>OY970342.1:0-4162540 GCA_963717505.1 Candidatus Eiseniibacteriota bacterium
GCCAGGCGGTGAGCGAGTTTCTTCTTCACCACCATGGGATTTACGCGGGCGTCCCGGGCAGGGTCCCAGGGGCTACCGTCCGCGTTCCTGAACCCGGAAGCCCCTCCCGCGAGCGCTCCCGCCGATAGCCCCATATCTCGTTCCAACGCTTGGCGTTCCTCGCTCGTGGATTCTGCAACCAGCAGCCAGAAAGTTGGCAAGACGGCGTCAGGAAGTCGCATGACCTTGCCATAAACCTCACCTGGGGGATCGGCGACACCGATATAGTTTCCAAGGCTTTTGCTCATCCGTTGGACCCCGTCGAGCCCGGGAAGGATCGGCAAGGTCATGATCGACTGCGCGGCCTGGCCGTGCAGTTCCTGGAGGACGCGTCCGACCAGGAGGTTGAACTTCTGCTCGGTTCCGCCCAGCTCCACGTCGGCGCGAATCGCCACCGAGTCGTAGCCCTGCATGAGCGGGTAGAACAGCTCGTGAATGCTGATCGGTTGCCCGGCTTTGAACCGCTTCGTGAAATCGTCCCGCTCGAGCATGCGGGCCACCGTGTACTCGGAGGCCAGTTTCATGACGTCCATGAACGCCATGCGCGAGAACCATTCCCCGTTGCGATGGACTTCCACGGGCAGTCGCGGGGGCTGCGGGATCTTGGGCACAACGCGGTGAAACTGGTCGAGATAGGTGGTCGCGTGCTCGCGAACCTCTTCCTCGGTGAGCTGGGGCCGCGTCTTGCTCCGGCCGCTGGGGTCGCCGACCATGCCGGTGTAGTCGCCGACGATCAGGACCACCTGATGCCCGAGGTCCTGGAACTCGCGGAGCTTACGCAAGCCGACGGTATGGCCGAGATGGATGTCGGGCGCGGTCGGATCGAATCCCTGCTTGACCCGCAGCGGGCGGCCCTCGCGGGCCGCCAGCCGCAGACGCTCGAGCAGAGCGCCCTCGGGGAGGATTTCCTCCGTGCCGCGCCTCAGGATCTCGAATTGCTCCTCGGCGCCCGGAAACTTCTTGAGAGTGGTCGTGGTCATGTTGGGTTCTCGCGCCGCATTCTACGGTCATGCTTTCGTCACGACCAAGCGCCCCCGCACGGCTCGATCTCTTGACCCCCCTCCACGCACTCCCTAGGCTCGCCGGTACGCTATGAGCGATCACGAACCCAATCTGCTGGTGCGCACCTGGTCCAGGTTCCCCTGGAAGCTGTTCTTCATGCTGGTCGTGATCGCGGTTTTCGGCTCGGCCGGCGTGGTCTTCGGCGTGGTGCAGTGGCTCGGGCGCGATTTGCCGTCACCGGCCGAGCTGACCGCGATCAAGCCGGCCGTCAAGACGATCGTCTACGACACGAACGGACGCATCTTCCACGAGTTCTTCAAGGAGAACCGGTCGCCGATCGCGCTCAAGGACGTACCCCGCCACCTGATCAACGCGACGATCTCGACCGAAGACCGCAGCTTCTACCATCACTGGGGCGTCGACATGTGGGGCATCGGTCGCGCCGCGGTGAACAACGTCCTTCGCCGGCGCACCGCCGAAGGCGGCAGCACGATCACCCAGCAGTTGGCGCGCAATCTGTTCCTGACTCACGAGCGCACGCTGACGCGCAAGCTCAAGGAGGTGTCGCTCGCAATCGCGATCGAGCGCAACTACTCGAAGGACCAGATCCTCGAGCTTTATTTCAACCAGATCTATTTTGGTGAAGGCGCGTACGGCGTCGAGTCGGCCTCCAAGACGTTCTATGGCAAGAGTGCCAAGGAGCTGACGCTGGCCGAATCCGCCTTGCTCGCGGGCGTACCCGCGAATCCCGCGCTCTACTCGCCGCGCCGGCGGCCCAATGCCGCCAAGTCGCGACGCGCAAAGGTGCTGCGCAACATGCTCGCCACCGGAGCGATCACGCGCGTCGAGTTCGACCATGCGATGGGGGCGCCCCTCGGTGTCACCCCCCAGCGCTACAGCAACGACCGCGCGCCCTACTACACCGAGATGGTCCGCCTCTACCTCGACGAGCATTACGGCTCGAACGCGGTCTACGAGGGAGGCATGCGCGTCTACACCACGATCGACATGGATCTGCAGTTGATCGCGGAGCGTGCGCTCGAGAAGCAGCTGGTGGCGCTCGAGTCCGAGCTCAAGATCAAGGACACGTTTTCCAGCTTCACCCAGCCGGCCGAGGCGGATCGCGCCACGAGCCGTACCTCGTACCTCCAGGGCTCCTTCGTCGCGATCGATCCGCGCAACGGCTACCTGCGCGCCATGGTCGGGGGTCGCGACTGGAACCACAGCAACTTCAACCGCGCCACTCAGGCCCTGCGCCAGCCCGGCTCGGCGTTCAAACCGTTCGTCTACACGGCCGCGATCGACAATGGGTTCCGACCGACCGACATCATCGTCGACGAACCGGTATCGTTCCCGGCGGGCGACGGCTCGCTCTACCAGCCGATGAACTACGACCGACAGTTCCGCGGACCGGTCACGCTGCGCTACGCGCTGCAGCAGTCCATCAACATCCCGGCCATCAAGCTGCTACGCAAGGTCGGCACCTCTCTGGTTTCGAGCTACGCCCGGCGCATGGGGATTCGCAGCCCGCTGGGGCAAAACTTGTCGCTCGCGCTGGGCAGCAGCGAGGTCAATCTGCTCGAGCTGACCTCGGCCTATGGCGTGCTGGCGAACCGCGGCATCCGGAACGACCCGATCTTCATCCTTCGTGTTGAAGACTCGAACGGCAACGTCCTCGAGAAGAACGTGCCGCGTTCGACCGAGGTGCTCACGGAAGAGACCGCGGGCGTGATGACCTCGATGCTGCAGAGCGCCATGGATCACGGCACCGGCGCCGGCGCACGCGCGCGCGGATTCACCGCACCCGCCGCCGGCAAGACCGGAACCATGGACGAGTACATGGACGCCTGGTTCGTCGGCTACACGCCCAACCTGGTGGCGGGCGTGTGGGTCGGCTACGACACCAAGAAGCAGATCGGGCCGGGCATGACCGGATCGCACGCAGCACTTCCGGCGTGGACCGACTTCATGATTGCGGCGACGCGCGGCCGCCCGGTCGAGGAGTTCCCGGTGCCCGCCGGCACCGTGACGCGGCCGGTGTGCGCCGAGACCGGAATGCTGGCGACCGAGTCGTGCACGATCATCACGTCGGAGACGTTCAACGAGGGAACCGAGCCGACCGAACTGTGCGCGACGCACCCGGGGCCACCGTTGTCCCCACCGGCCATTGGCCGCGAACCGTCGCCGGACGTCACCGAGGATGGGGAAGCGCCGGCGCCGGAAGCGCCGTCCGACCTGCGTCAGCTCGACCGACGCAATCGGGCGAAGAAGCCCGAGAAGGTTCGGGGGCGGGAGCCGACGTAGGAGTCAGGCGGTTTCGAGACCGCCCCGTTCAACCGCTCCGGCACCTCTCCGGGGTGGTTTTACAGGAGCCCCTTGCGCGGGAGGCACGATGATCGAGAAGCGCAAGCTCGGCCAGGGAGACGTGAACGTCGGTGCCATCGCGCTCGGCGCCATGGCCTTCGCCGGCTGGTACGCCGGCGGTGACGACGAAGCCGGCGTGCGGGCCATCCACCGCGCGCTCGACGAGGGCATCACGCTCATCGACACGGCCGAGGCCTACGGGCGCGGCAAGAGCGAGGGCCTTGTGGGAAGGGCCGTCCGCGATCGGCGCGACCAGGCCGTCGTCGCCACCAAGGCCAGCCGCGGCAGCCCGGCCTACCTGCACGAGGCGATCGATCGCAGCCTCGCGCACCTCGGGCTCGACCACGTCGACCTCTACTACCTGCACCGCGTCGACGCCGAGGTGCCGATCGAGGACTCCGTCGGGGCGATGGCCGAGATGGTGCGCGCCGGAAAGGTCCGCGCCATCGGCCTTTCCGAGGCTGGTCCGGGGACAATTCGCCGCGCCCACGCCATCCACCCCATCGCCGCGCTCCAGACCGAGTACTCCCTTCTGCAGCGCGAGCCCGAGCGGGACCTCTTCCCGGTGACGCGGTCGCTCGGCATCACGTTCGTCGCCTACTCGCCGCTGCACCGCGGGCTCCTCACTGGGAAGATCCGCACGGCGGCCGATCTCCCGCCGGGCGACTGGCGAGGCAGCGTGCCCCGTTTCCAGGGCGAGAACCTGGCGGCGAACGTGGCGCGCTTGAAGTCGCTCGAGGAGATGGCCGCCAAGAAGGGCGTCGCCGTCGCGTCGGTGGCGCTCGCCTGGATCCTCCGCCAGGGCCGGGACCTCGTGCCGCTCGTCGGCATGGGGCGACCGGAGAACGTCGACCGCAACCTGGAGGCGTTGCGCGTTCCCCTCGACGAGGCCGACCTCGCAGCACTCGATTCCGCCTTCCCCATCGGCTGCGCCGCCGGCAACCGCTACCCGGATCAAGCGATGGCCTCGGTGGGCCGCGAGGCGCCGCCGCTATCTTAGCAGTGTCGACCGCCCCGGGATCCGAAACAACTCAGAACACTTGACCAACCCCGATGTAGAACCCGCTCGACTCCGCGTCGAAACCCCATCCGAAGTCCATGCGCAGCTCCAACTCCTCCTTGCGATTCAAGAGGAATCGAGCTCCGAAGCCGGCACTGGGGTGGTAATCGTCGAACCGTAGGCCGGCAAAGTCGTGGGCCACTTGCCCGACTCCTCCGAAAGCGACGCCGCGCACTCGACGCCACATCGGACCGCGATACTCCACCTGGAATGCGTTGAGGTTCCGGTCACGGAAGCGACCGGCAAAGTATCCACGCAGGAGCGACTCGCCGCCGAGCTGCGGCATCAGGTCGAAGGGGGGCTCGTCCACCGTCGCGATCCCCAACGCTCGAAGAGCCAACACTCCGGAGCGGATCGGGAGGAAGGTCCTGAGGTCGAACGAGAAGGTGCTGAAGTCGTTGTCGTTCCCCGAGACATCCACGGAGTGGGAGGCGCGGAGCTGATGGTACTCGCCGAATTTCGGGAAGACATTGCTGCCCCGGCTGTCTCGGGTC
This sequence comes from Candidatus Eiseniibacteriota bacterium, assembly GCA_963717505.1. Taxonomy (GTDB): domain Bacteria; phylum Eisenbacteria; class RBG-16-71-46; order RBG-16-71-46; family RBG-16-71-46; genus MFD02242-c1. Next base: position 4,960 of record OY970342.1, read on the forward strand.
AGTAGCGCGCCAAAGCGCAGCAGAGTCCCGTCCTCGGTTCCGGGAACGGCAGCCGCCGCGATCAGCCCACCTTCCTCGACCTCTTGCAGCTGACGGTTCGCAATCTGCCCAAACACGCCGGCGAACGTGTTGTTTGCCGCCCTCATCTGGAACTCGCCACCGGCGGCGAACACCTCGGCCGTGTAGTCCTCCTCGAGTGAATCGGGCGCGTGGTTGCCGATCCCCCAGAAGGAATCGGGGAACCTCTGGAATGCGATGCTGAGCACCGCGCGATAGCGGCCGCTGTCCGGGTACAGTTCCGCCTGGATCGCGGTGATGAGCTGCTCCTTGGTCGTGTAAATCACCGTGGCTCCGATCGAGGACTGAAACGATGATCGGGCCTCTTGGCCGGCATCGGTACCTGCTTCGGGCTCGAACAGATAGATGACGCTGGCGCCGAAGCCGGTCCCGGTCTCGGGTTGATAGAAGAGGATCGGAAGCGGGATGAGACTCGCGCCGCGCGCCGGCGGGGGCGGAAGGGACGAGGAGTCGGCGACGGCGCCGGTACCTGGGTCCTGCGCCCAAGCGGCCGCGGCGACGCCCAGCAGCATCGCGGTCAGAATGAGCATCCGCGCCGTCGACTCAGCACCCCATGAAGTGGTACCCGGCATCGACGTAGGGTCTAGCCCGTTAGTCGATTCGACCGGAGATCAACGGAACTGGTGCGACAACGTGATTCTCGATCCTGAAGCTCGCGGCCAAGTCCTCGACCGCAGCCCGGTCTTCGGCCGACAGATGCAGCTCGGCGAGCACATCCCCCGCCTCGATCGCATCGCCGACACGCCGCGCGATCATGACCCCGACCCCGGAATCAATTGCATCCTCTTTGGCGCGACGCCCGCCGCCCATACGCACGACGCGTTCCCCGATCCGCCCGGCGTCGACCGCGGTCACGAAACCGCGCGCCGGTGACTTCACCGGCACGACCACAGGAGCCCTCGGCAGAAGATCAGGGTCCTCCACCGCGCGCGAATCACCCCCCTGCGCCTCCACCAGGTCCACGAAGCGCTCCCACGCCGCCCCCGAATCCAGCGCCCGGGTCGCGCGCTCGCGTGCGAGGTCGAGACTCCGTTCGGTGCCCGCTGCGTGCAGCATCTCGGCGGCCAGCTCGAGCGTCAGCGAGCGGACGACCGCAGGCCCTCCCCCCTTCAACACCTCGATGCTCTCGCGCACCTCGAGAGCGTTGCCAACCGCGCGGCCGAGCGGCTGGCTCATATCAGTGATCAGGGCGCGCGCACCGCGTCCGAGCGCGCGGGTGGCGCGCACCAGCCGTCGTGCTAGTCCTTCGGCGCGCTCGCGTTCCTTCATGAATGCCCCGCCGCCGTGTTTGACGTCGTAGACGAGGACACCAGCGCCTTCCGCGATCTTCTTGCTCACGATGCTCGAAACGATGAAGGGCTCGTACTCGACGGTGGAGGTCACGTCGCGCAGTGCGTAGAGCATCCCGTCGGCGGGCGCCAGATCAGGACCCTGGCCGACCATCACGACGCCGAGTCGATCGAGTTGCGCGCGCATGGCGTCGGGCTCCAGGCGAGTGCGGAAGCCCGGAATCGACTCGAGCTTGTCGAGCGTTCCTCCGGTGTGGCCGAGGCCTCGCCCCGAAACCATCGGCACTAGTACGCCGCACGCGGCGACCAGTGGCGCCAGGATCAACGAGATCTTGTCGCCGACGCCGCCGGTCGAGTGCTTGTCGGCACTCGGGCGGACGAGATCGCTCCAGTCGAACACGCGACCCGAGTCGAGCAGAGCGCGCGTCAGCGCGTCGGTCTCGCGGTCGTCGAGTCCGCGGAGGAACGCAGCCATCAGCCAGGCGCTCATCTGGTAGTCCGGCACTTCGCCGCGGGCGAAGGCCGCGACGAAGGCGCTCAGATCCGCGGGATCATGAGTGCCACCGTCGCGCTTGGCGCGCAGGATCTGCCGTGCGTCGGGCGGCAACGGCCTCAGTACCCGGCGCCGGCGGATTCGCCGCGCACGATCTTGATGCCCGCAGAGGCGCCGAGGCGGCTGGCGCCGGCTTGCACCATGGCTTCGGCGTCTTCCTTCGAGCGGATGCCGCCCGAGGCTTTGACGCCGATGTCGGGACCCACGGTTTCGCGAAGCAGGCGCACGTCCTCGACCGTGGCGCCGCCGCCGGCGAATCCAGTCGAGGTCTTGACGAAGTCGGCGCCTGCGGCTTTCGCGAGTGACGCGCCCATCAGCTTTTCGTCGCGCGTGAGCAGCGACGTCTCGAGGATGACTTTGACCACGGTGTCCCGGCCCGAGGCTTCGACCACGGCGCGGATGTCCTGTTCGACCAGCGCGTGGTCGCGCGATTTGAGGGCGCCGATGTTGATGACCATGTCGACTTCCTCAGCCCCCTGCTCGACCGCGCGTCGAGTCTCGTAGGCCTTGACGTCGGGCGCGTGCGCCCCCGAGGGAAAACCGATCACCGTGCAGACCTTGACCCCGGTGTTGCGCAAGCGATCGCGGCAGAGCGGCACCCACACCGGGTTCACGCACACCGAGGCGAAGCAGAACTGGGCGGCTTCGGTGCACAGCTGCTCGATCTGGTCGCGCGTCGCGTCGGGCTTGAGCAGCGTGTGATCGATCAGCGATGCCAAACCGTCCGACGCCGGGCAGTAGCCGACGGTGGTCACCACGCGCTCCGCGCCGGCGGCGTGGAGCGCCCGGGTATCGGAAGGGTCGCGAGCAACCGAAACGCCGAACATCTGGTAGCGCTCGACGGTGCTCGGATCGGCAGCGGTCGCGGTCGACTGCGCCTTGGACTCGGAAGGCGCAGGGACACGCTCCGAGGCCGGAGCGGGCGGAGCCTCACGAGTCTTGAGCGCCTCCATCACCTTGCGGGTGATGAGATCGACCAGCTCGTCGCGCTCGCTCACCGCCGCCTCCGGGAACGCGGGCCGAACGGGTACGGCAACAGTGTCTTGAGGCTCGCCTCGACCACACGACCCTTGGGATCGCGCCAGAGCACTCGGATTCTCGGCGCGAACTCGTGAAGGACCTGTCGGCAGGCGCCGCACGGAGAGGCCCCGCGTCCGACGCCCGGCGTAACGGCGATCGCGACGAACTTCCGAGCGCCTTCGCTCACCGCCTTCCAGACCGCGTTTCGTTCAGCGCAGATCGACAAACCCAGCGAGGCGTTTTCGACATTGCAGCCGTGGAACAACCGGCCATCGGCGGCGAGCAGCGCAGCGCCGACCCGGAAGCGTGAGTAGGGCGCGTACGACGTGCGACGCGCGCGCTCAGCCTCGGCCATGAGCCGGCGGCCCGCCGCCGGTGTCCAGGCCACGAGGCCCGCGGCTCGCTGTCCCCGCGTCATGCCGCCGCCCGCACGCACGCGCCGGCGACGACCACTCGTACGCCGCGCGCGAACGGTCACGCCCGCACCTCGCGCAGGAAGCTCTTGCCGGCTGTCGGCCTCGTGACTCCGAACAGCTCGGCGATCGTGGCGGCGAGATCGGCGTAGGTCCCTCGCGTGCCGAGGTCGACGCCCGGGCGCACGCGCGGCCCGGCGACCAGCAGCGGGACGTACTCGCGCGAGTGGTCCGTGCTCGGGGTGGTCGGATCGTTGCCGTGGTCGGCGGTGACCAGGCACAGATCGTCGGAGCGCATTTGGCCGAGGAACTCGTGCAGTCGCGTATCGAATTGCTCGAGCGCACGCGCGAAACCAGTGGGGTCGTTGCGATGGCCGTAGAGCTGATCGAAATCCACCAGGTTCGCGAACACCAGTCCGCGACCCGGCTTGCGCACCAGATCCATCAGCACGTCCTCCCCTTCGGCGTTCCCCGACGTGTGAATCGCATCGCTGACGCCGCGGCCCGCGAACAACTCGTCCACCTTGCCCACCGTGACCACCGGATGGCCGGCTTCGAACATCCGGTCCAGGAGCGTCGGCCCCGGGGGCAACAGCGAGAAATCTCGCCGGTGCGTCGTGCGACGGTAGCCCTCGGCCGTCTTCTCGAATGGCCGCGCGATCACCCGCCCGACGCCGTGTTCACCCTGGAGCAGCTCCCGCGCCAGGCGACACGCGGCGTACAACTCATCGAGCGGGACGACGCCTTCGTCCGCCGCAACCTGAAACACGCTGTCGGCCGAAGTGTACACAATGTAGCTGCCGGTCCGGCGGTGCTCGTCACCCAGCCGGACGATGATTTCGGTTCCGGAGGCCGCGACATTGCCGATCCAGCCTCGGCCGGTGCTCTCACACCATCGAGCAAGGACTTCCTCGGGGAATCCTTCCGGATAGGTCGGGAACGCGCGCTCGAGCACGATGCCGGCCATTTCCCAGTGCCCGGTCGTGCTGTCCTTTCCGGGAGAGCGCTCGGTCAGGAGCCCGCGCGCACCCTGCACCGTCGCCAGCGGGCGCACGCCCGGCAGATCCTTGAGCCGACCGAGCCCCAGCCGTTCGAGCGTCGGCAATCGCAACCCGCCCACCGCTTCCGCCACGTGGAGCAACGTGTCGCTGCCCGAGTCCCCGTAGCTCGCGGCATCCGGCAGCGCACCGGCGCCAACGCCATCGAGCACGATCAGGAAGACGCGCACCTCAGGACCGGCGCGCCGCCTGGACGGCCAGCTCGCGGCGGCGGAAATGGTCAGCAGCCTGTCGGGTCCAATCCTCTCGCTCGCCCACCAGTGACGTCAGCTTGACCGGCTTGCCACCACGAACGTAGATGCGCGAGACGCGCTTGCCGATCGTGCACATGACCTCGTAAGGCAGCGTGTCGCTCCACTCCGCCACCTGTTCGATGCTGATGGCGGCGTCGCCCTGGGCCCCGAACAACACGACTTCGTCGCCGACTTCGGCGACCGGCAGTTCAGTGAGATCTACCATGGTCAGGTCCATGGTCACGCGACCGACGACCGGAACCTCCGCGCCTCGCACCAGCATGCGGCCGCGATTCGACAGGAGCCACGACAGGCCGTGCCCGTAGCCGACGGCCACGACGCCGATCCGGCTGGGGCGCTGGGCGACCCAGGTGCGCCCATAGCTCACCGACGCGCCCGCCGGCAGTTGCCGCACCTGAACCAGCCGGCTCTTGAACGACATCACGGGCCGAAGCTCGATCGGGGCGCGCGCCGCGGGCGGCACGAGCCCGTACGCCACGAGCCCGACGCGCACCCCGTCGAAGCGTCCCTCGGGGACGTTCAACAGCCCGGCGCTGTTCGCCGCGTGGACGCGTGCCGGCTTGATGCCGCGCTGAGCCAGTCGCTCGAGCAACGCCTTGAATCGCGTCACCTGCCCTTCCGCGAAGGACACGTCCTGGTCATCGGCGTCCGGGAAGTGCGTGTAGACGCTCGCCAGGCGCAGCCCAGGAAGCTTCACGAGGTCGGCGATGAACGCCTCGGCTTCGGGTTCGAGCACGCCGGTTCGGCCCATTCCCGTGTCGACTTCGACGTGAACCCGCAGTGGGCGGCCGTGCTTCTCGACCGCGTCCGAAAACGCGCGTGCCAGGTCGCGGTCAGCGAGCGTGGGCTCGAGTTCGTGCGTGACGGCCTCATGCACCTCGCTCGGCAGCAGCGGCGACAGCACGACGATCGGCATGCTGATCCCGGCGTCCCGGAGCTGGATGCCCTCGTGCAGCGTGGCCACGCCGACCCAGGCCACGCCCTCGTCGCGCGCGGCGCGCGCAACTTCGACGGCGCCGTGGCCGTAGGCATCGGCCTTGACCACCAGAAGCAGGTCGCCGCCCTTCGCCATCGCGCGTATGGCGGCCAGGTTCGAAGCGAAGCGATCGAGGTCGACCTCGATCCATGTGGACACCGGCATCGTCACGGGGGAAACTCCGTCCGAGCTTGCGGATTCGTTCCGCGGAGCGCCCGAATTCGTTTCGGGCGCGCGTAGCATAGAGAAAGGGAGCCGTCGATGGAATGGATCGTTGCCCTCGCTGCGGGAGTCGCGCTGTCGGCGGCCAGCGGCCTGCGTGCGTTCCTGCCCCTGTTCGCGCTCGGCGTGGCCGGGCGGCTTGGTTGGCTGGATTTGCAGACCAACGTCGAGTGGCTGACGTCCACACCCGCGCTCGTCAGCTTCGGCGTCGCGACCGTGCTCGAAATCGCCGCCGACAAGATTCCGGTGGTCGACCATGCGCTCGACGCGATTTCGACCCCGCTGCGCCCGCTCGCCGGTGCGCTCGCGGCCTACGCGGTGTTCGTTCACTGGCCGACGCCCTGGGGGCAGATCGTGGCGTTGCTGCTCGGCGCCGGCAGCCTCCTGGTGCACGTCGCCAAAGCCAAGATCCGGCTGGGAACGAGCGCGGTCACACTCGGCACGGGGAATCCCGTCGTTTCGGCGGCCGAGGACGGCATCGCTCTGTCGATAGTGGTCGTGGCCATCGTGCTCCCGATCGTCGCCGCGATCGTGTTGATCCTGCTCACGTGGATGCTCCTGCGCAGGCGACGGGCTTTGCCGCCCTCCGGCGCTCCGGTATCTTCGGCGCATGACCGAACGTGAGATCGCTGCATTCAAGAAAGTGGTCGAAGTCTGCCGCAAGCTGAGGGGGCCCGAGGGCTGCCCGTGGGACCGCGATCAGACGCTGGAAACGATGACCCCCTATCTCACCGAGGAGGCGGTCGAAAGCGCCGAGGCGATCTCGGCCAACGAGCCGGGCGCGATCGCCGAGGAACTGGGCGATCTGATGTTCCTCTCGGTGTTCTGCCTCGAGCTGCTCGCCGAGAAGCACGGAATCGGGCTCGCCGAGTCCATGGAGCGTGCCGCCGACAAGCTGATTCGCAGGCACCCGCACGTCTACGGGACGACCGAGGTCGCGGACGGCGACGCCGCCTACCGTCAGTGGCAGGAGATCAAACGCCTCGAGAAGGGCGGCAACGGCTCGCTCCTGGGTGACCTGCCGCGGGGCCTGCCGGCCCTGGTTGCGGCCTATCGCATCCAGGAGAAGGCGGGTGCCGTCGGCTTCGACTGGCCGAACGCCGAGGGCGCCTTCGGCAAGATTCGCGAGGAGCTGGTCGAACTCGAAGTCGCACGCGCGAGCGACACCACGCCCGCGGTGGCCCATGAAGTGGGCGACCTCTTGTTCGCGGTGGTCAATGTCGCTCGCCACCTGCGCGTCGATCCCGAGCGGGAGCTGCGCGTGGCGGCGCATCGCTTCCGCGATCGATTCCACCACGTCGAGCGCCGGCTGTCCGAGCGAGGGCGCACGCCGGCCCAGTCCACGCTCGAGGAAATGGACGAACTGTGGGACGAAGCCAAACGGATGGCCGCGGCGCCGGTAAAGGAGCAACCATGAGTGTCGAATCGCCGTCGCGGCAGGCGGCACTGTTCCTGCAACTCCTGCTTGGGCTCCAGCAGAGCGGCATGATGGCGCTCGGCAAGTTGATGAACCCGATCACCCGCTCGATCGACCGCAACCTCGATGCTGCGCGCGACACGATCGACACGCTGGCCGCGATCGAGGCGCGCACGCGGGGCAACCTCGAGCCCGACGAGGCGCGCGTGCTGCAGCAGGTGCTGACCGAACTCAGGATGAACTACGTCGACGAGCTAAAGAAGACGGGCGCTCCGGCCGAAGGCGGTTGAGCGCACCGATTCGCGGCTCTCGGTTTGGCGGTCTCTGTCCATGGCGCGAATCATGATCCTAGGCGGGGGTTTCGGCGGCCTCTACACCGCGCGCTATCTCGAGCGGCGGCTGCCCCGCGACCAGCACGAAATCGTCCTGGTCTCGACAGAGAATTACATGCTGTATACGCCGCTGCTGCCCGAAGCCGCGGGTGGTGCACTGGAGCCGCGCCACGTCGTCGTGCCCCTGCGGACCGCACTGTCACGGACCCGCGTGGTCATCGGCGAGGTTCGGGACGTGAACCCGACGGGGCGCGCGATCGAGCTCGAGACGCAGGACGGCGGCCATCGAACGCTCTCCTACGATCACCTGGTCTTCGCGCTCGGCAGCTCGACGCGGATGCCGTCCACCGTCCCCGGCCTGCGCGATCGCGCGATCTCCTTCAAGACCCTGGCCGAAGCGATCTACCTACGCAACCGCGTGCTGCAGCACCTCGAGCTGGCCGACGCGGCAGCAGACGACGAGGCGCGGCGCGCGCTGCTGAGCTTCGTCTTCGTCGGTGGAGGCTACGCCGGCGTCGAAGCGGGCGCGGAGCTGCACGCGATGGCACGAGAGGCGCTGCGCTTCTATCCCAGCCTCGACGCGGGCCGGCTGCGTTTCGTCGTGATCGAGGCCGGGCCCGGGATCATGCGCGACCTGGGCGAAGAGTTTGCGAAGCGGGTGGAACGCCGGCTGGTCGGAAAGGGCATCGAGATCCGCGTCGCCACTACGTTGCGCGAGGTTCACGACGACGCAGTCGCCCTCAGCGACGGTGACATCCTGCCGACCAGGACGGTGGTGTGGACCGCCGGCGTGGCGGCACACCCTCTGGCGGCCCGGCTCGGGGCCGTGTGTGATGAGCGAGGGCGCGTGTTGTGTGAATCGGACCTACGCGTGCGCGGCCTGTCCGGAGTCTGGGCTCTGGGCGACAGCGCCGCCGTTCCGGACGCCAAGTCCGGTGGACTCCCCGCGCCCCCGACCGCGCAGCATGCGCTGCGTCAGGCGCGGGTGCTGGCGAGAAACCTGGCCGCAGCCCTGGTAGGCGGGCCGACGGTGTCGTTCGCCTACGGCAATCTCGGGATGCTGGCTGGCCTGGGAAAGCGCGACGGCGCATGCCGGCTGCTCGGCATTCCGGTGAGCGGACTGCTCGCGTGGTGGATCGTGCGCACCTATCACCTGATCGCGCTGCCGACTCTGGCGCGAAAAGTCCGCGTGCTGATCGACTGGAACATCGCCCTGTTCTTCCCGCGAGACATCGCTCAGTTGGGGAGCCTCGGCCAGGTGAAGCACGAGCGCCGATGATTGAGCGAGCGCGGGGTGGCTGCTAAGCTCTCGAGCCCTTCCCATGATCCCGCCTTCGAAACTGCCAACCATGCGTGGACGTCTCGCCTGCTTCCTCCTGGTGGTGTCTCCCCTGTTGGCGCTCGCCGCCGGTTGCCGGGGCGAGAACGATGCGCAAGAACTCAAGGCCGGCGGCAAGGCGTATCTGGCCCAGTGCGCCGTGTGCCACGGACCCCTGGGCCAGGGGGACGGCCCCCTGGCCGCCACCATCCGCGCAGAGGGCAAGACTCCTCCGGCGGTGCTCGATGCCGCGCGCGTCGGTTCACTCGGACGGAATGGTGTGCGAAAGGCAATCGAATCTGGGGTGCACGTGAGTGGAGGCACGGCCATGCCGGTCTGGGGACCTCACCTCGGCCGCGAATGGACGGATCGGGTCACGGACTACGTCGTCAGCATGCCGGACCTCGGTGAGGCCGGGCGCAACCTGGTCGCGAGCTATCTGGCGGATCCTCCGAACACACCGCCCTCGGGACGCCGTGCATACGTGCTCTACTGCTCGGGGTGCCACGGGCCGCAAGGCGGCGGTGATGGATTCTTCTCCGGAAGCGTCGCATCGCAACTCCACCCGGCACCGCTTCGGGGCGCATCCCTGTCCGGCCGCAGTGACGACGAACTGGCGGAGGTCGTCGGTATGGGGGGAGCGCACGCCCCCAACGCAACCACCATGCCGGGCTGGCTCCACACGATCTCTCCCGAGGACCGTCAGGCGCTGGTCGGCTACCTGCGCAGCCTTTCGGGATCGGTGGACTAGGACCGGGATCGGTTCACACAGGTGCCTTGAATTGCTCGCGGTTGCTGTCGACGAATTGCCGGAGCAAATCCGATAGATTGTCCGGATACTCGAAGAAGCGGCCGTCCAACGCGCCGAGCACGTCGATCACCTCTTTGCCCTTCTGCTCGAGCGCCCGGGTGCGTTCGTCGCGGTCCCTGGGTGGTCCCGAGGCGCCAAAGATGCTGTTGGCCTCCTCGGCGATCGCCGCCATGCGTTCGGCGCCGATTTCCCGAAGGGCCGCGGGGGTTTCCAGCGCGTTGTCGCCCGCCGAGTTGATGTAGAACTGAGAGAAGCCTCCGTTGTTGACCTCGGCTTCGAGATTCCACACGCACAGGAACGTCCGCTCGGCGTCGGAAAGCCCCTGGACGCCGACGGCCGCCTCTCTCGCCCACACGGCTTCGCTCACGCGGATCAGGTCGATCTCGGATCCCTCGGTCAGGAGCGGCGTACCGGCTCCAGGCGCCGCCTTGGGCTGAGCACCGCACCCGGTGAGCGCAATGAGGGCCAGAACGATCGCAGGCGCGGAAACAGCGAACACGGACTTGAACAGTGGGCGCATCATTACCTCCTGAAGTCGGCCTGTCGTCAGGCGGGAACCTCTCGAGTCGCCTCGCGAAGAGCGGCACGGGCGAGCGTACGGGTCGAGTCGATCGCTGGCAACGGGGAATCGGACTCCGAGATCAGGAGCGGGATCTCGGTGCATCCGAGCACGACGGCATCGCATCCGTGAGCCGCGAGCGAATCGATCACCGTGCACATGTAGCGCCGGGAAGACTCCTGGAATCGCCCGTACACCAGCTCGTCGAAGATGATCGCGTTGATCCGTTCGCGAGCGCTCGCCTCTGGGATCTCGTGCCCGATCCCGAGGGCCTCGAGCTTCCGGCGATAAACCGGGCCTTCCATCAGATACCGCGTTCCCAGGATCCCGAGCCGCTGGAATCCTCGCTCTTTCGCGACCCGGGCGACTTCGCCGGCAATGTGGAGCCACGGCGCCGGAGCTTCCGCGAGGACCAAGTCGAGCGCCTGGTGCAGCGTGTTGTCGGGGCAGATCAGCAGCTCGGCGCCGCCGCGAACCAGGAGATTCGCCGAGGTCAGTAGGAGACGGCCGGCCCGCTGCCAATCCCCCGCGTCAATCGGCGCCATGTAGTCGGCCAGCGAGAACGTATGGACGGAAACGGGCGGGTGTCGGTGCCGACCGAGGATCACAGCGCCTTCGACACAGATCGTGCGGTAGCAGAGTGCCGCACCTTCGGCGCTGACCGCGACGATGCCGATGTGCTTCACGTCCTGCTCTTCTTGGCCATCTCCGCGAGGCGGGCTTTCACCAGCTTCTTGACCACCGTCGCCGGCGGCGGGTCCGCGAGCGGGAACTGGATGGTCCCCTTCGAGGTCTTGTACTCCTTGATGTCGCTGGCGAGCGAGCGGCGGATCGAGTCGCTCATCGGGTAAAGGCTCAAGTGGTTGGTCCACCCGGCGTACCAGACCAGGATCTTTCCTCCCCATCGGAACGCCGGGATGCCGTAGCTGAACGCGTCCTCGGCTTGGGGCGCCGCCGTACGGATCGCCTCGCGCAGCTTCTTGAGCTCCCGCCGGGCATCGGGCGGCAACGCGGCCAGGTAGGCACGCACCTGGTCTCCCGCACTCGGAGTGCGACTTCTCTTGGAGGACCACTTCACTGCCGGCACGATCTCCTGTTCCTCACTCTGGTTGGGTCATGATTGCCCGTCAGGACCCGAGGCTACTCCAACTGGGCTCCGTTCTCGACGAGAAGCTGCCTCAGGATCGACCGGTGGCACCGGTCCTCGCGCTCGCAGTAGCAGCCGACCGAAAAGTCCGCGGTATGCGACAGCACCGCCAGCAACTCGAGGTCGTGCTTGGCGTGCGGCGCTGCCATCTCGGCGCGGTATTTCCTCACGAAGGTCTTCCACTCGGCAGGCGTCTGGGCCGCGAGTCCGACCTTCATGGTGGCGAGGCTGGGGGCCAGGTTCGGGAACCAGACGTCGTACCAGTTCTGCTTCGCGAACTGCGACTTGGGAACCCCGCGAGGCGGGCGGCGGACCGTCCCTATTCGAGTTCCTTCGCCACGCGTTCGCGGGGATCCGAGTCGGACGATGCGCACGCTCATTGAGCCTCCCGACGACCACCCAGGCTCGACCCCACTCTGCTCACGCCGCGGGCAGGCGCTTGTCGATCCAGGTCTTGATGTCCGCCATGACCCCTTCCTTGCCGACGTCGTTGAGCAGGTCGTGGAAGTGCCCTTCGTAGAGCTTGAGCGTCTTGTCCTTGGAACCGGCCGTGTCGTAGAAGAACTGGCTGCCGCCCGGCATCGTGGCTTTGTCGAACGTGCCGTGGAGAATGAACACCGGCAGCGTGATGCGCGAGAACGATCTCTTGAGCCGCTCGTCGGCACGGACCAGGGCCGCAACGGTCTTCGCGGGTTGCACTTCGTTTGCGGTGAGAGGGTCGCTGTTCAACTTCTGCACGGCCTTCGGATCCCGCGAGAAATCCTCGTTCTTGAGCTTCAGGGCCGGCAGACGCGGTGCCAGGTAGCTCAGCCCCTTGATGACGGCGAGCGCGATGTCGGGCGCCGGCACTTTGAACGCGAAACTCTCGCAAATGAGCCCCGCAAGCTCGGCCTGGTGTTCCAACGTGTACGTGCAGGACACGACGCCACCGGCACTGTGGCCGAGCAGGAACACCGGCTGGCCGGGCTCCCGCGACTTCGCGAGCTTCACGAGCCCGGCGACGTCGCTGACGTAGTCGGCGACACTATCGACATAGAACCGCTCGCCCGCGGACTTCCCGCGCCCGCGCAGATCCAGGGCGTAGACGGCGAAACCGCTGGCCACGAGTTGTTCCGCCGCCCAAAAGTACTGTCCACTGTGGGAGTTGACGCCGTGGCAGATGGCGACCACGGCACGCGGCTTCGATGTCGGGCGCCACGATCGAACGAAGATCTTGACCCCGCCTACTCCGTCGATGATTTCTTCTCTTGGACCGCTCATGAGCTCCGGAGCCATCGGTGCCTCCTGTTAGAAACCTGCTTCGAACTGGGGGCGCGGGCCGGCCCGTTCAACGGTCCATCAACCATCGCACTTCACCTCGATGATTTCCATGAATCCGGGCGCACGGCAACCCACTCGATCGCCCCGTCGCGCGGGCCAATGCGAGCCCGAAGGTGCTCGGCGGCCCTTTCGTTGTCCAGGTGTGGCGGCAGGAGCGCTCGAAGGAGGACCAGGACGCATGCTTCGAGGAACGAGACCGGCTCCTCGAGGCCGCGATTGCGATTGCCCGCCGTGTTCATGAGCACGAACCGGACAGGCGCCCCGGATCTGTTCGCTTTGATGGCGTCGCACAATCGGCGCGTGGCATCGGTGACGAGCATCCGCGGGCGGCCGTAGATCCCCTTCCAGGTCAGGTTGTGCCCCAGACACGAAGCCACTGCGTGGCATCCACGGGCGTGTCGGGCCAGTTCCGCGTCGCTGAGGTCGAGGACGCTGGCCCGGGTCACGAACAATCGATCGTGACTTCTCAACGCATCGGGCAGCGTTTCCGGTGCTCGGACGATGGCCCGGACCTCCCCGCCACGATCGAGGAGCTGCCCCACGAGCAGGCGCCCCGTCGCCCCGCTGGCGCCCACCGGTCGTCACGGATCGCGACAAGGCTCAACTCAAACGGCGTTCAGGACTGCGCACTTGAGGTAGTGCGTCTCGGGGACCGCGAGCAGCTGGGGATGATCCGGCGGCTCGCCCGCCCAGTCCAGCACCCGGAACGGCCGGTGTGCGGCGCGCGCGGCCTCGAGCAACACCTGGCGAAACAGCATGTCGTCGAGGTGATGGCTGCACGAGCAGGTCACGAGGACGCCGTCTTCCTCGAGCAGGTTCATCGCGGCCCGGTTCAGCTCGCGATAGGCGCGAGCGCCGGCCGCCAGCGTCCGGCGCGACTTGATCAGCGCGGGCGGGTCGAGCACCACGAGCCCGAATCGCTCGCGCGCCCGCTCCAGCGCCCGAACCGTGTCGAACACGTTGCCGCACTCGAAGCTGATGCGATCGCTCAGCTGGTTGCGCTCGGCGTTCCGGCGCGCGGCCGCGAGCGCCGGCTCCGACGAATCCACAGCATGGACCTGGGTGGCTCCGCCGCGCGCCAGGTGCAGCGCCCATTCCCCCTGGTAGCAGAACAAGTCGAGCGCCCGCCGGCCCGCCGCCCATTGCGCCGCCCGGCGGCGGTTGAGCCGCTGGTCGAGGAAGAGCCCGGTCTTCTGTCCGTGGAGGAGATCGACCTCGACCTGGAACCCATCCACCTCGAGCTCGACCCGCTCGGGCACGTCGCCCCACCACACCTCGCGCGACAGCGGAAGCCCCTCGAGCTGGCGAAGGGGCGAGTCGGCGACCCGCACGGCGCCACGGACGCCGGGCAGCGCCGCCAGGGCCGCTCGCACCAGCTCCGAGCGTGCTTCCATTCCGAGCGTCAGGATCTGCACCGACAGCCAGTCGCCGTACCGGTCCACGACCAGGCCCGGGAGCTGGTCGGCCTCGCCGTACACGAGCCGGAGCGCGACCTCGCCGGGCATCACGCGCTCCCGGAGCCGCGTCGCGCGCTCGATTCGACGCGTGAAGAACTCCGCGTCGATCTCGTCTCGGCCCCGCGTGAGGATCCGCGCGCAAATCAGGCTCGAATGGTTGTAGTAGGCGCGCCCGAGATACGCGCCGCGGGCATCGCGCACGTCGACCAGCGCGCCGTCGGCGGGATCGCCCTTGAGCTCGCCAATCTCGTTGCTGAAGATCCAGGGGTGTCCCGCGCGAACGCGCCGGTCCTGGTTCTTGCGCAGGACGAGGACGCCGGCAGACGACGTCGCCGGGCCCGCGGCCGAGCCCCGAGCTTCCTCCACGGAGTGCTTCAGCGGACCGGCGCCGCGACCGGGGCGCGTTTGAGTGCCAGGCCGATCATCCGGTAGGTCAGGCGTGCCGCCAGGAAGTCCGAGGCGAACTGGCCGCCGATCGGCGCCAGCTCGACCACGTCGAAACCGACGATCCGCTTGCGCTCGGCCACGTAGGCGAGCAGGTCCACCGCCTCGTACCAGTCCAGGCCGCCGGGTTCGGGCGTGCCGGTCGCGGGCAGTGCCGCCGGATCGATCGCGTCGAGGTCGAAGGTCACGTAGACCTCGTCGGTCAGCGCCTTGAGAATCGGATCCCAGCGCCGCTCGAGGGCGCGGAACTGGCGCGTGCTCCAGATCGGCGCCGGATGGCCGCGCAGGTAGGCAGCCTCTTCCTCGCTCAGCGAGCGAATGCCGACCGACGCCGCGGGCACGCGCTCGCGAATCCGGCGCATGACGCAGGCGTGACTATAGGGCGAGTCCAGGTATTGGTTGCGCATGTCGGCGTGAGCGTCGAGCTGGAGCACGGAGAGCTTCGGGTGCCGCTCATGGACGGCGCGCACGGCGCCCGCGCTGATGCTGTGCTCGCCGCCGAGCATGACCGGCAGCTTGCCGGCATCGAGGATCCACCGGACGGCGTCCGCGACCCGATCGGTCATGGCTTCGGGGCCCAAGGCCGTGGGCTCGACCTCGGGCAGGGTATGGATTCCCGCCTGATAGGTCGCCCCCAGCTCGTCATCCCACAGCTCCATATTGCGGGAGGCTTCGAGGATCGCTCGCGGGCCCCAGCGGGTCCCGCTCTGGTAGGAGGTCGAGAAATCGTAGGGGACGGGCAGCACCGCGACGCGCGCGCGCTCCCAGGCGGAGTGCTCGTCGTCGAGACCGCCGAAGTTCGAGGGCAGTCCGCTCGGCCAGGTCGGTTCGCTCATCTTCGGGCTCCCCCCGTACACGGCGTGCGCAGCTGCTCGAAAGGGTGCTGAACGGCGACGGCTGCCGAAAAAAGCGCCGGGCCCTGACCGGTACGCCGGATCAGGGCCCGCGCCGGGACGTTTGCCTCAGGCGGTGCGTGCGACGGTCCGAGGTGCCCGCGCGAGCGGGCGCGCAATGCGCTGGCGCTCCTCGCGGACGATGTGCGCGGCACCGTTGAGGTCCTTCGGGAACTCCGTTCCTCGGTCGAGCACTCGCGCCTCGACTTTGGTCATCTCGAACACCTTCTGCAGGTAGCCCGACGAGAACTCGGCGTCGAACTCCTTGCACGAGAAGATGTCGCAGGAGACGAAGTTCTTCTCCGGAAACGTATGGATGCTGATGTGGCTTTCCGCGATCAAAACAAAGCCGGAAAGCCCCCAGTCTTCCGGCTTCACCCCACTGTACTTGAAGACGTACGGTGGCATGATCTTCGTCATGCCAATACGGCCAGGCAGTTCGTCCAGGATGCGGTAGATCAGCTTCAGATCTTGAAGCTTCTTCTTGTCGCAACCGTAACCGTCCACCATGAGGTGAGGCCCAAAGCCGGTCATTTCGTCAGCCACCTCCCAGCAACCAGCGCGCAACGCGCCGGGCTTTCTTTCCGATTTCCATCGGAATGGTTACTCCTCTTCCACCGTCTCGTCATCGAGTTCCCCGAGGTCGTCCTCGTAGGTCTCGTCGAGATCTTCGTCGAAATCGTCGTCACCGTCCTCGTCGAATTCATCATCGTCATCGTCGAGGTCGTCCTCCAGAAGATCGTCTTCCTCGTCCCCGTAGTCTTCGAATTCCTCTTCCGAAGCTCCACCGAGATCGTCGTCTTCCGGGGTGCCCTTCCGCTTCATCATAGCGTCCTCGTTCAAGTCGTTCCCTTTGCCGAAGCTCCCACGTCCTAAGGGCTTTCGCGCAACGCGCTTGGATGCGTTCCAGCACGCTCCGATGCGTGGGTTCTCGAAAAAGCATCGGCAGTATACGGAGCGCGTCTCCGCCGTCAACAGGTTTCGGGAGAGGGTTTTGCGCCCGGCGGGTGCCGACCGAGCGGCCCGGTGGGCGGCCGGGAGGCGGCGAGAAATGGCGGGGTTGACGGGACTCGAACCCGCGACCTCCTGCGTGACAGGCAGGCGTTCTAACCGACTGAACTACAACCCCGCAGTCGCACGCCCACGGTCGGGCCGTGGGCGTGGGAAAGAGGCCGCAGGATATCCGCGGGGCTGCGAAAGTGTCAATGATCGGGCCGATTTTCGCGCCCGGCGCTCTGCGCGGGCGGCGCCGCCCACGACGAGCCGGCGAGAAAGTGGGTCAGTACTGCCGGCGGATCTCGATCCCGGGGTAGTAGTGCCGCAGGATGTCCTCCGCCGAGCGGCCCGCGCGCGCCATGCCGAGCGCCCCGGTCTGGCAGAGGCCCACGCCGTGCCCGGAGCCTCCGCCCGACGCGACCACCTCGATCGCCTTCCGCGTCTCGGCGTCGCGCCGCACGTCGATCTTGAACAGGTTCGACCGGAGGATCGCGGTCGGGTTGCCGCCGCGCCGGAGCACCTGGCGGAGCACGTGCGCGGGAACCACGATGACGCCGGTGGTCGTCCGGACCTCGAGCCGCCAGACCCGCCCGGAGCGCGAGCGCTCGGTCACCTTCACGTCGACCAGATCGCCGACTCCGGCGGCCGGCAGAGGGACTCCCTGGTCGCGGCCGTAGCGCCCGAGGTTGGCGGTGAATTCCCGGGCCGGCCACTTCTCCTGCCAGCGATGATGGGGCGAGGCGACACAATAGTCGCTGGCGGAGGCGCGGTCGCGATGACTGACCAGGAAATCGAGCGGATCGGTCGGCCATGCCTCCCAGACGTCCGCGGTGATGCCGCCGCAGGTGGAGCAATAGTTGGCGCGGATCGGCTGGCCGCGGAAGAGGGCGACGGCGCCGCTCGTGGCCTGGACCACCCGGGTCGCGAGGGGGCGCTCGGTTTCGACCGGGCCGTAGACCTGGTCCTCGACCGTGCCGTAGAGGTCGAAGCCTTCGTCGCCGCGGCGCCCGCGGTAGAACAGCGTGTAGCTCCGAGCGGCAATCGCCTGGGCGCGACCGGCCTCGAGCAAATCGTCCGACAGGCTGCCGATCTCACCCGGCACGACGCCGAGCAGGTAGGTTTCGAGGCGCGAGCGCATGGCGATCGTCAGGCGTCCGCGCGGCCCGACGAAGACCTTGGCGAGCCCGCGCCAGGTCTTCCCTCTCCACCGCAGCTGACCGGCGAACGGGTCGCCTGCTGCCTGGCTCACCCACAACGTGTCGAGCGCCGGTAGTCTCGCCGCCTGGAAGTCGCCCTCCGGGTCCTGCCAGACGACCTCCCATGACTCACCCGCGCGGCGTACTTCGGCGCGACTCGCCTGGTCGCTCAGCTCACGGTCGCCGCGATCCGACGTCTGGTAGAGCTTGAGGAGCCCGGTCGCGGGCTCGAGTCGCAACGAGTCGAGGTCCCAGCCGAGCCCGACGTCGAAAGTCGGCTCGTCGGGCGAGACACGGGGCGCCGGCTCGGCGGCGGCCTGAGCAAAGGCCGGAGACGAGCCCACTACGGCGAGCACCAGCGCTGCGATGCTCGCCCGGAGCGCGCACCTCAGCGGGTTCGGCCGCGTCGCGAGTCCGCACGCGATCATTTCGGGGCTCCCGGCGTCACCCGGCCCAGAACCACTTCATGTCGAGCGCCCGTGGCGCTCGGCAGGTTTCCGCTCTCGCCACACAGGGTGCGATGCCCCAGGAACGCGAAGGCCAGCGCCTCCTTGGCCTCGGGTGGAACCCCGAGTGCTGCGAGCGATTCGAGCCGGGCGGGCGCAACCGTGCGCGACAGAGACCTCATGAGTGTCGCATTGTGAACGCCTCCGCCGCTCGCGTACACCGCGTTGGCCGGTCCGAGCGGGAGCAGGAAGCGCGAAATCGCATCGGCCACGGAAGAGGCCGTCAGCTCGACCGCCGTCGCCAAAATGTCGGCATCGGCGAGGTTCATGTGGATGCCCAGCTCCACGAGCTTTGCCGCGTAGCGATCGCCGAACTGCTCGCGCCCGGTCGAGCGCGGCGGCGGGGTCGAGAAGAACGGATCCGCGAGCAGCTCCGAGAGGAGCGCCGGACTCGAGGTGCCGCTGGCGGCCAGCGCCCCACCCAGGTCCATGTGCCGTTCTCCGCCCGAGATCAGGCGCGCAACGCCGTCGATGACGGCGTTGCCGGGACCCGTGTCGAACGCGAGCACGTCGTCGAGCGACCCGCCGGGAGCGAGACGGGTGACGTTCGCCATGCCGCCCAGGTTGAGCAGCACACGGGTCTCGGTGTCCGAGCGAAAGAGCCAGAAGTCGGCGAGCGGCACGAGCGGCGCGCCCTGGCCGCCGGCGGCCGCATCGCGCGTGCGGAAGTCGCTCACCACCGGCAGGCCGGTCTCCTCGGCCAGGATCGCGTCCGAGCCGATCTGGAGCGTGTGCGTCAACGGCTGGCCGGGCCCGCGCGGGCGATGCCGAACGGTCTGGCCGTGACACCCGATGGCGTCGATCCGGTCCGGCGACACTTTGGCATGCTCGAGCAGTGCTCGGACCGCGGCCGCGTAGCGCTGGCCGAGGGCGACATCGAGGGCCATGAGCCGTTCGAGTGCCACGGTCTCGGATGCGGCCACGTCGAGCACCTCGGTGCGCAGTGCGTCACCGAGCGGAGTTTCCAGATAGGCCGCCAGCTCGAAGCGCAGGGCTCCCCCACGGCCGGTGAATCGGACCAACGCGGCGTCGACCGCGTCGGCGGAGGTTCCCGACATGAGGCCGACCACCCAGTGCTCCCGGCGTTCGGGATAGTCGCGCAGCCGCGCCCACGCATCCTTCGACGTCTTCACTTCTCGGCTCCGGCGAGGATGCCGGACAGGATGTGGCGCTGGAACGCGATGAACACCGCGAGCACGGGAATCGAGGCGATGGTCGAGCCGGCCATGAGAAAACCCCAGTCCACGCTGTGCTCGGTCTGCGACAAGAGGGCAAGCCCCACCGGCAGGGTCCGCAGGCGATCCGAGTCGACGAAGATCAGCGGAAACAAGAAGGAATTCCAGTTGGTCAGGAACGACTGGATCGCCACCACCGCGAGCACCGGGCGCAGGAGCGGCAGGACCACGGAGCCGAAGATTGCCCAATCGGAGGCCCCGTCAACCCGCGCCGCCTCCTCGAGCTCGATCGGCAACGCCAGCACGAACTGACGCACCAGGAAGATGCTGAACGCGTCGACCGCGAACGGCAGGATCAGCGCGCCGTAGGTGTCGAGCAACCCGAGCCGCGCCAGCACCAGGTAGAGCGGGATCATCAGCACCTGCTTGGGCAGCATCAACGTCGCGACGATGCCGAGCGTCCAGAGCCGCTCGCCCGGCACACGGCGACGGGCGAGCACGTAGCCGACCATCGCGGCGGTGATCACGTTGAGCCCGACCACGGCCGCGGCAACCACCGCGCTGTTCAGCAGGTAACGCGCGAGCGGCGTCTTGGCGAACAGCGCGCCGTAATTCCAGAATCCCAGAGGCCCGCCCAGAGCCCGCGCCAGCGATCCGCCGGAGGTCTCGGACAGGGAGACCACGAACATCCAGACGAACGGCAACAGCATGGTCGCGAGCAGAGGCCCGAGCCAGAGCCAGCGCACAGCGGAGCGTCCCCAGGGCGGTGGCGGGGCCGCCGGAATCTCGTCGGCTCGAGTACCCGCGCCTTCGATTCGCCGGGACGACGCCTCGGTCATGCCGCGCGTTCCTCGCGCTGCGCCACGAGCCGCATCTGCACCCACGCCAGAACCAGCGTGATCGCGAACAGCAGATAGGCCACGGCGCTCGCGTAGCCCATGTGGAAGCGGTAGAACGCCTCCTCGTACAGGTAGTAGACGATGGTGGTCGTGGAGTGGAGCGGCCCGCCGCCGGTCATCACGAACACTTCGGCGAAGATCTGGAGGCTGCGCACCGTGTTGACCACCAGCACGAACAGCAGCGTCGGACGCAGCAGCGGCAGCGTGATCTGGGTCAGGCAGCCCCACCACGAAGCGCCCTCGAGGCGCGCGGCATCGTAGAGCTCGCGCGGGATGGCCTCGAGACCGGCCAGGAAGATGACCATGTAGTAGCCGCTCGCCGACCAGACGTCCATCGCCATGATCGCGGGCAACGCGGTGTTGGGATCGAGCAGCCACGATGGTCCCTGGATGCCGAACAACGCCAGGAGACCGTTGAGCGAGCCGCCCGGCGCGTACAGTCCCTTGAACACCAGCGACAGCACGACCACCGAGACCACGGACGGCAGGAAGAAACCGACTCGAAATAACGTCCGGCCGCGAAACGCCGTCTGAACGGCGAGGGCGAGGCCCAGCGCCAGCGTCGTGGTGAAGGGAATCGTCCCAACCACGAAGACACCGGTGTTGCGCAGCGCGCTCCAGAACTCGGGATCGGCGAGCGCGCGCGCGTAGTTGTCGAAGCCGACGAAACGCGTCCCCGCCCGGATCGGCGAGTAGTCGGTGAACGAGGTCACCAGGGAGAAGGCAAACGGATAGAGGCCGAAGAGCGCGAACGCGACGCCCCAGGGCGCGACCAGCGTCCACGCCGTCGCCCGCGAGTGGGTCCGCATGATCTAGCGCTTCCGGGCCGCCAGCTCGTCGATGGTCTTGCCCGCCGCCGCAACCGCCTCGGCCGCGGTCTTCCGCTTGTAGAGGGCCTGCTCGACTTCGTCTTCGATCGCCGCCTCCATTTCGACCCACATCGGATGGTTGGGCGTCGGATAGGCGGTCTCGAACTGCCGGATCATCAACTGTTCGCCCGGATTCTCGCGGTAGTAGGCCATGGTGTCGGCGCCCACCGTCGCGGGCTGGACGCTCTTGGCCGCGCGCGCCAGGGCCAGTGCGTTCTCCGGTCGCACCAGGAAACGCGCCAGTTCCTGGGCGCCCTGCTTGTTCTTCGACGTGTGGAAACTCACCAGCACTTCGCCGCCCGCGAACGATGCATGCGTGCCGCGGTCGGTCTCGGGCCTCGGGACCAGGGCCACTCCGTAGCGGAGTGCCGGTGCATCTCGAGGAATGGACTTGAGCAGCCATGCACCCGACAGCACGAGACCCAGGCGACCTTCCTTGAATTCGCGATCGAGCACGTCCTGCCGGTCCGTTCGGCCGACCTTGGCCAGACTGAGGTAGAACTCGAGGGCTTCGACGTTGCGCGGCGAGTCGAACTCGGAACGGGTCAGATCATCCGACAGAATCTGTCCGCCATTCCCCCACGCGAGCGGCATGAACTTCTTGAACAGGACGTAGCGTTCGCCCGCCTGAACGCCGAACCCCGCCACGCCGTCCCCCAGGGCGTGGATGCGCTCGGCGGCCTCGTGCAGCTCGGCCCAGGTCTCGGGCGGACGCGTCGAATCGAGCCCGGCCCGGGCGAACAGCGTACGGTTGTAGAACAGCGCCCGCGTGCCGAGCACCCAGGGCACACCGTACAGCGCGTCGCCGACGGTGACGATCGCCCAACCGTTGAGCGCGGGGCGCAGGTCGGCCATCCCGGCGCTCCAGTCGACGAGCACGTCGCCGTCCAGCATGCGCGGCATCCAGGTCGAACCGAGCTCGCACAGATCCGGCACGTTGCCGGAGGCGATCGAGGCCGTGATCTTCTCGAGGCCGCTCTGCCAAGTGAGTTGCTCCATGCGCACGGTCACGCCGGGGTGCTCGGCTTCGAACTGCCGGAGCAGGGGGTCGATGACTTCGGCCGGCCAGAACTGCCAGAAGACGATCTCGGTCGTCTTCTTCGGGCCGCAGCCGAAGATCGCGACCAGGAAGAGACCGAGTGCAAGAGCCGCCGACCATCGGCCGGGATTCCACCGGAGCTGCGTCATCGGTCCTCCTCGAGTGCCGCGCGCACGAATCCGCCGGCCGCCGCGAGTCGGCCTTCGGCGTCCTCGCGCGAGCAGCCCCGTTTGAGCATGACGATCGCGGTCTTGACGCTCTTTCCCGCCGCCTCGATCGCGCGTGCCGCGGCGTCGTAGTCGACGCCGGCCACGGTCATCACCGTGCGCCGGCTGCGCTCGACCAGCTTCTCGCTGGTCGCCATCAGGTCGACCATCATGTTCTCGTAGGCCTTGCCCATGCGGACGAAGGCCGCGGTCGTGATCATGTTGAGCACCAACTTCTGGGCGGTGCCGGCTTTCATGCGCGTCGATCCCATGAGCACTTCGGGGCCGACCACCGGGCAGATCGCGACGTCGACGTCGAGCGTGAACTCCGAGCGCGGCGTGCAGGTCACGTACGCCGTGCGCGCACCCCGGGCGCGCGAGGCCGCGAGGGCGGCGACCACGAAGGGCGTGCGCCGGCTGGCGGCGATCCCGATCACCGTGTCGCGGGCACCGACCTCGCGCACCGCCATCGCCTGACGACCTTCTTCCTCTCGATCCTCGGCGCCCTCGACGGCGCGAACCAGCGCCCCCTGGCCGCCGGCAATCACGCCTTCGACCATGCGCGGATCGGATCCAAACGTCGGTGGACACTCCGAGGCATCGAGCACGCCGAGCCTGCCACTCGTGCCGGCGCCGACGTAGATCAGGCGCCCGCCCTCGCGGAACGTCGCGACCACCAACTCGACGGCCCGGGCAATGTAGGGCGCTTCGGCCGCCACCGCCGCGGGGACGGTCCGGTCCTCGGCGGCGATGCGATCGAGTATGCCTGGGATCTCGAGTCGATCCAGGTCGAGGGTCTGCGGGTTGCGCTGCTCGGTCGCAAGTCGCGCGAATTCCTCGAAGCGCGTCCGGTCGTCCATGAGACGCGGGTTCTCC
Organism: Candidatus Eiseniibacteriota bacterium; assembly: GCA_963717505.1. Lineage (GTDB taxonomy): Bacteria > Eisenbacteria > RBG-16-71-46 > RBG-16-71-46 > RBG-16-71-46 > MFD02242-c1. Next base: position 28,283 of record OY970342.1, read on the forward strand.
GGGGTGGGGCGTCGGCCGTCCGTGAGCGGCAAGGATGCCATGCCCGCGAACACAGGCGCAATCCTGCGACCCGCGGCGAGACGACATGTACAACGTGCTAGCGTGACGCCATGCCCGAGCTTCCCGAAGTCGAGACCGTTCGCCGCATGCTGGAGGCTCACGTCGTCGGCCGGCGCGTGAGCACGGTGCGCCGATCGCGATTACCCTTGCGACGGATGCCGCCCGACCCGGCCCTGCCGCGACGTTTGACCGGAAACGAGGTCCTCGCGATCCGCCGTCACGGCAAGTACCTGCTCATGGACCTGAGCGGAGGCTGGTCGCTCCTCTCCCATTTGGGGATGAGCGGGCGCTGGCTCTTCGTCGAGCGAACGCCGGGCCCCCGACTCGACCACGTCCATGCGCGCATCCGTTTCGAAGACGGCACCGAGCTGTGGTTTCAGGACCCGAGGCGCTTTGGCCTGCTCCGCGTGGTCGAAACTGCCGCCGCTCGCCAGGACCCCGCCCTCGCGTCGCTGGGACCCGATCCTGTGCTCGAGCCTCCGTCGGGCCCGCGACTCGCGGTACTGGCCCGAGCGTCGGTGGCGCCGATCAAGAGCTTCCTCATGGACCAGCGGCGGATCGCCGGCGTCGGCAACATCTATGCAAGCGAGATCCTCCACCGGGCGCGCGTTCATCCCGCTCGGCGGACGTCCAGCCTGTCGCCGAAGGACTGGGCGGCGATCTCCCGCGAACTGGCGGCGGTGCTCGGCGAGGCCATCGACCGGATGGGGACGACGTTCAGCACGTATCGAACGCTGTGGAACGAGCCCGGAGGTTTCGGGGACCAGCTCCGCGTCTACGAGCGGGCCGGTCAGCCGTGCCGGGTTTGCGGAAGACCCATCCGGCGCCTGGTTCAGGCGAATCGCTCATCATTCTTCTGCCCCGGGTGTCAGCCTGCTCGCTCGACGAGCGCCAGGAAGGGTTTTCGGGCGTCGCGGACGCCACGGCGCCGGGCTGGGTGACCTGCCCCTGCACGGATGTTCGTCCGTAAGCGCATGTCCGAACGACGATTGACATGAACTGAACCCCGGTTCACATCCCGAATTCACCTCGAGTAGCAATGGAACTGTAACTTTTTCTTCCTCGACCTCCTTAGTCGTTGCTCTGCCGCAGGCTTGCCCCTAGTCTGTGGGGCTGACCACCTCGTTGGACTCGAGGGAACGACTACCACGGGGGCCGAGTTTGACTGCGATGATCGATATTTCGTTGGAGGGGTTCGTGTCGTTCGGTTCGTTCGGGCTTCCCAGTCCGATCTTGAAGGGTATTCGCGCCACGGGGCTCTCCGAACCGACCGCGATCCAGACCAAATCGATCCCCATCGTGATGCACGGCAACGACCTGATCGGGATCGCTCAGAGCGGATCTGGAAAGAGCGGTGCCTATCTCATTCCAACACTGGCGCGTCTGGCCGAACGGAGCAGCCGGCTGCGGGGCATCGTGCTGGTGCCGACCCGCGAGCTTGCCTCCTACGTAGAAACACGGGCTCGTGATTACGCTCGCTTCACCGAGATCTCGGTCAGCGTCGTCTACACCGGCGCCCAAATCTCAGGTCAGGAGCGACAGCTTCGCGAGCGGCCGACCAACCTACTGGTAGCGACCCCGGGCCGGCTGCTCGAGCTGCACGCTCGTGGCTGCCTGGATTTTGCCGATGTCGAGATTTTGGTGCTCGACGAAGCTGATCGCATGGTGGCGCTCGGCCTGGCGCCTGACTTGCGCCGGTTGCTGAAGCTCCTGCCCGAGACTCGGCAGACGCTGCTCTTTACTTTGACCATGCCGCCCGAGCTCAATCGCCTCGCCAAGGAGGCGCTGGTCGAGCCGGTGCGCGTGGATGTCGGTTCGCCGTCCAAGCCGTCGGCGGGCATCACTCAGGCCATCTATCCGGTGACCAAGGATTTGAAGCCCGACTTGCTCGACGACCTGCTCACCCGCTCCGAGGTGCGCAACACCATCGTGCTGACGCGGGCGCGGAACGCCGGCGAGCGGCTGAGCCGCCAATTGGCCCGGCGCGGATACGCCGTGTCGTTGCTCGACGAGCATCCGAGCCAGAGCGACCGCGATCAGGCCCTCGAAGACCTGCGGCGCGGCCGAGTCCAGATCCTGGTGGCCAGCGAAGCCTCGTCTCGCAGCCTCGACATGGCGGGCACGGCGCACGTCGTCAACTACGACGTGCCCCAGACCCCCGAGGATTACGTGCACCGGCTGGGTCGGGCGGGGCGCGGCGATCCGGTGGGAGACGCGTACACCCTGATGAGCCCGGACGAGCAGAAGTTCGTCGACGCCATCGAACAGTTCCTGGGGCGCGCGATTCCGCGCGTCCTGCTGCCGGATTTCGACTACACGATGTCTCCTGGGACTCGGCGTCCCGCAGCGCTCGACGAGGAGGTCATTCCTCATCGTGCGGCTCTGGTCGCCGAGGAGCGCGCTGCGGCACCGAGTTCGTCAACCGCCACGGCGGTCGCAGCCCGTCCGAAGCCGAAGGCCGCGGTTCCCGCCTCGAGAGGCGCGGCACCAGCAGGGAGCAACGGCAAAGCGAAGCATGCGGGCAACGGACGCACGGTGGCGACCGCGAAGCGACCTGCGCCCAAACGACCGGTAAGCTCGCGCCCCGGATCCGTTTCGCGCTCACGCCCGCGCTAGAACCGAAAGAACGTACGAGAGCCGGCAGGCGTCGCGACGCCTGCCGGCTTCTTCATTTGGGCTCGATGTGCCTAGCGCGGTGCTACCACTCTCGCATCGGCTCCCACGCCACCACCCCGGGGTTCTCGACCTCGATCCATTCCCCCGAGGCGAGATCGAGCACATCCACCTTTTCGGGCGCCTTCCATCCACGACGAAAGACGATGATCCGGGCGCCGGAGGGAGTCGCGAATGCCAGGAGGCTGCTGGCGGAGAACACTCGCGTCGTGGCCTCGAGCGCTCCGGCGGGCCAGCGCGAAACCTGGGTCTTCCCGCGCGCGCGCGCCACCAGGACGATCGTGCCGTCCTTCTCGAAGAGATGCGAAGGCTCGCCTCCAGGGGACGCGAAGCGGAGCACCGTATCAGTCACCGGATTCCAGACGTAGAACGAATCGCCCATTGCGAACCCCACGTGACTTCCAGTCGTGGTTTCGACAACGGGCCCGATCTCGCCGCGGAACTCGTGGCGCACTTCGGGCGTCTTCGCATCCTGTGCAAGACTCATGAGGCGGCGTTCGAACACCCAGAAGACTCGCCTTTGTTCCGCCACATAGCGAATCCAGTTCCCCGACATCCGGCCTTCGGCCAGGAGCTGAATCGTCGGATCGTGGGCGTGGACGACGCGCACGCCGGCAGCACTGGTCCACCACACCGAGGTCGGGCTCGCGGTCCAACGCGCCGCGCCGTCCAATCCACCCGAGGGGAACACGCGCCAGCGCCCCGCCGTCGGATAGACGAGATGCCAGCCCTCGATCCGGTTCTCGTCGACGTTCGCTACCAGATCCGTGAGGAAGATGGATGCCGGATCGAGGACCCTCAGCTCCACCACGCGCGCGGAACTGACTTCCCATGCCGCCCCGCTGTCGGCGGCGATGTGCGCCAGACCCTCGTTGTAGCCGAACACCACGCCGGAACCGTCGGGCATCCACTCGAGCGAATTGCTTGCGGGCCGCAGGTGCTGCGCGCCCGGAGTGATGAACCGGCCGCCGCGGATGGTCGGGTCTCGAGTGGTCGGCGTTGCCGGCGAGTAGTTGGGGCGCCCCACCTCGCGAGGCAGCAGGCTGGCGAAGTCGGCGCGCGCGGCCGGTGTCGCGTGGGCGCTGATCCAGACGCGTGCGGTGTCCTGGTCCCCGGCCCGCGTCAGCCATGCGACATTCCTCCCGTCGGGCGCCACGCAGAAGCGGACGACGCGGTCGAGCCCGCGTGGCGTCCACAGGGTCTCGCGCCCCGCCAAGTGGAACGGTGCGCGAAGCAGGACATCGGCGGTGGTCAGGAACACGGTCGAGTCGGCTTCGTCGCGAAACGCTTCGGACCAGGGAATCGGAGCCGCGACCGCAGGGGCCGCGGCGCTCACGGCAGTCGCTGCGAGCCCAAGGACCACGGCCCGCAACGACAGCGATCTACTCATCTGCCGGACGCTTCCGCGGCCTCGAGTCTTGCCGACAACCACTCGAAACCGCGAGTGGTTCTTTCAGCGTCGGCGGGCGCGATCTGGACCAGGTCTGGGCTGCCACCGCCCTTGCCGCCGGTCTCGGCCAACAACTCCGGAACCATCGCGCGCAGGTCCGGGCCTCCCGACTTGGCGCGGCCCGCGACCAGAACCGGCGCCGGTCCCGATGCGCCCGCAACCACCCACGGGGCGCCGGCTTCGAGACACTTGAGGGCGAAGGTGCGCGCGGCCTCGCGGGTCCAATGCTCGCGCAGCTCGGCGACCCGCCTTGGAGGCGAGCCAACGCGAGCCGTGGCTTCCATGGCCGCGAGCCGCTCGTTCAGCTCACGAACTTGTTTCTGGAGTGCGTCGCGCTCGTCGGCGGCGCGCTCGAGGTGAACGATCAGATCCCGATCGGCAAGCGTGCGACGCTTCGCGGATTCGAGCAGCGACTCGGTGCGCCAGGCATAGTCCGCCAGCGCGCGGCCCCCACAAAGAAATTCGAAGCGCAGGTTCGACCGCACGCGCTCCCATCGAACGATCTTGATCACGCCCACCTCGCCGGTGCGCAGGGTATGGGTGCCGCCGCACGCCGACACATCCCATTCCGGGATCTCGACGATGCGAATCCGCCCGGTCTGCTTGGGCGGCTTCCGGAGGGCGAAACGCTTCACACCCTCGTCGTCCACCCAGTGGCGCTCGATCGGCAGATCCCGCCACACGATGTCGTTGGATGCCCGTTCGAGGCGTTCGATCACGGTCCAGTCGACCTCGGAGAGTGGGACTTCGATGGTGCTGCGCGTTTCGCCCAGACGCGACGACACGGTGGGACTGCCCAACTCCCGCTCGAAGGCCGCCGACAGGATGTGCTGCCCGGTGTGTTGCTGCATGTGATCGAAGCGCCGCGTCCAGTCGACTTCGCCCTCGACGCGCGTGATGCTGGCGGTGGCCGCCTCGCCCTCGAGCACGTGCCACACGGTTCCGTCGTCGCCCGCCTGAACGTCGACGACCGGCCAGGTCCCGAGGCGGCCGCGATCGGCCTCCTGACCGCCGCTTTCCGGATAGAAGAACGTGGCCGCCAGCCCCACGGCGGGCCGACCCTGGTGCTGGCCCATCGTCGAGATTTCGGCTTCGAACCGGGTCGTGTAGGAATCGTCGTAGTACAGGCGTTCCGTAGGCATCGGCGTCACCCTCGTCGCCGGCTGATGCCGTACGCGCGCATCTTCCGCCAGAGGGTGGTGCGCGAGATGCCGAGCTGCTGGGCGGCGGCGGTCACGTTGCCGCGATGGCGCGCCAGCACGGTCACGATGTGCTCGCGCTCGACATCCGCGAGCGACAGCGCCCGCCGGTCGGGCGCCGGAGCGTCGTCGTCCGGGGCGCGGGTCACGGACTCCGCCCGGCGCGCGGCGGGCCGCCCTTGGGGCTCGTCCGCCGGCGATGCACTCGTCGCTCCGTCGTGCGTGGGCAGCAGACGGGGCGCGCGAACCACAGTCGGCAAGTCGGCGGCTCGAAGGATCGGCGACTCGGCGACCGCGACCGCATGCTCGACCGCGTTCTCCAACTCGCGCACGTTGCCGGGGTAGTCATAGCGCTCGAGCAAGTCCATGGCCTCGGGGCTGAAGCGCAGCCCATCGCGTCCGGCCCGCCGCGCGACTCGTTCGAGGAAGTACGACGCCAGGAGTCCGATATCCTCTCGCCGGTCGCGCAGCGCAGGCAGGTCGATCTGAACGACATTCAGCCGATAGTAGAGATCCTGGCGAAAGCGCCCGGCTTCGATCTCGGCCTGAAGGTCCCGGTGGGTGGCGGCGATCACGCGCACGTCCACGAGCCGGGTGGTGGTGTCGCCGAGCCGCCGCACTTCTCCGTTCTCGAGAACGCGCAGCAGCTTCACCTGGGCTGATAGCGGCATGTCGCCGACCTCATCGAGGAACAACGTGCCGCGGTCAGCTTCCTCGACGAGTCCCGTTCGGTCGGTTGCCGCTCCGGTGAACGCGCCGCGTGCCGCGCCGAACAATTCGCTCTCGATCAACGTGTCGGGAATCGCCCCGACGTTGACCGGAACGAACGGACCGTCGGCGCGGCGCGACTGAAGATGAAGTGCCCGCGCGACCAGCTCCTTCCCGGTACCGCTCTCACCGATGATCAGGACCGTGCTGTCGGTGGGGGCGACCTTGGACACGAGCCGGAAGATGCGCTGCATGCGCGGGCTCGCGCCGACCATGCCCTGAAGGGCCGAGCGGTTTCGGAGGCGGGTCGGGTTGCGGGGGTCCCGGGCGTTCAGGGGGTCCGGCGGGGTGGTACGAGCCATGGACCAATAATAAGAGAAAGGCAGAATGTTTCCATTTGGAACCCGGGGCGCGTAGGTGGCTGGGGGAACGAAAGTTCCGGGGCGCAAAAGACGCGGGCCCCAAAAACCTCAACCAAAAGACGCGAAAGGGACGACCTAGGAAGCCGCGGTCTGAACCTCGGTCTCGGGTCTGGCGTCGGCGTATGCGGGTCCCACCTCGGTTCCCGGATCGAGCCCTTCGGCTTCGACCAGGCGCAGGTAGAAGAACGTCCACGCGTAAGCGATCACCGGCAGCAGTGCCGCGATCAGCAGCTCAGTGGCGAGCGACCAGACTTTGAACCCGGGCCCCGGGACTGCGAGTGACAATGCCGCCCCGACCAGGGCGCAGCCGAGAACGAGCACCACCGAGACGAAGATCATCTCCAGCCAGCGTTCGAATCGTCCCTGCGTCAAACGGAAGGAGCGTTGAAACGCATTGGCCATCTGCGGCTCGTCGAGCACCACGGCTTCGGTAGCCACGGCGAGGCGGAATCCGAGAAAGAACCCGGGAAGGATCAGAAAGAGAAACCCGAAGACCAGAGCCAGGTTGCGCGCGATTTCCGTGATCAACAGCCACGGGACGCGCTTGAGCCCGCGGGCGTAGGACAGGGTCACGTCCTCGGGCGGAGTTCCGGGCAGAGAGTTGAACACCGATCGCGCGCGAAATCGGAGCATGGCGCCGACCACCAGCCAGACGATGATGCTGCCGAGCTGGGCGACGGCCCAGGTTCCGGCGACCTCGGTCGACCGTTCGGACTCGCGCCACTCCGGCAGCGCCGCGACCGCCAAGAGCCAGGGCGCCTGGACGATCAGGGGCACGACCAGCGAGTGCACCGGGTCGCGGCGCACGGCCAGGTCGAACGCCAGCGCGAATGCGTGGCGCGTCGAAACGGGTAATTGGAATCGGTATGGGGGCATCGTCCGGTGCGGGCGGCCGCACACTAGGTTCGAGTCTCCGGACGTGTCAAGATGCGCTCGTGGCCCGCAAGCTCTCGCACATCGACGCGCGCGGCCGCGTCCGAATGGTGGACGTGGGCGACAAGCGTACCACCTCGCGCTCCGCCGTGGCCCGGGGCCGCGTGTTCATGCATCGCGACACGCTCGAGCGCGTGCGGGACGACCGCGTTCCCAAGGGCAACGTCCTCGCGACCGCTCACCTGGCCGGCATCCTGGCCGCCAAGAAGACCAGCGAGCTGATCCCTCTCGCCCACCCGATCCCGATCGAAGGGATCGAGCTTTCGTTTCAGCCCGACGCCTCGTCGGCTTCGATCGGCATCGAGGCCGTGGTGCGGACCCGAGCGCGCACCGGGGTCGAGATGGAAGCCCTCGCGGCGGTGACGATCGCGGCACTCACGCTCTACGACATGCTCAAAGCGGTGGACCGAGGCATGGTGATCGGCGAGATCGCGCTGTGGGAAAAGCGCGGGGGCCGGAGTGGCGTCTATCGTCGTCGCCCGTGAATCGCTGAGCTACGCCGAAGCGCGCGCGCGCGTGCTGGCTGCGGCGCGTCCGCTGCCGGCCGAACGCGTGCCGATCGAGAACGCGCGGGGTCGCGCCCTGCGCGAGACGCTTCGCGCGCCGCACGGGCTGCCGCCGTTCCGCAATTCCTCGATGGACGGCTTCGCCGTGCGCGCCGCCGATGTGACCGGCGCAACGACGCTCCCGATCGTCGACACGATCCCCGCCGGACGCCCGCCGTCCCGCGCGCTGCGGCCCGGCGAAGCGATGCGGATCATGACCGGCGCCATGTTGCCCGAGGGCTCCGACGCCGTGGTGCCGGTCGAGGACACCTCCCTGCCGGGCGGCGATCGGGTCGAGTTCACGAAGTCGATCGCGGCCGGCGCGAACATCCGCGACGCCGACGTCGATCTGCCCGCGGGCGAGGTGGCACTTTCCGAGGGGCGCGAGCTGTCGGCTGCCGACCTCGGCCTGCTCGCGGCGTTGGGCGTGCCACAAGCGATGGTGGGGGCGCGCCCGCGCGTGACCATCCTCTCGACTGGAGACGAGCTGTTGAACGTCGACCAGCCGCTCAAACCCGGTGCGATCCGTGACAGCAACTCGATCCAGCTTCGCCTGCTGGTCGAGGAGGCCGGCGGGCGCATCGTTCATATGGCACGGCTCGCCGACGACGCGCGAGCCGTCCGGTCGTCGATTCTCGAGCATGCCGCGCGTTGTGACGTGCTGCTGACCATCGGCGGGGTGTCGATGGGCGAGTTCGACCCGGTGAAGCAGAGTCTCGGCGAACTGCGCGGCGTGGCGTGGTGGCGCGTCGCCATGAAGCCGGGACAACCGCAGGCCTTCGGACGACTCGGGGAGGCACTCTACTTCGGTCTGCCGGGGAACCCCGCGTCGGTGGCCTGCGTGTTCGAAGTGCTGGTGCGGCCGGCATTGCGGGCGTTGCAGGGTTTCTCGACGCTCGATCGGCCACAGCTGACCGTACGGAGCCGCGAGCGAATCGAGTCGCGCACGGGACGCACCGACTTCGTGCGCGTCGTTCTCGAATCGCGCGAGGGAACGTGGTGGGCCGCTCCCGCGGGCGCTCAAGTCTCCGGCCATCTGACGCCGCAGTCGCGCGCTCATGCGCTGATGATCGTCCCCGAATCAGCGGCCAGTCCTCGACGCGGGCGACTCGACGGACGCCATCCTGCTGCGCTGGCCCGACTCGCCAACGGCATGAGGCTGCCGCGTGTCTTGATTCTGTGCGTGGCTGCAGCGTGCCTGGCGCTGACGGTGACCTTCCCGCTCACCGAGCCCGACTTCTGGCAGCACCTGGTGGTCGGCCGTGTGATCTGGGAAACGCATTCGGTGCCGCAGACGCAGATCTGGACGTGGCCCACCTGGGGGGCTCCCGACGTCAACCTCTCGTGGGGGTTTCGCGCCCTGGTCCATCCCTTCTGGGAACTCGGCGGCGTCACCGGTCTCTTCGCCTGGCGCTGGCTGACCACGCTCGGTGCATTTGCGCTGCTATGGCTCGCCGCGCGGCGGATGGGTGCGAGCGGCCTCACGGTCCCGGTGGCACTCGTGGTCTGTGGGCTTGCCTGGAGCAGCCGGTCGCAGATACGACCCGAGACCTGGGTCGCAGTGTTGATGGCGGTCGAGCTGTGGATCCTCGAGAGCCGGCGCCATGGCGGACCCGATCGCACCTGGGCGCTGCCGCTCGTGTTCTGGATCTGGATCAACAGCCACATCTCGTGGCACTTCGGCATCCTGATCCTCGCCGCCTACGGACTCGATGCGCTGCTGGCACGCGCCCGCTGGCCCTCGGATCGCGGATGGCCGCCGGTGCTCGCGCTCGCCGTCGCCGGAGTCGCGGGATTGGCGCTCGGCATGATCAATCCGTTCGGCTGGCGAGCGCTGTGGCAGCCATTCCACTTTCTGCTCCACGAACGAAGCGAGCCGATCTACGCGACGATCGGTGAGCTGGAACCCTTGCGCTGGTCGGAACACGTATGGGACGGCGTGCCGGTGATCGTGATCGTCTGGCCGTTGCTCGCGATCCTGCGCGCGCGCCGCCAGGGCTGGGATTGGGCCGAGGTCGCGATCGGGATCGGTGCGATCACCGCGGCGCTGTCGACCGTTCGCTTCGTTGGATTCCTGGGAATCGTGGCCGCGCCGTTTCTGGCGCGCGACCTCGACTGGGCCGCTCGTTCGATCCGACTGCCGGCCGCACTCGGCTCACCATGGACGCGCGCGGCGCTGGCCGGCATCGTTTGCGTCCTGGTGGCGCTCCCGCTCTGGCGGCGGAACGGCATCGGGATCGCCGTCGACCACACGCAGATCCCGGAGCGCGCGTGTGACCGGATGGCCGAAATGGGCATTCGCGGCCGGAGTTTCAATCGCTTCCACCACGGCGGCTATCTGTTATGGCGCTTCTACCCCGAGCGCGACCGGCTGCCGTTCATGGACATCCACCAGGCCGGCACGCCGGAACTCAGGCGGCTCTACATGTTCGCGTTCGAACGCGAGGAGTACTGGCGCGAGTTGGACCAGAAGTTCGACTTCGAGTGGATGGTTCTACCACGCCGCACGTACGAAGCGGACCGGTTGGTGGACGTGATCGACGCCGACACGTCGTGGGCGATGGTCTTCCTCGACGACGCGGCACTGGTGTTCGTCCGGCGACGCGGACCGATGGCGGCGGTCGCGGATTCGTTCGCGTATCGAACCGCACCGGCGGGGAACGTGCGACTCCAAGCGTTGGCTCCGGTCGTGGCCGGCGACTCCACCGTGCGGGCAGCGTTTCGGGCGGACCTCGAGCGCCAAACCCGCGAGTCGCCGTTCAGCGCGCAGGCGCACGAGATGCTGGCGACCGTGGCGATGATGGACGGGCGGACCGCCGATGCGCGCACTCATCTGGAACGCTCGCTGGCGATCGATCCGCGTGCACCCGAGGTTCGAGCCCGATTGGAAGCACTGTCGAGACAGTAGCGCCTACATCATCCCCTGGACTGACCGTCGCGCCTGCTCGAGCAGCGCGTGCGCCTGGATCCCCCACCAGATCGTGAGGGCCGCGGAGGCCAGGAGCGCGATGGTCGACGGCAGCGCGCGCGAGACCGAAACCGGCTCGGTGCGTGGCTCCTCCATGTACATCGCGACGGTGATGCGCAGGTAGTAGAACACGGATACCACGCTGTTGAGCACGCCGATCACCACCAGCGGAACCATGCCGGCCTCGAGTGCCACCCCGAATACGTAGACCTTGCCCATGAATCCTGCGGTCGGCGGAATGCCGCCGAGCGAAACCATGAAGAGCGCCATGGCCGCTGCCAGAGCGGGGTGGCGATACCCCAGGCCAGCAAGGTCCGAGACCAGTACGCGTTCCTCGTTCTCGCGCCCGAGCAGCGTCAGGACGCCGAAGGCGCCGAGGTTCATGACCGAGTAGACCGCCAGGTAGAAGAGTGCGGCGGCCACGCCCTTCTCGCCGCCCGCGATCAACGCGACGATCACGTAGCCGGCATGCGCGATGCTCGAGTACGCCAGCATGCGCTTGACGTTGGTCTGGAAGAGCGCCGTGACGTTGCCGACCGTCATGGTCAGCACCGCGATCCAGGTCATCAACGTGCGCCAGTCGGCGCCGGTCGGCTCGAGCACCGCCAGACCGAAGCGCGCGAACGCGGCAAAGCCGGCCGCCTTGGCGCCGGCCGACATGAACGCAGTCACCGAAGTCGGTGCCCCCTGATAGGCGTCGGGAGTCCACATGTGGAACGGGACCGCCGCGACCTTGAAGCCGAAGCCGATCAGCGTCAGCAGCGCCCCGGCCAGCAGCAGCGGGTTGTCGATCATCGGCGAGCCGGTGACGAACTGCGTCATCGCCATGAGGTTCGTGGTCCCGGTCGCTCCGTAGAGCAGCGCGATCCCGTAGAGCAGGAATCCGCTCGCGAACGCGCCCAGCAGGAAGTATTTCATCGAGGCCTCGCTCGACTCCAGGTGGCTCCGCTGGAAGCCGACCAGCACGTAGAGCGCGAGCGACATCAACTCGAGCCCGAGGAAGATCGTGATCAGGTCGCTCGAGGCCGCCATGATCACCATGCCGAGGATTGCCGAGAGCATGAGCGCGTAGTACTCGCCCAGATTGATGCGGGTGCGACGGATGTAGTCCCACGACAGGAGCACCGAGATCGCGCCGATGCCGCAGAAGAGCAGCGTCATGAACGCGGTGATGCCGTCGTGCAGGAACATGCCCTCGAACAGGGCTCGCTTGGCATTGCCGACTCGAAACACGCAGGCGGCCGAGGCGGCGAGCGTGAAGAGCGACACCCAGGCGCCGCGCCCGCTGCGGGCACCCGCCGGCAGGAACTCGAGCAGCAGCAGCAGGCAGATGCCGGCGGACAGCGCGATCACCGGGCCGAGAGCCCACCAGTCGACCGCGAGGAGCGCGGGGGTCGCCGGGCTCATCGTTCGCTCCCGGTCGCGGGCGGCGTCGGCGCCGGGTGGCTGCCGGAACCCGCTTGGCCCTGAGGGACGATGCGAACCCGCACCGGAAGTCGCCGGGCGTCATGTGTGTTCAGGCCCGTGCCCCACGACGCGACGTTGCCGGTCACGGCCTCGTAGCGCTCGGCGGCGACCGCCAGGGTCCGATCGAGAGCCGGTTGCATGCGATCGAGGAACGGCTGCGGGAACACGCCGATCCAGAAGATCAGGAGCAGCAGGGGTGCAAACACCAGCCGTTCGCGGAAGGTGAGGTCCGAGAGGTTGGCGTTCTCCGCGTGCGTCACTGGACCGAACATCACGCGCTGGAACATCCACAGCATGTAGCACGCCGAAAGGATCACGCCGGTCGCGGCCATCGCCGCCCACCACACGTTCGTCTTGAACGCCCCGAGCAGCACCAGGAACTCGCCGACGAAGCCGTTGGTGCCCGGGAGACCGATCGACGACAGGGTGACGATCAGGAACACGGAGGCGAATACCGGGAGTGGTTTCCACAGACCACCGAAGTCCGCAATCAGGCGCGTGTGCCGGCGCTCGTAGATCACCCCAACCAGGAGGAACAGCGCTCCCGTCGAGATGCCGTGGTTGATCATCTGCAGCATGGCCCCCGCGAGTCCCTGCGGGTTCATCGCGTAGAGCCCGAGCATGCAGAAGCCCAAGTGGCTGACCGACGAATAGGCGACCAGCTTCTTCAGGTCCGGCTGAACCAGGGCGACCAGCGCGCCATAGACGATGCCGAAGATCGCCAGCCCGGCGATCCACGGCGCGAACTGTTCCGACGCCACGGGGAACAGCGGAATCCCGTAGCGCACGAATCCGAAGGTGCCCATCTTGAGCAGGATCGCCGCCAGGATCACCGAGCCCGCGGTCGGCGCCTCGACGTGCGCGTCGGGCAGCCAGGTGTGGAACGGGAACATCGGCACCTTGATCGCGAATGCGACCGCGAACGCCAGGAACAGAAGCACTTGCGCCTCGGCCGGAATTTGGAGCTGGTAATAGGCGTTCAGGTCGAAAGTCGCGACCCCGGTCACCGAGCGGTTGTAGAAGTAGAGCCAGAGCAACGCCACCAGCATGAGCACGCTGCCCGCCATGGTGTAGAGGAAGAACTTGATCGCGGCGTAGATCCGGCGTGGCCCGCCCCAGATCCCGATCAGCAGGTACATCGGAATCAGCATGGCCTCCCAGAACACGTAGAACAGCAGCAGATCGAGCGCCATGAACGTGCCGAGCATGCCGGTCTCGAGCGCCAGCAACAGGGCGTAGAACTCGCGCTCGCGCGTCTGGATCGCCGGCGACGAGGCGATCACGGCGAGCGCGGTCATGAACGTCGTGAGCAGAATGAGGAGGACGGAGACGCCGTCGACCCCCAGGTGGTAGCTGGCGCCCAGCGCCGGCAGCCAGTCGAGGCGTTCGATGAACTGAAAATCCGGGCCGAAGGGGATGAAGCGCCACCAGAGCGGCAGCGAGAACCCGAACTCGGCCACCGCCACCGCAATCGCCCAGCGGCGGATCAGGCGGCCGGCGCTCGCCGGCATCAGAGCGATCAAGGCCGCGCCGATCAGCGGGAAGAAGATGAGCCACGTCATCCAGGGGAAGAGCGCCACGTCACATCCTCAGGACGACCCACAACAGGGCCGCCACGCCAACGGTGAACAGCAGGGCATAGGTGCCGACGAAACCGGTCTGGAACAGGCGCAGCACCGCCGACACGCCCTCGAACGTGTATCCGACACCGTTGACGATTCCATCCACGATCTTCTCGTCCCAGAAGCGCCAGAGCGCGACACTCGCGCCGTGGATCGGGCGCACGACGATCGCGTCGTACAGCTCGTCCACCCGATACTTGTTGAGCAGCAGGTCGTGAACACGCGGGAAGCGCTCGCGCAGCCGGGTCGCGGCCTCGGGCCGCCGCAGGTAGTAGCGGAACGCGGCCCAAATGCCGAGGCTCGCGACGCCGACCGAGAGCAGCATCAGCGTCCACTCGACGTTACGCGGGACCTCGTGCGCGGCATGGCCGTTGTCGTGCGCGCCGTGCTCGAACACTGGCGCCAGCCAGCGCGCGAACGGATTCCCACCCTCGATCATCGGCGGTCCGATCCAGCCCCCGACGATCGAGAGCAGCGCCAACACCACCAGCGGCACGATCATGCTCGGCGGTGACTCGTGTACGTGGTGCGCGGCCTCGTGCGACAACCGCGACGGGCCGCGGAACGCGAGCACGTAGAGGCGGAACATGTAGAACGCCGTCAGGCCCGCGCCGGCCAGCCCGGCCAGCCAGATCGCGCGATGCCCCGAGGCAAATGCGCCGTGCAGGATCTCGTCCTTGCTGAAGAACCCGGCCAGCGGCGGAATGCCGGCGATCGCGATGGTACCGATCAGCATGGTGGCGTGGGTCCAGGGCAGCTTGCCCGCGAGCCCACCCATTTTGCGCAGATCCTGCTCGCCGTGGAGGCCGTGAATCACCGAGCCGGCCCCGAGGAACAGCAGCGCTTTGAAGAACGCGTGGGTCATCAGATGGAAGATGGCGGCGGTGAAGGCGCCGACGCCGCACGCCATGAACATGTAGCCGAGCTGGCTGACCGTGGAGTACGCGAGCACGCGTTTGATGTCGTTCTGGGCCAGGCCGATGGTTGCTGCGAACAGCGCGGTGGCGGTGCCGATGATCGCCACGGTCTCGAGGGCCGCCGGCGCCAGCGTGAACAGCACGTTGCAGCGCGCGACCATGTAGACGCCGGCCGTGACCATGGTCGCCGCATGGATCAGTGCCGAAACCGGAGTCGGACCCTCCATGGCGTCGGGCAGCCAGGTGTAGAGCGGAATTTGAGCGCTCTTGCCGGTGGCGCCGAGGAACAGCAGCAGCGTCGCCGTCGTGATCGCCAGCGAGCCGACGACGAACACGTGTGGCGCGACCGCGAACAGCCGCTCGTAGTTCAGGCTGCCGCCGAGCGTCAGCAGAGTCAGCACGCCGAGCAGGAACCCGAAGTCGCCGATCCGGTTGACGATGAACGCCTTCTTCCCCGCTTCGGCGGCCGAGGGCCGCTCGTACCAGAACCCGATCAGCAGGTACGAGCAGAGCCCGACTCCCTCCCAACCCACGAACATCAGCAGGAAGTTGTCCGCGAGCACCAGCGTCAGCATCGCGAACATGAAGAGGTTCAGGTACATGAAGAAGCGGCGGAACGAGGGGTCGTTCGACATGTAGCCGACCGAATAGGCGTGGATCAGGAAGCCCACGCCGGTGACCACCAGCACCATCACCGCCGACAACGGATCGAGCAGGAACGCGACATCGGCCGAGAAGTCGCCGACCCGCATCCAGGTGTAGACCATCTCGTGGATCGCCCTGCCGTCCGCCGGCAGGCCCGCGAGGTGGACCACCGCACGCACCGCGAGCAGGAACGCGACACCGACGGCGCCACACGCCAGCCAGGCCGTGCCGCGCTTGCCGAGCCGGTCGCCGAGCAACAGGTTCAGGGCCACGGCCGCAAGCGGCAGGGCCGGAATCAGCGCGATCATCGGCAGGTTCACGTCGTCAGCCCTTGAGCAGGTTGATTTCGTCCGTGAACACGGACTCGCGAAGTCGGAAAAGGTTCACGATGATCGCCAGCCCCACGGCGACCTCGGCCGCGGCCACCGTCATGACGAAGAACACGAAGATCTGTCCGTCGAGCGAGTTCATGTGGCGGGCGAAGGCGACGAACGCGAGGTTCGCGGCGTTGAGCATCAGCTCGATGCTCATGAAGATGATGAGCGCGTTCCGGCGGACGAGCACGCCGACCACGCCAATCGTGAACAGGACGGCGGAGAGCAGCAGCGTCCAGCTGAGCGGGATCACGCGGAAGCCTCGTTTTGGAATCGCTCGTCGGGGCTCGCTCGGTGGATGGCCGGAGGGTCGACCGTGGCTTCTGCGCCGACACTTGCGGCCGGCCGATCCACCGCGTGGGCCGCCGCCGCCGGCTCGAGCTGGGGCGTCGTCACCCGCACCGGCAGCGGCTCGAGCACCGGCCGTGCCGCGCGCTTCACCTTCACCGGATCGGGGGCTCTTCGGCTCCGAGAGATCACAATCGCGCCGACCATCGCCACCAGCAGGACCATCGAGGTGATTTCGAACGGGAACAGGTAGCGCGTGTAGAGCACCTTGCCGATCGCCTGGGTGTTGCCCACCGTCTGCGGAACGACCGGCGCCACCGGCCCCGGCGCCCATCCCCGGCTCATGAAGAGCACGCCTTCGGCGAGCAGGACGGCGCCCGCGATCCATCCGATGCCGCGGCGGAGCGCGATCTGCACGCCGGACTCGACGTCGTGCTTCAGGTTCAGGTACATGATGACGAACAGGAACAACACCATGATTGCGCCGGCGTAGACGATGACCTGCACCATCCCGAGGAACTCGGCGTGGAGCAACAGGTAGATCCCGGCGAGCGAACAGAATGCCGTCACCAGGAACAGCGCGCTGGTCACCGGGTTCCGGTGCACGACGACCAACAGGCTCGACACCACGAGCACTGCGGCGAACGCGACGAACAGGGCCGGGGTCATCGGTTGTTCATCCAGTAGACCGCGAACCCGGTCACCATCACGTTGGCGAGCGACAGCGGCAGCAGGATCTTCCAGCCCAGGTTCATGAGCTGGTCGTAACGCAGCCGCGGGAAGGTCCAGCGCACCCAGATGAAGAAGAAGATCAACAGGGCGAGCTTGGCGAAGAACCAGAGGAACTTGAGGCTGTCGGGCAGCCACGGTCCGTTCCAGCCGCCGAGGAACAGCGTCACCGCGATCGCGGAGATCGTGATGACGTTCATGAACTCGCCCAGGAAGAACAGGCCGAACTTCATGCTCGAGTACTCGGTGTGGAACCCGGCGACCAGCTCGGCCTCGGCCTCGGGCAGGTCGAACGGAGCACGATTGGTCTCGGCCAGTGCCGTGATCATGAAGATCGCGAACGCCAGGGGCTGGACCACCACGAACGGCAACCGCTCCTGAGCGTGGACGATGTCGACCAGCGACAGCGACCCGGCGAGCAGCAGCACACCGATGGTCGAGATCCCCATCGCCAGCTCGTAGGAAATCATCTGCGCCGACGAGCGCAGCCCACCGAGCAACGCGTACTTGCTGTTCGACGACCACCCGGCGAGCGTCAGAGAGTAGACCCCGAGGCTCGACATCGCGAGGAACAGTAGGAGACCGACGTTGATGTCGGTGACGATGAAGTTGGGCCCCACCGGAATCACTGCGAACGACACCAGCGCCGGGATCACCGCGAGCATCGGCGCGATGTGGAAGATCACGCGGTTGCCGCCGGGCGGAATGAACTCCTCCTTGAACAGGAGCTTCACCACGTCGGCCCAGGGCTGGAGGATGCCGGCCGGCCCGACCCGGTTGGGGCCCGGGCGGCCCTGCATGCGACCCGCGACCTTGCGCTCGAGCAGAATCATGTAGGACACGACCACCAGCATGCCGTTCAGGATCACGAAGATCTTGAGGAACGCCCAGAAGACGAGCTGGAAGTCCGGATGCCGGTAGAGCGCGATCAGCGATTCCATCGGGTCAGTCTTCCCACTGGAGGGCGCGCTTCTTCAGAAGGTAGAGATAGCCGACCAGCAGGATCAGGATGAACAGCGTCATCTCGATCAAGCCATAGAGCCCGATCTGGCGAAACGCCACCGCCCACGGGTACATGAACACGGCTTCGATGTCGAAGAGGATGAACAACACCGCGACCAGGTAGAACTTGATCGGGAACCGATTGCGGGCGGTGCCGACCGGCTCGACGCCGCACTCGTAGGGCGACAGCTTGCGCGCGTTCATGCGCCGGGGCATGACGATGTACGACGCACCGAGCGTGGTGGCCGCGAACAAGATCGCGACCACGATGAACATCAGGACCGGGATGTACTCTCGCATCGAGCGTTCCTGTCGGCGCCCGCGAGCGGGCGGCTCCTAGACGTGCTGCGCGTTGAGCTTCTTGACCGCTTCGGTGAGTGCCGGAATCACTTCGAACAGATCGCCGACCAACCCGTAGTCCGCGACTTTGAAGATCGGGGCGTCGGCGTCCTTGTTGATGGCCACGATACAGCGCGACGACGACATGCCCGCCAGGTGCTGGATGGCACCCGAGATCCCGACCGCGACATAGAGCTTGGGCGACACCGTCTTACCCGTCTGGCCGACCTGATCCGAGTGCGGCCGCCAGCCGGCGTCGACCACGGCGCGCGACGCCCCGACCGTGGCGCCGAGCGCCGCCGCAAGGTCCTCGAGGATCTTGAAATTCTCGGGGCCCTTGAGCCCGCGCCCACCCGACACGATGATCTCCGACTCGGTGAGATCGAGCTTGCCGCCGGCAGCGGCCGCGATACGCACCACTTTTGCGCGCGAGGATCCGGGATCGTGGTTCGCCGCCACGGTCTCGACGGTGGCCGGAGCGCCTCCCGGCGCCGGCGCGAATACCTTGGGCCTCAGCGTCGCCATCGCCGGCGACTTGGTGAACGCCAGTTTCTGGTTGGCCTTGCCCGCGTACACCGGACGGCGCGCGACCAGCTTGCCGCCGTCGACGATCAATGCGGTGCAGTCCGACGCGAGGCCGACGCCAAGCCGCGCCGCCACTCGCGGCGCCAGATCCTTGCCCATCGAAGATGCCGAGAACAGCACGACCTGCGGCTTCATCGCCTCGACCGCCGCGACCACGGCGCGCGTGTAGCCGTAGGCGTCGTAGCGCGCGAAGCTATCGTGGGTGACAACCCGCACTCGATCGGCGCCGTACTCGCCGAGCGCGGCGGCACCGGGGTCGGAGGCGCACGGCAGCACGGCGACCACGTCGCCGAACGTGACCTTGAGCCGCTTGGCCTCGCCCAGAACCTCATGCGTGACCGAGCGGATTCGCCCGTCGCGCTGTTCGGCGACCACGAGGATGCTCACAGGACCTTGGCCTCCTCGCGCAACACTCGGAGCAGTTCGGGAATGGCGTCGGTGCCTTGGCCGACGATGCGCCCGGCCGAACGCGCGGCCGGCATTTCGAGCGCCAGGATCTCGAGCCCCGCGGTTCCGAGCTGGGCCGGCTTCTCGTCGATCGGCTTCTTCTTGGCCGCCATGATGCCCTTGAGCGAAGCGTAGCGCGGCTCGTTGAGCCCCTTGTCGGTGGTGAATGCCGCCGGCAACGTGACCTCGATCACCTCGCGCCCCCCCTCGATGTCGCGCTCGACCGTGGCCCTGTCGCCGTCGAGCTGAAACGTCGCCACCGAGGTCGCGCACGGCAGGTCGAGCAGCTCGGCGACCATCGGGCCGACCTGCGAGGCGTCGTCGTCGACCGCCTGACGGCCGAACCAGAGGATCGTGGCCCCGAGCGTTTTGAGCTCGGTCGCGAGCGCATTCGCGACCGCGAGCGGATCGTTCGCGCCATCGGCTTTCAGGTGGATCGCGCGGTCGGCGCCCATGGCGAGCGCGTTTCGCAGAGTGGCCGTGGCACCGGCGCCGCCGAGCGAGACCACGACGACTTCACCGGCGCCCTGCGCCTCTTTGAGCTTCAGGGCCTGCTCGATCGCGAACTCGTCGTAGGGATTGAGGATCCAGGTGACGCCGGCCGGGTCGAGCGAACGTCCGTCGGCGCCGACTTTGACGCGTGTCTCGGTGTCGGCCACCTGCTTGATGCAGACCGCCTGGATCACGGACGAACTCCCCGGAGCGCAGGCCCGCGAAACCCCCGCGGCGGCTCTTCGTTCATGCGTTCACAAGGTGGATCGGCCCCACGGCGCGCCATCGACCGGAGCCCGGAAGTCACTGCAAATGAAAGGCGACCCGGCAGTTTCGGGGGAAGGGGCGGATGTGTCAAGCCGCGGTGATCGCCGCGTCGAAACGTCGAAGGAAGACCAAGAGGTGCTTCACGTCCGTTGGCTTCCCTTCCGCGCCCGACGCCGGCGAACACCAGCTCCCTTGGCGCGGACCTTTGATTGACTCCGGCGTGGCGCGACTCCGGCCTTGAAAGACGCGATCAGACTCGCCAGCTTGGCAGGGATCGGCCGGCAGTCACAGTGCTTCTGATGGTCCAGATGCCACGTGACCCGCTGCTCCAACGTGGGATTCTTTGGCATCACGTGCCCGCGGTGCCATTCCTTGTTCATGGGATCCTCAACTCCTCGGCAGTGTGTCGTTCGACCAGTCCTCGCACCGACTCCGCTTCGCGCGCCAGGGTAAGCGCCCCTCCACGCACCACCACCTCCGCGAGTCTCCCCCGCCCGTTGTAGTTGGATGCCATCGCGGCGCCATAGGCGCCCGTGTCCAGGAACGCGACCCAATCGCCGCGTTCGAGCGGCGGCAGCGCGACTTCGCCATCGAACACATCGGCGCTCTCGCACACCGGGCCGACGACCGCGGCAGACTCCGCGGCACCCTGCCGCGGCGCCACCGGCACGATCCGGTGCCGTGCACCGTAGAGCGCCGGGCGAATGAAATCGTTCATCCCCGCGCCGACCACGACGAAACGCCTTCCGTTTCGCTTCTTGATCCACAACACCTCGGTGACGACGATGCCGATGGTCGCCACCATCCAACGTCCCGGCTCGAAAACCCATTCGAGGTCCTTTGCCTCGGCCATCGCTCGCGCTGCGTTCCGTGCGGCATGGGACTCCAATGGAAACTCGCTGGCGCCCGTGTAGTCCACGCCAAAACCACCGCCCAGGTTCACGAAGCCCAGGGGCCCGCCGCGCGACGTCGCCTCGCGACGAACCTCGAGCACGAAGTCCAGCGCTCGCTCGAGCGCCGAGGGATCCACGAGCTGCGAGCCGACGTGTACGTGGATTCCGTCCACGCGCAGGTGGGGCCAACGCTGTCGCGCCGCCCATGCGTCGAGCGCCTCGGCCGCCGTGATGCCGAACTTGGCTTCGTCGTGTCCGGTCGCGACGTAGTGGTGCCCCGGCGTCTCGATTCCGGGGTTCACGCGCAGCGCGACGCGCAACGGAGCGCCGCCCGCGGCGGCGGCCGCCTCGTTCAAGAGATCCAGCTCGCCGACATGGTCGGCATTCACCGAATGAATGTGTCGCGTGGCCGCCCAGCGCGCCTCCTCGGAAGTGCGGCCGTTGCCGTTCAGGATCACTTGGCCGGGCGCGAAGCCTGCCGCCGCGGTCATTTCCAACTCGCCCAACGACCCGGCGTCCGCGCCCAGGCCGGCCTCGCGGACGCACTCGAGGATCGCCGGCAGTCCGTTGGCTTTGGTGGCATACGCGATCGTCGGATCGAGGCCGGTGAATGCCGAGCGAAAACGGCGGGCGCGCGCGCCGAGCGCATCCAGGTCGTAGAGGTAGAACGCATGAACGTCGGGATCGCGCCGGCGCAAGGCTGCGATCGCGTTTGCGACCGACACGCCGCCGTGAAGGATCCCGGATGGTGTGTGGGCGGTGGTCATTTCGCCGGCCCGCGCGACGATCGCCGCGCATCGGCCCGGTCGCCGCTCGCGAGGAGCCGCCGTTCGGCTTCGGCCAAGTCTGCGGGTGTGTTCACGTTCAGAAACACCTCGATGCCACCCTCCCACGTTGCGATCTCGTCCTCGGGAATCACGAGCGCGCCCAGCGCCTTCACCGCTCGGGTGATGGCCTGGGTCTCGGCCGCGTTCCGCGCGATCGCCTCGCCCGCGTCGGGACCATACGCCGCGGCCAGCGGCTGAAGCACGCCGCCCGGCGCCGGCAGCGCCACCATCGCGTCCCCGCGCGCCGTGGCGATCGCCCGTACCGTGGACGCGCGCATCAGCGGAAAGTCGACACCAAGCACGAACGCCTCGCGATTTGGCCGCGCCTGCAGCGCTCCGACCACGCCGGCCAGGGGACCGTTCAGGCCAGGAACGTCGGCGACACGCAGTGCACCGGGCACCGGCAAATCCAATGACGTCGGAGCCGCCACCAGGACTTCGTCGCAACACTCGTGGAGCAGCATTCGCGCACGCTCGAGCAGCGTGATGCCGCCTACCTTCACCAGAGCCTTCGGAATTCCCAGGCCGAGCCGTTCGCCCCGACCACCCGCGACCACCACGCCGACCACCTCAGTACCCGGCCCGCTTGTCGACCACGTTCTCGAGTGGACGGCCCGCGAGATAGGCATCGAGATTGCGCTCGAACAGTTCCATCGCGCGCTCCCAATAGCGCGGGCCCAGTCCCGAAACGTGCGGGGTCACGATCACCTGCGGCATCGCCCACAGGGGGCTCTCCGCCGGCAAGGGCTCGTGCTCGAACACATCCAATGCCGCACCCGCGATGCTCCGGGATTCGAGTGCTGCGATCAGCGCGGGTTCCTCCACGAGCGCGCCGCGACCGATGTTGATGAGCACGGCACTCGGCTTCATCCGCGCCAGGCGACGAGCGTCGATCATGCCGCGCGTGTCCGCGGTCAAAGGCGGCGCCAGCACCAGCCAGTCGGCGGCTGTCATCAGCTCGTCGAGCCGATCGAGTCCCCATTGCGCATCGGCCGGCGCGGGATCGGCCGAGGGATGGCGGCGCACGGCGAGCACTCGCATGCCGAGTGCTCGCGCCCGCACGGCAATAGCGCTTCCCACCGAGCCCAGTCCGACCAAGCCCATCGTGGTCCCCGCCAGTTCGCCGATGGGCGGGTCGCTTCGCCACAGGGCATCAGGAATCCAAGTGCGATCCCGCTGCGCATCGCGCGCCAGGTGAAGCTTCCGGACGAACGCGAGGATCACGCCGATCGTGTGCTCGGCCATCGCCACCGAGTGCATGCCGCGCCCGTTGGTGAGCACCACGTCGCTCGCCACCAGCTCGGGGAACAGCAGCGGACCGACCCCGGCGGCCGAGACGTGGATCCATTTTAGCCGGCGGGCGGCCGCGAAGTTCTTCGGCCGCACCGCCCAGCCGAGCACGATGTCGGCTTCCGGAATCAAGCGATCGGCCGTCTCTCGGCTTTCCGCCGAGGAGAACCGGACCGTCGGATGGCTCGCGCGCAGCCGATCGACGGCCGAGACCGGCAGGATCCAGACCCCTTGATCGTCGCGGAGGTACTCGAGGACGTGGAGCGCGCTCACGGGGCGCATCGTGCCATAGGCGGGGATGGAGGTGGAGTTCTCCAAAGGCCCCGAGCACCAAGGACTTCAGGAGGCCGACTCCACTCGCGGGTTACGCCGGAAAGAATTCTGGGTCCGTTTTGTTCGCCCGCGAGTATCCTCCCGGCGCCCCGAACCCAACAGGGCCGTCATCACCAAGCCCGGTAAGGAGGTCGCTAGAGACGCAGGCAGAAAGGGATCCGCGCCGCCCCTGATTGCGACCCATCGGTTCAGTTCGTCTCTCGTCTAGCTTCGTGGGGCGGCACACGTGTTTCCACCGTGCTGCACGCACGCCACATGGAGCAAGATGATGAAAAGGCCGCTTGTTGCACTACCGCTCATTGCCTTGATGTTCGCGCTGTCCGGTCCGACATTGGGGTCACCGGCACACGCAGCGCAAGCCGTTAGGAGCGTCGCGGTTGGAGCGATCACACGGACCTACACCCTGGACTCCGATTTCGACGAGGGCTCGCTCCTGAACGTGAATCACGAAAGCCCCAACAACGACCAGCTTCAGCTCAATCAGTTTACCGGGCCGCTGCCGTTCATCAATGTCGCTTGCTCGCAGCGTGGAACGGTTGTTCGGATTGACATCGAGACCGGCGCCATTCTGGGCGAGTACCTCACGGCCCCGACCGGCATGAACCGCAACCCGTCGCGGACCACCGTGGACAAGAATGGCAATGTCTGGGTTGCAAACCGCGACGAGATCGGACTCTCGGGCGGTCAGAACAAGGGGTCGATGGCTCGAATCGGGGTCATCATTGGCGGCACGCGCTGCGACGCCGACGGGACGCCGAATTCCAGCGGCCAATATCTAAAGCCACCTTTCACGTACAGCACGGTTGCCGATCGAGATGGGGACGGCCTGATCAAGACCTCCTTTGGCCTGGGGAACATTCTGCCCTGGACGAACGCGGGTGGGATGAACACACATGGAGGCGTCTCGACGGCCGAGGACGAGGCGATCATCACCTACACCCGAGTCACGGGCACGAACACCCGGACCCTGGCTGTCGACCGATGCAACGACGTTTGGGTCGGTGGAACCGGCGACTTGGATCACGAAAAAGTGAACGGATTCACCGGGCTGCCCGTGCCTGGAACTCAAGTCAATCTCGGCTGTGGCGGTTATGGTGGCCTGATCGACGGGAACGGTGTTCTATGGTCCGCGGCCCGAATCGCCAGTGGCCTGATGCGACTCGACGTGAACTCGCTGTCGGGGACATGCCTGGGCAGCGATTGTGGGGACTATGGCCTCGGAATCGATCCCAACACCGGGAACATCTGGTACACCGATTTCAGCGGCAGCGCGGTCGGCGTCCTGTCCCCGGCCGGTGCCTGCCTCGCGACATTTGGTCACGGTGAGCCCAGCGCCCAAGGGATCGCCCTGGACGGCAGCGGCAACGCATGGGTGGCGCATTCCATAGACGGTCCCTCGACTACAGTCGGCCACCTGAGAACCGACGGGACCTTTGTGGGCAACGTGAGCCTACCGGGAGGAAGCGGACCGACCGGCGTCGCAGTGGACGGCAACGGCAAGATCTGGGTCACGAACTTCAATTCGAGCAACGTAATGCGAATCGATCCTGGCGCCGGCGGCATTGGCGGCGGCGGGTTTCCTATTGGCGCAGTCGACCTAACCGTGGACCTTGGCTCGGGAGCGGGACCCTACAACTACAGTGATATGACGGGCTTCGTTTCAGTCGGCGCGACCTCACCCTCGGGCACGTGGACAGTCGTGCATGACAGCGGAGCGCTGGCAGGCTGGGACGGCGTGAACTGGACCGCGGACTACCCCGAGCCTGCTCCTTGCGACGCAAGAACGCCGCCGCCGCCACCAAGCGTGGGCGTCGAGGTACGCGCCGCCAACGAGCAGGCCGATCTGCCCAATCATGCTTTTGTACAGGCTGCCAACGGCGGCGCCATTGCGGGGGTGGTCGGACGATATCTCGAGGTCCGGACAACGCTATCGCGTCCCGCCACGGACAGTCCCTCGCCCGTTCTTTCGGACCTGACGATCATCGGTCATCTGATCGTAGGTGACGTGCCACCGGGCGCTCAGTCCAGAAAGCTTTCCCTCAGCCTTACGAACAATCCTCTGCCGGTCGGGAGCGGGAAGATGGGGATCCGCTTCGCGCTGGAACGCGCCGGGCATGTTGAGCTGAGGGTCTTCGACATATCGGGGCGCGTCCAACGGACGCTGGCGGCGGCAACTCTGCCACCCGGAGAGCATTCGGTCCTTTGGGATGGGACAGACGCAATCGGACAAACCCTTTCACCGGGAATGTACTTTGTCCGTCTGCGGGCAGAGAACCAACAAGAGGTCGCGTCAGCGTTGCTGCTGAAGTGATGAGCCCAGAATCGGGGCTGTTCTTCTTCTGCGGCCACCCCACAAGGGTGGCCGCGGCTCATTACGGTGACCCCTTGCAACTCCGCCCTAACCCCGGATAGAGTCGCGCGCTCACGTTTCCCACCGACCGGCGGAGGATCCGTTTCCCCGATGATGACCCAAGCCGCGCGTGTTTCGTTCGGCCTGATTGCGCTCGCATTCCTGGCTTCGGCCCTTCCCGCCCAGGCCTCGAGCCCGTGGCTTCTCGGCAAGGGCGAATTCCACAGCGAATTCCTCGGCAGCTTCCTATCGAGCGACACGTACCACGACGACACCGGTGAGCGGCCCGACCTGGGCGGGACCTACGAAGCTCGAAAGGTCGCCAACTCGACGCAGCTCGGTTGGAAGCGCAAATGGACCTTCCGCTTCGACGTGCCGTTCGAGAGCAACACGTTTCAGGAGCCCGGCACCGAAGGGATGACCCAGACGGGTTTGTCGGATCTCCTGCTCGGAGCCCGCTACGGCCTGATGGAAGGATCGACGGCGATGGCGATCGAAGTCGCCTGGCAGGCGCCGCTCGGCTACAACCGGGACTATGTGCCGCCGCTCGGCGATGGGCGGCAAAGTGCGATCGGCATGCTCCACGCCGGCACCACGCTCAGCGGGCTCAACGGATTCGTCCAGGGGGCGGGCGGGTATCGCGCGCGCATCGACGGCTTCGCCGACACCGATCCCGTGCAGAACGACGTCCTGGCTTCGGCCGACATGGGATTCTGGATCGGCGCTTCGCTGATGATCGCCGGCAGTTATCGTGGCCGGATCGAATCGTCCGATGCCGAGTTCCCGATCACGGAGCATCTGGTCGGGCCACGCATCACCTACCGCGTCGACGACTTTCTCGACGTCTTCGCCGGTTCGATGCACACGATCTCGGCGGAGAACGCGCTTCACCAGAACCAGTACTTCGTCGGCTTCGCAACCAAGAGGACGCAGCTCGATCGACTGAAGGGATTCTTGGGCAGCAAGCGCCGGCCCTGAGCGCGTGACCGCGGGCTCCGGCCCCGCGGCGGGTTCCCGACTCAGGCGCCGCGACGGGTCCCCGGCCACTCGCTCCGACGGGTCCGGCACGTCGGAGACCGCTACGAACCGCGCGCTGCGATCCCGTCTCTTTCCGTACCTCGACCGCTACCGACGCGGCCTGCGCTGGGGCGTGATCGCGGTAGTCCTCACCAACATCGTCGCGCTGATCCAGCCGCAGGTGCTTCGGCTCGCGGTCGACGACCTCTATCGCGGCGTCACCGCCGAGAAGCTCGGCCGGTACGCCATGGAGCTGTTCGCGATCGGCTTGGTCGCCGGCGTATTCCGATACCTGATGCGCCAGTCGGTGATCGGGATCTCTCGACACCTCGAATACGACCTGCGCAACGACCTGTTCGCGCACCTGCAACGCCAGCCGCTCCAGTACTTCCAGCGCGTCCGCACCGGCGAAATCATGTCGCGCGCCACGAACGACTTGGCGTCGGTCCGCATGATGCTCGGCCCCGGGGTGATGCAGGTGGTCAACACGTTCACCGTGGCGGTGATCGCACTCGGGTTCATGATCGCGATCAGTCCCAAGCTGACCCTGATTTCGATCGTGCCGCTCGCCCTGATCTCGATCACCGTGGGCGGCTTCGGCGGCGCGATCCACCGTCGTTTCGAGGAGATCCAGGAGCGCTTCGCGCGGATTTCCGCGCAGGTCCAGGAAAACCTGGCCGGAGTGCGGGTCGTGCGCGCCTTCGCCGCCGAGGACCGCGAGGTCGACGCGTTCCGCGAACTCAATCGCGACTACCTGGAGCACAATTTGTCGCTGATCCGGGTTTCGGGGCTCTTCCACCCCCTGCTGACGCTGCTGGCCGGCGCGGCGGCGCTGGTCGGTCTCTATCTGGGCGGCCGCGAAGTCATGGACGGACGGATCACGCTCGGCGAGTTCGTCGCGTTCACCGTGTACCTGGGCATGCTCAACTGGCCCGTGCAGGCGCTCGGCTGGGTCGTGAATCTGTTCCAACGGGGATCCGCTTCGTGGGGACGCATGGTCGAGCTGCTCGACGTTACTCCGGCCGTCGCCACGGCGCCGGGAGCGCGCGGCCCCGAGACCGTGACCGGCAGGCTCGAGTTTCGCGCGCTCACCTTCCGTTATCCGGAGACTTCGGAACCCGCGCTGCGCGATGTGAGCTTCGAGGTCCCGGCCGGCGCCACGATCGGCCTGGTCGGCCACACCGGCTCCGGCAAGTCCACACTCCTGTCGCTGGTGCCTCGGCTCTTCGATCCGCCGCCCGGCACCGTGTTGCTCGACGGCGTCGACGTGCGCGACCTGGACCTGCACGAATTGCGGCGCCGGATCGCTTTCGTCACCCAGGATCCGTTCCTGTTCTCGACCACGGTCGCCGACAACATCGCCTACGGCGTGCCGGGCGCGGCCCGGAACCAGGTCGAAGCCGCCGCCCGCGCCGCACACATGGACGCCGATGCGCGCGCCTTCCCTTCCGGATACGACACGCTGGTCGGCGAGCGCGGCATCACGCTCTCGGGCGGCCAGAAGCAGCGCGTGACCATTGCCCGGGCCGTGCTGCGCGACGCCCCGATCCTGCTGCTCGACGATTGCCTCTCGAGCGTCGATGCCTCGGCCGAAGCGGCGATCCTCACCGAGCTGGAGCGCGTTCGCCGGCGGCGCACGACGCTGATCGCCGCCCATCGCGTGAGCGCCGTGCGCGACGCCGACCTGATCCTGGTGCTCGAAGCCGGCGCGCTGGTCGAGCGCGGAACCCACGACGACTTGGTCGCCGCCGGCGGGCGCTACGCGCGGCTCTGCCGCGAGCAGCAGCTCGAGGAAGAGCTGGAAGCCTCATGAGTCACGACGAAGAGCTGCACGGCAAGGCCTACGACCACCGCCTGATGAGGCGGCTGCTCGGTTACCTGCGCCCGTATCGCGGCGAAGTGGCAATCGCGGTGGGCGTCGTGATCCTCGACGCGCTGGTCGGCCTGGCCGGCCCGTACCTCACCAAGCAGGCGATCGACCACGGCATTCGCCATCACAACCTGGCCTTTCTCAACGAAATGGCCGTGGTCTACGTATCGGTGCTGATCATCGGGTTCGGTCTCGGGTACCTGCATCACCAGGTCATGCAGCGCGTCGGCCAGCGCATCATGCTCGACCTGCGCATGGCCATGTTCCAGCACCTCCAGCGTCTGCCCGTCGCCTACTTCGACCGCAATCCGATCGGGCGGCTGATGACGCGCGTCACCAACGACGTCGACGTGCTCAACGAGCTGTTCACCGGCGGCGTGGTCGCGGTGATCGGCGACTTCTTCCTGCTGATCGGCATCGTGGTCGCCATGGCCAATCTGAACATCGAGCTCCTGGCCGTGGCTTTCTCCGTGCTGCCGCTGATCGTATTGGTCACGCTGACGTTCCGCGCTCGCGTGCGGCGCCTGTTCCGCGAGATCCGCTCGCGCCTCGCCAAGCTGAACTCGTTCCTGAACGAGAATCTATCGGGCATGAGCACCGTGCAGCTCCTGAACCGCGAGGCGCGGAACCACGAGGAGTTCCGCACGGTCAACGCCGCTCACCGCGACGCCCACCTGCACACCGTGTTCTATCACGCGTTGTTCTTCCCGGCGCTGGAACTCATCGGAGCCCTCGCGATTTCACTGATCGTCTGGTACGGCGGCCGCCAGGTCATGTGGGCGGGGATTTCGCTCGGCACCTTGGTCGCGTTCATCCAGTACACGCAGCGCTTCTTCCGTCCGGTGTCAGACATCTCGGAGAAGTACGGGATCCTGCAGCAGGCGATGGCATCGGCCGAGCGCGTATTCGGCCTGCTCGACACTCCGGCCGATCCCGCGCTGGCGCGCTCGGCCCCGAGCGCGAGTGGAGCGACGGCGACCGCCGGTTCCGGCTCCGACGGACGGCCGTTCCGCGGGCGCATCGAGTTCGACCGCGTCTGGTTCGCCTACCGCGACGACCACTGGGTGCTCGAGGACGTCAGCTTCACCATCGAGCCCGGCGAGAAACTCGCCATCGTCGGGGCGACCGGTTCGGGCAAGACCACGATCACGAGTCTCCTGCTCGGGTTCTACGAGCCCCAGCGAGGCGAGATCCGGGTGGACGGACGGCGGCTCGCCGACTGGGACATTCGCGAGCTGCGGCGACACATCGGAATGGCCCTGCAGGACGTGTTTCTCTTCTCGGGGACGATCGGCGGCAACCTGGCCCTCGGGGAACCCCAGCCCAGCCCGGAGGCGATCGAGCGGGCGGCGCGGGAGGTGCAGGCGCACGACTTCATTCAGCGCCTCCCGGGTTCGTACCAGGCGCCCGTCCTCGAGCGGGGCGCCACACTTTCGGTGGGCGAGCGCCAGCTCCTGGCCTTCGCGCGGGCCCTCGCGCACGAGCCGCGACTCGTGATCCTGGACGAGGCCACCTCGTCCGTGGATTCCCATACCGAGGCCCTGATCCAGTCGGCGCTCCGGCGCCTCATGAGGGGTCGCACGGCCCTGGTGATCGCCCACCGGCTCTCGACCCTGCAGGACGTGGACCGGATCGTGGTCCTCCACCGTGGGCGGGTCCGGGAGCAGGGAACCCATTACCAGCTCATGGCCCAGGGGGGCATCTACGCCAGGCTCCGCGAGTTGCAGCGCCTGGGGGCGACCCCACGGTCCCAGCCAACCGCGGACGAGGGAGGAACCGACTTCCTAAGACAATCCCTTGACGCACCGATGAACCTGGCTTAGCCTTACTAAACGCATCCATCCTCCTCAACCCCTGCGGGAGGTAGTTCATGCAACTCGGCAAGCGAATACGGGACTTGAGGTTCCGTCGGGGACTGACCGTTCAGCAGCTGGCCGATGCCAGCGGTCTCTCCAAAGGATTCATCAGTCAGGTCGAGAACGACCGCACGTCTCCCTCCCTGGCAACACTTCGGGACCTCGCCCGGGCACTGGAAACATCGATCGCGTTCCTGGTGGTCGAGGAGGACGCGCACCCGCATGTCGTGCGGTGGCGCGACCGCCCGAAATTCCATTTCGGCTCGAATGGGGCCGCGGTCGAGATCCTCTCGGCTCAACCGCGTCGCCAGGTCGAGGTCCTCATGACCGAACTACCCCCCGGAACGACAACCCGCGGTAATCGCCCCAGCGACCAGGGCGAAGTCTGCGTCGTCATCGTCGACGGCAAAGTTCAGCTCACCTGTGGTGACCACTCGGTGATTCTCGAGGGCGGCGACTCCTGTCACTTCGACGGGCGAGTGCCTCACGCGTTCGAGAATTGCGGCACGGGCACGGCCCGTGTACTGATTGCAGCCACACCGGCGATCCTCGAGCCCAGTGTTCGCGTCGAGGGCGTCGGGGCGCCAGCGTCCAACGGCAAGCCCGTGGAGGTCGAGGTCACCTAGGACTCGTCGCACACGGATTGAACCGCGACGGCGGCTCCGATGAGCCGCCGTTCTCGTTGCTCATCGGGCGCCGTGCGCACTCGGTTTCGGACACACGCCACTTTCCACGCGATCGGAACGAACGAGCAACGGAATGCCACTTCGGGCGGTTTGGCACGATCTGCGGGACGCGACCCGATTGTTCTCGCCTCCCGCGCGACGATTCCTGCTTGCGATCTCGCTCGCGTGGGGCGGACACGGCGTCGCGCAGGTTCTGTTCAACCTGTACCTGGTCGAAGCCGGATTTCGCGAAGCGTTCGTCGGGCAGGCCGTGTCGCTCAACGGGCTCGGCCTGGCGATCATGGCGCTCCCCGCCGGAGTGCTGGCCGACCGGTGGGGCCGGCGACCCTGTCTGATCCTCGGCGCGCTGCTCGACGGCGCCGGCATGTGGGCGCGCGCCGCCTCGCCGATCCCGGAAGTGATCGCGAGCGCGAGTTTCGTCGCCGGCGCCGGACAGGCCTTGCTGGCGATCGCGGCGCTGCCCTTCCTGACCGAGAACTCGACGCCTCGCGAGCGGACCTATCTCTTCAGCAGCTTCATCGCTGTCGAGCTGGCGGCCGGCGTAGTCGGAAGTGTCGTCGGCGGCTGGATCCCCAACGCGTTGCGAGCCCTGCCTCCAGGGTTTGCCCCCGATCTGCTCCACGCCTACCGATACACGCTGGTGCTCGGGGCCACGCTCGGCCTGTCGGCGGCGGTCCCGCTGCTCGGGCTTCCGCCCGGGCACGGGGCGGGCGGGCGGCCCGAGCCGCCGCCCCCGCTCCAAACCGGACTGCGCGACCTGTCGCTGATGGCGGTCATGTTCTTCATGATCGGATTCGGCGCCGGGCTCGTGATTCCGTTCATGAATCTTTATTTTGCCTCGCGTTTCAGTTGTTCGAGCGCGCAGATCGGCGTGTTCTTCGCGGTCGCGCAGTCGCTCACGGCGGTGGCCGCCATGGTCGCTCCGATCCTGGCGCGCACCTTCGGGGCGCTTCGCACCGCCACCGCGATGCAGCTGCTCTCGCTTCCCTTCCTGGTCACGTTGGGCTTCGAACGTCACCTGAACGTGGCGGTGGCGGCGTTCTGCATTCGCGCCACCCTGATGCAGGCAGCCTCACCCCTCCTTCAGGCGTTCGTCATGGAGGTGCTCCCCTCGCGCCTGCGCGCCCGGGCGGCGAGCGTCAACAACCTGGTATGGAACTTCGGCTGGGCGACCAGCGCAACCGTGAGCGGCTGGATCATCCAGGAATTCGGGTACGCCACGCCGTTCTACATCACGGCAGGCCTCTACGGTTCCGCGAGCCTCTACTTCTACTCGGTGTTTCGAAAGCGCCGGCCGGCGGAAGAAGCTCGGCCACCGGACCCAGAGGCCCTGATGCCCGAGGAGGCGAAGGGGCTGCGCGGCGAGGGGCCGTTCACCGAGTAGCCCGGATCGGCCTTCCCGCAGCGGCGTGCGTCGGGCTGGCGAGCGGACCCGGCTCGTCCTACGATAGGCGCCGCGCCAGGGGATGGCGCGCGACTGAGCCAGGGAGGTTCCATGAAGAAACTGGTCATGCTGGTCCTGTTCGGGGCCGCGATCTGGGTGGCGTGGAAACAATGGCCCACCCTGTTCGACCGCAGACCGATGCACGAAGTGGTCGTGAGCAACGAGACGCCCTACTCGATCGAACGCCTGCGCGTCTCCATCGGCACGAGGACCTTTGTCGAGGACACGCTCGGCGCCGGCAAGACGTTCCGCTTTCCCTTCGCGTCGAACGGGGACTCGGAAATCCGGATGGTGTGGGAATGGACCCACAAGATCGGCGAGGCCCACTGGAGCGGTGGTCGCATCGCCTCCGGGCCGGAAGTCCAGCGCCATCGGATCCGAATCGACCCGGATGGCGGGGTGGTCTACGTCGCAGAGCCGAAGGTTGGGATGGAACGCTGATTCAGCGACGGCTCGCCAGAAATTCGCCGACGACCACGGCATAGACGACGTCGGCGCCGGACTCGAATACCGGCACCAGCTCGCGCACGCCGGCGAGATCGACGCGCACGCGCGCTGCAGTCGCGGGGTCGAATTCGCCGTAACGAACCACAACGTAGCGAGTGCCGGCCTCGACCAGGGCTTTGATCGCCTCCGGATCGGGGAAGGTCTGCATCAGGGATCGGAACGCTTCGTGCGCGGGCGTCGAAAACCCGCTGATGCCGTCCACCCGGCGCTTGCCGTGGTAGAGGATCCAGACCTGGCGCCGCGCGTCGCGCTCGCCTTCCTCGGCTTCGCTCGCCGGCATCGGCAGCTCGAGAATCGCGAAGTCACCGGGTTGCCGCGCGAGCCATTGATGGGTCTCGGGCATGTCCTCGGCGGTCGGCGGGTCGACGCGCGGGATGGGTGACGACCACGCCAGGAGCACGGCCACGCCCAAGACTCCCGCGAACCAGGCCGCGCGCGCCGCACCACCCGCCAGGCGCGATCGAATCGCGTCATACCCCCACGCGGCGAACACCAACACGGCAATCAAGAGGAGTCCAGCGAAACGACCGGGAGCGCGCATCGCGGTGAATCCTGGAATCACGAAGTAGAGCATCGCGTACGGCAAGGGAATGAAGAACCGCCGGCCCGCCACCTGGAGGATCGGCCCGAGCGACAGCACGAACGACACGAGGCCGAGCACGCCCAGCGCCCGCGCGACGGCGGCCGCGGAGACGCCCGGCGCCGAAAGCGTCGTCGAGCCGCGTCGCACGGACAGAACACCCACGATTGCGAGCAGCAGTGCCACCGCGCCGACGGCGTACGCGAGATCGCCGGTCGGGAGCTTCAGCAGTCGCGCGACCGCGTTCTCCTCATTGACTCGGAAGTAGTCGAACAGATCCGCCGAGTAGAGCGCCGCCTTGCCGAGCGTGCGCTGGAAGCCTTCGAGCGTCGAGTGCTGGCGCCAATAGGGCCAGGCCCCCGGCGCCATCACGAGCAGGGCCGCCACGCCAGCGATGAGCAACCGCACCCACGGCAACGGCCTGAGGCCCGGGGCCCGTTCGCGCCACATCCAGAGCCCGAGAATCCCGAATGCCATGGCGATGTGGAACGCGTAATACCAGCCCAGGTACGACTGGATCGCGAGCACGGCGGCGCCCCAGGCCAGATCACGCGTGCGGCCGCGCGAGGCGAACTTGAGTCCGAACAGCAACGCCACGGGAATCAGTTGAGTCTGCAGTTGGTTCAGATTCCCCAGGTTGCTCATGCGATAGGGACTCGCGACGTAGAGGAGCCCGCACGCGAACGCCCCGGCGCGCGACACGCCGAGCCAGCGAACCAGCCGGTAGAACGCCCAGCCACTGAGCGCGAACGACAGCAAGACGAGACTGTTGTAGGCCGCGACCAGCCCGGCCGTGGCTGCGACCGGGGCCGCGAGCAGCGCCTCGCCCAGAAGGTGATCCATGTAGGTCAGCGTGAGCGGCTCGGGATGGAAGATCGGCGCGTCGAACACGCCGGGCAGCCCGGTCGCGAGCCGGTGGAGGTCCCAGCCCAGGATGAAGAACTGGATCTGCGGATCGACCGGGTCGAACACCGCCGGCAGCGACCGGGTGAAGTGGGCGGCGAGCGGCCAGGTGAACGCCAGTCCGGCGAGCACGAAACCCGGCAGGACCGCAAAGCTCGCGAGCGAGCGCTTCACGACGCGGCGTCGCGCACCTTGCGCCCGACTCCCAGGTGCCCGACGACGTCGCGGGGGTTGAAGAACACGCGATCCAGCAGGTGGAAGAACAGTTGGAGCACGATGTACAGCACCCGCACCGGGATCTCGGTGAGCACACGCGTCGGACCACGGTTGATGCTGTTGAGCCCGCCGATCAGGTTCATACCGACACGACTCCACAGTCCGCCGATCGGGATGAACTCGACCGGCTCGAATCCGGCCTGGCGCATGAGGAGGGCCGCGCCGTAGCGCGTGAACCGAAAGTAGTCATGCGGCTCGTCGTGGAGCGGCACGTTCTGCGTGAACTCGAGCAGCAGCACGCCACCCGGGCGCAGCACGCGGTTGGCTTCTCGCAGCATCGCGACCGGCTCCTCGAGGTAGGTGAGCATCGACAAGCCGAGCACGGTGTCCATGCTCGCGTCGCGGATCGGCAGGGCCTCGGCACGCGCCCAGGCGTCGGGCGGCCGGCCGACCACGAAGATCGAGCCGCGCAGGTCGGTGCCCCAGTAGCGATCGACCCGACCCTCGAACAGCGAGGCGTACGGCCGCGAGCCACAACCGACATCGAGCAGCTGTCCCCGCGCGTGGACCCGCCCTCGTTCGATCGCGCAAATGTTGCGATGAGCGATCAGCCAACCGTACTTCCAAAAGTGCCACTTCCCGCGCGGCGCACTGCTGTGACGGTGCCACCATTGGACGACGGACGAGCTGGATGGTCGCGGCGACTGCGGGGTCGCGTTCAATGGCACTCCAGGAGGTAGTCGCCAACGCCGAGCCGGGCGGTCACCGTTCCGTCGTCGAGCGACAGCTCGGCGGCATCGGCGCTGCGCGTCTCGAGCACCGAGACGCGGCGGGTCCCGGCGGGTGCGGCAAACCGGATTGGATCACCGGGCACGCCGTAGTGTCGAACCAGAATCTTTCGCTCGCCGACCTCGCGGACCGACCAGCTGCGCTCGAGCAGTTGACGCACCTCGACGTCGACCAGGAACACGGCGCCATCTGCCACGAACCGCGCCAGCAGATCGCGCAGCTTGGCCCGGCCGTCGTCGCTCCAGCCGGACTCGAGGTGCACGTAGTTCACTCGATGGGTGCTGATCACCGCAGGCTGGCCCCGATTCCAGCAATCCCGGGCGGCGCGGTGCGCGGCCTCGACGCCGACGCGACCGGCGGAGAGCCCGGGCGAACGCGGCTCGAACGCGATGCGCGGCGGCATGTGGAGACAGCGGTCATACGTCCCCGGCCAGGCTCGACGGAGCCACCAGCGCCGCAGATGGCGGAACCTCGCCCCATGTTGTTCCGCCTTGCCCTGGAGGATCTTGACGCCGCGGCGCACGGCGTCGTGTTCGATGGCGTCGTCCCACCGGTAGTCGGGGGGACAGAACGACCACGGCGGCCGCCCGACGAGACGCGTGAACAGCTCGATCGCCCGGGCCAGCCGAGATAGCCGGGCCGGCTTCGGCTCCGCGGGATCGTACTCGCCGCCCGACTCGACCGCCGCGCACACGAACGACTGCTGTTCGAAAGCGCGCCGCGCATCGTCGGTGTTGCGGCGCAACGCCGTCATCCACGCCTGTTCCGGGAGGTGGTGCAGGCCGTGCAGCTCGGGCCACCACAGTCCCTCCTCGCGGAGCTTCTGGACCTCGTCCCACGCGCCGGGACGGCGCCAGCGTGACGGCGTGTTCGGGTAGGCGATCAGCGGCACTTCGGCCTCTTCGAACAGCGGCGGGCGAATGCGCTCGAAGTCGGGAGCCGCCATCACCATGTTCGCCTGCCACACGGGCGCGAACCCGTCCGCGCCGCGAAACTCGCGCAGGCTGGCGCCCAGGGCCCGCAGGTCGGCCGCGGATTCGAGCGTCGAGCCGCTGTAGCGGAGCCCGGCCGGGCTGCGAAACGCCGGCGTGCCCGCCAGCACACGGTGGGCCTGCGAATCCGCCGACCAGGCGCACAGACCCCAATCGTCGCTCTCGAGCACCACGACCTTGAGTCGGCGCCAATCGAGGTTCACGCGGAGCCCCCACTAAAAAGGACGCGGGACTATAGCACGCACACTCCGCAGTCGCGGGCAAAGCGCAAGTTCGTGATAGCTTCGCGCCCCGTGAATCCCGGGCCCGTCACGTCGAGCACTCCTGCGCGCGATTCGCTGCGCACTCCGTGGTTCCTGGGTGCGCTCGTGCTCGCGCTGATGTGGTGGACCCTCGACCTCGCGATCCTCCGTGCCGGGGTCCCCCATCCTGCCGACGACCATTGGGAGGATCATCTGATCGCCGAACGGCTGATCGCCGGCGACGGATTTCGCACCACGATGATCTACCCGCCGCTCTGGGGCCTGCGGGATGCGCACGACACCATCCCGGTGCTGGTGCACGGACCGCTGCTCGCGGTGTTGACTGCGCCGGCGCTCGCGGCGTTCGGACGCGACGCGCTCGAATCGGTGGCGGTTCCGGCGGCGCTGCTGGCGCTCGCGGCACTGATCCCGATCTACCGCATCGCAGCGCGGCACTTCGGCGCTCCGGTGGGTGCCGCAGCGGCCGGCCTGTTCACGCTCTCGCCGCTGACACTCGAGGCCGTGCACCACAGCGGCTCGGTGATCGTCGGCGCCGCTTTGCTGACCTGGGCGATCGACCTGGTCGCGCGCCCCGCGCCGCGCGGGCTCGCGGCCGGGCTGGTCGCCGGCCTCGCATCCCTGGTGCGCCCGGAAGCACTGTTGGCGCTCCCGGTGCTCGGTGCGCTGGGGTGGCAAACCCGGCGGACGAATCTCCAAACGATCGTCGCGCTGGCCGCCGGGTTCGCCGCCTGCGCCCTGCCGTGGTGGATCTACCGAACCGGCGCTGTCGGCTCGCCGTTCTTCAACCTGACGTCCTACACCCTGGTCGGCTTCTGGGGTGCACGGCCCGACGTCAGCGTCATGCAGGACTTCACCCTCACGCCCGAACGCTGGCCCTCGGTGCTCCGCGCCGAGCTTCCGGGAATAGCCGGCAAGTGGATCTCGTTTGCGCCGCGCGCCCTCAAGCACGTGTTGTTCACGCCGAGCGGTGCCACCGGCTGGCTGGCGATCGTCGGGCTTGCGGCTGCGGCGTCGGGACAGACGCGCGTCGTCGACGATCGCTCCGGAACCGAGCTGTCCGTGACCTCCGCGCGTCGGCTGGCCTGGTGCAGCGCATTGCTCGTCCTGGTCCCGGTAGCCGCCATGACGCTCACGTTTCACCAGCCGCTCTATCTCGTGCCCTTCGCACCGCTCCTCGCGATCGGGGCCGCGGCCGGAGCGGCGTCGCTCGCGAACGCGATGCCGACGTGGGCGCGACGCCCGCGCGCATGGATCGGCCTGACCTTGCTCCTGCTTCTGCCCTCGGCACTGCCCGCACTGCGTGGCGCCGCGAGCGAAGCGCGTGTGCTCGAGCGGCGGCTGGCGAGCGAACGGCAGACCCTGGCTCGCGACTTCCCGCGCGACGAGCCAGGCCCGCGCGTGATCTTTTCCGACTCGCCGGACTTCGTCGCCTGGGTGACGGGGCGGCCCACGCTATGGACGACCGAGCAGGCGTTCGCGAAGCTCTATGCGCCGAACGGCACCGCGGCCGATCTCGGCTTGCCGCCACCGCCGAGGTGTCCGGCTACTTCCACGACGATTTCCGCAATCCCGCCGCCGTCGGACGCCGGGTCGTGCCCGGAACTGGCCGCTAGTGGCCGCACGCCGCGGGTTCACCGGAGCGCTCGACGCCATCGAGGCGATCGGCAACGGCGGTCAACCTGCTCGACCGCGACGGCATTCGCCGCATCGTCACCGAAGCGGTCCGGAACTTCACCGGATTCGCGCCGCTCGGCATCGTGCTGGTCGCGATGCTCGGCATTGGCGTCGCCGAGGCCACGGGGCTGATCGGGGTGGCGATGCGCTAGGCTTGCCGGGCGAGCACGGGAACACTAGCCTTGCGCGGTCGGCTCTCGGTTTGAAGACCCTGGGGCTCGGGATTCGGGCTCATCGATCAAGGAGACCTCATGATGTCGTGGTCCACTGTGCGCTCGCTCGCTCACCGGTGTCCGATTCGATCGCGTCCGTGCGTCGCCCTTCTTGCGCTCGCGCTCCTTTTCGCCGCGGCCGGGTGCACCACCATCGAGCCCAAGGAGCGGGTCCGCGCCGGCAGCTCGGGATCCTCGTTGCCGCCGCTCGGCGTCGTGACCTTCGTCGATCAGCGAGCTGACCTCGCCGGCTGGAAGGCCGTGGACGCCGCCCTCCAAGCGCAAGCCGGCCACGTGCGCAGCCGGGTCTACCTGGCGGTCGACGACAGCGTCGACCACCCGCTGGTCCACATCACGACCTGGGAGAATGCCGGCGCGCTCGCCGCCGCCCTGCTCGAAGAGAGCGCGGTGTGGTCTGCGGTCGAGTCCAAAGGCTCCTCGGCGATCTACGGCCTCAGCTCCGACGTCGGCAACATCCGGGACTCGCTCATGAGTTCGGTCATGATCATCGTTCCGTTCGACACACCGGCGGATTCCGCGTGCGGCCGTGAACGGTTATCACCTGGTGGACGAGTTCTTCCGGCCGCAGCCGGGTTTCGTCGGCTCGGTGCTGCTCCGGCGGATCGGCGGCGACGGCGGCTACGGCCACGTGATCCTCAGCCGATGGGCCTCGCGTCAGGAAGCGGACGCGATCATGCGAGGTGAAGTGTTCCGCACGTTGGGCGGCGCCAGCGGGATCGAGGCGAAACTCGCGTTCTACATCGTCGAGGGGGAATGACCGCATCGGAGCACCACGTCGGAATCGCTTCGGGACCAGTCGCGCACGGGCCCCTGCGGTTCGCGTTCCGTGGTCACGGTGGCGAGTTCTTCGCGGACTGGATCCGCAACATGCTCCTCTGCGTGCTCACCCTCGGGCTCTACTACCCGTGGGCGCGTGCCCGTATTCTCGGCTACCTGATCGGAAACCTCGAAGCCGACGGCGACCGCCTGAGCTATCACGGCAGCGGTTCCGAGTTGTTCGTCGGCTTGCTCAAGATCATCGCGGTCATGGTCGTCTCCTATGTCGTCCTGATCTTCCTGGCGCCGGTCCTGCCGGTGGCGCTCTTCCTGATCCTGGTCGTCGCGATCTACGTCGGGACGTTTCTCCTCTCGGGGCTGGCCCTGCTCGGCGCCTTCCGCTACCGGCTGACGCGAACCTCGTGGCGCGGAGTGCGATTCGCGGTGCGCCGTGAGACCGGCGCGTTCCTGCGCGAGTTCATGCTCTACGGCACCCTGGTGGTGGTGACGCTCGGCCTCGCGCTGCCGTTCTTTCTCAACTGGCGTCGGCGAGCATTGACTCACCGCGCCGGGCTTGGCACCGGGCGATTCGGGTTCGACGGCGACGCGCGATCGCTCATCGGACCCTACCTGCTCGCGATGTTCCTGACCCTTCCGACGCTGGGTCTGGCGTGGGTCTGGTACGACCTGGTACAGAAGCGCCACATGTGGAATCACACGACCTTCGAGCGGGCGCGTTTCCGGCTCTCGATCGAGACCTCGGCCTGGTTCTCCTTTGCGGTGCTCAACAGCCTGCTGGTGGTGCTGACGTTGGGACTGGGTTGGCCGCTGGCGGCCACGCGCTACCTGTCGTTTCTCACCGACCACCTGACGCTCGAAGGCCCACTGGACCTGGC
Organism: Candidatus Eiseniibacteriota bacterium; assembly: GCA_963717505.1. Classification (GTDB taxonomy): domain Bacteria; phylum Eisenbacteria; class RBG-16-71-46; order RBG-16-71-46; family RBG-16-71-46; genus MFD02242-c1. Next base: position 68,790 of record OY970342.1, read on the forward strand.
GGCGATTCGCTCGGCGCCGGCCGACGCCTCGGCCACCGGCGAGAGCCTGGCCGACGTGTTCGACATCGATGTCGAGCTCGGCTGACCTGTCGCACGGGTCCGCGTCGTTTCAGGGACGCTGGTTCGACGGACAGTCACCGGTCGGTCGCGACGCCCGCGTCGAGATCACGCCCTCGGGCTTGAGCATTCGCTCGGACGCCGCGGACACCCTGTGGCCTTGGATTGAAGTGAAGCAGACCCGCGGCGCGATCCGCGGAGAGCCGGTGCAGTTCGAGCGCCGTGGGGCGGCAGAGACCATCGTAGTGCAGGATCCGGCGATCCTCGAAGCCGTGCGCGGGATCGTTCCCGAGATCTCGCGCCATTTTCGTCGACCCACACGGCACACTACGGCGTGGCGCATCGCACTCGGCGTGGTCGCGTTGGTCGCCTCCGCGTACGTCGTCTACGCCTGGATCATCCCGCAGGCAGCGGAGCAGCTCGCGCAGTCTGTTCCGGTCAAGTGGGAGGAGCAGTTTGGCGCTGCCGTGATGGAGTCGGCCCTGCTCGGCAAGCGGGCGGTCGACGAGGACGCGATCGTCGCCCCGCTGGATCTGTTGATGCAGCGCCTCGAGCGCGCGAATCCCGACAGCCGCTATACCTATCACCTCACCGTGACCGACGAATCCGAGGTCAACGCGTTCGCCGGCCCGGGCGGCTATCTGGTCTTCAATCGGGGGATGCTCGAGTTCACGAACTCCCCGGACGAGCTGGCGGCGGTGCTCGCCCACGAGATGCAGCACGTCGAGCGCCGCCATGTGACCCGCGGGCATCTTCAGAGCGCCTGGCGCTCTCCGCGGTGTTGGCGGTGGCGCTCGGCGGCGCCGACTCGTTCGCCGGGCAGGCGGCGCGAACCCTGGGGGAACTGTCCTACAGCCGCAACGACGAGACCGAGGCGGATCGCGAAGGGCTGCGCATGCTGGAGGTCGCGGGTGGCGACGGCCGGGCGATGGCCGCACTGCTCGAGCGGATGGACGCGTCCGGGCGCACCGATCCCGTTGGCGTCGTTCCTGTCGACGCACCCGGGTGGCGCACGACGCGCGCAGGCGATTCGTGCGGCGGCGACCGGACCGAAGGCGGGCGCCGAGCCCCTGCTGACTCCGGCAGAATGGAGCACGATGAAGGCTGCCGTCAGTGCGCGGTCTTCCGCTTCTCCCGCCCGCGACGAAACGCCACAAACGCCATCCACGCCGCCGTAAGGAAGAGCCCGAGCGTCTCGCGCGATTCTTCGATCTGCGGCGATTCGGCCTTCATCGACTCGGCCAGCTGCGACCAGGCGATTCCGCCCTGGATGTGCGTCAACACCCACACACCCCAAACGCCCGCGATCACCGCGATCAAGGAGGGGGCGATGCGTCCGGCGCTGGCGCGCGCCGCGCTCATGCCGCTGACCACCGCGGCGCCGGCATAGATCAGCGCCCAGGGCCACGGGTCGGGATCGTTGTACTGGAGCAACGCGCTGATCGCGAATACGATCGCCATCAGAATGTCGAGTGCTCGAATCATGGGACCTCCGTGACGCAACTATTCCCGACTGCTACCCGGGGACATACGCATGATCATCGGCTGAAGTCGATCCCGTCGTGAGCGGCCGAAGATCAGGCGCCCTAACGCTTCTGTTGTGCCTGAACGCCACGGATTTCGGCGAGCATGCCAGTTGGCGCACCACCGGCACTTCCGGGATTGTTGATTGCCTGCACGGTCGTCTCGACATATGGCCCGCTCTCGATGACTGTCCTGAGGCGGTTGGCGATGATCAGGCAGTCCCTCGCGTGTTTCCCCCTTCGTTTCGTCACTTCACCAACGATCATACGTAGCCGGGCGCGCGCGTGACGGTTAGGGTCCGACAACCGCGCTAGAGCGATGCCGGTGATCGGCACACGCTGGGTCCTACCTTCCACGAACGTCACGGTGAGCAAGCTCTCACGGAGCGCGAACGCCTGAGTCGTATCGATGAGATCGCTCGGCGCCTCCCGTCGAACCTCATCGAGCGACTTGCCGGCGTGAATCTTCGACACGATCTGGGAGAATGTTTGGCCCCAGGGGTCTTCGTGGCTCCGGTACGTCGTCGACCCGGGGCCGCAGACGATCATGTATCCGACGAACCGATCCATGGTGTCGGCTGCTGCCAGCCACGGACCCTTGCCGTTGAGATACAAGGTGTCGTTCGCGATCGTGGCCTTGACCTTCCCGGTCAGGCGATGCCCGCACCAGTAGAGGTGCACGCCCTTGGGGACCTTGAACGTCTGGATCGTCTCAGCGGACGCGCCGATGCCCCCGAGTACAGGCACCAGAACGATCACAATCAAGACGCGCCGTCCGAGCTGCATGAACATCAGGATACGCCTACTCGTAGCGCAACGCCTCGATCGGATCGAGCCGGCTGGCGCGGCGCGCCGGGTAGAAGCCGAAAAAGAGCCCGACGCCGCTGGCGAAGCCAAACGCCATGAGCACGGCACTCGGCTGGATCAGAGTCGGCCAGCGGGCGAGTGTCGTGATCAGGGTCGATGAGCCGACCCCGAGGGCGACCCCGAGCGCCCCTCCCGCCAGCGCCAAGAACGCGGCTTCGAGCAGGAACTGGGCGAGGATGTCGCGCCGGCGGGCCCCCAGCGCACGCCGAATGCCGATCTCGCGCGTCCGTTCGGTGACCGAGACCAGCATGATGTTCATGATCCCGATGCCGCCGACCAGGAGCGAGACCGCGGCCACGCTCGCCAGCAGGAGCGTCATGACCTTTGAGGTCTCGGCCGCCGTGGTCGCGGCCTCGAGTTGGGTGCGGATGAAGAAGTCGTCGCCGTTCGCCTCGCGGATGCGGTGCCGCACGCGCAGCAGCTCGGTGATCTGTTGGACCGCAGCGTCGACCTGCCGCTCGCTGACGGCGGAGCACACGATCCAGTTGGCGTGGGTGATGCCCATGAGCTTGCGCTGCGCCGCGGTGATCGGGATCAGCACGGTGTCGTCCTGGTCGCCGCCCCAGCCGGTGCCACCCTTGAACGCCATGACGCCGACCACGCGGAACGGGATGTCCTTGATGCGCACGGTCTGGCCGATCGGATCGCCGTCGCCGAACAACTCGGTGGCCACGTTCTTGCCGAGCACCACGACTTTGGCCGCGCCGCGCACATCAGAATCGGTGATGAACACGCCATCAGCGACCGGCCACTGCCGAATCTCCGAGAAGTCGGCGGTGGTGCCTTGGACCTGAGTGTTCCAGTTGAGATTGCCGTAGACGATCTGCGCCACCGTGCGCACCCCGGGGGCGGCGGCCTGGACCGCCGGGCACTCTTTCTTGATCGCGATCGCGTCGTCGGGCGTGAGGCTGGTGATCGAGCCCATGCCGCCGCGCGCACCGCCCGCGGTTTGAGTGCCGGGAATCACGGTGAGCACGTTGGCGCCCATGGCGCGAATCTGCGCCTGTACCGCGGCGCGCGCGCCCTGGCCGATCGCCAGCGTCGCAATCACGGCGGCGACGCCGATGACGATGCCGAGCACGGTGAGTGCCGAGCGCATGCGATTGCGCGAGAGCGCCTGGATGCCAACTGTGAGCAAGGACGACGGACTCATGGCGGATCCGCGCCCGCGAGTTCCGTTCGACTCCGGACGGCGGCTCATCGCCGGCCGCCCCGACCGCCACCACCACCCTGGCCGCCGCGACCTCCCATACCGGGCGGCGGTTGCAGGTTCTGGTTGGCGGTCGCATTCGAAGCCATGTCGACGCCCACGATCACTTCGGTGCCCGGCGCCAGTCCCTCGCCGACGATCTCGGTGTTGGAGCCGTTCGAGAGTCCGGCCATCACCGGCATGCGTTCGGGCTTTCCGGCGTTGAGCACGTAGACGGCCCCGGGCTTGAGTCTGGGGGTGTCGCCCTCGCCGGTGTCCTGTGAATCGCCACGGGGCCCGCGGCGCGCTCCGCCATTCTGACCCACGCGCGCCATCCCGCGTTCAGCGCCGGACCTCATTCCCGGTGCGCCGGAGCGTGCGCCACCCGATCCCGCGCCTCCGCCACCCGATCCCATGCGCGCGTCGCCTTCGCCCGCGGGCCGTCGAGCGCCCGTGTCGGCCGCCGCGGCATCGCCCGAGCCCGGTTGGGGCGCGGCGTTGCGCGCCTGATTTCCACCGCCCGCGGGTGCTGCCGGCTTGAAGCGCAGGGCCGCCGCCGGAGCCATGAGCACGTCCTCGCGGCGATCCACCAGGATCGAAACATTGGCGGTCATTCCCGGGCGCAGTTTGAGGTGGGGATTCGACGTGTGGATCACGGTGGTGTAGGTGACCACGCCCTGCTCGGCAATCGGTTCGAGCCGAACTTCGGCGACCTTGCCGGTGAATTGATCGTCGGGGAACGCGTCGACCGTGAAGCGCGCTTCGAGGCCGGCGCGAATTTGTCCGATGTCCGCTTCGTCGATTCGGGTCTCGACCTGCATGTCGGCGAGGTCATTGGCGATCAGGAAGAGCTGAGGCGCCTGGAGGCTCGCGGCCACGGTCTGCCCGAGATCGACCGAACGCGCGATCACCACGCCGTCGATCGGCGAGCGAATGATCGTGTTGCCGAGATCGACGCGCGCGGCCTGGAGCTGGGCTTGCGCCTGCATGAGGTCAGCGCGGCTCTGCTCGACCGCTACTTCCTTGGCCTCGAGCTCGGTTTGGGGAATGTAGCCCTCACCCACCAGCTCGCGCGCACGTGTGAGCTGGCGCTCGGCTTCTTTGAGCGACGCCTGCGCCTTGGCCACGGACGCCTCGCTCTGCACCGCGCGCGCGCGGAACGAGGACGGATCCAGCTCGAGCAGCACCTGGCCGCGCTTGACGCGGTCGTTGTAGTCCGCCTTGAGTGCCATGACGGTGCCGCTGACCTGGCTGCCGACGTTGACCTGGACCACCGGGCGCACGGTCCCGGTTGCCGAAACCAGCGACTCGATGTCGCCCTGTTCGAGCTTGGCCGTTCGGTACTTGGGCGCTTTGCCCGCGCCCGAGCAGCCGGCGAGGAACGAGACGGCAACGGCGAGGGCCAACAGGCGTGAGACGTGGGACACTCGGGCTCCTTGAATGCGGCGGGGACGAATCGGGCTCGGGTCGTTCAAGAATCCGCCATCTTCGCCCCGGCGCGCAAGATGTGGATTTCGAGTTCACAGGGACCGAACCGGTTCGATTACGCCCGGCCCAATGGCGACGAGGAATCAGGACGAGCGCCCGAACCCGAGACCCGAGCGCGGGACGGCCACTTGCTTCGGGTATGCTTCCGGACGCGTGCAAGCACTTTCCTCCACCGACGCACGGCGAGACGCGATCGTTCGCGTACTCGTCGGCATCCTGATCGCCAACCTGGTGGTCGCCGCGGCCAAACTGTTCTATGGCTGGCGCTCGGGAGCGATCGCAATGGGTGCGGACGGCGTCCATTCGCTGCTCGACGCCGCCTCGAACGTGATCGGACTGGTCGGCGTGGCGGTCGCGCGCCGCCCGCCGGACGCCAATCACCCGTACGGACATCGCAAGTACGAAACCTTTGCGGCACTCGCGATCGCCGGCATGATGCTGATCGGCTGCATGGAGATCGGGACGGCCGCGCTCGCGCGCCTCCGAATGCCGTACGTGCCCGAGATCGATGCGCTCGGTTTCACGATCATCGGCGCAACGATCGCGATCAACGTGGCCGTGGTATGGCTCGAACGACGCGAAGCCCGCCGGCTCCAGAGCGAGCTACTGATGTCGGACGCAGCCCACACGGGCAGCGACGTGCTCGCCAGCATGCTGGTGCTCGTCAGCTTCGTCCTGGCACGGTTCGGAATGTGGTGGGCCGACATTGGGGCCGCGGTGGTGATCGTGGTGCTCATCCTGCGAGCCGGCCTCGAAATCCTGCGCAACACGTTGTCGACACTCTCGGATGAGCGCCGCATTCCCCCCAAGTTGATCGAGGCGGAGGCTACCGGAGAGCCCGGCGTGATCGAGGCGCACAACGTCCGTTCGCGCGGGCCCGACGACGACATCCACGTCGACCTGCACGTGCTGGTGGACCCCACGATCTCGGTCGCCGAGGCCCATCGCATCGGGCACCGGGTCGACGCGCGGTTGCGCGCGCGCTGGCCGAGCGTCACCGACATCGTGGTTCACGTCGAGCCTGCGCTCGAGAGCGAGAAGGGACGACCGGGCGTCGGTGGAGGGCTGGAAGCCGAGGGCTGATCGATCGCGGGCGACCGCCGTCGGACTCAACCCGGTCGCCAGCGCGGCCGATCATCCTGGGGCCAACCTTCTGCAGTCCCCGACGACCGGGAGCCTCCGATGCGAATCCGACCGTCACTCCTCGCATTGCTCGGCTGCGCGATGCTCTCCGGCTGCGGCGGTAGCGCAGCCGATCGGCGGAACACCGTGTGGCAAGCGCTGCCGATGGGTACCGACGCCGAGTTCCAAGACGTGTGGTTCGCGGACACTTTGAACGGCTGGGCGGTGGGCGGCGCCTACGACATCGATGGCGGCCTGATCGGCAAGACCCGCGACGGCGGTCGGACCTGGACGTTCGCCAGCAAGTTCGTATCGCGCTGGCCGGGAGAATCGAGGTTCAGCTTCACCGGCGTTCAGTTCTTCGACTCGCTGAGTGGATGCACGGTGGCGAGCGGCGGTCAGATCTTCCTGACCGACGACGGCGGCGAGACCTGGCGCCTCGCCCGGCACGGTGCGGGCGAGTCGCTGAGCGGGCTCCACTTCATCGACCGCTTCCGCGGTTGGGCGGTGGGTGGGACCGGTGTGCTCACGACCATCGACGGCGGCGAGAACTGGCACTGGGCGATCCGCAGCAACTCGGAGAACGGTTACATCTCCGGGAACGCGGTTCATTTTCTCGACGGCAGCAACGGTTGGATGGCCACGCACCACAGCGGCGTCCTCAGGACCTCGGATGGAGGCACGATCTGGACCGCTGTGAAGTTGCCGTTGAGCCAGGGCGAGAACCCGAATCTCTTCGACGTCGAGTTCGTCGACTGGAATCACGGCTGGGTGGTCGGTGAGAACGGGACCATCCTCGCCACGACTGACGCTGGCCAGACCTGGACGCGACAGAGCAACGGCATCCCGGCGCCGAAGCCGCGGCCGCTGCACATCGTGCGGCGCCAGAACGGCATCGATACCTTCGACATCGAGGGCCCACCGCCCGGACTGTTCCTGACCGCGGTGCGGTTCCTCGACGCCGAGCGCGGCTGGACCATCGGATTCTTCCCCACCGAAGGCCGATCGGTGGTTTTGCGCACCGACGATGGCGGCGCCACGTGGACCGAAGAAGGGGACGCGCCGGGCGAGGAGCTGCGTGGGCTCTTCGTCACTCCCGAAGGTCGTGCCTGGGCGGTGGGCGACCGGGTGCGCGAGGGAACTCAGGCGCTGCTGTTCCGCGCCCCGACTGCCCTCTAGGCCCCGGAGCGCTGCGCGATGCGCAGCGATTCCACGGTCGCTCGTAGCGCGGGGAGCGCGTCCGGGCCCGCGGCACGATCGGTCATGACCACGAGCAGGTAGCCGTCGTCGAGCACGAATCCGAAGGCGCGCGGATTACCGTGGTCGACTCGATTCCAGGTTTCAACCCACAGGCCCGGTCGACCGTCGACCTTCAGCGGCTCCTGTCGGGCAATGGCGCGTCGTTCGTCCTCGTCCAGGGCTCGCAGTCCGCTGGCGACAATGGCGTCGAGGGAACGTGGACGAAGGCCGTCAATGGCTTCGAATAGTCCGCGGAACCGAATCCGAACCTCAATGGTGTCGAGGTAGCTGGGCGTATCCGAAGCTTCGCGCCACGCGAGCCAGAACTCCCGGCGATGGTCCGGCGCTTCGAAGTGCTCGGGAGACACAGGGATCATGCCCATTGCGGTGCGCCCTTCATCGGACTGGCCGCGAAGCCACAGCGTGAGTGCGCGCGTGACCTCGTGGCGGATGCCCTCGCGCCCCACCGCACCGAGATCCTGGGCTACTAGGGTGAATTCTTCACCGCGCATCAGGTGACGGCGGCCCTGATCGACATGCTGCCAGGGCTCGTCCGCCACCACCGTCACGCGATGGACACCGACTGTGAATTCCTGGCTCACCTGCGGTCTGGCGCCGCAGCCCACAGCCAGCACTGAGGCAGCGCACAGCCCGAACATGAGTGTCGGAGGTCGGGATCGCATCGGACGGGTTATCGGCCCCCTCGCGAAGCGTTTGGAGCGCATGTCACGCGGGGTCAAGGCCTCGATTCGCGGCGCCGATACCGGGCATCGAGGACCTACCGATGCCGCGCACTCCCCCATTCTCCATCTCGCGAACCGCCGTGGTCGCACTGCTCATCCTGGCGACCACCGGATGCAGCGCCGATCCCAAGAAGATCCGGCTGACCGACGCGCCTCCGGACGCCCAACTGGCGTCGCTTCGTCTCGCGAAGGGGCTGACCGTCGATGAGACGCGCCTCCTGTATGGCTACTTCGCGCGCATCCGGCTCGAGTCGGTCGAGGGCGTACCCCCGAACCTCTCGGGACGCACCGTCGGCGAATTGATCGACGAGCAGCGGCGCTGGGAACAATCCCACGCCGACCTGATTGCCGAACGCCAGCGGCACGACTCGGACTGGCGGGCACGCGCGAATCAGGTGGTGCGCGAGATGGAAACCGCACTCTCGGTACGCATCGTCGACATCCGCGATCCCGATGCGACCGAAGCCACCCACGGCTCACAACGCAGCGTCATCGTGCGCCTGGCGATCGAGAACGTCGGCAATCGCACGATCATCGAGGTCGAGGGCGCAGTGCGCTTCAGCGATGTCTACGGTCGCGACCTATTCGACGGCACGGTCGTCCTTCGCGAGCCGCTGCCTCCCGGCGAGGCGGTCGAACGCGTCCTGCTTGTGGACTGCGTCCCGTTCATGGACCAGGAAACACATGTTCGGCAGGTCCGGCTAGCCGACACCCGAGCGGCCTGGGAGCCGCGCCTGATCCGGTTCGAAGACGGCGGCGTGCTGGCAATGTCCGACGAGTAGGGCGCTGCTCGATCGTTCGAACCGCGGCTTCGGCCCGCGTAAGCTAGTTCGGCGCGCGGTACGCCAACCCCACTCCGATGAACCAGTCTCTCGCGGCCTCCGTGAGCCCGATCCCGCCATGGATGTCCATCTGCGCATTGCCGGTCAGCAGATAGGTGTACCCGTGGTGCAGCGTGTGCGCCGACTCTCCGGAGGACTGCGGGAACTGGGCAGCCCATTCGAGGAAGGTGCCGGTTCGCTGGTCGAGGCGGGCCCCAGCCGAGGCGGTCGCGAGCACCGAATCGTCGCCCTCGCCGTCGATGCCGCCCCACACCGGCCCCAGGATTCCCGACAGATTCCAGCGTTCATTCCAGTTGTGCGCCCAGGTGAAGATCAGGCCGAACGCAGCGTCGGCATCGGCGTCCTCGATCGTGGTCTCGATCTGGTCCCATTCGAACGTGGGAATCACCGAGGCGCCCCACGCGGCATCCTCGGGAGCGATCTGGATCTTGGCCCCAACGTGAAACAGGCCGCTGTTCTCGCCCTTGCCGTCGGCGCTCTCCCACGAGTGGTTGTAACCGACTCGCGCCTCGGTTCGGGGCAGCAGGCCGAAGCGCACCATCAGCTCCGGGCCGCGCCTTCCGGAGATCCCGTCGGCCTGATCGAACAAGGCGCCGGTCTCGAGCTGAAGCTTGCCGCGAGGAATCGCCAGGCTGGTCTCGGTGAACTGGGGTCGGTCGGTGGCCAGCGCTTCCTGGGCCCGCGCATCGGGCGTGACCACGATCAACACGGCGCACGACACCGCGCAGCTCGTCGCAAGACGGATCCACCTCATCGCTTCTCCTCCACGTACGGCGCCAGCTCGCGTTGGATCACGTCACCCAACGCGCTCAAGTGCCGATCGAAGAAATGTCCGGCGCCTTCCACCCGTACGAGCTTCTTCGGCTCCGCCCAGCGCGCGTACTCGACCTCGAGGGCGGCCGGACTGCAGACCTCATCCGCGGTTCCCTGGATGACCAGCTTGGGCACCGCCGCACTGCGCAGCACGCCAAGGTCCGCGCGCTCGACCGGCGGCGCGATCAGCACGACGCGTTCGATCACCGGTTCGGCCGCGGCCAGGTGCGCGGCGATGCCCGAACCGAACGAGAACCCGGCGAGCCAGCGGCGCGCGCCCCGGTAGCGCGCTTCCAGCCATCGCAGGGCCGCGCGCGCATCCTCGACCTCGCCGGCGCCGCCATCGTGTCGCCCCGCGCTCCGGCCCACCCCACGGAAGTTGAACCGCAGGGCGACGCACCCGAGTTGGTGGAGGATGGTCGCGGTGCGATGCACGACCTTGTTGTGCATCGTCCCGCCGTAGAGCGGGTGTGGGTGGCAGACCAGGGCGGTCACCTGGATCGATTGCCCGTCGGCGCACTCCTGGAGCAGTCCCTCGAGATTGCCGGCCGGTCCGGGGATATCGACCTGGACGAGCCGCGCTGCCGCCGAGCGCGGCGCACTCACGCGCGGACCGGGCGGAATTGCGCCTGGAGTTTCGCGCTCAGATCGAGATCGAGGGTCGCGAAGTTCAGTCGATCGCCGTCGCCCAGCGCGAGTATGCAGCCAACGTCGACCATCCACTCCTCGAGGCCGAGGGGCGTGACCACCTCGAACTGCGAGATGTCGCGTGTGATCCGCCCGGGGAACGTCTCGAATTCCTCGTTCCACTCCGAGCACAGGTACAACTCGTCGCCGCCTTCGAGCATGCCGATCGAGATGAAGTGGTCCAGCTCGCCGGGTGGCAACAGGATGACGCCGCGGTGTCGCTCCGAACGGATGCCTTCGGCGCGCATCCGCCGGCGTACCTCGGGCCACAGGGCCGGACGTTCGTTGCCGTTGAGCACGGGGATCGCGGCCAACTCGAAATGCGGCACGAGATCGAGGCCGGCGTCCATGACGTCGGCGATCGTTGCCTGGAGGCATCCGTATTGGAGGCGATGAATCACGCCGGGCATTGTAGGAAACGACCGAGACCGGGGCCAACCCCCTTATTGAGGTCGCGGGTCGGGTTCGGCGTGCCGGCGCCCAGAAACGTTTCCAGCAGCCGGTGCCGGCGGACAATCAGGACCGCCTGCCGGCGTCCCTCTGGGATGAACCGGGTGCTCGGGTTTCGAGCTTGCCCTGTGACTTAGTTTTGACTAACTTCCCAGTTCGTCAAGACTCATTTGCCGCGGGTCATGGCACGGGCATCGGCAGGACCTCAACCGAAGATCACACGGCCGTTCGATTCGAGTCCGGCGTGAAGGAGTCGTCATGAATCGGCAACGCAGTGTCGGTGGTCGAGGTGCCGGCGTTATCGGCCTCGGCGCTGCCGCGGTCTCGCGGCGTGCCGTGCTCCGAGCCTCGTTCCTCGGGTGGTTCGTCGTCGCATCGAGCGCCGGCTGCGGACTGTTGACCACGGCACCCGACGACGGCGATTTGTTCGATGCGCCGCTCGACGGCCTCTCGCCCGCCGAGCAGGCGGCGTTCGCGGAGGGCGATGCCCAGTTCGGCAACGCTTTCGCGATCACGAATGGCCTCGGGCCGATCTTCAACAATGTGTCGTGCGCGTCGTGCCACAGTGGCGACGGTCGCGGGCGCCCCGAGAACGTGCTCACGCGTTTCAGTGTCGCGGGCGATCCGTCGCCGAACCTGGGCGGGCCGCAGATCCAGGATCGCGCGATCCCGGGGGCCGAAGTCGAGAGCTTGCCCGCGGGTGCCGAGGTCTCACGCCGCCTGCCGCCGCCGGTGTTCGGGGTGGGGCTGATCGAAGCGATCCCGGCCGACAGCATTCTCATCCGCGTGGATGTCGCGGACAGCGACGGTGATGGCATTTCGGGCCGCGCGAACATGGTGACACCGGCGGAGTTCGTTCCGGCCCACGAACCGGGCGGCGGCCCGGGTCCGGTCCTTGGACGCTTCAGCCGAAAGGCCCAGGTTTCGAGTCTGCTCCAGCAAACGGCCGAGGCCTACCACCAGGACATCGGGATCACCACCGACTTCCTGTCGGTCGAGAACGTGAATCCACTGGCTTCGAGCGCCACCCAGGCTGCCGATCACGTCGCCGACCCCGAGCTGCCGGCGTCGGTGGTTCGATCGGTGGTCGCCTACCTGCGCCTGCTGGCTCCGCCCGCGCCGGGCGAGCCGACCGAAAGTCGCGAGCGTGGCCGGCAGGTTTTCGGGGCCGTCCAGTGCGCGAGCTGCCACGTGCCGACGCTGCGGACCGCCGCGCACGCGACACCGGCGCTCGCGCGCCGCGACGTAGCGCTCTACTCCGATCTGCTGCTGCACGACATGGGTTCGGGGCTCGCCGACTACCGCACCGACGGTGACGCGAGCGGCACCGAATGGCGAACGGCCCCGTTGTGGGGCATGAGGATCATGCGCGACTTCCTGAACGGCGAGGCGTTCCTGTTGCACGACGGCCGTGCGCGCTCGGTCGAGGAAGCGATCCTGATGCACGGCGGCGAAGCGCAGGCGGCGCGCGACGCGTTCGCGGCGCTCTCGGCCGAAGACCGGGCCGCGCTGCTCGACTTCGTGGAGTCGCGATGAGCGCGATCGCACGAGCGGCGGCCTGCGCGGGCGCGATTCTGATCGGGCTCGCCTGCGCCACCCGCGCCTCGGCCCAGGCGACGGCGGATACGGTCGCCGCTCGGCCGTTCGTGGCCGGCGGCTCGGACGACAAGCCCTTCCTGCACGGCATCTATGGAGTCGTCCGGCTCGGCGGATACGTGGAGGCTGCGTCGGAATGGGAGCGCGAGGACGGCGTGACCTCGGAGTTCGGCACCGAACTGACCCGGATGAACCTCATGGTCTCGACCACGCTGCGCGGGCGGGTGAACTTCTTCGCCGAGATCGAGTTCGAGGAAGCGGGCGAAGAGATCGTGGTCGAGATGGCGCAGCTCGATCTCTATCTGCACCCCGCATTCAACCCGCGCGCAGGCATGCTGCTGCTGCCGCTCGGTCGCTACAACCTCGCGCACGATGGGCCACGCAACGAGCTGCCGTCGCGCCCGCTCGAGGCGGAGCTGCTGCTCGGCGTCGCGCTCGCCCACCCCGGGCTCGGGATGTATGGACGCTTCGATCGCGAGAGCGGTGCGCGCTTCACCTACGAGGCGTACGCGGTCAATGGTTACCAGGATCAGCTGCTGCTCGACTCACCCGACGGCACGCGCCTGCCCGCGGGAAAAAGCAATCCCGAAGACGCCAATCACTCGCCGGCCTTGGTCGGCCGCGTCGAGTGGAGCCATCGACCGCGCTCGACCCTGGGTCTTTCCGGGTATCACGGGGCCTACAACGTCAGCACGCTCGAAGGCCTCGAAGTCGATGAGCGCCGCGACGTCTCGGTCGGCGTGCTCGACTTGGAGCAGCCGATCGGTCCGATCGTCGTCAGCGGCGAAGGCGCGGTGGTCGAAGTCGACCTTCCGCCCACGCTCGACGGGCTGTTCGCCCGCCGGCAGACGGGCGCCTACCTCCAGCTCGCCTGGCCGTTCGGCCGCCAATGGGTGGCCTCGATGTCCGATTCGTGGTTCACGCTGGCGGCGCGCGTTGATGGTGTCGACTTCGACCGCGACCTCGCGGGCGACTCCATGCGCAGCCTGACGCTGGGCGCCAACTTCCGCCCCGTGCGCGAGGCCGCTTTCAAGCTCGCCTTCGAGCGCGGTGAAGCCCGCGATCGCTTCAACAACCTGGCGGCGTTCGCCCGCATCCAGCTCGGTATCGCCTCCTACTTCTAGGGAGCAGCGGGCGGTTCGTATCTCTGCGGGCCGGCTCGATCGGGTCGGGTGAATCCGGGAGACCAGGCCGGATTCATTGCTCCTGAACGAGCCGTTCGGTAGGCTCCCGAGTCCTCACCCTCCGGAGAACCCCCGATGCCGCAAATGACGATGGTCCAGGCGATCCAGGACGCCCTGCGCATCGCGTTGAAGAGCGACCCGCGCGTCGTCCTGCTCGGCGAAGACATCGGCCCGAACGGCGGCGTGTTCCGCGTGACCGAAGGCCTGCAGGCAGAGTTCGGCGCAGATCGCGTCGCCGACACCCCGCTCGCCGAGAATGGCATCGTCGGCGGCGCGATCGGCATGGCGCTCTACGGCATGCGCCCGATCGCCGAGATCCAGTTCGTCGACTTCATCTACCCGGCGTTCGATCAGATCGTTTCTGAGCTGGCCAAGATGCGCTGGCGATCGGCGGGTCAGTATTCGTGTCCGGTGATCGTGCGCGCGCCGTATGGCGGCGGCATTCGCGGGGGTCTCTATCACTCGCAGAGCCCCGAAGCCTACTTCTGTCACACGGCCGGACTCACCGTGGTGATTCCGGCGAGCCCGTCGGACGCCAAGGGTTTGTTGCTCGCGGCGCTCGCCGGCGAGGACCCGGTGATCTTCCTCGAGCCCAAGCGGCTGTACCGGAGCGTCAAGGAAGACGTGGCCGACGGCCACTACACGGTGCCGATCGGCAAGGCGCGCGTCGCACGCGCCGGCACGCAGTGCACGGTGCTCGCCTACGGGGCCATGGTGCCGGTCGCGGTCGAAGCCGCCGACAAGGCCGCCGAGCGCGGCTGGTCGATCGAGGTGATCGATTTGCGCACGCTGGTGCCGCTCGACAGTGAAGCGGTGCTGGCCAGCGTCCAGAAGACCGGGCGCGCGGTGATCCTGCACGAAGCGCCGCGCACCTGCGGCTATGGCGCCGAACTGGCGGCGCTGATCGCCGAGCGCGCGCTGACCTCGCTCCAGGCGCCGATCCTGCGCGTCACGGGTTACGACACGCCGTTCCCCTACACGCTCGAGCACACGTATCTGCCCGACGCGCCGCGCGTCGAGCGTGCGCTCGAGCACGTCATGGCCTACTGATGGCCTACGACCTGAAACTCCCCGACATCGGCGAAGGCGTGGCCGAGGGCGAGATCGTGCGCTGGCTGGTGAAGCAAGGCGACAAGGTCGTCGAGGATCAGCCGCTGGTCGAGGTCATGACCGACAAGGCGAGTGTCGAGATTCCGTCGCCGCGCACCGGCACGGTGGCGGCGATTCTCGTCGCGGAAGGCCAGATGGTTCCGGTCGGCACGGTGATCATCTCGATCGCTGAAGAAACTGGCGCCGGCGCTGGCGCCGGGGGCGACGATGGGTCGACGGCGGCGGCGGGACCCGGTCGCTCCGCGGGCCCACGCACGAATGCGCCGGGTGTTGCCGACGAGGGGGCCCGCTCCGCTACAGCCCACCTTGCCGTCGACCCATCGTCGCCCCCGGCACCGGCAAGGTCGGTCCAGGCGACGCCCGCAGTCCGGAATCTCGCGAAGCAACTGAACGTCGCGCTGGAGACCATCAAAGGCTCGGGCCCCGGCGGAATCATCACCGCAGACGACGTGAAGAGCGCCGCCAAAGTCAGCGCTTCTGCTCCTAATACGGCTAAGCAAGACGAACCCGAGGAGCGGATCGCGCTGCGCGGGCTGCGCCGCAAGATCGCCGAGCACATGCGCCGGTCGGTCTCGACTGCGGCCACGTTCACGTTCGTCGCCGAGTGTGACTGGACGCCGATCCTCGAGCACCGTCAGAAGGTTCGCGCCCAGCTCGAGAAGTCGGGCCTCAAGCTGACGTTCCTGCCGTACGTTTTCCGCGCGGTGATCGAACCGCTCAGGCAATTCCCGTTGCTCAACGCCTCGCTCGACGACGCGCGCCAGGAGATCGTGCTGCGCCGCTACTACCACCTGGGGCTCGCGACCAACACCGACGAGGGGCTTACGGTGCCCATCCTCCACCACGCGGACCGGCTGGGTTTGTTCGCCATCGCGCGCGAAATCGAACGACTGGCGAGTGCCGCGCGCGGTCACAAGCTCAAGGTCGAAGAGCTGCAGGGCGGCACCTTCACGATCACCAGCACCGGTGCTCGCGGCGGCGTGCTGGCGACTCCGATCCTCCACCACCCTCAGGTCGCGATTCTCGGTGTTCACGAGGTGAAGCCCAAGCCCGCAGTGATCGAGAATCAGATCGTGATTCGAAGTCTCGGCAATCTGTCGCTGTCGCTGGACCACCGCGTGGTGGATGGCGCCGTCGGCGCCGACTTCCTCTACGCACTCATCGAACGGCTGCAAAGCCCCGACGGCTGGCTCACACCAGGAGACCTGCAATGACCCCCCGACCCCCGCTCCCGAACGGTCACCGTCTCGCCGTCGCTCTCGCGTTCCTCGCGCTGGCGACTGCGGCTTCGGCCGCCCCACTCCCCTACCCGACCACGGCGAAGCAGGTGGTTCGGGACACGCTGCACGGCATGGTGATCGAAGATCCATACCGGTGGCTCGAGGAACAGAAAGCGCCGGCGACCCGCGAATGGCTCGACCGCCAGATCGCGTTCACCGACTCGGTCCTGGGCACCGTGCCCGGGCGCGAGTCGATCGAGAAACGGATTGCCGAGCTGCTCAAGGTCGAGACGCGAACGGTTCCCGAGGTGCACGGCGGACGCCTGTTCTTCACCCGCCGTGCCGCAGATCAGGATCTGTCGGTCCTGTGCATGCGCGAAGGCCCCGACGGCAAGGACGAGGTCCTGGCCGATCCCAACGGCATGAGCGCGGATCGCTCGGTCTCGGTGCTGTACTACGGCTACTCACCCGACGGCTCGCTGGTCGGGATCGCGACTCGCAGCGGCGGCGAAGACGAGATCCAGGTCGCGTTTCTCGACCTCAAGACCCGTCAGGAGCTGCCCGACCGGCTGCCCAAGGCGCGCTACTTCGGCGTCGCGATCCGGCCCGACCGCAAGGGAATCTACTATTCGCGCATGGGCCAGACTGGGCCACGCGTTCACTACCACGCGATGGGCGCCGACACCGCAACCGACAAGGTGATCTTTGGCGACGGGTACGACCCGGGGAAGATCATCGGCGTCCAGATGTCCGAGAACGGCCGCTGGCTCCTGATCACGGCCCTCCACGGCTCGGCCGCGAAGAAGGTCGAGCTGTACGTGAAGGACGTGCTCGCTGACGGCCCGGTGATTCCGATCGTCAACGACGTCGACGCCTGGTTCACCGCCCAGTTCGCGGACAACCACCTCTACTTGCGCACCAACTGGGAGGCGCCCAATCAGCGGGTGCTGCGCGTGGACCTGACCCAGCCGGCGCGCGACCAGTGGCAGGAAGTGATTCCCCAAGGCAAGTTCGCGATGGACGGGCTCGAGCTAGCCGGTGGCAAACTGGTCGCACGTTACATCGAGAACGTGATCACCAAGCTGCGGATCTTCGACCCGGCCGGAAAGCCGCTCGGCGCAGTCGAGTTCGAAACCCTGGGTGCGGCCGGCAATCTCAACGGGCGTTGGAGCGACCCCAGCCTGTACTTCGAGTTCGAGTCCTTCGCGGTGCCGACGACGATCTTCCGCTACGACGTCGCCAAGAGCGTGCGCACCGAGTGGTTCCGCGAACGCGTGCCAGTCAAGTCCGATGAGTTCGAGGTGAAGCAGCTCTGGTACACCTCGAAGGACGGAACCGACGTGCCGATGTTCGTGGCCCACAAGAAGGGGATCAAGCTCGACGGCACGAATCCCACGTTTCTCTGGGGCTACGGCGGTTTCACGGTCAACGAGCTGCCCTCGTTCACCCACAACGCCGTGATCTGGATGGAGCGCGGCGGCGTGTTCGTACTCGCCAACCTGCGCGGCGGGTCGGAGTTCGGCGAACGCTGGCACCAGGACGGCATGCTCGCGAACAAGCAGAACACGTTCGACGACTTCATCGGCGCGGCCGAGCATCTCGTGTCCGCCAAGTACACGAGCCCGTCGCGGCTCGCGGTCGGCGGCGGCAGCAACGGCGGCCTGCTGGTCGGCGCGTTCATGACCCAGCGTCCGGACCTGTGCCGGGCCGTCTATTGCGGCGTGCCGCTGATCGACATGGTTCGCTATCACAAGTTCCTGGTCGCGCGCTTCTGGGTCCCCGAGTACGGTTCGGCCGACAACCCCGATCAGTTCAAGTTCATTCACGCCTACTCTCCCTACCACCACGTGAAGGCCGGCACCGAGTATCCGGCGGTGTTGTTCATGACCGGGGATGCCGACACGCGCGTCGATCCGCTCCATGCCCGCAAGATGACGGCGCTGATGCAGGCGTCGACGGGTTCGGACCGTCCGGTGTTGCTGCACTACGACCTGAAGCAGGGTCATTCGGGCGGCGGCAAGGCGACCTCGCTGAAGGTGCGCGACGACACGGACCGCAACCTGTTCCTCATGTGGCAGCTCGGCATGCTGGGCGGCGATGCCGCGGCCCAGGCCAAGGCGCCCAAGTAATGACGGCAGCCAAGCTCTCGGTGGGCGACGCCCAGGCCATGAAGGATCCGGCCACCGGCCTGCTCCAGATCCTGGCGCCCGATGGCTCGCTGGTCGGGGAGCCGCCGGCGATCCCGCGAGACGATCTGCGTCGCATGTACCGGCACATGCTGCGCATGCGGGTTACCGACCAGCGCATGCTGTCGCTCCAGCGCCAGGGACGGATCGGCTTCTACGGCACCGCCACCGGCCAGGAAGCGGCGGTGACCGGATCGGCCTACGCGCTAGCCGACACCGACTGGATCTTCCCGGCGTTGCGCGAGATCGGAGCATCGACCTGGCGCGGCACTACGATGCAGGAGGTCATCTGCCAGCTGATCGGGAACAGCGGCGACGTCCTGATCGGCCGGCAGATGCCCTGCCACTTCAGCGACCGCAAGGTGCACAGCGTCGCCTGGTCTTCGGTGATCGGCACACAGCTGGTTCACGCGATGGGCGCCGCGTGGGCGGCAAAGCTGCAGAAGACCCGCGACGTGATGATGGGCTACATGGGAGACGGCGCCTCTTCGTCGGCCGACTTCCATGCCGCCGCGAACTTCGCGGGCGTCTTCCGGCTTCCGGTCGTGTTCTTCTGCCAGAACAATCAGTGGGCGATTTCGGTGCCGCTCGCGTCCCAGACGGCCTCGCCCAGCATCGCGATCAAGGCGGTCGCCTACGGCTTTCCCGGGGTCCGCGTCGACGGCAACGATCTATTGGCGGTGGTCCAGGCGACGCGTGAGGCGGTGGATCGCGCCCGGCGTGGCGACGGCCCGACGCTGGTCGAGGCGGTGACGTTCCGCATGGGCGGACACTCGTCGAGCGACGATCCGACGCGCTATCGCGAGGCGTCCCTGGTCACGACCTGGGAGCAGCGGGATCCGCTCGCGCGTTTGAAGGTCTGGCTCGAGCGCGAGGCGATGCTGAAGCCCGAAGAGACCGACGCCTGGACGGCGGAGGCCAACGACGAAATCGGCGTCGCGATCCGCGAGGCCGAGGCCCATGGCCCGCCGCCACTCGAGACCCTGTTCTCGGACGTCTATCGCGACATGCCACCGCACATCGCCGAGCAGAAGGAGTACGCAATCGCCATGGGCGAGGGCACCAAGTTCGAGGGACGATTCCCGCTGTAGCACGCGGACACTCCGGAGGCCGAACATGAGAGGTCTGTTGCTCGTCCTGCTGATCGCGGCGGGCGGCTGCCGCGCCCAGGACTATCGCGCCGTCGAAGGCAAGCTCGACGCGCCCCTGCGGCAGAAACTCGAGGCCCTTCACCAGGAGGATCGCGTCGACACGCTCGCGGTCCTCGGCCGCTGCTCGGCGCCGGTCTCCGACGAGATGCGCGCGAAAATCGTGGCGGCCGGGGTCGAAGTGCAGTCGGTGACCGGCGACATCTTCGCGGCGCGCCTGGCGTCGGACCGCATCGTCCCGCTGGCGAAGCTCGACTTCGTCAAGATGCTCGAGTTGTCTCAGACCTCGCAGCCGCTCTCGCCCTAGGAGGCGCGCATGACGTCCTTCCGTTCTCGATTCCGTGCCGCCAGCGCGATCGTGGTCGCGACCACTGCGGCCTGGCTCTCGATCGCGGGCGCCGAAACCGGGCGCGGCGCGGTGCCATTCTCGTTGAGGAACGCGGTCCGCGAAGCCACCCCGCTCGACGCCAAGCTCGACGCCACCCTGCGCTACGTGCTCGAACAAGCCGAGGCTGCGCAAACGGGAACTCTGGCCCGCGGGCGGGTGGATCCCCTCGCGGCCATCGTCGACCCACGTTCGCCGTTCGCGGTCTTGCGCGACCCGTGGCGCGCGGCACCGGAAGTGCTGGTCTTCATGCGGCTCGATCGGCCCGAGTCGGCGCGCCGGGTCGAGGCCGAGGGCGCCGAAGTCCTGGCGGTGGTCGAGGACATTGCCACCGCGCGTATTCCGGTATCGCGCGTGCGGGCGATCGCCGAGCTCGAACCCGTGCGCTACCTCGAGCTGTCCGGCCGTTCGTTCGCGCAGCTCGACTCCAGCCGCCGCCGCACCGGTGTGCGCACCGTGCACCAGGGCGGCGGCGGATTGCCCCGCGCGTTCACCGGCGCCGGCGTCCTGGTCGGCGTGCTCGACGGCGGGCTCGACTACAAGCACGCGGACTTTCGCACGGCGGGCAACACCTCGCGCGTCCGTGCCTTGTACGACTACGGCACCGGAGCGAACGGCATCGAGTGCCGGCCCGGCCAGCTCGACTCGCTGACCTGCCCCGAGAAGGACGGCTCCGGAGGATTCAGCCACGGCACTCACGTCACCGGGACAGCGGCCGGCAACGGAAGGCGCAACGCGGCGTACATCGGCATGGCGCCCGATGCCGGCATCATCTTCGTCAAAGGCATTCGTCATCCCGAGAGCACTGGCGGCTTCACCGATGCCGACGTGCTCGCCGGCTCGCAGTTCGTGTTCAACAAGGCGCGCCAGTTCGGTCAGCCGTGCGTCCTGAACTTGAGCCTGGGAAGCCAGTCCGGCCCCCACGACGGAACGACGCTCTATGAACAGGCGTTGGGTTCGCTCACCGGTCCCGGGCGCATCATCGTCGCGGCGGCGGGCAACAGCGGCGGACAGGAAATCCACGCCTCGTACGCCGCGCAAGGCAGCGACTATGCCTCGGCGCTCGAGACCCTATGGCAGATCGCCGGCGGCGCGACGGTGTCCGCCGTCGACCTCTGGTACCCCGGCGGCACCAGCATCTCCGTCGGAGTCGCCGCCTACAACCCCGGCGACTACAACAATCCTGTGTTCGTCTCGAATCCGATCGCTCCCGGGCAATCGGTGACGGGAACCGCCACCTCCGGGGGCACCGATCTCGGCATCGTCTCGATCGACGCCCGCACCACCGCGGATGCCAACAACGGGGCGCGTCGCGTGTTCATCGCCATCTCCGATGCCGGCGGACCGGTGAATCCCTCCGACCTCTACTGGTCGGTCTACACCTTCGGCTCGGGGACGCTCGACATGTGGGTGGTGAACAGCGGCTTGTTTGCGCCCGCGTCGCTTCCCCTGCCCGTGTGGTTCCGGCCCGGCGACAATGCGAAGACCATCGGCTCGCCGGCCACCGGCCGAAAGCTGATCGCGGTCGGCTCGCACGTCACCAAGACCCAGTGGATCGACGTGAACGGCATCACGCGCTTTCAGCCGGGGGCCACGCTCGATGCCATCTCCGGATTCAGCAGCCGTGGGCCGTCGCGCGACAACCGCGTGCTGCCTCATCTCAGCGCACCCGGCGAGGCCATTCTGGCGGCGCTCTCGGCCGATTATCCGGCCGACCCGGCCACCGTTTTGCTTGGCGGCGGCTTGTTCCGGCAGCAGGGCACCAGCATGGCGTCGCCGCATGTCACCGGCATCGTGGCACTCATGCTGGAGCGCGACCCCGCGCTGACGCCGGACAATGTCCGCGACCTGTTGCAGCAGACCGCGACCCCGGCGGGCGGCGGAACTCCCAACAACATCTTCGGCGCCGGCAAGGTGAATGCGCTCGCGGCCCTGCTCGCGACCCCCGATGCTGTTCCCTGCGTGATCTCGAGCCCGCTCGCCAGCAGGCCCGTGGAGTGCGACGAGAACGCTCGGCCGCTGGGAGCCGCGCTCGAAGCCTGGCCGAATCCGGTGGCCGACCAGGTGACGCTGGCCTTCCGGCTCGACGCGACCGAGCACGTGCATCTCGCGATCTACGACCTGTTCGGCCGCCGCATCCGGACCTTGCGCGACGAGCCGACCGCTGCGGGTCCGATCCTCGCGCGCTGGGACCGCCGAAGCGATCGCGGGGACCGCGTACCGGCGGGCGTCTACTTCGCCCGTGCCCTTACTCCGACCCATTCCGCATTCCGGCGGATGGTGGTCGTCCACTGATGCTCGCCCACGGAGGAGAGGCCATGCGCCTGACGATTCCCATCGCGCTGCTCGCGCTCGCGCTCGCGCTCTTCGGGTGCTCGAGCTCGGAGGACACGACCGCCCCACCCCCGGGAACGACCCACTCAGAAGCCGAGCCCAACGACTCGGCGCCGCAATCGCTCGGCACGCTGGACTCCACCGACATCGTGGTCGGCGGCGCCTCGGCCAGCAATGCCGACATCGACCTCTATAGCGTGACCCTATCGGCGACCGCGTCCCTGTTCGTTCAGTTGTCGTGGTCGGGAGCCCAGGATCTCGGGGTCGCGGTGTCGAACACCGACGGCGTGTTCGTCACCAACGTCGACGGAACGTCCAACATCGAGGAATGCACCGTGCTCAACCTGGATCCGGGAACCTATCGGGTTCGCGTCGGCTCGCAATCGACGAGTTCAGCGGACTACCTGCTGACGATCGGCATGCGCTAGGCAAAACAAGGGGCCCCCGCGGACGCGGAGGCCCTGTTGTTTGCCAGGTCCGATGTCGGTTCGGACCGCAGCTCCCCAGCGCGGGGATCTAGTTCCGGGCGGGCGGCAGCTTGAGCACCTGTCCGGCTTTGACGTCGGGCGACACCAGATCGTTGTGCATCATGAGCGTCTCCGGGCTGACTCCCCAGCGCTTGGCGATGCTGGTGATCGTCTCCCCGGCGCGAACCGTGATCCGGTTCGGACGCACCGTGGTCGGCGCCGGCGACGTCACTTCGGGCGCTGCGGGCGCGGCACTCACTTCCTCGACCACCTTCGGGACCGGCGGCACCGGGTTCGCGGCCTGCGGTGTGGCACGCGGGGCCTCGTCGACCGCCTTGGGCTTCGCCGGCGTCTTGGCGGGCGCCGAGGTCGTGGCCGGCGCGCGCGGCGGATCGTAACCGGGATCCGACGTGCCGAACGGTCCCTGATTCATGTTCATCTTGCCTGGGCGAAGCGAAATGCCGATCCGGTGCTGCGCGTCGGCATCGCCGGGAATCAGGTACGCGTAGTCGAGCCACATGCCGTAGAAGCCGGTGCCCAGGCCGAACGTCGGACCGGTCAGCGTCTCGCCTTCCGGCGCGCCCATCTCGGAACGGTAGCCGACGCGCAGCGCCGCCATGTCGCGCCAGCGATACTCGACGCCGGTGCGCACGTCGGTGTAGTACGCGTTCGGGAAGTTCACGTCGAGCGCGAAGCGCAGTCCGGACTGCGCGTGCTCGTAGCTGACGCCGGCGCCGTAGTTGGTCGGGAAGCTATAGACCTGATCTTCGTACTTCATCTGACCGAATGCGTTCTGGGCGGCGAATCCGAATCCGAAAGCCCCGGCGCGGCCCTGGAGGCCGAAGTCGAAGGTCATTCCCGAACCACGGATGTCGCCAAGGCTCTCGTTGACCCACTTACCGCCCACACCCAGCGAGAGCATTTCGTTGATCGGCCAAGCCACGGTGGCCCCCGCGGCGACCCGCGAAACGTCGAAGCTGCCGGTCGGGTTGTTGAACGCGTCGCGGCCCTCGAACGAACCCTCGCTCGCGTAGATCCCGGTCAACGCCCAACGGAGAGGTTGGTTTCCCAGCCGGCCGCCGGCGACGAGGTAGTCCTGGGTGTGATCCTCGAGGATTGTCGCGTGCGACAGCGAGAACTCGGTTTCGTTGAGCCATCCGAGCGAGGCGGCGTTCCAGCCGACGCTACTCAGATCGCCCATCAGGCCCAAGGTGGCGCCGGCGCGACCGAGGGCGGCCGCACCGCTTCCAATCGTAAGGAAATTCGCCGCGGTGGTTCCCGCCGCGTCGGAGCTGGCACGCGCCTCGCGCACCGTCCCGGCGAACACCGTCCCCAGCGCGAGGACGGCGACCGCCATTTGCTGAATTCGCTTCATGGTCCTGTCCTCCCTCACGGCACACGGACCAGGCGAATGCTCTGCCGTTCCGAGCCCGAGATCACCCAACCGCGATAGACACCCGGCGCACACATGCGCCCGGCGTCGTTCTTTCCGTCCCACGGGATGTCCCGATTGCCGGCGGGCAGCGCGCCCACGTCCAGACGGCGCACGCGGCGATTGCCGGAGTCGATGATCTCGACCGCGACGTCCGAAACCCCGCCGGGCGGCACGGTGACCGGGAGATTCACCGAGGCGAAGACGCTGCTGGGATTCGGATAGGCCTCGTCGACCTCGAGTCCCGCCGTCGTCCCCGTGGTTTCGTTCAAGTTGACCGAGGTGAAGGTGCGCGCGCTCTCGTTGCCCGAAATGTCCTGGGCCGAGATCTGGTACCAAACCGTGGTGATCCCCGCCGGGACGCCGGTATCGAGGAACTCGGTGGACGTCACGAGTCCGCCCGAGGCCAGGATGTAGGGACCGGATTGCGAGGTCGCGCGGTAGACGCGATACCCGAGCAGATCCGGCTCCGGACTCGGATTCCAGCGGATGCGCACGTCCTCGCCCTCGCGAGTGGCGTGAACACCGTTCGGAGCGCCGGGCGGGGCCGTGTCGAGCTGCCACTCCCAGCGCACGATGTTCGAGATCGGCGACAGATTGCCGTCGTCGTCTCGAGTCTTGAGCGCGAACCAGTAGGTCGTCCCGCGCACCAGGCCACGAACGGTGACCTGCTCGCGCGAGCCGGCGACCCGCGGAATCGGAAGGCCGTTGACCTGGGTCGCGGAATTGAAGTTGGAGTCGTTGATCTGCGACAGCGAGTAGCGCAGGTCGTAGTCGGTCGCGGTCCCGAGGGAGCCGTCGTCACCGGGTGCCGTCCAGCGGACGACGACCGTGTCGACCCCCTGACCGTAAGCGAGGGCCGGTGCGAACACCGGCAGCCCGAGCACGGCGGCAAGCGGGAACCACGTGAGAAGCGCGGAGCGCATCGGGGCACGCGAGCGAGAGGCCGTCATCCTACCGGGCCTCCGTGCCACGGGGCCGCAACGCGTGCGACGTGCGCCAGCTGACGTGCACCCAGCCGACCGACAGGTCGCGCACCATGTCGGGCGCCATCGTGTCGGGCGTGATCGCATTGGGAACGTTGGACAACGCGGACACGTTGCCGGCGTCGTCGCCGACTCGCGCCGCGAAGTAGTAGCGAACCTGGCGGCTGAGCCCGGTCACGGTGTGGTTTTGCTGCGAACCCGGGCTGGCGGGCGAGGGTTCGCCACTGACCTGGTTCGCGCTATTCCAGTTCGAAGTCGTGATGTTCGACGTCGAGTAGCGGAGGTCGTAGGTCGACGCGGTCCCGGTCAGGCTGTCGTCTCCGACCGCGGTCCACGACAGCAGCGCCGTCGTGTCGGTCACCGAGCCGATGGCGAGCACCAGCGGCGCCGGCCGTGCAGCATCCGGAGCGGCGAGCGTCGTCGCGTCGATCACGTTCGAGATCGGCGCCCAGTTCGGCACGTCGTCTGCGGTCTTGATTGCGATCCAGTACCGGGTGTTCGGCTGGAGCCCGGTGATGGTCGCGTTCTGTAGCGTGCCCGGGCCGCTCGGATTCGGCGTTCCGGTCCAGCGGGTGGCCGAACCGAAGTTGGAAGCGTTGATCTGCGAAGTCGAGTAGCGAAGGTCGAACTGATTAGCGGTTCCGACCATGCCGTCGTCTCCAGGTGTCGTCCACTCGATGCGGATACTCTGATCCGTCACTTGCGCCTGTGACGGGGCGGCCGGGAGGTTCAGCACGGCTGCGAGTAGCGCGGCCGCACCCCAGGATGCGTTTGCTCGGCGAAGTCTCATGTCCCCTCCAGGGTCGCCGGCCCGAACGGACCGGCAGAGGCGCGACCAACAAGGCGAGGTGCAGATGCGCAGACTGCGAGGGGAAGCCCCCAGGGATGCAGTGCAACGATGTCTGAACCTCGAGGGAGGCAAGGCTGCGGCCCGGTCAGCATGAACTGTGCCCGGTGTGTCATCGCGAAATGCAGCGCGTGAGAGGGCCGTGGCTGCGTGGGTTTGGCCCCTTCACCCCGCGGGTATCGGTTGCCTCGCGGGCGAACTGCACGAAATTCTCCGGTGCTCCCGAGGTCTACTGACGCCGGTGGTCGCGTGCGGCGTGCAACGGCGGGTCGTGGACGATGCAACGGGGTTGCCGCGTTGACAGGCCGCCCTGGCCACGCCTAACGTCCCGGATCACGAAGAGCGGGGTGGGTTTGTCGGAACCCGAAGCCGGGCTCGTTCGCGCCAGCGCGCCCGCAGGTTCACAGGATCTTTTCCCCCGTCGCGGACGATATTCCCTACACTCGAATGGTGGTCAGGGCCGGAGCCGGCAACCCCGCCGGGCCGGGCCGCCCCCGCATCTCCACGGAGCCCCATGCCGGTCCTCCCCATCGACCGCGACGCCATCCTCCGCCGTGCCGCGGAGCTCGGGGCCTCCGACCTGATCCTCACCGCCGGGCACCCGGTCATGATCACGGTGGCGGGCGTGTTTCAGCCGATGACGGACTCTCCGACCCTGCGCGCCGAGGACACGCGCGCGCTGGTCACCAGCTTCCTCACGCCCGAGAACCTCGAGCGCTTCGAGCGCGACATGGAGCTGGACACGCGGGTATTCCTCCCGGGGAGTGCCCACTTCCGCGTCAACCTGTTCGTTCAGCGCGGGTCCTGGGGCGCGGCGATCCGCATCGTGCCGCTCAAGATCCCGATTCCCTCCGAGATCGGGCTGCCGCCGCACATGGTCAGTCGCATGCTCGGCTTCACGCGCGGCCTGATCCTGGTGACCGGGCCGACCGGGGCCGGGAAGTCGACGACCATCGCGGCACTTCTCGAGCAGCTGAACCAGAGCGAGGGGCACCGGCACGTGGTCACCATCGAAGACCCGATCGAGTTCGTCTTCGAGGCCAAGAACGCCGTGTTCGACCAGCGCGAGGTCGGGGTCGACACCCGCACCTACGCGCGCGGGCTGAAGGGCGCCCTGCGCCAGTTGCCGCACGTGATCTTCGTCGGCGAGATGCGGGATCTTTCGAGCATTGCCATCGCCCTGACCGCGGCCGAGACCGGCAACCTGGTGATTTCGACCATGGCCACCCAGTCGGCGCCTCAGACCGTGACCCGCGTGATCGACGCCTTCCCGGCGCACCAGCAGCCCCAGATCCGCGCCCAGCTCGCGCTGACCCTGCGGGCGGTGGTCTCGCAGGTGCTGTTGCCCCGAGCCGACGGCCGCGGCCGCATTGCCGCGCGCGAGATCATGTTCGTCACGCCCGCCATCCAGAACCTGATTCGTGAGGACAAGATCCACCAGATCGCGAACGTCATCTCGACCGGGATGCGCGAGGACATGCTCTCGATGAGCGACGCGTTGGCCGAGCTGGTCGAGCGCGGATTGATCAGCTACGAGACCGCGCACCCGTACTTCGAAGACCCCGAGAAGCGCGCGGCGCTGCAGAAGCGTTTCTACCGGGTCACGCCCATCCGCCACGGAGCCGCAGGATGACCATCTCCTTCCGGCTCTCGACGCGCCGTTTCGGCGAGCTGCTGGTCGACCGCGGCAAGCTCACCGCCGACCAGATCGCGCATGCGCTCAAGTCGCGGCTGGACGCCCGCGAGCGCCTCGGGCAGACCCTGGTGCGCCTCGGGCTCCTGAACGAAGGCGACGTGGTCGAGCTGCTGGCCACCCAGTTCTCGCTGCCGATCGCCGATGCCGAGCTGTTGTCGCACGCCGAACCCGACGCCGTGGCTTTGGTCCCCGAGCACCTGGCGCGCGAAGCGCTGGTCCTCGCCTTGCGCAAGAGCGACGAGACGCTCGAAGTCGCGGTCGGCGACCCGCTCGACGTGGTATCGCTCGACCATCTGCGCGCGCTGACCGGCTGCAATCTCAAGGTCTGGCTGGCCCGCCCGACCGACGTGCGGGAAGCGATCGACGGCTTCTACCAGGAGATCCGGGCGACCGAGAAAGTCGGCGAGATCCTCGACACGCTCGACCTGTCCGGCGTGTCCGAGGAAGACGACGTCGACCTCGCGGTCCTGCGCCAGCAGGTCGAGGACGCCCCGGTCGTGCGTCTGGTCAACCTGATGCTCGCCGAGGCGATCGACGCGCGGGCCAGCGACATCCACGTCGAGCCCATGCGCGAGCGCATGTCGGTGCGTTTCCGCATCGACGGTGTGCTGCACGAGATGATGCGTCCGCCCAAGAACCTCCAGATGGCGATCGTCTCGCGGATCAAGGTGCTGTCCGAGCTGGACATCGCCATCCGCCTGCTGCCGCAGGACGGCCGCCTCAGCGTCCACCTGCCCGACCGCGAGGTCGACATCCGCGTCTCGACCCTGCCGACTTCGTTCGGCGAGAAGGTCGTGATGCGACTGTTCGACAAGCGGGCGTTCGCCCGCGAAATCGGCAACCTCGGTCTGGTCGGCCAGGGCCTCGAAGCGTTTCGCGAGGCCATCCACCTGCCCTACGGAATGATCCTGATCTCGGGACCGACCGGAAGCGGCAAGACCACCACGCTCTACTCCGCGCTCAACGAGATCAAGAGCGAGCACCGGAACCTGGTCACGGTCGAGGACCCGATCGAATACCACATCGAGGGCGTGAACCAGGTACACGCCAACCACAAGGTCGGCATGACCTTCGCGCGGGCTCTACGCTCGATCCTGCGCCAGGACCCCGACGTCATCATGGTCGGTGAGATCCGCGACGCCGAGACCGCCGACATCGCGGTCAAGAGCGCCTTGACCGGCCACCTGGTGTTCTCCTCGGTCCACGCCAACGACGCCCCGGGCACGGTGACCCGCCTGGTCGACATGGGGGTTCCCCCCTATCTGGTGGGCTCGGCGGTGACGCTGGTCATGGCCCAACGCCTGGTTCGAAGAATCTGCGACCGCTGCAAGGAGAGCTTCGTGGCCGAAGCCGAACACGTTTCGGCCTTGGGCGAGGACGGCGAGGCGATCCTGGGCCGGGAGATCGCGCGCGGCCGGGGCTGCATTGCGTGCAAGCAAACCGGCTACTCGGGGCGGTCGGCGGTTTTCGAGGTCATGGCGGTGAACAAGGCGGTGCGCCGCATGGTCCTGGACCGGCTCAACGAGGACGAGATCAAGCACCGTGCGGTCGCCGACGGCTTCATGACCCTGCGTAAGAGTGGTATTCGCAAGGTCTTGGACCAGGCGACCACCATCGAAGAAATCCGTGCAGCGACCCTTTCCGATCACGTATGATGACCCCCTTCAAAGAGAGCAACTCACCTCCGAGGCCGTTCCCGCACCATGCCTAGCTACTTCTACCGGGCCCGGGATCCCGACGGGCGCCCGCACGAGGGCGTCGAAGTCGCCTCCTCCGAAGAGGAGGTCCTGCGCACCCTGTCCAACGCGCGGCTCGTCCCGGTCCTGATCGAGTCGCGAACCGCCGCCGGCCGCAGCGAGCTGGGCGAACGGGTCCGGCAATCGGTCGACAGAGTGCGGATGCGCGTCAAGCCGTCCTCTGTCGCCCTGTTCGCGCGCCAGCTTTCGACCATGATCGCCGTCGGTTTGCCGCTGGTTCGTTCGCTGCGCTCGATCTGCCGGGACCACCACGATCGGCGGCTGTCCAAGGTGCTCGAGCAGGTTGCGGACGACGTCCAGAAGGGCGACTCGCTGTCGGCAGCGCTCGCCCGGCACCCGGCCGCGTTCGACGAGGTGTTCGTGAGCCTGGTCCAGACCGGCGAAATGAGCGGCACGCTCGACACGATCATGGATCAGACCGCCACCTATCTGGAGAAGGCGGAAGCCCTGCGCCTGCGGGTCGAAGCGGCGCTGCGCTACCCGGTGTTCATCTTCACCTTCGCGGCCCTGATCCTGGCGGCGATGATCGTCAAGATCGTTCCGATGTTCGCGAGCATCTACGAGCGCTTCAAGGTGCCGCTGCCGCTCCCGACCCAGATCATGCTGATGACGAGCAAGGTGGTGACCACTCACCTGGTGTGGTTCGCGCTCGGTCTTGGCGTGCTGGTTTTCGGCTTCTGGGCATGGAGTCAGTCGGAACGGGGGCGCCTGCTCATCGACCAGGCCAAATTCAATGTGCCGCTGTTCGGATCGCTGATCCGCATGTACGCGATCACCAAGTTCGCCCGCACGCTGGGCATCCTGACCGCGAGCGGAACCCAGATCCTGCATGCGCTGCGCGTGATGCGTCCGGTGCCCGGCAATCGGGTGCTGGTCGCCGGGATCGACTTCGTGCGCGCCAAGGTCGAGCAGGGAACGCCGCTCGCACGATCGATGGGCGAGGCCGGAGTGTTCCCCGAGATGTTGGTGCAGATGACGTCGACCGGCGAGGAGACCGGCCAGCTCGACACCATGCTCATGCGCACCGCCGACTTCTACGAGCAGCGGGTGACCGCCGCGGTGGACGGGCTGAGTTCGCTGATCGAGCCGGTGGCGATCGTCGTACTGGGCGGCGTGATCGGCGTCATGCTGCTTGCCCTCTATCTGCCGATTTTCAACCTCGGTCAGGCGATGCGCCAGGGACTCGGAGCTCCCTAAGACCCGGTTTTCGGGCAAATCGCACGCCGGGTCGAACCGGGCCCGGCATCGGTCGAGACGTGCAACAGGCTGCGGCCCAGCGCTTTGCGTGGACGGACGTCGATCAGGAGACCCCCAACCCGCGGGCCCCGGCCGGGCCAAGATTGTGGCGGTTTCTCGCGAACTCGTGAGAGAATCGCCGACCGAGACAGGCCATCCCGCCGATGGCGCCCCTCCCTAGGGGGCCTCTACGAGGAGAACATGAAGAAACATCGCAAGCAGCGCGGCTTCACCCTGATGGAGCTCATGGTGGTCATCATCATCGTGGCGATCCTCGCCGCGGTGGCCGTCCCGCTCTACATCAACTATGTGAAGGACGCGAAGCGGACCGAGGCGAAAGGTGCGATTGCGGCCATCATCAGTGCAGAACAGATCTACTTCCAGGGCAATGACAGCTATATCGATGCCGCCGATACCGCGGCCATCGAATCGGCGCTCAGAGTCGACCTCACCGATGTGGGAACCAATTGGGACTTCGCGGTCAGCGGATCCAGCGGCACCGGCTTCACGGTCACCGCGACGGGTAAGGCGGCGGCAGCAACCCTGGTCGCCTGTTGCACCTACTCCAAGTCGGCCAACCCCGTCTGGGGCGACGAGGTCAACGGCTGCCCCTGAGGTCACCGTCGGCCGTTTGACCCGCAGCCGGTCCGAGCAGGGCTTTTCGCTGATCGAAGCGATGGTCGCCACGGTGGTCGCCACCGTGGCGGTCCTCGGGCTCGCCTACACGTTCAGCCTCGGACGAGGCTTCATCAACCGGTTCGAGATCGCTCGTAGCGCCCTGACGGTCGCGGAGTCCCGCCTCGAGCAGCTCCACGGCGACCCCGACAGTCCGGCTCTTTCCACCGACAGCACCCACGTTCGTCCGTTCAACCTGGGCGGGCGTGAAATCGGCCTCGAGGAATGGATCGTGGTCTGGTTCAACGATCCCTCGATCCCGGGAACCCAGGACCTCAAGCAGGTCACGGTCATCGTCTCCTGGAGCATGAGCGGGCAGCCGGACAGCGTGCGGCTGAGCCGTCTCTTCCGTCCCTGACCCCCATGGACTCCCGCTCCCAGACCGGCCTGACACTCACCGAGCTGGCGATCGTCATGGTGCTCGCGGCGATGGTCACGGTCGGGCTCGTGACCTTCTACCTCAATTCCCAGGGCATGTGGGTGGACGCCTCGACCCAGTCCATGGTTCAGCGCGATGCCTCGCTGATCGTCGAACGCATGGCGCAGCGAACGCACCTCGCCTACACTGCGGACGTCCTCAGCGACCCCGACAGCCTTCACCAGACGGTGATCCTGTTCACGCGCGACCTCGAAGAGACCTCGCGCTTCTGGTGGAAGTCGAGCGACAGCCTGATCCACTACAGCATCGGCTCCTCGGGCGTGGATCGCGGCCCGATCGTCGGCTCCAAGGTGGAGCTCTTCAAGCTCGATCGGGACACGAGCCACGTCTACCTCCGGGACCTCACGATGGCGACCACCGCCGGCAATCCGGTCCAGATGACCGCCACCATGCGGCTCTACAACCGATGAACGAGTCGACACCAAGCCGGCGCAGCCGGGTCCACGACCGGGCTTCCGAGGAGGGCGGATTCCTCCTGGTCGGCGTCGCCATGTTCGTGCTCGCGTTGACCATCCTGGGGGTTTCGCTGTTCAGCCTGTCGGGCTTCGAAGCCCAGTTCCTCGGACAGTCGATGCGGCGCTCGCAGGCGTTCTACGACGCGCTCGGCGGCATCGACCGGTCGCTCCGGGTGTTGTCGGAGACCAACGATATGAACGCGGTCGCGGCCAATTTGCCGCCGGGAATCATCTATGCGCGCGCCTGGCAGGGCGATGATTCGACGGCCGTGAACTGGCAGGACACGACCGCGATTCGCGTGCGTGTGGTCGCCGAGCGCGGGGTCGCTCCCGAAATCGAGCGCCGCATGCTGGAGGGGATCTATCGGCACGCGGCGACGCGGCGTCCCACCTGTACGAGGAGGTGATCGCGACCACCGGCCTGATCTGGCTCCAGCAATATCCGCAAAACACAACTCCGGGCGCACGACCGGTCGACGACGATGAGTGCGACAACGTCTTTGCCTACGGGCGGATTCGCCAGAACAGCGCGAACGTCTCGGGCTGGATCGACGATCTCTGCCGCAGCCGGCCACGTTCGCGGGTGGCGGCGTCGCGGTACCGCTGGTCGGACGAGTTCATCGCCTACTGGTTGTCAGTCGGGGGCCGCAGCACAGCTGCCCGATTACGACACGGGCGACGACGGGCATGACGACGAGCACCGATGACTTCAGCGGTTTCTCCGGCCGGTCGGCGTCTTCATCAGGGCCCACCTGCAGGGTCGGCGCCGACCGGAAGAGCGGATACGGGCTGAGCGATGGCAGCACCGACGACATTCGACTGAGATCTGGGTGCAGGCAAGCCGGTGATCTGGCTACTGCCCAACGGCGTGCATTTCGAGCAGCACGTCTCGGGTTCGAACGACGACCTGCCGGCGACGCGGCTGATCATCGTCGCCGGGACCAGCACCGACACGACGTTCAAGTTCAAGCTGGGGACCAACCTGGGATCTGGTTCCGTGGCGGCATCGACTGCCCGGTTCCGCTCTACCTGGTCTCGAGCGGTTCGATTTCGCTCGACCGCGACCAGGACTCGGAAGACTTTTCGGCACTGCGATCACGTCTCGATTTACGCGGGCGGCAGCGTTCACCTGCGCGGCTCGGAAGTCAAGCATTCCGGACCACGACCGCAGGAACGCTGCGGCACAGTCCGAGCGGCGACGCGATCTGTCGACACCCTCATCCAGAAACACTACCTTCCGAATACGCTTTCCGGTTCCGGCGGCAACGTTCAATTCACGCTGGTCAGTGGCACGTTCCAAGACCCTCCCACGCCGTGATCGCGCCTCCGAGGATTGAACCTCGATGAAGGCCGGGCTTCGCTCGCGCCCCTGGGTGGGCGTCGATCTCGGCGGCTTCAGCGTCAAGATCCTGGCCACGATGGGCGGGGTCGGAGGCACCCGCACCTGGCTCAGCGAAAAGCCGATCCCGGTCTCCGAGAAGGACCGGAACACGGCGGCCGGGCGCGAGACGGTGGCGCGCGTCGTCGCCGACGCCCTGGCCGAAGCGGGCTTGTCGCTGCGCGGCCTGCACGGCATCACGCTCGGGGTCTCGGGCCCCGATGTGATCCTGAAGCAGATCCAGTTGCCGCTGATGGACGAATCCGAAGTCGGCTCGGCCCTCCGCTTCGAGGCGCGCAAGCACCTGCCGTTCGACATCCACAACATGGTGATCGACTTCCAGGTGCTCAGCCGTTCGGTGTCCGAGAAGCGCATGGATCTGCTGCTCGCGGCCGTGCCTCAGGAACGGCTCGATCGCATGGTCGCGCCGTTTCGCATGCTCGGGCTCGAAGCCGACATCGTGGATGCATCACCGCTGGCGCTGGCCAACGCGTTGTTCACGCTGGTCGACCCCGGCAAGGAATCGCATCTCATGCTCGACCTCGGGCACTCCGCGTCGCACCTGCTTCTCTATCAGCGATCGCAGCCGTTTTTCGCCCGGCGGCTGGACTTCGGCGGGCGCACACTGACCGAGGCCGTCGCCCGCGGCACGAAAGTGCCGTTCGACGAGGCCGAAGAGTGGAAAGTGTCCGCCGGATCGGACCGGCCCGGCTTTCGCGTCGACTGGAACCTGCCGGAGATGGGTTTCATCCTCGACGCGCTGCGATTCCAGCTACTCGATGAAGTCCGGCGATCGCTCGCGTTCTATCGCACGATCGGCACGCTCCCCGAATCGTTCTCGATGTGGCTCTCGGGCGGATCGGCGCGACTGCCCGGCCTCGCCGATCGGCTCCAGGAATTGCTAGAGTGCCCGGTGCGCGTCTTCAACCCCATGGAATTGCTGAGCGGCACCGATGGACATCCGGCCGTCGCCCCGCAGTTCGCGCAAGCGTACGGGCTCTCGCTGCGTAGCGCGTGAGCCGCGCGCTGGCTTCGGCACCGAAGCCGACCGCGAAACCGGCTCGAAAAGGACGGCATGAGCGCGATCTTCTTCATCAACTTCCGCCGTGAGGCCTACGAGGCCGCGCTGGCGCGCGCCCGGCGACGCGTCATCATGCTCGGGGTCTGGGTCGGCTACTTCGGTGTGATCGGTGTCATTCTCGGACTGTACGGCCTGAACTGCGTCGCGCTGCACCGCCGGGTGCACCTGATCGAACGCCAGGCCGAGAGGATGCGGCGTGAACAGGGCGCCGGCGCCGACTGGGAGCTGCGCTCGACCGAGCTGGCCCTGCTCGAGCAATACGTGGCCAATCCCCGAACCTGGCGGGACCGCCTGGGTCGCCTGGGAGCCATCCTGCCCGCGAACGTGCGTCTGACTTCGGTGGCGGTGAATCCGCAAAATCTGACCGCGCAGGCCGACCAGAATCGACTGGTGATCCAGGGGCTGGTGCGTACCGCGGCCGGACAGGATCGTACGCAGGATGTGCTCAAAGTCGTCAGCCTCTTACACGACGATTCGCTGTTCGCGCGCGGGTACCAGACCATCAAGCTGTCCTCGACCAAGGTCTCCGAGGGCGACAACGTCGCCGAGTTCACGATCGAATGCCGCTGATCTCGAACCCGATCCTGGCGGCCACGCTTCGTCGCAACTGGCCTCTGGTCGGCGCCGTCGGTTTCTTCGCGCTGTTCATGCTGGTGCACCAGCTCGCGTTCCAGCCGGCCGCGAAGCGTTATCAGAAGGCGGTTCAGCAGGCTTCGGATCTGGGCTTGCCGCTCGACCTTTCGCGCGCCCCCGCGCTGGTTCCGCCCCGAGTCCTGGCGATGGTGGTCGACAACGCACTATCGCCGGCGGAGGCGCAGCGGCAGGGCGCTTCGGGCCAACTGACCGCCCAACTGCTCGAGGGGGTGACCCGAACGGTGGATGACCAAGGGCTCGATGTACTCGCGACTCAGCCGGGTGCGGTGATCCAGCAGCCGAAGTACGTCCAGGTTCGCGCCTACGTCAAGGCTCGCGGCCGATACTCCCAGGTCGTGGCCCTCATGAACGCGCTGGCGACCGGGCGCCAGCTCATCGGCGTCGACCGGTTCGCGCTGCTCCCCGAAGACGGCGGTCGCGTTCAGCTCGACCTCTGGGTCAGCCGGCTCATCCTCAAGCAGGAGCGACGCAAGACATGAAGCTCGATGCTCGTATGGTGGTGGCGCCGCTGGTCGGCGTGACGGTGCTGGTGCTGGTGGTGCAGCAGACGCTGGGCGCACTGCGCGCCTCCGGCTCGTGGACGCCGTCGAACAACACCCCGGTGATTCGCCCGGAAAGCCCCTACGGGCGACTCGACCGCATGCTGGCCCAGCGGCCGGCGCCCGCGGCGACGTCGATGCGCGATCCGTTCGGGTACCCTGTGGTCGCCGTTGTCCCCACGCCCCGCCCGTCGAAGAACGCCGGGCCGCCCAAGCCGGTCGAGCCTTCGCGCCCGACCCTGACCAGTGTGATTTACGAAACCGGGGATGCGCGCGCCACGATTCAGTTCGAAGGCCGTGATTTCACGGTTCGGGAGAACAGCCTCTTTGCCGATTTTACGGTCGTGAGCATTCGGCCCGGCGAGGTCGTCGTGCAACGCGACGGCCAGCAGACGGTCCTCAGGCTCGCGCGGAAAGGAGAATAAGTGCAGCAACTCCACGGATGGCGCCGTTGGTTCGCGGCGGCGCTCGCGCTGGCCGCGCTTGCCTGCATGTTCATCCCGGCCCGGACGTCCCTGGCCGCGGAACGACTGGTCACGCTCGACGCGGAGGACGCCTATCTGCCGAGCGTCCTGCGCATTCTCGCCGAGAAGGGCGACCTCAACATCATCACCGGCCCGGGGGTCACCGGGACGCGCATCTCGATCCACATGAAGGACGTGCCGATCGACCAGGCGGTCAACATGGTGGTGCGCGCCGCGGGCCTCGCCTACGAACGCATCGGCAAGTCGATCCTGGTCGGCAGCCCTGAGAGCCTCAAGGAGGAAACCGGACTTTCGGCGCACGTGGTCGAGCTCAAATACGCCGACGCGAAAGACGTGCAGGCAGCGCTGCAGAACCTCGCGGGCGACATCCAGGTCGACGAGGGCGGCAACCGGTTGATCGTGGTGACCAGCCCCCGGGTGATCGCCGAGATTCGCGACATCGTCGCCCTGCTCGACCAGCCGGCAAGGCAGGTCATGCTCGAGGCCCGCATCATCGAAGTCTCGACCGACGACGCGAAGGAGCTGGGCATCGACTGGGCCCAGTTGTCGCGCCAGAGCTTCGTGTTCGTCGAGGGCAACTACGATTCGGTCAGCGGCGTCGGCGAAGACGGCGTGCTCGACGGTCTCAAGGTATTTCCCAACACACCCGGGACCAGCGACATCTTCAAGCTCAACAACTTCAGCCGCATCGCCGAGGTGTTCCGCGTCTCGCTCGACCTCCTGATCCAGGACGGCAACGCGCGGGTGCTCGCCAATCCGAAAATCGCCACGCTCAACGGTCGCGAAGCCTCGATCCTGATCGGGCAGCGCATTCCCTACACCATCAGCAGCACCGTGTTCGCGGGCGGTGCGGCGGCACCCACCGAGCGCATCGAGAAGGAAGAGGTCGGCATCAAGCTGCGGATCACGCCCCTGATCAACGCCGACGGCTACATCACCACCCTGATCATCCCGGAGGTCAGCACGGTGATCGGCTTCCGCGGCGAGAACAACGACCTGCCGGTGGTGGCGACCCGGGAGGCCCGCACCACGGTGCGGCTCAAGGACGGCGCTTCGGTGTTGATCGGCGGCCTGCTCAGTGAGGACCGGACCACCGACGTCACCCGGGTTCCGATCCTGGGCTCGATCCCGGGAATCGGCTATCTGTTCCAGCACCACGTCAGCGGCGTGCGCAAGACTGATCTGGTGATCGAAGTCACGCCACGAATCCTGCCCGAACAGCAGTAACCGCCTCGGTCGCTGGAGGCGGCTAGAGCTTCAAGACCGTCGCGACGTGCACCACACCCGCGATCCAGCCGAGCCACTGGCCCACGGCGATCGTCAGGGCGAACAGAACCAGGACCAGGCCGGCGCGCGCGAGCGTCGGCGAACTGTCACGGTAGCGGTACAGTCGCACGATCAGCAGGGGAACCAGGACGCCCTTGACCAGCACGAAGACCCACCAATGATGGTGCGCGATGCCGGCGAGGAGCGGATTGCCTTCGCGGTTCCCGAACCAGTGAATGCCGAGCGCGGTCGCCACCAAGTCCATGCTGTTGGCAACGACAGCGAGGAAGAGAAAAAGACGCATCATGGGGGACTCCGAAACTCCTCGCGAACTTCCGGTGCTTTGTTCTTCGGGTGTGGCTCCGATTCTGCCAGAGGAGCTCGGGGCTTTTCAATGATCGGAGATTTCTGGTGAGTCCGGCTCCCTGGATGTACGCGCTGGCCGGCCTGCTGGGACTGGTGATGGGCAGCGCGGTCACCGCGATCGCCTACCGGGTCCCACGTGGAATCTCGTGGCTTCGGGGCCGATCGGCCTGTCCGGGATGCCAGACCCAGCTGGGGCTCGCCGACCTGATCCCGCTGTTTTCATGGCTTGCCAGCCGGGGCCGATGCCGCCACTGCGGCGTGCGGGTCGCGCTCCGCTATCCGCTGACCGAGGTCATCTGCGCCGTTTGGGCCGTTCTCCTCCTGCGTCTGACCGGCGTCACCCCGATCTACC
Organism: Candidatus Eiseniibacteriota bacterium; assembly: GCA_963717505.1. GTDB lineage: Bacteria > Eisenbacteria > RBG-16-71-46 > RBG-16-71-46 > RBG-16-71-46 > MFD02242-c1. The sequence continues at coordinate 107,084 of OY970342.1, forward strand.
CATTGCTCGCCATCTGGGGGTTCATGCTGGTGGCCCTCATGTGGATCGACCTCGACTTCCAGCTCCTCCCCGACGTCCTGACCTTTCCCGGCACCCTCCTGGCTCTGGCGGCCGTGCTCCAAGTCCCGGGAGGCGCCCGCCACGCGATCTTCGGGATCGCCGTGGGCAGCGGTATCCTTTGGCTCCTTGGCTGGGCCTACTTTCGGGTCCGAAAGGTCGAAGGTATGGGGTTTGGCGACGTCAAATTGGCAGCCATGTTCGGCGCGATCCTGGGCTGGCAGCTGACCCTTCTCACCCTCCTGATCGCCGCCCTGGCGGGCTCGCTTTGGGGTGGGTGGCTGATCCACCGTGGGCGCGGCGACGGCCAGACCGCACTCCCGTTCGGCACCCTGCTCGCGCCCGCCGCCATGGTCGTCTTCCTGTGGGGTGAGGGCTGGCTCAACGCCTACGCTGCGCTATGGCAATAGAGCACGTTCCGGCGGAGGAATATGGGCGGAGGATTCGGGCCCTGATGCGACGCGGAGGGCTGGATTCCGGCCTGCCGCGCCGCCAGCGAGACCGGTGGATCCTGCTCCACGCGGTCGCGAGCCGATTTGGTCCCGAGGAACGGCTCGACGAAATCGACGCCACGGGCCGAATCGGGGATTTCCTGGCCCTGGAAGGGGTCGGCTGGAAGATCGACCGTGCGGCGCTCAGGCGAGCGCTGGTCGACGAGGGGTTCCTGGAACGAGACCCGGCGGGAACCAACTACCGGCGGTCGGTCCGCCATCGGGTCCGTGTGACTTTCGAGGACGTGCCCGAGGTCGCCGAAATTCTCGGAAGCGGAGGCTGAGGCGGGGCGAGCACGATCGTGCACGTTCGATCCGGGTGCGCTGGTGTCGAGATGACCGCAAACAGAGCTTCCCTCCGAGGGCTTGCGCTCCCGGAGGGAAGTTCTTTTTCTGCGGAATACACGTGAACCCTAGTTGGAAGCCGCCTCTTCGACCTTGACCGGACGCAGGAGAATCTCGATGCGCCGGTTCTGTTCGCGACCCTCCGGGGTGGCGTTGTCCGCGCGCGGGCGCGCGTCACTCGCCGACACCACCAGCATCCGATTGGTCGCGATGCCGTTGTCCTGGAACAGACGCACGATGGTCGCCGAGCGCGCACCACCCAGTTCCCAGTTGGTGGGGTAACGCTGCGCCAGGGTGGGTCCGATCTTCTGGTTGTCGGCGTGCCCGATGACCAGGACCTCGTAGGTCGAGGTCTTCATCTCATCGGCAACCTTGGTCAGCAACTCCTTGCCGGCCTTGTCGAGATTCGCCGATCCCGACTTGAACAGGATGTCCTGCGCCAGATTCACCCGGATGCCGTCGCGCACCTGCTGGATCTGGACGTGGCCGCTGCTGACCTCGGCCTGCAATTGGCCGACCAGTCCGTCGTAAGTGGACTGCATCTTCTGCTTTTCCTGTTTCTCGCGTTCGAGATCGGCGTTCAGCTGGTCGACCGAGGACTGCATCGACGCGACCTTCTGCTCGAGTTCCTGCCCCTTGGCGTTCGAAGCGTCCAGGTTCTTCTGCAGTTCGGCGTTCTTGGCCGCCAGCGACTCGGCGCTCTGCGTCGCTTCGAGGTACTTGGCTTTCGAAACACCACAGCCGGCCACGAGCGTCGTGGCCGCCAGCAAGATCACGACCGCGCGGGTCGTTCTCCAGCTCACGCTCATCGCGTCCTCCTCGATTGGGGGTGAAGGATCCGTATCCGACCGGGATGATCGGGGTTCCCGCGATTCTGTCAACCGCAAAAGCTCAACTGCCGAGCTTGATCACCAGGCCGAGAGTGGCATCGCCCTGAGCGATCGCCGTGCCGCTCACGCTCACGCCGCCCCCGCCGGTGCCGAACCACACGCTGCCGCCCCACAGCTGAGTGGGCAGCAGCAGGCGCGCCTGGGCCCGCAGGGCCACCTTCTCGTTGACCTCGAAGCGAATCCCGCCGCCGACCGCGAGCGAGAACACCGTCGTGCTGTTCACGTTGACCCCGCTGGCTGCGCCGGTCGGACTGAAGATGGTCATGCCGATTCCGCCGGTCGCGAACGGAGCTGCCTTGCCGCCGGTCGGAAGGTACTTGGTGCCGCCCGCCTGAATGTAGTGCGTATCCAGGTCCATCAGCCGGAAGTGGGGCAGCCCGCGCGGACGAGCGGTGACTTCCGAGCTCTGAAACCAGTAACTCACGTCCACGAACTCGTTCGGCCGCGTCTCGACGCTGAGCATGCCGCCGTAGCTGGGCGCGGCCTCGATGTGGACACTGCCATCCGTGTAGTCGAGCGTGCCGCCCCACATGTATCCGGCGAACGGGATCAGTTCGACGCTCCGCTGGGCGTGGGCGACTGGAACGACGAACAGCGCCATCGACATCGCGAACCCGAATCCGGCCGCGACGGCCATTCTCAATTTTGGTGAATTCATGCCAGGGTCCTTTCAGGCGAACGTCGAGTTCTGCTCGACAGCGTCGAGACAGGATACGAGTGCGTGCGATGAACTGCCAACTCGGCCCAGGTGCGTGCCTTCATGTCCGGCGCAGCGGACGCAGCCCCGCGAACAGATCGGTCTCGGACTCGCGTCCGCCGTTCACGGTGCTGAACGAGCGATAGAAGCGCTGGACACCCCACAGTTCGGCGCGTTGCTGGGGCGACAGGGCGAGCATGCGTTGATAGCCCGAGACCTGGGACTCGTGGCACATCACCGCCTGCCATACCGTGTCTTGGTGAACTCGGGTGTCGAGCGTGGTGGTGATCAGCCAGTCGGGCCACGCCACCGCGGTCCGCTCGACGCCGTCGACGACGCTGCGCAGCCGGACCACAGCGGACTGATAGGCGTCGAGGCTTGCCTGGCTCCCGACCATGAAGTAGAGCTTGGCGACCGCGTGCGGGGCGGAACCGCCGGCGCCGGCGGCATGCGCCGGATCGGCGGCGGCCACGACCGCCGCCGAGGTCAGCTGGGAGATCGCGACGTGATCCGGATGGCCGTAGGCGCCGTCGGGCGGAAACGTGATCACCACGTGCGGTCGCAGCCGGCGGATGTGGTGCGCGACCCGCCCGATCGCCTCGATCGGATCGACGCGGTCGAGCGAACCGTCCATGTAGCCGAGCAGCGTGAGGTCGCGCACGCCAAGAATGGCCGCGGCCGCGCGCAGCTCGGCCTCTCGAATGCGCCCGAGTCCCTCGGGTCCCGGATGGTTCGGTCCGTCCCGTTCGCCGCGGTAGCGCCCCTTCTGCCCGAGCGTGGCGGTGATCAACGCGAGATCGATCCCTTGGGCGGCGTAGTGCGCCAGCGTGCCGCCGACACCGAGCGACTCGTCGTCGGGGTGCGCGAGCACGGCGAGCAGACGCAACGAGTGGTTGTTGCTCACGAGCGTCTTCCCTCCCGCGTGCGCGGGACAGCGACCCGGCTCACGAGAACACCCGCTCGTGCATGCGCAGGTCGGGAATCCCACGGGCCGCGTTCACGATGCGCTCGAGGTCGGCCGCGCGCAGCTCCTGGTGCACCGGCAACAGGATGACACCGGCGCGCCGTCGCGCGGCTCCGGGGAACCGGTCCGCCGGCAGCGCCGGATGCGGCGCCGACCACGCGTCGATCGCATCAATGCCATGTGCGGCCAGTTGGGCGATCGCGCGCCCTTTGTCCGCCACGAACAGCGGGAACGCATGGGGACTCGCTCCTTCCGGGTCGCGTCCGAACGGATCGGGGGCGCGGCTCGGGAGTGCAGCCTGCAGTCGCCGGTAGTTCTGCCGGCGTCGGTCGGCGACCTCGGTCAGCGCCAGGCGCTGAATGAGCCTTTCGGACATCGCGAACGCGGGGCTGTCCGGGTCGCCGAGGGCAATGCGAGACGAGATCGAACGCGGCGACCCGTTCCGCATCGTCCACGACCACCCCACCGGGCCCAGCCGTCCCGTGAGCCACTCACCATGCCTGGCGAGCATGGCAGACGTGCCCATGGCCCCCGCGCGATCGGCGACCAGGCGCACGCCCCGCAATACGGCGGCGCCACCATCCGGGATTCCGATCGACTCGTGGAAGCTGAACATCGCCAGGTCACCGAATGTGCCCAGCGGTTGACCACCCGCGGTCCCGAGCCAGCCCTGGGTCACGTCTTCGACCAGCAGAAGGTCGCGATCGTCGCACCAAGCCCGCCAAGCCGGCGCGTCCTGCGCGAATCCGAGGTAGTGGATCAAGTGCAGCGCGCGCACGCTGGAGTCCAGGAGCGACTCGAGCTCGGCCGGGTCGGGCGCGAGGCTCGGGCGCGCCTCGTACCATTTGAGTGACAGTCCGGCACGAACGTAGGCCTCGATCTCCGCACCGTCGTGATACGCCGGCACCAGCACACAATGCCCCGCACCGAGGGCCAGCTGGCCAAGACCGTGAGACAGCCCCTGCCGCGCGCCGGCGAACAGACGCAACGGTCCCCTCTCGAGTGGAAACGGCAGCGCGTCGAGCGGGCGCCGCAGGTGAACCCACGGCGGCAAGGGTGGCGTGACCGTGAGGAGTCGGTTCATGAGACGTCCGTTCTTCGGCTCCTTGCGCCGGCCCACACAATCCGTTGAGAATGAGCTGCAACGGTCACGCACTCTACTATAAGGAATCGGATCTCGTGTTGAACGTCCAGACCTCGCCCGGCGAGTTCCTCGACAAGCTCACGATCCTCGAGATCAAGTCGGCGCGCATGGCCGACTCGGGGAAGCTGGCCAACGTGCGCCGCGAGCTCGAGCTGTTGCGCTCGACCTGGGCAGCATCGCCGCTCGCGGGGCGCGACGTCGCGGCACTGGTCGCTCAGCTCCGCCAGGTCAACGAGTCGCTGTGGGAGATCGAAGACCGGATTCGCGCCAAGGAGGCCACTCAGGCGTTCGACGCCGAGTTCATCGAGCTGGCGCGCTCGGTCTATCGCACCAACGACCGCCGGGCCGCGATCAAGCGCGAGCTGAACCTGGCGCTGGGGTCCGAGCTGATCGAGGAGAAGAGCTACAAGCCCTATTGAAGCGGTGCAGGCTCAGGATGCATCCTGCGCCGGCAAGATCCGGGTGAAGCGACCAGGGAGGCGGTCGAAATGGATATGCGGTCGATTCTGAGGTTCTCGCTCTTCGCCGCGATGGCCGTCGGAATCCTCGCGTGCCCAGCACCGGTGGCCGCGCAAGAGTCAGCGCCCCTTCCCTCCCTCGCAACACCGACGACTGCTGATCGCGACGACGAATCGGTTCCGGTCGTCGTGTGGAATCAGGAGATTACCCGCCTGCGCTCGTCGCTTCAGGGTCTCTCCGCCGCCGAGCGCGCGGAGCGCGCCGCGCGCCGCATCCTGGCCATTCCTGCGGGACTTCCCGAGTACCAGATCGAGGCGCGGCCTGCGGCACTCGGCGACACCTCGAGTGTCGTGATCTTCGTCAACGGCATGCTGACCGTATGGCTGCTCGAGCAGGATGCCGACCTCGCAGCCGGGGAGTCGCTCAACGTCGCGTCCGCGCGGGCGGTGGCTAATCTCAGGGCCTGGCTCGCGAGCCGGAACGAGCAACTGCACTGGCCGGCCTTCTTGCGCGGCCTGGCCTGGGCGATCGGCGCAACGTTGGTCGCCATTCTGGCCATGGTCCTGCTGCTGCGCGTCGCCCGGCTCCTGTTGGGTCGGATCGCCGGCTCACCGCACGGCGCGAAACGCCCGCTGCGGATCGGCCAGGTCGACGTGCGCCCGTACCTGCACGCGATCGAAGCCATCCTGGTGCGAACGCTCACCTGGGCGGGCGGGGCGACCGTGATCTACCTCTGGCTCACGTTCGTGCTCCATCAGTTCCCCTACACCCGCCCCTGGGGCCATCAGTTGGGCGGTTTCATCACCACGGTGCTGCGAAACCTCGGGCTGAGCTTCATCCAATCGCTTCCCAATCTGTTCGTGGTGTTCGTGATCTACTTCGTAACGCGAATGCTGAGCCGCTTCATCACCGCGTTCTTCGCCAGCGCGGAATCCCAGTGGATCCAGGTCGAGATCGCGCGCGCCACCCGGCGGCTGGCGGTCGCGCTCTTGTGGGTGTTCGCGCTGATCGTGGCCTACCCCTATCTGCCCGGTTCGGGAACCGCGGCGTTCCAGGGAGTCAGCGTGTTCATCGGACTGATGGTGTCGCTGGGTTCGAGCGGTATCGTCAGTCAGCTGCTGGGTGGCCTGGTAGTGGTCTACACCCGCGCCTTCAGCGTCGGCGAGTACGTGCGGATCGGCGAGCACGAGGGCACGGTGACCGAGATCGGGGCGCTGGCCGCCAAGGTGCAGACCCGCCGCAAGGAGGAGATCACCATTCCCTATTCGGTCCTGGTGAGCTCGGCGACGGTCAACTACTCGCGCCAAGCGAAGTCGGTGGGCGGCGCCCGGGTCATGACCCAGGTCGCGATCGGCTACGACGCGCCCTGGCGTCAGGTCGAAGCCATGCTGCTCGGTGCGGCAAAGAAGACCCGGATGGTGTTGGGCGAGCCGGCGCCGCTGGTTCTCAAGACCAACTTGTCGGATTTCGCCATCGAGTATCAGCTGATCGTGAGCATCGCGCGCGCCGAGGAGCGCTACCTCATGCTCTCCGAGCTGCACTCGAACATCCTCGACGCGTTCAACGAGCACGGCGTCCAGATCATGACCCCGCACTTCGAGGGGCAGCCCGAGGGCGCGGTGGTAGTGCCGCGCACTCGCTGGTTCCAAGCTCCGGCGCCGCAGGACGACGCCGCGGCGCGCACCCGCTCCACCGAATCCGAGGGGCGCTCGACCCCAGGCTGACCCGGGCTGGCATTCGGCGTGCATTCTCGGCCGCGGCCCAGCCCATGCAGCTCCATCCTCGACATCGACGCGCCTCCGCGCCCCCGGCGCCCGAGGCAAACGGCGACCGCCCCCCGGTTCGCACGCCTGGGCATTGCAAGACTCCCGGCCCGGACACGCAGCCGACCTGGATGCTCGGGATTCTCGCCTGGCGGGCGGCGGCGCACTTGCTGCGCGAGCGCACCTACGCCTCGCCCATCACGGTGCTGATCGTCACCATCAATCTGCTCGTCCACTTCTGCCTCAGCCTCGGCGGTGAGGAGCTGATCCTATGGGGCTGGCAATGGTTCGCCTTGTCGAGCACGTTGGTGCTCGAACAAGGTCAAGTATGGCGGGTCGTGACCAGCTCGTGGATTCACGCCGACTACGGTCACGTCTTCAGCAACTGTGTGGCGATCTTCGTCGTCGGCCTCGCCCTCGAGCCCGTCTTGGCGACTTGGAAGTTCGCACTTCTCTATGCCCTGGCGACCGTGACCGCCTCCGTGGTTTCTCTGGTGTGCGGCTACGACTGGTCGGCCGGGGCCTCGGACGGCGCCTATGCCTTGATTGGCGCGATGCTGGTCGTGCCGGTGTGTAGGAAGCTTCGGCCAGCGCTCTTGCTTTGGGGCTTGATCGCCATCTTCGTGGCTAGCGACATGTCGGGGGAGTACGTGGACGACCAAGTCAACGTCGCCGCACACATCGCGGGGCTGGTGGTCGGCGTGCTGATTGGCACCTGGTCCGGCCGCGGGGCCACAGAGCGCGAGTGGACCGAGGATGTGTCGCCGACCGAGCCGATGATCGACGCCGCTATGCGCGCGGGAACCATTCGGCCCATGCCACGGCAACCCAGCTCTCGATTCCGCGTGCGCGGCCGAATCTGATCGGGTCGCACGTCCGACAACGAATCGGCCGAGCTCGGCCGCCGGCCGGTAACTTGCCGGCTCCAGACCTCACCGGCGTGCAATCTGCCGGGTGACCAACCGCCACTTCGGGGGTCCACCCCACCGCAAGTCGCGCAGTCACAACGTCTCGTCGGAAATGCCATGCGAGGCCCGCATCTTGCATGACCCCTCGGCTCCAAACCCCTTCCCGCTCCTCGCCGATGGCAGGAGCGTTCACCTCATCGCGCGGCTGAACTCGGTCCCATGGCCCAGGGCGGCGCGTCCGGAGGAGCGTACGATGCTCAAGAATCTGCTCGGGAATGGCTCCAAGGAAGTCGCCGAGGAGGCGCGCGCAATCCTGCAGGAAATCCGAAAGGAGCGCGATCGCTACGAAGCGCTGGTCGAAAGCGCACGCTCCGCGAGCGAGCGCCTGCAGGAACTCGGAGAGCCATTGGCTCAGGCGGTGAAAGAAGCCGACGCCGTGAGCGGGCGGATCAGCGAACTGGAGCAGCGCTTCGCCGCGATGGTGCAGGTGTCGCGTCAGTTCGAGACCCTCGACGAACGCGCCGAGATCCTCAAGCAGGATCAGGAGCGCGCCGAGACGCAGATCCACTCGGTCCTCGAGGACGCCCAGCAGATCAAGAACGGGTTCGAAGAGACCCACATCAAGATCGACCAGGCGCTCGACCTCAAGGAGCGTCTCGAGTCCTTCATGGAGATCGAGAAGCCGTTCCAGCTGATCCGCGGCGAAGCCGAATCGATCCGCAGTCAGGTCGAAGGCACCGGCGAGCATCTGGCCCGGCTGCGCGAGCAGCACGAGCGCCTGATGGACGCGCACAAGCTGGCGGTCTCCAAGATGGAGGCCCTCGACCGTCGCGGTGAAGACCTCGGCCGTGCGCTCCAGGACAAGGAACGCCGGGTCACCGGCGTCGAGCAATCGGTCCAGGGAATCGACGGCATCCAGCAGACGGTCAACGACCTGCGTCGCGAGATCGGCACGCTCAAGGCCCTCGGCGACTCGGTCACCCAGAAGAGCGCGGCCCTCGAGGCGCAGCACGAGGCGATCGAGCGCGCCCTGACCCGCGCGGACAACTTGGACCGGGCGATGCGCCGCATCGACACCGGCCTGCAGCAAGCCCAGGAGCAGGAGAAACTTCTGGGCCAGATGCACGACCGGGTGCTCGGACTCCAGTCGCTCCACGAGTCGGTGCTCGAACGCTCGCGCGAGATCGATCAGCTCCAGCGCGAAACGGACGGCCAGGTGGTTTCGACCCGGCAGGATCTCGCCGCGATGCGCAACGAGATGAAGAACACGGTCGGGCACTTCGAGTTCGAGACCAAGGGCCTGGAATCGGTCAGCCAGCGGGTCGCCGACCTGCGCACCGCGCTCGGCGACTTCGAGGAGCGTTTCCGCAATCTGAACGAGTCGGCACAGACGGTCGCCACCCTCACCGGCCAGACACAATCCGTTTCCGTGCGCCTGCAGACGCTGACCGACGAGCTGGCTCATGTCGGCGAGGAGGCTGGCAAGCTCCAGGGTATCCGCCGCGACGTCGAGGACATGAGCCGCACCGTGCGCGAGGCCGCGGGCCACGTGACGCGTATCGAGGAGTCGCGTCCAGCGGTCGAGTCCGCCCTGCGGGACCTCGGCCAGCTCGGCAGCGTGCACGCCATGGTCCAGGACGCGCTCGAGCAAACGCGACTCGCCGACGGCGAGATCGCCCGTGTGCGCGAAGCCCAGAACGAGACCCGGAACTGGCTCAACGGGATCGATCAGTCGGTGCGGGACGTGCGCGACCAGGTGCAAGACCTGCGACAGATGGCGCCGACCGTCGAGGCCGTACTCAAGCAGGCGCAGCGGGCGAGCGAGGCCATGGCCGTGGTCGAGCAGCGCCGGGGCGTCGTCGAAGACGTTCAGCGCCGCATGTCGGACATCGAGCACCTGGGCAGCGCGCTCGACGACCGCAGCCAGCAGTTGGGGGCGCGGATGGAGGCGGCCGAGCGCCAGTTCGTGACGCTCGAGTCGCACGCCCAGGAAGCGGATCGACTGGCCCAGGCGATCGCCGGCATCTCGAACGGAGTCGAGGAGGCGTTGCGCCGGGCGGAGAAGGCCGGCAAGCAGGTCACGACCGTCGAGTCGCGCTGCGAGTCGGTCGAAGGGCTCGCCGACCGGACCCGCGCGCTCAAGGAGGAGCTGGATCAGCGCCAGCGTGCGCTCGAGTCGGCGGCCGAAGACCTCAAGCGCTCCTCGAAACTGCGCCAGGAGGCCGCCGCCGCGGCCCAGGAACTGGACGAGTTGTCGAAGGGGCTGACCTCCTCACTCGCCTCATCCGACGAGCGCGCCGAGCGGTTGGAGTCCCTGACCGCCCAGCTCGAGGATCGAGGCGCCAACCTGACGCACGTCGAGAAGCGGCTGGATGCGTTCGAAGAGCGTCTGGTCAAATGGGAGTTGGTGGATCAGGAGGTCACCCGGTCGCTCGAGCAGATCTCGGCGCGGCAGGGCACGGTCGAGTCGCTTTCGGCCGACCTCGAACGGATGTTCGCCACGGCCGAGAAGACCGCCTCGGACGTCCGCATGATCACGTCGTCGCAGCGCGAAATCGGCGAAACCCACCGCCAGCTGGAAGACGTCATGACCCGGCTGCGCGAGGTCCGCGAGACCGCGACCGCGCTCGACGAACGCAAGCGTCAGATGACCCGGGCCGAGGAGCGGCTCGCCCGCGCCGACGCCCTGTTGGTCGAGGTTCGCTCCAGCCTCGAGTCGCTGCAAGGTCAGAAGGCGGTGGTCGATCAGGCGATCGAGAAGGCCGGCTCGCTCAAGGTCCTGCTCAAGCAGGCCGAGGCGGTGATCGAGAGCCTGCGTGATGAGCGCAAGATGACCGCTGACATCCGAGCCGCTGTGGCACTCGTCCGCGAGGAAGACGACTACGGGGACGACGACTACGAGGACAACGAGAAGCTGGCGAAAGCGGCCTGAGCCCGAAACCGAAGAGAGAAGGACGAAGGCGGCCTGATTCTAGGCCGCCTTCGCGTCGTCCGGGCGATCGAGGAGCCAGTCGGCGGCGCTCAGGGACCAGACCAGCAGATCGTCCACGTCGAGCGGCAGCCGGATGTCCTCACCGATGATTCGCTCCTCGGAGCCAAAGCGGAACATCCCGCGCTTCCAGCGCATAGCCGCCAGGATGACGTGGCGCTGAACCAGGAGCATCGCCTCGCGCATCTGGGCTTCGGTCAGCACATCATTGTCGACCAGCATTCGGCCGATTCGGGCTCCCGGGCTGTCCTGCTGGATCGCGAGCACGAACTCGATGGCCTCGGGCGGGAGTTCCCCGCGCCGCACCAGGATTTCTCCGATCCGAAGCGCGCTGACGTTGGTCCGGGCGAACATGGACCGGCCGTCCTCGACGTAGATCTCGGTGCGCTGGTCGCCCCGCTCGAGCTGCAGACAACCCGTGGCCCGGCTGGATTGCAGGAACCGGAGGACCTGAGCCAAACCGAAGTAGGCGAGCGATCCGGACAGGACTTGCGTAGCCATCGAGAGTTCCTCGAGCGCGGTGGGGAATGCGACTGTCTTCCCGGGAGGAATCGGCAGATTGCCCCATGGTCTGGAGAGGTTTCCCCCTCGGGCGCGAGCTTCCACAAGGTGTGGCACAGTGTGCGGGCCCCGGCGATCTTCCGGGGCGTAGCACCGCGGATCCGGCTTCTGGAGGCCCCATGACCACCGAGAAGGACTATGTCCTCGGCACCCACGACGCCGAGCTCTGGCGCTTGGGCCTGCAACACCGAATTTGGCGTCCACGCGCCACCGACGCGTGGAGACGCGCAGGGTTCACGCTCGGCCAGACGCTGCTCGACGTCGGCTGTGGTCCAGGGTACGCCACGCTCGATCTGGCGGAGTGGGTCGGTACCTCGGGGCGCGTGATCGCCCTCGATCGGTCGCGGCGTTTTCTCGACGCGCTCGCCGACCGCGCCCGCGCTCGTGGGTTCGACAACTTCACGGTCCACGAGCTGGACTTCGACGAGCAGCCCTTCCCCGACGTTCGAGCCGACGGCGCCTGGTCGCGATGGATCTATGCGTTCGTGCGCCATCCGCGCCGGCTCCTGGAACGGGTGGCCGCGACCCTGCGGCCGGGCGGAACGATGGTGTTCCACGAATATGTCGACTACCGCGCGTGGCGGCTGTCGCCCCGCAGCCCGCTATTCGAGGCGTTCGTCGAGGAAGTCATCGCGTCGTGGCGCGCGAGCGGCGGCGAGCCCGACATCGGTCTCGACCTGCCGCGCTGGCTCGAGGAGTTGGGCTTCGAGTTGCGCGAGCTGAGGCCGATCACCGAAGTCGCCCGTCCGGGCGACGATTTATGGCACTGGCCGAGGATCTTCGTCGAGATCGGCCTCCAGCGCCTGGTCGACCTCGGCCGCATCGACGCGGCCCGAGCGCGCGACATGCACCATGCGTTCATCGACACCGGGACGACCCTCGGCGGCTTCTGCCTGACTCCCACCGTACTCGAGATTATCGCGCGCAAGCGCTGATCGCGTTTCAGCGCAGCACGGGCGCCAGCCACTCCTCGAACGCGGACTCGGTCAGACGGGTGGGCGTATAGCCGCGCACCAATCCGTTGCGGTCGATGAACACGAAGGTCGGAGTGCTCGAGCCGCCGTAGCGCTCCATCGAGACCGTGCTGAAGAGGCGGGGAATCGGCCCGAGGTCGGAATAGACCGCGGTCCACACGCTGTCGACGCGCGCCTTCTCGCGCGGTCGGTCGGGGACTTCGTCGTAGAAGCGCGTCAGGGCGATCACCTGCAAACTATCCCTTTCGTGCTGCTTGCGGACGCGTGCGAGTGTCGCCGCCTGAGCCTTGCAATCGCCGCACCATTCCGCCCACAGGAAGAGCACGACCGGCTTGCCGCGGAGCGAGGCCAGGGATGGCGGCGGCTCGCCGAGGTGGTCCTCGACCACCAGCTCGGGCGCCAGCACGCCCGTGAGCGTCAACAAGTTGAGTCGCTTTTGGAGCCGCGAGCGCAGTGCGGCCGGGCCGCGAATGCCGGCGATCTCGCGGCGCACGAACTCGGCCGCGGCGCCGGCATCCTTGCTGCGCTGCAGGATCTGCGCCTCGACCTCGATCGCCGCCCCCAATGCCGTCTCGACGTCATGATCCTTCTCGAGATCGACCCCGGCGGCGAGTCGGGCATCGCAGCGCGCGCGCACATCGCCGACGTAACGCCTGGCCTTCGGCAGATCGCCGAGCAGCAACGCACCGCGAGCCAGCCAGGAAAGCCCGGCGAGGTAGGGGCCGTCCTCGCCGTACTGGGCTCGATGGACCTCGAGGACCGATTCGGCGCTCAACAGGTCGCCGGCCGAGATCTTGTTCCGGATCCCGCTGTTCGGGGACGGCGGTCGCGCCGGAGCCTTGGCCGTGTCGGGCGGGGCGGCCGTCAATGAGCGAGTCGTGTCGGGCGCGGTGACCGGCGGAACCGGAACCTGCGCCAGCGCCAGGGACGAAACCGCAAGGGCGCACCAAAGCGTCGCCCAGCACCATCGCATCGAGTGCAGCCTCCAAAGGAGAACGGGACGGCAGCGACGTGCCGCCATCCCGTTCACACTCTACACCACCGCCCCGAACAGCGCGGCGGCTTCGGATGCTAGGAAACCGTTGCCCGGCGACGGCGGGTGTATGGCACACCGATGCCGGCGAGCCCCACCGCCAGGAAGCTCAGGGCAACGGGTGACACGCCCGGCAGCGGCACGCCCAAGTTCTCGACTTGGTCTCGCACCTGGCCGGACGGATTGTTCGCAGTGCGTACGTTGACGTAGGTCAGACCCGAGTTGAGCAGGTTCCTCTCCGCCGAATCGGGGTACGCGGCGACGCCGGTGAAGATCCCGGAGCCGGGCGGCGTCTGCGTGAAGGTGATCTTGACCGGAGCCGCGAAGCCCACATTGTTGTACGCGTGAATGTGCGCCGCCGTGACGGTTCCGCTCATTCCGGTCGCGGCGATGTTGTAAGTGACTGTGTTGGCGACGGTGTCGTAGGTCAGGGTGCCGGTGGCGGTGCCGCCCGAGGGGCTGGGTGGCGCCGGGACTTCCTGCGCTTCGGTGGCGACGACGTTGTAGGTGACCTGGATCGCGTGCGCGGTCCCAACCGACGCGAGCACTGCGATCGGGACCAGCAAGGCGAGGGCATGGCGGGATTGGCGTAGCTCCATAGGAACCTCCTTATCAACCCAGTGCTGCAGCCCATCGTGGGAAACCAGCGATCATTGGCGTAATTCTACCGTGGATTCACGGGCCGCACCACGGTGATCCCGATGTTCGACTGCGGCCCGCGCGCCAAATAGTCGCTGATCCGGCCATCGACCATCACGCGCCGGTTCTTGGACGAGGCGTGTACGAAACGGGCCACTCCGGCCTCGTCCAGCACCACGAGTCCGGTGTGCGAGTAGTCGAGGCCGCGGATCGAGGTCGCGATCGCCACCAGATCGCCGGTATGGAGCTTCGACTCGATGCCCGCGACCCGCGACCGAGGCACGTACAGGCGCGGAACGCGGCTCACGCGCTTCTCGATCTCGCGTATGGCGGGAACCATCGCCGGATCCGTTTGCAGCGCGGGATAGCTCTGCGGATGCGTCGACATGAAGTCGAGCGAAAGCGGCAACGTGACGCCTCCGAGCCCCAGGGTGACATCCTCGACCACCCCCTTGGCGATGTTGTCCGCGATCCATTCCGAGGTGTAGTGGAGCCGCGACGCATAGCCTTCGATACGCCCCCGGCGATAGCGCGTCTTGGTGATCGCGGCCTCGAGGTCCGCGGCACCGGGCCTCGAGCCACCCGGGCGAACGATCCGCCCGAGGTTCAGGCACAGCTCCATGAACGTGACGCAGTCGTACCCGCGCGTCGTGATGCGGCAGACTTCGGGGCCCGGACCCTCGAGCGTGCCTTCGAGGTACGGCGCGCCGGCGAGCGCGCGCGCGAAACGACCGACTCGTTCGCCGATCGCGAGCGACTCCCACCGGTTCGCGAAGCCGACCTCGATCAGGCTGTCGAGATCGGCCCGCGTCTGGGGCGTCACGGCCTGCGCGGCCGTCGGATCGGGCGCAGTCGGCTCGGATTGAGCGTGAGCGCCGCCCACCGCGATCGCGACCGCGAGCCAGACGAAGCGTTTCATGGCGTGGGCGGCGCGGGGGTCCGCGCGGCCGGCACGACGTCGGCGACTGCGATCGCCGGCGGAACCGCCGCCGCGAACTCGGTAACCGGCGCGCCACTGGCCGCCGGAGCAAAACGCAGGTGGCGTGTGTCGGGCAGCGTGAACGCCAGCGCCAAACCGACCACCAGTGCGCTCGCGAGCGCACCCATCGCGACCGTGACGCTGGTGGCGTCGGCCAGAGCCCCGATCGGCGTCATCAGCAGCATCGACACGCCCCATGCCGCGCCCATGATCAAGCTCGACACCGTCGAGACGTGACGCGGGGCCAGCTCCTGGCCCATGACCACCATGACCGGCAGCGACATCTGGAGCAGGAAACCGCCGACCACCACTGAAGCCAGGCCGAGCATGTCGGGCAGGAACAGGAATGCGAAGTAGAACGGGATCGCCCCCGCGAGCGAGACGATCACGACATTGCGCCGCCCGATTCGGTCCGAGAGCCAGCCACCGAAGAACGTACCGATGGCGCCCGCGGTCAGATAGGCGCTCACCGCCAGTCCGCCGAACTCGAACGCGTGGCCGCGGCGGCTCAAGTAGATGGGCAGGAACGTCATGAAGCCGTAGCTCGCGGCATATCGGCACACGGTCGTGAAGTAGAGCGTCGCGATGTGGCCCGCGACCGGCGCCAGCTCGCGCAAAGGCGCGCGCGGCATGGCGTGGTGCTCGAGGGGTGGCATGCGCGAGAACCAGAGTGCGAGCGGAATCGTGACCGCGATGCCGCTGATCCCCCAGATCCAGGTGCGCTCGAGACCGAGCACGCTCGCGAACATCACCGCGATCAAGGGACCGACCGAGAACCCGACCGTGCCCCCTCCGACGAAAATCGACATCGCGAGTCCGCGACGCGGCAGCAAGGTGCTCGCCGCCACCGCAGCCTGCGGGTGGAACGCGGCGACCCCGACTCCCCCGAGGATCAGCAGTGCCACCAGCGTCCAGTAGTTGGGAGCAAGACCGACGCCACACAGGAACACGGCGGCAACCAGCGGCCCGAAAGCCACGAACCACGGGCGGCGGAGGCGATCGGCCCACAACCCGAACAACGGCTGGGCGAGCGAGGAGGACAGCGACGAGAAGGCGACCACTGAGCCCACCAGCGTCAAGTTCAGCCCGAGCTTCTCGATCAACAGCGGATAGAGCGGGGCGATGAAACTGGAGCAGCTGTCGATGACGAAGTGCGCAAGCGCGATCAGCGCCAGGCGCGGAGTCAGGAAGCGACGCACCGGCGCAGAGTAGCACGCCGCGCAGCGTGCCGCGGGCCCGCGGCCGATTTCGGACCCGCCCAGGAGCGTCGGGTTTATTACGCGAGGCCGGAGACGCTAGAGCTTGGCGAACTCCACGCGCCGGTTCATCGCGCGTCCCTCGGGCTTGGCGTTGCTGGCGACGGTCTGCGTGTCGCCCATGCCGTCGGTTTCGAAGCGATCGCCGGCGACTGAGAACTGCTCGGTCAGCACCTTGGCCACCGATGCCGAGCGGCGCTTCGACAGGTCGAGATTGCTGGCGGCCGATCCGACGTTGTCGGTATGGCCGGTGATCTTGAGCTTTACGGCGGCGTTCGATTCCATGTAGGAGGCGATCTGACGCAGGACGGGCGCAGATTCCGGCAGCACGACGTCGGAGCCGCTGTCGAAATAGATGCCGTAGGTGACCAACTTGCCCTCCGCGAGCAGGTCTTTGGGCGGCCGGCAGCCCTCGGCGAAGCGCACGTTGGCGATCATGGGTTCCGCCGGCGAGAACATGCGCATCTCGAGGTCGGTCGGCATCCCATTCGTTGTCGAGATCTCGGGGACGTTCGCCATGCGCTGGCGGTCGACGTAGGCCTTCACTCCGGTTCCGCGGACCATGATCTTGATGTGATGATGGCCGGCGACCCCCTCGGGGTCCTCGAGTGGGGTCGACGAGTAGACATCGCCCGACCGAAACACCATGTCGTTTCCCTGGGGGAACAACACTTCCCAACACAGTGCATCACTGGCGTTCAGCGCTCGAACGTTGACCATGGTGCCCAGGCTCGGGCCGTTGGCGTACACGTCGAAATCGAGCGTCCAGAACTCGGGGAGCGGCCCCGCCCCCGTGGCCTTCATACGCACACGACCGTCGGGACTCGTGCAGCGCAGCCAGCGCATGCCCTCGGCGTCGACGATCTCGTAGTTGCCCTGCTTGAGCTTCCAGCGCGTAGGGAATTCACCCAGCTCGTCCAGCGTGAAGTCCTCCATCAACAGGACCTTGTCTCCCGGCACGTAGTCGAACTTGGTCGAGATCGACGAGAACTTACCCTTGCCCTTTTCGGCGGGAGCCTTCTCTGCTTCGGCCTCCGCGGCATCGGCCTTCTTGTCGCCCGTGGACTTGCCGGTCTGGTCCACGGTCTTGTCGATCGTGTCCTCGGCCTTCTTGGTCGACTTGTCGGTGACCTTCTTCTTGACGGCATCGAGGATGCCGGCGCGGCTTCCGGATGCGATCAGCACGAATGCGATCACGATGCCCGCCAGCGCGGTCCATCGAGCGTGCTTCATGGCTGCCTCCCGTGCGTGACGGCCAGACGACCGCCGTTGTTGAACATACTGTCCGGTGCCGCCGGACCCCACATCAGGGTCGTGGTTCCGTCGGTGACCGGGAGGGGGCCCAGAGTGTCGGCCAGAATAGCTCGCCCGGCAACTCCTGAGACGATCGAGAAGCCGGTTCGTCAGCCGTGTTAGGCTGGCCGTCCCCTGCGCCTGCTCCCGCGCTACTCGAGGACTCGTCGCGTCTTGAGCCGCCAAACCTTTCGCCACCCGAGCTTCCAGCGAAACATCGTGTTGCTCGCCGCCGCGCTCGTCGTTTCTGCCGGCGCCGTGGAGGCGCAGAATCGGTCACTGGCGACCCGCCGACCCGATGGCTCCCGCGAATGGCCGGTCGATCGCTGGCTGGACCGCTTCTCGCCCGCTGGCGATGCGGCCTGGCGCCGATCCCAGGCCGTGGGCTCGGCGTTCGTCGACTCGCTGCTGCGCATCGCGCGCGCCACCGGCGACCGTACGCTGGCCACGGCTGCCCACGCCTGGCGCGGACGCAAGTACGCGAACGACTACGAGCTGCCGAGGGGCGAAGCGGATCTCGACACCGCGTGGACGCTGGCAGCCGCGTTGCGCGACAGCGCAGGGCTCTGCCGAACTCTGGCCGCCCGCGCGCATGGCGCCAACGTGCGTGGCCAGTACGACGTCGCCAGGACCCAGTTCGAACGGCTGCTTCCCATGGCCACCGCCGCCGGCCTGCCCGACGTCGTGGGTTTCACCCATCGCGCTCTCGGGTTCCTCGACAAGGAAGACGGTCGCTATGATGACGCTCGTCGCCACCTGCGCGCCGCCATCCGGTTGATCCCCCCGGACCGATTCGAGAACCGGCACTCGCGCTTCCTGCTCGCCGAAGTCGAGAACCGCACCGGGAACCACGACGCGGCGCGAGACACGTTCCTGGTGATCCTCGACGAAGCCCGGCGCCGAAAGGATCGCTGGCTCGAATCCGCGGTGCTCAACGACCTCGGCATCCTCGAGTACGAAGGCGGCGACATGGCGACCGCCGACCGCTACTGGGAATACGCGGCCAGCGTCTTCGACAGCACCCGGAACGCTTCGAGCGCGCTCTCGTCGCGCACCAATCGGGCGCAGGCCTTGCGCGAGCTGGGTCGGGTCGATGAAGCGCGTGCGCTGCTCGACCGTTTGCTCCGCGACTCCGATGCGATCGACTTTGCGCCGGCCCGGGTTTCGGTCTACGGCGAGCTGGCCAGCCTCAATCGGGGCATTGGTCGCTACGGCGAGGCGGAGCGGCTGTATCGCGCGGTGCGCGCGTCGGCGGTCGACGATGCGATGGAAGAAGAGTCGGCCTCGATCGAGCTGGCCGGCCTGCTCACGGCTACCGGTCGCCCTGCCGAGGCCGAAGCGCTGATGGACTCGCTGCTGGTGCCCGAGCGTCGCGCGCGGATGACCCGCGCCAATCTGTGCGCCGCGTGGAGCGCTCGCTCGGCCGCCCGTCGCGCGCAGGGCCGGGCCCAGGACGCGATCGCCGAAGCGCGGGCCGCCGAGTGGAACGCCCGCGCCGACCGCGAGGTCAACATCTACTACTTCGAGACCGCCCTCGAGCTGGCGCGCTGCCACCGGGCGCTGGGCTCGCCCGACAGCGCGGTCGCCGTGCTGCGTCGGGCGACGGGCACGTGGGAGAAGTGGCGGGCGTCGATCTCGGACCTCGAATGGCGCGAGCGACAAGGGTCCGGACTCGCCGGCTTGTTCGCTGAGTACGGACTGTCGCTGCTCGACTCGCGGCGTCGCGCCCCGGAGTCGCGCCGGGTCTCGGAGGCGTTCGACGCGCTCCAGACCTTCCAGGCGCGAACCCTCGAGGAACGCATGCAGGGCCGCGGTCTCGCCGGCGCCGGCATGCGCCGGCGCGTCACCGCGGATTCGCTGCGCCGCGGCGTGCTCGCCGACGGCGAGCTGCTGGTCGACCTGGTGGCGACTCCCGACACCACGTTCGCGTTCCTGGTTTCGCGCGCCGGCTTGAGCGTACGCATGCTCCCGGGAACCGTGCGCCTCGAGCGCCTGCACGCCGCGTGGCGCGAGGCGACGCTGTCAGGCGCCGACGACCCAGTGGTCCGATCCGGACTGCGGCGGTTGTCGGACGAGATGCTGGGGCCACTGGCGCCGTCGGTGGGGTCGAGTCAACGTGTGATCGTCAGCGGCGGCGGGCCTTTGTCGCTGTGGCCGCTCGCCGCGCTCAACCTGCCGGGCGAGAGCGCACCCTGGGCCGACACGCGCGACATCTCGACTGTGCCGTCCGCGACGCTGCTCGCGGCGCTTCACGGACGCGCGGGTGCGTCCGCGACCCCCGGGCTGTTGGCGCTCGGGCGCACCACCGACGCCCAGGGCCGCAACCTGCCGGGCGCCGAGCGCGAGCTCAAGACACTGGGAGCCGAATACACCCCCGTCGAAGTCCGCGCGAACCGCGGTGAGCGACCGGTGCCCGAGCTGGTCGCCGATCTGCCGAACTGGGATTTGTTGCACTTCGCCGCTCATGCCGAAGCGGTCGCCGGCAGCCCGTGGCGTTCCGGTTTCCTGCTCGGCCGTGGCGCCGGCGACGACGCCTACCTACGCGCTTCGACGGTGGCGGGAATGAGCCTGCGCGCCCGACTCGCCGTGCTCTCGGGATGCCAGTCGGCGGGCGCAACCACGCTGGCGGGCGAAGGCGCGTTGGGGCTAGCCAGCGCGTTCCTGTGCTCGGGAGCGTCGAGCGTGGTCGCCACCCTGTGGCCGATCGAGGATCGCGTGGCCGAGCGCTTCATGGACGAGTTCTACTCCGCCCTCTCCCGCGGCCGCACGGTGGCCGGCGCGGTCGGCGACGCGCAGCGACGACTGCGCGAGACGGGCGATACCGCGCAGGTGCGCGACTGGGCGGCATTTGTGGCCTCCGGATCGGGCGGAACCCGGGTGCAGCTCACTCCGCGCCTGACGCCGGGGGCCAAGGATCGTCCAACCCGATGACCACGCATGCGCGGGAGGAGATTCCCGATGACGAACTGCTGCGCCAATACCGCCAGGCTCCGGACGACCCTGCCGGACGCCGCGCCGCGGGTGAGCTGCTCGGTCGGTATCGAGGACGGGTCTACACCTGGTGCTATCGTGTGGTCGGGAATCAAGAGTGGGCGCTCGATCTGGCGCAGGATGCACTGCTCAAGGCGTGGCGCGCACTGCCCGGCTTCGGCGGCCGCAGCCGATTCTCCTCGTGGCTGTTCGCGATCGCGCGCAACGAATGCCTCACCGCCATCCGGCCCAAGAGCTTGACCCGTGACCCGAGCGTGGATCCGGTCGAAGTGCTGATCGAGCACGAAGACCCACCGGCGGTGCTTGCGACTCGTGAGGAAGAGGAAGCGATGGAGAGCTTGTTCCGCGAGTGTCTGAATCCGGTCGAGCAGGAGGCGATCTGGCTGCGCTGTTTCGAGCGCCTGCCGGTCGCCGACGTCACGCGTTTGCTCGGACTCACGCACGCCTCGGGAGCGCGGAGCGTGTTGCAGAGCGCGCGGGAAAAGCTGCGCGCCGCGTGGGCGCGAAGGAGGGCCGAGTCGTGACCGACCGGCGGTTCGAACCCGACGATCTCGCCGAGCTGGCCGGACTCGCACCCGGCGATCCGCGTCGTCAGGCGCTCGAGTCCGATGCGCGTCTGCGCGCCCGCGTGCGAGCGCTCGAAGACTTCGAGAATCCCGGTGCCATCCCCGAGGGCGCGCGCGTCGCCGACGCCGAAGCTCGTCTGGCGGAAACCCTCGAACGGGAGCTGGGTGTGCCAGTGGCAAGGGCCGAGAGACCGGCATCGGAGCGCGTTCCAGTGTCGGAAATGGAATGGCGTCGTCGTGCGCCGGCCGGGCGGCGTCGGGGATTTCTGGGACCGCTGTGGGTTCCCTCCCTCGCCGCCGCCGCCGTGCTGCTGGTGGTCGCCGGCGCGTGGTTCATGGTTTCGACGAGGCAGCCCCAGTCGCCGATCATGCGCGGAACGACCCCTGGTCCGACGGGAGCACTCGTCGGCTCGACGACGCCGATTGCGCGCGGCGTGCGCCTGGAGTGGACTGCGCACCCCGAAGCACAGACCTACGTGATCACGATCCTGGCACCCGATCTCACCGAAATCCTTGCGCTGGGTCCGGTGACCGAAACCCACGTCGACCTCGCGTTCGGCGCTCTGAACGAAACCCAGGCGCCCGAGGGACAAGTGCTGTGGCGCGTTCGGGCGATTCGCGGCGATGACGAAGTCGGGCGCTCGGAGACGATGACCCTCGAGCTTCCGCGCTGAGAAGAGTGTTGAGCAGCCCGGCGGTGCCGCTCCTGGGCTAGAGCCGGGCCGAGTTGAAGGTGTCGCCCTGCGACAGGTCGCCGGTTTCGAAGCCGCGCCGGAACCAGCGAATCCGCTGCTCCGACGTTCCATGGGTGAAGGCGTCGGGAACCACCGTCCCCTGCGTGCGCCTCTGCAGGTTGTCGTCCCCGATCGCGCTCGCCGCGTTGAGGGCCTCCTCGACGTCGCCCGATTCGAGGATCGGCCGCATCTTCTCGGTGTGGTGCGCCCACATCCCGGCGAGGAAGTCAGCCTGAAGCTCGAGGCGCACTGAGAGCTGGTTGTACTCGACCTCGCTCAACCGGCCGCGCATCTCGGCCATCTGTTGCGTGATGCCGAGCAGGTTCTGCACGTGATGGCCGACTTCGTGCGCGATCACGTACGCCTGCGCGAAGTCTCCCGGTGCGCCGAGCTGGTCGCGCATGACGCCGAAGAAAGACAGGTCGATGTAGACCTTGGAGTCCGACGGGCAATAGAAGGGCCCGACCGCCGCGCCGGCCATGCCGCACGCCGATTCCACGCGATCGGAGAACAGCACCAGGCTGGGCTCGACGTACTGGCGGCCCTGTCGCGCGAACTCGGCGTTCCAGACATCCTCGGTTTCGGCCAGAATGGTCGACGTGAACGCCGCCAGCTCGTCCTGAGCCGGGTCGGGCGCGGTCTGGGACGGCGCCGACGTGTCGAGTTGCTGCATTTGCTGGAGGAGCGCGCGCGGGTCGGCGCCGAACAGCAGTGCCACCAGCAGGATGATCAGGCCGGCGCCGCCGCCGAGAATCACGCCGCCGGCCGGGCGCCCCCGGCGGTCTTCGACGTTTTCGCTCTGACGTCTGCCTTGCCAGCGCATGGACGCTCCATTGAGAACCGGGATTGTCGGAGTCCACGGGGAAAACACCCGACCGCGACTCGATCGCGCCTATTGGCTCATGGCCACCGAGAAGCGCGCCGTCGTGTGCTCGGTCTGCTCGCCATAGAGGTTCTGGTAGAACGGCACCTGCACCAGGCCCTCGAGCGTCAGGCCGAGGGCGGTTCGCCACCTCAACCCCGGAGCCGCGTAGAGCACGGTCCCGCCGGTGTGCTCCCCGATCGAGCCGTCCTCGAAGTCGTCCTGCTCCGACGATCGTCCGTTGACCTGCGCGAGAAGCCGCAGGTTCTTCCACGGATTGGACAGGAAGCCGGCGTTGTAGAGCAACGCGTTGCCGTAGTGGTAGCCGTGGGAGTTCGTTCCGCTCACTCGCCCGATGAAGCTCGCATCCCACACTCCGGAATTCCCACCCAAGGCAAGGTTGAGCCCCGCAGTACCCGACCACGCTCCGGTGCCCGGCTGCAGGTGCGCTTCGAGTCGCTCGCCGGCAGCGTTCTCGACGTTGTTTGATCCGGTCGGCGCGGTGACGCTGGCGACCACACCCAACGTCGCCGCCAGTGCACCAGAACCAGTCCAGAGGCCCGCGAGTGCGTGCAACTCCGCGTCCCCGAGTCCCTGAGAGTCTTCGACGAGGGTCCCCTCGCCTTCGGGTCGCTCGGTGATCTCCTTGAAGTTGTAAGGCAGTCGGCCGAGGAACGCGACTCGGTTCCACGGACGCCAGATGGCAAGACCCGCCACGCGATGCTCGGTCTCGGTTTCGTCACCGGGCTCGTCATCGAGCGCGTTCTCCTTCGACAAGTAGCGCTCCTCGAGTCCGTAGCTGAACTGCATCGGCACGACGCCACCCAGCACATCGGCGGGGAACGGCGCTCCGCACATGCACTGGCTGCATGCATTCGCGCCGGGCGCGAAGAACATCGTCAGCGCGAGAACCACGGCTGCCATCAGAGTCTTAAGCATGATGCCCTCCGGGGGAGCGGCCGCCTGACATGGATCCACGGGACGGGGAGGGCGGGAGTTTACGCAACAATTGCATTCGCGGCATCACGTATTTTTCGCGTCTCCGAGTAGCGCGCCAGCCCGGCCCCGCGGTAGCATTGGGCCATGCGAAAGTCCCTCATCACCTCGACCCTTCTGCTGTTCCTGTGCCTGCCCGCCGCCGCGCACGCCGGGCGTGTCTTTGGCGATATCAGGCTCGCCGGGAAGCCGTTGCCCGCGGGAGTGCCCGTGACCATCACCCGAGTGCTGACCGTCGACGGCAAACCGAAACCCGCGCCGGCTGCGTCCGACACCACCAAGACCGACCAGTACGGCTCGTACAAGCTCATGGTGAAGGAAACCGGCAAGTGCATTCTCTCGGTCGCCTACGAGAAGCAGACCGCGTCGTTCGAGGTCTTCTCGAACAAAGAGGCGACGCGCTACGACCTGATTCTAGAGAAGAAGGACGGGAAACTGAAGCTGCGCAGGAAGTAGCATGGCCGCTCCTGGACAGCGGGATTTCTGGGACAAACTCGCGATCATCCTTCAGCCGCTCGGTGGCTTGCTGACCGCGCTCGCCATCGCTCTGTTCGGCTACTTCTCCTCGGACTTCCTGAATCGCCGCCAGGCGATCGAGACCAATACCCGGCTCTATTCCGAGTTGATGAGCCGGCGCGAGGAGTCCGAGAGCTCACTGCGCAAGGACATGTTCGTCTCGATCATCACGTCGTTCCTGCGCCCGACCGGCGGCGACATCGCGTCCGACGTCTTGAACCTCGAACTCCTGGTCTACAATTTTCACGAGTCGCTGAACTTGAAGCCACTGTTCTTGGACCTCAAGCGGCGGATCACAAAGGAGCGGGCAGCGGCGGGCAGCGTGGCCGCCCGACAGGAGTACGACAGCTACGGCGACCGTCTCGAGCGCGTCGCCCGAGAGACCGCGCGCAAACAGATGATCGTGCTCGAAGGCGTCGGCAAGAAAGTCGATCGAACCATCGACCTGACGATCGACCCCGAAGGCACAACGCTGGAGCCGGCGTCCCTCGTGCTCGACGGGATCGAGACCAACCTCTCGGTCGACATCTTGCGTGTCGATTGGCAGAACCGGGAGTTCGAGGTCAGCCTCACGGTCGAGACGCCGGATCCCGAATTGGGCCGCCAGACCAAGACCGCGCGGTTCTCGGTCAGCTATTTCGACTTCCCGATGATCGACAACACGCGTCTCGATCGCGGCCAGCGTTGCGCGGTGGTCCTCAACAGCTTCTCCGAGCAATCGGCGGACCTGACCCTGGTGATGTTCCCGGGCGCCTACGCCAGCCTCAAGGAGAAGCCGTACTACAACGAAGTTCTCGAGAGCGTCCTGAGCGCGAGCAAGAAGCTCGAACGGTAGAGTTACGAACGCCAGAGGCCAAGTGGACTGGCCCCTGGCGCGCTCTTCCCACCCTCGCCTATTTGCTTGCCGTCAACTGGACCACGCGAGGGTCCGAGGCGATCGAGGCCAAAGCCGGCTCGCTCGCGAGATCGCGGTTCGAGTAACCAGCCGCGAACGCCTTCTCGAGTGTCGTGATCGCGTCCTCCTTCTTCCCGGCCTTCGCGTATTCGACCGCCGCGGTATACAACGTGTGGCCCGCCCTCGGACTCTTCGAGTCGGCAGCCCCTCGCACCAGGGCCTCCGCCGCAGGCGCGTGCTTCTCCTGGGCGCGCAGGGAATAGCCGAGGCTCGCCCAGGCGTCGGCGTCCTTGGGATCCTGATCCACCAGCGCGCGGTAGATCTTCTCGGCCTCGACGTAGTTCTTGCTCTCGTAGTGCATCTCGCCGATCTGCGCCCGCCGACCGCGATCGTCGGTGCTCGGGTTCAGGTAGGAGTACTCCATCGCCAGCGACGCTTCCGGCACCCAGGCGTACTCCATGTACATCGCCACGCCGTCGGCGACGCTGCGGCCGAGCAGGCGCGCCACCACGTGCAGCGACCCATCGATGCCGGCCGAGATGCCCGCGGTCGTGACCACGTGGCCGTTGTCGACGAAGCGCCGGCCGCGCTTCACCGACGCCTTCGGATAACTCCGCTGCAGGCCGTCGATCGCCCCGTGGAACGTGGTGACTTCGAGCCCGTCGAGCATGCCCGCCTTGCCCAGCACGAACGCGCCCGTGCATACCGACTGCGCGATCTCGGCCTCGAGAGCCACCTTCTTCGCCCACGCGAAGAACTCCGGATCGTCGGTGATCCGGTTGGACGGACCTCCGGGAAAGAGCACGATGTCCGGTTTCGGGGCGTCCTGAATCGAGTACGAGGGCACGACCCAAAGCCCCTGGGCGTTCACCGGCTCCTTGGTCTTCGACACGATGTAGACGTTGAACGCATTCTCGCCGTGGGCGGCGCCGAAGTGCGCTGCGTCGTTGTAGACCTCGAACGGCCCGCTCCAGTCGAGCGGCTCCGCGTGGTCGTAGACGACGATCGCGACGTTACGCGTGTAGGGCTTCGCCTCGGCGCACGCCGTGGCGAGTGTGAGTGCTCCGGCCAGTGCGCCGGTAACGATGAGTCTCATGACCTCCTCCTTGGATGGGGTCCTCGCGGCCTGCCTTCGGCCACCCTGGGCCCCCCGGACGGTCGCGGGAACCAGGAAGCGGCGAACGGCTCCGGAGCTGCAGCGAACCGGTCAGGACCCGGGGCGAACCGCCGTCGCGAGCTGGGTCTCGAACGCGGCACGGCGGGTGCGCGACAGACGCACCCGGCTGCCGTCCGCCAGCACCAGCTCGCGATCGCCGCGGAACAGCGGGTGGATCTCGCGCACGCGATCGAGTCGGATGATCGTCGAGCGGTGCACCCGGAAGAACTGCACCGGGTCGAGGCGCTGCTCGAGCTCGTTCATGGTTTCGCGCAGCAGGTGCGATTCCCCGCCGACGTGGATCACCGCGTAGTAGTCCGCCGCCTCGATCCAGTCGATGGTGTCCACGTCGATCACGCGGGTGCGGTCGCGCTCGCGCACCAGAATCCGTCGCGTCCGCCGCGAGTGCTCGCGCAGGAGCGCGGCCAGATTCGGATCGGCCGGTTCGCCGCCGCGGCGCAGGCGCACCAGCTCCTTGCCACGAGCGAGCGCCCGAGCGAATCGCTCGTCGGCGATCGGCTTCAGCACGTAGTCGACGGCGTGGACTTCGAAGGCTCGCAGCGCGTGCTCGGAGTATGCGGTGACGAAGATGACGACCGGGGCCCGGTCGATTCCCAGTTCCTCGAGCAGGTCGAAGCCGTCGACCTCGGGCATCTGGACGTCGAGGAACATGAGGTCGGGGCGGGTGCGCTCGACCACGGCGGCGCCGTCCACTCCGCTGCACTCGCCGACCACCTCGACCTCGGGATCGCCCTCGAGCAGCAGGCGGATGGCCTGCCGGGCGAGCGGCTCGTCGTCGACGATCATCACGCGCAGCCGTTCGCTCATGACACCTCACGAAAGGGCAGCGAGACTCGGGCCAAAACTCCGCCATTGGATTCCGAAAGCTCGAGTCGTCCCCGGTCCCCGTAGAGCTCGGCCAGACGCGCCACCGTGGTCGAGAGCCCGATGCCGTTTCGGCGGATGGCGTCGAGTCGTCCGGTGTTGAAGATCTCGATCACCAGATTCTCCCCCTCCCGCGCCGAACGAATCGTGATCTTGCCCGGCGCCTCCGCTGCGCGCGATCCCGTGACGCACGGCGTTCTCGGCCAGCGGTTGGAGCAGCAGCACCGGCATGGCGCCGTGCAGCGTCTCCGGGGCCATCGCCATGTCCACGGTCATCCGGTCGGCGAAGCGAATGCGCTGGATCTCGAGGTAGAGCCCGACCGTGCGGGCCTCCTCTTCGAGCGCAACAGTCGCGCCGCCGCGCTCGAGGGCGTAGCGCAGCAGGTCCGAGAGCCCGGCGATCATCGAGAGCGCCTGCGGATTCTGGCCCGCGCGGACCAAGGCGCCGATCCCGTTCAGCGTGTTGAACAGGAAGTGCGGCTGGGTCTGAAGCTCGAGCGCCGTCAGGCGCGCCTGCGCCAGCGACGCCTCGAGTTGCGCCGCCCTGCGATCGCGCTCACGCTCGAGCTGCGCCGCCCGATCGGCGTAATGCGCCAGCACAACCAGACCATAGAGGACCAGTTCGAGCGGCATCTGATAGATCGTGATCGACCTGAAGCGATGCGCGAAGTCGGTGGGGTTCATCGAATCGTAGGGCACGAGCAGGAACTCGGCCGAAACCCACAGCGTGGTGTGAATGAACGCGAACCCGACGGCCATTGCGAGGTGGAGCAGGAGCGCTCCGACCCGGGGTGGAGCCAGCGGCACGCGGTGAACGAGCCACACGATCGCGAGCGTGAATGGAATCCATACGCCCCAGACCAGCACCTGACAGGTGATGACGCGCGCCCACGAGTGGTGGTGCGAGAGCATGCTGATCTGAATTTGAAACGCGGAGATGACCCCGAACAGCATCCAGAAACCGACGATGACCAGGCGCCGCGCGGTCGCGTGGGAGATCATCCGCCGATGATGCCGCTCGAGGGCAACCCACCGCCAGGCGTTGCGGTCAACGGTGTCCTGGGTGCAGCGAATCGGACCGGAGTCGGCGGGCAACCCCATGGGCGCGGCGACGAGGCCGCGCCGCTCATTCGATCTTCACGACACCCGGGCGGATCGTGCGGAAGCGCCGGAACACACTCGGATCGTGCCCCGGCACGATGAGTCGCGGCGCGGCTGCCAGGCGTTTCATGCGGTCCTGTGCCGCCAAGTTCGACGTGGCGTCGAGCGTTTGGGCGATCGGGACGTGACGATCCAGGTTCTCGTAGAGGTAGACGTTGTCCGAAGCGAGGACGACCGTGCCCTTCGCGGTGCGAACCCCGACGTACTGCGAGGCGTATGTGTGCTTTCCGCCGGTGTACACGGTGATGCCGGGCAGGATTTCCTGGGCATCCCCGTCCGCGAGCTTCACCCGCCCGGCCGCCTCGAGCCTAGCAAACATCGCCGCGTCCAGGCTGTCGATCGCGTCGTGTAACGGGCTGCCATCGGCGCCCACGTAGTACTCGTACTCCTCTCGCTGCAGCCAGACTCGGGCGTTGGGAAACAATTCGGCCCCGCCCGCGTGGTCCCAGTGGACATGGGTGACGATCACGTCGGCGATCGAGTCCGGATCGACTCCAGATCGTCGAACCGCCTCGGAAGGGCGCACGAAGTCGGCGGGCTTCCACGCGTCGAGAAACTTCTGCTGGAAGAACCCCGCATCCACCAACACGCAACGTTCTCCCGGCCGCTTGAGGAGCCAGAACATCATCGCGATGTCGGCTGTCCGCGTTGTGTCGGCGCCTGCGACCAGGTAGCGGATCGGAAACGCGGGGACCGTGGCGTAGCGGATCGCGAAGACTTCCCAGTTTGGGCCTCGGGGAGCGGCGACGGCCCCGGACATCACGCCCAGCAGGAGTGCCGCGCAGGACAGCACCACGCCTTACCTCCCCAGCGCCCCGCGAATGAACTCCGACACGTCGCGTTTGAGCCGCGCCAGCTCGCCTTCGTGGATGTACATCATGTGTCCGGCCTCGTATTCGCGGGTCGTGACCCGGGCACGCTCGGCGGGCTCGAGGCCCAGGTGCGCGAGCGTGTACTCGGTGGCGAAGTAAGGGGTGGCCAAGTCGTAGTGTCCCGAGGCGACGAACAGTTTCATGTCGGGGTTCTTCGAGAACGCCTGGCGCAGGGGGCCGCTCACGTCGGGGAAGCCGCTGCGGCCGGTGCCACCCCAGTCCCATGTGCCGATGCCGCCGCCGAGGATGTGGTAGACGCGGTCGGACTTGTAGCCCAGCTCGCCGCGCACGTATTGGTTCAGCATCGCGGTGTAAGGCGGGCGGATCGCGGCGAGGCTCGGATCGAAGTCGGGAGTCTCGCCGATCGCGCCGTCGTCGATGCCCTTGAAGCGGCTGTCGAGTCGACCGACCGTGCGGCGCTCGCTTCTCAGCAGCTCCTTGCAGAAGTGCTGGATGTCCACGCGTAGGTCCGACAGGTCCAGATAGCGGCGGTCGAGTCCGGTGTAGCGGGCGAGCCGATCGAGCGCGGCGGCCCGTGCCGTGGTGTCGAGCGGGTAGCCCAATGCGAGCGTGCGCGCGTAGTCCCCGGTCGCCCACTCTTCGACCTCGCGCAGCACGAGATTCAGGTCGCGGCTCTGGAGGTCGGCGGGGAGCTTCTTGTGGTACCACGCGGTCGCGGTGTAGGTCGGCAGGTACAAGACGTAGGGCAGCTCGTTCCCGCGAGTGAATCCGGTGGTCTCGAAGTTGAGAATCGATGAGACCAGCAGGATGCCGTTGAAGGCGATGCCGCGTTCAACCAGGTAGCCCGAGAGCCCGGCGGCGCGCGTCGTGCCGTAGCTCTCGCCGACCAGGAAGAGCGGCGAGGCCCAGCGCTGGTTGCGAGTGAGGTAGAGGCGGATGAATTCCCCGACCGACTCGATATCGCCCTGCAGGCCCCAGAACTTCTTCCCTAGTTCGGGCTTGGTGGCCCGACTGTAGCCGGTCCCGACCGGGTCGATGAACACGAGATCGGTTTCACCGAGCCAGGTGTCGGGATTGTCGACCAGCACGTAGGGCGGGGACGGCATGGCGCCATCGGGTTGCATCTTGACGCGCTTGGGCCCGAGGGCACCCAGGTGGAGCCACACCGACGAGGAGCCCGGCCCGCCGTTGAAGGAGAACATCAGCGGGCGCTTCGCCGGATCCTGCGATCCGTCCAGCGTGTAGGCGATGAAGAAGATGTCGGCCTCGGTCTCTCCCTCGTCGTTCTTGAACGGCAGCATTCCAGTCGTGACCGTGTAGGCCAGGGTCTTTCCGCCCGCGCTCAGGCGATGACGGGTGACGACCGGGGCGGTGGTGTCCGCCTTCGCCTTCTCCTTGTCTTCGGTCTTGGGCTTATCTGCCGAATGCCCGGGCGGCGCCGCCAGGGCGACGAGGAGAATCGTGACGAGAGGTGACGGACTCCAGTGTGGATTCCACATGGGCTGGCTCCTGGAGGATCTACTTCGCCAGCTCGTACAGGTACTGCGCGAAGGACAACACCGCGCCGTCGAAGCCCTGCACGTTCGGGTTCGCGGACTCGATCACGTAGTACTCGTCCGGGGCATGCGCGCCGCCGCCGTGGCCGAGACCGAAGTGGCCCGAGGCGAGCTTCAGCGGCTCGCCCGTGAACACGTAGCCCGGGTACGAGCCCGCATTGCGCGGCCACAGCACCGGCTCGATACCCGCGCGCTTCAACAGCGCGACCTGCGCCTGGATGAGTCGCGCCGACGCCGGCGTGGCGGTCGGGTCGTAGCCGCCGGTCACGTTCACCTCGATGTCGCCGAAGCCGTGCGCCGCGAGATGAGCCACGAGCGCCGCGACGGCGGCGTCCTTCTTCATGTCGGGCACCAGCCGCAGATCCAGCTTTGCGGCTGCGCGGTGCGGCAGGATCGTCTTGCCGCCGGGGCCGGTGTAGCCGCCCACCAGTCCCTCGATGTTCACCGTCGGCTGCGACTCGAGCCGCTCGTTCGCCTGCACCCACGGCAGGTCGTCGATCCAGTGCGAGACCGAGAGCGACTTCTTCGACCTCTCCTCGCTCCGCCGCTTGGCGGCCTCGGCGATCATCGCGCGCTCCTCGTCCGAGAGCGGGCGCGGCTTGGGATAGTTGTCGATGGTGATGGTGTTGCCGTCCTCGGAGACCAGCGTGTCGAGCGCCTTGATGAGATGCCACGCCGGGCTGTCCACCATCGCCTTCAGCGACGAATGGATGTCCTTCGCCGGCCCCCGGCCCCACTTCTCGCCGCTCGAGACCAGCTCCAGCTCGACCACGCCCTTGGCGCCGAGGCTCACCGTGACGATGCCGTCGGGATCCTGCGACGCCGACGGCATGAACACGCCGACGCAGCGGCGGAGCGCCGCCTCGACCTCGGGCCGGTGCACGATCTGCCCGATGTGGGGCGAGCCGATCTCTTCCTCGCCTTCGGCGACGAGCACGAGGTTGACCGGCAGCTTCTTGCCGGCGCCGCGAATGGCGTGCAGCGCCGCGAGGAGCGCCGCCTCGGGCCCCTTCTGGTTCACCGCGCCCCGGCCCATGATCACCTTGCCGAAGCCGGGCTTGTCCACGATGCGCGCCTCGAGCGGCGGCGACGACCACTCGGCGGGGTCGTACTGCTTCACGTCGTACATGAAGTAGAGGCCCACCGTCTTCTTCGCGCCCGCATCGAGCGTGGCGAACACGCCCGGCTTCCCGTCGGTGGCCACGATCGTCACCTGCTGGAAGCCGGCGTCTCGCGCCAGCTGCGCCATGCGCTCGGCACCCTCCGCGGAGTTCAGGCTCTCGGCCGCGATGGACGGCAGCGCGATCCAATCTTGAAGCCGCTTCACCGCCTCATCGTGCCGCTTGGCGATTTCTCGTTTGAGGTCGGCGAAATCGTCCGCCGCACGGGCGATGCCGGGTGCGGCGAGGGCAAGGGCGAGTAGTGTCACGACGGTTGTCGCGCGAACATCGAATCGAGCCATGGGGCACTCCCAGGGGTCAGTGTTGCGGCACGCTCCGGCGCCGTCGCCTCGAAGAAATATCCATCGCGGCGATGTGAGGCGCGGAGTCTACGTCCGCGAGGTGGCGGGCTCCAATGGCCTGAGAATCGAACTATTGTTCGTAGGGTCGATTTCGCTCATAATTGCACAGCCAGCCCGACCCGACATCCGTAGCAAAAGGAGATCCTCATGCAACGCTGGCTTGCTCTTCTCGCCCTCGTCACAACTGCATCGGTCGCCGGCTGCGGTCGCCAGTTACCGCTGGCGCCGGTCGGCAACAGCGCGCCCGAAGGGGCCTCGCCCTTCGTTCTCGTGTCCGCCCTGGATCCCCGCCTGCCTGGGCCGCTCCTCGAGTCCGACGACGCGCCGCTTGACGAGCGCACATTGCTCGAGGGGACCCTTCGAGGCCGCGGAGAGAGCAGATCCTCATCCAACAACCCCGCTGTCTTCTGGAGCGAGCGCTGCACGCAATACGGCCTCGCCGGCCGATTGCCGCCTCCGCTGATGGCGCGCGCATACGCGCTCACCCACATCGCGATCTACGACGCGCTGATCGCCAGTGGACATCCGCGGCGCGGCAGTCTACCCGAACCAGCGGCTGCAGCCGGTGCGGCATCCAAGGTGCTGATCTACCTGTTCCCGGGGAACTCGGCTGAAATCATGTCCGCCGCGATCGCCGAAGCCGACATGGGTGGGCGACGTTCGGAATCGGCCCGTCGCGCCTGGCTTCTCGGACGCGCCGTCGGGCAGCTGCTGGTGATCTACGGACGTCACGACCGCAGCAACACCGGCTGGGACGGCTCGATGCCCAGCGGAGAAGGCATTTGGTCCGGAACCAACCCGGCGCTTCCGATGTGCGGCACCTGGAAGACCTGGTTCACGTCGTCGGGCGCCGAGTTCCAGCCCGAGCCGCCCTACACCTTTGGCTCGCCCGAGGATCTCGCAGACGTTGAGGCGGTCTATCAGGCCTCGCTCCATCCGACCCCCGAGCAAGTCGCGATCGTTCACAAGTGGGCGGATATGCCGCCCCCTACGATCTGGTGCGGACTGCTCAACGAGCAGATTCTACGCAATCGGCTCGGGACTCTCGCCTCCGCCCGCGCCCACGCGTTCCTCAACGCGACGATGTTCGACGCATTCGTCTCCTGCTGGCGGACCAAGTACCACTACTGGACAGCGCGCCCGTTCCAGCGAGTCCCAGGCCTGGTGACCGTGATTCCAACGCCGAACTTCCCGACGTACACCTCGGGCCACTCGACCATTTCGGGGGCGGCGGCACAGGTCATGGCTGCGCTGTTCCCGGCCGACGCAGCGGACTTCCAGGCCCAGGCCGACGAAGCCGCGATGTCGCGTCTCTGGGGCGGTATCCACTTCCCGCACGACAACGACGCCGGTCTCGCCGTCGGCCGGCAGATCGGAGCCAAGGCAGTGCGAGCGATGGCCGGCCGTCGCGATATTGGGCCGATCGCAGCCCGCTAGATCCGGGAATGCCGGGTCGGGCTTCACCGATCGCGACGCACAGTTCCGACAAAGTCGAACAGAGCGCTCAATGACTGTGGACGCGAGTCGAGCCGGGGAGCACATGCTCCCCGGCTCGCTCGCTCGCTCGCCGGTGGGCGGACGTGAATGCCGGCGCCGTGGCCGACGTTCAAACCGGCGGCGTTGCCTACCTCGCGCACGTTGGTGGGTCCGTCTTCGGGGCGGCGACGGCGCGGCTGTTCGAATTGCCGCGCCAGGTCGCCGCCCGCAGGCTGATCATCTAACTCGAGTGGTCTCGCACTCCTGCTATGCCGGCTTCGGAGTCATCTGGTGGACGATGCCGCGCAGGCGGAAGCCGAGCATGATGAGCAGCACGCCGAACAGCGTCGCGTACCAGCCGATGATCCACATGACCGCGAGCGCACCGGCGCCGGGCCGCGCGAGCATGAGAACTCCGAATGCGATCGACAGCAGGCCGCCGAGACCCAGCATCCACTCGTTGTCGATGACCTTGCGCAACCGGATCGCGGCGGCGATCTGGAAGATGCCGATGGCAAGCGCCCAGCCCGCGATGAAGACGAGCAGCACCAGTGCCGTCATGCCGGGCCAGACGAACGTGAGAATGCCCGCCGCGATCCCGAGCAGCCCAATCACGACGAGCGACCACATCGGCTTGCCGCCGTCGCGAATCCGGAACCCCGCGACGAGTGCGAACACACCATCGGCGATGGCGTAGGCGCCCCAGACGATGACCAGCACCGCCAGCGTGATCCCCGGCATCAGGAACGCGGCCAGCCCGAACAGAATGGCGACGAAGCCACGCAACACGATCCAGCCCCAGCTCGCGCGGAGGTGACCCATCATCGCATTCATTGCCATAGCGTCCTCCTCGATCGCCGCACCGAACGCGCTCCGGCGGCCGCGGCACGCTTCCGGAGGGTTCTGCAAATGAGCGCGAGGGATACTACGCCCAATATGCGAGGCTGTCTCCCGTCACTTCAGGACGATCGGCACCACGGGCCCAGAGTGCGCTCATTCACTTGGTCAGCCACGATGGATCGGACGATCCGACATTGTTGGCGCGGAGCGGCCGATGGTTCTCGCACAATTCTGACACGGTCCAGATGTGCGTCCTCTGCCGTTGCGCCCGGCCGAGGTCCTTCCTTGACGATCAAGTAAGATGGCCGGTCAACTGCATCGCAACGCTCCAGCTTCAGAAGCCCACTTCCGCCGAGATCACGACGGTGGGTTCTTCCCATCCCATATTGAAAACGTGGGCCGTGAAGTCCATATCCTTGTAAGAGACGCCGGTCAGGAGACCGCGCTGGACGTCCAGTCCGGTTTCATAGGCGCGGGTTCGCTGTGCGACGAGGCCGACTCGCCACCATTCCGCCGGAGAGATGGTGAGCTCGGTCCAAACATAAAAGAAGTCTCCGGAGCCGCCCTCGAAATCGAAGACGTACTCGCCCTGGGAGTAGAACGCGAGCTTCGACCAGCCCAGTGTCAGTCCGTAGCCGGGAGCGATGCCCCTGAGATCGCCAAACATGCCGCCCAGCATTGGGGTGAAGTCCAAATGCAGCTGCGTGCCGGACTCAAAAGGATATCCGAGCCACACCGAGCCGGTCTCCAGCGCTTCGTAGTTGTACCGGGCCTCGAGATGCAGCCGACTGTGATCCGCAGTGAAGGTCGGCTGGGCATAGTCGCGGTCCTCGGGCACGAAATAACCGTAGACCGAGGCAGAGTAGGACCAAGCGCGACCGTCGGCGTCCCCGGTCACGACGTTGAGTGCTTGGGCCGCCGGCGCAGGCTCGGTCCTCCCCCCTGCGGCTGCGTGGCCCGCCGCAAGGATGAGCGCGGCGACCGTCATTCCGAGTCTGTGTCTTGCGATCATCCGCCAAGCGCGATCGTGAGCCAGACCAGTCCGCCCCCCAGCAGCACCATGGCGATGCCCATTCGCCATGCCCCATGCCCGAGACAACGACCGTGCGCGTAGCCGACGAGGAACATCATCGAAACGGCGATGCCGTGGGAGGTGCGAAGCGCGCGCGCACCGTCGTGTACGAATATGAATGGGATCACGACAGGAAGCGTAGAAAGAACCAGGAGGAGCGCGATGCTGACGGCGCCGAACCAGTCGTCCTTGTCGAGCCGCGCGTGCGCGGGCGGTTCAGGAAGTCGCACCAGCCGTTCACGGATGGCCTCGAGCTCCGCGGGCCCGATTATGGACGCGACGACCTGCGGTAGGGCGCTGGCGATGGCTCGCTGCCCCGCCGTGGGATCGGCGGCTGCGCGCACCGCGCGCAAGGTGAGCAAGCCGCGGCCCTTTTCTGCCAGGCGATCCATGAGATAGAAGGCGCCATCGACGATTCCCCAGGCCAGGCTGCACCCGAGTGCGCCGACTAGCATCCAACGAACTTCCGTACGCCCGAATGACGCGACGCTGAGCGACCCGGTGAAGGTGAGAACCATGATCAGACCAAAGAGCACTTCGGAGAGGCGCTCAATCGGATCGAGGACGTGCTTTAGAGACTTTTTCGCGGAGTCCATTGGCGCACCGCTTCGAGGTGGTTGGTTTCTTCCCAGGATCGCGGCCCGTGTCAGCGCGGCGCGGCCGAGGCAGGGGTTCGGCGACAGCAGCGCATCCTATCGTCGTCCCGACGAGGAGGGAAGAAGGACCGCGACAGTCACGGCGTTGTCTACGAGTTCACCGCCCGCGCGCCGCGTCGTGCGGCTCCGGACGGCTCTGCTCGCGGCCACCATCGCGTGCGGCCTGGCCACCCGGGCGAGCGCCCAGGACCTCGAGCCTCGGTCGTACTCGCCGTCACCGGTCGGCCTCAACTTCGCGGTGGTCTCGTACAGCTACTCGAGCGGTGCGGTGATTGTCGACCCATCACTCCCGCTTTCCGACGTCAAGGCCTCTATGAACGGCGTCGTGCTGGGATGGGGCCGCACGTTTGGCGTGGTCGGCCGACAGGCGCAGGTGGCCGCGTCCATCCCGTTTGCATTCGGCGAGGTGAGCGGCAATGTCCTCGAGCAGCGACAGAGCATCACGCGGTCTGGGCTCGCCGATGTCAGGGCCAGGTTCTCCGTCAACCTCTACGGCAATCCGGCCCAGACGCCGCGCGAGTTCGCCGCGCGGACGCATCGCTCACCCTACGCCGGCACCAGCCTGACGGTCTCGGCACCGACCGGCCAATATCATGGGGACAAGCTCATCAACCTCGGGACCAACCGGTGGGCCTTCAGACCCGACCTCGGTGTCGGAGTTCCCTGGAAGCGGTTCGACTTGGAGGCGCAGGCCGGCGCCTGGCTCTACACCGAGAACCCGGACTTCTATCCGGGAGGCGCCGCCCGCCAGCAGGATGCGTTGTGGACGCTGCGCGCGCACGTCAGCTACACGTTCCGGCCGTCCTTGTGGCTGGCGGTCGACGGCACTTGGTATGGCGGTGGCGCGGCCTCGGTCGAAGGCGGCCCCAAGAGCGCGAAGCTCGACAACAGTCGCTACGGTGCGACGCTGTCGTACCCGCTGAACGCGAGCCAGTCGCTCAAGATCGCCTATAGCAGGGGCGCCATCGTGCGCGTGAGCTCGAACTTCAGCACGGTCTCGGCGTCCTGGCAGCTGCGCTGGTTTTGACCACAGCGCGACCCCTACCAACGACTACCCCTCTCAGAAGAGAAATGAAAGCGTCGCCGGGTCGTACTGCTTCACCTCGTACATCGCCTACCGGATTCGTACGATGCTCGTCGTGCGAGAGCCATCCTCCGCATCCAGGCGGGCAAAGTACATCCCATCTGCCACTTTCCTGCCACGATCATCCCGCCCGTCCCACGAGAGCCGGTGCCGACCCGCCTCGACGGTCCCGTGCTGCAGGGTGCGAATGCGTCGCCCCTCGACGCTGAACACGCCGAGGACCACCGCCTGAGGTCTCGCGAGATCGAAGCTCAACTCGACCTCTCTCGTCGAGGGATTCGGGGCGGCGTTCATTGCCAGTTGCGACGATTCCGCCGATGGAATGACCGAACTGGTCGCGTTCGTGACGAGGTAGCCGGACCAGCACACCGTCGAGGCCGGATAGGTTAGTCCCGAGATACCGAATCGCAATGCCTCGCTTTCCGGGAAGACGATCCCGGTCGACCAGTTCATCCGCACCGGCCAATTGTGATTGCCGTTGGCGTCCCAGAGCCCTCCGGAGACCCAGCGAACGTCGGAGTTGAAGTTGAAATTGCGGACCCAGAACGAAACGGACCACGGCCCGGCCGCGGGCGGAGCCGGATAGCCCGTAGGTGAAAAGCTCAGGTCCGTGAGCACAAAGTTGTATCCCGTTGGAACCAGGTACAGCGACGTTTCCAAGAGCCCGATCCCAGCAACAATGCTGGTGCATCCGCTCTTCATGTCCGCGGGGTTGACCTGGGCTTTGGCATTCGCCGCGAAGCTGACGGCAATCAGAATTGCGACCACAAACCAACTTCTCGGGCTGCGACTCATGGCGACCTCCTCTTCTGAGTTGTGCGCTGGAGCTTCACTTGCCCCCAGGAGCCTAGCACCGTGGGCAGCCGCGTAGGGACCATGGTGGGTGGACCGCCGACGGCGGCTGGGAGTCGCTGCGGCAAAGCCCGAGGCGCGCGACCGAGCGAGATCCTGATGAAAGGTCCGCCGCCGGCTGTTGCCCGAGTTGGGGAGTGACTCCCCTCCAGACGCGGAGCTTAGTCATCCCCCCGCAGCGCTTCGAGAAAAGCCTCGCCGTATCGCTCGAGCTTGACCGGGCCCACGCCGGAGAGCAGCAGCATCTCGACCTTTGTCTGCGGGACACTCTGGACCATCTGCCGGAGCACGGCATCGCTGAACACGATGTAGGCGGGCACGCCCTCGGCGTCCGCAAGGCGCTTGCGCACGGCCCGCAGCCTCGCGAACAG
Source organism: Candidatus Eiseniibacteriota bacterium (assembly GCA_963717505.1). GTDB lineage: Bacteria > Eisenbacteria > RBG-16-71-46 > RBG-16-71-46 > RBG-16-71-46 > MFD02242-c1. The sequence goes on from OY970342.1 coordinate 145,550, forward strand.
ATCGGGGTCCATGTCGCGCTCAATGGACGTGGCCGGCCCGCCGACCGCGGCGCGCGAGCGTCTGCCCGCGGCGAGCTTGCCCAGGCCGCGCGTGTTCGGCACCAGCGCTTCGATGGATTCCCCCCGGCAGACGTCGCAGGAGGTGCTGCACGCAGTCATCTCCTCGTCGAAATAGCGCACCAGCGCCTGGTGGCGGCAGCTGCCACGATCGGCCAGCCGGAACATCTCGACCGTCTTGCGCCGGGTCTCCGCGCGAACCTCCGCGTCTTCCATCTCGTCCAGGAACGCCTCGTAGCCGATCACGTCGGCCCACGAGTAGAACAGCACGCAGTCGCTGTCGAGCCCGTCGCGGCCCGCGCGCCCGATCTCCTGGTACCAGGCCTCAACGCTCCTCGGCATGTCTCGGTGCACCACGAACCGCACGTTGCTTTTGTCGATGCCCATGCCGAAGGCGACGGTCGCGACGATCACGTCCGTCTCGTCGCGGGCGAAGGCATCCTGGTGGCACGCGCGGGTCGCGTCGTCGAGCCCGGCGTGGTATGCGAGCGCCCGTACGCCGCGCGACCGGAGCCACTCCGTCATCGAGTCCACCGAGCGCCGGCTCAGGCAGTAGACGATGCCGCTGTCCCCTCGATGGCGTTCGACGATGCCCAGAATGTCCTTGCGCGTGTCACGCCGGGCGGAGACCTCGCCACCCTTGCGGTGTGCCGTGATGCGGAGGTTCGGCCTGAAGAAGGACCCCTTGAAGCCATCAGGCTTCTGCATCGCAAGCTGACGGATGATGTCGCCCACCACGCGCCGCGTGGCCGTCGCGGTGAGCGCCAGTACGGGGATGTCCCCCAGCTCGCGCTTGAGGCCGCTGAGCCGGCGGTACGCGGGCCGAAAGTCGTGCCCCCAGTGGCTGATGCAGTGCGCCTCGTCCACCACGACCAGACTCACCGGACAGCCGGCGATCAGCGAGCGCAACGAGCCGCCGAGCGCCTCGGGGGCGAGGTAGACCAGCTCGACCTCGCCGCGCCGCAGCGCTGCCAGGCGCTGGCGGCGCTCGTCGAAGCTCAGCGTGGAGTTGAGCGCGGTGGCGCGGAACCCGAGCCGGGTCACGGCATCCACCTGGTCCTTCATGAGCGAGATGAGCGGCGAGATCACGAGCACGGGCCCCGGCAGCATCTTCGCGGCCAGCTGGAAGGTGAGCGATTTACCCGCCCCCGTCGGCATCACCCCGATACAGTCACGGCCCGCGAGCACGGCGTCGATGATGCGGCGCTGCCCCGGCCGAAATTCCCGGAATCCGAACACGGACTCGAGGACCACCTGAGGGTCGGTGGGACGTGGGAGTGGGAGCGCGAGCGTTGCGGCTGTGCCATCCATGGCGGTGAGACTCCACGAGGGGGACGAGCGCGAGGGGCGAGGTATGGAATGTAAGGCATGACGGCGGCCCGATCCACGGCGGTCATCGGATCTGGCGGTCTGGCCATTTGAAAATAGTTCTTGTCCATTCACCGGAATGTCGCTACATTCCTCCTATGTCCACGGTCCGCGTCGTCGACAACCCACGCCACGCCGCATTGCTCGCCGCACCCCTCCGCCGGCAGATCCTGGATTCGCTGGTGAAGCCCGGCTCGGCGTCGTCGGTGGCCCGGTCGCTCGGTGTCGCGCGGCAGCTCATCGCCTACCATATTCGCCAACTCGAGTCGGCCGGCTACGTCGAGCTCGAGCGCGAAGAACCGAAGCGTGGCTGCGTGGAACGCATTGTGCGCCGGACGTCGCAGTACCTCGTCGCTTCGCAGGGCGTCCTCGGAACGCAGGGCGCCGACCCGCGCAAGATGAAGGACAAGTTCTCGAGCGGCTACCTGATCGCGCTCGCGAGCCGCATGGCCACGGAAGTCGGCGAGGCGCAAACCGCGGCCGAAAGAGCGGGCCGGCCGATGGCGACGCTGTCGGCGACGACGGAAGTGCGTTTGCGTTCGCCCCGGGATCGGCAGGCGTTCGCCGACGAGCTGCTCGACGCCATCACGAAGCTGGTCGACAAGTACCACGACACCAACGCGCCGGACGGTCGAAGCTACCGCCTCGTCGTCGGCGCCCACCCCATACGCGCATCGCGGAGGAAGTCATGACCAAGGAAGTGCAATCGAAGCGCACGCTCGAGATGCACGTCGACGTGGAGGCGCCGATCGAGGCGGCGTGGAAGGCGCTGACCGAAGCGGAGGGCCTCGCGAACTGGTTCTCCCCCATCGCGAAGGTCTCGCGTCCCGGACTGAACAGTGAGGTCACTGTCGCCTGGAGCGAGGAAATGTCTTCGACGGCGCGTGTCGGCGCGTGGGAGCCCAACCGCCGCGTGCAATGGATCAACGAGGGCATGATGGGGCCGGGCACGACGCTCGCCATGGATTTCCACCTCGAGGCTGCCGGCGGCAAGACCCGCATCCGGCTCGTCCAGTCGGGCTTCGGCGAGTTCGAGGGCTGGGACGACTTCTTCGAGGGGACCGAGACCGGCTGGGTGTACTTCCTCTACAACCTGCGCCTCTACCTCGAAACCCATCTGGGCCGGACGCGGCGCATGATTTCGGAGCGGTTCCCGGTGAAGGCGTCCCGTGACGTCGCCTGGAAGCACATCGCATCGGCCGTGACGGGCATGGCGCCCCCGGACGTGAACCGGCTCGCGGCAGGAGATCGCGTCCGAGTCGCCTTGGACGGCGGCCCCACGGCAAATGGCGTGGTCGAAGTGGCCGTAGCGGGCAAGGCGCTCGCGATCCGGTTGCCCGACCTCACGGATTCCCTGCTCTTCATCGAGCTGGAGGGCGGTCCTCCGGAGTCGTTCCACACCGGCTTGTGGCTGTCGGTCTACGACGCCGTTCGCGCGAAGGAACTCAAAGCGCCCGCGAAACGGACGTTCATTCGCATCCACGAGTCGATGCCGGCGAAATAGCGGCGCCTGCTGGATCAGATGTGCTCACGGGCCAATGAGACGCGTCAGCACCGGATAGGTGATGGATGGGTTCCCGCCCACCTGTTCGGGATCGACGACATCGTGGTTGAGTCCAAGCTCGGCCGGGAACTCGTAGGTCACCAAGTCACGGATTCCGTGGCGGCGCCAAGCGCTTACTGCTTCTGCGCACAGCCCATTGTCTACCGCCAGATCACCGCCGACGGTCACCATCGCGAGAGAGCGGCAGCCCGGAGCGGCTCTCAACGCGCCCTCGCGGGTCCACCAGCCAAGTCTCAGAGTGGCCGCCACCGAGCGCGTCGAGAACCGAGGATAGACGTGCGTGGGTCCGGGCAACTCCTGCTTGCGGCGCGAATCCCACCAGATGAACCGATTGGGGAGAGCCCCGGTCAGCCGTGCCACCACCGGGGTCCAGTGACCAGGCGCCCGCGCAACACCCAGCATCGGAGCGATCATCACCGCGCGATCGACGTCGGGGCGTTCCTGCGCGGCCCATGCCGCAAGGGTGCCGCCCACCGAGAGTCCCGTCACGGTTACGCTGTCGCCGAGTCCCTGCGCCGCGTCCACCACGCGATCCACGAAGGCCCGCAACTCCACGGCATCAGCGCGACCGAGTTCCTCGGTCATGCGGTCGGCGAAGCCATGACGGGGGAGGCGCGGAATCAACACGTTGGCGCCACGCGTGAACGACATTCGCCCCAGCGAATCGAATTGAGCGGGACAGTTGGTGAGGCCGTGCAGGAGGACGACGACATGCCGCGTCGGCCCCCCGTGTGTCAGCAGCCGTGTGCCACACTCGCGTGCGATGGCCGGTGAGTCCTGGGCACGCAGTGAATCCACCAGTCGCAGCGCTTCGGCATAGTTGGTGGTTGGATGCGGATCGGACTCGAGCCCACCGCGCGGCAGCGGGCTGACGAGCCATGCAACGATGAGGACCAGCATAACGAGTGCGGTTCCAAGGATTCGTCGCATGGGTCACGACTATAGTCGAGGCTTCTGGATACGTTTCGGCGCTTCCACCCGGTCAGCCGCGGCCCGGCACCGATGGCAGCGGACGGGATCAGACCCGTCCGTGCGTGGCCCTTCCGATCGCCCCCGCCACTATCTTCCCGCTCATCGTCATGTACATCACGTCCTCCGTCACCGACAACTCGAACGCCGTCCGCCGCTCCAGTTGCGCGTACAGGGTCGCCAGCGGAGCGCCGGCGATCCCCAAGAGCTCTAGCGACTCCGCGCGGTGGATGCGCGCGCCGGCGAGCGACGCCCAGTAGCGTTCGACGTCGCGATGCGTGTAGACGGCGACTCGCGGTGCCAGCTTGCCGGCCCGATGGAGCCGCGCCGCGTCCGGCGCTCCGACCTCGATCCACGCCTTGAGCGTGCCCGTCAGGTCTCGCACCTCGAGGGCAGGCTGGTCGGCATCGGCGAGCCCCTTGGAGAACGCCAGCCCCTCCTGCAACTCCAGGCAGTACGCGAGCACACGCGCGCACATGAACTCCTCGCTCTCGGACGGGTGCCGCGCGACGCGCAGATCGAGCGTCTCGTAGACGCCGCGGTCCACGTGCGAGAGCTGCACGGTGAACTGGTGAACCGTGGAGCTGAGCGCCAATTTGGCCTCGGAATCAATTCGGGTGAGCGCTTGAGTCAGCCGGCCTGCCGCATCGTCAGACGCGCGCAGACCACACGCGCTTCGATGCAAGGTCAGTGATTCTGCCATAGTCGCCAGTCCGATCTCCCAAAGAGGCCCTTCGCTCGCCCATGACATTGTTGAGCCTCAACGACATCAGCCTCACCTTCACCGGGCCGGCGCTTCTGGACTCGGTGAGTCTCCAGATCGACGACGGCGAGCGGCTCGGGCTCGTCGGTCGCAACGGGGCGGGCAAGTCGACGTTGCTGAAGATCCTCGAGGGCACTCTGGCGCCGGACTCGGGCAACGTGGCGCGACAACCGCGGCTGCGCATCGCGAGCCTCCGGCAGGACGTTCCTCCCGATCTCGCGGGTTCGGTGCGGGCCTACCTGCACGTGGCCTGCGGAGCAGCGACCAGTGACCAATCCTGGGCCATCGAGACGCGCATCGATCAAGCGGCACACGACCTGACGCTGGACCTGGACGCGGCGATCGAGTCGCTTTCCGCCGGATCGAAGCGTCGCGTCCTGCTGGCGGCGGCGCTGGTGCGTGATCCGGACCTGCTGATCCTGGACGAGCCGACCAACCATCTCGACATCGACGCCATCCGACACCTCGAGGACGCGCTGCAGCGCCGGCGCGGCGCGCTGGTGTTCGTCACCCACGACCGCAGCTTCCTCCGCACCCTCGCCACCCGCATCCTCGATCTCGACCGCGGCGCGATCCGCAGCTACCGCTGCTCCTACGATGCCTATGTCGAGCAGCGCGAGGAAACGCTGCGCGTCGAGGCCGAACAGGCCAAGCTGTTCGACAAGAAACTGGCGCAGGAAGAGGCGTGGGTGCGACGCGGGATCAAGGCGCGTCGCACGCGGAACGAGGGCCGCGTCCGCGCACTCGAGGCGTTGCGTCTGGAACGCGGCGCCCGCCGGGACGAGACGGCGCGCGTCAAGGCGCAGCTGGTGGAGGCGGACCGCTCCGGGCGCATCGTGCTGCGCTGCCAGAACGTCACCTACGGGTACGCGGACGCGCCGATCGTGCGCGACCTCACGACGACGATCCTGCGCGGCGATCGCATCGGCATCATGGGCCCGAACGGCTGCGGCAAGACGACGCTGATCGGGTTGCTCCTCGGCGAGATCGTCCCGCAGCAGGGCACGGTGACTGCGGGCACCAAGCTCGAGGTCGCGCACTTCGAGCAACTTCACGACATGCTCGACGACACGAAGTCCGTGATCGAGAACGTCGCCGAGGGTCGCGACATGATCGCGGTCGGCAGCGGCGAGCGCCACGTGGTCGGCTACCTGCGTGACTTCCTGTTCACGCCGGAGCAGATGCAGGGCGCGGTGACGCGACTCTCCGGGGGCGAGCGCCGGCGGCTCCAGCTCGCCAAGATCCTCTCCCGCCCCTGCAACATGCTGGTGCTGGACGAACCGACCAACGACCTGGATCTCGAGACACTCGAGCTGATCGAGGAGATGCTGCTCGAGTTCCAGGGCACGTTGCTCTTGGTGTCACACGACCGTGCGTTCATCGACAACGTGGTCACCTCGACGATCGTATGCGAGGGCCCGGGCGAGTGGAACGAGTACGTCGGCGGCTACGAGGACTGGCTGAGACAGCGTAAGCCGGAGGTGGCCTTGACTCCGGTGACGAAACCGACCCGGCCGGGCGCCGAGCGCGAGAGAACACGACCGCGGCGGATTGGCTTCAAGGAGAAGCGCGAGCTAGGGCGAGCTACCGGGGCGAATCGAGGCGTTGGAGGCCGAGAAGCAGCGCCTTTACACGCTGATGTCTTCTTCGAGCTTCTATGCCTTGCGTGGAGATGAGATCGCGCAAGGGAAACAGCAGCTCGCGGCACTGGAAGCCGCGCTGCAGACGGCCTACGCGCGCTGGGTGGAGCTGGAGACATTGGCGACAAGCGGCGAAGGATGAGGCCGCGGTCCCCGATCCCAGCTAAACTGACAACACATCTCGATCGGGGCCGACATTCGCCGCCTGGCGCTGCGGTGACGGGCCACCTGGCCGGCGTGTCGACTTGCTGGCTGGCTCATCGACGGCGCATGACCCATGTCGTCATGCAACGCTGATCCTGGACGACGGTCGTCTTCAGTGGATCGAGCAGCTCGCCGCCCAGCGCCTCGGTCCTGGCGAGCAGGAACGCTTCGTCCACGAGATACCGCTCGCTGCCGTCCGGCAGCCGGTGGCGCCGTCCCGCGACCGGTCGCACGCGGTTCTCCATGCCGATCGAGGAGGCGAGCCGCGAGAAGAAAACCCCGCCCGGCCGTAGCATGCGCCACGATCCGCTCAACATGGCCATGAAGTGGGCGTCATCGCGCGCGAAGTGAAGTACCGCGCTGCTGAGGACGGCATCCATCGACGCGGGCGCGAAGGACATCGCCTCGACCGGCTCCACGCGAAAGTTGTCGGCCGGCAGCCGCGGTGCGAGCTCGGCCCCCATCCCACGCACGTGCTCGATGGCCGCCGGATCGTCGTCCGCGCCGAACACCTCGAAGCCCGAGCGCATCAGGTGCACCAGGTTGCGCCCCTGTCCACAACCGGCGTCGAGCACGCGCATCGGCGGCGCGATGCGTCCGCGCAGCAGCTGGTCGAACAGGTAGATGTCGATCGGCCCGAACTGCCGGACGAGGTCGAGCAAAGTCACACGCGAGAGATTGCGTCGGTCGCGAGCACGACGTCCGAGTCGGTGCGGAGCAGCCGCTCACCCAGCCGCTGCGGTGCTTCGCCATGATTGCCGCGCCCCAAGGCTACTTCCCTCCCGCATGCGACTCCGACATCGTTCGCATCACTTCATCGAGGTTGAAGCTCGCGGGCTTCTGGCGCGGGGGAAACTCCTTGAAGCTTGCCAGCCACTGGGCGGCGAACGCCTGCATCGGGACCTGGATGAATACGCGGCGGACCTGCCAGTCGGCGTAGTAAATGCTCGTCGGGCCCCGCTCGAAGGGGTCGGCCTTCAGGTTGTACAGGTTCGGCACGCGCAGTTTCGTGAACTGGCCCTGCCAGACGCCGACGGGCATCTCGGCCGAAATCTCGGTGTGCTGCTCGAGGAACGTGGCCTTCCACTGGTTGTAGCGGATGGCCATCAGGTCACCGTCGTCGCTCCAGTAGATGAACTCCTTTCGCGGCGACTCCTTCACTTCGCCTCTCAGGAATGGCATCAAGTTGTATCCGTCGAGGTGGACCTTGAAAGTCTTGCCGCTGGCACGGTAGCCCTTCTTGACCTTGGCGACGAGGTCGGGCTCGCCGGCGGCGGCGGCAAAGGTGGGGATCAAGTCCTCGTGGGCGCAGATGTCGTTGATCACCTGCCCGGGCTTGATGACGCCGGGCCAGCGGATGCACGTCGGCACTCGGAAGCCGCCTTCCCAGTTGGTCGCCTTCTCGCCGCGGAACGGAGTGGCCCCGCCATCTGGGAAGGTGAAGACTTCCGCCCCGTTGTCGGTGGTGTAAATGACGATGGTGTTGTCGGCAATGCCGAGGTCGTCGAGCTTCTTGAGCAATTGGCCGACCATGTCGTCGTGCTCGACCATGCCGTCGGGGTAGAGGCCCACGCCGGTCTTGCCATCGCTCGCCGGCTTGAGATGCGTGAAGACGTGCATGCGCGTCGAGTTGAAGTAGCAGAGAAACGGCTTCTTGGCCCGGTGCTGGCGGTCCATGAAGTCCAGCGCGGCGGCGAGGAACTCTTCATCCACGGTCTCCATGCGCTTCTTGGTCAGCGGGCCGGTGTCTTCGATGGTCTGTCCGCCCTTGCCGTCGCTCTTGCACTTGAGCACACCGCGCGGGCCGAAGCGCTTCTTGAAGTTCGGGTCCTTCGGGTAGTCGGGGTTCTCGGGTTCTTCCTCGGCGTTGAGGTGATAGAGGTTGCCGAAGAACTCGTCGAAACCGTGAGCGGTGGGAAGGAACGCGTCCTTGTCGCCCAGGTGGTTCTTGCCGAACTGCCCGGTGGCGTAGCCCAGTTGCTTCATGAAGTCGGCGACGCTCGGATCCTCGGCGCGCAGCCCCACATCGGCGCCCGGCAGTCCGACCTTGGTCAGGCCGGTGCGGATCGGCGATTGCCCCGTGACGAACGCGGCGCGCCCGGCGGTGCAAGACTGCTGCCCATACCAGTCGGTGAACCTCGCGCCCTCGGCTGCGATGCGATCGATGTTCGGTGTGCGGTAGCCCATGATCCCGCTGTTGTAGCAGCTCGGGTTGAACCACCCGATATCGTCACCCATGATCACGAGGATGTTGGGCTTGGCCTGCTGCGCGAAGGCCGAAGTGCTGGAGAACAGCACCACAGTTAGAAACACGAACGACATGAGCCGTTTCATGGGTCTCCTTTCAAGATCCTCGACGCTTGGCCGAGCGGGGTCTGAGGATTGGGCAGCGGAGTCCGTGAAGAAAAGCACCGCCCGGCTGGCATCGCAAGATCTACTCAGATCTGACCGGACGCCCTCCCCGCTACCGTCTCGCTCGACCAGCTGCGAGTTCGCGCGCTCTCGGCCGACGCACCAGCGCCCGTCAGAAGCTAACGCCCGCCGCCCCCTTGCATGCTGTCGGTCCGTATGCAATACTGAACTACATGGTTCAGTATGCGCGGGCCCGCCTCGATGCCTCGTTCGCCGCGCTCTCGGATGCCACTCGACGCGGCGTTCTGGAGCAGCTCGGGCGTTCCGACGCTTCGATCACGGACCTTGCCGAGAAGTTCCACATGACCCTCACGGGCATGAAGAAGCACGTCGGACTCTTGGAGCGGGCCGGGCTCGTCACTACGGAGAAGGTCGGTCGCGTGCGGACCTGCAAGCTCGGCACGCGCCGATTCGAGAAAGAGGCGGCATGGCTCGAGAGGTACCACCAAGTCTGGGACTCAAGGTTCGACGAATTGGACAAGGTTGTCGAAGAACTGAAACGGAAGGAGAACATCGATGGACACAAGAAGAGAGAGTGAGCCCACCATGAAGAACCGTACGACGGTGGAACGGAAGTCCGAGCGTGAGCTGGTCGTCACGCGAACTTTCAACGGCCCGGCGCGCCTCGTGTTCGAGGCGTGGACCAAGCCCGAGCTGTTCAGGCAGTGGTGGGTGCCGAAGTCGATGGGAATGTCCCTGCTTTCCTGCGAAATGGATGTTCGTCGGGGGGGCAGGTACCGTTTGGAGTTCGCACACGGGGACTCACCATTGGCGTTCTTCGGCACGTACAAGGAAGTAACACCGCACTCGCGCCTCGTCTGGACCAATGAGGAAAGTGACGAGGGTTCCGTCACAACGGTGACCTTCGCGGAAAAAGGCGGCAAGACGTTGCTGGTCATGCACGAGCTTTATCCCTCGAAGGAAGCTCTCGACGCCGCCGGCACCGGGGCGGCGGATGCGATGGGAGAGACGTTCGAGCAACTGGACGAGCTTCTCGTCACCCTGGGCGCGAGCGTGGGACGGTCATGAAGTTGTCGCTTTCGCGGGCGGCACGGCTCATTCGTCCCGACCTCTATCCGGCGGGAAACGGCGCTCGCGAACCGCCGCAATGCTGCGATGGAGGTGTTGGCGCTATCCAGGGGTATCGGGACGAGGCTGGTTCCTAGTGAGCAACTGCCCTACCCGCGACGGTCCCCGACGACCAGGAGAACTGGAAGTTGAATCCCCCCAACCGGCCCTCGACGTCGAGAATCTCCCCGCACAGGAACAACCCCGGCACGATCCGCGACTCGAGCGTCGACGGATTGACCTGGTCCAGCGCCACGCCTCCCGCGGTGACCTCCGCCTTCTCGTAGCCCAGCGTCCCAGTCACCGGAAGTTCGCGACCGACCACGCGTGCGATTAGCGCTGCGCGCGATTCGCGTGACACCTGTGAAACGAGCGCGGAGGCGTTTACGCTCGCCTCCGCGCACAGGGCGACGACCAATCGATCCGGCAGCCGCTCGCCCAGCCAGCGGCGCACGATCGCGCGCGGTCGCGTCTGCGCCACCGACACCCACTCGGCCGTCAAGGCTTCGACCGTGACGCCTGGCAGGAACGACGCGGTCACGCGCCGCGGCGCATCGTCCGTCAACGACGCCCGCAGCCAATGTCGCGACAGATCCAGCGCCGCGGGGCCCGAGTAGCCGAAGTGAGCGAACAGAAACGATCCGCGCACGGTCTCGCCCTTGCGCCCTCCTACCCACAGCGATAGCTCGATATCGAGCGTCAGTCCCTGAAGCAACGTGCACCACGGGTCGCTCGCGGCCAGCGGCGTCAACGCCGGAATGGTCGGGACGATCGTGTGTCCCAGCGACTGCACGAGCGAATACCCAGCGCCGTCACTCCCGGTCCGCGGGAACGACAACCCGCCGGTCGCGAGCACGACGGCATCGGCCTCGAGCCACTCTTCGGGCTCCGCATCGATCAAGGGCCACTCCGCACGTCCGACCGCGGCCACGGGAGCAAATGCCGTGCTGTCGGCCACGCGCTGGAGCCCCAAACGAAACCCGCGCTCGATCCGCACGACGCGCGCCCCTTGGCGCAACTCCACTCCCATCCGAGCAGCCTCGCCCAGCAAGGCATCCAGCACGGTCTGTGCGTCGTCGCTCACCGGGAAGTACTTCCCCGTATCTTCGAGCTTGAGCGCCACGCCCATCGACTCGAGCCACGCACGCGACTGCTCGGGGGTGAACGCACGCAGGACGCGTACCACGAATGGCCGCGAGCCGGCGTGGTAGTCGCGCTCGCCGACCTCGCGATGGGTCACGTTGCAGCGTGTGCCCCCCGACATCAGGATCTTCAGGCCGACTCTTGGGTGGGCGTTCAGGAGCACGACGCGCGCGCCACCCTCGGCGGCCCGAATGGCCGCGGTGAGCCCGGCGGCGCCGGCGCCGACCACGGCGACCGTCTTGCGAACAGATGTGGGTTTGATTGGCTCCGGTTCCGGTAGTTCGGTCCGTGTCACGAATGCCCGGCCACCCAAAGATTCAGGTGGCCGGGCCCGGTCTCCACGTCTTCGGAACCGAATCTACTCCAACAGGGCGAGCTTGTGGACGCCGAGCACTCTTCCGTCCACCTCGAACTGCACGAAGTAGACTCCGGCCGGCAACTTGGCCCGATCGGGCGAAGAGGTCTCGAGTCTTCATGGTCCGTTCCTTTCGTTGATCGCCGTGCGTCAGCGAACGCGAACGCCGGATTGTTTGAGGACGCGATCCCCGACGCGGAGCTGGACGACGTAGAAGCCGGCTCCGAATTCGCGGCCGTTCGCGTCGCGGAAGTTCCAGGTCGCGTGGTGTTCGCCCGCCGGACGTCGCCCCTGGGCGAGCTGCGCCAGCTTCCGGCCGGCGAGATCGAAGACCGCGAGCGAAACGTCCTCGTCCTTGGCGAGCGTGAAGCGCAGGAGCACCTCGTCGCGCGCGGGGTTGGGAGCGGGAGCCGCCAGGAAGAATCGTTCGGTGCGTGCCGGGTCTTCGGCGCCGACGTTCTGCGGACGAATCACCGCCAGGTAGTCCTCGGTTTCTCCGCCGCGGAAGAACAGGTCCCCAGTCGGCCCGGCCGAGCCGTCCCACGGGAAGTCGTCTGACACCGGGGTCGCGGTCAGCGTGATCCGCACCCAGCCCTGGCCCACGTGCGGGCCCACGAGGAACGCGGGTGACGTGTGTTTCTCGCATCCGGGCGCCAGCGGGATGAGTCGGTTCTTGACCGCCCATTCGTAGGCGCATCCGGCCCCGGCGCAGGCGAAGTTGTCGTTCCAATCGCCGTCCGCGTTCATGTCGACCAGCACGTTGAGGAAGACTTCGCGGGGCAGGGTTTTGCAGTTGAAGGTCGAGAAGTCGACGGTGCCCGGGCGACAGGCGTTGAACGAGATCCAGGGCAGATCGACTCCGGCGTCGACGCCGTCGCCATAGCACTCGTCCTGCCCCCAGACCAGGCCCGAAAGCTCGGTGCAGTCGACCAGCAGGTTCGTGCTGCACATGCTGGCGAGCGCTCCCGTGTCGTTGGTCTTGCCGTCGGTCTCGCTGTCTACGGCAAGCGTCCCGGCGGTCGAGCAGCCGAGCCAGAATCCGAACTCGTCGTTCGCGGAGGCCAGGTGCTTCACGAATCCGGTCGGCCCCGGCGGCGTGCTGAGCGCCGGTACGCACGCCAACTCCTGCGTTCCGGGAATACCCGGGCCACTGCACGTCGGAAAACGTCCGGGCACGCCGGGATACGCGCGCGCTTCCTCGGGGGCATCGCCCCAATCTTCATAGTCCAGGCACTCGCCGATCATCGACGGCAGGATGACCACCGGATAGTCCTCGGTCTCGCCATTGTGGAGGCTTTGGGTCGGCGTCCCGACCGAACCGTTCCACGGGAAGTCGTCCGGTGCCTGTTCGTCGCTGAGCGTAATGCGCATCCAGCCGTCGCCGGGGTTCGGTCCGACGCGGAAGGTCGGAACGAAGATCGTGTTGCACCCGGGCGCGAGCGTGACCAGGAAGTTCTTGACCGGCCACTCGAATGCACATCCGCTGGCGCAGTTGAAGTTGTCGTTCCAGTCGCCGTCCCGGTTCCAGTCCGCCAGGATGTTCAAGTACGCCGTGCGACTGACCGCGGCACAACTGAAGGCAGCGATCGTCCAGCCCACGTTGCCGGGGCCGCAGGCGGTGAGCGTGATCGGGGCCGCGAGCGCGGCGTCGCTGCTGCCATAGCCTTCGTCCTGGCCGAAGTTGAGGATCCCCGCGGTCTCGATGCAGTCGACGCCGACCGCGCCATTGCACGCGCTGATCGCTGAGCCGTTGTCGTTGACCTTGGCGTCGCTCTCGCCGTCGATCCCCATCGGGGGATTGCCCACCGGCGGACAACCGAGCCAGTAGCGGTCCGTGCCCGGATGCACGTGGCGAACGTAGCCAGTCGGCCCGGGGGCGGTACTGATCGGCGGACAAACGAACGTCCGCGTGCCGAGCAGCGCGCTGGTCGCGATGCAGCTCGGGAACTGTCCGGTCACGCCGGGATAGGCAAGCACCCCTTCGGGAGCGTCGCCGAAATCCACCGGCGCGGCGGGTCGCGTGCAATCGTCAGGACCATCCACGTCGGTGGCACGCGCGGGGTGGGGCGAATACCCGGCGCAGACCAGGCACAAAGTCACCAGGAATCGAACAATCGTTGGCCTCATGGCTCACCTCCAGCGCAGCCCACCGGGGGCAGACGTCGACTTGGACCTTCCAGGCCAAACTCTTCAACGCAATCCGGGCCTGGCGGCGGACATCCCCTGTCCAGCGCGTCCGCCATAGCCGTGCGCTTCCGTTCTTGAGGTGGAGCCCGGCGGGAAGCCGCCGGGCAGGGGGCATCGCGTGGGCATCGGCTGCCGCCGAGAGGCCTGCCATGCCATCATGCGAACCGCCCGGGGCGGCTCTGCCCGGGCCATGGGGGCGTTCCGCGACGTGCAGGTCGATCGACTCAAGACGCTCTGGCCCGAGATCGATGCGCTGCTCGACCAGCTGCTCGAGCTGGACGAGCCCGAACGGTCGCGCCTGATCGACCGGGCGTTCGCCGACTCGCCCGAGAAACGTCGCGCGGTCGAAGCCCTGCTGCGCGCGGATCACGAGTCGGGCGGCTTGATCGAGACGCCGCTGCCCCTGCCCGATCTCGCGGGCGATGTAGCCCCGAGTGAGTCGTCGGATGTCGTCAATGCTCGAATCGGACCCTACGTCGTGCGCCGCGAGATCGCGCGCGGTGGCATGGGCACCGTCTTGCTTGCCGAGCGCGACGACGGTCAGTTCGCGCAGCAGGTGGCGATCAAGCTGATCCGTTCCGACGTGCTGACCCCGGGAGCGCGGGAGCGCTTCCTGCTCGAGCGTCGCATCCTGGCCGGGCTCCAGAACTCGCATGTCGCACGCCTGCTCGACGGCGGCGTGCGCGAAGACGGTTCGCCGTACCTGGTCATGGAGTACGTCGACGGCAAACCGATCACCACCTGGTGTGACGAACGGCGACTCGACCTCCGGGCGCGGGTCGAGCTGTTCCTTCAGGTTTGCGACGCGGTGGAGTTCGCGCACCGCCAGCTGGTCGTCCACCGCGATCTCAAGCCCGACAACATCCTGGTCACGGACAGCGGCGAAGCGAAGCTGCTCGACTTCGGAATCGCAAAGCTGCTCGAGGCGGGTGTCGAGGTCGCGATGACCGGCACGCAGGCCCGCGTCTTCACGCCCGCCTACGCGACTCCCGAGCAGTACCTGGGAGGCACGGTCACCGTAGCCTCCGACGAATACCAGTTGGCACTCGTGCTCTACGAGATGTTGACCGGCCGCCGCGCCCATGGGGACGCGGCGCATTCGCCGCTGCAGCACCAACGCGCGGTGCTCGAAACCGATCCTGAACGGCCGAGCCGCCGGGTCACTCGGGGTTCGGCCGCGACGCCCGCGGCGCCGTCCAAAGTCGATCCGCCCACGGACCACGCGCTGGCTGGTGCGCGCGCGACCACGGTCCCGGCCCTGGCCCGCTCCCTGGCCGGCGATCTCGACGCCATCGTGCTCAAGGCGCTCGAGCGCGAACCGGCGCACCGCTATCCGACGGTCGAGGCGTTTCGGCGCGACCTCGAGGCCTGGTTGGCCGATCGACCGGTATCGGCGCGGCGCGCGACGTCGGGCTATCGAGTGCGAAAGTTCGCGCGTCGCCATCGCGTGGCCCTGACCACCTCCGCCGTCGTCCTGGTCACGCTCGCGTCCGGCGTTGCCGGTGTCCTGATTCAGGCGCGGGCGGCGGCGCGCGATCGCGACCTGGCGCGCGAGTCGGAGCGAAAGGCAACCGCGATCAACGACTTCGTGTTACGCGAGCTGCTGGAGTCGCCCACGCCCGAGCGAGCACTCGGCCGCTCGCTGAGCGTCGCCGAAGTGCTGGCCAACGCGACCCGCACCGTCGGCCACGCCTTCCCCGGCGAACCGGGTATCGAGGCGGCGGTGCGCCTGACACTGGCGCGCAGTTACCAAGCTCTTGGGCGACTCGATCCTTCCAGGGAGCAGGCCGAAGCCGCGCTCGAGCTGCTGTCGACTCGGTCGCCCGATGCGCACGAGCGCATGGACGCGCGCGCGTTACTTGCGGAATTGGCGCTCGACCAGGGCAAGGCCAAGGAGGCACAGGGCGACTTCGAGAAGCTGCTTGCCGACCAGGAGAAGGCACTCGGGCCCGGTGATCCGGCGACCATCCGCAGTCGCGGACAAGTGGGTCAGGCACTGGCCGCGCAAGGGCACTGGTCACGCGCCGACACGGCCCTCAGCGCCGCGCTGGCCGCGATGCCTGCGCCCGGCGACACGCCGTGGCAGCTCGCAGTGGATCTGCGGAGCTGGATTGCGGGCGTGTGGATCAGCCAGGGGCGAACCGCCGAGGCCGAGTCCCTGATTCAGGAGTGTCTTGCGATCGAGCGACGTCACCTGGGTCCCGATCATCCGCAGGTCGCGGCCTCGCTCCGACTATTGGCGGTGGCGCTCGGACGGGATCTGCGCGCCGAGGAGGCCGGCCGCGCGCTCGCCGACGTACTGAAGATGACCGTGCGTCTCTATGGCGAGGATCATCCTGCGACCGGCGACGCCTACGCGTCACTCGCGGTGAATTTCGATTCACGCCTGATGCGCGATTCCTCCCTGGCGGCGGCGATCGAGGCAGCCCGCATCTACCGGCAGGCACTCGGCGCCGACCACCCGAAGACGTTGCGCATGATGCGCAACCAGGCCATCGACCTGCGCCGCGCGCGCCGTTTTCGCGAGGCCGATCAGGTCTACACCGAGGTGTATCGCAGCTGCGCCCGCACGTTGGGCCGCGACCATTGGCAGACCATCGAAGCGCTCAAGGGGCTCTCCTACCTGCGTCTCGACGAAGGGCGCACCGAGGAGGGGCGCGACCTGGCGCGACAGGTGATCGCATCGTACGAGCGCATCGCGGCCGACCCCGACGCCGATCCGGCACGGCTCACCGAGTATGCGATCTATCTGGTCGAAGCCGAGCCGCCGGATGTCCGCGATCCGCAGCGCGCGGTGGCGGTCGCACGGCGCGCGGTGGATGCGACGCAGCACGGCGACTACCTGGCGCTCCGAGCACTGGGATTCGCCCAGGACGCCGCGGGCAATCCCGAGGCAGCGATCGCCAGCTTGCGCGAGGCCCTGTCGTTGCCCGACGGGGTGCGCTCCTGGACGACCGAGGACAAGCTGGTCGAGGTGCTGGCGAGGCACCGGACGGCGGCCGAACTCGAGCGGGTGCTGCTCGGGCGTATCGAGGACCTACGCCGGCTGCGCGGCCCCGACGACCGCTACATCGCCAAGACCGAGCGACATCTCTCCCGCCTCTACCAGCGGCAGGGTCGCGACGACGACGCCGAGCGCATGGCCCGCGAGTCGCTGGGACAACTGCGCAAGACGCTGGCAGAAAACCACTGGGAAGTGGGCCGGGCCAAAGCGGATCTCGGCGCTCTGTTGGTCGCGCGACGCGCCTACGCCGAAGCGGAATCGCTTCTGGTGCAGGGATTCCGGATACTCGATGCCGATCCGGACATTCTGTCTTCGGTCATCGAGAACGTTCGAAGCTCGCTGGTGCGCTTGTACGAGGGCGCGGGTCGCCCGGCCGAGGCGCGGGCCTGGCGGGCTCGGATCATTTCCGGACACCCCGCCACTCCACCCCTTTAGTCTCGAGCCGCCTCGGCCTAGCCTCCGCCGAGTTCATCGGTCGATCTCCCCCGCCAGTAGCTGGTGCAGCAGGGCGCGCGCCTTTCGCCAATCGCGCCTCACCGTGCGCTCGTCGCGTCCGATCGCCTCCGCCACTTCGGCCTCGGCGAGCCCGGCGAAGAAGCGCAACTCGACCACCAGCGACAGGCGCGGGTCGATCTCGGCGAGCTTGCCGAGCGCGTCGTCGATCGCCAGGACCTCGTCGGAGCGATCGCCGGGCGCCGGCAGTTGGCTGTCGAGGTCGACGCGGACTCGATCGCCGCCGCGCTTGAGACTCGCGCGCTTGCGGGCATGATCGACCGCGATCTGCCGCATCGCCCGCGCCGCCACGGCGAAGAAGTGCTGGCGATCCGCGAACGCGAGGCGGGACCGATCGAACAGCTTGAGATAGGCCTCGTGGACCAGGGCCGTCGTGCCCAGCGTCGGATCGGACCGGCCACGGGACAGCCGACGGCTCGCGAGGCCCCGAAGCTCCTGATACACCAGCGGCAATAGCTGGTCGATCGCGGACCGATCGCCGCCGCGGGCGCGCTGGAGCAGCTGTGTGACGTCGGAGCTGGTCACGGAGCCTCGCGCGAGGTCGAGACGCGGAGTCCAACCGCCCAGGGCCGAGCCCTGGGTGCGTTCACATCGATCGCTCCCTCGAAGCGTCGATCCCTACTCGCCAGCCATCAGCGACTTGCCGACCGGCTCCCACAACGACGTGAGCGCGGCCATCTGGTCGGGCTTCAAACCCTTGCTGGTCGCCGCACCCGTCAATGCCTGCCCCACACCGGCCACCGCGTCCGCGTTGAGATTCTTGCCCGAGAGTGCGGCCAGCAGGTCGGCACCGCTGCCGGTCGTGGCCTGACCGGCGGCCTTCGCGATCGAATTGTAGAGCCCGTCTTTGGCCGTCACGATGTCTGCAGCGCTCAGGGCTTGCGCGATCATCGGGTTCGCGCTCAGGTTGGTGCCGAACTGATCGGCGAGTGACGTGACGCCGGCCGAACCACCGAGTGACTGGTACAGCGATGCGGCGCCGGTCGCGGCGGCGGTGGCGCTGGCGGCCATCGACGAAGAAGACGAACCCGCCGTGCTGGTCTTGTTCGAGCTGGAGCAGCCTGCGAGCAGTGAAACCGCCAGAACCAGAACCCCCAGCGGGCGAAGCGTGCGGGACTGCATGGCGAACCTCCGAGGTAAGGGAACTCGGCTCCCGCCTTCAGGAGCCAGGGGAGCCTACACCCGGCGGCCTTGCGCGCGGCAACGCGGGGCTTCATCCTGGTGTCCTCCCCGTTGAAATCAGGCCATCCGGAGGCCCCAATTGCGCTCGCTCGTCGTTGTTGTCTGCTCGCTCGCGTCCCTGATGCCGGCCACCAGCGGCGCTCAGGAACCCAGCGCATTCGTCGTCCGTCTGGGCGGCGACACCCTTTCCCTGGAACAGTTCACCCGCACACCAGCCCAGGTCCGAGGTGAATACGTCTTCCGCACGCCACGCAGCCTCTACCGCACCTACTTCATGGACTTGAACGCCGACGGCACCGTGCGCCGCTTCGAGCTGGTCACCCGCACGCTCGGCGTCGAGCCTGCCCCGCCTGTGTCCCGCGCCACCATCGAGTTCAAGGGCGACAGTGCGATCATGGTCACGCCACGCGGCGACAGCAGCGTGACGCGCACCATCGCTGCAGCCAAGGGCGCCGTGCCTTCGCTCAATGGCGTCATGGGGATCATGGATCAGATCGCGCGGCAGTATCGGGCAGCGGGTCGCGACACGCTGAAGCTCGACCTGGTCGCTCCGGGGGCGTCGCAGGTGCTCAAGGGCACCGTGACCCGGAGGAGCGCTGACAAGCTGCATCTGGACGTCGAGACCTCGGTCGGCAAGATCCCGCCGTTCGTTCTCACCCTCGATCCGCAGGGAGGGCTCAAAGAATTCAGTGGCAAAGGCAGTGTGTTCCAGGCCGAAGGCGAGCGTATCAAGAACGTGAACCTAGTGGCGGCCACGGCGTTGTTCGAGTACCGGCCGCTCGGCGCGCTCTCGACGCGCGACACGGCGCGCGTGGCGTTCGGCGACTCGGCACTCTGGGTCGACTACGGGCGCCCGCAGAAGCGCGGCCGTGACATCTTTGGCGGCGTGGTGGCGTGGAACGAGGTGTGGCGCACCGGGGCCAATGCCGCGACTCAGTTCCACACCTCGGTCGAAATCGTGGTCGGCGAAGCCACGGTCCCGGCGGGCACCTATTCGCTGTGGACCGTGCCGTCCCCTACCGGTTGGAAGCTGATCATCAACCGTCAGTTCGGCCAGTGGGGCACGCAGTACGACGCGTCCCGCGACCTGGCTCGCGTCGATATGAAGGCCGAGACGCTCGCAACCCCGGTCGAGATGCTCACGATCGAGCTGGCGCCCGAGGGCGACGGGGTGACCCTCAAGATTTCGTGGGACAAGACACGCGTGTCGGTGCCGCTTCGTAAGAAGGCATAGTGAGCGCCCTCCCCCGACCCGGCCCATCGGGCCGGACGAGGGAGGGCGTGGTGTCTGCTCAGGCGCCGCGTCGGTTACTGCGGAACGTCTCCGCCTCCCCGCGCGTTGTTGATCGCGCGGTAGAGTTCTGTGGCGCCCGCCACATCGGAGTCCCCGGCCGGAGCGCGCGCACCCGATGCCATGCGCGCCGCGGGCCCGGTGCGGTCGACGATCAACGACTCGCCGTACCACTGTAGCGATGCCATCAGTTCCGCATGGCCGACGATGCCCTTGCCGCTGAAGTGGTTCAGCTCGGTCACGAACAACTCCCTGCGCAGGTCCTCGATCGGATCCTTCGGCTTCTTGTCCAGAAGGTCGAGCGCTTCCTGGAACTCGGAGCCAGGGGTGAACTGGTACACATCGGAGAAGAAGGCGCCTTCGATCTGGTTGAGGAGCGCGATGAGGCTGGCGGGTGTGAAGCCATCCTGGCTCTTGCCCTTCTTCGCATCTTTGAACACCTTGATCCAGAACTTCGCCGGAACGCCGGTGCTGGTCAGGACGCCCTCGTTGAGATCGGTGGTCAGTTCAGCGGTCTGCGGCTTGAAGCCGAAGTCGACGGTGGCGTCGGGACCGAGCGTGATGCCGACCGAAGTCGCCGTGGTCGCTGAGAACGACTGGAACAGGTCCTCGTTGAAGTCGCTGGCCGCAGTGGTGGCGTCGATACGCACCGTGTACGTGCCGTCGAGCCGGCGGAACGAGTAGCTGCCGTTGGCGTCGGTCGTGGCGCTCGCCGTGCCAGCGCCATCGACCAGCGTAACCGTCACACCGACCTGTCCGGGCTCATCGGCGGGATCCTGGCTGCCGTTCCCGTCGGAATCCACGAAGACAATGCCCTCGATCACGAAGCCGCCGCACGGGCCGGGCACCACGGCGGTGTCGAATCCGTGGCCGGCCTTGACTGCGACGCGCGTCAGACCCTCCGGGACGTCGCCCGAGAATTTGATCGAATAGGTTCGCGACGCGTTGGTCCCCAACGATTGGCTCCACTTGACGCCGTACCAGCAGGTGATCGGGTCGTTGCCAATCGATGCGCCCGACGGCGACGAATACACCACCGCCGGCGCACAAGGCGGGAGCTGGATTACGAAGTTGCTGAGCGTGGGGTCGCAGCCAGTGCCACTCACCGTGTAGGTGAAGGTGGTCTTGCCGCTGGCCACGGTGCGGCCGTCGTAGCGGACGCTGTAGCCGCGGACGATGACGCTCGGGCCGAACGTCAGGGGGGCGGATCCCTCGAAGTCTGAAATGCCGCTGGATTCCGGTGCCGGCGACATCGGCGTCTGCTGGCGGGAACAGCTCGTGAGAAGCAGAGTTAGCGTGGACAAAGCAAGCAACAGGCCCTTGCGCATGGTAGGTAATTCTCCTGGGTGGGGGGCCCAAAGGGGGTGTGATTGCGTAAACCGCAGCCCAACACGGTATTCAATCATCCCTCACGCCGTCAACGAGTTTCGCGATTCTGGCGAGCATTGGCGGCTGCATGTAGGCTCGGCGGCCATGTTCTCCTCGGAAGACCAGCCGACCGTCGGACCACCGCGTCCGGCGGCGAAACCCACGCCGCCCATGGAAGACGACGAAACGGTCTCGATTCGGCCGGGAAACATCGCTTCCGGGCTCACGGAATCTTCCTCCGGCCGCTACCAGTTGCTACAACGCATCGGCTCGGGCGGCATGGGCGAAGTCTTCGAGGCCCAGCAGGTCGAGCCGATCCGCCGGCGCGTCGCGCTCAAGCTGATCAAGCGCGGCATGGACACCGAAGCGGTGGTCGCACGCTTCGAGTCCGAGCGCCAGGCCCTTGCGCTCATGGATCACGAGTGCATCGCCAAGGTGTTCGACGCCGGGATGACCGCCGACGGGCGGCCGTTCTTTGCGATGGAATACGTCAAGGGCATTCCGGTCACCGACTACTGCGACCAGAACCAGCTCGGCATCCGCAAGCGCCTCGAACTGTTCCTGCAGATCACCGAGGGGGTCCAGCACGCCCACCAGAAAGGGATCATCCACCGCGATCTGAAACCTTCGAACGTCCTGATCACGGTCCATGAGAATCGTGCGGTACCCAAGATCATCGACTTCGGGCTGGCCAAGGCCACTGCGCAGTCGCTGACCGATCGGGTCTTGTTCACCGAGATCGGCGAGCTGATGGGAACCCCGGAGTACATGAGCCCCGAGCAGGCCGAGCGGACTGGGCTCGACGTCGACACCCGCACCGACGTGTATTCGCTCGGGGTGTTGCTGTACGAACTGCTGGCCGGTGCGCTCCCGTTCGATTCCAAGAGTTTGCGCGAAGGCTCACTCGACGACGTCCGCCGCCGATTGCGCGAGATCGATCCGCCGACGCCCAGCACCCGGGTGACCACGCTCAGACTGAGTCCTGAAGAGGCCAAGCGGCGTTCGGTCCCGTTGAGCGCGCTCTCGCGGCAGCTCCGCGGCGATCTGGACTGGATCGTCATGCGGGCGATGGAGAAGGACCGCACGCGCCGCTATGCGTCGGCCTCGGAACTGGCGGCCGACATCGTGCGCCACTTGAACGACGAGCCGGTGCTCGCCGGCCCCCCCGGACGCCGCTACCGGATCGAGAAGTTCGTCCGGCGCCACAAGGTCGAAGTCGCTACCGGTGCGGCGGTGTCGGCGGCACTGCTGCTCGGTTTGATCGGGACCGTGATTGGATTCGTCCGCGCCCGTCAGGCGGAACGAATAGCCACCGAAGAAGCCGAGACCGCGCGACAGATCTCGGACTTTCTGGTCGGCATGTTCCAGGTGGCTGACCCCGAGTCGACGCTGGGCAACACCATCACCGTTCGCGAGATTCTCGACCGTGGCGCCGTGCGCATCGAGCACGGCTTGAACGATCGACCGCGGCTCCAGGCGCGTCTGCTCGAAACCATGGGCCAGGTGTACAAGAGCCTGGGCCTGTACTCGGCCTCGCAGCCCCTGCTCGAGCGATCGCTCGCGACTCGTCGCAACCTGCTGGGCGAGATCCATCCCGAGGTCGCGCTGTCGCAAACCGCACTCGGGGATCTCATGCGCGTGGCCGGTAATCTCTCGGCCGCGGAGTCGCTGCTCACCAGGGCCCTGGCCACACAGGAGAAGCTACTTGGCCCCGAGCACCTGACAGTCGCCTCCACGCTGGTCGATCTCGGATCGGTGTACGTGGCGCAGGGCAAGTTCAAGGAGGCCGAACCGCTGCTCGAGCGTTCGCTGGCGATCCGCGAGCGACTGCTGCCGCCCGAGCATCCGGACCTCGGGCGCAGCCTGAGCGAGCTGGGCATCCTGCGCTGGCGCCAGGGAAAGTACGCCGACGCCGAAGCCTTGCTCGGCCGCGCAATCACAGTTTGGGAGAAGAGCCGCGGGCCCGATCATCCGGATGTCGCGCGCGCCCTCAACAATCTCGCGATCGTGCTGCGCAACGCCGGCAAGCCGAACGCCGCGGTGCCGCTCTACCAGCGGGCACTCGCCATCTACGAGAAGGCACTCGGCCCCGAACACCCGCGTGTCGCGACGACACTCAACAACCTGGGGCTCGTGCTCTACAGTCAGGGCGACTACGCAGCGGCCGCACCGATGTTCGAGCGCGCACTCGCGATCCAGGAAAAGGTGCTGTCCCCGGACCATCCGAACCTGGCGGCGACGCTCAACAACCTAGCCAACCTGAGGAAAGCGCAGAAGAACTACCCCGCCGCGCGCGCCCTGCTTCAGCGCGCGCTCGCGATCCGCGAAAAGTCGCTCGGTCCGGATCACCCCGACGTGGCGTGGAGCATCGGCGACCTGGGGATCTTGATGCGCGAACAGGGCGACTACGCGGGCGCCGAGGTGCAGTTTCGTACGGCACTGGCGACGTTCGAGCGGATCGGCCAGCAGGACGGCGTGGCGTGGACGCTGAACGACATGGCTCTACTGAATCAGCGTCGCGGCGACACAGCCACTGCGGAGAGCTACTTCCAGCGCGCGATCGCGACCTTCGAGGCCAACGTCAGCACCTCGCACCCGGATCTCGCGGAGTTCCTCGACAACTATGCCGGGCTGCTCCGACAGTCCGGTCGATCGGCCGAAGCCGAGCCATTGGCCAAGCGGGCGGCGGCGATCCGGAGCGGACAGCCGGCGATCTCGAGCTAGCGTTCTCCGAATCGCACCCGAGCCCGCTCGCGTGCCCGCTGCGCTTCGACCTCGCGATCACGTGGGGGTGCGGTGGTCACCATCGAGTCGAGCAATCGGTGCGCGACGCGGGTGACGTCGTCCACCGCGCGGTCGAACGCTTTCTCGTTGGCGCGCGACGGCTTGGTCGTGCCGCTCAGTTTGCGGACGAACTGCAGACAGGCCGCGCGGACTTCCTCGTCGGTGGCCGGCGGATCGAAGTTGAACAGGGTCTTGATGTTCCGGCACATGGCGTTCCTCGTGGATCTGGGTCGTTACGAACTCCGTGCAGTACCTTCCCGGCTCGCGCGCTATTCTAGCCGAACCCGAGCTCACCGAAACCCGGAGCGACGAACCCCGCCGGTCCGCGCGGGACCAACCCAGGAGCCATCCCGATGTCCGAGACTTCGACCCTGGTCACCGAGGAGCACTTTCATTACGTCGCAGCGCGCACCACCCCCGAGGACGATTTCCTGCGCGACCTGAAGCGCGCCGCCTCGGCGGCCGGCATTCCCTCGATCTGGATCGCGCCCGAACAGGCGAGCTTCATGCAGATCGTGCTCCGGCTGGCCAAGGCGCGCGACGTGGTCGAGGTCGGCACGTTGGCCGGCTACTCGGCGATCGCCATGGCGCGGGCACTGCCCGCCGACGGCCGGGTGCGCACCATCGAGCTGGAGCCCAAGCATGCCGAGTTCGCCCGCCAGTGGGTCGCCAAGTCGGACGTCGCCGGGCGCGTCGAAGTCGTTCAGGGCGCGGGCATGGACGTGCTGCCCGGCTTCGCCACCGACTCGGCCGACGCCGCATTTCTCGACGCCGACAAATCGAGCTACTCCAAGTACCTGAAAGAATGCCTGCGCATCGTGCGGCGCGGTGGGCTGATCATGGTCGACAACGCGTTCGCGTTCGGTCAGCTGTTCGACGACAGACCGGACGACAAGGAGGTCGGTGCGGTGCGCGCGTTCAACGACCACATGGCGAAGGTGAAGGAACTGCAGGGAGTGATCGTGCCGATCGGCGATGGGCTCTGGGTGGCCGTCAAGCGCTAGACACCGGTCCAGCGCCGCGGTTGCGACGGCGCACTCGACGCGTGGTGCTATCGCGCGCGCCAGCGTTCTCCGTCGCGTGTCGCGCGCCCCTCGGCTTCGAGCTTCAGCAGGTGCGCGAGCAGTGATCGCTCCGCTAACGCCCACAGCTCGCGCGGCGTCTCGGCGTACGCGCGCTCGACCAGCTCGGCGAGTGTGCGCGGCTCATCGGCCAGTGCGTCGACCACCTTGCGCTCGCGCTCGCGACGATGCGCAATCAGACTCGCGATGCGGCGTGCCACTCCCCCCTGCGGCGAGCCGTGCGCGGGGAACATGGTCGCCACTGACTCGCGCCCCAGGCGCTCGAGCGACTCGATGTAAGCCGCCATGTCCCCTTCGGGCGGATCGATGATCACGGTGCCGCCGCCACCCACGATGTGATCTCCGGTGAACAAGGACTGGGTCGGCTCGTGCACAAAACACAGGTGCCCGCGCGCATGGCCGGGCGTGTGGATCGCACGCAGGTTCCAGTGGTGCTGGTTGGCACCGCCCGCCAGCTCCACCAGGTCGCCGTCGGCAAGCCTTCGGTGCACTTCGATCGGCCTCGCGATCTGCGCGAGCTGATCCGCGGTCCGAGCGTGGGCCATGACCGGAATGCCGTAGCGCTCGCGTACCGCAGGGACGCCACCATAGTGATCCGGGTGCGCATGCGTCACCAAAACGCATGCCGGCGCACGCCCGGCAGCCGCCAGCGAGTCGATCAGCGAGAACAAGGTCTCGAGCTCGTCGGGATCGTCGCTCCCAGGATCGATCACCGCCATTCCCCGCTCGCCGACCAGATACGCGTTGGTATGAGTCGCGGGGGGCAGCGGTCGCGTCTGCATCGGCTGGAGCACGATGCCGTAGCACAGCTCGATTCGCCGCGCCGGCTGGCCGGCGCGCTCGGGTCCGGTGCGCAGGCGCGCGGCCACGTCTGAGGCCATGGGGTCCAGGCCCTGATTCGCCGCCTCGGCCAGGTCGCGGAGCGTCACCAGGATCGGCGCGGCGAAGATCGCGTGCCCCCGTAGCCAGGCGTCGAGTGCCTGCTCGGGGGCAATCCACGCTCCCAACTCGAGCTCGCCGGGCTCGATGCGCGGCTCCTGACCTTCGGGCACGCGCGCCAGGAAGAACGTGGTGTCGAAGCGCGCGGTGGAGAACGGCGGCGTCATCCACCGGCCGGCGGGCTCCAGGGCCTCGGCGCGAAACGACCAACCTTGCGCGCGCGCGATCACGGGCAGGCGCCCCGTACCCTCGAGCAATGCGCGCTGGGCGGCCTCGAGGGCGGCGGGATCGGCCGGCGCGGTCGCACCGAGCAACACGCCGGTCTCTTCGAGGGTCTCGCGGATCGCGCACGCGCGCAGTGCGCGGTCGCGGTCGTCACCGGCTCCGGTGAGGGGCAGCTCGAGGTCGTCTTTGGCCACGCCGCCACCCGGGAACGCGCGAAATCCCGGCATGTAGGGCACGGCGTCGCTGCGCAGTACCCAGAACACTTCGGTGGCCGGGCCGCGGCCGCGCACCAGCACGACCGCCGCCGACTCGCGAAAGCGCGGCGGAACCGGGGCCGAATCGTGCGTCGCCGCGTTGGATTTCACGGGCGCGATTCTAGGCCGGTGGTGCTGCCCCGTCACTTCGTGCGGAATGCCCCGGTCTGGTGCGGCGAACCCGCGGGTTCGACCTCAGTCGCCCGGGTCGGTTGCGACGTAGACCCGGCCGTTGGTCGTCATCAGACGGATCGGGGCCCCGCCCTTGCCGAGCTCGGCGCGGAAGCGCCGGCCTTGACGGTCCGTGTATCGCCCCTCGATCCCGATGTCCATCTGACCGTTGGTCGTCCCGGTTTCGAGCGTGGCGTTGTAGCCGACGGGAATCACCAGGTTGACGGCGCCGTTGGTGGTCTGCAGGTCGAGACCCGATCCCTGCCAGTGGTCGCCGTCGAGCGCGACCGCGAGGGCGCCGTTGGTGGTGCGCCCACTCACGTTCCCAGACACGCGCTTGAGCCCCACGGCGCCGTTCAGAGTCTCGAGGTCGATCGCCCCCGAGACACCCTCGATCCGAATGCCGCCGTTGAAGGCCTCGAGGTCGAGGTCGGTGACATTCGGGGTGTATATGCGAAGGCTGACGCCCCACCAAGGCCCCTCGGTGCCGCTTCGTTCGGGGCCGGTGGTTCGAATCTTGGCTTGGTCGGTTTCAACCTTGACCTGCTGGGCGAGTTCGCGCGCATCCGCTTCGGACTTTCCCCAGGTCTGGACCTTGGCGAGCACCAGGACGTCCTTCTGCTTCCAGCCCTTGACCTGAATGCTGCCGTTCATTCCCGCGTCGACAATCAGCCGCTTGGCCGCGGCCAGGCGTGTTTCGCGGACTTCGCAGTGCCCGACACTCTTCCCGTTCCAGTTGTGGCTTTGGGACTCGTCGCACCATTCGTCCTTGGCCGACGGCTCGGGAATTTCGTCATTGGAGACTCCGCGCATGCCGGCGCGAACCGACGTGGCGCTGCCATCGAAAGCGGAGGCGACCGCGAGCGCGATCCCGAGCAGGATCGCGATGGAGGGCCCAACGGGCGGCTTGGTCATGGGGAACTCCCATCCGGTTGGCCGGCAGTCGGGCCGCCGGCTGAGTGATCGTCGTCAGGGTCTAGGACAGGAGCGGCGGGAAAAGGGTTGGACGCGATCTTGCGGGGGTTTAGCGACGAGCCAGCCACATTCGTCCCCCGAGGGCCAGAGCCAGGAATGACGCGGCCAGACCGGCCCACAAGAGGGGCAGCCCGCGGGCGACCGCCTCCGCCGAGCCACCGGTGTAGTCGAGGACGGCCACCCGGTTGATCGCCAGGTACCAGAGCAGCATGTAGAGCACTTCGAACAGTTTTCCGCTCCCGGTCCAGGCGCCGAGGGCGATCGCGAAGGCGGGTATGAAGCACGCCCCCGCGACGATCCCGGCGAGGTGCCCCCAGGCCCCGGCAATGAGGACCCGCACGAGGACTGCGACGGCCACCAGGATCGCCAGCGCCACGCCGGCCATCCACGAGGCGAGCACCGGGCGTAGCACCGGACGCGGCGCCGACATCGTCAGCTCAACCGTGCCATGCCGTTGCTCGCGGCCTCCGAGGCTCGACCAGTGGAGCATGGGCCAGATCCAGAGGATCGGCAGCAGCCACTCGAGCACGACCGGCAGCGGCGCGAAGCACGCGCCGACCGTCAGCCCGAGGATCGGAACCCACCACCACCGGCTGGTGCCTTTCATGAGGAGAACGAACTCCTGAACGATGAGCGGCGCCAGAGTCGGGCGCCGGGCGTTTGCGGGGAGGGCGCTCAGATGCGTGATGCCCGCGGGCGCACCCACCGCGGCTGCCGGGGCGGCATCGACGAGTGAAACCTCCAGAGGCGCGCTCGCCGGCGCGCCGCGGATTTCGGGCTCGCTCGACGGACTCTTGCGTCGCCGGCGTGGCCGCTTGGGCTCGTCCTGCCGCTGGAATCGGTCGAAGATCAGCGAGGACACGCCGAGCAAGCCGAACGCGCCGGCGAGCCACGCGAACCGTCGCGACAGGATCTCGACGCTCCACTCGACACCGGGCCACTCGAATGTTCGCGGCCGCCAGTTGGCATCCTCGTGGAAGTTGAGGCCGGCGGAGAAGTTTTCGAGCCGTGCGGGCTCCTGCGGATACGCGCGCGCTTGCGCCTGGTAGATCGAAGGCATCGCGGCCGAGAACCCGACGAAATCTGCGCCCGGCGGCGGATAGCGGCCGTCGCTCAGGCTGCCCGAGGTCTGAAGCATCGTGATCCACACGATGAAGAACACCACGTTGCCGAAACCGCCGCGCAACCAGGGCACGACCTCGAAGAACACCGCCACACTCGCGGTCACCGCCATCGGCGGCAGCGCGATCCACAGAAACGGGGCCACCAGCGCCCACAGGTCGAGCCGCATGTCCTCGCCGCGCAGCAGCTGAAGTCCGCCGGCGGCGATCGCGACCACCGCGAT
Source organism: Candidatus Eiseniibacteriota bacterium (assembly GCA_963717505.1). Classification (GTDB taxonomy): domain Bacteria; phylum Eisenbacteria; class RBG-16-71-46; order RBG-16-71-46; family RBG-16-71-46; genus MFD02242-c1. Next base: position 174,413 of record OY970342.1, read on the forward strand.
CATCCCGGTGAGCAGGGCCATGTTGCTCAGCCACTTCCCCGTGACGTAGGCGAGACGCGTGAGCGGCGTGCTCGCGAGGATCTCGCCGACGCGGGTCGCGCGGTCGCGATCCACCGCGTCCTTCACCAGATAGAACCCGGCGAACGACAGGAACACGCCGCACAGGATCGCGCACAGCAGGCCGACGTAGGCGGAGCTGTAGGCCGGTCGAAAGTTGTCGATTTGCATGGTGATGTAACGGGAATCGAACCGGGGCAGGAACACGTTGGCGGCCCCAACCATGGCGGCGGTGGTGACCAGCGTGCGATGCCGGCGTACGCGCTCGAGGAAATCGGCAGTCGCGACGGCGAGCGCGCCGCGCAGGAGACTCACGCGGCGGCGATCGTCATGCGTGATTGGTGCACCGCGTCGAGATAGGCGTCCTCGAGCGTCGGCGTCGCCGGGCGGGCCTCGGCGGCCGGTGCGCTCGCGCCCACCGCGCGCACCTGCAGCCCGTCGGGACGCCGGGTGACGCCGACCACGGTCGTGCGTGCGCGAACTTCGGCCAGGGCCGCGGGTGCGATCGTCCACTCCCACACGCGCCCGGCAGCACGGGCAACCAGGGCTTCCGGCGACGCATGGGCGATCAGCCGGCCGCCGGCGATCAGGGCGATGGTGGTCGCCGCAGCTTCGACGTCCGAGACGATGTGGGTCGAGAGGATCACGATTCGCTCGCCGGCCAACTCGCCGAGCAGATTGCGAAAGCGCATGCGCTCTTCGGGGTCGAGCCCGACGGTCGGCTCATCGACGATCAGCAGCGTCGGGTCGTTGAGCAACGCCTGGGCGATGCCGACTCGCTGGCGCATGCCACCCGAGAAGCTGCCCAGCGGACGATCCTTCGCGGCCGCGAGGTTGGTCAGCTCGAGCAGTTCACCGATCCGCCGCTCGATGGCCTGGCCGCCGAGTCCGCGCACCGCCGCCAGATAGCGGAGGAACTCGAGTGCCGTGAGATTGGGATAGACGCCAAAGTCCTGCGGCAGATAGCCGAGGCTGCGGCGCACGGCGTCGGGATCGCGCAAGGCGTCGATACCGTTCCAGGTCACGCGCCCGGCACTCGGCCGCGCGATGGTCGCGACGATGCGCATCAGCGTGGACTTGCCGGCGCCGTTCGGCCCGAGCAGGCCGAGCACGCCGGGGCTCAGTGTCAGGCTGAAGTCTTCGAGCGCGCGCACTCCGCCGCGGTACTGCTTGGAAACCCGATCGATGGTTAGTTCCACGCGGGGAAACTACTCGGCGGCGGAACCGTCCGCCAGCGCGGCCATGCGCTGGCGCTATGCGCTGGCGCTATGCGCTTTGGGCTACGCGCTCTTGGCCACGCTCATCTCCAGCGCTCGCTTGAGAATCCCGAGCGCCTGGTCCAGCTCCTCAGTGGTCACGTCAAGCGGCGGCCGGAAGCGCAGGCCGCGTTCGCCGCACGGCAGGATCATCATCCCCAGCTCGTAGGCTTTCTCGCGCACCTGATTGCGCAGCGTGCCGTCGGCAAAGTCAATTGCGCACATTAGCCCGCGGCCGCGCGCGTTGGACATCAGGTCGGCGCGGTCGCCCTGCAATTTGTGGAGCCCCGCGAGCAGGTGCTTGCCCGTGGCCTCGGCACGTTCGACCAGCTTGTCCGCTTCCATGATCTCGAGGAAGCGCTGGCAGCGCACCATGTCGACCAGATTCCCGCCCCAGGTCGAGTTGATGCGGCTGCCGACCTTGAACACGTTCTCGGGCTCCTCGTCGAGCTTGCCGCCGGCCATCATGCCGCACACCTGCGTCTTCTTGCCGAAGGCCAGCAGGTCGGGCTCGATCCCCCAGTGCTGATGGGCCCACATGCGGCCGGTGATGCCCATGCCGGTCTGGACTTCGTCGAAGATCAGGAGTGAATGGTTCTCGTGCGCGACGTCTTTGAGCGCACGCAGGAACTCGGGCCGGAAGTGATTGTCGCCGCCCTCGGCCTGGATCGGCTCGATCAGGATCGCAGCGATCTCGTCCTGCCGATCGCGGAACGCGGAGCGAATCGCGTCGAGCGACTCCTTCTCGGCGGCCATCACCCGCGTGGTCTCGGCGTCGGTCACGGGGAAGCGCAGCTTGGGATTCGAAACCCGCGGCCAGTCGAAGTGCGCGAACAGCTCGAACTTCCTGGGGTCAGCTGTGTTGGTCATGCCGACCGTGTAGCCGGAGCGGCCGTGGAAGGCCTCGCGGAAATGGAGGATCTGTGTGCCTTTCTCGCCGCGCACACCGCGCCGGCGATTCTGGCGCACCTTCCAGTCCATCGCGGCTTTGAGCGCGTTCTCGACCCCGGCAGCCCCACCGGCGATGAAGAACACGTGCGGCAGGTGCTCCGGCATCGCAAGCCGCGCGAAGGTCTCGACGAATTCGGCCATTTCGACGGTATAGACGTCGGAGTTGGTCGGATTGACCAGTGCAGCGCGCGTCAGCTTCGCCAGGAATTCGGGATCGCGCAGCATGAGGTGCCCGGGGCCGACCGGCATGGTCGCAAAGAACGAGAACATGTCGAGGTATTCGCGCCCGGTGCGTGCATCGTGCAGGTGGCGCCCCCGGCTCTTCTCGAGATCGAGCACGAGATCGTAACCATCGGCCAGCATGTGGCGCGCGAGGGTCTCGTGCACGCGGTCCGGCGTGATGCGGGTCATGGGGCGTCTCCTTCGGCTGCGGTCGAAACGAACGTTTCTTCCTTCTGGGTGGAAAGCACGAGCAGCGTGCGGGTCTGGCGCACGCCCTCGATCCGATTGATCTCTTCGAGCAAGAGGCGCTGGAGTGCGGCGACGTCGCGCACGCGGACCTTGAGCAACAGCGAGAACTCCCCGGTCACGTGGTGGCACTCGAGCACCTGGTCGACCTCGCGCATGCGCTGGATGAACGCGTCTTCGTTGCGCGGGTGCTCGATGAACACTTCGACGAACGCAGTGACCGCAGCCCCGACAGCGGCCGGGTTGACCATGGCCGCGAACCGGCGGATCACCCCCGAAGCCTCGAGCTTGCGCAGACGCTCGTTGACCGCCGCAGTCGAGAGTCCGACGCGCTTGGCGACCTCGGCCTGGGGCAGCTTGCCGTCGCGTTGCACCAGGCTGAGGATCTTCCGGTCCTTGGCGTCCAGGAACCTATGGATATTCGGTGTCTTCATGGACTGACGAGTATATGTTCGGCACATATCGTACGCAACCGTAGAGTTTTCAGATCAACTGTCCCCGGGGACAGTTCGCGGGGCCCCGCGTGGTTTGGGCCGGCGTGCTAGGATGCTGCGCCCCATGATCTTCGCTCTCGACCTCGAGGGGGTTCTCGCCCCCGAAATCTGGCCCATCCTTGGGGCCCACTTCGGCGTGCCCGAGCTGTCCCTGACCACCCGCGACATCGAGGACTTCGGCGAGCTGATGGCCCGGCGGGTCGAAGGCACCCGGGCCAAGAAGGTCCGGCTCAGCGACCTGGAGCGCGTCGCCCATCAGGTCGAGCCCTACCTCGGCGCCCGTGAGTTTCTGACCCGACTGCGGGGCCTCGGCCAGGTGGTCATCATCTCCGACACCTTCCACGAGTTTTCGGAGCCGCTGCTGCAGAAGCTCGGCGGGCACAGCCTGTTCGCCAATCGATTCGAACTGAACGGCGACGGGATGGTGCGCGGATTCAAGCTGCGCATCCGCGGCAAGAAGGAGCGCATCGTGTCGGGATTCCGCAGCGCCGGCTTCGCGGTAGCGGCGATGGGCGACAGCCTGAACGACTTGTCGCTGCTCCGCAGCTCGGACTATCGGGTGCTCTATCGGCCGGTCGATCGGCTGCGCGCCGAGTTTCCGGGCGATCCGGTCGCGGTCAATCTCGACGAGGCGCTGGTGTTCCTCACCACCGCGTGGCGCAACGCGCAGGAAGAACGCGGCGCGAACTGACTCTTGGTCAGTAGGTTGAACTAAGGCTATCTACAGCTTCGCTCGCGAGAATCAGTAGCGCAGCGTTTCCAACCTGCGCCGGCAAGTCAACCGAAATGTGCCGACCGACCTCCTGTTCGGGCGCTGGTTGCCGCCGCACTCGCCCGGCGACGGAAAGGTGCCACCGGCCGCACCGACACGTGAAATCGTGGCGGGCACCTCGCGTGCTCGCCGGCCCTCGCTTCCCACGCTCGAACCACTGGCGCTCAAGGCCCAAATACTTGCCTAGTCGCTCTTCGCGAGCCCCTTGACGACGCACTGGAACACGCGGTTCACGAACGCATCGTTCAACGGCTGGTGGCGGACGAACATGCGATAGAACAACGGCCCGACGAGCAGGTCGACGATCACGAGGGCCGGCACGTCCTTGCGTAAAGCGCCTGACGCCTGCGCTTCCCGAATCATCTTCGCGGTCCCCTCGCTACGCGGATAGAACAGTCCATCGAGCAGTGCAGTGCGGATCTCCGGGTCGCGTTGTGCTTCGCCCAGGAGCGACGTCAGCAACCGCCCCATCAGGTGATCCGACGCCCCGGCGATGCCCCGCATCTCGGTGCGGACGGCTGCCAGCGGATCGGCGCCAGACGGCGGCGGCACGGCTTCCGCGGCCATGCCCATCAGCAGCTCCACCACCAGGGCCGGGCGATTGGGCCACCAGCGGTAGATGGTCGTCTTGGCGACGCCCGAGCGGGCGGCGATCGCCTCGATCGTCGCCGCTTCGAATCCGCCCTTCTCGACGAGGGTACGGGTCGCATCCAGGATGGCGCGCCGCGCCTGCTGGCTGCGGGGGCGTCCGCGCGGGGGCGCGGTGGCTGGCGCTGAGGTGGAACGCTTGGGAGCCATGGCGACAGGTTACGCTACGACACGTATCGTTATCAAGGCTTGGGGCCCGTTCCGCGCCCTCGAACGAAATACCTTGAATCGCTACGCTACGTATCGTATCTATTAGTGACAACGGGTTGTCTCCGCCGGTCGCCGGGGTCCCGAGTCTTCGCCACCCGCCCGTGACGGGGCCACCCCTCATCCAAGGGGGAGCCATGTCCACTTCGAAGATGGAATCTGTTCGCAGTCGTACCTCGATCCGAGCCGAACGCCCAATGATTGCTCTTCTACGATCTGGCCTGCTCGCCCTCGGACTCTGCGCTGCCACCTCGCCGGCGGCGGCCCAGTGGTCGCGTGTCGACGCCGTTCCCGCGACCAATGTGCTCACGGTGCGGACCCTCGGCGACACCATCGTCGCGGGCACGTTCACCCGCGCCTACCTCAGCACCAATGCCGGTGCGAACTGGCAGCCCACCTCGCAGATCGGTGGCGGCGTGCCGATCCAGGCCGTGCTCGTGCGAAACGGCACGCTCTACGCCGGCACGAATCGGTCGGGCGTATTCACCAGCGGCGACTTGGGTCAGACGTGGCATGCGTTCAACGAGGGGTTGGTGGGCGGGATCGTGAACTCCCAGCTCGACGTCTCGGACCTCGAAGTGCTGGGGGACAGCCTGTATGCCGGGACATTCGGCGCCGGTGTCTATGTTCGTACCCTCGCCGGCGCGGGGACGTGGCACCATTTCGGCGAGGAGTTCGAGCCGAACCAGGCGTCCAACATCCGCGACCTCGCCGTGGGCGGGACGCGGCTGCTCACCGACGCGGGCGCCAACGGCAGCGTGTTCTTCCGCGATCCCGGCGATGGCGATTGGACGATTTCCTGGCTCAACAACGTCGGTCTGCGTCCCAGCCTGGAGGCGTTCTCGACGGTGTGGACCGGAACGGGGTGGGTCGTGGCCACGGGTGTCGGGCGCGGCGTGTTCACGAGCACGCAGGGCCATGAACCGTGGACGTTCGTGGACCTCGGCCTCGGCTTGGTGAACTCGGGCACGGTGGCCACGCGCGGCCATCAGGTGTTCGGAGCGTTCAACCGCAACAACGACGTGGTGGTCGAACACAGTGGCGACGACGGCCTGACGTGGGATGTGCTGGACGTGCTGCCCAATGCGTTCGTCTTCCGGATGGCGACACACGGCACCGATCTCTATGCCGCTCGCGGCGATGGACTGTGGATCCGCTCGACCGCGACGGTGTCGGTGCCGGAACGTGGCCCGCACGCCACTCTGCGATTCGCGATCACAGGGCCGCAGCCGATCGGTGGCGTCGCACGCGTGCGCTTCGAGCTACCCGAAGCCGCTGCGGCAAAGATCGAAGTGTTCGACGTCACGGGGCGTCGCGTGGCTGAGCCCGTGCAGCAGCAGCTGGCGGCCGGTGCCCACGAGATCTCGTGGAACACACGCGACCTCGCTCCGGGCATCTACCAGGCGCGGCTGACGGCAGGGGGGCGGCAGGAGGCGGTGCGGCTGGTGCACGTGCAGTGATGCGCGCACGCGGCTAGCGCGGGGATGGCCATCGCACACAAGTTGCCCCGGTGTGATGACGATCGAGGCGGTGAGGGCTACGCGAGTTCGGCAGATGAAGCTCAGCCTCTCGTGACGCCGGTTCCGAAGCCGGTCGTCACGAGAGGCTGATGTTCCTGGGACCGACCGTGTATCCGTCTACCTGTGCATTGCGAAAATGAACTTCCAGTCCGGAGTGTCCCCGAGCCCGTACTTGGCTTCGAATGCCATGTTCGGGTTGATGTGGATTCCGCCGATGAGTGCCCCTCCGAATTCCCAGTCGCCATCGCCGCCTTCAAAGTCGTACCAGGGGAACGACAGGCCGGCACCGATATAGGGCCTGAGGTCGGAGCTGGTCTTGAGGACGTAGTGCGCATCCAGGTTCGGAATGATCATGAAGACGTTGTCACCCCAGCCGAAGTCGATGCTCGGCACGAGGTCCATCTCTTCGCCCAACGGGCGGGCGTTGTAGTGAAACCCAACCAGGAAGGCATCGGGGTCGATCGCCCATCCGATCTGGAGTCCGGCGCCTGTGATGCCACCGGCATGGGCGGGAACGGCGGCAGTAGTCAGGACCACCGCAAGGATCATGAACGGCAGGGTGCGGCGCATGGCGCTCCTTTCGACAAGTGGGGAACCAATGGGTCGTGGTCGGGGAGTGGTAGCGCTTGCCGCCCGTGGAGTCAAACATCCTTTCGGCTGGCTCACCCCCCGGCCCCCCACGGGCCCGCCCGAGCGGCCCCTCCGCACCCCTCCACCTGCGGGATGCGCCGGATTCGCCAAACTCGACGTCACCTCCCGCACCGCCGCACGGCCCTCGCTTTCCTTCACTGCCCCTCTGGCGGGAGCCGACAGCCCGAACTTTGGTCGACATGCCAGGAACGCCCGCTCCCGCCGCGGGCGGCAGGCAACGGGTCAGACCATATGGAACGACCGGCTCGCGATCGTAAGGTCGTGCTTCTCGCGAGAGAAGACGACGGTGGCGGGGATGCCGCCACGCTCGATCGCGGGTTAGCGCTTGCGGCGCCAGAGCCGCATACGAAAGGAGCCGGTCGTGAGCTCGAACGCTATCACCTGGGTGGGGCTGGACGCACACAAGAACTCGATCCACGTCGCGATGCTGGTCCCGGGGCGGGAGGAGCCCCTGTGCTGGCAGGAAGCCAATGAGGAGACGGCGGTTCGGCGTCTGGCGCGACGGCTGACCCGCGAGGCGCCCGGTGAGGTGCGTGCCTGCTACGAGGCGGGCCCCCTGGGCTATGCCCTCCAGCGGGCGCTCGAGGCCCAGCAGGTGATCTGCGAGGTGGTGGCGCCCTCGCTGATCCCGATCAAGCCCGGGGAACGGATCAAGACCGACTGGCGGGATGCGACGCAAGCTGGCCGAGCTGCTGCGCTCGGGGATGCTGACCGCTGTGCAACCTCCCAATGAGGCCGATGAGGCGTTGCGCGACTTGTGCCGCGGGCGCGACAGCGTGCGGCAGGACCTGATGCGGGCACGGCACCGCATGAGCAAGTTCCTGTTGCGCCGTGGCTATCGCTATCGCGACACCCAGCGTCACTGGGGTGTGCGACACATGAAGTGGCTACGGCCGCTCGGGTTCGAGCATGCCTCCGCCCAGGCGATCTTCGATCACTACCTGCTGACGATCGATCACCTCGATGAGCGGTTGCGGCAGGTCGACGCCCACCTCGAGGCGTTCGGAGGACAGGAGCCCTATCGCCAGCCGGTGGCTTGGCTGCGCTGCTTCCGCGGCATTGACACGGTGACGGCGGTGAGTCTCGTCGCTGAGCTTCATGACTTCCGTCGCTTCCGATCGGCGCGTGCGTTGATGGCCTATCTGGGGTTGGTGCCCAGTGAACACTCCAGCGGTGAGCAACGCCGTCAGGGCAGCATCACGCGTGCGGGCAACCGCCACGTACGACGACTGCTGGTCGAGGCTGCGTGGCATCACCGCCATCGGCCCGTGCTCAGCCAGCCGCTACGCAAGCGTCGCGAGGGGCAACCCGCGCAGATCATCGCCATTGCGGATCGCGCGCAGGAGCGACTCCACGGGCGCTTCGTGCGCATGACCCGGCGTGGCATCCACTACAACAAGGTCGTCGTCGCCATGGCTCGCGAGCTCGTGGGCTACCTGTGGGCGACGCTTTATCCGCATGAGGTCGAGGCCCCACCCTCGACCTGAACGCTTGCGCAGCACGGAGAGAATCAGGAAGAAGGTCGGCACGATCCGAGGGCCGCGCGACTGCACTATGCGGTGAGCTAGCAGCATCGCCTGAATCCGCGATCTCAGACAGCGTGCCCTCTCGACGGAACACGGTCATGCGGCTCGGCCCGGGACGCCGGCGCAACCCGCGGATACTAGAGTGACTCGTCGTCGAAGCGACCGGCCTTCTTCTTGATCCACTCCGAAGCGGGAACAAACCAAACGGGCCACCCGCTGGGGTGGCCGTAAGGGACGAAACTGTGCCTTGACCTAGGGTCGTTCCATACTAGTGAAGCAGCGTCACACGCTGCGTCGCCGACCCGGATTCGGCACGTGCATGGATGAAGTACAGCCCACTCGGCAAGCGGTGGCTGTCAAACGTGACCTCATGGGAGCCCGAACCGAGCGGATCGTCCAGGAGCAGCGCCACGCGGTGCCCCGAGACGTCGTACACGCCAATCGAGACGTGTTGTGGGCGGTCCAGCGACACGATGACTCGCCATGCCCCCACGCCGGGGTTCGCGGTCGCCAGCGCGAGAGAGAGCCGCGGCAGCGACGGCGGCAGGACCGACGTCACCCCGACCACAAACGAACCCTGACTCGGCGGGCTTCCGCTGAAGGCGTTGTCCACGGCCCTTACGGTCCAGCCATAGTGGCCCGTCGGTAATCCGTGAATCGTCCACAGCGTGTTGCGGCTCACGTTGCCGGGCTGCGGGATGAGTCCCGCGACCGCCTCCGCAGACCCGCTCAATCCGGGCCGCGGCGCCCCCCCGCCGGTGAGTTGCAGCTCGTAGCTGAGCGACGCGGCAGGAGTGCCATCGTCGTTCGACGCGTTCCACGAGAGCATCACCGCGTCCGCTCCAACGCTTGCCTGGAGGTTGGTCGGGGCGCTGGGCGCCGCATTGTGGCCAGGAGCGTCATTGCGAAACAGTTGCGCGCGAGACTCGATCAGGCCGTTCCCGCCGGGTACGTAGTATCCGCCGGCCACGAAGTAGTCGAGATCGCCGTCGCCGTCGATGTCGAACCAGGTGAAGGCGCCGCCCGTGTTGCCGAAGTTGGGCGCTGGAAGGGACTCGCCGGCCAGCGTGAAGACGCCGCCCTCATTCGCATAGACTTCCGAACGGCCGACGATCTCACCATCCCCGAGTTGCTGGCCGGTGATGAGAAGATCGATGTCGCCATCCGAGTCGTAGTCCGCCCATGTCACGCCCTCGAAATCGAGCCACGGCTCCGTGGGGCTCTGGAACTCGTGGACGACATCCACCGGCGTCCACCCGCCCGGGTTCCTGAAAAGAATACGCACTACCGTCTCGCCCGTCTCGTCGGGGCGCACGAGATTGCCGCCCACGACGATGTCGAAGTCTCCGTCACCGTCGGCATCGCCCAGGTCGGCGGTACCGTATGAGATCACCGCCAGCGCGGAATCCACACGCGCCAGTGTCCCGGAGTCGTTCCGGTACAGGTCGACCGTGGGAGGCTCGAACTGGCCCATGGTGGCCAACATCAGGTCGAGGTCGCCGTCCCCGTCCATATCGGCCCAGGCGGTGGCTGCGGTAGTGGCCACCGGCAGCGGCTGTCCCGTGTCCGTGAACGTCCACGCATCGCCGGTCGCCGGACCGTCGTTGCGCAACACCATGGCCGGCAGTCCCTCGAATTCGCCCGACACGCATGGCAACATCAGGTCGAGATCGCCGTCGTTGTCCACGTCCGCCCAGGTCATGCTGCGCTGATCCATGGTGAGGAAATCGGACTCCTCCTGGTACGCCGGGAGCACCGTGGACGTGCGCAAAAGCGTACCCGCGTCATTCCGATAGAGGGTCGTCGACCCCTCCCCGCCCACGACGGCGTCCGGATCGCCGTCGCCGTCATAGTCGCCCCACGCCAGGTCACCAGCGCCAAAGAACAGATCGGTGGCATCCACAGACACGGGTGTGAACGCCCACGAGCCCCCAGGCACCGGGCCGTCGTTGCGGTAGAGCGTCAGAAGGTGTTCCACGGACCCGAAGTAGACGACGTAGTACCCGGCGACCAGGAGATCCAGATCGCCGTCCGCGTCCACATCCGCGGGTGCAACGCTGGCGATCCAGAAGTCGGTGTTCGGGCCGGTGTTGAACAGCGTGTCAGTGAGTGAGAGTTCGGTGAATTCGCCCTGGGCGCGCACGGGTCCCGGAGCGATGGCACTCGCGAGGAGCGCGAGCGCCGCGCAGACGGTGAGCCTGGCTGCGCGAGTGCGTGGTGGCGTAAATGTGGGGGCCATGGTCCCTGCCTTTCTCGGCCATGTAGGGAGAATCTGAGACGAATGGCTGACAAGCTGGCAGCGGCGGGGTCGGGTGCGTAACTAGCGAATCAGCGTCACTGTCCTCGATCCCACGCGGGATCCGGACTCGAGCCGGACCACGTAGATGCCCGAAGGCATTACTCTGCCCTGGGAGTCTCGGCCGTTCCAGGTGAGAGTGTGGGGGCCCGCCGCGAACTTCTGGTCGGAAAGGACATTCAAGCGCCGGCCGGTCAGGTCATAGATTCCGATCTTGACCCGTCCCTCGAGCTTGAGCGCAAACGAGAGAGTCGTCAGCGAATTCGACGGGTTGGGATGGACACCGGTGAGCATCGTCTGGCCGTCGACGGCACCCGGGTCCACCGACGCCGTTCCGTCGTCCACCGTCCACATCAATGCATGATCCAGATTGTCCCCGGCGACAGTGCCGGTGCCGATGATCTGACCACGATTGTTGATTCCCTTCGCGACACTGTAGTGGCCCCCCGGCCAAACGCCGAGGTCGATTGCCTCGCCGTTGCGCCAGAGGATCGCATGCGCGTCGATGTTCGGGGAGCCGGCGTATCCTGCTACGTCGCCGCGATTATTCACCGCGGTTGGCGTCGCGGAGAAGAATCCGGAAGGCATCGGCAGCTGATTGATCGTCGGCGTGCTGTTGGGGTTTGAAATGTCATATCCCCAGGTGACCGGATAGATGTTGCTCTTCCCGGCAATCAAACCCGTATTGCTGATCGCGTAGGCTTCGCTTACGACCTGACCGCTCAGCCCACCGAGGCCGATCATCTGACCATTGCGCCAGAGGAACCCGCGAATCAGCGAGCCGACCGCGCCGTTGCCGACCACGTGGCTCAAATCGTTGATGCCGTAGGCTTCGCTGTAGTTCAAAGGAGTGCCTTGACCCAAGAAACCTAGATCAATGGCCTCTGTGTCCTTGTTGGGCCACAGAACGGCGTGCGTGTAGTAGTTCGGTGCGCCCTCCTTACCCGTACCCACGAGCTGGCCCAGATTGTTGATGCCGTGAGCCCTGGTGTGAAGGCCTCCGTAGAAGGGGTCAACGCCCGCCATCGCGGGTAGTTCGAAGGCGTCCCCGGCGGAATTCCAGTAGACGCCTTGGTACACATTGTCACCATAAACCTCGCTGCCAGCCATTTCTCTGCTGTCATTGATGTGCTCCGGGATCGCAGTGCTGGCGGGACTCATGTTCTCCGCCATACCCACGATGGCTCCGGAGTTTGCGTTCCAAAATGGTCGCAGCAGGGCGAAGGTATTGTCGTTCGCCAAACCAACGGCGATCGGCTCGTTGTTGATCGCCAATCCGCTTGACCCGGTCCCTTGGGGAAGCAGTCCGAGGTCGGTAATGATGATCCGTGACCCGCCGGGGGAATACTGGATCGACTTCTCCGCCTCGGCGCTGGAGATCGACAGGGTGCTTGCGACGGCCGTGACGACGATGACGTTCTTGACCCAGCGCGGGGATGGCATCGCGATACCTCCATTTCCAGGGTAAATGCCTGGTCGCCAGGTGTCGGCGAATCCGTCGGCATCTGGAGGGGTCGTTGCCCGTCACGTTTCTGGCGGGAGACCAGAATACAACTTTGGCAGCGGTGTCCAGCCAACAAATCATCGAGCAACCTGTGTGCCCGACCGCATGCGCGACATGCCTTGGGGCAAGTCCTTTCATCGCATGACGGGGAACCGCGGCTCGGCGTCTCGTGAACCGCGGTGAGTCGGCCGGCCGCTGTCAACTTGGCAGCCGAATCGGAAATCCTGTCAGGGCCGCCCTGATCGCGGCCCTCATGCCGCGGCGCAAGTAGGGGCACCACTGAACGTCTCCCGACAATGAGAGGATCGCCATTGCCACGGGGCGATCGCGCCGATACCTTCAAGGCAGCGAGTCGGCTCCTTCCGGTTCGCCCGCGGAGGATCGAGGAGGTGCCATGAGCGTTGGGTCTGTGTCCGTCGCTCCGGCGGTGTCGCCGGCATCCACGAACGATCGCCCCGCTCATCCTTCACGCACGCGCGCCTGCATCGCGCTCGGGCTGCTCATCGCGCTCGTGCTTCAGGCCGGCGTTGCACTGATGACGCCGCGCGATCGCTGGACCGAGGATCGGGCGAGCATGAAGGCGCTGCGGCATGGCGCGGCCACGGTGAGCGTACCCGGGCAGGTCGCCAAGCCGGGCGTCAATGCAAAGGGCGAGATCGACCCGAATTGCTGACGACGCCGCCGCGGCCAGGGGGTGATCGTGCACCGTCAGCTCAACGCGTGACCCACCGCTGCCAGCACGGGACGCGCCGGTCGAGATGGGGATCGAGCGGGCTGCTCCTTCTCGCCGCACTTGCGTCAGGCTGTGGCGTCGCTGTCCCGCTCGAGATCCAGCCGTTCAGGATCGAGTCGAGCGACTGGTACCCCGCATGGTCTCCGGATGGTACGCACATTGCCTACCTCCACTACGCGTCCGAGTCGTATCAAGGCGTCTGGCTCGTGGACAGCGCGGGCGCCGCGCCCCACCAGATCGTGCCGGGCGCCTGGCAGAGCCTCGATTGGTCGCCCGATGGGACGCATCTCGCGCTTGGCGGGAACGGCATCTATTCCGTCAACGTGAACGGCGGTCCGCCCCAGGCGATCACGACGTTCGGTTTGTTGCCGCGCTGGTCGCCCACCGGCAACGAGCTTGCCTTTCAGAGTTACGACACGAGCGGCGTCGGAAGCATCGGGCTCGTGTCGCAGGACGGCAGCGCGCTGCGAGCGCTCGCGCCACCAGACACCGAGAGCTGGAGCGAGCCTGACTGGTCTCCGGACGGCACGCACCTCGTCCACGTTCGCAGGCTGCCGCGCGACGGCCAGTCGGATCTCTTCGTGATGGACACGACCGGCCATGCCGCGGTGCGACTCACAACGGACGGCAACGAAGACCGCGGGCCCGTGTGGTCGCCGGACGGACAGTGGATCGCCTGGAGCATCGGGACGTTCCCGCCCTCGAACGAACTCTGGCTCATGAAGCCCGACGGCACGGGAGCCCACATGTTGGCCTACGGCGGGGATCCGTCATGGTCGCCGGACTCGCGTCAGCTCGTATACAGCGTGCTCCAGTTCAATATCGTCCGGCTCTTCGCGATCGACATCACGACATCGCGAGTCAGGCAGATCACGCGATAGGCCGCCGCCGCGTCTTTAGCTCGAGATTGAAGGTTCGATTCCTTCGCGGCGTACCACTCTCCTCGCCCAACTGAGTCGCGATCCGGCCTGGTGTGCGGGCTACCTCCCCTGCTCTTCGCCCGGATGAACGGTGTCTGCGGGCGCCCAGAATCGACTGAACTTGGCCCACCAAGCCCCAACGACTTCAGGCGCGGGAATGCCAGGCTTGTCGTAGAAGGTGATGTATTCGCCACCCGTTCGGGCCAGAATCCGCTCGTCTTGTGTCGAATACATCAAGGCTTCCTGGACTCGTTCGCGCACGAACGGATTCGGGTCCGCGATCCGATCGACGAGTACCGGCACGACCCCGGGGCCCATTCTTCCCAGTCTCTCGGAAGCGTCCCAGAAGACGATCTCGACTTCGGAACAGCCACCGATCGAGTAGAAGGATGTGTCGGGGAGTTTTGCGACGTAGTGCGCCAGCGTATCGGGGTCGATCTGCAGCTCGCTCGGACTGAATGCAACCAAAATTGGTGTCGGCTTAGGTATCCCGACGGCCATGACGCTTTCGGCCCATGCCTGCCCTCGCGCCATCTCCGCCCGCTGCGCGACGCCTCCGGGCCGATCGACCCAGCGTGAGAACTCCAGAGTGCCCTGATGGGTTTCGAGGCTGTCACGCAAGACTCGTTGCCGAAGCATGGAGGCCGCCTGGTCCGCAAAGCGCGCCGCCCGCTTCCTGCCGGGAGAACCCGAACGCATGCCGACCACCCACACGTCCGGGTAATGCCCGGTCGCGGCCGACGCTTCCCGATACATGCGCCCGAGCTGCGGAGGCGCGAACGTGTCGTGCTGAGGAACGTCGGGGTGCCGAAAGGGGATTACCTCGATCGCTTTTGGCAGTCTCGAGCGAAGGAAATCAAAGAGCTCTTGATCGAACAGAACGAGCACGGCCGTGCTGTCCGGAATACTGGTCGACGCGATCCTCGCGGCCAGGACGCGCCATGGCTCCTGGCGCGCATGGCTGCAGGAGAGCATTCCGACGCAGGCCGAGAGCAAAAGAAAGGCAGCGAGTGCTCGGGCCTGTGGCATGGTCGCGCTCATCCCACTGGTTTTCGGCATCGGCCCGACGGTTTGCCAGCGGAGGCCAGGCGCCGACCCTACCACCGGGGAGACCGGCGGACTCTCGACCTACAGCGCCCGCGCCCACTCCATCAGCAGATCCCGCTGCGTGAGATCGTCGAGCATCAGATCGGGACCAAGGGCTTCCAGCTCTTCGCGACGCCGGGAACCCGTCGCCACCGCCACGACATGCGCGCCTGCGGCCCGCGCGCAGGCGATGTCGTGCTCGGTGTCGCCGACCACGACGCAGCGCGACGGCGACACGCCGTAGTCCCGCTCGAGACGCTCGACCGCCAGACAGGCGAGCGCATTGCGGTCGTGGGCTTCCTCCCCGTAGTTCCCGAAGCGAAAGCGATCAGCAATCGCGAAGTGCTCGAGCTTGATGCGCGCCATGCCAGTCATGTTGCCGGTGAGCAGGCCCATCACCCAGCCCGGCTCGCGCTCGATCGCGTCGAGCACCTCGGGGACTCCGGCAAGCAGCCGGCCTCGCCCAGGAACGAGCCGAGCCCGCATGTGCACGAACACCGACTCCCAGAAGCGCTCCTCTTCGCCATTCGCGAACTTCTGGCCGTGCTTCTTCAGGATGTCGGCGAGGATCAGCGGCTCGGTTCGGCCGGCGAAGGCGATGTCGCGCAGATCGTCGGCGGTGCCGAACTGATCGGCAACGGCGGCGGCGAATGCCTCTCGCGCCGCACCTTCGGTGAGCAGCAGCGTGCCATCGACGTCGAGCAGCCAGGCGAGCCTGGCGGGGGTCGTCACTCGCGGGCTCTCACGGGCCCGCCGTCGCGCCGCCGCGGAAACGCACGATCTGATCCTTGAGGTACTGGTTCTTGGGATCGAGGCGCGCCGCGCGCGTTTCGACCTCGATCGCCTTGGCGGAATCGCCTGAACGAAAGTAGACCTCGGCGAGCGTGTCGAGGATGTCCACGTTCTTGGGCTCGAGGGCGACGCCGCGCTCGGCCGCGAGTCGTGCCTGGTCGAGGAAGATCCCGCGCGTCGCGCACGACCAGGCGAGTCCGTTGAGCAACGATGCGTCCTTTTCGCGCCGGGCCAGCGCCCGGTCGAGTGTCTCGCGTACCCGATCGCGCTCGACCGCCGCGAGATCTTCACGGCCGGCTCGGTCGTACTGCTCGGCGTATTCGAGGTGAGCCGCCGCGCCGTGGAAGCCTTCGTGGATCTGCCACACGCGCCGGATCTCCTTGATCGCGTTCGGATGATCTTCGACGCGCAAATCCACATAGCGATGGGCGTGCTCCGGACGACCGCCGGGACGCACGACGATCAGGGCCGCCGACTGCATGCCGCGCTTGTCGCCACCGGCGGCCTGACCCGCCTCGAGCGACGCGATCAGACGCTCGGCCAACTCACCCTTCGACTCCAGGAAGCCGCGGGCCATGCCTGAGGCCACCGCGGGACCCGCGAGGATGTTCCCTTGCACCGCGAATCCGGGCCCGGTTTCGCCGCCCGCCCAGTCCATGCATTTGGGTCCGGTCCAGTTGGCCGCGCGACCGCGGGCATCGACCACCGCCACCTGACGCGACTGCCATCCCGCCGAGTCGTTGGCGGCCAACGCGCGCAGAACATGGTCCGCCGACATCCCGCTTCGGAGCATCGCCAGAGCCTGCGGCCCGAAGGACGGGTTGACCGACGCCTGGGTTGCGACGGCGCCTACGCCTGCCTCGGCCCACGGGACCACGAGGCCGACGCTGAAGTACTTGGATTGGACCGCGACGCCCAACTCTTGAGTCACCGAGTCGTACGCCACGATCGAAAAAGTGGAGGGATCGTTACGCGCCGACGCGGTCGCGCACAGGGCCGCAAGCAGCACCGCAGACAGAAGCCCGGTGAGCGACAGCATACGACGTTGGCTCGAATGTTTCGCGAGGCTCATGGGTTTGCTCCTGAAGCGATGGGCGTCCGTCGTGGTCGAGGGCGCCATGCTAGCATGGTGCTTCGCTCTGGTTCGTCCTTGCGAGGATCCCTGTGGATTTCGAGCCCCGTTCTCTTTCGTCACCTCGACTTCGGCCACCGGTAGTTGCGTTCCTCATGGCATGGATCGCGCTGCTGGCCATTGCCGCGTGCGCGGGAACAACCAGCGGCAAGGACGCACCCAAGACGCAACCGGCGCCGAGCACGAACAAAACTGCGCCCCCGCGCGTCGGGATTCCTGACCCTGCCCGGCTCACGATCGCCGAGTCCGAGATCCCGACCGACGCCGAGTTCAATTGGTCGGTCACGCTCGAGATCGTGAACGCCGGCGACTCGGGCCTCTACCTGGACAGTTTGTTCTGTCTGGTCGAGGACCTCGATCCGGGCGAGACGCGCATGCCGCGCAACCACACGCTCGACCTGCGATCACTGACCAAGCTGACGCCGTCACTGTCGGCCGGTGACGGCAACGTCATCCAGCACACCGGCCCCGCGACCGCCGAGCACGCCAAGCTGACCTACACGATGCACTGTCATCGCTCGGTCGGTGCTCCGTTCACCTTGACCGTGGGCGTCGAAGCCAAGCCGGCTGGCTCGGCGGCCTATCCTTCGAAGCTCCTGGACGTCGACGGCCGCAAAGTCGAGTGCGTGCTGGTGCAGGCGCTGCGCGACACCGGGCGCGGTCCCGGCATCCTCATGATCCACGGTCATGGGACGCACGCGCGGCACAGCATCCGGAGCGCGCGGCTGTTCGCGATTCGCGGCTACTCGGTGATGCTGGTGAGCATGCCGGGATACGGCCAGTCGACCGGCCCCGCCGACTTCATGGGCCCGGCCACAGTGGCCGCAGCGGAGGCCGCGCTCGTTGAGTTCCGAAACTCGAGCAGCGTCGATCCCAAGCGCATCGTGGTCTGGGGGATCTCGCGGGGCGCCACCGTCGCCGCCGAGATGGCCGAGCGGGGCGGTGGCTTGCGCGGAGCAATCCTCCAATCCGGGATCTACGACCTGTGGGCGACCTATCGCGCAACCAAGCTCCCGGGATTCCGCGAGGCGATCGTGGCCGAGGCCGGCGCCGACAGCGCCGCGTGGCGCGCTCGCTCACCCTTGCTACGGGCCAATCAGTTGAAGATGCCCATGCTGGTCCTCCACGGCGAGCGCGACGAAAACGTCCCGATTGCCCAGGCCCGCGCCATGGCCAGCGCCGTGCGCGCGGCCGGCGCCCCGGTCGATACCGTGTTCGCGCCCAAGTCCGCCCACGCCCTGGCCATCAACGACGTGAACCGGGCTGCGTTCGACTTCTTCGGTCGCGCTCTGGCGCCCTAGGGGAACCCGTGCAGAATGCCGCGACCGTCGCTGGGTCGCGGGGCGCCAGACCTCGACCACAGGCATCCTGGCCTGTCCGGGGTCGGCCTACGTGATAGACTTTCCCGGCGATGCACCCCCAGATTTCGCACCTCAGCCGATCGCGCCCCCTCCCTTCAGGCACCCGATCCCGGAACCGCATGCGCCTCAACTGGCTGGCGCGGGCCGCGACATTCGCCTGTGCGGTGTCGGCGCTCACCCTTTCCGCGGGATTGCTCGGGGTTGCTTGGGCTCAACCCCCCGCGCTGGTCGAAGTCGACCTCGCGACCGACCACACGCTGCGAGACCTGTTGCGCGCCGGGCTCGATGTCATCGACCTTCACGATGGCACCGCGCGCATCCTGGCTCGTCCGCACGATCAAGAGCGGTTGGCGAGCATGGGGCTGACCCCTCGCGTCCTCGATCACGAGCCAGGTCGCACGCTCGCAGCTCGCACGCGCGCCGAGCTGGCGGCGCGACCGGCGGCGAAGCCGGCACCTGTACGCGCTGCGGTCGAGCCCGACGGCAAGTTCCGAACGCACCTGCTGCCGCCCTTCGGCTCCGGTTCCATGGGCGGGTACTGGACCACGGCCGAGATCAAGATGAAGCTCGATTCGCTGGTCTCGACCGATACGCAAGACCTGGTCGCGGGCAAAGTCGACACCCTCGGCTATTCGCGGCAGAACCGTCCGGTCTGGGGGCTCAAGATCGCCAAGGCGGTCGGCGGCACCGACACGCGCCCGGTCGTGTTCCTGAACGCACTGACCCACGCGCGCGAGCCCGAGAGCATGCAGGCGATCTTCTATTTCATCGACCACCTGATCTCGAACTATGGCGCCGATCCGTTCGCCACCCACCTGCTAAACAACCGCGTGCTCTACATCGTGCCGCTGGTCAACCCCGACGGTTACGCGGTCAACGAGACCACCTACACGCACAGCGGCGGCACGGCGTTCGGCTTCTGGCGCAAGAACGTGCGCGACAACAACGGTGGCGGCTGGGACGAGCTGAACGACGGTGTCGATATCAACCGCAACTTCGGCTACAACTGGGGCTTCGACGACGAGGGTTCGAGTTCGGAGCGCATCTCCGACGCCTATCGCGGCCCCTCGGCGTTCTCCGAGCCCGAGACGCGAGTTCAGCGCGACATCGTGGTGGCGCTCGACCCGGTTACCAGTTTCTCCGTGCACACGTTCATGGATCTCTTCCTCCATTCCTGGGAGTACGACGACGTCCCCGCTCCCGACGCGGCGGCGCTCGCGGAGTGGACGGACGAGATGACACGCAAGAACGCGTATCTGGGCGGGCGCGCCGAACGCATCCTCTATCCGGTCAACGGTGGCTTCAACGACTGGGCCTATGGCGACGTGGCGCTCAAGCCGCGCTGCTTCTCGTTCACCCCCGAGATCGGAAGCGCCAACGACGGCTTCTGGCCGCCACCGTCACGCATCGTGCCCCTGGCCGAGGAGATGCTCGAACCGTTCTACTACATCACCGCCATCGCCGGCCCCCACATGCAGACCGACGGCATCGAGCTGGTCGAGGGCGCGATGAACGCCGGACGGCTCACGAATCTCAGAGTTCGCGGCCGCAACGTGGCCGCCCAGGGCACCCCCGGCCCGGTCGTGTATGGCGCGCTGATTGCGCTCGATGCCGGCGCCAACGTACTGAACGGCAACGTCAACTATCCGCCGTTGGCGCCGCGCACCAGCGCTCATTCGTTCTCACCGTTCCAGGTCGCTCTCGACGACACCGTGACCCCGGGACGGCTCATGCGCTTCGCGATTCACTTCACCGCCGAGAACATGGTCAGTCGCGACACGATCGTGGTGCCGGCGGGCACGCCCACGATCCTCTACGCCGACGGGGCTTCGACCGGGCTCGGCAACTGGACCGTCGTCCCCACGGGCACCTGGGGCATCGTTGCCAACGACCCGGCGCATCCCAGTGCCTACTTCGAGGAGAGCCCGGCCGGCGAATACACACCGAGCGCCAACAGCCGCCTGACGCTGACCCCGGCCCTGAACCTGGGCGTCGTGGTGCACGCCTACGCGTTCTACGACGCGGTCTGGGAGTTCGAGGAGAACCAGGACTTCGGCGTGATCGAGGCCAGCACCGACGGCCTCACGTTCAACGCGGTTCCGGCCACGGGGACGACGCCCGGCAGCGGCCTTGGTTTCCAGACGCTGGGCTTACCGGTTTACGCGGGTTCGCGCCGCACCTGGCAGCCCGAGATCGCGGACCTCTCGGCGTACACGGGCGCTGGCAAGACCGCAGTCCGCCTGCGCTACCGAGTGCGCAGCAACACCGATACGAATTTCGACGGTCTGGCGTTCGACTCGCTGCGCATCGCGATTTACGACCCGGCGAGCCAGCCGGGCCCGACGGCGGTCGGCGATGGCCCGATACCGGCGGCGCTCGAGCTGTCGGCGGCACGGCCCAATCCGGCGCACGGGCTGACCACCTTCGAGTTGGCGTTGCCGCAGGCGGCGTCGGTGCGGCTCGAGATCCTCGACCTGCAGGGCCGCCGCGTGCGCACGCTGGTGAACGATCGGCTGTCGGCTGGCCGCTTCGTCAAGGGCTGGGACCTGACGCGCGACGATGGACAGGTCGTGGCGCCAGGTGTGTACCTCGCGCGGCTCTACGGGCCCGCGGGCGCGGTCACGCGCCGCGTCGTTGTGTTCTAGACCTTCGGCCTAGTTCCCGCGCACACGCGCGGACACCGGAGCGGCCGCCGGCGACTCCGGCGTCATCCCCCAAAGCTGCTGGAGCACGAAGTCGACCACCGGGCGCATCTGTGAGTACCGGATGTCCCAGAGTCCGAACCCTGAGAACGTCACCGGTCCGCTCTCCGAACCGTGGTAGTGGGTCATCACGATATAGTTCGGCGGCAGCGGATCGGGATCCAGCAACGTGGGGGAACCCGTTGCGCGGTAGAGCGTGTCGAGCACCGACGTCGATTTGCCACCGATGTCTTCAAGTATTTGGTTGTCCGCGCGCAAGTACTCGATGCTGGCGACCGCGGAGTACGGACGTGGGGGCGGCCACGGGTCGGTGGCAACCGTACGCAGTTGCAGAAGCGACGGTAGGACTGCGTACCGTGGATCGGCTTCGTTCCGTCCAAGAGACCGGGGGAACGTCACAAGAGGCTTGGCGATCGTGAACTCGGACCGCCAGTGCGCGAACTCCCACATGAAGCGCCCCGGAACCAACTCGTTCCGGCCCGAAATGCTGGAGTAGGTCTTTGTGGGGAAGTCGTTGTTCCGGTCGTTGTAGGGATCGGTCGACGCGTAGCCAGCGCCGCCGCCCGCGATCCACACCGAGCCACCCTGCTCGATGAAGGCCGCGAGAGAATTGTATCGCCCCTGTCCGCTGACCAGACGTAAGAGAGTAGTCGGGTCCACGGGATCCGTCGGGGGTTTCGGGTTCCCCGCGCCTGCCAGATCGATCAGCCAGATCACCCTGCGATACTGGGAGAGCACCGAGTACGGGATGCCACGCGCATCCAGGCCGCGCGTCCCCAGCGTGTCGAATCGATACCCGGCAAACAGTCCCGGCGGGCTGAGCGTGCCCGCGGGCTTGCATCTCCAGGGAACGCCGCCTCGAGCGTACAAGGCGGTATCCAGTTCGGAAGCCATGGGCCACGGCCCTGACGGCAGCAGCGGGCAGGATTGTCCCGCGGCAAACGCGTCACCGCGGAACCGAGTGTCGTCCACGATCAACAGCTCACGACGGTCCGGCAGAGGTACTGCCGGGACGACGACGATTTCGACCTGCGCCAGAGAGATGTTCCCGAGGTTGTCCCCGGCCTCGATGTAGAAGTTGTGCCTTCCCCGCTTGAGCGACCCGGTGACGAACGGGCCCACCGTCGCCGAGGTGACCCCGAGATTCCACTCACTCCAATGCTGGAAATCGTCCGGCCCCGAGCGGGGTGTCTCGTCGAAGATGTCCTCGATGTCCAGAGCCCACCGGTATCCCGTGACGTTCGTGCCCAACGACGGAATCGCATACCAGTTGAACGTGACCGGCGTCTCGGCGGGTGTCTCCAGCGGGATCGCGTAGCCCAGTTCAACACCGGGGAGCACGTACTCGTAGTTGAAGGACTCGTTGAACACGCCCATTCGCGGCCCGACTTGCACCTCGCCAAACCCAACGCGGATGCGAGTCATGTTCGTGGTGAAACTGAAGACGGGACTGTAGTCGCCGGCTTCGTCGAACGCGATGACGCAGAACACATAGAAGTCACCAGGGATCAAGTTCGTGAAGCGGGTGGTGTCCGCGGCGGTGGAGTCCCAGCCCGCCCACGGACCCAGCGGGTGGTTCGCGTAGTAAGTACGCAGTGAGTCGGGGTTGCTGACGGCAAGCCAATGTGGGAACTCGCTGGATGAACTCAGCAATATGTACTTGTACTCAACGGGCTCCTGTGTGTAGACGCCGTCCGGGTCGGAACCATCCCATCGGAACGTCACTGTCGATGAAACCAGGAACGGGAACGAACTCGGTGGTGGACTGGTCAGCATGATTTCGGGCGGAATGTTGTCGCCGTAGAAACCCGACGCGCCGTATCGGCGACCTGGCGCCCAGGTCGTCCACCGAGCGTACGGACAGGAACCGCAGCGTTCGCGTCCCGGTGGCATCCGGCGGTAGGGATCTCAAATCGATCGTCCGTTCGCGCTCGTTCGTCTCGCGTCCAAGACTTCCCTGCCTAGCGCGGCCTCCGACTCCAGCGACCACTCGAAGTGGGTGACCTTGCCGTCGGCATCCTCGCCACGCCACGCGACTCGCAGGAGGCGCGCGCCCTTGCTTCCGCTCGCGCGTAGCGGCTCCAGTTCCAGCGTCGGCTCCTGATTCGCTCGCAAGAGGGTCGCCGGCGAACGATCGCAACCGGTGAGCCCGACCAGCAGGGCGCCGACCATCGTCCCGGCGGCAGTCAGCAGGTGAAGCCTCAACCCGGTCCGAATCCTACTTGTGCGCTCAGTCATGGTAGCGACTCCTCAGCTGACCCCAGCTGGCGCGTGCGATCGGCACCACGCCACAGCCGGTGGTCCCGACGTACATCGACGGACGCCCCGGGAACAGCAGCTCGCACAGGTCGTCCTCGTGCTCCGGATAGTGGTTGTACGCCGCGCACGGCTCGCAGTCGCCCGAGGTCACGAGCCGCGGGCGCTGCGCCACGCCCGCGCACTCGGCGGGCAACTCATGGAACTCGACCCGCAGAAACGCCTCGCCAACGAACGCGCACTCCGGAAGGGGTGCACGAAACTCGA
This sequence comes from Candidatus Eiseniibacteriota bacterium, assembly GCA_963717505.1. Taxonomy (GTDB): domain Bacteria; phylum Eisenbacteria; class RBG-16-71-46; order RBG-16-71-46; family RBG-16-71-46; genus MFD02242-c1. The sequence continues at coordinate 198,012 of OY970342.1, forward strand.
TCCCTCCCGTGCGCGAACCGGAGAGATCGGCTTCTACGGGTTCGCACAGCACGTTCGCGGGATCCGGGACCCGACAGCCCTCGCCCATGGCCGCGACGATCGAGACGGTCACGCTGGGCGTGCACGGGGTTTGAAACTCCAGCACGATCGCGGCGTCGACGACGTTGGCCGGTGCCCCCGGACCGCAGACCTCACAATCCTCGGAGCGCAGCAGCGTGTAGTAGACGTCGCCGGGCGGTTCGAGGTAGTTGACGGTCCACATCCGCTCCGATTCCCCCAGCCCGCAATCGTTCTCTGCGAGCCCGAGGGTCGGAACTTCGTGGGCGGCGGTGGAAGGCAGTGGCTGCGGTTCGGGGGGTGGTTTCTTCGCAGTACCGGTGGCCGGGGAGGCCACGAACAGCATGAAGCACAACAAAAAGTGGGTTCGCATTTGCGGTCTCCTTACGAACCCGGTCCAACCGAACTATGCACAGGCGGCGGAGTGATCGCAACAGGAATATACTTGCCTGCGGTCCGCCTGGGAGAACCATGACCAACACAGTGGCCTGCAGGATATTCACCGCGATCGCTGCATTGGCGATCGCCCTGGCCCTGGTGGCACCGGCCTCGGCCCAGCCGAGCGAGCGACGGTCCGCTTCGGAGCCCGACCCGCTCATCCCGATGATCCGCCGCACCGACCGTTACCTCCAGCGCCACGAGGTCGACGGCGTCGTCATGGACTGGCGCGTCGTGATCAACGCCTCCGAAGCCGCTCGGCTCTCAGTCGTTCCCCAACTCCTGGCCTATACCGAGCTCTACCGCGTCCGACCCTCGCGCCGGATCCGGCGCGACATCCGCGATCGTGCCGACTACCTGCTCGCGAACTACGATCTGCTCTATTCCGCGAGCGTGTTCAACGGCATGCTCGGCTATGCGTTCTTCGAGGCCTACGAGGCGACCGGCGACGAACGTTATTTGACGCAGGCGCTCGCGGTCATTGCCCAGCTCGAGGCGATCCCGCGCTCCCAGTACGTCCTGAATGGCGGGCTGATGGCGGCGATGGCGTTCGCCAAGCACCACGCGCTGACCGGCGACCCGGAGTCCCTGGACCTGGCCGGCGTCGTACTGGCCTCGCTGCCGCCCTATCAACACGCGGACGGTTGCTTTCCGCACTGGTGCTTCGGCTCGAAGGACGTCCACTACACCGACTGGATGTCGACCGAGCTGATCTTGATCGACCGCTTGATCGATCACCCGCTGATCGACCCGATGCTCGATCAGATCGTGGGCTTCATGGAGCAGCGCGTCGGCACCGACGGGAACACCAGCTACGAAGCGCCGTGCGACGACTACGAGGGCTGCGTCCAGTACTACTACAGCATCGCCACTGGCTGTGACATCGACGTCGATTCGCGGGCGTTCACCAACGAGCTGGGCTACAGCGCGCTGCTGTTCGACCGCGCGGGCTCGGAGCGCTTCCTGCCGGTCATGCGCTTCCTGGCCGCGCACGAGCGAGGCGGCACTTGGCGCGACAAGTGGGACCTGTGGCCGCCACCCGAGGACCCCTACTACGTCTGGACCGCGGCCGAGACCTCGGTGGTGAACACCAGCCTTATCTTCTGGTCGCTGGCCAGCACGCTGAGCGGTCGGCGCGACGACCCTTCCGCGATTGCCGATTGGGATCCCGACGATCCCGGCTTCGGGGCTGACGACCCGGACTCGATCGTCATCGCACTCCGCCCGGGGGGTTCGGCGCCGTACGAGCCGTCTGCTCCCACTCCGCGTCCCTCGGCGGGCACCCCCACGGGAACCGATGCCCAGGGACTGCGCATCGAGTCGGTGGCGCCGAACCCGGTGCGAACCGTATGCACGATCCGACTCAGCCTTCCGGCCGCGAGTGCGACCTCAGTGGTGCTCTACGACGCCGGCGGACGGCAGATTCGGCGAGTCCGCGACGGCATTCTGCCGCCGGGAATTCATCTCATCTCCTGGGACGGGCGCGACGACGAAGGCCGCCTATGCGACAGCGGCGTCTATTTCGTGCGCGTCACCGCCGGCGACAACTCCGACGCCGAGCGTTTCCTGGTCGTGCGTTGAGCGGACGCCGGCCCCGGTCCGCTCTCCACGCCTAGTCCCCGGCCGTCGCAGCCACGCTCGTCCCGACAGTCCCAGGCCCTCCGGCCACCGGCTGGAACTTCTGGTTCGGCTTCCCTTCCTCCCACGGACGGTACTCGAGCGCGTAGCGAACCCGCTCGATGAGCGGCGGGTGCGAGTAGCGGAACCACTTGATGACGAGCGGCGGTTCGGGATTGGACTTGTTCTGCAGGCCGAGTTTCATGAACGCCCGAGCGCCGGCGTCGTTCATGTGGGTGACTTCGAGGGCGAAGGTGTCGGACTCGTGCTCGATGAACCGCGAATAACTGCTGCTCAGCGGCTGGGCCAGCAGCCCGACCAGGCTCAGGGCGATCCCGAACAGGGGGATCGACGCCAGGTCGTGGAGTTCCGTGAATCCCCAGCTCCCGCCGAATCGGCGAACGGCCCAGGTCATGAACACACCCGCGCCGAAGAACAACCCGAACGCCAGAATCGAGAAGAAGCCGATCCCCTTCCAGATGTGCCCGAGCCGGTAGTGGCCCATTTCGTGGCCCATGACGAACAGGATCTCGTCGGGCTCCATGCCCTCGAGGATCGTGTCCCACAGGACGATCCGCTGCGAGGCCCCCCAGCCGCTGACGTAGGCGTTGTACTTCTTGGTCTGCTTGCTCTTGTCGACTTCGTAGACGTTGCGTCCGGGGATGCCGGCCCGCCCGGCAAGGTCGAGGATCTGCTGCTTCAGCTCCTGGTTCTTGAGGGGCACGAACTTGTTGAACATCGGGTCGATGACCAGGGGCGTGAGCAGCGAGAAGATGATGACGACCGGCACCGAGCCGATCGCCAGGTGGATCCACCACCGACGCGGGGACTTGCGGATCGCAAAGTAGGCGAGAGCCACGAGCCCGGTGCCGCCGAACACGGCGATCCCGATGGCCAGGCCCTTGAGCTCGTCGCCAATCCAGGCTCCGAAGGACTGGTTCGAGAGGGCGTACTGGTGCTCGACCGCGAATCCCGAGTACCACGACAGAGGGAACGAAAGAACGAACGCGATCAGGCTGTAGAGGGTGAGGTAGATCAGGCCCCGCCCGTACAGGTTGGGCGCATGGCGGTGCGCGAAGTCCCGGATCCGGGCCGAGAGCCGGGTGAACAGGAACAAGAGGCCGACCAGGATCCCGTAGAGAGTCCCGCCTACGTCGAGGACGACCTGGGTGGTCCAGTAGTTACGGGCCTCCGGGGTGTAGTTGGCCCGAACTTCGGTCAGGTAGTCGCGCGTCGAGGATTCGGACGGCGCCGCCGCGGCCGAATCGGCCATCGTGGTCGAGACCTGGGCCGGGTCCCCCCCTCCCGAAGCGGGGTTCTGCGCGATCGCGAAAGATGCCGAACTGATCAGTGCAAGCGCTGCGACGATCACGAGTCTGATCGCACGAGTTGCGGGCTCACGTCTCATCGTGGGGGTCTCCGAGATCCGTGTTCGGTTGGCCGAAAGATCGGATTCCTATTTCGAACCACACTCGAAAGAAATTTTCGAACTACCGGACCCGGAGACCGTAGTCGGAGGAAGCCGGGTGCACAAGGGTCCTCCGCGGACGAAGGAAAAGAAACGTCGCAAGCAAAAAAGCTGCACGGCGAAGCAAGACCTTGGGGTAAAGTCGTTGCGGCGCGAACGTCACGGACGGGAAACCCGGGACGGGAATGCCAATCAACGGCCCACGCCGTTACAGCGATCGGATCCGTCGTATTGAGGCCCGGCCAGCCTGTGCCGCAATCGGGCCTGCCGGCGTCCGATCCCCCGACGAGGCTATGCTTGGCAGGGCGTAGTGGTCGGGTTCGAAAGTGAAAAGACGCGGTCCCGAGACCGCGTCTTTTCCTTTTCCCCGGAACCCCACCGCAGTCGAGGCTGCGCGAACTACTCGGCGGCGACGATGCGCCGCGTATGAATGGTGGGCCCGATTCGCGCCCGCAACAGGTAGACGCCGCGTTCGAGGCGACGTCCCACGTCGTCGCGGAAGTTCCAGATGTAGTTCTGGACTCCGCCGGCGATCTGGCCGTCCTCGAGAATTCGAACGCGTCGGCCGGTCACATCGAAGATCTCGATCTGGACGTCGTCCTCGTAGGCCATCTTGAGCGTGAACTGGGTCGAGCCGCGCGCGGGATTGGGCCACACCTGCGACAACTCGACCGGAGGCCCGAGCGACTGGACCGAGGTCGTGCCGCCATCCCAATAGGCGATGTTGGAGATCGCAGACCAGTTCGGTCTCTCATCGCTGGTCTTGACCGCGAAATAGTAGCCCACCCCCGATTCCAGGCCGTTCACCAACACCTGCATCATCGAACCAGGCAGGCCGGGGCTGAGAAGGAAGTTCACCTTTGTGGCGTTGATGAAATTGGACTGCGTGATCGGGTTGCGGGAGTAGCGGAGGTCGAATTTCGATGCGGTGCCGACGTGACCGTCGTCGCCCGGAGTGGTCCACATCACGAGGACGCCGGCGGCATTCGGTTCGTTGGTGTTGCTCGAGGGTTGGGTGGGGTTACTCGAGAGGTTCGTGACGTTGTTCGAAGGATCGCTGGCCCAGGCCACCGCCGGGACTGCGAGTCCCAGCAGCAGGATGAATTGGCAAGAACGCATGACGCCTCCCATTGCCTTGGGGCAATCGGCCGGGTTCCCCGGAAGTATTCGGATTTGAGGCGTCGGAGCGGCAAACGCATCCTGCGTAATATCGCCTCGACGCAACTGCACGCTCGGGCGTGCAGCAACGCGGGCCGTTGCCGCGAATGGAAAGCGGGGGACAGGATCCTTCCTTGCGCGGGCGGGTCCGCGGTGCCATCGGTTCTTCGAAGGCAACGCAGGTATACACAACGGGCCCGCACCTGTCGAAGATTTTTTCAGTGTTTCTGTTCCGTGCCTGTGAAGTGTTTAGAAACATTCGACCTGGATGGCCATTGTTTAGCCTTCGGGTTACATCGTGCTCAGCGAGCGACCACGATTCGACGGCTCACGGACTCCTCGTTCACCGCGGCACGAGCCAGGTAGACCCCGGGGGCCACGCGACGTCCGTCGCGGTCTTCGAGATTCCAAAGGAGCCTGGTGCGTCCGGCAGAAAACCGGCCATGCGCCAGCATCGCGATTCGCCGGCCCGAAAGGTCGAAGACCTCGACGCGGCCCTCGGCAGCACTCGCCAGCGTGAGATCGAATCGCACCGACGTGCGTGCCGGGCTCGGCATCGGGGCACCGAGTTCCAAAGCGGCCGAAGTCGGTGCGCCGGAAACTCCGGTCACATCGTCGTCGAGACCGTCGAACACCACCACGGCCGGAGGCAGGCCGACGGCGAGTGGGCCCGCGATCGGGGCGTCGTTGGCCGCCGAATACACGTAGACCCCGGGGGCAGTGAATCCGTTGTTGCACACGTAGAGCTCGCCGCGGTCATTGAGCGCGCAGTCGGGCAGACTGAAGCCACCCGGATTCGACAGGGTTCCGGTCCTGAGGCCGTTGGCCGGGTTCCACGAGATGAGCAGCGTGTTGAACGACGCGTCGCTCACGATCGCGTAGGCGTGGGTCGAGGTGTGCCACTCGAGGTCGCCCAAGTCCCCTCCCAGCGCGGCCTCGGTCGCGCTGACCCCCACTGACGTGAGCTGATTCGGATCGATGACCGCGACGCCACCGTCGAGCGCTCCAAACCTGCCGACGCAGCCCAGGTGAAAACGCCTCGCGACCGGATCCCACGCGAACTGGGTCACCGGATTCGTCAGCGGCAGCACGATCGCCTGGACACCCGGCAGCGTCGGATTCGCGTCCACCACCTGGTCGGTCTCCGTGTCGATGACCGCGACCAGGCTGGTGTCGGTTGGCTGGAATCCGCCGTTGCGGTCGAGGCGCTGGAGCGCCACGAACAACCAGCGTCCGAAGCGGCCCATACGATCCGCCTCAGGGATACCGTCGGCATCGGCGAAGGCCGAGAGGTCGATGGTCGGTCCCAGGGTGCCGGCGTCGGGATTCACGATGCGCAGGAACGAAGTGCCGTAGAGCGACACGTAGGCCTTGTCGGGTGCAACCAACACGATGTCGGACGGATTGGCGCCGTTCCCGAGCGAGAACTGGCGCAGCGTGCCGTAGCCGGCCGCCGCGTCGATGACCTGGACATTGTCGGCGCCGAAGCGATTGAGAACGTAGAGCTTGCCGAACGCCCATCGGGCGCGGGCGTCCGAGTGAACGGTGGCGACGTCCGCCGACACCGCCCGGCTCGTCAGATTCACGGCGCTGAGCCCGCCGGTGACGAAGTCGGAGGTCAGCACCAGCGCACGACTCTGGGCGGCCTGGGCCGGCGGTACGCCGGCGGCGAACACAATGGCGGCGAGAAGCATGAGTTTCCGGTACATGGCGCAGGTTTCTCCCTTGAGTGTTCGAAGATGGAGGGAATGGGTCACTGAGGCCGCGGATCGGAACTCGTTCTCATGGCGCAGGCCCGACACGGGCCTCGCATGCGGCGTAGATCGAGCGACCGGGCAACGGATAGCCGAGCACGTCATAGGAATGGACGTCGCCGAGATTCCGGCCTTCGAGCACGAACTCGAGCCCCGGAGTCAGGCGCCAGGATCCGCCGGCCCCGATCAATGCGCGGGCCGGGACCGACGTGCGGTTCGAGGGATCGAGATAGGTGAGGCTCGTGAAATCGACGTCGGTGAACAGGCCGAGGCGAGCCCAGCTGCCATCGAGCCGCCCGTAGATCCGGCTCCCGGGACGGCCGGGGAGCTGCTTTCCGATCCACGGCGCCCAGGTGCCGGCGTCGACCGCGCGCTGGCCGGTCCAGGCAAAGGTGGCGCTCAACCCGGCCCACGCCGAGGCGCGTGCCGAGACTTCGTCGCCTTCGATGCGCACGCTCGCCACGTTGGTCGGCCGAACGCTGGCCTGGGTCGGTCGGTAGAGAATCATGTCCTCGCCCCGGCTCTCGAAGTGGGCGTACTCGACCTCGGCCCAGGGACTGCCCGAACCGCCCACCCGGAGCACGACCGCCCGCGTCCCAGGTGCGCACGTGCTCGGGCTCGAGCGCGAGATTGCCGAGCACGCTCCCCTGGTTGCCGAACAGCTCGCCGAACTCGGGCGCACGCCAGGCGTCGGTCCAGTTGCCGCGCAGCTCGAGACCACGGGCGAGACGGATTCGCGCCCCGAGCTGAGGTGTGTCGATCTCGCGCGTAACGTCGGACTGGAAGGGAATCCCGGCGGTGCCGAGGCCGCGAATCTCGTCGGCAATGCGGTCCCAGCGCCGGGCGGCGTGCAGGAGGATCCGATCGACCGGGCTCGCTTCGACGATCACGGCCGCGCCCCAGCCCTCGCGAACGCTCTCCGGCGGATCGGCGTAGGAGTCGGCCTCGTTCGTGACCTGGGCGCGCTCGGCGCGATAGGACCCCGACGCTCTTACCGAGAGTCCGGCCGGCAGTCGATCCCAGCCGACCTCGGCGCCGACCTGCTCGCCCGAGAATCGGTCGTCGGAGTCGATCCGCCCCCAGCCCAGCTCGCCCAGCGGGTCTTCGAACTGCGAGCGCTCGCGACGCAGTCCGGCCTGGACATGAACGCCGGGCTCGAGCCCCTCGCCGCGGCGATCCAGCGTGAGTCGGGTCATCCAGCGCTCGAGGAACTCCTCGGCCTCGTGCGTCGTGATCGCTCCTCGACCCGGGAAGCCTTGCTCGCGGCGAAACCAGTCCTGGCGAAGTCCAACCTCGAACCGGCGCGGTCCCCCCCACGCGAGGGCCGCGATCCCGTGGCTCGCCGAGAACTGATTGTTGGCGCGCGCGAAGGTGCTGTCGTCGGCCGGATTGAACGGCGTGCCGTTGTCGTCGAGGTAGTCGAAGTCGCCGCGTGATTCCTGATGGCCGGCGTTGACGTCGAACGTCAGGCGTCCGCGCCGGGCGCCGGCCAGACCGCGCGCTTCCCAGGTGCCGAACGAGCCGCCGGCCGCACGTACGTCGAGTCCGCGCGCGTGCGGAAGCGTCACCAGATTGATCGCCCCGGCCGGCGCCGGCAGGCCGAAGCCGAGCGGCACCGGTCCGCGATAGACCTCGATGCCCTCGAGTGCCGCGGCCGGAACGTCGCCCAGGCTCACCACCGAACCGGCGGCCGACTGGAGCGGCTCGCCGTCGATCAGCACGCCGACCTGGCTCGCCGGCGCGCCGCGCAAGGTCACGGTACTGAAGGCGCCGAGTCCTCCGTTCTGGACCACGCGCAAACCGGCGGCGCGCGCGAGTGCCAGACGGCAGCGACGAAACCGCGGTGCCCGGCGAGCGAACGTCGAGGTCCGAGACGAATCCGGTGGGTTGGCGAAGCTCGGCGGCAGAGCGCGGGCGGTCGCGCTCGACTCGAACCTCGGGGAGCAGGAGCACCGTGTCGCCGGGTGCGGTGGCCGGGGAGTCGGCGACGGCTGCGGTGAAGATCAGCAGCAGCCCGGAAACGATCATGGCGTCGCGCGCGCCTCAATCGAAACGGCCCCTCGTTGATTCGAAGAGGAGCCGGAAGGGAGCGCGGACGCTCCGCCGCCGGCACCTTCTCGCGAAGCGCCGTGGTCGTGTTGCTTCCGGGCAGGTTTCCTGGCTCAGGGCCGTTGAGGACCCATTCACAGTGGCGGGACCGCGGGGGTTTCGCACCCCTCTTCCCTATTACCCCACTCGATGCGGGCACCCGGAAGATTTCGTCGACAAGGTGCGCTTCGCGCGTCGCGGCAGGTCAAGTGGATTCGCGCGCGCGTCGGGAGCGCATCGGTCGCAAGAGAATCGCGTTCGAGCACCCGTGGGCAATTGGACAGCGCCATGGCGAGGCGCGAAACTGCGGAACATGACGAACCGAGAACCCATCGACCCCGGCGTCACGATCGGTCACGTCCATCTGAAGGTGGCCGATCTCGATCGCGCGCTGGCGTTCTACAACGGCGTCCTCGGTTTCGAGGTCACGGCGCGGTTGCCGGCCGCGGCGTTCCTGTCCGCGGGCGGCTATCACCATCACATCGGGCTCAACACCTGGGAGAGCCGAGGCGGCTCGCCGCCGCCGCGCGGCACCACCGGTCTCTATCACGTCGCGATTCTCTATCCGAGTCGCAAGGCTTTGGCGGTTGCCCTGCGGCGACTCGATGCTGCCGGCATTTCACTCGACGGAGCGTCGGATCACGGCGTCAGCGAGGCGCTCTACCTCCACGATCCCGACGGCAACGGGCTCGAGTTGTATCGCGATCGACCACGCGCCGAATGGCCGCGTGACGAGGGCGGCGGCTTTCGAATGATTTCAGAGCCGCTCGACGTCGAAGCCTTGCTGCGCGAAGCCCCCGCGACCGGCTGAGCATTCCCCCTCGGGCTGACCGCGGCCTTCGAGGACCCAGGGTTCAGACCGCCGGCTGGAGCAGCCCCAGAGAAACGCCGACAACAGGGGGCATGCCTTCCACGACCCTCCCCGCCCCCGAGACCCATGTCCGGTCGCTCGTGGCTTCGGCATTTCGGCCTGCTCGGCGTGCTCGCGGTCGGCATCGGTGTCGTGCGGGCCGCTCAGCTCGCCTGGATCAGCGACGACGCCTATATCTCGTTTCGCTACGCACGCAACCTCGTCGACGGGCTCGGGCTGGTCTACAACGCCGGGGAGCGGGTCGAGGGCTACACGAACTTCCTGTGGACGGTCTGGTGCGCGCTCGGGCTGCGACTCGGTGTCTCGGCCGAAGCCTGGGCGAACGCGACCAGCATCGCGTGCTTCGCGGCGACCATCGCGCTACTGGCTCGGCTTTCGGCGCGTCGGACGGCCGACCTCGGCTTCGCCGCACCGTTTCCGCTCGCGGCGCTATGGGTCGCCCTGCAGCCCGATGCCGGCGTGTTCGCGACCAGCGGACTCGAAACCTCGCTCTTCACGTTGCTCGTGGTCGCGGGCTACACCGCGCTGGTCGGACTCGGCGGCTCCACGGATGTGAGGCGATCGGCTGCCGCCGCGGCCTTCATGGGGCTGGCATGCCTCACCCGTCCGGACGGAGTCGTCTTCGCATGCTCGGGGGCGGCTACGTGCTGCTCGTGGCGCGGCCGCGGGCCCGCGCGGCGCTGGTCTACGGCGCGGTGCTGGCCGCGATCGGAGCGCCGTTCGCATGGTGGAAGCTCGCTTACTACGGCGATCTCCTGCCCAACACCTTCTACGCCAAGTCGGCCATGATTCCCTGGTGGGATCAAGGCTGGGCCTACGCGTGGCTCTACTTCAGCAAGTACCCGCCCATGATCGTGGGGCCGGTGCTGGTGTTGCTGCTCGCGGTCCTCGGGCGCAGCCGGCGCCCGGCATCGGAGCCGGGATCCTCATCCCCGATGTCGGCCCCTGGCTCCGGGGTCTTCGGTCCCGCGCTGTTGGCCACGGCGTTCGCGCTGGCCTACACGCTCTACGTGATTCGGGTCGGCGGCGATTTCATGTTCGCGCGCCTGCTGATCCCGGCCACGCCGTTCTACGCGCTCGCGGCCGAACTTGGACTCGCGGCGTTTGCCTGGCGCGCCGTCCCCCGACGCGCCGCAGTCGCCTTCGCGATTCCGGGAGTCCTGGCGCTGGCTGCGATTGGGCTGGCGCGCGATCCGTTCGACGACGTCGGCTGGGTGCGCGGCATCGTGAACGAGCGCGCCTACTACAAGGCTCGGGATCGCGAACGGATGGCCCAGGAGGGCAAGGATCTGCGTGAGCTGACGCGCGGACTGCCGGTGCGCGCCGCGATCGTGTGCGAGCAGGCGATCTCGGCCTACTACTCGGAGATTCCGGTGGTGTTCGAGGCGTGCGCCGGTCTGACCGACTCGGCGATCGCCCACCAGAGGATCGAGAAGCGCGGCCGGGTCGGACACGAGAAGAAGCCGAGCCTCGATTACCTCATCGAGTACCGGCGCGCCCACTTCAACATCGGCGCTCATCCCGGACTCGACCAGTTGCTGGGCCCGCACATCCCGGTGATCCGGCTCCGCTATCGGACCGCCTTGGCCACGCTGCTGACCTGGGATCCCGAGCTGATGGAGGAGTTCCGGCGACGGGGTGCCGAGTTCGAGGACTTCTCGGCCTCGCTCGATGACTTCATCGCCGACATGCCGAGGTACTCGGATTCGACGGTGGCGGGGATCTACGCCCGGGCGAAACGCTTCTACTTCTCGGGCGTGGAAGACCCGCGGCGCGAAGCGCCCTTCCTGCAGCGACTGGCTCGCGACGGGCGACTTGCCGAAGTGGGCGGCTCCGCATCGACCGTGGCGTCGGCCGAGTCGATACCGGATTGCCCTTGCGACGGTTTCGCTGGAGCGTCGACGCGCCCTAGCGATAGGTGAGCTTGATCTGCCCCCACGTCGTTCGACGAACCGGCGTCGGCGTCGTGTCCATCTGCAGGGATACGCGGGATACAGGGGCGCCGACAGACGGGCCCCCACAGCTCCCGATCCTCTCGGCGATCGGGATGAACTCCTCGAAGCTCTCGCACCGGGCCGACGCCGGGCGCGTAGTGGACGTAGCCTCGAGTCTCCGACCGTAACGTCCCGACCGAGGTTGCCGCTGTTGTCCGTAGCATGTGCTGAAGCCATAGTCGACCAGGTAGTCGACACGAACGCAATTCTTGAAGGTCCCAGCGGGAACGGTCACCGGCTCCACCGCGACGATCTCGCCGTGTAGGAACACGTCGTCCGCGAGATCGGGAACCAATTGGAGGGTGAACGTGTTCCCTACCGAGACATCCGAGACCAACCACAGCCAGGCCTGCGTATCACTCTTGTTGCAGCGCCACGCGCCGATGTCGCCGGACGTCTTGAGATAGGCGAGTTCGCCATTGAGAAAGTAACCGTACGAGCCCGGAGCCCTGGTCTCCGGGCAATCGGCGTCGGACTCAACTTGCAGGATCTTGGTTCTCAGATCGGGGCGGGCGATCCACAGTTGGCGCAGGAACGGATCGGTCAGGGCCGGCTCACTCGACTCGACGAACGCCGGCCCGCTGATCAGCTCTTGACGCAGGTACTGCGCCTGGATCGCGGTGGGCGCGATCACGGTGCCATCCAGAAAAATGCGGGTCCGGTTCTCGACCACACTCGGCGTCAAGTCGAAGTCTTCGTACCGCTGAGCGTACGTCCAGCTTAGGCCGTCCTGGTTGGGCCACAACTCGTCCATGGTCGGCTGCGCCATCGCGGGAACCGCGATCCATGCAGTGGCGGCGAGTGCGACCCAAACACCAATCCGCTTCGACATTTCGGACGCCCCTAGCGATAGGTGAGCTTGAGCTGACCCCAAGACGCCCGGCGGACCGGCGTCGGCGTGGTATCCATATCCATCGAAACGCGGGTGGAGGGCTCCCCGAGGGGCGGCCCTCCGCAGTCCCCGATCAGTTCGACGTGCACAATGAACTCCTCGAAGCTCAGTACCGGTCCCACGCCGGGTGCGTAGTGGACATAGCCTCGCGTCTCGGCACGGAACGTGCCGGTGACATTGCCGCCAATGTCCACGCAGTCGCTGAAGCCATAGTCGACCACGTAGTCGACGCGGACGCAGTCCTTGAAGGTCCCGGCGGGGACCGTGACCGGCTCCACCGCGGCGATCTCACCGTGCAGGAACACGTTGTCCGTGAGATCAGGAATCAACTGGAGCGTGAACGTATTCCCGAGTGTGAGGTCCGAGACCAACCACATCCAGGCCTGCGTATCGTTCGCGTTGCAGCGCCACGCGCCAATGTCGTCGGGCGTCTTGAGATACGCCGACTCGCCTCTGAGGAGGATGCCGTATGCACCCGTCGCACCCCCCTTCGGGCACTCGGCGTCGGCTACCACCTTCATGATCTTGGTGCGCAGATCGGGGCGCGCGACCCACAGTTGGCGCAGGAACGGATCGCTCAGCGCGGGCTCGGACGTCGTCGCGAAAGCAGCCCCGCCGATCATCTCCTGCCGCAGGTACTGCGCTTGGATCGCGGTGGGCGCGATCACGGTGCCATCGAGAATGATCCGAACCCGGTTCTCGAGGACCCCGGGCTGCTCGAGGTCTTGCCAACGCTGCGCGTAGGTCCAGCACAGGCCGTCCTGGTTGGGCCACAACTCGTCCATGGTCGGCTGCGCCATCGCGGGCGCGGCGACCCAGGCACTGGCGGCGAGTGCCACCCAAGGACCGACGCGGAACGACATCACCAGTTCTCGTGGCTGAGGGAAGCTGCCTTGGAACCTCAATGAGGCTAGTCCCTGTTGGCACCTGCGTCCAGCCCCAAATGCGGCTCGAAGGTCATGCCTGCCGGTCCACCGCCGCGCGCGCGCGCCGGAACACCGCATGCCACATCGGGCGGGTCAGCCGGCCGGTGTTCGTGTTCTGCCGACTCGGATGATACGAGCTGAGCAGCGTCGTCCTATCGGGCAACTCCGTCTCCGCGCCGTGGCCGAATTTGGGGCGCTCGCGCGCGGTCAGCCGCTGCTTCCAGCCCGACGCCGCGAGCCATGCATCGTGGGCGATGGCCCCGAGGGTGACCACGACACGGACGCGGTCGAGTGCCGCGATCTCGCGCTCGAGGTACTCGCGGCAACGACCCAGCTCGACCGGCGTCGGCTTGTTGTCGGGCGGCGCGCAGCGCGCCGCTGCCGAGATCCAGCACCCAAGAAGTTTCAGACCATCGTCTCGCGAGGTCGACTCGGGCTGGCTCGCGAAGCCGAAACGGTGGAGCGCTTCGTAGAGCCAGTCGCCACTCGAGTCCCCGGTGAACATGCGGCCGGTGCGGTTGGCTCCGTGCGCGGCGGGCGCGAGCCCGACCATCAGCAGGCGGGCGCGCGGGTCGCCGAAACCCGGCACCGGACGGCCCCAGTACGTCCAGTCCCGATAGGCCGGCCGCCCCGCGGCCGCGACGCGCTCGCAGTGCGCCCGCAGGCGCGGGCAGCGCTCGCAGGCCACGATTTCGCGGGCAATGCGGTCGAGGGACGTGCGAGTCACGTCGCCCAGACTAGCGTTCCCGCCATCACCCTTGCCACGCCCTCCCGCACTTCCCTACAGTCCCCCGCCGTGCTCGAACGATTGCGGGCGGTCCTGATCGGCGGTCCGAAGAACTTCCTCGACCCCCGCATCCATCACGCGCTGGCCCTGGTCGCCTTCTTCGCCTGGGTCGGTCTCGGCTCCGACGGACTCTCGTCGTCGTGCTATGGACCCGAGGAGGCGTTTCGCGAGCTGGGTCGCCATCGCCACCTCGCGCTCTACCTGGTCGTTGCGATTGTCGGGACCGTCTTCCTCATTTCGGCCTCGTACAGCTACATCATCGAGTTGTTCCCGACCGGCGGCGGCGGCTACCTGGTGGCGACCAAGCTGCTGGGACCGACGCCGGGCGTGGTCTCGGGTGGTGCGCTGGTCGTGGACTACATCCTCACGATCGCGATCTCGGTTGCCTCGGGGTGCGACGCCATCTTCTCTTTCCTGCCGGAGGTCTGGCACGTTTTCAAGCTCCCGGTCGAGCTGGTGGTCGTCGCCACCCTGAGCAACATGAACGTGCGCGGGGTCAAGGAATCCATCTTCGTCCTGACCCCGATCTTCCTCGGCTTCATCCTCAGCCACATCGCGCTGATCCTGGTGGGCACCTTCGGGCACGCGACCGCGTTCCCGACGCTGATCCAGGACACCATGATCGACACCCGCGGCGCCATCGACGAGATGGGCATGATCGGCGTCGCGCTGGTCTTCCTGCGCGCGTTCTCGCTGGGCGGCGGCACGTTCACGGGCATCGAGGCGGTCAGCAACAGCACCGAGATCCTGCGCGAGCCGCGCGCGGTCACCGGGCGACGGACCATGCTCTACATGGCGATCTCGCTGGCGTTCACCGCCGGCGGCATTCTGCTCAGCTACCTGATCAACGACGTTCACCACGAGACCGGCAAGACGCTGAACGCCTCGCTGTGGTCGACGTTGACTTCGGGCTGGCAGATCGGCGGCTGGAACATCGGGCCGGGGGTGGTGGTGTTCACCCTCCTCTCGGAGGGGGCGCTGCTGTTCGTCGCCGCGCAGACCGGGTTCATCGCGGGTCCGCGCACGCTGGCGGCGATGGCGGTCGACAACTGGGTGCCCAAGCGTTTCAGCCATCTCTCCGAGCGACTGGTCACCCAGAACGGGGTGCTCACCATGGGACTGGCCGCTGCGCTCACTCTGCTCTATACCGGCGGCTCGGTGCGACTGCTGGTGGTCATGTACTCGATCAACGTGTTCCTGACCTTCACGCTGACCCAGCTCGGCATGGTGCGGCACTGGATCAACGTGCGCAGCGAGGTCGTACACTGGCGGCGCCGCCTTACCGTGGCGTTGCTCGGCACCGGCGTGACCGGTGGCATTCTGGTGGTGACCACGGTGGTCAAGTTCCAGGAAGGCGGCTGGGTGACGTTGCTGGCGACCGGAGGCTTCGTCGGCTTCTGTTTCATCGTTCGCACGCACTATCGGCGCGTGCAGAAGCTACTGTCGTCGCTCGACGAGGTGCTGACCAACATCCCGATGCAGGACCCCAAGGAGCAGCCCGAGCTTGACCCCGAAGGCGCGACCGCGATCGTGCTGGTCGAATCGTATCGTGGGCTCGGGATTCACACGCTGCTCTCGATCCATCGCATGCTGCCGCGGCACTTCAAGAACTTCGTGTTCTGCTCGGTCGGCCTGGTCGACTCCGGTCAGTTCAAAGGGGTTCGCGAGCTGGAAGCACTCGAGCAGAAAGTGCGGAAGGATCTCGAGAAATACGTCGCGCTCGCGAATCGAATGGGGTTCTACGCCGAGTATCGCTTTACCATGGGCACCGACCTGATCCAGGAACTCGAGGGTCTCTGCCTCGATCTGGTCAAGGAATTCCGGAAGCCCGTGGTGTTCGCCGGCCAGCTCGTGTTCCAGCGTGAGAACCTATTCACGCGTACGCTGCACCACGAGACTGCGTTCTCGATCCAACGCCGGCTGCAGTTCGCCGGCATTCAGGTCATCATCCTGCCGATCCGCGTCTGGGAAAAGAAGCGGTCGGCGTAACGGAGACACTCATGTACACGATCGATCTCTCCGGCCAACACGCGTTGATCATGGGCGTGGCCAACCACCGCAGCCTGTCGTGGGCGATCGCCCAGTATCTGCACCAGGCTGGCGCCAAACTCGCGCTGACCTATCAGGGCGACCGGCTCAAGTCCATGGTCGAGGAGCTGGCCAAGCCGCTGGTCGACGTCCAGCTCATCGAATGCGACGTCACGCGCGACGACCAGATCGACGCGGTCGCCAAGCGCCTGGGCGAGACCTGGGGCTCGATCGAAATGCTGGTCCACGGCATCGCGTTCGCGCGCAAGGAGGATCTCGAAGGCGACTTTGCCGCGACGTCGCGCGAGGGCTTTCAGTTGGCACTCGAGATCAGCGCGTATCTCTCTGTCTGAACGTCACGAACCGATTGCTGCCGTTGCTCGAGAAGAACGGCGCGAGCATCGCGACCCTGTCCTACCTGGCCGCCGAGCGCGCGGTGCCGAGCTACAACGTGATGGGCAGCGCCAAGGCGGTGCTCGAGCAGATCGTGCGCCAGCTCGCGTTCGAATTCGGTCCCAAGAACATCCGGGTCAACGCGCTGTCGGCCGGGCCGGTGAGCACGCTGGCCTCGCGCGGCATCCAGGGTTTCGTCGGCATGCTCAAAGGCCACGCAGAGAAGGCGCCGCTCAAGCGCAACATCACCAAGGAAGAGGTCGGCAAGGCCGGACTGTTCCTGCTCACGGACTTGTCGAGCGGCATCACCGGCGAGACGCTGTACGTCGACGCCGGGTATCACATCATGGGCTGGTAGCCGCCCCAAAGCTCCGTTTTCCGCGCGGCCGCGCCCCCGGTGGGTCGCTCCAGCATCTGGCCATCTCCTGGCCACCGACGCCCCGCGAATCGAGTCCTCCCTCCACGAAAGCCCGTTCGCCCTCCACCCCCCGAACGTAGGAAGGGTCAGGCACCGTGGGTGCGGCTTCGGCCGAAGCCGGCCGCCGGTGTTTGGACCGAAAAGGAGGAGAAGGTCATGAGGAAGCTCGTCGTCAAAGCCGTCGCCATCGCTCTGGCCCTGGCAGCGATTCTGCCGGGGATCAGCGCGGCCAAACTGGCGTCGAATCACAACCGCACCCTGCTCAGGGTGGTCGCCATCGCTCTGGCGCTGGCAGCCATTCTGCCGGGGATCAGTGCGGCCAAACTGGCGTCGAATCACAACCGGACGCTGCTCGGCTAGTCGCGGGCAGGCCGGCCCGGCGCGGAGTCTTCTGCTCCGCGCTCGGGCCAGCGATTCCGTCGCGAGAGGCGCATCCGTGCGACGCCCGCTGCTCGACCTTCGCGCCCGATGGCTCGGCGCTACAGGGCCCGACCGCGCGCGGATGGTGTCCCTACCCGCAGCCCTGAACGTAATCATTTGCCTCGTGTCGGCGGCGGTCGCCAGCGCCGACGACCCGGTCTCGCTCCCCCCACTGACCATCGCTCGCGCCTCGGGGCCGATCGCCCTGGACGGAGCCCTCGACGATGCCGGCTGGCAGGGCGCAACCCCCATCACCACTTGGTTCGAGACCAACGTCGGCGACAATGTCGAGCCCCAGGTGCGCAACGTCGCGTTCTTGGCGTACGACTCCCGTTACCTCTATGCGGCGTTCCGGTTCGAGGACCCACGACCCGACGCGATTCGCGCACCACTCGGCGATCACGACGCCATGCCGCCCTCGACCGACTACGCCGGCGTGATCGTCAACAGCCTGAACGACGGCAAGACCGCGCAGATGTTCATGGCCAATCCGCGCGGCGCCCAATACGACGCGCTGAACAGCGATGCCTCGGGCGAGGACAGCGCTCCCGACTTTCTGTGGGACGCGGCGGGCCGCATCACCTCGACCGGCTGGTCGTTGGAGATGAGGATCCCGTACGCGTCGTTGCGCTACGCGAACCAGGCGGAACCGACGTGGCAGATCATGCTCCACCGCAACTATCCGCGGGATCGGCGCTATCAGTTCTTCACCGCGCGAATCCCACGCGACGCCAACTGCTTCGTGTGCAGCTCGACCCCGTTGGTCGGCCTCGCCGACTTGCCTCGCGGATCGCACCTGGTGGTGGCACCGTACGTGACCGCGCAAGGAGCCCAAGTTCCCCAGGGCGACCCAGGCAGTCCACTCGAGACCCGGGCCACCGAGACCGACGGTGGTCTGGACCTCAAGTGGAGCCCGTCGACCAGCGGTGCCATTGATCTCACGATCAACCCCGACTTCTCCCAGGTCGAGTCCGATGCCGCACAGATCACGGCCAACGAGCGCTCGGCGCTGTTCTTCCCCGAGAAGCGTCCGTTCTTCCTCGAAGGCGTCGACCTGCTGTCCACGCCACTGCCGGTGGTCTACACGCGCTCGATCACGTCACCGCGCGCCGGCCTTCGCGCCACCGGGAAACGCGGCGGCACGGCGTTCACCGCGCTGGTCACCCACGATCGCGGCGGTGGGCTCGTGATCCTGCCCGGGCCGCAGGGCTCGGGGTTCGCACTTCAAGACTTCCCCTCCGACGTCGGCATCCTGCGGGTTCGTCACGACCTCGGGAGCTCGTTCGTGAGCCTGCTCGCCACCGGGCGCATGCTCGACCAGGGCGGCAGTAATCTGGTGGTCGGCCCGGACGCCCAGTGGCGACCGAGTGATTCCGACGCGCTCACAGCCCAGGCGTTGTGGAGCCAGAGCCAGACGCCGAACCTGCCCGAGCTGGCCGCCGAATGGGACGGCCGCGTCTTGAACGACCATGCGCTCTTTCTCGATTGGTCGCATACCACCGAACGGGTCGACTGGGTACTCGAGACCCTCGACATTGGCTCCGATTTTCGCGCCGACAACGGCTTCATGCCGCAGGTCGGATATCGCGAGGCGTATCTCGACGCCGGCTACACGCTGCGCCCCGATCAGGCGTTCGCCTCGCGGATTCGCTTCTTCACCGAGGACTACTACGACGTCGAGCCCGACGGGCGCCCGCTCAACCAGCATCTGTCTCTGGGGTCCGAGATGGACGGTCTGTGGAACAGCCTCACGCGCTTCGAGGTCAATCTCGAGAACGTCCGCGTCGGCGAGGCCTGGCTCCAGCGCTTCCGCCCGCGCGTGTTATTCCAGGCCAGCCCGGGTCGGATCCTGAACCAGTTCACGCTCGATACACGCTTCGGCCAGGAGATCGACTTCGACAACGCACGCGAAGGCGACGGAATCAACGTCGTGGCCAGCGTAACCGTGCGTCCGAACGCGCACCTCGAGGTCCAGGGCAACAGCGATCTCAGGACCTTGAACGCCGCGTTGCCGGGCGGCCCCCGCATGCGGGTGTTCACGGCGGGGGTCGGACGCGTTCGTGCAACCTGGTCGTTCACCGCGCGTGCGTTCGTGCGAGTGGTCGGCCAGTACGTCGAGACCCGCCGCGACCCGACGATGTACACCTTCGAGGTCCCGTCTCGCGAGGCGGAACTCACCGGCTCGGCACTCGCCGCCTACAAGGTCAACTGGCAGACTGTGTTCTACCTCGGCTACGGGGACGCGACGACCTGGGCCGTGTCGCGGGCCGATTGGGCGCCCGGAGCCCGGGAAGTGTTCGCCAAGGTGTCGTACGCGTGGCAGGAGTAGTATTGATCCCGAAGCGCTGATAGACCAAGGCGTTGGGGGTGAAGTCTCGTGTTCGCCGCGTCACGTGCCCGACCCGCCCGCCGCCGAGGCTCCCCATGAGCCTCGGCGCTCGTGCTTGCCTGATTGGGCTGATCGTTCAGGCATTCGCCATCTCGTCCACTCCCCGGGCGCAGACTCCGCCACCGGTCACCCCGCGATTCTCCCCGGTTCTTCTGGTGCCTCGGCCGGCGCGCAGCACCGGAGCGGAATGGGATTCGCTCGAGCGCTTCGAGCGCACCGGACGTTGGGCCGCCTCGGAGAGTTTGGCCACCACATTGATCCACGCGTCGGAGGCTGCCGGAGCACGAAAGGATTCCCTCGACTACTCGCGCGCGCTCTTCTACTTCGGCAACTCAAGGCTCATGCGCCGGCTTTACGCCGACGGCCGCGGATTCGAGTCCCTCGAGCGGGGCATCGGCATTCGCGAGCGCCGGGCCGGAGCCAACGACACGCTGTGCACCTGGGCTCACGTGAAGGCGGCGACGCTCTATCCGGAGGCAGGAGACCCTGATCTCGGTCTCGCGCACGGAGAAGTCGGCTTGCGAAGGCTGCTGGCTCGAACCCCAACCGACACCTCCATGCTGGCGCAGGCGCACCTCGCGGTGGCGGCTGCCCTGATCGCACTCGGTCGCGACGCCGAAGCCGGCCCGCATTTCGAAGATGCCCTCCACTTTCGCGAGCGTGCCGATGCGGGCGAGGGGCGGCTCATGGTGCCGATGCTCGCCGAGTACGGAGGCTACTTGTCGCGAGCCGGAGAGCTCGATCGTGCGCGAGCCATGCTGCAGCGCGCCGTGCGCATCGCCGAGCACGATCCCAACCCCGGATCCGATTTCTACGCCCAGTCCTTGGGCCGGCTGTCCTCGTTCGAAAATCGGGTCGGCAACGTCGCCGAGTCGATCGAGCTCGCGTGGCGTGCCTACGACGCCTCGCGTCGCCTGGGGGAAATCACGGTGCCCGCGCTGCGGGCGCGCACGGTGCTCGCCTATCGATTGCAGGATTTCGGCGACCCGCAAGGCTCGGTTGCACTGCTGCGCGAGATTATTCCGGGCCTCGAGACTACGGTCGGGGCGAACAACGCCCAGACGCTCAATGCCCGACTTGCGCTGGTCTGGGCCCTCATCGAGATCGGCGACACGGCGACGGCCGAGCGTGAGCTCGCGGCGGCGCGGCCGGCGTTGGCCACTCAGAATCCCAGGACCAGCAACAATCCGGTGTATGCGATGCAGCTCTCGGGCGACCTCGCGGGCCTGCGCGGCTTCCACATTGCCGCCCGCGAGACGCTGGCAGGCGCGGTGGCTCTCGAGCGAGTCCGGCACGACCCCTTCGGAGCCCGCGAGGCCGTCCTGCTGGCCCACCTGATGGACAACCTGCTCGAGCCCGCGGATCGCGACCGCGTCCTCGAGGTCGGGCGGCAGATCGACCGCCTACGCGACAGCACGCACGTTCGCGCCACCCCCGAGTGGCACACGCTACTCCTGGCTCGCGGGTCGGCGGAAGGGCGAGTGGGCCTGCAAACGGCGGCATGGGAACACGCGCTCGAGGCGGAGCGACTGTCCCGGGAACTCCTCACCTATCAGTTGGAGGCGTTGCCGGACGTGCGCGGGCTCCAGCTGGCGCGCGCGCTCGGCGGGCCGTGCGAGCTGCTGGCCGCGCTCGTCAATCCTGACTCGGCGGGCCGCGTGGCGACCGCCTGGGACCGCATCGTGCGCTGGCGCGGCGTCGTCGGCCACGAGATCGCCCGTCGCCGGGCTCCGGTCGCCGCCGCGAGCGACAGTGCCCTGGCTGCCGCCCATGCGCGATGGGTGTCCGCGCAGCGCCAGCTCGCCCAGCTCGTGGTCAGCGGGGCCGCGCACCCGGACGACCCGGAGAGCGCCGAACGCTTCTCTGCGGCGTTCCAGCGCGCCGAAGATGCCGAGCGTGCGTTCCTTCGCTCGGCGCGTGGCTCGGTCCCGGCGGATTCGGTGGCGGGGCTCGATCTTGTCCTCGACCAGCTCGATCCGCACCAGGCTCTGATCGCGTTCACGGTGGCCGACCGCGGGGCGGGTCCCCCCAACCTCGGGGCGTTCATCGCCGACGGTGGCGAGCGACAGCCGCGCTGGATCACGCTCGGTCCGCTCCCGGAGATCGAGCACGACATTCGATCGTGGGTTCGGCTGCTGGCAGCGCCCCCCACGGCCGACCGCGATGGCGAACGCGCGTGTCGAGAGCTGGGACAGAAGGTGCGCTCGCGGGTGTGGGATCCCGTCCGGCGCGCGGCGGGGAACGCCCGCGAGCTGATCCTGGTGGCGGAAGGCGTGGTGACCGAGCTTCCGTGGCTCGCACTCCCTGAGCCCCATGGGAAGTACCTTGCCGACACACCGCTGATCGTGCGTCTCGTGGATGCAGAACGCGACCTGCTGCCGGATCGATCGTCGACCGCCGAGGGTCGTGGTCTGCTCGCGGTCGGTGGCCCGAATTTCGGAACGCCGGAAGCCGCGGGCTCGGTGGCGCTGGCATCCGCAGGATCTGAACACCGGATTCCGCCACGTTCACCGTGCGTGCCCCGGGCCTTGTCCCTGTCCGAGCTGCCGTCGGCACGGCGCGAGGCTGAGGGCATCGCTCGCTCGTGGCCGACTCCCGATGGACCGTCGGATCTGCTGGTGGGCGCCGAGGCCAGCGAGTTCGCACTCAAGACCCACTCTCCGGGCAAGGCCGTGATCCACGTGGCGACGCACGGCGTCATGCTCGACGATACCTGCCGCGCCGCCGGGCTTCCGGGCACGCGGGGACTGGGTGGCGTCGAGCCGCTCGACTCTCCCACCGCGAAGCCCGCATCCCCCAAGCTCAAGAACGTGGCGCCGCCGACACGACCCGCGCTCCCCGACCCTTGGCTGGCCCGACGCGTCTGGCTCGCGCTCGCCGGCGCCAATCGCCCCGTACCCGACAGAGCCGACGAGAACGAGGGCCTGTTGACCGCCGAAGAAGTGGTCACGCTCGATCTGCGGGGCACGCAATGGGTCGTGCTCTCCGCCTGCTACTCGGGCGCCGCGCAGAGCTGGGCGCGCGAAGGGGTCCTGGGCATGAACCGGGCGTTTCATCTCGCAGGCGCCCGCGCGGTCATCGCCAGCCGATGGGCGGTCGGCGACGAGTCGGCAACCGAGTGGATGACCGCGCTCTATGAATCCCGCGCGCGGCACACGAGCGCCGGTGCGGCAGTGGGCGAAGCCTGCCGCACTGTGCTCGCCAGGCGCCGCGCGCAGGGCCGCACCACGCATCCCTTCTATTGGGCGGCGTTCAGCGCCACCGGCGACTAGGTCATCGCACCTTCACGATTCGCGCGCTGGCGTCCGAGTTCGCAGTGCGGACCCGCGCAAAGTACACGCCTGGGGACGCCTCCCGACCGTTCTCCTCACGGCCGTTCCACGACAGAACGTGTTCCCCCGCGGTAAGACCTCGGCGGCAAAGGACCCGAACCCGCCGACCCGACAGGTCGCACAGTTCCACGGTCGCCTCATCCGCGACCGGCATGGAGATCACGAGCTGGGTGGCGTCGTGCATCGGATTCGGGCGCGCGGAGAGTTGGATCATCGACGACGACAGCCCCGGTGATTCGTCGACACCGACCAGGGGCGCCTCGAAGCCGGCGATTCTGCCCTGGCGACGTTGCGACATGAAGTCGAACTCACCGCCAACATAGATGGCGCTGCCGACCCGCGCGATGACCCACACCGCGTCACTGGCGTCGGGATTCCAGTCCTCGAGAGTGCCGTCGGCCGCCTGAATGGTCGCCATCCGATGGCGCGTCTGACTCGCGATCGTTGAGAAGCCGCCACCCACGAGAACGCTACCCCCGTCGACCTCCAGCGCCTGGATCCAGCCGTCCACCTCCCCGGCATTCCAGGCAGGTTTCGCCAGTCCGTTCGCGACTTCGAGGGCAGCGACCCGGTCGCGATTGAGCCCGCCGATGTTCGAGAAGTAGCCACCGACATACATCGTCCCACCATCGATCTCGAGGGCGCGCACAAAGTTGTTGGCGTTCGGGCTCCATCCGGTGAGGGCGTCGCCGGCGGAGGCGTCGAGCGCCGCAATGTAGTTGCGATTGCGGCTGCCGATGTTGGTGAAGTCGCCACCGGCGTAGACGATGCCGCCGCTGGCCGCCAGTGCATGAATCGGTGCATTGGCACTGGGATCCCAGGGCCTGACGTCGCCGGTCGTGGCGTCGATCGCCGCCGCATTGGAGCGCGGGAAACCGTTGACCTGGGTGAACTGTCCGCCCGCGTAGACGGTGCCGCCGCTGATCGCGAGTGCGTAGGCTGGGCCATCGGCCATCGGGGCCCAGTCCGTGGGCACTCCCGTGTTCGCATCGATGGCGGCCAGGTATCCACGAGGCTGACCGCCGACGGACGCGAACCATCCGCCCGCGTACACGGTGGAGCCTTCGAGGGCGAGCGACGTCACCCAGCCCCCAAAGATTCCGATCCCGCGCACGTCCGGGTTCCAGGGTTTGGGCGCACGGGTGGCGAGGTCGATGGCCAGCAGCGCGTTCCGTTTCAGACCGCCAACATGCATGAAGATCCCGCCCGCGAAGACCGTGGATCCGCTCAAAGCGCACGCGTGCACGGTTTCGAACGGCGCCGGATCCCAGGCTCGGGGCGCTCCGGTCGCCAGGTCGACAGCTCCGAGATGGCGTCGCACTTCCCCACCGATCGAGGTGAAGTATCCACCGAGATAGAGCGTGCTTCCATCTCGGGTCATGGCGTTGACCCGTGCGGCCGCGCTCAGATCAGGGTTCCAAGCCAGGAGGCCCCCCGAGCCATTGATCGCCGCAAGCCCGTTGCGCTGGATTGAGTTGAGGAACGAAAACGCCCCGCCGGCAATGAGCGTCGGTCCGTTGACGATCAACGAATACACCGGGCCGTCGGCGACCGGCCACCACGTCGTGGGTGTGTTGGTGGCGCCGCTCGTCAAGTTGAACGAGGCAAGATGCCCCCGAGGCTGTCCGCCGATGTTGTCAAAACTACCGCCCACGTAGAGCGTGGTGGAGGCCGAGGGAAACACCACGACTCTCACGGCCAGGGAGCTCACGTACTGATCCGGGTTCGGCTGCCATCCGGTCGGATCACCGGTGGCGGTGTCGATGGATCCAAGGTGAAGGCGGCTCTGGCCGCGAAGGGTCGTGAAATATCCGCCGACGTAGATCGTGCTGCCCAGCGGCAGAATGGCACGCACCGTCTGGTCGGCATTGGGATCCCATCCGGTCGCGAGCCCCAGCGTGGTGTCGAGCGCCGCGATTCGGTTTCGGTCCTCACCGCCGACGTGGGTGAATTCCCCACCGACGTAGAGAACGCCCCCGCTCAAGGCCAGCGCGTGGACGGGCGCATTCGCGGCCGGATTCCAGGACGTGAGATTGCCGAGGGCATCGATGCGCGCCAGCCCATTGCGCACCTGGCCCGCCACCGAAGTGAAAGAACCCCCGACGTACCAACCGCCAGCGCCGTCCGCGGTGACGGCGCTCACGATGCCACCGAAGTACTCACCGCTCGGCATGGCGCCTTCGATCATCGGATAGGGCATCAGCGGCTGCCCAGTGGTGACATCGATGCCACACCCGGCTCCCGTGTTCGGTGCGATGTGCGAGAACACGCCGCCGACGTAGAGCGTGCCCCCGGTCTCGACCATAGCCCTCACGGTCCCGTCCACGGACCACAGGTCGGTGATCGGGGTCTGCGAGGCAGCCACGGATGGAATACAGAGAAACATGAACAACGAGAGTGCGGTCCGAATTCCTCGATCCCGCGCGTCCGGAAGCCCGGCAAGCCGACAAGAGCGCATGAGGTTCCCCCTCTGGGAAAACGCCCACCCGGATGGCGGGGCAGTTCTCCGCGCATCGGGCTCAATGCTTCCTACGTTTCGGGGGACCCGTCCGAACACACTTCACTGGCCTGCCGCGGTCTCGACCTCGAGTGCGTGCTCGTCATCGACCCGCACGCGCTCGAGCGGGCCGATCAGCCGCGCCCGCACGCGCCACAACAGGAACGCGGCGACACCCGCCAGACCGGCGACGAAGCCCCACCACAGGCCGACCACGCCACCGCCCTCTCGAAAACCGAGCCACAGGCTGACCGGCATGCCCATCAGCCAGAAGCCGAGGATGTTGACCACCATCGGAGCCCGCGTGTCGCCGATGCCGCGCAGGATCCCGGTCGCCACCACCTGCAGGCCGTCGAACACCTGGAACACGCCGGCGATCGGGATCAACGCCGCGGCCACCGCCACCACCCCCGGCACCGAGGTGTAGAGCCGCGCGAGCAGCTCGGGGATTGCCAGCATCATCCCGGCGCAGGCGCCCATGAACACGGCGCCCACGATCAGCGCCGCGGTCGCAACCCGTCGCGCCTGGAGCGCGTCGCCCTCGCCCACCGCGTGCCCGACCATGACTGATGCCGCGCTCGAGACGCCGAGCGGCACCATGAAGGTCAGCGACGCCAGGTTGATCGCGACCTGGTGGCCGGCCACCGACTCGGTGCCGAACCAGCCGGCGAGCAGGGCGATCACGGCGAAGGCGCCGAATTCGAGCGTGAACTGGATGCCGATCGGCGCCCCAATTCGCAGCGTGCGCCACATCGGGCCGGCGCGCAGCGTGTCGCGATCGACCGGCAGCAGAATTTCCCTCAACCGCCGCCAGGTCAACGACACCAGCAGAACCAGCATGAACCAGCGGCCGATCACGGTCGCCAGCGCCGAGCCGGCCGAGCCCATCGCCGGCGAACCCAGGTGCCCGAACACGAAAGTCCAATTCAGTCCCAGGTTCAACAGGTTGGCGGCGACGATGGTGATCACGATCGCCCCGACCTGGCGCATCGCCTGCAGGCTCTGGCGCAGTACGACCACCACGAAGAACGGCAGCATGCCCGGAATCGAGATCCAGACGAACCTCGCGGCCAGCGGTACCACGTCGGCCGGCTGCCGCAACGCACCGAGGATCACATCGGCCGGCAGGCACAGCAGGGCCGCAGGCAGACTGAGAAGCACGCCCGAGCGCGACCCCGCGTTGTACGCCGCGCGCGACCGCGCGCGTGTCGCGGGCGCCGACCGCCTGCGACACGATCGGGTCCACGGACATCAAGCAGCCCATGCCGAACGCTGCCAGCCCGAAGAAGTAGAGATTTCCGAGCGCGACAGCGGCCAGGTCGCGGGCCGAGACCCGCCCGACCACGATGGTGTCGACCACGCCCATGAGCATGAGCCCGACCTGGACGGCGACGATCGGCACCGCGAGCCGGAAGAGCGCGCGGGTGTCGGCGGCGGTGGGCAGGAACGTGCGGAGCATGGGCCGGGAGTGGTCTCAGAACCGGCCCGGCCGGCGCAACTCCTGTTCGTCCGCCGCCCCTCGGCCGTAGGTGCTTTCATGGGACGTATCCTCCTCGAGCTTCGTGCCCGCTGGTCGGCCCACTTCGCAGACTGGGAGTGTTCAGGCGGCCATTACGATCGGGCCGAGCGCATGCTACGGGCCGCTCTGGCGCTGGCCGAGCGCGCGGGGTCGGATCCTTCGCTGCGCCTGGCGCTGTTCAACAGCCTCGGAGTCGTCCACAAGTACCAGGCACGTTACGCAGACAGTCGACGAGCCTACCGCGAGGCACTCATGATCGTGCGCGCCCAAATCGGACGCGAGCACCCTCTGCCCCCGGCGCTCTACCACAACCTGGGCGGGCTCGAGCACGCACGCGGGAGATTCGCGCGTGGCGAAGTGCTGGCGCGCCGCGGACTCGCCCTGCGCGAGCGCGCGCTGGGTCGCGAGCACCTCGACGTGGCCCGCGATCTGGAGGCGTTGGCCGCCATCGTGGATGGGCGCAAGCGGCATCGTGAGGCCGAGGCGCTCCACCGGCGAGCGCTCGCCATTTTCCAGCACCGACTTCGGGCCGAGCATCCGGATACGGCCGCCGCACTCGCCAATCTGGCGGCGTGCCTTCACTTCCAGGGGCGCTCGACCGAGGCCGAGTGTGTAGGCCTGCAGGCCGTGGCCATGAGCCGCAGAATCCTGGGCGCGACCCATCCCGAAACCCAGGCGGCCGAGGCGAATCTTGCCGTCATCCAGAGCACGCGCGTCCCCGGCCGCGGCTCCGAGGAAGTGGGGCCGACCCTCGGGGCGCCGCTCGGTTCGCCCGCGCCGACTCGGCTGTAAGGCTGCCGGCGCGCAGCCTCGTACTCCTGCGCTGATCGGCAAACACAGCGGATTCCCAGAGCCGCAGCCGGGGGCTAGAATCGGCGTGTGCCGCCCCCTCCCGAAAGGGCTGATCCTTCGACGACCAGCCCGGTGCTCTCGACCCGGGAACTCCTGCGACTCGCCAAGGACGGCGACTCGCTCGCGCAGGAGCGTCTCTTCGCCCGCTACCTGCCCCGTCTGGCCCGCTGGGCGAGCGGCCGCCTGCCGATGTACGCCCGCTCGATGCTCGACACCTCGGATCTGGTCCAGGAGACCCTGATGCGGGTGTTCACCGGGCTCGATCGAATCGAGGTCCGCGGGCCTGGTGGTTTCCAGGCCTATGTTCGCCAGGCGGTGCTCAACCGTATCAGGGATGAAGTGCGGAAGGCCGCCCTGCGGCCCGGCCCGGACGGAGTGCCCGAGTCGCTGCCGGATCCGGCGGCTTCGCCGCTCGAGAATGCGATCGGCGCCGACGTGCTCGAGCGATTCGAGCGGGCGCTAGCCACGCTGGATGAAGACGATCAAGAGGTGCTGCATCTGCGCATCGAGCTCGGCTTCGAATACCAGGAGATCGCCGAGATGACCGGACGACCGAGTCGCGACGCGGCGCGCATGGCGGTGCAGAGAGCCCTGGCGCGACTGGCGGAGGGAATGGCGGTGACTCATGAGCGCTGACCAGGACCTGTTCCAGCATCTGCTCGACTCGGTTTCGGACGGCAAGCCGGTCCACGACGACGCGGGGCGGAACGCCAGCGAGCCCATGCGCGCGCGGATCGCGGCGGTCCATCAGCTGGCAAGAATCTCCGAGTTCAACCGCCGGCTCCAGCAAGTACCCGCAACACCCTCCCCCGAGCGATGGGGCGGGCTCGTGGTCCTCGAGCCGATCGGCGTCGGGTCCCGCGGCCACGTGTTCCGGGCCTGGGATCCGACCCTCCAGCGCGAGGTCGCGCTCAAGCTGCTCCGCCCCGGATCCGACGAAGGCACGCTCATGGACGAAGGTCGCGCCGCAGCGCGCATCCGCCATCCGAACGTCGTCACCGTGCTCGGCATCGACCGCCACGACGGACAGATCGGGATGTGGATGGAGCTGGTGCGCGGCACGAGCCTCGAGCAAGAGGTTCGCGACCGCGGCGCGCTCGCGGCTCGAGACGCGATCCAGACTCGGACTTCAGATCGCCTCGGCCCTGGCCGCGGTCCACGCCCAGGGGATCCTCCATCGCGACATCAAGCCGGCCAACGTGATCCGCGACTCCGAGAGTCGGTTCGTGCTCGCCGACTTCGGGCTCGGCCGGCGTTGGAACCTGGAAGCGCTCGAGTCCGCGGCACCCTCGGGCACACCGATGTACATGGCCCCGGAGCTGCTCGCCGGAGGCCCGGCGACCGAGCGCACCGACGTCTACGCGCTGGGCATGCTGCTTTGGTTCGCGCTCGCGGGCCGACATCCCTTCGAAGTTGGCTCGCTGGACGAGCTGTCGAGGCTGGCCCGGCTCGGCCCAAGACCCCGGCTCCGCGAGATACGCCCCGATCTCCCAGAGGCGCTGGTGGCGGTGGTCGAGCGCGCGATCGCTCCCGAGCCCCAGGCCCGCTTGGCGCGGGCTCGCGATTTGGAAGAGGCGCTGAAGTCGGTCTCGATTCCGGTCGCATCGACGACGCGGTGGCGGGCGCCGATCTTCGCCGCCGCGGCCATCCTCATACTCGTGGTCGCGGCGGCGTGGTTTGCGCTGCGGCCGTCTGCGCGCAGCACCCCCGACGTGGCGTCGCCGCCTGCCGGAACATTGATTCAGCCCGCGATCTTCGACATCGAAGCCTCGTTCCTGCGGCGCGACTCGCGAGGCTCGACCCGGCTACTGACCGGGGATCGGGTGCGGCCCGGGGATCGACTGTCGCTCGAGGTCCACGCGACGCAACCGATCTGGGTGTACGTGCTCAACGAAGACGAACGCGGCGAGCACTTTCTGTTGTTCCCTCAGCCGATCTTCGACGTCAGGAACCCGCTCACCGCGAATTCCGACATCGTCCTGCCGGGACCGATCGCCGGTCGAGAGAACGCGTGGACGGTGACCAGTGCCGGCGGTCGTGAGCACTTCCTGGTGGTCGCCGCGCTCGAGCCAGTGGCCGAGCTCGAGTCCGAGCTCGCGCATCTCCCGGCCGCCGAGCCCGGTCGGCCGGTTCGCTACGCCGAGCGTGTCGCCGCCCACGATTCAGGTGTTGCGCGGGGTCGGCGGCGTCGAGGAAGCGCCGGCGGAGCCGACCTCCCCAGCCGGAAGCCGCACGGGCGTTCGATCGCTTCCGATCGCTGGCCGGCCGCGAATCCGAGGTGCGCGGGGTCTGGGTGCGCCAGGTGGTGCTCGAGAATCCCGCCCCCTGAACCGCGGCGTCGTGCGCAACGTTCCAACAATTTGCGTTCCCTCCCCCGGGGCGGTCCACCCACCCCTTCCACTGGGCGGCCTTCGTCGCCAGCGGCGAATAGGCGCCCGGACGCCGCCGGCCCCCGGGAATAGCGGGGCGGGGCCGGCGTACAGGACTCCGAACGGCGCGGTTCCTTGCCCGCCGCGCCGACACGGAGGAAGCCATGAACCGCACCCCCAGCAACCGCACCACGGCCTCGATCCTCGCGGTCGCGGCCCTCGTCGTGGGCGTGCAGACTGCCTGCGCCTACGAACGCATCGCCCGCACTTCGACCCCGCACTACGAGGTCGACGGCAACCTGGTCGACGTCCAGATCCAGGTCGACGGGGCGAGCGCCCCCTTCTACTTCAAGCCCGGAACCTGGAATCGTCACTACTTCCAGGCCTTCAAGGGACGCAATTACTCGGTCGTCGTGCGCAACAACAGCGCCCGCCGCGTCGGTGTCTTGATCGCGGTCGACGGACTGAACGTGGTCAACGGCGAGATCACCCGTCGCGCCCACGATGAGCCGATGTACGTGCTCGGGCCCTACGAGCGCGCTGTGATCCGTGGCTGGCGCACATCGCTCGACGACATTCGCCGTTTCGTGTTCGTCGACGAGCATCGCTCGTATGCCGAACGCTCGGGGAAAGCGACCGGCGACCTGGGCTGGATCCGGGTGCTGGCGTTCCGCGAGAGCGAGCCTTGGCCGCGGCTCAAGCTCTTCAACGATCGGCCCCGGCCCACGGAAGACGAGCTGGGCGCCAATGAAGGCCGGGACGACTCGAACGCCCCGACCCCGCCGCCGACGGCCGGACGCGAAGAGCCCCGCGCTCAGGCTCAGAAGGAGTCCCAGGGCGACACGCGCGGGCCCGCGGCGGCGAATCCGGGGACCGGCTGGGGCGAGCATCGCAACGATCCGGTGCGCGAGGTCGACTTCCAGCCGGTGAACCGGCCGACCGACCACCTGGTCATGCGCTACGAGTACGCGTCCGGACTCCAGGCGCTCGGGATCTACCCGCGCGGCGACCGGACGTGGGAACGCGAACGGGGCGAACTGGGATTCGCGCAGCCTCCGCGCCGATAGTCCCAGGGACAGGCGTCCCGCATCGAGCGCCGGGTCTGGACGACCCGGCGCTTCGCGTTTGCGGACGAAGCGCGATTCCTGAGACAGTTACGGACCTCGGCGGCCGCGTACGGGTAATACATGTTCCATCGCGCCGCCAGAAGGCTTCTCATGACTCGATCCTGCCGCTCGTTGTTCTGGGCGGCCTCCATGTTGCTCGCAACGCCATGCCTGAGCCCGCAGGTGGCGCATGCGACCAACCCGCCCGTCTTCCTGCTCGAGTGGGGCACTCCGGGCACCCTTCCCGGACAGTTCGATCGTGTCGCCGGCATCGCCGTCGATCCCACGGGCAACGTCTACGTCGCGGACTCCGACCTCGGCCTGGTTAGCAAGTTCACCCCTGAAGGCGAGTACCTGCTCTACCTCGGGTGCTGTTACGGCGAGCTGCAACGACCGATCGGCGTCGCCGCCAACCAGAATGGCTCGATCTACGTGCTCGACTACGGCGCGCACCGTGTGCTGCGCTACAGCACAGAGGGACTGTTCCAGCTCTACTGGGGGGATCACGGCCTGGACCCCGGAGAATTCCACTATCCAACCGACGTCGAGGTCGACCCTGAAGGCAACGTCTGGATCGTGGACCAGCAGAATCATCGGATCCAGAAATTCACCGCAGACGGTCAGTTCCTGTTCCTGATCGGCGGCCCCAATTCGGGCATCGGGCCGGGTGAGTTCGGAGCGCCGTTCGGCATCGCGTTCGACGACCACGGCACCGCGTACGTCTCGGATCAGAACAACTCGCGTATTCAGAAGTTCAACTTGGCCGGCGAGTTTCAGGGTGAGTGGTCGACGCTCGGCTCGGACCTTCTAGGACCGACCGGCATCGCCGTGGGCCCGGACGGCAACGTCTACGTCACCGATACCCACAACGAGCGCGTGATGGTGTTCACCGGATCGGGATCTCTGGTCACCGAGTGGGGCGGCAAAGGGTCGGATCCGGGCCAGTTCGAGTTCCCGGTCAATCTGGCGGTCGACCACCACGGGAACATCTACGTCGGCGACGTCGCGAACTACCGGATCCAGAAGTTCGGGCAGAAGACGACTTCGGCGAAGCGTGCCTCGTGGGGAGAGGTCCGGCGGCGCTATCGGTGACGCCGCTCCACTGGGACTCAGCCCTCGCTGGTCTTCGGCCGATACCGATGCCGTCACCCGGTCGCTTGTCGATCCTGCATCCACCCACTAGGCTCTCGCGTCCCGTGATACGTCCGATGATCCGTCGCATGCTGGTGCTCGCGTTCCTCGCCTGGAACGTCCTCGCGCTGCCTTCGCTGTGCAGCTCGGGTGCCCTCGAGCACGCTTGCGCGTGTGGCGTGTCGGACAGCTGCGGTCACGAAACGCGCTGCGCCGGCGATCCCTGCTCGTTCGCAAGGCCTGCGAACGACGGCAAGGCGACACTGACGCTCCACCATGCGCACTCGGCGCTCGTGGTTCTGCCCCTCGGTGGGCCCGCGACGACGGCCCTTCGGCTCGCGTCCCGACCTCAGACGCGTCCCCTTCCGCCACCCTCCGCACTCGAACCAGGAGCGCGTCCGCTCCTCGCCTGATTCCCGGCGCCGTCCCCGCCCTTCGCGGCGCGGGACGTGAGTCCTGCTCGCGCGCGGCAGCACGGTCGTTCTGCCGCGCACCACCGCACACCGGGAATCCCCTCATGAGTCATTCTGTCCTTGTCTTTGTCTTGGTCTTGGGCATGTCGTTGTTCGCGCAGACTGCGTCGGGCCAAGCGCCCGCCCCCAGCCCACCACCGCCGGAGATGCCCCGCGACCTCACGCTTGCCGGCGCGGTCCGGCTGGCGCTCGAGGCCAACCCCGGCCTGCGCTCGCTCGGCCTCGAAGTCCGCAGGGCCGAGGGGCGAACGCGTCAGGCCGGCGCGTGGCCCAATCCCGCGCTGGCCTTCGATCTCGAGAACGCCGGCGGCACCTTGCCCGGCCTGTCCGAGTCCGAAGCGACTTTGTCGGTCGGACAGCTCCTGGAGCTGGGTGGCAAGCGTGGCGCCCGGGTCGATGCCGCCCGCGCGGACGAACGGGTCGCGAGCATCGAGGTCGACGCCGGCCGGCAGGCGCTGATCGCCGAGGTCGCCACCCGCTACCTCGAGGCCCTGTCCGCCGATCGAGCCCTGGCTCTGTCCGACGAGGTCGTTCGCGCCGCGGAAGAGGCGTCCCGGACGTTCTCGCAGCGAGTCGCCGCGGGCGGATCCCACCCGGTCGAGAAGCGTCGAGCCGACGTCGAACTGGCCAGCGCCAAACTGGATCGCATCGAGCTCGAGGTCGAAACGCACCTGGCCCGCACCCGGCTTTCGTTGCTCTGGGGTGAAGGCGAACCGCGCTTCGAGAATCTGCTCGGCGCGCTCGACAGCCTGCCCAATGCGCCGGACGCCGACTCGCTGGCGCACCGCGCCGAGACCTCGCCGGCGCTCGCCCGCTGGGCCGCCCTACGCGAAGCGCGACGCATGCGCCTCGACCTCGAGCGCGCCCGCGGGACGCCTGACCTGACCGCCGAGGCCGGATTGCGATCACTCGAAGGCAGCGACGATCGGACTTTTGTCGGCAGCCTGTCGATGCCACTTCCGATCTTCGACCGCAATCGCGGCAGCATCGATGAGGCCACCGCGGCGCTCGAGCAAACGTCGAGCCACGAGGCGATCGCGCGGCTCGAGATCCGCCGAGCAGTCGGCGAAGCCTTGGCGACCCTGCGGCGCGAGCATCTGCGGCTCGAGTCGCTGCGCCGCGACGTGCTGCCGGAGGCCGCCCACGCCTTCGAAGAGATGCGTCTGGGCTTCGAACGCGGCCGTTTCACATACCTGGATCTGCTCGAAGCACGACGAACCTGGATCCGCGCCCGGCGCCAGGAACTGGCCACGCTGCTGGCCGGGCACCTGGCGGTCGCAGAGATCGAGCGACTGATCGGCGGTCCACTCACCGCGTCGCATGGAGGGTCCCAGGAATGAACCGGTTGCGATGGCTCTCAACGCTCGGGTGCGCGCTCGCGATCCTATCGGCCGGCTGCGCCGGGCGAAGCGCCGAATCAAAGCACGAAAACGACGACGCTAGAGAAGCGGCCGCACATTCTGAAAGTCATGAGGCGCATGAGGAAGAAAGTTCTCATGTCGAGCTTTCCGCCGAGGCGCGTGTGGCGTCGGGCATCGAGGTCGAATCCGCCGCGGCACGAACGATTCGCGTGACACTCGATCTCCCCGGAGAAGTCGTTCCCAACGCCGATCGGCTCGCGCACATCGTGCCCCGCTTCCCCGGGATCGCCCGCGAGGTCCGCAAGGGGCTCGGGGACCCGGTCCAGGAGGGAGAGACCCTGGCGATCATCGAAGGCAATCAGAGCATGGCCACCTACGAGGTGCGTTCGCTGATCTCGGGCACGGTGATCGAGAAGCACGTAACGCTCGGCGAGTTCGTCCGCGACGACCAGGATATCTACGTGGTCGCAGATCTCTCGACGGTCTGGGTCAACATCGCGATATACGCACGCGACGTTCACCGCACCCGGCGCGGGCAGCGGGTCACGGTCGCGGCGGTCGGCGAAGGTCCCACCGCCGATGGCAGGATCGACTACATCGGATCGGTGGTCGGCGAGTCGACACGGGCCGCCACGGCTCGCGTCGTGCTCGACAACGCCGAACAACGATGGCGGCCGGGCACGTTCGTCACTGCGCGCATCGCGATCGCCGAGCAGCCGGCGCGCGGTCGCCGTTCCCGATCGTGCGATCCAACGACTCGAGGGCCGCGACTGCTTGTTCGTCGAGGAAGGGGACGGTTTCCTCGCGAAACCGGTGAGCTTGGGCGCCACCGACGGCGAATGGATCGAAGTCCTCTCGGGAATCGAGCCTGGAGAGCGGGTCGTGGTGCGCGGCGGCTTCATCCTCAAATCCGAGCTGCAGAAGTCCGAAGCCGGGCACGAGCACTGAGGCGCGCATGGAACGCATCCTTTCGTTCTCGATCCGGCAGCGCGGCTTCGTCCTGCTGGCCGCTGCCGGGATCGCCGCCCTCGGGCTCTACAACTTCGGCCGCCTGCCGATCGACGCGGTTCCCGACATCACCAATGTCCAGGTCCAGATCAACACGCCGATCGAAGCCCTGTCGCCGCTCGAGGTCGAGAAGCGCGTCACGTTCCCGATCGAGTGGGCGATGGGCGGCATTCCCGGAGTCGAGCAGGTGCGCTCGCTCTCGCGCTTCGGGCTCTCGCAGGTCACGGTCATCTTCCAGGACGGCACCGATATCTACTTCGCGCGGCAGATGGTGAACCAGCGGCTGCAGGAGGCGCGGGAGAACCTGCCTCCCGGGGTCGAGCCGGCGATGGGGCCGATCTCGACTGGACTGGGCGAGATCTTCATGTGGACGGTCGAGGCCGACACCGCGGCGCGAAAGCCGGACGGCAGCCCATATCTGCTGACCGATCTGCGCACGATCCAGGACTGGGTGATCCGGCCGCAGGTGCGGACCGTTCCCGGCGTGACCGAGGTCAATTCCATCGGCGGCTACGAGAAGCAGTTCCACGTCACCCCCGATCCCGCGAAGCTCCTGGCCCACGGCCTCTCATTCCGCGACGTGTTCGAAGCGCTGGCGAGCAACAACTCCAACGCGGGCGCCGGCTACATCGAGCACGCCGACGAGCAGTACCTGATCCGCGCGACCGGGCTGGTCCAGAGCCTCGAAGACATCGAGAACGTCGTGCTGCGCTCGATCGACGGCACTCCGGTGCGGGTTCGCGACGTCGCGAACGTCGGCTTCGGGCAGCAGCTGCGCACCGGTGCGGCCACCGACCGCGGCGAGGAGACGGTACTCGGCACCGCCATCATGCTGATCGGCGAGAACAGTCGCACGGTCTCGAAGCGGGTCGCGGCCAAGATGGCCGAGGTCCAGCGCTCGCTGCCCGAGGGCGTCCGGGCCCGGACCGTCTACGATCGCACTTACCTGGTCGACGCCACCTTGCGCACGGTGCGCACCAACCTGGTCGAAGGAGCGCTGCTGGTCATCGCCATTCTGTTCCTGCTGCTCGGGAATCTGCGCGCGGCGCTGATCGTGACGCTGGCGATCCCGCTCTCAATGCTGTTCGCGATCACCGGCATGGTGCAGCGCGGGATCAGCGGCAACCTGATGAGCCTGGGTGCCATCGATTTCGGCATCATCGTCGATGGTGCCGTGGTCATGGTCGAGAACATCGTCCGCCGTTTCGCGCACCGCCAGCGCGAGCTCGGCCGGCTGCTGACGCAGCCGGAACGTCTCGAGGTCGCATTCGCGAGCGCCCGCGAGGTCGCGCGGCCGACGCTGTTCGGCGTCGGGATCATCATGATCGTCTACCTGCCGATCCTCACGCTTTCGGGCATCGAGGGAAAGATGTTCAAGCCCATGGCGGCGGTCGTGCTCCTGGCCCTGACGGGGGCCCTGCTGCTGACCTTCACGTTCGTCCCTGCGGCGACGGCGATCTTCCTGCGCGGCCGGGTCGCCGAGGACGAAAGCCCGATCCTGCGCGGCTTTCGCCGCATCTACGCCCCGACCCTGGACTGGGCGCTCCGCCGCCGCGGCTGGGTGATGGCCGCGGCCGCCGTGATGATCGTGGTCTGCGGCCTCTTGGCCACGCGGCTCGGCAGCGAGTTCGTCCCCAAGCTCGGCGAAGGGGCGCTCGCGATACAGCCGGCGCGCATTCCGTCGATCAGCCTGCGGACCAGCGTCGACATGCAGCGGCAGGTCGAGAATCTGCTGCAGCGCGAGTTTCCCGACGAGGTGCTCGACGTCTTCGCGCGCACCGGCACCGCCGAGATCGCGACCGACCCGATGGGACCGAACATCTCGGACACGTACGTGATGCTCAACCCCCGCGACCAGTGGCGGAAGGCACGAACCCAGGAGGAGCTCGCCGAGGCCATGGAGGACAAGCTGCAACTGCTCGCCGGCCAGAACTTCGAGATCAGCCAGCCGATCGAGCTGCGCTTCAACGAGCTGATCGCCGGCGTGCGCAGCGACCTCGCGGTCAAGGTGTTCGGCGACGACCTCGAGACGATGACCGCAGCCGCGACCCGGATCGCTCGCGTGTTGTCGTCGATTCGCGGCGCGGCCGACGTCAAGGTCGAGCAGACCGCGGGGCTGCCGGTCCTGACCATCGACATCGACGCGCGACGCCATTGCGCGCTACGGCCTCAACGTGACCGACGTCCAGGAGGTGGTCGCGACTGCGATGGGCGGCAGCACGGTCGGCGAAGTGCTCGAGGGCGACCGCCGCTTCGAGCTGGTGGTGCGGCTCCCCGACCACATCCGCCGCGATCTCCATGCGCTGGAGAATCTGCCGATCCCGATGCCCGGGGACGGGTCACGCTCGCGCGAGCTGGCCCTCGCCTCGTCGCAACACGAGGCCTCGCACCCGGCCTACGTCCCGCTCGGCGCCGTGGCGAACATCCAGCTGGTCGATGGCCCCAATCAGGTGAGCCGCGAGAATGGCAAGCGCCGTGTGGTGGTCCAGGCCAACGTCCGCGGGCGCGACCTCGGTTCGTTCGTGGCCGAGGCACAGCGGCGCGTCGAGCGCGAAGTCCGGCTGGCGCCGGGCTCGTGGCTCGGCTGGGGCGGGCAGTTCGAGAACCTGGCGGCCGCGCGTAATCGACTGGCCCTGGTCGTGCCGCTCGCGCTGTTTCTCATCTTCGTGCTGTTGTTCATGACCTTCGGCTCGGTGTCGCAGGCGCTGCTGGTGTTCACCGGCGTGCCGCTCGCGCTCACCGGCGGAATCGTCTCCCTGGTGGTGTGCGGCATGCCGTTCTCGATCTCGGCCGGGGTCGGGTTCATCGCCCTGTCCGGGGTCGCGGTGCTGAACGGGCTGGTCATGGTCAGCTTCATCAACGCGTTGCGCGAGGGCGGCGCCCCGCTCGATCAGGCGATTCGCGAGGGCTCGCTGACCCGCCTGCGCCCGGTGCTGATGACGGCGCTGGTTGCGAGCCTCGGCTTCGTGCCGATGGCGCTCGCGCACGGCACCGGCGCCGAGGTTCAGCGCCCGCTGGCCACCGTGGTCATCGGCGGGATCTTGTCTTCGACGCTGCTGACGTTGATCGTGCTGCCCGTGCTCTACCGGACTTGGGCGCCGAAGGCGAAGGCTTCGCCGGCCGAGCTGAACCCCGAGTGACCCGCTCGACTTCGGCCCATTCCGCGGGCGCCAGCTTGAATTCGGCGGCCTTGAGATTCTCCTCGAGTTGATCCCGGCGCGTGGCGCCGAGAATCGCACTCGAGATCTCGGACCGGCGCAACACCCACGCCAGCGCCACCTGCGCCGGTGTGGCCGTCGTCTCCTTCGCCACCCAGGCCGCGAACCGCTCGGCGCCGGCCACGTTCTCCGGGGTCAGCGCCTTCTCGTCGGCCAGGAAGTGCTTGAACTTGCCGGCGCCGCGCGATTCGGCCGGGATCGCCATCCCGGCGTACTTGTTGGTCAGCACACCCTGGAGCAGCGGCGAATAGCAGATGATGCCGATGCCGTGCTTCTTGCAGAACGGCATGTGTTCGGCCTCGATGCGCGGCTCGAGCAGGTGGTAGCGCGGCTGGCTCGACACGAAACGCTCCCAGCCACGGGCCTTCTGAATCGCGACGGCGCGCGCGAGCAGCTCGCGTTGCTTGTCAAAATTGGAGAAACCGATGTAGCGCACGCGGCCCGAGCGCACCAGGTCTTCGTACGCACGCAGCGTTTCCTCGATCGGCGTCGACGGATCGGGCGCGTGCAGCTGGTACAGATCGACGTAGTCGACCTGGAGCCGGCTCAGGCTCTGGTCCAGTGCGTCGAAGATGTGCTTGCGCGACAGGCCGGCGCCGAGTGGGCCGTCCCACACCCGACCCATGCACTTGGTGGCCACCACCACCTGTTCGCGCGGCAGCGACTTGAGCGCCTTGCCGAGCACGGTCTCGGCGGCGCCGCGCACGTAGACGTCGGCGGTGTCGAACAGATTGATGCCCAGCTCGAAGGCACGGTGGATGATGGCGATCGCCTCGGTGTCGTCGACCGAGCCGCCGTAGGTGGTCCACGAGCCGAGCGAGAACTCGGAGACCTTGAGTCCGGTGCCGCCGAGCAGACGGTAGTTCATCGATTCCTCCAGGCCTGAGTTCAAGACTTCGCCCGCGGGCCGCTCGGGCGGCGCGCGGGGCGGGCTGCGCAATCTAGCCTGCCGCCCCCTCGCGCGCCACGGTGGTGCGGGGCCGGACCGCTTCTGCCGATCACTTGGGACGTGCGCCATGTCTCGATCGGACGCCTGCCCCTATTGACCCGACCGGTCCTGGTTGCCGGGGTGCTGGGCCTCGCCTTGTTCCTCCGCGCCTGGCGAATCCGGCACGGCCTGCCCGACTTCCTGGAAGAGGCGATGCCGTTCCGCCTGGCACTCGCCATGCGCGACGGCGCGACCGGGAACATCGACTGGAATCCTCATGGCTTCCAGCTCCCGTCGCTGACGATCTACCTCCACTTCCTGGTGCAACAACTGACGTTTCTAGTCGGATCGTGGCTCGGGCACTACCGTTCGTGGGCCGACTACCTGGTCGCCTACCACGTCGACCCGACGCCGATGGTGCTGGCGGCGCGCAGCCTGGGGATCGTGTTCGACATGCTGGGGGTCGCGGCGGTGATGCGCATCGGCCGCCGTCTGTGGCCGGGCGCCGGCCTGGTCGCGGGACTGATCGTTGCCTGCTCGCCGGCCATGATCGTGACCGCGCGCTCGATCAATCCGGAAACCCTGATGACCGCGCTCGGTTTGTGGGCGATCGAGCGCATGCTGACCTGGCATGCGCACGGGTCGAGGTCCAGCTTGCGCTGGTCGGTCGCGCTGATCGGCCTGGCGGCGGGCGCCCACTACCCGGCCCTGGCCCTGTTGCTCCCGCTCGGCGGCCTCATGTGGGATCGAGAGCGCGGCCTCGGCATCAAGATCGTGCTGCGCCGCTGGGGCGTCGCGTGCGCGGGAGTCGCCGCGGTGTTCGCAATCACCTCGCCGTTCGCGCT
The DNA here is from genome assembly GCA_963717505.1 of Candidatus Eiseniibacteriota bacterium. Lineage (GTDB taxonomy): Bacteria > Eisenbacteria > RBG-16-71-46 > RBG-16-71-46 > RBG-16-71-46 > MFD02242-c1. The sequence continues at coordinate 238,349 of OY970342.1, forward strand.
CATCGACTTCCCGACCTTGTGGCGAGACCTGACCGCCGATCGCGGCGCTGGCAGCCACCTGTGGATGGTGGCGCAGCGCAGTTTCGGATTCCACGCGTCGCATCTCGCGCGCAACCTGGGTGCCATGGGGACCATCCTGTGGATCGCCTCACCGGTGGTGACCGCGTTCGAGCCCCGTGCGCGGCGCGTGCCGATTGCCACCCTGTGGATGGCATTGCTGTGCTTCGGGGTGCCGGTCGCGATCGCGCGCATCGACGCGGAGCGCTTCATCCTGCCGGTGGTGGCGACCGCGGCGCTGCTCACTGCCGCAACGCTCTTCGCCTGTCTGCGCCCCTTCCATCGCGGGGCGCGCGCCGGATTCGTCGGGATCCTCGCGGTCCTGACCTGCGCCCCGCTGATGGTCGATGGGCTGCGCGCCGGGGCTCGCGGCTCGGACACCACGCAGATCCAGGCTCGGCGATGGTGCGAGCGGTTCCTCAAGCCGAGCGATCTGATGGTCCAGGAGGGCTACAGCGCGCGCCTGCCGACCGCCCATCAAATGGCCAATGCGCGCGCGTCGGATTGGTTTCGGAAAGCTTCGCCCGAGTGGCGGGAGCGCATGGAGCGGGTCCGCACCTATCGGGTCGTGGCGCTGCCGTTCGCGGTCTCGGGATCGATCACCGAGGTGATCCGGCTCCCGAACGGCGGCGCGCGCGAGCTCGACGTGCTTCCCCACGCGGAGCAGCTCAATCAGGTGTTCTACGACCCGCGCCTGTTCGATGGCGTCGAGTACTTCATGACCAGCAGCTCGATTCGCGATCGCTACCTGGCCGACACCAAGCGTTTTCCGGTTCAGGCCGCGTTCTACCGGTTGCTCGACACGGCCGGCGAGGAAGTCGTGCGCTTCACGCCGCACGGGGTGGTCGAGGGCCCGGAGATCGTGGTACGCAAACTGGGTTCGCGCTACCGCGCGGCGATCATTGCACGCGGCGGCGTCGACTCTCTGTGGTGGACCCGTTGCGTCCCGCGTGAGTATCGATCGCAGGTCACGGCCATGCTCGGTCCGCATCCGGCGCCCGAGAAGGCGACCCGTCTTCCGGAGCCGGTGGCCGGTTCCGCATCCGACTCGATCGCTCGGTCGGACATGGACAGTCTGGTCGCGGACGACATGCCTCCACCCGCGATCGGCTTCGACGAGCCGCCGGCGGTGCCGGTGGCCAGCGAGCTGGTCGGGTCGGAGCCCGTTCGGCGGCCGCTCGAGTCCGATGCCGCATCGACTCCACCAGGAACCGAGGGCGAAGTGCCCATTTGGGTGAGAACCCTCACCACCTTCTATTACACCCGCATCCGATCGTTCTCGGATCTCATGGCCATCCATCTCGCGGGCACCGAACAATGGGAGGCCGCGCGTCGCTTCGCCCTGGCGACCTACATCATGCACCCCAACGACGAGGCCGCAGCCATTCTCCTGAGCGTGACCTCGCGGCGCTCGGGCCGGCCGGAAGAGGCGCGCAAGACCATCGAACGCACCCTGGACGCGCGGCCGCCCGAGGCCCGCGGACGGGCACTGCTCCTCGAGTATGCGCACGCCCTGCGCGAGTCCGGCGACCTCGCCGACTCGCGCCTGGTGCTGACCACGCTGGCCGAGGCGCCCTTGGGGAATCTGGTCGGCGACGAAGCCCGGCGGCTCCTCGCCACACAACCCTGACGAATTCCGGACCCGGCGATTTCACGCGCCACCCGCCCTGACGTTACTCTTCTTACTTCATGCCCACCCCACTCACCTGCTCCCGCTCAACACCATGGGCGGCCGCGTGAGCGCGACCTGGTTACCGGTGCTGGCCGCAGCCGCGCTCGCGACCACTCCCGGGGACACGGCTCGGCCGGCTCCGGCTCCCGATTCCGCGGTGGTGTCGACGCAGCCAAACCCCTTCGCGCGCTACCAGGCGTTGCTCGCCGACTACCTGGTGGTGACGTCGTCGCCGGGCCAGCCGCTCGAAACGCGATTCGACTACGTCCGCCTGCACGACAATCCCGGGCGCTTCGAGCGTATGCAGCGCATCCGCGGCGAGCTGCTGGACGAATCGCCGGCGAGAATGAGCCGCTCCGAGCGCCTGGCCTGGGCGATCAACACCTACAACTTCCTGGTGATCGAGCTTGCGACCGAGAACCTCATCGACCCGAACATCAGCGCCTACCTGCGCGTTCAGGGATACAGCGGCGTGGCGCGGAGCAGCGTCCAGCAGATCCAGGTCGAAGGCGTTCCGTTCTTCGAAACGCCGGTGGTCGAGATCGACCATCAGAGCTACTCGTTGAACACGTTCGAGCGCCGGTTCGTGTTCGAGGGATTCGACCCCAAGAACGGCGGAAAGTTGCCGCGCACCCTCGATCCACGGGCGCACTTCGCTCTGGTGTGCGCGGCCAAGGGTTGCCCGCCGCTCCGACCGGCGGCCTATCGCGCCGAGTCCCTCGAGGTCCAGCTCGACCGCGCGACGCGTGAAGCATTGGCGAGCCCGGCGCACCTGCGCTGGACTCCGGATGCCGGCGTCCTGTACGCCAGCTCGCTGTTCAATTGGTACGTCGCCGACTTTGGCGGAGTCGACGGGGCCTACGCGTTCGTGGTCGCCCACGCGCCCGCGCCGGTGAGCGAGTCGCTCCGGGCACGCACCGGCGGTCGGATCGACCAGTTCATCACGTGGGATTGGAAGCTCAACATCGTTCCGCGACCCGACAAGAAATGACGCGCTGCGACCTGTTGGTGATCGGCGGCGGCATCACCGGGCTCGGCATCGCGCGGCTCGCGGCGCGGAATGGAGTCTCCACTGTGGTTCTCGAGCGTGGGGACCTGGCGTCGGGCACCAGCAGCCAGTCGAGCCACATGCTCCACGGCGGCCTGCGCTACCTCGAGCACGGACGCTTCGGCCTGGTGCGCGAGTCGCTGGCCGAGCGCAGGGCGGTGGCCCGCATGGCGCCCGGGCTAGTCGAGCCTCGCCGGTTCCTGGTGCCGATCTATCGCGGCGACCGCCTGGGCGTGTTGCGCCTGCGCGCCGGGCTCTTTCTCTACGATCTGCTCGCCGGACGCGAGGGTCTCGCCGCTCACGCCGCGGCCGGACCCCGTGAGGCGCTCGCGCTCGAGCCGGCGCTCGAAGCCTCCGGCCTGCGCGGGGCGGGCCTCTACACCGACATGGTCATGGACGACGCGCGCCTCGCGGTCGCGGTCGCCCGCGACGCCGCGGCGCACGGCGCACGCATTCTGACTTACGCCGAGGCGATCGGTGCTCGCGCCGAAGCGGAAGGCCGGATGGAAGTGCGCGCCATCGACCAGATCGACGGCGGCCAGCTCCGGTTCTCGGCGCGCGTCGTGGTCAATGCCTCGGGACCCTGGACCGACGCGGTGCGCACCACGCTCTTTCGCTCCCTGGTGCCGGGCTCGCGCGATCCCGAGCCCCTGCTCCGTCCGTCGCGCGGCATTCATTTGGTGCTGCCGTCCCTCACCCAGGGCCACGGCCTGGTGCTCACGGCGCGGCACGACGGCCGCGTGTTCTTCGTGGTTCCGTTCGCCGGCCTGTCGCTGGTCGGGACCACCGAGATTGAAGTGCCGTCGCCGCCGCCCGACGGGGCGTGGCGGCCGAGCCTCGAGGAGGTGCGCTACCTGCGTGACGAGATTCAGCGGGTCCTGCCCGGCGCCCAGGGTCTGCCGCCGCGCGCGGTGATCGCCGGGATTCGGCCGCTGCTCGCCTCGGTCGATCAGGTCGGGCGCGCCTCGCGCGAACACGTGATGGTCGAGGAGCACGGCGTGCTGACCGTGGCGGGTGGCAAGTACACCACCTTCCGCGTGATCGCCCGCGACGTGCTGGCGCGCGTGGCGCCCGCGCTCGACCGCCGCGAGCGGCCGTTCATCGAGTCCCGCGAACCGCTGCCGGTGCCAGTGGCGGCCGGCGCCGACCTCGAGCGCATCGCCGAGTTCGCGGTGGAGCACGAGTTCGCGCGCCGGGTCAGCGACGTGATTCGCCGCCGAACCGCCCTTTGGCTCGAACCGGATCGCGGGCGCGCAGCGGCCGCGCGCATCGGCACCGTAATGGCGCGTCGCCTGGGCTGGAGCCCGGAGCGGGCGCGCGAAGAGTTCCAATCCTGGGACGCCTCGCTGTGGGACGAAGAGGAGCTGCTGTCGCGCGCGTCGAGCGGAGGAATCGCGGCATGAATCGCGGCAGGAAGAACGACTTCGTGCTGGCCCTCGACCAGGGCACCACCGGCTCGACCGCGCTGCTGATCGACGCCCGAGGCGAGGTGCGCGGCCGAGGCTACGCCGAGTTGACCCAGCATTTTCCGCGACCCGGCTGGGTCGAGCACGACCCCGAGGAGATCTGGACCAGCGTGCTCGCGGCGGCGCGGGCGGCGCTCCGCGCCGGCCGGGCGTCCAGGGCACGGGTCGCTGCGATCGGCATCACCAATCAGCGCGAGACCACCGTGGTATGGAACCGGCGCACCGGGCGTCCAATCGCGCGCGCCATCGTCTGGCAGGACCGGCGCACCACAGAGCGCTGTGCTGCGCTCAGGCGCGCGGGCCTCGAGCGCGAGATCCGGCGGAAGACCGGCTTGGTTCCCGACCCCTATTTTTCAGCGACCAAGCTGGAATGGCTGCTGGCGCACGTCCGAGGTGCGCGCGCGGCGGCTCGGCGTGGGCTGCTCGCCTTTGGCACGGTCGATAGCTGGCTCTTGTGGAAGCTGACCGGCGGTGCCCTCCACGCGACCGACCCGACCAACGCTTCGCGCACCATGCTCTACGACATCCGCCGTCAGGACTGGGATGCCGGGCTCCTGCGCCGGTTCGGCGTGCCGCGCTCGATGCTGCCTGCGATCCTGCCCTCGAGCGGAACGTTTGGCGTCACGCACCGGGTTCCCGGCCTGGCCGACGGCACGCTGATCGCCGGTGTCGCCGGCGACCAGCAAGCCGCACTCTACGGCCAGGGTTGCGTCGCTTCGGGTCAATCCAAGAACACCTATGGTACCGGAGCGTTCTTGCTGCTCCACACCGGATCGCGCCCGGTCGCCTCGCGTGCCGGGCTCCTGACCACGATGGCGTGCGGCCCGCGCGGCGAGCCGGCTTATGCTCTCGAGGGCAGCGTGTTCATCGCCGGGGCCGCGATCCAGTGGCTGCGAGACGGACTCGGGCTGTTCGCGCGAGCTTCCGAATCAGAGGCGCTGGCGGGCTCCGTGCCCGATACGGGTGGCGTGGTGCTGGTGCCGGCCTTCGTCGGACTCGGAGCGCCCCACTGGCGGCCCGAAGTGCGCGGCGCCGTGTTCGGGCTGACGCGCGGCACGACGCGCGCGCACCTGGCGCGCGCGGCTCTCGAATCCCTGGCGTTCCAGAGTCGCGACCTGGCCGAGGCGATGGCCCGCGACGCCGGCCGGCGGATTCGCCGACTGCGTGTCGACGGTGGGGCGTCGGCCAACGACCTGCTCATGCAGTACCAGGCGGACCTGCTTGGAATTCCGGTCGAACGCCCGCGGGTGATCGAGACCACGGCACTCGGCGCCGGGCTCCTGGCCGGACTCGCGGCGGGCGTGTGGAGTTCGCCGCGCGAGCTGGACCGGGCACGGCGGATCGACCGCGTGTTCCGACCGACGAAGTCCGCGGCGTGGCGCGCGCGAGAACAGTCGCGGTGGCACGAGGCGGTCGAGCGACTGCTCGTCGAGGTCTAGGGTGCGAAGGGTCAGCGTCGAAGGGTGAGCGGTCGGGGGCGAGTCTGAGTCGCGCGGAGCCAGGGACGGCGGGAGCGCGACTCAGTCTCAGCGAGTGAGGCAGGATGCTGAGCGAAACGGCCGTGGACCGCTGACTCTTTCGTCGCTCACCCACTACCCCGGGCGAGCCAGGCCACCACGTCGCGGATCACCTGCTCGCGGCCACGGTCGTTGAACATCTCGTGCCAGCCGTCGGGATAGGTGATCAACCGTGCCAGCGGGGCGGGTGCTGCGGCCGCGAATTCCCGCGACCCCACGACGTCGACCAGGCGATCGGCCTCGCCATGGAGCAGGAGCGCCGGCACGTGGAGCCGCCGCGCCTCGCGCAAGACGCGTTGGCGCGCCTCGGCCAGTCCGAAGTACAGGCGCGGGCTGATCAGGTCGTGCTTCAAGGGGTCGGCCTCGCGCAGCCGGCAGACCTCGGGATCGTGCGAAATGCCGGTGGTGTCGAGCCCGGTCGGGAATCCTGTGGCGGGAGCAGTCACGCGGGCGACGTTGGCGAGCGCGAGCTTCCACCAGGGCGGAATTGCGCTCCGCAATCCGGGCGACGACGCCACTACCCGCTCGAGATCGCGCGAATGGGCGAGCGCGTAGTCGAGTGCGATCAGCCCCCCCATGCTATGGCCGAGCAGCACGCGCGGCAGCCGATCGGGCTGGCCCGGGAGTCCGAGGTTGGCGGTGAACATCGCGGGCACGATCTGGTCGCGCACCGGCAGCCAGCGAAAGTCACCCCGCGGGCCGGGCGCCTCGCCGTGCCCCGGAAGGTCGAGACATACGACCGAGTAGCCGGCGACGACCAGATCGGAGGCGAGTGCCGCGTAACGCCCGGAGTGCTCGCCGATCCCGTGGACGATCGCGATCAGGGCGTGTGGCGATTCGCGGCACCAGGCGCGACCCGGGAGCCTCATGCCCTCGACCCGCGCTTCGATCGCCCGCGACGGAACCGATCCTTCGGATGGATTCAACCGTTCCCTCCCTGGACCTGCTCGTTTGCTCGAAACGCGCCGCCGCTGACGAGTCCGAGCGCTCGCAACCTAGCGGAAGGCACTCGATCATCGCCAATCGTCATGTTGCACGTCCATGTTGCAGGACGCCAACAAGATGCAGTCCGCACGGAATCCGCACCGCGCTCAGTCGCCGCGATCGAGCCCTGTGCGGGTCCAATCGCATGCGGCGCAACCAAGTAACCTAACTCGCCCCCCCGTGGCATCGCGGTTGCACAGGACGCGCATTGTTAGCCGGGGCCGGAGACACGACCGGGAGTATTTCGACCGTTCATCCCTCGAGGTTGCCATGGTTCGTCGCGAGCGGGGCTTCACTCTGATCGAGCTGATGATCGTGGTCGTGATCATCGGCATCCTCGCCGCCATCGCGATCCCGAATTTCATCGCGATGCAGAACCGAGCGAAGGAAGGCAGCACCAAGTCCAACATGCACACCTTCCAGGTGACCGCCGAGGACTACTCGGTCCTGAACGACGGCCGCTATGCCGATCTCGCAGCCACGGTCGCGGGGCTGATGCCCGCCGGGCTTCGGTTCATGAACCCGTTCGACAAGTCGCTCGGTTCCGGGAACGCCTGGGAAGACCGTGCCGGCTTCTCGGCCGTACCCACGAAGTCCGGAATCGTCAGCTACGCGGATTCCGCCTCGGGCTATACCTACAACATCAAGGGCCATGGGCTGAACACTCCGTTCCCCATCGTCCTGACTGCCGGGCAGTAGCACCTTCCCCCCACCGACCCGCGCACGCGCCAGGCGCCTTTCGGGGTACTCCGAAGTCGCGAGCGTCAGTGGAGCCCCGGCGGTCCCGAGCTCGAACCTGCGCCCACGTTGCATTCTGCACGGAATGCCGTGGGCGCTCGCGCTTCGTCTCCGATCCCCGTCGCGGATCGCGCCCGCCGTTCCCTTCCTCGCCCAGTGCGCCGCGCCCCGCTCCTGCTCTGCTCGGCAACCTCTCCTTGGGGAACTCGCGCCGCATGCGGAACTCGCTGAGGCCAGGGAGCCTTTCGCGTTTGCCATGCAATCCCCCCGAAAGCGTGCGGATTGCATTTCGCCATTGAGGTGTTTGGTTCGGGTGGCAAGGCCCGGTCGAAACCGTCACGCGTTGCCGCACAGTCACTTGCGCTGCTGGTCCAGGCTTCGTCGCGCCCTGGCATCTGGCTTGCCTGATTCACTTCTGTAACGACGCCTGTCGGCGATCGGTTCAAGAACCCCCAGCGGAGGAGTTGCAACGATGCTCAAGTCCCAGAAGGGCTTCACCCTGATCGAGCTGATGATCGTCGTCGTCATCATCGGCATTCTCGCTGCGATCGCGATCCCGAACTTCATCGCGATGCAGAACCGCGCCAAGGAAGGCAGCACCAAGTCGAACATGCACACCTTCCAGCTGTCGGCCGAAGACTACGGCGTTCAGTGGGACGGCGTGTACGCAGTCGATGCGGACGTGGTCGCGACCTTGCTGCCTTCGGCTGGCGCGAACTTCAAGAACCCGTTCGATCAGTCTGCCGGTTCGGGTAACTCGTGGGCCGACCGTGCCAGCATCCTCACGCCGGCGACGGGCCCGTCGGGCATGACCAGCTACGCTGACAGCTCGCAGAACACGTACAACATCATGGGCTACGGCAAGACGGCTCCTTTGTCGCTCGTCCTGACGGCTGGCCAGTAATTCGACTGCAAGGGGGGCCGTACCAACGGCTCACCTGCAAACGGGGAACTCCAGGCCCCCGTTGACGAGAGGCGGCGGATCACTCCGCCGCCTCTTCGTTTGTTTTGCGGGCTGGGCGTCCGCGGCTAGACTCGCGGCCCAATGTCCGCGCCCCCTGAAGAGTCCCCGCCGCGCCGCCTGATCGTGCCGGGCGCCGAGCCCGAAGCCACGGAAAAGCCGCGCCTGATCGTGCCGCCCGGCGCCACGGTCGCCGACGAGGAGCTGCCCGAGTTCCCGAAGCTCCGGCCTCTGATCTTGATTCCGGTCTCCGACGGGCAGCGGGAGGTCGTGCTGGTCCAGGATCCGCTCGGGGTGGTGCAGGGTCAGCCCGTGCTGGGCATCGAAGCCCTGGGGCTCCTCCAGCTATTCGACGGCGCGACCGCGCTCAACGACATCACGGCGGCCGTCATGCGCGAGAGCAAGGACCTGCGCGTCGCGAACATGATTCGCGACTTCGTCTCCAAGGTCGACCGGCTGCTGATGCTCGACTCGCCGCGCTTCCACCGCGCGTGGCAGGAGATCCGCGACGCCTACCACCCGCTCGAGATCCGCCAGGCGGTGTTCGAGGGGCGCTCGTACCCGGCCGAACCCGAGGTGCTCGAACGGTTCCTCGACGAGCACTACACGGCCGCGAGCGAGTCTTCGCCGCCGGGCTCGACCGCGCCACGGAAGGGTCCACCGCGCGCGCTGCTCGCGCCGCATCTCGATCCGCGCCGGGCCGGCAAGGCAATGGCCCTGGCCTACCGCGAGCTCGATCCGGCCGACGCCGAGCGCGAGCCGCTGCGCATTGTCGTGTTCGGCACCGGCCACACGATGTTCGCCGACCTGTTCGCGCTGACGCGCAAGCACTTCGAGACCCCGCTCGGCCGGCTCGAGTGCGACACGGCGTTCGTCGACGCGGTGGCCGGGCGTCTGGGCGAGGCCGCCTACCAATCCGAAATCGTCCATCGTGAGGAACACTCGATCGAATTCCAGGCGGTCTACCTCAAGCACCGCTTCCGCGATCGAAAGGTGACGTTAGTCCCGATCCTGTGTGGCGGCTTCCACTCGCTGCTCGACGCCGGCCAGACGCCGCGCGACTCGCCTGAGTTCGAGGCGCTGATCGCGGCGGTCCGCGACACCGAGCGTGAGTGCTCTGGCCGAACGATCTACGTCGCCGGCATCGACCTGTCGCACCTCGGCCCGCGCTTCGGCGACCCGACGGCCGACGACCGCGTGCGCGGCGAGGCCGAAGGGGTCGACCGCGCCGCCCTCGAGGCCGCGCGTCGGGGGGATGCCGACGGCTGGTTCCAGGCGATCGCCGCGCAGGACGATGCCACGCGCATCTGCGGCCTGGCCCCGACCTACGCGATGCTCCGTTGCGCGAGTCCGGGCGAGGGCCGGCTGATTCACTACGAGCGATCCGACGAGCCTGACAGCTCGTTCGTCAGCATCGCCGCCGCGGTCTGGGATTCCTGACGGCCCTACGCCGAGGGGCTGAATAGGGCAAGGAAGGCGGCGCGCGGGCCGATAGAGGCCCCATGCCCCCAGACGCCGATCGACCGATGGCGGGGACCCCGCGGGCCGGCCGCCGGGTGCCGTTTGGCCTCGCCCTCGGCGCCATTGTCGCGCTCGCCCTGGCGCTGCGCGCCGGCTACCTGATCCAGGTCGTCTCGCTCCCGTTCTTCGACCATCCGGTGGGTGACAGTGCGGCCTACCTAGCTCGCGCCGCCGAGATCGGCGACGGGCGCTGGCTGCCGGAACGCCCCTTCTTCTACGGCAGCATCTACTACCCCTACTTGATCGCGCTGATCGACTCGGTGACACGACACGCGGTCCTCGTGGTTTGCGTCCTTCAGATCCTCGCGGGTGCGACGCTGGTCGGGCTGGTCGGACTGCTGGCGCGCCGGTGGTTCGGCGACGCCGTGGCGCTCGCGACCGCAGCACTCGCCGCCTTGTACGGGCCGTTCGCCTTCCTCGAGGCCGACTTGATCGGCGTCGTCTGGGGTTTGCTGGGCGTCGTGCTCGCCCTGTTGGGGTGCGAGCGCTGGGAGCGTCTCTCCTCGGAGGGAACCGTCCGCGCGCGCATGCTCCTCGCGGGGATCGGATTCGCGCTCGGGCTCGTGGCGCTCGAACGCCCGAATCTGCTGGTGCTGGTTCCGGTCGTCGCGGGATGGTGTTTCTGGGTGGCGCGCGCGCGGCCGCGAACCGTGTGGACGGCGGCGGTGCCGATCTTCATGGTTCTCGTGGGCGCCGCGCTTCCGGTTCTTGCCGTCGGAGCCCTGAACCTGGCGGGGACCGGGCGCTGGATTCCGATGACGACCTCGACCGGGATCAATCTCGCAGTCGGATACCACGCACGCGCCACGGGCACCTTCGAAGAGCCGTGGACCACCAGTCAGCTCACCTCCAGAAACACCGACATCGAGCAGGCCAGCGTTCTGGTGGCGTCACGCGAGTCCGGCCGTGCGCTGACGCCGGAGGAAGCGTCGACCTACTGGGCACACCGGGCGATCGAATTCGTGCGGGCGGAGCCCGGGGCGGCCGCGGCGGTCACCGCCCGAAGAGCGCTGTTGCTCCTGAACGGTGTCGAGATTCCGAATCACCTGAACTTCGCGTTCATGCAACAGAAGGCCGGGGCGCTTCGGCTCATGCCCGTCGGCTTCTCCGTGCTGCTGGCACTCGCCGCCGCCGGGTCTGTTGCCGCCTGGCCCGACGGCCGCTCATGGCGTGGAGCCGCGCTCTTCGTGTGGGTGGCGGTGGCCGCCGGCGCGAGCCTGCTGCCGTTCTTCGTCGCGGATCGCTATCGGGCTCCGATCGTGCCGTCACTGCTGCCCCTGGCGGGCCTCGGGGCGATTGCCTTAGGCCAGCTCCTGACCCGGAGCGACCGGCGGCGTGAACCGCGTGTCGCCTTCGTTGTCGCGGCGGCGCTCGCGGGTCTGGTCGTCGCCGGCCTGCCGCTCTCGCGCCCGCAACCGGCACGCGACCACTGGCTGTTCGCCCAGGCGTACGAAGCGCGTGGCGACCACCGCCAGGCCGCCCGCGCCTACGAAGCGGCGTTGAGTTCCGAGGGGGATCAGGCCGAGATCCTCAACAATCTCGGCGTCACCTACCGCAAGCTGGGCGCCGTGGCGCCCGCCGAGTCCGCGTTCCGGCGCGCGATCGCCGCGAGTCCGACCCTCGCCTATCCGCGCAAGAACTTGGGGCTACTGATGGTCTCGACGCATCGGTGGCAGGAGGCGTTGCCGCAGTTCGAGGCCGCTGCGGAGCGGGATCCGGGCGACTCGGAAACCTGGGCCATGATCGCGGGCCTGCTCGCCGAGCGGGGCGAGCATGTTCGAGCCGCGGCTGCGTTCCGGCAAGCGTGGCGTCTCGCGCCGGGGGATCGCAGGCTGGAGCGTCTCGCGAAGGACTATCCGTCGCTCACCGGGACGGCGCCCACTTCGCCGTAGCCGCGCGGATCCGGGCCGGATCGCCGGCTTCGGTCCACGCGAAGATCACGCGATCGCCGCTGCGTACCATGCGCGGAAATCCGCTCGCGCGCTTGGCCGAGGTGAAAGCGACCGTTACCGGGTCGCCCATCGTGCCGTCGGCGCCGATCTCGCGGACCAGAATGCGGGCGCCTCCCGACTCGGCCTGAATCCACGAGACCAATGCAGCGCCGTCGGGACGGATCACCGCGTCCACGCGGCCCAGCGTCCCCTTGCCCCCCGGCGTGTCGATCCGAACCGGCGGATCGAATCGGACGCCGCCGTCGCTCGATCGCGCCACGTACACGGCGGGATCGTCGTTGGCGCCGGTGTACCATGCCGCCACGACGCGCTCGCCGGCTGCATCCATCGCAGGGCCGTTCACCGGACAAGCCGCCATCTTCCAGCGCTCGTTGCCGATCGGCGAAGCCTCGCTCCATTTCAAGAAGGAGCGGGTCTCGCCCTCGGCATTGTTGCTCCCGAGTCTGCCCCTCATCAGCGACACGTCCCGGATCTCGTCGGCCTCGCGATCCCGGTAGGCGACGATCACGTCCACAGACGAGGTCGCGACCATGGCGGTCGGGCAGCAGTCGCACACCCGGCCGTCCAGTTCGGCCTCATTCCCCAACGCTCCGTCTCGATCGATCGTCGCGGTGCGCAGCGTCATCTCGGCGCCGTGGCCGTGGTCCGATTCGTGGCCGGCCTCCGCGATGGCGGACTTCCTGCCGTCGAGCCACACGGCGCGCACGTGGTCGCCCTCGGGCACGAGCGACACGAAGCCGTGCTCGGTCGCCGTCCGGTCGCGGTGCGGCGTGACGGGTGCGCTCCACGTCCGGCCGCCATTGAAGGACTGGGCGATGCGCACGTCGTAGCTGTACGGACCGGCGCCGCTCTTCCACGGCCACGACAGCGCCAGGCGGCCATCGCCCATCGCGAGCAGGATCGGCGTGTCGGCCCAGTTCACGAAGAACGAGTCGCCGGCGGCTGCCGCGTTCGGCGTGCTCCAGCGCGATCCGTCGAGCTTCGAGACCTTGAGCACGTGCCCGCCCTCATGGCGCCGCTCGAACCAGCTCGCATACACTGCGCCCGCGGAGTCGGCGGTGAGACAGGGTTCGCCGGCGTTCAACCAGGCAGGGAACGTCAGCGAACGAATTGGGCCGAGCGTTCCGGCGGCGGGTTTGGCCGCGAACGAAGGAGCCGCGAGGGCCGAGCCGACCGTAAGCACTGCAGCGGTGCACCACGCACGCACCAGGGCGGCAAGGGCCGCGCTCGCGTTGACCCGGAAGCGCATACTCAAGGCAGGGAACCGATCAGCGCCTTGGCCTCGGTCGGCAGATTGGGCGCCTGATGATCGAATAGCAGTTGCCTGGGCGTCACCTTGGCGCCATAGAATTCATGATTGGATCGCTCGTCGGGCCCGATCCGGGCGCCCTCGAGCGAGACGCCGGCAAAGAGTCCCTTCGAGCTGGCGTACGAGTAGATCTCGGCATCGAGGTTGAGGTCGGTCGAGGCCTCCGCGCTGCGGCCCATCGGGCCGGCGGCCACGCTGGCGTTGCCGCCGAGCGTGAACTTGCTCTGGAGCAACGAACGCGCGCTGCGTTCAGTCATGAAGAACAGCACCAGGTCGCTCGACTCGCCTCCGATCTGGAAGCCGAAGCTGCCGCCCCCCATGGTGAAGAACGCGGGCGGGCTCCAACCGGTCGAATCGCGGCAGGTGACGATGCCGCGGCCAAAGCGTGCGCCTATGCCCATCGCGCCTTTGATCACGTCCGGGAAGATTCCGATGCAGTCGCACTTCTCGAGCAGGGCCTGGGGCACTCCCTGATCGGGCGCCTCGATCAACTCGGTCAATACCTCGCGGCAGAGACCGACGCGATCTCCCTGGGCTTCGCCCGTCGCCGCGGCGATCTCGGCCGAACCCAGCAAGCTCAGAACGACGATCACGAAACGCATGCGCATGGGTTCCTCCCTGACCGATGAGATCGGGCCGCTTCCTGCGGCTCGCCGCATCCTACGCTCGCCGGGGCGCCGCGGAAAGGCCCGGCGGACGTGGACGGCCTCGATCGCGGCTTCGTCCGGCGCAATGCGGACGCTCGTTGCGGCTGCGGCGGCTGCGCCGATACCCTGCCGCCATGAACCGCAGCGAAGCCAAGCGGCGCATCGAGCAGCTCGCCGCCGAGATCCACGAACACGACCAGCGCTACTACGGCCAGAACCGCCCGACGGTCTCGGACGCTGCCTACGACACGCTGTTCCGCGAGCTGGTCGACCTCGAGACCCAGTTCCCCGACCTGCGCCCCGCGGACTCGCCGACCTTGCGCGTCGGCCAGGCGATGCGCACCGCGTTCAAGAAGGTGCCGCACGTGGCGCCGATGATGTCGCTCGATTCGCTGATGACCGACGAGGAAGTGAGGGAGTTCGACGAACGGGTTCGTCGCGGGCTCGAGGTCGACGCGATCGACTACGTGACCGAGCCCAAGTTCGACGGCCTGTCGATCGAGCTGGTGTACGAGGACGGCGTGCTCGCCCGCGGCTCGACGCGCGGGAACGGCGAAGAGGGCGAGGACGTGACCGAGAACCTGCGCACTATCCGGGCGATCCCGCTGCGGCTCGCGAGCGAGGGTGCGCGCGGGCGGCGCGGCGTGGCGGGCACGGCGTCGGTGCGCGGCGAAGCACTGATGACCCTGCGCGAGTTCCAGGCGATGAACCGCGAGCTGATCGAGAAGGGCGAGGAGCCGTTCGCCAATCCGAGAAACGCCGCCGCCGGCACCATCCGCCAGCTCGACCCGTCGATCACCGCCCGGCGCAAGCTGTCGTTCTTCGCCTACGAGGCGATCGGCGGCGACGAACCCGCGACCCAGTTCGAAGCCCTGGAACGCCTGCGCGGCTGGGGCTTTCGCATCGACGCGTCGGCCCGCATCTGCCGCGGAGTCGACGCGGTGGTCGCCTACCACGCCGAGCTGCAGGAGCGCCGCGAGTCGCTCGACTTCGAGATCGACGGCATCGTGGTCAAGGTCAACCGGCGCGACTGGCAGCGCCAGCTCGGCGCGCGTTCGCGCAGCCCGCGCTGGGCGGTTGCGTTCAAGTTCCCGCCGCGCGAGGAGATCACGCGGGTCCAGGACATCGCGGTCCAGGTTGGGCGCACCGGCAAGCTCACGCCGGTCGCCCAGCTCGAGCCGGTGAACGTCTCGGGCGTCACCGTCTCGCGCGCCACGCTGCACAATCAGGACGAAATCGACCGCAAGGACGTGCGGATCGGCGATACGGTGCGGGTGCGGCGGGCGGGCGACGTGATCCCCGAGGTGGTCGAAGTCCTGCGCGACAAGCGCCCGCGGGGTACGACGCGGTTCGAACTGCCCAGCAAGTGCCCGGTGTGCGGCGCCAAGGTCGCGCGCGAGGGCGCCTACCACGTGTGCACCAACGGACTCGCCTGCCCCGCCCAGCTCGAGGGCCACATCCAACACTTCGTCTCGCGCGGCGCCATGGACATCACCGGCCTCGGCGGCAAGACCGTGCAGCAGATGATTGCGCGCGGCCTGATCCGCGACATCGCCGACCTCTACCGCCTGACCCCGATCGACCTGGCCTCGCTCGATGGCTTCGCCGAGAAGTCGATCGAGAACTTGATGAGCGCGCTCGAGGCCAGCAAGCGACCGCGGCTCGATCGGTTCCTCTATGCGCTCGGCATCGAGCACGTCGGCTCGACCGTGGCGCGATTGCTGGCCGACCACTTCCGCAGGGTCGAACCGCTGTACGAGGTTTCGGTCGACGACGTGCAGAAGATCCACGGCATCGGTCCGGAAGTCGCCGAGGCGGTGCACACGTTCTTTTCCAGCGCCCGCAATCGCAGGGTGCTCGACCGGCTGTTCGCCTCGGGTGTGAAGCCGCAGGCCGCGGCGCGAGCGGCCGGGCCCCAGCCGCTCGCCGGCGAAGTCGTGGTGTTCACCGGCACGCTCGAGAATCTGACGCGCCCCGAAGCCCAGCGCCGCGCCGAGGCGGCCGGGGCGCGGATCGCGTCGGGCATCTCGAAGAAGGTCACGATGGTGGTCGCCGGGCCGGGCGCCGGCTCCAAGCTGGACGAGGCCAAGAAACTCAAACTCAAGGTTCTCGACGAAGCCGAATTCCTCGAGCGCGTCGGAGAAGCCTGATGGGTTCGAAGCATTCACGGAGGTCTCGTGGCGCGCACCAATCCTGAGATCGCGCAGGTCTTCGCGCGGATCGCCACCGCCCTCGAGCTGGACGGCGCGAATCCGTTCCGCATTCGCGCGTATCAGGAGGCAGCCCGCCTGATCGAGAGCAATCCCGAGCCTATGGCGGCACTCGCCGGCGAAGAAGGTCGGCTGGAAGCGATCCGAGGCATCGGCAAGGACCTGGCGGGCAAGATCCGCGACGTGGTCACCACCGGCACCACGCCGTTGTTCGAGGAACTCAAGGACAAGTACCCCGAGGAGGTCCTGGACCTGACGCGTATCCAGGGCCTGGGGCCCAAGCGCGTGAAGCTGTTGTTCGACACGCTCGGCGTGCGCAGCCGCGCCGACCTCGAGGCCGCGGCCCGGGCCGGCAAGGTGCGCGAGCTGCCGCGCTTCGGCGAGACCGTCGAGCAGAACATCCTGAAAGCACTGGCGGCCGCCGCCGCACTCCCCGACGTCGGGCGCGTGCTGCTCGCCGGCGCGTGGGCGGCGGCACACGACCTGGCGGAACAGCTGCGCAAGGTGCGCGGCGTCGAGCAGGTCGAGATCGCCGGGTCGTTCCGGCGGCGGCGCGAAACCGTCGGTGACCTCGACCTGCTGGTGAGCGGCGGCGACGTCGGCGCCGTGATGGAGGCGTTCACCGCGCACACCAGCGTCGCCTCGGTGCTCGGCCGCGGCGAAACCCGCTCGTCGGTGCGGCTCGCGAACGGCCTCCAGGTCGACGTCCGCGTCGTGCCGCCGGCCGCGTTCGGCGCGGCCCTCCTCTACTTCACCGGCAGCAAGGCGCACAACATCGAGCTGCGCAAGCTGGCGATCGAGAACGGCTGGTCGCTCAGCGAGTACGGGCTGACCAAGGGCGACAAGGTGCTGGCCGCGCGCACCGAGGAAGAGGTTTACGCCAAGCTCGGCCTGGCGTGGATTCCGCCCGAGATGCGCGAGGCGATCGGCGAGATCGAGCTGGCGCGCGCCGGCAAGCTGCCGCGCCTGATCGAGCAGGACGATCTGGTGGCCGACCTGCACATGCACACCGATCGCACCGACGGCCGGGAACCGCTCGAGGTCATGGTGCGCGCTGCGCGCGACCGCGGCTACGAGTACGTGGCGATCACAGAGCACTCGAAGTCGCTGGCGATGACCTTCGGCTTCGACGGCGCGCGCGTCCGCAAGTCGATCGACGAGATCGCCAAAGTGCGCAAGCAGGTGCCGGGGATCCACGTCCTGCACGGACTCGAGGTCGACATCCTGGCCGACGGCGAGCTGGACCTGGACGACGAATCGCTGGCGCTGCTCGATTGGGTGCTGGTCGCCATCCACGGCCACACGCAACAGAGCCCGGCCCAGGCCACCGAGCGCGTGCTGCGCGCGATCTCGAACCCGTACGTGCACGCCATGGCGCACCCGACCGCGCGCAAGATCGGCCAGCGTGAACCGGTGCCGTTCGACCAGGAACGTGTGTTCGATCGCGCCGCCGAGCTGGGCGTGGCGATGGAGATCAACGGCCAGCCCGACCGCACCGACCTCTCGGACGTCCATGCGCGCCGTGCGCGCGAGAAAGGTGTGCGCTTCGTGATCGATACCGACGCGCACAGCATTCCGCAGCTCGACTTCATGCGCTACGGGGTGTTCGCGGCGCGGCGGGCGTGGCTGACCAAGGACCTGGTGCTGAACGCGTTGCCGTTCGCGCGCTTCGACAAGTGGCGCGGCGGCAAGCGGCAGGGCGCTCGTCCGGCGGCGACGAAAGCCGCCCGCACCGCTGCGTCGGCAGCCCAGGGCCCGCGGCCCACCCGAAAACCCGCGACCGCGAAGTCTTCGACCCCACGACGAACCACTCGCAGGACCGCCCCTCGGGGCCGAAAGGAGAAGTCATGATTCCGAGAGAGGCCACGCTGCTTCGCGTGTTCATCGGCGAGAGCGATCGCTGCGACGGCCGGCCACTGTACGAGGCCATCGTGCTCAAGGCCCGCGAGCTGCATCTGGCCGGGGCCACCGTGCTGCGCGGCATCATGGGGTTCGGCCGCAGCTCGCGCCTGCACACGGCCAAGGTTCTGCGCCTGTCCGAGGATCTGCCGATCGTGGTCGAGATCACCGACGACGAGGCCAGGATCCAGACCCTGTTGCCCTGGCTCGAGCAAGTGGTCACCGGCGGATTGATCACGATGGAGCGGGCGCATGCGATTCGTTACGCGGGACGCGGGCCGGCAGAACGCGAGGGGGCGTGATGGTCCCCCGCCCGAAGGCCTCCGCGAGGGCCTGCTGATGAGCCCGACCTTCCAGACCTTGCTCCTGGTCGCCCTCGGCGGCGCCGCCGGCACCCTCCTGCGATTCGCGCTCGGCGGCTGGCTGGCGCGTGCCACGGGCGGCGTATTCCCGTGGGAAACCCTGATCATCAACGTCGCGGGCTGCCTTGGGGTGGGCGTCGTTGCCGGGGCGCTCGATCGCGGAGCGCTGCTGTCGCCGCCGGTGCGGATGGCCCTGATGGTCGGGCTGTTCGGCGGCTTCACGACGTTTTCGACGTTCGCGCTGGAGACCCTGCGGCTCGCATCGGCGGCTCAATGGGGAGGCGTGCTGGCCTACGTCACCCTGTCGAACGCGCTCGGACTCGGCGCCGCGTGGCTGGGCCACCGCGTTGCGTTCTGGGCTTAGCAGGTTCCCGGTCGCAGCAGAAACTCCACGAGAAAACGCACTCGGCAACCGCACTCGCACTCGGCTACACTCATCCCCCTGACTTTCGACCCGGCCGACCAGGATCAACCCCCATGCGACTTCCCGCGATTGCACTGGCCGCTGCACTGCTCCTGACGCTACGCGTCTCCCCCGCACCCGCCGCCGTCCCGGCCAACTTCGTCGATCAACCCGTGGTCAACATGCTCGAGGCCCCGGTCGGATTCGCGTTCCTGCCCGACGGGCGCATCCTCGTGGTCGAGCAGACGACCGGAAACATCAAGCTCCACACGGCGATCTTCCCGGTGACGCTCGCCACGCTTCCCGACTTCCAGGTCAGCTACGAGGAAGGATTGCTCGGGATCGCGGTCGACCCGCGCTGGCCGACCAAGCCGCACATCTACGTGCACTACACCAGCAACGAGTCCCCGAGCATGATTCACATCACGCGGTTCACGCTGGCGGGTGATCTGACCGGAACCAGCGGCGGCGCCATGACGCTCGACCTCGGAACGCGTTACGAAATCCTGAGCGACATTCCGAACCTGAACTTCAATCACAACGGCGGCACGGTGCGCTTCGGCCCCGACCAGATGTTGTACGCAAGCGTGGGCGACGACAATCTCGCCTGCAATACCGCGCAGGATTCGACACAGCTGAGCGGCAAGATCCTGAGGCTCGACATTCGAGGCCTGCCCGACGGCCCCGGCGGCCCGGCCGACAAGGCGACGATCGCGCCGGCCGACAACCCGGCCGCTTCGCACCCCAACCTGAACGCCCGACTGGTGTGGGCCATGGGGCTGCGCAACCCGTTCCGCTTCCACATCGACGCGCTGACCGGCGACCTCTTGATTGCCGACGTCGGCCAAACGGAGTGGGAGGAAGTCGACCTGGCCGAGACCGGAGGCCTCAACTTCGGTTGGCCGTGGCGCGAGGGTCCCGTCCCATTCAGCGGCTGCGCGACCGACCCGACTTCGGGCTTCACCGACCCGATCTATTCGTTCGACCACAGTGTCGGCGCGTCGGTGATCAGCGCCGGGGTCTATCGGCAGAACGGCGGCGCCAGCCAGTTCCCCAGCGACTATGAAGGCGACATTTTCTTCAGCGACTACTTCAGCGGCGAGATCTATCGGCTGAAGAACATTGGCAGCGGGTGGACGATCGCGCCCCCGGTGCCCGGACAGCCCTCGCCCACCGCCTGGGCCGACGGGTTCTTTGGAGTGACCGACTTCGCGATCGGGCCCGATGGCGCGCTGTGGTACCTGCGCCAGGGAACCGACGAACGCATCCATCGTATCGCCTACGTCGGGCCCACCGCGGTCGACCCGTCGTTCACCCCGGCGCCTTCGCCGGACCGCGCCTTCTACGACCTGCAAGGCCGGCGTGTCGACGAGCCCAAACAGAATGGTCTCTACTTCACGCGGGAGGGCCGTCGCAAGGTCGTCGTGAGGTAAGCGTCATGCGAATCGCTGCCTGCCTTGCCTTGTTCCTCCTTTCGGCTCCTGCCGTGGCGCCCGCGGCAACGCCCACGGACTTCATCGACGAACTCAGAGCCAGCGGACTCAGCGAACCGGTCGGCATGGCATTCCTGCCCGACGGCCGGCTGCTGGTGGTCGAGCAATTCAGCGCCGCAATCAAGATGGTTCGCAACGGCGTCGTCAGCACGTTGACGGTGGTCCCCAACGTCCAGACCGGCGGCGAGCAGGGGCTGCTCGGCATCGCGGTCGATCCGCGCTGGCCATTCCAACCGCACATCTACGTGCACTACACGTTCGCGGAATTGCCGGGGACAATCCGCATTTCGCGCTTCACGCTTTCCGGGGATCTCACCAACACGGAAAACGGATCTCTCACGCTCATCCCCGGCTTGCGCTACGACCTGATCACCGACATCGCGAACGACTTCACCAACCACAACGGCGGCACCGTCCGCTTCGGCCCCGACGGCATGCTGTACGTGAGCCTGGGCGAGGATGCGCGCGCGTGCCTCGCCCAGGACTCGACCGAACTCAACGGCAAGATCCTGCGACTCGACGTCACCCGGCTTCCCATAACGCCCGGAGGTCCGCCCGCCCGGTCGTTGATCACCCCGCCCGACAACCCGTTCGTCAACCACCCGAATGCCAACGCCCGCCTGGTGTGGGCGATGGGGCTTCGGAATCCGTTCCGCTTCCACATCGACGCGCCGACCGGCGATTTGTTCATTGCCGACGTCGGACAGAGCGCGTGGGAAGAGATCGACCACGCGACCGGACCCGGACTCAACTTCGGCTGGCCGTGGCGCGAAGGCCCCGATCCCCTGGGCGCGTGCGGGAGCGGACCGACCACCGGATTCACGCCGCCGATCCATGCTTTCGATCACGACATCATGACGGTCGCAATCAGCGCAGGGCTCTATCGGAGGAACGGAGGCGCACTCCAGTTTCCTTACTCCTACGAGGGCGACTACTTCTTCTCGTCCTACTACGACGGCGCGCTGTATCGACTCAAGGAGTCGGGCGGCTCGTGGTTCATCGCGCCCCAGGTTCCCGGCCAGACGGGCCTCGCGTGGGCGACCGGACTCCAGAATGCCGCCGACTTCGCGATCGGTCCCGACGGCGGCCTGTGGTACTGCCGCCAGGGTGTGGGCACCGTCCGGCGGATCTCGTTCATCGGCGTCACGGCGGTCGACCCGGCGCCCCTCCCGGGCCCGGATCCCGAGGACCGCGCCTACTACGACCTGCAGGGCAGGCGGGTGGACGAACCCAAGCAAAATGGGCTCTACTTCACCCGTGACGGCAGGCGTAAGGTCGTACTTCGCTAGGTGGCTGTGCTGCCGCAAACGCGGCCACGCCTGATTGTGCCGCAGAGAGATGGTTCCTTGCGTTACCTCAGTTTGATCATGGCCGGCGCGCTGGCGCTCGCGCCCACAACCAGCACGGCGAGCACGCCGCTCGGTTTTGTCGACCAACCCCAGGTGACGGGGCTCGAACGCCCGGTCGGGTTCACCTTCCTGCCCGACGGGCGCATCCTGATCGTCGAGCAGTTGTCCGGGGCGATCCGCGCGGCGGAGAACGGCGTGGTATCGACGCTGACCGTGGTGCCCGACCTGGTCGCCGGGGGCGAGCAAGGGTTGCTGGGAATTGCGGTCGATCCCCGGTGGCCGGCGGCGCCCTACATCTACGTCCATTTCACCCGCGCGGGATTCCCGTCGACGATCTGCGTGACGCGCTACGCGCTCGGCGACGACTTCGAACGCGGCGGCGGCGGCTTGAGCATAGACCCCGCCTCGCGCTTCGACGTGTTGAACGACATTCCCAACGACGATCCGATCCACAACGGCGGCACGTTGCGCTTCGGTCCCGACCGGATGCTCTACGTCAGCATTGGCGACGACGCGATCGCGTGCCGGTCGCAGGACACGACCAGCTTGAACGGCAAGATCCTGCGGCTCGACGTGCGCAACCTGCCCGACGGCCCCGGCGGCCCGGCCGACAAGGCTTTGCTGGCGCCGGCCGACAACCCGTTCGCCAGCCACCCGGACCCGAACGCGCGGCTGGTGTGGGCCATGGGCCTCCGCAACCCCTTCCGATTCAACATTCATCCAACGACCGGCGAGGTGTTCGTGGCCGACGTCGGACAGGACGAATGGGAAGAGCTCGACATCGCGAGCACCCCCGGCCTCAACTATGGTTGGCCATGGCGAGAAGGTCCGTGGTCGCTCGGCATGTGCGGCGAGAACGCGGACAGTGGATTCGTCGAGCCCACGCAGGCGTTCGATCACGGCGAGATGAGCGCCATCATCAGTGGCAGCGTCTACACGCGTAACGGCGGCCGCCACCAATTTCCGCCGGAATACGACGGCGACTTCTTCTTCTCGGACTACGGGTCGGGGAATCTGCTGCGACTCGAGAACACGGCCGGCGTCTGGTCGATCGCACCCCCGGTGATCGGACAGCCCTCGTCGCGAGTCTGGGCTGACGGGCTGATTACGGCCTCGGACTACTCGATTGGCCCCGACGGCGCCCTTTGGTATGCCAGCAACCGATTCGAAGGCTCCCTCAACCGGATCGCCTACGTCTTCGGGATCGACGAAGAGGAACCCCCACCCGGGCCGGATGTGGGACCCGAGGATCCCGTCTACTACGACCTGCAGGGCCGGCGCGTCGACGACCCCAAGCAGAACGGGCTCTACTTTACGCGCACTGGGAAGCGGAAAGTCGTGCTTCGTTAGCGAGCCCTTGACCCGGGGCCGCCGGTACATCTAGATAGCGGAATCCATGAAGGCCACCCCGACAAGACAGATGGTGGGCGCCGCCGCACTCTTGACGATGGTGTTCTCAGCGCCCGCGACCCGCGCCGCCGACGCGCCCGCGACCTCGGACACCTTGTTCGCCCCAGTGCGCGCCCAGATCGAACGCGGGGCCGTCCCCGCCAAGGCCAAGACCGGAGGATCGGTGCAGGCCGAGGTCGTGTTGGCCGTGCTCAGCTCCGGCCGAGTCGACGAAGCCACGGGGTTGCTCGGCCGAATCGACGGCGACCCACGCCTGGTCGCCGCCACCAAGCTTCAGGTGCTGCTCGCGCGCCAGGATTTCGTCAACGCCCGATTGGTCGCCGATCAGATCGTGAATCGCAAGGAACCGACGACTGCCGAGCGCGTGGCCCGTTTCACCTGGCTCTACGCGATCGACGACGCGGCGACCGTCGATCGCCTGACGCGCGACCACTCGCTGGCGCCCGGCACCAAGGCGCCGATTGCCGATCTGCTCGCGGCCGGCCGGCTCGCCTACGACCTCTTGAACTATCCGCGCGCCGAGTCGTGCTTTACGCGCGTGCTCGAAGCCACCGAAAAGGCGACTCCCTACCGCGGCGACGAAGCCAGCCAGGAGCGCGACGTGCGCGTCGGCATGGCAGTCACGCGCGCCGCGCGCTCGGCCGCGCTGCGCGGCATGGGCCAGGTGCTCCACAAACGACGCGACTACGACGGCTCGCTCGATCGGCTGGTGGCCGGGTCCAGGTTGCACGCCACACCCGATCTGATGCTGTCGATGGCCGAGACGCTGATTCGCCTCGGCCGCACCGACGATGCGGTCACCGCCGGCGAATACGCCGTGAAGCTCGGCCCCTATCACGATGGCGCCCACTACCTGCTCGGCAACGGCTACGCGCGCAAGACCTACACCGAGCTGGAAGCCGCGCACCCCAGGGCCTTCGCCGGCACCGCCGCGCGCGCCGAGTTCGCTCGCGCCGATCGCATGCGTGCCGCCGGCGACCGCAAGGCGGCGCGCACCATTCTCGACTCGCTGCGCAAGGCGCAGCCGGTCTGGGCCGATGTGCGCGTGCGCCTGGCCTCGCTCGACTTCGACGAAGGCTGGTACGAGCTGTCGCGCGACCACGCGATCGCAGCCCTGGCCCTGGTGCCCGACTACGGCCGCGCGCACGCCGTTCTGGCCAAAGCGCTCGAGCTGCAGCGCTTCATGGTCGACGTGCACCGGCAGGCCTACGAGCGCCGGTTCGCCGCCACGGCCATGCCGATCGTGCCCGGCATCGACAAGTTCGTGGTCAACTGGTCGTCGCTGTCGCCTCGGCACCGGAAGCGGGTGGCGATGTCGATCGCGCCCTGGAAGCAGTTCATTCCGGTGCTGATCGAAGGCGGCTCGACCTACTACATCAAGCCACTGCACGAACTGCTCTCGGACTGCCCGGGCCTCGAGACCCTGCGCGACACGCGCATCGAGTACGACTCGCGGCTGTGGGACGACGTGCGCGGCGCCGGCGGCTACAACACCGTGACCGGCGTCGAAGACGTCGAGCGCACGATCTTCGATCGATACAACACCGTGCTCCACGAACTGAGCCACCAGGTGCACGGCGTGATGACCGCCGACCAGAGCCGCGTGATCCAGGAGCACTACCGCCGCGCCAAGGCAAACGACGACACGACCCAGAACGGATTCATGTCACGCTACGCTGGCGGCAGCGTGTACGAGTACTTCGCCGAAGGTGCCAACGCGCTTTATTCGCCGAAGCGCGATGCTTACGACCCACGCGAAGTCGTGCTCGAGCGCATGCAGGCACTGGACCCGCCGCTCGACACCCTGGTGCGGCAGATGGTCGCGATCACCGACGTCACGCCCAGCTACCCCGTGGCGTTCGTCAACGCCGGCGACGACCAGGTCTACCGAGGCAAGGTCGACAAAGCGATTCCCTTCTATTCGAAGGCGCTGGCGCACGCGCCCAAGGAGGAAACCGCGCTGCGCTCGATGACCTCGGCGCTGACCTTGAAGGGCGACCGCGAAGGAATGATCGCCGCCGGCGAGCGGGCGCGTGCTGCGCATCCGACCAGCGGCAGTATTGCCAGTGCCGCCGCCGAGGCCCTGTGGCGCGGTGGCCGCGGCTTGGACGCCGCGATCGCCCAGCTCGACGCCGCGCGCGCGACCGTGCGGGCGGAGGATCGATATCTCGTCGACCAGGACCGCGGGCGACTGCGGTTGGTACGTGGTGATGCCGGCGGAGCGCTCGCGGCGTACGACTCGGTGCTCGCCTACCAGTCGGACCACCCGCAGGGCCTTTGGGGCCGGGCCGCGGCGCTGGCCGAAGCCAGGCAATGGGACGAAGCGTTCCCCGCGTACGACAAGGCCGTGCGCATGCGCACTGGGATCGCCGCGCTGCGATGCGACTACGCGCGGGATCTCATTCGCGCCGGACGGCTGGATTCGGCGAAGGTCCAGCTCGACGAGGCGGGGCTATTGGATGTCGAGAATCCGACCGCCGAGGCGTTGCGCGGCTGGCTGGCCTTGGAGCGCGGTCAGGCGGATTCGGCGAAGGCCCACGCCGAGAAGGCGATCGAATGGGGCGAATGGTCGGACCTGGCGCACATCGTGCTGTCGCGCGCACACACGGCTCTCGGGAATTCGACCGCAGCCTCTGCAGCGCTGGATCCCGTGCGGCAGCGGATCGAGAGCGGGATGCCGCCGCAGTACGTGTACCGCGCGAAGCTCAGTTCCTGGGAGTCGGTGCACGAGCTGCCGGAGTGGGAACGCGCGATGGTGAATGGGAAGGGCCCGGTCGACGGCCCCTCGGGCGGGCGTTAGCGGACGACGCCTACTGTAAGAGTATGAGCTTCCGGTTCATCGACCTGCCGGCGGATGTCCAGCGAACGAAGTAGACGCCCGCGGGGAGCCGCAGGTTCCCGCGGCGGCCGTCCCAGAGCATCGAGTAGCTCCCGGCATCCATCGGTCCGTCGGCGAGCACGGCGGCCTCTCGCCCGGTGACATCCACCACGCTGATGCGGACCTGATTCCTGCGCACGAGCGCGAAGCTGATTTGGGTGCTGGCCGACACGGGATTGGGAGCGATTCCCGTGAGGCCGCTGACCTGGACCGCCAGGATCGTCGCGGCGCTGATGGGTCCGAACGTGACGTGGGTTCCATCGGTGAAGTTCGCGGTCAGACGGTAGTAGTAGGTCTCGCCGGCTGCAGCCGTTGGGTCGAGGGCCTCGGTCCCGTCAGCCGTGCGGCGACTCTCCAACGTCAGCGGCATCCACGGACCGTGCGGATGCGAGGCTCGCTCCAGTGCGACGCTGACGACGCGCTCCGGCTCTCCAAATTGCCATCGAAGCTGGACCCCGGCGCTCGTCGCCTCGGCATCGAAGCGGGCGAGGAGCGTGGGCGTGGGTGAATCCTGCATGGCAGCGAAGCCGCGGGCATTGCGCCCGCCGATACTCGAGAAGGAGCCGCCAGCGTACACGGTCGAGCCGCCGATGGCCAGCGCGTAGATCGTTCCATCCGGATTCGGGTTCCACGCGGTGGCGAGCCCAGTCTCGGCATCCAGTGCCGCGAGATGACTGCGGGTCTGCCCGCCAATGACACTGAAATCGCCGCCCGCATAAACGGTCGAGCCGCTCACGGCAAGCGTCCCCACGATGTTGTCGGCCCCGGGGTTCCAGTCGGTGGCGAGCCCGGTCGTGGCATCCAGTGCCGCGATCAGCTGGCGGCTTTGCCCGCCGATGGTGGTGAAGTAGCCGCCCACGTAGATCGTCGAGCCGTTCAAGGCAAGACCGTATATATATGAGCCGATCGGTGCCGCGTCGAAGCTCGTGGCGAGTCCGGTGGTGGCATCCAAGGCCGCGATCAGGTTGCGACTTTGCCCACCGATGGTCGTGAACGTGCCGGTCGTGTACACCGTCGAGCCGCTCACCAGAATGTCACCCACGGGGGCATCCGCACCGGCGTCCCAGGGTGTGGCGAGCCCCGTCGCAGCGTCGAGCGCCGCGATCCCCCGGCGGCTCTGACCACCGATCGTGAAGAAGGATCCACCCGCGTACACGGTCGAGCCGCTCACGGCCAGTGCGGTCACGTAGGAGTCGACCTGGGGATTCCACGCAGTTGCGAGTCCCGTGGTCGCATCGAGTGCCGCGATGCCGAAGCGGTTCTGCCCGCCGATGTAGGCGAAGCGCCCTCCGGCGTATACCGTCGACCCGCTGACGGCCAGAGCGACCACGAAGTCGTTGGCCCCCGGGTTCCAGTCAGTGGCATGCCCCGTCGTGGCATCCAGTGCCGCGATGTATTGGCGACTCTGTCCGCCGATCATGGAAAAGAGCCCGCCCGCGTACACCGTCGAGCCACTCACCGCAAGCGTGCGGACATAGGATTCGGCGCCCGAATTCCACGCGGTGGCGAGTCCGGTCGTGGCATCCAGCGCGGCGATGTAGTTGGAGCTTCCGCCGCCCATGGCGAAGAACTCACCCCCCGCGTACACCGTCGAGCCGCTCACCGCGATCGTGAACACGTGATACCCGGTCGCCCCGGGGTCCCACTCGGTCGCGAGTCCGGTCGTGGCATCGAGTGCCGCGATCAACGTTCGGGCCTGGCCGCCGATGTGATAGAACCCGCCACCGGCGTAAACAATGGGGCCGTTCACCGCCAAGGCGAAGACTTCGGCGTCCGCCCCCGGATTCCAATCGGTGGCGAGCCCCGTCGAGACATCCAGTGCGGCGATGTGGCCGCGGCTCTGACCGCCAATGCTGGTGAAATAGCCACCGGCGTACAACGTCGAGCCGTCCAGCGCGAAGGCAACCACGCTTTGATCTGCCCCCGGGTTCCAGTCCGTCGCGAGCCCGGTCGATGCGTCCACCGCCCCGATGTAGCCGCGGCTCTGTCCGCCGAGGGTGCTGAAGATCCCGCCCACATAGACGGTAGAGCCACTCGCCAACACGGTCCACACGAGTGCGCTCGCCCCGGGATTCCAGTCCGTGGCGAGCCCGGTCGATGCATCGATGGCCGCGAGGTTGCTGCGGCTCTGTCCGCCGGCGCTGGTGAAGGCGCCACCCGCGTATATGATCGAGCCGCTGACGGCCAGCGAGAACACGGAGCCGTTCGCCCCCGGGTTCCAGTCGCCGAGCGACTTGTCGGCAAAGATGTGGGCGAGCCGGTTTCGAGCAACGCCTCCGACGGCCGTGAACGTTCCTCCGATGTACCACCCGCCCGCCCCATCCGGCGCCGAGGCGAACACGTTGCCATCGACCCGCGGCCAGCCGGCCTCTGGCGTCCCCGTCCCAACGTCGAGTCCGACGAAGGAGCCCGTGCTGGGACCGACGAACGTGAAGCTTCCGCCCAGGTAGACGGTATTCCCCGCTGTCGCGACGGCGGAGACGTAGCCGTTCGTGCTCCACATGTTCGGATCGACGATCTGCGCCCGCGCCGCTTCGGCCGCAAGGCCGAGCGCGATCAGGGTGGCGACCATGCACCGTGTGAGGTGCCGCACGGGAGCGTTGCTCACTCCAACACCACCGCCCGCGCGTGGCGGATCTCATTCCCCTGGACCAGGCGTAGCATGTAGACCCCGGGTGGAACACGCGGCTCCGTCGCCGAGATGAACCACGTGCGGGCCGGGGCCGAGAGCGCCGACCTCGCGGGCCTGCACCCGGCGCCCGGCCAGATCGAGCATCTCGAGACTCGCGGGCTCGGTGCTCACCAGCGAGAAGTGAATCGTGAGCCCCCTTCCGGTGGCCGGATTCGGCCGCAGGCCCGCCAGCGAAAGCGCCACTCCATTTGGCACGTCGATCTGCACCTCGTCGGCGATTGCCCACTGTCCGTCCGACCACACGCTCAGCCGATAGGCATAGTGGCCGCCGGCTTCGATGTCGCGATCCTCGAACGAGACCTCGCCGGTGCCGTCGGAACTCGCCTGCCCCACTTCGAACCAACTCGAGGCTGTCGTGCTCCGCTCCAGTCGCGCGACTCCACCCTGCCCCAGCCGCCAGTGCAGAACCACGTGGTCGGGTGAGGCGTCCACATCGATCAACGAAGCCAGCGTCGCGGTCGAGCCGTCGGGCGTGAACCTGTAGTTGGCGTTGTAGATCTGCAGGGCCCTCGCCACCGAGCCGCGCATCTGGTCGAGATCGGCGCCGAAGGCAAGTGCGACGCTCATCCGCTCGGTCGCTCCTGCCTCGAGGCGGAACGGCCCAGAGGCCAGCAGGAACCCGACGTTGTAGTTGGACGTCAGCGGTTCATCGAAGCGTGCCGGCTCGTAAGGGTCCGTGAACTTTTCGTACAGCCGTTGCGGCCAGTTGTTCTGGTCCGTGAAGAACACGATGTTGTCGACGGTCGGGTTGGGATTCCCTTGCCCGGCGTGGATGCGGTTCAACTTGAAGCCGCTGAGCCCGATCTGATCCGACTCGTTGAGATCGGTGCGGCCGAAGTTGGGCTCGCCCTCGGTTGGGTTGCCGTCGAGCTCGCCGGTGTCCTTCGTGCCTGCCACCCCGTCGGCGCCGACGTCGTCCACTTGGGAATCCCAGTCCAGTTCTTCGTCGCCGGTCCACCAGACGCCACTCTGGTAAGCCGGGCGTTGATCGAGCGGGCCGTAGGCGATTTCGAGCTTGGTCAGGTCGTAGACGGCGGTGACGAAGTCACGGATGGCCTGCTGGCCCTGGATCAGCATTCCCGGCCCGTTGTCGCGCGCCTCATCGGTGATCCCGTCGTCGTCGTTGTCGACTCCGTCGAACGGGTTCCCCGGGCTCTCGAGGAAGGCGTATCCCAGGTAGCCGGTGGCGCCACAGAGGCCCGAGAGATCGACGCCGTGACCGTAGAGGTCCCACGTGTAAACCACGTCGAGCGGTGCACCGGTCGAGGTCGTGGAACGATCCAAGTAGACGCCCTCGTCGTCGGACTCGAAGATCCCATCGCACGAGAGCCGCGAGCCGCCGATACCGGTATCCACGTAGAGGCCGAAGATGATGTTGTCGTCGTAGTCGGTAGTGCCTTCGTTGGTGATGTCGTAGAGCCAGAAGGCCACGTTGCCGGCTTGGGTGTGGGCCCACTGCAGGCCGCGCACCTGAACACGCAGGCCGAGCCCGCGTCGGGTCGGGTCGTTGCTGTCGGGGTAGAAGTCCCAGGCGTCGTAGAAATCGTCGTCCGTGACCGTGTAGCTCTCCTGGTCGGCCGCGGGGTACTTGCCGAAGTAGCCATTCCAGGAACCCCGCCAGCCGGGATCGCTGGGGTCGTCGAGCTTGTCGGGCCAGGAGTCCGGCCAGGTGCGCGGGTCGTTGCTGATGGCCGGAGAGCGTGCCTGGTTGACACTGGGATCCGGCTGGATGTAGCCGGGCCGGGGCTCGAAGCGCATGACACGGTTGGTGAGCGGGCTGATGCCCTGTCGCTCGCGGAACCCCGTTTCCATGATGTAGGCGTCGCTCCCGTTGTTCTGCCGGATCTTCGCCAGCACGAACGGCGTGAAGCCCTCGCCGTAGTTCATTCCCGAGCCCTTGGGCGCTTCGATCGAATGGAAGATGCTGAGATCGACGTTGAGGGGATCCTGCGGGAAGTCGCCGACCATGCCGAAGTTCCAGAACACCGTGCGGATTCTCCCGGTGTCATGCGTGCCGGCGCGCTCGGCTTGGGTGGTGCCGCGCTGACTTGGCGGCACGCTGGTCGGCGCGGCGCCCGCCGCGGACACCGGCGCCATGAGGAACAACACGATCGCCAGCATCACGCGTCCCGGTCTCATCGGCGACCTCCGGAGGCAGTATACACCCCCGGTTGTAAGACCTCGCGCCCAAACGTGTCCGCGTCTGTCCGCGCGCTCCACACTTCGGGCCGTTGCA
The DNA here is from genome assembly GCA_963717505.1 of Candidatus Eiseniibacteriota bacterium. Lineage (GTDB taxonomy): Bacteria > Eisenbacteria > RBG-16-71-46 > RBG-16-71-46 > RBG-16-71-46 > MFD02242-c1. The sequence goes on from OY970342.1 coordinate 269,153, forward strand.
GGCAATCCTCGCTAGCGTCATCCTGTCGGGATGCGCGCGCATTGGTTGTTGGTTTCCGGCCTGCTCGTGGCCGTCATCGGCTGCGGCGGCGATAAGAGTCGCATCCACGCGAGTGGCATGCTCGAAATGGACGAAATCGACGTCGCCTCGCTGGTCGGCGGTCGAGTGGCCCGGCGGTACGTCGACGAGGGTGCCACGGTCCGCGTCGGCGACACGCTGGCGGTGCTCGAGCGCGACGAGGTGGTGGCCGAGCTACGCGCCCAGACCGCGGCGGCCAATCGCGCGTCGGCTCAGTCCCGCGAGGTCTCCCGCGGCCCGCGTGCGGAAGAGATCGAGGAAGCCCGTGCCACGCTGGCGTCGAGCGAGGCGCGGCTGACACTCGCCGAATCGGACCTGGGCCGCATCACGCAACTGTACGAGGCGAAGGTGGTGGCCGCAGCCGACTACGACCGCGCGCTCAACGCGCGCGACGAGGCGCGGGCCCAGCGCAACGCCGCCCGCGAGGCGCTCCGCATGCTCGAGGCCGGCAGCCGCCAGGAGGAAATCGTCGCCGCGCGCGAAGCCGCGGTCGTGGCCGACGCCGAGCTGCAAGCTGCACAAAGTCGCAGCCGCGAGCTGGTGCTGCTCTCGCCGGTGAACGGCGTGGTGCTGCTCTGCAACTTCGAGCCGGGCGAGCTGGTCCAGGCCAACCAACCGGTGGTGACGCTCGGGAACCCCGACAGCCTGTGGATTCGCGCCTACGTGGCGGCACCCCTGGTCACAAACATCCGGCGCAACGCGCGAGCGACGGTGCACCTCACCGGCGATTCACGCGGCTTTCCCGGCCGGGTCGCCGAGATCGCGACCCGGGCCGAGTTCACGCCCCGCGCCGCCCTCACCGAGGAGGAGCGCGCGAACATCGTGTTCGCGGTCAAGGTGGTGCTCGATCCGACCAACGGAGCGCTCAAGGCCGGCATCCCGGCCGACGTCGTGATCGACATCGCGGAGAAGTAACATGAGCGATGCGGTCGTTCGCGTGAGCCACCTCACGAAGACCTTCGGTCCCGTGAAGGCGGTGCAAGACGTCTCGTTCGACATCCACTCGGGCGAGCTATTCGGGATCCTCGGGCCCAACGGATCCGGCAAGACCACCACGATCCGCATGCTGTGCGGCCTGATGACTCCGACTTCGGGATCGGCCACGGTCGCCGGCTTCGACGTCGCAACCCGGCCGGATTCGGTCAAGGCCCACATCGGTTACATGTCGCAGGCCTTCGGTCTCTACGGGGACCTGACCGCCGAGGAGAACCTGCGCTTCTACGGTGGGCTCTACGGGATCGAGGCCGAGTTGGATCAGCGGATCGCCTGGGCCCGCGAGCGGATGCGGCTCGATGAGATCTTCGGCCGACTCGTGGATCCCATGTCGGGCGGGCAGAAACAGCGGCTCGCCCTCGGGTGCGCGATGTTGCACCGCCCGCCGGTGCTATTCCTCGACGAACCCACCGCGGGCGTGGACCCCGGCGCTCGCCGGCTCTTCTGGCGGATCATTCGAGCGCTCGCGTCGGAGGGCACGACGATCATCGTCACCACGCACTACATGGACGAGGCCGAGCGTTTCGACCGAATCGCGTTCCTCTCCCGCGGGCGCCTCACCGCATTGGGTACGCCGGCCGAAGTCCGCGCGACCTTCGGCGAGAACCTGACCCTCGAGGACATCTTCGTTCAACTCCAGGAGCAGGACGCATGAGCTTCGCGCGGTTGCGCTCGATCTTCTGGAAGGAGTTCATCCAGATGCGCCGCGACCGGCACACCTTGCGGCTGCTGCTGCTCGTGCCGGTGATGCAGCTTCTGATGTTCGGCTTCGCGATCCGCCAGGAGGTCCGCAACCTGCCGACCGTGGTGCTCGACCTGTCGCGCTCCCAGCAGAGCCGCGATCTCGTGCAGAAATTCGAGGCGACGGACAATTTCGAGATCCGCGGCGCCGTGCCCTCGTATGAGTCGGCGATCGCACGCATCAATGCCGGCCGCGCCAAGGCGGCGATCGTGATTCCCGAAGACTACGCGCGCAGCCTCAAGCGGGGACGACCGGTCGAGGTTCAGGTGCTGGTCGACGCCACCGATCCGACCGGTTCGCAGGCCGCGATCGGCGCGGCGCAAATGGTCGGACTCAGCATCAGCAGTCAGCTGATGCGCGCCGCCACCGGGACGCCGCGCAATACGGCGACCCCGCTCGACGTGCGGGTCCGGCCGTTGTACAACCCCGCGCTCACGAGTGCCCTGTTCATCGTGCCCGGCATCATCGGGATGATCCTCTCCAACATCCTCATCCTCATGACCGCCATGGCCGTGGTGCGCGAGCGCGAAGTCGGGACACTCGAGCAGCTCATCGTGACCCCGCTCAGGAACAGCGAGATCATGCTCGGGAAGATTCTGCCGTACGCGCTGGTGGGCCTGGTGCAGATCACGGCGGTAATGGTGGTCGGACACCTGCTCTTCCGGGTTCCGATCCGCGGCAGCCTGGTGCTGGTCTACCTGATGGCGCTGCTGTTCATCGTGGCCAATCTCGGCCTCGGACTCTTCATCTCGACCCTGACCAAGAGCCAGGTCCAGGCAATGCAGACCTCGTTCCTGTTCATGTTGCCGAACGTACTGCTCTCCGGGTTCATGTTTCCACGCGAGGCCATGCCCGATGCCGCACGCTGGATCGGCTACGCGCTGCCCCTCACCTACTTCCTGCAGGTGATCCGGGCCATCTTCCTCAAAGGCGCGGGCTTGCCCGAGCTGTGGCCGCAAGCGCTGGCGCTGGTGGGGTTCGCGGTCCTGTTTTTCACGTTCTCGACGCTGCGCTTCCACAAGCAGCTCGAGTAGCCGCCCTCCTCGCGGAAACCCTGCGAATGCTTGGCGAGAATGATCGGGCTTTCGCGCTAGACTGCCGCCCATGCGCCTGACCGAGGTGCTGGCCGCAGTCAATTACCGGGTCGCCGGGATGGTGATGGGCACCACCGCCCGGATCTATTTCCGCGAGATCGCGACCCGCGACCTCGACCGCATCCCGGCCAAGGGCCCGCTGCTGGTGGTCGCCAACCATCCGGCGTCGATCACCGACGTCATCGTCCTGGCCACGGCGGTCCCGCGCCACCTCCACTTCCTGGCCATGGCCGGAATCTTCAAGCCATGGATCCGCGGGTTCGCGCTGCGGCTGTGCGGCACGCTGCCCATCTACCGGCGCCAGGACGATCCGACCCAGATGCACCGGAACGAGGACACGTTTCGCGCGTGCCACGAGCTGCTCGACCGCGGCGGGGCGGTGCTGATCTTTCCCGAGGGCACCAGCATCACCGACCGCCAGATCGTCCCGATCAAGACCGGTGCTGCGAGGCTCGCCCTCGCGCAGGAACGCCGGCCCGACCAGGCGGGCCGCCTGACGCTGCTCCCGATCGGGCTCCATTTCGCCGATCGCACCGGCTTCTGGACCGAGGTCACGGTTTCCGTGGGAACACCGATCGACCTGTCTGCATTCGTCCAACAATCCGCGGCCGATGAGCCCGAAACCGTCCGCCAACTGACGGCACACATACAGGGTGCCCTCGAAGGACTCATCCTGCACGTGCCGGAGACCGAGCGCGTTCCATTGGTCCATGCGATCGAGGAGATCTACCGGACCGATCTCGAGGCGGACACCGGTGCACGTGGTATCGAGGCCGCGCGCGGCATCGCGGAATGCATCGAGCATTTCTCCCGCGTCGATCCCGAGCGCATCGAGAGGGCCCGCGCTCGGGTCGATCGTTACTACCGCCACCTTGCCGCGCTCCGGGTTCACGACGAGACCGTGAATCAGATGCTGCCGGCTCCGGGGCGAGGCTGGGAGCGGCTGCGACTCGTGGTACTTGGATTGCTCGGGCTCTTGCCGGCGTTGATCGGACTCTTGATTCACTACGTTCCCTACCGCCTGACGGCTGCAGTCGGCATGCTGACATCGGATCCCACACGCAAGGCGGCGTTCCGGATGGGTTCGGCGGTGGTCTGGTTCCCGCTGACCTACGCGGCTCTGGCATGGCTCTTCGCCAGTGTTTTCGGCTGGTCGCCGCTCCAAGCGATCGCGGGGCTGTTGTTCTCCGCTGCCCTCGGGCTCCACGCCTTGCTCTACATCAACTGGCTGGCGCGCCAGTCCCTGCGCATTCGACTCGTGATCCTCAAGGTGTGGCATCGCCGCTCGGTGGCTCGGCTCAGGCGCGAGCGACACGAGATCATTCGCATGTGCGACGCGTCCAAGCGCGAGTTTCGGACGACCCGGGCGAACCGCGAGACGGGCGCCGCGTGAGGCGGCTTATCGAATTCTCACCACCGCCCGAACCCAATCCCGGCCCTCGGCGGACAACCGGACAAAGTAGACGCCAGCCGCCACGCCCTTGCCGTCGCTGCGCCGGCCGTCCCAACGCAGGCTCTGTGGCCCGGCTTCGAGCCACAAACCCTTCGCGACCGCCCGGACCTCGCGGCCGAGCACGTCGTGGATCGAAAGGCTTACCGCGCCGGGCTCTGCGAGGACGAACTGGACCTCGGTTGCCTGACGGAACGGGTTCGGTCCGACCGAGCGCAGACCTGAACCGACCGGCAACGGATCGACCCCGACCAGGGCCGGCGTCGATGCCGGGTCGCCCGGATCGCTGCCGCCCGCGACCTCGTCGGCATCGAGGAAGGTGTCACGATCGCGGTCGATGCCCATACGCGTTCCGGTGCCTGGCGGAATCGCCGTGAACGTCACTTCGCTGCCCGGTCCGGCGAGCGCCAGGATCTCCGCAGTCGAGAAGCTGATGCCGGCGGCGCGATCGGGCCGCCATTGATCGCCACCAAGATAGAGCCAGCCGCGCGGCGTTCCGGCTATTCGGCCCTTGGCGATCAGATCACAGCTCGCCGATTGCCCTTTCAACGTATCGAGCAGCGCCGCGGTCGCCGGCGTGCCACTCGGACTGTCGAACGACACCTGCCGGCCGACCGCGGTGGCCAGCCCGGATCCCATCGAAAGCAGGAACGCCTCGAAGTCGCGGCGCTTGTTGGTGGCGATGGTGCCGAGCCCGATCGTGAAGATCGGGCTCTCCAGGAACTTCTCGATGCTGGCGAAGCCGCCGTCGTGCGAGAAGCCGAACCCGCGCTTGCTGACTGCGCCGGGCTCCCGGGACATGCCGACCTTACGATACAGGACCCGCAGCGTCGCGGTCTTGACGTCCTGGTCGCCGAATGTGTTGCCGCTTACAAGGACACCGCTGGTCAGCGCCGGTCCCTGGTGGCAGGTGTTGCACCGGGTGACGTTGCTCCGGTCGAACACCTTGGCGTTGAGGAACAGAAATTCTCCTCGCTTTGCGCTCGGCTGGCCGACGGGCGCGTCCCTCAGTGTTCCGTCGAGGTAGCGATTCGGATTCGGCGGATGGGACAACGGCAGCACGAAGCTGCTGAAGGCTGCCAGTTCGGTGTCGGGCAGCATGGACGTCCGTCCCAGGAGATCGCGGAACGTCTGATTGAACTCGGTGAGGTTGGTGCGATCCGCTCGCCAGTGCATTCGGCCGGCACCCGGTAGCCCGCGCAGCGTCTGGGTCACCATCGGCCCCTTCATCGGATCGAAACCTTCTCCAGGAAAGGGCGTGCCCGGGGGCACATGGGAGACGACCCCATTCGGCTCACCCAGATCCCAGGCCAGCGCGTCGAAGTCGCCGAACACGTGACAGCTCGCGCACGCCTGGTCGCCGTGCCCGGAAGTGAAGCCGCCATAGAAGAATCGCCGGCCGTTCACGATCGCATCCGGTGTCGGGTCGAAGCCGATCGAGGCGACGGCGACCGGCGCCAGGCTGGTGGCCGAGTGGGTCTGGAGCTGGTTGCGGAAGCGCCCGACGACGTAGATGCGGTCTCTGGCCTGATCGACGACCACGCCGGTCGGTCCGGCCACGGTCGGAACTCGGGCGACCACTCCCGCTCCGTCGGGGTCCACCACAGCGACGCGGTTGCTGGCCAGCGAGGTCAGGTAGAGACGCTGGCCGTCCGGCGCAAACGCGATGCCGGTCGGAACGCCGAGCGACGAATCGCGTTCCGAGGCGGGTCCGGGCGTGACCGCGTAGTTGATGTGCGGGTTCAGGTTGATCAGCGACTTGGACCCGGCGGCGGTCACTAGGCCGAGCCGCGTGTCGACCGTGCGGCCCCGCAGTCGATTCTGGAAGCGCAGCAGATTGAGGGCCTCGGTTGCCGCGACCGCGATGCGGCCATCGAGCGGGCTCACGGCCACCGCGAAGTTGACCGTGCCCAGGTCGCCGAACGTTCGCGTCACGCTGGCGGACGCGGTGGAGATCTCGGCGACGTCGACCTCGTGCATCGAGAAGGGCATCTGGGCGGACCAGTCGTTTCCGTACATGTCACGCCACTGCGAGCCCTGCTGCTGGACGATCAGCGCGACATTCGGCGGGTCGGCCGGCAGCGACGGACTGCGCGGGAACTGGGGATCGATCGGCATGCTGCCCTCCGGGATGGCATCGAAGGGCACGGTCGACGTGCGGTTCCCGGCGGTGAGTACGGCCGCGTAGACGTTCGCCCCGTCGGCGCTCCGCGCCAGCGCCCGCGGCAGCCGGCCGTTGATCGGGACCACGGCGACCGGCGCACCGAGGCTCGCCGGGTCGTAGACTTTCACCGCGTCTTCCTGAGACACGCTGACGTAGGCGCGGACCGGCGACCCTGCGAACACGACATCGGCTGGCTCATCACCGACCCACAGGGTGGCGCGCACGTGCCGCGCGTCGAGGTCCACGACGCTCACGTCGTCGGACAAGTGATTCACCACCCACGCCGTGTGATCGTCGAGGCACGCGACCGAGATCGGCTCGAGGCCGACCGGAATCTCGGCTACTCGCGCAGGAGCCTCGCCGGTCAGGTCGAAGACCGAGAGGCGCCCGTCAGCGGTGTTGACGACCAGCAATCGCTGGCCGTCGGGAGTCAGCGTGGCCGGCCGAACGTGACCGCTCTCGAAGTGGACGAAATCGGGGACACCGACGGCACTCGAAGGGATGTGGCTCGGCGCGAGCATGAAGACGACGCTGGCAAGCGTGAGGACCAGGAACCCGAGCAAGCGGCGCATGGCTTCCTCTGTGCGGGGCCGGAAACCCGTGGGCGGCAGCGCCCCGAGGTTGCCCACGGGATCCGCACGTCGGCCGGCAGAACTCGGTGGGGGGTTCGAGGTCAGCTCGGTCTGCAGACCGGCGAAAGACTAGCACCAAGACTGCACCCGTCAATGGGAGATCGAGTCTCTCGCTCGATCGAAGCTAGGAGGCCGGCTCGCCTGCGCCCAACACCGCGGCGCCTGCGGGCGCGGTCGCCGGCGTGAACGCCAGGCGTTGCTTCAACACCACCCGTAGCATGCTCAAGCTCAGGATCATCTGGATGGTCACCGACGTCACCGCCAGGTACCACATCCAGCTCAGCTTGAAGCCCGGCAGCCGCGAGAGCAGGACCGCCGGCACCACTGCGATCGCGATCCGCACGGCTGACGCGATCAGGGACGGCATCGTGTTTCCGACTGCCTGGAACATGCTCGAGGCGACGAACACCACGCCCGCGGCGACGAAGTTCCACGACACGATGCGCAGGTACTCGTCGCCGACCGCCAGCACTTCGGGATCACTCGAGAAAACCGCGATCAGCGCCTTGGGCGCGATGTGGCAGAGCAGCGCGAAGATCGCCATCACCACGACCGCGAGGGTGATCGCCACGCGAAACGTGGCGCGCACGCGATCGGGGTGGCGGGCGCCGAAGTTCTGGCCGGCGACCGGCGCCACGGAGAATCCCAGCGCGATCACCGGCATGAACCCGGCCTGCATGACGCGCATGCCGATGCCGAAGCCCGCCTGCGCAGCGGCGCCGAAGGGCCGGCTGAGCGCGTAGACCACGAACAGGTACACCGACATCAGCCCGAACTCGGCGCCGGCGGGCAGGCCGACCTTGAGCATGTCGCCCCACAGCTCGAGCTTCGGCTTCCAGTCCCTGGATACGAACTTGAGGTACGACTTGGCCGGGATGAAGTAGTTGATCAACCACAGCGTGGCGACCAGGACCGAGATCAGCGTGGCGATCGCGGCACCCGCGACTCCGAGCGGCCGGTTCGTGAACCAGCCGAAGATCAGGATCGGCGCCAGGATGATGTTGAGGATGACGGTCACCGCCTGGACCACCATGCCGGGGATGAAGTTCCCGGTGCCACGCAGGGCCGAGCCCATCGTCACGATGCCGAACTGTAGCGCCATCGCCGGAATGAACCAGCGCAGGTAGTCCATGGCGAGACCAGCCGTGACTGCATCGGCTGACAGACTGTTGGCGTAGAAGCCCTGGGCCAGGAACGCCAGCACCAGGAATGCGGCCGCCACCAGAGTCGTCAGCACCAGCGACTGGTTGAACACCAGCAGTGCGCGTTCATGATCCTTCCGGCCGACAGCGTGCGAGATCAGCGTGGTCGTGCCGACCCCCAGAACCTGCGAGACCGAGAACACCAGGAACATGATGTTCCCCGCCACGCCGACCGCGGCCACCGCCTCCTTGCCGAGCCGCCCGACCCAGAACAGGTCGACCAGGAAGTACAGCGTCTGAAAGACCATGAAGACCAGCATCATGCTCATGGTCTGGAGCAGGTGGCGGGTAACGGAGCCGGTGGTCAGGTCGCGCATGGGTCGTACTCCGGAAGGGCGAGCAATTCGAGCGGCGGATTCTAGCGCACCGGTTCGGCTGACGCTCGGGGATCGCACGAACGTGGCGAATGGTAGCCCGGTCGCGCAGTGTGTAGTCTGGCGCGATGCGCACAACGAGAGCCGTCACCATTTGCTTCGCCCTGATGTTGCTGAGCGCGCCAGCCCACGCCCAGGTGCTGATCGGCTACCTGCTTGGCGAGGCACTTTACACGCCAGACTTCAACATCGGCTTCGAGGTCGGCGCCAACTTCTCGAACGTCGACGGATTCTTCGACGATCCGGACCGCATGAATCGGACGGTGTTCGGCCTGTTCGCCGATTGGCGATTCTCGGAGCACTTCCACTTAGGCGGCGCGGTGTTGCCGATTGCCGGCCGCGGCGCCGAAGGGCTCGCTCCGGTGCAAACCGGCGACCCGGACTTCGACGGCCAGACCGCCGGCGGCGCCATGACCCGCAGCCTGAACTATCTGGAAATCCCCGTGCTGCTGAAATGGGCGCCCAACCGCAAGGAAGGATTCCGCATCGGGGCGGGACCGTCGTTCGGCATCGTGACCGGGGCCACCGATCGCTACGACGCGATCTCTCCTGCCGGCACGCACTACACGCTCGAGCGTGACATTGGTGACCAGCTACCCGGACTCGACTTCGGTGTCTCGTTCGACGTCGAGTGGCGCCTCGAGTTCCTCTCGATCGCGGCTCGCTATACGCATGGGCTCACCGACATGAGCCACGACGGGTCGACCGACGAGATCCACACCCACGTCCTGACCGGGACCGGGCGGATCTACCTGGGCAGGAAGCCGGGTTCCTGAAAGGCGTTCGCCGGCCGAGTGGTGGCGAGGCGCGGCCCCCGATCTACAGCCCGAAGCGGTATTGCGCGCCCGCGATCAGGTGGGTTCGCGAGGTGATAAAGCCCACCTCGAGCCGGAACATCCAGCTCTTGTTGAGCTGATACTGGCCGCCCACGGTGAAGTTCCACATGTCCGCGGGGCGCTTGTCGAGCGAGTACTGGACCGTCGCGTTCGCGGCGTTGCTCACCGCCTGGTCCGCTGATTCCAGGAGCCCGCCGGCGCGATCGAGCGCCGCCTTCGTTCCTTCGTATCGCGCGCGATTGGCGGGATCGGCCTGCTGCGCCGGCGTCAGGCTGTTCCACCAGGCCTCGTTCTCCTGGCTTCGCCGGGCGACTTCTTGTTTCGCCTGATCGACGGTGCCCTGCCATTGGTCGATCGGCAGAGCGTCGCCCAGCGGGATCGACCCGCTGGTGCCGGTGTTGAGCGCTACGCGGAATCCACCAACCCAGACGTTGATGTTCTCGTCAGCCCTCCGGAGCCTGAAGGCCTTGCCCACGCGCGGGTCGAACACGAAGGCCGAGGCCGGCTCGTTGAGCTGCGGAATGTCGGTCCAGGTGAAATTCATGTCGAGGGCCATCCAGCCGCCTCCCACGCCGAGCGTCGGCGTCAGCCCGAAGCCCATGGTAGTGGCGGTGAAGTCGACCGTGCTGCCCAACGAGATCAACTTTTGTTCGTTGCCGGCGGAATCGGGAAGCCAGAGGCTGTAGCCGACGTTGGTGGAGGCTTTCGACACGCCGAAGATGGCGTAGAGGTTCAGGAACGGGAACAGCCAGATGTCCGGCCGCAAGGACGCCCCGTCGCTGATGGCTTCCGCCTTGTCGAAGCGAACGATGCCGTCCAGGTCGTACGTCGGGCCGTTGTTGAACCCCACCATCAGGTTGTCGATTGTGATGTCCGAGCGCTGGCCGTAGTACTGAACGCTCAGCCCCGCGGGGTACGGAATGTTGTACCCGCGCTTGACCGCCTTGGCGCCCCAGATGGGAAGCGCGTACGGATATTCGGTGGTCTTGAGGCTGTCGACCAGCGCCTGGTTCTTCTGGCCGACCTCTTTGTTGGAGAACACCTGGGCATGAACAACCGTGGCAACGGCCATGAACGCCATCAGCAGGAACGCGCTCAGGTACCTTTGCGTCATCGCAGTCCTCACGGTCGGACGAACGTCGTCGCCTACCAGATACGAACCCGCTGATCGGGCGGCAGGTAGAGCTTCGACGTCGTATTCACGCCGAACGCGTCGTACCACTCGTCCATGTTGCGCACCGTGCCGTTGGCCCGGAACTCGCCCGGCGAGTGGTTGTCCGACACCACCTGCTGGCGGAGCGCCTCTTCGCGGAAGAGCGAGCGCCAGATCTGACCGAAGCCGAGGAAGAATCGCTGCGAGCTGGTGAACCCGTCGATCGCCGGCGGCTCCTTGCCGGCCAGCGAGATCTTGTAGGCCTCGAGCGCGACGTTCAAGCCACCGAGATCGCCGATGTTCTCGCCCAGCGTCAGACTTGCCGTTGACGAACAGGCCCGGCAGCGCCTCGAACTTCGAGTACTGGTCCGACAGCTTGCCCGTGAGTTCCTTGAAGCGCTTCTCATCCTCTTCGACCCACCACTTGCGCAGCACACCCTTCTCGTCGGACTTGGAGCCCTGGTCGTCGAAGCCATGGCCCATCTCGTGGCCGATGACCGCGCCGATGCCACCGTAGTTGACTGCGGGATCCGCGTTCAGATCGAAGAACGGCGGCTGCAGGATGGCGGCCGGGAACACGATCTCGTTCCAGGTCGAGTTGTAGTAGGCATTCACCGTCTGCGGCGCCATGCCCCAATCGTTGCGGTCGGCACCCTTGACGAGCCGAGCGATGTCGCGCGCCCGCTGGAACGCATTTTCGCTCTGCCGATTGCCGAACGCGTCGCCGGCCTTGATCTCGAGCGTCGAGTAGTCGCGCCACTGGTCCGGGTAGCCGATCTTGACGTTGATGGTCTCGAGCTTGCGCAGCGCGGCTTTCTTGGTTTCTTCGGTCATCCACGGCAGCTTGGTGATGCGCGCCTTGTAGGCGGCGCGCAGATTTTCGACCAGCTTGGCCATCTCGGCCTTGGCTTCGCGGCGAGAACGTGCGCTTGACGTACAGCTCGCCCGTCGCCTCGCCCATCGCGGCGTTGAACGGCGTGCCGCTCATGGTCGCGACCGCGCGTTTCCAGCGCTCACGCTGCATCGGCGGCCGGTGAGCGCCTTGCCGTTGAAGTCGAATGCCGAGTCGTCGATACGCCTTCGGCAGCACGTCGGAGTTGGCGTTCAGGTAGTGGAAGGTCAGGTAGGCACGCCAGGTCGCCACCGGTGTGGCGCGGTAGAGCTTGGCCAGCGACTGCACCGCGTCCAGCTGGGCGACGATGAACTCGTCTGTGCGCCGGCGCGCCGAACGCGGTGAGACGCGCCTCCCACGGGAACTCGGGCGCGAACGCCAGCAGCTCCGTCCGATTCTTCGGGTTGTAGGTCAGATCGCGGTCGCGCGACTTCTCGCGCGGCCAGTGGATCACGGCGATACTCTTCTCGACAGCCACGATCGAGTCCGCGTTGGCCGCTGCCTGAGCGTCGCCTGCGAGCTTGAGCATGCTCTCGACGTACGTGCGGTACTTGGCGCGCGCGTCGGCGAACTTCGCATCGTCCTTCAGGTAGTAGTCGCGGTCCGGCATGCCCAGGCCGCCCTGACCGATCGCGACGATGTAGACATCCGGTCGCTTGGCGTCGAGCGTCACGCCCATGCCGATCGGCAGGTTCGCGCGGAACGACGCGCCGCCCGACAGCTTGGCGATGTCCTCGTGCGTCTTGGCCGCCGCGATCGCCGCCAGGTCCGCTTTGGCCGGTTCGATGCCGCGCTTTTCGATGGCCGCTGTGTCCATGTAGCTGACGTAGTAGTCGACCGCCTTACGACTCGCTGAGCCCTCAGCCGGCTTGGCCTTGGCGGCCTCGTCCAGGGCCGCGCGAACGTCGTCCTCGGACTTGGCTCCGAGAATGCTGAACGCAGCCCCAGCGCGCGCGGTCGGCCGGGATTTCCGTGGTCTTCATCCAGGTGCCGCCGGCGTAGCGGAAGAAGTCGTCGCCGGGCTGGATGGACTTGTCCATAGCGGTCAGCTCGACGCCCCAGGTTCCGAGCACGGCTTTGCCGGTTTTGGCCTGCGCGGCCATGTGAAGACCGGTGACTGAGCCCACGATCAAAGCGAAGACTACAGCGACGCCGCACAGCAAGGTGCGATGACCATGAGATAGCGACATTGCTGATTCCCTTTCATGTGGGTGAAGGTCCTTACCCGACTTTCTCCGCGACACTTTTCCCCTGCAGGAACAACAACAGGTAATCTCGTCCGCCGGCTTTCGAATCGGTCCCGCTCATGTTGAACCCGCCGAACGGGTGGGCGCCGACCATCGCGCCGGTGCACTTGCGGTTGATGTACAGATTGCCCACGAAGAACTCGCGCTTGGCGCGCTCGATCTTCTCCGGGTTCTTGCTATAAACCGCGCCGGTCAGCCCGTACTCGGTGCCGTTGGCAACGTCGAGCGCCTCGTCGAAGCTCTTCACTTTGATCACCGCCAGCACGGGTCCGAAGATCTCCTGCTGGGCGATCACCGCGTTGGGCGCGACGTCCGCGATCACGGTCGGCTGGATGAAATAGCCGTCAGAGCCGGGCACCGGGCCACCGCCGGCCACCACGCGCCCTTCCTTCTTCCCCTGCTCGATGAACTTCACAATGGTGTCGCGCGCCTTCTGGTTGACGACGGGACCGAGGTAGACGCCGTGCTGTGAGGGGTCGCCAATCGAGATCTTCGCGACATGACCCTGCAGCTTCTCCAAGAACGCGTCGTAGACCTTTTCGCTCACGATTGCGCGCGAGCAGGCCGAGCACTTCTGGCCCTGGAACCCGTACGCCGACTGCGCGACTCCCAACGCCGCAGCGTCGACGTCGGCTTCCTCGTCGACGATGATCGCGTCCTTGCCGCCCATCTCGGCGACCACGCGCTTGAGCCAGATCTGGCCCGGGGCGACTTCGGCGGCCAGCTTGTTGATGCCGATGCCGACTTCCTTCGAGCCGGTGAACGACACGAATCGGGTCTTGGGGTGACGCACGATGGTGTCACCGACGGTGCCGCCGGCGCCGGTCACGAAGTTGAACACGCCGGGCGGCAGTCCGATTTCCTCCATCAATCGGAAGAACGCCCAGGCGATCCCGGGCGAGTCGCTCGAGGGCTTCACCACCACGGTGTTGCCGGTGACGATCGCGGCGGTGGTCATGCCGACGCAGATCGCGAGCGGGAAGTTCCACGGCGGAATGATCGCGCCGACGCCGAGCGGCAGGTAGACGAGCCGGTTCTTCTCGCCCGGGAGCTGGGTGATCGGATCGGGATTGTCGTAGCGCAGCATCTCGCGCGCGTAGAACTCCATGAAGTCGACGGCCTCGGCGGTGTCGGCGTCGGCCTCGGCCCAGCTCTTCCCGACTTCGAGCACCATCCACGCCGAGAAATAGTGGCGGCGCTCCTTCATGCGCTTCGCGGCTTCGATCAAGTACGCGGCGCGCTCGGCCGCCGGCACACGGCTCCAGGTCGCGAAGGTCTTGTAGGCGACGTCGACCGCCTGGGTGGCCTGTTCCTTGGTGCCGGACTGGAAGCGCCCGATCACTTCACTCGGCTTCGCGGGGTTGCGCGACTCGAAGGTCTTGTCGCCCTTCATGCGCTCGCCGCCGATCACCAGCGGATGCTCCTGGCCCAGCTCGGAGCGCACCTGCGCCAGGGCCTTCTCGAATTGGGCCTTGTGCTCGAGCTTCGAGAAATCGACGTAGGTCGTCGGCGCATAGGGCGGCAGCGACTTTGCGTCCACCGGGGCGAGCTTGGTGGCCGTGGGGTTCATGGCTTCCTCCTGAGGGTCGGGGCACGAGCAGCGCTCGGCGCGGGCAACCGCGTGGGGTGCGTGTTTGCGGGCAGTCTATCCGATGCCGCTTGGGCGAGGGAATCGCCGTGGCGCAGGCCACGGCAGCGAGCGCCGCGCTGGCGTTCCCGGGGGTCGGCTCGTATTCTGGCCGGCGTGCGATCCCGCCGACGTTCGGGACTCGGGCGTCGCCGGACATGGGAGGTCTAGCCGTACCCATCAGGGAGGAACTGTCATGAAGCGTTGCTTGAGATTCACCGTTGTGCTGGCCATTGCCGCTCTCGCCTTTGCCCCCGCCACGGGCTGCAAGGAATCCGCCACGCTGATCGAGAACGTGGGCGGCACGAACATGCTCTCGAAGTACAACGACGCGCTGGCCGCAAATCTGGCGGCCAATGCCGCGACCAGCAAGTTCCTCGATGCCGCCGCGATCGACATGGTCAAGCGGGGCGTCACCACCGAGGTTGGGAAGTACAGCAACGTGCCGCTGCCGACCGATGGTGTGGACCTCGCGGCCGTGCTCAAGGAAAAGAACATGGACAAGGAAGGCGTCCAGGGATTCAAGGACAGCGCCGAGAAGGCCTGCAAGGACGTAGCACTGTCGCCCGATGCAACCAAGGGCATGATGGCCATGTTCAATGGGGTGCTCAAGAGTCTGTAGCAACGCGTAGCACTGCGCTGTACACCGGACGCCCGCCCACGACGTTGGGCGGGCGACACCGGCCGCCTCGAGGTAAGCCATGGCCCTCCACTCCAAGTTCCTCCGTTCCCTGCTCGCCGCTCTGCACCTGGTCGGGATCATCGCGTGCGTGCTCCCGCTGCCGGCGCAGGCGTCACCCGAAGAGGACATGGACAAGCTGATGGCGCCGATCGCGCTCTACCCGGACGCCTTGCTGGCGCAAACCCTGACGGCAGCTACCAGTCCCGAGCAGGTCACCGAGTTCCACAAGTGGCTGGGAGAGCAGACGGCGACCGGCAGCGACCTGCAGCAGGCGGCGCAGGACGCCAAGTTCGACGCAGCATTCGCTTCGCTCGCCGTGTTCCCCGACGTCATCAAATTGCTCGCGGAGAACATGGACTGGACCAAGGCGATCGGCGCTTCGTACCAGAGCGACAAGAAGGCTGTCGAGGCGTCGATCCAGCGCCTGCGCGCGCAGGCGAAGCAGCAAGGCAACCTGGAGACCAACGAGCAACAGAGCGTCAAGGTCGAGACCGAAGGCAGCACGCAGGTGATCATCATCGAGCCCGCGAATCCGCAGGTGGTCTACGTGCCGGTGTACGATCCGGCCAAGCGCGACCGCGAGGTGATGACCGCGGCGATGATCGAGCGCTGGTGGCTCGTGATGAAGGGCGGCTTCGCGATGCTGGCGTGGCCCGCGGAATACGGCCAGAGCGGCGTGATGACGTTCATGGTCGGTCCGGACGGTGTGCTGCTGCAAAAGGACATCGGTGAAGCAACCGCCACCGCTCCCGAGGCGATCACGGCGTTCGATCCCGACAGCACATGGAGCACGCCCTAGGGCGAACGGGGTTCTAGGCGGCAGCGCGCTCCGGCTTCAATGTCCACAACTCCTGCTGAACGGCCGCCTGAATCCGGTGCTGCGCTGCAACCTTCTTCGCGAAGTGGTCGAAGGTACCGGCAAAGTGCCAAATCTCTTCGAACTGTGTCGGCTCCAGGAAACTATTGCCAGGCTTGGCTAGGTACTTCTGGAACGACTTCAGCAGGATCACGCGAACGCCAATCTCTTCGGGGAAGCTGAGGCCAGGGTTCTTCCTCGCTTCCCTGTCAGCAATCGTTGCCCGACGGGGACACTGAAGCAATGAAGCAAGCTCGCCCTGGCTCAATGCACATGAGCGTCTGATGAATCGGAGTTCGGGCCCCGTGAGCGGTTTTGGCTCCATCAGTATCCCCGAAGCGATTACCTGAAGAAGCTGCGGCTCCTTCCAGATCCGAACAAACTTCTCTCCGCATGCCCGGCACCGAGTTTCGGTGACTCCACCGTGGAGCCAGACGTTGTCCAGCCCGGACTCCAGGTAGTGGTACGTGGGAAGTCGCCGAACGGTCGCAGTGTTCTTCCCGCACTTCGGACAAATGGCCTTGCTCATCGTGCTCCCCGTCTGGTTGGGTTTGTCGCCTTATCCACCATGATGCTCACAAGTACGCACGGCCCATCGGCTCGAAGATCAACCACCAAAAGGGTTCGCCGACCTTCCAAACACTTGCCAACAAGCCGCACCCGGAATGCCCCGCTAGACATTTCCTCGGGAGCGTTCCTCATTAGTGTGTGATCTCAGGATCGGATTGATGGCTTGGACCGTGAATCCCTCCTGGGCACAGTTCTCCCAGAAGTGCTTGGTCCGATAGTAGTCTCGTGCTCCCGACAGCAAGTCCCCGATGATCTCTTCAGCTTCCTTGCGGGTCACACGTTCACTCTTATGGGGCGAGAACGGCTAAGATCCTAGCAGTCTGTACGCCAAACGTACAGGCCCTCGGTCCCGACTCTGTTGTCACCCCTGGGTGCGAATGGCTGGAATGCCAAACGTGCCTTCGACGACTTCCACGAACGAGCGCTTCTCGCGCAGGATCAGCCGGCGGTCGTTGGCGAACGCGAAGTTCGCTCGCCCCTCGGGATCGGACTTGAGCTTCGCGCGGTACGTCTCGTAAGCCGCCAGGCTGTCGAACGCGATCAGCCCCCAGGCCACGTTGTTGGTGCCTTCGTGCGGCAGGAAGTAACCCACCAGGTGGCCGCCGCAGCGCGGAATGATGCTCCCCCAACGCTGCGCGTAACTGGCGAACTCGTTGCGCTGCCAGGGATCGATCTCGTAACGAATGACGCAGACAATGCCCATTGGGCTCCTCCTGCGACCACGATAGTTCTTGCCCGGCCCGCCATGCTTCGGCTACCGTCGAAATGTGCTCGACGCCCCCGACATCGCCCCGGTCGCGGTCCTGCTCGGCGATCCCACGCGCGGCAGAATGCTCGCATTGCTGATGGACGGCCGCGCGCAGACCGCCACCGAACTCGCCCTCGAAGGAGGCGTCACCGCGTCCACCGCCAGCAGCCACCTGGCGCGGCTGACCGACGCGGGGCTACTGACCGTCGTCCAGCAGGGGCGCCACCGCTACTTCCGGATCGCGAGCCCCGAGGTCGCGGCGACGATCGAAGCGCTGATGAGCATTGCTGCACGCCGCGGTTTTCACGCGACGCGAACGGGTCCGAGCGACGATGGCCTGCGCGAGGCGCGCGTGTGCTACGACCACCTCGCGGGCCGAGCCGGAGTTCGCCTGATGGATCGCCTGCGCGCGCGAGGAATCGTCGACGATCGCGACGGCGCGGTGGCGCTCACTCCCGAGGGCGAAGTATGGTGCGATCAATTGGGCGTCGATCTCGCTGCCATGCGCAGCCGGCGGCGTCCGCTCTGCCGGCCGTGCCTGGACTGGAGCGAGCGTCGCATGCACCTGGGCGGTGCGTTGGGTGCGGCGCTGCTCGACCGCATGTTTGCGCTACACTGCGCTCGCCGCGTGCCGGAGAGTAGAGCCGTGGTCCTTTCGTCTCGAGGAGAGTCCTTCGTCGAACGCCTCGAACTTGCGCGCTGATTCGGAGTCGCCGGCCGCACCGCCGCAACCCACCGGCAGCGCCAGCGCAGCCACCGCCTGGGCCGCGTTCTTCACCTGCTCCCTGATCTGGGGGAGCACGTTCCTGGTGATCAGCATCGGGAACGACACGATGCCGCCGTTCTGGGCCGCAGCCGTGCGGCTCGGACTCGCGTGCGTGCTGCTGACGGCGGTGACCTACGCGAGAGGCAGGTCCTGGCCACGCGGCGCGGCGTTGCGCGCTGCGATGATGTTCGGGTTCCTCAACTTCGGGCTCAGCTTCTGCCTGCTCTACTGGGGTGAGACGCACGTGCCGTCGGGATTGACCGCGGTGGTCTACGGCACGATCCCGCTGACCACCGCACTGTTCGCGCGCACGTTCGGACTCGAGGCGCTGCGCCCACTCAAGGTCTTGGGCGCTCTGGTCGCGTTCGCCGGCGTCGCGTTCATCTTCTCGGGGCAACTGCGCGCCAACGTTCCGCTCGCGCCGTTGCTCGCGATCCTGGCCGCAGCAACCTGCGCGGCGCTGTCGGGCATCGCGCTCAAGATGGGTCCGCGTCAGCCGCCCTTGGCTGCCAATGCTGCCGGCGCTGCCGTGGGTTTCGCCGTGTGCCTGATCGCCAGTCTGCTGGCGCGCGAGACGCGCGTCGTGCCGACCACGACTGGCCAGATCGCGCCGATCCTCTACCTGACGATCATGGGCTCGATCGGCGCGTTCAGTCTGTACGCGTGGCTGGTCAACCGCTGGAAGCTGACGCGCATCAGCTTCATAGCGGTGATCGTTCCGGTCGTGGCGTTGATCCTGGGCGTGATCTTCCGTGGCGAGCGCGTCTCGGGCGCGGCGATCGCCGGCACGGCGCTGGTGTTCACCGGCCTCGGACTGGGGATCGTCGCCGACCGAATGGTTTCTGCTCGGCGATGACCCCGAGCTATTCGAACGCGAACACGTGCTTCCAGTCGTCCTTCATGCTGACGACGATCCAGCCGCTGGCGGTGGCCTCGTCGAGCGCCTTGTCCAGCTTGCCGATGTGCGAGTCGCGGTCATAGGCCCATTCGCGCTCGGCATCGGTGTGGTGGACGATCACGCCCAGTCGCGGCCCTGATCCCGCGGTCGTCCACTGCAGCATCTGCAGATCTCCATCGGAGTTGCCGAAGGCCGCGATCGGCCGGCGTCCGATGAACGTCTGGATGCCGATCGCTTTCCCTTCCTTGTCGTCGACGAACTGAACGTCGGGCAGCTTGACTAGCACCGGCTTGCCGTCGCGCATCTCGAACTTCAACTTGCCCTGGCTGCCGACCACCTGCTCGGGCGGAATGCCGTAGACCGACTCGCTGAAGGCGCGCATGAATTCGACGCCGCCACCGGACACGATGAAGGTCTTGAAGCCGTTGGCGCGCAGGTAAGCCAGCAGCTCGAGCATGGGTTGATAGACCATTTCGTCGTAACCGCGCCCGGTGTTGGGATGCTTGGCGTTACCCAGCCAACCCCCCACGGTCGATGCGAACTCCTCGGTCGTCATCCCCGAGTGCGCGGCCGCCAACACCGCCATCAGCGACTTCTCGCCGCCGGCCATGAACGCCTTCATATCGCCGGCGAGCAGGTGGTTGAACGGCTCCTTGGTTTTCCACTCGGGGTGCTGCGGCGCCATCGCCTTCACGCGGTCGAGCGCGAACTGGAACTGAAAGTAGACCGGCTGCTCGGCCCACAGCGTGCCGTCGTTGTCGAAGGTGGCGATGCGCTCGGCTGGCGGCACGAAGTCCGGGCCCCCCTCGGTGGTCACGCGTGTGACGAACGCAGTGATCGCCTGCTTGGCGGCGCCGTCATTCCACGAGGCGAGCGGGTCGCCTGGAGCATCCGTCTGGGTGGTGGGCGAAGGACTCGCGCAGCCGAGCACCAAGGACAACAGCAGGCACGCCGCGAACGCGAAACTTCGGGCCATGAGGTTGCTCCTTTCGAGATCAACCATGGTTGTGGGCTGCCCCGTGCGTTCACGCCTCGGCCCGGAACTGCAAGGTGGGTTGGCGGTTGTGCGTCCGGGCGGGGCAGGCGCGCAGGATAGCATCCGACCCCCCGAGCGGGTAGAATCCCGCCCACTTTCCAACGACACTGACCGGAAAACCACAGGAGCAGCCGGATGAATCAGCCGCCGAGCAGCGATCCCAAAGAACCGCGACCACCGCAACGCAAGCCCATGCTGGACTTCGACGATGAGGTCGAGGACAAGGGCAGCCCGTGGATGGCGGTGGGCATGATCGCCGCGATCGTGGTGATCGGCGCGTTCGTCGCGTTCGGCATTGTACAGCGCGGCAAGCAGGAAGCGAGCGAAGCCGCGGCCGCCGCCGAGCAGCACGAAGAAGAGTCGGCACCGCCCGATTCAGCGGCGTTGGATTCGCTGGCGCAAACCGCAAGGGCGGAGCGAGAGGCGAGAGAGGCCGAGGCGGCGAAGGCGGCCGCGGAGGCGGCGAAAGCCACCCAGCAGGCCGCCCAGCCGGTGGAGCCTGCAACGCCCGCAAAATTCGGAATCCAGGTCGGCAGCTACTTGTTCGAGGACAAGGCCAACGAGGTCCTGGCCGCACTGACCTCGTCGGCCTCGGTCGAGGGTAAGGTGGTTGCGGGCGACGATGGCAGCTTCGCGGTCGTGCTCGGTCCGTTCGACAGCCGGGGTGCTGCGGAAGCGAAGGGCACGTCGTTGCTCGAGTCGGGGGCGGTCACCGAGAGCCGAGTGGTGCCGATCAAGGAGTAGCGGCTGGGCATCAGCGAACCCGCCCGACAAAACCATTCGAGGCGCTGGCCTGTGGCCGGCGCCTCGATCGTTTCACCAACGCCGAACCGCTATCTCACGTAAAGCATCTTCCGCGTTGCGGAAAACGTCTCCAGCCCTTCAGCCGGTAGAAGTAGACCCCAGCTCCCGCGCCATCGCGCGTCCCTCCGAACGGCGCGCTGTGCTCCCCCGCCTCCTGCCATCCGTGGACCAGCGTCGCCACGCGCCGGCCACGCAGGTCGAAGACTTCGAGGGTCACGTCCGACGCCACCGGCAGCGCGTAGCGGATCATCGTCCGGCCGCCGAAAGGATTCGGCGAGTTCTGGAAGAGCGCGAACGCCGACGGCTGGCCCGGCACGTTGGTGTTGTTGCTACCACGGCCGATCACGGTGACCTGCTGGGTCCCCAGGCCGGTCGCCACCACCGACAGCGTGGCCGTGTCGGGGCCGGCGGCGAGCGGGTGGTAGAAGACCGTTATCGTGTCGGCCTCGCCCGCAGGAATAGCCAACGCGGTGCGGCTGACCGAAAATTCGGTGTGGTTGCTGGTGATCGAGGTGATCGACAGCGTAGCCGTGCCTGGGTTCTCGAGGTGCAGGGTGTCGGCGAACGTGAGGCCGGGGATGACCACGCCCATATTGAGCGGGTTCGGGAACGCGGCGAAGGTCGGCGACAGGATCGTGAACGGGATGTCGCACACGTCGCTCGGGCTGCCGTCCCAGGCATCGCTGATCCGGAGTTCCGCTTCGTAGGTCGCGTCGCTGGGAATCGTCCAGTCGTAGCCACCGTGGTAACCGGGCACGTCGGCGACGAGTTGCCAGGGATCGGCCGCGCTCTTTCGATACTCGATCCGGGCAATCGCGATGTTCTGGTGGCTCCAAACCACCGACCGCACCGACCCGGCAAGCCAGGACTCGCCGCCATTGGGCGAATTGACGTTCACGTACTGCGCCGAAACCGGCGTGTACGAATAGGTCGGCTTGAGCTTCCAGATTCCCGGTCCGGCTCCGGTTCCGACCAGGCTCTGGGTGGTCAGGATCAGCTCGCGATCGCGCGCGTAGAGCCCGTAGTTGGAGCCCGAAACCGTCGAAGCGCCCTGCCAGGTCGAGCCCGCGTCGGTACTCAGGAAGAAGGTCTGGCCCGAGTACTGGCCGAACATGATCACGTTGGGATCGTCGCGCGCGATGTCGATCCCCCACGCCTGCGGCGAAGGCTGCACCTGCGTCCAGGTCGTGCCATGGTTGGTACTGCGCACCGTGCCGCCCCCGGCCCACTGCGTGCCGATGGCGACGCCCTTGTTCAGCCGACTGCAGGCCATTCCCGGCATCTCCGACGCGTCCTGCCCGCCCGGACCCGAGTACATGAGCTGGAACGTGAGCCCAGCGTTGGTCGACTTGTAGACCTGCGCCGGCGGATTGGTGCTGTTGGTGGTGCCGTCGCCGACCAGGACGATCTCCGAGCTGTCGGGTACCACGATCAGGTCGCACGGACTGCGGAACGCGCTGTCGGTCGTCCACTCGGCCCAGGTAGACCCGAAGTTGGTCGATCGCCAGAGCGGCGCGTTGGCCGGTCCAAAGTAGAGTGTGTCGGGCCGGTCGGGGTGCATCTCGAGCGGGATGCCGTATTCGCCGTACGCCATGGTCAGCTGCGTCGACCAGGAGGCTCCGGCATTGGTCGAGCGCACGATCTGGCCATCGAGTCCGGCGACCGCGGCCACCCACAGGTTCGTATCCTTGGGCGACACCACGAACGCATTGGCGCGGGAGGCACCCGGAACGGGTATTCCGACCGGAGACCACGTCTCGCCCTCGTCGAGGCTCTTGTAGGCCTGGGCGCCCAAGAGAGCGAACAGCGTGCGCGGGTTCTGCGGATTGAGCGCGATGGTGCTGCCGCGAACCGTGGTCGCGAACGGGATCTCGAGCTTTTGCACGAAAGTGCGCGAGAAGGTCGCCAACATCGGCATGCCCCACAGGCTGCCGGCGTCCGCGGTGCGGAACACGACGCGATGGCGATCACTGCACAAGTAGAGTCGAGGGCCGAAGCCCGCGAGGGCACTCGGGCGCGCGAGCATCGTGTGCCGCTGGAACGTCCAGTTGGTGCCGCCGTTGACCGTTCGGCGCACGAACCCGCCGCCGCCCGCGACGTAGACGTCGCTGGCCGAGACCACGCGCACGGCGCGCACGTCGGAACGCACGTCGAGCTTCAGGTTGACGTGCGACCAGTTGGCGCCGCCGTTGCTGCTCTTGAGGCAGGTGCCGAGGACGCCGCCGATCCAGATTTCGGTCCCCGCCTGGTCGATCGCGAGCAGATCGTTGGAGGTCGGGACCAGCGTCGGAGTCCAGTTGGCGCCGCCGTTGGTGGTGCGCAACACGGTGCCGCCGTCACCCACCGCCCAACCGTTCTGGGCGTCGGTGAAGCGCACGGCGCGCAGCGTGGTTGCGACCCCCGAGGTCTGTGCACTCCAGGTGACGCCGCCGTCGATCGACTTGCGAATCGTTCCGGAGGAACCCACGGCGTAGGCGGTCCCGAAGACCGGGATCGCGAGTGATCGAAGGTCGGGGGCGCCGGCGAGATCCTGAGTCGACCAGGTGCCGCCGAAGTCGGTGGAGCGATAGACCCGCCCGCCGGCTCCGACCGCCAGGGCGACAAAGCCCGACGAAGCGATGCCGTAGAGCGGGAGTGGAGACGGCCCCGCGGTCAGACGCTGATAGCTGACCCCGGCGTCGGTGCTCAGGTAGATGGCGCTGCTGTCCCCCGCGGCCCAGACCGCCAGCCCGTCCGGGGTGAACACGGAGTGGAGGCCTTGGGCTGAGCCCAAGCTCGGTATGAGGGCGACTGCGAGGGAAACCAGGGCTGCGCGGGCGACGGTGCGGATCATGGTTTCCTGAGCCGCCAACCGGCGGGCTAGGGATCGAGCGCGATGCGTGCGCGGGTTTCGATTTCGGCGATTCCCACGCGCGGGTGTCCCAACATGTTTCCGGTGCTGCGGAGCGGCCGCACCTCGAGCGCATCGACGCGCGTGCCCCGCATGGGGATGCGGGTTCCGAGTGGCTTTAGCTCCTGGCGGACCGTCTCGGTTGCGACCGCCTGGCCGCCCCGGTAGAGGGCCACCTCGACTTCGCGCACGTTCAAGTCCGACTCCGGCCAACTGCGGCGTAAAGCGTAGAGAATCAAGGTGTCTACTTCAATGGCCGTCTGCCATTCGAGCCGGATCCATTGGCCGGCGTTGGAATCCGCAATCCAGCCGACCCGAGCCGGATTGCCCCGCGCACGGCGGTCCACGGCCGCCCGCTCCCCGGCCGTGCCGGCCGCAACGCTCGAGGCGGTGACCCGGGCCGAGGGCGAGGCGTTGAACCGCAAGGCCGTGGCGTAGTTGTCGGGGACCGGGAGCACGGAGTGTCCGCGGTGGCAGCCCACGCACTGGGTGCCGGCGCCGAACCGGGTGGCGTTCATTCCGGGCACGTGGGCGGGGCCGTCCTCGACGCGGAGGACCCTTCTTTCGCCCGGTTCGGGGGTCGACTCCTGACCCCGCCCCCCGCTCGACTCCCTTCCGTGGGCCGAAACCAGCTGCTCGAACATGGGCAGATCCGACGGCATGCTGTCTTCGTGGATGCCGCCGCCGGCCTGGACTTCGGCGTCGCGAA
Organism: Candidatus Eiseniibacteriota bacterium; assembly: GCA_963717505.1. Lineage (GTDB taxonomy): Bacteria > Eisenbacteria > RBG-16-71-46 > RBG-16-71-46 > RBG-16-71-46 > MFD02242-c1. The sequence goes on from OY970342.1 coordinate 293,596, forward strand.
CCAGCACAGCGGTGTCGCCGCCGGCGTGGCCGGGCCGCGAGAGGGCGGCGAAGAACTGGATGCGCACGTCGCGCTCGAAGGGCGGCGCGTCGGGCGTCGGAAAATCGATCGGTCCACTCTCGAACGTGTTCATGCAGTCGAAGCGGAACGAGGCGCCTGCCTGGTAGGCGTCGACCAGCGTGAGCGGCGGCTGGTCCATCGGCAGAGCGCTCGAGTAGGGACGGAACACCGGCGGGAGTTTGCGCGCGGCGAGGATCGCGGGGTCCAAGTCGTGCATGCCCGGCGTGTCGGCGATCAGCCAGTAGCCCTTGGGTCCGCTCGTTGCGGCGGCTTCGTCGTCTTCGTCGCCGAGCGCCGCGACGGACGCGAGGTAGATCCCGTAGTCGGGGATGCCCGTGCTCGTGAAAACGTCATAGCCTGTCCGGACGGCGACCGGCGCCATCGCCATCAGAATGCGGCGGTCGTTGACCGACACCGGTGCGCACGCGCGCATGGGCATTCGTCGATCACGTACGCCTTCGCCGGCACCCAGCGTGCGGAGGAGAAACCACCGGGGAACACCTGGAGCCACGGCCAGCGGACCGCAGGCGTGAGCGATGGCGGATCGGCGCGCACGCCGATCAGAGTTCCGTCGGCGAGCACACACGGCTGATACGCGATCGTCTCCTCGCGCACGCGGGGATTGCCGCCGGCCAGTTTGCCGCGACCGCCGTCGGGGTTGATCGAGATCGCGTGCCACAGGTCGACGGGCTGGTGCGGGACCGCGTCGCCGGCATGGGTCGTGATGCCCGACGGAGTTCGTTCGCTGGCCAGGAAACGATTGGTCCAGCGACGGGCGAACACGATGTTCCCGGTGCGCGGGTCGACCGTCGGCTCCTCCGCGCCGTGCCGCTCCGACGTGATGCGCCGCATTCCGGAACCGTCGGCGCCGACCACGAACAAGTTGCTGGCTAGCCCGCCGTCGCCCGCGACCTGCGGGTAGCGCGTGCTGGCGAAGCAGATCGTGCCGTCCGGCAGCCAGGTCGGGTCGAAGTCGTCGTAGCGCGCGAAGCGATGCGCGTCGCGTCCCCAGCGCGACAGGTCGAGCGCGCGGTCACTGCGCGACACAGGACGCAGGTCGCGACCGCGGTCGTCGGTCATCCAGATCCGCCACGCACTGTCGGGCGCCAGAGTCGCGGCAAAGGCGACGCGCTTGCCGTCCCACGAAACTGCGGGATCGGCGATATCGAAGAACGGGTTCTCTTGCAGAAACGGCCGGACGTCGCCCTGGCGCGTGCGCAGGTAGAGCGCGCCGCCGACAGCCAGTGTGCGACCGAGGGGACCGAGACCGGGAATGATCGAGTCGCCGGGTGCGCGATTGCGCGACACGAAGACGATCGCCGGAACCTGCGGAATCCTGCCGCGGTAGCCACCCGACCACACGCCACCCGGACTCGACCCCGGTTTGGGCCTGATGATCGGCTCCGAAGTGTTGTCGAGCGACGAGGCCTGCGGTGCCCCCTTGGTGGTCGGCTCTTCTGCGCCGCTTCCAGGTCCGCCGGCGCACAGCGCGACGATACCGGCCGTCATCGCGAGTAGCACCGCCGATGGACCACGAAGCTGGCGAAGCACGTGCGCGCCGCGGCTAGCGGACGATCGGAATGCGTCGCGAATGGGTTCCGCCACCGACTTCGAGCAGCGCAAAGTAGAGACCCGAGGGCACCAGTCGCTGCTCCTCGTCGAGGCCGTCCCAGACGACGCTGTTGGGGCCGGCGGGTGCGGCACCGTCCTCGAGGACCGTGCGTATGCGCGCGCCGGACATGTCGTAGATCACGAGCCGCACGCGCGAAACCTGGCCGAGCGTGAAGTCGAATGTCACCGGGCCAGCGGAGGGTGACGGGTAGGGCGAACGGAAGTCCACGCTCGGCGGCGGCGGCGGTGGCGGCGGAGTCGTGGTGGTGTCGGCGACGACGCGGCGAATCTCGCCGCCCTGGTGGCAATACCAGAGCGATCCGTCAGGACCCATCGCCCAGTCGGAGACGTTCTGGAAGCCGGTCCCCCAGTTCTGCGCCGACGGCTGACCTGGCACGGCCGGCGCCAGGATCCAGCTGCCACCGCTGTTCACGAGACGGCGCATGACGCCCGCGAAGTAGTCGGTGTAGAACACACTGCCTTCGTACGCATTCGGCCACGGACGCGAGGCTGCGGCCGGCGAACGGTAGACACCGGCGCTGATGATCGATCGCGCGCCGGTGGCGTCGCGATCCAGCTCGGCGATCGGCGCAATGGCCGGACCGACCAGCGGCGAGCCGTTGTCGAAAGGCAGGCTGCCCTCGAATCGAGGCCAGCCGAAGTTGCGGCCCGGCGCGTCAGCCCAGTCCAGCTCTTCGCGCGCGCTCTGGCCGACGTCGGCGATCCAGAGATCGCCGTTGGTCGGATCGACCTGGAAGCGGAACGGATTGCGCAGGCCCCACGCCCACAGCAGCCGCGCGTTGAGCCCGCCCGTGGTCGAGAACGGATTGCCGGGCGGCGTGATCAGGTCGCGGGCCGCCGATCCGGGTCCCGCCGGCAGACGCGACACGTCGAGTCTCAGGATCACGCCACGAAGACTGGTGGTGTCCTGTGCAGCGCGTGGCGTGGCGTCTTCACCGAGGCTCACGTACAAGTAACCGTCGGTGCCGAAGCGCACCGTGCCGCCATTGTGGTTGCTGGCGGCGTCGGGAATGTTGGTGATCAGATCGAAGCGCGATGACGCGGCGAAGCTCAGGTCGCCGTTGCCGCTGAAGTCGAGATCGCCCGACGCGGTGAAGCGCGAGATCCGAATCACCGCGCCGGACGACGTCGCGTGGATGTAGATGTAGGGGCGCGACGGCCAGCCGGGGTCGATCGCGATGCCGAGCAAGCCGCGCTCGCCGCCGATCGACACGCTGGGCACGGTCAGGGCCGGATCGGTCTGGGCGACACCGTTGCCGATCACGGTGCGCACCTGCGCGGTGAACTGCTCGATCACCAGCAGACGGCCGTCGGGCAGGAACGCCATCCCCACCGGGACGTCGAAGCCGGCAATCACCCGCTCGTCCACGAAACCATCCGGGATGTCGACCTGGGCCGCGGCCGGCAGTGAGCCGAACCCCACGATCCCTCCAACCGCGATGGCGACGAGCGTGCGATTCAAGCGTTTCCTCCTGGGCCTCGGTCCCGCGCAAGGGGGCGAAAAACGCAGGCGCACGAGCCACGTTACGACATTCGTCGAGGGGCGTCATCCGTCCGAACGCGAGCCGCGTAGAGGGTTCGAGCCGAGCCGCGCCGGCAAGGCGTCTTCTTCGCGCAGTTCGCGATGGACGGCACGGTGGTCAGCCGGCCCGGCCGGGTTTGCCATTGCGCGTGTCGAGCCGCCTGCGCATACTGCCGCCGTGATGCGCCGCGAACCCGCTTGGGCCGTTCTACTTCTGACGCTGGCACTGGCCGGCTGCACGAGCCGGAAGGAGCCGGCCACGCCGCCCGCCCCGCTCACGCTCGAAGAACTCAAGAACGCGACCTATCGCGGCCTCGAGGGTCTCGACCCGATCAAGCTGATGCACGGCCGCTGGGAGGACACGCCGATCGAGGGTGGCGCGCCTCGCTCGGTGCAATTCGTGCGCGACTTCGTCCGGACCGGGGATCTCGACGGCGACGGCGCCGAAGACGCCGTGGTGTTGCTCGCCGAATCTTCGGGCGGCAGCGGCGATTTCCTCCACCTCGCGGTGGTGACCCGCCGTGACACCGTAGCCGTGAACTCGGCCACGACGCTGATCGGCGACCGGGTCCAGGTGCGCTCGGCCACGATCGACAGCAATCGCATCGTGCTCGAAGTGGTCCAGTCGGGAACCCTCGACCCCGCGTGTTGCCCGGGCGAGCTGGCGACGCGGACCTGGACCTACGACGGCGCGACGCTGCTCCCCGGCGAGGACGACGTCGTCACCGGCCGACTGGCGGTGGCGGTCCTGAACGGCTCGGAGTGGGTGCTACGCTGGTGGGACTTTCTCGAACCGGCGACTGAGGACGTGATCGTCACGATCACCTACCAGGAAGGCCGCGTCGCCGGCAGCAGCGGCTGCAACCAGTATTCGGCCCTGGCCAAGGACGGCGAGATGCCGGGCGATCTCACGCTCGGCCCCGCGATCGGAACCCGCATGGCCTGCCCGGGACCAGCAATGGAAGTCGAATCGCGCTATCTCAGGAATCTCGCCGCGGTGAAGAAGATCGGCTTCATGGCCACGTTGCTGGCGATCAGCTACGAGCTGGACGGCCAGTACCGAGTGATGCTGTTCGAGCGCCGCGAACCGACCTTGGCCGGAAACTAGCGCGTGCATCGCGGTTTGTCGGTGCGGATGCTCATCGGCCTGGCCGCGGGCATCCTGCTCGGCGTCGTCGCGCATCTGACCCTGCACGACACGCCGTTCCTCACCAACTTCGTCCGCTACGTCACGGACCCGGTCGGCAAGATCTTCCTGCGCCTGCTGTTCGTGCTGGTGATCCCGCTGATCGTGTCGGCGCTGGCGCTCGGCGTCGCCGGGGTCGGCGACATGAGCCGGCTCGGACGCATCGGGCTCAAGACGCTGGCATACACGGTGGTGGTCTCTGCGATCGCCGTGCTGATCGGCGTGGCGCTGGTCAATCTGGTGCGACCGGGTGAGGGGCTCTCGCCCGAGATCAAGCAGCAATTGCTGGCGCGGCCGGCGGCGGCGCTGCCCGCAGCACCCAGCGCCGGCAACAGTGGTATGGACTTCGTGGTCGCCCTGGTGCCGATGAACGCGATCAAGGCGATGGCCGAGGGCGACATGCTCGCGGTCATGGTGTTCTCGCTGCTGCTCGGCATCGGGCTGACGCTGACCCGCACCGAGCCGGCCCGACGCCTCGAGGAAATGCTCCAGGGGCTCTACGACGTGGTCATGAAGCTGCTCGGATTGGTGATCCAGATGGCGCCGATCGCGGTCGCCTGCCTGTTGTTCACGCTGACCGCCAACCTCGGCTGGGGAGTTCTGCTCCAACTCGGCGCTTACGTGCTGGTGGTGGTCACCGCACTCGCGATCCAGCAGTTCGTCGTCTACTCGATAACCGTCTCTTGGCTCGGCGGCATGAACCCGATCCACTTCTTCCGATCGATTCGCGAGGCGATGCTGACCGCGTTCTCGACCGCATCGAGCAACGCCACGCTGCCGACCTCGATTCACGTTGCCGAGCAGAATTTGAAGCTGCCGCGCCACGTCAGCCGGTTCGTGCTGACCATCGGCTCGACCGCAAACCAGAATGGCACCGCGCTGTTCGAAGGCGTGACCGTGCTGTTCCTCGCCCAGTTCTACGGCATCGACCTGAGCTTCGCCCAGCAGCTGACCGTGGTGTTCATCTGCATCCTGGGCGGCATTGGCACCGCCGGCGTGCCGGCCGGATCGATCCCGGTCGTCATCATGATCCTCGGCATGGTCGGCGTTCCGGCCGAAGGCATCGGCATGATCCTCGGCGTCGACCGGTTCCTCGACATGTGTCGGACGACGCTCAACGTCACCGGCGACCTGGCGGCGGCGGTGGTGGTGTCGCGCGGCGAGGCGATCGAGCCCGAAGGGCTGTAACTGCTACCGCGTCGTATCCGGCGTGGCCGTCAGGTTGCGCAGGTCGTAGACCGAGTACTTCTTCGCTGCGTACAGGAAGTACGGCGCCAGGTCCGGCCGCTCGCCCTTCATCATGTAGTGCGTCGCGCCGTACTTTTCACGCAATGCGATCAGTTCCGGGATCGATAGGCTGTCGACGTTGGCCTCGAGCTGCTTGCCGATCCGGAAGCCTTTCTCGGTGAACGCCTCGCCCCGGTTCAAGTCCATCAGGCGTTCGCGCCATTCGATCAATCGGCGATCGAGCGGCGGGTGGCGCATCGACGCGATCTGCGCGCGCTCGGCGACCGGCCAGAATCCGTAGATGGTCGAGGTCACGAACACGGCGTCCTTCGGCGTGTTGTCGCGGATCCAGTCGAGCAGCTCCTCTTTCTCCTGGGGTCGCGGCCAGTCGCCGCGCATCACTTCGCCCAGGAATGTGTCGGGGGCATCGAGCGCCTTCTTGAGCACGTCGCGCTTGTACACCATCCAGCCGCCACCAGCGAGCACCAGGATCCACACCACCCACCCGAATCGCTTGATCGCCTCGCCGCTCGCCATCCACCCGAACAGGAAGATGAAGAAGAATAGCGGCGGCAAGGCACTCCCCAACTGGCCGGGATAGACCTTGAGCACGGTATCGAGCGCCAGTCGCTGCGCCACCACCGCGATCATGAAAAACCCGATCATCGCCAACACCCACGCGCCGACGAATCGCGCCTCGCGCCGCTGCGGCCAGGCGAGGATCAGCAACGGCGCGAGCACGAACACGATGCCGGCGCCGGTCCACCGGTCCTGGCGCAACATGTAGTAGTCGACGTCGCAGCAGTGCGGCATCGCGAAGCGCACATAGATGTGGTCCATGAGCGCGCGTTCCTGGCTGGTGGCGCCCGAGGAGTGGAACAGGACGACCGCGCCGACCAGCGGCACGATGAACGGGGCCGCGGCCGCCAGGAACACGAGGACCTGCCGCAGCGTGTATTCCTTGCGGCGCACCAGCAACGTGATTGCCATCGCCAGCAAGGCCCACCCGCCGACGATGATGTGAAACGCTGTACCGAGTCCGGCCGCAGCACCGGCCCATGCCATTCGGCCGCGCAGCAGCAGCCAGACGGCGAAGAACATCAACGGGTACGAGAACGACTTGGGCTGGAAGCCCTCGAGCATCGAGCCGCACCAAGCCAGGGTCTGCCCCCATACCAGCCAGACCGCGAAGCCGGCGACCATCGCCCAGGGCCGGATGCGCAGCTCCTTGCAGACCAAGGCGATCGACCACGCGAGCAGCCCCCAGCACAGGAGCCGGCCGAGGATCACGATCAGGAAGCCGTCGCGGCTCAGTGCCCACAGTGGCGCCAACAGGTAGTCGTAGAGCGCGGTGGTCGCCGGCAGCTTGGCCCAGGTGAAGTCGTTGGCCAGGAACGACGGGTCGTGCACTCGGCGCGAGCCGATCAGATAGAGCTGCTCGTGGAACGCGACCCGGGTCTCCCAGCAGAAGACCAGCATGAACAGGAAGATGAACCCGGCGGCGATCGTGTAGGGGTCGCGCAGAAGACGGAGCACGCCGCCCCCGGGGGGCCTGGCGTCGGTCGAGCGGTCGGTGGGTGTGTTCGAGGGCTGGGGGTGGACGAGCATCGGCGAGCAACCATAACACCAGCCTGGAGAAACGGATCGGGCTACCGGGAATGATTTGGGGGTGGCGTAGGGGCGCCACCCCCGGGTGCGGCCTGGAGGACCAGTCTAGGCCGCGATACGCGCGCGCTTCTTCCGGAGCACGACCAACCCGACGCCGGCCAGCGCGAAACCGAGGAGTGCGATGCTCACCGGCGACTGACCGGGCACGTTGACGGCCCCCTCGGTGTGGCTGGACGACCCGACCGCCGCCGTCGCCGACGAAGGGACATTCACGATCTTCGTGACATTGTTGGCGCGAATGTTCAGCGTATTTCCGGCCGATTGGTCGATCACGAAATTGCCGGAAGTGAAACCACCCGCGAACGACGCCGTGGGCACCAGCCCTGGTCTCGACTCGACCCGGATCGTGCCGACGAACACCGCGCCGGCGCCGTTCCCGTCGACATCGGCCTGGGCGGTGGCCGCGTCCGGATAGACGCGCAGGTTGCTGCTCGTGCCGGTCGAGCGGTTGGACGGGCTCTGAACCCGAAGCAGACCGTTCATGACCACCTGGACCTGAGTCGCGTTGACCGGAGTCATGACGATGTCCATCGAGTCGATGACCGTGGTGTCGCCGACGGCCGCCACGCCCGGACCCGCCGTGGCGAGTCCCTTGATGAAGGTGCGGCGAAAGATGTCCCCATCGGCTGCGCCTGCGCGCGCACTGCCATAGCCAACATTGGCGCCGGCGTTCCCTGAACGGAAGCACACGCGGGCCAGCACACCGCCACCCGCGACAGCGAAATCACTACACGGTCCAATGCCACCCGCCGCATCGGCTCCGACGCTGACGTAGCGGAACCCCGGGGCCGAGATGGCCACAGCGTGCGCTCCGGCCAGGGCGGCAAAGCCCGCCAAGCCTACGGCGGTGAGGAGTGCGACGGCGGCCTGCTTGTGAACGTTTCGAATCATCGTGTTTCCTCCTGTCCCGTCGACCAAACCGGCCGGCGGCACGTATGGGATGGGAGGCTGCGAGCCCATGAACAAAAAGAAACGAGCCGGCCCCTCAATGGTGAACTTCGACCGAGAGGGGCTCGGCTCGATGCGCGGAATTATGCGCCCGACGATCGGAAAGTCAACGACTTGTTTCGGGGTCGGGTTTCGCCGCGAATTCTAGGGTGTTTGCGGCCGGTTCCCGTTGCCGTAGCGGGTCATCGCCAGCTCGACGATTCCGTTGATCAGCCCGGGGTAGTCGCGGCCTGACTCCTGGGCCGCCATCGCGAACTCGGCGCCGGGCAACAGGTGCGGGTTGGGGTTGACCTCGAGCACGTGCACCGTGCCGTCGCTCGCCACGCGAAAGTCGATGCGGCCGTAGTCGCGCAGCTCGAGCGCCTGGAACGCCTGGACCGCGGTCTGCTGGAGCTTGGCGGTCAGCTCCTCATCGAGATCCTTGGGGAAGAACGGCTGCGTGATCTTGTACGCCTCGGTGTCTTCCTCCCACTTCACTTCAGTGCCCGCGATCTTGGGCGTGCCCTTCGGCAGCTTGGACAGATCCAGCTCGACCACGGGTAGCGCCTCGGCGCGCTCGTTGCCGATCACCGCGACGTAGAACTCGCGGCCCTCGATGTACTCCTCGATCAGCGCCGGCGTATCGAAGTGCGCGTGGATGTAGTCGATGCGCTCCATCAGCTCCTTGATCGACCCACACACGGCACCAAACTGGATGCCGATCGAGCCGTCCTCGCGCGCCGGCTTGACGATCACCGGGAACGAGATGTCGTGCGCGTGCTCGGTGCGGCCGCGGAACACCAGGGCGAAGGTCGGCGTGTGGATACCGTGGAACTGGAAGATCTTCTTGGCCAGGGCCTTGTCCTGCGCCAGGTAGAGACCGTGGGACCCGGCGCCGGTGAAACGCCGGCCGAGCAGCTCGAGATACGCGGCGACGTTGGTGTCGTAGCCGTCGTTGCCGCCGAACGACTCGACCAGGTTGAAGATCAGGTCGGTCTCGGTCTCGGCCAGCTCCTTGAGGCAATCCGGCGTGCCGTCGAGCCGCAGGAAGATGGGGCTGTGCCCGACTTCCTTGAGCGTCTCGTAGATCTTCTGGATGTCGTCGTCGGGCGACTGGCGCTTGGGGCGCGGACGTTCGCCGTCACGCGCCTCGTCTTCGTCCCACCAGTAGTCGTAGAGCACGCCGATGCGGAGCTTGGCCAATGGATGCCTCCCGCCCCTGGGAACTCGGGGACCCCTTCCGTGGGTTCCGGGCTCAGCTCAGGACGAATCTCCCCCGCGTCAGGTAGTTCATCGCCATCGTGGTGCCGTACGCGGTCAGCTCCACGAGATATTCGCCCTCCCGGGTGGTCGCGGCCTGGAGCCCGAGTTCCCGGCAGGTGCGGATGATGCGCTCGACCAGCGCGCGCACGACCGGGCGCTTGACCCCGGTCCAGTAGGTGATCTTGTCGGTCAGCGTCTCGCGGTGCGCCTGTAGAAGATCGGCCGCCGGGCGCACGTTCTTGCGCCGGCGTCCGGCCGGAATGAACAGATCGGCAAGGTCGCTTTCCAGCGCCACGTTCACGCCTGCCCCGTTCTGGCGAATCAGCCGCCGGTAGAACTGCGCCACCGTGAGCTTCATGTCCTCGACCGTGATGTCGAAATCTCCAGTCGACACCGCCGGATCCTGATCGCGGACCGAACGTACGACGCGGTCAACATACCGCAGCTTGATGAGCGCTGGCCAGAGCTTGTACTTGTGCCGCCAGTTGGAACGCGGCGTCAACCACACCGCAAACGTTTCGGCGAAGTCTTCGTCGGGGTGCTTCTGCGCGTACCAGCCCGCAATGTGCCGCACGTACTTGCGGCTGAACGGCACCGGACGGTAGTGGTCGCGATAGCGTCGGTTGTAGGGGCCGAACAGCTTGCGCCACTCGGGCGTCGCATACAGACGATACGCGTAGTTGAACGCGTGGCCGGCCTCGTGACGCAGGTACATCATGATCTCCTGCGCGTCTTCGAGGTCGTTCATCTGGCGTTCGAGTCGGGCGAGCTTGGGATCGGCGAGATAGAACGGAATCCCGATTACCGGCTGTCCGTCGGGACAGCCCCACTCGTCGGTCAAGTAGCACACCGGCCGAAATTTCTTGAGCCCCTTGCGCTCCAGCTCGCGATAGAGCTGATGGACGAAGTGCTCGACCGGCGAACCCTCGAGCCGCAGTCCGAGCTGGCTGATGCGCTTGCCGAGCAGCTCCTGAACGTCGGGCGGGGTTTTCTCGAAGTCGGTCATGGTTCCGGATGAGGGTCGAGGGGCTGAGGCAGCCGCTGATGCTATCCGGCCCCTCGGGGGGCGACAAGCGCTGCGCGGTTCCGCTAGATTGGGCGGGAATGTCGGCAAAGACGCGACCTCGCGAACCACGTCACTGGGTGTGGCGCATTTTGACGATGCTGGCTCTGCTCGCGGGGCTCTACGATCCGGCGTGGGCGCAGTCCGACCCGGCGCCGGCGCCGCCCAAGCTCGCACGGCCACGCTCGGTGGTCCCCACCTGAAGTGGTTGACCCGGCGAGGGGGCGCCGCTCCGGGGGAGCGGACTTCATACTCCGTGGACCATGTCGTTGCGCTGGGTGGACTTCGAGGTCGAGCGCGCGCGCTGGCGGGCGACTGCGGCTTATCGGATCCTGCACACCGTTCAGCTCGGCGTTGAGTACAATATCGCCGCCAACGAGTTGGCGCCGCTCGCGACCTGGTTCCTGATGACCGAGGACGATCGCCGGCCGGCGGTGTTCCTGGGGACCAGCTCCGATCGGATCGGTTCGCCGGAAGGCACGCAGTCGTACTACCTGACCGCAGCCAAGGCGTTCCCGGTCGTGCGCACGGCGCCCTACGTGACCATCAACTACTCCGAATGGGATTCCGGATGGAACATCCCCTTCGGGGCCAACGTCGACCTAGGTGGCGGGTTCTCGGTGCTGCCGATGTACGATGGCGAGCGCGGGCATCTCACCGGCAGCTGGTCGAACGACCGAATGAGCGTCACGGCGCTTTGGGTGTGGTTCGAACATTTCGGCGTGGCCGCGGCCGTGGGATTCTGAACTCTCGAAGGAGATCGATGTCATGAGATTCGCGATGATCGCGTTGCTCCTGTGCCTGGGGGTGTCGACGGCGTCGGCCGGCGAGCCCGCGGCCGCGGCGAGCGACAAGGCCTCCAGCGATGCGCCGGCGCTGCAGACTGCGGTCTGCCCGGTGTGCCGGCTCAACGGCGAAACCGAGCCCGAAGCGGTGAAGGCGACGCGCATCTGGAACGGAACCACCTACGGGTTCTGCTCCGACAAGTGCGCGCAGACCTTCGACGCCAATCCCGCCGCCTACGTGCTCGGCGAACTGCCGTACACCGCACCCGCGCTCGCGGCCAAGGGGCTGGACGGCAAGCCGGTCACCCTCGAGAAGCATGCCGGCCAGATCGTGCTGGTCGACTTCTGGGCGACCTGGTGTGCGCCCTGCATCAAGACCATGCCCGAGCTGCAGAAGCTGCACGATCGCTACGCGTCGCAAGGTGTGGTGATCCTCGGACTGTCGGTCGACGAGGATCCCAAGAAGGTCACCAAGTTCCTCAAGGGCAAGAAACTCACCTACCCGATCGCCCTCGATGCCGGCGAAACGCCGGCGTTCCAGACCTGGGGTGTTCAGGCCGTCCCGGCCGCGTTCCTGGTCGACCGTAGCGGCAAGGTGGTGGCGCGCTGGCTGGGTCGCACGGACCCGCGCGCCGTCGAGGAGGAAATCGAACTCCTTTTGAAAGCCGGCTCCTGACCGAATTGCCGAATACCGGGCTTTGGCCCGGCTTCGGTCAAGGTCCGGACAAGATTACGCGACCTCCTGCAATTCCGTGGGACAACACACATCTCAACCGGTAGCCTGTCGACTCTGGTTCCCGTCCTCCCTCTGAAAGGAGCAACTTCATGAAGCGCGTACTCATGCTGGCGGCAATGGCCCTGGCCGCGACGGCGTCGCTGGTCGGCGCCGAGCCCGCCCCCTACAAGATCGACGTGACCCACTCGGAAGTCGGCTTCCGGATCCGCCACTTCTTCTCGAAGACGCCAGGCCGGTTCAACGACTACGCCGGCACGATCATGTTCGACGACAAGAACCTCGCGAACTCGTCGGTGGACGTGACCATCCAGACCGCGAGCATCTACACCAACAACGAGAAGCGCGACGGCCACCTGAAGAGCGCGGACTTCTTCGACGCCGAGAAACACCCGACGCTCACCTTCAAGAGCACCAAGATCGAGCCGGGCGAAGGCGGCAAGTTCAAGATCCACGGCGACCTGACCATGCGTGGCGTGACCAAGCCGGTGGTGCTCGATGCCGAGCTGGTCGGCAGTGGCAATCTAGGCCAGATGGGCACGCGCGCCGGGTTCGCCGCCTCGACCATGGTCAATCGCAAGGACTACGGCATCCTCTGGAACCGGACGCTCGACCAGGGCGGCACCATGCTCGACGACAATGTCACGATCGAGATCCAGATCGAGGCGATCAAGGTGGATCCGGCCAAGGAAGCAGCCGCAAAGGAAGCGGCGAAGCCGGCGGCGCCGGCCACGACTTCGAAGTAACCCTTCGCCGTCTCGGCAAAGCAAACGGCCTCCCGTCACCGGGAGGCCGTTCTGTTTTCGCTACGGTAGGCCGCCGCCGCTTCCTCGCTCGACGCGGGGCGGGTGCGACTAGGGCTTGGTCTGGCTGGTTTCCGATGCCGAGCCTTCGACTGCCTTCGCACCAGTGCCGGCTTCCGCATCGGGGTGCGCGGCGACCCACGTGTCGATCGCGGTCTTGAGTGCCGCGTGCTCTTCGGTGGCGCGCAGGCGCTCGAGTTGCGCGAGCTGCTCGCGAGCGCCCACCAGGTTGCCCATCGCCAGGTGGGTTTCGCCCAGGTACTCGCGCGCCGGCGCATAGTCGAACTTGATTTCGAGGCACTTCTCGTACGCGGCCAGCGAGCGTTTGTAGTCGTTCAAGTTGCGCGCGGCGTAGCCGACCAGGTTCCAGGCTTCGAAGTACTTCTCGTCGAACTGGGTCGCGCGCTCGGCGCGGTCGAGTGCTTTGCGGAACTTCTTCTCGGCGTTCTTGGTCTTGCCCTTGGCCAGATCCTGCTTGGCCTTGCCGATCTCCTCGTAGGCCCCGGCGTAACTCAGCTCGGCTTCCTGCCGCGGGGTCTTGGCCTCGTTCGAACTCTCGGGCAGCGAAGAGGGCGTCGAGGGCGGTGAGGGCGGCGGCGAACCCCCATTGGCGTACGCGCTGCCAGCCACCAGCAGCAATGCGGGAATCAGCTTTCGAACGTTCATGACGGACCTCACGGTTACGGCCGGGACATCGCCCGTCTACCCGCTCGCAGGTTCGACGCGGCTGGGCGCTCGTCCGAATTCTGCCACGGTTCCCACCGCGGTGGTAGTCTGCACCCATGCCGACCCGACGAGGATCACGGCCGAGTCCGCGACGGTCCGCGACAAAACGACGCAAGACGGTGCGTCCCAAGTCCATCGCCGCTCGTTCGAGAGCGACCGCCGCCGGGCCGGCACGCCGCAAGGCCGTCGCCGCACGCCCCACCCCCGCCCAGGACTCGATGTACCGATTGCGCATCGTCGAGATGCTGTCGGGAGGCAACGCTCACGTCACGTTCGCCGGCGCGATCGCCGAGTTCCCCGTGGAGTTGCGCGGCCAGCTGCCTCCGGGTGCAGCGCACACCCCATGGCAGGTGCTCGAGCACATGCGCATTACCCAATGGGACATCCTGGAATTCAGCCGCGACCCGGCTCATGTGTCGCCCAAGTTTCCGGATGGCTACTGGCCGGTCGAGGGCACACCCCCCGACGCCCGCGCGTGGGACCGTTGCATCGCCAAGTTCAACGCGGACCTCGATGCCATGAAGAAGTTGGTCGCTGACCCGCGGCGCGACCTGCACGCGCGCCTGATCCATCCGGACGCCAAGCCGCATCACACGCTGGCGCGCGAGGCCCTGGTGCTCGCGGATCACAACTCCTATCACCTTGGCGAGCTGATCCTAATCCGCCGCCTGCTCGGCGCGTGGCCCCGGACCCGGTAGCCGCACACTCGCCCCGCGGCGTTCGCGGCTGCCTGGGTCGGTAGCCGACCATGCGCCTGCCCAACCTGCTCGCGACGCGCAAAGGTCGTCTCGCTGCGTTCTTCGCGCTCTACCTGACCGAGGGTATCCCACTCGGCTTCACCGCGACCGCGATCGCCACCCAGATGCGCCGGCAGGGCCTGGGGCCGGCCGAGATCGGCGCCTTCGTCGGCTCGCTCTATCTGCCGTGGGCCATGAAGTGGGCGGTCGGGCCGTTCGTCGACGTCTTCTCGTCGGAGCGCTTCGGCCGGCGCCGGCTGTGGATCCTGCTCATGCAGTTCGCGATGGTCGGGTCGTTGATGGCGACGCTGCCGGTCAACTTCACCACCGAGCTCAAGCTGTTCACGCTGCTCATCCTGATCCACAACGCGTTCGGAGCGACGCAGGACGTGGCGATCGACGCGCTCGCGGTCAACTCGTTGCACGAGAACGAGCGCGGACTCGCGAACGGACTGATGTTCGGCGGCGCCTACCTGGGTCAGGCGATCGGCGGCGCCGGTGTTCTGTTCCTGACGCCCTACGTCGGCTTCCAGAACACCTATTGGTTCGTGGCCGCGTGGATCCTGGCGGTCACGTTCTTCGTAGCGCTGCCGATGCGCGAAGCGGCGAGCCCTCCCCAACCGCCGCGAACCAAGGGCGCGCTGGTCACGGCGATGCTCCAGGTCTGGCAGTTCATGAAGGACACGTTCATCGCCTTCGTCGGGCAGCGCGGCGCCCTGCTCGGCCTGCTGCTCGCTCTGCTACCGGCCGGGGCTTATGCCCTCGGACTCGCGCTCCAGTCCAACCTCGCGGTCGAGCTGGGCCTGGACGACACCCGGGTTGGGGCGCTCAACTTGTGGTCGACCGTGATCTCGGCGATTGGCTGCGTGGTCGGCGGCTGGCTGTCGGATCGCTTCGGCCGGCGCCGCACACTCGCGCTCTACTTGATTGGCACAGCGATTCCCACGGCCTACCTCGCCTGGGTCATGCAGCAAGTGGGGTGGATCATGCCGATCGATCCCCAGGCGGCCAATCGCCCGGTGCCACCCGAGGCATTGGTCGGCACGTTCTGGGCGATGGTGCTCGTCTACTCCGTGTTCCAGGGGCTGATGTACGGCACGCGCTCCGCGTTGTTCATGGACGTGACCACGCCCAAGGTCGCGGCCACCCAGTTCACCGCGTACATGGCGCTGCTCAACTTCGCGATCGCCTACTCGGCGCGCTGGCAGGGCCTGGCGGTCGAGCGGTGGGGCTACCCGATCACGTTGCTGCTCGATTCGGTCGCCGGAATCGTGTGTATCGCCGTGTTGCCGTTCATGGGTCGGCTGACCACACGCGATTCGCGCACGGTGCCGGTCGGAAGTGCAGTGCCCGAAGCGATCGGGCCGTGAAGCTGGCGTCGCCAGCCCTGAGCACATTGGCGCGCCGGTGTTGGATGGCGACGTTGGCGCTGGCCGCACCGGCGTTGGCGGCCGATCGATCGCCCAACTTCCTCAACATCAACCCCGCCTGGTCGCCCGACGGCACGCGTATCGCGTTCGAATCGCGCCGCGACGGGCAGGCCGAGATCTACGTCATGAACGCCGATGGCTCGGGGCAATGTCGTCTGACCTGGACGCCGGCCGACGACACGCATCCCTCGTGGTCGCCCGACGGTCGCCGCATCGTGTTCGACTCGAATCGCGACGGCGTCTGGAACCTCTACGTGTTCGACCCCGACGGCACGAACATCCGGCGGATCACCCACCAAGGAACCGCCACCGGCGAGGAGTTCGGACGCCATCCGTCGTGGTCGCCCGATGGCCGACACATCGCGTTCGACTCCGATCGCAACGGCAACCACGAGATCTACGTTTGCGAGCCGGACGGCTCGGACCCGGTGCGGGTGACGCGCGATCCGGGGTCGGACAACCACGCGTCGTGGTTTCCCGACGGCAGCCTGGTGTTCAACTCGAACCGCAGCGGCGACCAGGAGATCTACCGCGTCGGCGTTGATGGTTCGCGCCTCACACGTCTGACCACGAGCCCGGGCGACGATGCCGGCGCCAAGGTCTCCCCCGACGGACAGCGCATCGGCTTCTTCTCGGCGCGCACCGGTGGCCAGACCGACCTCTACGTGATGAACGCCGACGGCTCGGCACCGGTTCCGCTGGTCCCCGGGCCCGACACGGTCTACGAGCTGAGCTGGTCGCCCGATGGCAAGCAGATCGCGTTCTACTCCGACCGCGACCAGCGCTTCGAGATCTTTGTGATGAATGCGGTGATGGACGCCGAAGCCCGTGCGATCACGAACTCCGGCTTCGACAGCGTGTGGCCGGCCTGGTCGCCCGACGGCGAGTATCTGACGTTCTGCTCGAACCGCACCGGCGACATGGAAGTGTGGACCATGCGCCCCGACGGCTCGAGCGCCGAACGTTTGACCCACACGCCCGGGCGCGACGCTCACCCGGCGTGGTCGCCCGACGGCAAGCGCATCGCCTTCCAGTCGCCCCGCGACTTCGCCGTGCCGGAGCAGGTCGAGCTGTACGTGATGAACGCCGACGGCACGAGTCAGACGCGACTCACTCGGCTGCCGGGCTTCACCGGGGTTCCCGCGTGGTCGCCCGACGGCATGCGCATCGCGTTCCAGTCGCACGACGCCAAGCTCGACCGCTGGCGGATCTGCGTGATGAACGCTGACGGCACAGGCATAGGGACGATCACTCCGGGCCGGGCCAACGACCAGGTGCCGCACTGGTCGCCCGACGGGCGGCGGCTGCTCTTCTTCTCGGACCGTGCGGGCAAGAATCAGCTGTTCGTCATGGACTCGAGCGGCGCCAACGTGCGACCGTTGACCCGAGATACCACCGAGGCCTTCGCGGGTTCCTGGTCGCCCGAGGGCTCCCGGGTCGCGTTCATCTCGGGTCGCGGAGACTCGACCGAAGTCTTTATCATGAACGCCGACGGCACCGGCCGCGTGCCCCTGACTTCGGGGGCCCGCGCTACGGGGCAGCCGGCGTGGTCGCCCGACGGGAAGCGGTTGGCATTCCACTCGGCGGCCGCCGGCCGGAACGACATCATCATCATGCATGCCGACGGCTCGGAGTCGGTGCGGATCACGCGCGGCGCCGAAGGCTGGCGTCACTGGAGTCCGGCAGCACCCTGAGTCGACGTTCGAGGAAGAGGAGTCACACCCATGGAATTCTTGCTTGCCCCGATCGTGGCGGTGATCGTCGTAGCCGCCATCTCCTGGTTCGCAGTGACCCTTCACCGCCGGACGCGACTGCAGGCGCCCCAACGCCAGCTCGAGCGCATGGTGGGCCCCGAAGCGGCGGAACGGCTGACCCGCTTCGAACGCGAGCGCGACCCGAACCTGCCGGCGGCTGAGGCGGCGCGCCGAGCGCTCGAGCGCGCGGAGTACGACCGGGGTCGCTGAACGCAGCTCGGCGCGCGAGGGCGCCGGGCAACCTCAGTAGTGTCCCTGAGGTGAGTCGCTACGCGAAGCCATTCGGCAGCAACAGGATCAGTCCGTAGATGATTTTCTTGTTGACCCGTTCCAGTGGCGGCGTATTGTCGGCTGTGCTCTAGCAGTTCCCCTTCCGCCGGAGATTCCCCCGCGTCAACCATGGACCGGGAAGGTCTATCGGGCCGCGCAGGGAGAATCCCATGTCGAATCCAGTGTTGTCCCGCGTTGACTTGTTCATCACCAGGGACAAGTCCGCAGCCGATCGATCGCAGATCCCGCTCCCCAGTGCTCGGGTCGAGTTCTACGGTCAGGGAGCGACAGTGGCGGACGATGTCACCGTTCCGGGTTCCGGTTCGGAAGATGTCGACGTCTACGATCCCGGCGATCTCGAAGTCGGAAGCACACTTCGAGCGAACGGTTCGGGACCCGAACTCACCGTCACGGCCATTACGACAGTACCTGCGTTTCCGGGGGTAACGCAGGTCACCCTCTCCAACGGCGGAGCCTCGGACCTCGATCTGACCACGGGAATGCGTCTGATCATTACCTCCAACCGGCCGACGCTCTACAGCGATCCGCTTGGGACGGTCGACCTCGGCAACCCATACGTAACCGCCGACAACGACAGTCGAGTCCTCGCCTACATCAATCGTCGTCGGTACGACTACACGATTCCCGGCAAGGTCTACGCTCAGGTGACCTCGAACGGCACCTTGGCGGGTGGGAACGTGCTGTCGTGGAACCACAACGACACCAACATCACGGCTCCCAACCGAATGGTCCTGGTCGGAATTTCGTGGCAGGGCTCGGTCGGCGGTGAGACCATCGACTCCGTCACGTACGGTGGAGTCGCTATGTCGTTGGTGGGCCAAACTAGCCTGACATCGGTCTACAAGCTTGCGAACCCACCGACCGGGCTGCAGACGGTGGTCGCGAACTTTGGAGCGTCGTCGCCGCCGGCGGTAGTTTACGCCGTCGGAGGAGCGGTCACCTATTCCGGCGTAGACGCCCTCTTGCCACTCGGCTCGGCATCAACGGCAACCGGGACCTCGACGGCACCCAGCGTTGGTGTCGGGACGACGTACGCAGATGGCCTAGTGTTCGACACAATGAGCGCGGGTGGCACCACCACGGCCAGCGCCGGCAGCGGGCAGACGCCGCAATGGAATCAAGCCTCGGGTGGAATCACCGTCCGCGGATGCGGCTCCCTGGAAGACGGAACGGGCTCCTCGGTGACCATGAGCTGGACGTTGGGCACGAGCCGACCCTGGGGGATCCTGGGCGTAGGGCTCAAACCTGCGCTGCGAATTCATGTCGACGCGTTGGGAGGCACCCAGCGGTCACCATCATGGCTCAACGCGAGGGATTTCGAGAGCATTCAAGTCGCGATCGACACCCTCCCGCCAGCAGGCGGAGTTGTCTACATCCCAGGCGGCGAGTACGAAGTCTTCGGCGAGGTTGACACCGTTCCAGGCCTCTTGATTCCGCCGGGGAAGGCAGTACATCTGCTGGGCGATGGGGCGGATCGAACGATCATCTTCTGCAGCGACAAGAACGTCGACGTGATCTGGGTCCAGGGCTCCTACTCGACAATCGAGAACCTCACAATCCGTGGCGTTCCGGAAGTGCCAGATGGGGCGACGGAGGAGATTCGGAGGCGAAGAGGACGCGGGATCGTCGTGGGTCAGGTCGGTGGGGCGGCCGAAGTAATGCGCCGGATCTCCATTCTCGGCTGCCGCATCATCGACACCGCAAGTTGGTGCCTCTTCTTCTTGGACGAGGACGAACCGAATGGAGAGGCGGAGAAGACCCTGACGATTTGGGTCCACGTCGAGCGATGCGAGTTTCGCAATAACATTGTCGCCGGCGTACTGGGCCTTGGCAAAGGCTGCTTTCAGCACCTCTACGTAAGTTGTGGGTGGGAGTTCTTCAGAGGCTTCGCGGTGAGCGCCATAGGAGCCGAGGGAGTTACATTCCAGACCTGCACACTCGAGGATCGGCGAAGCGTGCCTGAGACGGTTATTGCGCCAGAGGACGAGTTTCCATATGTCGCATTCGATGGATGCAAGAATATTCGCGTCTTGTGCTGCTGGTTCGAGTCACATGCGACCAGCGCGGGTGACAACGAACACGACACCAAGTGGAGGTTCATCAACGTCGGCCCGACGTTAGCGTGTGAGGACGTGACAGTGGATAGTTGCCGGTTCGTCAGGCACGCAGGCAACTTTCCTAGGCTCATGAAGGTCAAGAACGCTTCCAAGGCCATCTCTCTGATCAACCCAACCTGCACACTCCTTGATACTTTGACGACAATAGGTTCACATCAACAGACCCTAATGACCTCGATGTCGTGGCAGAGGAAGGTAGCGAAGGCGAGATCGGGAGCGAGGTCTACCTCTCCGGAGGCATAGCTCACGCAGCGTCTGGAGAGATCAATTCCGTTGCCCTCTTCCTACCGAGCGTGAAGGGTCTCTCCATCTTCGCGTCGGGCCCCAGGGTAACGCCGCCTAGCGTGTCATCGGACGATCGGGACAGTACCCAAAGCCTGGCTCTAGACGCGAAGCAGGGAGACATGATTTTCAACACCACGACCGACCGTCCGGAGGTCCGCATCGGTGCCAGCTGGCAGCAGATTCCAAGTCGAGCAGCGTCGGCGGAGTTTGTGGACGACACCAGCATGTCGACTCCAGAAGACCTAATTTCGGATGGAGTTGCCGGTTTCTACCGGATCTCAGTGTACCTCGAGAAAGTGACAAGCGGCGCCGGCACTGTTCAGGCCGATGTAACGTGGACCGACGACGCAACGCAACGCACTCGTTCAGTGTCGGTGACCGACTCGGGGGCGAACGTGCTCGCCAGCGACGAATTCCCGATCTACCTCGCCGCTGGCGAGTCCATCGCATACCAGATTCTGACCCCCCAGAGTCATCAGGCGAGGGTACGATTGCAGGTAGAGGTAGCATAGCAATGAATTCTCCTTGGGGCTGTGGTCTGTTCCGTCATACGAGCTTGGCCATGGCCCTGGGGGTCACATGTCTTGTGCGTCCGGTGGCCGCCCAGCTGACGTTTGATTCACCTCTTCGGTATCCTGCGAACGACGCTTATGTTGTTACCTTCCTTCATTTCGACGGCGACCAAGCGCTCGATCTAGCAGTTCTTCAGGACGGTGAGGGTACTTTCGACGACTCTCTACTGGTCTTCTTGAACGACCGGGCAGGCAGCTTCGTCGCCGGCCCGGCGTTTCCCTGTAGCGCAGGCGTCGGGCGCATTGCGGCTGCTGACCTAGACCATGAAGGGCAGGATGATCTCGTAGTTACGTGCGTCTATGGAGATGTGATGGTCTTCTTGAACAAGCCATCCGGCATCATGGTGACCACTTACCAGGTGCTCTCGAATCCAGGCTACGTCGATGTCGTCGACATCGATCATGATAGTGACATGGACTTGGCGATTGCCATCAATGGGTCGAACGGCATTCAATTGCTGACGAACAGTGGCAACGGCCAGTTTACATTTGGTCAACGACTAACTGGGATAGGGGTAATTGGTCAGATTGATTCTGCAGACTTCAACGAAGATGGCCACGTCGACATCGTTGTCGGCGTCGAAAATTCATCACGGTTAAACATCCTCTACGGGGATGGCGCGGGCAACTTCACACGAACGTGGTTCTCTTGGAACCCGCAATTTGCAGTGGCATCGGCGGACTTCGATGATGACGGCCATGCAGATATTGCCGCACGGGATGGGTCCCTGCGGTTCTTCTGGGGTGATGGTCAGGGTGGGTTCAGCGGGCCGACGTCAGTGTCGACTTTTGGGGCCGGGCTGTTGACGGTTGACGATTGGAATCGGGATGGCCTTCCGGACTTAGCCGTGTCGTCCTACCTGAACCAATCGTACCAGACGTTTGTTGAGAATTTGGGCGCCCGCGGCTTTTCTGCCCAACCCTACGACCTTGGTGGCTTCGGCACTGCGAGACTCGCGTCTGGAGATGTCGATGGGGATGGCTGGCCGGATCTTGCGGGAGGCAGCAAGTCCGCTTCGATCGTGTCGGTTCTTCGGAATGCCAATGCCCCAGCTACAGGGGTAGAGAGGTCACCACCAGCGGTCCGTCTGACCATCGCTCCGAATCCCGCGCAGCGTAGATTCACCGCGGCGTTCGATCTGTCCGGAGCAGCCACCGCGACCCTGGAGCTCTGGGACGTGCAGGGTAGACGCCTGGACCGGCGTGACGTCGGCTCGTTCGGTCCCGGCCGCCACCAGATTGCATTCGGGAACAGCCGCCGACTGGCGCCTGGGATCTATCTCGTCCGACTGATCCAGGGAGATCGAGTGACCACCGCACGCGCCTGCCTGATTGAGTAGCAGACTAACAGCGGCCCGAGCGCCTGCCCGGCGAAGTTGCCGGCTACCAGCCGCTGGTCGCACGCCTCGGAAGGCCTCGAGCGGGTGCTTCGGTAGCGTTCAGAATCACGGCACGAACGCGACACGCGCGGTCGCAGACTCGGCGCCCTGCGACACGCGCAGCCAGTAGATTCCCGGGCGCTCCGGGCGGTCGCGCAGCGTCACCACGTGACTCCCGGCGCCGAGTGAGCCGACGTTTTCGGTGGCGATCCGCCGCCCGGTGACGTCGTAGAGCGAGATCGTCGCCTGCCCATCGCCCGGAAGCGTGAACGAGACTCGGATCTCTTCTCGCGCTGGGTTCGGCAGAACCATGTGGATCGTGATCCCGTTGGCGGCGGCCGACGTCCCGCCTCCCACCGCCGGACCGCTCACCCGCACTGTCATGCCTTCCGACGGCACGCCCTGGTCGTCGACCACGAACAGCATGTAGTGGCCCGGCAGGCAGCGGGCGGAGTCGACCGGCACGGCGACGTTGAGCCCGCCCGGCACCAGGGTGAACTCGACCGGCACGATGCGTTGGTTGGCGTCCCACGCGTGGGTCACTGAGCCGTGGCGCATGAGGCGAACCGCGGTGATGTTGGCGGGATCGTGGACTTGGACGTGGAACGTCTCGCCAAACCTTACTGCTGCCGGCGCCGCGTGGATCATGGGTCGCGTCCCGCGAAACAGGTAAGGCGGCGAGAACAACTCGGCATCGCGACGGTTCAGGTGGCCGCGCGGCGACGGCGCGCCGCCGCCGGCGCTCATCACGCGCCCGTCGGGAAGCAGCAGCGCAAGCGAATGGTAGAGCCGGGGCACGGTCATCGATGAGAGGGTCGTCCAGCTCCCGGTCGCGGGGTTCAGCAGCTCGGCGGCGAGCACGGCGCCGACCGGGTTGTTGCTTCCGAGACCGCTGGTGCCGCCGGTCGCGAGCACAGTGCCGTCGGGCAGAAGCGTCGTGTTTAGGTGCCGGCGCGGATAGGCCATGGGCGCACCGGCGATCCACTGCAGAGCGGGATCGTCGAGATCGATCCCCTCGGTGGATGCGGTCGGCGTGATGGTCGGCGGAACGGCGGTGTCGTAGGAGCTGCCACCGATCACCAGGATCTTCCCGTGCTCGAACATCACGGACGAGCCGTACTCGCGATACCCGAAGCTCGTGGCCGTTGGGTTCGTCCACGCGCCGGTGCCGCGAGGATCGAGGTACCACGATTCCCCCTGCCAGCCGGCACAGAAGACGCTGTCCTCCCCGATCACATACATCCACGGGTAATAGCGCCAGAGCAGCGGTTCACCGAGCCGCGCGTCGGTCAGATCGCGCCAGGCGTGCGCTCGCACGTCCCAGACCTGCGGCAAGTCGTTCATGAGGGTCTGTGAGATCGACCCCGCGGTCACCAATAGATCGCCGTTCGGCAGGACGGTGTTGGTCGGATACCAGCGGCCGCCGTTCATGTCGGGCAGGTGTTCCCACGTGTTGGTCACCGGATCGTAGAACGCGGCGTTCGGCAGGCCCTCGGCCTCGGCGATGTGCCCGCCAGTGACGAACACGCGGCCGTCGGCGGCCAGCGTGTGGCCCGAACAGAAGAGATCGAAGCCGGCCTGGGCGATGCCGTGGACCATGCCGCCCATCGGATCCCAGCGGACCGGATGGTCGCCGCCGTTGCCGCCGATGTGCTGTTCCTCGCCCGGCCACATCATGACTTCGCCGCTCGGCAGCAGCGTTGCGTGGATCGCGACGATGGGCAGGCACACGGGATCGCTCCAGTGGCCGAGCGCCCGCGCCTGCTCGTCGTCGACGATCGTCACCAACGCTTCCGCCGGTCCGGCGATCGCAACCGGGCCGCCCACATCGAGCAACTGGACGCTGAACGCGTCGTCGCCTTCGGTGACGGCGTCGTCGTGGATCGGAATCGGTACGACCTTGGCGGTCTCTCCGGGACCGAATGCGATGAGCGTCGAGGTTGTGTCGTAGTCGGCCAGAGTCGCGGACCCGGGCGTGGTTCTGACGCGCACCTGAACCGAGCTCTGCAGACCGCCGACGCGATCAATCCGGACCCCCGCGGCGCCGTCGGTCTCGACCGGCGAGTACTTGGCCGCGGAGAAGCTCAGCACGCTGGTCAGCGAATCGACGAACTGAACCCGCACGTTGTCGAGATCGTGAAGTGCCGTCTGGCCGCCCGAGCGTGCCATGAAGTGGACGCGCGACTCGTAGGGCGCGAGCCCGGGAACGGCGAAGCGATCGACCACGGTGATCGGCGGTCCGCTGCATGGCGTCAGGATCACCGTGACGTCGGGCGGGTTGTGCGCCGGCCGGGCAATCACGCGCGCGTGGTTGAAGTAGCCATTCGCGAGGTCGATCTCATGCGACAGGTCGAACTCCGCGAGCTTGGTGGTGTTCCAGTGAACCGAGACGTGGTCGGCGCTGATTTCCCCCGCGCCCTGATTGATGTCGAAGCCGATGCCCAGCGAGGCGTCGAGGTCGGCCTCCTCGGACTCGCCGCCGATCGCGCCGGTAGTGTCGAACAGTGCCGTGCTCGCCAAGGTGAAGCCAAAGCCGTCGGCGCGGCTGACCGCCGACTGCGGCGTCATGCGGAAGTCGAAGTCGGCGACGATGACGTCGTGCGCCCCGGGGTCACTCAAATCGAACGCGATCGAGTTGACGTTGGCGAGCGTGGTGTCGGCGAGGCGCAGGAAGTTGCCGCTCGGCCCGGCGAGGCACCCCGGCGCGGGCGGAACGCCGAACGATCCAAACGTGAAGGGCGTTCCAGGCGTGTCGCAGTCGTGCACGGTGGCCGCGCCGGCGGGCGATCGCCACGCCAGAGCGATGAGTGCGGCCAGGATCAACCGGTGACGCATTCGGCACTTCCCTGTGTCGGCCTTCGAACTGCGAGAATCCGAAGCTCGGCCGCTAGACTCCGAACTTCTCCGGCTCCCACTCGAGCCCGAGGTCGCCGGGCGGCCCCATGTAGCCGAGCAGTGCGCTTGCCGCCACCACCGCCGGGCTCGCCAGGTAGCCTTCCCCACCCACACCCATGCGGTTCGTCCAGTTTCGGTTGAACGACGTGATCGCGCGCTGTCCCGCGGTCAGGGCATCCGGGCCCTGGCCGAAGCACGGCCCGCACCACGACTCTCGGATCTCGCCGCCGACCGAGCGGAAGACGTCAGCGATCGAAGCACCGCCCAGACGAGGATCGGCGCTTTCGATCTGGCGCTTCACGCCGCCCGATCCCGGGAAAATGATGAACGGCTTGGCGACCTCGCCGCGCCGCGCGGCGTGGATCACCAGTGCCGCCGACAGCAAGTCGTCGTAGCCGCCGTTGGTGCAGGAGCCAATCATGGCTTTGTCGAAGGTGAGTCGCTCCTTGGCGATCTCCTCGGCCGGGAACGCGTTCCCCGGGCTGAACGGCCGGGCGATCATCGGCACGACCTCGGGCAGATCGAGCGCCTCGTCGATCTCGTAGCGGGCGTTTGCGCCGGGCGCGATCCGCGGGTAGGGCAGCTCGTTCATGCCCTTCTTGCGATACCACTCATAGGTGATGTCGTCGGCCGCGAAGATGCCGTTCATCGCCTCGCCTTCGGCCATCATGTTGCAGATGGTGTTGCGGAAGGCGACCGGAAGTTGTTTGCCGGCGTCGATGAATTCGACCGACATGCCCTGCGATTGCTTGGCGCCCCAGCGCTTGAGCAACGCGAGCACGATGTCCTTGCCTGTGACCCACGGCTGGAGCTTGCCGGCGAACACCACGCGCCGCTGCTTGGGCACCGTGAAGTAGATGTAGCCGGTCGACCAGCCGAAGCCGAGCGTGGTCGAGCCGACCCCGATGCCGATCGCACCGTAGGCGCCGTAGGCGCGGCTGTGCGAATCGGCCCCGGGGATGAACTGCCCCGGCATCACCAGGCCCTGCTCGGGAAAATAGAAGTGGAAGATGCCGTCGCCCGGTGTGGCGTAGTAGGGCTTCTCGATTCCGTGGTGCTTCGCGAACGCGCGGCCGATCGCGGTCTGGCGATCGTCGTCGGCCTTGCCGGTGAACACGAAGTGATCGTTGGCGACCGCGATCTGGCGCGGGAAGATGGCGTCGCCGCCCGTGATCTGGTTGAACGTGTGGATCGAGAACGGTGCGGTGCCGTCAGAAGCCGGAAGTAAGTCTGCAAATACCCGCAGCGTCGCCCCCGGCTCGACCCGCGCGTCCTTGTCGACTCGATGCGCCCACACGATCTGCTCGGTTGTGGTCAGGTTGCGCGCGACGTCGGCGCCGGCCCAGACGACCTCCGGCTTGCGCCGCACCGCCTCGGGAAATTCGCGGCGGCCGACGGCGAAGATGCCGCCGGTGCGCCGGATCTCGTCTTCCTTTGGCGTCAGCGCCACCGGCTCGTAGGTCTTGCCGCGCGTCGTGTTGGTCAGCCGCCGGCTCACCGGATCGAACTCGAACGCGTCGCCCTCTTGCGCGTCGGCCACGGCCTCGGGGCTCTGAACGACCTGGAGCCCGAGATTGAGCGCGTTGCGTCGAAAAATGTCGCCCATGTTGTTGCCGCACACCACGACCATCTCGAGGCCGGCCTCTTCGGCGACACCTTTAAGCCCGGCCGGGCTCATCTCGCGCGAGCTGCCGATCGCGAACCGGTCGCCCGCGATCAGGAACGACTCGCCGCGGTGGACGCGGGCGCGAAAGTCGGGCATCAGGTGGCGGAACGAGCCGGCTTTCCAGCGTTCGTCCAACGTTTCCAGGCTCTCGGACACGCAGTCGGAGGCTGGCGTGATCTGGTCGGTGTCGATCGCGTCGAGTTTGTGGCCGGGGCGCTTGGGGTCCCAGAAGATCAGAGCCTTGCCGCGCAGGATGCGCGTCGAACCTGCGGCAGCGGGTCCGGCGGACTGCGCGGAGGGGGCGTCGAGAACGGCACCGGGCTTCACGCGGGCGGGCTGGATGGTGTGCATGGGCCCCGCGATCCTACGCGTTCCCGCACGCTCGGCAAACTCGGGAGGACGGGGCCGTAACGGCGCCCGCCCCGCGGGAATCTAGTTCCGGGGTAGGTCCCGGACCGCGACCGGCTGCGGCGAGGGCGCGAGCAGACGCACCGCGCGCACCTGGGACTTGTTCACCAGCGCCGCGCCCTGGGTGGCGCGCATCGGGAAGAAGTCGTCGGGCAGGTTCAGGAAGTCCGAGACCCGGTTCATGCCTTCGGGCTGCTCCATCTGCACCAGGCCGACCATGGTGCGGCCGTCCCGGAACGTGATGTGCACGGTTTCCTCGTTAGTCACCAAGTAGTTCGGCGGACAGACCAGCTCGGGTTTGACCTCGCGCGTGGCCATGACCCAGTTGACGTCGAGGCGGTTGAGCAGCACCACCTCGGATCGCTCGGGCACCACCAGCGGCACGATCCGGCTGCCGGAGTTCAACAGCTCGAACAGGGTCTCCGGGCCGAGATGATCGCGCGACTGGGGCAGCAGCCAGCAGTGGCCGGGCTGCGATTCCTCGCCTGACATGCAGACGCTGATCTCGACCGCGATCTTCTCGATGTACTCGAACATGCGCTCGCCTCCGGGTTCGGTCCGGGTATCGGTCCTCGAGGGCGGCGTCTTGAGCGGACTCCAGATTTCGCCGAGTCCGGCCGAAAACTCAGGCACGCCATGGCACGCATCGACGCGATCCTCAAGCTGGTCAAGGACCAGGGTGCTTCGGATCTCCATCTGAGCGCCGGGGCTCCGCCCATGGTCCGGATCCACGGCGAGATCACTCCGATCCCGTACGAGCAGCTGACCGCCGAGGTCTGCGAGCTGCTGATGTTCGAGATCATGGACGCGCAGGTGCGAGCGCGTTACGAGCAGAATCGCGACGTGGACTTCTCGTACGAAGTCCCCGGCGTGATCCGGGTGCGTTGCAACGTGTACGAGCAGCACAAGGGGGTTTCGGGCGCATTCCGTTTGCTCCCCGGAGCGGTCCCGACCTTCGAGGACCTGGGCCTGCCGACTTCGCTCGCGCGCCTGACCGAGTTGCCGCGCGGCCTGGTGATCGTCACCGGCCCCCCCGGCACCGGAAAGTCGAGCACGCTCGCGGCGATGATCGACCACATCAACCGCACGCACCGGAAGCACATCCTGACCATCGAGGACCCGATCGAGTTCCGCCACATCAACCACCAGTCGCTGGTCACCCAGCGCGAGATCGGGCGCAACACGCCGAGCTTCGTCCAGGCGCTGCATGGCGCCCTGCGCGAGGACCCGGACGTGATCATGGTCGGCGAGATGCGGGACGCCGAGACCATGTCGCTGGCGCTGACCGCGGCGGCCACCGGCCAGCTCGTGTTCGGCACGCTGCACACGATGAGCGCGATGCAGACGGTCGACCGCATCCTCGACTCGTTCGACGGCGAACGGCAGATGCAGGTGCGTCTGATGCTCTCCGAGTCGCTGCGCTGCGTGCTCGCCCAGCGCCTGCTCAAGCGGCGCGACGGCAGCGGCCGTGCGCTGGCGCTCGAGATCCTCATGGGCACCCAAGCGGTGTCGGCGCTGATTCGCGAGCGGAAGACGTTCCAGCTCTCGTCGGTGGTTCAAACCGGGCGCAAGGAAGGCATGCAGACCATGGACGAATCGGTCATGAACCTGGTCCGCACCGGAGTCGTGTCGCCCGAGATGGCGGCGGCGCACGTGACCAACCGCGACTTGCTGCGCGCCGCGCCCGGCGACGCTGGCCTGATGGCCGCATGACCTCGATGGCCACGCGCGCGGGCTCTTTCAGCGGCGAGCTGGGCGTCGTCGGCCTGTTCGACCTGGGCCACCTGCTGATGCTCAATCGCGCGAGCGGCACACTGACCGTCACCGCGGAGGGCCGCCGCTCGACGCTTTCGATTCGCGAGGGCAAGCTGGTGAACGCGGTCGACGACCGGCGCAAGCAGGGTCTGGACGCCGCCTATCGGGTGTTCATGATCCGCGCCGGAATGTTCGAATTCCGCCCGGGCAAGCCCGCGGGCGAAGAAGCGATCGACGCAAGCATCGAGGCCATCATGCTCGAGGCTGCGCGCCGCATGGACGAGGAATCTGGCGACACCGGCGCGACGCGCCTGCTGCTGGTGCGCCAGACCCAGTTCGACGCCCTGCGCGACGAGTTCCATCGCGTGACCAGCGAGGCCGTCTCCGAAGCGCGCCGCGCGCCGTCGTGGAGCGATCCCTGGCTCGATTCGCTGCAGGTGATGGAGGATCGTCTGCTGTTCCGGCCCGAGGCGGAGCCACGGCTGTTCCGTCAAGGCCGTTGGGATCCACCGCAGGCGGAGGAAGCACCGCTCGATGTTCAGGCCTACGAAGAGCTACGCGTCAGCCTGATGTCCGGCGTCGCGCTCGAAAATCTGGCGGAGGACGTGAGGCGCCGCGTGGTCAGTCATCGCGGCAGGCGCTACGGCATCACCTGGATCAGCGGCCTGAACGAAGCCATGTGGGTGAGCCTCGCCGACGTCGATGCCGGCGTGGTGGCCGGCAAGTGGGAAGCGTTGGACGCGGTGCTCGACGAACCATCGGCAACCATCTTTGCCGCCGCGCCGACGCTGGACGAAGCCAATCGGCTGCTGCGGATGCTGGTCGCGCGCGTCGCTTCGCGTCGCGGCACGACGCTGGTGGTGATCACCGAGGATGCCTCGATGGCCGACGACAAGGGCACCGGCCTCGTGCTCGCCGTGAGCGCCGCCGAATCGGAGCGTGTGATTCGCGCCGCGCGCCCGGGAATCGTGGCGTTGGATGCCGCGTGCCCGCTGGGTGCGGTGATCCTGCCGGCACTGTCGGCAGCACCGTTCGTGCTCGCGGGTGTCGTGGCCCCGACCCCTGAAGCCGTGATTGCCCGCTGGCTCGTGCGCTTTCCGTCGGCCGAGCTGCCGCGTGCGACGACGCTTGTGTCGTCGGCGCCCGCGGCCGTGATGATGGCCAGCCGAGCGGCCGGCACCAGTGCGCTGTCGTTCACCGTGCACCGCGTGACGCCGCCGACCGGGGCGCTGTCGATCGATCTCGTTCGATAGGAACCAACTTTCGCCGCATCGGAGTGCGGCAATCGGTCGCGTGTTCGTGCCGCCCTGACGATCTCCTGACGTTGGACGAGCCGCGAAGCCTTTTGCGGGCACTCTGCATCCAATGCGGCGCCATGCCCGATCAGGAACGTGTACCAGAAGGGCTGAACTCCGACGCCCACAGCACTGACGCCGAGCTGCTCGACGCTTACTCGCGCGCCGTGACCTCGGCGGTGGACCTTGTCGGACCCGCGGTGGTCCGGATCGAGGTCGAGCACGGCTCTTCCCCCGGCCAGATTTCCCTACCTGGGCGCCGTCGCGGCGGCAGCGGCTCCGGGTTCGTGTTCACCCACGACGGCCTGGTGCTGACCAACAGCCACGTGGTCCATGGCGCAACCGCGATCCGGGTGATCCTGCAGGACGGCCGCGAGTTGGCGGCCGACCTTGTGGGTGACGATCCCGACACTGACCTCGCGATCGTGCGGGTCACGGCACCGGACCTGGTGCCCGCGACACTCGGCGACTCGAGCGCCTTGAAGCCCGGCCAGCTGGTGATCGCGATCGGCAATCCCTTTGGCTTCCAGACCTCGGTGACCGCCGGCGTGGTCAGCGCGCTCGGGCGCACGCTGCGCTCGCGCTCGGGCCGGCTGATGGACAACATCATCCAGACCGACGCGGCGCTGAACCCCGGCAACTCGGGCGGGCCGCTGGTCAGCTCGCGCGGCGAGGTGATCGGCGTCAACACCGCGGTGATCCTGCCGGCGCAGAACCTGTGCTTCGCGATTCCCTCGAACACCGCGATCCAGGTGGCGACGCTGCTGATTCGCTCGGGGCGCATCCGCCGCGCGTACCTCGGAATCGGCGGTCAGCACGTGCATCTCCATCCGCGCATCCTGCGCGCCTACGGCATCGGATCGCAGGACGCGCTCATGGTGGTCCAGGTCGAGCCCGGCAGCCCGGCTCAGGCAGCGGGCTTGAGGGACGGCGACATCGTCGTGGCCTTCGAGGACCAGCCGATCGAGTCGGTCGACGACATGCACCGCCTGCTCTCCGAGGAGCGGATCGGCGCGCGGTCGCGCCTGACGGTGCTCCGGCGCGGGCAGAAGCTCGATATCGAGGTCGTGCCGGCCGAGTCGTCGCCGCGCGACTAGGGCGAAATCGCGCAGCCGCCCCCGCCGTGCACCAAGGCCGGGTCCAGTGCTCGACCGACGCGGCCGATAACTCTCGGAACGCCAACCCCGGGAGACCATCGTGCCTGATTGGATCTGGATCGCCATCGCTGCCACCGTCATCATCGACGTCGTGGTGATCACGCTGGTCCTGCGGCAGAAACTCGGGAACTCCGGGGTCGACTTTGCGCGCCTCGCCCAGCTCACCAAGCTGATCCACGAGGCGGTCGGCGAGCACATGCGGGCCAATTACAGCGGCAACGTCAGCCAGCTGCCGTCAGCGCTCGAGGGCCTGATGCCGGTGGTCGAGAGTGTCATCCACCACGGCGGCCACAAGCTCGACGACGACACGCTGCGGCTCCTGGTGGTGACCTCGGTGACCTCGCACCGGCTCGCCCCGCGGACCGACGTCCAGCGGGCGATGGAGCAGGTGCCGCGGCGCAACTCGCTCGAGCGAGCGGCATAGCTCCGACCCGTGGCCAACTGTCCGCACGGACAGTAGGTGTCCCCGGGGACACCTAGTTCGTTGATCCCACTGCCGGCGGCTCCCCTCCTTTGTCGGACCTGGGCGCGAGTGCGATTGTTCAGGGGCGATGAGCCCCGCCAAGATCGACTCCGCCGCCACGACGCGCAGCACGCCCAGCGCGCCCGCCGATCGCCTGCTCGCCGCTGAACAGATCGTCACCAGCCCCGAGACCCGGCTCAGCTACCGGATCGAGCGTTTCCTCGGCCAGGGCGGGTTCGGCCAGGTCTACCTGGCGCGCCGCCTCGGCCGATCTTCCAAGATCGCCGAAACCGTGTGCATCAAGATCAGCGTGCACATCGACGGCTGGCTGCGCGAAGCCTACTTCGGACAGCTCCTCGACGATCACCCGCGGGCGATCCGCGTGTTCGACACGTTCCCCCTGCTGACCGCCGACGGCCAGGTGCGCTATTGCCTGGCGCTCGAGTACGCGCGCCATGGCGACCTGCGCATGTACCTGCGCCGCGCCGGCAAGGGCTGGCCCGAGCGCACCGTGCGCCGCGAGATCGCTGGCATTCTCGAAGTGCTGGGCAAGCTGCATCGAGGCCAGATGCTCCACCGCGACCTCACACCGCTCAACGTGTTCGTGTGCGAGGGGCCGACCCTCAAGCTCGGGGACTTCGGTATCGTCCGCCAGCAGAGCGACCGCCGCGGAATCACCGCGCGCACGCTGAATCCGTTCACCGCGCCGAGCGACATCCTGGCGGGTGCGGTGCCCAAGTGGCAGGCGCGCGACGACGTCTATCAAGTCGGGCAGTTGCTGGGCATGCTGGTCAAAGGCGATGCCGACGCCCGGATTCGCCAAGGCGAGATCCGCCGCCTCGCGTGCACCGACCACCTGAAGGAGATCGTCTACCGGTGCATCGGCGAGCGGCGCAAGCGCTACGAGAGCGCCGACGAGCTGATCGATGCCCTGCGCAATCCGCCGGCGCCGCTCAAGATCGGCGTGCTCCGGTCGCTCAAGGGCGTCCACCTGGCGTTCACCGGTACGCTCAGCAAACCCCGCATCGTGGCGGCGCGCGCCGCGCGCCGGGCGGGCGCCATCGTTCACGGCGCGCCGTCCGCGCAGACGACGGTGGTGGTGCGCGGGCGGCCGAACGCGCTCCAGGCCGCCGGCAAGGACGCGGGGCTCAAGCTGATGGAGATCAAGCGCCTGCGCGAGAAAGGGCACAAGATTACGCTGCTCAACGACGCCCAGTTCTGGCGGCTGGTGCGCAAACGCTGAAAGCTGTTTGGCGAGCGACCTAGCTCCGAGTTCGGGCCGACCTCGGATTACGCGCCGCGATTGCATACGCGTCGAAATATCTTTGCAGGGAGATCTCAGTTGAGCCGTACTCGTTCGAGCCATGAAGAAAGTCCACGACGACTTCCCGAGCCCGGGCGATTTCGCGGAGGCGGGCGACGGAGCCGCGAAGCCGCGGATCCGTAAGTGTCAGATCCAGGAGCTCCAAAGCTCGTTCCAGCGCGCCCTCGGCCAGACGCTCATTCCGCCCTTTCCACCGCGATGCCCGGCTCACTTCGCTGCCGATGTTGCCAAGCTGCTCGAAGAGCGTCAGTTCATGCCACCGACCCGCGGCCAGATCACGATGACGAGCGCCGCTCATCGCTGCACGAGGCGCCGGACCAGTTCTACAATGCGGTTCCGAGTCGCCGCATCGTCTACGGCTCGAGAGCGATTCCCGAGCGATGGCCGCAGGTTGATCATCGAGTCGAACTCGAGCCACTCCTCCTCGGGAAGGTCGGGATACAGGTTGATGCCCCAGAGATCCTGCTGACGAGACCCGTCCGCGAGGAACATCGCTTCCTCGTCAGAATGCATTTCGGCATCTACCAGCATGATCCCCTGCTCCACGTCGACCACGGCCTTCACGAGTTCCCCGAAACCAGCGACTGCCATCTCTCTGAGTTCCGCCAGGGATATCGGGGTCTGCAAAGTCACTTTTTTCATTGGCAGTCTCGTTCAGGGGCGGGTCCGGAGAGCTGGAGCGGCAACAGGTAGGGACGTTGTGGCCCTTACGCCCCCGGCGGCACCTTGGTGTGCCAGTCGGTCCGCTCCTGGTAGATCCGTCCGAGGTCGACCAGATCGCGCTCCGAGAGTGCCGCGCCCATGAACGTGATCGACGTCGGCAGGTCGTTCTCACCGAAGCCGTTGGGCATACACAGCGCCGGCAGGCCGCACAGGTTTGCGGCCGGAATCAGCGGCGGCCCGCCCATGATGCCCGGGTAGGAGTCCTCGAAGTTCTTGTCGATCGGGTAGGCGACCGTGGCGCGTGTCGGTGACGCGATGACGTCGAAACGATCGAACAACGCCGACACCGCGCGCTTCATCGGCGCGCGCAGACGCATGGCCTGCAGGTAGTCCACGGCCGGAATCAGCGTCGCGGCGTAGCCGCCGTGCCGGTCGCGCGGGCAGCGCAGCTCTTTCACCTTGCCGGCCTCGATCAGGTCAATGAACGCGGCCGCACCCTCGGCGCCGACGATCGCGCCGATCGACGGGCCCCACGGGAACTCGGGCCACTCGACGTCGCGGGTCACGACTACCCGATCGCCCAGCACTTCGAGCGACTTCTCGAAGTTGTCGCGCACCTCGGGCTGCACCTTCTCGGTCACGCCCTTGGGGACGCCGACTCGGAACTTGCGCCCAGACGACATCGGGTCGGCGTGCTGGTAGGTGCCCTCGAGGCTGCTGGCGTCGTGCGGGTCCCTGCCCGCGATCGCGCCGAGCACAATGCTGCAGCAGTCGGCGCTACGCGCCATCGGCCCCAACTTGTCGAGCGTCCAGGAGAGCGCCATCGCACCGTGACGGCTGACCAGCCCGTAGGTCGGCCGCAGCCCGGTGACGCCCGAGTAGGCGCACGGTGTCAGGATCGAGCCCGACGTCTCGGAGCCGATCGCAAACGGCACGAGCCCCGCGGCCACCGCCGAGCCGGGACCACTCGACGAGCCGCCACTCCAGAACTTGTCGTTCCACGGCGTGATTCCAGGGCCGGTGAACGAGGCGTCGGCGTGGTTGTAGCCCATGCCGCCCGCCAGCTCGACCATCGCCAGTTTGGCGACCAGCACCGCGCCGGCCTCGCGCAGGCGGGTGACCACCGTCGCGTCGTAGTCGAATACCTGCTTGCGATAGGGCGTCGCGCCCCACGTGGTCGGCACGCCCTTGGTCGCCACCAAATCCTTCGCGCCGTAGGGAATCCCGTGCAACGGACCCCGCCAGCGACCGGCCTTGATCTCCTTGGCAGCGGCGTTGGCCTCGCGACGCGCCGAGTCGGCCATCATGGTGACCACCGCGTTGTAGCGATCGCCGAGTCGGCGCAGGCGCTCGAGCGACAGCTCGGTGAGCGCGACCGGCGAGAGCTTCTGGTCGCGGATCTGCTGCGACAACTCGCGCAGCGTGAGGAACGTGTTCGCCGAGGCGGAAGCCTTGGCGGCGCCGGTCGCGGCCTTGGCCGGGCTCATGCGCGGAACACCGTGTCCGGCTCGTCGCTGTTCAGAAGCTTGGCCTCGCGCAGCGCCTTCCCGGCGCGCAGCCGGCCCTGCAGGTCACGCTCGAGGGTGGCGAGCTGCTCGGCGCTCAGGTGCTTGCCGTAGCGTCGCTCGAGGATTCCCACAAGCGCCTTGGCGTCAGCCGCGATCTCGGGCGGAACTTCCGGTTGGGCCGGAGCCGCCGGTGCCGGCGGGGTGACCTTCGCGGTGTCGGGCTTTGCCGCGGTCTGGGCCAGGGCGATCTGGACTCCGCCCATCGCGGTCGTTGCGCTGGCCAGGGCGGCGAGCTTCAAGAATCGGCGACGCTCACGCGAGAGCGTTGTGCGCTGGGCGCCGGTGCGGCTGCGGGAACGCGGCATGGCGGGAAATGTCGCGCAATCGCGACCCGCCGGCAAATGACAGCGCCGCGGGTTCCCCGCGGCGCGTCGTCTCGGCGTTCGGTTTATGGGGGGCCGGGTGGCTCCCACCCCCAGCGGGTGGCGCGTCACGCGCGTCGCTCGCGGGCGGTTCGGCGTCCGGTGACGTCAGGCCTTGTTCGTGCGAATCCGGCAGGCGCCGTAGATCGGGCAGAATCCTACTATGCCCGTGATCAAGGACACGAAACCAAGCACCTTGAGTATCGTCGCCAACGCTCCGGAAACCACCCCTCCCCATCCGAGGTACAACAGGACCACACCCAATAACCCCCTAAGGATGCGATCCCAACCGGCTTCGTTCAGCCGGAACATGGCACCACCTCCGTTCCAGCTATCGCGGCCCCTCGACCCGGTTATTTCAGCATCGGTCGTGCCAGGGCGGAGATGCCGGCAAGTCGTTGGAACGACAAGGTCCGGAATCCCGATCGCCGGCGGCGGATATGCCCCGGTGTCATGGGCAGCGCCAGGTTGGCAGGAAGCCGAGGAAGCCATGCGCTCGGTCGGAGTCCAGTCTTGGGCGGTTGCGCCCCGGCCGTGCCCGCCCCAGAGTGCCGCCATGCGCGACCGCACGGCACCGGCCGATCCCGACTACGCCGATCGGGTGCATGCGAGCTTTGCGCGCCAGACCGTCATGGCCACCCTCGGCGTCCGGCTCGACCGGGTGGAGCCGGGCGTGGTCGATCTGTCGTTTCCGTTCCGGGCCGACTTCACCCAGCAGCACGGTTTCATCCACGCCGGCATCCTGGCTACGGTGCTCGACAGCGCCTGCGGCTACGCCGCCTTCTCGTTGATGCCTGCCGACTCGGCCGTGCTGTCGGTCGAGGTCCGCATCCACTTGCTGGCCCCCGCCGACGGCGAGCGCTTCGTGGCGCGCGGTCGGGTGATTCGCGCCGGCCGCAACCTGACGGTCACGCAGGCCGACGGGTTCGCGATTCGCGACGGCGCCGAGCACCACGTCGCGATGATGACCGGAACCATGATGTGCGTCCGGGATCGACCCGGCCTCAAAGGATAAGATGGTCGCGCGCATCACCCGGCGTGTCGGCCCGAGTTTGGACCGTATGGCCTTTCCCAGGAGGGAACTTTCGATGAAGCGCCTGCTACCCGCCGTTCTGTTGGCCGCGTTGCCCCTGATTACCGGCTGTGCCGCGGTGCCCGCCGAGCACATCGGGGTGATCGAAGTGTTCGGCGCCGTCCAGCCCAACACCTGGCCACCCGGACTCCACGCATGGGGTCCGTGGTTCGGTGTCCACCGCATCAACTGCCGCACCCAGCAGTTCGAGGAGAAGACTCAGACCCCGACCAACGAGGGTCTGGTGGTGGGTCTCGATGTCAGCGTGGTGTTCCACATCGACCCCAAGTTCGCGAAGGACGTCTACGCACGCTACGGCGGGATGGACGGGCTGATCGAGAACGTTCTGATGCCCGAGTTCCGGTCGTCCATCCGCGACGTCACTGCAGGGTTCAACGCCTCGGACCTCTATTCCAGCCGCCGCAACGAAGTCACTACGAAGATGCAGGATGAGCTGAGCACTCGACTCGAGGGCCGGGGTGTTGTCCTCGAGGCTCTCCTGCTGCGCGGGATTACGCTGCCCGAGCAGGTCGCCAACGCGGTGCAGGCCAAGCTGGCCGCCGACCAGCAGGCGCAACAAATGGAGTTCGTGCTCAAGAAGGAGCAGCGCGAGGCCGAGCGCAAGCGGATCGAGGCGCAGGGCATCGCCGACTACCAGCGCATCGTCAGCTCGGGCCTCACCGAATCGCTGTTGCGCTGGAAGGGGATCGAGGCGACGGCCAAGCTGGCCGAATCGCAGAACGCGAAGGTGGTGGTCGTGGGAGGCAAGGACGGCCTGCCGTTGATCCTGAATCCGTAGAGGCCCTGGCCAACGCACCGCACGCAGCGGCGCAAGCGTCGCGATCAGCGCCAGCGGCGCTTGACGCTGCCCCACGTCGCCGCCTGAACCGGCGTCAGGAAGTCGGCGACGCTGTCGAGCGTCGTGTAGATGAAGTCCTTGCCCGGGTCGAACGTGCCGTCTGCGGCGTTGGCAGCGGCCGCGAAATACACGGTTCCCGCTCCCACGGTTGGCGCCTGCCACTGGAACTGCCAGGTGACCGGGCCGGCGACGCCGGTCTGGGTGCCGAGGAACTGGTGTTCGACGTAGCTCCGGGATTCCCAGGGCCCTGGCTCTCCCTCGACGACCTGCAGCTCGTTCAGGTTCGTGACGCTGAACGCGCCCGCGCCTTGGCCATTCGAGGCCAGGAACGCCGTCATCTGGAAACCCCATTTGCGGCCCGGTATGAATGCCGTCGAGTCGCTCCACACCCGCACCTCGATGGGATAGGTCTGCCCGCCCACGTAGGTGCCGGGCAATACCAACTCGATCGCGCCACCCGGAAGATTCACGTTGGGCACGCGGTTTCCGAGGTCGTCGTAGGTCTGGTGGCACTGCCCGCAGATGCTCTCCGCGGGCACGCTGCCTACCGCCGGGGCGCCGGTCATCGACGGCGGCGGGCCGGTAGAAAAGCGGCTCGAGGCGACCGCGACCCCGGCGGCAAGGGTCAGGAAGCTCAGGAGGTAGGGGATCGAGGGCTTCATCGAGCGATTCATGGGTCGGGTTCGCCGAATGGCGAAACAGAATTGTATCGGACGAAACCGTGTCCGAGGAGTAGAATGTCGGGTCTTGTACGGAGCTACCCCCATGGTCCGTGTGTTCTCCATTGCTCTCCCATCCCGGGGCCTACTCCTGAAGGTGCTGCCGGTGGCCTGGGCCCTGGTCCTCATTGGGCCCG
This sequence comes from Candidatus Eiseniibacteriota bacterium, assembly GCA_963717505.1. GTDB lineage: Bacteria > Eisenbacteria > RBG-16-71-46 > RBG-16-71-46 > RBG-16-71-46 > MFD02242-c1. The sequence goes on from OY970342.1 coordinate 332,099, forward strand.
CGGCCGGCGCCGACGTACCGCCCGGGTACCTCTACGTCTCGCCCACGCCTGGGTCCCGCTACGTCTCTCCGCACAACAACGTGGCGATTCGCGGCGACCGGCTGCTGGATCGCGGGTCGTTGGGCGCCCGGACGATCGTGGTCGTCGGGTCGGCCAGCGGCGAACACACCGGAGCTCTTGACCTCTCGGATGACGGCCGAACACTCGTGTTCGTTCCCGACCGGCCCTATCGCCTGGGGGAACGGATCTCGGTGACCGTCGCGCCCGGCGTGCGAGCGACGGATGGTTCGCCGCTGCCACCCCTCGATTTCGAGTTCTTCGTCGGGTCGGTGGACCCACGGGCCCAGCCGTGGCGAAACCGAGTGTTGGACCCGTTCGATGCACGCGCCTCGCGCGGGTTCGAATGGCCGCTGGCGGCGACTCCGGTTGCAGTCGCGGTCGGCGACAGCCTGCCCGCCTCCTATCCGCCGATCTACGTGATCTACTCCCGGGATCCCGAGCCCGGGCATCTGTTCATGACCCCCAACCCCCCGGGACAGCCGGTCCAGGGGAACCTGGTCATCATGGACAACTTCGGTCAGCCGCTCTTCTACCGGCGCATGCCAGGGCGCACGACCGACTTCAACAAGCACGCCAACGGCCGGCTGAGCTTTTTTCACGACGAGACCTTTCGCTACTACTTGCTCGATGCCAACTACTCGGTGGTCGACAGCTTCGAGACCGGCAACGGCTACCAGACCGACAACCACGAACTGCAACTCCTGCCCAACGGCCACGCGCTCATGATGGCCTACGACGACCAGCCGGTCGGCATGGACACGGTGATCGCCGGCGGCAACCCGAACGCGCTGGTGACCGGCCTGATCATCCAGGAAGTCGATGCGGCCAAGAACGTGGTGTTCCAGTGGCGGAGCTGGGACCACTTCGGCATCCTCGACGAGAACTCCTGCACGGTCGACCCGCTGGCCGCGACCGTGGACTACGTGCACGCCAACTCGATCGAGCTGGACCACGACGGCAACCTGTTGATCTCCTCGCGCCACCTGAACGAGATCACCAAGATCGACCGCCAGACCGGCGAGGTCCTCTGGCGCATGGGGCAAAACGCGCTCAGGAACCAGTTCACCTTTGTCGGCGACACGCGCGGATTCTCGCACCAGCACGACGCGCGGCGCCTGCCAAACGGAAACCTGATCCTGTTCGACAACGGCAATTGCATGGACACGCTGTATTCGCGGGCGATCGAGTACCAGCTCGACGAGGTGAACAAGGTGGCGACCCGGGTGTGGCAGTACCGGGACTCCCCGGACGTTTACGGGCGGGCGACCGGCGGCGTGCAGCGTCGAGCGACCGCCAGCACGCTGGTCGACTGGGGCTTCGGCTGCAAGGTAACCGACCTGCACCCGGACGGCACCAAAGCTTTCGAGGTGTTGTTTGGGGTCCTGAACATGCAGACCTACCGCGCCTACCGATACCCCTGGACCACGACCCAGTTTGCGCTGGATGCCGAGCTCATCGACTTCGGCCAAGTCGCGGTGGGCGACTCGATGACCTGGCCGCTGCGAGTGACCAACACCTGGAATCAGCCGATCGAGATCGGTGCCTTCGTCAGCACCGAGCCGAGGTTCCGTGTGCTGAATCCCGTCCCGGTGACCATTCCGGTCGCGGGATTCGCGACCGTGGACGTCGTGTTCACGCCGGTGGCTTCGGGTCCGGTTCGTGCCATGCTGTACGCTCGCGCGGTGAACGACACTGAACTGGTCGCGCAATCCGTCGAGCTGCGCGGCACCGGTCCGACCGCGTCGGTCGAGCGTCCCGATCACGATCTTGCGTTGTCGGTCTGGCCCAGTCCCAGTCGCGGCGCGACGCGCTTGGCTTTCACCCTGCCGCGCACGGATCACGCGCGGATTCGCGTCCTCGACGTTCAAGGCCGGGTGCGCGCGGTGCTGGCCGACCGCTCCTTCCCGGCCGGCCGTCACGAGCTGGCGTGGAGCGCCGGGTCCTCGCCCGCGGGGCTCTATCTCGTTCAGTTCGAGAGTGGCGGGCGGAGCACGATCCGGAAGCTGGCCATCATTCCATGAGTCACAAAGCCTGGGCGTGGTCGATCGTCCTAGGCGCGGCGGTCGGAATCGCGAGCGCGGCCCAAGGCTCGATTCCTCCCGGGTATACGTACGTCTCACCGGCGCCCGGGTCTCGGTACGTTTCCCCTGGCAACAACGTTGCGCTGCGCAGTGCGCGGGCCCTCGATCCGTCCTCGCTCGACACTCGGCTCTTCTCGGTCGTCGGATCGCTGAGCGGACCGCACGACGGGCGGCTCACGCTCGCAGACGATGGGCGCACCCTGATGTTCGTGCCGAGCCATCGCTTCGCCTTCGGCGAGCGGGTCACCGTGACCCTGAGCTCCGGCCTGCGCACGGCGTCGGGCGAGACCCTGCCGCCTCTCGATTTCGACTTCGCGATCGCCGTAGAGCGCCCGACCACCGGGTCGCGAACGTCGATCGAATCGGACGAGAGCCCCGGCGATGCACTCCTGTCTTCGATCCCATCGCTGCCGTCGTCGCCGACCGCGGTCGGCCCGGTGCCTCCGAGCTATCCCCCGATCATCATCCAGAGTCTGAACGACCCCGAGCCCGGCCACCTGTTCATGACCCCGAACCCGCTGCCGCCCACGGTCCACGGCAATCTGGTGATCGTCGACAACGAGGGCGAGCCGATGTTCTACCGCCGGAACCCGCAGCGCGTTCAGGACTTCAAGATGCAGCCGAGCGGACTCCTCACCTACTTCGACAACACCCCGAGCAGGTTCAAGTTCTACGGGCTCGACAGCACCTACACCGTGGTCGACAGCTTCGACGTCGGCAACGGCTACGACCTGCCGGATTTCCACGAGCTGCAGGTCCTGCCCAACGGGCACGCGCTGATGATGATCTACGACCCGCAGCCGGTGCGCATGGACTCCGTGGTCGCCGGCGGCAATCCGAACGCAGTGGTCACCGGCCTGGTCCTGCAGGAGATCGACGCGTCGAAGAACGTGGTGTTCCAGTGGCGGAGCTGGGACCACTTCGAGATCACCGACGCCGATGCCTGCACGGTCAATCTGACCAGCGCGACAATCGACTACGTGCACGGCAACGCCATCGAGCTGGACCACGACGGCAACTGGCTGATCTCGTCACGCCACATGAACGAGATCACCAAGATCGATCGCGAGACCGGGAACATCATTTGGCGCTTCGGTTTCAACGCCCGCAACAACCAGTTCTCGTTCTTCGGCGACACGCGCGGCTTCTCGCATCAGCACGACATCCGGCGGCTGCCCAGCGGCAACATCACGCTCTACGACAATGGCAACTGCCTCGACCCCGAGTACTCGCGCGGGCTCGAGTACGTGCTGGACGAGACCAAGAAGGTCGCGACCCTGGTCTGGGAGTACCGGGACTCGCCCGACACGTACGGGCGCGCCACCGGAAACGTGCAACGCCGCCCGAGCGGCGGCACGCTGATCAACTGGGGGTTTGGCCGCAAGGTGACCGACCTCCACCCCGACGACACCAAGGCCATCGAGGTGGTGTTCGGCGTCACCAACATGTCGACCTACCGCGCGTTTCGGTTTCCCTGGAGCACGAGCCAGTTCGCGCTCGACGCCACGGAGTTGGATTTCGGTCAGGTCGAGCTCGGCGACTCGACTACCTTACCGCTCACCGTGCGCAACCGATGGAACCGCCCGATCGAGATCGACGCGTTCGCGAGCACCAGCGATTGGTTTCGCGTCTGGGATCCGCTGCCGTTGACCGTGGCCCCGGGCGCCACCGCGACCGTGAACGTCGTGTTCAAACCGCTGGGCACGGGTGCGGTCGAGGGCACCCTCTACGCGCGAGCGATCAACGACACCGAGTTGGTCGCACAGCGAGTCGCGGTGCGCGGTCGTGGACCGACGGCATCGACCCCGAGCCCACCCCTGGGCGCGATCGCGTTCGCCGTCCACCCGAGCCCGAGCCACGGACCGACGCGCGTGACCTTCGACCTGACCACCGCCGACCAGGTCCGCATCCAGGTGCTGGACGTCCAGGGGCGCGTGCGCTCGACGCTCGCGGATCGCGAGTTCCCGGCCGGACGTCACGAGCTTCCGTGGAACGCCGGTTCGCTGCCAGCCGGGCTCTACTTCGTGCGCCTCGAGCGCCCGGAAGCGACTCATCTCGTGCGCCGGGTCGCAATGGTCCCCTAGCGCACGCGCCGTCCGGCGGAGATCGCCTTCGACTTCGACCGCTAGGACCGCGCGAGCTTCCTCAACACCGATTGTAGGATTCCGCCGTTCCGGAAGTACTCGACCTCGACCGGCGAATCCAGTCGCGCGACGGTCGGGAAGCTGAGCGTCGAGCCGTCCTCGCGCCGCGCTCCGACCATCACGGTCATCCCCGGCGTGAGCCCGGCCTCGATTCCGGTGACGTCGAATACTTCGCGCCCGGTGAGCCCCAGGCTGTCGGCGTTGCTGCCGGCCTGGAACTGGAGCGGCAGCACGCCCATGCCGACCAGGTTCGATCGGTGAATGCGCTCGTAGCTCTCGGCGATCACCACGCGGACACCGAGCAGCAGCGTGCCCTTGGCTGCCCAATCGCGCGATGAGCCCGCCCCGTATTCCTTGCCGGCAATCACGATCAGGGGCACGCCCTCGGCGCGGTAGCGCTCGGCGGCGTCGAAGATCGCCACGCGCTCGCCGCCCGGCAGATGCAGCGTCAGGTTGCCCTCGCTGCCCGGGATCAGGAGGTTCTTGAGCCGGATGTTGGCGAACGTGCCGCGCACCATGACCAGGTCGTTGCCGCGCCGCGAGCCGTAGGAGTTGAAGTCGCGCCTGGCGACGCCGCGCGACTTGAGCCACTGCCCCGCCGGGCTCTCTTCGGCGATGTCGCCGGCCGGCGAGATGTGGTCGGTGGTCACCGAGTCGCCGACGCGCACCAGGCAACGAGCGCCCTTCACGTCGCGCACCGGCGCGGGATCGAAGCGTGAGGCCCGGCGAAGAACGGCGGCTCGTGGATGTAGGTCGAGGCTTCGTCCCAGGCGATAGCGGTCGCCGCCGGCCACCGGGATCGCGTTCCACTTGGGATTGCCGTCGAACACGTTGGCGTACTGCTCGGCGAACTGCGACGGCTTGAGCGATCGCGCGATCGTGTCGCGGATCTCGTCGTGGCCGGGCCATACATCGCGCAGGAAGACCGGCTTGCCGTCGCGGCCGGTGCCGAGCGGGTCGCGCTCGAGGTCGATGTCGACGGTGCCGGCCAGCGCGTAGGCGACGACCAGCGGCGGCGACGCGAGGTAGTTGGCGCGCGTGTGCGGGTTGATGCGGCCCTCGAAGTTGCGGTTGCCGGAGAGCACGGCGGCGGCGACGAGGTTGCCGTCATTGATGGCGTTTGCGACCGGTTCGGGCAGCGGACCGCAGTTGCCGATGCAGTTGTGCACGCAGATCGTGCCGGCGACGAACGCGTGGACGTCGTTCACCGCGAGATCGAAGACTTCCCGCGATGCCCGCCGGCCGCCGATCGATGACACGCAAGCGAAAACGTCGGCAGGCTCAGCGCTTCCTTGTCGACGCAGTAGCGCTTCGACGTAGTTCGTCTCGGTGCTTGCCTTGAGCGGCGCGAACCAATCCCGCACGCCGAGTCTCGCGGAACAACTCGACCGGTGATGGGAATCCGCACGACTCCCGATGGAGGGGCCGGAACGAACCGTCCGCGGCGCGGCAAACGAGTCGAAGCGATCGTACCCTTCGAGCAGCGAGTAGTGCGGGAACACCGGTGGTTCACGCTCCGCCAGCTCGGTAGCCGTCTGTCTGACGGGCCTGAGAGAAGCGACAGTTCCGGCTCGCGCTTGTGCAGCGCTCGATGCGCTCCGCCATCCAGAGTCGTTGATCGCGAATCGTGGCGACCGTGCGCCAGTAGACCGCCGCCGCGCTGGCGCTTGAGGCTCTTGTCCACGCAGTAGCGGAACCCGACCCGCTCGACGAACGACAGGCCATCGGGAAGCGACAGGCGCACCTCGACTGCGAGGCGCGCCGTCGACGCGCCTCGGGTACGACGAGGCCGAGCGTCGGATCGGGTATTGGTAGATCGTGCGCGCCTTCGGTCTTCGACGCCGCACCGGCCGAGCAGCCGAAGCAGGCTGTCGCATCACGCTCGCGAAGCGCAGCCGCGTGTGGCTCGATCGTCGTGCGCGAGAATGCCGGCGGACTGCAGGACGCGTCCTCCTCGCGCGGGCCCTGTCGCTCGAGTGCAGGGGCATGGCCATCCGCGCCGAACAGCCCGCCGAGGAACTCGCGGACGATCGCCACGCGGACAGCGCTCGTCGAGAACGAACGCCGGCAACCCAGGTTCCTGGTGGATCCGCCGGCCGACGCGTCACGCCGGCGAGCGACAGGATCGCGGCCGTCAGCTCCGCCGGCAGCACGATGCGTCCACTTGCGCTCGTCGTAGCGACGTCGCCGCCGGGCGCTTGCCGGTGATCAGCTCGACATCGTCGAGCACGGCTTCGCGGTCCATCGCCTGACCGACGTTCATCCGGCCCTTGGCCATGAACGCTGATCGAGCCATCGCTCAAGCAGGTGGCCGAGCAGGCGGGCGAATGCCAAGGCGCGCAGGCGCTGTTCGCGCGTCATCGAGCGTGAACCGCAGTTGCCCGACCTCGCAGCACGTACCCGACCTCGTCGCTGCCGGGCTCGTCGAGCGGGGCCTCGAGGCCGACGACCACGCGATCCCGCCCGATCTCCAGCGCGTCGGCGCGCACCCAGCGCCCGTCCGCGCACAGGATCTCGTGGTCCGGCGTGCACACCAGGCTCGCGTCCATCCTGGAAGATCAGCGAGACGCACTCGCGTACGCCTTGGATCATTCGCTCGGACTGGATCGCGTTCGCCAGTCTGCCGCTCGTCGTTCGGCCCGAACACTGCTGCACCGCCTTCGAGCGGCAGGTCCTCGATGCGACGCGCGGTACCGTTGGCCATGCAGCACCGGCGTGCCGGCGGCGATGCACGTCGTACATCCGTAGCCCACGACGTCGAATCCCAGCGCCTCGAGCGGCGCCATGAGTCCGGCGTCGCGCAGGTACTCGGTCACCACCTTGGAGCCGGGCGCCAGGCTCGTCTTCACGTGCTGGCGGCACCGTCAGCCCGCGCTCGACGGCCTTCTTGGCGAGCAGCCCCGCGCCGACCATCACCGACGGGTTCGACGTGTTGGTGCACGAGGTGATCGCCGCGATCACCACCGCGCCGTGGCCGAGCGTTCGCGCGTCGCCGTTGAGCTGCACGGACTCGACCGCGCGCCGGTGTCGGCCTCGGCCAGCCCGTAGCCGCGCTCCTTGACCGGCGCGACCAGCGCCCGGCGGAACGACGTCTTCACGTCGCGCAGCGGCACGCGATCCTGCGGGCGCTTGGGTCCGGCGAGGCTCGGCTCGACGTCGCCGAGATCGAGCGCGAGCGCGTCGGTGAACGCCGGCTCGGGCGCGTCGTCGGTGCGGAACAGGCCCTGCTCCTTGCAGTACGCCTCGAGTCGCCGCGCGTCGTCGGCGCGGTTGGTGCGCACCATGTAGCGCAGCGTCTCGGCGTCGACCGGGAAGAAGCCGATGGTGGCGCCGTACTCGGGCGCCATGTTGCCGATGGTGGCGCGGTCGGCGAGCGACATCGGCGACAGGCCCGGGCCGCAGAACTCGACGAACTTGTCGACCACGCCCTTCTTGCGCAGCATCTGGGTGACCGTCAGCACCAGATCGGTCGCGGTGACGCCTTCGCGCAGCTGGCCGGTCAGCCGGAAGCCGACGACCTCGGGCATGAGCATGTAGAGCGGCTGACCGAGCATCACCGCCTCGGCCTCGATGCCGCCGACGCCCCAGCCGACCACGCCCAGGCCGTTGATCATCGTGGTGTGCGAGTCGGTGCCGACCAGCGTGTCGGGGAAGGCGACGGTCGCGCCGCCGCCTGCGGCGCCGTCATCACGCCGCGCGCCAGGTACTCGAGGTTCACCTGGTGGACGATGCCGGTGGCCGGCGGCACGACGCGGAAGTTGTCGAACGCCTTCTGTCCCCAGCGCAGGAACTCGTAGCGCTCGCGATTGCGCTCGAACTCGATCTCGGCGTTGCGCTCGAGCGCCAGGCACGTTGCCGAACACGTCGACCTGGACCGAGTGGTCGATCACCAGATCGACCGGCACGAGCGGGTTGATGCGCGCGGGATCACCGCCCACGCGGCTGACCGCGTCGCGCATCGCGGCCAGGTCGACGACGCACGGCACGCCGGTGAAGTCCTGCAGGATGACGCGCGCGGGCTTGAACGGGATTTCGCGACTGACGGCCTCGGCTGCTGACTTGCCGCCTCCCGCGATGCGCAGCACGTCGGCCTCGGTCACCTGAAAGCCGTCGCAATTGCGCAGCGCCGCCTCGAGCAGAATCCGGATCGAGTAGGGCATGCGCTCCAACTCGACGTTCGTCTGCCGAGCGAAGTGCGGAAGCGAGTAGAGGGTCGCGGGGCCGGCGCCGGGGAGGTCGAAGGGAATGCGGGCGCCAAATGGGTCGGACTTGCGCGAGGCGTTCATGTCGCGTCCTTTCCGGTGCGAAGGCACACAGGGCCTTCGGGGAGAACGGGGGACACACAGGGTCCCTGGAACGGTTTCTACTCTACTCCTATCGGCACCCCCGGCGAAAGATCCAAAGGTGGGCTAGAATGTCAGCCCACTCCGGAGTCGGAGGCCGAATGGTGATCCGGGTTTTCCTCGCGCTGCAAACGGTCGTCGCGCTCCTCGCCTGGCCCGTTTCGAGCGCCGCCCAGCCAGTCCACCGCGGTGGTCGAGTGCCGGCTCCGGCGCCGGGGGTCAACTGCATTCCCGCCGATCCCGCGCCCCCTCCCGGCACCGAAGCGCATCGCCCGCCGCCCGAAGGCGCCGGACTCATTCTCTACGCCGACCCGATGGGCAACGGCGGGATCAACAGCTTCGGCCAGACGCTGGTGAATTACGTCGACCTGTCGCCGACCACCTCGATCCAGGACTGGAGCTGCGGCAGCACGGCGTACGACGGACACGGCGGCTGGGACATCGAGATCCCGAGCTTCTATCACATGGACGAGATGAACACGGCCGTGCTCGCCGCGGCGCCGGGCACCGTGATCCAGGCGCACGACGGCGAATTCGACCGGCGCGCCGCGTGGCAGAGCGGTGCGGCTGCCAACTACGCGATCGTCGCCCACGCCGACGGATCCCAAGCGTGGTATTGGCACTTCAAGAACGGTTCGGTCCGCGTGTCGCCCGGCCAGCCTGTCGCGACCGGCGACACGCTCGGCTTCGTCGGCAGCTCGGGCTTCTCGAGCGGACCGCACCTGCACTTCGAGACGCGCGACCCCGGAGTGGTCGACCCGTCGACTGGAACATGCAACGCCGTGTCTTCGCGCTGGATCTCGCAGGCGCCCTACGTGTGGAATCTGCCGTTCCAGTTGTTCGGCCACGGCCTGACCACACTGCCGATCACCTGGCCGACGCTGCTCGAATGGCCACCGTCGTCGACCCACGTCACCGCCAGCAGCACGATCTATTCGTGGATCCGCCCGCGCAATCTGACAACCGCCAATCTGATGACGTTGAATCTCTACGCCAACGGGGCGCTGTGGGGCACGTACAACTGGAATGCGAGCGGGAGTTATTCGTCGAGCTGGTGGTACGTCACCTGGACGCTGCCGGTGAACCCGTCGCTCTACGGAAACTGGCGCGCCGACGTGCTGCGCGACGGCGTGGTCGTCTCGCAAGATTTCTTCACCTACGACGCGGCGGCGAACCAGGCGCCGATGATGGCGCGTAATAACTTCGTGCTCGAGACCAACAGCAGCCTGACCGCCGATTTCCCGTCGTCCGATCCGGACGGCTCGGTGTTCTGGAACGAGGTCACCATCCCGCCGACGCACGGCACGATCCAGTTGTTGGGTGGTCGCAAGCGCAAATTCAAGTACACGCCCCCGCCGGGCTTCGTCGGGATCGACTCCATCTATGCGCGGGCCCAGGACAACCAGGGTCTCTTTGGGGGCCCGGTGCGGCTCAAGTTCGCGGTCGGCCTGCCGCTCGACGTGCCCATGACTGACGCAGCACCGCGCATCGCGCTCTCGCGTCCGGCGCCCAATCCGGTGTCGTCCCGGACCGAGATCAGCTACTCGCTGCCCAGGGCCACCACCGTCTCGCTCGAAGTCTTCGACGTGACCGGCGAGCGCGTGGCGATCCTCGATTCGGGGGAACGCCCGGCCGGCGACCGACACGTCACCTGGACGGTTCGGCGCTACGACGGGGGCCGGCTCCCGGCCGGCATCTACTTCCTCACCCTGATCGCCGATGCCGAACGCGTGACCCGCAGGATCGTCGTCACGCACTGACCGTCGAGCCTTTGCGGTTCGCCAAAATTTCGCAAAGAAAAACGGCCCGGTCCTTGCGCATGGTTGCGGCAGATCCCGCAGCGTGGTCTGACCCTGCAACCGGAAAACGCACCCAAAGCCATGCGCACCGTAACGATAGGCCTCTCGGCCGCAATCCTGCTGACTTCCACCCAACTTGCGTTCGGCCAGACGCTCGACGCAAGACGCATGGGAATGGGTGGCGTGGTCCTTGCGGGGCAGCCCGACAACGTCGCCTACCGCGCGGTGCCGCCGGCCCCCGGACGCTCCACCGGGTTCACGCTGCCACTCGGTCTGATGACTCTGGTCGACGATCCGCCCGAGTTCGACCCCGACAGCCCGGGCTTCAACGTCTTCGAGATCGCCGAGCTGGCGCTCAACCCACCCTGGCACCTTCAGCTCAACGAGCCCGATCCGCCCTCGACCGATATCGTGGTGTCGCTCGGCCGTGACTATCTGTCGGTCGACTTGGGCGAAGTCGGGGACTACTTCGAGCAAGGCAGCCGCATCGCGTCCTCGTACGCGCTGACGCCGGGCGCGGTCAAGATTGGCCCGGTGTTCGGCAGCATGTCGCTGCTCACCACATACGAGAACCGGTTCGAGCTGGGACCCGAGCTGAAGCAGGCTCTGGATAGCGGCGAGTTCCAGCCCAACACCCAATACACGCTGACCGACGTCGGCGAGGGCCACGTGATGGCGACGGCGGATCTCGGCTGCGCCATGCCGCTGCTCCCGGGTTCGGGCGAGCAAGCTACCCGGGTGTTCGGCGGCGCCCGCATCCGTCTGTTCCGGGGCCTGGGCTACGGCGACATGCGCACCGACGCCGGATTCGCGACCGACGACACGATGTTCGCGAGCATCCCGGCCGAGTTCGACGTGGTCGGCACCTTCCGCGACGCCGGGCTCTCGGGCGGCGGCTGGGGCGCGGGTCTCGATCTCGGCACCGTCGTCCAGTGGCGCGGGTTCGAATTCGGCGCCAGCGTCCAGAACCTGGGCGCCACCATGACCTGGCGCGTGCGCGAGCAGATCGTGACCAGCGACTCGACCGGCAACTACGAAATGACCACGGTCGCGGACAACGTCGAGTACACGTCGCGCGTGCCGATCAACGTCACCGCCCACGTCGGCCGCGCCATGGGCCCTTGGCTGCTGGCTGCCGACGTCACCCACTCGATGGACGCGACGCAGACCCACGTCGGCGTCGAGCGCTGGATCGGTTGGTTCGCGCTGCGCGGCGGCGTGCGGCTCGACGAACAAGTGAACATCCAGGGCGGCACCGGCCTGGGTGCTCGCTTCGGTCCGGTCGGCGCCGATCTGGCGCTCGCGACCCACAACCGCCACCTGAACGGTGAACGCGGCCTCGAGCTGGCCGCGGGCATCTCGTGGTATCCGAAATGAGATCCTTTGACCTGCGAGCCTTCGTCCTGCGCGTCGCCTTCGTCGTGATCGCGCTGATCACCGCGGTCACCGTCGCGCTGGCGCTCGCCGGCTGCGGCGACCGCAACCTGATCCTGAACGTGGACGTGCTCAGCTACCTGAGTCCGACCCAGTCTGAAGCGGGCTTCGGTCCGATGCCCGCCGCACCCGGTGGACTCGCGACCGGCGAGCAGCCCCTGGTCGACAACATGACCATCAACCTGGTCGACAATCTGGGCAACGTGCTCGAGGTGCGCTCGGTAAGGCTTCTGGTCACTGCCGAGTGCGACGCTTGGACCGGCGACGGCAGCGATACGCTGCGCATGTACCTGGGTGGACCGGGTAGCGATCCGCGCACCACGACCCCCGCGTTTGAGATGGCGCTGCCACTGACCGGCGGCGTGATCAATACAACAAGTGGCGACTTCCAGGGCGACACGCGAGTGCTCGACCTGTTCGACCAGCGCCAGGTGCAGCTCAGCATCACCAACGCCTTCCGCGGCCCCAGCTCGGGCCCGCCCCTCGAAGGCGAAGTTCGACTGACCAAGATCCAGGCGATCGTGGTCGCTGGACGCTCGGGGCTCTAGGCCCCCAGATACGCCAGCAGCGGCGTCAGCGTCAGCGGGCTCAAGAGCGTCGTCACCACCACCACCGACGTGACGAACTCGGGCTCCAGGTCGTACTCGGTCGCGAGGATGGTGCAGATCACGGCCGACGGCATCGCCGCCTGAAGGATTCCGGCCTGGCGCGCGGGACCGACCAGCCCGAACAGGGGCGCCAGCGCAATCCCCGCGGCGGCGCCACCCAACAAGCGCAGGGCCGAGACCCCGAGCACCGGTCGCCACGGTGCGCGCACGCCACGCCCGTAGAGCTGGATGCCCAGGATCGCGATGAAGGTCGGCACGCACGCGCTCGACAGCAGGTCGACGGCACGCTGCGCGGGCAACGGCAGCGACCACCCTGTCGTGTTCACGATCAACGCTGCAACCACCGCCCAGACCGACGACACTCGGATCAATCCGCGGGCCGCGACCAGGGGGTGCGTGTTCCCGCTCGAGGCGATCAAGACACCGACCGTGAACGTCAGCACCGACGAGGACGCGAAGAACAATCCCGCGTTAGCGACTCCGGGCTCGCCGAAGGCGAACAAGTTTGCCGAGAGTCCGAAGTTGCCGGCGTTCGGCAGCATCACCACTAGGGCCGCCGCGGCAACGGTCTTGCGTGGCCAGCCGAGTGCGCGGCCGATGAGTGCAGTGATCGCGGCGAGGATCAGCAGCGTGGCGAACGCGAAGCCCATCATGCGCAAGAGCGCAACCGAGTCGCCGTTGCGCGTGATCACGTCGAACACGAAGCACGGCGCCAGCAGGTTGAACGCCAGTGAGGTGACTGGCTTGGCGTCGAGCCGCGTGCGCCACGCGAGCAGCCAGCCAGCGCCGGCCACCAGGAGGACCGGCAGCAGGTTGTCGGCGAAGAGCCGGAGCACGTTAGGGCGAGGTTCGCTAGGGTCGGGTCGCGCCGGCGCCCTGCTCTTCGGACGCCATCCAGATCTCGATCTGCTGCCTCAACACCGGCAGCGCCACCGCCCCGTTGCTTGAGCACGGCGTCGTGGAAGCGGCGGATGTCGAACTTGTCGCCCAGCCGCTTCTTCGCCTCCTCGCGCAACGCCAGGATCTCGAGCTGGCCGCACTTGTAGGCCAGAGCCTGCGCCGGCCAGGCGATGTAGCGATCGACCTCGTTCTCGATGTTGTTCCTCGCCAGCACCGAGTTCTCGAACATGTAATCGATCGCTTGCTGGCGACTCCAGCCCATCTGATGGATTCCGGTGTCGACCACCAGGCGGCACGCACGCCACGCGTCGTAGGACAGCATGCCGATCCGGTCGATGTCGCTCGAATAGAGACCCATCTCGTCCGACAACCGCTCGGTGTACAGCGCCCAGCCTTCGACGTAGGCGGTCACGCCCGAGTACTTGCGGAACTCGGGGATGTCCTGCAGCTCCCCGGCGATCGCGATCTGCAGGTGGTGCCCCGGAATCGCCTCGTGGAACGCCAGGGCTTCGGCTTCGTAGCGCGGCCGGGTCTCGGGCTTGTAGGTGTTGATCATGTAGTAGCCGGGCCGCGTGCCGTCGGCTGCGGGTTCCCGGTAGTAGGCGATCGTCGACTGGGGCGCTTCGTGCATGCCCATCACCTTCACTTCGCAGTCGGCCTTGGGCAGGATGCCGAACCATTCGGGGATCGCCTTGCGCGCCCGTTCCAGGGACTCGCTCGCCTTGTGCTCGACTTCCTCGGCTGTGGCGAACTGCATCTTCGGGTCTTCGCGCAGCATTTTCTGGATGGTCGCGACGTCGCTGGTGCCGAGCGCTTTCTGGCCGAGCGCGCTCAGGTCGCGCCGAAACTTCGCGACCTCCTCGAGACCCAGCTGGTGCAGCTCCTCGGGCGTGCGATCGAGCGAGGTCTGCGCCCGGATGCGCACCTGGTAGCACTCATTGCCGTCGGGAATCCACGAGAGCCCCGGCTGCTCGGTGGAGCGCGCGACCGGCAGCACCTCCTTCTCGAGGAATTCCCGGTAGCGCTTGAACGACGGCGCCACCACCTGGGTCACCGCTTGCGTCAGCTTCTCCGTGAAGCGGTCGCGATCGCGCAACGACCACGCATCGCGGCGAACCTTGGCCGGCGACATCAACGCCCAGTCGGCGATCGGCGTGGCTTCGATCGACTTCAGTTGATCGATCGACTTCTGCACGCCGGCGATGCTCGAGGTGCGCTTCGAGGCCAAGCCGCGCTTCAGGTTCGCGATGTGCTGGTCGACGTACGGACCCATGGCGCGACAACGGGTCACGTACTTGTCGGCGTCCTTGGGCGTCTCGATCCGCGTCAGATCGGGCAGGTTGAAGAACTCGAGGTGGGGTCCGTTCATCGGGTCGACGGTCCATTCCTCGAAATGACACTTCATGCTCGACAGTTCGCTCTCGACTTCCTCGATCAGTACCGCGCGCGTCAGCCGGTCGACGCTCGACAGCGCGTCCACCGGAACGGCCTTCACCCGCTTGAGGATCGTTTCGAGACGGCGTTGGTCGTCGAGCAGCCCCTGGGGCGAGTTGTTCTCCAGCCGGTCGTCGTAGCGTCGATCGCCCAGCGTGGTCGCCATGGTCGGGCGGGCGCGCAACACGCCTTCCCAATAGTCGCGGCAGACCGCAGACATCTCCTGCGCGGCGCGCGTGGCCGTCTGTGCGCTCACTTGCGAATGAGTGGAGGCGTCATCGGCGGACGAGCCTTCCGGCGCCAAGGCGATCAGCATCGCGATCGCGACCCAAAACCGTTCGACGGCGACCATCGAATTTCCCCCGGTTGTGAAATGCACTCATGTGTTCGGGGGTCGATTGCGGGCGCTCCCCCGGCCCCAGCGCGTCCAGGCGAACCACGTCGATCCAGCTACCAGAATGACAGCGATCGCGAACCATTGCACGGCGTATCCGAGGTGCAGGCCCTCGTTCAGGGGTGCTTCGAGGGTGCGCTTCGGAAGCGCAGGCACGCCGGGGCCGGCATGCTGGTGAATGAAGAACCCGGCGACCGGATACGGGAACACCCGGGTGAGCGAGTCGCGATTGAGCCGGGCCGCGGAAAACACTTGGGGACCGTCGCCGGGAAGCCGGTACGGCGCGCGTCCCTGGGTCTCCAAAGCTCGGGCCATTCCCTCGACTTCGACCGGCCCCGGCTCGGGATACTCCTGAGGCCGTGCAGTCAGGGCGTCCTCGGCTGGCAGCCAGCCGCGTTCGATCAGCACCCACTCGCCGGTGAGCGTCTGGAGCGGCGTGACGACGCCCACGCCGGGCTCGCCCTCGTGCATCCGCCCACGCAGAAGGATCTGGCGGGTTTCGTCGTAGGTGCCGCGGACCCTCACCCGCCGGCCGATTACGGCCGCATCGCCCGTACCGGCGGCGGGCCATTCGACCGGGGGCGCCGACAGCGATGCCGCGCTGGTCGCGTTGAGAGTGTGTTTCGCTTCGAGGCGGGCGAGCTGCCAAAAGCCGAGGCGCACGCACACGGCCGCGGCCGCGAGCACCGCGACCGCCGCGAGCGCGCCGAGTACTTTCCCGCGCGTCACGGCGCCGGCTTGGGCGCCGGCAGGTCGAACGCGATCAACTGCGATTGGAAGCCGCAGGTTTTGTGGGTGCCGTCGCAGAACGGTTTGTTGGACGACTGCCCGCAACGACACAGGGTGACGCGCTGGCGACCGGCGAGCCCGAAGGACCTGCCCTCCTGGTCGACGATCTCGAAGTCACCCTCGACGCGCAGCGAGCCGTTGTTCATGACGGTGATCTTGGTGACAGCCATGTTCGTTCCTCCTGGTCGCGTATGCCGGCCCGGCGTCGGGTCGGAAAAGCTAAGGCGCGGTGCGCATGTAGGGCGGGCGCGTCGCGCGCAGCTCGTAACAGGTGCGCCCGATGCCGTGACTCCAGAAGCGCGGCGGATCGCCGGAGCGCGGATCGGGCATCGAGTCGGCGCCGGCAAATACCGCGCACAGCACGAAGCGCACGGAATCGATGGTTCGGTATTCGTAGGGCACCCCGGTGACCGGGTCGGTGATCGAGGTCAGACCGGTGCGCGGCTCTCGGATCAGCGCATCGAGCGAAGCCGGCAGCGTCGAGTGCTCGCCCCAGTGGACGTCCACCGCGTCGGCGATCGCGCGCAGCTCGCTCACCCGGCGCGTATCGAGCTGGCGGTCGCGCTCGCGCCCGGGCGAGCCCACGAACCAGAGTCCGACCGCCATGCTGACCACGGCGCCGGCAATGCCGAGCCGCCCGAGGACCTGGCGCCGGGCTCGTGCGGTCGTGCCTTCGGTTTCGTCGCGGCGCAGGTCGGCCAGGTAGTGGCCGAACACCACACCGGCGATCGCGAACACCACCGCGACCTTGAGAACAAATCTCGGCGCGACCTCGCCGCCGAGCACCGCGGTGACGAGCACGATCAGGTCCCCGATCATCACCAGGGCGGCGAGGAACAGCGTCAGGTAGGTGAGCCACTTGCGAATCCGCGAGCTGCGCTTTTCCGGGTCGCCGGCCATCGTGCGGCCGATCACTCGCCCGACGAACAGGAACACCGGCAGCCCGATCACCAGCGACGCGACCGCACTCCGGGCGGCGTTCGCAAGCGGGATGCGCGTGGAATACATCTGCGTCGGGTCGTGCAGGCTCCAGTTGATCAGCGCGAACCAGATGGCGCCGACGTTGAACGCGATGACGTACAGAGTCGCGAACAAGACCAGGTGGAGAAACGCCTCCCGGGCCGACAGGTAGGGCCGGCGCCGGGGCACCGGGACCGGGAAGTCGACCTCGGCCCAGGAGCCGAGGGCCGAGTCGGCCTCCTCGGGCGGCCAGCCGGCCTTGAGCAGGGCCTCTCGAATGGCGGCTCGCGGAACCCCGCGGGCGAGCGAATCTCGAACAAACGTATGGAGTTCGGCGTTCATGGCCTGGGGACGCTAGCCGCCGGCCGCCCCCGGGTCCAGTCCGGCGCCCAGGCGCCAGCTACCGCCGTGCAACAGCGGGCCAGGCCATACGTAGAATGGTTCGTGCCTGGCCCGTTTTCGAGGTCCGCGCGACGGGCGCCGGAGCGGCTCCTGTCGCGTCGCGGGTCGGTTCGAAAGGAGCGGTACAGATGCTCGAAGGTTTCTGGGGTGTTCTCGCGCTCGTGGCGATTGCCTGCCTGGTCGCGCTGGGGCTGCTCTGGTGGATCTTCACGTTGCCGTTCCACTTCCTCGGCTTCCTGTTGACCGGGCTCGGCGTCGCCCTGGTGGTCACGTTCCTGGTCGTCGCGGGAATCGTGGCGCTCGCCGGGCTGGCCCTGGCCGGCGTCCTGATCCTGGTGCCGATGATCGTGATTCCCCTCCTTCCGGCAGTCATGGCCATGATGCTTCTCTGGTGGCTGTTCTTCCGGAAGCCCCACGCGAAGACCGCATGACCCGGCCCTGGTCCCAGCGCATTCGCGAGTATTTCCCGGGTGCGCTGGTCATTCTGTTGCTGCTGGCGGCGCGCTCGTCGCTGGCGGACCACTACGTGGTTCCGACCGGATCGATGGAGTGGACGCTCGAGCCCGGCGATCGCGTGGTCGCGGACAAGCGGGCCTTCGGCCTGCGGGTTCCGTTCACGTCGTTCGAGCTGATTCCCGGAGAGTCTCCGGCGCGCGGCGATCTCGTGGTGTTCGATGCGCCCGACAACGGCATGCGACTCATCAAGCGCGTGGTCGCCGTCTCGGGCGACCACGTCGCGGTGCGCGACGGCCACGTCTGGATCAACGGCGCGCCGCTCGAGGCCGGAGCCGAATTCGAACGCTACGGCTCGCGTGTCGCGCACCTGAATCTGGGATTCGGGGGCGGACCCGACGTCCCTCCGACCGAGGTCCCGCGCGGGCAGGTTCTGGTCCTGGGGGATGCTCGGGGCAACAGCCGAGACGGCCGCTTCTTCGGGTTCGTGCGCGAGGATGAGATCTACGCGCGAGGCGTGGGCGTCTACTATCGAGCTTCCCGCGGGCTGGTCTGGCTCCCGCTTTAGCGGGGGAAATCTCCTCTTCCGTGCAGTAGACTCGGGGCGCCAACCCAAACCCGCGCCGCGGGAGGGAATATGCGTTCCGTGCCGAGACTGCTCTTGCTCGCCCCGCTCCTGCTGTTCGTGGCCGGCTGCACGTCGGGGCTCAAGAAACCGATCACCACCGCCGAGATCCAGCCCGACAGCCAGGGGATTCAGCGCGTCGAGCTGAACATGCACAGCTACTACTTCGAACCCAGCCGGATCGTGGTCCACACCGGGCTTCCGGTGGAGCTGGTGCTCAAGAACCGGGCGAAACTCGTGCCCCACAACGTGACCTTCGTCGACACCTCGTTCGCCAAGAGCGAGGGCGCGTGGCTCGGAACCGGTCACCTGAAGTTCACTCCGCAACGGCAGGGTGAGTTCGAGTTCTATTGCAAGGTCGACGCCCACGCGAAAAAGGGAATGACTGGCGTGCTCGTCGTGGTGCCATGATCCCGCGGCTGGTGGCGCTGGCCACCGCCGTTCCCCCCCACGTCGTCGGCCAGGACGAAGCGCGCGAGTTCTCGCGCAACCTCTTCCGCGAGGTGCTGACCGAGGACAAGGACCGCCTGCTCGCGATCTTCGACAACGCTGGAATCAAGAACCGAAACGTGTGCGCGCCGCTCGAGTGGTACGCGCACGACCACAGCTTCGCCGAGAAGAACGACCTCTACATCGAGAACGCCGTTCGCCTCGGCGCCCAGGTCGCCCGGGACGTGATGGCGAAGGCCGGGCTCGGCCCCGGCGACGTCGACCATCTGGTGTTCGTGTCGTCGACCGGAATCGCCGCGCCCAGCGTCGACGCGCGGCTGGCCAACGAGCTGGGATTCCGCAGCGACTTCAAGCGCACGCCAATCTGGGGACTCGGGTGCGCGGGCGGCGCGGCCGGGCTGGCGCGGGCGCGCGAGTTCGCGCTCGCTGATCCCGGGTCGCGAGTTCTCCTGATCGCGCTCGAGCTGTGCAGCATCACCTTCCAGCGCAACGATCTCTCCAAACGCAACCTGGTCGCGGCGTCCTTGTTCGGCGACGGCGCGGCGGCGGCTTTAGTGGTGGCCGACGACGGCGCCCCGCACAACGGCCACCGGCCGCTCGATCTGGTCGCGACCTCGAGCACGTTCTGGTCGGACACGCTCGACGTCATGGGCTGGGACGTGGACGGCACCGGGCTGCACGTGATCTTCGCCCGCGACATTCCGACCATCGTCCACGAGCGCGTGCGGCCGGGGCTGGAAGAGTTTCTGGCCCGTCACGACCTGACCCTCGCGAAACTCGACCATCTCGTCGCGCATCCGGGCGGCACTAAGGTGCTGGCCGCGTATCAGGAGGCTCTGGGCTTGCAGCCCGATGCGCTCGACCACGCGCGCGAGGTGCTGCGCGACCACGGGAACATGTCGTCGCCCACCTGCTTGTTCGTGCTCGAACGCTTCATGCGGTCGGAGTCGATACGGGCGGGCGAAACCGCGGTCCTCTCCGCGCTCGGCCCCGGCTTCTGCGCCGAGTACGTCCTGCTGCGCGGGGCCTCTGCATGAGCGACACGGGCGCCGCAGGCGTTCCGGTCGTTACGCTGCTCGCCGGCTTCCTGATCTGCCACGTCGTCCAGCGGCTCTCCGAGCTCTACATTTCTTCGAGAAACACGCGGGCGTTGCTGGCCCGCGGTGCGGTCGAACACGGGCAGAGGCACTATCCCTGGATCGTCGTGATGCATGTGTTGTTCCCGATCGCGCTGACCGCCGAGGTGCTCCTGCTTCGGACGGGCCCCGGTGCGCTCGGGCTCCTTTGGCTGGCACTCTGGCTCGCGGCGCAATTGCTGCGTTGGTCCACCATGCAGGCTTTAGGAGAACGTTGGACCACTCGCGTGCTCGTGCTCCCCGGGGTGCCCCTCGTGACCTCCGGCCCCTATCGGTGGCTGCGGCATCCCAACTACGTCGCGGTCGTGATCGAGCTGCTGGCCGCGCCGCTCATGTTCGGAGCCTGGCGTACGGCGCTCCTGTTCTCGGCGGCCAACGCGCTGGCGTTGACAGTGCGAATTCGTTGCGAGGAGCGGGCGCTCCAGGGCTAGAATGCCCCTCGTTCGGGCCCGTCAGCGGCCCGAACGAGGAGGTCGCATGCACCGCATCTCGAGATTCCTTTCTGCCCTCGGATTCCTGGTCGTCCTCACCCACGTGGCGACCGCCGCCACCGCGCCGACCACTCCGACGTTCGTCCTGTCGTGGGGCAACGTTGGTTCCGCGCTCACGCAGTTCATCTATCCGTTCGATGTGGCAACCGACGCACTCGGCAACCTCTACGTCGCGGACCAGCTCAACCACCGCATACAGAAGTTCGATCGCCTCGGGAACTACCTGGGTCACTGGGGCTCGTTCGGTACCGGTGACGGCGAGTTCGACAACCCGTTCGGCGTGGCCATCGATGCTGCCGGCAACGTGTACGTCTCGGACAATGGCAACCACCGAATGCAGAAGTTCAGCAGCACGGGCGCCTACCTCGCCCAGTGGGGTTCGTTCGGGACCGGCAACGGACAATTGCGCTACCCCATGGCCCAGGTCATCGACGCCGCTGGCAATGTCTATGTCGTGGACCAATACAATCAACGCATCCAGAAGTTCACGGCTGCGGGGGTCTACGTCACGCAGTGGGGCACGCTGGGCAGTGGGAACGGCCAGTTCTGGAATCCGGTCGGCATCGCCCTCGACCCGGCGGGCAACGTCTACGTCGCCGATCAGAACAACCACCGCATCCAGAAGTTCAGCCCCGCCGGCGCCTATCTCTCGCAATGGGGCTCGTTCGGCAGCGGCAACGGACAGCTCTACTTCCCGACCGGCGTGGACATCGACGCGACCGGCAACGTCTACGTCGCCGATCGATACAACCACCGGATCCAGAAGTTCAGCGGTGCGGGCGACTACCTCACTCAGTGGGGTTCGAACGGAAGCGGCCCTGGGCAGTTCGTCGAACCCACCGGCGTGGCCGTCGACGCCGCCGCCAACGTGTACGTCGCGGACTACTACAATCATCGCATCCAGAAGTTCAACGGCGCCGGCGCGGCCCTCTCCGAGCCGGCGGGCGCGTACCTGCTCAAGTGGGGCACGTTCGGCAGCGGCGCCGGGCAGTTCAACTATCCCTGGGACGTGGTCCTCGACGCTGCCGACAACATCTACGTCGCCGACTACAGCAACAACCGGATCCAGAAGTTCAGCCGCACGGGCGCCTACCTCTCCCAGTGGGGCTCGCCCGGCAACGGCAACGGACAGTTCAACGCTCCCGCGCGCCTGGCCATCGACGCGGCGGGGAACATCTATGTAGCCGATCAGTACAACAACCGCATCCAGAAGTTCAGTAGCGCCGGCACCTACATCACCCAGTGGGGCTCCTTGGGCGCCGGTGACGGACAGTTCAGCTACCCCATTGGGCTGGCCGTGGACGCCGCTGGCAACGTGTACGTTGCCGATACGTACAACAGCCGCATCCAGAAGTTCAGCGACTCCGGCACCTACCTCACCCAGTGGGGCTCGCTCGGCAGCGGCAACGGGCAGTTCAATTATCCGATCGCCATCGCGACCGACGCCGCCGGCAACGTCTACGTGGCGGACTACTTCAACCGTCGCATGCAGAAGTTCAGCAGCACAGGCGCCTACATCACACAGTGGGGCACGCCCGGCAGCGGCAACGGCGAGTTCGGCTTCCCCCGAGGTGTGACCGTCGATGCGGCCGGGAACGTCTACGTGAACGACGTCGGCAACTCCCGCATCCAGAAGTTCACCGGCGCGGGGACCTACCTCACCCAATGGGGCTCGCTCGGCAGTGGTGATGGCCAATTCAACTTTTTCACCGGCGTGAGCACCGATGCGTCGGGCAACGTCTACGTTTGCGATACCGAAAACCAACGCATCCAGAAGTTCGTGATGCCTCCAGCCATCGCCCTGGTCTCGGACGTCGGGAACGATCAGGGCCGCCAGGTTCAAGTTCGATTCTTGCGTTCCTCGGCGGACGCGCCCGGCACCGGAGTTCTGGTGACCGGATACGAGGTCTACCGGCGTAACGATCCGCTCCCGGGAGTCGCGGCGGACGGGAAATCAGCCGAGAGTGTCGGCGCCTCGCGGCCGAACGATCCGCCGGATGGGCTCCTGCTCGCCGGCTGGACCTATCTCATGACCGCGCCGGCCCACGGTGAGAGCGAGTACAACGTCGTGGTGCCGACGCTGGTCGACGCCACCGCCGGATCGCTCGAATACTCCGCGTTCATGGTCCGGGCTGCGTCCGGCGACCCGTTCACTTTCTATGACTCGGGCGTCGACAACGGCTTCTCGGTGGACAATCTGTCGCCGCCCGCTCCAACGCCGTTCACGGCGGCCTACGCCGCAGGCGCCACCAACCTGCATTGGGGTGTGAGCACGGCTTCCGACTTCGCCACGTTCCGGCTCTACCGCGGCGAAAGTGCCGACTTCGTTCCGGGAGCCGGCAACCTCGTTGCTGCCTCTCCCGACACGGGCTACATGGATGAGGGGCCTGCTGGGCGCTATTACAAGCTGTCCGCCGTGGATTGGAATGGAAACGAAAGCCCGCACGTGCTGGTTGGCCCGAACACGACATTGGACGCGCCGGCCGCTCCCGCGGTGGCGTTCGCCCTCGAGGGGGCGCACCCGAACCCCGCGGTCGGCGGCCGAATGATGGTGGCGTTCGCGTTGCCATCGGACGCGCCGGCCACGATCGAGCTGATCGACCTCGCGGGCCGGCGGGTGCTGGCGCGCTCCGTGGGTTCCCTGGGTGCAGGGCGCCACACCTTGGACCTCGCAGCGGGACATAGGTTGGCGCCCGGTGTGTATCTCGTGAGGCTCACCCAGCGCCAAAACACGCGGGTCGTTCGGGTGGCGGCGATCAACTAGGCGAGAGTCCAGCCTCTCGGGAACGGCGGGGCGCTGCGATCGATCGCGCTTGCGCGTGGCGCCCCGCTTGTCGCATCTTCCAGTGTTCGCTACCACACCCACGCCCCTCTAAAGGCTGAAATCATGTCCCCCGACTTCATCTACACCATGAAGGACCTCCGCAAGGTGGTCCCCCCCAAGCGCGAGATCCTCAAGGGGATCTGGCTCTCCTTCTACGACGGCGCCAAGATCGGCGTCCTGGGCGCCAACGGCGCGGGCAAGAGCTCGCTCCTGCGCATCATGGCCGGCGTCGACACCGAGTTCCTCGGCGAAGCCTTCCTGGGCAAGGGCTACACCGTCGGATTCCTCTCGCAGGAGCCGCAGCTCGACCCCAAGAAGACCGTGCTCGGCAACGTTCAGGACGGCGTCGCCGACAAGGTCAAGACCGTCCATCGCTGGAACGAGATCAGCGCCGCTTTCGCCGAGCCGATGGACGACGACGCCATGCAGAAACTGCTCGACGAGCAGGCGAAGATCCAGGACCGGATGGACCACGACAATTTGTGGGAGCTGGATCGGCAGCTCGAGATCGCAATGGACGCGCTGCGCTGCCCACCCAGCGACGCCGAGGTCACCAAGCTCTCGGGTGGCGAACGCCGGCGCGTGGCGCTGTGCCGGCTGCTGCTCCAGAAGCCGGATCTCCTGCTGCTCGACGAGCCGACCAACCACCTCGACGCCGAGTCGGTGGCGTGGCTCGAGCGCTACCTCAAGGAGTACGCGGGCACGGTGGTCGCGGTCACCCACGACCGTTACTTCCTCGACAACGTCGCCGGTTGGATCCTCGAGCTGGATCGCGGCGCGGGCCATCCGTTCGAGGGCAACTACACTTCGTGGCTCGAGCAGAAGCGGACGCGGCTCCAGCAGGAAGAGAAGACCGAGTCGGCACGGCAGAAGACCCTCGAGCGCGAGCTGGAGTGGGTGCGCATGGCACCGCGCGCGCGCCAGGCAAAAGGCAAGGCGCGACTGGCCGCCTACGAGAAGCTGTTGTCCGAGGAAGGGCGCGAGCAGGTCGAGAACGTCGAGATCTACATTCCGCCCGGCCCGCGGCTCGGCAACGTGGTGATCGAAGCCGACGGCCTGCGCAAGGGCTACGGCGAAAACCTGCTGATCGAGAACTTGTCGTTCAAGCTGCCGCCGGCCGGAATCGTCGGCGTGATCGGCCCCAACGGCGCCGGCAAGACGACTTTGTTCAGAATGATTACTGGCCAGGAGAAGCCGGATGGCGGCACGCTCCGGATCGGCGACACCGTGAAGCTCGCCTACGTCGACCAGAGCCGCGACTCGCTGCCGGGCGACAAGAACGTCTGGGAGGCGATCAGCGGCGGCCACGACATTCTGGAGCTGGGGAAGAAGACGGTGAACTCGCGCTCGTACGTTGCCGGGTTCAACTTCCGGGGCGCCGACCAACAGAAGCGCGTCAAAGATCTCTCGGGTGGCGAGCGCAACCGCGTGCACCTGGCCGTCATGCTCAAGAGCGGCGCCAACGTGCTGCTGCTCGACGAGCCGACCAACGACCTCGACGTCGACACGCTCCGGGCGCTGGAAGAGGCGATCCTGTCGTTCGCCGGCTGCGTCGTGGTCATCAGCCACGATCGCTGGTTCCTCGATCGAGTGGCGACGCACATGCTGGCGTTCGAGGGCGACTCGCAGGTGGTCTGGTTCGAGGGCAACTACCAGGATTACGAGAAGAGCCGCCACGAGCGCCTGGGCGCCGAGGCCGACCAGCCGCACCGCATCAAGTACCACAAGCTCGAGCGGGTGTAGCCGCGCGTCGCATGCGCACGAAGCGCAGGGTCACGCCGTCCGGAAGCGTGTCGAGAACTTCCTCCTCGGCGGCGAACCCGAGCGCGGCGTAGAACGGGACCCCAGGCAGCGTCGCCATCAGCTCGAGGGTCGAGAAGCCGGCCGCGCGGGCGGCGTCCTCGCAGGCCGCCAGCAGCTTGCGACCGATGCCTCGGCGCACGGCCTCGGGAGCGACGAAGAAGGCACGAATCCGCGCGGCGTCCTTCTGGGGATCCAGTTGCTCGGCAGTGCCGGTAGGTCGCTGGTCCCCGCCATACAGGTTCCGGCGGAAGCTCCACCCGCCGCAGGCGACCGGAACGTCGTTCATCTCCACGACGAAGTAGGTTCCGTCGGCGATCAAGGTCGAGTCGACGCCAAACACGTGCCGCAGCGCCGATTCGATCTCGGTGTCCGAGTAGAACCCCCGGCTCAGGCCGCGTGCCGAGCGCTCGATCAAGTCGCGCAGGACCGGAATGTCCGCGGCTAGAGCCAACCGGATCACGATCTCGTCTTTCAAAATGCGTCCTCGAGGGCTGAGAGCCACGCCTGGCTTCCGTTGCCTCCCCGAATCCTATGCGAAGCTGTCCGACTGGGGATCCCAGAAGTCGCCGACGAGCCCAATGCCCGCGAAGATCCGGCGGATCTCGTCGGGCTGGGGACGGCGGGAGTTCTCGTCGAGCCTGGTCGAGTACCAGGTGGTCGCGAGCTGCCAGAGCTGGCCCATGCCGACGATCGGGCGCACCGGATGTCCGTTCGCTGCGCACCACTGACGCACCCGCTCTTCCGACCGGAAGAAGAGCATGTTCCTTCAGGTGAAGACCAAGTCGTTCCACCACTGGGCGGCGGGAACCAGGCAGTGGAACAGCCAATCCGAAGGACCTGGGCCGTCGACGCCGACTTCCATCTCCAGAGGCTCGAGCGACTGCTCGCATCGCGAGCGGACGGTGCCCGCTCGACGCAGCGCCGCTGGAATGCCGAGGGCGTCCCAGGCGCAATTCGCGAAGTAGTCGACCCCGCCCGACGTGATTTTGTGCTGCGTGGGCACGCCGGAGAACGGTGGCGCCATCCGGATCGAGACGCCATCCGGCTCGAGCAGCAGCACGCGCAGCGCACGCAGCCTTCCGTAGGCTTCGACCACGGCGTCGCGAGTCGAGCCGACGCGCTCGGCGACCACCTCGGGCGTCGGCCTACGGCCGGTTTCGGCAAAGTACCGGTAGACCGCCATCTTCACCCGGACGTCGAAGTCGGCGGTCATGGCACGAGCTGACGAGCCAGAGTCGCGAGGTCGGGAACCTCGAGGTCCGGCGCGGCGTCGGAGAGCGGTGTCGCTCCTTCGCCCGGTTTTCCTTGACGCCGGTTGACCCACACGGTCGACAGACCCAGACGCTTGGCGGGAGCGATGTCGTGATAGCGACTCTGCGCGACATGAAGGATTCGGCTTCGCGGCACCGTGATGCGCTCGAAGGCACGCAGGAAATTCTTCTCGGAAGGCTTGTACGACCGCGCCTGCTGCGCAGTGACGATCCAGTCGAACTTCACACCCAGTTTGCTTGCCGAATGCTGGAACAGGTCGTCGTCGATGTTCGAGATGACCGCGAGCTTGTACCGCTTCGCGAGCGCGCGCAGCGCTTCAGCGGAGTCCGGAAACGCCGGCCAGTCGGCGACCGATTGCGCGAAGGTCTCGCGCTCGGCGCGGGTCGGCTTGAACCCGAACTTGGCGCCCAGCCCTTCCAACACTCGGGTCAGGACCACGCGATACTCGACATAGGGCCCGGCTTCGACTTGGCTCTCGAGCCGGCCAAAGAGAACGAGCGCGGCTTCCGGCTCGACGGTGGCGCCGCAGGCGGCGGCGATCGGCAGCAGGGCGTTCAGAATCCCCTGCTCCCAGTCGATCAAGGTTCCGTAGCAGTCGAAGGTCAAGACTTCGTAGGCTGCGGGGTCGATCATGCGAATGCACTGTGGTGACTTTTCCCGCCGCTGACAACCACCAGTAGAACCAGGAGCAATCTTTTCCGTCATGCGCCGCCGAGTCCGCAGGATTTCGCAGAGTCTCTCGTGGATGCTCGTGCTGGCGGCCGTCGTTCCCGACGTCCGTTGGTGCGAAGCCGCCTGGGCCGATCTCCCGGTCGAATGCCTGTTGGCGAGCGAGAGCTCTGCGGCCTGCGCGGCGGCGCCGAGCGAATCCCCACCCGATGACGGCGAAACCGAGTCGAGCTGCCCGCTCGACGAGCCGATCGGTTGCGGCGGCAGCTGTCCAATCGCTCCGTTCGCCGATCGAGCCTGGTGCCCCTCGGATGCGCTGGGCGCCGAAGCTTTGCCCGGCCAGGCGCCGACCATGCCCACGCTCGATCTCGCGAGTGGCGTTCTTCCCGATGAAACGGCGCACGAGACTCCAGCGCCGGCGCGAGCACCGGATCCAGACGGCATCCCACCGCCGCTGGACCGGCAGCCGCGCGCCCGTCCCCCGGTTCGCGCTCCTCCTCAGGTCTGAAGCAGGCGCGTCGCTTGTGACCCGCGAGGCATACCGTCTCGTCGGGCGAGTGCGTCACTTCAACCGTAGGAGCTTTCCCATGAAGCTGATCCTGACCTACCTCGGCCTGGTCACGGCGCTCGCGTTCGCGGCCGCCGCGACCTCGGGCAGCGCGACTGCCGGAAACACGTCGGCGGAGTCGTGTTCCGTCGCGTGCAGGCCGTGCCCGCTCCCGTGTGCGCCGTAACGGCGGGCGAGGCAAATCTGTAGTCAGTCGCTGAGCAACAGATCGGCGCGGGGGCAGCTCGCCTCCGCGCCGTTTGGTTTGCCGCACAACGCTGCCACTGGCTCTAGATCTGGCGTGTGTATTCCCGAGCTCAGACCGCCGCGAAGGCCTCGAGAATGCGCGCAACGTGCCGCGCGTGCTTCAAGTACAAGTCGATCCGGATGTTCTCGTCGGGCGCGTGCGCGCGCGTGTCGGGGTGGCCGAGCCCGGCGCAGGCCACCGGCACGCCGAGGTCGTGGATGAAGCAGTGGTTGGGTCCCGAGCCGCCGATCATCGGCACGATCTGCATGGGTTGGCCGTAGATCGGGGTCGCGGTCTCGCACACCAACTTGAGGAACGGATCGTCGGGGTCGGTGCGCCCTGCAGGATTGCCGCCCAGGAACTTGATCTCGACGTCAGGGAAACCCTGCGCATCGAGATGCGCACGCAGGTTCTTCAACACTTCGGCCGGCGTCTGATCGGGCACCAACCGGAAGTCGACCTTGGCCGACGCGCGCGCCGGCAGCACCGTCTTGGATCCTGCGCCCTGATATCCCGACGTCAATCCGCAAATTGTGCACGTAGGCTCGAAGACTTCTGCAACGCGCAGGTCGACGCCACCGGTCAGCCCGCGCAGGAACTCCTTCACTCCATAGCGCTCGCGGTACTCGCCGGCGACCTCCGGCAGCGCCGCCAGCAGTTCGCGGTCGCGCGCGGTCGGCGGCTTCACGGAGTCGTAGTGGCCGGGAATCCGAATGCGTTCGTCGGGTCCCTTGAGCGTGCCGAGTGCCCAGGTCAGACGCCAGGCCGCGTTCGGGAAGATCGAGCCACCGATCCCGGAGTGGACGTCGATTTTTTCGGTCACGACCGAAAGTTCGACGTAGCAGATGCCGCGCAGCCCCGCGTACTGCATGGGCAGGTCGCGGTGGTCGACGCTGCCGAATTCCCACAAGCACGCGTCGCCCTTCAATCGCTCGCGGTTGGCGCGCACGAAATCGGGCAAGTGAACGCTGCCGACTTCCTCCTCACCCTCGACCACGAACTTGATCCGGCACGGCAGCTCGCCGCTGGTGGCGAGCAGGGCGTCGAGCGCGTGCAGGCGCGACACGAAGTGGCCCTTGTCGTCGCTGATGCCGCGGCCGAATAGCTTGCCGTCGCGGCGCGCGGGCTCGAACGGCGGCGAGGTCCATAGCTCCAAGGGCTCGGGCGGCTGAACGTCGTAGTGGTTGTAGATGAGCAGCGTGCGATCGCTCGCGCCCGCTCGTTCGGCGACCACCACCGGATGGCCCCCGGTCGGCAGGATCTCGACCCTGAAGCCGCGCTTCTCGAGCATCGCGCCGACCAGTTTGGCGCAGGCTTCCATCCCCAGGTTCTGTGCGGCAACGCTGGGCTGCGCGACCAGGCGCGTCAGCTCGGTCAGGCTGTCCTCGAGGTGAGACTCGAGCCAGCGGTCGACGGCGGCGAGATCGATGCTCTGCGTTTTCATGATCGTTCCTAGCGCGGGTAGCCGAACATGCCTTGCACCCGCAGGGTGAGGAGGTTGGAGGCCTCGTCCGAAGTCGCGATGTACTGGTACAGCAGCTCGGCGCCCCAGGCCACGTTCGGCGCGGTCAGATACTCGACGCCAACACCCGCCAGGAAACCGAGGTCGGTGGCGGACTCGTCACGCCGGCCGGCGTTCCACTCCTGGCGCGACCGGATGTTGTAGAGACCCAGGCCGCCGCGTACGAAGGGCACCACCGGATCGTCGGTCGCAATCCGGTAGCGGGCGTGAGCGACGATCGGGATCATCTGGACCGAGAAATCCACGGGCGCGCCCTGGACCGCCGTCAGGTCTTTCTCGAAGTCGTCGTTGCCGCCGAAGCCGTGCCACGACAGCTCGCCGCCGAATCCCCACGGTCCGCGGACCACCAAGTCGGTCACGAAACCCACGTTGAAACCGGTGCTGGCGTGGTCGGCGAACGAGCCAATCGGCATGCCGACGCCGCCGTTGAAACCCATCCACATGGTGGGCTGCGACCGGGCGGCACCGGCCAGCAGGGTCGTGAGCAATAGCGTCGCGATCGCAATCCGTTTGCGCATTCCATCTCCTCGAATCGTGTGGCGAAGTCGGTCGGCCGCCGCAGGTGTCGGACCGGCAGTGCCGGACCGAGGTTCTCCGGGAACTGGTACCATACCCGCCCTCATGCCGCGATCCGCCGCAGCTTCATCTCGCGCGCCGCAGCCCAGCGTGTCCCAGCGCGTGCTCGCCGACTGGACGGCCGCCGCTGCGGGCTGGGAACGCTGGGAGCCGATGATCCAGCACTCGCTGGCGGCGATCGATCCCGTGCTGCTGCGGGCCGCCGACCTTCGGCCCGGTCAGCGGGTCCTCGACGTCGCCTGCGGCATCGGTGACCCGGCACTGGCCATCGCGCGCTGGATCGGCCCGCGCGGAACGGTGCTCGGAGTCGACGTCGCGCCGCCGATGATCGAGGTGGCGCGCCGGCGCGCGAAAGGGCTCGACATCCGGAACGCACGGTTTCGCGCCGGGGACATGAGCCGGATGAAGTTCCCGCGAGGGCGCTTCCACCGGATCGTGTCGCGCTTCGGGATCATGTTCGTCGAAGACCTCTCGAGGGCGCTTGAGAATCTGCACAGCGCCCTGGCTCCCGGCGGGCGCATCGCGTTCGCGGTCTGGGCTCAGGCCCATCGCAATTCCATGCTCTCGATCGCAACCATGGTGATGAAGCCCTACATGAAGGAGCCGCCGCCCGATCCCGAGGCCGGCCCGCATCCGATGCGACTCGGCCGGCCGACGTTGTTCCCGCGCTTGTTGAGGTCGGCGGGCTTCCACGGCATCCGCGCCGAGGAAGTCACGATGGCGTTCGTCTACCAGTCACCCGAGCAGTTCGTGGAGGCCACGCTCGAGATCTCGTCGGCATCACGGGCGCTCTACGCCAAGTTGTCGCGAGGCGATCAGGCGCGCGTGCGCGTCGGCATGGCGAAAGTCGCGAGACGCTTCAAGGATGGAGCGCTCTACCGGCTTCCAGGAATTGCGCGCGTGGTGTCGGCGACGCGATAGCCTACTTCGCGACCCCCTCCGCCCAACTCCGCGCGAACCAGATCGCCGCGTCGGGCCGTTCGCCCCAGGTGCGCACCGCTGCGGTCACACGCTCCAGCTCGGCCTTGGCCACGCCCCCGACCAGCACGATTTCCCCCGCCGCGCCCTCGAGAATTCGCGCGATGTTCTCGACGTAGTCGCCAAAATCCGGCTCGCCGGCGCAACCGCCGAAGAACAGCCAGCGATTGCGCGCCGGCCTGACGCCCGCGGCGTGCAGCAGCTCGACCAGACGACGGCCGACGATCGAATCGTTGCCGTGCGCCTCGTAGACGCTCATGTACGCCTGCCACACCGGAACGAAACCCGGCGGCTCCGGCCACAGACGCAACACGTCGTGGTCGTCGTCCTCGAGGATCAGGCGACCTCCCGGCCGCGCGGCGCGCGCCATTTGCCGCACCACCGCCAACGGATCGGGCACGTGCTCGAGAATGAAACGAGCGTGAACGATGTCGAAACTTCGCCACTCGCCGTCGGCGAGCGGAAACGCCAGCGCATCGCCCGCCCGGAACTCGACCAATCCGCTCTCGCCTGCCTCGCGCGCCATGCGCTCGGCTTCGGCGATCTGGTCGGTGCTGCGCTCGATGCCGATCACGCGCCCGGTCGGTCCGACCACGTGGGCGATCGCGCGCGACAGCAGACCCAAACCGCTGCCGACGTCGAGCACCCGGTCGCCAGGCGCCGGCGCCATCGCCTCGAGCGTGGTCGCGTTCAACAGCTCGTTCATGCGGGCGAGTCGGCGTTGTTCGACCGGGTCGGTGCCATGCACGTAGCGCGATTCGGTCACGGCGCCGATCTCCATCCCACGCCGACCAACGCGTGAAACGCCAGGTTCTGGAAGCTACTGAAGCCGTTCGCCACCGGGACGCGCACGTGGGCGCCGGTGACGCGTAGCTCGACCGTGCCGAACCACGAGTCTCTCACCGGCATCCGGTAGCCGCCGACCGCCTCGATCGCGGGTCCGGTGAGCACGTAGCCGCCGGCGCCCTGATCACCGGTGAGCGGAACCCCGGCGACCTGGTTCTCGGGATGGGCGATCACCACGCCAATGCCGGTCGCGGCGTGCCAGCGCTGGCTCACGAACATGTGACTCAGGAACAGCAGATTGCAGCCGTGCGAGACCTCATAGTGCTCGACCCCGGGCGGCGGATTGCCCAAGTGGACTTTGTGGTGGATGAAGTCGAGCGCCCAGGCGCGGGTCGAGTCCCCGCGTGCAATGCGCGCCGCGTAGTAGAGCGGCATCTCGAAGCCACGGGTCTGCCATTCTGCCGAGATTTCCATCATCGGCGCGCCTTCGCGGTCGATGGTGAGGGTGGTGGGAAAGCTGCCGGCATTGCCGACCCACGTTTCGGCGATCCACGCCGCGCGGCCGACCTTGGGAACCAGCAGAGCCCCCAACATCAGCACCGCGGCCAAGCCGACGTGCGTGCGCCCGCACGCGATTGACGCCCTTTCCACGCGATCACTATCCTCGCTCCATGTCCCTGGCTCAAATCGAGAGTTTCGCGCGCGGTCGGCGCGTGTCCGTGACTTGCAAGGTAGGCGGCGTGCCCGTAGGCGGCGGCCACCCCGTTGTGGTCCAGTCGATGACCAACACCGACACGGCCGATGCGGCCGCGACCGCCGCCCAGGTCCGGCTCCTGGCCGACGCCGGGTCCGAGATCGTACGCATCACGGTCAACACGCGGGCCGCGGCGCAGGCCGTGCCCGAGATCGCGCGGCGGCTGCGAGACCAGGGCGTGAGCGCCCCGCTGGTCGGCGACTTCCACTACAACGGCCACACGCTGCTCACTGAGTTCCCCGACTGCGCCCGCGACCTCGACAAGTACCGAATCAACCCCGGCAACGTCGGCGTCGGCGAGCAGCACGACGACAACTTTCGCCGCATGATCGAAGTCGCAGTCGCGCACGGCAAACCAGTGCGGATCGGCGTCAATTGGGGCTCGCTCGACCGAGCGCTGCTGACGCGAATGATGGACGAGAACGCGCGCCGGCCGCAGCCGCTCGCCGACCGCGAGGTGGTGCTCGACGCCATGCGAGAGAGCGCGCTCGCCTCGGCCGAGCTGGCCGAGCGCTTCGGACAACCGCACGATCGGATCGTGCTCTCGGCCAAGGTCAGCGACGTCCGCGACCTGGTCCAGGTCTATAGGAAGATCGCGGCCGCCTGCGACCACCCGCTACATCTGGGGCTCACCGAAGCCGGGCTTGGCGCCAAAGGCATCGTCGCAACCACCGCTGCCCTCTCCGTCCTGCTGTTCGAGGGCATCGGCGACACCATTCGCACCAGCTTGACTCCTGCGCCGGGCGGCGACCGCGCCGAGGAAGTGCGCATCTGCCAGCAGATCTTGCAATCGCTCGGCCTCAGGCATTTCTCCCCGCAAGTCACGTCGTGCCCGGGGTGCGGCCGCACCACGAGCACGTTCTTCCAGGAGCTGGCGGCCGACGTCACCGCACACATCCAGGAGCGATTGGCCTCGTGGCGCACGCGCCACCCGGGTGTCGAGGAGCTGCGGGTCGCCGTCATGGGCTGCGTGGTCAACGGCCCGGGCGAGAGCAAGCATGCCGACATCGGCATCTCATTGCCGGGAAGCGGCGAGGAACCGCGCGCCCCGGTATACGTCGACGGCAAGCTGGTGACCACGCTCAAGGGTGAGACCATCGCGCGTGATTTCGCCAGGCTACTCGACGAGTACGTTGAGAAACGCTATGCGCGTTGAGAAACGCTATGCGCGCTGAAAAACGCTACGCGCGTTGAGGGTGCCGGGCGCCGATCGCCCGGAGAACGCCGCGAGCCAGGTCGGTGAGCGAGGGGTCGCGCGCACCCATGATCAGCACCAGGTCGCCGGCGCGCGCCACCGCGGCGATCCGCTCGACCAGCCACTCGCGCGAGGGCGCGAACTCGGCCAGGCGACCTCGAGCGGCGATCTCAGCGACCAGGTCGGCCGACGACAGGTCGCGCTGCGCCGTGCCGCCGGCGTAGTAGATCTCGAGCAGCCACAACAGGTCGTCGGCCCGGAGCGCATTGGCGAAGCTGGTGACCAGGTCGGGCCGCAGGAAGCGCGTCGGACCGAACCCGTGCGGCTGGTAGATCGCGAGCACGCGCTGCGAGCGCGCCCGCGCGGTGGCGATCGCGGCCTCGATCTTGGCCGGGTTGTGCGCGAAGTCGTCGACCACTTCGACGCCGCCCGCGGCGCCGATCGTCTCGAAACGCCGGCCGACGCCGCGAAACCCGGCGAGCGGCTCGACCATCGCACCGATGGGAACCCCCACGGAACGGCAGGCGGCGATCGCGGCGAGCGCGTTCTCGACGTTGTGCCGGCCGGGCACCGGCAACGTGAACGGAACTCCCGAAACCACGAAGCGACTGCCGTCGGGGTTCAGCAGGACCGTGTCACCGCGCAAGTCGGCCGAGGGCTTGTATCCAAACATCACGACGTTCGCCGGGAGCTCGACGGCATTGCGGCTCGCCAGGAACTCGAGATTGGCCTCGGCGCCGAGCACCAGGGTCTCGCGCACCTGGCCACCGAACATCTCGAACATGCCGGCGACCTCGTCCATCGCCTTGTGATCCTTCTGCAGATTGAGGACGACTCCGACCGCCGGGTGGTAACGGATGACCGAGCCGTCGCTCTCGTCGGCCTCGACCACCAGCAGGTTCGAGCTACCGTGCCACGCGTTGCCCATCAGGTCCTGAGCCTGCAGGCTCGAGAGTTCCGCGCCGGTGATCACCGAAGGATCGCGCCCCGCTCCGCGCAGGATGTCGAAGATCATCGCGACCACCGTCGACTTGCCGCTGGTGCCGGTGACCGCGATCGTCCGGTGCGAGTGGACGAAGTGCGCGAGCAGCTCCGAGCGATGGATGATCGGCAGGTCGAGCTTGCGCGCGGCGGCGACGTCGGGCACCGACTCCTCGACCGCGGTCGAGACCACGAGTGCCGCGCAGTCGGCGGTGACCCCGCTCCCATCCTGGCGCGCGATGCCGATGCCGAGTTGCGCGAGCTGGCCGCGCTCGCGCGGGCGCTCGCCTCGGTCGAAGGCGCGATCGCTGCCGCTGACCCGCCCGCCGAGCATGGCCTGGAACTGGGCGAGTGCCGTCATGCCGCTGCCGCCCAGGCCGGCGTAGTGGAAGTGGCTGGTGCGCGGATCGGGAATCGACGTCGCGGCCGGACCCGGGGCCAGTACTACGGAATCGACCACCACCACCAGGTCGCCCTCCGCCACGCGCTCGAACAGCTCGGTCACGTCGCGGTTCGCCATCCGCACACATCCGTGCGACTCCGGCTGGCCGAGCCGCGTCTCGTGGTTCGTGCCGTGGATGTAGATGTAGCGCTCGATCGAATCGACGCTGGCGCCACGGTTGATCCCGTCCTCGAGGCCGTCGAGCGTCAGGATGCGGGTCAGGATCAGGTCTCCGGCCTCGACTTCGCCCTGCCACACTCGGGCGACCGGCTCGCGGCTTTCGAACGCTCGCCCAGAGGGCTCGCGGCCCCCGATCCTGCGCGCGATCCGGTGCCAACCGGGAGGCGTGCGATTCGAGCCTTCGGCCCCGCCGATGCCGGCGGCCGCGGTCGACACCGGGTACTCGGCCACGGTTACGCCCCGCTCGATCACCGCCAGGCGTTGCAGCGCCACGTCGACCATCAGCACGCGCTCGGCCGCGCGCGCGGCGGCCGGCGCCAATGGCCGCGCCCGAGCAGCCGCCAGGAGCGCCACATCGCGATCACGGACCGTCGGGGCGGGGGTCATCCGGCGGACTCTGCCACAGGCGCAGGAAACGATCGAGGCCGGGCATGCGGGTCGCCCGGCCCCGATCGACATCACCCGCTCACGCGGGCTGACTGCAAACTACGGCGCCAATACGATCCGCTTGCGGGCAATCTCGCCGTTGGCGCGCAGCACCGCGAAGTACATCCCGGCCGGCAGACGACCCGGACGGAAGCTCACGTTGTGCTCGCCGGCCGCGAACTCGCCGTCGACCACGGTGGCCACGCGCTGACCGGTGACGCTGAAGACTTCCAGCGACACCTCGCCGCCGGTCGGCAGGCTGATCGCGAAGTTGGTCTCGCTCGCGAACGGGTTGGGGCCGACGCGCATCGCCAGGCCGCCACCGACCGAAACCGAGGCCCGATCGTTTTCGAGGAAGCCACCGCGCTGGGCCACCGCGGCGTTCAGCAGGCTCGGACGATAGGTCGGCACCATCGCGTCCATGCGCGCGTCCTGGCCGGCAGTGAATTGCGTGTAGCAGGCGTCGTTCGAGTAGTCCATGTAGTTGTGGATCGGATCCAGCCCGCCGCCGGCGCAGGTGTCCTTGTTGTTGGGGCAGCCGGAGGTCGGCGTCGCTTCGGCCGGCGTGTCGGCGACGAAGTCACCGTTGCCGCTGCACCCGCCCTGGAACGTGTGATAGAGCCCGAGGTAGTGGCCGACTTCATGATCGGCCGTACCGCCCAGGTTGTAGGGCGCGAGGTAGCCGCCCGGCACCGAGCCGTAGTGGATCACGACGCCGTGCATCTTGTTGGATTCCGGGAATGAATTCGGGAAGTACGCCCAGCCCAGGAGATTTTGACCCGGCTTGCACGAGTAGATGTTGAGGCGGTGCGCCGGATCAATTGCCAGCGCGTTCTTCATCTGGGTTTCTCTGTTGGTCTGCGGGGTGACGCCGAACCACTGGCGATTGTTGGTGCGGTCGGTCGAGGCCAGCACGAAGGTGTAGCCGGTGTTCACGCCCCCGTAGAAGCCGCTGTACGCCTTGTTGAGTTCGGCGATGGACGCGGCGATCTGTGAATCCGGGATGTTGCCGGTGCTACCGCTGTAGATCACGTGCCAGGCGACCTTGATCTGCCCGCCGACCGCGAGGGTTTCGAGGTCGCGCCCCATCGACTTGAGCTGAGCCTGGAGCTGCGCCTGCACCGCTTCCATCTCGCCCTGGCTGAGATCGGATGTGCCGCAGACGCGGCCATCGAGTGGGTAGAACTCCTCGGGGAGCATCTTCGCCGCGCCGAAGCCGCCCGTGGTACCCGGAGTTTGGGTTTGGGCGGATGCGAGGCTGGTGACGAGGAACAGCGCGAACAGTCCTGCCGGGAGAACGCGAAGCAAACGCATGCACCCTCCGACAATTTCCGACGACCCTCGCGATCCGGGGCAGGGGTCGTTCCCTGGGGGGCCGATCGCGAGCGCGGGCATGCTGACAAAGACCGGACGTTCGCGCCAGTGATTTCTCGACGTTCCTAACGGACCCAGGCTGGTCGGTCGCTCGAGGGGAATGCCTTACGCCGAAAGACCATCAAATTGTTGAGCCCGAGCTGAAAACGTTGCCAACGCTCGAGCGCGAAGCCTTGCGCGCGAAATCCATGGGGAAGGTCTGCGGGATCGAGACCGTGGTGCTCTTCGAGCGACATGCCGGTCGCGATCCCGAGCTTCAACAGGACCGCGAGGATCTTGTCCACCTCGGGGCTCGGAACCGTGAGCACGACTCGGCCTTCCGGGGCGAGTACTCGCCAGCACGCCGCCACCAGGCCGCGCCAATCGGGAACGTGCTCGATCACCGCCAGCATGCTGACCACATCGAACGACCCATCGGGGAAACTATGGCTACCGGGGAACGTGCCGCGGATCAGCCGATAACGCGGGGTGGCGCGGGGTTCTGCCAGAGGGTCGATCCCGACGCTCGGCCCGATCCGATCCCCCAGGCCCTCCAGGAACTCGCCTTGGTGGCAGCCGACGTCGAGCAATCGTGCACCCATGGGCACCCACGGCCTGGCCTTGGCGGCCCGCCAACCCTGGAGCCACACGTCCACCCGGCGCATTCGGCCTCCATCGCTTCTTGCAACTAACCGCTGTGAGCCCGGTTCGGCTACTCTCTTTGCGCAATATGGCATGGACCCCAGGACATGTGGCCCTTCGCCTCTGCGTGCTCTTCCTGTGGCTCCTCACCCTCCCTGCGGCCGCCAGGGCGCATGGGCCCCTCAGCGCTCGCATTGATGCGGTTTCGCGGCAGATTTCATCCAACCCGAACGACGCCAGCCTCTACGTCGAACGCGCCGAATTGTACAGGCGCGAGGCGCGGCCCGATCGGGCGGCTCGGGATCTGGACCGTGCCGAGGCTTTGGATCCGGGCTCGTCTCAGGTCCGGGTCTGCCGCGCCCAACTAGCCCTCGACGCGGGCCAGGCGGTCGAGGCCCGCGGCCTGCTCAGTTCGGTGCTGGCCGAAGAACCCGACCTGGGCCCCGCCCTCCTGCTCCGGTCCCAGGCTTTGGCGGCCCTGGGACTGGCCTCGGAAGCCGTTGTCGATCTGGATCGGCTGGTTGTGAGCAAAGCCAAGCCGGCGCCCGAGTGGTGCGTCGCACGGGCCAACCTGCTGATCGAGCTCGGCGAGTCCCATTGGGATCGCGCCCTGGACGGGCTCGATCAGGCCATCGCCCGCCTGGGGCAGGTCCCTGCCCTGACCGAGATCGCCATCGACCTCGAGATCCGCCGTGGCCGCTACGACTCGGCCCTGGCGAGGATCGACCGGGTACTGGCGTCATCGGCCGACCGACCGACCTTGTCCGCGCTCCGGGGTGACGTACTCAGCCGTGCGGGCCGGCCGCTCGAAGCCTGGGTGGCCTGGAGCGAAGCCCTGAGTCAGCTCGAGAGCATGCCGATGGGACGGCGCCACGCTCCGGCGGTCCTGGCACTCGAGTCGCGCCTCAGGGCCTCGCTTTCGGCGTCGGGGTCGATGCGATGATTCGACACCGCACCTGGGGCGCTCTCGGCTTCGCCTTGGTCGTGGCACTGGTCGCCGCAGAAGCCCATGCACAGGTGGCCGTCATCTCCCGCAACGACACGTGGAAGTGGTTCGCCGGCCCGGCCGAGCCCGACCCGGACTGGGAGACCACGAGCTACTCGGACTCCGCCTGGGCTGCCGGTCCGGGCATCCTCGGTTTCGGCGAAACCTACGTGGCTACGGTAATCCCCTACGGGCCGAGCGCCGGCAACAAGTGGATCACGACCTATTTCCGGCGCACGTTCACGATTTCCCAGACGCCGTCGAGCCTCAACGCGTTCAATCTCGCGGTGAACTACGACGACGGGTTCGTGATGTATTTGAACGGCGTCGAGATCCTGCGGCGTTTCATGCGACCGGGCCCGGTGGCCTGGGACACGCTCGCGATGTCGCACGAGGGCGGCGTGTACGAGCCATACAATCTGGCGGCGTTCATTCCGCTGCTGGTCCAGGGCGAGAACGTGATCGCGGTCGAAGTGCATCAGTCGACCAATGGGAGCAGCGACCTGGTGTGGGACGCCGAACTCACGCAATCGCGGCCGGTCTACGTGACCCGCGGTCCCTATGTTCAGATGGGCAGCCACGATGGCATGACGCTGCGCTGGCGCACCAGCGACCCGGCCACGAGTCAGGTGCGAATCGGAGAACCCGGCGGATTCCTGACGTCTGCCGGCCGGGATTCCACCCTGCGCACCGAACACGAGATGCGCGTGACCGGACTCGGCCCCCGGACCTCGTACGGCTACTCCGTGGGCACGCTCGACAGCACGCTGGCGGGCGACGATTCTCTCCATGTGTTCACCACCCATCCGATCCCGGGGACACCGACCCCGACGCGCATCTGGGCGATCGGAGACTCGGGACATCCCAATGCCGATCAGGCGGCGACCCGCGACTCCTACCTCGCGTGGACGGGGAACCGCGGCACCGACGTCTGGCTGATGCTCGGCGACAACGCGTATTCGAGCGGCACCGACTTCCAGTACCAGACCGCGGTGTTCGATCGGTTCCAGCCCCTGTTGCGTACGGTTCCCCTGTGGCCGACCCGCGGCAACCACGACCGGACGATCGCCGCCCCCGAAATCGACATGTACGACATCTTCACGCTGCCGGACTCCGGACAATCGGGGGGCGTTCCGTCGGGCAGCGAGCGCTATTTCTCGTTCGACTACGGCGACGTTCACTTCATCTGCCTGGATTCTGAAGGCTCGAGCCGTTTGCCCGGCAGTGCGATGCACGCATGGTTGCGCGAGGACCTGGCGAGCACCGAACGTATGTGGGTGATCGCGTACTGGCATCACCCGCCCTACAGCAAGGGCAGCCATGACTCGGACGACGACCTGGACAGCGGCGGCCGCATGGGTGACATGCGGCGTTACACGCTGCCGATCCTCGACTCGACCGGAGTCGACCTCGTGCTCACCGGCCACAGCCACGCCTACGAACGCTCGTTCCTGATCAACGGCCACTACGACGTGTCGTCGACTCTGGCGCCGGAGATGATCGTCGATGGCGGCCGAGGGCGCGCCGACGTCGACAGCGCCTACCGCAAGCCGACCCTGGGGACGGGGGCGTTCGAGGGCGCGGTCTACGTGGTCGCCGGCAGTGCCGCCACCACCGCGGGCGGCTCGCTCGACCATCCGGTCATGGTCGAGTCCTGGAACCTCCACGGCTCGCTGGTGATCGATGTCCTCGGCGCGCGGCTGGACGCCCGCTTCCTGACCAACACCGGCGTGATGCGTGACAGCTTCACGATCCTCAAAGGACCGCGCACCGTTGCGGTTTCCGAGTCGCCGGTGACCTCGCCGCTGGCACTGCGGCTGATCGGCGCCAACCCGGTCGCGGGCGAGGCGCGCTTCCGTCTCGGCCTCCCGGCTGCCGGCCCGGCGCGACTCGAGATCCTCGACGTCGCGGGACGCCTGGTCGCGACCCCGGCCCAGGGCGAATTCAAAGCCGGAGAACACTCCATCCGCTGGAATGGCCGGGACCGCCGCGGCAAGCCCGTGCCTTCGGGCGTCTACTTCGCGGTCCTCGAGCGCTCCGGCGAGCACCGGGCCGTAAGGGTCGTCCTCGCGAGGTGAACTCCCGCACCCGATGGGTGTATCCCGTGACGGCCGGGATCGCAGGGGTGGCCGGCATCGTCCAGGCGCTTCGATTCTCGTGGATCACCGACGACGCCTGGATCTCGTTCCGCTACGCCGAGAATCTCGTGCAGGGCCGCGGCCTCGTGTTCAACGCCGGCGAGCGCGTCGAGGGCTACTCGAACTTCCTCTGGACGCTCTGGATCGCGCTCGGCACCGCACTCGGGGTCGCCCCCGACGCCTGGGCGACGTTCTGGAGCATCGCGTGTTTCGCGGCGACGCTGGCGCTGCTCGGCGCGTTTGCCGCGCGCGGTTCGGGCGGGCGCGGCCCGACGCCGATCCCGCTCGCGGCGTTGCTGCTCGCGTGCCATCGCGACGCGGCTATCTTCGCGACCAGTGGACTCGAGACCGCGTGGTTCACGTTGCTCGCGGTCGCCGGCTACGGCGTCTTGTTCGACGCGCCCGGGCATCCGCGGCGCCTGGCGCTCGCCGGGTTCCTGTTTGCGCTGGTCTCGTGCTCGCGTCCGGACGGCGTGGTGTTTGCGGCCGCCGCCGGGGTTTGGGTG
The DNA here is from genome assembly GCA_963717505.1 of Candidatus Eiseniibacteriota bacterium. Lineage (GTDB taxonomy): Bacteria > Eisenbacteria > RBG-16-71-46 > RBG-16-71-46 > RBG-16-71-46 > MFD02242-c1. Next base: position 373,428 of record OY970342.1, read on the forward strand.
TTGTGGTCGTCGCAGCGGCGCGTGCGCGACGCGCTGGCCTTTGGCGCGCCCCTGGTCGCCGTGCTCGCGCCCTACGCCGCGTGGAAGCTCGCGTACTACGGCGACCTGTTCCCGAACACCTTCTACGCCAAGTCGGCGCACCGTCCGTGGTACGAGCAGGGGATTCACTACGCGCGCCTCTACTTCACCAAGTACTGGGTGCTGCTGCTCGGACCGGTCGGGCTGATCCCGGCGTGGCGGTCCGCTACACCCAGCGACGACGCGATCGACGATGCGCGCTGGCGTCGCGAAACCGGCCTGGCCGCAACTCTGGGAATCGCCTACACGGGGTACGTGGTCCACGTTGGCGGCGACTTCATGTTCGCGCGACTCCTGATTCCAGCCACGCCGTTCCTGTTGATCGTGCTCGAGCGCGTCTTCGTACGGCTGGCGCCACGGGCGGCGCTTACCCGCTGGGCGGTGGCCGGCGCCGTCACCCTGGCCCTGGCCCTGACGCCCTACCCGTTCACCGGCCAGGGCTGGGTGCACGGCATCACCAACGAGTGGGAGTTCTATTCCCCGGGCGAACGCGAGCGTGCCCGAGCCTTTGGCGAGCGGCTACGCGTCCTGTTCGACGGACTGCCGGTGCGCATGGCGTTCTGCGGCGGCCAGGCGGTGCTCGCCTACCACTCGCGCTCCCCGTTGGCGATCGAGACCGCGACCGGGCTCACCGACTCGACCATCGCGCACCAGCCGCTGGCCGGGCGCGGGCGTGTCGGGCACGAGAAGAAGACTCCGATCCCGTATCTGATTTCCCGGAAGACCCACTTCTGGATGTACTCGGGCTCGTTGCTGTCGGATTCGCTCGCGCCCTACATCCCGCTGGTGCCGATTCGGCTCGACACGCTGACGGTCATGGCGATCACCTGGGACCCGCCGGTGATGGCGGCGCTGCGCGAACGCGGCGCCCAGGTTCCGGACTTCCTGGCCTCCCTCGACGAGTTCATTGCGCTGCTACCCTCGCTATCCGACGACGAGGTGCGGCTCGCGTACCAGAAGTCGCGCCGCTTCTACTTCGATCACGTCGACGATCCGGCGCGCGAATCGGCGTTTCGGCGTCGACTGGGACTTGGGGCCTCAGGGCCCGACTCCGGGCCGGCGCCTGAAAAGCCTCCCGTGCCGGGCCGATAACGGCTCATGGTGAAGACCCGCGTGCGGCCGCTATTCTTGAACGCATGAACTCGACATCCTCGCCGGCGTTGACCCTCGACCTGTCGATCGTGGTGGTGCACCACCGGAATTGGGCGGACACGCGCGAGCTGGCCGCGGCACTCGCGACGCAGATCGATCCCGAGCGCCACGAGATCCTGGTGGTCGACAACTCGCCCGAAGTGCCGGCGCCGGCGGACGGCGCCGGGCCCGGGGTGCGGCTCCTGCGCCCGGGACGCAATCTGGGGTTCGCCGGCGGCATCAACTTCGGGCACGCGCACGCGCGCGGCCGCCTGCTGCTGGTGCTCAACCCGGACGTTCGCCCTCGCGACCGGGCCGTGGCGCAGCTGCTCGCCGCGCACGAACGCCACGCGCGCGCGGCCGTGCTGCTGCCACGATTGCTCGACCCCGAGGGCGGCGACCAGCATTCCCTGCGCACGTTCTACCGCTGGGAGACGATTCTCGCCGCTCGCTCCCCGTGGGGCCGCACGTCACGCGGACGGCGACGGCTCGCCGAACACCTGGGCGACCACCTCGACCGCACGCGCGAGCAGACGGTGGACTGGGGGCTCGGAGCGGTCATGCTGGTCGACCCGGCGCGCGTGCCGGCTGAAGCCGGCCGACTGATGGACGAGCGCTTCTTCCTCTACCTGGAAGACGTGGATCTCTGCCTGCGCGCCTGGCAGGCGGGGGGCGAAGTTCGCTACGTGCCCGGATCGGTGTTCACCCATCAACACCGACGCGAAAGTCGGAACCGGCCGTGGTCGCGCACGAACCTGCGTCACCTGTGGAGCCTGATCCGCTTCGCGTCCAAGCACCACGGATTGCCGCCACGTCCCGTCCGCCCGAGTCCCGACCTGAGCCGCCAGGAAACCGCAGCGTGACCGCCGTGTTCGATCCGGCCGCCGCCGCCGACTCCGAAGAGCATGCGCTGGCGCGCGTCTGGGCGCGTCGACTCGAGCTGGTCGGCACCTGGCTGGTCTGGGTGCTCGACCTCGCGGGTGCGGCCCTCGCCTGGCAGGTCGCCTACACGCTGCGGCTCGCGTTCGTGCCGGTGCTCGGACCGATGATCAGCTTCACGTCGGGGGCCGACGTGCCGGTGTGGTTCCCGCAGGCGCTATTCCTGCTCGTCTACAGCATCGCGCTCTACGCCAACGGCTGCCTGAGCAGCGAACGGCCGGTGTGGGTCCTGCCGCGCCAGATGACCGCGGCGGTCGCGGCACTGCTGCTGTTCCTCGGCGCCTCCTACTTCTTCAAATGGCTGACCTTTTCGCGCGCATTCCTGGGACTGCTCGGCCTCACTTTGCTCGTGGTCATCGTGCTCGAATGGGTGGTGTTGCGCTTGATGCGCAATGTCATGCGCCGGTGGGGCCTCGGCATCCGCAGCGTGCTGGTGGCCGGCGATCCGGCGCAGGCGGCCTGGGTGCTCGAGGATCTCGAGCGCTCGGCGCGCGCCGGCGTGCGCTCCCTGGGTCTGGTGACCGACGCTCCGACCGAAACCCTCAAGGCCCCCTCCGGGACGCGGACCTTCCCCGGCATCGAGCGGGTGGCCTCGTGGGCCTCGCGCCTGCGCGCCGACCAGGTCGTGCTGTGCCTGCCGGACTGGCCGTACGCGCGCCTGGCGCCACTGCTCGAATCCTTGGGCAAGGCCGGGGTGCGCGTCTACCTGCTGCGCCCGGATCTTTCGGTCCACCTCGGCGTCTACGAGGAGCCGCAGAACCTGTTCCCGGGCACCGAACTGATCGACTTCGGCGATCTCCGGCCGCGGCGCTTTCGCCCGGCGCTCAAGCGCATCTTCGACGGCGTGGTCGGCGGTCTCTTGTTCCTGCTCGCGCTCCCGATCTATGCGGCCATCGCCCTCGCGATCCTGGTGCGCGACGGCCGGCCCGTGCTCTACCGGCAGGAGCGCTGCGGCCGCGAAAGCCGCCCGTTCGTGATCTGGAAGTTCCGCACCATGAAGATCGGCGCCGAGCGGGAACAGGAAGCACTCGAGCAGCAGAACGAAGTCGCGGGGCCGATCTTCAAGATTCGCAACGATCCGCGGATCACCTCGCTCGGGCGCTTCCTGCGCCGCCACAGCCTGGACGAGTTGCCGCAGCTGTGGAACGTGATGCGGGGCGAGATGTCGCTGGTCGGGCCCCGCCCGCCCCTGCCGGCCGAGGTCGCCCGCTACGAGCCGTGGCAACGCGCGCGGCTGTCGGGCGTCATCGGCTGCTCGGGCCTGTGGCAGGTCTCGGGACGCAGCAACCTGCCGTTCGACGAGATGGCGATGCTCGACATCTACTACCTGCGCCACATGAGCCTGCGCCTCGACACCAAGATCCTGGCCCGCACGTTCTGGATCGTGCTGGTCGGAGAAGGCGCGTACTAGGGGGTCAGCCGGACCAGTCCACCAGCACGGCCTTGGCGGCATCGATCGCCTCTTTGGTTCCCGCCAGCGCCACGACGTCGCCGGCCAACAACCGCTCGTGCCCATCCGGCACCAGCACCACGTGATTCCCGCGCGAAATCGCGATGATGGTGGCTCCGGTCCGTCCGCGCAGCCCGAGATCGGCGAGGCTACGACCCACGACTGGTGACGAATCGTTGATCCGGACCGGGAAGGGCTCGCCCAAGCCGGGCAACAGCAGATACGCCCGCTGCAACGCGCGTTCGCTCTCCTTGGGATCGTCCTTCCGTGTGCGTCCACCGATCGCGTCGACGATGACCTCGGCGGCCGCCCGCACGTGGCCCTGGAGGTCGGCGGCCGAGCGCCAAACAATGATGCCGATCACCACCAAAGTGGCAAGCAACACCACGAATCCGGAGAACGCCGGTAGGAACGGCTGAGTCACCGCCAGTAAGGGGGCGACCACCAGCATGATGGTGGTGACCTGGATCGCGACCACCATGGCGCGCCGAGGCGCTGCTGCCAGGTCGAGCTTGCCGGGCTCGGGATCCGGGAATGCCCGCCGTGAAAGGATCTGCCCGAGGGCCCGTCCGTTCCGGACGATCCCGATCAGAAACGGGGTCGACAACAGAACCGCACCGGCGACCACCAGCGCCTTGACCTGGAACAACTGCCAACCGGTGCGCGCGGCGAAACGCAGACCGAGCGGCTCGGCGGCCACCGAGCCCCCGATGCTGAGCGCCACGATCACCACCGCATCGATCGCCAGCCCGCGCAGTGCGCGCTGCAGGTACCGCTTGTCGGTCGAAGTTCCGGGGCGAGCGCGCAAGCTCTCGATCCAGGTTCCATAGAGTGCGGCAAAGGTCTGGAGCGGTCGCGGCAGATTCCGATCAATCCACGCGGCTGCCGGATCGGCGAGCCGGATGAACCATGGCGTCGTGAGCGTGGTGATCGCCGAGACCGCGACCACGATCGGGTAGTGCTCCGCGGGAACGGAGCCGCTCGCCAGCCCGACGCCGGCGATGATGAACGAGAATTCGCCGACCTGGCCGAGGCTCATGCCGGTCTGGACCGCGGTCCGTGTGCCCGCCCCGGTCAGGAACGTGGCCAGCGTGACCGCGCCGATCTTGCCGACCACCACCAGCAGCGTGAAGCCGAGCACCGCAGCCCAGTGCTCTGCGATCAGGCTCGGGACGATCATCATCCCCACCGACACGAAGAACACGGCGAGGAACATGTCGCGCACCGGCTCGACCAGGCGCGCGACCACCCGCTCCTCGCCCGATTCGCCGATCAACGAGCCGGCGACGAAAGCGCCAAGCGCCACCGAGTAGCCGACCGCCTGGGCCAGCGCCGCGGTGCCGAAACAGATCCCAATGCTGACGACCAGAGTGATCTCGGAGCGCTTGAGGCCGACCACGAATCGGACGAATCGGGGGACCAGCAGGCTGCCGATCAGCAGGAACCCGACCAGGAACGACACGAGTCGAATGACGGTGACCACGATCGGCGCCACCTGCGTCGACCCCGAAGAAGCCGGGGTCAGCAGCGCCAACAGCAGGATCGCGATCAGGTCCTCGACGATCAGGATCCCGATCACGAGATCGGTGAACCGCCCGCGCGCGCCGCGGTCCGCGAACGCCTTGACGATGATCGTGGTGCTCGAGATCGCGATCGCCGCTCCGGCGTAGAGGCTGGCCAGGACCGACCAGCCCATCAGCCGTCCCGCCTGGAAGCCGAGCCAGAGCATCAGGCTGCACTCCAGCACGGCGATGATGACGACGGACCCACCGGTGCGCATCAGACGGCGCACGGTGAATTCGAGCCCGAGCGAGAACATGAGCAGGATCACGCCCAGCTCGGACAGGGTCCGCACGATCCGCTCGTCGGCCACCAGGGGGATCGGCAGGTGGGGGCCGATGATCAGCCCGGCGAGCATGTAGCCGAACACCACCGGCTGGCGCAGGCGCTCGAACAGGATGGTCGTCACCGCGGCGACGGCCAGCACGAGCGCCAGATTGCGCAGGAGTTCGTGGGGTTCGTGCATCGTGCGTTCGCCCCCCGGTCCGGGCGGTTGACGCGCGGCGCGCCCGCGCGATCCCTCATCAAGACCCGAAGTCCCTCAGATACCACACCGGGTTGCAGTCGCGCGAGGGCGGGCCCCGAGCCGGGCGCGTCGGCCGTCCTGCGTCGGCTTCCGGATGTCGACGATTGTCGCGGCCTAGGCCCTGTGATGAGATCCGTCGATGCACGGGGACCTCGCCACCAGCCTGCGCGGATTCGGCCCGACCGGGATCCTCGCGATCCTGGTCATTCTGGTGGCTGGGAACGTCGCGGTGGCCCGGATGGTGCTGATCCCGGTCGGCGCGATGCTGGTGCTGGCATGGGTGCTCCTGTCGCGCACCCCCTGGCGCGAGATCGGCTACGTCCGGCCCAAGAGCTGGATCCTGACGGTGGCGGTCGGGATCGCCTTCGGGTTCGTATTCAAGGTCGCGATGAAGGCGCTGATCATGCCGCTGCTCGGCGCCGACCCGATCAATCAGGCCTACCATTTTCTCGCCGGCAATCGCGAGCTGCTCCCGGCCGCGATCGGGGCGATGCTGGTCGCCGGGTTCGGCGAGGAAACCGTCTTCCGCGGTTTCCTGTTCGAGCGCCTAGGCAAGCTGCTGGGATCGGGGCCCTGGGCCAAGGTCGCGATCGTGTTCGTGACATCGGCGGGGTTCGGGCTGGTCCACTACCGCGACCAGGGACTCGCGGGCGCCGAGCAAGCCACGATCGTCGGCCTGGTGTTCGGCACGATCTACGCCGTCACCGGCCGGTTGCCCCTGTTGATGATCGCGCACGCCGCGTTCGATCTGACCGCGCTCGCGATCATCTACTGGGACCTCGAAACGGCAGTCTCCCGGTGGTTCTTCCGATAGCATCCCCGGCACGCGCCAAAACGAGAGGCCCCTGCAGCGCATGCGTTGCAGGGGCCCTCGGTCACTGGCTCCTCGGGTAGGATTCGAACCTACAACCCTCCGGTTAACAGCCGGATGCTCTGCCGTTGAGCTACCGAGGAATGTCTTGTTGGGCGCGCGGGCGGGCCGGTTCGGTGCATCTCGAACGGAGCCGGTGGAGCCGGCGGGCGCGACAGGGCGGCGAGTCTACTGATCGCTCTCGACCGCGGTCAAGCCGCGAAGGTGCTCCGCGCCGCGCAATCCGGGCACGGATTCGGCGTGTGGCCGTTGCCCTGAGCGCCGTCGAGCCACTGGGCGGGGTCCTCGTAGTGCCCGTCACCGACGCACACGCGCCCACAGCGCGAGCAGGCCGGCAACAGCGAAGCGAGCTGGCGGATTCTGCGATTCCGATCCTCGAGCAGCTCGCGGGCGCCTCGCAGCTCGCCGTCCACTTCCCTGAGGCTCTGGGTCGTCTCGATGATGCGGACGCCGGTGCGCACACGCGCCAGGATCTCGCCCATGTCGCACGGCTTGACCAGGTAGTCGTCGGCGCCGGTGTCGAGTGCCAGCAGGCGGTCGCTCAACTGGCCCTTGGCGGTCAGCAGGATGAAATAGGGTGCCGATTCCTTGAGTCCGGTCTTGATGGCCTGACACAGCTCGAGCCCGTCGACGTGCGGCATCATCCAGTCCGACAGCACCAGGTGCGGCTCTTCGGTCACGATCACCTTCATGCCCTCGCGGCCGTCGGCGGCGCCGAAGACCTGGTATCCCTCTATGCCCAGGCGCTTCTCGAGCACCGCGCGGAACAGACCGTCGTCTTCGACGACCAGGATCCTGATGTCCGCGGGGCTGCTCATGCCGCTTTCCGCAGGTGTTGGGCGACCTGTTCGACGAACGCCGAGTGATCGGTGATCGGCTTGGCGACGTAGCCGTCGGACTGGCTCTCGCGCAGCAGACCCTCGGCATCGCCTCGCATGGCATGGGCGGTTGCCAGGATCACGGGGACGCCCGCGGTGTCGGGCGAGCTCTTGAGGAACCGGCACAGCTCGACGCCGTTGACCGGCCGGCCGTCGAGCTTCGAATGCGCGAGCGACACGTCGAGGATCAACAGGTCGATCTCGCGCGCACGGATCAGGCGCAGCACCTCCTCGGGCGACTCGGTGAGGCTCACCCGGTGTCCTCCGCGCTTCTCGAGGATCATCCGGAAGAGCAGCGCGTTCACCGGGTCGTCTTCAACCACGAGGATATGGCTCATGCGGCCTCCTGCCAGTTGGGTTCGGGATCGGACGAGTCCTCATCCGGTCCGGGTGGGCCTCCGCGCCGCACCTGAAGATGCCAGTCGATGATGTGAGGCAGAATCATCGGGTGATTGTGGACCGAGGTCTTGGGCAGCACGTCGAGCACTTCACCGTGTTCGAGCAACCTCCGCTCCTCGTCGGACCGTGCCTCGGGAAAGTTGGTCAGGATGAGGACCGGCAAGTCGCGGTAGTCCCCGCTCAGCGTGAGTTCGCGCAGCACATCGTAGCCGCTGACGACCGGCATCATCAGGTCGAGGAGCAGCACGTCGAAGCCGCGCGGCTGGACCCGCAGGATGTGCAGGCACTCGTCACCGTTGTTGGCGACCTCGATGTGGAACCGCGATTCCGGAAGCACCTTGCGCACGAACGCCACGATCGTAGGGTCGTCGTCGGCCATCAGGACGCGCACCGGCCGGCTCTGGATCGAGCCGAGCATGGCGTTGATCTTGGCCAACAGCGCCGGCGCTTCGATCGGTTTGCCCAGGTGCTCCAGGCCTTTCGAGAACGCATTGCGCTTCAGGCGTTGCAACACTTCGTCGTCGAAACCGGTGACGAAGATCAACGGTGTGTGGCGGGTGCGTTCGTCCTGGGTCATGCGCTCGGCCAGATCCCACCCGGTGCGCAGGGACGCGCCCTCGGCGCAGGTCAGAGCGTAGTCCAGCACGACGACTGCCGGACGCAGTCGTCGCGCCAGGACCCACGCACCCTCCGCGTGTGCCGACTCCACCGTCCGATAGCCGTTCCGGTGGAGCACGGTCGTCACGAAACTGCGGAACGACGGGTCGTCCTCGACCACCAGGACCAGCGGCCCGCCGGGCGGGCCCGCGATCCGTTCGCCGGTGTGGTCGTCGGCCGCCGAGGCCTCGCCCTCCCTGCGCCAGATCGGCAGGGAGAAGTGCATGCGCGTACCGCGACCTTCGCCTTCGCTCTCGACTCCGATGATCCCGCCCATCAACTCGACCAGGCTGCGCGAGATGGCCAGACCGAGTCCGGTGCCGCCATAGGTCCGCGTCGTACTGCCGTCCGCCTGGACGAACTTTTCGAACACCTGCGCCTGGCGGTCGTGACGAATGCCGATCCCGGTGTCGACTACCTCGAACCGCCAGTACCCCAGGTCCGGGAGTTCAGTCGCGCGCACGGTGACGCTGCCCGAAGGCGTGAACTTGATGGCGTTTCCGACCAGGTTGATCAGCACCTGCTTCGCCTTGCGGAAGTCGGCCCGCACTCGGGTCGACGGCTCGTCCGGGGACTCGAACCGGAGCGCGAGTCCCTTGGGAACCGCCTGGATGTGGGTCACCGAATAGACTTCCTCCAACAGCTTGCGCGGATCGATCTCCTCGATTTCGAGCGTCAGCTTGCCGGCCTCGATCTTGGCGATGTCGAGCACGTCGTTGATCAGCCCGAGCAGGTGACGGGAGCAGTCCAGGGCCTGTCGCAGGAACTCTCGCTCCTCCTCGGGCGTGCTGCACATGCCGTCGAGCACCAGCTGCAGGAATCCGATCATGCCGTTGAGCGGGGTCCGCAGCTCGTGCGACGTGTTGGCCAGGAACTCGCTCTTGAGCCGCGAGCCCTCCTCGAGCTGGGCGTTCAGCTCCGCCAGGCGCCGGTTGCTGGTCTCGAGCCCCTGGGCGAAGTCGCGGATCTGCCGCTCGGCTTCGATCTTCTGGCTGATGTCACGCACGACCACGGTGTACATGCGGTCGGAGCCGGTGCCGGTTTCGGCCACCGAGAGTTCGACCGGCGACGTGCCTCCGTCCAGCCGCTGGATCAGGCCGCGGCTGACCCGGCCGCTGGCGGCTTCGACGTTGGCCAGAGCGTGGTCTTCGAAGCGGACCATGCCGTCGAACGTCTGTCCCGCGAGGTCCTGGATCGGGCGCTGCAGGAGGCGCTCCGCCGCCCGGTTCGCACTGCGGATCCGGCCGTCGATGCCGAAGGTGAGAATCGCGTCGAACGCGCTGTCGAACACCGCCTGGGTCCGATCGGCGTGCCGTCGCGTCACCTCGAGCTCGCGCCGGGCCAGACCGATCTGATACTGCCGCCGCCAGAAGATCAGCGAGGCGACGACCAGGAGCCCAATCGCGATGTCGAATGCCACGAGTCCGGCGAACCCCTGAGAAGCTTCGGGCCCGAGAGCGTCGCGCGGAGCGCTGACCACCAGACCGCAGTCGAGCTCGGCGATGAACAGGGTCACGGCCCAGGTCTCCTGGGCGCCGTCGTGCAGCACGAGCTGCGAGCGCACGCCGTCCGCCGCCGCGTCGGCGGCGGCGCGCTCGGATTCGGGCGGCAGTGGCCGGTGCGAATCCGGTGGGGCACGGCCCTGAGTCTTGCCCAGGATCACCGAGTGGCCGGCCTCCTGCCCCGCCAGGTACGCGCGCACACCCGAGATCCGGCTGTTGGGAGCCATCGAGGGTCCGAGCAACTCGTCGAGATCCGACCAGACGATGAGCGCATGTCCGGACCCGGGAGATGCGGCAGAGGGCGCGACCGCGACCACCCAGTCGCCGGCGATCGACGAGCCGTCGAGTCGCGTCACCGCGGGGGCGCCGGTTTCGATGACCCGCGCGACCAGGTCGGCGGGCGGCCCGGGAAGCGTTGGTCCGGCGCTGATCGTCGCCAGGGCGCCGCGCGAAGTCGCGTGGATCTCGGCGGCACGCCAGCCGAGCAGGCGCGACGACTGCGCCAGCGTGACCCCGAGGGCGGGGGTTCGGAACTCGCGGCCACTCTCCGGCACCAGAGCCTGGGCGACGCCCTGGACTTCGCGCTCAAACCCTTCGACCGCGGCGCGAATGCGGCCCGCGCGATCCTGGGCCTCGGCCTGCAGTCGGCCCCAGCGCTCCCGGTGGTCGCGGTCGCGCTCGCTGCGATAGACCCCAACGTTGAGCACGATCGCCGTGATTGCGACCAGGGCGATGAACGCACCCGCCACACGGCGCGAATCAGCCGCCGCCTCCGACGGATCGCCGGTCAGAAGCCGGCCAAGGCCGTGGGACGTCGATGATGGCGTCAGAACCGGACGCGCGCGTCCGGAGGAAACGGGCTCGATTGGGCTCATAGTCCGGGGTCCGAGAAGTACCCCGGCGTTATCGGCATGCAGCAGACCGACTTGAGCCGGATCAGCCGCCCTTTTGCCAGTAACGCGGCCGCAAATTGGCCTGGAGCACGCGCTTGCGGAGTCGGAGGTGCCCGGGCGTCACCTCGAGCAGCTCGTCCTCACGGATCCACTCGAGCGCCTGCTCGAGCGACAGTTTCCGGACCGGAACCAGCCGGTACCCCTCTTCGGCGTTCGAGGAGCGCATGTTGGTCAGCTTCTTCTCCTTGACGATGTTGACGTCGATGTCCTGCTCGCGCGCGTTCTCGCCCACGATCATGCCCTCGTAGACGACGTGGCCGGGCTCGACGAAGATCTCGCCGCGATCCTGCACGTGTTCGATCGCATAGGCCGTCACCCGGCCGGTGCGATCCGAAACCAGCGCCCCGGTCATCCGATGCGGGATCTCCCCCTGCCAGGGCTCCCAGCCATCGAACAGGTGGTTGAGCAGGCCGGTGCCGCGGGTGTCCGACAGGAACGGCCCCCGGAATCCGATCAGGCCGCGCGAGGGAATGCGGAACTCGAGGCGGACGCGCCCGGTGCCGTGGTTGACCATGTTCAGCATCCGCCCTTTGCGCACGCCGGTCTTCTGGGTCACGACGCCCACGAATTCCTCGGGGCAGTCGATCACCAGGCGCTCCATGGGCTCGAGTCGCTGCCCGTTCTCGGTCCGCGTGATGACTTCGGGCTTGCTCACCGCCAGTTCGTGGCCTTCGCGGCGCATCATCTCGATCAGGATCGCCATCTGCAGCTCGCCACGTCCCGAGACCACGAATGCGTCGGGCGTGTCACCAGGCTCGATCCGCAGGCTGACGTTGGTCAGAATCTCGCGCTCCAGCCGATCCTTGAGGTTGCGCGACGTGACCAGCCGGCCGTCCTGGCCGGAGAACGGCGAGTCGTTGACCCGGAAGATCATGCTCACCGTCGGTTCGTCGATGGTGACCGGCGGCAGGGGTCGCGGCGACACCGGATCGGTGATGGTTTCGCCGATGTTGACCACTTCGAAGCCCGCGAGCGCCACGATGTCTCCGGGACCGGCGGCGGCCACTTCGGCGCGGTCGAGGCCCTCGAACTGGTAGAGGTTGGTCACACGCGTGCGGACCTGGCTGCCGTCGCGGCGTACCAGAGCCACGTCCTGGCGCGCCTCGATCCGGCCGTTCACGATCCGGCCGATCGCGAGTCGGCCGACGTATTCCGAATAGTCCAGATTGAGCACCAGCATCTGGAGCGGCGATTCGGGGTCGAAACGCGGCGCGGGAATCGCGCTCACGATCTCGTCGAACAGCGGCTGCAACCGGTGATTCTCGCCGTCGGGCGTGCGCCGGCAGATGCCTTCGCGCGCGATGGTGTACAGGACCGGGAAGTCGAGCTGGTCCTGGTGGGCGTCGAGATCGATGAACAAGTCGTAGATTTCGTCGAGCACCTGGGCCGGGCGCGCATCCTTGCGATCGATCTTGTTGATCACCACGATCGGGGGCAGCCCCAGCTCGAGCGCCTTGCGCAGGACGAAGCGGGTCTGCGGCAGGGGGCCCTCCGAAGCGTCGACCAGGAGCAGCACGCCGTCGACCATCTTGAGCGTGCGTTCGACCTCACCGCCGAAGTCCGCATGTCCCGGCGTGTCGACGATGTTGATCTTGACGTCGCCGTAGCGGACCGCCGTGTTCTTGGCGAGAATGGTGATGCCTTTCTCGCGCTCGAGGTCGTTCGAGTCCATGACCCGCTCGGCGACTTCCTGGTTTTCGCGGAACACGCCGCTCTGCCACAGCATTGCGTCGACCAGCGTGGTCTTGCCGTGGTCGACGTGCGCGATGATCGCGATGTTTCTGAGGTCGTCGCGCGTAGCCGTGGCTGCCGGGGCGGGCACGGTCATGGGTTGTTCCTGCATGAGCTCCTCGGGTGACCGGGCCCCCGTCTCGGGGTGGCACGGCAAGCGTGAAACGGCGCGGGCGGTGCGATTCCGCCCGCGCCGGAAACGACGACGGGTGTTCGGTTAGCCGGTCTTGACGCCGGTGCGTCCACGGCGCCGCGCCGGCCCTGACGGCTCGAGGTCGGCGTCGCGGCCACCCTTGCGCGAGCGCTCGGGACGAGCCGACTCCGCGCCGGCCTCGGCCTTCGCCTTCTTGTCCTTGCGTCCGCCCTCGGCCGCGGCGCGCGTCTCTTCGGCCGCCATGCGCTCCTGGCGCTCGCGCTCCTTCTGCTCGTCCGACTTGACCAGCTCGAGGTAGACGGTTTCGCCAGCATCGCCCAGGCGATGGCCCAGCCGGAGAATACGGGTGTAGCCGCCCTTCCGGTCCGCGTACCAAGGCGCGATGACTTCGAACAACTTCTTGGTGACCGCGGGCTTCATGACGAACCGGTTCACGTGGCGCCGCGCCGCGACGTCGCCCTGCTTGCCGAACGTGATCAGCCGCTCGGCCAGGCGCCGGGTTTCCTTGGCCTTGGCCACCGTCGTCTCGATGCGCTCGAACTGGAACAGGGCGGTGGCCAGGTTCCGGAGTACGGCGCGCCGGTGAGACGACGTCCGGCTCAGCTTGCGATGGTCTTTGCGATGTCGCATGGGTTCGAATCCTCGCTCGAGGTCGCCGCGGCGACCGGTAATGCCTTACTCGACGCTCGCCGGCGTCTTCGCTTCCAGGTACCTGCTGACGTCCATCCCGAACTGGAGTCCCATCTCGCCCAGGATGTCCTGGATCTCCTTCAGGGACTTGCGCCCGAAGTTCCGGTACTTGAGCATCTCCGGCTCGGACTTCTGCACCAGGTCGATGATCGTCTTGATCTCGGCGGCACGCAGGCAGTTGCTCGAGCGCACCGACAGCTCCAGTTCGTCCACGCTCTTGTCGAGCAGCTTGCGGATGCGCGAAGCCTCGGCATCCACCTCTTCCTCGACCTCTTCCTCGATCGGTTCCTCGAACGTGATGAACAGGCTGAAGTGGTCGCGCAGCACCTTGGCCGCGAGCGCCACCGCGTCCTGCGGCAGAATGCTGCCGTCGGTCCACACTTCGAGGGTCAGCTTGTCGTAGTCGATGCGCTGGCCGAGGCGCGTGGCCTCGACCTCGTAGTTCACGCGGGTGACCGGGGAGAACAGCGAGTCCACCGGAATCACACCGATCGGGCGGTCAGCCTGGGCATGATTGTCGGCCGACACGTAGCCACGGCCGCCGTTGATCTCGACCTCCATCCGCAGATCACCGTCGCGGTTCAGGGTCGCGACGTGCAGGTCCGGGTTCAGGATCTCGATCTCGGGGTCGGCGGTCATGTTGCCGGCCTTGACCTCACCCTTGCCCTGCATCTCGAACACGCCCTTGCGCGGGCCGTCGCCATGCATCTTGAGCCGGATCTGCTTCAGGTTCAGGATGATTTCGGTCACGTCCTCGATGACGCCCGGCAGGGTCGAGAACTCGTGCAGCACGCCCTCGATACGAACCGCGGTGATCGCGGCGCCCTGCAGCGAGGCCAATAGAGTGCGTCGCAGCGCGTTGCCGAGCGTGATTCCAAACCCACGCTCGAGCGGCTCGATCACGAACCGTCCGTACGAGTCCGTGTTGTCCGCATCGGGCACGACCTGCTTTGGCATCGTCAGATTCTTCCACTTCATCACGCAGTGCTCCCGGGATAGGGTTCGCGGACGGCCATCACTTGGAGTAGAGCTCCACGATGAGCTGTTCGTTGATCGGGACCGGAATCGAATCCCGGGTGGGGATGCTCAGCACGCGGCCCACCGGGCTGTCGCCGCTGATCTCGATCCACTCCGGTCCGGTTTGTCCCTTGCGGGCCTCGCGGGCGTGCTGAACCACCAACAGCGACCGGCTCTTTTCACGAATTCCCACCTCGTCTCCGGCACGCACCAGGAACGAGGGAATATCCACCTTGCGGCCGTTCACCTGCACGTGGCCGTGGCGCACGAGCTGGCGGGCCGCCGCACGGTTTCCGGCGAATCCCATGCGGTAGATGATGTTGTCGAGACGGCGCTCCAGCATCTGCAGCAGGACCTCGCCGGTCACGCCTTTGGCCTCGGACGCCTTGGTGAAGTAGTTGCGGAATTGCCGCTCGAGCAGGCCGTAGATGCGCCGGGCCTTCTGCTTCTCGCGCAACTGCAGCCCGTAGTTGGAATCCTTGGTCCGCCGACTCTTGCCGTGTTCGCCGGGGGCGTAGCCGCGCTTCTCGATGGCGCACTTGTCCGAAAAGCAACGCGACGCCTTGAGAAACAGCTTCATGCCCTGGCGCCGGCACAGCCGGCACTTTGCATCGTGGTAGACCGCCATGCTCGTAGACTCCTAGACCCGGCGCCGCTTGGGCGGGCGGCAACCGTTGTGGGGAATCGGGGTCACGTCCTTGATCGCCGAGATCTCGAGACCCGCCGCCTGCAGCGACCGGATGGCCGCTTCGCGACCAGCCCCGGGACCCTTGACCCAGACCTCGACCCGCTTCATTCCGTAGTTGATGGCTTCCCGGGCGCTGGCTTCGGCGGCGACCTGGGCTGCGAACGGCGTGCTCTTGCGCGAGCCCTTGAATCCGACCTTCCCGGCGCTCGCCCACGTCACCACGTTCCCGTCCATGTCCGTGATCGTGACGATCGTGTTGTTGAAGCTCGCCTGAACGTGCACGACCCCGTTGGCCGGCACTTTCCGTTCCCGTCGCTTGACCTTCTTCGCCTCGGTCACTCCTGCTCCTCCATGCACACCGCTCGAGCGGCGTGCGGCTCGTGGCCCGCTACTTCTTGGCCGCTGCCGGCGCCGCCTTCGGCGCCGTCGGTTTGCGCACCGCGCCCGCGGTCTTCTTGGGACCCTTGCGCGTACGTGCGTTCGTCTTGGTGCGCTGGCCGCGCACCGGCAGGCCGCGGCGATGCCGCAGTCCGCGATACGCCCCGATGTCCATGAGGCGTTTGATGTTCATCGCGATCTCGCTGCGCAGGGCGCCCTCGACCTTGTGCTCCCGCTCGATGATCCCGCGCAGTCGTCCGGTGTCCTCGTCGCTCAGATTCTTGACGCGGATCTCCGGGCGCACCCCGGCGGTATCGAGGATGCGGCGCGCCGTGGTCCGGCCGATCCCGTAGATGTAGGTCAGCGCGATCTCGATTCGCTTGTCGGACGGCAGGTCGACGCCCGCGATTCGTGCCACCAGATTCCTCCTTCGCTACTTCTGACGTTGCTTGTGCCGCGGATTGCGCTTGCAGATCACGCGGATCACGCCCTTGCGACGCACCAGCTTGCAGTGCTCGCAGATCTTCTTGACCGAAGTACGCACCTTCATTGCCGCAACACCTCCGCCGCGCCGGCGTTCACCGCCGACCCGCGCGCTACTTGTATCGATAGACGATCCGTCCGCGGCTCAGGTCGTACGGCGACAACTCGACCGTGACCTTGTCCCCCGGCAGGATCTTGATGAAGTGCATCCGCATCTTGCCCGAAATGTGGGCCAGCACGACGTGTTTGTTCTCGAGTTCGACCCGGAACATCGCGTTGGGCAGAGGCTCGACCACCGTGCCTTCGACCTGGATGCCCTCTTCCTTCGCCAATCGCTCAACCTTCCTGGCCCGGGTCCGAAAGAATCTCGGGTCCGTCGGGCCCGACTGCCACCGTGTGCTCGAAATGCGCACTCAGCGAACCGTCTTTGGTTCGTATCGTCCAGCCATCGGACTCGACCACGACTTCGTGGCCGCCCGAATTGATCATCGGTTCGATCGCCAGCACCTGCCCCGCCATCAGGCGCGGGCCGCGCGCCGGCGGACCGTAGTTGGGAACTTGCGGCTCCTCGTGCATCTCGCGTCCGATGCCGTGCCCGACCAGCGTGCGCACCACCGAGAACCCGCTCTGTTCGGCGTGGCTCTGCACCGCGTGCGAGATGTCGCCGATGCGATTCCCGGCGCGGGCCTGAAGCACCGCACGTCCGAGCGCCTCCTCGGTCACCTGCAGCAGCCGGCGCGCCGCCTCCGAGATCTCGCCGACCGCGAACGTCCGTGCCGCGTCGCCATGATAACCGCCCTTCTCGACCCCGACGTCGATCCCGATGATGTCGCCCTCGCGCAGCACGTATGGCCCGGGAATCCCGTGAACCACCTCGGCATTGACCGAGGGGCAGATGGCGGCCGGGAATCCCCGATAGCCCTTGAACGCCGGACGGCCGCCGTGATCGCGGATGAACGCCTCCGCCAGACGGTCGAGGTCCGCGGTCGAGACCCCGGGACGCACGTGCCCGGCCAGCATCCGCAAGGTCCGGCCGACCAGCTGGGCCGCCTCCCGGATCGCCTGGATCTCGTTGGCGTCGCGAAGGTACACCATTACTGAGTCACTCCTGCGCCCTGCAGGGCGCGCTTCATGCGGTCGTAGACGCGATCGGCAGGACCGGCGCCGTCGACCTCGATCAACCGGCCGCGATCCAGATAGTGCGCCGCCAGGGGTGCCGTCTGATCTTCATACACCGAAAGCCGCGTCCGCACCGTCCCCTCGGCGTCGTCGGTGCGCTGGACCAGCGCGGTCGCGGGATGGTCGTCGCAACGACCCTCGACCCGCGGCAGCGCCGACTCCAGATTGTAGATGCGCTTGCACACCGGACACTCGCGGCGAGCGCCCAGGCGGCGGACCAGCTCGTCGGCCGGGGCCGTCAGGTTGATCACCGCATCCAGGTTCTGCCCGCGCTCGGCGAGCATGCGGTCCAGCGACTCCGCCTGCGGCACCGTCCGCGGGAACCCGTCGAGCACGAACCCTCCCACCGAGTCGGGCTCCTGCGTCCGCCCGCGCACCAGCGCGACCATGACATCGTCACCAACCAGGCGACCGGAGTCGATCTGGCGGCCGGCGGCGATCCCGAGCGGCGTCCGATGCGCGACTGCGTCGCGCAGGATCGCCCCGGTCGAGATCAACGCAATGCCGAACTCACGGGCCAGACGCTGACCCTGGGTTCCCTTGCCGACTCCGGGCGGACCGAGCATCACCACGCGCACACTCACATCCTCTGGCGGCCGCGGATCCGGCCTCGTTTGACGAAGCCTTCGTAGTGCCGCATCACCAGGTGAGATTCGATCTGTTGCAGGGTGTCGAGAGCGACCCCGACGACGATCAGCACGCTGGTGCCGCCGAAGCCGAGGAACGGAAGACCCGAAAGGCCGATCAACATGTCGGGAACGGTGGCGACCAGCGCCAGGAAGATCGCTCCCGGCAGGGTGATCCGCGACAGGACCCGGTCGATGTACTCCGCGGTCTTGCGCCCCGGCCGGATGCCGGGGATGAAGCCGCCGTATTTCCGCATGTTCTCCGCGAGATCGTTCGGATTCAGGATGACCGCGGTATAGAAGTAGGTGAAGAACACGATGATGATGCCGTAGAGCAGGTTGTAGACCGGTGACCGCGGGTTCATCCACTGGCCGACCGCCTGCAACGGATGATCGGGCGGCAGGAACCCGGCCACGGTCGCCGGCAGGATCATGACCGACGACGCGAAGATGATCGGGATCACCCCGGCCGTGTTGAGGCGGAGCGGAATGTGCGTGTTGGCGCCGCCATAGGTCCGTCGGCCGACGATGCGCTTGGCGTACTGAACCGGGATCTTGCGCACCGCCTGGGTCATCAGGACGACCGCCGCGACCACCGCGACCATGAGCACCGTGACCGCGATCGCGGTCAGCGGCTGGAGCGTGCCGGCCTGCAGGCTCTGGACCAGGCCCAGGACGGCATTCGGCGCGCCACCGATGATGTTGACGAAAATGATCAGCGAGATGCCGTTGCCGATTCCGTGCTCGGTGATCTTCTCGCCCAGCCACATGACGAAGATCGTCCCGGTCGTCTGGGTCACGATCATCGAGAGCGTGAAGATCAGGCCGGGGTTGGGGACCACCGCCAGACCCTGGCTCGCCCCCATGTTGATCAGGAACACGCTGTAGGCCAGCGACTGGACGATCGAGATCATGACCGTGCCGTAGCGCGTGTACTGGGTGAGCTTCTTCTGGCCCTCTTCGCCCTCCTTGCGCAGCTTCTCGAAGTAGGGAACCACCGCCCCGAGCAACTGCAGGATGATCGAGGACGAAATGTACGGCATGATCCCGAGCGCGAAGATCGTGGCGCGCGAGAAGGCCCCGCCCACGAACAGGTCGTAGAGGCCGAACAGCGTCCCGCGCTGACTCTCGAACGCGGCCGCCAGCGCACGCGCGTTGACCCCCGGCGCCGGGATGTGTTCTCCCAGGCGATAGACGACGAACATCGCCAGCGTGAACAGCACGCGGCGACGAAGTTCCGGGACCTGGAAGATGTTACGCAGCTTCTCGAGCATGGATTTCTAGGACCTGACCTTGGGTTCGGGAAGCACGATCGAGCCTCCCGCCGTTTCGACCGCCTTGCGCGCCGTGCCGCTCGCGGCATCGACCTGGACCGTCAGCGCCACCCTGAGTTCGCCGGTGCCGAGCAGCTTGATCGGACCCGAGCGGCGAACCAGTCGCTTGGCCTCGAGCCAGGCGCGATCGATCACGGTCTTGGCCGGAGCCGAAGCCAGCGAACCGATGTTGACCACCTGGAACGACACGCGATCCGGGTTCTTGAAGCCGCGTTTGGGCAGGCGGCGCTGGATCGGCATCTGACCGCCTTCGAACCAGGAAGGAATCTTGCCACCGGTGCGCGCCTTGTGCCCCTTGTGTCCACGGCCCGCGGTGCCGCCCAGGCCGGTGGCGGCACCCTTGCCGCGCCGCTTCGTCGGGCGCGTGGCGCCCGGCGCGGGCCGAATCGACCCGATGCTCCTGGTCATGACTGGCGCTCCTCCACTTGGACGAGATGACGGACCTTGAACACCATGCCGCGGATCTGCGGCGTGTCGGCGTGTTCGATGGTGTGCTGCAGCTTGCGGAATCCGAGCGCGCGAATCGTCGCCTTCTGGTCGGCCGGGTGGCCGCTCGCGCTCTTGACGTAGCGGATCTTGAGCTTACGCGCCATCGGTCCTCCGGACGCGGCCGAACAGTTCGTCGAGCGTGAGGCCGCGGCGGGCCGCGACGTCCGAGGGCATGCGCAGACGCCGCAGGCCGTCGACCGTCGCCTTCACCAGGTTGTGGGGATTGCGCGTGCCCAGGCACTTGGTCAGCACGTTCTGGACGCCGGCCACCTCGAGCACGGCACGCACGCCGCCACCGGCGATGACGCCGGTTCCCGGCGACGCCGGTTTGAGCAGCACGCGTCCGGCTCCGAACCGTCCGACGATCACGTGCGGGATCGACCCGCTCTTGGTGACCGGGATGCGGGTCATGTTCTTCTTGGCCGTTTCTCCGGCCTTGCGAATGGCATCCGCCACTTCGTTGGCCTTGCCGAGTCCCACGCCGAAGCGCCCCGACTGATCCCCGATGGCGACGATCGCGTTGAACGAGAACCGCCGTCCGCCCTTGACCACCTTGGCGCAGCGGTTGACGTTGATCACGCGCTCGACGAACTCGGATTTTTGCTGCGTTGACTCCTGGCCTCGCACCACTGAAACCTCCCCGGAACTCCCTTAGGACGTCCTAGAACTCCAGCCCGCCGGCGCGTGCACCGTCGGCCAGCGCCTTGACCCGGCCGTGAAACCGGTACCCGCCGCGATCGAACGCGACCTGGGTGACACCCTTTTCCTTCGCGCGCTGCGCGAGCAGCTTTCCGACTTCGGCACTGACACTGATCTTGCCCGGGCCCTGCGCGCCGACTTCGCGACTCGACGCCGCGACCAGAGTCCGACCGCCGCCGTCGTCGACCACCTGGGCGTAGATGTGGCGCGCGCTGCGGAACACCGAAAGACGCGGACGCACCTCCGTGCCCTGAACTTTTTTGCGGATCCGGAAACGCCGGATGCGACGCCGCTCGTACTTGTTGCGCTGACCGCTCATGACGCTGCCCCCGCCGCCTTGCCGGCCTTCCGCCGGACGTATTCGCCTTCATAGCGGATGCCCTTGCCCTTGTAGGGCTCGGGCGGACGAAAGCCGCGGATGTTCGCCGCGACTTGACCGACCAGTTCCTTGCTGCGGCCTGAAATCGAGATGCGGGTCGGGCTCTCGACCTTGATGTCGATCCCCTCGGGCGGTATGAACACGATCGGGTGCGAGAAGCCGAGCTGAAGCACCAGCTTCTTGCCGTCCGCCTGCGCCCGGTAGCCGGTGCCCTGAATCTCGAGCACCCGGCCGAACCCCTGGGTCACACCGGTGACCATGTTCTGGATCTGCGCGCGCATCGTGCCGAACGCCGGGTTGCGGCGCTGACGCTCCGACGTGACACGCGCGAAGCCGTCGGCGACCGAAACCTCGGTGCCTTCGAGGATGTGATGGCTCAGGGCGCCCTTGGGGCCCTTCACCTGCACCGTCTTGTCGGCGACCGTCACCGAAACGCCGCTCGGAATCGTGACTGGAAGCTTGCCTACTCGCGACATGGCCCCGTCCCCCCTACCACACCTGGCACATGAGCTCGCCGCCGAGCCCGGCTTCACGGGCTTCGCGGTCGGTCATGATGCCTTTGGAAGTGGACAGGATCGACGTACCCAGTCCGCCGAGCACGCGGGGAATCCGGCCCTTGCCGACGTACACGCGGCGCCCGGGGGTGCTGACCCGACGAATGCCGGTGATCACGCCCCCATGCTCGCCGGTCGCCTTGAGGTAGATGCGCAGCACGCCCTGCCCCGGGCCGTCGATCATCTTGAAATTGCTGATGTAGCGCTCGCGCAGCAGCACGCTCGCCAGCTCGCCCTTGAGCCGCGACGCGGGCACGTCCACCTTGCGGTGTCGCGCGACGATCGCATTGCGAATCGCGGTCAGGAAGTCCGCGACTGGATCAGTAACCGCCATGGTTCCCTCTTCCTCGTGTCCCAGCGTTCAGGCCACCGTGCGGGGCGCCTGCAGCCTGGTCCCTGGCGCCCCCGTCCGGGGGCGCGTGTCACCAGCTCGACTTGACGACGCCCGGGATCTGCCCGGACAGCGCCAGCTCACGGAAGCAGATGCGACACATGCCGAAGTCGCGCAGGAAGGCACGCGGCCTCCCGCAACGGTGGCAGCGCGTGTAGGCCCGCACCTTGAACTTCGGGGTCCGCTTCCACTTCTCGATGATCGATTTCTTGGCCATTCGTTCTCCGATTGCCGACTAGCGCTGACGGAACGGCATCTGCATCAACCGCAGCAGCTCCCGCCCCTCCTCATCGTTCCTCGCCGACGTCACGATCGTGACGTCCATTCCGCGCACCTTCGCCACCCGGTCGTAGTTGATCTCCGGGAAGATGATCTGTTCGGTGAGGCCGACGCTGTAGTTGCCGCGGCCGTCGAACGAGCGGGGGCTCAGCCCCCGGAAGTCACGAATACGGGGCACCGCCACGTGGACCAGGCGGTCGAAAAACTCGTACATGCGCGCGCCGCGCAGCGTGACGCTGCACCCGACGCCGAGACCCTCGCGCAGCTTGAAATTCGAGATCGCCTTGCGCGCCTTGCGAATCGCCGGCTTCTGCCCCGCGATCGTCGCCAGATCGTTGGCCGCAGCTTCGAGCAGCTTCGCGTCCGTAACCGCCTCGCCGACCCCCATGTTGATCACGATCTTCTCGAAGCGTGGCGCCTGCATCAGGCTGGTGTACCCGAACTTCTTCATGAGCTCGGGCCGCACCTTTTCGTTGTACATCGTGGCCAGTCGCGGCTTCTGGCGCGGCGCGGCCGGACGTCCCTTCGCCACGGCCGGCGCCTGGCTGGTCGCGCCTTCGCGCGGACCCCTGCCGCCCTTGGCCGCCTTTTCGGGCTTGGCCGCGGACTTGGCCGCCGACTTGGCCGCCGACTTGCCCTTTTCGGGCTTCGCGGCCTTGCTGCCCTTGGACTTCGATTCCTGCGCCATCTGCTCCTCGTTCCAGGGGATTGCGCACGGGCCCCGCACCCCCTGGTGCCTCGCGGGAACCCGCATGCGGCCCCTCGGGGCCGCTCAACTCATGACTGCTTCGAGATCGTCTCTCCGCTCGCCCGCGAGATTCGCTCGCGGGTTCCGTCCTTGAGCACCCGCACGCCGACGCGCGCTCCGCGCTCCGACTTGGGGTCCCACAGCAGCACGTTCGAAACATGGATCGGAGCCTCGCGCTCGATGATCCCGCTCTGGGCCCCGGAACGGCGCGCCTTGGTGTGCCGCTTCACGAAGTTCACTTTCTCGACGACCACCCGCTGCTTGACCTCGTCGACCGCGAGCACCTTGCCGGTCTTGCCCTTGTCGTCGCCCGAGATCACCTGGACCAGGTCGCCTTTGCGAATCTTGATGGCCATCAAATCACCTCCGGAGCGAGCGAGATGATCTTCATGAACGCCTTCTCGCGCAGCTCGCGGGCCACCGGCCCGAAGATGCGGGTGCCGCGCGGCTCCTTGTCGTCGTTGATCAACACCACCGCGTTCTCGTCGAAGCGGATGTAGGAACCGTCCTTGCGGCGGCCCTCCTTCACGGCGCGCACGACCACCGCCTTCGCGACCTCGCCCTTCTTCACCTGGGCTCCTGGAATCGCGTCCTTCACCGAGACGACCACGATGTCCCCGAGTCGCCCGTAGCGCTTGTGGTGGCCGCCGAGGACCTTGATGCACTGGGCGCGCTTCGCGCCCGAGTTGTCCGCCACGGTCACCATGGTTCTGAGCTGGATCATTCCTGCCTCCGGCTACTTCGCCCGTTCGACGATCTCGACGAGGCGCCAGCGCTTGTCCTTGGACAACGGACGCGTCTCCATGAAGCGGACGACGTCGCCGATCCGGCACTCGTTGTTGGCATCGTGGATCTTGAATTTGTTCCGGCGGCGCACGTACCGGCCGTAGAACGGATGCTCGACCAGCCGCTCGATTTCAACCACCGCGGTCTTGTCCATGCGGTTGCTGACGACGCGGCCGACGCGCGACTTCCGGCGATTGCGCTCCTCGGTGGTTTCGACGGTTGCATCAACGGTCATTTCGACGCTCGCTCTTTCTCGCTCAGCACCGTGATCAGCCGGGACATCTCGCGCCGGCTGGTGCGGATCTTCAGCGGGTTGTCGAGCTGTTTCAGCGTGTTGCGGAATCGCAGCTGGAACAGCTCCTCGCGCAGCTCGTCGATTCGGTGGCGGATCTCGTCCACCGACATGTCGCGCATCGCGCTTGGTTTGACTTGCGGCATGACGCTACTCCCCTCCCAGCTCGTGGCGCTCGACGAAGCGCGTGCGAATCGGCAGCTTGGATGCCCCGAGCTGCATCGCCTCCTGCGCGGTCGCGCGCGGGATGCCTTCCAGCTCGAACATGACGCGGCCGGGCTTGATGACCGCGACCCAGAACTCGGGCGGGCCCTTGCCCTTGCCCATTCGGGTCTCGGCCGGCTTCTTGGTGACCGGCTTGTCCGGGAACACGCGGATCCACATCTTGCCGCCGCGCTTGATGAAGCGCGTGATCGCGACGCGTGCTGCTTCGATCTGCCGGTTGGTGACCCACGCCGGCTCGAGCGCCTGGAGTCCGAACTCGCCGAACGTCACCGACGAGCCGCGGTACGCCTTGCCGCGCATGCGACCCCGCTGCTGCTTGCGATACTTGACCCGCTTCGGCATGAGCATGACGCGTTCCTCCTAGCGGGTGCCGGCCGCCGCCGGGGTGGTCGTGGTCTGGGGCTTGTCGAGCAGCTCGCCGTGGAAGATCCACACCTTGACGCCGCAGGTGCCGTACGCCGTATTCGCGGTCGCTTTGGCGAAATCGATGTCGGCGCGCAGCGTGTGCAGCGGCACCCGGCCATCGCGGTAGGTTTCGTAGCGGCCCATTTCCGAGCCGCCGAGCCGTCCCGAGCAGGCGACGCGGACGCCCTGGGCGCCCGCGCGCATGGTCGAGGCGATTGCCTTCTTCATCGCGCGGCGGAACGAGACGCGCTGCTCGAGCTGCTTGGCGATGTGCTCGGAAACCAGCTGTGCGTCGAGGTCGGCGCGCTTGATCTCCTCGATGTTGAGCTGGACCGGCTTGCCGGTCAGCTGTTTCATCTCCTCGGACAGCTTGTCGACCTGCTCGCCTTTGCGCCCGATCACCAGCCCCGGACGCGCCGTACGAATGCCGATCGTGACCTTGTCGCCCTTCCGCTCGATCGTGATCTTCGAGATCCCCGACTGGAAGAGCCGCTTCTTCAGATAACGCTTGATCAGCAGATCTTCCTTGAGGAGTTCGGCGTAGCCGCGTTTGGCGAACCAGCGCGAATCCCAGGTCTTGACGATCCCGAGACGCAGGCCGATCGGATTGGCTTTCTGTCCCATTAGTGCGACTCCCTGGTGGCCACGGTGACCGAGACGTGGCTCATCCGCTTGATCAGCTGCGTGGCCCGGCCCTGGGCACGCGGCAGCCAGCGTTTGAACGACGGCCCGGCGCCGACCACCGCCTCTTGAACGACCAGTTCCTCGACGCGAACCTTGCCCTCGTGGAGCGCGTTCGCGACCGCGGACTTGAGCACCTTCTGCACGATGCGCGCGCCCTGCTTGGGCGTGAACTGCAACCGGGTCTGCGCCTCTTCGACCGGCAGGCCGCGGATCAGCTCGAGCACCTGATTGCATTTGCGCGGTGTGATGCGCACGAACCTCTGGATCGCTTTCGCCTTCATGATCACGTCTTCCCCGGCACCGGCGCCTTGGTCGCGGTGCGCTCGCCATGCCCGCGGAAGATCCGGGTCGGGACGAACTCGCCGAGCTTGTGGCCGACCATGTTCTCGGTGATGTAGATCGGGATGAACTTGTTGCCGTTGTGCACCGCCAGCGTGTGGCCGACGAACTCGGGCAGGATCGTGGACCGACGCGCCCAGGTCTTGTGCACACGCTTCTCCCCGCTGCGGTTCATCTGCTCGATCTTGCGAACGAGCGAATCGACCACGTACGGGCCCTTGCGAATGGAACGTGCCATGGACTCCCCGACTCCTCTACTTGGTGCGGCGGCGCACGATCAGTGCGTCGCTCAGCTTGCGCTTACGGGTCTTGAGACCCTTCGTGATCTTGCCCCACGGCGAACACGGATGGCGGCCGCCGGAACTCTTGCCTTCGCCACCGCCCATCGGATGGTCGACCGGGTTCATCGCCACGCCACGGACGCTGCCCAGCCGACCGCGCCAGCGGTTGCGTCCCGCTTTCCCGAGCTGAATGTTTTCGTGCTCGAGGTTGCCGACCTGGCCGATGACCGCGCGGCAGCGGATGTGGAACTTGCGCACCTCGCCCGACGGCAGGCGCAGCTGCGCGTAGTCCCCCTCCTTGGCCATCAGCTGACACTGGACCCCGGCGGAGCGCGCGATGCGCGAGCGCCGTCCCGGGAACAGCTCGACGTTGTGAATGCTGGTGCCGAGCGGAATGTTGCCGAGCGGCAGGCAGTTCCCCGCGCTGATCTCGGCGTCCGGACCCGACATCACCCGCGCGCCCACCTTGAGCCCGTCGGGCGCCAGAATGTAGCGGCGCTCGCCGTCGGCGTAGTTCAAGAGCGCGATGCGCGCCGAGCGATTGGGGTCGTACTCGATGGTCGCGACCCGGGCCGGCACGCCGTCCTTGTCACGACGGAAGTCGATGATCCGGTAGCGCTGCTTGTGCCCGCCGCCAATCCAACGCATCGAGATGTGGCCGTAGTTGTTCCGCCCGCCGGTCTTGTGAAGGCGCTCGGTCAGCGACTTCACCGGCTTGGAGCGGGTCAACTCCGAGAAGTCCTCGGCCACCGTGTGGCGGAGGGTCGGCGTAGTCGGTCGGAATTTCTTGAGGCCCATGGTCGTCGTCCCTAGATCTGCTCGAACAGCTCGATCTTCTGATCGGGCTTGAGCGTCACGATTGCCTTCTTCCAGTCGCTGCGGCGGCCTTCATACCGTCCGGTCCGCTTGAGCTTGCCCTGGAACTGCTGCGTGCGGACCTGACGCACCTTGACGGAGAAGATCTTCTCGACCGCGCGCTTGATGTCGATCTTGGTGGCGTCGCGCGCGACCTCGAAGTAGTACTGGTTGAGCAGCTCGCGCATGACCGTGCCCTTCTCGGTGATCAACGCGCGCCGAATCACACTGCGCGGATCCTTCATCGGACGAAGACCTCCTTCACGCGCTCGAGGCCCGCCTGCGTGAGGACCACGTTCTCGGCCGCCAGCAGGTCATAGGGATTGAGCTGGTGGGCGAGGCGCGTGTCGAGGTAGCGGAGGTTGCGCACGGACCGCAGCACCTTCTCGTCGGCCTGATCCAGCACCAGCAGCGTCCGCTTCCGCTCGAGTCCGAGCTTGCGCAGCACCGCCGCGACTTCCCGGGTCTTGGCTTCGGCCGGCGCGAACGCCTCGAGGACCAGGACCGCATTCTCGCTCGCGCGCAGCGACAACACTGACGCCAGGGCGGCCCGGCGCTGCTTGCGCGGCATGTCGGTGCGGTAATCGCGGGGCTTGGGACCGAAGGCGCGCCCGCCGCCCGGCCACAACGGCGACGTGTTCGAGCCGGCGCGGGCGTTGCCCGAGCCCTTCTGCCGCCACGGCTTCCTTCCGCCACCCGAGACCTCGCCACGCGTCTTGACCTTGGCGGTCCCCTGGCGCTGGTTCCCGAGATGACGCTTGACCGCCAGCCACATCAGGTGCTCGTGCACCGGCTGCGCGAACAACTCGTCGGGCAGCGGGGTCGTGCCTCGCTCGCTGCCGTCGGCGGCGAATCTCTTTGCGGTCACGTTACTCATCGCTGGTCATCCCGCTTCCGAACGATCACGACGCCGTTGACCGGACCGGGCACCGCGCCGCGAATCATCACGACGTTCTGCTCCGGGTCCACGCCGACGACTTCGAGGTTCTTCTGGGTCAGGAATACGCTGCCCATGTGCCCGGGCAGCCGCTTGCCCTTGACCACCCGCGACGGATACGCCGACGCGCCGATCGAGCCGGGCTGTTTGCCGTGCGTCGGTCCATGCGAAGCATGGCCGGCCACGAACTTGTGGCGCTTGACCACCCCCGCGAATCCGCGGCCCTTGGTGACGCCGCGCACGTCGACGTGCTCGCCCTTGGCGAACATGGTCACGGTCAGCGTGCCGCCGACTTCGAAGCCGCTGGTGTCGCCGACCCGGAACTCCTTGATCACCCGCGACGGCGGCAGGTTGCGCTTCTTGAACTGTCCGAGCACCGGCCGGGTGAACCGCGATTCGCGGTTGGTCCCGAATCCGAGCTGGATCGCCTGATACCCGTCACGCTCGGCGGTGCGCACCTCGGTCACGGTGCACGGTCCCGCCTCGATCACGGTCACGGGGATCGACTCGCCCTTCTCACCGAAGAGCTGCGTCATGCCCACTTTTTTCCCTATCAATCCAATCATGACTTTTTACTCCAGAGACGAACGAGAAAGGTCCAGATGCAAGGCGCGAGGAAGCGGGACCCGCAGATGTGTCCTCATGGACACATCGAGGACGCCCGCGACCGAGCAACGCAGCAGATGGGCCTTTGTCGTTCGTCTCATGTCTTGATCTCGATGTCGACGCCCGCCGGAATGTCGAGCTTCTCGAGCGCTTCCATGGTCTGGGCCGTCGAACGGGTGATGTCGATCAAACGCTTGTGGATGCGGATCTCGAACTGCTCCCGCGACTTCTTGTCCACGTGCGGGCTGCGCAGCACCGTGTACACCGTGCGACGCGTCGGCAGGGGCACCGGCCCCGACGTCAGCGCGCCCGTGCGGCGGGCGGTGCGAACGATCTCGGCCGCCGACTGGTCCAGCGTCGCGTGATCGTAGGACTTCAACTTGATTCGGATCTTCTGCAGCATGGTCATCCGTCCTATTGGACGATGGAAGCGACGACGCCGGCGCCGACGGTGCGGCCGCCCTCGCGAATCGCGAAGCGCAGGCCGTCCTCCATCGCGATCGGCGTGATCAGTTCCACCGTCATCCCGTCCACGTTGTCCCCCGGCATCACCAT
The DNA here is from genome assembly GCA_963717505.1 of Candidatus Eiseniibacteriota bacterium. Taxonomy (GTDB): domain Bacteria; phylum Eisenbacteria; class RBG-16-71-46; order RBG-16-71-46; family RBG-16-71-46; genus MFD02242-c1. The sequence continues at coordinate 402,156 of OY970342.1, forward strand.
CTCCCGCCCCTCGGGCAGGTTCGCCACTCCGGTCACGTCCGTCGTCCGGAAGTAGAACTGCGGCCGGTACCCGTTGAAGAACGGCGTGTGCCGACCCCCTTCTTCCTTGGTCAGCACGTACACCTGCGCCTTGAACTTCGTGTGCGGCGTGATCGACTTCGGCGCGCACACCACCATCCCGCGCTCCAGGTCCTCCTTCTCCACCCCGCGCAGCAGAATCCCAATGTTGTCCCCGGCAATCGCCTCGTCCATGCTCTTGCGGAACATCTCCACCCCGGTCACCACCGTGTCCCGCGTATCGCGCAGCCCCACGATCTCCACCTTGTCCCCGACCTTCACCTTGCCGCGCTCCACTCGCCCCGTCCCCACCGTCCCGCGTCCCGAGATCGAGAACACGTCCTCCACCGCCATCAGCAGCGGCTTGTCGATCATCCGCTCCGGCGTCGGAATGTAGCTGTCCACCGCGTCCATCAGCTTCAGGATCGCCTCGTTCGCCGCCGCATCCTTCCCCAGCCCTTCCATCGCCTTCAGCGCCGAGCCCCGCACCACCGGAATGTCGTCCCCCGGGAACTCGTACTTCTTCAGCAGCTCCCGCACCTCCAGCTCCACCAGGTCCAGCAGCTCAGGGTCGTCCACCATGTCGCACTTGTTCATGAACACCACGATGTACGGCACCCCGACCTGCCGCGCCAACAAAATGTGCTCGCGCGTCTGCGGCATCGGTCCGTCCGCCGCCGACACCACCAGGATCGCTCCGTCCATCTGCGCCGCCCCGGTGATCATGTTCTTCACGTAGTCCGCGTGTCCCGGACAGTCCACGTGCGCGTAGTGCCGCTTGTCGGTCTCGTACTCCACGTGCGCCGTCGCGATCGTGATCCCGCGCTCCCGCTCTTCCGGCGCGTTGTCGATCGAGCCGTAGTCCCGCACTGCGATCTTCGGGTTCTTCGACGCCAAAACCATCGTGATCGCCGCCGTCAGCGTCGTCTTCCCGTGGTCCACGTGCCCGATCGTCCCCACGTTCACGTGCGGCTTCGTACGCTCGAACTTCTGCTTCGCCATGAAAACGGACCCTCCGTTCTATCCGCTCTTCGCCTTGGCCACGATCTCGTCCGCCACCGCTTGCGGCAGCGTTTCGTAGCGGGAGAATTGCATCGAGTACACGGCGCGCCCCTGAGAGATCGAGCGCATCCGTGTGGCATATCCGAACATTTCCGCCAATGGGACCGAGCACGCGATCACCCGGGCTTCCGCCCGCGTGAACATGCCACCGATCCGCCCGCGCCGCGACGACAGGTCGCCGATGATGTCCCCCATGTACTCCTCGGGAACCACCACCTCGACGTCCATGATCGGCTCGAGCAACCGGGGCTTCGCTTTGTGGCAGGCCTCCTTGAACGCGATCGAGCCCGCGATCTTGAACGCCATCTCGGACGAGTCGACTTCGTGGTAATTGCCGTCGAGCAACGTCACTTTGATGTCGACCACCGGGTAGCCGGCGAGGATGCCCGAGCGCATCGCCTCCTCGACGCCCTTCTCGACCGACGGAATGAACTCCTTGGGAATCGCGCCGCCGGTGATCTCGTTCTCGAACTCGAAGCCTTTGCCCGCCTCTTGGGGCTCGACCTTGAGGGTGACATCCGCGAACTGGCCCTTGCCGCCGGTCTGGCGCACGAAACGGTGGCGTTGCTCCGCGGCGGACGAGATGGTCTCGCGGTAGGCGACCTGTGGCTTGCCGACGTTCGCCTTGACCCCGAACTCGCGCAGCATACGGTCGACGATGATCTCGAGGTGCAGCTCGCCCATGCCCGAAATCACGGTCTGCGCGGTCTCCTCGTCGGTCCGCACCCGGAACGTGGGGTCCTCCTCGGACAACCGCTGGAGCGCGGTCGACATCTTCTCCTCGTCCTGTTTGGACTTGGGCTCGATCGCGACGTCGACCACCGGCTCGGGGAAGGTCATCGCCTCGAGCGCAATCGGGTACGAGGTCGCGCACAACGTGTTGCCGGTCGTCGTCTTCTTCATGCCGATCGCGGCCGCGATGTCTCCGGAATAGACTTCGGTGATCTCTTCCCGCTTGTTGGCGTGCATCTGGACCAGTCGGCCGATGCGCTCCTTGTTGCCGGTGACGGAGTTCAGCACCTGGTCGCCGGTGCGGATGACGCCCGAATAGACGCGGAAGAAGGTCAGTTTGCCGACGTAGGGGTCGGTCATGATCTTGAACGCGAGACCGGCGAACGGCTCGTCGTCGCTCGGCTTGCGCGTGACGCGCTCGAAGGTGTCGGTGGTGTGCCCCTGGACCGGCGGCATGTCGATCGGCGAGGGCAGGAACTGGACGACGGCGTCGAGCAGGCGCTGGACGCCTTTGTTCTTGAACGCCGAGCCACACAGCACCGGATGGATCTGCCCGGCCAGCGTGCCCTTGCGCACCGCGCGCACCAAGTCATCGGGGGTGTAGGGCTTCTCGTGCAGGTAGTCGTCGAGCAGTTGCTCGTCGAACTCGGCCACGGTCTCGAGCAGGTGGAACCGGGTCTCCTCGGCCTTGGTCACGAGGTCCCGCGGGATGTCGTGGACTTCAAAGGTCGACCCCTGGCTGTCGTCGTGGTAGGTGATCGCCTTCATCTCGATCAGGTCGACGATTCCCTGGAACTGCTCGCCCACGAACATCGGGACGTGCAACGGCACCGGCTTGGCGCCGAGGCGGTCGGTCATCATCCGGACGACGTTCTCGAAGTCGGCGCCGACTCGGTCCATCTTGTTGACGAACGCGATGCGCGGAACGCTGTACTTGTCGGCCTGGCGCCAGACGGTCTCCGACTGCGGCTCGACGCCGCCGACCGCACAGAACACCGCGACCGCGCCGTCGAGGATGCGCAGGCTGCGCTCGACTTCGACGGTGAAGTCGACGTGTCCGGGGGTGTCGATGATGTTGATGCGGTGGTCGCGCCAGTGGCAGGTGGTGGCGGCGGAGGTGATCGTGATGCCGCGCTCGCGCTCCTGCTCCATCCAGTCCATGGTGGCAGCGCCTTCATGGACTTCCCCGGTGCGGTGAATCCGGCCCGTATAAAAGAGGATCCGCTCGGTCAAGGTGGTCTTGCCGGCGTCGATATGGGCCATGATCCCGATGTTTCGGTATCGATTCAACGGACTTTGCCGGGGCATCGGCGTGCTCATCCCTTCGATTTCGGTTTGCTTACGACGTCTTCGACACCACCTGCCTTTCCTGATCAGAAAGTGCGGTGATGATTCGTGCAGCCATCCGCAGTGTTGAGGCCCGACCCGGACACTCGTTTCCGGGATCTCGAGCCCAGGTCGGCAGTCGCCGGCCTTCACCCGTCGATGGCACTTCTCAGTTGTTGCGCGTCCTTGCGCGGGCGGCGCTTTCGCGCCTACCAGCGATAATGTGCGAACGCCTTGTTCGCTTCAGCCATCTTGTGCGTGTCTTCGCGCTTCTTGACCGCGCCGCCTTCGTTCTTCGAGGCGGACAGGATCTCGGCCGCGAACTTCTCCTCGAACGAGGGGTCGCTGCGCTGCCGGGCGAAGGTGATGATCCAGCGGGTCGCGAGCGCGTTGCGGCGATCGGGCCGCACCTCGACCGGGACTTGATAGTTGGCACCGCCGACGCGGCGGGACTTGACCTCGAGGATCGGCTTGACGTTGGTCATCGCCTGCTTGAGCACCGTCATCGGATCCTGGCCGCCCTTGTCCTGAATGATCTTCATCGCGCCGTAGAACGCGCCTTCGGCGATCGAGCGCTTCCCCTCGCCCATCATGGCGTTGATGAACCGCGTCACCAGGACGCTGTCGTACAGGGGGTCCGCGATCGACTCGCGACGCGGAACGTGTCCTTTTCGGGGCATGGTCTCCTCGATCCTACTTCGACTTGGTGCCGTACTTCGACCGGCTCTTCTTGCGGCCCTGGACGCCACTCGCGTCCAGCGTGCCGCGCACGATGTGATAGCGCACGCCCGGCAGGTCCTTCACGCGCCCGCCGCGGATGAGCACGATCGAGTGCTCCTGGAGGTTGTGTCCCTCCCCGGGAATGTAGGCGGTGACTTCGATGCCGTTGGTCAACCGGACGCGGGCCACCTTGCGCAGCGCCGAGTTCGGCTTCTTCGGCGTCGTGGTGTAGACGCGCGTGCACACGCCCCGCTTCTGCGGGCACGAGCGCAGTGCCGGCGCACCGGTCTTGCTCTTTTGTGGCCGCCGTCCATGACGGACGAGCTGGCTGAGTGTCGGCACTTCAACCTCCAGGCATACGACCGGCGTTCTCGGCGCTCGAGTGTGGGGGCGGCACAGCCCCTCCCTCGCCGCAGGACGAACCGGCGGCGGGCCGGGAAAGCGGGTCGTCAAGGTGCGTTACTGGCGTGCGCGGTCAGGCAGGCCACGGCATCCATGAAGGAACAACATGCGCCGTTGCCGCGCAGGACCGGCGAATCTAGGGGGGACGCCCCCCCCTGTCAAGTCGGTCTTTTCCAAACTTTGACCTAGGCCGTCTTCGCCCCCTCCCCATCCACCTCGGTCACTTCGTCCAAGGGGGGCAGGACCTGCTTTTCCGACTCGAGCCGCAGGCGCCGGTACCCGGGCATACCGGTCCCGGCGGGGATCAGGTGGCCGATGATCACGTTCTCCTTGAGGCCGCGCAGGTGGTCGACCTTGCCCTGGATCGCCGCCTCGGTCAGCACCCGGGTGGTCTCCTGGAACGAGGCCGCCGAGATGAAGCTCTCGGTCGACAGCGAGGCCTTGGTGATGCCGAGCAGCAGCGGCTGGAACGTGGCCGGCTGCTGGCCGTCCCGCAGCGTCTTCTCGTTCTCCTCGAGCACCATCAGCCGGTCGACGTGTTCGCCTTCGAGGAAGTTGGTGTTGCCCGGATCCTCGATCCGCACCTTCTGCAGCATCTGGCGGACGATGACCTCGATGTGCTTGTCGTCGATGCGCACGCCCTGGAGGCGGTAGACCTCCTGGATCTCGTTGACCAGGTACTCCTGGACTTCCTCGATCCCCTTGATCTTGAGGATGTCGTGGGGATTGATCGGTCCCTCGGTCAGACGATCCCCGGCGCGCACCACGCTGCCCTGCTGCACGTACAGGTGCTTGCCCTGGGGAATCTGGTACTCGCGGGCGTCACCGTCGTCGCCGCGCACGAACACCTTGCGCATGCCGCGCGACACGCCACCGAACTCGACGGCCCCGTCGATCTCGGCCACGATCGCGGCGTCCTTCGAGCGGCGGGCCTCGAACAGCTCGGCCACGCGCGGCAGACCACCGGTGATGTCGCGGGTCTTCGACTCCTCGCGGCGGATCTTGACCAGGACGTCGCCGGCCGAAACCGTCTGGCCGTCACGAACCTCGAGGCGCGAACCGGTCGGCAGCGGGTAGTGCGCGAGCTTGTGGCCCGACTCCGACATGATGTCGATCGCCGGCTGCAGCTCCTTGTTGCGGTCCTCCATGATCACCAGGAGCTTGAGGCCGGTGGTGTCGTCGACCTCGTCGCGAACCGTGACCTTTTCCTTGACGTCCACGTAGCGCACGGCGCCCGACTTCTCGGTGACCACTGGCTTGTTGTAGATGTCCCATTCGAACAACGTGTCTTCGCCGGCGACCGCCTTGCCGTCGGTCACGAACAGATGAGCGCCGTAGGGCACCGTGAACCGCTGCCGGATGCGCCCACTGTCGTCGGCGATCTCGATCTCGCCCTGGTGGCCGACCGACACCAGCCGGGGCCCGTCCTCGCGGCTCGACGGCACCGAGTCGAGGTTGACGAAGCGCACCGTACCCGGTGACTTGGCCTGGGTCCGTGACTGCTCGACGATACGGCCGGCGACGCCGCCGATGTGGAACGTGCGCAGCGTCAACTGGGTTCCCGGCTCGCCGATCGACTGGGCCGCGATCACGCCGACCGCCTCGCCCAGATCCACCGGACGACCGGTAGCCAGGTTGCGTCCGTAGCACTTGGCGCACACGCCGCGGCGGCAGTCACAGGTGAGCACCGAACGGATGCGCACCTTCTCGAGGCCCGAGCGCGCCGCCTCGTCGACTCGCGCAGCGATTTCCTCGTCGACCAGCTGGCCGGCTTCGCACAGCGTCTCGTTGGTGATCGGGTGGACGATCTCCTCCGCCGGGACCCGGCCGAGCACCCGGTCCGCGAGCGGCTCGATGATGTCCTCGCCGTCCTTGAGCGCGCCGACCGACAATCCGCGAATCGTGCCGCAGTCGTACTCGTTGATGATCATGTCCTGGGCAACGTCCACCAGCCGGCGGGTCAGGTAGCCGGCGTCCGCGGTCTTGAGCGCGGTGTCGGCCAGACCCTTGCGCGCGCCGTGCGTCGAGATGAAGTACTCGAGCACGTTGAGGCCTTCCTTGAAGTTGTGGATGACCGGCGACTCGATGATCTCGCCCATGCCGCCCGTGATCTTCTTCTGCGGCTTGGCCATGAGTCCGCGCATTCCGGCGAGCTGGCGAACCTGCTCGCGATTACCGCGCGAACCGGAGTCGGCCATCATGAAGATCGGATTGAACCCGTCACGATCCTGCGAAAGGCCGTCGAACGTGACCTGTTCGACCTCGGTGGTCGCATGGGTCCAGGTGTTGATCACGCGGTTGTAGCGCTCGCCTTCGGTGATGTTGCCCTTGCGGTAGTTGACGTTGATCTCTTCGACCTCGCGACGCGCACGGTCGATGATCTCGTCCTTCTCGGGCGGGATGCGGACGTCGTCGATGCCGACCGTGAAGCCGGCCTGGGTCGCGTAGCGGAATCCGAGATCCTTGAGGGCGTCCAGCAGATCGGACGTGATCTCGGGACCGAGCCGCGAGTAGCAGTCCCCGACCAGGTTCTCGAGTCGCCGCTTGTCCATGGTCTCGTTGATGAAGCCGAGAGCATCGGGCACGACCTCGTTGAACAGGACGCGGCCCGCGGTCGTCAGCACCATCGGCTGGGACACCGGACGCGCCAGGTTCACGCTCGAGGTGCGCAGCGCGATCAGGCCGTGCAGCAAGATCTCGCGGTTGTCCCACGCCGCGCGGACTTCGATCGGACTGTGGAACACGCGCAGCCGCCGCGGATCGTCGGCCGCCAGCTTGGCCGCCGCCGCGCGCGGATTCAGGTTCTCTCCGCGCGATTTGGTCAGGTAGTGGCAACCGAGCACGATGTCCTGGTTCGGCGTCGCCAGCGGACGGCCGTGCGCCGGCGACAGGATGTTCTGGGTCGACAGCATCAGCAGGCTGGTCTCGATCTGCGCCTCGAACGACAGCGGCACGTGGACCGCCATCTGGTCGCCGTCGAAGTCGGCGTTGAACGCCGCGCACACCAGCGGATGGATCTTGATCGCTTTGCCTTCGACCAGCACCGGCTCGAAGCCCTGGATGCCGAGTCGATGCAGCGTCGGGGCGCGGTTCAACAGCACCGGATGGTTCTCGATGATCTCGCCGAGAATGTCCCAGACCTCGGGCTTCTCGCGCTCGACCAGGCGCTTGGCGCTCTTCACCGTCTGGACGTAGCCGCGGTCCTCGAGCTTGCGGATGATGAACGGCTTGAACAGCTCGAGCGCCATGTTCTTCGGCAACCCGCACTGGTTCAGCTTGAGCTCGGGCCCGACCACGATCACCGAGCGGCCCGAGTAGTCGACGCGCTTGCCGAGCAGGTTCTGGCGGAACCGGCCCTGCTTGCCCTTGAGCATGTCGGACAGCGACTTGAGCGGACGGTTGCCCTGGCCGCGCACCGCACGGCTGCGGCGCCCGTTGTCGAACAGAGCGTCGACCGCCTCCTGCAGCATGCGCTTCTCGTTGCGCAGGATGACTTCCGGCGCCTTGATGTCCATCAGCTTCTTGAGCCGATTGTTGCGGTTGATCACGCGCCGGTACAGGTCATTCAGGTCGGAGGTCGCGAAGCGCCCGCCCTCGAGCGGCACCAGCGGCCGCAGATCGGGCGGCAGCACCGGGATCACCTCGAGGATCATCGAGCCCGGCTTGTTGCCGCTGTGGCGGAACGCCTCGACGATGCGCAGCCGCTTGAGCAGCTCCTTCTTGCGTTGGACCGACGTCTCCATCTTGGCCTGGGCACGCAGCTCGGTGCTCAGCTCGTCGAGATCCAGCTCACCGAGCAGGTCGCGGATCGCCTCGGCGCCCATGCGCGCCTTGAGGTTGCTGTCCGGCTGCTCGTCCATGATTTCGTTGTACTGGTCCTCGCTGATGATCTCGGCCTTCTTGAAACCGGTGCCGCCCGGCTGGATCACGACGTAGGACTCGTAGTACAGGATGCGCTCGAGGTCGCGGATGCTCATGTTGAGCAGGTGGCCGATGCGCGACGGCACGCCCTTGAAGAACCAGATGTGCGACACCGGCACCGCCAGCTCGATGTGGCCGAGCCGCTCGCGCCGCACCTTGGCCTGGGTGACCTCGACGCCGCAGCGATCGCAGATGACGCCGCGATAGCGGATGCGCTTGTACTTGCCGCAGTTGCACTCCCAGTCCTTGACCGGGCCGAAGATCTTTTCGCAGAACAGCCCGTCCTTCTCCGGCTTGAACGAGCGGTAGTTGATGGTCTCGGGCTTGGTGACCTCGCCATGCGACCAGCTGCGGATGACGTCGGGAGACGCCAGTCGAATGCGAATGGAATTGAAGCTCGGGCGACGACGCTCGCGTTCATCCGTCCGCGGGGTCAGCCCAAGTCGGGCGGTGACACTCAGCGGGGATTGCAGTTCGGTTTCCTGAATCATGCTCAAGTCGCTCCTCCAGTCCGTGCCGGGACGTTGACGTTCTCGGAATCGCGCCGGGCGCCACCCGGCCGCGGAACTACGCCTCCTCGAATTGGACCTCCAGACACAGACTCTGCAATTCCTTTACGAGCACGTTGAACGATTCGGGGACTCCCGGCTCCGGCGGGTTCTCCCCCTTCACGATGGCTTCATAGATGCGCGACCGTCCGGCGACGTCGTCGCTCTTCACGGTCAACAGCTCCTGCAGCGTGTAGGCGGCCCCGTAGGCCTCGAGCGCCCAGACTTCCATTTCGCCGAAGCGCTGTCCGCCGAATTGCGCCTTGCCGCCCAGCGGCTGCTGGGTCACCAACGAGTACGGACCCGTCGACCGAGCGTGGATCTTGTCGTCGACGAGGTGGCTCAGCTTCATCATGTAGATGTAGCCGACGCACACCGGCTCATCGAGCGCTTCGCCCGACCGCCCGTCCTGAAGATGCGTCTTGCCGTCCTCGGGCAGACCGGCCTGCCGCAGCTCGCTCTTGATCTCTGCGACGGTCGCCCCGGCGAACACCGGGGTCGCGCAGGTGTAGCCGAGCGCATGCGCCGCCCAGCCGAGGTGCGTCTCGAGCACCTGGCCGATGTTCATGCGCGACGGCACGCCCAGCGGATTGAGGACGATCTCGACCGGAGTGCCGTTCGGCAGGTAGGGCAGATCCTCCTCGGGCAGGATCATGGCGACCACGCCCTTGTTGCCGTGCCGGCCGGCCATCTTGTCGCCGACCGCCAGCTTGCGCTTCTTCGCGATGTAGACCTTGACCAGCTTGACCACGCCCGGCGGCAGCTCGTCGCCGCGGGTCACCTTCTCGATCTCCTTCTCCAGCTCACGCTCGCAGCGGGTGAAGGCGTGATGCGCGCCTTCCATCGCGTGCCAGAATTTCGCGTTCACCTTCTCGTCGTCGGTGACCGGCGTGCCCCAGGCCAGGTCGTCGAGATCGATCTCCTGCAGGAAGTCCCGCGAGAACTTGCGGCCGCGGCGCGCGACGGGTTCGCCGGAGTTCGCGCTGCGCAGGACGTTGACCGTGGCCTCGTCGAGGATCTCGGAGATGCTCGCCAGGCGCACGTCGTTGATGCGCTCGCGCTCCTTCTTGCTCTCCCGGCGCAGCTTCTCGATCTTCTTCTTCTCCTGGAGCTTGGTGGTCTCGTCCTTTTCCCGGCGCGAGAACACCTTGATGTCGATGACGATCCCGTCCATCCCCGGCGGCGCCTTGAGCGAGGCGTCGCGGACGTCCCCGGCCTTGTCGCCGAAGATCGCCTTGAGCAGCCGCTCTTCGGGCGACAGCTCCTGCTCGCCCTTGGGCGTCACCTTGCCGACCAGGATGTCGCCCTGGCGGACGCGGGCCCCGACCCGGATGATGCCTTCTTCGTCGAGGTTCTTGACCGCCTCCTCCGAGACGTTCGGAATCTCGCGGGTGATCTCCTCGACCCCGCGCTTGGTGTCTCGCACCTGCAGCTCGAACTCCTCGATGTGAATCGAGGTGAAGACGTCGTCCTTGATCAGACGCTCGCTGACCAGGATCGCGTCCTCGAAGTTGTAGCCGCCCCAGGGCATGAACGCGCACAGCACGTTACGGCCGAGCGCCAGCTCGCCGTCCCGCGTCGCCGGGCCGTCGGCGATCACCTGGCCCTTGCGCACCTTCTGCCCTTCGGCCACCACCGGCCGCTGGTTCAGGCAGGTGTCCTGATTCGATCGGCGGAACTTGACCATGCGGTAGATGTCGAGGTTCGGCTGCTCGCTGTAGTCGACCGGCGGGTCGTCGGGATCACGCTCGAACCGGACGGCGACCATCTCGCCCGACACGAACTCGACCACTCCCGAACGCCGCGCGATGACCAGCGCCCCCGAATCCTCAGCCACCTTCTCCTCGAGTCCGGTGCCGACCAGCGGCGGCTCGGTGATCAACAGCGGCACCGCCTGGCGCTGCATGTTGGAGCCCATGAGCGCGCGGTTGGCGTCGTCGTGCTCGAGGAACGGAATCAGCGCCGCGGCCGGTGACACCAGCTGGATCGGCGAAACGTCCATGTACTCGACTTCGTTGCGGTCCACGATCGGGTACTCGCCGCGATGACGTGCGGTCAGCGTGCCGACGTCGATCGCACCCGAGCGTTTGTCGAACGGGGTGTTGGCCGGCGCGATGTGCGCCCGGTCCTCGACGTCCGCCGCCAGGAACTCGGGCCGCTTGCGGTCGACCACCCCGTTCTGGACCCGGAAGTAGGGCGTCTCGAGGAACCCGAATTCGTTGACCTTGGCATACGTGGACAACGACGAGATCAGGCCGATGTTCGGCCCTTCCGGCGTCTCGATCGGGCACACGCGGCCGTAGTGGGTGTAGTGGACGTCGCGCACTTCGAATCCGGCGCGATCGCGGGTCAGGCCGCCCGGTCCGAGCGCCGACAACCGGCGCTTGTTGGTCAGCTCGGCCAGCGGGTTCGTCTGATCCATGAACTGCGACAGCTGCGAAGAGCCGAAGAAGCTCTGGATCACCGCCGAGATCGTGCGCGAGTTCACCAGGTCGGTGGGCGTGATCTGGTCCTGATCCTGGAGCGACATGCGCTCGCGGATGATGCGCGCCATACGCGCCAGGCCGATGTTGAACTGGTTGGCGAGCAGCTCGCCGACCGAACGCACCCGGCGGTTGCCGAGGTGGTCGATGTCGTCGGTGATTGCCGTCTCCGGTCCGCGATCGGTCGCGATCTCGCCTTCGCTGCGCAGCAGCAGCAGGTACTTGATGATGACGATGAAGTCCTCGCGACACAGGGTCGCGTGGTTCAGGTCGGGAATCCCGAGCCCGAGCCGCTTGCGGACGTCGCGGGCCGGCAGCAGGAACTCGTGCGGCAGCTTTGAGTTCAGCTTGTAGCGGCCGACGCGCGCCAGGTCGTAGCGCTTCGGGTTGAAGAACAGCTTGTTGAGGATCTCGCGCGCGGAGTCGGCGCGCGGCGGCTCGCCCGGACGCAGCAGATTGTAGATCCGGTGGAGAGCCTCTTCCTGCGATTTGGTCGAGTCCTTGCGCAGTGTGTTGCGCACGACGTCGGCGTCGTCCTGGTGCGGGATGACGAACACGTCCAGGGTCTCGAGCTTCGACTTCTTGAGCACCTCGACCTTTTCCGGCGAGATGTCGTCGTTGGCTTCGATCAGGATCTCACCGGTCGATTCGTCGACCAGGTCCTGGGCGCAGACGCGGCCGAGCGCGGTTTCGACCTTCTTGCCCTTGAGGTCGAGGGTCTCGCGCTCGTAGAACAGCTCGAGGATCTCGCGGTCGCTGACGAACCCGAGGGCCCGCAACAGAACCGTGACCGGCAGCTTCCGCTTGCGGTCGATGTGGACGTACATGATGTCGTTGACGTCCATGCTGAATTCGACCCACGATCCGCGGTACGGAATGATCCGGGCATTGAACAGGACCTTGCCGTTCGGGTGGGTCATTTCGTCGAAGAACACGCCCGGCGATCGGTGGAGCTGGGACACGATCACGCGCTCGGCGCCGTTGATGATGAAGGTGCCGTTCTCGGTGATCAGCGGCAGTTCGCCGAGGTAGACTTCCTGCTCGATGACGTCCTTGTCGCGCTTGACGCCATCGACTTCCTCACGGGTGACGAGCCGCAGGCGCGCCTTGAGCGGCGCGGAGAACGAAAGGTCGCGCTCGACGCACTCGTCCATCGTGTACTTCGGATCGCCGATCTCGTAGGCGACGAATTCGAGCGTGTGCAGGTCCCGGGGGTCGCTGATCGGAAACACCCCGGTGAACACCTCCTGCAGCCCTTCGTTGCGCCGGCGCACGGGGTCGATCTCCATCTGCAGGAAGTCCCGAAAGCTCTTGAGCTGGACCTCGAGCAGGTTCGGAATCTGGAGATTCCACTCCCGGTCGATCTTGGAAAAACTCTTACGTTCGGTTCGGCGTGCTGTCTTCAAGATCTTCCCGCCTTTCAGAAAGGGAAGCCGTCACGATGACGTCGCCGGGCGGGCGGGAACGCACCCTCCCGACCGGACGCACCGACATCGCGGGCATCGGGGACACGGACGGTTACTTGATCTCGACCGTGGCGCCCTGCTCCTCGAGCGCAGCCTTCATCTTCGCGGCCTCTTCCTTGGTCACGCCCTGCTTGAGCGCCTTGGGAGCGCCGTCGACGACATCCTTGGCTTCCTTGAGACCCAATCCGGTCAGCTCGCGGACCACCTTGATGACCTGGATCTTCTTGTCGCCCGTCGCGGTCAACACGACGTCGAACTCGGTCTTCTCCTCGACCACCGCTGCGCCGCCACCCATTCCGCCCATCGGCATCGCCATCATCGGGGCGGCCGCCGTCACGCCGAACTTCTCTTCGTACTTGGTCTTGAGCTCGGACAGTTCGAGCACCGTCATGTTGCCGATCAGATCGAGCACCTGGTCAATCGAGGTGGCCATTGCGTGTTTCTCCTTCTCTATGGTGTGGGTGACGGAGGGTTTCCAGGGTTGGGTGCTTCGGGTCTAGGTTGAACCGCCTTTTCACGGCTGAGCACGTCCGCCATGACCGCCGGCAGCGCGACCGTGGCTTCGATCGCCGCCAGGAACGTGGTCATGGGCGCAATGATCGTGGCCAGCAATTGCGACATCAGGACTTCGCGGCTGGGCAGCGTCGCCAGCTTCTTGATCGCTTTCTCGTCGAACAGCCGTCCGTCGACCACGGCCGCCTTGAGCCTCGGCTGCTCGTGCTCCTTGGCGAAGCTCGCCAGGATCTGCGCCGGCGCAATCTCGCTCTCGGCGCTGAACACGACGCCGGTCGGACCGACCAGGTAGGGATCGAGGGCCGTGATCCCGCGCTCGTTGAACGCGCGCTTGATCAGCGTGTTCTTGATGACGCGGAACTGGACCTTCTGCTCGCGGCACTTCTTCCGCAACAGCGAGATCTTCTCCACGCTCATGCCGCTGAAGTCGGCGAGGTAGATCGCATTCACGTTCTGGATGCGCTCGCTCGTGTCCTTCACGATTTGTTCTTTTTCGATGGTCGGCATGGCGCCCTCAGTGTCCGGTCTCGGTGATGGCCGCTTGCGTGTCGATCGCGATCCCCGGGCCCATGGTCGAGCTGATGGTCAGGGTCTTCAGATAGGTGCCCTTGGCCGCCGTCGGCTTGGCGCGGACGATCTCGCGCACCAGCACCCGAGTGTTCTCGAGCAGCCGATCCTCGGTGAACGAGGCCTTGCCGACCGGAGCATGGATGTTGGCGCCCTTGTCGACGCGGAACTCGATCTTGCCGGACTTGAGCTCGCGCACCGCCTTGGCGACGTCGAACGTCACCGTGCCGCTCTTGGGATTGGGCATCAGGCCGCGCGGGCCCAGGACGCGCCCGAGCTTGCCGACCTCACCCATCATGTCGGGGGTGGCGACGATCGCGTCGATGTCCAGCCAGCCTTCCTGGATCTTCTTCACGAATTCGTCCGCTCCGGCGAAGTCGGCGCCAGCCTCGCGCGCCTCGCGTTCCTTGTCGCCTTTGCACAGGACGAGCACGCGCAGGCTCTTCCCGGTGCCGTGCGGCAGCACGACCGTCCCGCGCACCAGCTGATCCGAATGCCGAGGATCGACACCCAGGTGCGAGGAAATGACGATCGTTTCGTCGAACTTGGCCCGGGCGGTTTCCTTGACCAGCTTGACCGCCTCGGCCAGGGACCGCACCGGCCCGGCGCGCCGCGCCAGCTCCGCCGCCGCGCGATAGCGCTTACCTTGCTTCATCATTCCTCCCGTGGTTCGAGCGTGGCGTTCCGCCACTCCCACGTCGTGGACGCGCGATCACCGCGCGCCCTGCGCTCCAGCAGTTCGCGACCCATCGCTCCGATGCGGCGGGCCTGCAACGGCTCCCGCCGAGAACCGGACGTCAGGCGCCCTCGTCCTCGACCGCTTCCAACTCGGCCTCGGTGGCGTAGCCTTCGTTCACCACCCAGTCGAGCGTGTCGAAGAAGTCGTTGATGCTCGCGCCTGGCGCTTTCGCGACCCGTTCGCGGACGATCTCGTAGATCTCCCGCGGAGTCTTGCCGCGGAGCAGAACTTCAGCGTCTTCCTTGTCCAGACGAACCATCCGGTTCCTTCCCCCCTTAGCCCTCGACCTCGATTCCCATGCTGCGGGCCGTTCCCGCCACCATTCGCTCGGCCGCATCCAGCGTGGCCGAGTTGAGATCGGGAGCCTTGAGCTCGGCGATCTCGCGCACCTGTGCGCGAGACACCTTGCCCACCTTGTTCCGATTCGGTACGCCCGAGCCCTTGGCCAGGCCCGCCGCGCGCTTGAGCAGCACGGCGGCCGGGGGCGTCTTGGTGATGAACGTGAACGAACGGTCGTTGTACACGGTGATGACGACCGGGATCACGAGCCCCGCCTGTTGCTGGGTTCGAGCGTTGAACTGCTTGCAGAACTCCATGATGTTGATGCCGTGCTGGCCGAGCGCCGGACCCACCGGCGGCGCCGGCGTCGCGTTGCCGGCGTTGCACTGCAGCTTGACCACCGCGGTAATCGGCTTCGCCATCGGAACGCCCCTCGCCTGAGCCGGTCGCTAGACCGGCTGCACCTGCAGGAAGTCGAGCTCCACCGGGGTCGCGCGCCCGAAGATGCTCACCATGACCTTGACCTTGCCGCGCTCGTTGTTGACTTCGTCCACCACGCCGTTGAAGGCGCTGAACGGTCCGTCGACCACCTTGACGTGATCGCCGACGCGGAACGTGACGGTCGGAACCGGTTTCGATCGGGTCTGTTCGATCTGACCCAGGATGCGGCGAACTTCGTTTTCCTTGAGCGCGATCGCGCTCTGACCCGATCCAATGAAGCGCGTCACGCCCGGCACGTTCTGCACCAGATGGCGCGTTTCGTTGTTCAGGTCCATTTCGATCATCACGTACGAAGGAAAGGTCTTGCGCTTGGAGGTCTTGCGCTTGCCGTCCTTCATCTCGACGTAGTCCTCGGTCGCCACCAGGATCTGGCCGAACATCTCCTGAAGTCCGGCGCTGGCGATCGCCTTCTCGAGGTTGGTCTTCACTTTGTTCTCGTGCCCCGAATAGGTGTGAATCACATACCACTTCTTTTCCATGGTCATTCCCGATGCGTCGCTCGTGCTCATCGGAACAACAACTCGACGCCGCGGGACAGAACCTGGTCGACGATCCCGACGAACACCGCGACGATGATCACCGTCACGATGACGACGATCGTCGAATCGCGCAGCTCGTTCCGGGTCGGCCAGCTCACTTTCGTGGCCTCGACACGGACGTCCTTGACGAACTCTCTGATTCGATCGGTCACCATGCGTTTTCCTGACCCTCGACCCACCCATGGCCGGACGCGCCACACCGGCGCTCCCGCCCGACACTGGCAGGCCTGGAGGGATTTGAACCCCCGACTCCCGGTTTTGGAGACCGGTGCTCTAGCCAGACTGAGCTACAGGCCTGCCTCGTCATTGCAGACCGCGGCTGCCGTCCGGTCTGCCCGGGCGCCGGCCTCGGTCCGGTCAGCGCGTCTCCTTGTGCGCGGTGTGCTTGCGGCACGCCGAGCAATACTTCTGGCTCTCCATCCGATCCGGATGCAGGCGCTTGTTCTTCTTCGTGATGTAGTTGCGGCGCTTGCAATCGTTGCAGGCGAGCACAATCTGGTCGCGCATGATTCCCCCGCGCTATTGGACGATGGAAGCGACGACGCCGGCGCCGACGGTGCGGCCGCCCTCGCGAATCGCGAAGCGCAGGCCGTCCTCCATCGCGATCGGCGTGATCAGTTCCACCGTCATCCCGTCCACGTTGTCCCCCGGCATCACCATCTCCCGCCCCTCGGGCAGGTTCGCCACTCCGGTCACGTCCGTCGTCCGGAAGTAGAACTGCGGCCG
Organism: Candidatus Eiseniibacteriota bacterium; assembly: GCA_963717505.1. GTDB lineage: Bacteria > Eisenbacteria > RBG-16-71-46 > RBG-16-71-46 > RBG-16-71-46 > MFD02242-c1. Next base: position 418,737 of record OY970342.1, read on the forward strand.
GTACCCGTTGAAGAACGGCGTGTGCCGACCCCCTTCTTCCTTGGTCAGCACGTACACCTGCGCCTTGAACTTCGTGTGCGGCGTGATCGACTTCGGCGCGCACACCACCATCCCGCGCTCCAGGTCCTCCTTCTCCACCCCGCGCAGCAGAATCCCAATGTTGTCCCCGGCAATCGCCTCGTCCATGCTCTTGCGGAACATCTCCACCCCGGTCACCACCGTGTCCCGCGTATCGCGCAGCCCCACGATCTCCACCTTGTCCCCGACCTTCACCTTGCCGCGCTCCACTCGCCCCGTCCCCACCGTCCCGCGTCCCGAGATCGAGAACACGTCCTCCACCGCCATCAGCAGCGGCTTGTCGATCATCCGCTCCGGCGTCGGAATGTAGCTGTCCACCGCGTCCATCAGCTTCAGGATCGCCTCGTTCGCCGCCGCATCCTTCCCCAGCCCTTCCATCGCCTTCAGCGCCGAGCCCCGCACCACCGGAATGTCGTCCCCCGGGAACTCGTACTTCTTCAGCAGCTCCCGCACCTCCAGCTCCACCAGGTCCAGCAGCTCAGGGTCGTCCACCATGTCGCACTTGTTCATGAACACCACGATGTACGGCACCCCGACCTGCCGCGCCAACAAAATGTGCTCGCGCGTCTGCGGCATCGGTCCGTCCGCCGCCGACACCACCAGGATCGCTCCGTCCATCTGCGCCGCCCCGGTGATCATGTTCTTCACGTAGTCCGCGTGTCCCGGACAGTCCACGTGCGCGTAGTGCCGCTTGTCGGTCTCGTACTCCACGTGCGCCGTCGCGATCGTGATCCCGCGCTCCCGCTCTTCCGGCGCGTTGTCGATCGAGCCGTAGTCCCGCACTGCGATCTTCGGGTTCTTCGACGCCAAAACCATCGTGATCGCCGCCGTCAGCGTCGTCTTCCCGTGGTCCACGTGCCCGATCGTCCCCACGTTCACGTGCGGCTTCGTACGCTCGAACTTCTGCTTCGCCATTGCTCAGGTCCCCTGATCGAAGTTGCGGTTTTGGAGCTCCTACACCTTCACGCTGCTGTGGCCGGCGGCCGTCCCTCACTCCTGCCGGGAACGGCGCGCCCGTGCAGGTGGAGCCCACGAGCGGAATCGAACCGCTGACCTTTTGCTTACCATGCAAATGCTCTACCGACTGAGCTACGTGGGCTGACGACTGGCCAACCGGACGCGTCACCGTGGGATGAAACCGACGAGATGGGTGCGCCGCCCTGGAAACTCGCGACGTCGCTCAGCGTGAAGGAACAGAAGACGCACTACCCCGAGGCGACTTCCCTCGGTGGAAAGTCGTCGGGGATGCGCGTGAGCCGGGAAACATAGTGGCGCGAATCGCCTATGTCAACGCGGAATCGGCAGTTTCGGGTCATTTCAGGTCACGGGCCGAGGCCCGGCCCAAGGCCCGACCGCTCTTGGTTGGCTCCGAATCCAGCAGCCGCCGAGAAGTCAGGTTTGTGCAAAACCTGCTGCTGGCGGGGCTAGGGACCGTGCGGCTTTGAGGAAATGGAGCGGGAGACGGGACTCGAACCCGCGACATCCAGCTTGGAAGGCTAGAGCTCTACCAACTGAGCTACTCCCGCCCGGGAACTACCGCAAAGACCCCAAACCGAATGGTGGAGGGGGGAGGATTCGAACCTCCGAAGGCTACGCCGACAGATTTACAGTCTGTTCCCTTTGACCGCTCGGGAACCCCTCCAGAACCAAGCGCGCAGCGCGGGCCAGCCGCCCATCACCACACGGGGCAACGAGCTGGCGAAGGGACTCGAACCCCCAACCACCTCATTACAAATGAGATGCTCTACCAATTGAGCTACGCCAGCACCGATCGAGCGCCGGACCGGAGCGACTAGCCCGGGTACGGAGGAACCGCCAACGACCGAACGTGCTTCAACACGGCCTGGATCTCGGCCTCCGAGAGCACACTCTTCCACGCCGGCATGGCGCCCTTGCCCTCGTGAATCACCAGGAGCACCGCCTCGTCGGATAGCGCGTTCATGTAGGCGCCGTCCGTGTGATTCCGAGGCTTCGGATTGAGGCTCGCCGACGCGGGGCCATCTCCCTTGCCTTCCGGGCCATGACAAAGCGCACAGCGCTGCGAATAGATCTGGGCGCCATCGAGAACCACCGTCGTCGTACCGGTTTGGGTCGTCGTACCACCATCTGCGGGTTGGTTGGTCGCGTTGTCCGGCGCCGGCGTCGACTCGGACGAGCCACCGCCGCAACCAACCAGGACTGCGTGACCGAGCGCCAGAGCGACGAACAACGCCGCCAGCGCGGACATCGGGCGGGCGCGAAACGCGCTTACAGCTGAAGGGGTTTTCATGGGCGGCAACATAGCATCGCCGTCCGATGGGCTTCAACAGGGCGGGGGTGCCCAAAATCGAAAAGGCAGCCGAGGAATCTCTTCTCGACTGCCTCTTCCCGAGAGTACAGGGAGTGACCGGGATGAACCCCACTGTCCTCCCGGCTTCGTTGACCGGGCGTATTTAGTTTTGTGTGCAAACTACAAGCGAACGAACTGCTCCACTTCGAGAAGACTTTTCCTTGCTGCGCTCACCCCCCTTGGTTCACTTGCACCTAAGTGGGCCACGAGCCTCGGAGCTCATCGCTCCGACATCGAGCCGTCACGATCCGGGGGGGCCTGGACGATCGCTCCGCCGATGGAGGTGCCAACCTTGCGGTGCGAGGTCCAGGCTTCCGAGCCCCTCTTCCCCCTATGGGCAACCCCTGAACCGTGAACTAAAACCCCGTATCCGGCGGATGACTAAAGCACCCGCCGTGCCGAGTCCTTCACGTCGTCCAAACAAAACTGCGTTCTCTGCACAACTCGTTGATAAGCAACGCTATGCGTGCCGTGGAGCCGATCACCGAATGCCGCCGATTACGAGGGGTCGAGTGTTTCGTTGTTACGGGGAGGTAACAGCTTCGGGGGGCTCGTCCGAGGTGGCGGATGGCTTATCGATTGTGCGACAACGAATTGTAGGCTTGTTACCCGCGGGCAGGCGGAACCGCTCGAGGAAACGAAACCACGGAGCACCACGAGCGTCAGGTTGTTGGCCGGAAAGAAGTCGCCGGTGGGGCCGCGAGCGCTCTAGTTCAGCTCGATGCCGAGCCGGCGCAGCCGCGCGTAGAGCGTCTTCCGGCTGACGCCCAGAATCTCGGCGGTGCGGCTCTTGTTGCCCGCGGCTTCGGCGAACGCGGAAAGAATGCGAGACCGCTCACTCTCGACCGGACGGCCGGTCGAATCGCCGGGCTCCAGGTATGCGAGCAAATCGAGGGCTTCGATCGCCTGATTGCCGGCGGACAGAGCCGCGACTCGCTTCATCACGTTCTCGAGTTCGCGAACGTTCCCGGGCCAGGCGTAGGACGCCAGAATGGCCTCGGCGCCCGACCCGAGGCGCGGCCCGTCGATGCCTCCGTAGAACGCGAGGAAATGCCGGGCGAGCGGGACGATATCCTCCCGCCTTTCGCGCAGTAACGGCACCTGGATTTCGATCTCGTTCAAACGGAAGAGAAGATCGCGGCGGAATGAAGCCTCGCCGCGCGAGCCACGTAGCTCGCGGTTGGTCGCCGAGATCACCCGCACGTCCGACCTGCGAACCTGCGTCTCGCCCAGCCGGATGTACTCGCCGCTCTCGAGGAAGCGGAGCAGCGTGACCTGGACGTCGTGCGGCAGCTCGCCCACTTCGTCCATGAACAGGGTGCCGCCATCGGCGGCTTCGACCAGCCCGATGCCTTCGGCGTGGGCGCCGGTGAATGCACCCTTCCGGTGTCCGAACAACTGCGAAAGGGCCAGGTCCGGTCGCAGTGCGCCGCAGTTCACCGCCAGGAACCGCCCGGTCTGCCGCGCCGAGAGCCCGTGGATCGTGCGCGCAATGAGCTCCTTCCCGGTGCCGGTTTCGCCGGTGATCAGGACGCTGAGCTCGGTGGCCGCGGCCCGCTGGGCCAAGGCTTCGACCCGGCGCATCCCCTGGGAACAGGCCACCATGCCGGGAGCACGATGGCGTCGGCCGTTGGTCGACACTGCCTCGATGGCTGGCGCTTCGCCCGCCTGAGCCTGGCGGCGCAATTCTTCTTCCGCCTGGTCCACCCAGTGGGTGGTGCCCAGGTCCGAGAACAATGCGACGGAGCGATAGAGCGCGCGCCGTCCCTCGTCGGTGTTCGGCGTGATGCGCCCCAGGTCGAGCAGGCTCCGGCCGAGTTCGAAACGCTCGTTGCACGCCGTCACCAGGTCGACGCATCTGCGGGCGAAGTCCCGCGCCTCATCGCGACGGTCGCGGGCGCGGGCCAGCCAGGTACGCGCACGGAACGTCAGGGCATGCTCGAGCCGGTCTTCGATCCGATCCGCCAGACCCGCGGCACGCTCGCACGCGGCACCGGCCTCGTCGAGACGTCCGAGCTGAATCAGAACCTCGGCGCGCCGGCGCTCCAATTCGACGACCAGATCACCTTCGCCGGCGATCCGCTCGGCCCGCGGCAGTGCTTCGTCGTAGCGGGCCAGTGCCGCCTCTGGCCGTCCGCGTTCGGCGTCGAGCTCGCCCAGGAACTCGAGCGCCAGGCACTCTTCCCGCTGCGCCGACTGCTCCCGTGAGCGACGCAGGGCGTCGAGCAGCCGCGTCTCGGACTCCACGAAGCGTTGGCGCAGCCGCGCGAGGTTGGCGAGTCCGATGTCGACCGCGGCCAGCCGGAGCTGGTCGCCGACCTGCTCGAACACCTGTCGCGCCTGCGAATAGCAGACTCCGGACTCGTTCCAGTCGCCGCGCTTCTGGTGAACGATTCCCAGGTGGAGCAGCGCGGTGCCGGTCTCGGCGAAACGTCCGGAGCGCCGCCGGATCTCGAGCGCACCGGTGAACTGCTGCACCGCCTGGTCCCATTCGCAGCGGTTCTTGTGGATCAGGCCGAGATTGCCGCGCACCACGGCACAGCTCAGCTCATCGCCGGCGCGCGTGTGGAATGCGAGGGCTTGCTCGTAGTTGGAACGGGCCGTGTCGAGGTCGCCTTCGCGATAGGCAACCCGACCCAGGAGGTTGAGCGCCTGCCCCATGAGCGTGAAGTCCGCTGCCTTCTGAGAACGCTCGAGGCCAGCCCGAGAAGCGTCGGCAGCCTCGGGTAGCCGGGACAGCCGGAACAGGGCCTCGGCCACCAGGAGGTGCAGGCGGCCGCGGGTTGCGAACGAGCCGATCGCCGGCTCGTCCCTCAAGGCCTCGCGACCATGCGCGAGTGCCCCTTGGGCGTTGCCCTGTGCGAGTCGGCAGGTAATCGCCTTGCAATCGAGGATCGCCCGGCGCGCAGCCGACAGCCCACGCGCCTCCGGCAACTGGAGCAGACGATCGATCGTCTCCAGGGCGGGCACGTAACTGTCCGCCTGCAGGTACAGATCGACCAGCATGCTCAAGTCCGCGACGCGCCCATCAGTGCGCGGCGCCTCGAACGCGAGCCGCTCCTCGAGCGATACAATGCGATCGTGGTCGTATCCCGGCACAACGGTCTCCGGTCAACGCTGACTACGTCGATGGATTCGGCTTACAGCTGGAGCCAAAGCCCTCGCTGCCACAGCCGAATCAGGTACAAACGCCACATCCCAAAGCTCTGAGCCAGCGAATCGTCACCCGCGATTCCCGAACCCAGATGCTGCGATCCGATCGCCACCCGCCCCTGGTTGACCTTGCTGGACTTGCCCGAGCCTTCGGGCTGGTCCGGATCACCCAAGCCGTTTCCGCCTCCCGCACCTGGATCGTCGTACGTGATCCCTTGGAACGGGTCGGCTGAAACGTGTGCGGGTGCCGCGGCACAGACAACCAGTGCCGCGAGCAGCGTCAGGATGATGGCTCCCCGCCTATTCGTTTTGAACCAGGACATGAAACCCATCCTCACTTCCCAGAACGACACCGCGGCCGACATTCAGCCGCATGGTCAAATGCGAATGCCCCTGCGACACGACCGGCCTGCGGACGGAATACTGGATACGGGGTGACCGCAAGCCACCGGGTCTGAACAGGGGGGATCCGCTCGAAAACGAGGCTAGACCCGTGACTGCGGTACGTCAAGAAAAAGGAAGGCCGCCCGGACTGGTTCCAGCCCAGGGACCTTGGCGCCGGCGCCGAGTGGGAATGGACCGGGCTCATCCCTGACAACTCCTTGACGAAACCGCTTGGGGGTCCTATCAGTCCGTCAGGAGCATCTACTTCCGGCGGATCTTGGGACCCTGGGCGCCGTCTTCGACCACAGCCCCCAACCGCGCCAGCTCGTCGCGCAGGGCATCGGCCCGTTTCCAGTCCCGGGCCTTGCGGGCCGCCTCGCGCTGGTCCACCAGCTGGAGGATTTGGTCGTCCCAGGTATCGGCAGCCGGCCGCTTCCAAAAGAGACCCAAAATTCCACCCAGCTGGAGCAACGTCCCGGCGCCGGCACGGGCCTCGGGGTCCCGGCCCTCGTCGAAGGCGCGATTGACGTGGCGGGAGAAGTCGAACAGGGCGCCGATCGCCTTGGCGCTGTTGAAGTCGTCGTCCATGGCATCCCGGAATTCACGACCGGCCTGGGCCGCAGCGTCGGCGATCGATCCGGCGACCGGGGGCGCTTCCTTCGCATCCCAGAGATCGGCCCGCTCGAGGGGCGAGCGCAGCCTCTGGTAGGCCACTCCCGCCTCGGCCAGACGCTCCTCGTTGAAGTCGATCGGACTTCGATAGTGCGTCGAGAGCAGGTAGAAGCGGACCACCTCAGGATCGACGCGGGCGGCAATGTCCTCGGCGAAGAACAGATTCCCGGTGCTCTTCGACATCTTCTCGCCGCCCAGGTTCACCATACCGTTCTCGCACCAGAAGTGGGCAAAGGACTTACCGGTCGCCCCCTCGGACTGGGCGATCTCGTTCTCATGGTGGGGGAAGATCAGGTCCTGGCCGCCACCGTGAATGTCGAATGTCTCCCCCAGGTACTTCATCGCCATCGCCGAGCACTCGATGTGCCAGCCGGGTCGACCCGGACCCCACGGAGAATCCCAGGCCGGCTCCCCCGGCTTGGCGCCCTTCCACAGGGCGAAATCGAGGGCGTCGCGCTTCGCCTCCCCCGGCTCGATGCGATAGCCCTCGCGCATGTCGTCGACCCGGCGTCCCGAGAGTTTGCCGTAGTCGGCTTTGCTGCGGACGTCGAAGTAGACGTCGCCGCCGGCCGCGTAAGCGTGGCCGCGCTCGATCAGCTGCCGGATCATCGCGTGCATCTCGGGAATGTGCTCCGTCGCCCGCGGATAGTGCGTGGCCGGCTTGATGTTGTGCAGGGCGGCGACCTTGAGGTAGGCGTCGATGTTGCGTTGGCTCACCGACTCGTAGCCCAGCCCCTCTTCGTTCGCGCGCGCGATGATCTTGTCGTCGACGTCGGTGAAGTTGTAGAGGTAGGTCACCTCGTATCCCAGGAACTCGAGATAGCGGCGCATGATGTCGCCCGACATCGACGAGCGAATGTGGCCGACGTGCGGCCGATTCTGAACCGTCATGCCGCACACGTACATGCCGACCTTCCCCGGCGTGACCGGCGAGAACTCCCGCTTGTCGCGCGACAGGGTGTCGTAGATCCGCAGCGTCATCGGCCCCCCGGTGGCCGGTGCCTGGTCGACGAAACGGTCACGTCAGGCTTGCGACTGTCTTCTGGTCGAGACGCTTCACCAACGCGACCAGCAGTTGGACGGTCTTCTCGAAGTCGCGGTAGTCGATGATGCTGACGTGGCTGTGGATGTAGCGGGTCGCACAGCCCATCGCGATCGACGGCACACCCTCGCCGTGCAGGTGGATGCGGCCGATGTCGGTGCCTCCCCGCTCGACGGACTCGAATTGGAGCGGAATCCGCAAGCGGCGCGCGGTATCGATCACCAGATCGAGCAGTCGGCGGTTGGGAATCGCGGTCGCGTCGTAGATCACTACCAGCGGGCCGCCGCCCAGCTTCTCGTCGCCTTCGGTGCCCGGCGTGTCGTGGGCGATCCCGGTGTCGAGTGCGATCGCCACGTCGGGTCGGGTCTTGAACGCCGCCGTCTGAGCACCCCGCAGCCCGACTTCTTCCTGGGCGGTCGCGACCGCAAGCAGCGTGTTGGGATGCTTCACGCCTTTGAGCCGGCGCGCGGTCTCGGCGGCGAGCGCGCATCCGAGGCGGTTGTCCCACGCCTTGGCCAACAGCAGGTCGGGGTTGGCCATGACGGTGAACGACGAATCGGGAACGATCGGGTCGCCGGGGCGGATGTCGAGCTTCTTCCTCACGTCGAAGTCCGAGGTCGCACCGACGTCGAGGTAGAGCTCGCGAATCTCGAGCACCTTCTTGCGGTCCTCATCGCGCAGCTCGTGCGGCGGCTTGGACCCGGCGACCGCCAGCACATCGCCTTTTCGCGTCTTGATGATGAAGCGCTGCGCGAGCACCACGTGTCCCCACCAGCCCCCGAGCTGGAGGAACTTGACGAAGCCGTCCTTGGTCACCGACTTCACCATGAAGCCGACTTCGTCCAGATGTCCGGCGAGCATGACCCGCGGCCCGGAACCGCCGACCTTCTCGCAGACGAAACTGCCGAGCCGGTCGCGCGTGATCGCGCCAATGCCTTTGAGGTGCCGCGCCATCACCGCGGCGACTTCGTGTTCGAATCCCGGCACGCCGTGGGCTTCGACCAGCTCCTTGAGAAACTGCGTCGTCCGATCCATGAATGCTCCTGCAGCAGGGTGGGTGCGGGACGGGGGAGCCCGCGGGGTCAGGTGGCGGGGTCGACCTCGTGCGTGTCCTCGCGGACGCGGCGGTGGCGGCGGCGCCAGTCTTCGATCGCCAGGTCGAGCATGCGCGCGACCAGCTGATCGTAGGACATGCCGCACGCACGCGCCGCCATCGGCACCAGACTGGTCGGGGTCATGCCGGGAACCGTATTGACTTCCAGACACCACGGGGCGCCCGCCGGATCGAGCCGGAAGTCCGTGCGCGAGACCCCGCGGCATCCGAGCACGCGCGACGCGCGCAGGCCCAGTTCGCGGACCCGCTCGGCGAGTGCCGCCGGCAGATCCGCCGGACAGAAGTACTCGCTCTTGCCCGCGGTGTACTTCGACTCGTAGTCGTAGTGGCCGCCCTGCGGCCGGATCTCGACGATCGGCAGCGCCTCGTCACCCAGAACCGCGACCGTCAGCTCGCGGCCCGGGATGTACTGCTCGATCAGGACCTCGGGGCCGTGCTCGAAAGCCAGATCCAGGGCTTCGGCCAGATCGTCGGCGCGGCTGACGATGGTCAATCCGACGGTCGAGCCTTCGGCGTTCGGCTTGACCACGAGCGGGTAGCCCCCCAGCGCCGTGGCATCGACCAACGTGTCGCCGGCGCGCACCAGGCGCCACCGAGGCGTCGGGACGCCCTCGCGTTCGAAGACGCGCTTGGCCATCGCTTTGTCCATGGCCAGAGCACTCGCGAGCACGCCCGAGCCGGTGTACGGACGGCCGGCGAGCTCGAGCAGGGCCTGGACGGTGCCGTCCTCCCCCGCGCCACCGTGCAACGCGACGAATACGACGTCGGCCTCGCCGAGCGCCGGCGCTTCGGCCAGCGCGGCCGCCGAGCGCTCGGGCAGGCGGCGCACGGCTTCGGCGGGCAGCGCGGCCTTGGCTTCGTCGCCCGGCGGCAGCAGGCGGCCATTCGCCGCATCGATCGCCAGCACCTCGTGGCCGAGATGTTTGAGCGCCTGAACCACGCCCTGGCCGGTTCGGAGCGAGATCTCGCGCTCGGCCGATCGGCCACCCATGAGGACTGCGACTTTCATCGAGGCCTTTCGGTTGACGGCGACCGCGCGGCCGCAGCGCGCAATCGCGCGACGCAGCGGTCACGACCCAGCGCTTCGGCGATTCGCGGCAACTCGGGTCCATGCGTGCGCCCGGTCAACGCCGCGCGCACCGGCTGGTGGAGTTCGCGGCCTTTGACGCCCAGTCGCGCGCCGGTTTCGTGAAGGGCGGATTTAATCCGCTCGGGACTCCACTCCGCAAGCGAGCCGAGGGCCTCGGCCCATGCCGCGCAGACCTCGGGCGCGCGAGCGGCCTCGAGGCTCGCGCGCGCTTCGGGCTCGAACGCGGGCGGATCGGTCATGTAGGGCTCGAGCTCGCGATCCAACTCCGCCAGGGTGGTCACGTTGCCCCGCACCAGCTCGAGCCAACGGCGCACCTCCTCGGGAGAGCGGCCCTGGAGCCCGGCCGGAAGCAGCTCGCGGCTCCAGCGTTCCAGCTCCTCGCCGCTCGCGTGATGCAGGTAGTGGGCGTTGACCCAGCGCAGCTTGTCGGGATCGAACACCGAGCCGCTGGCGCCGACACGATCGAGGGTGAACGCCTCGAGCAACTCGGTGCGCGTGAGGATTTCGCGGTCGTCCCCCGGATGGAACCCGAGCAGGGCCAGATAACTGAGCAGCGCTTCCGGAACGAACCCATTGCGCCGGTAGTCCCCGACCGCGACCGCGGCCTCGCCCTCGCGCTTGCTCATCTTGCTGCGGTCGCGGTTGAGGATCAACGGCACGTGCGCATAGGTCGGAGGCGTTTCGCCCATGGCCTCGAGCAGCATGAGCTGCCGTGGCGTGTTCGGGAGGTGCTCCTCGGCGCGGATCACGTGGCTGATGCGCATCGCGGCGTCGTCCACGGCGCACGCGAAGTTGTACGTCGGCAGCCCGTTCGAGCGCAGGAGGACGAAGTCCCCGACCATGCCCGCCGGGAAGCGAACTTCGCCGCGAACCCGATCCTCGAGCACCCAGTCGCGGTCGGGCACCGTGAATCGAATGCTCGCCGGGCCGCCGGCCCCGCGCGCAGCGCGCTCGGCGGCCGAAAGCGCGCGACAGCGGCCGTCGTAGTGCGGCGGCCGGCCGGCCGCGAGGGCGGCGCGCCGGCGTGCCTCGAGTTCCTCATCGGTGCAGAAGCAGGGATAGGCCCGCCCGCGGCCGACCAGATCCTCGGCGCGCGCGCGATAGAGATCGAGTCGCTCGCTCTGCCGGTAGGGCCCATAGGGACCGCCGCGATCCGGGCCCTCGTCCCATTCGAGGCCGAGCCAGCGCAGGTCGTCGAGCACCCCCGACTCGCTCTCGGCGCTCGAGCGAGCGAGGTCGGTGTCCTCGACCCGGATCACGAACACGCCGCCGCTCTGGCGCGCGAACAGCCAGTTGAAGTAGGCGGTGCGGGCGCCCCCCACGTGCAGCCATCCGGTCGGGCTGGGCGCGAAGCGAACACGAACGCTCATTGCGAGCGGGACACGACGCCCTGGGTGCGGCGCATCGTGGATCGCCGCGGCCGGAGCGGAGTCATGGGATCTCGATCATCGCCACCGCGGCGGCCGCGATGCCTTCGCGACGTCCGACCGAGCCGATGGTCTCGTGGGTCGTCGCCTTGACCGACACGTTCTTGTCGCCGATCCGCAGCACCCGGGCGATGTTGACCCGCATCGCGTCGCGGCTCGGCGCGATCCTCGGCTCCTCGGCGATCACGGTGGCGTCGACATTGACGATCTTTGCACCCGCGCCCTCGAGCATCGAACGTATGGTGCTCAGCAGGTCCAGACTGGAAGCGTCCTTCCAGCGCGGATCGCTCGGGGGAAAGTGCGTGCCCAGGTCGCCGAGCGCGACCGCGCCCAGCAACGCATCGCCGATCGCGTGACAGAGCACGTCGGCGTCGCTGTGGCCGACCAGGCCCCAGTCGGTCTGGAAACGCACGCCGCCCAACACCAGCAGCCGCCCCTGGGCGCGCTGGTGCACGTCGTACCCGAATCCCACGTGCAGCGGCATCAGGTCCTCGATGTTCGTGACGCGAGCAAGGCGGCGGCCATCTCCAGATCGGCCGGCGTCGTGATCTTGAAGTTCAGCGGGTCCCCCGGCGTGACCCTCACCCGATGCCCCGCGGCTTCGACCAGTGCCGCGTCGTCGGTGGCATGCGCCGACGCCTGCCGGTGCGCCGCTTCGAGCCAGTCGCGACGAAACACCTGCGGCGTCTGCGCCCGCCACAAACCGGCGCGCGGAACCGTCGACTCGACGACACCGACCGAAACCCGCTTGATCGTGTCGTCGAGCGGGATCGCGGCGAGCGCGGCCCCGCATTCCATCGCATCCGCGATACAGCGCGCAACCAGCTCGGGCGTGACCAGAGCCCGCGCGGCATCGTGGATCGCCACCAGGTCGAATCCGGGCGGCAGGGACGCGAGCCCGCGCGCGACCGAGTCCTGGCGCTCGGGGCCGCCTTCGCACCACGCCACGACGCGATTCGGGGCGGCACCCGAGGCCGCGTGCGCCGCCCGCAGTGCGGCGACCGGACCGACCACCACGATGCCGGTGATGGCGGGGGTCCGATCGAGTGCATCAAGACTCCAAAGAAACAGCGCTCGACCGGCGAGCGGCGCCAGGGCCTTGCCGCCCGACGATCCCAGGCGCTCGCCCCGCCCGGCGCAGAGCAGAATCGCCGCGGTGGTCACGACGTCGCGGGAGCGCGCACCGGTTCGGCCGCCGGACGCGGTCCGAGCACCAGCTCGAGCGCATCGCGCAGGTGGGCGACCGGCAGGATCTCGATCCCGCCGATCTCGGCCTCGGTCGCCTGGGAGGCCGGCACCGCCGCGCGCACGAACCCGAGTTGCCGGGCCTCGCGCACGCGCAGGTCCAGCCGCGGCACGCGCCGCAGCTCGCCGGACAGCGAAACCTCGCCCGCCAGCAGCGTGCGCTCGAGCACCGGACGCTGCAGGAACGACGAAGCCACCGCGATCGCCACCCCGAGGTCGGTGCCCGGCTCCTCGAGCCTGAGTCCGCCGGTCACGGTCACGAACACGTCGTGACGGCCCAATCGGAGCCGGACGCGGCGCTCGAGCACCGCGAGCAGTACGGCCAGTCGCTTGGGATCGAACCCGCTCGTCACCCGCTGGGGAACGCCGTAAAAGGAGGACGAAACCAGCGCCTGGACCTCGACCAGCAGGGGTCGGGTGCCTTCGAGGCTGGCGACCACGCTGGTGCCGGGCGAGGGTGCGCGATCCTCCCCGAGGAACGCGGCACTGGGATTCGGCACGCCGGCGAGCCCCGAAGCATCCATCTCGAAGACGCCCAGCTCGTGGGTCGAGCCGAATCGGTTCTTGGCGGCGCGCAGCGTGCGGTAATGCTGATAGCGCTCACCCTCCAGGTAGAGCACGGCGTCGACCAGGTGCTCGAGTACCCGCGGCCCCGCGACCGCTCCGTCCTTGGTGACGTGCCCGACCAGGAACACCGCGGGCCCGCCCTGCTTGGCGTACTGCATCAGCGCCAGCCCGCATTCGCGCACCTGCGACACCGAGCCGGGCGCCCCGTCGACGTCGGAACGAGAAATCGTCTGGATCGAGTCGACGACCACCAATTGTGGCTGGAGTCGCGTCGCCGCCTCGAGCACGGCTTCCAGCTCGGTTTCGCACAGGATCAGCAGCCGCTCGGGAATCGCACCCAGGCGTTCGGCCCGCCCGCGCACCTGCTGCTCGCTCTCTTCGCCGGCGACGTAAAGCGCGGTCAGTCCGCGCCCGGCGACCGCGGCCGCGAGCTGGAGGAGCAGCGTGCTCTTGCCGATCCCGGGATCGCCGCCGACCAGCACCAGCGAGCCGGCCATGATGCCGCCACCGAGCACGCGATCGAGCTCGGCGATGCCGGTCACCTGGCGCTCGTCACTGCGGTTCGCGACCTCGGCGAGCGGACGCGGCGTGGCAGGAGCGGCCGCGCTCCGCCAGCCCCGTCGCGTCGCAGTACTCCGACCGCCGGTGCGCGCTCCCGATTCGGACGGCGACTCGGCCGCCGTGTTCCAGGCGGCGCACGCCTCGCAGCGCCCGAACCAACGGGGCGATTCGTGTCCGCAGGCCGTGCAGAAAAACGAGGTCTTTGCCGACTTCACTTTCACGTGGGCTCACTCCGCCCGGGGACGGGACTGACTCAGAACACGCTGACTTTGAAGTACTTCTTCGGGTTGGCTTTGACGTCCTCGATCAAGGCGCGCAGCGCTTGCACCGAGGCCGTGAGGTCGGTGTAGAGCTGGTCGTCCTGCACCAGTTTGCCGAGCGTGCCGTCGCCGCGGTCGATCCGAGTGGCGAGCCGCTGCACCACCATGCGCAGCGAGTCGAGGCGACCGCTCAAGTGGTCGAGCTTTTCCGCCGCGCTCGAGAAGTGTTCGAGGCTCTTGCGCAGCTCGGCCTCGCGATCCGTGGTCAGGGCCTTGGCGGTCTTCGACGCCGCCGCGAAGTTCTCGAGCGTGCTGCGTAGCAGGGCGCGGTTCTCGGACACCGCCAATCGCAACTCCTCGCTGGTGGCGCTGAAGTTGTGGATCGTGTTCTGCAGCTGCCCTTCCGCCGAAATCGAGGTCGCCAGGCGCCCGAGCTGGACCGAGAGCGTGTTCACCGCGTCCACGGTGGTCCCGAGCTGGCCCATGACCTCGCCCATTCCGGGCTCGTAGACGCCGGGGACCACTTCGTCGGCCCCGTAGCGCCGGCCGCCGGTGCGCAGGTCGACCGCAATCACGCGCTCGCCCATCAGCCCGACGTTGCGGATCGTGACCCGACTGTCGGTGGTCAGCACGACCGCACGCTCGAGCTGCAGCTCGACCTCGACGTGGTCCTCGACCAGATGCATCGACTTCACCTGCCCCTTGCGAATGCCGTTGACGTGGACTTCGTCGCTGGCTGCGAGTCCGCCGACTTCCGGGAAGCTGATCCTGTAGACGTGGGTGTCGTGCTGGAGCGTGTATTCCTTGAGCCAGCCCACTCCCGCGATCAAGACCACCACGGCCACGATCACCGTGACGCCGACCTGGATCTCGGTCCTACGACTCAACCCAACCTCCTGAGTTTCAATGGAATGCGATGGCTTGGCACGGGCTTCGTGCTAGACCGGCTGGATCGGTCCCTCGCTGGATCCATCGAGGAACTGTCGCACGTACGGATTGCGGGTCTCGCGCACTTCCTCGGCAGTCCCGGAAAATACCACCTTTCCGCCGTAGAGCATGGCGAGACGGTCGGCGACCTTGAACGTGCTCTGCAGATCGTGGGTCACGACCACCGAGGTGACGCCGAGACGTTTCTGCATGCCGCGAATCAACTGGTCGATCACGTCGGCAGTGATCGGATCGAGGCCGGTGGTCGGCTCGTCGTAGAGCACGAACTGCGGATCCATGACGATCGCGCGCGCCAGCCCGACCCGTTTGCGCATGCCGCCCGAGAGTGCTGCGGGCTTCATGTGCTCGACGCCCTTGAGTCCCACCCATTCGAGGCGTTCCCGCACGCGATTCTCGACTTCAGTGCGCGCCAGCCGTTGGTGCTCGACCAACGGCAGGCCGACGTTCTCGCCGACGGTCATCGAATCGAAGAGCGCCGAACCCTGGAACAGCATCCCGAAGCGCCGCCGCACCCGGTTCAACTCGTGCTCCCGGCGTCCGACGACTTCCTCGCCGTCGATCTTGATCGAACCCTCGTCGGCGTCCATGAGTCCGACGATGTGCTTGAGCAAAACGCTCTTCCCGGTGCCGCTCGGGCCCAGGACCACCACGGTCTCGCCCGAAGCGACGTCGAGGTCGACCCCGTCCAGGACCCAGCGGTCTCCAAGGCGCTTGCGCAGTCCGCGGATCTCGATCATGCGTCAGTCCGCAAAGATGATCCGGAACAGGACACTGGCCAGGAAGTAGTCGCTGACCAGCACCAGGACGCACGACGCGACCACTGCGTGGGTCGTCGCCCGGCCGACGCCCTCGGCGCCGCCGGAGGTTGCGAATCCGAAGTAGCAACCCATGGTGCCGATGATGTTGCCGAACACCACCGCCTTGATCAGCCCCGACCACAGGTCCTTCACGTAGAAGAAGTTCTTGAGTCCATCGACGTAGGTCGCCGGGCTCATGCCGATCGTGGTCACTGCGACCAGGAAGCCACCGAAGATCGCGATCGCGTCCGCCAGAATCGTGATCACCGGCAACATCACGGTGGCCGCGACCACCCGCGGCACGATCAGGTAACGGATCGGGTTCACGCCCATGGCGCGCATCGCATCGATCTGCTCGGTGACCTTCATGCTGCCCAGCTCGGCCGCGATCGCGGCGCCGACCCGCCCACCGACCACCAGCGCGGTGAGCACCGGCCCGAGCTCGATGATCACCGAACGCAGGATCACCGCGCCGAGGTACTTGAGCGGCACGACGCTGGAGAACTGGTAGGCGGCCTGCACCGCGGCAACCGCGCCGGTGAACAGGCTGACCACGATCACCAGGCTGAGCGATCCGACGCCGATGGTGTTCATCTGGTCGACGACCAGGCCGATGCGTGGACCACGCCGGACGGTCGAGACCAGCATGTCGCGGACCAGGAACGTCACGCGGCCGACGTGCGCCACCAGGTCGAGCAGTCGATCCACCGCCAGGCGCACGCCGGCGATGGCCACCGACGGCGGCGAGTTCAAAACTCGGGCTCCGTCTCGCCCGGCATGATCGGGCTATAGGGAACGAATTTGGTGCATTCGCGCAGGAACGTCAGGTCGATCTCGCCGGTCGGGCCGTTGCGCTGCTTGGAGATGATGATCTGCGCCTTGAGCGGCTCGGGCGTGTCGCGCTTGTAGACCACCTCGCGATAGACGAACAGGACAACGTCGGCATCCTGTTCGATCGATCCCGATTCACGAAGGTCGGAAAGCTGCGGGCGCCCCATACGATCGCGGGTCTCGACCGCGCGCGACAACTGCGACAGCGCGATGATCGGCACGTTCAGTTCCTTGGACAGCCCCTTGAGCCCGCGCGTGATCTGCGAGATCTCCTGCACGCGGTTCTCCGCATTGCCGCTCGGCCGAATCAGCTGCAGGTAGTCGATCAGCACCAGCCCGAGTCGGCCCTCGGACTTGAGGCGCCGGCACTTGGCGCGGATTTCCATCACGGTGAGCATCGCCGAGTCGTCGATCATGATCGGCGCCTGCTGCAGCAGACCCGCGGCGGTGGTCAGGCGCGGCCAGTCCTCGTTCGCCAGGTAGCCGTTGCGCACCTTGTGCAGGGGCACTTCGCTTTGCGAACAGAGCAGGCGCTGGACCAGCTGCTCCTTGCTCATTTCCAACGAGAAGACCGCGACCGGCACCGGCGAGCGGTCGCGTTCGCGCGGGATCGCTGCGTTCTCGGCGATGTTGAGCGCGAAGCTGGTCTTGCCCATCGACGGGCGGCCGGCGACGATGATCAGGTCCGAGTTCTGGAAGCCCGAGGTCCGCTTGTCGAGATCGTCGTAGCCCGACGGCACCCCGGTCACGAACACCTTGCGCTCGTACAGCGTCTGGATGTGCTCGAACGCCGGCTTGAGCAGGTCGCGCAGGGCCACGAATCCCTGGCGCACGCGCTGGTCGGTGATCTCGAAGATGCGCTGCTCGGCGCGGTCCAGGATCTCGACGGTCTCGGCCTCGCCGGCGTAGCACTCCTGCTGGATCTCGGTCGAGGCGCGAATCAGTGCGCGCAGCACGCCCTTGGCGTGCACCAGTCGCAGGTGCTGTTCGAGATTCGCCGAGGTGGTCGCATAGTCGAACAGCTGCGCGAGCGCCGTTGCGCCGCCGACCGATTCGAGATCGCCACGCTTGCGCAGCTCCTCGACGAGCGTGACCAGATCGGCGCGCTCGTTGCGGTTGTAGAGGGCCGTGATCGCAGCAAAGATGCGCTGGTGGGCGACGCGGTAGAACAGGCCGGGCTCGATCATCTCGATCGCGCGCCCGACTGCCTCGGGATCGAGCAGCATGGCCGCCAGGGCGGCGCGCTCGGCTTCGACCGCCTGGGGCGGGATCGGGCCCTGCCCGACGTCCGCGCTGCGGGTGAGTACTTCGGTCACGAGATCATTCCTTCCGGCGGGGGCGGGTCAAGAACGACGGATCCGCGAGGTGCCCTACCTTACCCCTGGCGTCCACGCGGGCGCCAGATCCGGATGGAACGTCCGACATCGTTTTGTGGAGAAGCGGCGGCTAGGCCAGGTACTCGCGCGCGAGCAGCTGCATGTCTTCCCACACCGGCCGCTTGTAGCCGGGATTCCGCAGGCAGGCCGCCGGATGGTAGGTGACGATCAGCTTGGCGCCCTGATAGCGGTAGATCGTGCCGCGCATTCCGGCGATCGTGCCCTTGACGCCGACCAGCAGCTCGGCCGCGAACTTCCCGAGACAGCAGATGATCCGTGGCTGGAGCGTTTCGAGCTGGCGCTTGAGGTAGGGCGAGCACATCTCGATCTCGTGCGGCAGCGGATTCCGGTTCTCGGGCGGCCGGCACTTGAGCACGTTGCAGATGTAGACCGTGTCGCGGTTGAGCGGGATGCCCGGGATCAGCGCCTTCTCGTCCATCGCCTTGATGATCTGGGTCAGGAGTTGCCCGGCGCGGCCGACGAAGGGCTCGCCCTGGGCGTCTTCGTCGGCGCCCGGCGCTTCGCCGACGAAGACGATGCCGGTGCGAGCCGAACCCACCCCGGGCACGGCCTGCTTGCGCGTTTCGCACAGGCCGCACTTGCGGCAGGCGCGGACTTCGGCGGCGATCGCATCGAGCACCGGCAGCGCCACACCGTGAATCCGGGCGCGGGTTTCGGCGTCGTTGGGATTGAGCGGCGGATGCGCGGGCGGCAGCTCGAAGTTGTAGTCGGCGAAACGATCGGCGGTCTTCGGCGCGCCCTCGAACAGCAGCAACGTGTCCGCAGCACCGGTCACCGTTGCACCCGAGGCAGCGGGGGCGGGTACAGGCGCGGTTCTCTCCGCAATGCGCGGCGCGTTCCCGGTTTCGGGCTCGACTCGAGCCACGGGCGTTTGGGCGGCGGGCTTGGTCGCCCGCGCAGTGTGTGCCACTAGGTCGCCGGCGCCCGAGGCCTCTTCGCGCTCGAGGTAGCGACGCACGCTGGCCGTGATGTCGGCCAGTTCTTCGCGTGGATCGCGCTCGCTCATGTCGCCTTTCTCGAGCGTGATCCTGCTCGTTTGCCGGGCGTGCGGCGCGCGCCGGCGAGGCGCAGCTCCAGAGCACGCTCGAGGATCCGATCGGCCAGCTCGCGCTTGCGCATCTCGGGCAGACGGCGGGCTCGGCCCGCCTCGACCAACGTCGCGCGATTGGTTTCGCGGCCGAGCGCGTCCTCTGGCGTATTGAGCACGATCAGGTCGGCGCCCTTGGCGCGCAGCTTCTCGCGAGCGCGGGCCACGCCGCCCGACGTTTCGAGCGCGAAGCCAACGATCACCTGCCTCGGGCGAGCCTTGCCGCGCCGCTGGCGGGCTCTGCCCAGCCGTTCCAGTATGTCCGCGTTCGGCTCGAGCGCCAGCGTGCGCGGGCCACTGCCGCGCCGGATCTTCTCGGCGGCGGCGCGCGCCGGACGAAAATCCGCGACCGCCGCGGCCATCAGAATCGTGTCGGCGACGGGCGCTTCGGCCTCGAGCGCCCGCGCCATTTCGGCTGCGGTCCCGACCTGGACCACGCGAATCCCGCCCGGGGGCTCGACGTCCATCGGCCCCGCGACCAGAACCACCTCGGCGCCGCGATCGCGCGCCGCTTCCGCCAGCGCGGCTCCCATCCGCCCGCTCGAGCGGTTGGTCAGCACGCGCACCGGATCGATCGGCTCTTCCGTGCGGCCGGCGCTGACCAGAACGCGCATGCCGGTCATGGTTCCGCGATGCGCGAGCACGCCTTCGAGGGCGGCGCCGATGGTCTCGGGCTCGGACATGCGGCCCGGGCCGGCGAGTCCGGAAGCCAGCGATCCGCGCTCGGGCCCGACGATGGTCGCCCCGCGACTCCGGAGCGTCGCCAGACTCTCCTGCGTCGCCTTCTTGCGCCACATCTCGAGGTCCATGGCCGGGCACACGACCAAAGGTGCGCGGCTCGCGAGCAACACCGAGGTCAAAGCGTCCGGGGACTCCCCGTGGGCCATGCGCGCCATCAGATCGGCAGTCGCCGGCGCCAGCACGATGAGATCCGCCGATTCGGCCAGGTCCACGTGCGCGACGCGTCCTTTCACTCGGCGATTCCCCTCCTGCCCCAGCGCCAGGTGCGGCGCCTGATCGCCCCACAGATTTGTGATCACCGGATTCCCGGACAGCGTCTGGAACGTGAGCGGGGTGACGAACTCACACGCCGCCGGGGTCATCACCACCACCACGTGCGCACCGCGCGTGGTGAGCCAGCGTACCAGCTCGCAGGTCTTGTACGCGGCGATTCCGCCCGACACGCCGACCAGGATCACGCGGCCATGGACCGGTGACCCCGGAGCCGGGGCGCGGCGGGAGCTACTCGACCGTTTCGTCGAAATAGAACGGCACCTCGGCGCGGATCACGCGCTCGAGCGCGGTCGCCGTCACCTTGCCCTTGACGATTTCGGCGCCGCGACGCGACCAGTCGTTGAGTCGGCGCGCTTCGCGCGACGCAATGATCGCGAGCTCGTACTTGTTGGTGCCCGGAGGCGGGATCAACGATGCCAGCTTGGTCATGCTTGGACTCCTCTTTCGGATCAGGTTCTCGGCAGGTCGGGACCCGCGCGCAGCCGACGCACGCGCGCGCGTTCCGCGTCGACGATCGCCACCAACCGCTCGATGGCCCGGTCACGATCGTCATTCATCACGACATAGTCATAGTCTTCATATTGCTTCAGCTCGGCGGGTGCGGCGGACAGACGCCGCTCGATCGAGGCCTGGCTCTCGGTGTTGCGCGCGGCCAGTCGCTCGCGCAGTGCGCCGATCGACGGCGGCAGAATGAATACCGACACCGAGTCGGGACGCGCCCGCCGCACGCTGGCTCCGCCCTGGACGTCGACGTCGAGCACGACCACGCGGCCGGCGCGCACGTTCTCATCGACGAATCGGGCCGGGGTGCCGTAGCGCTCGCCGTGGACTTCGGCCCACTCGAGAAACCACTGCGCCGCGATCCGGCGGTCGAATTCTTCACGCGAGACGAACTCGTAGTCGACGCCTTCGCCCTCGACGGGACGCCGCATTCGGGTGGTGGCCGACACGGCGAACATGCACGCGGGCCGGGCGCTGGTCAGGCCGCGCACCAGGGTGCCCTTGCCGACCCCGGAGGGCCCGGACACCACGAGCAGGAACCCGCCCGGTTCGAACTGGAACGCGCTACCCGCCGTCGTCGTGGTCATGCCCTCGCTCGCCTCGCGCATCATTCCACGTTCTGCACCTGCTCGCGCAGGCGCTCGATTTCCTCCTTGATCACGATCACGGCCCGGGTGATCTCGACGTCGTTCGACTTGGAGCCGATGGTGTTCGCCTCGCGGTTCATCTCCTGGAGCAGGAAGTTGAGCTTGCGCCCGGCCAGCTCGGGGCCGTCGATCAGGCTCTGGAACTGGTCGAGGTGGGCGGCGAGGCGCACGCACTCTTCGGTGCAGTCCAGCCGGTCGACCATCAGCGCGACTTCCTGGGCCAGGCGGTTGGGATCCAACTCGACGTCGGCCAACAACGCGTTCAGCCGATTCATCAGCCGATCCTTGGCCTCCGCCGGCCGAGAGGGCGCGCGCGTGCTGACGCAGCGCAGCTGCTCGCCGACGATGCCGAGCCGATGCTGGAGGTCGCGGCCCAGCGCCAGCCCCTCGCGCTCCTTCATCGCCGCCATGTTGTCGCACGCGTCGCCGACCACGTGTTTGACCATGTCCCAGGTCTGCTCGTCCGACAGCTCGGTGTGCTCCCACGAGAACACGTCGGGAAGCTGGGCGAGGGTCCGCAGGTCGAGGCCCGACTCGAGGTTGTAGCGGGAGCGAAGCTGGTCGAGCAGCGAGACGTAACGATCGACGACCGATTCGTTGACCCTAAGGACCTCGCCCTCGTCGCCGGCGCCGGCCCAGGTGATGGTCAGGTTGAGCTTGCCGCGCGAAAAGCGGTCCTGGATCAACATGCGGATCTTTTCTTCGAACAGGCTGACCAGCTTGGGGGCGCGAATCGAGATGTCGGCGAAACGATGATTGACTGACCGGATTTCGGCGGAAAGACGCTGGCCGTCGCGCTCGAGCTCGGCGTGCCCGTAGCCGGTCATCGAGCGGATCATCGTTGCCACCCGTGGCGAACGGTCATGAAAAGGTCTCGGGCCTGCAAAGGTCGGAGGTCTGCGAGGGTGCGCCCCCCCGCCCGGACGCGGATGAGCCGGCAACGGCGTCCCGGAACCAGCCAAGGTAGCCACGGCCGGCGGGCAAGTCAAAGTGCGACCGTGCTGGAACTTCAGTCGTCGCCGGTTGCCTCGGGTTTGCGAAACAGATCGTCGAGCTTCTTGCGCGCATCCCCCGCCCGATCGGCGGCGGGTTTCCCACCGAACAGTCCCTCGAGCTTGGCGCGGGCGTCGGCGGCGCGCGGGTCGGTGGGCGCCCCACGCCGGACCTTCGCGCGCGTGAACGAGAAGAACTCGCAGAAATTGCGGCGTTCCTTCTCGGGCACCGGATCGGCTTCGGTTTCACGGCAGGCGTTGTTGTACGACGGATCGTAGTGGCGGCAGTTGCGGCAACAGCGCAGGTCGCGGCCGCACTCGGAGCACTCGGCGTCGCGAGGGATCGGCTCGTCGAACGGAGACGCCGTGCCGCACTTCTGACATTCCAACGCCGGCATGAGTAGAGCCTGCGCGGAGCCTCGGACCCTAGTCAAGAAGAAACCGGGTTTGCTGGACTCTTCGGGTTTGCCTACGGTGACGCGCATGATCCCGGAAACGCAGGCCAGCCCCGAAGTCGTCCGTGCGTCGGCGATCCTGCGTGCGCTCAAGCAGCATCGGAAACGGCACGCGCGCAAGCTCGAGGCGATGCGCGGCGACCTCGCCGAGGCGGAGCGCGCTCCGGAATTCCGGCGTTACGGCGAGGCGCTGCTCGCCTACCTCGGCCAGGTGCCGGCGCGCGCCGCGAACGTCACGCTCCCCGATCCGGCGGATCCGCATGGCGCGCTCGAGATCGCCCTCGACCCGCAGGTCAAGCCGCAGGTCAACGCCGCGCGTTACTTCAAGCGCGCCGCCAAGGCCGAGCGCGCGTTGGCCGAGATTCCGCCGCGGATCGCGGCCGCCGAGGCCGAGCTGCATGCGCTGGCGAACCTGGTCGAGCGTGCCACCGCCGCACTCGAGCTGCCTTCGCCGCGCGAGCCGCGTCACCCGAGACGGCGCGGCCCGCGTGGGGAGTCGGATGAGCCCGGTGAGGCCGTCACGCCGATCATCCCCGAGGCTGAGCCGGCGGTCGCACTCGACACCGCGATTCTGGATGAGCTGGAACGGGCCTTCGCAGCGCTGCCCCCGGTGCTGAGACGCGAGGCCGGGGTTGCGCCCAAGCGAGTGTCGACTGGAAAGCGCGAGCCCGAGATCCCTGCCCGGCTTCAACCCCGCCGGTTGCGCACGCGCGAAGGCTGGGACGTGCTGATCGGCCGCTCCAACGAGGGCAACGATCATCTGACGCTACATTTGGCTAGGCCTGAAGACTACTGGTTTCACGTCCATGGCGCGGCCGGCTCGCACGTGGTCCTGCGCCGCGGCAAGGGCAAGAATGAGCCGTCCAAGCAGACGCTGCTCGAAGTCGCGTCGTGGGCGGCGTTCTACTCGCAGGCGCGCACGGCCGGCACCGTGCCGGTGATCGTCACGCGCAAGAAGTACGTGCGCAAACCGCGCAAGGCGCCGGCCGGGACGGTGACCTGCGAGCGCGAGAAGACGCTGATGGTGCGTCCGAAGGAGCCCGGACGCGAGTCGCTGGCGGACAGCGGGTCCTAGGGAACCATCGCCCTACAGCCGCCCGCGTTTCCTCTCGTCACCCGCCCTAACGGTCCAGCCGACGCGGTCGCTGTGTTCCAGCAACGGCACCGCCCACTTGCGGCTCACGCCCGCGAGATCCTTGAATCCGGAAACATCGATGGTCGGTGACTTCACGAAGTGCGCGGCCAGACGCGCCCGCAAGTCCTCCATCTGGCGCGCGGTGTAGCAGTACTCCTGGCTTACGCGCACCAGCCGTCCGAGGAACTGACCGAGACCGCCGACCTCGGCGGCGAACGCCGCACCGGCCGGACCGCCGCCTCGTGCGTGCGACACCGCGGCCAGCCAAGTGGCGGCTTCCGGAACGGCGAAGCCGGCAGCCTCGAGATCGGTCTCGACCTTGGACAGCGCCTGAGCCACTTCGGCCGGAGGCTCCCACGGCGAACCCGCCGGGCGGACGCGATCGGCACGCATCTCCAGCGCGCCGCCGCCGAGCAACGCGTCGAACGCGGCGTCGAACAACGCCGAATCGATGGCACTCTTGAGGCCGCTCTTGAGTTCGCCCTTGGCGATGCCGTAGCGCGCCGGATGGCGGGTCGCGTATTCCGAGATCACGTGCGCGATGGCGGCGCGCACTGAATTCCAGCGCTCCGCGGTCACCCAGCGGCCGGGCACCGGCTGCGCGACTTCCCCGCTCGCACTCATCCCCTCGAGCGCCCGAGCCGCCGAGGCCTCGGGCTCGGAAACCAACTGGGCCAGATGCGCGGTCGCGAGCATGCGCGGATTGGCCCCGAGCGTTTGCAGCAATCGGGCCTCGATCGAGCCCGACTCGTGCACCACGAGCTGGGCGACGCTTTCGCCACGCCGGCGACGCTTTCCGGCCATCGGGTCGATCACCACGCCGCCACCGATCGTTCGCTGCGGCGAGTACGAGCGAATCACGAAGCGATCGCCGCGCGCGGCGACCACCGGACGTTCGAGCCGGAGCTGCGCCAACGCGCTGGTCCCGGGCCGAACGTGCAGGCGAGACGGAGCGTCCTTCCCCCCGGCTGGCTCCGGATCGCGCGCGGCCGGCGTCTCGCCTTCCAGCAGGACCAGGCGACCGAGAATCTCGCTCGCGCCCAGGTGCATGCGGACGCGCCGATTCGACGGCCACGCCTTGGGCACGTCATCCAGGAGCTCGAAGCGCACGTCCACCGCTTGCGACGGTTTGAGCGAGTCGGGCGCCACCAGCCAGTCGCCACGCTCGACCCGGTCGCGCTCGACGCCGTGGATGGCGAGCGCGGTACGCTGCCCGGCGCGAGCCTCCTCGACCGTCTTGCCGTGAACTTGAACGCGCCGTACGCGAACCTCGACGCCGCGCGGCAGCAATTCCAGAGTGTCGCCGGTGCGCACGCGCCCGCGCCACAGCGTGCCGGTGACCACGGTGCCGAAACCCTCGACGCTGAACACGCGATCCACCGGCAGGCGCGCGGGCTCGTCACCGGCTCGGCCCGGCAGATCCGCGAGCTGTCGATCCAGCTCGGCGAGCAAGAGGTCGACCCCGGCTCCGGTGACCGCCGAGCACGGCACGATCGGCGATTCGGCGAGCGGTGTGTCCGCCAGCAGCGCGCGCACGTCGCGGGTCACCATCGCGATCCACTCGGGCTCGACCAGGTCACTCTTGGTGAGCGCCACGATCCCGCGGCCAACGCCGAGCATCTTGACGATCGACAGATGCTCTCGGGTCTGCGGCATCACGCCTTCGTCGGCGGCGACCACCAGCAGCACCAGGTCGATCCCACCGACGCCGGCCAGCATGTTCTTGACGAAACGCTCGTGGCCGGGAACGTCGACGATGCCGACCTGGACGCCACCCGGAGTCACCAGCGGGGCGAAGCCCAGGTCGATCGAGATCCCGCGCCGCTTCTCTTCGGGGAGCCGATCGGTGTCGACGCCGGTCAGGCGCCGGACCAGGGCGGTCTTGCCATGGTCGATGTGGCCGGCGGTGCCGACGATCGCGAGTCGGGTCGCGTGGGGTTCCGTGCTTGGGGTCATCGGCGCGGATTCTAGCGCCAGAGAACGGAAGTGTTCAGAGCCGGCCGCGCTCGAACTCCATCAGATCCGCGGCGCGCTCGGCGCCCACCCAAAAGTGCAGCCCGGCATAGTGCAGCCCGACCTCGTGGAGACATCGCATCCACCAGGTGAGCGAACGGGGGAACATCGACACCGTGTCGCCGACCAGGTCGTCGCGATCGGTGAAGATCTCGAGGAAGGCGGCGCCGCCCAGCAGGCCGGCGATCGTCCGAAGCCCCGGGCCAAGCTCGGCGCCGTCGATATAGTAGAGGGCGCCGGAGCAGACGATCAGGTCGAACGGGCCGTTCAGGCCGACGCGGTCCAGTTCACCGAATCGGCCGAGACGCAGGTTGCGACGGGCGCCGAATCGCCCGACCGCGTACGCGCTCGCGTCGACCCCGACATAACGGGCCCGCGGCCGGATGCGCGCGACCAGCGGCTGCCAATCGCCTTCGCCGCAACACAGGTCGAGCACGCTGCGCACCGGGCGCTCGATCAGGAACTCGGCCCCGGCGATCACGAACGCCACCCGGCGTTCGACCTCGGCCGGCGCGTAGACGCGCGACTTCGGTGAACGATACCAGCGATCGAAGTAGCTACGGTCGTAGAGGGGATCGCGCGCCACCGGGCTACTCGCGCACGCGCTCGATCCGGGCACCCAGCTTCGCGAGCTTGCGATCGAGTGCCTCGTAGCCGCGATCGAGATGGTAGATGCGCGAAATCCGGGTCTCGCCCTCGGCGGCGAGCGCCGCGATCACCAACGCCGCGCTCGCGCGGATGTCGGTCGCCATCACCGGCGCCCCCGAGAGCTTGGGCACGCCGCGGATGGTGGCGACGTTGCCGTCGAGCCGAATGTCGGCGCCCAGGCGCCCCAGTTCGGGCACGTGGGTGAATCGGTCGAGGTAGACGGTGTCGGTGATCGTGCTGGTCCCGTCGGCGATCGAGCACAACGCCATCATCTGCGCCTGCATGTCGGTCGGGAATCCCGGGAAGGGATCGGTCTCGAGCTGGATGGCCGCCGGGCGCCGCGGCCCGCGCAACGTGACCTCGCGCGGGCCCTCGTGAATCTCGCAGCCGGTCTCCTCGAGCGTGCGCAGAGCGGCGCGCATGTGGTCGGGCTCGCAGCGCCCGAGCGTCAGGCTGCCGCCGGTGATCGCCCCGGCCGCCAGATAGGTGGCGGCTTCGATCCGGTCCGGGATGATCTCGGTGTCGATCGGGCGCAGCGCGGTCACACCGTGAATCGTGAGCGTGCGCGTGCCCAGGCCGTCGATGCGTGCGCCGCAGGCATTCAGGACCTCGCCGAGCACCGTGATGTCCGGTTCGAGTGCGACGTTGCCGAGCGTGGTCGTGCCCGAAGCCAGCGACGCCGCCATCATGAGCTGGGCGGTCGCGCCGACCGAGACGATCGGGAACGTGTAGTTCGCGCCGCGCAGTTTCACGCCCTTGCCGACGATGTAGCCGTGGTCGATGTCGAGCGTGGCATTCAGCGCCTCGAGCCCTTCGAGGTGCAGGTTCACCGGGCGGGGTCCCCAGGCGCAGCCCCCGGGCAGCGACACCCGGGCCGCACCATGACGCGCGAGCAGGGGCCCGAGCACGTAGATGCTGGCGCGCATGGTGCGCACCAGATCATAAGGGGCTTCGATCGCCGAAGCCTTCGTGGTGTCGACGATGCAGGTGCCGTCGCGGAACTCGACGACGGCGCCCAGGACCTCGAGGACGCGCGCCATGGTCCTGGTGTCGAGCAGCTGCGGAACATTGCGCAGCGTGTGTACCCCGGGCGCCAGCAGCGTCGCCGCCATCACCGGCAGCGCCGCGTTCTTGCTGCCGCTGACTTCGATCCGTCCGGCCAGTGGCTGGCCGCCGCGGATCACGAGCGCGTCCATGTGGGGTCCCTGAGCGTCGGTATCGGTGAGTGCGGATTGGTCCCTGGCGTCTTCCCTGAGCTTCTTCACGCGGATCCTTCCGGGCGAGATGTCGGATGGGGCTGCGCGCCTGGCGCACAGCGGATCGCGGCCCGCGGGGCCGGCATCAATGTTCGGATTATCGGCGGGCCCTCGGCCCGAATCAACCGTTCGACCGGTTTTTTTGCGATCCGGGCGAACCGCGAGTTCCGCGGATTTGGCATCGTCCTGAAGTTCAGTACTCTGCCTCGGCGTAAGATCATTGACCCGCTGCCACTCGAGACCATCCGGAGAGTCGTTCCGTGCGGAGACTGCTGCACCTCATCGTTGCCCTGTGGGCACTACTCTCGTCGGCGGCCACCGCCGCGGCGGCCGCCCCCGACACCACCGCCCCCAAGACTCCAACGCCTTCCCAGCCCTCCGAAGCCGTGAAGGAGCGGACCATACAGACGATCCTTCGCGAGCGGGGACGCACCGAGGAGTTCATCCGGTACAACTCCATGTCGCACCTGGCGGCGGTCCAGCGCGTGGAGTTCGGCGACAAGAAGAGCCTGCTGATCGGACGCAATCCCGAGTGCGACCTGCGCATCGACGACCCCATGATCCTGCCCAAGCACCTACGGATCACCCTGCTCGGTGATTCCTTCCACGTTCAGACCCTGAACGACAGCGCGACCTTTCGCGTCGACCTGCGCGAACCCCGCGACACGACACTGGCGCCGTCGAGCCTGAGCCCCGGCCGGGTCGGCGAGCTGATCGGGCGCTACAACATCCGCCTCTCGCATCAGAACGCGCCCGCGCTGATCCTGTTCGACGCGCGTAGTCCCCGTTTCGGCACGTTCCGCGGGCTCAAGTACTACACGGTCAATCTCGCCTACCGTTACACGATTCCCCTGACCGAGGATGCCGACCCCGACACGGTGCAAATCGCCTCGACTCGCAGCCGTTCGCGGCGGGCGCTGCGCGTCGGATGGTTCGATTTCAAGGTCGAGGGCAAGCCGTGCCGGCTCGAAGCGCTGCGCATGCTCGAGCCGGGTGCGCCCACCGATGTCCTCGCCGTGTTCTTCAAGGACGCAACGAACGGCGGCGAAACCTACGCGCAGGGCCGCTACGTGGATGCCCGGCCCCTCGGACGGAGCGGCAACTGGCTGCTCGACTTCAACGCCGCGTACAACCCGGCGTGCGCGTTCACCGAGTACTACAACTGCCCCCTGCCACCGGCCGCAAACACGCTCAAGGTGGCGATCCCCGCAGGCGAGAAGGACTCCAAGTACCTGAGCGCCGAAGGCAAGTAATCGCCGGGGTCGTGCCGCGCTTTGCTCCTTGGGAGCGTCGTTCCCGGCAAACATCGTGTTGAGAGCAAGCCATCTGACCGTTTTTGAGCAGCGATCTGACCGCTGGTCCTAAGCAACGGCGGCCTGAACTGCAGCCGCCGGGTGAACGATGGGTTCAACGCTGAGGGCACGTCCCTGGGCCGAGTAGCGACCGAAGAGCTTGGTGCCACAGGTGATGGTGTGGGTTCCGTCGAGATGACGTCGCAGCTCGACGGTGAGGCCCGCACAGGTCCTGTGGAGCGTGAGGCCATCCAGGGTGACCGTGTTGTCGCGCTGCACGGTCCTGGACTCGAGGTGACAGAAGATCGCATCGAGGTCCGCCCCGCCGAGAGGTGCAAACCCGGATGCGTCCTCGGCCGGGGTGCGGGCGAACTCGCGGTTGTACTCGGGCACGAACCGCTCGCGCAGGTAACGATTGGCGCGGTCGACCGTGCGGATGTGGTGGGTCTGCAACTCCTTGATCAACCGGTCCTGGAGCGTACGGTTGACGCGCTCGCTGCGGCCCCGGGCCTGCGGCGAGTAGGCCATGATGTGTTCGACGCCGAGATGGTGAAGCGCCCGTCCGACCTGAGTGTGCCGCGATCGGTCGACGACTTGGCCGGCACGGGCAGTGAAGGTGGCCCACGCAGCACGGTCGCTATAGACGCTCTGGGGGATGCCGTGTTCACGGACCACGGCCGCCAGTGCGGTCATGATCGTCGTCGTCGTCTCGCTCTCGACGAGTTGCGCGTACAGCAGGTGCTTGGTCGCATCGTCTACGACCGCAATCAGGCACTGCCATTGGTCCGGCAGCAGCGTCAGCCAGCGGTGTCGGCTGCCGTCGATGTGGATGAGCTCGCCACGGCACGGACGCGGTTCGCGCCGGATGAAGTGCCGTCCGCGCGGACGCTTCTTCTTCACCAGGCCGGCGTGCTGGAGCGCGCGTCGCACCACCGTGTACGACCAGCGACAGCCACCCTGCTCACGCTTCATCACCGCGTAGAAGTGCCGCACGTTATAACCGCGGCAGTGCCGCTCGTAGAGCTTCATCCAACGTTGGATCTCCGCTTCTGGAACCCCATTCGGGGCCCGATCCACGCGACGCCCGTCCTGCAGTCCCCTGACTCCGTACTTCTGGTAACCCACTCTCCAGCGACGCAAGGTCCGCGGACTGATGCCGAGCACTTCGGCGGCTTGCCACCACGAAATCTTGCCGCGTGTCGCCTGCAAAATGACCTCCTGAAATCTCATGGCCCGCTCCTGGGCGGCTGCGGTCGCTGCCATCGCTGGACCCTCCTTGGCGTCCAGTCTTAGCAGCCCCACCCGCCCGGCGGTCACTTCGCTGCTCAAACGCGGTCAGAAGCCTGCTCCCTTACAGTTCCCGGCAAACATCGTTGCCGCATGGGCCAAGGAGGGCGTAGCCTTGCAGCCGCGCGGGTCGCGAGGACCTGCGCCCGGACGGCCCTAGCCCCCGTCCGACGACGATCCCGATACACCCCCCTCATCCCCCGGGAGGCAGCTTGGGAGAGCCGCGGAGCGAGTCGCCGCCGCATTCGGCGCCTGCCGACCTGGAGTCGACCGCCCTGTTGCTCAACCGCGCGCGGCGCGGTGACGACCTGGCGCGCGAACACCTGGCCTCGCGCTATTACAAGATCCTCCTGCGCTTCGCTCACGGCCGCCTCCCCAACAACGCTCGCGGCCTGCTCGAGACCAACGATCTGGTCCAGGTCACGGTCATGCGCGCGCTCGACCATCTCGACAAGTTCGAGCCGCAGCGCGAAGGCGCCTTCCTCGCGTACCTGCGCCGGATCCTGATCAACCAGATCCGCGACGAGATCCGGCGCGCGGCCCGGCGGCCGGTTCAGGAGTCGGAGCTGGAGACGTTGCCCGACGACCGGCCGAGCCCGCTCGAGGAAATGGTCGGCAGGGAGTCGCTCGAACGCTTCGAGGCCGCGCTCGCCGCCCTGCCGGACAAGCAGAAGGAGGCGATCATCATGCGCGTCGAGCTGGGCTTCTCGCACCAGGAGATCGCCGACGGACTCGGCATCAAGACCGCCAACGCGGCGCGCATGTTCGTCGCGCGCGCGATCGCGAGCCTGGCGGAGCGCATGAAAACCCCGGAGCCGACTCCGTGACCCCACCCCGCTCGCGCGCCGTCATTCGACTCGCGAACGCGGTCTCCAAAGGTCAGCCGATCGACTGGCAGGAAGAGAAGACCGCGAGCCCCGAGCTGAACCAGACGCTGGACTGCCTGAAGGTGGTCGAGAACGTCCTGCGCGGCTACCGGTCGCTCGCCGAGTCCGAGGCCGACCCGCGCCTCCAGCGAAGCAGGAAGGTCGCCGAGCGCGACGCCCCCGCGACCGGCGGGCCGGTCGTCGCGCGAGCGTCGACGCCGGCGGTCGCCACGCCGGCGCCCACGGGGTCTGCGGGCCAGCCCCGTTCACCGCTCTTCCGCTGGGGCCTCCTGGATGTGCTCGAGAAGATCGGCCAGGGAGCGTTCGGCGAGGTCTATCGCGCCTACGATCCCGCGCTCGATCGCGAAGTCGCGCTCAAGCTCTGGAATCGCGCCGCGTTCCCTGGAGCCACGGCCGACTCGTTCCTGTCCGAAGCACGCCGGCTCGCGCGCGTGCGCCACCCGAACGTGCTCGTCGTCCACGGCGCCGACGAGCACGACGATCGGGCCGGCATGTGGACCGACCTGATCCGCGGCCAGACGCTGGAGAACCTGCTCGCGCAGCAAGGGGCGTTCGGGGCTCAGGAAGCAGCACTCATCGGGACCGAACTGTGCCGCGCGCTCGCGGCGATGCACGCCGTCGATCTCGTCCATCGCGACGTCAAGACCACGAACGTCATGCGCGAGGAGGGCGGCCGGATCGTGCTCATGGACTTCGGCGCCGCCGCCGTGCTCACGCCGCACGGCTCGACCAATCCCGACGAGCCGGCCAAGGGCACCCCGCTCACGCTCGCGCCCGAGCAGCTGTTTGGATCACCGGCGAGCCCGAACACCGATCTCTACAGCCTCGGGGTCCTCCTCTATCGGCTGCTCACCGTCCACTATCCGGTCGAGGCCCGCACGTTCGACGAGCTTTGCGATCGACACCGTCACGGGGAACGCACGCCGCTGCGGGAACACAGGCCCGACCTGCCGACGCGACTGGTGGTGGCGGTGGAGCAAGCACTCGAGTCGGAGCCCGACCGTCGCTATCGGAGCGCGGCGACCATGGAGCGGAAGCTCGCCGCCTCGCTCGGCGCGTTGGGGGCCGTGAGCCGGACGCCGCGCGTGTCCGCCGCCAGTCCCAGCCGACTGCCGCCGCACAACCTGCCGCTGACGCTCACCGGCTTCGTCGATCGCGAACGCGAGATCGCAACCTGCGCTCAGTTGCTCGAGAAATCGCGCTGGCTGAGCCTGACCGGGCCCGCGGAGCGCGGCAAGACAAGGCTCGCCCTAGGGCTCGCCGAAATGCTCTGGGAGTCGTTCCCCGACGGCATCTGGCTGATCGAGCTGGATGCGCACCCCACGAATGGCGGCGTGGCGCGGGCCGTGGCCACCACGCTGGGCCTGGCGCCGACGACGAACGAGCAGGCGCTCGACATGATCGTCGATCGCGTGAAGTCGGCGCGCGCGCTCCTGATTCTCGATCACGGCGACTCGGTGCTCGAGGACGTGACGCGAACCGGCCAGGCATTGCTGGCGGCCTGCCCGAATCTCAAGATCATCGCGACCAGCCGGGAGCCGGTTGCGTTTCCTCGCGGGGAGTCGTTCGAGGTGCCGCCGCCTTCGCCTTCGGCGGCCGCGGCCGACGCGGCGGACGCCGACCGCGCCGCCACCCCGCTCGCCACCGTTCCGTTCGTTGGACGCCGGGCGGAATTCGACCTGCTCCGGGACTCGCTCGAGCGCGCACGCCAGGGAGCCGGCCGAACGATCCTGCTGGGCGGCGAGGCCGGCATCGGCAAGTCCCGCCTGATGTCTGAGTTCAGGACCTACGCCGAGTCGCGCCACGTCGTGTGCCTCCAGGGGCGATGCGCGTATCACGGCGGCCGCAACTTCGAACCCTTCGTGGAAGCCCTCGAGGAGCTGGCCCGCCGCACGCGGCTGCCGACCATGGCCCTGGTCGCCGAATCGACTCGCGGCCGCCCCGCGCTCGGCGCCCTGTTCTCGATGCTCCACATGCTGCTCGACCCCGGAGCGCACGGTGCGGTCCAGCTGCGCACGCGCGAGCAGGTCTGGTATCTGCTCGATGCGCTACTCAAGCGGATGGCCCAGCACGAAGCATTGGTGTTGTTCCTCGACGACCTGCACTGGGCCGACGAGGGAACCCTGTCGCTTCTGAATCACGTGACCCGGAGCGTCGGCAACTCCCGGTTGCTGATCGTCGGCTCGTATCGACCCGAGGAAATCGGCGCTTCGGCCGGACAGGAACACCCGCTCGAAGACGTGATGCGCCTGCTCTCGTCGGTTCCGGCCTTCCAGCGGCTGCCGCTGGCGCCGCTCGACGGCGCCGAGACCGCGGCATTGCTCGAGCAGACGATTCGCGATCCCGACCTGGGCCGCAGACTGGCCACGACCATCCACGATCGCGCCCAGGGGAACCCGTTCTTCACGGTCGAGATCGTGCGCGAGCTGCTGAGCGAGAAATCCGGATTGCGGACGGACGGCACGACCCGCCAGGACCTGGTCCTGCCGCAGACGGTGACCGACGTGCTGATGCGCCGCCTGTCGCGGCTGTCGCAGGAGGAGCGTGACCTGGTCGACCTGGCCGCCGTCGAGGGCGAACGATTCCGCACCGACACGCTGGCCGCCGGCACCGGGCTCACGCGCATGCTGCTGCTCAAGCGCTTGCGCGGGCTCGAACAGACGCACCAGCTGATCGCCACCGCCGAGGGCGGCTACCGATTCGCACACGGCCTGATCCGCGAGGTGCTCCTGCGCGACATTCCGATCGAGCTGCGGCGCGAATACCACGGCGTGGTTGCGGCCCATCTGACCGAGGTGTTCGGCGAGCGGCCGAACGAATCCGGCCGCGTCGGCTACCACCTGTTCGAGGCGCAGCGCTTCGACGACGCGGTGCCGTTCCTGCTCGGCGCCGCGCGCGAGGCACGCCGACTGTTCCTGCACGATCGTGCGCTGCAGTACCTCGATCAGGCACTCGAAGCGCTCGGGCGGTCCGCACAGCCCGCCTTGAACCCGGGCGAGATCCGGCGGTCCAAGTCCGAGGTGCTGCTGTTGCTCGGCCGACCCGAGGCGGCGCGCGCGGCCGCCGAACGCGCGCTCGAGGAGGATGTCCGGCGCGGTGACGAATCCGGGCGAGCTGCCTCACAGGAAGCGCTGGGTGAGGCGGCGCTCGAGCAGGGCGATCTGGTCGCCGCCGAGTCCCTGCTCACCGACGCTCGCAACCGGTTCGCAGCTTCAGGGGACCGCCAGCAGATCGCGCGCTGCGAGCACAAGCTCGGGGCCCTGGCCGCGCGTCGCGGCGACTTCGAGCGCGGACTGCACCTGCTCGAGACCGCGCTCGCCACGGCGCGCGCGACCGGGGTCGAACTGGGCGTCGCCCGCATTCTGCTCGACGTCGGCGATCTCTGCTATCGCCGCGGCGACTACCCGCGCGCGCTCGAGACGTTCGAGGCGGCGGTCGGTGATCTCCAGCGCCTGGGCGAGCGACTCGAGCTGGCACGCGCACTCAACCGACTGGGGAACGCACTGTTCCAGAGCGGCCGAACCGACCAGGCGCTGGTGCGCTACGAGCAGGCGATGGCGCCGACCATCGAGCTGGGCGACCTGCAGGGCATGGCCAAGCTCAAAGCCAACCTCGGCAACGTGCACCTGGTGCGCGGCGACTCCGAGCGCGCGCTCGACTGCTACCGCGACGCCTTCCGGCGCTTCGAAGAGATCGGCGACAAGGGCGGCATGGCCCAGGCGCTGGTGGCGCTCGGGAACGCCTCGTTCACCCGCGGCGACTTCGGCGAGGCTGCGCGCTGCTACACGTCCTCGCTCGGACCGCGCGAGGAGATGGGCGATCGCTGGGGCCTCGCGAACTCGCTCGACAATCTGGGGGTGGTCGAATACCACCTCGGCCGCTGGCGCCTGGCGCTCGAGCACCAGCAGGCGGCCTTCCGGCATCGACATGAACTCGGGGATCGTCCTGGCTGCATCGAGTCGACCTTGAATCTGGGTTCTCTCATGGCGGTCATGGGCGACGTCGGGGCGGCCGAGCGGCTCTACATCGAAGCCGAGCGCATGGCGGCTGAAATCGGGGACCCACGCCGCCGCGCGCGCATCCTGCTCGCTCAGGCCTGCCTCAAGCTCTGGGCGGAGGATCTGGACGGCGCCTCGGAGCTGCTGGAAACCGCCCGGTCGCTGGCGGCCGACGAGTCGCTGGTCCGATCCCGGCTGTTGTTGCTCGAAGGCCTGGTCGGGATGGCGTCGGCGGCGAGCGACGCGGAGTCGGTGCTCAACGAGGCGCTTGCCGAGTCGCGCCGGACCGAGTCCATCCCGGACGAGACCAGCGCCCTGCTGGCCCTGGCCGAAATGATGGGTCGCCTCGGACGCCAGGAAGAGGCGTGGATACGAACCGAGGAGGCCCTGGATCGGGTCGGCGAGGGTCGAGTTCCATTGCTGGAACTCCACGCCCTCAGGTTGAGGAGAGAGAAGGTGGCAGTAGGTGCTCCCGGGGAGGCCGCGGAACGCTCGGCCACGGAGCACAGGATTCGGACTCTGGTCGAGGGCATTGACGCTGGCCTGCCGCCGGGCCTCGACAACCGGATGGATCTCGAAAGGCCCCGATTTCCGCTTCCCTGATCGACAAAACCCCCGTCGCCGCAAGCCGGGCCGGGTATAATGCCGCGCTGACGGCGCTCGAAATCCCAGGCAATAGAACCTCATGAGGTCTCACATGAAACGGTTCTGTATGGCGCTGCTTGTGGGTCTGGCAGTACTGGCACTTCACACCTCGCGATCCGATGCTGCCTCCCGCTACGTCGGATCCTCCGGCACTTCGAGCGGATCGGGCGGCTGCTCGATCACCATCGAGTCGTTCGACCCGAACGGAGAGCCGGGCATTCACCCGATGGTCGTGATTCCGGTCGCGATCCCGAATGCGAGCACGCCGGCCAATTCGGCCTCGCTGATTCGCGCGGCCCTGGCCGCGGGACTGAGCCCCGATTTCGAGGCGACGCTCCCCTCGGGGCTTCCCGGAGTCGTGAGGATCAATCACAAGGCCGGCGGGTTCAGCATGGCGATCTCGGAAGACGTCCCGGGGCAGACCATTCAGGAGGTTTCGCTGAACGTCCCGGCGTCGAATCCGGTCGGGATCTACCTGCTCGGGCTGCTGCTGGCCGCGGGCGGGCTGTTCGCGCTCCTCTGGCGCCGCAAAGGCGCGGCCACGGAAGCCTCCTCGTAGAAACGCTACTCCTCTAACGACTTGCCGGCGTCCGTCTCGGGCCGGGGACTCGCTCCCCGGCCCGAAGTGTTTCCCCTCCCCTCCAGCGATGTGCGGTTTCTCCCGGGGCGTCGTTGGAACTTGTGTCGCGCGATACACGCGCAGCGGGTCCCAAACCGAAACCCGCCCAGGGGGGCGGCAACGGAAGACCCAGGTGGAGCCCGGGGGTCCGGGAAGAACAAGGACCCGAACCCCAGGCGCTCCGGATCAAGGGGAGGAAGTCATGTTCCGCAATCGTATCGCTGTCGCAGCCCTGATGGGCGTCTCGGTGCTCCCGATGTCCGCGTTCGCAGCCAATCCCACCAACCTGACCTGGACGCCGGCGTCGGAGAGCGAACGTCGCAGCTCGTGCACGTTGTCCTCGGCTGGGGCGCTCACCGGAAGTCTGGCGTTCCGCGTCGGCGCGGTGTTCGCGTGTGGCGCAGAGACCGTGATTCGCCCGGGACGCGCCTCGTCGCTGGCCGCCGACTTCGGCGTCGGCTCCCACGCGTTCGCCGTCCTCCAGGACTACGAGTTCCCCGATGAGTTCCGTTACGCCTCGGGCGCCAACGAAGCCTGCGAGACCTGGATCACCTACGACTACTCGACCGTGCGTCCGTGGAACGTCCGCCACTACGCGAACTGCTGGGGCGCGCCGTACAACGTGTACGAGATCGACCTGGGGACCCCCCGCGTCGTCGCGACCTGCGAAACGCAGGCGTGCCGCCGGGGCGAGTTCGGCGACCCCGCCGCGGGCCTCGACGAGCCGCTGGTTTCTCCGAATCTGGGCATGGTGTTCATCGACCGCCGCATCGACGTCCTGCCGGACGGCAGCGTCGGCAACGATGACTTCATGATCGCGCTGCGCAACCGGGTCGCCACCGAGGCCACGATCGGCCAGGTCGCCGCGATCTGGCGCGAGCTCGACGGCCGGCTCTTCTACCTGAGCTCCGAAGACCTGGCGAAGATTCCGCCCAGTGCGTGTGGCGACGGCGGTGGCATCGGCGATCCGCGGCTGAAGAAGCCCGCCGCCGGCGAAGTCGCGGCCGGTGACGACATCCGCCGGAGCTGGGGCCAGATCAAGAAGGCGTGGAGCGATCGGCCGTAGCCACCCCCCAGAAGCCGGCTCCGAGGGGCGGAGCCGAGGATCCGGTCGGGTTCCGAAGCTGGAGCCCGGCCGGTCCAGCTTTTTGGCATGTTCGCGGCCGCGACCATGACGGCCGACGCACGCGGACGAACGCGCCTCGGTGGGTCTACTCCTCGCGCCACTGCATCGGCGCGATGGCCGGCCCGGGGGCGCGGCGCGCAAGCAGTACTCGCGGCCGTCCCGAGAGGTCATCGCGCAGCTCGACCTCGGAGAAGTCGTGGGCGCCCTCGAGCCACGCGGCAACCTCGGCCGCCCGGTGCTCCGACAGCTCGAGCGCCAGGAGTCCGCCGGCGATCAGATAACGCGGCGCCTGGTCGACGATCTCGCGCAGCGCGTCGAGGCCGCTCGCTCCCGAGAACAAGGCTTCGTGGGGCTCGAAGCGCCGGACGTCGTCGGGCAGATCGTCCCACTCCGCGGTCGAGAGGTACGGCGGGTTGGACACAACGACGTCGAACCGTTCGTCGCCCAGCGCCTCGAACCAGTCGCCACGACGAAACTCGACCCGCTCCGCCAGTCCGAGCCGGGCCGCATTGCGGCGCGCGACGTCGAGTGCGGCCGGGCTCTGGTCGGTCGCCACCACCCGCGCCTCGGGCAGCGCGTGTGCAATCGCGAGCGCGATTGCCCCCGACCCAGTTCCCAGGTCGAGAATACGTGGCCCACGCTCGAGCGACCGCAGCGCCTCGATCACGGCCTCGACCAGGCCCTCGGTTTCGGGTCGTGGCACCAGCACCGCCGGGCCGACCTCGAGATCGAGGTCGAGAAACGCCGCACGTCCGGTGATGTACTGGACCGGTTCGCCCGCCCGCCGGCGCGCGAGCCAGCGCTCCAGGCACTCGAACTGCTCACCGGTAACTTCCGCCCGCGGGGTGAGATGAACCTGGGTCCGGGGAACCCCGAGGAGCCGGCTCACCAGTTCCACGGCATCGGTGGATGCCGACGGGCCGGCGTTCAGGCGATCGAGCGCCATCTTCAGCGCATCAGCGACGGTTCGTGGACTCGGGGGCACGCAAACGAGCGTACTCCAACCCGGCGGGGCGCGGCGCCCATGCCGGCCGCGCCCCGGCCGCGCATTACCAGGGAAAGTCGAAGAGCCCGTCCAGCATCATGTACGCACAGGCCGCGATCGCCGCCGAGACCACGCCGGGATTCATGCCGGTGCTGGCCGCGACCCGACTCATGCCGCCGCAGATGATCGCGGCGGCGATTCCCGAACCACCGTTCGCGACCGCGCGACCCGACTCCGAGTCGGTTTGGAGGACGTCATCGAGGGGTGGGTCGGCGGCGAAAGCCGGGGCCGTCGCGCCGCCCGCAGCGATGCAGACCGCCAGCAACAGGGTGCTCGTGGTTCCGAGCTTCATGTCGTCTTCTCCACGGAGGCGATTGGAACTACGCGTCGTGACTCGGAATCGTGAGGCAGCCCATGATCGCCACCGGCAGATGCGAGGGCGGGGACGCGAACACTGCCCAGGCGCAGCCGATGAGCTTCAACAATCTCCGCCAGTCGTTGGTTTCCATGCTTCACCTCCATGTGAGAAGGGGCGCACGGGGACTTCAGTGATCGTCGGGCGGCACGCCGTAGCCCTCGCTCACCCGGGCGACCTCGGCGCCCGGCGACATCGTGGTCAACAGTCGTCCATCGCGATCGAAGACCAGGGTTTCGCCATAGAGTCGATGCCCCCAGATGTTTCGCCAGATTCCGGTCGAGTCCCACCAGACCCCGTCGACTCGGGCGCTGCCGAACACGTCGCGCGCCGGACGCAGGCGCTGGTCGACGACCAGGGCCTGGACCGTGACGCCGGCGCGCCGGCGGGCCGCGGCTCGCTCGAGGTGTCCCGAGCAGTGCGGGCAGTCGGGATTCACCGGAACCACCCAGTGCTCGTGAGTCGGAACCGGATCGCGATCACGAGTGTCGAGCGGCACGAACACCGCGGGATCCCAGCGAGGCTCCCCCCAGTCGCGCTGGCGATCGGCCATCCACGCCGCACCGAGGGCCCCGACCAGGAGTACCAACGGCGCCGCAAGCGCCCAGCGGCCGATCTGTTGCCGAACTCGCGCGCTCATGCGGGGCTCATGCCGCGCATCAGGTCGAAGCTCCACCACGCGATCAGCTTCACGATCAGCCAGACGATGACCGTGAGCACTAACGGGCGGCGCAGCCGACGGCCGGTTTCCCGGGCCTGAATCGCGGCAGTCCCCAGTATCCGAGCGAGCGCGAGTAGTCCCACGTCGCCGAAGGCTGCCGCCAGCCCCGGCACCAGGGCCTCGCTCGGCTCGAAATGAACACCCACGCCCGCGAACACGGCGAGGACGGAGACCCACGGCTCGGCAACGTCATTCGCGATCGAGCGCAGCGTGCCGGCCCAGGCGTCGGCGAGCGTCAAGGTCGCGAACCAGGGCAGAGCCGAGACGAACGAGAATCGTTGACCCGAGCTTCGCCACCACAGGAAGTAGAAGAGCGTTTCGCAGGCCGAACCGGTCAGACGCAGCCCGGCGAGGGCCAACGGCAGCGCGGCGCGGATGGCGTGATCGCCGGCTGCGGGCATCTGGTCGAGGCGGCTCGAACCTACGAGCCACCAGGTTGCGGCGACACCGAGCAACCAGCCGATGCGCACGGCGGGCATGGGAATCGTGGGGCGCGGTATGGCGGCGACGTGCACGGGTCCTCCCGGCCGAAGTCCACGCGGGGGCGGCGAACGCCGGGAATGAGCACGCGACGTGCCGGAGCATGTGTACGGGAATCGGCGCGGAATTCGCGAACCGAGGGCCGTGAATCGCGTCCACGGCAGGGCGCACCTGTCGCCCGCGTGGACACACCGGAGGTCGGACGTTGGCGGCGGCGCGACGACGCGCGTTTCGGCCGGGTGAATCGAGTTCTAGGTACCCAGCTCCGCGAGGCGCTCCGCGGCGTCCGCTTCCTGGAGCGCGGTCGACATGTCGTCGATGGCGCCCTCGAGGACTTGCGGCAGATTGTGGGTGGTGAAGCCGATGCGATGGTCGGTGACCCGGCTCTGCGGAAAGTTGTAGGTGCGGATCTTGGCGCTGCGATCTCCGGTCGACACCTGCGAGCGGCGCTTCGCCGCCTGCTTGGCCTGCCGCTCCTGCAGCTCCTGATCGTAGAGCCGCGCCCGCAGCACCTTCATCGCCTTCGCGCGATTCTTGATCTGCGAGCGCTCGTCCTGGCAGGTGACCACCAGGCCCGACGGAAGGTGGGTGATGCGCACCGCCGAGTCGGTGGTGTTGACGCCCTGGCCGCCGGGGCCGCCGGCGCGATAGACGTCGACCCGCAGGTCCTTCTCCTCGATCTCGACGTCGACGTTCCTCGACTTCGGGCAGCACCGCCACGGTCGCCGCCGAGGTGTGGATGCGCCCCGAGGCCTCGGTCTCGGGCACGCGCTGCACGCGATGCACCCCGCTCTCGAACTTCATCTGCCGGTAGACGCCTTCGCCCGAGAGCTGGAAGATGACTTCCTTGAAGCCGCCGACTCCCGAGGGGCTCGATGCTCAACACTTCCTGCGCCAGCCGTGGCGCTCGGCGTACTTGCGTGTACATGCGGTAGAGATCGCCGGCGAACAGCGAGGCCTCGTCGCCGCCGGTGCCGGCGCGGATCTTCGACGATCACGTTCTTGTCGTCGTCGGGGTCGCGCGGCAGCAGCAGCTTCCTCAGCTCCTGCTCCAGTTCGCTACGTCGCGCCTCGAGCTCGGGCAGCTCCGCGCGCGCCAGCTCGCCGAGCTCGGGATCGCCCGAGGCGATCGCCGCCTCGTCGTCGGCGATCGAGGCTTCGATCTTCGCGGTACTCGGTGATCGCGCGAATCGTTTCGTCGAGCGTGCGACGCTCCTTGGCCAGGTCGCGCAGCGCGGCGCGGATCGCTGGTCACCTCGGGGTCGGCAGAGCAGGCGGTCAGCTCCTCGTAACGCGTCTTCGACTTTCTTGAGTGCGTCCCACATGGCTCAGGACCCCGCGGGCGCCGGCTGCGCAGGACTCACTGGACGAAGGCGATCTCGGCCGGCCGGCCGGCGGCGCGCTCCAGCGCCACCACCTGTCTCGTCGTTGCGCACGCGCTCGAGCGCCGCGATCGCGACCTCGCACATGGTCAGGTCGGGCTCGCGCGTGGTCAGCCGCTGGAACTGCATGCCCGGCCAGGTCAGCACCCGGACCCACGGCCGATGCGCGTGACGGCCCGAGAGGCGGATGAACTCGAACGCCACCCCGGCGATCAGCGGCATGCAGGCGATGCGCAGCAGGTGGTCGCCGATCCCGCGCGGCTTGCCGATGAACGTGAACACCACGATGCTGACTACCACCACCAGGAACAGGAACGACGTGCCGCAGCGCGGATGGAAGCGCGAGAAGCTCTGGACGCTCTCCGGCGTCGAGCGGCGCGCGGTTCTCGAGCGCATGGATCGCCTTGTGCTCGGCGCCGTGGTAGCCGAGGACCCGCGCCATCTCCTTCCACTGGCTGATCAGCAGTCAGGTAGAGCAGGAACGCGAGCAGGCGAAACAAGCCGTCGACCAGACCGAAGCCGATCCGGTCGTGAAACCCGAGCCAGCCGGTGATCTTCGCGGGCAACACCACGAACAACAGCAGTCCGAGGCCGAAGGCGATCACCAGCGACAGGATCTGTGCGGCCGCACCCAGGCCGCTTTCCTTCTTGGGCTCGGCAACGCCTTCGGCCCCCGCAGGAACCGTCTCCTTGGCCGCTTCGTCGGCGCTGAAGTTGAGCGCGGTGATGCCCAGATAGAGCGTCTCGAACAGCGAGACGGCGCCGCGCAGCACCGGCAGCCCGAGCAGCTTGAAGCGACGCGTGATCGAAGCGTACGGCTTCTCGAGAAACGCGATCGTGCCGTCGGTGCGCCGCACGGCGACCGCGATCCGCGACGGCGAACGCATCATCACGCCTTCGATCACGGCCTGGCCACCAACGGGCAGGAACGGCACCAACGACCTCCAGGGCAGCGCAACGGCCTCCACCGGGATGCGTTTCCCGGGGAGGCCGCATGGAACGAAGCTAGGACGCGGCGGCTTCGGCCTTCTCGTCCTTCTTGTCATCCTTCTTCAGGTAGCGCTTGCGGAACCGCTCGACGCGTCCCGCCTTGTCGACCAGCTTCTGCTTGCCGGTGAAGAATGGATGACAGCTCGGCGCAGATTTCGACGTGCATCTCGTCCTTGTCGTAGGTCGAACGGGTTTCGAACGAATTCCCGCACACGCAGACGACCTTGACCGGCTTGTAAACGGGGTGGATTCCAGCCTTCATGGGAGTTCCTTTCTGCATTCGAATGACCGGGGCACTGTCCTCGGTCCCGAAGCGAGTGCCGGCCCCGCGAGGGAGGCCCGGCGTCAAACGGCCGAGTACCCTATCACAGGTGTGGAAGTCCGGCCACCCGGCGTCTCGGATCAGTACGTCCAGCCGATCGTGAACTTGAGTGTCCAGTCGTTGTTGGTGCCGCCGACCGGCGGGTCGCTGTCGTAGCTCTCGGAGG
The DNA here is from genome assembly GCA_963717505.1 of Candidatus Eiseniibacteriota bacterium. Lineage (GTDB taxonomy): Bacteria > Eisenbacteria > RBG-16-71-46 > RBG-16-71-46 > RBG-16-71-46 > MFD02242-c1. The sequence goes on from OY970342.1 coordinate 461,695, forward strand.
CGATGAGCCCGACGGTGAAGTCCTTGATGATCTCGCGTTTGGCGTTGATGTCGCCTTCGGCGCGAACTCGATTCTTGGTCAGGTTTCGGTACCCCGTCGCGTATACGTTGATGTTGGCCTTGGGGAAATCGTAGCCGAACAACGACCAGCCGAGTCCGATCACCGCTTCGGTGTTCCAGCGACTGTCATCCCGATTGGGGTTTTCCACGTTGCCGCTGATCCCCGCCCCGACTCCCAGCAGGCTCGAGTTCGTCTGAACCATGTAGCGTCCGCCGAACAAGCCCAACGAGGCACGAAGGTCGAGGGCCAACTCGCTATTGCGTTCGCTTTCGGTCGTCGCTTGAGCGAACCACCGGTTGGTGAGCACCTTGGCGTATCGGAGCGTCAGGTTGGAACGGTCGACGTCGGCGATGCTGTCCTGGTGGGTCACCTGCGAGCTTCCCGAGAGCGACGCAATTCGCTCGGCGGTGCGGTACTCGATCGAAAAATCGAACGACATCTGCACCAGATGATTGGCTCGCGCCAGGTAGAGGCCGAGGTCCACGCTGCCGTCGAGCTGTTTGAGGAAACTCTGTTCGAGCGGCCGGATGTGAATGATCGACAGCACCCCGACCAACGCGGAGTCCGAATATCCGACGATGCGCAGGAGGCCGACGCTCGGCGCCGCGAGCAGCGCGCCATAAACGCGGCGGCCGGTGTCCAGCTCGACGTCGAAGATGCGAGCCGCCGTCAGGCTCGCGACTTTCGTCCACTCGACGTAGATAGTGCCGGCATCGTCGGTGCTGTACTCGAGCTGACCGCGGTCGAGTCCTTTGACCTCACCGGTGATCCGGTCGCCGTTCCGGAGCACCAGGACGTCGGTCTTGGCCGCGAGGGCCGTTCCGGACCCGGCCGCGCTCAGGAATAGCGCGCAGGCGACGGCCGTGGCGGCGCGCCTCAGTCGATCTCCCACTCTCCCGCCGCCAGGCGGGGCAGCAGGGGGCTCAGGATCCGGTAGCTGGCGCCCCACAGTCGGTGCGCGCCGACGCGGTAGTATGGAATGCGGCGTCCGGGCAGCAGGAGTTCAGTTTCGTCGTGCGCTTCGGGCGCCAGCAGGTCGCTCACCGCCACCTCGAGGATTTCAGCGACTTCGGACGGTTCCGGCCGCCACGCCGCGGGACGGACGATGCGGCCGAGGAACGGCGCGATGCGATAACCGGTGGTGAAAGTCTCGATCACGTCCAGCGATTCCAACATCGTGACCGCGTCGCGCGCAAGTCCGACTTCCTCTTCGGCCTCGCGGAGCGCGGTGTCGAGCAGCGTGGCGTCGCCGGGCTCGCGGTTGCCACCGGGGAACGCGAGCTGTCCGCCGTGGATCCCGCGTTCGGTGCGCCGGACGATCACCAGCCGCAGGTCGCCTTCCGTGTCACGATACACGGGAACGAGCACCGCGGCATCGCGCAGCGACGGCTGGCGCGAGCGGCGCGCCTGCGATTCACTCATGGGTGTAGAACTCACGACCGCACTATGCCACGGCCGCCGACCGGATGCAGGCCGTCTACAGATGTCCTACGGCGTGGCGGCCTCCGCCATGCGATCCGTGATCACCGTTCGCTCGTGGAGCGGCTGGACTGGTCGGCTGTTGCCGTCGAGGATCGCGCGGAACGTTCGGATCTGCTCGCTCGAAAGCTGGACCGGGGTGGTGAGCACCAGCCACTTCACGCCCTCCGAGCACGGCGGCGTGGTGAATGAGCCCTCGTAGCGGTAAGTCGAGCGATCGGCGGGCAGCAGGTCGTCGATGTCGATCTGAACGTGCTCGAGGTGGGTCTCGACGCTCTTCTCCTTCGGCAGGTTCGCCCACACCGGATCGAATGCGGCATTGTGAGCGCCCTCTTCGATGAACACCCCGACGACCGCGAGCCCGCCGGTGGCGGACATGTGCGCCAGGTGCATCTCCATCGGGAAGTGTTTTCCCTTCACCGTGTGCTCGCTCGGGCTGTGAAAATGGTACTGAACCAGCGCAAAAGCCTCGCCGCCGACCGTGAGCGTGTCTCCGCCCGCGACATTCACCTGAATCGAGTGCCCGGTGTTCACAACGTCTTCTTGATGCTCGTGGTGCACGATTCGCAGCGTGGCCGGGCCGTACTGCATGCGAGGCTCCGGCGTCTTGCCGGCGGCCGCGGCGCCGAAATCGATTGGCGACTGGTGCTTGCCCTCGGCGCAGTCGATGAACTCGGGGCTCAAGCCACCCCAGGAAGCAGGGCCATGCTCCGGGCCGTAGTCCCAGTGCGGAGCTTCCGGCTGAGACGCGTTCGAATGCGTTTGGGCCTGTGTGGCTTCCGGCGGGGAGGATTTCTGCGACCTTCCACCGCACGAGGTGGCCGCCACCAGCAGAACACCGGTGAACAGCGCCAAGAAACCTGAAGCCAGCGAACGATTCATGGTTGTGGCGGCCGCGAGCCCGATGGGGATGCTACTGGTTCATGCTCTCGAGGAACTTCTTGTTGGTCTTCGAGTCCTGCATCTTGTTGATCAGGAACTCCATCGCCTCGACCGGGTTCAGCTCGTTCAGGAACTTGCGCAGGATCCACACGCGCTGGAGCACGTCGGCCGACATCAGCAGCTCTTCTTTGCGCGTTCCCGACTTGTTGATGTCGATCGCCGGGAAGATGCGCTTGTCCGAGATCTTGCGGTCGAGCACCAGCTCGGAGTTACCCGTGCCTTTGAATTCCTCGAAAATCACCTCGTCCATGCGCGAGCCGGTCTCGATCAGCGCGGTGGCGACGATGGTCAGCGAGCCGCCTTCCTCGATGTTGCGCGCCGAGCCGAAGAACCGCTTGGGCCGCTGCAGCGCATTGGCGTCGACGCCGCCCGACAGGATCTTGCCCGAGTGCGGCACGACCGTATTGTGGGCGCGCGCCAGTCGGGTGATCGAATCGAGCAGGATGACCACGTCTTTCTTGTGCTCGACCAGCCGCTTGGCCTTCTCGATCACCATGTCGGCGACCTGGACGTGGCGTTCGGCCGGCTCGTCGAAGGTCGACGATACGACCTCGCCCTTGACCGTGCGCTGCATGTCGGTGACTTCCTCGGGGCGCTCGTCGATCAGGAGGACGATGAGCACGACCTCGGGGTGGTTTTCGGTGATCGCGTTGGCGATCTTCTGGAGCAGGATCGTCTTGCCGGCCTTGGGCGGCGAGGTGATCAGTGCCCGCTGGCCCTTCCCGATCGGGCACAACAAGTCGATGATCCGGGTCTCGATGCAGCGGTCCTTGGTCTCGAGGCTCAGCTTTTCCTGCGGGTAGAGGGGCGTGAGGTTGTCGAACAGAATCTTCTCTTTGGCGACCTCGCCACTCTCGAAGTTGACCGCCTCGACCCGGAGCAGAGCGAAGTAGCGCTCGCCCTCCTTGGGCGGGCGAACCTGGCCCGACACCGTGTCGCCGGTGTGCAGGTCGAAGCGCTTGATCTGCGACGGCGAGACGTAGATGTCGTCGGGGCCGGGCAGGTAGTTGTAGGTCGGCGAGCGCAGGAAGCCGTAGCCTTCGGGCAGGATTTCGAGCACGCCCTCGGCGAAGATCAGACCGTTCTTCTCGGTCTGCGCCTCGAGGATCTTGAAGATCAGCTCCTGCTTCCGCAGGCCGCTCAAGCCTTCGATGTTCAGCTCCTGGGACAGGCCCAGCAGCTCGGACATGGTCATGGCCTTGAGCTCGGTGAGCTCCATGGTCTGGGTGGCTTGTGCATCCATTGCTTCGCCTTGCGGCAGGGGCGGGAGATCGTTTTCGGTGGCCATGGGATTGAACGAGTGAGAGGGCGGTATCGGGGCTCGGCGCCGGATCCTCCGGTGCCTGGAGTCTGAGGGTGTTGGACTGCCGGGTGCGGGCGGCCTCCTGCCTGCCTTAGAGATGGATTTCGATGATGACCTGCGTGCCTTGAACGGCGAGGAAGGCGGTCCCGGGGACTTGGGTCCGCTCGTTACTTTGGGGCGGGATTTGCGGCCGACCCGAAGCTGGAACCAAGCCTAGGGGTGCCTTCGAGCAGTGTCAAGACCCGAGTTGGAGCCCCATTTGGCCGTCGTCGATCCGAATGCCAGGGAAAAAGGCCGCGCTCCGGCCCGTGGGACCGGAGCGCTGTTCAGGGAGATTGGGCGGGGTCGAGATCACGTCGGAGATGGCAGGCTGGGCTGGGTAGGACGCGACCTCAGGGCCCCCGCTTGATCCAGTACACGGCAACCCATGTGCCAGCGGACGTCGGGTCGTTCGACCCGGTTCCGGGCGCGCTCTGACAGGACTTGGAGCGGGGTGGTCTCGCAGCCGTGCAAAAACGTGGTGCTGCACATGATTCATTCCGCATCGGCGTGCACCCCGATTCGCAACGATGAACATCCGGCGGCGGTGCGGTCCGCCTTTGGACCACGCCTACTTCGCCTGGGTCTCTCGGCGCCGCGCGGTCAGGGGCGACCGTTCGCCGTCGGCAGTCGCTCGAACGGGACGGTCAGCGCGATCTCGGTGGACTCGGCCTCGCAGCCAAAAGGCAGGGAATCGACCTTCGTGGTGATCTGAAGGGTCTCGGCCCGGCCGTCGATCCGGATCGGAACCAGCCTCAGGCTGTCGAGACGGTCTACTTCGTGTCGGGGGCCGCGAACCATCACCCGTTCCGGCGCCACCTTGAAGGCGCCCGACCAGGTCCATCCCGCGCGCGGTGCACCCGAGATGCGTGGCGCCACCGGAAACGAGCGCTCAACGGCGCCGTCGATCTCGAGGCTGATCACCCGTGGACTGATCACTCGCTGGACCTCGATCTGCTCCTCGACCAGCAGGGGAAGGTCGTCGGCCACGATCGTGCGTTCGTAGCGCCCGGGCCCGACCCCCGAGAGCGACACTTTGAGACGCGGCTCGGTGAGCCGGATGCGCAGGAGCTGCTTGCCGGTGCCCCGTAGCTCGGCGCGCACGGGCTCGTGCGGCGGGCCGACCAGGGCCAGGGTATCCGCGAGGCCGATGATCTCGAGCGGGAAGCTGACTTCCATGACCGCCGGCCGCTCGGTGTAGACGTGGAGGTAGAGCGCCAGCGCAAGCAACAAGGCGACCAGCTTGATCCCGAGGTTGTCGAACAGGAGACCGCGCAGGAAGGAGAGCATCGGCGGATACTACCGGGACTCGCCGGTCCCGGTCGCCCCGGCCGGCGGAGCGCCCTCGTCGTCCGCGTCCTCGACCTGGCCCGGCACTCTCAGCCCGTGTCGCTCCATTCGCGAGTAGAGCGTGCGCCGCGTGAGGCCCAGCAAGCGCGCGGCCTGGCTCTTGTTGCCGTTTGCGCGTTCGAGTGACCGCACGATCAGCGCGCGCTCGAGCGCTTCGAGCGACAGACCACCGGGCGGAATCTCGGGCACCCACGACTCGCCCTCCCGCTCCTGGGTCACGGCTTCGGGTCGCGCGAACGACAGGTGCTCCTCGCCCACCGGATCGCTGCCGGCGAGAATCAGCGCGCGCTCGAGCGTGTGCTCCAGCTCACGCACGTTGCCCGGCCACGCGTAGCGCTGGAGCGCAGCGGCGGCCGCCGGCGTCAGTTTGTCGGGCGGAGCACCATGCTTGCGCAGGATGAATTCGGCCAGCGCGGGGACGTCCTCGGGGTGGTCGCGCAGCGCGGGGAGGCGGATCGGGAACACGTTGAGCCGGAAGAATAGATCCTCGCGGAACTGGCGCTCCCGCACCATGGCTTCGAGGTCGCGGTTGGTCGCGGTGATGATCCGCAGGTTGACGGTGATCTGCTGGTTGCCGCCGACCCGGGTGAACGCTTTCTCCTCGATCACCTGGAGCAGCTTGACCTGGAGCGACACCGGCAGCTCGCCGATCTCATCGAGGAAGATGGTGCCGCCTTGCGCGTCCTCGAACCGGCCCGGCTTCTGGCGAATCGCGCCGGTGAAGGCGCCCTTCTCGTGGCCGAACAGCTCGCTCTCGAGCAGCGGTTCCGGGAGCGCTCCGCAGTTGACCTTGACCCAGGGCCCGGCGGCACGCGGGCTGGTGAAGTGGATGGCGCGCGCGAACAGGTCCTTGCCCGTACCGCTTTCGCCACGCAGGAGCACCGTCGAGTCGGTCGCTGCCACCTTGCGCGCCAGCTCGACCGCCTGCTGGGTTCGCGTCGAGGCGCCGACGATGGTGGCGAGGCCGCGCGTCAGGACTTCGACCGCTCCCGCGAGCCGGCGGTTGTCGGCGGCGAGGGTACGCTCGCGCGCGGCCTTGTCGAGGATCGAGCGCAGCTCGGCGCGGAACTCACCCTCCTTGCCGACATAGTCGTAGGCGCCGTCCTGCATCGCGCGCCGCGCGGTGTCGACCGCGGCGTAGGCGGTCATCAGCACCACGACCACCGAGGGCCAGCGCTGCCGTACCTCGCGCAGCAGCGCCAGACCGTCGGGCGGCGCCATGCGTAGGTCGGTCACCACGGCGTCGAACGCGGCCGCGGACAGGCGGTCGAGCGCGGCCGCGCCTCCGCCGACGAACTCGGTCTGATGACCGGCATCTCGCAGATCGAGTGCGGTCAGCTCGGCGTTTCGAATTTCGTCGTCGACCACCAAAATGCGCATGTCAGTCCCTTCGGCGCGGCAACCGTACCACGCAGCGTGTGCCGCGCCCGGGCTCGCTGTCGATCGCGAGCGAGCCGCCGCCCGACTCGACCAGTCGCCGGCTCAGGAAGAGACCGAGCCCGCTGCCCTGCGCCTTGGTCGTGTAGAACGGATTGCCGAGGCGCGCGAGGACTTCTTTCGGAATTCCCGGCCCCTGATCGGTGATCTCGATCTCGAAGTGCCCGCCGCGCTCGGCGCGCTGGAGGGTCAGTCGGCCGCCCTCGGGCATGGCATCGGCGGCATTCAGGATCAGGTTCAGGAACACCTGCTTGAGCGACTCGGCGTCGAGCCGGACCGGCGCCGGTTCGAATGTCGCCGGACGGACCACGTGGATCTTACGAGCCTCGAGCTCGCCCTCGAGCAGGTCGAGGGTCGCGGTCAGCGCCGCCGCGGCGTCGCTCCCCGCTTCGGCCGCCGGGTCCGTGCTGCGTGCGAAGTCCAGGTAACGATTGACCGTGCGACTGAGACGGTCGACCTCTTCGACGATGAACTGGTTCATGCGCTCGGCTTCGGGCTCGAGCTTCCCCAATCGCGCCGCGGAGCCGCGAATGATCGCGAGCGGGTTCTTGATCTCGTGCGCGAGGGTGGCGGTCATGCGTCCCATGGCCGCGAGGTTCTCGGCGCGCGACAGCCGGTGCTCGAGCCGTGCCGCCGACCACGCGGCCCGCGCCAGCAGCAACCCGAACACGCCCATCGCCGCCACCAGCACCGCGGTGATCAACGCCAGCGAACGCCGGAAATCGCCGAGCGCCGGCAGGTAGTCGACCTGGGACTCGACGGTGACCACGCCGGCGACGATTCCGGTTTCGCTCAGGACCGGCGTCAGCGCGTGCTGGACGAGCCGGCGCCCGGCCAGTCGCGGATCGGTGACTTCGGTCTTCCCCTCGAGTGCGCGCCGGAGTTCCCCCGGAAACGATTCCGCGAGCGGACTCGGCTGCCGCTGCTGGACCGGCTCGACGCAGTCGTAGATCACGATCCCGGCGGTATCGAGCACGGTGGCGTTGGCCACGCCCGAGGTCGCGCGCAGCTCCTCGAGCAGGACCTGAAGGTTGCCGTAGCCGACGCCTTCGTCGCCCAGACGGCGCGCGTCCTCGATGTCGAGTGCGCTGACCTGGGAGGCCAACGTGCCGGCGACACTGGTCAGGCGGCTGCGGAACTCGTTCGCCAGCGCGTCGCGCACCGCACGATACGAAAACCACGACAGGAGCACCGTGACCAGGACCGCAAAGGCCGCGAACGCGAATGTGGCCAGGACCGAGCGCTGCAGGTTCCCTCCCTGGGAGGTACCGGGCGTGCTACGAAGCGTCCTGCTCCCGGAGGATCGGGTCGCCGACGCCGAAGGCGCCACCCTGGACGACGCGAACGAACCGTCCGCGGCGGCCCTCGAGTATCTCGAGCAAGCCGGGGCGGATCTCGTTCATGCGCTCGCACGGCGCGCACGGGCCGCCGACTTCGAACAACGCCTCGCCGATTCTCAGCTTCTGACCGTCGGCGAGATCGTCGAGACGCAGGCCACGCACCGTGACCTGCTCGCGAATGCTCCCGGGCGCCAGGCCGAGCGAATCGAGCACTTCCTGCTCGACCAGGAGGACCTGACGATGGTGGCCCTTGCGTGCGTGGCGGTCGCCTTCGATCCCCTGATTCTCGAGAGCCCGCGCGCGCGCCATCGGGCGCGGCACCGACCGGCTGCCGGGACCGGGACTCACGTGGAGCGCGACCACCTCGCCCACGCCGATGCGCGACTCGGCTTCGCGCGCGCTCATGACGCCCCCTGGTAGCGCGCGAGGATCAACGTGATGTTGTCGGGGCCGCCGCGCGAGCGCGCGAGCTCGATCAACTCCCGGCACGCGCGATCGAGGTCGGGTCCTGCTGCATGCGATGCCAGCTCGTCGTCGGTGGCCAGTCCGTGCAGGCCGTCGGTCGACAGGACCAACGTATCGCCCGACGCCAGGGCCAGCGAGCCGCCGTCGACCTCGATGTTGGGGGAGACACCGACACTGCGGGTGACCACGTTGCGCCGCGGGTCCGAGCGCGCCTCTTCGGGTGTCAGGTGGTTCGACTCGAGCAGTTGCGCGACCAGCGAGTGGTCGCGGGTGATCTGCGAGATCGCCCCGTTGCGCACCAGGTACAGCCTGCTATCCCCGACGTGCGCAAAAGTCAGCTGCGGACCATGGACCGCGACTACGGTGCAGGTGGTGCCCATTCCACGGTGGTCGCTGTCGGTCTGACTCTGGTGGTGGATGATGCGGTTCGCACCCTCGATCACATTGCGGAGCCCGTCGGGGGTCACGCCGTCCAGGACCGGGGCCTGCTCCATGACGTGATCGACCGCCAATTGGCTGGCGATCTCGCCCGCGCGCGCCCCACCCATGCCGTCGGCGACGACCAGTACCGCCCAGGACGGGTCGCGATCCGAAACCCACGAGGCGAACCGATCCTCGTTTTGCGGGCGTTTGAGGCCGACGTCGGTAAGGGAGGAGACGACGAGGGTCATGGCTTTATTGTGTCCAGACCGGCTCCGAATTTCAACGCGGCGGGGCAGCCGATACTCGGCCGCCCCGCACACGACATCTCGACGACATCGGGATCAGTTCAGCGTGACGATCTTGCCCAGGTAGGCCTTGCCCTGGACTTCCATGCGTGAGTAGTAGACACCCGGACCGACGATCCGGCCCGCGTGGTCGGTCCGGTCCCAGGGCACGCTGTGGAGGCCGGCCGTCGCGTCGGCATCGTAGAGCATTTTCACCCGACGACCCGCCACGTCGTAAATGCCGAGCCTGACCCGTGCCTGGGCCGGCAGCGCGAAGGTGACCATCGTGCGCCCGAACACAGGATTCGGCGCGGCCCCGCGCAGCTCGATGGCCGCCGGCAGATTCTCGGGCGTCGAAGCGACCGGATCGCCATTGACCACGACTTCGATGGTCGCGGCCGGACCCCAGTTGCCGGCGGCATCCTGCGCCCGCACGTGGATCTTGCGCGTCCCCGGCGGGAAGATGCCGGTGGTCAACGCGCCACTGACCGCGACGGTCTGCGACGCGAACGCGCCCGACATGGGATTCCCGGTTCCGGCCGGCGCCGGGTTCGTGCCGTGGCTCCATTCGGCCGCCATGATGTTCGAGCCACCGCGCACCACGTCGGTCGCAGTCGCCGACACCGTGGCGGCGACCTGGTTGTTGATCGGATTCGGGCTCGTGGTCACCGAACCGGCGACGATTGCCGGACCGAGCACGTCCCCACCGGTGCGCTGGATCGCGAACACGGCGTTGCTGGCGTCGTTGCCGGTGAAGGACGGCGTCCCGTTGTCGGCCACCCGGATGCGCACCAGACCCTGAGAGGTGTTCGGCACACCCGCGAAGTCCCAGTTGTAGGGGCTGGCACCGGCGCTGCTGGTCAGGACGGTCCACGACGTGCCGCCATCCAGCGAGTACTCGATGGTCCGCGACCCGACGCCCGCACCATCGGTGGCTTCGCTCCACGTGATGTCCGCGGTGGCGGTGGTGATCACCTCGCCCCCGTTGGGGGACGTCACGGTCACGTTCGGCTTGTCGCGGCCGAGCAGCCAGGTCAGCGTCTTCTTCATGATGTCGGTGCGCGTTGCATCGCCGACGACGCTTGCCGGGCTGATGTTGGTCCAGTCGAAATACATGCCGACGAGTCGTGATGGCGCACCACCCCAAACACCGCTGCCCACCGTCCCCTGATTGGAGCCGCTGTCCCAGCGGATGCCGGCGTCGTCCGGCGAGCCATCCCCGCTCATCCACGCGGTGACCGCGCCGCCCAGTGGGTTGATCTCGTCTCCCGAAGCTCCGGCCCGTGGCTCACCATAGGGTACGCCGAGGGTATACGAGCCCGAGATCGGATCGCTGGCCACGCCGAACACGTTGGGCCAGGTCGGCGGATCGAGCACGTACTGCGCCTTCAAGGTGTTCTGCGTCCATAGGTCGCGTGCCACCGAGTAGTAGGGTGACGTGGGATCGGAGTTCGACCACACGATGTCGTGGCCGGTCACCGCCAGGCGGCCGCCGCCCCCGAGGTACGCCGTGATCGAGTCGCGGGCCGCATCGGGAATCGGCGGATACTGCTCGAGATCCGGCTGCCACCAGATGACGTCGTAGGAGCGCATGCCGCTGGTCAGATTGCCGAGCGGTGGGTTGGTGTTGAGCGGCGGGCCGGTCCATACGTCGTAGAGCCAGCCGAGCTGATTGAGGGCGTGATCGTAACGAACCGCGCGATCGAAACCGTCGCCGTAGACCAGCAGCAGGTCACCGGGCGGTCGCGCGCTGACGCGGTAGTGCTCGCCGCCGTTGTCGTCGCGGGTCGTGTTGCCGTTCAAGTCGGTGGACTCGACGTCGAAGTAGTAGGTGATCCCGGAGGACAGGCCGGAAAGCAGGGCCCCGTGGCTGAACACCGCGGTGGGATCGAACGGCGAGCTGGACCCCAGGGCCGGCGTCTCGCCGTAGTAGACGCGCGACGAGGCGTTCGCGTTCGTGCTCCACACGATGGTCGCGGTGCCGCCCGCTCCCGAGAGCGCGCCGACATTGGTGATCACCGGCGCGTTCATCGACACGGTCGCGGTCTGCACCAACGATGCCACCGGGCTCGCGTCGTTGTAGGTCGCGGTCAGCACGTCGCCGTGCGACACCTGCAGCGTGCCGTCACCGCCGCTGCCCTCGACCGGTGACAAGGCCAACAGACCGGTGTAGATCCCGTTCGATCCGGCAAGCGTCACGGTTTCACCGCCGGGCTCGGTGGTCGAGCCGACGGTGACGTTCACGCTCGGACCGCCGTTGGTGTCGGTGACCTGCAGCTCGACCGTGCTGGTCGAGCCATAGTCGGCGCGATCCAGCGACAGCATGCCGGCGCTGGTGCCGACGCCGCCGGTGATGCACAGCCCGAACGGCTGGGGTCCGGACGGCACGTTCACGCCCTCGATGCGCACCGTCCACAAGCCCGGAGGGCAGTTCCTGATCAGCACGCATTCCTCGACGTTGCGGATGTCGTAGCTGCCGCTGTTCGGGAACGAGAAGCCGCCGGTGTAGACGTTGCCCTTGTAGGTGGTAGCGCCGTTGGACACCGTCAGGTCGAGGTTGTTGACCAGCTGGACGGTCGAGGTCGGGTTCGCCGGGTAGTCGGTCCAGACCAGCGACACCTCGAGGTGCGACGAATCGTTGACCACCTGCACCTTGTATTCGATCGCGTCGCCGTGGCCGAGACCCTCGGTGAAGTCCACGAGCAGGAGCCGCTTGACGTCGCCGACGAAGAACAACGCGGAGTCCGCCGCCACGCGTCCCCAGCCGACGTTGAAGTCCGGCGCGATCGTGCTGGTCACACGGTTGGTACCGGAGTTGACCACGATCGCCTTGAGCAGCGCGGCCGACGGCGTGAAGCCGTTGGCGGGCACTTTGGCGCCGGTCGGATACCAGCCTTCGGTGCAGTACTGGCGCATCAGTCCGGCCATGCCCGCGGTCGCCGGGCACGACATCGAGGTGCCGGCGAGCGCGACGTAACCGGCAGGGCCCGCGTTCGCGGAGGTCAGCGACGACGCCGGGGCGACCACCGTGGGCTTGCGGCGCGCGTCATCGGTCGGGCCGCGGCTCGAGGAGGCATACATGGAATTCTGACCGGTTCCGTTGAGCGTGCCGCCGACGCTCACGCAGTTCTTGGCCGAGGCGGGCGAACCGACCGTGTTGCCGGCCGGGCCCGAGTTGCCGTTCGAGAAGAACACCAGGAAGTCGGGGTGGTCCCACATGAACTGGTCCAGGTTCGCCGAATCGACCGTGTACGCACCGCCGACCGGGGCGCCCCAGGAGTTCGTCGAAATCCGCGCCGCGCCGCCGGCGTTGCCGGTGTAGGCGGGCTGGAACAGATCATTGAGATCGACCGGCGGCGCGAGCCCGTTGCCGAGCGCCGCACCGGACAGGTCGGTGTGCCAGATCTTGCCCTCGCGGCTCAGGCCCTCGAACGAGGACGCCGGCGGCACGGGATCGCGCCCGGCCGTGGTGCCGCTGGTGTGGGTGCCGTGCCACGCGCCATGGTCGCCGAACTGGATGTCGGGAGTCGTCCCCGCGTTCTCGTAGGCAATGACCTTGCGGTGGGTCGGATACTGGCCGAACGTGGTGAGCGGTACCGCCGGGTCGTTGAACAACTCGTGCGTCAGGTCGATGCCGCTGTCCGAGTGATGGAAGACCTGGCCTTCGCCGTTGAGCCCCAGTGTCCAAAGCCTGCGATTGTTGGTCGCACCGGTCTGCACCACCCACTGCGCGTTGATGTTGTCCATGATCGGCTGCACGTAGGGCTCGATCCACTGAACGTCATCGTGCGCGGCGATCGCGGGGACCGCGGCGCCGGACAAGCGAATTCGCAGGATGCGGTTGATGCCATTGTCGGACCGCGCCAGGACCTCACCGCCGGCCGCCCGGACCGCGGCCTCGATCGAGGCGAGATCGCCGTCGGCGAACGCCAGCACCGTGGCCACGCCGGATTCAGGCGAGCGATCGAGCCGATCACTCAACTTGTAGTCGGCGACGTACTCTCCCGTCCACGCGATTCCGCCGTCGGCAATGACTCCGCGTCCCGGCGAGACACGGACCAGGAACGTCTGATCGGGAACGTAGGCGACGATCTGGCCACCGGACCGAAGGATGGACTCGCGAACCTGGTTCGGATCCTCGTCGCCATAGTGAACGAGCACGTTGCGCGGCGAGCGCGGGGTTTCGCCGGGACGCGAGGCGGCGAGCGGGGCCACCGCCGAGCCTGCACCCGTTCGCGGATCGATCTCGAAGCCCGATGCCAGGCGGATCCGCTTGGGTTCGGAGGCCGCGCGCGGGGTCATACGCGCGATCGGCGAAGCCTGCAGGTAGGGCGTCGGTGTGAGGCGATTCGCGAACTTGGGCAACACGTGGACGCGCCGGGTGTCGCTGAACGACATCTGACGCTCGGTCCCCGAGCCTACCGCCCAATAGAGGTCGCTGGCGGAGTCGACCGTGATGCCCAGCTCGGACAGCGACGCCACCGGCTGGGTGACTTCGATCACCCGATAGTCGGCGCCCCCCGGGGAGCGCGACCAGGCACGAGCGTCGAACGGCGTCCGGCTGACCACCACGACGTGCCGGTCTGCGCCGGCGACCGGCAACCAGGCCAGGCGAAGACCCGATTCGGTCGCGACGGCGCCGGGCTCGGGGCTCACCGGCGTCGGAGCCTTGAGCTTGCCCCCAGGAAGAGCCGCCCATGCCGCGGCGGCATTGAGCGCAAACGCGACGAGCAGCAACGAAGCTCGGACTGTGTTCGTTCGGCGCGAAGTCATGACTCCTCCAAAGATGATCAGCCTGGCGGTCGCAGCGAGCCAGGCACGCCGAAGGGGTGGCGCACCGGAGGGGACTCGAGCGAACGTTATGAACGAGGCGGGGATAACCCGACCCCGTAGCCCTGCATGCGATTGAACGGGGGCATTATCTCAGACTCCCCAGCCCCGGCGGGATGGGTTTTTTGGGACGTCACCAGCCCCTAGCGGGCGGCCCGGGCCTCTTGGCGCATCAGGTGGACCGCCAGCCCCTCGGCATCCTCGGCGGCCTCGCCGATCGCCTCGGAAAGGGTTGGGTGGGCGTGGATCGCCAGCGCCAGATCGCGCACGTTGAGGTCGGCGGCGATCGCCAGCGCGCACTCGTGGATCAGCTCGCTGGCCTTGGCGCCAATGATGTGGGCGCCGAGCACCTGGTCCGGTCTGCTGCGTCGCCGACGATCTTGACGAAACCGGCCGTCTCGCCGTCGGCGATGTTGCGGCCGTGCGCGCGGAACGGGAAGCGGCCGACCTGGACCGTGCGTCCCTGCGCCTTGGCCTCGCGCTCGGTCAGTCCGACGCTCGCGATCTCTGGATTGGTGAAGGTCGCCGCCGGAACCGCGCGCCAGTTGGTCTGCGCCGGATGGCCGGCGATCAGCTCGGCCGCCGCCTTGCCCTGAGCCGAGGCGAAGTGCGCGAGCTGCTTGATGTCGGTGACGTCGCCGATCGCATAGACGCCCTTGACCGAAGTCTGCAACCGGTCGTTGACGATGATCTTGCCGCGATCGCCGCGCGCAACCCCGAGCGTCTCGAGGCCCAGACGTGTCGGCGTACGGCCGTCGCCCGGTGGCGACCAGCACTGTGTCGACCGTGACGCGTCGTACCGCCGGTCAGCGTCAGTACCCGCGTACCGCCGTCGCCGTCCTTCATGTCTTCGACCTTGGTGTTGAGATGGAGGTCGATCCTCTGCTTCTTCATCTCGCGCTCGAGCGTCTGGGCGATCTCGTCGTCCTCGGCCGGCACCAGTCGCGGCAGCATCTCGATCAGCGTGACCTGGGTACCGATCGCCGCGAAGAAACAGGCGAACTCGGTGCCGACCACGCCGCCCCCGAGCACCGCGATCCGCTTGGGTTGCTTGGACAGATCGAGCGCTTCCTTGCTGGTAATCACGCGCTCGCCGTCGAGCTTGAAACCGGGCGGCATGGTGGCGTCGGCGCCGGTCGCCACGATCACGTGCTCGGCCGGGATCTCGGTCTTGCGGCCATCGGCCGCCGTGACCACCACACGATTGGCGGAGGCGAGCCTGGCGGTGCCGCGATGGATGTCGACGCCGCGACCGGCGAGCAGCGCCTTGACCCCGCCGGTGAGCTGCTTCACCACTTTGTTCTTGCGCTCGACCAGCATCGGCCAGTTGATCTTGGGCTCGCCGACGTCGATGCCGAACTCCTTGGCACGCCGGATCTGCTCGTAGAGGTGGGCGGTGACGATCCACGCCTTGGTCGGGATGCAGCCCCAGTTGAGGCAGGTGCCGCCCAGTTCATCCTTCTCGACCACGGCGGTCTTCAAACCGAGTTGCGCAGCCCGGATCGCGGCGACGTAGCCGCCCGGGCCGGTACCGATCACGACAACCTGATATTGGCTGGTTTCGGGCATGACCGAATCTCGCGTTGGAGTGGGAAGGGCTGGCGGATGACGGGCAACAGTAGGAACGTGGGTGCGTGGGTGTCAACGCAGGCCGATGCGAACGCCTGGGACCTCGGGCCCGCATTCCTCTAGATTCGCAGCGTCATGCGCCAGGTTGCGGTTTTCGCCAGATGGCCGGTCGCCAGCGCGGTCAAGACTCGGCTCCACTCCGTGCTCGGTCCCGAACTGGCGGCGCGCCTGCACACCGGCATGCTGCACGACGCTTTCGCCGCCGCGACCGGGGCAACTGTCGAGCGCTCTTTCATCTACTGGGCCGATCGGCCGGCCGGCGCCCCGCCGTTTCCTTCGCCCGCAGGCATGATCGTTCGCGAGCAACGTGGGGCGAACCTCGGCGCGCGAATCGAGTCGGCATTCAATGAGCTGCTCCCGGACGCAGTGAGTCGAGCGGTGGTGATCGGCGCGGATTGCCCCGAGCTGACCGCTGCCCACCTCGATCAGGCGTTCCGCGAGCTCGAGCATCGCGAGCTGGTGCTGGCACCCGCCGAAGATGGCGGCTACTCGCTGATCGGTCTCTCCCGGCGCGCACCTGAGTTGTTCCGCGAGGTCGCCTGGGGCACGGAATCGGTGCTGTCCGAGACTCTGGAACGCGCCGAACGGTCTCGATTACGTGCGACTCTGCTCGCACGCACGCGGGACCTCGATCAGCCGGCCGATCTGTTGGCGTTCCTCGCGCGCGCGTCTCGCGCGCCCGACCTGGCGCCCCACACACGGACCGCGTTGCGGGCGATGAATCTTCTTCCCTGACGGCGGAACCGCCTGCCCAGTGCCACTGATCGCTGCAGGGCGCTAGGGCGAATTCCCCGGGAGCGGCGTCGGCGTGCGTCCGGTCGCCTGCTGCAGTCGCTTCATGGCGTCGATGATCACCGGCTTCATGTCTTCGGGCGGGTTGCTGGCCAGTGCGCGGTGGAAGTACTTGAGCGACTCGTCGTACTCCTTGCGCCGCTCGTGCAGGATGCCCAGGTTGAACAGCGCGACCGGCTGAGTCGGATCGCGCGCCAACGCCAGATGGAACAGTCGTTCCGCCTCGACGCCTTCGCCCAGGTTGTAGTAGCAGACGCCGAGATCCACGAGTGCGGTCACCCGGGTCGAGTCCTGAGCTACCGCTTTCGAGTAGTGGACAGCGGCCTGCTGCCAGTTGCCGGTGTCGTAGAGCACGTCGGCGAGCGCGATACGAGCCTCGATGTTGGTCGTGTCGCGTTCGAGAACGGTCAGCAGCTCGTCCGCGCGTTGCTGTTGCTCGGGGGCTGCGCCCTCGACCGGCTCGCGCCCGCGGTCGATGTTCGCCTTGACCCCGGTGTAGATCACGACCGCGGCCGCGATCCCGGCGAACACGAGCCACAGGCTCGTGGCCTGCTGCTGCATGCGCGGTCGGGGCCGGCGGGGTCGAAACGGCGGCAGAGGCGAAGTTCCACCGGACGCCGGAGCCACGCTCGAAACCGGTTCACTCGCCGGCGCCGGGTCCTCCGGGCGCGGCGGGTCCGATTCTGCGCCCACCGGGGCGGACAGCGGAAAGTTGCAGCGGGCGCAGCTCGTGCTGCCCGCGGGGTTGGCGTGCCCGCAATCGGGGCAGCGGAGTTCGTCGCTCATCGGCGCGATCCTAGGAGGCGATCGTGCTCGAGGCAAGCGATTGCCGCCCGGGGACGCGTTTGTTAGCGTCGGCGGACTTCATGACCACCTCCCGAACCGCGCTCCTCGCGTGCGCGCTTGCGTTGTTCCTCGCGGCGGCCGCCCGCGCGGACGACACGACCCGAGTCGTCCTGCTCCACACGACCGATCTGCACGGATCGCTCATGGCCTGGGACTACGCCCAGGACCGAGCCGCCGAGCGCGGGCTCGCCAAGCTCTCGTCGGTGATCAAGGCCATACGGGCCGAGCAGCACCCGACGATTCTGGTCGACGCCGGGGACGCGCTCGAAGGCGGCATCGAGACCCTCCGGCGTCCCGGATCCGATCTGGGGCCCGATCCGATGATCGTGGCCATGAGTGCAATCGGCTACGACGCGATGATCCCCGGCAACCACGAGTTCGATCAGGGCGTCCAGATGCTCGAGGAGAGTCGGAAGGAATCCGCCTTCCCCTGGATCTCGGCCAACGTGTCGAACGCCAAGGACGGCCGGCTCTCGTTCCTGCCGTCGAAGGTGATCGAGGCCGGCCCGGTTCGCATCGGCATCGTCGGCGTGACCACGCCGGCCACCCCGAGATTCCTGCCCGCCTCGGCCGTCGATCGATACCACTTCGACGATCCGGTCGAGGCCGCGCTCGCCGAAGTCGAGCGCCTGCACAAGTCCGAGAATTGCGACGCCGTGGTGCTGGTCGCGCACATGGGCCTGGCTCGCGATCCAGCGACGGGTGGCCCGCGCGGCGGGGACGCCCCCGGCGAGAATCAGGGGGAAGCGCTCGCGGCGATTCCCTACGTCGACGTGCTGGTGCTCGGCCACACGCACGCGACCATCGACTCGATGTCGATCGGCGGGGTGCTGGTGGCGCAGGCCGGCGCGCGCGGCGAGCGACTCGGGCGCATCGATCTGACCTTCATCCGCTCGGACACTTCGGGCAGCTTCCGGTTGCGGTCGAAGCAGTCGCGCACGATTCCGGTGACCGCGTGGAATGCCGAAGATCCGGTGATCACCTGGGAGGCTAGGGGACCACACGAGGGGACCCGAAAGGCACTGGCGCAAACCGCTGGGCGTACATCACGACCGCTGACCTCGCCGCGCGGCCGTTACGCTCCGGGTCCGGTCTGGGACCTGATCCAGCGCGCCCAGCGTTGGGCGACCGGCGCCGAGGTTTCGTTGGCGGCGCTTCCCGAACCCGCGGTGACGGTGGCGCCGGGCAACGTGACGTGGCGCGACCTCACGCGTCTCTACCCCTACGACAACGCGCTCGAAGTGCTGGAGCTTTCCGGGGAGCAATTGCGCGAGGCCCTCGAGTGGTCGGCCCGCTACTTCGAGACCTATCACTTCGCGCCGGGGGCGCCGATTGCGGTGGCCGGGATGCCCGGCTTCGCGTTCGACGCCGCGTCGGGCGTCGAGTACACGGTCGATCTGACGAAGCCCCCGGGTGCCCGCATCGTCGGCTTGAGTTTCGCCGGCGCGCCGCTCGCGCCCGACCGCAAGTTGCGCGTGGCGGTCAACGCCTATCGCGCGAACGGCGGCAATGGCTACGACATGCTGCGCGGCGCGAAGCGTTTGCCGCACGCCCCGTCCAAGGATGCGCGCAAGGCGCTCAAGCAGGCGGGGTTCGGAAACGCGCCGCACGTGCGTGACGCAATCGCCGCGTGTCTGGCCTCGGGTGCGTGGGATGGCTCGTCTCAGTCGAGCTGGCGACTGCTGCCCGACTACCTCGATCTACCCGAGCGCAGCCTGCTCGATCGACTGGTCCGCTTCCGCGCGCTGCCGGCGGATTCGCTGGCTTCGGCCGAGTTCCATCAGCCGGCGAGCGCCGCAGAGCTGTCGCGCTGGCTCGGCCGCGCGTTCGGCAACCCAGGATCCGGAGCCAGCGATCCCCTGACGCTCGACGGCGCGGCACGGGCGATCGAGTCGGCCGCCGCCTCGGCGCTCTCGCTGGGCGACGAGGCCGCGCGCGCCTCGTTCCGCAGCGGGCTGGTCACCGGGACCAGTCTCGCCGGCGCCGAGCGAAGCGAAGCGCCCCTGACGCGCGCCCAGGCCCTGGCGCTGATCGCCAACGCCCGCTTCCCATGGATTCGCGTGCTGGAGACCACGGACTTTCACGGCGCGATTCTCGGCGGCTCGACCGATCGCGACAGCGACAAGCCGATCGGCGGATCGGTCGCGGTCGCGGCGTGGATCCAGCGCCTGCGCGCCGAGAATCCTGAAGGCACGCTTCTGATCGACGGCGGCGACCTGTTCCAGGGCACCATGATCTCGAACTTCCAGTTCGGCGCCCCGGTGGTCGAGCAGATGAACGCGCTCGGTTACGCCGCGACCGTGATCGGCAACCACGAGTTCGACTGGTCGGCCGACACCCTGGCCCGCCGCGTGTCCGAGATGAACTTCGTGGCGCTGGGCGCCAACATTCGCGAGAAGCGAACCGGCCGAATCCCGGCCTGGGCGCGCGCCGACACGGTGGTGGTGCGGCGCGGCGTGCGGTTCGGGATTCTCGGCCTGTGCTACCGCTACACCCCTTCGGTGACGCTCTCCAAGTTCGTCAGCCATCTCGAGTTCCTCGATGACTCCCTGGTCGCGGTCGAGCGGGTGCCCGAGTTGCGCAGCCGCTCCGATCTGGTGGTCGGGATCGGCCACCTGCCGTGCACCTCCAATCGCGAGCGCCAGGCGCGCGGCGGCGATCTGGTGCGGCTGGCCCGTGCGGTTCCCGGGGTGGCCGCCTGGTTCGGCGGCCATAGCCACAACGCGGTGGTGGACCAGCCGGGCGGACTTCCGGTTGCGATCGCGAGCTCGCACGGGCGGCACATCGCGGTGTGCGACCTGTTGGTCGACGCCGTCCGCGATTCGGTGCTCGAGCGCGCGATCCGCCTCCAGGACGTGTGGGCCGACTCGCTGCCGGCGGACCCGGCGTGGACCGAACGGGTCGAGCGCTGGAACCGCGATGTGGCGCCGATCGCGTCCCAGCCGCTCGGGCGCAACGCGCGGGCGATGCTGCGCAACCGGAACGGCGAATCCGCCGTCGGCAACTTCGTCTCCGACGCGATTCGCGCGGCGACCGGAGTCGACGTCGCGCTCCAGAACGGCGGCGGCCTGCGCGCCGACCTGGTCGAGGGCACGATCACGCGCGGCTCGATCTTCGAGATCATGCCGTTCGACAACCGCGTGTACACCATGAAGCTCACCGGCAACGAGCTGAAGGTCGCGCTCGAGCAGGGGCTGGCGCGCGAGCGGATCACCCAGGTAAGCGGGATTCGCTACACCTTCGATCTCGGCCGGCCCGGGGGCAATCGCGTGATGACGCTGACGTACCCCGACGGCCGCCCGCTCGATCCCAAACGCCGCTATCGAATCGCGTGCAACGATTTCATGGCCACCGGCGGCGACGACTACTCGGCGCTGGCCGCGGGGGCCGAGCGCAAGGAGACCGACCTGCTGGTGCGCGAGACGCTCGAGCGCTACGTCGAACGCATGACCCGCGCCGGCAAGGAGCTCGACGTCAAGACCGATGGTCGCATTCAGCGGACGGGATCGACCGCGCCGCAACGGGCGGATCGCTAGGCAAGAATCACGGTCGCCGCGGGCGGCGACTCCGGCGGTGGGCGGCGCTAGGGCGAGGCGCTGGACGAGGGATCGACCAGCGGAATTCCGGCCTTGCGGAAGTAGCTGCGCACGCCTTCGGCGAGCTGGCGGCCGAGCTGCTTCTGGAACTTGGGATCGGCGAGCAGCTTGGCCTCGACCGGGTTGTTGATGAACGCGGTCTCGACCAGCACCGACGGGAAGTCCACCGACTTGAGCACCGCGAACCCGGCCTGCTTGACGCCGCGCTGTTCGAGACGCCGCTCCTCGGCCAGGTGCTCGAGCAGAGTCTCGGCCAGCAGCTGGCTCTGGGTCAGCGCCGAGGAACGCTTGACGTCGTAGAGGATGTTGACCAGTTCGTCCATCGGCCTCGGTCGGAACGCCGCCGACCAGGTCGGCCGCGTTTTCGAGGTCGGCCAGGTCCTGCGTCGGCCTGGTCGCTGGCGCCGCGCAGCGACAGGAAGTAGACCTCGGTGCCGCTGCCGCGCCCGCGGCGGCGCGACGAATTGGCGTGAATGCTGACGAACACGTCGGCGTTCATGCGCTCGGCGAAACGGTAGCGCTCGTGCAGCGGGATGAAGTAGTCGCCGTCGCGCGTGAGTGGGCGTGGATCCCGGGGATCGTGTTCAGCTCGTCGACCAGCGCCTTCGCCACCGCGAGCGTGACGCTCTTCTCGAGCACGCCGCTGGGCCCGCGCGCGCCGGGGTCCTCGCCACCGTGCCCGGCGTCAACCGCGATCACGCGCACCCGGTCGCGCCGCTTGGCCGTCGCGATGCTGGCCAGGCGCTGCTCCTCGGCGGCAGCCGCCACCCGGCCGCGACACGTCGACGACGATGCGGTAGGGCTGTTCGCCCATCTCGTCGAGCGGGATCGGCAGCACGGTGAAGCGCACGCTGTCGCGAAACGCCATGCGAATCCGGGTGCCACCGGCGGCGCCCTGGAAGATCTCGACCGAGTCCACGACCCCGTCCGCGACGCGGGTCACACGCAGCAAGCCCTTGCCGCGCACCACTGAATCCGCGGGGAAGGTCAGCACCAGCTCGCGGCTGCGACCCGAATCGGGGGCGACCGGCACGACCACGTCCGAGAAGTCGAGGACGATGCGCGTGCTGGCGGCGCCGACCACGAGCGGATGTCCTGCAGCGCCACGGCTTCCGCGGCCGAGGCCGCGAACGCGGCGCCGGCGCCCACAGTGTGAGCGCCAGCGCCAACCCAAAGAGTGCCGTGACCGCGTTGCGTCGATGCGCTCCGCCGGCTACTCGGCCAATTCGAGCGCGACGAATCGCGATTGTCCGTTGCCGTTGTTGACCAGCAGGACGGCATGTTTGCGGTCGGTCTTCGCATCGGCCCAGCATCTTTGCGAATTCCGTCGCCGATGTCACTGGTTTTCCGCCGACTTCCTCGATGATGTCACCCGCTTCGATGCCGGCGTCCTCGGCCGGGCTGCCCGGAGCGATGCCGGTGACCACGACCCCGCCGTCGACCTTCGCGGCATCACGCTCCTCGGACGACAGCGGACGCACTTCGAGCCCGGCCACGTTCTCTTCCCGGGGCGTCGGGCTGCCCGGAGCCTGATCGTTGCTCGCCAGTACCGTCTCGCGGTCGGCCAGCGTGACCTCGAAATTCATCTTCTTGCCGTCGCGCAGCACCGTAATCGGCACCTTGCGGCCGACCGGCGTGTCGGCGACCCGGAGGCGGAACTTCTGCAGCTCGGTCACCGGCTGGCCGTCGAACTCGATCACCACGTCGTTGCGCTTGAGGCCGGCGCGGGCCGCCGGCGAATCGTCCTGGACATTCTGGATGATGACCCCGTTCTGCCCCTTGATGCCGAAGCCCTCGGCAATCTCCGGGGTCAGGTCCGCGAGGAACACGCCGAGCATGGCGCGCTTGACCGAGCCGTGGGCGACGAGCTGGTCGGCCACGTGCCGGGCGAGGTTGATCGGAATGGCGAAACCGATGCCCTGTCCACTGGGATTGATCGCGGTGTTGATGCCGATCGCCTCGCCGTGAATGTTGCAGAGCGGGCCGCCGGAGTTGCCGAAGTTGATCGAGGCGTCGGTCTGAATGAAGTCCTGGAAGACCGGAGAACCCCCGAAGATGTTGAGATCGGAGCGCCCCTGGGCGCTGATGATGCCTACGGTCACCGAGCCGCGCAGCATGCCGAGCGGGTTGCCGATCGCGATCGCCCAGTCGCCGACGCGGATCTTGTCCGAGTCGCCGAGCGACAGCGTCGGCAGGTTGGTGCCGTCGATCTTGATCACGGCGACGTCGGTCTCGGGATCGGCGCCCGATCACGCGCGCCTTGAAGTTGCGGCGATCGTTGAGCGTCACCGTGATGTCGTCGGCGTCACGCACCACGTGGTTGTTGGTCAGGATGTGCCCGTTGCTGTCGATGATGAAACCCGAGCCCGAGCTGGGCTGGGTCTGCTGGCGGCGCGGTGCTTCCTGGCCGAAGAACCGCCGGAACAGCTCGTCCTGCGGTCCTCGCTCGAACCCGACTTCTTGCGAACGTCGATGAAGACGACCGCGGGCAACGTCTGCTCGACCACCTTGACGAACGGGCTCTCAGCCCCGGCGATCGCAGGCGCCGAAGTCGACGGCGCGTTGGTCGCCTTCTGAGCGGTCGAAGTCTTCTGCAGATCGAGTGCCGCGCTCAGACCGAGCCCGATCACCAGCCCGACGGCGACCAGCAGGCCGGCGCCCATGAAATACCCGCGAGGACGACTCGACTGAAACGGGTGATGACTCATCGTGCGATCTCCTTGTCGACGGCGCGTCGCCGAAGTGCGCACACGCCGCATGTGCCGAGACGAATCTGCGTTGATGCCTCAAGAGGTTATCGACCCAAAACTTGCTCCTGTCAGCCCCGGGTCAATTTCCCCCGGGATGCCCCCCGAATCGATACCAACGTACCGATGCAACCGCCGGGCGCGCCGGTTCGACCGGGTTCGGACCCGAGCCCCGCTCGCCCCTGGCCAAGTGGTGTTTCGAAAAGCCTTTGCTAGACTGCGCCGCATGTCTCCGGGGGCCGCGTTCTTCATTTCCGACGCTCACCTGGGCGCGGAACCGAGGAGCGAAGAGGCCTCGCGCGAGGCGATGCTGCACGACTTCCTCGCCCACCTCCCCGGCCGCGCCTCCGCCCTCTACATCATCGGCGACCTCTTCGACTTTTGGTTCGAATATCGGACCTGCATCCCGGCCCGCCACTTCCACACCCTGAGCGCCCTGGCCAACGTGCGCCGAGCCGGAATCCCGATCACCTACCTCGGCGGCAACCACGACTTCTGGGTCGGGCGCTTCATGCGCGAGGAACTCGGGATCGAGGTCCATGAGAACCCTCTGACACTCGACCTGCAGGGGCGAAAGCTGTGGATCCATCATGGGGATGGACTGATTGGCGGCGATCTCGGTTACAGGATCCTGAAAAGAGTGTTGCGGAACCCCCTGTGCATCGCCCTCTATGGGTTGGTGCACCCGGATCTGGGCATTCCGTTCGCGGGCTGGGTGTCGCGCTGGTCGCGCGGCTCGCGCGACGTCCGGCCGCTCGACGGCCCCCGGCTGGTGCGGGAGGTCGCGGCACCCCGGTTCGCCGCGGGCTTCGACGCGGTCATGATCGGGCACTTCCATCACGTCTACGATCATCGCGACGGCGGAAAGCGGTTCCTGGTTCTCGGCGACTGGATCCGACACATGAGCTACGCCGTGCTGGAAGGCGGCGAGCTGAGCCTCAGACGCTGGCCGGACTCTAGAAAAGAGCCGTGAACCCGAAGCGATGGGTGTCGCCGAGGTCGAGGCGGAGTGGAACGTAGGCGTAGTCGAGCCGGAGACCGCTCATCGCGTACCCGGCGCCCACGCTGTAGGTCGTCGCGTCGTCGTTGAACCGCCAGCCGCCGCGCAGCGAGGCGCCGGAGGCGTCCCGCAGCTCGAGGCCGGCCATGCTCTGACCCGCACGGCCGCGCGTGAAACGCCCTTCCAGAGCGCCCTGGAGTTCGAGTCGCTCGCCGGCACGCATCGTGTAGGTGCCGCCCCCCTGGAAGGCCATCGGCAGTCCGACCGGCTCGCCTTCGACGTCGTCGATCGTGTAGTGCGCCGAGGGGCCCAGATTCTGAACCGCACCGCCGAGCCTCAAGCCCTCGAGCCTGGCCGGCGACCACGTCGCGCCGGCGCCAAAGGCGTAGGTCGTGGCCGCGAGATTGGCGATGCGCTCGCGAATGACCTGGCCTGACAGGCCGGCGTCGAGCCCGGGCAGCAGCGCCCACCCATAGGCCACGCCCAGCTCGAGGTCGTGCGAGCCGAAGGTGCCGACGAGATTCCCCAGGTCGTCCCGCTCGTCGATCGGCTCGGTGTAAAACGCGCGAAACGACCCCGCGAGTCCGCCGCCGGCCACGCGGCCGCCGGCCGAGAAGGTGTCGTGGCGCAGCCCCGCAATCAGCTCGGTGTGCGTGCCTTCGACCTGAAACGTGCCGAGCGATGAAAGCCCCGCGGGATTCCAGAACTGGGCCTCGATGCCGCTGGCCATCGCCGTGAATGCGCCGCCCAGGGCGGCCGCGCGGGCGCCACTCGGGATCTCGAGGAACGCAAAACCGGGCGGCGCGGCGAAGGCCACGGCTGGAGTGGTGAACGCGGCCAGCGCGAGCGCAAGAAAGCGCCGGAAGTGCAGGGTCATTCGAGCTCCAGATGTGGGGTCAACGAACAGCGGCCCGCCATTATGCCACGGCGGGCCGCTGCGCGCGTCGAGCGGGGTCGCGGTCGAATCAGCGGCGAGTCCTGGCCCCACCACCCGAGGAACCTCCGCCGGCCGGTGCGGACATTCGGCCGTGAGACGCGCTGCCCGAAGGCGGCGAGAAATCCCGGGCCGCAGGCTGCGGCTGATATGCGGGCGGGGCCGAGCGTGCGCTGGGCTCCGGTCGGGATGAGCCGCGGGTCTCGCGCATCGCGGGCGCTGGTGGCGCTTCGTACCGGCGGTCGGCGACTCGCTCGTAGCGGGGCGCCTCGTAGTCGGGCGCCTGGGTCGCCGGCACGCGAGGCGACGAGGGACGGCTCTCCCTTTGATACGAGCGCGACGGCCTCGGCGAATCCTCGCTCGGGGCGCGTGATGCAGGCACGCGATTCCGGCCTTCGCTGCGCACCCCAGAGGTATTGGGCCGGCCTACCGGATTCTGATTTCGGCCAGTGCGATCGACGACCTCGCGCTGTTCGATCGCTTCGCGATCGCCGACTTGCCGCCATGCCGCACCGACCGGAACCCGAACATTCCCTCCGCGCGCTCGCAGGTCGTGGGCACCGGCCATGAATCCCGGCGGCAAGGCACGGGTCGCGTCGCGGCGACGGAACTCGCCGTCGTACTTGCTCGGCGGGATGTAGCCCGGAGGCGCCGAGGGCTTGAACCGGCGCATGCCCCCCCAGGCGCGTTGCCACGATGCCCAGCCGTACCACGAGGTGACGTAGCGGGTCGGATACACCACGTAGCCCGGCGCGCAGCCCGGGACCCATGAGTAGACGTAGTAGGGCACGGTGCCGAACCAGTAGCTCGGGCCCCACGCCCAGCCGTAGTTCACCCGCACCGTGAACACGGAGCAGGTCGCGTAGTAGGGATCGAATCCGGACCACCACGACCAATACCCCGGACGGTGACAGTCGTTGCACAGGTAGCGCGGATAACGAACCTCGTGGTGGACGTAGTAGCCCGAGTACGAGGTCGCGAACGACTCGGCGTCGTCGGGACTCGCCAGCACGGTGCGGCGGATGCGCTCCATCGCCACGAACGGGTCACCGACGATCTTGCCGTCGGCGGTCACGCCCTCGGCGTCGCGCTCTTCGGCCGGAGCTTCTTCGTATCCCAGCTCCGCGGCATGCGGATCGTACGGTCGCAGATACCAGGGCAGGTCACGGAATGGATCGCGCGCGGCGATCGCAACCAGGTAGCCCTGGCCGACAGGGCCCTGGACGACCAACTGGAAATCCGGACGCTCCTCGCTCAGCCGATAGGTGCGACCGCCCTCGACCATGCCACCGCGCACGTCGAAGGGAAAGATGAGATGGACCGCGCCCTCCGCGTCGATCTCGTAGACGATCAGGTAGGCATCGTCGGAAGAGTGCACGCGCAGGTCGATGGCCTCGCCGGGCTGGTAGACCGAATCGTGGCCGCGCTCGGTGGTCAGGTCCACCGAGAATGCCGCGGCGATCGCAGGCAGTGCTGTGAGCGCAAACAGCGCGGCGGCCAGAACGGAAACTCGGAAGCGTGGAGTCATGGCCAGCACCTCGTGGGCGGCTCGGGAACGCCTTCTATTATGCCTCATGGCAGCCCCGTTCGCCGCACTCTTTCGCCGTCCCTGAGGGCTCGGCGCGCGGCCAGTTCGGGGTTGCCCGGGTCCACCTGGTAGGCCCAGTCCATGACCAGTGAGCCCCCGGTCAGGCGGCTCACCCGCAACTTGGCAAAGTGATTGTCATGGGTCCAGACGAGGTAGCAGTGCCCGGGGATCAACTCTACGGTCCCGGTCGGCGACCAGCCGCCGTTCGGCGCGAAGTCGATCGCATCGAGCGTGTTCGCGTAGCCGGCATCCTGGATGTCGGTATCGGTGAACGGCGCGATCATCAGATCGGCGCCGTTCGACACCACGTAATAGACGTCGACCGACGGATCGTCGAATGCCCGGCGACGATAGTCGGAGAAGTCCCAGCCGCTGGTCGCGGGCGCCGCCGCGGCGTCGGTCAGGACCTCGTCGAACCCCTCGGGCCGCGGCGTATCGAACACGTTTTCCTTGGACAGTTCGCTCTCGTTGCCCGCGTGGTCCACAGCCGTAACCGCGTAGTAGAGGGTGACCCCGTTCTGCAGGCTGCCGACGTTGAACTGGGTGAGCGTGGTCGAGCCCACCGGTTCGTAGAGGCATTGCGGACCGTCGGGACAGTTCGCGATGTAAATGCGATAGCCGGCGAGATCCGCTTCCGGATTGCCGAGCCAGCGGAGGTAGACCGTCTGGTCGCCGGTGACGCTGTAGACGCCACGCGGCGCCGATGGCGGATAGACGTCGCGCGGAGCCGTGGTGTCCTTGCAGCCCGAGACTGCGAGGGCGGCGAGCAACATTGCGACCGAAGAGAAGGAGGCGCGAAGGTCCATGACATACCCCTGCTATCGAGGGCGCGCCGCGGCCGCGATATTCGGCTCGGTGGCGCCACAATCCAAGATGATCAAGGGCAATGGCCGTGCCACCGGCCGGCCATCGGCAGGCGTTGAGCTAACTCATTGCCCTGGAATGGATCAGAGCATCCAATCGGGCCTCGCCGGCGGGCGTGTCGAGGGTCGATTCAGGTGCGCTGGCGACGCAGGTGTGCGGCTGGCGCCACACCCTCGCTTCTTGGGGGGTGCACAGGCCCAAAACCCCTTCTCAGCCAAAAAAACGAGGACACCGGCCCCGAAGAGCTAGCCACATCAGCCGAGACATCCCCCAATGTTGGCCAATGTCGCTGGAGACCGGTGTCCTAACAAAGAACCCGGAGCACCGCGCCACTTCCCCGGCGGGTGTTGTGGAGCCCTCGTCGTCAGCGAACCCGCCGATCTCAAGTGCTCCGGGTGTGAGGCCTTGCTCAGGTGCTGCTCGGTATTCCTCAAGCTACTTTGGTGCTTCCTGCGTCATCTCCGAGCCAGCCGGTAGTAGAAGGTCGGTACAATGTCCAGTAGACGGGGCTCGTAACCCTTGACCTGACCCACTACAAACCGGCTAGCCCAGATTTTCTGCAACGGCCCGAGATTGTCTTCGAACCGCTTTTTGGAGGTCCCCCCCCTCCGATCAAGTAGATCAAGCAGCATCGATGCCAAGCACACAATCCTCGAACAAGAAACCCGTAATGCGTTGCGATGCAACGAGCGGTGTCGCGTGCGGCGGCGCGGTCGTGCACACGAGGCAGGCTCGCGAAGCGGTCGATCGGAAAACAATTTGATCCCGAAAAACGCTTCGAGCGCGCAAACGCTTGCGCCGCAGAGGAATCAGGCGTGCAAGACTTTTGATAGGAGGTGGGGCGGGATTTGAAGGGGCTAGCGCTTCGCCGGTTCGATATGGAAGGAACGGATCTTGGCGAGCAGCGTCGGGTAGCTGAGCCCGAGTTCGCGCGCCGCGCGCGCCTTGTTCCAGCCCGATCGATCGAGCGACCGAGCGATCAGGTCTCGCTCGAGGCGCGCGACGTTGGATCGAAGCGTGGTCCCGGTGGTCGGGGCGTCGACTTCAGCGGGCCGTTCGATCCGCTCGCGCATCTCGGGCGGCAGCAGGTCGACGTCGAGCGGGCCATCGTCGTCACCGAGCACCACCAGACGCTTGATCGTCTTCTCGAGCTCGCGGACGTTGCCCCGCCACTCGAAGTCGAGGAAGGCGCGCATGACGCGGGGCGACAGGGTGGCGATCGGACGGTCCATCTGGCGGGCGTAGACCGCGAGGAAGTGCTGGGCGAGCAGCGGAATGTCCTCGCGGCGCTCGCGCAGCGGCGGCACCCGCACCGAGATGTCGTTCAGCCGGTAGTAGAGGTCTTCGAGAAAGCGACCCTCGCGGATCCGCTCGCGCAAGTCGCACCCGGTGGCGCAGATCACGCGCGCGTCGACCTTGCGGTTCCGGGTCGCCCCGACCGGACGAATCTCGCCGCTGTCGAGCACGTGCAGCAACTTGGCCTGAACCGACTCGGGAACCTTCTCGATCTCGTCGAGGAAGATGGTGCCGCCCTCGGCTTCCTCGAACAGGCCGGACTTGTCGCGCACGGCGCCGGTGAAGGCGCCCTGGACGTAGCCGAACAGCTCGCTCTCGAGCAGTTGCTCGGGCAGTGCGGCACAGTTCACCTGGACGAACGAACGATTGCGGCGGATCGAGGCCTCGTGCACCACCTGGGCGAGCAGTCCCTTGCCGGTTCCGGTCTCGCCCATGAACAGGATGGTCGCCGGGCTGTCGCCGACCTTCTGGAGCAGCTTGAGGATCGCGCTCATCTCGCGCGACTCGGTGACCACTCGCTCGAGCCCGGGCATCGGCTTGAGCTTGTTGCGCAGCTCGCGATTCTCTTCCATCAGCACCGAGCGCTGAGCCTCGACCATGGCGACCGCGGCGGTGTTGGCCAGCACCGCGAGCAAGTTCAGCTCGCGCTGCCGGAACGGACCGAGCAGGTTGTCCGTCAGGCGATCGACGAATACCACGCCTACCGACTGAGACGGGAAGTTGAGCGGCACGCAGACCAGCGATCCGACCCCTTCCAGCGCCCCGGTCAGAGCCGATGCAAAACGGGGATCGGCGGACACTCGGCTCGAGAAGATGGGTCCGTGCTCGGCGAGGCGTGAGCCACCCACACCCTCGATCACCCGGAGAATGCGGCGCGCGCGATCGCGACCCAGCCCGTGCTGCGCCACGACGTCGAGGCGGCCGGCGGCGCCACTGAACGCGACGAAACCGCGATCGCCGCCGGCGTGCTCGACCGCGAGCCGCACGGTGCCGGCCAGCAGGCCGTCCATGCTGGTGGTCTCGCGGAACAGCCGGTTGGCTTCCTCCAGCGCGCGGAACTCGTTGCAGGTCGAAAGCGACACGGCGACGTACTGCTGCTCCAGCTCGCGGCGCAGGATCTTCGCGCGTTCTTCGGCGTCGGCGGCGCCGGCGTCGCCCAGCCATTGCTCGGCACGCTCGAGCAACGTGAGCGCCTGGTCGTAGTGCTCGCGCTCGCTCTCGAGCCGAGCCAGCGTCAGCAGGGACTCCGACGCCGCGGCCACTACTCCCAACTCACGGAACAGGGCCGCCGCTCGCTTGCCCGCCTCGATCACCGGCTCGAGCGGCACGCGCATGCGCACGCTCTTCGGCAAGTCGAAAAGCGCCTCGCCCCAGCCGGCCAGGGTGGTCGCCAACTCGTAGGTCTCGCCCAAGGTTTCGAACGACTGGGCGGCCAGGCGCATCCGGGATTCGAGCCCGGCGTTGTTGCCGCGGGTGGCGTCGATCCGGGCGAGTGTGCGCTCGGCGATCGCCTGCTCGATCCGATCGCCGATCCGCTCGGCAATCTCGGCGCCGCGACGCGCGTGCACCTGAGCGTCATCGGGACGGCCGAGGCCGAGCAGCGCCTGCGCCAGGCGGATTTCGATCTCCGCGACCAGGTCGCCGCCGGGAGCCGTGCGCTCGGCCTCGATCAACGCCGCCGCCAGGCTGCGTTCGGCCGCGCCGGGGTCGCCACGATCGAGGAACAGCTCGCCCAGGAACTCCCGGGCCAGCAGCTCCTCGCGACGAGCGCCTGCCCGTTGCGCCAGTTCGAGCCCGCGCTGGAAGTGCTCTTCGGCGCCATCCAGCTCGCGCCGGCGCCGCGCCAGCATTCCGAGCGCGAGCAGGGCGACGGCTTCGCCCTGGGTGTGGCCGATGTCCCGCGAAATCTTGAGCGACTGCCGGAAGTTCTCCTCGGCCAGATCCCATTGGCCGAGGCGGTAGCGAATCAGGCCGAGATTCTGATGATGGCCGCGCATGCGCGCGTAGAAGCCGGCCCGCTCGTCGAGCCTCAGGGCCTGCTCGAGGAAGCGCGTCGCCTCCCGCCACTCGCGCAGGTTCTTGTACACCAGCCCGAGGGTGTTGAGCGCGGTCACCAGCCCCTCGTTGTCGTCGATGCGGCGGAAGGTCGCCGCCGCGCTCTGCAGCCAGTCGATGGCTTCGGCGCTGTTGCCCAGACGCGCGCTGCAAAAACCGAGGATGACGGACACGTGCCCGACGGTTTCGTGGTCGTCGGTGTCGCGCAAGGCGCGGTACGCAAACAGTGCGTAGCGGCGGCTGGCGCGATAGCGCCCGAGATCGGCATGGACCTGCGACAGGCGTCCCGCGATGCGCGCCACCACCCGCGGATCGTCGAGCACGCGGGCCAGCTCGCGCGACTCGGCGAGCGCGCGTTTCGCCGCATCGTAGTCCCCGCGGCGGCGCGTCGCTTCAGCAAGGCGATCCAGGATCCGGCAACGCTCTGCCGGACGCGATGGCCCAATGTCGCGAAGCGCGAGTTGGAACGCGTCAATGGCCCCAGCGAAGTTGTCGGCGGCCAGATGAAGGTCGCCGATCGCCTCGTGTTGGGAGGTACCGTCCTGGTCCGGACGAACCCGAGACAGATCGGGGGGGATCGATCGCTGCACTTTTTTGAGCCCTCGGTTGCCCGCAGCCCATCCGACGGCCCCGCACCCCGGTGCGGACCGCCGGCCTCTCATCATTCAGTTTTTTCCGAGATCAGTTACCAGCCGACCCCGAAATACCTTTGAGCCATGAACGTCACGAACCAACGGATGTCGCCATTACCGCGCATCGTGATTCCGACATCGCTGTCGGGATCGCTGTTCGGACCTGACGTTGGGTCCTTCTGACCGCCGCCAACATCGGGTTCCCCGGTGCTCGTCGAGGGGCCGATGTCATCGACTCCCCACGTCGCCGGTCGCTTGCCGTGAAACACGGAGCGAGCCGACGCGTCGTTCGCGACGAACGCCGTGGCGGTGATCAGCAGGGTCGTGATGATCAGGAGGCTGTTGCGAAACTTGAGCATTCGTTGCTGCTCCCTTAATCCCCTGGTCCATATCAAGACGCTTGACAGTAAGCCGGTTCGAGGAACGCCGGATCTATCAAGCTATCGACCGGATGGAGGGGACCTCTGGAGTACCGGTAGCAGCTCTTCTTACAACCAGACGCTCATTTTGCTTTTTCTTGCTCTGTTCGCCGGCTTCAGTATCCGCCCGCGGGGGAACGGTCGTCAACGGTCGAATCACCCAATCCGGGGGGAGAAGCCCCCCTTGGCCCGACGGCTGCCATGCGGGCCAGGCCGTAGCGGAGCCCCTGGGTCGAGCAAATGAGGGCGGTGGAGGGGAATCGCTCGACCAGGGCATGAACGACGCGGCAGCCTGCGACCACGATGTCGGCCCGTCCTTCACCCATGGCGGGCCACAGGCGCCGCTCCCGATCGGTCGATTTCTCGATCTGCCCCATCAGGCCCGCGAGCCTGTCTCCGGTTATTCGCCAGCCCTCGAGGAGGCCGGGGTCGTAGGTGACCATTTGCCTGTCGAGCATGGCGAGCACGGTGATCGTTCCCCCGACTCCGGCCAGCAACGGCGCTTCCAGCGGCATCAATGCACATTCATGCATAAGATGTTCGGCGACGTGCCGGTCCAGGCTTTCGATTTCCTCGGCCGCGGGTGGGTTGGTCGAGAGGAAGCGCTCGGTCAGGCTGACGGCGCCGAATGGCAGGCTGGCCCAGCGCCCGGGAACTGTTCCCACCCCGCTGACCACCTCCGTGCTTCCGCCGCCAATATCGAAAACCAGGCAGGCGCTTCCGGCGCCCGGTCCCCCCAGCCCGGTGACGACCGCGTGATAGACGGTTCGAGCTTCCTCGTCGCCGGTGAGGATCCGAACCGGAACTCCGGCCCGATTCGAGATCAGCCGAGCGACGTCCGAGCCGTTGCGCGCAGAGCGCAGCGCCGCCGTGGCGCCCGCGAGAAGCCGCGTCGCCCCGAGGGAACGGGCCCGGCCGGCAAACTCGGTCGCGATCCGAGCCGCCCGCTCGGCCAGCTCGGGGAGAATCTCGCCGGTCCGGCCCAGATCCCGGGCCAGCCGGCAGGGCTCACCCGCTCGCGTCACGGTCGTGAGGGGCCCATCAGGAACGACGTCGGCGACCAGCAGCCGAACGGAATTCGAGCCGATATCAATTGCACCGACACGCATAGTTAGAGGAGGTAGTCCTCGAGTTCTCCGGTTTTCCTGGGCCCTCTCAAGCGGACCGGTGCCTCGCCAGGGTCGGGAGCAGCCGGTGGAGCCAGATCGGCGGCAGGAACTTCAGGTGTGGGTGCTGACGAACGCAGCTTCCTCTTGAGGAGCATCGCCGGGGGCCGGGGCTCGGTCGGGACGTCCGAAGATCGGGCTTGAGTCTTCCGAGTCTGGGTCGATCGGGCCCCGGCCGCCTCGCGCGAGCCCGCTTCGCCCCCGAGCGCCCAGGAGACCAGGCTGGCAACCTGATCCCCCCCCGCGACCGAGAAGACCACGCGTTTTCCGTCCCGCCGGCGCTCGACCACCCCAACCCGGGTCAGGGCCTGCAGGTGTCGAGTGGTACAGGACTGCGAGAGTCTGACTCGCCTGGCCAGATCGGTGACGCACAGCTCGCGACGCTGGAGTTCGACAAGGACCCGGAAACGTGATGGGTCTCCGACGCAGGCCATCAGGTCCCTGGCTCGATCCTGTCGATCTTCCATTGCATGGACATGCATAACATCGGAACTCGTTGACTGCAAATGCCTGCGTTGATAGCGTCCGACGGCCGTCGAACCCTCGAGCCCACTCATGGTGTCACGCAACACGGCCTTCGGGCCCCCTAGCTTCTACGGATTCAGCCGAGATCAGCTGGTAGAGCGCCTCGCCTCTCTGGGCCAGGCACCTTACCGCGCCGACCAGATTTTCTCCTGGGTCTACCTGCATCATGAGCGAGACCCGGGTCGGATGACCAATCTGCCCCAGGCGCTGCGCAATCGGCTGCCCGAGGTGTGCGGCCTCGAGCCTGTCCGCGGCACCGAAATCCGCGGCACCCTCGACGGCTCGACCCACAAGTTCGTCCTGGCACTCGACGATGCCGCCCGGGTCGAATCGGTTTCGATGAGGACCGAGCGCAGGCTCACGTTCTGCCTCTCGAGCCAGGTCGGGTGCGCACTCAAGTGCTCGTTCTGTGCCACCGGCTTGATGGGGCTCAAGCGCAACCTGCGGCCCGACGAGATCGTGGCTCAGGTGGTGGCGATGGGCGACCATCACGACTGGCGCGATGACCGCTTCAATCTGGTCTTCATGGGCATGGGCGAGCCCCTCGCCAACTACGACGCCGTCCTGCACGCGATTCGCATCCTGAACGACCCGCGCGGTCTCAACGTCGGAATGCGGCGGGTCACGGTCTCGACCAGCGGACTCGTGCCGCAGATTCGCCGATTGGCGGAGGAAGGGCTCGCGCTCGGGCTCGCGGTGTCGCTGCACGCGACCACCGATTCCCTTCGGGACGAACTGGTGCCGGTCAATCGGCGCTGGCCGATCCGGGAGCTGCTCGATGCCGCCCGCGACTACGGTCGCACCGTCGGCCGGCGCGTCACGCTCGAGTACACCCTGATCGCCGGCGTCAACGATTCCGAGGCGGATGCCGACCGACTGGCGGCGTTCGCGCGCGAGCTGCCGAGCAAGATCAACCTGATCCCCTACAATCCGGTGCCCGGCTTGTCCTGGCAACGACCCACGCCGGAATCGGTCCGCGCCTTCGCGGAACGTCTATACCCGCGGGCCCCCGCGGTCACGGTGCGCCACACGATGGGTGGAGAGATCTGGGCCGCGTGCGGACAACTCGGCGGCCTGGGATCCGGTTGAGCCGCACCACCCGGTGACGCTCCGCACGCGGCTGTTCCTGTCCCTGCTGCTGCTGGCGCTGATTCCGACGGCCGCATTCACGCTCTTCACCTGGGACCAGCTCAACCGATCGATCGCCCGCTGGCATCGCCCCGGAGTCGCGCGCGCGCTCGAAGCCGGGCTCGAAGTCGGCCGCTCGTCCATGGCGCGGCTCGAGGGGTCGTTGCGCGCCAGTGCTTCGACCTGGTCACGAACCTGGCCGCCGGCACCCTGGTCCGACGCGCAGAGAAGCACGCTGGCGGGAGCACTCAGTGGCGCCGGCGTCGACTTCGTCCAGGTCTACGGCCGCACTCCTGATGGAACGTGGCGGCAGATCGACCAGATCACGCCGCCGGAAGTGTTGCTGGCCGCACCGGTGGACCTCGCGACCGAGATCGACGCGGCGCTCGAGGAAGATCACACGATCCGATCGGGAACGATCGCGGGTGCGGATCGAATGCCGTCGGGCGACGTCCTGATCGCGGCGATCCAGGTTTCACCCGACTTCTTCGGGCAACTCGAGTCGCTCGGACAAGGAGCCGTGTATTATCGCCAGCTCGGCGCCACGGTCGACCTGCAACGACGCTGGTACGCACTGCTGGTCGGCGCGATCGTGGTGGTCCTGGCAGTGGTCGCTCTGTTGTTGTCGCGCCTGCTGGCGCGCAGCACGGCGCAACCGATCTCGGAGTTGTCGTCGGCGTTCGATCGCGTGGCCGCCGGCGAGCTGTCGGCCCGGGTGAGGCCCGAAGGCGCTTCGGAGCTGGCGCGGCTCGGCATGGCATTCAACACGATGACCGGCAGGCTGGAAGCCGCACGCGCCTCCCTCCTGCTCGCGGAGCGCGAAGCGGCCTGGCGTGGCGTCGCACGCACGCTCGCTCACGAGTTCAAGAACATGATCACGCCGATGAAATTGAACCTGCAGCTGATCGAACACCGGGTCTCCGACATGCCGGGAGTCGAGGGCGACGCCTTTCGCCGCGAGCTGCGGAGCGTTGGTGTCGAAGTCGATCACCTCGCCCGGCTGTCGCAGCAGTTCGCGCAGTACGCGCGCCTGCCCGAACCGCGGCTCGAGCCACTCGATGCCGGCGAAGTCGCCGAGAATGCCGTGCGCGCCGACGTTTCGCTCGCGCCGCGCGTCGTAGTCCGTCGCGTGACCTCCCCGCGCGTTCAGGCCGACCGGCTGCTCCTGGGTCGCGCGATCCACAACCTGGTCCTGAACGCGGTCGAGGCCGACCCCTCGGGGCAACCGGTCGACCTCGAGGTCTCGACTACCGGCACCGACGCCGTGATCGAGATTCTCGACCGCGGGCCGGGGCTGCCTTCCGAGCTGGCCGGCCGCCTGTTCGAGCCCTACGTCAGCACCAAACGCCGGGGCAGCGGTCTCGGGCTTTCCCTGGTGCGCGACATCGCCCGCCAGCATGGCGGCAGCGCCGAGCTGTCGGATCGCGAAGGCGGCGGTGTCCGCGCGCGGCTGGTTCTGCCGCTCGCAGCCTCCGGCGCCGACGAAGTGAATCCTCGCGGCCCGGCCGCCGAAGTGTCATGAGCGCGCGCCCGAGTCTCGCGGTGTTGGTGGTCGACGACGATCCCGCGATCCGTGGCGCGCTGCGCGAGATTCTCGAGCATGCCGGCCATACCGTGACCGAAGCGGAAACCGGCGAACGCGCCGTGGCGGCCCTCGAAACCGCCCGCGCCGACGTGGTGCTGCTCGACCTGGCCATGCCCGGAATGCACGGGCTCGAGGCCCTCGAACGCATTCGCGAGCGCGCCCCCGATACCGGCGTGATCGTGATCACCGGTGAAGCCACGCTGCGGCACGCGATCCAGGCGGGCCAACGCGGCGCGTTCGATTTCATCGAGAAGCCGCCGGACCGCGAGCATCTGCTGGGCGTGGTCGAGCAGGCGGCGCGGGTCACTCGGCTCAGGCGCGTCGAGCCGGCGCAGGCGGCAGCCGCTGACGGGCTCGGGATCGTCGGCAACAGCCCGGCCATGGCGGGAGTGGTGGAGCAAATCCGGAGAATCGCACCCTCGCAGGGTCGCGTGCTGATCACCGGCGAGAACGGCTCCGGCAAGGAGCTGGTCGCGGAGGGAATCCACGCGTTGTCCAAGCGGGCGTCGGGACCATTCGTCAAACTCAACTGCGCCGCGATTCCGCGCGAGCTGCTGGAGAGCGAGTTGTTCGGATACGAGCGGGGCGCCTTCACGGGCGCGGTTCAGGCCAAGAAGGGACGCTTCGAACTGGCGCACGAGGGCACGCTGTTCCTCGACGAGATCGGGGATCTGGCCCTGGACGCACAGGCCAAGCTCCTGCGCGCGCTGGAAACCGGCGAACTCGAGCGGCTCGGTGGCACGCGCACGCTGACCTTCGATGTCCGCGTGCTGGCGGCGACCAATCAGGACCTGCGCGAGCGCGTCGAAGCCGGCGATTTCCGCCAGGATCTCTTCTACCGGTTGAACGTGCTCCCGATTCACGTGCCGCCGCTGCGCGAGCACGCGGCCGACATCGTCCCGCTCGCCGAGCACTTCCTCGCGCGATTTTGCGAAGCCGAGGGCCGGCCACCGGTCCGGCTGGACCCGGAAGCCGCATCGTTGCTCCAGGAGTACGGCTGGCCGGGCAATGTCCGCGAGCTGCGCAATCTCATGGAACGTGCCGCGATCCTGGTGCGCGGTTCCTCGGTGACCGCCGGGGACTTGGCCCCGTGGTTGTCGGACAGCCCCGGCCGGCCCGACGCGACCGGACTGCGCGGCGAGATCGAGCGCCGCGAAGCCGAGGCCATCCGCCGGGCACTCGAAGGCGCCCACTGGAACGTGACCCAGGCCGCGGCCGGCCTCGGAATCGACCGTACCAACCTGCACCGCAAGATGCGGAAGTACGGGATCAGCCGCCATTGAGCGGAATCGCGACACCGCGTCGCGCAGTCGCCACGAACGCCACCTTCGCTGCGCTACGAACTGTGGTTCGCCCTCGCGGCATGCATCCGGGTCCGAGCCGCTGCCAGCGCTCGACGTCCAGCGGTCGCTCACGCGGGTCACAGCCCTGGAACGACCGTTGCGAGGTCAGCATCCCGCGATCATGCTGCGCGCTTCCGCTGCGGAGCCGCGCGGTGCCGGCTGACCCCCGAATCGGAGCCCTCGCCCCGTGACCCAGACCCGATCCCCGTCGACGACGCGCCGGTGGTGCGCGCTCGCTGCGTTCCTGTTGGCTGCGAGCCTTCGCGCCCTGCCCGCCGTGGCGTTCGAAACCGACACGCTGGTGTTCCGCCCGGCCGCCGAGGACTCGCTCGCGTTCTCGTTCGAGGAGTTTCATGCCCCGGGTGCTTCGCCACCGCCGCGCACGCCCTATGGCGAGAACCTGTTGACCGACCCGCGCGCCTGGCGGGATCAGGACCGATTCGGACGGCTGGATCTGCTGGGGGACTACAACCGGGTCGACCGCCTCCGGCTCGGCGTCCAGTGGGAGCTGCAGCAGCCCGAAACCAATCTGCCGCGCGTCGCCGGCCGGATCGAGTATCCGTTCGACCGCGGGCGGTGGCTCTACGGCGTCCAGGTCGAACAGCCGTTCGGCCCGGGGCAGCAGGCGGCGGTCGGCGCGTCGATGGACCGGCGCACGGACCACAATGAGCTCCAGCAAGTGCCGGACTTCGAGAACAGCCTGGCCTTGCTGTTCGTCCGCGACGACTTCCGCGACTATTTCGAGCGCGAGGGCGTCGGCGCCTATGTCGCCGCGCGGATACCGCATCTCACCCGCGCGAGCTTTCACGTCCGGAGCGACGCGTACTCCAGCCTGCCACTCAATGCCGGCACCCGCTCCTGGTTCAACCGCGATCGACCGCTGCGCGACAATCCCGCGATCGACGATGGCAGTGCCTACACGCTCCAGCTCCGTTTCGAGCGGCAGAGTCATGCCGATCGCCATCCGCACGGCGTCGATCACTGGATCGTGATCGAGCGCGGCGGCATGGGCCTGGGCGGTGATTTCGATTACGTGCGCGCCTTCGCCGACTTTCGCAGCATCGTCCGGTTGTCCCCCGCCTCGACGCTCCTGCTGCGGGGCGTGGCCGGGCACGGGGCGAGCGGTGACCTGCCGGCGCAACGTGAATTCCTGGTCGGCGGAGTCGACGGCCTGCGTGCCCACCCCATGGCTGCTTTTCGCGGCAATCAGATGGTACTGGCGCAAGCCGAGTACATCGTCGGACTATGGCGGCTGCGGTCGCCGTACTTCGATGGCGGGCTTCACCTGATCGCGTTCGTGGACGTGGGCCGGGCTTGGGATTCACCGGAGCACCATTGGGACGTCGCCAGTCAGCGGATCGAGACGGATGGCGGGTTCGGCTTCGGCTCGTCGGAGGAGACCCTGCGTCTGACTTTTGCCAAGAATCTGCGCGAACCCGATTCGGATTTCGTCGTGAGTCTGAGACTTCAGCGTCCGTTCTGACCCCGGCGCCCGTGGCCCCGTCGCTCCCGTCCGGTCCGGAGGGTTTCCGCGTTCGCGCCCTCGTACGCGCGGCGGGGTCGGCCTTCCTGCTGCTCGCGCTCGCCGGGGTCGCTGAAGCGTTCGAGGTCTCCCTGCAGCGGGTCTACGCGGAGGCGGGCGTCCTGCGCACCGATCTCCGGCTCCGGGACGTGTTCGACGAGCGCATCGAAGCCAGTCTGGCTCGCGGCATGCCGGCGACACTGTTGATCCATGCCGAGCTGTGGCGGAGCCGGACCGCGTGGTTCGACCGTCTGGTGTCGAACGCAGACGTATCGATCAAGGTGCGCTTCGAGGCGCTGCGGGGACGCTATCGCATCCAGAGGTCGGGGCTGCCGGATCTCGGCTTCGATTCGATGGACTCGGTGCGGACCATGCTCTCGCGCGCGATTCCGATGCCGGTCGGGCGAATGGAAGTGGTCAAGCTCTCGGCGCGCCACTACATGATGATCTCGGTGACGCTGCAGCCGATGACCGTCGAGGATCTGCGCGAGGGCGAGGAGTGGCTGTCGGGCGAAGTCGAAGCCGGGCGCGATGCCGGATTCGGAATCCTGGCGAGCCTGCCCCGCTCGGTGTTCGACGCGTTGCGGGACTACGCCGGGCTCGGCGATCGGCGCGCGCGCGTCGTCTCGCCCGACTTCGTACCCGAATCGCTGCCGGTCGACTGGCCTACGGAGTCCAGATGAAACGCGCGCCGCGGGCTCCCGGTGAGCGCGGGCGCGCGAACATCACCTGGGGGCCCGTCGATCCCGCGATCGATCGCGCGTCTGCGAACCACTCGACCACGCCGCCCGAACTTCGCGGCTCGACGGTCATCAAACGGCGGCCCTGAGCGTCGAATAGATCGAGCGGAACGAACGGTCCACCGGTCCGTCGGAACCGAATCGGGCCGCGTGCGGGATTGGGCGACACCTCGAGTCCGGCGGCGACGCTCGGGCCCGCGAGTTCGGCGAGAAACGAACGCAGGCCGGAAACGCTCCTCGGCGGGGTCAGGGCAGCGTTCTCGATGCCGCCCGAGCCGACCGCGAGGGCGCCGCCGAACAGCACCCGAAAGTCCTCGGCGAAGATCTCGTGCGGCCGGTCCTGGTGTTGGGCGTTCGCATGGTAGAGACCTTCATCTGCGATGCCGCGCAACGCGCGGTAGGCGGCCCAGCGTTCGACGTCGTGGTCCGGCATGACCGTGTACTGGACGATGTGTCCCAGTTCGTGGGCGACCTCGGCGTGCTGGTGCTCGCGGCTCAAAGGCTGAACGCCGGGCGAAAGCAGGATCAGTCCGGGACCGGCGGCCGAGCTCAGGGCGCCCCGGCGCGGGTAGGGCAGGATGTAGATGTCGACTTCGATGCTCGCGAGCGGAAAGTCCAGCTCGCGAATCGCGGCGTCGACTTCATGCGCCTCGAACGGATGGAACGCGCCGTCACCGGGATTGGCGATCGCGGGATCGAGCACCGAAGTGATCAGCTCGAAGCGCTGGCCGCCGGGCAGCGTGAACCACAGCGTGCCGTCCTGGTCGCGGGTGCAGTGACTGCCGAGCACGGTCGCCGCGTCGCGCACCACGAGACCACGGGCCGGGGACGAGCGTTCCAGCTCATCGGCCGCGGACGGAAGGGCAAGAGCCCCAAGCAGCAGGACCGGAAGGAGGACGCGGGTGCACATGTCCCCACGTCATTTGCCACATCCATGCCCCGGAGCCACCCGTTGTCAGCGTTGGGCACAACTCGGCAGCGGGTTGCGCGACAGCGGCTTACCGTGTGGGCGCGGCGACCCGGACGCGTTCGCGAACCGGCGGCCGGCAGAATCCGGGGGGAAAGTTCCCAGGCGGGGCTCCGGGCCCCGCCGGTTCACCCAGCGACGGTCGGCGAGGCCGGAACCTGCGGACCGGCGCCCAGGGTCGACCCGGACATCGCCGGCTCGGGCACTGCCCGTGGTCCGGCGCCAAAGCGCGACAGCAACACCGCGCCGATTCCCACCGTCGAGAGTCCGACCACGAACAGCATGCCGAGCAGGGTGAAGAACAGCGCGGCGGTGCGCGACAACCCCGGCGGGCCCGCGAGCACGGCGGCCAGCACGAAGAATCCGGCGACGAACAAGGTTCCTGCCGCCAGCGCGCCGTAGGGATTCACGGCGTTCAGCGGCCGCCGGAGCAGGCGCGCGCCGATCACCTGGGTGCACGCGAGCTGGCCGCCCCACAGCGCGAGCTTGTAGGCCAGCGGCAGCAGGATCGCGAATGGGATCCCGACCACGGTGATCAGTAGAAGCACGATCAGGATCACGACCATGGGCGCCGAGGCGATCCCCATCAACAGCGAGGCCCCGGTACGCTGCACTGCGGTCTGGCTGACCCTCTGCATCCGCTCCGGTGCGATCAGGAGCAGGAGACTGCCGAACAGCATGGACACCAGCCAGCAGGTGAACACGATCGCGAGCAGCATGGGCAGCGCCGGCATCGACGGCGCCCACGACAGAATGCCGAGCGAAACGCTCTCGCCGCGCACATCGGCTCCGGACTGATGGTCGAGCGCCCCGCCGATCGCGACCACGTCACCATCCACGACCGCGGTCGGCTTCAGGATCACCGAACCGAAGACCGCGACCACATCGCCGTCGACCTGCCCCTCGACCTCTACCGAACCGAACACGGCGACCACGTCGCCTTCGATTCGTTCGTCGGGTCCGACTTCGGCGTCGGCGAACACGCGCACCAGCCCCTCGTCGTCATCGTCGACGATGATCATCGGGCCGCGGATGTCGACGCGATTGCGGCGACCCGTGCCGTCGTCTTCGTCTTCGTCACTGCGGATCTGGATGGTACCGCCGCCCACATCGACCTTGACGTCTTCGTCCTTCGTCGTCGACCGAATTCGAATGCCGCCGACGTCGACTTGGGTGGTCTCGGGGCGAGACGAGGACTTGGACTTGGACTTGGACTGGGCCTGGGACTGGGCCTGGGCGTCGAGTCCGCCCGCCACCATCAGGGTCAGGACCAGGACGGCGCCGAAGCAGCGCGCGGCCCTGCGCAACGTCGTCTCGAACCGGTGCATTCAGACCCCCAGGACGCCGAGCGGATCCACCCGGCGGGACGAGCCCCGCTCGCGCCGATGAATCAGGGCGAGCAGGAGCATGCTGATGAACAGGGCGGCCGACGTGGCGCCAAGGACCGTCGGCTCGGTGAGCACGATGCCGAGTGCCCGAGGCACGGCGGCGAGGCTTTGCGACATGCCGAGCACGTCGCCCCAGCCGTTGGCGATCCCGAGCGTGATCGCGCCCAGCAGGCTGAATACCGCGGTGACACCCTGGACCATGAACCACGACGCCCCGGACGAAACCCGCTCCCAGGTCGCCATGGTCCCGGGCAGAGCCAGGACCACCGCGATCGCCGCGACGCTGGCGGCGAGTGAGCCGGCGTAGGTCCAGCCGAATGCGCGCACCCAATGGCGCCGCGCGGGCACGACGGCAGCGAGAATCCGGCGCGCCAAAGCCGGCCCCGGATCGATCAGAGGCGTGGCATCCAGCTCCGCGAACACGCGGACGAACGCCTGGTACTCGCGATCGCAGGTGGCGCACGCGTCGAGGTGTTCGCGAAACGCGAG
The DNA here is from genome assembly GCA_963717505.1 of Candidatus Eiseniibacteriota bacterium. Taxonomy (GTDB): domain Bacteria; phylum Eisenbacteria; class RBG-16-71-46; order RBG-16-71-46; family RBG-16-71-46; genus MFD02242-c1. Next base: position 504,898 of record OY970342.1, read on the forward strand.
CGCGGCCGGCTCGGCGAGCAGACCATCGAGGTAGTCGTGGATACGCTCGAGCTGAGGACAATGCGGAGTGAGTTCGCGCTCGAGGGTCATGCTTCCCCCCGTTCCAGCAGTTCGCGCAACAGGGCGCGTGCGCGATGGATTCGGGCTTTGATCGTTCCCAGCGGCATGTCGAGCGCCTCGGCGATCTCTTCGTATGACAGGTCTTCCTGATGTCTCAGCATGACGACTATTCGGTAGTGCTCGGGCAGTCGGTCCACGAGGGCCCGCATGCGTCTTTCTTCCTCGAGCTGTTCCGTCTCCTCGACCGGCCCGGGTCCCTGATCCGGAAGCTCCAGAGTCCACTCTTCGTTGGAGCCTTGCTCTCTCTGGAACATCGAGATCGTCGGCACCCGCCGGCGTCTCATGTGATCGATGCACAGCCGCGACGCGATCGTGAACAACCACGATGAAAACGGTCGCTCCGGATCGTATCGATGGGCGGCCCGAAACATCCGCACGAACGTCTCCTGCGCGATGTCTTCGGCATCCTCCCGCACTCGAAGCATCCGATACGCGAGCGAGTAGACCCGAGCCTGATATCGCAGGACCAATTCCCGGTAGGCCCGCTCGTCCCCCGCGACGCACCGTCCGACGAGCGCCGCGTCGTCATTCACGCCACGGCCGTTCGCCTGACGACAACCCGAGTACGCGGCCCATGCGGCGGAGGTTTCATGTCGGGCCAAGATAGGCGGCCCGTCTCGAAGGGGTCAAGCGCTTCCGCCATAGGCACTTGCGGGCTCCGAACCCCTTGACTCGTGGCACTCTGGGGCCTAGCCTGCCCGGCGCAATGGCCAAAATCGCCCAGCTCGTGGCCCGGGAGATCCTCGATTCCCGGGGGAATCCGACCCTCGAGGTCGAGTGTTTGCTCGAGGGCGGTGCCCGGGGCCGGGCGGCGGTTCCCTCCGGGGCTTCGACCGGCGAGCACGAAGCCATCGAGCTGCGCGACGGCGATCCCAAGCGCTACCGCGGCAAGGGTGTGCTCCAGGCGGTCCGCAACGTGCGCGAGCCCATCGCCCAGCGCCTGGCCGGCGGCGACGCCTTCGATCAGCCTGGGATCGACCGCATGCTGATCGATCTGGACGGCACCCCGAACAAGGGGAAACTCGGCGCGAACGCGATTCTCGGCGTCTCGCTCGCGGTGGCCAAGGCCGGCGCGGCGGCGCGCGGAGTTCCTCTCTATCGTTACCTGGGTGGAGCCGCGGCCGGCACGCTGCCGGTGCCGATGATGAACGTCATCAACGGCGGCGCCCACGCGGACAACACGATCGACATGCAGGAGTTCATGATCGTGCCCTGGGGCGCTCCGACCTTCGCCGAAGCGCTTCGCTGGGGCACCGAGGTCTTCCACACCCTGGCCGGAATCCTGAAGTCGCGCGGGATGTCGACCGCGGTCGGCGACGAGGGCGGCTTCGCCCCCGATCTCGCGACCCACGAGGACGCCCTGCGTGCCTTGGTCGAGGCGATCGAGAAAGCCGGCTATCGCCCAGGCGAGCAGATCGCCCTGGCGCTCGACGTCGCCGCGAGCGAACTCTACAAGAAGGGGGCGTACGTGTTCGCCGGGCAGAACAACCGCACGCTTTCGAGTTCCGAGATGGTCGGCCTCTACGCGCAGCTCGTCGAGCAGTTCCCGATCGTGAGCATCGAGGACGGGCTGGCGGAGGACGATTGGCCGGGATGGGCCGAGCTGACGCGAGCGCTCGGAGCGCGCGTCCAGCTGGTCGGCGACGACTTGTTCGTGACCAACGTCGAGCGGCTGGGGCGCGGGATCCGCGAACAGATCGCCAATTCGATCCTGGTCAAGGTCAATCAGATCGGCACCCTGACCGAAACGCTGAGCGCCATCGACATGGCGCGATCCGCGTCGTATACCGCGGTCATCTCGCACCGCTCGGGCGAGACCGAGGATGCGACCATCGCCGACCTCGCGGTCGCGACCGGCGCCGGACAAATCAAGACCGGATCGCTGTGCCGGTCCGACCGGGTCGCGAAGTACAATCAGCTCCTGCGGATCGAGGAGGAGCTGGGGCCCGCGGCCCGTTACCCAGGGCGTTCGGCGTTCGGTAGACTGGCTCGCTGACCGGGGCTCCCGCGAAAGGATTCGCGGGAGATCGCAGGAGGACACGGAAGTCATGCGCGACATCGAACGCCGCATCAGCCGCTACCAGCTCGGACGCTATGGCGCCGAGGGGATTCCGGTGCTCCGCCGTCTCCGTTGGATCTGGTTGGTGGCGCTGGCGTGGGTGGTGTGGGCCGGACTCCTGAGCGAACACAGCTTCTTCCGGCTGTGGCGCATGGAGCGAGAGAACGCCCGCATGCGCGCCGAGCACGTCCAGGTGCGCGCCGACATCCAGCAGCTCGACCGTGAGCGCACCGACGCCGACCTCAAGCGCGAGCGCACCGAGCGCCTGCTGCGCGAACGGGCCGGCATGGCGCGGCCCGATGAGATCGTCTACCGCATCCGGACCGAGTCGTCCGACACTCTGACGCGGGGAATGAACGAGCGCTAGAGACCGATCGCGACCGCGAGCTTCACGCCGAACCCGCTCAGGTCCAGCGTGTAGGGCCCGCCCTCGAGATCGTAGAGCGGCTGTCCGGTGGCTCGTTCGACCATCTTGTCGATGACCGCGTCGCGGTAGACGCCACTCAGCATCACGGAGTAGCGCGCGGCGAAGAACATGTGCCCGCCCATCTCGACGTAGTACCCCGGCGCGTCCTGGACTGCCACGGTCATGACACTCGGGATGCCGGGCACGTTCCGCACCTCTTGCTGGAACAAGGCCCGGCTGTACACCTGGCTGGTCAATCCGGCGCCGAAAAAGGCGCGCGCCTGGAAGTCGCCCTGGTTGTAGGGCGCCAGGTAGTAGGCGCCGCCGACGTGGACCGGAACCGTGAGCACCTCGCCATGGAGCTGGATCGCCGCGCCGAGGAACGGCAGGTACTCGCGATCGGTCGTGATGCGCATCTGGCCGACGCCGGCGTTGATCGCGATGTTCGGGCGAACGAAGTAGCGCACCTGGGCCTCGAACATCCATCCCAGGCTGATCTTCTTCATGCCCTCGAGGCCGAAGGGTTCGAGCCCCGTGCGGTTGATGAAGTCGATGGTTTCGTTGAAGTCGCCGCCGTCGACCGACATTGGGCTGCCGGAGAGGACGATGCTGAATCGGCGGACTTCGGCGGCCGCGCGCGCGTCGCGCGCAGACCAGCCCACCGCCCCGGCCGCGACCAGGACGGCACACACTAGAATTCTCGATTTCAAGTTGCGGATCCTCCGCGACTCTGGCGGGCACTCCCGGTGCGGAAACGAGATCGGGCAGGATAGTCAGCCGGACGATGTGCCGCAAATCGCGGTCCGCGTAACGGCCTGCAGGGCTTGACTTGGCCCCGGCCCTGGCCTACCGTCCTGGCCGATTGCGGGGTGGAGCAGCCTGGTAGCTCGTCGGGCTCATAACCCGAAGGTCGCTGGTTCAAATCCAGCCCCCGCTACCAATCTAGACGGGCGGATCCCCAGGGATTCGCCCGGATTTTTTTGCGGCGCCTCACGATCCCGTGAGCAGCCGGACCGCCGCATCGACCGTCAGGGCCGCGTAGAGCGCGAACAGGTAGAGGATCGAGAAGCGGAAGACGCGCACGGCATCCGCGGTCGCCGCCGAAGCCTTGAGACGGTGGACATCGCGCAGGAACTTGGCCCCGAACACGACGGCCGCCAGCGCGAACACCGGTCCGCGCACCAGCCACGCCACGCCCAGCGTGGTCGCGAACAACAGCCACGTATAGAGGACGATCTGCCGCCGGGTCTCGGCCTCGCCGTGAGTCACCGGCAGCATCGGCAGATTGGCACGCAGGTAGTCCTCGCGGCGGTAGAGCGACAGGGCCCAGAAGTGCGGTGGCGTCCACATGAAGACGATCGCTGCCATCAGCACGGCGGTGATGCTCACCGTGCCGGTCACCGCCGCCCACGCGATGATCGGCGCTGAGGCTCCGGCCGCCCCGCCAATCACGATGTTGTGGGGCGTGCGCCGCTTGAGCCATACGGTATAGAACACCGCGTAGTAGACGATGGACGCGAGGGCGATGCCGGCCGCGAGCAGCGTCGTGCCTCCGGCGAGCACGATCATCGACAGGATGCCGAGCCCGAAGCCGACGATCAGGGCATGTTCGGGGCGCAGGATTCCTGCGGGCAGCGGCCGGGTCGCAGTGCGCCGCATGAGGGCGTCGATGTCGCGATCGAAATAGTGGTTGAAGGCGGCCGCGGAGGCCGAGGCCAGCGTGATTCCGGCGAGCGTCGCCGCGGCGACCGCGGGATCGAGTCCGGTGCCGCCGGCCAGCATGAGCGCCGGCACGCCGGTGACCAGGACGAGCAACACGATGTTCGGCTTAGTCAGCTCGAAGCACGCCGAGATCCGGCGCGCGAGGGTCGGCCGGTGTGTGAGGGCTTCGGCCGTGGTCACGATGCCTTCATCGTCATCGCGCTTCCGCCGACTCGTGCCGGCGAACGGAGCCCGGACCACGCGCGCAGGGTGACTGCGCTCAAGAGACCCAACAACACGGTGGCGACGCCGAGGTGGATCGCAGACAGCCAGAACGGAGTGCGCAGGAACACGTTCAGGATCCCGAGCACCGCCTGGGAGACGCCGACCGCCAACGCCAGCGCCGTGCCTCGGCGCAGCCGCGGATCGGGCGAGCGTCGCGCCGCGATCGCAACGCCGAGCAGCGCGGCCAGCAGGACGTAGGCGACGAAGCGATGCATCATCTGGAGGCCGACGAGGCCGACGAGGGGCGGGAACAGCTCGCCCTGGCATGCCGGCCAGTCGGGGCACACATTGCCGGCATGGCTGGTGCTCACCACCCCGCCGAGCACGGCTTGAACGAAGGTCAGCACGGTCACCGCGAGCAGGGCCAGCGCGAGCCCGGTGGAACCGGCGGAGACCAGCGTGCGGCCGTCCTCGGGCTTCGCCAACAACGCCATCGAGAGCACGGTCACGAACAACAGGAGTGCGGTCGCCAGATGACTGCTGACCACCGACGGGCTGAGCAGGTGCCACACGGTGAGTGCGCCCAGCAGGATCTGGACGAACAGGAGCAGGACCGAAAGCCCGGCGATCGCGCCGAGCCGGCGACGGGTTTCACGCCGCGCCCAGATCCAGGCCACGGTCGTGAACAGGAAGAGACTGACCAGCAGCGCCACCGTGCGGTGCCACCACTCGATCAGAACGTTGAATTGGAAGCGCGGAATGATGCGGCCTTCGCACAGTGGCCAGTCCGGACACGCCAGACCGGAACCGGTGGTGCGAACGACCGAGCCGAGCACCATGAGCCCAAGCATCAGGGCCGCAGTGATGCCGGCGAGACGACCGGCGATGGTGAACGATCGGGTGGGTGACAGGGGTGACACTCCAGCGAGTCTCCGAGGCGGCTGGCGACGGTAGCACAGCATGCTGGAGCGGGCGAGCGGATGGTCTCGAGTCGCGGAGCATCCTCGCTTTGCCCGGTTCGTGCGGCGCACTATTCTCGCTCGGGAACTCGACGGTCGCCCATGGGGGTCGCATGACCGAATTCACCTACGTCTCACGCAGCCGCATCGAGAAGGTCGCCGGACTGCATCGCCGCGCCCATCTCGAGTCCGGCGCCGACTGCGACTTCGGCGTCCATGGGGTGATCAAGGAACACTATCGCTTGTCCCCCGAGCGAGAGCTGCCGCTGCCGGTGGACTACATCGTCGCGGCCACGGCGGGTTGAATGCTGGGCACCCTGAATGGCGCACTGGAGGTGCGCCAGGTGAATCTGCCGCCCGATGCGATCGCGGCTCGGGCCGAGGGTCACCATGAGATTCGCGACGGCCTGCCGGTGCTGACCGAGATCCACGTGCACTACACCCTGCGGATTCCCGCCGGCTCCCGCGAGACCGTCGACCGGGCCCTGGCCCGCCACCAGGAAAAGTGCCCGACCGCGGCCACGCTCAAAGGCGCCGTCCTGGTTCGCTGGACGGCGGACATCACCGAAGTCTGATGTCAGGCTCCCTCGGAGAACGCAGCGTCGAACTCGACGCCCGGGCGAGCGGGGCCGCGGTCGCCGGGCACGATCGCGCGTGGACGCGCCGGGTGCTCCCCCGAGTTTCGCGCACGTTTGCGGTCAACATCCGGGTCCTGCAGGGTTCGCTCGGCGACGCGGTGCGCACCGCGTACCTGTTGTGCCGGGTCGCCGACACGCTCGAGGACGCATGGTCCGGGTCCGCCGAAGAGATCGGGGCGCGCTTCGATCTGCTGGCCGCGTCACTCGACCAGGATCGCGCCGCCGCCGCGGCACTCGCCCGGGACGCCGCGCGCCAGCCGCGCCAGCCCGATCTCGACCTGGTCGCCGATCTGCCGGCGCTGCTCGCCGAGTTCGAGCGCCTCGATGTCGAGGATCGAATCATCATCATCGAAGCCGTGCAGACCATGATCCACGGCATGCGCGGATATGCGATGCGGGCCGCCGAGCGCCGGGACCAGGAGCCGGTCCCCTACCTCGACACCGAGGGCGAGCTGCACGACTACTGTTGGGTGGTCGCCGGATGCGTGGGCGTGATGCTCACGCGGCTCTACGGTCTGCGCCATTCGGGAGACGCCCCGAATGTGATCGCGCGCCGGCTCGACTTGTCCCCGGTCGTCGGCGAGGCGCTGCAACTCACCAACATCCTGCTCGACTGGCCTCGCGATCTGCGGCGCGGGCGCTGCCACATTCCCGCGAGCTGGCTGGCGGATCAGGATCTCACGCTGAACACGTTGATCGAGCCCGTCGACGATCGACCACGACGGGTGGCGGAACGACTCGAGACCCTGGCCCGCGCCGCGTTGGCTCGGGTTCCCGACTACCTGGTCCTCTACCCCGCCTCGTCGGTGCGCTATCGAATGTTCGTGCTGTGGCCGGCCCTCTGGGCGCTGGCTTCGATCCGTCATGCGCGCACCGACCCCGCGTTTCCCTTCACTTCCCATCGACCGCGCCTGCCGCGAGGAGAGGTCCGGCGAATCGCGGTCGCGGCGTCGGTGGCCGGCCACACGCGGGGTGGGGTTCGGCACCTGTTCGACTCGACGCTCTAGTTGCTGGGACCGCCGCGATGTCGCAGCGATCGGGCCTGAGCCGTTCCCCCTGCCGTGGGTTCTTGAAGAAGAGGTGGCCCCCGACGCCCTTGATGCCTCCACCTAAACAAAGGAAGCAATCGGTCGCGAGTGTCGGGTGGTTTCCCGGGTTTTTCGTTGACATGACCTCTGACGGAGCCTAACGTTCCGCCCCAGGTACCCGACGATTTTCCAGCAAACCCGCGCGGTGGCCGCCGTTTGTTGTTCGACGCGCCCAGGCCGCGCCATTCAATGCTCCTAGCCGCTTTGCGCTTGAAAGCAGAGCGCATGTACACGACGGAGATCGTCCCGGGTTTCGTTTCGTGTACGGCTGGACCCCCCACCAGCCTGTCAGGACGCGGTGGCCGCCGCTGATCAAATGCGTCCGGAGCCGCGCCATGGCCTCAATTGGTTTCGTTCTCACTCGGAGTGCGAACTCCCGGTGCGAAAGTGAGGTGTTTGGCTCTTTCTTTTGTTCAGCCTCCTGGCTGACTCACTGAACTTGCCCCTTGGCTCATTCGCAATTTCATTGACGTTTCAGGCCGCGGCTTCGCTTCCACATTCGAGTCGCGAAAACGTTCGGCAACACCCCCAGTGGAACGGAGGAAATGCGATGACGCACACGAGAACTCGCCCCAAGACATGGCGACATGGTTGGGGCGTCTTGATTTTCCTGGCCGCCTTGCTGGCCCCGGCAGCCGCGCACGCGATATCGAGCGATATCGTGATCAGCCAGGTGTACGGCGGCGGCGGCAATGCCGGCTCCGTATTCACCAATGACTTTATCGAGCTGCACAACCGTGGCACGTCGCCGGTGAATGTTTCCACGTGGAGCGTTCAGTACGCATCCGCGGCGGGCACCTCGTGGCTGAAGACGAACCTCACGGGGACCGACCCCATCCCGGCCGGCGGGTACCTGCTGATTCAGATGGCGGCAGGGACAGGTGGCACAACTCCCCTCCCGACACCGGAAGTCATCGGGACGACCAACATGAGCGCTACGGCCGGCAAGGTGGCGCTGGTCAATGATCAGACCACGATTGGAGCAATTTCCTGTCCCACCGGGGCCACCATCGTGGACTTCGTTGGCTTCGGCACAACTGCCAACTGCTTTGAGGGCACAGGGCCGACGCCGGCGCCAAGCAATACCAACGCGGTGCTCCGTGGCGACGCGGGCTGCACAGAAACCGACAGCAACTCCAGCGACTTCGCTGCGGGCGCCCCGACACCGCGTAACAAAGTTTCGGCCCCCGTCGCCTGTTTCTACAGCCTGACGACCACTGTCGTCGGCAATGGCTCGGTGAGCCGCAGCCCGAATGCTGCCGACTACCTGCCGGGAACTAGCGTCGATCTCAGCGCCTCCGCCGATCCAAACTGGCACTTCGTCGGATGGAGCGGCGACGCCAGCGGCTCGTCGAGCCCGGTTAGCGTATTGATGGACATGAACAAGATTGTGACCGCGACGTTCGAGATCGACACCTACACCCTGACCTATCTGGCCGGGGCCGGTGGCATGATCTCGGGCACCACTACGCAGGTGGTCGGCTACGGCAGTGACGGCACCGAAGTGGTCGCCGTGGCCAACACCGGCTACCACTTCGTCACCTGGGACGACGGCGTGCTGACCGCGGCGCGCACCGATCTCGGCGTCACCGCCGACCTCACGGCGACCGCGTCATTCGCGATCAACACTTACACCCTGACCTACACGGCAGGCGCGAACGGCATGATCTCGGGGACCAGCCCGCAGGTCGTCGACCACGGCGCCAACGGCAGCGAGGTGACGGCGGTGGCGGATGCCAACTATCACTTCGTCAGCTGGAGCGACGGGGTGCTGACGGCGACGCGCACCGATGAAAACGTCACCGGCGACATCACCGTCTCCGCGACGTTCGCGATCAACACCTACACCCTGACCTACACGGCCGGGGCAGGTGGCTCGATCTCCGGATCCGCAGCACAGGTGGTCAACCACGGTGCTGATGGCACAGCGGTGACGGCGGTGGCGGATCCCAACTATCACTTCGTCGACTGGAGTGACGGGAATCCGAGCGCTTCGCGCACCGAGACCAACGTCACGGCCAATCTCAGCTTCACCGCCAACTTCGCGATCGACACCTACACCCTGACCTACTCGGCCGGGGCAGGTGGCACGATCTCCGGATCCGCAGCACAGGTGGTCAACCACGGTGCTAATGGCACAGCGGTGACGGCGGTGGCGGATCCCAACTATCACTTCGTCGACTGGAGTGACGGCGGGGTGAACGCGACGCGCTTCGAGACCAACGTCACGGCCAACCTCAGCTTCACCGCCAATTTCGCGATCGACACCTACACCCTGTCCTATACGGCCGGGCCCGGTGGCACGATCTCCGGATCCGCAGCACAGGTGGTCAACCACGGTGCTAATGGCACAGCGGTGACGGCGGTGGCGGATCCCAACTATCACTTCGTCGACTGGAGTGACGGCGGGGTGAACGCGACGCGCTTCGAGACCAACGTCACGGCCAACCTCAGCTTCACCGCCAATTTCGCGATCGACACCTACACCCTGAGCTATACGGCTGGGCTCGGTGGCACGATCTCCGGATCCGCAGCACAGGTGGTCAACCACGGTGCTAATGGCACAGCGGTGACGGCGGTGGCGGATCCCAACTATCACTTCGTCGACTGGAGTGACGGCGGGGTGAACGCGACGCGCTTCGAGACCAACGTCACGGCCAACCTCAGCTTTACCGCCAATTTCGCGATCGACACCTACACCCTGTCCTATACGGCTGGGCTCGGTGGCACGATCTCCGGATCCGCGGCACAGGTGGTCAACCACGGTGCTAATGGCACAGCGGTGACGGCGGTGGCGGATCCCAACTATCACTTCGTCGACTGGAGTGACGGCGGGGTGAACGCGACGCGCTTCGAGACCAACGTCACGGCCAACCTCAGCTTCACCGCCAACTTCGCGCTCGACACCTACACCCTGAGCTACACGGCGGGTACGGGTGGCTCGATTACGGGTAGCACGCTGCAGGTCGTCAACCACGGTGCCAATGGCACAGCGGTGACGGCGGTGGCGGATGCCAACTATCACTTCGTCGACTGGAGTGACGGCGGGGTTAACGCGACGCGCTTCGAGACCAACGTCACGACCAACCTCAGCTTCACCGCCAACTTCACGATCAACACCTACAAGCTGGCGGTGATCATCGTCGGCTCGGGAACCGTGACCAGGGATCCGGTCGCGGAGTTCTACGACTACGGGACGACCGTCGAGTTGGCGGCCACGCCCGCGGCCGGTTGGTACCTGGTGAACTGGACGGGAGCGGCCTCGGGAACGACGAGCCCGGTGTTCGTGTTCATGGACGCCATCAAGTCGGTCACCGCGACGTTCGCGATCAATACCTACTCGCTGGACGTGACAGTGGTGGGCAGCGGCTCGGTGGCCAAGAACCCCAATTTCCTCGAGTACAGCCACGGCGCCAGCGTCGATCTGAGCGCGACCGCGCCCTTCGGCTGGACCTTCTCCAGCTGGAGCGGCGACGCGACCGGCAGTTCGAATCCGGTCACCCTGCTCATGGACGCGAACAAGGCCGTGACCGCGACCTTCATCATCAACGTCTACACGCTGACCGTGTCGACGACCGGCACGGGCTCGGTCGCCAAGAGCCTGAATCAGGCGACGTACACCCACGGCACCAACGTGGATCTGACCGCGTCGGCGGGCGCCGGCTGGTTCTTCGTGAACTGGACCGGTAGTGCGACCGGCTCGGCGAATCCGTTGACGGTGTTGATGGACGGCAACAAGTCCATCACCGCCCACTTCGCCGTGTCGGGCATGGTGGTCGTCAGCCAGATCTACGGCGGCGGCGGCAATACCGGCGCGACGCTCAAGAACGACTTCATCGAGTTGTTCAATCGCAGCGACGCCCCGGTCAGCCTCGCCGGCTGGTCCGTGCAATACACCTCGGCGACCGGGACCGGAACGTGGTTGACGACCCCGCTCGCGGGTTCGATTGCAGCAGGGGGCTACTACCTGGTTCAGCAGGCTCAAGGAGCCGGCGGAACCGTGGACCTGCCCACGCCGGATGCCATCGGCACCATCGCGATGGCCCTGGGCGCTGGAAAGGTGGCCCTGGTCTCGAATACCACGGCGCTCTCGGGTTGCCCGGGCAGCGGCAGCGTCTCCGATCTGGTGGGCTACGGTTCGACGGCCAACTGCTTCGAATCCGCGCCGACCGCGACCCTCAACAACACGACCGCCGGGTTCCGCAAGGGCAACGGCTGCGTCGAAACCAACAACAACTCGGCTGACTTCCTGACGGGCGCTCCGGCGCCACGCAACAGCGCGTCGCCGATCAACACCTGCCAGTACACGATCACGGCTTCGTCCGATCCGGTCAGCGGCGGCAACGTCGCCCTGGCCCCGAACCAGGCCTCGTATCAACTGGCGACCGTCGTCCAGGTCACCGCGGTCAAGGCCTACGGCTATCACTTCGTCGGCTGGAGCGGAGACGCGAGCGGCCTGGTCAATCCGATCCAGGTCGTGATGGATGGCGACAAGACGTTCGTGGCCCACTTCGCGCTGAACACGGTTGCCGGCGTGGTCGTCATCAGCCAGGTCTACGGCGGTGGCGGCAACACCGGAGCGCAGTACACGAACGACTACATCGAACTGTTCAATCGCGGCAACGCCACGATCGACATCACCGGCTGGTCGCTGCAGTACGCGGCGGCGGACGGAAACACGTGGACGGGAACGACTCTGGTGGGCTCGATTCCGGCCGGGGGCTACTTCCTCGTCCGGCAGGCGGCCGGTGCGGGTGGGATCGGCGCTCCCCTGCCGACGCCCGACAACATCGGCGACATCGAGATGGGCGCCGTCGAAGGCAAGGTCGCGCTGGTCAGCAACACGACCACGCTGTCCTCGAACTGCCCGACGGGTGTGCACATCATCGATTTCGTGGGCTACGGCGCAGCGGATTGCTCCGAAGGCTCACCCGCCTCCGACATCGACAACGTCACGGCGCTGTTCCGTAACGAGGATGGATGCCGGGACAAGGACGACAACCTGACCGACTTCTCGGTGGCGGCTCCGGCGCCGCGGAACAGCGCGACGCCGATCAACACCTGCGACGAGTGGCTCGCCGTGGACGAGGAGCCGGCCGTGGAACTCGCCCTTGGAGCGCTTTCACCGAACCCGACGCGGGGTGCGCTGCACATTCCGTTCGCACTGCCGCGAGAGTCGGAGGTCCGAATCCGGGTGCTCGACATCCAGGGCCGCATCGTGGCGTCTGTTGCCGAGGGAGTGTTCTCGGCGGGACGGCATGAGCTGACGTGGTCCGGGATCACTCGGAGCGGCCCCGCTCGCTCGGGAGTGTATTTCGTCCAGATGAACGTGGCCGGCAAGGACTTCGTGAAGAGGATTTCGGTCACGAACTAACCCGCTTCGCAATCCGTATCGCTTCATCGCGGTCCCTCGGCATCCGGCCCCTAGCATCGGGCCGGGCCGGGGGACTGCGCGTTTCGGCTCGATCTCAGCCGAGCTTCTCGACGTGCGTCGGCGGAGTGGCCGACGTCTCTGCGGCTTCGCGCGCCGCGATCACGCGCAGGCGATACGCGACCCAGAACGCCCCGGCGAACAGAACCAGGGCACTGAAACTGGTCGCCCACGGAGCGCCCCAGCGCTGGGCGATCGAGCCGCACAGCAGAGCGCCAAATGGGGCCGAGCCCACGAACATGACCGTGTAGAAGCTCATCACCCGGCCTCGATAGCGATCGTCGGTGGTGACCTGGAGCAGCGTGTTCGTGGTCGCGACGTAGAGGATGAGCCCGAATCCGGACAGGAACCCCCCGGCCATCGAAAGCGAAAGCGTCCGGGACCACGCCAGCGTCAACATGCCGGCTGCAGCCACCAACAGGCCAATCAGCAGGTTGCGGCGCAGATCCCAGCGGCTCAGGCGGCGAGTCATCAGCACCGCGGCGACCAACGAGCCAACCCCGAACGCCGACACCAGGAGCCCGTAGCCGTGCGCACCCGAGCCCAGGATTTCGCGCGCATAGACCGGCAGCAGCACCATGTACTGAAAGCCGAGACCGGACACGAATCCGAGCAGAACCAGGAGATTGCGCAGCGGTCGCAGCTCGAGGACGTAACGCAAGCCCTCGCGCAGGGTGAGCTCGGAGCCCGACCGAGCGCCCGACGGCGGTTTGGCGCCGATCCGCGCCAGGCAGTAAAGCACGACCAGATAGGAAACAGCGTTGATCCAGAAACAGGCGGCCTCACCCAGGCTCGCCACCAGGATTCCGGCGATCGCGGGGCCGACGATCCGTGCCGTGTTGAACGCCGCCGAGTTGAGCGCAATGCCGTTCGACAAGTCCTCCTTGCCCACCAGATCCACCAGGAACGACTGGCGGGCCGGCAGGTCGAAGGCGTTGAAAACGCCATAGGCGAACGCGAACACCAGGATCATCCAGGGCTGAACCACCCCGGTCGAGACCGCGGTCGCAATCGCCACCGCCTGAGCCAGGGCGGCGCTCTGAGTGAGCATGAGCATGCGGCGCTTGTCGGTGCGATCGGCGATCACGCCGGCCCACAGGCTGAACATGAGCACCGGAACGAACTGGGTGAACGTCAGCAGGCCGAGCATGAACGCCGAAGAGGTCAGGCGATGCATGAGCCAACCCTGGGCCACGCTCTGCATCCAGGTGCCGATCAGCGAGACCAGCTGTCCGCTCCAGTAGAGGCGGTAGTCGCGGTGGCGGAGCGCGCGAAAGCGATCGCTCAATGCGTGGGCGGACATGCAGGCGCGCACGCTACAGGCGCGCGGTCGCGACGCCAAACTTCGTCAGGCGCTGGTTTCGTGTTTCGTGACCCACCTCGCGATGTGGCCCGTGAGCCACTCCGGCCGTGACAGGGGATGCAGGTGGCTGACCTCGGGCGCGACTTCGAACGCGGCCCCGGGAATGCATTCGCGCAGCTCGTCGGCGGCGCCACGGGCGAACACGCTCTCGCGCTCGCCCACGACGACCAGGGCCGGAGGCTCGAGGCCCCGCAGCGCCGCACGCGTGTCGTGCCGGAACACCAGCTCGAGGCACGCGCGAGCCTGGGCCCAGGTCGTCGCGCGCATGCACTCGCGAACGAACGTCAGCACGTCGTCGTCGCAGTACGGGTCGTAGACCCAGGCGTAGCGCCGAGCCAGTCGGCGAGCCACCTCCTGCGCGGCGCGGTCGGGGAGCAGCCGCTGCCCGGCCACGACCAGCGGCTGCTCGACGAATCGCGCCCACCGGTTGCCGCGCGGATTCGTGACCCGCGCGAAGCTGCTCGACAGGACCAGGGAGCGAACCCGCCACGGGTGGGCCAGGGCCCACCGCTGCGCGAGGGCGCCGCCCATCGAGTGGCCGACGAGGTGCAGCGGCTCGGGAGCGAACGCGTCGAGGATGCGGTCGAGGTCGCGCAGCAGGGCGTCCCAGGAAGGTGGCTCGCCATGCCCGACCCGCAGGTCCATCGTCACCACCCGGAACCGGCGCGCGAGCAGCGGGGCGCACCGAATCCACGCCTCCTTGAATCCGGGCAGAGGCGGGAGGAGCACGACGCTGGGCCCACTTCCCATCTCGATCACCTCGGTCGCGCCGGGTTCGAGCCGGAAGTGCCGCGGCGCCCAGCCTTCGAGCCAGCGTGCAGGCACCTTCGTGCGCCAGGCCGGATGCAACCGACTATCGGGAGTGGCCAGCGTGCCTCCGTGAAAGGTAGGGTAGTTCGCGTGAGTATAGCGTTGCCGCGGATGTCGGCGGCTGTGGCCGCCCTTCTCCTGTCGCCGGTGCTCGCGGTGGCCGGGGACTCGCGAGAAAAGGCCGAGTTCCTGTATCGATCCGCCATCGAGCGGTTCGAACGCGGCACGGTCGATGATCGTCGTGCCGCCATGGAACATCTGCGCGAGGCGGTGAGCCTCAATCCACGGGAGCCGCGCTATCTGCTCGCCCTGGGCCGCACCAACGACCGCATGGGGTACTACTCCGAGGCCCGGCGATACTACGAAGACGCACGAGAGCTCGCGCCGAACGATCCGCAGGCCCTGACCTGCATCGGGCTCAGTTGGAAGCGAGAATGGCTGCACCACTTCGAGTCGGCCGCCCTCGACAGCGCCCTGATCGCGTGCACCGAGGTCACGCGGCTCCGGCCGTACTCCAGCGACGCCTGGCTGGCGTTGGTTCCGCTGCGCAGCGAACGCGGCGACGCCCAAGGTGCATTCGAAGCGGCCGAACGTGCTGCCGCGTTGTCCCCCCGACGTCCCGGCCCGTTGCTGGCCCGCGCCTGCATGGACGTGAACATGGGAAACAACCAGCGTGCTGACACCACGTTCGCGGCAGCGCTTCCGCGCCTCGACCCGACGCTGCGCGGATTCATCGAGGATTTCTCGCCGATTGCCGACCCGGCCATTGCCGCCAACATCCGCGTGCTGCCCGACTCGCTGCAACCCTCGGCGGTCGCGCGGTTCTGGGCCCGGCTGGATCCCGACCCGACCTCGCGCGAGAACGAAGCGCTGCTCGAGTACCGTGCCCGCGCCGTCTATGCCTGGCTGTTGTTCTCCGATCCGATCACCGGCGCACTCGATACGCGCGCACAGATCTACAAACGCTATGGTCCACCGGACGCAATGATCCACAATCCGATGGGCGAGCGTCTCGAATACACGCACAACCGCAACTATCTCGGCGCGGGAGGCATGGCCTTCAACTGGCAGACCCGTAACCAGAGCCTCGCGAGCTATTCGATGAACGCGCTGGTGTGGCACTACCCCGAGGTCGGCATGCGCATTCTACTCAACGATCGTTCGCTGACCGGCTTCTGGGACTACCCGATCCAGCTCGATTTCGATCCGCAAACGGCGCCGCGCAAAGACATGGTCGCCCGACAGGGCGACCTGATGACCACCGGCGATGGGCGCGGCCTGTTCCACACGCTGCCGCCGCGTGAGCGGCGGCTCGACGTCCAGGGCGCGATCGCACGTTTCCAAAGCGATCGCGGCCCGCGCATGCTCGTCCAGGTCGGCGTCCCCGGTGGCCCCGCCGAACGGCTCGAGTCGAGCTGGGTCGTGCTCGACTCCACCGGAACCGAGGTCGCGCGTGGCGCGGCCGAGGTCGAGCTCTCGGCGTGCGACCCCGCCGAGACTCGAATCGCGTCGTTTGCCACCGACGTTCCGCCCGGCGACTACCAGGTCGCGCTGTCGGTCACCGACGCCCGGGCGCGGAAGGGGCTGTACAAGTCGCGCGCCTCGCTGGCGCCGACCCCGAGCGGGCTCGCCTTGAGCGACGTGGTTCTGTCGTGCGCGGGGGTCACGACCACGCTCGAGCCGGAGAATCCGCGCATCGAGATCGACGCGAGCGGCCGGGTGCGCGGCATCGAACCTCTGGTGGTCTACTTCGAGATCTATGGCCTGGTCCCCGAGGCGAGCGGCCAGGCGCGGTTCGAATACGACGTGCGGGTCCGGCCACTGGTCGATCGACGGGGTTGGTGGCAGCGGGCGTTTGGCGGCTCCGTGCCCCCACCGGTGGTCCAGGTTCGCCGGGAGGAATCGAATGTCGGCGCCCTGCGCCGGCAGTTCGTCACGGTTCCCGCGCGCGAACTGGCGCCCGGGCACTACCGGCTCGAGATCGACGTGCGCGACCAGGTGTCGGGCGCCACCGTCACCGGCACCGCCGAGTTCGTGGCCGACTGAAGCATGGCGCCCTGGAGTCTGGCAGCGTGACCGAGCGGAGTTTTCCGGACGGGTTCCTGTGGGGTGCGGCCACGTCCCACCATCAGGTGGAGGGCAACGACTTCCACAACGATTGGTGGCGATTCGAGCAATTGCCGGGCTCGATCCACCGAGGTGACGTCAGCGGTACGGCGTGCCGGCATTGGGAGCGCTACGACCAGGACTTCTCGCTGGCCGCGGGTGACGGCCACAACGCGCACCGTTTGTCGATCGCCTGGAGCCGCATCGAGCCCGAGCGCGGCCGGATCAACGGCGCCGCCGTCTCTCACTACCATGAAGTGTTCGCCTCACTCCGGCGCCACGGACTCCTGCCGATCGTCACGCTCCATCACTTCACGAATCCGCTGTGGATCGCCGACCACGGCGGCTGGGAGTCCCGGGCGACCGTGGATGCCTTCTGCGATTTCGCCAGGTTCTGTGGCGGCGAGTTCGGCGGGGAGGTGGACTGGTGGTGCACGGTCAACGAGCCCGAGGTCTACGCGTTCCGCGCGTATTCCGAAGGGCTTTGGCCGCCGCGAAAACGGGACGACGGGGCGGCACTGGGGGTCATCGCGAACATGCTCGAGGCCCATGGCCGAGCCTACCGCATCCTCCACGACGTCGACCGGATCGACGCCGACGGCGACGGCCGGCCGGCGATCGTCGGCTTCGCCAAGCACCTGGTTCAGCTCGAGCCGGCGTGGCCGTGGTTTCCGCCGGACGCGCTGCGAGCGCGGATCGAAGACCAGGTCTTCAACGCCTCGGTCATGAACGCGGCGGCAACCGGCGAGATCGCGCTGGCGATCCCTGGCGTGCGCCCGGTCCGGCGCAGGGTTCCCGAACTGGCGGGGGCCATGGACTACTTTGGCCTCAACTACTACACGCGCTGGCTGGTGAAGGCCCTTGGACCCGAGCCGCACGTTGCTCGTAGCGGGGCCCCGCTCAACGATTTGGGCTGGGAGCTCTACCCCGAAGGACTGGCGCTGGCGGTTCGCCGGGCCCACGAAGCCGCCCGCCGGGTGCGCCCCGACGTACCGGTCCTGGTCACCGAGCACGGTATTGCCGACGCGGCTGACAGCTTCCGACCCCGCGAACTGGTCGCAGCACTGACCGCCCTCCAGGGAGCCATCGCGGGTGGCGCCAACGTGCGCGGGTACCTGCACTGGTCCCTGATGGACAATTTCGAGTGGGCGGATGGATTCCGAGGGCGATTCGGCCTCTATGGGGTGGACTTCAGCGATCCCGAGCGGCCGCGCACTCGTCGCCGGAGCGCGGAGCAGTTTTCGGCCATCGCGCGGAGCAACCGACTGCCGCCTGGTTAGGAACACGAAACCTTGTGACGCACTCGATGCAGGAATGGCCCGCTCCGAGTCCGAGTTCGGGGCGGCTGCCCCAGGAGAGAAACTAGGACTCGCCTCGGCCCACGATCTGAGGCTAGAATCGCCAGCGGTCCCTGGCACCGCCTTCCCGCTAGGTTGGTCCAGGGTCGAAGTCGTTAGCGCGACAATTGACTCCGGTTCTTCCTCCCCCAGGGTGTCGGCGCTGACTCGAGCAACCATTTTCCGTTTGTCGCGTGTGACGGCTGGCATGGTTTGCTCGCCACCGGTCATGCACCGCGTCACACTTTGGAGAGTGTGTCCCCATGCGCCGCGAATTCGACCACGGAAGGCGATCTCTGGGCAGCATCGTGCACGCGCACCTCGCCCTTGCGATCCTGGCTGGATCGGTTCTCATCGCCCCGGAGGTGGACGCCCAGACGCCGATCGAAGCCGGGTATCGCGACTTCAATTTCGGCACGGTCGTCAACGACACTCCCACCGGCGAGAAGCCACAGAGCAAGGTATGGTGGAACGACGGCAGCTGGTGGGGGATCCTGTGGGACCCGACGTCCAGTCGCTACGAGATTCACAAGCTGAACACGTCCACGCAGGCGTGGACCAGCACCAACGTCGCCGCGGACACGCGCTCGAGCGCCAAAGGCGACGCGTTGTGGGATGGGACGCGCCTCTACCTTGCGTTCCATGTCTTCTCGAACGGCTCGCAGAACGTCAGTCCGTCTCAGGCGGCACAGCTCTACCGATACTCGTACGACGCCGGCACCGACCAGTACTCGCTGGATCTCGGCTTCCCGGTCACGATCAACAGCTCCAACTCCGAGACCCTGGTTCTGGCCAAGGACGGCACCGGACAGTTGTGGATCACCTGGATCCAGTCCGGCGACGTCATGGTCAACCACTCGGTGGGCAACGACCTGACGTGGGGCACTCCGTACCGGCTCCCGATTCAGGGCAACGACGCGGATGGGGACGACATCTCGTCGGTCTTCTCGCTCCCGGGCAGGATCGGGATCTTCTGGACCAACCAGGAGGACGAGGCCGACTATTTCGCCGCCCACCTCGACGGAGCGGCCGACAACGTCTGGCAGCCGCGCGAGACCGCCCTCAGTGACGGTAGTCTGTCGGTGGCGGATGACCACATCAGCATGGCCTTGGACGTATCCGGCAACCTCTACGTGGCGACCAAGACCAGCCTGAACTCCACGGGCCAGCCGCTGATCTACCTCCTGCGCCGAACGCCCTCCGCGGTCTGGACGCGCTACGTCCTGGGACTGGTCGAGAACGACCACACGCGGCCAATCGTCCAGGTCGACGAGGGTGGCACGATCTACGTGCTCATGGCGAGCCCGCTGGGCGGTCGTGAGCGCATCTACATGAAAACGTCGAGCACGAGCAACATTTCATTCCCGGGCGGATTGGGAACGCCTTTCATCAGCAGCTTGAGCGACAACACGATCCGAAATCCTTCCGGCACGAAGCAGTTGCTGACCGCGGCCTCGGACATGCTGGTGATCGCCAGCGACCAGGGTACCGATCGCTACTTTCACAATCTGCTGGCGATCGGCGGCTCGGGACCGGCGATCGCGTCGTTCGTCCCGGCCAGCGGCGTTCCCGGCAACCAGGTCACGATCAGCGGTTCCGGGTTCACGGGCGCGACCAGCGTCACCTTCAATGGCGTGAACGCGCCCGGCTTCATCGTCGACTCGGCCAATCAGATCCGGGTCAACGTCCCCGCGACGGCAACCACCGGGCCGATCCGGGTGGTCACCCCCCAAGGCACCGCGGTCAGCAGCGCGAACTTCGTGATTGAGGCGGCCCCGACCATCGCGTCGTTCACGCCCGGCAGCGGGCCGCCGGGAATCGAAGTGACGGTGACCGGCACCAGCTTCGTGGGCACCACCGACGTGCGGTTCAACGGGCTGTCGACCAGTTTCACGGTCGATGGCGACACGCAGCTGCGCGCGAACGTGCCGGGTGGCGCGACCACCGGCTCGATCTCGATCACCAACGGCGTCGGCACGGGAACCAGCTCCAGCAGTTTCGTCGTCACCGCGCCGCCGCCGGTGGTGACGTTCACTGCGGTCCACGACGCCCGGGTCGAGTCCGGCAATCCGACCTCGAACTACGGAACCGGAAGCGGCAATACCACCCTGCTGCGCGTGCGCGCCGGGCCCGAGATCGACTCCTACATCAAGTTCAACGTCTCCGGTCTCAGCGGGCCGGTGGTCAGTGCCAAGTTGCGCTTGTTCTGCATCGACGACAGTCCGGATGGCGGCCGGGTCTACGCGACCTCGAACAACTACCTGGGCACCTCGACGCCATGGACCGAAACCGGAATCATCTGGAACAACGCGCCCGGAGTCGGCGGAACCATCCTCGACCACAAGAACAACGTCGCCGTCAACGCCTGGGTCGAGTTCGACGTCACCCCCGCGATCACCGGCAACGGCACATTCAGCCTGGGCCTGACCAGCGGCCTGAGCAACATCGCCGGGTACCAGTCCAAGGAGTGGGCGAACCCGCCGCAGCTCGTGGTGTCGACCGCGGCCGGCTCGCCCACGATCGCGTCGTTCACGCCCTCGAGCGGCCCGCCGGGCACCGTGGTCACGATCACCGGCGGCAACTTCGGCACGACCTCCGCCGTGGCGTTCAACGGCGTGACGGCTGCGTTCATCATCGACAACAACACAGAGTTGCGGGCGACCGTGCCGTCGGCGGCGTCTTCGGGTCCGATCAGCATCACCAACGCGATCGGCACCACCGCGAGTGCGGCGATCTTCACGGTGACGCCGCCGACGATCACCGGCTTCACGCCGGACAGCGGCCCGATTGGCGCCACGATCACGATCACCGGAACCCAATTCGCGACCGTGAGCGTCGTCCGGTTCGCCGGCACTGCCGCTTCGTTCGTGATCGACAGCCCGACCCAGATCCGCGCGACAGTCCCCGTGGGCGCCGCCAGTGGGCCGATCAGCGTGGTCAACCCCGCTGGTTCGGCTTCGAGCGCCACGAGCTTCACCGTGATCCTGCCGCCGACCGTCGCCTCGTTCAGCCCAGCCAGCGGGCCCCCCGGCGCTCAGGTGGCGATCACCGGGACCCAGTTCAGCATCGCGACCGCGGTGACGTTCAACGGCGCGTCGGCGTCCTTCGTGATCGACAGCCCGACCCAGTTGCGAGCAACGGTCCCCGCCGGCGCGTCCACCGGCCTGATCGGCGTCACGAATCTCGCGGGCTCGGCGACCAGCCCGACGGCCTTCACCGTCCTGCCCTCGGGTGCTCCGACGATCGCGGACTTCGCACCGACCTCGGGACCCGTCGGCACCGTCGTCTCGATCACCGGGACCCAGTTCACAGGCACGACGACCGTGAAGTTCAACGGCGTCGCATCCGCGTTCACCGTCGTCGGGCCGACCCAGATCTCGGCGACCGTGCCCGCCGGGGCGACCCCGGGGCCGATCGCCGTGACCAACCAGGTCGGGACCACGTCGAGCGCAACCGACTTCGTGGTCACGATTCCGCAGACTACGTTCCTGCCCACGGCTGACGCGCGCGTCGAGTCCGCCAATCCAACGTCGAACTTCGGCTCGGGAGCCGGCACCCGCCCCTTGCTGCGCGTCCGGACCGGTCCTGCGATCAACTCGTATCTCAAGTTCTCGGTCAGCGGTCTGGTCGGTCCGCCGACTCAGGCCCGTGTCCGGTTGTTCTGCCAGGACGAGTCGACCATCGGTGGCACGATCTATCTGGTTTCGAACGACTATGCCGGGACCTCGACCCCCTGGACGGAGAGCGGCCTCATCTGGAACAACGCGCCCGCAATCGGCGGCGCAGCACTCGACGCGAAAGGCGCGGTGGCGATCGGTCAGTGGGTCGAGTTCGACGTCACGCCGGCGATCACCGGCGACGGCATCTACAGCTTTGGCCTGACCAGCAGCACCGGCAACATCGCCGGCTACACCTCGCGCGAAAGCACCACGCCGCCCGAACTGGTGATCGGCGACGGCGCCGTCGCCTCGTTGTCGGCCGGGGGCGGATCGACGCCGGTCCAG
Source organism: Candidatus Eiseniibacteriota bacterium (assembly GCA_963717505.1). Lineage (GTDB taxonomy): Bacteria > Eisenbacteria > RBG-16-71-46 > RBG-16-71-46 > RBG-16-71-46 > MFD02242-c1. Next base: position 527,145 of record OY970342.1, read on the forward strand.
CGCGCGGCCTCGAGCGACCTCGTGATCGACGCCGAGTCGGTGGCCACGATCGCACTCGGCCCGATCCGTCCGAATCCGTTCCGCGGCGAGATGTCGTTCCGGGTCGACCTGCCACGGAGCGATCGGGTCCGGCTCGTGGTCTTCGATCTCATGGGGCGCCGGGTTCGAACGCTGGTCGAGGGGATTCTGGATGCGGGCGCGCACGAGTTCTCGTGGGATGCTCGCGACGACGGCGGGGCCCGGCTCGAGGCCGGGCTCTACCTGATCCAGCTCGACACACCCGGATTCACGACACGCCGAAAGGCCGTGCTCGCCCGATAGGGTCGGAACGATTGCCGGCTTCCGGAGCCTGCGTTAGGCTTGAGGCCCCCTCGCTCCTGGAGCCCGCCGCCATGTCGAATCCGCCCGATGATCCTTTCGAGAACCTCCAGCGCGAGGTTCAGCGGCTGTTCCACGATTTGGTTTACAGCCGCCATCCGGTCGCACACTTCGCCGAGCCGTCGTGGTCGCCGCCGGCGGATCTGGTGGTCAGCGCGGACGAGGCGCGGGTGATCGTCGAGCTGGCCGGCGTCCCGCGCAAGAACGTGCGCGTTCGCCTGCACGGCAACCTGCTCGAGGTCTGGGGTCAACGCACGCCACCTTCGCGCCTGCATGGTGCTCGCTACCACCGGGCCGAGATCTACTACGGCGAGTTTCGGCGACTGATCGAGCTGCCCTGGCCGGCCGACGAGGCCAAGGTCGAGGCCCGCTATCGCGACGGACTCCTCGAGATCTCGCTGGTTCCCGCCGGCCGACTGGAGCCTCGGGAAGTCGCCATCCAGACGCCGGTGCGCTGAGGTCCGGCCGATGCCCAAGCGTAAGACCAGGAAGAAAGCCTCCTCCGCTCCGGCGCGAAACAGCAGCGCGCCCAAGCGCTCGAAGCCCAAGCCGGCCCGGGTCGCCGCGGGCCGGGGCGGGTCGTCGCGATCCGCCAAGCGCCGCTCGGCGCCCCCGACCCTGTTGATGCCCGGGGGCATCCTGCTCGCCAAGTCCGGCGGCGACGGCATCACCGAGGCCGCGCGCCCGGGTGATCGCCGCGACCTTCCGGTGTTGCCGGTGCGCCAGACCGTGCTGTTCCCGTTCGCGATCCTGCCGCTCACCATCGGCCGGCCGACCAGCGTTCAGCTCTGAACGAGATCATGGCCGGCGATCGCACCATCGTGGTCGCTCGCGCAACGCGATGCGCGCATGGACGAAGCCGGCCTGCCCGACCTGCACCCGGTCGGCACGATCGCCACCGTGTTGCGCATGGTGCGCGCCAGCGACAATCGCCTGAACGTGCTGGTGCAGGGCAGTGCGCGCGTGCGCCTGGTCGAAGGCATCGCGCAACGGCCCTATCTGGTGGCGCGCGTCGAGTTCGTCGGCGAGACCGTGGCCGACGACGTCGAGACCGACGCGCTGCTCAAGAACGTGCTCGGCCAGTTCGAGCGCGTGGTCGCGCTGTCGCCCAACGTGCCCGACGAGGCGGTGGTCGCCGCGCGCGAGCAGGCCGGCGCCGGCAAGGTCGCCGACTTCATCGCCTCGTTGCTCGAACTGCCGGTCGAGGACAAGCAGGGCCTGCTCGAGATTCTGGATATCAAGGCGCGGCTGCAGAAGCTGACGGAGATCCTGGCGCGCGAGCTGCAGGTGCTCGAGGTCGGGCAGAAGATCCAGGAGTCGGTGCGCGAGTCAGCTCGGACAGCAGCAGAAGGAGTTCGTCCTGCGCCAGCAGATGGAAGCGATCCGCAAGGAGCTGGGCGAAAGCGACGACTCGCAGCGCGAGATCACCGAGCTGACGCGAGAAGATCGAGAAGGCGGGGATGCCGCCGAAGACGTGCGCAAGGAGGCCGACCGCGAGCTGGCTCGCCTGGCGCGCATCCCGCCCCAGGCCGCCGAGTACACCGTGGCGCGCACGCTACCTCGAGTGGCTGTGCGACATGCCGTGGGCGGTGGCCACCGAGGACAACTCTCGACCTGACGCACGTCGCGCGCGCGTGCTCGACGAGGACCATTACGGCCTCGACAAGATCAAGGAACGCATCCTCGAGTACCTCGCCGTGCGCACGCTTCAAGAAGGACGCACGCACGCCGATCCTGTGCTTCGCCGGCCCGCCGGGCACCGGCAAGACCTCGCTCGGCCGCTCGATCGCCCGGGCGCTCGGCCGCAAGTTCGTGCGCCAGTCGCTGGGCGGCGTGCGCGACGAGGCCGAGATCCGCGGCCACCGGCGCACCTACATCGGCGCGCTGCCCGGCAACATCATCCGCGGGCATCCGCCGCGCCGGCTCGCGCAACCCGTTGTTCATGCTCGACGAGATCGACAAGCTCGGCGCCGACTTCCGCGGCGATCCCGTCGAGCGCGCTGCTCGAGGTGCTCGACCCCGAGCAGAACACGGCGTTCGTCGACCACTACCTCGACGTGCCGTTCGATCTGTCGCAGGTGCATGTTCGTGACCGACCGCCAACTATCTCGACCCGGTGCCGCCGCGCGCTGCGCGACCGCATGGAGGTCATCGAGCTGACCGGCTACACCGATCGCGAGAAGCTCGAGATCGCCAAGCGCCACCTGATCCCCAAGGCGATCCGCGAGAACGGGCTCGAAAGTCTCGAACCTGACGATCAGCGACGACGCGATCCTCAGAGGTCATCAACGAGTACACGCGCGAGGCGGGTCTCCGGAATCTCGAGCGCGAGCTGGCGAACATGCTGCGCAAGACCGCGAAGCAGATCGCCGAGGGCGGAAGTCCGCCGCGCGCGATCGACGCCGAGCGCGTGCGCGAGCTGCTCGGGCCACCGCGCTTCGAACGCGAGATCGCGTCCAAGCTCGACGCGCCCGGCGCCGCACTCGGCCTGGCGTGGACGCCGGTCGGCGGCGAGGTGCTGATGGTCGAGGCGACCGCGCATGCCCGGGAACGCGCGGCCTGACGCTCACCGGCCAGCTCGGCGACGTGATGAAGGAGTCCGCGCAGGCGGCACTCTCGTACATCCGCTCGCACGCCGAGCGAGCTCGGCATCGATCCGGAGTTCTTCGAGAACACCGACCTCCACGTGCACCTGCCGGCGGGCGCGATCCCCAAGGACGGCCCGTCGGCCGGGCGTCGCGCTGTGCACGGCGCTGGTGAGCCTGCTGACCCGGCGCAAGGCGCGGCCCGGAATCGCGATGACCGGCGAGATCACGCTGCGCGGCAACGTGCTCAGGATCGGCGGCGTCAAGGAGAAGGTGCTGGGCGCCCACCGCGCGGGATCCACACCGTGATCCTGCCGCTCGATAACGAAGGCGATCTCGAGGACGTTCCGATCGAGGTGCGCACGCACATGATCTTCGCTCCGGTCGAGCGCATCGAGCAGGTGCTTGCAGCTGGCGCTCGAACCCGAGCCGGTCGCGGAAGAGACGGAAGCCTCGGGGAACGGTGAAGGCAGTGAACTGCCGCGATTGGTGCGGCCGGAGATCGTGGCGACCGAGACGGAACCGGCCGCGAAGACGGGGCCGGACGTGTAGCAGGATCCCTCGCTGATCCGCAGGAAGGGCATCCAGGGTCAGCAGTTAACGGTCGTTGTCACCGCCACCGACAGCAACGATGGCGCTAGGACTTATCACGCTGCATATGTGGACAAGGCCGGAATGTCCTGGAACGCGAGCACCCGCACATTCAAGTGGACGAATGCCGGGCCCGCCGGCACGTACTACGTGAAATTCTGGGTGACCAATGGCTCTGTGGCCGGAGGCGCGCAGAACGGTGCAATGGATGCGATCCTCGCCCAGATCACAGTAACATCGAGTAGTCCCGAGCGATCGGGGATGCCCTCAAAGGTCCAGCTTCAGCAGGCGCCACTGGTTTTCGGACCCAACCCCACCCGCGGCGAGTTCGTGGTCCTGACCCCGGCGAGGCGCGAAGCAGCCACTCTGGAGATCTTCGACGTCCGCGGACGACTCGTGAGTCGGGACTTCCAGGCCGCCGCTGACCGCGTCGTCTGGGATGGAAAGGATCGTCTTGGAATGGCGGCAGGTCCTGGCGTCTACCTCTACCGCCTGAGAGTAGGCACCGATCTGCGAGAAGGCCGCGTCGTGGTCGTGAAGTGATCCGCATCGCGTTCCTTGTGACTGTCGGTATCCTCCTTCAATCCGTCCCGCATGCGGAAGCCGACTCTTGTGCGACCACGACGTCCGTGGCAGTAGATACGAGCGCTATCAACGATCACATTCCTGCTTACTTCGGGAAAGCGCCGGGCCAGACGTTCTTCGCAAGTGACACGATGATCAGGTCGCTGACCGTCTGGCGTTCCTCGAACGTGGGACCCAATGGCACGGGGATGAAGCTCTGGATCACCGACGTCGATTCTACCGGTATGCCGCTGACCCTGCAGGTGGTTGTCGACGGACCGGTGCTCTCGTTGCCGATAGATGATGGGCATACACCCATAGAGGTGCGCTACGAGTGGGACCCTCCGATAGCGCTTCCTGGGACGGGACGGTATGCGTTCTTCATCCAGCAGTACTTATGCGATGGCACCTTCGATTTGCACACTGCTCCCGACCTGTATCCAGGAGGCAGCCTATGGCGGACTCATCGCGGCATTCCCTATTGCGAGCTTCGCGAGCGGCCCCAGAACTGGACCAACTACGACCTTGTGTTCTCGATCGAGTTCTGCGGCGATGCCTCGACACCAGCGGTTCAAAAGTCGTGGGGCCAGGTCAAAGTGCGGTACCGGTAGCTACTCCCTCCGCTCGATGACCATCCGTCGCACGATCACCAGCGCGTCCAGGTCCGACTGGAGCGCGATGTCGACCGTGCCCCCGCCGTAGCGGATGCCGACCCGATCCGGCGCCTGCGCGAGCACGGCTTCGGTCGCCGAGTCGCGAATCCAGACGTTGACTCCCGGCAGGCTGGCTTCGATCGACACCACCCACACGCCGGGCGAGAGCGTGATCCCGGTGACACCGGTGACCCGTTCGGGCCGAATCGTGACTCCCGCATTGCCGAGATCGTCGAGCCGCACGGTGCTCGCAGGGTCGGCGCTGATGTGCCAGCCCGGGATCACGATTCGGCTGTCCGAGATCTCGATGCCCAGTGGCCCGCCGTCGCGTCGCATCCAGATGCGCGAGCGCGTCTTGTACGGCTCCGGGGTCTGGAAGTTGACGATCGCATAACGCTCGAGGAAGCGCGGGTGGGCGCGCATTTCGAGGCCGCCTCTGTAGTAGGCGGTGTCGCCTCCCGCGGGATTCCGGAACAGGACCAGGTCCGGCTCGCGGCTCATCAGGTACTCGCCGATCGTGCCATCGCCCGGAGTGAGCTCGCGGACCGAGCCTCGCGGCAGCGACGCGAGATGGCTGTCGTTCGTCCCCGCCATGTCGATCGCCGGGAGCCGCGAGAAGTAGGGAATGGCGCCCGGTTGTTCCACGGCGATTCGCGGCCGCATCGAGCGAAACCCGCTCCCCAGCATGCGCCCCACCGCTTGGGCCTCTTCGAGTTCCACGTCGCCGGCGTGCACGCCGCGCATCGCTGGATCGAGTATCTGGAGCGGCACGTAGATCGCGAGCGCAACTGCGGCGAGCAGCGCGAGACGCGGACCCGAGACGCCGCGCTCCCGAGCGAGCGTCAACGCTCGTGCCGCCAAGAACGCAAGCACGACCAGCGCTGGCAACATGAAGCGGCGCGCGGGCAGGTCGTCGCCGCCCATCAGGATCACGCACGCCAACCAGCCCCCGAGCATCACGAGCAGGAATCGCATCGCGCCGCGATCCTCCGTCGCGGGAGCCGCGGCAGCCTCCGGCGCCGAAACCCGGCGTCTCGCCCACCACACAGCCGCCACCGCGACCAGCACGATCGGCGCCACGGTCGGAATCGCATCCACCACGTAGATCGCGCCGCCGAGGAGTCGCCCCGGTCCCAGGTCGAGCTGCTCGCGCACCGTGCTCGGCAGCAGGTTTCCGTGATAAGCGACGCGGAACAGACTGTGCGCGACGAGCGCCGCACCTGGCCACGCGAGCAATGCACCGATCTCACGCCGTGATCGTCCAGCCGCCCACAGCCCGGCGGCCGCCGCGATTCCGAACACAACACCTTCCGGACGAGCGATCGTCAGGAGCGACAGCATCATTCCCGCGGGAATCAGCGCCGTCCACGCGATCTCGTCGCGATCGAGCAACGGCAGGACCAGCGCGATTGACCATGCGAGCAACGCAGCCACCATCGTGGCCTCGAAACCGCTGATCGACCACGCGGCGAGCGGCCCCGAACACCCAATGGCCAGCGCCGCAAACGCGCCGGGCACCAGGTCGGCGAGCTCGGCCACCCGGCGCCGCCACAGCACGGCCACCACCGTCGCGACCGCGGAGGCGATGCCGAGCATCCAGCTCGCTCGCACCAGGTCCACTCCCAGGGATCCGACCCCCGCCGTCGCCAACACCCACAAGAGGCTCGAGTAGCCCTCGATTCGCTCGCCACCGGTCCAGGTCAAACCATGCCCCTGAAGGATTCGATCGGCATAGCGCAGCGCCACGTAGGCGCGATCGAGATGGAACGGGAAGACGTATGCCGGAAACGCGAGGGCTGCCGCGATCGCGGCGGCGACCAGCGCCCACCACCCGGCGAGCGTCGATGCGGCGGGGCGCGCGGTTGCCGCTTCGGAGTGTGCGGAACCGCGGGCTGCGCGCCGGGATTTCACGCGAGCGCGCGCAGCTCGCTGCCGGCTTCGTTGATCTCGCCCAGGTCCGCGGCAAAGCCAGCCGCACCGTGGGCGCGCGCATAGCGCACGGCGTCGGGCAGCGTCGAGGCGCCACCCGCGCACAAGTCCTTGGCCACGATGTGCAGACCTGATCCACGCACGGCGGCGAGCACTTCATCGGGGTTGGGCTTCATCCCCAGTCCTCCCGGGTTGACCGGCGCGACCACGAAGTCCGGCACGAGTTTCCACTCGTCGAGCCGCCCGATCAAGGTGCCGAGATTGTGGGATTCGAATCCCGCGAGCGTGCGAAACCGTCTGCGGACAAAACGCAGGAACGATTCGAACACGCGGGCATTGCCGGCGGCGAGGGCGAAGTCCGTGATCCAGGCATCGAGCACGACGCCGCGCAGCGAATGTCCGGTGAGCGACGCCAGTTCCGACTCGACCAGCACCGGAAGTCGCGAGGCCCAGTCGCCACCGTAGAACGCCGCGGGCCGGGTGATGCGGGTGAGCGCCGAGCGCATCGACGAGCCGTTCCGTTGCCCGCGCCGGTGCAGGAGCGGCTCGACGCCGGGCTCGAGCTCGAGGCGCTCCACTTCCGAGAGCGCCGGAACCACCGCGAACAGGGGCACCTTGCGCTTGAGCTTCTTCATCGCATCGACCAGCATGGGCGAGGGACTGGCGAGCAACCCGTCGACGCCGGCTTCGAGTGCTCGCGCGATGGTCACCGCCAGCGATCCGGCTTCGCGGTAGCGAGCGGTCACGTCGAGCACGCGCTTGCGCGGCAGCAGCGACATGCCGTTGAGCGAGCGCGTCCCCATCAGAATGCGCGGCGGCGCCGGCAGCGGCTTCATGGCGTGCCCACGATGTCGATCTGGGCGCCATTCGAGCGCGCCGAGGCGTAGAGGGCCGCGATGGCACGCACGGCGGGCAGGCAGGCCTCGATTCGAGTCGGTGACGGGGCAACACCTGCCGCGTCCGCCAGGAACTCCGCCATCAAGGCGCTCGGCGCCTCGCCGTCCAGGTCGAAGCGCGCGGCGTGTGGCAGGTCGGCGCGGCCGAGTCGCGTGACGCCCGACGGCCAGCGGCCCATCGGGAACACCAGCTCCAACTCGAGCGCATCGTCGGACGCCAACATGCGTCCGCGATCCCCTTCGACCTCGATCACGGTCATCGGACGCGGGTAGCCGGGCACGCTCCAGCTCGCCTCGAGGATGATCTCGCGGCCATCGGAGCGCACCAGGGTCCCGCGGATCTCGTCCTCGTGGGGTCCGTACAGCCGGCTCGCAGTGGCGCTGGCGCGCACCGGGTCGCCGAACATGGCGGCGAGCACATACGCGAGTTCGCTGCCATCGTGGGCCAGAACTCCGCCGTCGACGCCGTCCTGGACGCGCGCCCGTTGCCCGGCGGCGTTGAACACCCTCGACACCGAGAACGACGCCCGCACCTGGGACGGACGCCCGGGCACGCCGCTGGCCACCGCGCGTGCGGCCATCGCGAACACCGGATGGTGTGCGAGCGGACAGGCCACGACCACGGTGCGCTGGCGCTCGCGCGCCCGAGCCGTGAGCGCCTGCGCTTCGACCACCGTCAGCGCCGGCGTGCCATCGATCAACACCGAGGCGCCGGCATCGAGGGCCGCGAGAGCGGCCTCGAGCCGCGCTTCGGGCTCGAGACTGACGATCACCGCTTCCGGCGTGTCGTGCTCCAGCATGGCCTCGACCGATACATGCGGTCGCAAGCCCAGTCCCATCCCGCGCGCATTCCGGCGCGTGGCCGGGCGCGGATCGGCGAGCCCGACCAGCTCGGCCTGCGGCAACACTGACAGGGTCGCGGCGTGCAGCAAGCCGGAGCGTCCGAGACCGGCGACTGCCGCGCGGACGGTCGCGTGCCCGGGTCCGAACGGGGCGAGCGCGGGTGCGGCGATTGACTCTTCCGTGAGTGCCATGGCGATCAGGGTAGAAGGTAGGAAGCGGCGGCGCAACGCCCGGACGGATCGGTTGTGCTTCGTGCCGCCGCGTTCGTCGTCATGCCGTCATCCGGAACTCGATCTTGGGATCCTCGCGGTCCGACTCCTCGACCTTGAACAGCTCCTGACGCTGACAGTGGAGCCAGCCGGCGACGTACATGTCGGGAATCTGCTCGATGCGCGTGTTGAATGTGGTCACGGTGTCGTTGTAGTACTCGCGGCGGTCGGCGATCTGGTTCTCGAGATCGCTGATCCGGTGCTGGAGCGCCATGAATCCCTGGTTGGCCTTGAGGTCGGGGTAGGCCTCGGCGACCGCGAAGAACGAACCGAGCGCCCGAGTCAGTGTGTTCTCGGCGTCGGCGCGCTGCGCCACGGTCTGCGCCTGCGCCAGCGCCGCCCGGGCTTCGCTCAGCTTGTCGAACACCGCACGCTCGTGCTGCATGTAGCCTTCGCACACCTTGACCAGCTTGGGCAGCTCGTCGTGCCGCTGCTTGAGCAGCACGTCGATGTTCGACCACGAGCGCTGGATGTTGTTCCTCAGCGCCACCAGGCTGTTGTAGATGCCGAGGAAATACCCGAGCACCCCGACCACCGCAAACAGCACGAGGACGAGAACGATCACCTCACCGATCATGGCGTCTTAACCCCCCTTGCAACGCGGCCTCGGGCCGCCTACCTCGCCCCCATCGCGGGAGCGAGAACGAAGAGCCAGTACATCAGTCCGAATACCGTCAGCAACGGGCCGCCGATCAGCTTGGCGAACGTCAGCAGGCCCAGGGTCGTGGTCAGCGATTCTTCCGACTCGCGGCTGATCAGGAACGTCGGGTCGTTGCGTCCGCGCCGGATGACGGCGACCACTTTTCGATGCAGCGCCTGTACGCGGCCCGGGCCGTGAGCGGTGTCGCCGGCGGAAGCGGCGCGCCGGCGCGCCTGGATCATGTCGTACGCGGCCCCGGCCATGAGGGCTTCGGGGCCCGCTTGCCGAAAGACTCCCGCGGCGATCACGGTTCCGGCGAGCACGTCGTCGCGACTGCCGGCCACAGGGCGCATGGCGGGGACCACCTCGCCGGCCGCTACCGGTCGCGTGGTCCTCGGGCGGGTCGCCTCGATGCCGGGCGCCATCGGGCCATCCGTGCCGGTGGCCTCGAGCGGAACGTTGGACTCGGCAATCGCCGCCGCCATCGGTTGTTCGTTCAGCTCGACGTGTGAGATGTCGCGGCTCTGCGGTCGCGGCTCGGCCGAGCCCAGGACGTAGACCTTCTCGCCCTCTTCGACCCGGTGCTCGCGGAAGCGCATCTGCGAGAAGCGCCACAGGAATCGCCGCCACAGGCGCCGATTCGCCATGAACTCCGAGTACACGTCGGGGATCAGCGCGCCGACGCAGGCCTCCTCGGCCGAAGGCGGCACGCGGCAGATCGAGCCCTTGGGGTAGACCATCGCCACACCCGTGCCGTCGTCCACGTAGAACGGTTGTCCCGAGGTTTCGCGGTACACGGTCGTCCAGCCGTGCTTCTCGTTCATCCGCAAGGCGATCTCGACCTCCCAGTAGGCACACGGCTGATTCGAGAATGGCGCTCGCACCGAGCTGCGCTGCAGCACATCGCCGTAGATCTCGACCAGCCCCATGGCCATCGAGCGAATGCGCGAGGTCGGCGTGTTCTGGATCAGGCGATGGAGCCTCAGGTCGCGGAAGCCGCGAAAGAACAACACCGGCCCCGCGCACAACGCGGCCATCGCCCAGAATTTGAGTTCCATGTCGTTCATGCGCGATTCACTCGATGGGTGGACTCGTCCCCTCGACCGCCGGAACGCCGTATCACGGCCAACGCAGCGAACGCTCTGCGGGCCCGGGGGTTATCGGCGGGTGCCCCAGCCGTCCCCAGCCCGAATTGGCCCGATCTCGGCGGGTGGCGGGATGCGCCGAGCGGGGAGTCCGGAGGGCATCGACCCCTTCGCCCCATGGTAGGCTCGGGGCTGCCGGCTCCCCGGCCCTTTCCAGGAGTGAACCCATGAAGCGCCCGATTTTCGCCCTGGTCGCTATCCTCCTCACGCCGCTCGCCACAGCCCCCACCCGCGCGGCGGTCAACGTCGAGCGCCACGGCGCGGAGAACCCCATGGTCGAGATCTCACGATCGATCCTCTACGGCGGACTCGCCGGGCTCGCGATCGGCGGCGCCATCGCCATCGCCGACGAGGACAGCGACAACACCGATCCGCTCAAGTACGGGTTGGTTGCCGGCGTGTTCGCCGGCGCGGCGGTCGGGTTCTACTGGGTCATGTCGCGCCCGCAGCCGTCCGCGGCGCTCGAGCTCGACTCGGAGTCGCTCGCGCTGCGACTGCCAACGCCGGTGCTCACCCGGGATGGCGGGACGCGCGTCAGTTTGGTCGCGTATCGGTTTTGAGGCCTGTTCGGCGGGGAATGGCTCCCCAACAGGAAAGTTGTTGACCGATGGGGGCTGGGGGTGTAAGGCTTCGCTTGCGGTTGCTGACGAAGCGCATCTCTTTGGGCGACCCCCAACTCTTCTGAGATGAGCTTCGCGCGCCGCACCGAGGTTGTGTGCGTCCACTGGCCGCGATTCACTTCCGTGGGACGTCACGCGCTCGCCGTCTGATCGAGCCCTGTCGCATGTGGGCATGGCTTGCGGCTGCGGTCGCGCTGCTGGCTCTGCCGCACCCCGATCTCCGGGCCGACCAGTTCGTTCTTCAGCCGCCCGCTGAGGGCTTCAAGGTCGGTGGCGAGTCCAACCGTGTGCTCGTCCGCCTTCTCAGCGAATCCGACCGACCAGGGTTGCAGTTCGATCTTGTCTACAACACTGCATTCCTGCGCCCGGTGGAGGTTTCGGGCGTCGGCCGGCTGAGCGAAGCGGACCTACTCCACTACTCGATATCGCCCCCCGGCGTGCTCCATTTGGTTGCGTACGAGGCCCGGGGAAACCTTTGGACGATCTCCGCCGGCACGGATCCGGTCGTTGCCGTGACCTTCGATGTCCTGGATACGCCGCCCTCCGGAACGCTGCAGCTTGCGGTGGTCCGCGGACTTGCTGCGGCCGGCGCCAACGGACCGATCGCCCTCCCCCCGACCACGGTCGACATCGCGGTGGAAGCGGGCGAAAGCGCACGAGACCCCGATCCAACCCAGGACGGGAAGCTGCCCACCCGTTTTGCTCTGTACCAGAACAGCCCGAATCCGTTCTCGAGCTCGACTTCATTTCGTTTCGACGTCCCGCGCGCGAGTCACGCGCGCATCGTGGTCTATGACCTGTCCGGGAGATCCGTGTCCGTCCTTGCTGATGGCAAGTTCGCTCCAGGACGTCACGCGGTGACTTGGACCGGCAAGGCGCGGAGAGGCCGCGCACGTCCCGGAATCTACTTCTGCGTCATGGAGGCGGAGAGCTTCCGAGTGGTGAGGAAGTTGATTCGTCTGGAATAGCTGCTCACGAGGTCGCAACACGTGAATTCAGGGCCGCAAACGAAGTCCCCTCCTGGCACTCCAGTGGTGTCCAGGCAGAGCGCTGACCCGTCCGAAAGCTTCATCGGGCGGCTCCGCGCCAGTTCCCCCATGCTGGCCATCCTGGTGCTGGGCCTTCACCTGCTGCCCTGGAGGCCCGCGGAGGCGGCTGGACGGACTCGCGGGTTCGCGACGCCGATTGAGCCCGTGAGGGTTGCCGGCGATCTCAATGGCGATGGCAAGGTCGACGTGATCGACCTTCTCCGACTTCGCGACCTCGCGTTTCGGCTGGGAACCATCGCCACCGCTGCGGAGAACGAAGCAGGCGACCTGACCGGCGATGGGAAACTCGACTCGCTCGACGTTGCCGCCCTTCAGGATCTCGTGCTTCGCGTCGACGCTGCCGCGGAATCGCAGTCGCTGCGGGCGGGAGCCGCGGTCCACACCGGCCCCAACATTGCCAACGGCACGTTCGAAGCAGGTCTCATGAGTTGGCAGGTGTTCAGGAACAACCCTGCCAACACGGTGACAACGGAGCTCGACAGTGAAATCCCAGGCAATAGTGTCGCGCACTTCAACATCCAGGACGCCTCAGGCTCGGGTTGGTACCTGAACCTGGTCCAGTGGTCGGATCAGGGCCCCCTGAATCTCCAATCGGCGACGACGTACATGATCCGCTTCAAGGCGCGCGCCTCGAGCGATCGCGTGCTCAAGCTCGAACTCGCGGCGTTCCAGCCCACCTATCGGAATCTGGGCCTGCTGGAGAGCGTCAACCTGACCATGCAGACCCGGGAGTACACGGTGCCGTTTCGCACCGTGGACAACGTGCCCGCCACCGGCGTCCTGTTCTCGATGGTCTCCACGCAAGTGGCCGGCGACATCTGGGTCGATGACGTGAGCATTGAGCTCGTGCCCCTGGTCACGTTTGTCGGCAACGACACGCAAATCGCTTCGTTCGACGGTGGCGAATCGTGGGATGGCGGCGCGATCGACACGCTGCAGGTTCGAGAGGGCGACGCGGGCCTGCGATTGACCGCAGCCACGAACGGGTTTCAACACGTCACCCGCGAAGTGCCCATGGATCTGAGCCAGACGCCCTGGGAGATGACGTTCTGGGTGTACACGGAAACACCGGTCTCCGTGGGCCGCCTCTCGCTTCTCTGGCGCTCGGGCTCGGGTGAGGACGCCGAAGGCTCCTACGTCGCCTGGGCCCTCAGTGGACTCGCCTCGGGTTGGAACTTCGTGGTCATACCTGCCGAGGCGTTCTTCAAGCCGTATTGGTACGTCAACAACTTCACGTGGCAGGGTGCGCGCACCGTGGCGTTCAAGCTCGAGGCCAATGGCAATGGCCCGGCGTCGGTCACACTCGACGACCTGAGGATCGAACCCGTGTCCATGAGTGACCGCAGGTCCCCGGTGGTCTCGCACATCAACGTCGTGGACGTCGGCCCGACGAGCGTCACGATCCGGTGGCTCACGCAGGAACCGGCGGTCGGGGCGCTGCACTACGGTGCGAACACCGCCTACGGGACAACGGTCACGGCGGGCGCGCCGGATACCGCGCAGCAAGTCATCCTCACCGGGTTGACCCCGGCCACTCGCTATCACTGCCGGATCGCCGCGACCGACAACGCCGGCCTGCCGGGATCATCCGGGGACTTCACGTTCGCCACCGAGCCGGCCACCCCGCCATTCCCGCCCGATTCCACTCTGGACTTCGAGCTCGGGCTGTACACCGTGTACGGAATGACCGACCTCGCCGGACTCGCCGGCATGCCCTTCACTCATGTTCACAGCTTTCAGTTCAGCCGCTGCACCATCAGCATGGAGGCCATGCAGCAGTATCTCGACACCGCGCAGGACATTGGCGTCAAGGTGATGCTCGGGGTCAGCTGCAATCCCATCGTCGAAGCCAACAGCATCCCGATCGTTCAGGCGTTCAAGACTCATCCGGCAACGGACAGCTGGTACCTGTACGACGAACCGGAGGGGCACGGCATCTCGCCGGCCTATCTCATCAGCGCTTACAGCGTGATCCAGGCGGAAGACCCCACTCGTCCAATCGTCATCAGCTCGTACGCATTTGGACAACCCGGGTTCCCGTACTTGCTGGGATTCGATCGGGTGCTGTTCGACGCGTACCCAGTGCCCATCCACCCGGTGGACTGGCTCCTGCCCCAGCTCGATGCCGCCGGCGCGGACGGACGGCCCTGGGGCTTCGTCTTTCAGGCGTTTCAATGGGACGTCGATCGCTGGATCGAACACGCTGGAGGCCCCACCCGCTATCCGACCGCTGCAGAAATGCGCGCGATGCCGTTCCTCGCGATCAACCGCGGCGCACAGCATCTGTGGGCCTTTTCGTACAACGACCTCAATGACCTCCCGGGATCGGAGTGGAAGTGGAGCGAACTCCTGACGCTCGCTCAGGAGCTCAAGCGACTGCGGCCCTTGTTCGCCTCGACGACGGCACCGACGATCACGGCAACGACTTCGGAGCCGGCTCTCGATCTCGCGACCCGTCGCTATGGCGAGCGGGAGTACGTGATTGCCGTGAACTCGAGTGCGAGCAGTGTGTCGAGCTCGATTGCCCTCACCGGGGTTACGGGCGTGAACGCGATCAGAGTCGGAGATGGCCAGACACTGCCGCTCAATGGAGGCAGTCTGACCGACGTGTGGAGCCCCTACGACGTTCGCCTGTACGAGGTAACCCCGCTGGATGCGGACGACGTGTCGCCCACGCTGGCGATCACGGAGCCGCCCGCCGGGGACTACACGAGCGGCGCGACGACCGTAGTCGTCGATGCCAATGACGACATGCTCATCGATTACGTCCAGGTGTTCGTCGATGGTTCGCCGGTGGGCCCGCCCCTGACTTCCGCTCCGTACACGATGATCTGGGACGCCGTCCAGCACAGCGGCGGCGCACACATCCTGTCGGCGGTCGCGTACGACGTCTCGAACAACTACGCCACCACCGAGATCGACGTCACGGTCGACAACGTCGCCCCGAGTGTGGTCCTGGCCGAACCCGCCGACGGCGGGGTGATCTTTGGAACGTCGATCGCAGTCAACGCCACGGCCAGCGACAATGACGCGGTGGTCGGGGTGCAGTTCACGCTCGACGGCAATAACCTCGGTGCGGAAGACGCGACCGCGCCCTACGAACTGACCTGGGACTCCGCTTCGGCACCCGATGGCCCACACGTTCTCGCCGCCATCGCGCGGGATCGGGCCGGGAACTCGCAGCAGGGCATCGCGGCGATCGTGGTGGACAACACCCCGCCCGCGGCGGCTCTGACCGCTCCGGCCGACGGCTCGGTGCTGGTCGCGACCCCCGTTCCGGTCAACGCAACGGCAACCGACGCCCGGGGCATCGCCGGTGTGCAGTTCCTGCTCGACGGCGCCGCGCTCGGCGTCCCCGACACCGGAAGTCCCTATGGCGTCACCTGGAGCAACGCCACCGACGGTCCCCACGTTCTGACCGCTACCGCGCAGGACAACACGGGCCACAGCACGACCACGGCGAGCGTGGCGGTCACGGTCGCGATTCCGCCCACCGTGTCCCTGACCGCACCCGCCGTCGGCAGCGTCCTCTTTGGCACGTCGGTCGCGGTCAACGCCACGGCCAGCGACAATGACGCGATTGTCGGCGTGCAATTCACACTCGACGGCGCCAACCTCGGTTCGGAGGACACGGCCGAACCCTACGAAATGGCGTGGGACTGCACCTCGGCGCCCGACGGTCCACACGTCCTGGCGGCGCTGGCACGCGATCCGGCAGGGCACGTGTCGTCGCAGAGCGTGGCGATCGTCGTGGACAACACGCCGCCCGCGGCGGCAATGACCGCCCCGGCCAACGGAGCTGTCCTGGTCGCGACCTCCGTTCCGGTCAGCGCGTCGGCGACCGACGCCCGGGGCATCGCCGGTGTGCAGTTCCTGCTCGACGGCGCAGCCCTTGGCGCCATCGACACCGGAAGCCCCTACAGCGTCACCTGGAGCAACCCCACCGATGGCCCCCACGTCCTGACCGCGACCGCCCAGGACAACACGGGCCATAGCACGACCACGGCGGGCGTATCGGTCACCGTCGCCATTCCCCCCACCGTGGCCGTGACCGCACCCGCCAACGGCAGCGTCCTCTTTGGCACGTCTGTCGCGGTCAACGCCACGGCCAGCGACAATGACGCGATCGTCGGCGTGCAGTTCACGCTCGACGGCGCCAACCTCGGCCCGGAGGACACGACCGCGCCCTACCAACTGACCTGGAACTCCACCTCAGCGCCCGACGGTCCCCACGTCCTGGCGGCGCTGGCGCGCGATCCGGCAGGGCACGTGTCGTCGCAGAGCGTGGCGATCGTCGTGGACAACACGCCGCCCGCAGCGGCAATGACCGCTCCCGCTAATGGCGCCCTCCTCGCGGGGACCTCCATCCCGGTCAGCGCAACGGCGACCGACGCCCGAGGCATCGCCGGCGTTCAGTTCCTACTCGACGGGGCGAACCTCGGCGCCCGCGACACGCAAAGCCCCTACAGTGTCACCTGGAGCAACCCCATCGATGGTTCCCACGTCCTGACCGCGACCGCACAGGACAATACCGGCCATTTCACCACCGCTACGAGCGTGGCCGTGATCGTCGACAACACGCCGCCGCCGGCGCCTGGCGCGGTGCGCGACGGCACCGGTGCCGATCTGCAATTCACGAACGTCAGTACGCAACTGTCGGCCAACTGGAACGCGGTCACGGATCCGGGATCGGGGGTGAACCACTACCGGATGGCCATCGGAACGTCCGCGGGTGGCGCGCAGGTAATGGCGTTCACCAATATCGGGAACGTCACGGTTTACACGAAGACCGGCCTCAACCTGAGCAACGGCACGAGATACTTCGTCTCGATCCGCGCGGTGGACAATGCCGGTCGGGTCGGCGCGGTCCGGACCAGCGACGGCATCCGGGTGGACACCACTGCACCTACGGTTTCCGTCACCAAGCCGAACAACAACGCAACCGTGAAGGGAACCGCCGTGGCCGTCCAGGCAAGTGCATCGGACACCTATGGGATCGCTTCGGTCCAGTTCACGCTGGACGGCGTGAATCTCGGATCCGTAGATACCTCATCTCCGTATTCGATCGTGTGGAACACCACGACGACCTCGAACGGCATCCACTACCTGAGAGCCGTCGCGACCGACCAGGCCGGAAACGTGAAGACCAGCAACCAGGTCAAGGTGACGGTGAACAACTAGAGACCGCCGCCGCCGCGCCAGGACCAAGCGCGCGGACTTGCCGCGTTGAGAATTCCTGGTCCGGCACGGCGCCGGGAGGCCCCTTCAGGCGGCCTCCGCGCGGACATTCGGGGACGCTGGCGGCGGGCGAGCCGTCGCGCTACGCTGCGTTCCTACCCCCCCATCCTGAACAGGAGTGTTCGATGACCCCGAAGAAACTGTTCCTCCTTGGCACACTGGTCGGCCTGTGCGCGGCACCGCTGGGCGCCGCGGTCGCCGCCGGTGCCGACGCCGATTCCACCGCTCAGGCCGAGTCCGCTCCCGCCCCACCGGACACCACGGCGCCGGTGATCGCGCCCAACACGAGCCCGGCGCAGGCCGCGGCGCCGTCGGCCGCGGCGGGGACTCAGGTGGCCACACCGGACCCCGCGGATCGCGATGGCGGTTGGCCCCGGATCACCGAGACCGTGACCGGCGCAACGCTCATCATGTACCAGCCGCAGGCCGTGTCGTGGGAACGCCAGCGCGAGCTGGTGGCCATGGCGGCGCTCTCCTACCTGGCCAAGAGCGCCACCACGCCCGACCTCGGAACGGTCACTCTCTCCGCCCAGACCTCGGTTTCCACGGAAGAGCGGATGGTGAAACTGGAACAGGTCAAGATCACCGATATGAAATTCTCCACGCTCGACAAGGCGGAGGCGCGCGAGGCCCTGGCCGAGATCCAGGAGGCGGTCCCGGTGACCGCGGTGTTCATGGGCCTCGACCGGCTGCTCGCGATGGTGGACAAGAGCCTGATTCGCGGCAGCAGCGTGCAGGTGCAGACCGACCCACCTCCGATCTTCTACAGCGAGAAGCCGGCGGTGCTGCTCCAATTCGACGGGCCGCCGATCATGGCCACGATCGAGAAGGGCACGCTCAAGTACGGACTCAACACCAACTGGGACGTCCTGCAGGATCCCGAATCCAAGACCTATTACCTGCGCAACGGGACCGGCTGGTTCCAGGCCCCCGAACTCAAGGGTCCGTGGAAGGTCACGGGGAAGCTCCCGAAGTCCTTCGAGCAGATCCCGGCCAACGACAACTGGAAAGAAACCAAGGACAACATCCCCGGGAAGAAGGCGAAAGACACGGAGGTGATCTACTCGGAGCGACCGGCGGAGCTGCTGATGCTCGAGGGCAAGCCCAAGTACGAGAAGCTCGAGGGCACCCGGACGAACGACAAGAAGGGCAGCGAGATCCTGTGGGTCAAGAACACGGAGAGCGACCTGTTCCGCGTGAAGGATGCCGAGTTCTACTACCTGGTTTCGGGTCGCTGGTTCAGTGCCGCCGAGCTCAAAGGTCCGTGGAAGTTCGCCACCCAGAACCTGCCGCCCGCGTTCCTCCAATTCCCCGTCGACCACGAGCGAGCGCGGGTGCGCAGCTCGATCCCGGGGACCGATGAGGCCGCCGAAGCCGTGCTGCTGGCGCAGGTGCCGCAGACCGCGCGGGTGGATGCCAAGAACCTGAAGCCCGTCTCCGTGGCCTACGACGGCGAGCCCAAGTTCGAACCGATCGAGGGCGCTGCCGGCGTCACCTATGCGGTCAACACCGAGAGCGACGTGTTCGTGGTTTCTGGCACCTACTACCTGTGCCAGGCCGGCGTGTGGTTCAGCTCGAACAGTCCCAACGGACCGTGGAGCGTAGCGACCAACATCCCGGAGGCCATCTACCAGATCCCGCCCAGCTCATCCGCCCATCACGTGACCTACGTGGTCGTGGTCGACGACGACGACGACTACCCGACGTACGGATACACGCCGGGCTACATGGGGGTCACTATTGCCTTCGGCTGCGCGATGTACGGGACCGGCTACTACTACCCGCCCTACTACGGTTACCCGGGCGGGTATCCCATCTACTATCCGCGCCCGGTGTGCTACGGCGGCGGCGCGATGTACAACCCACGTACCGGCGCCTACGGGCACTACCAGACGGCCTATGGGCCGTATGGCGGCGTGGCGCGCGGCGCGAGCTACAACCCGACCACCGGAACCTACAAGCGCGGCGCGATGGCCTACGGACCCACCGGGGCCCAGGGCTACGCCCAGGCGTACAACCCGCGCACCGGCACCTACGCCTCGACGCGTCAGGGCAGCAACGCGTACGGAAGCTGGGGATCCACCAGTGTCCAGCGCGGCGACGACTGGGTGAACACGCAGCGCGTCACCGACTCCAATGGCAACAGCAAGTGGCAGGCGCAGGGTAGCGGCGGCGGCTCGGCCCAGGGAGTGCAAGGCAGTGGCGGCGGCAACGTGGTCAAGACCGGGAGTGGCGACGTCTACGCCGGCAAGGACGGCAACGTTTACCGCAAGACCGACAATGGCTGGCAGTCGTATGACAACGGGAACTGGAACAACGTCCAGGGCGGGGACGGCGCGCGGCCGGGCAACCAGCCCGCGGGCGGCGCGGGCAGTACGAAGCCGGGCGCTTCGCAGCTTCCCGCGGGTGGGGGAGCTGGTGCAGGTACGGGCGCGTCGCAGCTTCCGAGCGGAGGAGGCGCAGGAGCGTCGCAGCGTCCGTCCACCCAGCCTGGCGTCTCGCAGCAGCCGAGTACGCGGCAGAGCCCCAATTCCAGCACCATGGGGCAGCTCGATCGTGACTCCCAGGGGCGCAATCAGGGTGCACAGCGGACCCAAAGCAACTATGGCGGGGGCTCGGGGTCGCGCGGCGGTTCTAGCGGTGGCTCTCGCGGCGGCGGCGGCGGCAGGCGTGGAGGCGGTGGCGGCCGGCGGTGAAATCGGCCGGGCGGGTGTGGCAGAGACTCCAAGGCTGGCGGGTCATGACCCGATATCGGTAGGGTTCTTCTCGGGCCGGGAACGAGCGCCGGCGTCGCGGCGCTCGTCGCGTCTCCCCCGCCGATACGCGTACTGGTAGACCAGGTAGATCGCGACCACGTGGATCACCCACCAGCCGAGCTTGAGGAACTGCAGCCCTTCGGGCAGCGGCACGGCTATCCTTCGCGCGCCAGTACTGCGAGGAACGCGCGATCGGCTTCGAGGACATCTTTGGGATCGACCTCGGCTGGCCGCACCCAGCGCAGCGCATGAACGCCGTGGCCGGCGCGCACTTCGCCGGGCTCCAATTCGCATGCGATGAAAGCGATTTCGACCGACAGGCCATGGTCGTAGTCGTGGCGCTCGAGGGTCAGCACCTCGCCGGCATGTGCACCGACTCCCAGCTCTTCATGCAATTCGCGCTCGACCGCGTCTCCAGGCGTCTCCCCCGGCTCGATCTTGCCACCGGGGAATTCCCAGAGCAGTCCGAGTGGGCCGCCCGGCGGGCGCTGAGTGAGCAGCACGCGACCGTCTCTTCGAATCACGGCGGCGGCAACTCGAACTCGAGTCATCAGGCTCATGCGGCCTCCGCGGCGTGCGACCGCGCCACCGCCTGCTCGAACCGCAGCAAGTAGCGACGATCGCCGCGTTCGCGCGCGGCGATTGCCTCGATGGCCAGTCGATGGAGCAGCGCGGCATCGGCAGCAACCAACGCTCCGGTGCGCAGCCGGCGCGGCAACTTGAGGTAGCCGGGTGCACTATCGATGATCAGCGCGGAGCGCGCCAGCGCCCACAGGTCGCATGCGCGTTCGCCGCGCGGCACCAGGTCGCGCGCCTGGAGCAGGTGCGTCATCTCGTGCGCGATGGTGAACAGCTCGAGCCGCCGCGGCCGCACCCAGATGCCCGGGTTCTCGGGATCGAGCGAGCCCCAACCGAGAACCCCGCGCTTTTGCGCGAGCCCGACGCGGACGGTGATTCCGGCCAGTTCCGGGAAGAATCCGCGAACGATCTCGATCCGCTCGCGAATCCGCTCGAAATGCGGCGAGCGCACGACCAGCCGGGAAAAGGTCCAGCGGGGCGGTCCGATATCGAAGGCGAGCGGGAGCTGCTCCAAGGCAATGGCCCGGCGGCGGCGGGGGCGCGGGTGCGTCCCTGACCCGGATTCTGCACTCGACCTGCGTCGCGCACGGCGCAGCATGCACGTGTGGATAGCACAGGGGCCGGCGGCGGCACAACGCTTGCAGTGCCCCCGCGTGCACCACGACCTTGTTCCATCGTCGTGAAGTCGGTGCCGGTGGCGCCCGCGGCCCCACTCCTCTTATAGTGGCGCCCGCGCTCCCCGCGCCGACACCGGACGTCCACCCTCACGAGGAAGGATCCTCAGAGGAGCAGCCCATGCGTCTTTCGCGTTTCACTCTCGCGCTGGCCGCGCTCGCGTTCGCCGCCACACCTCTCCACGCCCAGAACGTCGTCACTCCCGCCGGAACGCTGGTCGGCATCGAGGCCATGATGGCCACGGTCATGCAGGAGGAGCAAAGCTCGTTCTCGGGGCTCGCCCTGCGTATTCGCCTCCAGCCACCGCAGCTGCTCAAGCAAATCGAGATCATGCCGACCATAGAGTACTGGCGGAACAGCAACCATCTCGCCACCTACGACGTCAGCACCGAGCGCAAGGACGCGACCCTCGGGATCGACATGCGCTACAACTTCGAGGCCGGATCGTTCCGGCCGTACCTGGGCGCCGGCTGGGCACTCCACTTCCTGAGTTCCGAAGTGGAAGCGCCGGGGCTCGGGTTGCCCGCGTCCTCGAATTCGATCTCCAAGGGCGGATTGGCCGTACTCGGCGGTGTTTCGTTCCCGATCACCGAGCGTTTCGAGAACTTCCTCGACTTGAAGTACCACCACGTGACGGACTACCGCCAGCTCAAGTTCAACTGGGGGTTCACCTACAAGCCGTAGTCCGCACCCGGAACGCGCGCGCTCAGATCACGGCGCCGCCCACCGGCGTTTTCGGAGAAGCGCTCGCCGCGGCGGGGGCGTGCGTGCGCCACCACTCCGCGGCGCGGTCCTCGGTCCACCGCTCGGCGACCGCCATGGCGCGCAGTGCTACCGCCAGGGCGCCGGCATCGGCAAACCGCTCACCAGGCTGCTTGGCCAGGCAGCGGAGCACGATCGCATCCAGCTCCGGGGGCACGGGCTGTTGCGCACGGCGCGACGGCGGCTCGGGTTCGTTGAACATGTGCTGCGAGATCGTGCCGAGCGCCGAGTCGCCCTCGAACACCATCCGTCCGGTCAGCAACCAGTAGGCGACGCAGCCCAGGGAGTAGAGGTCGGTGCGCCCGTCCACCGGCTGGCCGTTCGCCATTTCCGGCGGCATGAAGGCCGGTGTGCCGCGCGCGGTGTCGGCGGCGGTCAGCTTCACATCGTCGCGATGAGTGAAGTCGCGGCCGACCAGCCCGAAGTCGAGCACCTTGATGAAATCGTGCCGACCACCCAGCACGCAGGCATAGAGATTGGCCGGCTTGATGTCGCGGTGGACGAGCCCGTGGGCATGTGCCTCGGCCAGCGACTCGCAGGCCTGGGTCAGCAGCGCGACGACCCGCTCCACCGGCAGCGGTCCGTGCCGTTCGACCAGCTGCTGCAAGTCCATGCCGTTCAGTAGCTCCATCACGTAGTAGAAGGTGCCGTCCTCGCCCATCCCGAAATCGTAGAGCGCGACCGTATGTGGCGAGCTGAGCGACGCGGTCGCCTGCGCCTCGCGCTCGAACCGCTGGGTCAGCTCGTCGGCTTCGGCCCCGGTCGCGCGGGCGAGTGTGTCGCGCCCAATCAACTTGATTGCCGCGGGCCGCGCCAGCATGCGGTGGGTCGCCCGCCAAACCTCACCCATGCCCCCGGCCCCCAGGCGCTCGACCAGGCGATAGCTGCCCACGTCGCGCGCCGCCTCGATCTGGCGCCGCATGCGGTACATGACCATGGCCGCCATGGTCCCGAATCCCGCGGCGATGTAGTTGGGGATGTAGGCATAGTTCATCGTCGATTCCGCGGGGGTCGGAAAACCCAGCGCGGCCGCCACGGCGGTGGCCAGGGGACTCATCGAGGCAGTGGCCAGCCCCGCCAACGCCAGCAGCCACGGTTGCGCAGGTACGATCATCGGGAACGCGGTCAGCCACACGGCCAGCCACGAGATGCCGGTGACGCCGTCGGCTCGCGAGAATCCGAGCCGAACGTTCTCCGGGAACACCAGCAGGAATCCGCCGACGATCTCGAAGAAGAGGGCCAGGGTCACGACCCCCGCGGGACGCGAGACCATGCGCCGGGCGAGCAGGAACACGGCGGCGCCCAATGCCGCCGAGGTTGCGGACAGCGTGTTGCGCAGTTCGAACGTGCTGCCGTGGCTCCAGCCCCGGCTCATGAAGTACTGACTGAGCGCCAACTGGATCGTGCATCCGGTGGCAAGGAGCAACCCGGCGAGCGACAACCGGTTCGCGGCACCGCGCAGCAAATCGGGCGCGATGCCACTCGTCACGAAGGCACGAAAGCGTCGCGAGCGCGGTGTGTCGTTGCCGGCGGTCACTGACCCGGTTCCTTACGCAGCTCCGAGATACGAATGCGGATCGACTCGTGTGAGCGCAGCAGATCCGCGACCACTTCGCCCTTGCCGCGCTGGGTCGGCGTCCGGCGCGGGTCCTCCTCGAGGAACTCCCACAGCCGGTCGCGGATCGGCGGCGGCAGGACGCTCTCGAGGTACTCGAGACCCATGCCGCGCAGCATGCGATCGTCGCCGCTCAACCCACGAAAGGCAATCTGGAGTGGGCGTTGCGCGAGCACCAGCGACAACAGGTTGAACACGTGCTCGAGGCTTGCCGAAGCGCGCAGGCGCAGGAACTCACTGACCGGGTTGGTCCCGGTCTCGTCGCCGGCCGCGGACGCCGCCTGCACGACCCACACCTTGCGCTCGACGTCGACCTCGCGGTGGACCGCGGCGAACACCCGGTCGCGGTCGAAGGTCAGGTCGGGGGCCTCGGCGCGGATCCGGGCCAGCGCCACGCCGCAGGCGTGGCGCACGTCGAACGGCGCGTCTTCCAGCGCCAGCAACAAGGCGTCCATCGCGCGGCGCGATCCGGTGGTGCCGAGCAGGCGCGCGACGCGTCGTCGGACGACCGGCGGATGACGTGTGTCGAGCAATGCGTCGCCGAGTTGTCCCACGGCGGTCTTCGCCACCGCTCGCAGGGCACGCATCGCTTCCCCGTCGTGCCGCTCATCGCCGAGTTGGAGGATGGTCTGCGCGATCTCGACGGGGTTCAGTGGCACACGATCCCCTGCCGGACGCTCGAGCATCACGGCTTGCGACTGGTTCATCGGGTCGGCGTTAGGGTGGGCGGCGAGCACCGCGCGCAGCGCGGGCGTAATGCGGATCGCCTGGGTCTTCAACACCACCGACCGCGTCGCGGCGTCGCCGACGTCTTCCACCGCGACCGCGCCCTGGAGCAGGTTGCGTTCGAGCGTCGCAACGTAGCCGCGGTGGAGCCGGAGCGCGATCCAGGTGCCGAGCGCGCCCAGAACGATGCAAGCCCACCACATGCCGGTGCGCGCGCCCGATCCGGCGACCGCCAGCAGCAAGGCGGCGAGTGCGCCGCCCACGACGTCGCCAACTCGCGAGCTGGCGACGTCGACCAGCGTCTTGGTCGCGCGCTTCTCGCGCGCCGGGATCGGCGTGAAGAACAGCTCGTGCGCCGAGCGGAATGCCGAGTTGCGCAGCACGTGGTCGGCGGTCCACACCGCGGCAGCGGTGCCGAAGCCGGGAACCGCCACGCCCGCCACACCGCCGAGGCCGATCGCCGCCGGCAGCAGCGCCGAGGAGCGGGCGATGCCCAGGCGCTCGACCAGACGCTGGCCGAACAACGACTGGAACGCGAAGGTCAGGAGCGAGGAGCCCATGTGGAAGATCGAGAACACGCGGACCAGCGCTTCCTCGCTGCGATACAGATCGGACGCCGCCGCCTTGAACAGAAAGTCGAGCATCGCCGCCGCCACCGCGCCGACGATCACCAGCGTGGCAAGCGTCACCAGATAGGGCGAGCCTGCGAGGATGCGGATTCCGGTGAACAGCCGCTCGGGCTCCGTCGACACTGGCTCGCGCGGAGACTCCGGAGACACTCGACGCGACGCCAGCGCGCACACCAACTGAATCACGGCGAGCGCCGGCAGGGTCGAGGCGACGCCGAACCCCGAGGTCAGTCGCTCGGCGATCACGCCGCCGGCCACACCCCCGAGCGTCGCGGTCGCGGCGATGCGCGCCACGGTGCGTTTCGCGGTCCGGGGATCGAACCGCTCGTTGATCAACGACCAGAAGCTCGAGATCAGGATCGGGCCCATCACCGCCACCAACCCGTAGGTGGCGATTGCGCCCACATGCGCGTTGGACAGCGTCAGCGGCCACAGGGCAAGGAACAGCGCGGCGCTCGCGACGAACGCCGCCGGCACCAGATGCGCGGGACCCCGCGTGCGCAACAGTCGTCCCCAGGCGAGCGCCACCGCCGCGGAGATCACCCCGGTGCCGACCAGCACCGCCGGCAGCGTGGTGACCGGGAACACCGAGAGGAACAGACCGTCGCGCGCGGCCTTGCCGGCGATCTGACTCGCGATTATGGCGGCAGCCGCCAGCATCGCCGCTCGCGCGGCACGTTGATCGTGCGCGTCGCCCGCGGATCTCGGGTTCTGGAAATCGCTCAGGGCGCCTCCCCGCTCCGGGGCGCTGAAGTTAGCGGCGCGCCACCGGCGTCAGCATGAACTACCCAGGCGTCAGAACGAGAATCCCAGGAGCCCCGGATCGGGCATCAACTGCGGGCTCCAGGCATCCGGCATGATCTCCACTTCGCACGGCACGGGGACCACGCTCATCGTCGCCTGCTTGACGTCCTCCATCATCTGGGGAGCATAAGGGCAAAACGGGGTCGTGAGCATCATGCGGATGTGCGTGCGATCGGGAAAGACATGAACCTCGCGGATCAGGCCCAGGTCGATGACCGAAAGCCCGATCTCGGGGTCCATCACGGTTTCGAGGACCGAACGAATCGCCAGCTCCTGCTGCGAGGGAGCACTGGTGGTGTCCTTTGCTTCTTTGCTCTCTTCCTCACTCATGCCCACCCCACCTGGATCTCGTCGCCTGCGATGCGGACCGTGTAGGTCGGCACCGGTGCGGTCGCCGGCAGCCGCAACGGCTCGCCGGTCCGGATGTCGAAACGCGCCCCGTGGCGCGGACACTCGATCACGTCGCCCTCGATCGTCCCCTCGGCCAGCGGACCGCCGTCGTGGGTGCACAGGTCGTCCATCGCGTAGTAGCCGCCGTCGATATGAAACACCGCCACCGGCTGGTCGTCCAGTCGCACCACTTTGACTCCGCCCTCGGGAATCTCGCCGACCCGCGCCACGGTCACGAATCCGTCGCTCACTCCTCCCCCTCCTCGCCCGGCCAGCGGGTCATTCCATAGAGGCCGGCCTTCATGGTCTTGAGCGCCAGCAGCGCGCATTTGAGCCGCACCGGCCCGAGTTCGATGCCGAGCATGTCGAGCACATCGTCGCGGGTGAGCCGGCGGGCGTCCTCGAGCGACTCGCCTTCGATCCGCTCGCACAGCATCGACGCCGAGGCCTGGCTGATCGAGCATCCCTGTCCACTGAAGCGCACCTCGTCGATCCGGCCCTCGCGAATCCGGAAGTCCATGCGCAGGCGGTCGCCGCACAGCGGGTTTGCGTCTTCGTAGGTAACGTCGGCGGGCTCGAGCGTGCCGCGGCAACGGGGATTCCGGTAGTGATCGAGGATGTTTTCGCGGAACAGGTCTTCCGCGCCCGACGTCACGCGAACACCTTGCGGGCGCGCTCGAGCCCCGCGATCAGCGCGTCGACGTCGGCCCGCGTGCTGTAGCAATGGAACGACGCGCGCGCCGACGCCGGAATGCCGAGTCGCGTATGGAGCGGCATGGCGCAGTGGTGCCCGGCGCGCACCGCCACGTTCGAAGCATCGAGTACGGTCGCGACGTCGTGGGCGTGGATCGTTCCCAGCGTGAATGCGACCGCCGCCCCGCGCTGATCCGGACCGGGTCCCAGGATCCGCAGTTCGGGCACTTCGGCCAGACGCGCCATCGCGTAGGCGACCAGATCGCGATCGTGCGCCCAGATTGCGTCCATGCCCAGACTCTCGAGGAAGTCGACTGCAGCGCCGAGACCGATGGCTTCGGCGATCGGCATGGTGCCGGCTTCGAACTTCCACGGCACTTCGTTCCATTGGGAGCCGGCCAGCGTGACCTCACGGATCATCTCGCCGCCGCCCATGAACGGCGGCATGGCTTCGAGCAGCGCGCGCCGCGCCCACAGCGCGCCGATCCCGGTCGGCCCGAGCATCTTGTGGCCGGTGAACGCGACGAAGTCCGCGCCCAGCGCACGCACGTCCATCGGCAGGTGGGGCACGCTCTGCGCGGCGTCGACCACGATCACGGCGCCGGCCGCGTGCGCACGCGCCGCGATCTCGGAAATCGGGTTCACCGTCCCGAGCACGTTCGAGATGTGCGTGGTACCGACCAGCTTCACGCGGCCATCGGCGAGCAACCGGTCCATCGCGTCCAGATCGAGGAAACCCTGGTCGGTCACCGGCACGTAGCGCAGCTCGACCCCGCGCTCGGCCGCCAGGATGTGCCAAGGCACCAGGTTCGCATGGTGCTCCATCTCGGTGAGCAGCACCGCGTCACCGGACCTCAGGTGTGTGCGGCCCCACGAATGCGCCACCAGGTTGATCGCCTCGGTGGCGTTGCGGGTGAACACGACTTCGGCGGGCGAGGCGGCACCGATGAAGTCGGCGACCCGCCGCCGGGCGTCTTCGTAGCGCGCCGTCGCCTCCTCGGCGATCCGGTAGACGCCACGATGGATGTTGGCGTTGCAGGTCCGGTAGTAGCGATCCATCGCGTCGAGCACCACGTCCGGCTTCTGCGAGGTGGCCGCACTATCGAGGTAGATGAGCGGCGCATCGGGTGCATTCAGGATCGGAAAGCGCGCGCGGATCGCCAGCGGATCGAAGGCGGCGGTTCGTTCCGCGGCGTCCGGCCGGGCGGGCGTCAGGGGGACGGTCGTCATGTCGTTGCGGGCGGCCGATGGGCCGCGCCCCGCGGGCGCGGCCACCCGTCTATCCGATCTTGCGCTCGATCTCGGCACGCAGGTGCTCGCGGACGTCGTCGAGCGGAATGCGGTCGAGCACCGGCGCGAAAAAGCCTTCGACGATCAATCGCTGGGCGTCCGAGCGCTGCAGCCCGCGGGACATCAGGTAGTAGAGCTGCTCGTCGTCGACATTGCCGATCGTCGCCCCGTGCGTGCAGCGGACGTCGTTGGCCAGGATCTCGAGGCCCGGAATGCTGTCGGCGCGCGCGGTGTCGGACAAGAGCAGGTTGCGGTTGGCCTGGTACGCGTCGGTGCGCTGGGCACCCTCGCTGACCTGGATCAACCCCTGGTAGATGCTGCGCGCGCGATCCTTGAGGCAACCCTTGATCAGCAGGTCACTGGTCGTGTTCTCGACCAGATGCCGCTGCAGCGTGTGCAGGTGGAAGTGCTGGCGCTGGTCGCCGAACATGAAACCGTGGACGTACGCCCGAGCCCCCGGGCCCGCCAGATCGAAGTACGCGTTGACTTTGGCCATCCGTGAGCCGAGCAGCGTCTGGATCCACTGCAGCTCGGCGTCGCGGCCGATCCGCACCCGCTGGTTGGCGTAGTGGTAGACGTTGCGGCCCCAGTCCTGGAGCGAGCCATAGATCAGCTTCGAATCGTCACCGAGGAAGACCTCGACACCGCCGGCGTGGAACGCGATGCCCGCGGCGGTTGCCGACCACTGTTCCTCGACCACCACCGCGCGCGCGCCACGGCCGAGCACCACCACCGAACGGGGCGCCGCCAGCACGCCCGGCCGCGTCATGTAGTGGACGATGCGGATCGGCTCGGGAGCCTCGACGCCATCGGGCACATAGACGAAGGCGCCACCGGTGCGCAGGGCCGCGCCGAGTGCCGCGTACCAGTCGAAGTCGTCGGCGAGCAGGCTGCCATAGGCCGCCCGCACCCGGTCTGGATGCTCGCGCCATGCTCGCTCGAGCGAGCTGACCACGACGCCGCGGCTGGCGAGCGCCTCGGAGCTGCGCTCCGCGGCGACGCCGCCGTCGATCTGGACCACGATGTTGGCGCACAGGGCGTCCTCGCCCAGGCGAGCGACCAGCTCGGCCGGTAGGTCCTCGAACGTCGGCGCGGGACGGGGCGTGACGAATGGATCGAGTCCGGGAATCGCCTGCTGCAGGGTGCCGAAGTCGGTTCGGCGCCACAGCTCGTGCTCGCGCCGCGGGAACTCGAGGCCCTTCAGCGTTTCCGCCGCGGCGCGGCGGCGCTCCGCGGCCCACCCGCTCTCGCCACGGGCCGAGGCCTCGCGGGCCGCCCGGTTAGCCCACGCCACATCGAATCCGGTGTTCGGCGCCAGCTCGGTCGTCGTCATCCGACCGAGCCTTCCATCTGGAGCTGGATCAGGCGGTTCATCTCGACCGCGTACTCCATCGGCAGCTCCTTGACGATCGGCTCGATGAAGCCCGAGACGATCATCGCCGCCGCTTCTTCCTTGCCGATGCCGCGGCTCTGCAGATAGAAGAGCTGCTCGTCGCCGATCTTGGAGACCGTGGCCTCGTGGCCGATCGTGACGCGATCCTCCTCGATCTCCATGTACGGATAGGTGTCGGAGCGCGACGCCTCGTCGAGGATCAGCGCGTCGCAGTTGACGGTGCTCTTGCGAGTCGACCGCGCCCTTCTGCACCTTGATCAGCCCGCGGTAGCCGGCCCGGCCGCCGTCCTTGCTGATCGACTTGGAGATGATCTTGCTGGTGGTGTGCGGCGCGCAGTGGATGACCTTGCCGCCCGCATCCTGGTGCTGGCCCTTGCCGGCGAACGCGATCGACAGGATCTCGCCATGCGCGCCCGGCTCCATCAGGTAGACGCTCGGGTACTTCTGGTGATCTTGGAGCCGAGATTTCCGTCGACCCACTCCATCGTGGCGTTGCGCGTAGGCGACCGCGCGCTTGGTCACCAGGTTGTAGACGTTGTTCGACCAGTTCTGGATGGTCGTGTAGCGGCAGCGGCGCGCCGCGCTTGACGATGATCTCGACCACCGCCGAGTGCAGCGAGTCGCTCGAGTAGATCGGCGCCGTGCAGCCCTCGACGTAGTGCACGTACGCGCCCTCGTCGACGATGATCAGCGTGCGCTCGAACTGCCCCATGTTCTTGGTGTTGATGCGGAAGTAGGCCTGCAGCGGGACGTCGACGTGCACGCCCTTGGGCACGTAGATGAACGAGCCGCCCGACCACACCGCCGAGTTGAGCGCCGCGAACTTGTTGTCGGTCGACGGGATGATGGTGCCGAAGTACTCGCGGAACAGATCCTCGTGGTCGCGCAGGCCGTGGTCGGCCGAGAGGAAGATGACGCCCTGCTTCTCGAGATGCTCCTTGATCTTGTGGTAGACGACCTCGGAGTCGTACTGGGCGCCGACGCCGGACAGGAACTTCTGCTCGGCCTCGGGAATCCCGAGCTTGTCGAACGTGCGCTTCATGTCGGCCGGCACGTCCTCCCAGGTCTTGGCCTCGGTCGTCGGTCGGCTTGACGTAGTAGAAGATGTTCTGGAAGTCGATGGTCGACAGATCCGGACCCCAGGTCGGCATCGGCTTCTTGTCGAAGATCTCGAGCGCCTTGAGCCGGAAGTCGCGCATCCACTTGGGCTCGCCCTTCATGTCCGAGATCTGGGCGACGATGTCGCGGTTCAGTCCGCGGAGCGCCTTGAACACCGGCTTCTCGTCGTCGTGGAAGCCGTACTTCTCCGCGTAGCCATCACGCATGTCGAGATTGGGAGTTTCGGTCGTGCTCATTGGGCCGCCACCTCCTTGCCCTCGCGCACCCAGTCGTATCCGCGCTTCTCCAGCTCG
Source organism: Candidatus Eiseniibacteriota bacterium (assembly GCA_963717505.1). Classification (GTDB taxonomy): domain Bacteria; phylum Eisenbacteria; class RBG-16-71-46; order RBG-16-71-46; family RBG-16-71-46; genus MFD02242-c1. The sequence goes on from OY970342.1 coordinate 558,269, forward strand.
AGCGCCAGCTCCGGGCCGCCGGAGCGCACGATACGACCGTCCACGATCACGTGGACATGGTGCGGCTTGATGTAGTTGAGGATGCGCTGGTAGTGCGTGATCACCAGCACGCCCACGTTCGGGCCCGGCCAGCGCGTTGACGCCGTCCGACACGATGCGCAGCGCGTCGATGTCGAGCCCGGAGTCGGTCTCGTCCATGATCGCGATCTCGGGCTTGAGCATCGCCATCTGGAGGATCTCGGCGCGCTTCTTCTCGCCGCCCGAGAAACCGTCGTTCAGGTAGCGGCTGGCGAACGAGTCGTCCATCTTGAGCAGCGCCATCTTCTCGCGGAGCAGGGTGCGGAACTCCTTGAGCGGGATGCCCTTGTGCTTGGGCATTGCACCGCTGCCGTTGGTCTCCGCCGGTACCAGGCGCGCGTTGAGCGCGGTGCGCAGGAAGTTGGCGACCGAGAGCCCGGGGATCGCGACCGGGTACTGGAACGCCATGAACAGGCCCTCGCGCGAGCGCTCGTCGGGCTCCATCTCGAGAATGCTCTCGCCCTTGAAGCAGGATGTCGCCCGCGGTGACCTCGTAGCGCGGATGACCCATGAGCGTGTTGGCGAACGTGCTCTTGCCCGAGCCGTTCGGCCCCATGAGAGCGTGAATCTCGCCCTTGCGCACCTCGAGCGAGAGGCCCTTCAGGATCTCCTTGCCCTCCACCGAGACGTGAAGGTTGTCGACGATCAGTTCCGGCGTGTGGCTCATGGGGCTGCTTCTATCTCCCTGCGTGGCCGAACCGCTGGGGCCGGCACGCGCTGGTGGTCGATTAGGCGGAGAAGCTTTCTCCGCACGCGCAGTTGTGGCGAACGTTCGGGTTGTTGAACTTGAAGCCCGAGCCCATCAGCCCGGTCGACGAAATCGATCTCGGTGCCGGCCGAGCAGCGCCATGCTGCGGGTGTCGACCACCAGCTGGACGCCGTTGCTGTCGAACGCTTCGTCGCCCGGCTCGGGGCCGGCGCAGAACTCCATGAAGTAGGAATTGCCCGAACAACCGCCGCCGCGGACGCCGATGCGCAGGCCCTGCGTGGTTTCGCCCCGCTGCTGGATCAGCTCTTTGACCTTCTCGGCGGCCAACGCACTCAACGAAACACCCGTGCGCACTGGATTCTGATTCATGATCGGGAGATTCATGGGTTGCTTCGGACCTCCTGAGTTGCCGCGCTCCCGGCACGGTGCCGGATCACGCGGGTCTTCGGACTATCGAACATCCTCGACACGCACGACCGCCGGCCGCGTCGGGACACCGAGCCGCGGTGCGGCGGTGATCCCGGCCACGAGCGCCGGTTCCTCGAGCATGCCGTGGTCTTGCGTACAATGAGCGCAGCCACCGACCGCCGCGGGTGTCGCGCACTCGCGGCACGTTTCCAGATAGGCGAGCCCTTCGAGCAGCTCACGCTCGAGCTGCTGGTGCCGATCGATGGCCGCGCGCGTCTCGTCGAGCTTGCGCTCGAACAAGGTTCGCAGCTCACCCATCGCCCCCGGCCCCCGCTCGGCGGACCACCACGACCGCAACACCTCGCGCATCTCCTGGAGGGAGAAACCGAGGCCGTGCAGCAGGTCGATCCAGCGAACCCGCTCGATCGCCGACTCCTCGAAGAGCCGGAAGCCGCCGCTCGAGCGCGTGGCCGGTTTGAGCAGACCCAACTCTTCGTAGAGGTGAATCGCCCGTACCGACTTTCCGGTTTGCCGGGCGAGGTCCCCCACGCGGAGGAGGTGCTCTCGGGTCGAAGTCATCGTCGCCATGGAACCTTACCTGTACGTTAGATTACAGGTGGAAACTACCGCTTCCATATGTATTTGGCAACGGCCACAAGGTCGCGGATCTTGACCCGGGCCTGACAGACGATCTTGTCGGGGCGGACCCGGCAGGTCCGAAAACACCGGACCGGGTCGCCCTGCCAGGGGAGTATCAACGAGCCGCTTTGGAGCATGCTCCCTCCCACGGCCTTTTCGAGCCGCCTCTTGCGCTATGGCTATCGACTCGAGATCGAGGGCGAATCGGGTCGTGAAGCGTTCGGCGAGGTCTGGCTCGACGTCCCGGGTTCGACCCTGCTGGCTCCGCCCCGACCGGTCATGAATCCAGCCCACCGGGAGGTTCTGGTCACGTTCGCTTTGGAACGCGAAGAAGACGTCGCCCTGGAATTGCTCGACGACGCCGGCCGGCGGAGGAGCGTGACCCGGCTGGATCGAGCGTCGGCGGGACTTCACGTCGTGAACCTGAGCGACACGGGCAACCTCGAGCCCGGGATCTACTTCATTCGAATGGCGCGGACCGGAACGGTCGCCACGACCAAGGTGTGCGTGGTTCGTTGACCGGGTCGGCTACCGGTCGGAGTGCGAACCGCTTCGCCGCCAGGGCGAGCAGGCCCAGCCCGGCGACTCCCGAGATCGCCTTCGCGAGCTGAGTTGAGCGCAGCACCCTCCGGAACCAGTCCATGAGTGTCCCCGCCACAGCTCGGCGTTCATGGCAAGCGTCCGCCGTGCAAACCCTGCGTTTTCGGGGCCTCCGGGAAAATTCTGGGCCATCCCACTAAAGCGCGGCCGGCCTTCGACCGATAGGGCCTGACAGGCTGTTCTTCGGCTGGCTGGCCATACGGACCGCTCTCCCGAGCGGCGCCGGTGCGGACTCATGCCGAAAACGTTTCCCGGAGGTTCTCTGTGAAACTTGGGCATCGGGGCCGCTTCGGAGCGGCCATCGTGGGCGTCCTGTTCGTCGCACTGACGGCGACCGCTCACGCCACGGTTCAGGTCCGGCTGACTGCACACCGGATCCTGAAGGACGCGAAGGGTGCGGAATCGTTCCAGATCGCCGAGCAGATCAAGCCCGGCGAGTCCGTCGAGTACCGCGCGGTCTATCAGAACGACGGCGACGCCGGCGTCGACAAGCTGGTCGCGACGCTGCCGATTCCCGCCGGAACCGAGTTCATCGCAGGCACGGCGTCGCCGGCCGGCGCGCAGGCCAGCCTCGACGGCAAGACCTTCGCCCCCATGCCGCTCAAGCGCAAGGTTCGACTCAGCGACGGCCGTGAGGTCGAGCGCGAAGTGCCGACCGCCGAGTACCGCTTTCTGCGCTGGTCGCTGGGCAGTCTCGGTTCGCGCAAGGAGCAGATCGTCCGCACACGGGTTCGCGTGACCGCGCTTTCCGCCGGCACCGCGAGCGAACGGTGACCGCCATGACCCACCTTCGACTCGATACCCGACTTGGTTTCGCCCTGCGGGGAGCGTTGCTCCTCGCACTCGGAATCCTCGCGTTCGCGATTCCCGCGTCCGCTGCACCGCCCGCCGGCACCTCGATCGGCAACCAGGCGTCGGCCCAGTATCTCGACGCGACTTCGACGCTGCGCACCGCGACTTCGAACGTCGTCACCACCATCGTTCAGCAGGTCGCGAGCTTCACGTTGACCGCGAACGGCAGCGTCACGTCCTCGCCGGGCGGCCAGGTGATCTTCCCGCACACCCTGACCAACACCGGCAACGGCACCGACGACTTCCCGCTCACGCTGTCGAACGTGGTCGCGGATGACTTCGACCTGACCGGTCTCGCGATCTATCTGGACGCGAACGGCGACGGGGTGCCGGACAACTTCACCAACCTGACGACCACGGGATCGGTCGCCGCCGGCGCCGCGTTCCGCTTCGTGGTGGTTGGAAGCGTGCCCGGAACCCAGGTCGGCGGGCAGATCGGCCGCATGCGGATCGATGCGTCCAGCACGTTCGACCCCGGCCAGGCCACGAACAATCTCGATCAGGTCACCGTCACCGGCAACGCAGTGGTCAGCGTGACCAAGGCGATCAACCAGAACAACGGGGCTTCGCCGAGCGGTCCGCACACCTACACCCTGAGCTACAACAACTCGGGCAACAGCACCGCGACCGGCCTGCTGCTCACCGACCTGGTTCCGGCTGGAATGACCTACGTGCCGGGCAGCGGTCGCTGGAGCGTCACCGGAGCCACGGTGCTGACCGACGGAAGCGCCGCCGACGCCCAGGGCGTCGTGCCGAACACCGTGATCTACGACTTCGGCGCGACCACCGGTGGCACGGTCACCGCCCGGATCGCGCAGGTGCCTCCGGGCGCCAGCGGGACCCTGACGTTCGACGTCACCGTCAACGCGGGCCTCGGACCGCAGACCATCAGCAACAACGCGACCTACGCGTACAACGACGGTGCGGTCAACGTCGGTCCGTTCGCCACCAACTTCGCGCCGTTCACGGTCAACCAGGCGGTGTCGCTGACCTTCGCCGGTCAGACGATCCCGATCGCGGTCCAGGGCGCGACCATCTCGTACACCAACACGCTGACCAACACCGGCAACGGCACCGATCGCTTCGACATCGTGATCGGCGCTTCGACCTTCCCGGCCGGCACCAGCTACGCGCTATACCAGAGCGACGGCGTGACGCCGCTGTCGGACACCAACGCCAACGGCACGCCGGACACCGGTCCGCTGGCCGCGGGCGCGGCCTACGATGTCGTTCTGCGACTGACGCTGCCGACGTCGGCTACCGGCGGTCCGTTCCAGGTCGACAAGACGGCGACCTCGATCTCGAACGTCGCGGTCAACGCCACGGCGACCGACGTCCTGACCACGATCACGCCGAATGCCGTCGACCTGACCAACAACTCCCCCGGCGGCGCTGCGCCGGGCGCGGGCGCTGGTCCCGAACTTACGGCGGTGGTGACCAACGCCACCAACCCGGCGACCACCACGCGCTTCACGCTGTACGTCAACAACTACAGCACGATCGCGGACAACTTCGATCTGGCGGCGAGCACGGACGGTTCGTTCGGCTCGATCACGCTGCCGGCGGGTTGGTCCGTGACCTTCTTCGACGCGTCGAACGCGATCATCACCAACACCGGCAGTATCGCCGGCAGCGGCAACGTGCTGGTCTACGCCGACGTCACGATTCCCGCGGGCTTTGCGGCGAGCACGAACAGCATCTACTTCCGCGCTCGCTCACCGGTTTCGCTGGCCGTCGATTACATCCATGACGCGGTGACCGTCAACCCGGTTCGCACCCTGACGCTGGTGCCCAACAACTCCGGACAGCTGACGCCGGGCGGCGCGACCACCTACGCCCACATCCTGTCCAACACCGGCAACGTGCTGGAAGGTGACGGCGTGGCGAGCGTGGTTTCGCTGACCATGACCAACAACGCCGCCTCGTGGAGCTCGGCGCTGTACGTGGACAGCAACAACAACGGCTCGCTCGACGTCGGCGACGCCGCGATCGCCGATCTCGGCACCATCGGTGGGCTGGCCTCCGGCGCGAGCGTGCGTCTGTTCGTGCGTGTCTTCTCGCCGGCCGGTGCTCCACTCGGCGCCACCAACCTGACCACGCTGACCGCGACCACGACCAACGGCACCTACGTCTCGGCGCCGCCGGCGCTGGTGAACGCAACGGACCTGACCACGGTCCTCAACGGCCAGCTGCAGCTGGTCAAGCGACAGGCGCTCGATGCCGACTGTGACGGCCTTCCCGACGGACCTTACTCGTTGGTGAACATCACGGCCGGTGCGATCCCTGACGCGTGCATCTGCTACGAGCTGGTGGTGACGAACGTCGGTACGGCGTCGGTGACCGCGGTGGTCGTCGACGACGCCACGCCCGCGAACACGACCTATTGGGATGCGGCGCCGGCGTCGAGCACCCAGGGCTTCGTCACCGCACCGCCGGGCAACACCGCCGGAACGATTTCCGCCGCGGTCGGCATCCTGGCGCCGGGTGCGTCGGCAACGATTCTGTTCGGAGTTCACATCGACCCCTAACCCGGTATCCCATGCAGAGTATCCGGGTTCATCCAGCACGACACGGGCGCCCCGCGGAGTTCCACTCCGCGACGGGCGCCGTCGTGCTGGTATGCGTATTGGCCGGCACTGCGTTTTTTTTCACGCGCGCGCACGCGATTCCATATACGCGCGGCACCGCATCCCCGCTGGCGACGGTTTCCGGGCCGCCGCCCGGCGCTCTCGTCGACAACACGGCGTTCGCGGCTGGACTCGACTCGGCAACCGCGACCCCGCTCAACGTCGCCTCGAACCCGGTGAGAACGATCGTCGGCACGTTCGAGCGGCTGGCATGGGACGGCCCGTTCGGAGCACAGGTTCCGCAGGGCACGAGAGCGACGTTTCGCCACCGACTGGCCAACACGGGCAACGTTTCCTCGGAAGTGCGCCTCGACGTCGCGAATTCGTTCGGCGACGGCTTCGATCTCGCGAACTTCTCGCTCGCCCGTGACGACGACGCCGACGGCGTCCCGAGCCCGGGCGACAGCTCGATCGCGCTCGGAGACGCGATTCTCGTGCCTGCCGACGCGGTCGTGGACCTGCTGGTCGGCTTCGACGTTCCGGCCGGCACTCCGGCGGCGGTCGCAGCCGAGTTCATGCTGTCGGCGACGACGCTCGACCAGGCGGTGGTCGCGGCCGTCGTCGACACCGTGCGCACTCCCGCCGGTCCGACGCTGGCGTTCTACCGCGACGGCACTTATGCCGCAACCACGCAGATCGCCGCCGGCGGCGCGAACCTGTTCGTCGAGGCCGGCGCGGTCGGCTGCAACCTGCGGCCGTTTGCCGCCGATACGCTCGCGATCACGCTCCGCTCGCTGCGCCTCGGCGACCTCGAGACGTTCACCGCCATCGAGACGGGACCGGCCACCGGGCGCTTCCGCATCGGCCCGTTCGTCGGCACCGTGCTCACGCCGCCGGGCGTCACCCCCTACACCCTGGGTGTGCTCGAGACCGAAGCCAACGACGAGTTGGTCGCGAGCTTCGTCGGCTGTGGTGCGGTGCTCACCGAAGCGCGGCTGTGGATCGAGCCGGCCGGCGTCGCGTTCGATGCGCTCAGCAACTTCCCGGTGGCCGGCGTCCAGATCTCGCTGATCGACGTCACCGGCCAGGGCAACGGCGGCTTCGCGGGCGGGCCGGCGCGCGTCTTCCAATCGGATGGCGTCACCCCGGCGCCCGACGCCGTCGTGACTGCATTCGATGGCCGCTATCTCTTCCCCTACGTGCTGGCCAGCACCTACCAGCTGAACGTGACGGCACCGGTCGACTACGCGTTTCCTTCGCAGGTCGCTCCCAGTGGGCTGCCCGTTGGCCACGTGATCGACGCTCAGGGCTCGTATGGCGCGCCGTTCGTGATCGCGACCGATGGCCCGCCGATCCGGCACGACGTTCCCCTCGATCCTCTCGGTGCGGCGGGTCTGCGCGTCGAGCTGACGGCGGCTCGGAACACGGCTGAGATCGGCGACGCCATCGATTTCACCGCGCGCGTGAGCAACGCTTCGGGCCGTCCGGTCGGGATGACTCAGCTGGCGATCGCATTGCCGCCGGGCTTTGCCTATCTGCCCGGCACGACCCGCCGCGACACGCTCTCTGCGCCCGATCCGGCCGGTGGGGCCGGCCCTTCGCTCGCGTTCGACGCCGGGGCCCTCGGCATCGGCGGTACCGCGACCGTTCGCTACCGGGTGCGCATCGGCGCCGGCGCCGAGCCCGGCGAGGCGCTGAGTCGCGCGAGTGCCACCGCGATCAACGCGACCTCGAACGTGGCCACGGCATCGGTGCTGATCGTGGACGGAGTGTTCGCCGATGAAGCCGGCGTGCTCGGCACGGTGTTCGTGGACCTGAACGGCGATGGCCGCCGCAGTGCCGGCGACCCCGGACTTCCCGGCGTGCGCCTGGTGCTCGACGACGGGACGTTTGCGGTCACCGACGGCGCCGGGCAGTACAGCCTCTACGGCCTGACGCCGCGCACGCACGGCCTGCGCGTCGATCCGTCGTCGCTCCCGGATGGCGCGGAAATGCTGGCCCTCGACCACCGCGATGCCGGAACGCCGGGGCTGCGCTTCGTCGATCTGCAGCGCGGCGACTTCCAGCGCGCGGACTTCGGCGTCGCGCCCGATTCGGCGACGCGCGTGGCGCCCGAGGAACGGCGCAAGGTGATCGCGTATTCCGGCGGCGAACTGGCCCCGACCGTTCGCCGTCCCCTGCCGGTCCAGGAGTTCGAGACCACGCCCGGCGATCCCCGGGCGCGGCCGACCTCAGGGGTCCTGGGCGAGTCGGGCCCGGCCCCGCTCGAACCACCGAAACGCGGGGAATCCGCCGATCCGGCGACACCGACGATCTCGGCGCACGAAGGCGGAACGCGCGGGCGGCTTCCTCAGCCCGAGATGCCGGCTTTGCTGGCGTCGAACACCAGCGACCTCATCGATCCGGCGGACGGACTGTCCGGCACTCAGCCTTTCGGCTTCGTGGGCCGGCGGAACGGCGACACACTGAGCACCGACCAAATCACCGTGCGGGTTGCCGGACGCGCCGCCTTCGCGCTCGAGCTGCGCGTGAACGGCGACCTGGTGCCGCTGACCCGCGTCGGCACGCGACGCATCGACGCCGACGCCGGGCTCCAGACCTGGGACTACATCGGCGTCCGCCTGCACCCGGGGCTCAACCAGCTCGAGCTGACCGAGCGCGCGACTGACGGCACCGCCGGCGCGCACGCCACGCTCGCGCTGGTGGCTCCGGACCGCCTGGGAACGCTCGAAATCACAGCACCCGAACGGGCCCCCGCCGACGGTCGCCGGCTCGCGTTCGTGCAAGTGCGAGCCGTCGATGAGCGCGGGGTGCCGATTGCCGGCCGCCTGGCGGTGACGCTGGTCGCCACGTTCGGCGAGTGGCAGATCGACGACGCTGATGGCTTCGCGCCGGGGGTTCAGACGGTGATCGAAGGCGGGGTCGCGGAGTTCGGACTCAGGACCCCGCGCGATCCGTGCCTGGCGACGATCACAGTCGCCGCCAGCGACCGACGCGCCGAGACTCAGATCGAATTCGTGCCCGACTTGCGGCCGCTGGTCGCGGTCGGCACCGCGGAATGGCAGGTGGGCTGGAACCATCGCCTGAGCGGCTTCGCGACCTCGTATCGCGCGCGCACCGGATTCGAGCAGGCGTACTCGAGCATGGTCACCGAAGGCGTCGACGGCCGGCTGAGCGGCGGGGCGCGCGCGTCGCTGTTCGCCAAGGGTCGCGTCGGTCGCGATCTGCTGTTGACGCTGGGCTACGATTCCGATCGGCCGTCCGACCTCCGCCGCTTCCGCGACATCCAGCCCGACGCGTTCTACCCGCTCTATGGCGACGGTTCGGTGCGCGGCTACGACGCGCAGTCGTCGGGCAGCCTGTTCGCACGGCTCGACCGTCGCGGCGCGTCCCTGCTCTACGGCGACTTCATCACCGCCTCGTCGGGCAGTGCGCGCAGCCTGTCGACCTACAGCCGCAGCCTGACCGGAGTGCAGCAGCACTTCGAGAACCGGCGGACACGGGTGGACGCGTTCGCCAGCCGCGGCCGAGCGCGGCAGACGGTCGACGAGCTGCGCGGTCTCGGCGTCTCCGGCCCCTACACTCTGTCGCGCACGCCGATCGTCGAGAACAGCGAACAGGTCGAGATCCTGGTGCGCGATCGCAACCAGCCGGGCGTCGTGCTGTCGGCGTCGGCGCGAACGCGATTCACCGACTACGAGGTCGACCCGTACACCGGCCGCCTGCTGTTCAAGCAACCGATTCCCAGCCACGACGGCGACCTGAATCCGGTGTCGATCCGCGTGGCCTACGAGACCCGTGACGGCGGCAATCCCTACTGGGTGGGCGGCGTCGAGACCCGCTTCAAGATCGATCCGCGGCTCGAAGTCGGCGGCAGCGTGGTCGCCGACGACGACGTCACGAACCCCTATCGACTCGGCAGCCTCTATGCCGGCGCGCGCATCGACGACGCGACCGAAGTCGAGGGCGAGTTCGCGCGCACCACCGCCGGCGGCAGTCCGGCGCTCGGCTGGCGGATGGAGGCGCGTCACGATCGCGTCGGGACCCAGGGCCGCTTCTGGGCGGCGAGCACTGACACCGGTTTCGCGAACCCGCACGCCGGCTACGCGCCCGGGCGCACGGAGCTGGGACTGCGCTGGTCGCATCGCCTCGACGAGCGCGCTCGTTTCCTGTCGGAGGGCATGTACACGGCCGAACCGGGGGGCGATCGCCGCGGCGGATTCCTGGTCGGCGTCGATCGCGGGCTCAGCTCGACGACGCGCGGCGAGTTCGGCATGCGTATCGCCGCCGAGCAGCGGGCGGTGGGCGAATCCGATCCGGCCAGCGTGGCACTGCGCGCGAAGCTCACGGCACAGGCCCCGGGCCACCCCGAACTCAGCGGCTTCGCCGAGCTCGAGCAGGACATGATCGAGTTCGACCGCCGACTGGCGGCGGTCGGCGGTGAATACCGCTTCAGCGCACGCGGCCGCCTGTACGCGCGCCACGAGCTGGCCTCGACCCTCACCGGCCCGTTCGCGCTGACTGCCGGGCAGCGCCGCCTGGCCACGGTGGTCGGAGTCGACGCCGACGTGACGCGCGGCGCCCATCTGTTCAGCGAATACCGCCTGGCCGACGCGTTCGCTGCCCGCGAGGCCGAGGCGGTGCTCGGCCTGCGGAATGCCTGGCAGGTCGGCGACTACCGGATCAACACGTCGTTCGAGCGCGTGAGCCCGCTCGATGCGACCTCGACCGGGCCGACCACCGCGCTCGCCGGTGGCCTCGAAGCCATGGCCGACCCCGCGATCAAGATGGCTCTGCGCATGGAAGGTCGGACATCGCGGGCGAACGACGGCTACCTGACGACGATGGCCGCGGCGTTCCGGGTCGATCGCGCGTGGAGCGTGGTCGCGCGCACGCTCGCCGACCTCAACACCGGCCGTGACCGCGGCAACACGTTGCGGCTGCGGAACCAGATCGGCTTCTCGTTCCGTCATCCGGACCTCGAGGTGCTCGATGCGCTCGGGCGCTACGAAATGCGCCTCGACCGCGAGCCGACCGACGCCACGCGCCGCACGCGCCACCTGGCGCACGTCCTTTCGTTCCACACCACCGGTCGCCTGTACGAGTCGTTCGAGACGTCGTTCGCCTGGGCGGCAAAGCTGGCCGACGAGAGCGCGGACGGCCTGGTCACGCACTCGACCGCACAGTGGCTACACGGCCGCGTCGCGCGCGGATTCGCCAAGCACTGGGACGCGGGAGTTCACGGGAGCACGCTGATGGGCTCGGGATCGGAGCGCACCGGGCTCGGCGCCGAGATCGGCCGGCAGATGCAGCCGGGCGTCTGGATGTCGGCCGGCTGGAATCGCTTCGGCTACTTCGATCCCGATCTGCCCGACGAGGCCTACACGCGCGCCGGCTTCTACCTGCGGGTGCGCGCCCGCTTCGACGAATCGATCGTCGGCCGCATCGCCGGAGGTGGCCGATGAGCCGCGACCTCCTCCGCCGCATGGCGAGCGCGTGGGTCCGGATTCTCGGCGGGCTCGCGGTGGCCGGTTGCCTGTCGGCATCGCCCGCAGCGGCCCAGGTGTTCCGCAACTTCACGCCGCGATTCACCACCAACACCACCGGCGACATCACCCTGGTCGGCAACACGATCATGAGCTGCAGCGCCGGCGGCGGCTGCACCACCGCACGCAACGGCGGCGGCGGCAACCAGAACAACAACGATTGGAACATGCAGTACGTGGACGTCGACGGCGACGGCACCACGTTCAGCTCGAGCCGCGCCACGCTCACGCTCCCGGTCGGCGCCACGGTGGTGTGGGCCGGACTCTACTGGGGCGGCAACTCCAACAACGCCAACCGCAACACGTGTCGGTTCGCGTCCCCGGCTGCGGCCTACGCGACGCTGACCGCCGATCAGCTCGACAACACCGGGTCGGCATACTCGGCGTTCGAGGACGTCACGGCGCGCGTCCAGACCGGCGGCAGCGGCCAGTACACAGTGGGCAACGTCTACTCGACCACTGGCACCAACAACTACGGCGGCTGGTCGCTGGTGGTCGTTTATCAGCTCGCGAGCGCGCCGGCTCGCAACCTGGTGGTGTTCGACGGCTACGCCGAAGTCGCCCCCGGAGCCTCGGTCAACATCGCGGTCAGCGGCTTCCTGACCCCGCCGGCCGGCGCGGTGAACACCACGCTGGGTGCGGTGACCTACGAAGGCGACCGCGGCTTCACCGGCGATGACTTCGACCTGAACGGCATCGTGCTCTCCGACGGCGACAATCCGGCCAACAACTTCTTCAACAGCTCGATCGCCCTCCTCGACGTCCAGTTCACCAACAAGAACCCGAACTACGTGAACCAGCTCGGCTTCGACGCCGACCTGGTGAACGCGAGCGGCATCCTGGCCAACGGCGCGACCAGCGCCACGATCCAGCTCAGCTCGACCGACGATCGCTTCTACCCGGCCGCGGTCACGTTCGCCACCGACCTCTACGTGCCGGTGTTGAGCGGCAACGGCTTCACCAAGCTGGTCGCCGATTTGAACGGGGCGCCGGCCCGTCCGGGCGACGTCCTCGAGTACACAGTGTTCCTGCGCAACACCGGCAACGACGCGTCGCTCAACACCGTCGCGCGCGACACGATCCCGGCGAACACCGCCTACGTGGCCGGTTCGATGACCGTGCTCAACGGTCCCAACGCCGGCGCCAAGAGCGACGGCGCTGGCGACGACCAGGCCGAGTTCGACGTCGCCGGCAACCGCGTGGTGTTCCGCCTCGGGACCGGAGCCAATGCGGCGAATGGCGGCCAGCTGAGCCCGGGGGTTCAGACCTCGTTCCGGTTCCGCGCGGTCGTCACCTCGCCGTCGCCGACCGGCACCGTGGTCTCGAATCAGGCGGTCGCCAACTTCAACGCCGCCCAGCTCGGCACGGCACTCGTTTCGATCAGCGATGCCGACACGATCACCGCCGGCACGCAACGCACCAACGTCACGGTGACCGCGCCGACCCTGTCGGGCGTGGTCTTCGAAGATCCGAACTACGGCGGTGGGGCCGGCCGGAATCGCGTGACATCGTCGGGAGTCGTGCGGCCGGGCGCGCGCGTCGAGCTGTACAACGCGGCCGGCGCGTTCCAGTCGTTCAGCACCACCAATGCCTCGGGGGTCTACAGCTTCAACGGCTGGGGCCCGGGCGGCTACACGGTACGCGTGGTCAACAGCACGGTGAGCTCGTCGCGCGCCGGCGCGGTGGCCGGGCTGCTCCCGGTGCAGACCTTCCGCACCAACGCCGCGACCGGGGTTGCGGTGGACGACGCGCAGCGCGTCGGCGGCGAGAGCCCCGGACTGCAGGACGCCGGATCCAACCTGACCAACGCGACTTTGGCGTCGCTGACCACCGCGTCCGCAACCCCGCAATCGATCGCACCGGTGACTCTGGGCACCGCCGATCTGTCGGGGGTCGAGTTCGGTTTCAACTTCAGCACCATCGTCAACGCCAACGACAGCGGTTTCGGGAGCCTGCGCCAGTTCCTGATCAACGCCAACGCACTGGCGAACACCGGCCTGGCCCAGGCCGGACTTCCGGCCGGGATCGAGCACGCGATCTTCATGGTCACCGACGGTGCGGCGCACCCGGGCCTGCGCGCCGGCCTGCCGAACCTGCTGACCGGCGGCGTGGTCGCGATCAACGTGCTCAGCACGCTGCCGTCGATCACCGGTGCATCGACCACCATCGACGGCGGGCTCCAGACCGCGAACGTCGGCGACACCAACCCCGGCACGCTCGGGACCGGGGGCTCGGCCGGCGTCGACCTGCTGTCGCTGCCGGCGGTCGCCCGGCCCGAGGTCGAGATTCGCGACGGCGCCGCCCTGGCGCTCGGGCTCGACCTCATGGCGAGCGACATCACGCTCGCCCGTCTCGCGGCCTACGGCTTCGGCAACGCCCCGGGAAACAACAACAGCGCCGTGGTACGCGTCTGGACCAATGGCCTGCGCGCGATCCTCGACGGCTGCGTCCTGGGCACCAGCGCCTCGAGCTTCACCGATCCCGGCGCCGGCGTGCGTTCGGGCGGCGACGTCGTGCGCTCGGCGGGGGGCGACGACGGCATTGTGCGCAACAGCCTGATCGGATTCGGCGCCGGGTCGGGCATCGCACTCGCCGGCACCTCCAATGGCTGGCAGATCCTGACGAACGAGATTCGTGGCAACGCGATCGGCAACTCGACGCGCGACGGCATCAGCATCGAAGCCGGCGCCACCGAGTTGGTTCGCGGCAACCTGATCGCGAGCCACGAGGGCTGCGGCATCGACGCCGGAGCCAGTACCGGCGGCAACACCTTCGTGAACAACACGGTGACGCGCAGCGGCCTCGGTGCGGGTGCCGCCGAGACTCCCGGCGTGCGGGTCGGCGGCAGCACCAGCCTGGTGGATCGCTGCATTCTGTTCGACAACTACGGCGCGGGCGTGATGGTGGCCTCGGGCGGCACCGCGGTCACGATCACCCGCAACTCGATCTACGGCAATGGAACGATCAATGGCGGCCTCGGTGGCCCGAGCGGCCAGGTCGGCATCGATCTGCTGACGGCGGCCGATACCCCGGCCCACGGCACGGCCCCATACTTCACGATCAACGACAACGGCGATGGCGACGGCGGCGGCAACGGTCTACTCAACTTCCCGGTGCTCGAGTCCGCGAGCATCGCCGGCAGCAACGTCACGCTCACCGGCTGGGCGCGTCCGGGGTCAGCGATCGAGGTCTTCCTCGCGAATCCGGACCCCTCCAGCTTCGGCGAGGGTCAGACTTATCTTCTGACCGTCACCGAAGGCTCGGGCGCGGACCTCGACGCGACGACCGGTCCCTATTCCGGACCGATCAACGGCGTGAATCAGGGCACAGACAACACCAATCGCTTCCGCTTCACCGTACCGGCGCCGGGGGGCCTGACCTCGGGCGTGCGTCTGACCGCGACCGCGACGGTGGCGCTCGCGACTTCCGAGTTCTCCGGACTGGTGGTGGTCGGCGGAGGCTTCGCCGTCAGCGGGTTCGGTTACCAGGACCTCGACCACGACCTGCAACGCGACGCGGTCGAGAGCGGCATCGGCAGCGCGCTGTTCGTCAAGCTCGTGCCGGTGTCATCGCCGGGTTCGGCGCAGTCGGTGGCCAGTGTCGACCCCGGAACCGGTGTGTGGAGCATCGGCTTCGTTTCCTCGGGCAACTACACGCTGGTGCTCGATGACAACAGTCTTGTCTCCGACGTCACGCCCAATTACCCCGCCGGCTGGATCGGAACCGAAGCCCCGGCGGGAACGCGCCCCCTGACCGTGACCGCAGTCAACGTCTCCGACCAGGACTTCGGCCTCTGGCACGGCGGTCGAGTCGAGGGCGTGGTGTTCGACGACGATGGCGCGGGCGGCGGCGCGGCGAACGACGGCGTGCGGCAGGGTGGCGAGGCCGCGATCGCCGGGGTTCGCATGCGGCTCGCGGCCGTTCCGTGCGCCGGAGGATTGTGCGACAGCACGCTGACCGACGGCGCCGGGTTCTATGCCCTGTGGATCCCGCATGCGGCTTCGGGCGCCACCACTGAAGTGCGCGAAGCCAATCCGTCGGTGTGGATCTCGACCGGGGGCGGCGCCGGGACGACCGGGGGCAGCTACGTGCGCGCGGCCGACGCGGTCTCTTTCGTTCCCCTGAGCGGCAACCTCTACACCGGCGCCGTCTTCGGCGACGTGGCGCCGAACCAGTTGGTGCCTCCCGGAATGCAGACCGGGACCGAAGGCTCCGTCGTGTTCCATCCCCACACGTTCGTCGCCGGGAGCGCCGGCAGCGTGACCTTCGGGCTCGGGCAGGCCCCGGCGCCGGTGATCCCGGGCTGGGGGGCTCAGCTCTATCGCGACCTGGACTGCGACGGCGCCATCGACGCCGGCGAGCCGGCGATCGTCGCGCCCCAGGCGGTCACCGGCGGCCAGACGATGTGCCTCGTACTACGGCACTCGATTCCGGCCGGAGCACCTCTTGGCGCGCTCGAGCAGGTCACGGTTTCGGCAAGCATGAGCTACACCGGGGCCGCACCGCCGCTCGTCACCGTCGTTCTGCTCGACGATCGCACCACCGTGATGGACGCCGGCACGTTGCGGATCGTCAAGAGCGTCAGCTCGGGCACCGCGCTGCCGGGCGATCTGATCACCTACACGATCACCTACACCAACCTGGGCCCGGCTCCGGTCTCGGCGATCGAGATCCAGGACATGGTGCCGGGCTACACGATGTTCCAGTCCGCGGGCTGCGGCGGGCTGGGCAGCGGACTCTCGGCGTGCGGGGTGACCACGCAGCCGCCGCTGAACGGAACCGGACCGTTGCGTTGGACCCTGACCGGCGCGCTCGATCCGGGCGCAACCGGCAGCGTCACGTTCCAGGTACAGGTCGAGACGCCCTAGGCCGCTAGTTCCTGGCCTTGAACTCCGCGGCCGGTCGCAGCACGCCATCGCGCCCGACCCAGCGCAATCGCCGGAGGTTGGCGACGTCCTTCGTGGGATCCGCGCCGACGATGATCAAGTCCGCGAGGCGGCCGGGAGCGATCGTGCCGAGCGCCTCACCTCGGCCCATGGCGCGAATCGCGTTGCGGGTGGACGCCACGATCACGTCCATGGGCGACATGCCCGCGCGCTGCATCGCCTCCATCTCGGCGTAGACCGACGGCCCGTGGAGGGTGAGCGGATTGCCGGCGTCGGTGCCCATGGCCACGGGAATCCCGGCCTTGTGCACCTTCAACAGGTTGGCCGCCATGGTTCGGACCAGCGCCTTGCGCAGCGAATCCGGCGTGGTGCGACGGTTCGGGTCGCGGGCGCCGAGTTTTGCAGTACTGACCACGTGAGCGCGGGTCAGCGAATCGACCGCGCGATGCGGATCGTCGACCGGCGGCTCGGTCGCCGAGCGCATTGCGTCGTCGAGGCGCCAGTAGCCCTCGATCACGGTGAGCGTTGGGCAATAGATCGTCCCAGCGGCACGCGCCAAGTCGAGGAACTCCTGGTCGACCGGAACGTCCCAGACGCTGTGAACCAGCAAATGCGGTCGCGCGCGCAAAGCCGCCTTGGCTTCACGCAGGCCGGTGGCGTGGACGATCAGGGGCAATCCGACGCGACGCGCCTCGTCGCCGGCGGCGGCGACCGCCTGGGCCATGGCGTCGAAGTCGCGGCCGGGCGTCATGATGAACCACACCTTGACCGCCGAGGCGCCGAGCGACTTCAGGTACTGCACTCCGGCGCGCGCGATCGAATCGCCGGTCAGATACATGAACTGCCGCTCGGCCGGCAGGTTCAGCCAATGGTCGAGCGTCGAGAGCAACGGGCCCGCGGCGACCACCCGTGGCGTTTCCGTGTCGAGCCGAGTGCGCTCCTGCAGACCTACCGTCCATGCGAAGCCGCCGACATCGAACACCGACGTCACGCCACTCGCCAGCCAGCTGCGAAAGAACATCTCGGGATGCGAACGCAGGCGTTCGACGGTCGCTTCGTAGGGATGCAGGTCGCGCAGGTCGAGGGCGTCCGGGCGGCCGTCGACCCAACCGGTCTGTGAGAAGTGCACGTGGGCGTCGGCGAGCCCGGGCAGGACCCAGGTGCCGCGCGCATCCAGCGTGTCGATACCGGCCGGAATCGGCGTCGAGCGCCGTGGTCCCGCGGCTTCGATCTTGCCGTCGCGCATGATCACCACCGCGTCGCGCACCGGTGTGGCGCCGGTGCCGTCGATCAGGGTCGCGCCGACGATGGCGCGCGGCGGCGGCGGCGTGCCCGGCGGCGCGTCGAAAGCCGTGGTCATCGCCACCTTCCAGCCGGCGTGCGTGCGCACGAACAGGCGCTCGGAGATCCCGGCGTGCTCGACCTCGCCGAAGCGCACGCGATACCGATAGGTGCCGTAGACCACGCCGTCGCGCACCGGCGTCAGCCGCAGATCGTGGGCCTCGTAGACCGTGGGCCACGAGCCGGCCGATTCCGCCAGCGACTTGTAGCCGAGCGTGAATCCGGTGGGGCCGGTTCGCACCAAGGTGTCGGTGGGCAGGTAGCAGCCCAGGTACGCCTCGAGATTCTGGTCGCGGATTGCGTCGACGTTGCGCTGGAAGACGACGCGTGCGGAGTCGAGCGCGGTGGGCGCGGCGCTCGCCTGCCCCGCACCGACGGCCAACCCCATCAGCAACGCGACGAATCGATGGATCGACGTCCGCGCGCTCACGATCGTGACGGGTGGGTCTTGCGCCAGTCCACGAGGCCGCCGGGGACCGTCGCCGTGCCTTTCGCGATGCGGTCGTTCCACGACTCGAACGGGCGGCCGTTGGTGACATCGGTCATCGTGATGCAGCCCGGCACCGGGCACACCGCGGCGCACAGGTTGCAGCCGATGCACTCGGTCTCGTCGACCCACACGATGTGGGCACCGCGCTCGCGCGCGGCCAGCGATCGCGGCGTCGCGGGTCGGCGCCTCGTGGCCCGCGGCCAGCGGGTCGGCGGCGTTGTGGATGCAGGTCACCGAGGAGTCGCGGCAGGCGACGCAGCACAGGTTGCAGCCGATGCACTTGGCGGCGTCGACGTGGGCCACCACCTTGTAGTTGAGGTCGAGATCGCCCCACTCGGTGAACGCCGGGAGCGCCCGGCCGCGCAGCTCGCGCACCGACTTCATGCCCTTCTCGTCGAGGTAGTTCGACAAGCCCGTCGATCATGTCCTCGACGATGCGGAAGCCGTAGTGCATGACCGCGGTGCACACCTGGACGCTGGTCGCGCCGAGCGCGATGAACTCGGCCGCGTCGCGCCAGTTGGCGATGCCGCCGATGCCCGAGATCGGCACCGTGATGCGCGGGATCGCGCGCGAGTGCCGCCGACCATGTGCAGCGCGATCGGCTTGACCGCCGGGCCCGCAGTAGCCGCCGTTGGTCGAGCGACCGCCGACCACCGGGTAGCGGCACGAACCGGTCGAGGTCGACGCCGATCAGGCTCTTGATGGTGTTGATCAGCGAGAGGCCGTGCGACCCCGGCTTCGACCGCCGGCGACGCCCGGCTTCGAGGATGTCGCCGATGTTCGGCGTGAGCTTGATCAGCACCGGCACCGTCGAGTACTCGACCGCCCAGCCGGCGACCGTCTTCAGCACCTCGGGCTCCTGCCCGACCGCCGAGCCCATGCCGCGCTCGCACATGCCGTGCGGGCAGCCGAAGTTGAGCTCGAGGCCGTCGCACGCCGGTGTCGACCGCGGCTTTGATGATGTCGCGCCAGTCCTGCTTGGACTCGACCATCAGCGAGACGATGACCGCGTGCGTCGGGTACTTGCTTCTTGACCTCGCGGATCTCGCGCAGGTTGACCTCGAGCGGGCGGTCGGTGATCAGCTCGATGTTGTTGAACCCGACCATGCGCGTGCCGTTGACGTCGAGCGAGCCGAAGCGGCTCGAGGTGTCGACGATCGGGTCGCCGAGCGTCTTCCACACGGCGCCGCCCCAGCCGGCGTCGAACGCGCGCATGATCTGGTCGCCGGTGTTGGTCGGCGGCGCGCTGGCGAGCCAGAACGGGTTCGGGCTCTTGATGCCTGCGAAGTCGATCGAGAGATCGGCCATGGATTGCCTCCGGCGCCGATATTAGCACCGGCCGCGGCGCCGGTGGATGACTCTCGAACCGCGAGCGGTTGCGCCTCCCGCGGCACGAGGGCGCTCACCGGGATTCGGAACCCCCGGCTTCGACTCGCCGCGCCAAGTCGAGGAAACGGGGATCGCTCCGCAGCTCGTCGAGCCGCGGGTCGACGTTCAGGAACACCAGCCAGTGCGAGCGCTCTTGATAGGCGCGCTCGAGCAGCTCGATCGCACGGTCGGGGTCGTCCAGAGCGCTCCACACGAGTGCCACCAGGAACGGATCGAGATAGCCGTGTTCCGCGCCGACCTGGGCTTCCTCCATCAGGCGGTGGGCGGCAGCGGGTTCGCCGTTCTTCGCGTGCGCGCGCGCCAGGGACAACAGAAACACCGGCGGGCGGCCACCGAAGCGAATGGCCTCTTCGAACGCCTCGATCGCCTGCCCCGTGTCGCCCAGGCACTCGAGCGACCAGCCGGCGTAGATGCGGATCGGAGGCAAGCGAGGATCGAGTGCAATCGCCTCCCGGTAGTGTCCGAGGCCACGTTGGTATTCGCGTGCGTAGTATTCGATCCACACACCGGCGCCGACCATGATCGGCGAGAGCGGATCCAGCTCGCGCCCCCTGGCGATCGCGAGGCGTGCTTCGTCGAACCGGCCTCGTGCGGTCAGCAGATTCATGTACCACTGGTGAGCCAGGGCGTAGCCCGGGTTCAATTCGATCCCGCGACGGAAACCCGCTTCGGACGCGGTCCAGTTCCAGTCGTAATAAAGCTGGAGGTAGGCCAGCGACACGTGGGCTTCGCCGAGATTGGGGTCCAGCTCGAGGGCCCGCAGCGCCGCCGTCTTGGCCGCCGGGAACGCTTCCCGCGGCGACAGGTAGCTGAAGAATCCGAGCAGGTCGTAGGCGTCGGCGAGTCCTGCGTGCGCCAGTGCCCACTCCGGCTCGCGGTCGAGCGCGCGGCGCAGGTACTCGACCGCCCGGAACAGGCTTTCGGGCGTGCGCCGGTACCAGAACTGACGCCCCTTGAGGTAGGCGTCGTAGGCCACCGGATCGACGTTGCGCACCTCACCCAACCGCGCCGCCGCCTGGGGCGTGAGCGTCCCCTGAACCTGGATCGCGATGGTGCGCGCCAGCTCGCCCTGCAGCGCCAGAACGTCGTCGAGCGGACGCTCGTACGACTCCGCCCACATATGGTCGTCACTGGCGGCATGAATCAGCTGCGCCGTGACGCGGACGCGATTGCCGGAGCGCACCACCGCCCCTTCCAGCACGGCATCGACCCTGAGCTCGCGCGCGATCTCGGGCAGCGACTTGCGCGTGCCTTTGTAGCGCATCGCCGAGGTCCGCGAGATCACGCGCAGGCCGCCGAGCTTGGCCAGCCCGGCGATCAGCGCCTCGGTCATCCCGTCGGCGAAAAACTCGTGTCCGGCATCGCCGGAGAGATTCTCGAGCGGCAGAACGGCGATCGATTCAATACGCTTCTCGACCGATCCCCCGCCGGGTGCGGAACCGGTGGTCAGCAGACGCTCGAGATCGGAGGCCAGCTCGCGCACGGACGCGTGGCGGCGCACAGGATCGCGGTCGATGGCCCGCAGGATCGCAGCGTCGAGGGCCCGCGACAGCTTGGCGTTGAGCGACGAAGGCGCCACCGGCGTCTGGTTGAGAATGGCGTACATCAGACTGAGCGCCGTGGCGCCGGCGAACGGCGCCTTGCCGGTCGCCATCTCGTAGAGCACGACGCCGAGCGAGTAGAGATCGCTGCGCTCGTCGGCCGGCTGGCCTCCGAGCACCTCGGGAGCCAGATAGGCGAGCGTGCCCATCGCTCCCGCGGCCTCGGTCTGCGTCATGGCGATCGCGGGTGCCGCCTCGGGATGGATCGAGCGCGCCAGCCCGAAGTCGAGCACCTTGACCCGTCCGTCGGGCGTGACCACGAGATTGTGCGGCTTGAAGTCGCGGTGGATGACGCCACGGGCGTGCGCCGCTTCGAGGCCCGCGGCCGCCTGCAGCCCGATGCGCAGCAGCTCGCGCTCCTCGATCGGGCCGGTCGCGATCCGCCGGTCGAGTCCGGCCCCGGGGACGAACTCCATCACCAGGTAGTCCACGCCGTCGCGCGTGTCGAAGTCGTGGACGGTGGCGACGTTCGGATGATTGAGCTGCGACAGGGCCAACGCCTCCTTGCGGAAGCGCCGGCGTGCGGCGTCGTCGGCGAGGGAGCCGGCCGGCAGCACCTTGAGCGCGACGTCGCGCTCGAGATGCAGATCGCGCGCACGGTAGACCACGCCCATGCCGCCGGCGCCGATCTGCTCGACGATCTGGTAGCGGGCGAGAGTGGTGCCTTGCATGTGAACTCCGTGGGCGCGGATTTGGGCTCCGTGGCGCGATCAGCCTATCATGCGCGCTTCATGGATACGGACCGCACCGAAGTCGACCGGCCGACGTTCGCCTACCTGCCGCTCGCGCTGATCGCGATCGCGAAATTCGCGGTCCAGCTCTATGCGCTTCCGCACTACGGCTGGTTCCGCGACGAGTTCTACTACCAAGTCTGTGCGGCGAATCCGGCGCTGGGCTATGTCGACCACCCGCCGCTCTCGATCTGGATCCTGACTGGAGTGCGCTCACTGTTCGGCGAATCGCTCTTCGCGATGCGCCTGGTGCCGGCGCTGGCCGGCGTCGCCACCGTCTTCGCCACCGGTCAGCTCGCACGCGAGCTGGGCGGTGGTGCTCGCGCCCAGGCTCTGGCTGCACTGGCGATGCTGGTCGCCCCGGTCTACCTCGCGCTCAACCACTTCTATTCCATGAACGCGTTCGACCTCATGTTGTGGCCGCTCGCGTTCCTGGCGCTGGCGCGCGGGCTCCGCCATGGCACCGACCCCACGCCGGGCGGCGTCGCCGCGTGGATTTGCCTCGGACTCGTGCTCGGATTCGGCCTGCTCAACAAGATCAGCGTGCTCTGGCTCTTGGGCGGGCTCGGGCTCGGGTTGCTGATCGCGCGCCGCGAGTTCCTGCCAACACCCGGTCCGTGGCTGGCGTTGGGGGTCGCAGCTCTGCTCTTTGCGCCTCACATCGCATGGCAGATGACCAACGACTGGCCGACCCTCGAGTTCATGCGCAACGCCACCGGCGAGAAGATGGCGCCGGTTTCGGCATCCGAGTTCATCTCCGACCAGATCGACTCGATGAATCCGGCGACGCTGCCCCTCTGGCTCGGCGGGCTCGTGTGGTGCCTGTTCGCGCGCCAGGGCCAGTGGCGTTGGATCAGCGTCGCCTACCTGGCGATCACGGCGTTGTTGATCGCCAGCGGCCGCAGCCGAACCTCGTACCTGTCGCCGGTCTACCCGGTGCTGTTCGCGGCGGGTGCCACGGCGTTCGGCAACTTGCTCGATCGAGCGCACGTCTACGTGCGCGGGGCGGTGACTGCCGTCGTGTTCATCGCGATGCTCCTCGCTGGCGCGATCCTCGCCCCGCTGGCGATTCCCGTGCTCCCGGTCGAGCAATACATCGCCCACGCGAAGAAGCTGGGGATCGAGCCGTCGACCGAGGAGATCAAGGAGGTCGGCCTCCTCTCCCAGCACTACGCCGACATGCACGGCTGGGAGGAATTGACCGCGGCCGTGGTCGCGGCACGCGACTCCCTGGGTCCGGAAGAGCGCGAGCGCGTGTGCATCTACGGCCAGAACTACGGCGAAGCCGGCGCCGTCACCGTGCTCGGTCGCGACCGCGGGCTCCCACCCGCGATCTCGGGCCACAACAACTACTGGCTGTGGGGGCCTGGTGACTGCGACGGCTCGGTGATGATCATCATCGGCGGCGACTATGAGGACCACATCGAGGCGTTCGAGTCGGTCGAGGCCGCCGGGATCGCGACCTCAAAGTACGCGATGCCCTACGAACAGGATCTGACGATCTGGGTGTGCCGCGGGCTCAAGCGAACGCCGCTCGAGATCTGGGACCGCGTCAAGCACTACGACTAGCGGGCGCGGCGCCTCAGAACCTCGACGCCGCGATCTGGATGTCCGCATCCTTCCACGCCTTGTCGAACCGCGCCTTGGCCTCCGCCGCTTCCTTCGACTTCCCCTGGGCCTCGTAGCTCTTCATGAGTCCCATCAGCGACCAGCCGTTTTCCGGGTTCTCCTTGAGATCGGCGAGATAGACCTGCTCCGCATCTGCGGCGCGTCCGCCTTCGAGCAGCACGGCGCCCAGCGAATGTCGCACCGGGTAGAGCCAATCCACCGGCTCGTTGTACTTGAGCCCGCTCTCGAGCTTCACGGCTTCGGTCAGGCGCTGGACGCCGGATTCGAGGTTGCCCTGCTTGGCCGACAGCTCGCCGGACAGGACCGCCACCGCGATCGCCATGAGCTGCTTCATGGTGTTGATTTCCATGACGGTGATCTTCTCGAGCGTGTCCTTGGCCGCGATGGCGCCCAGTGCTTCGAGCTCGCGCGAGGCATCGTCGAGCTTGCCCTTGGCCACGAACGCGCGGCCACGCGCATAGTGCCAGACGCCGGTCGGGTACAGCAGATCGGCGGGCGGCTGCGGGGCCTCGAGGATGCGGTCCCACTTGCCGAAGCGCACGTCGCCGTACAGGCGGATGTAGGCGTACTGCTGGAGCGCGCCCAGACCCGGGTCGCGCATCATGTCGTGCATCGTGGTCGCGTAGGTGCGATCAGCGGCGTCGAACGCCGCGGAGCTCCACCCCATCATCGAAGCGCCCGCCCACGCCATGTGGTGGTTGTGCGGAATGTAGCCGAGCGGATAGAGACCCTGGGCGTGGCACTGCTCGACGTAGCTCTTGTCGGCGTCGCCGGCCTTGAGGTTGAGCAGCACCACGTCGTGGTAGCGCCCGGTACGGATGTACGTGTGCGTCGGCATGTGCACCAGGTGGCCCGACCCCGGCACCAGGGACGGCAGCTTCTCGGCGTAGCGTTCGGCGCGCTCCGGCGCGGTCGAGGCCTCGGTGCCGTGGATGTAGAGGTGGATCGCCAGCGGATTCGTCGGATTGCGCTCGAGCACGGCCTCGAGCGTCGAGATGATCTCCGCGGTCCACGGCTGCGGGACGCGGCCTTCGCCGTAGTAGTTCCACGGGTTCAGGTCCATCAACGACTCGGCGAACATGGCCGCGCTGTTGTCTTCCTTCGGGAATCGCTTCACCACCTCGCGCATGGCGTCGGAGTATGCCTGGTCCAGCGGCTTGCGATCCGCCGGAACCGGCATCGCGTAGCGCTTGGCCATCGCCTCGGCCATCGCGCGCTCCCAGTCGGTCGCAGCCTTGGGCTTTTTGGAAAGCTCCAATGCCTTTTGTGCCGCGCGGAATGCTTCTGGCGCGTTCACAGTGTCCATCGCCGCGTTGATGTTGGGACCGAGCACGTAGGCCACGCCCCACCAACCCATCACGCAATTGGGATCCAGGTTCGTCACCTCGCGGAACGAGCGCACCGCCTCCCCGTGATTGAATCCGTACGACAGAATCAATCCCTGGTTGAAGTAGCGCTGGGCGAGCTGCGACTTGGTGCTGACCGGAACGTTGAGATTGCCGAGCCCCTCGAAGAACGGGGCGCGCGGCGACTTCTCCGCGGCTGGGGACGAAGCGGCGCTCAGCGCGAGCGTGAGTAGAACGCTGGCGAAGGTACGCATGCGGTTCTCCTGTGTTTCGGGGTGTTTTGGCTACCGCGCGGCGGCGACGCTTTCGATCTTGCTGCGCAGGCGCCGGGCGATCGCCGTGATGAATTCACCGGTGTCGGCATGGGACAACGGTCGCGGATTCGCGATCGCCGCCATGTCCTTGGTCATGACGCCGGATTCGACGGTCTCGATCACCGAACGCTCGATCTTCTGCGCGAAGTCGACCAGCTCCGGCGTGCCGTCCAGCTCGCCGCGCTTGGCGATCGCACCAGTCCACGCGAAGATCGTGGCCGTCGAGTTGGTCGAGGTCTTCTGTCCTTCCTGGTGCTGTCGATAGTGCTTGGTCACCGTGCCGTGCGCGGCTTCGAATTCGAACTGCCCGGTCGGCGACACCAGCACCGAGGTCATCAACCCCAGGCTGCCGAAGCCCGACGCCACCATGTCGCTCATCACGTCGCCGTCGTAGTTCATGCACGCCCACAGGAATCCGCCCGGACTCCTCACGGCGCGCGCCACGGCATCGTCGATCAACAGGTAGGTGTACGTGATGCCGGCAGCCTCCAGGTCGGCCTTCCGCGCCTCGGTCTCCTGGCGGAAGATCTCGCGGAACGCGCCGTGGTAGATCTTGGCGATCGTGTCCTTGCCGCTGAACCACATGTTCACGCGCTCGAAAAGCGCGTAGGCGATGCAGGCTTTCGCGAAACTGCGGATCGAGCCGTCGAGGTTGTGCGTGCCGCGGATGATCCCCGGGGTCTTGAACTCGTGGATGGTCAACCGCTGGACTTCGCTGCCGTCGTCGGGCGTGAACACGATCTCGGCACGGCCGGTCTTGCGGATGCGCATCTCGGCGCTCTTGTACATGTCGCCGTAGGCATGGCGGCCGATCACGATCGGCTTGACCCACGAGCGCACGGTCGGCGGCACGTTCTTGACCATGATCGGCTTCCGGAACACCGTGCCGTCGAGGATCGCGCGCAGCGTGCCGTTCGGGCTCGGCCACGCCTTCTTGAGCGAGTATTCCGTGACCCGGCCTTCGTCGGGGGTGATCGTGGCACACTTGACGCCGACGCCGTGTCGCTTGATGGCCTCCGCGGCTTCGACCGTGACGCGATCGTCGGTCTTGTCGCGATTTGGCAAGCCGAGGTCGTAGTACTCGAGCTTGAGGTCGGCGAACGGCTCGATCAGGTCCCGCTTCACCAGCTGCCAGATGATGCGGGTCATCTCGTCGCCATCGAGCTCGACGATGGTGTTTTTCGACTGGATGCGGGGTCCGTGGTGCCGCTCGGTCATGAATGGGCTCCTTGAGTGCGGTCGATCAACGAGGAAACGTAGCACGAGCCCCGGGGGGGCGCGAACCTGGGTCGCGGTCGGGGTCGCCGTCTACTGCGCGACTGTGGGCCGCTATGTATAATGCCCGCCGCTCATGCTCACGATCGGCGTCCCTCGTGAAATCCTGCCCGGCGAACAGCGTGTCGCCGCGACCCCCGAAACCGTGGCCAAGCTCGCGGCGACCGGTACTGCGGTCGTGGTCGAAGCCGGCGCCGGCAGCGCGGCCGGCCACCTCGACGACGCCTACGCCAAGGCCGGGGCGCGCATCGCTCCCGACGCCGCCGCCGTGTATTCCGAGGCCCGGGTCCTGCTCAAGGTTCGCGAACCCGCCCCGCGAGGCGCCGGCCACGAAGCCGACTCGTTTGCGCCGGGCAGCGCGCTGGTCAGCTTCCTGGCCTTGGAGCGCAACCCGGACCTGATCGATCGCTTGTGCGCGCGCAACGTCACCGCGTTCGCGATGGAGCGGATTCCGCGCACGACGCGCGCCCAGCGCATGGACGCGTTGTCGTCGATGAGCACGGTGGCCGGATACAAAGCCGTGCTGCTCGGGGCAAGTGCGCTCGGCCGCTTTTTCCCGCTGCTGATGACCGCGGCTGGAACCATCGCGCCCGCCAAGGTGTTCGTGCTCGGCGCCGGGGTCGCGGGCCTCCAGGCGATCGCCACAGCCCGCCGGCTGGGCGCGGTGGTCGAAGCCTTCGACGTCCGCCCCGCCGTGCGCGAAGAAGTGCAGAGCCTGGGCGCCACGTTCGTCGCCGCCGAGCTGACCGATGCCGCGAGTGTGGCCGCCGGCGGCTACGCCAAGGCTCAGTCGCAGGATCAGGAGCAACTCACCCGCGATCGCATCCGCCCGCATGTCGCTCAGGCCGACGTGGTGGTCGCGACCGCGAACGTGCCGGGCCGCCGAGCACCGGTGCTGGTCAGCGCCGACATGGTGCGTGAGATGAAACCCGGCTCGGTGATCGTCGACCTCGCCGCGGAAGGCGGCGGCAACTGCGAGCTGACCCGGCCCGGTGAAACCACGGTCGCGCACGGCGTGACGCTGCTGGGCCCGGTGAACCTGGCCGCCTCGCTGCCGTTCCACGCCAGCCAGATGTACGCGCGCAACGTGCTGGCGTTCGTCCAGCTCCTGATCAAGGACGGCGCCCTCAAGGTGGACTTCGCGGACGACATCCTCGCGGCCACCTGCGTCGCCCACGCCGGACAGTCGCGGCTCCCGGGGGCCGCCCCCGCGCTAGCCGTGTCCGAGGCGCGCTCATGAGCTTCGAGCTGCTGGCCCAGGTCTACGTGTTCGCACTGGCGATCTTCGTCGGCTTCGAGGTGATTTCGAAGGTGCCGGTGGTGCTGCACACGCCGCTCATGTCCGGCACCAACGCGATTCACGGGATCGTCGTGATCGGCGGCATCCTGGTGCTCGGCACCGCCGGCAGCCCGATGGAGATGGTGCTGGGGGTGGTCGCGGTCGCATTCGGCGCGATGAACCTGGCGGGCGGATTCGTGGTGACCGACCGCATGCTCGAGATGTTCAAGGGCAGGCCGCGCCCGGGGTCGCGCCCGCCTGCGCAGGGCGCGAAAGGCTCCGGAGCCGCCGGGAAGTCATGAGTTCCCATCTCACGGTGCCGCTCGCCGTCCATCTCTCGTACCTGCTGGCTTCGGTTCTGTTCATCGTCGGACTCAAGTTGCTGAGCTCGCCGGCGTCCGCGCGATCGGGCAACCTGGTGGCGGCGGCCGGCATGACGCTCGCCGTGGTCGCCACGTTGTTCATCCCCGGGCTTCAGCTGTCGCCGCTCCTGTGGCTCGGCCTGGCGGCCGGCACCGTGGCCGGCGTCTGGGGTGCTCGCGCCGTGGCGATCACCGACATGCCGCAGATGGTCGCCATGCTCAACGGCCTGGGTGGCGGTGCGGCGGCGCTGGTGTCGGTGACCGAGATCCTGCGCGCCCAGCGGCCGACGGGCGTGAGCGCGATCCTCGAGGCACTCGGCGAGCGGGTCGGCGCCTCACCGATCGAGCTGTTCGGCGTCCTGATCGGCTCGGTCGCCTTCAGCGGCAGCATCGTCGCCTACGCCAAGCTCCAGGGCCTGGTGTCCGAGAAGGCGATCGCGTCGGGCTGGACGCGCGTTGTCAATCTCTCCCTGGTGGCGCTCCTTCTCGTATCCGGCTTCCTGTGCATGCAGACGGCGGGCAGCGCGTCACTGATCGTGTTCACGCTGGCAGCACTCGCGTTTGGCGTGTTCATGGTGGTGCCGATCGGCGGCGCCGACATGCCGGTCGTGATCTCGATCCTCAATTCGTGCACCGGGCTCGCCGCCGCGGCTACCGGATTCGTGCTCGACAACCGGGCGCTGATCATTGCCGGCACGCTGGTCGGCGCGTCGGGTTCGCTGCTGACACGGCTCATGTGCAAGGCCATGAACCGCTCCCTGGCCAACGTGCTGTTTGGCGGCTTCGGCGCAGCGCCCGCTACCGGCGCCGGCGCTGCCGCCGCGGGCTCGGCCACCGGACGACCGGTTCGCGAAGTCGGCCCCGAGGATGCCGCCGTGCTCTTGTCCAACATCCGTTCGCTGATCGTGGTTCCCGGCTACGGCATGGCGGTGGCACAGGCCCAACACGCAGTACGCGAGCTGGCCGAGCTGCTCGGCAAGCGCGGCGTCGAGGTGAAGTACGCGGTCCATCCTGTGGCGGGTCGCATGCCCGGGCACATGAACGTCCTGCTCGCCGAGGCCAACGTCCCCTACACGCAGCTCTTCGATCTCGAACAGATCAACAGCGAGTTCGAGCACACCGATGTCGCTCTGGTGATCGGCGCCAACGACGTGGTCAACCCCGCGGCGCGCACCGACACCCAGAGTCCGATCTACGGCATGCCGATCCTGGATGCCGACAAGGCTCAGCACTGCATCGTGATCAAGCGGAGCCTGAACCCGGGCTTTGCCGGGATCGACAACCCGCTCTACTACGAGCCACGCACACTGATGCTGTTCGGTGACGCTAAAGGCGCGGTGGTCAAGCTGGTCGAGGCGCTCAAAGCCGCGTAGAAAACACTGGACGCTCGCCAACGTCCGGTGGAAAATGCGCCATCATGTTCGGCCGCATCTTGCTCGACACCGGCGCGCGGGTTCCACGCGCGATCAGGGCCGTCCTGGCCTCGGCTTTTTTTGCTGGCGCCGCCGGGGTTGCCCGCGCCGACAATCCCATCATCGACGAGAACGCGTTGCCGGGAACCACCGCGTGGCAGCTCGTAGATGGCCTCCAAACCGGCGGCTGTCCGAACGACAGCTGCTCCTGGTTCCTGGGCGCCCGCCGCGGCGCCGAGGGGTACGCCTCGCCCGAGAGCGTCGACCACGGCGACACGCTCCGAATCTTCGTGAGCTGCGACGAGCCGGAGTTCACGCTGCGTGTGTTTCGCATGGGCTGGTACGGGGGCGCCGGCGGACGTCAGGTGCTGGGTCCGGTCACGCTCCCCGGCCGGTATCAGATCGCGCCGGCCCCAGACCCCGCGAGCGGCAAGGTCGAGTGCCGGTGGACGGATCCGCTTTCGATCGCGATCCCCAACGACTGGGTGAGCGGCGTCTATCTCGCCACCCTCACGACCTCGATCACGCACGAGCAGTCCTACGTGCCATTCGTGGTTCGCGATCATGAACGTGCGGCTGACCTGGCCGTCATGCTCCCGACCCTGACCTGGCAGGCCTACAACTGCTGGGGCGGCCGATCGCTCTACGGCTTCAACAGCATCGGCTGCCAGGCCGCGACCGAAGTGTCGTTCGACCGCCCGCACTCGAATGGATTCGGCGCCGGCGACTTGTTCTTCTATTCGATCCAGACGATCCGCTGGCTCGAGCGCGAAGGCTACGACGTCACCTATTGCACCAACGTCGACTTGCATGCCGACGCCGCCATGATGCGATCCCGGCGCGCCATCGTGTCGACGGCGCACGACGAGTACTGGACCTGGGAAATGCGCACGAACCTCGAAGAGGTTCGCGACAGCGTGAGCATGGCGTTTCTCGGCGCCAACACGTGTTACTGGCAGGTGCGGCTCGGGCCCAACGGCAACGGAATGCCCCTGCGCACCGTAGTCGGTTACAAGGAACGGGCGCTCACCGAGGATCCGTACCTGTACGACGGGGATCCGAGCAACGACCACCGGGTCACGACCCGGTGGCGAATCCTGCCCGTGAACTGGCCCGAAGGGGGGTTGGTGGGGGTCCAGTACGACTCCAACATGCAGGGGCTGATTCCCACGGATCTGGACATGATCGTGACCGGGAATCCGCCCTGGCTGTTCGCGAACACCGGTCTCGCCCCCGGCGACACGTTGCCCATGCTGTTGGGTCACGAGATGGACCGGCGGCATCCCTCTTCGGTCGAGTACGCGGTGGTCGCGGCCAGCTCACCGGTCTACATCTCGGACCCGGCCTACCCCGACCCCTTCCGCGGCATTGCCGAGATGACCGTGTGCGAGACCACGAGCAACATCATCTTCGCCACCGGCACCCTGCAGTGGAGCTGGGGGCTCGACGACTGTCCGCTCGGGATCGGCCACATCCCGCGGGTCAGTCCCGCGGCCCAGCAGATGACGCGGAACGTCCTCGACCGCATGATTACCCTGGTGTTGCCGCCCCTCGACGTGCCCTCGGGAACCACGGCCAGACGCTCGATGTCCGCCTGGCCGCAGCCATTTCGCGGCGGCCGGCTGCAGCTCTCGCTCGAGGAGTTCGAGGGACCGGACCCGGTCCAAGTCACGGTTCACGACGTGGCCGGGCGGCGCCTGCGGTCGTTCCCCGCGACCGGAGGGCGCGACGCCCAGTGGGACGGCCGCGACGACCAGGGACTCGAGGTCGCGAGCGGCCTGGTCTGGATCCGCGCGAGACGAGGCGATCAGGTTCGTGGCACACGGGTGCTGGTGATCCGTTAGACTACCGGCCGCGGGCGCCGACCTCGCCGGCCCGCACGAACGGATTCGCGACCCGGGCCTCTTCTGGAGGTGAACCATGGTTCCCGTTCCTTCGCTGTGGCTTCCGATTCTGCTCTCCGCGGTGATCGTGTTCCTGATCAGCTGGCTGATCCACATGTTCCTTCCCTATCACCGCAGCGACTTCGGCAAGGTGCCGTCCGAGGATCAGGTCATGGACGCCTTGCGTCCGTTCAACATCCCGCCGGGCTCCTACATCCTCCCGAATCCGGGCGGCCCGGCCGGAATGCGCTCACCCGAGTACCAGGAGAAGTTCAAGCGCGGCCCGGTCGCGTTCATCACGGTCATGAAACCTGGCGTGAACACGATGGGGTCGAGCCTGCTCCAGTGGTTCCTGTTCTGCATCCTGGTCTCGGTATTCGCCGCGTACGTTGCCGGGCGCACGCTTCAGGCCGGCGCGCCCTATCTGCACGTCTTCCGTTTCGCCGGCACCACGGCGTTTTGCGGCTACGCCCTGGCGCTTTGGCAGAATTCGATCTGGTACAAGCGGGCGTGGAGCGTGACCTTCAAACACACGTTCGACGGTCTCCTCTACGCACTGTTCACCGCCGGCACGTTCGGCTGGCTATGGCCGCGATAGGAGTCGAGTCATGAACGATTTGCGCACACGCCTGCGCGGACCCGTGATCGAACCGGGGCAGCCGGGCTACGACGACATCCGTTCGGTTTGGAACGCCATGATCGACCGCCGTCCGGCGGCGATCGCCCGTTGCCTCGGCGTCGCGGACGTAATCGCCGGCGTCCAGTTCGCCCGCGAGCGTGGCCTGCCGCTGTGCATCAAAGGTGGCGGCCACAACATCGCCGGGCTCGCGGTGTGCGACGGCGGGCTTCTGCTCGACCTGTCGCTGATGCGCGGTGTGTGGGTCGATCCGAAGGGCCGGGTGGCACGCGCGCAGGGTGGCTGCCTGCTCGGTGACGTCGACCGCGAGACCCAGCTCCACGGACTCGCCGCGGTGCTCGGTTTCGTCTCCAACACCGGGATCGCGGGACTCACGCTCGGCGGCGGATTCGGATACACGACGCGGCGCTTCGGCTGGACCTCGGACAACGTGAACGCGATGGAAGTGGTCACCGCCGACAGCCGCCTGGTGCGAGCGAGCGCCGACGAGAACGCCGATCTCTTCTGGGGACTGCGCGGCGGCGGCGGCAATTTCGGCGTGGTCACCGGATTCGATTATCAGCTGCATGCGTTCGGGCCCGAGATCTATGGCGGCGGCATCGCCTGGCGCGCCGAGGAAGCGCCGGCCGTGCTCGAGATGCTCAAGCGTCTGGACGCCGACGGGCCGCCCGAGCTGTCGTGCGCCATGGCCATGCGCATCGCGCCGCCCGCCCCTTGGATCGCGAAGGAAGCGCACGGCCAGCCGATCATCCTCCTGGTGATCTGTTACACGGGTGAGGTCGGGGCCGGCGAGAAGCTCCTGGCGCCGGTCAAGGCGCACGGCAAGCCGGTCGGCGACATCGTCCAGCGCCGGCCGTACGTGACCCAACAGAGCCTGCTCGACGCCACGCAGCCCAAGGGCCGGCGTTACTACTGGAAGTCCGAGTACCTGCCGGGTTATTCGAAGGAGTTGTTCGCGAAGGTCATCGAGCACGCCGCGCGCATTCCGTCGCCGCACTCGGCGGTCATTCTGTTCCCGCTGGGCAAAGCGCTCGGCCGCCTGCCCAACGACCATTCGGCGGTCGGCAATCGCGACGCGCGCGCGGTGCTCAACATCGCCTCGTCGTGGGAGAAGCCGGAAGACGACAAGACCAACGTGGAGTGGACGCGCGCGACCTGGAGCGACATGCGCCGGTTCTCGACCGGCGGCACCTACGTCAACTTCCTGACCGAGGAAGACACCGGTGAACGCATTCAGGCCGCGTACGGCGCGAACCTGGATCGCCTCACCGAGATCAAGGCAGCTTGGGACCCGGACAATCTGTTCCGGACGAACAAGAACATCGCGCCGCAGGCGGCCAGGCGCTGAACGATTCGGCGCGCCGCTTGGGCGCCACAGGGAGGTGGCCCATGAAGCACGGATTCGCAGTGGTCGGCCTGTTGGGAATGACGATCGCGCTCGCGTCCTGCTCCAGCACCGGTGACGACGCCGCGACTGCCGAGTTGGCGCGCACCCAGGCCCAGGCGACGTGGAAGCTCGCGGTCGACGACGCCGGCGCCACGTCGGAGATGGCGCTCGAGCGCATGGATATCTATCTGACCGAAGACGAGTACCCCGAATACTTCGAGATCCAGGGCACGGGCGTGGTCCTGGTCGGCGAGATTCCGCAGGAACTGAAGGTGGGTTACGAGGAAGACTTCAAGAAGCTGGTCGGCAAGTCCATTCCGCTCCTCGCCCGCGGCGGCGACCCGCGCGAAGAGAAGGACGCGACCGTGACGATCAACGGTCTCGCCTATCCGGTTTCCGGCGGGTCGTTCACCGTGCAGAAGGTGACCGGCAAGTGGGCGGGCAGCGAGGGCGACAAGACGCTGCACGGCACGGTCGAGCTGAAATTGCCGGGGGCCAGCGGCGATCGCACGGTGACCGGGACGTTCGCGGTGAACGCCGTGACGTGGGGATGATTCGAAGTCCCTTTCGAATGGACAGGAGGCCCGCCTGCTCGCCAGCCTCAACCACCCGAACATCGGCGCGATCCACGGACTCGAGGAAGCAGGCGGGCACCGCTATCTGGTGCTGGAGTTCGTCGACGGCGAGACGCTGGCTCAGCGCCTGCGGCGCCCTGCCTCGGAAATGGGAGCGGCCGGCCCCCGTGGGGGCCGGCCGCCAGATCATCCGTGCTCAGCTGCACAACTAATTGCCAGGAGACGTGCTCCGGTTTCCACCGCCAGAGAGCGCCACGCTGTCGTTGTCTTCATCATCGTCATCAACGTCATTGTCATTGCGGTGGTCATGATTTTTGTTGCACTTTCGCGCGAAGGCGAAGTCCACGTTTGTCTTCTGACCGTCCAGGATTTCGATCTCCAGCTTGCGGTCGGTGACCGCGTAGAAGCCCCTTGGCCTCTTGGCCTCGAGCTTGTACTTGCCCGGATCAAGGTCATCGAAAGAATAGCTTCCATCGTGATCGGTCAAGCTGAAGCGGCAGAACTGGCAGTGCTTGTCATGCTTGGAGTTGCCGGTCTCCTTCGAGCAGATGTGCACCCGTACCCCGGGGATCCCGTCATCGCCCTCGTCGATCTCCCCGTTGCGGTTGTGATCATCGAATACGATGCCGTTTAGCGCGGTGGCCTCGCCGCCCTCGGTCTGATAGCCAAAGTTCACGTCAGCCTTGGACTCACCCTCGGCGAGTGTGAACGTCACCGCGGTCGGCGTGGTCGCCGTCATCCCCGTGATCGGGCTGCTGGTGACCGTGTACTCACCAGCGCCGGAAGCGAGGAAGGTGTAGGCGCCGCTTCCACCAACGGTCGTACCGGTACCGTGGAGGCCGTTGGGACCGATGATGTCAATGCCGGCGGCGCCGATCCCCGGCTCGCCCTTATCGCGAACACCATCACCGTCGGTGTCGTCGAACACCACACCCTGGATCAAGGCGGTTCCGCCGCCCTCGGTCTGATATCCAAAGTTCACGTCAGCCTTGGACTCGCCCTCGGCGAGTGTGAACGTCACTGCGGTCGGCGTGGTCGCCGTCATCCCCGTGATCGGGCTGCTGGTGACCGTGTACTCACCAGCGCCGGAAGCGAGGAAGGTGTAGGCGCCGCTTCCACCAACGGTCGTACCGGTACCGTGGAGGCCGTTGGGACCGATGATGTCAATGCCGGCGGCGCCGATACCTGGCTCGCCCTTATCGCGAACACCATCACCGTCGGTGTCGTCGAACACCACACCCTGGATCAAGGCGGTTCCGCCGCCCTCGGTCTGATATCCAAAGTTCACGTCAGCCTTGGACTCGCCCTCGGCGAGTGTGAACGTCACTGCGGTTGGCGTGGTCGCCGTCATCCCCGTGATCGGGCTGCTGGTGACCGTGTACTCACCAGCGCCGGAAGCGAGGAAGGTGTAGGCGCCGCTTCCACCAACGGTCGTACCGGTACCGTGGAGGCCGTTGGGACCGATGATGTCAATGCCGGCGGCGCCGATCCCCGGCTCGCCCTTATCGCGAACACCATCACCGTCGGTGTCGTCGAACACCACACCGGTGATCAAGGCGGTTCCGCCGCCCTCGGTCTGATAGCCAAAGTTCACGTCAGCCTTGGACTCGCCCTCGGCGAGTGTGAACGTCACTGCGGTCGGCGTGGTCGCCGTCATCCCCGTGATCGGGCTGCTGGTGACCGTGTACTCACCAGCGCCGGAAGCGAGGAAGGTGTAGGCGCCGCTTCCTCCAACGGTCGTACCGGTACCGTGGAGGCCGTTGGGACCGATGATGTCAATGCCGGCGGCGCCGATCCCTGGCTCGCCCTTATCGCGAACACCATCACCGTCGGTGTCGTCGAACACCACACCCTGGATCAAGGCGGTTCCGCCGCCCTCGGTCTGATATCCAAAGTTCACGTCAGCCTTGGACTCGCCCTCGGCGAGTGTGAACGTCACTGCGGTCGGCGTGGTCGCCGTCATCCCCGTGATCGGGCTGCTGGTGACCGTGTACTCACCAGCGCCGGAAGCGAGGAAGGTGTAGGCGCCGCTTCCACCAACGGTCGTACCGGTACCGTGGAGGCCGTTGGGACCGATGATGTCAATGCCGGCGGCGCCGATCCCCGGCTCGCCCTTATCGCGGACACCATCACCGTCGGTGTCGTCGAACACCACACCGGTGATCAAGGCGGTTCCGCCGCCCTCGGTCTGATATCCAAAGTTCACGTCAGCCTTGGACTCGCCCTCGGCGAGTGTGAACGTCACTGCGGTCGGCGTGGTCGCCGTCATCCCCGTGATCGGGCTGCTGGTGACCGTGTACTCACCAGCGCCGGAAGCGAGGAAGGTGTAGGCGCCGCTTCCTCCAACGGTCGTACCGGTACCGTGGAGGCCGTTGGGACCGATGATGTCAATGCCGGCGGCGCCGATCCCCGGCTCGCCCTTATCGCGGACACCATCACCGTCGGTGTCGTCGAACACCACACCGGTGATCAAGGCGGTTCCGCCGCCCTCGGTCTGATATCCAAAGTTCACGTCAGCCTTGGACTCGCCCTCGGCGAGTGTGAACGTCACTGCGGTCGGCGTGGTCGCCGTCATCCCCGTGATCGGGCTGCTGGTGACCGTGTACTCACCAGCGCCGGAAGCGAGGAAGGTGTAGGCGCCGCTTCCTCCAACGGTCGTACCGGTACCGTGGAGGCCGTTGGGACCGATGATGTCAATGCCGGCGGCGCCGATCCCCGGCTCGCCCTTATCGCGGACACCATCACCGTCGGTGTCGTCGAACACCACACCCTGGATCAAGGCGGTTCCGCCGCCCTCGGACTTGCAGCCAAAGTTGGCAGCGAGGAACGAACTGACCACACCCTCAAATTCGATCAGAGTCACGTAGATCGGGTGTCCTGTCGTAACCTCGACCCCTTCTACGGCAATCTTGTCGACGGTGTAGAATCCGGTGTCGAGGCCGGTGAAGAGATAGCTTCCGTCGGCAGCCGAGGCCGTGACCATCTCGTCCAGGCCCTCTGCGTTCAGAGTGAGCATGGCGCCCTCGAGGCCAGCCTCGTTGGTATCCATGATGCCGTCGCCATCTGCGTCATCCCACACCATGCCGCCGATGGAACCCTTTCCATCTTCACCATTACCGGCGCCCAGAATTGCCACGAAGGCAACTGCATTACCCTCTGGAACGACGAATCCGGTTGCGCGACTCAGGCTCTCTTCACCCGGCGTCCACATCGCGTCGTCGTTTTCGAACTGGAAGCTGATCATCGCACCAGGACCCGACTCCTTACCGTCGGGATCCAGGACGGTCACGCCGGTAGGTGCAATGCTGGCGAAGGTCAGCGAGACGGGCTCGTTGTAGGTGTTTGTGCCCAGGTTTGCGACAGTGAGGTCCACAAGCAACGCGCCATCTTCATAACGGACGTTGCGGCCGCGGATGGCGAAGGGACCCTCGATCGGGTTCTCCGGATCGCCGTTGGTCGCAGAGATGTACTCGAAGTCCAATCCAGCATTCAGCTCGCCGCGGATCACGCCCCTATCATCGGCGCCGTCCTTGGCGGAGTTGCTCATGGGCAAGTCGCTGGAACAACCAGCAACCGCGAGCGCAATAGCCGACACGAGGACCGGAACCGACCGGAGGAGTCTCTCCATACCGCGAGAATCGCGACGGGTACTCATGATGTGTCTCCTTGCGATAGAGGGCGACCAGACACCGACCAACATGGAGGTGCGATGCGAATAGTTGGGAGCATCGCGAGGCGCGCCGGGGCGCACCATAACGGTCGAAGTATCGCCCAAAGCAACGTCGGGAGTAACCGAATTCCGTGACCGCGAAGGTCAGGATTCAAGGAATCTATCGATTCAGTCCGTAGTGTTTAGGCGCGCTAAACACTGCAAGGGCGTGCGTTGCGACATCGTGGTCATCCCTTGAGAAGTCGGAGTTTGGCATGCTGGCTGTCCTTCCCACTTGTTCATGCGGCTACGGCTGACGCTCTCTGAACCGGCGAACGTCGAGTTGGCGGACGTCGAACTGCGACACAATTTGGCTTCGGAGAGCGCGGTTGTCGCGGTGAAACGTCGACCGACGGCGGACGGGGCAGACGGGTGCGCACGCGCAACGTCTCCGTCAGCAGGTTTGCGGTCGGGATTACGCTGCCAGGCGAATGTGCTGGTGATGTAGGCAGCCGAGAATCGGCAGCGCGACGAGCTCGCCTTGCTCCGGTCCTTCGACAGGCCGCGGCACCGGGCAATCCTTCTCGATCCCCAGGTGCGTCCGCTCGGCCGACCACCCGCCCGGAGGCACTCGGGCACGAGCCGCTGGGGGCGCGTGATCACTGATGTCGCGGGGCCGCCGTCACTCCGGCGCCGCGGCCCACGGTCCGGCCCGCGCCTCGATCCCCCGGCGCTCGACATGCACCAGAATCCCGCGCACCGCCTGGGGCTCGGTGACGACCCCGACGATCACCATCACGCCGCCGCAGCGCGGGCACACCTCGATCTCAACCTTATACAAGCGCTGCGGGCCCGGGTTGGTGCGCGCCCTCCATGCCCGGCAGTGGCGATCACGATCGGTGCCGGGGCCGTCCTCATCACGCCGCGTTGGGCCGAGGGGTAGCGGGGCTCTACTCCCAGCGAATCCACTCGACTTTCCTTGGTGTGTTCTTCATCGATTGCGGGCGTGGCGACAGGAGAACCGGTACCTGTGTCTCGTAGCACATCTCGATCGGAATCCCGCGGAACGACAGGATCCCGAAGGTCGGCCCGGTTTCGCCCACGCGGTACTTTCGGATGAGGCGTGCGCTCGGCTCGCATAGAGTCGTGATTTCGAACTCGCCTTCGACGATGTTCGCGTCGCTGACCCTGATTCGGTAGCGCTTGAAGTAGGACCCGCTGATGACCGATTCGACGCTATCTTGCTTGGTCTCCCACAGGTAATGAAAGACGGTCGGCCCGGGAATCTCGACGAACGGCCGAAGACGAGTGCGAAGAGCGGCCAGGCGCGCGTTGAACAGCGAATCCGGGGGTTCGGAGCGCCCGTCACCCTTGCTCCACGCCGTTTGGATCGGTTGCTCGGGAGGCGTTCCCTTCATATCGAAGTAGATCACGAACGGGCCGCGATCCGACTCCGACACGCAAGTGACGAGGAAGTACGCCTTCTGCTCCTTCTCGTCCCAGCCGAGCGGCTCGGCGTACTCCCAGCCGCCGTGAGTTGCCCTCCCTAGCGAGGGAAAGGCGAGGGCGGCCAGGATCAGAACCACCGCCATGCGGCGGCTTGCCGCCCATGATGCCACTGGGAACATCGCTGCTACTGGTGCCCGGCCATCATCGGCGCGTCGGGCCGCACGGCAATTCCGAGCATCGCGCAGATCGCGCGTGCCGCGCGCTTCCCTTCCTGCGCCGCGTTCACGACTTCCTGCCCGCCGCTCACCGCGTCCCCGCCCGCGAAGACTTTGGGATTCCCGGTGCGGCCGGTGAGCGGGTCGGCCACGATGCGCCCTTTGGCGTCGACCTGAACCCCGGGGAAGGAGTTCGCGAGCGCGGGCAGGCGTGCCTGGCCGATCGCGAGCACGACAAGGTCGGCGGGCAGCTCGCGCCCGTCCACCAGCTTCAAAGCCGTCAGTTTGCGGTCGGCGCCGCGCAGGTACATGCGCGGTACCGCCTGTTCGAGCAGCACCACACCCTCGCGCCGTGCCAGGTCCATCTCGTGACGGTAACCGGGCATGTCGGCCGCGGTGCGGCGATAGATCAAGGTCACGTGCGGCACCCCGAGCTTGGCCAGCTCGCGCGCCACGTCGATCGCGGTGTTGCCGCCGCCGATCACCAGCGCGTGCATCACGCCGGTCAAGCCGAAGCCGGGATCGAGCTTCATGCGCTCGATCCACGCGGTCGCTCCCATCACGCCCGGGCCGTCCTCGCCCTCGATCTCGAGCAGGGTGTCCGCGCCCAGGCCCGGCCCGAGGAACACGGCGTCGTAGTCGCGCATCAGCTCCGCACCCGGCGCGCCCGCCCCGACCTCGGTCCCGTAGCGGAGCTTGACGCCGAGCGACTCGATGAACCCGGTCTCGAGCAGCGAGCCCTCGGCGTGCATCTTGTACGGCGCGACCCCGGTGGTATTGAGCCCGCCCGGCATCGGCTTCTTTTCGAACACCGTCACCTCAACCCCTTCGAGCGCCAGGTAGCCCGCCGCCGCCAGCGACGCGGGACCGGCGCCGACGCATGCCACCTTCTTACCGTTGCACGGCGCGGCCTTGAACAACCCCTGCGCGCCGCCGTTGGTCAACGCGGTCTCGACCGCGTAGCGCTGGAGCCGGCCAATCGGGATCGGCGGGTAACGCTCCCAGTCGTTGTAGACGCAAGCCCCGACGCACAGCACCTCGACCGGGCAG
Organism: Candidatus Eiseniibacteriota bacterium; assembly: GCA_963717505.1. Classification (GTDB taxonomy): domain Bacteria; phylum Eisenbacteria; class RBG-16-71-46; order RBG-16-71-46; family RBG-16-71-46; genus MFD02242-c1. The sequence goes on from OY970342.1 coordinate 598,569, forward strand.
ACTCGGGCGCACGAATATCCGAGCAGGTTGGCCGACAGGATCACGCGCGCCGAGCCGCGCACGTTGTCGGTCGCGATCTTGTGGATGAAGGTCGGGATGTCGATACCGGTCGGACAAGCCTCGATGCACGGCGCGTCGTGGCAATAGAGGCAGCGGTTGGCCTCGGCGACCGCTTCCCCGGGGCCATAGAGCGGCTTGGCGTCGGGCAGACGGCGTTCGAGACGTAGGGGCGATAGCGGTCCGGTCATGGTGATTCCGCGGCTCCCATCAGGCTCCGATCACGCCGAAGCTCTCGTCCAGCTTGCCGAGCGCTTCGTCGACCTCGGCGGTGGTCACGGTCAGGGGCGGCGAGATGCGCAGGCAATTGCCGTAGAGCCCGCCCTTGCCGATCAGCAGTCCGCGCCGCTTGGTCTCCTCGAACAGCGCCGAAACCTTGGCCGGCGCCGGCGCTCGGTTCTTCCGGGTCTCGTCTTCGACCAACTCGACCCCTTGCATCAAGCCCATGCCGCGCACGTCCCCGATGGTGCGCGGATACCTGCGCTTGAGCCCCTCGAGCCCGTCGCGCAGGCGGCGACCCTGGGACTCGGCGTTGTCGAGGAGGTTGCGGCGCTCGATCTCGCCGATCGTGGCGTTGGCGGCGGCGCACGAGATCGGGCTGCCGCCGAAGGTCGAGATCGTGAGCTTGGTCAGCGAATCGGCGATCGCCGGCGTGCAGATGGTCGCCGAGATCGGGTAGCCGTTCGCGATGCCTTTCGCCATGGTCATGATGTCGGGCTCGACCCCGTAGTGCTCGCAGCCCCACCACTTGCTGCCGGTGCGCCCGAAGCCGGTCTGGACTTCGTCGCAAATGAACACGCCGCCGTACTTGCGCACGATGTCGGTCGCGATCCGGAAGTACTCGGGCGGCGGGGTGACGAAGCCGCCGACGCCCTGGATCGGCTCGGCCAGGAATCCGGCGATCTGCCCGGTGGTCGTGGTGCGAATCAGCTCTTCGATGTCGCGCGCGCACTGGACCTCGCACGACGGGTACTCGAGCCCGAGCGGGCAGCGGTAGCAGTAGGGCGACAGCGCGTGCTTGACGCCCGCGACCTGGGTCGGCACCGAGCGCCAGCTCGCCTGCCCGGTCAGTGACTGCGCCAGCATCGAGCGCCCCGAGTATCCGTGGCGCAGCGCGATGATCTCGGTTCGGCCGGTGTAGACCTGGGCCATCATCACCGCGGTCTCGTCGGCTTCGGTGCCGCTGGCGGTGAAGTAGCACTTGCGCAGCTTGCCGGGCGTGATGCCGGCGAGTTTCTCGGCCAGCTCGACGATCGGCAGCGTCGGGTAGAGCGTCGACACGTGGCCCAGACGATCGACTTGCGCATGGACTGCCGCATTGACCGCGTCGTTGGCGTGACCGACCGAGATCGTGAGGATGCCGCCGAAGAAGTCGAGGTACTCGCGACCCTCGACGTCGCGCACGCGCAGGCCCTTGCCCTCGCTCAACACCACCGACTGCTCGTAGTAGTTGGCGACCGCCGGGAACAGGAACTCCCGGTGTTTGGCGCGAATCTCGGCCGAAGTCGCGCCCTCGCCAGCCACTTTCGGGTTCATCGGCTGCTCCCTCCTCTGCGCCGGGCGCCATCGAACGCCGCGCGAGCGCGCGACCTCAGTCTAGCACGGCGTTGGACGGTCCCGGGTGTAGACTGTCCGCCGGTTTCGGCAGTAACGACCGGGAAGTCGCGTTGTTGCCAGTAGCCCACGGAGGGAAAACCATGTGTCCCGAAGCGAGACGGGTGCGCCAAATTCCCGTCGTGATGTCGGTCGCATTGATCGCCGGCCTGCTCGTCGCAGGCGTCGCACTCGCTGCCAGCAACACTCAGAAGAAGGCCGAAGTTCGGCCCCAGACGTTCAAGCCCGGCCCCTGCGACAACGCCAAATGCCGGGAGTTCGACTTCTGGATCGGCGAGTGGGACGTGTTCACGTCTGAAGGCGAGGTGGCGGGCACCAACACCATCGAGCGGATCCTGGGTGGCTGCGTGGTCCACGAAACCTGGGAGGGAACCAAGGGGTCGCGCGGCGAGAGCTTCAACATCCATTCGGGTGGCCGCTGGCATCAGACCTGGGTCGACAACCAGGGCTCCCTCCTTCTGCTCGACGGCGGCATGCTCCAGGGTCGGATGATCCTCGAGGGCGATGCCCCGGGAGCGACCGGGGGCACGATCCGCAACCGCATCAGCTGGCAGCCGCTGGGTGACGGTCGCGTCCGCCAGCACTGGGAGATGTCCGCCGACGACGGCGAAACCTGGAATGACGTGTTCATGGGCTACTACGTGCGCAAGGCGAAGACCGCGGACGGCCGGTGAAAAGACTCGGTCTCTGGATCGCGCTCGCGGTGGCGATCGCGGCCGCGGTCATGGTCGCCCGAGTTGCCAAGCGAAGTCAGGCGCCGGCGATCCCGGTGGCTGCCGCGGGTGCGCTCCACGAGCTGCTGGCGGCCGAGCGCTCGTTCGCCGGGACGTCGCTCAATCGCGGATACCGCGACGCCTTTCTCGAATGGCTGGCCGACGACGGCGTTATCTTCCGGCCGCTGCCGCGCAACGGGAAGGAGTTCATGTCGGCGGCCCCGCCAAATCCATCGACGTTGGCCTGGCAGCCGGCGTTCGCCGAAGTCTCGGCCGACGGCGATCTCGGGTACACGTTCGGTCCGTGGGAATTCCGGCCGCCGCCTGACAGCACCGGAGCGCCACCCGATCCGGCGAGCATCGCGCACGGGACGTTCGTCTCGGTGTGGGCCAAGCAGCCGGACGGCGCCTGGCGCGTGGCGGTGGACATCGGCGCGACCCACGAGCCGCCCGACTCCGGCGGGCTCGGCAGCGACGTCCTCTCGACCGGGCCCGACCATGCGTGGGCGATGAAGACGAACGGCGGCGGACCGGCCGCCAATCTGGCCGCGATCGACGAAGCGTACGAGAGGGACGCGGTGCGCGACGGCGCAGGCGCGCTCGAAACCTGGGGCGCCGGCGACCTGCGTTTCGTGACCGAAGGCCGGCGGTTGGTCGCCGGCAACCCGCAAACCCGCGATGCGTTGTCGGGCCGCGGGGCGATCGTCGACTTCCACACTCAGGGCGCGCTCATTTCCAAGTCGGACGACCTGGGCTGCACGTACGGCATCCTCGAGCGCGCGGGAGCCGCGGTGCGGCCGCGGACGGCGGCTCCGGACACGAGCGTCTACGTGCACGTGTGGCGGCGCGAGCAGGATACCGTCTGGCGCCTCGCATTGATCGTCGAGAATCCGCTGCGGCGCGGACCCTAGACAGCGTGCGGCGAGCCGCGGCCCCTACGCCCTACGCACGTCTCCACTCACCGGCGCCACACCACCGTTCGCCGGTGATCGGCCGCCATCCGCCGAAAAGCGCAGGCCCCAACCCCAAGAGCCGCCGTAGATTACACGTGGGCCCGGGGAGTGTGGGCGCAGGGGCGAGTGGATCGAAACCAGCCCGCACCCCGCCGACGGGCCGAACGGAGGACCGCCATGAGCGTCGAAGCTGAGCAGACTCTGATGCGCGAGGAGAAAAGGGGAAAGAAGCGCCCCCATCGCACGAGCGGTGTCCTGTGGGGATTGTTCATGGTCGCGACCGGCGCCGTGTTCCTCTATCAGCGCCTGACCGGCGCGGACATGCCGAGGGTCTGGGACTTGTGGCCGCTGGTGTTCGTGGTCATCGGCATGAACCAGCTCCTGGATCGCAGGCCGGGATCGGCGGCGACCTGGTTCGTGTTCGCGTTCGTCTTCATGGCGGTCAACTTCGACTGGCTCGGCATGACGTACGTCAATTCCTGGCCCCTGTTCCTGATCGCCATCGGCCTGGGCATGGTGATCAAGTCGATCACGGGAGAAGAGCGAGGGCGGAAATGCTAGGTCCTCTCATGATGACGCGTGAGCGCGCGGCGTGGGCGACGGTGGTGGCTCTGTTGGCCACGGTCTCTGCCTGGCTGTTCGCCGGGACCCTCGTGCTCGGGTACAACATGATCGCGGTGCACGCGCCCGAAGTCGCCACCGTGATTCGCCTCGGACTGCGTGCCGCAATGGTGGTGGCGCGCGCCGGTCTCCCGGGAGCGGTCGTGATCGGCCTCGGGGCGATCCTGGTCGCGGGTATCCTGTACGAGCGCCGGGAAGAGCCAGCCGAGTCCGTGGAGGTGCGTCGTGCCTGAATTCAAATTCGTCCATGACCCGACCGAAAAGCACGGAGCTGCCCGCTTCCGCTGGACCGGCCGCCTCATCTTCGGATTGGTGATCATCACCCTGGGGGTCCTGTTCACCCTCGACAATCTCGACCTGATCCAGTCGGGCGACATCCTGCTCTGGTGGCCGCTGGCCCTCGTCGCGGTCGGCGTTGCCAAGACCATCGGCGCGGGAACGGTCCAGAAGCCCGTGTTCGGAATCATCCTCGGACTGGTCGGCATCTGGTGGTTGCTCAGCAACCTCGGCTACGTCGAGATCGAGCCCTGGGATGTCTGGCCGGTGTTCCTGATCGCGGCCGGCATCATGATCGTGATCCGTTCGACGCGAGCCCACGTGCCTCAGGAGGGCTCGCTGGAACCCGATTCGCGTATCAGCGCGTTCGCGTTCATGTCGGGCACCGAGCGTAAGATCTCGTCGCAGGAATTCCAGGGCGGCGACGTCACGGCCATCATGGGCGGCCACGACCTCGACCTGCGCCAGGCCAAACCGGCCGGCGGTACGTGCGTGATCGACTTGCTGGTGTGGTGGGGCGGCGTGGACCTGCTGGTTCCGGACGATTGGAAGGTCACGACTGACGGTCTGGCCATCATGGGCGCCATCGAGGACTCGACTCGGGCGCCGAGCGGCGAAGCCCGTGGTCATCTGATCCTTCGCGGCCTCGTCGTCATGGGTGGCGTCGAGGTCAAGAACAAGAAGTAGTCCTCACCGACTGAACTGAGGCCCTCATGACCGGCAAGGGACGATAGCCGTGCATCCTCTGCTCCAGGGACGACTCCGGCCGCTGCTCTACTCCGTGATCTGGGTCGGGATCGGCGGAATGATGACCGCGCTCTTCCTGCTGGTGCGGCCGCGTCCGATTCCCGACGCGCTGATCTTCGCCGGCCCGCTCAGCCTGGTCTACGGCTCCGTGTGCCTATCCGCCTGGTGGGTGTGCAAGACAAATCCCATCGGCGAGGCGGCGCCGTGGCGCATCGTGGTCTCCGGATTCGGCGCCGCAGTCCAGGCGAGTGCCGTGTGGGTGGGGATGGGAACTCTGTGGGGGGTTCTGCTGTCGCGCGCCGGGATCGGCGATCGCGGCACCATCCTGGCCGACGTCGTCGTGCTCGGCATCGCGGGCGTCGTGCTCTACGCCGAATCGCTCGCCGCCCACTACTTCCTGCAGGTGTTCGACGCCGTCAGCCAGGCGCAGCGCCGAGTGCTGGCGTCGCAAGTCGAGGCGCGCGAAGCCGAGTTGCGCGCGCTGCGAGCACAGATCAATCCGCACTTCCTGTTCAACAGCCTGAACTCGATCAGCGCGCTGACCGGCTCGGACCCCGAAGCTGCGCGGCGCATGTGCCAACTACTCGGCGACTTCCTGCGCACCAGCCTGACCCTGGGTGGCCGCGAGCACGTCACGCTCGCCGAGGAGATCGGCCTGGCCGAGCGTTACCTCGCGATCGAGCAGGTGCGTTTCGGCGAGCGGCTGCAGGTGCAGCGCGAGGTCGAGACGTCTGCGCTGCGCTGCATCGTGCCGCCGCTCCTGATCCAGCCGCTGATCGAGAATGCGGTCAAGCACGGGGTCGCGGATCGGGTCGAAGGCGGAACCATTCGCATTGCCGCACGCCGGCGCGATAACCTGCTCGAGGTCGCGGTCGAGAACCCGCGCGATCCCGAGGCCCCGCCCCGCCGGGGCGCCGGCGTCGGACTCGACAACGTACGGCGTCGGCTCGAAACCCTCGACCCGCAGCACTCACGCGTCGACGTCACCAAGGAACCCGAGCGTTTTCAGGTCGTGATCACCATGTCCGCCCACGAAGACGAAACTCCGAGTCGTGTGACAGCCGCCCCGGACGACCGGCCGGGCGGGACCGCCACCGCGGTTCCCGTGGTTCCGCCGGTCGAGCAGGTGCGCCGTGCCTGATCGCATCCGCGCGGTCATCGTGGACGACGAGGCCCCGGCACGCTCGTTGTTGCGCGAGTACCTGAGCGCCCACGACGACGTCGAGATTGTCTGCGAGTGTATGAACGGCTTCGAGGCGGTGAAGCGCATCGGCGAGGTGGAGCCCGACCTGGTGTTCCTCGACGTCCAGATGCCCAAGCTCGATGGCTTCGAAGTGCTCGAGCTGCTCGATCGCCAGCCGGCGGTGGTGTTCGTCACCGCCTACGACGAGTACGCGCTCAAGGCCTTCGAAGTCCACGCGGTCGACTACGTCCTCAAACCGATCGGCCGCGAGCGGCTGGCCGAAGCGCTGGACCACGTGCGTGCGCGGCTCCAGGACGCCCGGGCCGAGTCGGGGAACCTGGTCCAGACCTCGGCGCCGGCGCCGCCGCGGACTTCGGCCACCGCGCTGGCCGCGGCCGCGCGGCCTCCCGGGCAATACCTGGAGCGGGTGCTGGTCAAGGACGGAACCAACGTGCACGTGATTCCGGTCGAGCGCGTGGATTGGATCGAGGCCCAGGACGACTACGTCGGCATCCATGCCGAAGGACGCACGCACTTGAAGTCACAGACGCTCGGCGACCTCGAGGTCGCCATGGATCCGGGCCGCTTCGTGCGCGTCCACCGGTCGTATCTGCTCAATGTCGACCGCCTGGCACGACTCGAATTGTATGCAAAGGACAGCCGAGTCGCGATTCTCAAGGACGGGAGCCAAATGCCGGTGAGCCGGGCCGGGTATACCAAGCTCAAGGAAATGCTGGACGCCTGATCGGCCGCAGTTCGAACGCGGCCCGCCCCGCGAACGCTACGCCCGCACCGCCGCCGGCTGCTCGGCCGAAGGCGCACCGCCGCGTGACGGCTTGCGCGCGACGAACCGGCCCGCGCCTCGCTCGACATCGAGCCTGCCGTCGGCGTAGCGCACCTTCCCGTTGACGATCACGTGGGTCGGCTTGCCGCGCACCTTGAAGCCTTCGAAGATGCTGCGGTCGCACCTGCGAGTGATGCGTCTTGGCGCTGCGCGTGCCGGCGGCACTCGGATCGTAGACCACGAGATCGGCGTCGGCGCCAACCGCGACCGTGCCCTTGCGCGGATAGAGGCCGAAGATCTTGGCCGGGCTCGTGCTGCCGAGCGCCACCATGCGCTGCAGGTCGAAACGTCCCTCGCAAACGCCGTAGGTGTAGAGCAGCTGGAGGCGATCCTCGATGCCGGCGGCACCGTTGGGAATCTTGGTGAAGTCGTCGCGACCCGCCAGCTTCTGCTCGGTGGGTGAACGGGCAGTGATCGGTGCCCACCGAGTCGAGCATCCCGTTCGTGAGTCCCGCGCCACAGCGCATCGTGATGGCCCAGGTGCCCGGGGCGGATCGGCGGGACTCATGACGTAGGCCGAGCCCCGAAGTCGGGCTTGGTGAACACCGTGTCGTCGAGCAGCAGGTACTGCGGGACAGGTTTCGCCGTAGCAACGCTGACCTTCGAGCTTGGCGCGGACCAGCGCCTCGACCGCTTCGCGGCAGGTCATGTGCACGATGTAGGCCGTCGTGCCGTGCATGCGCGCCATCATCAACGCGCGCCCCGTGGCCTCGCCCTCGACGCTGCTCGGTCGCGACACCGGGTGGAACTCGGGGCCGGTGTCGCCCTTCGCCACCAGCTCCTTCTGCAGGTGCCAGACGGCGTCGCCGTTCTCGGCGTGCACCGTGACCACGGCACCCAGCTTCGCCGCGTGCTTCATGACCTGATAGAGCTCGCCGTCATCGACCATGATCGCGCCCTTGTAGGCCATGAACACCTTGAACGAGGTGATGCCGTGCTCCTGGACCACGGCACGCATCTCGTCGGCGGTCTTGTCGCCCCAGCCGGTGATCGCCATGTGAAACGAATAGTCGGAAACCGCCTTCTTCGCGCGCTCCTTCCAGATCTCGAGACCTTCGAGCAGCGACTGGCCGCGGTTGGGGATGCACGAAGTCGATGATGCAGGTGGTGCCGCCGGCGATGCCCGAGGCGGTGCCCGACTCGAAGTCGTCGGCCGACACCGTGCCCATGAACGGCAGCTCCATGTGGACGTGCGGATCGATCATGCCGGGGAACACGAATTGCCCCGAGGCGTCGATCACCGTGTCCTTGGCGCCGCGCTTCTCCAGGTCCTTGCCGATCGCCGCGATGGTCCCGCCGTCGCAGTAGATGTCGGCGACGAAGCGGTCGCCGGCGGTCACGATGTCGCCATTCTTGATGAGCAGACCCATGGTCGTCCTCAGAGTGCCGTCAAGTTCTCGTACGTCTCCGGCCGCCTGTCGCGGTAGAACTGCCAGATGCCGCGCACCTCGTCGATCATGTCGAGGTCCATTTCGGCGACCACCAACGCGTCTTCGTTCTCGCCGGCCTGCGCCAGGAAGTTGCCGCGCGGGTCGACGAAGTACGACGAACCGTAGAACTTGCCGATGTTCCATGGCGCTTCGGTGCCGACGCGGTTGATGCAGCCCATGAAGTAGCCGTTGGCGACGGCGTGCGCCGGTTGCTCGAGCTTCCACAGGTATTGCGACAGGCCGGCCACGGTCGCGCTCGGATTGAACACGATCTCGGCGCCGTTCAAGCCCAGGGCGCGCGCGCCTTCGGGGAAATGCCGGTCGTAGCAGATGTAGACGCCGACCTTGGCGTAGCGTGTCTGGAACACCGGGTAGCCCAGATTGCCGGGCTTGAAGAAGAACTTCTCCCAGAACCCCGAGGTGTGCGGAATGTGGTTCTTGCGGTACTTCCCGAGGTAGGTGCCGTCGGCGTCGTAGACCGCCGCGGTGTTGTAGAGCATGCCCGGCATGTCTTTCTCGTAGACCGGGACAACGACCGCCATCTTGTGTTTCGCCGCGAGTTTCGCGACCGCGTCGGTGGTTGGCCCGGGAACCGGTTCGGCGGCGTCGTACCAGCGGCGATCCTGTCCCGGACAGAAGTACGGGCCGTTGAAGATCTCCTGCAGGCAGAGGACCTGAACGCCCTTCTTCCCTGCCTCTTCGATGAACGGCACGTGGCGGTCGAACATCGCCTGCTTGATCTTCTCGATCGGCTGGGACTCGTCGTTGATCGGATTGGCGCACTGGATCAATCCGCCGATCAGCTTACGCGGCATGGGCAGCTCCATGAGGTTGGCCGTGGGTGGCCAACTTACCGCCGAGCCACGCCGCGGGGAGAATCACCAGCAGACCCGCGATGGCGAACCACACGGGATGGGGAATCATGATCAGATTGGCCGCGGACGCCCCGAGAATGAGGAACCCGACGATCAACGCAGGCACGATGCGGCGAGAAATCAGCGCAGCGAGCCAGCCGCCGGCGAAGCTGCCGGCGATCCACGCGACCAGCACCGCCAGCAGCGCGCCGATCGGGAGCTGAGCCATCGCGGCGCGAATGCTCTCGGGATTCGAAGGGTCGAGTCCCGCGGGCGGCGGGAACACGCGATGTCCGAGCGACTCGACCAGGAACACGACGGCGGTGCCGGCCACCACGCCGGCCAGAACCGCCAGGACCACCCTCAAGATCACCATCGGGATTCCTCCGACAGCGGGTTTGCGAGACTCGAATCCGCGCCGGAGCATACACCCGTGGTCAGGGCATTGCTCGGTAGACCACCTCGACATCCGGCTTCCCCCCGCCAAATGCGAGGCCGAACCCGACGCCAGCCGCGACCGGCGCGAGCACCACCGGCAAGATGTAGGGAGTGCCCGCATACGCGGAGTAACCGGCGACGATCCCTGCGGTGAACGCCACGCCCATGCAGATCAGAAAGAGAGCCCCGCGGGTCGCTTCCGACATCCCGCGCTGCTGGAGGACCGCAACGCTGTCGACCTGGCTCCAGGCGATCGGACGAGGAACGATGCTGTCTCGCGCGCCCGCGGTCTGGAACACGGCCTGGCGCGAAGGCCGGTAAACGCTCGGGTCCATCGACCAGATGCCCGTCGAGTCGAACTGCGCACGTTCGAACGAGTAGGTTCCGCCGCGAGACCAGATCTTCACTTCTCGAGCCCCGGCGGCGCTGCGCATCGACTCGAATCCGGTGGTCGTCGGGGCGGCGAGCACCGTCGAGGCGATCGGGGCAACCGCGACCATCGCGGCCAGGGGAACGCGCAGGGACGTCATTCGCCATGAAGAACCCCGCCCGGAACGTCGCGGTTCCGGGCGGGGGGTTACGCCGCCGTCAAAGCTGTGCGATCACCACCAGCGGGTGATGACCACCTTCTTGTCGGTGTAGAACTCGATCGAGTCGCGACCGTGCGCCTTGAGGTCGCCGAAGAAGCTGTGCTTGGCGCCGCCGAACGGGAAGAACGCCATGGGAGCGGCGACGCCGATGTTGACGCCGAGCATGCTGGGCTCGACCCGGTAGCGATACTCGCGCGCCCATTTTCCGCTGCTGGTGAAGATGCTAGTCGCGTTCCCCAGCTCGTGTTTGCGCACGATTTCGACGGCTTCGTCGAAGTCCTTCGCGCGCATGATGCAGAGCACCGGGCCGAAGATTTCCTCGCGGCCCACGACCATCTCCGGCGTCACGTTGTCGAAGATGGTGGGCCCCAGATACCAGCCGCCGGGCTGCTTGGGATTCTGAAAACCGCGGCCGTCGAGCAGCAGCTTCGCCCCCTCGCGTATGCCCTGCTCGATGTAGCCGAGCACTTTCTCGCGATGTTGTGGGGTGACCAGCGGGCCCATGGTGATGCCGGGATCGGCGCCGTCGCCGACCGTGATGCGCTTGGCCTCGTCGACCAGTTTGTCGCGGATCTTCTCGTAGGCGTCGCCGACCGCGAGCACGACGCTGTTGGCCAGGCAGCGCTCGCCCGCGCAGCCGAAGCACGATTCGGTCGAGACCGAAGCCGCGCGTGGCATGTCGGCGTCGGGCATGACCACCACGAAGTTCTTGGCGCCGCCCAGCGCCTGAACCCGCTTGCCGGCCTTGGCGGACTGTTCGTAGATGTATCGCGCCACCGACGTCGAGCCGACGAACGAGACTCCGGCGATTCCCGGATGCTGGAGGATCGCATCGACCGCGTCCTTGGCGCCGTGCACCAGGTTGACCACGCCCGCCGGGAATCCGGCGTCGTGCATCAACTCGAACATCCGGACCTGCGAGAGCGGCACCCGCTCGCTCGGCTTGACCAGGAACGTGTTCCCGCACGCGACCGCGTGCGGCAGGAACCACATCGGCACCATCGCCGGGAAGTTGAACGGCGTGATCGCCGCGAACACGCCGATCGGCTGGCGCACGGTGTGGCAGTCGATGCCGCTCGCGATGTCTTCGAGCGAGGTGCCCTGCATGCGGTCGGGAATCCCGATCGCCAGATCGACGTTGTCGATCGCGCGGCGCACGCTGCTGCGCGACTCGTCGAGGGTCTTGCCGTGTTCGCGCGTCACCGTGCGCGCGACGTCGTCGAAGTGCTCCTCGAGCAGGTTCTTGAGCTTGAACAGCGGCTTGATGCGATGGACCGGCGGCGTGGCGCGCCAGGCCGGGTACGCCGCCAGGGCGGCCTGGACCGCGCGGTCGACGTCGGCTGCGGTGCCGAGCGGCACCCGGGCAATGACCTCGCCGCGAGCCGGGTTGTAGACCTCACCGAACTGCTTGGTGTCCGACGCGACCCAGCGCCCGCCGACGTAGTTCTGGATCGTGGCCGCGGACGTCGAAGTCGCGGTCTCCTGGCCGTTGATCACAGCCTGATCGCGCGGTGGGTTCATGGGTCTGCCTCCTTGGGTTCCGAGCCACCGGTCGAAGCGTCGGCGAACCCGGGAATCGATGTGTGCACGAATGATACACCCGGGAAGGCGCTACGGTAGACTGGGCCACATGAACAAGTTGCCGGAACCCGCAGGGACGCCGCCGGCGACTTCCCTCCCGAGATCCGTCCCCGATTCGCGCGCGCGGCTCGCCGTTTTCGCCCTGATGGCCGCCTACGCCGCCCTTTACGGCACGATTTGCGTCGTCAAGCATCACTACTACCTCTACGACGACTTCGATCTCGCGATCTTCACCCAGGCGGTCGACCAGATGCTGCGCGGATCGTTCTTCGTCTCGATCCGGGGCATGAACTGGATGGGCGATCACTCGTCGTTCGTGCTGTTCCTGTTCGCTCCGATCTACGCGGTCTTCCGCCATCCGCTGACGCTGCTGTTCGCCCAGACCCTGGCCCTGGCGCTCGGCGCCCTGCCGGTGTTCTGGATCGCTCGGCGCGAGCTGCGGCACGACTGGGCTGCCGCGGGATGCGCCGCGCTCTACTTGCTCTACCCCGCGCTCGGCTTCACCAACCTGTTCGAGTTCCACCCGGAGACTCTCGCGACTCCGGCGCTCCTGTTCACGTTCCATTTCACTCTGGCGCGACGCATGGGGCCGGCGTTGGTCGCCGCCGGATTCGCCCTGCTGTGCCGCGAGGACTTGCCTCTGGTGATTGCACCGATCGGGCTGTGGGCGGCGTGGGTGCTTCGCGAACCGCCGGTCAAAGCGACCGGTCGTACCGCGCGCCCGAGGCTCGCCTGGCGCTGGCTGGTCGCGTTCGTGGTTCCGTCCGTGCTGTTCCTGGCCCTGTCGTTCGGAGTGCTCAAGCCGGCGTTCAATCTCGGGGAAGCCGGTTACGGCGATATGTATCGCGCGTGGGGGGAGACCACCGGGCAGGCGATGGCCGGCATGCTGCGGGATCCTCTGCGCGCTCTCGCCCACTTGTTCGTCACTGACGGCGTGGCGATCGACACGCAGCTCAAGCTGTTTTTCCACATCTTCATGTTGACGCCGCTCCTACTGCTGCCACTCGCCAGCCCGTGGACGCTGATTCTCGCGCTGCCGGTGCTCGCCGAGCACATGCTTTCCAACCGGCCGCAACAGCACCAGATCATCTACCAGTACACGGCGTTGCTCACGCCGGTCTACGTGGTTGCGGCCATCCGCGGCCTCGCGAATCTCGCGCGACACTTCGCCCGGGGCAACACCGGTGCGGCGCCAACGTTCGCCGCCACGGTCGCCGGGATCGCCGTGGTCGCGTCCCTGGTATGCAACGTTCTGTTCGGCCCGGTACTCGGCGATGGCCGCGTGTCGGCGGCGGCCCGGCCCCCCGAACCCAACTGGCCGGATGAAGCCGCACGCACGCTCAAGCCGTATCGCGACCAGATGGTGGCACGGGTCCCCGCCCAAGGCGGCGTGGTCGCGGGGTTCGAGTTCCTGAGCCGCTTTGCCGGTCGCGCCAACGTGCACTCGGTGCATCACCTGATGCGCGGCACCTACACGTTCTCGAACACGCCGTATCCGACCCCGGAAGGCATCCAGGCGGTGATCGCCGACTTCGCCGGGAGCCACCTGCGGGACTACGTCGGCAAGGCGAAGTCCGCGCGGCTCCTGGATTTCGTGCGTCGCAACGACCTCACCGCGGCGGCGTCCGCGGGCGACCTGACGCTGTTTCTGCGTCATCCGGATCCGCCGGTGTCGCTGATGAGCACCGGACAGCTGGCGCGCGAACCCCGGCGCATCGTGTTCGACGGGCAGCTGTCGTTCCTGGGCGCCGCCCCGCGCGGGGACCTGCCGGTCCCGGGCGGTTTGCTCGAGTTCGACACCTACTGGATGCCGGTCGCGGTCGTGGACCGCTCCTACCTGGTCGCGTTCGACATCGTCGACCCTTCCGGGCAACAGAAGCACCGCCACGTGCGCCATCTCGGCTACGGGTTCTGGCCCGCGGAATGGTGGCCGCAGGGCACGGCGATGAGCGAGACCTACCGCCTGGTGGTCCCGCGCGAGCTGCCCCCCGGGCCCTACCAGCTGATGATGGCCGTCGCGTGGGTTCAGGGCACGAATGCCCAGCCCGCGAGCACCGACGACCCGGTAACCCGCTCGCACGACGGATACGTGCCGCTCGGCACGTTTCAGATCAAACCGAAGTAGTCCTCACCCTGCGCCTCACGTCCCGAATCACGCGCGTCATGTGGCGGAACGCCATGCGTCCGCCGGCGCGGCCCAATCGCTCGAGCGGGGCCCACTCGACGCTGGCCGCGTCGTCCGCGGCGCGGGGCTCGCCCGATCGCCACCGTGCGAGAAAATAGAAGTTCATGGTCGGGAAGTAGCCGAATCCCCTGAGGTAGTAGCGGTCCCAGTAATAACCGAGCCATGCCAGCCGGCCGACGCGCAGTCCGGTTTCTTCGAGCAGCTCGCGGCGTGCGGCGGATTCGATGGACTCTCCCGCGTCGATGAAGCCGCCCGGCGTGTCGATCCAGCCGCGTTTGGGTGGATGGTCCCGGCGGAGCACCAGAACGCGGTCGTCCCGGAGCACGATGATCCCGGCGCACGGACGCGGGTAGTCGTACATGCGGTAGCGGCAAACCGGGCAGCGGATCTTTCGAGGATCGCCCAGTTCGCGAAGGAGGCGTGTGCCGCATCGTGCGCAGGGGAAGCCGCTCGAGCGCGACACCGACGCTCGCCGGCGCGTGGTCATCGTGGCTCCACGGTGATCACTGCGGGCAGGGGAACGCGCGCGGCTTCCGGCGCGCGACCCTCACTGCCGGGATCCCAGGCGCCGAAGCTCGCGTAGCTGAACCCGCCGACCCGAACGCACAACTGCGCCTCGTCCCCGCCGTCCATCGACATGGCGTGAGTGAGTCCGAGCTTCGCGCTCTTGAGCAGCTGGGCGAAGTCGTAAAGCGAATAGCTGCCCTCGGTGGTCAGCACCAGGACGCGGTGGTCGCGATCCTCGCCGACGGCGGTGCGTTGTGCGATCTGCGGAGACTTGCGCACTCGAATGCGTCCGGCGCCATCGAACAACATGAACGACTGTGCGACTTCCTTCCAACCCGGCTGCTTGGGATCGAGTCGCTCGTGCTCGAGATCCAGAACGCGTGCGCGCGGACCGTCGCGCGTTGGCTCGGCGACCAGCGCCGCGCGAAACGTCGGGTGCATGCGTCGCGACAACACCTGGCCGTCGCTGACCAGCAGCCCCATGTAGGAGTAGTCGGGGTAGTACTGACCGGCGTTGAACACGGCGAGCGCCTCGGTCTGCCACAGCCACTGAACCACGTCGGGCGCCCGTTCGTCGACACGGGGTCGCGCGTGCCGCACGCGGAGCCGGATGCGCTCCGGGTCGAGACGCAGGACGCCGATCTCCGGCGACCCCTGCCGGCACCACGGCTCACCGCGAATGCGAGCGAAGTCGACCCCGGGCGCCACCGAACGGAATCTGGGTTCGCTGGCGCCGCGCATCAGGGCCCAGATCGCAACCAGGATCGCGACGGTTGCGGCGATCCGCCCGATCGGCGGCACGCGGCGCGCGGGAGCGTTCACGCCCGGTGGGAAAAGCGCCGGAGCGCGTCGCGAACCACCAACAGATCACCGACGTTCTCGAGCGTGATCAGCCCGACCAGTTCGCCGTCCTGGAACACGGGCAGCGCCATGCGCCCGCGTTCGCGCATGCGCTGCAGGGCGCCTTCGAGCGGCTCGCCGGCGTCGACGAACTCGCCGTCGCGCTCGAAGATCTGACCGACGCTCGCGGCGGCGCCGTTGCGTTGCAGCCCACCGATCAGCTGACTGCGCGTCAGCATGCCGAGCAACCGGCCATCCTCGAGGACCGGAAAGTCCTGCTGGTTCCCCGACATCAGGTAGTCCACGGCGCGCTGCAGCGGGTCACGAGCGTCGAGCGAACGGTAGTCGGTGACCATCGCCGCGCGCACCGGCAGCCCGCCGAGCGAGCTGCGGGTTTCGACCATCATTCGCTCCTCACCCGCCGACAGGAACACGAACAGCGCCACGAACAGGAGCATGACCTGGCCGGTGAACAGGCCGGCGACTCCGAACACCAGGGCGATCGATTGGCCAATGATCGACGCGATGCGCGTCGCTCG
Source organism: Candidatus Eiseniibacteriota bacterium (assembly GCA_963717505.1). Classification (GTDB taxonomy): domain Bacteria; phylum Eisenbacteria; class RBG-16-71-46; order RBG-16-71-46; family RBG-16-71-46; genus MFD02242-c1. The sequence goes on from OY970342.1 coordinate 614,541, forward strand.
CGTGAAGGGCATCGACATCGCGAGCAGGGCGCGGAGCACGCGGCCGCCGTCCATCGGGAACGCCGGAATCAGGTTGAACAGCACCATGACGACGTTGATCAGCAGCAGCGTTTCCGGGATCCCCGCGTTTCCCAGTGCTGCCAGTTCGGGGAGGCGCACGCCCAGCAGCAGGAGCACCCCGGCGATCACCACGTTGACCGCCGGGCCCGCGAGCGCTACCGCCAGCTCCTGGATCGGCCGACTCGGCATGCGCTCCAGGCGGGCAACGCCACCAATCGGGAGCAGGATGATGTCGCGCGTGCGAATGCCGTAGCGGCGGGCCGTCAGCGCGTGGCCCAGCTCGTGCAGGACCACGCAGGCGAAGATGATCAGGATGACCGCGACCGCGAGCAGCGCGCCGGCGACGTCCCCGGTCAACAGGCCGCTGGAAACCGCGATCCAGCCGAGGAAGATCAGGAAGGTGACATGCAGTTCGAGCCGGATGCCGAACAGCGTGCCAATGTGGATGGACCAGCGCATGGGTGCGCGAAGTCTCGCACAGCGGTCCGTGTGGCTGCCACATGGCGATCTCCGCGGCCTCTACAGCCGGACGGGTATCACCGTTGCGTCGAACGCGCGATGCTTCCGCTGCATGCCACCGTCAGGCGGCGCGTTCGTTGCCTTCGTCCCCGCCGTCGAGGAAGGCGGTCAGCGACTCGAGGTCCGCGCGAGCGGCCTGATAGCCGGGGTGGATCCACAGCGAGTGACACAGCAGCCGGAACGCTAGCTCCACGCTGCCGGCTTCGAAGCACGCCGACGACAGGACGTAGTGGAGCGTGGGGTCGTGGGGCGAGAACGACAGTCCGCGCAGCGCTCGGACCGCGGCTTCGCGCTCTTTGCCGCGCTCGAGGGCCGAGCGGGCGGCGCGCGCCATGGCCTGGCCGGCGTCGGCGTCGGGAACCCGCTCGAGACCGGGGATGAAGCGTTCGAGGTCGTCGAGCAGGTGCCGGATCGTCTGCTCGACACCGGCGTCGAGCAACGGTTGCTCGTCCAGCTCGCTCAACTCGTCCGCCAGATCCCGGAAGGCGGTGCAGATGTCACCCATCGACGGCTGCCACTGTTCCGACACGGCTCGAGCCCTCCCCTACGGACCACCGCGGAACCGCACGTAGAGCCGGTATCGGCCGCACCGCTGAAATCCTGAAGCGGAGAACCGGCCTCAGGCTCGCGTGAACCGTGAATCCGCCGCGCGCAGGAACTGCTCGAGCACATTCCCCGCCACCGTCAGCCGATAGTCGCGGTCCGAGCGGATGTCGTCGATCGGCGACAAGTCGCGCGTCAGCGCCGTCCGCGCCGCCGCTGCGACCCGGCGCGACGGCTGGGCGCCGATCAGCAGCGCCTCCGCGACCGGCGCCAGCAGTGGCACCGGCGCCATGCTGCCGAACGCCAGCCGCGCGAGCACCACCCGGCCGGCGGGCTCGGCCTCGAGCAGGCCGCAGAACACCATCTTGGAAATGCTCTGGGCTCGTCGGGTCCCGACCTTGCGAAAGAACGAAAACGCGGCGCGATCGGGAATCGGCACCGTCACCGCGGTGATCAGCTCGTCGGGCTCGATCGCGAGCTTGCGGTACCCGGTGTACAGCTCGTCGAACGGGATCTCGCGCTCGCGGCGGCGCGAGCGCACGATCACCGTTGCGTCGTGGGCCAGGAGGACCGGGAGCGAGTCCCCGGCCGGCGAGGCATTGGCGATGTTCCCGCCGATCGTGGCCCGGTGCTGGATCTGGATGCCGCCAACCTCGGCCGCGGCCGCGGCCAATGACGGTAGGGCCTTCTGGATTGCGGCGTTCAAACGGATCTGATGGAACGTGACGAGCGATCCGAGGCGAATGGCGTCGCGCCGGACCTCGATCTTCGCCAGCTCGCGCAGCGGCTGGAGGTCGAGAAAACGGCGGCCCGACTGGCTGCCGGCATTCAGGTAGACGAAGAGATCCGTGCCACCGGCCATGGGAATCGGTCGCTGCTCGCCAGTCGCGCCGGCGAGCGCCGAGAGCGCCTGGTCGAGTGTCTTCGGCCGCACGACTTCGAGGGCCGAGAGGGCCGATCTCATCGCGGGCGTTTCGGCGGGCTTTTCGCGCCAGAGGCGGAACGCGACGTCTTCACCCGCGAGGCCGCTCGTCGCTTCGCTGACTGCCGGGGTTTCGCCGCGACCCGACGCACGGTGACTCGGGGCTGCGCCGCGGCGCGTACCGCGTCGACGATCTTCTGATAGCCGGTGCACCGGCACAGGTTGCCGGCGATCGCTTCGCGAACTTCGTCCTCGGACGGCACGCGACCGCGCGTGCGCGCCAGCAGTTCATGCGCCGAGACCAGGATGCCCGGAGTGCAGATGCCGCATTGGGCGCCTCCCATTTCGACCATCGACTGCTGGAGCACAGAGAGCTTCCGGCCAGCCGCCAAACCTTCGACGGTCGTGATGCGCAGACCATCCGCCTGCACCGCAGGGACCAGACACGAATTCACGCTCTGGCCGCCGAGCAGCACAGTGCACGCCCCGCACTCGCCCTCGCCGCAGCCTTCCTTGGTTCCGGTCAGGCCCAGGTCCTGGCGCAGCACGTCGAGCAGTCGCTTCATCGGCGGCACCCGCACCTGGCGCGCGCGACCGTTCACCGTCATGCGAAGTGACACGCGCTTCCCACCTCCGGATTTCGATGGCGCAGGCGCACGGGCGCCGCTCGGCCGGGCCGCTCGTTTCATTCCGCGTGCTCCCGCGCCCGCAACGCTTTCAGCAGCCTCTCCGGGGTCACCGGGATCTCGTTGACCCACACGCCGGTCGCATGCGCGATCGCAGCGACCACCGCCGGCGCCGGCGTGTCCATCGGCAGCTCGCCGACGCCCTTGGCCCCGAACGGTCCGTGGCTGTAGGGCACCTCGACGATTTCGACGTCCATCGGCGGCGCGTCCATCGCCGTCGGAATGATGTAGTTGGTCAGCTGGTGGTTCCAGACCCGGCCGTTCTGCCAGCGCACGTCCTCGAGCAGCGCCCAGCCCAGACCCTGAAGCGTGCCGCCCTCGATTTGGCCCGCGGCCAGCACCGGGTGAATCGCACGACCGATGTCCTGGGCAGTCACGACTTTGACGACGCGGGTCTCGCCGGTGTCGAGGTCGACCTCGACTTCGACCGTACACGCGGCGTAGGAGAACACGCCGTAGGCGTCGCCCCGATAGTGGTCGTCGTCCCAGGCGATCTTCGGCGGTTTCCGGTAGCGCTGCTCGACGCGCAGCGGGCCGCGCTGGGCGAGAAAACGACGAGCCGTGCGTTCGAAGTCCGCGGCGTCGCGCAGCGGGCGCTCGATGAACAACTCGAGCCGTTCGCGCATCGCGTTCGCACAACGCTCGAGCAGTCCGCCGACCACCATGCAGGTGCGCGAGGCCACGGTTGGCCCGCTGTCAGGCACGAGCCCGGTGTCGGGCTCCTCGACCACGATCCAGGCCGGCGGCACGCCGAGCCGCTCTGCCACGATCTGGGCGAACATGGTGATCGTCCCCTGGCCGATTTCGGTGTTCGCGGTCAGCACGCGCGGCCGGCCGTCGGGTGTCAGGTCGAGTGCCGCGCGCGAGTCGAGCTTGACCTCGCCGCTGCCGGTGAATCCCGAGCCGTGGTAGACCAGCGAGAATCCGAGCCCACGCCGCACGCGGCGGGCGGGCGAGGCCGAGCTGCTCGGCGGAGTTCCCAGCGCGCCCGCGGTTCCGTGCGCCATGAACGCAGATCGCGGCAATGCGCCGTTCGCGCGCCCGCGGGCAACCCGCGCCGATTCCTCCGCACGTTCGGCCGCCCGATTCGCGCATTCGCATTCGCGTCGCAGCATCTTCCACCCGCTCCGGCGTAACGTGCGCTCGAGTACCTCGTGCGCGCCCACGCTTTCAGTCAGCGTCTGGCCGGTGGGCGTGACGTCGCCGACCCGGTAGGCGTTCCTCCGGCGCAGCTCCGCGGGATCGAGATCGAGACGCGCCGCAATCCGATCCATCTGGCACTCCATGGCGAACTGGGTCTGCGGCGCGCCGAACCCGCGGAAGGCACCATTGGGCGGCGTGTTGGTCGCCACCGCGCGCGCCCGGATCGCGACGTTCGGGCAACGGTACGGGCCACCGGCATGGATCGCGCCGCGCGAAAGCACCACCGGCGACAACGTCACGTAGGCGCCGCCGTCCATCACGATCGCGATGTCGTTCGCGACCAATGTGCCGTCGCGATCGAGACCGGAGCGAATCCGGACCCACGCCGGGTGGCGCTTGGTGGTGGCCGCGATGTCCTCGAGCCGGTCGTAGACGATCTTGACCGGACGCCGGCTCTTCCACGCCAGCAACGCGGCGTGTCCGCCGATCATCGACGGATACTCCTCCTTGCCGCCGAACCCGCCGCCGGTGACCGTCTGGACCACACGCACCCGGTCGTCCTCGAGCCCGAAGATTCGGGTCAATGCACGATGGACGTAGTAGGGACATTGGAGCGAGCCACGCACCAGCAGGCTGTCTTCACTCGTACGCTCGGCGAGCATGCCGTTGGTCTCGATGTAGAGCTGTTCCTGGTGCCCGCAGCGATACTCGCCTTCGACCACGACGGCGGCGGCGGCGAATCCGGCGTCGAGGTCGCCGCGCTCGATGGCGATCGACTTGAACACATTGTCGTCACCGTAGACTTTGGCCTCCCGGGCCAGGGACGCCTCGATGGTCAGCACCGGATCGAGCGGTTGGTACTCGATACGCACCGCGCGCACCGCAGCCTCGGCGCGCTCCGGGTCCTCGTGCGCGACCAGCAGGATCGGCTCGTCGGCGTGGCGGACTTCGTTGGCCGCGAGCAACGGCTGGTCGTCGGAGATCAGCGCGACGACGTTCTCTCCGGGAATGTCCCGGTGATCCGCAACGACGACGCCCGTCCAGTCGAATGCGGGATCGCGCTCGATCCTGGTGATGCGCCCGCGCGCGATCGTCGAGCGCACCGTGCGTCCGTGGAGGACGCCGGGAACGTCGAGGTCGTCCAGGTAGCGTGCGCGGCCGGTGACCTTGTCGTGGCCTTCGAGCCGCGGCACGCTCGCTCCAACCACCGGTGGCCGCCGGACGACCGTTGCGATGGCGCGACCGGACTTCGCAGTACCGCGGACCTTGGATTGAGTGACGTTGCGGCGAACCATGAGCGGAATCTAGGACGGATTGCGTGCGGTGACCAGCGAACCGGTCGTGATTCGTCACCAAAAGAGAAACGCCGGGGAGTTCTTCCCCGGCGTCTCGGACGACTCAGTGCGTCAGCGCTTGTCGCGGCCGGTACCGCTCGCCCCGCTGGCGGCGACTTGGGCGCCGCGCGCCTTCACGAGCCCCGGGGGTCCGCCATTCGGATGGTTGCGCCAGCGCTCGGGGGGAACGCGGAGCACGACCGTGGGCACGACCCGCACGTCGACTACACGATAAGGACCGGCATTCGTCGCCGAGCGATACCAGTAGCCTCGTGCGTAGAGGTACCAGGCGCCGCCGTAGCGGAACAGATCCCACTCGAAATTCCCGTCGGCGACCGCCTGGACGCGCGTTTGCCCAATGAGCACCAGCCTCGGCTCAGCGTTCAGTTCGACTCGCGGCGCCAGAGGGGCATTGGTGACACCGATGTCGAAGCCAAAGTATGTGCGATCCTCGGCGTGCGCCGCGGAAACCAGCGCCACCAGGGTCAGGATGACGAGCGTCGTGCGTCTCATTCGGTCCTCCCGAATCAGGCCACTTGCCGGCTACACGAGCCGGAAGCCACAGGCCCAGTGACGCAGGCAACGTGCCATCGGCCGCAAAGGCCGTACTGGTGCCGACTCCGGGGCTTTTGACCCGGAAATCCCGTGCGCGGGGGGGCCTCGACTCTGCATTGCGCACGCCGAAATCGCGGTACGGGCGGAGTGCGTCGAGAGGGTTCGCGTCGCGAACCCGATCCGAATAGAGTGACGCGCCTCTAACTGGGGAGATTGACCCCGTGCCCGATCTGTTGAACCCGCATTCGCTTGACGAGATTCTCGAGCGCCTGGCGCAGGCCAACCGGCGTTTCACCGAGGAACACCCGGGGGATCGTCCCGACCGCCAGCCGGTTCATACCGTGTACGGCGGTGCTCATTTATTCACGGCCGACACTGCCCCTCGACTCGGCGCCGCCGCCCTGCGCTCTTTGGAAGAATTTGCACCCGACGCCGTAATTCTTTCTCGAGCCCTGGGGCTCCCCGAAATTCCGCTTCCCTCCGGGAAGCGCGAACCAGCCGCCCGGATGAAGGGCGTGCACCCGCGACTCAACACTCCGGGATCGGGTCAGAAGCCCGCGGCCCCGACCACCCGCGCCTCGTCGTCGCCCGCCGGCCCGGCGCCCCCGGCCACCCTGGCCGAAGCGGTCTACTCGCGCGTGGTCGACAAACTCCAGATCGAACCGGTCGAGGACTTTCGCATCGACTTCGAGGATGGCTACGGCAATCGCTCGGACTCCGAGGAGGACGGCCACGCCGAAGCCGCAGCGGCCGCCGTGGCAAAGGGACTCGCCGACCGGACGTTGCCCGCGTTCATCGGCATCCGCATCAAGCCGCTCACCGACGAACTTCATCGTCGCAGCCTGCGCACGCTCGAGCGGTTCGTGACCACGCTGCTCAAGTCCAGCTCGGGTGTGCTGCCGCCGCGATTCGTCGTGACCCTGCCCAAGGTGACGGTGCCGGCGCAGGTGAGCGCCCTGGTCGAGGCGTTCGGCGTGCTCGAGCGTGGCGCTGGTCTCTTCCCCAACACCCTGCGGCTCGAGCTGATGATCGAGACGCCACAGTCGGTGATCGCGCCCAACGGCACGTTCATGATTCCGGCGCTGCTCGAAGCGGCGCATGGCCGCTGCCGGGGACTCCACTTTGGCACCTACGACTACACCGCCGGGGTCGGCATCACCGCAATGCACCAGGTGCCTTCGCATCCTGCCTGCGACTTTGCCCGCCACGTGATGCAGGTGTGCGCCGCGGGCTCGGGCGTGACCTTGTCGGACGGCGCGACTACGGTGATGCCGGTCGCACCGCATCGTCGCGGCCCAGGGCGCGCCGCTGACCGACGCGCAGATCGACGAGAATCGCGCCGCGGTGCATCGCGCATGGAAGGTCCATTACGATGACGTACGTTCGTCTCTGCGCAATGCTTACTATCAGGGCTGGGACTTACACCCGGCCCAGTTGCCGACCCGCTACGCCGCGGTCTACACGTTCTTTCTCGAGGCGCGCAACGAAGCGGCGACGCGCTGCGCCAGTTCATCGAGCGCGCCGCCCAGGCGACGCTGCTCGGCAACGTGTTCGACGACGCCGCGACCGGCCAGGGGCTCTTGAACTTCTTCCTGCGCGGAATCAACTGTGGCGCATTCACCGACGATGACGTGCCGGCCACCGGTCTCACGCACGACGAGTTGCAGTTGCGTTCGTTCGTGAAGATCCTGGCGCGTCGCCGCGGCGAGTGACGGCTCAATCGATAACGACGGGGTTGGCACGAGAGGCGTCGCACGAAATGCTCCCGAACGCTTCGAGATCTCTCTTGAAGAGCCGGATCCGTTCGATACGAATCCTCGGCCGCCGTTATCGGGCGAGGACCACCTTGCGCGCACGCGTCGCCCCCAATGCCTCGAGCCGCACGAAGTAGATGCCCATGCGAACGCGGCCGCCCGCCGCGTCGGTTCCGTCCCACGTGATCTCCTGCTCGCCCGCCGGCATTTGTCCTTCTGCCAGGCGAATGACGTGCCGGCCACCGAGATCGTAGATATCGAGCCGCACCGATCCCGCACTCGGCAACCCGAAGCGGAAACGCGTCGATGTGCTGAAGGGGTTGGGGACGCTGGGCGCGAGCGAAAGCTCCACGGGCGGCGTCGCCGCGCGGGCGCCGTCCCACCGCGCGATGTTGTACGAGGGTCGTCCGCCCGCGGTATTGAAGTGGCCGCCGATGTGGAGCTCGTCGCCCGCGGCGTGGAATGCGAGCACGTTGGCGAGCAGGGGACTTCCGACGGCGTCGAGTCCGTCACCGAGCGCCGACCATGCGGAGCCGTCCCAGCGCGCGATATGCCGGGCCGGAACGTTTCCGGCCACCATGAACCGTCCCCCCACGACGACGTCGGAGCCGAACGAGCCCACGGCGCTGACCTGATCGTCGAGGCCGGAGCCGAGCGCGCTCCACGAGCTGCCATTCCACCGGGCAACGCGATGAGCCGCGATGCCACCCGCATGGGTGAAGCGCCCGCCGACGAACAACGCGTCGTCGTGCACGACCGCCGAGCGCACCCAGTCGTCGGTTCCCGAGCCGAGCGGCCCCCACCCGCTTCCGTTCCAGCGTGCGACGTGATTCGCCTGGGCGCCTCCCGCGACGGTGAACAGCCCGCCGGCGATCAGCTCACCGCGGTAGACGAGCAGCACGTCGACCGCGTCGTTCGTACCTGCCCCGAGGGGGCTCCACGAGGTCCCGTCCCAGCGCGCAACGTTCGGGGCGGCAGTGCCCCCGGCGACGGCGAACACCCCTCCAGCGATCAACTCGCCGTCGTGGATGGCCAACGCGTCCACCGGGCCGTCGGTCCCAGTACCGAGCGGACTCCAAACCTGACCGTCCCACCGCGCGACGTAGTTCGCGGGAACGCCTCCGATTTCGGTGAACGAGCCGGCGGCGACGAGGTCGCCCTGGTAAACGATGAGCGCGGCGACGTCGGGCGTCTCTACGCTCGAGCTGACGAACGGTTCGAACACGTTCATCCAAATGCCGTCCCACGCGCGCAGGTCGACACTCGACAGGGCGCTCGTCTGCCGGTGCGCGAGGCGCCCGCCCACGATCAGCCGGCCGTCGAACTCCGCGAAGCACGACACCCACGACACGTAATAGTTGTCGCTCAACCCCGCGCCGAACGGGAGCCACCCGGTGCCGTCCCATGCCGCGAGATTGACGGCCATGACATCGGGCGTCATGTCGAAGAAACCCGCGGCCACGAGCAGCGTGTCGTGTGCGGCGAGCGACAGGTAGACCGGCGGGCTGGTCGTCGACTGCGTGCGTCCCGACCGCGATGGCAGCGGCGCCCACGCGGCCCCGTCCCACGTGGCGATCGCTTCGGCGGGCTGGCCGCCGGCGCTCGCGAAGTCGCCGCCCGCCACGAGACGTCCCTCGAACACGGCGAGGCCGTATGCCCGGGAGTCCACGCCCGCGCCGAGCGCGGACCACGTCGCGCCGTTCCACGCGGCGATGCCCATGGCGGGCGTTCCGCCCGCATGCGTGAACCACCCGCCGGCGACGAGCGAATCGCCGAACACCGCGAGGTCCGCCACTGTGCCCTGAATTCCTCCCGTGAGCCCGCCTCCGAGCGCTCGCCATGCCGATCCGTCCCACGCGGCGATGTTGCTCACGGCGACGCCGCCGGCCTGCGTGAACGTTCCCGCGGCAACAAGCTCGCCCCCGTACACGGCGAACGCCTGCGGCACGCCGTCGAGGCCTCCGCCCGGGAGTGCGCTCCACGCGCTGCCGTCCCACGCCGCCATGTGCGCGGCGGGCTGGAGGTCCGCCGACGTGAACGCTCCGCCCGCGATCAGCGTGCCCTGGTAGACGCCCACCGCCTGCGCTCCGTCGTCGAAGCCGAAGCCCATGGCATGCCACGCCGTGCCGTCCCAGCGCGCGACGTTCGAGACGGGAACGCCACCCGCGCGATCGAAGCTGCCCACCACGACGAGTTCGTCGTCGTAGACCGTCATGGCGACGACCACTCCGCGGAGCGAGACGTTGCTTTGAAACAGGCCAGCGCCCAGAGAACGCCAGGCGACGCCATCCCAGCGGGCGATGAAGCCAGCGGGGGTCCCGCCGATGGCGGTGAACTCGCCGCCGACGACGATTTCACCCCGAAAGGTGGCGATCGAGTAGATCGTGCCTTCGACGCCCGGCCAGCCGAAGCCGTCGGCCCATCCGTCGGCTGCCGCCGCGGGCGCCTCGAGAGCGAGACTCAGCAGCAGCGCTGCCGCGATCGCGTGGCGACGATGCGCCGTCCGCGGCGCGTGCGGACGCAACGGTGTCGGCGCGGCGGCCGGCCTGTCTTGCAGTGAGAAAGAAGAAGCCATCGAGGAACGATGGTCGCACAGATGGCTCGCTGGACCGGAATCGCGGCGCGATCACCTGGCTCCCGGCATCGGCAACCCCCCGTCGGTCATCAGCACGTGGGCCCCGGTGGTCGGGGCATGACGCGGGTTCACGCCGGCGCTTTCGTGGACGACACGAGTGCCCAACACCTCGAGGAACTTGGACAGCCAGGCCGGATGGGTCTCGATCGTGCCGTCAAGATCACCGCCGGAATACACCTCAATCTGTCGGCGAGCCGACCGAGCTGGCCAATGGACTGAGCGGCGGCCCCGGCGTGATGGCCCCACTACTCGAGAATCACGAACCTCCCCTGCCGGACACCATCTGCCGACTCGATGCGATAGAAGTAGACGCCGGCCGCGATCGGCTCCCCACGCGCGTCGCGCCGCTCGATCATCAGGTGATGCGTCCCCGCCTGCGCTTCCGGATCGTGCACCAGGGATCGCACGCGGCGTCCATTCACGTCGTAGATTCCGACCTTGAGGAGCCCGGATTCCGCCAGCGACCACGACAGCGTCGCGCGTTCGCGAATCGGATTGGGGAACATGGTCGGCCGCTCGAGCACGTAACTGCCACCGGCCGCGAAGCGTTCGGCGGCCGGGATCGTCTGCGGATAGCGGATTGAAAGGTCGTCCACCATGAACGAGGTGCCGGGAGTCGAAGGATCGCACTCGATGCGCAGGTCGAACGACGATCCGGCCGCTTCGGAGACGCGCTCGACGACGACTTGCTGCCAGTCGTTGGTGAGCAGCAGCTCGCCGGACAGCGTGGAGCTGCCGACTTTGACGTTCTGGACGTATTCGTTCACTCGCAGCACGCCCTTGCCGGCGCCGGTCACCGCTCGCATCCAGCACGTGAAGCGGAAACGCTCGCCCGAGTTGGTGCCGGTGTACGCGACCCAGTTCGGATAGTCGTTGACGCCGAAGGTGGTGGCGGGGTCCGGCGAATGCACCAGGAGGGCGCCCGGCGACGACGATCGCCCGGGTGAGGTCCACTCGCGCCATCCGCCCCGGTGCTCGCGCCATCGCGAGATATTGTTCGCATCGAAGTCGACGAGCATGGTGCGCGGATCGGGCGGCGCCGCGGCCACCCGAATTCGAGCGGTCGCGATTCCATCCACCTGGCTGCGGGCTCGGAACGTGACGGAGTAGTCCCACGCCGCGTCCTCCGGCTGCGGCGTCCAGAGGAGCACGCCGCGCGAGAAATCAGGTTCAGCCGTGAACGTCGCGTCGCTCAGCATCGGCAGCCCCGAGAGATCGGCCTCGAACGCCACGAGCGGAGGTCCACCGCTCGCCGCCGCGGTCACCACGATCTCGACGGGCGTGCCGACCGTCGCCTCGACCAGCTCCGGCGAGGTCACCAACGGGCCAACACCCTGTTCCCGAATCGAAATATCGTCTACCAGCACCTCGGCATCCGATACCGATGGATCGAAGATGAACTGGAAGTCGAGCGAGGTGCCTGCCTCGAGGCTCGTGACTTCGCACGACATTCGTTGCCATTGGGGAGTGAGGGAAACCTGCGGCGAAGTCGCGGTCTGCAGGCTGGTCTCGCCCTGGTACTCCTTGACGCGCAGCCGCGCGCTGACACCAGCGGGCGCCTTGATCCATGCCTTGAACCTGTAGACGCTGCCGGCACTTGGGGTCGAGGCCACGTGGTTCGGCCGGTCGTTGAGGTCGAAGCGATGGAACGAGGTAGCAGGGCGAACTCTCATCGCAAAGTCACCGGTGCGCGCGCGCGAGGACCGATCAACAGTGGCCTCCACCGGGCGCCAGGCGACCACCGAATGTTCGAACGACGGATCCGCGACCAGATTCGGTCCTTCCATGATCGCGGGTGCACCGACCTGGAAGATCTCGATGGATGTCGCGGTGCCGCCGGGGGACACGACGGCGATCGGCCCGTCCACGGCGCCGGCGGGCACCGTCGCCAGGATGTGTTCGTCGCTCTCGACCTCGAACGCCGCCTCCACCGCGCCGAATCGCACCGAGGTCACACCAGTGAAATGTTGGCCTGCGATCGACACCGGACGTCCCGGGAGATCTCGCGTGGGCTCGAATAGGGATATCTCGGGCAGGACGGGCCCGGGGACGGACTGCCAGAACGCGACGGCGCTGTGGAGCGGCACCGTCAGCACCGGGTCATTGCCCCGCTCGGGGGGCTGGAACAACTGGATCTCGTCGAGCGTGATCTGCCTCGGCACGTCGCAGCCCGAGCACGCTCCCGAGCCTACAGTCTTGCTACGCATCAGACGAACCTTGAACGCGTAGTACTCGAGGTCGGCATTCACCGGCCCCCGGTTCTCGAAGGGAACCGCCATCTGGACGCGGAGGCGCGACGTCGTCGCGTCGCCCCAGCTGACATCGTAGGCAAACCCGCCCGCGGCCGTGCCGTGCCAGAAGTCCTCGCACGCCACACCCCAGCCATCGAACGACGTCGCGAGCCCATTGAAGCCCCGGCACAAACCGGCGCCGAATTGCCACCAGTCGGGCAGCGCATCACCCGTGATGCGCAGCGTAGCCGAAAGACCGAGGAACTCGACCAGTCCAGGAGGCGGCGCGAACGATGCGACCAGCGAGAACGGGTCGCCAGTGTTCGTGTCGCAGGCGAAACTCTGGACGGAGGTCCCGGCGGCCCCGCAGTCGTTCCACGCCACGTTGATCCCGCCATTGAGGAACTCGCCGACCAGAAACTCTTGGCTCGAGGTGCCGGTGCCCGCAGCATTGGCCACCGAGACTGGGCCCGAAGTCGCACCGTAGGGAACGGTCGCGCGGATCGCCTCGCCGGAGATGGCGGCGAATACCGCCGGAACGCCGTTGAACTGAACCTCGGTCGCTCCCGCGAAATTGTAGCCGCGGATCTCGATCTCGGTCCCAGCCTGAGCGTACGCGGGAGCGAATCCGGTCACGACCGGAGGCGCCGTGAAGGATTCGATACTGGTTGCCGTGCCGAACAGCGTCGTGACTACGATCGGCCCGGTTCTCGCACCTTGGGGAACTACGGCATCGATTCGCGAGTCAGAGACCACCGCGAACATCGCCGGCGTTCCACCGAACGCGACCGCCGTGGCGCCGGTGAACCTCGCACCTTCGATCACCACCGGAGTTCCGATCACCGCGGCCTGCGGAGAGAACGACGACACGACCGGTGGTGACCCGATCGCCAGTGCCGTCGCCGACGTGGTGAAGCCGGCCGGATTCTCGACTCGGATCAGACCGGTCACCGCCGAGCCCGGCACCTCGAAGCTCAGCTCACTGTCGGAGACCACGTTGAAGGCAGCTGGGACGTTTCCGACGCGGACGCCGGTGGCACTCGCCAGATTGAAACCTTGGACCAGGACCGTGTTGCCTGGAGACGCCGTTCCCGGTTGAAAGCCGGTGATCACGGGCGCGGCCGTGAACGAGTTGGAGCTCGAAGCCACTCCGAGGTCCGTGTGCACCTCGATCGGCCCACTGCGTGCAGCCGCCGGAACCGTCGCGTCGATGCGCGTGGCGGAAACCACCGCATAGGTCGCGACCACCCCTCCGAAGCGCACCGACTGCACGTTGGTGAAGCCGGTTCCTTCGAGAACAACGAGGGTGCCTGCCGCCCCCACCTGCGGAGCGAAGGATGCGAGAGTCGGAGGCAAGCCGATCAGCAACGAGGTCCCGGTGGCCACGGTTCCGGCCGGGTTCTCGATCTCGATCGGCCCGGCGATCGCGCCCGGCGGCACGATCATGTCCACCTGAAGATCCGAGCCGATCTTGAACTCGGCGGCAATCCCACCCAGGCGCACCGCTGTCGTCGTCGCTAGATTGAAGCCCGTGATGCGAACAACACCACCAGCGACCGCGATGCCCGGCGCGAAGCTGGAGATCACCGCCGGCGCGGTGAAGGCGCCCGGGCTGAGGGTCGTCCCGAAATCGGTCCTCACCGTGATTGGTCCGCTATGCGCGAGGTCCGGCACGATCGCCTCGATCCGCGTATCAGAGGCGACTACCGCTACCGCCGGGACGCCGCCAAAGCGCACCCACTGCATGGTGGTGAACCCTCGCCCCTCGATCACGACCTCAGATCCGAACGGACCTGCCACAGGCGCGAAGGAGGTCACCACAGGTGCGACACTCTGCACGACGATGAATGCGCTCGACGTCGCGGTCGTTCCCGCCGGATTCGTGACGGCGATCGGGCCCGACGACGCTGCGGCCGGCACCGTTATCCTGATGTCCGTGTCGGAGAGAATCGTCGCGTTAACCGCGGCTCCGGTGAAGCTGACTGCGGTGACATTGGCGAGATTGAATCCGGTGATCGTGACCACGGTGCCCGTTCTGCCGCTGGCAGGCGCGAACATCGAGATCAGCGGCGGCGCCGTGAACAAGATCGCGCTCGTCACTGTTCCCTCCGGGGTCGACACCACGATCGGCCCGCTGCGCGGTACGGCGGGCACGACCGCGTTGATCGCCTGGTCCGACTCGACTGCGAACGTGCACTCGATCCCTCCGATGCGCACCGCAGTAGCCTGCCCCAGGCCCGTGCCTTCGATGCGCACCGGCGTTCCCGCCGCGCCTACTAATGGGGAGAAGTGGCTGATTGTCGGCAGCGTCACCCGATCCTGCCAGAGGGCCACGTTCCGATGGACGGGCGCCGTCAGGATCGGGTCGTTGTTCTGCTCGGGGGGCTGGAACAACGTGATGTGCTCGAGCGCGATCCCGACGGGTGCATCACAGCCGATGCATTCCCCCGGCGAGGTCGACTTGTTGCGCTGCAGGCGAACCGTGAACGCGTAGTACTCGCTGGCTGGATCCAGCGGTCCCCTGTCCTCGAAGGGCAGCGCCGCCTGGATCCGCAGCTGGGCGGTATTGGGGCCGGAGTACCCGACCTCATACACGAATCCACCGACACCCCTGCCCTGCCAGAAGTCCCTGCAGGCGTCACCGGGCGCCTCGAACGACACTGAAAGACCGGTCGAGCCGCGACAGGAGCCGTTGCCGTGCTTCCACCAATCGGGAAGCACGGGACCAGCGATCCGCATGCCGGCCGACAGGCCGAGATACTCCGTGACCCCGGCGGGCGGCACGAACGACGCCACCAGTGAAAACGGTTCGCCCGTGTTCGAATCGCAGGCAAACGTCTTGATTTCAGCGCCCGCGGCGCCGCATTCATCCCAGGAAAGGTTGATGCCGGCAGCGTGGGTGGTCGCGGGAACGGCGAGGCAAATCAGGATTCCAGCACGGAGGACGCGGGGAACGAATGCGGGAACCCATGAGAGCTGCGTCCTCATGGCTCGTCTCCTTGCGGGGGGGTCGGCCCGATCAGTGCATTCCCGGTGCCAACGTCCACTCTATTCCGATAGGACGGCGGCCTCTAGTCAATTGTGGCGATGGCTTCAGACGTCGGCTCAGGGCCAGGCAGGCCCCTGCGATGACTGAAGCGTCGACATTGCCGACACTTTGGGGCGCTGGGCCGGCGCCCGAGAAGTGATCGGCCGCCGACTCAACTCCCCCGATAAGTGCTGTACCCCCACGGGCTCACCAGCAGCGGCACGTGATAGTTCTGCGCGCCACTTCCGACTTCGAACGTGACCGCGATCTCGGGGTAGAACGTGGGCACGCCCCGGCCGTGAAAGTAGGGGCGAGTCGCGAACGTCAGCCGGTAGAGACCGTTGGCTAGGTTCGCGCCCTCGGCAATGAAGTCGCGCACCCGCCCATCGTCGTCGGTCGTTCGCTCGGCGACGTTCATCCATCCGCTGCCCTCGAGACGGTCGAGGCGCACGCTCATGGCGGCGGCAGGCCGCCCGGCCGCCAGGTCCAGAACATGGGTGGTGATTCCGCTCATTCACTCCTCCACGGAAGCCGGCGGCCGTTCACTCCGCCAGCAGTTTCTCCAATCGCAATCGCGTGATCATACGTTGCTCGCGGGCTGCGTTCTCGAGCTCGGGGCCGGGATCGTTGCCCAGACGGCGTTCGAGCATCGCGAGCATCTCGGCGGCGCTCTTGCCGGTCGCGCAGACGATGAAGATGTAGCCGAAGCGCTCCTCATAGTCACGATTTCCGCGGGCGAGCGCGGCGAGGGTTTCGTCCGAGGCCGCTGCGGTGCCGCGTTGCTCGTCGCCGGCCCAGGCCGCGGTCGTCGCGAAACGTTGGCGCAAAGCATCGACGTCGCCGATGCGTGGATGATGCGCGAACGCCTCGCGCCAGTCGTCAGGTCCGAGGGAATCGGCCGCTCGATCGGCAGTCGCGATTAGGCGCGCGTGGTCGGAGTAGGGCCTGCCCGCGCACATACGCTCGACCCAGGCGCCTGCGCCGCAGCAGCGCTCGAATGCCGCGCGCGCTTCGGCTATCGGCATTCGATTGAGATCGTCCAGGGTCACGCCGGCATGGTCGCCGTGGCGGCGCCTGGAGGCAAGCGCACGGCGCGCCGGCGCAGGACGCGTCCTTGCGCGCGCGGCGCGCGCCCCTACAATGCGCCGCCATGCGCGACGTGCAGCCGGCTCCCGAATTCGCAGGCCTCGCCAATCTCGCCGACGAGCGCCTGGGTGCGCGCGCGCTGGCCGCAAACGACGACTTCTTCGCGGGCAAGGAGAACCTGGTGAAGCCCGGCGCCGCGGTGTTCGACGTCGACCGCTACACCGACCGCGGCAAATGGATGGACGGCTGGGAGTCGCGGCGCAAGCGCGTCCCGGGCCACGACTGGTGCGTCGTGCGACTCGGGCTCCCGGGCGTGATCCGCGGCGTCGACATCGACACCAGCCACTTCCTCGGCAACCACCCGCCACACGCTTCGCTCGACGCGGCCGTGCTCGAACGCGACGATGCCTCGGGGCTCGAGCGCGCCGCGTGGTCCGAAGTGCTGACACGTGTGGCGCTCGCGCCTGGTGCGCACAATCCGTACTCGATCGGCCACGCGGGCCGGTGGACCCACGTCCGGCTCAACATCTTTCCCGACGGCGGGGTCGCGCGCTTGCGCGTGTATGGAACGTCGGAGCCCGATTGGGCGCGCGTGCCGAAGGGTGAGACCCACGACCTCGCGTCGATCACCCGCGGTGGCAGCATCGTCACCGCGAGCGACATGTTCTTCGGCGCCCCCGGCAACCTGCTCATGCCGTGGGTCGCCGAGAGCATGCGCGACGGCTGGGAAACCCGACGGCGACGAAGGCCCGGCCACGACTGGGTGATCGTCCGCCTCGGACGCCCGGCGCGCATTCGTCGCATCGAGGTCGACACCAAGCACTACAAAGGGAACTACCCGGATCAGTGCTCGATCGACGCCGCCCTGGCGCCCGAGGCGAGCGTCGAAGCACTGACCGGCGAAAAGGCGTGGCGGCCGCTGCTGGCCAAGACCAAGCTGGGCGCCGACGCCAACCATGCGTTCGAGCGCGAGCTGTCGGATGCCGGTGTCGTGAGCCACGTGCGGCTCAACATCCATCCGGATGGCGGCGTCAGCCGGCTACGGGTGTTCGGCGCGGTGGAATAGCGACCCCTCGACCCGCGCGATCGAGGCGGGGCCACGAATGCTGAAAGACGCTAGCCAGATGAGATCCGGCGATGCAGCTCACCGGCATACGCGCGCAGATCGTTCCAGTCCGTGTACTCGTAGTCGCGCGAGGTGTCGAGGTCGCCGCCGGCCTTGGCGACGATGCGTCGCATGACCCAACGCTTGAGCAGGTTGTACTGCGTGTACTTGAGCGCGCCGGCGACCCACTTCACTTCCTTCGGTTGCCAGCCGGTTTCCGTCCGAAAGCCTTCGAGGATTGCCTCGAGGTCGGCCATGACCTTGGGATCCTTTTGCAGAATGCCGAGACAGACCGACAGAAACACGTTCGGTTTGGCGTTCAGCTCGGCCACGCGTCCACGCACCCAGCGGCGAACACTCTTCTGATAGCCGCCGGCGTGGACCGACGCCGCGACCACCACCAGAGCGTAGGCGCTGGGCCGTGCGTCGGACGCAGGCCCGCGCGCGTCGGCAACGTCGACCTCGACGCCGAGAGCCCGCAGGGAGTCACCCAGGAAGCGGGCGATCTTGCCGGTCTGGCCGTCGGACGTTCCGTAGTAGATCAGGACCTTCGCCACGTGCCCTCCCCACGCGAATGACTTCTATCTTCCGATCCCGACGCGGATCATACGACCTGGCCCGCGGCATCGCCGGCCGGAACACCGCCCTCGACGATCCGCTCACCGCGCAGGTACACGTCGACCACCTTGCCGGTCAACACCCGACCGGCGTACGGCGTGAACTTGTGTCGCTGCTGGAGTCGTTCGGCGTCCACGGTCCACGTTCGATCCGGGTCGAACACCACGAGGTCGGCATCGTGGCCGACTGCGAGTGCTCCCTTGCGACCCTCGAGCCCGGCGAGTCGCGCCGGCGCGGCACTCATCCAGCGCGCGAGATCGTCCGGACCGGCGCCGCGACCACGGCCTCGGCTCCACACCGCCGCGAGCCCGACTTCGAGCGAGGCAATTCCGCCCCAGGCCGCCACGAAGTCACCCTCGTCGCGCCGCTTGAGCGCCGGCGGACACGGCGAATGGTCGCTGGCGATCAGGTCCAGCGTGCCGTCGGCCAGCGCGCCCCAGAGTGCCTCCTGATCGGATCGAGAGCGAATCGGCGGCGCGCACTTGAACTCGGTCGCGCCGTCGGGAATCTCCTCGGCGGCAAAGCATAGGTAGTGCGGGCAGGTTTCGGCAGTGATACGCGCGCCGCGCGTCCGCGCGGCGCGCAGGTCGGCCAGCGCCTCGCCGGTCGCGAGGTGAACGATGTGCACGTGGCATTGATGGCGCTCGGCGAGCCGGATCATCAGCCGGATCGCCTCGACCTCGGCAACGGGCGGGCGGCTCGCAAGCCACGTGGCGTAGCGTCGTGGATCGCCGCGCTGGGTGCCGGTCACCGCCTCGATCGGACCCGGAAGCTCCGCGTGGACCAGCAGGGGTAGCCCCAACCGCGAGATCACCGGCATGGCGTTCTCGAGATCGGATTCACCGACCCACCCGAACTCGTCGACGCCCGAGGGCACCAGAAAGCACTTGAAGCCGCGGACTCCGGCGCGCGCCAAGGGCTCCAGCTCGGCGGTGTTGCCGGGAACGACGCCTCCCCAGAAGGCGACGTCGACCGCGCACTGGCCGCGGGCGGCTGCGCGCTTCTGCTCGAGGGCCGCTGCGGTCGTGGTCGCCGGAACGGAGTTGAGCGGCATGTCGACCAGGGTCGTGACTCCGCCGGCCGCCGCCGCTCGGGTCGCGGTCGCGAATCCCTCCCACTCGGCGCGACCTGGTTCGTCCACGTGGACGTGGCTGTCGACCAGGCCGGGGAGAATCCAGAGATCTCCGGCGTCGACGGCAGCAAGGTCGCGAGAGGCGTCAGGGCGAGCGGCGGAACCTGGCTGGGGGGCGACGGCGCCGCTGCCCTCGGGGTAAGGCTCGATCGCGGCAATCCGGCCATCGCGCACGACTACGGTGGCTGGCCGAGGGCCCTCGGGCAGGACGACGTGCCGGGACCGAATTGAGAGGTTGCCGCGCATCGGTCCGGGAATCTATCCTTCCCGGCGCCTGAACCCGGAACGACTTCGCGTTCGGGGAAAAAAAGCGAGCGACCCGCCTGGCCGCCAAGCTCCCGCATGGCTTTGCGTACAGAACGGATCGCTCAACCTGTCTCAGTAACATGGCAAGGCACGGGCCAACACGTGACGCGCGACTGCAACCGTTAGCCCGGCAATGGATTGACCGATGAACACCCGCTCGGCGAGCGGCGGCAGTCGAGCCCGGGTAGGAAAAAGCGTAAGCCTGCGGCTACAGTCTGGGGTCGCAAAACTGCCTCGATGTCGGCTCGGCCGACGCCCACTCATCCTCAAGGAGATCCCGAAGATGTCGATGTCCCGAGTCGTTCTGGCGGCTGTCGCCCTGGCCGCCATCGCGGCCCCCGCAGTTGCCGAGCTCAAAACCCCGCGTCCGAGCCCCAATGCGGTGCTCAAGCAGACCATCGGTCTGACCGACGTGACCGTGACCTACAGCCGGCCAGGCGTGAAGGGCCGCGCGATCTGGGGCGATCTCGTCCCCTACGGCGAGCCGTGGCGCACCGGTGCCAACGAGGCGACCACCATCCAGTTTTCCGACGACGTCACCGTGAACGGTAAGCCGCTCAAGGCCGGCACCTATGGTTTTCTCACGATTCCCGGGCAGGAGAGTTGGACCGCCGCGTTCAACACCAAGTCGGACTTGTGGGGCGCCAACGGCTACGACAAGGCGAACGACGCCCTGCGGCTCGAGATCAAACCCGGCACCGGTACCCACCAGGAGTGGATGCGCTTCTCGTTCGAGAACCTTTCCACCGACAACGGGGACCTGGTCCTGGCGTGGGAGCAGCTGACCCTGACGATGACCATCGGCACCAACAGCACGGCGAAGACGGTGGCCGCCGCCAAGACCGAAGTCGCGGTCGCCAAGGCCGACGATGCGACGACTCGGTTCCGCGCCGCGAGCTTCCTGCTCGACGTCAATCAGGAACTTCCGCTCGCCACCACGTGGGCAGAGGAGTCGGTCAAGATCAAACCCGGCTACCTAAACCAGCAGGTGCTCGCCAAGCTCTACGCCAAGCAGGGCAAGAAGAAGGAAGCCACGGCCACCATGGAAAAGGCGATCGCCGCGGGCAAGACCGGCGAGAACCCGTTCGACACCCGCCCGTCCGAGAAACTGCTCGCCGAGTGGAAGGACTGAGTCGTCGAGGGATCGAAACCCGCATTCGATACCTCGCAACCGCGACCCCTGGGACTTCGGTCCCGGGGGTCGTTGGCTTCCCCCCGGTTCGCCTCAGCGTCCGGAGCGACTAGGGGTCGTCGAGCGGCACGCTGGCGATCGCGACGTCGCCGCGCTCGAGCTCGTAGTGGAATTCGACTCGATCGTAGTCGCGCCAATTCTCGACGTGGCGCTGGATCACCGGCAGCAGGTCGCGCAGGAATCGATTGGCCGGGGTATCGGGACGTGAAGGATCGTGTTCGATCCGCCCGTGCGGCTTGCTGGCCAGATCCTCGACCAGGACCGGCAGCTCGACCACCAGATCCCATTGTTTCGCGGTCGCCGTACCGACTCCCGCCGGCAGGTAGAGCGTCGGCGCTCCATCGCGCACCAGACACAGCTCGACCATGCGCGGCAGGTGCTCCATGGCGTCGAAAGAGACACGCTGATCGCGGAAGCGCCGGGCGATGCGCTGGGCTTCGACAGGATCGTAATACGCCGCGAGTCGCTCGCCCGCGCGAATGCCGTGGGCGCGGCTGTAGTAGGCGGAATACATGTACACGTTGCTTGCCGGCCACCACACCACCTGGCCCACCGCGACCCAGACGATGCCGGCGAGCAGGAACGTGCCGAACGCGATGCCCGCCCGCTCGCTCCACCCCATCCGTCGCCCTGGCGCACTCGCGAGTTCGTGGGCGCCGTCCCGCTCGAACAGGCCGGCGAACCCCCGCGCGCGGACCGCCGACCAGTCGATCAGCAGCGCGAAGCACACGATGTTCTCGAAGTAGCGCGGCCCCATGGTCAGCCGAATGCCGACGTGAAGCCCGATCCAGCCGAGGATGAAGATCGGGCGCAAACGTCGCGAGAGCAGGGCGACCGGGGAGCCGACCTCGAAGAACAGCGTGAGCCAGGCGGCTATGGCACACAGCCACATCTGTTCGCCCAGGATTGCGGCCAGCGCACGCTTCGACGCGTCTTCCTCGCCCCAGTAGGCGATGGTGTGACCGTCGGTCCACTGGAGTCCGGTCTCCTGGAGCTTGGTGATGCCGGCGCAGAAATAGAACGAGACGACGGCGACTAGTACCAGGACGCGCGGAAAGCCGGTGGCGCCGAGACCGGTGGGCGGCGGGGCGACGGGCAGGCCGCGACGACGCCGAATCGCGGCGTCGGCCGACCATTCCGGATCGGGGGCCGCGAAGCACAGCGCGCCGAGCACCAGCACCGGCAGGTACCAGTTGTGGTTGAACGCGCTGGTTCCCCAGCAGTAGCCGTGCAGCACGAAGGAGCCGACGGCCGTGAGGATCGCCGAAGTTCGTCCGAACAGACCGACCGCGGCGCAGATCCAGGCGGCGCCGGTTACGACCGCGATTCCGGCGATCGCTTGAGGCGGCAACCACGGCAAGCTCAACGCTTCGATCAGGCCATGGGCGCGATAGAGGAGCGGGTCGGTCTCGGCGTAGAGCGCGACCGCGCGCAACGGCGACTTCCAGTGCGTGAGAGCGATGACGAACAGCGCGCCGTAGACGACCAGGCGCAGCCGTCCGTCGAGCGGGGGCAATTCGGCGAGCCACCAGCGTACCCAGCGGTCGCGAATGGAAGGGGGGCGGCCCGACATGGCCGATCAATCTTAGGCGATGCGCGCTCGCCTCGTCACCCGAATAATCATCTCGAACGCCACGGCCAGGAGCACGACCAGCAGGCAACCGATCACGTTGTACCAGAGGAACGAGATCTTGGTCAGCTTGAAGCAGGCGATCACCGCGACTTCGGCGACCAAGGCCGCGGTGAACACGGCGGTGCCGCCGATGCGCTTGAGGTAGAAGCCGGTGAGGAAGATCCCGAGGATCGTGCCGTAGAACAGCGAACCCAGGATGTTCACTGCCTCGATCAGCGAGCCGAGCCGGTTGGCGTACTCGGCGAACGTCACGGCAAAGGCACCCCAGAACAAGGTGGCCAGCACCGACACCCGCACCTCTCGGCGGTCCGCGACCGCGGACGTGCGCACTTCGCCGCCGACGTCAGTGGCCGGCCCGCCATTCGCGCGCCGCCGGCCGAACGGCGTCCGGCGCCACACGTCGACCACGGTGGTCGATGCCAGGGCGTTGAGCTCGGCCGAAGTCGACGACATCGACGCCGCGAACACCGCGGCCAGCATGAGGCCGATCACCCCGGGTGGGAATGTGCTCAGGATGAAGGTCAGGAACACATAGTTGGTGTCGCCGGTCTGCGCCTTGGGATCGTTGCGCTTCATCAGCTCGACAACCCGCCCGCGCGCCGCCTGGACTTCGGCATGGGCCGCGCGCACCTCGGCCTTCGCGGTCGCGATCTCGGCGGCGTCCCCGGTGCGCCGCGCGACCAGATACTCGCGCGCCAGTCGCTCGCGTCCCTCGGCCGCCTCACGATGCTCGGCCGCCAGTGTGCGGTATTCACCACCGAGTGGCCCCGCCTCCAGCTTCTGCACCTCGATCGGATTGAAGTGCGCCGGCTGCGGCACGAACTGATAGCAGGCGAACACCATCGCGCCGGTGAGCAGGATGCAGAACTGCATCGGCACCTTGACCAACCCGTTGGTCACGAGGCCGAGCCGGCTCTCGGCCACCGAGCGGCCGGTCAGGTAGCGACCGACCTGGGACTGATCGGTGCCGAAGTAGCTGAGCGCCAGGAAGCAACCGCCGATCAACCCCGACCACAGGTTGTAGCGATTCTCGAGGTCGAACGACAGATCGAGGGTGTTGAGGCGTCCCTGCACCCCAGCGACGTGCAGTGCGTCGACGAACGTGACGCCGGCGGGCAACGAGCCGACCGCGAGCACGAAGGCCAGCGCGATCCCGCCGAGCATCACGCAAATCTGGAGCGACTGGGCATAGTTGACCGCCTTGGTGCCACCGGTTGCGGTGTAGGTCACGACCAGCGCGCCGATCGCGATGTTGGTCCAGAACAGGTTCCAGCCGAGCAGCACCGAAAGAATGAGCGCCGGCGCGAAGATGGTCAGCCCGGCGGCCAGGCCGCGCTGAGTCAGGAACAAACCCGCCGCCAGCGTGCGGGTCTTGCCGTCGAAGCGCCGCTCCAGGTACTCGTAGGCGGTGAACACGTGCAGGCGATGGAAGATCGGCACCGCGGTGATGCACAGCACCACCATCGCGATCGGCAGCCCGAAGTAGAACTGGACGAAGCGCATGCCGTCGGCGAAGCCCTGGCCGGGCGTCGACAGAAACGTGATGGCACTCGCCTGGGTCGCCATGATCGAGAGCGCGATGGTGCTCCAGCGCATGCGGCGGTCGGCGAGCAGATAGCCGTCGAGATCGCGGCTGCCGCGGCCGCGCCACAAACCGTAGGCGACGATGCCCACCAGCCAACCGCCGAGCACCAGCCAGTCGAGTGGGCTCACCGCCCGGCTCCGCGCATGCCGCGCGTCCGCGGCGGCATGTCGCTCACGAGAACACCCGGGCGAACAGCCCGAACAGGACGATCAGCACGATCAGGAAGCCGATCACGACCAGGTAGAGCCGGCGCCAGGAACCCAGGATCGGCGGCGGCTCCTCCGGCACGTCGGACACTACCGCCCCGCGCTCACCAGATTCGCGAACAAGCGAAAGGCTCCGGGGACCCCGGCCGGCAGCTGCCGGAACCACGAGAAGCCGGTGTAGATGAACACGCCCTTGCCGTGCCGCGCGTAGATCAGCCCGCCGTCGCGCGGCGGCTCGCCCGGATCGTTGGCCGAGAGCACTGCCTCGTAGCCCGGGTCCCACGGGCTCGCGAAGTAGAGTCCGCGCTCCTGAACCCAGCCGCCGAAGTCGTCGGCGGTGATCAGGTTCGGGCGCACCAGCAGCGGATGCTGGGCGCTCGGAAAGCGCACCTCGGCGGTCTCGACCGAGACGCGGTTGCGCGAGATCGTGAACGGCAACGGACCGAGTTTGCCGTCGAGCGCGCGGTCCGCGGTCTGGTACTGGACGACCAGCGTGCCGCCGCCACTGACATAGTCGATCAGCCGGGGCTGAAGCGCGCGCAGGCGCGGTCGCGTGTTGTAGGCGCGGACCCCGACCACGATTGCGTCGAAGCGCGACAGGCTGCCGGCGCCGATGTCGTCGTCCTCGAGCAGGCTGACGCGGTATCCCATCTGGCGCAGGGCGTCGGGGATCCCGTCGCCGGAGCCCATGATGTAGCCGATCTCGCTGCCCAGGTGCTGGACGTCGGCACGCACCAGCTTGGCCCGGGCCGGCGGAAAATTCGACTGGATCGGAATGTGGGGATAGTCGATCCGCTCGATGTTGCGCGCGTACTCCTTGCCCCCGGACTCGAAGATCGCGGTCACCGATCCGACGGTGGCCGTCGCCCCGCCGCGCAATCCGGCATCGGGCGGATACACGGTGAAGCGGGTGCTGGCCTCAGCGTTGGCGGCGAGTTCGAGCGTCTTCCCGGTCGGAGTCGCGCGCCAGCCCTCGGGCAGTTCGAGTCGGAGCGTGCCGGACATCGGTTGCGTGCCGGTTTGCGCGACGACCAGGACCTCGACCGGATCACGGGTCGGGAACAGATAGACCGGGCGGTCGAGCCGCACGCCGACCGGGGGCGCGATCTCGAGTGGGCGATAGCGCTCGCCCTGGACCGGGTCGGTCCAGCGGTAGACGATGGGACGGTCGAAGATCAGTCGCTGACTGCCCGCGCGCACCACGAAGCGCGCCTGAAGCGGCGGCGGCGTATCGGCTCTCCCGAGCACGCTGAAGTCGCCGACGTCGAAGCGTCCGGGCAGCGGCTCGCGCCTGAGCCAGTAGGGCTGGGTGTCGCGCTGGTCGCGCGGGAGCACGATCGTCGCTTCGCCGTTGACCGGACGGTTGTCCGAGAGCTCCCGGTCACGGACTTCCTTGCGCGCGACCAGCGGCGAGCCCGCGGTGTCGGCGGCCGGCCCGCCGGCGGGCGGCTCCGGGTCCATCGCCTGGGCGCCGTGCGGAACCTCGATGCGCTCGAGCACCAGCGGGGCCGGCGATCGATTGAGCGCCGAGAAGCGCACCTTGACCTCGCCCCCGGGAACCGTCGTGGGCGACTCGGCGATCGCTTCCAGCCAAAGGCCGCTGCACGAAGCAATCAGGTCCTCGAGCTCGCGGCGTTTGATCGCGATCCAAGGGTCGGCATTCGGTCGGGACTCGAGGTCGGTCATCGCGGCGTGCGCCTTGAGCAGCTCCGGGACGATCCGGTCGGGATCGCCTGAACGAAAGCGCTTCAGCGCCTCGGCCAGGAAGCGGTCGACACGGTCGCCGCCGGAAATGCGGGTCCAGCCGATATCGACTCCGTCGAACAGATCCTTGCTCGCGAGCGCGCCGTCGCGGTGTACGAAGAAGTTGGGAACCGGACCGCGGCGCTCGGACGCGCCGAATCCCTGGCTCTTGTGCATGCTGCGGCTTTCGGCCGCGATCTCGGTGTACGCGCGCCCGAGCAGCCGGTTGTACTCGCCGAGGTCGACGCCGACGTTCGGTCCCGGCGGATCCCGCGTCGGATCGAAACGAAATGCGTTCCACACGATGCGCTTGGCCTGCCACGGCTTCACGTGCGCGAGCTGCTCGAAGAACCGGGTCGAATCGGCGGCGGCGCGGAACGCCTCCTCGGCCAGGATCGCGGAGGCCTGATGATGTCCGTGCCCGCCGGTGCTGTCGGTCGGGAAGCGCGTGACGATCACGTCGGGGCGGAACGTGCGAATGGTCCACACCACGTCGGACAGGATCGCTTCGCGGCCCCAGATCTCCATGGTTTCGTCGGCGCGCTTCGAGTAGCCGAAGTCGAGCGCCCGCGTGAAGAATTGCTCGGCGCCGTCGATCCGGCGCGCGGCCAGCAGCTCCTGCGTGCGGATCACGCCCAGGTCGAGTCCGGTCTCCGAGCCAATCAGGTTCTGGCCGCCGTCGCCCCGGGTCAGCGACAGATAGCCGGCGCGGATCTTCCGCCCCTGAGTCAGCCAGGTCAGGAACGCGGTGTTCTCGTCGTCGGGGTGTGCGGCAACGTAGAGGGCGCTGCCCAGCACCCGCAGCCGCTCGAGCGCGAGTTGGATCTCGGCGGCGTTCATCGGCTCGGCGGGGCGGACATCGGCCACGGCCGGCATCGCCAGGAACAGAACCAGACTCAGGATCGGAATCGTGCGCGACGGGTTCACTGCGATGCGCCTTTCGAAACCATGACATGACCTCCGGGAAGCCTTCTGGATTGCAGGAGCCGCAGATCATTACCATGCTCGGCATGCGTTGGCCACGGTCGGTTGCGTTCGTCGTTGCGTGCTTCGCCACCGCCTGTCCAGCGCTCTCGAGTTCCGCTCGCGCGGATGCCTGGACGCGCGACACCGGGTCCTGGTTCGGCAGCCTGTCGGTCGAGCGTTGGTTCACCACCGAGCGGTTCAACCAGCGGGGTGAGCGCGTTCCTTATCAGGAGACCCTTCCCGGCTTCGACGACACCGACGAGTATCGGAACTTCGCGTTGCGAGCCTACGGAGAGTACGGATTCACCGACGTGTGGCAGGCGTCGGCGTCCACGGCGCTCGAAATCATCGAAGCCGAAGGCAACGGACGCGAGGACCGGACCACCGGTCTCTCGGACCTTCGGCTTCAGGTCAAACGCCTGATCCTTCGGAGACCGCTGGTGGTCTCGTCGTTCGTCGAGCTCAAGGCGCCGACCGGCTACGACAAGACCACGTTCCCCTCGCTCGGCACCGGCGAGTTCGACGTCAGCGGTGGATTTGCGGCCGGTAAGGCGACGCGCACGACCTACATTTCGGCCGACGCCGGCTTCGTGTCCCGCGGCGGTTCGTATGCGAACGAGATCCCGGTCAACATCGAAGCCGCCTGGTCGATGCGCCCCGACATCACGCTGCGCACCGACTGGCGCGTGGTCCTGCCGGTCAGTGACCTGTACGACCCGGCGCTGCCGTTCGACCCGCGACAGGCCAGCACGCGCTCGCTGACCGGCGGCCTGTCACTGATCATGAGCAGCCCGTATGTCGATCTGGTGTTCGGCTTCGACCAGGCGATCTCGGGGCTCAATGCGCTGGCGGGCACGCGCTTCGAGTTCTCGGTGTGGTGGGATCGCTGACCGTGCGGGGCTGGGTGATGGCCGGCCGGCCCGCCGCGTATACTCGCGCGTCATGATGCCCCGCCTCGCGTTGCTGGCCGTGGCCCTCGCCGTTCCGACCTTGGGATGCGGAGGCGGCTCCGGAACGAGCGTTCCCGCGTCGGCCACGGCCGTGAAGTATTTCGGCGACACCTCGCCCCCCATCGGCCAGGTGTTCACGTTCAACAACGGCGCCGAGCCCGAGACCATCGACCCGGGGAAGATGAGCGGCCAGCCGGACGGCCGAATCGCCCGCATGATCTTCGAAGGCCTGACGTCCCCGCATCCGGAAACGCTCGAGCCCACGCCCGGCCAGGCGTATCGCTGGGAGACGAGCGCCGACGGCCTCCTCTATACGTTCCACCTGCGCCCGGGGCTCCAATGGACCGACGGCACGCCGCTCACCGCGCGCGACTTCGAATGGTCGTGGCTGCGCGTGCTCGAACCGGAGACGGCGGCGCGCTACGCGACCCTGATGTACGTCATCGAGAACGGCGAGGCCTACAACAAGGGCGAGATCGCCGACCGCTCGATGGTGGGCGTGCACGCGATCGACGACAGCACGCTGGTCGTGCGCCTTCAGTCCGTGACCCCCTACTTCCTGCACCTGACCCAGTACTACACCTTCCTCCCGGTGCCGCGGCACGCGATCGAGAAGCACGGCCTGCGCTGGACCCTGCCCGGCAACATCGCCGGCAACGGTCCGTTCGCGCTGACCGCGTGGCGGCAGGGCGCGCGCTTCGAATTCGTTCGCAGCCCGTCGTACTGGGACGTCGCCAACGTCCGGCTCGAACGGATCGTGTGTTTCCCGGTCGACGACTTGAACACTTCGACTAACCTGTACAAGGCGGGCGTCATCGATTGGAACCCGAGCGGCTACGTACCGTCCCAGTACTTCCCCTACCTCCGGTCGTACGCCGACTTGCGCACCGGCCGCTATCAGGGCACGTACTTCTATTCGATCAACACCACCCGCAAACCCTACGACAACGTCTGGGTGCGGCGCGCGCTCAACTATGCGGTCGATCGCGAGTCGATCTCGCGCGACTTGCTCAAGGGCTGCCGCGACCCCTGGGGGCTCGTCGCACCCAGCGGTTACCCCGACTACATCCCGCCCGACCCGGTGACCTACGACCCCGAGCGCGCGCGCGAGTGCCTGGCGAAAGCCGGGTTCCCGGGCGGCAAGGGCTTCCCCAAGCTCGCGATCCTGTTCAACACCAGCGAGGACCATCGCCGGATCGCCGAAGCGATCCAGGCGATGTGGAAGCGCGAGCTGGGCATCGACGTCGAGCTCTCGAACCAGGAGTGGGGCTCCTATCTCCAAGCCACCACCAGCCTCCAGTACGAGGTCGCCCGGCGCTCGTGGATCGGCGACTACCTCGACCCGAACACCTTCCTGGCCATGTGGATCACGGGCGACGGCAACAACCGCACCGGCTGGAGCGAACCGCGGTACGACGCCCTGATCCGCGATGCCGGCCGCGAGTCCGATCCCGCCCATCGCATGGCCATCCTGCGCGACGCGGAGGCGCTGCTTTTGTCCGACGGGCCGGTGATTCCCATCTATCACTACTCGACCGTCGAGCTGCTGAAGCCCTACGTGCGCGGCCTCCACCAGACCGCACTCGACACGCATCCGCTCAAGCACGTGTGGATCGATCACGACTGGCAGAAGCACGCGTCGCCGGTGGCGAGCGCGACCGGCCGCCGATGATCACATTCGTCGTTCGTCGGGTTCTGCTGTTCATCCCGACGCTGCTGGTGATCGCCACGCTCACGTTCTTCATGATGCGATTGGCGCCCGGCGGGCCGTTCCAGTCCGAACGCGACATCCCCAAGCCCGCGCTCGAGCAGCTGCAGAAGCAATACGGCCTCGATCGGCCATTGTTCGAGCAGTACACGTCGTTCATCGTGAACGCCGCTCGGCTCGACTTCGGGCCGTCCTACAAGTTTCCGACCCGCGAAGTACGCGAGA
The DNA here is from genome assembly GCA_963717505.1 of Candidatus Eiseniibacteriota bacterium. Taxonomy (GTDB): domain Bacteria; phylum Eisenbacteria; class RBG-16-71-46; order RBG-16-71-46; family RBG-16-71-46; genus MFD02242-c1. Next base: position 644,406 of record OY970342.1, read on the forward strand.
TCATCTTCGAATCCCTGCCGGTGTCGATGGAGCTGGGCGCGTGGGCGCTCCTGCTTTCGATTGTGATCGGGGTTCCGATCGGGATGTTCGCGGCACTCAAGCAGAACAGCGCGCTCGACTACTCGTCCATGGGCCTGGCCCTGGCCGGAGTCTCGATCCCCAACTTCGTGCTCGGACCGGTGCTGGTGCTCGGGCTGTCGCTCGGCGTGTTCCTGCTGCCGCCGGCGTTGTGGCAGGGGCCGCAGAGTCGCGTGCTGCCGGTGCTGACGCTGTCGACCGCCTACATCGCCTACATCGCGCGACTCACCCGTGCCGGCATGCTCGAAGTCCTGCGCCAGGACTTCATTCGCACCGCGTTCGCCAAGGGTCTCCCCGACCGGGTCGTGATCTTCAAGCACGCGCTCAAGCTGGGCATCCTGCCGGTGGTGTCGTACATCGGACCGGCGGCGGCGCGCGTGGTGATGGGCTCGATCGTGGTCGAGAGCATCTTCGCGATCCCCGGCCTCGGCCGGCACCTGGTGAACGGCGCCTTCAATCGCGACTATACGCTGGTGCTCGGCGTCGTCCTGTTCTACGCCGCGTTCCTCATGGTGCTCAATCTGATCGTCGACTTGGCTTATACCTGGCTCGACCCGCGCGTGGAGCTGGCATGAGCGCGGCTCCGGCGCTCGCGCCGCAAGACGCCCTCGACAACCGTCCGACCGATCTCTGGTCCGACGCGCTGCGGCGCCTGAAGAAGAATCGCGCCGCGGTCACGGCCGGCTGGGCGCTGGCCGCGATCGCTTTGCTCGCGCTCCTGGCGCCGTGGATTCCGGGGCTCGCCGACCCCGCGATTCAGGACCTGCGGCTGGGCGCCTCGGCGCCCTCGTGGGCGCACCCGTTCGGCACCGACGAGCTGGGTCGCGACACCTTCGCGCGCACGCTCCACGGCGGGCGCATCTCGCTGCTGGTCGGCGTCGTCGGCACGCTGGTCAGTCTGTTGATCGGCGTCACCTATGGCGCCGTTTCGGGCTATCTCGGCGGCCGAACCGACGAGACGATGATGCGCTTCGTCGATATCCTCTATTCGCTGCCCTACATCTTCCTGGTCATCCTGCTGCTGGTGTTCTTCAGCCGCAGCCTGATCATGCTGTTCGTCGCATTGGGACTCGTCCAGTGGCTGACCATGGCACGCATCGTCCGCGGGCAGGTACTGTCGCTCAAGACCCAGACGTTCGTCGAGGCGGCGCGGGCGCTCGGCGCTCGCAATCGCTCGATCATCTTCCGCCACATCGTGCCCAACACGCTGGGTCCGGTGATCGTCTACACGACGCTCACGGTTCCCGCGGTGATTCTGCAGGAGGCGTTCCTCTCGTTCCTGGGCCTCGGGGTGCAACCACCCGCCGCGTCATGGGGCACGTTGGTGTCGGATGGCGCCAAGCTGCTGGCCCTGTTCCCGTGGCTCGTGATCTTCCCCGGGATCGCGCTGTCGATCACGCTTCTGTGCTTCAACTTTCTCGGCGACGGATTGCGCGACGCGCTCGACCCGTTCGATCGCCGCGACGTGAACTGACGCGTCGACCCGTCGAGAGGACTAGCGCGACAGGACCAGGCGGGTCGTCGTCGTCATGCCGGGGGCTTCAAGCCTCAGAAGGTAGATTCCGCTCCGCGCCGGATTGCCGCCCGAGTCGCGGCCGTCCCACCCGAGCTCATGCGTGCCCGGCGCGAGGTCGCGATGGCCCAGGGAGCGCACTTCTCGGCCCGCGATGTCGTAGACCGTCGCGCGTACGGTCAAGGCGCTGGAAAGATCGAGCCGAATGCTGGTTTGCTGCGAGAAGGGATTGGGCCGGGGCCGGCCGAGGGACATCGATCCAGCCGGCGCACCGCCGGATGGTCTCGAGCTCGATGCTGTCGGGACGGCCGCGAGGAGCGAGACCGTGCGAATGACCAGTTGCGGCGGGTTCGCTCCCTCCTTGGAGCTGTAGCCCGCGATGTTGGTCGAGCCACTGGTCATGCCGAAGCTGTAGCTGCCGTTGCCGGTCACCGCCGCCGTCACGTCGAACTCGACCCAGGCGCCGAGCGCCACCGCGCCCTCCTCATCCAGCGGACTGCCCGTGATGCCCGGCGCGTTGTTCCAGGTCAGCCCGCTCTCCAGCCACGGGGTCGTCGTCCCCAGGTAGTTGTTCGCCACCGCGTAGACCTCGCCGCCGTCGACACTCGCGTCGTCGCAGAACAGCCGCAGGGTCGCGCGCTCAACCGTGCCGCTGACCCCGGTGACCGCGAACTTGAGATACGTGTGATACGTGGGATTGACGCTACGCACCCGCAGCAAGGTGACGGCGCCGAAGCCGCTGGTGGGGCTGGTCGAGAGCACGCGCGTGTCGTGGACCGGGGTGAAGGTCAGATCACTCGTCGGCACGATCACCGTGAAGCCGGCGGCGCTGACCGCGTTCCCAACCGGATTGATCACCCGGATCGGCCCGGTCGTCGCGGCCGCCGGCACCGTCGCCCGCAGCTGCGTGTTCGAGTCGATGACGAAGGTCGCGGCGATGCCGTTGAACTCGACCGCGGTGACCGTGAGGAACTCGGTGCCGGTCACCGCGACCTCGGTGCCCACCGGCCCACTCGCCGGCACGAGCGATGTGATCGTCGGGGGCTGGAGGACGACGAAGTCGATCGTGCTCAGGGCATTCCCGGCCGGATTGATCACCCGGATCGGCCCCGTGGTCGCGCTCGCCGGCACCGTCGCCCGCAGCTGCGTGTTCGAGTCGATGACGAAGGTCGCGGCGAGGCCGTTGAACTCCACTGCCGTCACGCTCGACAGTGCCGTGCCGGTGACCGTGACCTCGGTGCCCACCGGCCCACTCGCCGGCGCGAAGCCGGTGATGGCGAGCGGGGGTGGCGACCCGGTCCCTAACGCCAGAACCAGTTGCGGTGGGTTCGCCCCCTCCTTGGAGCTGTAGCCCGCGATGTTGGTCGAGCCGCTGGTCATGCCGAAGCTGTAGCTGCCGTTGCCGGTCACCGCCGCCGTCACGTCGAACTCGACCCACGTGCCGAGCGCCACCGCGCCCTCCTCATCCAGCGGACTGCCCGTGATGCCCGGCGCGTTGTTCCAGGTCAGCCCGCTCTCCAGCCACGGGGTCGTCGTCCCCAGGTAGTTGTTCGCCACCGCGTAGACCTCGCCGCCGTCGACACTCGCGTCGTCGCAGAACAGCCGCAGGGTCGCGCGCTCAACCGTGCCGCTGACCCCGGTGACCGCGAACTTGAGATACGTGTGATACGTGGGATTGACGCTACGCACCCGCAGCAAGGTGACGGCGCCGAAGCCGCTGGTGGGGCTGGTCGAGAGCACGCGCGTGTCGTGGACCGGGGTGAAGGTCAGATCACTCGTCGGCACGATCACCGTGAAGCCGGCGGCGCTGACCGCGTTCCCAACCGGATTGATCACCCGGATCGGCCCGGTGGTCGCGGCCGCCGGCACCGTCGCCCGCAGCTGCGTGTTCGAGTCGATGACGAAGGTCGCGGCGATGCCGTTGAACTCGATCCCGGTGACCGTGAGGAACTCGGTGCCGGTCACCGTGACCTCGGTACCCACCGGCCCACTCGCCGGGGCGAAGCCAGCGATGGCGGGTGAAGGCTGGAGGACGACGAAGTCGACCGTGCTCAGGGCATTCCCGGCCGGATTGATGACCCGGATCGGCCCCGTGGTCGCGGTCGCCGGCACCGTCGCCCGCAGCTGCGTGTTCGAGTCGATGACGAAGGTCGCGGCGATGCCGTTGAACTCGACCGCGGTGACCGTGAGGAATGCGGTGCCGGTGACCGTGACCTCGGTGCCCACCGGTCCGCTCGCTGGCACGAGCGATGAGATCGTCGGGGGATGGAGGACAACGAAGTCGACCGTGCTCAGGGCGCTCCCACCCGGATTGACCACCCGGACCCGCCCCGTGGTGGCGGTCGCGGGCACCGTCGCCCGCAGCTGCGTGTTCGAGTCGATGACGAAGGTCGCGGCGAGGCCGTTGAACTCCACTGCCGTCACGCTCGACAGTGCCGTGCCGGTGACCGTGACCTCGGTGCCCACCGGCCCACTCGCCGGCGCGAAGCCGGTGATGGCGAGCGGGGGTGGCGACCCGGTCCCTAACGCCAGAACCAGTTGCGGTGGGTTCGCCCCCTCCTTGGAGCTGTAGCCCGCGATGTTGGTCGAGCCGCTGGTCATGCCGAAGCTGTAGCTGCCGTTGCCGGTCACCGCCGCCGTCACGTCGAACTCGACCCACGTGCCGAGCGCCACCGCGCCCTCCTCATCCAGCGGACTGCCCGTGATGCCCGGCGCGTTGTTCCAGGTCAGCCCGCTCTCCAGCCACGGGGTCGTCGTCCCCAGGTAGTTGTTCGCCACCGCGTAGACCTCGCCGCCGTCGACACTCGCGTCGTCGCAGAACAGCCGCAGGGTCGCGCGCTCAACCGTGCCGCTGACCCCGGTGACCGCGAACTTGAGATACGTGTGATACGTGGGATTGACGCTACGCACCCGCAGCAAGGTGACGGCGCCGAAGCCGCTGGTGGGGCTGGTCGAGAGCACGCGCGTGTCGTGGACCGGGGTGAAGGTCAGATCACTCGTCGGCACGATCACCGTGAAGTTGGCGGCGCTGACCGCGTTCCCAACCGGATTGATCACCCGGATCGGCCCGGTGGTCGCGGCCGCCGGCACCGTCGCCCGCAGCTGCGTGTTCGAGTCGATGACGAAGGTCGCGGCGATGCCGTTGAACTCGACTACCGTCACGCTCGACAGTGCCGTGCCGGTGACCGTGACCTCGGTGCCCACCGGTCCACTCGCCGGCACGAGCGATGAGATCGTCGGCGCCAGCGGAACGACGAAACCCACCGGGCTCACTCCCGCACCGTGAGGACCAGACACGCGAATCGGGCCCGTGCCCGCTCCTACCGGGACCGTCGCACGCAGCTGTGCATCGGAATCGATCGCGAACTCGGCGTCGACCCCAGCAAACGTCACATCCGTCACGCCCGTGAACCGGACGCCGGCAACAGTGACCTCGGTGCCGGGCAAACCACTCGCCGGAGTGAACGAAAGGATCACGGGCGATGACCCGGTCTGACGGGGGTTCCAGTACCCCGTGTCGATGGCCAGGCCGAGGTCCTCGTAGGCGCACACCTTTACCGGCTTGGAAGCGCCTTGGATGTTGCTGTGGGCCGCGAACACTCCGGCCGGAAACGCCGGGCCGAGATTCACGTTGGTCACGTCGATTCCGTCCGTATCAAACGTATTCTCGATCGTGAACGTCTTGACGTACGCGTGCGATTCCCGGCGATCGTAGACCTTGTATTCGCTGCTCCCCTGACTCGATGCGATCAGGTAGCCGCCGCCACCAGCGGCGTAGTAGATCGCGAGTCCCTCGACATCTTCGGTCAGACCGCTGGCATCACCGACGCTCGCGATCAGGGTGCCGTTCACCGGATCGTCGGGTTCGGCGCCGATCTTCCAGATGCCGACACGTTCTTCGCCGAAGTACGCGGCCCCGGTTTCGTCGTCGCAGACGCACCCCTCGGTCCGGCCGCCGATGTCCCACGACCGAACCAGGGTTCCGGCGACTTGGCCGCCTTCGTCGCGCAGCGCGTACTGCTCGATCTGCCCGGCCTCGGACGCCGTGAACGCGTAGTAGGTGCCGGTGAGCGGACTCCGATACATGCACGAACCGTAGTTGTCGCCCGTCTGAATCGCGCCGTTGTCGGCGCGCTGGAGCTCCCGGGTGGCGGGGTTGACGCGGAACACGTCGAGTCGACCCTCGCGATTGTTGAAGGCTGACCAGGTCGACCGCGACTCCGTTGAGCATGAAGTTGTAACGGATGTCGATGTTGGCGGGCAGGCCAGGAATCGGGATCGACTGCAGCGTCACACCCTGGAGGTCATAGACGAACAGCCGATTGGCGTCCTTGTCCGCGGCGATGATGGTGCTGAGGGCAGGATCCGTGGGGTGGATCCAGAAGCACATGTCGTCCTGGTCGCGAAAGCCAGTGGCGGTGAGGGTGAGCCTGGGGGTGACGACGGTCTGCGCTCGAGCCGGTGGCGGATCCGAGGTCAGGATCAAGGCGGCGACAAGAGCGGCGACATACCCACTGCGAAGATTCATGCGTTCTGGACGGCCGCGACCCGGGAGTCGGGTCGGCGGCCCGGCTCCCTCCAGGCGAAGTGCGAGAGAGGAACCTACCAGAACGTCCTTTGTGACACAGGCCGTCGGCTACACGGTGATCCGGCTCTCTCAGTTCGACGCGGGGGTACTCCATTGCTCGATCAGGGACTCGATGTTCTTCCGATTCGGCTCATCCGGCGCCTGGGGCAGAGCCTTCTTGGCCATGGACACCGCCTTGGTCTTGTCGCCGACGCCGGCGTAGCCGCGGGCCAGTCCGAGGTTCACCGGCCAGACGTTGGGATGCTGCTTCGCGTTGGTCTGAAACACCGTGAGCGCGAGCTGGTTCTCGCCCTGTCCCTGGAGCTGGCGGCCGAACTGGTGCATTTGGATCGCATTCGCACCCTCCGGCTTCATGGCGCGCTGAATCGTTTTCTGCGCTTCGTCCTTCATGCCGTTGGCGATCTGGAGCTGGGCCAGTGTCCCGAGAGTCCGGAAGTTCGCGTTGCCGATTCCTTCCCAGCCCACCGACTGCTGTGCGAACCATAGGCCGTCCTCGAGATGGGTCTTGTGGGTCAGGCAGTACTGGGCCGCGGCCTCCCAGTTGTTCCACGAGTACCCGTCGCGGTTCCGCAGCTCGCGCTTGATCTGCGCGACGTAGAGGTCGGCGACGTTCTCGACGGCGATCCGAATCGGCACCTGCAGGTTCTCCCACTCGAGCGCCACGGTCGCACGGTCGGGCTGCCGATCAGTGAATTCGTAAGTCAGCCATTCGTGGTACTCGCTCTTCACCGGGGTCACTTTGATGCGCAACGCGTCCTCGGCAGGGTCGTAGGTGAAGGCACCCCACGAGGTCGAGTTGTTGGAGAAGATGATGGTCCAGTCGCCAGGATCGGCGATCATGAACAAGCCGTAGGCCCCGGCTTTCAAGGTCTGACCCTCGACCTTCACGTCGTGCGACACGGTGAACACGGTGTTCTGGTTGGCGCCAGCGCGCCACGGGCATTGAGTGCAGTTGTTGAAGCCGAGATCGTGGAGCCCATAGGGCACGAGCCCGCCCCAGATCTTGCCGGCGCGATCTTCGCCGCCCGGGCCGTGAACGTCGGGACTGCTGTAGTCGACCGTGACCTGAACCGGGCCGATCCACTGGGTGACCGAAGCCTTTTGATTGTCGCCGCTGAAAGGCTGCGTGATGGTTTGCGCAGCGGCCATTGGCACCAGAACGAGCAGCACGAGCGCGAACGACACCAGGGCGCGGAAGGCGCGAAGCATGGGACTACCTCCAAGAGAGAGCCGCCTGCGGGCGGCGAAGGGACCCGGTCAAAGTGATCCAGGGGAATCTACCGACCGCGCGGCGAAACACGAGATCGCCGTGACCAGCACGGCCGGCGGCAGCCCGAACGCGGCCGTCCGGGCCGAAGGCTCCTCCGACAGGAACCGAGGACTTAGTCAGGGGGTAGAATTACTGCCCAATGTCGCTCCGACGCATCCTCCCCCTCGCAGCCGCGACCCTGATTCCGCTGACTTTCGTCGCCTGCGGTTCGGGAACGGGTCCTCTTTCCATCGTGGATCCCGAGGCTGCGCCTGCCCAGCCTACCTATGAAGAAGTCGCGCTGATCCTCGAGCGTCACTGTCTGACGTGTCACGGCGCCTCACCCGCGCGGGTCCCGCTGGCATCAGCACACCCGGAGATCCCCAAGCGGCACCCCGGCGGTGGCAGGGCAACGAGACCCGCTGCCGTAGCCGATGGCGACGAGGACGACGAGGGCGCCGACTACTCGAGCTGCGCCGGCATCGAAGCTGGTTTGGGCGGCATCTTGAACACCGCGGTCCACGGCAACTCGATGCCTCCGGGCGCATTGCCACGCCTGACCCAGGTCGAGCGGCTCGTCATCAGTCGTTGGATCGATCAGGGCGCGTGCTCGCCCTGCACCGCCTGCCCGTGAAGCGTTCCGTCCGGCGCACCTGGATCGTCGCCAGCCTCATTCTGCTCTTCGTCGGATCGGTCGCCGGTGGAACGCCGCTGTACTCGGCGCGGGCCGGGAGAACGTGCGACAACTGTCACCTGCGGCCGAACCTCTGGACCAATCCTCGTCGACTCGATCGCAAGTGCACGCTCTCGTGTCGGGGCTGCCACGTCGATCCGGCGGGCGGAGGCATGCGCAATGCCGTCGGTCGCTTCTACGGACGGGCCACGCTGCCGATGATCGCGACCAGCCCGCGTCCCACCCAGGATTGGGATCGATGGATCGGAGGTTGGCTCTATCGTCGAGACCACGCGACCACGTTCACTGACTCGCTGCCCGAGGGGCCGCCCGACTTTGCCGCGGCGCACGACGTGGGCTACGCCCCGCGGGATCGGTGGGCGGGGGGCCACCCGTGGGGAAGCCCATCGGTCTGGGCGCTGTTCCCAGGCCGCGAAGGCATCCTGGCCTCCGATCCGGCAGTGCAGGTGAGCTGGGATCTCCGTTACGCCGCGCTCGTGACCCAGGGTTCGCTGGTGTTCCCGATGCAGGCGGATCTCGGATTCGCCGTTCATCCGGTCGAGCACTTGATCCTGGTCGCGAACATTGGCGCCCGCGGTCGCAGCGCGGGATTCAGCGAAACCGCGGACGACCCGCACACGCCCTATCTGCGGGACGGATATGCGCTGGTGCACGAGCTGCCGGCGATGGCCTATGTGCGGGCGGGCCGATTCATGCCGGCATTCGGGCTTCGGCTCGACGACCACACGACGCAACCCCGACGCGCGTTCGAGCAGGACGGCTCCGTGCCCGAGTCCCGAGTTACCGGGGTCGAGGTGGGCGCGAATCCCAGCTATCCCTATGTCAGTCTCGCGTGGTTCCGATCGGATTCGAGGACCGAGCTGCCCCCGGCCTTCGACTTGTTCGAGCGCTATGGAGGGGAAGGCTTTGCCGTCAACGCTGGATATCGCGAGCTGGGGTGGAGCCTCGGTGGCAGCCTGCTCAGCCATTCGCGCGAGCTGGCCGACGGCGGCGACGCCACGAGCGTGGCCTTCTCAGGAGTGTTCAATCCCTGGTTCTACAACTCCCGGCTGCCACTCACCTACCAGGCGGAGTTCGACCATGGCCGCTACCAGCGCGCCAGCGGCCGCTCGACGGAACGCTCCGGCTTCTATCAGGAACTCGACTGGCGGGCCGGCAACGGTGTGAACCTGCTCGCCACACAGGACTGGGTGGACCCCGATCGCGAAGTCGATGACGACCACGCTTTTCGTGTCGGGGCTGGCATTCAGATCACGCCGTTGCCGGGGATCACCTTCGACCTTCGAGCCCGGGGCTTGTTCCCCGCGGGCGGCGGGGCGGCGGCTGATGGATTCGCTCACGTGCACCTGTGGCGGTGACTTAGGCTGGCGGTGGAGGTGGCTCGATGCGACCGTGGTGACCAGCGATTGGTCCTATTCGGCGCGGCTTCCCATTGCTAGACTGAGTCGTCGACCAGATGCCGCTTCGCACCTGCTCCGGAAGGCCGACCATGTCCAAACGCACCCTGTTGGCGACGACGATCGTCGCTCCCGCCTTGATCGCGGGAGCCCTGGTGGCGACCCATCGAGTCGGGCCGCGAATCGAGAAGATCCCGGCTGAAGAAACGCCGCTTCGCAGCTACTCGATCTCGGCCGGCTCCGATGCGGCAGGCCCGTCGGCATTTCCATCCGAGTGGGCGTGGATCCGCCGCACGGCTCCCTACTGGAACGCGGACGCGGAGTCCTTCCGCCAGGAAGTCGATCGCGCGGGCTCGCTGCGCAAGGCCGCAGCACTCGGCCCGCGCTTCGCCCTCACGCCGGTCACGCCGGCGGGACCCGACAACATCGGCGGGCGTTTCAGCGATATCGAGTGGGATCCGACCGACGCGACGATTGCCTACGCCGGAGCCGCGACCGGGGGCGTGTTCAAGTCGGCGGACGGTGGCGCCAGCTGGACTCCGATCGCCGATGCCCTGCCGAATCTGAACGTCGGCGATCTTGCGATCGATCCGAACGATCCCGAGACCGTCTGGTTGGGGACGGGCGAGCCGAACGGCGGCCACAACAACTTCCCCGGCGGCGGCATCTATCGCAGCACCGACGGCGGAGGCAATTGGTCGTTCATGGGATTGGGGGGCACGGCGAGCATCGGGCGCGTGGTCGTCGATCCCTCCAACAGCCAGCGGGTGTTCGTTGCGGCGCAAGGCAGCTACTTCGGGCCGAACCCCGAGCGTGGTCTCTACCGGACCACCGACGGCGGCGCCTCGTGGCAGCTCGTGTTGACCGTCAACGACAGCACCGGGGCGACCGACATCGTGATCGATCCGACGAATCCCAGCCGCATGATGGCTGCGACCTGGGAACGAGTGCGGCGGCCGAACGGCGGCACGCATCTATTCGGGCCGTCTTCCGGCATCTGGCGCAGCCTCAACGGCGGGACCACGTGGACCAAGCTGGGAGCGGCCAACGGGCTGCCCAATCCCGCCACCCAGAACGTTGGTCGCATCGGACTCGCCCTTTGCCCCGCGAATCCCAACACGGCCTATGCCGTGATCACCAACGGCAACAACGTGATTGGTTTGTGGCAGTCCCTGGACTTCGGCACCAGCTGGCTGAACCGCGACAGCGATCTCGAGATCCAGGCCGGTGGCGGCGGGTTCTCCTGGTACTTCAGCCAGGTGCGGGTGGCGCCCAACAACTGCAATCGGGTCTACGCGCTCGACGTGACGTTCTTCCGCAGCGAGGACGGCGGCCTGACCTTCCCGATCAAGTACGGCTACACGGGATCGCCGCCGGACTTCCACGTCGATCATCACGCGCTCGCGTTCCATCCCGCGAATCCCAACATTCTGCTGGAGGGCAACGACGGCGGGATCAATCACAGCTCGGACGGCGGGACGAACTGGACCAAGATCGCGGGTTTGCCGGTGACCCAGTTCTACGAAATCGGCCTCGATCCCTCCGACCCGTCTCGGCTCTACGGCGGCACTCAGGACAACGGCACGCTTCGCACGGCCACCGGCGGCGTCAGCGACTGGGAGAACATCCTGGGCGGCGACGGGTTCTACGTGAACGTCGACCCGACCAACAGCAATGTGATCTATGCCGAGTCGCAATTCGGCGCGCTGAGCAAGACCACGAACGGCGGCGCCAGCTGGGTCGGGATCGCGCCCGCGGGTGCGGCGAGCGACCGGAAGAACTGGTCGACCCCGGTCGAGCTCGATCCGGTATCGCCCAACATCGTGTACTACGGAACGCAGCGGTTGTGGCGCAGCACCGACGGGGGCACGAGCTGGACTGCCGCGAGCGGCGACCTGACCGGATGGATAACCGGTGCCGTGCTCGGGACGATCACGACCATCGGAGTTTCGCCCGCCAATCCATCCGTGGTCTGGATCGGCACCGACGACGGCCGCGTGTGGCGCGGAGTCGAGACCGCGGGGGTGTTCGCGTGGACCAACATCACGGCCGCTCCATTGCCGCCGCGCTGGGTGACGCGCGTGGTCCCGCATCCGAGCGACCCCATGTCGGCGTGGATCACGTTCAGCGGACTCAAGTGGCGGGAATCCGAGAGCCACGTGTTCGCGACCACCAATGGCGGTGCCGCCTGGACCGACATCTCGAGCAACCTGCCGGCGGTTCCGATCAACGGCATGGTCGTGGACCCCGACCATCCGCAGATCCTGTTCGTCGGCACCGACCTCGGCGCCTACTACTCGAACAATGCCGGTGCGGCATGGAACTACCTGAGCGCGGAGTTGCCGTTGGTGACCGTCTACGACCTGGCGATTCACCCGACCGCCCGCTTCCTCGCGATCGGCAGCTACGGAAAGAGCATGTACAAGATGGATCTCGACGTCGCGCTCGCGGTCGACGATCCTCCCGATCCCGCGCGGGTCGCACTCCTCCAGAATGTGCCCAATCCGTTCGCGTCGAGCACCTCGATCGCCTTCACGTTGCGAGAGACCGGTCCGGTCCGGTTGAGCGTGTTCGATGTCTCCGGCCGCCGCGTCCGGGTGCTCGCGAACCGCGAGCTGGCCGCCGGCCGGCACGACGTTCGCGTGGGACGGCCGGGACGAGCACGGGCAGCGGGTTCGAAGCGGAAGCTACCGCTATCGGCTGGAGGTACCTGGCGGTGAGGCGATCACGCGGAACATGGTGATCGTTCGATAGCGGCTCGATGTGAGAGCCGGGTGCGACCGCCCTATTCGGCCCTCTTGATCCCGAGCGACTTCATGCGGTAGCCGAGCGTGGTCGGCTTGAGCCCCAGAAGGGCGGCGGCGCCGTTCGGGCCCGACACCTTCCAATTCGCGCGCTCGAGCGCCCGGACGATGTTCGCACGTTCGCGCTGCTCGAACTCGGCCGCCGTCAGGAACTCGGCGGCTGGAGCCGCGGCCTCGCAGGGCGGCACCTCCGCGTTGGCATCGAGGCCGGACTTGATCACCGGCGGATCGAACCACAGGCGCTTGCCTCGGGCCAGGATCACCGCGCGCTCGATGACATTGCGCATCTCGCGCACGTTGCCCGGCCAGTCGTACGCGAGCAGAGCTTCTGCCTGGGAGCGGGCCAGGGTCAGGCGCTCCCGATCCAGCTCGCGGCAGGTCAGCGCGATGAAATGGTTGGCGAGCGGCAGGATGTCTTCGCGACGCTCCCGGAGGGGCGGCACCTCGATCGGGAACACGCTCAATCGGTAGAAGAGATCCTCGCGAAACCGGCCGCGCTCGACCTCGTTCCTGAGGTTTCGGTTGGTGGCGGCAATGATCCGGACATCCGCCTTGCGCGTCCGCTCCTCGCCGACGCGCTCGAACTCGGCTTCCTGAACCATGCGCAGCAGTTTCCCTTGGAGCTCCAGGGGAATCTCGGCGACCTCGTCGAGGAACAGGGTTCCGCCGTCGGCCAGCTCGAACCGACCGACACGATCCCGGTGGGCGCCGGTGAACGCGCCCCGTACGTGACCGAAGAACTCGCTCTCGAACAACTCGCGGGGGATCGAAGCGCAATTCACCTTGACCAGGGGCCGCTCGCGTCGCGGACTGTGATCGTGGATGGCACGCGCCAGCAGCTCCTTGCCCACGCCCGATTCTCCGAGAATGAGCACGTTCGCCTTGGTGGACGACACCGCTTCCGTCTGCGCGAGCACCCGGCCGAGTGCCGGGCTGTGGCCGACGATCTCGCCCAGGCGGAAGGTGTGATTCACTTCTTCTCTCAGATAGTCGCGTTCGAGCTCGAGGGCTTCCTTGAGGCGGGCGATCTCTTCGAACGCGCGCTGCTTCTCCTGTTCGGCGCTCACCCGCTCGGTGATGTCGCGGCCCACCGCCAGGAAGCCCGGCTTGCCGCCGACGTTGATCGTCGAGGCAGACATCTCGCAAATGCCCCTTCGTCCGGAGCGGTGGATGTAGACCGTCTGGAGACCGCGAACGGAGCCCTTCTCCTGGAGTTCCTTCATCAGCTTGACCCGGGTGGTCGGGTCGTCCCAGAGCTTGAGCTCGTACGCCGTCTTCCCGATCACTTCCTCTCTCGAATAGCCGATCATCTCGAGGAAGCCGTCGTTCACCTCGAGAAACTTGTTGTCCTCGAGCAGCGAGATCGTGATGCCGTCGGGACTGGCGTGAAATGCCTTCGAGAACTTCTCCTCGGACAGCCGGAGAGCAGCCTCGGCATCGACCCTCGCGTCCACGGCAATAGCGCCGGGCATCGCGGGTGTGTTTTCCGGCCGCAGCCCGACCATCGCGTCGTTTCCAGTCATTGCCCCTCCCCAAAGAACCTCAGATTCGACCCGCCTTGGATGTCGGTCGAGGGCCTCAGCCTCATGGTTTGACGGATTTTTGTCAGAGGGCTCGCAGAAATCTGCGGATTGGCGGAATCCTGCCACCGGGCTCATTGGCAGATCACTTTTAACACCAACGACTTAGCGTGACGACACGCTCCGGCACGATCGGTGCGCTGGCGCAGGGACGTGAGTCATGGCCGCCCCCCTTTCCCAGGACATGGAGCGTTTCCGATCGATGCCCGCTGACAAGAACAAGAGGTGCGACGAGCCGACGAGGGAAGCCCCAGCCGAGTCCTCCGTGCCGACCCCGGCTGGTTTCTTCGACCCCGAGGGTCGCGCCCAGGAGGACCTCTCTTACTTCCGGTCCACCGACCCCGAAGTCCAAAAGATGATGAACATCGTGCGCGCGACTCTGGAGGAGAAGGGCCTGACGGTCATGGCCCGCGGCCTCACCGAGCGCGACCCGGAAAAGGTGGGGGGATTCGTTCCCTGTCTGACGGCTGAAGGGGCCGGTGAGTTCTACATCGTGGAATGTGTCACAGGCAGGATGCTCGAAAACTCCCACCTTGCGATTCGGATGGCGATCCTGTCGCGACACAAACAAGCGATTCGGTGGTTCGTCGTCCCGCTCTCGCGCCTCGAAGAGGCGACCGAGCTCATGCGGTGGATCGGCCACGGCTGGAAGCTGGTTCCGATCGAAGTCTAGCCCAGAGCACGAAAGAGGCTGCCCCGGGAGGGGACAGCCCCTTGTAGGGTCCGGCACGCGGGCAGCGACCCGCGTGCCTCCTACTTGGTCGCTGCCGCGAGCACGTTGATGTTCTTCATCACGTGCGTGTTGCCGCAGTAGCCGCTGTCCACGGTCAGCGTCCAGTCACCGCCCGCGGGCAGAACCAGATTCGCGGCGTATCCGCCCGCTTGCTTCACGGCGTGCGCGCGAACCTGTACGCGTTCCTTGCCGCGGGTCGCGACCAGCATCGGCTTGAGATCGTCGAGGGGTTGGCCCACCGCGTCGTGGACGGTGAACGTCACTGTGGTCGACTTGCCGGCGACCAGCTTGGGCGGCAGCGCGCTGACCTTGATCGTCGCGTGTCCACCGGCGAGGGCGAGCGGGGCGCCGAGCACGAGGCCGGCGGCAGCGAGCAGAATCGTGCGCTTGAGCATGAGTTCCTCCGTCGAGTTCCGGCACGCCTCCATGGGCGCGCCACGTCGACAAAGACGCAGCAACGTCGAGAAGTGTTATCCGCGACCCGCCGGCGGATCCTGCGCCCACACCCGCCACCACTCGGCGTCGCCCAGGCCGAGCGCGTTCCACCAAAGATCCAGCATGGCGCCATCGGCCGAGAGCACTCCGTCGCGGGTCACGCCCGGAGGAGGCGGAACCAGCGCCGACAGGCGATCGAATACGGCGCCTCGGACGTCGCCGCGCGTGCGTGCCAGCAGATGCCAGAGCGTGAGCGCATCGTCAGCCCGTGCGTTGGCCAGCACGGTGGCCAGCGCCGCGGGATCGGTCATCGCACGATCGAGGGCTGCGACCAACGCAGGATCGGCGTCGAGGAAATGCGGCAGTCCGAGATCCTCGCCACGCCGGGTGACGCAGCGCGCACCGGCGGGAATGAACGTCTCGCGCCCGTCGCGCTCGAAGCTCACCCAACCCGATTCCACGATCACGGTCGAGGCGCCGTCCTCCGCGACTTCGAGCGTGTAGACACAGCCCAGATCCACGGCGGCCGCCGACGGCGTGTCGACCACGAACTGGCGCGGCGGCGCGAAGATCAACGCGCGCAGCACGCCCCGATCGAGCGCCATACGCTGTTCCTGGGCATTGGCGCGCACCAGGCGTAGCCGCGACTCGGGCTCGAGAGTCACCTCGCCGACGTCGGCGACCTGGACGCGGGCGCGTTCTCCTGCCCGGGTGGCGAGCCGCTGGCCGACCGCCAGCCGGTCCGCGCGCGTGTCGCCCGAGGCGCTCTCCCATTCCACCGCCCACGAGGGGCCGGTCGGACGCACAACGCTCCAGATCACGACCCCCGCGATGACGATCAAAGATGCCGCGGCGAGCAGCCAACCGCGGTAGGGAACCGTACGACGCGGCTGACCGTCGGGGAGACGAACGGCGGCCGGGGCCCCCTGCGGTTCCGGTAACTCGAGTGGCCGCCCGTCGTGCGCGAGCGACGACAGCGCTCGCTCGAGTTTCTCGACCTCGGGATCGGGCGGACTGCTGCGATCCCACAGATACCGGTCACTCATCGTTCGCACCTCCGGGCGCCAGCCCCAATCGTTGCCTCAACAGTTTCATTCCCCGGTACAGGTTGACTCGGACCGAGCCTTCGGTGAGACCGGTGCGAGCCGCGATCTCGGAACCGCTCATCCCCTCGACCAAACGCAGCACCAGCGTTTCACGATAGGCCTCGGGCAGCGACATCATCGCGTCGAGCGCCTCCCGCGCTTCGGCGCCGGGCGGATCGGCTGTCGCCAGGTCGTCGGGCACCGGCACCGCCCTACGCGTGCTGCGGTGATGATCGATCGCCTGGTTGCGCGCCATGGTCGCAATCCACCCCGGGAACGCGGCGGGATCACGCAGCCCGGCCAACCGCTCGAGCGCCCGAATGAAGACGTCGTGCACCAGGTCGTCCACGAAGGCCACGGGTACGCGCGCCAGGAGAATTCCGTGCACGACGCGAGCGTACCGCTCGTAAAGGCAGCCGAACGCCGCGCGATCGCCGGACTGGGCGGAGCGCACCAGGTCGGCGTCGGGCGCGGAATTCACGCGCTGCCCCCAAACCCGGGGCAGACCGGAACGCGACGGCCATTCGAGCGCTCGTTCCGCATTGAAATAAGACGCAGAACCCCTGCGAAGTGTTAACCGTGGAGTTTCCGGGATCCATCCGGGCCGGGACATTCGGCGCCCGGGGTCGGCCAGCCTAGCGGATGATCGCGACCTTGGCGCTGCTCGCGGCCCCTCCGGCGGCGAGCCAGACCACGTACATGCCGCTGGCCAGGCCGCCGGCGGCGAACTCGACTCGATGGGTGCCGGGAGCAAAGGTCCCTCGCGCGAGGACACGAACCACGCGACCGGTCACGTCCAGGACCCGGAGGTCCACCGCTTCGGCGCGCGCCAGCCGGAACTCCACCACTCCCGACTCACGAATCGGGCTCGGAAACACCGGTCTCAACTCGAGCGTGTGCTCGATCGCGGCGGGCTTCTCGTCGACCGCGAGCGGAACGGCATCCCACACGACGTAGGCCCATCCGCAGTTCTTCCCCGCCTGCCACTTGCGGTGGTCGAGCACGGCTTCGGACCAGTTGGTGCCGTAGGCTGCGTCGAGGAAGGGCAGCATCCACAGGTCGTCGGCTTCCGCCTTCCAGCCGCCATACTGCGACTCGAGGCGGACCTGCATGGCGTAGGCGGCGCGGTAGATCGCGTCGTCCCCCGCATTCCAGATCGGCAGGCCGCGCCGTTCGAGAATCCGGGCCGCCATGACCAGACCCTGCATGTGCTCCCAGGGATAGTTCGTCACCTCGGGCGGCACCTGGAATGGGCCGCCGCGCTGCATGTCGTCGGGAATCAGACCGTCGACGTTGAAGCCATTGAGCTTGGCGCCGGGTGGATTGATCAGAAGCGGATGCGTCGAATCGGCGTGCCAGGTGAGGTCATCGTCGTAGAACTGTCCGGGATTCGGACCTACGACCGCCTGGATCCAGTAGTCGCGGATCTCGACCAGACGCGAAGAGTCGCCGAGATAGCCGTAGATCGCGGCGATCGTGCTGAAGGCGTTCGCGCCCCAGTTGTTGGGCCGTTCCCAAAATGCCTCGAGCAAGTGCCGGTCATCGTCCCCCTCCCAGATCTCGGCCATGTTCCGCAGCCAGAACTCGAAGGCGCTGGTTCGATGGCCAACCAGGTCGGCGGCCAGAACGTAGGCGCCGAGCTCTCGCGCCCATGGGAGCGACCGGCCCGTCGGCTTTCCGCCGGCCACCAGGGAATCGCAGGCGCGCGCGACGATGTCCCGGTAGTGCGTGATGCCGGTCCTGGCGAACACGATCCCGGCGGCAAGGGTCGCGATGTTGTGATTGCTGTTCTGGTCGGTGATGGTCGCGGTGTCGTGCTCGGCGCTGTCGGCGGCGATCAGGACCAGCTCCCAGACCACGCCGCTCGTGGGCTTGGCGGCGAGCTCGGCCGCCGTGGTCCAGAGACCGGGCATGATCCCGAAGCTGTTGGCGCTCGAGGCCGACCCGGTGGGGCTCGTGACACGAATCAGTCCGAGCGAAGTCCCGGGTGGCATCGCCGCGCGCAGCTGAGTGTCGTTGTCGATCGTGAATGCGGCCGGGAGCGAATTGAACGTCACCTCGGTCACCGCACTCAGGTCGCTCCCGGTCACCGTGAATTGCTGCCCGACCGTCCCGGCCGGAGGACTGAATCCACTGATCGTCGGCGCGCGTTGCTGGATGACCAGTTGGGGCGGCCGGGGACCTTCCTTCGAACTGTAGCCGGCGATGTCGGTCAGGTTGCTGACTAACCGAAAGCTGTGGATTCCGTTGCCGGCCACGACCGCCGTGACGTCGAACTCGATCCAGGCGTCGGGCGTCACCGCGCCGGCAACCGCCAGCACCGGGCCGGTCGGCGATGGAGCGTTGTTCCAGTTGAGGAAGCTCTCGACCCACGGCTGCGGGCCGGTCGAGTAGTTGTTCGCGGACACGTGAATCTTGCCGCCATCGCCGCTCCCGTCCACGCAGAACAACCGGATCCTGGCGCTGGCCACCGAGCTGACCAACCCGGCGACGTTGAACTTGAGCAACGAATGGATTGGGGATGCCCCGCCGCGCAGCTGGAGCTGGGCGTCCGACCCATAGTTGACCCCGGGATTCGCGGCTTCGACGCGCGCATCGTGCACCGGCGCGAACGGCAGTTCGGGCTGAGGCGGCATCAGGACGAAGTCGGTCGAGCTGATGCCGGCTCCCCAGACATCCGTGATACGGATCGGTCCGGACTTGGCGCCGGACGGAACCGTGGCCCGGATCTGCGTGTCGGAGTCGACGACGAAACTCGCGGCCATGCCGTTGAACGTCACCGCGCCGGCACCCAGGAATCCGGTGCCGGTCACCGTGACCTCGGTGCCGGAAACTCCACTCGCCGGGGAGAACCCGCCGACGATCGGCGGCACACCGATCAGGATCAGCTGCGGCGGATTCGCGCCCTCCTTCGAGTGGAAGCCCGCGATGTTGGTCGAGTTGCTGGTCAGGGCGAAGCTGTACGTGCCGTTGCCGGTGATCGCCGCGGCGACATCGAACTCGACCCACGTGCCCGCGAACACCTCGCCGTTCTGATCCAGGATCGGCCCGCTGATTGCCGGCGCGTTGTCCCAGGTCAGGCCGCTCTCGATCCAGGGAGTCGAGGTTCCGAGGTAGTTGTTGGAGACCGCTTGGATACGACCGCCGTCGAGGCTTCCGTCGTCGCAGTAGAGTCGAACGCGCGCGCTGTCGATCGGTCCGGGGACACCGGCGATCGTGAACTTGAGATAGCTGTTGATGATCGTGCCGCCGCGGATCCTCAGGGGCGTGATCGAGCCGTAGTTGACGGTCGGGTTGGCGGATTCGACGCGCGCGTCATGGATGGGCACGAAGGTCGACGCCAGACTGGAGACGGGAGAAGAGAACTGTGGGGACGCAACCGAGCCCGCAGGCAGGCTCAGTGCCAATACCGCGATCGCCGCTGAGGGTGTCGTGCGCGTTGTCATTGAGGGCGTTGGTTGCGCGGGCGGGCGACGCGTCCGGTGCGGCCAGCCTGGAACCCATGACAATAGACTGCCGAAAGGCGATTGGGGTAGAGAAAAAGCCTCGGGACCGGGGGACGCGGCCGAGAGCGAGTTGCCGTGGAGTAGGATAGGATGCGGGCGCCCGCTGCTGCCCGAGGCGATGAAGTACTACCAGAAGCCGTAGCTCCACCTCCCCATTACCTCTCGATTGCCTCCGCTCAGGATCCGCGCCGTCTTCGAAGCCTGGTGGCCGCTCGCCGCGAGCTGGCTGCTGATGGGCCTCGAGCTGCCGCTGGTCAGCGCAATGATGGCGCGCATGGCCGATCCGACGCTGAGCCTGGCCGCTTACGGCGGCGTCGTGTTCCCCCTGTCGCTGATCATCGAATCACCGATCATCATGCTGCTCACCGCCTCGACCGCGCTGTCGCGCGATCGTCAAGCGTACCGGCTGATGCGCGACTTCATGTTCGTGACCGCCGGCGGGCTCACGGTGCTCCACGTGCTGGTCGCGTTCACGCCGCTCTACGACGTGGTCGCGGGCCACATCCTGGGCGTACCCCCCGCGGTGCACGAGCCCGGCCGCTGGGGCCTCATGATCATGACCCCATGGACGTTCTCGATCGCGTATCGGAGATTCCAGCAGGGTGTGCTCATCCGCTTCGGGCGTTCCCGCATGGTGGGGCTCGGCACCCTCGTGCGTCTGGCGGCGAACATCATCGTCCTCGCGGCCGGCTGGGCCATTGGCTCGATCCCGGGAATCGTCGTCGGCACCGCGGCGGTCGCGGCCGGGGTGATCGGCGAGGCGCTGTTCTCGGCGATCGCGGTGCGTCCAGTCCTTCGGCACGAACTGCCCGAGTCCTCGGCTGCGGGTCCGCTGACCATGGCCGCATTCCTGCGGTTCTACCTGCCGCTCGCCGTCACGCCCATCCTGTTGTTCCTCGCCATGCCGTTCGCGAGCGGCGCAATGAGCCGGATGCCGCGCCCGCTCGAATCGCTGGCCGTGTGGCCGGTATTCAACGGTCTGGTGTTCACGCTGCGCAGCACGACCTTCGCGCTGACTGAAGTCACGGTCGCTTTGCTCGAGCGACCGCGCGCGATTGCCGCCTTGCGCGGTTTCACGCGCAATTTGGCGCTGAGCCTGACCATTATCCTGGTGATCCTGGCGGCGACGCCGCTCGGCGGTCACTGGTTCGGCCGCGTTTCGGCGCTGGCGCCTGAACTCGCCGCACTCGGAGCGATCGGGATCTGGCTCGGTCTGCTGCAGCCGGCATTCGGCGCCTACATGAGCCTCTATCAGGGCGTGATCGTCCACAGCCGGCGGACGCGCGCAGTCACCGAGTCCATGGTCGCTTTTCTCGTGGTCGCGAGTGCGGTCATGGTCGCGGGCATCGCGCTTCAACGCTGGACCGGGTTCTACGTCGCCGTGGCCGCGTTCACTCTGGGCGGCGCTGCGCACGTCGGTTGGCTGCGCTGGCGCTCGCGCGATGCACTCCGAGAAGTGCTCGCGGCGGACCGCACACTCGAAATTGGAGCTTCAACCGCGCTCCCCCGGGGCCGATAGCTGATGGAATGAATCCTCGCCCGTCGCCCACGGCCGCCGACCCGGGTGGGTCGACCCCGTCCACTCCGCGTCCGAGCGTCGCGCGAGTCTCGACCATCCTGGTGGTCGAGGACGAGGAACCCGTCCGCTCCCTGCTCACCGAGCTGCTGGGCGGCGAGGGCTTCCGGGTGTTCGAGGCGTCCGACGGCCAGGCCGGGCTCGAGCTGGCGCGCGAGCATGTTCCGGACCTGGTGATCAGCGACGTCGAGATGTCGGGTTTGACCGGGCACGCGATGCTGCAGGCGTTGCAGACCGACCCGGCGACCGCGACGATTCCGTTCATCTTCCTGACCGGCCGGGCCAATCGCGACGACGTTCGATTCGGGATGACCCTGGGCGCCGACGACTACATTACCAAGCCGTTCGACCTGAACGAGATCCTGGCGGCGGTGCGCAGCCGGCTGGCGCGTCGCCAGGCAATCAAGAACCGTTTCGACGAGAAGCTCGACTCGCTGCGCCGCAACCTGCTCAGCTCGCTGCCCCACGAGCTGCGCACGCCGCTCACCGGGATTCTCGGCTACGCAGCGATCCTGCTCGAGCACCCGGACCAGATCAGCCGCGAGGAGCTGATCATGGCGGCGCAGGCGATTCGGACTTCGGGGGAACGGCTGCATCGCCTGGTCGAGAACTTCCTGCTCGACGCCGAGCTGTGGACCACGCCCGGACAGGGCGGCGAGCTGGCGCTGGTCGCGGGGCGGGTCGAGCCGGCCGACCTGCGCGCCTGCGCGAGTGACGTGCTGACCGCACGCGCCAAACTCCACAACCGGGAGCACGACGCGCGGCTCCGCCTGCCGGCGTCGCTGGCCGCGATCACCGAGCCGCATCTGACCAAAGCGCTCGACGAGATCGTCGACAACGCGTTCCGTTATTCCCCGAGCGGCACCCCGATCGAGATCGTCAGCGAGCAGCTCGGCGACCAGGTCCGGCTCTCGGTAGTCGACTACGGCCGCGGGTTCACACCGGAACAGATCCGCGATGTCGGCGCGTTCGTCCAGTTCGATCGGCGCCGTCACGAACAGCAGGGACTGGGCCTCGGCCTAGCGATCGCACTGCGACTGGCCGAGCGCTACGCCGGCGCCCTCGAAATCGAGAGCACCCCGGGAACCAGGACGGTCGTGACCCTGGTGCTCCCGGCCATGACGGCAGCGGCCTCGGATTCCGGAGAGCCGTTCCGACTCAAGGCCGCCTGACCCCGACAGCCTGCCGGGCCCTCGTTACCGGGCGCTGGCCAGGGCGCGTCCGCCGTCGATGGCGTAGGTCGCGCCGGTGACCCACGACGCCTCGTCGCTCAACAACCACAACACGAGGGCTGCGATCTCGTTCGCCTGCCCGACCCGCCCGATCGGATGCGTCGTCTTCGAGCGCTCGAGGAACGCCGGATAGTCGGCGATTGCCTGAGTCACGGTATGCAGCTCGGTGACCACGACTCCCGGATTGACGGCGTTCACGCGCACGCCGTGCGGCGCCAGATCGAGAGCGGCGCAGCGCGTGAGCTGATCCACGGCCGCCTTGCTCACGCAGTAGGCGGCGATGCCGGGATATGGTCGCGAGCCGGCGACCGACGAGATGTTGACCACGGCGCCCTTCTTCTTGATCAGTTCGGGAGCCGCGCTCCGGGTGAGCAGGAACAGCGAGCGCAGGTTCGAGTCCATCATTCGATCCCACTCGGCGGGCGTGGTCTCCAGGAGTCCTCCGGAACCGATGACGCCGGCGGCGTTCACCAGCCCGTCGAGCGCACCGAACGTCGAGACTGTGTCGCGCACCCAGGCACTCGAGGTCTCCGGATCACGCACGTCGCCGGTCAGTACGAGTGCTTCGCCGCCCGAGGCTCGGATCGCAGACGCCACCTCGTCAAGCCGATCTCGCCGGCGACCGGCGCACGCGACCCGCGCCCCTTCGGCGCCGAGTGCTTTGGCGCACGCACGCCCGATCCCGCTCGATGCCCCGGTCACCAGAACCACCCGGCCCGCGAAGCGCCCGCCCATCAGATCCTCCCTTCAAACGTCCAACGCTCCCGCTCTTCGCGAATCGTCGATCGACCGTGGCGAATCAGATCGCGCGCCGCGGCGACTCGGTCCCAGACATTCCACATCAGCACGCCGCGCACCACGTCGTCTCGCAGGTAGAACAGCACGCCTTCGCGGAACGGCTCCTTCCACACGACGTCGACGTCGAGGCTCGAGTCGACGTCACCGACCGCCTCCCAACCCAGGTCGAAGAAATCGGACCAGAAGAACGGCATGTAGTCGTAGGCGCGGTTGGCTCCGGCCATATTGGCGCCCACCGCGCGTCCATGGTGCTCGGCGTGATCCCAGTGCTCGATACGGGTCCGCTTCTGCAGCGCCAGGTAGGGGAACTCGGCGACGTCGCCGGCCGCATAGACGTGATCCGCGCTGGTGTGCCCGAACTCGTCGACCTCGATGCCATTGCCGACTTCGATGCCCACCGCCTCGGCCAGGTCGACCGCCGGATCGATGCCGACGCCGGCGACCACGATCTGGGTGGTCACGGTGTTGCCGAGCCGCGTCTGCGCTTCGATCAAACCCTCCCGCTCGGCGAACGACAGCACGGCGTCGCTCGACACCGTCTCGATGCCGCGCCGTCGATAGTCGTCGGCCACGTACAGCCCCAGGTCGCGCGGCAACACGCGCTGGAGCGGGTACTCGTGCGGAAAGATGAACGTGACCTCGTGTCCGGCGTGGCGGAGTGCCGCGGCCAGCTCGGTGGAGATGAAGCCGCCCCCCAGCACCAGCACGTGCGAGATCCCGCGCAGCCGGTCTCTCAGATAGAGGTAGTCTTCGAGCGAACGGAAGTAGTGGATGCCTTCGATCGCGGAGTTGGCCGCGGCCAGCAGCCGTGGCTTGCCCCCGGTCGCGAGCAGCAGGCGACCGTATTCGTAGCTCTCACCGTGATCGTCCCAGACCGTGTGCTCGCCCGGATCGATCTCGGTCGCCTCGCGACGCAGCAGCAGCTCGACGCCGTACTGACGGTAGAACTCGTTGTCGTGGACCGGCAGCTCGTCGAGCGTACTCTTGCCGAACCACAGGCCCTTGGACAGCGGCGGGCGCTGGTAGGGCGCGTAGTTCTCGCGCGACAGCACGAGTATGGTGCCTTGCGGGTCCTGCGCGCGGATGCCTTCGATCGCGCCGGCGGCGGCGCGCCCGCCGCCGATGATGACGTAGGGGTAGTGCATCGAGGAGCTGACCCTTCTTTTGGTGCCGTTGCGTCTCGAGGACTCGCGTTTCCTGACGGGAATGTGACACGGCGCGGACTGGCGTGGAAGTTACCCGTGGCCGGCCGTGGTCGTCGGGCCGGTATTGGTTCCCGGGGTTACCCGCGGTGGTACGCTGCCCCGGTGATCGGCACCTCTCTTTTTCACTACCGAATCCTCGATCGCCTGGGCAAGGGCGGGATGGGCGTCGTCTATCGCGCACGCGACGAGCGACTCGACCGGGACGTCGCGATCAAGGTGCTGCGCGAGGGCGCACTCGCCGACACCGCCGCTCGAGAGCGATTCCGCACGGAGGCCGTGGCGCTCTCGCGTCTCAACCATCCGGGGATCGCGACCATCCACGCTTACGAGAACGACGGTGCCAGCGATTTCCTGATCATGGAGCTGGTCCCCGGCGCCACGCTGCTCGACCGCATCGCGGGTGGCCCCCTGCCGGAGCGCGAGGTGATCGCCCTCGGCGTCCAGATTGCCGATGCGCTCGAGGCCGCGCACGAGGCCGGCGTCGTCCATCGCGACCTGAAACCCGGCAACGTGATCGTGACGCCGCGAGGCCAGGCCAAGGTGCTCGACTTCGGCATCGCCAAGTTGCACGGGGCCAGCGCCGCGGTCGTCTCGGTGACCGGTGTCGCGATCGGCACCCCCGCCTACATGGCGCCCGAGCAGATCTCGGGCGGGCGGGCTGACGCTCGCACCGACGTCTATGCGCTCGCAGCCGTGCTCTACGAGCTGGCCACCGGTCAACGCGCTCATGCCGGCGACGACATCGCCGCCCTCGCCTACGCGATCGTCAACACGCCGCCGGTGCCGCCGCGCCGGCTGCGGCCCGAACTGACCCCGGCGTTCGAGCGGACCATCCTCCGAGCACTCGACAAACGTCCCGACCGGCGGCCGGCCAGCGCGCGCGAGTTCGCGCAGGAGCTGCAAGGCGTGGCCGAGGCGGCGTCCTCGCGCGACGACGGAGGCGGAGCAGTGCGGATGATCGCGGTGCTGCCGCTCGCCAACCTGTCGGGCGACCCGGCTCAGGAGTTCTTCAGCGACGGCATGACCGAGGCGTTGATCACGAGCCTCGCTCAGATCGGCGCCCTGCGCGTGATCTCGCGCACGTCGGCCATGCGCTATAAAGGAGCGACTCAGACGCTGCCCGAGATCGGCCGCGAGCTGGGGGTCGACGCCGTGCTCGAGGGTTCGGTGCTCAAGGCGGGGGATCGGGTGCGCATCACCGTCCGGCTGAGCGACACCGCGCGCGACCATCTGCTCTGGGCGCACAGCTACGAGAGCGAGGTCGGCGACATCTTGTCGCTCCAGTCCGACGTCGCGCGCCATGTCGCGAGCGAAGTCCAGGTGCAGCTGACGCCCCGCGAAGCCGCACGGCTTGCCGGTGGACGCGCGCCCAATGCCAAAGCCTACGAGTCCTACCTCATGGGCCGCTTCCACTGGAATCGCCGAACGCCCCGCGAGCTGGAGCAGGCGCTGGTCCACCTCAAACGCGCGGTCGAGCTCGATCCCGAGTTCGCGCTCGCCTACGCCGGCATCGCCGACACCTACAACATCCTCGGCGATCTGCATACCGTCCTGCCCCACGAAGCCGCGAGCCGGGCGCGGGCCGCGCTGTCGCGGGCGCTGGAGATCGACCCCGATCTCGGCGAAGCCCATATCTCGTTCGGCTTCGCGCGACTGTTCTACGACTGGGACTGGCCGGGGGCGCTGCGCGCCTTCGAGAAAGGCATCGCGCTCAATCCCGGCTACCCGACCGGACATCAGTGGTATTCCGAAGTGTTGTCCAGCGCCGGCCAGCACGAACGAGCGATTGCCGAAGCGGCGTGCGCCACCGAACTCGATCCGTTCTCGCCGATCATCGCGACCACTTTGGGCGACACGTACTTCTTCGCGCGACTCTACGACGAGGCCCTGGCCGCGATCCGGCGCGCGCTCGAGCTGGATCCGCAGTTCGTGCCCGCGAACAGCGACCTCGGCCGAACGCTCACCCAGATGGGCCGGCACGAGGAGGCAATCGCGGCGTTCGAGCACACTCTGGCGCTCCAGGGCGGCGAACGACTGGTGTCCGGCGGGCTCGGCTACGCGTTCGCCCGCGGCGGCCGGCACGACGAAGCTCGACAAATTCTCGAACGGCTGACCGCCGAGTCGCTCAAACGCCAGGTCTCGGCGCATGCGATCGCCGCGATCCACCTAGGGTTGGGCGAACACGAGGCGGCGCTCGACTGGCTCGAGCGCGCGTATCGCGAGCACGATCGCGCGCTGGTCTGGGTGCGCGTCCATCCGCGGCTCGACCCCTTGCGTGGCCACCCGCGATTCGAGGAGATCGTGCGCAAGGTCACGGATCGCTGACCTACCCCCCGCCAACCTCCGGCACCTGCGCCGGGCCGTGCACTTCCTTCCCCAACCCGGTCTTCCACGTGCCGCGCATTGCCCAGCCGACGATCAGCAGCGCGCGCAGCACGCAGGTCACGGTGACCAGCCACGCGATGCCCACGACGCCCGAGTCGCCCCACTTGGGAACGATGAACGCCAGCGGAATGCGGATCAGCGAGAAGGTCGTGTAGATCACCGAGATCGCGAGAGTATGCCCCGAGCCGATGATGCACTCGGCGGTGACGATTTCGACACCGACCGTCACCAGGCACAACGCCATCACCCGCAGGTAGGGAACACCCAGACGGATGACCTCGGGGTCGCGCGAGAACAGCCCGAGGAAGAACTCCGGGACGGCCATGAACAGGGCGGTTACCGCGAGCGAGATCCACAAGTTCCAGAGGTTGCCGGTCAGGATGACCTGCACCGCGCGGTCGGGCCGCCCGGCGCCGAGATTCTGGCCGACCAGCGCCGCACCGCCGACGCCGAAGGCGATCGAAGCGATGAACTGGAGCGCCTCGATACGGTTGACGATGCCGACCACCGCCATCGCCGCCGGGCCGTATTCCGCGGCCGCCCGCGAGAAGCTCATGTAGACGACCGAGAACAGTATGCCGATCAGAGCGCCCGGCACGCCGACGCGGGCGAAACCGAGGAAGCGGATGCGCGGGCCCGGCGCGCGGCGCGCGAACGGCAGCGCCGGAGTGCCGCGCGCGGCCAGCGTCAGGAAGATGCCGAGCATCACCGACTGCGCGATCACGGTCGCCCAGGCCGCGCCGGCGATGCCCATCGCCGGGATCGGACCCCAGCCGTAGATCAGCAACGGGTCGAGCACGGCGTTGAGCGACACAGCGAACAGATCCACGAGCAATGGCGTTCGCGTGTCCCCCGCGGCGCGCATGATCGTCTCGCAGGTGAACGAGGCCATGAGGATCGGCGAGCCGGCGAGCACGATCGACAGGTACTGGCCACCGAGTTCGACGACCTGAGCGTCGCCGCCGAGCCACCCGTAGATCGGACGCGCGAAGAACAGGCCGGCGACCGTGCCGATCAGTCCCATGAGTACTGCGACCCGCAGTCCCAGCCAGGCTGCGAGCCCCGCGCGCCGGCGATCGCCGGCGCCGAGCAACTGGCTCACATAGGCCGAGACGCCGAGCCCGAAAACGTCGTGGAGCGAGATGACCAGCCACATCACGAACACCGACGTGGTCACGGCGGCGGTGGCTTCGACCCCGAGCCCGCGCACCCACAGCGCGTCGACCCACTGGTAGGCGGTGCGCAGCAGGAACGAGAAGAAGATCGGGATCGCGAGGCGCAGGAGTTCTGGGCCGATCGGCCCGGTGACGCCGCGGGGCGGATCGGCAGTTCGCGGTGTGGCGTCGGTCAACGCTTGAATCCGGGCTCGTCCGACGGCGTCGGCAGCGCCGGCCAGGGCGGCCGATCCATGGCTCCGCCCTCGATGCCCCACGGCTCGCGATCCGAAGGCAGGGGTTCCATCAGGGACTCGGGCGGCTCCGGAGGCTCGATCCCGCGCTCGACCAGACTCAAGTGGAGCCGCGAGATCACGCGCTCGAGATCGAGAACGCGTCCGGTCAGCTCGTGGATGCGCAACGCGAACGAGCGCACCATGGCCGCGGCGAACTCGGGGTGCTCCTGCACGGCGTCCCACACGTCCCCTTGCAGCACGTTGAGCACGTGGGAATGCTCGACCGCGATGAGGGAATACTGGTGAGGCTCACCTTCGCGCAGCCAGAGTTCGCCGAACGCCATCCCGGCGCGCATGACCCGAACCACCGCCTTGCCGCGTCGCACCTGGATCAATCCATCGACCACCAGGAACGCACCGCGGTCGAGGTCGCCCTCTCGCGCCAGTTCGTCACCGATTTCACAGTGGATTTCGCGCGCGCGCGCGGCGAGGCCCGCCAGGGCTTCGGTCGGGATGTTCGAGAAGACCGGAATGCTCTTCATGAACGCGGTCTTTTCGATCAGGGTCAGAGTTTCTTCGGAGATCAGGCACCTCCCGCGAGCGCGGCGCGCGCCCACAGCGCGGTCTCGCGCACGTAGGGTTCGCGCGCGCCGAGGTTGCGATCGACCTGTGCAGCCAGCTCGCGATCGCGCTGCGATCCGGCGACGTACAGCGCGCAGGTCCGGAGCCAGGGGTCGTCGCCTTCGATCAGCGCCGCGAGCGAATCGCGCGGGCTCAGGAAGTGGAAGCCGTGCCGGTGGGCCGCCAGGCGCATCCGGGCATCGTCACCTGATTCGTCGACCAGCGGCAACACCAGCGCGGCATGGTCGGGCGCGATCGCGTTTTCGACATATTCGAGAGCATGGCCCCGGGCGCGCGGATCCAGGCTGATGACGCCGCGATAGGTGGCCAGGATTTCGTCCTGGCGGTAGAGCAGCCCGAGTCGCCGGAAGACACGGTTGATCGCCTGGTCCATCCGTTCGTTTAGAACAATGCAGAGCAGCCTTTCGGCGCTCCGACTCCCACCGATCGGACAGCTGCGATAGTTCACCAATGCGAACAGGTAGCTGCGCGCATCCCACGCCATGTCTTCGGTGACCTGATCGCGCGGGAAGCGGACCGCCCGGTTGCCCTCGCGGATCCGATTCAGGCCCTTGAGCACGCGATAGCCGAGCCGAACGTCGCCGCGCTCCCGAAAGCGCAAGAGCGCCTGGGCGGCCTGTTCGCTGCCGATGTCGGCGAGCACCCGCGGCAAGGCGCGCCGGATCTCGAGATCGACGCTCGCGTCCGTGAGGTAGTCGCCGAGGGTTCCCGCGATGCGATCACCGAACGCGGCCAGCCCGGCGCGCGCCGCTTCGCGCGTGCTGCCGTCGGCGAGCATCTCGATCATGCGGGGCACCAGGACTCGGCGTCCGTGGCGGCCCGCGCTGCGCAATGCTTCCCGGCGAACCTTCGGCGACGGATCACCGACCAGCGCGCTCTCGAGGTCGTCGAAGCCGTCGTCCGACGCCCGGTGTCCGATCGCCTTGGCGATCGAGGCCCGCTCCTCGACGTCCCCCTCATGGAGCCTGCGCTCGACGATCGACCGCACCAGCGCCACCTCGACCGGACCCGCGACCTCGATCATGCAGGCGAGCGCGCTCCGTCGGATTCGCGGATCCGGACTCTCGAGGTAGGGCCGGGCACTCTCGACCATCGAACCGCCCTGGAGCAGGCAATGAGTCCGCAGGGCGGCGATGCGAACCTCGGCGTCGTCGTCGGCGAGCAGACGCTCGACCGCCTCCCGCACCTCGGGAGGGGAATCTGACCGCACGAACGCGAGCGCCCGGGCGCGCACCTCGGCGGCAGAATGAGCCAGGAGTTCCGGCATGTAGCGATCCAGCTCCTCCGGAGCATTGTCCGCCAGCATTTCGATCCCATGCAGAACGACGCGCTCGTGGGGGCTCGCCAGCAGGCGACCCATCTCGTCGAGAATCTTGGCTTCGCGCAGCGATACCGTCGTAGCGTGTGGATCGAGGGTCATGCGGCGCAGATTGCGCCCCAGCTCACGGGCGTAGCCGCGCCGAACACCAACCCACGCCGTCACCCAGACGGCCACCAACACCACCACCAGACCGGCGATGGTGCGCGTGTCGGTGCCCATCATGGCGCCGGAGACGATGATCAAGGCGCCGGCCAGAGCGTCGCCCAGACGCTGGAGCCCGACGTCGATTCGCGAGCGCACGGCGCGCCGGATCTCGGGAGCGAGCGGAAAGTAGAACAAGTCGGTCGCCGATCGGTTCAGGGAATTCCGCAACACCTGATCCCACAATCGCGCGGTCACCGAGGTCACGAATCCCGGGAACGCCAGGATCGCAGCCGCGCCGAGACCCAGACCCGCCGGCAGGATCGCGGCCGACCACGTGGCTCCGATTCGGCCCAGGGACCAACGGGTGACGAACAGCTGCAGGATGAGTGCTGCGAGATTGGTGGCGGTGTGGAACAGGCCGAGGAATTCCGCGAGCGCAGTCGAGGTCACCAGCCGGCGTTGAATCTCGACCTTGAACTGGAATTCGACCAGGGTCGTGACCAGCACCGAACACAGAGCAGCGATCGCGAGCCAACGCACGTAGGACAGCCGCAATGGATTCGGCGTCGGTCCGGTCAGCGGCGCGTCGACATGCTGGACTTCGGCGCGACGCGTGGCGATCCGCAAATGGAGCGCCCCGCCGGCGAGCAACAGGCCGGCCAGCGCGATCAGCGCCGGAATGCCCAGGGTGGCGGTCACCGGCACCGCCACCAGGCCGGCGACCAGTCCGCCCATGATTCCGCAGGCGCCGACGAACGCGAACGAGCGTTTGGCCTCGCGCGGGTGCGACAGCGCCTGGGCTGCGATCCAGAATTGCGACAGCAGGATCAGCCCGTAAACGTTGACCCAGACGTAGAACACGACCAGCGGCCAAGTCGCTCCGAAACCCCCGACTAGGCTGAACGCGGCCAGCGAGCCAGCTGCGATCCACATGGCGATTTCGAGCGGCCGCCACGCGGTCAGCGAGCGGGTGCCGCGTTCGAAGGCGATCGCGACGAACGAGGTCACTACGCCGACGCCGAGATAGACGAAGGGCAATACGGTGGCGGGCAGATTCGCCAGAAACAGCGCGTCGCGCGCGGTCTTGGCCAGGGTGTACGAGGCCAGGAGCGCGAATAGAAGACCCCCGAGGGTCAGGGCGCGGCGGGCTTCCTCGGGCTCGAGGCGAAGCAGTCGTGCGACGAGAGGGATCATCGTGACTCCGAGAGGTCCCGGAGCCTAGCACAGGCACGTTTGACCGGCCGGCGGAACGCATGAATAGTCCCGGGTCTCATGCGCTCCCTCGCGCAGTGTCTCTTGGTGATGCTGGTTCTGTCGTGTGCGGTCGCGCGTCCCATCGCCGCCCAGCCGTCTGCCGACTCTGCGGCGGCCGCGGCCCGATCGTCGCTGGCGCCGACCAGCGCGCCTCCCTGGAATCCACCTGCGGCGGTTCCCCGCTGGGAACCCTGGGAAGCTGCACTCCAGTTCCCCGGTCGCGTCGTGTCGCTCCCTTTGAGCGGGCTCGGCTGGATGGGCGAGCAGACCCTGGGGTACCTCGAAGAGTCGCAGCTGGTCGGGAAGGCCCTCGGGTTCCTCGCGGTCACGCAGTTGTACGGCGCCTACGTCGCGCCCGCCTCCCTGGGCGATCGCACGGGCACCGGCCTCGAGCTGCGCTGGATTCCGCCCTTTCTCAAGGACCGCGTGCTCCTGGAGCTGAGCGGCAGCACACGCCAGTACAACCGCGAGCGCGTGGCCGTGAATTGGGGGCCGCTGCGGGCGATCTACGGATCGGAATGGCGATCGCGCGACCTGTTCTACGGCACCGGGATCGACGCTTCGATCGACGGCAAGTCGGCCTACGCGCTGCGCACACAGTCGATTCGGGTGGCGCTGGTTCACCCACACCACATCGCCAACGATGCGCTTCGAGTCGCC
Organism: Candidatus Eiseniibacteriota bacterium; assembly: GCA_963717505.1. Taxonomy (GTDB): domain Bacteria; phylum Eisenbacteria; class RBG-16-71-46; order RBG-16-71-46; family RBG-16-71-46; genus MFD02242-c1. The sequence goes on from OY970342.1 coordinate 676,675, forward strand.
GAGGTCGCGGCGGTCTATCCCAGTCTGCTGCCGCCGAAGCATCCGATCCGGACCCAGTTCGCGGTGTGGGCCGGACCCCGATATGAATTCATGACCGATGGCCGCGACGCCAAGCTCGAATCGTTCGAAGTGCTGCATCCGGCGGTGGCCGCCGGGACTCTGCGGCAGGCGGTCGAGCACTTCACCTGGGGCGGCCGCATGCTGTTCGACCGCCGCGTCGGCTCTCCGCATTGGACTCACGGCTGGAGGCTGCGGCTCGATGGCCAACGCTTCGACCGTTCGATCGAGGCACTCGCGCTCAAGAACAACAGCACGAATGCGAAGCCCTTCACCCAATTGTCGGCTCAGGCGGAGATCGGAACGTCATGGGGACGCGATCCGCGCACGGTGCGACTCTTGGCCCGGATCATGGATCAGACCCTCGACGACGGCGGGGGAACGTACTTGTTCTCCGACCTGCCGTGGCTCGGGGGGAGCGATTACCTGCGGGGCTACGAAACCGGCCGCTTCCGCGACATCGACATGGTCGCCGGCCGGGCCTCGTACATCTTCCCGATCGGCAAGAGCCTCGAGTTCGACCTCCATGCCGATGTCGGCGGCGTCTTCCCCGAGATGGAGGCCGCCCGCATGGACCGTCTCGTGAACTCCTACGGCACGGTGCTGCGCGTCCGCGGGGACCGATCGCTGATCGGAAACGTCGGTTTCGAATGGAGTCGAGAACAGACCCGATTCCGCTTCGGATTTGGAGCCGAGCAATGAGGCGGCGCATCGCAGGCCTGGTGATCGCGGTGGGCGCGACCATGGTATTGGCGGCGCCCCAGGCTTCCGGCCAGACCGCCGACAGCACGCACGCCGCACCCCAACCACCCGCGCCGCACGGCATCTCGTACGGCTACGACGCGCTCGAACAGAGCGTCATCCGTCCGATGGCGAGGTTCCTCGATCTCGGCTTGCTGGCTCGCCGGCTGGGGGCGGGTCGCCGCGAGGCGGCCAATGTCGACGAGAGCGACCAGGTGCGCCTGCCGACCACCTGGTGGACGCCGAGGGTCGGACACCAGACGGTGAGCGTCGAGGACATGCTGCTCGGGCCGGGAGCGGGCACGGGACCGGCGCCCGGTCCGTGGACTCTGGTGCGCGCCAAGACCGAGGGCGTCTCCAAAGGCTTCCAGATCAAGGATGCGAAGGGCGCGCGCTTTGCGATCAAGTTCGATCCGCCCCACCACCCGGAACTGGGGACCTCTGCCGACGTGGTTTGCGCTCGGCTCTACTGGGCTGCGGGCTACAACGTGCCCGACAACACGATCGCGTTCTTCCGGCGCGAGGACCTGAAGATCGCCGAAGGCGCCACGTACGAGGTCCTCGGAATCAAGCACACGATCGACGAAATGTTCCTCACGAAGTTGCTCCTGGACGTGCCGAAGATGCCCGACGGCAGCTATCGGGTGGTTGCGAGCCGATACCTCTCCGGTAAGCCGCTCAGCGAATGGCGCTACGACGGCCGGCGCAAGGACGACCCCGAAGATCTGATCCCACACGAGCATCGTCGCGAGGTCCGCGGGCTGTGGCTGATCCACGCCTGGCTCAACAACACCGACGGCAGCGCCCGCAACACGCTCGACATGTGGGTCACCGAAGGCGGGCGCTCGTTCGTCCGCCACCACGTCATCGACTTCAGCGGCTGCCTCGGTTCGGCTTCGATCGCGGCGCAGTCGCCGAGCGGCGGACACGAATACCTGCTCGACTACGGGGCTTCGGCGCGTGCATTGGCCACGCTCGGCTTGGTTCCGGCGGGGTGGGAACACGCCGAGGATTCCGGCATTCCAAGCGTCGGATTCATCGAGTCCGAGTACTTCGAGCCCGGCGGCTGGAAACCATTCCTGCCGAATCCCGCGTTCGACGTGGCCACCGACCGCGATGCGCGCTGGGGCGCCCGGATCGTTGCCGGATTCTCGGACGAGCACATTCGCGCCGCGGTCGAGATGGGCAGGTACTCCGACCCGCGTGCGGCCGAGTACCTGACCCGCATCCTGATCGAGCGTCGCGACAAGATCGCCGCGCGTTGGCTGACACCCGAGGAGGCCGTGGCGGCCCGAGCGGCGTCGGCAGGCGGCAATGGCGCGCGCTGACCGCGCGCGCCGCGCCGCGCCGCTGATCGCCCTGTCTCTGCTGGCTCTCGGCTGCGCACCGGTCGGCGCCTACAAGGGCATCGTTCCGGTTCCCGGGGCGCCGCAGCCGACCGGCGGCCTGCCCGGCGGCCCGGACTCGACGGTGGTGCTGGTCTATGGCGACAGCCGCCCGGGGCAAATGGTGCTGTCCCGTTCCTATGGAGCTTCGGTGGTCCGCTCGTCGCTGCGCTCGCGCAACCCCGGAGAATGGGTGCGCGGGCTGATCCACGTGCCGATCGCATTCCTCCAGCTCGTGTTTCCGACCCTCGACGGCGTGCGCGACATCTGGTCCACGTTCGGCTCCAAGCGCTACACCGGCGGCAATCAATTGGGCGTGCTACGCGCAATCTCGGCCGAGGTCGACGCCGAACTGATCGTGCACACCGGCGACATCGTCGAAGACGGCCGGCGGGGCGGACAGTGGAACGACTTCGTGCGGCTGTACGCGCCGCTACGCGAGTCGGTGAACTTCATCGCCACCCCGGGGAATCACGAGCGGACCTGGCACCCGGAGGCTCAGAAGAACTGGGAACGGGTGATGGGCGCCAGCAGCGGACCGGGGCGATTGTGGCACGTCGTCGACATTGGGCGTGCGCGCTTCGTTCTACTGGATTCCAACCCACTCACCGACGTTCGCGACCGATACCCCTCCGATATCGAGGAGGCTTTGTCCGAGGCGGAGTTGGCGTGGGCGGATTCGGTGCTCGCCGCTCCCTTCGCCTACAAGTTCGTGGTGCTGCACCACCCGCTGGCGACCTCCGGTCACTACCTCGAGGATTGGACGATGGATGACGCGCGCGGCCGCGCGAGTCGGCGCGGTCGACTGATCGAGATGTGCCACCGCCACGGCGTCACCGCCGTGCTGGTCGGCCACGAGCACCTGTACGAGCGCACGTGGATCACCGATCGCGAGGGCCGGCGGGGTTTCTGGCACGTGACGACCGGGGGCGGCGGCTCGCCGCTCAATCGCGTCCCCGACGAACGGCGCCGCAAGGCGTTGGCGCAGACCCTGCCCGATGGCTCGCGCATCACGTTTCCCGCGGAGCCCGAAGCGGTGTATCACTTCTGCCGCATGGTGGTGCCCGGTGGCGACGTCTCGGATTCGCCGCCGGTTCTGGTTCGGGTCTACCGGGTGGAAGGCAATCACACGACCAACATGATCGATTCGTTCGACCTGGCCCGAACGCCATGACGATCGGCTGCCTAAGAACGCCGACCGCCCACGCCGCTCACCCCAGCCACCGCCCATGACCGCCGACCGCCCGCCACCTGACGCCCCGGACACCCAACGCGGACCGCTCGAACGATTGCTGTCGGTGTTCGCCGAAGTCCGTCAGGGCGAAGGCGGCACGGCGCTCTTGCTCGCGCTCAACGTCTTCCTGCTCCTGATGTGCTACTACCTCATTCGCCCCGTGCGCGAAGCGCTGATTCTCCAGGTCCCGAGCGGTGCCGAGATCAAGAGCTACTTGTCCGCCGGGCAGGTCTTCCTGCTGTTGTTCCTGATTCCCGCCTACAGCGCCTTCGCGAATCGGGTCGATCGCATTCGCCTGATCACCGGCGTCACGCTGATCTTCATCGCGTGCCTGGTCGTTTTCTACGGCCTGGCCCAGCTCCAGCTCACCTACCTCGGGGTCGCGTTCTTTCTCTGGATCGGGATCTTCAACGTCATGATCACCGCCCAGTTCTGGGCGTACGCCAACGACGTGTACACCGAGGAGCAGGGGAAGCGCCTGTTCGCGATCGTCGCGTTCGGCGCCACCCTGGGAGCGGTGTTCGGCTCGGGAATCGCGGCCGCACTGATCCGTCCGTTTGGGTTGAATCAGCTGATGCTGGTATCGGCCGGAGTGCTCGGCGTCAGTCTGGCGCTGACGCGGATCATCGACGCGCGGCTGGGCGCGATCGCGGCAGCCACGCGCGCCACGCGTGCCACACAGGAACCCATGTCGAGCACCGGCGGCTTCCAGCTCGTACTCCGCGATCGCTACCTGCTCTACATCGGCTTGCTGGTGCTCGCGATCAATCTCGTGAACTCGAACGGCGAGTACATCCTGGGTAAGACCCTCTCGATGCTTGCCGATCGCAACATCGCGGCCGGCGTGCACGGCGCGCTCGACCCGGGCGAGTACAAGAGGCAGTTCATCGGTGGTTTCTACGCGACCTTCCTGGTCTGGGTCAGCGTGGTGACCGCACTGGTCCAGTTGTTCCTGGTGTCGCGGGTGATCAAGTGGTTCGGGGTTCGCGTCGCTTTGTTCGTGATGCCCCTGGTCGCCCTCGGGGGTTACGCCATGCTCGCGATCACTCCGATCCTGGGTCTGATCCGCACGGTCAAGGTCCTCGAGAACTCGCTCGACTACTCGCTGCAGAACACCGCGCGCCATGCCTTGTGGCTGCCGACCTCGCGCGACGCCAAATACAAGGCCAAGGCGGCGACCGACACCTTCTTCTGGCGCGCCGGCGACGTGCTGTCGGCGCTGATCGTGTTCATCGGGGCGCAAATCGGGCTACACCCGCAGTCGTTCGCGGCGATCAACGTCGTGCTGGTGCTGGGCTGGCTCGCGGTGTTGGTCGCGCTGGCCAGGCGTCACCGCGCGCTCGCCGAAGTGCGAGCCGCCGACGCCGCTCGCTAGGGGTTCCCTGCCGTTCGAATGAGTCGCGCGAGGCCGAAGCGCTCGGGGACCGGGCCGGGAGCTCCGCCGACCATTCCCGCCACTATCTCCCCAATCGCGCTGGCGAACTTGAAGCCGTGGCCCGAGCAGGCGCTGACCAGGATCGCGCGTGGCTCCACCGGGTGCCGATCGATGATGAAGTCCTCGTCGGCGGTATTGGTGTAAAGGCAGGTCAGGGCTCGGATCGGCGCGCCGGCGGCCGGGGGAATGTGGCGGCGGAGCGGCGCGAGGATTCGCTCGACCTCGTCGCCTTCGACCTCGCGGCGAACGCGATCGGGATCGATGCGCTCGCCCTGATGATGGAGCGCAGCTTTGACGGCGCCGTCCAGCGCCGGGAAGGCGTAGAAGAATCGGTCGGGCTCGTATTGCCAGATGGTGATCGGGCAGCGCGCCGGCTCGAGCAGGGCCGGATCTCGAGCGGGCGCGAACCAAGCCTGAACGACGCGCTCGACCGAGAGCGGCAGATCGAAGCCGTTCAGCAAGCCGCGAAGCCAGGCCCCGGCCGTGAGGACGACCTGGCCGGCGTGCACCTCACCCCCGCTCGTCTCGACGACGATGCCTCCGGCAGTCGCCCGCCAGCCGGTGACCGCGGTATTCATCCGAATCTCGGCGCCAGCGAACGCGGCCTGGTCGAGATGGGCGGCAACGCAGCGTTCGGGCAGGAGCACTCCGGCGCGCGGCTCCCAGACCCCGGCCATGTCGTCGCCCGGCGCGAACGCCGGGAACCGGCGCCGGATCTCGGTCGCCGACAATAGTTCGTGCCGCAGACCATGGAGGCGAGCGCTGCGCAGAGCGCCTGCGACCAGGACGCCTCCCGGTGGCCCGATCATCACGCCGCCGGTCTCGATCATGAGCGTCTGCCCGGCGTCGCGCTCGAGCGCCGACCACAGTTCGTAGGCCCGCTGAACCAGGGGGACGTAGCAGGGATCCTCGAAGTACGCCTCGCGGATGATCCGGCTCCCGCCGTGCGACGAGCCGTGCGTGTGCGGGCTGGTCCAGCGCTCGAGTCCGACCACCCGGTATCCGTTGCGCGCCAGGTGGCAGAGCGCGGAACTCCCGGCGGCGCCCAGCCCGACGACCGCGACGTCGAACGCCGAGCGCGTCATCGCCCTTCATCCGCTGGCGCTTCGGCCAGCGCCGCGTCGGCCCATGCCTCGATCGTCTCCAGGTCGGGCACCGGCTCGGGCGGCGTGCGGCGCAGCGCCACGTAGGCCAGGTGGCCGGAGTGAACATCCATGAGCGCGTGCATCAGGATGCCGGGATAGAGCGAGCCCGAGATGAAGTAGACGCCCGCCAGGAAAGCGCCCACCAGGGTGGTCAACAGGATCCCGCGCGGTCCCTGGTAGGTGTGGCCGATGCCGAAAACCACCGCCGAGGCCCCGAGCGCGATCCACGGACCGAGCCAGTAGGTCAGGTACCAGATCATGAACCCGCGGTAGAGGATCTCCTCGCAGATCCCGGCGGTGATCGACAGGGCGTAGAAGCGCCGGAGCTCTCGCGGCTCGCGCGGGAGCATCGGCTCGACGTGGCGCATGCGCTCGCGCACCTCGGCCAGGGCCTCGTCGTCGTCCAGGGCCTTGGTCCGCTGGCGCCAGACCAGGACGAAGACGATGGCGATGCCGGCCGCCACGCCTGCGAGCCCGGTCGTGACCCTCGGCTCGAGGCCGATCTCCCGCGCGGTGCGTCCGGCGGCGACCCACACCGCCGAGGTCAGGAGCACCAGCCCCCACTGAACCGCCATCGCCGTGGCGTACAGCGACATGCGGACGCGGGGGCGCTGGGCGAGGCTGGCCCGGAGTAGCCGCCGGTAGCCGAAGGTGGCGCCCCAAACGGGACCGAGGAGGATCAGAACTGCGGCGAGGACGTGATCGAGGATTCCGGGCACGTCCGGATCCTACGAGATCCGGTCCCCGATCGACCACGCTGCGTTCTGCCGAGCGCGTGTGCGACATCGTGCATCCCGCGTCGCGAAATCGTCGGCGGGAAAGATCGTCGCAGACAGGTCTTTGCCGCCACGAAATCGTCTGTTAACGTTTTACCCATGTCGATTCGCCCGTACAAGATCGTATTCCTCTGCACCCACAACGCAGGGCGTTCACAGATGGCCAGGATCTTCTTCAACCAGATGGCCGACCCGAGCCTGGTGCGCGCGGTTTCTTGCGGCACCGAGCCGGCCAACCGGGTTCACCCCGAGGTCGTGGACGTGATGCGCGAGGTTGGAGTCGACCTCGCCCCCGATCGTCCGCGCCTGCTCATGGACGAAATCGTGGCGAATGCCACGCTGGTCGTCACCATGGGCTGCGGCGACCAGTGCCCGGTGGTTCCGGGCGCCGAGCGCCTCGAGTGGGATCTTCCGGACCCCAAGGGTCAGTCGCTGGATCGAGTCCGCTGGATCCGCGATCAAGTGCGCGAGCAGGTGCGCGACCTGATCCAGGCCAACTTCTGGGGTCGTCAAGCCGTCGCGTAGTCGGCTGCCGGGAAGCAAACAACCGAGGTCATCATGGCGCTCGCAGGCCGCCAGTTCGTCCTCTGCTTCTCCCTTTTCTTTGCCGTCCCCGCTCACGCGATCGTGCGGCCGATCGACGCTCCGGAGGGTGAACTTCGGCCCGATCAGGCACGCGTCGTCCGCATCGCGAGCCCCTCCGCTGCGCCGGCCCTCGATGCGCGCCCCCCCTGGCGCGAGTTCCAGAGCCGACACGGTGGGTGGAAGGCCCAATGGAACACGGTCACCAAGAGCCCGCATCGGGCCTGGGGGCCCTCCTTCCCGATCTCGGGCCCGGTGCGCGACGCCGCCACGGTCGATGGAGCGCTACGCAGCTTCATCGCGGGGAACCCCGGCGTGTTCGGCACGCCGTCGCTCGAAGTCGCTGCCATCTACTCCGTAAACGGACTCTGGTACGCCCGCTATCGCCAGAAGATTCACGGTGTGCCGGTGCTGTTCTCCGACTGGGAGTTCCGGGTCTCCGAGTCCGGAAAGCTCATGATGTTCGGCGCCGATGCGCATGAGCCGAGCCGAGCCCCGCGCACCTCGCCGGTTCTGGTGCGCGCCGCCGCGCGCGAGCAGGCCCGCCGAGGGCTGGCTTACACACCCGGAAAAGGCACGATCGAAGACGGCGGCTTGTACTTGATGCCCTGGTCCACTGAGACCGGCGTCGAATACCGGCTCGTCTACGAGCAGCGAGTGGTGACCGAAGACCCACCGGGAAACTGGATTGCGTTCGTCGACGCCGAAAACGGCGACGTGCTATTCCGCCAGAACCGCGTCCGGTACGTGATCTCGGGCCAGATCACCGGCGCCATTCACACCTTGCTGCCGACCGATCCGCTGACCACCGCCCCGTTCCGCGACCTGAGGATCTGGGTCGGACCGGACTCCGGCGTCACCAGCTCGCTCGGGAACTATTCGGTGCCCGCCACCGGCACGGTCAGCGTGCGCGACAGCCTGATCGGGCCGTTCTGCGACGTGAACAACAACCTGCCGTCGATCGCCGTGTTCAACACCACGGTTGGCAATCCCGCGACCGTCAACATCAATTGGACCGACGCCAACTCGCACGTCGCCGAACGCGACGCCTTCTACCACGTGAACCTGGTCCACAATTTCATCCGCACGCTCGATCCGGCGTTCACGCAGATCGACTATTCGATGCCGACTCGGGTCAACATCAACCTCAATTGCAATGCGTTCTGGAACGGCACCGGCGTCAACTTCTACGTCGCCGGCAGCGGCTGCCCGAACACCGCAACGATTCCCGACGTCGTCTATCACGAGTACGGGCACGGCATCAACGACATGCTCTACATCCAGGCGGGCTCGTTTGGCGGAATGTTCAGCGGCGCTCTCCACGAAGGCATGGCCGACGTCAATGCCGCGTTCGTGCAGGACGACCCGAACATCGGCAAGGGCTTCACCGGCCCGGGCACGATCTTGAGGACCTGCGACAACACCCGGCGCTGGCCCGATGACGCCGGTGAGGCGCATACCTCGGGGCAAATCATCTCGGGGGCGTTCTGGGACCTGCGTCAGGCGGTTGGGCTGACCGTGGCCAGCCGGCTCGCGCATTTCGCGCGCTACGGCATCCCGGACGATCCCCTCGACGATGGCGTCGCCATGAGCGAGTACTTCGTCGAAACCCTGATCGCGGACGACGACGATGCCAATCTGGGGAACGGCACGCCGCACTTCTCCGACATCGTGGCGTCGTTCAACGCGCACGGCATCGGCACGGGCTTCTTCGTCGAGTTCACGCACACGCCGCTCGCCGACAACACCAGCACCGGTAACTACCCGGTTACCGCCTTGGTTCGCTACACCGGCCCGGTGGGCGCCCTCGACGCCTCCTCGCCCACGCTCTACTTCTCGGTGAATGGCTCCGCTTACGTACCCGCCGCCATGACGCCGACCGGCAACCCCGACGAGTTCTCCGCGGTCATCCCCGGCCAGCCGGCGGCGATCGTCTCCTACTACCTGACCGCGGCCGACGTCTACGGCGCGACCAACACGCACCCGCCGGTGGCTCCGTCGCGGGAAACGTTCACGTTCCTGGCCGGCCCGGCGACCACGGTGTTCCAGCAGACGATGGAAGCCAATCCGGGATGGACCGTGGGCGATGCGACCGACAACGCGACCTCGGGAATCTGGGAGCGCGGCAATCCGAACGGTACGCTGGTCGACGGTGTCAACGTCCAGCCCGAGGACGATCACACGCCGTTTTCGGGCACGGTGTGCTGGTTCACCGGGCAGCACCCGCTCGGCGAGGCGAACCCGGGCCTGAGCGACGTCGATGGCGGCCGGACGACACTGACCTCGAACGTCTTCGACGCAGTGACCGCGATCAACTACCCGGTGATCGAGTACTACCGCTGGTACACGAACCAGCTCGGCGGCGCCCCGTCGTCGGACCTTTGGCGCACGTACGTTTCGAACGACGCCGGCGCGAGCTGGGCGCTGGTCGAGAACACGCTCGATTCGAAGAACGCCTGGCAGCGAGTGCTGTTCTTCATTCACGACTACGTCACGCCGACCAACGCCATGCGGCTGCGATTCGTTGCCAGCGACTCGGCAGCGGGTTCATTGGTCGAGGCGGGAGTCGATGATGTCCGGCTGCTGACCTATCCGTTGTCGCTGTCGATCGGTGGCGACGCGGGAGCCAGTCGCGAAGTCCTCTTGGCGCCGGCGTCGCCGAACCCGATGCGCTCGCACGCTTCGTTCGCGTTCACCCTGCCGTCGGCGGGCCATGCGTCGCTGCGGGTGTACGACATCCACGGTCGCGCCGTGCGCACGCTGCACCAGGGCCATCTCGATGCCGGTCCGCACCTCCGGGAGTGGAACGGGCTCGACGACCGCGGGCGGCGCGTGCCGAGCGGGCCCTACTTCGTGAGGCTCGAGCACGGGCTTCGCCAGGCCATGCGCAAGGTCGTGCGCGTCGAGTAGCTCGCGAGGACGGTCCGGTCCGCCTGCGGGCTGCGCCCTACCGAATCGTCACGAAACGCCGGACGACCGCTCCGCTGCTCGACTGGATCCGCGCGTAGTAGATCCCGGGCGCAGCCAGGGCACCCCAACGCGTCGCGCCCGACCAGGTCATCACGACGGAACCCCGAGGATGATCCGTCTCGGGCGATCGCCACACTTCCCGGCCGCCGATATCGAGGATCGCGAGCGACACGCGCTCCGGGCTGTCAAGCGTAACCGTCCAGGACACCGCCCCTCTGCCAGGGTTGGGTCGCGCGGGAGAAACATCGAACGACGACTCCGTGGGCCCGGGGACGGACGTCGGAAACGTGCTCCAGAACTCGTGCGTGCAGATCTCCTCCATCCCCGGCTCGCCGGGAGGATGAGAGCGGAAGGTCAGCCTGCTGAATTTGGGCAACGGCCCGAGGATCCCGAAAGTGACCGGGATTCCCACGGTGGCCTGCGCGGCGACGATGACGCTGCCCAGGACCGGCAGGGCGAACACGGTCTCGTCGCTCTCCAACGTCCAGTCGAGAGCCAGCAGGTCACTCGTTGAATTGTGCGCTACGTAGACGATCTCCTGCGTAGACTCTCCGTTCCACTCGATCCCACCCGGCGCCGACAGATCGAAGCCCGCTGCGCCGACTGTCCATTCCAGCGCAGAAGTAATCGGACTGATGCTGCACCCGTGATGGAACGAGTCGCCGCCATGGACCAGGATACGATCGCGCACGGGATCCCAAGTCAACGACCAGCCGTTGTCGCCGTGATACGCGGGGCTGTCGGCCGGCTCCACGTAACACACCGGATCACCCGAAAGGTCGAGCACGTGCGCTTCCATCCCCTGGTACGGCACCGGGCTTGGGGACCAGCTCACCAGGCGCCGGCGTGAAGCGTCGAACGCCCACGGTGCCCACCACTGGAGCGGTGGAATCGGTGCCGACCGCGCGGTCTCGATCCTCGCCCAGGTCATGGATGCCAAATCGAGGGCGTACGAGTCGGCGATACTGTGGCCGTATCCGCCGACCACGATCATCCGGTCGAGCGCCGCATCGTAGAACGCGGCGTGGCCCCGCCGCGCGGGCGGCTGCTCGCCCGCCGTCGCCAGCTCCACCCACTCCGGGGTTCCCGAGAGCGGCAGCACCCAGGTGTCGTTGCCGTCATCGCCGCCGTGGAGAATCAGGCGGTTCCGGATCGGATCCAACATCAGGGAAGGCAACCATCGCGTCCCCGGCCCGACGTTGACCGGCACGATCTCGCTCCAGGTCGGCAGATCGGACAGCGTCAGCGCCCAGAGATCCGCGAGTAAACCGAAAGCGGCTCCATCGCCTCCGTATACGATCATGCGGTGGAGCTGGGAATCGTAGACGGCCTGGTGGCGGCTTCGCGCCGGGGGCGTCGGACCGGCTGGTGCCAGAGTGGTCCATGCGTTGGTGGACAGATCGAGCGCCGCCAGGCGGGAGTGTGGCGAGCACAGCTCGTCGGCGCCGCCGAACACGATGATCCGGTCCCCTACAGGGTCATGGATGGCGCTGTGGTTGGAGAACGAGGACGGATCGCCGCTGGTGGCCAATTGCACGTGCGAGTACTCGGCTCGGGCCGGGGAGAGCCAAGCGGCCAAGAAGCTCGCAATGATGACGAGAGCACATCGGCGCATGGGGTAATTGTAGGCATCGCGCCGGGCGTTCACCATCTGGAATTACTGCCCGTCGACCGCGATTCCCAGTCGTACCCACGGCCCCGTGTAGTCGGGCTCGGCGTCGAACGGCTGGTCTTCGATGCTCAAAGCATCGGCCTTGGCGAAGCGATATCCGGCGACGCTGCTCAGGCTCCAGGGTCCGCCCAGCGACCACTGAACCTCGCCGGTCACCTGCGCGGCGAATCCCGACCCCGAAGCCTCGAACTCGAAATCGTCGCCGCGGAACGCGCCGGACACGTTGAACGGGAGCAGCCCTGCGCCCACGCCGTAGCGGACCGAGGAGGTGCTCGGAAAGAAGTAGGTGGCGTGGATCGCGAGCGCCCACGCGGCGACGTCGAACGTGAGGTCGTCGTCGTGCCCGGCCGCGAACCATCGTTCGACGCCGACTCGCAACAGCACGCGGTCCCGGACTCCGAACCGTATCGCTGCGCCGGCCAGCGCCCCACTCTCGATAGTCCCGAGATCGCTGCCAACCAACTGATTGAACGACTCGAGAGAATCATTGAGTTCGGACATCTCGTAGCCGGTCCAGCCGCCGTACACCTCGAAACCGAGACCCTTCTTGGCTTCGGCGGTGCTGACCACGACAACACTTCCCACGAGCAGCGCACTCATCACCATACGGCGGTGCATTCGTGCCTCCTCATGCTTCTTTCGGGTCGAAGCCCAACGGCCCCCTGGGAAGAACCCCCGAAGACGGGCCGCGCGGTCCGGGCTTGGCAAAATCCTGGGGAGTTTTCGAATGTCGCATTCCCCGGATGCGGGGTAGATACTCTATGCGGCATGCCTCTCCCCGGGAGGATCTCCATGCGTTTCTCGTCAGATTTCGCGTGGTCCATGCGCGGTCGCCCACCGCTCCATCGTCAACGTCGCGCACTTCGTGTGTTCGTTGCCCCTTTCGCACTGGGCCTATTCGTCGGTTGCGGCTGGGACGGTTCATCGTCGGGATGCGATCCACCGCAAGCCTACGATGCCGGATCGCCACGAGTGTACTTCGCCCACGACACCCCGCCTTGTTCCCAGATGACGTACCCGGTCCGCGGCTCCGCGTCGCGGCTGATGGCGGCGTTCAGTTGTCCGGGGACTTCGTCGCGGTTCCTGGCAGCGGTAAAGGTCGACGGCGAGTTGTTGTCGCTGAGACCGGTCGAGTGCGCCGGTTACGGTGGTGACGTCACGATCGATCTGGGCACCTGGGAACCGGCAGACAGCGCGGAACACCTGGTCGAGGTGATTCTCGACCCCATGGATCTCTTCGAGGAAACCGACGAGTCCAACAATCGCGTCGCGACTCAGGTTCGGGTCCAGGATCCCGACGTCGGCCTATACCCGCTCCAGTCCGGATTCGTGACGCAACAGGGATACTGGGTGACCGAAGTCAATTCCGGCGTGCCCGTGGACCTCCGGACCAGCGTCGAAGTGAATGGCGCCTACCCGCAAGCCACGGTGCGGATGCGTTCCGGGACGGATCTCGATGCCACTCTGACCCACTCGTTCCTGGACTGTCAGACGATGTGGTCCGAGGCTCAATTCGTCCATCGCTGGACTCCGCCCGCCCCCGGCGACTACGACGTCGAGTTCAGCGTCGCGCCACCCGCCGGCGCCATCGATCGCGATCCCGCGAACAACGTCGTGGTCAAGAGGCTCAGAGTCTTTCCGCCCTGACAGCACGGTGATGCCACGTTACTAGCAGTGTGGGATTGCGCATGGGCGTTGATGGGAATATCCTGACCGCATCCCATGATCGCGCGTTGCCACGGACGGGCTGCTCTCCGGTTCCAATGCGCTCCCTGAGCGCGCTGCCATGCGCCTGAGCTTGGCCGAGGCCGTTGGGTACCTGGGCGTCAGCGAGCACACGGCTCGACGCTGGATCCGGGACCGGGGTCTGCCGGTCCACCGAGCCGACGAGCGCCTGTTCGTCAACCCGGTCGAACTCTGGGAATGGGCCATCGAGCACAATGTCCCGGTATCCCCCGAGCTGCTCGAACAAGCTCGACGAACGCCCGAAGTCGTGGCCCCGATCTCGGAGCTGCTCGCAGCCGGCGGCATTCACCACGACGTGCCGGGCGCGACCCCGAACGAAGTGCTGCGCGCCGTCGTCGGCCTCCTGCCACTGCCGGCTTCCGTCGACCGGGAGTTCCTCACGACCGCGCTGGCCGGCCGTGAAGCCATGGGCTCGACCGGGATCGGGCATGGCATCGCCATCCCGCACGTGCGAAATCCCATCGTGCTGCAGGTGAACGACGCCTTGGTCAGCCTGTGCCTGCTGGCGCGACCTGTCGATTTCGGCGCCGTCGACGGGCAACCCGTCCACGCGCTGTTCACGGTCATCAGCCCGACGGTACCGATGCACCTTCGCATCCTCGCAGCATTGAGTTTTCTGCTTCACGACCCCGAACTACGCCGGCTATTGCAGGAGAAGGCGCCCGCCCCGCGTCTGCTCGATCACATGCGCACCCTCGAGCGCAGCGCTCGACCTGGAGGGGATGTGAAACCCCGCTCCGCCACCGGAACGAACTCGTGACCTGGCTCGCCGCGGCCGCCGCATGGTGGGTGTTGGGAGCTGCCCTCAGTTGGGTGCTGCAGAGCCGGCGGTCGGCATCCAGCGGTATCGCCGTGGTCACGACCGTCCTGGGCGCCGCCTGTCTGGCGGTCGCGGCGTTGCAGGGCTTCTCCGGCGGGGTCCGTGAATGGGAAGGTGCGTGGTCCCTGCCCTTTGGACCGGTGGCGCTGCGCCTCGATCCAATTACCGCCGTGTTCCTGATGCCGATCGCGGTCATCGGCGCTCTCGGCAGCGTCTATGCCCCCGCCTACGGGAGATTGGGTCACGGCGATGGCCGGCTTCCGATCCAGCTTGCGGCGTTCGAGCTGCTGCTGGCCAGCATGGCGCTCGTGGTGGTCGCCGCCAACACCGTGCTGCTACTCCTCGCCTGGGAATTGATGACGATCACGTCGTGGTATCTGCTGTCGAGCGATCACCACGTTCGCGAGGTCCGCGCGGCCGGCCTCAACTACCTCATCGCCGGCCACGTCAGTGGTGGGGCACTCGCGCTCCTGTTCGTCCTCATGGCCGAGGCGAGTGGGGGCTGGCGAGTGCCGCTGTTGCCGATTGCGTTCGCCGGGATTGGCGCCCCAGTACCGGCGGCCTTCTTCGTGCTGGCGCTGATCGGCTTCGGCACCAAGGCTGCCGTCGCCCCGTTTCACGTCTGGCTGCCTGATGCTCACGCTGCGGCGCCGAGCCACGTCTCGGCGCTCATGTCCGGCGTGCTCATCACGCTCGGCTTCTATGGCATCGTGCGTTTCGTGCCCGTGCTCGGGCCCGAGACCCGGGCCTCGGCCATGGTTCTCATGGCCCTCGGCGCGATGGGTGCGTGCGGCGGCATCGTGATGGCGCTCAGCCAGAGCGACGTCAAACGGGCGCTGGCCTACTCCACGATCGAGAACGCCGGATTGATCGCGCTGAGCATCGGTGCGGCACTCCTGGCTACGGCCGCCGGGCAACCTCTGGTCGCCGCCCTGGCGTGGAGTGCCGCGCTGCTTCACGTCTGGAACCACGCGGTGGCCAAGGGGCTCTTGTTCTTCGCCGCCGGCGCCATCGCGGCGATCGTTGGCAGCCGCGACCTCGAGCGTTGGGGTGGACTCCTGCGCCGGCTGCCACTTCTCGGGAGCACGTTGCTGATCGGCGGGGCGGCGCTTGCGGCACTCCCGGGAACCCATGGATTCGCGAGCGAGTGGTTGTTGCTGCTGTCGCTCTTCCGCGGCAGTCACGGACTTGCCGGGCCCGATCGGCTGGCGATGCTCCTGGCGGTCGTGGCGGTCACATTCACCGCCGGCGCCGCTCTGGCCTGCTTCGTCCGCATCGTGGGTATTGGACTGCTCGGCCATCCGCGCAGTTCGGCGGCGGCCGAAGCCCGCTCGCCCGGAGGCGCGGGACTCGCGTTTCCGGTCACTGTGCTGGCCGGCGCCTGTTTCGCTCTGGTCTTTCTCCTGCGCCCGATGCTGGCGCTCATTGGCCGGGCGGTTGACCAGCTCGCCCCCGGGGCTCCGCTCGACCAGGTACAGCGCTTGGCATCACCGCTGTCCTGGCTCGCGGCTCTGCCGCCGGTCACCGCGGTCGCTTTCCTCCTCTACCGCGCCTGGCTCGTGCGCACGCGCTCCATTCGGAAGTCCGTCACCTGGGACTGCGGCTATGCACGCCCCGAGCCTTCCATGCAGTACACGGCAAGCTCGCTGCCACAACCGATCACCCAACTGCTGCAACCGGCGCTGCGAACTTCCGTGCGCTGGCGGCCACCCCAAGGGCTGTGGCCGGACGCCATGCACTGGGAGTCGCGAACGCCGGAGCGCGCACTGGCCGAGTTCTATCGGCCGGCCTTCCTGCGTCTGGCCGAACTCCTCGGCTTCTTCGGGCGACTGCAGGAAGGCCGCGTAATGGTCTACCTGCGATACGTCGGCGTGGCGCTGCTGCTCCTGCTCGTCTGGTTCTTCTGGCCGTCGGAGGGACCGCGATGAGCGCCGCGCTCACCTTCGCGCTCGTGTTGTTGCTCGCGCCGCTGCTCCCCGCGGTCGCGGCCAGAACCGTGGCGACCCTGACCGGGCGCCGCGGCATCCCATTGCTCCAGCCCTACCGCGATCTGCTCCGCCTGCTCGGCAAGGGCCTGGTCTACAGCGAGGTGGCGACCTGGGTGTTCCGCCTGGCGCCCATGGTCTGGGTGGGCGGCGCCGTCGGCGCCGCGGCATTGATCCCGCTCGACGGACGGTCCGCCGTGGTGCAGTTCCCGGGCGATCTCGTGCTCTTCACCGGGCTATTGGCGCTCGGCCGCTTTGCTCTGACGCTTGCGGCACTCGATACCGGCTCGAGCTTCGAGGGAATGGGAGCGAGTCGCGAGCTGCTGATCGGCGTCCTGGCCGAACCCGTCCTGTTCCTCGGCTTGCTCACGCTCTCGATCGCCACCGGTGGCAGCTCGCTCTCCGAGCTGCTCGGCTCTCCGGTGGGCCCGGCCTGGGCGCACGCTGGCGCGTCGCTGATCATGGTCGCGTTGAGTCTGGGAATGCTGCTCCTGGCCGAGGCCGCTCGTGGTCCGATCGACGACCCTTCGACGCATCTCGAGCTGACCATGATCCACGAGGTCATGGTGCTCGATCACAGCGGCCCCGATCTCGCTTTGATCCTCTACGGCAGCGCGCTCCGTTTCGCACTGTTCGCCGCTTTGCTCGTGACGCTCGTCTGGCCGGGAACCGATCTCACGGAGCTTGCGGCCGCCGGCCGCCTGGGCCTTGGACTCCTGGGAGTGGCGGTGGTCGTCGGCGTGGTCGAATCTTCCATGGCTCGGCTACGCATGATCCGAATCCCGCAGTACCTGGTGAGCGCCGGCGTGTTGGCAAGCCTCGGCGCGCTCCTGCTCTTGCGCTAGATCATGATCCCACTCTCCGAAGCCTTGCTGCTCCTGGTCCTGCTCGGCAACTTCGCGGTGCTGGCTGCGAGCCGACTCACGTTCACCATCCGCGCCACCGCCTTCCAGGGCGTGCTGCTGGGCTTGCTGCCGCTGGCGATTCACCCGCCATGGCACGCCGAGAATCTCCTGCTGGCGGGAGGCACGCTGGTCGTGAAGGGCCTGGTGCTGCCCAACGTGCTGTTGTGGGCGATGCGCGAGGCGGCGGTGCGGCGTGAGGTGGAGCCGAGCCTCGGACCGCTCAGCTCGGTGGCTGCGGGCGTGGTGGCGCTCGGACTGTCGTTGGCCATCGGCAACCATCTGCCGGCACTCGACCCCAACCTGCCACGCTTGCTGATGGCGACGTCGCTGGCCACGGTTCTTTCCGGCTTCATCGTCCTCATGACACGGCGCAAGGCGATGACCCAGGTCGTCGGCTACCTGATGCTCGAAAACGGCGTCTACATCTTCGGCATGATCCTCGCCGGACGAGTGCCCCTGTTGGTGGAACTGGGTGTGCTCCTCGATCTGCTGGTCGGCGTGTTCATCATGGGGCTCGTGGTGTTCCATATGAACCGCGAGCTCGAATCGCTCGACTCGACGCGGCTCTCGGAGTTGCGGGAGTGAGCCTCCTCGCGCTTCTCCTGGTGCCGATCGGTGGGGCGGCGGTCGCAGCACTCGATCCGCTGCGCGCGCGTCGCCTGGTCTGGCTGGTCCTCGCGGCGGCGGCGCATCTCACGCTGCTCGGTCTCGCCTGGGCGGGGCGGCTTGGAGACTCGGCGGTGCTGTGGCTCACCTTCGACCCGCTCGGCGGCCTGACGTTGACTCTGGTCAGCGTCGTGTTCCTGGCGGTCGCGGTCTACAGCGCCGCCTACCTGAGGAGCCAAGTGCCGCGCGGTGGTCGCGCCTATGAGGCGTGTCTGCTCGGCTTCCTGGGGTCGGCATCGGTCGTGTGCCTGACCGATCACTTCGGCGCACTTTGGGTGGCCATGGAAGCCACCACGCTTGCGACCGCGCCGCTCATCTACGATCCGCGCGACCGGCACTCGATCGAGGCGGTGTGGAAGTACCTACTCATCTGCTCGGTCGGCATCGCGCTGGCGCTGCTCGGCACCTTCCTGCTCGCACTCGCGCAAGGCGTGGCAACGGATGCCCCGAACCTGCTCCGGTCGTCGCTGGTCGCCGGGGTCGGACTGCACCCGGTGTGGTTCAAGGCGGCCTTCGTGTTTCTCTTCATCGGCTACGGCACCAAGGCCGGGCTCGCGCCCATGCACACCTGGCTCCCCGACGCCCACGGAGAAGCTCCGTCTCCGATCTCGGCCCTGTTGTCGGGTGCGCTGATCAATGTCGCGTTCCTCGCCATTCTGCGCGTCGTCCAGGTCGGGTACGCGGCCGGCCAGCAGGCATTGCTCTCACCGGTGTTGATCGGCTTCGGTCTGGGATCCGTCCTGCTGGCCACCGCCCTCTTGCTGCGACAAACCAACTACAAGCGCATGCTGGCCTACTCGAGCATCGAGCACATGGGAATTCTCGCGATCGGCTGCGGGCTGGGTCAGGCCGCCACCTACGGCGCCCTCCTGCACATGCTCGGGTCCTCGTTGTGCAAGGCGCTGCTCTTCCTGGTCGCGGGCACCATCCTGATCGAGTACCGCTCGAAGCGGATCGCCGACGTGTCCGGCCTGCTCCAGCGCTTGCCCGTGTCCGGCGCTCTGTTTCTGGCGGGATTCTTCGTGCTGGTCGGCGCTCCGCCGTTCCCGTTGTTCTTCAGCCAGCTCGCGATCCTCCGGGGCGCGTTCCAGGCCGGCCAGCCTTGGGTGGCTGCCGGCATGGTGGCGATGCAACTGGTCGCGTTCATCGGTCTCGGCGTACGAGTCGTCTCGATGGTTCAGGGTGAATCCACGGCGGTCGGCCCTCGCCCCCGCGAGAGCGCATGGCTTCACGCGTCCCCCGCGGCGTTGCTGGTGGTTGCGCTCATGGTGGGTCTCGCGCCCTCGATCCAAGGGGTTTTGGCGGCTGCCGCCGCGACGCTGGGAGGCACGGCGCCATGAGTGGCGTGATGGGACCGATGCTCCGCAATCGTTGGGCGATGGCGTGGAGCGACGTGCCGCTGCTCGGCGCCGGCGCATTCCGCGAGCAGGTCCTCCATGCGATGCGCGACGGCGCTCGACTTTGCCAGCTGTTCGGGGTCCCCGAGACCGGCCGGGAAACCCGCGTCGTGGCCGTGCTGGCCGACGACGGTGCCGGGCGCCTGGGCGTGCTGTCCACGCTCGTCACCGATGCTTATCCGGCGCTCACCCCCGACTGCCCTTCGGCGCATGGTTTCGAACGCGAGCTGGCCGAGCAGTGCGGGCTGGTCCCCGACGGCCATCCGTGGCTCAAGCCGTTGCGTCGCCACCCCCCGGATCACTTGCCGCCCGGCCGGCCGGCCGGGGCCTACGATCGCGAGGCTTACCCGTTCAGCCGCGTGGCCGGGGGCCAGGTCCATGAAGTGGCGGTGGGCCCCGTCCACGCAGGCGTCATCGAGCCCGGTCATTTCCGGTTCCAGGCCCATGGCGAGGACGTGCTGTTCCTCGAGATCATGCTCGGTTACCAGCACCGCGGCGTCGAGCGCCTGCTCGAGACCCTGCCGCTCGAACGCGCCGTGCTGGTCGCCGAGTCCATTGCCGGCGATACGGTCGTCGGCCACGCCGAGGCCTTCTGCGGCGCCATCGAGGCGCTTGGCCGCTGCCAGAAGGGGGTGCGTGCCCAGTCGATCCGCGCGATCGCCCTCGAGCTCGAACGCCTGGCGAACCACTTCGGCGATCTGGGCGCGCTGGCCGGCGATATCGCCTACGCCCCGGCGGCGGCGTATTTCGGGCGCATGCGCGGCGACTGCCTGAACATGCTGCTGGAACTCTCCGGCAACCGCTATGGCCGCGGGCTCGTCCGGCCCGGGGGCGTCGGCTTCGACCTCACCCCGGCGATGGCGATGGACTTCGACCGGCGGCTCGGGAACCTCGCTCTGGACGTGGACCGCATCGGCGCGCTGTTCTTCGAGAACGAGTCGGTCCGGGCGCGGCTCGAAGGGGTTGGCGCGGTGACGCGAGCGGCATGCGAGGAGTTTGGCTTCGTCGGCCCCACGGCGCGCGCCTGCAACGTGCCCCGCGACGTTCGCCACGATCACCCGTACGGGGCGTTTCGGTTCACGCAGATTCCGGTCGCTACCGCATGGGCCGGCGACGTCGCGGCGCGGGCGCTGGTGCGCCGTCTCGAGGTGATTCGTTCACTGGAATTCCTGCGCGAGCAGATCGCCCATCTCCCGGCCGGGCGCCTCCGTCAGCCTCCGGAACATCTACGGCCTAACGAATTCGTGGTCGCCATCACCGAAGGCTGGCGCGGGGAGATCGCGCACGCCGTACTGACCGACGCGAACGGACGGATACGTCGCCACAAGGTGAAGGATCCCTCGTTCCACAACTGGTCGGCGCTCGCCCTCGCCATGCAGGGAAATCAGATTTCGGATTTTCCGCTGTGCAACAAGAGCTTCAACCTCTCGTACGCCGGCCATGATCTCTAGCCCGTGCACGACGTACATGCCGTCGGGAGAACACGACGATGATTAGGATGATCCTGGCGCGCCTGCGACAAGGCCGGCGCACGATGTCCTTCCCGCCCCCCGACCCCGCGCTGCCCGAGCGTTTCCGCGGGCGTCCGGTGCTCGACGGCGAACGTTGCCGGGCGGCGACCGAAACCTGTGGCGCACGGCACACGGCGGGCGCCCTGCGTCATGATGCCGGCCGGCCGCCGAGCGTCGACCTTGGGGCATCGCTGTTCTGTCCCGAGGAGTCGGCCGCGTGTCCCCAGGGGGCCCTGCGTTTCGGCAGCGATTACGCCATGGCGACCCGTACACGCGAAGCACTGGTCACCGGGACCGGCGAGGTGGCCCTGGCCAACGCACTCGAGGATCGCGCTCGACGGCTGTTCGGCCGCTCTCTGCGACTGCGATCGGTCTCGGCCGGAAGCTGCAATGGCTGCGAGGCGGAGCTGGTCGCGCTCGGCAACGTCGTCTTCGATCTCGGGCGCTTTGGCGTCCAGTTCGTGGCCTCGCCGCGCCACGCGGACGGAATCGTGATCACCGGCGCGGTCAGCCAGAACATGCGGCTCGCCCTGGAGAAGACCTATGCCGCCACCCCCGATCCGAGACTCGTGATCGCCGTCGGCAGTTGCGCCATCAGCGGCGGCCCGTTTGTCGGGAGCCCCGAAGTCCTCGACGGCGTCCCGTCCGGGATTCCAGTGGATCTCTACGTTCCCGGTTGCCCGCCGCATCCGCTGACCATGGTCGACGGATTGCTCCGGCTGCTGGGACGACTCGAGGCGAGAGGTGGGCGCGCTATCCGCGTCGGCTGACGGCGGTCCGGGCCAGCGCCCGATGCCGAAAGCAGTCCACGGTGTGGTCGTTGACCATACCCACCGCTTGCATGAACGCGTACATGATGGTCGGGCCGACGAAGCGAAAACCGCGCTTCTTGAGCGCCTTCGACAGCGCGCTCGCCTCCTCGGTGACCGGAGGAATCTCGCGCAGGGCGCGCCACCGGTTCTGGATCGGCTTGCCGTCCACGAACTCCCAGAGCCACGAGCTGAAGGTGCCGTGCTCCTCGCGCAGCTCGAGGAAGGCCCGGGCGTTGCCGATCGCGGATTCGACTTTGAGCCGGTTGCGGATGATGCCGGGATCGGCCATCAACCGGCGGACGTCGGCGCGCGTGAAGCGGGCGACCTTTTGCGGATCGAATCCGGCGAACGCCTTTCGGTAGCCGGCGCGGCGGTTCAAGATCGTCTCCCACGACAGCCCGGCCTGGGCGCCTTCCAGGATCAGCATCTCGAACAGCCGGCGGTCGTTGCGCACCGGGACGCCCCACTCGCGGTCGTGGTAGGCGACGTAGAGCGAATTCGAGAGCTTGGCCCAGCCGCAGCGACGAGGCGTGG
Source organism: Candidatus Eiseniibacteriota bacterium (assembly GCA_963717505.1). Taxonomy (GTDB): domain Bacteria; phylum Eisenbacteria; class RBG-16-71-46; order RBG-16-71-46; family RBG-16-71-46; genus MFD02242-c1. Next base: position 699,048 of record OY970342.1, read on the forward strand.
CGCTCACGGGTTCTGGGGTCGGTCGTAGAGGTATCGAGCCCGCATCAGATGCTTGAGCGCCCCGCCCTTCCGGCCCAGGGCCTCGAGCAGCAGCGCCAGGTTGTAATGGGCGTCGGCGTACTCGGCATCGAGACTCACCGCCTTTTCGTACGCGGAAACCGCTTCTGGAACACGTTTCAGGTCCTCGAGCAGGACCGCGAGATTGAACCAAGGCAACGCATCGGACGGCGTGGCGAGGATCGCGGCGCGGTAGTGGGCTTCGGCGCGGGCCGGGTCGCGCGACTCGCCGTACAGCCGACCCAGGTTCACGTGCGCGTCGGTCATCGCCGGATCGATCTCGAGTGCCCGGTGGTAGGCCTGAATGGCCTCGGCTCGCGATTCGGACTCCAACTCGCACGCGTGCTCGAACCACTGGAGCGCAGTCAGGTCGGACTCCGCGGCTGATCCCGGGCCGCGAGCACGTCGGCGCGACGCCGCCTCAGCACGCTGGCGTCGGCTGTTCTCAGCCGCACGTGCGGCAAGTGCGGTGACGTCGAGGACCGGCGCGAAGACCACCGTATCGGGCGCATCTCCCCCCGACGCGGCCCCCTCCTGCTCACAGCCGAGGTCCATTAACACCTGTCCCGAGTCGGGCTCCCATCGCGACGCGCCGTCGCTGGCCACGATGCGTTTGCCGTCGGCGTAGACACTGACGCCGTCGACTTCCGCTTCGGGCAGTTGCGCCTGGAGCGACTTGAGCGCGCGCGCGACGCGGCGCGCCGGCACGCCGGCCTCGGCCAGATCCTGCGTCGCCTGTTGAACGAGATCCTGAAGCTTCATGCCTCCGCCCTTCCTTGGCGGTGGTGGCTCACGTTGTGAATCCGGCGATCAGCGCCGTGACGCCACCTTCTTCTTGGGCGCCGGCTCGGCGCTGCGCGCCGCCTTGGCCGCCGGCTTCCGGGCCGCCTTGGCGCCGGAGCCCTTGTGCTCGAGGCTCTGCTTGAGCGCGTCCATGAGATCGATCACCTGAGCCCGTTCGGCGGCCGGCGCCAGGGTGGTGATCTGCTTTCCGGCGACCTTCTGCTCGACGATCTTCATGACTTCTTCGCGGTGCTCGTCGTGGTACTTGCCGGCGTCGAACTTGTCGTTCGACAGGTCGTTGATCAGGCGCTCGGCCAGATCCAGCTCGCCGGACTTGATCTTGGCGCCCTCGCCCTTGTCGATCTCGCCGAAGTTGCGCACCTCGTCGGCGTAGTACATGCCGTGCAGCATCAGACCGTCCTGAGACGGGCGGATCAGCACCAGGTTTTCCTTGCCGCGCATGACGTACTGGGCGACCGCGACCCGCTTCGACTTCTTCATCGCTTCGAACAGCAGGCGGTAGGCCTTCTCGCCGCCCTCGTCGGGGCCGAGGTAGTAGGTCTTCTCGAAGAAGATCGGGTCTACCTTGTCGAGGGGAACGAACTCCTGAATGTCGATCATCCGGTTGTTTTCGTGATCGAGCGCTTTGAGTTCCTCTTCGGTGAATCGGACGTACTGCTCCTTCGAGAACTCGAAGCCGCGCACCAGCTGCGATCGCTCGAGCACCTCGTTGCACACCGGGCACATCTGCTGCTGCTTGATCCGGTTACCGCATTTCTCGTGCAGCAGGTTGAACGAGACGCTGCCCGAACTGGCAGCGGAGAACATCTTCACCGGAATGGAGACCAGACCAAACGAAATGGTCCCTGAGCCGATGGAATGGGGCGGCATGGCGGTTTCCTCCTGCCCGATCGGGGCGTGCGGACCCAAGAATACACCACGCCCAGGAGTTGCTCACCCCACGCCCGCCCCCGCGGCGATCGGGGCTCGGCCCGCTTCAGCAGCGCCGAAGCGCCGCCAGACACACTTCGACCGGGGCCTTACCGGGGCGGCAAGGGTTGGGATATCCTTCTTGCCTTCCTTTCCGATCGGATTCTCGGGATCGACACTTTGGGAGAGTTCATGCAGCGCAAGACTGCATTTTCGCGACTGATCGTGGTGCTCGGAGCGTTCCTGGTGACCGGGGCATCGGCCCAGACCCCTTCGCAGACCGATACCTCGATGGTCCAGGTTCCCGAAGTGTTGGTGCGAGGAACGCGGCCGGTCGCCACCACCGGCGGTGCGGGTGCGATCCAGGCCAAACTCGACACGCTGGCGATCCCATCCGACCCGACCATGGAGCGGGTTCTGCGGGCACTGCCTGCGGTCTACGTGCGCACCAATTCGCGCGGTGAGGCCGAAGTCACGGTGCGTGGCTCCGAGTCACGGCAGGTCGCCATTTTGCTCGACGGAGTGCCGCTGACCTACGCGTGGGACGGCCGAGCCGATGTTTCGGTGATCCCGGCACTCGCGCCGCAGGAAGTGGTGCTGGTCCGCGGCCTCTCGTCGCTGATGCATGGCACGAATTCGGTCGGCGGCGTCGTCGAATTCAACACCCGGCCCGCCAACCCTGCCACCACACGGCGCAGCATCCAGTTGCGCGGCGATGTCGACCAGGTCGGCAGCTTCGGCGTTGCCGGCGCGGTGACCGCCCCCCGCGACCTCGGCTGGGGTGTGCTCACCGCGCGTGCCGGCGCCGGCTTCCGGGACACTCCCGGGCAACCGCTGGCCCGCGGCATCACCGAGCCGGTCCCGACCGACGACGACTTGCGTCTCAACACCGACGTCAACGAAACCAACGGTTTTGCAGCACTGCGCGTCGACGGCGACAACGGCTCGTTTCTGTCGCTGGCGGGCGGCGGTTACGAAGCCGAACGCGGAATCGCCGCCCAGCTCGGCGTCACTGCCGCGCGTTTCTGGCGCTACCCGTTCATGGCCCGAGGGATCGGCGTCCTGTCCGGTGGCACCGGTCGCCACTCGATGCCTTGGGGCGGCAGGGCCGATCTTCAAGTGAGCGGCGGCTACGACAAGGGCCGGACCGAGATCGATGCCTACGATTCGCGCGATTACACGACGATCGCGGCGGAGGAAGACGGCAACGACGAAGTCACGACCTTGCGCACGGTCGCCACCCAGACGTTGGGAGAAAACGCGGACTTCCGTCTGGGGGCGACCTACGGAGACATCCGGCACGACGAGATCCTGAGCGGCGTGCAGAACGACTACCGCCAGCGACTGTGGAGCGTCTCGGGCCAGACCGTGATCGCGATTCCGACGAACGGAGCGATTCGGCAATACGACGTGAGCGCGGGTGCCACCTACGATGGCGCCGACACGCCGGAGACCGGCAACAAACCCTCGTTCGGCGACCTGGATCGCTGGGGCGGGCGCCTCGGACTCGCGGGGCACTTGGGCAACGGCGCGACGACCGTGCACGCCAGCGTCAGCCAGCGGGCGCGCTTCCCATCGTTGCGCGAGCTCTATTCGGGCTCCCTAGGAACCTTCGAGATCAACCCCAATCTGAAACCCGAGGAGTTGTTGGCGACCGAAGCCGGCGTCACCACGCGCTCGGGCTGGGGCGACGTTCAGGTGGTCGGCTTCTACCACATGCTCTCCGACGCGGTGGTCCGGATTCGCCCGCCGGGCCAGAATTTTCAGCGCGTCAACCAGGAGGGCATCCGCAGCGTCGGCGGCGAGCTGCTCGCGTCACGTGCGTTCGGCCGCTTCCAACTGAGTGGCGACCTCATCGTTCAGGACGTCGAAGTGCTCGATCCCTCGGCCGGGCTCACGCGCCCGGAGAACATGCCCGAAGTCATGGGCGCCGTGCGGGCCCAGGTGCTGGTCGGCGCCGGACTGGTGATGGCCGCGGAGGCGGAATACACCGGCGAGCAATTCGTGATCGACCCGGAAACCGACCTCGAAACCGAGTTGCCGGCGGCAGGGCGGCTGAACGTCGAATTCCGTCGGGCGTGGGCCATGGGCGGCGGCAGCGGCTGGTTCGGCGCGTTCGAGGCTCGAGCCATGTTCGAGAACCTGACCGACACTCCCCAGTACGATGCCTTCGGGCTGCCGTTGCCGGGACGGAGCATGCGGTTGGAGTTCCGCGTGCACTGACCTGCTATCGGCCCACGCCTCGCGCCATGGCGGTGGCCAGCAGCACCATCACGATCACCAGCCATGCCTGGACGAAGCTGACCGTGGCGAAGCGTCCCGCAGCACTCGTGTCGGGCTGTGTGCCACGCTTGAGCGCGATGCGCCAGCGGATCAACGCCACCATGGGCGCGAACTCGAGCACCAGGATCACTGCCAGCAGGATCATCTTGGTCCAGAAGTTATGGTTCTGCAGGTAGTACGGCGCGCCCTTCTCCAGATTGGAGAACGCGCGCACGAGCCCCGTGCCGATCCATAGCACCGCCGCCAAGCCCCAAAGCGCGTCCGCGTAGAACACACGCTTGAGCCCGGTCGCGTCGAGTTCGCCGTTGAGCGCTCGACCACGAGCCCAGACCGACCCGAGGCCGATCCCCAGCGCCAAAAGATGCGCGGCAGCAAACAGCCAGCGCACGATCATGACTGCCTCCGTGATTCCGGTGATTGCGCGGCGGCCGACGTCATGCGCGACGCCTGCCACTCCTCGAGCAACGCGCGCTCGCGGTCGCGCGTGAGGCCGGCGCGCCACGCGTGCACGCCGCGCGCACGCTCCCAGGCCAGCGTGTCGCGCGCGGTTTCGATCAGGGGCCGGAACGTAAGGCCACTCGACACCGCTCGACTCACGTCGGTCTGCAGAACCCCGACGGAATCGGGCGACGTCGTCTCGGGAATCCAGATCGGCATCTCCTCCCACGCCCCGACCTTGCGCTCTACGAGGAACTCCTCGTCCACCCAGACGAAGCGAGCGTCACTCGCGGCCGCGTCGCGACAGGTCTCGAGCATCGCGGACATGGTCAACGGACGTTCGGGGCCGGTCGCGTTGAAAACACCGGTTCGCGCATTCTCCGCGAGACGCACCATCCACTCGGCCAGGTCGCGAGCGTCGATCACCTGCACCGGGCGCTCGGGTCGACCCGGGGCCAACACGTCGCCGCCTTCGGCGATCCGTGACACCCAGTAGGGGAACCGATCCATGTAGTCGTGCGGCCCGACGATCAGCCCGGGCCGCGGAATCGCGGCGCGATCGGGAAACGCTTCCAGCACCACCTGCTCGCACGCTGCCTTGAGCGGCCCGTAGAGTTCCAGAAAAGCAGCCGATTTCCGGGGCTCGGAAGCATCGATCGTCTCGACCGCGCTCCATTGTTCGGAGGTGAGCGTCGACACCGGCGAATGCTCGTCCATACCGATCGTCGAGAAATTCGCATAGACCGAGATGCTCGAGACGAACGTGTAGTGGCCGACGCGACCACGCAGCGCTCTCGTGGCCTGCTCGACCACCCGTGGCAGGAACCCCGACGTATCGATCACCGCGTCCCACGTCCGCCCGTCGAGCGCGGACAGATCGCGCGCACGGTCTCCGCGCAGCTTCTCGACCTCGGGGAACAGCTCGGGCTCGGTGCGTCCGCGATTGAACAGGGTCACGCGGTGCCCTCGAGCCTGCGCGGCGACCACCAGGTGGCGCCCAACGAAGCGCGGGCCACCGAGGATCAACAGCTTCACGAGATTGCTCCTGGCATCTGCCGTGAGAGTGCAGCCCAGCGTCGTTCCGCCTCACGTCGGATTGCGGGAAGCAGGAAAAGCCGAATGCCGATGATGCCAAAACGAGCCCAGCCCCAGTAGCTCCGGAATCGAGCGTGGGCGTCGGCATCGGTCGCCACGGCGCGCGTTTCCTGCACGAATCGAGTCACGGCTGCGTCGAGGGGCTCGGACTCGATCGTCCAGGCGATCTTCACCTGGCTCGGCTCGGAATACGACGCGAAACGATCGGCCGCAATCGGCGTGAATCGCACGTTGGCCTGCCACGGCTGGCAGGTCGCGCCACACACGATCAACCGGCCCGGGTGCTCGGCCAGGAGGCCCCAGCCCATGGCCCGCGTGTCGGCCAACAGGCCTTGCGGCTTTCGTGAGACCCGGGGCGTCGTGCCCAGGATTCGCTCTCGCATTCGGATGATCCCACGCACGATCGCCACCGATTCGAGGTCGAAGGTTCCCGCCACGTCCATGACCAGGTTCGCCGGAGCCTTGATCGTGGTGTGAAACCGCTCCTGAATGTCGGGATTCGGGATGAACGGATCGAGAGGTGAGGGCTCGGCCATGAGAGTTTGGATCAGCCTCCTCTCGGCAGGGGCGCCAGGTCTGGCTCCACGAAGGTGGCCTTGGCCGCCGGGGTGAGTATTCGCTCCCGCGTATAGTAGAGGCGCAGCAGGGTCTTCTGCAGCAAGTGCGGATTGGCGGAGACGAACTCTTCGAAGCTGGCAATCGGTCCGTGTGCGTTCATGGTGGTTTGGATCACCCTGGCCCATGCGGTTGTGACCGTCTCGTGATAGCCCGATGTGTTGCTGTCGACGACCTGGTTGACCTGATTGAGGGCTCGAATCCCTGATCGCATTCGAGACAGCGCCTCTTCATACGGAAGATCCCGAAGGTAGAGGAACGCCATTCGGACGTGATCGCGATGGGTCCAGCGATCCTTGGGAATGGCAGCCGCCTCGAAGTCGGTCAGGAACTGTTGATCGTTCATTCAGGAGGACTGCAAGACCATCGAGCGTTGGGTTGCGGGTGACGCCAATACCATGCGTCGCCTACTTCTTGTCGAAAGAACCGTTGATCTCGGCGTAGGGAATCGCCCGGGCGAGGTGGGTGAACGTCCCCTGTTCCGCGATCTCCCGGGCCGCCTGCAGGAAACCGGCCCAGGCCGCGCGCGCCAAGGCGCCGCCCACGCTGATCCGCCGGACTCCGAGTTCAGCGAGCATGGCGACAGTAGCGAAGTCGCTGCCGACCAGAACGTTGACCGGCTTGGGTGCGACCGCCTTCACGACCGCCTCGATATCGGCCTTCGAACGAATGCCCGGCGCGTAGAGGCAGTCGGCCCCGGCCTCGGCAAATGCGGTAAGCCGGCGGAGCGTTTCGGCAAGATCCGGGCGCCCGACGATGAAACCCTCGGAGCGCCCGGTGAGCAGAACGCCGGTTCCGCTGTCGTCGATGGCTCGTCGGGCGGCCCGGACCCGCTCTACTGCCAGGGTGAACTCGTGGAGCGGGCTCGAATCGTCGCCCGTCGAATCCTCGATCGACAGGCCTGCGATCCCAGTGGCGGTGGCGGCCGCGACATTGACGGCGACGGCGTCCGGGGCAATCGCAAAGCCTCCTTCGAAGTCCGCGTTGACCGGCACCTCGACGGCGCGGGCGATCGCTCGGAGGTGGCTCAGCGCGTCCACCAGCATGATCCCGTTGTCGGGACGACCCAGCGTCCAGGCGAATCCGGCGCTGGTCGTGGCCAGTGCCTTGAAGCCGAGCTGGGCGAGCAGGCGCGCGCTGCCGGCGTCCCACGGGTTGGGAATCACGAAACAGCCCGACTCGTGGAGCTGGCGGAAGATTCGACAGCGATCGCCGACGGAAGACTCGAGTTTCGTCACGGGTACTCGCCCCCAGGTAGCCTGTGGTTCATCACTCTGTTGTGTATGACGACACCGCGATCGAATGAATCTTGCCGCCGGGGGCGAACTCTCGGGTCCTTTGCGAATCCGCTGGAAAGATCCCCGTGTAATCCAACCTGAAGGTGAGGCCGACGGGCTGATTCTCGAACACGATGTACTCGCGCGACTCGATCTCGCTCTTCTCGATCGTCTTCGTCTTGCCCAGCACCGTCTCGACCTCGGTGACCAGGGAACCGGGATGAACTCCATCGGTGGTGTGCATTTCCGGGCTGAATGTTTCGATCACTCGGACCTCTCGCGACCAATCGATCGGGGCCTCCGCATCACCCTCGTCAGCCCAGATCGTCATCGCGGCATTGGGCCCGAGCCGGACCTCCACGAGCGCGGCCCCATCGCCGTCCGACGTCCGCTCGAACCTGGCGTCGGGGAGCGCGCGCCGGGCTTCATCCAGAGTCATTCCGAGTCGGATGCCGCCGATTCCGTTTGCTGACACGAGGTACGGGTCCAAGGTCGTCGACGCACTTGACGCTGGCGCCCGACTGTCGAGCACCGCGGGAGTTGCAGCATCGCCAGACGACTGCCGGTCACGTCCGCAACCCACGACGCCCACCGCGACCGCGATGGCCGCAATGGCCGTCCAACGACTTGGGACCTTCGCCATGTGCATGGAGCTTCTCCGCTTCGAGCCGCCGGCGATGCTACCACGGCCCATTTCTCAAGTTTGTCGCCGACGACACTTTCCCGTCGCGCGCCCCGACGGCTATCGTCGTCGACCGACATGCCATCCCGATCCCGAAAGCCCACACCGCCACCGCCCGGCCTCGACACCTATCGACAGAAGCGCAGCCCGGACCGCACGCCCGAGCCATTCGGCGGGCAGGCGCGCCCGGCCGGTGGACCACTGCGCTTCGTCGTTCACCAACACGCCGCACGCAACCTGCACTACGACCTGCGGCTGGAACTCGATGGCACGTTCAAGAGCTGGGCGGTGCCCAAGGGACCCTCGAGCCACGTCGAGGAAAAGCGCCTCGCGGTCCACGTCGAAGATCATCCCCTCGAATACGGGAGCTTCGAGGGCGTGATTCCCGCCGGCAACTACGGCGCCGGCAGCGTGATCATCTGGGACCACGGCTGGTACCGGTCGTTCAAGCCCGAGGACCTGCTCGCGCAGTACCAAAGCGGAAAACTCGAGCTGGAGCTGTTCGGCTTCAAGCTGCGCGGCCGCTGGACGCTGGTGCGCATGGGCGGCTCGGCGCGCAAGGGCAACGAGTGGCTGCTGCTCAAGAAGGTCGGCGCCGGGGTCAGCGAGCAGGAGCTAATCGAGCGCTACCCGCACTCGGTGGTCACCGGGCTCACCGTGCACGAGATGGCCGACATGGCTGGCCACGTCGCCGCGGTGCGCGAACACGTGGAGGGCATTGGCGCTCCCAAGGCCACGGTGAAGCCGAAGGAACAGTCGCCGATGCTCGCGAACCTCGAGGAGAAGCCGTTCGATCGCGAAGGCTGGATCTTCGAGATCAAGTACGACGGCGTGCGGGTGATCGCCGGGCGCAAGGGCTCCGACGTCGAGCTGATCGGGCGTAGCGGCCAGAACGTCGCCAGCCGCTATCCCGAGATCGCCGAGGCGCTGCGCGCACTTCCCTATGAAGACTTCGTCGTCGACGGCGAGATCGTGTCGCCGGACGAGAGCGGCCAGCCGAGCTTTCAGCACCTGCAGGCGCGCATGCAGCTCGTGAACCCGCACGACATCGCGCGCGCGCGAGTTCAAGTGCCGGTGGCGATGATCGGGTTCGACTGTCTCGCCCTGTTCGGCCACGACCTGCGGCGGAGGACGCTGCTCGAGCGCAAAGAGTGCCTGCGCCGCATCCTGCCGCCGCTCGGTACCGTGCGCTACGGCGACCACGTCGCGACGCGCGGCGCCGCGTTTTTCGCAGCCGCGGACGCCATGCACCTGGAAGGCATCGTGGCCAAGCGCGCGGCCAGCTCGTACGTCGGGAAACGGACCAGCGACTGGATCAAGATCAAATGCCAGCGCCGGCAGGAGTTCGTGATCGGGGGCTGGAGCGATCCCCAGGGCGCGCGCGGCGGGTTCGGGGCGTTGCTGGTCGGACTCTACGAGCCGGGGCCCGACGGCAAACCGCGACTGATCTACGTGACCAACGTCGGCACCGGCTTCGACCAGAAGACGCTCAAGTCGATCCGAGAGAAGCTCGACGCGATTGCGCGTGACACCTCGCCGTTCGCGGTGCGCTCACCCAAGGACGCCGGCAACCACTGGGTCGAGCCCAAGCTGGTGTGCGAAGTGCGCTTCACGGAGTGGACGCACGACGGCGGCTTGCGGCACCCGGCGTTTCTCGGCCTGCGCGACGACAAGAAACCGGAAGAGTGCGTGCGCGAAACTCCGGTGACGCTGGCGACGGCGGAACCGGATCCCGCCGAGGATGGTACCTCGCCCAAGTCCGCGGGTGCTCGAAACAAGCGATCGAAGGGTACCAAGGCCTCGGGAGCCAAGACCGCAGCGCCCCCCGCGGTCCCACGCCCGACCGTGGCGCTCACCAATCTCAAGAAGATCTTCTGGCCCGCGGACGGCTACACCAAGGGCGACCTGATCGCCTACTACGACGCGATCGCGCCCTGGATCCTTCCCTACCTCGAAGATCGACCGATCTTCCTGACCCGTTACCCCGACGGCATCGAGGGCAAGTCGTTCTATCAGAAGGATGCGCCGGTGTTCGTCCCCGAGTGGGTGCGCACCGAGGTCATCTACTCGGGCGACGGCGAGCGCGAGAACCGATTCTTCGTGGTCAACGACACCGAGACGCTGCGCTACATCGCCAACCTGGGCACGATCCCGATCCACATGTGGAGCTCGCGGATCGGCACGCTCGAGCAGCCGGACTGGATGATCCTGGATCTGGATCCCAAGGGCGCCCCGTTCGCCAACGTCGTTCGCATGGCCAAGGTGTTGAAAGAGATCCTCGACGAGCTAGACCTGCCGGGCTTTCCCAAGACTTCAGGAGCGAGCGGACTTCACATCTTGGTGCCGCTCGGCGCTCGCTACACCTACGAGCAGTCGCGAGCATTCGCACGCCTGCTCGCCATGCTCGCGGTGCAGGAAGAGCCCGAGATCTCGACCATCGTGCGCGCGGTCCAGGCCCGCGGCGGCAAGGTCTACGTCGATTGGGGGCAGAACGGCCACGGCCAGTCGATCGTCTCGCCTTATTGCGTGCGGCCGCTGCCGGGTGCTCCGGTCTCCTGCCCGCTCGAGTGGAAGGAAGTGAACGCCAAGCTCGATCCCGCGAAGTGGACGATCAAGACCGTGCCGCCGCGGTTCGAGAAGATGAAGGACCCCCTGCTCGGCGTGTTCGGCGAAGGGATCGAGATGTCCGGAGCGATCGGGAAGATGGAAGGGATGCTGAAGTCGCGATAGCCCGGGGTGGCGCGACGCACGAGATCTCGTGCCGATGTCAGCCTCCGCAGCGGCCGCACTACGCCTATGGTTTGATGGTCACCGTGTCCGGCAAGTCGACCTTTACATGGATATCGTTGTCCGACGGCGGGCTCGTCGTGCTGGTGTTCGTTGCTTCGGGCTTCTGAGCGCTTCTCGAGCACCCCCAGCTGGCCCAGGCAACCGATGCTGCCAAAGTGATCATCGCCAGAATCGAAACGAATCCCACGCTCTTGTTCCTGCTGCTCGCGTCCGACATGGTTCATCCTCCATCTTGAAGCAGTGAAGAGTTGGGAGCAGCCGGCGAGGCGAACACCTCGGACGCTCCAGATTGCAATATGACTTCGAATGGCATTCGCCAGCACGATCGTCGGGTTCGTCACAGCGCATCACTCCGTCATTTCGCACGTCGCGTGCCCACATCGCCAAGAGTTTCCTCGAGTTCCTATCATCAACGGAGAGAGTCGCTTCGGCGATCCGGCCCTCCGCCCTCCACGATCCCATTCCGATCGGGGTCTGCATTCCGTGGGCATAGCTTTGGAGAATTTCCCAAGCACCCGCTGCTTGGCGTGTTCGGCAAGGGGATCGAGATGTCCGGAGCGATCGGGAAGATCGAGGGGGTGCTCGAGTCCCGCTAGCCCCTACGGGGCGTTCCGGCGCTTCCCACCCTCCAATGCTAGAATCGTTCACCGGATTGGGGAACAACGACAATGCGGCAGGCTATGCGGTCCCTGGCAATCATCGTAGCGATTGTGGCTCTGTCGCGCCCTGCGGCATGCGCCGATCTTGTTGAAGACAAGTCGATGGTCGAGTTGCAAGCCATGCTTGCGAACGGCGCCACGACGTCGGAAGCGCTGGTCGCGGCCTACCTTGCCCGCATCGAGGCGATCGACCGCTCGGGACCCACCCTGCGCAGCGTGCTGGCGCTGAACCCACGGGCGGCCGATGACGCCCGCGCGCTCGATGCCGAGCGCAAGACGGGCAAAGTGCGCGGGCCCTTGCACGGCATTCCCATCCTGCTCAAGGACAACATCGAAAGCGCCGACCCGTTGCCGACGACCGCAGGGTCGCTCGCGCTCACCGCCAACGTGACCGGCCGCGATGCGCCGTTCGTCGCCCGCCTGCGTGCCGCCGGCGTCATCATCCTGGGCAAGACGAACTTGTCCGAGTGGGCGAACATCCGCTCGTCGCGTTCGATCAGCGGCTGGAGCGCGGTGGGTGGCCTGACACGCAACCCGTATGCATTGGACCGCAGTGCGTGCGGTTCGAGTTCAGGTTCGGGTGCTGCCGTCGCGGCAAGCCTTGCGGCCGCGGCCATCGGCACCGAGACCAACGGCTCGATCGTGTGTCCGTCCACGATGAACGGCCTCGTCGGCATCAAGCCGACGGTGGGTCTTGTCTCGCGCACGCACGTCGTGCCGATCAGCCACTCGCAGGACACGCCAGGTCCGATGACGCGTACTGTCGCCGACCTCGCCGCGCTCTTGACCGTGATGGCGGGAAGCGATCCCGCCGACGCTGCAACCAAACCCGCCGATGCGCGCAAATCCGACTACAGCACGGCTCTCGACGCCGGCGCGCTGAAAGGCAAGCGTATCGGCGTCATGAAGTTCGCAAGCGGATACCACGCGCTCACCGACAGCGTCTTCGCGAAAGCGCTCGAGGACATCAAGGCCGCGGGCGCCGAGCTCGTCGAAATCGCGGAACTCCCCACCCTCGACCAGATCAACGAGTCCTGGGCTCCTGTCTTGCTGACCGAACTGAAAGCCGACCTCAACGCCTACCTCGCGACCACGCCGCCCGCCGTGAAATCACGGACGCTGAAGGACGTGATTGCATTCAATGCCGCGAGCCCGGCCGAACTCGCGCTCTTCGGCCAGGACCTGTTCGAGCAGGCGGAGCAAACCAAGGGCCTCGCCGACTCCACCTACCGCAAAGTGGCTGCGACGGCGAAGCGCCTCGCCGGTCCGCAAGGCATCGACAGCCTGCTGAAGCAGCACCAGCTCGATGCGCTCGTCGCGCCTACCGGCGGCCCCGCATGGACGGTCGACGTCGTCACCGGCGACCACTTCCTGGGCGCGTCCTCGACTCTGCCTGCGGTCGCCGGCTACCCGAGCATCACGGTGCCGATGGGCGAAGCGCGCGGCCTGCCGGTCGGCCTCTCCTTCATAGGCACGGCATGGTCGGAGGCGAAGCTGATTGGCCTCGCCTATGCTTTCGAACAGAAGACCAAGGCGCGCAAACCGCCGCGCTATCTGCGCAGCGTCGAAGACCTGGACGACGTGCGCCCGGCGCTCGCACCCGCCAAAGCGAATTAGCGCAATTTAGGCGCTGCGCGTCCATTCGCGCTGCGCTATCCTCTTGTCATTCCATTCCAAACTGCGGTTCGCCCGTCTGCCTGCCTGATAGGAGTTCCGATGAGCGCGCTCCCCCGCTGCGCCCTACCCGCCGCTCTGGCCACCTTGCTGCAGTTCGCCCCTTCCCGTGCGGTTCCCGCCGAGCAGGCGCCGCCGCGCCTGGATCGCACCGCCATCCCCACCGCACAGTCCGTGGATCTGACGTGTGATCCAGAAAAGCCCGACTACACGGGAACGGCGCGCATCACGCTCGACGTGAAGCAACCCACCGACGTCCTGCGTTTCCACGCGCGCGCGTTGACGATCGACAGTGCCACGCTCGAAGGTCCTCGTGGCACGCTCAAGGCCTCTGCGATCGAGCCGCTCGAGCCCGAACAGGTGCGTCTGCGCTTCCCGGCCACGGTCGCACCCGGCACGTACACGTTGACGCTCGCCTTCCACAACGCCTACAACACGCGGTCGATCTCGCTCTACAAGGTGTCGACTGGTGGGCACGCGTACCTTTTCACTCAATTTGAAGACACCGAGGCGCGCGAGGCGTTCCCCTGCTGGGACGAGCCGGAGTTCAAGATCCCCTGGCGCATGACGCTCCGGGTGCCCGCCACGGACCTGGCGGTGAGCAACACGCCCATCGCCAGCGAGACGCGTTCGGGAGCGAACAAGATCGTGGTGTTCGAGCCGACGCGCCCGCTGCCCTCCTACCTCATCGCGATTGCGGTCGGACCCTTCGAGACGGTGCCGATCCCCGCGATGTCGGTGCCGGGCCGCGTGGTCACGGTGCAGGGCGCGGGCCCATTGGCGGCCGACGCAGTGAAGGCCGCGGCACCGCTGCTCAAGTCACTCGAGCGCTACTTTGGCCGGCCCTATCCCTACACGAAGCTCGACCTGATCGCCGCTCCCGAATTCTTGTACGGCGCCATGGAAAACGCCGGCGCCATCGTGTTTGCCGACCGCGCGCTGCTGATCGACCCGGCGATCGCGAGCCCCCAGCAGCGCACGCGTGTGTTCAGCGTCATGGCGCACGAAATGGCGCACATGTGGTTCGGCGACCTGGTCACCATGAAATGGTGGGACGACCTGTGGCTCAACGAGTCGTTCGCCACGTGGATGGCGGACAAGGCGATGGACGACGTCTACCCTCGCGATCGGGAAGGCGTGACAGCGCTATTCAGCGTCCAGCGGGCATTCACCACTGATTCCCGGCTCTCGACGCGCGCCATGCGCGGCAAGATCGAGGGCGCCACCACGCTGCAAGAGACCGCCAACGAGCTGACGTACAACAAGGGTGGCGCCGTGCTCACCATGTTCGAGGGCTGGGTGGGGCCCGACAAGTTCCGCGCCGGCGTGCTCGACTACTTGAAGGCGCACGAGTGGGCAAACGCGGAAGGCCGCGACCTGTGGCTCGCGATCGGCAAGCAATCGGGTGAGGACATCGACGCCGCCATGGCGAGCTTCCTGGACCAGGCCGGTGTTCCGCTGGTCACGTTGGAGCCGGTGGGCGGCGGGCGCGTGAAGCTCTCGCAGCGCCGATTCCTTACGGTGGGCGAAGCTCCGGCGGATACTCAGGTGTGGCGGATCCCCGTGATCCTGCGCTATCCGTCGGGCCGCGACCTGCGCACGCTGCGTGTATGGCTCTCCCAGCGCGACACCATCGCGGATCTGGGCGTTGCCGCCTTGCCGGCCTGGATCATGCCCAACGCCGGAGCGAGCGGCTACTACCGCTGGCGCGTTCCCGAGGCGATGCGGGACTCACTGCTCCGCGCGGCGCGTGGTTCGCTCAACGAGCGAGAACGGATCGATGTGATCTGCAACCTCACGGCCCAGCTTCGGGCGGGCGCCGAGCGTGGCGACCGCTACCTGCAGATGATCGCCACGATGGCCGACGATCCCGACCCCGACGTCCTGCGCGCGGGCATGGGGTCGTTCGACGACACGCGAATCGCTCTCACCACACCGCGCTCCTCCACTGCCCTCGCCGCCTACGTGCGCACCACGTTCGACCCGGCTCTTCATCGCCTGGGGCTCGTGCCGAGCCCCGACGAACTGCCCGGTGCCTCGGTCGCGCGCGCTCAGTTGTTGCGCCTGCTCGCCGACGCCGGGAACAGCACGCCGGTGCTCGCATACGCGGAAAGCTTGAGCCAGGTCTATCGGAATTCACCGACTTCCGTAGCGCCGTCGTTGGTCGACTGTTCGATCGTGCTGGGGGCGCGCCGGGGGAACTCGGCGATGTTCGAGGACTACCGCCAGCGCTTCGAGACCACCACCGTGCCGAATGACCGCACGCTCTACCTGGTTGGAATGGGCTCGTTCCGGGACCCGACGATTCGGGCGTCTGCGCTCGAGTACACCCTGAAGGGCCCGCTCCGCCCGCATGAGACCCAGGTCATTCCTGCCTCGATGGGCGAGACCGGCCTCACGTCGTACGGGGGTCGCGGCGGCGGCGGTGAATTCTCGGATGAAATGGCCAAGTGGACGCTCGACCATTGGGACGAGCTGGTGGCGAAAATGCCGCCGAACTTCGCCACGCGGAATCTGCAAATGACCGGGGGTTGTTCCCGGGAACGCGTCGCCGGGCTCAAGCAGTTTTTCGCGGATCCCAGGCGCGACACCCCGGGAATCCGGGCCACGCTGCGGCGCATGGCCGATGCGATGGAGGAGTGCTCGAGCCTGCACGATCGCGAAGCAGGTCGGGTCGAGCAGTGGCTGAATTCCGCGGCAACCGCCCCGTAACGAGTAGGCAAACGACTATCAAGTCTCGAGGTCTTTGATCAGGCAGAACTTGTTGCCGAACGGATCCAGCATCACGGCCCATTCCAGGTAGGGACGGTCCGCCCCGATCGGGTAGGTCCCCTTCTCGCGAAAGAGCGTCGCGCCCAGCGCTAGGGCCTGCTGAACGGCGACGTCGACATCCGCGACGGTCAGATCGAGGTGGGCGTTGTTCGTGGGGGCCGGCTGCTGCTTGGTCACTCCCTGGAGCAGGATCGAATGCGACGCCTTGTCGCCCAGCCTGGAATAGGGCGTCGGGTGCCCGACCCTGCTGAAGCGAAGCGGCAGCCCGGTCATCGCCATCCAGAAGCTCTCTCCTCGCTCCAGATCGGTGACGTTCATCACGATGCAGCGAAAGGTTCCGACGGCCATCACTGCCTCCTCGCGCGAAACGCGGTACCCGTCTAGAAGCCTACCCCGACGCCGAAGGTCACCACCGGCTCCCAGCTCTCGTACGGCGAGCGGTCATCCTGCAGGACATCGAAGAGAACCTCGGCATAGACGGCCGTGCGCGGACTGATCGGGCGGATGAAGCCGCCACCCACCAGCAGGAACGGCACCCATTCGCGGGTGGACGAGTTGGGCCCGGTGAAGATTTCGTAGTTGACGTTCTGGTATTCGCCGTGGGCGTAGAGATTCGGACGCAGGCGGTAATTCGCGAAAACGCTTCCGCCGTAGTTGTTCGAGGACTGATTGGAGCCGTAGCTCACGTACTCGTAGCCGCCCTCCACGCCTCCGGAAATTTTCGGCGTCAGCTTATAGCCCACCATCGGGAAAAACCCGATGCGTGTCGTCGATCCGACCGAGAGCGTTACCGAACCGCCATAGTAGATGCGATCGTTCGGCGCGGATTGGTTGGAAGTAGCGGGCGGCGGCGTCGACGCGGGTGGCGGCGTCGACGCGGGTGGCGGCGCTTGCGTGGCTGCCGCCGGCGGAGTCACGACCGGGGCCACCGCGGTGGTGTCGGGTTCCGCCACCGTGGTGTCGGGTGCGGCCGCGGTGGTGTCGGCGGCCACCGGCAGAGCCGCGTGCGCGGTTACTGCTGACCCCGACACACCAATTGCCAGCAGAATCACGAGAATCTTCGGTTTCATATCGAGCTCCTCATTGTTGTGGGGGTGCTTTGGCATGATAGGTGAACTCGCCGGCGCGGGTCGAGCGATCGGAGAGGAAGGAATTCCAAGAGTTCGTGGACGCGGTCCCAGGGCGGCAGGGTCATGTTTGCGCCAACCCTAGCACGTGAATCATCGACCGCGCGTCACGATCCACACCGCGAGCGTCCAGGTCGGCACCAGTCCCACGAACGGCACCAGCTCCGCGAGGAAGGTGGGCAGGAACGCCCAATGGAACCCCAGCAGGCCGATCATCGCGAACGCGACCACGACGTCGAGCACGTCGGCCACCGGCGACGTTGCGCCCCACACGAACATCGGGAGCGCCGCCCACTGAACGACGTCGGCGGCGATCGCGACGGCGAAGGCGATGCGACGCCTGGCGGGTGCGAGCGGAGGCGCACGCCGTTCGCCCGCCCGAGAGATTCTTTCGACATCGGGCTCCTCGATCTTCGGAGGGACCTCGATCATGCACTCTCTCCACGAGCGGGCGGCCTCTGCATCGGATGGGTGCGATCGTCACGCCTCGAACCCCGCCCGAGACGATACTTGATCCCGCGGGCGTGCATCACATCCGACCGGTCACGACGGCGTGGCAATACCCTCGACCATCGAGTGATCCAGCCTGGGAACCAAGTGCAGCAGCAGCTCCAAAGCCGCGAGATAGTCGTCGATGTCGACGATCGACACGTGACTATGGATGTACCGCACCGGAACTCCGAGCACGATCGAGGGCACGCCTCTCCCCACCTGGTGAATCGCCCCACCATTGGTCCCTCCCGCCTGCCAGACGGCGACCTGATGAGCGATCCCCCGTGACTTCGCGGTTTCCAGCACCAGCTCGCACAGGCGCGGATTCGGAATCATCGTGGGGTCGTAGAGCCGCACGTGAACCCCCGCGCCCAATCGGCACTGCGCCGCCAGGCGATCCCCCGGCGGCGCGTCATCGGCATAGGGTCCTTCCAGGACGATCGCCAGGTCGGGCTTCACCGCCTCGGTCACGGTGCGTGCGCCGCGCAGGCCGATTTCCTCCTGCGCGCTTCCCGCGCCGATCACCGTGTTCGGATGCTCACCCAGGCGTTCTAGAGTCTCGATCACGAGCGCCACGCCCACGCGGTTGTCGAAGGCCTTCGCCGAGAACAACCGCTCGCTGGTCATTGGCAGGAACGGGGCGTAGGGCACGATCGGGCAGCCTGGGAGCACGCCGTATTCCGCCGCGTGTTCCCGGGTTCCTGCCCCGACGTCGATGAACAGCTCGCTGAAATCGAGGACGCGGTCGCGCTCGCTGGGTTTGAGCACATGTGGCGGCCGGGAGCCGATGACCCCGTGCACCTTGCCGCGTCGAGTCAGGATGCGGACTCGCTGCGCGAGAAGCGCGTGCGCCCACCAGCCACCGAGTGGAAGGAACTTGACCAGTCCCGCCGGCGTGACGCTTTGCACGATGAAGCCCACTTCGTCGAGATGCGAATCGAGAAGGATGCGTGGGACGTCGCCCGCGCCACGCTTGGTGCAGAAGATGCTCCCCAATCGATCGCTCCCGATCTCTCCGACTCCCGACAGTCGCGACCGGAAGATCTCGCGCACCTCGGCCTCGTGCCCGGGCACGGCGTCGGCCTGAGTCAGGTCGCGAAGGAGATCGATCGAAGCCCGGCTCACCCGTTTCTCCGATGGGTCATACGGACACCGAGGTCCTCGCCGCCAGCGTCACGGTTTGTCCACGACCCGTGGCCACCGAGCGTTCGTAGGCGAGCACCGCGGCCGCAACGTCCTGAATCGCCGTCCCGGTGCTGTCGAACAAGGTCAGCTCGTCGTCCGACGACCTGCCGCGCTTGGCGCCGGTGACGACTTGGCCCAGCTCGGCGTGGACGCCGTCCACGGTCATGACACCAGCGGCGACCGCGTGGTGCAGATCCCCGATGCTCAGACACTGGTCGAGCACGTCGACCACCACGGTGGCGCCCCGAAAGAGCTCGGCGTGGATTTCATGCTTCTCGGGGTGATCCGCGCCGACTGCGGCCACGAACGCGCCGGGTCGAACGTGCTCGGGACCGAGGAACGGCTGGCGCGAGGGCGTGCAAGTCACCCAGACGTCACTCGCGCGACAAGAGGACAAGTCCCGAACCGCCGTCACCGGAAGGCAGAGGGTTGCCGACATCTCCTTCGCAAAGCGCCGGGCCTTGTCTTCGTCATGGTCCAGGACCTGGACTCGCTCGATCGGCAGCACGGTGGCCAGCGCGCGGAGCTGCGCACGACCCTGGATCCCGCAGCCGACGATCGTGGCGGTCGAGCTGTCGGGACGCGCCAGGTACTTTGCCGCGACCGCCGTGGCTGCTGCCGTGCGGAGCGTGGTGATTTCGATCGAGTCCATGAGCGCGAGCACGCGGCCGTCGGCGGCGTCGCAGAGCACGATGACGCCCTGGATCGTCGGCAGCCCCCGTCGCGCCGGGTTCTCCGGAAAATTGCCGTTGGTCTTGGCCGCGAAATAGGAACGGCCCAGGGTCGCGGACGCCGCCTTGATGTGGAATCCGCCGCCCTCGACGTGGATTCCCAGCACTCCGGGCGGGCCGACGCCTCCGGTGGCGTGAAGCGCATGCACCCGCTCAACGGCGAGGATGCAGTCCTCGAGGCCGAGGACATCAGCCACGTCCGACGCGGTGAGGATCAAAGTCGATCCGCTGGGGACCCTAGTCATCGCGGTTTCCCTCGTGAATATAGAAAAAAGATACACTTGATATACTGTTAGTGCAATTGTATCATTTCTTCGTGAAAACCCGGACCGACCCAAGACCCGTCGAGCCCGAGGCACCTCGTGAATCGGGCTCGGACCATCGCTGGCTCCTGCTGACTCACCAGGTTCCGCCGAGCCCCTCTTATCTCCGGGTCAAGGTCCGTCGTCAGCTGCACCGGATCGGGGCGGTCGCGCTCAAGAACTCGGTCTACGTCCTGCCGCCCGGCGACGACACGCGCGAGGACTTCGAGTGGCTGTGCCGGGAGATCGAAAGGAACGGCGGCGAGGCCACGCTTTGCCTGGCGTCGTTCCTGGACGACGCCACGGACGCCCGGATCATTGCCGCGTTTCGCGAAGCCCGAGCCGCGGACTATCGATCGATTGCCCAGGCGGCCCGTGAGCTCTACACCCGAAACGAGGAGGAAGTGATGAAGGACACGGTACCGGTCACGCAGAAACGCGGCAGGAAGCTTCGGAAGTGGTTGGACCAGGTGACGGCCATCGACTACTTCGACGCCTCGGGTCGCGACGAGGCCGAACGGCGGATCTCGGACGTCGAGTCCTTGATGCGCGACGCGCCCGAACCGCAACCCGCCACCTCCAGTCGCACAAAGTCTCGACCCACCGGACGCACCTGGGTGACGCGACAGGGCGTCAAGGTCGATCGTATGTCGAGCGCCTGGCTCATTCGTCGTTTCATCGATCCAGCCGCGACGCTCAAGTTCGTCCCGGCCCGTGGCTACGAGGCACAGCCTGGAGAACTCCGTTTCGACATGTTCGACGGCGAGTTCACGCACGAGGCCGACCACTGCACATTCGAAACGCTGCTCGATCGATTCGAGCTCGACGATCCAGCGCTCGCCACGCTCGGCCAGATCATTCACGACATCGATTGCAAGGACGAGAAGTTCAGCCGCGCCGAGGTCAGCGGGGTATCGGCGATGATCGACGGCATCACTCGAGCCCACGACCAGGACGAGGATCGGATTCAGCGCGGAACGGCGTTGTTCGACGGCCTTTACGAGCACTTCAGTTCACGGTGATCCGAGCGGACGGTCGCGGAACGGTACCGCTCTCGACCGCGATGCCGGTGTGGACCCGGATCGCGCTGCTCAGCTTCGGCGGGCCCGCGGGACAGATCGCCGTGATGCATCGGCTCCTGGTGGACGAGCGCAAGTGGGTGAGCGAGGAGCGCTTCCTCCATTGCATGAGCTACTGCATGTTGCTGCCCGGCCCCGAAGCCCAGCAGCTGGCGACCTACCTGGGCTGGCTGCTGCACGGGACGCGAGGCGGCCTGATCGCCGGAGTCTTGTTCGTCGTGCCCGGATTCGTGTCGATTCTGGTTCTCAGCCTGCTCTACGCCCAGTTCCGTGATACTACGATCCTCCAAGGCATCTTCTTCGGGCTGAAGCCGGCCGTCATGGCGGTCGTGATCGAGGCGCTGCTCCGGATCGGACGGCGTGCCCTGGTCGGCCGCGGGCGAATGCTGCTCGCCCTGGTCGCGTTCATCGCGATCTTCTTCCTGCAGGTGCCGTTCCCGTTGATCGTCGCGTGTGCGGGTCTTCTCGGGTACCTCGGAAGTCGGTGGACCCGTGTGGAAGCGCCGGCCGGGGACGGACCCGAACCTGGGCTCGAGGCGATGCGGCGCCCGACGGTTCGCTCGACCGCGAGAACGATCGCCGTGTGGCTCGTGATCTGGTTCGTCCCGGTCTGGTTGCTGGCCCGCACCTTCGGAAGTCGAAGCATCTTCGTCGAGGAAGCGCTCTTCTTCAGCAAGACCGCGGTGGTCACGTTCGGGGGCGCCTACGCCGTCCTCTCGTACATCGCGCAGCAGGCGGTCGAGGCCTACCGTTGGCTGAGCCCCGGTGAAATGCTCGACGGACTCGGCATGGCCGAGACGACGCCCGGTCCGCTCATCCAGGTCGTCCAGTTCGTCGGCTACTTGGCCGCCTACCGCAATCCCGGTGACCTTTCACCGGTGGCGGCGGGCGTGCTCGGCTCGGTGGTCACCGCATGGGTGACGTTCGTTCCCTGCTTCCTGTTCATCTTCGCCGGCGCCCCGTTCGCCGAACATCTGCGGGGCCGGCCCGGACTCAAGGGGGCGCTCTCGGCCATCACCGCAGCGATCGTCGGCGTCATCCTGAACCTTGCCGTATGGTTTTCTCTGCACACGCTGTTCGGCGAAGTCCACGAGCTGCGGTTCGGACCGCTCAGGCTCCTGACGCCCGAGTGGCGCAGCATCGACTGGTTCTCACTGGCGCTGGCGCTGGGAGCCGGAGTGGCGATGCTGCGCTTTCGTGCCAGCATGCTGGCCACGCTCGGCGTGGCCGCGGCGATCGGCCTGGCCTACGCAACACTGTTTCGTTGACGTGCGCTCCGCCACGGAGTTCCGGTGGCGGAATCCGAGAGCACGTTACTGACGCTGAAGTAGGACTTGCGGACAGATGTTCGCGCCAATGGGCGACAGTCGGCAGAACGACCGGGGACGCGAGCGCTACTTGCGCTTCTGCACGAAGCGCCAACCGAAACGCCCCTTGATGCACAGGTTGCCGAGCGTAATGTCGTTGTCGAGCGGTGACGTAGCCTTGACGATGCTCCCGTCCTGCACGTGCAGCGTGAGCGTGCAGCCGACGCCGCAGTAGGGGCAGATGGTGTCGGTCGTGGTCTGCGCGGCCTCGTTCCACGTGCCCTTCTCGCGCATCTCGTACTCGCCGCGATCCATGAGCGCACCCGTCGGGCACACGGCGATGCAATTGCCGCAATAGACGCACGCAGAATCGGTGAGCGGCACGTTCATTTCCGTCGAGATCCGCGCGTCGAAGCCGCGCCCGGCGACGGCGATGGCAAACGTGTTCTGGTGATCCTCGCCGCACGCCTCGACGCACTTGTAGCACAGCACGCACTTGCCGTAGTCGCGCACGTAGAGATCGTTGTCGATCTTGACCGGTTGGTGAACGGTCGCAGCACGGCCGAGAACGGGCGCCCCGTGATGGCCCACCGTTGAGCGATCGCGATCGGCGGCCGGCGCAGGCGGGCCGTAGCCCCGCGCGTCGGCGCCGTACTCCGCGATTTGTCGCTGCAGGTCTGGCGCAGTGGACAGGTCCACCGACGAAGCGAGCATCTCGAGCACCATGCGCCGCGAGCCAACCACGCGCTCGGAGCGGGTACGCACCACCATGCCCGGCTCGACGGCGCGCGAGCAGCTTGGCGCCAACACCCGGGCACCTTCGACCTCGACCACGCATAGCCGGCAGGCGTTTGCGGGTTTCAGCGTCTCGAGCCAGCACAGCGTCGGCACCTCGATGCCGAGCCCGCGGCACGCGTGCAGGATCGTCGTGCCCTCGTGCACCGCGGTGCGGCGGCCGTCGATTTCGAGCTCGACCATGCCGGGCGCGGCAGCCGGGCGCGGGCCCGCGGGCTTGGGTGGCGCCGCGATGGTGGGCGGGTCGGCGGGTACTTCGCCGAACAGTCTCAGCCGGCGGATCGCCGACTCGACGGCGGCATACGCCGTCTGGCCAAGACCACAGATCGAGGCGTCGCGCATCCCCGCGCCGACATGGTCGATCAGCACGAGCTCGGTGCTCGTGCCACCGCGCGGCTGACCCTCGATCAGCCGATGCAGTGCTTCTTCCTGCCGCACGGTGCCGACACGGCACGGCACGCACTGGCCGCACGATTCGTCGCGGAAGAAGGCGGCGATCCGCAGCACCATGTCCTTCATGTTGGTGCGGTCGTCGAACAGCATCACGACGCCCGAGCCGAGCGTGGCGTTGGCGGCGCGCGCGTCTTCGAGCGTGAGCCGCAGATCGACCTCGTCGGCGCGCAAGAACACACCCGCCGCGCCGCCGAGCAACACCGCCTGCAGCGCGTGGCCGTCCGGCACGCCCCCCGCGCGCTCGATCAGCGCGCGCAACGTGGCGCCGTGCGGCAGCTCGTAAACGCCGGGCTTCGCGACGTGGCCGCTCACGCAGAAGAGACGCGCGCCCGTGGACTGCGGGGTGCCGGTGCCCGCGTAGGCCGCGCCGCCCTCGAGCACAATCGGCAGTACGTTGACCAGGGTTTCGACGTTGTTGACGACAGTCGGCCGCCCGAACAACCCGACCTGCACGGGAAACGGCGGCTTGCTGCGGGGCTCCCCGCGGTAGCCCTCGATCGACTCGAACAACGCGGTCTCCTCGCCACAGATGTAGGCGCCGGCGCCGCGGCGGATCTCGAGATCGAACGTGAAGCTCGTGCCGAAGACGCGCGGGCCCAACAGGCCCGCCGCGCGAGCCTGATCGATCGCGCCTTGCAGCCGCTCGTGCGCCAGCGGGTACTCGGCGCGCAGGTAGACGTAGCCTCGATCGCACCCCGCGGCGAATGCGGCGATCGTCATGGACTCGACGATGGCGAACGGGTCGCCGCACATCAGCAGGCGGTCCTTGAACGTACCGGGCTCCGACTCGTCGGCGTTGCAGACAATGTATTTCGTTCCCGCCGGCTGCTCCCGCACCGCCTGCCACTTGCGCCCGGTCGGGAACGCCGCGCCGCCGCGCCCGGTGAGCTTCGACTCGACCACTTCCCGGATCACGGCGTCGGGACCCATCTCGAGCGCGCGGCCGAGCGCGCGGTAACCGCCGGCCCCGCGGTAGGCGTCGAGGCGCGTCGGATCGACGGCGCCAATCCGCGCGAGCAGCTTGAGCGACGGATCCCCGCGCTGGGGCAGCGCGGGCTCGGCCGCCGCGTCCGCTCCGGGCGCCGCGCCATCGAGCAGCGCGCGCAGATCCTTGGCGCTCGTCTCGCCGATCTGGCGCTCGAGCGGTGACGCACCGGCCTCGGTGACCAGCGCCGCGGGCGCGCGGTCGCAGAGACCGAGGCAGGGCGAGCGCATCCACGCCGGCTTCTCCGGATGATGGTGCACGTGATCGCCCGCGGGTGCGTGCGGCAACGGCGGCCCGACCTCGCGTTCGAGGCGCTCGCACAGCTCGCGACCGCCGCGAGCGCGGCAGGCGATATCGTCACACACGTGGACGACGCGCCGCGGCCGTGGTGAGGTGGCGAGCATCGCGTAGAACGTCGCGACCCCCCACGCCTCCGCCGGCGGCACGCCGAGCCGCTCGCAGACGTAATTCAGCCCGCCCTCGCTGATCCAGCCGACCCGAGCCTGCAGGGCCTGCAACGCCGGGAGCAGTTCGGTGCGCCGTTCGCGCTGCGCGCGGCCGCCGTGTGCCACGTGCGCGTCGCGGGCGCTGCCGCGTTCGCCGCCGTCCCATGCGGAGCGTGGCGCCCCGAGCACCCCGTCGACCACCTCCCGCTCCTCGGCCGTGGCTTCGGCGTCGAGCAGGCGAACGTCCATCAGCGCGTCGCCCGGCCGGCCAGCGTGGCGGCCGGCTCGACCTTCACCGCGCAGGCCTTGAACTCCGCGGTGCCCGATAGCGGGTCGGTGGCGTCGATGGTGAGTTCGTTGGTCGCGACGTCGTCGGGAAAATGCAGGGTCATGAACACCACCCCCGCACGCAGCCCGACGTCGATCCGCACCGGCGCCGTGAGCGATCCCCGCCGCGACGAGACGCGCACCACGTCACCATCGGTAACGCCGAGATGCCCGGCGTCCTCTGGGGAGATATCGAGCGTCTCGCCAAATCGCAGCGGCGAGGAGTAACCGGCGGTCTGGACACCGGTGTTGAACGATTCGAGCCGCCGCCCGGTGGTGAGCAGCAGCGGGTAGTCGTCGTCCGGCTGCTCGACCGGCCCCTCCTGGTGCACGACCGTGAACGGAGCCGCACGGCCGCCGCGCGGCGTCTCCCACAGGCGGCTGTGGAGGAACGGCGAGCCGGGATGGTTCTCATTCGGGCAGGGCCACTGGATGCCATCGAGCGCCTCCAGGCGCGCGTAGCTCATGCCGCCCGCGAAGTCTGGGGCGACCGCTCGGAATTCGTTCCATACGTCTTCGCCGGTCGGGTGACCGAACTCGACGCCCAGACGGCGTGCAATCTCGCACAGGATCCAGAGTTCGTCGCGCGCGCCCGCGGGCGGCTCGACCGCCTTGCGCACGCGCTGCACGCGACGCTCGCTGTTGGTGACCGTGCCCTCGGCCTCGCACCACGAGGCCGCTGATGGCAGCACGACGTGTGCGAGCTGTGCGGTGCGGGTGAGGAAGAGCTCCTGCACGACCAGGTGGTCGAGGCCCTTGAGCAGCTTCTCGACGTGGCCCGAATCGGCGTCGGACTGAGCCGGGTTCTCGCCGATCACAAACAACGCCGTGAGGTCACCGCGGTCCATGGCGCGCAGCATTTCTGTGAGGTTCCAACCGACGTTGGGCTGGAGCTTCACGTTCCACGTCTTTTCGAACCTCGCGCGCACGACTGGATCCAGGATGTCCTGGAAGCCGGGAAGGCGGTTGGGGATCGCACCCATGTCCCCGCCACCCTGAACGTTGTTCTGGCCACGCAGGGGATTGCATCCCGAGCCCCACCGGCCGACGTGACCGGCGAGAAGAGAGAGGTTGATGAGCGCGAGCACGTTGTGCACGGCATCGTGATGCTCCGTGATCCCGAGCGTCCAGCAGATCATGGCCGTGTCGGCGCCCGCGTAGGTGTGCGCGGCCTCGCGGATCACGTCGGCGGGAATGCCGGTCAGGCGCTCGCCCTCCGCCAGCGTGTAGCGCTCGACCGCCTCACGGTACTCCTCGAAGCCCTCCGTGGCGCTGGCGATGAAGTCGCGGTGGTGGAGCCCGGCGTGGATGATCTCGCGCGCCATCGCGTTCGCGAGCGCGATGTCGCTGCCGACGTGCAAGCCAAGCCACACGTCCGCCCACTGCGCGGATGTGGTGCGCCGCGGATCCATGACGTAGAGGCGCGTCCCGTTGTGGATCCCCTTGAGGAGATGGTGGAACCAGATCGGGTGCGCTTCGCGCGCGTTCGAGCCCCAGAGGAAGACAACGTCCGTCTCCTCCACCTCGCGGTAGGAGTTCGTGCCACCTCCCGCACCGAAGACCGTCGCCAGACCGACGACGCTAGGCGCGTGTCAAGTTCGGTTGCAGCTGTCGATGTTGTGCGTCCCGAACGCGACCCGGGCCAGCTTCTGCGCCACGAAGTTCATCTCGTTCGTGGACTTGGAGCAGCTGAATATCCCGAGCGCATTCGGGCCGCGCGCTTCGCGGTTCCGCCGAAAGCCTTCCGCCGCGCGATCGAGCGCCTCGTCCCAGGTGGCCGGACGAAGCACGCCGCCCTCGCGGACCAGTGGTTCGGTGAGCCGTTCGTAGGAGCGCGAATCCCTGCGTGCTGGCACCATGCACCTCCCCGAATGTGATGCGTGATGCGGTTGAGCATCGCGCAGCGGGCAGGGAGAGGCAAGCCCCACGGAGTCCCCCACGGCATAGGGGATGGACTCCCCTGATCCGATCCGTGACAATGGGGACCATGATCGAACGCACGATTGGCTCCACCGGTCCCCGCGTGTCGGCGGTCGGCCTGGGTTGCATGGGGATGTCCGACCTCTATGGCCCGGCCGACGAAGGCGAGAGCATCGCGACGGTGCGCGCGGCACTCGACGCCGGGATCACGCTGCTCGACACCGGCGACTACTACGGCATGGGTCACAATGAGCTGCTGCTACGCGACGCGCTCAAGGGCCGCGGCCGAGATCGGGTCGTCCTCAGCGTCAAGTTCGGCGCGCTGCGCGACGCGGAAGGCGCGTGGCTCGGGTTCGACGGACGCCCGCAAGCGGTGAAGAACTTCCTGGCCTACTCGCTGCGCCGACTCGGAACCGACTACATCGACATCTACCGTCCCGGCCGGCTGGACCCGTCGGTGCCCATCGAAGACACCGTCGGCGCGATCGCGGAACTAGTGAAGGCCGGCCACGTGAGGCATGTGGGGCTGTCGGAGGTCGGCGCCAGCACGTTGCGGCGTGCGCGAACCGTCCACCCCATCTGCGACCTTCAGATCGAATACTCGTTGCTGTCGCGAAGCATCGAGGCCGAGATCCTGCCGACCTGCCGGACGCTCGGGATTGGGGTCACCGCCTATGGCGTGCTATCCAGGGGTCTGCTCAGCGGCCACTGGGCGAAGGATCGCGTGCTGACCAAGGGAGATTTTCGCGGATTCGCCCCGCGATTCAGCGGTGAGAACCTCGAGCGCAACCTCTCGCTGGTGGATGCACTGCGGGACATCGCAAACCAGAAGAAGCTGACGGTGGCTCAGGTGGCGATCGCCTGGGTGCTCTCCCGCGGTCCCGACATCGTGGCCCTGATCGGAGCCCGCCGACGCGACCGGCTCACCGAGGCCCTGGCGGCCGTCGACGCGACTCTGACTCCCGAGGATCTCGGTCGTATCGAGCAGACCGTGCCGCTGGGCGCCGTCTCGGGAGAGCGCTACCCCGCGCCCGTGCTCGCCCACATGGACAGCGAGCGGGTCGGATCCGGTCCAACGTAACGCCTGGAAATCAGCGCCGCGTTCTACGTCCCCGGCTTCTTCGCCTTGGTGTGCTCGAATACCCGGTACTCGCCGTCGCCGGTGACCCGCACACCCATGTCCTCGCGCGGCGCCGCGCCTTCCGGAACCACGGTCAGGATGATGTTGCCCTCGTCGTCGGTTTCCTTCGTCGCGCCGGGCAGGGCCTGTTCGTAGAAGGCTGCGATTTCGGCTTTGGTCCCCTCGGCCTTGCACCACCAGGTCATGCCATAGAGATAGGAGTCGGGCTCGTCACCCCAGCCCTCGTGCCCCATGGCGTCTTCGATCTTGGTGCCGGGGTACAGGGGGATCTTGGTGGCGTAGACGGCGTACTGCGCGGCCTCCGCGTCCCACTTGGTCTGCGATGCGCCGCAGCCGACCACGGCCAGCGCGGCGATAACGATGACAGCCGGAACGAAGTTCTTCATTGCGGTCCTCCGTGTGGCCACCCACGGTCATCGAGGGTCGGGGTCTAAGTCCTATCGGCATTCCCGCCCACGGGCTTGACGGGCCGGGGGCGCCCGGTGGTCGTGGCGGAGGCAGGGCGATACGGCTCGCGGCGGCATCCGGAACCGGTGTAGCCTCGGGCTCGTTCGTGTGTCCGCCCCCACTCAACGAAGGACAAGACCCATGACGCCAGGACGAGCTTCGATCGCCATGACCTGCATGTTCCTTCTCTCACTCGTGACTTCGGCCGCCGGCGCCACCGCCGACCAGCAGTTCGAGGCCCTGGCCAAACGCTACGTCGACGAGTTCCCGGCGCTGAATCCGGTGGCCGCCACGGAACTGGGGGACCATCGGTTCGACGGCAAACTGAACCAGGTCAGCACCAAGGCGCGAAAGCAGCAGGCGGACTTCTATCGTCGCTACCAGAAGGACCTCGCGAAGATCGACCGCGCCGCGCTGTCGCGCGCCAATCAAATCGACGCCGCGCTGCTGGCGCATTCGCTAGAAGCCGGGATCTTCCGGCTCGAGGTGTTGCAGGAGTGGGCCTGGAATCCTCTGACCTACACGCAGCTGGCCGGAAACGCGGTGTATTCGCTGACCGCTCGCGAATTCGCCCCGCTGCCCGACCGCCTGCACAACGTGACCCTGCGCCTCGAGCAGTTGCCGAAGCTGCTCGAACAGGTACGCGCGACGCTTCAGCCGGCGCGCGTGCCCGAGATCCACGCTCAGACCGCGGTGCGCCAGAACCGCGGCGTCCTTTCCACGATCAAGGAAATGGTCGAACCCAACCTCGGCTCATTGCCCGAAGCGGACCAGAAGAAACTCGCGGTGGCCATCGCGTCGGCGCGCGAAGCGGTGGAGGCCCACCAGAAGTGGCTCGAAACCGAACTGCTGCCCAACGCCAAGGGCGACTTCCGCATCGGCCAGAAGATGTTCGACCGCAAGCTTGCGGCCACCTTCCACACGCCGCTCACCCGCCAGGACATTCGCGAGCGCGCCGAGCGGGAATTCACACGCGTGCGCCAGGAGATGTACGCGACCTCCGTCGAGATCTACAAGAAGGCGCATCCCATGACGGAGTTCCCGGCAGAGCCCGACGAGGCGTTCCGGCAGGCGATCATCCGCGCGGCGATCGAGCAGGCCTGCAAGAAGCTGCCCGGTCGCAACGACATCGTGACCACTGCCAAGGCGCAGCTCGAGCAAGCCACGAAGTTCGTCCGCGAGAAGGACTTCGTCACCGTGCCCGACGATCCGATCGACATCATCGTCATGCCCGAGTTCCAGCGTGGGGTGGCGATCGCCTACTGCGACTCACCCGGCCCGCTCGACGTCGGACAGAAGACCTTTTACGCGGTGGCGCCGCTGCCCGACGACTGGACCGAGCAGCAGGTCGAATCGTTCCTGCGCGAATACAACCTGTTCTCGCTTCAAGATTTGACCATCCACGAGGCGATGCCCGGCCACTTCCTGCAGTTGGCGCACTCCAATCGCTATCCGTCGACCCTGCGCGCGGTGCTCTCGTCCGGTCCGTTCGTCGAGGGCTGGGCGGTATACGCCGAGAAGGTCATGGTCGAGCAGGGTTACCTCGACGGCGACCCGCTGCTCAAGCTGGTCAACCTCAAGTGGCTGCTGCGGGTGATCACCAACTCGATGATCGACCAGGCGATCCACGTCGACGGGATGACGAAGGACCAGGCCATGAAACTTATGGTCGAGGGCGGTTTCCAGGAGGAGCGTGAGGCGGCGCTCAAGTGGGTGCGCGCGCAGCTAACCTCGACCCAGCTATCGACCTACTTCATTGGCTACCAGGAACACAGCGACTTACGGGCGGCGGTGACGGAAAAGCGGGGCAGTAGCTTCGCGCTCAAGGCGTTCCACGATGAGCTGCTGTCGTATGGCTCGCCGCCAGTCCAGTTCGTGCGCGCGTTGATGCTCGACCAGCCGATCCCGGAGTAGGGATCATCAGGGAGCGACCTTCACTCAACGAGCTTTGTCGTCGAGCCGGGTGACCGCGACGTTGTCGTAGTAGACGGTGCACTTCGCGCTGCCGCCGGTATAGGCGGCCAGCGCGATCCCGCCGTTGTCGCGATCGCCGTCCTCGACCTCGAGCACCTGCTTGCGGTTCACGAACACGCGGTAGCGCGTGCCCTGGACCTCGACCCGGATGTGGTGCCACTTGCCGTTCGGATTCTGCACCGAGGCCTTACCGAGTTGCGACATCCCGCGATGCACCACGAGGTCGTCGTAGCCGGGACCGCGTAGGTCGATGCCGATTCCCTCGTCACCCTGCACGCGAACGGCGACCCCTTTGTCGACGCCCCGCGTCATGCACACGTCGAGATCCACCGCGTAGTCGGTCCAGTCAGGATCGCCTGCGTGTAGAAACGACTTCTGTTGTTTCTTGTCCGGGAGCCGGGCGCGCAGCATCCCGTTCTTCACGGTCCAGACTCCCTGCTGGTCCGGCTTCCATCCCGAGAGACCGGACTTCGAGAAGTCGTCGGTCCACAGCGCGTTCTTGGGCTTCTCGAATCGCGGAGATTCTCTTACCGTGGCCCCCGCCGTTCCGTCCTTCGATGGCCGCGGGTCGACCCACAGAATCCAGGCGACTACGGCTGCTGCGGTGGCGAGCACGAGTCCGAGTCGAAGACGAGGCGTCATCTGCGCATCATAGCCCTTTGGCATTCGAGGCTCAGAGCCGATAACCCGAACGGTCATCTGGCTTCCGCCGGACCGCCCGTTCGCCGCCCTCGAGGATGTCCATGAAGGACGCACTTCCCTATGCGTTCGATACCACGCGTGTCGTGCGCCTGATCCTTCGCGGGGTCCTCGGCTTCGAGATCGTCATGATTGCGGGCATCGTCTATGCGCTGGCCGCGGGGCGTGGGCTCATGGTGATTGCGTTCCTGATCGTGTGCGGCTCATTCATGCTGGCATTCGGCTGGATCGTGATGCGGTTCCTGGATGCGACCTCGGGGACGATCACCCACGAGTCCGTTATCGTCGAGCCCATGAACTTCTGCGGGATCCGCCTGCCCGGGCCGCAAGGCACCCTTCCGATCGGTTCCTTCCAAGGGATTCGGGTCGAGCGCGTGTCGGGGAGGATCGACACGGCGAATCCGACGGGGCCGAGCACGCGCGTCTACTTGATTGGCCGGAATGGAACGTCAGATCTTTTGATCGCGCGCGCGAGTGTCGAGGAAGGATCGGCGCTCGGACAGGATCTCGGCGCCGCGCTTCGCCTGCCGCGCATCGATTCCTCCTCCCCGTACTGAGCCGTGAGAGCGACCTCTAGACCCACTCCGCCCGAGGGACCCGAGCGGATCCCAACCGTCGTCACCGACGAGCACGACGACATTGCTCGGCGGATCGCGGGCCGCATGGCCGAGGTCATTCGCAATCGAAACCGCGCAGGGAAGCTCGCGGTGCTGGGACTGGCCACCGGCTCCACACCGATCGGGGTCTACCGCGAGCTGATTCGCCTGCATCGCGAAGAGAGCCTCGACTTCACCCGGGTCGTCACCTTCAATCTCGACGAGTACTACCCGATGGCCCGCGACAGCCTGCACAGCTATCACCGCTTCATGTGGGAGAACTTCTTCGAGCACGTCAACCTCGATCCCTCCCACGTCCACATCCCGCGCGGTGATCTCTCACGCGGAGAGGTCGACGCCCACTGCCGCGAGTACGAGCGCGCGATCCACGATTCGGGCGGCATCGACTTCCAGATTCTGGGCATCGGGCAGACCGGGCACATCGGTTTCAACGAACCCGGCTCGAGCGCCGCGTCGCGCACACGCCTGGTCGCGCTCGATACGATCACCCGCAGGGCCGCGGCCGCTGACTTCTTCGGCACCGAGAACGTCCCGATCGAGGCGATCACCATGGGCGTCGGGACCATTCTCGAAGCCCGCGAGATCGTCCTGATCGCAACCGGCGAGCACAAGGCCGCGATCGTCAAGCGCGCGATCGAGGGCCAGGTCGACCACGAGGTCGCCGCCACCTATTTGCAGGGCCACCCGAATGCCACCGTGTACCTGGACGCCGCGGCCGCCGCTGAATTGACGCGCATGAAGACGCCCTGGGTGCTCGGCGAGCTCGAGTGGACCCGCGCGCTCGAAGTCCGGGCCGTGGTCTGGCTCAGCGAGGTGACCGGCAAGTCCGTGCTCAAGCTCGACGACATCGACTACCGCGAGCACCACCTGAGCGCGCTCATCCGGCGGCACGGTTCGTCATCGACCCTCAACGGCATTGTGTTCAACGACCTGATCGCCAAGATCCGAGGACGCAGCAAGCTGCCGAGCAAGAAGCGCGTCATTGTGTTCTCCCCCCACCCCGACGACGACGTGATCTCGGCCGGCGGCATCCTGTCGAAACTGAACCAGAACCAAAATGACGTCCTGGTCGCCTATCAGACGTCGGGGAACATCGCCGTCTTCGACCACGAGGTCCGCCGCTATCTCGACTTCCTGCGCCGCACGGCCGGCGATTTCGAGTACGGGAACCCGCGCCTCGGCGGCACTTCTGCAGGACATCGAGTCCTTCCTGGCGCAGAAGGCGCCCGGCCAGGTGGACAGCGACGCCGTCCTCATGCTCAAGCGCCGCATTCGCGAGGTCGAGGCGATCTCGGCGATCGAGACCTTGCGCTTGCGCCCCGAGCAGGCCCGCTTCCTCAACCTGCCCTTCTACCAGACCGGCCAGGTGCGCAAGAACTCGATCGGGCCGCGCGACGTCGAGATCGTCCTCGAGCTGCTCGAGGAGAAACGTCCCGAGATCATCCTGGTGGCGGGCGACTTGTCTGATCCGCACGGCACGCATCGCTTGTGCAAGGAAGCCGTCGAGCTTGCGCTCGAACGCTACCGCGGCGAGCCACCCGAGGTCTGGCTCTACCGTGGCGCGTGGCAGGAGTGGTCCGTGGCCGACGCCGACGTGCTCGTGCCGCTCTCGGAGGAAGAGCTGCGGCTCAAGATCAGCGCGATCTTCAAGCACCAGAGCCAGAAGGATCGTGCGCCGTTCCCGGGGGTCGACGAGCGCGAGTTCTGGCAGCGGGTGGAGGAGCGCAATCGGGGGACGGCGCGTTGGGTGGATCAGCTCGGGCTGCCGGAGTACTTCGCGATGGAAGCGCTCAAGGTGCGTCGGATGGGCGCATCGTAGATAATCCACGCATGACGACGCTCGAAGCTGTCCGCCGGATCGAGCTGGCCGAGATCCACGAGGCGCGCAGGCGCATTGCGGCAACCGTGGTGCGCACCCCGCTGGTGCGCCTCGAACTCGGACCCGACGCGCCCGAGATCCGCCTGAAATTGGAGAACCTGCAGCCGATCAACGCCTACAAGCTCCGCGGCGCGGCCAACGCCGTCGCGGCGTTGAGCGAGTCGGAGCGCGGTCGTGGCGTGTGGACGATCAGCGCCGGCAATGCCGGTCAGGGTGTCGCGTACGCGGCGCGTCAGGCGGGGGTGCCGTGCACCGTGGTCGCCATCGAGACCGCACCCGCTTCGAAGCTCGATCGAATGCGGGCGCTGGGCGCCAGGTTGATCCTGGTTTCCTACCAGACCGCCTGGCAGGCGCTCGACGATCGTGCGTACCCCGGAGCCGAAGGAACGTTCATCCACCCGTTCGACGACCACGACTTCATCGCCGGTCACGCGACCATGGGGCTCGAGATTCTCGAGGACGCTCCCGACACGGTGGCGGTGATCGCCGCGATCGGCGGCGGGGGGTTGATCACCGGCGTCGCCAGCGCGGTCAAGGCCCTGAACCCTCGCATCCAGGTCTGGGGGGCCGAGCCCGAGACCGCCGCACCCGCCTCACTCTCGTTCGCGAAGGGATCGCCGCAGGTGTTCCCCGGCTGGCAGGCATCGTTCGTCGACGGCGCCGGTGGCCAGAGCGTGTTCCCCCGCATGTGGGAGCGCATGAGGCCGGTGGTGGACGGCTGCATCGTCGTCAGCCTGGACCAAACCAGGAACGCCATGCGAATGATGGCCGAGAAAGCGCGCGTCATCAGCGAGGGCGCCGGCGCCCTGTCGCTGGCGGCGGCGCTGACCGGCGGCGCCGGGCGCGGCCCGATTGTCGCGATCGTCTCGGGCGGCAACATCGACCTGAAGAAGTTCTGCGAACTGGTCGCCTGACCTGAGATCGCGGGGTCCACGATCGGGCACAACGAAGGCGGCGCGTGCCGGCGTTTACGAATCCGGCGCCGCGCCGCCTCTCGACCCCGGGCCTACCTCGCGCGCGCCAGAGCGGCGCTGCCCGCGATGACCGGCAGAATCCAGGTCTCCGAGTTGTAGGGCGCCGTGTCATCGAACAGCGTGCTGTCCGACAGCGCGTTGACACCGAAGTGGTGACACCCGAACGACTCGGGCACGGTGAACGTCCCCGAATAAGTGTTGTCGCCATTCGACTGCAGCCGGATTCGCCGGTTGCGAGAGAGCAGCAGCACGATGTCGTCGGATGAGGCCGTGGTCGCAGTGATGGTCATCACCGACCCAGGCGCCAGCGTCGGCAATCCTGCCACCGGGAACAACTCCAGGGCGTCGGTGATCGTGGTGTCGAGACCGGACCCCTCGAGCCTCAAGCTGAGGATCCGATCCTGGAAGCCCTCGGTGTCGATCTCGATGCCGGAAACCGCAGTCAGCTCCCAGCGAGCGCGATTGCCGCCGCGACCCCGTCCATGACCGTGGCCGTTGCCAAGGCCACCGGCAGTTTCATCGCGTCCCAGACGGCGGGCGCTGTCGTCATCGCCATCGTCGTCGTCGTCGTCATCGCCATTGTCGTCGCCTCCGCCGCTACTCGTATCACGCTCGAATTGCAGGCGCCGGGTCCATCGTTCCGAGATAGGCTTTCGGATCGTCACCGGCGGGTTGAAGCCCCCGGTCGTGTCGTCTGCCAGGATTCGGAAGACTCCGGTCATGTCCTTGTGCACGGTGAGGATCGCCAGGGTCGGGCGACCGGTGGTATCGGTGTCAGCGAACGCGAACTCGAAAGACTGATCGGTGACTCGAACTCTGCGCGAAAACGTGATCGGGTCAATGGCGACCGTCGCGGAGAGCGTGCCGTCCGGGCCGAGGGCCTGGGACGACATCGATTCTTCGGACTGGTAGAAACCGTCATCCATGAACACGGGGTATGCCGCCGCGCCGGCGGCGACCTCCGCCCGATCCTCGGCGGAGCCTTGCACCCAATTGTGACTCTGCCCGGACTGGACGGCGGTCGGAGAGTCACCGCAGCCGGCGATAGCGCCGGCGACCAGACCGAGGATGATGAGCAGGGCGAGTTTCTTCATGGCTGGTCCTCCTCGAGGGGTTTGGGGCGTGAATGAACCAGCTTGCACCCCGGAGGGGACCTGAATCAAGGGATTTGTGCTGTATTTTCGCGGGTCGGAGCGACCCTAATCCGACCAGCGCAGCAGCTCGACCCCGACCGTAATCCACTGGCGGGTACGCGCCTTCAGGTCCGGCGCGTAGTTATAGGCGGTCACCAGGGCGACACTGGTTTGCCACGACGGCGACCAGCGCAGGCCCACTCCGGCGCGCATGCCGAAGCGCAGATCCTCGTTCGGCTCGTTGTATCGGTCCATGCGATAGATCCCGACTCCCACCTGGTAGGTCGCGGCCCACACGTCCGGCGCAGTCGGGCACCAGTCGGAGCGCAGCTCGAATTGATTCACCGCAGCGACCCCCTCCTGGAAGGGGGCGCCGCCAAAAGTCGAGTAGCCGAACGCCAGACTCACGACCACGGGATCGTCGCCGACGCCGATCTGAAATTCGAGTGTGCCACCGGGCTCGCCTTCGGTGCCCTCGGTGTCGATCGGCAGTGCGCCCGCCAACGCGATCCCGAATCGCGTGCGAAAAACCGGTTCCAGTTGCGCGTCGGCCGGTCTCGCCGCCGCCACGCCGAGCGCAATCGCGATCAGCGGCCACCACCGTCGACGCATCATCCCGTCACCCCCGAGGTTCCGGCCAGTTCCGCGAAACGGCGTGCGAAGTCCGGGCCGCGGCCTTCGTCCTCGTGTTTGAAGAACACGTAGGCTTCGGACCAGGCGGGGTTTCGGGCCTTCTCGATCCACCCGTTCAGATCGGCGTCACTGTACTCGTAGTCGCGCAATCTCAAGTATCCCCAGGGGGCGGTGGCGATGAACGGCGTATCGACGCCTTCCTCATTGTGGGCGATGCACAGCGCGATGCTGCGGGCGCGCAGGGCCTCGTAAACTTCGTCGTCGAACCAGGAGTCGTGCCGGAACTCCATCGCCAGGCGTACCGAAGCCGGAACCTGGGCCAGGAAGGCTCCGAGCTTGGCCACGTCCTTCTTGAAGTTGGGAGGTAGTTGGAACAACAAGGGACCCAGCCGATCCCCGAGCGTCAACGCCGAATTGAGGAAGAAGATGAGCGACTCCGCGATGTCGCCCAACCTGCGGTCGTGCGTGATCCGCTTGGGCGCCTTGAGGACGAACTGGAAGTGGGTGGGAACCTGTGCGGCCCAGCCTGCGATCACGGCGGCCGTCGGCATGCGGTAGAACGTGTTGTTGATCTCGACGGTGTCGAAGCGGGCCGCGTAGTAGCCCAGCATTTCGGCCGGCTTCATCTTCTCGGGATAGAACGTCCCCTTCCATGCGGGGTACGAATAGCCACTGGTGCCCACCCTCAGCTTCATCGGCTGCACCAGACTTCGCCTTCAGCCACAACGCGCTCCCCCAGGGTCACGACAATCGCCCCACCCACGACGCGATCGTCTCGGCCAGTTCGTCGAGCACCTCGGGGTCGGTGCGTCCCGAGCGCTTGAGAACGTGGAAGGAGTGATCGCCACCGTCGACGACGTGCAGTGTCGCGCGTGGACCGAGTCGCTCGCAAACTCCGCGCATCAGGTCGAGATCCGCGAGCGTATCGCGGGTGCCCTGCAGGAACAGCGTCGGGACCGGCACGCGCATCAGGTGATCGGCGCGCGCCGTGTTCGGCGCCTGACCCATACCGTGCAGCGGAAACCCGACGAGCACGATCCCGCGCACGCCATCGATCGGCGTCTCGGCCGCCGCCAGCGTCGTCATGCGGCCGCCCATCGACTTGCCGCCGGCGATCAACAAGGTGCCCGGAGCCAGACGGCGGGCCGCTTCGGCGGCCGCGCGCACCGTGGCGAGCAGGACCGGCTGCGGATCGGGGCGGCGCGAACCGTTCTCCATGTAGAGGAACTGATAGCGGAGCGTCCCGATGCTGTGCTTCGCCAGGCATTCCGACAGGGCGCCCATGAATGGATGGCGCATCCCGGCTCCCGCGCCGTGAGCGAAGACGAATAGCGCGCGCGGCGAATCGGGCATCGACAACAGGGCCGACACCTGGGCGTCGGCCCGGGACCGGCACCTGGATCTCGCGCGCCGAAGAGGGCGGGCTGGCCGCGACGGCCCGTGCTTTCGCCTTCGGCACTTGGCGCTAGTCCGTGAGCGTGAGATCGATCCGGACTTTTCCGTTCTCGACCTTGCCCGGCTCGGGGTCCATCAGATAGATGCGGGCGTCGTCGACGCCCTGGGTCACCAACTGATCCTTGATCGTGAGGCCGCGCGCGTTGGCCAGCGACAGGAGATCGGCTTCGTCCACCGGCTGGAGCGCGGTCAGCGTGTCCTGGATCGCCGTATAGAGCCGCGGACTGTCGATCACCAGCTTCTTCGAGCCTTCCTTGAACTGAGGATGCTTGGGGTCGAGCTCGCCGGCCGGCATCTCGAACTTCTTCTTGAACTCGGCGAGCCCCTGCTTTTCGAAGCGCTCGGCGTAAAGGTCTTCGAGCAGGCGTGGAGAGTAGCCGACGCCCCCGCCGTACTTCTTGGGATCGGAGGCCAGCTTCTCCCCGGCCAGCGCCTCGAACTTCGCGTGCCGGATCGCGACTGCGTCCGCCTCGGCGTCCGAGCGTCCGCGCACTTCGAGGCTGAGCTGCGGGCGCTTGCCGAGGGCTTCCGCCAGCTTGGTCATCGACTCCTTCTGGTCTTCCGGCATCGCGCTGGCGCCGACCGGGAAGTCCACATGACTCAGCTCGTCGGCGTCGCCCCCGCCGAACAGGCTGCCGAGCAGCGCGAACGGCGCGGTCGCGACCTTCTTGAGGAGACTCATGATGAAGTCCCAGATCACCTTCCAGATGCCGAACTTGGGATCATCGAGGTCGCCCTCGACCGGCATGTCCAGGTTGATCTGACCGTTGCCATCTTTGAGGATTGCGAGCGCGAGTCCTACCGGCAGCTTGGTGGCCTCGGGACTCTCGACCTTCTCGCCCAGCTCGAATTGGTCGAGCAGGATCTTGTTCTCGCCGACCAGGTGCCGGCCCTCGAGCCGGTAGTTGAGATCGAGCGTCATCTTGCCCTTGTCGACTTCGCGGCCGAGGAACTGGCCGGTGTAGGGCGTCAGCACCGGCATGTTGAAACCGCTGAAGTCGACATCGAGATCGACGAACGTCCGCTCCGCGAGCGGATTGATCTCTCCGCGCACGCTGGCAGTACCGCTCGGCTGCATCTTGCCGTCGAGGACCACACTGGCGCGCGACGCCGAGTCCGACGACAGCCCCTTCGCCGACCCCGCGATCTGCTCGATCCGGGCCGCGAAGGGCAGGATGAGCGAGAAATCGGCAAAGTCAGCCGAACCCTCGACGACGTCGATCGTGCCGATGCGGACCGGGATCGCCGAGGACTCGGTTGCGCTCTTGCGCATGGCGGCCAGCGCCTCGGACGGCTTCTGCGCGGCGACCACCGTGTCGGCCTGCAGCCCGAAGATCTCCTGGATGTTGGTGGTGCGATCCTTGTGGATCAGGATCTTGGCGTAGGGCTGGCTAAGTCGAACGCCGCCGACTCGAACGCGAGTCGGCGCGTAGTCGATCCCGCTCGCCGTCACCGACTTCCACGCCAGGAACCGGTCGTCGACGATGCGATCGCGCGCCAGGAACCCGCGGGATTCGACGACACCCTGGTAGCGCAGGTCCGGCTGATCCTTGCGCGCACCCTCCCGGAACTGGACTTTGCCTTTGGCGCCCAGCGTGCCGCTGACCAGTTGCAGCTTGGCAACCGGGTTCACGTAAGGCTGGAAGATCTTGAGCGGCAGATCCGACAGCATGACCTGGAGGTCGGCTGACGGCGGTTGCGCCACGGCTTTCCCCGTGGCTTCGAACTTCCCGGTTCCGGCGATGGTCACGTCGGTGGCCAGGTCGATGGAGGCACCCGGCTCGGAGCTGAGGTTGCGAAGCGTGGCGTTGGCCGGCGCCACCATGACCGCGAACGGCGGCGACACCGTACGATCCTCGAACGCGACTCCGAGATCGCGAACCGAGAATTCCTTCAGCTCGACCGTCCACGGCGCCACCGGCGCCACGCTGTCCGGGGGCGCGGCGGGCGCCGTTCCACTCGCAGGCGCCGCGGCCGACGCGGGCTTGGTCATCAGCGCCTGCCAATTGAGCGTCGTATCGGGCTCGAGCCAGGCGACCACGCGCGTTCCCGCCAGCAGCACGCGTTCGATGTTCACCGTCTGCTCCGGGTAGCGGACCTGAATTCCGGTGACCCGCAGCGAATCGATGTGCAGAAGATCCGGCTCCTTCCCCGGGGCGCGCATCGTGAAACCGGTGAGGCTGAATCGG
This sequence comes from Candidatus Eiseniibacteriota bacterium, assembly GCA_963717505.1. GTDB lineage: Bacteria > Eisenbacteria > RBG-16-71-46 > RBG-16-71-46 > RBG-16-71-46 > MFD02242-c1. The sequence goes on from OY970342.1 coordinate 739,393, forward strand.
GCGTCGTTGATCCGCGACACGATGCTGTCCCCGCGCACGTCGGTTGCGTAGTCGATCCTGCAATCGGTGATGCCGTCCGTGACCTCGAAACCAAAGCGGCGCTTCGCGATCTCCCAGAACTTCCGCAGCCCCGAATCGCTGACCTCGAGCACACCGGCCGAGTGCAAGGGATCGAAGGTCAGGTCCCCGTTCCACTGCCAGCGGCCGCCGCTGGGATCGGTGGCGACGATGCCGTAGCGACCTTCCTTGTCCGGGATCGTGGTGAAGTTCCTGAGCATGAGATCGATCGGCTCGAGCGTGCCGTCCTCGGGCTCGGCCGGCATCAGGTTGGTGACGCGCACGGACCCACGCGCGATCTCGAATTTGCCAAGGATCAGGCGCGGTGGCTTCGAGGGCGGCTGGCTGGCCGCGTAGTCGATCATGTCCGCAAAGTTGGGCCGGCCATCGGGCATCAGCCGAATGTGGGTCCTCGGACCCTCCAGCCGGAATTCCCGGAACGTCAGCGCCCAGCGCACCAGGCTCGAGAGTTGAAAGTCCGCGTGCATGCGATCGAACGCAACGAACGACGTGCCGTCGGCGTCCTCGAGGTCGAAACCCTCGAGCGTGAGCGACAGGAACAGCGGGTTGACGCGAACGCGGTCGAGCCGGACCTCGCGCTTGAGGGTCTCGCGAACCCCCTTGATGATCTGGCCGCGCACGATCCCGGGGAGCGCCAGGAATCCGAACAGCGAATAGACGACCAAGACCGCGAGCGGAATCCACACGCGCTTGCGGCGCAGCTGTTCGAGAACCGGGTTCACGACTCTTACTCCGCGACGATCTGAACCAATGCCGGCGGGGAGATCCCTTGTTGTTGGGCCGCCTTCGCCACCTTGACCGGGACGATTTTGGCGAATGCCTCGTGAAAGCGCCAGCGCTTCCACTCGCCCTCGAGCCGGACGGTCACATGCTCGCCCTCGATCCGAATCGGGAGCCCGCGGCGGAGGGCCTCGGCGGCGACGAACGGGCCCAGGTCCCGCGTCCACTCCTCGGGGGTGATCGCCGACAGGACATTGCCCGCGTATTGCGCGGGATCGAGCCGAACCAGGGGATCGAACACGAACACGCGGCCGGCCGCCGCCCCGGACATGAAGAACTTTCCGGAATAGGGCCGCGGCTTGAGCGAAAGCTCGCCGCGGCCGTCGGGCTTGCGCAGGCCCATGACCACGTGCAGCGAGTTGTCGCCGCCCGCCATCAGGTACTCGAACGCGTACTCGTTGGGCGTGCCGAAGTGGATCGACTTGAAGCCGGGCGCCGGCGTGCGCCCGTCCTCGAGCAGGACCTTGTTCTGCCCGGCCACTGCGAACCGCGAGCCCGAATCCCAGACGTTGATCGTTCCGCCGTGCGCGGCGTACATGCAGGTGTTGAGCGAGTCCTGGAGCACGAACAGGTAGCCGGAATCGGCCTTGAAGCCGAGATGGCTCTGACCCTGGCCGAACACATAGACGCGCGCGCCTTCGAGCAGGGCGCCGATGAAGTCGCCGAATTCGCGGCCGTACAGTTCGAGCGTGACCCCGCGCGCGGCCGTGCCGTCGGGCTGTGCCAGGTTGGTGCCGACGTAGCGCGGACCGCCGATGAATCCGTACCCGACGATATTGCGCCACCCCAGTCGCACGGCCTCCGACGTGATGCGCGACGCCGAGTCGAGCCAGAACGACTCGCTGCGAAAGCCGGCATAGTCGACGACCAGGACATCGCGCAGCGGATCGCGGGGCGCGGCCAGGTCGTCTCGGGTTTCGAGCGTGAGCCGCGCCCACCGGCCGGTCGGCGACGGCGCCGCCAACGCTTCGTGAATCGGCGCGACCTGATCGAGCAGCCGCACGACGCCGCCTTCAGGCGAGCGGTCGCCGGCACGACCGCCGTCGGTCAGGTACTCCATGCTCGACAGCGACTTGCCACCGAGGTCGGTGAGCGCGAGCCGCGTGCGGAGTGTGGCGAGCACGCGCAGGACCAACGCCGTGCTCGTGTCGGAACCTTGCGCCCACTCCGGCAGCGCGTGCTCGACCAGATAGCGGTAGTCCTCGAAATTCAGCGTGCGCTGGCGATCGAGGGTACCGATCACCAGATCGCGCGCAGCACCGGTCAGCTCCTGATCGGGCCCCCAGGGCCGCGACGCCGGTGCCGCACCCGATTCGACCGCACGCACCTCGGCGGTCATACCCTCGAGCCAGCGCAGGACCAGGCTCTTCCACTCCGCCGACGCGCGGCCGACCGCCTGCTCGAGCACCACTTCGAAATCCACCTTGGCGCCGCCGCGCTCGACCTCGATCGGCTCCCCGAACCGGTTGGTCAGGTCCATGCCCTGGGATCCCGGAGCCGTGAACGCCTCGAACACGCCGCCGAAGTCGCGTCGCTTGGGCGTGCCGCCGGGACGCATGTTGAAGCGCAGGTCGTGGCCACCGTCGTGGAGCACACCCTGGGCGTGCAGCGTGCGCAGCATGGCGTCGGCGATCTTGGCTTCGCTGCCGTTGGCCACGGCGTGGACTCCGCCCGGCGTGGTGTCGCGACTGACCACGATCTCGTGCGGGCGCAGGAACTTGATGTCCATGTTCTCGCGGAAGCCGACGACCCGGAGCGGCCCGGACGCGGTCCAGCGCCGGCGCGACTCGACGATCGTGAACTTGTACGGGCCGGTCGGCGTCAGCTGGACGTAGTTGGTCATCAGCAGCGTGAACTTGCGCCGTCGTTCATCGTCCATGTTGGCCAGATCGAAGCCGGTGATCGGCGAAATGATCTGGCTCGCCTCTTCGGTCGACAGACCCAGCACGCGCCGCGTGAAGTCCACGAGATAGGCGGCGTACTCGGTGTCGGTCAGCGCCTTGCGCTCGTACACCGAGTCGCCGTGGTAGTCGGCGTGGCCCTCGCCCATCGTCGGGTCGGCGTGGACGTAGCCGAACTCCATGAGGAACGGGGCGGTCGAGTCGACGGCCACCTGCTCGCCGTTGTGCATGAGCAGGACGTTGTACGCCTTGAACGGATGGGCGCCCGCGGGATTCCCGCGGCCTTCGGCGTCGATCGCCGGCGAGTTGGTCGGATAGCGGTGGTGCATACCCCAGACGTGCGCGTGGAGCGCCGGCGTGCGGGACGTTCGCCCTTTGAGCGTGACCGGCAGGCCGCCGGGCGCACCCGGGTATGCGATCCAGAAGCGGTCGAAGTCGAAGTACTCGGGAATCGTGTGCGTCCAGCCCGAGATCTTGATCGCGCCGAGATCCTCGCCCATCGAGACCACGAAGCCCCGGCGTTTGGCGGCGTACTTGCCCGCCGGTGGATGCGATCCCGCCGGCGCGTGGGTCCGGTAGTAGCGCGAGTCCAGCAGGTGCGCGAGTGCGGTGAAGTACTCCTCGCGCACGTCAGCGACGAACCGATCCAGGCGCTCGAGATTGGCGTCCCCGGGGGGCGCCGGCCGGTCCGGATGGTCGAGCGCATGGGCGAGCGCGAAGTCGGAGAGATCCCCGTAGAGCGTCCGACGCTGGAGCCAGTGCTCGCTCGCGATCAATTGCCGGCCGTAACGCTGGAGCACCTCGAGCCGAAGCTCGACGAACAGTAGATGGAAGTCGCCCGGGTTCTCGCGCAGCTCGGCCAGACGCCAGCCGTCGTCCTTCTGGTACTGCGGCCGCACCGGCACCTTGAATTCCGGCAGACGCGCCAGGACCTGATCGAGCGGCAGCTCGGCGCCTGCGGCGTCGAAGAACCGGCAACCGGCGAAATGCCCGACCATCTGGCGGATGGTGTCCGCGCGATCGGGTCCGATGGTGTTGACGATCACGCAGGTCTTCTCGCGCACCGGTTCCGGCGCGAAGCCTGCGAAATCGATGCCGCCGCCGCGGTTGTTGCCGCCATTGAAGCTGAGCCGCGCCGACTCCCAGATCGCGTGCACGGTCACCGGCTCGGACACCGCCAGCGACCCGACGCGGCACGAATCCCGCTCGACCGTGACCGGGTCCACGGCCGGAGCCGGGCGCGACATCCGGGCCGGCACGCCGTCGGCGGCCGCGGCGTCGAGCGCACGCAGCGAACCTGCCGGTCCCGCGTGCTTCGGCATCACCAGCAGGTCGGTGCGGCCGCGCAGTTTGCGAATGTCGTCCAGCAGGCGGTCGGCGTGAACCACCCGGCCCTGCGCGTCGAGCGCGCCGCTCTCACGATTGAACGCGTCGAGCAGCACCGCCAGCTTGACCAGGTTCATCACCGTCCAATTGCGGAACCGCCGGCGCATCAGATCGCGGTCGTTCTGGATCGTCAGCTCGGGCTTGGTCGTGATGCCGCCGCGCGGGCAGTCGAGGTGACAATTGCCGCACTGATTGCAGCCGAAGGCCACGGCCTTGCCGATGCTGGCTTCGACCAGCGCGTCGGCGCCGGCGATCAGCACCTTGATCATGTCCAGCTCGCCGCGCAGCCCGCCCGACGCCAGGAGCCGCGTGCCACCGCCCGCGCCGAACGGAACGCCATTCAGGTCGCGGATCGACTTCAGCTCGCCGCTGCCGGCCAGGTCGACCTTCTCGCCGACCAGGGCATGATGCGTGTGCAGGATGGTGCGGAAGATGTCGGGCCACCCGACGTGTGAGCTGTCGGCGTGGTAGTTGCCGGAACCGCCGAGCCCGGAGTCGACCAGCAGGTAGTCGACCACGAAGTTGGACCACATGCCGGCGGCGACGTAGCGCGTGTAGTTGGAGCCGGTGATCTTGATGCCGCAATGGTTGTGGTAGAGCAGCCACAACCAGACTTCGGCCGGCATGTCCTCGATCGAATAGATGTCGTGCTTGGGATCGGGCGAGAGCGCGTCGGTGCCGATCGGAATGTTGCGCGCCTTGCTCACCGTGCTGGTGACTTTGGCTCCGGACAGACGCCCGCCCTTGCCCGGCTTGGCGCCCTGATTGATCTTGATCTCGACGTCGCGCACGCGGCGCAAGTCGGCGGCGTGCATGCCGAAGTGTCCGCTCGCCGCCTGCATGCTCTCCCAGGCCATCGCTTCGGGCGCGAGCCGAATCGGTCCGCCTTCGCCCGACGAGGTCATGGTCAGTCCGGTGTTGCCCTCGATGCGCGCGATCAGGAAATCCTCGGACGCCGCCCCCAGCGAAATGCTGGCGTGACACACCGGGCCGTGCCAGATGGGCTCTCGGAAGCCGAAGCCGGAGAGCACCAGGCCGCCGCGCGGCTCGCGCCGCAGCGTGACCAACCCGTCCTTCGAGGCGCGCGCGACCGTGACCCCGTGCCCGCCGTGCCCGCGCGCCGAAAGTTCCGTCGAGCGCTCGGCGCCCTCGACATCGCGGGCGATCATCCATAGCGATTCGCCGCCGTTCAGCACGTTTTCGAGCGCATGGCCCGCCGCGATCTGGACTTCAAAACCTCCGGTGCGATCGGCGGTGAAACTCAGCAGAGCCGGACCGTCGGCGCGGCCCCGCAACTCGACCGTGGCGCCGGAGGCCACGGCTCCCGGCCGCTGGAATCCACGCGGCACCGCCATCGACACGTAATCGAGCAGCTTGGGATCGCGCGCCAGACGCGCCAGCGACCACTCGAGCGATTCGCGGGACAGCTTGATGCCGATCCCGTCGAGCGACATCGCGCCCATGTCGCTGTCGATCAGGAAGTCGCCGGCCTCGGGCATCTGGCCGGCGGCCATGCGGTAGATGACCTCGAGGAAGTCCGCGCTCAGATTGCGATTCGTGTTCTCCAAATGGAAGTTGGCGTTGTCGTGGGCCAGGATCTTCGCGGCGGCGACCAGCGGCAGATCCGGGCGGCGCTCGCCGAGTAACGACGAGACTTTGAACCGCTCTCGCATGGCACTCGGCACCGGCTCGGCGGCGATGCGTGCCGCGTTCAACCCGGCGTTCAGGCCTCCGAACTCGGGCGTCGCCAGGGCGTCGACTTCGCGAATCCAGTCCTCGGTCATGGTGATCGCCATGGTGTTGCCGGAGGTCTTCTGGATGTCGTCGATCCCCATGCACGACAGGAAGTCGAGGATGCTGTGTTGCCAGCAAGTCAGCGTGTTAACCGCCAGCTCGCGCAGCTCGGGCAGACCGACCCCGCGCAAGGCGGTGCGCGCCACTTCGAGATTCGCGCCGTGGTGAACCTCGATCAGCTCGGGCAGGAGCGCGATCTCGGCGACGTGGGTCATGGCCCCGCCGTTGGCGCCAAGCAGGACCGCCTCGTACACCGTGGCCGCCGAAGCCTGGGTGTCGGTATCGCCACCGGCCGATACCAGCTGGACGCGCGCCCTGAGAAACCGGGCCTTGAGGAACGCGTCGATGCGCGGGATCAGCCGATACGACTTCTCGCGCCCCGAGTGAATGTGCAGCATGGCCACACCGTCCAGGCGCGCCGTGGTCTCGAGCGCCGGCCAGAATTCGGGATTCGCCGCGTCGTAACGCATGAAGACCGACACCAGGAGTCCGGCATTCCGCTCGATCAGGGCGGCGACGTGGCGGGCGACGTCCTTGCTCCACGCGATCTCGACGATGCGCGACGCGGTCACCCATTCGCGCAGGGTTGCCGCCGCCTCCCCCGAGCCCGAGCTCAGTGCGTCCACGTGTCGCGGCTCGAGGCGAGGCATGACGTGCGTGGCATTCGGGCGCAGGGCTGCCGCGTGCTCCACGCAGCGGTCCGCCTCGATCACGACCAGCGAGCGTGTCTGCAGATCCGCCGCCGGGTTCGCGGCGGCGATCGCCTCGAGATAACCGCGCTCGAGCGAGATGTCGACCTTGAACGGCAGCGGTCCGACGATCATCGGCATGTCCAGACGAATCGCACGAACCGGAATGCTCGTCCGACCCTTGGCCGTGCGGAACAGGACCGCCGGATGCCGACGGGCGATGTCCCACGCGGTCGAGAATTCCTCGCGTAGACCGTCGTTCGCGGGGTGGGTGATCGCCGCGTGCGAGAAGTACGAGCGCCAGAAGCCATGGTGCCAGGCGGCGCCAATCGTCAGCGGCTCGTGACGGTGGCGTTCCTTGAGCACCTTGTCGAGATCGAACGCGGTGATCTCGAGCTGCGGGATCTCGCGCGAGACCCGGGAGAAGTGCGAAAGGAAGAGCCGGCCGCGCCGGCCGCGCCCCAGACGCCAGAACGAGGCTTCGTCGACCCCGGCTCGCTCGAGCAGGAACGACAGCATGCGCCGCCCGCGATCGCGATCGCGCACGGCCGCGCTGTCAGGATCGACCACCAGCGTGAGCAGGTCCTCCCACATCGCGATCTGCCGGTGGAACGAACCCGGACGATCCGCCGGATCGGTCGACGGTGCCGGCCCGTGCGACGGTGCTCCGGGCGCGGGGCGTTCGAGGGTCGCGCTCATCGCCGCTCCGCCGTCTCGAACGAATCGAGCGCCACGAACCAGGCCGGTGTCGGCGCTTCCATGACGCGCAGCGTCCGCCCGCCGTTCTGGTGGTTGTTCGGGCAAACCTCGACGCACGACCCGCAGCCAATGCACCGTTCCTGAGCGGTCTGGATCCACCGAGGATCCGCGCCCTCGAACTCGCGATTGGCGCTGGTGGGACAGACGGCGACACAAGCGCCGCAGTGGATGCAGGTGTCGGCCGGGCCGGCGTCGTTCTCGGAGCGCAAGACCAGGAAGCGCGGCACCCCCGGGAGTGCTGCCGGACTCCGTTTGATGTAGCCGCCCGGGCGCACGCCCAGGAAGTCGCGCGTGTATCCGGCCGAGCCCCGCACTGCCGCGACCACGGCCGCGTGCCGGTTGCGGTCGTACGGACGCACGCGATTCGAAGCTGCTTGCATCTGGTCGTACATCGGCAGATGCGGAATGCCCGCCTGGCAGACTTGCTCGCAATTGCCGCAGCGCATGCACAGGTCGAGCAGCGTGCTGCCGGTCGCCGGCACCGCGACGCCGCCGCGCATGGCTTCGCCGATGTGCGTGAGCATCTGGGGCAGGCGGATCTTCGATTCGTGGAAGATCGGGCAGACTGTGTTGCACTCGCCGCAGTTGACGCAGTGCAGCGCTCGATCCTCGGGCGTCTGGGCCGGTGATCCGGCCGGTGCGCCCGGGGCGATCGACAACAGCAGTGACTTCCCGCCACCTCCGGCCATCGGCGCCGGCGCGCGGAAGTCGGCGCCAACTACCGCGGGTCCGCCACGCCCGCGGGCCGGGCCCGGGAGCACGCTCATTAGTCCGCGCACCGATTTCACCAGCCCGGAGAGCGCGGACTGAGCGTAGATCGCGCGCAGCAAGGAAACGCCGGGCGAGAAGGTCGATGCGACGACGGCGCCCAACGGCCCTTTGAGGCTCATGTCGACCAGCACGCCGCGATTCACGATGGCGTGGGGGTCGAGCGATCGCTTCGCCGCGCGGATCAATGCCGCGGGTCCGCGCCCGACCTTGGCGTCGAGCCACGCAGCCTGCCAGCGACCGAGCACGTACGGCTTGCCCTGGTGATGGTGCATCGCGAGGTCGACCAGCGTCGGCGCGATCATCAGGTCGGCGCCAAATGCACCCGAGCGATGGTCGGTGAGGTAGCCGGCGATGACCAGCGTCGATCCGTCGTGGACGTAGTAGACCTCGGCGTCCACCTCGCGTCCGACGTTGCGCGCGAGTTGGGCGGCGCGCGGAAGAAAACGCGGCACCTCCGCCGCCGGCATCAGGATCTCCGCTGCGAGCAAACCGGGGCCGAGCCGCTTGGTCTGCATCGGCTTGAATCGCTCGGCGGCGAACCGAACGCTCTCTTCGCCGAGCAGCGCCGGCTGCCCTGGGCATGTCGGCAGCGCCGCGCCGAACGCCCGCGCCGCGGCTTGGTCCATGAAGTCGACGAACAAGTAAGCGCCGGCGTGATCGAGATCCGGGGCGGTCGCAGGCCCCAGCTCGCGCGGGCCGGTGATCGAGCGCCACGGCAACGACGCATCGCCCGAGAGAGCACCCAGGTGCTGGCGCCAGGTGCGCGCGTCCTCGTCGGCCCATACCGCACGCACGTGGTGCATGTGCGATCCGCTGAAGAACTTGATGTTGGCCGGTTTCTCCCCGGGCAATTGGGTCACCCACTCCGCGGCGGCGAGGGCGTCTTGCTCACGCGCGAACGACAGGAGGAATGGATAGAGCGCCGGCCGCGGCTCGATGCGTACGGTGAGTCTCAGCAGCACGCCGTAGATGCCTTCACTGCCCGCGAGATCGTCGAGCGTCATGGGCTCGCAGCCTCGGTCGCGGAACCACGCGGCGACTTCGTGCCCGGCGAGAGTCCGGTGCGAGTGGCCTTCGACTACGTCGAATCGGCCGTCGTCGTGGAAGCGAACCTGGTCGCCCGAAGGCAGCAGCAGGTCAGCAGCGCGAACGCTGTCCAGCGCGCGCCCACGCCCGTAGGCGTTGAGCCCGACACCGCCGGTCAGGAACCAGCCCGCGAGCGTGCCCCCCAGGTTCGAGGGATAGACGCCGAGCGCGAATCCCTGCTCGCCGAGTTGCTTGTGGATCGTGCGCATGCGCGCGCCGGCTCCGATGATGCAAACGCCAGCGGACGGATTGACCTCGATCCCGTCGAGACGCGACAGGTCGAGCGTCAGTCCTCCGTCGCTCGGCACCGAGCCGCCCATCGCGGTCGAAGCCGCTCCGCGCAGGGTGACCGGCACGCCCAGGTTGCGCGCCCAGCGCAGTGCCGCCTGGGTCTCGGGCGTGGTCACCGGCTGGAAGATCAGGTCCGGGACCGCGCGCGTCAGGCGTCGCGTGAACAGTCCCCCGAGGTAGACGTTCTGATCGCGGTCCGCCTCGCCACGCAGGAGTCCGTCAGTGACGATCCGCTCGCGCAGGGTTCTTGCTGATCCCGCGGCATCGGGCAGGTCGGCCAGGGCCTCGTGCAGCAGGCGCGCCAGCTCGCGCGTGCGCAGCGGCTCGGTGCGGTCGGCGTACGCCCGACCCTCGTCGAAGAAGAAGTTGAGGTCGGGGATCGAAGCGCGGACGACGGGGGCGCGCTGCTCGGGCGGAAGCGCGGCAAACGCCTCCGGCGACTGCCCTAAATGTCGATCGAGGAACGAGGCTTCGGACATCCCGCGCGTGGGGAATGCGTGCAGCGCTCGGCGGCGTCGGGCCCCGCTCGCGCTGCCCGCGGACCATGGCACTGCCCGCGTAAAGCGGGACTATAGCAGAGGGTTCGGCAGCCGGTCACGGCGGCCAAGCGAGGACAGCGGCTCAGCGCAGCTCGGGCAAGCCCGCGTTCACCGAGCCACGCAGCCGGGTGAAGAACCGTACGCTCTCGAGCGCCAGGCGGGCCCCATCCAGGGGCAAGACCGGGATGTCCTTCGAGGCAAACGGCGGCGCGAACCCGACCGCGGATTGGGCTGCCGCCAGCGCGCGATCGTGAAAGCCGTGGCGGGCTTCGTACTGGCTGCGCAGGACCAGGCTCTGGCCGTAGAGAAGATGATGGGTCGCCACGTAGAGGTCCGCCCTGCCCCGCCACGGCCGCAGCCGAAGCGCGGGGTCCGCACAGGCGACGTAGCCACTGTCTGCGCGGAACTCGACGGCCAGGCCACATGGCGTGGCGACAAAGCCGCGCAGCGGGGCCAAGTCGACTTCGCAGGTGGCGAAGATCCCGCGCGTCGGCGCGGCGTGACGAATGATGCCGGCCACCAGGCCGTCGTACGCCGCCCCCACTCCGGTGCCGCTCCGAGTCGCACGTTCGTGGCCTTCGGCTTCGGTGCGGACCAGCGCCATGAGTTCGGGATCGCGGCGCGCCAGTTCGCGGACGTACCACGGATGACGCAGCAGCTCGGTGCTGATCACGGTGACGTCAGGGCGTAGCCCTTCGACGATCTGCATGTACAAGGACGGCGAGATGACGTGGTCCCACAACGACGAGAAGACCACGGATCGCTCGGGCAGCGGCTCGAGCAGATCGCGGACCAGACCCTCGGAGAGCGTCAGGTCGCGTTCGTTGCAGCTTCGAAAGTGGAGCGCTCCATTGACCACGATCAAGGCGCCGGCCACCGCCAAGGTCACCCGCGCCCCGAACCGTTGGTGCAAGGCCGCCCAGCCCGCGGCGACCAGGAGCCCCAACCCCATCAATGCAGGAAGCGCGTAGGGATCGACGTCGCGAATCCCGTACCCAACGAGATAGACCAGGCTGGTAGCCACGATCAGGCATGCGAAGACCATCGCGCCGCGATCCCGGCGTGCGAGGAACGTTCCGCCGACGATGGCCACGGCCGCTCCCGCGAACGCGAGATCCCACGGTAGTCGAGAGAACGCATACGCGGCTTGCAGCCGGGCATCCTCGGCGCTCGAGAACATCCACAGCTGATACTGCTTGCCGGTGACGTGCGCCATGAGCCGCCCGAAGTCGTGAGGATCTCCCCAGGACAATCGAGGCTCGGCCGAGGCTCGAAGAAGCAGCCAGACATAGGGCAGCAGACCCACGAGGAGCGCGGGAGCAACCGGCCAGAGAATCCGCGCCAGACCCGGTCGCAGTCCGAAGCGAACGAACCACGCCGCCAGGAATGCCGGCGCCAGCACGACAACGGTGAGGTGGTTGGTGAAGGTGAGCCCGAGAATCAGGCCGAAAAGCATTCCCGACACGATCGTCGGTCGCTCGAGGTCGCGGAGCAGAGCCAGGCCGAGCACCGGCAGCAGGAACAACTGAAACGAGTACACCTCGAAGCCGTTGGCCTGTTGCCACACGGTCACGCTGGTCGCGATCAGGAGCGACGCGCAGCCGGCGTAGATCGCGCGCATGCTCTCCGACAGGGTGGAGCGCGAACCCGCGGGTGCTTTTTTGCGCGCGGCCGCCTTGGAATTTGGGCGAGCCCAAGTCGAGCCACCCAAACTCTCGAGAAAACGGTAGGCCAACAGGACCAGCAGCGCCGCGCCGAGGGCGACCAGCACCGCGGCCAAGCCGTTCAGCACAACGATCGGCCGGCCGGGGACCACCGCCTGCACCGCATGGGCGAGAAGGATCAGGGTCGGGTAACCCGTGGGGTGCGCGATGCCCATCGTGCACGCCGCCGCCGCCAGCTCGCCGCGGTCGATGAAGCTGACGCTGCGCGACATCGTGCACAGATACAGCGTCGCGCAGATCGCGAAGACTCCCGCGGCGACCAGCACGCGAGCAGGAAATCGCACGCGTCCTCCCTAGCGCCCGAGCAGCATCCCGGTCACCCGCACGAACGAGAGAACGAATCCCACCACGGTCGTTGCGAGCAACACCAGCGCCAGAACCTGAACCCATAGGCTCTCTCGCCGTTCATGGCTCAGCGGCATGAACTGGGCGACCACCCATCCTGATGCGAATCCCCCGCCATGAGCCCAGTTGTCGACGCCTCTCATGAAGAAGCCGAACGCGAACAGGATCAGCGCCCAGGTCCAGAGTTGGGTGGTCAGCATCTGCGAACCGGTCCGCCGGCCGTAGACGATGAGCGCCGCGAGCAGGCCGAAGATGCTGCCCGAAGCCCCGACCGAGCTCGATGCCAATACTCCCGGGCCCGTCATGAGATCCCCCGCGATGTTCGACACCAGGAAGCCGAATGCGCCGGCGAGCGAAAAGATGACGAAGCCGCGCGCCGGGCCGAACGCTTCGTCGACTTGCGGCCCGAGATTCCGGATCCACATGACGTTGAAGAAGATGTGCAGAATGCCGCCGTGCAGGTAGATGGCGGTGAGCAGCGTCCACCACCAGCCGAGCTCCCAGGCGATTCCCCCGGTCATCCCGAGCTGGTAGAGCGCGCGCGAGCCCGGCGAAAGGATCGAGAACATCCCCGACGTCTGGAGAATCGCTTCGGGCTGGAGGATCAGGGCCGCGACGTAGAGGACGATGCACGTCATCACGATCAGCGGAACCATGTCGAGCCGGTTTCCGAACAGCTTCTGGATCGCGGGCGCGTAGCCGTAGAGCCCGGGGCGCCACGCGCCGCAAAACGGGCACTGCTCCTCGCTGACGCTGATCAGCTTCCCGCAGTTGGGGCAGATCATCGAGCCTTGGGTCTGGCGCATCGGGGAAAGATACGCCAGGAGGCAGGTGGAGACGATCGGAGCCCCAGGTCTACGTCTAGCCGACATCCCCGTTAGCCGCGCCTAACGCAACTGTCCGCGAGGACAGTTCCTGTGGATGACCTCGGGGAAGATCACCTCATGATCGCGACGCTCTTTTGAACCACGACGTCACCCTGTGACAACCGGACGACGAATACTCCAGGCTTCCAGTCCGTGCCGGCTTGGATTCTCGCCGTGTGTTGTCCGATCGTCGTGCCGGTCGCCCTTCTGTCTCGACGACGCCCCTGAACATCGAACACCTCGATGACTCCAGGTCCTGCTTTCGGCAGGACGTAGTTCAGGGTCGCCCAACCACCGGTCATTGGATTCGGCTGGATGGACTCGATTGACAGTCGAATCAAGGCCACCTCGACGAACACCTCGGTCGTCCAGCGGTCTACTCCGTCATCGTCGGCATACCGAAGCCGGAAAGCGTGGACACCGGGATGGAGATTCCCCTCCTCGAAGTGGATGAACCCAGTTCCATTCACCGTCGGTGCGCCCACAGTTCGCCAGTTGTCGTCGATCAGCCTCTCTACATTGCCAGAACTCATGCCACCAGCACCGGCATACCAGGTGATCCTCGCTATTCCGTCTTCGCCAGTCGCTTCGACCAGCGAAATCGCAACGGGCGTCGCTCGGTCAGTCCGATTCATCAACAAGAAGACGGTGCCTCTGGTGGTCGCCACGGCGACGTCCGGCCAAGAGTCGCGATCCGAGTCCACGATGATGGGTCTCGAGATCAGGCCGCCGAACGCGAAGAAGCGCCTGTCGATCGTGAACCCACCAGCGCCATTCCCCACGTAGACTGCGAGGAAGCTCGACTGGTATTGCTCTTCCCAACTTGGCGAACCGCCATGCGTCGCGACGGCATCTCTATCTCCGTCTCCATCCAGATCGGCCACCGCGATGTGGTGGGCATTGGGCATTCCCGGTGAGTTGATCTCGGCGGAAAACGACCCGTCACCCGCTCCCCGCATCACGCTCAGTCCCTGTCCCGTACCGCCCACAACATCCAATGCACCGTCGTTGTCGGCATCCGCCAAGGTCATTGCCCAGAAGCTGTTCGCAATCGGGCTCACGATTGGAGCGCCAAAGGTTCCGTCCCCGAGCGATCGCTTCACGTAGAGCTGCCGGCTGATGAAGCAAATGCAGTAGCCAGCATGGTCGTAGCCGCAGCATTGCCCCCGCACGTTGATGACCAGGTCATCGAGCCCATCCTGGTCGACGTCGCCGGCAGCAGCAGCAACGACGCGTTGCTCGTGCAAGACCGGGGTTTCAAATGTTCCGTCCCCTATTCCCCTGGCGGTGAATGCTCGCTGCGGCCCATGGAGTAGCAAGTCGGGGTGGTCGTCGTTGTCGAAGCGAGCAATTTCGACCGCTTCGACGTTGGCGTGAATCGGAAACGACGGCAGCCTGATGAATCCACCCACCACACCGCGAAGTACGCTGACGGAACCGACGCCGTACGGAATCTGATTCAACACGACCAGATCCCCGATTCCGTCCCCGTCGAGGTCGCCGGCTGCCAGCTCCACCGAGGCTCCATCGGTTGGGTAGTGGACACCCGGTGCATACCCGCCCTCGGGAAGCGCACCGAGAACCGTGGCCGTGCTCACGACGCGATTCGCGGTAGCCAGGTCGATGAGTTTGTCGCCGTCCAGATCAGCCGCGGCCACTGCCCGCGGGTCACTTCCACTGCCCACTGGGTACTCGTTTCGCCTGCCGAAGCCTCCTGAACCGTCACCCGGAAGTACAGCGAGCGTTCCGGTCGTCGACCCGATGGTGAGGAGATCCGGATTCCCGTCCCCCGTCACCTCGGATATGGCAACCGCCAGGGGCTGCGAAGGCACATAGTGGTCCGAGGGAGGCTCGACCATACCGAATCCTCGGCCCTTGAAGACCAGGATCCGATCCGAAAAATAAGCTGCGATCGCCACGTCGCCATAGCCGTCGCCATTGACGTCCTCGATATCCACTGAGAACGGATAGGTTGGCGAAGGCAGCGTCATCACTTGGGCAAAGTTTCCGTCTCCTACACCCCGCAGCGTGGTCATCGTATGGTCGCGCTGATTCGCGGTCGCTATGTCTGGATAGGGATCCCCATCCAGATCGCCAATGGCAAAGGCAAGCACCCCCGGCCCAGCCGGAGACACCCGCGCCGGGAGAAGTGTGCCGTCTCCTCTCCCGAGCAGGACCGCAACACCGTCTCTGGCAAGACTGGCCGTGAGCACGTCGACATTCCCATCTCCATTCACGTCACCCGCCGCCATGCTGAACGCGCCGGGGGCCGTGGCGAACTTGGACAGAGAGCCGAACCCACCGTCACCGGCACCGAGCAGCACTGAGACGCTGTCAGGTCCGTAGTTGACGGCGACCAGGTCGCGATTGCCGTCGTTGTTGAGGTCGACGATCTCGACGAAGTGTGGGCTGGCACCGCATTCGAGAAGAACCTGAGGTTGGAACGCGTTGCCAGGCATCCCCAGGAAAAGCGACAGAGTCCCGGAACCGTGGTTCGCGACCACGATGTCGCCAACGCCGTCGTTGTTGACGTCGCCGGCCGCTGCGCCAACTGGATTCGCCCCGACATTCATCTGCGCGACGATCTGGAACCCGCCGTCGGCGTCCCCTGAGAGGACCGTTACCGAGCCGGGTGCATTGACGACAATCGCGTCGTCGTAACCGTCCCCGTTGAGATCATGTAGGCGGAAGGACCTCGGGATATTTCCCGCTCGGTAGAGGTCGTACATGCCCTCGAGGTTGGGCGTCGCCGCGGCGATCGTCGCAAGTGCGGCCAGGGCTGTGCCGATGAGAGCGCATGGCAACCAGCGGGCGACCGAAACGGGATCGAAACCTGGGCGAGAAGTCATCGCGGCACCTCCGAGGCTCCTGAGAGACGGGGGTTCCCAGGTCCCACAGGGATGACAACCATGCGCCTATTGCGCACCAATAGCGACCAGGCCCGTTGATTCAGCTCGGTTCCAACCGCGAGCGGGGTGCGACTATCCTACTTCACGAACGGTCGCGGTTTCCCTGGAGGATTCGAATGCACAGCTCTTGGCTCCTGGCTATCTTGAGTCTGAGTCTTGTCTCCATCTTCTCACTCCCCGCGAGCGCCATTATCCGGCGTCACGATCGACCCGATTCTCTGTACCTCGCCGACGGCGCCGAGCGCACCGCCGTCTGCCGGCTCGGCTCGGGACATGGAACGCTGGTCGGACCAAAGTGGGTCTTGACCGCGGCGCACGTCGCGCAGGAACTGACTCCCGGCTTCGACAAGTGCCACTTCGACGGCGCCAGCTACGCGATCAAGGCGCGCTACATGCACCCGACCTGGGCCGGCAACCTCGGGCCTGGGCATGCCGAACCCGAATGGGTCGACATGGCGTTGGTCGAGCTCGAGGAACCAGTCCAGGGGATCGCGCCGCTCCCGATCCATCGCCAGAAGAACGAAGTCGGCAAGCGCGTGCGATTCGTCGGCAGCGGCAAGACCGGCGACGGCATCCAGGGCATCGGCCTGGCCGACGGCGAATGGCGCGGCGCGTACAACGTGGTCGAGAAGACTTCAGCGCACAACCTGGTGTTTCTGTTCGACGCGCCGCCCGCCGGCGAAGACCTGGAGGGCATTGCCGGTCCCGCCGACAGCGGCAGCCCCGCGTTGCTGCGCACCAGCAAAGGCTGGGCGGTGATCGGTGTCGCTTCGTACAACGACGGCCCGAACATCGGCATGACCGAATGCATCTACGGCACGCGCGAGGTCTATCCACGCACCTCGCATGTGACGTCGTGGTTCGACAGCGTGCTCGCGGGCAATGGCGCCGCGTGGGCCGAAACCAATGTCCACACCGGGCCCAAGTCCAAGACCGCCGGGGCGGTCGGGGACTCGACCGTGTTCGATCCGGAGCGCTATCTCGCCGTTGCTCGCGAGTTCGTTCGCAGCGTGAACGCCGACGACATGGAGTCCTACCGCAGACTGTTCACCGACGCCGGCTGGGCCGAGGTCATCGATTGGTTCCACAACGCCTTCGCGAACCAGCGCCGGCGTTACGGCCCGATCGTCAGAGCCTATCCTCCGCAGAAGGAACCGGTGCGCATGGGCAAGTTCGGGTGGCAGGGAAGCTGGGAACAGGGCGCGAATTTCGTCGTGATCTTCGAGAAGAGCGTTGGCGGGGCGCTGAACATCCAGCTCGACGAGCAGGGCCTGATCGCGCACGCTGACGTGTTCATCAAGGAGGAGATGTTGCAGTACGAAGAGACGGCGCCGAGCAAGCCGTTCTTCGGCGAACCGCCGGCCCAGGAGTGACCGGCTCCTAGGGATTGGTCTCGCGTTCGATTTTCGCGAGCAGCACGCTGGCAGCGTCCACCAGGGCGGCGGACCACTCGTGGCCGCCCTCGAACACCAGCTTTTGCGCATCCGGGCGGCGCGTGAGTACGAACGCCATGTCCTCCTCCAGCCGCGCCGGAGTGTAGTGCGCATCGCCGGCGCCGGTGACGGCCAGGACCCGCGGCCACGCCCGCGTCTCGACACTCTTGAGCTCGGGCGGGACGTCGCCGCCCGCCGCAATGATCGCGTCGCACGTCCGTCGCCCCAGCAGCCCCGCGCGGTACGCCATGGCCACGCCTTGCGAGAATCCTGCATACACGATGGCACGCGGAGCGCCGAATTCGGACTCGAGCTGATCCATCACCGCGTCGACGTAGGCAACGTTGTCGGCGATCGCGTGCTCGCGATCCTGGCGGGTCATCCAGTTCGCGACCACCTCGTTGGACCGACCGGCGTAGAAGGGATGGAGCGCCTGCACCGACACGATCGCCCATTTCGAACTGCGCGGTACGCGGGCCAGCGGCTCGAGAAAGGCCTCGGCAGACTGCGCGTAGCCGTGGAAGCCGACGAGCCAGAGAGTGGGCGTCGCCGAGCGTGGTGGCTGGACGAGGTAGCGGCCGTGCACGGTCGCCGTCGCATGGCGAAGCAGGGGACCAACAGATGGCTCCGACATTCGGGATGGCGAGCCTACCGCCTCGCCCTCACCTTCTCCGCCAACCGATTCGCCCAACCGATCGAAACCGCGATCTCGCGACGCTCGGCCACGCCCTTGGGTGGACGACTGAACAGGAATCGATCGCTCACCGGATCGTAGTCGTAGTCGCGGAATGAAGTCTCGGTCGGCGAGGGCGGCACCTCGAACAGCTGCTCGGGTTGACCGGGGGAAAGTTCGTCGTTTCGCACTGCGATCGGCACGCGCACGAGACTCTCACCCGTGACGAAGAACAGTTCCCGGCTGTCGCGCCCCCAGCGGACACCGCCGCCACCGCCGGTCGATACCTGCCAGCTTCCCCCTCCCGCCAGCGGCCGGATGCAGATCTCCTCGCGTCGGGTCTTATTCGTTACGTAGGCGATCCAGCGGCCGTCGGGCGACACCACACCCGCCTGCTCGTAGCCGTCGCCCTCGACCGGGAGCGCACGCGGCGGCTCGTCGCCGTTCACCGAGGCCAGGTGGATCTGGCCGGTGCGGTGGCCGTAGTCGCTGAAGACTACTGCCTTGCCGTCCGGCGTGACGTCCGTGACTTGCAGCGGATTGTGCGCTCGATAGACTTCTTGCGTCCCGCCGGCGCCGTCCAGACGACGGACGACGACAGCCTCCGTCCCTGCGATGTTTGTTGGGTAGGCAATCCGAGTCTCCCCGAGCAGCCATATGCCCGCACCCGACTTGTTCTCGTGCGTCAGTCGGTTCATCGAGCCCGAGCGAAGATCGGCCAACCAGAGGTCGGCCGCACCGCCCCCGGGCCCGGCCGCCACCAGGGCCCTCGTGCCGTCGGCCGAGAGTCTCATTTGGAGGTAGGGGCCCGGCGCCACCGGGATCGGCGTCCATCTCCCCGAGCGATCGAGCCACCCGATCTCGCGGGTCTTCTCAGGCTCCCCACCCGGGATCCACGCCAGAGTGCCGTCGTCCGCAAGGCTGAAGTAGCACGTTCCACTCGACTCATCACCACTGACATCGGCGAGCACCGGTACTGGATCCTGCGTGATGCGGGGATTGCGTGGATCGATGGGTACGGCATAGAGGTCACTGCCTCTCGCCAAAACGAGAAATCCCCCCGGCACCCAGGCCGCGCGGCGCGCACCTTTGAACAAATGACGACGCTCTCCCGTCTTCACCGAGACCGCGTCGATGCTCGCGTCGTCGTAGCCGCCCGGGCTGTCCACGGTCTGGACGGTGAACACCACCCATGGCCCGCCATCGAGCGCGCTGGGGAAGCGGTGCGTGCGTTCCCGCTTGGTGGTATCGAGCGTGGTGATCGCGACCGGCGTGCCTCCGGATTCGGGGATTCGAAACAGCGGCTCGGTGACTTCGCGCGTGAACACGATCGTGCCATCGTCGAGCCACGTGCCGAGTCTATCCTGTAACGCGTCGGCCAGCGCCACCGGTGTGCCGCCGCGCACCGACACTTTGTTCATCTTGCGGGTGTCGAAGAATCCGATCCATTCGCCGTCCCGCGAGAAGAAGAGGTTGCGCGCACCGTCGGCGCCGGCAATCTCGACGTCCTCACGCGTGTCCAGGCGTCGCAGTCGCAGCTTGAGCACGCCGCCCACCCGAACCGTGTACGCGATCGCTCGACCGTCCGGCGAAATCGCCATCGGGTGGTAGCTGATGTCCTCACCGATCCGCTGCCCGCCCGCGGGCACGACGCTGAGTTCGGTTGCCGTCGGTTGTGCGGGTGGCCTGCGCCACAGCAGCCCGCCAACCACGGCCAGCGCGACGATTCCGGCCCAGGCGATCGTCCAGAACTTGAGCGCCGGCGAGCGCGGAGCGGTCCCGGGCGCGGTCTCGGCCACCTCTTCCGCGGGATTCGCCGATAGGTCCTCGAGCGCGACTCGTGCCTCGCCGATCGCCTGCAGTCGCCGTCGAGGATCCTTGACCACGCATCGCTCGAGCAGATGGCGCCAGCGCGAAGACAGCCCAGAGGGCAGCGCCGACCAGTCCGGCTCGTCGCGCATCACCGCCGCCATGGTCTCGGAGATGGTCTCACCGGCGAACGCGCGCCGGCCGGTGAGCATCTCGTAGAGCACAGCGCCAAACGAGAAGATGTCGGACCTGCGTTCGGCCTCACGCCCGCGCGCCTGCTCGGGCGACATGTAGGCGGCGGTGCCCAGAATGACACCCGCCTGGGTCATCCGTTGCGTGAGCGTCGGGGACTGGGTGAGGTCCGCGCTCGAACCGGCGCCTTCGGCTGCGAGCGCACGCGCCAGATCCGAAAGTCGAGCACTTTGACCGTGCCGTCGGGCCTCAGCTTGATGTTCGCAGGTTTGAGATCACGGTGAATGATGCCGCGGTCGTGGGCGTACTCGAGCGCCTCGGCGAGTTGCCGCCCGATGCGCAGGCACTCGTCGACCTCGATCGGGCCGCTCGCAATTCGCTCGGCAAGGGTGGGCCCCTCGACCAGCTCCATCACCAGGGCGGTGGCCCCCCCGGCATCCTCGACGCCGTAGATCGCGGCGATGCCCGAGTGACTGAGTGCCGCGAGCAACCGGGCCTCGCGCTCGAAGCGCGCCAGCCGATCGACGTCGCCGGACAGAAGATCGGGCAGCACCTTGATCGCGACGTCACGCCCGAGCCGCGTGTCGCGCGCGCGATAGACCTCGCCCATGCCGCCGGCACCGAGCGGCGACAGAATCTCGTAGGGGCCGAGGCGGGTACCGGGACCGAGGCTCATCGAGCCTTCAGCGTCTGCGTCCAGTGGGTGACCACGACGAGCGGAGCCTGCCGGTCCGTGGTGGCCGCGTTGACCAGGAAGCGATCGCCATCGCGAGTGACGTCGTAGGTCGGGATGAGGCCGCGCTGGAAAGCCTGGAAGAGCGGGCGATCGCTCAGGATGCGGAACTGATCGCCGCGGCCATCCACCGAGACGGCAACCATCGTGTCGTCGGGCCGCTTGTAGAACAGTTCGCGCCCATCGCCGCTCCAGCGCGGACACGCGCCCCCTTCAGCCGACACCTGCCAGCGGCCGGCCGGAGTATCTGCGGCCGACGAGTCGGCCGACGAACCCGGTCGTGGCATGGGCGCGACATAGATCTCGGGACGCCCCGAGATCCGAGAGTCGAAGGCCAGCCACCTACCATCCTGCGTCACTTGGGCGTTAGTACATCCGGTGGAGGCCGGGACCAGGAGTCGCGGACGGCCACCCTCGAGGGGATGCCACCACAGAGGATTGTCCGCCCCGGTCTGGAAGTCCCCGCGACCCAGCAGCAGCGCGCGCTCGCTCGCCAGCCACTGCAATACCCACACGTCCTCGCTCGGTTCTTCGACCAGGGTGCGAGGTGCCGCCGAACCATCCGCGCGGACGGCATCCACACGGTAGTGCAGTCCGTTCCGCCGTGTGGCAAATGCGATCTGCGTGCCGTCGGGCGACCACACCGGCTGGGAATCGTCTTCGGGGTGAGCTGCCAGACGCGTGCCCGCGCCCGAGGAGACGTCGTAGACCCACAGATCGGCGTTCGGAGTGTGTTGCGTCTCCACCACGGCACGGTTGCCGTCGGGCGAGATCGAGACCGTAAAGTGATTGGCTGGACGCCCGAGCGTCCCTAGACGCTGCCCAGACCGGTCGAACCACGAAACGCGGAATGCACCCGAGTTTCCGCCAGGGCCGTAGACCAGCGTGCCGCCTTGTGAGGCCGCCAACATCGTCCGCCAGGTCGTGGGGTCGAACTGGACGACCTCCTGCGTGGGCTGTGGCACACCGCTCAGCCGCCCGCTCGTCGGGTCAAAACGCTGCGCGAGCAGCGTGCTGTCGCGCACGAACAGCAGCCAACCCGAGGCAAACTCGGCGTTGCTCGGGCTGGACATGATTCGCCTGCGAACGCGTCCATCGAGCGAGGCGAACCACAGCGTCGCCGACGATTCGGGGGCGTCGTGCTTGGCGGCGAGGTATACGACATGCTTTCCGTCCGGCATGAAGACCGGCCAGCGGTGGGTGGTTTCACGGGTGCTGTCGAGCGTCGTGAACGGTTGAGGTTCTCCACCCGAAGCCGAGACGCGGGAAAGCGGAGAGATCCAGTTGGGTGCAAACGCGATCACTCCCTCCCGCGACCAGGTGCCACCCCGCCCGTTCGAAGCCGGGCACACGTTGAGCACCGCGCCGCCTGCGAGATCGATGCGTTTGAGGTGGCCGCGAGCAAAGAAACCCAGCGAGCGAGCGTCGGGTGACCAGAATGGATAGGCCCCGTTTTCGGTTCCAGGCAGGGGCCGCACCGAAAGATCGTCGAGCGATCGCAGCCACAGGCGCTGGCCGCTGCCCCGTCCCAGCGCACCAAAGACCAGCATCCGGCCGTCGGGCGAGAGGGCCGGCGGGCCCGAGTCGTCCCCGGTGATGCTGAGCGCCACATCAGGTGGAACCGTGAGCGCCGCACGCAACACCGGTTGCTCGCCCGAGCGCTCGCGCAGCAGCAACAGGGCGAGGACTACCGCAACCGCGGCGATCGCCCCAGCCACACCCCAGGCAACGGCGTCGAACCGAGCACGACGCGTTGGAGCCGGCGCCCGAACCCCGGATACGGAACTCGCGCCGGCCAGGCTCAACAACTCCCGCCGAAGATCGCCGGCGCTCTGGCGTCGATCATCGGGATCCTTGGCGAGACATTCGCCTACCAGTCGATCCAGCTCGGGGGAAGCGCCCGGCTGCAGTCGCGAGATCGGCGTCGGCTCGGCGTTCATGATCGCTCCGATCAGGCTCGCCTGGCTCTTGCCTTCGAATGCGCGCTTGCCGGTCGCCATTTCGTACAGCACGCAGCCCAGCGCCCAAATGTCGCTGCGCGCGTCGGCCTCCTTCCCCTCCAGCTGCTCCGGCGACATGTACTGGAACGTGCCGACGATCGTCCCCTCGGCGGTTAGCGGTGCCGCCACGGTTGGCGATTGGGTCATTGCCAGCGTCACACTCCCCGCCGGTCCACCCAGTCCGGTCGCCCGCGCCAGGCCAAAGTCCATCAGCTTGGCTCCCGACTTGGTCAGCATCACGTTCCCAGGCTTGAGATCGCGATGGATCACCCCGGCGCGGTGCGCGCGATCCAGCGCGTCGGCGATCTGCGCTCCGATCCGGAGCACCTCCGCCGTCGGCAGCGCGCCTTTCGTCAGCCGCGACGCGAGCGTCTCACCCTCGACCAGCTCCATCACCAGGAAGTCGGTGTCGCCCTCCCTCCCCACGTCGTGCAGCACGCAGATGTTCGGGTGGTTGAGCGACGAAACGGTCTTCGCCTCGCGCTCGAAGCGAGTGCGCAGCTCTGGATTTCCCGACAGGCTCGCCGGCAGGACCTTGATCGCGACGTCGCGCCCGAGCCGCGTGTCGCGCGCCCGATAGACCTCGCCCATGCCGCCGGCGCCGAGCGGCGACAGAATCTCGTAGGGTCCGAGGCGAGTGCCTGGCGTGAGGCTCACGAGTGCGGCGCGGAGGACAATGTCGACTTCAACCGGTCAGGGGCCGGTTGAGCTGCGTGCGCCACTTGGCCGGATCCGGGCTCGACTCCGGCCCCGCGAGGTAGCTCTCCCACATGTCCGTGGCCGGCGTATGCCCTCGAGTGGTGATCCATGCGCCGAATTCGGCCCACGCCGCGCCCAGGCCTTCGTAGGAGCCGTGGAAAACGGTGCGCGCAACCCTTGCCGAGGGCAGTGTGCCGGCGATCACGCGGCCCGTGGCGGCGACTGCCGTGCGAACCGGCACGCCGACCTCGAAGTCGAAGACCTTGGGGTCCATCCGGAAGTGGTGCGAGAACACCGGACCAGCCGGGCCAATCCCCTGGGCCGTGACCGCCGCGATCACTTCGCCAATTGCAGGGCCCATTGCGTTCCGGATCTCTTCGCGCGGAATGGTCAGCCGGATGACGGCGGCGAGCTGAGTGTCGCTCTGAACGACTTCGGGTGTGTCGATCACCAGAGGATCCTCGTTTGCGCAGGCCGCGGCTCGCGGCGCGAGCCTAGACCGCGTCGCTCAAGCTCGAGAACGTGAAGTTGGCCGCCTTGATCGCCGGCACCAGGCTGTTGCCGGTGCGCAACGCAGGCGACATGCCTTCGATGTTCTGCAGCACGACCGCCGGGCTTTCGTTGAACCGGAAATTCGTGACGGGGCCCACGATCTTGCCCTTCTCGATCAGCCACAGTCCGTCGCGCGTCAATCCGGTGAGCTGGAGGGACTGGGGATTCACGGTCCGGATGTACCAGAAGTTGGTCACCAGCAGCCCCCGCTCGGTCGAGGCGATCAGCGATTCCATCGTCTCCTTGCCGCCCTCGACGATCAACGAGGCCGGCGCCGGCGTCGGCGCGCGTTCGGCCTTCTTCGCCCAGTAGCGGTCGTACCAGAGATTCTCGAGGACGCCGTTCTTCACCCAGACGATCGGCTTGGCCGCGATGCCGAAGTCCGCGCCGCCGCCGAATCCGAATCCGCCGCCACCTCCGCCACCACCACCGCCTCCGCCGCCACCACCCCACGGTGCCGCCGGACGCCGCGCGTCGGACGGGTCGCTCTTGAGCGTCACCGACTCGTGGAACACCTTCTCGCCGATGCGCGTGCCGCCGCCCTTCTTCGAGAAATACGAACGCCCTTCCTCGGCCGCTCGCGCGGATAGCGCCTGGGCACCGAACGCGCCCCCACCCATGATGCCCGCGACCGCGGCCGGCTCGAGGATCACCGTGTAGTCGCCGGGCTCGAGCGGCTTCGGCTGGCGCGAGTCGCGCGCCTTGCCGAGCGCGCGGGTGGCGAGGGCCGCCGCGTCGACGTCACCTGCACGCCAGGCGCTGTCTTCCGCCCAACCCGAACCGGTGCCGTCGGCGGTGCGCACCGTGCTGCTGAACGAGCAATCGGTCGACCGGTGCCAGCCGAAGTTTCCGGCCTTGTTGGCGATGCACTGCACCCGACCGGTGTTGGTGAAGAAGCCCGAGGCAATCAACGATTCCTTCGCCGCGGGCTCGACCACGGCGCGCACGCCCGGCAGGCGCGCCGCGGCGTCGAGCTTGGAGGTGGCCTCATCCCAGGCGGCGATCTTCAGGTACTGCTGGGGCTCGAGCGGACCGACGTATTCCGGATCCGGCGGCACGACCCCGGCGATCGCCTCGGCTCGCAACATCGCGCGCTCGAACGCCTCGCGCGAGGTCTCGTTGAGCGACACGCGGCCGGTGCGGCCCTCCTTGGTCAACGCCAGCACCACGCTGACCGACTCGGTCGAGCCCGAGGTGGTGATCTCGTTGTTGGCGAATCGCGTGTTGCCCGAGTGGACGAACGTGAACGACACCGACGCGTCGGCGAACTTGGTGTTCGACAGCGCCCGCTCGGCGAGCTTCTGGCACTCTTTCTCGGTCGGCAGCATGGGCTACTCCGTACGCAGGACGTTGATGCGGCGGAACAAGCTCGGCGCGCAGCCATGGCTCATGGCGTTGACCTGGCTCGGCTGCCCCTTGCCGTCGTTGGACAATCCGACGTTTTCCCAATGGCGCTGGTCGGCGATCGCGGCGCACGCGTTCCAGAAGTCCTGGGTCCGGCTCTGGTAGGCGACGTCGGCGAGCATGCGACCCTTCTTGCCGTTCTTGATCTCCCAGAACGCGTCGCCGCCGAACTGGAAGTTGTAGCGCTGCTGATCGATCGAGTAAGAGCCGCGCCCGTCGATCAGGATTCCGTCCTCGACCTGGCCGATCAGGTCGTCGAGGCTCGTACCCTCGGCGCCGGCCTCGAGCCAGACGTTGGGCATGCGCTGGAACGGAATGCTGTCGAAGCTGTCGGCGTAGCAGCAGCCGCGCGATTCCTTCTCGTCTACCAGGTGCGCCTGGTCACGAATCGTCTGGTAGGCCATGAACACGCCACCCTTGACGATGTGCCAGCGTGTGGCTTTCACGCCGTCGTCGTCGTAGCCGACGGTCGACATCGCTCCCGGCAGCGTGCGGTCGCCGATCACGTTGACGACCGGGGAGCCGAACTGGAACTTGCCCATCTTGTCGGCGGGCGGCGCGAGGAACGACGTGCCGGCGTAGTTGGCCTCGTAGCCGAGCGCGCGGTCCAGCTCGGTCGAGTGCCCGATGCTCTCGTGGATGGTGAGCGCCAGGTGCGACGGCATCAGGATCAGGTCCTTCGGGCCCGGCTCGACCGAGGGCGCCGACAGATGCTCGACCGCCTCGCTCCCGAGCCGCTCGGCATTCTGCAGCATGCCGGACGACGTGATGTGCTCGTAGCCGCCGGTGACCGGCGCCACCTGGAAGTTCCGCGACTTGCTCTTGCGCGTGGCGAAATCGACCGCGGTCGCGGTGAAGGTCGGCGCGGTTTGCATGATCAACTGCTGGATCGACGAGCCATCGGTCGAGGCGAAGTACTTGTCCTCGGTGCGGAACACCATGCCCGAGTTCACCGTCATCACACCCTTGACCTTGCGCGCGGCGTCGTGGACGCCTTGTAAGAATGCGATCTGGTCCTGGATCGAGACCTCGAAGGGGTCCTGCTTGTGCGGCGTCACGTACTTGTCCTTGTACGGGGGCACCGGCGCGAGCTGCACCGGCCGCTTCTGGAGCGCGGCGTTCGCCTTGGCGATCGCCACCGCGTCGGCCGTGGCGCGCGCGATTGCGTCCGTGGTGACGTCGGGGCTCGCGGCGAATCCCCACGACCCCGAGTGGATGACGCGCACTCCGAATCCGAAGCTCCCGGTCTCGACCACGCCTGGAACGTGATTCACCTTGTCCTGTGAGCCTCGCTCGGGACTGGTGCGCAGCGACACCGATCGGTTGCGGTAGCGATTGATGCGGATGTCGGCGTAGGTGGCGCCGAGTTCTTTGGCGCGCTTGAGTGCCGCGCCGGCCAGACTCTCCAGCTCGGCAAGGCTGAGCGGGGCGGCCTCGACGGACTCGATCAGCCAGAACGGACCGTCGATCAGGTCGACGACCGCCGCGGCCCCGGCAGTGATGCCGACGCTCCTCAGGAAATCTCGACGCGAGAGCTGCAAGGGAGCCTCCGCGATTCAAAGGTTGGTGGCAGGACGAGCGGGAAATCTACAGCGAAAGGAGCGCTTCGCGCCACAGTTTCTCGCGCGATGCCTTCGACTACTGGGACGCGGCCCGACCTTGCCCCTCCCCCTGGTACGGGCGCACAATTGATGGCATGAAATCTCGCTGGTCGATCGTCGCGTCGCTGTTGCTTCTGGTCCTCGGCGCCACCGAACCCCGCGCGGCAGGCATCAACCTGTCGTGGGATGACTGCGGGTCCGGCGGCGTGTTGCTCAAGGAATTCGCTTGCGCCGAGAACGAAGGCGATCCGTTCACTCTGGTTGCCTCGTTCGTGCCGCCCGCGGGCGTCACCAACATGGAGCAACTGGTCGCCGAGATTTGGATAGATGAAACAGCCACCGAGTATCCAGACTGGTGGAAATTCGGCAGCATCTGTCGATCTGCTGCCGATCTCGCCGCAAGCCTCGACTATCTGTCGACCCCGGTATCCTGTGAGACCAGTCCCGCCAGCTATGCAGTCGTGTCTCAGACCTACTTCTATCAACCAGGAGGAAGGTTTTCCGACGCCCATAGTGAGCTGGGAGTCGTCGTTTCGTACACCGAGGCCACGCACGGTGTGTCGGTGAGTCCGGATGTCGAGTACTTCGCATTCAAGGTGCATCTGGCCAGGAGCAAGTCCACGGGAGCGGGGAGCTGCATTGGCTGCCCGTCGCCGATGAGCATCGAGCTTCAGAAGGTGACGCTCGTCCAGTCCCCGTTGCTCGGTTTCAGTCCCCAACTCACGACGGCTCAGGATCGCAAAGTCGCCTATTGGCAAGCCAAACCTCTAGCGATCTCCCCGAGCCTCGGCGGCGCCGGCACGCTGGTAACGTTGACGGGTGAAGGTTTGACGGGTGCGACCGCGGTCACGTTCAGCGGTCAGAACGCGCCCTATTCGGTGGTGTCCGATGCGGTCATCACGACCGAGGTGCCGCCGGCAGCCCGCTCCGGAAACATTCGGGTCGAAGCCCCGGGTGGTCCCAGCCTCTCACCGACTTTCACTTGTCCGCCGGTGGTACAGCGGATTTCACCTATGGGCGGCCCCGTCGGATCATTTGTTCGGTTCGATGGGTACAACTTCAATTCATTGTATGAGGTGATCTTCACCGAAGGAGCGGCGGCCACCCCATTTGGGAACTACAGCGATTCCATGTGGGCACAGGTGCCCTATGGCGCCACGACCGGACCGATCATCGTCGGCAACACCGCCGGCTTGGACACGACCGAAGTCTTTGTCGTAACGACCACGGATGTTCAGAGCTCGAACACTCCGACCCTCGAGCTCCGGTCCATCGCGTGGAGCCAATCAGAGATCGTAGCAATGGTTTGGCTACCCTCGGAGCAGCCGTTTGTTTTCGAGGTGTTCGACCCGGTGGGGCGGCGATGGTTGTCGAGAGAGCTTGCCGGCTCTGCAGGGGAGCATCGGGTCGTGGTTTCGGCAATGCTCCCCACCGGAGCCTACTTTGGCCGCGTCCGACAGGGCGGTTCTACCGTGAAACGGTCGTTCTTCGTGATTCGGTGACGACGGGCATTCCCCGTTACTGGCCGCCTCGTTCCTCCGGCGGCCGAATCCCGCGGAACGCCCGGTAGAGCGCCACGTCATAGATGATCTTGAGCCCGGCGCCGATGAATAACGGGGTCGAAAACGCCGCGCGCTCCATGAGCACGCCGGCGAACGCCGGGGCGATCGCCCAGGCGCCGGAACGCACCAGCCCGGTGACCGCCGACGCCCACAGGCGTTCCGCCGGGCGAACCACGGCCATGACGTAGGACTGGCGAGTCGGCACGTCCATTTCGACCAGGGCTTCGCGCAACAAGAAGAGCACGGCGGCCGATCCGAACCCGGGTGCGAAGGCAACTGCGATCAACAGGAGGCTCGCGGGAATGTGGGTGAACACCATGGTGTTCACCAGGCCGATCCGCCCGGCGAGCCACGCGGCCACCAGATGCGACAGCGCGTTGGCGGCGCGGGCGCCGAAGAACAGCACACCGATCAGCGCCTCCCCGGCGCCGAAGCGCTCGAAGAAGAAGTACGACAGGAGTGCGGTGGTCAGGAATCCGCTGCCCAGGCTATCGAGTGTGAACAGCGCGCTGATCCGGAGGACGATCCGCCGCGATTCCGGCGACACCGGTGTTGCGGAGGCACCCGCAGACAATGACGCCAGCTCCTTCGAAAGCCTCAGATAAAGTGGCACGGTGATCAGCATCAACGCCGCGAACAGAACGAGCGGCACGCGCGTCGAATCGAGCCAGCCCATCGCGGTGGCTTGACGCAGCAGCTCGGGCAGCCCCGCAAGCAAGCTGCCCACCGCATGTCCGGCATCCTGCAGCACGTTGTACCAGGCGATGACCCGCGTGCGTTCCTTGTCGCTGGCGGTCGCCGGCAGGATCGCTTGCTCGATCGCAAGTGCGGCGCCGCGATCGCGCCCCATGCCGTTCAACATGCCGAGGAAGGCCGTGCCGGCGAGCAGCAGAGTCTTGGCATTGGGGCTCGAGGTCCACGCGGCCAGGACGGCGGTCGCGATGGCCCCGAGTGCCCCGAGCAGAGCGAGCGTCACCAGCAGCCGGCGGCGGCCTATGCGCTCGCCCCACACCGCGGCGATCCCGGTCGCGGCGGCGGCGCCGGCAAGTCCGGCGGCGATCACGTAGCCGATGCGGGAAGGATCGAGACCGGCCGAAGCCAGGAACAATCCGAAGATGACGCCGATCATCCCGGTGGCGACTGCGCGGATGAAGGCGGCGGAGTAGAGCAGCGCGCGGTCGCGGTTCATGCGACTCCGCGGCGCGGCACATGCCGGCGACTCGAGAGCACTGCCGCCGGTTGAAGCACTAGCTCCCCAGCGGGCCCAGCATCACGACCGGCCCGCTCGGAGCCGACTTGTTCGGCGAGCCACCGCGCGGCTCGACCGACACCGCGAACGCCGAGATCGCTTCGGCGGCGCCGACTCCTTCGAGCCGCATCGCGACACGGCCCTGGTCGTCCGTAGCCATCACGCCCAGGCTCACCGGCGCTCCACCGCGGATCACCCACAACTCGTAGTCGCGTTCGACCTGGGGCAGAAGGCTCTCGGCCATGACCACCGCGCGGCCGGAGCCCGGGTCGTAGACCACGCGCGCCCGCAATCCGGGATCGCCATCGGTGGTCGGCGCCAACACGGCAACTCGCGAATACGCGGAGGTCAGGATGCGTTCCCACTCGCGGTCCGCGGCCGCCTGCTGCTCGAGTTCCGCGATGCGCGCGCGCGTCGCCGCGAGTTCGCCGGACTGACGCGCCGCCTGCATCCACAGAAGTGCGCTCACCAATACGAACGCCGCCGCGGCCGCCACCGGCACCCAGGTCCATGGCGAGAAGCGCCGATGCGCCGACTCCAGCTCGGTCGGGCGGCGAACGATCACCGCGCGCTCGGCGCGCGGCTCGTCGGCTCCGGTCGCCGCCGCCAGCACGCGCCCGCGCAACGACGAGCTGGGCAACGCCGCCGGCGCCGACGCCGCCAGCGCCACGGTGGCCACCGAGAACTCGGCGAGCGCGCGCTCGCACTCGGCACAGCCGGTCTTGAGGTGCGCTTCGAGTCGGCGGCGATCCGCGTCGTCGAGCGCGTCCAGCGCCCAGCCGGCGCACAGGTCCAGGTACTCGGGGCGATGCAGGTTCACATCCAATCTCCCTGCGGCAGCAGCTCGCGCAAGCGCGAGAGACCCTGCCGCGTCCACGACTTCACCGTTCCGAGCGGCGCTTTCAGGCGCGCGGCGACCTCGCTCTGGGCCAGTCCCTCGAAGTAGGCGATCTCGATCGCCTGGCGCTGCTGCGGCGCCAGCGTCGCCAGCGCCTCACGAGCCTTGGCACCCAGCTGTGAACGCACCGCCGACGCCGGCAGATCCGCTGGGCGTTGCACCGGCTCCGGGTCGACGTGCGACTCGGCGCGCGAGCGCGACGCGCGGCTTCGGTAGCGATCGAGCGATCGCGTGCGCACCACGGTCAGCAACCACGCGGCCACGGCGCCGCGGCGCGAATCGTAGGCGGCGGCGCGCCGCCAGACCTGCAGCCAGGTGTCCTGGATCGCGTCCTCGGCGTCGGCCGCTGTGCGGAGGATGCGCAATGCCACGGGATAGAGCAGGGGCGTATGGCGATCATAGAGCTCAGCGAGTGCCCGAGCCTCCCCGGTCTGGGCCCGTTTCAGGGTCTGGACGTCCTGCTCCTGCTGGGTCAAAGCTCGCGGACCTCGCAATACGTCACGTTCACCTCTACCACGGGCCCGGCGCCATTCGGACGCGGGTCGAAGCCCAACTCAGAAGAAGAGGTTGAGGGTCAGGTTGGGCGCCCAGATGGTTTCCACGCCGGTCGCCCACTCGTCCTGCAGGTTCAGGCCCAGATCCAGCACCGTGTGCCCGTACGGGAACGCCAACTCGCAACCGATCGCGTAGATGGCGCGACTCCACGACTCCCGGCGGCTGTCCCAGAAGAACTCGGCAGTCCCGTACGGGGTCAGATTCTGCCCCAACCACTGGATGTTGTCCTCCAATCGCGAACGGTTGCGGTAGCGCCAGGAGAGATCCCGGCCCTCGACGTCGCGCAGCTCGAAACGGTTGCGATTGAAGAAGTACAACGGACGCTCCACGGGATGAAACCGCGCCTGGAACTGGCCGACGTATCGATGCTCGTCGACTACGCTCTCGGTGCCATCGTCGACATTGCGCAGGTAGCCGACGCGAATATCCAACCGCGAGTTCTTCGCGGCATCGGGCGTGAAGTGCGCCAGGGGACGGTGCTGCAGAGCCAGGAAGTCCACGTAGCCCGCGACTGCGTAGTCGGTGCGCGACTGGGTCTTGGGTTCGCGAGTCGCGCCGTAGATGAACAACAGCCGCAGGTCTTTGCGGACGCTCCAATACACGTCGACTTCGGGCCAAAACTGCCACTCTTCCGCGTGGGCGGTGAGTGGGGCGAGAAATCCCAAGCACAGGAGCAAGCTGAATCGAAGTCGCATGAGGCGGGAAGACTACACGGTGGCCGCGTCGCTTGCAGTCGATCCGCGGCGCAGGCATCCTGCGTAGGTCCGCATCAGCGGGCGCGTCGTTAGGGGTGGCCGGCGAGAACCACGCCGCCGGCCTGAGAGAACACCCTTCGAACCTGAACTGGTTGATACCAGCGTAGGGAAACGGCTCGAATGTTCAGCACACATCCTCTCGACTGGGGCGTGATCGCCATCTACGTGGCGTTCCTCGCCGCCGTCTGGCTGCGCGACCGCCGCACGCCGTCGCCGGTGATCGACTACCTGGTGGCAGGCCGACGCCTGACGCTGCCGGCGTTCGTCGCGACGCTGGTCGCCACCTGGTACGGCGGCATCCTCGGCATCGGCGAGTACACCTGGCGCCACGGGGTCTCGAACTGGCTGGTGTTCGGCGTGCCCTACTACGTCGGCGCGTTCTTGTTCGCGATGCTGTTCGCACGGCGCGCTCGCGAGTCGAGGCTGTTCACCATCCCCGACTTGCTCGCCGAGCGCAGCGGGCGCGCGCCGGCACTGCTCGGCGCCTTGCTCGTGTTCCTGACCTCGATTCCCGCCGCCTACGTGCTGATGCTCGGCACCCTGTTCGCCGCCATGACCGGGGCGCCGCTGATTCCCTGCGTGCTGGTCGCCGGGGCGCTCTCGCTCTTCTACGTGGATCGCGGCGGCCTGCGCACGGTCGTGCTCACCGATCAGGTGCAGTTCGTGCTCATGTACCTCGGGTTCGGCATGTTGTTCGCGTTCCTGGTGTTTGGCTATGGGGCGCGGCCGCTCGAGCCGGGCGTGCTGCCGCCGACCCATTTCACCTGGCACGGCGGCAATCCGCCGCAGGCGATCTGGGTCTGGTACTTCATTGCGCTTTCGGCGCTGGTCGACCCCGGTTTCTGGCAGCGCGCCTACGCGGCTCGTAGTCCCGAGGTCGCGCGTGAGGGCGTGCTGTGGTCGATCGCGTTCTGGATCGTCTTCGACCTGATGACCACCACCGCCGGCCTCTACGCGCGCGCGTTGCTCCCGGATCTCGCCGATCCGGTGCAGGCGTTCCCGCAGCTCGGACGCCTGGTGCTGCCGCCGCTGGCACTCGGCGTCTTCTACTTGGGCATGATCGCGACGGTGATGAGCACGATCGACTCCTACGGCTTCATCGCCGCGAGCACCGTCGGCCGCGACGTCGTTTGGCGGTTGCGGAGGCGAAGTCGGCGAGGAACGCATTCCGTTCTACACCCGTCTCGGACTGGCGGTCGCGTTCGTGGCTGCGGTCGTGCTCGCGCTGGCGCGTCCAAGCGTGGTCGCCCTGTGGCACGACATCGGCTCGGTCACGACTCCGGCGTTGCTGCTCCCGGTCGGCGCGGCGCTGCTCGGCCGCGGGACCACCAACCCTCGCTGGGTGACGATCACGATGGCCGTGCCGTTCGTGGTGTCGCTCGCGTGGGTGATCGCCAGGATTGCTTCGCCTGCCGGTCGTTATCCCTGGTCGCTCGAACCCATCTATCCCGGACTCGCCGTGTCGGCGCTGTTGTTTGCGATCGGCTGGGTGGTCTCACGAAAGGCATCGCATGCGCGTGCATAGAAGAACGAATTCCAGCCATTTCGCGATGAGGTTCTCGAGTTTCGGCTGCGCCATCTTGGGGCTCGTGCTTCTGCCACCTCCCCTGATCGCTGCCGACGCTCCGGACACTCTGTCGCGCGTGGTCACGCTCCCAGAGCACGAGGTCAGCACCACGCGCCTCGGCGAACGCGCCCCGGTCGCACGCTCGACGCTGACCCGGGAACAGGTGCGCGAGCGCAACTGGGGTCAGGACACACCGATGGCGCTGGCCACGCTGCCCGGCGCCTACGCCTACTCCGACGCCGGGAACGGCATCGGCTACTCGTATCTATCGATCCGCGGCTTCCCGCAGCGGCGGATCAGCGTGCTGATCAATGGCGTACCGCTCAACGACCCGGAGTCGCACGAAGTCTATTGGATCGACCATCCCGACCTACTCGCCTCGACCGCGGAAGCCCAGATGCAGCGCGGCGTCGGCTCGGCGCTCTACGGCGCCGCCTCGCTCGGCGGCAGCGTCAATCTCGAGACTGGTCCGTTTACCGAGGCTGGCGCCGCGTCGGCGACGGTCGGCTACGGCTCGTACGACACCAAGCGCTTCAGCGTCGAGGCCGGCTCGGGCCGGTTGCCCGGCGACTGGAATCTCCATGGGCGCTACTCGCGCATCGAGACGCTCGGCTATCGCGACCAGTCGTTCTCCAAGTTGTGGTCGTATGCGCTGTCGGCGCGTAAGCTCGCGGGCGACCATTCGTTCCGCGCCAACTTCTACGGCGGACCCGAAGAGACTCACCTCGCCTACCTCGGCGTGCCGCGCGGCGTGCTCGACGGCGGCCTGACCGGCGACGCCGACCAGGATCGCCGCTACAACCCGATCACCTACGCCAACGAGCGCGATCACTTCTTCGAGCCCCACTACGAGCTGATCCACTCGTGGGCGCCGGGCGGTGCCCTGAGCGCGACCCAAACGCTGTTCTGGTTCGACGGCAAGGGCTACTACGACGAACAGCGTTTCGGGCGCGAGCTGTCGGACTATCGAATGTCGCCGTGGACCACCACCGATCCCACGCTGTTCCCGGCCGCGTACTACCGAGACACCACCGGCGACGGGTTGCCCGACGCCGACGCGTCGGGCAACTACACGGTCGAACGTGCCGACATCGTGCGGCGGCGCACCGTGGTCAATCGTCACTACGGATGGATTCCGCGGGCACGGCTCGCCCACGCGAGCGGCGCGCTGACCGTCGGCGGTGAGTTGCGCGCGCACGACGGGCGGCATTTCGGCGAGGTGATCTCGGGCAGCGGACTCCCGCCGGGAACCGAGCCCAATCACGCGTACTACGACTACCACCCGCGCACGCTCTCGGCCGGCCTCTACGCGCGCGAGGAGTGGCAGGCGCTCTCGACTGTGCTGGTGACCGCCGACCTCGCCTGGCGGCACCAGGACTACTTCATGCGCGGCGACCAGTTCGACGGCGTCGAGTTCGACCAGAGCTACGACTTCCTGAATCCGCGCCTGGGTCTGAGCTGGACGCCGCGTACCTTCGTCTTGCGTTTGCGTCGTGGGCGTACGCGTCGCGCGAGCCGGCGTTTCGCGATCTCTACGACGCCGAGGGCCCCGGCAGCGTGCCGCTCTACGCGATTCGCGATCCCGCCAACAACGTGTACGAGGATCCGCTGATCGACCCCGAGCACGTCAGCGATCTCGAGCTTGGGGTTCGACGTGGCGTCGTCGAACTCGCAACGCCAGCCTGAATCTCTTCCGCATGGACTTCCGGACGAACTGGTCTACGCGGGACAGTTCAACACCGACCTCGGCTACCCGATCCTGGGGAACGCCGCGCGTTCCGTGCACCAAGGGGTCGAGCTGGCGGCGCGCGTCGAGCGCCGCGTGCAGGACGGTATTTCGACCGCGCTCGACGCCAACGCCACGTTCTCCGACAACCACTTCGTCGAGTACCGCGAGCAGTACGGGCCGACTCCGGCCGACGAGGTGGTCTACGACGGCAACGCGATCCCGGCGTTCCCGTCGGTGATCGCGAACATTGGGGGTCAGGCGTCGTGGGCCGGGGCGCGGCTGGGGGCGGCCGTGCGCTACGTCGGCCGGATCTACGTGGATGCCACCGAGAGCCAGGCGTCGAGCATCGACCCGCACACGGTGCTCGACCTGTTCGGCGGCTACGCGTTTCCGGCAGGCGCGTCACGGGTCCACCTGGGAATTCGCGTGTTTAACGCGTTCGACGCGCACTACGAAACCGCCGGGTACCTGGACTACGACAGCGGCGGCAACCTGGTGCCGCACCTGGTGCCGGCGGCGACCCGGAATGTGCTGTTCGAGGTGAAAGTGGACTGGTGAGCGAGCGGCGCACGATTGTGCCCGGCCTAGACCATGCGCTTGGCTGTAACCCATGTCCCCGGTCTGATCTGTTACCACTGTGCCCGGTCTGACCAATATTTGACTTGACGCGTTTTCGAGGCCCGCCAACGAAATCTCGGCGAGCGTTTGCGGATTCGCTCTGAAGCGCAACCCTCTGGCGCAGAGCCTCGTTCCTCCCCAAGAGCACCCGCGAACGCAAAACACACCGCGTTTTGCACGCTCCGCGCAAATGCGAGCGCCGAGAACTGGCGTGATAGAAATGCTTCGCCCTCGCGTCCGCCTGATCATCGATCAGGCAAGTGATCTGCGCGCCCCCGAAGAAAGCGATTCCCAATGCGCGCGTTCCGGTTCGATCACCTCGACGACACGCAGCTGCTCCGCCTTCTGGCCAACCTAATTGCCGAGAGTCGCCAGAACACCGCCAGGACCATCGCCGTCATCGCCGAGGTCGACCGGCGCCGGCTCTACCTGCCGGCTGGATACACGTCGATGAAGGCCTATTGCATCGAGGCGCTCGGCCTGTCCGAGGACGCTGCCTTCAAGCGGTTTCAGGTGGCACGGGTCATTGATGAATTCCCCGCCCTGCTGGAGATGCTGGCGGATGGCCGTCTGCACCTGACCGGGGCCCGGATGGTCGCCCCTCATCTCACTCCCGAGAACGCCGGCGAGCTGCTCGCTGCGGCTACCCACAAGACCTGCTTCGAAATCCAGCGACTGCTGGCGGAGTGCTTCCCGGAATCGGACCTGCTGGCCGTTCCCCAACCCACTGGCCCGTCCGAACCTGCCTCGCGGCAGGTTGAAGTCACCGAGGTAGGCGTGGTCGTCGATGGCGACCTGCCGTCGTTACTGGCGCCAGAGGCAGCCGCCGACCAAGGCCAACTTGCCTCGCGGCAGGTTGCATCCGGTCCAACCAAGAACCTGGCGCCCCGGCGGATTCCCCTCAGCCTGCTTCCGGAGACCCACGACAAGATTCGCTATGCGAAGGAGTTGCTGGGCCATGAGCTGCCGTCCGGAGACGACGCACTCGTCGTGGAACGGGCGATGGCTGAAATGATCCAGAGAGCCGAAAAGCGGGAGCTCCGGTCCACCCGATCGCCGCAAGATCGCCAGTGCAGGTCGTCGACCAACCGGCGGCACATTCCGAAACGAGTGAAGCGCGCGGTCTGGGAACGCGACGGAGGACAGTGCACGTTCGTCGGCAACAACGGACACCGTTGCGGAGCCAGAAAGTTCGTCGAGTTCGACCATATTGAGCCGGTGGCGAAGGGCGGTGCGTCAACGCCCGAAAACTTGAGGTTGCGTTGCCGTGCACACAACCAGTTCGAGGCGGAGCGCGCGTTCGGTGCTGGTTTCATGTCTCGCAAGCGAGAAGCGGTTCGACACGACACAGTAGCGGCGCGTAGCAGAATGGTCGCGAGCGACACCGAAGACGCCAAGGCGGATCAGGAGACCCAAGACATTCTCAACGGGCTCCGTGAGCTCGGATTCCGCGCCGGCGAATCGCGTCGCGCGGCCGAGTTTTCAGCGACGCTTCCAAACGCAGCCCTCGAGCAGCGAATGCGGGCAGCTCTGAACTTCCTGCGTCCAAAGATTCGACATCATGCCGCTGAGCCTCCGTCCGTTAGTACTTTGAGCTAAGACCGGAGGGATGCTACCGACGTCCCCAGGACCATCATGCCGGCCCTGGACCATCTTTCCGATTGACGGGCCGCGCTCCGAAGGTGGAGGCTCGTGGGCCGGAGGGACCATGCATCGCGCCACGAAGCTCGCCGTCCTGCCCCTGCTCCTGTCGTGCGCCCTCGCGACCCATGGTGTCGCGGGAACTTCGTTCACCCTCCTGCCGGCCACCCTGACTCCCCTGTTTGGCGGCTCGGTCGACTGGGGTGACTTCGACGGCGACGACGACCTGGACGTGCTGATCACCGGGCGCCAGGGAACGAACGGCTTGGTGCGGCTCTACCGAAACGCCGGAGGCGGCACCTTCACCTTGGTGACCTCCGGGCTGACCTGCGGCCTCGGCTCTTCCGCGGAATGGGGCGACTACGACAACGACGGCGACCTCGACATCCTGATCGTGAGCCAGGACGCCGGCGCGCTCTATCGCAACGACGGCGGGAGCTTCGCCACCTCGTTCCCCACCGAGTGGGCCATCTTCGGAGACGCCGCGTGGGGCGACTACACCAATGATGGCGACCTCGATTTCGCGATCACCGGATATGGACCGGGCAACATCCAGCGAACCACGATCTTCGACAATCAAGGCGGCGGGACGTTTACCAACGCCGCCGCGGGGCTAACGCCGCTGTTCACCTCGGCACTCGCGTGGGGTGATTTCGATAACGACCGCGATCTCGATCTGGTCACCGCCGGCGAGACGGTCCCCGGCGCCGCCACCGGTATCGTTTATCGGAATTCGAACGGCAACTTCACCAACATCGGGGCCACACTGGCCAACGTCACCGAGTCCTCGGTGGCCTGGGGCGACTACGACGCCGACGGCGACCTCGATCTGGCGATGTCCGGTTACGCGTATTCCCTGCCTCACGAAACCGCGACGATCTACCGCAACGACGCCGGAACATTCACGTCGTTCGCCGCAGGGATGACCGGCGTGTACGCCGGATCGCTCGCGTGGGGTGACTTCGACAACGACGGCCTGCTCGACATTCTTTCCACGGGCTCGTCGGCGCCCCAAGTGCCCGCCGCGCAACTTCTGCGGAACACCGGTGGCGCCTTCGTCAATCAGGGCGCGGTCATCGCACCGGTGTTCTCCTCTTCCGTCCAATGGGGCGACTACGACAACGACGGCGACCTCGACATCCTGATGAATGGGGCCGACGGCGTGAATGCGTTTTCGCGGATCTACCGGAACGATTCGCCGGCGGCGGCAAATCAGCGGCCGGCAGCCCCCAGCGGATTGAGCGCGGTCGGCAGCTCGAACACGCAAACCACCTTCAGCTGGAACGCCGCCACTGACACCGAGACTCCGGCCGCCGGCCTCACCTACAACCTACGGGTCGGCACCACGCCGGGGGGCAACCAGGTGATGTCAGCTATGGCATCGCCTGGCGGCTTCCGGCACGTGCCGCGCATGGGCAACGCCAATCACAACCTGAGCTGGACTCTGACGCTGCCCGCGGGCACATACTACTGGAGCGTGCAGGCCACTGACGCTGCGTTCGCGGGCTCGGAGTTCGCACCCGAGCAGGTGCACGTCGCCACCACTGGCGTCGACCAGCCCCGATCAACGGCAAGCGTCGCATTGCGCGCTCAACCCAACCCGTTCGCAAGCCGGACGACGATCGAGTTCGAATTGCCGCGCGCCGGCAGCGTTTCACTCCGCATCCACGACATCAGTGGACGGCAGGTGCGCTCGCTGGTCGAAAACGTGTCGTGGCCCGCAGGCCGCCATCAACTGGCGTGGGACGGGCTTGCGGAGGACGGCCGCCCCGCGCCGAGCGGCGTCTACGTAGCTTCGCTGGAGGTCGACGGCGTTCGGGACCAGCGCCATATAGTGCGTCTGCGTTAGCCGCCCTCAGTCTCCGAGTAGCGCAACGCGACGCGAGGCCGACGCCTGGTCGGTTTCCAGTCGCAGCCAGTAGATGCCGGGTGGGATCGCGGTCGCCGACCAGCGCGCCATGCTTGTCGCGCCGTCGCCGACACCTGCGCCGAGGGTCGCAACCCGCCGGCCGCCGAGGTCCAACAGGAACGCGCGCCAGCGCGTCCCCGCCGGTAGTGTGAACGTCGCAACCATCTCGCCCCGCGCCGGGTTGGGCCACACCGCGAGCGACACGCTCTCCATGTGTGGAGCGGGCACGCCGACGTTGTGGTTCACGAACCACGGCTCGGTGGTCGGCTCGGACTTGAAGAACGCCAACAGACTGTCGGCTACCTTCACGCGGCCACTGTTCGAAGGATGCGTGCCGTCGTTCGCGGCGAAATCCGAGCACGCCCAGGTGAGTCCGTCGCTCCGGCCCTCGAGGCCATCGGCCCACAGGTAGGGCCCCCACGACAGCCACGGCGCTTCGACCGGCCCGGAATCAGGATCGAAGTTCAGGCTGTCCTCGCCCGCGATCTGCGCTTCGATGAGCCAGCGCACGGCGAAGCCCGATTCGTAGGCATACGGCTCGGGGTTTAGCGACGTGCTGGCGTAGCCGGCGTAGATGCGGCTCGTGAAGTAGGCGAGCCGCACGTTGGGCAGCTTGTCCTTGAGAATGCGCACGATCGTGCCCAGGTCGTTGCTCAGGCTCTCGGCCGAGGCGGGGAACGGCTCGGTGGGCCCGATTCGCGCTTGCTTGATCCACACGACTTGCACCTGAGCCGGCGACGAGCCGCGACCGCGCAGGCGCGTGGCGACCGTGTCCCAATACGCGGCGCCGGGGTGGCGGATGAGCTGTGTTGCCTGGCCGCCACGCGCGCAATCGATCACGCGAACCCGCGGGTTCCTGAAAGGATCCGCGTTCGCTCTCGGGACGAACGCGCTGAACTCCTGGGTGGCGTTGCTCATGCCGATCGAGATCAGCACGGTCGCACCATTGGGGTCTGGATTCCCGAGCGTGTCGAGCGGCGCCAGCGCGTTGGCGATGGCCTGGCCCGCGGCGTCGTGAGCGGCCGGCCGCTGGTTGGACCCGCCGCCGTAGAGGCCCCCGGTGAATCCCTGATAGGTGCCGGCCCCGAGATCGATGAGCGGGATGAGTCCGGTCGAGTCGCGGTCGCAATTGGCCGCGAACACGCGCGAAGGGCCGGTGAACACGGCCAGTGCCAGGACGATAGTCGCGACGGCCGAGGCGTAGACCCGCCGAGTGGAAGTCATGGAACCTCCAACACTTTGTCAGGAACCGGGCGCATCGAGAGTATCCCTGGCCGCGGCGCTCTGCTAGCGTTCGTTCCCTCGCGGACACAGGGTGTGTCCGGCGGGCCAGGCCGAATCAGGAGACAACAATGAAGAAGATCGCACTGCTTGCGGCGGCCACGATGGCCGTCGCCCTAGGCGGAATCGCGACTGCCGAAGCCGGTGGTTTCAAGGTGTACGGCATGGTCGCCATGGTTTCGCCGCTCAGCGAATCCGACCAGGACGTTGGTGGCGTCACGGACGCGGTCAAGGCGTCGTCGGAGTTCGGCTACAACTTCGGCATCGAGTTCAAGGCCGGGTCCATGCTCGGGATCGAGCTGGACTACCTGTACGCCAAGGAAGAGATCGAGCACGACACTGCCGGACTCCTGGGCGAGACCACGTTCCAGCCGATCAGCGGAACCCTGAATTTCCACCTTCCCATGGGCATGCTCGACCTCTATGGCGGCCCCACGGCGTCGTACGTCAACTGGGGCGACCTGGAAGTGCCTTCGGGCGGCGCCGACATCGAGCTCGACCCGCAGTTCACGTACGGGATCTCGGCGGGCCTGGACGTCGGCATCACCAAGAACCTGGCGGCGACCGGCGGCCTGCGCTGGCTCAGCGTCCAGGCGAAGCCGGCCGAAGGGGGCGGCGACGAACTGGACGTGAACCCGTTGTTTGCCCGGTTCGGAATCGCGGCGCGTTTCTAGCCTTCCCGACACAAAGACGTACGCCGGGCGCCCTCCCTGGGTGCCCGGCGTTGCGTTTACAGCAGACTGCGGTGTTACTTGCTCGGCATGTAGAACGCCAGGCCGGCGCGCGCCATGAAGCCCGAGTAATCCGTCTCGGTCTCCGGGTCGGTCGACTGGTCGTCGAACTGCGTGTCACCAACGTTGGCGATCCGGTAGCCGGCGCCGCCGGTGACGGCGAAGCCAGGGCTCACGGTCCACTCGGCAAGGCCCATGAAGTGGAAGCCAACCGAGCTGCCACTCACGTCGACCGAGGGCAAGCCAGTGCTTTCGGCTTCGCCGCCGACCATGTAGTAGCCGAGGCCAGCGCCGAATCCGTACTTGGCGTTGCTGGACGCGGGGAAGAAGTACGCGCCCGTGATGGTGAACGCGTTGGCGTCCAGGCTCAACTTGTCACCGCTCACTCCGTCTTCGGTGTTGAGGAAGAGCGGCTCCCAGCCGGCCGAGAACATCCAGTTCGGCGTCGCCCACATCCGCAGGTCGAGACCGCCAGTGATTCCGTTCTCGACGTTCTCGATGTCAGCACCAGCCTGGTTGGACGCATCGATCGACTCGTTCCACTGCTCCATCGTGTGGGTGTTGAACGCGCCGTAGACCTCTCCGCCCCAAGTCGCCGCATAAGCAGCGGTGCTCGTCAGGGCGAGGGCCATGGCCAGAACCGATGGGACGATCAGCTTACGCATTCTGTTCCTCCTGTTGCCGGTTGAGTGCGGCCCGGGAGTCCAGCCTGGACCGGATCCGGAGCACCCGGATCGACAGGGAAAGTCATCGTCCCCCGGGGACCCGGGCTTTAGCGTCACGTTCAGTCCAGAAAGAGGCGACGGCCGCGGCCGGAGCCACCCACGCTCCGGAGGCGGCAAGCCATTGCAGGGTTTCGACATAGGCATGCCACCATCCGGGAAACTGTCGTTCCGCCGCAGCATTGGGGTGCCACAATAGCACCGCAAGCCCGCCGCACGCAGCGACCCGCTCGAGGTGGGATCGCGTGCGCGCTGCAGCGCCTGGGCCATCCAGCCCAAGGCTCCGGAACAGGGTTCCGTCCATCAGGGTCAGGGGCAGCTCGAGCAGATCGTGGGCGGAACGCGTCTCGGGATTCCAAGGTCGGAAGGGCGCCGCGATGCCCGACCGGAATCCGACCGCCTCGTTGTAGCCCAGGGTCGAATCGTACGTGAGACCCGCCGCCCTCTGGGCCGACCACGTGCGGCGGACGTCGAAGCGCAGGAAGTGCTGGCGACCGCCCGAAATTGGCGATCGCGACGCGCCCTCGACCGAGCGCCGCTGGCGCGCCAGCTCGGCCGCGTCGCCGTGGCTCAGGTAGCTGCCATGGAGTCCGATCTCGTACCCGCGCGCATCGAGCCGTTCCATCATTCCGGCCACGGTCGTCCTGCGGCCGTCGAACGACACCGGATCGTTCCAGCCGTAGGTCGGGTCCAACTCGTGCCGGCGCGACGAGTAGAGCGGGACGAAGTACCAGGAGGACCGGAATCCATGCTGCTCCTCGGCCGAGGTCCATTGGTAGAAGTTGTCGTAGGGATCGGGCGAGCGGTCTCCGGCCATGCGGCGCAGCGACGCGGCCGCCGAGCGCGCGGCGGCGCGCAGGCCGTCGCGCACCGCGAACGACCCAAGGCTGCGAGCACACGCGAGCCGCCGAGCCGCGCCCGCCATCGACCACAATGCGACGTCGTCGACGTCGTGGGTGAGCGCCACCGCGAAACGCGCGCCGTCGGGCCAGCGCGGGATCCGCTCGGGCTCGCGGCCGCGCGCCGCGTGCCAGGCGCGAATGCGCGAC
This sequence comes from Candidatus Eiseniibacteriota bacterium, assembly GCA_963717505.1. Lineage (GTDB taxonomy): Bacteria > Eisenbacteria > RBG-16-71-46 > RBG-16-71-46 > RBG-16-71-46 > MFD02242-c1. Next base: position 782,673 of record OY970342.1, read on the forward strand.
TCGAGTTGAGCAGCGCACAGGTTCACCAGTGGCGCATCGAGCACCCCCAGCTCGTGCATGCGCGACCACGTGCCCTTGAAGCAACCCCACTCGTCGCGCCGGTCGTCGAGGAACTCCTCCTCGCGCGCGAGCTGGAAGCCGAGGCTGCGCAGCCACTCGGCGGGCAGCACGCGGTCGGTCCACGGCGCGGCGACGCCACCCGGGCAGGGAACCGGCACACCGTCGACGTCGGCGAGCCGCAAACTCTCGGGTTCCCAGCGCGGCCATAGATCGCAAGCCAGAACCTGCGCCATGGCTGCGGGCGCGTTCGCGATCGGGCCGACGAACACCGGGGCCTCGTCGTCGCCGAGTCGTTCGCCGAGCCGCATCGTGCGCCAACGCATCTCGAGCAGCGTGGCAACCGTTTCGACCGTCCAGCGGGCGAGCGGCAACTCCCACGCAACCGGATCGAAGACGAAGGCGACGCTCAAGCGCCCGGCTCCAGCAGTCGCTGGTACTCGGTGAGTAGAGTGCCGGCGACCGCGCGGGCGTCATGGCGCGAGCGCACGAACTCCGGCCCCCGTGCGCCGAACGCAGCGCGCCTTGCCGGATCGCGAATCAGGTTGCGCAGGACGTCTTGAATGGTCGCGGGCTCGGCGCTGACCACCGGCACGTCGGGGTGCGCGCGAAAGAAGTCATCGCGCAGGTAGGCGATCACCGGTTTGCCCTCGGCCATTCCTTCGATCGCGAGCAACCCGTACCAGCCCATCATGAGCTGGTCGACCAGGATGTCGCACTCGGCGAGGAACGCCGGCATCTCGGCCCAGGGCCGCTTCTCGATCAGACGCAGCTCGAGCTTCGGGAACTCGGAACGCAGGCGTTCGACGGCGGCCACCACGTGGTCCGTGCCCTTGATCAGCCGGTTGGTCGGCGCATGGGCGACGACCACCGGACCGTGGACGCCGTCGCGGCGGTCGGGGAACGGCAGCGCGTGGTCGCGACCGGCCGCGATCCAGCGATCGCTCTCGATCGCGAGCGGCAGGTTCACGCCGTGCGGCACCGACTCGGCGAGGTCCAGGGTCGAGAAGAACTGGGCGTCGGCGTGACGCGCCGCGTCGGCGAGCAGCCTCTTCTGCTGGCTCGGAATGCAGAACGGGGCGCACTCGGTGCAGGTCGCGAGCCGATGGTGGGTGATCATGTGCGCGCGATTGCGCACCTCGCAGCCGTGAAAGTGGTAGACGACGACCTTGCCCATGGCATGCAGCAGCGGCACGTCGAGCCGGCGCGGCAGGAACGAAGTGCCGAAGTGCAGGTGGAACACGTCGAAGAACGACGCCCATCGGCTGAAAGCCGCCCCCATCAGCAGCCGCCCGGCCCGGCAGCCCAAAGGCACGCTCCAGGTCGACGACGATGTCGCTCACCCTCCCGTCCCAATCGACCCTGTACGAGAACGAGCGGGCATCGACCCCGAGTGAGGCGAGCCCGCGCGCTAGCACCAGGCCCTGGCCGGCGACCTCGTACATTCCATGCAGCACGCGCATCGGACGATTTCGAAACAGCGGCGTCTCGCTCATGCGCGTCCGAATCGCCCGGGATCGAGAAGGCGAATGGCGGCGCCGCGCGCCAGGCTCACGCCCAACGAAAAGCTGGGCTGGCGCACGAACTTGACCGCCTGACTGCGCCACTCGTTCCAGATCGACGGACGACGCGTGACGAACTTGCGTGGCGACTCGAGCAGGGCCCGGCGGATCCCGGCGTCGTCGCGCGGCCGGTCGCCCTCGAACTCGATGCGCGCCAGCATCAGCTCGCCGACCCGATGGGCGTCGGGGCCGACGACCTGCGGCCGACCGTGCTCGCGCGCCAACACCTCGGCCTGCCCGTTGTCCCACGCCGTGCACCGTGCGTTGTACACCTCGATCAGGTCTACGCGCTCGAGCAGCTCATTTGTGAGGCGATGCCATTTATAAGGATGCGGTAGCGATACCAAACCGCCCTGGGCGTGCACGGCGTCGCAGAATGCGAGCGCATTGGTCTCGGTCACGTCGCTGCTCAACAGCATGCCGATCAAATCCCCTTGATCGGTGAGCCTCTCGGTCGCCAGCACGACGTGCAGGTCGAGCTTCTCGGCGGCCGCAGCGGCGCGGGCGTCGACCGAGCCCTGCCAGGTGTCGTGGTCGGTGACCACCAGCACGTGAACGCCTTCTTTGGCCGCGTGACGCACCAAGGCGACTGGATCCGCCATCGAATCGAACGAGTGCCGCGTGTGGACGTGCTGCACCAGCGTCCAGGTCATTTCGTGTCCCGTTGCTCGCGAAAGGCACCAGGCGCCGAGCGCGCCCACTGGATGAACTCGCGCCAGGTCGGCCCGGGATCGTCGCGGCGCCAGGTGTGCGCGACCTTGGACGACAGGGCGTCGGCGAGCACTGAGCCCAGCGCGCGGGGCCGAAACAAGCCGTGCCACAGGTCGCCGCCCAGCGGCCACGACATACGCACCGCACGCACCGGCGCCTGCGGCGGCAGCGATCGGCCCTCGAGCATCGCCGCCAGATCCCCCGGGAAGTCGACGCCCGCGGCCAGTGCCAGGTCGTGTGAGCCCCAGAACTTGGCGTTGATCTCCACGAGCGCCAGCGTACCGCGCTCGGGATCGCCCTTGAACTCGACCATCGCGACGCCGTGCCAGCGCAGGGCATCGAGGAGCTGCGTGCCGAAGCGCGCGATCACCGGCTGAACGGGCACCGACTCGGCGCACGCGCTGGTGCCGCCGGTGGGCGGCCACTCGCGCACCCGCCTATGCATGAACGAACGAAGCCGAGTTCCATTCCAATACAACGCCGAAAAGCCCCAGCCGTCGCCGGCGATGAACTCCTGCGCCAGCACCGCGCCCGACGAGCCCTGCTGCACGGCCGCGAATGCCGCGTCCAGCTCGCGTTCGGCGCGCACGTAGCGCAGCACCTTGCGCCCCTCCTCCGACGCCGACTTGAGCACCAGCGGCAGGCCGAGGTCGGCGAGTGCCGCGCGCGCCGCACCGGCATCGGCCACTTGGCGCTCGCGCGGCGCGCGCAGGCCCAGCGAGCGGGCCAGGTCGCCGCTCCGCCGTTTGTCGTTGGCGACCTCGAGGGACTCGCGCGGCGGCAGCGCGCAGCGCACGCCGGGCGGAAGCGAGTCGCGCAACCGATGCGCCGCGGCCACCCCGCCGGTGCCGACCGGAATCAGGCTCACCGGGGCCAGCTCGGCTGCGATCGCCGCCAGCCGGAGGTCGTACCCAGGCTCCGACGGCCAGGGTGCGGCGTGCCAGGCGCGGGTGAAGCGAGAATGGACGGAAGGCGCCTTGGCCGAGCGCGCGACCACGTGCACCTCGTGCTTGCGCGCGGCGAGTGCCCGCACGATCCCGAGCGTGTGCTTGAACTCGCCGTCGGTGACCAACACGCGGCCGGGCGTCATCTGGGTTTCTTGCGTCATCCGGCGCAGTCTACCGGTCGCGGGCGTCGCCGCGCTTGCTCGCGGCACACGCGCCGCCATTCCTGGCCGTGGCGCCGGCGGACCGCATCAGCTTACGCGCGATGCCGGTGAGCGCCACGCCGGGGCGATCAGGATTCACCCAGCGAATTCCGGCCCCGCGCGTCCTGCGTTCATGGCCACGATCGACCTGCGGGGCGGCAGCGGGAACGGCTCCTGTCCAGGGCGCGACCACGATGTCGCGATGGGTGATCCGATGACGCAAGCGAAGGTGGGTGTCGGTCAGGGGTACCCGAATGCCGAGTGCGCCGAGCACGCGCGTGAGTCGTCGGCCCACGGCTCGTGGATCGGCGGATCCATCGACCTCGACGAACGGCGGTTCCCACATGCCGTCGAGCAGCGTGCCCCTGCGGCGCGTGACCAGGATGCGAGTCCCCCGACGCACGACCGCCGCAGCCCAGTGCACGCGCTCTGTCGCTTTGCGCTTCGCCGCCGGCGGGTAACGGCTCACGACACCGCGCGCGTGAGCAACACAAAGGCTCCTGACCGGGCACTCGTCGCAGCGTGGTGCTCGCGGCGTGCAGATCCGCGCGCCCAGCTCCATCAGCGCCTGATTCCACTCGCCCGCGCCGCGTCGCGGCACCAGCCGCTCCGCCAGCTCCCAGAGCGCCTTGGCGCCGCGCGGGTCGCGCACTGACCACGGTCGTGCCGCGAGCCGCGCCAGAACCCGCGCGACGTTGCCGTCAAGCACCGGCAGTGCCCGGTCGAAAGCTATGGAGAGGACTGCCCCGCGGGTGTAGCGGCCCACGCCGGGCAAGCCTCCGAACGCGTCCTCGTCGGACGGCACCTGACCCGCGTGGTCGCGCACCACCGTGCGCGCCGCGGCCAGCAGGTGACGCGCACGACGGTAGTAGCCGAGGCCCGACCAAGCGGCGAGCACATCGGCTTCGCGGGCGCGGGCGAGACGCTCGACCGTCGGGAATCGCTCGAGAAAGCTCTGATAGAATGGCAACGCCGTGGCGACCTGGGTCTGCTGCAGCATGACTTCGGAAACCCAGATTCGGTAGGGATCGCGGGTCCGTCGCCAGGGCAGGTCGCGGCGATGCCTCCGGTACCATCGCTCGAGATCGCGGTGCAACGCGGCCGGGATGCCGGGATCCGCGAGGGCCGCGGAAGGCACGTTCGAAATGACCGACATCCGCTCCGACTTCGTTCGCATGGTCGAGGGTCCCGAGGACTCGATCGAGCTGGCGCGCGCCGCCCTGCTGGTCGCCGCCGAATCCGATCCCAACATGGATGTCGACACCGAGCTCCGCCAGCTCGACCGCTGGGCCGTCGAGCTGGTCGCGCGCATGGATCCGAGCTGGAACAACCTGCAGAAACTCGCCCGCTTGCGCTCGTTCGTGTTCGAGGATCTCGGATTCCGTGGCGACCGGAAACACTACTACAACCCCAGCAACTCGCTGCTTCACGAGGTGTTCCGGCGGCGGCTCGGGATTCCACTCACGCTCGGCATCATCATGATGGAGCTGGGTTGGCGCGTCGGCATCCCCTTCGAGGGCGTCGGCTTTCCCGGCCACTTCCTGGTGCGATTGTCGGGCGAAGCGCAGGACCTGATTCTCGATCCCTACGCGCGAGGCATGTCGGTCCACGAGGAAGACTGTCGGCGCATGCTGCAGGAGGCGACCGGCGGACGGCTCGAGTTCGACGAGGACCTGCTGGTGTCGATCGGCAAGCGGGCGATGCTCATGCGACTGCTGTCGAACCTCAAAGGCGCCTACCTGCGAGCCGGGCAGGACGAACTCGCGCTGGCCTCGGTGGATCGACTGCTGGTGCTGCAACCCGGCGATCCCGACGAGATGCGCGATCGCGGGCTCTTGCTCTACCGGCTGCGCCGCTACTGGCCGGCGCTCGAGATCCTGAAAGCGTGGTTGGAGAATCAGCCCGATGCTCCCGATCGCGAGTTGATCGAGAAGCACGTGGTGGCGCTCCGACACCTGGTGTCGAGCCTGAACTGATTCGCTGGGATCCGGGGTTCATCTCGGTCCAGCGCAAGCGCCGAAAGCTCGCCCTGGCTACGGTGCGTCGCGAGGATCCTCGAACACCAGCGAGTGAAACGTGATGCCCGGTGAATCGGGCGAAAGCTTGAGCACACGTTTCGACTTCGATCGGGCGATCGAATAGAGCCGCGGTCGATCGACCACGACGAAGGCCGCTCCGCGCGGGTCGAAGCCGACGTCGTCACCCGCTTCCTCGCGCGCGAGCCAGTCGTCGTCGGCGAGAATCCAGATCCGCGACGATCCGGTTTCGGGCGGCGACAACACAGCCCAGGCATGGCCCCCGTCGTAGCGAACCGAGACGTAGTTCGCGGCACCACCGCGCGCCGCGATCACGCCGTCGGTTTCCGGCACCCACCGGCCGACCACGTAGGGGACGTAGGCGTCGCCTTCTTCCTGAAAGCGAAACTGGGCGGTGAAGGTCGCGGCCACACCCGGCGGACGCCCGGCCAGCGGCCCATGCTCGACGCGCGAAACGCCCAGGTGGACCAGACGCTGAACCGGTACGCGCGCCGGGGGTGGCTCGTCGCCGAGCGGAAGACCGGCCGACGAATCGACCGCCATGATCGCGGCGCGCAATTCGTAGTCGACGCGCCCGAGCGACTCGCCGATGGCCCGAAACAACACGCGCCCCTCTGGATTCGAAAGCACCACCGCTGGCCGCAGGCCCGGCATGCCCGGCGCTCCCGACACTTCGTAGGAAGGATCGAGCACGATCGGGAATGTCAGACCCAGTCGCCGGGCGACGCCCGCGGTGACCGAGGTGTCGGCGGCGAATGCGAACGACGGCGCATGGACGCCGATCACACGCACGCCGTACCGCGCGTAGGCGCGGTGCCAGGCTTCGGCCTCGGGCAGGAGCTCCAGCGATTGCGGCTCGGATTCGGTCCACACGACCAGCGCCACCATGCGGCCGCGCAGTGATTCGGCGGTCAGCGGCGCCCCGTTCACCCACATTGCTCCCGGTCCGGGGAGCGGAATCGCGGGCCCATCCGCCGTGGCGGTCGCGCGTTGGCCGGAGCGCATGATTCTGAGCCCCCACCAGGCTCCCGCGGCGATCGCCGCCAGGATCAAAACCACGCCAAATACGCGCATCGCGGCAGTATACGCATCATGCTAGACTGCCGGTCCACTTAGAGCGCGGCCCACCCGAAGCCGGGTCACGGGTTCCACCGCCTCCCGTAGCCACAGTCATCACCCGGTCGGCCACTCAAGGGAGTTCCGAGAATGAAACGCTACGCCTCCTGGTTCCTGCTCGTCGCGATCGCGGCGTTCGCCGCCGGTTGCTCCGGCTCGCAGTCGAAGGCTCCGGCCGAGGGCGCGACCGCCCAGCACGTCGAAGGCTTCAAGATCGGAATCATGACCGGCACCGTGTCGCAGAGCGAAGAGGAGTTCCGCTCGGCGCAGCAGCTCATCAAGAAGTACGGCGACCGGATCAAGCACGTCACCTACCCCGACAACTTCATGACCGAGCAGGAGACCGTGATCGCCCAGCTCACCGGCCTCGCCGCCGATCCCGCCGTCAAGGTGATCGTCGCCAGCCAGGCGATCCCAGGCTCGGTCGCCGCCGCGCGCAAGATTCGCGAGCAGCGCCCGGACATCCTGATCGGGTTCTGCGAGCCGCACGAAGATCCGGCGATCGTCAACGAGGCGGTGGACATCGCGGTCCAGCCGGACCAGCTGGCCCGCGGCCGCACGATCATCCAGGAAGCCGTGGCGATGGGCGCCAAGCACTTCGTGCACTACTCGTTCCCGCGCCACATGTCGCAGGAGCTACTGGCGCGCCGTCGCGACATCATGAAGGACGAAGCGGCGAAGCAGGGCATCACGTTCGCATTCGTGACCGCTCCGGATCCGATGGCCGAAGGCGGGTTGCCGGCGACCCAGCAGTTCGTGCTCGAGGACCAGCCGCGCCAGATCAAGCGCCTGGGCTCGGAAACCGCGTTCTTCTCGACCAACTGCGGGATGCAGGAACCGCTGATCAAGTCCGTGCTCGAGAGCGGCGGCTACGTCGCCGAACAGTGCTGCCCGAGCCCGACGCACGGCTACCCGGCCGCCCTCGGCATCGCAATTCCGCCTGACAAGGCCGGCGACATCGACTTCATCAACGCCGAGAACAAGCGAGTGATCGCCGAGCACAAGATGAGCGGCCACTTCGGCACCTGGATCGCACCCGAGACCATGGTCATCACCCGCTCGGTGGTGAACCTGCTGGTCGATGCGGTCGACGGTAAGGCCGACTTCAAGGATCCGGAGACGGTCCGCCGCTACCTGGCCGAGGATGCCAAGGCCAACGTCGTGATCAAGAAGTACGACGACAAGGTCGGCAACACGTACCTGTTCCTGCTGGACCACATGGTCTACTGATTTTCCACTCGTGCGGCCGCGTCTCGCGATTCCGAGGTGCAACGCCGTAGTGCGCGCAGCCCGGCTCTCTTTGGGAGCAGCCGGGCTGCTCGTGTGTTCGGCGGCAGCAGAGTCGCGCGCAACTGCGTCGCCTCCGCTCGACGACCAGTATCGATCGGCGGCGGCCCGGCTGATCGGCGCCGCACTGTCGAGCGACCACGCGTGGCTCCGGCTCTCGCAGCTCTGTGACGGCATCGGACATCGCCTGTCCGGCTCGCCTTCACTCGAGCGGGCGGTGCGCTGGGCGGAATCGGCCATGAAGGAGGACGGTCTCGAGCGGGTTCGCCTACAGCCCGTGCGCGTCCCGGTGTGGGTGCGCGGCGAGGAGCGGGCCGAGATGATCCTCCCCCGCCGTCAGCCACTGTCGATGTTGGGGCTCGGTCGCAGCATCGGCACGCCGCCCGGCGGCATCGCCGCCGACGTGGTGGTGGCCGGCAGTTTCGCCGCACTCGCCGCGATGCCTGACAGCGCGATTCACGGCCGGATCGTGCTGTGGGACGTGCCGTTCACCACCTACGGCGAAACCGTGACCTATCGCTCGCGCGGCGCCCACGTCGCCGCACGCCGGGGCGCAGTCGTCTCGCTGGTGCGCTCGATCGGCCCGGTGAGCCTGCGCACGCCGCACACCGGCGCCATGTCGGCGTACCCGGACACGGTGCCGAAGATCCCGGGTGCGGCGGTGACCATTGAAGACGCGACCATGATCCGCCGGCTGCTCGAGCGTGGGGAGCGGGTTCGCATTCATCTGGCAATGAACGCCCAAACGTTGCCTGACACGATTTCGCACAACGTGATCGGCGAGATCCGCGGGCGTGTGAAGCCCGAGGAAGTCGTGGTGGTGGGCGGGCACCTGGACTCGTGGGACGTCGGTTCCGGCGCCCACGACGATGGCGGCGGCTGCGTGATCAGCATGGAAGCCCTGCGCCTGATCAAGGCAGCCGGGCTCAAGCCACGACGCACGATTCGCTGCGTGCTATGGACCAATGAGGAGAACGGCGCTCGTGGTGGGGCCGCCTATGCTGATTCGCTGGGCGGGGCCGTGAGCCGGCACGTCGCCGCCGTGGAATCCGACGGAGGTGTCGAGACCCCGGCTGGTTTCGGCTTCCGGGCGTTCCTGCCCGGCACCGAGAAGACGGATTCGGTGCGCACCAAGCTGGCCACCACCAAGGCGGCGGAGATCGCCCGTCTGCTCGAGGCGGTTGGCGCCAGCCGCGTGCGCGGCGACGGCGGTGGCGTCGACATCACGCCGCTCATGAAGAAGGGCGTGCTCGGCATCGGACACCAGACGACCATGGCCCACTATTTCGACTGGCACCACACCGAGTCCGACATGCTCGACAAGGTCGACCCGCTCGCGCTGCGCCAGAACGTCGCGGCGATGGCAGTTCTGCTCTACGTGCTCGCCGACATGCCGGAACCCATCGGCGGCCCGACGCCGGCCGCCGTCACCGAATCGGAGCCCACCGCCCGCTGAGCGGGCCGGTGTGGTATTCCTGCGCCCCATGACCACCCCCCCTCCGATGCTCGAACTGCGCGACATCGTCAAGGAGTACGAGGGCAATCGCGTGCTGAAGGGCGTATCGCTGGCGGTTCGGCCGGGGACCATCCACGCGATCGTCGGCGAGAACGGCGCCGGCAAGTCGACGCTGATGAACATCCTGTTCGGCATGCCGGTGATCCACAGCACCGGTGGATTCAAGGGGCAGGTGCGCCTGGCGGGGGCCGACGTGAAGTTCGCAGGGCCGGTCGACGCCATGGCCGCCGGCATCGGCATGGTCCATCAGGAGTTCATGCTGATCCCGGGTTTCACCGTGGCGGAGAACATCAAACTCAACCGCGAGCCGACCCGGCCCAATCTGTTCTCCCGTGTATTCGGACGCAAGCTCGAGACCTTCGACCGAGACCGCGCCGGCAAGGACGCGCGCATCGCGCTCGACCACGTCCACCTGAACGTCGACGAGTGGCTGCCGGTGGCCGGCATGCCGGTCGGGCACATGCAGTTCATCGAGATCGCGCGCGAGGTCGACAAGAAGAACGTCAAGCTGATCATCTTCGACGAGCCCACCGCCGTGCTCACCGAGAGCGAGGCGAACAATCTGCTCGGCGTCATGCGCACGCTCGCCAGCGAGGGGATGAGCATGTTGTTCATCACTCACCGGCTCGACGAAGTGCTCGAGGTCGCGGACGACATCACGGTGCTGCGCGACGGCGAGGTGGTGGGCCAGCCCGATCCCAAGACCACGACCACCCTCCGTCTGGCCGAGCTGATGGTCGGTCGCCCCGCGAACGTCGGAAAGCGCGACCGGGCGGTCGCGAGCACCGGGAAGCCAGCGCTCGAGGTCCGCGACCTCGAAGTCGACATGCCGGGCGAGCGCGTCGAGGGCGTGAGCTTCGCGATCGACAAGGGCGAGATCCTCGGCCTCGCCGGCCTCGCGGGCCACGGCAAGGTCGGCGTCGCGAACGGACTCATGGGACTCTATCCGGCGCGCGGCACCGTGCTGAAGAACGGCGTGCCGCTGGCACTCAACGACACCGCTGCCGCGATTCGCGCCGGCATGGCGTTCGTCTCCGAAGATCGCCGCGGCGTCGGCATCCTGCCCGACGAGAGCATCGAGCTGAACATCGTGCTGACCGCGCTGGAGGCGCAGAACCGCTTCCTGAGGCCCGGGCCGATCCCGGCGCTGCGCATGCTCGACGGCCCGGCGGTGCGCCGGCATGCGCGCACGATGATTCAGCAGCTCGACGTCCGCTGCACGGGGCCGCGCCAGCACATCCGCCGACTGTCGGGCGGCAACCAGCAGAAGGTCTGCCTGGCGCGCGCCATCACGCTCGAACCCGATCTGATGCTGGTCTCCGAACCGACGCGCGGCATCGACATCGGCGCCAAGGAGCTGGTGCTCGACATCCTGCGCAAGCTCAACCGCGAGCGAGGCCTGACGCTGCTCGTGACCTCATCGGAGCTGGCCGAGTTGCGCGCGATTTGTCACCGAATAGCGATCGTCTACCACGGCCGGATCGAGGCGATCCTCGAGCCCGACGCCAGCGACGCGCAGTTCGGTTTGGCGATGGCCGGCGAACTGCAGACGCACGGGGCCCATCGTGGCTGACGCGACGCCGGCCGCCAGAGCGACCGAGACCGATCGAACGCCGCTGATCCAGGCGGCTCGCGAATACTTCGCGGAAATCGGCATCGCCCGGGTGCTGATCGCCGTCTTCCTCCTGGCCTTGTTCGTCGTGGCGGTGATCAAGAAGATGGACGTACCGGGCCTGCTGACCGATTCCTTGCTGCGCGTCGGGCGCAACGGCCTGCTGGTGCTCGCGCTGTTGCCCGCGGTCCAGGGTGGCGTCGGCCTCAACTTCGGCCTGCCGCTCGGCATCGTGTGCGGACTGGTGGGCTTGGTCACCGTGATGAACGCGTCGTTGACCGGATGGACAGGCCTCGCGGCCGCCGCGGGCATCGGCGGCCTGATCGCGGTGCCGGTCGGCCTCGCCTACGGCTGGCTGCTCAACCGCACGCGTGGCCAGGAGATGATGGTCGGCACGTATCTGGGCTTTGCCGCGGTATCCGGCATGTCGATCTTCTGGCTGCTCGCTCCGTACCACAATCCGCTGCTGGTGCTGGCGATCGGCGGCAAGGGCCTGCGCACAACGCTGACGCTGACCAAATACTTCGACCGCATCCTGGATCGCCTGTGGTCGTTCGAGATCGCGGGCGTCACGATACCGACCGGAACCCTGTTGGTGTTCGCGGCCGCCTGCGTCCTGGTCGGTCTGTTCTTTCGCACGCGAGCGGGCATCACCATTTCCGCCGCGCGCAGCAATCCGCGCTTCGCGAGCGCTTCGGGCATTTCCGACGAGCAGACCCGGATCCAGGCCACCGTGTTCTCCACCGTGCTCGGCGCGGTCGGAATCGTGCTGTTCGCCCAGTCGTACGGATTCGTCCAGCTCTACACGGCACCGCTGCTGATGGCGTTCCCCGCGGTCGCATGTCTCTTGATCGGCGGCGCCTCGGTGTCGCGGGCCACGCTCACCCACGTCCTGATCGGCACGTTCCTCTTTCAGTCGATTCTGACCGTGGCGCTGCCGGTGACCAGCCAGGTGATCCAGGGCGACATCTCAGAGACCGCGCGGCTCATCATCCAGAACGGCATGATCCTCTACGCGCTGACGCGCAAGATCGATCGATGAGCGACCGCGCTCCGGCGACACCCGCGCGCGCTACGCCGGCAGCGGCCACGTGGTCGTTGATCGCCCGGTTCGCCGTGCCGCTGCTGTTCCTGGTGCTGTGCGTGTTCGGAATCTTCGCGGCCCGCATCACCCCCGAGTTCCTGGTGCGCGAGATGCTCGCTCGCTTCGCGCGCAACAGCCTGCTGGTGCTGTCGCTACTGATCCCGATTCTGGCCGGCCTCGGACTCAACTTCGGCATCGTGATCGGGGCGATGGCCGGGCAGATCGGCGCGATCCTCGTCAGCTACTGGGGAATCAAGGGCATTCTGGGATTCGCCGTCGCCTGCCTGGTCGCCGTGCCGTTCGGCATCGCGTTCGGGTTCGCCACCGGCTGGCTGTTCAATCGCGCCAAAGGCCGCGAGATGGTCACCGGCCTGATCGCGGGGTTCTTCGCCAACGGCCTCTACCAGCTCGTGTTCCTGTTCGCGATCGGCACGCTGATCCCGTTCGCCAACGAACAGATGGTCTTGCCCCAGGGCTTTGGCCTGCGCAACACCATCGACCTGACCGGCATCCAGTACGCGGTCGACGACCTGATCCCGTTCGCGCTCATGGTCGAAGGCTCACGGGTGCGGGTGCCGATCGCCACCATCTTGGTGATCGCGGCGTTCTGCGCGTTCAACCTGTTCTTCCTGCGCACCAAGCTCGGCCAGGAGCTGCGCGCGATGGGCCAGGACCCGCACGTCGCCGGCACCGCGGGCATTCCGGTCGAGCGCAATCGCTTGATCGCGACCGTGTTCTCGACCGTGTTCGCAGCCTGGGGCCAGCTTTTGTTCCTGCAGAACCTGGGCACCTTCAATACCTACAGCTCGCACGAGCAGGTCGGCATGTTCTCGATCGCGGCCCTGCTGGTGTCGGGGGCGACCGTGTCGCGCGCGACGGTGCCGCAAGCATTGATCGGCACCATCTTGTTTCACACGTTGTTCGTGGTGTCGCCGCTCGCCGGCAAGGCGCTGGCCGGCGACGCCCAGATCGGCGAATACTTCCGCGTGTTCGTCGCCTACGCGGTGATCACCGTGGCGCTAGTGCTGCACGCTTGGCAGAAGAGCCGGAAGGGTTAGCATAGCCACAGCCAAGCTACGCGTTGCTCGCCCTACTCCAGCAGCGTATCTTCGCGGCCGCCTCCGCAATCCCCAACCGCCGGAGTGACCTTATGGGATCGTGTACCGCCCCCGTGTATGCCGACCGCCCGTGAGGAGCGTGCTCATTTCTCCGGCGGCGCGCTCGCAGCCTATCCGGTCCAGACCGCGTGGCCGGCCAGCCCCCAAACCACATCCATGAGGGACTTTGCCCTCGACAGGACTCGCTCGAGATCGGACCTGTGCTGCGCAGCGTATGCAGTACCAGAGTTCCTTCGCATTCTTGTTAGGCAGCAAACACGTTGCGTGTTGCCAAAGAGGGAGGGTCGCCATGAGCCTGAATTCGAGAGCGTCGTTGCTGGTGCTTTGTTTACTGGGGGCAACGGAAGTCGACGGTCAGGAAGCCGTCACCGCACTTGACCGTACTCTTTCGAAGACCCACATGCGACAAGACACCACTTCCGTCGCGATCGCCGACGCGCCAGTGCAAGCATTCCCTCCGACGACGATTCAGTGTGGAAAGCAGAGTTGCACGGTGAGGGTTGAGGTCTCCAGCCAGTTTGTCAACGTCACTTCCGGGAACGCCGTTAGACTGCATGTCAAAGCGGATGGCGCCCCATTCCCAGTCACAGGATTTGAAATCGATGGCGGAATCAACAGACCGGTGGCGCATCTCACCACGGTGTCATTACTGAAGAGCGATCTCAGTCCAGGACCACACACCATATCGGTGGCCTTTGATATGCGAACGCCGGGTGGCAAAGCGGAGGCGTGCATTCGTACATTGACCATTCAGGTGTTTACACCTTAAACAATCCAGAACTCGCAGTGGAGCGGATCGATGGACATTCGCGAAAGCTACGACTCGGCCGCGGCGGCGTACGCTGAACACCTATCAGACGAGCTCACGCGCAAGCCACTCGACCGGCATCTCTTGAATCGGTTTGCGGAAGAGACTCGTGGCCGCGGTCTCGTCGCCGATCTCGGCTGTGGGCCTGGGCATGTTGCCCGGTATCTGAGCCAGCAAGGCGTCACGATCCTTGGGATCGACTTTTCCGCGAAGATGGTCGCAGTGGCCCAGAGCCTGAATCCCGATCTCGACTTTCGCGTCGAAGACATGAGAAGCCTCAACGTGAGAGACGCAAGTCTCGCCGGAGTGGTAATGTTCTATTCCATCGTGCACTTCGACTTGACCGAACTCCCGCCAGTTTTTCGGGAAGCGCGACGGGTCCTAATGCCTGGTGGCTTGGCGCTTGTCTCTTTTCATATGGGCGAGCAGATCGTCCACAAGGATGACCTATTCGGCGCTCCGGTCTCACTGGACTTTCGGTGTCACACTCCGGAGAACATCGTCGAGGCTCTCCGGTCGGCCAATCTCGCGGTCATCGAGCAGGTTCATCGCGAGCCTTATGACGGAACCGAGTATCCAAGCCGCAGGTGCTACCTTGTCGCGCGAGCTGCCTAACAGCAACATGCAGCGGACGACGCTCCGCGCCGCCGGTGATGCTGACCGTTCGGCGTCCGTAATGCATATCAACGATCGTAAGAAGGGTCACCAAGGATGCGCAAACTCATCGTCTGCAACATCGTCTCGCTCGACGGCTATTACTCCGGCCCGGGCGGAGACGTCATGGCCATGCCGTTCGACAACGGCTTCTCCGACTACAACGCGGAACGGCTCCGGGCGGCCGACACGCTGCTACTCGGGCGCAAGTCGTACGAGGGCTTCCGGTCTTACTGGCCCGCGATCGCCGAGGACGTGAGCCAGCCGGCTGTGGAGCGCGAGATCTCGCGTCTCAACGCCGCCATCGAGAAGGTCGTGGTCTCGAACAGCCTGAAGCCGGACGAAGTCGAGGGATGGGGCCCGACCCGCGTCGTGCGGCGCGCGGACGCGCACGCCGAGATCGCCGCACTCAAGGAAGGTCCGGGTCGGGAGATCCTGATGTTCGGCAGTCACGTCCTCTGGAACGACCTGCTCGCCAACAACTTGGTCGACGAGCTGCACTTGATGATCGGTGCCGGCGTGGTCGGCGAGGGCGTGCGGGCGTTCGAGACGCGGCCACCTGGCTCACTCCGCCTGCTTGACACCCGCTCCTTCGACGGCTCGAGCCTGCTCCTGGCCCGGTACGCCGTCGAGCGCTGACTGCCGGTGCACGATGAGGCGTACGCCTAACAATTCATTCAAGGCGACGCCCGGCCCGCAGTGTCGAATGTCGTTGGGCGTGCCCGGCCCCCTCAAGCGCCCCGCGTGTAGACGTCCGGGTCCCAGCGCTCCATCCAGCGGTCCGGCTTGGCAATCGCCGTCCAGCCGGTCTTCGCATAGAGCTCGTGCGCGTCGCGGGTGAGCAGGATCCAGCGCCTGAGCCCCTGTAGATCGGGATGGGCGACGACGCACTCCATGAGCCAGACACTGAGCCCACGACCTCGGTGCTCGGGGAGTACGAACACGTCGCCGAGATAGGCGACCGTCGCGCGATCCGAGACGACGCGAGCGAAGCCGATCTGCCGGCTCCCGGCGAGCAGGCTGAACGGGATCGACTGTTCGATCGAACGCCGCACGACGTTACGCGGGATCCCCTTGGCCCAGTAAGACTCGACCAGGAAGCCGTGGACCATGTCGAGGTCGACACGGTCGGGATCGGTGGTGACGAGGTATTCGCCGCGCTGCCATTCCTGGAGCATGGTCGCGATCATAGCAACGGCGGCGGGGAAATCCCCACCGCCGCGTCCAGGCCTCGATGAAATCTGAATCCCTTCGATCTACGTGTCGCCGCCCTCGCCTTGCGTCGGGGGCGTCGGGGCGCGCATCTTGCGCGATCCACTGCTTCTCGCTTCCTTCAACTTCTGCTTCTGCTCCGGCGTCAGGACCGACCGCATCTCGATCCGGCTGCCGACGCGCGACTTCTCGAGGTCGGCGCGCATCCTCGCCATCCGATCGATCTGGGCGTTGATCTTGGCGACGTCGGCATTGTCCTCGCGCGTCAACGCGCGCAGGTCCATGCGCGCGATGTCGAGATCAGCCTTGGTCTTGATCGCCTGCCGCTGCTGCCGGTCAGCGATGTCGCGCATCTTGGTGCGCTGGGCTTCCGTCAGGTCGAGGTCCGCGGCCAGCATGCCCATGCGATGGGCACGATGGCGCATTCCGCGGAACCCGTGTCCGCGATGCATCATGACGCGCTCGGCGCGGGGCGCCTCCGGCGTGTACGCCAGCACGTCATCGTCGAGTTCCATGTCGAGCGCCAACGGATCGATCTCCTCCTCCCACACCGGCAAGTCGGCCAACGGCGCGAGAGCGGGAACCGGCGCCACGGCGGGTGTCGCCGGGGTCCACGACACCGGTGGCGCCGGAGGCGCCGGTGGCGTCGGAGCCTGGGCTCCGACCGCGGCCGCCCCGACGATTGTTGCGGCCACGACTGCGATGGTGATGCGCTTCATGGTTTCACCTCGTGTTTCCGGGTACCGCCCGGATGCGGTCGGGACCATCGGGGCCCGCGGTTTGAGCCAGGGATCTCATGGTTCAATTATCGGCCGGAGCATGGCCAGCCGGGAAGTAGGCGTGACTCGGTCTGCGATAGAGCAGGCGAAACCCCAGGCGCGCCATGTTGCGAAACGATGCATTGGGCTTCTCGGGCAGGTCGTCCGCGGTCTCGCTGGTCACCCATTCGCACCCGCCCGCCCGGGCGTCGGCGACTCGCCGGGCGATCATCGCCGACTGCCACCCGCGGCCTCTATGCGTCGCCAGCGTTCCGCCCCAGCCCAACCAGCCCATGCCGTCTTGCGCGAAAAGGGCGCCGATTGCCACCGCGTGTTCGCCGTCGTAACCGATGTAGTGGGTCCAGCCGGCGCGGCCCATGGTGCAGACGAACCACGCCCCGATTCCCGGTGGCTCGGTGGAAAAGATCTGCTTCGCCAGGTCGGCGAAGACGATGCCCTGCTCCGGTCCCACGGCCTCGATCTGCAGTCGGCCGACGGCTGCGGTCGGTTCATGTGTCTCCCGCACCCAGCGCACCCAGTTGAAGTAGGAATGCAGCCCGCGTTCTTCGAGCCATTGGCTCACGCCGTCGGGCTCTGCCGAGGGCACCGGCTGAATGGAAAACGGGACCCGCCGGTCGTAGAGCGCGATCGCAGCGTCGATCTCGGCTGGAGTGACCGGCCGGTCGAGCCCAAAGCCAAAGGCACGGTTGTAGAGCAACGTCGGCACCTCGCTCGCGATCAGCGCCACACCATCGGCAACGGGCTCGGCTCGTAGTCCCATTTCCGCGGACTTCTCGGGAGAGGTGGCAGCGATCGCGTCGCGCCACACCGCCTCCTCATTGCGTTCCGCCCGGCGGATCAGTTGGCGGTCGTCGATCAGTGGCATTCGGCCGGAGAACCAAGCCGCCTCACGGTTATGGATCGTCTGGCGAGGTAGAAGGTTGCATCTTCGACGCCAGTTCGAATGTCAGTGCAGCGTGAACTTCACCGGGATCACGACCCAGACCGCGATGGGTTCTCCCGCGGTCATCGCAGGCTTGAAAGTCCATAGCCAGACGGCGTCCAACGCCGCGTCGTCGAGCTTGACGATCGAGTTGACCACGAACGCGTCCTGGACACTTCCGTCCCGGCCGACCAAGGCCTGGATCACAACGGTCCCTTGGACACCATCCTTTCTCGCGACCTCCGGATACGAGGGAGCTTGCCGGTGCTTGGGCTCGGGAAGTTCTTCGACCAGGACCGAGTCGATGCCGAACAGTCGTCCCTCGAGATTCGTCCCGGAGCCCTCCGGCGGTAGCGCCAGGGCTTGGAGCACGGTATCGCTGGGCAAGGCCGCGCGGACCAAATCGAACAGCGAGTCGGCGCGTTCCCCGAAGTGGACGATTCCAAACGGCTGGTCCGGGCGGAAGACTTGCGCGCAACGCCATTCGAAGTCGAGCAGCGCATAGATAGGTCCGCCCGCCTGAAGCTCGACGACGAACAGAGGCACCTCCAGCCGCTCGTCGCATGGCTTGCGCGAGGTGCGGCAGCTCCCGGTCGAATCCCAGTCGGACTCCCGCATCAGCAGACGGACGAAAGAGGCGGTCCACGTTCGATCGGCCTTCTCGATGACGTAGGAGCGAAGCGTGGACTTCCGGCCGTGCGTCCGTCCGCGGTAGGCCCAGGGAGCCACGCCGGATCCGCAAACCGTGCTGACCCTCGCCTGCTCGGCGGCCGCGAGTTTCTCGAACAAGGGCGCAAAGGGCTTCATGACGGGGGCGGGCGGCTTGAATGTCGGGGCCGCAGACAATCCCGGAGGCGCGCAAATGAGGGCCGCCGCTAATGCGCCCAAGAGCGGCGCCTGGGGCATGTGTCGCCGGATGATCGCCGCCACGGCCAGGACCACCACTGCCACCATCATGATCGCGAAGCCGAGGAACTTGACCGCGGTCACCGGTGCCACTAGTGCACTGACGGCACCGGGTCCTGGGAACGCCGCGAGCGCCTCGATCAGCACCAGATTCTCGGCGATATCGGCCGCGGCCACCGCCAGCGGCACCAACACCGCGTATCGACTCCAATTTCGCTCCAGACGAGAGCGCTTGACGAGCCAACCGATCAACAGCGTGAACGCCGCGCCAAACAGAACCGGATTGAGCAAGTCCCAATACTGAAACTCCAGGTAGAGGGGTCGGCCGTGCTCTCCCAGCTCTTCCAGAAACGAGACCAGGCCGCCCTCGTAGCTCGCGCCTTCCTCGGGAAGCGGGGCCCCTGCGACCGCACTCTTGATCTCCGGGTAAGGCGCGAACCGGAACAGCAGGAGGCTGCCGGCGATCAACAGCACGAACGCGATCAGCGCTCCGCGGCCGCTCGCCCAGGACAGGAGGAACGCGACGAATCGGCTCACCATGTCATTGCGTGCTCATCCCGCCCAGGTAGATGGCGTTGAACAGCAGCTTGTAGGTGCCCACCGTTTGCCCGCGGTGCTGGACGCGCGGCCCGAACAGCACGACCCGACCCTTGCCGAGTTGCGCGGTGACGATCGCCGCGCGCCCCGTCATGTGCTCGGTGCCGTCGGCCCAGCCGCTGGCCACGATCTGGTCCGCGTACTGGGGAAAGCGAGCGACCACGGAGCGGCCGACGCCGGCGCCCGGGATCGAGGTCGCGAACACCGGCCCATTGCTGTACCAGGCCACCGCCTCGGAGGGCATGCCGTAGCCGACCGGGTCGGTGGGGTCGACCACCAGGTTCACCAGCGTTCCCGGGAGCGAGTAGTCGTCGCGCCTGAGACGCGACACGGTGCTGCGCACCGGCAGATTGAAGTCCATGAGCGGCAGCTCGCACGACTCCGACAGGCAGATCAGAGTTCCGCCCTGCTCGACGAAGGCCTTCAAGTTCTCGACGCCGTCCTTGCCGATCCCGCCCGCGTACTTGGGCGGCAGCGGCTCGAAGTAGGTCGGGTCGCCCTCGGTCTTCGGTTTGCCGTCGACGATCTCGCTGCGGTCCTCGCTCGGCAGGATGATGACGTCGAACTTCGATCGCAGGTTCTTCTGCTTGATCGCTGCATTGTCGAGGCTCGTGTGCTTGAAGCCGTGGCGATCGAGCACCATGCGCGTCCAACCTTCGTCCATCGACGCCGCCCACGGCTTGTACATGGCGACGCGCGGCGCCTTGAGTGCGGCCCCGGCCGGCGGCGCTTCTCCGAGTCGGAAGACCGCGACCTGGTGGGTGTCGGCCAGCGCCGCTGTCTGACCGAGGGCACTGCCGGGCACGATGTAGTCGCCGGCGGCGAACTCGCGTCCGCCGCCAGTGAACGCGGCGCGCGCGCGCTCGACGCGTACGCCCTTCTCGAGCAGCGCATTGACGACGCGCACGGCGCGATGCTCGGCGCCACGGATCACGACCGATGCCGCGTTGCCGCCGGTCGGGTTCTGCAGCTTCTCCGGGGCTTCGAGTTTGCGCATCGGGACATCGAACCGATCGTCGACCCGCGCCCACTCGACGCCCATCAACAACGGCAGCGTCCACGCGGTGACGTCGTAGGGACGAAAGATCTCCTTGGTGTCCGGCCCCTGCCGCACTTCGGGGTAGCGCTGGCGTTCCAGCATTTCGACCAGGAATGGCCGATAGGGCTGAGCGGCCAGGAACACGGTGCTCCCTCCGGGGAACCGGCGGCCGTCGCTCGTGACAATGTCTCCCTGCGTCACGTGCGCCTCGAGTCCGTTCTCGCGCAGCACATCGACCATGGCCGCCGACGCTCCGGGGTCGAGCTGGTTGGGCGGGATCACGTAGGCGAACGGCGCCTGCCCGGTTCCGCGCGCGACCTCGTCCTTCGCCATCCGCAGGCACGCGCGCAACAGCTCCTCGCGATAGCGGCTGCAGGTCTCGATCAGGCTGTTCGAAGCGATCAGCTCGTAGTCGACGATGTCGCGCAGGCGCCACCAGCCGCCGGGCCAGGGATTGGGGAAGTTCATTTGCGGCTTGTAGTCGGGCAGCCCCTTGCGTCCGCCCGACAGCTCGTTCGGATCCACGTACACCGGCGTGGCGATCCGGCACGACGAGACTTCGGTCAGGAGCCCGATCACGTTCTTGAGACACGCGGTGTTCTTGGTGCCGCCCGGCCAGTAAGCGTCGTACGCGTAGGAGTCGATCACGCCGCGCTTGTCGGCTTCTTCGAGCCGGAGCGCCATGTGAGTTCCGACCAGGTCGTTCAGTCGCCACTGGAGCGGATGCACCATCGTCGTGTGCGGATCGGCGTAGGGCGGCACGAAGATGCGCGGCGTGGTCGCGCCCATCTGGTGTTCGTCGAGGAACACTTGCGGGAACCACTCGTGATGGAGCACGTGATTCACGGCTCGGGTCTCGACCAGGTTGAGCATGTACCAGTCGCGGTTGTTGTCGTGGCCAGCGTAGTGGTGGTAGAGCCACGGCAGGCGGCCACCCTCCCACTCGGTGCCGAGATACTCCCGGTAGTAGTCGACGATCATGTCCTGGCCATCGGGATTGATCGACGGCATGAGCAGCAGGATGACGTCGTCCAGCCAGGCGCGGGTTTCGGCGTCCTCGGTGGTCGCCAGTTGCCACGCCCATTCCATCGCCATCTGGCTCGACCCGATCTCGCTCGCGTGGATGTTGCAGGTCACGAGCACGATCGACTTGCCCTCGGCGATCAACTGCTCGGCCTCGGCATCGGAGAGCCCGCGCGGGTCGGCGAGCTTGCGAGCGATCTCGCGGTAGCGTGGCAGCTCCCGCATGTTCGCTTCGCTCGAGATGACCGCCATGATCATTGGGCGGTCGAGCGTCGAGCGGCCGACTTCCTGGACCTGAACCCGCTCCGACGATTGGTCGAGCGCCTGGAAATAGCCGGTGATCTGCTTCCAGTCGGCGAGCTTGCGGTCGGCGCCGACCGGATGGCCGAGGAACGACTCCGGGGTCGGCGGCGCGGCGAGTGCACTGGACCAGGCCAGCGCGATGGCAATCGGGACGAACGGGCGGGGCAGGCGCATGCGCGTAACACCTCCGACAATCGCGGTTGGAGGGGATCAGGGAGCGGCGTATCCTAACGAAGCTAGCGTACCCGATTTCGCAGAATCGCCCTCTGGAGCCGCGCCCGCGGTAGACGCTTCAGGAGAAGCCGCCCCCCCCATGGATCCGGTCGCCTGGAGGCGCATAGAAGAGGTCTTCTTCGGAGCCCTCGAGCGTCCCGTCGAGGAACGCGAAGCGTATTTGCGCGAGGCCTGCGGCGACGATCGAGCGTTGCGCGATGAGGTTGCCGGCTTGCTCCAGGTGCACGAGGAGGAGGGCGGAACCGGGACCTCCCATCCCCTGCTCCCCGCATTCGAGCGGCCCGACGCCGTCGGATCGTTGATCGGATCCCGCCTCGGGGCCTATTCCGTGGAAGCCCTGATCGGTCACGGCGGTATGGGCGAAGTTTATCGCGCATCCCGTGCGGACGATGAGTATCACCAGCACGTGGCGATCAAGGTGATCCGATCGGGTCGTAGCACGCCGGATTCCGCACGGCGCTTCCGAGTCGAACGCCAGATCCTGGCGACCCTTCAACATCCGAATATTGCCACGTTGCTCGACGGCGGCGTGACGCCGACCGGGGAGCCCTTCCTCGTCATGCAGTACGTGGATGGCGCGCCGATCACGCGGTACGCCGACGAGAAGGGTCTGTCCGTCGCGGAGCGACTGCGTCTGTTCAACGTCGTCGCAAACGCTGTGCAATTCGCGCACGCCCATCTGATCGTCCATCGCGATCTCAAGCCGTCCAACATCCTGGTCACCGCGGACGGGCAGCCGCGACTCCTGGACTTCGGCATCGCCAAGCTGCTGGAAGCCGAGCGCCCAGACTCGACGACCGAGAGTCTCGTGCTCCTGACTCCGGAGCATGCGGCGCCCGAGCAGTTCCTCGGCACACCTGTAACCACCGCGACGGACGTCTACGCCCTCGGCGTTCTGCTGTACGAACTGCTTGCCGGCATGCGGCCATTCCACAAGCTAAGTGCGCTGGAACTGGCACGCGCCGTTTGTGACACCGATCCGCCGCCCCCGAGCTCTGTGGCCCCGCCTTCGATCGCGCGTCTCCTTCGCGGAGATCTCGATCAAGTCGTACTGATGGCACTCCGCAGGGACCCGGCGCGCCGATACGCCTCCGCCGGTCAGTTTGCCGAAGACATCACGCGGCACCTGGGCGGGCAGCCGGTGATCGCCAAGGCCGACACCTTGAGCTACCGACTGCGCAAGTTCGTCGGACGCAATCGCGTGGGAGTCGCCGCGGCAGCCGTGGTGATGGCGACCCTGATGGGCGCCGTGATCGTCACCTCTCGCGAGTCCGCACGACGCGCACAAGCGCTGCGCGTCGCCCAGGCCGAACGCGCGGCCGCCACGCGAATCTCCGATTTCCTCATGGGCGTGTTCACCGCGAACGATCCGTCGGAAGCCCGCGGACGCACCGTCACCGCCCGCGAGCTGCTCGATCGCGCGGCCGTCAGCGTGAAGGGCGATCTCGCGCAGGACCCGTCGACACGCATGGACCTCGAGCTGGCCATCGGAAGGGCGTATCAATCATTGGGGCTCAGCACGCAGGCCGCACCTCTGATCGACGAGGTCGTCGCGTACCGGCGAGCCGAGAATCCGCGGGACCTGGTCAAACTTGCGGATGCCGTCGAGTGGCAGGGTCGATGCCTGCATGCGCGGGGACAGCCTGACGACGGCGTGGCCCTCGTTCGCGAAGCGCTCACGCTTCGCGAACAGGCCCTCGGCCCGAACGACTTGACGGTGGGACGAACGCTGACCTTGCTATCGAACTATCTATTCACGACCGATATGATGGATACATCCGGAGCGGTGGATCGTTCCGCCCGACGCGCCATTGATATCTTTCGCACCGCCACTCCGCCTGCCCATCGTGATATCGCTTTGGCGCTGCGCTCCATCGGTTGGACTCAGCTCGACCAGAACAAGCCCGTCGAGGCCCTCGCGACTTTCCGGAGTTCGGTCGAGGAAGGTCGCAAAGCAGTCAGCGAAGACGATCCAATGATGTTCAATCTCTACGAGGGTCTGGCGGTTGCCTACCAGGTGAATGGCCAGTCGGACTCCGCGATCGCCATTCAGCGACGCCTGCTCGCCGCGCGCGAGCGGGTTTACGGCCCGGACCATCCCGACTATGCGTTCAGCTTGTACAACCTGGCGCGGACGCTGACGCGGGCGGGCCAGTTCAAGGAAGGCCTGCCCCTCTTCCAGCGCTGCATCGAGGTTCGAGAAAAGTCGCTGGGCTCCGAGCACTACCTGGTCGGCTACGCCATGCATTCGTATGCGGTGGCCACCGCACAGTCGGGGGACCTTGCCGGCAGCATCCCTCGATTCGAGCGTGCGGCAGCCATCCTCGACGCGGCCCTCGGCCCCACGCACAGCATGCTGCAGGATGCGCTCGAAGGACTCGCGATCGTGCGAACCATGACGGGACAAGTTGGACCTGCCCTAGACGCGCTGGAAGCCGCGGTGAAGGCCGGCTACAACCGGCCGGAGCGCATGCAGCAGCAGCCGTTCACGCGGCTGGCTCGCGAACCCCGCTTCCAGTCGCTGGTCGCCGGAATGAAGAAGTCGGGCGGATAGCATGTCCGAGGACCTCACCGCCTGGCTCTGTCGGATTCAAGAGGGCGATCCCGCGGCATGGGACCGCGTCATGCGTTTGCTCTACGCCGAGCTGCGTCAGATCGCTCATCACCGCCTGCGCGCGGAGCGAAGCCAGCACACGCTGGGGACGACCGCGCTCGTGCACGAGGCGTTTCTTCGGCTTGCCCGGCAGCATGGGTTGCCCGCGGAGGGCCGCACACAATTCCTGGCGGCGGCATCGAACACCATGCGGCGGGTCCTGGTGGACTATGCGAGAGCGCGGAACCGGCTCAAACGAGGAGACGGCGTTGTTCCCCTACCTTTTGACGAGGCGGAATCGTTCCTGACCGAAGCGGCAGCCGACGAGATCCTCGCGCTCGAAGACGCTCTGGAGCGACTGGCTCGGGCCGAGCCCCGCGCGGCTCGAGTCGTGGAATGTCGATTCTTCTCGGGACTGACCGTTGAAGAGATCGCGGTGCATCTCGAGCTCTCGGAGAAGACGGTCCGGCGCGACTGGATTCTCGCGCGGGCGTGGCTCCGCCGCGAGGTGTCGCGCCAGCTCGCCCTCCCCGACTGATCAAAGACTCCGCGTCATCGGATCTGCACGACTCGTGTCGTCCGAGCCGCGGAACGCCCGCCTTCGGTCACAACGGCGCGGACGAAGAACACGCCGGCCCCACCCAGATCGCGCGACAACTCGAAACGATGGCTCCCCGCACCCAGCGCACCGTCGTGGATCTGGCTCACCTGACGACCGTGGACGTCATAAACCCGCAACGCAACCGACGCGGCAGAAGGCAGCGCCAACACCACGCTGGGGTGGGCTCCCGGAGAACCGATCGGTGCGAGCTGTAGCGACTCCACGCCCGTCGCGACCGGTCGGTCGTCGCCGATGCCAACGGTGGACTGAAGGATCACGACCCACACACCGTCAGCCGCATAGTGGACTTCGAGCTCACCCGCCAATGGAGCGCCATCGAGCGTGACTTGATAGAAGGTTCCCGTCAGCCCGGAGCATTCGAGGATTCTGAAGCTGTCCCCGGCGGCCGCCGCGAAAGTGGGCAGGCGGCGCAGGTCGAGCTCGCCGTACACCGCGGCAGGACCATCGACCGCGAGCGTGTCGCCCTCGCCCGCAGCATGATTGCCCAGCTCGATTTCGAGGCTCGCGGCCCCCGTCAGAGTGAATTCACCGTTCACCTGCAACCGCCCGGTCGGGTTGCCCGGAGCGATCGCACTGTAGATCTTGAGCGATGCGCCGACCGTGCCCGTACCCTGGACTCTCCCGACCGACTCCGGCACGAGGAGTTCCCCAACGTAGATCTCGGCGCCACCACCCTCCACGTCGATCTCGCCGCCGTCCAGCACCACTTGGCCTGTGATCCCCACCGGTGCGGAATTGCGCAAGACCACACGATGCTCGCCGGTCTCGATGCGGCCGAAGAGGCCCAGTGAATTGGGCAACGAGGCATCTCCTAGAAAGAGATCACCGGTCGCACGGATCAGCGAGCCGGAATCTGCCTGCACGAACGCGTCGATCGACCCGGATCCTTCGAATCCGCCGCCGGCGAGGAACGTGAACCGGCCCCCCCCGCTCGCGCCCTGACCGGTGCCATAGAGCGTACCGGCGAACTCGAGCCCGTTGAACGTCGCGCCCGATGAAATGAGGTACCCGCGCCCCACGAGTGGCCCGTAGATGGTGCCGTCACCGACCAGGCGTTTGTTGATCTCGATCACGCCTCCGCCCGGGGGCAAATGCAGTTCGCCGGTCGCGATCTCGACGTTGCCGACCACGGCCGAGTCGGGATCAACGACGGTGACCGATTCCTCGCCAACGTTCAGCGTGCCGCGCAATAGCACGTTGCCGCCAGGCGTGTCGCGGCCGATCTCGAGTGGACCGCCGTCGGCGACGATTGACACGGTCGTGTCGGTGGCACCGAGGATCGAAGAGTTCACGTTGCCGGTGCCGAAAATCCGGGCGCTACTCCTGGGGAGGACGCTTCCGCCTACGACGTCTCCTCCCTCGAGGTTGAGATCCCCGCGAAGCGTGAGTGCGCCGGTCAGGTCGATGCGACCGCCGCCCACGACGTTCAGGGACGAGGGCCCCCACACGGTCCCTCCGAGGAGCGGATGGGTCAGCGCGAGGACGCCGCCGTCGCTCACGGTGGCGCTGCCGCTGCCGCCCAAGCTCAGCGTCGATCCGCCGACGTTCAAGGGTCCACTGCTGGTGAGCAGGCTGCCCGAGCCATCTACGGAGAGGATGCTGAGGAGCTTGGCGGTCAGGCCGATGTTCACCCCGTCGAACGTCGCGAGCCCGCCGGACTCCACGATCAGGGAGCCGGTTCCTCCGTCACCGACCACGGCGGCGCCATCGGACGTGACCTGCCCGCCGGCGACGACGTGCAGGTGTCCGCTCCCGCTGGGCTGCTGGCCCAGAACGACGTCTCCGCCAACGGCGGTCACGTGTGAACCGCCCCCGACTTTGAGCTCGACGGATTTCGTCGTCCCCACGACCACGGGCGGATCCACCGACGTGCCCGTGAACGAGCCGGCGGCGGCGTTCAACAGTTCGAGCACCGGCCGCTCGTACACGGATGCCGATCCACCGGGCACCGTGAGCCGTCCGGTCTGGGTGGTGAGCGTGCCGCCGTTGATCTGGAGCAACCCGCCCTGCAAGTCCATCGCGCCGCCGCCCGGCTGCTGGAGAATCAGGTGCTTGGTCATGAATCGTGCGTGCGGGCGAAGGGTGATCAGGGCGGAGCTGCCGTCCGCGTCGCCGACCACGGTGGAGTCGTTGACCACCAGCACGCCGAGCGAGTCCACCAGGATGGTCCCGGCGCCGCCGGCCTGCCCGGCGACCGTTGAAGGGTTCGCGCACAGCCGCAGGTCGTCGGTGACGCGTACCTCGGAGCTGTCGATTGTGTTCTCGCCGCCGATCGTGATGTCCCCTATGTCACCCGACTCCTCGGCCACCCGAAGGTCGCGCCCCACGCGGAACCAGCCACCTTCGGTGACCTCAAGAATCCCGTGCGCACCATTTCTTCCCATGCGGCAGTCGCCGGTCGGGCTGTCCGCGAAGAAGCGAGAGCGGCGCAGCCCGCTCCCAGTGCTGCCCAACCCCTTCACCCGTAGCGTGCCGAGGCTGCCGGCGTGCCGCCCGATGTGGATATCGTCGGCAAGCTCGAGGGCGCCACCGGCGAGAACCACCACCTCTCCCGTACCGGTCGCAGTCGAGCTGCCGCCGATGTTCATCTCGGGTGTGGTGCCGGAACCGTTCTGGAAGAGATTCGCGGTGCCGCCGCTCACCCTCAGCGTGCCGTTGGTGTTCGGGCCGCTACCGACGTTCGCGCTCGTGCCCATGCGCAGTGTGCCCGCCGTGAGGCGCGCCGTCGCTACTTGGTTGACCCCCGGCGCGATCGCGAAGCTCGACGCGATGCCGTGCGGAGTATTGAGATTCAGAGTGACGTCGCCGCCATAGAACCCGTGTGCACTCACCGAATCCACTAGAGCCCCGAAGGTGACGGTGTAAGTCCCCGCGATGTTGAACTGGAGCACATCGGCTTCCGCGGGAACCTGAGCGGGATTCCAGTTGCCCGCGATTCCCGCCATGCCGCCCGCGGCGTTCTGCCAGAGCAAATTGGCGGCCGCGGCCGGGCGGGCAATCGGGCCCGCGACGAGTGTCGCGAGTACGACCAATGCGGCGGGAACGGACCTGTGCAAGGGGGCGATCATGACTGGTTCTCCTATGAGGGTTGCGGGCAGTGAGCCCGTGCAATCGGGTGAGGTGACGATCGGAGGGGCTTTCGCCAACCGGGCCCTAGTCCAGCAACACCAGCCTTCGGACGGCATGGCTGGGGCCCTGTCGCAGGTCGAGTAAATAGACGCCGGCGCGCAGGGTTCCCCGGTCGAAGTGCAGCACGTGCGAGCCGGGCGGCAACGCCGCGCCGACCATCAGGTCGCGGGCGCGCCGGCCCGCGACGTCGAACAACACCAGGTCGACGTTCCCGGGGCGCGCGAGGCTGAAACGAATCGTGCTCTGCTCACGAACCGGCGCCGGCCACGGAGCTTCGAGGCGCAACGTCGTCGGCTGCTCTCCAATTTCGTCTACGCCGACCGTGAGTGCGGGATCGAGCACGCCGGCCAGGTTCTTTCGCCCCACGCCCCCGATGGCGGAGAAATCGCCTCCGACGTACACGGCGCTGGTTCCGAGCGCGAGCGAAATGACGCTGAGCCCGGACACTCCCGGATCCCAGGTGGTGGCGGTTGCACTCGGGACATCCAGGCTCGCGAGCATCGAGCGCGACACGCCGGCAATGGTCGTGAATCCTCCACCGACGTAGAGCGTCGATCCGCTCAGAGCCATCGTATTCACGCCGTTGTTGGCGCCGGGATTCCAGGCAGTCGCGACACCGGTCCCGGCATCGAGGGCCGCGAGCATCGAGCGCGGCTGGCCGCCCATGGTGGTGAAGAAGCCGCCGACGTAGATCACCGACGCGTCGGGCACGATTGCGTAGATGATGCCGCCGGAATTGGGATTGAATGCGGTCGCGAGTCCGGTGACGGCGTCGATTCCCGCGAGATAGTTGCGGGTCACGCCGCCCACGGTCCCGAAATTGCCGCCCGCGTAGACGACGCCGTTCTCGTAAGCCATCGAGTTCACGACGCCGCTCACGTTGGGATTCCACGCCAACAACGTTCCGGTGGTCGCGTCGAACGCGGCCAGTCGATTGCGCGTGACGCCACCCATCGACAGGAAGTTCCCGCCCGCCCAGATCGTCGAACCGTCCGTGACCAGCGCGTTCACGGTGCCGCCCCCGACCGGATTCCACGGCAGTGCTTTCCCCGAGTCCGGTGTGAACGCGGCGAGGTTTTGGCGAACGACCGAGGGGCTTCCGACTGAGAGGAACGATCCACCGGCGTAGACGCTGCCGTTGATCATGGCGAGCGCGTTCACGCTGCTCTGGGCATTGGGATCGAAGGCCGTCGCCCGGCCAGTGGCGAGATCGAGCGCCGCGATGTTGTTTCGCCGAACACCGCCGGCGCTGACGAAGGCCCCGCCCGCATAAACGGTGGATCCCGAAGCGGCCAGGGTCAGTACCGCTCCGCCGGCGATCGGGTTCCAGGCGGCGAGGGCGGCGGTGTTGCGATCGAATGCGGCCAGGTACGGACGCGGGACGGAGGAGTACGAGGTGAACACCCCGCCGACATAGATCGTGTCGGCGATGCGGGCGATCGCGCTCACGTCGCCGTTGAGTCCAATGCTCGGGTTCCACGAGGTCGCGAGCCCGGTGGTCGCGTCCAGCGCGGCAAGGCGGCTCCGAACCTGACCGCCAATCGACGAGAAGTTGCCGCCGGCGAACACCGTGGCGCCGTCGACCAGCAGGCGCAGAACCGTGCTCGAGGCCGAGGGATTCCAGGCCAGCAGGGCCGCGGTCGTGGTTTGGAGCGCGGCCGCGCGATTGCGACTCACGGACGATACGGTGACGAACGTGCCGCCGAGGTACACGACCGAATCCCCGCAGGCAATCGTGTTCACGCTGGCGTTCAGCAACGGGTTCCAGGGCGTCGCGGCGCCGGTCGTGGTGTCGAGTGCCGCGACGTAGTTTCGCGTCTGACCTCCGGCCATGGTGAACAACCCGCCGGCGTAAACCCGGCCGTGGAGATAGGCGAGCGCCTGGACGTTGCTGTTCGCGCCCGGATTCCAGTTGGTCTTGAGACCACCGCTCGTGGCGACGAACGCGGCGAGCCGCGAGCGCGAACTGCCCCCGGCCGTGGTGAAGGTTCCGCCCGCGTAGAGGACGCCGTCGCCCAGGGCGAGCGCGTAGACCGGACCATTGGTGCCGGGATTCCACGATGCATCCACGCTCAGATCCGAAAGGATGTGCGCGAGGCCCGAGCGCTGGAAGCTTCCGACCGAATCGAATGAGCCGCCGATGAACCAGCCGCCGCTGCCATCGGCGATCATCGCGTTGACCTGGTTGTTCACCACGGGTGCCGCGAGCACTGCCCCGGTTGTGGCGTCGATCGGCACGCCGGCGCCGGTCTGCGGACCGACGACGGTGAACGTCCCCCCCAGAAAGAGCGTGGAGCCTTCTCGGAGGGTCGTGGCCACCCGGCCGTTCGTGACCCAGAGGCGGGTGTCGACGCCGGTCGCGCGTGCCGGGGGCGTCATTCCGGCAAGGGCGAGGATGGCGGCGACCACGACCGCCACCGCCGCCGGCGACATCGACGCCCGAACCGAAATACCAAGCCCGAGCGGGCGGAAATTGCTGCCAGCGGGTGCCATTCGAATGCCTCCTTCCGGCGCCTGTCGCGCGACGGTCGATCGTCACGGGGGGCTGCGCCGTAAGGGATGGCGTCGAACGGATCAAGAAACGGTCATGAAATCCGCCTGGCCCCCGGAGAGGAGGGGTTGGTAGGGGTTTCGGGGCGGCGTATCCTGGGTATGGGCAATCGACCCCGAGGTACCATGACTTCCGCCACCCTGACCGACACCCAGGGCCGCATCGTCCGCGACCTGCGCATCTCGGTCACCGACCGCTGCAATCTCCGCTGCGTCTACTGCATGCCGGCCGAAGGCATGCCGTGGCTGCCCAAGGGCGACCTCCTCACCTACGAGGAGATCACCCGGTTCTCGCGCATCGCGATCGACCATGGTGTCGAGGGTATTCGCCTGACCGGCGGCGAGCCGACCGTGCGCCAGGACCTGCCGACGCTGGTCGCGATGCTCAACGCGCTCAAGCCCAACCTCGACCTGTCGCTGACCACCAACGGGCTCAAGCTGACCGAGATGGCGGATGCGCTGCGCGACGCCGGGCTCAAGCGGGTCAACGTCAGTCTCGACACGCTGGTGCCCGAGAGATTTCATCAGATCGCGCGCCGCGATCGCTTTCACGAAGTGATTTCAGGTTTGGAAGCCGCGCGCCGCGTCGGCTTCGCGCCGATCAAGACAAACGCCGTGCTCATGCGCGGATTCAACGAAGACGAAGCCGTGCCGCTCGCGCGCTGGGGGCGTGAAGAGGGTTACGAAGTCCGCTTCATCGAGTGGATGCCCCTCGACTACCAGCACGCCTGGTCGCGCGAAAAACTGGTGCCGGCCGACGAGATCCTCGCCCAGATCGACGACGTGTTCCCGCTCGAGCCGGCACCGGGTCAGGATCCGAGTGCCCCGGCCACCGTCTATCGCTATCTGGATGGCGGCGGAACCGTGGGCGTGATCGCGTCGGTGACCCGGCCGTTCTGCGGGCACTGCGACCGGATTCGCTTGACCGCTGACGGGCAGATCCGCACGTGCTTGTTTGCATTGAACGAGTACGACTTCCGTACGGCGTTGCGGAACGGCGCGAGTGATGAAGCCATCGCCGACCTGCTCAAGGCCGCGGTGTGGCGGAAGAAGCCGGGGCACCTGATCAACAGCCCGTACTTCGTGCAGCCCGAGCGCGGGATGAGCGCGATCGGCGGCTGAGAGCCGCCCCGGGCCGCCTGACCTACTGATTCCTCGACTTCGTGCTCAGTGCCGTCCGAATCTCCACCATATTCGACAAGGTTTGAGATTGAAGACCACTAGGGTGGCAATCGCACTCACTCTCGTATCCAGTGTTGTTGTCGCAGGGACATGGCTCTGGCCTCGCATCGCCAACATGTCTGTCTTGGATTTGGCCTCACAGGAGACTAGTGCGCGCACAGCGTCGCAGGTTGACTCGACGCATGGTGTCGTGCTCAAGCCAATCGACATTCTCGATACCGATGACGATTCGGACTTGTTTGGCATCAGTGGCGTCCTGCGCCGCAACCAACGCCAGAGTCAGACATTCTTCCTACCGAAGGTCGCTGATGCCACCTTCGAGCTGATAGCCAACGGCTTGCGATTTGAATTTCGGGCGCCTAACGGTACGACCATCGTCCCAGGTGAGACCGGGGACCTCCCCGGCTACCAGTACTTTGCCGCGGGCCCAGGATTGTCCGCGTTCCAGCTCGCGAATCCCCCATCCGGTAATTGGGTCGTCACCGCCACGAGCCTCGGATCGGAGGACTCCATTCCCTATCTGATAACTGTTGGCTCCTTCGACCTCAGCCGCGAACGGGCCCACCTTGAACTCTTGGTCGGCTACTCGGGACCAGCAACTGTCGTTGACGCCCACCCAAACGAGAGGGTCTTCGTACGGGCTTTTCTCTCCCGCGCAGGCCAACTGGTGACCGGTGGGCAATGGACGCTCCAGATCGTACGACCAGATTACGCCTTTGAGCCTCTTCAAGTGTTCGACGACGGCCTGCATGCAGACGGAGAACCCCGTGATGGTGTTGCCGTGGGGTCCTTCGCTCTGAACCACGGCCCTGGCGTCTATGATGTCGTAGGCAAAGCGAAGGCTCAGTCCGGAACTTCCTACAGTGTCGGCGGAAGCATCTCCGTGGAGCATTATCACGATCTCGCAGTCCAGGGTGACATCCTCCTTGACCCGCCGAAGCCGGTCGCGGGGAGCCCGGTCGAGCTGCTGGTCAACATTTCGAATGACGGAAGAGTAGACAGCGTAGCTGTTGGACTTCTCCTCTACGTCAATCGAACGAGAGTGGCCGAGCAGCGCCTTACTCTCAACGCCGGCGCAGCCCGTATGGTCTCCACGATATGGACCCCAGCAGCGCCAGGAACGTATGAACTCCGGCTCGCGGTCGATCCGGCCGGGCTAATCGAGGAAATCACCTACGAGAACAACTCAAAGGTCGTAACCGTCACGGTGGCAGCTCAATAGTCCCAGATAGCCTCACTGTCCTGGCGGTCGTTCTCAGAAGCCCAAGGCCTTTCTCCGAACCCGAGCTTCTGTCGCATCACAGGCTAACTACATTTGAGCATCGGGGGTCATTGACCTTAGGTTCTTTCGTTCGCGAGTCCGAGGATCCGGCGGAGCTGACGCAGATGCAGCAAGTCGTGCCCCGCGTAGAGCCGGATCATGTGCTCCACCGACTCCTCGCCGCGTTCGCTATGGACTCCGAAGCGCTTGAGTTCCTCGGCCTCGAGGTCGCGCAGGAATCTCAGGTTGAGTCGGCGCAGGGCGCGCAGATCCGCGCGCACGTCCGCCGACGATTGACGGTCGTAGTGCAGTCGGTCGGCCCAGAGATCCTGGTCGTATCCATGAATGGCAGGGCGATCCTCGGCCACTGCCTTGCGCAGCCGGATCGCCCACACCAACTCGCTGTCGACCAGGTGGCGAAGCACATGGAGCGCCGACCATTTGCCCGGCGTTTCGGGAGTGCGCAGCCGCTCTTCTGATATCCCGGCGACGGTCCGGTCGATCACCTCGGGAAGGGACTCGAGCACTTGGATCGGGTCCTGCTCGCCGAGCAGGCCGAGCACGGCGCGCGTGTAGGCGCCCGCTTCTTTCTTGGCGTCCGACATGCGATTGCTGAACACCGACATGGGTCCTCCTCGCCTGCGACCTCGGTGCAGAGGGAACGCGCGACCGAGGGCGAGGATACCCCTCCGGGGGCTCGGCGTCAGCGCTTCGGGGGTGGCGGCTTCCGCCCGAGGAACATGACTTCTTCTTCGAGCTCGACCTGGAACCGCTCGCGCACCCGGCGCTTCATTTCGGCGGCCAATACCAGCACGTCGCGCGCGGTCGCATGCCCGGCGTTGACGATGATGTTCGCGTGCCTGGCGAACACCATGGCGTCGCCGATCCGCAGTCCGCGGCAATCGCACTCGTCGAGCAGCTGGCCGGCCGCGATCCGCCGGGTACCGGGCGAGTGCTTGGCGCCGGGCATCTGCCAATCGGGCGGCAGGTTCTTGAAGTAGGACCCCGCGGTCGGCTCGATCCGCCACTGCGGGTGCTTCACCCGGCGAATCTCGAGCTTCTCGTCGATCTCGGCCTGGATCGCCGCTCGCTCGCCGCGCTGGAGCTGGATCAGGCTTGTGAGCAGCACGCGCGGATCGCGCTTCAGGCGAGAATCGCGGTAGGCGAACTCGAACCACGATGCCGGCCGTGTCTCGGTGCGAGCGCCGTCGGGCGTGGCGATCGTGCACTCGATGGTGAAGGAGCCGATGTCCTTGCCGTAGCAGCCGGCGTTGCCGTAGAGGGCACCACCGACCGAGCCGGGAATCCCGGCGGCGAACTCGAGACCGGCCAGCTCGCGGTCGCGGCACTGCAGGATGAACTCCAGGAAGTCCGCGCCGCATCCGACCTGGGCCGCGGTGCCGTCGAACTCGATCTGCTCGCAGGCGTTCCGCACCACGAGACCGGGGAAGCCTTCGTCTGAGACCAGCAGGTTGCTGCCGCCGCCCAGCAGGAACACCGGGACCTCGGTCTCCTGGGCCACGCGCAGCGCATCGACCAGACGTTCGGGCGTACGCGCGGCGTAGTAGAAGTCGGCCGGCCCGCCGATCCGGAACGTAGTGTGGTGGCGGAGCGGCTCTTCGGTCAGAAGCTCGTCGCCCAGCACTTTGCGCAGGCGGTCTTCCGTGGTCGTCAGGCGCGGGTTCATGAATGGCGCAGTGTAGTCGGGTGACGAGGACGAATGCGAAGGGGTGTCCCGGCAGCGGGACACCCCCGGTGGTTGCGCAGCGACGACTTCAGGCCGCAATCGCTCGCGGAATCTGGGTGCCCAGCTTCCAGGTCTGGTAGCGCTCGAGACTCTGCGGAGACAGCGATCCCTTGTGAGTCTTGCCCTTGATCGTGAAGGTCGAGTTGAGATTGTTGCCGATCATCACCTTCTTGCCGGGCTCGATGTCGAACTCATGGCGCAACGCCATGACCGCCTGGTTCTGGCCCATCTGGATCAGCAGTGCCCCCTGGTCGTCGAGGCGGCCGCGCCAGAGCTTGGCATGTAGCCCGGTGGTCGTGAACTCGATCATGTCCTGCGCTTCCTTGACCTTGGCCTTCTCGACCGACTGGATCATGTCGTCCAGGGCCTTGAGCTCGGTGTCCTGCGGCTGGAACCCGAGCGCGTTGCGGAATTCCTTGAAGCGCATGATGCCGACGCCGCCCCAGTAGAGCTGGAAGATGCCGAGCTTGACCCACAAGCTCGCGCCGCCGCCGTCCCCAATCGTCCCCAGGATGTTCGTGGCGCCGACCAGGATCAGCGTGAGGCCGTCGATGACGATGCCCGCCGGCTGCGGCCGCAGAAGGTTCCACAAGCCGGTTCCCAGCAGGGCCACGCCGATACCGACCGTGATCAGACTCAGCGGGGGCATGGCTCCGATTCCCAGGGCCAGGGCACCCATGATGATGCTGCCGATGGCTCCGGTACGGAGCGTCTTACGCGCCATGCGGTGGTCGGCAACCTGCTGCAGGCGATTCCAGTCGTTTCCGAATCTCATGGTCGTTCTCCGTGACACATGTTTTGCGGCACCGGACGACGTGGGAAACGCGCGTCGCAAGGCAGGGGTCTGCGGCTTTGGGGCGTATGGGTTTTCGGCAGCAGTGCGGTCGGACCTTAGGACTTGGCTGCCCCCCCCGCGACCGCATACGATTGGCCGGTCGGTCCCAGTTTTCCTCACGCAACCTCGTTCCCACCCGGGAGGAACGGAAATGCCCACGCTCGAGATCACCTACTGCGTCGCTTGAAACTACCTGCCCAGGGCCACCGGTCTGGCGGCCGAGGTCAAGAAACAGCGTTCCGTGGACGTGGTGTTGCACAAGGGGTCGGGGGGCCAGTTCGAGGTCGTGCTCGACGGCAAGCTCCTGTTCTCGAAGAAGCAGTCGGGACGCTTCCCCGAACCCGAAGAGATCCTGGATCTGGTCCCACGCTAACGGCGGCACCTTTGTGAACGGCATCGCGCGTCCCGCGCCGGCGGCCTCCCTCCCATGAAGGCCGTCGCGCTGCGCGGACATCCATTGCACCCGGTGATCGCGATCGCGCCGCTCTCGCTCCTGACCGCGAGCTTGGCCACGGACATCGCGCGGCTTGCCACCGGCGACCTCGCCTACGCCGAGGCGGCGCGCTGGGCGCTCGGCGCGGCCGTGATCAGCGGGCTGGTGGCAGCGGTGCCCGGCGTCATCGACACGTTCACCTACCCGCAGGCGGCGCGCGGCGTTCCTATACGCCACGCGCTGCTCAGCTCGCTCGGCCTCAGCCTGATGGCGCTGGGCTGGTGGCTGCGGCGCGACGATCCGGTCTCGGTCGTGGCGCTTTCGCTGTCGGCCGTGGCGGTGACGACCATGATCGTCAGCCGGCGCGTGGGCATGCGGCTGACGCCGGCGCCGCCGCGGGTCAGGAGCTAGACGGGACCTTCTCGAGGCTCAGCCGGTAGCTCCGCTCTCCCAGTCGCTCGAAGACGATGGTGTCGCCGACCGCGAGCCCGCGCTCCCGGCACCACTTCATCATGCCGGGCACGCGCGGCGAGCGCGGGCGGAACATCCAGGTGCCGTACTGGATGTCGGTCTCGAAGGAAAACCCGAGATCGGTCTCGATGGTGATCGGCTTCACTTCGTACGGTCGCGGCGCATCACTTGGGCCGCGCGGACCGACCGCGTCGGCGGGAAAGAAGTCGAGCAGGTCCCAGAGCGAGAGATTGCGCTCGGTCGCGGTCCACAGGTCGGCCGGAGTGGCCATTGGGATTCGGCGGACTTCACTCATGGTCGTCCGCCCGCGCGGTCACCCCGGGTCAACGAACGGGCCATGTCGGCCGAGGGGTCATCCCTTTCGCTCGACGACCGGCCGCGGCATGTGCAGCACGTCGCGCACCCCGGCGTAGCCGTCGCCGCCGAGACGACCCAGCGGCCTGAGCTTGGCGACGTCGACCCGCCCGTCGGTCAGCACTTCGTCGGCGACGTGCGCGCGCAACATCTCGCCGACCACGAATGCCGCGTCGCCGAGTGCCACCTCCTGGAACAGCCGGCATTCGAGGCTGACCGGGGACTCGCCGACGCGCGGCGAGCGCACCAGGTCGGAAGCCACCGGCGTCAGCCCGGTGAGCTGGAATTCGTCGACCTCGGCCGGCCAATCGCCCGAGGTCCGAACCATGCGCTCGCCCATTTCCTCGGTCACGGTATTGATGACGAAGTCGCCGGTCGCGCGAATGTTGTGCAGCGTGTCCTTGGGCTCGCCGCCGCGCAGGTTGATCGAAATGCCCAGCAACGGCGGACGGTTGGTGATGGCGTTGAAGTACGAGAACGGCGCGACGTTGAACTGCCCCGAGGGACCAATGGTCGAGACGAAGGCGATCGGCCGCG
Source organism: Candidatus Eiseniibacteriota bacterium (assembly GCA_963717505.1). GTDB lineage: Bacteria > Eisenbacteria > RBG-16-71-46 > RBG-16-71-46 > RBG-16-71-46 > MFD02242-c1. The sequence continues at coordinate 820,110 of OY970342.1, forward strand.
GCACGACCACGCCGATCATGAACCGGTAGATGGCAGAAGGCGAGAGTGACTGCGGATCGAGAATCATGGCCCGAGACTAGCACGGCCCCCGGCGTGCTATCGTTTCGGGCTCGTCGAGTTTCCTGCATCCGGAGGTGGAATGATCCGTCCCCGACTCCTGCTTGCCGTGCTGGCGATCGCGATCGCGTCCACTGCGCTCGCCCAGCCGGCCGACATGCCGCTGCCCATGTCCCGTTACATCTTCGGCCTGCTGCGCCGCGGTCCGGCCTGGACCGCCGAGCGCACCGCGCGCACCGACAGCATCCAGGCCGGACACATGGCGAACATCGGCCGTATGCACGGGGCGGGAGTCTTGCTCGCGGCGGGTCCGTTCGAAGACGGCGGCGACTGGCGCGGCATCTTCATCTTCCCCGCGGACTCGGCGGCGCGCATCCGCCAGATGGCAGCCGGCGACCCGGCGATCGCGAGCGGCCGGCTGGCGCTCGACTTGTACCCTTGGTTCGCCCCGGCGGGGATCGGCGAACTGTATCGGCAGCGCGCCCAGCAACCCGGCCACCGCGACAGCATGTTCGCCACCCAGTTCGCGATGATCCGGCGCGGGCCTCGCTGGAGCGCGACCCTCTCGCCCGAGGATCAGAAGATCCAGAGCGAGCACGTCGCGGGCATCTTCCGCATGCTGCTCGCCGGGCAGCTCGCAACCGGCGGACCTTTCCTCGACAACGCACCCGACTCGACGTTCGCCGGCATCTTCGTGTTCCGCGGCGACTCGGCCAGCGCCCGTTCGCTCGCGGCCGCCGACCCCGCGATCAAGGCCGGGCGGCTCGAGCTGGTCTGGAAGAAGTGGTGGGTCGGCTGGGGAACGTTCCCCGGCGACACGATGGCAGCCAGGCAGTAGCGCGGGGGCCGAACATGCCGGGAACGCACGTGGCTCTACTGCGCGGCATCAACGTCGGGCGCGCCAAGCGGGTGGCAATGGCTGACCTGCGCGCTCTGGTCGAGGGCTTGGGCTTTGGCGACGTGCGCACGCTGCTCAACAGCGGCAACATCGCGTTCACCGTGCCGCGAGCCGCCAAGGGCGATCCCGCCCCCCGGATCGAGAAGGCGTTCGCCAAAGAGTTCGGCTTCTCCTCCCGGGTGACCGTGCTGACCGCCGCCGAGCTGGACGCGGTGGTCACCGGGAATCCGCTGGCCAAAGCCGGGCGGAACCCCTCGCGGCTCCTGGTCGCGGTGCTCACCGATCCCGCGGATCGCTCCAAACTCCAGCCCCTGTCGAAGAAGAACTGGACGCCCGAGGCGCTGGCGATCGGCAAGCGCGTCGCCTACCAGTGGTGCCCGGACGGCATGCTCGAGAGCCCGCTGACCGAGGAGGTGACCCGCGTCCTCGGCGATGGGCAGACCACGCGCAACTGGGCGACCCTGACCAAGCTCCACGCTCTGGTCGTGTCGTAGGCCGAACTCTGCCTGCACCAGGAGTCCGCTGTCGCGGAAGAAGTGGGGCCGGCGACCAACTGTTCCGAGTCGGTCAGCACCCTGCCAGCGGATGGTGAAGCAACCGGGTGTGACTACCCACCGGCGTCGCCGGTCGCGGGGTTGTCCGCGCTCGGCCCGCTGAGCCTTTCCCGAGTGCAACCTCGGATAGGCTTCCACCGTCAAAGCGACAATCCGGGGTGTCCCGCAACGAGTAGCCCGTCCGGTTCATCCCGGCGTGCCGCCGGCGCATGACCCCCCGACGTTTCGCACCGGGGAGGAGGGTCGCCCCCATGGAAGGTCTCAACGGCGAAGTCGGCGCACTGCTCGAGGAACTCGCGGTGCTGCGCGCACGCGTCGCCGAGCTGGAGCAATGGAACGGGGCCGCCGAGCGCGCCGCCGAGGCGTTGAGCCGGAGCGACCAGAGCTTGAGGCGCGTGTTCGATCACTCGAACGACGGCATCTTCATCGTCGACCCCACAGCGGATCGCATCGTCGACGTCAACCAGCGTGCCTGCACGATGCTCGGCTACACACGCGAAGAGATACTGGCCCGGCCGATGTCGTGCGTGCACCCGGACGACTCGCCCAAGCTCGACGCGTTCACCGAGCAGGTCCTGGCCGAGGGCGCCGGCTGGACGCGCGAGTTGTCGTGCGTCACCAAATCCGGGGTTCGGATCCCCTCCGAAATCTCAGCGTCGGTGCTCGAGTCGGGCGCCAATCGGTACGTGATCGCCCTGGTGCGCGACATCAGCGAGCGCAAGCGCGCCGAGGAGGAGCTGCTGCGCGCCAATCGCCGAATGCGCGCCGACCTCGACGCCGCGGCCGAGGTCCAGGAGTCCCTTCTGCCGGCACCGACGATCGAGATTCCCGGACTCGAAGTCGGCTGGCAGGTACGACCGAGCGAGCGGCTCGGCGGCGATCTACTGGACCTCTACCGCGTCGACGACGAGCACGTCGGCATGTACGTGGTCGACGTCAGTGGCCACGGTGTCTCGGCCGCCATGCTGTCGATCGCGATCCAGCGCGTATTGTCGCAGTCCGCGGTCGAGGCGCCGATGTTCAACGGATACCGCGGGAGCAATCCCGACGCGGGCGGCGGGCTGACTCGGCCGTCCGAGGTCTGCCGGCGGTTGAACACCATGTTCCCGCGCAACCCGATCACCGGCCAGTACTGCACGCTGATCTACGGCGTCTACAACCTGCGCACGCACGTGTTCCGCTTCTCGAGCGCCGGGCACTCGCCGCCGATCCTGGTGACCCCCGACGGCAGGGCCCAGGAACTGGTATTGCCCGGCGCTCCGATCGGGCTGTGGCCCGATTCGGAATTCGAGGAGATGGAGGTCGCGGTGCCGCCCGGGAGCCGGATCTATCTCTACTCGGACGGAATCCTCGACGTGTTCGGCCCGGAAGGCGATCCCTATGGCGTCGAGCGTCTGTTGGGCGAGGCCACCGAGCTGCGCGGCCACGACGTGCGCACCTGTGTCACCCGGCTGATCGAGGGGGCACTGGCGTGGAACGCGGGGCTGGTGCCGCTCGACGATATCTCGCTCCTGGCGTTCGAAGCGGGCATCCGCGTGGACTGAAGCCGGTTCCCGGCCGGCGGGGCGGGGTCTGCTAGCATCGCCGGCCGTGCTCTCCGCTCCTACATTCGAGTTCCACGTCACCCGCGAGGCCCGTGTCCGCTACGGCCTCGACCAACCCTGGTTCGCGCTGAGCGGCAACGTCCTGCTCGGCGACCTCGCCGCATCGCGCCAGCTCGCCCACCGGATGACGCAGGAGCGCGCGGCCGCCGGCGGCGACCCGACTCCCGCGGGCGACCTGCACGCGATGGGGCTCATCGACGAGGTCCTCCACTTCGTCTGCGGGCTCTATCGCACCCAGGTCGCAGGCGACGCATTCAGCCGCGCGTTGGCATTCGTCGAGCAGAGCGTCGGACGCGAGGCGGTGGCCACGCTGCTGGCGCGGTTCGTCGAGCGATTCCCGCCGCTCGCGGTTCATCGCGGCGAGGTCGACGGGTCGGCGTGGCTGGCCGGCCGCTCGGGCACTGTCGGCCACCGCGAGGTGGCTCTCGAAGAGCTGTTGATGCTGTGGCTGGCGAACGCTAATCCTGCGTTCGCGCCGTTTCTCGAGCTGTTCGACGACGAAGCGCTCGCGGGCGCCGGCTATCCGGAAGCGATCGCGGCACTGCGAGATCACTTCGCGAATCAGCCTGGGTTTGGACCCGACGATCAGCCCCTGCCCGACATGCTGCAGGCCCCGGCTCTCGCGTCTCCCCACTCGCTCGCCGGCCAGCTCGAGTTCATCCGCACGCATTGGGGGCATCTGCTCGGCGACCTTCTCGACAAGCTGCTCCTGGCACTCGACGTCATTCAGGAGGAGGAGCGCGCGCGCCAGCTGCGGCTCGCGGGCGACGCGGCGCTCAAGGGACGCGCTCCGGTCGTGGACTTTCGCGGCGATGCCGCCGAGCCCGAGCGCTTCAGTCCCGATCGCGACTGGATGCCGCGGGTCGTGCTCATGGCCAAGAGTACCCACGTGTGGATGGATCAGCTCTCGCGTGCGTACGGACGCACCATCAACCGAATCGATCAGATCCCCGACGAAGAGCTGGATCGCCTCGCGCGCTGGGGGATTTCCGGACTGTGGCTCATTGGACTCTGGGAACGCAGCCCGGCGTCGCAGCGCATCAAGCAGCTGTGCGGCAATCCCGATGCCGCTGCCTCGGCCTACTCTCTGCGCGACTACACGATCGCCGACGACGTCGGCGGCGACGCCGCGTGGGCGAACCTCAAGGACCGCGCGTGGCAGCGTGGTATTCGCCTGGCGAGCGACATGGTCCCCAACCACATGGGGATCGACTCACGCTGGGTGATCGAGCACCCGCACTGGTTCCTGTCGGCGCCGCATCCGCCCTACCCGTCGTACACGTTCCACGGGCCCGACCTGTCGCCGGACTCGCGCGTCGGGATTCACCTGGAAGACCACTACTACGATCGCTCCGATGCCGCGGTGGTGTTCATGCGCGTCGACCGTGGATCGGGTGAGACGCGCTTTATCTACCACGGCAACGACGGCACGCAGATGCCGTGGAACGACACGGCACAGCTCGACTACCTGAATCCCGAAGTGCGCGAGGGCGTGATCCAGACCATCCTGCACGTCGCGCGCAAGTTCCCGATCATCCGCTTCGATGCCGCCATGACCCTCGCCCGCAAGCATTTCCAGCGGCTGTGGTTCCCCGAGCCCGGGACTGGCGGCGGCATTCCGTCGCGCGCCGAGCGCGGCATGAGTCGCGCCGAGTTCGAGGCGGCGATGCCGGTTGAGTTCTGGCGTGAGGTGGTCGATCGGGTCGCCGTCGAGGTGCCCGACACGCTGCTGCTGGCCGAGGCGTTCTGGCTGATGGAAGGCTACTTCGTGCGCACGCTGGGAATGCACCGCGTTTACAACAGCGCGTTCATGAACATGCTGCGCGACGAGGACAACGCCAACTACCGGAGCGTGATCCGCAACACCATCGAGTTCGACCCGCAGGTGCTCAAGCGCTACGTCAACTTCATGAACAACCCCGACGAGCGCACGGCGGTCGATCAGTTCGGCAAGGGCGACAAGTACCTGGGCGTGTGCACGCTGATGGCGACGCTGCCCGGCCTGCCGATGTTCGGCCACGGCCAGGTCGAAGGGTTCACGGAGAAGTACGGCATGGAGTTCCGCCGCGCCTCGCGCGACGAAGAGCCAGACCGCGGACTGGTCGAGCGCCATGAGCGCGAGATCTTCCCCCTCCTCCACCGCCGGCACGTGTTCGCCGACGCCGGCGAATTTCGACTCTACGATCTGTTTGCGGACGGCGGCCACGTGAACGAGGACGTATTCGCGTACTCGAATCGCAGCGGCGATGAGCGGGCACTGGTCGTATACAACAATCGGTACGCCGAGGCGTCGGGGTGGATCCGCGAGTCGGCGGCGTTCGCGGTCAAGGCCGGCGACGGCAAGGAGCTGCGCCGGTCGACGCTGGCGGCTTCGCTCGGATTGGGCCGTGATGCCGATCTCTACTGCGTGTTCCGCGACCTGAGATCCGGTCAGGAGTTCGTCCGCGGCTCGCGCGAGCTGCACGACCGCGGACTGCACGTCCAGCTCGGAGCCTACGGCTGTCGCGTGTATCTGGACTTCCGCGAGGTGCGGGATTCCGAGGCCGAACCGTGGGCCGAGGTTGCGCGCGAGCTATCGGGCGCCGGCACGCTGAGCACCGCCGCGATGCTGCGCGACATTCGTCTGCGACCGATCACGTTCGCGTTGGCGGCGCTCCTCGAGCCGGTAATGCTGGAGCGGCTCTTGGCAGGCACCGGGAAGCGCGCACCCGACCTGGATGAAGCAACCCGGCGATTCGCCCGGTTGGTGTCGGCTTCCCGGCACGAGGCCGGCGTATCCGGCGACGACGCTGAGGCTGCGGACCGGTTCCGTCGCACGATCGAGCGTCTTCTGGGTCCGTCGCGTTCACCCATCCCGAGGGTTCCTCGGGGTAGGGCGGCCGGCAAGACACCGGCGGCAGCAGCTCCTCGACCCGTTGCTGATGATTCCAAGAACGCAAATCAGGCGCTGTTGCTCGCGTGCGTGGCCCTCATCGAACTCGAGCGGTCGCTCCCCCGCGACACGGCGTGGGCGGCTGACTGGAGTCTGAGCCGTGTGATCGAGACGGCGCTGACCCGCCTCGGGGTCGAGCCCTGGCGGGCGGCGCGTTCTGCGCGCAACGCCGTGGTCATCGCGTCCGAGGCACCGGCCTTTCTGAACGTCGCGCGCCAGCCGGCGGACGCGGGCGCTCTCGTCGCGCGTTGGCGGGAATCCGACGTCATTCGCGACGCCCTAGGGGTGAACCACCACGAGGGCACCTGGTGGTTCGGCAAGGAGGCGAGCGAGGAACTCCTGGAGACGCTCGTTGCGGTCATCGCCCTTGGCGCCGACTCCGCGGACACTCAGGCCGCACGACGGCTGGCGTCCGGTTTGGCGGCCGCTGCAGAGAAAGCGGGCTACCGCTTTGACGACTGGAGCGTGTTAGACCCGCCTAACACAACTCGCTCCGGAGCGAGTTGATGTGGATAACTTTGGCACCGGCGAGCATGGTGGCCTGATCGGCTTCGGCGAGCAGCCGGCGCGATCCGCGGTCAACGCAGGTAGTGCTTGTCCTTCTCCCCCGCCTTGATCGCGACCTTGAGCTGGTTGGCCTTCGGCGGAATCGGGCAGTTGTAGTGGTCCGAGTAGGCGCACGCCGGGTTGTAGGCCATATTGAAATCAATCACGAAATCGCCGCCAGGCAGCGCCACCGGATCGATGTAGCGACCGACCCCGTAGGACTCCTTTCCACTCGTCTTGTCGCGGAAGAACACGCTGAAGTTCTTCTCGCCGACTCCCGGCTCCAGCAAACGAGAAGCTTCGAGACGGCACGACTTGCCCTCGACTTTGAAGTCGAACCACCCGACGCGCACCGCGCGGCGCAGGTTGCCGCGGGTCGACTGAATGATCACGGTGTCGGGGCTCGGGTTCGGAGTCAGTGGCAGCTCGAAGCGATACTCGAGGTCGGCTGGGAACCAATCCATGCCCTTGAAGTCGGCGTAGCGCGGACTCTTGGGGTCGAACACGATGATCCCGGGGAAGCGCTGGTGCGAGAGCCGCAGCGCATAGCGCCCGACGCTGATCCGGCTTGGCTCCACCATCCCCGAGCGCAGCGTGTCCTTGCCGGACACGAACGTCGCGCCTTCGTCGATCCCCTCGACACGGAACGAATCTCCGACCACGGTGACCCGCAGGTGCTGCGGCGCGATCGCCGGATCGTCGAGTTGCAGGTCGCTGCCCTTGGCGCTGCCAATGGTCAGCGACGTCTTGTTCTCGAAGTCGCGGCGGTCCACGGTCGCGAGGTACGAGGTCGGAGAAGTCTTGAGCCACTCGACTGTGTCGGTGCGGTCTTTCGCTATTGCCGCAAGGATCGAGTCCTGTTCAGCCTTGGATGGTTTCGCTTCGGCCGCGGCCGCAGGCAGCGCGATCGCGGCCAGCAGCAGTGTCGTCATGAGCCGGGTCGTGCGCATACTTTGTTCTCCTGGGGTCCGGCCGGTCATCTCTAGGCTTTCGTCGTGTTCCGTTCCTGGTGTTGCGCGATCAGCTTCTCGACCACTTCCGGCTCCGCCAATGTCGTGACGTCGCCCATCCCGTCGTACTCGCCAGCGGCGATCTTGCGCAGGATGCGGCGCATGATCTTTCCACTCCGGGTCTTGGGCAGGCCCGGGGCGATGTGCACCACCTCGGGCTGCGCGAACGCGCCAATCACGTGCCGCACCTGGTCCTTGAGCGCGCCCTCGAGCTGACGCGGATCCTGCTTGGCGAACTCGCTGGTGACCAGCACGTAGGCGTAGATCGCCTGGCCCTTGATGGCGTGCGGGAATCCGACCACCGCGGCTTCGGCCACCGCCTCGTGCGCGACCAGCGCGCTCTCGACCTCGGCGGTGCCCAGGCGATGCCCCGCCACATTGAGCACGTCGTCGATGCGGCCGGTGATCCAGTAGTAGCCGTCTTCGTCGCGCCGACAGCCGTCGCCGGTGAAGTAGAGGCCGGGATACTGCGAGAAGTAGGTGGCGCGGAAGCGCTGATGATCGCCCCACACGGTGCGCGCCTGACCGGGCCAAGAGGATGCGAGGCACAGGGCGCCGCTCACGCCGTTGCCTTCGATCAGCTTGCCGGTCTCGGGATTCACGACCACCGGCTTCACGCCGAAGAACGGTAGTGTCGCCGAGCCGGGCTTGGTCGGAATCGCGCCCGGCAGCGGGGTAATCAGGATGCCGCCGGTCTCGGTCTGCCACCAGGTGTCGACCACCGCGCAGCGCTTGTCGCCGACCACGTCGTGGTACCAGCGCCAGATCTCGGGATTGATCGGCTCGCCGACCGTGCCCAGCACGCGCAGGCTTTTGCGCGAGTACTTGCGCACCGGCTCGTCGCCGGCCTGGGCGATCGCGCGCAGCGCGGTCGGCGCGGTGTAGAAGATGTTGATGCCGAGGTCATCGACCATCCGCCAGTAGCGCCCGGGGTCCGGGTACAGGGGCACCGACTCGAACATAACCGTGGTGGCACCATTGGCCAGTGGGCCGTAGACGATGTAGCTGTGGCCGGTGACCCAGCCGACGTCGGCCGCGCAGCAGTAGATGTCTCCCGGGTGGTAGTCGAACACTAACTTGTGCGTCATTGCCGCGTACACCAGGTAGCCGCCGGTCGTGTGCATCAAGCCCTTGGGCTTGCCGGTGCTGCCCGAGGTGTAGAGCACGTACAGCGGGTCCTCGGCGTCCATCACCGCCACCGGGCAAGTCGAGCGCTGTTTGGCGCACTCCTCTTCGAGCCAGTGGTCGCGGCCGGCCTGCATCGGCACCTCGGTGTCGGTGCGCCGCGCCACCAGCACGGTCTCGACCATCGGCAATCCGTCCACGGCGCGGTCGGTGATCGACTTGAGCGGGATGCGTTTCCCGCCCCGCATGCCCTCGTTGGCGGTCAGCACCACTCGACACTCGGCGTCGATGATCCGGTCGCGCAGCGACTCGGCGCTGAAACCGCCGAACACCACCGAGTGCACCGCGCCGATCCGCGCGCACGCGAGCATGGCGAACGCGGTCTCGGGAATCATCGGCATGTAGATGCAGACCCGGTCGCCCTTCTGCACGCCGTGCGCGGTCAGAACGTTAGCGATGCGGCAGACTTCACGCTTGAGCTCGCGGTAGGTGATGCGCCGGTAGATGCCGGGCTCGTCCGCAGCCCAGATGATCGCCACCTGGTCGGGCTGCGTCTCGGCGTGGCGATCCACGCAGTTGTAACAGGCGTTGAGTTTGCCACCGTGGAACCAGCCGAAATCGACCTGGTCGAAGTCGACTTCGTGCACGCGCTGCCAGGGGTGGAACCAGGTGATGGCCTTGGCCTGCTCGCCCCAGAAAGTGTCGGGATCCTCGAGCGACTGGCGGTAGAGCCGCTGGTAGTCCTCGAGCGACTTGATGTGGGCGCGGTCGCGGATGTGTGGAAGGACGGGGTAGAGATCCTGGGTCACGGCGAGTCTCCTGGGCGGATGCGCGACAAAGAGCCCGCAGTCTAGCAGGGCCCATGTCGAGTCGACCACGCCGGAGGCATGACCAAGACTCGTGGTCATATGACCACCGCCTTGGGTCGAAGTGCTAGGGCATGCTGACGGCCGGCTTCACGGCCCCGCGATGACAGGTCGTGCAGTTGATCCCCGGTTTCTCGCTGTCGAGATTCGGAATCTTCGTAAGGCTGTCGTTGATCGCGTGCATGAACTTCCACATGTCGCGCGCCACCTGCTTCGGCCGCCGGTCTTCCTTCTCCCACTCACCGACCACGTGGCAGTGCTTGCAGCCGACGCCGAGGCTGCCGCCGAAGGCGATGTTCATGATGCGCAGCATGCGCCCGGCGGGCATGCCTTTGAACACCCGGATGTCCTTGAACACGCTCTCGGCCGGCGCATTCTCGCGCCCGGCGATCTTCGCCAGCACGACCTTCATCAGGCTGTCGCGCTCGGCGGCGGCGGTGTCGCGGGGCGCCGCCGGCAGAGCGGGGTTGGCTGGGCTTTGTTGCGAGATGGTTTCGTCAGCGCTCAGCGCGAAGAGCGCGGCGAGCCCGACGGCGGCAACAGCGATGACCGGGCGGTTCATGACTCGACGGGCGAGCCCGGGCGGCCTACGCCCGCTCCTCCCACACCTTCGCGATCGCCACGATCACCTCGGCCGCCTTCTCCATGTCCTGCGCCGAAACCCATTCGAGGCGCGAGTGGAAGTTCTGCTCGCCGGCGAACACGTTCGGCGTCGGCAGGCCCATGAAACTCAGGCGCGACCCGTCGGTGCCGCCGCGGATCGGCTTCTCGCGCACTTCCAGGCCAATCCGGCGAATTGCCTCGCGGGCATTCTCCGCAATGTGCGGATCCCGATCGAGCACTTCCTTCATGTTGCGGTACGACTCCTTGACCTCGGTCTTCACCGTCACGCCCGCCCACGCCGCCGCGGTCTCCTTTGCCAGCTTCTCGAGGAACGCTTCCTTCTCGTGCAACCCCGGGGTCGTGAAGTCACGGATCAGGAACTTGACCGAGGTCCGGTCGACAGCAGCCTCGACCACGTATGGGTGCACGAAGCCTTCGCGATCGCTCGTCCGCTCGGGCGACAGCCGATCCTTGGGCAGCCGGTTCACGAAGTCGGCGGCAACCTTGATCGAGTTGACCATCGTGTCCTTTGCGTAGCCCGGATGGGTGTTGCGGCCCTGAAAGGTCACGGTCATCGAGTCCGCCGAGAAGGTCTCGACTTCCAGCTCGCCGCGCTCACCGCCGTCCATGGTGTAGGCAGCCACGGCGCCGAACTTCTTGACGTCGAAGTAGGTGGGGCCGCCGCCGACTTCCTCGTCGGGTGTGAAGCCGATGCGAATCGCGCCGTGCGGAATCTCCGGGTGCTGCACGAGATACTCGGCGGCCGCGACGATCGCCGCTACACCCGACTTGTTGTCAGCGCCGAGCAGCGTGGTTCCCGACGCGGTCACGATGTCGTCGCCGATCCGCTCGCGCAGGTACGGATTCTCCGATACGCGCAGCACTGCGGTCGGATCATCGGGCAGGACGATGTCGCCACCCTGCCAGTTGCGATGGACTATCGGCTTGACCCCGGCCCCGCTCATCTCGGGCGAGGTGTCGACGTGGGCGGCGAAGCCAATCACCGGCACGTTCTTCTTCTTGCTGGTCGCCGGGATGGTGGCCATGACGTAGCCATGTTCGTCGCGCACGACATCGGCCAGGCCAACTTCCTTGAGCTCAGCCGCGAGCTGGTCCAGCAGGACGAGTTGCTTGAGCGTGCTGGGGTAAGTCTTGGAGCCCTCGGCGGACTGGGTGTCGACGGTGACGTAGCGAAGGAAGCGCTCGAGCACGGAGGTCTTGAGCGATGTGGTGGTGGTCATGGCGAAGGCTCCTGGCAAGGGTCGCGTGGGTCGGAATCGACCCCGAACGATATCCGCGCGCCCTGTCGCCGGGCAACGTGGAGCGCCCCCCCAAGACCGGCGCCGGAAACCAAAAACCGCGCGCCCGTGAATCGGGCGCGCGGCTCGGCCGAAACTTGCTGGGAACTAGCGCTTTTTCACTGTGAACTCGTTCCCCGAAACCTCGACCATGTAGTCCCTGATCCCGGCCTGCATCATCTTGGCGTTGATCTCCGCAGACAGCGCCGCGTCGGTCATCGCCCCAGGATTCGGGATCTCGACCTGGGTCTTGCGTCCGCCGGCGCTGATATCGAGCACCAGCTTTTCGGCGCCCGAGGGGTCCTTCATGCGCCGGACCTGCACGGTCTGGCCATCGCCACCCAGAGCCTTCCCGTCTTTGGTGAGCTGAAGTTCGATCGGCTCGGGCGCCGAATCCCCGGCCTTCACCTGGTGGTCGGCGGTGACCTTGACCTCGCGACCGCCTCCGGCCAGATCGGTCACCGACACCTGGGTGTTGGTGATGCCGGCTGCGGCGAGCTTCTGCTGGATCTCCTGCTGCAACTGCTGAGCCGACTTGCCGTCGACGCTGACCTGGATCACGCGATCGCGGGCGTAGGCGTACATCGAACCCCACACGCGCTCGGTCTTCGGCGTCGCAGTCCAGGTCGCTTCATATCCACGCTCGCGCAGCGCCTGGCCGAACGCCTCCGCGCGCAACGCTCCCGACTTGCCGGGCGCGTTGGCCTCGAGAACGAACCGCGGTGCGCCATTTTCGACCTCCGCCCGAACCCGCACGCCCTGGACCCCCAGGGCCGATTCGAACTCGCCGGCGATGCTCTTCACCTGCGTCAGGTCATTCAGCCCGGTCAGGGTCAGCGCGACCTCATGACTCGAAGTCTTCTCGTACGAAAAAGGCACCACCATCAGGGCCACGACGATCACCGCTGCGGCAGCGGCCGTCGCCAGCCATGGATTTCGTTTGATTGGATTCATCATGGACAACCAGCGCTCCTTCCTGGGCTCGGCCGCATCGACGCGGCGCGAGCGCGCCAGAGACAGGCTGTGCTCCAGACGGGGCAAGTCGCGAAGGGTTTCGGTCCGCAATGCCTCGAGATCGCCCGCCGCCTCACGCGGCAACCCGGCGTCACGAAGGTCCTCGGGCCTCGACTCAGTCATGGCTTCGCTCCTTTCCCACTGCGGCGGTCGGAACCAACCGGGGAATCGAGTTCACGCGTCCCACGACCTGCGCGTCGCGATGAGGCGACGTCGCCGCCGAGGCCAGCCCCAGGCGTTCGTAGTGGCGGCGCAACCGCTCCCGGCCGCGGACCAGGCGCGACTTGATCGCCGACAACGACACCTGCTGCATGGTTGCGATCTCCTCGATCGAGAAGCCGTCCAGCTCGAAGAGGACGATGGCCTCCCGTTGCACGGGCGGCAGCGTCGCGAGGGCGGCAGACATCCGCCGCGTCTCGATCGTCTGCTCGCCCCACCGGCTGCCGTCCTCGCTTGCCGGCTCGGCGCCGCTCGGGAACGCGGCCTCCCAGGGGAGCATCCGCTTCCAGAACGACCGCCGCGCCCGGCTCCGATGCCTGGACAACAGCGTGACGAAGAACCAGGACCGGAACTTCGATTCGTCGCGAAGCGTGTCGAGCTTGTCGAACGCCCGGAGCACGGCCTCTTGATAGAGATCGTCCCCGTCGGCCGTCGAGCGGCACAGGCGACGTGCGGTCGCCACCGCCTGCTCGTGAAACGGTGCGAGCAGGGCGGCCAATCGGCGCCAGCGGGCTTCGGTCAAGTCGGTCATCCTCGCGTCGCGTTCAGTCCTCTGGAGCGGAGACGCCTGGAGGGGGTGAAAAAGTCGCAGGGAGTCGACCTCAACCCACGAGTCCGCCGTCAGGATGGCACGCTGCTCTTCAACTCCTCGAGGTCGTGCACCAGCGTGGACGGATCAGGGTAGCGGTCTTCGAGGCGCTTGCACATCATCCGCCGGATCACGCGGGCCAGCCCGCCGTGGACCTCGGGGTTCCGCGCCTCCAGAGGCTGGGGCTCGACATTGAGGACGTCCTCCAGCACCTGCGTGAGCGTCGTCGGCGCGAAAGGGGGCTCGCCGCACAAAGCGTAGTAATAGGTGGCGCCAAGCGAATAAACGTCGGAACGCAGGTCGGCGCGCGACCCGTCGAGCACCACTTCGGGGGCCATGTACATCGGGGTCCCGCGCATGTCGCCGGTTCGCGTGAACCGCGCGTGCTCGGCGCTCGAGACCATCTTGGCGAGGCCCCAGTCGGCGAGCTTGGGAACGCCGTCGGCAGTCAACAGGATGTTCGCCGGCTTGATATCGCGGTGCACGAATCTCTGGCGTCCGGCGTGCTCCAGCGCGCCGGCGATTCGGATCAGGTGATTCATCGCGTCGTGGCTGGTTAGAGGTCCAGCGCGCTCGATGCGCTCGCGCAGCGAGCCCCCTTCCATGTACTCCATCGCGAGAAACAGCAGCCCGCCGGCCTCACCGAAGTCCAGCACGCGAACGATGCTCGGATGGTTCATCCGGAGGCCCGTCTGGGCTTCGCGGATGAAGAAAAGCGCCGTCTGCGAGCTTCCCTGGAAATCGATCGTCTTGATGACGCAAGGCTCCTCGACTCCGACCGGTCGCGCGAGGAAGGCGACACCGGTCGAGCCGTTTCCGAGCTGGCGGAGAAGTGTGTACCCCTCGATCGAGGGCAGGGTCGATCCGGTCCTCTGGCCGCCGTCCTCCCGTCGCGGCTCCTCCGCGGTCGTCGCAGCCGGCGGCACGTGGGGCACAGCGTGCGGCGTGGGGGCGACATCGGTCACCCGCTGGAGCGTCGCGTGGAGGATCGCGGTCCGGTTCGGCGTTCCCGCAGGCGGAGAATCGCGTCCGAGGAGGAAGGTGATGCGCGCCTCCCCGACGAAAAACTCCTCGCCGGGATCGAGTGCCAACCGCTCGATGCGGCGGCCCCGGGCGTAGACGCCGCCCGGCGCGCCTAGATCGGTGACGAGTAGCTGGTGGCCGACCACTTCGACCCGACAGGGACCGTGATCGGGTTGCCGTGCGCCGGGAACGCCCGCCGTATCGGCGTCCAGAATCATCGACCGGTTCTCGATCTCCACGCTCTGAGCGGGAGCACCGTTCCGCTCGATGCGCAACGTCGCGAGCATGCAGGTACCCATCGGGTCTGTGTCTTCCGGGAGCAGCTGGAACGATACACCCGTGCTCCACCCTCCGGCCACCCAAGCCTCGGCCGGCGCGGCCGGGCGGAGGACAGAGGCGTGGATGACGGCTCCTTCATGAGGTATCTTCTCCTCCCTTCCTCTCGACTCAGGAGGTGCCATGGCCGTAGCAGATCAGCCGCCGGACGCTGGCAGTGCCTTGGAGGCTACCGTCGCATCGCCGCAGACGCGACCCCGCCCGGATCGCACGATGGGCGCGGACCCGCTGGCCGCGATTCGACTCGAAGTCGTCGGGGGACCGATGGACGGCATCACGGTCCAGAGCGACGCCGAAACCGTGACGATTGGCCGGGATCCGGACTGTAACGTCTCGCTGCCGCTGGACCTCCTAGTGTCGAGTCATCACGCCCGCATCGTGCGCGAGGGCGGAGCATTCTGGCTCGAGGATCTCGGCAGCCGCAACGGCAGCTACGTGGGCGAGCGCAAGGTGGACGGCCGAGTTCAGATCACCCCGGGAACGCTTTTCGTTCTCGGGAGTACCTGCCTCGAGTTCGTGCCCGCCTGACGAGCACAGCGCTATGAACTCGCTCCCACTCTCCTCGGCCTCGCGCGCAGTCCTGGCGAAGGCCACCGAGGACAGCACCCGTTTCGGTCATCACTTCCTCGGCGTGGACCACGTTTTCGTGGCCGTCACGGACGCCGCTCCGGGCCTCGACACCGAACTGAGTCGTCGCGGCGTTGGGCTCGATGAATTGCGCGCGCGGATCATCGAGGGCATCGAGCCGCTTCAGCACCGCCCATGGGGAACGGAGCTGCTGGTCACGCCTCGGTGCAGCGAGATCCTCGATCTCGCGGGGAGGATCGCCCGGCGGAACCGCAAGCCGCAGGTGACTCCGACGCACTTGCTCGAGGCCATCCTTCGTGAGGGTGGCAGCGTTCCCGTTCGCCTACTGCGGTCCCGGGACGTCCGAATCGCGGATCTCTGCGAGGCGGTGGCCCTGGAGGACCCCGAGCCGACGGAGCACAAGCTTCCCTTGCTCGAGCGCTTCGGCCGCGATCTCACGGCTTTGGCTCGCGAGGGAGCGTTGATGCCAGTGTTCGCGCGCGACGTCGAGATGCGGATGCTCGCGGAAGTCCTCCTCCGCAAACGGAAGAACAACCCGGTCCTGATCGGCGACCCGGGCGTCGGGAAGACCGCGGTCGTCGAGGGCCTGGCCAGCATGCTGGCGACCGTCGAGAGCGGTCACCCGCTCCGGAACGTGCGCATCATCGAGCTGTCGGTCGCCACCCTGCTTGCCGGCACCAAGTACCGGGGGGACTTCGAGGAACGGGTCGTTGGGATCTTGAAGGAAGCCACGAGCGACCCGCACGTCATCCTGTTCTTCGACGAGATTCATACCCTGGTGGGCGCCGGGGCCAGCGCAGGTGATGCGCTCGGGGCCTCGGACATCGTGAAACCAGCCATGGCCCGCGGTGAGCTGCGATGCATCGGAGCGACCACGATCGCCGAGTACCGGCGCCACATCGAGCGCGACGCCGCGCTCGAGCGCCGCTTCGAGCCGGTGCTCGTCGACGAGCCGGCCCCGGAGCAGGCACGCATGATCGTGGCGGGGCTTGCGCCGGCGCTCGCGCTCCACCACGGGGTTGAGATCGCCGATTCGGCGCTGGAGGCTGCCGTCGAGCTTACAATCCGCTACCTCCCGCATCGCCGGCTTCCGGACAAGGCGATCGACGCGATCGACCAGTCCGCGGCGCGCCTGAGGCTGGAGGGCCCGAAGTCCCCCACTGACCGCCTCGTGGTGAACGACCAGGCCATCGCCTGCACGGTCTCCCAATGGACGGGCATTCCGCTCGAGCAGCTCTCCGGCGCCGCGGCAGAGCGCCTGCTGTCCCTGGAGTCGAAGCTCCGGGACCGCGTCGTGGGCCAGGATGCCGCCTGCGAGGCGGTGGCCCGCACCATCCTGACCGGACGGTCGGGTCTCGCGGATCCGAATCGTCCGATGGGCACGTTCCTCTTTTTGGGCCCTACGGGCGTCGGCAAGACCGAGCTCGCCAAGGCCCTCGCCCACTGCGTGTTCGGAGACGAGAAGCGACTCGTACGCTTCGACATGTCCGAGTACATGGAGCCGCACTCGGTCTCGAAACTGATCGGGGCCCCCCCGGGCTACGTCGGGCACGAGGGCGAGGGATTGCTGGTCTCGGCGTTGCGGACGCACCCGGACAGCGTCGTACTCTTCGACGAGATCGAGAAGGCGCATGCGCAGGTGTTCGATCTCTTCCTGCAGGTTTTCGATGAAGGTCGGCTCACCGACGCGCACGGCAAGCGAGCGGACTTCCGCCATGCGGTGATCATCCTCACCTCGAACATCGTCTTCAGGCTCCCGGCACCCCCGGCGACGCCTCTCGGGTTCCGTGCGGAGCCGGCGGCTCCCGCTCCGGTTCGGTTCGACGTCCGCGACGCCCTGGCTACCGTCCTGCGCCCGGAGCTGGTCAACCGGATCGACGAAATCCTGGTGTTCCAGCCGCTCGACCGCGCGGCGCTGCGGCGGATCATCGATCGTTACCTGAAGAGCATCGAGCAGCTCGTGCCCCAGGGGCTCGACATCGAGCTGAGCGATGGGGTCTACGACTTGCTGATTGAGCGCGGCGTCAGCAGTCAGTTCGGGGCGCGCGAGCTCCGCCGGGCGATCGATCGACACCTGCGGCATCCGATCGCGGAGGAACTGTTGCGACGGGGTCCGGCTGCCGGGACGGTGCGTGTCGTGCGAGACCAGGATCGCATTCGCTTCGAGTTCGCCCCGAGCGATCCGCGACCCGTCGCGTAGTCCTTCGTCAGCGAGCGTCCCGCCGGGATCGGCCAGATGGCAGCTTCTCGTTGTTCCGCGCGCCGCCTCGCGGCTCGACCGGAGCGAGCCGCGCATCGCCCGAGGCATCGAGCATCGGGCTCGAGCGGTCTTCGGCGTGAGGTCCGTCCGAGTAAAGGAGCTTGAGCATCCCCCAGCTGACCTTGGGAACGTAGTCGGCGTCCATGCCATCCCAGGTCTGCGCCGGACCCGGCGCCGCAGACACCGGTGCGACGAAGTGAAAACGAGAGGCCGTGCGCTCGGGCTCACGCCGGCGCCGGCTGGCCGTGCGGACCCGGCGTCCGTCGAAGATCAGGATTGAGAACCGCAGCGGCCGATCCGGAGCCAGGGCGACGCCGGCCACAACCGCCGTCACCGTGTCCCGCGCGGGATGGCGGCGAATACCGATGTGCCTCCACCCCGGATCGCGGAGCCGCTCGCCCCCATCGATTGACACCAGGAACCGGTACCAGACGACGACGGTCGAATCGCTGTTCGACCCGCGCTCTGGATTCCACAGCTCGCACGACAGGGTGAGCGTGTCCTGGCTCACCGACGTCACGCGCAGATGGCCGGCCTTGACCGCCGCCGCGGCGTTACCCGTTCCGCCCGCGACCGCAGACCACAGGAGTCCCGACAAGATACCGATCCAGGTGGCGATGCGGCCGAATCGAACCGTAACCACAGCCGGACGGCGAGGGATGCAATCCATCCCTCGCCGCGGCGTGACGTCACGATCGCCGGTCCTGACCCGATTGAGGACGATCATGACTCCGGTCCTCACCAGCAGAAGTTGGGGTAGGAGACCGCCCGTTGCTGCTGATTGACCACGGTACCGGGGACGGTCTCGACCTCGATGCTGAGCTTGAGGCCGTGGGCGTCGCGCGGTGCGTAGAGCCGGAACACCTGACCGGGCGCCAGGGGCATCAGCACCAGCTGCCAGGTGTGCAGCGGCGGCATGAACTCGCTGGCGCGAGCGATCAGGCGATAACGCATGGTCGAGGAGGTGGTGGTGCCGGCGTTGCGGATGTTGAAGATGTTGGAGCCCCGGCCGCAGACAGATTCGACGTTGAGGGTGACCTGGGCGTTGCTGCCATCGGCATGGGCGAACGGAATCGAGAGGCAGAGGGCGGCGACCAGGGTCAGCATGAGCGACTTGCGATTGCGGTACATGGTGGTGATCTCCTTAGAGTTGGTTGAGAGTGAGTGGTTGAAGTGAGTGAAGGGTTTTTGGTGGAGCGATCGAGCGAACTGGGATCCTCGGGGTAGAGCCGGTGGTGTTCGGGTGGTGCCGTCCTCCTTTCGCGAGAGCCATCGAGTGGTGAGTTGCTTCGCGGGGGAGGTAGAGCAGCGCACGTGCCGGTCGTGCGGCGGAGCGGGGCAAGGGCGCGAGGTGGCTCGGGGAGAGCGAGTTAGCGGGATGGGGGACGCGGGGCGGCGGCGCGGGCGGACTCCGCGCGCGGAGAGAAACTCTACGTCCGGCGAGGATTCCTCTCAGGACGTGAAGAGGGACACGGGTGGGCGGCTTCGGGTGCGGGGGCCTTGTGACCCCATGAAGGCTCGCCTACATTTGCCCTGCTTGGAGAATTCTCGAGTGAGACAAGCGGCTCGACCGCCATCAGGGATGCTCGAGGCGCAGCACGATCACCCGATCGACCGGAGGCAATCATCATGATCGGCAGCGTGATCGACCGAACCTATCGCGTTGTCCGTCTGGTCGGCGACGGCGGGTTCGGAGTGGTTTACGAGTGCCAGGAACTGGAGCTCCATCGCTCGGTCGCCCTCAAGATGCTGAAGCCGGAGGTGACCGGAGAGAGTGAGATGCGGCGGTTCCTGGCGGAAGCGAAGAACATGGCCAGCTTGAACCACGCCAACGTGGTTCACATCTACCGTTTCGGCGTCTTCGAGGACCGACCCTACATCGTCATGGAGTTCGTGCGCGGGCAAACACTCGATGAGCACGCGAAGCGGCAGCCTTCGATCCGGAACGTCCTCCAAGTGATGACCCAGGTGGCATCCGGCCTCTCCGCCATACACGGGATGACGATCGTGCACCGCGACCTGTCGCCAACGAACATCATGATCACCGAGGACGGCACGGCGAAGATCCTGGACCTCGGTCTGTCGCGGGACATGAGCAGCATGTCGGGCATGAACTCGAACCATCAGCTTCGAGGGACGCTCCCGTATGTCTCACCCGAGCAAATCGAGGAGCGGGGGGCCACGACTCTCTCGGAAATCTTCTCGTTCGGCGTGATCCTGTACGAGCAACTGACCGGGCAGCACCCGTTCCACGCCGAGCACCCGGTCTCGCTGATCTACAACATTGCCCAACGGGATCCGGACCCGGTCGGCGATCACCTGGAGAACTGCCCGCCGGAGCTGGCGGACCTTGTGCACGAATGCCTGCACAAGAAGCCTGAGGATCGGCCGGCCAACATGGCGACGGTGAAGGAACGGCTCGACCGCATCTTGTCACGCCCGAGCCTCACCGCAGCCTCGCGCCCCGTCGTGGTAACCGCTGTCGAACCGCGGGCGACGCCACGCAATCCATACTTGAACCGCGTCATGATCAAGCACCGCGCCGACTTCTTCGGCCGCTCGCAGGACGTCAAGCGAATCTTTGCGCGGCTCAACGCTACGCCTCCCGGATCGATCTCCATCGTCGGGGAGCGCAAGATCGGGAAATCCTCGCTGCTGAACCACGTGTACGCGCGCCAAACCCGGCAGACGTTCCTCGAGAATCCCGACGCGATGGTCATGGTGTTCCTGGACCTCCAAGAGGAGAAGGGAATGTCCATGCAAAGCTTCGTCAAGACCCTGCTCGGCATCGCCAACTATGAATTGCGCGGACGGCTGGACGTCTCCAGCTGCGCCCACAACCTCGACGGCGTGAAGGACTTGGTGCAGCGCCTGGACGCTGCGAACTACCGGCTGGCGATCCTGCTCGACGAGTTCGAGGGAGTGACGACGAACCCGAATTTCACGCTCGAGTTCTTCTCGTTCCTGCGCTACCTGGCCAATCACTACAACGTGGCCTACCTGACGTCTTCGGCATGCGACCTCCAGGTTCTCTGCCACACGAAGGAAATCTCGGACTCGCCATTTTTCAACATTTTTTCGACGATGCGTCTGGGGGTCTTCGAGCGATCGGAAGCCGATGAGCTCATTCGCGTTCCTTCGGAGCGTGTCGGCAAGCCGCTCGCCACCCATACGGATCGGATCCTCGAGATGACGGGGCTGTTCCCGTTCTTCATCCAGATGGCGTGTTCACACGCCATCGAGCACCTGGACGAACACCCCGAGGCGAAGGCGCCGGATTTCGACGCGATCCGCCGCCGCTTCTACGAGGAGGCACGGCTCCACTTCCGCTATGTGTGGGATGGACTGGACGCGCACGAGCGGAGCACTCTGGTTCGGGTGGCTCAGGGCCGAGGCATTCCGGACTCGCTGAAGCACGTCCTGTCGGAGCTCGAGGTCCGGCACTACGTCGATGAAACACAGCGAGGCCCGCGGCTCTTTGCCGGTACGTTCGGACAGTACGTCCGCGAGGAAGCGAAGCGGATGCGGAAGCCTTCGCTCCTCGAGCGCATGTTCCAGGGCGCGGGGGGGTGACGCTCGGCGGCGCCGCCGCCCCCGGCGACCGCGGCGCACGAGTCACCGAGCCCGGAGCATCATCCCCCGAGGCCGTACTCCTTGAGCTTCTTGTAGAGGTAGGACTCGCTGATTTTGAGTCGCGCCGCGAGCTTGGCCCGCGTCATCCGCGGATAGCGGCGGAGGGCTTCCTCGAGCAACGCCTTCTCCTGCTGAGCCAGACTTGCGGTCAGCCCCTCGTCGATGTCGGCGACCTCGCCGCCGAGAGCGACTCCCGGCGTTGCACCCCGTTCAGGGGGGGCCTGGTCGGCGGCCGCGGCCCCTGAGCCACGCGTCGGGCCCAGCAGCCGTAGAACCATCCCCTTCCCGACCCGGCCGTCGGGCTTCTCCAGGACGAGGCGCGCCGCGAGTTGTTCGAGAGAGCGAACGTTGCCCGGCCAGGCGAAGTCCAGAGTCCTCAGGAACTCCTCTGCCTCGGGCTCGAGCTCGACCCAGCGCCCCTCTTCGCTCTGATCCAGGCAATGGCGTAGGACCAGGGGAATGTCCTCGACACGTTCGCGGAGCGGCGGGATGCGCACGGGAACGAAGTTGAGCCGCTCGAAGAGATCCCGGCGGAACCGGCCCTGCATCACCTCTTCCTCCAGGTCGCGATTCGTGGCGGCAATCACCCGGACGTCGGACTTCAGTTCCTTTGGATCTCCGACACGCTCGTATGTCCGCTCCTGCAGCAGCCTCAGCAGCTTTGGCTGGATCTCGAGAGGAAGGTCCCCGATCTCGTCCAGGAACAACGTCCCCCCGTCTGCCGCCGGGACCTTCCCCAGACGATCGCTGACCGCACCGGTGAACGCTCCCTTGCGGTGGCCGAACAGCTCTGCTTCGACCATGCCACGTTCGAGGGAGGGGCAGAAGACCGTGATCAACGGCTGCCGTGCGCGGTGGCCACCGTAGTGAATGATGCGCGCCAGGATGCTCTTGCCGGTACCCGTCTCACCCAGGATGAGAACGGGGAAGGTGGCCGAGGCGATCTTGTGCACTTGAGTCCCCAGTTGCTGAACCACCGGGGATTTTCCGATGAAGCGGCCGAAGGACCAGTCGCGGGACTGCGCGTCGCGGCTGGCTTCGGCTTCTTCGCGGAACTTCGACTCCGAAATCACGAGCTGATCCCGCTCGTGCAGGACGCTCCGGCTGGCCCTCAGCGCCTCGAGGACGGGGCCGGCCAGGTCGAGCAGGCCCCGCAGCAGTTCCTGGTGTTCGCGGGTGAAGTGTCCGGCCCGCCCGTTCTCGAGATGGACCAGGGCGGCAATCCCGTCGCTGGTCTTGATCGGCATGCACAGCACCGCCGCCATATGCACCGCCATGACCGAGCGCTGATGCTTGAAGCGCGGATCCAGAACCGCGCTGTAGAGGGTGATGCCCTCGCCGGTCTTCAGGACCTGTTCGAAGATGCCCTGGCTGAACGACGCGGACTCCCCATCGAGTCGTTCGGGCGAGAAGTTGTGGAGCACCTGGAAACTCAGCGTCCCACCACTCGACACCTCCACGAACACGCCGCGATCGGCCTGGGTCCGTGCGACCGCCTCGTCCAGAATCGTCCGCAGGACCGTGATGGGTTCGGCGATCTGACACAGAACGGCCCGCAGAGCGTCCAGTAGAGGTTTCGAAGGAAGTGCTTCGGCAGCCGGCATCGAACGAAGCTCCTGCGGATCGACAGAAACGCAATCGATAGAAAAGCGCTCGGATTATAGGACGGCTGGGGTCTCCGGAGCACTCCGGAGGGATGCAAAGCCTCTCGCGCCGCGCACGGTCTTCACGTCCTGAGAGGAATCCTCGCCGGACGTAGAGTTTCTCTCCGCGCGCGGAGTCCGCCCGCGCCGCCGCCCCGCGTCCCCCATCCCGCTAACTCGCTCTCCCCGAACCACCTCGCGCCCTTGCCCCGCTCCGCCGCACGACCGGCACGTGCGCTGCTCTACCTCCCCCGCGAAGCAACTCACCACTCGATGGCTCTCGCGAAAGGAGGACGGCACCACCCGAACACCACCGGCTCTACCCCGAGGATCCCAGTTCGCTCGATCGCTCCACCAAAAACCCTTCACTCACTTCAACCACTCACTCTCAACCAACTCTAAGGAGATCACCACCATGTACCGCAATCGCAAGTCGCTCATGCTGACCCTGGTCGCCGCCCTCTGCCTCTCGATTCCGTTCGCCCATGCCGATGGCAGCAACGCCCAGGTCACCCTCAACGTCGAATCTGTCTGCGGCCGGGGCTCCAACATCTTCAACATCCGCAACGCCGGCACCACCACCTCCTCGACCATGCGTTATCGCCTGATCGCTCGCGCCAGCGAGTTCATGCCGCCGCTGCACACCTGGCAGCTGGTGCTGATGCCCCTGGCGCCCGGTCAGGTGTTCCGGCTCTACGCACCGCGCGACGCCCACGGCCTCAAGCTCAGCATCGAGGTCGAGACCGTCCCCGGTACCGTGGTCAATCAGCAGCAACGGGCGGTCTCCTACCCCAACTTCTGCTGGTAACGCCGGTTCGACAGGCGGCAATGAATGCGAGGGGTGGCGAAAGCCACCCCTCGTTGTTTCGTGCGCGCCGCACCGCCTGGGCACCGTCATCGGATGAGCACCATGCGGGCGCGCAGCACCTGACCACCGTGCATCAGTCGAATGAAATAGAGCCCCGCCCGCAGACGCGGAGAGTCGAGCGTCACCACGTGGCTCCCCGGGCCGAGCCCGCCGACATCGCGGCGCAGCACCCGGCGCCCGGCGAGGTCGATCACCTCGAGCACCCCCGGGTCGCGGCTCGGCAGGGTGAATGCGATCCGTGCCGTTCCTATCGCGGGGTTGGGACGCGCTCCGGCCAGCGCCAGCTTCGGCGGTCCTTCAATCTCGACATCAGTGGTCGAGGTGATCTGGACGTCAAATCCGGGCGGACCCGGCGGGTCCTCGCGATTGTCCACGTGGTCACGGGCACGGCTGTAGAACGCGTACGTGTGGGGCTGGAGGTCACCGGGGCGCCGCTCGAAGATGGCGGAGGTGAGCGGGGTGGTGAGCCACTCATCTTTGAAGGCACCGTCCTCGAAGTAGTAGACCGTGTAGTTCAGGACGTCGGCGGGGTCGCCCTCCGGTGCCCAGCTCACCGTGAAGCTGCGCTCCATCTGGGGATTGCCCAACGTCAGCACGTGGCTGGCCGGCGGCGTGTCGTCCACGTAGTTGGTCCACGCCGGGATCGGGACGGTCATCGGCGGGTTGGTGTCGAATCGGATGGTCGCCGAGTTGGTGATCTCGGTGTGCTGGGGCAGGCCGCTGCGCGGTCGCACGGTGAACAGGACGCTGCCCTCGCCCTCGGGTGAGTTGTTGTTGGCGGGCAGGAACCCGGCGCCGGGCGGCAGCGGACCATTGGGGTTCACCGAGTTGAAGTACCAGGTCAGCGTCCTGCCGATCAGGGTCACGTTCACGTCGACTCTCAGGTTCGGGTTCAGGAGCTTCGATTCCGTCCGATCGAATTGCGGGTAGCAATGGTAGGGAGTGCCGGTCGGGTCCTTGCCGAAGGTGACGGTGCCGAGCCTGAGGGTGGCCGGGTCGAGATCGGCGTCGAGCACGTCGGTCACCTGCGCGTGCTGGGCGGGGAACATCGCGCCGGCCAGGTTCTCGAAGTGGATCGTGTAGGTGAGGTCATCCCGACTGGTGATGGTGCCGCCGATGCCCCGGTTGCCGAACTTGTCGCTGGGGTCGACCGCCCCCCCGGCCTCGACCAGCAGCACCTCGCGCCAGGTGGTCGACAGCGACTGGCCGCAGCCCGTCGGAACCGAGTCCTGCTCGACCGACTGGAGCATGAAGCCCAGCGCCTGGCGGGCTTCGGCCAGCGCGGCGGCCAGGCTGGCGGCGCCCTCGCACTGCCAGCCGATCTTGGCCCACACCCCGATCCCATTCATCGCCTGGACTTGCGGCTGGCCGGCGAGACTGTCGTTGAGTGCCGTGAGCTGGCTCCCCATGCAGGCGGTGTTGGTGATCACGGCGCTCATGCAGTTGCGAAACGCGGTGTTGTTCACCCACGGCGGCGTCAACGCCACGGTGAGCGGGAACGTCGTGGGAGCGGGGACCGTCAGGTACACCCTGCGGACCGAGGTCCCCGGCGGCACGCGCGGGATGATCATCGCCAGGTAGCGGCCGCCGGCACTGGCCAAAGTGTCCGGGAGCAGGCTCCAGATGGGTTCGCCACCGCTCTGCGGCGGATCGGCGAGCGGGAAGTCGAGCGCGACGGTGGCACTGTCGGGTATGCCAGCGATCCACAGCGGCACGGTCAGCGCATCGATATTGCCGGGGTTCTGGAGAACGAGGTCGAAGGCGGTTGGATAGCCGGTGCGGATGACGTCCGGGCCAATGATGTCGACGCGCAACGGGGCCGCCGCCCCGCTGTCGATGGTGAAGCCGTTGGGCAGGGACGCAGTCTGGAGGTCGGGGTTGACGACCACCACGTCCCACAGGCCCTGCGCCTGGCCGGCTAGGTCGAAGGTCGCGGTGAGGCTGAGACCATCGTCCGCCACTAGCACCCCGCTGCCCGGAATGTCCGGTTGTCCCGAGCGCGAGAGCCTGACCGTGGCGCCGTTCAGCAGGTTGTGTCCCGCGACCGTAACCGTCACGACGCCAGTGTTACCGCCGCTCGCTGGCTGCACCGCCTGGACGTCCGGCATGGCTGCGATGGCAGCGATGCCGCTCTGTGGCAACCCGCCGATGCTGGTGAAGGACCCGCCTGCGTAGATCGTAGAGCCGCTCACCGTGAGGGCCAACACGAGGCTGGCGGCGTCCGGATTCCAGGCGGTGGCGGCACCGGCCGTGGCATCGAGGGCGGCGACGTAGTTACGCGCTTGCGCGCCGATGCTGGTGAAGTCCCCGCCCGCGTAGACCGTGGAGCCGCTCACCGCCAGGGCGCGGACCCCGGCGTTGGCGCTCGGGCTCCATGCGGAGGCCACTCCGGTGATGGTATCAAGGGCGGCGACGTAGCTGCGCGCTTGTGCGCCGATGCTGCTGAAGGCCCCGCCCGCGTACACCGTTGAGCCGTTCACCGCCAGGGCGAGGACGAAGCTGTTGGCGTTTGGGTTCCAGGCAGTGGCGAGCCCGGTGGTGGCATTGAGCGCCGCGATGCGGTTGCGCGCCTGCCCGCCGATGCTGGTGAAGTCCCCGCCCGCATAGACCGTGGAGCCGCTCACCGCCAGGGCGGAGACGTAGCCGTTCGCGTTCGGGTTCCAGGCGGTGGCCATGCCGGTCGTGGCATCGAGGGCGGCGATGTAATTGCGCGCTTGCCCGCCGATACTGGTGAAGTCGCCGCCCGCGTAGACCGTGGAGCCGCTCACCGCGAGGGCCCGGACACTCTGGTCGGCGTTCGGGCTCCAGGCAGTGGCGAGCCCGGTGGTGGCATCGAGCGACGCGATCCGGTTGCGCGCCTGCCCGCCGATGCTGGTGAAGCCCCCCACCGCGTAGACGGTGGAACCGCTCACCCCCAGGGCCAAGACGGGCCCATCGGCGTTCGGGTTCCAGGCGGTGGCGGCCCCGGTTGTGGCGTCCAGGGCGGCGATGTTGTTGCGCGTCTGCCCACCGAGGCTGGTGAATTCTCCCCCTGCATAAATGGTGGAGCCACTCACGGCGAGGACCCACACCCCGTTGTTGGCGTTGGGGTCCCAGGCGGTGGCCATACCGGTCGTGGCATCGAGAGCGGCGATGAAGTTGCGCGCTTGCCCACCGATGCTGGTGAAGTATCCGCCCGCATAAACGGTAAGACCGCTCACCGCGAGGGTGTAGACCTCGCCGTCGGTGCTCGGGTTCCAGGCAGTGGCGGCACCGGTCCCGGTGTCGAGGGCGGCAATGGTGTTGCGTGTCGAATCGCCGATGCTGGTGAAGGGCCCGCACGCGTAGACGATGTTGTCGCTTACCGCGATCCCCCAGACGTTGGAGTTCGCGTTCGGGTTCCAGGCGGTGGCCGCGCCGGTCGTGGCGTCGAGGGCGGCGATGTGGTTGCGAGTCGAATCGCCGATGATCGTGAAGTTCCCTCCCGCGTAGATGGTGGAGTTTCTCACCGCGATCACGTAGAGGTAAGAGTTCGCGTTCGGGTTCCAGGCGGTGGCCGCGCCGCTCGTAGCATCGAGGGCGGCGATGTAGTTGCGAGTCGAATCGCCGATGCTGGTGAAGGCCCCGCACGCATAGACTGTGGAGCTGCTCACCGCGAGGCTGCGGACCTCGCCGTCGGCGCTAGGGTTCCAGGCAGTGGCCTCACCGGTCGCGGCATCGAGGGCGGCGATGTAGTTGCGCGCCTGCCCGCCGATGGTGGTGAAGATCCCGCCCGCGTAGACGGTGGTGCCGCTCACCGCGAGGCAATTAATCAGCGCGTCCGCGTTCGGATTCCAGGTGGATACCGACATGTCCGAAGCCACGTGGGCAACGTTTGACCGTGGAATGCCTCCCACGGCGGTGAACCATCCTCCCACGTACCAGCCACCTGCTCCGTCGGGGACCGCCGCATACACGATGCCGGTGATTCTTGGGAACGACGACGGCAGCCCGCCGCTCGCGACATCGATGGGAACGCCACCGCCGGTGGCGGGCCCCACCTGGCTGAAGGATCCGCCAATGTAAACCGTCCCTCCCTCGCGGACGACGCCATTCACCTGGCCATTCGTGACCCAAAGGTTCTCGTCGATCGCCTGTGCGATCCCCTCGCCGGCCGTCAACGGCACGAACGCGATGGCTAGGCCGAGGGTGACCAGGTCACGGAAGCGCCGCAAAAAGCCCCGTCGACGCGCCAGGAGATGACCCTCCTCGCGATGCCCAGCACCGCCATGCTCTCCTTGGACCTCAACGGATGTACACGGCGACGACGCGAAGGTTGGCAGTCGCCCCGGTTGCGAGCGGTCGCCGAATTCATCCGAACACCCCAATCGCGCCGGCACCGACTGCCACGCGGCGCATAGCTCGGGCTTCGGCCCAACCTGAGCGGTCATCGGATGAGCACCATGCGGGCGCGCAGCACCTGCCCACCGTGCATCAGTCGAATGAAATAGAGCCCCGCCCGCAGACGCGGGGAGTCGAGCGTCACCACGTGGCTCCCTGGGCCGAGCGCGCCGACGTCGCGGCGCAGCACCCGGCGCCCGGCGACGTCGATCACCTCGAGCACCGCCGGGTCGCGGCTCGGTAGGGTGAACGCGATCCGTGCCGAACCAATCGCGGGGTTGGGACGCGCTCCGGCCAGCGCCAGCTTTGGCGGTCCTTCAATCTCGACGTCGGTGGTCGAGGTGGTCTGGACGTCGAATCCCGGCGGATCCGGCGGGTCCTCGCGATTGTCCACGTGGTCACGGGCCTGGCTGTAGAAGCGGTAGACGTGGGGTTGGTGGTCATCGCTGCGCGGCTCGAACACCCCAAAGGTGAGCGGTGTGCTGAGCCGCGGCAGGAAGGGACCGCCGTCCTCTGAGGCGTAGAGGGTGTAGTTCAGGACGTCGGCGGGGTCGCTATCCGGGGCCCAGCTCACCGTGAAGCTGCGGCCGATTTGGGGACTGCCCAACGTCAGCACGTGGCTCGCCGGCGGCGTGACGTCCACGAAGTTAGTCCACGCCGGGGTGGTCATCGTCGGGTTGGTGTCGAATCGGATGGTCGCCGAGTTGGAGATCTCGGTGTGCTGGGGTAGACCGTTGCGCGGTTTCACCGTGAACAGCACGCTGCCCTCGCCCTCGCCGTGGTCGCCATTCGGAGGCAGGAACCCGGCGTCGGGCGGCAGCGGACCATTGGGGTTCACGGAGTTGAAGTACCAGGTCAGCGTCCTGCCGATCAGGGTCACGTTCACGTCGACTCTCAGGTTCGAGTTCAGGAGCCTCGATTCCGTCCGATCGAATTCCGGGTAGCAATGGTGGGGAGTGCCGGTCGGGTCCTTGCCGAAGGTGACGGTGCCGAGCCTGAGGGTGGTCAGGTCGAGATCGGCGTCGAGCACGTCGGTCACCTGCGCGTGCTGGGCGGGGAACAAGGCGCCGGCCAGGTTCTCGAAGCGGATCGTGTAGGTGAGGTCATCCTGGCCGGTGATGGTGCTGTCCAAGCCGCGGTTGCCAAACTTGTCGTTGGGGTCGATCGAACCGCCGGCCTCGACCAGCAGCACCTCGCGCCAGGTGGTCGACAGCGACTGGCCGCAGCCCGTCGGGACCGAGTCCTGCTCGACCGACTGGAGCATGAAACCCAACGCCTGACGCGCCTCGGCCAGCGCGGGAGCCAGACCGAAGGCGCCCTCGCACTGCCAGCCGATCTTCGCCCACACCCCGATCCCATTCATCGCTTGAATCCCGAGATGGCTCACGAGGTCGTTGAGTTCCGTGAGATGGCTCCCCATGCAATTGGTGTTGGTGATCACGGCGCTCATGCAGTTGCGGAACACCGTGTTGTTCACCCACGGTGGCGTCAACGCCACGGTGAGCGGGAACGTCGTGGGTGCGGGGACCGTCAGGTACACCCTGCGGACTGAGGTCCCGGGCGGCACGCGCGGGATGATCATCGCCAGGTAGCGGCCGCCGGCACTGGTCAAAGTGTCGGGAAGCATGCTCCAGACTGGCTCGCCTGCGTCTTGGGGCGGATCGGCAAGCGGGAAGTCGAGCGTGACGGTGGCGCTGGTGGGTATACCGGCGATCCACAGCGGCACGGTCAGCGCATCGATGTTGCCGGGGTTCTGGAGGACGAGGTCGAAGGCGGTTGGATACCCGGTGCGGATGACGTCGGGGCCAATGATGTCCACGCGCAGCGGGACCCCTTCCACGCTGTCGATGGTGAAGCCACCGGCGAGCGTGGCTGTCTGAAGATCGGGGGTGGTGACCACAACGTCCCATGCACCGACCGCTGCATCCTGCAGATCGAATCTCGCGCCCAGGCTCATTCCGTCTGACGCCACCGGGAAGGTGGTGGCGATGATGTCCGGCTCGCCCGAACGGGAGAGTTTCGCCTCCGCGCCGGCCACCAGCCCGCTCCCCGACAACGTCACCGTCACCTCGCCGCCGTTGCCGCCGCTCGCCGGCTGCGAGGAAACGAGCGACGGGGCGGCGGCGATCGCGGCGGCGTAGGCCTGGGGCCGACCCCCGACACCGAGAAAGTCTCCGCCCACGTACAAGGTGACGCCGCTGACCGCGAGCGCTGAAATGCTGAAAGGCTGGGTGGGCCCCTTGGTAAACACCCTGGCGTTGGGATCGAAGGGGCTGACCCGGGGATTCCACGCGCCGACGGCCGTGCTAGCCGCATCGAACGCGGCGATGAACTTGCGCGGCTGACCGCCGATCGTCGTGAAGTCTCCTGATGCATAGAGCGTAGTGCCGCTCACTGTCAGTCCGAGGACGTCGAGATCGGCGCCCGGGTCCCAGAGGGTGGCGTGTCCACTCGTGGTGTCGAGGGCGGCAATGTGGCTACGCAGCTTGCCATCCACGCTGGTGAAACCTCCGCCGATGTAAACCGTCGAGCCGCTCACAGCGATCGCCGACACGTTGTCGTTTGCGTTCGGATCCCAGGCAGTGGCGGCCCCGGTCGTGGCGTCGAGAGCGGCAATGCGATTGCGGGTCTGGCCGCCGATGCCGGTGAAATACCCACCGGCGTAGACCGTCGAGCCGACCACCGCGAGCGCGTCCACCTCGCTGTTGGCGTTCGGGTTGAATGCCGTGGCCGCTCCGCTCGTGCCGTCCAGGGCCGCGATCCAGTTGCGCGTCTGACCTCCGATCTGACTGAAATTGCCGGCGACATAGATGGTCGAGCCGCTTGGTGCGATGGCGTAGACCGGTCCGATGGCATTGGGATTCCACGCGGTCGCGAGGCCGGTCGTGACATCGAGCGCGGCGATTCGATTGCGCGGTTGACCACCGATGCCGGTGAAGTCCCCGCCGGCGTAGAGCGTGGAGCCGCTCACGGCCAATGTGCGGACCGGCGCAGTCGCGTTCGGGTTCCAGCTCGTGGCGGAGCCGGTCGAGGCGTCGAGCGCGGCGATGTTGTTGCGTACCAGTCCGCCGAAGCTGGTGAACACGCCGCCCGCATAGACCACGGAGCCGTTCATCTCCAGGCACTGGACCTCGTGGTTCGGGTTGGGATTCCATGCGCTGGCAAACCCGGTTGCTGTGTCGAGGGCCGCAATGAAGTTACGCGACTGGCCGCCGACGCTGGTGAAGCCGCCACCCGCATACAGTGTCGACCCGCTCAGGCGGAGGGCGTACGTCCTGCCGTTCGGATTTGGGTTCCAGGCGGTCGCGAGCCCGCTGGTCGCGGAGAGGGCGGCGATGGCGCGCCGGGGTTGACCGCCGATACTAAGGAAGTCGCCGGCCACGTAGATTGTCGAGCCGGCGACCACGATATCGAGAACCGGATGGGTCGAGTTCGGGTCCCAGCTCGTGGGCGTATTGCTCCCGGTGTTGATCGCCGCGATCCGATTCCGTGGCTGGCCGGCGACGTGCTCGAAATAGCCGCCGATGTAGACCGTCGAGTCGCTGAGCGCGAGTGCATAGACATCGGCGTCCGGCTGTGGATCCCAACTCGTGGCCAGCCCGGTCATGGCATCGAGGGCCGCGACGTGCCTGCGAGTCTGCCCGCCGATGCTGGTGAATTCGCCGGCGACATAGACCGTAGAGCCGCTGACGGCGATCCGCCTGATAAAGAACCCGTTCGAGCCGGGGCTCCAGGCGGTGGCGGCGCCGGTCGTGGCGTCGAGTGCGGCCAGATTGTGGCGGGCCTGACCGCCGATGCTGTCGAAGCTGCCCGCGACGTAGACCACGGAACCGCTCACAGCGAACGCGCAGACGTACCCGTACATCCCGGCGCCGGTTGACGCGCCGCCAAACATGCGCGGATTCCAGGACGTCACCGACAGGTCCGCGGCGAGATGGGCGACACCGGAACGCGGCACGCCACCCACGCTGGTGAACGATCCGCCGAGATACCACCCACCCGCTCCGTCCGGGACGATCGTCCGCACGATGCCGGCGACCTTCGGGAACCCGGCGATTGGTGCTCCGCTCGTCGCATGCAGCGGCACCCCGCTGCCGGTCGCCGGCCCGACCCGCGAGAACTGACCCCCGATGTAGATCGTACCCGCATCGCTCACGATGGCGTTCACCGCGCCGTTCGTCACCCAGAGAGTCGAATCGACGGATTGGGCGGAGGCCATGCGGGCCGCGCCGAGGAGCGCGAGCAGGACCAGTCCGAGCGGTCGGAGAGCCATTGTCCTAGCTCCCGGACCTACGATGCGGGGTGAGTGAGTGTGCGGCCTTCATTACTCCACCTTGGGTGCAACCGCGGCGCCTCGTGGGGGGCCGGACGAGCGCCAGTCGGGGGATCATACTGTCCGTCTTGAGCCTTGAATAGACCCCTTCTCACCCCCACTACTCCGGTTCCCCGGAATGGTTGAAGCCGCCAGCCCAGATCAGCGAATGAGAAGGGCCCGCCCCACCCTCGATTCACCGCCAGCCCGAACCCTCACGATGTAGAACCCCGCCGGCGCCGGGCCCCCCTCGTCGGTCCTGCCGTCCCACACGACACTATGTGGGCCGGCTTCGAACGGGGCGTGACGAAGGGGCGTGGCCACCCGCTGGCCTTGCACATTGAACACTTCGACGTCCACCCGCCCGGCGCGGGGTAGCCCGAATCGAACTAGCGACGCCCACTGGAACGGGTTGGGCGTGGGTGGATCCAGGACGAGCCGGGCCGGGATCTCCGCCGCGGAGGCGGTGTGCGTCTCGACGTACTCGGGTGTGCCCGCGACGATGTCGAGGCGGTAGGGACGACTGCCGGAGGAAACGATCACATGCCGCAAGACGATTCCACCGTTCTCTGATGTGAGTGGGTCGATCGGAATATTTCGTTCCCGATCGTGAAGGCGGATCGTGAACACGGGTGAGGGCTGAAGGCCCGAGATCTCGAGCGTGACGGGTTCTCCAGCCGTACTGCTGCGCACCTCGATCTCCCACGTCTGGCCTTCCGCTCCTTGGCTACGTAGGTCGCGCCGGTACGGACCCGACCATTCGCCCCAATCGGCGTGAACGAACGCCGCCTGGACCCACGATCCGGGTGGCGGTGGGGGCTCGGGCTGGTCGAGCAGGTCGAAGCCATCGACGGCATCGGTGTGGAGCCCGAGGACGTTGGACCCGTCCACAGCGACGGGGGTCAATGCCCGGAGCTGAAGGCTCCACGTTCCTTCCGGCACCTGGGTCGCTGGGGTGCTTGTGCCCGCTGCGGCCGTCCCCCGAGTAGGAAGTCGAGACGCCTCGCGCGGCGGTACCCACAGGGTCGCGGGTCCGGCCGCTTTGACGAAGTAGCCTTCGAAGGGTTCGAGGATCAAAACGCTGTCCCTATAGTCACCGAGTGAGGGATCGAACGCGACCGGGTCGCCGACCATGAGGGAATCCCTGCGCACGTCCGCCCAGGCCACCGGAAAGTCGAACGGATTTCCGAATTGATTCCATCCCGGAGCCAGGGGAATCGCGCGCTCGCGCCTGGTCGTCGTGGAATACCCGGAGAGGGGTTTCGTGTCGATGCGATGGGGCTCACGGCTGATGAGCCAGAACGCGCGCCCGGGCTCGGGCCGGAAGCGACTTGCCTCGGCGGCCGAGAACTCGATGTTGCTTTCGCTGACTGGGTCGTACACAAACGAGCGCCAGCGCACGGGGTCGTAGGTGCCCAACTGGTCCGTCAGGAGCGCATCCAAACTGCCTGCGAAGTCGGAGCCAAAATCGAGGGGCACGCTGAGGATGCGGTACCGGCCGCCCGAGCGTGTGTGTTCTTCCGCCAGGTCCTGCACCTTCGTTCGCACGGTGTCGAATCCGCCCGCATCATCGGGATAGTGCAGCGTGTCCCTGAGGGTCATCACCTCGATGCGGTACTCGACTCCGCGTGGACCCACCGCCCGTGCGGGGATGAAGCCGACCGGGCGGCCCAGGAAGCCATGAGGCGCCAGCGAGTCGGATTCGAACCCCGACTCGCCGCCACGGCGGAAGTGGATCATCCCGGATTCAAAGATCGCGCCTTCAGGCAACACGATCTCGACCTCGATATCGCGATTGGCCAGGAAATCCGATCCTGGCGTCGGACGTGGCACCGCATACATCGTGTCGGGCGGAGCAACCGCCTGCGTGAAAACAGAGTCCGGCGCGGTCGGTGGTGGTTGCCTTGCCGTGGAGTCGCTGTTCTCGACCCAGACGTAGTACTCGATACCGTACTCGGTCACCTTCTGCGCAGGGATCGCCGCAATGAGGTCCTGCGCGAGCACGGTGAGCATCTCCGCATCGAACGCACCCCCGCCGCGCGCAGCTCTGAAGAACAAGGTGCCACGCTCGACATGAACATCCCGCCTAGGCGTGACGACCACCACGATCGGCTTGCCAAGGGGAACTTCACGGGGCTCGCCCAGCACTCGGACGTCGAATTCGAGCTTGAGCACGTTGGACTTGAGAATCACCTGCCGGCGCGGTTCCAATCGATCATTGCAGAGGATCACGATACTGTCCTGCGCTTGCAGAGGCGCCCTCGCCGCCAGGACCA
The DNA here is from genome assembly GCA_963717505.1 of Candidatus Eiseniibacteriota bacterium. Taxonomy (GTDB): domain Bacteria; phylum Eisenbacteria; class RBG-16-71-46; order RBG-16-71-46; family RBG-16-71-46; genus MFD02242-c1. The sequence goes on from OY970342.1 coordinate 854,723, forward strand.
GGGTTTCCACGACCGACTCGTTCCACGCCAGCTCGAAGGGCGCAGGCGGCCCGACTCGCAGCCCGGCCGAATCTCCGGTCGACGTCTTCGGCAGGAGAAAGCCCGTGACCTGAAGGGGCTCGAGCCCGCCGTTGGAGATCTGGAGCAGCGCCGAGACGGTGTCCCCCACGGTGACCGTCTTCAGCTCGATCTCGCCGGAAACCCGAATCACCGGGCGCAATGGACTCCACTCCATGGCCGAACGCAGGGAGAACGCCCAGGTCTGGAGGGAGTCGTCGCGGTTGCCGCCAAAGATCACCGCCCGGTCGTACGCAATATCGAGAACCGCGGTCAGGAATCTTCGTCGGCTGCCTGAGTTACCCATGTTGAGAATGGGAGACCACGACGTGTCCGCAAACGTGAGCTCCCAAACGTCACTCCGGTATGGGTCGGAGGAGTAGCCGCCGCAAACGATCATTCGATCCCGAAGCGAATCGTAGAGGGCGGCGTGACCGTAGCGAACAAGTTGAGTGGGCCACGGCGGGACCAGCTCCCTCCATACCGATGTGTCCCCGAATGACAGCGCCCAGGTATCGTTGGGGGTCCAAGAGGTACCACCGAACACGATCATGCGGTCGCGGACGGGGTCGTAGATCGCGGAATGGCCGAGCCGCGGGGGGGGCAGTGGCCTCGAGATCGGGGGCTGCTCCCACTGCGGCGTCGGGGGAGCGAGACTAAGGCACCAAACATCCTCGAGCCCTGAGTTGGGATCGCCGCCACCGTAGATCACCACACGATCACGGAGCGGGTCGTAGATTGCCGTGTGATAGACGCGCGCCTGCGGCTTGGGACCGGACGTGACTAGGCTGTCCCACGTGGGCGGATCCGACAGCGACAGGGTCCAGACATCGTCGAGTGCCTGCTTACCGACCTGACCACCGAAGATGATCATGCGATGGCGGACGGGATCGTACACGGCCGAGTGGCCGAAACGCGCGGACGGAAGGGGTCCAGCCGTCACCAGCGTGCTCCAGGCTGGAGAGCGCCCGAGCGTCAGCTGCCATGTGCTGTCCGTGGGCTGGCCCTCGGCCAATCCCCCGAAAACGATCATGCGCTTACTCACGGGGTCGTAGATGGCCGCGTGGCTTTCGAGCGTCACGGGCTGGCACCAGGCCACGCCTTGCCAGACCATGGCGAGGATCGCGGCAAGCTCCAACGCCCGGGGGCGGCGCGGCGATGCGAGTAACGCACACATGGCGCGAGCCTAGCCCTCGGACAAAGGCGCGGGCAACCACCAGGCCGGGTTGTGTCGAGGGCGACGCGGTTACACTAGTGCAGCCGCTTCCGGCGGTTCCTGACGAAATCCCGGAACACGTAGGCGCCCAGATTGTTGGGGTCGGTCTCGTAGATGCGCCCGTGGTTGAGCGCGGTCAGGCGCCGCACGAAGTCGAGCAGGGTCGGGTCGGTGGCCAGCATGAACGTGGTGATCGTGATCCGCTTGCGCCGGCACTGCGAGGCCTCGTCGAGCGTCTTGTTGACGATCTTGGGGTCGAGACCGAACGGGTTCTTGTAGAGCTTCCCGAACTCGCGGATCGCCGAGGGCTTGCCGTCGGTGATCATGAAGATCTGCTTGTTGACCCCCTTGCGCGCCTCGAGGATCCGGCGCGCGAGCTGGATGCCGGCGCGCGTGTTGGTGTGGTAGGGCCCAGCCTGGATCTTGAGCAGGTCCTTGAGCGGCACCTGCGCGGCGTCGTCGCCGAACAGCACGACGTCGAGCGAGTCCTTGGGGTAGCGGCTCTGGATGAGCTGAACCAGGGCGAGCGCGATCTTCTTGGCCGGCGTGATGCGATCCTCGCCGTAGAGGATCATGCTGTGGCTGATGTCGACCATGAGCACGGTGGCGCAGGCCGAGAGGTTCTCCTGCTCGAACACCGACAGGTCCTCTTCGGTCACCGACAGGTCGTCGACTCCGGAACGCTTGACCGCATTGCTGATGGTGCCCAGTGGATCGAGATCCGACAGGTTGTCACCGAACTGATAGGCGCGAGTCTCCGACAGGCGTTCGCCACCCTTGCCCGCGTTCGGCGTTCGATGGTCCCCGGATTGCCCTGCTTCGAGCGTGCTGAAGATCTCGTTCAACGAATCCTGGCGGATGCGCTTCTCGCCTTTGGGCGTCATCTGATACCCACCCGGCGTGCGCTCAGCTTCACCCGTTTGCTCGAGCAACTTCTTGAAGTCCTCGATCCCGAACTTCTCGTTGAAGAACCCGTACTGCTCGCCGAAGTGCTCCATCCAGCGCAGCGCTTCGTCGACGTCGCCGCCGGTCTGGAGCAGGATCTGCCGGTACATGTCCATCAACTGCTTGATGAACTCGATGTCTTCGGGCCGGGGGCCGCGCCATTTGGTGTAGTCGAAGCGCATGCCTAGCTCCTGCGACCCACGGTGGTTTCGGGCGCGCGCGGCGGCGATGCCGGGCGCGTCTGCTCCACGGCCAGCGCCACGCGCAGCGCCGTGTTCTCGTCCCAGGGGCGCGCAACCACCTGCACCGCGAGCGGCAGGCTCGACGCGGTCTCGCCGGCCGGAACCACCACGGCGGGCCAGCCGAGCGCGTTGAACGGCGACGTGAAGCGCACCGACGACGGTACGCCGAGCACCGGCGCCGGCTCCGGCATCGCGGGCAATACCAGCGCGTCCACGCCGTCGAACACCGAAAGCGCGCGACGCGAGAGACCGGCGCGCGCCTGCCGGGCACGCGCGTAGGACTGCGGCCCGTACGCGAATCCGGCGAGCAGGCGCTGGCGGCAGAAGTCACCGTAGAGTTCGGGTCGCGAGCGCAGATCGGCCTCGTGGTAGGCCCCGGCCTCGGCGGCGAGGATCGCGTAGTTGACCACGCGCAGCGCGTCGAATTCGCGCAGCGTGACGTCGCGCAGTGCCGCGCCCGAACGCTCGAGGCTCGCGAGGGTGCGGCGCCAGACCGCAACTGCCTCGCTGCCGGCGATCGACTCCACGGCGGGATTCACCAGCACACCCACCTTGAACACGCGCACGCCGCCGGCCAGGTCAGACTGCCAGGTCCTGGGTGCGCGCTGCGTCCGCGGGTCGCGCGGGTCGGGACCGGCGATCGCTTCGAGCACCAGTGCTGCGTCGGCGACCGTCGTGGTGATCGGTCCGGCGTGATCCAGCGACCAGGCGAGGGGGATTGCGCCGTGCAGGCTCACGCGGCCGAAGGTCGGCTTGAGGCCGACCGCGCCGCAGTTCGCCGCCGGAATGCGGATCGAGCCGCCGGTGTCGCTGCCGATCGCCGCGAGCGCCATGCCGTCGGCGACCGCAGCACCGGAGCCACTGCTCGAGCCACCCGCGTCGCGCGAGAGATCGTGCGGGTTCGAGGTCGGGCCGAAGTGCGGGTTGTTCGAGCCGGGCGAATACGCGAACTCGGGCATGCGCGTCTTTCCGACGATCACGGCACCCGCCTGCTGCAGGCGCTCGACCACCGCGGCGTCGAAGTCGTCCGGACGATCCCGCAGCAGGGAACCGGCGGTGGCCACGGTGCCCGCCATCGCGTACAGGTCCTTGACCGCGATCGGAATGCCGTGCAGCGGCCCGCGCCAGTCCCGGGAATGGATGGCCAGCTCGGCCCGCTTGGCCGCCAATCGGGCGCGATCGACCAGCACCGTCTGAAACGCGTTCAGCTCGATCTCGCGAGCCGCGATGCGCGCGAGGCATTGCTCGAGCAGCTCGACCGGAGAGACCGCACCCGAGCGGAGCCGCGGCGCCAGGTCGGCAATCGAGTTGCCGCTCGTGCCGGCCTCAGCGTCGCGCGCCGGCGGCGCGGCCGGCGGATCCGGCGGGTTCGTGTCGGCCATTTCGGGCACGGTGTCGACCGGCACGCCGGCCACCGCGGCTTCGAACTCGACCACGTTCGCGAGCATTCCCGATGCCAGGATGCCATCGAGGTCGCTGGCGGACAGCGTGATCCCCACCGCCTGCAGGTTCGCATGCAGCCGGTCGAGGACGACTCTGGGTGGCCGGTGGTCCTTCATTGGCTCTGGAGCCTCATCTCTGGGCGGCAATCCGTTTGCGCCGGCCCGGGCTCAGTCGTCGCCGAGCCCCGACAACATGCTCTTGAGCATGTCCTTGAAGCTGGTCGCCGCACCATCACTCCGGTCGCGCGACAACATCGAGTGCTGATGCAGGCCTTCGAGCACCAGCTCCATGGCCACGGCGCGCTCGGCGTCGTGGACCTTCATGTGCCGGCCGACCAGCTCCGGCAGGCCTTTGACCTCGCCCAGCGCATGCGCGTACTCGTCCTGCGGCATGTCGTCGGTGATCTCGACGTGGTTGCCCGAGGCGAACCACTCGAGGATCGGCCGATACTCCGAGGTCGCCAGCTCGCTCTCGGCTCCGCCGGCCAGCTCCCCGGCGGCGGCACGCTTCGAGCGGCGCGGCTTGTAGGCGTCCGGGAAGCGCTGGGCGAACAGCGACTTGATGCCGCGGCCCAGCAGTGCCCGCGCCACGTTGATCGCGCCCTCCTGCTCGCCCTCGAGCACCAGCTCGACCTTGCCGCTGACCGCCGAGACCGCCTGCTGCAGGTCGCATATCCGCGCCACCACCTGTTTTTCGCCGGTCACCAGCCCGCGGCGTTCGGCGTTCGACACCACGTTCTCGATCAGCGCGATCGGCAAACGCGCCGACACGCCGGAATTCTGGTCGACGTACTCGCTCTTGCGCGCCTGGATCGCGACCTCCTCGATCAGCTCGCGCAGAAACGCCGGGAGGGTCACGCCGATGCCGCCCCGGTCGGTCCACGACTCCTGCGCGGTGATCGCCATGCCGTCTTCGCGGCGCTGCGGATAGTGGGTGATGATCTGCGAATTGATGCGGTCGCGCAGCGGCGTGATGATGTTGCCGCGGTTCGTGTAGTCCTCGGGGTTCGCCGAGAACACCATCAGCAGATCGAGCGGCATGCGCACCGGGAAACCGCGGATCTGGAAATCCTTCTCCTCGAGAATGTTGAGCAGGCCGACCTGGATGCGCGGCTGGAGGTCGGGCAGCTCGTTGATCGCGAAGATGCCGCGATTGGTGTGCGGGATGATGCCGTAGTGGATGACCCGCTCGTCCGAGTAGTCGAGGCGCAGCGTTGCGGCCTTGATCGGATCGATGTCGCCGATCAGGTCGGCGATCGTGACATCGGGGGTCGCCAGCTTCTCCTGGTAGCGCTGGTCGCGGTGGATCCACACGATCGGGGTCGCCTCGCCGCGGGTCTCGAGCAGGGTTCTCGCGTGATGCGACTGGGGCTGGAACGGATCGCTGTTGAGCGGACAGCCGTCGATCGCCGGAATCCACTCGTCGAGGAACTGGACCAGCGAGCGCAACAGACGGGTCTTGGCCTGCCCGCGCAGGCCGAGCAGGATGAAGTCATGACGCGACAGCAGCGCGTTGACGATCTGCGGCTCGACGGTGTGCTCGTAGCCGACGATGCCCGGGAACAACGGCTGCCGCGCGCGCAGGCGCGCGATGACGTTGGCGCGCAGCTCGTCGCGCACGGTGCGCGAGTGGTATCCGGCGGCCTTGAGCTCCCCGAGAGTGCCGGGTCGTGACATGAGTGGGTCTCCAGAGGCGTCGGCGTGGCAGGTGGCGCGGCCGGGCCCTCAGTTTAGGTCGGGTGGGCGGGCCGGGCAACGTCCCCACCGAGTTCAGGACTGTCATCGGCACCTGCTAGGTTGCCCAACATGACTCGCGACCCCGCGTTCGAGGCCGAATGCCGGTCCCTGGTCGACGCGGTCCGCCGGTTCCCCACGCTCGTGGCACTGCGCGAAAGCCCGGAGTGGCGGGATCTCGGCCCGCGGCTGACGCGCGTCCTCGGCACGGTGCGCCGGACGCCGCCTCCGGCGACGTCCACCCCGACGCCGCACCGCGACCACGTCCGCGCCGTCCACTGGAACATCGAGCACGGCAACTGGTACCCGCAGGTCGAACAGGCGCTGCGCGAGAACCCGGCGCTCGCGGACGCCGATCTGGTGAGCCTGAACGAGATCGATCTCGGCATGGCACGCGCCGGCAATCGTGACGTCGCCGCCGATCTCGCTGCTGCGCTCGGCATGTACGGCGCATGGGCGCCGCTGTTCCTCGAGACCACGGTCGGCCGCGACGACGATGCGACCACCGCCGCCGGCCTCGAGAATCACGAGTCGTTGTTCGGGGTCGCGATCCTGTCGCGCTGGCCGATCGGTGAGGCGCGCATCATCGATCTGCCGAGCCCCGAGCGCTATCAGTTCGACCTCGAGCGCATGTACGGCCGGCACATCGCGCTGGTCGTGGTCATCGAGCGGCCGGGCGCGCCGTTCGTGGCGGTGACCGTCCACCTCGAGGTGCACCGGACGCGCCGCCACCGGGCCGATCAGGTGCGCGTGATCACCGAGACACTGGCCGGCGAGAAGCGACCCATCATTCTCGCCGGCGACTTCAACTCGCACACCTTCGATCGCGGACGTCCGTGGGACGTCGCCGCCGGTGCGGCGGCACTGCTCCTGAGCCCGGGTGAAACGCTGCGCAACCGCCTGCTCATGCCCGACCGGGGCCCGGCGCGCGAGCCGCTGTTCGACGAGCTGCGCGCGGCCGGCTTCGAATGGCAGGCCTACGCCGACTACGAATCGACGCTCCAGCTCCGGTTCGACCGCATCGACGAAGTCCGTTTGTTGCCGGGATTCGTCAGGGGCATGGCCGATCGCGTGCTGGCGTGGGCCGAGCGGCGCGCATCGCTCCGGCTCGATTGGTTCGCCGGGCGCGGCTGGTCGGGCGGCCGAGGGTTCACCGTCCCGGGAATCCACGGGCCGGGTAAGGCGTCCGACCACGCGCCGATCGTGGCGGAGTTTCGCTGATTGCGGACGCTACGAGGCCCGCGGGCGCAATCGCTCGAGAAACGGCGCCTCGCGTGCCGGGTCGGCGAATCCGTCGAAGTAGAAGCGACGACTCTTCCCGTACATGTCCGCGACCGCCGAATCGGGAAGGCTCGGCATGTCGGCGATGAACCGGTCGAGGATCGCCGTGAAGTCCTCGACCCGCGCTCCGCGCCGCCGCAACTCGGTCATGATCGGCGGATCCCAGGTCAGCACCGTCGCTTTGGCGGACCGGTAGTGAAGCGGCAGCGCCGGCACCTGCCGACTGAGCGAGTCGAACGAGACCGGATCCCACCCGAGAAAGAAGTGGGCGCGCCGTTGATCGATCAGGTAGGAACTCGACGCCTGCTTCTCGTGCCCGACGCGGCCCCGGCGCTCGAGCCTCTGGCGCGCAACCGTGGCGTCGGTCAGGCCCGCTCCGGCTTCGATCGCGACCGGAACCGCCGAGTAGTAGGCGACGATCGCCTGAGTACCGTTCACCACGCCGCGGATCGGCAGACCGCGGGTCAGCTCCTCCAATTCGAGGCCGCGCCGGCGGGCCCCCGCGCGATCGACCCCCAGGTAGTAGTCGCGCTCGCTCACGATGCCATGCACGAACGCATTGCGGTCGAACGGCTCGATCGCCAGGCCAATGCTGGCGACGACGGCGGCGGCCGCGAATGCCGGGAAGGTCGCTGCGAGCCGCGGGCGGAGCGCCCAGCGCGCGGCCAGGTCGCCGAGGGCGCGCTCCACGGCGATCGCGTAGAACGGGGTCGCGGGGATCAGAAGACGCGCGAACATGAAGTCCCCGCCGACGCGGATCACGTAGGCGGTGTAGGCCAGAGCAAAGAGCGAGGCGAGTGTCGCGGGAGCGAGCGATGTCGCATGAGCGGAACGCCCCGGCACCGGCCACAGGCAGTGAGCCGCCCACGAGACCATCGTGAGCAACGGACCGGCGAGGAGCATCGGGTACTTCTGGAAATAGAGTTGGGCATACAACCAACCCTGGCCATACCAGGCCGTGGCCGCCGACTTGGCGTAGAACGTGTTCGGCAGGAGATCGCCGTAGTAGGCGAGCTTCCATAGAGCATAGGGACCGCCCACCGCGACCAGCACGGCCGAGTAGGCGAGCGCGGTCGCGAGCCGTCTGCCGGCAAACGCGGCCAGGTAAGCGCCGCCGAGTACACAGAAGAGGACGCCATCGGGGCGCGTCAGTGCGGCGGCCGCCAGGAGGAATCCCGCGAGAGCCGACCGGCGAATCGCGACCGACCTCTCCTGCGATTCGGGTACTGAGCCGGCCGACACCAGAGCCACGTATCCCGCGACCACGAGGAGCGTGAAGAGTGCGGTCTCGAGCCCGCTGGTCGCGAACACTGCCGCGTCCTCGTGAAACGCGAGCATCAGCGCCGCGAGCGGCACCAGGAGCGGACCCCGGCGGCGAAACGCGGGCGACGAGATCGCTACCAACGCGATGGTCGCGAGGTAGCATGCGATGCTGGCGGCATTCGCCCACGCTTCGGCGGTAGCGCCCAGGCGCAAGCCGAGTGCGCACCACAGGGTCCAGAGGAAGTTCGTGTAGCCCTCGACCCGCTCGCCGGCGTTGAAGACGAGACCGAGGCCCTCCACCAGGTTGCGCGCATAGCGGAACGAGATGTAGGCGTCGTCGCTGATCCACGCGAGCCGCACCGCTTGAAAGGCGCCGGCGACCATCGCGACCGCGGAAAGCAGGAGGGCGACCCGTCGCGAGGGCGACAGGCCTTCCGAAGACGATCGAGTCTCAGTGGAAGCCGTGCGGATCGGATCGATCACCGCCAATGCCCTCGGGGTCCCACGCGAGCGGGGGGTAGCGTATGATGTTGCACCGCCTCGGTAGCTTTCGGCCTGTGGAGACCCCTCCTTGATGCACATGCCCGCCCGCAATTCGCTTGCCGTGATCGGCGCCGGACCGATCGGCCTCGAGGCTGCCGTTGCCGGCCTCGACGCCGGCCTCGACGTCCATGTGTTCGAGCGCGGCGACGTCGCCGACCACATGCGCGCCTGGGGCCACGTGCAGATGTTCACGCCCTGGCGGATGAACGTCGGACGGGCTTCGGCGGCGCGCCTCGCGGGCTCGGGCTGGAAGCGACCCGATCCGGAAAGTTGCCCGACCGGCGCTGATCTCGTGAGCGAGTATTTGGAGCCGCTCGGCAAGCTCGCGGAGCTGAAGGATCGCTTGCACACGCACGCGCAGGTGGCGCACATCAGTCGCTCGGGTGCTCTCAAGGGCGACTCGGGCGCCGCGCGCGCCGCGCATCCCTTTCGGCTCCTGGTGCGCGATCAGGGCGGGCGCGAGAACTTCCTCCACACCTTCGCGGTGATCGACGCTTCCGGCACCTACGGGCAACCGGCGTGGGCGGGCGATGGCGGCATCCCGGCGCGCAACGAGCTGTACCTGGCGCCGCAGCTCTCCTACCACCTGGACGACGTGTTGGGCTTGAGGCGCGAGCGCTACGCGGGCAAGCGCACGCTGGTGATCGGCGGCGGTGCTTCGGCGGCGACGTTGGTCGGCGATCTGGCGAAGCTCGCCGATGAAGTCGCGGGCACGTCGGTCGTGTGGGTGACGCGCAAGCCGGCCGCCGAACTCTATCGCCTCGCCGACGACCCCCTGCCGGTGCGCCGCGCGCTCTATCAACGGGCGCGCGAGCTGGCGAACGGCGGGCATTCCGCCGTCGTCCACGCCGGAGGCGCCCGGGTCGAGGGTTTCGAGTTCAATTCGGCGACGCACCGGTACCGCGTCACGCTCGAGATCGGCGACCAGCCGCGCGTCGAGGAAGTGGACCAGATCCTGGTGGCGACCGGCCTCGGTCCCGACAATTCGATCTATCGAGAGCTGCAGGTGCACGAGTGTTATTCGTCGCGCGGCCCGATGAAGCTCGCGGCGGCCATTTCGGGATCGACGGACTGCCTGACCGCGCCGGTCGCCGGCGTCGACGTGCTCGCGAACCCCGAGCCCAACTTCTGGATCCTCGGGCACAAGAGCTACGGGAGAAGCTCGCACTTCCTGCTCGAGACCGGGTACAAGCAGGTGACCGAGGTGATCGCCAAGTTGGCCGAGGATCTGAAGCTGGCCGTTCAGGCCTGAAAATGCGATTGCCGGGGCAGCCCGGTCGGTCTAATCTCCTCCCACGCGTGCAGGAGTCCCGCGTCGGCGCAGCGTCGCCATCGGGTCGCCGCCCGCCACCTTGCCCAAGGTGAGTGACCGGGTAGGAGTCTCCGATGCGGTCCGTATTCTCGTTTCTGGCCGCGGCCTTTCTGGCTGCGGCGGCTTTGCCGGCGGTTGGCGGCGAGGCCAGCGCCCAAACCGATCCTATGGTGGGCAGTTCCCTGCCCTTCGTATCCCAGGTCGAGATCGGGACCCGAACCGCGGCGAATCCGGTTGAGCAGCCGCTCTGCCCCACGGACAGCATTCACGTCCGGCTCTCAGGTGAGTTCCTAAACACGTGCTACGCCATCGACGGCGTCACGATCCTGGAAACCAATCCCCCGTCGTTGCTCGTTTCCATCGATGACGGCTGTTACTCGATTTGCGGCCAGCAACCCCGACCCTGGCGGGTCGACGTCGTTTTTCCGCCGCTGCCCTTCGGGACCTACAGCCTCTCGGTCACCTATACGAAGAACCTGTGCCCCGACAGCTCGGGCGCTGACACGACGTTAGGTACGGTCCGCTACCCGTTCATGGTCGACGAGTGTTCCCTGCCGAGCCCCTTGCTCCCGTACGTGAATTCGGTCGCGATCGAGCCCAAGTCCGGCAACCTGTTGATCTGCCCGAGCGACAGCATTCGGGTGCGGCTCGCCGGCGTGTTCCCCGACCACTGCTACCGACTGGAAGGCATTGGCGTCGCCGAGTCGTTCCCGCCGTCCCTCAACGTCCTCGTGGCCGTTGCGTGCAGCACCTACTGCATCCAGTCGCTCAAGCCGTGGGACGCCGAGGTGATGCTGCCGCCGATGCCGGCTGGGAACTACGGCCTCGGCATCACGGTCTCGCGCAATGTCTGCCCCGACGGCTCACGTCCGGACACCGTGCTCGGCAGCGCCCGCTTCCCCTTCGCGGTGGTCGATTGCCCGTATCCGCGGCCGTGCTTCATGGAAGGCTGGGTGCAGAACGGCATCTGTGACGCGACCGTCGGTCCCGGACGTCCCGCGACCGTGACGTTCACCGTCGCTCCCGAAGTTCCGCTGGCCGGGCTCCAGGGGGAGTTCTCGCTCTACCCCGAAGGCCTTCGAATCACGAAGCTCGAGGCGGTTGGACCCGCGGCCGGCATGCACGTGACCTGGAAGCCCAGGGGCTCGGGCGCCGAGTTCGTGATGTTCGCCGAGAACGGCGCGCCGATCCCGGGCTGCAGCATCGTGGGGGACTCGGCGGGCAACAGACCGTGTCCCGTGCCCGTGCTCGCGGTCACGCTCGAGCAGACCGGGACCCACGCGCCGCCGGTCACCCACGTCACCGCCAGCGCTCTGCTCGGCTCGGACGTCAACGGCACGGGAGTTCCTCGGTGTCCGATCCTGACCCTGGTGCCGATCGAGGCGCGGGTATGCTCCGCCGAAGGCGGCTGCGACATCAATGCCGACGCCCGGCTCGACATCCGCGACATCGTGCTGCTCGCGCACTGCCTCGAAGAGCCCGACACGACCCAACTCGACCTGCGCGTTTCATGCCCGCCGGACTGCAACCAGGACGGGGAGCGCAATCTCGACGACGTGCTGTGCTGTGCGCGGCAGATCCTGCTCGGCCCGCCGTGCGTGGATTGCCCTCCGGACACCTCGGCCCCGCACCCGGCGCCGCATGTCCGTGTCGCCTTGGGTGAGATCGTGGTGCGAGACGCGGTGGTCACGCTGCCGTTCTGGGTCGAGGGACTCGGCGACATCGGCGGGGCGTTGCTGTCGTTCGACTATCCCGAGGATCGCTACCAGGCCGTTGTCCGTTTCGCGGGAGCGGGTTCAGGTTGGCTACGACTGCAGGAAACCGCGGGCGGCGAATCGCGGGTCGGGTTGATGCGCTTCAACGATGGAAAGGTGGGCCCCATGTCCCCACCCGATGTCTGGCCGGACATGGCGCTCGAGTTGACGCTCAAACCCGGACGCGAACACGGTGGCCGGGTCGCCGTGAATCGTGCCGAGTTCAGCGGCCCCGCGGGCGAGCGGCTGGCCGCCAATACGGCCCTGCCCTCCGTATCCCTCGGGAGCGTCGCCTCGATCGAGCTCTCGGAGCCACGCCCGAATCCTTCGCTCAATGGCACGCGCATCTCGCTGACGCTTTCGGTCGCGGCCGACGCCGAAGTTCAGGTCTATGACCTGGGCGGACGCGCGGTGGCGACCATCCACCGGGGTCCATTGCCCGCGGGCGTTCTCGAGTTGTCGTGGAACGGGCGACGCGACGGAGGCGGCGGCTTGAACGCCGGCATCTACTTCCTGCGCGCGACGGCGGCCGGGGCGAGCGCCATGCGCAAGCTCGTCGTTCTGGGTCGCTGAACGAACACATGGTGCGATCGACTCGCGGGATCGCGCGTGGCACCGCGCTGCGCGCGATCCTGCCGGTCGCACTGCTCGCAACGCTCGCCGCCGTCGCACTCGGCGGCTGCGAGAAGAAACCGACGCGAAGCACACCCGCGCCATCGCGCGCGTTCCGCCTGGCCATGGTGCCCTTCCCCGCCGAGCCCAACGTCGTCTCGTTCTACGAAGCCATGGATTTCGTCGGTGAGCATGCCGACCTGGTCGTCCATCATTTCGATGACGGCGTGCCTTGGGACTCGGCCCTGGTCGGCCACGACCCGCCGCAATCCATTCGCGACGAGTTCGAGTATCGCCGCTACCGGGCGGCCCAACTCGGCATGCCGGTGCACGTCACGATCACCTGGCTCAGCACGTTTCGCGAGTCGCTGGCGACCGGACCGGGAGGTGCGCCACGCCCGCCGGCGATCGCCTCCGACGCCAACTTCGCGAATCCCGACGTCCGCCGGGCGCTCAAGTTCTGGTCGGCCTGGGTCGCGACCTACTTCGCGCCCGAGGCGTTCTCGCCCGGTATCGAGATCAACCTCTACGCTCGACACCAGCCCGCGGACTGGCCCAACCTGGTGTCGCTCTATCGCGAAGTTCGTGACACGCTGCAGTTGCTCAACACGCGGCTCAAGATCTTCCCGACCTGGCAGCTCGATGAATTGCACGCCCACAATCAATTCGGACTGCTCGCCGATCTCGACGGCAACCTGGATGTGGTTGGGCTCTCGCTCTATCCCGGCGGTTACGGGAAAACCCCGGCCACGATGCCCGTCGACTACTTTTCGCGGGTGCGCACATTCGTCAGCAGCAGCAAGCCCATGTGGGTCAGCGAAACCGGGTACGGCGACTCGGCGCTGGTCGCCCTCGGCGTCGAGGGCTCGGACGCGCTGCAGCGCGACTACATTTCGTGGCTGGTCGGGCAGGCAGAAACCCACGGCATCGAACAGCTCACCTGGTTCTTCCCGGCCGACGCCTGGGGCGTGATCGAGCTGGCGCCGCCGGCGGCGCGGGTCTGGCTCGAGTTCTTCGGCCCTATGGGGCTGCGCAAGCGCAACCTGGCGCGCAAGCCGGCACTGGATACGTGGGACCAACAATTGGCGAGACCTTATTCGGGGTCGCTGCCCCGTTGACGTGACTCACGCCCTCGCCATTCCGATCCTGCTGGCCTCGCTCACCGGCGCGATCCCGGATTCATCGAGCATGGCGCCGGACTCGACCGGAGCGATGCCGGTTTCGGTCGGGTCACTGCCGGACTCGAGCGCTGCCCGCCCCGACTCGGCGCGCGTGGTGCGCCAGTTCCCCGAGGTCGAAGTGCGTGCGTTGCTCCACGACTTTCGCTCGAGCCAGACCGTGCACCTGATTCCGCCGAGCGCCCTCCACTCGCTGCCGGTGGACGGCCTGGCCGACGTGCTCGAACTGCAACCGGGCGTCGTGGTGACCGGCGAGGAGCTGCATGTGCGCGGCGGACGCGCCGGCGAGACCGTGGTCTACGTCGATGGGCTGCGCATCAACGAACCGCTGCGCAGCCGGTCGATGTCGGTGCCGCTGATCGGGCTGCGCAGTGCCGAGCTGATCAGCGGCGCCCCCGAAGCGCAATACGGCGGCGGACTCGCGGGCGTGCTCAACCTGCGCACCGCTGATCCCGCGGAGCGCCCGGAGTTCGAGTGGCGCTGGCAGACCGACGGCGGCCTCGACACGCGCTACGACCGGGTCGCTGCACGAGCCTCGACGCCCCTGCCGCGCGGTCTCGGCATGGTCGCTGCCGCCGACGTGACCTTTGACGACACCTGGCTGCCGGCGCTCGCCACGCAGACCCGGCACGACCTGGCCGGCTTGTCGGTGGGCTGGCGCGCGGACAATCACATGCTCGGCTCGCTCAAGATCGCGCCGGTCGGGCGCTCCGATGGGTTGAGCGCGGAGCTGTTCGCGGCCCGCCATGTGTATCAGCCATACAGTCCGAACTGGTCGGTCGACGGTTGGATCCTGGTGCCCGCGAACCTCAAGGTGACGCCGACCTACAGTCCGGTGCCGCTGCCCGGCTATCTGCGGTATATCGCCGCCGATCACCTGGCGATGACCGACGACCGCAGCGTGGCCTCACAGGTCAAGTACTCGATTCAGAGTCCGTCGTTCGTTGGGGGACTCGGCCTCGGCTGGCTCCACAACCGCACCTGGCATTCGATCCAGGGCCGCAAGACCGCGCACGATGCGATCGAGCGCCCGCGCTACGGCAGCCCGATCGACGTCGATGGCTTCTACGTCCTGTGGGGCGACGACCCGCTCTACCGCGAGAGCGGCAGCGACGTCTATTCGTTGCGGCTCGATGCCACGATCCCGAACACGCGCGGCTTCGTGGCCACCGGTTTCGGGATCAACTGCGAAGACGTGCAGCTCTACGAGCTGGACCACATGCCCCTGGCCCCGCGCTCGGCGGACGCTTCGGCGACGGTCCCACTCGACTCGGTGCGAACCTTCGACGTGCAGGCCCCGGGCTTCTACGGCTATCTTCAGACGCGCTGGAACTTCGAGGGCTTCGTGCTCAACGCCGGCCTGCGCGCGGAATACTTCGCCCCCGGCGAAGCCGCCACCGAGCAGACGTTGCCGGGCAGCGCGGACGGCCAATGGTCGTTCGGCCCGCGACTTGGCGTCGCCTACCCGATCTCGAACCGGGACGTGTTCTCGCTCGCGTACGTTCGGATTCAGCAATCGCCCGGGCGCGATTTCCTCTACGACACGCGTACGGCGATCACCAATCGGCAACCACTCGGCAATCCCGCGATGGCGCCGGCGACGTCCATTTCGTACGAAGCATCGGTGAAACACGTGTTCGATCCGACCTGGGCGTTCCAGTCGTCGGTCTTCTATCGGGACGTGTACGGGCAGGTCGGGTCACTCGACCTCGAGGACCCCAATGGCCTCGTGAACCTACAGTACGTCGATGAAGATCAATGCCACTCGATCGGCTTCGAGCTGGGCTTCCATCACGCGAGCGGCGAGCGTGCGCGGTTCGATGCGGTCTACACCTGGATGCAGGCTTGGGGGAACGAGTCGCGGCCCGAAGGCGATCCCTATGGCCCCATCCGGTCGCCCAATACCCCGGCCCTGGGGACCCAGCCGTTGTCGTGGGACCGGCGGCATTCGATCGCGTTCAGCGGCAACTGGCGATGGCGGGAACGCTGGTCGCTGGGCTGGTCGACGGCGATCGGATCGCCGCTGCCGTGGACGCCCAAGCCCCGCCGCGAGCCGTTCACCGACTTGAGCCAGGTCAACAGCGAGCGGCTGGGATGGACCGAGAACACGAACCTCTCGATTCAGTGGTCGCCGCGTCTGCTCGGACTCGCTTTCGGACTCGAGGTGCGCAATCTGTTCGGCGGCCAGTACCAGCGGGTGGCCACGGTCGACGGTTACCCGAATCCGACGATCAACACGACCTACGACGACTACGGCGCCTACCGCACTGAGACCGGGCAGTCGGGTGGCGGCTACTGGTCGACCATCAACGATCAGTGGGTCGCGGTGAACGATCCGCGGCTCTACACGCCGCCACGTATGGTCCGAGCCAGCGTCGGCGCCCGATGGTAGGCTGAGCGCAATCCCGTTCCGTTCCACGAAGCTTTCGACCGCGGAGTGCCTCATGCCCGACCGTCCGCTGTTCATTCCCGTGATCCTCGGCACGGTGCGCAAGGGGCGAAGGAGCGAGCAGGTCGCGAAGCTCATGGTCGACGAGGTCGCGAAGCGCCCCGGCGTCGAAACCGAGCTGATCGACATTGCGAAACTGCCCATCCAGGTCGACGACACCGGGACCGATGCGCCGATCCCGGGTTTCCGCGAGGCCATGGCACGCATGGACGGCCTAGTGATCGTGTCGCCCGAGTACAATCACGCCTTCTCGGGGCTGCTCAAGCACGTGCTCGACAGCGCGCTAAAGGAATACATCCACAAGGCCGTCGGCATCGTCGGAGTCTCCGCCGGTCCGTTCGGTGGCACGCGCGGCATCGAGAGCCTGCTGCACGTCGTGCGCGAGCTGGGATTGGTGAACATCTTCTGGGACGTGAACTTCGGCGCGGTGCACAAGCAGTTCGACGCCGGCGGCCGCCTGCTCGACGAAGCCTGGTTGCCACGAATCGACAAGTTCCTCAAGGAGCTGATCTGGATGTCGAAGGTCCTGCGTCACGGCCGGGAGCTGGTGGCGCTCGAGTAGGAGGATTTCGATGAGAGGCAAGCCACCGATGAAGTGCCCCGGGTGCGGGCAACCGATGAATCTTCACGGCGAGAAGCCGATGGACCCGCGCGACGAGGTCGAGCTGCGAGCCGTGGATGCAGCCCTGGGCGTCCTCATCGCGGAAGCCCACACCTGCCCCGCCTGTGGCCGGAACGAGTCGCGCCTCGGATAGCCGACCGAGAACCCGCGGCCAGGCTGCGACTTCATCGGGTCCATGCTAGGGTGCCGGCCATGATTCGTGCGCGAACCAACCCCAGGGTTTCCGCATGACCCGCACGCTCGACCGCCGTGCGTTCCTCGCGGGCGCCGGGCGCGCGGCCCTCGGCGCCGCCGCCCTCGCCCACCTCCCGTCGTGGGCGCACCAGGCCCTGGCCGCCGGACCGGCGGGCCTGATCGAGCGCAACGACTATCCCGAACACTGGGAAACCACGCTGGGCGCGCTCGACGGCAAGATCATCACGCCCAACGACCTGTTCTTCGTGCGCAGCCACTTCCCGGTGCCGCGGCTGGAGACGCACACGCTCGAGGTCGCGGGACTGGTCGAGAATCCGCTCAACCTGACCGTGGCCGAAGTCGGCGCGCTGCCACGCACCGATCGCCAGCACGTGCTCGAATGCGCGGGCAACGGGCGCGGACTGATGAAGCTGGCGAACACCTCGGGCACCCAGTGGGGCTACGGCGCGGTCGGCAACGCCTCGTGGGGCGGAGTCCTGCTCTCGAGTCTGCTGCGCAACGCCAACGTCCTGTCCGACGCCAGGCACGTGTGGTTCGAGGGCGCCGACCGCTCGCCGCGTTCGTCGACGCCGACATTCACCCGTAGCCTGCCGATCGAGAAGGCGATGGCCGACGTCATTGTCTGCGACACGATGAACGGTGCTCCGCTCCCGACGCTTCACGGCGGCCCCCTGCGTCTGGTCGTTCCCGGCTGGTACGGCATGGCGTGGACCAAGTGGCTCAACAAGATCACGCTCGCCGCCGAGCCGGTGGTCAACCACTTCATGAATCCCGGCTATCGCTGGGTCGAGCCGGGCGGCGATCCGGCCTTGTCGCTACCGGTCGAAAACCTGCGTGTGAAGTCACTGATCACCACGCCGCTCGAGGGTGCGAAGGTGCCGGTCGGCAAGATCCGCGTGGACGGCTTCGCGTGGGCAGGGGCTTCAGGAGTGAAGCTGGTCGAGATCTCGTCCGACGGTGGCAAGACCTGGCAGCCCGCGGGCTTCGTCGGCGAGTACCAGGAGAACGCGTGGCGCCGATGGGCGACACAAGTGACGCGCGAGAAGGCGGGCAAAGTCAGCGTGTTGGCGCGCGCCACTGACAATGCCGGCAACGTCCAACCGGCCGAGCCCATGCTCAATACCGGGGGCTACGGCAACAACGCGATCCACAAGGTGACCTTCAGTGTCACCGCGTAGGCTCGCGGCCGCGGTCCTGGTGACCGGCGTCGTCATGCTCCTGGCGATCGCGAGTGTGGCTCCGCGGCTGTCGGCACAGAGTTCGGGACCGCCGCGGCAGCAGCCCTACCCCAAGGTGTTGCCGGCGGGAGACGGCGCAGAACTCGTGGGCGCGAACTGCGTGCTATGTCACTCGACGATGCTCATCACCCAGCAACACAAGGATTCGACAGGTTGGGAGAAGAGCGTTCAGCTCATGGAGCGCTGGGGCGCGCGACTGGTGCCCGACGAGCACGCGAAAGTCGTCGCCTACCTGGTGGCGAACTTCGGGCCGGTGAAGCGATAGCGGCTCGCGTTTTCGGGGATCATGCGGCGGCCCGGTCCGAGGCTCGAGGCGGCGCCTCCTCGTCGAGCATCTCGCGCACCTTCCGCACCAGGGCGGACAGCGCATACGGCTTCTGCATGAAGGCGGAGCTTTTCTCGAGCACACCGTGGCGCACCACGGCGTCGTCCGTGTAACCCGACACGTAGAGAACCCGAAGCCCGGGGCGCTGGGCGACCAAACGCTGAGCCAACTCCCCGCCCCCCATGACCGGCATGACGACGTCGGTGACCAGGATGTCGATGACCCCCTCGTGCGCGGCGGCCATCCCGAGCCCCTCGGCGCCGTTACGCGCCTCGATCACGCGGTAGCCGTTGGACTCCAGCACTTCGCGAGTCACCGAGCGCACCGGGTCTTCGTCTTCGACCAGCAGCACGGTCTCGACGCCACGAGCCGAGCCCGCCTGTTCTTCGACCGGTTCCGCCGTGGCCGCCGGAGCGCCCACCTGCGGAAAGTAGACTTTGAACGTCGAGCCCAGACCGGGCTCGCTGTACACGCTGACGTGGCCGTGATTCTGCTGCGCAATCCCGTAGACCGTCGACAATCCCAGACCGGTGCCCTTGCCCGGACCTTTGGTCGTGTAGAACGGCTCGAAGGCATGGGCCAGGGTCTCGGCATCCATGCCGCAGCCATTGTCCGCCACCGACAACATCACGTAGGCGCCCGGGGACACGTCGGCGTGCTGTTGGGTGTAGGCCCCGTCCAGCTTCACGTTCTCGACGCCGATGGTCAGACACCCACCCCGGGGCATCGCATCGCGCGCGTTCACCGCCAGGTTCATGACGATCTGCTCGAGCTGGCCACGATCCGCATAGACCGCTGCCGGCTTCGGCGACGGCACCACCGTCACCTCGATGTCCTCGCCGATCAGCCGCCGGAGCATGGCCTCGATCTGCAAGACCACAACGTTGAGATCCACGACCGCGGGCGTGAGCACGTCCTTGCGGCTGAACGCCAGCAGCTGTCGGGTCAGCAGCGATCCACGCGTCCCGGCCTTCTGGATCTCCTCGATGCTGCGCCGCATCGGATGGCCGGGTTCCACCCGGGCCAGCGCCAGCTCGCTGTGGCCGAGGATCGCCGACAGCAGGTTGTTGAAGTCGTGGGCCACGCCCCCTGCCAGGCGGCCGATCGCCTCCATCCGCTGGGCGTGCCGGAGCCGTTCCTCGAGCGTGCGCCGTTCGGTGACGTCGGTGGCCACCCCGATCAGACCCGTGACTTCTCCGTTGGGGTCACGCACGGGCGTGTAGCGCGTTTCGAATCCCAATCGGCCGAATTCGGTGACCTCGGTGAATTCCTCACCGGCAAGCGCCCGCCGCACCGCGGCCACGATGCGCGGGTAGTCCTTGTAGACCTCGAACACCGAGAGCCCCACCACCTGTCCCGGCTCGAGGTCGAGCTGTCGGAGCCCGCGCCCCTCCGACATGGTGAAGGTGCCGTCGCGGTCGATCGCGAACAGCACGATCGGGGTGTTGGCAACCACCGCGCGCAATCGCTCCTCGAGCCGCTGCAAAGCCGCGTGGACTTGCTTGTGCTCGGTGAGGTCGAGGTACTCGAGCATCAGGACTTCCAGACCGTCCAGGTCGTACGGCGTTCCGGAGAGAAGCGCGTGCAGCTCCGAGCCGTCGCGCGCCTTGATGCGGCATTCCTGGTTGCCCAGGCCCTCGCGCAGACCGGCAGCGTAGACCGGCTCGAGTCGGCGCCACTCGCTCTCGGAATGCAGTCCCGGCAGGGTCAGGTTCAGCAGCTCGGTTCCGCTGAAGCCGGTCGCGCGGCTGGCCATCGGGTTGGCGAGCAGGATGCGGTGCGTCGCCGGATCCACGAGCAGGATCGCCTTGGCACTGCGCTCGAACAGGAGGCGATAACGAGACTCGGATTGCCGCAGGCTTTCGAGGCCGCTCAAGTCCTGGACCATGACCATGGCCTCGGTCGGCCTGCCGTCGAGCCCTTTGATCGGCAGCGCGCTCAGATAAAGACTGTGATTCTGCCCCTGCTCGCTGCGGCGAAACTCGCGGTGAACGACGTGGTTGTGCTCCAAAGCCTGGGCGACCGGACAGTCCTCGCACCGACTCGGACGGGCGTGAGTGGCGTCGTGGAAGCTGGCGCATACCGCGTCGCAGCAGCGTCCGATCCAGCCCTCGCCCTCGCGAGGCTGCTGCGAGGCGAGCGTACTGTTGGTCCACAGGATGGTGCGCGAGGGATCGGTCACGAACACCAGAGCATCGGTCCGGTGCACGATGGCCGCGAACTTCTGCCGTTCGCGGTCGAGGACCCGGACCTGCTCGTCGAGATGGCGAAACCAGCGATCGTACTGAGCCCGGATCGACTGAGCGTGGATCAGCTCATGATAGGTCGCGGCCTGCCAACCCAGCGTCTCGAGGACCCCGGCCAGCGGGCCTTCGGGCAGCCGCTCGACATCGGGCGCCTGCGGCGCGCCGAGACACAGCACACCCTGCACCCGGCCGGCGGCGCGGAGCAGGAATATCGGCGGCCCAGGGGTCGTCGGGGGCATGCCGCGTTCCAGGGCTGCCAGGGCGCGCATCCGCATCGCGGTTCGCAGGTCCTCCGGAAGATCCGCCTCGAAGTGCCAGATCTCCCCCGCCCCGGCCGAGCCATTGGGCGTGAACAACGCCGAGGCGCGCGAACCGGTCGCGTTCGCCAGAGTCTTGAGGCTGCTCGCGATCGCGTCCCCGACCAGCGAGGGGGCGAGCACCAACGCCCCCAACACCGGGATGCGGCTCGATTCGGATGGTGAGACCGGGTCGACGGCCATTGCGGATCACGCGGCGCGCGTGCGGGTCCTCGCCGCGTAGAGGTCGGCAAGGCAGTCGGCGACCTTCTGGACTCTGTCGACCGCAGCATCATCGAACGCCGAAACCATGTGGCTGTCGATGTCGATCTGCGAGTAGATGTGATCGCCGGAGCGTATGAGCACCACCAGCTCGGAGCGGGTCTCGGTGCTGCATGCCAGGTAGTTCGAGACCTTGGTGACGTCCGGGATGTTCATGTTGCGCTTCTCGGCAACCGCGCTTCCGCACACGCCTTGGCCGACTCCAATGAAGACGTGGTCGGTGGGGGCGCCGATGAAGGGTCCGAGGCGCAGGACGTTGTCCGGGAACAGCTCGTAGATCCCGGTCCAGTGGAATCGCGGGTTCGACTCGTGCAGTCCGCGCACCGCGGCCTCGAGCACCGACTCGAAGGGGGCGCCGGCCTCGCCCATCTCCCTGAGTCGCGCGACGAGCTGATCCACTTCCATGGTCGCCTCCATTCACCGCCGGGGAAGGACTCGAGCCCTCGGCGGGTGAGTTGCGGGTCGACGGGAAGGGACGTCCCGCGACGGGGTCCGGGCCACATGGCCGACTCTCTTATCGGCCCCTGACCGTAGGCCCTTGAGAACGTCGCGGGTCGACCGAGAAGTCCGCTAGGCCGCCTCCCGGCGTCCCTCCTCGCGCGGAATCGGTGGGCGCGCCGGACCGGCGGCAAACCAGTCCACGTGCCGGGTCAGCGTCATGATCAGCGCCAGGAGAACGAACACGCCGATCGAGCCGATCAGCAGCGCGTAGTCCTCGTTCACCAGAACGACGAACAGGTAGCCGTAAAGGGTCGCAACCAGACCACCCAAGGCCGCGGCGCGTCGCCGGGTGCCGAGCACCGACGCGCTGTAGGCCGTGACCTGACCGACGATCGCGACCGTGGCCACGGCGTAGGCCCAGCCGAAGCCGATGTGCTCCGAGAGGGAGAGTTCGAGCAGATAGAAGATGCACATCGCGCACCCGATCAGCAGGTACTGGATTGGGTGCACGCGCACATTGCACAACACTTCGACCAGCCACAGGGTCGCGAAGGTCAGCAGCAGGAACAGCCCGGCGTACTTCACACTGCGCGACGCCATGCGGTAGTGATCCACGGTCTGGATCAGATCGAAGCCAAAGCGTGATTGCTGGAGCGCATCGGCCGCCACCGCGTTTTCCCGCCAGGCTTGCGGGAAGTTGCGCCCCAGATACGACACCGTCCAGGCAGCCTCGAACCCCTTGCCCCCGACCTGGTGGCGATCCGGAAGCCAGTTGCCCTGAAAACTCGGGCTCTGCCAGTTGGAGGCCAGCTCGACCTGCGTCGTCTTGCCCACCGGCGCCCAGTAGGCGCCTTCGCTGCCTTTGAGTCGAAGCGGCAGCCGGAATGCGATCTCCTTCGCGGTCGGATCGATCGCGACCTCGGAGTGGACGCCGCTGGCGACGACCTGCGTTTCGCCGACGCCGGGCAACAATTCGGTGGACGCACCACCCCACTCGATCGCGGTCGGCGACTCGAGCGCCCGGATGTCGGAGAGGCCGAGGACCACTTGCGCCCGGTTCCACTGGACGTCGGCATCGGAAATGTTCCAGGCGTCGAACGACGGCCGCGCAAACGTTCCGGTCAGGTCGAGGCTCGCCCGATAGACCGGAACCGAGAAGATGCCGCGCCGTCGCGACTCGGCGTCGAGCCGGCCTTTGGCCACGACCTGCTCGGGCAGGAACGTCGCGTGGCGGATCTCCTGTCGCTCGACCGGCTTGCCGTTCACCGTCTCGCTCGAGCGATGGACGTAGGGGACGATCAACAGCGGACCGCTCAGCGCCTGCATGCGGCCCCACTTCGAGCCCACTTCCTGCACCGCCGAATCACGCCGCGTCTGGCGCTCGCGGATCAAGCCGTCGATCATCCAGATCGGCACCTGCACGAGAACCACGAGCACCAACACGACGAACGCGCGCAGCAGGTGCGAGGAACTCCACGACGAAGACGGGAATCCGGGTCGGGGCTGCATCGTTGCCTCCAGCCAAGAGTGAGCGCCGAGGGCGGGGTTTCGGGCGCGCCAGGAGCGGGTCGATCGGTGGCTCCGGTTGCCTCTTCGGCATACCGAGAGCGGAGCTTGAGGATAGGCCGCGGCGCGCCGCAGGTGTCAGGGTCGGGCCAAAACCGACTCGTCAGTGAGACTGGACCTGGCCAGTCTGAGGAGCGCGGACGGCCCGATGCGCGAGGAACAAGGCCAGGGCATAGGGAAACGTCAACCAAAAGTTCATTCCGATTTCGAACGGGAACAAGTTGTGGGACGTCGGATCCCGCTGCCAGTCGGGCATCAGGACGAACGCGAAGTAGGCGGCAATCGCGATCCAGGGCAGGGCCGCCGCCACCCGCCACTTGAGCCCGCGAAACTTGAAGACCCCGATTGCCGACATCACCAGTCCGATCGGCACGGTGAAGAAACCGAAGATCATCAACAGATCCATGGTCGACGCCTCCACCACTGGGTCGCGGCTACGGGCGTGCGCGACGCCTGGCATCGTTCATCCCGCCCTCGCGGTATCGGCCGAAATCGGCCCGGGCGAAACCCCGGTTCGGCAATGCTACCCTGCCACGAATGCCCCTCTCGACCCCCCAGCTCGACGAGCTGCGCGCCCTGCTCGGTGACGACGGTGTCCTGGCGTCCGAGGCCGCCCGTTTCACCTACGACGCCGACGCGCTGACCCTCGAGCACCACACACCCGACGTCGTCGTGCTGCCGCGCTCGACCGACGAGGTCGCGGCGGTGGTGCGCTGGGCGCACGCGAATCGGATTCCGGTCACCGCGCGCGGGGCGGGCACCGGGCTCGCCGGCGGCGCCACCGCCGAGTACGGCGGCATCGTGCTCTCGGTCAATCGCATGGACGAGGTACTCCGGGTCGATCCGGACCGCATGCTGGCCTGGGTCCAGCCCGGGCTCGTGAATCTGTGGCTCTCGCAACAGATGGCGCCGCACGGGCTCTACTACGCGCCCGATCCGGCGTCGCAGCAGGTGAGCACGGTCGGCGGCAACGTCGCGACCAACGCCGGCGGCCCGCACTGCCTCAAGTACGGCGTCACGCTCAATCACGTTCTCGGGATCACCGTCGTGCTCCACGACGGCATGGTGGTGACTCTGGGTGGCGAAGCCCCGGACGCGCCCGACTCCGACTTGATGAGTGCCGTGGTCGGCAGCGAGGGTACGCTGGCGATCGTCGCCGAGATCTGCGTGCGCCTGCTGCCCAAACCGCAAGCGGTGCGAACGATGTTGTTCGACTTCGTTAAGATCGAGGACGCCTGTCAGGCGGTTTCCGACGTGATCGCAGCCGGCATCGTGCCGGCGGCGATGGAAATCATGGATCAACACACGGTCGGCCTGGTCGAGTCGTGGCTGAAGCTCGGACTGCCGCTCGACGCCGGCGCGGTGCTGCTGATCGAGGTCGACGGTCCGGCGATATCGCTGCCGGCACAGGTCGACCGCGTGATCGCCAAGGCGCAGGCGCGGAATGCCCGCAGCACGCGTATCGCCAAGGACGACGCCGAGCGCGCCGCGATCTGGCGCGGGCGCAAGTCGGCGTTCGGCGCCTACGGGCGAACGGCGAGCGGCTTCTACATCATGGACGGCGTGGTGCCGCGCACGCGTCTGGCCGAAGCGCTCGCGACCATCGGCCGTCTGTGTGCCGAGCGCGGCCTCGATTCCGGCAACGTGTTCCACGCCGGCGACGGCAATCTGCACCCGCACGTGCTGTTCGACGCCGCCGACCCCGCAGCGCAGGCGCGGGCACTCGAGGCTTCGCTCGAGATCCTGCGCATGTGCATCCGCCTGGGCGGCACGATCTCGGGCGAGCACGGCGTCGGCATCGAAAAACGCCCGATGATGTCCGAGCTATTCGCCCCCGCCGATCTCGCCGCCATGGAGTCGTTTCGCGACGCGTTCAACCCCGAGGGTCTGCTGAACCCCGGGAAGATCCTGCCGGGCGGCGGCGGTTGCCGCGAGGCGGCACCGGCGCAGATGGGCGGCATGCGCGCGCGCGACCCGGGGCCGGAGGGACCGTGGATCTGAGCGTGCACCCGATGGTCGCGTTGCCCGCGAGCGTTACGCCATGAGCACGGCCGTCGCGCAACCAATCGCCGGGTGCGCGGTCGATCCCGGGGGCTACTTGATCGGCGGCCTCGCGCCCCGGTTCGCGACGCGTCCCACCAAATTCGACGAGCTGATCGAGATCGTCCGGGCGTGCGCGAACGACGATCTCGGCATCGTCCCCTGGGGCGGCGGCGTTTCGTTGCCGCAGGAAGCGCCGATCGAGCGCTACGACCTGGCTCTCGACCTCACGCGTCTGCGGCGAGTGGTCGAGTACGAGCCGGAGGACCTGACGCTGACCGTCGAGTGCGGCATTACGATCGCGGCACTCCGTGCCCGGCTCGCCGATTGCGGCCAGGAGTTGCCGCTCGAAGCGGCGCACGCCGATCGGGCAACGGTCGGCGGCGTGCTTGCGGCCAACGCCAGCGGACCGCGGCGCCGGCAGATTGGTGGTCCCCGAGACCGAATCCTGGGTGCGCGGTTCCTGCTCGGCGACGGCACCCTGGCACGCACCGGCGGCAAGGTGGTGAAGAACGTCGCGGGCTACGGCATCCATCGCATGTTGGTCGGCTCGCGTGGCGGGCTCGCGATTCTGGTCGACGCCAGCTTCAAACTGCTGCCGGCGCCGGCGGCGCGCGTGGCCATGATCTACGCGGCCGACCGCGCCTGGCTCGAACGACCGGCGTGGGCCGAGGTCGCGCGCTGGGAGCCTGCGGTGTGCACCGTGGTTTCTGCGAACGTAGCGCTCGAGGCTTCGTTGCCGGGAGCCACGTCCGGGAACTTCTGGGTGGTCCTCGGCTTCGAGGATGACGCCCCGAGGGTCAACGAGCTCTACCTCGATGCCGTCCAGCGGCTGGGATTGCCCGGCGTCGAATTGCGCGAGGCCGACGCCGAGGGCTTGTGGCAGAACCTTGCAGACCTCGAGGTCCGGGGCGCGGCGACCCTGACCTTTGCGAGCGCGGACTTGGTACCCGGCGCCGCGCTCTTGGCCCAAGCGGCCGGAGTCACCGACTTCGTGCTCCATACCCCGGCGGGTCGCCTCCACGTTTTCCCCGGACCAGATCAATCGAGCGAAACCGCTTCGGTCCCTGGGTGGGTCGCCGCCTTGAGCGAGGCGGGCTTCGCGTTGATCGGGTCGCGGGGGGTTGAACTGGGTGCTCGGGCCCAGTCGGCGACTGCCGGGCTGCGCTCCAGAATCCGCACCGCCCTGGACCCGGCCGAGCGGTTCCCCCTCGGGCGGAACTGGCAACGGGGCACGGGGTAAGCACTGTCGGACTTGCTGTCGCGGCGGGCGCACCCGGAAGCATGGGCCCGGGTCAGCCCGCCGGGCCGTTTATGGGCGGAGCCAATCTGGAGCTTGCCGCGCCTCCGGCCATCTCCTAGCCTTAGGGGCCTTCCCGACCCCCACCCACCTCCGAGGATCCCCTCATGCCCCCCGTCCTTCGCAAGCTCCTGGCCGCGTTCGCCCTCGTAACCCTGTACGCCGCTGGCACGGGTTGCAGCAGCAGTGACGGCGGCGGCGGCACGGGAGAGCCGCCGATCACCCAGGAAGCCGCCGACGACATCGTGCAGCAGTTCGCGATGTCGTTCGCGCTGGACAACGGTGGCTGGCAGGTGGACATGGAGAGCGCCAACCAGTCGACGCCTCGTTTCTCGGCCCAACGGATGAAGCCGCTGGCGTTCGCGTTCCACAGCGGCATCGGCAGGGGCCTCGGCATCATGCGCGACACGACGTTCACGCGGGTCGACATGAGCTACTCCTACAACTACCTCTACACCGACTTCGACTCGACTCGTGTCGACACCACCGACTGGTTCCGGGACTCGCTCGCGACCTGGAGCACGCTGGTGGTCGCGATCGAGGGTCGCGGCCAGGGCACCGGGACGATCGATGTCGATACCACGTTCTCGGGCGACTTCCGGCACTTCGCTGACGAGCTCCACGTCGTCGGCATGGGGTCGGACGACGACACCCTGGTGGTCTTCGGTTCCGGCGACGATTCCTTGTTCGCCACCTTCCGCCCAGCCGTCCGCGGCGGCAGCAGTGTCTACTACATCTTCACGGCGTTGAGCGACCTCAACGACATCGCGTACCTCAAGGACAATTCGAATCCGTACCCGGTCGAGGGCAACATCGAACTGCTCGTGTTCGCGGATCACCTGGGGTCGGCAAATCCCGCGGATCTGATCCGGTCGTATTCCGGCGAGCTCAGGGTCACGTTCGACGGCACGCAGACCCCGATCGCCACGTTCTCCGGCGAAATCGACGATCCCTCGCCGCCCTTCCGATATCGGATCAACCTGCGCACCGGAGCCATTACGCGCATCTGAGCTGCGCCAATCACCGAGTCGCCGGGGCCGCGCCCTCTGATGGGCGCGGCCCTGATCGTTTGTTCACGGCCCGGCAAGCGGGCATGATGATCGCCTCGACCCCCGTTATTCCCGCGAGGAACTCGCCATGGATCCGCTCGTGTTCGTTCCCTTGATTGCCGTCGTCTGCGGTAGCGCCCACGGCCCGGCGCCCGAGGATTCCGACCGCCGCGAAGCGACCCCGCTGGTGTCGACCTACTCGATCGTCGCGCGCGATCCGGCGACCGGGGAGATGGGCGTCGCGGTTCAGTCGCACTACTTCTCGGTCGGCCCGATCGTACCGTGGGCCGAGTCGGGAGTCGGCGCGGTCGCCACGCAATCGCTGGTGCTGGTCGACTACGGCCCCAACGGACTCGCGCTAATGCGCCAGGGTATGACGGCGCAGCAGGCGCTCGATTCGCTCAAGCGGGCCGACCCCAATCCCGCGGTGCGACAGGTCGCGATGGTCGACGCCAAGGGCAACGTCGCCTCGCACACCGGCGACAAGTGCATTCCCGAGGCCGGGTACGAAAAGGGCGAGCAGTTCTCGGTGCAGGCCAACCTGATGGCCAAACCGACGGTGTGGCCGGCCATGGCCAAGGCGTTCCGCGAGGGTAAGGGCGATCTCGCCGAGCGCATGCTGCTGGCGCTCGAAGCCGCCGAGAAGGAAGGCGGCGACATTCGCGGCCGACAGTCCGCGGCGATCCTGATCGTGCGCGCCCAGCCGACCGGCAAGCCGTGGCTCGACCGGGTCATGGACCTGCGCGTCGAAGATCATCCCGATCCCAACACCGAGCTGCGCCGTCTGGTGCGCCTGCGCCGCGCGTACAACCTCGAGGACGCGGGCGACAACTACATCGCCGAGGGCAAGTCGAAGGAAGCGCTTGCCGCGTATGCCGAAGCGGCGAAGCTCGCGCCCGACGTGGTCGAGCTCCAGTTCTGGGCGGCGGTCTCGATGTATGAGAACGGGAAGCGAGCGGAAGCGCTCGAGATCTTTCGCCAGGTGTTCCAGGCCGAGGGCAAGCGCTGGGTCGATCTGATTCCGAGGCTCGCGAAAGTCGGGCTGTTCCCCAACGACCCGGCAAAGATCGCCGAGGTGCAGAAGCAATGGACCGGGGCCGGGAGTCCACCCCAACGGTGAAGAAGAAGGTCAACTACGCCTCGGCATGGTCCGAGGCGCAGGACTTGGTCTGGCGCAATCGGAGCCGCCTGGCGGTCGGCCTCGCGCTCATGCTGGTCAGCCGGCTGTCGGGCCTGGTGCTGCCGGCCACCACCAAGATCCTGATCGACGACGTCATCGGCCACCGGCGCATGGATCTGCTCACCCCGATCGCGCTCGCCGCCGCCGGCGCCACCCTGCTCCAAGCGGTGACCTCCTTCGTGCTTTCGCAGCTGCTCGGGGTCGCCGCCCAGCGCGCGATCACCGAGATGCGCAAGAGCGTCATGGAACACATCACCCGGTTGCCGGTCCGCTTCTTCGACTCGACCCAGAGCGGCATCCTGATCTCGCGCATCATGTCGGACGCCGAAGGCATCCGGAACCTGGTGGGCACCGGGCTGGTCCAGCTCACCGGCGGAATCGTGACCGGCGTCGCCGCACTCGCGGTGCTCCTGTGGCTCAACTGGAAGTTGACCCTGACCAACCTCGCGATCCTCGGCCTGTTCGCCGTCTACATGTTCTGGGCGTTCCGCACGCTGCGGCCGCAGTTCCGCGAGCGCGGCAAGATCAACGCCGAAGTGACCGGCCGGCTGGCAGAGACTCTGGGCGGCATCCGGATCGTCAAGGGCTACACCGCCGAGCGGCGCGAGCAACTGACATTCGCGCGCGGCGCCCACCGGCTGTTTCGCAACATCGCGCACACCATGACCGGCGTGTCGCTCTTTGGCTCGCTCTCCGGCGTGGTGGTCGGCGTGGTCGGGCTGATCATGATGATCATGGGCGGACGCGCGATCCTGGCCGGCGAGATGACCCTCGGCTCGTTCATCATGTACGCCACCTTCACCGGATTGCTGGCACAGCCTCTGATGGAGCTGGCTTCGATCGGCACCCAGATCACCGAGGCGTTCGCGGGTCTCGATCGCATCCGCGAGATCCGCCAGACCGCAACCGAGCTGGACGATGACGGCGAGCGTCAGCGCCCGGGAACGCTGCGCGGGGATGTCGCGTTCGAGAACGTGACCTTCGAGTACGTCTCCGGAACTCCAGTGCTCAAGAACGTGACGTTCCGCGCTCCGGCCGGCACCACGACCGCGCTGGTCGGCTCGAGCGGCTCGGGCAAGAGCACGCTGACCAGCCTGATCCTGGCGTTCAACCGGCCGCAGTCCGGGCGCGTGCTGGTCGACGGGCGCGACTTGACCACGTTGCGCCTGGGCGAGTACCGCGCCCAACTCGGCGTGGTGCTCCAGGACAACTTCCTGTTCGACGGCACCGTCGCCGAGAACATGGCGTTCTCGCGTCCGGGTGCGAGTCGCGCCGACATCGAGCGGGCCTCGGCGATCGCCCACTGCGACGAATTCGTCCGCCGGTTCGAGAAGGGTTTCGACCAGATCGTCGGCGAGCGCGGGGTCAAGCTCTCGGGCGGCCAGCGCCAGCGGGTCGCGATCGCGCGCGCCATCCTGGCCGACCCGCGCATCCTGATCCTCGACGAGGCGACTTCGAGCCTCGACAGCGAGAGCGAGGCGATGATCCAGGACGGGCTGCGCGCCCTGATGAAAGGGCGGACCACGTTCGTGATCGCTCACCGGCTGTCGACCATCGTCCACTCGAACCAGATCCTGGTGCTCGAGGCCGGCGAGATCGTCGAGCGCGGGACGCACCCCGAGCTGCTGGCCCGTGCCGGGCGCTACCGGGAACTGTACGAACGCCAGTACGGGATCGAGACCAACCGGTTCATCAATCCGGGCGAGGATTTCACCCCGGAACTGGTGGTTCCGACGGCGGTCAGCGAGCGGGACGAGGTGGCGCCCCCGCGAGGGTAGGGCTACGATTCGGGCTCGAGTTCCCGCTACCTCCGAAGAAAGGATGCCGCCATGAGCACGATGACCCTCAGCCCGCCGGCCGCCACCGAGCACGATCCCTACTACGGCAAGTACATCAGCCTGGTCCCCGAGAAGGACATCCTGGTGGCACTCGAGACCCAGATCCAGGACGCGATGAAGCTGTTGCGCGGGATTCCCGAAGCCAAGGCCGGCCACCGCTACGCGCCCGGCAAGTGGTCGATCCGCGAAGTGGTCGGCCACCTGCTCGACGCCGAGCGCGTGTTCGGCTATCGGGCGATGCGCTTTGCCCGCAACGACGCCACCGATCTGCCCGGGTTCGACGAGAACACGTACGTACCGGCGGGCGGATTCGAAGCGCGAACGCTGGCGGACCTGGCGACCGAGTGGGAGCACCTCCGGCTCGCGAACCTGGGGATGTTCCGCGGGCTGCCGGCCGAAGCCTGGGACCGGCGCGGCAACGCGAACGCCGCTCCGATCACGGTGCGAGCACTCGCTTACATCATCGTCGGGCACGGCTACCACCACATGAAGCTGGTGCGAGAGCGCTACCTGGCCTGAGCGGTCGAGGCCGCCCCCCACGGCCGCGCTACCCCGGCTGCCGTCCCGCATCATGCCCGCGTCTCTCGAACGCATCGGCCCCTATCGCCTGATCGCCCCCATGGGCGAGGGCGGCATGGGCCTGGTCTACCGCGCCACGGACGAGCGCATCGGACGGACCGTCGCGCTCAAGGTCTTGACCGCCGCGCGGGTCGGCGACTTGCGGGCCAGCCGTCGCTTCCTCGACGAGGCGCGCGCCATCGGCTCGCTCGATCACCCGCACGTCTGCACGCTCTACGAGTACGGCGAAGACGGCGACCGCGCCTACCTGGCGATGCAGCTGGTCGAGGGCGAAACCCTGGGCGCCGCCATCGGCCGGGGTCCGCTGGAGGAATCGCGCGTGCGCGAGATTCTGGTGGCGCTCGCATCGGCCCTCGATGCGGCGCACGCGGTCGGCATCCTGCACCGCGACGTCAAGAGCGACAACGTCCTGCTCGGCCCGCGAGGCGAGATCAAGCTCGCCGACTTCGGGCTCGCGCGCATCTCCGAGGTGGGCGGAGTCACGTCGACGGGCGCGCTGGTCGGCACGCCGGCCTACTTCGCACCCGAAGTCCTGCGCGGCGAATCCGCGACCCCGGCGTCGGATCAGTTCTCGCTCGGAGTCGTGGCCTACGAAGCCCTGACCGGCGTCCGTCCGTTCGCCGGCGCCGATCCGTTGTCGCTGATGTACGCGATCGTCAACACCTTTCCCGACCCGCCCACGCGTCGACGCCCCGGGATCGATCCCGTCTGGAACGAGATCCTGGCGCGGGCGCTCGCCAAGGACGCCGAGCAGCGCTTCGAGAACGTGCGCGCGTTCGGCGAGGCGGTGCGCACGCTGTCGGCGCGCACCCAGGCCGCCACACCTGCGTCCGGCCCTGCGATCTCATCGATTTCAGGGCCGCGCTCGGTCGCGGTGCTGTTCTTCGAGAACCAGGCGCCGGACCCCGACAACGACTACTTCTGCGACGGCATCACCGAAGACATCCTGGCCGACCTGGCGAAGCTGCCCGGCCTGGCGGTGGCTTCGCGAAACGCCGTGCTGCGCTACCGGGGGCGCGCAATCGACGCGCGCCAGGTCGCCGCCGAACTCGGGGTCGAGGCCGTCGTCCAGGGCCGGGTGCGCCGGGTCGGCGACCGCGTGCGGATCACCGCCGAGCTGACCGATCCGCGCAGCGACTTCCAGATGTGGTCCGAGCGCTACGATCGGCAACTCGACGACGTGTTCGCGGTTCAGGAGGAGATCGCGCAGTCGATTGCCAACGCCCTCGGCTCGCGCCTGTCCTCGGCCGTGGCGCGCGAGCTGCGCAGCACGCGCCCACGCCAGGTGGAGGCCTACGACCTATACCTCAAGGGGCGCGAACGCTACCGTCGCTACACGCAAGCCGACGTTCGTGAAGCGCTCGCGTGCTTCGAACAGGCGGTGACCCTGGACCCCGGCTACGCTCTGGCCTGGGCGGGAATCGCTGACTGCTGCGCCCAGATGCTCGATCGCGGCTGGGATCTGGATCCGAACTGGAGAAGCCGCGGCCTCGAGGCGGCGCGGCGCGCGATCGAGCTGGATCCCCGGCGGCCGGAGGGTCACAAGGCGCGCGCGGTGCTCTGGCAGATCGCGCGCCAGCCCGGACCGGCGATCGAAGCACTCGAGCGCGCGCTGGCGTGCGACGCGCGCTACATTCCGGCGCTGATCAACCTGGCCTACGAACATTTGAGCGGCGGAGATTTTGCGGCGGCTGAACAGATGCTCAGGCGTGCCGTACTTTCCGATCCGGCGTACGGTCTGGGACACCTGATGCTGGCGGCGCTGTTCATCTACACCCGTCGTTACCGCGAGGCGATCGCCGCCTGCCATCGCGCGCAGATCGCGGGCGAGAGTCCGTTCCACGCGAGCCATGCCTATGCGATGCGCTCTCAGGCCCTGGTGGCGCTCGGTGACAACACCGCGGCGCGCGCCGAAATCGAAGGCGGGCGGGCGGCCGGGCTGTCGCCGCGCATGCTCAACGCCGCCGAAGCGTTGCTCGAGGCTCACGGCGGCGATGTCGAGCGCGCCCGCTGGCTGCTGGAGAACCTCGACCGGGAGCCACCGGGTGAGTCCTACGGCTGCGAAATCGCCGCGGCGGCGGCCGGTTGTCTGGGTGACGCCGCGCTCTCCGCGCGCATGTTGGCGGCCGCCGAGCGCATCGACCAGCGACATTGGCCGTCGTGGCGGCTGAGCCCCGATCTTGCGCGTGTGCGGGACTCCGGGGAGTTCCGCTCGATCATCGGGGACCGCGGCCGGCGCATGGTATGGCCGATCGAGGCGCCACTCTTGTCGGACGACGATCGCCGGCAGTTCGACGACGTTTCGTCGGCGAGCGGACGGGTGGATTCGGCAACGATGCCGGCTTCCGACGGATGACATGTGCACATTTTCAGTTGCACGATGACGCCGGTTGTGGCTAGTGTGGCGTTGAACCGCACGACGCAACAACGCGCGTGCGGCCGTGTCCCTTCAGCAGGAGGCAGGAGGACGCATGAAGCGAGCACGTAGGAAAGCCGGCCGCAAGGTCAAGAGGGCGAAGCGGAAGGCAGGCCGGAAGGTTCGCCGCGGCAAGAAGAAGGCTGGACGCAAGGTCCGCCGTGCGAAGCGGAAGGTTGGACGCAAGGTCCGCCGAGTACGCCGCAAGGTCCGCCGCGCGAAGCGGAAGGTTGTGCGCAAGGTCCGTCGTGTGCGCCGCAAGGTCCGCCGCGCCGTGCGCCGTCGCGTCGCCAAGAAGTTGATGGAAGGCGGCGATATGCCGCCGATGATGTAACCGGCGATCCGAACCAACGCTGCCTGAAGCATCGCGGGCGGGCCTAACGGACCCGCCCGCAGGCGTTTGTCGTCGATGGGCCGCGTGCGGATTGAGGACTCGGCAGCGGCCCGGCTCGCCCGATTATCGAATCAAGACGAAGCGCCGGGTGACCGCTGCCCGCCCGACTCGGAGCTGGGCAAAGTAGATCCCCGCCGGCGCCGGGCCGCCGGCGCTCGAACGTCCGTCCCACCGAATCTCGTGCACGCCTGCCGCCCACGTCGCGCCGCGGGCGAGTTGATGCATCCGTCGGCCAGCCACGTCCACGATGTCCAGCCGCACTTCTGCGGCGGATGGGATTTCGAATGCGAACGTGATGGCTCCGCGCGAAGGGTTGGGCCACGGCGCCGCAAACCGCATCGCATTCCGCGGCAGCCTTTCGCCGACCGCCAGCGGGCTCGGCGCCGACGTGCCGAACAGGTGCATCGCGTAAATGTCGGGATCGGTGCCGCGCCCGTCGCTCCAGGTGACGACCGCTCCACCGGAGCCATCGGTGGTCAGAACCACGCCGGACTGCGATCCGTCGGCGACGCTCACCTCCAAACCGTCGAGCGGATACCGGGAATCGAGCAGGCCGTTCCCCTGGACGCCCATGGCATAAATGTCGGCGCCCGCGCCGTTGCGGTCGTCTTCCCAGAACACCACCACCCCGCCCTGGGCGTCGCTCACCACCTGCGGATTCATCTGATCGGCGACCGCGTGGGTTAGCGCGACTCCGTCCACGGGCCACTGCGCGTCGACCGTCCCCGTGCCCCGCACGCGCATGGCGAAGAGGTCGGTGGCGTTGTTGCCGGGGCGCAGGTCCTCCCATGCGACGACCGCTCCGCCAACACCGTCGGAGGCGAGACGCGGCGTGTTCTGATCCCCTGCCGCCTGCACCACCGCGACTCCCGAGAAACCCCACGCCTGCGGCGTCCGATCCGAACACTTCTGCGCGTAGACGTCGCGGGTGCCTAGGCGCGCGTCCCGCCAGGCGAAGATCGCGCCGCCGACGCCATCGCTCACGCCCGACACCTGATCCTGGTCGTTGCCCTGCGACATGATCGAGCTGCCGCCCGCCGTCCAACCGGTGACCAGCGTGCCGGTGCTGTCGACGTGCACGCCATAGATGTCCGCGTTGGCGCCGCGGACGTCGACCCAGGCGACGTATGCGCCACCCGAGCCGTCCTCGATCACCACCGGCCGGGTCTGGTTGCCGTTGACGTTGCAAAGGGTCAGGCCGCCGGCGCCCCACAATAGCGTGCCGTTGTCGCGCACGCGCTGCGCCACGATGTCCTGGCCGGTCACACCTCCGGCCTGTTCCCACGCCACGATCGCGCCACCCAGACCGTCGACCGCGATCGCCGGGTTCGAGTTATTGCCGCCCGGGGCGTGCAACGGGAGTCCACCCGCGGGCCAACCCTGGAAGAGCACCGAGTTTTCCCGGATGTGTTGCGCGCGCACGTCGCTACCGACGCCTACGACCTCGGTCCACGCCACGATCGCGCCCCCGAGCCCGTCCGAGACGGCGACCGGCGTGAACTGGTTGTTGGCTGAAGGCGCGAGCTGATTCCCGTTACCCGCCCAGTCGGGATCGACATCTCCCGACTCGAGAATCTTGATGCCGGTCACCAGCGCATGACCGGGCCCGTGCAACCCAGGACCCCGGCCGGGCGACGAACCGGGCTCAGGATTGCCGTAGTCTTCCCACACGATGATCGCACCACCCTGCGAATTGCTGACCACCGCCGGTCGCTGTTGAACACCGAGCGGCGTGGCCGCTGGCACGCCGTTCAGCTGCCACTGGCCGGGCGGCGGCGAGGCCACGAACCCGTCGTACCGGATGCGCTGCACGCGCAAATTGGTTTCGCCGTCGACCAGCCAGCCGACGATCGCACCACCGTTGCCGTCGGAGGCCAGCCAAGGCGCGACCACATCCGGCTGAAGCGGTGTGGTGACCGACGTGCCTCCCGCCGTCCAGCCGTCGGCCGTGTTGCCGCTCGCGTCGATGCGCACCGTGTAGAAGCCTTCCTGATCGACCCAGCTCACGAGGGCGCCGCCGGATCCGTCTGGCACCACACGCGGCGCGGCGGGGTCTGCGACCGTGCTCATGAGTTGAACCCCGGTTGAGCCCCAGCGCCTGGTGCCCCCCGGACCGATGCGCTGGACGAACAGGTCGCCGCCATCCCTCCAGGCGATCAGCAAACCGCCGGTGCCATCCGCCACCAAGTCCCACTCGCCCGTCGTGCCGGCAGCGAGCTCGACGCCATCGGACGCCCATAGAGGAGTTCCAAGCGAGTCCACGCGCTGGCCATACAGCCTTCCGATGGGTCCGCCGGCACGCCGGTCGTTCCAGACCACGATCGCTCCGCCGCGTTCGTCGGTGACCATCCCGGGGCTTCTCTGTTCGCTGTTCTCCGTGCACAACGCGACCCCGCCCGACGTCCACAACGCGTTGCCGGTCGCATTCATGCGCCGAATGTAAATGTCGCCCTCGGCGCCTCCCGGCCGGTTGTCTCTCCAGGCCACGATCAAGCCGCCGCGCCCGTCGCTGGTTGCAGCCGGATCGAGCTGCTCGCCGGTCGCGGTCGAAACGCCGATGCCACGCGAGCTCCAGCCGCTCGCCACCGACCCTGACGCCAGAATCCGCGAGGCGTAGATGTTCGAGTTGCCGTCGATCGTGTCGCTCCAGGCCACGAACGCGCCGCCGTCGCCGGCCGCTACGACCGGGAAGTCGCCGGCGCGGACGGCGGCCGGGCCGATCGCGACGCCATTGTTCGTCCACTGCGGCTGCCCGGTTCCGCTCAGGCGCTGGGCAAAGATCGACTGCGTGGTCCCGCGCGCGTCGGACCAGGCCGAGATGAAGCCGCCGGTGCCGTCGGCCACCACGCTCGGCTTGGGAACGATGTAGCTATTCGGCACCTGCACGATGTTGAGGGACTGCCGGTCGATCGCGTTGGCCACGACCGTGCCCCCGGGATACCAGCCGGGAGCGAAGCGCCCGTCAGGGCCCACGCGCGTGCCGTGCAGGTCGACATTGTTGTCCGCCGTCTGCCAGACGATGACCGCTCCGCCCGCGCCGTCGGCGACCATCTCCTGATGGCTTGCTTTGCTGGCGACCGAGATTCCTGCTGGGTCCCAGGCTTCGCCGAGTAGGAAGGCGCTGGACGAAACCAGCGAGATCCCCACGAATCCCTGGGTCGGGAGGCCGCCGACACTCGAGAAGTTACCGCCGACATAGAGCGTCGAGCCGTGGGCGGCCATCGAGGTGATCGTTCCGTTCGCGTTCGGGTTCCAGCTGGACAGGGATCCGCTCACATCGGACGCCGCGAGGTAGGACCGACCCTGACTGCTGACGATCGTGAAGTTTCCGCCGAAGTAGGCGGTCGAGCCGCTGACCACGACGGACTTGACGGTGCTCTGAGCAAAAGGATTCCAACTGGTGGCAGCATTGCTCGAGACGAAGATCGAAGCGATGCGCGGCCGCATCTGCCCGCCGACGAAAAGGAAATCGCCGACCACGTAGACCTTGTCGCCATGGACTTCGACGTCCTCCACCCAATTGTCGAGGTTCGGATTCCAGCTGGTCGCCGTGCCCGTGCCGCCGACGTCGAGCGCGGCGAGGTAGTTTCGCGACTGGCCGCCGATGGTGGTGAACACACCTCCGGCGTAAACCGTGTTGCCGTCGATCGCGATCGAGCGCACCACACCGTTGGCGTTCGGGTTCCACGAAGTCGCGGCACCTGTGCTGGCATCGATCGCTCCGATGAAGTTGCGTCCCACCCCGGCAAGCGCGGTGAAGAAGCCGGCGGCATAGATGGTGTTGCCATCGACCGCCAGGTCGAGAACCCCGCTGCCCGCGGTGGGATTCCAGGAAGTCGGCACCCCGGTGGTGGCCGAGAGCGCCGCGATGCTGAATCGGGTCTGCCCTTTGATGGTGTTGAAGCTCCCGCCGACATACACCGTGTTCCCGTCCACTGCTAGTGCAGTCACCGACCCGTTGCAGTTCGGGTCCCAGCTCGTGACCATACCGGTGTTGAGGTCGATCGCCGCGAGCCGTTGGCGCTCCGAGCCCCCTGCGCTCGTGAACTCTCCGCCGACCATCAGCGTTGTCGTGCCGGCCAAGCGCAGGGCATGCACGGGCAACGTCGGACTCGGATCCCAGCCCAGGGCCGTCCCGCTGCTCTGGTCGATCGCGGCCAGGTACCGGCGCGACTGTCCGCCGATGAACGTGAACTGACCGCCGGCATACACCTTGCCGCCGCTGACCTGGAGTGCTCGGACATTGAAGTCGGCGGAAGGATTCCAGATCGTGGGAGCGCCGGTTGCCTCCGAGATCGCCGCGATCCGCAACCGCGTAATCGTGCCACCGAAGGTGGAGAAGGTTCCACCCACGTAGACGTTCCCGCCATTGACCGCCAGAGCGAGGACCTCGCCGTTCGAATTCGGATCCCATGCCAACGCGACGTTGGAGGAGGCATCCAGGGCGGCGAGTCGATTGCGTGGCGAACTACCAATGTTGGCGAAGTTGCCCCCGGCGTACAGGGTTGTTCCGTTCAAGGCCAGGGCATAGACGTGGCCGTCGGAGCCCGGATTCCAAGCGGTCGCGACACCAGTGGTCGCGCTGAGTGCCGCGATCCGGCTACGCGGCGCGAGTCCGATATTGAAGAACGCGCCGCCCGCGTACACCGTGCTTCCAGAAAGCAGGAGCGCAAAGACCGGCCCGTCGGCGTTGGGAATCCAGTTGATGGCCGCGCCGGTAGCGATGCTCACCGCGCCCACGTAAGTTCGACCCGCTCCGCCGACAGTCGTGAATCCGCCTCCGAGGTACACCGCGGAGCCGCCGACTGCGATGGTGTAAACCGGGCCGCCGAAGGCTTCGGGCGCCCAGTCGGTCACCGTGTAGTCCGAAGCGATGTGCGCGATGTTGGAGCGTGGAACGCCGCCCACGTGCGTGAAGTTCCCGCCGAGGTACCAGCCGCCGGTTTCGTCGGGGGCTATGGCGTAGACGGTGCCGACCACCTGGGGCAGGCCGAGCGCTTGTCCGGTTGTGGTGTGTATCGGCGCCGCCGCACCCGTCGGCGGTCCGACACGGGTGAACAGGCCACCGATGTAGGCCGTGTTGCCCGAAAACGCGATGGCCTCGACGCTCCCGTCGGTGACCCAGAGGTCACTGCGAATCGGCTGTGCGTGCGCGCCCGCGGCAAGGGTTAGGAGCAGGGCGGCAGCGAATGAGGCACGCCTCGCGCAGAGGCGGAGAGAAGGAATCGTCAGGTGCAACCAGCGGCTTCGGCGCATGGCGGCGGCTCTCCGGTGCGGTACAAAGCAAGCAAGGCGCATCGAGTCTAGCAGCGATTCGAGACTCCTCGTGACCGAAATACCGGCCATCCCGGGCAAAGTTCGGGGGAGCCGGCCGAGGGCGCGGCTCGAGGGCAATCGCTGGAAGTCGTTGGGCCGCTTGCGGGCTCTCGAGGCGGGCTCTGGAAGCCGGCCCTTGCCCCGGCTACCATGCGTACTCAACCGAGGATCCCCATGACGCCCAAGCGCAACCCCCACATCACCGGCAAGTCGATCAGTCCACCGGCGATCACCGGCCGCGAGACCGCGGCCGAGCTGGTCGAGAACAACTTCCTCGCCTATAACGCCGCGCGGCTGCGCGAGGGGGCTCGGCTCCTGACCGAGCGTATGCTCGAGGACAACGTCACCGTCGGACTGTCGATCACGGGTGCTCTGACCCCGGCCGGGCTCGGCATGGGCGCGATCATCCCGCTCATGGAAGCCGGCTTCGTCGACTGGATCGTGTCGACCGGTGCCAACCTGTATCACGACGCCCATTTCGGCCTCGGGCTGTCGATGCACCAGGGCACGTTCCAGGCCGACGACGTCGTGCTGCGCGAGCAGGAAGTCGTCCGCATCTACGACGTATTTTTCGATTATTCCGTTCTACTCGACACCGACGCATTCTTCCGCGAGATCATTGCCGGGCCGGAATTCCAACGCGCAATGAGCACCGCCGAGTTCCACTTCCTGTGCGGCAAGTTTTTGCGCGCGCGCGAAGAGAAGCTGGGCCTCAAACGCAAGTCGCTGCTCGGGGCGGCGCACGAGTTCGGCGTGCCGATCTACACCAGCTCGCCGGGCGATTCATCGATCGGCATGAACGTGGCCGCGATGGCGATCGAGGGCAACAAGCTCGTGTTCGACGTCAGCGCCGACGTCAACGAGACCGCGGCGATCGTGTGGGACGCTAAGTCGGGCGGCGGCAAGAGCGCGGTGTGGATCCTGGGCGGCGGTAGCCCGAAGAATTTCGTGCTGCAAACCGAGCCGCAGATCCAGGAAGTGCTCGGGATCGCCGAAAAGGGCCACGACTACTTCCTGGCGGTCACCGACGCTCGGCCCGACACCGGTGGACTCTCCGGGGCGACGCCGGCCGAGGCAGTGAGCTGGGGCAAGATCGATCCCGACCAATTGCCGGGCACGGTGATCTGCTACTGCGACTCGACCATCGGTTTGCCGCTGCTAACTGCCTACGCTCTGGCCAAGCATCCGCCGCGCAAGCTCAGGCGGTTGTATGATCGGCGCGGCGATCTGATGACCAAGCTCAAGGAAGCGTATCTGTCGCGCGGGCGCGCGGCGACGTCGGCCAAGCGCTAGCGACGTCGGGTGACCACCATGGAACCCAAAATCATTCAGGGGGGCATGGGCGTCGGGGTTTCGAGCTGGAACCTCGCCCGCACGGTCTCCCAGCTCGGCCAGCTCGGGGTCGTATCGGGAACGGCGATCGACGCGGTGGTCGTCCGCCGTCTGGCTGACGGCGACCGTGGCGGACACGTGCAGCGTGCGATGAGCGCCTACCCCTACCGGGGAATCGTGGCCGAAGTGCTGCGCCGGTATTTCAAGCCCGAGGGTCGAGCGACCGGCGAGCCCTATCCGCTCCTGCCGCTCCAGCAGCGCGAGCTCGATCCATTTCGCCAGCGTCTGATCGCCCTGTGCAATTTCGTCGAGGTGTTTCTCGCCAAGGAGGGACATGACGGCTTGGTGGGCATCAACTACCTGATGAAGATCCAGATCCCCACGCTGCCGTCGCTCTATGGCGCCATGCTGGCCGGCGTCGACTACGTGCTCATGGGCGCCGGCATTCCGCGCGAGATCCCGGGAGCGCTCGACGAACTGGCGGCGAACCGTCCGGCGTCGATTCGCTTCGACGTCACCGGTGGCACCGGCGCCGACGACGAAACGCTCGAGTTCGATCCGTCGATCATTTGGGAAGGTGGCGCGGCTCCCACGCCGCGGCGTCCCAGGTTCCTGGCCATCGTTTCATCCGACTCCCTGGCCACCATGCTCGCGCGCAAGGCCAGCGGGCGTGTGGACGGGTTCGTGATCGAGGGCCCAACCGCCGGAGGCCACAACGCGCCACCGCGCGACAAGACCGCATTCACCGAGCGCGGCGAGCCCCAGTACGGTGAGCGCGACGTGCCGAACCTCGAGAAGATCAGGAGCCTGGGCCTGCCGTTCTGGCTGGCCGGTGGCGAGGGGAGCCCCGCCCGCGTGCGTGAAGCGCTCGCAGCCGGGGCCGCGGGCGTGCAGGTCGGAACGCTTTTCGCCTATTCCGAGGAATCAGGCCTGCGCGCCGACATCAAGCACCGTCTGATCGAACGGGCGCGCCAAGGCGCGATCGACGTCCTGACCGACGGCCGCGCCTCCCCCACCGGCTTCCCATTCAAGATCGTGGCGCTCGAGCACAGCATGTCGGAGTCGGCCGACTACACCGACCGCGAGCGGGTCTGCGATCTCGGCTACTTGCGCATCGCCTACCGGCGTGAGGACGGAGGCATCGGTTACCGCTGTCCGTCGGAGCCAGTCGACGCCTACTTGTTCAAAGGCGGCGCCGAGGAGGAGACCGTGGGGCGGAAGTGTCTGTGCAACTCCCTGATGGCCAACATCGGCCTGGGGCAGACGCGCGACGGGGGTGACGAACTGCCGCTCATCACCAGTGGCGACGATCTCGCGAACCTCAAGGAGTTCCTCGGGGACCGCGACTCCTACAGCGCAACCGACGTCGTCGAGTATC
Organism: Candidatus Eiseniibacteriota bacterium; assembly: GCA_963717505.1. GTDB lineage: Bacteria > Eisenbacteria > RBG-16-71-46 > RBG-16-71-46 > RBG-16-71-46 > MFD02242-c1. The sequence continues at coordinate 896,784 of OY970342.1, forward strand.
TGCTCTCGGGTTTGGACTCGGAGACCATGGCAAACCACTGACGCCAGGAGCGGTCCACGGTTCATCCCCGCCGTTTCCGGGGCGGTATTCGCTTCGCACGCGTTAGGATCTGTGCATGCGCGCCACTCCCTCCGGCCCTCGCCCCACTCCCGCCCCCGGCTTTCGCGAGCTCTCGCGGCGGGAGATCGAGCAGTCGATCGTCGACCGTTTTCAGCACCAGGTCGCCGAGCATGCCGAGCGCCTTGCGGTGCGATCGGCGGATCACTCGCTCACCTATCGGGAGCTGGATCAGTGGGCCAACCACATCGCACAGGCGATTCTTGCCCGCCGCGGCCAGGGCGCGGAGCCGGTTGCCTTGCTCCTCGACCAGGGCGCACCGGCGATCGCATGCGTTCTGGCAGTGCTCAAGGCCGGCAAGATGTACCTGCCGCTCGATCCGGCGCACCCCGCGGCGCGCAACACGCATCTGCTTCAGGACGCCGGGGCGCGCTTCGCTCTCACCGATGCAGCGCACCTCGCATACGCGATCGCGATTGCGCCCGAGCCATCGTGCGTGCTGAGCATCGACGACCTCGATCCCACGATTTCTGCGATCGACCCCGCGTTGCCGCTGAGCGGTGACACTCACGCCTATCTCTTCTACACATCCGGATCCACGGGACACCCCAAGGGGGTGTACGACACGCACCGGAACGTGCTGCACAACGTCATGCGGTACACCAACAGCCTGTGCATCTCGGCACACGATCGATTGACGCTCCTGCAATCGCCGAGTTTCAGCGGGTCCGTGTCGAGCCTGTTCAGCGCCCTCCTAAACGGTGCCGCGGTATTCCCCTACGACGTGCGCCGGCAGGGTCTGGGCGGGCCGCTGGCGGCCTGGCTGAACCGCGAAGCAATCACCGTGTATCACTCGGTGCCGTCGATCTTCAGGAGTATCGCGCTCGATGATCAGCGGTATCCGACCGTACGGGTGGTGCGGCTCGAGGGTGATGCCGCGTCTCATGTCGACGTCGAGATCTTCCGTAGGCATTTTGCGCCCGACAGCCTCCTGGTTCACGGCCTCGGCGCCACCGAGACCGGAATCACCCGGCAGTTCTTCGTCGACTCGCGAACCACCGTGCCGCAAGGAATCGTTCCGCTCGGCTATGCGACCACCGACATGCAGACCCTGCTGGTGGACGATGCTGGCGACCGCATCGGCGCCGGCGCGCTGGGTGAGATCACGATTCGTAGCCGGTACCTCGCCGTGGGCTACTGGAAGAATCCCGAGCTGACCCGCGATGCGTTTCTCGACGATCCCGATGGCTCGGACCAGCGCCTGTATCGGACCGGCGACCTGGGTCGCATGCGCGACGACGGATGCCTGGAGTACGCGGGACGCAAGAACTCCCTGATCAAGGTGCGCGGGCATCGCGTCGACGCGAGCGAGGTCGAGAACGCCTTGCTCGGCATCGACGGCATTCGCGAAGCTGCGGTCACCGTGCTGGCGGACGATTCCGGCGAGGCCCATCTGGTGGCCTATCTCGTTTCCACGATTCAGCCACAACCCCGGATCTCGCATCTCCGAACCCGGCTGGCGGAGGCGCTGCCCGACTTCCTGATTCCAACGCGATTCGTCTTCCTGCCTGCACTGCCCCTGAGCGACAACGGCAAGGTGGATCGCAAACGTCTCCCCGCGCCGGGAGCCGGGAACGCCGAGTACCGCGTCGAATACGTCGCGCCACGCACCGCTCTCGAGCGTGCGATCGCCGGAATCTGGGAATCGATCCTGCGCACGAGCCCAATCGGTTTGCACGACGATTTCTTCGACCTGGGCGGCGACTCGCTCCTGGCCGCGACGATGTGCGTCGCGGTCGCGAAGATTCACGACGGCAACCCCACGCTGTCGCTGTTGGTCGAAGCGCCGACCCTCGAACGCTTTGCCGAGCACCTGGAGCGTGGCTTGGCCGGGACCCACTCGGTCCTGGTACCGATTCAGACGACGGGAGCCAAGCCCCCGTTCTTCTGCGTTCACGCGCACCACGGCAACGTCCTGAGCTTTGCGGCGCTCTCGCGAGCGATGGGCTCCGATCAGCCATTCTACGGACTGCAATCGGATGGCGTGGCGCGGTGATTCTTCCGCCTTCATGCGCATCGAGGACATGGCGGCGCGCTACGTTCAAGAACTGCGAGCCGTGCAGCCACGAGGCCCCTATGCGCTTGGCGGGTTCTGCCTCGGCGGCGTGGTCGCGTTCGAAATGTCGAGACAGCTGACGGCCGATGGCGAGCGGGTCGCGCACTTGATCCTGATCGACAACAACCCGACCGAGTTTGCCGGCGTCGTGCCGCCCGACGCGCTCCGGAGATTCCGGCGTCTTCACCTCCGGAGGCGGTTCGCCCGGCATTCCGCGGAAGTGGCGAAGCTCGGGGTCGTTCGCGGTCTCGCCTACCTCGCCGGGGGCGCCGGAAGCAAGGCTCGCGGCGCACTCTGGAATCTCGCCATCGGTGTCTGCGCATCGTTCCACCTGCCCGTTCCGGCCATGCTGCGCGATGTGGTGCGCGCGAATCGCCGCGCCTTGGAGTCCTACCAACCCGGATCCTTCCGGGGCCGCGTGACCCTCGTTCTGCCGGAAGAAGATCGGGAGTTGTTCGCCAGCGACCCGCTCGTAGATTGGGGAGCGCTCGCCAAGGGCGGTTACTCCGTGCACTTCGTGCGAGGAGCCACCGGAGCGTTCTTCCGACACCCTCATGTGACGAAGCTGGCCGCGACACTGGTCGACGTGCTCCGCGCCCCCGATGGCTGATCGCGGGCCGGCGCGTGTAGAGTCCGCGCCATGCGCCCCTCGCGCCCCGACGACTTCCGACTGCCCGACCTGCGCTTCGTGCCGGTCGATTCGCTGGTTCCCCACGAGCAGCACGACACCCAGCGCATGGATCCGCTGGTCGAGCGATTCCGCGAGCAGGCGATGCTCAAGAACCCGCCGGTGGTTACGCCGCTGCCCGAAAAGCACGGCGACGGCCTCCCGCCGCGCTACATGGTGCTCGATGGCGCCAATCGCTCGACCGCGGCCAAGGCGGCAGGGCTGCCGCACATCGTGGTCCAGGTCGCGCGCTACGAGCAACCATGGGTCGAGCTGTCGACCTGGGATCACGCGTTGGCCGAGTGTCCGCCCTCGGCTTTCGAGACGGCGTGCCGGTCGCTCGACGGTCTCGATTGCCGGCGCGAGCCCCTGCTCCAGGCTCGCGCCCAGCTCGCGCGGCGTGACGCTCTGGCCTACGCGGTCCACGACGACTCGACCGCGTTGGTGTTCCACGGCCATCCGGCGCTCGGTGAGCGCAATCGCATGCTCAACTCGATCGTCGACACCTATCGCAGCCGGCGCTTCTATCGCATGTCGACCGAGTCGGTCGAAGTCATGCGCGAGCGGCACCCGGACGCGACCGTGCTGGTCGTGTTCCCGCACTTCGAGCCCGCCGAGGTTCTCGAGCTGGCGACCGACGGCGAGCGACTCCCGGCTGGCATCACGCGGCATCTGATCCGCTGGCGGGCGCTCCGCGTGAACGTGCCGATGGACCTGCTCGGCGATGCCCAACGCTCGATCGACGACAAGAATCAGTGGCTCGAGCGTCACGTGCGCGAGCGCTTCGACCAGCGTGCCGTGCGTTTCTACGAGGAGCCAACGGTTCTGTTCGATGAGTAGCTCGTTCGCCTGGCCGGCGCTCTGGGCCGGCGAGGTAGCCCCCCGGTGAAGGCGGTCGCCTTCGACCGCTTCGGCGGCCCTGAAGTCCTCGAGTACCGCGACCTTCCCGACCCGGTAGCCGGGCCCGACGACGTGCTGATCGCCGTGCGTGCCTGCGGCATCAACCATCTCGACCTGTGGGTGCGCGGCGGACTGCGCGGCCTCGACGTCGAAATGCCGCACATCCTGGGGAACGACGTGGTCGGCGAGGTGCTGTCGGCGGGCGCCAACGTGCGCGACTGGAAGCCGGGGGATCGCACCCTCGTGCTCCCTACACTTTCGTGCGGCGCGTGCGAGTCGTGTGCGCGCGGCGACGACAATCTGTGTCGCGATTACGACGTGCTCGGCCGGCGGCGCAACGGCGGCTACGCCGAGCAGGTCGCGGTGCCGGCGCGCAACTGCCTGCCCTACCCCGAGAATCTGGAATGGAGCGATGCCGCGGCGATGCCGCTGGTCTCACTCACCGCATGGCACATGCTGGTCGGGCGGGCGAAGCTCCAGGCGGGGGAAGACGTGCTGGTGATCGGCGCCGGCAGCGGCGTCGGCAGCGCAGCAATCCAGATCGGCCGGCTTCTCGGCGCGCGCGTGATCGCGACGGCCGGCAGTGCAGGGAAGCTCGAACGCGCCCGGCGGCTCGGCGCAAACGATGTGATCGATCACGCCACTCAGGACATTGCGGCCGAAGCCAGACGGCTGACCGACAAGAAGGGCGTCGAGGTCGTGTTCGAGCACGTCGGCGGTCGTGTGTTCGAGCAGGGTGTGACGGCACTCGCCCGCAACGGGCGTCTCGTGACCTGTGGCGCCACGATCGGCAGTCAGGTCACGCTCGACATCAACCTGCTGTTCGGCCGTCACCTCTCGCTCATGGGCTCGTGGATGGGCCGTCGCGACGAGCTGGTGGCGGCACTCGAGCACATTCGCGCCGGAAGTCTGAAGCCGGTCGTGGATTCGGTGATGCCCCTTGCGGAGGCGCGCCGCGCGCACGAACGCATCGAAGCTCGCGAGCACTTCGGCAAGATCGTCCTGGTCCCCTGAGCATGTCGCGCATCGTGCTCTCCACGATCGGCTCGCTCGGCGACTTGCATCCCTTTCTGGCGCTCGGCCGTGAACTCAGGGCGCGCAGCCACGACGTCGTGCTCGCGACCCATGGCATCTACCGTGACGCCGCGGCCCGAGCCGGGCTGGCCTTCCATCCCATGCGCCCCGGCGCCGCCCTTCAGCCACGACCAGCCCGACAACGCCCGGCGCTGCATCGAGCTGGGCGTGGCGCGGGCGGTTCGCCGGAATCGGGTGCGCGCCGACCGGCTGGCGCGAGAAGTCCGCGCCGTGTTGGACGACCCGGTGATGGCCGAAAAGGCCCGGAGGATCGGCGACCAAATTCGGGCCGAGCCAGGAGTCCGGGCCGCGGCGGACACGATCGGGGCGCTCGAAGATTAGGCTTGCGGCGCCCGGTTCGACTGGGCGTAGAGTGGGGTGTCCGCGCGGACAGTTCCGTTAGACGACCCTAACGCAACTTGCCGCGAGGCAAGTTGCCCCGCAGAGACCGGGCACTCCTGGAACATGATCGGGGTAGGAAGATTGTCATGAGAAGCCTGATTTCGCTCCTGGTTCTCGGTCTGCTCGCGGTTCCCGGAATCGCGCGGTCGGCCGACAGCAAATGGACGCTCTCCGGCCAGGCCGGTATCGCCACCGGCGACCAGACGGCGCCGTCGTTCGCCTGGCGCGCCGGGCTCCTGCACTGGCACACCACGGGCGCCGGCATCGGCGTCCAGTTCGGCCGGATGCGCTGGGAAGCGCGCAACCAAGGGGTGTCGTATTCCGCGGACGCTACGCCGTTCGAGGGTCTCGAGCAGGGCGGCGACGAGTTGTACGACTTGTCCGGTGAACTGCGTTTCCGGAGCAGCGAGGGCAACGGACGCGGCGCGTTCATCGCAATCGGCGCCGGTAGCTACTGGCAGAACGCTCGCGACGAGATGCTCTATGCCGCCCCCGCCAACGCCTACATCCGCATGCCCGCGGACTACGAAGACGGCGAAGCCCATCTCGGCTGGCACGTGGCGGTCGGCGGCATGGGCATCAAGGGGCTCGCGCCCGGCGCCGAATTCCGCTTCGACTGGATCGATTCCAGCCCCGGGCCCAGCGCCTACTTCACCGCGAGCGCCGCACTGCACCTGAGCCGCTAGGAGCGACGCGGGAAAGCTCCTGATCCCGCTAATAGTAGTGGGGCCCTGCCCCCGTATTCCCGCCCAACCCGCTGGGCCGGACTGGCTTACCCGGTTCATTCGAGATTTATCCACCTCGCGACGATTTTCCTCTTGACGATAGTCGTTATCACGACTATCGTGATGCCCATGACACGACACCTGCGTGACCAGATCCGGCAGAGCAAGCCGTTCGAGAGCCTCAGCACCGAGGTCTATCTCGAGATCCTGAAGACCTCGCAAACCGCGGGGCGCTGGGTGGTCGAGGCGCTGAAGCCCAGCAGTCTCACTCCCGCCCAGTTCAATGTCCTTCGGATCCTGAGAGGCAGTCCCGACGGGCTCACGTGCAGCCAGATTTCCGAGCGCATGATCAATCCCGACCCCGACGTCACCCGCTTGCTCGATCGGCTGGCGGCGGCGGGCCTTGTCGAGAAGCAGCGCAACGACCGCGACCGTCGCGTGGTCGACGTCGTGATCACCAAGACCGGACTCAAGGCCACCGAGCAGGCGTCGAATGCCGTGCGCTCGCGGCTCGAGTCCGAGATGAAGACCCTGAGCGCCACCCAGCTGAACACTCTCGCGGACCTGCTCGAGCTGGTTCGCGGCGACGAAGACTGACGACACCGAAACCCTCAATCCAAGGAGAATGCCATGGAAACCGGAAAAGACCTGATCGTCATCACCGGAGCCACCGGACAGCAGGGCGGAGCGATCGCGAGCGAGCTGCTCGCCAAAGGCCACAAAGTGCGCGCCGTCACCCGCAAACCAGACTCGCCGAATGCGCAGGATCTGAAGCGCCGCGGCGCTGAAGTCGTCTCCGGCGACCTCGACGACAAGGCCTCGATCGAGCGCGCGGTCACCGGCGCGTGGGGCCTCTACGCTGTCCAGAACACCTGGGAAGCCGGCGTCGAGAAGGAAGAAGAGCAAGGCAAGCGACTGGCCGAGATCGCGCGCAACAAGGGCGTCCAGCACATCGTCTACTCGTCGGTCGCCTCCGCCCAGCGAAAGACCGGCATTCCCCACTTCGAGAACAAGTGGCGCGTGGAAGAGAAGATCCGCAGCCTAAACTTCCCCTCGTACGTGATCCTGCGGCCCGTGTTCTTCATGGAGAACTTCATCGGCCCGTTCTTCCTGCCCTACATCCAGCAGGGCAACCTGGCGTTCGGGATGGAGCCGACCACCGTGTTGCAGATGATCGCGGTGAGCGACATCGGCAAGTACGGCCTGCAGGCGTTCGAGCGGCACGCGGAGCTCAAGAACCGCGCGATCGACATCGCGGGCGATCAGAAGACCGGTCCCGATATGGCGAAGATCCTGGCCCCGGCCGTGGGCCACGCGCTGAACTTCTTCCGGGTCCCGATCGGCGAGATCCGCAAGGTCAGCGAGGACTACGCCATCATGCTCGAATGGTTCGATCGCGTCGGCTACGACGTCGACATCGATAAGAACGCGAAGGAATTCGGAATCCGTCCGACGACGCTCGCCGAGTGGGCCCCCACCGCGCAGTGGGCTCCCGCGCCGGCGGCGCGCTAGACCCTGACCCAGGGAAAGAGGAGGAATAGCCATGAATCCGAAGTCGGTCGCAGTCGGGGGTCGCTCATGGCTCAAGTGGTGGATGGCGGTGCTGCTGGTGGGGACCGGCATTGGCGCATTCGCAGCGGTCTCCTACACCGGACTCAAGCAGGCGCCGCCCAAGGCGTCCCAGGCGCCAAAGATGTCGCGCTCCGAGCTGATCGCGCGCGGCAAACAGATCTCGTTCTCGTCGGCATGCCACGACTGCCACACGCCCGGCGGGCTCTACGGCAATCCGGACACTCTGCGGATGCTGTCGGGCAGCGAGCTGGGCTGGGAAGGCCCTTGGGGAGTCACCTACCCCCGGAACCTGACACCGGACCGTGAGACCGGAATCCCGAGCTGGACCGAGGATGACATCATCGCCGCGTTCCGGACCGGGCACCGTCCCGACAAGTCGCCGATCCTGCCGCCCATGCCGTGGCCCGTGTACGGACACATGAGCGACGACGATGCGCGCGCGCTGGCGGCGTTCATCAAGAGTCTGCCGCCGATCCATCACCAGGTCCCCGATCGAGTTGCCCCCGGGGTTGCGGTCAACGGTCCTCGGTTGACCTTCCCGCCACCGCCGGCGTGGGACGTGCAGCACTTTCCCAAGCAGCTCGCGGCGAACACAGACTGAAGTCGGCTTCACGGCCAGGGGGCGGGCTTTCAGGCCCGCCCTCTGCTTTTTGGTCTGCACTGGCCCCGGGCTCACCCGCCGTCCGACCGATGCCGATGCTATCTTCGCGACGATGAGCACGGCCCCCGCGCATTCCACGAAACCCGACGCGCCCTCCACCTCCTGGTACGACGGCGAGGACGCTCCCGGTCGCCGCGACCTCGACACCTGCATCCACTGCGGCCTGTGCCTCACCGCGTGCCCCACCTACCGCGAGCTCAAGATCGAGCCTGACTCGCCGCGCGGCCGCATTTACCTGATGCGCGGGCTCGCCGACGGCCGGATCGTGCCGAGTGAGCCGATGCTCGAGCATCTCGACAACTGCCTCGGCTGCCGGGCGTGCGAGACCGTGTGCCCCGCCGGCGTGCCCTACGGTCGCATGCTCGAGGAAGCCCGCGGGCAGTTGAACCGCCGCGCGGTGCGCGGCACGCCGGCGCGCATGCTCGGCGAATGGGCGCTCAAGTCGGTGGTCGCTCATCGCGGCCGGATGCACGCGGTAGTCGACCTCTTGCGCCTCGGCCAGGGCGGCCCAATCGGTGCATTCATGCGCTCGCCCGCAGCCGCGCGCTTGCTGCCGCGCTTCGCGATTCAAGGCTTCGCTATGACGCCGCCGTTGGCGCCGCGTGCGGAGCGTCGGCTCGAATCGCTGGCGAGCGCGTTGCCGTCCGGCGCGCGCATGGAATCGGGTGCCAGGTCCCTCGTGTTCCACCCCGCCGGGACGCCCAAGGCCAATGTCGCGTACTTCACCACGTGCGTGCTCGAGACCATGTTCCCTGCCATCAATCGGGAGTCGGTGCGCTTGCTGGTGCTCGCTGGCTGTCGAGTGGAGGTGCCTCATCGGCAGGAGTGCTGCGGCGCCCTGCACGCCCACGCCGGGCTCCGGCGCAACGCCAAGCGCTTGGCCGCCGACAATGTGAAGGCCATTGGCGGCGACTTCGACGCGATCGTCAACGCTTCGGCCGGTTGCGGTGCTGCGATGCGCGACTACGGCCATCTGTTGCATGGCGAAGCCGGGGCGTCGGCATTCGCAACCAAGGTGCGCGACGTGTCGGAGGTACTCGCGAACGTCGGCCTGCCCCCGGACGCACGGCCGCTCACGTCCGAGCGTGATGGATCGCGCCCCCTGCGCGTCGCGTATCACGACCCCTGTCATCTGGCGCACGCGCAGAACGTCCGCTCGCAGCCGCGGTCCCTCTTGCGTGCGCTCCCGGGCGTCGAACTGGTCGACCTGCCGAATGCCGACTGGTGCTGCGGCAGCGCCGGGGTCTACAACCTGACTCACCCCGACATGGCCGATCGCCAGCTCGAGCGCAAGCTCGACGCGATCTCCGCCGTGAACCCCGAGGTCGTGGTCGCGTCGAATCCTGGTTGCGCGCTACACATCGCGCGCGGCATGAACGGGCGCGGCATGAAAGCGCCGGTGGCGCACCTGGTCGAAGTCGTGGGGCGCGCCTTCCCGACCCGTTCGTCATGACCGTCGCCGAGTCACCCCCATCGCCGAAAACGCGTCGCACACGCGTCGCGAAGTCGTCCTCGCTCGAATTCAGTCGCGAAGCCATTGCTGCCTTGTTCCTCGAGCGACAGTATCTCGACCGGCCGCGGGCGCGCCGGCTGACCGCCGCGAACCTCGCCCGTTACGCTGAAGATGTCGGCGGCATCCAGCTCGACTCGATCAACGTGCTCGAGCGCGCGCACTACCTCACCGTTTGGAGCCGCTTCGGCGCCTACGATCGCGCGCGGCTCGACCGACTCGTCCACAAGGATCGTGTGCTGTTCGAGTACTGGGCGCACGCGGCATGCCTGGTGCCGCATGCGCATCTGGTCGCGTGGCGGCGCGCGATGGCCGACTACGTGATCGGGCACACCGGCTGGCGTAGTTGGCTGCGTAAGAACGCTCGCGTGGTCGCGGCGGTCGAGAACGAGATCACGACCCGCGGCCCGCTGGCCAATGCCGACTTTCGCGAAGCGCGCCCCGCGGGTGCTTCGGGATGGTGGAACTGGAAGCCCGCCACTCACGCGCTGCACGTTCTGTGGATGAGCGGGCGCATCCTGGTCCACTCGCGACGTCACTTTCACAAGCGCTACGACGTGCCGACCGCGTGCTGCCCGACTTTCCCGCCGAGCCGGCGATGACGCACGAAGAGTTCCTGCGCTGGCACGTGCTCCAGTCGTTGCGCGCCATGGGTGCCGCTACCGACCTGGACCTGAGCAAGTACCTCACGTTTCCGCGCATGCCGGTGGGTGCGCGGCGTCGTGCGATCGAGGCGCTGGTCAAGAGCGGCGACGTGATCGCCGTGTCGATGCTTGGGGATCGGCGACGCTGGCTCGCGCGCCGCGAGGATCTCGATGCACTTGCGGCTGCGGGGCGGCGGCGCCGTGGCAGCACGGGCACCACGCTGCTCTCGCCCTTCGACTCGCTGCTCTGGCATCGCGAGCGCGTGAAGACCCTGTTCGGGTTCGACTACCGGATCGAGGTCTACACGCCCGGACACAAACGCGTGCACGGCTACTACACGCTGCCGATCCTCCACGACGGCATGCTGGTCGGGCGGGTCGACGCGAAGAACCACCGTGAGGCCGGGCGGCTCGAGGTGCGATCGGTGCACATCGAGCCGTGGGTGGCCGGCGGGAAGCAGGCGCCGGGAGCCGTGTGGGTCACGCCAAGTGAGGCGTCGCTGTCTGCGGGAATCGCCGACGCCGTGTGGTCGCTGGCGGAGTTCACTGGGGCTTCGGAGGTGACGGTGAAACGAGTGAGCCCCGCGGGCTGGCGAAAGAGCGTTGCGGGAGCGATTCGCGCCAACGCCGCGTGATGCAGATCAGTTCGCAACCGTGAACTCCAGCACCATCCCGACGTCGGCGTGGGTCGCCGTGTGCACGTTCGGCTCGGCCGGCATGTCCATGTTGCACCAGGCCACGTAACGGCCCGGCACGAACTCACGCCGAATCCAGACCTCGCGCCCCGAATCGTGGCTGTCGAGCACGCCGCCGAGCGCCGTAGCGGGCGGCGGTGTCTTGCGCCCCCCTGCGTACCACGCTCGCAGGTCCGCGAGATCGTAGCCTTCGTGCAGCCGGTACAAGTCCATTTCGTGCATGGACGGACCGGGGAATTCCACGCGGATCGTGCGCGTACCCGCGTGGATCGCACGATCGAGCTCGAAGCTGAAGTCGACCAGCCGGATGGTCGCATCCACAGTGGGCGGCGTGTCGTTTTCCAGCCGGTGGCTGACCACGAATTCATGCAGAGGTCCCTGCGCGACGTGTAGCGGGTAGGAACCGTCCGCGCCCGGGTGACGGAACCAGCAGGCCAGAATGTGACGCCCGGTCGACAGCTCGACCCACATGTCGAGGGTCTCGCCCGGCGAGGTCAAACCCGGTCCCGAGCAGTCGATCGCACCTTCCGGGAACGCGGTGCCTCCGGCGACGGCCGCCGCGTAGTCGGCTGGCGTCATTCCGTTGGGCAGCCGGATGAGCATCGCCTCGTGAATCGTGGTGCCGCGATTCTCGAACCGCAGGTGACGCACACCGGCCAGGACCGAGTCGGGGCCCTCATGGCCGGCGTCGGTGGCGACGATGCTCAGCGGTCCCGCGGGCACCTCCGGTTTCCGATCCGGAGCCGCCTGACAGCTGGTGATCAGCAGACATGCAACACCCACCACTGCTCTACGGCTCATCGCTGACCCTCCGATCCGCGGCCACGTAGCTCTCGGCGTCCAACCCCAATCCCCGGTGCAGAAGCCGCACGACCTTGTCCGCGTCCTTCTCGGCCACCACGAACGACAGATTCACGCGCGACGCTCCCTGCGAGATCATCTCGACCGGCACGCCGACGCCGCCGACCAGCGTGAACAAATGCCCGGCGAGGCCGGGATGTCGCGGCGCTCCCTCGCCGACCACCGCGACCACGGCCAGGTCGCGCTTGATCTCGACGCGGCCGATGCCTTCGAGCTCGGCGATCGCGCCCTCGATTCGCGACGTGTCGTCGACCGTGACCGAGATCGAGACCTCGGAGGTGGTCACCAGGTCGACCACCACGTGATGGCGGGCGAACACTTCGAACACGCGGGCCAGGAAGCCGTGGGCGAGCAACATGCGGGTCGACGCGATGGTGATCGCGGTGATGCCGCGTTTGCCGGCGATCGACTTCACGTGCCAGGTCGAATCGTCGCGCACGGCGTCGGGCAGGATCAACGTGCCCGCGTCCTCGGGTCGCGCGGTGTTGAGCACGCGCACGGGGATCTCACGCTCGATCGCGGGCAGCAGCGTCTTGGGATGCAACACGCGTGCGCCGAAGTACGCCAGCTCGCTGGCCTCGGCGAACGACAGCCGCGGCACCACGCGCGCTTCGGAAACCACGCGCGGATCAGCGGACAGCATGCCGCTGGTGTCGGTCCAGATCTGGATCTCGTCGGCGCCCAGTGCGGCGCCGATCAAAGCCGCGCTGTAGTCCGAGCCGCCGCGGCCGAGCGTGGTCACGCGCCCGTCGAGGGTGGCGCCGGTGAACCCGGTGACGACGGGAACGGGACCGCGGTTCCCGAGTCCGTCACGCAGCCGCGACGCGGCTTCCGGCAACGGATGCGCGGCGCCAAAGCGGTCGTCGGTGATCAGACCCGCATCACCGGCGAACATCGCCGTGGCGTCGACACCGGCGCCGCGCAACCCGGCGGCAAACAGCCCGGCGGCCAGTCGCTCGCCGTGCGCGAGAATGCAGTCGCGCGCTTCGCCGTCGACCCGCTGGTCCGAGAAACCGCGCCCGACGGCATTGGCATCGCGCGCCAGCGCTTCGAGCGCGCCGTCCAGGATGCCGGCCGGCAGGCCCACCTCCGCTGCGAATCGGCGATGACGTTCGAATGTCTCGGACAGGATCCCGTCCCGCCGCGCCGGCTCGCGACACCACTCGACCAGCGCGTTGGTCACCCCGGCGAGCGCACTGACCACGACCACGGGGTCGCTGGCCGCCGCGCGCGCGACCACGGCGACCGCCGAATCGGAAATGCTGCGGGGACACCGACCGAGGTGCCACCGAACTTGAGGACGAGCACGCCGCTACCTGCGCTTGAGTTCCTGATTCCAGTTGACCACCACGTTGGTGGTCGGCAGCGCTTCGCTGCCGAGCGGCGCGACGATGTAGAACCGCTTGCCGTCGGCCGACACGTCATAGTGGTTGCGGATGCCGGTCGGGAACAGGATCCGTGCGGTGAACAACCGCTGGGGCACGCCGGCCTCGAACGTCGGCTGGGTCTGGATCGGCACGGCCATCATCTGCTGATCGGGGCCCAGGTAGAAGATCTCGCGCGAGTCGCCGCGCCAGCGCGCGTCCTGCCCGCCGGCGGTCGAGATCTGCCACTTGCCGGATCGGTCGGGGAACGACTCGACGTAGATTTCCGGCCGCCCGGACTCGTCGGACGTGTAGCAGAGCCACTTGCCGTCGGGCGACAGCAGCGCTTGATCCTGATCGAACGGTCCATCGAGCACCGCATAGGGCTTGCGCTCGCCATTCAGAGGCAGCGCCCAGACGTCGCGGCCGGTACTGGTGCCCGTCAGCGAATACAGAACCAGGCCCCCGTCGCGTGACCAGCTGGTCGGAACGATTTCGGGTGCCGAGGCCAGCAATAGTTCCTTGCCGCCGGCGCCGCTCGCGTTCTTGACGTAGAGCCCGGCATCTGCGCCCGCGGCGTAGTAGAGGATTCTCTTGCCGTCGGCCGACCACACCGGGTAGTTCTCGTTGCCAGGTTCGAATGTGAGTCTCGACGTCACGCCGCGGGTGAGATCCACCACCCAGATGTCGCGGGTTCCGGTTTTTTCGTCGATGATCCGAACGGCCACCTTGCGTTCGTCGGGCGACAACCACGGAATCAACGCCCCCGGGGGAGAAGTCACGGTGCCGAGGTCTCGACCCTCACGGTCCACACGCACCAGCTGTCCGATCTGCGCCTGGCGGGTCGAGAACACCAGCACGCCTTCTTGCGAGACCGAAAAGTCCGAGCCACCCACCGCGCTCGTGGTCACTTCCTCGGCGATCGGGATCGGCTCGCCTTGGAGCTTGTGCGCGCCGGCCGAGAATGGCTGCGCTACCAGGGTGCCGCTGCGCGAGTAGACGAGGTAGCCCGGCGGCGCGTACTGCGCGAGCGATTCGCAGGGCCCGACGTCGACATACTTGTCCGAGCCGAGCTTGCCGACCTTGATCGTCGAACCCTCGCCGAACGCGAGGAACAGGAAGTGCTCCCCGTCGGGGAGGAAGTCGGGCCAGCCAACGACCGTGAAGCCCTTGAGCGAGTCGCCGACCACGGCGGGCGTGGCGATGCCGCCGGCCGCCGAGACGCGATTGATGGGATCGCGGTCGCGACCGTCGAACAGAATGACTCCCTTCTTGCCCCACGAGCCGTCGGCGCCGGTCGGCGCGTCGCAAATCACGACCGGGGGCGCGCCCGAGACTTCGACCTTCTTCAACTTGCCGCCGGCGAAGAACCCGAGGAATCGACTGTCCGGCGACCAGAAGGGCCGCGTCGTCCCCTCGGTGCCCGCGAGCGGGCGCGCGCTCATCCCGTTCATCGGGCGCACCCAGATGCGCGTCGCTCCGGTCGAATCGGTCGCGCTGTAGGCGAGCGTCTTGCCATCGGGCGAGATGCGCGGTGTATCCATGAACTGAATCGCGGTCGGCGGCACGATCTCGAACCGCAGGACTTTGGGCGGCGCGGGCCGCAGGACGTAGTAGCCGGTGGCGAGCGGAATCAGCGCCAGCGGTCGATGCGATCGCGACGACGCGCGTCCAGCGCTCCTGCGCGCGACGTTTCGCCGCGACCGGCGCCGGGACTCCAGCCTGCGAGCCCGCCTCGGCCACCCACTCGAGCTGCAACTTCACGTCGTGGGCGTTCTGGTAGCGACGATCCGGATCCTTGGCCAGGCAGGTCTTGACCACGCGGTCGAGGCTCGGCGGGATCATCGGCTGGACGACGCTCACCGGACGCGGCTCTTCCTTCATGATCGCAGCCGATCAGCGACGCCTGACTCTTGCCGACAAACGCTTTCTGTCCGGTCGCCATCTCGTAGAGCACCGCGCCGAGTGCGAAGATGTCGCTGCGCGCGTCGGCCTCTCGCCCCTCGAGCTGCTCCGGCGACATGTACTGGAAGGTGCCGACGATCGAGCCCTCGGCGGTCAGCGGCTGGGTCATGGTCGGCGAGCTGGTCAGGTCGCTGGTCGGACCGAGCACGCTGCGGAGCGTGCCAGACCGAAGTCGAGCAGCTTGGCTCCGGACTTGGTGATCATGATGTTGCCGGGCTTCAAGTCCCGGTGGATCACGCCCTGCCGGTGCGCCTTCTCGAGCGCTTCGGCGATCTGAATGCCGTAGCGCAGCACGTCCTCCGATCGGCATGCGCCACGCGTCGAGACGCGCCGCCAGCGTTTCGCCCTCGAGCATCTCCATGACCAGGTAGTCGACGCCGCTTCTCGTGGCCGACGTCGTGGAGCGTGCAGATGTGGGGGTGATTGAGGGCGCTGATCGCCCGGGCCTCGCGATCGAACCGGGCGCGGGCCTCGGGGGTGGCGGCCAGGTGTGCGGGCAGCACCTTGATCGCCACGTCGCGCCCGAGGCGCGAGTCGTGTGCGCGGAAGACCTCCCCCATCCCGCCTGCGCCTATCGCGGACTGGATCTCGTAGGGCCCGAGCTGGGTACCGACGGTGACGGTCATGGTCGGGCACTCTAGCGGCCCGCGATGATGGATGAAAGCAGCGGAGCCTCATTGAGTGCTGGCCTTGGACGTGGGAGCCCCATCTACAATTGGGCGGCTTTCTCGCGCACCTCGCACCCAGCGCCCCCGTTTGGAGATCCCGCCATGCGCCGTTCGACCGCTTTGTTCTCGCTCTCGACGTTGGTCCTGGCCGGCGCCGGCCTGTGGACCTTCACCCTGGAGCGACCGCAGCCGTTGCCGCTCAAGCAGGTCCTGGAGACCCCGGAGACCGCGCGAGCGATGAGCAAGCGCCCGAGCCAGTGGTGGTTCGAGCAGCGCGCGTTCCCGAGCGGGTTCATCCCGGCCGACGTGGTCGACGAAGTGCGCCAGCGCGCGTTCATCGAGTACCAGCAGGCCCAGCTCTCCACCAGTTCCGGTCCGCTGATCTGGGAGCTGGTCGGACCCACCAACATCCACGGGCGCATCACGGCGCTGGCCGGAACGCCCGACGCCACGACGTTCTATGCTGGTGCTGCCAACGGTGGCGTGTGGAAGTCGGCCAACGGCGGGATCTCCTGGGTCTCCGGTGTTCGACGAGTTCAGCAGCTATTCGATCGGCGACATCCAGCTCGACCCGACCAATGCGAACATCGTGTGGGTGGGAACCGGCGAGTCGAATCCGGCGATCGACACCTATGACGGCAACGGCCTCTACAGGTCGGTCGACGGTGGCGTCAATTGGGAATTCGTCGGCTTGTCGCAGGTGCGGCGCGTGGCGCGCATCGCCATCGATTCGACCGACGTCAATCGCATGTACGTCGCGGGCGGCGGGTCCTTGTTCCAGAGCGACACCGACGGCGGCATCTGGCGCACGACCGACGGTGGCGTGAATTGGGAGCACGTCCTGTTCGCCGACGCCTCGACCGTCGGCACCGACGTCGCGATCAACCCCGCGCACCCCGAGTCGCTGCACGCCGCGATGTGGGATCTCGGCGCCAGCCCGACGTCGGAGTCCGCGATCTACCGGAGCACCGACTACGGCGCGACCTGGAGCCGTCTCGGTCCGGCCCACGGCCTGCCGGCGTCCGAACGACAGCACGGATCGCATTTCGATCGCCTACGCCAGGTCGCGGCCGACCACGATCTACGCTCAGATCATCGGCGGTCGAGGACCTGGCGTACGTCGGCCGCGGCATGTGGCGCAGCGACAACGGCGGCGCGACCTGGACCAAGCGCGACGCCGGAACCACGTTCCGCGACGGGTTCGGAGGTTTCGGCTGGTACTTCGGCACCATGGCGGTGAGCCCGAACAACCCCGAGTTCTCGTACGCGCTCGGCGTGCAGACGATGCGGTCGACCAACGGCGGGACCAGCTACTTCTATCAGAATGGCACGACCCTGCACGTGGACCAGCACGCGGTGTTCATCCAGCCGTCCAACAATCAACGCGTGTTCATCGGCAGCGACGGCGGCTTCTACCGCACGCTGAATGGCGGCTCGTCGTGGAGCAAGCTCGGCGCGCTGCCGATCACCCAGTTCTACGCGATCACCGTGAATCCGCAGGACAACCTGCAGCGCTTCGGCGGCACCCAGGACAACAACACGCTGACCGGCACCACCAACCCCGGCACCTGGTCGGCCATACTGGGCGGGGACGGGTTCTACTGCATCGTTGACCACACCAACCCAGCGGTGGTCTTCGCAGAGTTCCAGAACATGTGCAGTGGTACCGGCCCTCGGCGCAACGGGGCACAGCCGACCGGATTCAACCCGGGCGATCGCTACAACTGGAACGCGCCCTACGTGATGGATCCGACCGACCACAACATCCTGCTGGCCGGCTCGCACCGGATCTACAAGAGTGTCGACAACGGCGTTTCCTACACGGTGGTCAGCGGCGACCTGGCGTTCGCACCCGGCACCTCGCGGCCCAACGGCACGCTCAGCACGATCACCATCTCGCCGGTCGACAACCAGATCTATTACACCGGCTCGAACAACGGAAAAGTGTGGCGATCGACCGATGGCGGCGCCAACTGGACCGACAAGACCGGCACGCTGCCGGTGCGCGCCATCACCCGGGTGACCGCGGATCCGTTCGACGCGAACACCATCTTCGTCTCGCTCTCGGGGTTCAACGGCAGCAACGAGGAGCCGGTTCACCTCTACAAGAGCACCGACCTGGGCGACACCTGGGTCAACGTCTCGGGCAACCTGCCCAACGCGCCGGTCAACGACATCCTGATCGACAACGTCGATCCGCAGCGCTGGTACGCCGGCACCGATCTCGGGGTGTGGACCACGCAGAACGGCGGCTCGACCTGGTACCCACTCGGCCAGGGCCTGCCGTTCCAGGCGGTGTTCGATCTCTACCTGCACGAGGGCGCGCGCGAGTTGTACGCCGGCACCCATGGCCGCTCGATGTGGAAGGTCAACCTGTCCGAGTTGCCGACCGCGGTCGACGCCGGCCCGGCGCCGAGGCTCGCACTGTCCGCGCCGAGTCCGAACCCGAGCCGGGGCGTGTCACATTTCAGCTTGAGCCTCGATCGCGAAGCGCGGGTGAACGTGTCGGTGTTCGACGCCCTGGGGCGGCGAACCGGCGTCATTCACGAGGGCACCTTGTCGGCGGGCCGTCACTCTCTTGCCTGGGACGGGCGTGACGCGGGGGGCCGCGCCGCCAGGTCGGGGGTCTACTTCCTGCGCGCCGAGAGCGACGACGGCATCGTCCTGACGAAGCGGATCGTCCGAACGCAGTGCAGTAGATGTCGCACCAGGAGCCTTGCCGATGAGCCGATCCGTGAACCGCCCCTTCGCTTCCGCTCTGGCCATCGGTGCCGTGATGGTGCTGACTTCGGTCGTCGACCGCCCGGAAGCACCGCCGCGCCCGTCGTCGGGCGGCCCCTACCCCAGCGACTGGTTCGGTCTCCAGCGCGCGTACCCGATCGGCGAGATTCCGCAGGCGATCTGGCGAGCCACCGTGGAGCGCGCACGCGTGGATCGAGCGGCGGCTCGTCTTTCGACTTCGGGCGGACCACTGCTCAACTGGACCCTCGCGGGGCCGACCAACATCGGCGGTCGGGTCACCGCGATCGCCGCCCACCCATCGGGGACCCCGGCCTACTTCGGCTCGGCCGACGGCGGAGTGTTCCGCTCCGATGACTTCGGTCTCAACTGGTATCCGATCTTCGACGAGGTCGGCGTCCCCTCGATCGGGTCGCTCGCCATCGATCCGCTCGACGCCAACATCCTCTACGTCGGGACCGGCGAGGCCAACTCGTCGCTCGACAGCTACGACGGCGATGGCCTTTATCGCACGACCGACGGCGGCGCGAACTGGGAGCGAGTCGGCCTGGAGACCGTGGGACGCATCGCGCGCGTCGCGATCGATCCCGCCAATTCCGCGCGCATCTACGTGGCCGCCATGGGCCGCCAGTTCTCGACCGGCCCCGAACGCGGCTTCTACCGTTCGACCAATGGCGGGCAGAGCTGGGAACAGACGCTGTTCGTCAACGACAGCACCGGCGCGTGCGAGGTTGTGGTGAATCCCGCCCACCCCGAAACCGTGTTCTGCGCGACGTGGGAGCGGGTGCGTCGCGCCACCTACCGCCGAGCGTTCGGCCCGGGCTGCGGGATCTGGCTCAGCGTGAATCACGGCGCCACTTGGACGCGGCTCGCCGCCGGATTGCCGGCGCCTTCGGACTCGGTCGGTCGGATCGGGCTGGCGATCGCCCGCTCGCGCCCATCGACGATCTACGCCCAGATCATCGCCGGGTCGATCGGCGGCTATCAGGGGCGCGGGCTCTATCGCTCGGACAACGGCGGCGCGTCGTGGATCCGGCGTGACCTGAGCGGCTTCACCGGCAGCTTCGGTGGTTTCGGCTGGTACTTCGGCGACGTCGTCGTCCACCCGTTGAATCCGGAGCGGGTGTGGTCGCTCGGCGTACCATTGGTTCGCTCGAACAACGGCGGCGCCAGCTTCGCCAGCACCGCCACGTACGGGCACGTCGATCAGCACGCGATGTGGATCTCGCCGTCAGACTCCTCGCGCATCCTGATCGGCAACGACGGCGGTATCTGGCGCTCGATCGATTCGGGCGCCAGCGTCCAGTTCCCGGCTTCGCTGCCGATCACCCAGTTCTACGCGGGCGCCATCGA
Organism: Candidatus Eiseniibacteriota bacterium; assembly: GCA_963717505.1. GTDB lineage: Bacteria > Eisenbacteria > RBG-16-71-46 > RBG-16-71-46 > RBG-16-71-46 > MFD02242-c1. Next base: position 916,757 of record OY970342.1, read on the forward strand.
TCCCTCGAACCCGAACCGGATCTTGGGCGGCACCCAGGACAACAACACGCTGATCACGAACACCGGCGACCCGGGCGGCTGGACGGCGATCCTGGGCGGCGACGGCTTCCACTGCCTGGTCGATCCGATCGACCCCAACGTGATCATCGCCGAGTGGCAGTACTGCTGCGAGCGGCAGCGGGCCGCGTCGATCGACCACCGGCGGCGCATCGTTCGCTGCGCCGACCGGCATCCCGGCCGGCGAGCGCTTCAACTGGAGCACGCCGCTGGTGATGGACCCGAGCAATCACAACGTGATCCTGGTCGGCAGCCAGCGCGTGTTCCGCAGCGTGGACAACGGCATCAGCTACGCGCCGATCAGCGGCGACCTGACCACGAATCCGGCGGCCCAGGTGGTCTACGGCACCATCACCACGCTCGACATCTCGCCGCTATCGAGCAGCACGTACTTCGCCGGCACCGACGACGGCCGCGTGTGGCGCTCGACCGACGCCGGGAGCGCGTGGATCGACATCTCTGCCGGGCTGCCGATCCGCTGGGTCACCCGAGTGGTCGCCGATCCGGCCAGCGCCTCGACCGTCTACGTGACGCTGTCGGGATTCACGCTCGACGAAGGGGAATCGCACGTCTACCGCAGCACGAACCTGGGCGCGACCTGGACCGCGATCGGCGCCGAGCTGCCCAACAGTCCGGCCAACGACCTGGTGGTCGCCCCCTGGGACCCACTGACGCTGTTCGCGGCGACCGACGTCGGGGTCTACGCGACGCGCAACCTGGGAGCGACCTGGTACCCCCTCGGCCAGGGTCTGCCGCTCCAGGCGATCAACGACCTCAACCTGCACGCCCCGACCCGGACTCTGGTGGCGGCCACCCACGGTCGGTCCCAGTGGCGGCTCGACCTGAACCAGATGCCATTGGCGGTCGGATGCGCAGCCGGCAGCACCGGCGATCTCACTGGGCGCACCGCGCCCGAATCCGACCTCGGGCACGATCCACGCGACGCTGGAAGTGCCAGCGGCAACTGCGGTCGAAATCGAGATCTACGATGCGATGGGCCGGCGCGCGGCGCGACTCCACCACGGCCGCCTCGACGCCGGGCGCCACATCTTTTCGTGGGATGGACGCGACGTGCAGGGCCGGCGTGTTCCCGGTGGTGCCTACTTCATTCGAGCCTCCTCGCCCTCCGGAAGCTCCGTCCGTCGATTCGTCAGGCTCGACTGAGACGAGGGCAGTTTCGACCGCGAATGGCGCGGTCCGGATGTTGCATCATTTCCGACCGCGTCAAATCGAGGCGAAATGAGGGCCGGTCGGTTTTTTGCCTTTGAATTCGCGGTCGGAAGTTGCTATACCAAGTCCCGGCTAGGGCCGCGCTCGAGGTTCGTGATTCGTGCGCGCGCGCGAAGTGCGAACGCTCCGGCGGCCCGTCCGACATGGTGCCGCACTTTCACACTGCACAGGGAGAGACGCAGACGATGGGCAAGATGATGACGAAGTCCCAGATCGCGGGATACATCGCCGACAAATTCGAGATCACCAAGAAGCAGAGCACGTTGATCCTCGAAGAGCTCGCGACGCTTGCCGCGAAGCAGGCGAGGAATGGATTCGTGTTCCCCGGAGTGGGCAAGCTGGTCGTCGTGAAGCGCAAGGCGCGCATGGGCCGCAACCCGCAGACGGGCGAGGCCATCAAGATTCCGGCAAAGACTGTGCTCAAGTTCCGGATCGCAAAGGCCATGAAGGAACTGGCCCTCAAGTAGATCGTCAGCCAGATTCGTGAAAGAGCCCCGTACGCCCGAGCGTAGGGGGCTTTTTCGTTTCATGATCGAAACGTCGTACCGGACGTTCGGTTCCTGCGCGACCGCGACTTCGAACGCGTCGGCGGCGCCGAGACGCGCAGGGGCCTGCCCGTGTGGCATGATGCGCGGCCGATGGCCGGCATCGTGGTCGAGAACCTGTCCAAGTCGTACCGACGGCTGCTCGCGGGAGACCCCGTGCGGGCACTCGACGGCGTCAGCCTCGCGATCCCGCCCGGCGAGGTGTTCGGCATCATCGGACCGAACGGCGCCGGCAAGACCACGTTCCTCGGTTGTCTGCTCGGCTTCCTGACTCCTGACTCGGGCCGCATCACGGTCGACGGCAGAGCCCCCGACGATCTCGCGGTGCGCGCGGCCACCGGCTATCTGCCGGAACGGCTGACGATGGATCGCTGGATGACGGGTCGCGACTTCCTCGCCTACCAACACGCGCTCGCACGGTTGCCGTCGGAACGCAGCGCGGCGGACGTCGAGGTCCTGCTCGGCCGGGTCGGGCTCGACCGCGAGGCCGGCGCCCGCGCGATTCGCCGCTACTCGCGGGGCATGCTCCAGCGGATCGGTCTCGCGCAAGCGCTGCTCGGTCACCCGCAATATGTGTTCCTCGACGAGCCGGCATCGGGCGTGGATCCGGCCGGTGTCATTCTGTTCCGCCGGATTCTCGGCGAGCTCAAGTCGGCGGGAACCACGGTCGTGCTCAACTCGCACCAGCTCGAGCAGGTCGAGCGCGTTTGCGATCGCGTTGCGTTCGTGAACCGCGGCCGTGTCGAGGCGGTCGAGACGTTGGCCGCCGGCACGGCGCACGCGCGTGGACTCCGCGTTCGTTGGGCGGGCGGAACGCCCGCCAGCGATACGCTGGCGACCGCGGCGTCCCGAGCCGGCGCCCAGTTCGTCGAGGCCGGCAACCGTGAAGCGCGCTTCCGGGTCGCAGACGACGATGGTGCCGCTCGACTGGTGCAGTCGCTGGTCGCCTCCGGGATCGCAGTCATCGAAGTCGTGCCCGACGAGAGCCGTCTCGAGCGACTGTTTCTCGGTCAGGGCGGCGCCCCGGTAGCGCCGGCCCCGCCCACGGGATCGCGACCGTGAACCCGACGCTGGTCCTCGCGCACCTTCGCCAGCGGCTGACGAGCCCGATCCGGCTCGCGTTCCTGGCCGCCACGTTCTTCTTCCCGCTGTTGTTCGTCGCGGCCGCGCCCGGAATGGGTCTGAGCCAGATCCACGACAGCCTGCCGTTCGTCCTGATCCTCGGCTCGGGAATGATCGGGCTCGACGTCTCCTCGGGCGTGCTGCAGCTGGTGCTGGCGCGACCGGTCACGCGGCGCGAGTACGCGATCAGTCGCTGGCTGGCGACCGCGTTCGGCGCGGCGGCGTTCTCGACCATTCAGGTGACCCTGGCGTCCATGATCCTGGTTCTGCGCGGCGGCACCGTGAACGCGGAGAGCGTGGCCGCAACACTGCTCGCGACCTGGTCGTCGGCGTTCGGCGCCTCGGCAGTGCTGATGGCGCTCTCGACGCTGGTGCCGGGGCTCGCGGACCTCGGGCTCTTCGTCATGATCATGATCTCGACTTCGGTGCTGCAGATGATCGGCAGCGCCGCCCGCCTGTCGTGGGTGACGCGCGCCGGCGTCGTGGTCGGCGAGAGTTTGAACCCGGTTCTGGACTGGAGCCGGATCTTCGGCGGTTCGGTCTCGTGGCACGAGCTGGCCGCCTATGCGTCGACGGTGACGCTGGCGCTCGCGGTCGGGATCTTCGTGCTCAACCGCAAGGAGCTTTCCTATGCCTCCGGCTGACGACGCGGGGCCGGTCGTGAAGGCGGGCAGCTCGCGGCCATCGCCGCGGGTATTGCTGATCGCGGCGGCCGTGTTGCTGGTCGCGCGCATCGGGAGCTGCATCTACGAAGATCGGCACCCGCCCCAGGCGCGAAGCCTGGTCGACTGGAAACCCGTGGCGGCGGCCGAGTCGCTGTCGCGGGCCAGTGGCCGGCCCGTCCTCTACGAATTCGGCGCCGCGTGGTGCGGCCCCTGCCAGACCATGGAAGCCGAGGTTTTCGCCGACGCTCGCAGCGCGGCGCGGCTCAGCCAGACCTTCGTGCCGATTCGACTGGTGGACCGAATGCAGGAGGAGGGCAAGAATTCCCCCGAGGTCCAGGCCCTGGAAGATCGCTTCAGCGTCGAGGCGTTCCCGACCCTGATCGTCCATTCACCGGCGACCGGCCGCAGCGAATCGGTGGTGGGTTACCCCGGGCGCGACGAGTTGATGGGCAAGTTGGCGCGCGCCGCGAAGACCGTGGTGAGGCCGACTCCGACGGTGCGCGACTCGGGCTGAACGCCGCGCTAGTAGTGGTAGCGGACCTTCAGCTGCCCCCAGGACTTCTTCGCCACCGGCATCAGGGCGCAGCAACTGCCGCTCACCCACTGCTGCAGCGCCACCGGAGTGGGCGTGTCGGTCGGGTCGCACAGGTCGCCACCGCCGCCGGAATCGGTAAGGAAGAAGAACTTGCACAGCGAGCAAAACGACTCGTCGCCATACGTCAGTTCGGGCCGCGCCGCGGGGTCGACGCATGCGGGGTCGATGCTGGTCACCCGGACCATCAGGAACGCTGGGCCGCGCAGGCAGACCGGAGTGTTCAGCGTGATATCGAACGTAAACACACCGGGGGCACCGCCAAACGGGGCGGCGGGCTGCGGCGCCGCCAGGAAAACGTCGTCGTTGGGCAGGTAGCAGCCACCTTCGTCGATGGCGTCGACGATCGAGATCTCCAACGGCAGCGAGCACGCGGTGTTGAACCGCAATCCGATGTGGACCTGGTCCACGGTCAGCGTGCCGGTCTCCGAGCAGTCGACACAGGTCGCCGGGTTGATCAGCGTGAAGTAGGCGTCGCCGTTCTGGATGAACTCGGGCAGGGACTCGGTCGGCTGCAGGGGCCCCCCCGCGTTGCACACACCGCCGTAGAACTCGGGCCCGATCTGGACGTGCGTCGGCTTCTCATCACCGACCGGCCGGGGTGGCGCTGGGATGAGGATGTTCCCAGATTGGGCGGCCGGAGCGAGGGCGGCGAGCGCGACGAGCGCGAGCGCCACCGGCAAACAACGTTTGGACGACATGAGCAGGGATCTCCGCCGCCCGAGGGGCGGTACGTGAGGAACTGCTGGCGCTGAGGAACGAAACCGTGCGGCGAGGGCTACATCAAGCGTGCCGCACGTTGGCCATCAGCGTCAACGTAAAAGCCGATCTTTGAAGCGTCTGGCCGGCTTCGGCACGTCGATCAGCCCGATTCCTCCCAATGCCCAGGCCCTGCGCCCGGGGAGATAGACCTTGATACTGCACGTATGTGCAGTTATGCTCCCCGCGGCCATGAGAATCGAGCTGATCAACGAGGCCGTCACGGTTCGTGCGGACTTCCACGGCGGGCGCGCCACCCCCCTCGCCTTCCGGCTGGGACCGCGCGAGCACCGGGTCACCGGTGTCAACGCGCGCTGGGTCGACCGCTCGGGCCGTCACCCGCGCTTCTGCTTCTCGGTCACCACCGAGAGCGGCGACGTCTACCAGCTGCAGCTCTCGGCGGCGGACCTGGTCTGGCGCCTCGATTCGGTGACGCTCGATGGCTGAGCCCGCGGCCCCGCGCACCATCCTGCACGTCGACATCGACGCCTTCTTCGCGGCGATCGAGCAGCAACGCGATCCGCGGCTGCGCGGCCGGCCGGTGATCGTCGGCGCCGGAGTGATCGCGTCGTGTTCGTACGAGGCGCGCCGCTTCGGACTGCGCGCCGGGATGACGCTGAGCGAGGCCCGGCGGCGCTGCCCGGACGCGGTCATCCTCGACGGCCACGCCCAGGTCTATCGCTGCTTCGCCGAGGACATCTTCGAGCGTTGCCGCCGGGTCGCCCCGGAAGTCGAGACCTACCTCGACGAGGCGTATTGCGACCTGACCGGCACCGAGCGCCTGCACGGCGATCCGGCCGGCGCGGCGCGCGGCCTCAAGCGCGACATCCTCGCGGCCACCGGGCTGACCGTGACCTGCGGCATCGGCCCGAATCGCATGCTCGCCAAGCTGGTCGGCAAGACCGTGAAGCCGGACGGGCTCGCGCGGGTGCACGAGGCCGAGGCCGATGCGTTCCTGGTCGGGCGCCCGATCGAACAGCTCGCGGGCGTCGGCCGTGCCCACGCGCGGACGCTTCGCTCGATGAACGTGCAGACGATCGGCGCCCTGCGGGCACTGTCGGCCGGCGCGCTCGAACGCCTGTTCGGAGTCCATGGCCGCCTGCTCCACGAGCGCTGCCGGGGCCACGACACCGCACCGGTGCTGGCGCGCGAAGTGCCGCAGTCGATCTCACGCGAAACCTCGTTCCACCAACACACGGCCGACCGGACCGAGATCGAAGGCATGCTCGAGTACCTGGTCGGCCGCGCCTGCCGGACGGCCCGCGAGCTTTGCATCGCGCCACGCACCGTGGCCGTCCGGCTTCGTTACGCCGACGGCGAGTTCGCCGAGCAGGCACGCTCGCTCCGGCTGCCGTCGGACACCGACCCGGTGGTGCTCGAGCTGGCGCGCGTGCTGCTCGTGCGCCTGTTCACCCGCCGGGTCGCGCTGCACGGCGCCGGCATCGTGCTCTCGAACTTCGCGCCCGCGGGCGGCGACCAGGGTTCGCTGTTCGACGAGCGCGAGGCCGGCCGGCGCGGGGCATTGCTGCGCGCGTTCGACGACGTGCGCAGCGCCTACGGTCACGGCGTTCTGGTCTCGGGTCGCGCGCTCCACCTGCGCGGGCGCCTGGAAGAGGACCGCCACGGCTTCGTGCTGCGCACGCCGTCGCTCACGAAGTAGCCGCGGACTGCCGATGACCGCCGAGTATGACTCCTTCCCCTCCGGGACACGCACACCCGGGGTCCTCTCCCGCACCGGCGCCCGCCGGCGCACCCCGGATCTCGCGCACGGTGCACGTCGTTGCGATCGCGCTGGTGGCGGCCATCGTGACGCTGACCGTCGTGGCGTTCGCGGCACTCGAGGTCGTGCTGCGGCAGACCCCCGAGCTCGAGCCGCGCCACCGGCCCGAGGCGCTGTGTTTCGCGCTGGCCAAGCCGCCGCCGTTCACGCCGCCGATGGCGGTGCAGCCGAGCGCCGCGTTGGTGCGCGGCCGCTTCGGCAGCTCGATGCCGGCGTCGTACGCGCTGCGCCAGCAGATGCAGATCGACGAGGACATGGTGCTGCGCGAGTGGACGCATCGGGTCGGCGACTACGACGTCGCGCTGTTCTGGCTGCAGCTTCCGGGCCGCGACACCGAACGCTGGCTGGTGGCCGCGTGGATGGAGGGCGCCGATCTCGCGGTGTGCAACTTCCGCTTCCGGGGCACGGCTCGATCGTGGTCGACGGAGGAGAAGGTCTGGGGCACACGGCTGCTCCAACGGATTCTCCAGCCGGAATACTTCCGCAGTGGCACGCTGCCCGACGTGCGTTTGCGGCCGCGCGATGGCGCGACCATGCCGGAGTTCGGCCCCGCGACCTGAACGTCGGATTCGGGCCGCGTCATGACCGCTGAGTTCACGCCGCTGCGCGTGCGCTCGCACGGCTCGCTGCTCTACGGCACCGCATCACCCGAGGCGTTGGTCGCGCGCGCGCTCGAACTGGGTTACTCCGCGCTGGCACTCGCCGATCGCGACAACCTCTACCTCGCGATCCGCTTCTACCGGCATGCGCGCGACCACGGGCTGCGGCCGATCCTGGCCGCGACCGTGTCTACCGGTGGCAACGAGGTCCTGCTGGTTCCGCTCGACCGCCGCGGGTACGCCCACCTGTGCGCGATCCTGACCGCGCGGCAACTGGACCCGGGCTTCGACCTGGCCACGTCGATCGCCGCGCGCCATACCGGGCTGCATGTGATCGTCGAGTCGCCCGGAATGGCGGCCACCCTGCTCGCGGCCGGCGTGCCGGCGGCATCGGGCCGCGATGACGTTCGCGTGCTGCAGCCCGGTGGATTGTGGCTGGGCGTGCGCGGCATCGCCGCGGAGCGCGTGCTGCTCGGCGAGCGCGTCGCGGCGGCGCGACACTTGAAGCTCCCGCTCGTGGCCACGGGCGACGTCGCCCTGCTCGCCGCCACCGAGCACGACGCGCATCGCGCCGCAGTGACCGCCGCCGCCGGCGAGCTGCTCGACCGCATGCCACCGAACGCATTCACGCCGCGCGACGCGTGGCTCGCCTCGCCCGCCGAATGGTCGCGCCGGGTGCGCGCGGTGACGTCGGCAGCCGGCGTGCCGGCGGCGGCCCATGAGGCGCTGGCCAACAACGCGGCGCTGGTCGATCGCTGCCGACTCGAGCTGGATCTGGGAACGCCGATCTTCCCGCGCGCAACGCTGGCACCCGGCGAAACCGGGCACGGCCGCCTGGCGCGCGAGTGCCTCGCGGGCGTGCGTCGTCGCTACGGGCGGCACTCGGCCGCGGCCCGCCGTCGTCTGAGCGACGAGCTGGCAATGATCGATCGGCTCGGATTCACCGACTACTTCCTGCTGGTCGCCGAGATCGTCGGCTTCGCGCGCGCGCGCGGGATTCCGACCGTCGGCCGCGGCTCGGGCGCCAGCTCGCTGGTCGCCTACAGCCTGGGCATCACCAACGTCGATCCGATCCGGCACCGGCTGACGTTCGAGCGCTTCCTCAACCCGAGCCGGCGCGACTGCCCCGATCTCGACATCGACCTGTGCTGGAAGCGTCGCGACGAGGTGATCGCGCACGTCTACCAGCAGTACGGCGCCGATCGCGTCGCGATGATCTCGACGCATGCGACCCTCGGCGCGCGCTCGGCATTCCGCGAGACCGCGAAGGCGCTCGGCGTGCCGAACCCGCGGGTGAACGCGCTTGCGAAGCGCATTCCGCGCGAGCTGGAGCGGCCGTACCGGTCGCGACTCGAATCACTTCCGGAAGGGCGCCACGTCGACTGGAGCGAGCCGGTGCTGTCGCGCGCGCTGGCGCTCGCCGAGCAGCTCGACGGCGCGCCGCGGCATCTGTCGGTCCATTGCGGCGGCATGGTGATCGCCGATCGCGAGCTGACTCACTACGTCCCGCTCGAGCAGGCGGCGAAGGGCGTCGTCGTCACCCAGTTCGAGATGCGAGCGATCGAGGCGATCGGGCTGGTCAAGATGGATCTGCTCGGCAACCGCGCACTGACCACGATCGGCGAATGCGTGGATCTGGTGCGCGCCCATCGCGGCGTCGAAATCGACGTCGATCGGCTGCCCGAGTCCGATCCGATCACGGCGGCGTGCGTGGCCGCCGGCGACACGCTGAACTGCTTCCAGCTCGAATCGCCCGCCATGCGGCACCTGTTGCGCATGCTCGACGCGAACACACTGGAGCGCACGGTCGCGGCGGTCGCGGCGGTGCGCCCGGGGCCGGCCGAGATGGGCCTCAAGGACGCGTTCTGCCGGCGCCAGCGCGGGCTCGAGCCGCCGGTGTTCCTGCACCCACGTCTCGAGCCACTGCTTCGCGAGACCCACGGTGTCATGCTCTACGAGGAAGACGTGCTGCACGTGAGTGCCGCAATCGCCGGGCTCACGCTCGCGGCGGGCGACGACCTCAGGCGCGCGATCGGCGCCGCGCGCGACGAGGCCGAGTTCCGAGCACTCGAGCACGGGTTCGTGGCGCACGCGCTGCACAACGGCGTCGACGAGGCATCGGCGCGCGCCGTGTGGCGCGACCTCACGCGCTTCGGGGCCTACGCGTTCTGCAAGGCGCACGCGGCGGGCTATGGCGCGTTGGGCTGGCAGAGCGCCTACCTCAAGTCCCGCTTCCCGGCCGAATGGGCGGTGGGCATCCTCAACCACCACGCCGGCATGTATGCGACCTGGGTCCACGTCGAGGACCTGCGCCGGCGCGGCGTGGTGTTCGGTGCGCCGTGCGTCCAGCGCTCGGCGTGGGAGACGACGCTGGAGACGTCGGGGGATGCGCTCCGGCGGGTCGGGTCGGATGGCTTCCGGCTTCGGCGGAGCCCGTCGCTCCGCGGGCGCACGCAACCTCCTCGCGCTCCGGGGCGTCGGTGTTCGCCCGCTCCGCTCTCGCCCACCTCGCCGGAAGCCATCCGACCCGCCCGGCCGGAGCGCATCGTCCGCGTCGGCCTGTCGCGCGTGTTCGGTCTGGCCGATGCGACCGGCGCGCGGATCGTCGCGGCGCGAGCGGAGCGGTTCTTCCGGAGCCTCGCGGACTTCGCCGAACGCGTGCGCCCGGCCCTCCCCGAGCTCGAGTCTCTGATCCTGGCCGGAGCGCTCGACACCCTCGGCCGCACCCGCCCCTCGCTGCTGCTCGAAGCCCGCGTCCTTGCCGCCGGGCGCGCGATCGATCCGGCCCGCTCCCGGAGCGCCGAACCCGCGCTGGTGCTCGCCGCCACCGGCGGCGGCGATTTCCTGCCCGACGCGGTCGCGCCCGCCGAGATCGCGGAGCTGCCCGAATTCGACGCGGCCGAGCGCGTGCGCGGCGAGTGCCGCGCCACCGGACTCTGGTTCAGCGGGCATCCCCTCGCACTGTGGGCAGGCGCCGACGAGCGGCGCGGCGTGACACCGGCGGCCGATCTCGAACGCCGGGCGGGCCAGCGGGTGGCGGTGGCCGGACTGCCGTGCGCGCGCCGCCAGGTCGAAACCAAGAGCGGCGGACTCATGCTGTTCCTGACCCTCGCCGACCCGAGCGGCCTCGCCGAGTGCGTGCTGTTTCCCGACGCCTATCGCCGGTTCGCGGCGGCGCTGCGCGGCGAGATCCTGCGAGTCGAGGGTCGTGTCGACGAAACTCTCGGTGCGATTGCGATCAACGTGCAGTCGTTGCAGGCGATCGGTGACGGAACTGCAGAATTCTGGACCGAGCCGGCGAAATTTTCTTGACGCCGGTGCCCGCGAGGAGTGCAATGGAGGTCGACACGCGGGCGCATCACCCGCGCGTACATGCAGCCCACGTATTACGTCGGGCTTGGCCTATCGAGGTGGGACTCGCGTCTTCGCCCGAGGCCAGATGAGATGCGAGCTGACGCCGTGTGGGGTGTTCCACCGGTCCACGGAGGGACGTCTCGGGCGGCGTTGGCGTTTGGGGCGGGAGCACCCGCGCATCGGTGCACGAGCCCACGGCGCGGCGTCCGCGCCGACCAGAATCCCGCCTACAGACCCAGCTCGACCTTGATCTCGCGCAGCGCCCCGAGCACGAACCCGATGTGCTGGTCGAGATCCACCCCCAGCTCCGCCGTGCTGGTGACGATATCGTCGCGATTCACGTTGCGGGCGAAGTCGGTCCGCTTGAGCTTCTTCTTCACCGAGGCGACCTCGACCTGGTCGAGCGACTTGCCCGGCGTCACTAGCGCGCAGGCGACCAGAAAGCCGCACAGCTCGTCGCAGGCGAACAGGGTGCGCGCCATCGCCGTGTCGCGCGGAACGCCGCTGTAGGTCGCGTGTCCGAGCACGGCGCGACAGATGTCCTCGGGCCAGCCCAATGCGCGCAGGTGCTCGACCCCCTTCATCGGGTGGCGCTCGGCGTCCGGGTGCCTTTCCCAGTCGAAATCGTGGATCAGCCCGGTCAGGCCCCAGCGCTCCTCGTCCTCGCCGTGCTTGCGGGCGTAGGCGCGCAACGCAGCCTCGACCGCGTAGCAATGCTTGCGCAGGTTGGGATTCTCGATCCATTCGTGGAGCAGGGCGATCGCCTGCTCACGGGTCGGAAGGGCGCTCACGGTCATCGGGAAAGCCGGTCGCTCACTTCTCGAAGTGCTTCCGGTTCTTCTCGATGTAGGACGCCCACTTCTCGGGCACGCCGTTGTCGGGGAAGATCGCCTGCACCGGACACGCCGCTTCGCAGGCCTGGCAGTCGATGCATTCGTCGGGGTGGATGTAGTACTGGTCCTCGCCCTCGTAGATGCAGTTGACCGGACACACCTCGACGCACGACTTGTCCTTGACGCCGATGCAAGGCTCGGCAATGACGAACGGCATGGGCTCCCTCCGAATGGCCGCGCCCCGGCGAGCGCGCGATCGAGGGAGTTTAGAAGCACCGCGACGCCTCGGCAACCGCCCGACTCGGTGGGACTTCCCGAAGATTGTGCTTGAGCCCCCCCCGCCCTGGATCTAGCCTGCAACTGTGGGTTCCGGTGTCTGCCTCCGATTCTCGGATCGCGAACCGCCGGCCTCCGGCCGCTCCCGGGCTCGTCGCAAACTTGTGGAGGTCGTCATGCGCTCCCCGGCGCGCATCGCCCTGATCTCGATGTTCACGCTCGAGCTCGCCGGCCACTCGCCCGCCCGCGCGCAGGTCCTGCGTCCCGAGTTCTGGGTCACCGATGGCGAGGTCCAGACGATCGCGGTCGACGCGAATTCGATCTACCTGGGCGGGCTGTTCACGCGCGTCGGACCGGCGACCGGCTGCGCGGCGGCGATCCACTCGACCACCGGCGCCCCGATTGCCCCGTTCCCCGGCATCGAAGGCGCGGTGTTCACGGTCGCCAGCGACGGCAGCGGCGGTTGGTACCTGGGAGGCCGGTTCCAGACCGTGCAGGGCCAGGCGCGTGCCAACCTCGCTCGCCTGGATGCCGCGGGCAACCTGACGGCGTGGAACCCGAATCCCGACGGAGAGGTGTACGCGCTGGCGGTCGTCAACGGGACGGTTTTCGCCGGCGGCGCGTTCGGAACGATCGGTGGCGCCACGCGCAACTACCTGGCCGCGGTCGATGCCGCGACCGGGGTCGCCACCGGGTGGGACCCGCAGGCCGGCGGCTTGATCAACGCGGTTGCCGCGAGCGACGGCGTACTCTATGTCAGCGGCGAGTTCACATTCATCGGCGGCCAGCCACGCACCTATGTCGCGGCATTGAGCATGGCGACTGCCGAGGCCACGGCCTGGAATCCCGCTCCAGATGGTTACGTCGCGACGTTGGCCGCCGGCGACGGCGTCATCTATGCGGGTGGCTACTTCGAGAGTATCGGCGGCGAGGATTTCTACTACCTCGCGGCACTCGATCCCGCGACTGGCGCCGCAACCAACTGGGACGCGGGCGCCGACGGCGACGTCTCGGCCCTGGCGGTAAGCGGGGGGCAGATCTACGCCGCCGGCAACTTCACGGTGGTCGGCGGCCAGGCCCGCTCCGGGTTGGCCGCGATCGACGCCATCACCGCTGAAGCCACCGACTGGAATCCGTCACCGGATGGATTCGTCATCGCCATGGCCGCCGACAACGCCACGGTCTACGTGAGCGGCGACTTTTCCAATGTCGGCGGTGCGGCCCGCGGCGGGCTGGCGGCAATCGACGCCGCCACCGGTGCCGCTACCGGCTGGGACCCCGGCGTTGGCGCCGGCGTCGTGAATGCGCTGGCGATCGGCACCGGAAGAGTCTTCGTCGGCGGCGACTTCAGCATGTGCGGTGGGGTCGCGCGCAGCAATCTGGCGGCGATCGACGCGGCCACCGGACAGGCGACCAACTGGAATCCCGGTGCGGACGGCGCGGTCAACGATCTCGTTCTGGGCACCGGCACGCTCTACGTCGGCGGCTTCTTCGCGACCGTGGGCGGCGCGACTCGCTTCAATCTCGCCGAGATCGATCTCGCGAACGGAACCGTAACCGGCTGGGCACCGCACGCGGACGGCGCGGTATTCGCGCTCGCGCTTGGCGTCGGCGTGGTGTACGCCGGCGGTGGATTCGGCGAAATCGGCGGTCAGGTCCGACCTTTCGTTGCGGCGTTGGACCCGGGCACCGGGCTGGCCACCAACTGGAATCCCAAAGCCGACGAGCTGGTCTATGAACTCGCGCTCCACGGCAGCACGGTCCTGGTGGGCGGCGAGTTCGCCTCGATCGGGGGCGAGCCGCGGCGCCACCTCGCCTCGCTCGACGCCGCCGGCGCCGCGACGCCGTGGGCCCCCGAGCCCGACAACCGGGTCTTCGCGATCCTTGCGAACGGAAGCACGGTGTTCGTCGGCGGCGATTTCACCCAAATCTCGGGTCAGCCTCGCGGCCACGTGGCCGCGCTCGACGCGACCACCGGCGACGCCGGCAGCTGGGATCCGGATGTCGATGGTTCGCTGCGCGCTCTCGCCATGTTCGGTGGGTTCGTCTATCTCGGCGGCGGATTCCTCAACGTCGGTGGTGTGCCGCGCTTCGGCGTGGCCGCGGTCGATGCCGCGACCGGCGAGCTCAACACGTGGGATCCCGACCTCAACGGCGCAACTCTGGCCGTGGCGACCCGAGGATCCGCGGTTTTCCTCGGGGGGGCGTTCTCGAGCGCTGCCGCGGTCTCGCGCAGTGGGTTCGTCGCGTTCCGGGATGCCCAAACCGCGACGCTGGTGACGCAGTTCGCGGCCAGCCCTCGCGGCGACGCGATCGAATTGCGTTGGACGCTCGGCGAACCTGGACGCTTCGCGGAGATCCGGCTCGAGCGCGCCCCGGCGGTGGCCGGCCCGTGGCAGTTCGCGGCGGTCGAGCTCGCGAGCGAGGGTGACGCGACCGTGGCGCTCGACCGCGGGGTCGAAGCGGGCAACACCTACTGGTATCGCCTGTGGGCGCGCGCTCACGACGGGCAGGTCGCGACGTTCGGACCCCTGTCAGCCACCGCCGGTGGCGGCGCGGCCGCCTTCGACCTCGGGCGCATCTCCCCCAATCCGGCCGACGGTCCGGTGCGGATCGAGTTTGCCGCGGCGGTGGCCGCGCTCATGCGCCTGAGCGTGTTCGACGTCCAGGGCCGCGAGGTGGCGGTGCTCGCCAACGGGCCGCAGCGCGCCGGCAGCCACGTGGCGACGTGGAACGGCGAGGGCTCGTCGGGACCGGTGCCCGCCGGGCTCTACTTCATCCGGCTCCAGGCGGCGAACCGGACCTGGGTGCGCAGGCTCGCGTTGGCCCGCTGAGCGGCTGCGCTTGACCGGCCCGAGTCGGTGGTCGATCATCGCCGGCTCGATCGTCGACGTCTCTCTTACCGGTGCCGCGCGACCCATCCCACGCGCGCTCGGCCGGCCCGAATTCCATGAGCTTCCATGAGCGCAGACACCCCGAACCTGCACGACCTGCGGATTCAACGTGACGCTCCGGCACGCTCGGCCGGCGCCAGTCGCGGCCTCGTGCTCGCTTTGGCTGCGTTCGGGGTCCTCGTCCTGATCGCGGCCGCAGCCTTCCTCCTGGCTCCCAAGGGAATCGCCGTCCAGACCACGATCGCGAGTCGCAGCGGCGGTGCGATCGCGGGCGGCGGCATCTCGGCGAGCGGCTACGTCGTGGCCCGTACCAAGGCCTCGGTGTCGGCCAAGATCGCGGGGCGCCTCGAGTACCTCGGCGTCTCCGAAGGCACTCTGGTCCGCAAGTCCCAGGTGATCGCCCGGATCGAGGCGGGCATCTATCGCGCCCAGGTCCAGGCGGCCAAGGCGAATGTTGCCGAGGAAGAAGCTCGGCTCGCTCAGTCGCGTCGCGACCTCGAGCGCACGCGCTCGCTGCGCGACCAGAACGTCGTGTCGCAGCTCGAATTCGAGAATGCCGAGACCGACGTGCGCGTCAATCAGGCGACACTCGAGTCCGCGATCGCCCAGCAGCGGCTGGCCGCGGAGACCCTGGAGAACACCCTGGTCCGGGCGCCGTTCGACGGCACCGTGCTCCGCAAAGACGCCGAGGTCGGCGAGATCGTGGCGCCCGCCTCGGCCGGAGGCGGCCTGACCCGCACCGCGATCGTCACCATGGCCGACCTCGCGACCCTCGAGGTCGAAGTCGACGTCAACGAGGCCTACATCGCGCGGGTGCGCAACGGCCAGGAGGCGCGCATCACACTCGACGCCTACCCCGACACGTCGTTCGCCGGCCGCGTGCGCCAGGTGGTGCCGACCGCCGACCGCCAGAAGGCGACGGTCCTGGTCAAAGTGTCGATTCTCGACCGCGACCCGCGCATTCTTCCCGAAATGGGCGCCAAGGTCGTGTTCACCGATGGCGATGGTGGGGCCGCCGTGGTTCCGGTGCGGATCACCGTGCCTTCGGCGGCGGTGGTGCGCGACGGCGACGCGGCTCGCGTGTGGGTGGTCGAGAACGCGCGAGTCGCCGCGCGTAGCATCGAGCTGGGACGAGAAACCAACAACAACGTCGAGGTGCGGTCCGGGTTGAACGGCGGCGAGGTCGTGGTGGTCGAGCCACCCGCGGGGCTCGCCGAAGGCACGCGAGTGCGAGTGAGTCCGTCGTAACGTTCGCGCGCGTCGCCGCTGGCAGCCCGCGCGAAGAGGAGAATCGATGGCATCGATCGAAGTCCGAAACGTGAAGAAGGTCTATCGACGGAACACCCAGGAAGTCCCGGTGCTCAATGGCCTGTCGATCCAGATTGCCGAGGGCGACTACGTCGCGCTGATGGGCCCGTCGGGCAGCGGCAAGACCACGTTGCTCAACCTGATCGGCGGAATCGACAGCCCGACCTCGGGCGACGTGATCGTCGGCGGCACCGACATCGCGAAGCTCAAGGGCCGCGGCCTGGCGAAATGGCGGTCGCATCACATCGGATTCATCTTCCAGCTCTACAACCTGATCCCGGTGCTCAATGCCTTGCAGAACGTGGAACTTCCGCTCACGCTCCACAAGATGAGTGGCAAGGAGCGCAAGCGGCGGGCGACTACCGCGCTTCAGCTGGTGGGACTCGGCGATCGACTCACCCACTTCCCACGGCAGCTCTCGGGCGGCCAGGAGCAGCGGGTCGCGATCGCCCGCGCGCTGGTCAGCGACCCTGCGGTCCTGCTCGCGGACGAGCCGACCGGTGACCTGGATCGCGAGTCGGGCGACGACGTCTTGAGGCTGCTCGAGCGGTTGAACCAGGAATTCAAGAAGACCATCGTCATGGTCACCCATGACCCGCACGCCGCCGAGCGCGCGAAGCGGGTGGTGCATCTCGACAAGGGCGTCCTGTCGGCGTAGGCGGAGGCAACATGAACTTCCTGAGCCTCGTGCTCGTCAATCTCGGCCGCAACAAGCGTCGGACCACGCTCACCATCCTGAGCGTCATGATCGCGCTGTTCCTGTTCTGCACGCTGCGCGGCGTGCTCGACACGCTCGAGGCGTCGATTCGGGTCGGCAGCGAAGCCCGGTTGGTGACGCGCAACAAGATCTCGTTGATCTTTCCGCTGCCCAAGTCGTACGTCGAGCGCATTCGCGCCGTCCAGGGCGTCGGCCGCGTGACCTGGGGCAACTGGTTCGGCGGTACCGACCCGCTCGACCCCGGCAACTTCTACGCGCGGTTCGGCGTCGATGCCCCGACCTACATGCCGATGTACGCGCGTGACATCGAGATCATCGACCAAAGCGCTCCGCAAGGAACCGGCGCGGTTCCGGCCGACGTCGACCCCAAGCTCGCCGCGTTCATGGAGGAGCGCACGGCGTGCGTCGTCGGCCAGTCGCTGTACAAGCGCATGGGCTGGAAGATGGGGCAGCAGATCAGCGCGATCGGCACGATCTTCCCCGGCGACTGGACCTGGACGATCCGCGCCGTCTACCACGCCAAGGATCCGGCGTTCGGCGAAGAAGCGATCATCTTCCACTGGGACTATCTGAACGAACGGGCGATGGGCGGGCAGGGTCCGGTGGGCTGGTACACGCTCGAGCTGACCCAGCCGGAGCGCGCCGGCGAGATCTCGAAGCAGGTCGACGGGCTGTTCGAGAACTCCTCGGCGCAGACGCGCACCGAGACCGAGCGCGCGTTCCAGGCCGGCTTCGTCAGCATGTACGGCAACGTCCCGTTCCTGATCGGAGTGATCGGACTGGCAGTGGTGTTCGCCATCCTGCTGGTCGCGGCCAACACCATGATGATGGCCAGCCGAGAGCGCACCAACGAATTCGCGGTCATGAAGACGCTCGGCTTCGAGGATGGCGCGCTGTTCCGACTCGTGCTCGCCGAGGCCGCGGTCATCACGCTGGGCGGCGGCATCGCCGGGGCGATGCTGGCCAAGTTCGTGCTCGAGAAATCCGGCTTCAACGCCGGCGGCATGCTGCCGCCCATGACCGTGAGCTGGACCACGGTGATCATCGGCATCGGCATCGCCGTGCTCATGGGACTGACCAGCGGCTTCGTCCCGGCCTGGCAGGCCTCGAAGCTGCGCATCGTCGACGCGTTGCGGCGCGTGTGAACTAGGGAGCGACCATGGCCATTCCGATCGCCTACAACTTCCGCAACGTCCTGCGCCGCCCGGCGAATACCATCACGACCGCGATCGGCATCGGACTGGTGGTCGCCATCCTGATCGGCGCGTTCGCGCTGGCCGCCGGCTTCCAGGCGGCGCTGGTCGAGAGCGGCTCGCCGCAAAACGTGATCGTCATGCGCACGGGCGCCGACAGCGAGATCTCCAGCGGCGTCTCGCTGGAGGGCGCCAGCATCGTGCGCGCCCTGCCGGCGATCGCGACCGCCCCCGATGGACGCCCGTTGGTCAGCGCCGAGCTGCTGGTGCTCACCAACCTCGAGCGCCTTGGGCAATCCGGTTCGTCGAACGTCCCGATTCGTGGCATCCAGGTCGACGGCCTGCCGCTGCGCGACCGGCTCGAGATCACCGCCGGACGTGCGTTCACGCCCGGGACCGACGAAGTGATCGTCGGCGAGCGGATCTCGCGGCGGTTCAAGAACTGCAGGATCGGGGACCAGATCCGCTTCGGCCAGCGCGCGTTCAACGTGGTCGGCCTGTTCCGCTGCGGCGGCTCGTCGTTCGAGTCCGAGATCTGGGGAGATCAGGCGGTGCTCGGGCCGGCACTCGGCCGCCAGGGATTCCAGAGCGTGACCTTCCGCATGCGCGATACGTCCCAGTTCCGCGCGATCGAGTCCCAGCTCGAGGACGATCCGCGGCTCGGCGTCCAGGTCCGCACCGAGCGCGCCTTCTATTCGAGTCAGTCGATGTTGCTCGCCAACGTGATGCGCATCGCCGGTGTGTTCATCACCCTGATCATGGCGGTCGGCGCGATCTTCGGGGCGGTCAATACGATGTACGCCGCGGTCGGCGCGCGCACGCGCGAGATCGCCGTCCTGCTCACGCTCGGCTTCTCGCCGTTCGCGGTCCTGACCTCGTTCATGACCGAGTCGGTGATCCTGGCGCTGATTGGCGGCCTTCTCGGCTGCCTGCTGGCGCTGCCGATCAACGGCATCGTCACCAGCACCACGAACTGGGCGTCGTTCAGCGAGGTGGCGTTCGCGTTCCGTGTGACGCCGTTCGCCATGGTCTTCGGGCTGGTGTTCGCGGCCGCCATGGGGACGATCGGCGGCTTCCTGCCCGCGCTCAAGGCCGCGCGGCAGTCGCTGGCGTCGAGTCTGCGCGAGCTCTAGACCCCGAGACTCAGTTCACGCGCACCAGGCGCACCGTCTTGGTGAAGCCCAGCATGTCGAGCCGGGCCAGGTAGATCCCTGGTCGCACGGCGCGGTGCTGATCGTCGGTGCCGTCCCAGGCCAGACGATTCTCGCCGGCGACCCCATCGCCATCCATTAGACGCCGCACGCGGCGGCCCTGCAGGTCGTAGAGGTCCACGCGCGCCTGTGCACCGCGCGGCAGCCGGAATGACAGCGCGGTGCCGGAGCGGAACGGATTCGGGGCCACGCGGAAGTAGATCTGCGACGACAGCGCGTCGTCCACCGACAAGGGCGGCGGCTCGCCGGACTGGCGAATGCGATAGATGCCGCCGGTCGGACCGACCTGCGTGCTGTCGAATTGCGTCAGGTAGTACAGGCTGCCGTCGGGGCCGACGAAGAAATCGACCGCGGACTTGAGGCCGGTGGCCCACGCGGTCGCGTTCGGTTGGCCGGGAACCGGGGCCGGGGTCACCCAGTCACCCTTCACGTTCTTCAGCCGGCGCAGTTCACCGCTGTAGTACTCCCCGTAGAAATAGTCGCCGTGGTACTCCTCGGCCCAGTTGTACGACGCGCCGAGCAACGGCCGGTAGATGCCACCGGTCGAGATCGATACCTGCTTCACCGGGTCGCGCAGCAGGTTCACGATTCCGGGCTTGTAGGGGAAGGTGCCCTGACCGCCGGGCTCGGGGCACGAGCCGCGAACCGTGACCAGCGGCCCCTCGCGCCACGGCCAACCGAGGAAGTCGCCGGGCAGGATCTCGTCGATTTCCTCGTAGGTCAGCAATCCGACTTCGGCGGCGTAGAGCTTGCCGGTCATCGGATCGATGTGGAAGCGCCACGGATTGCGCAGGCCCCAGGCCCAGACCAGACGCGCGTTGGTGTCGGGTGTCGACAGTGGGTTGTCGAGCGGCGTGATCAGCGCGCGCGGCACCGGTGTCTGGACGTTCTCCCCGAGTGTGTGCACACGCAGCCGCAGGATCGCGCCGCGCAGCGACGAAGAATCGCGGGCCGCACACGGTGTGTCGTCGTCGCCGATGCTCACGTACAGGTGACCGTCGGGCCCGAAACGCAGGCAACCGCCGTTGTGCGTGATGACCGCGTCGGGGATGTCGTCGATCAGGATCACCGGGTTCATTAGCCCGACGTACACGCCCGAGGGGTCGTTCAGGCTTCCGGTCGCGGTGTAGCGCACCACGCGACAGAATCCGCCGGTGCGCGTGTAATAGAGATAGACGAAGGGCCGCTGCGGCCACGCGGGGTCGACCGCGATCCCCTGGAGTCCGCGCTCGTAGGCGGCGGAGTTGAGTTCGGGGGTCGTGGACAGAACGTTGGTGATCGAGATCGAAGCGCCGACCACCATGCGCACCCGGCCGGTCCGCTGCTCGGTCACCAGGATCCGCCAGTCGGGAAGGAACGCCATGCTGTTGGGCTCGGTGAACCCGGTAACCACCGTTTCGTGGACGAAACCGGTGGGAACCACGGTCTCGCCGTGGGCAACCGCAGCAAGCAGGCAACCGGTGCAAAGGAGGAGTGGCGCGAGATGTCGCCGCATCGGGGGCTCCGGCGTGTCTTTGTGGGTATCCCTGTTGCCCGCTGTGCGGCGTTTCGGGGAGGGCAATTGAAAAGGGACGGTAAGGATACCGAGCCGGAGGGCGGAAATCGAGGGTGATTCGCGTCGCGGCCGCCGAATGGCAACGGCGGCGTGCAACCTGCCGTCCTGCTGCATCTCAAGTCGGGGCCCACCGGCAAACGGACTTCCCGAGGTCGGCTTTTCGCATGGGGGACTAGCCATTAGAATCCCCCGGTCCTTCCCTACAACCCGTTTCGGGAGAACGCCTTGTCACGCATCCACGACGTCATCGTCCTGGGCTCCGGGCCGGCGGGTTACACCGCCGCCCTGTACGCCGCCCGGGCCAATCTCAAGCCGCTCCTGATCGCCGGGTACCAGCAGGGGGGGCAGCTCACGATCACCACCGAGGTCGAGAATTACCCCGGATTCCGCGAGGCCATCCTCGGCCCGGAACTCATGGAAATCATGAAGGACCAGGTGCTGCGCTTCGGCACCGAGATCGTCCAGGGCGCCGTCGAGCGCGTGGACTTCTCGAAGCGGCCCTTCGCGGTCTGGACCGACGATGGCCAGGAGTTCCGCGGCCGCGCGGTGATCGTCGCCACCGGTGCTTCGGCCAAGTTGATCGGCGTGCCGAGCGAGGGCGAGTTCATGGGCTTCGGCGTTTCGGCGTGCGCGACCTGCGATGGGTTCTTCTTCAAGAACCGGCGCGTGATGGTGGTGGGCGGCGGTGACACGGCGATGGAGGAGGCCAACTACCTCACGCGTTTCACCTCGGAGGTCATCGTGGTGCATCGGCGAGATGCGCTGCGCGCCTCGAAGATCATGCAGGATCGGGCGCTCAAGAATCCCAAGATCAGCTTCCTGTGGAATCGCGAAGTCGCCGAATTCCTGGGGACCCCGCACAAGAAGCTCACCGGCGTCCGCCTGCGCGACACGCAGAACGGCAAGGTCACGGAACACGAGATCGACGGTGTGTTCGTGGCGATCGGCCATCAACCCAACACCAAGTTCCTCGAGGGCCACATGCCGATGGACGCGCGCGGCTATCTTCGGATCGAACCCGGAACCTCGCGCACCCCGGTCGAGGGCGTGTTCGCCGCCGGGGACGTCGCAGACAGCGTCTATCGCCAGGCGGTGACCGCCGCCGGCACCGGATGCATGGCGGCGATTGACGCCGAACGCTGGCTCGAAGCCCAGGACGCGAGCGCCCACGACTCGGCCGCGGCCGCACCCGCGCGCACCACCTGAACCCGGAAGGACCGGGATGGAACGTGAAGTTCTCGAGTTCGACGTCCAGTTCATCGGCGCGGGTCCGGCCGGCCTCGCCGGCGCCATCCATCTTGCGGACCTGATCGCCCGCCACGAGCAGGCGGTGGCGGCCGGCGCTCCCGGACGCACGCTCGGCGAAGTGACGATCGCCGTGCTCGAGAAGTCTGCGACGGTCGGCGCCCATGGCATCTCGGGTGCGGTCATGGACCCCCGCGCGATGCGCGAGCTGATTCCCGACTATCGCGAGCGCGGATGCCCGATCGAAAGCGACGCCGGACGCGACGACGTCTACTTCCTGTGGCCCACCGGCCAGTTCCGCTTGCCGATCGTGCCGCCCCCGCTCGCGAACCACGGCAACCACGTCCTGTCGCTCGGCAACCTGGTCGCGTGGATGGCGGGAATCGCCGAAGAGAAGGGCGTTCTGGTGGCGACCGAGATGCCGGCGGCGCAACCGTTGGTCGAAGCCGGACGCGTGCTCGGGGTGCGGACCGGCGACAAGGGCGTCAACAAGCGCCGCGAGCCCAAGCCGAATTTCCAGCCGGGCGCCGACTGTCACGCCAAGCTCACGGTGTTGTGCGAGGGGCCGCGCGGCACGCTGGGCAAGGTGCTCGAACAGCAGCTCGGCCTGACCGTGGGACGCAATCCTCAGGTCTACTCGACCGGCGTCAAAGAGCTGTGGGAGATGCCGGCGGGACGGGTCGAGAAGGGGAGAGTGATCCACACCATGGGCTTCCCCCTTTCCAACGACACTTTCGGCGGCGGCTTCATCTACGGGATGAACGACACGCACTGGTCGGTGGGTTTCGTCACCGGGCTCGACGCGCGCGATCCGAGAAACGATCCGCACGGCAACCTGCAGCGGTTCAAGACCCATCCATTGGTCGAATCGCTGCTCAGGGGCGGCAAGGCGGTGGCCTATGGCGCGAAAGCGATCCCCGAGGGTGGCTATTGGTCGATGCCACGTCTGTGGGCCGACGGCGTGCTGCTCGCCGGTGACACCGGCGGATTCCTGAACGGCGCCCGACTCAAAGGCATCCACCTCGCGATCAAGTCGGGGATGATGGCCGCCGAGACCGCGTTCGAATGTTTGCTGGCCGGTGACTTCTCGAAGGAGCGTCTGTCGGGCTACGAGAGGCGTTTCGAAGGCTCGTGGGCCGGCGCCGAGCTGCGCTCGGTCCGGAACTTCCACCAGGGTTTCGACCTCGGCCTGTTCGCCGGGATGTTCAACACCGGTGTTGCCCTGCTGACCGGCGGGCGCGACTGGCGGTTGCGCGATCGCGCACCGGGACACCCCGGCCACGAGCGCATGCGCCGGCGCGGGCAATACGCCGACGGCGCGCCGCCCACGGTCAAGCCCGACGGGGTCCTTACCTTCGACAAGCTGGCCGACGTCTACCTTTCCGGGACCCAACACGACGAAGACCAGCCGGTGCATCTCGTGGTCGCCGACACCAGCGTGTGCGCCACGCGCTGCCGCGAGGAGTACGGCAATCCCTGCCAGCATTTCTGTCCCGCGGCAGTCTACGAGATGGTTCCCGACGAATCCCGGGGTGCCGGGGCGCTGCGCCTGCACATCAACGCTTCGAATTGCGTCCACTGCAAGACCTGCGACATCGCCGATCCCTACCAGATCATCACCTGGGTCACGCCGGAAGGTGGCGGCGGCCCGCAGTACCGGAACCTATGATCCGCTCGTTGCTCATCGTTCTCGCCGCACTGCTGCTCGCCGGCTGTTCGATCAAGAAGATGGCGACCAAGAGCATGGCCGACGCGCTGACCAGCGGACAGGACGTGTTCGGCACCGACAACGATCCCGAGCTGGTGCGTGACGCGTTGCCGTTCGGACTCAAGACGCTCGAGTCGCTGCTGGCCGAGCTGCCGAACCATCGAGGCCTGTTGTTGTCTGCGTGTCGCGGATTCACGCAATACGGCTTCGCGTTCGTCCAGGGCGAGGCGGCCTACGTCGAGGCGCGCGACTACGACCGCGCTCAGGAGATGCGGGCGCGCGCGCTCCAGCTCTACCTGCGCGCCCGCGGTTATGGACTCCGTGGACTCGAGCTGTCGAATCGCGGGATCAGCGCGGCGCTGCCGGTGAACCCGGATTCCGCGGCGCGCGCGATCAAGCAGGAGAACCTGGATCTGCTCTACTGGACCGCGGCGTCCTGGGGTGCCGCGATCGGCGTCGGCATGGACCGGCCCGAGCTGACCGCCGACGTCAGCGTGGTCCGGTCGTTGATGCAGCGCGGCCTCGAGCTTGACGAGACCTACGATGGCGGGGCGTTTCACGAGGCGATGCTGATCCTCGAGTCGGCGCCGGCGGTGATGGGCGGGTCGATCGCGCGGGCGCGCGAACATTTTGCCCGGGCGGTACAACTTTCAGGTGGACGGAAGGCGAGTCCCTACGTCACGCTGGCCGAGGCGATTTCGGTCCAGACTCAGGACCGCGCCGAGTTCTCCGCCATGCTGGAGAAAGCGCTGGCGGTCGATCCCGAAGCCGACCCGCCCAATCGGCTGGCCAATATCGTGGTACAAAAGAAGGCGCGCTGGCTGCTGAGCCGCGCCGACGAGTTGTTCCTGGACTCCCCGGTCGATGCTCCCATCGAGGAAGGTTCGAAACGATGAAACGATGGAACGCGATACACACGATGACCGCACTGTTGGCGCTGCCGCTCGCCGGGGTACCGGCGCCCGCCGCCGCCCAGGAGCAAGTCGTCAAGCTCGCGACGCTGGTGCCCGAAGGATCGGTGTGGCACAAGGCGCTGCGTGACCTCGGCGACGGCTGGAACCGCGGCACCACCGCCCGCGTCGCGTTGCGCATCTATCCCGGAGGCGTTGCGGGCGACGAGCCCGACATGGTGCGCAAGATGCGGATCGGGCAGATCCAGGCGGCGGCGCTGACCATCACCGGCCTGGCCGAGATCGATCCGGCGTTCGACGTATTCGGCATCCCGATGATGTTCGACTCGTATCCCGAGCTGTTCTACGTGCTGGACAAGATGGAGCCGGTGCTGCGACAGCGTCTCGACGAGAAGGGCTTCGTGCTGCTCAACTGGGGGCACGGCGGCTGGGTCTACTTCTTCAGCAAGCAGCCGATCCAGTCACTCGCCGACCTCAAGAAGGTCAAGATGTTCGTCTGGGCTGGGGACGATCGCAGCGTCCAGATATGGAAGGCCGTCGGCTTCCAGCCGGTGGCGCTGGCCGCAACCGACATCCTTCCCGGTCTCAACACCGGCATGATCGACGCCCTGCCCACCACGCCGCTCGCGGCGGCGGCACTCCAGTGGTTTCGGCAGACCCCGTACATGGCCGACGTCGGGCTCGGCCCGCTGGTCGGCGGCCTGATCATGACCAAGGCCGCCTGGAAGAAGATCTCCGAAGCCGACCGCGCAGCGATCCAGAAGGTGTGCAAGTCGACCGAGGCGCGCCTGATGCGTGAAGTGCCCGCACAGGATTCGACCTCGGTGCGCGAGATGCAGGCGCGCTCGCTCAAGGTCACCAAGATCCCGGCCGCGGACCAGCCGGCATGGCGCAAGCTCGCCGACGACTACGGCGCTCGCATGGAGGGCACGGTTCCCGCCGAAATCATGGCCCTCGCGCTGCGCGAACGCGACGCATTCCGCAAGCAGGCTGCGGCGGGCGGACACTGACCGCGCCGCCCAGCCCGTGACCGTCCCGCCCGCGACACTCGAACGTTGAAACACCTCGGCCGCCTCGAAGCCTGGATCGCGAGTCTTGCGCTCGCGGCCATGGTCCTCCTGCCGCTCGCGGAGATCGTCGCGCGACAGGTGTTCGACATCGGGATTCCGGGATCGGGCCCGTTCGTCCAACATTTGACGCTGTGGGTCGGCTTCCTGGGCGCCGCGATCGCCGCGCGCGAGGGTCGTCTGCTCACGCTCGCGACCACCGAGTACCTGCCCGAGGGCTTCTGGCGACGCGCGGCGCACACCGTGTCGTCGATGGTCGCGGCGGCGATCACCGCGCTGCTCGCGCGCGCCTCGCTCCAGCTGGTCCTGGTCGAGCGCGACTCGGGAACCATGGTCGCCATGGTTCCGGCCTGGATCGCGCAGCTCGTGTTGCCGCTGTCGTTCGCGCTGATCGCGCTGCGGCTGGTGTGGCGGGCCGGCAACACCTGGGCGCCGCGCGTGCTGGCGGCACTCGGACTGATCGGGGGCGTCGCACTCGGGCAGTACCCGCAGGTGATGGAGTCGATTCCGTCCTGGCCCGGGCTGGTCGTCGTGTTGGTCGGCTCGGCGCTCGGCGGACCGATCTTCACCATGCTCGGCGGCGTCGCGGTGCTGCTGTTCATGAAGGACGGCGTGCCGATCGCGGCCATGCCGGTCGAGACCTACCGGCTCGCAGTGTCGCCCACGCTCGCGGCGATCCCGCTGTTCACACTCACCGGCTATCTGTTGTCGGAGAGCCGAGCGTCCGAGCGGCTGGTCGCGGTGTTCCGCGCGTTTTTCGGCTGGTTCCCGGGCGGCACCGCGGTGGTGGTCGCCGTGGTGTGCGCGTTCTTCACCGCGTTCACCGGCGGCTCGGGCGTCACCATCCTGGCGCTCGGCGCACTGCTCTACCAGGCGCTCCAGCAGGACCGCTATCGCGACCGGTTCTCTCTCGGACTGTTGACCGCGTGCGGCTCGCTCGGGCTGCTGTTCCCGCCGTCGCTGCCGCTGATCCTCTACGGCATCGTCGCCCAGATCCCGATCGAGGATCTATTCATCGCCGGCATCCTGCCCGGGTTTCTGTTGCTCGCGATGGTGGCGTTCTGGGGCGCCCGCGAAGGCATGGTCACCGGCGCCGGCCGGCAGACGTTCCGCTGGGACGAGGCGGTGCGCTCGCTGCGTGGCGCCGCGTTCGAGCTGATGATGCCGGTGGTCGTGTTGATCGCGATCTTCGGCGGCTTCGCGACCATCGTCGAAGCCTCGGCGCTCACTGCGCTCTATGCGTTCGTCGTCCAGGTGTTCGTCAAGCGCGATCTGTCGCTGACCCGCGACATCCCGCGGGTGTTCGCGCATTCGGTGCTGCTGATCGGCGGCGTCCTGGTGATCCTCGGCGTGGCGATGGGACTCAGCAGCTACATGGTCGACGCCCAGATCCCGGCGCGGCTGGTCGAGTGGACGCGGGAACGGGTGCACTCGCCGCTGATGTTCCTGCTCGCGCTCAACGTGTTCCTGCTGATCGTCGGCTGCCTGATCGACATCTTCTCGGCGACCGTGGTGGTGGTGCCGTTGATCGTGCCGCTCGGGATGGTGTTCGGCATCCACCCGGTCCACCTCGGCATCATCTTCGTCGCCAATCTCGAGCTGGGCTACCTGACGCCGCCGGTCGGCCTCAACTTGTTCTTGTCGTCGTACCGCTTCCACAAGCCGGTGCTCGAGGTCGCGCGCGCTTCGATGCCGATGCTGCTCATCCTCGGGATCGGCGTGCTGGTGATCACCTACCTGCCGTGGCTGACCACCGGGCTGCTATCGCTGCTCGGGCGCTAACAGCCTAGAAGGTCCAGCTCAGTCCCGCGTATTCCTGGTGCGTGGTCACCGCACCACCGTGCGTGCGTTCGTAGCTGAGCGACAGATACCAGAGGGCGCCCATCGCGAGGTCAACGTCGGCGCTCTCCCACACGGCGTGCTCCTCGAGTCCCGTGACCTGCTCGCGGGTATTGCGGGCGCCACCGGCGAATTCCAGGTGCATTCCGGTCATCGGGTCGGCGCCCAATCCGACCGACACCAGGTTCGACGACGTGATCGAGCCGTCCGCCATTCCGCCGCGCAGCCGAAGCGTGGCCATGAGTGACGTCACCCGCATCAGCTCGATCGTACCGGTCGCCGACTGGGTTCGATCGTCCGCGTCCGTGCCATGTGCGCGACCCTCGGCAGAGAGGCGCAGGTGCCGGTTGGCGCGCACCGAGACTCCGAGCCAGCCGCCCCGGCGGTACCGATCGTCAAACGCGTCCTCGGGCGTGTAGCGATCCCACCAGAGCCTGACGTTGCGACGCGCGTCGTAGCCGGCAGACAGCTCGACCGGCTTGGAGATCGTGATTCGTCCCAGTACGAACGTGCTGGTGAGCGAGACGGCCGGCTCTCCGGCCGCGCGCTTCCAGCCGCGAGCCACGTCCACTTCCTGCGATCCGGAAAGGAACCAGCGCTCGTCGGACAGGAAGCCGTGGACGAAGGCGAAATCACGATTCGGATTGCCCCCGTGGTACGAAGACACGGCACCGGTGCTCACCGCCCAACGTCGTCGCCCCGCCGGAGCCGGACCGGATCGCCACTCCACGCCCGCGCCGTGCTGCATGATCTCGCTCGATATCTTGAGCGTCACCGGATCGGGCTGTAGTCCCCCGAACAGACGGACCGACATGCGCGACAACCGGAATTCTCCGAGCGCCCCGTCGAACAGATTGACCGCCGAGAAGCCGTCAGTGCGCTGCCGGCCGAGCGTCAGGTTCCAGCGGGAGCGCGGGTCGTGCAGGGTCCCCGACAGGCGATAGACGCGTGCCAGACTCCGTTCTCCATCCGCGGGATTCCCTCCTACGAAGGTCCTGCGACTGCGCACATCGGCGCTGAAGTCCAGTCGTCGGGCGGGATCAATGCGATCGACGCGCAAGTCGAGCGCCGGCTGTGCGTAACCCATCCCGGTGCCTCCCTGAACCGCGAGCATCCGCAACCCGGCACGCCCGCGCAGTCCCTGAATCACCCGCCCCGAGGGAACCACCGGCGTCGCGCGGCCCTGCGCGGGCATCGCGCTCGTCGGCGGCACCTCGGGGCTGATGGGCCCCGCGGCCACGGGCGGCGGCGCTTCATGCGGTGTGAAACGGACGACGTCACCGACGATCGGGAAGACCCGGACGTTGAACGTGTCGCAGGATGCCCGTTGCGAAGACAGGAACGACACCCTCAGGTTCGCAATCACGGCCCCACCACGGACGACCTCCAGCGAATCCCCGGCCAGGAGGCCGTCGACCCGGCCGGCATTGACGTACACCGAGCCCCCCGCGAGGTAGGACACCTGGGTCGAGCGGGTCGCGGCCGATGCCGCCGCGGCCCCGAGCGCGATCAGGATGCCGGCCACCGCCGCAATCGAGAGGGTGCACTGCCGGGGCATCAGCTCCGACCCCGCGGATGGCACGAGAAGCACGCATTGCTTTCGTATTGGTATCCCGACTCGCCGTTGTGATCGCCATCGGTTTTGGCGCGATCGCTGTGCGGATGACAGGTCAAACAGGTGAACACCGAGAGGTTGGTCGGGTTGGTGTGACAGTCGGAGCAGGCGTCCCATTTTCCATTGTGCGCTCCGCTGTGGATCGGGAAGAAGTTCGTGTCGTGGTCGAACGTCGCGCCGGTCCAGGTCACGGTCGAGTGACAGGTGACGCAGTCGGTGTTGAATCCGGCCGCGGCATGCGCTGGGTTCGTCGTGCCGTCGTAGTCCGCCCGATGGCACGAGATGCACGCCGCGCTCTTCCCCTGGTAGACCCCGTCGCCGTGGCAGCTCGCGCACACCGCAGCCTGATGGGCCCCGGTCAGCGGGAAGCCGGTCATGGAATGGTCGAACACGGCTCCGCCCCAGGTGATCGTCGAGTGACAGGTCATGCAGTTCGTGCTGAACCCGGCGGATCGGTGGACCGGATCGGAGGTTCCATCGTAGTCCGCTTGGTGACAAGACACGCATGCGGTGCTCTTGCCGTCGTAGACGCCGTCGCCGTGGCAACTCATGCACGCTGCCGATTGGTGGGCGCCGGTCAGCGGGAACGCGGTCAACGAATGATCGAATGGACTTCCGCCCCAGGCGGTCGTGGTGTGGCAGGTGATGCAGTTGGTGCTGAACCCCGCCGAGCGGTGCTCCGGATCGGTGGTTCGGTCGTAGTCCTCCTGGTGACAGGACACGCACGCCGTGTTCTTTCCATTGTAGACACCATCTCCGTGACAGCTCATGCACGCCACGGATCGATGGGCGCCACTCAGCGGGAACGCGGTCAAGGAGTGATCGAAGGTCGCGGTCTTCCACCCGATGGAGTTGTGGCAGGTCGCGCACTCGGTCGGGAACCCGCCGCCCCGGTGATCCGGGGTGCGCGCCGCGTCGTAGTCCTTCATGTGACAGCTCTGGCAGTCGGCCTGCGTATTCAGGAACTGCATCTGACCCTGGGCTGCCGGCGGGTGGCAGGTCTCGCAATCCAGGGTCGCGTGGAAGCCGGTGAGCGGGAACGCCGTGAGCTGGTGCGCCTGGACCATGGGCGCGCGATCCACGAAGCTGCGGGAACCGTGGCAGCGCGCACAATCGGTGCCGAACTCGCCCAGGTGCGGATCCTCGTGGCAGGAGGCGCACCGGGGCTCGGTCCGGCGGAACTCGAGACTCGAATGGCACGAGCGGCAGTCGGCGGCGGCGTGAGCGCCCGCCAACTCGAATCCGAACTTCCCGTGGTCGAACTTGGGGCTGATCTTCGCCGGCTTCCAGGCGTTGGCCTCGTGACAGAGCGCACAATCCTCGCGGAAGTCGCCGTGGGGGTTGTTGTCCTTCGCCCGATCGGCGGCCAGCGCCGCCATCGCCAACGCCGCGAGCGGCGTCAACACAACCGCAGCAATCGCAAAGCGGCCCCACGTCCGGCGACGTTGATTGTCAGTGCGCGGAATCATGGGCAGACGCCTCTCGGGTGGTCAGCATTAGAGCGAATTCCCGTCGCGGGGATCTGAGCATCATCCCAGACTTCTTCTCTTCGGGCACGTTCTTCCCGTGACAGCTCTCGCACTCGTGGGGAACCGGACGCCAGATCACGAGCGGTCCCTTCGCCGTCTGTTCCGTGCGATGACACGACAGGCACGGTGTGCGGGCATGTTCGCCTTCGAGTTTGAAGGAGGAGTGCCGGTTGTGATCGAACCGTGACGCGGGCGCGAACGCATCGTTGTCGTGACAGCCCTCGCAAGCGCCCCGGTCTTTACGACCCTTGAACTGGCCGGCGTGGACGTCCTCGTGGCACTCGGTGCAACGGGCGCGCTTCTGGGTGAAGGGCAGGGTCCGGCCGTGCGCGGCGCGCAGGGTCGAAGCGGCAGCCGTCGCCTTGAGCTCGGCGTGGCACGCCTGACATGGCACGGCCGCGTGCGCGCCCTCGAGCGGGAAGGCGTAGGCGGCGTGGGCCGCGACGTCCACGGCCGAGGGCCGGAACCGATGCACATCGTGACAGGACAAGCAGGCCTCTTGGGCACCGCGGGCGGTTGCAAAACGCCCGGCGTGCGGGTCACGGTGACAATCGACGCACTTCTCATGCCCGGGGCGCATGCGGACACGCGCCGGGCCCAGGGTGGCGGCCTCCGCGGCGTTGCCGCGTGCATGGCACAGGCGGCATTCGGTCTCGACGTGCGCCCCCTCCAGTGGATAGCGGGTAGCGCGATGACTGGCCACGGTGAACGAAGAGTGCTCGAAGGTCGCGACGGTGTGACAGGTCGCGCAGTCGGCCGGCTTCCCGACGATCTGGCCCTGCCCGGCGTGCTGGTCCTTGTGGCATGAACCGCAGGTTGCGAACGGCGGCTTGGCCCCCCAAGCGCGCTTCGTGTCGTGACAGTCGGCGCATGCGACCTCGGCGTGCTTCCCTTTGAGCGGGTATCGCGTCAGGTCGTGATCGAATCCCTTTTCGTTGATCACCGCGAATCCCTTGGTCGAGTGGCAGTCCGAGCAGGCGGTCCCGAATCGACCCTGATGTACGTCGCGGTGGCAGGAGCTGCATTCGGCGTGGGGCACCGGCCGGTAGCGCGCGTCTTCGGTGAGCTTGGGTGCGTGAGCGGCGGCCATGCCGCTGGCCGCAGTTCGGGTGCGGGTTCGCTGGCCTTCGGCCGCGACCACCTGGACTCCCGCAGGGGGATGGCACTTGGCACACTCGACGTCGACGTGCTTGCCGGTGAGCGCGAAGCGGGATTGATCGTGGTCGAACTTCGCCGCCGGACTCCAACCGTCGAGCCCGTGGCAGGTCTCGCACTTCGACCCTACCTGGCTGCGATGCACGTCTTTGTGACACGAGACGCAATCGGTCTCGAGGGCGAGCCAGCTCTCGGTATGGTTCTCGACCCGGAGCTTCCCGGAGAGCGGTAGTCGCTGGTACTTCGGTTCGTGACAGGTTCTGCACTCGACCTTGGCGTGCTTGCCCTCGAGCGGCCAGCCGGCTTCGTTGTGGTCGAAGGCCTCGAGTCCGGCCTTGCCCCAGGACACCAGGTCGAAGTCGCGCCCGGCGTGATCGGGATGGCAGCTCGCGCAGGCCTGGTCGGCGACCTTGGCATGGTACCCGCGATTCGCGCTCCTCATGGTCGCGATCTCGGTGTGACAAGCGAGGCAGTTCGCGTCCATCGTCGACTTGCGCCCGGGCGCGACGTGGCACTTGAAGCAGTCGAGCGAGCCGTCGAGGCTGCGATGCGCATGGGCGAGCGGGCCGGGCGAGATCTGGCCCGCGGCCGGTGCCGCCCACGCGGAGACTCCGACCAGCAGCACCGCCCGCAGGAATCCGTCACGATGCCACCTCACGACACCGCGGCCGCTTCATGCGTCGCCGGTTCCAGCGCGATTTCCTTGCGCACGATGCGGACTCCCATCCGCTGCAGAAACGGGTAGGGGGCTTCCCCCCCGATGCGAACGATGACAAAGTCATTGGGTTGCTCGTACGGAGCGCCATTCTGCTCCAGGATCACCGAATGAGGTCGGATCTCTCGTACCTGGGTACCGAGCAGGAGCTGGATCCGCTTCTGCTCGACTGCGGCCTTGAGCTTGGCCTGATTGCGCTCCTTCAGCCGCGAGAACTCGGTTCCGCGATACGAGAGGCTGACGGTCGTGCCCTTCTGGTTCGCGAGCCCGAGCGCCGACTCGATCGCGCTGTCGCCGCCCCCGACCACCAGCATCGACTGTCCGGCGAACGCCTCCATCTCGATGATGTCGTAGAGCACCTTTTCGGAATCCTCGCCGGGCACCCCCAGACGCCGCGGCGTCCCGCGCCGGCCCATGGCGAGCACCACAGTGCGCGAACGGACCTCGCGGTCGGCGGTCGAGACCCGGAACATCTCGCCGTCGCGCTCCACGCGCTCGATTCGGTGACCGGTGTTCACGATCAGGCCGGTCTTGGCGATGACCGTCTTCCACACGGCCAGCAGCTCTTCCTTCGAGCCGTCCGCCACCCACAAATCGCCGTACAGGGGCATGCGCACCGGCTCGGCGAACAGCAGCTTCTTGCGCGGGTACTTGTTGATCGTGTCCGAGATCGCCCCCTGCTCCACCACCAGGTAGTGAAGCCCGGATCTCAGGGCCTCGAGACCGGCGCTCAGTCCTGCAGGGCCCGCACCCACGACCACGATGTCGTAGGCGTGCACGTCGCGATCCCGCCGCGGTTGACTGGGTGGCAGGAGACGAGCGATGTGCTCGACCGCGAGCTTGCCCTCGTTGACCGCGTTCTTGATCAGCCCGCGACCGCCGAGCTCGCCGACCACGTAGAGCCCGCGAACGTTGGTCTGAAAGTGCGCATCGACATAGGGCACCTCGAGGCGTTGCACCGCCGCACCCGCGGTGACCACCACCGCGCCTACCGGACATGCGGCTTTGCAGCTCGCGTGGCCCTTGCACAAGTCCAGATTCACGGTGGCGAGCTTGTTCACCATCACGATGGCCCCTGGCTCCGGGCAGGCGTCGACGCAGGTGCCGCAGCCCACGCACAGATCCGATCGCACCACGGCGTGGAGCGGCCCCGAGGCCTCGGGCTCGGGGCCGTCGGCGACGATTGGCGCCAGGACCAGATCGTACGCCTGCATCGGCGCGTTGCATCGGGGGCAGGCCGAAGCATCGGGGGCCACCATGGTCTTGCACCGGGGGCAGGGCATGCCGGCGTTGCGGCCGGAGCCGCGCTGTCGCATGTGGAGCACGGCCAGCAGCACCGTGATTCCGGCGAATGCGATCGTTGTTATGAGCATGGTCACGAGCGAATCCTCAAGACCCGACGGCGCCCATCAGCACCGCGACCACCACGTGGATCAATATCGCGACCAGCGCGGTGATGGCCACCGGACGATGTGCCACGTGCCAGAGCGCGAACAGTCGCCGGGTGGCTTCGAAAGCGCGGATCTGGTGGGCCAGAGTCATCTCCCGCCGAGCGAGACGGGTCACTTCCACGAGCTGACCGTGATCGAGCGCCTTGCGTCCCGGACCGGGCCGTGCGAACCGCTTGGTCAGGTGCCTCACCGCGCGCCAGCGGGTGAAATCGCTGGTGACCAGCAGGATCAACGCGCGGCCCGTGCCCAATCGCGACGTCGGCGCAGGATCCAACACCAGCATCTGCTCCACGTCCGAGGGGAGCAGCCCGGTGGTGGCGGCGATCCGGGTGACGATGGCACGTCGCTCGTTCGAAGCGTCCTCGAGCGTGAGTTCGAGACCGGCCTGGCTGCGCGGAATGCGTACGTAGAGATAGCGGCCGACGATGCCGCTCAGGACCACGAGCATCATCGCCAGGAAACCGAGGCCGATCAGCCCCTCGAACCGCCAGCCGGCATGAACCGCAACCAGCCCCGGCAGGGCGAGCCCGGCAACCGTGTGGACGCGCATCCACGAGGGCAGCTTCCCGGTCCACGCCAGCCAGCGGAACTTCTTGCGCAGCGGGTAGAGCCACATGAACAGGAAGAAGGCGAAGCCCACGATCCCGAACGAGAGTCCGACCGAGCCGCCCGGCTTGAGCAGGGCGTGCACCGGGTCTCGGACACGCTCACTGCGCTCGGCCACGTAGTAGTGGAGCCAAACCAGCGACAGGGCCGCCGGAATCGCCAGGAGGACGAGCAGCGACCACCGATCGGCCGTCTCGGAGCGTTGAGCCGGCGCCACCAGCTTGGGTTTTGCGGACACGACCGGGGGCCGGCCAGGGGGCGGGAACGCAGCCCTTGGCCTGCCCGAAGCAGGTGCCTGTTGCATGATGCAACGCTCCGTATCGCGGTTTGCGAGGGAAACACACGGAGAAACCTGGCCCGCAGCCATTGAGGGACGGGGGTAGGCCAGGTCCTTGCAGAACAGGTGCCACAGCGGCCCCACAACTTGTTGTACCAGAAAAGGGGTTCGCGAGTTTCCGAAACTATCGCGGCGCCGCCCCCTCACTCTCCAGCCAGCCCACGATCTCCCGGGTCTTGTCGTTATCGGGCGCCAGCCTTCGCAAGTGAAGGACTGCGTGCTCGACTGCGGCGCGATTGCCGCAATTGATCCCACTCACCCCGACACCGAACCAGGCGATCGTGAGGTTCGAATCGCGCTCGGCGGCGCGCAAGTAGATGTCGAGGGCCCGGTCGTGTCGGCCGTTCATGGTCTCGGCCATCGCCCAGTGCGTGTGGTTGCGGGCGCTGGGCGCGGCCGCCACTGCCTGTTCGAACGCGCGCGCGGAGTCCTCGTAGCGCGCCTCGCGAAAGTTCCGCCAGCCGAGAAAGTCCCAGGTGCGAGCGCGATCGACCGCCGGGCGGCCGGGCGGCTCGAGCATCAGGGCTTCCAGTCGCGCGAAGCCGCGCGCTTCATCGGCGTAGTGCACCAGCCACTGAACGGCCGGGGTCGCGACCGCCGCGATCACCGCGACGGCGAGCCACCCGCGGCGCGAGCCATCGAGTGCGACCGCGATGCGCCATGCCGACCAGACCGCGAGTGCCACACCGGCGGTTGCGAACGAGTCCCAGTCGCGCACCAGCCCCTGTGGCGGACGTGCCGCCAGGAACACGAACGCGAACGGAATCGCGATCGACGCGGCGATCCAACCCTGGTCGCGACGTAGCTGTCGGATGGCGGCGTCCGGCTCCGCGGCGCGCCGGCCGGCGATCGCCGCGATCACGGCCACCAGCAGGGCCGGCGCCAGGAACAGAACCAGGTTCAACACGTCGAGCAGCCGCGTCGGCTCGAATGCGGCCGCGAGCATTCCACCTCCGGCGCGCGTCTCAGCGGTCGCGAAGTTGGCGCCGAGGTCATAGGTCACGATGGTCCGCCACAGACGCGGCGCCAGGACGCAGAGCACGGTGATCGGAATGGTGACGGCGAAGAGCGCCGCGGCACCCGGTCCGCCGCGCGCCCTACGAAGCGCTCGAAACCCGATCACCCAGGTCAGCAGCAGTGCCGGCACCAGCCCGAGCGCAAAGCGATGGAACAAGACGCCGATCGAAACGCATAGTCCGGCGCCGAGCAGCGGTACGCCGACGGCGGCCGACCCGCTCGCCGCCCGGCTCGCGTCTGCAACTGCGAGCGCGCACGCCGCGAAAGCGACCACCACCACACAGATCTCCGCGAAGGCCTTGCTCTCCCCCGTGTAGAGACAGAGGTAGCCGCCAAACAGAACCATCGCGGCGGCGGCCGTGGTCGCCGCCGGGCCCACTCGCATCGACCGCGCCAGGAAGATGGCCGCGGCGCCGAGCAGTGCCGCGCCCACGGCACCGATCACGCGTACGGCGGTGTGGACGTCGGTCCAGCCGGCCGACTGCACCCACCGTGGCAGCGAGTAGTGCAGCCAGACATCGAGTGGGAATGCCTGCGGCGAGAGCACCGTCGGGTCTTGTCCGTCTCGGAGCCCGCCCAAACGGATCAGGAAGTCCCCGACGAAGTAGAGACGGTCGGGGAGCGCGAACACGAGGGCGGCGGCAATCACGGCGGCGACCAGGCCACCAAGCGCGGTTCGCGTCTGGATCGCGCGCCCGGCGGCCTCCGCCAACGGCGCCAGACGGCGGGCCACCGGTGGCGTCAGCGCCGCGGCCGCCAGAACCCACGGCGCCCACGCCCACCAGGGGTCGAGGAAGCGCTGGACGTTGAGCCCCCACAGGGCCATCGACGGAACGAACGAGACGACGGCGCGGGCGACGAGGAGTGTCACCAGCGCAACCGCAATCGCCGTCGAACGGTGGTCCCGGGAACGCACTTCGTGGCCGATGGCGCCCCGGTGCGCGCCGGACGCGCCTTGCTGCGCGAGTTTCGCCATGGAGATCGGCGACTATGCCACAGCGCCTCGTGGTTCGCGGATGGGGCCGACGTCAGGAACGCTCTGTTAGACTGGAGCCCAAACTACTGCTCCCAACTCGCCGCAGGTCCAGATGACCCAAGCACCGACCCATCCTGAACCCCGCCGCAGCACCCCTTTTCCCTGGCGCCCGGTGCTTACCGTCCTCCTGGTCCCCGTGGTGCTGGTCGTGGTCCTGGTGGCCGCGCTCCACACGCCGTGGGGCATGAAGACGGTCGCTAATCAGGCTTTGCGGGCGGTGCCCCTGTGGCCCGAGACGCGGCTCGAGGCCGCCGCCGCCCGCGGCGGGTTTGGCTCGGGCATCGAGCTCTACGGCATCCGCCTGATCGCGCCCAACGGACCTTTGGCGGGCGTCATCGACACGCTGCGCGTGAGCTACCAACTGCACGAGCTGTTGGGAAACCCGAGGCGCGTACGCGAGATCCGGATCGCCGGACTTCAGTTGCTGGCGAGCCGGCTGCCGCGCGCGGTGGCCAAGGATCGCAAGTCGCGCGCCGACCGCCGGCCGCCGCAGGTCACCCTGGACCGGCTCGAGCTGCATCGCACCGATCTCGAAATTCACGTTTCATCGTTCGGACGCGACTCGGTGCTGCTCGTCAAGGGACTCGATCTGACGATGACCGATTTTCGGTTGCACGAGTCGACCTCGCTCGCGCTCGACACGCTGAGCGCGACCCTGGTGTCGCCCGCCGCCCCGGCCGAGTCCTTGCGCCTCGCGATGCGCGGGCGCCTGACACCGACGCGCCTCGAGCTCGATACATTGTCGATTGCCGGGGTGCGCACCCGAGTCACCGGTGCGGGAACGCTGCCGGTGAAGGGTGGCGAGGGCGCGAGTTTCGTGGGCGCGGACTTCAGCCTATACGCCCGGCCGCTCGCCGGCGCCGACATCGAGCGCTTCCTTCCGTTCCTGGGCAATCCGGGCGACCTGACGCTCGGCATGGTCGCCCGCAGCCGGGGCTCGCGGCTGCACGCCACGGTCGACGCGCGCGCCGCGCGCGGCGGCCACGTCGCACTAGAAGCGACGGTGGCGGCTGCTGGCGG
Organism: Candidatus Eiseniibacteriota bacterium; assembly: GCA_963717505.1. Classification (GTDB taxonomy): domain Bacteria; phylum Eisenbacteria; class RBG-16-71-46; order RBG-16-71-46; family RBG-16-71-46; genus MFD02242-c1. The sequence goes on from OY970342.1 coordinate 954,699, forward strand.
TCCGATTTCGCTGCACACAGACGGGCGTGTGGATGATCTCGATCTCGGCGCACTTCGGGGCGGAGCGGCCGACAGCTTGGTGATCGACGCCTCGTGGCGGGCGGAGTTGGATGGGCCGGACCGCGCACACCTTTCGGGCCCGATCGCGCTGACCCTCGATGGGTCGCGCGTCGGCGACCTGCGGTTCGACGAAGCCCGAATCGAGGGCGCACTCGCCGACCGTCGCGCAACCGTGAACGCGCGCGCCCGCGGCGAGGGTTTCGCACTGACCGTCGCCGGCTGGGCGACCCCGCTCGACTCGATCGTCGCCTACGACGCCTCGGCGGTTCTTTCCCTCGCGCGCGTCCCGTATCCACCGAGGTCGCCTTTCTCGCCGCCACCCGATTCGCTGGCGGACTCGACGACGTTGTTCGCGGGTGATACCGAGATTCAAATCAGGGGCCGCGGCCTCTCGGCGGATCGTGCGCAGACGATTGCGACCCTCGAGCTGCGTCCGGATTCGACCACGCCGTCGCTGTTGGGCGCCGGCCGGGTCGCAGCCAACCTCGATGCGGGGGTCGCGCGCTGGCGAGTCGACCTGCAGGCCACATCGGGTTCGATCCGTGCCAGCGGTGATTTTGGCCTGTCGCCCGAGCTATCGTATCGGATTCATCGCGCCGAGATCGCCGGCGTCGACATCGCAGCGTTCGCCGGCGACACCACCGCGAGCCGGCTCGACCTCGTGCTGCGTGCCGAGGGCCGTGGCGCGGAGCCCGATCGGATTCGGGCGACCGCCGTGATCGATTCCCTGGCGCTGGCTTACGGGATCCATCGGATCGCCGGCGGCACCGCCACGGTGAACCTGGATCGCGGGCGCGCGCGATTCGAGAGTGCGGTCACCGTGGACCAGGCAACCGTCCAGGCGAGCGGCACGCTCGAGCCCCTGAGCCAACCCAAAGCCGCGCGCATCGCGTTCGATGTTCGCGACCTCGATCTGGCCAAAGTCACCGGAGACTCCCTGCTCACGAGCCAGCTCGCCGGCCACGTTCGAGCCGAGCTGCGCGGGTCCGATCTCGCCGCGTGGCTCGGGACACCGACGCGGAATGCAGCGATCGAGTCCGGGCGCGGCCTGGTGCGAATCGAGCTCGAACCATCGTCGGTCGGCGATCAGCACATCGCGGTCTTCGACCTGCGCGGCGACCTCGAGCGCGGCACCGTGAAGCTCGGGGGGCGACTCGAGTCCTCGTTCGGCGAGGTGCGACTCGCCGGGACCGCACGTCCGTTCGATGCGGTTCCGACGCTGCGGCTCACCCCGCTCGCCTTCTCGTCGTTCTCGCCCCTGCTGTTGGTCGGCCGCCCGGACCCCGCGCTCGAATTCGAAGGCCGGCTCGACGCCGAATTGTCGGGACGGAGTCTCGCCGAGCTCAGCGGCAACCTCGATCTCGTGCTCGACGGGTCGCGGGTGAACTCGATGACCTTCGATCAGCTCGCCGTTCATTCGCGCATGGGCGAAGGGACCATCGAGACCCACCTCACTGCGCGCGCCGCGGATGATTCGGCCGACGTGGCGTTGATCGGCGCGCCGTTCCTGGATCCGCGTCGCTTGCACGCCGCCGGACGGATTCGGTCGGTCGGCCTGGCCTCTATGTTGGGCATCGATTCGGTCCGTGCCGGCGCCGGCCTCGAGTTCACCTTCGACGGCCGTCAACCGCGGGGCGGTGGCGTGGACGATCTCGTACTTTCGGGGTCGGTGGCGGGTAACGCTTGGCTGGGCGAGGCGCGCCTCGACACGGTTGCGGGCGAGTTCAACGTCGAGCACGGCGTTGCGCAGGTGCCTCGTCTCGCGTTGCGCGGCAACGTGCTGAATGCCGACGGTGGCGGCCGGGTGGTGCTGCCGCGATCCCGGTCGCGCGAGGCCACGGACGTTCGCCTCACGGGAACGCTGGACCGCATTGAACTGCTGCCTCCCCTCCCTGGGATCAAGGAACTGGCGGGGAGCGCCCGGATTCAGGTGGCCGCTTCGGGCCCGCTCGGCGCCACTGGAATCAGCGGGGATCTGAAGATCGCGCGGCCGCACATCAACGAGATCTGGGCCGACAGCGCCGAGGTCCACTTCACGGGATTGATGCACGACACGGTTCTCGCGCGACTCGACGCGACCATCCAGGCCCACCGACTGGTGGCCTGGCCGCTGCTGGCCCGAAATATCGATGCCACGGCGGTCTGGGACGGAACCGGCCTGGTCGTGGACAGCCGCTCGGCTCTCGATGACCGGCGATCGGACCACATCACCGTGCGTCTGGAACCGATGGCGAGTGGGGTCCGCGGCCGCCTGGAGGCGTTCGAGCTCCTTCGCCGTCGCCTGAACGTCACATTGCAGAAGCCCGCGGCGTTCGAATTCAGCGGAATCACGCGGATCGACGATCTGGTCCTGCTCGAGAACGGCGTCCCACGGCTTCGCGTCGATGGCGGCATCGACAGCGCAGGGATGGCCGACCTTCGCGTCGACGTCGACTCCCTCGATCTCAGCGACTACCTGGATTTGGCGGGACTGCCGGCCCTCCAGGGCCACCTCTCCTTCGAGGGTTCCGTCACCGGGCGCCGCGACCGGCCTGTGTTCGATGTCTCGATGCGTGCACGGCTGGTTTCCGGGAAGCGCAAGCCCGCGTGGATCACCGGTCGTCTGGCGTGGGCCGACTCCGCGTTCGACCTGACCACCGAGTTCGAGCAGTCCGCCGGCCACCGAATCGCGCTCGAATCGCACCTGCCCCTGGCGCTCACGCTGGCGCCCGCACGGGGCAGGCCGTTCGTCACAACGCTCGAGGCGCCGATGTCGTCGCGATTCCAGGCGGAGCGCTTCGACTTCTCGTGGTTCGAGCCGCTGATCTCGCCGCGAGTGGCGCGTCAGCCGCGCGGGTGGCTGAACGGAGACGTGCGAATCCAAGGCGAGCCCGGCATCCCGGAGGTCTCGGGTTTGCTCGCCCTGACCGAGGCGCAGGTCGAGCTGCCGCCGCTCGGCGTCCGCTATCAACACGGCGAGGCGCGGCTGTCGTTCGCGGGCCGAACCATCACGCTCGACCGCGCCAGTGTGACTTCCGGCGGCCGTGCCGAAGCCCGGGGCTCGGCGACGTTCCACGGCCGTGGCCGGCGCACGGTGGATCTGACGCTGTCGCTCGATCGCTTCATTCCGTTGAACACACTCGAAGCCAAGGCCACGCTCTCCGGGGAGGCGACGCTCGCCGGAAACCTGAGCGCCCCGCAGTTGCGCGGCACGATCAAAGTGCACAACACCACCACCAACATTGAAACCGGCGGCGAAGCCAACGTCGAGTCGGTCGAGCTGACCGCGCGCGATCGCCTCGACATCAAGGAGCGCTTTGGCGTTGGAGCCGGCAGCAATGGGCAAGCGACTCCCCCTTTGCTGGATCGGGTGGACGTCGACCTCACGATCGCGATCGGCGACAACGTCTGGGTTCGGCGGCGCTCCGACCCGGTCGTGGCGCTCGAACTCGAAGGGGATCTGCACGCGCGCAAGCCCGCGGGCGGGGCGCTGGACGCGCGCGGAACTCTCGGCATCCGCACCGGACGAAGCTTCATGAGCTTCGCCGGGCGGCGCTTCGACCTGACCCACGCCGAGGTCGATCTGCCGGGCCCGTTGGCGGAGGCGCGGGTGGTGGTCGAGGCTTTCTACTCGCCGCAGACCAGCGGATCGTCGTCGGCCGACGTCGAGGTCACCGCGGTGGTCACGATCGACGCCAACGGCGTGGTCACCGACCTGCGGTCGGAACCGTACCTGGATCAATCGGCGTTGCTCAACTACCTGGCGACCGGCCAGGTTCAGGGTGGCATGGAGTCGGGAACTGCCTATGGGCTCGCGGCCGGTGCGGCATTGGGCGCGGTCGGCGGGGCGGCGGGCCGCAGCCTTGGGCTCGACGTCGTGCAGGTGACCATGGACGCCAACGGCGGGCAGACACTGAGCGCGGGCAGCTACATCGACCCGCGCATCTATCTTGGATTCCGCCAGCCGGTGGTTCAGGACCAGACCCGCGGCACCAGCTCGACTTCGGGTGCGACCCCAACCGAGTTCGAAGTCGAGCTCGAGGCGCGGCGGAATCTGCTGTTCAACGTCCAGGGCAGCTCGGCGCGGTATCGATTCCTCTTTCGGCCGCGGCTCGGGAGGTAAGGTCTGCGCCGGTCGTTCGGGTGGGCGGTCGTCGCCACGGCGCTGGCGGGCTTGGGGTTCGCGACCGGCGTCCGGGCCCAGGGCCTCCACCTCGCCCCGGATGCGGAAGTGCGCTCGCTGAAGTTCCGGTTCGCCGGCAAGCACGAGCTGATGGGGTCGGATCTGGCCGGAGTGATCGCCACCGCCGGGCCCGGCTCGTTCCGTGGGCTGCAGGTCGCCACCGCGTGGATCCCCTTCCTTCCGGATCCCAAGCCGCTTCCGTTCGACCCGGTCCGCCTCCAGGAGGACGTCGTTCGGATCCGGCGCCACTACCGGCGGCAGGGATTCCCGTCGGCAACTGTCGACTACGACGTGAGCACCGATCGCAATAGACGCCGGGTCGACGTGACGTTCCTGATCGATGAAGGTCCGGCGCTTCGAATCCGCAGTCTGACCATGGCGGGTCCCGGCGGTGACGAGGCCGTTCCGATCCCGGACGCCGAGCGACAGGAGATTCGCGAGGAATGGGGCCGGGTGCAGTCGCGATACCTCGGGCGCCGCGTCCGCCAAGAGGAAATCGTTCATCTTCAGAATGGGCTGATGTCGTTCCTCGCCGACCGAGGTTATGCGAAACCGGCGATCGAGCCGCGCGCCCTGATCGACTCGATCGGCGGCCACGTGGACATCGTGTTGCAGGTGACCCCCGGGCCGCGCACCCGGGTGTCCTCGATCGAGGTCGAAGGCGCCCATTCGGTTCCGGAAAGGATCGTCGAGCGACAGCTCGGCTTCGAGGCTGGCGACTGGACGTCGAAGAAGCACCTCGAACGCGGCCGGGCGAATCTGCTCACCGTGGAGCTCTTTCGTCGGGCGGACGTGCACCTCACGGGTTCAGTCGGCGACAGCGCCGTGCCGGTGAAGGTCCAAATTGGCGAGGACCGGCCACGGTTCACCAACATCGAAGTCGGATACGTCACGGACGGCGCCGGCATCACCGGCCAGGTGCGCTGGACCCACCCCAACTTCACCGGTGGAGCGCGTAGTCTCAACACCATCGGCCTGTTTCAGTCGGGATGGGGCTCGACCAGCGACGTCAAGGACCGGCTGGCGCGCGCGACCATCGTGCTCAATCAGCCCTACGTCGGCGCGCCCGAACTGTCACTCGGCTTCGGACCCTCGTTCGAATTCCGGGACGGGAACATCGACCGCTCGGTCGCCTACACGCTGCAGAGCACGCTGGTCTGGCGGTTCAATACGCTCCAGTCCGCCGCATTGCGCTACGAATTCACCTACCGGCAAGTCGACGAATCGCGCTCCGTCGAGCTGACTTCCGACACGCGATCGCCGCAGACGCTGCGCGCCATCGGGGGCCAAGCGCTGCTCGATTCCCTGAGCCAACCGGTGCTCAGCAGCTTGTTCAGTTTGTCCACCAGCCTGGGCGGTCTCGACGATATCGCGCGCCCACAGCGCGGCCTGGTGCTCAAACCGTACCTGTCCATCACCGCGCCTTCGCCCTGGGGCTCGATCGAGTTCGGCCGGGTGGACCTGCAGGCCACGACCTTCGTGCCAATGCCTGGTCGTTCGAATGCGGTCATGTTGCGCGGCAACTTCGGCGGACTGTGGCCGTTCGGCAAGAGCATTCCGGACCCGGGTGAGTTGCCGATCATCGAGCTGTCACGCATGCGCGACTACGTTCTGACCGCGGGTGGCGCCAACGACGTTCGAGGCTACGCCACCCGCATGCTCGGGCCCAAGATTCCCCGGGTCGAAGCTACTTTGTCGGGCGCGGACACGGTCCTGGTTGCGGACGAATACGTCGAATTCGGTGGGCTGCGCCGTTGGACCGGGACCGTCGAATTCCGCATTGGGATGCCGTGGATCTCGCGCGACGTCTTCGCGCACCTGTTCGGCGACGCCGGGCGCGTCTGGACCTCCGACCCGCGATTCCTGCCGACCAACACCATCAGCGACGAGCAGCGTGTGTTCTATGCGACCGGCGGCGGGATCGGCTACTACACCCCGGTCGGCGCCATTCGCTTCGACGTCGGCTACAAGCTGAACCCGTCGCTGCTGGACGAGCGCGATCCGCAGGACGTGCTGAACGCCTTGATCGCCGGTCAGCCGCCGTCGGCCGCCCGCGTCGATCCCTGGCGACGCTACGCCTTTCACTTCGCGCTGGGGCTGTTCTTCTAGCGCGCCCCAGGCCGCGGCGGCTAGAACCGGGCGCCGAGCTGGAAGTCGAATCGGCGATGCCCGGCCGAGCTCGCACCCCACTCCACACGCAAAGGACCGGTCGGCAGGTCGATCTCGGCGCCCAGACCGATTCCGCCCACCGGATCCGGCCCCAGGTCGGCTCCGCTCACCGCGTCGTTGACCCGGCCCGACTGAATCCCGAGATAGGCGCGCGCCTGGCGGCCGGCTTCCACGGCCAGCTCGAGCGAGATTGCTCCGGCCGTGCGGCCCAACCACTCGTCGTGGCGCAGACCGGAGAGCGAGCGCGGTCCACCGAGGCCGACCAGCGCGTCGGGCGGCACGTTGCCCTCGACGGCGCCGTAGCGTGCGCCCGGAGTCAGTGCCAGGAAGCGGTAGCGAAGGTCGAAGTCGAACACGGCCAGCATGCGCGAGTAGCCGTCGTCTCCCATCGCCCACTCCACGTCCAGGGTCCGCTCGCCTCCACCCAGCGACTGCGTGCGCAGCGCCATCATCAACCCACTCCACCCCGGGCTGGGTCGCGCGATGTCGGCCACGCCCACGCCCCCCTGGAACACCTGCCGGGTCGCGAGCCCGACCTGGCCGCCGCCGAACAACTCGAAGCGGTTGGTCCGCAACGTGCGCACCGGCTCGCGTCCTTCGAACACGCGCGTGCGCATTTCGTGATAGCGACCGCGCACGAACCACCCATGGTTCCCCTGGTCGAGCGCGTAGGGCTCGAGGCTGCCGTGCAGGTTCCATCCGAGCGGGCGGAGTCCCCAACCGACCTTGCCCAGCGAAGGCCATGGGCCACGCAACGGACGAATCGTCGTACCGACGTGCACGCTGGCGCCCTCGTCGTTGTTGATGTCGAAGGCAGGGCCGACGGCGACCACCGGCCGCTCGCGCACCTCGAACGACAACACGGTCGAGTCGCCGCGATTGGTGAGTGTCGGCCACGCGCTTTCGAACAGGCCGCTGCGCGCCAGCCGGCGCAGCGCCGGCTTGAGATCCGAAGCCAGGAATGGCCCCTCCGGCAGACGGCCGAGAACGGCGTGCGCGACCGCGCCGCGCCGCACTTCGCCACGGCCGTGCCACTCGACGCCGGCCGACAGGGGCGGCAGGATCGGCGCCGGCGGCACCAGCGGCGTCGTCGCACGCGGGAGACCGGAGCGTCGCGCCCACGAGCGCACCGGCTCAACCGCCTCGCGATAGCCCTCCTCCATGATGCTCGCGCCGGCCGAGAAGTCCGACGCTCCCGAATTGGGGATGCGCAGCCAGATCAGGGTGTCGCCGGCGGCGGTCGATATGGTGTCGTTCTGTCCGCGCTTGTTGAGGATGTCCCACAATTGGAGAAACACGGTGACGCCCGACGACGATTCGTTGAGTTCCGGGTAGGGCAACGCCACGTCGACGGCCAGCACCCGCTCGGCGCCGGCGGCACGCGCGGGACTGATCGGCAGGTTGCTCGACATACCACCGTCGACCAGCAGGGCCTCGCCCTCGGCGACCGGCGGGAACACGAGCGGCAGGCCGGAAGTGATGCGACACGCGCGCGCCAGGCTGCCGTGATCGAGCATGTACCAGCGGCCGGTACGCACGTCGGTGCCGATGGTGCGGAACGGAATCGGCAGGCGGTCGAAGTCGCCCTGGGCCGCGGCGTCGGCGTTCAGGAACAGTTCGGTCAGCACCTGGTTGATGACCGTGTTGTCCACCAGTGATGCCGGAATCTGGAGTCCGTTGCCGCTGCCCGCGACCAGCTCGAACCACGGTCGCGGCCACACGCTGCGCCACTGATAGGCGTTGGGTACCCCGCCGAAGATCAAATCCCACGGGATCACCTTGAGGATCTTGCGCAAGCTGTCGGGCGAATAGCCGGCGCAATACATGGCGCCGACCAGGCCACCCATGCTCGAACCAACGACCAGGTCCGGCCGCACGCCCTCCTCTTCGAGAGCCTGGATGACGCCGCCGTGCGCGAACCCGCGCGCGATGCCGCCCGAGAGCACCAGCGCCCAGCGTGGAGTGCGCGCGATCGTGGATCCGGAATCCGCAGGTGAGACGGCGGTGTCGGGAACGGCAGTGGCGGAGGAGTCGGGTAACACGGCCGCGCTGTCAGGTTCCGCAGCCGACCCGAAAGTGGCGACACCCAACAGCGCGGCCAGCACTGCGGGGGCGAGCCCGCAGCAGAGAGTCCTGAGGCGCATCGAACCAGGTCCGTTCAGTAGGGGTCGGGAGCGATCGAAGCCCGACACGCTAGCACGCCAACACGAAATCGCCAGTCGTGAGTCGAGCCTTGACTCGCGCGCAGCGAGAGCGGAACATGACGCGTTCGCGCAGTCGCCGCCTCACTTCGGCCGAGCCACGATGACGCATTCGCTTCGATTCCTCGCTGCCATCCTGCTCCTCGGACTCTCCGGCTGCTCGCAGGCAGGGTTCGTCCCCGAGTCGTCGCCCATGCCGGCGGCGCGTGCCGGGCTCGAGCCTGAGTACCGCATCTTCTACGACTCGCTGATCGATCACGGCGATTGGATCCTGATCGAGCCGCTCGGCTTCGTGTTCCGCCCGCGCGTCAATTTCGTCGCCTGGCAGCCGTACGACGACGGCTTCTGGGTGCCGACCGATCTCTACGGCTGGGTCTGGGTGTCGTCGGAGCCATTCGGGTGGGCGACGTACCACTACGGTCGCTGGTTCTACGACGACTACCGCGGCTGGGTCTGGGTTCCGGGTCTCGACTGGGGACCGGCGTGGGTGAACTGGTACGCGGTCGATTCCTACGTCGGCTGGTCGCCGCGACTGGCGGCGGGATCGAGCCCTCTGCCTGAGGCCGCGTGGTCGTTCGTCACCGTCGATCGACTGGCCGCGCCCAACGTCGGCGAATTGCGGGTCGAGCGCGAACAACTCGGCCCCGCGGCGGCACGCCTGCAGCGCATCGACACCCAAGTCGAAGTGAACGGCGTCGTCGTTCCGGCCGGGCCGCGCTTCCAGGACGTCGAGCGCGTCGCCGGACCTTTGACTCGCGTCAAGATCCAGGACCTGGTGGCGCCCGGTGCTGTCGGGGCGCCGCGCGAGGGGTCCGGCGCTGGTAAGAAGGCCGAACGCGAGAACGCGAAGGACGCGGAGACTGCCTCGCCGAATCCGGAACTGCGCCGGGCCGGCGAGCAGGCGGCACGCGAGGCGCAGTCGATGATCAGTCGCAAGCAAGTCGGCTCGGTGGTTCCAGTGGTGCGGCCGATCGGCGTGCCCGACGCCCGGCCGCCCGCGAAGACGAGCGCCGGAAAGAAAGGTCCGCCGCCGCCCAAGACCCGCTCCAGCGCGCCACCGGACTCGGCCCGCTGAGCGCGCTCCACACCGTTCCGCTCGTGACGCCGGATCGCGCACCCGCCGAGCGCATACGCGCTCATGCGCTCGAGCTGGGCTTCGACGACGTCGGCATCGCTCGCGCCGAACCCACTCGCCACGCCGGCCACTACCCCGACTGGATCGCGGCCGGACGGCACGGCGACATGGTCTGGATGGCGAGCGATCGGCATCGCGAACGGCGCGCCGAACCTGCACGCCTCCTGCCTGGATTGCGTTCGATCGTGTGCGTGGCGCTGTGCTACGAGCCGACACTCGACGAGACACGCGCGCAGCGCCTCGGACGCATCGCTCGCTACGCGGGTGGCGAGGACTACCATCGCGTGATGCGCGACCGCCTCGGGGCGCTCGAGTCCTTCATTCACGACCTGCTGCCGGGGGTGCGCACGCTCGGCTACTCCGACACCGGCGCGCTGCTCGAGCGCGGGCACGCCGAGGCCGCCGGGCTTGGCTGGATCGGCAAGCATTCGGGGCTCCTGTCGCGCCGCCTCGGCTCGTGGTTCCTGCTGGGCGAGCTTCTGGTCGACCACGAGCTGGAACCGGACACCCCTATCGAGCGCGAGCACTGCGGAACCTGCCGGCGTTGCATCGATGTCTGTCCGACCGGCGCGATCGTCGCCCCGTATCAGGTGGACGCGCGGCTGTGCATCTCGTACCTGACCATCGAGCTGCGTGGTCCCATTCCGCGTGAATTGCGTCCGAGAATCGGCGATTGGATCTTCGGCTGCGACCTGTGCCAGGACGTCTGCCCGTGGAACCGATTCGCTCCGGCGGCGCGCGAGGCCCGGCTGCATGCGCGCACGCTCGAAGGCTGGTCGCTCGAGCGCTTCCTCGAGCTCGACGACGACGGCTTCGCCCGGCTGTTCGCGACCAGCCCGATCCGCCGCGCGCGGCGCGCGGGGTTCCAGCGCAACGTGTGCGTGGCCCTCGGCAACCGCCGCGACCCAGGAGCGATTCCCGCCCTGATGCGCGCGACGGCCGACGGTTCGTCGCTGGTCCGCGGCCATGCCACCTGGGCACTCGGCGAAATCGCCCGTCAGCACGCCGACCGCCGAGTCGAAGTCCGCGTCGCGCTGGACCGCCTCGCGGCGAACGATCCGGATCCCTTCGTGGTCGAGGAAGCTGCGATCGCAGTCTCTGCGCTCGCGGAACTCTCGTGAACCTGATTCTCTGGGTGCACTCGGCGCTGGCGATCGTCCTGCTCGCCGGCGCCCGCCCCGACCCGCACGACACCGAGCACATCACCAATGGCTCGTTCGACCGCGGCATTTACGGCTGGGCCGACTTCGTCAGCGACCGGCCCGCCAATCGCCTGGTGGTCGAGGGGCCGGCGGACGACCGCCGCAATCCGGGGGCACACATCGCGATTCGCTCGGTGAGCGGCAGGCCACCGAAGTGGCACACCAACCTCGTTCAAGCGAATCAAGCGCTGCAGAAACTGAAGCCGCGTTCGACCTACGTGCTGCGCTTCCGCGCCCGCGCATCGTCGCCCCGCCGGTTGCAGGTGGCCCTCGCCCAGACGTTCAAACCGCACCGCAATCTCGGGCTCGACGCCGAGGTGCTGCTCGATTCCGAGCTCCGCGCCTACGACGTCCAATTTCGGACCGACTCGATCATTCCGGCTCCAGGGCCGACCTCGTCCGGAGCGTGGCTGTCGTTCTTCGCCGACACCCTGCCCGGTGAGACCTGGATCGACGATGTGAGCCTGCGTCTGGCCTCGCCGGCCGTGGGCCTGAACGCGGGACGGACCGAGCAGCTCGCAACGTTCGAGCGCAATGAGGGCTGGCAGGCCAACCATCCGTTGCGACCGGTGACGCTCGCCGACGGCGAGTCCGGGCTCGAAGTCCTGGTGGCCGCGAACGGACTGGCGTTCGTGAGTCGCGAGCGCTCGCTGCGGCTGCCGGACACCGCCTGGGACCTCGAGCTGCGCGTTCACTGCGAGGCGCCGGAGACGATCGGTCGCATCTCGGTCATGGCTCGTTCGGGCGAGGATCGCGGTCTCGATGACACCATCGTCTCGACCAGCGGGCTCCAGCGTGGCTGGAACACGCTGCGTTTCCCGCGCGAGCGATTCTATCGCCACTGGTTCAGCGGATTTCGCTGGGATCAGGTGCGAACTCTGGCCGTGCGCATCGAGGCGAACGCCAACGGCCCGGCGCGCATCGTCCTGGGCGAAGTGCGGGTCGTCCCGCGTCCCGCCGGCGCCCTGCCGCCGGTTCTGCGCTTCGTCGGTGTCGAAAGAGTGACGCCCCGGTGGGCGTTCGTCGTGTGCGAGACCGACGTCCCGGTCGCCGCCGAAGTCCACTTCGGGCCTGGCGTCGCCTACGGGCGTACGGTCGCCGCCCGCGCCAAGGCGCGACGCCATCGATTGCGTCTCGATGACCTCGAGCCCGGCACCCTCCAGCACGTTCGCGTCTTCGTGGACGGCGGCGTTTCGAGCGGCGATCTCGCGTTCCTGACGCCTCCCGACCGTCCGCCATTGCCGGCGCCCGAGCAGGACCCGAAGTTCGACGTCGGGCTCTACGGCGCCAATCAACTCGACGATCTGCGCCGCGCGGCCGGCTCGGCGTTCGACTGCTTCCAGAGCTACCAGCTGGCGAGCCCGGCCCACAACACCACCGCGGACGTAGTTCGCTACGTAGCGACCGCCGAATCCCTGGGCACGCGCGTGATCGTCGGCTTCGAAGTCGCCCGGATCAACGAGGGCGATCTGGATTACGTGCGCGAGCGCGTCCGAACGCTGAAGGACCGGCCCGGTGTCCGTGGCTGGTACCTCTACGACGAGCCCGAGATGCATTCGGTCGAACCCGCGACGCTCAAGGCCTGCTATCGGGAGATCAAGCAGGTGGACCCGCAGCACCCCGTATACATCGCCACCAGCTGGCTGGACGCCGACTACCCGCACCGCGGCGCGTTCGACGTCGCGATTCTCGACAAATTTCCGATTCCCTACGCCGGACCCGATGCGATCCTGCCTTCGCTCGAACAGGCACGGCGATCGGGCGAGTGGTTCCAGTTCGTATTCCAGGCGTACTCGGTGGACCTCGACCATCGCTGGCCGGCTACCGGGGCCGGCCCCGGGCGCTTCCCAACCCGCGACGAGATGCGGGTGATGGCCTACTTGGCGATCAATCGCGGCGCCGCCGGCCTGTGGGCATTTTCCTATGACTACCTGCACTTCACGTCGGGGGCCGATTGGAAGTGGGTCGAGCTGACCGACATCGCCCGCGAGCTGCGAGCCCTGGCGCCGGTGCTCGCGTCGCGCGACCGCCCGCGGCGGAAATCGTCGAACCCACCGCGCGAGTTGGACGTCGCGCTCAAGTCGTACCGCGGCGAGGACTACGTGATCACGGTCAACAAGAGCGCGTCACCCGTTTCGGCGACCGTGGCGCTTCCGGGCGCAGCCCTGACGTCGGTCGAGCGGGTGGATCAGGCGCCCGACGCCGGAACCGCGCGGGTCGACGCCGGCGGCATTGCCGATCAGTGGCAGCCGCGCGCCGTGCACGTGTACCGGGTGCGCTAGCTCTTGAGCGGCGTCCCCGTCACCCACTCCGAGTCACCCTCGCCAAAGTGCTCGCGCTTCCAGATCGGCGCGCGGGTTTTGACCTCATCCATCGCACGCCGGCAGGCGTCGAACGCCGCGGCCCGATGGTGCGCCGCGACCACCACCGCGACACTGGCTTCGCCGGCCGGCACCTCGCCCAGCCGATGGACGATGCGGCACGAGGCGATGGCGAACTGCTCGAGGGTCTCGCGTTCGATCGTGCTCAGCACTTCGAGCCCCATCGGCTCGTAGGCTTCGTACGACAAGCGAAGCACCGTGCGCCCGTCGTGGTGGTTGCGGGTGGTGCCGAGGAACAGGTCGATCGCGCCGCAGTCGGGTCGTGCCGCCTCGCGCAGCAGACGGGCGGCATCGATCGCCACGTGAGTGAACTCAGCCACCTTTGCTCCGCCGCTTCGATGCGGGTTTCAGCTCGCGGCGCATGATGCGCCGGCTGGGCGAGGGCCGTGCGACCTCTTCGAAACCCGCGGCTGCGAACGACGCGGGCACGCCGAACCAGGCGAACGCGTCGGGGCTGTTGCGCGACTTGGTTACGTAGGGGTAGCCCTCGAGCAGGGTCGCACCGTGATCGCGCGCGTATTTCGCCGCCGCTTCCAGCAACCGTGACGTCAGTCCCTTCCGCCGCCACTCCTTCGCAATGAAGAAGCAGACCACCGACCAGACGGGCAGGTCGTCGATCGGCTGGAGCAGACGCGAGTGCAGGATGCGTGGATAGGTCTCGCGCGGCGCGAGCGCACACCATCCAACGGCTTCACCTCCGGCGTACGCGAGAATCCCGGGTTCCTCGCCCGCCTTCACGATTCGTTGGATGGCACGACGGTTCCCATCGCCGGAACCGGCCTGGTATTCGGCGCCACGCAGTCGCGGGTACATGCACCAGCACCCGGCGCAGCCACCGCGCGGCCCGAACAGCTGGACGAAGTCCGGCCAGCGCTCGGGCGTCAGCGGGTGGAAGGAGAGCGCGGGAGGGCGCGATCGCGTGCGCACCGACCGTCGGGCTCGAGGCGCCGCGCTCATCCGCCGCTCACCGGCGGCAACAACGCCACCTCGGCGCCGTCTTTCAGGAGCGCCGACTCCATGGACAACTGCCCGTCGACTGCGATCGCGAGGTGCGCCCACAGGGGCTCGAGCGCCGGATGGTCGGCGCGCACGCGTTGCACCAGGTCGGCCACGCGGCTGCCCTCCGGCAGCTCGATCAGCCGCTCGGCGTGACCCGCGCGGTCGCGCGCCTGGGCGAAGAACAGAATTCGAACCTTCATTGGGTTGGACGCTCCCCAAAAGTGTGCCGTATGCTTGCGGCAATGCGCGACTCGAATCAAGAGACCCCGGACGGTTCGCCCGATCCGGGCTCGATCGACGCGCCCGCGAATCCGCCCCAGGCCGCGACGGATCCCGAATTGCCCGCGCCAGTGCGGAGTCCCGACGAGCCCGGCGCCCCCAACCCGGACCTCGAGTCGCCGCGGGCGACGCCGTCGGCGAGCCTGGTTCAGACCCCGGACATTGCCGCCGGACTGAGCCTTTGGCTGGTGCTGATCGTGGGCCTCGGTCTGGTCAGTGTCACCCTCGGTCAGACCGATGTCGCGATGCTCGCGGTGTTGTCGGGCCTGTGCGTCGCCGCCCAGTCGGCCGACGCCGATCCCCGATGGCGCGGGCTCCACACGCTCCTCGCCTGGATCGTCCCGGTCGGCGGCGCCGTCCTGCTCGGTATGATGGGCGTTCTGCTCGCGCAGAGCGACATCGGCGGGCCCGGGTCCGCCGCGATGATCGGCCTCTGCGTGGGCGGAGCCGCGACGAGCTTGCTGGTTGCGCTGCGCCCGTTCGCCAATGCGCTGACCGTGATGTGGTTCCGGGCGCCGCCATCGTACACGCTGCGCCTCGCGGCGCGCATCGTGTTCATCGGGCTGGTCACCGCGGTTCCGCTGTGGCTCGCGTTGCGCGTGTTGCTCGATTCGGTCATGGACGATCTCGGCTCGATGCTCGAGAGCGCGGGGCTGGGGCTCGGGCTCATCGGCTACGTTCTGCTCGCGTTCGCGTCGGTCGGCTGCTGGATTCGCCGGGATCTGCCGGCATCGATGGCACGCCTCGGGGTGGCGCCACTTCATCAGGGCCACGTCGTGGCGATCCTGCTGGGGGTCGGCGTTCTGCTCGTCTTCAACACCGGCCTGGAAGTCGTCCAGCGCCGGTTCTTCTCCGATTGGTGGCTCGAGGATCAGCAGATCAATCAGGCGATCCGCTCCGGTCTTGGCCTGCCCCAGATGCTGCTGCTCGGCGTCAGCGCCGGGATCGGAGAGGAAATCACGCTACGCGGCGCCTTGCAGCCACGGCTCGGACTGTTCTGGACGTCGCTGCTGTTCGCCGTCCTCCACGTCCAGTACTCGTGGTTCGGAATCGCCGTCATCTTCGCGATCGGGCTGATTCTCGGCGTGATCCGCAACCGCACGAACACCTCGGTCGCGATGGCGATCCACGCGCTCTACGACATCGTCGCGGTGCTGTCGATCGAGTCCCCCACGTAGCATGCCGCTCGTGCAGCCGGCGGGAAAACCGACTACGACAGGGTTTCCCCGGGGCGCAGTGCCACCACCTCGCTGGCGACGCCGAGCTTGCGCAGCTCCTCGCGCAGCGCGTCGGGCGTTCCCGTCAGGGCCGGGAACGTGCCGTGGTGCATGGGCACGATGTACTTGGGCTTGAGCAAGCGCGCCGCCACCGCCGCCTCGCGCGGCGACATCGTGTACAAGTCGCCGATCGGCAGCAGCGCGATCTCCGGCGCATAGATCTCGCCGATCAGCGCCATGTCCGAGAACACCGCGGTGTCGCCGGCGTGGTAGATGCGCGTGCCGTCCTCGAGCGTGACCACGAAGCCGCACGGCTCCCCGCCGTAGTGCAGCTGCGAGCCGTCTTCGATGCCACCGGAGTGCAGTGCCTGGGTCATGGTGAAGCGCACGCCGTGGACCTCCTGCGTGCCGCCCTTGTTCATCGGCGACGTCGTGGTCACACCCTTGCGCTGGAGCCAGGCGTGGATTTCGTAGATGCAGACCACGGTCGGCCGATGTTTCTTGGCCAGGGTCACGGCGTCGCCCATGTGGTCGCCGTGGCCGTGCGAGATCGACATGATGTCGATCTTGTCGAATTGCTTCTGCCCCTGCGGGCAGGCCGGATTGCCCTCGACCCACGGATCCATGAGCACGGTCTTGGCGCCACGGGTCACCAGCCGGAAGGTGCTGTGGCCGAGCCAGGTCAGCGCGAAGCCGCGATTCAAGGTGGGCATGGACGGTGGCAGTCTACGCGCGGGTTCGCGGGGTCACAAACCCTAGTTGTGCGGGCCGGCCTCGCGCGGCGGATCCCCGGACTCCGGACGCCCGGAGCCGCGACGCAACACGCGTTCGATATGCTCGCGGATCGCGCGCCCGCGTTCGATCAAACTGTCCATCGCCAACAGCTCGAGCCGCTCTTCGGCGGGCAGGTCGCACGCCATGCAGATCGTGTTCACCAGGATCTCGTAGCGCAGGCTTCGGTCCACGCGACTCTCGGCCACCTCGCCCCCCACGGCGGCCAGCAGGCGCTCGAACGAATCGGCCAGCGCGCGCTTGTCGAGTTCGATCAATGGATCGTCGTCCGGATACGGATGCTGGGGCATCAACTCGATGCGCGCGGTTCGATACGGGAATTCGGACACGACCTTGCGGAAGCGCACGCGGGTGAGGCCGGTGACCTTGAGGTCGTAACAGTCGTTCGGCAGCCATTCGACTTCGTCGAAGCTCGCCAGGCATCCGAGCGCGTGGAACTCGGGGCTGCCGTGGTAGTCCAGCTCCCAGCCCGGCTTGAGCAGCGCCAGGGCCATGGTGCGATCCCCCGACAGCGCGTCGCGCACCATGGTGCGATAGCGCAGCTCGAACACGTGCAGGGCGAGCGTCGTGCCGGGGAACAGCACGGTGCCCGGAAGCGGAAACACCGGCACCGTGTGCCGGGGCGCCGAAACCACGTCGATTCCCTCTTCGCGCGAACCGCGGCGTGCGCCGGCCCCGAGTGGGGCGCCGGCGATCCGCCGGGGGGTTCAGTCGCGCACGAAGTCGAGCACGTCGGCGATGTGGCCTTCGACCTTGACCCGCGGCCAGATCTGCGCCACGCGTCCGGTGCGGTCGATGACAAAAGTCGTGCGCTCGATGCCCATGTGCTTCTTGCCGTACAGGTTCTTCTGTTTGTAAACGCCGTACAGCTTCGAAACCGCGGTGTCTTCGTCGGCCAGTAGCGGGAACGGCAGGTGGAACTTGTCGCGGAACTTGTGATGCGACTCCATGGGATCGGTCGAGATTCCGAGGACCACGACGTTGTTTTGGTCGAACTCCGCGGAATGATCGCGGAAATCGCAGGCTTCTTTGGTGCACCCCGGCGTGTCGTCCTTCGGGTAAAAGTAGAGGACGACGGTCTTCTTGCCCTTGAACTGCTTGAGCGTGATCGTCTCGCCGGTGCTTGCCGGCAGGCTGAAGTCCGGAGCCATCTTCCCGATCACGGGAAGCAGAGCCGTGGCCATTCGTTTCCTCCGTCGGTGTTCGGGTTCGGGCCTCAAGCACATCCGGGCTCCGCCTGGAGCCCGGATGGCATGGGCGGCGCGCGCCCGGAGTCGCTCTACCGGTGAACCGCCTGCATGGCGAGTGCGCGATCGAGGTTTTGCGCGACCACGTCCCAATCGAGATTGTTGAAGAACGCCTCGATGTACTTGGCGCGCGCACGACCGTAGTCGAGCCAGTACGCGTGCTCGTACACGTCGAGCGCGAGGACCGGCGTCGCGTTCCACAGCGGGAACGTGTTCTGGGCGTCGCCGACCACGGTGGTCAGCGTGCTCCAATCATGATCGTAGGCCAGCCAGACCCAGCCACGGGCCGCGAGTCCCGAGGCCTTGAAGTCCGCGAGCCAGGCGTCGTAGGAAGGGAAGTCGCGCGCGATCATCTCCTTGAGCTTGCCGCCGGCAGCGCCGCCCTTGCCGCCCAGGTGCCCGAAGTAGATCTCGTGGTTCTTGACGCCGCCGGTGGCGAACGAGAGATCCACGCGCAGCGAGCGCAGGTCGCTGAAGATCTGGTTGGCGGTCGCGCGGTCGACGGTCGCGAGCTTTTCCTGGATTTCGTTGGTCTTGGCGACGTAGCCCTTGTAGAGCTCGTAGTGCTCTTCCATGGTTCGCGCCGAAATGCCGTTCAGTTCCTTGATCGACGCGAACGTCTTGGGAGTGAGTTTCGGGAATGGCATGGCCGTATCTCCTTCGGACTCCGGGGAGGCGCGACCCCGCCGCGATGGCGTACGGCCTCCGAGATTATGGGTCGGGGAATGTGACCCCGGGAGGCTATCCCCGTCTCGCGCGGAGTGTCAATCGCCGAATCCGCGCGCGACTTGCGTCAGTTCGCCGGATGCGCGGGTTCATCGCCGGGACGCGCACGCAAGCGCGACACGCCCCCGGTGAGTCCAGCGACCACCGAATCGCGCAGCGCCTCGAGGATTGGCCCGCTTTCCGGACAGGTCGGATCGTAGGTGCGGCAGGCCGCCAAGGTGTAGCCACATCCACAGGTGCAGTTCCGCGCGTTCGCGAAGCGCACGAAATGCTCGAGCTGTCGCGGCGAGAGCCCGGCGACCTCGATCTGCTTGATGTCGTCCATCCAGCGTTGCTTGAGCTCGGTCGAGTCCACCGGAATCTGTCCCAATGCACGATCGATCACCGCGTCGCTCGAGTCGTCGAAAGCGGCCAGCGGATCGACCGGGGCCGGCGCGGGCGGGCTTGCTGCGCGCCAGTTGGCGAACCACGCGACCAGCCCCGCGAGCAGGGCGACCAAGGTCATCGCGGCGATCCAGGAAATGCGGCCATGTTGGCTTGCGTCCCTCATGACCCTGAATGATAGTCGGCGCCCGATGAATCGTCACGACCAGCGCATCACAGCTCCATGACCTGGACGCGCGGCGTTCCCGCGTCCGAGGCCAAGCCACCGCTGGATTCCATCTATCAGCGAATCGGCGGGGCGTCGTCGCGCGGTGCGGTCGCGAACCTGTGGCAGTCGATGGGATCCGATCCCAAGACGCTCGAGGCCGCGTTCGTGCTCTATCGCACGCTGATGTCGGACCCGGCGCCGCTGACCCAGGCTCAGGCCGAGCTGATCGCGGTGGTCGTGTCGGCGACCAACGGCTGCGGCTACTGCGTCGCGCGCCGTGGCCCGCGCCTCGCTGCCGCACTTCAGAACGAAGCGCTCGCCCGCGCGGTGGCGCGCGACTATCGCGAGGCCGACCTGCCGGCTCGCGATCGCGTGTTGCTCGACTATGCGGTGGCACTGACCTGCGAACCTTCCGAGCGCACCGCCGCCGATGTCGAGCGGGTTCGCGAGTACGGGTTCGACGACGCCGCGATCCTCAAAGCCACCGAGATCACCGCCTACTACAACTTCATCAATCGCGTCGCGAGCGGGTTGGGCGTGCCGCACGACGAGGGTGTGGAGCCGTGGGAGTTCGGCGCGCAGAAGTAGGAAGGCCAAACCGGACAACCCAGGCGGTGTTCACCGACTGACGTTCACGCCCCCGCGGCGTCGCGCTCTTCGGCCGGGGGCGCGACGACCGCGCCGGGCACCGCGAACTCGAGCAACGCCGCTCCGGCTCCGGGCCCCGGCTCGTAGCAGCGCAGGTCGGCGCGCACGTCCTCGCCCAGGAAACCGCGCAGGATCTCGAGGTGGCGGAGACCCGCTTCGAGCTGGACGCGGTCGCCGTGCGCGACATTGTCCTCGGGAACCGTCGCTCGCTCGGCCTCGACCTCGGACCAGTTGCCGGCACGAAGTGCCGCGATCAATCGCTCGTCGACTTCCGCTCCCCCGGCCAGCTCGCGGCCGAATCGCCACGCGTGCTCGTTGAAGGTCAGGAGCCCTCCGACCACGAAGGCGACCGGGTCCGGCCACGTGCTCGCCACCTGCGCGATGGCAGCGCCGAAGGCGCGGCACTCCGACGCCGGCCGGTCGGCGACCGACACCGGCACGATGCGCACCCCGCGGTCGGGAATCAGGAAGCGCATCGGCACGCTGACGCCGCTGTCGACGCCGCGCTTGGTGGTCTGGACGCGCGCACCCGCGGCCGAGGCGCGCTCCACGATCGCCCGCGCCAACGCCGGGTCGCCCGCGCAGTCGTAACGGACCTCGACGCCCAGGTCGGCGTAGTCGGTGATCGTGCGATGTCGCGCGCCGATGTCGACCAGGAACGGACCCGAGGTGCGCCAGCGCGCGCTGACCACGACCACGGTGGACGGCCGGGCGGCTCGCATCGATGCCGAGGCGTCGACCAGTGCGGTCAGCATCGGGGTCTCGTGCCCGCGGTGCGCATCGACAGCCAACGTGGGCAGGTGCGGGACGAGCCACGCGAGCGGGGTGATCATGGCGGCGTCAGTGGTGCCGGATGCGGAACTCGGCTTCGGCGCGCGCGGCGGCCCGCTCGTTGCCGGCGCCGACCGCGACCCCTTCGCGCCGAGCCGCGACCAGCAGCTCGCCGGGCAGCGGAAACACCACGCGTTCCTCGACCATGCGGAACTCCTCGACGCGGTAGCTACCGAGCGCGCACACGCGCTCGACGCATTGCTGCACGATGTCCTCCGGGGTCGATGCGCCCGCGGTGATTCCGAGGTCACCGGTGATCCACTCGGGCTGGATGTCCTCGGCCGACTCGATCAGGTAGGAACGGGCGCCATGTTGCGCAGCGACCTCGACCAGGCGATTGGCGTTGCTGCTGGCAGGTGCTCCCACCACCAGCACCAGGCCACACCGCCGCGCCAGCTCCTTGACCGCGTTCTGGCGATTCTGCGTCGCGTAGCAGATGTCGTCCTTCGCCGGCTCGTGGATCGCGGGAAAGCGGAGCTTGAGCGCGCCCACGATCTGGCGCACGTCGTCGACCGACAGCGTGGTCTGGGTGATGTAGGCGACGCGCGCGGGGTCGCGCACCTCGAGTCGCTCGGCTTCGGCAACGGTCTCGACCAACACGATCGCTTCGGGCGCCTCGCCCATCGTGCCCTGGACCTCGACGTGGTCGCGGTGGCCGATGAGCACGATCGTGTAGCCGTCCCGCGCGTACTTGAGAGCCTCGAGGTGCACCTTGGTCACCAGCGGGCAGGTCGCGTCGAGCGACTTGAGGCCGCGGGCCTCGGCTTCGCGACGCACCGCCGGCGACACACCGTGCGCGGAAAAGATCACGTGCGAGCCCTCGGGCACCTCCGACAGCTCGTCGACGAACACCGCGCCCTTGTCGCGCAGGTCGCTGACCACGTGACGATTGTGGACGATCTCGTGCCGCACGTAGATCGGGGGACCGTAGACCTGGAGCGCCAGGTCCACGATGTCGATGGCGCGGTCGACGCCCGCGCAGAAACCGCGGGGTGCGGCCAGATGCAAGGTGTGGGTGGTCATCGGGCCGAGGAGTGTAATACAGGGCGACGCCGGACGCGCAGGCGGGAAAGCCCATGACGGAGCAGCCGCGGCCCGCGCCCCGCGTGGCCCGTCGTTAGATGACAGCTCGGCTAGCGGAGCCTCAGGTCCCGCGTCACGAGCAGAACGCCGTCTGTTCCCTTGGTCACGCGCTGCACGGTTCCGAAACGGCCCTCGCTGCGCGAACGCTCGCGCTCGGCGCGGGTCACCAGCGGATCGTCGTCGAAGCGAACCTCGAATTCCTGGCTGCGCTCGTCGCGCGTGACCCGGTAGTGGATGTGCGCGGGAATCGACCGATTGGGATAGGCCGCAGGCCGAATCGTGTGCAGCTCGTACTCGCCGTTCTCGCCGCTCGTCAGGTCCGCGGTCAGCCGCGGCTCGCCGAGACTGCCATCGGGCGCGTAGTAGCCGCGCGTGTCGGTCTGCCACACGTGGAGTGCGGCCCCAGCCACCGGTGTCTTGCCATCGGCCGCAGTGATGCGTCCGCGAACGATCATCCGGGCGCCGGGCTCTCCCGGCGTGGCCACGGTCGCGCGCCACGGCGCCGCCTCGCCGGAATCCTGAGCCGCGGGGAACGCGGTCAGGAGCCCAGGGTTCAACATGATCGTAGCGGTCATCAACGCCACTTTCGGAACACGATGCATGCGGGCTCTCCTGGGGGATCGGTTCGCGAGAACGCTAGCCCGCAAACCCGCCCGGGCCGAACCCGGATCGACGAGCGGCGAGCCCGCGGCGACGAACGCCGTCCCCTGACAGGGGCGTGACCCGATTCCGTGGGCGAAGCGGGGCCGGGGCGTGACGGCGCGCGCGGCCCGCGGC
This sequence comes from Candidatus Eiseniibacteriota bacterium, assembly GCA_963717505.1. Taxonomy (GTDB): domain Bacteria; phylum Eisenbacteria; class RBG-16-71-46; order RBG-16-71-46; family RBG-16-71-46; genus MFD02242-c1. The sequence goes on from OY970342.1 coordinate 977,200, forward strand.
CGACTCTATCGGCGTTGCGCCTCGCGAATCCGCGATTCCTCGGCCAGCGAATCCGCGGTCGCTAGTGCGCGAATCGAATCCGACGCGGTGGCCAGCTGGCCCGCCTTGAGGTTGCGCACGTAGCCGCGATTGAGCGGATCGGTGAACAACCGCTCGGCCGCTCGCAGCTCGCGCAGCGCGCCGCGCGAATCGCCCTGCGAACCGAGGACGCTGCCCAAGACGACCCGTGCGTCTCCCGACCTCGGGTTGCGGCGGACGCCGTCGCGCGCGAGCTGGAGCGCCTCGTCTTCGCGCCCGGCTTCCTGAAGCATGCGGATCGCCTGCACGCGGGCGTTGTGGTCGTCCGGCCGCTGTTTGAGCCAGCGCAACGCAACCGCCAGGGCTTCATCCTTTCGGCCCAGGGACTCGAGCATTTGCATCTGCCCCTGAATCGCGAGCGCCGACGTCGAGTCGGCGGCTTCGGCACTTCGGTAGGCGGCCAGTGCTTCCTCCTGCCGGCCGGCGCGGCGTTCCAGGTTGCCGAGATTCACCCAGGCGCCGGCGTCGGAATCGTCGATCGCGATCGCGGCGCGGTACTCTTCGCGAGCATCGGCATCGCGCCCGAGCGTGGTCAGCACGACGCCGAGGTCCCGGTGCTCGGCCGCGCGGTCCGGCGGCAGGTCGATCGCGCGCCGCAGCGCTCGCTCGGCATCGGGGGGGCGGCCCTGCAGGGAGTAGGCGAACGCGAGCGCCTGCCAGGCCTGATCATCGTCGCTGCGCTCGGCGGTCAGCGCCTCGAGCAGCGTCGTCGCCTCGGCGGCGTTGCCGATACGGGCGAGCGCCAGGCCCAGCTCCCGCTTCGCCCCCGGGTGTTGCGGTTGCAAGTTCAGCTCGCGACGGAACGCCACGATGGCCTCGCGCAATCGATCCATGCCCGACAGCACGACACCGATCCGATACTGGGCCTCGGGGAAGGTCGAGTCGGCGGCCGAGGCCGCGGCGTACGCGGAGATCGCCGAGGTCGGCCGGTGCTCCTGCTCGAAGCGGAGTCCATCGCCGAAGGCGGCCTGCGCCTTGGCGCGATCTCCGGGTGGCGCCGCCGACGTGGCCGCAAGCACGAGGGCCGCGGCGACGATCGCCACCGCGGCCCCGCTCTTAGGTTGCTGCACGGATTCAGCGTCCGCTGAAGTTCGGCTTCCGTTTCTCGACGTAGGCCGCCAGTCCTTCCTTGGCGTCTTCGCTCTGGAACAGCTGCTGCTGCAGCTCGCGCTCGATCGCCAGCGACGACTCGAAGGGAACCTCGGCGCCGCTCTGCACCGAGCGCTTGATGCGTCCGACCGCCTTGGCCGCCTTGTTCGGCGGGCAGAACTGCTCGGCGTATTTCTGAACTCGCTCGATGAACTCGCTGGCCGGCGCGTCCCAGATCTGGTTCACGATGCCCAGTTCCATGCCCCTTTCGAAATCAAAGGTCTCGCCGGTGACCATCAGCTCGATCGCGGTCGACTTGTTGATCAGCCGGGCCAGACGCTGGGTGCCGCCGGTCCCAGGCAGCACGCCGAGCGTGACTTCCGGCAGGCCGATCTTGCCCGCGCCCTTGCGAGCGATGCGCAGGTCGGCGGCCATCGCGATCTCGAGACCGCCGCCCACCGTGTGGCCGTTGAGCGCCGCGATCACCAGCTTGGGCGTGTGCTCGAGTCGATTCAGCGTCTCGTTGGCGTGCAGGCAGAAGAAATACTTGAAGGTCGGGTTGACCGTCTTGAGCATGTTGATGTTCGCGCCGGCGCAGAAGAACTTCTCCCCGGCCCCACGCAGGACCATCACGTGGACGCTCTCGTCGAAGCGCGCCTGGAGGATGGCGTCGTCGAGATCGCGCATCATCTCGTAGGTGTAGGTGTTGGCCGGCGGATCGGTCAGCTCGATCCAGGCGACGCCGTTCTTGACGCGATAGTCCACGAGCTTGGTTTTGGTGGCTTCCATGGGCTGGCTCCTTCGGGGTGTCGGTCGCGGCCGGCAGAGGCGCGGGGCGCCGTTCGCTGGCAGGGGTTCGTTTTCGAGCGGACGGAGTATACGGGCGCCTATGGAAAAGCTCCACCCCCGCGCCCACCAAAGCTTTGCTGGAGCCTGACACGCCCGACGACGAACTCATTCATCGTAAAACGCCGATGGACGATAAACACGACCAGGAGGGGACGCGATGACGACCCGACCGGAACCCAAGACCCGGCCGACCGGGCGCCGACACCGTGCGCTGGGAGTGGCCGGCCCCGATGCCGAGCTGGCGACGCTGGCCAAGGCGCTGGGACATCCGGCGCGAGTCGCGATCGTCCGGATGCTGATCCAGTCCGGGGAATGCGTGTGCGGCGCGATCGTCGACCGGCTCCCGCTCGCTCAGGCCACGGTGTCCCAGCACTTGAAGGTGCTGAAAGACGCCGGGCTGATTCGTGGCGAGATCGATGCGCCGCGTGTCTGCTACTGCATCGACCCCGCAGCCGTCCGACGTCTCAAGCAGCTCATCACGGCGCTCTAGCCGGGCGCCTGAATAGAGGAGGATCACCACCATGACCGAGACCACCGACATTCGCACCGTCGTCCGCGAGAAGTACGGCGCAATCGCCGAGGACCGCGCCTCGGGTTGTTGTGGACCCGATGCCACATCCGGCTGCGGCTGCGGTTGCGGCGCTGCCGACGTTCTCGAGCAGATCGGCTACAGCGCCGAACAGGCGGCTGCGGTTCCCGAGGGCTCGAACCTGGGCCTCGGCTGCGGCAACCCCCTCGCCTACGCCGCCTTGCGCCCGGGCGAGACCGTGCTCGACCTGGGCTCGGGCGCCGGGGTCGACTGCTTCCTCGCCGCGCGCGAGGTCGGCCCCAGCGGCCGGGTGATCGGGGTCGACATGACGGCGGCGATGGTCGAGCGGGCACGCGGCAATGCCGCCCGAAGTGGCGCCGCCAATGTCGAGTTCCGCCTGGGCGAGATCGAGCATCTCCCGCTGGCCGACGGCAGCGTCGATGTCGTGATTTCGAACTGCGTGGTCAACCTGTCGCCCGACAAGCCCCAGGTGTTCCGGGAGGCCTTCCGCGCGCTCAAGCCTGGCGGTCGCATGGTGGTCAGCGATCTGGTGCTGCGCCGGCCGCTGGCCCCCGAGCTACAGAAGAACATCGACCTCTACGTCGGCTGCGTGGCCGGGGCGTCCCTCCGGGACGACTACCTGGGCTTCATTCGCGGCGCCGGGTTCCGGAACGTAGAAATCATGGGCGAATCGGGCTATTCGATCGGGACCGAGCACCTGCCGGCCGGCACCCCAGAGCTCGAGGCCTTCGACGCAGTGGCTTCGATCAAGGTGCGGGCGGTCAAGGCCTAGGCCCCCCGTCACCGGCCTTTCTCCAGGTCGCAACTCGAAGCGCCAAGGTGCCCTGACTGGGCCTTGGCGCTTTTTCCCTCCCTGTAACACGGCCGACACACCCTGTACTCCGGTGACCCCCTAGGGTCTGGCACGTCCGGGGAAGCGGGCCGAAGGGTCCGCAACCGGAACGCTGAACAACCTCCCGCATGCGTTCCGAAAGCACTGGGGCCCGCACCCTTGCTTCCCCGATCGGACTTGGAGCCTTCCAGAACCAAGGTCGCGCAATCGGTACCGCGGCCAGCGCAAGTCCGGCTCCGAACGCACACGAAGACATTCACGGTCTAGCAGGCACGCACACCTCAAGGGAGGCACCATGCGATTCGACGCGAATGGGAAGCTTTCGTTCATCCATCGCGGGTTGTTTGCGCTCGCTCTGGTCGCCGGTACGGCGAGCAGCGCAGCGGCGCAGATGACCGGGAACGGACTCTTGGTCTTCAACAACAACGCATCCGGCACGCTCGCCGGGCAGTTCCTGGGAACGGCGGGCGCCGGAGCTCCGGCCTGCGCCGGTCTTACGGCGGCGACGCTGTTCTCGGTCACCAATCCGAACAACAACTACGCCGATCCGCTCCTGAACGGCGGGATCTACCCGAACAACGACTTCCAGCCCGGGCTCGGCAGCCCGGCCTACAGCAACGCGGTGCAAGTGATCGCCGACGGATTCTTCGAGCAGGCCTGTTTGCTGGGCGCAGTGGGCCCCAACGCCGACGACCGCTGGTGGGAGGGCTGGACGTACTTCGATTCGACCGGCGCCAACCGCCAGGACCTGCACCTCGCGGGGATGCCCGACCCGCGGCCGCTTGCGACCTACGCCGGCATCAACATCTATGGCCACCAGTATTTCGGGCCTGACAGCAATTACCTGGTTCGCGGCCAGCTGCGCGTCAAGAGCCAGGCCACGCTGACCATCGCCCCCGGCGTGGTCGTGTTCGAAGAGAACGCCTCGGTCGGCACGATCGTCATCGAGCGCGGCGGCAAGCTGATCGCGGTAGGCAACGCGTGCGAGCCGATCATCATCACCTCCGATCAGTATCCGAATCAGCGCCGCGGCCAGTGCGGCGGCATCGTGATGAATGGCCTCGCGAGGACCAACATCGTCAACTCGTGCGCCGGTGACTCCTCGGCCAGCGAAGGCGGCGCAATCGGCTTCTATGGCGGCAACAATGACGACGACTGCTCGGGCTACCTGCGCTACGTCCGCGTCGAGTACGCGGGCCGCGAGATCAGCGCCAACAACGAGCTGAATTCCTTCACGTTCAACTCGGTCGGCCAGAACACCCGCGTCGACTGGTGCCAGTCGTTCCGCGGCGCCGACGACGGCTTCGAGTGGTTCGGTGGACTGGCGCATTCCAAGTACTTGGTGGCGGTCGACGGCGCCGACGACGGGATCGACAGCCAGCTCGGCTCGCGGGTGCGCGTCCAGTTCGCCATCGTTCGCACGTCGCCGGAGCAGGCGCCGTCGCTGACTCAGTTCGGCGAGCGCGGCATCGAAGCCGACAACAACGAGTTCAACTTCGATCAGCTCCAGTGCGCGGGTCGGTCCTACATGCGGGTCGCCAATGCAACGTTCATCGGCGACAAGCGGGTGGGCGCGATCTACCCCGGCTCGAGCCAGGGCGCCGAGTGGCGTCGTGGCACGGCATACGACCTGCGCAATTCGATCATCACGAACTACAAGAGCGCGGCGATTCGCGTGAGCGACGATGCGACGTGGGCGGCCCACTGCGCAGCCCCGCCGCCGGTTCCCGCCGTGTTCTGCCCGGGTGCCCTGGGTGTCAATCCGGTGGGTGCGGGCAACGTGTTCGTGGCCAACGGCCGTCCGAACCCGTTCCGCGACGAGGTCACGCTGTCCTTCAACCTGCCGACGTCGTCGCCGGTGACGGTGGAGATCTACTCGGCGGATGGTCGCCGGGTGCAGACGATCGCCAAGGGCGAAATGCCTGCCGGCCCGCAGTCGCTGCAGTGGAAGCTCGACCGCTCGACCCCGAGCGGCGTGTACTTCTATCGCGTCCTCGCCGGCCAGAACGAAGCAACCGGCAAGCTGACGTTGGTGGACTGACATAAGGACTCGTCGGACGTCGGGCTCGGCGGCGCCCCGCAGGCCGCCGAGCTGCGACGTCAGGCGATCCTCGGTCGAAGGGGCCGAGGGTCGCTGTTCCATCGTGAGGAGGTTCATTCGGATGAGTACCCATCTCCCTGGCAGCCTCATTCGTAGCCGCATGAAGCTCTGGATCGCGGTCGTTGCCGTGATCTGCCTGACCGCGACCTGGGCCGAAGCCGCAGCAATTGGAAAGATCGGCGGGCGAATCGTCGCCACCGACACCGGTGAGCCACTCGCCTACGCCGACCTGCTCCTGACGCCTGCCGATACGACCCTCAAGCGGGTTGGCGGCCTGACCAATGGCGACGGCACGTTCCTGCTCGAGGCGGCTCCCGGGCTCTACACGCTCCAGCTGCGCGCTCTGTCGTATGCCACCAAGAAATTCGAAGCCATCCAGATCGAAGAAGGAAAGCTGCTGGATTTCAGCACGGCACTCGCGCCCGAGGCGCTCCAGCAGGAAGAAATCGTCGTCGAAGCGCGTCGATCGGAGAACACGGAAGCGTCGATGCTCGCCGCCCGCAAGAAGGCGCCATCGGTCGGCGACGCGATCAGCGCCGAACAGGTGCGCAAGTCCGCCGACCGCGACGCCGCCGAGGTGTTGAAGCGGGTTACCGGCGTTTCGGTCAGCGACGGCAAATACGTGTTCGTCCGCGGCCTTGGCGAGCGCTATAGCTCGACCGAGGTGGATGGGGTCCGCATCGCCAGCCCGGAGGAGAACAAGCGGGTGGTGCCGCTCGACCTGGTGCCCTCCACCCTGCTCGAGAACATCGTGGTGCAGAAGACCTACACCGCCGACCGGCCCGGAGAATTCGGCGGCGGCGACGTCCAGGTGCGCACCAAGGACTTCCCGGGACGGCGGACGTGGTCGTTCGAGGTCCAGCAGGGCTTCGCCGAGAACGTGACGTTCGAAAACCGCAGAGCCTACGGTTTCTACCAGGGATTCGGCGCCGGCCAGCGTGCCATGCCCTCCGAAGTCGCTGGCATCCCGGTCCCGGGTCTTTCGAACGCAACGCGCCCGCAGCTGGCGTCCATGGCGCGGTCGTTCACCAACGAGTGGTCGCCGTACGGATCGACCACCGCGCCCAACGGCAGGTACTCGCTCACCTACGGTGACGAGCTCAAGCTGTTCGGCCGCTCGGTCGGGCTGATCCTCTCGTCCACGTTCTCGCGGGCCTTCGATATGCAGGAAGAGTCGCAGCGTTTGTTCCGCTCGTCGACCGACACGATCTACGACTACCGCGTGACCAAGTGGACGGATGTCGCGCAGCTCGCCGGCCTCGGCGGTCTCAGCTACCGGCTGTCCCCATCACACTCGCTCCACCTGCGCGGGCTCTACACCAGCACCGCCGATGACGAAGTGCGTATTTACGAGGGCTCGGATCACAACAGCAGCGACCCGATTTCCAACGAGTGGCTACAGCGCCGGAACACGCGGCTCCTGTACGCGCAAAGGACGGTGTTGTCCGGTTCGATCGAAGGCAAGCATCAGTTCCCGAGCGTGTTCGGCGCCGGCCTCGATTGGAAGTTCGGCCGCTCGCGGGCCGAGCGCGATCAGCCCGACCGGCGTGACGTCACCTACAACCGGCAATACTGGTTCGAAGGCGACACTGCTCACTGGGTCCTCAGCTCCCAGGGGATCCGAGAGTTCGGCGAGCTGACCGACAACGGCTGGGGCACGACGCTCAAGGGCGAGGTGCCGTACCAGCTGGGGAAGCTCGGTAACGGCAAGATGGCGATCGGCTACGACCGCCAAGCCAAGGACCGCGACAACTTTTACCGTCGATTCAACCTGTTCGTCGAGCCGCCCTATGTGGACAATATGGAGGCCCCGCCCGAGAGCATCTTCGCCCCCGGCACGTTCGACGGCAGCTCGACCAGCGGGTATCTGCTGGACGTGACTTACAACGACCCACTGATCGGCGTCGACAACTACACCGCCCAGCAGCGGGTGACCGCGGGATTCCTCAACTTCGACGTGCCTTTTGGCTCCAAAGTCCGTGGCGCCTTCGGGGTCCGCGTCGAGCATGGCTACCAGAATGTCGAGAGCTTCGCCCTGTTCGACCCGGACTCGATCCTGATCGCGGGCGAGCTGGACAACACCGACTGGCTGCCGGCCGGCAATCTGACCTGGGCCATCACCCAGACGGTGAACCTTAGGCTCGCGGGCAGCCAGACCATCTCGCGGCCGGATCTCAACGAGCTATCGCCGAGCCCATTCCCCGAGTACATCGGCGGCTACTTCGTGAAGGGCAACCCTGACCTCGATCGCGCCCTGCTCGACAACTACGACATCCGATTCGAGGCATTCCCCGGGCTCTCCGAAGTGTTGGCGGTGGGCGTGTTCTACAAGAATCTGCGCCAGCCGATTGAACGAGTCATCAAGCCCGGCAGCCAGGTCGCCCTGCTGCAGCCCGAGAACTCCGCGAAGGGCCGCAACCAGGGTATCGAGCTGGAAGCCCGAGTCGGACTCGGAAGAGTATGGAGCCCGCTGTCCCGCTTCTCGATCAGTTCCAATGCGTCGTTCATTTCGTCCAAGGTCACGCTCTATCCAACGGTCTCGCGCACCGGGACGTCCGAGCATCCCCTGCAGGGCCAGACTGATTATCTGATCAATGTCGGACTCGGCTACGCGATCCCGGGAAGACTCGATGCGACTCTACTGGTCAACTCGATCGGCAAACGCCTGACGGCGCTCGGCTACGATCCACTGCCCGACATCTACGAGCAGCCGTACACGTCGATGGACGCCGCGTTGAATATGATGGTGTTCTCCAACGGTCGGCTCAAGCTCGGTGCGAGAAACCTGCTCGACCCGACGATCGAGCGACTCCAGGGTCATCGTGTGTCATCTTCGTACCGGACCGGCCGCACCTTCTCGATCGCGTTCACGGTCGGTTCGTAGCCGAATGGCGGATCGTATTCACCGAACTCGAAGGGCCCGGTCGCGTCTGGCGGCTGCGTTGGCGTGTGGATTCCTGCTGCTGGCGGCCTCGGCCCTCGCCGCCAGCACCCCCGATTCCACATCGGTCCAGAGCAATCGTGTCTACTCGGTCAAGGATTCGCCCGGCTACTTCCCGCCGGCGGACCCCGAGTCAGCGTCGGTTCGCATCGGGCGCCGGGTGAATGCGCCACTGATCAAGAAGTCCTTCAACGGCGGCGGCGCCAGCATGAAGGAACTCGGGACGATGATCTGCCGAGTGTTCGAGCGCACCCCAAAGGTGGATTCGCTGATGATGCTGTCGGTCTCGCGCGACGAGTTCGAAGTGATCCTGTGGCCGGAGTTCCCGCAGAGCCGGCCCGCCACCGGGTTGACCGGCGAGGATGCCTGGCGCGTGCTGTACCCGCGGTTGGTCAACGGCAACAACAGCGCGCTGATCAGCTACGGCGGCGGACTCTACGAGTTCCTGCGCTTCGAGGTCGATTCGGTGGCGAAATACAAGAACTTCAAGCTGCACAACGGGGTGACGCTGGTGGCTCGCGGTGCGGACGGCGAAGAAACGCGGATGGACTGGATTCGTTCGATCGCCGAGCGCAGCGGCCGGTTCAAGCTCTACAGCGTACGCGACTGAGCGCGGGTCAGCGCAAGAACAGGATCACCACGCCCGCCACCGCGACCAGTGCCCCGATCACGGCTCGCGCCGTCACCCGCTCGCCGTGGAACCGCGCGGCGATGAGCATCGCCAGCACCGGATAGAACGCGGTGATCGACGCCGCAACCCCGGCCTCGATGAACGACAGGGCGACCAGCGACAGCGTCACGCCAAGGAAGGGGCCGAACACCGCGCCGCCGACCATGAACCACGTGCTGGTTCGGTCCCGTAGCGCCGCGAGCGTGCGCGGGATCGCACCTTGGACCGCCGCCAGCAACGTGATCGCGATCGCGGCGGAGGTGATGCGAATCACCGTCGCCGACAGCGGATCGATGCCCGTGCGCAGGGCGAGCTTGGAGAGGACGTAGCCGCTGCCCTGGCCCATGGCGCCGAGCACACCGGCGAGCACTCCAAAGGCCACCGAGCCCTCGACGTGCGCCGGGGCCCCGCGTTCGCGCTCGTACAGCACCCAGGCGATCCCGCCGACGATCAACAGCATGCCGAGGAGTGCCAGCGGGCCCGGAATCTCGCCCAGCACCGGCAGGCCGATCACCGTGGTGAAGATCGGCGCACTCGAAGCGAGCACCGAGGCACGACCCGGACCGAGGATTACGAGTGATCGGAAGTAGAAGCTGTCGCCGAATACGAAGCCGATCAATCCACTGAGGGCCAGGATTCCGACCTGCTCGCCGGTGGCCCAGACGGGCCAAGGACTGCCGCGTACCACCCACAGGGCGAAGCCCAGCAATCCCATCGCCACCACGATGCGCAGCCGGTTGAGCACCATGGAGCCCATGCGCTTCCCGGCGGCGGCGAACAGATTCGAGCCGGTGGCCCAGCACAACGCGGTGCCGAGCGCCGCCAGCTCGCCTGCGTAGTTCACTCGAAGCGGGTCGCCCTACGGGCCGACGGAGGCGCGCCGAACTTGGCCTCGCGCTTCTCCCCGAACGCAAATATGCCCTCGGCGGAATCCGGGGATTTCCAGCACGCCTCCTGAGCATCGATCTCGGCCGCCAGAACCTGCTCGACCGAGCTGCCGAGCGAGGCGCGCAGCAGGCGCTTGGCCTCGCGCAGGCTGGTCTGCGGCGCGGCCGCAAGCCGGCGCGCGAGTGCCTGGGTTTCGACCGCGAGTCGCGTACCGGAGACCACACGATTCACGAGCCCGATGCGATGTGCTTCACGCGCGTCGACCGGCTCGCCCGTCCAACACAGCTCCTGCGCCTTGGCCAGCCCGACCAGGCGCGGCAGGTGGTAGGCACCGCCCCAGTCGATGCACAACCCGATGTTGACGAAGCTGACGATGAAGCTCGCGGTCTCCGACGCGATCCGCAGGTCGCACGCCAGGGCCAGACACATGCCGCCGCCGGCTGCCACGCCGTTGACCGCCGCGATCGTCGGACCGGGAAACACATCGAGTCGTCGCACGACTTCACGCCCGGCTTCGAGCAGGGGGCGCAGACCGTCGTAGCCCGCCTCGCGCGCCTTCAGGTCCATCATGAAACGCACGTCGCCGCCGGCGCTGAACGCCCGCCCGGCGCCGGTGATCACCAGCACGCGCGCCTCGGGATTCGACGCGAGGTGGTCGAGCCCGGCGACGATCTGCTCGCGCATGTCGTCGGCGAACGAGTTGAGCTTCTCCGGACGATTGATGGTCAGCGTGCCGACACCGTCGCGAACTTCAGTGAGGATGCGGTCGGACATTCCTTGTCTCCTCCCCGGGTCGAGATTCCCCCGGCGCAGGATACAACCGCCACGCGCCGGCGGCGATCCGGTTTCCCGGACGAGGTTTGTGGGTGATGCCCAGGGCTCACTATGATCCGCCGATGCCCGCACGCGTCAGTGACACCATGGCTTCGCTCGGCCTGCTGATCCTGCGATTGTTCGCCGGCGGCATCCTGATCTACGGCCATGGCTGGCCCAAGCTCATGAAATGGCGCGAGGCGGCTGCGACCTTCCCCGATCCGATCGGGATTGGTTCGGTGGCGGGATTCTGGCTCGTGGCCGCCGCCGAAACCCTGTGCAGTGCGCTGGTCCTGCTGGGCTGGTTCACACGCGTGGCCTGCGTGCTCCCGATCGGGTTCTTTCTGATCGCCTTCTTTGTTCAGCACGCGGCGGACCCGTTCCGCCAGAAGGAGCTGGCGCTCCTGTTCCTCGCCGTGTTCGCGTGTCTGTTCTTCACCGGCCCCGGCCGGTTCGCGCTCGACGAAAAGTTCGGGCCGAGGTTCTCGTTCCGGGGCTGACGACTACGCCGCCGCCGCCGCCGGCCGGCGCGAGGTGCCGCGCTTCCACTCGAGCCACTTGACCCAAGCGTTCTCGAACTCGTTCGCGACACTGCTGCCGTTCACCGACTTGAACACGCCCATCGGACGTTCGGTGCAGGCGCGCGCGAACGGCGCGTAGACTCCGACCGCGCGGACCTGAACCACGCTGTGTCCCGGCGCGGGGTCGCGGTCGGCGCCGGCGCGCGTGGTGAACGTGACCTGGTCGCCGTTGGCGTAGGTGGTGACGATGTCCATCCAGCGGCCGGAGGTTGCATGGTCGTAGAGCGCAGCGTGCACGCAGTGAGTCGGGTGCGCGAGCAGCCGGATCGTGACGTCGCGGGCGCCGTCGAACGTGAAGCACCCCGCGTCCTCGAAGCCCTGATCGGTCAGCGCGTTCGCGGTCCGCTCCAACCACTCGGACACGACGATCGACCGCCTCTCGAGCGGCACGACCCGGATCGCCTCGGGAAGCCGTGAGGCGTCGAACAGCCTCAGGTACGCGGGGGGCCGAGTCCGCGCGCGGCGGCGGCGATGAACGCCCCACGCAACGCCCGCAACGGCCAGCACACCCGCAGCCAAAGCGAATCCGTTCATGGCGCTCTCCCGGCCACGCGGCCTGGAATTCGCCTGCCACGATCCCAAGGCTGCAGGTTTCGTACCGTGCGCCGAACCCCATCTGCGAACGCATCGTCCGCTGCCCCGCGCATCCGGCTTCCGCCCGCATTCCGGGCGGGTGAATGTCGCGATCACCCACCACTCGCGTAAGCCCTTGCGAGTGCGCCCGGGTGGGCGATTGCGCGCGCAGCATTGCAGGCTGCACGGAGCCCGCATACGGTTCGCCCATGCCGGAACTTCCGGACATCACTCTCTACGTCGAGCATCTCGAGCGTCGGATCGCCGGCGCCACCCTGGTCAGCGCTCAGGTGGTCGGCGCGAACTTGCTGCGGACGGTCGAGCCGGCGCTCGACGCCGGGCACGGACGGCGGGTGCACTCGGTCGACCGGATCGGCAAGCGCATCGCGATCGGCTTCGAAGGCGGGCTCTACTTCGTTCTTCACCTGATGATCTCTGGGCGCCTGCAGTGGCGGGACCGGGATGCTCCCCCTCGGCGCGCGGCCGCACCCGCTCCCGGTCGCCCCCGGCCCCGACTCGGACGCAATGGCCTCGCGGCCTTCGAGTTCTCGACCGGCCTCCTGACGCTGACCGAGACCAGTCGCCACCAACGCGCGGCACTCCACGTCGTCCAGGGCGAATCGGCGGCCCGATCCCTCGGCGCCGGCGGGGTCGAACCGCTGGAAGCCGACGCGGCGGCATTCCGCGCGGCGTTGGGCCGCGAGAACCACACGCTCAAACGCGCGCTCACCGATCCGCGCATGTTCAGCGGGATCGGCAACGCCTACTCCGACGAGATCCTGCATCGCGCGCGCCTGTCGCCACTCCAGTGGACGTCGCGGCTCGACGACGGTGAGATCGAACGATTGCGCGACGCCACGCGCGCGGTGCTGGTCGAGTGGACCGACCGGTTGCGCCGCGAGTGCGGCGACGCGTTCCCTCGAGAAGTGACCGCTTTCCGCGAAGGCATGGCCGTGCATGGCCGGTTCCGGAAACCCTGTCCGGCGTGCGGAACACCGATCCAGCGCATCGTCTACGCGGAGCACGAAACCAACTACTGCGCGCGCTGCCAGACCGGGGGGCGTCTGCTCGCGGACCGCGCTCGGTCGCGTCTGCTCGGCAGCGATTGGCCGCGCACGCTCGAGGAGCTGGAGGAGCGCTAGGAGATCGCTGCGCGCCCGGCGGCGCCCTTGGACTCCGGTGCCGCACTCGCGTGTCGCAAAGCGTTTGACGTCCCGGCGACTACGCCGCGCGGCGCAGATTGCGCCAGCGGGCGGGCTTACCCTGATGATTCCAGACCGCGCGCGAGTGCGGGAGGAACTCGATGGGACGCGCGTCCGGATTCGGCTTCTCCTCGCGCTCGGCGGCCTCACGGGGCGCGACCATGAACGCCCAGCCGGTCTCCGCGTCGCGGGCCAGCTGTGCGGCGAGCCGCAAGGCGCGCAGGTACTCGAACAGCGCGGCCCCGAGTGCCGCGACCTGGAGCGCGATCAACGGCCAGCGCCGGCGCAGATAGTCCCCGATCGCGGAGGGCTGGAACAGCAGGATGCCGATCCACGCGACCAAGCCCAGAATGCCGATCAGCACCCAGTGATTTGGCCAGCGCAGGTGCCGGATGTGCTCCTCCAGCTCGCCGCGTTCCGAGTCGTTGAGCGTGCGACGCACGATCTCGGCGTCCGGGGCGCCCTCGAGCCACGCGACCTCACGCGGCACGGAGACGCGCAGCGAGTACTGGGGTAGTGCCGCGACCTCGCTGAGCGTCACCGGCTCGAAACGAACCTCGCGTCCGCGGCGGACCATCACGCATGACGACACCGGGAGCACGTCGAGCCACTGGGTTACCCCGGGCTCGTCGCGCAGGACCCCCGCGGCCAGCAGGCGCGCCTGCTCGTCGTCGAGGGTTTCGCCGTCGTCGATCCGGCCGGCAAAGCGCAGCAACTCGCCGTGTTCGAGGTCGCCACGGAATCGGGCGCGTTCGCGCCAGCGGTCACGAATGACCAGTCCGAGCACCGCTGGGAGCACGATCGCAGCCAGCAGGACGCCGGCCCCACGCATCACCAGGTCCAGGGTCGAAGGGGCCGCGGGGCCCCAGGTCAGCAGGGTGAGCGCGGCGAGCATCGTGGTCGGGATCCCGGCGAGTGCCAGCCCCAGGTCTCGGGAATGCAAGGCAATCGAGCGCTCGAGGATGGTGCGCTCGGCCACGGTATAGGGCCGGGATTCCTCGAGTCGGAGCCCGGCGCACCAGTGTTCGGTCCGAAGGTCGTCGCGCTCGGCTGTCATGCCATGAGTAATCGGCACGAATCGGCCGGCGGACCAGGGGCTTGCCCTGATCCGCCGCTTGAATAACGCACTCTCCCCCGGCCTCCGACGGCGACTTTCATGGTTTTCCTCCTTCCTTCGATGGGGGATACTCCTCGGGTCTTCATCCCATGGCTTAAGCGGGCGCCAGTGGGAAGGGACCGTTCTAAAACCGGTCTAGTATTGCTTTAGAATGAACCCCACTCCAGCCGCGTCCGCAGTGTGTCGCAGAAGTGAGGTAATGCCATGGAATCCAAAGATCTAGCCCGTCAGGTCACAGCCCTGGCCGTCCTGAACGAGCCGGCCCGCCGGAGGCTCTATCTCTACGTAGCGGATCAGGATGGAGAGGTCAGCCGCGAGGAAGCGGCGCAGGCGATAGGGATCTCTCGTCCCCTGGCGGCCTTCCATCTGGACAAGCTGGTCGAGGCCGGGCTCCTGGAATCCGACTTTCGAAGGCTCTCCGGTCGGTCGGGGCCGGGGGCCGGGAGGCCCTCGAAGCTCTATCGCCGGGCAACCGCCCAGTTCGATGTCAGCCTGCCGCCTCGTCGCTACGAGCTGGCGGCCCATCTCATGGCGAAAGCCCTGGCTGAGGCTGGGGCCATCGAGCACCTGATCGGTGCGGCTCGCGACTGGGGAAAGCGGTTGGCCTGCGACCTGGCGGCGAGCGCCCGCGAGCTGCTGCCGATGAAGCGCGCCACCCACGCGCTGGAGGCCTGCGGCTTCGAACCTCGCTCGAAGCCGTGCGGAACGGTGGTCCTGCACAACTGCCCTTTCGCCTCGCTGCGCCGGGATCGCAAAGAGGTCATCTGCAACATGAACCTTGCCCTGGTTCTGGGCCTGCTCGAAGGGTTGGAGCTCCGCGGAATCGAGGCGCGGCTCACTCCCAGCCCGGACGCCTGTTGCGTGACGCTGGTCGATCAACCGAAGGAATAGTCCCCGCCGCGGAGCGGGCTTGGATCACTAGACGCGCTCGAACAACACCGCCATCCCCTGTCCGCCGCTCACGCACAGGGTCGCGATCCCGTAGCGGCCCTTGATGCGCTCCAGCTCGGACAGCAGCTCGACGACGATGCGCGCGCCGCTGCAGCCGGTCGGATGGCCGAGCGCGATCCCGCCACCATTCGGATTCAAGCGCTCACGATCGAACTCGAGCTCGCGGTCGCAGGCCAGGACCTGTGCGGCGAACGCCTCGTTGAGCTCGACCACGTCGACCTGGCTCAGCGACAGGCCGTGGCGGTCGAGCAGCTTGCGCACCGCGGGCACCGGACTGATGCCCATGCGCGCCGGGTCGACGCCGACCGAGGTGTAGCCGAGCAGCGCCCCGAGAGGCTCGGCGCCGTGGCGCTTGGCTGCGGCTTCCGACAGCACCACGATCGCCGCGGCGCCGTCGGTGATCGCGGAGGCGTTGGCCGCGGTGATCGTGCCGTCCTTCTTGAACACCGGCCGGAGCTTCGCCATCTCCTCGAGCGAGGCATCGGCGCGGAAGTGCTCGTCGCGTTCGACCGCGGTCGCGCGCTTGCCTTCGCCAACCGTCACCGGGACGATCTCGCGCGCGAAGCGCCCTTCGCTCCATGCGCGCGCTGCACGCTGATTGCTGGCGAGCGCGTAGCGGTCCTGCTCCTCGCGCGGAATGCCGTATTCGACCGCCAGCGTTTCGGCGGTCTCGCCCATCAACTGGTTGCACAGCGGGCACAGGTAGCCATCACGGTACATGCTGTCGACCAGCGTTTCGTCGCCGAGCTTCTTGCCCCAGCGCACGTCGAGCGCCAGGAACGGCACGCTCGACATGTGCTCGGTGCCTCCCGCAAGCACGACGTCGGCATCGCCGAGGCGGATGCTCTGCGCCGCCGACACGATCGACTGGAGGCCCGAGGCGCATGCTTTGTTGATCGTGTACGCCGGAACCTCGTCGGGAAGTCCGGCGCGGCGTCCGATCTGGCGCGCGATGTTGGGGCCGTTGCCGGCCTGGCGCGCGCAACCGAAGATCACTTCGTCGAACGCCGCGGCGGGCACCCGCGAGCGCTCGACCGCGGCGCGAGCCGCAGCGCCGCCCAGGGCGGCAGAGCTGGACTGGGCCAGTGCGCCGCCGAAATTGCCGATCGGAGTTCGTGTGGGTGCGGTGAGCAGGACTCGCGTCATGTCCACCGGCGGAAGAACAGGGCTTCCTTGGCGATCGGCTCGGTGCGCGCGGTCAGCGCCGCCATTTCATTCGCGTTGATGGGATTGAACGAGCGGGCGAGCGCGATGTTCTCCTCGAGCTGAGCGATCGAATCGCAGCCGACGATCACGGTGCTCACCGGCAACGACAACACGTAGTCCATCGCCTGGCGCATGGTGATCCGGCCCTTGCCGCTCCCCGAGTGCGGCGCGGTCGAGATCAGCCGTCCGCGTGCCGGGACCTTCATGCCGATGATTCCCATTTTCTTCTCGACCGCCATCGGCAGCAGCTCGGATGCGAAACTCAGGTGGTGCGGATCGGCGGCATTGAGCGCCATCAGGATGGTGTCGAACGGAAAGCGATGAATCGCCTCTTTCAGCACGTCGGGATCAGCATGCCCGGTGACGCCCAGGAAACGCACGATCTTCTGCTCGCGGGCCTGCAGCAGCGCTTCGACCGCGCCGCCGGGCGCGAAGATCCGATCGACCTGTTCCATTCGCTCGAGGTTGTGGATCTGCCACAGGTCGAGGTGGTCCGTCTGCAGCAGCTCGAGCGACTTCTCGAGCAATCTCAATGAACCGTCGCGCGTGCGGTCGTGCGTCTTGGTCGCGAGGAACGCTTCCTTGCGACGCCGCACCATGACCTCGCCGATGTAGCGTTCGCTCCAGCGCTCGTCCCCGCCGTAGCGTGCCGAGGTGTCGATGTAGTTCACGCCCAGGTCGAGCGCACGATCGATGATCGGCACCGCGACGTCGGCGTTGTGGACTTCCTCGATCGCGCTCTGGCCACCGAGGCTGAAGAGGCCGACGCGGTATCCGGTCTGTCCCAGATTGCGCGTGGGCATTTCGGGCTTGGCGGCCGGAGCGACTTTCTTCGACGGCGTTTCCGCGGCGTTGGCGAGATTTGCTGCCAGGAAGCCGAGGCCCCCGGCGGTGCCCAGCTTGAGGAAGCCGCGGCGGTCGAGACCCTGGGCGTCACGGGGTTCTTGCTTGCTCATGAGGTGCCTCGGTCGTGGATGGTGTGACGTGGCCGGCTCATTCTAGCGCCATCCCGGGCAGCGAACACACCGCCCGCGGCGGGTGGCTCATGCGAGGCGGCCGCCCTACCAGGCCCCGGCACCGCGAAAACCGTGGACGCTAGGGTTGCGGCTGTGCTCTGCTCTTGGTGGGTCTTCTGTCACGCCCCTACCCCCGAGAGCCGCATGTCCACTCGATCCGTCCTCCGCTGGTCCGCCCTGGCTGGGTTGCTGCTGTTGCATTCGCCCGTCGAGGCAAGGGGCAACCGCCTCGGTCTCCCGCGAATCCACACGACGGACATCGCGCGCCGCATCGACGCCAATCAGATCAACATGTGCGCGACGAACGTCGGCTCGTTCGCATTCAACCTGTCCACCGGAGACGCCGGACTCGAGTACCCGAAGGGCTCTGGCATCACGTCGATCTTCGCCGCGGGATTGTGGATGGGCGCGCGGGTCGGCGGCGAGACGCGCGTGGTGGTCGCCGAGTACTCACAGGAATTCGGTCCGGGCGCGATGTCGGGCGGAACGTTCACCGATCCCTCGCTGCCCGCCTACCGCGTGTACAAAGTCGCGCGGTGGTCCGGCGATCCGCAAGACAGCGCTCATGTCGATCGTGTGGCTCCCGGCCCTTTCGAGGACCCGCTCGTTCATGACTCCTGGAGCGAGTACATGGCTGGTGCCGTTCCGTTCGGCGCCCCGTGGCGCCTGCATCGACTGCCCGACCTGAACACGCCAGCGCCCGACGACTCGGTCGACGTTCCCGGCCCCGAGGTTCTCGGCGACCAGATGCTGTGGACCGTTTACAACGACGCGAATCCCTCGAACCATTACAACAATGCCGGCAACTCGCCGCCTCTTGGCATCGAAGTGCAGCAGTTCGTCTGGGCCTTCAACCAGTCCGGCGGGCTGGGGCGAACGGTGTTCATGAAGTTCAAAATCATCAACAAGGGCGGCAACTCTCTCGAGGACGCGTACGTCTCCCTGTGGAGCGATCCCGACCTGGGGGGCGCGGCCGGCTTTACCGACGACCTCGTCGGTTGCGACACAACGCTCGATCTCGGCTACGTCTACAACGCGACCAACAACGATGGCGGCTATGGATCCTCGCCGCCGGCGTGCGGATTCGTGCTGCTTCGCGGCCCGGCGACCGGCTCAGACACGCTGCGCATGACGGCCTTCACCAAGTACATCAATGGCACCGACCCGACTGCGAACCTCGATTCCTACAACCACATGCAGGGTTTGTTCGCCGACGGTAGCCCGATCGTCGATCCGACCACTGGGTTCGAGACGCGCTTCATGCACTCGGGCGAGCCCGTGTCCGGAATGGGGTGGCTGGATTCGAATCCCGCCGATCGCAGGATGATGGTTTCGTCCGGGCCATTCCACATGGCCCCCGGCGACACTCAGCAGGTCGAGTACGCGATCGCGATCGGCCAGGGCAGCAATCGGCTCGCTTCGATATCGGACCTCAAGACGCTTGCCGCAGAGCTCAAGGACCTGGTGCCACCGCCACCACCGCCTACTGCGCTCAACTGCCCGCGGGACCCAGATTACTGGAGCGTGCAGTGCGATCCCTCGGAAGCCGAACTCAGTTCCAGCGCCGTGGATTCGATCGCCGCGTACGTGAATCAGGGATCTCTGCTATTCGACTGGTTGGCGCCGCGAAACGAATTCTGCGCGGCGATTACTCCTGCCGAGCCGGTGGACCTCCGTGCCCAGGCGAAGCGCGAGTTCGCGGCGTTACTGGCGAACTACGGCGCCGGCGTGCTCGACATCGTCCCCCCGGGCGGCTCGACCATCGAGCTGCAGCCGCAAACACCCATCTCCTGTCCCGGCATGGCCGCCGTCAACATCGAGGGGCTGGTGGCGATCGCCACGCCGAGTATCAGCGTGCGAAGTGCGGACTACCTCGATCTCAATCCCGACCATCGGCGGGCTCTCGAGGGGCTGGACTGGGGAGGCGCCGGGTTCGGAGGCGGCGCGGCAACCTTGTGGGAATTCTTCGGTTCGAGCCTCGATCCCCTGGCACATCCCGACTCCTTCGTCACCGTCGAGATTCGTTTCTCGCCGACCGAGACTCAGTACGCCTACCGGTACTTGCGGCTCGAGCAGGTCGATGGTTCGCAGCCGGTCATCGGTCGCGGGTATCCATACGGTGGCTTCCGCACCGTCCCCTTCCAGGCGTGGGATGTGCGCAACAACGTCCAGCTCGACGTTGCGTTCGTCGAGCGCACGATCACCGACGCCGACGGCACGATCCTGCCCCCGGCTCAGCAGCCGGCGACGTTCGATTCGACCTGGATGCCTTCGTCGGATCCGCTGGACCGCGAGTATCTGATCGTGATCTCGCGACCCTATGGAGACGCCGCCAAGGCCGAGTTGGCCATCGACGGCCTGCCGATCAGCGGGGTGATGCCCGGGCTCTATGTTCTGTGGTCGTATCTGCGTACCCCCGACGACGTGATCGACGACGGCGACGCGTTCGAATTCGTCTGGTCGCCCTACAGCGGCCCCGGCGTCGACACGCGACTGCTCGAGCTCGAGGGCGAGCCCCTGTCCGACCCGTCGGTGGAAGCCGCGTACGCCGAGATCATCGCGTGCGTCGGCAATGTCAACCGCGGCATCGGGCTGGAGAACCCGTGCGACAAGGTGACGCCCGTCCTGGTGTCGCTGGTTGACGCGTTCGCGGAACCCACCGGCGTCACGCTCGCGTGGCAGGTGTCGGGCACGGGACTTCCGGTCGTCCTCGAGCGCCGCGAGTCGCACGGCGACTGGGCTCCCGTGGCGATCCTCAGCGCCGACGGCACCGGGATGATCCGCTACCTGGATCGTGACGTTCTCCCCGGCAACCGCTATGGCTATCGCCTCCAGTTCGACAGCGACGGCGTCGTGGTGACGCAAGGCGAAACCTGGTTGGACGTTCCGGTTCGCGATGCCCTGGCGCTCGCAGGCTTCGTCCCGAATCCGGCGTCTCGGAACCCGTCGGTCGAATTCCTTCTGCCCTCACGCGATCGAGCGCGACTGGAGCTGTTCGACGTGCAGGGACGCAGGATGCTCACCCGCGAAGTCGGCCAGCTCGGGCCGGGCCGTCACGTGATCTCGCTGGAAGGCGCGGTCCAGCTGGCGCCGGGAACCTACTTGATCACGCTCACCCAGCGGGGACAGACGACCCGCCGCAAGGGCGTCGTCGTCCGCTAGTCGGCTACTTCTTGCGGCCGCGGTTCGCCGCCGCGCGTTTGACCGGCTTGGTGCGACTCTTGGTCGCCACCGAGAGCTTCTTGGCCGCCAGTGTGCGGCGTTCGGCCTTGCGCAGTCGACCGATCGCAGGCCTGGTCTTGGCGCGTTCTGGGTCGTTCTTCTTCCGCGGCGCGAGTCGCGTGCGGTCGGGACCGGCGCCACGCACCGACTTGAGACGTGGCGTGTCCTCGGCGCGTTTCTTCGCCACAGAGGCCCGCGCCGCGGTCCGCGAGGCGCGAGTCACCTTTGGCTTCTCTCGGTAGTCGGGGCGCAGCGCGACTCGACTCACGGCCTTGGAGCCCTTTGTCACCGGCTTGCGGATCCCGGCACGCCGCGGGGCGCCATCGTCCTCGAAGGCCTCGGCCACCGCGGGCGGCGCGGGAATCACGCCGGCGGGTTCGCGGAACACGATCAGGTTGCCGTCGGGGTCCGTGATCTCGGCATAGACGCCCAGGTCGCCATCGCCGGGTTCGGAAGTCAGTCGCACACCGCGGTCCTCGACCTCGCGCGACCAGACGTCCAAATCGTCGACGTCGAACGCGAGCGCCACGCTCTGGTGGGTGTGTGCCGGCGCATCGGGGCGCTCGGCCCGCGCCCGGACGATGATTCGGGAGCCGCCGGTTTCGAACTCGATCCAGTCGGGCAGCTCGGCCATCGGGGCGAGCCCGAGGCGATCACGGTAGAACATGGCCGTCGCCCCGAAGTCCCACGCGTTGACGATCACCGCGCCCAGCTCGGGCGCGCCCGAACCGGGGGCGGGCCGGGCCGGCTCGAGCAGCGTGACCAGGGTGCGTTCCGGATCGCGCATGTGGATCAGTCGCCCGAACGGCTCCTTACGGATCTCGTCGACGAATCGCATGCCGCGGCCGCGCAGTCGCTCGACGTCGGATTCCAGTCGGTCGGTGGCGAAGCACAACTCGTACTCCGGCTTCTGCTCGGGCTCGATCGCGAGCAGCGCGAAGCTGGACGAACCCGTGCGAAACGGGGTGAAGAACGGACTCTCGTTGCCAGGGGTGAGCCCGACCGCATCCCGGTAGAACTCGGTCATTCCATCCATATCGGAGGTGAACAGAATCGAATAGGCGAGCTTCAAGAAATCCCTCTCATTCCACGCTGATCCAGACGCTCTTGACCTGGGTGACGTCGCGCAGGCTGTCCGGTCCCAGGTCGCGGCCGAAACCCGAGGCCTTGTAGCCGCCGAACGGAACACCGGCGTCGTAGAAGTTGTAGGTGTTGACCCAGACGGTGCCGGCCTGGAGCCGGCGTGAGACCGAATGCGCCTTCTTGATGTCGCGCGTCCACACGCCGGCCGCGAGCCCAAAGGGTGTGTCGTTGGCGATGCGCACCGCATCGTCGACGTCGTCGAACGGAATCACGGCCAGCACCGGGCCGAAGATCTCCTCGCGCGCAACGCGCATGTCGTTGCGCACGCCGTCGAGCACCGTCGCCTGAACGAACCAGCCCTTGCCGTTGACCGGCTGGCGCTTGCCTCCGGCGACGACTTTCGCGCCTTCCTGGATGCCGGCCTCGACGTACCCGAGCACGGTCTGCATCTGCTTCTCGCTGACCAAGGAACCCAGCCGGGTCTTGGGCTCGAGCGGATCGGCGGGCTGGAGCTTGGCCGCGCGCTCGGCGAGCTTGGCGACGAACTCGGCGTGGATGCCGCGCTCGACCAGCAGTCGCGAGCCGGCGGCGCACACCTCACCCTTGCCATAGAAGATGCCGGTCGAAGCACCGCGCACCGCGGCGTCGAGGTCGGCGTCGGCGAACACGATGTTCGGCGACTTGCCGCCCAGCTCGAGCGTGAGCTTCTTGATCGTGTCGGCGGCGGTCCGCATCAGGTGTTTGCCGACCTCGGTCGAGCCGGTGAACGAGATCTTGTCGATCCCGGGATGTTTCACCATCGCCTCGCCGGCCACCGAGCCCTTGCCGGGCAGGATGTTGAGCGCACCCGGCGGCAGACCGGCTTCGAGCGCCAGTTCACCGATACGGATGGCGCTGAGCGGCGTCAGCTCGGCGGGTTTGATGATGACGGTGTTGCCGGCGGCGAGCGCGGGCGCCGCTTTCCAGGCCACCATGATCATCGGGAAGTTCCACGGAATGATCGCGCCCAGGACCCCGAGCGGCTCGCGCAGCGTGTAGTTGAGGAACGCAGAATTCACGGGCAGAGTTTCGCCGGCGATCTTGGTCGCCCAGCCGGCGAAGTAGTGGAAGCAGTTTGCGACCATCGGGATGTCGACCTGGCGCGACTCGAAGATCGGTTTGCCGTTGTCGAGCGTTTCCAGGCGCGCGATGTCGTCGGCGTTCTGGAGGATCAGGTCGCCGAGCTTGAACAGCACTCGCTGGCGATCGGCGGGCTTCATCTTGGCCCATGGCCCCTCGAACGCGGCGCGCGCGGCCTGGACCGCCCGATCGACGTCCTCGACGCCGGCCTCGGCCACCTCACAGATCGGCTGCTCGGTCGCTGGATTCATCGTCGTGAACGTCCGGCCGGAGGCGGCGTCGACCGCCTTGCCGTCGAGAATCAGCTTGCCGGGCTTGATCGCGGCGAGGGTTTCGGTCATTGGGGGGAAGGCCTTTCCAGGCGGGGCCCATTTGTGCCCCGGGCGTCTCGCCGGAGCGGATCGACATCCAGGCGCATCATGGCCTGGGAGCGCTCCGTCTGTCGAGTGCCTTGCACGTTCTGGACAGGATGCTAGACTGCCGGCGCTATCACCCTGCGGTTGTCATCGACCCTCTCGATCAGCCGCCGGTCGAAACCGTCGGATCCCCTCAAGGCCGACCCAACGTAGCGCCAACCCTCCTCCCCTTGGAGGCGCGCCATGCGTAAGGGTGCAGTCTTCACGGCGGTACTCCTCGGCACCTCGACGCTCGCGTTGGTCTTCGCACGCGCTCCGCTCTCGCAGTCGGAAGCGAAGCCCGTCGGCGACGACGCCTGCATCGAGTGTCACGAGGCGCAGTATCTGAGTTTCCGGGCAGGTCCACACGGCCGCGCCGCCCACGATCCGGGCAACGCCACAGCTCCCGACTGCGAAACCTGCCACGGTCCCGGATCGCTTCACGTCGAAGCCGACGGCGACAAATCGCTTCCGGGCTTCGCCACCATGAAGCGGTACGGCGACAAAGCGACCAACGCCCAGGCCACCGAGCTGTGCCAGACCTGCCACAAGGGCGGCGAGCAGTCGTACTGGCAGCACAGCGCTCACTCGCGCAAAGGCGTGTCGTGCATCGAGTGCCACAGCATGCACTCGGCCAAGGACCCCGGCGGCGAGAAGCAGCTCAAGGCGGAGACGCCCACCGAGATGTGCTTCACCTGCCACAAGACCAAGCAGTTCAAGCTCTCGCGCTCGGCCCACATGCCGCTGATCGAGGGCGGGATGAATTGCACCGAATGCCACAACCCTCATGGCTCGGCGGGACCCCATCAAATCCGCGCGGTGTCGAACAACGAGCTGTGCGAGAAGTGCCACGCCGACAAGCGCGGGCCGCTGTTGTGGGAACACGCGCCGGTGCGCGAGAACTGCGTGACCTGTCACGAACCGCACGGCTCCAACAACGACAAGGTGCTGACGGGAAAGAAACCCTTCCTATGTCAGCGGTGCCACATCGGCACGCGACACCCGGCCACGCTCTACGACAATCCCGATCTGCAGAGCAATCGGCTCTTCAACCGCTCGTGCACGAATTGCCACTCGCAGATCCACGGCTCCAACCATCCTTCAGGGAAGTTCTTCCTGAGGTAGCGGGGGCAGCCATGACGACCTTCACACGCAATACTCGAACGATGTCGGGGGCCGCGCGGACGGGACTCGCCATCGCGATGATGCTTGCCGCTTCGTTCACCGCCGCCTACGCCCAGGATGACAACGCTGAGATCGTGATGCCGACCCAGCTCGGCTATCTGACCTTCGGCCTCCAGGGGTGGGATCAGGACAACCAGGAAGCCAAGTACCGCGAATTCCAAGACATCGCCCGCGGTCCACTCTTGGAGTCGTTCTTGTGGCGGGACTGGGGTGCCCCGACGCAGTGGACGATCCTCGGGTCCAGTGCCGTCCGGAACGATCAGTTCTCGAAGATCGGGATGAGCCGGGGCGCTCGGCTGCGCGTGGACCTGGAGTATCAGCGAACGCCTCATCTCTACAGCCAGGTCGCGCAGAGCTCCTACAGACAGGGCCCCCCGGGCACCTATCTGCTTCCGGACACGCTCCAGAGAACCAACCAGGAGAATCCGACCGGGTACATCCCGACCATGACCGACCTACTGTCGACGGCGCCGCGCATTCCGCTCGACGCCCGCACCGACAACACGCGCGCGCGGATCAAGACCCGGCCCGCCACCGGCTGGACCCTCCAGCTGCGGGGCGAAGATCGGCACCGCACCGGCTCGATCGCCTACGGCGGCACGTTCGGGTTCAGCAACGCGGTCGAGCTGGCCGCACCCGTGGACCATCGCACCGTGGATGCCGAGGCCAGCGGCCAGTACTCCCGCGATCGCATCAACGCCGAAGTCGCTGTGGGTATGAGCGCGTTCGAGAATCGCGTCAGCACCATGATCTGGGACAACCCCAGGCGCTACACCGACGCCGCGACCACCGGGTCGTCCCGCGGCCAGATGGACCTGGCGCCCGACAATCAAACCGTCTACGGGCGTCTGGCCTTCGGCATGCGACTCGCCCCGACCACGATGGTGTCGGCGACCGGTAGCATGTCGGTGGGCGAGCAGGATGATGATTTCCTGCCGTTCACGATCAATAGCGCGATCCCACAGGGAAGTCTCGACTCGCTGCCCGCGCGCAGCGCGAACGCCAAGTTCGTGCGGACCACCGCCGACCTGCGCTTGACCACCCGGCCGCTGACGCGTCTCGGTGGAACGCTGCGCCTCCGGCACCACCGCTACGACAATCAGACGGACGAGCACTCGCTCATCGGGCAGGTTGCGTATGACCAGACGTGGCAGCCCGGGGAGGTGCACAGTCACGCGTTCGGCAATCAGCAGACCGAAGTCGGCGGCGACATCGACTTCGACGTCACGAGCTGGCTCGACCTCACGGGCCTCCTCGAGTATCGCCAGCGCGAGCACACCGAGCGCGAGGTCGAGAAGGACGCCGAGAGCGTGTTCGGCCTCGAGGCTCGGGCGCGACCCGGCGACGCCCTGACGCTCAAGGCTGGCTTTCGGCATGGCAATCGTGAGTTCGATGAATTTCACGAGAGCCACTACCAGGACGACACCACGTTCTTCGAACAGCCGGACTTGCGGCGCTTCGACGTCGCCAATCGGGTGCAGGACCTTGCCGACGCATCGTTGGGTTGGATGGCCGGCGACAACCTCGAGCTGACCGTGGACTACACTTACATGAACAACGACTTCCCCGACTCGCACTACGGGCTGCAGAGCGAGATCGAGCATCTGGCGATCGGCGCGGCGACGATTCAGGCGGGCCCGAACGGCGAGATCACCGGCGGCTACGGGTTTTCGCGCAAGGAAACCCGCCAGCAGTCGAACGAAAGCAATCCTCCGGTCACCGCCGACGCGCTGACCGATTGGCAGGCGAAGATCCGCGACGAGAACTGGTACGTGTTCGCGCACGCCGGCTGGTGGGCCGTTCCTCGCCGGGTCCAGTTCACCGCCGACTACACCATGTCGCGCGACGTCACCGCGTACGACCTGTCGAACGGCGCCGGCACCGCGCAGGATCTACCCAACACCTATTACAACCGCACCGACCTGTTGCTGCAGGCGATCTACCGGATGCGCCACAACCTGGACATCACCGCGCGCTACCGGTTCGACCAATACCGCGTGGACGACCTGACGACGGAGAACATCCCGCTGCTCGGAATCACCGGCACTGCGGCGACGGCCATCTACCTCGGCGACAGCATTCAGGACTACAATGCACACTTGGTCGCGCTAGTGGCGACCAAGCGATTCTGAGGCCGAACAGGAGACTCCAACCACGATGACCCTCCGCGCACGTATCCCGGCTCTCTTCGCCACCGTGTTGGTCGCCGGCGCCCTTATGGCCGCCGGCGCCCGCACGGAGGAAACGAAGGAGGCCGCCAAGACTGAAACACCTGCCGGCCAGCAGGTGTTCCTCAAGTACAAGTGCAACTCCTGCCACACGATCGAGGCGGCGAAGATCGTCAAGGTCGAAGCCGAGGAGGAGGCGGCGTCGACCACCAAACGGAAGCCGCCGGACCTCTCGGGCGTTGGCAAGAAGCACACGGCTGACTGGATGCAGAAGTACGTGACCAAGAAAGAGATGATCGACGGTGAGCGGCACTCCAAGAAGTTCCGCGGCACGGAGGAAGAGCTGAAGACGGTGACCACCTGGCTCGAAACGTTCAAGGTGGAAGCCAAGAAGGCAAAGAAGAGCTGACGTGACGCTGGAGAACGTCGTCCTCTTCAGCGTCCTGGGTGTCGGCATCCTGCTGCTGGCCTGGATTGCCGCGAAGCCGGACATCACGCGGCAGGCGGGTGGGCGGGTGCTCGCCTTTCTCGCGATCTTTGCTCTTCCGGCGCTCGGAGCCAGCATGGGCTTCACGACCCAGCTCGAGCACTTCAAGAAGCGCGAGTTCTGCGCGTCGTGTCACACCATGGACGAATACCACCGCAGCCTCCTCGTCGACGACGACGAGTTCATCCCGGCACTGCATTTCCAGAACAACTGGGTTCCGCAGGACAAGGCGTGCTACACCTGCCATACCAACTACGGCCCGTTCGGAGATGCGAAGTCGAAGTTCCGCGGCCTGCGGCACGTGCTCGTGCAGTACTTCGGATCCATCCCCGACACGCTCCACCTGTACGCACCCTACAAGAACCGCGAGTGCCTCCACTGCCACGGCGGCGGACGCAAGTTCGAAGCCGAGAGCGCGCACCACGAAGGCGACACGACGTTCGTCGCGCTGATGGAAGACCGTATGTCGTGCACCACCTCGGGGTGCCACGACGTAGCGCACAACGTGGATGAGCTGGGCGAGGTCGACTTCTGGAAGGCAACCTCCAAATGACCCCGACGAGGAGTCGCATGGAGCGCCGGGTGCGGGTGGCGGGCCTGCTGGTGCTGGTCGGGCTCGTGCTCGAGACGATCAGCCTGTTGATCCGTCATCCTCTGGGGATCCTGATCCTGTCCATGGTCGGGATCCTGATCGTCGTGGCAGGAATCGCGATGTTCCTGCTCGGGCTCGCCGTGCACGAGCCCGCACGTCACGACTAGCCTCGCGGTCGCGGCCGGGGGCGACTACTCCTGCGGGTAGTCGTAGACTCCGCGGCCGGTCTTGCGCCCCAGCCGCCCCGCGGCCACGTATTGCTCGAGCAGCGGGCAGGGACGGAACTTCTCGCCCAGCGTGCGGTGCAGGAACTTGAGGATCGAGAGCCGCGTGTCGAGCCCGACGAGGTCGACCAGCTCGAACGGCCCCATCGGGTGGTTGAGCCCGAGCTTCAGCGCCTGGTCGATGTCGCGGGCACTCGCCACGCCTTCTTGCAGCATGTAGAAGGCCTCGTTGCCGATCATCGCGTTGATGCGGCTGGTGACGAAGCCCGGCGACTCGCGCACCACGACGCAGGTCTTGCCCATCGCCTCGCCGACGGCCCGGGCCGCGGCGATCGTCGCCTCGCTGGTCTCGAGCGCGCGGACGATCTCGAGCAGCTTCATACGATGCACGGGATTGAAGAAGTGCATGCCGACCACCTGCGCCGGCCGGTTCGTGGCGGCGGCCATCTCGGTGATCGACAGCGACGAGGTGTTGCTCGCGAGAACGGTATGGGCGGGCGCGAGCTTGTCGAGCGCTGCAAAAATCTCCAGCTTGAGATCCATGCTCTCGGGCACCGCCTCGATCACCAGGTCGGCGCCGTGCGCGGCGTCTTCGATGCTGCGCGTCGTGGTCAGGCGCTGGACCGAAGCGGCGGCGGCATCCGGCGGAACCTTTCCTGCGGCAACACCCTTCTCGAAGATCCCGCGAATCTCGCCGAGCCCGCGATCCAGCGCTTCGGCGCTCGTGTCCTGCATTCGGGTCCCGAAGCCCCCGAGTGCCGCGGCGTAGGCGATGCCCCGGCCCATGATCCCGGCGCCGAGCACCGCGATCGTCCGGATTCCCATGGTGGCCGGCGCTTCGGGAGCGGTGGTGGCGCTCACGCCCGCCCGCCGCGACGCGCCC
Organism: Candidatus Eiseniibacteriota bacterium; assembly: GCA_963717505.1. Taxonomy (GTDB): domain Bacteria; phylum Eisenbacteria; class RBG-16-71-46; order RBG-16-71-46; family RBG-16-71-46; genus MFD02242-c1. The sequence continues at coordinate 1,006,015 of OY970342.1, forward strand.
ACGACCACGCCGCCGGGAACGCGAGAGCCGCGAGCGAGGACTTGATCAGGTCGCCCGGCAGGAACGGCAGCAGCCCTGCGCCCAACAACTGCTCGGCGGGCATGAAGCGCGACAGCACCGCGAGCCCGAGCGCGAAGATCACTGTGCTGCCGAGTAGCATGGCCGCGAGCATGGTCAGGAAACGACGGTCCCAACCGCGCTGGCAGAGGAAACCGGTCACCGCTGCCGCGAACGGGAACGCGATCAGGTACCCGGCGGTCGGGCCGGCGAACTTCACGGCCCCCGCGGCGCCGCCGGCGAACACCGGCAAGCCGAACGCGCCCTCGGCCAAGTAGAGGAGCTGGGCGAGGAACGCCCGGCGCGCCCCGAGCACCGCTCCCGAGAGCAGCACCGCGAACGTCTGCCCGGTGATCGGCACAGGCGACCACGGCAGCGGGAACGCGATCTGAGCCGCAAGCGCGGTGACGATGCTCGCGCTCACGATCAGCGCCGCGTTTTGCAGGGCATCGGGTCGCGGCAGGGCGACGTCGGCAAGGGTTGCGGAGCGTGCGGCGGGCATGGGGTTCCTCTGGAGTGGGTTCGTAGGACCGGTCCTAACCGCCCGGGGATCGGTCCCTGGGGTGTCGCAGGACACAGGATCGAGAGCCGCGAGGCTATCACCGGGCTCGAAAGGCGGGCAACCGTCCTGGGCGTCAGCGACGGACGAGCGGCTTCATGTTCCTGAGCCAATGCTCCTGGAACAGCTCGACCAACCCGACCCCGGTGAAATAGAGGAACCCGAACGCCGCCGGCCGCCACGGATCGTCGATCCAAAGCCCGCTGCCGGGCAGGTTCGCGGCGCTCTCGACCGCGCTCGTGATTCCCAACCTCGGGATCGGCAGCAGGGTGGTGAGGAAGACACCGCCGAGGTAGAACATCGCGGTCGCGGCCCACATGCTCTGGATGTAGAGCTTCTGCTTCCCGCTCACGCCGGGCCCCATCATTGCGCCCATCAGGCGGTTCAAGGTCTGACCCCAGAACGTGATCAGCGGCCACGCCGTCTTGAACGCCAGGCTGAACCCGATCACGAACACCGAGTAGAAGGCACCAAGGCCGAGCACGGCGCCCAGTCTCTTCTTCTTGGGATCGTCGCCGTACGCCATGCTGCCCAGGATCGCGGACGAGTGAATGACGATGAATTCGAGCAGCATGACCAGAACGATGTATTGCAGCATCCAGCCCGGCATCCGGTCGGGCCAGATCCAGGTCAGCAGGCACCCGGCGCCGAAGGCGAGGTCGGGCAGCGCGGCGGTCAGCGAAGCCGGGGTGATCGAACCCAACCAAGAGTCCACCGGCGCCACGGATGCGTCGTGGCATTCGGCCGCCCCGGCCTCCGGGACGGCATCTCGCGCCGGGTCGATCCGCCGCGCGGAGGAGGAAGACATGGCCCCGGTATCGGCCGGGCCGCTCCGGTGCTCGACCGCGCCAGGGAATCGGTTCGCCAGGACGTTCGCGGCCCGCGCCCTGTGCTAACTTCCGTCGCTCAATGACCGACGTCATCCGCATTGCCAACGCCGGCGGCTACTGGGGCGACGACCTCGCGCAACTTCACCGCCAGATCGAGCTGGGGCCGGTCGACTACGTGACCCTCGACTTCCTCGCCGAGATCACGATGTCGATCATGCAAAAGCAGCGCGCGCGCGATTCGCGCACCGGCTACGCCGCCGACTTCGTGACCCAGATCGAGCAGGCACTGCCCCTGATCGCCGAACGCGGCGTGCGCGTGATCACCAACGCCGGCGGGGTCAACCCGCAGGCGTGTCGAGCCGCGTTGATCGAGATGACGCAGCTCCACGGCAAACCGCTCGAGGTCGCCGCCGTTCTGGGCGACGATCTGATGGGGCGCATTGGGGAGCTGAACGCGAACGGCGTCACGCTCGATAACATGGACGACGGCGCCAAATTCGCGGCGGTGCGCGATCGTGTGTCGTCGGCCAACGCTTACTTCGGCGCCTGGCCGGTGGTCGACGCCCTGCGCGCCGGCGCCCGCATCGTGGTCACCGGGCGCTGCACCGACACCGGAATCACGCTGGCGCCGATGATCCACGAGTTCGGCTGGGCGGCCGACGACTGGGACCGGCTCGCGAGCGGGATCGTGGCCGGGCACATCGTCGAGTGCGGCGCCCAGAGCACCGGCGGCAACTTCACCGACTGGCGCGGCGTCAAGAACTTCGCCGCGATTGGCTACCCGCTGATCGAAGTCCACGCCGACGGCTCGTTCGTGGTCACCAAGCACCCGGGCACCGGGGGTGCCGTCACGGTGCGCACGGTGAAGGAGCAACTGGTTTACGAGATGGGCGATCCGCGCAGTTACATCACCCCGGACGTGGTCGCCGACTTCGGCACCATCCAAATCGAGCAGGTCGGGCGCGATCGGGTGCGGGTCTGGGGCGTGCGCGGCAGGCCGGCGCCACCGAATCTCAAGGTCAGCGCCTCCTACTTCGACGGCTGGAAGGCGAGCGGGACGCTGATCATTTCCGGGCCCGATGCGGTCGACAAGGCCCGCGCGTTCGCGAGTTTGTTTTGGGAGCGGCTCGGCCTGTCGTTCGCCGCGACCCATACCGAATTGATCGGACACTCGTCGTGCTGGGGACCGCTGGCCCCGCCGGTCGATCCACCCGAAGTACTGCTGCGACTGTCCGCGCGCGATGGCGACAAGTCCAAGATCGAGAAGTTTTCGAAGCTGATTCCGGCCGTGATCCTGTCGGGACCTCCCGGGGTCGCGGTGACCGGCGGCCGGCCCCCGGCCCAGGAAGTCGTCGCCTATTGGCCGGCCCTGGTGCCGCGCGATCGCGTGAAGCCGTGTCTCACCGCGCGCGACGGCGCACGGGCGCTCGAGTGGCCGACCCCGATCGTCGCCGCCCAGAAACCAGCGCCACTCCCCCACGTGCGTTGGCCGGCGGCCAAAGGGGCGAAGAAGCAGGTCGCGGTTCCGCTGTCGAAGCTCGCTCACGGACGGAGCGGCGACAAAGGCGACACCTGCAACATCGGTGTGGTGGCGCGAGCACCCGAGGTCTACCCCTGGCTCAAGCGCACACTGACCGAGAAGCTGGTGCAGCGCCGCTTCAAAGGTATCTGTCTCGGCAAGGTCGAGCGTTTCGAAGTCCCCAATCTTTGGGCGCTCAACTTCCTGCTCCACGAATGTCTGGGCGGCGGTGGCACGGTGTCGCTGCGGCTCGACGCCCAGGGCAAGACGCTGTCGCACGCACTGCTGGCGATGGAAGTTCGCGCCCCGATCGCACTGGTGCGCGCCGCGGAGGCCGCGGATTCTCCCGGCCGCCGGCCGGCCGCACGCAAACCAAGATCCAGGAGAACCCGATGAACAAGCAGACGCTCGACCAGATGTTCAACCACCTGCTGCAAGTCCACGGCGTCGGGATGCGGATCATCGACCTGATTCCGCCGGACAAGATCGACGCTCATCCGATTCCCGGCATGCGCACGCCCAAGGAGCTGGTGGTGCACATGTACGCGATGGTGGTGCGCGAGATGGCCGAAGGCGTCCTGCGCGGCAACATCACCGAGCTCGACGAGAAAGCGATCTGCGAGCGCATCAAGACTCACGCGGACCTGGTCCGGTTCGCGAAGGAATCGTGGTCCGCCGGCGAGGCGGCGCGCGCCAAGATCACCGACCAGCACCTGTCGGCGATCGTTCAGACACCGTGGGACTTCAAGGCGCCGGGCTACATCATGTTCGGCATCACCCACGACGAGTACCTGCATCACCGCGGGCAGCTTTACGCCTTCCTGCGCGTGTTCGGCATCGAGCCGATCATGATGTGGGACTTCGGGCACAACGCGCCCGAGTACCAGCCGAAGCAGACCGCCGGCGCATGACCGCGGCGCACCCGACCGGGGGCGCGGCATTCCCTCGCGCGGGAGCAACTCTCGGCTCCAGAAAGAACGACGGCCCGCCCCGAGCGAAGTGGGGCGGGCCGTTCGCGACCCAAAAAGTTAATGGGGGCTGTTGCCTGGAGGACCCGGGGCCGCACCGGATCACTTCCTGAACAACCTCCCCCACTTACCTGCCTGTAGATGTACCCCCTCCTCGGGGAGTGCACTTTTTTTCGCCCGAGTTTCGTCGAAGCGGGGCTTTTTGCACTCGTTTGACGATGGCTCCGTGATCTCACGTAGTCCGGGGACGTTCCGACAACGACTTGGCGGCTCGGGCCCAATGGTGCGCCGGGACCGTATCGATCTCCGGAATTCCGCTCTTGACGAGCCCGCGCTCCAGCCGCTATTAAGGTAAGCCAAACCAATGTTAGGGTCGGCTAATCGGGCTCGGGCTGCACCCGGCTTTCCCCGCGGAGGACCTGCAAACATGCTCACCGGTAAGTACGCCACTCCCAACGAGCTGAGTGCGAGCAGCGAGCACTATCTGCGGGCCATCTGGGAGGTTCGGGGCCGGCAGGGCTACGCGCGAGTCGCGGACGTCGCGCGGGAGCTGGAGGTCACGCCACCTACTCTCTCGGTCGGGCTCAAACCGCTCGAGAGCCGCGGCCTGATCGCCCACGACGAGCGGCGATTCCTGCTGCTGACCGCCGAAGGCGAACGCGTCGCGCGCCAGGTCCACCATCGGTTTGCGGTCGTGCGGGCGTTCCTCGGCGACGTTCTTGGCGTACCCGAGGATCGAGCGTTGAACGAGGCGTGTCGCCTCGAGCATCACCTCAGCAGCGACACTGCGGAGCGGATTCTCGATCTCATCAAGCTACTGCGCGAGGACGACGAACTGCGCCAGTTCTTCCAGAGGCGTTTCGCCGAGTTCCACCGCTCCTGTCGGCCGTCGTCGGAGTGTTCGACGTGCGATCTTGCCTGCATGAGCGGGGCTACTCCCGCGTGATCCTCACCCGCCGCGCGGCACTGGCGGCGGGTATCTCACTGACGGTCGTGGCGACCACCGCCGCGCACGACCTGCGTTATCACGTGTTCGCCGTCCAGCGGTCGCGCCCGGCGCTGGGGACCCTGTGTTCCGCGGTGGCCGAAGAGGCGGACTCGGTGGCGGCAGCCGCGGCTCTCGATCGGGCGCTCGACGCCGCGACCGACTTCGAATCACCGACCGGAACCGGGAAGAGCGGTGGTGCGGCGTGGTCGGCCGAGAGCCGGGGCCTGGCCCTCGACCGGGCCGCCGACAGCCTGAGGGCGCACCGCATGCACCGCGTCCTGCTCAACTTCGGCGGCGAGATCCTAGGGCTCGGCGACTGGACCGTGACGGTGGCGCACCCGCAGGATCGCACCCCCGTGTTTCGGGTGAGCGTCAGCGACGCCGCGGTGTCGACGTCGGATCCCTCCGAGCGAGGCGAGGGCGCGACCGCGTCTTTCGCCGGTTCGGTCACCGTGGTTGCGGGCACTGCGACCCAGGCGGTCGCGCTCGCCACCGACCTCGTGGTCATGGGGCGCGACGATGCGCGCCGCTGGTCGAAGCGGCACCCCGACGTCGGCGTGTTGTGGGTCGAGCCCAACGGCAAGGGCCTCAAGGCCTGGAAATGGAATCTCGACCAAATCGAATCGCGGCCCGACGTCCGGGTCGCCTGGAATCGCTGACCCAATCACCAAAGGAGGTCGACCATGGACACTCGCATCCGGATTTTGCTTCCCGCTCTCGTCATCGTGGCCGCGATGATGGTCGCAACCCTGGGGTGCTCCAAAGACGACTCAACGACGAATCCGCCGGTCGCGCGCGAGCTGGATTCGGGCAACTTCGGAGCCGGGCAGCGATACGTCCACACGTTTGCCAACCCCGGCAACTACGGCTACCACTGCGAGCGTCATCCGGTCATGCGCAGCAGCATCACGGTCGCGGCCGGCGGGCTCGACTCGCTGATCGTTCTGATCCAGAACAGTTCGGCGAGCGGATTTCAGGCTCAGGCGGTCGGCGGCGTGACGACGGTGGCGCCGGGCGGGTATGTCAGCTGGCAGAATCAGGATCAGACTCACACGGTGACGAGCCACTGATCCTTCCGCTTCGGTTCGCCACAATCCGGGCTTGACGCGCCGCTGACTCGGCGTCGCCGGCGCGTCTGCACGGCGTGGCACCCCTGCCACACCCGCGGGCACGGAATGGGTTCCGGCTCCCGGCATGGAACCCCGCAACTCATTGTGGTTGAACTCCTCTCGCCCGTTCTCCTCCTGCTGGCATCGCGCCTGCATTGGGACTCCAGCGAAGTCGCCGCCCTGGCATCGCTCGCAATGGGGAGGACGTCATGCATCTGTCGACCAACATCCGCCGCATGACCGCGGCCGTGCTGCTCGGGTCCTTCGCGCTGAGCGCGATGGCGCCAGCGGCCGAAGCCGGACAACGCGGGCACGGTCGCAAATGGAAGCGCGTTCACACCGTGACTCACGTCCATCACACCTCGGATTGCCACGACGGGCTGCCGGCGTTCGCCGGATTCGTCGGTGGGCTGATCGTCGGCGCCGCGGTCTCGAACGCGTACGCCGCGCCGCCACCGCCGCCGCGGTACTTCTACTACGACCCTTACTGCAACGTCCGCTGGACGAGCATCGACGCCTGCACGCCGCACTTCCGCGCCTGCAGCCACCCGCGCACCGTTCGCGTCGTGGACGTGCGAAGTGGACACAGCGTCGAGCGCTGGACCTGGTACCACGGCCGCTGGCACGACAGTCACGGTTACGATCACGACGACTGATCGATGTGTGAGCTCGTGAGGCGCACTCGGAGAAGGGGAGCGTCCAGAGCTGCGATAGCGGGCTCACCATCTGTACGACGGGCGGCGCGAAAGCGCCGCCCGTTCGTGTTTCGTGAACGAGCTTCGGAAGTTCGCACGATACTGAACTTTCGGAGCTCGGATGCCGAACTCAGGCCGCCAGCATCTCCCCGGTCGAGATCGGCAGCTCCTCGGGCCGCATGACACGCGCCACTCGTTCCTCGCGCGGCATCGGCGTCCATAGCACCGGATCTTCGTCGGGGACGACATCGCCTCCCGGCAGAACGAGGACCCGGCAGTGCGGGCGGCGCAGATCGAAAACGTTCGGGCTCAGGGACAGCACGATGTGCCCGGAGTGCGTCTCGAGCAGTGACCCCGCGGGGAAGAGCCCGGTGGTGTGGACCAGTGCCCACAACACCGCCGGGTCGAACTGGACGCGATTCGGGCCCAGGAAGTACTGAAGCGCTTCGAACGCCGACGGTGGCCGCATCTGGTAGGCGCGGTGGGACGTCATCGCGTCGAAGCAATCGGCGACCGCCACGATGCGCGACAGGGTCGACTGGCCCCAGTCGTGGGCGACGTCCGGATAGCCGGTCTGGTCGAAGTTCATGTGGTGTTCGAACGCGACCCGAATGGTATCGAGCATCGAGTGCGACAGGCCGGGCATGCGAAGCAGCATGCCGACGCCCTCGACCGGATGGCGCCGGATCGAGTTCCACTCCTCGGGGGTCAGTTTGGCCGGCTTGCGCAGGATGTCGCCGGACACCGCCAGCTTGCCGATGTCGTGCAGCAGCCCGGCGACCCCGAGATTGGCCAGCGTCTGGCGCTCCATGCCCAGGACGTGGCCCATGCTGACCGAGAGCACGCTCACGTTCACGCAATGGGCGTAGGTGTATTGGTCGTGGTCCTTGAGCGCGGTCATGCCGACGATCGAGAACTCGTTCTTGAGCACGTTGTCGACGATCGGCTGGACCAGCCGCTTGGCGTGACGCAGATCGGGCCGGCCGGATTGCCGCGCCTTGAGCACGATCTTCTTCGCGCCGAGCACCGCCCGCCAGAAGACCCGCTTGGCGCGGCCGCGCTCCGATGTCGGATCGTATGCGCCGAGCGCCTTCGGGTCCTCGTCCGTCAGGCTCTGCTCGCCCAGCGGCACGACGTGGTAGACGCTCGCCTCCTGCACGGCCTCGCTCAGCCGCGACGACAACGTCGGATCTTCGGCCGCCAGGAACAGCTGGAAGAAGCGCTCGAACTCGGCGGGGGTCACGCCCTGGACGATCTTGATGCCGCCGAGGTTCCGGCGCTCGAACTCGCCGAGTAGTGCGTGGTAGATCGACAGGAATGACGGCGTCGCGCGCACGCGCACGCCGTTCAGATAGAAATAATCCGAGGCGGCGGCGAGCGTGACGTCGTGTTCCTCTTCCAGCGCCTTGAGGACGACCTCCATGAATTCGCGCAGCTTGCGTTGGAATGCCTCGTTGGCGACGTCGTGGGTGCGTGCCACCCGGATCAACGTGGTCAGGTGGATGACCAACGGCACGCCGACCGCGGCGAGGAACGCCTCGTGCGGGTCGTGGGCGGCGGCGGGCCGGGCCGAGGCGTCGTGGCCGGGTGCGTTCATTCGCTCGGCGCCCAACCCAGCAGCGCTTCCTCACAGGCGCGACGCACGGCACCGCGCTTGGAATGCGTGCCGCGCTCGAGCGCGAGCATCGATTCCGTGGTTCCGATTCGCGCCAGACAGCGGGCGACCGCGGTTCGGTGATCCTCGTGCTGGAGGGAAAGCCAGTTACCACGCATCATCTCGTCTTCGAGTTCGGGAATCAGCTCGTCGCCGGCGGTCTGCGCGAGCGCCAGGTACGCTGCGCGCTTCTCGGGCGCCGGGCGGCGCTCGAAATCGTCGCGCCGGATGAACTCGAAGATCCGCCGCGCGGTCGCGGGCTCGCGCTCTCGCCCGAGCTGGTGGAGTACCGAACAAAACATGCGCGTGTCCGAACCTTCGAGCAGCTCGATCATGACGTGGCGGGTGAGGGAGAGCGGCGCGCGCATCAACGCGGCGACCACGGCGTAGCCGACCTGGGGATCCGGATGGCGCGCCACGGTCTCGAGCAGGGGCACCGCTGCCTCGCTGCCGATCCCGCCCAGGATGTTCACGACGTTGCGCACGACGACCACGCGCGGATCCGCGAGCCACGGCGCCAGGCGCTCGGGGTTGTCGCGGCAGCGACGGGCGACCGCCTCCGAGAGCACCCGACGGGTGCGCCGGTAGCCGCTCTGTCCGATCACGGCGACCAGCAGGTCGACCTCGGTGTCCCCCAGAATGCGGGTGAAGCCGAGGAAGTCGCGAACGCCTTCGAGATCCTGGAGGTCGAGGCGCGACGCGATCTGCGTGACCGAGACCGGCTGCATCAGTTCCTGCAGGAAGACCTCGCGCGACCAGTTCGTTTCGCCGTATTCGACCAGCAGTCCCACGCAGGCGTTGGCCGCGCGCCAGTGACCTTGGTCGAGGGCTTCACGCAACACGCGCGGAAGGAAGCGGGCGAGATCACCGGTATCCACGGGAGGCGTACTGGCCGCGACGTAGGCCTGGACGATCGCGATCGCGGCGGTGGTCAGGGGAACGGCGTGCTCTGCCCGGTACTCTTCGTGCAGCCGCCAGATCTCGGTCGGCGCCAGACTTTCGATCTCGGCGAACCCGGCCTCGACTTCGACCGTGTATTCGGCGACCGCCCAGTCGTCGGAACGGATGCCTTCACCCTCGGCGCCGACTTCCTCCACGACCACGATCGATCCCGGCTGATCGGCCTCGACGGTCTGGACAGGCCACGGCATGGGATCCGGGTCGTCCGAGTCGTCCTCACCCCCGGAGCCGACCTCGCTCTCGGCCGGGACATAGTCCAGGTCGATGTGCTCGAGGTGCGCCTCCCACAACAGGGTCACCAGGTCGTGGTCCGCCGTGGCGATGGTGGACGCACGCGCGACCGCGCTCACCAGGTGGTCCACTTCGCTGCGCACGATGCCGGGTGACAGCGTCAACGAGCGGATTCCGTCCCGGTAGAACGGCATCGCCAGGTTGTCGTCGCGCGAGCGAGCGGCGTACATCGAGACGCCGTCGAACTGCACGTCGTCGGTCGAGAAGCGCAGCGTCAGCGGTCCGTGCTCCTCGGTCAGCCGGGCGAGGTTCTCCGCCAGGTCGTCGATGAACCGGATCAGCGTCGGGTTGTTGGCTTCGTACAGGCGATAGGTCTTGAGCGTGCGGACGAACTGCTGCACCCATCCCTTGGCCGACCGCTGGGCCGCGGTTTCCGGGTCCCCGCCGGCGCCGGATGGCGCGGGCGGGGGATCGCTTCTGGAAAGGTCGGGGTTCCGGGTCGGAACCGACATGGCCTGCCCCATCCCTGGATGAGTGCGAAGTGCGAGGAACGAAAGGGGTTATCGGCCTCGGGCCGGGGGCCCTTGAGGTTCCGGCGAGGTTCCGGCCTACGGCGTCTGCTGATCTTCCTCCACCGCTCCCTGCATCCGCACGGCGCGCGACGCCGCCGAGTCCGACACGCTCAGCGCGCGGCCGACGACCGGAGCGCCCGGCAGCACCGACTTGGCGATCGCTTCATGCCGCTCGCGTTCCGTGAGCTGGCGCGGTTTCTCCTCGGCGGCACAGCCGCCGAGCAGGGCGAGCAGCAAGATCCACGGGATGATGCTTCGCACGGGTTCCTCCTGGGCTGATACGCTGCGGCGATGCGATACGGCGTTGCGTTCCTCGCTCTCGCCTGCGCGCTCGTACTGTTCACGGGCCTGGGCGCGACCGGATTCCTCGACCACCGCGAGGCGCGAGATGCCCAGGTGGCGCGCGAATTGATCGCGTCGCGGGAGCTCCTGACCCCGGTTTTCGGCAGCGAACCGCTGTTCGAGAAGCCCGTTTTTGCGTACGTCCCGGACGCCGCCGCCCGGGGGTTCGCGGCCGATCCGGTCGTCGCCTCGCGCCTGGTTCGGGCCGTGGTCGCCGTGCTGCTGGTCGTGGTGACCGGTTCGATCGCGGCCGTTCATTTCGGAACGGTCGCCGGGTGGTGCGCAGCCACGGTGCTGGCCACGACGTTGGCGCTGCCGCTGGCGGCACGCGCCGACGGCACCCAGCTGTTCGCGACGCTGTTCGCGTGGATCGGCGTGGCGATGTTGTGCGAGTCGTTGTTCGCTGGCCGGCCGGGTCGCGAGGTTCGTTTCACGCTCGGCTACGTGGCCTTGGCGCTGGCCCTGCTTCTCGGCGGGCCGCTGTCGATGTTGTGGCCATTCGGGGCGCTCGGACTGTTCGCGGTTCTAGAGCGGGGCCGGCGGCCGGCTCCGCTCCGACTCGGGTTGGGGCTCGCGCTCATCGCCGGACTCGCGTTGCCGTGGCACCTGGCCATGGCCGAACGCCATGGAACGGAGTTCCTGGCCCGCCTGATGTTCTTCCCGTACGCCGCCGATGCCCGTGGGCCGTGGTACGCCGGGCCCATGTCGGTGCTCAGCTACCTGGTGGTCGGTCTGTTCCCGTGGAGCGCCCTGCTGCCGGCCGCGTTCACTCATGCGGCGACCGGCTGGCGCACCCGAAGCGCCGCGGCACCGGTGGCGATCACGCGCGAAGAGCGCGAGGAGCGCGCTGCGCACTTTTTCATCGCCTGCCTGGTGGCCACACTCGCCACGCTGCTCGTCTACCCGCGTCCGCCGCTCGGCGCCATCCTGCCGGCAGCACCGGCCGCAGCACTCCTCTGCGGACGACTGCTCGCCCATGCGATCGAAGACGCGTCGCGGCTGTCGGCAGGCGTGGCTCGTGCGGCCGCCATGCTGGCCCTGCTCGGAACCATGACCGCGGTCCTGGTGATGCTGGTCGCATCGCGCTTGCACGACGTGGCGCCCGACCTGCGCCTGGTGGCCACCGTCGTGTTCGCGACCGCGTGGGCCCCGCTCCTCGCCAGCCTGCTGCGCCGGCCATTGTTGGCCGCGGCCTTGATGACGCTTCCGGTGATGATCGGAACACCGGTGGTCGCGTGGCGTCTGCTGCCGGCGATGGAACCCTACTTGAGCGCGCGCGACGCCACCGACGTGCTCCTGGCCGCAGCGCCACCCCTGGCCCCGCTGATCCTGGTCGATCCGCCGACGCCGACCATGCGCCTGTACGGCGAGAACAACCTGGTGCAAGCGCGCGACACGAACCTGCTGGCGCCCGATCACGTGGCAACGGACGGTTGGACCTACCTCGCCTTTCGGCCGGCGCGTGAACGCGACGTGATCCGCGCGCTCGAAACACCGATCGAGATCCTGCATCGGACGCCGGCATTGGTGATCGCGCGGGCGCGGTCCGATTGACCAAGAGGATTCTCTTCTGGTTCCGGAAGGACCTGCGGCTCGACGACAACACCGGTTTGTGTGAGGCCAGCCGGGACGCCGCCGGCGACGTCGTCCCGTTCTACGCGAGCGAGCCCGCGATTCTCGAGCGCGACGATCTGGCGGCGGCGCGCGTCCGCTTTGCTCTCGATTCGATCGCCGACCTCGAGGACGCGGTGCGGCGCGCCGGATCGCGGCTAGTGCTCGACCACGGCCCGGCGGAGGAGACGGTCCTACGCGCCGCCCGCGCCGCGCGAGCCGATGCGGTCTATTGGAACGACGAGTACGAACCGTCACTGGTCGCACGCGACGCCAAGGTCGAGCACACCTTGCGCGCGACCGGCATCGGTGTGCGGCGCTTCCACGATCGTCTGCTGATGCCACCGGGTGCGGTGAGCACGGCCCAGGGTGGCCCGTTCGTCGTGTTCGCGGCGTTTCGCCGGGCGTGCGAGCGGCTGCCGTTCCCCGAGCCGCTGCCGGCGGTGGTACGGCTCGCCACCCACGACCTCGATTCTCCGTCGCTCGCGACATTCGAGCGGCTCGGATTCGAGACCGCCGTCGAGCCATGGCCGGGCGGAGCGCGCGCGGCGCACCGGCGACTGCGGCGCTTTGTCGGAGGCACCGGGGATCCTCCGGGCGCCGGGCTAGCGCTCTACGCCTCGCACCGCGACGTCCCGGCGGCCGCAGCGACCTCTCGGCTGTCGGCGGACTTGAAGTTCGGCACTTTGTCGCCGCGTCAGGCCGCGCACAACGTGAACCAGGCAGCCGCGGCCGACCCCCGGCTCGCTGAAGCGGCCGCGAAATACCTCGCGGAGCTGCGGTGGCGTGACTTCTTCGCTCATCTCTTGTTTCACTTTCCGCACTGCGAACGCGGGGCCTTCCGGCGCGAATACGACGCCCTGGCGTGGGACGACGATCCGGTGCTGATTGCCGCCTGGCTGGCGGGTCGGACCGGCTATCCGATCGTCGATGCCGGAATGCGCGAATTGATCGCGACCGGCTTCATGCACAACCGAGTGCGCATGGTCGTGGCGTCGTTCCTGACCAAGGACCTGCTCGTCGACTGGCGGATCGGCGAACGGCACTTCATGCGCCACCTGATCGACGGGGATCTCGCCAGCAACAACGGTGGCTGGCAATGGTCGGCCTCGACCGGGAGCGACGCCCAACCGTACTTCCGCGTGTTCAATCCGATGCTCCAGGGCAGGAAGTTCGACCCCGACGGCCATTACGTGCGCCGGTGGATTCCCGAGCTCGACACGGACTATCCACCCCCGATCGTCGACCACGCCGAACGCCGACTGGAAGCAATCGCGCGGTACCGGGCGGTTCAAGCCTAAGTCTCGAGCAGCTCAACCTGTCTACCGAACCCATCGATCGACAACCTCGTGAGCGCATCGCGCGCGCGCCTGGCCTCGCGATGGTGTCCCACAACCGGCGACGCCACGATCGGTTGCAGGCGCAGGCGGCGCTCCCTTGGCGATGCGCACGGATTCTTCCAGCAAGCCTCCTGCCTGCGCCCCCGGGGCGCGAGGGGAGGTGAAACGCATGAGACAGGGACATGCATGGCTCGCCGCGTGTGCGCTGGCCGCCGGCCTGGTGGCGGCGGGAGTCGCACCGGTGGATGCCGCCAGCAAGACCAAGGCTGCGTCCAAGTCGGCGAACGACACCCGGCAGTTCACCGGTTACGTCGTGGCGCTGGACCCGTCGACGATCACCGTGGAAAAGCGCGGCGAGAAGCCGCGGACTCTGGTCTTCACTCGGGACGATGAGATGAAGACCAGCGGAGATCTCGAGAAGGACGCCCGTGTCACGGTGTACTACCGCGATGACGACGGCGAACTCACGGCGCAGCGCGTGGTGGTCAAACCGCCGACCGGAACCCGATCCAAGTCGGGGTCCGGCACGAAGTCGAAGTCGAACGGAGGTCGCTGACACCGAGGCCCGGTCGGAGCGCGCCCCCGCGCCCGGCCGGCTTGCGCGCCCCGCAGCACTCCGGCGATGATTGTCCATCCCCATTGGCCAAGACCCGAGGAAAGCCCCGTTGCGCCCGACCCCCCGAATACCCTCGTTCCTCCCCACCCTGTCGTATTTCGCCATCCTGATGCCGCTCGCCCTCGCCCCGGCCGCGAGGGCGGATTCCACCGCCGTCGAACCGCCGTACGCGATGATCGAGGCCCTGGGCGAGCCCCGGATCCTGCGCGCCGGCCAGTTGTGCACCGGGGACTACGAAGCGTTCCCCGCGTTCACGCCCGACGGACGGTCCCTGTTCTTCGTCAAGAGTTCGCCCGATTTCACCTACCGGACGATCGTCGAGTCGAACTTCGGCTCCGACTGGAGCATTCCGCGCACACCGCCGTTCTCCGGGCTCTACGACGACTCGGCCCCGTTCCTGACCCCGGACGGCTCGAAAATCTACTTCGCATCGAAACGCCCGTCTGCCGGCGTCGGATCGCCGCAATCGCACACCGATCTCTGGGTGGTCGAGCGCGTCGAGGGCGTCTGGGGCGCGCCGCGCCTGCTCGGAGCACCGATCAGCGGGCCGGCGAATGAGACCTCGGTGTGCGTCGCCGCCGACGGCACGATCTACTTCAGCTCCGATCGCCCGGGCGGACACGGCGGACTCGACCTCTATCGTTGCCGGATGAACGGCGAGAAGCCGGGCGCCGTCGAGAATCTCGGCGCCTCGATCAACACCGCCCAGGACGAGGCCGACCCGCGCCTGGCGGCCGATGGCGCGTTCCTGCTGTTCGCATCGCGCGGACACAAGAACGGAATCGGCGGCTACGATCTGTGCGTCGCCAAGGCCGCGGGCCGCGGCTGGGCGGCGGCCGAGAACCTCGGCGGCCGGATCAATTCGGTGCGCGACGATTACGGCCCGTGCCTCGCGCCCGGCGGCAAATACGTGTTCTGGACCAGCACGCGCAGCTTCGCCGACGTGGTGCCGGACCGGCCGTGGCAGTACCCCGAGCTGCTCGGGCGGATTCGAATGGCCCGCAACGGGCTCGGCGACCTCTACCAACTCGAGCTGTCGGCGCTGGGCATCGGCCGGTGACCCGAGGCGCCGCGATCGGGGTCGCGATGGTCGCGGCAACCCTGGCGACGGCGGCTCTGGCGGCAACGACACCGCTCCGCCTCGAAGAGGCGCTCACGCTCCGGACGTTCTCGAGTCCGGTGTGGTCGGCCGATGGATCGCGTCTCGCGTTCGTCGTCACCCTCGAAGACACCGCCGAGAACACGCGCAACGGCGATCTGTGGATGTGGGACGCACGCCGCAACCAGCTTTCCCAACTGACCCGCCACCCGAAGTCCGACGGCAGCCCGACCTTCTCGCCCTCGGGCGACACGGTCGCATTCGTCGCGAATCGCGGCACCGGTGACAACGCGCGCAGCACGATCTGGATGCTGTCGCTGCACGGCGGCGAGCCCTGGACCCACTCGTCGTTCGACGAAGGGATCGGAGAAGTTCAGTGGTCGCCGGACGGACGCTGGCTCGCCTACGTCCAGTCCGACACCCTGCCCAAACGCATTCGCGACTGGCGGTCCAAGAAGTGGGATCACGTGGTCGAAGACGAGCGCCTCCAGTTCCCGCACCTGTGGGTGATCGACCTGGTGTCGGGGCGGCGGCGACAGCTCACCACCGGCGAGCAGTTCGTGTGGTACGTGCGGTGGTCTCCGGACTCACGGCGCATCGCCTACCTGGTGAGCCCGACCGGCAAGCCGGACGACGGCAACCAGGTCGACATCGGGGTCGCCACGCCCGATGGCGCGTCGCCGCGCCGTCTGGGAGCGCTCGGTGGCGCTTTCGCCTGGTCGCCCGACAGTCGCTGGATCGCATGGGCGGGCGGCACGCGCCGCGATGAATGGGTGCAGAAGGACGACGTCTGGGTAGTACCGGCTACCGGCGGCGCGGCGGTCAATCTGACCGGGGCGTTCGATGAAGACGGCCAGACGCCCTGCTGGAACGCCACCTCCGACACTGTGTTCTTCCACGCCGAGCAGGGAGTGACCACGCGTCTGGCCGCGGTCGCCCTGCCGAGGGCGGGTACCGCGCCGACCGTGATCCTGGGTGAGGACCGTGGCGGGGCGGCGGCTGCGCCGACCGCCGCCACGGCCGGCCGATGCGTCTGGGTGCGCAGTGCCGCCGATCGGCCCGAAGAGTTGTATGTCGCGGACCACCCGCGCCTGCCGGGTCGCGCGATCACTTCGTTCAACGCCTCGGTCGCGACCCGCGCGCTCGCGACCACGCGCGAATTCACCTGGACCAGCGACGACGGCACACAGGTCGGCGGCGTTTTGCTCCGGCCGCACGGCGCGCGCTCGAACACGCGACTCAAGACTCTGGTCTGGCTGCACGGCGGGCCTTACGGCGATCGCGCCGATCTCGGGTTCCAGCCCTGGGGCCAATACCTGGCGAGCCGCGGCTACCAGGTGTTCATGCCCAACTTCCGCTCGAGCGGCGGCTCGGGCACGGCGTTCATGGTGCGCGAGCGGGCCGATTGGGGCGGGCAGGACTTTCGCGACGTCCAGACCGGAATCGACAGCCTGATTCGCGCCGGCCTCGCCGACGGGGATCGCCTCGGCGTATACGGTCGCTCCTACGGTGGCTACCTCACGTCGTGGGCGATCACCCAGACCGATCGATTCGATGCGGCGGTGGCGATCGCGCCGATCGCCGACCTGGCCGCGCTCTACGGACAGAGCGACGTTCAGAAATACCGCGCGTACGAGTTTCGCGGGAAGCCCTGGGAGACGCACGAATTCTGGCAGCGTTCCTCCCCGATCACCCACATCGCGCGCGCGAAGACGCCGACGCTGGTCGTCGGCTTCGACGAGGATCGCCGCACGCCGGTCGCTCAGGCGTACCAGCTCTATCGCGGGTTGCTCGGCGTCGGGGTGCCCACCGAATTCGTACACTATCCGCGCGAACCGCACGTGCCGCGGGAATATCGTCACCGCGCGGATCAGCACCTGCGCATGGCGGCCTGGTTCGATCGCTGGGTGAAGTAGTGGCTCGCTCGCCCGGCTCGAGAGCGCGAACCCGTCCAACGCCGGGGACGACCCGCCGGCGTGCCGCGGGGGATCGCGACCCCCGCCGCGCACTGGCGGCGCTCGACCGAATCCACGCCGAATTCGGCCCGGGCCAAGAGCCACTCAAGCTCGAGTTGCTGCGCCACCTGCATCGCGGACGTTTCGGGTACCCAGCCGATCTCGTGCGTTATCACGATCTCCTGTGCTTCCTCGCCGCGTATCCGGACGGTGCGCGCCTCGAGGCCCAGGTGATCGTCAGCCTGGCGGCGTTTCCCGGGCGCTCCGATCTCCGACGTCACGCCCAGGCTTTGGCCGGCAGCGGCATTGCCGGGACCCCGATCGACTATCGTTTCTTCTACCCGACGGCGCGCTGGCTCGCCGAGCGCTGGCCGGCGCACCTCCGCATGACTTGGGGTGAATTCGGGAACGCTGACCGGTTGGAGCCGTTGTTGCCGCTGCTCGCCCATCCGGCCGAGATCCCGGCGATCGACGAACTGCCGTGGACCCCGCGCCAGTGGATCTCACGCATGAAAGCTCCCGGCGAGGGGGACGGAGCGTTCCTAGCCGCGCGCATCGCGGCTTTGCCGATGGCCGACCGCGCCCGCGAAACGATGTTCGACGCGCTCGATCCACCGATGCGGTTGCTCCCGGGCCCGACCACCCCGTCGCGGACCTTCGACCGAGCACCCACGCGGGTCGAGCCGCGGGGCGCCCGTGGCGCAGCGCCGCACCGCACGTACTCCACCCATTTCCGCGCCAGACCACTCGACCGGCGCCGGCCGGATCTTGCGGTCGCGATTCGCGAGGCGCCACGCGCCGTGCGCGAACTGTCGCCGCGCGAGGGCGCCGCCTATGTCGACCTCGCCCGCGCCGCCATGGTCACGCGACAGCGGGATCTCGATGCGTTCGCCTACGCCGATGCCCGCGACGTTCGCCTGCTCGACTACGAGGACGGGCTCCAGTTCGCGTGGCTCGGCGTGATCCCCGAGCGGCGATTGTTGTTCGAGTCGGTGTATGGGGCATTGACCCTGATCAACGGGGTTCCGATCGGCTATGTCCTGGCCAGCGGGCTCTATCGCTCGTCCGAGATCGCCTACAACGTGTTCGACACCTGGCGCGGCGGCGAAGCCGGGCGCATCTACGGCCGCGTGCTGGCTGCCACCCGTCACGTCCTGGGCAGCGACGCGTTCACCATCGACCCCTACCAGCTGGGCGACGGCAACGACGAGGGCCTGCGCTCGGGCGCCTGGTGGTTCTACCGGAAGCTGGGCTTTGCGCCGCGCGATCCGGCAACCCTGCGGCTGGCGCGGATCGAGGGCGCACGGTTGCGCCGCCGGCCGTCGTATCGCTCGAGCCTCGCGACTCTGCGGCGCCTGGTGCGCGAGAACGTCTACTGGTTTGCCGGCCGCGAGCGCGACGACGTGCTCGGCTTGCTGCCGCTCGGCAGCGCATCGCTGGCCGCGACCCGACGACTTGGAGAGCGCTTCGGCGCCGACCGCGAGCGCGCCGGACGCGTGGCGACCCGCGAGGCCGCTCGACTGCTGGGCATTCGCGGATTCGCGGCGTGGAGCGGCAACGAGCGCGCGGCGTTCGACGCGTGGGCGCCGATCGTGCTCGAGCTGCCCGGCGTCCCGGGCTGGAGTACTGCGGAGCGGCGGGCAGCGGCCGCGGTGATCCGCGCCAAGGGCGGGCGGCGCGAGTCCGACTTCGTCCTGCGGTTCGACGCGCATCGTCGTCTGCGCACCGCACTCCGCCGGCTGGCGGAGCGATTGGCAGCGGACTCGTGATCACGTTGGCCGGCCGAGCACCCCGCACATGAGCGATCTGCACGTCGTGTTCGGCGCTGGACAGGTGGGCACGCCGCTCGCGCAGAACCTGCTCGCAGCCGGCGCCCGCGTGCGCGTGGCGCGACGATCGGCTGCACCCCTGCCGCCCGGAATCGAACTCGTCACCGGCGACGCTGCCGATCAAGCCTTCTGCGCCGACGCGGCCCGCGGCGCCGCAGTGGTCTATCACTGCATGAATCCCGCCTACTCGGCGCGCGAGTGGGAGCGGCTGGTTCCCCGCTACATGTCGAACCTGATCGCGGCAGCGCGGGCGTCGAACGCCCGGCTGGTCGTGCTCGACAACCTGTACATGCTCGGGCGCACCGGGGGCACTCCGATGAACGAGGACACCCCGATGAACCCGTGCAGCCACAAGGGCGAGATCCGCGCCCGCGCGGCGCAGACGTTGTTCGACGCTCACCGACGCGGCGACGTGCGAGCGGTCACGGCGCGCGCCTCGGACTACTACGGACCGGGCGGCCACCTCACCCACTTCGGCGACGTGTTCTGGAAGCCGGTGCTGGCCGGCAAACCGGCGCAGGTGCTGATCGACCCCGATTCGGTGCACACGTACCACTTCATTCCCGACGTCGCCGCGGGGATCGCCACGCTGGGGCTCCAGGCCGAGGAACCGGATTTCGGGCGGTCATGGATGCTGCCGTGCGCGCCGGCCGGCACCGGCCGCGATCTGGTCGGGCGACTTTCGCGGGCATTCGGAAGCGAGATTCGGGTCACGAGACTCCCAGGGCTCATGCGCCGCGTGGTCGGCGTGTTCATGCCGATCCTGCGCGAGATCGAGGAAATGATGTACCAGTGGCAGGAGCCGTTCATCGTCGACGACCGGCGCTTTCGCGAGCGTTTTCACCTGGCGCCCGCGGACCCCGACAATGCCGCGCGCGCCACGGTGGATTGGGCTCGGCTCGCATACTCGGGTACGGGCCGATAAGATCGACGTCGTGACCCCGCACCACGAAGGCCGCGCGCTACGCTGGACGCGAAACGCTTGTGGCGCCCTCGGCGTCCTGCTGATTCTCGCCGCCCTGCTGCTCGGCTACGCGACGCGTTCGCTGTTCAACGAGCGGGCGTTCGCCGACCGAATCGCCGCCAGCCTCGAGGACCCGCGCTTCGCCGGTTTCGTCGCCGAGCAGATCGCCGATGCCGTGATCGAGGCCAAGCCCGACCTGATCGGCTTGCGCCCGGTGCTGGTCGGCGTCGGCCGGAGCGTCGTGTCCTCGGCTCCGTTCCGCGCCGCGGTTCGCCGCAGCGCGCGCACGCTGCACCACACGATCATGTCGGGCACCGGCAAGAACATCGTGCTGACCGTCAAGGATGTCGGAGCCCTCCTCGAGAGCGCGGCGGAAACCCACCCCGGCCTGGCGAAGCGGATCCCCGCCGGAGTCTCGGCGGCGCTCGGGCAGCTGGAAGCCATTCGTGGCGGCGAACTGGCGGTCCCGCTGATCCGAATCGCAAAGCGGATGCGTGCGGGAACCCTGTTGCTCCTGTTCCTCGGCCTCACGCTGTGCGTGACCCACGTCTGGCTCGCGCGCGACAGGCGGCGGGCGATCGTCGGGCTGGGCGTGGCGCTCGCCGTGATCGGCCTGGTGCTCGGCATCGTCAGCCGCTTCGGCGGCGACCTGCTCGGGCTGATGGCGCAGTCCAACCAACGGCCCGCGATCGTCGGCCTGATCGGGACTTATCTCCGCGGACTCATGACCTGGGCCGCCGGACTCGGGTTCGCCGGACTCGTGCTCTCGGCGGCGTCGGCCTCGCTGCTCGAGCGGGTCCCCATCCAGAGCTGGGCGGCTCACACGCGGCAGTGGCTCACCGGCCCTCAACCGCGGATGCGATTGCGCCTGGCGCGCGGCGTGCTCGGCGCCGCGGTCGGAGCACTCCTGCTGTTCTGGCCGATGCCGTCCCTGACCGTGATCGGCTGGCTGTTCGGCGTGGTCGTGGCGTTCGCGGGGCTGCGGGAGGCGTTCGTCGCCGCACTCCACCTGCTGCCGCACGAACTTCGAGCCGAGCGCGTTCGAGACGCCGGTCGCCCACGCGGTAACGCCGTCGCCCTGGTCACCGCGCTGTCGCTCGTGTTGATCGCAGTCGCCGCCCTGATTCTGTTTCGCTCGGGCCGGGAGCCCGACGCTCCGCAGGACGTCACTGCCTGCAACGGCGCCCCGGAGCTTTGCGACCAGAGCCTCGACCGCGTGGTGTTCCCGACCACGCACAACTCGATGGGCGCTCCCGACGAAACTTCCTGGATGTTCCCGAATCAGGGAGCGGGCATCGCCCGCCAGCTCGAGGACGGCATTCGTGGCTTCATGATCGACGTCCACTACGGGGTCCCGGTCGGCGACAAGGTGAAGACCGAAGCTGGCAGACGAGAAGGTCGCGATGGCCAAGTACGAGGCGGCGCTCGGCAAGGAGGGCATGGCCGCGGTGCTCCGGATCCGCGACCGGCTGGCGGGCCAAGCCGCGGGCGACCGGGACGTCTACCTCTGCCACGGATTCTGCGAGCTCGGGGCGATGAAGCTGGTGCCGGTCCTGCGCGACGATGCGCGACTTCCTGGTCGCGAATCCCGGGGAGGTGCTGATCGTGGCGGTCCAGGACGAGAGCGTCACGCCCTCAGGACGTCGAGCGCTGCTTCCAGGAGAGCGGGTTGATCGACTACGTCTACCGCGGCCCGGCTCGGCCGCCGTGGCCGACGCTGCGCGAGATGATCGAAACCGATCAACGCGTGCTGGTCCTGGCCGAGAACGAGTGGGCCGGCGTCGACTGGTATCACCCGTCGTTCGAAGTCTTACAGGAGACACCGTATGGATTCCGCGACCCGTCCGAGTTCTCGAACCAACCGAATCGGGGCGGGACCGCTGGCTCGCTCCTGCTCATGAACCACTGGATCGAGACCACGCCGATGCCCAAGCCGAGCAATGCGGCGATCGTGAACGCGCACGACGCGCTGCTGGCGCGCATCCGCGCGTTCGAGCGAACGCGCGGCCGGGTACCGAACCTGGTGGCCGTGGACTTCTATGGCACCGGGGATCTGATCCAGGTCGTGCGCGAGCTGAACGCGAAGGCATCGGTGCGCCGGCCTCCAGGGGCGCGCGGCCGCTGATTCTGGGGTCCTGAAGCCAGTTCCGAAAACGTCCGGTCCGGTGCCGGGGTTCGTGGCATCATGAGCCCCATGTCGACCGCGACCCTGAACCCCACCACCTGCTACCGCGCCTTCGCCAGCCGCGACCGGCGATTCGACGGCGCCTTCTTCATGGCCGTGCGCACGACCGGCGTCTATTGCCGGCCGGGTTGTCCGGCACGGCTCCCGGCGCGACAGAACGTCCGCTTCTTCCCTTCCGCCGCCGCCGCGGAGTCGGCCGGCTTTCGCGCTTGCTTCCGCTGCCGGCCCGACGCCTCCCCCGGCTCGCCGGCCTGGTCCGGAACCACCGCGACCGTGGCGCGCGCACTCCGGCTGATCGAAGAGAGCGCGCTCGAGGGAGTCCGCGTCGAGCGGGTTGCCGAGCGACTCGGTGTTTCGTCGCGCTGGATGCGGCGGCTGTTCGAGGAGCAGCTCGGCGCTGCACCCCGCGACGTGGCGCGCACGCAGCGCGCGCACTTCGCGCG
Source organism: Candidatus Eiseniibacteriota bacterium (assembly GCA_963717505.1). Taxonomy (GTDB): domain Bacteria; phylum Eisenbacteria; class RBG-16-71-46; order RBG-16-71-46; family RBG-16-71-46; genus MFD02242-c1. The sequence goes on from OY970342.1 coordinate 1,028,541, forward strand.
CCGGCTGATCGAGCAGAGCCGCATGCCGCTCGCCGACGTCGCACTCGCCTCGGGGTTTGGCGGCGAACGCAGGCTGCGGGCCGCGATCCACACCGCGTTCCACCGCTCGCCGGCCGAGTTGCGTGGCAGCCGTGCGGGGCGTGCGACGACGGGCTCCAGCGAGACGGCTTCCGCCGGGGTCATCGAGCTCAGGTTGCCGGCGCGCCCACCGTTCGACGCCCGTCCAATGATGTCGTTCTTCGCGCCGCGTGCGATCGACGGGGTCGAACGGGTGACTGGCGGTGTCTACGCGCGCAGCTTCCGACTCGACGGCGTCGCCGGCTGGTTCGAGGTCCGTGCGCTGCCGGACGACTCCGCGCTGAGCCTCCGCGTCGCGTGCGGATCCCCACGAGCCCTGCTGCCGGTGGCCGGACGCGTGAGCCGGATGTTCGACCTGGGCGCCGACGTGCGCGGCATCATGAACGTGCTGCGTCGCGATCCGTTGCTGGCTTCGAGAATTCCTCGGAGCGGGGTGCGGGTTCCCGGAGCGTGGGATCCGTTCGAGGCCGGGGTGCGCGCGATCCTCGGCCAGCAGATTTCGGTCGCCGCCGCGCGCACGCTCGCCGCGCGGCTGGTGCGCGCGTACGGTGAGCCGCTGGCGGACGTCCCGGCCGATGGCGTCGCCCGCGGGATCAGCGCCGATCTCCCGCAAGGCATCTCGCACGTCTTCCCGACCCCGACGGCTTTGGCCGACGCCGATCTTGCGGACGCTCGGCCTGACGCGGGCCCGCGTCGCCGCCCTGCGCGGCTTCGCCGCCGCGGTCGCAGACGGCCGCGTGGCACTCGCTGCGCCGCGCGCGACCGAGGATTTGATCGCGTCGCTGACCGCGCTCCCGGGAATCGGCGAGTGGACCGCCCAGTACCTGGCCATGCGAGCACTCGGCGAGCCGGACGCTTTTCCTGCGTCGGACCTGGGCGTGCGCAAGGCGCTGGCGCGCGGGAAGCGGCTGCCCACCGTCACTCAGGTACTCGAGCGTGCCGAGCGATGGCGACCGTGGCGCGCCTACGCGGTCATCGCGCTCTGGAGTTCATGACATGAAGCTTGAAAGGAGGTCCCCATGAGCACCACCCCACTCGAAACCATGACCATGACCACCCGGCTCGGACCGATCGTATTGTTCGCGCACGCCGGCCGGCTGGTGGGACTCGAGTTCGCCGATCGTGTCGATCGCGTGCGCCGGCTCGAGCGCGGACTGATCGCCCGTCACGGGGCGAGCGGCGTGCGCCGAGCTGCGAATCCGGCCGGTGCGGCCACGCGGCTCGCGGCCTACTTTCGCGGCGACCTACAGGCGCTCGAAGGACAACCCGTAGCGGGCGAAGGCACGTCGTTCCAGAAGCGCGTCTGGGCGGCGTTGCGCGAGATCCCCGTGGGTGCGACGCGCTCGTACTCCGAAATCGCCAGGCGCATCGGGCAGCCGCGCGCGGTGCGCGCCGTGGCCGCCGCCAATGCCGCGAATCCGATCTCGCTGTTCGTTCCCTGCCACCGGGTGATCGGCGCCGACGGTTCACTGTGCGGCTATGGTGGCGGAATCGAGCGCAAACAGCGGCTGTTGGCGCACGAGCAACGCGCACGGGAGGGGTAGGTGCGGTCTATGGATCTCGCACTATTTTCGAGAGGCAGTGTACGTCGGCGTATTCTCGACTGCCCTCTCGATAGCCGGTGACGAACAGAAGCTCGACGCCATTCATTAACGGCCCATCATCTACGCAGGCAGCATAGGGCCGATGAAGAATGACGCCCCCAATTCCCTCGCTGCTCGCTTCTCTCAACCAGTTCGTCAAATGCATACGCTCAAACGCGTCGAGCTCGCCCTGAACAAGACCTCTGAGTACATCGAAATTGGCGACTCCGAGGATTCGATTGGGGGGCTCAAGTGCTCCGAGTGATAGCGCTATGACTCCATAACCAACGAGCGGCCCGAGTCGTTGCTGCGCCTTCTGTGCACCGTCTCTAAGAGCCTTCCGAATGCCCTTCCTTCTCGCAGGGCGTTTGCATTCAATGAAAAAGCTTACTCCTCCAGTCCGACAGACAACGTCGACTTGATCAATGTCCTCAATCTCTACTTCGCCACTCTTGACATAAGAGAGGACCTCAAGTTCGAAGGCTGTATTCCTGCTGCGATTTGACGCCGAACCCAGGTTTTCCGACGCGACGAGCACGGGGCCGCCTAGGCAACGCCTCACCCGCTCCACAGGAGGATTCAGTCCTCGAAGACCCTTCCAGATACGGACGATCTGGGAGCACTCAACAAAGGCGGCGATCACCTCGTGCCTGTGAACAGAGGTCAGCTCGCTGAACCGCGTCGCCCCTTTCTTCCAATCGGCGTCATATCGTCTGATGATCCTCTCGTATTCGGCAAACCGGTCATGCTTTCGATCGATCCCAAGGCCCTCGATCCACCTTAAGGCTTGTCGCAATTCGGACAGAACATGGTCGTGGCTTTGGTCAGAAACCTGAAACATCCGGAGGCGTCGCTAGAGAATCCGCTTGCCCAGCACGCTCTGCGCCAGCTCGGCCGCGAGCACGCCGGTCATGTTCTGCGAGTCGAGCACCGGATTCACTTCGACCAGATCGATCGCCAGGATGTTCGCGCGATCCGAGAGCATTTCCATCGCCAGGTGTGCTTCGCGATAGGTGATGCCACCCTGGACCGGCGTTCCGGTCCCGGGCGCATCCTCGGGATCGACCACGTCGAGATCGAACGACAGGTGAACACCCGCCGTACCGTCGCTCGCCAGGCGGATCGCCTCGTCGACCACGTCGCGCATGCCGCGCTCATCGAGGTCGCGCATCGTGTACACGGTGACGCCGGCCTTCTTGAGCGTCTCGCGCTCGCCCGCGTCCAGGTCGCGGACGCCGATGACCACGGTGTTGCGCGGCAGGACCTTCGGCGTCTTGCCACCTAGGTTCACCAGGTCGGGATCGCCGAGCCCGAGCGAGACCGCGAGCGCCATGCCGTGGATGTTGCCCGACGGCGTGGTTTCGGGCGTGTTGGCGTCGCCATGGGCGTCGAACCAGATGACCCCGATGTTCTCGCCCTCGGCGGCGGCGTGCAGGCTGGTGCCGGCGATCGAGCCGATCGCAATGCTGTGGTCGCCGCCGAGCACCAGCGGCACGCGATTCTTCCCCAGGCTCGCCTGGACCATCCTGCACAGGTCGTCGCACATCTTGAGGATCGACGCCTTGTACTTGAGCTTGCCCTCGCCGATTTTCGACGTTTCCGGAATGGTCACGTCGATGTCACCCAAGTCCTGGACCCGGTGGCCGAGGGACTCCAGGCGAGCCTCGAGGTCGGCGACGCGGATCGCGGAGGGACCCATGTCGACGCCGCGGCGGCCTGCGCCGAGGTCGACCGGCACGCCAATCACGTCGATGCTGCGCTTCTTCATGGCCATGAGCCGCGCAGTCTATCAGCCGCGCCTCGGCGCCTGCCACCACGCTAACCGCGCCGGTGGCTACGTGTTCGCGTTCCGGTTGTCATTCGGGGGCGCGGTGGTCAAGGATGGCGGCGGTTCCGCCGAAAACTGCAGGGACCCCGCATGACCACCCCTCCTTCGCAACCCCAGCGTTTCGCGCGTTCCCGCGCGACCCTGATCGCCCGCCTGCTGGTCGCGGCGGGCGCTCTGCTGCCGCTGGGCGCCCAGTCCGATCTGGCGCGCAACGCGAATCCGCCACCCGCACCGCGTCTGTCGGCCCCCGAGAACGCGCTGCTCGCGGAGGATTTTTCGAGCGGACTCGGCGACTGGGCGACCGAACACAAAGACTACTGGCACGTGCGCGGCGGCATGCTGCGCGCCGACCTCCCGGATCGCAAACAACTCCACACGCTGATTCGCGCCGGTGACACCACGTGGCACGACTATGCGCTCGACTTCGACGTCTGCGGCATGCGCGGTGTCGACAAGGGAGCGATCATTCGCGTGGTCGGCGACGTCGGCCTCGGCGTCGACCTGCGCGGTCCCGGCTACAACGACATTCGCGTGCACCTGAGCGTGTCGCCACTCGGTCGAGTGGACGTAATCAACGCGAACGGCACGTGGCACCACGTGCGCATGGAGATCCAGGATCGCCGCTGCCGAGTCCTGGTCGGGAACGAACTCCTGCTCGACCGCTTCGTTTCGAAGCGCCTGCCACCCGGCGGGGGCATTGCGCTCGCCGCCTATACCGGAGGCGTCGGGGAGTGCACGGTCTATTTCGACAACGTGGTAGTGACGCCACTCGAGTAGATGCGCGAAAGCCCGCACCCGTGCATCGGGTGCGAACTCTGCGCTGCGAGAACTGCTGAAACCGACTACCAGGCCTTGCGCGCGAGCAGCGTGAGCCGCTTGCTGTCGGGGAGGACCGGTGCGCTCCGATCCAGTCGGATCACCCGGCCGTAGCCACCCGGCACGATCCGCCCCCCGCGACCGGAATCCTCGCGCTTCCGCGCCGATGCGGTCGTGACCATCGCGGCACTCAGCACCACGGCGAGCGCGAGAACCATCCCGACGTTGAGGTGCGACCTGCGGACCGCGGCAACATTGATCCTGGCGTATTCAGAACGACGCGAATTCATGATTGCGACCTCCACCGCCCGATTCCGGGCTCGAGGAGCGGCCGGTCGTGTCGTGGTTCGAGGGGCCGGACGCTCGTCTTTCGATCCCACGGCGGGACGTACCGGCGAGGTTCTCGAAGGTTGGTGGGTTTCGCGCCAAGCCGCTGGAATAGCGCGAAGCCCTCGCGCCGCGAAGGCGCGAGGGCCAGGGATCGAACGGGGCAGTCCGGGTCGTTAGCGGGCGACCTTGCGCGCGAACGGCAGCACGAGCCGCCAGGTACGAACGTCGAGTCCGAACTTCCGACCGAGCCCAGCACCACCATCGTGGTCGACGCCAATCTTGCGCCGGAATCCGGCGCCCCCGTCGTGATCGATTCCGATCTGCCTGCCGCCCGGGCTCTGCACTGCCCAGTCTGCGACGACACCGCGGGCGCCACCGACTCGCTTGGCGGCCGAAGCCGGCGCGGTCAGCGCGACGCACAGCGCGGCGGTCATGGCCAGCATTCCCCACCCCAACACCAGCGACCTCTGAACTCTCGCCCGGATGCTCAGGGCCTGATTCCCACGGAGCGTGTTCATTGCGACCCCCATCCCCCCCCTCTCGGGGCTTCCGCGGGCGGCCGGTCAGGTCGTCGTTCGAGGCTCGACCGGCTGCTCGATCCTTTGCGACGCCTGAACGTACCGGGGACCGGGAAGAAGGTTGGCGGCGGCTCACGGCTCTGGTGTTAGGCTCTGGGCGGTCGACGCCTGGAAAGCGTTGCCGACCCGGAGAATCGGCCTATGTCGGATCGAACGATAGTCATGAGGGTCATTCCCGAACCCCCCTCCATGACGCGCACCATTCTGGTCCCTGACTTTCAGGGACCGGCGGTGGTCAGCGAGGGACCGCTCGATTACATCTGCGGCACTTGCGCCCTGGTGTTGCTGAAGGGCGTCGCGGTCGGGATGGTCCAGAAAGTCGTCATCCGCTGCGGCGGCTGCGGCACCTTCAACGAGATTCCTGAAGACTGACTCCTTATCAGGACGGTTCTCGATTTCACCTGTGCGCGAAACATCGCGGTGCCATCTACCGCAGCTTCGCGAATCGATGAGAGGCCGACAATGCGCCGCATCGCAATCGTTGCCTGTGCCGCCTTACTCCTCGCGGGGTGCGGCAAGGACGACCCCACTCGTCCCGACACAGACGCGCCGGCCCTGATCGCGGACCTGACGCTGATCGCTGTCGAGGACTCGAGCGTCACACTCGTGTGGACCGCCCCCGGCGACGACGGCGATCGCGGCACTGCGGCGGCGTACGACCTGCGGTTCTCGGCCGATCCATCGACGCCGTTCGAGCTTCGAACGATGCTCGACGGAGCTCCTCGGCCCGCACCTCCAGGTACGCAACAAGTCGCGATCCTCCATGGCCAGTCCTTCGCCGGCGACCTCTTCTTCCAGATGAAGACCGCCGACGAGAGTGGGAACTGGTCGGCTGTGTCGAACCAGGCGATGACGCGCGACCAGGTGCCGCCAGCCGCAGTGACCGACCTAGCGGCGACGACCACGGGGATGTTCGAAGTGCGAGTCTCCTGGACCTCGCCCGGGGACGATGGGGCGGTCGGCAAGGCACAGAGTTGGGAGCTGAGATATACGACGGACCCGAGCCTCTTCGACACCGAGGCCGGCTGGGACGCCGCGACGGCCGTGTCGGGTCTACCGTCGCCCACATTCGCCGGCAACCACAACCAGGCGGACGTCGCCCTGACCATCAACACCACGTACTATCTAGCGCTGCGATCGATCGACGACGCGGGCAACGAATCGAATCTCTCGAACGTCGTCCGTATCCGCACGGAAGAGCTGCCGGCTGCTCTGCTCGAGGAATGGCGGGACTCGCGGTTTCCACAGTACGCCGCATCCATCCAGCGGGATCGCTCGGGCGACGTCTACGTCGCGAGCATGGATCGCATCGTCCGGATGGATGCCGGTGGGAACGTCGTCTCGGTACGGAACGGCATCGGTGGGCGCCTGGCGCTTGACCCGGACGGCAACCTTTACGCGCTGACTCTGTCGGTGATCTCCGGAGCGCGCTCGAGTCTCGTCCGTTACTCGGAGGACGGCACGGAGCTGTTTCGCTGGAGGAGTCCGGACTCCGACTATCGCGACCTCGCGATTGACCCCTTCGGCGCGCTGTTTCTTCTGGATTCCGGCAACCGGGTCGAGGTGCTACGACCCGTCGCGGCGGCCACGAGCCCGCCTATTCTCGTGACCAGCTGGTCGATCACCAATCCAGGACTGGATAGCCCGCCCCCAACCGTCTTTGGAGGAATCGCGGCGACGAAAGACTTCGTGTACGTCATGGTTTCCTATCAAGAGACTCATGCTTTTCGAACCACGGCGCTGCAGAAGTACAGCAAGGGCGGCATGTTGATCGCGAATATTCCGCTGCAACGAACGACCAGCGGGTTCGCGACTCTACAGCTGTGCTCGAGCGACGATGAAAACAACCTGTACGTGCTCGACAGCAGCAACGCCATGGTGAGGAAGCTCGACGCCGCCGGGTCGGTCCGGATGAGACTGTCGTCCCTGCCCGACGGGGCGGACGACGTCGTGGCGGGCGAGGGAAGGATCTTCGTCCTGAGCCATCTCCTCTCGGGCGCCGGGTCGCTCGTGAAGGTGTACGGGTCGGCGTCGCTCGCCACGCGCGGACACTAGGAGTGAAGCCCCCGGCGCTGGCGCGGATCCTCGGATGAAGGATAGGAACCTATTGACGGTCCAGCTTTCGCTTCATTCGTGAGCGGCCACGCTCATTCAGTGACAAGCCAGCATCGACACAGGCGGCTAAGCGCTCCGTCGCTCGCCCAGCAGCCTGAGCCCGTTCAGGATGACCACGACCGTGCTGCCCTCGTGCCCCGATACCGCCACCGGCAACTTGAGCGCGCCCAGCGGCGTCAGGTGGCCGAAGAACACCAGCAGCACGAGCACGAACATGACGCCGACCGCGATCACCAGGTTCTGGGTGACGATCGCACGCGCCTTCCGGCTGAGCCGCACCGCGTAGGGCAGTGCCGTCAGGTCGTCGGCCATGAGCACGACGTCGGAGCTTTCCATGGCGGCGTCGGTGGCGATCCCGCCCATCGCGATCCCGACACTTGCGCGGGCCAGGGCCGGAGCGTCGTTGACGCCGTCGCCGACCATCGCCACCTTGCCGGCCTCCTGCTCCAGGCTGGCGATGACGTTCACCTTCTCCTCGGGGAGCAAGGCGCCGTGGTAGGCGTCGACCCCGGTTTGGCGCGCAATTGCGGCGACCGTAGGCACGCTGTCGCCCGAGAGCACGACCACGCGGCGGATGCCGAGTCGCTTGAGTGTCGCGACCACGCCTGCGGCGGCCGGGCGCACCTGATCGGCGGCGCCGATCACGCCCCAGCGCGGGCCGCGGCGCACGATCATCGCGGTGCGCGCTTCATGACGCAGGCGCTCGAGCTCCGTGCGGGCGGCGTCCGGCACCGCCACCCCCAGCTCGTCGAACAGCTCGGGTGTGCCGATCTCGACCGTGGTGCCGTCGACGTGTGCGACCAGCCCCTTCCCCGGATGGGATACGAGTTGCGACGCCGGTGTGAACGCGATGCCTCGCGTTTCGGCGGCGCGCACCACCGCCTGAGCCAGCGGATGCTGCGAGCGTTTCTCGGCCGATGCGGCCCAGGCCAGGATCTCCTCCTCGGACGTCCCGTCGATCGCGAGCACGTCGGTGACTTCGAACCGGCCGTAGGTCAGCGTGCCGGTCTTGTCGAAGCCCACCACTTTCACGCGCCCGAGTGCTTCGATGAAGCGCCCACCCTTGAACAACACGCCGTGGCGTGCAGCATTCGCGATCGCTGAGAGGATGGTCGCCGGCGTGGCGATCACCAGCGCGCACGGCGAGGCGACCACCAGCAGCGTCATGGCTCGGTAGAACGACGAGGCGAACTCCTGGCCGAGCACGAACGGCGGGATGATCGCCATCAGCGCGGCACCGACCATGACCACCAGCGTGTAGTAGCGCCCGACCCACTCGGCGGCCTCCTCGGTCTGCGACTTCTGCTCCTGCGCCTCCTGGACCAGCGAGACGATGCGCGCCAGCGTGGTATTGCCCGCGGTTCGCGTGGTGCGGACCTCGATGGATCCCTGCTGGTTGAGCGTGCCGGTGAACACCCGGTCTCCCGATGGACTTGGCCACGGGCACCGACTCGCCGGTCAGGTGGCTCTGGTCGATGAGCGACGTGCCCGAGAGCACGATGCCGTCCACGGGTACGGCTTCTCCGGGCTTGACGATCACGCGTTCGCCCGGCCGCACCGACTCGGCTTCGACCTCGATTTCGCGCCCGCCGCGCACCACCAACGCCTTCGCCGGCCGGAGCTTGAGCAGCGCCTGGAGTGCCCGCCGCGTACGCCCCATGGTGTAGACCTCGAGCGTGTTGCTGAGCGAGAACAGGAACATCAGCACCGCGGCCTCGAAGATGTAGCCGATCCAGGCGGCGCCCAGGGCTGCGAGCAACATGAGCAGGTTGACGTCGAAGCGCAGCCGGCGCAGCGAGGCCACGGTCGAGCGCAGCGTGAAGAGTCCACCGGCGATCGCCGAGATCGCGAACGCGGCGTGGTGCCAGATCGGGGGAAGTGCGGTGCGCTCGAGCACCATCCCCAGGATCAGGAACCCGAGACAGGCGGCGGTGAGCAACGCCATGGCACGCCCCTTCGCGAAATGTTCTTGCTCGGCGGGCGTGAACTTGGCGCCCCACGGCTTGGTTTCGGCGAACGGCCGCGTCAGCTCGGCGCTGTCGGCCGGCACGTTGCGGCGCGTGACGCCGACCCGATCCTCGTGGACGATCGCCCGGATTTCGCCGCCCACCGAGTCCGGCACCCGACCCAGGCGTAGCGCGCACTCCTCACAGGAACCGAGCGTCTGGCGGCGTTCGCAATAGGTGACGCGTTGCGCGAACAGGGCGCCAACGTCGTCGGCCAGCTCGTTGAGCTGCTCGGTCGAGACGTGCGCCGGCTGGTAACGAACGGTGACCGTGTGCGCCTTGAAATCGGCCTCGATCCCGATCACGCCGGGGCTCATGCGCAGCCGGTCGGAGAGGATCTCGAGGCAGCCCTCGCCTTCGGGCACCGGCAGGTGGACCGGCTCCAGGGCCTCAGCGGTCGCCGACTCCGCGCGAGCAGGCTCGGTGGGTGGGTGCATGGTCGAGTGACCCTAGCACACGGGTCCGACAGGGAAGCGCCACGACCGCAGGAATGATCGGGGCGTGCCATGCGTCATGAATACATCTCGACCCTGCCCTTCCCGTTCGGGATCCGGCCGCTGTAGAGCCTGGCCACCAGCCATGGCTCCTTCCGCAGCAGCTCGACGATGGGCGCCGGCGCCAGCCCTTTCGAAGCGTTTCGGGCCTGGGCCGGCGTCTCCGGCCACTCGAAGGGCAGCTCGATGTAGCTGTCGGGCCCGGAGGCACTCGCGAGCAGCTCCAGCGTTGCGCGCAGCACGGCGCGCTGGCCGTCGGGATCGTGCGGCCTGCCGAGGGGCCGCCCGATCGGGTAGCCGATGCCCGCGAGCCGCGGCACGCCGACGGCGCGGGTCAGCTCGGGAATCCATCGAGAGCGTCACCGTCGAAATGCCGCTCGCTTCGAGGACTCGTTGTACCAGTCCCACGGACCGGCAGCAGAACGGTCAAGCGGGCACCAGCGCCGCCGCGTCGACCCGCTCGGCGCGCATGCGCTCCGCGATGGCCGGCGCTGTCTTCTCGACCAGATCCTTCGGCTCGAGGATGTAGCCCATCACGGAGTAATGGGTGGGCGCGGCGCGGCCGACGACACCCTCGGCAGCGAGCTCGGCCAAGCGGCGCATCGGCAGCACCACGTCGAGGTCGGCTTCGCCGAACCGCGGGTCGATGTGCAGGTGGTACAGCTTGATGTCCTTCTCGGTCGTGCCGAGAGGAATGGTGCGGAAGCTGGGGTCGCCCCACCAGGGGTCACGCCTCTCGCCGTCCTGGTCGAAGGGCACGTCGTCATTTCGCGCCACCCCGGCGGTCGAGACGAGCGCCACGGTGCACTCGCGCAGCGGCTTCGCAAGCGGCGTGAAGGGGATCACGCCGGACTCCTGCCGTGCGGCCCAGGCCTTCATGATCTGCCGGGTCGCGAAGTCGAGGAAGCGGTACGAGTCGATCGCCATCGCGAGCATTACCCTCTAGATCAGGGCACTCGCACGACCGGTCGGGTCTCGTGGCGTCCTTCGGCGGCCAACCGAACGAAGTAGACCCCGGCCGCAACCCGGCCGCCCTGCCCGTCGCGACCATCCCAGCGCAGCACGTGCGCTCCGGCATCCAGCCACAGGCCACCCGACAGGCTTCGCACTTCGCGGCCGAGCACGTCGAAGACCACCAGCTCCACGCGGCCCGGGCGGCCGAGCGTGAACTGAACCTCGGCGACCTCTCGGAACGGGTTGGGGCCGATCGAGCGCAGCGCGAACGCGCGTTCCGGACTCACGCCGACCGCGACGTTCTCCGGCGTCGACAATGGATTCCCGGGATCGCTTCCGGCATCGCGCTCGTCGGCGTCGTAGTAGGTGTCGTAGTCGCGATCGACCCCCATGCGCTCCCCGACGCCGGCGGGAACACCGCTGATCGTGACCGCGGTCGATGCCCCAGCCAGGGCCAGCAACTGTGCCGACGTGCGGTCGGGTTCCGAGCTGCGATCCGGTCGCCAAAGATCGCCTCCGACATACCACCAGCCCCGAGCCTCGGACCCGACGCGTCCCTTGGCGATCAGATCGCAGTTGGTCGACGCCGCCTGGCCCTTCAGGGTGTCGAGCCGCGCGAGTGCCGTCGGGTTGCTCGTGTTCGTGCCGTCGAACATCAGTTGATAACCGACCGCGGGCGGCATACCGGTGTCGAACGCGTGCAGGAACGCCTCGACGTCGCGCCGCTGATTGTCGCCTGCGGCACCGGCGGCGAAATTGAACACCGATGCGTGCAGGAAGTTGAACAGGTTGTCGATGCCGCCGTCGTGCACGAAGCCGAAGCCGCGTGTGTTCACCGCTCCCGGCGCCTGCGAGAACCCGGTCTTCTTGTACATGTTCCGGAGCTGCGGAACCTTGATGTCCTGGTCTTCGAGCAAGACATCGTCCGGGAACACGACGCCGTTGGTGCCCGAAGGCAAGGAGTGGCAGCCGGCGCACGTCAGGCCGCCATCCACCGGCGTGGTGCGGAAGAAGACATCGCCGCGCCTGGCACTCGGTTGTCCAGCCGGTGCGTCGGGGAACGTGCGGTTCAGGTGCTGGGCCGGATTGGGCGGGTAGACGAGCGGCAGGACAAAATCGTTGAACGCCGCCATTTCGCTCGAGGACAGCGGGGTCGACCGGCCGAGCAGGCCGACGAATGCCGGATTGAACGCGTTCAGGTCCTGCCGGTCTCCGCGCCAGTGCAGGAGCCCGGTCCCGGGCAGCCCGCGCAGCGACTGGGTCACCATCGGGCCCTTCATCGGATCGAAGCCCTCGAGCACCGGCGTGGTCGGTTGTCCGGCGGGCGGCGGCTGGTACGCACCGCTCGGGTCGCCGAGGTCCCACGCGAGGTTGTCGAAGTCGCCGAACACGTGGCAGGTCGCGCACGATTGATCGCCGTGGCCCGAGGTGAAGCCGCCGTAGAAGAACGGGCGGCCCGCAGCGATCGCTTCGGGGGTTGGATCGAATCCGATCGAGGCGACCGCGAGCGGCGCCAGCGTGCTCGAAAATGTCTGGAGCTGGTTCTCGAAACGACCCACGACGTAGATCCGCCCGCGCGCCTGATCCACGACCACGCCGGTCGGTCCCGGCACCGTCGGCACCCGCGCCATCACGCCGCTGCCCGCGGGATCGATCACCCCCAGGCGATTGCTGGCCATCGAGGTGACGTAGAGCCGGTTGCCATTGGCTGAGAATGCGATCCCGGTGGGCGTGCCGAGCGCCGAATCGCGCTCCGACTGCGGGCCGGGGGTGACCGAGTAGTTCACGTGCGGATTCAGATTGCGGATCGTCGTGGTCCCCGCGGCACTGATCAGCCCGATCTGCGTGTCCACGATGTGCCCGCGCAGGCGGGGCTCGAAACGCTGGAGGTTGCGGGCCTCGGTGCTCGACACCGCGATCCGGCCGTCGGTCGGGCTCACCGCGAGCCCGAAGTTCACCGCACCCAAATCCCCGAACGTACGCGTCACGGTCTTGGACACCGTGCTGATCTCGGCCACGTCGGTGTCGAGGATCGAGTAGGGCAGTGCGGCCGTGTGATCGTTGCCGTACATGTCGTTCCACTGACCTGCCTGATGCTGGACGATCAGCGCCACGTTGGGTGGGTTGGCGGGCAGCGAGTCGTCGCGCGGGAACGCCGGGTCGTCCAGCGTGTCCGAGTCGTACGCGTTGAACGGCAGGACCGACGTGCGGTTCCCGGCGTTGAACACGGCCGTGTACACCAGCGTTCCCGCGGCGTTCGCCGCCAGGGCGCGCGGCATGCGTCCGCCAATCGGGATGTCGACCGGCGCGGCCGACAGATTGGCGGGGTCGTAGACCCGCACCCGATTCTCCTGCGACACGCTGACGTAGGCGCGCACGGGGCTGCCCGCAAACACCACGTCGCTCGGCTCGTCGCCGACTCGTAGCGTGGCGCGGACGTGGAACGTGGCGAGATCCACGATGCTGATGTTGTCCGAAAGGTGGTTGACGACCCAGGCCGTGCCGTCGTCGAGACACGACACCGCGACCGGCTCGAGACCAATCGGGATCTCGGCCACGCGGACCGGAAGGGTCCCGGTCAGGTCGAAGACGGTGAGCCGGGCGTCCGGAGTGTTGACCACCAGCAGACGGTCCCCCGACGGTGTCATGGCCGCCGGCCGGACGTGCCCGCTTTCGAAGTGGACGAACGGCGGTGTGATCGCGGGGCGTGATCGCAGGTGCCTCGGCATCGCCAGCAGGCCGGCTGCGAGCACCAGCAGTGCAACAACAGGCGCCAATCGCCGCATGGATGAACACTCGGGGACTGAGGGATTCGGGCTGCCCGGCGGATTGTAGGACAAGGAAACGCCCCGGTCGACAGCAACCGGGGCGTCCCGGGGCGATATCGCAGTTGCTGCCTGCGCTATCGCTTCTATCTGCCGAGCATCACCATCTTCTTCACGCCCTCGAATCCAACACCCTGTTTGAGCTTGGTGAAGTAGACGCCCGACGCCACACGCTGACCCGCGGCATCGGTGCCGTCCCACACCACCGTGTGCTCACCGGCCTCGAAGTTGCGGTACGGGCTGAGCGCCTGCCGATGCGAACCAGGTCGGGGCGGCAGACAGCGCAAGCAGCAGAATGCGCAAACGCGGCATGATCGGTCCTCCATTCGAGTGCGGGGCGGAAAAACTCGAACGCGGCACGGGGGGACGTGCCCTGACCAGCAGGGTGGGGGACACCCATCGGCGTCCGCTTTGGCAGGAGCAGACGCGAGCCCGGTCCTCTCGTCCGGGCGGAACGGCGGCGTTACCGAGCCTGTGACCCGCGCTGCTGGGTCACTCCCAAGACACTTCACATTGTACGGACCCGGATTCGGCTGTACAGCCATTTCTTCGTTACGGGCACGATGGTGGACCCCTCAACGGAGCGAAAGCGGGCGGCCGCGGCCCTTGAAAAGTCCTCGGGGTCGGCCTCTGTTAGATACAGGCCGGTAATCCGACGGTCATTCGGCCTCAACATTGTTCCTCTAGGCTTTCTGTGGGGTCGTGGTACAGTTTCTCCCGCGAAGGGAGCCGCGCCCCTCAAACCCGCAGTGAGGAGGGCTGGATGAATCGCATCATCCTGCTCCAAGAGCTGGGCCCAGCGATTGCGCAGGGCTTCAGCGAGTTCGTACGCGAGCACATCATCGACGACGATCCGTGGGATCCGGAGACGGTGCTCGCGTTGTTGTCGGCCGCCGTGGGCCGTCCGCTGCCGAGTCGGCTCGGCGGCTACGTATTCTTGAACGCCGCGACGACGGCGACCGCCCTGCGCACCGAGGGATCGGGCCGCTTGGCGTGACCGAAGCGAACCAGCATCAGCGGTTCGCTCTTGGTCGCTGAAAAACGCGCGAGCACGTCGTCGCGATAGTCCGCCAGATCGATCGCATCGTTGATCGGCTGGTGCGCGATTCCCAGTTGCGTGGCCTTGAGCGCGATCCGCTCGTAGACCTGCCCGCCCATCAACCACGCGTTCTCCCCCGACTTCTCCCCGGAGAGCAACGCCACCTCTCCCGCCGAACGCATGCAGGAGTGTGCGCGCCGGCCGGCGGCCTCGATCCCGAAGCGGTGCATGCGACTGTTCGGATCGAAGTAGCGACCCGCGAACCAGCGCGCGAGTCCGCCGTGCTCCATGGCGTCGACCGTGACGCCATCGCCGCGCTTGCGCGCTTCGTCCTCGCCGAACCGCATCCAGGCGAGTTGTTCGGCCGCGGTCTTTCGTTCGCGAGCTCGGGCTTCGGCGGCGGCACGCGCGACGTCGGCCAGGTCGCGAATCTCGTCCTCGGAATCCAGCCAGTCGAGCCGATAGCCGTCCGGGACCTGAGCCGTCATCTGCGCCCGATTTTCGCGGAAGATGCCGCGGCCATCGAATCCGCGCCGGTTGGTGCGACGGTTCGGGATCGCGTGGAAGAGCGCCACGTCGCGTGGTGTATCGCCGGCGGTCCATGAGATTTCGGCCACGACCGCGTCCGTCCGTCCGCGCGGAAAGTGCGTGACCGCCGGTCGCAGGCCGTACGCGCGCGCGGCGACCAGGAGATTCTCGAGTGCGGCGCCGAGCGAAATCATCGTGCCGCGGCGAGTCGGGTCGAGCGCCGGCAGGACGCGGCGCGTGTCGGCGACCACCCGGATCGAGCCGTCGACCTCGAATCGCCAGGGCTGCGTGTTCCAGTCGCTCGGCGCCAGTACGGCCGCCGCGACCAGCGCCCGCGCCAGCTCGACCGGGTCCGAGGGCGGGACACTCGGCAGCGACCATGCCTGGAGGGCCGCCGAATTCTTCTTGGCGGCGATCGCCCAATCCCCGGGGCGCAGCATGGTGAACGCGGCGGCGCCAGCGGCCATGGCCAGAAACCGCCTGCGGTCCACCGTCACCTTCGGCCGGCTCGCGGAATCAGAGCGACGAGTCCGGGTTGCGGGTCTACCCAGAGATCGAACTCCTCGAAAGGCCGGCAGCCCGTCGATCCCTGATCGGCGCCGCCAGCGAGGCTTGAAGCTGGCCGACAGAGTGTCGGAGTGCCGACGGGCCGTCAATGCCCTGACCGCAAACCTCTGCGGCGCAATGGGTAACTACTTACAGCGGAGTGAGGCGACCATCTGGCGCGCCTGCCGGGCGCGGGACTCGGCGCTCGCGAGGTCTCCCTGGGCAATCGCCGATCGGACGCGCGCGAGCAAGGCGTTCGCGGAGTCGACGATGCCTTCCTGGTCGGGCAGGAGCTTGATGCCCTGGCAATCACGCAATGCTTTGCGGACCGCCAGCGTGTCGGCGGCAATACGCTCGGAGGCACTCGATCGAGTGCGGTCCGACATGGGCGCCGGTTTCGCCGCCTGCGCCGAGTCCGCCGTGGCCCCGGGTTGGACTGGGGTCGGGCGATCGTCGATCGGCACCGAGCTGCGTCGCTTGGGACTGCCGGCGCAGCCCGACGCGACCGCGGCCAGCACGACGAGCATCGCGATCAGCGCACCCGCCGGGACCCGGGGGCCCCTCACCACCCGACACTCCGCCCGGTCCCTGCTGGGGTGAATCGAGCTCAACGGCCGCGCCGCGCGCCACTCACCGCCGGCATCGCAGGGGGCGTGCCGGTCCTGCGAGGCGATGCTGGATCGAGTCATCGAGCCCGCCGCGCGACCGCGGGTCGACAGCGACGACCAAACCGAGGCGAGGAGCCGGCTCACCAGGATCAGTAGACGATCGAGTAGTTGAGCTTGAGGCCAACCTGCGTGGTCGTGCCTTCCTTGGGCGCGAACACGGGATTCGGATCGTCGGTCGCGACATCGATCCAACTGAACCTGACGTCCAGCCCGAGCACGCCGGCGCGGTAGATCGGCGTGTTGGCGCCGAGCAATATGTAGTAGCCGGGTTCGAATTGCCCACTGTCGTCGCCGGTTCGATAGTACTTGCGGTAGTAGGCGCCGCCGCCGAACCCGACGTAGGGGCGAATCTCGTTGGTCCAGCGCATGTGCCGGACCAGCTCGAGCGTCAGCGGGATCGAGTATTCGGTCGCGTTGCCGAGCGAGCCCAGATTCTCGACGTGCACGTAGCCGCCGAACGAGAACTTCGGCAGCATCTTGGTGAGCATTCGGCTGTAGCCGAAGCCGGCGCCGAAGCCGGCGTCGGGGGCATTGCCCTCGCCCGACCGCGCGGTCCCCATGCGCAGAGAGACCCATTGGGTTCCGGGGGCCCACGGGCTCTCGGGACCGACCGCAGCCTGGGCGCACGGCACCGCCACCGGGAGGGTCCAGGCCGCGAGTGCAGCGAGCGTCCCCACGAACGTCCAGAGGAGCGACCGCCGCGACGGATTGATCCTCACATCCGACTCCTTTCCATTTGGCACTCGAACTCCCGGCCTTCTCGTCCCGTGACGGGACAGGGCGGGAGACGCTAGCAACCGCGGGCTCCGACCACAAGCCGGCGGCAGGCCGAGGCCGCGTCTTTCGGGAACCCCTCGTGGCCGCCCCCCGCTACGCGGAGACGCTCCCTCCGATTCGAGGCGGATTGGACTTCCCCCGTCGCGGAAGCTTCGTTAGCTTGTGGGGCTCATGAGCCCGGTCCGCTCCCTGCGTCCGCCCCCGCTTCGCTATCGTGCCGCGCGCCGCACCGACGTCGAGACTCTGGCCGACCTCGGCATGCGCGCTTATCGCGTTTCGAGCCTCGAGCAGCGCCGCGAGTTCTACACCGATCATCCCCGGTTCGGCCTGCGCGACGTGCGCGTCGGCGAGCTCGATGGTCAGGTGGTTGCCTCGCTCGTGCTCTATTCGTTCACCAGCTACGTGCGGGGCACCCGGGTACCGCTCACCGGTATCGGGTCGGTGGCGGTGTCCCCGGAGCATCGCCGCCGCGGCGTCGGCGAGGCGCTGATGCGCGCCGCCTTGCGCGAGGCCCGCCAGGAAGGTCGAGCGTTCGTCATGCTCTACCCGTTTCGCGCGTCGTACTACGGGCGGCTCGGCTTCGGCACGATCGAAGTCGTCCAGGAGCTGGCGATCGCGCCCGGCAACCTGCCGGACTCCGACGAGGCACGCTTCACGCGACGACTGATGCTCCCCGACCGGCCCGCGGTCCAGGCGCTGTTCGAGCGCGTGGTCGCCGCCCAGGGGCACTTCGCGCTCACGCGTAGTCCGGACTGGTGGCATCGGCGGCTATGGACCTATCCCGGCGACTGGATTATCTACGAGGGCCGGCGCCGCGGTCAGATCGAAGGTTACCTCTACTACGAAGTGGATTCTTCGCACGGCCCGTTCCGCCTGGCGCTGGCGCTCAACGAATTCGTGGCCGCCACCCCCGAGGCGCATCGCGGCCTGGTCGGCTACCTGCGCTCGCTCTCGGACCAGGTCCAGGAGATCCACTACGCAGCACCCGGCGACAACGGCTGGATTGCGATGCTCAAGACCGCGCAGAACCTGAGACCCGGCGCCGAGATCGGACTGTTCCACGACACCGGCAACGTCGCCCACGGCGCAATGCTGCGGCTGACCGACCCCAAGCTCGCGCTCGAGTCGCTGCCGGCGGCACCCGGAGTGCGCGGCGAGCTGCTGCTCGAGGTCGACGATCCGGTGCTGCCGGTCAACTCGCGCGGCTATCGCGTCACGGTGCGCGACGGGAAATTCAAGGTCTCGTTCCAATCGACGCGACGCGGCCCGCGCGCCAAGCTGCCGCGGCTGGTGGTCGACGCCGAAGCCCTCGGCCCGCTGGTTGCGGGCGCCTGGTCGCCGACCCGTGCCACCGAGATGGGCCTGATCCGGTCGGTCCACGGCGGCGCCGAGGTCGCCGAGCACTGGTTCCGGGCGCGGCCGGCGTTCCTGTACCAGATGAACGCGTTCTGAGTTCGGAACCCCGGTGAGCGAGCCCGCGTTTCCGGTCCGCCAGATCGTGCAACCCCGATTTCGCGACACCGATGCGATGGGCCACATCAACAACGCGGTCTACATCACCTACCTCGAAGTGGCGCGCCAGGAGTACTGGGCCCGGCTCGACGGCACCACCGACTACCAGCGGGTACCGTTCATCCTCGCGCACGTGCGCTGCGACTTCCGCTCCGAGGCGTTGATGCACGAGACGCTGGCGATCGACATCCGTTGCCCATGGATCGGCGGCAAGTCGTTCGCGTTCGCCTACGAGATCCGCGATCAGGCCACCGGCCGCCTGGTGGTCGAGGCCGAGACCGTGCAGGTCTGTTACGACTACGCGAGCAAGCGCAGCATCCCGATGCCCGAGGCCCTGCGACACGCGCTCGAGGCGTTCGAAGGGCGGAGCCTGAGCCGTGCTGCCCACACGTGAGCCGTTGGAGGCAGTCGCGGCGCGATTGCGCGCCGCCGGCATTCCGTTCGCCCTGGGCGGCAGCGCGCTGCTGCATGCGATCGGGCTCGAGAGCCGAGTCGGCGACTGGGATCTGACCACCGACGCCGAGGTCGATGACGTCGCCCTGGCACTCGACGACCTCGAGCCGGCGCGCCACGGTCACTCGGGCGTCCACGCGGATCACAAGCTGGTGTGCTTCGGCGGCACGGTCGAGGTGATCTGCCGCATGGCGTTCTTCACGCCGGGAGGCATCGTGCGCATTCCC
Source organism: Candidatus Eiseniibacteriota bacterium (assembly GCA_963717505.1). Lineage (GTDB taxonomy): Bacteria > Eisenbacteria > RBG-16-71-46 > RBG-16-71-46 > RBG-16-71-46 > MFD02242-c1. Next base: position 1,047,898 of record OY970342.1, read on the forward strand.
ACCGTGGCAACCGCAACCTGGGAAGGCCATCCGGTCGGCAGCCCGGCGGCGTGGGCTGTGGCGTACGCCCTGATGGCCGGCGAGAAAGCCGGCTACGAGTCGAAGGCCGAGCGGTTGTTCGCGTGGACGGTCGGGCGGATCACCGAGGCCGAGCGCTCGGCGCTGGCGCGCGAGCCGGTCCCGGCGGCGATTGCCGCGCGTCTCGCGCCCGCCGCAGTCGAGACTAGAGAATCTCCGCCAGCTTGAGCGTGAGTTTCCGGCGCTTGCCGTCGCGCAGGATCTCGAACTGGACCTTGGTGCCCACCGGTTGTTGTTCGAACAGGCGCTCCACCTCGGCGTAGCCGAGCTCGAGTGGCGCTTTCCCGTTTAGCGCCGCGACCCGGTCGCCGGCTCGCAACCCGGCGCGCTCGGCCGCCGAACCGGCGACCACCTGAGCCACCTGGACTTCGTCCTGCATGCGCGCGAGCAGGACGCCGGCGCGCGTGAAGCGATCGCGTTCCTTGTATTTCGCACCCGGGGTCAAATAGAGAATTCGGCGCTCGTAGTCGAAGATGCAGTGGAAGCGTTCGAGCAACTGGTTGCCGATGTTGCCCGCATAGTCCTCGCTTGCGAGCGCCCCCTGGGTCGCGCCCGACAGGCCGACCACCGGCTCGCGGACCACGAAAGGCCCGAGAGCGAGCGAGTCCATTCGGGTCAGCGTGTTCTCGAACGTGCCGCCAAATCCGCCGCCGAGCACGGGAACCCGCGGACGCGAATCCCGGTCGAGCCCGTTCGCCAGGACAAAAGGCGTGTGCAGGTCGACGGTCGAGCCGCTGCCAACATCGACGCGAAACGAGCCGGTCCATCGATCGTCGAGCTTCAGGGTCACCACCGGAATCGTGCCGGCCAGCTGCATCGGGATCGGGGTCGCGGATTCGAGCGCGGTGAAGCCCTTGGGGTCGCGGAGCGTCAGGCGGCGCTCGTCGTAGTCGATCTCGTTCACGAACCGGGTGATGAAGTCGTAACCGATCACTCCAGCGCATTCTCTCCAAAAGAACGGCGCGAGGATCGGGTTGAGCGACAAGACAGCAACTTTCTGGTTCCGGATCAGGATGCCGTCCCCGTCCGGCCCGGAGACACTCAGCGAGTCGAGTGACGCCAGAGCCGCGCCGCCCGAGGCGCCGGCGCCGACGCTCTGCAGCCTGCCCTCGGTCTTGATCCCGATTCGAGCGGCGTAGGCGCTGTCGAGCACGGTCAGGCTCGCGCCGGTGTCGTACAGGAAGTCCGCCGGTGGATGCCCGTTTACCGCAGCGCGCAGCCAGACGTGCCGACTTTGATACTCGAAGGGGAGCGTCGCCCGGCCGGGAGTGCTCAGGAACGTCGGCGCGCTCGCCGCCGATCCCGGCGGCGCAAAGCGATCGTCGTCGACCTCGACGTTGATCGCCATCGAGTCGATGCGCACGGTGATGTCGTTGGCCGGCATGCCTTCGATGCGCGTGACCACGGTAAAAGCCGTGAGTCGGGCGGGCACACCGGGCGCCGAGGGTCCCGGCCGATAGTCCGACAGGTCGGTGGTGGTCGAGTGCTGGTCGTTGCGGCCGGTCACCCGCTCTAGCAGGCCGTTGTCGCGGCGGAACGCATAGCGTCGCGACCGGCCGTACGGCGGGGTGATCTCGAGCACCGTGCCGTCGGCCGATCCGGAGTCACGCACCACTTCGATGCGCCCGCCACCCTGGTCCCGCGCCAGCCAGCGCTCGGTGTCGAACCAGACCGAGGCCCGCGCTTCTTCGAGGTCCTTGCCGTCGAGCCAGGCCAGCGCTCCGCCGGGATCCACGCGCCACGCGCGCTCGCCCAGGCACCCGGTGCTCACGTGAATCGGGCCGATCGCAGTGACCTCGATGCGCGCGTCCGGCGATCGAGTCCAGACCGTGGTCGCGCCTTCGAGCCCGAATGCGCTCACGTTCGCCCGCACGTAGGCGCTGCGAACTCCGGTCACCGCAGTCTCGCCCCCGGTCGCCTCGACGTAGCGCGCGAGCACCTTTTCGGCTTCCGGGGTGATTTCCGCCCGCGCCACGGTTGCGGCCAGAGCGACTGTCGCGAGCAGGGTGCCCAGCCGTTGCCAACGATTCACGCGTATCTCCGATCCCGGTTGAGGTTGCCCCGAGCACACTAGACAACGCCGCGGGCCGCGGGCAATCGGCGACGTGGGCGGATCCCGAGCCCCGGGTGGGAGGTTGCACGAGCGGAACCCGCGCGGCTATCTTGCGCCCGCACCCCGCAGGCGTTCGACTTCGACGGAGGTAGATGATGAATCGCACGATGCTCGCCGCGGCCTTCGCGCTGCTGCTGCCCGTCACCGCCACCGCCAGCACCATGATTGGTCCGCGGGTCGGCTTCTCCGGTGATCCGGATCAATTCGTGTTCGGCGGCCACATCATGGTGACCGACGTGGCGCCCAGCCTGTCGTTCGATCCCGGTCTCGAGATCGGCGTCGGGGACGACTTCACTTCGTTCGCCCTCAACGTCGACATGCACTACCACTTCGACATCTCGGGTAGCTCGTGGCGGCCCTACGTCGGCGGCGGAGCCACGTTGTTCTTCGCCGACGAGGATTCGTTCGCGGGCGGATCGTTCCTGGCCGGCGCCGGCGTCCCGACCAAGACCGGCAACCGGTTCTTCGCCGAGTTCAAGGTCGGTCTCGGCGACGTCCCCGACTTCAAGCTCATGGCCGGCTGGTCGTTCCCGCGCTGACGCGACGCGGCGCTCCGGCGCCGACGGCCGCCCGCCGCCCGACGCGATGACCCAGGGCACGCCGGTCCAGGACCGCCTGACGCTCGAGGAGCTGGCGGATGCGTGGCGGCTCCTGCCCGACGAGGACCGGGTCGTCGCCCTCAAGGAATTGTCGCAGGACCAGGCGCACGACTTCTTCTTCAGTCTGCCGACGATCGAGCAGGCGCGTATCGTCCTGGCGCTTCCCTCGGAAGAACGGCGCACCTGGGTTCGAATTCTGCCGCCGGACGACGCAGCCGACCTGATGCAGGTGATTTCCACGAGCGATCGGGAGAGCCTGCTCGGTCTGCTCGACGAGCCGACGCGCAAGGAAGTCTCGGCGCTGCTCGCCTACGCCGAGGATCGCGCCGGCGGCCTGATGAACCCGCGCTATGCGCGTGTGCGGCCCGACGTCACGGTCGACGAAGCGATCCGCTACCTGCGCATGCAGGCGCGCGAAGCGCTCGAATCGTTCTACTACGTGTACGTCCAGGACGATCAACAGCGCCTGCTCGGCGTGGTCTCGTTCCGCGAACTGTTCTCCGCCGATCCCTCGGTGCGCGTCAAAGACATCATGCACCGCGAGGTGGTGACCGTCTCGGATCAGATGGACCAGGAGGGCGTTGCCCGCGTGTTTTCGCAACACCCGTTCACTGCGCTGCCCGCGGTCGACGCCGAGGGCCGCATGAAGGGCGTGGTCACCGCGGACGACATCGTGCACGTCGTGCGCGAAGAGGCGACCGAGGACATCCAGAAGCTGGGCGGCACGGTCGCCCTCGACGAGCCCTACATGAACGTCAGCCTGCCGGTCATGGTGAAAAAGCGCGCGGTGGTGCTGTCGGTGTTGTTCGTCGGCGAAATGCTGACCGCGACCGCGATGGGCGCCTACGAGCACCACATCGAGCGCGCCGTGGTGCTCGCGTTGTTCATCCCCTTGATCATTTCGAGCGGCGGCAACTCGGGATCGCAGGCCTCGACGCTGGTGATCCGCGCCATGGCGCTGGGTGAAGTCCGGCTTCGCGACTGGTGGCGCGTCGCCCAACGCGAGGTGATGGCCGGGCTGGCGCTCGGCTCGATCCTGGGTGTGATCGGGATGCTGCGCATCATCGTCTGGCAGCAGTTCCAGCCGATCTATGGCCCGCACTACTTGATTTTGGCCTTCACCATCGGCACCAGTCTGGTCGGCGTGGTGCTGTCCGGCACGATCGCCGGTTCTCTGTTGCCGTTTATCCTCCGGGCGTTGCGGCTCGATCCGGCGACCGCCTCGGCGCCATTCGTCGCGACGCTGGTCGACGTCACCGGTGTCATCATCTACTTCACGGTGGCCAGCCTCCTCCTGACCGGCAAGCTCCTCTAGGCCGTTATGTTCTCGAAACTGCTTCGCGAACCCCTGGTTCACTTTCTGGCGATCGGCGCTGCGTTGTTCGCCCTGAGCGCGCTGCTCGGCGGCTCGGAGGACCCGGAGTCGCGCCGAATCGTGGTGACGCGCGGGCGTATCGAGCACCTGGCCACCAGCTTCGAGCGCGTTTGGACCCGGCCGCCTTCGCAAGAGGAAATGGACGGTCTGATCGCGGGGTACATCCAGGAGGAGGTCCTCTATCGCGAGGCGATGGCGCTCGGGCTCGATCGCGACGACATGATCGTGCGCCGCCGGCTGCGCCAGAAGATGGAGTTCCTGGCCGAGGAGTCTCCGCCACCGCCGACCGACGCCGATCTCCGGGCCTATCTCGACGCGCACCCGGATGAATTCCAGGTCGGCGGCCAGGTCGCTTTCGAGCACGTCTACATCAATCGCGACCTGCGCGGCGAGTCCGCCGAAGGCGATGCGGAACAGATGCTCGCGCGACTTCGGGCCGCCCCCGATTCCGAAGTCGCCGGCGACCCGTTCCTGCTCGAACACTCGTTCCCGCGCACTCCCACCGAAGAAATCTCACGGACGTTCGGCGAGGCCTTCGCGCGCGGGCTGATGGCGGTTCCCGTGGGCGAGTGGCGCGGCCCGGTCGAGTCGGGTTATGGCCTGCATCTGGTCCGCGTTCGCGAGCGGGTCCCCGGTCGGAAGCCCGAACTCGAGGAGGTCCGCGACGCGGTCGTACGCGAATGGTCGACGGCACGACAGGCCGAGTTGCGCGCGCGGTGGTACGAGAACCTGCAGCGTCGCTACACCGTCGTGGTCGAACCGGCCGCGAGCACGGATCGCGAGCAACGGGTCGGGGTCGCCCGATGACGCGCAACGCGGAATCTCGCCGGCGCTCGGTCGGAATCTCATGCGTGCTCTTGTGCCTGGCCCTGGCGCTGGGTGCTGCCGAATTCGCGGACGCCCACGAAGTACGGCCCGCCTACCTCGACCTCCGTCAAACCGGGCCGGACACCTGGAACGTCGAATGGAAGTTGCCTGCGCGCGGCGACGCCCGACTGCAGATCGTTCCACGCTTCTCGCCGGAGTGCGCCGGGGCCACGCCTCCGATCCTGGACCGCACCGAAAGCGCCTTCATCGAGCGCTGGACGGTTCGCTGCACGGGCGGACTCAGCGGTCGGACCGTGACCCTCGACGGCCTGTCGGCCACCTTCATCGACGCGCTGGTGCGCGTCGAGTACTCGAGCGGTGCTGCGCAGACCGTGCGCCTGCGTCCAGAGTCGCCGTCATTCGAAATCGAAGCCGAACCCCGCTCGGCTCAGGTCGCGCGCACCTATCTGGTGCTCGGGATCGAACACATCCTGCTCGGCGTCGACCACCTGCTGTTCGTGCTCGCACTGCTGCTGATCACGGGCCCCGGTTGGCGGCTGATCAAGACGGTCACCGCGTTCACCGTCGCCCACAGCATCACGCTGGCGCTCGCGACACTCGGCGTCGTGCACGTGCCCTCGGCGCCGGTCGAGGCCGTGATCGCGCTCAGCATCGTGTTCGTCGCCGCGGAGATTCTCCACCTTCGGGCCGGCCACGCCGGGATCACGGCACGTGCACCGTGGGTGGTCGCGTTCACGTTCGGGTTGCTGCACGGCTTCGGCTTTGCCGGCGCCCTGAGCGAAGTCGGCCTGCCGGCGAGCCACATCCCGATCGCGCTCCTGTTCTTCAATCTCGGGGTCGAAGCCGGCCAGCTCGCGTTCGTCACCGCGGCCCTGGTCGCGTGGGGCGCGTTCCGGCGCCTGCGCCTCCCGCTGCCTCGCTGGGCGGCGGTGGCGCCGGCCTACGCCATCGGCGGGATTGCAATGTTCTGGGTGATCGAACGCGTGGCGGCGTTCCGAGCGTGAACTCGTGACGCGCCGGCCCAGCCCCTCCCGCCCCCGACCGGCAAAGACGGCGGCGCCCTCCTCTCCCGCGCCGGGCGGGCTCTCGACTCTGTTTCCCTGGTTCCGCGACGTGCTCGACCCGCGCGGCCCGTTCCTGGTGCCACTCCTTCTGCTTGTGATCGCGCGCGTCATCGCGTGGGCGATTCTGCCGCTCGCCGCCGAGGACGCGTACATCACCTTTCGCTACGCGCGCAATCTCGCCGCCGGCAACGGCCTGGTCTACAACCCGGACGAGCGCGTGATGGGCTTCACGTCGACACCCTGGGCCCTGTGGAGCACGCTGGGCATCCTGTTCCTGAAGAATCCAGTCCTCTGGTCGCGGATCACGAACCTGATCGCGGACGCCGTCACGCTTCTGCTCCTCGGTCAGATGCTGCGCCGGTATGTCGGCGGCGCGGCGGCGGCGAGTTTCACCTGGTTTTTCGCCACCCTCATGTACTTCGCCGTGGTCTCCGCCTCGGGAATGGAATCGAGTTTCTTCCTGATGCTGATCGTGCTCGCCGCGGCACTCCTGGAAGCGCGCCACATCGCGGCGGGCACGGCACTCGCCCTCGTCGCATGGATCCGTCCCGAGGGACTGGCGGCGGCGGCGGTGCTGGCCCTCTATGCTCGCTGGCGCGACCGGCTCGTGGCCGCGGTGTTGCTCGGCGCGGCCTGGATCGCGACTTGGGCGTTCTACGGGACCATCGTGCCGCAGAGTCTTCTGACCAAGGTGCAGATCTACGGCAACTCCGGGCCCTGGGTCGGTCGTCACTGGTGGGAATGGCTGTCGCCGGCGCCTACCGGGCGATGGCCGTCGGTGGGCGATACCAATCTCCTGGTCGTGGCCTCGATCGTCATGGCTCCGGCATTCGTGATCGGACTGCGCGAGCTCTGGCGGTTGCGCCAATCCGGTCTCGCGGCGGCGATCGGAGCCGCGCTCGTGGTGTGGCTCGGCTACGCGGTGCTCGGGGTCAGCTACTTCTGGTGGTATCTCGCGGTGCCCCTCGGCGGTATTGCGGCGGCGGCGGCGATCGGCCTGCCTCGGATCGTCCGCGGCGCGGCGATCTACGTGTCACTGGTGCTCTGGCTGATCGGCAGCTGGTCGGTCGCGCGGCACTTGTACCTCGGTCGTCTCACTGGTGAATTCGGGTTCGCTCGCGTCGCCCACTACCTGGAGGACCACGCGAAGCCGGGAGAATCGGTGTTGCTCGAGCCCATTGGGATCATCGGTTTCAGCGCCCCGCTGCGCGTGATCGACGAGGTCGGACTGGTCTCGCCCAAAGTCGCGACGCGGCGCATGAGCGGCCCGGGCTGGTACTCCGACGTGGTCGAGACCGAGCATCCCGACTGGCTCGTCCTGCGCGCCTTTGTCGCGCGCACCGGCGCCGGCTTTGCGGGCGCGGGCACGCTGTTTCGCAGCGAGGTCGAGCGCGATTCGCTGTTCGCGCGGTTCTACCGCGCGTATCCGGAACCCGGGAAGGAACCCGGCGACCAGGACCTGGTAGTGCTGCGCCGATACCGCTGAACGCGGCCGCACCTGGCGCGCGGCCCGCGGCGATGCAACTTCCGTTACGGGGTGGCGCCGGCGCGCAGGCCGCCGCGGGCGGCGATCGCCATGCGCTCGAGGAATGGCTCGGCTTTCAGGAATCCCTCGACCCGCGACTCGCGTACCTCGCGGCCGTCTGGCATCAGGAACACCACGGTCGGAACACCCGAGATGGCGTACTGCTTCCGCCACGCCTCGGCGTCGGGTGAGTCGTAGCGCGTCAGGTCGGCGCGGAAGGTGGTGAAGTTGCGCGCCGCCGCGATCACCCGCCGGTCGGTGAACGTGAAGCGCTCGAGCTCGTGGCACGGCATACACCAATCGGCCGAGAAATCGATCATGACCGGCCGGCCGCTGGCGAGCGCCTCGGCCAGCGCAGCCGGCGAGAACTTCTCCATGGGAATGCCTTGCCGCGGCGTGGTGGCCACGATCCCGAGCCCGCCGAGCACGGCGGCGACGCCACCCACGCGCTTGAGCACTCGGAATCCGGTGCGTTTGGGGTGGTCTTCGTCGCGTCGCTCGAAGAACCCGAGCCAGCCCCCGCCGACCACGAGCGCCGCGGGCACCACCCAGATCGCGAGGCTCGGCGCGATCCCGAGCACCACATAGAGCGCACCCAGCGCCAGTAGGACGAAGCCGAACACTTTCTTTATCCACTCCATCCAGTCGCCGGACCGCGGCAGCGCCCGAAGCAGATTCGAGAACGTACCGAGCACGAGATAGGGTGCACCGAGTCCGAGTGCGAGGACGAAGAACGAGCTAAACCCGAACCACAGGTCGCCCTTGGCGCCGACCACCGCCAGAAGTGCCACCACCGGTGGCCCGATGCATGGCGCGGCGAACACGCCGACCAGGAGACCCGAGAGGAACACGCCCGTGGCGCCGACCGCACTGACCGCGCTCGCCCGCTCGCGCAGCGCTGCCGGCATCTGGATCTCGTAGACGCCGAACATCGAGAGCGACAGCCCGACGAGCAGCAGCCCGATCACGACCAGAACGATCGGGTTCTGGAGGAAACCGCCGAACAGGCCGCCGGTGAACGCCGCCACCAGACCGAGTACGCTGTACATCGTGGCCATGCCGAGCACGTAGAGCAGGGCCAGTCCGAACACCTGGATCGGGGGCGCGGCGCGACGGGCGCCGAAGATCGAAACCGTAACGCCGAGCATCGGGTACACGCAGGGCGTCAGGTTGAGCGCGAGCCCGATCAGGAACAACGTGAGGAATGCCGCGACGCCGCCCCGATCGATGGTGCGGGTGAGTGGATTGTCGAGCGCGGCCCGGGTCGCGCCGCCGGGCGGGGGCGTGGTGGAGAAACGCTCGGTGCGAATACCGGCAGCCGCCGTGTCCGCGACGGGCGTCGGAGGCACGATGCTCGATTCCGGAGGCGCACCCGTCGCTTCGGGGCCCTGACTCGCCTGCCGGCCGCCACTCACGGTCACGTCGAGTGCGAATGTGATCGACGCCGGCGCCAGGCACAGCTGGTCGTTGCACGCCTGGAACTTGATCTTGCCGACGACCGCACGCCGGCCGTTCATCGCGTCGCGGGCGACGGCGAGCGGCACCTGGATCGTCACACGCTCGTCCCACACCGAAAGCTCGCTCTCCTCGAAGCCAAGCTTGAGCTTCTGGGGCAGCGGGTAGACCGGAGTCCCGGCAGTGATGCCGGCGCCGGGCGGAAGGTCGACTTCGGTCGGCACCATGAATTCGGGGGTGGCCGGGTTGGCGTTGATGTGCCAACCCTCGGCGATCTGCAGCGTGAGCGTGGCCTTCGCGGTCTCTCCGGCGCGCGCCGCGATCGGCGACGACGTGAAGGTGACCAGCTTCTCGGGCGGCGGCACGTTGCCGAACTGCGCGGTGGCGGTGCTCGCGCCGAGCCCGATCGCGAGCAGCGACACGGCGACCAGGCGCCGCACTCCCGCGCCGTTCACTCCTCGAATCCACGACTCGCGCATTACGCTTCCTCCGAAGGTCCGGCCGGCCGCGATTCGAGCTGCGCGGCGAACGCCGCTCGATCCGTCACCGGCAGCTGGCAAGCATAGTCTAAGCACACATACGCGGTGGCCTTCGCGTCTCGTGACACGAGCGGCGCGACGAACGGCGCCACCTCTGCCAAACGATCCCGCGCGTCGCCTTCGCTCACCACCAGCAGGACGTCGCGCGGCAGGAACCGGCCATGGAACTCTGCAATCATCGCGTTCAGGTCGTCGGCGCCCACCCGGCCGGCGAGCACGATGTGCCGCGGCGGCTGAGACGCCAGGTCCATCGCGACCAGCATCTGGGGCATCGCCACCGGATGCTCGGCCAACCGCGCCGTGTAGTGCGCGAACAGCCGATCGGCGCGCCGCCGCCACTCCTCGCGATCGGACAGCACGGCCAGGGTGTAGAGCACGCCGGCCGCGACCGAGTTGCCCGCCAGCTCGGCGCCGTCGAAATCGTCCTTCATGCGAAACGCCAGATGCGGATCCCCCGCCGGACTGTCGAAGAAGCCACCATCGGTATCGTCCCAGAAGCGAGCGATCATCTGCTCGGTCAGCAGTCCCGCGCGTTCGAGCCATACCGGGTCGAAGGTCGCCTGGTAGAGGTCGATGAAGCCCGCGGCGAGGTTGGCATAGTCGTCGAGTTGGCCGGCGAGCGCTGCCTCGCCCTCGCGCCACCGCCGGGCGAGCGCCCCGGTCCCCGCATCGCGCAGCCGCTCCCAGATGAACGTCGCCGCCCGCGCCGCCGCCGCCGCGTATCCTGCGTCGTCGAGGAATCGGGCGCCGCGCGCGAAGGCCGAAATCATGAGCCCGTTCCACGCGGTCAGGATCTTGTCGTCGCGATGCGGGCGCACACGCGCCCCGCGCAACTCGAGGAGCCGGGCGCGCGCGGCGTCGAGCCGGTGCGCAGCCGCCTCGGGCGAGAGTCCGGCGCCGGAGGCAACCTCGTCGATCCCGCGCGCTTCGTGCAGGATGCTGGTTCCGTGCTCGAAGTTCCCGCGCGCTTCGACACCGTAGCGCGCACGGAACAGCGCGGCGTCAGCGCCGAGTGCGGCATCGATGGCGTCGTGCGTCCAGACGTAGAAGCGTCCCTCCTCGCCTTCGCTGTCGGCGTCCTCCGCCGAATAGAACCCGCCTTCGGGTGAGGTCAGGTCGCGCAGCACATAGGTCAGGATTCCCCGCGCGGTCTCGGCGTACGCGCGCGCCCGCACCGGGTCGCTCGAATCCCCCGCGGAACCGGCGATGACGTGCCCATCGAGATAGGCCCACGCGAGCTGCGCCTGGTCGTAGAGCATTTTCTCGAAGTGCGGCACGAGCCAGGCCGCATCGGTCGCGTAGCGGTGGAAGCCGCCGCCCAGATGATCGTGGATGCCGCCCGCGCGCATCGCGTCGAGCTGGCTGAACGCCATGGCCAGGGCCTTGGCGCGCGGCCCGGGCGCCTGACTCCAATGGCGGAACAGGAAATTCAGATTGGCGACCGAGGGAAACTTGGGCGCAGTGCCGAAGCCACCCTGCTCGGGATCGTGGGATCGTTCGAGCGCGCGGTAGCAGTCGACCATGCGATCCGCGATCGCGGCCGGCGAAGCGGAGGGCCCGGCGCCGAGTGTCCCGCGATGCGCGACCGCGGCCTCGATCGCATTCAACAAACGGGAACCCTGAGTCACCAACTCCGCGCGCTGGCCGGACCAGACTTCGTGAATCCGCGGCAGCACCTCGGTCATCCCGGGCCGGCCGTGGCGCGACTCCGGCGGAAAGTAGGTGCCTCCGTAGAACGGTTCCCGGTCGGGGGTCAGGAACGCGTTGAGCGGCCAACCCCCGCCCAACCCCATGGCCTGAAGCGCGGTCATGTACAGACGGTCCACGTCGGGTCGCTCCTCGCGATCGACCTTGACCGGAACGAACCAGCGGTTGAGCAGCTCGGCCACTGCGTCGTTCTCGAACGATTCGCGTTCCATGACGTGACACCAGTGGCACGTCGAGTATCCGATCGAAAGGAAGATCGGTTTGTCCTCGCGCTGCGCCTTGGCAAACGCCTCTTCGCCCCAGGGATACCAGTCCACGGGGTTCAAGGCATGCTGGAGCAGGTAGGGACTCTTCTCCCGGATCAGGCGGTTCGGCGTGCGCGTCGGCTGCGAAACGGTGGGCATGCGAGGGTTCCGCGGTGGATGGACGAAGCAGGTTAGCAGATCGGATGCCCGAGTCGGCTTCGATCACGTCAAGAGACGGGCAAGACCGCGGCGACCTTAGAATACCGGTCACGTTCCGGCGCCGGGTGCGGTATGAATGGAGCGGTCACTCCGGCTGCGACCCCTTCCCGTTCGAGGGTTGCCATGTTCCGATCGAGTTCCAGCGCGTTTCGCCCGCTCGCCCTTGCGCTCCTCCTGCTCTCGGCTGGGTGCGCCTCGGCCAGCTCCAAGCCGGCGGCCAACGCCGAATCCAAGTCCGCGAAGGCGGCGCCCGTGCCCAAAGGTGCGGCCACCGCCGTGTTCGCCGGCGGCTGCTTCTGGTGCATGGAGACGGCGTACGAGGGGAAGCCGGGCGTGATCGCCGTGGTTTCGGGCTTCTCCGGCGGGCCCCAGGAGCATCCGACCTACGACCAGGTCTCGGCCGGCGGCACCGGACACGCCGAGGTCGTTCAGGTGACCTACGATCCCGCGGCGATCTCGTATGCGCAGCTGCTCGACATCTTCTGGCACAACATCGATCCGACCCAGGCCAACGGCCAGTTCTGCGACCGGGGATCGCAATACCGATCGGCGATCTTCTACAGCAGCGCCGAGGAACGAACGCTGGCGGAGAAGACAAAGGCCAATGCGGCCAACACGCTGCGCAAGGCGATCGTCACGGAAATCGTGCCGGCCAGTCCGTTCTATCCGGCGGAGGACTACCACCAGGATTTCTGGAAGAAGGATCCGGTGCGCTACTTCAGCTATCGGACCGGCTGCGGGCGCGACGCGCGGCTCAAACAGCTCTGGGGACGTGCGCCGGACGTCGCGCACTGAGCGACGCCCCGGCCGGTCCTCGACCGCGTTTCATCCCCTCGCGCCTACCGAGACGGTAAGCCCGAGTCGTCCACGCGCGTGCTACCGGCCTCCCCCCGCGATCAACCACACGGCCGACCACGCGGCCAGCGCCAGGGCGAGCGCGACGAGTACGAGCAGCACCAACTGGTTGCGTCGTCCCGATCCGGATTGGGCCACCGGGGGTGGCGTGTGCACGCGACGGCGCTCGGGGCCGACGTAGACCGGGATCGGTGCGCGGCGGCGCTCGGGGCCGCTGTAGGCCGCCGTGAAGTTGCCGATCGATCCCTCGATCCGCGCCAGGATGGCCGTGATGTTGTCGGAGCCTCCGCAGTCGTTCGCGAGCGCGATCAGGTCCTGGCATGCTTCCGACAGGTTTCGATCGGACATGGTGTCCGAGAGGTCCGTGTCGGTCACGAGGCCGTGGAGACCGTCGGAGCACAGGAGCAGAATGTCGCCTGGCTCGAGCGGCCCCTCGACCAATACGTCGACCTCGACCTGCTCGCCAACACCGACGCTCCGGGTCACGACGTTACGACGGGCGTCGGTTCGCGCCTGTTGCGGCAGGAGCTGATTCCTCTCTACGAGCTGGGCGACCAGTGTGTGGTCGCGCGTCAGTTGGCGCATTTCGCGACCCCGCGCGAGGTACGCCCGGCTGTCGCCCACGTGCGCGATCCAGGCGTCACGGCCTCTCAGGACCACCGCCGTGCACGTCGTCCCCATGCCGTTGAACGTGGGGGCGCTCCGGCTCTTTTCGTAAACGGCCCGGTTCGCAGCTTCGACCGCACCCTTCAGGTCGTCGAGCGGGTCCCCGGTCCCCGCGCAGTACTGGTTCACGACCGTCTCGACCGCGAGCCGGCTGGCAATCTCGCCCGCAACCGCGCCGCCCATGCCGTCGGCGACCACGAGCAGGATCCCGCGTCGGTCACGCTCTTCGACACTGTCGGGGATCCACACCAGGTGACAGTCTTCGTTCTGCTCGCGCTTGCGGCCCACGTCGGTCGCGGCCACTACCGCCGCGCCGATCCCGGCCCCGGCACCGCCATTCTCGATTTCGTCTCGCGCGGGCTGCATGTCAGCCTACACCCTTTGCTCGGCTTCGACGGAGCGCATGTGTGCGGTGTTCACCCAATGCACGCGGTCGCGATAGAGGTCGGCGTCCATCGCCGCGAGCGACTCGAACCGACGGCGATGACAGGTCACCAGGATCACCTGGTGCTCGCGCGAGACCTGCTCGAGCAGGAGCTTCATGCCGGCGCGCGCGCGATCGTCGTCGCTGGTGATGAAGCAGTCGTCGATCAGCAAGGGCAGCCGCTCCTCGCGCGACAGGTACTCGCTGATCGCCAGGCGCACCGCGAGGTGGACCTGGTCGCGAGCGCCGCTCGATAGCTGTCGCACGGCTTTCCCGCGCGACGATGCTTTGCCGCGCTTCGGGGTCACGGCGAAATCGAGGTCCTCGCCGAATCGCACGACGTCGACCCCGGTGCCGACCCGCTTGAGCATCTCGCCGACCCGCTCGTTCAGGAAATCCGCCCAGCGGCGATGGGTCTCGTGTGCGACCTGAGTGATGGTTTCGCGGGCCAGGTCCACGGCCTGCTTGAAGCGACGGGCGCGAACCAGCGCGCGCTCCCAAGCCTCGCGCTCCACGACTTTTTCGGGGTGGAGGTGCTGGTAGCGGCGCCGCCCCTCGTCGACCCGATGCTGCAGCTCCGTGCGTTCGTCGCGAACCTGTTCGAGCAGGGCTCGGGCATCGCGCGCGGCGATCTCGAGTTCGGCGAGGGTGCGCGCGCGATCGGTGGGAATCGGAGGTGCAGGGCCCATCTGCATGCGGAACGCCGCGATCGACTGCTCGAGCAACTGAACCATCTCGTCGTTCATCAGCTCGCGCTCCAGGCGCGGGATCAGCTCCTGGGTCAGCGCCGCGTGGCGCCGGGCGCCCTGGGTGCGGCGGGCGACCTCGGGAGCCAGATCGGTCCACGGCGCGCCCTCGGCGCGCTCCAAACCGGCGGCGGCGAGAATCGATCCGGCCACGGCAGCGTGCTCGGCTCGCTGCGCGAGCAGCGGTTCGAGATCGACGCGCACCCGGCCGCGCTGCTCGTCGAAGTCGGCGCGTTTCTGGAGTTTTGCCGTCTGCACGCGGATGCCGGCGGCCACGCGATCGAGGAAGCCCGGGTCCGGAGGGTTCCCGGTTTCGGCGAGGATCTGATTGCGGCTCGACACCACCTGTTCGTACATGCCTTCGAGCAGCGCCACCGGTTCGCGCTCGCGCTCGAACCGCTGGTATTCGGAGAACACGCGGACCATCTCGCGCGTGTCGGGAATGCCGACGGTCGCCCGCAGCGCCGCCAGTTCGGTGTCCTGGTCCGCGCGGCGCGCCTGCAGCTCGGCGAGCCGTTCGTCGGCGCCCGAGATCGCCTCCAGGGCCGCCAGAGACTCCTCGCGCCGGTGACGCGCGGCGGCCAGGACCTGCGCCAGGCCCGCGAAGCCGACGATCGCCGCACCGGCCGCGATCGCGCCGCCCGGCACCGCGAACAGCGGTCGCATCATCTGGAACGCCGCGACCACGGCGGCCGCGGCACCGATGCCGATGCCGACCCAGCCCGGTGTCGCCCGCGCGCGGCGCTCGCGCCGAATCAAATCCATCGCCTCGACGCCCATGTCGCGGGACGCCTCGGCGTCGGCGGTCAGGGCCTCGAGTTCGAGCGAAATCTCGGGCTGGAGCTCGAGCATGCGAATCTGGTCGGGCCCGAGACCGCCGAACCACCCGGTCAGCTTCTCGATCGTCGGTGCATCGAACCCGCGCGACATCAGCTCGGCCCGCGCGCTCTCCAGCGCCCTCGAGACCTGCTCGTGCTCCGAGTTCAGGCGGCGCAAGTCGGCGGCAGCGGCCACGAAGCGATCCGCGTCCGACTCCTGGAACTTCGCGAACATCGCGAGTCCGGCGAGCTCCTGATCGATTCGGGCCACGGCCTCGTCGAGCTGATGGAACACGTCCTCCAGGCGCTCCGCATGTCGGCCGACCTCTTCGAGCCGACCGGCGGCTTCCTGGTATCGGGCGTCCGCGTCGTGCGGCAGCGCGGCGTGGGCCGAGATCTGCGATCGCTCGGCCTGGAGCCGCGCCAGCTCTTCGGCCCGCGCCCGATGTTCGTCGAGCTTGATCTGGGCCTCGTTGCACAACACCGCGCGGCGCTCGCTCTCGACTCCGCGCTCCAGGGCATGGGCCTCACGCTCCTGATCTTCGAGTGACGTGAGTCGCTCGATCGACGCGGACAGCACGGTGTGATCGTGTTCGAGCGCGTGGATCTCGGTGTCGATCTCGAGTCGTTTGGCGTCGAGTCGCTGGATCGCGGTCTCGACCTTGATCGTGGCGTCGAGCAGCGGCTCGTGGTAGTGGACCGCGGCCTCGTCGAGCACGCGCAGCGCTTCGGCGGCGCTCGAGTTGCCGGCGCGCGTGTCGGCCGCGCGCTCGAGCCGGATCTGGAGCGGATTCACGCGCCGTTCCTTCTCGTCGAACGGAATGACTTCGGCCAGGTCCTCCTGGCGAACGAACGCGCACTTCTCGAACTCCTCGAGATCGAGGCCGAGCAGGTGCTTGCCGACCGGATACTCGTCCTTGCCTTCGAGGAATCGCGGCGTGATCTCCTGCCCCGAGCCGTCGAACACCGCCACCGTCTGGGCGGCGAAGTCCCGCTGCACGACGAAGCGCTCGCCACCGCACTCGAACTCCAGCTCGACCGCGAACGGTCCGCCATCCCAAGGGCGCCAGCGCTCGGAGGGCGTGACCTGGCGGTGCGCGCGGCGGTCGTCGGACAGGCCGTAGAGCCCGGCGGCCACCGCGGCCAGCAGCGTGGACTTGCCGCGCTCGTTGTCGTCGACCACCAGGGTCACCCGTCCGGGGTCGAAGCGGTGCTCGCCGCGCAGGCTGCCGAATCCGGCGACCGTCAGTCGCAGGAGCTTCACGACTCGAGCTCCTCGTAGACCGGCGCGACGTCGTTCAGCCGGAACGCGTCGAGTCCGTAGTAGAGCGCGCGCTCGACCATGGCGCGCACCTCGGAATCCTGCTCCCGCTCGATCCGCTCGAGCAGGAGGCGCGCGAAGCGTCCTTCGGTGGTCTCGTCGCTGGCCGCGCGCAGGGCCTCGAAGTCGTAGTCCGGGCGGAGCGCGCTCAGATCGAAGCGCAGGTGCCACACCCGGTCCTCGAGCGCAGGCCCGGCTCCGGTGTAGCGAACGCCGTGGCCCAGCCGGCCGCGCAGGGCGACCTTGACCAGATCCGCCGGGGCGACTCCGCCGGCATCGAGGGCTTCGAGAATCCGACGCTCGACGTCCTCGGCGCTGGCCGCGCGCGCGACGTCGACCTCGACGTGATGCGTGCGGCGCGGATCGAGCACGACCGGCGTGAAGTGGGCGCGCGCCGGCCCGGTCCCGAATTCAATCGACACCTCGAGCGCACCGTGAGCACCGGACTCGCCGATGTCGAGCCCGACGGCCGAGCCCGCGTAGGCGTAGTGCTCGTGGGTGTGCCCTCGGTGGTAGTGCCCGATCGCCAGGTAGGCGAACGGGGCGATGCGCACTTCCTCCTCGCTGAACGGGCCGATCACCTTTTGCCCGGGCGGACAACGAGTCTCGAGCGAGCCGTGGAACACGCCGACGTGCAGCTCGGTCGGTGCCAGCACGCCGACCGAACTCCGGGCATCGGCGTCGAGCGGACGTGTGGTCGACGCCATGCCCGGCGTGAAGCAGCGACCCCACACGCGTACCGGCTGGCCCGGGACCGGACGCGAGGTCCAGCGTGGCTCGGTGAAGATCTGCACGTGCTCCGGCCATGACCAGCCTCGCGACCCGAGCACGCGCGCACTCCACGCCGGGCTGGTTTCGGACCAGGGATCGTGATTGCCGGGGGCGATGAACACCGGGGGGCAGCCCGCGATTCGAAACGCGTCGAGCACCGAGGTCAAAGTTTCCGGGGCGGGCTCGGCACGGTCGAACAGGTCGCCGGGAATCAGGATCGCGTGCACACCGCGCGTGATCGCGTGCTCGATCGCCTTGCGCAGGATGGCAATCTGTTCCCGCCGCCGAAGCTCGGCGCGGTCCTTCGGCAGCCACCCAAAGCGGGCACCGAGATGCAGATCGGAAAGTTGCAGGAATTGCACCGTCGCCAAATCGATCCTCGCTCTGGCTGGATGGGGTGCGGGTGTTGCCGTTTCGGGCCGGGCCCGGCAGCGGCAAAGAAGGGAGCCCCTCCCTCCTTCGTTCGGCGCCCGTCACGGCGGACATCGTGTCCGTGCCGGAAGTTATCGTCATGAGCATCCAGACTCAAGAGTTCGGACTTTTGACCGCATTCCGACCCCGGGTGGGGGCTTTGCCCCTCCCCGGCCGACTCCTTATGATCCCGAAGTCCATGAGCTT
This sequence comes from Candidatus Eiseniibacteriota bacterium, assembly GCA_963717505.1. Taxonomy (GTDB): domain Bacteria; phylum Eisenbacteria; class RBG-16-71-46; order RBG-16-71-46; family RBG-16-71-46; genus MFD02242-c1. Next base: position 1,065,864 of record OY970342.1, read on the forward strand.
CTCCCCGGTCGCCCTGCCCGCAACCCCGGTGGCTGCATTCGAGCGGCGACTCCGGTGGCCGGCGCTCCCGGCGCTGATGTTCCTGGGACTCATGATCGTGCTCGCGGTGGTCGGAATCTCGGCGTCGCGGTCGCGACCGGAGCCGATCACCGGTCTGCCCGACGATGCCGGGCTGCTCGCCGCCCGGGTCGTCGTTCACGATCGCGTTCTGCCCCCGCTCGGAACCCTCAGGCTGCGCTCGTCCCTGCTCGGCGTCGGCGGCGTGCCGCGGGTCTTCGCGCCCGTGGTGGCCGAGAACGCGCTCCGCGCGCAGACCCTGGTCACTGGAGCGCAACACCGTCATGCGCGAGATCCGCGCGTCTCGGCGGCGCTGGGGTCGCTGGCACTGGTCCTGGGTCGTCACCGGGCCGCCGAAGCTGCGTACCGGGCGGCGCTCGATCGCAACGGAAGTTATGGCGAAGCGCGTCTCGGCCTCGGCGTGGCGCTGGCGCGACGCGCGTGGCTGGCTCCCGCCCCACTCAAGCCGCGCTCGCTCGAGCTGGCTGCACTCGCCCAGTTCATGGCCGTGCCCGACGCTGATCCCTGTCGATTGGAAGCGCTCTACAATCGCGCCGTGCTCCTGCGCCGGGTCGGACGCAACGACGAGGCGCGGCGCGCGGCGCGCAGGTACCTCGCCGAGGACGGCTCGAGTGCATGGGCCGAGCGGCTGCGCGGCGAGATGGCGTTGATCGCCTCGAACTAGGATCGCGGGCGCGAACGGCGCCAGCGGCGCCCCCCGAAACCTACTTCGCCGCCAAACCCCGCTGGACCATCGCCGCGATCGAGGTCGCCAGTGTGTCGGGCTTGGTCTTGAGCACCTGCAGCCACGAGTCCTCGAGCCGCAGCGTGTCGGGCGGCGGGATCCGGTCGAAGCCACGATCCTTCGCCAGCAGGGACCAGGGCTTGTCCTCGGGCCATTGCCGGCCGGTGCCGACGTAGAGAATCGGGCGTTTGTATTTGTCGAGCGCGGTCGACACGTCGAGTCCCAGCAGCACGCTGAAGTAGGGCTTCATGGTGGCCGGCGGCACCTGCATGACGCCGGCCAGCACCTCGGCGCTCTCGGCCGAGTCGCGACCCGCCATGCCGTACGTCATCTTGATGAACTGGTCGTAGTTCGCGTCGATCCATTCGAAGAACTGCTTGCGCTGTTGGTCGGGAATCTGCTGGGACGTGCGCAGCGGCGTGTCGATCAGCACCAGGGCGCGCGCCCGCTCCGGATGCGCGCCCGCAGCGACCGAAGCCAGGAGCCCGCCGACGCCACGCCCGACCACGATCGTGCTGTCCTTGGGCTGGCGCGCGAACACGGCGTCGAGTGCTGCGGCCGCGGCTTCGATCGAGAACGGGTCGGGCATTTCGGCGCCGCCATGGCCCGGGAGGTCGACCAGCACCACGCGGTGGCGTGCGACCAGACGGCGCGCGACCGGCATCCAGGAGCTGCGGGCGGCGCCGACGTCGGTGACGAACACGATGGTCGGTCCGGTTCCGATCTCGGTGGTCTTGAGCGCCACGGGTTCCCCGGCGGCGAACACCACCGTGACCCCGGCGAGAACCGCAACCAGAACCGCAAGACGTTGGAGTCGCATCGGCGGACACGCTAGCACGGAACGCCCGCGGGCGCCGCGTCCGGCGGGGAATGGTCGCGCAGGCCCCGCGTCCCGCGCGGCGTGCGTGTACAATCGGCCGCTCGCGCCGGCGGACCTCGCCCCGACGCGCCGGAGGATCCGATCTCGTGGATCGCATGACCGTCGAGCTCTCGGCGCTGACCTTCCAGTTCGTGGTCACCGCCCTGCTAGCGTTCGTCTACCTGGCATTGTGGCGGCAGCGGCGCCGCGGATTCGACGGCACCTGGGCCCTGGCGTGGGCGTTCTATTCGACGCGCCTGCTCTTCATCTCGGCGTTCATCGTGACCCGAGACCAGGTCTGGTTGTTCCTGCACCAGGTCGCGACCGGCGTCTCCGCGCTGCTGCTGCTCTACGCGGCCCTGCGATTCCTGAACGACATCCACTGGGGTCGGGCGCGACTGGCCTGGATCGTCGCCGGGATCGTCGTCGGGTCCTACCTCATCATTTACGGGATCAGCGCGGTCGCGGGAGGCGTGGTGTCCGCGGCGCTGTTGTCCGCGGTCACCCTCGCGACCGCGGTCGTGTTCTGGCGCCATCGCGCGCGCCAGAGGTCGGCGGCATCGACTCTGCTCGCGGTCACGTTCACGCTTTGGGGGCTTCACCACCTCGACTATCCGCTGCTGCGGATGTTCGGCACCGCGGTGCTGTTCGGGGTCGCCGCTGACGTGCTGTTCATTGCGACGACCGCGATCGGCGCCTTGTTCCTGGTGCTCGACCACGACCGGCGCACTCTGGAGTCGCGCAGCGCCCAGCTCGAACAGCTCACCCGGCTGCTGCTCACCGCGCAGGAGGACGAGCGGCGGCGGATCGCCCGCGAGCTCCACGACGAGGCGGGCCAGATCCTGACGGCGGTCAAGATCGACCTCGACCTCTCGGGTCAGCGCGCCTCGAGCGAGCTGGTCGGGCGCGCGCTGTCGCAGGTGCGCGACTTGAGTAATTTGCTGCGGCCGACGGTGCTCGACGATCTCGGGCTCTTGCCGGCGGTGCGCGCCCTGGTGGAGGATTTCGGCATGCGCACGCGCATCCAGGTCGAAATGCAGGTCGCCGGCGACGTGCCGTCGATGACCCCCGAGCAGAAGGTCGCCATCTACCGCATCGTCCAGGAGGGTCTGACCAACGTCGGCCGGCATTCCGGCGCGAGCCGCGTCGTGGTCGCGGTCGACCCGAGTCCGGAACGTGTGCGCCTGACCATCTCGGACAATGGCCGGGGGCCGGGCATCGAGCTGACGCCCAATCTCGGGCTGCTCGGCATGCGCGAGCGGATTTCGGCGCTCGGCGGCTCCCTCCTGATCGGTGCGGCGGAAGATCGCGGCTTCCAGGTCGCGGTCGAGATCCCGACCGGCCCACGGCCATGAGTGCCTCGCGCCCGATCCGCGTCCTGCTCGCCGACGATCACACGTTGGTCCGCGCGGGATTGCGCAAGATCCTCGAAGGCGCGGCCGGCGTCGAGGTGATCGGCGAGGTTCCGAACGGCGAGGCAGCGCTACGCGTTCTGGGCGAGACCGAGGTCGACGTGCTGGTGCTCGACCTGACCATGCCCGGGATCGATGGTTTCGAGGTGCTGCGGCGGGTCGAGTCGCGCCACCCGGCCACGCGCGTTCTGGTGCTGACCATGCACGCCGACGCCGAACACGCGTTCCGCGCGATCCGCGACGGCGCCGAAGGTTATCTGGTCAAGGACTCGGCGGCCGACGATCTCCTCGCCGGCATCCAGTCGGTCATGGCCGGCCGCGCGTACTACAGCGAGCCGGTGCAGCGCGCGCTGTCGGCGGTGGTGCGCACCGGGCAACTCGAGCCGCGGGCGGCCGACCTGCTCACCGGGCGCGAAGTCGAAGTGCTCCGGCTGGTGGCGAAGGGACTCTCGACCAAGGAAATCGCCTCGCGCCTGGACATCAGCGCCCGCACCGTCGAGACCCACCGCGCGAATCTGATGCGCAAGCTGAATCTCAAGTCCGTGGCACTCCTGACGCAGCTCGCGCTGCGCGAGGGGCTGATCGACGAGGCGCCATGAGCGCGCCCGAGGGCGACGACCTCCGCATCGATGGCTCGATCGTCGTCTATCGACTGCACGACATCGGCGACGAGGTCGACCTCGAACGGGCCACGAGCTGCCTTGCGCCCCACGAGCCGGAACGCAAGCGGCCTTCCCGCGCCGAGGCACAGGCCCTGGTCATCGCCAGCCCGCCGGTCGGCGCTTCCCTCGGAGTCGCGCCGCTGACCCTGGGCGAGTTCACGCTCGATGCCGCGATCACCGCCCGGGTGTTCGACTTCGCGGTCGTGTCGTTGCGCTTGGAGTTCCGGATGCCTCCGGGCATGCTCTGGCAGGAGTTCCTCGCCTTCGCCCGCGGCATCGACCTGGTGCGGACCGCCTCGCCGGTGCTCGATCTGGCGCTCGATCGACTGCTCGATCGCTTGAAGCCTGCGATCGACCGCCCGCACCTGGCCACGGTGACCGAGGACTACATCGTCTATCGCATCGAAGCGCTGCGCGACGGCGACGGCAAGTCGGTCCCCGCCTCGCGGCTCCACGACGAAGACCTGGCGCCACTGCTGCTTGGCGAGAAGAAACCGCTCGCGGCTTCCGCGCTGCGCGAGCTGTTGCCGAATCGATTCTCGTACTACCCCGACGACCTCGCGATCCTCGGCTGGTACGGATCGCTGGTGGTCGAGCCGGATCGCGACGACACCGACGTGCAATACGTGCTCGAGTTCGCGAACGCCCAGCTGCTGGAGCTCCGCGTCTACGACCAGGTGCTCGATCGCGAGCTGCCCAAAGTCCACGCGCGGATCGCGGCGTCGCGGACCGGCGCGGTCCTGCTCGGACGCCGGTTTGCGCCGCTGCTCGGCGAGCTGCAGAGCCTGGTGGCCGAGACCACCGAGACCGTCGAGCGCGCCGAGAACGCCTTCAAAGTGACCGACGACGTCTACCTTGCACGCATCTATTCGGCGGCGCTCGAGATCTTTCGCGGCCGCGCCTGGCGCGCCGGCATCGACCGCAAGCTCGGTATCCTGCGCGACACCTACACGATGCTCTCCGACGAGTCCCGGGCCGCGCGCTCCGAGGTGCTCGAACTGGCGATCGTGATTCTGATCGTCGTCGAGATCGTCCTCGGCCTGCTCCGCCACTGACCACCCGCGCGCACGCCCGGAGCGGCTGAACTGCACGACGCCGGAAGTGGGTGACTGGCCAACGTCGTGTCCTGCAGCGCGCCCTGCGCTAGCTCGATTCCTGCATCGTTCCCGCCCCCATTCGACGCGGCTCGCAACGCTCCGTAGTGCTACGGAAGCCGGCCTCCGCAATCAACACAATAGTTTCCCGAGGGGGTCACGCCCTATGTTCCGCAGTGTCCTTCATCCCGAGTCGGTGGGTTCGCGGAGAAGACGGTCATGATGCTCGGCGATCTCAACCGAATACAGTGGTCCCGTCTCCGTCCCTTGGTCCTGCCTCCAGCCATGGCGATCGCACTCGGTATGGGAAGCACCGGCCGCCCGGCTCAGGCGTCCGGCGTCACACGTTTCAACAGCCCTAGCGCATTTGTCTCCGTGGCGTCGGACGCTGATTCGTCGGCGCGTAGCGACTCGTCGGCCGTTGTATCCGCCCCTCGTGATTCCGCCGCGGTTCCGGCCCCACTCCCCGCGCGCCCCAGCGTCGTCGACACGGTCACGACGCTGCCCCCGGTCGATGTCCGTGATACGCGGCGCGAGCCCGGCGACGATCGCCAGACCTCGACCCGGGTTCGTCTCGACCGCGCGACCGCCACTCGCTTCCTGCCTCAGACGGTGGGCGATGCTCTGGCCTCGGTGCCAGGGGTCGAGCTGGTCAAGACCAGCCCCTGGGCGTCACAACTTTCGATCCGCGGCATGAGTGGCGATCGCGTGGTGCTCATGGTCGACGGCGTGCGCATGAACACCGTGCGCGGACACGGGGTTCAGCCCTCGCTGGTCGCCCTCGACAACGTTTCGAGCCTCGAGGTGCTGCCCGGCGCCGGCAGCGCCCACGTCGGCTCCGACGCACTCGGCGGCGTCGTCAACGTCGTCACCCATCGTGGCCTGTTCTCCGACCAGCCGCGCACCACCGCGCTGGTACGGGCGCGCGGGTCGGAGCCCGGTGCTTCGTACTCGCAGGCGGCACGCATGCGGATCACCGGACCGCGTGCCGGAATCGAGGTCGGCGGCGGCATCGGTTCGATCGACTATCTGACTTCGGCCGACGGCAGGATTCCGGACAGTGGCATGCGCGAGGAGAACGCATCGGTGCGCGGCGCAGCTCGTGCCGGCGCCGCAACGCTCGACGCCGAGTATTCGCATTACGCAGCCCGCGACATCGGGCTGCCAGGGTTCACCGGGGGCGCCGTAATCGAGGGCTCGTACCCGCTTCAGGGGCGTGATGCGTCCAGGGTCGAGTTCGCGGTGAAGGGGAGCGGCGCCTTCCCGGAATTCCGCGTGCTGGGATCGCACCAGAATCTCAGCACGCACTTCAGTGAGACCGCGGTCGAGAGTGTTTTCGTCCGTGGTCGACTCGTCGGCACCCGTACGCGCGCGTCGCAGGATCGTGTCGCGACCCGCGTGACCAGCGCGGAGCCCTCTCTTCGCTTCGCGGGGCCCTTCGCTGGACGGGTGTTCGGCGAGTTCCGGCGTGAAACCGCCGAAGGACCGTTGGTTCTCGATCTGATCGTGCGCGACAACCAGGGCACGGTCACCTCGGCAACCCAGACCGTGTCGGCCAGCGTCCCCGCGGCCAGCCGCACCGGGTGGGCGGCGGGAACCCAGGTCTCGCCGATCGTGTTCGGCACGCAGCTCGAAGGTTCGGTCCGCTACGACGAGCTGCACTCCGCGGCCGATACCCTGACCGTTAGCGCGCCGACCCCGCTCGAAGCCGTCGACCGGGAATGGAGCGTCGCCGGCGGCGTGGCGCGAGCACTCGGACCGATCGAGCCCTACGGCAACGTCGCCACCGGATTTCGCGCGCCCAACCTGGACGAGCGCTACTTCAACCACACGGTGCACGGCGGGCTTCGGTTGTTCGGCAACCCCGATCTGGTGAGTGAAACTTCGAATTCGTACGAAGTCGGCCTCCGGTCGTCGGGCGCGGCCCCGAGCTGGGTGCGCGCCGCCCGTTTCTCGGCGTACCGCTCGGACGCCGACAACCTGATTACCTTCCAGTACATCGGACAGCTCTACGGCGTGCCGCGCTTCCAGTACGTGAACGTGCGCAACGCTCGCATCCAGGGCCTCGAGGCCGAGCTGCGCGTGCGTTGGAATCGAGCCGAGCTCGGACTTTCGGGAACGCTGCCGCGCGGCTGGAATCGCGACAGCGGCGAGCCGCTGCAGGATCTCGGCCCGACCCGCGCCATGGTCGAGGCGGTGGTCCCGTTCTCGGCCGTGCTGCCGAACGGCACTCTCGGCGCGCGCGTGCGCTGGTCCGATGCGGTGACCGACGTCAGTCCGGTGCTCGCGCGTCCGGCGTTTTCGACGACTTCGATCCAGGCGGATGCGGTCTTCGCCGGTGTGCGGGCCGTGGCCGCGGTGAACAATCTCTGGAACCACTCGTATCGCGAGCCGCTGAGCTTCGTCCCGGAGCCGGGGCGGACGTTCTCGTTGTCGCTCACGTTCGAACTGAGCGGCGCCTGGCCCGCGAGTGGACTTTGAGCCGTGACTTCTAGGAGAAGGCCGCTTCGGATGCCCAGATCGACATGGAAGTTCGCCCTCGCCGCCACGGCGGCGATCGTTGCAACGGAGGCCGGTGCGGCGTTTGCCCGAACAACTCCCAACGTCACCGACCGGTTGGTGCTGCCCGTCACGAACGGAGCGTCGCAGATGCAAAGAGCCCAGGGTTCGACCGGGACGTCTGAGGCGCGCGTTGCGAACGGTGCGGCACCCTATTCCGTCGGCCGCATGTCCCCCCTGGCGCCGCGAATGGGTGCGCCACCCGGTGTGGCCGGCGCCGACGCCCCGAGCGGCGGCGCCTCGAGCCACGCGCTTGCGAGACGCGTCGCTCCTCAGCCCTCTGCCGGCACGACCGGCACGTTCATCCACCGCTCGACACCCTCGCTCGACCACGAGATGGCCGTGCCGGTTCCGCTTGCCGCCGGCGCGGTGCAGATCGACTCCACGTACTGGGATCACCAGGACATGGGCTCGCTCGGCAACCGGATCGTCGTCCGCCCGAACGGCGAGGTGCACGTCACCTGGCAGGACGATCACTGCGACGTTGCCCCCGGCGGCTGTCCGCCCAATCTGGCCGCTCCCGATCCGTTTCCGCGTCGCGCGATGGGCTATGCCTGGCGCGACCAGACCGGATGGCACTCGGGCGGCCGGGTCGAGGATCCGGACATCCGCGGCTGCTGCGTCACCGAGTACTCGGGCGGCTACGGCACGATTGCGCTGACCGCGAATGGCCGTGCGGCGATCGCGCAACACATGAACGAGGACGGATGTGACCTGCGAGGCGATCTCTACATTCGCGACGTCGCCGGGCCCAGTGCTTCGACCGCGTACCTGACTCCGTGGACCGACTACCTGTTTCCGCAAGTCGCCGCACTGCCCAACGGCGCATTCGTGATGCTCGGAGAAATTCCGCTGTCTCCGCCCTCCCACTTCTATGAGGAGGTCGCATCCTTCCAGGCGAGCTACCTGCCCGCCGAGGGGCCGCGCTTCGTCTGCTACACCGGCTGGCAGTTCAGCGCCTGGCGTGCGATTGCGCCGTCCGGCTATTTCCCCCCGAACGGGTACAGCGGGTTTCCGTCGCTGGCCGCGGCCAGCGACGGCCGCGCCGGCATCGCGGTCACCGACTTCGTCGACGACGTCTTCCTGATCGAGTCGTCGAACGGCACGTTCCTGCCGGGGACGATCACGATCCGCAACCTCACGAACTTCAACGACGCGTTGGTGACCAAAGCGGATTCGACCTCCACCGAGTACCGCCCGTACATCAACTGCCATCTCGCCTATCAGGACACGATTCCGCACGTGGTGTGGAGCGAGCTGCAGGCGCGGCGCATCGGCCCGGGCATCGAGGTCTTCGACTGGCGCAGCCAGATTCGCCACTGGAGCTCGACCACCGGGCTCTCGACGGTCGCGCGCTCGGCGCCGGGCGAAGCCGACGCGTTCGACAACCTCGACATCGGGCTCAATGGTCCGATCGCGGGTTTCAACACGATCTCGATGGACTGGCCGCAGGTCGGGTTCTCGCCTGACGGCTTCGAGACCTACGTGGTCTGGCATCGCTTCACCAACGCCGAGATCGATCCGACCGCGGACGCGGGCCTGCCGGGGATCATCACCGGCGTCGGCTTCGGCGACATCATGGGCAGTACGCGCCGCCAGGGCACGGGTTGGTCCACGGGCCAGAATCTGACGCAGACGCCCCAGACCGATGAGCGCTTCGTGTCGCTCGCCGCGCTCAATCCCGGCGGCCGCGTCCACCTCGTCTACCAGTCGTCGGCCACCAACCAGGCCGGCGTCGTCGCGATCGGCGACCGCGGCGGCGAGAACTGCGGGCCGACCGGCTGCATCCCGGGCGAGAACTTCGTCCGGCGCATCGCGTTCCTGTCGCGACGGCTCGACGCCAGCGTCGTGTCGGTCGGCGAATCCCCCGAGGCTTCTGTTGCCACGTTGCGCTCGTTCCCCAATCCCGCTCGCGGCGTCGTTCGCTTCGCCGCAGAGCGCGCCATCGACGGCGAGTTCATCGAGGTGTTCTCGGTGGACGGCCGGCGGGTCGCCCGCATCCCGGTCGCGGGTGGCGCTGCCGCGTGGGACGGGCGCAACACGGCCGGGCGTCGCGTGGCGAGTGGGATCTACTTTGCCCGCTTCGCCGGCGAGCCCGCCGATCGCGGCACTCGATTCATGATGCTGCAGTAGTCAAGACCCACCTGGAGACGTCCGAAGACTAGTCCGTCCAGTCGGCCGCGCCTCCCCGCGCGATCGCATCCCTAGAGGAGACATCCATGGCTTCCTTCGCTACGGTTCGGAGGTTCGCTTCGCTCGCCTGCCTGGCGGTGCTCGTCGTCGTTGTCAGTGGATTCCGCCCAATCAGGGCTCTGTCCCTGCTGGCCGCCGAGCACGTCACCGGCGGCGTGCTCGATCTGCCGTGGCTCAACGGCTTCGGCGTCTCGAGCAACATGAAGCCGTTGACGCTCGACCCGGGGCATCCGGCGTACGCCAACCCGTCCGGAGACCACACGGTGGGCGAGGCCATGACCTCGTTCGCGCCGGACAGCGGCGGCATCGTCGTGACCTGCACCGACCCAGGCGGCGTCAGCACGTACTGGTGGGAGGGCTGGGTGTTCACCGGCGATGGCAACTCTCGCCGCGGTCTGATCGTGCGTGCCGACCCTTCCAACATGTTCGCGACCAACTACCAGTTCGTCATGCAGCAGGGCATGGCCCAGTTTGCGTTCCGTCGGCTCAGCGGCCAAGGGCCGGCGACCACGCTCAGGTCCTGGTTCTCCGGCAACTTCCCCGGCGGCGTTCCTCAGGTCAACACCTGGCATCACATGGCGATCTGGGCTGAGGGACCGAGGTTCCAGTGCTATTGGGATGGATTCGAGACGACCTCACTCGATAGCGCGGTCCTCGACAACACGCTCCCCAGCGGCTGGGTCGGCGTTTACAACTTCCGCGCCGATCTCGGCTTCATCCCGTTCTACACGGACGACCTGCTGCTCTACAGCGAGCCGCCGACCACACCGGTGAAGGTCGCAACCTGGGGCGAGGTCAAACGCCGCTGGAAGTAGCCTCGCGCAAGTAGCGAATCGAGCCCCGATCGGCGCACTGCCGGCCGGGGCTCGTTTCTTTGTCGGGCGAATCGGCCGCTACGGCGGGGGGTCGGGGGCATCGACGGCGAGGTGGGCGAGAGCGGAGCGGGCAACCCGACGTTCCGGCCAGGCCGAGCGAGGTTGCCCGCGGAGCGACGGGTCCCGCCGCAGCCGACGATGCCCCCGACCCCACGCCGTAGCGGCCAATAGCTCCGAAGGGAAGATCTCCCCCCAGCCGGCGTAAGAAGCGGCATGAAGCCGCTCCTCGACCGCCTCCGGCGCTCCGACCCGCGCCACTGGCAGATCCTCGCCCTGTCGACGCTGCTGGTCTACGGACTGGCAAGCGGCGGCATCGTCACCACGCCGGCCCACATCGCGGGAATGCTCTTCGGCGCCCTCGCCGCCCAGTGGCTGGGCTCCCGCCACGCCGGCATCGCCTTCGAGCCGCGCAGCGCGCTGATCTCCGGCATCGGACTGTGCACGCTGCTGCGGACGGACACCGCCGGTCCTCGGCGCCGTGGCCGCCGCGATCGCGGTCGGCAGCAAGTTCGTGATCCGCCGGGGCGATCGCCACCTGTTCAACCCCACCAACTTCGCGATCGCGCTGCTGCTCGGCATCGGGGCGCCGGTCTGGGTGTCGCCCGGCCAGTACGGGCACGGCGCGTTCATGGTCCTCGCCACCGTCTGCCTGGGCAGCATCGTCGTCCACCGCGCGGCGCGCAGCGACGTCACCTTCGCGTTCCTGGCGGCGTGGGCCGCGGTGTTGTTCGGCCGCTCACTTTGGCTCGGTGAACCGCTGTCGATTCCGCTGCACCGGGTCGAGAACGGCCTCCTGCTCCAGTTCGCGTTCAACATGATCTCCGACCCGCGCACCACTCCGGACTCGCGCGCCGGTCGCATTGTCTTCGCCGTGCTCGTGGCTCTGGGCGGGGCGATCGTCCAGTTCGCGCTCTTCCGCACGAACGGACTCATCTGGTCCCTGGCGTTCACGACGCTGCTCGTGCCGCTCCTCAACCGGCTGCTGCCGGGAATGCGTCACGTCTGGGGCTCTACCACCGGGAGAAAGGACCCCACCATGAATTCGCATCCGCTTCCCTTCCCCGCGGCCTCGGCCGCACCGATCGCACCCGCGGTCGCCGCGGTGCCCTGGCGATCACCCTTCCGCCGGGCGGGCCTGGCTTCGCCCATGGTCGCCGCTGCGCTGCTGCTGGCAGCCCCCCAGGTCCACGCCTTCTGCGGCTTCTACGTCGCCGGCGGCAACGCCAAGATCTTCAACGAGAGTTCGCAGGTGGTCCTGGTGCGCGACGGCGATCGGACCACATTGACCATGGTCAGCGACTTCAAGGGCGACCTGCGCCGCTTCGCGGTCGTGATCCCGGTGCCGACCGTGATCCAGAAGGAACAAGTCGCGATTGGCGATCCCGCGGTGATCGAGCACCTCGACCGCTACTCCGCCCCTCGTCTGGTCGAGTACTGGGATCCCTCCCCCTGCGCGATGGCGATGCTCGAAGAACGGGCCGCCGATGCCGCGGGCATGATGCAGGCCATGCCGAGCGCGCTCAAGAGCGCCGGCAAGCGGAAGGACGTCACCGTGGAGGCCCGCTACACGGTGGGCGAGTACGACATCGTCATCCTGTCGGCGACCACCGGCCGCGGACTCGAAAGCTGGTTGGTCGACAACGGCTATCGCATCCCGAGCGGCGCGGCCCCGGTGTTCACCGGCTATCTCAAGCAGGGCATGCGCTTCTTCGTGGCCAAGGTGAATCTCGAGGAGCACGCGCGCATGGGCGTGACCCGTCTGCGCCCGATTCGCGTCCGCTACGAATCGTCCAAGTTCGGGCTGCCGCTTCGGCTCGGCATGGCCAATGCGCGTGGTCCGCAGGACATGATCGTCTACGCGATCTCGCGTAAGGGCCGGACCGAAGTCGTCAACTACCGGACCCTCAAGCTGCCGACCGACGTCGAGATACCCGAGTACGTCGCCGGTGTGTTCCCGGACTTCTATCGCGCCCTGTTCCAGGAGCAGATGCAGCGCAACGGCGGCCGCGCGGTGTTCACCGAGTACGCGTGGGACATGTCGTGGTGCGACCCGTGCCCGTCCGAGCCGCTTTCGGCCGAGGAGCTCAAGTCGCTCGGCGTCACTTGGGGACCGGGCGGCGGCGCCGGCAGCCCGGTGTTCCTGACGCGGCTCCACGTGCGCTACGACCGCGCACACTTCCCGGAGGATCTCGTGCTGCAGGAAACTCCCGACACCCAGAACTGGCAGGCCCGCTACATCATGAACCACCCCTGGCGCGGCGAAGAGATCTGTCCGGTGCTGCCCGAATATTGGAGCCGGGTGCTGGAGCGTCGCGAGCGCGAAGCGGACAACCTCGCCGAGCTGACCGGTTGGGATCCCGCCGAGATCCGTGGGCGCATGGGCATGGGCCCGGCGGTGACGACGCCCAAGCGACTCGGGTTGCTCGACCGCATGCGCCGCGGGCTGGGATTGCGCTCGGGCGGGTGATGATGTGTGGTCGCCTAGCGAAAGGCGGCGGGTGATCCACCCGCCGTCTTCTTGCCTAACGAGTGCTGTCCGGTACCAGTCCCTGGCGCGCAATCTGGTCGAGCAGCGCCCTGGCCTGAGGATCACCCGGCGCCAGCTGCAACAGGCGGGTCGCCCCTCGCTTCGCCTCGGGCCACATTTCGAGACGCGACGTCATCGCGGTGTAGCCGCGCCAGGCGTCCACGTCTTCCGGAGTCCTGGCGATCAGCCGTTCGTAGACCTGCATCGCTCCCACGTAGTTGCCGGCCTGGGTCTCGGCCAGCGCCCATTGATGGTGAAGCCGCGGACTCGGCGCCAGGGCGACCGCCTCGCGAAACAATTCCGCCGCCTGGACGCCTTCGTTCCTTCGGAGATGCCGGATGCCAAGAAAATCGAAGGCCAGCGCGCGCTCGGATTCCGTGCGCTGCGGCGGTTCGACCAGAAAGGCATGGATCCGGGCCGTGCCGCGATTCTCGTCCGCGTGGTGGAGCATCCATTGGAGCGTCGGCATCATGGCGCCGAGCGATGCCGCGAGACCGAGCCACGCCCAGCGTGGGGCGCTCTGCAGGACTTCGCCCGCCACCCAGGCGGAGAGCAGCGACAGACCGATCCCGGTCGCGATGAAGTTGTCCCAGTCGCGGAACATGCCCTGCGATGGATGCAGGAACGGCATGATCGCGAGCAGGGGCAGAACCAGAAACAGGAGGAGGGCGAGGGCCGGGCGGCGCGTACGGTCCCGCCAGAGGATCACTGCGCCCACCGGAATGATCGGCGCAACCGGCGACAGCAGCAGGATCACGTTGAGGAAGTCCATCGACCGCAACCCGCCGAACGCCGAGGACACGATTCCTGCCGATTGCACCGCCGCCGGCGCCAGATGGATCGGCAGGTCCACGTTGATGAACGTACGCACCACGCGCGGGACCACGAACGCGAGCACGACCCAGGGTGACGCCAGACCGGCCATGGTGGCGGGCTCGCGCAGGGAACCGCGTGCACGCGGATCCCGCAGCCACATCGCCCAAACGAACATCGCGGCTGGCACCAGGGCGACGGCGGAGCGGTGGAGCGGCAAGGCCAGGGACAAGGCGACTCCGAACGCCAGGATTCCCCGACCAGTATGCAGAACCCTGAGCCCCGCGACGCCAACTGCCGCGGTCAGCACTCCGAGCTCCACGACGGCCTTGCCGTAGCCGGTCAGCAACACGAGGTAGCCGCCAAAGAACAGGATCGTTCCCGCCGCGATGGCCGGGATCCTGGAGAGTCCCGAGACCCTGGGCAGCGCCATGGCGATCAACGCCAGCGCCGCGGCGTCGAGCAATCCGATGAGCCGCGCCGAAGCGTTGGCGTCGAGCCCGATCGTCTGCCAGAGCCAAAGCCGAAGCCGATAGTGGATCAACTCGTCGAGCGGCATGGCCTGACGAAAGAGGTCGAAGCTCTGCCGCTCGACGACGGCGCCCATGCGCATCATGAAGTCGCCGACGTACCACGTGCGATCGGGAATCAGGAGCACGAGCAACATGGCGCCGCCCGCGACCATCCACGTCAGGGCTGTCCGCCTGCCCGCGCGCGCGGGTCCTGACTCCAGCGCACCGGCTGCACGCCGGCTGATGGCGGGAACCAATGACAAGGCGGTGAGCGTCCAGGCACCCCACGCGACCACCGGAGGCAGAAAGCGCATGGTGTTGATGCCCCAGGCCGCCATGCTGGGAACGAAGGCGAACGCGGCGCGGGCCGCCGCCAACAGCGCGAGCACGATCCAGATGACTGCGGCCGCTCGCGCGTACGTCGCGTTCGTCGGCTCGGGCTCCGGTGGGCGCCGGCCGCCCGAAGGGCTCACTCGACCGCGACCGACCGCGGGTCGAGCCAGTGAAGCCACGCGCCCGGTTCCGGCATGTGCAGCGAGCGATCCACGGTCTCGCGCACCCAGTTGCCGACCAGGCGGTCGAGCCACGCCGGGCGCGGGCGGCGGTATTCCACGGGCTCGATCTTCTCGCCGGCGGGAATGCCGGCACGCTGCCGCGCGTCCGCGATGGCTGCCGTCAGCCCGCCGATCTCGTCGACCAGTCCGCGGCTCAGTGCATCTTCGCCCATCCACACGCGGCCCTGCGCGACCGAATCCACCGCGGCCACCTGCAGTCCGCGACGCGCGGCGACCAGCGCCACGAACTCGTCGTGTTCACGCCGGACCGCCGAATCGGCGGCCGCCTGCGCTCGCTCGTCCCAGTCGTGGCCGGTCGACCAGTAGCGCATGTAGTCGCCACGGTCGAAGTCGTCCTGCCGCACGTCGTGCTGGCGGTTCCAGCCCTCGAACGAGTAGCGCACGGTGAGCACGCCGATCGAGCCGGTACGGGTGAAACGGTCGGCGAAGATGCGATCGGCCGGCAACGAGATGTGATAGCCGCCGCTCGCGGCGACGCTGCCCATGGACACCACCAGGGGTTTGCCGGTCTCGCGCTTCATCCGATCGAGCGCGTGATAGATGTGGTCGGCGGCGATGCTGGCGCCACCCGGGCTGTCGACCCTGAGGACCACGGCCTCGACTTCTGGGTTGCGATACGCGGCTTCGATCTGACGGCTGAGCGTCGCTGAGCCGACGAACGGGCCGACCAGCAGGTCGTTGCCGCTCGAACCGCTCTCGACCCCGCCGCTCGCGTACACGACGGCGAGCCGGGTCGGCACCATCCACTCGCGGCGCTCCTCGCGCACCGTGCGCAGGTCCGCCGTCCGCGGCTTGCCCTTCATGCCCGACCGTTCTCCGAGCAGCCGCAGGGCGTCGTCGCGGTAGCCGATCGCGTCCACCACCCCGAGCTTTACGAGGTCGCTCGCTCGCCACGAACGGCCATCCAGCACTTCGAGCAGCTGTGCCGGCGGAATGCCGCGATCCGCGGAGACCGAGGTCACGAACAGATCCTGCGCCACGTCCAGCACGCGTTCGATGGATTCGCGATCGGCGGCAGTCGTCGAGTCGGCGCTGAAGTTCCGGTACGCGGACTTGTAGCGGCCATACGAGGCGCGGTCGATGCGCACGCCCCAGTCGGCCAGGGCCTCCCGGTAGTAGCGGGTCTCGGCATGAAGGCCGAGCCCCGCGAAGAACGCCTCGGGCGGGGTCACGATCAGGTCGCACGCAGCGGCCAGGTAGAGGTCGGCGCGCCGGCCGCCGAATTCGAGATAGGCGACCACCGGCTTGCCCGCGTTGCGCAGCTCGCGGATCCGCGGCCGCAACTCCTCGACCTGGGCCATGCCCGAGATTCCGGTCAGGTGCAGGAGCACGCCCCGCGTCGAGGGGTCGGTGAGGGCTCGCTCGAGCTGGGTGTGCAGCGGTTTCGCCGGCGTGCGCCGGTCGGCGCCGAACACCGAGAAACCGGCGAGCGCGTCATCACCAAGCGCGCCACCGGCGCGAATCACCGCCACCCGATGATTCGCGCGCGTCGAGAACGTGGTGCGGTTCTCGCTCCCACTGACCACGGCGGTGTAGGTGTTGCGCGCCGGACAGTCGTCGCACTCGGCACGATGAGCGCCCAGACCAAAGTGCGGGCCGAGCACCTGGAGCCCGAAACGCAGCTCGCCGTCGCCCCCGAAGGCGCCCTGGAGCGCCACGCCCTGCGTCAGCTCCAGCTCGCCGCCCACCCGCCAGCGGGGATCGTTGAGCCGGCCGGCTTCGTTCCACGCCAGGTCACCGGTCACGGTCAGTCGCGTGCCGAGCGTGTGCGCGCTGCCGCGCGCGCCGGCCAGCGGACGGATGCCCAGACCTGCGACGTACTCGCGCCGCAGCACGGCGCCGCCGAGTTTCGGCTGCATGACGTGGTCGACGACCCCGGCCAGGGACATCCAGGGGCGCGAGCGCGACAGGAAGCCGAAACGCCAGTCGCCGGTGTGATCGTCGTTGCGCGCTTCCGGGGTCGCGTCGAGCGGCAGCCCGGCTTCGTAGA
The DNA here is from genome assembly GCA_963717505.1 of Candidatus Eiseniibacteriota bacterium. Classification (GTDB taxonomy): domain Bacteria; phylum Eisenbacteria; class RBG-16-71-46; order RBG-16-71-46; family RBG-16-71-46; genus MFD02242-c1. The sequence continues at coordinate 1,082,737 of OY970342.1, forward strand.
CCGAAGTGTTGAGCGAGGTCCAGGTGCTGCCCATGCGGAACCGGCTCTTGCCACCGGCCGCCGACATACCCCACGACAGCTTGCCGCCCTCGACCATCGCGGCTTGCGCCGCGACGTTCGGTCCCGAGATCACGGCTCGGTACCACGCCTCGCGTTCGTCGGCCTTCTCCGAATAGATGAACGCGTAACCGCCCCCGTGGCGCACACCGCCCACCGCGGGATTCACGAAGTAGCCGGCGGCGTCGTCGGCCGAGGTCACGCTGCTGAGCGCGTAGGGCATGGCATCGAACACGGATTGCGCCGCGACCGGCGCCACGAACAACAATCCGGCGACGGCCGTCCCGAGGACCGCCGCCCCGGTTGCGCGTCGAATGGAACCCATCGTGTTCACGCCGAGCGACTCACGCCCTTGCGCGGGCATTGCGGCAGTACCGGGCACACCGAACAGCGGGGCGTGCGCGCCACGCAGACGTTGCGTCCATGCAGGATCAACCAGTGAGAGAACATGGTCCAGCGCTCCTTCGGCACGATGGGCATCAACGCGAATTCGATCTTGACCGCGTCGCGTTCGCGGGTGAATCCGAGTCGGTGGGACAGCCGGGTCACGTGGGTGTCGACGACGATTCCGGGAATGCCGTAGGCGTTCCCGAGCACGACGTTCGCGGTCTTGCGGCCGACGCCGCGTAGCTTGACCAGCTCCTCGAGCACCCGCGGCACCTGGCCGCCATGCAGCGCGACGATGTCGGCGCAACACTCGCGGATGGCGCGCGCCTTCATCCGGTAGAAGCCGGTGGATCGGATCATCGCCTCCAGCTCGGCCGGATCGCTGGCGGCGAACGCCGCCGCGTCCTGGTACCGCGCGAACAGCCCGGGCGTCACCTGGTTGACCCGGACGTCGGTGCACTGCGCGGACAGAATCGTCGCGATCAGCAGCTCGAGCGGCGAGGTGAAGTGGAGCGCGCAACGAGCATCGGGATAGGAGCGATCGAGGATCTCGAGGATTGCCTGAACGCGCTCCGGATCGGGGGTCGCGCCGCGACGCACGCGGCTTCCCGCCCGTCGCGAACCCGCTGGGTTCCGCCGCGGCCGCGGCAAAGACGTGCGCGGCGTGCCGTGAGCGCCATTGGTCGCGGGCGACGAGGTGCGCCGGGCCCGACCGCTCGCGGCCGCCCGTTTCTTGCGCGGTGAAACCGGCGAGCGACCCGAAGCCGGCACGCGCGGCGCCGCCTTGGACTTACGCCTCGCTCGCGGGGACTGACGGGCCATGCGCGACAGCCTATAGGCCGCTCGCGCGAGCGGCAAGCCCCGGCCGCGTGTTGCGCGCGTTGCGGTCGGGGTCAGCTCCCGAAGCGCAGTCCGAATCGGGCGCCGATGTCGTCGCCGTCGGCGATCTCGTGGTAGCGCGTCCCGTTCTCGTCTTCCACGGTGCGGCCCAGATTGGCTTCGGTACGGAACACTTCGCCGATCAGCCGCAGCGAAGGACCGAAACGCAGGGTCAGACCGCCCCACGCCTGCCAGCCCCAGCCGTCGTACATCGCGTCGAACTTGGCGCCGGTGTTGTCTTCGGCGTCGAGAAACAACATGTGCCAACCGCCGCCGACACCGGCGTGCGGGCTCAAGCCCAGCGACGGCGCGAGCGTGAACTCGATGTAGGCCTGGACCGGAATCCGCTGCGCAGTCACGTGCGAGAGTTCCTCGACGCGAGTGGTGGTGCCACCGCCCGGAATCGGCTCGCCCGGAATCGACGCCGTGTTGCGCTGCACGCGGTAGATCCAGTCGGCGGTGACACCGAGCTGAACGTGTGGTTCCGGGACGAAGCCGAGGCGCGCGCCGGCGAGGAATCCGCGCTCGGTCTGCTCGTTGTGTTCGGAGAAACCGCCGTGCACCTGGAAGATGCTGGTCGGCGACGTCGATTCGCTGGCGGATGCCGACGGCGAAGGCGAGGGCTCGGGCGACCGCGCCGGCGGTCGTGACGAGGGCCGCGGGCGCCAGGTGATGGCCTCGAGCACCAGGGGATTCGGGTGCGCCGGCAGTGCTTGCACCTCGGGCGTGACCGAAACCAGGTCGATGTCCGACGTGAATCCATTCGCGGCGGCGGGCAGTGAGGTCGTGGCGAGAATCGTCACGGAGGCGGCCGCGGCGAGGGTGACGGACAGGGTGTTCATGGCGTTCTCCTGCGGGGGCGGACGGCCCGCCCCGGGGTCTGGGGACACGTCGATTATGGCACTCCAATGCCCGTTTCGTGCCAGAGATTTGTGTCGGTTCGGTGGGAAAACGCCGGTCTTTTCGCGGTCGCGACCGGCCCCCGGCGTCCCCGGGCGGGCCGGCCGTTGCGGGTCCGCCGCAGTGCGTGCTAGCGTGCCGCACCCCGCGTGAATCGCGCTCAGGCCCGTCGGAAAACAAGTTCCCACCGCGTGGCCCAACGGCGCCGGGCTCACCACGAGGCGATTCCCATCCGCTCGCGACTGCCAAGAATACTGACTGCCGTCGCCGCGCTGTTCCTGGCGCTCGGCGCGCCCTCGGCAGCCCCGCAGTCCCGGCCGTCCCCCGGGCCAACCGTCGCGTCCGAGGACACCATGTCGACCGAGGTCGCCGAGGTCCTGGTGCGCGCCCCACGCATCACCCTGGACGAGATCCTCGACCGCGTTGCGCGCGGCGAGACCCGCCGCGACTCCCTGCTCGCCGATCAGGCGTTCACCGCCACCTTCCGCGTCGTCTCGGGCGTCGAGAAGGAGAAGGGCGGCGAGGTGCTCAACGAGCGCGTGTTGCGCGTCTACAAGAAGCGCCCGAATCGCGTGCGCGTCATCGTCCTGCGCGAGTACGACCGCGAACCCGGACGCAACAGCGGCGGCAACGTTCGCTTCCGCGGCGGCATGGACGAACAGATCGTGAACTTCGCGTTCCGCCCCGAAGCGCGGCGGACCTATCGCTATCGCATCGTGGGCCGGGACTTCGTCGGCGGCCACCTGGTCTACCGCATCGAATTCGAGCCGCGCTCGACGCTCGACCCGAGCGAGCCGAGTGGCACGGTGTGGGTGGACACCAACGAGTTCGTGATCGTTCGACAGGAAGTGCGCTTCGAGCGCTCGCCGGTGCCGCTGTTCCTGCGCGATGTGCGCAAGATGGTGATCGAGCGCAACAAGTTCGACGACCATTGGGTGCTGCATCGCGTACTGCTGCGCATCGAGGGCACGTTCCCGTTCCCGAAGATCGGCCGAGTTTTCGACGTCGCCATTCGATTCGACGGCTATCAGATCAATCAGGGCCTCCCGGATTCGCTGTTCACGGGAACGACCGCGGACGAGGACGACGATTGAGCCGGATACTCGGTATGGCGTTGCTCGCCCTGGTCGCGAGCTCCCCGGCGTTCGCGCAAGCACCGACCGCGCCGCCGCCGGCACCCGCGCCGGCCGACTCGGCGTTCCATGAATTCCTGCGCCAGCTCTCGGATTCGACCTCGCAGTATTTCGGGCGTTCGGCGCAACCGATCGACACCACTGGACTCGACAGTGTCCTCGCTCGCCGGCTGGCCGGCATCGAGATCGACCGGCCGTTTCCCCGGCCGTCGATCACCCCAGACTTCCGCTTCAACCGCGTTGACGGCCCGGTCTACGGACTCGCGGTCGGCATTGGCGAGCGCCGCTGGAGCGGCGAGGTCTCGGCCCACGTCGACTATGCGGCCGGGCCCAACGAATGGCTGTGGCGCACGCGCTACGAGAAGGCCTTCGGCCGGCGCGGGCGCGAATGGGAGGTCGATGCGCTCGGCGGCAAGATGACGCTCAGCATGGATCGCGAGCGTGAGAGCCGTCGGCTCGCCACGCTACGGGCACTGGTCTTCGGCACCGATTCCCAGAACTACCTGCGGCAGGCTGGCTGGACTCTGGCGGTGCGCAAGGTGCATCCGGTCGCCACCTTGGGCGTCCGCTACCGCGACAATGTCGACAAGCCGCTGGCCACGACCACGAGCTGGAACCTGCTCGACAACGATTTGCGCCGGTTCGACAACCTGCAGGCGAGCTACGGTCGCGTGCACGAAATAGAATTCGCGGCGGTGGCCGACGCTGCGCCGGTGGCGCCGATCCACGCCGAGCTGATCCACCAGACGTCGGGGAACACGATCGGCAGCGACTTCGAGTATCGACGGACGCGGGTTGCGCTCTCGGGGAACGTCGGCGTCGGGCGGTCGTGGTCGTTCGTGCCGCAGGCCGCATACGGCCGACTCAACGGCAACCCGATCCCTCAGGCCGCGTTCTTTCTCGGCGGCTCGCGCAGCATGCGCAGTCTGTCGAGCGGCGATCGCGCCGGCACCTCATTCACGTTCGGGCGCCTCGAGTTCATCGGCACGCGCGACATCCTCGAGGTGCTGCGCATCCCGCACCCGGCGTTCCTTCCGCTCCAGCTCGACGTGTTCACCGGCGCGGGCGCGGTGTGGGGTGAGGATCCCTACGGCGGCCCGCCTCGCGGCGGCGTCGACTTGCCCGATTCCGAGCACTGGGTGAGCGAGGCCGGCTTTGCGATCGCCTATCAGCCGGGCTTCCCCGATCCGCTCATGCTGTTGCGGGCGACCTACGCGTTAGCACTCGGCCCCGACCGCGAGGAGAATCGGTTCTCGATCACGCTGTCGAGCGCACTCGACGCGCTGCGCACGTTCGCGCCGTAGGCGGATCTGCGCGCCCGCGCCGCGCCGGACTTCAACGAGAAGTCGAAAAACAGAACCCCCGGTGGATTGCTCCACCGGGGGCCGTGAGCCCGCGCCGCACTCTCCCTTGCCCTGGCGTTGATCGAGCCGGCACGACGCTCAACTTCTCCCCGCGGACTGACCCGCGGGTTCTGCTCATTCAGCAGCCGCGACGGTTGTGCTTGAGGCGGCGGATCGCCTGACTCTCGCGATCCTGGAGCCGCTCGAGCCGAGCCCGCTCGCGGGCGTTGACCGTGCCGTTGAACTCGGCGCGCCGCTCGACGCGGCGGAGCTGGCGCTGACCGGCCCGCAGTCGGTGGATCTCGCCGCGGGTCAACTCGCCGCTGCGAACGCCCTGCTGAATGCGCGCGTGTTGGCGAACCTGACGCGCATCGACGCGCGGGGTGGCGGAAGCGATGCTGGCGAATGCCGCCAGCGCGAGAGCGGCGACGAGCATGGCCGACAGGCGCTTCATGATGTCCTCCTCGATTCGGGGGCGGGGATCGCGTGATGCGGTCCCCGTGTTCGTCTCGGAGGAAATGCAGCACCCGTGCCGTCGAGGGCCGTGTGACCTAAAGTGTTCGGGCCCTGCGGGTTGTCGCGAGAACGCGGCCTCGCCCGCCGGGGGCTAGTGCCCCTCGCGGTTCAACTCGGCGGGGCGGTCCTGACCCTCGGCGGTCACAACCGGAACCAGACGCGCTTGGCGCTCTCGCGGGCGCGCGCCGCGACCTCGCGTTCGTCGACCGTGACCAGAATGCCGTTGTCCATCACGATCTCGCCGGCGACCAGCACGCTCGACACCGGTGCGCGCAGCAGCCCGGCCCAGATGTGCTCGGGCAGCGTGCGCGCCGTGAACTCGGTCGAGGGGCGATAGTCGACCAGGATCAAGTCCGCGGGCGCTCCCGGGGTGATCGTACCGAGACCGACGCCGAAGAAACGCGAAGCCCAGCGCGGTCCGTTCACGAACAGTCGGTGGTAGTGCGCATCGGAACGCGCGCCGAGCGCCCAGCCGTGCAGGATGTCGGGCAGCGGCGGCGCGTTGACCGAAGCGTCGCTGCCCCATCCGACTTCAGCCTCGCGCACCAGTGCGGCGACTGAACCGAAGCCCACGGCACTCAACAGATCGCCGCGCTCGCGGGCGGCGCTGACCAATCCGCGCGGCGCGACCTCGGCATGGGCCCACAACGCCGTCGGCATCGACTCGCCGGTGCTGCCCAATCGCCCCGAGCGCTCGGCTGGGGTCAGGTCGAGCGCGAGATCCACGTGCATCGGCAGGTCGCCGCCGGCGACGTCGAGCGCGTCCGCGACCATGTCGTGAACTCCACCGAGCGTCGTCGGCTGCACGCCGAGCATGGCGCGCAGCCGGCCGTCCTGGCGGCGACCGACTTCGGCGCCGAAGCCGCCGGATTCGCGGGCATGGAGCCGGCGCTCGCCTGGTGGATCCGCTTCCGAGACGCCGTAGCAGGTCGCGACGCGCACACCGACGCTCGAGGCTGCCGCCGCGACCTCGTGGAGCGACACGTCGACGCCGGCGCCCGAACGGTGGAAGTCGCAAACGCTGGTGACCCCGTGGCGCACGCCCTCGACCAGTGCCGCGGCCACCGCGCAGTAGACGTCGTCGGGCGCCAGTGCGTCTTCATAGGCCTTCCACTCCTGCGGCGTCCGCAGCGGCAGCCCGCGCGCCAGATGTCGCGCCAGATGCGCGTGCGTGTTGACGAACCCGGGCATGAGCACGCGGTGGCGTGCCGGCCACAGCATGTCGTCGGGGTAGGCGCGGGCAATCGCCCCCGCCGGCCCGACGTGCGAGATGTGGGCGCCGAGCACGCGCACGGCGGCGTCCTCGAGCACGGCCGGGTGCTCGCCGCCGGTGACCACCGTGCAGGGACCGATGATCACGCGGCTTCGGCGCGGCGCATCAACCCGCGCGCCTCCATGCGGGCGTCGGCAACCACCCGGCCCGGGTCGAGCGTGGTCCATGCGCCGTCGCGATAGAGCACGCGCCCCGCAACCATGGTCAGGCGCACATCGCTCGGCCGCGAGGCCTCGGCCAGGGCCACGTAGGGGTCGTGCTCGGCCCAGGGCGCGACGTGCGCGCCGGTCGCGTCGATCACGATCAGGTCGGCTTGTTTGCCGGCTTCGATCGACCCGATGTCGTCGGACCAGCCGAGTGCGGCCGCGCCGTCGCAGGTCGCGAGCGCCACCAGGTCGCGGGCGGCCAGTGGATCGGCCGCGTCCACCACCCGCGAGATTCCCGACGCCAGGCTCATCTCGTGGAAGGTGTCGAGCCGGTTGTTGCACGCGGCGCCGTCGGAGCCGATTCCGCAACGAATTCCCGCTCGGCGCCACGCGCGAACCCGCGCGAGCCCCGAACCCAGCTTGAGATTGGAACCCGGGCAATGCACCAGCGCCGCGTCGGCGCTGCGCACCGATCGGCATTCCTGGTCGTCGAGCCAGACCCCGTGCGCGGCGACGAACCGCGGTCCGAGCATGCCGCGCGCATCGAAGTAGCGCGCTGCGGTCGAACCGACCGCCGCCTCGACCGCCCGCCCCTCGCCCGGGCTTTCGGCCAGATGGGTGTGGACGATGAGCCGCTCACGCTCGGAGGCGGCGCGCACGCCCTGCCACAGCTCGTCGCTGCACGAGAGAATGAAGCGCGGCGCGAGCGACACGCGCAGGCGGTCTCCGGCGGCGCGATGAAACCGGCGCACCAGCGCGAGCCCATCGTCGAGCGCTCGGGCAGTAGGCTCCACGAAATCCCGGGGTGCGCCTTCGCCGCGGTCCATCAGAGCCTTTCCGAACACCGCCCGCAGTCCGCACTCCTCGAGCACCATGCCCGTCGCCTCGGTGTGGCGCACGGTTCCCATGTCGTTCACGCAGGTCACGCCGCCGGCGATCAGCTCGAGCGCTCCCAGGCGGGCCGAGGCCGCGATCGAGGACTCGGTGTGCGCGGCCTCGAACGGCCAGATCGCCTCGCGCAGCCAGCGCAGGAGATCCGTGTGCTCGGCGCGTGCGCGGAACAGCGTCTGGCACAGGTGCACGTGGCCCTGGACGAATCCGGGAAGCACGAAACAGCCCCCCGCGTCGACGACGGTGTCGGCGCGGCCGCCGGGCAGGCCGGCGAGTCGTGCGGCGGTGTCGGCGCCGACCGCGGCGATGCGCGTGTCCTCGACCAGAACGTCCCCGACCGCGAGCGTCGCGGCGGCGTCCATGCACACGAGGGTGCCGGACCGAATCAACGTGGTGCTCAGAGTGCCTCCCTGCACGCGGAGCGCGGCGTCCCTGCCGCATGCCGACCGAAGTTACGCCGAGGTGATCCGGGGTACAACCTCGCCTCGCCGATTGACCGTCCCGGGGCGCGCTCCTACCCTTTCCACGTGTATTCCGATCGCGCCCGACTCCTGACGCTCGACGTCGAGGTCCAAAGCCCGCTCGCGGCTTTTTCGGCGATGGGCGACCTGGCCCATCCTTTCCTCCTTCATTCCGCGCTCCCCGACCCGCGGTCGCGCTGGTCCTTCTTCGGCGCCGATCCCTTCGTGGTGTTCCGCGGCGGAGATTTCGCGGACGTTCGCACATCCTGGGAGCGCATGGCGGCGCGCGTGGGCGCGACCGACGGGGATGGCGACGAAGACGCTCCACCCTTCCGCGGCGGCCTGGTCGGATACTGGAGCTACGACTTCGGGCGTCGGCTCGAGCGGTTGCCGTCGATCGCGCGGGACGACCTGGGGCTTCCGGATTTCGTGCTCGGCGGCTACGACGTGGTCGGGGCTCACGACCATGTCACCGGTCGCACGCGGTTGTTCTCCTCGGGGCTGCCCCATGGTCGTGCGCATGCCCGGGAACGGCTGGCGTCGTTCGCTGAACGACTGCGTGCGGCTCGCGAACCCAGGCTCGAATGGAACCCTTCCCCCACCGGAACCCCCGCATTCCATTCGACGTTTACTCCCGACGAGTACCGTCGTGCGGTCGAACAGGTCCGCGACCACATCCGGCGCGGCGACATCTTCCAGGCCAACCTGTCGCAGCGTTGGAGCTTCGAGCGTTCTCCCGTGCTCGACCTGGGTTTCAGCAGCCTGGTTCAGCAGATCGCCTTCGTGTCCGAGGAGTTCACTCCCGCTCCATTCGCCGCCTACCTCGATCTCGGCGACCACGCGATCGTTTCCGCGAGCCCGGAGCGTTTCTTCCAGGTCCGTGGCCGACGCGTGGAAGCCCGTCCGATCAAAGGCACGCGTCCGCGCGGGGGCACGCCGGCGGAGGACGCAGCCCTCTCGGCCGCGCTCCTGGCCAGCACCAAGGATCGCGCGGAAAACGTGATGATCGTCGATGTGCTGCGCAACGACCTCGGCCGAGTATGCGAGACGGGTTCGGTGATCGTGCCCGAGCTTTGCGCGCTCGAGAGCTTCCCGCAGGTTCATCACTTGACGTCGACGATCACCGGTCGGCTGCGACCGGGTTTCGGCGCCTTCGACCTGTTCACCGCTGCGTTCCCCGGTGGCTCGATCACGGGTGCGCCGAAGATCCGCGCGATGGAAGTGATCGAGTCGATCGAGCCGGTGCGCCGCCATGTGTACACCGGGGCGATCGGCTACGTGGACTGGAGTGGCGATGCCGATTGGAGCATCGCGATCCGCACGGCACTCCTGACACCCGATGCCATTCACTTCGCCGCTGGGGGCGGCATCACCGCCGACTCGGATCCCGACGCCGAGTTCGAGGAAACGCTGCACAAGGCCGAGGGTGTTCGGGCCGCGTTGTCGGCCGCGCTTGGACCGGTCGAGTTGGTCTCGGACGGAGTCGCTGCGCGTTGACCGCCCCCGACCGCGCGCTGTGGATCAACGGACGCATCGCGCGCGGATCCGATGCCGTCCTCTCGCTGAGCGACCGGGGTGCGCGCGACGGTGAAGGCCTGTTCGAGACCCTGCGGGTCGAAGCCGGGCGCCCGCAGCATTGGCGCCACCATCTCGAGCGCCTGGTGGTCTCGGCGGCCGAACTCGGCTTTCCCGTGCCGCCGTCACCGACTGAGCTGGCCACGGCGCTCGAAGCGGTGCTCGCCGCCAACGGCCTCGTCGATGCCGCAGCTCGGATCACGGTGACCCGCGGCACTCCCGGCGGGCGGCCGACCCGCACCGGTTGCTGGATCGAGGCGGAACCGCTCGCGGCCCGATTGTGGCGCGGCAGCCGAACGGGACAGGCCAGTGCGGTGTTCTCGCGCCAGCCGTTCACGCCGGGCGCGCTCGCGCGCCACAAGACCACGAGCCGGCTCGCCTATCAGCTCGCGCGCGAGGAAGCCCGCGCGGCCGGCGCCGACGAGACCTTGCTCGCCGATGTCGTGGGGCACGCCCTCGAAGGCTCGACCAGCAACGTTTTCGTGGTGGTCGGTGGCGAGGTCGTCACGCCGCCGGTCGCGATGGGCATCCTGCCCGGAATCGTTCGTGCACACGTGCTCGATCTCTGTATTCGCCTGGGGATTCCCACCCGCGAACGCGCCATTCTCCGCGCGGAGTTCTCCGCGGCGGACGAGGTGTTCCTGACCAATTCGATCCAGCAGATCGTTCCTCTGGTCGCAGTGGACGGCGTTGCCGTGCCCAGTCGAACGCTGGGGGCCCGGCTGCGCGAGATCTACCGAGAACACGGAGTTCGAAGCGCTTGAGCGCAATCCGCGTCTTCTCCCTGCCCGTCGACCCCGATCCGGCCGATGCCAGAGCAGAAGGACGGCACGGGTTCTGCATTGCATGCATCGTAAGGACAGGGTATTGGCGGCGCCGCGAAGCCTCTCGGAGCGACCGGACATGAGCACCTTCAAGGCACCTCGCGACGAATACGATCCGGATCGGGACGGCGACCGCGTCGACTCGACGGTACGCACCGGCCGGCTGGACGTCCTGGTGCCGCACCTGATTCGTGGTCAGCTCCTGCGTCCCGGCTTCGTCCGCATGAGCCTGGCACTCGGCGCCGCGCGTCAGATGCCGGCGTGGGCCAAGCTGCAGTTCACCAATGCCGGCGTCGACCCGGCCGACCTCGAACGGGTCCTCGGACGGATCACGAGTCTCGAGGCCTGGGCGGACGAGTGGGAGCGCATGGCGCAGGAGCACCACCGGATCGGGCAGCAGGAGCTCGAACAGGGCCGGCGTTCCGAGGCGGCGGCGCAATTCCTGCGCGCATCGGCCGCCTACAACTTTTCGCAGTACGTGATCTTCATGGACATCAATCGCAAGCGCGTGTTGCACGAGGCGTGCGTGCGCAGCTACACGGCCGCGGCCCCGCTGTTCGACCCGCCGGCCGAGCGCATCGAGATCCTGTTCCGCCGCCGCCCGATGATCGGCTGGTTCCGGCGACCACGCAGCCCCGCGCGCACGACCCCGGTCGCGGTGATGTTCAACGGCACGAATGCGGTCAAGGAAGAACTCCACTGGTGGTCGGAGGCCATGCTCGAGCGCGGCATCGCGACCATCGCGTTCGACGGTCCGGGCATGGGCCAGACATTCCACCGCTTGTCCATGGTCGCCGAGCCGCGGCCGATCGGCGTCGCGATCCTCAACTACATCGAGGCGCGCCCGGAGCTGAACCCGGGGGCGGTGGCGTTCATGGGCATGAGCCTCGGCGGCTACTGCGCGATCCGCATGGCGTCGCACGATCCGAGGATCCGCGCGGTCGCAGCGGTCAGTCCGCCGTTTTCGGCCGACGTCTATTGGCGCGTGACGCTGGCCGGAATGCGTCGCGAGCTGGCGGCGCTCTACGGAATCGACGAGGCCGAGATGGAATCGGCGATCGACCGCATCACGCTGGCGAACGACCTGCCCAATCTCGCGTGTCCGCTGCTGGTTTCGGGCGGTGGCCAGGATCACATCACCCCCGGCACCGAGGCCTGGCGGATCTTCGAGACCGCGCGTTGCGATCGCGAGCTGATCTTCTACCCGCGCGGCGCCCACGACTGCTTCAACGTCATGTCCGATCTGCGCCCGCGCATCGTGTCGTGGATGGTGCGCCAGCTCGGGCCCGGCGTCGCCGACCGCCGCCGTTCGTCTCGCGATGGCGATGGTCCGGAGCCCGCCTGGGGCGCCGCCGATGCGGTGGATCCCGACTTCGCGGAAGCCCTGCGCGGGGACGCGCCGACTCGCCAATGGCACGAGGAGCGGGACCAGGGCGTTCCGGTCCGCTGGCAATGGCCATGGGCCCATGGCTCACCGGGTCGCGTCGAGGTCGTGCACAAGACGGCCCCGGCGCAGCGGCCGTCGTCGCCGTGGATCGTTTCGGGTTAGGCCGAGCGCTCCAGCGGTCGTTTGGCGCGGTACATCCGCCGGTCTGCTTCATCGAGCAGTTGCTGCGCCCGCGTTTGCCCGTCCCACAACACGATCCCAGCACTCAGGCTCGAACCGTGCGGCGATCGATCGTGGAACGCGCGCGACAAGCGTGACGCCAGGGCCTCGGCCCCGGTGCGGTCGGCGGCCAGCACCATGACGAACTCGTCGCCACCGACGCGGAAGCCCGAGTCGATTCCGGTGCGCGTCTCCGAGCGCAGCACGGCGCCCAGGCAGCGCAGGGTTTCGTCGCCGGCATGGTGCCCGTGCTGGTCGTTCAGGCGCTTGAGTCCGTTCACGTCCATGTAGAGCAGCGCGATCGGCCCGGTGGTCCGCCGCGCCCGATGGAGCGCCAGACGCAGGTCGCGCTCGAACGCCCGCCGGTTGCCGAGTCCGGTCAGCGGATCGGTGAGCGACAGCGCCTCGAGCTGGTGCATGTGCCGCCGGGTCAGCCGCTGCTCGCGGCGGAGCATGTGCAGGATCCAGAGCCCGAGGAGCACGGTGATCAGGGAATCGAGCAGGCCGCGGACCGACGCGATCCCCGAGTTCGGGAACTCGCGCTCGAGCAGGTCGAGCACCCAGGGGACGGCGGCGAGCACGCCGAGCAGGGCGGCAGTGAGCAGGAAGAATCGGCGGTGCGGGGCCGGTCCGACGAACCTGCGCATGAGGGGCGCCTCTCCATGGTCGTGGCCGGCGCTTCGCTTCGAACCACTGCGGAGAACCGCCGCCGCCGAGCCAGCCTACGGGGGGTCCCGGATGCGGTCAACGGACCGGCGTCGTGCGACGACCCTGCCCGAGACGCCGCGTCGCCGCGGGCGGCGGGCGGCCTCGCGCGTGCCCCGCGCGCGTGGACCTGATAACCTTTCAGGCCGTTTCCAACCGCCTCGAGGCCAGGAGTCCCCATGCCCGACGTCACGTCGAAAGTTCGCGTGCGACCGCTCGACGAGCTCGACATCGGAAGCATCGTCCGGATCGACGAACGGATCACGAAGCGCCACCGTCCCGATTTCTGGGAGCAGCGCGTCATGTACTACCTGCGGCGGGACCCCGAGTCCTCGCAGGTGGCCGAGATTGACGGCAAGGTGGTCGGGTTCATGCTGGGTGACGTCCGGGGCGGGGAGTTCGGGATCGAAGAGCCGAGCGGCTGGATCGAGCGCTTCGGCATCGACCCCGACCACCGCGGACGCGACCTGGGCCGGCAGATGTACGACGCGATCGTCCGCCACTTTCGCGAGGCCGGCATCACCGTGGTTCGCACGATGGTCGATCAGAAAGACGAAGCGGTCGCAGGATTCTTGAAGGCCATGGGGTTCGCATCCTCGCCACTCCAGGCGCTCGAGATGCGCGTAGGCCGGGATGGAGCAGCCTGATGAAGGTCGAGACCGTCACCCTCGAAAAGAAGTACCACGACGCGGTCGAGCATTGGCGGCGCCACTGGATGCCGGACTACGACTCGCTGCTCGCCAACTGGGACAAGTACTTCCCCAAGGATGAGCCGTTTTGCCTGTGCGCCAAGATGGAGGTCGGCACCTCCGACGTCGTCCAGATCGGCGAACACCAGGGCGAGAAGAAGCGGCTGCAGCCGGACCAGCTGACCGAGGACGAGGCCAAGCACCTGCTCGCGATCATTCGCGCCCAGGCCTCGACCGAGTTCGGCTCGATCCAGCAGCACGCCGGCACGCTCCATCGCGCCGACAACGAAGAGGACCGCCACTGGGTGATGCGGGTGATGGCCGAGGAGCTGCGCCACGGCTATCAGATGTTCCACCTCCTGCTGTCCAACGACTGGACCCACGTGTCGGGCGGGGTCAAGGGCCGTGACATGGTCGAGGAGATCCTGTCGATGCAGACCGGATCGCACGTGCTCGACGCCTTCAACCTCGAGTACGACTCGTTCATCGACAACATCTGTTTTGCCGCGGTCATCGACCGGGTCGGCAAGTACCAGCTCACCATGCAGAAGGTGTGCGCGTACAAGCCGATGGCCGACTCGATGCCGCCGATGCTGCGCGAAGAGGCGTTCCACCTCGCGGCCGGGGTCATCCCGCTGCGCCGTTGGGCCCAGCGCGCGGCGGCGGGTGATCCGTTGGTCACCATGCAGGTCATTCAGCGGTCGTTCAACAAGTGGTTCCCGCGCGGCCTCGAGATGTTCGGCGACGAGCGCGGCGGCGACACCAACGTCAAGTACGGCTTCAAGGACATGAAGAATCGCGAAGCGCAGGACATGTACATCGAGGAAGTGAAACGCATGGCGCGCGACATCAACGCGCGCTTCCTGCGCGCGCGCTTCCCGGACTACACGCTCGAGCGCATCGATCAGGTGCTGGACGAGCTCGAGCGATCGCGTGACTCGCATCGCGGCGTATCGTTCGACGAGCTGCTGCGCGTGCCCGACCGGCGCTTCTTCCGCCGGAAGGGCGAGCCGGCGTTCACCATGATCGGGGTCGAGGGCGAAACGTTCGACGACGTCGATACCTACCTCAGGTATCTGACGAAGCACTTGTCCGAGGCCTACCTGACCACGCGAGACATGCGTGGCTACGCCGACATGCTGCGCAAGGTGGCGGCCGGCGAAGTGACGCGCGAGGACGCGGTCAAGCGCATGCCGCGGCTCAAGCGGGTCGGGGGCAATTGTCCGTGCTCGCGCGCCGTGCGCTGGGTCATGGACGACGCGGCCGCTCCCGCGCCCGCAACCAACGGACACTGATCCAACAACTTTTTCTCCCCACGAATTCGCGATCGGCGTCTGTTAGGAGTTTCCCCTCCTTGATCGTCGTTCGCTCCTTGCTGACGATCTCCTCCGCGCTCGCCGGTTCTTGTTGATCCCCTGACCATTCCCTGAGCGTTCCCTGTAGAACTCGCGGCCGCCCCTGCATCTCAAGCCGCCGTTGCCCCCCGTACGTCTCGCTCCCCCGGAATGCCCGGCGGGTCGTGCGTCGGGAAACGTCGCATGGAGGTCGATTCATGAAGCGTGCATTTGCGCTGATGTCGCTGCTCGCGGTCGTGATTCCGGCGTCTGCATTCGCCAAAGACATGAAGGGCCTGTGGGGCCCTGGCTATTTCCGCGCTGAAGCTCCGGTCGGTGTTCGCGTCTGGATGTCGCCGACGCTGGGTATGGATCTCGGACTCGGATTCTCGTCGGGCGATGCCGGCGGTGAGAGCCTGACCGACTTCACGGTCGACCTGGGTCTGCCGATCGTCATGGCCAGTGCCGGTGATGCCAACTTCTTCGTGCGCCCCGGCGTGCTCTACACCTCGGACGAGGAGGATTTCGGTCCGCCGACCGGCGTCGACGCGACCACCACGTTTGCGATTTCGGGCAGTCTCGGCGTCGAGTACTTCTTCACCGAGCGCTTCAGCGTGCAGGCCGCCCACGGCATCTTCTGGGCGTCCTCCGAGCCTCCGGTCGGTGATTCCGTGTCGCAGTTCGCCACCGAGGACTTTGGCATCTCGAACATCGGCTTCCACTACTACTTCGGCGGCACGCAGTAACCCAAACGAGCATCCTGCGGGGCGGGCCTTCGGGCCCGCCCCTTTTTTTGTAGTATGTCCCGCTTGCCCCGTCCCCGCGGAGACCCCGAGAACCCCGGATGAACGCCGTTCCCCACGTCGCCTACATGTGCATGGAATACGGACTCGACGAGTCGTTCCCGATCTATTCGGGCGGGCTCGGGGTCCTGGCCGGCGACTACATGAAGTCGGCCCGCGATCTCCATCTGCCGGTGATCGGGATCGGGCTGCGCTGGGAGCGCGGCTACTGCGTCCAGAGGATCGGGTCGGACGGCGAGCCCTACGAGGAGTATCCGTCGTACGACGCGCCCTGGCTGCAGGAGGCGCGGGTCCGCGTCCGCGTCCGGGTGCGCGGCGAGGAGATCCCGTGCATGGTCTGGTACACGGACCACTTCGGGAATGCGCCCCTCTATCTGCTCGAGCCCTTCCGCGGCAAGGACCGCTGGATCACCCATCGGCTCTACGAGGCGGGCACCGACGTCCGGATCGCCCAGGAGCAGTTGCTCGGCATCGGCGGCATGCGCGTCCTCAACTGGCTGGGAATCCCGATTTCGACCTTCCATTTCAACGAGGGGCACGCGGTGTTCGCCGGGATCGAGATGATCTGCGGCCTGATGGAGACCGGCATGCCGTTCCAGGACGCCTGGCGCGAGATCCGCAAGCGGATCGTGTTCACCACCCACACGCCGGTACGTGCCGGCAACGAAGAGCATTCGCTCGCCGACCTGCGCCGCATGGGCGCCTGTCTCGAGTTGTCCGACGCCGAGATGCGCGCTATCGGCGGCGACCCGTTCAACATGACGGTCGCCGGCCTCCGTCTCTCGCGCGCTGCCAACGCGGTGTCGCAGCTCCACGGCGAGACCGCGCGGGCGATGTGGGAGCACGTTACCGACGCATCGCCGATCACCTCGATCACCAACGGCGTGCACGCCCGCACCTGGCAGTCGCCGCTCATCCGCGACGCTCGTGAGGACGAAGACCTGCGTCGGGCCCGACGCGCGCTCAAGGACGAGCTGCTGGCGCTGATCCGTGCGCGCACCGGCGTCGTGCTGGATCCGAGCGCCTTGTTGGTCGGCTTCGCCCGGCGCGCGGCTGCCTACAAGCGCAGCGACTTGATCCTGCGCGACCCCGAGCGGCTCGGGCAGCTATTCGCCCAGCATCCGATCGCACTCGTCTTCTCGGGCAAGTCCCACCCCCAGGACCGCGGCGGCAAGGCGATCGTCAAGCGGCTGGCGCAGGCGATGCGCGAGTACCCGGGCCGCATCGTGTTCCTCGAGAACTACGACATGGAGGTGGGTCGCGCGATGGTGCGCGGCTGCGACGTGTGGTTGAACAACCCCGTGCGCCCGCTCGAGGCCAGCGGCACCTCGGGTATGAAGGCGGCCATGAACGGCGCTCTCAACCTGAGCATTCTCGACGGCTGGTGGGCCGAAGCCTGCGAGCATGGCGTCAACGGCTGGGCGATCGGCGACACCGAGGCTGGAGAAGACGAGCCCGACCTGGCAGCACTCTATGGCGTGCTCGAGAACGAAGTCGTCCCCGCCTGGAAGCAGCCGGAAACCTGGACGCGCATGATGCGCGCCAGCATCACCATGGCGGTCGAGAAGTTCTCATCCGACCGGATGATCCGCGACTACTTCGCCAAGGCTTACACCGGTCCCGAAGTGGTTCCGTCTCCGACCGGGGTCACCGCCAGCCGCGTCACGTAATCCTCGGGTAGCTGGAATGCGCGGGCCCCGGCGATGATCGATTCCAGGTAGCGACGTGACGGCGGCTGCGGATTCGAGGGCCGCGCGAAGTAGATCCAGGCGCGCACGCGGCGCGGGACCGAGCCGTCGTCGCAGCGCACCAGCTCGACGAACTCCTGTTGGCGTTCGTATTCGTTGTGCGGGTCCCCCGTGGCGCGAAAGCCCTCGTAGGCGTCCAGGCGTCCGAGGTCGTGCTCCGTCACCTGGAACAACATGCCCCACAGCTCCTCGCCGTGCGCGAGCTGAGGCCCGGCCACACCGCCGTCCCAGAGCTGCGAGTACCGGGGAAACGCCATCCGGTAGTCGCGCAGCACCGCGAGGCCCACCCGTCGATGACTGGGGGCGCGTTCCCGCATCTGGTCGGGATTCAGATTCGAGGCGTAGGCGAACAAGAACACGCGAAGAGTCTCCCTTCGGCCGCCGTTCCGCGGCCGCGCCGTCAGCATAGCCCCGAGGCCGACCCGCGCGCGACTTCGCTTCGGGCCGGGTGCGCGTCGCGCGCGCCGGGTCGCCGCACTCTGGCTGCCGGTCCGTTTGTTGTGGGTGGGCGGCCAGCGTAGGATGCCCCGCCTCATGCCCGTGGATCTCCTCGCCTTCGGCCCTCATCCCGACGATGCCGACATCGGCTGCGGCGGCATGCTGCGCAAGATGAAGGCGCTCGGGCACACGACCGGCATCATCGACATGACGACCGGCGACATGGGCTGGGGCTCGCCCGAGCTCCGAGTCAAAGAAAACGCCGAGGCGGCGCGCATCCTCCAGCTCGACGTGCGCGAGAATCTCGATCTGGGCGACTGCCGGATCGAGGACACGTTCGAGAACCGTTGCACGGTCGCTGCGGTCATCCGCCGGCATCGCCCGCAGATCGTGTTCGCCCCGTACTACAACCTGCCGATCGGACGCGGGCTCGGGCACAACGACCACTACAAGACCGGCCAGATCGTCGCCAACGCGTTCAACCTCGCGCATCTGCGCAAGGCGCCGATCACGGGCGAGCCGCACCAGGCGCGCGCGATCTACTTCTTCTTCCTGCCGCCGGGCACGCTCGCGACCTTCGTGGTCGACATCACCGACTACTTCGACGATTGGGTCGCGGCACTCGACGCGCACCAGAGCCAGTTCCACAACGCCGACCGCCCGCGCCCCGGCGGCGCGCCCTCGGTGCGCGAGGTGTTCGAATCCTACGCCCGCTACTGGGGCTGGCAGATCGGCGTGAAGTACGGGCAGGCCTACCTGTCCACCGGCCCGCTCCACGTGGGCGATCCGATGATGCTGGTGAAGGACATCGTTCCGCGCGCGTGACCCCGCCAGGCCCCGTCGCAACCCTCTGCGACGGGCGTCGGATTGACCCGTCCACGCCAGCCGCCTAAAGTGTGCGGTTTGCAGAGCCGATCCACGGACGGATTGGCCGGTGCGTTACATGACTGGGAGGTCCCATGGTTTTCCGCCCCCGCGGGGTGTTGGGCGTTTTCGCCCTCGCGACCCTGCTCGCGGCTTCGGTTTCGCCGGCCAGCAGCTCCAATTCCCCACCTGCAAGCGGTTCCTCCGGCCCCAGCCTCAAGGTTGCGGCGGCCCCGACCGCGTCCACCGCGCGCAAGCGGCGCGTGCGCCGCGGGCCTCCGGGCGGCGTGGTCTATTCGCGCAACGCGGTGGTGATCGACCCGCTGACCAATGAAGTGCTGTTCGAGAAGAACGCGGGCCGGTCGGTGCCGATCGCCAGCATCACCAAATTGATGACCGCGATCGTCTTCGTCGGCCTGAACGTCGACCTGTCACGGCAGGTCGAGGTCCGTCGCGACGACCTGATCGGCGGCGGCAAGACTCAGTTGCGGAGCCGCGAACGCGTGGCCCTCGGCGACCTGCTGCACATGAGCCTGATGTGCTCGGACAACGTCGCGACCCGGGTCATGGTCCGGGAGTCCGGCATTCCGCGGCAGGAGTATCTGTCGCGCATGAATCGCAAAGCCCTCGAGCTGGGCCTGACCGAAACCCGGTTCGTCGAGTTCACCGGGCTGGATCCGGCCAACGTCTCGTCGGCGACCGACGTCGCCCGGATGCTGCGCGCTGCGTCCGACCACGACATGATCCGCTCGATCAGCACGACGCGGACCTACGAGTTCCGCAGCTCGCGGCGGCCGCACTTCGTCGCCAACACCAACCGCATGCTTGTACGGCCGCTACGAAATCCTGGGCGGCAAGACCGGCTTCATCAGCTCGGCCGGCTACTGCCTCGTCACCTGGGTGCGTGCCGGCGGCCGCGACCTGATCGCGGTGGCCCTCGGCGCACCGACCAACGCGACCCGTTTCGCCGACGTCGTGCGCATGGTGCAGAAGACCACGGCTCCTCGGCCCGCGACCCGCAGCTAGTGCTCCTGCGGGCCGACTGCCGCGGGCGGACCGCGCGCCCGACCGACCCGAAACCCTGATGCGTCGACTCGCCGGCATCCTTCCCGGCCTCGCGGCCGGAGTCGCCGGCGGCTTCTTCGGAGTCGGCGGCGGGACCGTGCTGGTCCCGATCCTCACCGGGATCTATCGGCTGACCCAACATCAGGCGCATGGCACCTCGCTCGCGATCGTCGGGGCGACCTCCCTGGTCTCGGTCGTGATCTATGCGTTGCACGGGAACGTGTCCTGGTGGCTCGCAGCGATCACCGGACTCGCCAGCGTCCTCACGGCTCGCTGGGGAGCCCGCCTGGCCACGAAGACTCCCGCGCACCGCCTGGCGCGCGCCTTCGCAGTGCTGCTGATCGTGGTCGCGATTCGCATGGTTTGGGCAGTACCTGCCGGTGCGATCCCCGTGACGCTGGGGAGCTCGACCGTCGCGATTGCAGTCGTGACCGGCGCCCTCGCCGGCCTGCTCTCTGGCTACATGGGAGTCGGTGGCGGCACTGTGGTCGTCCCGATGTTCACGATGCTGCTCGGCATGTCGCAGCAGAGCGCACAGGGAACGTCACTGGCCGTGATCCTGGTCACGGCACCGGCCGGCGCGATCGAGCATCATCGCCATGGCAACGTCGTTCTCAGGCTGGTGCCGCCGCTCGCGGTCGGCGCGGCGATCGGCGGCCCCTTGGCCTCCCTCGTGGTTCAGCCTCTTCCCCAGATCCTCCTGGCGCGGGCGTTCGCGGTCTTCCTGGCCGCCAGTGCTGTGCACCTGTGGTGGCGGGCGGGTCGGACTCGTGCGCAATGACCGCGCCCCGTCTGCCGTGCCTTCCGAGGCCGGCGGAACTCCCAATGTGCGCGAAACTCACCACCTTGGGGGCCATTGACCCGGCGTTTTGCTCGATCTTGACGCATTCTGCATAGCCCCGAACCCGGGCCCTCAATCTCGGGAACCCAACTTGGCCAGTATTGGCGGGGGCGATCTCCGATGCGTTCCGGAAACTCCTTTGAATCGGAATGGCTGTCGCGTAATTCGCTGTGGCACATGATGCTAAGGAGTCTTTTCGGCGGTCACGGAAGCGCGAAAAACCGCGGCCACGACCTTGCTTATCCAAATTGGGGCCTGACGTCCCCGCAGCGACCGGCAACCCAACCCAGGAACTCACCAGACCGCCCGGGGAACACCCCATGGACCGTCGTCCCAAGGCACCGCGCTCGCGAGGCAGGCGCCCGATGCGTGCGTCTGCGGGCCGCCTTCCCGAGAACGACCTGCCGGCTGAAGCCGCAAGTCTGCCGGCCGATATCGCCCGCCAATCGCAGCGCGAGATGGACCGCCTGCGCCGGTTGCCGCAGGGTTCGATCGAAGCCGGCCTGGTGCGCTCGTACCTGCAATGGCTGTGGTCGCTGCCCTGGAGCCGAACCGCCGCCGAGGACGCCGATCTCAAGTCGGCGAAGCGCGTCCTCGACCGCGAACACCTCGGGCTCGACAAAGCCAAGCAGCGAATCATCGAGTACCTGGCCGTGCGCATGCTCAAGCCGGATCTGCCGGGACCGGCCCTGTGCCTCGTGGGCCCGCCGGGCACCGGCAAGTCGTCGCTCGGCGCCGCGGTCGCACACGCGCTGCGCCGCCCCTCGGTGCGCATCAGCGTCTCGGGGACGACCAACGCCAACGAGCTGCGCGGCGAGAGCCGCCGCATTCCGGGGGCGCAGCCGGGCAAGATCGTGCGCGCGCTGCGCGACGCGGGCGTCAACAATCCCGTGCTGGTGATCGATGGCATCGACCGGCTGATCGGCGAGGCCGGTCTCGAGGTGATCGAAGTGCTGGCCGAGCTGCTCGATCCCGAGAGCAGTGCTCAATTCACCGACCACTACCTGGGGATCCCGTTCGACCTGTCGCACGCGGTGGTGATCCTGTGCGCCAACGATCTGGACCTGGTCCCCGACGCGCTGCGCGAGCGCATGGATGTCCTCGAAGTGCCGGGCTACAGCGAAGAGGAGAAGCTCGAAATCGCGCGGCGCTTCCTGGTGCCGCGGCAGCTGCGCGATCACGGGCTCACGGCACGCGACCTGGCGCTCTCGACCATGCTGCTGCGCGCGATGATCCGCGACTACACGCTCGAAGCCGGCGTGCGCGGCCTGGCGCGCCAGATCGCGACCGTGTGCCGCAAGATCGCGCACTCGCGCGCCACCGGTCACCGGCGGCGCGTGGCCCCGGTGCCGGCCGATCTCGAGAGCTTCCTCGGACACCGGATCTACACCCACGAGCAGCTGGGCAAGACCGACGAGGTCGGGATCGCGCTGGGCCTGGCGTGGACCGCGGCCGGCGGCGAGATCTTGGTGGTCGAAGCGCTCAAGATGCCCGGCCAGGGCCGCGTGGTCACCACCGGCCAGCTCGGCGAAGTCATGAAGGAGTCGGTCCAGGCGGCGCACTCGTACGTGCGCTCGCGCGCCGACCTGCTCGAGATCGATCCCGAGTCGTTCGCGAACTACGACATCCACATTCACTTTCCGGCGGCGGGCGTGCCCAAGGATGGCCCCTCGGCCGGCATCACGGTCGGACTGGTGATCGCCTCGGTGCTCAGCGACCGGCCGATTCGCCACGACGTCGCGATGACCGGCGAAGTCAGCCTGCGCGGCCGCGTGCTGCTGGTCGGCGGCTTGCGCGAGAAGGCGCTGGCCGCGTATCGGGCGGGCCTCGGCACCATGCTGTTCCCGGCGGCCAACGTGAAGGATCTCGACGAAGTCCCCGCGGACGTCCGCGAGGGCCTGGAGCTGATTCCGGTCGAGACCATGGACGACGTGTTCTCGATCGCGCTCCATCGCGTGATCGTGCCGCAGCGGATCGCCGGCAACTACGTCATCGAGGTCGAGGACGACGACGAGATCCCCGGCCACGAAGTCGGCGAGCAACCGCCGGCGCAGGCGACCCGCCGGGGACGCGCGCGCCGCTAGACCGGCTCGGCGCCCTCGACGTCTTCGTCGCGCACGGCACCGCCGCGTTCGAGTGCCGCGAGGTAGTCGGCGATCAAAGCCCGGGCCTCGGCTTCCACGGCTCCGGCCACCAGGATCTCGCCCCAGGCACTGGTGCCCCAGTCACGCCGCACGCCGCCATAGCCGGGCAGGGTCGCGCTGCGCAGCACCGCGTGGATTCCCTGGCTCTCGAGCACGCCGCACAGCAGGGCACCGGCCGCGGCATCGGGAACCTTGTGGACCACCACCGGAGCGGCGGGATCGCGCGACGGCGGCTCGGCGACCAGCACCGCACGGCAATCGGGACACGCTGCGATCGCATCGTCGTACGCGGTGCCACACTCCGGGCAGTACTTCATCGCTCGGCGCTAGCGTCGCGCTCCGGCCGGGACACTCACGCGCTCGCGGATCCGGCGCGCGGCCTCCTCGATGTCCTCGCGTCGCGTGGCCAGCGACATGCGCACCCGCGTCGTGTACTCCGGTCCGAATGCCGTGCCCGGCAGACACCGCCACGCCCATGCCCAGCCACTCGTCGGCCAGCGCCCACAAGTCGCCCGACATGGCGCCCGAGACGTCGGGGTACGCGTAAAACGCGCCCTTGGGCACCGGAACGGTGACCACGGCCTGCCCCGCGAGCCCGCTCAGCAGCAGGTCGCGGCGTTCCTGGTAGGCGGCGCGCATGCGCTCGGCTTCGTCCTGAGGTCCGGTGACCGCGGCGAGTGCGGCGCTCTGGACCGACGGGAACACCCCGTGGGTCGAATAGAACGACAGGATCGGCCCGGCGATCGAGCGCAGCGCCGGCGGCGACACCAGGTAGCCGATGCGCCAGCCGGTCATGGAATAGGTCTTCGAGAACGTGTAGGCGCTGAGCGTGCGCTCGGCCATGCCGGGGAGCGAAGCCATGCTGATGTGCTGGGTGCCATCGAACAGGATGTGCTCGTAGGCCTCGTCGCTGACCACCCAGAGGTCGCGCTCGATCGCCACCGCCGCCAGCGCCGCCAGGTGCTCGCGCGACAGGACGAGGCCGGTGGGATTGTTGGGCGAGTTCAGGTAGATGCCGCGGGTTTCCGGGCGCAGCGCGTCACGAACCCGCGCCGCGAACTCCTCGGGGGTCCAGCGCCCTTCGAGAATCTCGAGGTAGGCGGGCATCGTCCGCATGCGGGCGCCGTCGATGAAGCCGACCAGCTTCGGGATCGCCATCCAGTGCGGGGACAGCACCAGCAGCTCGTCACCGGCGCCGAGCAGCGCCTGGAACGCGATGAACAACGCGTGGGTACCGCCGAGTGTGATCACGACGTCGTCCGGCTCGCACGTGATGCGGTTCTCGCGCGCGAGCTTGGCGACCAGCGCTTCGCGCAGCGGCAGCGAGCCGCGGGCGTCGGGGTAGTGGGTCTCGCCGTTGCGCGCCGCTCGGGCCAGGGCTTCCACGATGTGCGCCGGAGTGTCGAAGTCGGGCTCGCCGCGCTCGAGATGGATCACGCGCTCGCCGGCGGCTTCGCGCACACGCGCCGCGGCCATGATCCGGCCGAGCTCGGAGGTCATGCGCAGAAGGGATCGGTCGGCGACGAGGCGTGGCATGGCGGACTCCCGGGTGGACTGCGTCGGAACCGGACTCGGACGAGGCATGCAGATTAGCATGCCCGTCACGGCATGCTGCTTGCCCTGACCGGCCTGGGAAGCTGGAAGGCCGCAGTCAGGGAGGATTAGGCCATGTCGAAATTCGATCTGCGCGACGTCTCGGAACGGCTGGCCCGATCGCGGGATACCGAGACGGTCATCCACGAGTTCTTGAGCTATCTACAGTCGATGCGCCCGGATTGGCGGGCCACCCTGGCCTTCTACGAGGTCAGCCAGGACTCCTTCGTCTCGGTCTACGAGGTGGCGCCCCAGGGTCTGATGCGGCGCGACGTCCGCATCCCGATGAACCAGCTTCCCCCTCGACTCGTGCGAAAATTCTTTCACCCCAGTGCATTTTTCAATCAGGCCGAACGCCGCTCGATGCTCAACCAGCTCCTGCAGACCTCCCCGGCCTACGAGCCCGACAGCCTCGAAGCGCCGCAGATGCGGTCCCTGGTTTCGCTGCCCTACTGGCAATCGTGCATGTGTCTGGCCATGTCCGACCACGACGACATCTTTGGCGTCCTGGTGATCGCGAGCGAGAAGAAGAACGCGTTCGGCAGCCGAGTGGTCGGCGAGGTCATCCCGATTCGCAGCATGGCGTCGCTGGCGATCGCGCAGCACCTGCACCGCTCGCGCACGGTGACCCCGCCCAGCACCGAGTCGACCACGCGCGCGGTCGCCGCCGAGTTTCAGGAGCGCGTGCGCACGCTCGCCCAGCAGACCGCGGAACTCCAGGCCGACAACCGCAAGAAGGCCGCCGACCTCGAGCGCATCAACGCCGAGCGTGGCGCGCTCGAGAAGAGTTCGACGGATTACCGCGACGAGCTGGAGCGGACGAAGAGCTCGCTGCTGGCGCTCGAAGAGCAGACCGCCGCCGCGACCATCCACCTGAACGACGCCTACGTTCAGCTCACCGAGTCGGAGAGCAAGGTGGGCGGACTCGAGCAGACGGTGGAGTTCCTGCACCAGACCTTCCAGGTCCTGGCGCAGGAGCACGACCCCGAGGCGCTGGCCCCGACCCTGGTCGAGTGGTTCTGCGAGCACTTCGAGCTGGAGCGCTGCAGCCTGATGCGTCTGGCGCCCGACAACGAAACCCTTTGGATCGCCGCGCAGTGCGGAATGGACCCCTCGATCGTGAACCGCGTCCGCGTGCGCATCGGTCAGGGCGTGGCCGGGTGGGTCGCCCACCACGGCAAGCCTCTGCTGGTGCGAACCAAAGAGGCGGCGACCGCGATGCACACGGGTAAGGACACCTACAACTCCGACTCCTTCATTTCGGTGCCGATCGTCTACTCGAATCGCGTGTTCGGCGTGCTCAACCTGAGCAACAAGCGCGATGGCGAGCCGTTCGACGACCAGGACCTGGATCGCGCGTTGATGATGTCCACCCTGATCGCGATGAACTTCGCGTTGAGCGAGTCCGGCCGGGGGATGTCGGTGGAAGAGCTGGCGACGCAGCTACGGTCGGCGGGCGACTCTTCCTAGTTTCGGCCGCGGCGGCCGGCCGTGGGTCGGCGCGCCCCGGGGACGCGATAGAACTCCGCCAGCGCCTGCGTGTGCGAACGAAACGCCAGGGGCGCGGGCAAGCGGCCGGGGTCGAAATAGCCGGCCTCGATCGCGTCGTCTCCGGGCTTGAGTCGTCCGGCTTCCCGTTCGGCGCGGAACAGAATCAGGATCGAGCGCGTGCGCGGGTCGTCGGTGCCGGCGTAGACGCCGAACAAGCCGGTCAGCTTGCCGCGGATGCCGGTCTCCTCGTGCAGCTCACGCAGCGCGCACGCTTCGGGCGTCTCGCCGAATTCCATGAATCCCGCGGGCAGGCACCAGGCGCCGGCGCGCGGATCGAAGCGGCGGCGAACCAGCAGCATGGCCCCGCGCCACTCGAGCAGGACGCCGGCCGCGGGAACCGGGTTTCGATAATGGATGTATCCGCACGCGGCACAGGTCGGCCTGAGGGTGCCGTGTTCATCCTGTAGGGAGAGCTCGGTCGCGCAGTAGGGGCAGAAGCGAACGGCGGAGCGCGGAGACATAGGGGCGCGACGCTACGCAAGCGCGAACGCGCCTGCAAGAACAGGGCAGGGCCCGGAAGGGAGCGCCGCGCTGCACCAAGCCGCCGTTTGCTGCGATATCGCCCCTTGCGTGCACCTTGCGGTGCCGGCGACTCGGATCGACGCTCCCTCTCGGACCTGCTGCCTACCTTTACCCGCTAGTTCCCCCGGAGTTCCTGAAGTTCCTGACGGAGACGGTCCAATTCCCGACGAAGATTCTGGAGCTCCCGCTGGAGGTCCTCGTCGTTGCCCCGAATCCGGACGACCGGGCCGTCGTCGTCGAAGGCGAACGACCGGTAGCCGCGGTGCGTGCGGGCCGCCCGCGGCTCGTCCAGCTCCGCGGTGAGTGTCTGCCGCGCCCCGCGGCGCAGCACCTCGAACGCCACCTTGCCCTCACGCTCACGGATCTCGCGCATCAGGTCGTCGCTGTTCGCGATCGCGTCGTCGCCGACCTTCACGACCACGTCGCCCGAGCGGAATCCCGCCTTTTCGGCGGCCGAGCCTTCGACCACCTCGAGCACCAGGGCGCCCTTTCCCTCCGGGGCCTTGAAGTACTCCGCGAGATCCTTGTTCATGTCCTGGACGCGCACGCCGAGCCGGCCGTGCCCGAGCGAGAACTCGAACCCGGAGAGATCACCGAGATCGCGGGTCATGCGCCGGATCTTGTGCTCGTCGGGGATGACGACATGGAACGAACCGCTGTCGCCCTCGTCGTCATCGTCGTCGCCTTCATCACTCCATTCGGAGCGCGATCCCAGCTTGACCGAGAGCGTCTGGCGACTGCCGTCGCGCAGGACGCGGATCGCGACCGTGTCGCCGGCCTTGCGCGCGCGGATGATCTCGGTGAACGCGTCGCTGGTCTCGACCGCGCGGTCGTTGACCGTGAGGATCACGTCACCCTTGCGCAGCCCTGAGCGATCCGCCGGGCTGTCGTCGATCACCTGGCTGACGAGCACGCCGTTCGCCTGAACGCCGAGGGCTTCGCGCAGGTCGTCGGTCAGTTCCTGCGTGTAGACCCCGAGCCAGCCGGGTTCCGCGCTCGGCGTGCTCTGCTCGCGGGTCCCCTGGGCGAACGCCACGCCCACGATTGCCACTGAAGCGAGCATCGCGCCCGCCCATTTCCACGCTGCCGTTCGTCGCATTGGATCAACCCCCTGTGCTAGCGTCCAGCGCCTTCCGGCCAGCCGTGCCATCTTCAGACCACCAGGCCCGTGCCCCGGTTCCAGGAACTTCCCGCGCTTCGCCGATTCAGATACGGCGCCCCGCCCATGAAGGTCAATGAGCTGTTAAACGTCGATGTCACCGACCTCGCGGTGGGGGGGCAGGCCATTGCCCGCCACGAGGGCCGGGTGGTTTTCGTCGACCGCGGGCTGCCCGGGGACCGCCTCGGGGTCCGCGTCCGCCGCGTGCACCGGCGCTATGCCGAGGCCCGCCTGGTGCGGATCGAGACCGACTCCCCCCTGCGGGTCCCGGCGCCCTGCCCTCACGTTACGGTGTGCGGGGGGTGCCGGTTCCAGGACCTCGACTACACCGAGCAGTGCCGGGTCAAGACCCGGATGGTCCGGGAGGCCCTGACTCACCTCGGAGGCTTCGCCGACCCGCCCGTCGCCGACATTGTTCCGGCCCCTTCGGTGTTCGGCTACCGGAACAAGATGGAGTTCGCCTTCCATCCGGACTCAGCGGGCGGTCCCGTCCTCGGGCTCCACGAGCGCGGCGCCTTCGACCGGGTGTTCGCGCTCGAAACCTGCCTGCTCTGCTCCGAGCTGACCCGCGACGTCGTCCGCCACACGCAGCGCTTTGCCATCGAGCAGCGTTGGCGCGCGTACCACGCGCGACACCATCAGGGCGTCGTTCGCTTCCTCACCGTGCGTCACCTGCCGCACACCGACCAATGTGCGGTCCACCTGATCGCGGCGTCGCCGGAGATCCCGGGGCTCGAGGCCTGGGCCGCGGGTGTCGCGGCGTTGTCGCCCGCGGTGCGCACCGTATCGCTCGCGCTCAATCGCTCGCGATCGAATGTCGCGTTGGGCGAAGACGAGAAGCTGCTGCACGGCGACGGCCTGGTGGTCGAGCGTCTGCTCGGGCTCGAGTTCGAAGCCGGGCTGGCGTCGTTCCTCCAGACCAACAGCACGCAGGCCGAAGCGTTGTATCACGCGGCGATCGACGCCGCGGAACTGACCGGCGCCGAAACCGTGCTCGACCTCTATTGCGGCACCGGAACGCTGACCCTTGCGTTCGCGCAACGCGCGCGCGCCGCGGTCGGTGTCGAATCGGTCCCGCAGGCCGTGACCGGTGCGCGTCGAAACGCCGGGCGCAACCGCATCGGCAACGCATCGTTCGTCGAAGGCGAAGCGCGCGCCGTGCTGCGCCAGTGGGCCCGTGGCGAGCGTCCGGACGCGCCGCGTCCCGAGGTCGTGGTGGTGGATCCGCCGCGCGCCGGACTTCACCCGCGGGTGGTCGCGCGCGTCACCGAACTCGCGCCTCGACGCATCGTCTATGTCTCCTGCAATCCGGCGACTCTAGCCCGCGACCTGAGGGATTTCGCCCAACGCGGCTTCGTCCTGGCGGAGCTCAGGCCGTTCGACATGTTCCCGCACACGCCGCACATCGAGTCCGTGGCGCGGCTCGAACCCGGCTCGGCCACCCTTTCCGATGTGGCAACGGGCTGACATGCCGGGGCGCCGGCGATGCTACTTTGGTAGGTCGATGAGGCCATCTCCGCTTCAGATCCGACGCGCCGGTCACGGGTCGAGGGCGTTCCTTCGCTCTGCCTTCGCCGTGGCCGCGCTCGTTTCGGGAACGGCCGGCCTGGTATCCAGTGCCGAAGTCGACTACGGCTCGTATGCGGTTTCGATCAAGGGCACGGCCGTCGGCATCGAGGAATTCGTGTTCGACGTCTACCGCGACACGATCATGATCACCGGCGCCTCGCGAACCCTGGTTCAGACGCAGAACGGCCCCGACACCCTCAAGAAGTCCGTGTCCGTCATGCTGAGCTCGTTCGACATGGCGCTGCTCAGCTACCAGTCCAACGAAGCCATCGCCGGCAACCTCCGGACCCGCGGGCTGGTCATGGCCGACACCCAGTACACCGCCTTCTGGGAGTACAACAAGGTCGGCGACGCCGTAGTTTTCGACCGCCCCCCGGGGCGACTCTACGTCCATGATCCCGGAGTCTATGTGCTGTTCGACCTGATCGTGCGCGACCTGAACGCGAAGGAGTTCTCGTCGCGCCCGATCCAGCTCATGGTCCTCGGCCGCCGCGACACCACGATCGAAGCGCAGGTCACTCGCCTGCCGGCGGAGCGAATCCGCTGGGGACACAAGCCGGTCGAAGCCCGGAAGTACTCGATCAACGACGGCCAGAACGAGCTGATGCTGTGGGTCGACCAGCAGGGTCGACTGCTGCGGCTCGAGCAGCCGGCCAGCGGTCTGCGAGTCGAGCGCAAAGCGCCCCCGATCAAGACTCCGTCCTCGGGCGGCTAACCGCCACCGCGCGCCGGCGCCGCTGAACGCGACTCCGACCGCGATCGGAGCCACTCGAGCAGCAGCCGAACCCCGAAGCCGGTCGGGCCCCGCGGCTCGAGCGGTTGATCGGTGAATGCCCACGCGGTGCTCGCGATGTCGAGGTGGGCCCAACGCAGGCCACGCGCGAAGTGCGCGAGGAACGCGGCCGCGATGCAGGCTCCGCCTTCGCGCGACCCGGAATTCTCGAGGTCCGCGATGCCGCGGCGCAGCTCGTCGGCGTACGACTCCCAGAGCGGCATGCGCCACAGCCGCTCGCCGGCGTGCTCTCCGGCCGCGGCCAGCTCGGCGGCGAGTTGGTCGTCGGCCGTGAATAGCCCCGCCGCGGCCCGGCCGAGCGCGATGCTGATCGATCCGGTCAGCGTCGCGAGATCGACCACCACTTCGGGCTGATAGCGTTTCGCGAAACACAGGGCGTCGGCGAGCAGCAGTCGGCCTTCGGCGTCGGTGTTGACGACGTCGATGGTCGTGCCATCCATCGCGCGCACGATGTCGCCGGGCTTGAGCGCCCCACCGCCCGGCATGTTCTCGGCGCTGGGGACGAGCCCGACCACGCGAAACGGCGGATCGAGCGTAGGCAGCGCCGCGAACACGGCGAGCACGGCGGACGCACCCGCCATGTCGTACTTCATGCGGCCCATGCCTTCATTCGGTTTGAGGCTGATGCCACCGGTGTCGAACGTGACCCCCTTGCCGATGAGCACGACGGTGGGGGTCTTCGCCGAGCGCGGAGTTCTCGTTCGCCCCGGCGTCCCGCGACCGCGCCGCGGATCGCGCTCGAGCACGATGAAGCGCGGCGGGTGAACACTGCCACGGCCCACCGCGAGCACCGCTCCCATTCCGAGTCGTCGCAACTCGGGCACTCCCAGCACGCGGATGCGCGCCCCGCTGCGACGCGCGACCTCCCTCGCGCGCGCGGCCAGCGTTTCGGGGGGCAGGTCCTGACCCGGGGTCGCCACCAGGTCGCGTGCGAAGGTGACGGCGGCGGCGTGCCGGCGCCGCGTCGAGCCGCGGCGTCCCACTCGGAACGAACCCGGACCGAGCCGGGCGCCACGATTTCGAGCCGGCGCGCGGCCGGTGGCCCGGGGGTACTGCGGTAGGCAGTGAACCGATAGCCCCCGAGGCAGGCGCCTTCGACTGCGACCTCGACCGCTGTCGCCGCGGGTTCGCCGTGGATCTCGGGAACCTCGAGCGCGATCGAGGTGGCGCCCAGCTCACGCGCGCGTCGCGCCGCCTGGCCGGCCCACAATCGCACCCGCTGCGCCGTGAGCTCCCGGCGTCGTCCCGCGCCGACGACGATGATCCGCCGAGTCGGACGGCGGCCGACCGGCAGTACGGCGACCTCGAGGAAGCGTCCGGAGAAGTCGCCCGAGCGCTCGAGGGCCGCGAGGGCGGGTCCGGCGCCGGATCGCCGCGGCCGGGGGCCGCTTCGATCCTCGAACCCGGGAACCACACGCGTATCGGCGGTCGACCCCGAGCCGACTCGAATTTTCATCCGTCGGACCTCCACCGCAAGTGACAGTAAAGTCGGAGCTTGGTTCCGGCCGATAACTGCGCGTGCCCGCATGGACCGGCGGGACGTTACCGTATCGTCAAGCGAGAACGAATCCGGTCTTGATCCGGATGCGCTACCACGGGCATGCTGCGCATCGACGAGCTGCTGCGACGGGACACGGAGGTCCTCTCGATCGTGGGACTCGCGGTCCCCCACACCCCATGGAGGTTGTCTTATGCGTCGTGCCCTTCCCACGCTTGGCTTCTTGCTTCTGGTCGCTGCCCTCGGCACCGGGTGCGCGAAGCAGGACAGCGCCACGAGTGAAACCACTACGGATAGCTTGCTGGCCACCAATCCCATCGAGCAGCCGCAGGGTGATCTGACACCGCAGGAGGATTACAAGCCGGTCGAGGAAGCTCCGCCGGTCGTGACCCCGCCTGCAGCCAAGCCGGCACCGAGCAAGCCGGCACCGAGCAAGCCCACGCCGCCGCCGGCCCCCAAGGGCGTGACGATCGCCGCGGGAACGCCGATTCAGGTCGAAGTCATGACTGCGCTGACCACTGAAACCGCGCAAGTCGGCGACACCTGGTCGGGTACGGTCCAGGAGAACATCATCGTCGGCAACGTCGTCGTGATCCCGGCCGGAAGCGTGGTTCACGGCGTGGTCAACGTTTCGAGGGAGGCCGGCGCGGCTAAGAAGGAAGGCGCCAAGGCGCTGCTCGGCCTGCAGGTCCGGAGCATCGTCGCGAACGGCGAGCAGCACGAGATGAATGCGACCCTCGAGCCGGTCGAAGCCGGCTCGCCGCGCGCTCGCAACATTGGAGCGGTGGCGGGTGGCGCTGCAGCCGGTGCATTGATCGGCAAGGCGGCGGGCGGCGGCAAGGGCGCTCTGATCGGTGGCCTGATCGGTGGCGCGGCAGCCGCAACTGGTGTCGCGGCGTCGAAGGGCTACCAGGTCGTGATCAAGGAAGGCACCTCGATCACCTTCACCGTGGACGAGGACAAGTTCGTCAAGTCCTGATCGACTGACGGACTGGAACTCAAGCGCGGGCGTCCCCTCGGGGGCGCCCGCGTTGCTGTTTGCGCTGACCCAGGACGTGCTCGCCGTGGACCGAAGTGTCCTGAACGGTACGGCAGAGACCGGGTCTCCCTCGCGCGGCCATTGCGCCCCAACGGCTTGCCGCGACCCGCTCGGTGGCATGTGCGGTGCAGATCAGGCGGAGAGGAAGCTCCCGCCCTGGAGTGTTCGCACCCGTGGAGGACATCATGCACCGACCCCAACACCAACCCGCCCTGGCGTGGCTCGTCGTCGCGCTGGCACTGGCCGGTTGTAGCCGAAGCGAGACGCCGGTCAGCGGCGGCGGCGGCTGGAATCAGGATTCGGGCGAGATCAGCGGCACGATGGCCAGTCAGCCCGACCTGGTCGACGACGGCGAGATGGAGCATTCCGACGAGACGATGATCGAGAACGCTCCGGAAGGCGCGCTGGCCGCGATCCGGCCGCTGCGCTTCTGGCGTCACATCTCTCGCGTCGATCGCAGGTTCGAGTTCGCGTTCGCGGACAGCGATTCGACCGGACGGCCGACCACCGCGATCGTGACCGTGCACAAGGTGTTCCACGGCACGTTCAACATCGCGACATCTTCGACCTCCGACGATTCGTCCACGCTCGCGCGACGCATCGTTCGCAAGCCGTTCGTCGATCACTGGGTGCGCCGCGTGATGCTGGCACGGGTTCCGGACCCCGGTGCGGTCGACCTGGCGTCGCGTCGTCCGAGGTGGCGGATCGCGGCCACCACCGGCGTGCGCGTCCAGTCCGAGCGTCCGCCCGTGGACCGACACGTGAACATCCTCAGTCTGCGACTCCAGTCGGGCGACCTCGACACGACGATCACGTCGCCGCGCGAGTTCTTCCGCCTGCGCCAAATCCTCAAGCTCGAACCGGGCGCTCACGTGGCAGTCACCGTCACCACCGAGCGGCCGGACGACGTAGTGGTCCTGCTGCGCACGGGCCTGCGCACGCGGCTACACGCCAACGGCGACAACACGTACTCGGGCCGGTTCCTGGTTCCGTTCGACCGGGGTGTGCGGCACTTCGGCGTGAACGCGCTCGACCACGAGACGCTCTACGACGACGCGGCTCCGTACAACTCGCAGGCGTGGATCTTCCCGTACGCGATCGTGTCGGAGCTGCTGGCGGAGTACCGCCCGTAAGGCATCGGGTTTGCGGGATGTCGGGGTGAGGGTGAGGGGGCCCTTAGGCCGCTCGCTCCGCCTCCTGCGTCGCTCGCTGAGACTGAGTCGCGCTCCCGCCGTCCCTGGCTCCGCGCGACTCAGACTCGCCTTTGGGCCCCCTCACCACCGACACCCGCAACATGCGGGAACCCACCAGTGACACCCGACCGGGCTATTCTTCCGGTTCTTCCTTGATCAGCCCGCGACGCTTGAAGATCTCCGCCCACTCCTCGATTTCGCGCTTCGACAGATTCACCGGCTTCTCGGGCGTCTCCTCCGAGTGCGGACCCAGGGCGCTCGCCAGGAACAGATCGGAGAGGGAAATGTCGGCGCCCATCGCGCGCGCGTGGCGCGCGACCTCGAGGTCGGACGTCACGACCGTCACGCGTCGGTCGTTGTCCACCTCGCGCTCGACCAAACGGCGGATCACGTCGTCGGCCTTTTCCGGCGGACGCGAGTAGCGGACCTCGACGCGACCTTGCGGAGCATCCTCGCCGCCGCCGGTCGCGCCGTCGAACACGACCACGAAGCGCGCATCACCGGGGCCGAAGGTCCAGGCGAGCAGGTTCTGCAGCTTGTCCCGCGCCTGTTCCAGCGTCCGCTCCGGCCCGGGCCTGAGCTCCGCCGAGCGGAGAATGACGTTGTAGCCGTCGACGATGATCAGGTGATCGCTCATGACGTTCCTGGGCCAAAATGAGATCGGGCGCGCTCCCCTGGGAAGCGCGCCCGCCTCGAGCCCTGGCGTGTCGTCCTAGGGATTGCCGCCGCTGACCGTGTGCACGATCGTGCCGTTGTCTCCCACGGCCCAACCGCGGAACTGGTCGACGAAGAATACATCCCGGAGCCGGCTCGAGGTATTCGGCGACTGCGCCGTCCAGCTGGCGCCGCCGTTGTCGGTCCGCAGGACCGCGCCCCCCACGTTCAACCCGACCGCCCAGCCGGTGCTGGCGTCGACAAAGCAGGCGTCCTCGAGCGAGTACCCGGATCCGGCGTTCACCAGCTCCCAGTTGGTGGAGTCGGGCCCGGCGATCGTGCGCGGCGCCGCACCCGCGTTGCCGACCGCGTTGGCGCGCGACTCGGACTCTCGCCACACGCCCGACAGCACGAGGCCGGTGACCGCCGGCTGCACCACGAACCACGTGGCTCCGGCGTTGTGCGTGCCGAGGATCACACCGTTGTTGCCGACGGCCCAGCCGTCACGGGTCCCGGCAAACGCGACTCCGTTCAGATCCGAGACCGCCATGCCAATACGCTCCCAGGTGTCGCCGCCATCGGTCGTCCGCAGCAGAACTCCCGAAGCACCTACCACCCAGCCGGTGTCGGCGTCGGCGAACGTGATGTCGTGCAGGTTTTCCGCGGCGGGCACGGTGAGCAGTCGCGTCCAGGATGTGCCGCTGTTCGTGGTCCTCAGAATCATGCCGCCGGCGCCGGCGGCGAAGCCCATGCTCGCGTTGGCGAACCAGACGGCATTGATCCGCGCCGTGGTCGGCGTGTTCTGTAGCGCCCAGGTGGAGCCGGCGTTGGTCGTACGCACCATGCGCCCGCCATCGCCGCACGCCCAGCCGTTGCGGCCGTCAGGTTGGAAGAAGATGCCGTTCAGGCGCGATCCGGAGACGTTGCTCGTCTGCGCGGTCCAGCCGCCGGTTCCCGGCGTCACCACCACGACCCCGCTGTCGGTCACCGCGCCCGAAGTCGCGAACACCTGCGTGATGCCTTCGGTGACTCCGACCACCTGGCCGCTGGCGCTGACCAGGCAGATGCCGGTGTCGGCGCTGGTCCAGGTGACCGGGGCGACGATCTCGACTCCCGAGCTGTCGTAGAGAGTGACCAGGAAGTTCGCAACCGACTCGATGGTCACGACCACGGTGTCGGGGCTGACCACGATCGAGTCCGCGGTGCCCATCGGAGGGCCGGTCGGGCTCGAGCTGTCGCAGCCGGCGAGTGCAACCAGACCCGCGACCAGGAGTGTCGGCAACCAACATTTCGAGTTCATGCGCATTTCCTGTTCTAGCTCCCTGGAGTGCCCCGGCGGGGGTCCATTCCTCGGCCATCCGGATCGACGTTGACGCATTTCGGGCGCCTTGGGAATCCCGGCGCTTCGGGTCCGGTCTCGGGGTTGGAACGACGCGCGCGAAGCGGGGAGCCGGCCCCGATGGATTATCGGCCGGCAAGGGCCTACTCTCCGGCGACTTTTCTTGGGGTGCCTGGCGTCGTCCGACGTCGGCCCCCACCCCTCTGGGAGCGCTCTGCCGAATGCTCGACGTTCGCGAGGTCACCAAGCGCTACGACGGTCGCGCCGTCGTCGATCGGGTCAGCCTTCAGGTCCAGGCCGGCGAGATCTTCGCGTTGCTCGGCCCCAACGGCGCCGGCAAGACCACCCTGATCCGGATGATCACCGACATCCTCAAGCCCGACGAGGGTACGATCCGGATCGCCGGGCTCGAAGATCCGCTGACCCGGCGTCGCCACATTGCCTACCTTCCCGAAGAGCGCGGCCTCTACAAACGCGCCAAGGTCCAGGAAGTGCTCGAGTACTGGGGCCGGCTCAAGGGCCTCGAAACGAGCGAAGCGAAGCGCCAGGCGCGGGCGCTGCTCGAACGGATCGAGCTGGCCGATTCCGCAGCCAAACAGGTGCAGACCCTGTCCAAGGGAATGCAGCAGAAGGTGCAGCTGTGCACCGCGCTGATCGGTGAGCCACGGCTCCTCATCCTCGACGAACCGTTCAGCGGCCTCGACCCGGTCAACGTCCAGCTGCTCGAGGACATCCTCGCCGAGCGCCGCGCCGCCGGCGTCACCGTGCTCCTGTCGACGCACCAGATGAACAAGGTCGAGGAGCTTTGCGACCGGGCCATGATGATCCACCGCGGCAAAGTCGTCCTCTACGGCAGCGTGCGCGAGATTCGCCGCCATCACGCCGACCACGCAATCGTCGTGCGGGTCGCGGGCCCGATGGAACCGGTGCCCGGCGTGCGGTCGATCGAGGCGTTCAACGGGGACCACAAACTGATGCTCGAAGCCGACGCGTCGCCGCACACCGTGCTGCGCACCCTGCTCGAGCGCGGCAGCCTGATCGAGTCGTTCCAGATGGCCGAGATGCCGCTCGAGGACGTGTTCGTGAAGGTGGTGCGCGACGAAATGGGCCTGGATCCGTCCGGCGAGCCCGAACCCGCCGTATCCACCCGGGGAGGCAAGCCATGAGCTTTTCCCTGCGGATCCCGTTGATCGTGGCACGCCGCGAGTACCTGAGCACCGTTCGGCGCAAGGCCTTCGTGTTCACCGCGCTGGGCACACCCGCCTACTTCGCGCTCGTCATGTTCCTCTCGATCGGGCCCTCGGCGCAGGAGCGTCTCTCGGTGATCAAGGAGTTGAAGACCCTGGGCGTGGTGGACTCCTCGGGGCTCTTTCAGAACGCGCCGCGCGAGATCGCGACCGACCTCGCTCAGGAGCAGGTGCAAATCGGTGCACAGATTCCCTCGCAGATCGTCCGCACCGAGATCCGCGAGTTCGCGGATTTCGGCGCCGCGGAGCGTGCTATGAGGAGCGGCGAGATCAGCCAGGTGCTGGTCATTCCTGCCGACTACCTGGAGCACGGCCGGCTCCGGCGCTACGCGCGCTCGTTCAACCTGTTCTCCTCCGCCGACCGCCGGCCGATTTCGGCGTGGCTGGTGCGCGGACTGGCAGGTGGCCACCTCGATGCCGCCCAGCTCGAGCGCGTTGCGCGGCCCACCGCGGGCATGGACCTCTATGCGATCAACAAGCAGGGCGCGTTCGAACTCAAGGACGACAAACGAGAGCTGCTCGACTTCATGCTGCCGTTCGCCTTCGCGATGCTGCTCGGGCTGAGCATCACCGTCGGCGGCCAATACTTGCTGCAGGGCGTGAGCGAGGAGAAGGAGTCGAGGATCCTGGAATCGCTCCTGTGCAACGTGTCGCCGGGCGAACTGCTGACCGGCAAGCTGATCGGTCTGGGTTCGGCCGGGCTCACCCTGGTGGCGATCTGGCTCGGCTTTGCTGTGCCGGTGTTGAGCACCGGGATCCTGGCGGCCGGGGTGTCGATTCCCCCGGGGATCCTGCTCGCGGCGATCGCGTACTTCCTGCTCGGCTATCTGTTCTACGGCAGCATCATGACCGGCATCGGGTCGATGGCGTCGAACATGCGCGAGGCGCAGCAATTCGCGGTGTGGCTGTCCTTCCTCAACTTCGTGCCGTTCGTGACCATGACCATCATTCTCGGCAAGCCCGACGGCCCGGTGGCGACCGCCATGTCGCTGATCCCGCCGACCGCGCCGGTGGCGATGATGCTGCGGCTGATGGCGCCGACCAGCTCGGTGCCGCTCTGGCAGGTCGCCCTTTCGCTCGGGCTGTTGCTCGGGGCCGCGTGGCTGGCGCTGGTCGCCTCGTCGCGGGTGTTCCGCATCGGGCTCCTGCTCTACGGCAAGACGCCGAGCCTCCCCGAGATCCTTCGCTGGGCAAGGCAGGGGTAGTCGCGACCGGGCGTTGTCGAGTCTCGGCACTGAGCGCTGAGCGCCCCCTGTTCGCAACGCGCTATCGCCCGGCCCGATTCCGCGCCACCCGACGCTTCATCGCCGGGCTCATCAGCCCGCGCAGCGCATCCTTCCCCACCCAGCGCGGCGTCGCCTCCGGTGAGTCCGCCAGCTTGCGGGCGAGCTTCACCGACGCCGCGTGCAATGCGGGGCTTCGCCCTCCGATCGCACGCAATGCCCAGTTCACGGCTTTCTTGACGAAGTTCCTCTCGTCACCGGCGCCGCGCTCGATCAGTCGCAAGTAGCGAACGAACACGGGGTCGGCGGCCCCCTTGTCGTGGAGCGCCAGGCACGCTATCAGTGCGAAGCCCGCGCGTTTCTCGAACTCGTTTCGCCGTTCGACCCACTGCTCCACCTTCTTCCATGCGTGCGTCGTGCGATCGAACAGGCCGAAGCACGCCGTGTCGCAGATGGCCCAGCTGTCGAAGTCCCGACACCAGCGATCCATCTGCGCCGGGGTGATCTCTGCTGGCTCCTCGACGAATGTCGCCAGCATGCGCGCCTCGTACCAGCCGGTGTCCCACAGGGCGGCGGCCAGGTCGTGGTTCCGCCCCAGGCGCTTGGCGTGCTGCCGTAGCGCGCCGACCGAGATGCCAAGGGCCTTGTCAGAAGGAATCGCGTAGCGCGCCATGCCTTCGCGGTTGCGCTGGGTGCCGGTGCGCTCGAGCCACGCGACCACGGCGGCGACTTCTTGTTTCGTCGAACCCGAACCACTCGAAGAGCCGGTTTTCGATACCGCCAGACTACGTGTGGTCTTCTTTGCTGCCTTCTTCTTCGAAGCGCGCTTCACCGGGGTCGGCACTACGGTTCCTCCTGAACTAGACCACCGGTGCTCGGCGCTGCCGAGCGCCGGCACCCAGCCAGCCGCCGATCCACGCGCACGGAATCGGCATCGCGGCGACGGTCAGCGCATACCACTTGGGACCGAAGCCCGGGCCCTGATTCCACGTGGCCAGCGCGCCGGCGAGTCCGATCGCAATGCCGATCCCACCCAGGATCCACGCGTGGCGCATGGGCTGGCTCGGGGCGAGTCGGGCCGCCAGATAGCAGCCGACGATTCCGAAGAC
Source organism: Candidatus Eiseniibacteriota bacterium (assembly GCA_963717505.1). Lineage (GTDB taxonomy): Bacteria > Eisenbacteria > RBG-16-71-46 > RBG-16-71-46 > RBG-16-71-46 > MFD02242-c1. The sequence continues at coordinate 1,121,848 of OY970342.1, forward strand.
GAACCGGTACGCAATCGCCAGCCACCAGCGCGAATCCGCCATCGGCTCGCCCGCCGGCGGGAAGACTCCGGTCGAGTGCATCACCAGGTCGGCAGCGATCGACAGGACGAAGATGGCGAGCAATCCGGCGAACACGGCTCCAATGCTGCGCAGCATGACGGCCTCCTTCTCTCGAGCTAGCGGGAGCCCGACGCCAGCAGATCGTCGAGTCGGTCGTAGCTGAACGCCACGCCCTCTTCCATCGGCGACTTGAGGACGCCGTCGCGCGCTTCGCGGGTATCGTAGAGAAGGGTCTGGGTCAGGGTGGTCCTGCCGCCCTTCTCGGTCAGAACGATCGTGCCGATGCACTCGCCCACGTACCACGGGTCGTCGAACTTCTCGTTGCTGACCAGTCGCTCGGGCGCCGCGATCTCGCGGAAGATCCCGCCCATGCCCATCTCGGGCCCGTTCTCCTTGCGCCACACGTAGCGATAGGCGCCGCCCACTCGCAGGTCCACGTCGCACACCACCATCGACCAGCCTGGAGGTCCGAGCAGCCAGCGCCGGATCAGTTCCGGCTTGGTGTGCGCGTCGAAGACCAACGTCCGCGGCGCATTGAAGTCTCGGGTCATGACGATCTCCCGGTCGCCCTTTGCCGTGATGCTCAGCGTTCCCGTGCTCATGATGTCTCTCCTCTAGGGATTGGGGTCTTCGGGTTCATGGTCCTGGGTCTTCATCTCGTCCAGCAGGGAATCGAGGCGCCGGTAGGTTTCCTCCCAATACTGCCGGTACGCCTCCAGCCATCCGCTGGCGGCCCCGAGGGGCCGCGCCTTGAGCCGGCAGGGCCGGCGCTGCGCATCGCGTCGGCGGGTGATCAGCCCGGCGCGCTCGAGGACCTTCAGGTGCTTGGAAATCGCCGGCTGGCTCATCGAGAAGGGCTCGGCCAGCTCAGTCACCGACGCCTCACCAGCCGCCAGCCGGGCCAGGATCGCGCGGCGCGTGGGATCGGCGAGGGCCGCGAAGGTGGCGTCAAGGTCGGGCTCCTTTGTCTCATAACCAATCGCTTTAGTAACCATACGGTTATGTTAGTGTGGGCCCGCACGCACGTCAACGGATATTTCAAGGCGTGGCCTCTCTAGACCTGCTCAACTCCCTCTCGTTCGGCCAGGCAGCTCGTGCAAGACGCTGCAAGCGACACGCTGCTGCGTGGCAAATCGCTGCCTTTCAGCCGCTTGAGAGGCCGGCATCGGCCGGAAATTTTCCACTGGCATAGGCCCCGGCACGCTGCGACAATCACTTGGCGCTTCGGCGTACGGGGACCGCCTCCGGGAACAGGACTTGCGAAAGTCCAACCGGAAGGTGGCCGGCGAGACCGGCCCCCCGAGATCAAGAGCCGTCGGAGGCTCAGTAAAGAGAGGGTCCCGCGAGACCCCTGACCACCGGCGGGATGGAAGGCGAACGATCGGGCACCAAGCGCCACGGGTTCGCTTCTCCCTCTTGAACGCGGACGTGCTCGTCCGCGGCAACGGGATCGCCCGGTCCAACGGCCGGGCGCTTTCGTTTGTCCTTCGATCGCCAACGACTGGAGCCTGAACGGCGGAGCTTGCGCCGCGCGCGCGGCCTTCCGCACAATCGCCCGGATGCGACAGCTCAGGCTGGGTCTCGCCCAGCTCAACCCGACGGTCGGCGACCTCGACGGCAACTTCGACCTCGCGGTGGCGACGCTGGACCGCGCCCGCACCCTCGGCGTCGACCTGATCGCGTTCCCGGAGATGTTCATCACCGGCTATCCGCCCGAGGACCTGCTGCTCAAGCCCTCGTTCATCGAACGCGCGATCGAACGGACCCGCGATCTGCTGCCGCACACGCGTGGCCTCACCTGCATGATCGGAACCGTCGAACGCGACTTCGATCTCTACAACGCCGCCGCCGTCCTGCACGACGGCCAGTGGGCCGGCACCTATCGCAAGCGCTACCTGCCCAATTACGGCGTGTTCGACGAGAACCGCTATTTCATGCCGGGCACGCGGAATCCGGTGTTCGTCCGCGGCGGCACCGCGATCGGCGTCAACATTTGCGAGGACATCTGGTACCCGGGCGGCCCGGTCGAGGACCAGGTGCTGCGCGGCGGCGCCGAGATCGTCCTCAATCTGTCGGCGTCGCCCTATCACGCGGGCAAGGCTCAGCAGCGCCGGCGCATGTTGTGCACCCGCGCCGCCGACAACCTGGCGATCGTCTGCTATGTGAACCTGGTCGGCGCGCAGGACGAGATCGTCTACGACGGTTGCAGCCTGGTGGTCGACGAGCAAGGCCAGGTGCTGGCCGAGGGCCTGATGTTCGAGGACGATCTGGTGCTCGCCGACGTCGACCTCGAGGCGGTGTTCGGCGCGCGGCTCCACGATCCGCGCCTGCGCAAGGGCCGAGCACTCGAGTCCGGCGAGCAGGTGCCGAGGATCGATCTACCGCCGCTGGCCGCGGCGGGAGCCACCGCCCGGGTGGAAACCGGCGCCGGCGGCGTGGCGACTGCGGTGCAGAGCCTGCCCGCCGTCGAGCGGCGTACCGCGGTGGCCCTCGATCCGCTGACCGAAGTCTATCGCGCCCTGGTGCTCGGCACCGGGGACTACGTGCGCAAGAACGGCTTCGACAAGGTGGTGCTCGGCCTCTCGGGAGGCATCGACTCGTCCTTGTGCGCGTGTATCGCCGTCGACGCGATCGGCGCGGACCGGGTGGTCGGCGCGTTCATGCCGTCCCGCTACACGTCCGAGGCCTCGGCCGAGGACGCCGGTCTGCTGGCGCGCGCGCTCGGGGTGACCTACGACGTCATTCCGATCGAGCAGGTCTTCGAGACCTATTGCACGACCCTCGATCCGCACTTCAAGGGTCGGCCTCCGGACATCACCGAAGAAAATCTCCAGGCGCGCATTCGCGGCAATTATCTGATGGCCCTGTCGAACAAGTTCGGCTGGCTGGTGCTGACCACCGGCAACAAGAGCGAGGTCTCGGTCGGCTACACCACGCTCTATGGCGACAGCGCCGGCGGCTTCGCGGTGCTCAAGGACGTCTACAAGACCATGGTGTTCGAGCTGTCACGCTGGCGGAACGCGCGCGGCGGCCCTCCGCCGATCCCCGAACGCGTGCTGACCCGGCCGCCGACCGCGGAGCTGCGGGCCGGCCAGACCGACCAGGACACGCTGCCCGCCTACGATGTACTCGATCCGATCCTGCGCTTCTACGTCGAGGAGGACCGCTCGGTCGCCGAGATCACCGAGATGGGTTACGACGAAGCCTTGGTGCGCCGGGTGTTCCACATGGTCGACCAGGCCGAGTACAAGCGGCGCCAGAGCCCGCCCGGGGTCAAGATCACGCCGCGAGCGTTCGGCAAGGATCGCAGGCTGCCGATCACCAATCGCTGGCACGCGTAGTTCGGCACAAAGAAAACGAGCGGAGCGCCGGAGCGCCCCGCCCGTCGTCGGATCCTGAAACGACGGCTACATGCCGCCCGAAAGCACCAGGATGATCCCGCCGTCGTCGACACGGAACGACTGGGCCGCGGCGCCGCCGGTCGTGTAGACGTAGGCGGTGAAGATGCCGTCGCCCTTGATCTCCTGGATCAGGAGGTCCTTGCCCGCCTTGGTGAAGAGGGCAGCGGACTCGTCCCACGTGATGGTGACCGCGTCGGGATTGGGACCAATGCTCTTCGGTCCCCACAGCTTCACCGCCCCGCCGGTAGTCGGATCGGTGAGGTTGGTGTCGTCGGCGGTGATCCACACCTCCATGGTCCCGCCGGTGTTGGTCGGCCCGAGCGGGGTCACGTTGGTGAAGGTCCCGACGACCGCCAGGTCGGATAGCCCCTCCAGATCCTCTTTGTTGTCCGCGTAGTCGTCGATCGTGTTGAGATCCACGAGTTCGCGGTGGACCGGGTTCTCGGGAGGCGGGCCGATCGTAAACGGATTCGACAATTCGAAAAACGCCATGATCTGAGCCTGGGTGATGAAGCAGCCGGTGAGCGTGACCGCGCCCAGCGCCAGGCTCAGCAGAACCGTTCTGAGTCCACGCATGTCGGGCCTCCTCACTTGCTGAACAGTTTGTAGGTGGCGCCCAGGGTCACATTGCCCCAGTTGCGCGCGGTATCGGAGTTGTCCTCGTCGAGCACGCTCGTGTATTCGCCGCGGACGTCGATGGCCAGTGGGATGGCAAACGGCGTGAAGCCGATGCCGAGCCCGAAACCGTACTGGGTGGAGGTCTGATCCAGCCCCTCCCGCTCGGATGCGGTCGAGCCGATGCCCGCGAACGGGAACATCTGGAATCCGGTGCCGAACGTGAGCATGACGTTGGCGCCGTAGCTCGAGAGGTCGATGCCGCTTCGGGTCAAATTGAAGGCGCCGACCGTTTCCTCGACATCGCCGCCGGTGGTCCAGGAAGCGTAGGGCTCCACCGTGATCAGCTTGCCGAGCCCGACCGGGGCACGGATGCCATAGATCGTGCCTTGGCCGTTGTCGTCCTGAGCCACGGGGATGCTCCATCCGCCGAACGCGCCGCCGCCGATGGTGATGGCGGATGCCGGCCCGGCGGTGAGCGCCAGGACCAGGGCGCACGCTGCGAGTCTCTTCATGGTCTCCTCCAGAAGTCGGCTCGCAGGTAGTGCGGGAGCCCCGCGGCCGTGGGTTGGGAACTCGCTGTGAATGTAGGAGGCACACGGGAGGCGGGTCAAGCCCGGCGACAGCGTAACCCGCGGCCGATGTTCGCTGCTACTGAACGACTCTCACCCCGACGATCTTCGCCGAGCAGTAACGCGTCAGCCGATCGGCGAGGTGTTCGAGCGCTACCGATAGGTGTTTCGCCGATCGATCCACGGGACAGAACAGGACCACCACCAGGTGGGTGGTTTCGGGGGTCACGGCGGTTCGCGCCGAGTCCGAAGTGGGTGCCCCGAAGGCGCCTTCGTCGTCGGCGAGCAGGAGCCGGCCCTCGAGACCCACGCGCTGCTTGCGGATCCCGGGATAGCCCTCGCCCTCGCGGCCGACGCGGACCACCACGACGCCGCGGACCGCGTCACGGTCGTAGAGTCCGAGTGGAATCTGGTGTTCGAGCGAGCACAGGTTGCACACATCGACCGCAGCACTCACGCTCGGCAGTCCCTTGCCCTGCAGGACGCGCCTGAGCAGCGCTTCGCTGCTCGGGCGATGCTTGGTCGGGTCGAGGTCGAGCTGGTGAAAGAGCGCGCGGGTCTCGGCAACGCCGGGAATGTCCGCCGGCTGCTTGCCCGAGTAGAGCCCGACCAGCCGTTCCGCCAGCCGGTCTCGTTCCGCGACGAACTCCGCGGGCAGCGCTCCCTGGCGTGCCTCCGAGGCCTCGATCATCCCGATCGAGATCACGCCTCGCAGCGCATCGTGTACGTCGAGGCGCATGCTGTTGGTGTGTGCCTGAAGGGACATGGTGCCACTCGTCGGCGCAGCGGGTGCCTGCAGGCACCCGCTTCACCCATCCGAATGTCGGATGGGCGGCGGGAAATCCCTTTCCACCCAAAAGCGGGCGACCGAAGCCACCCTGTTTATCGGCCAAATCCTAGGTCTACGCCGCCCACCCGACACCGCGGTGACTCGATTTCGGTCCGCGAGTTCCCGCGCGCACGATGCGCCGCGGGAAGGTGAGACAGCGCCGACGAATGAAATTTGCAAGGAACGTCGCGGGCGGCACCATAGCGTGAAGCTCCTCCGCGACAAAGTCATTTTTTCGTGAGGAACGAAACGCGCGGCGATGATTCGCTGTTAGAAACAGCGTGTCACGGAAGATCGCCTGTATTCGGCGCATCAATCCGCGTCTTGCGCCTCTTCGGCGGGCGGCGAGTGCTCGGGGAGTTTCCGTTCGACCGACACGATGCGGTAGCGGCGGGTCTGACCGGGTTCGCCGATCTCGACGTTGTCGCCGATCGTGCGGCCGACCAGTGCGCGACCGACCGGCGCCTGGAACGACACGACGTGTTCGCCCAAATGGTGCTCGTCTTCGCCGAGGATCCAGTACGTCGCGACATCGGTCTCGCCTTCGAGCACGACCTCGGTGCCCAGACCCACGACGCCGTCCTTGGAGTCGACGTCTTCGACGAAGCGCGCGCGCGCGAGGCGCTTCTGGAGAGAGGCCACGAGTTTGCTGACGTTGGCCTGCTTGAGCTTCGCGGAATGGAACTCCGCGTTCTCGCGCAGGTCGCCCAGCTCGCGCGCCTTGCGGATGGTCTGCGGAATGGTCGTGCGCAGTTCGCGCTCGAGTCGGTCCAGCTCGCCGCGCAGCCGGTCGAACGTGGCGCGGGTCATGACCACCAGGTCGGTGGTCTCGGCAATCTGGCCGACGCCTTCGAACAGGCGCGCCGAGCGTTGATCGCGGGCGGTGCGCACAGTGTCGGCTTCCTCGACAAGTCCCAGTCGTTCAACGAGTTCTAGCGCCGGAAACAGGAAACGGTCGCTCGACCGCCACTGGCGGAGCAACACGCGCACGCGCAACCGATGGTCCTCATCGGGCGGGTGGTCCTTCAGGATGCGCTCGAAGGCACCGCCGGGCTCGAGCCAGCGCAGGACCTTTTCGGCCACCGAAGCCTTGGGCCGCTCTTCGATCAGCCCGAGTGCCGCATTCAACAATCGCCAGCCTTCCATGCCCTGCGGCGTCGACTCCAATTCCTCCTCGATGCGCCGGAGCGCCGCCCCGGGGTAGCGGACGGCATGCGCGATCAGCGTCGCACGCAGCGCGTCGCGGCCTCGGTCGTCGAGGCGCTCGAGCAACTCACCGGCTTCGGCGCGGACCGAGGCGAAGCGCGAGTCGAGTGCCGAGAGAATCGCATCCGACTCGACGCCCGCAGCGTGCGACGAGCGCAGCAACGCCATCTGTTCGTCTTCTCCGCTCAGATCGGCGACCGAGAGTCCGCGCTCCCACAACTCGCGCAATACGCTGCCCCATTCCTCGAGTCGCTCCGGATACCAGCGCGCCACGTGCAGCCCGGCTCGCGCACGATCCATCAGCTCGGCGTCGGAATCATGCATCAGCCGCGCCAGGTAGCGGCCGAACCGCTGCGCGAGTGCCGAGTCGGCGCCCGGATGCTGGGCCAGGAACTTCTTGAGCGTCGCCAGATTGGTGCGCGCCGGCTTGCGCGCCTCGAGCCCGGGCAGCGGTCCGCTGACATCGGCGGCCGCGCCCTCGGGAGCCAGCCGATAGCGTTGCTCGAAGGCGCGGGAGGCATCGACCCGCGGGTCCTTCTCCAGCGCCGCCCGTCCCCGCCGCCAGAAAGACGTCCAGTCCTTGACCGGAATGATCTGCGAGCCAACCAGGAACACTTTGAGACGCGTGGCGTCCCCGTCGCCGCCCAGGGCGCGCAGCGCACGCACCAGGATCTCCGCGGGCTGGCTGGTCGCGAGCTTGACGATCGCGCCCGGATCCGACGCGGCCACCAGCCGCAAGTCCTCCTCGTCGATCGCGGCCAGCGTGCGGCGCGCGGCCGCGATCGGCATCGCGTGCCCGCGCGAATGGGCGAAGTCCACGCGCACCGTGTCGGCGTCATTGGCGACCACGCGGCCGGCGCCGAACGACGAGTGGTGCACCGCGCGCCCCGGCGGCAACGACGCGATCGCGTCGAATCGCTCGAGCGACGGCAGGAAGGGTCGTGCTGGGTCGGCGACCCCGGAGGCTGCAAGGACCGCTTCCGCGTCGGGCAGGTCGCGGGCCGGCCCTTGTCTCAGCCCTTCGACCACCAGGCTCCTCAGGCGATCGGCGGCGCCCGGGCCCAGGCGCTCGGAGATCTGCGCCACCACCGAGCGCAGGGCAGGCAGGGTTTCACCGGCTCGCCCGGAGAGCTTGATCGGACCAAAGGCGATGTCGAGCAACTGATTGAGTTCGCCGGTCGCGCCCTGCTCGACCAGAACCGGGAGTGTGGCTACGAGCCGAAGCAGTCCGTCGACATCCTGGTGCTCGGAGAACTCGAGGGCGGCTTCCTCGAGGCCGGCGTACCGCTTTTCCTCGGCGAAGCGCGGCATCAACTCGGCCAGCAGGGTGCGGCGTTCTCCGGCCCGCCCCGCGGCTCCCAGCCTCACCGCGAGCTGCAGACCGATTTCGAGATCCTCGGGAATCATGGCCCAGGCGCGCTGCAAAGCTTCGGTGTGCTCGGGTTCGCGGGCCAGGTGCTCGTACGCCGTCACCAGGAGTCGGACGGCGGCCTGGGTTTCCTCTACGGCGAGTGCCCGCTCGGCGATCAACGACAGGGCTTCCCAGTCAGCGGCGCGAGCCAGTCCGTCGCCGAGCGCGAGCAGGGTCTGGTGGGCGCGTTCGATCTCGCCGTTCCGGCGGCAGACTTCGGCGAGCAGGAAAGCGACGCCGGCGCTCGGATGGGGCTGGCGCATGCGCGCCGCGCACTCGTCGCGGACGAAAACCAGCATGCGCTCGCCATCGGCGCGTTCAGCCAACGCGTCGAGATCAGAGACCGCCGAAGCGGTGAGCGTGGCGGCCTGTTCGCCGCGTAGTACGGGGGGAAGGGCTTCGCGAATGGACATTCAGCGCTACAGGGTGAGAATGGTCTGCGATGATACACTGGCCGGCCGTGAAGATCTACACGCGCACAGGGGACGATGGCAGCACCGGACTCCTCGGTCCCGAGCGAGTGCCTAAGAGCGATCCCCGGATCGAGGCCTGCGGGGCGGTGGACGAGCTGAATGCCGCCCTGGGAGTGACCGGGACCCTGGACGATCGCGGTTGGTTCACCGACGAGTTCCGGGGATTCCAGCCGGCGTTGTTCGAAATCGGGGCCGCACTCGCGGCCGCCGGACCCCGGGCCCCGGTTGCGCGCGGCGTGACCGACGACGATGTCGCCAAACTCGAGGCCACGATCGACGCGCTCGAGTCCGCGCTTCCGGCGTTGACGCGCTTCATCCTGCCAGGAGGCACGCCACTGGCCGCACAGCTCCACGTGGCGCGCACCGTGTGCCGGCGCGCCGAGCGCCGCGTAGTCGCACTGGGCGTCGAGGGTGAGGCCCGGGCGCGCATCGTGCGCTACCTGAACCGGCTCGGCGACCTGCTGTTCGTCATGGCGCGCACCAGCAACCGCCGCGCAGGAACCGCGGAAATCGAGTGGCTGCCGGAGCCGCCGGGTGCCGAGGCCGGCGGCACGCGCTGAAAGGGCGGGCTGGACAAGCGCAATCCCCGCAGGGATAATGCGCCATACCTCACCGCTTCGCTTTTCGGCCGCACGAGTCCTGCGCGGCCACACTGAGGTTGCCGCGCCGTAGATCGCGGTGATGCGCCAGGTGGACCCGGCCCCCGAACGTGCGCGGCCTGACCACCTCATTTCGGACGCCGCCTGCCGTTGCGGTCACCCGAGGTCCCAAGTGCACCGGTCCTCACGAACCCCGTGGAGAAACCCAACTCGATGAGATCGCGCCGTCGTCGTCCTCGCGGTCCGCGCCCAGTCAATCCTGGCGTCGGCCCCGAACCCGGTAGTTTCTCCTCGCCGACCGGCGCGCCCCCGCAACGACGTCGACGCCGGCCGCGTGGCGTCGGCCGTCCGGTCGACAACAGCGCACCGCAACCCTATCCCGACAACCGGCCGCGCCCGATGGGCCCGCCGCGGCAGGGTGGTGGTGGTGGTGGTGGTGGCGGCAGCATGCGCCGCCGGAATCGCGGTCGTGGTAATGGCGGTCCGCCGCGACGTCGCGGCCTGGAAGTTCTCCGTGACGTGCAGCAGGTTGGCGTCGCGCTCGATCCCACCGAGCGCCTGGTCCTCGAGCTACCGCCCGGCAAGGGCGATCCCCCCTATGGAGATCGCATCACGGGGCGGGCCATCGATCTGATCGCGCCCATAGGTCGCGGACAGCGTTGCGTGATCGTCTCGCCGCCCAAAGCCGGCAAGACCCGCATCCTGCAGGCGATCGCGTCCTCGATCGCGCACAACCATCCCGAGGTCCTGATCTACGCGCTGCTGGTCGACGAGCGGCCCGAGGAGGTCACCGACTTCCGCCGCAACACGCCGGCGAACGTCATCGCCGCTTCGAGCGACATGACCATCCGCCAGCACATCGAGACCGCCGAACACGCGATGGAGGTGGTCGCCGGCCACGTGCTCGAGGGCAAGGATGTCGTCCTGCTGCTCGACTCGATCACGCGCCTGGCACGCGCCTACAACAACAACGCCGACGGCAGCGGTCGCACGATGTCGGGCGGTCTCGACACCAACGCCATGCAGTCGCCGCGGCAGATCTTCGGCGCCGCGCGCAAGATCGAGGGCGGCGGCTCGCTGACCATCATCGGCACGGCGCTGGTCGACACCGGCTCGCGCATGGATCAGATCATCTTCGAGGAGTTCAAGGGCACCGGGAACAGCGAGATCTACCTGTCGCGCGAACTGGCGGAGCGCCGCATCTATCCGGCGATCGACATCCAGAAGAGCGGCACGCGCAAGGAAGAGAAGCTCTATCCGCCCGACATCGTGCCGAAGATCCACCTGCTGCGGCGCGGTCTGGCCGGGCTGCAGCCGGTCGAGGCGATGACCAAGCTGCTGGAGCTGCTCCAGCGCTGGAAGAGCAACGAGGAGATTTTCAACCTGCTGCGCAGCAGCGAGTAGGCACGCTCACACCCGCTCGACGAACTCCCCGGTGCGGGTGTCGATCTTCACGCGGTTCCCGATCTCGATGTAGGGCGGGACTTTGATCTCGAGGCCGGTCTCGAGGGTCGCCGGCTTCGAGGTGTTCTGCACCGCGGCGCCCTTGATGTTGGGCGTGGTCTCGCGGACCTCGAGTTCCACGAACATCGGCACCTCGATCCCGACCACGCGACCTTCGAAGTACATCGCCTCGAGAGCCATCCCCTCGATCATGTAGCCGACCGCGTCGCCCAGGACGTCCTTGCCGAGGGCCACCATTTCGTAGCTCTCGGTATTCATGAAGTGGAATTCGTCACCGGCGCGGTAGCTGAACTGCAGAGTAGTGCTGCTCGAGGTTGGCCTTCTCGACCTTGTCCTCGGAGCGGAACCGGTGTTCGGTGTTGCTGCCGGTCTCGATGTTGACCAGCGGGTCTGGACCATGCCGCGCCAGTTGCCCGGGGTGACGTGAACCACGTTCGTCACCCGGTGCGGCTTGCCGTTGTGCATGATGACGTTGCCGACCTTGATCTGGGTGGCGGCGATCACGGGAGCACTCCTGGGTTTGCAGGTGGGAATACGAAGGGGGGAAACACACCCTCCAGGGGCCTCCCCACGACAGCGGCCGATGATTCTGGCGGAAACCAGAGGGGCGGCGCAACCGCGCGCCGCCCCCGTCGACTTCGTGGCTTGCTTCCCCTAATCGGCCTTGACCTCCATCTGCGCCGCCAACGCGGTGCCGATGCGCGCGTCGGTCTCCTGCAGGTGGGCGCGAGTGGTGGTTTCCAACGCGGTGCCGGCCGCCAGCTTCGTGCGGATCTTCCGCTGGATCCGCTCCATCGAGTAACGCGCCAGCGTGGTCGCGTCCTCGGGATACTTCATTCCCGGCGTGGTCGCGAGGAATCCGGTGGCGGCACCCGGCTGGCGGGTCGCGATGCGCACCAGGTGCCGCAGGTGCTCGCGCTGGACGTTGCGCCGCAGGCTCGAGATCTCGCGACCGGCGCCGTCGAGCTCGGACCAGATCGACGTGTTGAGATCGCCGAACAGGTCCGCCATGCGGAACACCGGCGCGCCGGCGGCAAACCGCAGCTCGTTGTCCTGGATCCGCGCCAGCGTCACCGGGTGCAGCAGCCGACCCAGCACCAACGCCTGGACGTTCAGCACGCTCTGGTGCCAGGGGAAGTCGAGTCGCTGGTTCTGGAAGTAGGCCGGGTTCAGGCCGTAGTTGCGGTCGATCGCGAGCTTGTTGTTCACCGACGGCGGGAGCGGGAACGCCTTCGGCCCGAAGCAGTGCTCGGACAGCAGCGCCAGCGCTTCCTTCTGCTTCGCGGCCGCCACCGGCTCGAACGGCACGCGGCCGTTCGGGTCGCCGACGTGATCGCGCCGGTGGTAGACACCGCCCACGAACTTGGAGGAGGTCAGCATCGAGCGGAAGTTGTCCGCCAGGCCGCGCAGCATGGCGCGCCGCAGGATCTGGTAGCCGTCTCCGGGCTCGGCCAGCTTGGCGTCCATCGTCGACCACAGCTCGTTCACCAGCCCGACGCGTTCACGGAAGTACGCGAGCGGGTCGGTGGCCTGGTCGTACTGGTTCGCCAGAGGATCGATCGACCACGGCGAGTAGGTGCCGATCGCATCTTCGTCGGTCGAGTACGGCAGCATCGGGTCGGCGCAGCGCGACGCAATCGCCGCGAGCCCGGCCGCCTCGTCTCCCGAGATCGGCTTGTATGCGTATTCGATCGCCCAGTAGTCGTAAGGGCCGAGCGTCACCGGGACGAAGTGCCCCTGCGTGCGCCCCTTGCCGGCGACGATCACCGGGTTGTAGTCCATAACCGAACTCGACTGGGAAAGCTCGGTCGTCCGCTGGACGTTGTACAGGTCCTCCACCGGCAGGATCGAGCTCGCGCGGAAATTGTGGCGGAGTCCTAGCGTGTGGCCGACTTCGTGGGCCGTCAGCTCGAGGATGTACTCGTGCATCAGCTTCTTTTCCATCTCCGGCGACAGCCCGCCGCGCGCCTCGAGCACGGCGACTGCGAACGACGCCTGCTCCGCGAGCCCGCTGGCGTAGCCGCACTGGCCGCGCGGATCCTTGGCCCACGCCGTCGCGGGCGATGCCATCCCCTCGTGCGCCGGACTCGCCGGCGCCACGTATTCCTCGCCCACCCGGCGCGCGTTGCGGATGATGCCTTCGCTCATGCCGATGTCGGCGTCATAGATCTCGCCGGTCAACGGATTCGCGCGGGACGGGCCGATGGCGAAGGTGGCGTCGACGCCGGCGAACCAGCGAATCACGTTGTAGCGCACGTCGGCCGGATCCCAGTCTGCGTCGTCCGGCATCTGCTTGACGACCACCGCGTCCTTGAACCCGATCTTCTCGAACGCCTGGTTCCACAGCAGCGTGCCCTCGCGCATCGCGTCGCGGTACTCGACCGGGATCGTGTTCTCGAGCCAGAACACGATCGGCTGCTTGGGGGGCGACACCGCGGCCGCCGGATCCTGCTTCTCCAGGTTCCAGCGGGTGATGTAGCGCCGGTAGGGCGACTGCGGAACGTCCGAGGAGAAGTCCTGTTGGACCACCAGGAAGTGTCCGACCCGGTCGTCGGCCAGCCGCGGGCGGTAGCTGCTCTGCGGAATCGCCGACAGGCTGTACTTGACCAGCGCCGGGATGCTGCGGCCGTCGGCGAGCGTGATCGACGGCACCTTGAGCTCGTCGGTCGTGTAGTGGAGGAACACGTCGATCAAGACGTTCTCGGGGAAGCCGTGCACTCCGCGGACGCCGCTGCGTTCCTTGTCGAACCCGAACTTGGTCGGCTCGTACGCCTGGGACAAGCCGACGGCGAACCCGGGAAGGTCGCGCGAGCCGAACAGCTCCTGCGCATCGACCAGCACGCTCTTGCGTTCCGGATGCGGCTGGGACTGGATCTTGGCCGAGCTCATGATCGCGTCGGGGAACGAGCGCTGGATCGCGCGCAACTGGGCCGTTCCGGGGTCCGAGGTGAACGAGGTGTTCTTGCGAACCCAGTTGATGGTCTTGCCGACACGCTTGAACTCGCAGCCGAAGTCGGCCAACTGCTGCGCGGCATAGAACCCACGCTCGCCGGCGGCCTGATCCAGGCTGGCCGCGAACAGAACCATCGTGTCGAGCTGCGCCGGCAGGATCTCCATGAAGACTTTGCCGTCGTCCGCGCGGCGGTAGAACGTGAACAGGCCGGGAACGACCTCGAAGTCCTTGATCACCGTGTCGAACGGTTTCTCGTCGCCGGACTTGGCCTCGGCGGTGGCTTCCTTCTTGGCGTCTTTCTTCTCCTTCTTGGCCGCGAGCGCGGGCGAAGGCCCGAGCGCCGGCACGATGCCGATCGCGAGCGCGACCAGCACGAGAAGGACGGGGAGTCGGGTGCGAGTCATGGGAACCTCCGATTCAGGACGTGTCGACTGCAACGAACCAAGGCAGGGTAGCACCGCTCATGAGAACGGGGGCGGCATGGTGGCCGCCCCCGCTCGATCCCACATGTTTCTTCTCAGGCCTCACTCCGGCTGCGCGGCCGGGCCTCCCGGTCCGCGTGCAGGCGCCGACTCGCGCTCCGCCGTGAACGCCTGTTCGATGCGCGCCCGCGTCTCGAGCAGGTGCGCCCGGGTGTTGTCACCAAGCGGCGCCGCACCCTCCAGCGCCCGACGCGCCCGCGAGTCGATGCGGGTCAGCTGGAGACGGGCCAGGGCGCGCGCGTCGTCGGGACTTCCTGGCGCCGGGTTCAGCATCAAGGTCGCCATCCGGTCGACGTAGTCGCGCTGCAGCTCGCGCCGCGTTCCCGGACGCTCCAGAGCCTTCATGCCCGGACCGGCCTCGGCGCCAACCTCGCCCCACAGGGACTTGGTCATGCGGTCGAAGTGCTCGGACATGCGATAGGGATCGGTGGTGCGGGACTCGGCCTCGGAAAGCCGCGCGAGCAGCTTGGGCGCGGTCAGAACCTGGATCAGCTGGTTCTGAATGGCGAGCACCTTGCTGTTGTAGTCGTAGTCGAGGCGCGCGCCACCACCGCCCCAGGCGTTGGCCATGCCCCAGTGATTCCAGCGTTCCGGCGCCAGCCGGTTGAGCAGCGCCGGCGACACGTTGAACGCGTTCGACGCGAAGCCGAACTCGGTGACGAACTCCAGCGCCTCGCGCTGGCGCGCGACGGGCACCGGCTCGAGCGGACTCGATGGCGCTCCGGCCTGGCCGCGATGCGCGCGCGAGTGGTACTGCCCGCCGACCCACTTGACCCCCATGCCGAGCGCGATCGCGTACTGCGACAGCAGGTCGTCCATGGCGCTGCGCAGCGTCGGGTACGAACCATCGGGGCCGAGCATGCGCGCCTCGAAGTTCGGATTTGCCCACAGACCCGCGACCCACTGGGCCCGGGTCTGGCCGAACTTCAGGGGATCGTCTCCCAGGTCCCAGATGTTGGTGCGGGGATCCAGGGCGTCGGCCGGGTAGGTGTCGGCGTCGTTGGAGTAAACGTGGCCTGGCTTCGTCGACTCGTCGGCGATCTTCTTGGCGAAGTCGTAATCGGCATCGACGGTGGTCGCGCCCGACGGCGTGTAGCCGTAGCGGATCATCCACAGGTCGTAGTCACCGGCGGTGACGCCGTAGTAATCGCCTTGCTGCGACTTGGTCGGCGCGATGTTCGGCGTCGCGTAGTCCATCACCGACGCCGCCAGACCGTGCTCGTTGGTCCACGCGCGGTCGTGCAGCTTGTCGACCGGGGTCGCGGTGCTGGCGCGGAAGTTGTGGGTCAGGCCGAGCGTGTGCCCGACCTCGTGCAGCGTGACGTGGACCAGCATCTCGCCGATGAACTCCTCGGGCAGTGGGCCGCCGGGCGGAAGGTTGCCGTCCATCAGCATGCCGATGTGGGCGAGCTGGGCGCCCTCGGAAATCCCGATCGGTGCGTCACAGCGCATGCTCGGATCCAGGAACGACGGCCACGAGCCCAATTGCGGCTGGATGCCGGCCGCGATCGCGTCCGGGCCGATGCGCCGGAACACCTGCAGGCGGCGCTGGACGATCGAGCCTTCGAACAGGATGTCGGCATCCAGGATCTCGCCGGTGCGCGGATCGGTGCGCGAGGGCCCGATCGCGCCGAACGACGGCTGCGACGAAACGATCCAGCGGATCGTGCTGTAGCGCACGTCGGCCGGATCCCAGTTCGGGTCGTCGGGCGGATCCTTGGCCTGGATCGCGTTCTTGAAGCCGGCGGCCTCGAACGCCTTGTTCCACGCCTCGACGCCCTTCTTGATGTGCGGCCGGTACTTCTCGGGCACGGTGCTGTCGATGTAGAACACGATCGGCTTGACCGGCTCGGACAACGCCGCCGCTGGGTCCTTCTTCTCCAGGCGCCAGCGCTCGACGTAGCGGCGCCAGTAGTCGTCCTCGGTGTCGCGGGTGAAATCCTTGACCGCGGTCAGGAAATAGCCGGTGCGGTCGTCCGCGAGCCGCGGCATCATCGGCTTCTCGGGAAGCTTCGAGAACGAGTAGTGCACGGTGATCGGGACAAAGCGATCGTCCGGCACCGTGGCCAGGCCGTAGTTCGTCCGGTCGTTGGGCGAATAGGTGAGCAGGGCCTCGACCTCGGTATTCTCGGGGAAGTTCTTGACCGAGCCGAGTGCGGAGCGCTCCTTGTCGAAGCGCATGCCCTTGCCGACCGCCTCGCGCAGGCCTTCCGCCAGATCGGTCAGATCGCTGACCAGGAACGGCGCCAGGTCGACCAGGATCGCCTTCGAGGAATCGTGGATGCTCTCGATCTTGAGCGACGCCAGCACCGAGTGCCCGTACGACAGCTCGCGCGCCTTGTCGAAGGCGGCGTCGCCCTCGGTGACGAACCGCGTGTTCTTCTCGAGGACGATGATGCGGTCGCCGGCGCGCTGGAACTCGAGCAGGTGATCGCCGAGCGGCAGACCACCGAGCACGAAGTTCGATCCGATGCCGCGCGCGAAGCTGAAGATGCCGAGCACCGGCACGTTGAGCTGCTCGGGCTTGAGCTCGAGGTAGAGGTTGTCGCGCTTCTTGTGCAGCGTCAGGTAGCCGGGGATCGTCTCGGCGTCCTTGGTGGCTTTCTTCCAGTCGGTGTACGGCTTGTCGGCGGCGCCCGCGGCGGCCGCGTCGGCACCCTTGGCCGGTTCCTTCTTCTTCTTGGCCGCGAAGGCCGGGTCGGCGGTCGCGATCGCCAAGGCGGCGATGGCGAGTACCGCGGCAACGGGGAACGCTCGGTGCATCCTCATGGACGGGGACTCCTCAGTGTGGGCCAGTGACGGCTCCGGCGACGAACGAGGCCCCCGGGTGGGGGCAGCGGGGCACTATAGGGAAACAGGCCGGCGCGTGCGCCCTTGCCCGCGACCGGCGCGGCATAAAGTTCGACGGGTGATCGGTGTCGAGGGTTGAAAGGCGGGACCCCGCCAGGGTCCAGGCCGTGGGGCGGTCGTGGCCCCGGTGACCCCTCGGGGGAGCCGACTCGCCAAACTTCTTCATCAGGCGGTCACGCGGATCGGCTCCAGCGCGTCGTCCCGGGCATCCGGAGATCCAAGCATTCATTCGGATCGAGATGTGGATCGATGTGCTGGAACCAACATCCATCGATCTCCGCAGAAGGACGCAGGCGAGCGAAATAGTCGAGCACTGTCTTCGAGAACCGGTCTCGCACGGTTGCGGGAACGTCACCGCAGAGCCCCTGGTCGTGGTTGCCCCAGACGCC
The DNA here is from genome assembly GCA_963717505.1 of Candidatus Eiseniibacteriota bacterium. GTDB lineage: Bacteria > Eisenbacteria > RBG-16-71-46 > RBG-16-71-46 > RBG-16-71-46 > MFD02242-c1. The sequence continues at coordinate 1,139,152 of OY970342.1, forward strand.
GGTCCCGGGCAGGGAGTCCAGACAAGCAACCGTTTCCTCTACCCGTTCACCGTATTCGAGCACGTCCCCAAGGACCACAAATGCATCGACGCGGCGCGCCCTCAGCTCCCTCACCGCCGCGGCGAGCGGCTCGACGGCTTCGTGGATGTCGGCCAGCAGGCCGAGACGCACGCTATCCCTCGGGACAGCCGCCTTGCCGTCCGGCAAGTGCTGCGATCGCCTTCTCCTCGGTGTCGTGGTGGTCGAACAAGAAGCTCAGCTTCGTCACGATGAAGATGTTGTTGACCTTGGCATCGAGATGGCAGAGGGCGATCTCGCCCTGTCGGTTCCGGTAGCTCGCGTTGGCCTGGGCAAAGACCCCGAGAGCAATCGAGGTGATGAACCCCACGTCCTGGAAGTTCACGACCAGGCAGCGATTGCCCGCTTCGGCCAGATCGTTCAGCAGGAGGCGTAGCTCTTCGGTCTCGTCCCCTCCGACCAGGTTCCCCTTGGGGGTCACGACGGCAACGCCCCCGACCTTCTTCATGCGAATGTGCTTCAGCGCGACTTCTCTCACGGCAACCTCCACTCTCGCGGCCCAGACTTCCCGAGCCGGCGACGGCCTGACTCCGGGGTCGGTCCCCCGGCTGATCGCAATACAATTCCGGGCGTTGTTTGACGGCAAGAAAAATTCCGGGCGCAGCCGCCGGGGCCGGCCGGCGCCTAGCAGCTCCCCAAGGCAAACGGCCCCGGGATCTCTCCCGGGGCCGTCCGTGATTCGCGCTGCTATTCCTGCTTCGGGGACTAGAAGTCTTCGCCGCCGTAGCCACCGCCGCCACCACCGCCCGGAGCCGCCGCCTTCTTCTTGTCCGGGATCTCCGTGATGATCGCTTCCGTGGTCAGCAACAGGCTCGCCACCGACGCCGCGTTCTGCAGCGCCGTGCGGGTCACCTTGGTCGGATCGATGATGCCGGCCTTGAACATGTCCACGAACTTCTCCGAGTCCACGTCATAGCCGGTGGTCTTCTCTTCGCCCTTGTACTCCTTGACCTTCTCGACGATCACCGAGCCCTCGACGCCGGCGTTCTCGCACAGCGTGCGCAGCGGCTGCTCGAGTGCGCGCTTGACGATGTTGACGCCAACGCGCTCGTCGGCATCGAGCTCCTTACCCAGGCGCTCGAGCGTGCCCAGGCAGCGCAGGTACGCCACGCCACCACCGGGAACGATGCCTTCCTCGACCGCGGCACGCGTCGCGTGCAGTGCGTCCTCGACGCGCGCCTTCTTCTCCTTCATCTCGGTCTCGGTGGCAGCACCCACGTTGATCACCGCCACTCCGCCCGCGAGCTTGGCCAGGCGCTCCTGGAGCTTCTCGCGATCGTAGTCGGAGGTCGTATCCTCGATCTCCTTCTTGATCTGTCCGATCCGGCCCTGGATGTCGGCCTTCTTGCCGGCGCCCTCGACGATCGTGGTGTTCTCCTTGTCGACGACAATGCGCTTCGCGCGGCCGAGGTCCTCGACCTTCACGTTCTCGAGCTTGATGCCGAGGTCTTCGCTGATCACCTTGCCGCCGGTGAGGACGGCGATGTCCTCCATGATCGCCTTGCGGCGATCACCGAAGCCCGGCGCCTTGACCGCGCACACGGCCAGCGTGCCGCGCAGCTTGTTGACCACCAGCGTCGCCAGCGCTTCGCCTTCGACGTCCTCGGCCACGATCAGCATCGGCTTGCCGCGCTGCGCGATCTTCTCGAGGACCGGGAGCAGGTCCTTCATGTTCGACAGCTTCTTCTCGTAGAGGAGGATGTAGGCGTCTTCGACGACGGCCTCCATGTTCTCCTTCTCGGTGACGAAGTAGGGCGAGATGTAGCCCTTGTCGAACTGCATGCCTTCGACCACGTCGAGCGTGGTCTCGACCGAGCGGGCTTCCTCGACCGTGATCGTGCCGTCCTTGCCGACCTTGTCCATCGCGTCGGCGATCATCTTGCCGATGACGGTATCGGAGTTGGCCGAGATGGTCGCGACCTGCTGGATTTCCTTGTTGTCCTTGACCGGCTTGCTCAGCTTCTTGAGCTCCTCGACCACCGCCTCGACCGCTTTGTCGATGCCGCGCTTGATGTACATCGGCGAGGTGCCGGCGGTCACGTTCTTGAGGCCTTCGCGGAAGATCGCCTCGGCCAGGACGGTCGCGGTGGTAGTGCCGTCACCGGCGACATCCGAGGTCTTGGACGCGACCTCGCGCACCATCTGGGCGCCCATGTTGCGATAGGGCTCTTCGAGCTCGATCTCCTTGGCGACGGTCACGCCGTCCTTGGTGACCGTGGGCGAGCCCCACTTCTTGTCGAGGACCACGTTGCGGCCGCGTGGGCCGAGCGTGACCTTCACCGCCTTCGCGAGGATCTCGACGCCGGCCAGGATCTCCTGCCGCGCCTGCTCGCTGAACAGCAACTGCTTGGCTGCCATGTTGCCTCCTTGGGAAGCCGTTCAGTCCGCCCTAGCCGTTGCGCTGGGCGGAACGGGAATTCGATCGCGCTACTTCTGCTGGGCGAGGACGCCCAACACGTCGTCTTCGCGAAGGATGACGTACTCGACGCCGTCGAGCTTGACGTCGGTGCCGCTGTACTTGCCGATCAGCACGCGGTCGCCCTTCTTGAGGTCGACCGGCACCAGCTTGCCCTCTTCGGTCTTGCGACCGGGGCCGACGGCGACGACTTCGCCCTCCTGCGGCTTCTCTTTGGCGGTGTCGGGGATGATGATGCCGCCGCGAATCGACTCCTTCTCCTCGATGCGCCGGATCAGGATCCGGTCAGCGAGAGGCCGGACGTTCATGACAACCTCCTCGGGTATTGGTTTGGACATGGACACGGGCGCCGGATTCCGGTGCGGCTCTTTTCCGCCACTCGGACGCATTCCAAGGCGCTGCGACCTGCGGGCCCTCGGGCGCGCGCACCCGATGATCAAGGCGCTGCGCGGAGCCCGGTTGCGCCAGACAACCTAGTTGCGCACCGGGAGCCTTTGCCCAAATGGCACGAGACGATTGGCAGCCTATCCGACTGGTGCCAGGGAAGCAAGTGGGGGGCGAGCGTCCCAGAGCCCCGGTCGACCCGGGCCCGCGAGGGGGCTAGTTCAGCCTGGTTTCAAAGACCGCCGGCCGGGGGCGGCCGTCGAGGTATCCCGTGCTCACGGTTCCCAGGACCCGGACCTTCTGCTTCTCGGCGGGGGTGCGCACCCGGGTGAAGACCACGATCGTGTCGCGTCCCTGATGGAGGTAGAACGAGTATCCGTCACCCATAGGGAACCACTGCCCGATCACCCCGCGAATCCGGACTTCCTTGCCGTCGAGCGAGGCCGCGTCGCGAATCACGTCGCGCAACGGGGTCACGTGTTCCTTCGGCATCGCGATGTTGAGCGCGATGATCAACAGCACGACGCAGCCGGACAGGATCGCGAGCGAACGTCCGTGGTCGCGCAACACCGGTTCGACCGCGTTCCACACGGCGCCGAGCGGGCCGGCGAGTGCCGGGGGCACCGGGATCGGGAGCGTCGCTTCCGGCGGTGCCGGAGGTCTTCGCACCGACGCGGTCCGCGGTACGGCGGGTTTCGCTTCTTCTTCCGGCGCTTCCCACTCCTCTTCGTCGGTGACCACCACGACTTCCTGCTCTTCGGCCGTCTCCTCGACGCGCAGCGTCGGGATGCTGCTGGTCACCGCCGCCCAGGTCGGCACCGCGGGCCCCTCGGCGGGTGGCGGCTCTCCCGGAGTCGGGCGCGGGGGCAGCGGCACCGCGCGACCCCGCGCATGCATTCCCATTTGATCCGCGCGATCGGGCAACAGGGTCCGCGGGGACCCCGCCGGAAGCTCTGGGCCCACGAGGCCATCGAGCCGCTCGGCGTCCGCAGGAGAGGGGATATGGGGGTTCGGCACGATGCGGGGACGCGGCGCTCCCGGCGAGGGTGGCACGACCGCCCCCGCACCCGGACGCTTGAGCACCGGGCCCGAAGCGGGGGAGTCCTCATCAGGCTGAAACGCCTCGACCGGATGCTCGGCCGAGAGCAGCCAATCCGGCTTCTGCTCTTCCGCGAATTCCTCGGGCTCTTCCCCGGGAAGTCGAAGGTCGCCTGATTCATCCTCGTATTTGTGGTGTTGAGCCATGGGTCTCTCGGGACTGGGGTGGGTACCGGAGAAATATCGACCCCTGACCCGCTGCGCTTGACGTCGAACCCGGCCCCGCCTAACCCAGACGCCGATATTGCTGGATTTTCCGGTAAAGCGTGCGCAGCCCAATTCCGAGAATCGCGGCGGCGCGGGGCTTGTCGTCCCCGGTCTCGGCCAGGGTGGCCTCGATCAGCCGGCGCTCGGCATCATCCACGGTCATGCCGACGGCGATGTCGAGCGGTGCCGCCGTCGGCCCGGCGTCGCGCAACGCCGGCGGCAGGTCCGCGGGCTCGAGCGCGCGTCGTCCCTCGGCGAAGGCAACCATGCCTTCGACCGTGTTCCGGAGCTCCCGAACGTTGCCCGGCCAGTCGTGCCGCACCAGCCGGTCGAGCGCGCCACGCGTGATTCCGGTCACCTTGCGTTGATGCTCGCGATTGAATTCGCGCAGGAAGGCCTCGACCAGAAGCGGGATGTCCTCGCGGCGTTCCCGCAGCGGCGGCATCGCGATGCGCACGCCGCCCAGGCGGTCGAGCAGATCTTCGCGAAACCGTCCGCCGCGAACTTCGGCGGTCAGATCGCGGTCGGTGGCCGCGACCAGCCGGGCATCGACTCGCAGTGTCTCGGCGCCGCCGACGCGCTCGAAGTCGCGGTCGCGCAGGAAGCGCAGCAGCCGCACCTGGACGGCCGCCGGTGCGGCGCCAATGCCATCGAGGTAGAGCGTGCCGCCGTCGGCGGCCTCCAGGCGGCCCGGTCGCGGGACGCCGCCACTCTCGATCCCGAACAGCTCGACTTCGACCATCGGCTCGGCCAGGGCCCCGAGATCGACTGCGATCATCGGGCCCTCGCGGCGCGCGCTTTGCCGGTGGATCGCCTGCGCGACCAGCCCCTTGCCGGTGCCCGACTCGCCTTCGATCAGGACCGTGGCGCGCGTGTTCGCGATGCTGCGCACCTGGTCCATGACCCGATGGATCGAGCGCGAGCTGCCGGTCAGCCGATCGAGCGCGAGTCGTTCGTCGAGCTGGCCCTCGATCTCGGCGACCCTCGCCGCCAGCGCCTGATGCGACAGGCCGCGACGCAACACTGCCAGCAGTTTTTCCAGATGCAGGGGTTTGACCTGGAAGTCGTAGGCGCCCTGACGCATCGACTCGACCGCCTTCTCGACCTCGGCCTGCCCGGTGATCACCACCGCACAGACTTCGGGGTTCCGCTGGATCGCGCGGGCCAGCAGGGCGCTGCCATCGATGCCCGTGGCGTGCAGCTCGGTGACCAGGCAGTGGATGCGGCGGGCGTCGAGCGCGTTGAAGGCGGTTTCGCCGTCGCGCGCCCAGACGACCTCGAGCCCGTTCTGGCGGAGGAAGGCTGTGAGCCGGCGCGTGGCTTCACTGTCGCGGTCGACGACCAGAACGGTAGGGGGCGGAGCCTTCATCGGGCGTCATCGGGCGTCATCGGGGCGTCATCGCGCGCCATGGGCGTCCCGCGGGTCGATCGAGTCAGCGATCCGGTTCGAGCGCATCGAGCGCGCGTTGGTGGCTGGGCATCTGTGGCGACTCCGCGGGCGCCAGCGTGACTTCCTTGAACCGCACGCGACCCTGTTTGTCGATCAGGAACAGCGCGCGCCGACTGTAGCCACGTTCTGCATTGAGCACGCCGTACGCGCTACTGGTTTCCCGATCGAAATCCGAGAGCAGCGGGAACTCGAGGCCGTTGGCCCGCGCGAACCGGTCGTTGGCGTAGTGATTGTCCACGCTGATCCCGAGGACGACGACCTCGAGCGCGTCGAGCCGGTTCGAGTCCTCCTGGATCGCAGGCAGTTGCACCGAGCAGGTGGGCGAGAACGCCATCGGGAAGAAGACCAGCAGCACGTTCTTCTTGCCGCGGTACTCCGAGAGAGTCACCGGCTGGCCTTCGGGCCCGCGCAGCGAAAAGTCTGGCGCCAGGTCGCCCACCTCTACCGACATCGCCGAGCCCTCCTCGCGTGTCGCGGACTGCGTCCCGATCAGGACGGGGTGAATGCCCCGCCGTCGGACGGCCGTTTCGACGTCGCGCGAATCACATCCTGACTCGCCGCGGCCAGTTCCGCCAGCGATCGGGTGCCGCGCTCCCGCTCCCAGCGCGGCACCAGGGCGACCAGCAACCGCGCCGTGGTGCGCGCGTCCGGGAGCGCTCGATGGCGAACCGGCTCTCCGACCCCGAGCGTCTCCCCCAGCGTCTCCAAGTCGTTCGAACCGCTGCCGAACAAACCGCGCGCCAGTCCGAGCGTGTCGATCACCGGGTGGTCGAGCGCCGGCAGCCGAGCCTGGGCGACCAGCGCCTGGAGGAATGGCAGGTCGAACCCGGCGTTGTGGAAGACCAGCGGCGAGCGACCGCAAGCCGCGACGAACACCGGGGCGACCGCGTCGGGCAGCGGGGCATCGCTCAACTGCGCGTCGTCGATGCCGTGGACGATCCGGGCGCCGGGCTCGACCGGGATCCGGGGTCGAACCAGGCTCGACCATTCCGCTCGGGGCTGGCCCTCCTCGACGGTGACGCACGCGATTTCGATGACGCTGTGCCCGGCCGCTAGGCTCCAGCCGCTGGTCTCGGTATCGACCACCACGAGCCGCTGACCCGCGAGCAGCGATCCCGGACGGGCCGCTGCCTCGGTCACTTCGCTTTGCGTACGAAGTCTTCGAACGACGTCCCGCGTTCGAAGTGGCCGTCACCGATGTAGCTCAGAACCTGGAGGAAGCGATCCGGCGGCAGGAATCCTGGCGCATTCACCAGGTGCTTGCCGTCCGACGCGAGGAAGACGGTGGTCGGATAGCCGCTGACCTTGAACTTGGCCGCGATGCCCCGCTCGGTCAGCTTCTGGGACTGGTAGGTCGCCGCACCCTTGGACTCGGCGTTGAGCTTGATCGGCACGAAGCTTCGGGCGAGGGCTGCGCGGACGTCGGCGCGCGCATAGACCTCGCGGTCCATGCGCTTACACCAACCGCACCAGTCGGTGTAGACGTCGACCAGGATCGGCCGGCCGGTCTCCGCAGCGTGTTTGAGGCCGGCGTCCCAGGTCTGCCATGGGATCTCCTCGGCGGCGGACGCGAATCGCGGCAACGCCGTCAGGCCGAGCAGCAGGCAGGCCATCGGGAACAGTCCGGCACGCAGGTGTCGAGTCATGACGAGGTCCGGGGAGAGAGTGGGGAGAGCGCCGCGAGGCTACCACGCGATTCCGGGGTCTCCAACCATTTGCATGGGGTCATCGGCGCGTCCCTGCGCACGATCCAGCGGTTCCCGAAGGCTCATCCCGACACCGTATGGCGGAGGGTCTCGCCGGGTCGCCCCGGATCGAACCACACCCCGCACAGGCGCGAAGTACCGAACTGCCCGGGATTCACGACCACGGTGCGGCCGATGCGGTCCTGGTAGGAGCCGGACACCCGCGCGGATTCGTGAATGTGGCCGCAGAGCACGAGCGGCGGTTGATGGCGCTCGATGAACGCCTTCAACGCCCGCGATCCGACGTGGACGCGAGTGGAGATGAGGTCGCATTTCGTATCGCGTGGCGGCGAATGCATGACGAACACGGCCTCGCTCGTCGGGACCGCGGCGGCCAGCCCGTCGAGCGCGCCGGCAATGGTCGGGCTCCGCCGCTCAGGATCGAACCGGTGCGGCACGACTTCGCCGTCGCGGCTGGTCCAGCCGTCGAGGCGCACCGGGGTCTCGCTGCCGCCGTCTTCCCATCGCTCCCAGTCCTTGATCGCGAACGGCGTGATCGGAACCCACGAAAGTCCGGCGACCGGGACGCCGGCCACCTCGACCGCGCGTTCATGGACCACCTGCCAGAGCTCGCCATGACGCCGCTCGAGGCAGTCCAGATTCGCGCGCCAGTCGTCGTTGCCCATGAGGAGCGCCAGCTCGGTGTTCGGACTGGCTTCGCGCAGCCGGCGGGCGAACTCGACCAGGAATCCTTCGAGGAACAGACGCTGGCGGCGCACGCCCTCGACGCCCGCCGCATGGGGCGACAGGTCGCCGCCGAGCAGAACCGCGTCCGCGGGGTGGGCGGCGATCAGGGCGAGCACCTGCTCGTAGAGCGCCCCCTGACCGTGCAGATCCGACGTGAAGAACCACATCCTGGGTTGCCACCGTCCAGTGGTCGTGAATTGGCGCCGTTCGGTGAACGGCGGTCGAGAAGGCGCTTGACGCCGCGTCGCCGTGATGTCGATACTCTTCGCCCCATCCTGTCATGTCTAATCCCCGTTCACGACCGTCCGCCCGCTCCATATCCCGCCGTTCGCGGCGCGCCTGGGCCGTGGCCTGCGCGTTGGCCGCGCTCGCGGTTCATCCGGGCCGACCCGAGGCGGCGGACAACCTCCTTCGAAATCCGGGCTTCGAAGCCGAACTCGAAGGGCACGCCTGGATGCCGGCCGCCTGGGACACGTCCGACACCGGGCTGCCCACCGCTTTCTTCGGCCGCGACACGCTGATCGCGCGCGAGGGCCGCTATTCGGTGAACGTCGCCAACGTCAGCACGTACATCCCGATGGCGTTCAACTGGAGCCAGCGGGTGTTGGTCAAACCCGAGCATTGGAACCGCGACGCGGTGTTCTCGGTCTGGACCCGCAGCAACGGCGTCGAGGGTCGCGCCTACGTCCTGCTCCAGGCCTACCGCGACACGATCTCGCGCATGGCCGCCGAATGGAACGTGTCTCGCGACGAAGCGATGGATCGGCTCCGGATGACGCGGGTCGACGATCCGATCACCGACTACGGCTGGCGCCGGCAATTCTTCTCGGACAACACCACCGACTGGGTTCGGCGTGAGGTGCGGGTCTTTCTGCACCCCGGCACCAATGTGTTATTCGTACGTTGCGGTCTGTTCGGCACCGGGCAGGTGATTCTCGACGACGCTCAACTGGCCGTTGCGCCGGCCGAGCCTCCGCGTGAGCTGAAGGTCGGCGTCAACCTGCTCGCCGATCCCGGGTTCGAGGGAGACGGCAACGATTGGGAGTATTCGATGCCGCCCTATCGCGGCCTGCGCGTCGAGGCCGACACGTCCCTGGCGCGCACCGGACGCGCATCGCTGCTGATCAGCGGCACCTCGGGAATGATGCCGGCGCGCTCTGGGGTCGGCCAGGTGATCGGCGACCGTTCGATCGCCGGCAAGCGCATTCGCGTCTCGGCGTGGGGCCGTCCCGACAGTCTCAAGACCAACGCCTCGATCAAGATCTTCTTCAATACACCGCGCGGCGTGGAAGCCGCATTGATCGGGCCACCGCTTCACGAGACCAGCCCCTGGTCGCAGCTCAAGGACGATCTCGACGTCCCCGCCGACGCGTTGGCGGTCTGGGTGTGGTTCTCGATCGACACGCCGACCGAGGGCCGCATTCATTGGGACGACACCTCGGTCCAGGTGCTTGGCCCCGCCGCAAGCACCTCTCCGACCGGAAGTTCCGGATCACGCTGACTCACCGATCTGGTCGCGGACAATCGTCTTGACTTCAGTGAATGCCGGGACCAGACTATGCGCTGCAGCTGGGCAGAAAGAACTCCTTGGCAGGGAGCTTTCGATCCGGACCCGAGGCGGCGCTTCGCTGCGCGCTCCTGCTGGCTCCGGGGACTGCGGCGATCTCGAGCGAGGTAAGCCGGCCCCGAAGTGGCTTCACGGGAACGGAGCTGCAGGACACGTGGATCACCCGCCCGCGGTGGTGCCCTCACGCGTGACCAAGGGACGGACCCCTCCCTCCCTTAGAAGACGAATCACGAGCCGCGCCCCAGGCTGCTCGTGCATGCTCAGCTTCAGCCGCGCGGCCGATGGCCCGCCAACTCCAACGCCAGCTCGCACGTCCTGACGTGGATCGCGATCGTGTCGTCGCGATCTCGTGCGTAGCCCCCGCCGAGCGTCACTGCGACCGGAATGCCGCGTTGCGTGCACCCCGCGAGCACCTGGCGATCCCGCGCCTCGAGGCCCTCGCGGGTCAGCGCCAGCCCGCCGAGCAGATCCTCGCGATACGGGTCGGCGCCCGCCTGGTAGAGCACGATTTCCGGTGCGAATCTCCAGACGTGTTCGAGTGCGTCCGACAGCCGCTCGAGGTATTCCTCGTCGCTGGTGCCGTCGGCGAGCCCGACGTCGAGGTTGCTTCGCTCCTTGGGGACTGGATAATTCGTCTCCTGATGCATCGAGAACGTGAACACCCGCCCATCTGTCGCGAAGATCGCCGCGGTGCCGTTGCCCTGGTGCACGTCACAGTCCACGACCGCGGCGCGCTCAACGACCCGGTCGCGCTGCAGCACACGAATGGCGACCGCCAGGTCGTTCAGGTAGCAGAACCCCTCGGCATGGTCGGCGTACGCGTGGTGAAAGCCGCCCCCGAGGTGCACCCCGACCCCGGTTGCGCACGCGCCGCGGGCGGCCAGCGTCGTGCCTCCGGCGGCGAGCAGGTACGCGCGCACGATGGCGTGGTCGAGCGGCAGCTCCGACATCTGCGTGCGGCGCGTCCAGCGCAGCGCCGCGAGGTCGTCGAGGAATTCCGGGGTGTGGGCGAGCAGGAGATCCTCGCGCGACGCCGGCTGCGGCTCGACCACGCTGGCCTCGGTGACCCAGCCCGAGGCGACCAGGGCGTCTCGCACGCGACGGAACTTCTCCACCGGGAAGACATGGGGGCCGATGTCGCATTCGTAGCCCGGGCTGTAGACAACGGTCGCCGCCATGAGAGACGAGAGCGTGCCACCTTACCGTGGGCGCCCGCAAAGCGCCTACCGGCTCTTGGAGCGCCGAGGTGACGGTGGGCGCGGCGTTCGCTCGGCTCCAGCGCGCGCTGCTCGGCCGCCTCGCATCGAGAATCGAGCCCCGCCTGCGCGTGGAACTGCTACTGCTCCTGCTCCTGACCTGGGGGTTCACGTTCTGGCGCGCGCGTATTCCGTTTCATTCGCTGGCGCACGCCGGAGGCTGGAGTTCGGCGGCGTGGGCGCTGGCGGGGTCACTCGCGTTCCTGGCGATGGTCGGCGGCGCCGCCGTGGCGTTCCATCACGACCGCCAGCTGCGCGTGCGCCCGAGCGGTCCCGCGTGGCTCGCTCTGCCGCTGCCGGCCGATGCGATTCTCGATCACGCGGCGTGGCGGGCGCGGCTGCGCGGAGCCTGGGCGGCCGCGATCGCGCCCGGAGTGTTGGCGGCGGCGTTCGGCCTGGTGCCGTGGTGGGCGATCCTGGCGCTCACCGCGGCGTTCGCAGCGACGCTGGTCGGGGCGTGTCGGCTCGCGACGCAATGGATTCAACACCGCGCGCGGGCTCGGGCCGCGCGCCCACTTCCTTCCGATCCGAACGGCGCAGGACCTTTGTCGGCGATCGACCCGGCGTGGCGGCTGTTGACCACGGTGACGCGCCCGCGGGTCACGACGCGCTTCGCGCCACCCGCCTGGCGGCGACGACCGGCTGCGCTGGCACTCGGCGCCAAGGATCTGCGACTGACGCGCCGGCCAACGCCGGCGCGCGCGCGCATGTTCCTGCCGCTGCTCCTGGCGTTCCTGTCGGCTGCGATCTGGGGGATCGCCGGCACACAATCCGAGATTCCCTCCGAGCTGATTCGATTCGTGGCATTCGGATTGGCGCTCACGGCGGCCGCCGCTGCGGCCGAGTGGTTGATCGCGCTGGCGTCGAGCGATCCCCCGGCGATCCTGCGCGTCCTCCCGCTCGGTGCCGGCGATGTCTGGCTCGGTCGCGTCGTGTTGCTGGCGACCTTCGTCGCACTGCTGGTCGCCGCGCAGGCGATTGCGGCGCGACCCCTCGCGGGCCCGGCGCTCCAGATGCACCTGGTGTGGCTCGGCGCCGCGGCACTCGCGGTCGGGCTACTCGGGATCCACTACAGCCTGACGCTGCCCGCGACCGTCGCGGCGCGCGTGCTGGTGCTGACACTTTCGATCGCGATCGCGGCGAGCATCATGATTCCGCTGGTCGGCTGGATCCTCCTGCTCACCGCGGTGATTCACTCGGCGCGCCGGGTGCCCCGCTGGTCGCGAATCGAGGAAGCGCCGTGACCGCCGCCGAGCACGACGCGCCCACGGTCGAACGTCTCGACGTCGCCGGCGTCACCCGCCGCTACGGGACGCGTGTGGCCCTCGATCAGGTGACGCTGTCGGTTCGCGGCGGCGAGATCGTCGGTCTCCTGGGCGCCAACGGGGCCGGCAAGAGCACGCTCCTGCGGATCGCCTGCGGTCTGCTGCTCCCCGACGCGGGTGAAATCCGGATCGCAGGCGCCACTCTGTGGCCCGACCCGGTCGTCGCCAAACGCCGGCTCGGTTATGCCGCCGAAGAGCCGGTGTTCTACGACGAGCTCTCCGCGCACGAGTACCTGACGTTCGTCGCCGAGGTGCGCGCACTCGATCCGAACACAGCGCGCGAGCGGACCGCGGACCTGGCGCGGCGTCTGGGGCTCGCCGGGCGCATGGACGAACCGGTCGGACAGTGGTCCCACGGCATGCGCAAGAAGCTGTCGCTGCTCGCGGCGGTGCTGCATCAACCCGACGTCCTGCTGTGCGATGAAGCGCTCGAGGGATTCGACGCCGAGGCGGCCCTGGCGGCCAAAGAAGAACTGCGCGCTCGTGCGCGGGGCGGCGCGGGCGTCCTGTTCTCGAGCCACGTGACGGAAACCATCGAACGCTTGTGCGACCGGGTGGTCGTGCTGCACCGCGGGTGCGTGGCGCGCGTGCTCGATCGCGAGGACTGGGGAGGCGGGCGTGACCATGTCTCCCCGCTCGAGCGCGTCTTCCTTGAGGTCGTGCGCGGCGACTAGTCGCGTTCGCGCCGGACCGGACGCGATTCGACCAGGAGTACCGCCGCCAGAATCAGCGCGGCGCCGAGCCACCAGGGTCCCGCGTAGCGCTCGGCGCCCAGGCCGACGGCGAAGAGCAACGCGAACATCGGCTCGAGCGCGAACAGGAGCCCGATGCGCCCGGGCGGGAGATGCCGCTGGGCGAAGATCTGCAGCCACGGCGCCACCATGCTGCCCGCGACCGCGAGGTAACCGAGCCGCGCGAGGTCGGCGGACCCGAGACCGCCGAGGACCGAGAGGTCGCGTACGCCGAGTGGCGCGAGCAGCGCCGCGATGACCGCCGACTGAATGAGGGCGATCGCCAGCGGGTCGGCCGCCGGCGCGTCGCGCGCGACCGCGACGATCTGCAGCGCGTAGGCCAGCGCGCCGAGCAGGGTCCAGAGTTCACCGGGACCGAGGCCCAGTCCTTGAGCCGGCAACAACGCGGAGCCGAATGCCGCCAGTCCGAGTCCCGCGAGCAGGACCGGGCCGGGACGCTGCCCGAGCAACGGCCAGGCGAAGACGCCAGCGAACAGCGTTCCGGTGCACGTCAGGAATGCGGACGAACCGGCGCTGGTGAATTGGAGTCCAATCGCCTGGAACAGGTAGCCGCCGGCAGCGCACACGCCCCCGAGCACACCCGCGCGCCACGATGAGCGATCGAACCGCGTGCGGCGCGCGATCGCGACCAGACCGAGCATCAGGGCGGCCGCGGTGAAGCGCGTGAAGACCATGGTCACCGGCGGAACCGCGATCAGGCTGTCGCGAATGACCACGAAGGTCGCGCCCCAGAGCGCGGTCGCGACCACCATGGCCGCGAGGCCGCGTCGGGCGCCGGTGGGTGGGTTGCCGCGCGCCAACGAGTCGCGGTTCGCGGACGTCGCGGAGGTCATGTCTGGCCCGGGCCTGGCCCCGCCGGCCGCGTCAGCTCCGCGGACGGCGGCGACGGCCGCCACGCGCCGGCGCCACGCCGTTCTCGCCTGCAGCCAGCGCGAACGATAGACTCTCGAACTCGAGGGTCATGTCGACGTTGCGCACCGCGACGTGGGGCGGTGTGTGCAGCTTGCGCGGCGCGAAGTTCAGGATGCCGCGGATCCCGCTCGCGACCATCGCGTCCGCGACTTCCTGGGCCGCGGCGACCGGGGTCGCGATCACCGCGATCTCGAGGCGCTCACGCGCGACGACCTCGGCGAGCCGCGCGATGTCCTCGACCAGAATCGACCCCTCCCGCTGCCCGATGCGGGCCGGATCGCGATCGAGCACCGCGACCACTTCGAAGCCCTGTTCGGCGAATCCCCGATAGGCGATCAGAGCGGATCCGATGTGCCCAGCGCCGGCCACGACCACTCGCCAGCGGCGTTCCAGGCCGAGAATCGCGCGGATCTCGGAGCGAAGGTGGGGCACGCTGTAGCCGAGTCCGCGGCGCCCAAAGGATCCGAAGTACGAAAGGTCCTTCCGCACCTGCGCCGAAGTCACGCCTTCGCGCTCGGCGAGTCGGTGGGACGACACCACCCGTCCGCCTTCGGCGTCGAGTTCTTCCAACACCCGGTAGTAGTGCGACAGGCGGCGGACGGTGGACTCGGAGATTCGGCTCATCGGATTCCGGCTGCGTTCTTCAGGTGAATTTTTTCACAAGCGGCGGCGGAAAGAAGGGGGCGCCGCGCACGGCGCCCCCGCTCGATCAGACTTCCGCGGCCCCGTTGCCTTCGGTGGCGCCGGGGGCCTCAGCACCCTCCGCGACGGTTTCCGCGGCACGATCGTCGTCTTCGTTCACCACGCGGGTGACCGCCGCCACCGCATCCGGCAGCAGCTGGCCTTCGGCCGGCGTCAGGTTCACGAGCCGGACTCCCTGCGTGTTGCGCCCGATGACCGAGATGCCTTCGACCGGCATGCGGATCATCTGGCCCTGCTTGGTGATGATCATCAGCTCGTCGCCGTCCACCACTTCCTTGACGGCCACGACGTTGCCGTTCCGATCCGTGGTCTTGATGGTGATGATGCCCTTGCCGCCGCGGTGGGACAGTCGGTACTCGCTGATCTCGCTGCGCTTGCCGTAGCCGTGCTCGGTGACGGTCAGGAGGGTCGCCTGGCGCTTCACCGCGACCATGCTCACCACCTCGTCCTCGTCGTCGTCCAGCTTGACGGCCTTGACGCCGTAGGAAGTACGTCCCATCGCGCGCACCTCGGCCTCGCCGAAGCGGATGGCCAGGCCCTTGCGCTTGGCCAGGATGATGTCCTGCGTGCCGTCGGTCACCGTACAGTCGAACAACGAGTCCCCTTCCTCGAGCAGGATGGCGTTGATTCCGCCGCGCCGGGGATTCCCGTACGCCGACAGCACCGTCTTCTTCATCAGGCCCTTGCGCGTCGCGCACACCAGGTAGTGTTTGTCGTCGAACGCCTTGACTCCGACCACCGCCTGCACGCGTTCTTCGCGCGACAACCCTTCCAGGTGATTGACCAGCGGCCGGCCGCGCGCCGTGCGCCCGGCCTGCTCGATCTCGTGCACCTTGAGCCAATAGCACCGGCCGCGATCGGTCAGGAACAGCAGGTAGGCGTGCGTGTTCGCGATGAACAGGTGCTCGATGAAGTCCTCTTCCTTGGTCCGCGCGCCGATCACGCCCTTGCCGCCGCGCCGCTGCGACCGGTAGGCCGAGATCTCCTGCCGTTTGATGTAGCCGGCGTGGGAGATGGTGATCACCATGTCCTTCTGCTCGATGGTGTCCTCGTAGCCGATCTCGCCTTCCTCGGCCACGATCTCGGTGCGCCGCTCGTCGCCGAACTTTTCTCGAAGTCGCCGCACTTCGTCCTTGATGATCGCGAGGATCTTCTTGGGGTTCGCGAGAATGCTGCGCAGCTGCTCGATCAGCTGGATGACTTCGAGGTACTCCTGCTCGATCTTGGAGCGCTCGAGCGCGGTCAGCCGCTGCAGCCGCATCTCGAGGATCGCGTTCGCCTGGATCTCGGTGAGCTTGAACGAGGTCATCAGTCCGGTGCGTGCGGTCTCGACATCCTTCGACTTGCGGATCAGCGCGATCACGTCGTCGAGGTGATCGAGCGCGATCTTGAGACCCTCGAGGATGTGGGCCCGCCGCTCGGCCTCGGCCAGGTCGAACTCGGTGCGCCGGCGCACCACGACCTGTCGATGTTCGATGTACTGGTCGATCAGACCGCGCAGATTGAGGACCTGCGGCCGATTCTGCACCAGGCCGAGCATGATCGCGCCGAACGTGACCTGGAGCGGCGAGTGCACGAACAGCTGGTTGAGCACGACCTTGGGGTTGGCGTCCTTCTTGAGCTCGATGACGATGCGCATGCCGTCGCGGTCGGACTCGTCGCGCAGGTCGCTGATGCCGCTGACCTTGGCCTCGCGCACCAGGTCGGCGATGCGCTCGAGCAGCGAAGACTTGTTGACCTGGAACGGAATCTCGGTCGCCACCAGGCTCATCCGGCCGGCTCGGCCCTCTTCGATCTGAACCTTGGCCCGCACGCGGATCAGGCCGCGTCCGGTGTGGTAGCAGTCCCGCAGGCCCTGCGTGCCGTAGATGATCGCCCCGGTCGGGAAGTCCGGACCCTTCACGATCCCGAGCAGGTCGTCGATGGTCGCCTCGGGGTGGTCGATCACGTGGATGATCGCATCGCAGATCTCGGTCATGTTGTGCGGCGGCATTTCGGTCGCCATGCCGACGGCGATTCCGGAGCAGCCGTTGATCAGCAGGTTGGGAACGACGCTGGGCAGGACCGTGGGTTCCTCGCGGGTCTCGTCGTAGTTCGGCCGCAGGTCGACGGTGTTCTTCTCGAGGTCCGCCAGCATCTCGACCGCGAGCGCGGTCAGTCGGGCCTCCGTATAGCGCATGGCCGCCGGAGCATCGCCGTCGATCGAGCCGAAGTTGCCCTGGCCGTCGACCAGCGGATAACGCATCACCCAGCTCTGCGCGAGCCGCACCAGCGTCGGATACACGACCTGCTCGCCGTGCGGATGGTAGTTGCCCGAGGTGTCGCCGGCGATCTTCGCGCATTTGCGGAACGGCCGCCCGGGCGTCAGGTTCAGGTCGTTCATCGCGACCAGGATGCGTCGCTGTGAAGGCTTGAGGCCGTCGCGAACATCCGGCAGAGCGCGCGAAACGATGACCGACATCGAGTAATCGATGTAGCTGGTCTTCATCTCGTCTTCGATCTGCGTGCCTACGATGCGCGAGCGATCGTTCAAGGACATGATCTAGTTCCCTTTGGCCGGTGCCGTGGTCGTCGCGGGAGCCCGGACCCGCGCCGCAGACGCGAACGTCCAGTCGAGCGTGGCGGACCAGTAGTAATCGAGTCGATCGTCGAACACCCGGTGGTAACGGAAAGACATCCCGACCTCGGCCCCGGGCCCGAGCCGGCGCTGCACGCCGAGCGCGGCGCTGGCGCCGGTGGCGCTGAAGGCCTGCTCGACCACACCGGCCTGATCGTCGTGAATCCGGTAGTAGCCCAGCGTCGCGCCGGCGAATCCGTGCCACGGCCCGCGAATCGAGAACGGTGCGTCGGCGCGCCAGGCGCCGCCGAACACCATGCGATGGGCGGTCTCGGTGGCGCCCAGGTCGGTGCCGTCGTTCGGATCCAGCAGGCGGCCGATCTGGGTGCCCTGGTCGTCGGCGAACAGCATCGGGCCCGCATCCAGCCACGGCTCGACGCGCCACAGCGCGGACAACGATGCCGAGAATCCCGGACCGTCGACGCCCTCGGTCGGGCCGCCGCTACCACCGACCCCGAGAACCAACCGGGGCCCGGCGGCCGCCGGTGCGGCGACACAGGCCAGCGTTGCCGCCGCCGCGAGCAGGGCAGGCACCCGCATCACACGTCCAGGTTGCGGACCGCGAGCGCGTTTTCCTCGATGAACTGGCGGCGCGGCTCGACCTGCTCTCCCATCAGGATCGTGAAGATCCGGTCGGCCTCGACCGCGTCCTCGCTGTTCACCTGCAGCAAGGTGCGCGTCTCGGGGTTCATGGTGGTGCGCCACAACTGCTCGGGGTTCATTTCGCCGAGCCCCTTGTAGCGCTGCACGTGCATGTTCTTGCGGCCCAATCGCGCGATCGCCTCCTCGCGCTCCTTTTCGTTGTAGCAGTAGATCTCTTCCTTACCACTCTTGACCATGTAGAGCGGCGGCTGGGCGATGTAGACGTGGCCGGCATCGACCAGCGGATGCAGCTTGCGGAACAACAACGTGAGCAGCAGCGTGCGGATGTGCGCCCCATCGATGTCCGCATCCGCCATCAAGATCACCTTGTGGTAGCGGA
Organism: Candidatus Eiseniibacteriota bacterium; assembly: GCA_963717505.1. Lineage (GTDB taxonomy): Bacteria > Eisenbacteria > RBG-16-71-46 > RBG-16-71-46 > RBG-16-71-46 > MFD02242-c1. The sequence continues at coordinate 1,157,330 of OY970342.1, forward strand.
GCTTGGTCAGGTCGAATTCCGGATCGACGCCGGTGCCGAGCGCCGAGAAGATGTTGCGGACTTCCTCGTTCGCCAGGATCTTGTCCAGCCGCGCCTTTTCGACATTCAAGATCTTCCCGCGAATCGGCAGGATCGCCTGGAAGCGCCGGTCGCGGCCCTGCTTGGCGCTGCCGCCGGCCGAGTCGCCCTCGACGATGAACAGCTCGCACAGGCCGGGATCGTCGTAGGCGCAGTCGGCCAGCTTGCCGGGCAGCGAACCCCCGTCGAGGATCGACTTGCGGCGCGCCAACTCGCGCGCCTTGCGCGCCGCCTCGCGCGCCCGGGCCGCCGCGACCATCTTCTCGACGATCCGACGCGCGGTCGACGGGTTCTCGTCGAAGTGTTCGCGCAGACCCTCGCCGACCACGCTCTCGACCGCGCCCTTGATCTCGTTGTTGCCGAGCTTGGTCTTGGTCTGGCCCTCGAACTGCGGGTTCTGCATCTTGATCGAGATCACGCAGACCAGGCCTTCGCGGACGTCCTCGCCGCTGATGTCGACTTTGGCGTTCTTGAGCAGTCCTTCGCGATTCGCGTAGTTGGTCAGGTTGCGAGTCAGCGCCGAGCGGAAGCCGAAGACGTGGGTGCCGCCTTCGATGGTGTTGATGTTGTTGACGAACGACAACAGGTTCTCGCTGTAGCCGTCGTTGTACTGGAACGCGACCTCGACCGAGACATTGTCGCGCTCGCGCGAGAAGAACACCGGCTTGGTGTGCAGCGGGTTCTTGTTGGTGTTGAGGTACTTCACGAACTCGACGATGCCGCCCTTGTACAGGTAGTCGTTCGATCGGTCGGTGCGCGCATCGCGGAAGTGGATCGCCAGGCCGCTGTTGAGGAACGCCAGCTCGCGCAGACGCGCGGCGATCGTGTCGTCGTGGAACTTGGTGTCTTCGAAGATGTCCGGGTCGGGTTTGAATCGGACGGTGGTGCCCGAACCCTTCTCGCCCTTGTTCGCCGGCCGAGTGGTCATCGGTCCGACCGGGGCGCCGCGGCGGTACTCCTGCATGTGGACCTTGCCGTCGCGCAGCACCTCGACCGTGCACCACTCGGCCAGCGCGTTGACCACCGAGACGCCGACGCCGTGGAGTCCGCCCGAGACCTTGTAGCTGTTCGAGTCGAACTTGCCGCCGGCGTGCAGCGTGGTCATGACCACCTCGAGCGCGGGCTTCTTCATGGTCGCGTGAATGTCGACCGGAATGCCGCGGCCGTTGTCGCGCACGGTGATGCTGCCGTCGGTTTCGATCGTCAGCGAAACTTCGGTGCAATAGCCGGCGAGTGCCTCGTCGACCGAGTTGTCGACGACCTCCCAGACCAGGTGGTGCAGGCCGCGCATCCCGATGTCGCCGATGTACATGGCGGGCCGCTTGCGCACGGCCTCCAAGCCCTCGAGCACCTGAATGCTCGTCGCGTCGTAGTGATGTCCCTTGGGCTCCGCCGTCAACGTGGCTTCTCCTTCCTTCGGACTCACCGCAGGATCCCTCCGCGGGGAACGACGAACCGAACTTCCCGGACGCAGGATCCGCCGAGGAATCGGTTCAACCGCTCCTTCAGTTCGCGCTCGAGGTACCCGAGTTCATGCATCCAGGGGGCGCTTTCGACCTCGACGCGCAGCGTTCCATCGCCAAATCCGACGCATCGCGTGTGGCGCGAGATGCGCGGCCCCACGACTTCGGGCCACGCGGCCACGGCCCGCCAGCCCTGGAGATTCCGTTCCAGGCCGAGCTGGCCGACGACACGCCGGAGCACTCCACCAATCGCTTCCATGCTCATCCCGCCGCGTCAGGAAGCCTGAGCGGCATGATCAGGCAGAGAATCCCCTCCTCGGTCTCGGGCAGCGCACCGGCAGGCTCCACCACGGCCGCCGACAGCGCGGTGTTCAGGCGGAACGTCACCTCTTCGGTCGGGATACCCTTGAGGATGTCGAGCAGATAGCCGGCATTGTAGCCGATGTCCAGGGATTCCCCGGCATAGCGGGCCGCGATCCGATGCTCGCCCGAGCCCAACTCGGTGGCCGAGGACACCCCCAGCTCGCCGTTGCGCACGCTGAAGCGAACCTGGCGCGTGACGTTGTCGGCGTGCGAAGCGACGATGTCGACCGCTTCACTCAGGTCGGCGCGCGTGCACGTCAGCTCGCGAGGGTTGTTCTTGGGCACGACCTGCTCGTAGTTGGGATACGGACCCTCGAGCAAGCGGGTCACGATCTCGACCCGGTATTCGCCGACGCTCATCGAAAACGCCGCTTGATTGCGCCCGCCGGCCACCTGGATCTCGACCGGGCTGGTCGCGTCCTGCGCGGCTCGGCTCACCGCGTGCAGCGCCCGCGTCGGGACGATCACGCCGTCCTTGCTCAGCGCGGCGAACGAACCGCGACGGATCGCCTGGGCCAGTCGATGGCCGTCGGTGGCGACGAACGTGACCAGCTTCTCGGTGCCCTGGATCAGGACGCCGTTGAGCTGGGGGCGCGTCTCCTCGGTGGACGCCGCGTAGCCGGAGCGCTCCGCCAGCCGACCAAACACCTGGGCTTCGAGCGTCAGGCGCGTTTCGGCCTTGAGCTCGGGGACGCGCGGAAAGTCCGAGGGGTCCTGGGTCGGGAAACGCGACCAGCCCTTGCCGTCGCCGTATTTCAGCTCGACCTGTTGCTGCCGGACCGCGAGCGACAGCGGGCCGCGCGCGATCTTACGCACGACTTCGTTGAAATGCCGCGCGGACACGGCGATCCGACCGGGCGTCGTCACCGAACACGGAACCCGCACCGACGTGGTGACGTCGAGATCGGTCCCGGTGATCACCAGAACGCCGTCGCTGGCTTCGAGCAGCAGGCAGCTCAGCAGCGGAAGCGGGCTGCGCGTCGACACCGAACCAAGGGCTCGTCCGACGCCAAACGCCAGATCGCCCTGGGCGATCGTCAACTCCATGGGACCGTCCTCCACCGCAGTGGAACCCACTGCCGGGCCTGAGGTTCCGGGGACAACTGTTGGGGTCTTGGGGGTCATGGCTCGAGTGGTCTGCATGATAGGTTGGGTCCAACCCACCTGCAAGCACTTTCCTTTCTGCTAAGTCATTGTTAGACAATGAGAAAGATAACTAGTAACCGTAGGAGATCGGGATATTGTGAACGATGTTGCTTTGGGCGACCCAACTCATTGGACCTCAAACTCTTATCCCAGATCTCCCACCCGTGAACAACTGCCCAGGTTGTTCACGTTTCGACACCGGCGTAGGCAGTCCCACCGAGATCTCCCCACGCGTCCACCACTTATCCACAGGTCATCCCGAGGCCATCGTTGAAATCATGCCGTTCACCTTGTCGGAAAACACGCTGTCGCTCGCGATCATGCTCCCGATCTTGTCGCACGCATACATCACTGTCGTGTGATCCCGGCCGCCGAACATGCGACCGATCTCGGCCAGGGAAAGGTCGGTGAGCTGGCGCAGGAGATACATGGCGACCTGGCGCGGCATGGCGATGTTACGAGTGCGTCGCTGGCCGTAGAGAGCCTCGGGTCGGGCGCCGAACTTCTCCGAAACCAAGGCCACGATCCGATCCGGCGTCAGCTGATCGGGCTCCGGATTCACGTAGTGCTGCAGAACTTCCTCGGCCAGGGCGGTGGTGACCTCCTGAGCGCCGAGTGAGGTCACCGCCATGATCCGGACCAGGCAGCCCTCGAGATCGCGGATGTTGTTGCGAATCCGGTCGGCGATCAGCAGAAGCACGTCGTCCGGGATGCGAACGTTGCCCTCGTGCGCACACCGATTGCGCAGGATGGCGATGCGAGTCTCCAGCTCGGGTTGCTGAACGTCGGCCACCAGGCCCTGGTTGAACCTGGAGGTGAGCCGCTCCTCGAGCATGGGGATGTCCTTCGGCGGCTTGTCGGCGCTGACCACGATCTGCCGATGACCGTCGCGCAGCGCGTTGAACGTGTGGAAGAACTCCTCCTGGGTGCTCTCTTTGCCGGCGAGGAACTGAATGTCGTCGATCAGCAGCAGATCGACGCTCCGGTACTTGTTGCGGAACGCCAGCGTCTGCGCGTGCTGGATCGCGTAGATCATCTCGTTGGTGAACCGTTCCGCCGAGACGTAGCACACACGGGCGGCCGGTCGCGCCTGACGCACCGCGTGGCCGATCGCCTGGAGCAGATGGGTCTTGCCCAGCCCTGAGCCGCCGAAGATGAACAGCGGGTTGTAGACATGGCCGGGGTTCTGAGCGACGGCGAGGCAGGCGGCATGGGTGAAACGGTTACCGCTGCCGACGACGAAGTTCTCGAACGTGTGATGCGGATGCAGTAGGCCGTCCACCGGCACGCGGGTCGGAACTGGCGCCGGTTCCGTGGCCCGGACCGGCTCGCGTGGCGGCAGCGGCTCTTGCCGGAGCGAGCTCGTGGACAGACGAACCTCCACGTTCGCACCCAGCGTTTCGGCAACACAGTGTTTCAACAGCGACAGATAGTGCTCGTGGATCCAGTCCACGAGGAACGAGTTGGGAGCCTCAAGCTCGACCAGCTCGGGGGACAGCGTCAGCGGGACGATCGGCCGGAACCAGGTTTCGAAAGCCTGGGGACTTTCGAGTCGGTTTCGTACCTCCGCCAGCACCTGCTCCCAGAGGTGGGTCGTTTCCTCTAGTGAAGCGGGATGGACGGCCATTTCAACGGTCCTTGCTGAAAGGTCGCGGGGTTATCCACCGAATCCGCAAGCGAGGGACGCCTTTCGCAACAGCGGCTTTGGATTCCGGGGGCGTGAGTTCGTGGAAACCTCCGGCGCTTCCTATCCACATTGAAGCTCGGAGCGACAACCGGCGGGCAGGACATCAGTTGACTGCCCGGAGACCTCCTTCCTTCCACACGCTTTCCACATAGACGAATGATGACTCGAGAAGAATCTGCTCGCGGTCTCGGATCCGGACGGGATCGAGACCTACAAGCCAATGACAGCCAAAGGTTTGGTTGAAGTGCCTGGGCCCCGGGAGCGGCCACCCATGGGGTGGGTTTCCACTGGGGCGCGGAAGGCTAGCACCGGCTCATGGGGCGTACAAGCGCCGAATGCCCTGCGAAGAGGCAATCTGCAAATCGTTGCACAGCAAAGTCTTACGGCTCTGTTCCCGCTCCCAGAAACGACCTCTCTCTCTCGGGTGGCCCGGCAGTCTTCCTAGAACGGCATCCGGGCGCCGGCCGAGAACAGAAAATCGTCCGCAAACTCATGCGGCTTCGTCACTTGGAACTCCATGAGAAACCCGATGCCGCCCCCGGTTTGGAAATCAGCTCCAAGACGCACCGGGAACGCGGGGTCGACATTGTCCTGGTCCCCGACGTCTGATCGATTGAACGCGATGACCATGCCCCCGTACGGCGTGACCTGGCCGGACTGGCCGAGCGGGAAAGACCGGCTGATGCGAAACTCCGGCCCGACGCTGAGCACGATGTAGTCGTCGCCGACCTCGACCCCGAAGGCGCCGCCAACCCCCAATGCCACGGGCATCCCGGATCCGGCGCGAATCTCGGCCTGTACGTCGGTGCCGAAGCGCAGCAAGCCGCGATCCCCGGAATCCAGGTTCATCCGCGACAGGCCTCCCTGAAAACCGAAGTCGACACCGGGGTAGATGCTCAGGCGCAGGTCACCCTGCAGGCCGAGTTGGTCGTCGCTCGAAAATACGTACGCGCCGACCGCGTGCGTGTTCATTGCCAAAGGTTGGGCGCCGCCATGCTGGGTGAACGCACCAGCGCGGGCCATCGTCGGGGCGGCGAGCAACAATAGGGCGCCCGCCGTGATCAACAAACGCATAAATGCCTCCCTGCAAGCGGCCACAAAGGGACGCAGCACCCACGCATCGTGCGCGAGCTCGCTGGCTTCCCTGCCGGCGCCCATGATAGCAGTGCTGCCCCAATGAAGCTGCTCACCGATTTCGACGGCGTCTGGACCTTTCCCGACGCGGAGGGCGTCGCCCAGGGCGAAGTCCTCGAGGGTCGCCTGCTCGGGCTGACGCCCGAGCCGCGCAGGGCTCAGGTGGCCGACTGGCTGCGTGCCGCCCGCGAGGCGACGCGGCGCGAGCCGACCCGATACGGCTGGGAGCAAGCCGGGCGCCTGAGCGCGTTCGCCGACGAGGACCCGTTCATCGCTCACAGCGCGCTGCTCAACTACATCGGGGCCCACCGCGAGCGCGATGAAACCGCCCGACTGCTGATGGAGGCCCTCACCGCCTCGGGCGCCAGTCTCGATGCCCTCGGGGGTCAGTCCCACGCCGAGGGCGTGCGCCGGGTCGTCGACCTCCGCGGACCCGGGATCCTGCCCGAGGCGGCCGAGGCCGGGCGCCGCATGCTGGCCGCCGGCATCGAAGTGGTCGCGGTCTCGAACTCGACGACCGAAAAACTCCGGCAATGGTTCGACCATGCGCGCGTACCGTGCACCGAACACCCGGAACGCCGCGCGGGGGCGCTCAGAATCCGTGGCTCGGCCCGCAAGTTCGTGCTGGCGCCGGGCGTCGATCGGAAGCTCCGCCTGGGATCGCTCCGCATCGACCTCGCGCGCCCGTCGTACGAGGAGGTCTTGCAGGACGAACGTCCCGGGGCCGTGGTCGGCGACGTGTTCTCGCTCGACCTCTCACTTCCGCTGGCACTCCGGCGCGGCGATCCCTCGTGGTCGCGGGTGCGATTGTTCTGGATCCTGCATCCGTACACCCCCGCGTGGCTCGAACGCGAGGTGGCCGAGCACGCGCCCGAGATCGAACCGGTCCGCGGTGGGTTGGGGGCCTTGGCCGAGATCCTGGTGCGGTCCGCGGCCGATCAGGGACGGTCGTAGAACGCCGAGCCCCAGTCGGCGTAGTGCTCGAAGCCGATGCGTTGATAGACCTCGAGCGCCGGGGCGTTGAAGTCGTTCACGAACAAGCACACGGCGCGGGAGTCCTGGAACAGGCGCGAGCACAATTCCGACATGCCGCGTCGCGCGATGCCGCGGCCGCGGCGTTCGGGCGGCACGTAGACCCCCGAGATCTGCGCGGCATCCGGGGTGCGGGCACTGACGCTGGCGCGGAAGCAGAGACCGTTCGAGTCGGTCCAGAGCCAGGTGGCGCCTTCGCGACACTCCTCCTCGACGCGACGCGCGTAGCCCATTCGATCGGAGACCAGCGGGTCCTCTTCCAACTCTTCGCTGCGCATGCGCGCGCCGCTCTCGAGCACCAGGTCGTAGTCCGAGAGCCGCGCCGGGCGCAGCTCCGGCAGTGGCTCGAACGGCGCCAGACGGTCGCGGTCGAGGCGCTGGTAGTGCTGGTGGCGCATGATTCGCGGCGCGAGGGATTCGCGCTCGAGCTGCGCGGCGAAGATCTCGACCGCTTCCCGCGTCCCGATCACTTGAAAGCGACGCGGCACCGCGTCACGCCGGGCCACCAGGTGATTGGCGAGCGATTGGAGCGTCGCGGGGTCGTCGGCCACCGGGAGCACGGCCCCGGTGCGGCCGCCCAGGTGCAGAATCCCCGCGATCACTCCGTCGCGTCGCGCGGCCCAGTACTCGTCGTGCGGTCGCGCCAGCGCATCGCGGACGCTGAGCGCGATCAGATATACGTTCAATACCGGATCCCGATCGAGATAGCCGAACGTCTCGATCAGGTCATCCGTGCCCAGACGATCCAGGGCAATGGGGCCGGTGGCGGAATAGAGCGACATCGTGCGGGTAGTGGGGGACGCCGGGGAATGGTAGCCCTAATGCGTGATCGGAGCGAGCGAGCGCCGACGAGGAGCCGAGGCGAGGGCGCAAGCGGAACGAGACGCTCGATTGACCGGCGCGAAAGCCGGCCCGTAGTCTCGTCCACACGGAGGGCCACAGTGCCGGATCTGGTCATGGTCATCGAAGACGAAAAGGAGATCCGGGATCTCGTCCGGTACAACCTCGAGCGCGAGGGCTTCCGGGTCGCGACCGCGGTCGACGGCGAACGCGGCCTGGAACAGCTGTTCTCGTCGCGGCCCGACGCCGTGGTGCTCGACCTCATGCTGCCCGGCCGTAACGGGCTCGAGATCCTGCGCGAGCTGCGTAGCGAACCCACCACTCGCGACCTGCCGGTGCTGGTGCTGACGGCTCGCGGCGCCGAGATGGACAAACTGCTCGGCTTCGAGCACGGCGCCGACGACTACCTGACCAAGCCGTTCAGCCCGCGCGAGCTGGTGGCGCGGGTCCGGGCGCTACTGCGTCGCTCGAAGCCGGCCGGTGAGCCGGTCGCGGTCGAGTCGGGTGCTCTGCGCATCGATCCGCTGGCCCGCGAGGCGACCATCGCCGGCGCGGCGCTGACGCTGACGCCCCGCGAGTTCGACCTGCTGCTGTTCTTCGCGCAGAACCCCGGCCGCGTGGCGACGCGCGACGAGCTGCTGCGCAAGGTATGGGGCTACGACTATCTCGGCGACACGCGCACCGTCGACGTCCACGTCCGCCGCCTGCGCCAGAAGCTCGGCGACCAGAGCCGCATGATCGAGACCGTCACCGGAGTGGGGTACAAGCTGGTCGAGCGACCCGCGGCGGGCCCCTAGACAATGCCGACTTCGGTGTCGGGCGGCACCGGCGGTCTGGTGGCCCTGGCGGCCGCGGCCGTCCTCGCCCTCCTCTGGATCCTGTTCCTGGATGTGAGACGCCAACGCCGACTCCGTGCGTTCGAAGACCGAGTCCGCGGGTTCGCGATGCGCCCTCCGGCGGGGGCGGCCCCCGGTGAAGACGATGCACTCGGACGGGTCGAACGCGCGGCTCACGCGCTGGCCACCGATCTTCACGAGCGGATCGGAGCCCTGGAGCGGGACCGCGCCGAACGCGAACAGGTGCTCGGGCTGATCGCCGACGGCGTCGCGCTGCTCGACAACTCGGGGCGGGTGCTGCGAGCCAATCCGAGCATGGCGTTCCTGGTCGGCGCCGCGCAGCCGCCGGCGCCCGGGACTCCGTTCCACGAGTTCGTGCGCGCCCCCGAGCTGGACGAGATCCTGGCGCAGGCCAAGGCGGGCGGCGAAGTCGTCGAGTCCGAGATCCGGCTCTGGTCGCCGCATGCGCGCTTCGTTCGCGCCACAGCCACGCCCTTCGGCAGCGGACGCACCGGCGGCGTGCTGCTCGTGCTCCACGACCTGACCGAAGAGGAGCGGGTGAACCGGATGCGGCAGGACTTCGTGGCCAACGTCTCGCACGAGCTGCGGACACCGCTGACCTCCTTGCGTGGCTACGCCGAAACCTTGCTCGAGGGCGGGTTCGAAGACGCGGACAATCGCGAGCGCTTCGTCGGCATCATCCGCGACCAAGCAATGCGACTGTCGGCGCTGGTCGACGACTTGTTGTCGCTCGCCGAGCTCGAGCGCCCGGGCGCCCAGCTCAAGCGCGAGCGATTCGACCTGCGCGAGCTGGTCGAGTCGCAGGCCAAGGTCTTCGAACCGCGCGCCGCCGAAGCCGGCCTGACGTTGAGGGTAGAGCCCGGGGCCGCGCTCGCGGTGGTTGCCGATCGCCCGCGCATCGTCCAGGTCGTCGTCAATCTGCTCGACAACGCGATCAAGTACACGGAGCGCGGCCGGGTCACGCTGCGCGTCGGCGTGCGCGAGGGGCGCGCGTGGTGCGAGGTCGAAGACACGGGCAGCGGCATCCCGGCCGAGGACCTGCCGCGCATCTTCGAGCGCTTTTACCGTGTCGAGAAGGCGCGCTCGCGCCTGAAAGGCGGCACCGGACTCGGGCTGTCGATCGTGAAACACATCATGTCGCTGCACGGAGGCGAAGTGTCGGCACAGAGCCACCCGGGGCGCGGCAGCACGTTCCGCCTGGAGTTCCCGATCGCTCCGCCCATGGACATCTAGCCGAACGTCCTCGCCGTAACACCCCGGCAACATCTTTTTCCCGCTCGGACTCCCGGGTGTCACCTCGCCGCGTGGGTGGCTCCGACAACATGCCGCTGTCCGAGGGAAGCAGCCGCGGCCGGAGTTCCGGCCTGGGAAGGTGCCGGTTCGCTGCTGCGCGCATTCGGGTCGAATCGCAACGCTGCTTCCCCTCTTTCTTTTCTCTCGAGTCACGCGCTTGCGGCGGGGTCGCACCCGCCCGAGTTCGGGCCTTCGTGGCCGGACGAACCGTTGGGGAAGATGGGCAGCGGTGTGCGCCGGGCGCGGCGCTGCCTCAGGTGGTGATGTTCTTCGTGGGGTCGGCGTGAGACCGCCGAAGGGAGACCTGCGGGGGGCATCCCGGCAAGGATGTCCCCGAGGGTGGTTTTCCCGGTGACGGCAGGCGAGGCCCAGGGTGCCTGGACTTCTCACAGTTCCACCGGACCGCCTGCAACACCGTTCCGTGGAGGGTGTCCGAAGGGGCGTCCTTCTGCGGGATTGAAGCCACCCGAGGGGCGCCTTGTTCGGATCCGCCACGGCGCCCTTTGTAACACCTCGGAAACACCTCCGACACCCACCGGCAACCCACCCCCCCATACCGTCGATCGCGTCTCCGCCGCCGACCGGCTGCACTCCGCAGACGCAAGGGGGCGTACATAGCGGGATCCCTTCCCCGAGGTCTCAATGACCAAGCTTTCCTGGCTGCTCCGCAGCCTGGCGGCCGCGGTTGCGGCTGCCTGCCTGGTCCCGGCCGTTTGGGCCCAGGACGATTCCACCGCTGTCTCATCGGAAACCAGCGCCCAGCTCGAGGCCATGAACGAGCAACTCCAGACCATCCAGACGGATGTCTTGGCGCTCAAGAAGTTCAAGTTCTCGGGCTATGTGCAGGCGCGTTACGAAATCACGGAAGACTCGGCCGACTCGATTCGAGTCGAAGCCAACGGCACCATCACCCCCGCCAACAAGGAACGCTTCTACATCCGACGCGCGCGGCTCAAGCTGACCTACGATGCGGCACCGCTCAGCCAAGCCGTGGTCTACTTCGACGCTGGCGCCGACCGCATCGCGCGCTTGCTCGAAGCCTACGTCGTGCTCATGGACCCCTGGACCGTTGAACACCAACACCAGCTGACCATGGGGCAGATGAACATCCCGTTCGGCTACGAGATCGAGCGCAGCTCGAGCGTCCGCGAGCTGCCCGAGCGCTCGCGCGCCGAGAACACGCTGTTCTCGGGCGAGCGCGATCGCGGCATCAAGATCGTGAGCGCCTGGACGCCCAGCATCGAAACCGTAGTCAGCGCGTTCAACGGTGGTGGCGTCAACCACCCACTCTTCTCGGCCACCGATCCGAGCCGCGCCAAGGACATGGTCGGGCGCGTGCGCGTCTCCCAGGGGACGATCGACGGCGCGCTCTCGGCCTCGGTCGGCAAGGAGAACGTGCCCTTGGCGGGACCCGACAAGGAACTGGACAAGACGCGCTACGGCGCCGACGCCCAGCTCTACTTCGCCGTGCCGCGGTTCGGTGGCGCCTCACTAATGGCCGAAGGCTACATGGGCCAGAACCTCAACTCGGATTCGCTCACTGCGCTGACCGTTCGCGTGAGCGGCGCGCCATTCCAACCGGTCGCGGGCGCCAATCTCGATCACCTGAGCACCGACTTCGTCGGCGCCTATATCATGTACGTCCAGAATTTCGGCGATCGCGCCCAGCTCGCGGTGCGCTGGGACATGTACGACCCCAATACCGATCTCGACCACGATCAGTTCACCCGCTGGAACGCGGGCTTCAACTGGTTCTGGGACGGCTATACCCGACTGACCGTCGCCTACGAGGCGCCCGAGACCGATCGGGCGCGGGCCGGCACGTACTACGACCCCAAAGACAACTTCTGGACCTTCCAGGCCCAGCTCAAGTTCTAGGAGGCAAGGCATGAACTCGATGAAACGCATCACGCTCGCGAGCGCGTTGCTCGCCACGGTTGCAGGCCCGGCAATGGCCGCACGCGGCATCTCGGTCAAAGGCTCGGACACCATGGTCATCCTCGGCCAGCGCTGGGCCGAGCGCTACATGAGCACGCATTCGGGCGAGGTCATCCAAGTGACCGGCGGCGGCTCGGGCACCGGCATCGCCGCGTTGATCAACGGCACCACCGACATCTGCCAGGCATCGCGGCCGATGAAGCAGGCGGAGAAGGTCAAGTTGCGCGACCGCTACAAGTCGATGGGCATCGAGATCCCGGTCGCCCGCGACGGGCTGACCATCTACGTCCACGAGTCGAATCCGGTGAAGGAAGTCACGATTGAGCAACTCCGGAAGGTGTACACGGGCGAGCTGACCAACTGGAAGGATCTGGGCGGCGCCGAGGGACGGATCGTGCTCTACGGCCGCGAGAACAGCTCGGGCACCTACGTGTACTTCAAGGACAACGTCCTGCTCGGCCGTGACTATTCGGCGGCTTGCCAGACCTTGCCCGGCACCGCGGCAGTGGTGAACGCGGTGTCCAAGGATCCGAAGGGCATCGGCTACGGGGGTGCCGCTTACGCCAAGGGCGTCAAAGAGGTCGCCGTGCGCAAGGAGGCCTCGACGCCCGCGGTCCTGCCGAGCGCCGAGACCATTCGCGACGGCAGCTATCCGATCACGCGCGACCTCTACTTCTATACGCGCACCAAGCCCTCCGGAAAAGTGAAGCTATTCGTGGATTGGGTGCTTTCCGACGAGGGGCAGAGCATCATCAGCGAAGTCGGGTACTTCCCGGTTCGCTGAGCGGTGCCATCAGGACGTGTTGGCTTGTGGGTCGGGGACCATGATCAAATGACCCGGATCTCAAGGGAGGCCGTGATGCGCATGCGTTTCCTGGTCTATCTCGCTGGACTGCTGGCGGTGGTCGGGCTCTCGCAATGTTCCGGGGCCGGGCGAGCGAAGCCAATCACCATCAAGGGGTCGGACACGATGGTGCTGCTCGGCCAGCGCTGGGCCGAGCACTACATGGAGTCGCACCCCGGGACCATCATTCAGGTGACGGGCGGTGGCTCGGGCACCGGCATCGCCGCCCTGATCAACGGCACGACTGACATCTGTCAGTCGTCGCGGCCAATCAAGGAGGCGGAGCAGAAGCAGATCCAGGAGCGGTTCGGAAATCCGGCGTACGAGACGATCGTCGCGCGTGACGGGCTCGCGGCGTACGTGCACGAGTCGAATCCGGTGAGCGAGCTGACCATCGCCCAGCTGCGCGCGATCTACACCGGCGCGGTGACCAACTGGAAGGACGTCGGCGGGCCCGACCAACCGATCACGCCCTACGGCCGCGAGAACAGCTCGGGCACCTACGAGTACTTCAAGGAGCACGTACTCGAGAAGGCTGACTTCGCCGCGGCGACCCAGACGCTGCCCGGAACCGCCGCGGTGGTGAACGCCGTGGCGCAGGATCCACGCGGCATCGGCTACGGCGGCGCCGCTTATGCCAAAGGCGTCAAACAGGTCGCCGTGCGCACCGACGACGGAAGCCCGGCAGTGCTCCCGTCGGCTGAGAACGTGGTCACTGGCGCCTATCCGATCTCGCGCGACCTGTACTTCTATCTGCGCAAGGCGCCCGAGGGAGCAACTCAGGAATTCCTGGACTTCGTGCTGTCGGACGCGGGTCAGGCCGTGGTGACCGACGTCGGGTACTTCCCGATCCGATGACCGAGACCGGAGCGCCGGAACCCCGGCCGGCGGAGGCGGGATTCGCGGGTGCGGCCCCCGCGGGACCGTTGCCCGTACGGCCGGGCTTCCGTCGCGCCCAACGACTGCGGGAAAACCTGATCACCTGGCTGCTGCGCCTGACCGCGTTCTCCGCGATCGGCGGCATCTTCCTGATCATGATCTTCGTGTTCCGCGGCGCCCTGCCGGTGTTCGTCGATCCCGAGACGCAGAAAGAAGCGAGCCTTGCCGGGTTCTTCGCGACGATGATGTGGCAGCCGGTCGGCGACATTCCCAAGTACGGCATCGTCCCCCTGCTGGTCGGAACCCTCAAGGTGGTCCTGGTCGCGATGGGGTTCGCGGTCCCGATCTCGGTCCTGGCTGCGATCTTCGCCTCGGAGTTTGCGAGCGCGCGCCTGCGTGAGGCCATCAAGCCGGTGATCGAGATCCTCGCCGGGATTCCGTCGGTGGTCCTCGGCTTCTTCGCGTTGATCGTGATGGCGTCGTGGCTCCAGGCGGTGACTGGGTCCACGATCCGGCTGAACGCCGTGAACGCCGGCTTGGCACTCGGACTTGGCGTCATTCCCGTGATCTTCAGCGTCTGCGAGGACGCGCTGCGCGCGGTGCCGCGCTCGTATCGCGAGGCGTCGCTGGCGCTCGGCGCCTCGCGCTGGCAAACCGCATGGAACGTGACGCTGCCCGCCGCCGGCGCCGGTGTGGCCGCCGGCATCCTCCTGGGGCTCGCTCGCGCGGTCGGCGAGACGATGATCGTGCTCATGGCGTCGGGCAACGCCGCGCTGATCTCGGCGAGTCCGTTCGACTCGGTGCGGACACTCTCGGCGAGCATCGCCGCCGAGCTGGCCGAGGTCGTGGTCGGGAGCCCGCATTACTCGGTGCTGTTCTTCCTCGGTGGGCTGTTGTTCATCACCACGTTCGTGATCAACGTGATCGCCGGCACCTTCGTGGAAGGCCTTCGCCGCCGCCTGAGGGGTGCATGAGCGCCTCGAGCCTGCCCGTGGACCCGATCGACTCGCCCCTGGTCCCGCTCGACAAACGCCGTCGCCACGATTGGGGCGGAAACATCCTCGGGGGCGTGTCGGGGCTCGCGGTCGCGCTCATCGTGCTCATGATCGCACTCATCATGGGCAACATCCTGTGGTTCGGCTGGAGCACGGTGACCTGGGAATTCCTGACCGCCACGCCCCGCGAGGGCATGACCGCGGGCGGGATCTTCCCGGCGATCTTCGGCACCTGCGCGCTGGTCATCCTGATGGTGATCGCGCTGATTCCGTTCGGGGTCGGTGCGGCGATCTACCTGCACGAGTACGCGGCGCCGAATTCGTGGTTCACGCGCCTGGTCCGCTTCTCGGTGAACAACCTGGCGGGTGTTCCGAGCATCGTATTCGGCCTCTTCGGCCTCGGGTTCTTCATCCAGTTCGTGGGCCTCCACATGGACCGCGCCCTGGGCCTCGACGTGGTGTGGGGGCAACCCGCGTTGGTCTGGGCGGCGCTCACCCTGGCGCTCCTCAACCTGCCGGTGGTGATCGTGACCACCGAGGAGGCGCTGGCCGCCGTGCCGCGCGACATGCGCGAGGCCTCGCTCGCCCTGGGTGCGACGCGCTGGCAGACGGTGAGCCGCGTCCTGCTGCCCCAGGCGTTGCCCGGGATCCTCACCGGCGCCATCTTGTCGATATCGCGCGGCGCCGGCGAAGTCGCGCCGATCATGTTCACCGGCGCCGCCTACTTCCTTCCCTACCTGCCGACCTCGCCCACGGATCAATTCATGGAGCTCGGCTACCACGTGTTCGTGCTCGCCACCCAGTCGCCCGACGTGGACGCCACGCGCCCCCTGCTATACGGTACCGTGCTCACGTTGCTGCTGGTGACGTTCGCCCTCAACCTCGCGGCGATCTTCCTTCGGTCGCGGCTGCGGGCGCAGCTCGCCGGACGGGGATGACATGGCGGAGGCGCCCATGATCGAGGACGTGCTCGGCGCGGACACCAGGCCGCCGGATCAGCCGCCGGACCCGGGTCCGGACCCGGACGTCACGCCCCCGGTCCGCGAAGTCGCGCTCGAGATCCGCGACTACAGCCTGTTCTACGACACCCACCAGGCGCTCAAGTCGGTGGCCATGGAGATCCCCGGCAACAGCGTGACCGCGATCATCGGGCCCTCGGGCTGCGGCAAGAGCACGCTGCTGCGATCGTTCAACCGAATGAACGACCTGATTCCCGGGGTGCGGACACTCGGGCACATCCGCGCGGCCGGAGTCGACGTGTTCGCGCCGAGCACCGACGTGGTCGACTTGCGGCGCCGGATCGGCATGGTGTTCCAGCGCCCGAATCCGTTCCCGAAGTCGATCTTCGAGAACGTCGTGTTCGGGCTGAGGATGATCGGCATCAAGGACCGAAACGACCTGCGGGCGCGCGCCGAGTCGGCGCTCAAGCGGGCGGCGCTCTGGGACGAGGTTCGGGACCGCCTGGATCGTTCGGCGCTGCAGCTCTCGGGAGGCCAGCAGCAACGGCTGTGCATCGCCCGTTGCCTCGCGGTCGAGCCCGAGGTCATCCTCATGGACGAGCCGGCGTCGGCCCTCGATCCAACCGCGACCGCGCGGGTCGAAGAGCTGATCCTCGACTTGAAGTCCCGCTACACGATCGTGATCGTGACCCACAACATGCAACAGGCGGCGCGGGTCTCGGACCAGACGGCGTTCATGCTGTCCGGTCGCATGGTCGAATTCGACGAAACCCGTAAGCTGTTCCGGAGTCCCCGCGAACGGCTGACCGAGGACTACATTACCGGCCGATTCGGCTAGACCAGGATCACGGCAGCGACCCGCAGGCGTGGCCGGATCGATTCTCCCGTCATCAGGAGACGCCCTTGGAGCGACATTTCGAGAAGGATCTGGCAGAGCTCAAGGAGGCGTTGCTGGCCATGGCCGGCGGCGCCGAGAGCATCGTCCAAAAGGCGATCCGCGCGCTGGAGAAGCGTGACCGGGTGCTCGCCGAAGCCGTCATCGAGGAAGACCACACGATCGACCGCATGGAGATCGACATCGAGGAGCGCTGCCTGAACCTGCTGGCGCTCCAGCAGCCCCTGGCCGGCGACCTCCGGTTCATCACCTCGGTGCTCAAGATTTCGAACGACCTCGAGCGGGTCGGCGACCACGCCGTGAACATCGCCGGCTCGGCGATCCGCCTGGCGCGCGAGCCGCTGCTCAAGCCGCTGGTCGACATTCCGCGCATGGAGAAGATCTCGACCGCCATGCTGCGCGAGGCGATCGAAGCATTCATTCGACGCGATTCGGAAGCAGCACGACGTCTGGTGCTCCGTGACGACGAGGTCGACCAGCTCAACCGCCAGGTCTTTCGCGAGCTGATCAGCTACATGATGGAGGACCCGCACACCATCACGCGGGCGCTCGAGCTGATCCTGGTCGGCCGCAACCTCGAGCGGGTCGCCGACCTGGCGACCAACGTCGCCGAAGAAGTCGTGTTCATCGCCGAGGCGCGGATCATCAAGCACCACGCGGAAGACGAGGATTTCGGGCGCACTTAGGCGGTACCGGCGCCCCCCTTCGACGATCGCCGCCGACTACTCGTCGCCGGGCCCGGGCCGTCGCTCGCGCTTGCGCTTCTGGGTTCGCCGCTTGGCGTCGAGTCGCCGCTCGACCGCGGCCACGGTCGGCCGGGTCGCGAGCCGGGCCTTGCGCTTGCGCGCGCGCCGGGCGAGCTCTCGCCACACGCGCTCGAGCGCCAGCCGGCGATTACGCGATTGGGAGCGATGTTCGGTGGCGATGCGCACGATGCCGCTCGGCAAATGACGCACGCGGATGCTCGAGGCGGTCTTGTTCTTCTTCTGGCCGCCGGGGCCGGAGGAACGATAGGCCGTGATCTCGCAGTCGCGCGCCAGGCGAGCGAGCGCTTCGGGGCTCAGGGTCATCGGGGCCCCGCGCCGGACGCCGCGGAATCACCGCGGACGGCGCTCGCGGCCGCGCGCGTCGCCGGCAGGACGCGGACCACCACGCCGACCAGCAGTTCGCGCAGAGTCTCGCGCACCGGAGTGGCGAGAACCTCGAAGTCGTGCTGATCGGGCGCCGGCAGCAGGACGAGCGCGCGACCGTTCCACAGAACCCGCGTCAGCATCACCGCGCCACGGTTCCGCACCGCGCACACCTCGGCGGGCCGCGGCGGCGTGATCGCGCGCGTCACCAAGGCGATCCCCCCAGCTTCGAGTTCGGGCACGCGGCGATGATCACGTTCGGCGATGCGGTAGGCGATCGGTCGCACCCACGTGGTCGGATCCGGCAGGTCGGAAACGTCGATCCGCAGGTGACCGAGCACGGCGCAGCGAGGGTGGAGGTCGTTTCCTGGATCGAGACCCGAATCGAGGACGGGCACGCGCAGGCGCGCCCGATCGCGCGCGGATTCGGATCCTGAAGGTGCGTTCCCCCATGCGAACGGCACATCCTGCGAAGTGGGTGGAGCGATCTCGCGGGCCGCTGCCAGCCCGGGTGCCTGATCGACGTCCGCCACGTGGATCCTGGCCGCAGAATCGGCTGCCGACGGCGAACCCCCTCCCGACCCGCGCAGCACCGCCGCCGCCTCGAGCACGGTCTCGAGATCACCGCGGCCCCGGCAGCGGGCCCAGGCGCGAAACAAGTCTTCGTCGTCCCCCAGGGCCGCGGCGAGCCGTGCCGCAGTCGCTTCGCTGGGCAGTTTGGTGCCGTTCTCTATGTGGAAAACGAACGCGGGTGAGGCAAGTCCCGCGAGGGCGGCGAGCTTTCGAAAGCTGAGCCCGCGGGCAAGCCGTCGCTGGCGGATTCGGGCGGCGAAAGGGTCCGAGGTCATTGGGCCACCTCCCTGTAGCGTGGCGATTTGTCTCTGGGCAACGTAGCGCGGAGGTCGGGATCAGCGCAACCGTTCTCCATAGGGAGAACGAGGAGGGACTGCCCGGAGACGTTTCAGGATCCGCGAACAGCGACGATTGCCTGCAGCCGCGGCCGACACCGGGCGACCCGGTCGCGTAGTATCGCCGGCCGTGACGACGAGGCTTTCCGACATCGGCGAGTTCGAGGCGATCCGGCGGATTCTGGCCGCCCGCGAGCCCGGCCCGGGCGTGGCCGTCGGGCCCGGAGACGACGCAGCCATCCTGCGTCCCACCGAAGGAATGGAGCTGGCCGCAACCACTGACGCCTTCGTCGAACGCGTGCACTACCGGCCGGGCGATCTGACCGACTTCGAGCTGGGCGGTCGGTTTGCCGCCGCCAACCTCAGCGACCTGGCGGCGGTCGCGAGCCAGCCACGATGGGGCTTGATCTCGATGGGGATTCGGCCCGAGACGCCGATCGCGGCGGTGTTGGAACGCGACCGCGGCATCTCGGCAACGTTGCGCGCGCACGACGCGGCGTTGGTCGGCGGAAATCTGGCTGCGGTGCAGGGCCCCGAGTGGCTGTCGCTCACTTTGATCGGGGAGTGCGCTCGGGATCGGGCCTGGACCCGGGGCGGAGCACGCCCCGGCGACCTGATCGCGATCACAGGAATGCCGGGCCGTGCCGCCGCCGGCCTGGCCATGATCACCGATCACCGCGGCGCGCCGTCCGACCGAGACTGGTGGGCGCCGCTCTTTCGTGCGTACGCCGCGCCCGCCTCGCGCGTCGATCTCGCGCGACGATTCGCCTCGGCCGACCTGGTTCGCGCCGCGATCGACATCTCGGACGGGCTGGCCGCGGACCTCGGTCATGTCTGCGACGCGTCTCGAGTCGGCGCCGAGCTGCGGGAGGCGGATTGGCCGGACGATCCGCTGCTCGCCCGCGCGGCATCGGAATGCGGCGTCGATCCCGCCACCTGGCGACTCGGGCCCAGCGACGACTACGAACTGTTGCTCGCGATTCCGCCCGAAGTTCGTGCGTCCGCGCTCGACGCCGCGCGCGCGGCGGGCGTCACGCTTGCGATGGTCGGAGTGTTCACCCCGCCGGCGGCCGTCACCTGGGTGGAGCGCGCGGGGGCTCGGCGCGAACTATCGCGTGCCGGCTACGATCACTATCGGTGAGGCGAACCCCGCGGCGCGCAGAACGGGCGCCCGGCGTCGCTAGTGGCGATCGCGGCGCGCGCCCGAGCGCCCAGAAGCCACGAAGAACAGGTCGGTGGGATCGACCTTGCCCCGGAAGCGGGCCTCGTGCTCGAGCAACCAGCGTTTGCGCGGCAGTCCGCCGCCGTAGCCGGTGAGCGCGCCGGTGGCGCCGACCACGCGGTGGCACGGGACGATGATCGCGATCGGGTTCTGATTGTTGGCGAGCCCGACCGCGCGCGCCGAGCGTGGCTGACCGATGAGCTTCGCGATGTCCCCGTAGGAACGGGTCTCGGCGTACGGAATCTCGAGCAGTGCCCGCCACACCGAAACCTGGAACGGCGAACCCTCGAGGTCGAGGGCGACGTCGAAGTGCGACGCCGAGCCGACGAAATAGGCCTCGAGCTGCTCGATCACCGTCTTGAGCTTGAGCAGCGACGGCGTCCATTCCGCGGCCGGGTATTGCGCCGCGTGCCCGGCGATCATCCGCTTGATGCTCTTGCGCCCCATGTACTCGAGGTGGCGCAGGCCACGCGGCCCCTGGGCGACGAACAACAGCCCGACCGGTGACGACATGACGTGGTATTCGAGGCGCATGGCCGGAAGATAGCGGACGCTGGCGGGGGACGCCAGAAACCCGGGGCGACGGGGGGGTACGTCAGATCTCGAAGATCAGCTCGCGCGTCGTCCAGTCGATGGTCACGCGCGAATCCTTGAAGAACTCGGGGCCGATGATCGCGTCACGCCGAACCCCGTGGCGCCACAGCTCGCCGCTCTCGAGTGCTCCCGACCAGCCGGGCAGCTTGTCCTTGCCCACGGCGCCGATGGTCAGACTGGGGACGCCGACCGCGATCCACGGGCGGCCGCTCAGCCACTTGCCGACACCGCTCGCGGCCTTGGACATGAAGCCGCCCTTGAGACCGAGTTCGTCGAACACCTCCTGGGGCGCGCCGACCCCGCAGCCGGGAACGCCTGACTGGACGATCAGCGCCATGCGCCGGCCGCCGGCGATCGAGCCGTACACCGTCATCTCGCGCTCGCCCCAGATCTCGAACGGAATGCGTTGGGCTCCGGCTTCGGGCGAGAACTTGGCGCCGACGGGCCTCAGGATCAGCTCGTGCTCGCGAAAGTCCAGGGTCGGCGTGAACCGCCGGAGCAGGTTCAGGCCGATGACTCCGACCACGTTCTCGCCATAGGGATTGACCTCGATGCTCCACTTGCGTAGCGGCAGGACGCCGGCCGGCAGCCGCTCGATCGTCACGCCACCGATCTCGAGCCGCTGGACCACGGCATTGCCGACCACCAGGCGTGCTCCGGTCCAGAACTCGCGCCGCTGTGCGGGCACGGTCTGCACCTTGTACCGCCGCACCGCCGAGGGGTCGATCAGCACATCTCCGGCCCCGGTGTCGATGCCCATCAGCACGCTCTGGCCGTTGAGCTTGACCCGAACGATCGGCACCGGATGTCCGCGCACCCACGGCACCTTGACCTCGGCCGGGACCTCGTTCATCACCCAGGGCGGGGTTTCCGCGAGGGCGCGCAGCAACTCGACGCGGCCCGGTTCGTTCGCATCCTCGGCGATCAGGACGGCGTCCTCGTAGCGCCCAAGCCGCACCCGTGCCGCGAACAGGTCTTCGGCAACCCCCGGCTCCGAGCGTGCGCGCTCGAGCAACGGGATCGCCTCCTCGGGCCGATCGCGAAACAGCGCGAGCTTGCCGAGTGCGGCCAGTGCTTGTGGATCGGCGGGATCGAGTTCGATCACGCGGCGGTAGAGGCCTTCCGCCTCGGCCAGCCTCGCGAGCTTGAACAACTGTCCAGCCAGCGAGTCGAGTCGCGCCGGATTGTTGCCGTGCCCGGTTGTGTCGCGCGCCGCCATGCGCGCCAGGAACTGGGCTTCGCGGTAGCTGGGATCGGGTTGCATCCAGTCGGACCACGCTAGTGCTGCGAATCCCAGGATCAGCGTCGCGGCGGCGAGGGCGACTCGGCGCTTCATCGGGCGAGGAAACGCCGGGTGATCGCCAACAACACGTCGGCGCCGATCCTCAGACAGTCCTCGTCCACGTCGAATCGGGGATGGTGGTGGCCGTAGGTCAGGCCGCGCGATTCGTTGCGCGAACCGACGGCGACGAAACAACCCGGGACTTCGGCGAGCATGTACGAGAAGTCCTCGCCGCCCATGGTGCGCAGGTCGTCGACGATGTTCGCGGCACCGACCACTTCGGCGGCCGCCTCGCGCGCCAGCGCCGCCATCGCGGGATCGTTGACCGTCGGGCGATTGTGCCGCTGGTAGCGGATCTCGGCGGTGCAGCCGAGCGCCTCGGCGACGCCGCGCACGATGCGCTCGAAGCGCTGCGGCAGCTCGGCCCAGATCTCGGAGTCGAACACGCGCACGGTGCCGTTCATCCACGCCGAGGGCGGAATGATGTTGAACGCGCTGCCGGCGCGGATCTGGGTCACGCTGACCACGACCTCGCGCAACGGATCGGTCGAGCGGCTGGCGATGGTCTGGAGGGCGGTGACCGCGTGCGCGAGCGCCACCACCGGATCGACGCCGAGCTGGGGCTGTGCGGCGTGGGCGCCGCGCCCGGAAAAAGCGACCTCGAATTCGTCGACCGCCGCCATGAACGCCCCGGGCGTCACGCCGACCTTGCCGAGATCGAGGTCCTGCCAGACGTGGAGGCCGAACGCAGCCGCGGGGCGCGGATCGGCGAAGGCCCCGTCGGCGATCATCGCGGAGGCGCCGCCGCCCGACTCTTCGGCCGGCTGGAAGCACAGTCGCACCGAACCCGGAAGACTCGCGGCGTCCGCGATCAGGCGCTTGGCGACGCCGAGCAGGATCGAGGTGTGACAGTCGTGCCCGCAGGCGTGCATGCGACCGGCGTTCTGCGAACGGTAGGGAACGTCGTTCTCTTCCTGGATCGGGAGCGCGTCCATGTCGGCGCGCAGGAGCACCGTCGGCCCGGTGCGCCGGCCGGACACCGTCGCCAGGACTCCGGTCTTCGCGACCCCGGTACGGGGCTCGATGCCGAGTGCTCGCAAGCGCTCGGCGACCACACCGCTGGTGCGCTTCTCCTCGAACGCGGTCTCGGGATGCGCGTGCAGATCGCGGCGCACCGCGATCATCTCCTGGACTTCGGGTTCGCTGAAAGCCGAGGTGTTGGTCATGGTCCTGGAGACGGTTCGGCGGGCCGGGATTGCCGGCCCGCCGTCGTGTCGTCGACTAACGCTTGGTCGTGTCCGCCGGGACCGACTCGTTGCGCTGCAGCAGCCGCCGGCGCTCGATTTCCTTCCGCAACTCTTCCTTGTTCAGGACCACGAACTCGACGCGGCGGTTCCGCGAACGCGTCTCGTCGTTGGTCTCTTTCACCACCGGCCGCGACTCCCCGTAGCCCTTGATCGAGTATTGCTCCCGGGGCAGGCCCGGGTATTTGCTGCCGATGTACTTGGCGACCGCGAGGGCGCGTTCCTCGCTCAGCTTCTGGTTGAGGCCCACCGACCCGCGGGAATCCGTGTGGCCCCCGACCTCGATCTGGAGCTGCGGCCAGCGCACGATCACGTAACCGATCAGGTCGAGCGCGGGGAACGACTCGGGCTTGAGTACCGCCTTGCCGGTCTCGAAGTAGACCTTCTCCTCGCGAATCATGCCGGTGTCGAGCAGCTCGGTCTCGATCTCGATCACCTCGACCGGACAGCCCTTGGCGTCGACCTTGAGGCTCTTGTCGGTGTCCGGGCAATCGTCGAGCCCGTTCGGCACGCCGTCTTCGTCGGAGTCGACCGGGCAGCCGACTGAATCGACGACCGCGCCCTTGGGCGTGTCGGCGCATTTGTCGATGCCGTCGAGGATCGCGTCGCCGTCGGTGTCGCTCGGACAACCGACCGAGTCCACCGTGGCGCCCTTCGGTGTGTCGGGGCACTTGTCGATGCCGTTGGAGACGCCGTCGCCGTCGGGATCACTGGGGCAGCCCTTGGCGTCGACCGTCGCGCCCTTCGGCGTGTTCGCGCATTGATCGATGCCGTCCAGCACCGCGTCGCCGTCGGTGTCGGTCGGGCAGCCGGTGGCGTCGACCGTCGCGCCTTTCGGGGTGTCCGGGCACTGATCCTTGCGGTCGGGAACGCCGTCGCCGTCGGTGTCGCGGGCCTTGGCGCCCAGCGCGACCGTGAGCCCGGCGCCGACGATCCAGTTGTGGCCCTCGACGTCGGTGGGCTCTTCCTTGTTGAGCCACATCAGGTCGCGGGCTTCGAGGCGCGCGCCGAGAAAGTCGGTGAACCACAGGTTCACGCCAACCGCGACCTCGAGGTTGCCCTGCTTGAGGTCGGTGCCCCCGGAGGAGGGCTTGAGCTGGCTGTTGCCGAAGCCGGCGGAAATGAACGGGCCGCCGTACATGCCGGAAAACGGGGTGAACACCAGGTTTCCCGAGTAGTGGAAGAAGTCGACGTCGGTTCCGGCCACCGTGTCTTCGTTGGTCGCGGTGAAGCCGGCCGCGCCTTCGAGCGCGACCCAGGGCCGCAGCTGCCAGCCGAGCCGGCCGCCCAGGTTGAACTCGTCGACCAGGTGGGCGTTCGGGAACCTGAGGTCGCCGTCGAAGATGGTGTAGCCGGCAAACGGCACGATGTACCCGTAGGAGCCCACGGGGTCGGCGGCCGCAGATCCGGCGAACAGCAACGCAGTCAGAACGAGCCCCGCGGGCCGAAAGCGTGCGCGCATGAGAGACCTCCTTGTGCTCGAGTCACGCGTGGGAGACGCCGAGGTGAATCCGACAGCAACCGCGGGACGATAGCCGGGGGCCGGGGGGGAGGCAAGGGCGGCCGTCGCCGTGCGAATGCCCCTAGAACGACGCCTGCAGGTGCAGGAACCCCTTGTCGTGCACCAGCCAGACGTCGTAGGGCTCGGGGTCCAGCTCGACGCCTTCGACTCCGGAAACCAGGATGCGCCCGAAGCGCGCCGAGAGCCCGACGAACAGGCGCGACTCCGTGCGCGAGCCGTAGCTCTCCTGGTAGATCACTCCCGACTGGGCGATCGAGATCCGGTCGTAGAGCCCGCCCACCCGCATCTCGATCCGCGGATGCGCGAGCCACTCGGCTTCGACGCCGATCATGCGGTCGACGGCGTCGAACACGCCCGGCACCGCGCCGAGCGGTGGATCCTGACGCTGGTATCGCTCCTGATAGAGGTAGCGGCCTTCGACGTTCCAGCGCGGCGAGAGCCAGCGGCGCAGCGCGGTTTCGGCCGACCACTTCCGCCGGAACTTGCCGTTGTCGCCGAACGTCGAGCCCTCGACCATGTCGGTGCCGTCCGCTTGCTTGTTGTAGCCGCGGGCCTCCCACTCGAAGCCGCCGCCGCGCAGCTCGACCTGTCCGCGCGCCAGGGTTCCCCACAGCGTCACCAGCCGGTCGGGATCGACCTCGGCGGGGTCCGGGATGCGCTTTTCCGATGGCGTCAGGTAGCGGCCCTCGACTTCCACGCGCGCCGCCGGCTTCCGGAGCGTGAAGAACAGCCCCGGCTCGTACGGACGTTTCTCGTAGGGCTCGGACGTGTCCCCGACTCGCGTCTGCCGAAACGCCCACAGGTTGTTGAACGTGTCCTCGAAGATGAACTGGGCGCGCGCCTGGACCTCGGTCGAGTCGGCGCCGGTTTCCCACGCCACGCCGAAGTCCTGTGTGCTCTTGTCGAACAGCGGCCGGAACATCGCCGACACGGTTCCGGCGCGAATCGGGAACCGGAACCACAGGTCGAGATACTGGTGCTGGGATTCGTCGGACTCGTTCTGGTCGTAGTCGATCGCGAACCGGGCCTTGTCGCCCATCGGCGTGCTGAGCTTCATGTCGGTCTCGATGATCCACTGGCCCGAGGTCAGGCAGCCCTGGCCGGTACGAAACGCCAGCGGCGACCGTTCCCAGTCGTCGCGCCAGCGCCGCGGCGAGCGGGTCAGGTAACGGTCGAGCAGCGCTTCGTCGTCTTCTTCCTGCTGCTCGACGTCGAAGGTTTCGAACTCTTCGCTGCCGCCGAGAACCGGCGCGGGGTTGGCCAGGAGACAAAGGATCGCGAGCGCCGCTCGCGAGTGTCCGAAGGAAACGCTGCGTCGAACGCGGGGAGCGCCGATGTCCGCCATCGCCACCTCGCGGGTGGCTGCGGTCACCGCTCGGCCCGCGTGGTCGCGAAGGGCCGGACCAGCTCGACGAATGCCCGCGCGCGCCGAGTGATCTCGACCAGGCTGCCGGCGGCGGCCAGCGCCGGATCCGCGATCGCCGCGCCCAGGCCGACGCCGACGCAGCCGGCCTCGAGGAACGGCACGGTGTTGTCGAGATTCGTGCCGCCCGCGGCGAGCATCGGCATGTCGGGCAGCGGATCGCGCAGGATGCGGATGTAGTTGGGTCCGCCGGCCACGCCGACCGGATATACCTTGATGACGTGCGCCCCGGCGTCGCGCGCCGCGATGATCTCGCTGCTGGTGTAAGCACCCGGAACGTAGAGCACGCCCGCGCCCAGAGCCGCGCGCGCGACGTCGCGCGAGAAGTTCGGAGCGACGATGAACTGGGCGCCCGCGGCGAGTGCGGCGCGCGCCTGTTCCGCGTTGAGCACCGTACCGGCGCCGACGACGGCGTCGCGGGTGCCGGCGAGCGCGCGCATGACGTCGGGCGCGTCCGGAACCGTGAAGGTGATCTCGACCATGGGAACGCCGCCGGCAACCACGGCTTTGGCGGCTTTGAGCGCGGCTTCGCGCGACGGGGCGCGAATCACCGAGATCAGGCGGGTCTCGCGGAGGGTGGCCAGCGCAGTGGGTTCCATGAAGGTGGAGCCTAGCATTGGCGCTCGTCGGGCGCGACGCCGGGTTGTGGCAGTATCCGGCCCATGGCGTTCCGGCTTCCGCAGAATCCATGGCTTCGCGTGGCGGTGTTCGCGGCGTCCGTCGCCGTCCTCCTGGTCGTCGTGGCGTGGGCCGCGGTCGCGATCTTTCTGCCGCCCGCCAAGCTCAAGCTGATGATCGAGCGCCGTCTGGCCGCGGCGCTCGCGCGCGACGTGCGCTTCGCGGAAGCGACCGCGAGCCTGTGGCCGCCGGTCCGGATCACAGTTTCCGAGTTCGCGCTCGCGGAACCCGGTGGCTTCGACCAGGGCGCGATGTTCCAGTCCCGCGCGATCCATTTGGACCTCCACGCGCTCGCCCTGCTCGGGGGCAGGCTGGTCGTGCGCCGGCTGGTTCTCGACGGCCCCGCCCTGCACCTGCTGCTCCGCGCCGACGGCACGACCAACCTCGATGGAGTCGGGGCGCCGCCCGAGGCCGCGGCGGCACCGGGCGCGGGTGGCGGCCCGCGCCTTCCGCTCGAGTTGGCGATCGAGGATTTCCGGATCGACAACGGCCGGGTGCTGGTCGACGACGTGCGTGCCGCGCGGCGAATCGCTTTCACCCTGGGAACCCGCACCGCACTCGGGCTCAAAGGATCGCGCGTGAACACGCACGGGCTCACCCAGATCGACGACCTGGCATTCGGCCCGGCTTCAGCGGCACGCCTCGAGGATCTGAATCAATCGCTGGCGCCGCTCGAGTGGCAGATCGAACATCGCGGCGCGTACGACCTGGCGCAGAAGAAGCTGGCGCTCGAGACTCTCGGGCTCCGTTTCGGCAAGACGCGGCTCGCGGTGACCGGGGTCGTGGATCAATCCCGCCCCGAGACCCGGGTCGATCTTCGCGCGCGCGGCTCCGAAGTGTCGCTCGGGGACATTCTGTCGTTCCTGGCAGAGGCCGAGGCCGGTCCACTCGCCGGGCTCGACGGCGACGGCACCCTCGCGTTCGATCTCGCGGTGCGCGGCGAGTTGGGTGCGCCCGCGCCGGGCGCGCCCGAGGCCGGGCTGCCCGACGTCACCGGCACGATCGCGCTCGCGAACACCTGGGTGCAGCTCGCTGGGGCGCCGGCCAAGATCGAGAATCTTTCGCTGACCGCCACGTTGTCGCCCGATGCGCTGGCGATCGACGACCTGCAGGCTCGCGTCGCCGGCCAGCCGGTGCGCGGCACCCTCGCGGTCCAGCAGTTCGCGGATCCTCGGGTGACCTTCGCGATTCATGGCGACGTCGACCTCGCCGCGGTGGCGCCGCTGGTCGTGGCCAAGGACACCCGACTCTCGGGTCGCGCGGCGCTCGACGTACGTGGGAACGGGCGGGCGAAGTCGCCGGAAACCATGGCGCTCGAAGGGCATGCCCGGCTCGCGGACGTGCGCGTCGAACAGCCCGCGCTGGCGCGACCCATCGAGAAGATCTCGGGCGACATCGAGTTCTCGCAGACGCGCGCGCGGGTGACTGGATTGTCGGCGCACGCCGGACCATCATCGTTCAAGCTCGACGCCACCATCGATCGCCCGTTGTCGCTGACCACGAAGCCGGGCGATCCCAAGCCGCCGCCGCCGGCAGCCATCACGTTCTCGTTCGTATCGCCGAATCTCGACATGGCCGATTTCTCGAAAGGCGGCGGTGGCGGGCCGGTGCCGCTCAATGCGAATGGTCGCGGGCGGGTGGCGATCGGGAAGCTGAAGAGCGGACGCCTCGAGATGGAGCGCGTCACCGCAGATGTGGTACTCGAACCCTGGGTGCTCGAAGCGCCGCGCTTCGGCGCTCGCATCTACGAGGGGCAGCTGTCGGGCGCGGCGCGCTTCGACGTCACCGATCCCGCCCACCCGCTCGTGACCCTGGACTCGAAGCTCGACAGCGCGCGCGTCGAGCGGCTGCTCGGCGCCTGGGTGCCGCCCGGCCAGTGGCTCCAGGGATCGATGAGCACCACGATCGACGTCGCCGGCGATCTCTCCGACCTCCAGCGATCGATCACCGCCGCCGGCCTGGCGGCGGTGTGGAACGGATCGCTGTCGGACCTGCCGGTGCTCCAAGAACTGGGAGCTTTCACGAAGGTACCGTCCCTGTCCAAAGTCACGTTCAAGGATCTGCGCTCGAGCTTCCGAGTGGAGCGCGGCCGGGTCATGACCGGTCCGGCGCATCTTTCCAGCAACCGTGGCGATTGGGACGTATCGGGCTCGGTGGGGTTCGACGGTTCGCTCGACTACGTCGCGAGCATCACGCTGCCGCCGTCGGTGGCGCAGGACATCGGCGCCCGTGCAGCGCTTGCGGCCGGCGCGCTGGCCGACGACCAGGGACGCGTTCTGCTCGACCTGCGCATCCGCGGCACCACCAAGCAGCCGAAGATCTCGTGGGACTCGAAGGCCACCGGCGAGCGGATGCGCGGCCGCCTGTCGAGCGCGCTCGAGGAACAGATGAACAAGCTCCGCAGCCAGTCTCGCGACACGGCGGCGGCGCTGGAGCGGACCGGCGGCGACAGCGCGCGGGCGATGGCCCGACTCCGGCAGAAGCAGCTCGAGGACAGCTTGCTGCAGCAGGCGGGCAAGCTGCTCGAAGGGTTCTTCGGCAAGGGCAAGGGGAAGCGCGACACGACGAAGTGACGCTTCGGCGAATTCGTCGTCACGACCCTCGGGTCGAATCGCGATCCGCCGAGGAAGTTCGCGCCAACAGGTCCGCGTGCTCGCAGTCCTCGATCCAGAAACGGACCAGTTCTGCGGCCGCGAGCGGCGACATGCCATGGGTCCAATCGGCGAGCGGTTGCTCATCCGCGCGCCAGGTCGACGGAATCCCGCCCACGCCCTCGCCGGCCATCCAATCGGTGAGCGCCACCAGTCGATCGCGCGTCGTCGCCAGGGATTCGGCGCTGCGCGCCGACGAGCGGACCACCGCCGACAACCAAGGACCCAGCCACGAGCTCGCGGCGCTCTCGTCGTCGGGGGTGGACCGCAGGCCGAACGGAGTCGCGAGCTTGCTCTCCAGCGACTCGACCACCCGGGTCGCACGATCGGCTGGCAGCAGCGCGGGACTGAGCGCCACCGTCCACACGTGTTCCGGCCCGAGCCCACGGACCGGTTGATCGTCACGCAGCCGGTCGTACAGTCGGCCGCGCTTGGCGTCCCAGAACAACTCGAGAAACCGCTTCTGGTGATCCTGAGCCCAGGCCAGATAGAACGCGGCGATCTCGCGGCGCCCCGCGGCGCGCGCCAGTCCGGCCATGGCGATATAGGCCTGTGACCACAGCGCGTTCAGGCCGGCACGCTTGACCGGGTGCGGCACGCCTTCGTCGTCGGCTTCGTGCGTGACCAGCATGCCGTCTTCGTCGACGCGGATGCCGCCCGGCGCTCCGGAACGGTAGTAGCGCATGACTTCTTCGAGCGCCGGATAGAGCGTGTTCTTCGCGAAGTCGGTGTCGCCGCTGCGCCGTGCGCAGCGCTCGCCGGCGATCACCAGCCAGAGCGATGGCTCGGCGTCGCCATAGACCGGCGTGCCGTCGGACTCGAAGCGCTCGGGCGCCAGCCCCTCGTTCAAGTACTCGATGTACCCGCGCAGAATTTCGCGCGCGGGATCGAACGCCCGCACCGCGATCAGGCCGGTCACGGCGCGCAGGGCCTCGCTGCCGCGCTCGATCACGGGGGGCAGCGTGCTGGCGAATCCGAGGCGATGCTCGCGCCGCCAGAGTCCGGCATCGAGTGCGCGCGACAGGATTCGCGTGACTTCGGGGACCGGGGCGACGTCGGCGTCGCGCTTGCGCGCCCGGGCCGCCTCGGTGGCAGTCGCGCGCGCGCCGT
Source organism: Candidatus Eiseniibacteriota bacterium (assembly GCA_963717505.1). GTDB lineage: Bacteria > Eisenbacteria > RBG-16-71-46 > RBG-16-71-46 > RBG-16-71-46 > MFD02242-c1. The sequence goes on from OY970342.1 coordinate 1,187,557, forward strand.
GGTCGGCGGCGCGGCCCCACAACTCGAGCCGGTCGCGTTCGTCGCGCCCGAGTGCTTCCACGCACTCGTCCAGGGTTCGGGGCGGCACGGCGCCGAGTCGCGCCTCCTGGGCCAGTGTGCGGAACAGCGCGTCCTCGGTGGCAGCCACCAGGTGTAGGGATTGGTTGGCGCTGACCGTGCCTTCGATGTGGCCCGGCAGGAACGCCCGCTCGAAGGCGCCGTCGGCGTAGCGCACGCGCGTCCACGCGCGCGCGGGCATGAACGCGCCGTTGTGCCACAACGTCAACGCGGGACGCTCGGCCGAGATCCGAATGCGGACGCGACCGGGAATCCCCTGGACCTGGGGCCCGTCCTCCGGCGCGAGGGTCTCAGCCGCGTCGTCGGACTCTGCGGCGTCACTCCCCCAACCGTCGGTGCCGTCGCTCGGCGACTGAAGAAACGCGAGGGGCCGCGATACCACGACCGGACCGGCGTGGAATCGGAGCGGGGGACCTTCCAGGAGCCGATAGGTGACGACCACGGCCTGGTGTTCGTACACCAGCATCAGGGACTTCTCGACCAGGGCCGACTCGAGCCGGTAACGCCACGTCGGCCAGGGGTCGACGGTGAACGATTCGAGCAGACGATGCCCCGCCGGGCGCGCCATACCGTTCGCTTGGACCAGGCAGCCCAGCTCGAAACTGCCCTCGGGCCCGGCGGCGCGCTCATCGATCCGGAGAAGAGCCGCCGTCAGGGTACCTGTGGGGTCGGGGGCCGAGAGGTGGGAATGAACCGAGCGCAGGTTGGCTCCCGGCGCGGTTCCCGAGGCAATTCCGCCAACCCCGTTGGCCAGCCACCATTCGCAGGCGATGGCCCGCGGGAGCCGGCTCAGGACGTCCTGTCCGAGGCCCATGACCCGGCAAGGGTACTACAGGCCCGGCGGCGGGCTGGTGGGGATGCCCCGAGGGGTCACCCGAGGGCCGGCCGGCGACGGACCCAACGGAGAGCTTCCGCCGGAAGCCCCATAGACTCCCGCGCCCCGGAGTCCTAAGCTTGTTTCTGGCCGCAAGCTGCGGCTCCTCAACTCCCCCAGGAGACGCCCTATGGTCAAGAAGATCCTGCTCACTGTTCTCGGTCTCGTCGCAATCTGCGTCGTCGCAATACTGGCCATCGCCGCCACCAAGCCGAGCACATTCCAAGTTGAGCGTTCGGCCTCGATCCCGGCATCGCAGCCCGTGGTGTTTGCTCTGGTGAACGATTTTCACCGATTCCAAGAATGGTCTCCGTGGGAAAAACTGGATCCCAACATGACCAAGGAGATCAGCGGACCGGAAGCCGGCGTTGGCGCGATCTACTATTGGAAGGGCAACCAGGACGCGGGGGAAGGCCGCATGACGATCACCGAGAGCGTGCCCGACTCGAAGGTCGCGATGTCGCTCGAATTCATCGCGCCCATCCCGGCTACGAACCAAGTGGAGTTCAGCTTCGAACCGGCGGCAGAAGGCACCCACGTGCGCTGGACGTTGAACGGGCATTGCCCGTACTCGATGAAGATCATGACGGTGTTCATGAACATGGACGCCATGATCGGCAAGGACTTCGAAGAGGGGCTCGCCAGCCTGAGCCGAGTGGCCCAGGCGGCACCGCCGATGCCCCCTGACACCACCAGCACGGAGGCAAGAACAAGTTCCTAGCTACCCACCCCCTCAACGTCCCGCAAGATTCGGAGGTCGTCGTGAGTTTCAAACGGTTACTAGCTGCAGTCGTCGTCGCCCTGTGTATCGCTCCCGCCGCCGCGCATGCCGCAGAGGTCGACGCCTCGCTCGCCAAACTCCTCAAGATCGCCGGACAAGCTGAATATCCCCCGGAATGGACGGGGATCTGGGAGTCGGCGGATACTCTCTACGATTGCGAAGGCAACTTGATCTTTGGCTTGGCCGCCAGCATGGACACGGTGTGTGCCGGCGATCCGATCGAGCCACCGGACGAGACCGTCCAATTCGATTGCACGGGCGATACCACCCCCCCGGACATCGACGTCACCTGCACCGGCACTGACATCGACGGGAACTGCACGACAAACTTCACGTTCCGTATCGAGGAGACTCTGGTAGGGAACGTGCGGACGTATGTCTACACGATCAACACGAGCTCCTCCGCGGGCTGCACGAAGCCTGGGGATTTTTGCTTCGTTCTCCGCGGGACGAAAACCCGAATCTCGTCGAACTGCACGACCGCGACCGATAAGGCGTCGTGGGGGCAGGTGAAGACGCGCTATCGCTAGGCGGAGAATGCGGAACTAGACCGCCTGCGGGCGCAGCAACGCCGACAGGGGCACGATGCTCACGCCCTTGAGGCGTTTGACCGCGAGCGCCTGCGTCAACCATTCGCGCGACTGCGGGGTGGCGCGTAGCAGCACGATCGCGCTGCCCCGCGCGCGTGCGCCCTCGAGCACCATTTGCCAGCGGCGGTCCAGGGCGGCGCGTCCCTGCGAAAGCGCCTCGCGATCGATCACGTCGTGAGGTTCGTCGTAGACCACGCCGATCTCCGCCGCGAGCGACTTGCACACCGAGCCTGCGACCGGCGTCATGTGCAGGAACGGGACCTTCTGACGCCGCAGCTCTCGATAGACGGCCGACATCACCGCCATGTCCTGGGTGGCGAGCGAGCCCATCTGGTTCGACACCGCGGCGACGGAACCGGCCTGTCCGAGGTACTTGCGCACGGTGTTGGTGATCTCGGCCGGCTTCATGGTCACGAGGATGGTGCCCGGGCCGGGATTGACCTGCGGGTAGTTGATCGGTTCGAGCGGCAAATGGAGAACGACCTCGCGTCCGGCGTCGCGCGCGCCGCGAAACCAACCGGCGCTCGCGGGGCGCGCGGGGGCCAACGCGACCGCGAAGGGCTGCGGGAGCGACAGGAACGATCGCGCGAGCTCGGCATCGTCGCCGAAGCCGTAGACCACGACCGCCACGCGCACGTCGCTCGAGGCCTGGCCGTCGGGATCCCGGCCGCGGCGCACGACCAGCTCGTGAGTCGCGAGTCCGCCCATCTCGGCGAGCAGAACGACCTCGAACTCGCCGTCGCGCGCGTACCGCTCGCGCCCCCGCACTTCGACGCCCGACTCGCCGAGGCGGCTCGTGAGCGCGTGGTTGAGCTGCAGGAACGAGGCGCCGTTGCCGAGGCCGACGCGCCAGCGGACGCGCGCCTCGCCGCCCTCGGCCGGGACCTCGCGGATACTGTCGGGCTGGACCCCGCTCGCCTGCAGGGCCTCGCGCAGCTGCCCGGCCACGAGCCGGGTGACCTCGGCCTCGCTCCCCCAGGGGGAGTAGCGCGCCCAGGTCAGGCTGCCCCGGTCCCCCCTGAGCAAAAGCCAGGCCTCACCGGCCAGGAAGATGGCGGCGGCCAGAACGGCAACGAACACAATGCCTGAGAGGGCGCTCCTGGGCTTTTTCTTCGGCATAGTGGGCGGCGGGCACGTTAAGGCCGGCGCATGATCCGCGCAACGTTTTTGCACTTCAGTGACACGGGAATAGGGGGTGGGTGACAGGCTTCTTGGGCTCACGGCCGATACCAGATGTGAGGCGCGGCTCCCCCCCGCGATGACTCGTCCACCCGATGTGCAGCAGCAACTCTGGGAGGTGCCAGGTGAATCGCAGGCTACGCCCCTTGGTCTTCGGTTCGGTCACGGTCGCGCTGTGTTCGACAACCCTCGCGTTCGCATGTGACAAGAACCAATCGGCCGCAACGACCACTGCAGCCAAGACGACGACCACCAAGTCCACGACGGCGAAGGGCGCAAACGCGACGTTTGCCGTAGCCGGCGTTCAGAGTTCCTGCTCCTACAAGGCCAGTGCGGCCGGCGTGACGACGGCGAGTGCCTCCGGTTCCTGTGCCGCCAAGAACACAGCGGTCGCCGCGAGCGCGGGCAAGAGCTGCTGTGCTGCCAAGGGCGCCAAAGCGAACACCACGACCGCGGCCAAGGCCACCACGACCCAGGGCGAAGCCAGTTGCCACTCCGAAGACGCCAGTGCGGCCGGCTTCGATGCCGTCCTCACCGGCGGCGGACAGTGCAACGGCAAGGGCGTGACCACCATGGCCGGCCGGACGAGCCACGGCGAGTGCGATGCCTGCTCGGACATGGCGATGTGCGAGGACGAGCTCAAGACGGCGGGCTCGCAGTTCCAGGTGGTGCCGCTCAAGAACGGCGTCATGTACGTCTACACGGCCAACAACTCCAAGAGCGTGCACGCGGTGCAGACGGCGATCGCGCGCCGCTCCGAGCGGATCAACGCGCTGGTGTCGGCGACCAAGGCGAATCTGTGCCCCGACTGCAAGGCCATGCGCGGGGCGCTGGCGAGCGGCAAGCTCACCCGTGAGGTCGTGAATGTCGAAGGCGGCTCGATCAGCCTGGTCACGTCGAACGACCCGGCGATCGTCGCGAAGCTGTATGCCATGGCGGGGCTCGAGAACACGAAGGCAGTCAAGAGCTGATCGCGGTCCAATCCCACGCGCGGAGGCCGGTCCGGAAACGGGCCGGCCTTTTGCGTTAGGCTCTTTCGGTCATGGCGCTCTCTCCATTCCGTCGTCGCGGGCTGGTGATCCTCACGTTGGCGGTCACCGTGCCCGCCCTGGTGTTGGCCGCGATCGCCGTCGGCCTGACGCTGCGCATCTCGCGTGCCGTCGAAGACGAAAGCGTGCGGTTCAACACCTACCTGGCCCAGCTCGTGGCCGAGGCCTTCGAGCAGGAGCTGATGGATCACCTGCGTCACGGGGTACAGGCGGCGGAAAACGTCGCGCGCAACGGGGGCGACGTACCGCAGATCCTGGCCGCGCTGGGCGGCGAAGCCTCCGAGTTTCGCGGCGCGCATTTCGTCGGACTCGAGGACCTGAACGGCTACTCGCTGCTGATCATCGAATCCCAGCCGCTGCTCTATTCCGTGGGCGACGGGTCGCACGCGGGCGAGCAATTCGCCGGGGTCCTGATGCGCGACCCCGAGGGCCAGGTGATGGGCGCCGGCGGCTGGTGGATCAGCTCGCGCGAGTTCCTCACCGGGCATCTCGAGCGCGTGGTGCAGGACCGCCTGCCCTCGAATCCGCGCATGTACGGTGGTTTCGAATCGACGCGCCGCCTGAGCGTTCAGCTGTTCGATCCCGCCGGCCTCGAAATCGGCCGCGTGCGCACGCCGGAGTACGGGCGCACCGCGCGCATCGAAGCGCTGCAGGGGCCGTTCGACGGCTACTCGGTGCGGGTCGCGGCGACCGCCATCTCGACCGTGGTCTGGGCCGGGCGATTCGTCACGCTCCAGGTCGCGTTCATCGTTCTGATGGCGCTCGCGGTCGTGGTCGCCGCGGTGTTCGGGCTGCGCTATACGATTCGGCAGCTCGAGCTGGCGCAGCTCAAGGCAGGCTTCGTTTCCAACGTGACCCACGAGCTCAAGACCCCGATCGCGACCATCCGGCTGGCCGTCGAGACGCTCGAGCTCAAGCGGGTCCGCAATCCCGAGGAGGCCGAAAAGTTCCTGCAGATGATCAGCCGCGAGACCATTCGGCTGAGCCATCTGGTCGAGAACATCCTCGACTTCGCGCGCCTCGAGGCCGGACAGCGGGTGTTCCGCATGGAGCCGATCACCGTGTCGCAGATCGTCGAGGAGGCGCTCGAGACGTTCCGGCCGCGGCTCGAGCACCTGGGGTTCACGCTCGAAGAGCAGGTTCCGGACGGGCTGCCGCGGGTCAACGTCGACGGCGTCGCAATCACCCACTGCGTGCTCAACCTGCTCGACAACGCGGTCAAGTATTCCAAGGAGCGGAAGCACATCCGGGTGGCCGCCGGCGCCAAGGGCGACGATGTGTGGATCGCGGTGACCGATCAGGGCATCGGGATCGCGCCCGGCGACCGGGATCGAGTGTTCGAGAAGTTCGTGCGTCTGGAGACCGGCCTGGTCCACGACGTCAAAGGCTCAGGCCTCGGTCTGTCGCTGGTCGCGCAGATCCTGGCGGCGCATGGCGGGCGGGTCGAGGTCGAGAGCGAACCCGGCCGCGGCAGCACGTTCACCCTGCATTTGCCGGCCGCTGGCGGTATGGTATCGGAACCCGAGGAACCCGGGCGGAGAACGGCGTCCTGAATCGGCCGCGCCGCCTGCCCGTCGAAACCCGAAAGGAAACCCCATGAAGCGCGTGCTGATCGTCGAAGACGAAGAAGGACTGCTCGAGGGCCTGTCGCATAACTTCAAGTTCGAGGGCTACGAAGTGATGACGGCGAAGACCGGGACCGAAGGTCTCAAGATCGCCCTCAAACAGAAGCCCGACGTCATCCTGCTCGACATCATGCTGCCCGAGAAGGACGGTTTCACCGTGCTCAAGGAGCTGCGGCAGCGGCATCGGGACATCCCGGTACTGATCCTGACCGCGCGCAATTTCGAAGCCGACGTGCTCAAGGGCTTCGACCTGGGCGCGGACGACTACGTCACCAAACCGTTCGGCGCGAAAGAGGTGGTGGCGAGGGTCAAGCGCCTGCTCCAGCGCGGCACCACCGGCGCCGGCACCGGACAGCCGATTCCCGCGATCTATTCGTTCGGCGACGTCGAGGTGCGGTTCGAACCGCGCGAAGTCCACAAGAGCAGCAGCCAGGTTCCGCTGTCGTACAAGGAGTTCGAGCTGCTCAAGTACCTGATCGAGCACCGCGGACGCACCGTCTCGCGCGAGGAGCTGCTCGAGGAGATCTGGGGCGTGGACGAAGATCTGGGCGTCACCACCCGCACCGTCGACACCCACGTCTCGAACCTGCGTTCGAAGCTCGGCACCGGATTCGAGACCCCGTTCATCGTGGCGGTGCACAAGGTCGGCTACAAGTTCGTCGAGCCGCCGGGCGCCAAGGCGGTCGGCGTCTGATCGAACGCGGGTCCCTTCCGGCTCAGTCGCCGGAAACGTAGTCGGCGGCGGCCCGCGCCAGCTTCGCGAACTCTTCGAGCGTCAGCGTCTCGCCACGGCGCTCGACGGCGATGCCCGCGTGCCGGCACAAACGCTCGATCTGGTCTTTGCCCAGGTCGAGGGCGGTCGCCAGCGTATTCGCGAGTTGCTTGCGACGCTGCTGGAACGAGCCGCGGATGATCCGGAACAACAGCGCTTCGCTCGGCACCTGGACCGGCGGCTCGGTGCGCAGGAAGAATCGCACCAGCATGCTCTCGACCTCGGGCCGTGGCCAGAACGCCGATGCGTGAACGGTCATCAGCGGCTCGAGCAGCGCATGGTAGCGGGCGAACAGCGTCAGCGACCCGTATTCGGGGGATCCTGCGGCGGCCGCCAGACGCTCGGCATACTCCTTCTGCACCAGCAGCACCGCGGCGCGCACCACGGCCCGCTGCGCGAACAGATGCTCGATCACCGGGGTCGTGATGTTGTACGGAATGTTGCCGACCACGACCAGCCGGTCGACGCCGTACTCGCGGGCGAGCGGGGCTAGATCGAACTCGAGGAAGTCGCCCTCGACCAGAGTGACCCGGGGCAGATCGCCGAACTCCTCGCGCAGATGTTCCGCGAGTCCGGCGTCCTTCTCGACGGCGATCAAGTGACGCGCCCGGCCGACCAGGTGCTCGGTCAGGGCACCCGTGCCGGGTCCGATCTCGACCACGATGTCGTCTTCGCGCAGATGGCAGTGCTCGGCGATCCGCAGGGCGACCTGGGGGCGGACCAGGAAGTTCTGGCCGAAGCGCCGGCGGGGCGAGAGCCCGCGAGCGGCCAGGATGTTCTTGATCTGCTGGGGGCCGCCGCGCTCGAGTTGGGCGCGCTCGCGAACGTGGGGAGAAACCCGCGCGCGATCGGGAGTCGAGGACGCGAGACGACGACGGCGTTGCATGCCCCGATCTTACGGGACGCGGGCGATCGTTGCCGGACCTTCGGCGCGAAGCTCGGCCAGCGCGTGCGCGGCATGGTGTCGCACCCACCACTCGGGATCCTGAAGCAGCGGCGTGAGCGGCCGGATCGCGGTCGGGTCACCCAGGCGGCCGAGCGAGCGAGCGGCCTGCGCGCGAACCTCCCACGAGCCGTCGGTCAGGGCGCGGATCAGATCCGGCGCCGCCTCGGTCAGGCCCAGCCGGCCCAGGGCGCGGGTCGCGGCCACGCGCAGATCGGTCGATGAACTCTCGAGCCGCCTCAGGATGGCGGGGACCGCCGGCCGATGCCCCGCCGCTCCCAGCCGCTCGATCACCGAGCGTTCGAGAGCCTCATCGCCGATCCCCGCCAGCAAACGTTCGGCGAGCAATGCCGTGGCTCCCGGGCCGAAGGCGCGCAGCAGCGCCGTGCGCGAACGTGGCGTGCGCGAGGCGAAGTACGAGGGGTGATCGAGGATCCAGCGCAGGGTGCGCGCGTCGCGCTGCCGGGCGAGCGACTGTGCCGCGGCGTAGGCGACCAGCTCCGGTCCCTGTTCCAGTGCGTCGCGCAGCGCACGACGCGAGGATGCCGAGTGGATGAATCCGAGCCGGCGCGCGGCCAGCTCGCGGCGCCACGGCGACTCGTGGCGCAGGGCCCGGCGTTCGCGTCGGTGGTGGCCGAGATCCGCGATCGCGTTCGACAGCCGGCGGAGCGCGCGGCCGTCGAGGTCGAGCGCCAGCGTTTCGAGCGCACCCCAGAACGTGACCTCGTCGGCGGCGCGAGCCTGCCGCCGGATCGCGTGTGCGGAGCCGTCGGGGCCGGAATGCTCGCGCCAGATCCGCGCCACGACCGCCATCTGCTCGCGCGCGCGCTGCCGGTCGCGCCGCGAACGAATGCGCCCGAGCCAGAGCGCGGCCGCGACCAGGCCGAAGAACAGGACGGTCGCCGAGACCGTGGCCAGGAGCGAGAACACCGTGGGCATCACCCGGGTTTCGGCCCCGGTCGCTCCGTGCTTGAGACGGGGCAGAGCCGGATTTGTGATCGCGTCCGCCGAACCCGAGAATGCCGCCGATGCCTCGTCGTTCCCACCCGTGGCGCGGATGGCTCACGCCCGCACTCGCCCTGCTCGCTGCCGGTCCGCTGTCGCTGACGGCCGCGCTGCTCGTGCTCCTGCTCAACGCCCGTCAATTCGCCTCCGGGCCGGGGGAGCCGACCGCGGGGCGCGAGGAGGCCTGGGCCGCGATGTGGTTCGCCCTCGGCATCGTGGCGATCGGCCACGCGGTGTCGGCGGCAACCGCCGTGGTCCTCGCGGGTCGCTGGCTGATGCACCGTCGGCCGCTGGCTCTGCCGATCCGCATCGGCATCGGGTACGGCCTGGTGGCCGCGATCGTCATGGTCTGGTACTTCCTGTCGTAGCCGATCCCGGGGCTCAGCTCGAATCACCGATCGGCATGCGGAACAGGTCGCGGGCGTTGGCGGTGGTCAGGCGCACCACCTCTTCGATGGACAGGCCGCGTGCCTGCGCGATGCGCGCAACCACACGGCGGAGCAGCGCAGGTTCGTTGCGCTTCAGCGAGCGCGGTTCCGGCTCGAGGTAGGGCGAGTCGGTCTCGAGCAACAGCATCTCGGCCGGCGCCATCGCGAGCGCTTCGTCCAGCTCGGCGTGACCGTAGGTCGCGCAGCCGCCGATCCCGAGTTTGAAGCCGAGCCCGGCGGCGCGTTCGACCGCGTTCGGGCCATCGTCGAAACAGTGGAGCACCCCGCCCGCCGCCGGTCGCATTTCCTCGAGGATCGCCAGCGTGTCCTCGAGTGCGCTGCGCTGGTGGATCACGACCGGCAGGCCCATCTGGTCGGCGAGCGCGAGCTGGGCGCGGAACCAGCGTTCCTGGTCGGCGCGCGGCGCGTAGTCCCGGAAGAAGTCGAGCCCGGTCTCGCCGATCGCGACCACGCGCGCATGCCGGGCGTGATCGCGGAGCGTTTCCAGGTACGAGTCGGGGACGCGGGCCGATTCGCTGGGATGAACGCCGACGCACAGGTAAACATTGGGGTGAGCGCGCGCCAGATCGTGGGCCTTGGCCACGATCTCGGGCGCATAGGCGATCTCGATGAAGTGCCGGACCCCGGCCTCGAAGGCGCGGCGCAGGACGTCCTCGCGGTCCTTGTCGAAGCGCTTGTCACACAGATGGCAATGGGTGTCGATCATGCGCTGCACGTGGCAAAGCCGTGGACGTCGTCGAAGCACGGGTCGTCGAGCAGGGAGCCGAGCATCGTGTCCTCGGCGCGGTAGACGGTGCCCATGCCGCCCGAGCCGATCGCCTCGAGGATCTTGTAGTGGGATAGTCGACGGCCGATCACGAAGGGCTTCCTCCTGGCCGGAACCGCGCCAGTCGCGGGCGCGAAGCGGCCGCAGGGGATCCCGGAGGGGGAAGATGATGGTCGAAGGTCGACCGGGACCGCAACGCGCAGCTGCCCTGGCGGCCGATCTGGCCCGGGCGCTCGACGCTGAGGACTACGACGCGGTCGGGCCGCGCATCGCCGAAGACTGCGTCTACGAGACGGCGACCGCGGCGATCCGGGGAGCCGAGCCGATCGTCGCGTCGTACGCGACTTCGGGCGCGTGGACCCGGCGGACGTTCGAGGACGTGCGCTACGAGAGCCGGGTCGAGTCGCTCGACGACCACTCGGCCGCGATCGAGTTCACGGACTACCTGCTGTCGGCCGGGAACGGATGGCACCGCTATCGCTGCCGCCAGGAATTCACGTTCGGCGACGACGATCGCGTGATCCGCATCATCCACCGCGAGCTGCCCGGCGAGCGCGAAGCGCTGAATGCGTTTCTCGCCCGATGCGGGATCGAGGCGTGACCCGCGACCTCGATCGCCCTCGCCGCGGGGTAGACCGTTCGCAGGATTCCTCTACGGCATCACCAGAACCAGCCTCGGGTAGATGAGATTCTCGTTGGCGACTCGTTCGCGATTCAGATCCCAGATCTCGGGCCAGCGCGCCACGTCCCCCAGCTCGCGTTGGGCGATGAGGCTCAGCGTGTCCCCCGGCTTGACCGTGTAGTTCTTCTTGCCGGGCACGGGCTTCATGAAGACCTCCGACGAGCTCGACAGGTACTCGCGCATCAGATCCGCGTACTGCGGCGTCGCCTTGAAGCCGTCGATTGCCTGGTTGATCTCGTAGACGAGGTCGTAGTTCCCCTTGGGGACGCCAACCGCGTACTTGGACTGGTTGAGGTTGTATTTCACGATGACGGTGCGTGGATGGTTCTTGATCTCCTCGGCGGCGAAGGGGTAGTCGTAGATCAGCGCGTCGGCCTGATCGTTCTCGACGGCTTCGAACCAGCCGTCGTCGCCCGAGAACTTGCTGATGTGCGCCCCCGGAATGTTCTGCTCCACCCACCGCTCGGCCGCCGGATCGTCGTAGATGGCGATGCGCTTCCCGGACAGATCGCCGGGCGAGCGGAACTGGGAGACCATGCCTTCGTGCACGATCATGCACAGTCCGAAATCGAGGTATCCGTTCGACCAGTCGACACCCTCGATGGACGGATCGGGGACGTAGCCGGCCATGATGAGATCGATGTCGCCGGCGGCGAGCCGCGCCGGCAGATCCTCGTAGTCCGCCTCGAGCACTTCGACCTTCTTGGCGCCGATGGCCTCGGCGACGACGCCGGCCATGCGAAAGTCGAACCCGTCCTCCTGCTTCCGTGCGTTCACGAAGTGGAGGGGCGGCGCGTCGGGCTCCATGCCGACACGCATCGTGCCGCTGCTCCGGACGCGAGCGAGGACGCCGCCCTGGGAGGAAGGCGTCCCGCGCGTGTCACCGCTCTCCTTCCGATCCGCGCTCGGCAAGCCGCCCGGGAGCTTGAAGGGCAGGCGGTCACGATAAGACCATGCGGCAAAGCCGAGCACGGCCAGCCCCACGACGACGATCAGCAGACGGCCGGCCGCCGTGAGACGGACGGCACCTTTTTCCGATCCCCACATGTTCATCGACGTCCCTCCGTTGCACCGACCTCGACCAACATCGCCGAGGCGCCGCTGTCGGCCGGCGCCCCGCTCAATAGAGACATGACGGCCTTGGCGACGTCCAAGCCGGACTGCGCCGCGCCGTTCATGTATCCCTGAAAGTCGTAACTGCAGTGCTCGCCCGCAAAGAAGAGATTGCCGACCGGCATCCCCTCGGAATTGGCGATGGTGGTCCACTGGCCGGGCTTGTAGCAGGAGTAGCTGCCCTTGGTCCACGGGAAGGTCGGCCAGTGGAACCGGGACACCTTGCCGTTGCGCTTCGCCAGCGCACCCGGGTACGCGCGCTCGATCCCCGGCAAGAGCCGCGCCGCCGCCGCCTCGGCCGTGCCGTTGCCGGACTCGATGCCGAGCCGCCCGCCCGAGTAGAGCGTGAGCCCGCCCTCGGCGCCGGGCTGCAGGAAGCTGTTGTCCCAGGCGAGCTGGAACATCTCGTCCGAGTAGGTGGAGCCGGTGTAGCCCTGCTCGATCCACGGCCGGTTGCGGAACCCAACCAGAACCTTCGCGTTCGTTCCGTAGCCAAGCTCCTGAATCGCCTTCTTTTTGACCGGCGGCAGATCCACCTGCTCGAACGTCACTTCGCGCAACAGCGTGAACGGAATCGCCAGGACCACGACGTCGGCGTGCTCGTCCTTCGCGCCACTGTCGGTCTGGAAGGTCAGCGTGAATCCCTTGCCCCGGCCGCGAATGGCCTCGAGCCGGTGGCGCCTCTGAATCTGCGGAGCGACACGCCGGGCCAGTTCGTCCACGAGCTGCTGGTTGCCGCCGCGCACCTTGTAGCGCTCGTCGCTCTCGCCGAGCAGGTCGAACCGGGCCGCGTCGGCCAGGTCCCCCGTGCCGATGAGGAACAGGAAGTTGAGCGCCGATTGCTCGCCCGCTTCCAACCCGTACTCCGTGACGTACGCGACATCGAGGACCTTGCGCAGCCAGCCGCTCGCACCGATCGAGTCGAGGTACTCGGCCACCGACATCCGATCGAAGGTCGCCGCCGCCGCCTTCGGTCTGCCAGTCGACGACCTCGCCCATCGAGTCGTAGTGCTCCTGGATCTTCTTCGCCAGCGGCACGAACTCGCGGGCCGCCTGGGCGATCGTGTAGTGCCGGCCGCCGACGAAGTACGTCTCCTTCTTGAGACGGCTCGCCTCGGGGTCCAGGGTGTCGAGCTGCCCGAGGCCGAACTCGTTCATCAGGGCCAGCATCTCCTCGTGACCGCTGTCGATGAATTCACCGCCCAGCTCGGTCGTGATCCCGGTGCCGAGGAGGTCCTTGGCCGTAAACATCCGGCCGCCGGTCCGGTCGGAGCCTTCGAAGACCTTTGCGGTCAGGCCGGCCTTCTGGAGCTTGTAGGCCGCGTTGAGTCCGGCCATGCCGGCGCCGACGATGACGACACGGGCGGCGCCTGCGCCACGCGCGGACCCTGCCCGCGACGACTTCCCGGGGGTGCAGCTCACCATCGCCCCGGCGGCCGCCAGGGCAGACACCTGGAGGAAGCGCCGGCGGCTGTAAGCCATCTCGACCAGCTCGTCGAGCGGCGGGAGGTCCGTCCGTTCGCGAGCGGCCAGGGTCGCCAGCCGAATGGCGCGGTTGATCGAATCGAACAGGGGCGTTCGGGCCACGGTTACCTCCCTCGAGAACGTCGGGTCGATCCCCGGCGCTCAGTCGTTGAGCAGGACGCGAAGTTCGTTGATCCTCGACTGAAGCGCCGCGCGGTCCACGGTGCGATAAACGTCCGGCAAAACCTCCTTCGACGTGCACTCCTGGACGGCCACGAGGATCTGTAGCTCGCGCTCCAGATGGCTCGAGGCCGAGACGAAGTCCTCGAAGACGCCTTTGAGCACCTCGCGAGGGATCGGCAGGTCGCTGCCATCGCCGCCGGCATCCGCGACCAGGGCCGCCCGGGCCAGGATGGCTTCGATGTCCGCCCCCGAAAGGCCCGACGGGTCGCCGGCCACCTCGCGGATCGACGTGGCGTTCGTCGTGAGGCCGCCCTTCTTGAGCATGATCTTGAACAGCGCGTCGTACTCCGAATCGTTCTGGGGGTAGAAGAGCGCGAGATGCTCCTCGGCCCGCCCCTGACGCTTCAAGTCGATCGGCAGCAGGTCGGGCCGGCAGGTGATCAGGAACCAGACGATCCGGCCGCGGTACTCGGTATTCGCCATGAACGAGGCGAGCTGGGCGAAGACGCGATTGGACGTGCCGGAGTCGCCCTCCTGATTGCGGTCGCCGAGAAACGCGTCGGCTTCGTCGATGATGACGCCCACCGGCCACATCGCGTGGAGCAGCTTGAGGATCTTCTCGAGATTGCCTTCGGTCACGCCCTGCCACTGGGAACGGAAGTTCAGGAACTTGACGCACGGAAACCCGATCTCGCCGGTGAAGCAATTGACCAGGAAGGTCTTGGCCGAGCCGACCGGCCCGGCGATGAGATAGCCCATCGGCACTCCGCGCAACCGGCCCGACAGGATGGCCTGGGCCGCGCGGCGCAGCCGCTGCTTGACCCCTTCGTGCCCGGACACCATGTCGAGGGTGAACTTCGACTCCACGTATTCGAGGAGGCCGAAGCACTCGGCTTCGAGCACCGCCTTCTTCTGTTGGCGTAGCTCGCCGGCGTCGAGCCGCGCCCGTCGCTCGTCCACCGAGGACAGGATCTGCCGGAGCTGGATGCGCGCCAGACCCGACGTGAGTCGGGACAGCCGCTCGGCGGTCAGATCCGAGTTGGCCGCGAACCACGCTCCATCGCGGACCGACTGGATGAACGCGAGCCGCTCGGCCTCTCCCGGCCGCTCGACTTCGATCTCGATGGTTTGGGGCGAGCGCACGATCCGCGTGCTCAGGTCGGCCAGGTTCTCGGTGACGAGTACGAACGTCACATTGGCGGCGAGCAGCGCCGGATCGGTCGACCATTTCTGAAAGAACAGGCGGGAGGCGCGATCTTCGGCGCCGGCGTCACCGGCTGATTCGGGAATCAACGTCTCGGCGTAGGGGAAGATCACCGCCACGCCGACCGAGGAGGGTCGATTCACCATCTGTTTGAGGAACGAGTCGAGCAGAGAAAGGAACCGGCCCGGATCGCGCGGGGTCGAGCGCGCGTAGTCAGTACCGTGGATGGCGTCCACGGCCTCGAGGACCTCATTGAAGAGCTTATGGGACTCGCGGGTATGGAAGGTGGCGCCGTTGGCGCGCTGGTACTCGAGCACGACCTCGCGCGCGCCGAAGATCCGCTCGGCGAGCCACGCCGTCAGCGGAAGGAAACGGGGAGTGCTCCCCGACTCGGGTGGCACCGGGACGACGTCATGGGTGTTGCCGTGCAGGATGAACGTGTTGCCGAGGCGGGCCCGAATGCCGTGAACCAGCCTGCCGGCCCAGGCCGGCCCGATGTCGGCCGCCGTACTCAACGTCGGGTCACCTTGCGGCCGCTCCGGCCCCCCGGGTCGCCTTCGGTCGGCGCCACGTCCACGTCGGACAGTCCCGCGCCCCATTCGCTCGCGCCTTCGCGCAACAATGCCTCCATCTCGCGGACCACCCGGCCCGAGCTCTCCGACTGCAGCACAATGGCATCCAGCTCGCCCGCGATCGCCTCGGGATCGCGCATCGAGATCGAGTTCTGGTGCAGCACCTCGAGCAGCGAAGCCATCGAGTCGAGCTCGGTGGACAGGGCCTTCATCGTGCCGAGCGCGTCCGCGTTCGACGCCAGCAACCGTCGCTTGAGCTCGAGGTTTTCGCCGATGGCGGCCCGTGCCCGATCGTTCAGGTTCGTCTGCTCGAGCTCCTGTTCGAGGCGTGCGATCTCCTTCTGGATCCGCTCGGGCGGACGCGCGGCCAGGGTCTGGTCGTATCGCTGGAGCGCCGTCATGCGCTGCACGCAACCGTCGAGGATCTGGTCGAGCTTGTCGCGTTGTTCCGACAGGTAGACCTGGGAGATGCCGTGAAGTCCCTGGTAGTTGGCTTCGATCTGACGGCACTGCGACTCCAGGGCGGCGTATCGGCGCCCGAACTCGGGAACGAACGAATCGATGATCCGCTTCCGTCGATCCATCACCCCCCGGAGCGCCCGCTCCCGCCGCCGGCGCGCGACCCATCGACGGAGCGGACCCGAATCGAGAAGGGGCAGCAGTACCAGCTGCCCGCCGACCCAAAGCAGAAGGGGCAGGGGACTCTGCGCGACGAGCGACACCAGGACCACGCCGCCCAGGAGGATCGCCTGATACTGGTTGAGGATCAGGTCGCTCAGGATCGACCCGGCCGGACCGCGGTCCTGATCTCGATCGGGCAGGGCCATCGCCCGAATCAAGAGCCCCGGTTCTCGGCGACTCGCGGGCCCACGGTCGGGGTCGCCGGCGTCTCCGTGACCGACGCCGGCTTGGCCAGGCCCATCTCGGCTTCGAACTGCTGAAGAATGCTGGCCGCTTTCAGTTTGCGGGCGGTGCGCTCCCGCTCGATGGTCTGCATGTCGATCGATCCCGTCGCGATCTCGACCGCCGCCTTCGATTCGGCGGCCTCTTGCTGGATCCGCTCGAGGAACTTGTCGGCCGTGGCCGCCACGCCGTAGGACTGCAGCTCGACGATGGCGTCCGCGGCGCTCTTCATCACGACCGACTTCTTGTGTTCCTTGAGCGCCTTCTGGCACATCTCGATCTTGGCCTTGAGCTTGGTCTTGAGCGACTCGACCGAGACGCTGGCCGAGTCGTGTGCGTTCTTCGCCGCCGTGAGCTGATCCTCGGTGCTCGCGAGGTCGACCCGCAGCTGCTGGATCTGGATCGCGTCGTGCTCGGCCACGTCGCGAGCCGCCGCCGACCCGTCTCGCAACGCCGCCTGGATCGAAGCCGTGAGCTGCTTGTCCTGGCGCACGAGCCCGTCCCGTTCCTCCTCGAGGCGCAGCACCGTCGCCCGCGTCGCGACCAGGACCGAGTTGAGCTTCGGCATCGTCGTCCGCATCTCCTCGATCGCGTCCTCGAGCATGACTTCCGGATCTTCGGCCTTGGAGATGAAGAAGCCCATCCAGGCGCGGAACAGCCTAGCGATTCTCTCGAACATGACCACCTCCCTGTGTCGTGGGCGGCACGGTGGCCGAGATGGGGTTCTCGGACACGAAATAGCGGACGGTGTCCGCGATCCGGTTCTCCTCCGCGCGCTTGCGGTCCCGCCATGCGGCGAGACTCGATTCCTCCTCGCGAACGTGCCGGTTGTTGGCGTCGATCTTCGCCCGGAGCTGGGCCACCTGCTGCTCGATCTCCTTCTCGAGGCTCCGATTTTCCGTCTCGCCGGCCGCGCGCAGAGCGGCGACCGTTTTCTCCAGCACCTTTTCGTAGGTGTCGAGGGCACGGTCGCGTTGCACCGCGTCTTCCACGATGCTGTCGACCGATACGCGGGCGGCATCCAGCGCCACCAGGATCGACTTTCGCTTCACGTCCTCGGGCAGGTCTCGCAGGTGCTCGCTGTCGAGCATCTCCGCCACCTTGAGGATGGAATAACCGTGGGCGGGTGTGACGATCCGGGCCGCGGAATAGATCTCGTCGAAAACCGTAGGGTCGGCCACCGGCTTGGCGAACGCGGCTTCGGGAACGGTTTCGGGTGCGAGTTCTCCCGCCCGTCTCGGAGCCGCCGCCTTGCCTGATGGATTTGGTCGCGCCGGTGCGCCTTTGGCGTCGGCCGGACGGTCCGTCACCACGAAAAAGTCATACCACTTCTTCGTCATGGTCGAGCCCCCTCGCAATGGGGCGGCATTCTAGCACTTGCCGCCGGCGGAGTCGGATGCCGCAGCAGGGGTTCGCGCCGGAACGCGACTACCCTTTCGCCGGCTCCTTCAACTCGATCCGCGGGAACAAGATCTTCGATTCGGCCAGCTTGCGGCTCGCCGCCGCCGGGCCATAGTTCGGCTGGGCCGCCTCGCCGCGCGTCTCACCAGGTTTCCCCGGCAACGCGAGCAATGCCCACAGCTCTTCGCTCTTTGCCGGGACTACCGGCCAGGTCCACACCGCCACCAGTCGTAGCGTTTCCAGCAGCGCGTTCAGCGTCGTCGCCAGCTCGGCGTGGCGCGTGGGATCCTTGGCCACCGCCCACGGCTTGACCCGTTCGATCAGCTCGTTGGCGCGCACCACCGGCTGGAGTGCCGCGTCGAGCGCCTCGTCGATGCGGATCTCCTGATAGGCCTTGGGTGCCTCGACCGCGGCGACCTGCGCCGCCGCGATCAAGGCGTCGAGCGCCGAGCGTGCGGTGGGATCGGTGAGCGACGCCGGATCCCACTCGACCGGCGCTTCGCCGCCCAGATACTTGTGCACCATGGTCACCGTGCGGCTCGCCAGGTTGCCCAGGTCGTTCGCCAGATGGGTGTTGATATGCTCCACGTACTGCTCGTACGTGAACTCGCCGTCGCGTCCGGTCGGGATCGCGTGCGCCAGGTAGAAACGGAGCGCATCGGGACCGCCCATTTGGGACAGCGCCACCGGATCCATCTGATTGCCGAGCGACTTCGAGAGCTTCTCGCCCTTCATGTAGATGAAGCCGTGGACGTACACCTGTCGCGGGAGTGGCACGCCGGCCGCGAGCAACAAGGCAGGCCATAGCACGCAGTGGAATCGGCTGATGTCCTTGCCGATCAGGTGCAGCGCGTTGGTGTACTGCGGGTGCGAGGTTCCAGCCCAGGCTGCGCCCGGGCGGCCCTGCCCGTCGAGATGCTGGAACTCGTCCTGGCGGGTCGCGCCGGGCCCGGCGACGTCACCCTCCTTGGCCAACCACCACAGCGAGTACTTGCGCTCGGGCCAGCCGATCGCCGACAGGTAGTTGAGCAACGCGTCGGCCCACACGTACACGGTGTGGCCCTCGCCGCCCGGGATTTCCTCGGGCAGCGACACCCCCCAGGGCACGTTCGGGCGCGTGACGCTGACGTCCTGGAGTCCATCGCGAATCACGCTCAGCACTTCGTTGCGACGGTAGTCGGGCTGGATGAAGTCGGGATGAGCTTCGAGGTGCTTGAGCAATGCCTCGTCGTATTCCGAGAGGCGGAAGAAGAAATTCGTCTCCCGGATCTTGCGCGGTTTCACCTTGTGCTCGGGGCAGCGGCCCTTGGCGTCGAGGTCCTTCTCCTGCTTGAACGCCTCGCAGCCCTCACAGTACAGGCCTTCGTAGTCCGACTCGAACAGCACCGGCTGCCCGGTCTTGGGACTGTGTGCGTCCCACAGTCGCCGGAACAGCTCCTGGACCGCGAGCGCATGGCGCGGGTCCGAGGTGCGCACGAACTGGTCGTGAGAGATGTCGAGCGCCTTCCAGGTGTCGACGAACTTCTTGGCGATCTCGTCGACGAAGGCGCGGGGTTCCTTGCCCACCGCGGCCGCCGCATGGGCGATCTTCTGGCCGTGCTCGTCGGTCCCGGTCAGGAAGAAGGTCTTGTCCCCGCGTTGCCGGTGGAAGCGCGCCAGGCTGTCGGCGAGGACTTTCTCGTAGGCGTGACCGAGATGCGGCGGACCGTTGACGTAGTCGATCGCGGTCGTGATGTAAAAGCGGGGCACGTGGGCAGATTCCGGTTGGGGACGAGAAAAGTGGTTGAGCGGCCGGCCGAGCGGCGCGACTACGGCGGTGTGAGGGGGCGGAGAGGCCGTGCGCCGGTGTCCATAGGGCGCGGCAGTATAGCACGCGTGGCCGCGAGCTGCCCGGATGGGCAGCGGCAACAGAACCGTGATACTCGCGCGCTTGCTTCGTAGAATGCTGGTGACATGGCCTTCGATGCTGCGCTGACGAGCCGGCTCGCGACCTGGGTGTTCGCCGCCAACGAAGCGGATTGGGACGCGTTGTACGCGGAGCAGCTGCCGCGCGTCTACAACTTCTTCCGCTACCGCGTCGGCAGCGGTGCGGTCGCCGAAGACCTGACTTCGGTCACCTTCGAGAAGGCCTGGGTTGCCCGCAATCGGTACCGGCGGGATCTGGGGGCGTTCACGACGTGGCTGCTGACCATCGCCCGCAACGTCGCGACCGACCACTATCGGCGCCGTCGGGATCACGTTCCGCTCGAGGACGCTCGAGGCGTGGCCGCGGCCGACGATGCATCGGACGAAGCGGAGCGCCGGTCGGATCGCGTTCGACTCCGCCAGCTGCTGGCCGAGCTGGAGGAGCGGGAGCAAGAGCTGATCGCACTGAAGTATGGAGCCGGACTCACGAACCGGGCGATCGCCCGGATCACGGGGCTCAGCGAAACCAATGTCGGAACGGTTCTCCACCGGACCGTCCGTTCTCTTAGAGCGGCGTGGGACGAAACCCCGGCCGCGAGCAAAGGAGCATGAAGATGGACGATCGTTTTCTCTACGAGGCGCGCCGCGATCCCGAACCGGCGTTCGCGGAGGGCTTGCGAGGCCGGCTGCGTCGCGCGGAATCCAGCCGCGTGATGGGCCGCGTGCCGTTGCGCCCGACGCTGGCCGCTGCGGTCCTGGTCGGCACGGTCGTGTCGATCTTCGTGTTCCCGTCGGTGCGGGCGTCCGCGCAGGCCATGCTCGACCTGTTCCGCGTGCGCAACTTCGCGCCGGTGGCGTTCGACCCACAGCGGCTCGAGAAGCTGCGCGACATGGACCACGATCAGCCGCTGATGATCTTCGACAAGAAGGAAGTGCTCCATGAGCCGGGTGAGCCGGTGACGGTCGCAACCCCCGAGAAGGCGGCGGAAGTGGTCGGCTATCCGGTGCGAACTCTGCAGTTCCTGCCGCGGGGGCTGGCGCTTCAGAGCGTCAAGGTGGAGGACCGCGGCGCCATGCGGCTGTCCGCCGATGCCGACAAGGTGCACACGCTGCTCGAGACTTTGGACCTGGGCGACCTCCGGTTTCCGCCCGAGCTGGACGGCCAATGGGTCACGGTGCGCAAGCCGCAAGTCGTCTACCAGAACTACGGCGTCGGAAAGCTCCAGGCGACGCTGATCCAGGCGCAAAGCCCGGAAGTGGAGCTGCCGCCGGGCGCGGATCTCCCGCGACTGGCCGAGATTGGGCCTCCGGATCCTGGGCGTCGACAAGACCCAGGCGCGCCGTTTGGCCCAGTCGGTGGATTGGCGCACGACCCTGCTGGTGCCGGTGCCGATGAACGCCGCGTCGTTCCGCGGCATCGAGGTCCAGGGCAATCCCGGGCTGCTGATCGAGACGGTCAAGCGCACCGAGGACGGTGATTCGCAGCGCGAAGGCACCATGGTGCTCTGGTCCGACGCCGGCAAGCTCTACGCAGTGGTCAGCAACCTTCACAGCGGGGACACCGTGTTCATGGCGGAGTCGGTGCGGTAGCTTCGGCGCCGCATGACCGAGCCCGTCATCCAGACTTCCGGACTGCGCAAGCAGTTCGGCAGCAAGGTCGCCGTCGAAGACCTCTCGCTCACCGTGCGCCGCGGGGAGGTCTTCGGCTTTCTCGGCCCGAACGGCGCCGGCAAGACCACGTCGCTGAAAATGCTGCTGGGCTTGATCGAGCCCAGCGCGGGGTCGGGTCGCATGCTCGGCCGCCCGATCGGCGATCGCCAGGCGCGGGCGCGGGTCGGATTCCTGCCCGAGCACTTCCGCTTCCACGACTGGCTCTCCGGCCGCGAGTTCCTGCACTTCCACGGCCGGCTCTACGGCATGCCGGCAGCGCGAATCGCGGCTCGCGCCGACGAGCTGCTCGCGCGCGTCGACCTGCTGGACGCCGCGCACCGCCGGCTGCGCGAGTATTCGAAGGGCATGCTCCAGCGCGTCGGGCTCGCGCAGGCGCTGCTCAACGACCCCGAGGTGGTGTTCCTCGACGAGCCGACCTCGGGGCTCGATCCGCTCGGGCGACTGCTGGTTCGCGACCTGATCCGCGAGCTGCGCGAGCGCGGAACCGCGGTGTTCCTGAACTCGCACCTGCTGGGCGAGGTCGAGGCGACCTGTGACCGCGTGGTGTTCGTGAAGCACGGCCGCACGGTGCACGAGCTGATGCTGGCGGACCGAGACGGCGTCGACGTCGAGCTGCGCGTGGGGCCCTGCGATGCCGCGGCGCTCGCGGCGCTGGCAAGTCTCGGGCGGGACCTCGACGGTGACCGCCTGGCGCTGGCCGAGGCCGGGGGCGTGGTGCGCCTGCGCGTCGACGACGAGTCGCGGCTGCCGGCGATCGCGGCGACGCTGGTCGGCCGGGGTGTCGCCCTCTACCAGCAGCGCGCCGCGCGCAAATCGCTCGAGCAGTGGTTCCTCGAAGTCATGGGTGGAGACGGGAGGCCCGGATGAAGGCGATCTGGACCATCGCGCACCTCACGATCCACGAGGCGGCTCGCCGGCGGATCCTGCTGGCACTCCTGATCTGCGGTGGGGCGTTCCTGGTGCTGTTCGGCATCGGCCTCCACTTCATCGCGCGCGAGACCGGCAAGGATCTGAGCAGCGTGGTCGAGCGTCGCGCCGTCCTCACCTTCATCACGCTCGCCGGGCTCTATGCGATCAACTTCCTGATGGTCATGACCGCCGTGCTGCTGCCGGTCGACACGCATCTCGGGCGAGATCGCCTCGGGCGTCATGCAGACCGTCGCCTCGAAACCGGTGCGCCGCGTCGACATCGTGCTCGGCAAGTGGCTGGCGTTCGCCGGCCTGACCGCCGGCTACCTGGTGCTGATGGCGGGCGGCGTGCTTCTGATCTCGCGAGTGATCGCGCACCTGACCCTGCCCGGCATCCAGCGCGGGCTCCCGCTCATGCTGCTCGAATCCTGGGTGCTGGTGTCGCTGACGCTGGCCGGAGGCGCGAGGTTGAGCACGGTGACCACCGGCGTGGTGGCGTTCGGCTTCTACGGCGTGGCGTTCATCGGCAGCTGGGTCGAGCAGATCGGCGCCCACGCCAACAACCTCGCCGCGCGCAACGTCGGCACCATCGCCAGCCTGATCATGCCGACCGAGGCCATGTGGCAGCTGGCCGCGCACCACATGCAGCCGCGCGATCATGCGCGACCTGGCGATGACGCCGTTTTCGCCGGTATCGGTTCCGAGCGCGGCGATGGTCGCCTGGGCCGCTGCCCACGGGCTGCTGACGCTGATGCTGGCCGTGCGCTGGTTCGGCAGGCGGCCGCTCTAGGCGCGGCGCGCCGTGCAGCCGGGGACCAGAGATCGGGCCCCCGGCCGAGGTCTCATTGCGTGCGAACCATGCGCTTGGACCAGGAGTGGCCGGCGGCTTCGAAGCGAATGACATAGAGCCCGGGCGGCACCACACCGCGACCCTCGCCGCTCCAGGTTGCCTGATGGCTGCCTGCATCCTGGACACCCTCGACCAGCACCGCCACCGTGCGGCCCTGGATATCGAGCACGCTCAGCTTCACCGAGGTGCGCCTGCCGAGCGCATAGTCGATGCGCGCGTAGTCCGCGCTGGGGTTCGGCGTCACGTGTCCGAGCGAGAAGCCCGCGGTCATCGCGCCGGCGGTGACCGAGAGCGGACCGAAGGTCACGGCCGGGCCCGACGGACCCCAGGCGCGCAACCGGTACCAATAAGTCGCCCCGGCTTCGACGTTGCGATCGAGGGCGACGACTTCCGAGCCGGACTCGCCGACCTCGACCGCCGCGGTCCCCCACGGTCCGTCACTGGCGGCACCGCGCTCCAGCTGGTAGCCCGTGAACGAGCGCGGGTCGCCGAACTGCCAGCGCACCTCGATGCCGGTTTCCACCGGAATGGCGTCGAAACGGGCGAGCAATGTCGCTGTCGGCAGGTCGGAGAACACGGCGAGCCCCGGCCGTGGACCATCGCTCGCGTATCTGAAAGCGCCTCCGACAATCACCGAGTTGCCGATCGCCGCAACGACCGCGGGATAACCGTCCAGGTCGGCGTCCCAGGGCAGGACGTCACCCGTGTAAGGGTCGAGGGCGGCCATTCCGTGACGCGACGCACCACCGACGTTGTCGAACACGCCCGCGACGTAGATGGTGCCGTTGTTGATTGCAATCGATTGGACATAGCCGGGATTCGGAGCCCAGGGGCCGACCGACCCGGTGGCACGGTCGAGGGCCGCGAGACCGCTCCGATCCTGATTGCTGATGATCTCGAACCCCCCGCCCACATAGATCGTGCTGCCGTTGGGCTTCACCACGGTGCAGCCGCCGGTAGGCTCAGCGTGCCAAGGTGTGACGGCGCCGGTTGCGACGTCGAACGCCGCCAGAAAGATGCGATCCTCACTGGCCATGCTCGCAAAGTTTCCTGCCGCGTAGAGCGTACCGCCGTCCAGGGCGAGGTCCGCGACCAAGGCATCCGGGCTCGGGTTCCACGAGGTCGCCGTACTCGATGCGGTGTCGACGGCGGCCAGGTACCTCCGGGACTCGCCACCGATCGCGAGGAAGGATCCCGCGGTGTAGACCGTCTCGCCGTCGACCGCGACGTCGTTGACGGGTGCATCCGGGTTCGGGTCGAACGAAAAGACATCACCCGTGGCCGAGATCGCCGCGAGATAATTGCGGGGGACTCCACCGACGGAGGTGAAAAGCCCACCGACATAGATGCGGTCGCCGTCGACCTCGATGCAATCCACCTGACTGTCGACCTCCGGGTTCCAGGACGTCGCCTCGCCGGTGGTCAGGTTGATCGCGGCAAGATTGGCCCGCCGCACTCCGTCCACGTTGAAGAGGTCGCCGCCGACGAACACGGCACTCCCGGTCGCGGACAGTGCGATGACGTATCCACCGATCACGGGGTTCCACGCGGTGGCATTGCCGGTTGTCGTGTTCAGGGCGGCGAGTCCGAATCGGGGCTGGCCACCGATGCTCGTGAAATCGCCGAGGGCATACACCGTGGTGCCGCTGACGGCGAGTCTCGAGAGCGTATTGTCGGCGTTCGGATTCCAGCCGGTAGCGTTGCCGTTGGTGTTGTTCAGCGCCGCGATGTAGCCGCGGGACTGGCCGCCGATGGTCGTGAAGTATCCGCCGGCATAGATCGTGGTTCCGTCCACGGCCAGCGAGTAGACTGCGTTGTCCGGATCGGGATTCCACGACGTCGCATTCCCGGTCGTGGCGCTCATGGCCGCCGCGAAGTTACGCGACTGGCCGCCGATGGAGGTGAACGAGCCGCCGGCGTACACCGTGCTGCCACTGACCGCGAGCGCGGTCACGCCGTCGTCCGGGTCGGGGTTCCACGATGTGGCGCCGCCGGTGGCGACACTGATCGCTGCGAGATTGCGGCGAGGTTGACCCCCGATGTTCGCGAAGAAGCCGCCGACGTAGATCGTGCCGCCGCTGACCGCAAGTGGCGAACACTGCCCGCTCGGGTTGGGATCCCAACCCGTGGCGGCCCCGGTGCCGGCATTGATCGCTGCCAGGCCGTTGCGCGCGAGCCCGCCGACGGTCGCGATAGTTGTCCGGCGACATAGACCGTCGTCCCGCTGACCTCGATCACGCTCACGCTACGGTCGGCCCCGGGATTCCACGAGGTCAGATTCCCGAAGGCGTCGATCTGCGCGAGATTCGATCGCAGCTGTCCACGGACGTGGGTGAAGTCGCCACCAATGAACCATCCGCCGGCGCCATCGGGGGCAACCGCGAATACCGCTCCACCAATTCCGGGATAGGGCTGAACGCCGGCACCGCTCGTGGTGTTCAACACGACGCCGCCTCCCGAGGCGGGACCGACGGTGGAGAAGTTGCCGCCCAGGTAGAGCGTGTTCCCCGACACCGCCATGTCGAGCACAACACCGTCGGGGACCCAGACCTCTTCGCGCAGGGTCTGCGCGCGTGACGGCGACGTCACCAGTATCGTGACCAGAAGGACGAGTGGCGCGAATCGCGAAACGGCGCTATTGGGGTGGCGCGCGACGGGATTCATGGGACCTCCGCGCTGGGCGCGCACCGGGCGCGGGACTTGTCGGCGGCGGGGGGAATCCGTGGTGGCCGGAAAGCGGCGCCGGGGCCATCAAACGACAATAAGTCTAGGCCGCCTCTTGGGTCCGACAAACGAAAAGGCGATTTCAGATCCCGCTTCGAAAAGCCGACGCTCGCCGACGGCTCTGGCTACCTAAACGCCCGTGCCCCGGTGGCCTTGAAAGCCGCGTGTACCGGCGACTCCGGGCGCTAGCGCGAGCTGCTGGGCGGCGGCCCGGGTGATCTCGGCCACCAGCGGGGGCTTCGATCCGACGGTAACCCGCAAGCGATCGCCATGCGGAGGCTCCGGGGTCAGCTCGAGCACCGAGCCCCGCAGGTTGTTCTGGGCACTGCCCGCGGGAGACTCAGCGACAGGGTGACCTCCCGTGGATCGACCACCACGAACACCTGGTCGCCCGGTGCGAACGATTCGTCCCCCGAGGCGGCGGTCAAGCGCAAGTCGCCGACGCGAACCTGAATGACATCCCCGGATGCGACCTCGACCGATCCACACAACAGATTCAAGCCCATGAAGTCCGCGACGAACGCGGAGCGCGGATGGCGGAGCAGTTCGTCGCCGGATCCGACCTGGGTGACCTCGCCGCCGGCGAGCACCGCGATCGGTCCGCCGAGCGCCAATGCCTCGGAGGGATGGTGCGTAACGAAGATGGTCACGCAGTTGAGCTCGGCCACCAGGCGCGCGAGTTCGGCGCGAACCGCACGCCGCGTGGTCACGTCGAGGCCGGTGAGCGGTTCGTCGAGCAGCAGGAGCTCGAGGCTCGACCGCAAGCGCTCGAGCGATCGACACCCGTTGCCGCTGTCCGCCCGACAGCTCGCGCGGCCGGCGGCGCCCGAGATCGCCCACGCCCATGCGCTCGAGCGCGCGGCGGGCGCGACCGGCGGGATCGGACATTCCGGCCGCCCGCGGGCCAAACGCGACGTTGTCGAGTGCGCTCAAGTGCGGGAACAGCGCGTCGTCCTGCGCGACATAGCCGACCGCGCGCCGCTCGGGTGGCAATCCAGGTGCGCGCGGCCGTGTCGAACCAGATCTCGCCGCCGATCCCAATGTGCCCGCGGTCCGGGCGCTCGAGACCCGCGAGCAACCGCACCAGCGTGGTCTTGCCCGAGCCGCTCTCGCCGACCACGACCAGGGTCGAGGGCGACTCGGCCCGAAGCGCGATCGAGAGCCGGAACTCACCCAGCTGTTTGTGGACGTCCGCCCGGAGCACCGAGCCCCCCCGCCGCCGCCGTCGGCAGCGACCGCATCGCGAACAGGACGACGAACGAAACCACGACCAAAAGGACGGACATCGCGAGGGCTGCGCCCAGATCGGATTGCATCGCCACGTAGACCGCGAGCGGCAGGGTCTGCGTCACGCCGGGCAGATTCCCGGCGAACGTGATCGTCGCGCCGAACTCGCCGAGTGCCCGCGCCCAGCTCATCGCCGCCCCGGCGACAAGTGAGGGCATCACCAGCGGCAGCACTACTCGCGAAAAACGTGTCCATTCCGAAGCGCGTAGCGTCGCCGCGGCTTCGAGGTAGCGTCGATCCACGCTCGCAAACGCGGCGCGCGCCGACCCGACGAAGAACGGCGCCGCCATGAACGCCTGCGCGAGGACCACGGCGGCAGTGGTGAACGGCAGCGTGTACCCGAACGCCGCTAGTCCCTGGCCGACCATTCCGGCGCGGCCAAACGCCATGAGCAGTGCGAAACCGGCGACGGTCGGCGGCAACACCATCGGCAGGTCGACCAGGACTTCGAGCAACCGTTTGCCCGGAAAGCGCCGCGTGGCCAATACCCACGCTGCCGGGGTGCCGAGGACGATCACGATGGCGAGCGCCGCCGCGCTGGACGCGAGACTGAGGCGCAGCGCTTCGACCACCGCGGGGTCGCGCAACCGAACGAACAGGACGCCGGGCTCGACTCGAACGAAGAGAGCGACCACCGGCAGCGCCAGCAGGCCAAGAAGGAGTCCAAGCCCGGCCGCGGTCGCGACGCGCCAGAGCACCGCGCTCACGGCATGACGGCCGGCAGGAACCCGCGGTCGGCCAGCAGGGACTGGCCTTCGCTGGACAGCAGAAACGCGATGAAGGCGCGAGCGGCGCGGGGGTTCGGCGACTTCTTCAGCACCGCGATCTGGTAGGTCGCAAGGACATTGCCGGAATCGGGAATCGCGATCGCCGCCGCGTAGCGTGAGACCGATTCGGTCAGGTCGGACTGGTAGACGATCCCGGCGTCCGCCTCGCGCAGCTGGATCTTGGACACGACCGCCTTCACGTCGTCCTCGTTCGAGACGACGTTGGCGAGCACGCGGTCGGCGAAGTCGTCGCCGTATCTGGGCATCGCCGACAACTTGGCCAGCGACTGTCGCGCATAGCGCCCGACCGGGACCTCCTCCGCGCCGAGCACGATCTTGACGCCGGGCCGCGCGAGGTCCGAGAGCTTCACGACCGCGTTCTGCACCGAGGCGGGAATGATCACCACCAGCCGGTTGTGCGCGAACACCCGCGGCGTATCGACCACGTGCCCGGCCGTGATCACGTGCTGCATCCAGCGTTCGTCGGCGGAAGCGAAGGCGTCACCGATTGCGCCGTTCTCGATCTGGGCGGCGACCAATTGCGATCCGCCGTAGTTCATGCGGAGTTGAACGTTCCGCTCGCGCATCGGCGCCGAGCTGGCATCGAACGCTTCGGACAGTGAAGCGGCGGCGAACACGACCACGCGGCCGGTCGGCGGCGGGGCCTTTTCCGGCGTCCCACAGGAAGCGAGGGTAGCGAACAGCCCGAGCACGCCCACCACCCTCCAGGCGCGATGTGCGCTATGCCGGACGAGCCCGGGATGCGGCCGGTTCTTCATGGTTCCTCCGAAAAGTTCAGTCCAGGACGGCATCGACTTCGATCTCGACCCGCCAGCGCGGATCGAGCAGACGCGACACGACCACCATGGTCGAGGCCGGCCGGATGTCGCGAAACACTTCGCCGTGCGCTCGACCGATCGCCTCCCAGTCATGCGCGTAGACCAGGAACATGCGGGTTCGCACGACGTGTTCGAGCCCGGCCCCGGCTTCGCGCAGCGCGGCCGCGATGATCTCGAAGCAGCGCCGGGCCTGCTGCTCCGGATCGGCGGGGCACGAACCGTCCGGCCACACCGGCGCGGTTCCGGCGACGAACACCCGATCGCCGGCCCGCACCGCGCGGCTGAAGCCGATCGTCGGCTCGTAGGGAGATCCCGAAGAGACGCGTCGGCGTGCGGTCATCCGTTCGAGTCCGAGGGACCTTCGTCGTGTGGGCCAGGGTCCGCGGATCCGTTGGCGGCATCGGGTCCGCCGCCCTTCTTGCGCTTGCCGCAGTGGCAATCCCCGCACTTGTGATAGGGGCCGGGGGGCAGATCGGCGTAGGCAATGCGATGTTCCTGGCCCTCGTCGTCGCGCACCCAGACCGCCTCGCGGTAGGTCTCGGTGCGGGTGACCTGCACCTCGCCCTGGCCGGTGCGGATCTTGGTTCCCAGGGCCGGCAGCCGCGCGGCGCTGTCCCGATAATGGGCCAGCTCGTACGCCAGACAGCACATCAGTCGCCCGCAGGCGCCGGAGATCTTGGTCGGGTTTAGCGCCAGCTGTTGCTCGCGCGCCATCTTGAGCGTGACCGGATGGAATTCCTTGAGCCAGGTCGAGCAGCAGAAAGCGCGGCCGCACGGGCCGCAGCCGTCGAGCCGCTTGGCCTGGTCCCGGATGCCGATCTGCCGGAGTTCGATCCGGGTGCGGAACTTCGCGGCCAGGTCCTTGACCAGCTCGCGAAAGTCGACCCGATGCTCGGCCGAGAAATAGAACGTGATGCGATTGCGGTTGAACGCGACTTCGGTCTCGGACAGATCCATAGGCAGTTCCCGCAGCTCGATGCGCTCGCGGCAGTAGGCGAACGATTCCTCTTCCAGCTCGCGATTGTGGTCCTCCTGGTCGAGATCCTCCTCGGTGGCCTTGCGGATGATCTCGTGGCTGACGTTCCCCGGGCGCTTGAGCTCGACCAGCGTGCCTTTCAGGTGAATGCGACCGAAGGCCTCACCCAGCTCGCTCTGGACGATGACCGGATCGCGCAACGCGAGCCACAGGTTGCGGGAGTTGAGGAAGAACTCGCGGCGCGTGCCGCGCAAGGCGACCTGCATGATCTCGGACATCACGCACCTCTATCGGGCGGCGGGACCGCCCAGACGCCGGGCAAGAGCCGGCGATTCCTCCGGAAGTCTATGAAGAGCCCGGAACCTGCCGGGCGACCGCCCGAGCATACTCCAGCGCCGGGGCGGGTTCATCACGGCCGGGCAGGTGGTCGGCCGAACCGCGCGCGAGGGCGGCCGGTCCAAGCTCGTGGCCCCGCCGGGTCGCGAGCGACCCGGTGGCGCGACTACGCGGCGCGGGCTCCGTTCTCGGAAACGTCGTCGAGGTGGAGGACATAGAGGACGCTGCCGTCGTCGGGATCCGAGTACCGGAGGATGAACTCCTCGACCTCGAGGTGAGACCGGCGAAAGTAGCGGTCGTCGGATTCGCCGACGCCGCGGTCGATGTGCTGGGTCGCCGACGTGACCTCGGGCGAGTTGAACTGCACCTGGACGACGTCGCAGCGCCGGATCGGGACTTGTCGGTGACTCAGCGCCGCGAGTGCCAGGAACACCGTGGTCCGATCGATTCCGAGCTCATCGCTGTCCTGGATCCGGCGGCCGCGGCGGTCGAGAATCTCCTGGTAGTCGAGCGGGCGAAGACGGCTGGCCGCGGGACTGTCACTCCCGAAACGCTGGATGACCAGGTCGTCCCGACTCCGGCCGGGAGGTGGCTTCGCCGTCATGGGTCCTCGAGGCTGCTCGAGCGCCGGAACACAGCAAGAAGGGGCCCGGGCGGGCCCCGCTCTCCGGTTTTCGGCCAGTCGACCCTGCCGGTAGAGGTCGAATCAGTAGCGCCAGCGGCCGGCGGCGTGCGCCGGCCATTCGCTCGTTTCGAACCCGGGATCGGCGGCGCGGCGCATGGCCGAGAACAACGCCAGGTCCGGGGTGACATTGCCCTCGATCGACCGCAACGCCTCCTCCAGCACCAGCAGTCGGCGCCGGATCTCGGAGGCCGAGATCGTCCCGGCCAGGCGCCGCAGCTCGGGCTCCCGGTCGCGATTCACCAGGGCCTCGCGCGGCATGCCGGCACTCGCGCGCAGCAGGTCGCGCAGCCACAACTCCTGGAACTCGACCAACCGGCGCAGGGTCTCGCGCCCGGCGCGGCCGAAGCGATTCACCGACTGGATCGCCTTGAGCAACGAGGCGCCGTCGCCGCGACGCGCGGCCTCGAGCAACGCCAGTGACTGATTGCGCGCCTCGAGCGGCTCGGTGTCACGCAGTGTGATCGCGCGCCCGAGCGAGCCTCCGGAGAGTGCGGCGAGCATTCGCGATTCGGCCGGGGAAGCGCCGAGGGCTTCCTGCAGCGTGCCGGCCACCAGCGATTCCGGCAGCGGCGCGAATCGCACGCGCTGGCAACGCGAGCGGACGGTGGCCGGCAGCCGCGCCGGCCGTGCGGTGGTCAGCACCCAGACCGTGGACGCGCCCGGTTCTTCGATGGACTTGAGCATCGCCGAGCACTGGTCCTCGCGCATCCGGTCGGCGTCGCGCACTACCACCACGCGGCGCGAGGACTCGAAGGGCTTGTAGGCCAGCTCACGCAGCAGCTCGCGG
This sequence comes from Candidatus Eiseniibacteriota bacterium, assembly GCA_963717505.1. Taxonomy (GTDB): domain Bacteria; phylum Eisenbacteria; class RBG-16-71-46; order RBG-16-71-46; family RBG-16-71-46; genus MFD02242-c1. Next base: position 1,218,926 of record OY970342.1, read on the forward strand.
GTGAGGGACAGGCGGATCGACGCGGCTTTCTCGTAGTTGAATACGAACCACGGGTCGGATCGCCAGGCCTCGAGCGTTTCCGAGATGGCGGTATCGAGTTGCTTCTCCTCGCCCGATACCGGGAACAGGAACTTGAGGTCGGGATGCTGGAGGCGGGCGGCGCGTTGGCAGGAAGCGCATCGGCCGCACGCGTCGGTCGCCGGGCGCGGCGCTTCCAGTTCGCCGAACAGACCGGGGGCGTCGCTCGTCCCGGGACTCGCGCACAGAATCGCGCGGGCGAAGGCGAGGGCTGCCGTGCCCTTGCCGACGCCGGATGGACCGTGGAAGAGATAGGCGTTGGCCAGACGGCCGGCGGCCAGCGTTCGGCGCAGGAACTCCACCGGTTCCGCTTGTCCGAGGATGCGATCCAGCTCGGGAACCGGCAAAGGAACTCTCCTGTCGGTGGGGGCTGCGGTTACTGCAGCCACTCCTGGGGATTCAGCGACTGGCCGCCGCGGCGCACTTCGAAGTGGAGCGCAGGGCCCTTGAGCGAGCCGGTCTCGCCGCTCTCGGCGATGACTTGTCCACCCTGGACTTCCTGGCCGACCAAGACGCCGACTCCGGAAAGATGACCGTACAAGGTGTAATAGCTGTCCCCGTGATTCAAGATCAACATGACGCCATAGGTGCCGAAGTCCTCGCTCACGTACTCGACCCGGCCGTTGGCTACCGCCCGTACCGGCGTACCGATCGGGGTCGCGATGTCGATCCCGTTGTTCATGGTCACCGTGCCCCACTTGGGATGGGTCTCGGGACCGAAGCGGCCGATCACCCGGCCGTCGACCGGCCAGTTCAGGCGCCCCTGGCCCCGCGAGAAATCCCCGGCGTAGGGCGGCCGGAACGACTTGGTGGCGCTCTTCTGTTTCTGTTCCAGGTCGGCGAGCAGGCGCTGGATCGCGCGCGCCGTCTTCTCGAGCTCGAGTGCCGCGGCTTCGAATGCCTCGCGTTGCGTCTGGATCTTCTGCACCGACTCGGCGCGCTCCTGGCGCAGCGAAGTCAGGCGCCGGCTCTCCTGGTCGGTGCGCTGGGCATTGCGCTGGACGTCGGTCAGATTGCGCGACAGGCGGCTCTCGCTGGCTTCGACCATGTTCTTCTCGGCCTCGATGTTCTCGAGCAGGACGCGATCCTGCTCCGCGACCATGACCAGGAAGTCCCAGCGCGACAGCAACTGGGCGAAGGACTGAGTCGACAGCAGGAACTCGAGCTCGCGTCCGTTGCCATAGATGTAGACACTGCGCAAGCGGCGAGCGAGTTTGGCGCGCTGGCCGCCGAGCGAAGCGACACTGCGGTCGAGGTCCGCGCGTGTCGCCGCCAGCTCGCGGTCGAGGCGCGTGCGCTGGCCCTGGAGCGCGCGCAGGCGCTTGCGAGACGTACCCAGGTCGCGCTCGGTGCGCTTGAGCTGACCGACCGCCTTGACCTCCTGGCCCTTGAGGCGTCGCGCCGCCTCGCGCTTCTCTCTCGCTTCGTTCTGGATGCGCTCGAGCTCGGCGCGCTTGGCGGCGGCGTTGAGGCTGTCCTGCGCCCCCACGTTCGGCGCGAGCAGGGCGGAGGCGAGCGCCAGCCCCAGGAGCGCGACGCGGTAGCGACGCGTTCGACCCGACCGCGGAATCACGGTCCGACCGAACGCAGGACCCGGCCGAACGCGAGCACCGCCGACAGCCATCCGAGCACGACCACGGTACCGACGAACGCCAGTCCCCAGGTCCACGGCAGGAACGCGACGTTGCCGATCTGTGATTCGAGCGCAGTCGCGAACGCGTACACCAGCCCGAGCGCCATGGTCGATGCGACCAGCGCCACGAACAGCGCTTCGAAGATGAACGGCGTCGCGATGAACGCGTCGGTGGCGCCGAGCCGGCTCATGATCTCGACCTGCGGGCGGCGGGCGAGCACGGTCAGTCGATTGGTGTTGTACAGGACGAACAGCACCGCGAACGCGACCAGGATGCCGACCACGATCGAGGCGCGCACCAGACCGGCTTGGATCTCGTCGAGACGACGCACCCATTCTCCGCCGTAGCGTACCGCCTCGACTTCGGGGAACTCCTCGACCTGCTCCGCGGCGCGCTCCATGGCTGAATGGTGCAACAGCTCCGGCCGCAGCTTGACCCGGAACGAGGCGGGCAGCGGGTTGCCGCCGACCGCGTCGAGCAACGAACGGTCGCCGATCTGCTGGGCGAATTCGTCCCAGGCGTCGTCGCGCGACACGTAAGTCACGCTGCCGTAGAGCTGTTGCAAGCGTCCCATCAGCACGTCGCGCTGCGCGGGGGTGACGCCGTCGTTCAGGTAGACCACCATCTCGCGGCGATCGCCGAGCAGGCCGATCGCGATCCGGCTGTTGTGCGCGGCCAACAGGAAGATGCCCGACAGGGTGAGTGCAGCCGCCAGCGAGAAGACCGCGGTCGAGACCAGGCCCCGGTGGTGGCGGATCGAGCGCCACGCCTCGGTGAAGAAGAAGAGGTGCACGGTCAGGGCCTCCCGCCGGCGACCGCCTGGAGCGGCGGCATGCGGGTGTCCCCGCCGGTGATCCGCCCATCCTCGAGCGTGAGCACCCGCCCGCCCACGGCGTGGGCGACGTCGGGGTTCGTGGTCACCAGCAGGATGGCCGCGCCTTCCTGGTGGATCCGGCGCAGCAGGGCGAGCACGTCGTCGGCGCTCCGCTTCTCCAGGGCGCCGGTCGGCTCGTCGGCGAGCAGCACCGCCGGACGATTCACGATCGCGCGCGCGATCGCCGCCCGCTGCTTCTCGCCGGCCGACAGCTCGCTCGGGAACGCCCACTGATGGTGCAGGAGCCCGACCTCGCCCAGGGCGTGCACGACGCGCGGCACGACATCCTCGGCCGAAAAAAGACCCAGGATCCGCACCGCCAGCGCGACGTTCTCGAACACCGTGCGGTCGTGGAGGAGGCGGAAGTCCTCGTACACGATGCCGATCGTCCGGCGCAGGAGCGCACGCTGCGGGCGCGTCAGGTTGCCGCTGCGGAAGGTGCCGACCGTGACGGTGCCCGACGTCGGCCTCGTCTCATGGGTGATCAGGCGAAGGAGCGAGGTCTTGCCGGCGGCACTGTGGCCGTGAAAGACCACGCACTCGCCCTCGTCCATGTGCCATGTCACCGAGTCGAGCGCCAGGCGCTCTCCGTAGCGCTTGGAGACCTGCTCGAAGGTGATCATCCGCTTCCACCCTATCAGAGGCCGAACGGTGCCTCAACGCCTACGACGTGCGGACCTCGATATGGGCCTTGCTGCGGAGTCCTTTCATCCAGTCGTCGTAGCGTTGCTTCTGCTTGATCTGCGCGACGGCCTCGGGCAGCTCCTTCTTGATCTCGGCCAGCTCGTATTCACGCTCGGGCTTGCGATCGGTGAGCTTGAAGATGTTGAAGCCCGCTTGATTGGTCAGCACGTCGCTGACCCCGCCAATCGGCAGCTTGTCGAGCCCCGCCCGGATGTTCGGCTGGAGCGTGGCCATCGAGATGAACCCGAGGTCGCCATCGGCGCTCGCCGGGCCCTCGTACTTGCTGTATCGACGCGCGAGCGCCCCGAAATCAGCGCCTTTCTTGGCCTCGGCGTGCACCCGATCGGCGATCTTGCTCGCGCGCTCGGCGTCGGCGTCGGTCAGCGGCACCTGGATCAGGATGTGGCGGACGTGCGCCTCGATCACCGGGTTGCCCCGCGCATCCAGGGTGTCCTTGCCGGCGCGAGACTTCACCGTGTCCCGCTCGATCACCTCGAGGACGTGCCATCCGACCGACGAGCGCAGCGGGCCGCTCAGTTCGCCCGCCTTGAGCGAGAAGGCCGCATCGTCCAGCTCGCGATCGAGCAGTCCGCGGCGGAGGAACCCGAGGTCGCCGCCGTTCTTGGCGGTGGCCGGATCCTGGGACACCTCGCTCGCGACCTTGGCGAACTTCTCACCGGCGACCAGCCGCTTGCGCACCGCGGTCACGTCGCGGCGGGCCTTGGCATCGATCGCGGAATCGGCGGTCACCGGAATCTGGACGACCGACAGCCGGAGTTCGGCCGGCATCTTGGGAAACTCGGAGCGGTGGGCGGTGAAGTAGGCTTCGGCCTCGGCTTGCGGCACCGTCTGTTTTGGGAAGGTGCGCTGCATGAGCTTGCTGGCCACCAGCTGCCTGCGGATCTCCTCGCGATACTTCTCGCGCAGCTTCTCCTCGGTCGTATTCTCGCGCCGGAGCTGTTCCTGGAACTCCTGCTCGCCGCCGAAACGGTCGCGCACGTCTTTCATCGCCCCTTCCAGCTCGCGAGCGACCTCGGCGTCGGTGGCGCTCAGGCCCTGGCGCTTGGCTTCGTTGACGATGAGTTTTTCGTCGATCAGCTGGTTCAGGATCTCGCGCCGCAGCGTGTCGACCGTGGTCGAGTCCGGGCGGCTCTGGGAGCGCATCAGCAGCAGCGCGAGCTGCTCCTCGACGTCGCTTTGCAGAATGACGTCGTCGTTGACCACCGCGGCGACGCCATCGGCGCGTTGCGCGGCCGCGGGCAGGCTGCCGAGCAGGAGGAGCAGGAGCGGAAGCAACCGAAACAAGCCTCGAGACAACGTCGAACCTCCGTCAGAGTGTCGCAGCGACCGGCCGGCACGGTTGACAGGGCCGTGACGGGGATCGCTGATGGGCGAGCGGCCGAGCAGTATAGCCATTACGACCGGGGGACCCAATGATTCCCCCGGGGCCTTCGATCCTGGCCCGTGGCGCTGGTCCGGCCCAACCGCCGCGCTCGTCATGGAATAGCGAACCGAAACCACCTCGGGCAGGATATTAGGAGTCGAGGACCCCCACTCCGATGCATCCTTCGTTTACGGGACGACGCCTGCTGGCAATCCTGGCCGTGCTGCTGGCGGTCGGCCTCGGCGTACCCCGGTTCCTGACCCACAATCCCTACCAGCGGCTCGGGGTCAACCTCCAGTGGCGCGGTCAGGACTTCCCTCGCATCGAGCGGCTGATCGGCCCTCCGGCCTCGGCACTGCTGCAGCGGGACGACGAGATCCGTGGCATCGACGGCAGGATGTTCTCCTCATCCGACGAAATGGAGGAGTACTTGAAGAAGGCGGGGTGGCCGACCGGGCCGTTCACCCTGACGATTGGCCGAAACGGACGCGTGTTCAACATCGTCTATCCGCCGCTCCGACTCGGCGCCTGGCAGCGGCTGCGACTGTTCATCTTCCCGGTCTCGGCGATGGTCGCGGCACCTCTGGTTGCATTCCTGTTGGTGTGGCGGCGCCCCGACCTGCGTGCCGCCTGGGTGTTCCTGTGGTTCGCGGCGTTGCAAGCGATCGGCGTCATCTGGAGCATCTACAAGGTTCCGGTGGTCGAGCCCGGGCCGACTCTGCGGCTCTATCTCGACGTCTTTCGCGGACTCCTGCTCTGGTTTCCGGTCAGCTTCCTGCACTTCATGACCGTGTTTCCGCGGCCGCGCTGGGAGTCGAGCCGCCGCACCGAGTCACCCTGGTTCTGGCTGGTGGTCGTCGCGTATTTGGCGCCATTCGCACTGCTGCTCACCGGCCGCGGGCTGACCTACGAACCGGGCGGGCCGGTGGTCTGGTTCGCTGCCGTCACGCTCGGACTCGGGATCGTTTCGCTGATCGCGCGCTACGCGTGGCCCGGCGACTGGCGGCCGTCGGCCATGGATCGAGTGCTCGGCATCTTGGTCGCCATCGTCCTGACCTTGGCGACGCTGCTCGAGGTGTTTCCCGAAGAGAGCATTGGGGCTTGGTTCCCGGTGCCGCTGGTGCGCATCGCCCTCACCGTGCATAGCATCGCCTGGCTCCTGTCGCCGTTCCTGATCGCCTGGCTGCTGGCCAACGATCCCGCCTTCGATCCGCGGCGGCTGCTGGCTCGAACGCTGCCGTACGCGATTCTCACCGGCGTGCTGGCCGCGCTCTATCTCGGCACCGTTCTGGTCGGCGAGCGGATGTTCGCGGCGATCACCGGCGAACAGGCCATGGCGTTCAACGTCGTGGCCGCGTTGGTCGTGGCGTTCGCCTTCGCGCCGCTGCGCGAGCGCCTGCAACGCTGGCTCGACCGGCTGTTCGGACGCGACCCCCACGCGCTGCGACGGGCACTCGACCAGTCCGGGCGCGAGCTGCTGGGTGCTCTGTCGCGCGAGCAGGTGATCGCCTCGGTCGAGGCCGGACTGGAACGCGGCCTCAAGCGCCCGGTGGCGATCGAATGGCCCGAGCGCGGAATGCCCCGGGTCGCCCCCGGCGAGGAATTGCCGATGGACGCCCTGGACGGCATCGAGAACTTGCTGGCTCAGGCCGGCATCCGACTCGAGAACCTGGCGCTCCAGGAGGAACAGGCGCAACACGAGCGCCGCGAGGTCGAGCTTCGGGAAGCCGCGACGCGCGCGGAGCTGCGCGCCCTGCAGGCGCAAGTCCAGCCCCACTTCCTGTTCAACGCGCTGAACGCGCTCGCCTATCTGATCGAGACCGACTCGGCGGCCGCGCAGCGCTTCACCGAACGATTGGCCGACATGTTGCGCTACGCCGTCGAGGCCGGCAGCCGGCCGGCGGCGCTGCTCTCGGACGAGATCGATTTCGTCGAGGACTATCTGGGTGTGGCGCGGGAGCGCTACGAAAACCCGCTGACCTTCGAGTACCATGGCGCCCGGGAATTGCTGTCGCTGACCGTGCCGCCGCTGCTCCTGCAACCGCTGGTCGAGAACAGCCTCAAGCACGGCTGCAGTCCCGATCGGCGCCCGCTCCACCTGGTGCTCGAGGCGCGCCGCACGGCCGATTGGGTCGACCTGGTGTTCACCGACGACGGCACGCTGAACGGCAACGGTTCGGTGCGCGGGCTCGGCGTCGGACTCGAGAATCTGGAGCAGCGGCTGCGACGATTCGGCGGTCTGGATGCCAGCGTGACCGCCGCGCCCCGCACGCCGGGAGGTTTCGAAGTGCACATGCGCTGGCGGTCACCCGAAGAGGTCGCGGCATGAACCAGACGCGTCGAGCCCCTGCTCCCGCCTTGACCGCGCCGGCTCCGGTGCGGGTGTTGGTCGCCGACGACGAGCCGCGCGCGCGCCAGTTCATCGAGCGGCTGCTCAGCGAGCATGCCGATCTCGAAATCGTCGGCACCGCCCGCGGCGGCGCCGAAGCGCTCGAGCTGACATCGCGCCACACGCCCGACGTCGTGTTCCTCGACATTCACATGCCCGATCTGTCCGGGCTCGAAGTCGCGCGGCAGATCGCGCGCGAACGCTCCGGCGCGCTGCCCCACATCGTGTTCGTCACCGCGTACGACCGCTACGCGGTGGACGCGTTCGAAGTCGCGGCCCTGGACTACGTGCTCAAGCCGCTCAAGCGCGACCGGCTGGCCGAGACGGTGCGCCGCGTGGTGACCGAAGTCCGCAACACCCCGCCCGCCGCGCGCGCTCGAGAACTGCGGGCCGCCCTCGAGCGGCCCGAGATCGAACGGCAGATGCCGCCGCTCCGGCGACTGCCGGTCCGCCATCGGCGCGAGGTCAAGCTGCTGGAATTGACCGACGTGCCGATGGTGTTTTCGCGCGACCGGCTGGTGCTCGCGCGGGCCGACGGCCGCGAATACCTGGTGGACTACACGCTCCAGGAGCTGGAGCAGCGGCTGCCGCGCGATCAGTTCGTACGCGTTCATCGCGGTGCGCTCGTGAATCTGGATGCGATCGAGTCCTACGGCGGCGAGGACGGCGTGCTGGTCCTCAAGCTGCGCGACGGGACCCGCGTCGAGGCGAGCGAACGACGCGCGGCCGAGGTCCGCCGGCGTCTGAAGTAGAGCCGTGGGTCTCGGACCCGGCGCCGGGAATCAGCCGCCGAGGCCCTGAAGCGCTCCGAGGTCGGGGAACGGCCACGCCAGGCGCTCGAGGCGCGCCGCATCGATCATCACCGGATGCTTGCGGCGCAGCGTCTCGGTGTACTCCTGCATCCGTGCGTTCTGGCGCTCCTCGAGGACCATGCCGTGGAGCTGCTCCAGCAGATCCGGGGGCAGGGACTCGAACGGCGGCGCCTGAGGGCCCGCGCGCGCAGCGTACTCGGCGCGCAGGTCGCTCTCGGTGGGTGGCTCAACGTGCGCCAGTATTTCTTCCTGGTACAGCGCCTGGAGCGCCAGGCCGTCGGCGCGATCTTCGGCCGCGCGGCGCACGGCCGGCTCCTCGTTCAGGCGACGCGAGCGGCCTTCGACCAACACGATCTTCTGCAGCACCGTGGTCTCGAGCCAGCGCGCGATGGCCGCGGTGCTCGAGAGGTTCGGTCGATCGAGCCGAGCCAGGTCGACGATCGCTTCCGACAGCATGTACCGCTGCCAGCCTTCCTCGGTGCGATAGCGCGCCAGCAGGACCAGCTCATCCGGGAGACCGGTGGTGTCCGAACGCGTGCCCTGGACGCGCGAGAACACGGCCTGCGCCGCGTCGGGTTCGAGTCGGAAATCGTGGGAGCGCTGCATCTGCTCGACTGCACGCTGCAGCAGCAACCGTTGTTTGCGCACGCGAATCTGCTGCTCGAGCTGGGGCGCAATTTCGGCGAGCGGCGGCACGTCCCGCTGTCGGCGGTCGGAGACCTGCGCCAGGAACCACGCATCCGAGCCGACGCGCACCGGACCGATCACCTGGTTGAGCGGGGCGTTCCGCAGAAGACCGTCGAGCGGCTCAGGCATCGCCCCGCCCGGGACGTAGCCGAAGTCTCCGTCGGGTTGCACGACCCCGGTCGTGTTCATGCGCAGCGCGACCGACGTGAAGTCCTCGCCGGCCTCGATGCGTTCGCGCGCATGGAGGAGGAGCGCGTCGCTCTGGGCGTGGATCAGCCGAACGTGCGATTCGGTCTTGCTCCATTCGTAGTAGCGCTCGAGCTCGGCCTGACTGACTGGAAGGTTGGTCGGCGCGAAACGCGAGGTCATCTCGCGCATCAGCGCCGCGTCCTCGGCCTCCCGGGCGGCGCGCATCGACTCCTCGGGCGGGATCAACCCGCGTTGCCGAGCCTCGAGCCGCAACAGCTCGCGTCGCACCAGCTCGTCGAGCAGGACGAGCTTCGCGCTGTCGGGGTTCTGCGGATACGCGTTGCCCGAAGCGCGCGCTGCCTCGAGGAACTCGCCGACCGTGATCGTGCTGGGTCCGACGCGCGCCAGGGGGCGAGACTCGAGCGTGCACGAGGCGAGGAGGAGCGGGGCAGCGGCGAGCACGAGTGCCAGGACGCGAGCGGGGCACCGGCGCACTTCGAAAAGGAACACGGGTGAAGGAGTCATGAGCGAGCGACGGACGTTAGTCGAGCCGCACCAGAGTGGCAACCCACGGCGGGGGTTCGGGTCGGGCACTGCGCGTCATTCGTTCCCGGACCCCTCGAGCGCCGCCAGCGTCTCCAGCAACTGCCGCACGCGATTCAGCAGCGCGATGCTCTCGCCGCGCACGCGAATGCCGAACTCGCGGCCGCTGATGAACTCGAGTGGAAACGACAGCGTGCGGACCAGCGCCTGGATACGGTCGGGGCGCATCGGGCGGCGGAGCGTCATCTCGGTGACCCCCTGGAACACGCGGAGGCTCTCGACGTTGGCCCCGGCGCCGAGCAGGCGCATGCGGCGCAGCTCGAACAGCGCCACGGCGGGCTCCGGGAGCTGGCCGAAGCGGTCGAGCATCTCGACCACCAGGTCGTCGAGCTCGGCCAACGCGCGCACCTCGGCGAGACGCCGATAGAGATTCAGCTTCTCGTGCTCGTCGGGAACGTAGTCGTCGGGCAGGAACGCGCTCCAGTCGGTGAGCAGGCGTGGCTCGGGGCGCACCTCGGCGGCCTCGCCGCGCAATGTCGCCACCGCCTCCTCGAGCAGCTTGACGTAGAGGTCGAAGCCGAGGCCGATGATGAACCCGCTCTGTTCCGGGCCGAGTAGGTTGCCGGCCCCGCGGATCTCGAGGTCCTTGAGGGCGACCTTGAATCCCATGCCGAGATCGTCGAACTCCTCGATCACCCGCAGGCGTTTCTCCGCATCCTCGGTCAACACGCGGCGCGAGGGCACCAGCAGGTAGGCGAAGGCGCGGTGCGACGAGCGGCCGACGCGCCCGCGCAGCTGGTAGAGCTGCGCGAGGCCCAGCGTGTCGGCGCGATCGACGATCAGGGTGTTGACGCTCGGGATGTCGAGCCCCGACTCGATGATCATGGTCGAGACCAGGACGTCGGAGCGCCGGTCGAGGAAGTCGAGCATGACCTGCTCGAGCTGGCGCTCGGGCATCTGGCCGTGCGCCACCGAGACCCGAACTTGCGGCAACAGCCGCTGCAGCCGGATCGCGACGTTGTGAATGGTCTCGACCCGGTTGTGCACGTGGAACACCTGGCCGCCGCGGTCGACCTCGCGCAGGACGGCGTCGGCGATCACTTCGTCGTCGTGCTCGAGGATCTCGGTGTGGACCGGCAGCCGGTCGAGCGGCGGTGTTTCGATCACCGACAGGTCGCGCGCTCCGGCCAGGCTCAGATTGAGCGTGCGCGGGATCGGCGTCGCGGTCATCGCCAGGACGTGCACGGTGCGCGTGAGCTGTCGGATGCGCTCCTTCTGGGCGACGCCGAAGCGATGCTCCTCGTCGATCACCACCAGGCCGAGATTCTTGTAGCGAACGTCCTTGGACAGCAGGCGGTGGGTGCCGATGACGACGTCGACTTCGCCCGTGGCGAGCTTGGCGAGAACCTGTTTCTGTTCGCGCGGCGTCCGGAAGCGTGACAGCACCTCGACGCGGACCGGGAAGTCGGCGTAGCGCTCGCGGAACGTGATCTGGTGCTGTTGAGCCAGGATCGTGGTCGGCACCAGGATCGCGACCTGCTTCCCCTCCTGCACGCATTTGAACGCGGCGCGAATCGCGACCTCGGTCTTGCCGTAGCCGACGTCGCCGCACACCAGGCGATCCATCGGCATGCCGGATTCGAGGTCCTTCTTGACCTCTTCGATCGCCTTGAGCTGGTCCGGTGTTTCGTCGTACGGGAACGACGCTTCGAACTCGCGCTGCCAGACGCTGTCCGGCGCAAACGCGTGACCGGCCAGCGTCTTGCGCGCGGCATAGGCGCGCAGCAGGGATTCGGCCATGTCCTGGATGGCCTGCTTGGCCTTGGCCTTGGTCTTCTGCCACGCCGGCGAGCCCAGGCGGTGAATCGCCGGTCGCGCGCCCTCCGCGGCCGAGTAGCGCGACACCAGTCCGAGTTGCTGAACCGGCACGAACAGTCGGTCGCTCGCCGCGTAGGCGATCTCGACGCAGTCGGTCTCCTGCCCGTTCAGGGTCAGGCGCTTCATTCCGCGGTAGGTTCCGATGCCGTGGTCTTCGTGAACCACGAAGTCGCCGATGCGCAGCGCCGAGAGTTCGGCGAGCGTCAGGCCGCCGGTGCGATGCCGCCGGCGGCGGCGGCGGTGATAGCGTGCGAAGATCTCGTGATCGGTGAGGATCGCCAGCTCGCCCGCGGGCAACGTGAAGCCCGCCGAGATCAGGCCGACGCCCAGGCGCGCGCCGGTGTCGCCGAGCATCTCGATCAATCGGTCGCGCTGGCCGGCGTTGTCGCACAGGACCACGGCCTCGATCCTGCGCGCGCCGAGTTCGGCGAGATGGTTCTTCAGGCGCTCGATCGAACGTTGCATCGGTTCGGCCGGTGAGCACTCGAGGAACAGATTCTCGGCGTAGCGTGATGCGTCCCCGACGCTGCCGACCGCGCTCATCCAGTCGGCTCCGGGGCGCTGCTCGAGACGATCGAGCGCGTCGCTGGGCGGATGGAACAGTTCGTCGGGACGCGAGACTCCCGGGTAGTGAGCGCGCGCCTCGGCGAATCCGCGCTCGATCAACTCCTGGAGTTCCCCGGCGCGGATCCGCAGTTTGCCCGGGTCGTCGAGCACGACCACGACGTCGTCGGGCAGGTAGTCGAGGAGCGTGCCCAGGTCGGGGTCGTAGTGCGCGGCGAACCGTTCCATGCCGTCGTGGAACAACGCCGAGACACGGCCACGGCCGTCGACATCGTCCCGCCGCTCGGCGCGCAGGACGCGCTCGGTCACCGCCGCGAGCTCCTCGCGCTGGACCACGACCTCGAAGCGCGGCAGCACGACCGCGTCCACCAGCTGTTCGAGTGATCGCTGGGTGCCGGCGTCGAATCGGCGCATCGAGGCCACGGTGTCGCCGTCGAACTCGAGCCGGATGGGATCGGCGAGGCCGACGGCGTAGATGTCGAGGATGCCGCCACGCCGCGCGAAATGTCCGACCGCCTCGACCTCGGGCAAGCGTTCGTAGCCCATCAGCGTCAGCCGCTCGGCGAGGACCAGGGGATCGTAGTCGTTGCCGACGCGCAGGCGCAGGACACCCTTGGCCAACCGGGCAGGACGTGGAATGCGCTGGGACAGGCCGCGTACCGTCGCGATCACGACGCCGTGATCGCCCGCCGCGAGACGCGACAGTGCTTCGAGACGCTCGGCGGTCACCGAGGGATGGGGTGAGGCCGGGTCGTACGGCAGCGTGTCGGGTTCGGGGAAGGCGAGGGTCGCGCCGCGGCCGCGGAAATACTCGACGTCGTCGCGGGCGGCCTCGAACGCGTCGCCGTGGCTGACGACGTAGAGGACCGCGTTGCCGGTCTCTCGCTGCAGCCACGACGCCAGGTAGGCGCGGGCCGAGCCCGCCAGGCCGCGCACCGCCGCTCGGCCGCGAGCACCGGTCCGGATGCGCTCGGCCAACCGGCGCGCGTCGGGAATCCGGTCCGCGGCTGCGGCCAGCGATTCGGCCAGATCGTCGGTCAGAAAGGTTTCGGTCATGGCTCCCGTTCGTGCGGCAACGCAAAAAAGCCGCCACGAAGATCTCGTGGCGGTGCCCATCGTCTGCCGCTCGGGCGCTAGCCCCGGCGGCTCAAGGGTCCGATACGTCCCCCGCGGTCGCCGGCTCGGCGATCACCTCGGTCAGAACCCGTGACAACTCCCGCATGGCGCGATCGCATTCCGCGTGACTCGACTGGTCGCTGGGATGGTATTCGCCACCGGGATGGATCCAGCGGACCCGCCCCCGACGGTCGAGCAGGAACGACACCGAGGTCCACTCGTGCTCGGGATGGCCGTCGAGCCAGTAGCGTCCCAGGGTCGTCCACTTGGAGTCGACCGCGATCGCGCCGCCGAAACCCAGCTTGCGCGCGTGATTCGCGATGTCGCGATCGGTCACTTCCTTCGGCACCTTGGGATGATAGACGCCGATGACCACGAGATCGTCGGGGTAGCGGAGCCTGAGCTTCTCGAGGACCGGCAGGGTCGCCTTGCAGTAGCGACAGCCGTCGGTCCACCAACGCATCAACACCACCTGACCGCGCAGGTCTTCGACCGACCTCGGCGTCGCCCCGATCCAGCGGTCGAACGACCAAGCCGGCGCTGGACGGCCGAGAAGTTCCTCCCCAGACTCGATCGCCGTCGGTCCGGCCACGGCGGACACCAGCGTGGCGAGAGCGACGGCGGCCTGGATCATCACCGATCCGATGAGCATCACCGGGAAAGCCTAACGCAATCTGGTCTCTCGCCCCAATACATGCTATCGTCCCCGGCATTCGGAAACGGTCAAACCTGATCCAGGGAGGATTCCGATGAGGCGCGTACTAGTCCCTTCTGTTTCGCTGCGGCCCTTGTCGCCGGAATCGCATATGCGATGCCCGAGACGCTCGATTACGTCGATCGCGCCGCGCCCGACTTCACCTGGCCCGCCACGGACTGGGATGGTGACGGAGTCCACGACCGCCTCGACCGCTGCAACAACACGTCCAAGGGCTGCATGGTCGACTCCTATGGCTGCGGATCGGACTTCGACGACGACGGCGTGTGCGACGGGGTCGACCAGTGCAACGACACGCAGCCGGGGACGAAGGTCGACAAGCACGGCTGCCCGGTTGGGAAGAAGGGCTATTCGACGCAACCCTCGGCGCAGAAGGCGCCGGTGTCCCCGCAGCCGGCGAAGCCGGCGCAGGACGACACGCCGGACGAGGTCCAGAAGCAGCTGACCGCGAAGGGCACCATCCGGCTCGAGAACGTCTACTTCGAGCCGAACAGTGCCAAACTGACGCCCGACTCCGAGGAAGCCTTGCGCAAGGTGGGACGCTCGCTCGAGAAATACCCGGACCTGCGCTTCGAAATCGAGGGCCACACCGACAGCAAGGGTGCTGCGAACGTGAATCAGAGGCTCAGCGAGCAGCGGGCACATTCGGTTCGGGAGTTCCTGATCTACAACTTCAAGCTCACTCCCTCGAACTACACGGCTCGCGGCTACGGCGAGACGCGGCTGGAGAACGACGAGCGCAACGACGAGGAGCGGATGCGCAATCGCCGGGTGGAGATGCGCCTGCTGAACCCCGATGCGCTGCCGAGCGGCGTCAAGGTCAAGCAGGATGACGGGCGCTAGCCCGTGGGGCGAATCCGGTGAAAGGTAGCTCGACCGCGTGAAAGCCAAGATGTTGCTCGCCGAAGCGGCGACCGGTCACCCCGACGGCACGGTCAGCATGCTGCGGGCGGGGATCACGCACGTGTGGACCCAGCCGAACCCGCCCTTCGGCATCCAGGCGGCACTGGTGTCGCGCATCGAAGCCGACCTCGGCGACACCGGCCAGCACCAATTCGACCTGCGATGCATGAACGACGATGGCGCCGAAGTCATGCCCCGGCTGTCGGGACACTTCGCGGTCGCGGCGGGCGGCGGCGCCAACAACCTCATCCTCAATTTCAACACACCGCTGCCCAAGCACGGTCGCTATACGTTCGTGCTGCGCGTCGACAACGTGCAGCTCGATCATTGCACGGTGCAGTTGTCGCCGGCGCCCCAGGGCCAGCATCCGGGCGGGCCGGGATTGCCGCCGGGCGGGCCCGGGCCGGCCAAGCCCCCGGGCGCCTAGGCCGCAGCTAGGCGGGTGCCGGTACCCGGCGCGAGGTCATCCCCCAGCGCGCGATCGTGGTTTCCGCCGCGAGCAGGATCAACGCGGCGATGATGAACAGCCCCCAGAGTTCGCGGCCGAAACGCGCTTCGCGCACGCGCTGAGCGAGGTCGCTGCCCGGCCTCAACACCTGCGCGCGCCCGCGCGGAAACCCGGCGACGATCGCCTCCGGAGCCAACGCCGACAAGTCCGACTCGCGCGGCTCGGGGTTCACGGCGAAGGTCCCGCGCAGCCGGCCGTCGCGCAGCACCCGGTAGAGCCCGGGCTGTTCGAGCGACTCCGATCGCAGGCGCAACGCGCCGCGTTCGGAGACCAGCTCGACCGCGACCTCACGACCGTCCTGTCGCTCGATCCGCCACACGCCGGTGCCGCCCGGCGCTACGTAGCGATCGCCCGGCGCGAGCGAAGCGGCGGCGGTGCCGCGGCCGAGGACTTTGACGGCCTGGTGCACCAACGGCAGGAACGCGCCGCTGACCGCGAAGTCGGATTGACCGGGGTCCAGGAGGACGTTGAGCACCAGCGCGCGCGGGGCCTCGACCAGCGCTGCGTGCGTGCGGTCGAACTCGAGCAGCACCCGGCCCTCGGCGCCGGGCGTGAACGCGCGCACAGATTGGAACCGAGCGCTCGAGAACGCCTCGCCGGCGCGCGACGGAAAACCCACCAGCGCCGGGTGCCCGGCCACCGCGCGCATCAGCCGCCACACGGCACCGGCCGTCGCGGGCTCGATCGCGCCCACGGTTCCGGCGCCGGTCTCGCGCAGCACGGTCGAGTTCCAAAACGCGGGGTCGGCCTGGCGGCCAATCGCAAGCACCAGCGCGCCGCCACTCCGGTAGTAGTCGAGCACCGCCTGAAGCTCGACCGGGCCCAGGCGCTCGACGTCGTGGATCACCAGCGCGTCGGCGTCGGCCAGCTGCGCGGCGAGTGCGGTGCCGCTCCCCACTTCGACCGCGAGGCCGGAGGCCGGCGAGCCGGCTTCGAGCGCGAGACGCAGGGCCGAAGGTGCGCCGTCCTCCCGGAGCACGATGCGCAGCGTTCCCGAACGTCCGGAGGCGAACACGCGTGCGTTGTCGCCCAGCAGGGCGTCGTCGGGGATGCGGGCGATACCGCCCTGGTCGGGAAGGCGTCCGAGCGGCAGCAGCGTGCTGCCCTCGCCGCGGGCGGGGATCGAAGCGAAGCCGCGCCCGAGAGCTTCCGAGGTTCCGACCTCGGTGACTTCGACCGCGAGATCGCCCGCCGGAGCGTCGAAGCTCGCGATGCTCACCGACAGGGCGGCGGCGGCCGAGGACCCCGACGTCTCGACGTCGCCCGGGGCGAGCAGCGCGTCGGAGACCATGGCGTTCGCGCGGTTCACGGTGTTGATCGGGATCACGAACACGCGGGACTCGCGCCACGGACCGTCGGGTGCCGTCAAACGGTCGGGCGGCGCCCCGCCGCCCTCGGTGCGCGCGGCACCGCCCAATCCGGTTCGCTGGAAGTCGGAGATCCAGAACAACTCGCGATTGAGCGCGCGCGATTCGCCGAGTGAGCGCGCCGCCAGCGCCAGCGCCGCTTCGTGGTCGGTGGTGGCCGCACTCCCCGCGATCCCCTGAATCGCCGCACGCACGCGGCCCAGGTCGGAGCTGGGTCGTGGGGTCACCGGCTGCGGCGTGCGGTCGTAGGGGACGAGCAGAATCTCGTCCTGGGGGCCGAGCGAGCCCAGCAGGTCTTCGACCACGCGGCGGGCCTCGTCGAGCAGCGTCGCACCGCGCGCCCCGCCGCTGGCGTTGGCCCCCATGCTGCCGCTGCGATCCACCAGCACGACGACACTGGTCGCGGCACCACCCGCGAAGCCGACGGTGCCACGCAGCGCGGGCCGCGCCATCGCCAGTGCGATCGCGGCAACTGCCAGCGTGCGCAGGATCAGCAGCAGCCACTGCTTGATCTGAGCCTGCGGATCTCGCTCTGGTTCACCTCGGAGAGGAATTCGAGCGAGGGGAAGCGGATCTCCTTGGGCCGGCGGCGGGTGAACAGGTGAATGACCACCGGGATCGCGGCCGCGAGCAGCCCGAACAGGAACAGCGGATTGAGGAAACTCAACGGGGGTACTCCGAGAATCGGCCGAGGGCGTCATCCCACCACTCGAGGCGCGTGACCGGATGGATCTCCCACGAGGACACGCGGCGATTGGTCGGGGACGTGAAGTCGGGATACTCGTAATCGTAGAGGAGCCAACCCGAGATGCGCACGCGCCGCGTGCCGCGCTCCCAGGCGGTCACGGTTCCGCGCGTCGGACGGAACAACTCGCCGAGCCGAGCGTAGCGCCAGGACGACGAGTGCCGGTGCCACTGGGGTGTGATCTCGGCGGTCACGTACAGGAAGGGCGGGTCGTCGGGTCGATGCTGGGCCGGCACGATCTCGAGATGCAGATCTCCGTCCGATGCGCGCACCATGCGCTGCACGTAGCCGTCGAGCGAGACCGCGCGCCGCTCGATGCCCGAGTACTCGGCCACGCTCAGCTGTCGCGGCAGATCGGCCATCGCCGCGAACGTGGTCGGTTCGACGGCCGCCGGTTCCTCGATCCGGTCCTTCATGTCGCGCAGATGCCGAGCGGCGACACTCGCGGTTGGCGACTTGCCCACCAGGTGAAGGTAGAAGGCGGAGGCGGCCATCCCCGCGAGCAGCGAAACGGTCGCTGCGGCGCGCAGGATCACATCAGCCTCGCCCGCTTCTCCAGGTAGGCGAGCAGCGCCCGGTCGAACGGCGTGCGCGTGTCGATCTGCACGTAGTCGATCCGGGCCTCGCGGCAGCTACGGCGATAGAGGTCGGTCCACGCCGCGAGCTTCTCGCGGTAGCGCCGCGCGATCTCCCACGGCTCGGTGGTCAGCCGCTCGCCGCTCTCCATGTCGACGAAGGTCGCCGTGTCGGTGTAGGGAAAATCGAGTTCGTCGGGGTCGAGGATGTGGAACACGATGACTTCGTGATTCCGATGCCGGAAGTGCTGGAGCCCGGACAGGACCTCTTCGGGCCGTCCATGAGGTCCGAGCACAGGATCACGAGCCCGCGGCGCTTGATGCGTTCGGCCAGCTCGTGGAGCACCGGCCCGAGGCGGGTGCTTCCCTGCGACGCGTGGGCGCCAAAGGTCTTGAGCAGGACGTCGAGGTGCGAGCGCATCCGCGCGCGGCGGGCACGTAGGCCAGCGGACGATCGGCGAACAGCAGAGTGCCGACGGCGTCCTGCTGATGGAGCATGAGGTAGGCGAGGGCGGCGGCCAGCGACTGGGCGTATTCGAGCTTGCTCATCGCGGCCCGCGGCGAGCGAAAGGCCATCGAGCCGGACAGGTCGAGCAGCAGGTGGCAGCGCAGGTTGGTCTCTTCGGTGTACTGCTTCACCAGGTAGCGGTCGCTGCGCGCCCAGACCTTCCAGTCGATGTTCTTGAGCGGATCGCCGGGCATGTACGGGCGGTGCTCCGCGAACTCGACGCTGAAGCCGTGGAACGGGGAGCGGTGCATGCCGGCGATGAACCCTTCGACCACCAGGCGTGCGCGCACGTCGAGGTGCGCGAGGCGCGCGACCACGGCGGGATCGAGAAACTGCCGGTCGGCGGCGGCACCCCGGGCGACGCCGCGGTCGGGCTGGGCGCCGGACGAGGCGCGCGGAAACGAGCTCACGTCAGTCCCGCCACGCGGTCCACACCATCTCGTCGATCTCGTGTTCGAGCGGGCGCCGGTCGAACCCGCCCCAGACCTGGAAGCGCTGGAAGCCGGCGGCTCGGAGGAGCAGCTCCATCTCGTAGCGGAACGTCCAGCGCAGGGTGAAGCCGTAGCGCTTGGTTTCGCCCGTGGAATCGAGGACCTCGCGCTCGCTGGTCAAGATCTGATTCACCGCGTCGTAGTGCGGCGTAGACCAGATGGACACCGATTGCCCGCCCTCCGGATCGGTGACGTCGCGCTCGTGCATGCGCTGGTCGTGATGCTCGACGATGTAGCGAAATCCCGGAAAGAACAGATTGAATACCAGGAACCCGCCGGGTTGCAGGTGTTCGCGCATGCAGCGCAGCGCACGGATTTGATCGTCGGTGGTTGCCAGGTGCATGAATGCGCGGAACGGGATGGTGATCAACGCGTAGTGGCGCGGCATGGTGAAGTCGCGCATGTCGGCGACGTGGACGCGCGGCGCGAGCTTCTGCGCGGCGGCTTTGTCCTTGAGCCGGGCGAGCATCGCCGGCTCGCGATCGATGCCCTCGATGTCGACACCCGCGGCCAGCGTCGGGATCAGGATGCGGCCGGTGCCGCAGCCCGCCTCGAGCACCGGGCCACGGGCCGCACGGGCTTTCTCGAGGTAGAACGCGAGGTCGGCGTCGTACCACGAGTAGATCAGGTCGTACAGAGCCGGGTCGGTGTAGGTGTGGGCCGACGCGGTCATGCCCGGTGTCCGCCGGCGCGACTGCGGCCTTTCCATACCGCATAGACCGGCAGGCCGAGGGCCGCGATGATCACGCCGGCCGCCGCCCGCCAGCCACTCGAGAGCAGGTCGCTGGCGATGATCACGACCACCACCACCACGAACAACAGCGGGGTCACCGGATAGAACGGCGACCGGTAGGGCGGCGGGGGGCCTCCGGTCGTCCGCTCGCGATGGCGCTGGACGAAGAGCGCGGCGGTGGTCAATCCGTAGAACAGCCACGACGTGGTCACGAACCAGCCGGAGACGTCTTCGAAGCCGCCCGACAGCAGCAGCCAGACGCACGACAGCACACCCTGGATCCACAGGGCGAGCGAGGGCGTGGCGCGCCGCGGATCGAGCGCCGCCAGCGGCTTCCACAGGAGCCCGTCCGCCGCCATCGCCTGCGTCACGCGCGGACCGGTGAGGATGGCGCCGTTGGTGGTGCCGAACGTCGACACCGCCACCAGCACCGCGAGGGCGGCGCGGCCCCACTCGCCAAGCAACCGTCCGATGGTCTCCGAACCCACGGCCTCGTAGGTCGCGACTTCCCGCGGGGTGAGCACCGTGAAGTACGCCAGGTTGGTCAGCAGGTACATGACGATCACCAGCACGGTGCCCCAGATGATCGCGATCGGCAGCGTGCGCTGGGGCTCGACGATCTCGCCGGCGACGTAGGTCGCGTCGGTCCAGCCGTCGTAGGCGAAGAACACCGGGATCATCGCGACGATGAAGGCGAGCAGCAGCGGCTTGGAGCTGGCGGCGGACGCGGCCTCGGGCGCGGGTCCGGGCGGGTATACCGCCGGCAGCAGGAACGCCGCGGCGCACAGCGCCAGGATGCCGATCACCTTGGCGGTGGTGAACAGGGATTGCGTGCGCGCGCCCTCGCGCACGCCGAGCCAGTTGACGAACGTCAGCAACAGGATCGCGGCGCAGCCGATCGGCATCTGGGCCGAAACCGGCAGCCGGACCGCTTCGCAGAAGTAGAGCGCAAACACGCTGGTGATCGAGGCGATGACCGTCGGCTTGATCACCCACAGATTGGCCCAGCCGAACGCGAAGCCCCAGCGATCTCCGAAGGCCTCGCGAATGTAGACGTAGAGCCCGCCGGTCTTGGGACGCGCCGAGGACAGCTCGGCCAGCACCAGCGAGCCGCACATCGACATGACGCCGCCCAGCACCCAGGCCAGCAGCACCAGGCCGACGGTGGTGATTTCCTGAGCCACCGAGTGCGGCGAACGGAAGATGCCGGAGCCGATGATGTTGCCGACCGTGATCGCGGTCGCGGCATAGAGTCCGATTTGGCGTTTGAGCTCGACGTGCTGCACCGGGGCGGCGGTGGCCATGGGCTTATTCGCTCGGCACCGCCTGCAGCAGGTCCGCGATGATGCGCTCGGGCTTCACGCCTTCGGCCTCGGCGGTGAAGTTGCTGACGATGCGGTGGCGCAGCACGGCCGGGGCCACGGCCTTCACGTCTTCGATGCCGGGCGCGTAGCGGCCGAGCAGCACCGCGCGGGTCTTGGCGCCCAGGATCAGGTACTGGGACGCGCGCGGGCCGGCGCCCCACGACACCCACTGCTTGCACGAAGTCGGGCGAGCCCTCGCGGCCGCGAGTCGCTCGCGCCAGGCGCACGGCGTAGCGCACGACGTGGTCGGCCACCGGCACGCGCCGGACCAGCTTCTGCAGCTCGAGGATCTCCCGCGCGCCGAGCACCCGCTCGAGCTTGGCCTCGTACGACGAGGTGGTGGTCGCGACGATCTTCTCCTCCTCCTCGGCGCTCGGGTAGTCGACCAGGACGTTGAACATGAAGCGGTCGAGCTGGGCCTCGGGCAGCGGATAGGTGCCTTCCAGCTCGATCGGATTCTGGGTCGCGAGCACGAAGAACGGCAGCGCCAGCGCGTAGGTCTGGCCGCCGGCGGTGACTTCCTTCTCCTGCATCGCCTGGAGCAGGGCCGCCTGGGTCTTGGGCGGCGTGCGGTTGATCTCGTCGGCCAGCACGATGTTGGCGAACACCGGACCGTGGATGAAGCGCATCACGCGCTTCCCGGTCGCCTGGTCCTGCTCGAGGATGTCGGTGCCGGTGATGTCGCTCGGCATCAGGTCGGGCGTGAACTGGATGCGGCTGAACTTGAGGTCGAGCACGCGGGCGAGACTCGAGATCAGCAGGGTCTTGGCCAGCCCGGGCACGCCGACCAGCAGCACGTGGCCGTTGGCGAACAGCGCGGTCAGGAGCTGTTCGACCACGGCATCCTGGCCGACGATGACCTTGCGCAGCTCGGACTGGATGCGCTCACGCGCCGTGCGAATCTGTTCGACGGCTTGGAGATCGGAGGCGGTGTCGATGGTCACGAGATCCTCGGTCGGAGAGGTTGAAACGCGAGCAGGGGGCCGCGGTGCCTCGAGTGAGCCCCACGGGCGCAGGAAAGTCGCAGGAGCCTAGCACGCCCCTAGGAGCGCGACCAGGATTCCACGGTGCGGACGCGGCGAGTCGCGTGTCCGGCGCGGCGCCGGGTCACGGAGAAGTCAGGGATGATCATCCAGGTCGGGCCGTCAGTCGAACCAGGCGGAGCGATCTGCGATCTCCGTCGCGTTCGATCCAGCACGCGAGGGCCGCGCGCTCGCCGGCGACCGCGATCCAGGGTTCCTCGATGTTGCCGCCGAGGAACGTCCACGGTGTGAAGTTGCCGGCGGCGTCCAACCGGCGGAGGGCGAGCACCGTGCGCGCCGGCCCAGCCCGCGGCGTGGCTTCGACCGCGATCAGCGTCGAGCCGTTCCATGCCGCGACCTGCGGCCGCGTCGCCGAGGCCAGGCTGTCGCCGACCGCGCGGCGGAGCCCCATGGCGCCGCGCTCGGCGCTCCACGGCGCGATGTAGACGCCGGTGTCGGGGGCCGCCGTGAACCACGCGTAGTGCCCGCCGTCTTCACGGCTCCAGCTGATCGAGGCGCCGACCCCGACGCAGCCCCCATCGCGCCAGGCGTCGGGCGAGATCACTTCGTCGACCACGAACGTTGCGTTCTCGTCCGACACCGCGATCGCCGGATCCCGAACGCCGTCCTCATCGGTCCGGTAGGCAATCGCGATGCGACCGTACGCGTCGCTCAACGCGCACGGTCCGCAGCACGGGCATACGCGGTAAAACCCGCGTTGCGCCGTCCAGGTGCGCCCGCCCTCGAGGCTGGTCGCGTAGAACAGATCGGCGCCGCCAGCGCCGGACCCCGGGTCGCGGGCGCCGATCCAGGCCACCAGCAGGGCGCCATCGGGACGAAAGACCAGGGCCGGCATCGAGTGGTTCCGCACCGATGGGAACTCTTCGTGGACCGAGGTCGGCGCGCCGAGTGTGGCGCCACCGTCCCCGCTCGCGCGCACCACGATGTTCGAAGCACCGGGGTCCTGTTTGTCGCGTTCGTTCCAGGCGATGGCGAACGCCGCTCCAGGGCCGAACGCCGCGGCCGGCCGGTTTTCGCGTGAAGCGAGGACGCTCCCCGGCCGTGCGTTCACACGCACCGGCTCCGAGAACGTGAGGCCGCTGTCCGCGGACAACGCGAGCCAGACGTCCTGCGCCCCCGCGGCACCGGTGACGAACGTGAACGCCACGCGGCCGTGCGGATCGGCGGCAATGGCCGGCGCCCGCACGTCGAGGGTCGCGAATCCGTGCGGGGTCACTTCGCGGAGTCGAAACTCATCCGGAACCGGCGTCGAGGCGCCGCAACCCGCGAGCGCGGGGAAAAGCAGCAGCCAGGCCGAGGTGCGGCGCGCGAGGTGCATGCGCGCAAGACTACTACCGGAGCTTGAGAACGCGCAGGGCGGGGCCTGTCACGCCACGGGCGGTCCACGGCGCCAGCCAATAGAAGCCGGCGGGGACGCTCCGGCCCTGATCGTCGCGCCCGTCCCATGCGGCGGTTCCATCGGCGCCGATCCTCAGCTGCCGCACTCGGCGTCCCGCGAGGTCGAACACGATCGCCGGTCCGGACTCGACGCCCGCGAAGCGAACGAAATCGGCGAAGGGATTGGGCCATGCCCGTCGTGGGCGAGACTCGGGGCTCGGCACGTGCGCATTCGCATGGCGGACGCGGCCGATCACCGTGAAGCCGAAGCGTGCCTGGTCGAGCGGCAGGGGCAGGAACTCGCCGGCGTCCGCCGAATCCGCGCCCGCCGCGCGATAGACGTAGCCGCGAAGCGTGAACCAGCCCGGCTCGATGCTCGCCACCTCGGACCACGGCGTCACGTAGGGCATCGCGAAGTCACCGCGCATCGTGGTCGTCCCACCCACCCGCGGCCAGACGCGAATCGAATCCTCGAAGGAGTCGGGAACCGCCACGGTGGCGGTGACTTCGTAGAGCACGGCGGGCCGCACCATGCGGTCGCGGTCGAATTCACCGAGCCCGCGTTCGAGGACGTTGAGCGTGTCGGCTCGCACCTCGCGCCACGCGGTTGCGGCGACTTCGTCGTGCCAGATCCCGATCTCGGGTTGGACCCGGTCCAGGGCCGCGGCCACGTCGAGCCGCCCCGCGCCGGTCTCGGGGTCGTGGCCCGTGGCGCCGAGGTCGTGAGCGCCGAGTCGCAACAGATTCTGGAAGTCGGTGTCGATCAATTCGGGGCGCCGCGACGCCAGGAGTCCGACCGCGCCGGTCACGAAGGGCGCCGCGAACGAAGTTCCGGCCGCGGCGACATAGCCGGGATGGACTCCGCCCGCGGCACTCGGGTAGGTCATGAAGGTCGTCCATACCCCCTCGCCTGGTGCGACGAGATCGAGACCCGGTCCGTAGGAGGAGAATCGGGCTCGACGGTCGGTCGGGTCCGAGGCGCCCACCTGAATGCACAGTCCGTCGGCCGCGTACGCGGCCGGATACTGCGGCGCCGATCCGTCGCGATCCCCGCGGTTGCCGCTGGCCGCGACCACGACGCAGCCGTGCACCAGCGCTTCGTGGAGTGCCACCCGTTCGAGCGTGCTCGGGGTCGATCCCGCGAACGACAGATTGACCGCGCGAGCGCCGGCGCGCACCGCGTGATGGATGGCTTGCGCGATCCAGAACGATCCCGACACACCCGAGGCGCCGGAGGTGATCTTGATCGGCAGGATGCGTGCACCGCTCCCGACCGTGCCATCACCGCCGCAGACGCCCGCGATCCCCAGGGAGTCGAAGTGCGCGCCATCGTGAGTGCCTGCGGCGGCGACCCCGGTCACCGGCGTGCCGTGTCCCCGCAGGTCGCGGACGTCCGTCCCGCCGTCGGCGACGTTGATGCCGGCGAGGAGTCGCGCGCTCCCGTCCGCGAGGCGGCCGGAGAACTCCGGGTGATCCGGATCGATGCCGGTGTCGGCGAACGCCAGCACGACGTCGGCGTTGCCGACGCTCGAACGCCAGGCATCGCGCGCGCGGATGTCGGCGCCTTGCATCCCGCGATTCTCGAGCCCCCACTGGCGGCCGTCGCGGAACAGCGGATCGTTCGGAAACGAGGCCGAATCGGATTGGGTCACGGCGGGATCGACCGGAGCGAGCCACCAGACCGCGGGTTCACGCCGGGCGTGTCGCTCGACCCACGCGACCGAGGGATCGCGCTCGAGTGCGGCGAGCGCCGAGTCGGCCGCGGCCGAATCCCGCGCTGCCAGCAGAAGAACCCGTGATGCCGAGGGGCCGAGAGCCGGGTCGTCGATTCGTGCCGCGACGCGCAATCCCCAGCGCTCGGAAAGCCGACCCAACACGGCCGCTGACCACGCCGGCGACACCTCCGTCGACGCCGAAACCGGGGGACGCAGCGCGACGATCAACTCGCGAGCCGGGTCGGACTCCGCGGCGAGTGCAACGCCGGCCAGGATCGAAAGCGCAACCAACGACACGCGAATTCTCGCCGGGGTGGACGCGGGGGCTGGCGCAAGATCACGTCAGCAATTCGTGGGCCGGGGTGAATCGCTTCAGCGAACCGATTCGAAAGAGGTCCTGGCCTCGTTCGACAGGCGCAACTCGTCGATCTTCCCCTGGAACGCGTAGAACGGGGGGTGCGTGATGCGGCCGCCGGTCGTGAGGTTGCCGCTGAAGTTGCTGAGACGCCTGGTGTCGAAGTAGTTGCCGATCAGGACCGGCGCCATGCTCGAGCGCACGACGCCACGCACGGCGTACTGAGCGTCGAGCGTGCCGTTGATGAAGACGCGCACGACCTCGCCGTCGAGCGACACCGCGACGTGCGTCCAGCGATTGACGAAGATTTCGCTGACCGAGGCGAACGACTGCGGTGGGGTGGCATCGTCGGCCTGGTAGACGAAGACCAGACGCGACGGACTGACCCCGAACGTGATGCGCTCGAAATACGCGGGGGCGGTCGGATCGGTGAATGCGTTGACCAGTTGGCGGCCGGTCAGTGCGAGCAGCCAGCTCTGCTCCTGGGGTTGCTCGGTCCAACGCGCGGCGATCATGCTCAGCTCGGCGTTGCTGAGGTCCGAGGGCTCGATCCAGGCTTCGACGGTGAAGCGCGAGGTATTGAGTCCCGGTGCGAAAGGAACGAACACCCAGGACTCGATCGAGGACGTGAACACCCGCGCGCTGCTGAAGCGGCCGAAGTCGGTGCGCGTGTCGAGTCCGGCGGTGCCGTGGAACCCCTGGCGTCCGCTGTCGGCCGAACGCTGACTGCCGATCTCGTTGAAGTGCCATAGCGCCACCGTCACCGAATCCTCGGCAGGCGGGATCGACGCCGGCACCGGGTTCGCCGGGTTGCCCGCAGGCCGCGCGCACGAGTTCACCGCGGCCGTCCACACGGCGAGCACCAGCGCCAGCCCGATCGCGCGGCTCACGGCATCTGCTCCACGGCCGAAAGCTGGATCCGAACCGCATTCTCGGCCTCGAAGTCGCCGACCTGCGCGTAGAGTTCGCCCATGCGCCCTAGAGTGTAGGGGTCGCGCGTGGCCGTGATCACGGGACGCCAGGTGGCGGCCGCCTCCTGGGACTTGCCGGTCAGGAGCAGCGACCAGCCGATGCCGATCGTCGCCATCGGATTCCTCGGGTCGAGCGCGCGCGCGCGCTGGAAGGCCCGGCCCGCGGGCTCGGGTTCGTTCGAGGTCAGCAGGACTTCGCCCATCATGAGCCAGATGCCGGCATTGTTGGGCACCATTCGGATCAGTCGTTCGAGGCACGAGCGGGCCTCGTCGAGCCGGCCCAGCAGTCGCGACAACATCGCGAGGTTTCGGAGCGCCTCGACGTCGTTGCCGTGAATCAGGAGCCGAGAGCGCAGCCGGTGGTAGGCGACCAGAGAGTCGTTCTCGAGCCAGGCGGGCCGCGTGCCGAACTCGGGCCCGACCTCGTAGAGCACCGCCGGGTGCGGACGCGTCGAGGCGCGCACGGTGAGACCGGGGATCACCGCGGCGGTGTCGAGCATCCACACCACCTGCGGGCGGGTTTCCGCTTCGGGCCAGGAGAAGTAGATCCAGCGGATCTCGTTGTCGTGGACGTACCGGGCCAGGACCTCGAGCGAATCCACGAACGGAAAGCCCACCGGCTCGAGTCCGGCGAGCCAGGAAATGTGCCCCTTGCGGGCGACGATCTTGTCGCCGGGGCGCGCATGCCGGCGCAGCGAATCCGCGACTTCGAGGGTTTCGACTGGAAGCTGGTTCATGACGCGCGCCTGGACGCGCTGCGACGCCGCGATCGCGGGGATCAGCGGCAGCACGACCAGCAGCGGCTTGAGCCAGACGCGAGGGGTGCGCAGGACCAGGGCGAGCCGCGGCGAGGCGAAAGCCCAACCCGCGAGCATCGCGTACACCGGCAGGATCGCGAGCGAATAGCGCTCGGAGTAGAAGACCGGCACCAAGGTCAAGAAGAGCAGCGCGCCGGCGAGCAACAGCGGCCACACGCGCCGGACGATGCCGTCGACCACCGCGAGGGCCAGGCCGATCGCGGCGCACGTCGCGACCGGCAGGGTCAGCAGCTGGGTGGCATCCTGCCGGAGGTGGTCCCAGACGTTGAAGGCCATGCGGGCGAACACGGCGCCCGGATCGCGCGCGATGACGTGCGCCAGCGTCGGGAATTGCGACTGGAGATCGCGCTGATAGTCGTCCCAGGGAATGCCGCGCGCGCGCGCGAACACGTCGTAGGCGATGTTGTGGTGGAACTGGAATCCGGCGGCACCGCCGTGCAATGCCGACCACGCCATCCACGGAACGACCGGGACCAGGAACCCGGCGGCGAACGCGAGCGCGCTCCGCGTGCGCGCCCCGGTGCCGGCGGCACCGAACGCGATCGCGACCAGGCCGGCGGGCAGGAGCACGGCGCCGTTGTAACGCGTGAGAAACGCGAGTCCGATCACGGCTCCGGCCAGCGCGGCGCGGCCGGCGGCGAT
Source organism: Candidatus Eiseniibacteriota bacterium (assembly GCA_963717505.1). Lineage (GTDB taxonomy): Bacteria > Eisenbacteria > RBG-16-71-46 > RBG-16-71-46 > RBG-16-71-46 > MFD02242-c1. The sequence goes on from OY970342.1 coordinate 1,246,588, forward strand.
CGGTTGCGCGGGATCACGACCGAGCAGCACGAAGAGCCCGGCGGCCTGGAGCGCGATCGCCAGCGCGTCGGTCGTGGCGGAATAGGCATGTCGCAGGAAGTGCGCATTCGCCGCGATGAAGACCACCGCCATCAGGCCGAGGCCGGCTCCGACCCGCACCCGCAGCAGCAGAAACCAGAGCGCGAGGATCGCGACCGAAGCGGCGACCGAGATGAGCTCCGCCGCCAGGAACAGGTCGCGGATCACGAAACCCACCAGGGCGAGAACCACTTCGTACCCTGGGCCCACGACGCCGTAGCGGCTCGCGTCGAGCCGCCCCCGCTGAATCTGTGCCGCCCCATCGGCGTAGGACCCGTAGAAATCGGTCTCGGTCATGATGTCGCCCACGCGGTGGGGCCCGAGCGCGATCGCGAGGGCCACGATCGCGAACGCTGCGATCGCCACGGCCGCTGCAATTGCGATTCCCCGGTCGGAGGCGATCACGGCGCCGGCGGGTGCATTGGGCCGGAGCCAAGGCTCGGCCGACGCGGCTGGCGGTGGGGCGGAGCGCTTCTTCGCGGGCGTCATAAGGCGAGGAAGCGAGAGGTGACGTTGGACATTCGCGCCAGTCTACGCGCGCGTTCCGGGCCGCCCAAACGGTAGGATGGCGATCGCATGCCCGAATCCACGCGTTCCGAAGCGAGCCCCGGCTTGTGCGCGACCTGCCGGCACGCGCAGCGGGTCGAAACTCCGCGCGCGGTCTACTGGCTGTGCCGGCTGTCGTTCACCGACCCCCGGTTCGACAAGTACCCGCGATTGCCCGTGCGCGCGTGCGACGGATACGAGCGAAGCGAACCGGAGGAGCCGAAGCCGCTTCCCGAGTCGTAGGCGCAGGGGGCCGAAGGCCACGACCGCGCCGCGACTGCCTAAGGCAACACGATGATGCGCTGGACGGCGTGGTGCCCCGGGGTGGTGAAGCGCGCGAAGTAGAGCCCGGGCGGGGTGCGCCCGCCCGCCGCGTCCCAGCGGACGTCGTGACGGCCCGCCTCGAACGTGCGATCAGCGACCGTGGCCATCAAGCGTCCGGTGAGGTCGAAGACCTCGATGCGCACCGGGGCCACGGAAGGCAATTCGAAGTGCAGGGTCGTTTCGCGCGTGATCGGGTTCGGCCGCGCCGGAAAGAACTCCACGGCCGCCGGCAGATGGTCCCCGACGCCCGTGGTGGTTACCGGGCGTGCGCGCAGCAGCACGACCAGGTCGTTCTGCGTTGCGGCGCCGGGCAAGGGCTCGTCGGAGGACTCGAAGGTCAGCAGCGCTTCGTAGGTTTGATCGAGCGTGGCGCCGTCGTCGTCGAAGTGGATGTTGTACGTGCGCCCCACACCCGCGACCAGCCCGCCGCTGAACCCGCCGACGATCGAGAAACGGCCGCTGCCGCCGACGATGCTCCCACCATCGAGCGAGAGACGCGCCTGGAGCGCGTCGTAACCGGCGTTGTGCACGCGGACACTGCTGTCCCGGAAGCCACCCAGCTCGCGGGCGCCAAGATACAGCGTGTCGATCGGCACCAGCGCGCTCGAGTCGAGCGAGGCCACGGCGTGGTCGAGCACCGTGCCGGTGAGCGAGACGTTCGCAGTCGGCAGATCGACGTCGTCGCTGGCGATCGCGAGGGTCCCAGCCTTGGGGCCGGCAGTCGCCGTCGACATGCCGATCGGGTGGACGTTGCCCGGGGACCCGGTCAGGGCCTCGAACGAACCCGCCGGAGCCGTGAACCCTGCCGGCGGCGTCATCGAATAGGTCAGCGCATCGACCGGCAACAGGGTTCCGACGTTTTCGACCGTCAGGTTCTGGCTCGCGGCCCCGCCCACGATCGCAGCCCCCAGGTCGAGCGCGGTGACCACGCCGATCTTGGCCGGGAGCTGCAAGGTGGCAACCACCGGCAGGTGATCGGCGGCCAACTTCAAGGCGTCGGCGACCGCGAGCGGGACGGCGTCATTGCGGCCGTCTTGATTCACCGACTCGTTGAAGTGCTGGCCGTCGTTGCCATAGGGCGCCTGGCTGACGAACTCGACTTTTTGGCCATCGGCCATCGCGTACGAATGAAGGAAGAAATCGAAACGGTCGTCGAGTCCGCCGCCGCTCTGACCTGCAAGGCACCCGGAGGCGCACGGCGCCTGCGAGTGGAAGAAGCGATAGGCGAATTGATTCCAGGTCCCGGGCAACGTGGCGGAATCACGTAGGCGGCCGTCGTCGTCGGCCTGGTCCTCGAGCAGGCGGAGGTAGCCGCCCTCCCAGTCCCCGTAGAAGTTGGTGTCGCCGCCCAGCAGCAGGTTGGGGATCGCGGGCGACTGCACATTCAGCGTGTTGCGCAGGTTGGTGCACTCGGTTCGCCGCGTCGCCGAATCCGCCAAGGTGTTTCCGGCCTTGAAATGAACGGAGTAGATGCGCAGGCGGGCCTGGCTGTTGGTGTAGCCGCGCGGAGTGATCACCGCCTGGTAGACGTCGCGTGGTCCCCCAGTGACCAGTCCGGCGAGGTTGGCGATCCCCGAGACGGTCAACGAGTCGTAGTACAACGTGCTCTCGGTGCTGAGCAGGAATCCCGCGTTCTTCCACACCCGACTCGAATTGGTGTTGCGCAGCACGTTGATCAGGAAGGAATCGGCGCCGGCTGGCGTCGCCAGTTCCTGCACGATCAGGACGTCGGTATCGAGATTCTGCATGACCGTCCGGAACAGCGGCTGCCGGGTGCTCAGGGCGCTGCCCGGGTACTGCCAGAGATTCCAGGTCGTGACCTTGAACGCATGCGCCGTCGAGGCCCCGAGCAGCGCGATCCCGACGGCGCACCAGACCGGGCCCCGAGGACGTGACTTCCGGCGCATCGTCGGGGGCATTCGGGCTACTTCACGACGGCGAAGCGAACGACCGTGCGCCGCTCGTCGCCGGTCATGCGCAGGAAGTAGACGCCCGGCCCGAGCGGGGCACCGCCGTCGCGCACTGCCCGCCACGAGAGGGCGTGCCGGCCCGGCTCGAAGCTGCGATCCACGGGGGTCGCCACGCGCCGGCCGGCCAGATCGAGGACGTCGAGACGCACCCGTCCGGCACGCGCGAGGTCGAAGCGCAGGGAGGCCGCACCGGAGAGCGGATTGGGCGCCGGCGCCAGCAATCGGGTGACCGACGGGAGGGGCTGATCGGGCGTCGAGACCGACGGGCTGCGTACGATCCCACGCAGCGCGATCACCAGATCGGCGTGGGTTTCGGCGCCGGGCAGCGACTCGTCGGCGCTCGCGATCCGCATCTCGCCCGTGTAGACCACGTCGGGCACGGCGCCGCCTTCGTCGAAGCGCACGGTGTAGGTCCGACCGACGCCGGCAAGCAGCGCGTCACCGCCGTCGACCACCGTGAACAGCGGGCTGCCGGTGATCGAAGGCTCCTGAACTTGAAGCCGAGCCTGGTTCGCGTCCCAGCCGAAGTTGTGAATACGAAGGTCACGGTCGGCGAGGGTGCCGGACTCGCCGTCGAACGCGAGGGAGTCGGCCCCATTGGCGATGACGCTCGAGTCGAGCGAAGCCACCGAGTGATCGAGAATCGTCGCGAACAGGTCGATGTCGTAGAACGGCGCATCGGCAGCGTCCGAGGTGACCGTCAGAATGCCGGCACGCGGACCCAACTCCCCGGGGTCGTGGCGATGGTGACGATCTCGCTCTGGCCCGGCGGAATCTCGCCGCCCGCGGGGGCGAGAAAACCCTCGGACGTCGACAGCGTGTAGGTCAGCCCGTCGGCCGGCGCCACGGCGGGGTTCGTGATCGTCAGATCGGCGCTGCCATCCCCGATCAGCGTGCCGAAATCGAGCTCGACGGCGGCATTCAGGATCGCCGGCAACCGGAGGTCGACGCGGATCGGCAGATGGTCCGCCGACATCTTTAAGGCATTTGCGTAAGCCGCGCCCTCGGGCAAGGTTGGAGCGTCCGTGATGTTCAGGTTGAAGTGTTGCCCGTCGTTGCCGACCGGAATGTAGGTATTGACCAGGAGTTCGAGCCCGTTGCCGTCGTTCAGCGCATAGGTGGGCAGGAACATGTCGAAACGATCGTCGAGCCCGCCGGTGGCGGCGCCACTCGCGCACGGGGCGGCGAGGCACGGACTCTGGGTGTGGATCGCCGCGAGGCTGGCTGTGTTCCAAGTGCTCGCTGGAGCGTTCAGCGGGTCGTAGAGCCGGCCGTCGTCGTCCGCCTGGCTCTCCTTGAACTTGAGAAACGCCGGCTCGTTGCCCGTGTAAATGTTGAAGTCGCCCATGAGGATCGCATGGGTGCCGGGCGGCATGGCGTTCATGCTGTCGCGAATGCCGATCGCCTCGGCGTGTCGCTGAGCCACATCGCCCGAGGTGTTGCTGGCCTTCAAGTGCTGCGAATACACGCGGAACTCGGCGGCGTCACTCGAGTACCCGATCGGCCTCAGGCGATAGCAGTCGACCAAACGAAGGTTGGTCGCTGGATTCGGGTACCAGCTCCAGTGGCCCAGCAACTCGACGCTCGCCGGTTTGTAGAACAGCGCATTGTTGGTGTCGTTGCCGTCGTTGAAGGGTGCGGCGACCCACTGCCCCGGCTCCATCGTGTTGAGCACGTTGGTGAGAAAGCCGTCGACACCGACCTGGCTCTGCATTTCCTGGACGACGACCACCTCGGCGCCGAGCGGCTCGAAGATGGTGCGAAAGAGGGGATTGCGGGTCGGCCCACTGGGGCCGGGGTAATTCAGGATGTTGTAGTTGACGATCCGGAGCGCCAGGGACTCCGAGGTCGCCATCAGCGCGAAAGCGGCGCTGATCGCCAGGACGCGCGCGATGGCCGCAGAACTGCGGCGGAATCGCGGGGAAATCGGCAAGAACGAACCGTCACCGGGACGGGCCATATCGGGGGCCATGCGGTCTCCTGGGAGAAAAGAGCAGCGATGCCGGCGGCCCGATCGGACCGAGGGGTGGTCCTCGAGGGCGAGACGGTCTCAGCAATGGCTAGCCAGCAGGGATTCTAGCGGGTCGGGGGGTGGGTCCGGAAGGGTGGGATTGTGGGGGCCGGCGGCCGCTGCGGGTGGCGGCCGCCCAGGGTGCTTCGCTATTCGATTAGCACGAAGGCGCAGATCGCCTCGGCCCCGCCCTGAAACGACGGGTCGTGGGCCGCGAGAATTCGAGCAAACGCACACACCTTGTGCGCCCAGCGGGAGGACCAATCCGGCTGCGGGTCGATCACAACCGGGCGCTCGGGCGCGGCGTGGCTCTCGGCCCGCACCGTGCCCGGGGTCAGGAGGATCAAGGCGAGTCCCACGACGCCGACCGCACGGCGAAAGGATGTGGACATGGACGTGCCTCAGGGGGGCGAGGGATCAGATGTCGTTGGCGATGATGAACGCGCACAGCATGGCGCCACCCCAGCGATCGATCAGGCTGCCGATCGACAGGCCATAGGCGCAGACCACCACGCCACACCAGGAAGCCAGGACTTCGTTCATTGGGTCCTCGAGCGCGGGGGCGGGTCCAAGTCGAATCAGCGTCCGGGGGAGAAATAGTCTTCGAGGTCGACGTGAATCGCGTAGAGACACGCTCCCAACGCGAGCCCGCCGACGCCGGGAACCTCCCAGGCGATCTTCCAACTAACTCGGCACACGGCCCAGGACAAGCGGGTTTCGTTGCGCCGGGCTGCCTCGGCATCGGTGGTCGCCGAAGAGCTGTCGGGAGTTTCGGGCGCGGAATCGGCGGACCCCACGCGTGCGAACGGCAGCGCGAGCAGGCCCGCGAGGATCAGGGGGGCGAGACGGCGAACCATGTGGGGCTCCATCCCGGGGGACGACGGCGGGGGCGTGACTCAGAGATTGTCGAGGGCTTCCAGTACGTGAAGCACCAGGCACGCGAGACCACTCGCGGCGCCGACGATCGGGATCCAGCGAAGCGGGCTTTCGAGGCTGCAGAGGGCGGCGATGGCCCCGTTGAACATGACGATACCTCCGGGGGATGGGTCACCGGGGGCGGTGTCGACCGGCGGGCGGGATGTCCGTGGGTCGACGTCACCGGCGGGGCAAGTCGGGGTGACGGCGCCGCTACCGGTTGGAGTCGCCGCTACAGCACGGCGCGTGCCGGGCGAGCCAACTCGATGGGGGCAATTCCCGCCGCGATCGAGCCCGACCCAGGAAGGCTCAGCGCGTGTCGCCGTTCCCGCGCACGCGATCCCACAGGATTTTCAGCGGATCGTAGAACCGATCCACCACCCGCTCCTTGAGCGGGATGATCGCGTTGTCGGTGATGTGAATGCTCTCGGGGCAGACCTCGGTGCAGCACTTGGTGATGTTGCACAGGCCGAGGCCACCTTCGTCGCGCACGAACTTCAGCCGATCGGCGCCGTCGATGGGGTGCATCTCGAGCCCGGCGATGCGCACGAAGAAGCGAGGTCCGGCGAACTGGTGCTTGAGTTCGTGGCTGCGCAGCACGTGACACACGTTCTGGCACAGGAAGCACTCGATGCACTTGCGGAATTCCTGGGCGCGGTCGACGTCTTTCTGCTCCCAGCGCCACTCGGCGCCGGCGCGCGGCGTGAACGGCTGAATGCGCTGGTTGACCTCGTAGTTCCACGACACGTCGGTCACCAGGTCCTTGATGATCGGGAAGGTCTTCATCGGCCGCACCGCCACCGGCTGGTCGTGCGGCATGTGGTCGAGCCTGGACTTGCACATCAGCGCCGGCTTGCCGTTGACCTCGGCGCTGCACGAGCCGCACTTGGCCGCCTTGCAGTTCCAGCGCACCGCGAGATCCGGGGCCTTGTGCCCCTGAATCCAGTGAATCGCGTCGAGCACGACCATTCCGGGCTCGACCGGCACGTCGTAGCTCTCCATGTGGCCGCCGGAGGCGTCGCCGCGAAACACCTGCATCTGGATCTTCCGGTTCGCCGTCGCAGTGTCGCTCATCCGACCTTCTCCTTGGCGGGCTCGAACAGAACTTTCAGCTCCTCGGGCATCACGGGCAGCGGCGTCGGCCCAACATTCATCCCGGCACCACTCAGCCGCGCGCACATGTTCACCGTCGAGAACTCGGCGCTCGGTTTGGGGAAGTCGAGGCGTGAATGCGCACCGCGGCTCTCCTTGCGAAGCAACGCGCTGCGAGCGATGACTTCGGACACCGTGATCAGACGCAGCAGGTCGCGGCTCATGTGCCAGCCCGGGTGGAAGACCCGCGAGCCCTCGACACGCACCGTCTGCGCCCGGCGCTTGATCTCGGCCAGCTCGCCGATCACCGCCTCGAGGTCGGATTGTATCCGGAAGATCCCGACTCGGGTCTGCATGGTCTTCTGCAGGTCGCGGTGCACCGCGTACGGGCTCTCGCCCTGCGCGCGCTCGAACGGCGCCAGCATCAGGCGGATCTCGTCGTGGACTTCGGGCTCGCTGACGCTCGGTGCGGAGGCGAGTCCCTTGGCGTACTGCGCGGCCGCGAGCCCGGCCCGGCGGCCGAACACGATCAGGTCCGACAGCGAGTTCCCTCCCAGACGATTGGCGCCGTGCAATCCGGCGGCGACTTCGCCGGCGGCGTAGAGACCGGGCACGGTCGCCGCCGCGGTGTCGGGCTCGACCCGAATGCCACCCATCATGTAGTGCATGGTCGGGCCGACTTCCATCGGCTGCTTGGTGATGTCGACGTCGGCCAGCTCCATGAACTGGTGGTACATCGACGGCAGCTTCTTCTGCACGCGGTCGGACGGCATGTAGCTGATGTCGAGGTAGGCACCACCGTGCGGCGTGCCACGACCTTCCTTGACCTCGGTGTAGATCGCACGCGCGACGTTGTCGCGGGTCGAAAGCTCGGGCGGGCGGCGTGCTTCCGTCTGGCGTCCGGCAACCGCGGCCTCGACCCAGGCGCGCGCTTCGGCCTCGTCTTCGGCGTACTCGTGCTTGCGCTCCTCGGGCAGGTACTTCCACATGAAGCGCTCGCCCTTCTGGTTGCGCAGGATGCCGCCCTCGCCGCGCACACCCTCGGTGACCAGGATGCCCATGACGCCCGGCGGCCACACCATGCCGGTCGGGTGGAACTGGACGAACTCCATGTCGATCAGCTCGGCGCCCGACTCGAACGCCAGCGACTGCCCGTCGCCGGTGTATTCCCACGAGTTGGAGGTGATCTGGAATGCCTTGCCGACGCCGCCGGTGGCGAGCACAATCGCTCTTGCTCGGAACAGCACGAACGTGCCGGTGGCGCGCCAGTAGCCGACCGCACCCGCGATTCGCCCGCCGTCGAGGAACAGCCGCGTGATCGCGCACTCCATGTAGGTCTGAATGCCCTGATGTACGGCACGGTCCTGCAACGTGCGGATCATCTCGAGCCCGGTGCGATCGCCGACGTGCGCCAGACGCTTCCAGGTGTGACCGCCGAACGCGCGCTGGAGAATCTTGCCGTCCTCGGTGCGATCGAACAGCGCGCCCCAGTGCTCGAGCTCGCGAACGCGATCAGGTGCTTCCATCGCGTGGAGCTGCGCCATGCGCCAGTGATTGAGGAACGACCCGCCCTTCATGGTGTCGCGGAAGTGAGTCTGCCAATCATCCTGGGGATCGACGTGGGCCAGTGCCGCAGCGACCCCGCCCTCGGCCATCACCGTGTGCGCCTTGCCGAGCAGCGATTTGGTCACGAGTCCGACCGAAGCACCTTGGGCCGCGGCCTCGATCGCGGCGCGCAGCCCGGCGCCGCCGGCGCCGATCACCAGAACGTCGTGTTCGTGGACTTCGTACTTCTCCATGCGCCGAGTCCCTGTCGCCCGTGCCTAGAGCCCGAGTGGCGTTGAAGTGGTGAACAGATCGAACGGGAAGATCACCCAGTCCTGAATGACTCCCATCGAGCACAGGCGAACGTAGAGATCGGCGAAGCAGACGCCGCCGAGACTCCACCATGCCCAGCCCATGTGGTGCTCGTTGAGGGCACTGACCACGCTCCAGGTCTTGTGGCGTGGCCCGCCGGCCGCGACGCACGAGAAGCAGTCGAGCTTCCCGCCGATCAGGTGGCGCAGCGAGTGGCACGACAGCGTGTACATGGTCAGGAGCCCAGTGCTCGCCAGGATCGCCAGCGTGCCGCCGCCGATGCCGAAGCGCGTGCCGGTCGGGGTCACGAAGATTGCGGCTTTGATCACGTCCCACCACAGAATGACGAGGATGATGAGCGCCGCATAGAGGAAGTAGCGGTGCACGTTCTGCAGGATGAACGGGAACTTGGTCTCGCCGCAGTAGTCCTGCGGCCGCTCGCCAACCGCGCAGGCGACCGGGTCGGCGAAGAACGACCGGTAGTAGGCCTTGCGGTAGTAGTAGCAGGTGGTGCGGAAGCCGAGCGGGAAGATCAGGATCAGGAGCGCCGGCGAGAACCACTGCGGCAGCCACGACGGGCGGATGTAGGGCGAGAAGAACGGCGACAAATAGTGTCGGCCGTTTTCGAGGTAATGGTGGTGGCCCTCGCCGAGGATCGCGGCGTAGTTGGCGTAGCCGATCAGGAGTACCAGCCCGGTGGCCTGGAGAACCGGGATCAGCCACCAGAGGTCGGTGCGGTCGGTCTGGCCGAAGGATTCCTGGGCACCGCGGCCAGGGTGGGCGCCCTTGGGCGTTGCGCCGGTTGTGCTTGGCCCACGCATTGAGCCGGCGGCAGCACCTCCCGACCAGCGACGATCGCGATCAGCCATGTGCGCTCTCCGGTTTTTCGACGGCGAAGGTCACACGAGGGAAACCGACCTCGGACCATACCACCGGGTTTGTGGAGGCCAAAGTCGCGCACACTCCGCGACGGTCCGCTACTCGGCTTCGCCGCCCCGTTAGCGCACGAACACTCGCGCCAGTCCGTAAGCCACCAGCGCCAGGAACACCCACTGCGCGGCACCCGCGGCGAGCGGCCTCACCCCCGCCGCCCGCAGCTCGCCGAAGCGAATCTGCAGTCCGACTCCCGCCATGCCGACGCACAAGAGCCAAAGATCCGCGCGCTGGATGAACGCGACCCACTCCTTGGGAATCACTCCCAGCGAGTTGATCGCCGTGAAGATCACGAACGCGGCCAGGAACCACGGCGCCGGGCTCACGTGTGCCGTGCCGGCCGCGACGTGGCGGCGGCGCAGCATCCAGCCGAGGTAGAGGACCACCGGGGCCAACAACGCGATCCGCGCGAGTTTGACCACGGTCGCGACGCGCGCGGCTTCGTCGCTGACGCCGAAGCCGGCCGCCACCACCTGCGCCATCTCGTGCAGCGTGGCGCCGTCCCACACGCCGAAGAAGAAGTCGGTCATGCCGAGGGCCGCGGCGATCAGCGGGTAGACCAGAATCCCGATGGTGCCGAGCAGCGTGATCACGCCGAGCGAGATTGCGGCGTCGCGTTTCTCGCCCTGGACGACTGAATCCGCGGCGACCACGGCCGAGGCGCCGCAGATGGCGCCACCGACCCCGAGGAGCAGGCCCATTTTTTCGGGTATCCCAAATCGGCGTGACACCCACCAGCCGAAGAACAGCGCGGCGAAGGTCGAGAGCACGACCACGCCGAGTGCCGGGCCGCCGATCCGCACCAGCTCACCGAGGCTCAGGCGAAATCCGAGTCCGGCGACCGCCCAACGCAGCAAAGGTCGTTGCGCGAGCCTCAGTCCCGGCTCGAGCGCCGGCGGCAGGCGCACCGTCGAGCCCACGATCATTCCCAGCACGATCACGAGCAACAGCGCGCTCAGGTGCAGCGTGTCCTTGATCCACGGCTGATCGGCGAGCAGGAAAGCGGCGGTCGCAAGCACGACGCACGCGGCCAGCCCGGGAATGATTCGGCGCCACTCCGCGACGGGCGGGGTGGCGCCGGAAGACTTGGTTGCGCCGGTCGACAATGATGAGCCGGCGGAGGGCGCTTCGCCGGGCGACGTCGATGCGGCGCTCACGCCGTGTACGCCAGCTCCTTGTATTTGCGCAGGTAGGTGCCGTCGGTCATCGGCTCGAAGATGTGGCAGTGGGTCATCTCGCCGCCGTAGACGTGGAGCGTGATCGACGGGCTCGCGATCGGATTGGCGATCGTGTGGTACTCGAACGGTGGGATCAGGGCGCCGGCCTCACCGGGACCCGCCCGCACCACGGTCTCCCGCTCGAACTTGACGCAGTCCTTCTCGGGATCGCCGCCGCGTACCGAGTACGACGTGACCTCGATCGTGCCGCGGTACACGCACTCGACGCACCAGATGCCGGCGTGGTCGTGGAGCGGCGTCTTCTGGCCGACGCCCCACACCATGACCAGCACGGTGTAGCGGCCCTGCGGATCCTTGTGCAAGAGCCGGCGCGCGTAGCGATCGGGTGCCGGCTCGAGGAAAGGCGCCGGGACGAACGAGCCGCCGCTCGCCACGACGTCTTCGAGGACTTTCTTCACGTTGCGACATCGGATGGCATCGTCGGCCACGGCGACCGCCAAATCGAGGCGGCGGATCAGCTCGTGGACCATCGAGGAATCGGTCTGTGTCGTCATGGTCTGCTCCTCCGGTTGCCGCTATCGTAGCAGAGCCCATGGAGCCCACGCAGCGGCAAACGCCGCCGGTCCTCGATCCTTCGGTGCGCGCTCTGGGCGTGGTCTCGATGCTCAACGACCTGGGCAGCGAGATGCTGATTCGTACGCTGCCGCTGTTCCTCGCGAACGTGCTCGGCGTACGTACCGGCATTATCGGCGTGATCGAAGGTCTGGCTGAGAGCGCCTCGACCCTGCTCCGGCCCGCGACCGGTGCGCTCGCCGACCGCTGGGGTCGGCGCAAGCCCCTGGCGGTCGCCGGTTACGCGCTGTCGGCGCTCAGTCGGCCGCTCCTGGCGTTTGCGACGTCGTGGGGCTGGGCCCTCGCCTACCGCGTGACGGATCGCATCGGCAAGGCCGTGCGCACGCCGGCGCGCGATGCGCTGATCGCCGACCTGACTCACGCCAGCCACCGCGGGCGCGCATTCGGTTTCAATCGCGCGCTCGACGAGGTCGGTGGCGTGGGCGGAATGTTGATCGCCGCGGCCATCGTGTTCGCGACTCAGCAGGGCTCGGCGCTGCTGACCGCGGCGACCTGGAAGTGGATCGTGGCGTTCGCGTCGATCCCGGGGTTCTTCGCGGTCCTGGTGATCGCGCGCTGGGTGCACGAAGCGCCGCATCATGACGCGAGCGGCCAAGCCGCCCCTGGCGCCATCGGGACCAGCACGTCGCCTACGGGGGACTCCGGCAGGAATTCTGCGCGGCCGCACGTCCCGCTATCGGCCCTCGGCCGACCGTTCGCAATCTATCTCGTGTTGCTCGTCGATCTTCTCGCTCGGCAACTCGAGCGACGCGTTTCTCATGTTGCGCGCGCAGAACGTGGGTGTGCCGGTGGGCGCAATGTTTCTGGTGCTCGCGGGCTACAGCGCAATGACCGCGATCACCTCGATTCCCGGGCGGCGTGCTCTCCGATCGTTTCGGCCGCCGTCGTCTGATGGTGGTCGGGGCGTTGATCTACGCCGCCATCTACTTCGGCTTCGCATGGGCGACTACTGCCTGGCACATCGTGGTGCTCTACGTGGGTTACGGGCTCTACTACGGCGCCTTCCAGGGCGCGGCGATGGCGCTGGTCGCCGATCTCGTGCCGCGCGAACGTCGCGCCACCGCCTACGGCTTCGTCCACGCCGCAGTCGGCATCACCGCGTTCCCGGCGAGCGCCGTGGCCGGCGTCCTGTGGCAATGGCTGGGCCCGCCGGCGCCGTTCGTGTTCGGCGGCGCGCTGGCGCTCATCGCCGGCATCGGCTTTTCGATGCTGCCGGGCGCGGTAGAGCGATCCGTGCGGTAGAGTGACGCGTCACCGCCTGCGGAGGAAGCCATGAAGTCCGCTCCACGACTCGCGACCGGCGCCGAGCCGGCGCCGCCCCGCCTCGAGCCGCTGCGCCGCGTGCTCGTGGCCACCGACTTCTCGAAGTCCGCACGCCGCGGCACCCAGCGCGCGGTGCGATTGCCGTTGGCACTCGGCGCCCGCATTCACGTCGTCCACGTGCTGCCGCCGCAGGATCGCCGTACCCGTCGGGTCGACGCCCTGCTCGAGGAGTACGCCGGCCGCGAGTTCCGTGCCCTGGTGCGCGAGATGGAGCGGGCCCTGCACCGCCAGGGGCGTACCGACGTTTCGGTCGAGAGCGAGGTCGCCTACGGCAGTGGATTCGTCGAGATCGTGCAGAGCGCGCTCGCGGTGCGCGCCGAGTTGATCGTGGTCGGGCGCATTGGCCGCCAGAACTGGCGTCACCTGCTGATCGGGTCCACTGCTGAACGGGTGGTTTGGAGTAGTCCGATCCCGGTGCTGGTGACGCACGACAAAGAGCCGCGGCCCTACCGGCGGATCCTCGCAGCGCTCGACGGCACCCACGCCTCGCGTGCCGCCTTCCGCCTGGCGATTCGCCTGGGGGATGCCCAGCGCATGCGCGTGGAAGCCGTGCACGCCGTGGACCTGAGCCTCCTGCTGGCGGTCCGGCGGGCGGGTGCCCCCGAGCGCCGCATTCGCGAGCTGGCCGACGGCGCGCGGCGCAAGACCCAGCTCTGGCTGGACGGCGTCGTCGACTCGGTGGGCGCCGATGCCGTCGACGTGCGACTGACCGTCGGCCACGGCCATCCGGTCGACGTCATCCAGAAGGCGATGGCGCAGCGCAAGCCCGACCTGGTGGTGCTCGGCACGCGCCGGCAGGGCGCCGTACGCCGCGCGTTGCTCGGCAGCGTCGCCGAGGCGATCGTGCGGCGGGCCAACTGTGACGTGCTGATCGCGCGCGAGCGCGCTACCGGGGGCTCGCGCTGACGGCCTAGCGCTTCATCAGTTGGTCGTAGATGATCTGGTAGGACTTCGGACTGATCCCCAGGTCGCCGCGGAATGGGCGATCGAACGCGAGCACCACGAAGATCACCAGCGCCATGAAGGCGGCGAGCAGGACGACGAGGATGAGGTGCAGTCTCGGATCTTCGACGCGAAAGAAGCACGACGCGAGCAGTGCGATCACCGCGCCGCCGAGGATCACCGACCACATGGCGCCGGGGAGAGCGATGCGCACCGAGTCGAGCCGTATGCGACGCGATCTCGATCATCCGGTTGTAGGCGCGACAGGGTTTCGGCGTGCAGGATCTTCTGGCCTTCGGTGGCCGGCTCGAAATTGTGAGATCGCTTGAAGCTCGTCCAGCGCAGAACGACCGCGCCGCGCGGCAACCGCCCCGCCTGCTCTCGGGCCACGCTTCGCGGATCAGGTATCGAGGTGTAGTTCCTGCAGCGCGTCCCTGAGCGCAGTCTGGATCGGCGCCGGGTAGCTTCTGACGTCACGGTAGAGCGCCGCGATGGCCGTCGCTTCCTGCGAGACCACTTTCGAGTGTCCGAGTACGTTTGCCAGACGTTGACCGCGATCAGGGCGACCGCGAGCCCGTAAAACACCATGATCGCCTGGACGATGGCGCCGCTGAATTCCGAGTCCTCGGTCCGAATTCGGAGCGAGGCAGAACGAATCGGCGCACGATCAGGAGCCCGCCGGCGGCGAACAGTCGCCAGCGTGAGGATCAGAGCCGGTGCGGCGATCACCAGGGGGATGTCGAACAGGAAGTTGAACACGGGGGCAGGATGCAGTGGAAGTCCAGCCCGGATCAAGACGAAGTCAACGCTGGCCAAGGCTGGCTCCGGGCTCCTCGCCAACGGCACCGGTCAGGGGCGCCAGTCCACGGAGAGTCCGGTTGGCCAGTTCGGCTGCGTGATCACAACGCCCGTCAGGATCAGGACCCCCAGCAGCAAGACTCCGAATACGAGCCGAGCCGTGAGGTCCATGATTGCGTGATGGGTCGTTGCCGTCATCTGTGCCTCTTCCGCGGTCACTGGGCGTGTGTCGGACTAACGCGAGCGCCAGCCGTGGAAGGTGATTCCACCGAGGAGCGCAAACTGCGAGAATTCGCTTGCCGTGTAGCGCCCCTCGAAGAAGTAGTGAACCGCCGGCGCCGGGATCCGGAACCCGCCGATCAGGTTGAGTCCCAGTTGCGTGTCAGACTGGTTCGACCGCTCATCGTCAATGAAGTTGACGCCGAGGCCGGCACCGACGTACGGAGTCACCTGACCCTCGGCCATGAAGTGATAGTAAAGGTCGGCATTGGCGCTCAGATCGCCGACGTCGTTGGTCTTCCAGTACATCACGTTCGGGATCAGGTGCAGGCGGGAGCCATGTTGCTCGAACTCCATGTGTCCGGCCACCGCGATGGTTCCGTCGAGGTTCTCAGGCGTCAGGTACCCGAGCTTCCCTCCGAATCCGGTCAGGTTGAAGGCACTCGCCGGCGGCGGCGTGGCGAGGATCCCGACCAGGCAGATGCAGGCGAGGAATGACAACAACAAGGTGATTCTCATGATGTGGTTCCTTTCGAGGTGATCTGTGTGCTTCATGAACCAGTTGCCAGGGTCTCAAGCACCGCAGGAAGGGTGCCAGCGCCCGGTCGACCACCTCGATTCGCCCCGAGTGTGTTGCGGCGGAAGGCTTGGCGGTCTTGAACATCCCTGTGGCGGGAACCTGATCGACGCCCAGCTCACCGACGGATGAGGACAATCCTCCAACGCGTCGAATTCCATACAACTGGGATGTCAGGGACTGTCGAGGTCAGCTTCAGCCGATCTGGATATTCCTGATATTGCCGAACAGCCCGAACACGTTGAGCACCCACAGGACTACGGCGATCACAGCCACGACGTTCATGATCCGTTTGATCTTGCCGTCCATCGGGATATAGCTGTTGGCGAGCCACAGCAAGACTCCCATGACGACCAGGGTTACGAGAACGTTCACCAGTGGCATATCAAACTCCAGTCTTGGGCGACCCGTGCTTCGCGGCAACCGAATCGGTCGCATTACTCCGGTTGCATGCCCCGCATCGTGCTGCGCGGTGGCGCCTTGGATGAAAGCATCATCCATGCCGTCCGGCCGTCGACAGATCAATTGGGGCGGGACTCGCGTGTATTCGGAAGGTTCAGACGGCAGCGGCGGGGTCTGCTATGGGAAACCGCCGGGATGAGTGCCAAGGCCACGGCTCGAGCGGCAGGATCTCCGATCTTTTTGGAATAACCGGCACCCGTTTCCCTTGCCGGACGGGCTTCAAACGTCACCCGGTCACAGCCATGGGGCGTGTTTGGGCGCTTTGTCCCCTGTTCCCCCACCGACGCGCAATTGGCCCCGGGCTTGCGAGTACGGTTCGTGCCCTGGACTCGCGCGCTATCGCGAGTCCGGACGAATACCGAATCGGCTACTGGGCTGGTTTGGAATCACGCCACCTTGGAGGTGTTCCATGTCGGACAAACTGACGGATCTGCAGCAGCCGATGATGGCTCGCACGTTCCGTGATCGCGAATCCGCCGAACGTGCCTACGCTGCAATCACAGCACGCGGGTATAAGCATGATGAGATTCATCTCCTGATGTCAGATGAGACTCGCAGCCGCCTGTTCACCAAAGACGATGAGAAGACCGACATGGGCCACAAGGCGCTCGAGGGAGCCGGGGTCGGCGGCGCGGTCGGCGGGGTCGTCGGCGGCGCGGTGGGTGCCACCCTGGTGGGCTTCGCGGCGGCGGCAGCGGCATTGGCCATTCCGGGCCTTGGGCTCGTGATTGTCGGTCCGCTGGCGGGCGCCATTGCCGGAGCCGCCGCAGGCGCGACAACGGGAGGGTTGGTCGGCCTACTCGTGGGAGCCGGAATCCCTGAGGAGCGCGCCAAGGTCTACGAGACCGAGCTGAAGGAAGGCGGGATCGTTCTGGGCGTCCAGCCTCGTCATGAGGCCGATGCTCGGTACTTCGAAACCGAGTGGCAGGAACAGGTCACTCGCACGTAGTTCGATCACTGCTTGAAACGGGCGCCCCTCTGGGGCGTCCGTCTCTCGACCGTCATGTCAGACCCCACGAGTCGATTTTCGGGGTTGTGTTGAAGGTTCCAGACGGCCATCCTTGTCCCGCGACGCGAGAACCCGCGGGGGCAAGGCAGCCGGGCCAGAAGAACGCGGCGCCGATCGTCACCCCGTGCTGGAGTCGAGAATGACGAACTCGAAAGGTTCAAAGGACGAACCCAAGCCCAGGCGCGAACCCGTTGGCGGAAAGCCTGTCGCTGCAGGCCGAGCGGAGCAAGCCCCGGGTGATGCGCGGGTGTCCCTCGACGAAAATGCTCGGGCTTGGATTACCAGCCTGACCGCCACGCCGCCCTCGGCGAGCATCGCCCAGCTGCGGGTCGGCGAACTCGAGGAGGCCGAGAGCAAGCTCGCGTCCACCCACGAACAGCTCCGGCAGGAAATCTCGGAACGCGAGCGAATTGCAGCAGAAGCACGGGAAGCAGAGCGAGTCCTGAGGGAGGTGCGCGAGCGCTTCGAGACCGCGTTCGACAATGCTCCGATCGGCATGGCGCTCATCGCCATGGATGATCGCTGGCTGCAGGTCAATGATGCGCTGTGTCGGATCACCGGTCACACCGAGGAAGACCTGAAGGCGACGACGCTTCGGGCGATGACACATCCCGACGACATAGAACTCGACATACAGAGTGTGCAGCAGCTCCTGGCCGGCCAGATCCCCAGCTACCAGGTCGAGAAGCGGTACCGCCACGCTTGGGGTCATCATGTCTGGGTCTTGGTGACCGCATCGATCGTCCGCGACGAAGATGGAAGTCCTCTATATGTCGTTACGCAAGTCCAGGACATCTCGGAACGAAAAGAGCTCGCGCGGCGCCTCGAGTACCTCGTGGATCACGACTTTCTGACCGGTTTGTTCAACCGGCGACACTTCGAGCAGGAGCTCACAAAGGAGACCGATCGAGTGGCCCGCTATGGGGGTCCCGGAGCCGTACTCGTCATCGATCTGGACAACTTCAAGGACGTCAACGACTCCTTTGGTCACAAGGCCGGCGATGATGTGCTCAAGGGAGTGGCGGGGCTGTTGAGGGAGCGCCTGCGCCAAACGGATCTCGTGGCGCGGATCGGCGGTGACGAGTTCGCCGTGCTCCTTCCACAGACCGACGCCGACCAAGCACAGAGCATGGCCGACGAGCTGGTCAAGGCCCTGGGCCGGCAGGTCGCCGTGCTCGCCGATCGGTCGATCCATATCACGGCAAGCATCGGCGTCACGCTGTTCGAGGGGCTGACGGACATCGAGGTGCTCGCCTACGCTGACCTCGCCATGTACGAGGCCAAGGAGGCCGGGCGTAATCGGTTCGCGATCTATCGGCCGGCTCCGGACGGTAAGGAGCGAGGGTCCAGGCGGCTTGCCGAAGCGGAGCGGATTCGCAACGCGCTCGAGGAAGATCGCCTGATCCTTCACTGTCAGCCGATCCTCGATCTCGGCAAGAACGAAATCTGTCAGTACGAACTCTTGCTCCGCCTCCCGGACGATCTGAGGACGGAACCGCTCCGTCCCAGCGCCTTTCTCTACGCCGCCGAGCGCTTTGGCCTGATCCAAGCCATCGACGGCTGGGTCGTGCGCAAGGCGATCGCCCTGATTGCCGAACACGCGCGGGCAGGGCTCAAGCTGGTGCTCAACGTCAACCTGTCGGGCAAGTCCATCGGAGACCGCAAGCTGGCGGCGCTTGTCGAGGAGGCTTTGACGGAAACCGGAATCGATCCCGCGCGATTGATCTTCGAACTGACCGAGACGGCGGCGATCGCCAATATCGAGGACGCCAAGGCCTTCGCAAGCCGACTACGTGGCCGGGGCTGCCAGATTCGCCCTGGACGACTTCGGCGCTGGGTTCGGCTCCTTCTACTACCTCAAGAACTTCCCCTTCGACTGCCTCAAGATCGACGGCGACTTCATCCGCGGCATCACCACCAGCGCGATCGACCAGCTCGTGGTTGAAGCCATCGTCAGCATCGCGCGGGGAATGGGGAAGAAGACCGTCGCCGAGTTCGTGGCCGACGAGGAGACAGCGGACCTTCTCCGAAGGATCGGAGTCGACTGCGCCCAGGGCTATCACATCGGCATGCCGAGACCGGTATCCGAGATGCTTCGTGTCGGGGGGTCCGCGCTGGTTTGACGCCCGCCGGCGGCGGCCGGTCTACCGATACCGAGTCTTGATCATGGCCCACGTCGCTCTGATTGTGGGCGTTGCCGTGTCGCCAGGGCTGGTGATGCTGTTCGAGTCCATGGTCACCGCACCCGTTTGCGCCAGGGCCCTGCCCGAGAGGACGGCACCGGTATTGAGTGTGATGCTCGCGCTGGCGAGAATATTGCCCTGCGTCGAGGAAGATATTCCGAGAGTCGCGGAGCTACCGACTTGCCACCAGACATGTCGATTCTGGGCGCCATTGGACATGATCACTGAAGATAAGTCGGCGCCTGTGAGTGTGCTCCCAATTTGGAAAACGAATTCGGCGCCCGGGTCGCCCTGGCCGTCGAGAGTAAGGGTTCCTGTCAACGGGACCGATGACGAAAAACAATAGACGCCCGGCCCGAGCGTCTTCCCGCCCAGATCCTGGCCGGTCATGTCGGTACCGCACGCCATGCTTGCCAGCAGATTGTATGCAGTGGTGAGGTCATCCTGAGCCTGTGCAGCGACGGGATCGCCAGCGTGAATCGTTCCTTCGGTGGGCTGCCCCGCAGGAAGGCCGGTAATCGCAGTGCCGGGGCTCACTCCCACATCCGCGTTGATTGTCGTCGCGCCGGTATTGGTGATCGTTGAGCCGGCCAGCACAGCGAAACTCGCCGCGGAGCCCAACCCGGACTGGGCGAATCCGAGTGAAGGGAGGAATAGCAACACCGCCAGTCCAGCGCCGGCCACGATGGTCGAGTGCCGATATTCATGATTCATGAGGAACCTCCGCGACGGCGAGAAGTGGTCCAACAATCAGGATGGAATGTCGTCCACAAATGCCAGCCCTCGCGTTGCTGCAGGAACAGTGCCAGCCACCGGTCGACAACCTCGATCCCGGCCCATCGCGTTGTGGCGGAAGGCTTGGCGGCTTTCTATCTCCGCCGCGGCGGGTACCTAATCCGCGCCCTGACCCCGGCCGGAAGAGGAGAGTCTTCCAACGCAGCGAAATCCATGCAACCGGGCGAGAGGAAGTCGTCCCGGCCTGAGGGGGACCGGGGGTTCGCGGATGTGAGCGCTTCGCCTCAGCGCCCGCCCGACGTCACCTCTGCCAGCGTGGCCCGGTAGACCGAGTCACGCCCTCCGCCTGCAGCCACGGCGCGCCCGGCGAGCGCACGGGCCTCATCCAGGCTCCGCCCTTGTCTGAGCAAAGCGATCGCCAGGTTGTTCATCGCGTCGTAATCCGTCGTGGAATCGCTGAGCGCTCGCCGGTAGCACTTCTCAGCGCTGCTCCAACGCCCTGCCGCAGCCTCGATGTTGCCAAGGTTGACGCGCGCCCGGGATTGGTGGGGATCGAGCTTGAGAGCCTTGCGGTACTCCTTCGCTGCCAGATCGAGCTTGCCGCTCGACTCGTATACGACGCCGAGGTCGTTGTGCTCGCTAGCCGTCAGCGGGTCGTGCAGCACCACCAGATGGGCGCAACCCGATAGTGCGGCAACCCATACCGACGCCAGCGCGAGCGCGACCACGACCGGGCGGGCGAGGCCCCGCGCATTCATGGTGACACTCTTCGGATGATCAGCGCCTGCGAACCCGCCGTCCGCCACCGTTTCGCGAGCTTGTCACCGTCCACAACGCTCGGTCGGGCCCCGCCATCATTCAGGCTGAAGGCCTCGCGTGCGGGATCCCAACCGGTTACCACCCCAAAGTGTGCGACCGTAAGCGGGGCTCGCCCGCTCTGGTAGAGGACGATAGGTGGCACTCCCAACACGAGCAGAGCGACCAACGAATCGGGGGTGAGGGTCGCGACCGTGGCGTCGTAGCCGGCTCGGCGCGCGGCGGCTGCGAGGTCTGTGATGAGCGACCCGCGCAGGATGGGATCGTATGCACTGTCTGCTTCATGAAGTGCCGCGGCGTCGGCGCCGTAGTAGCGCAACACCATTTCGAGCGCGGCCTGGCCGCAACGCTCGCGCTCCTGCACCACGATCGGTACGTCCAGGTCCACCACGGCCGCGGCCAGCCCGGAACCGGTGCCCGGCGAGGCTCCTAGCAGCAAAGCCACCAGCAGGCTCAGCATCGTTTCACGGGCAATGCCTTGTCTCCGTGTTTGAGAATCACAGCACCTTCCGGCCCTGAATGACACGAATCAGCACGACGATGATGGCGATGACGATCAGAATGTGGATGAAGCCACCCATCGTGTAGGACGTCACCAGACCGAGCAACCAAAGAATGATGAGCACGACCGCAATCGTCCACAGCATCTGCTACCTCCCATGTTCTTCGATGGACGCGCCAGCGACGGTGTATGAGTCGACCCTGAAGCCGTCCTGTGCGGCCAGCGAGGAACGATAGAGAGTCTCCGCCCGCGCACGGAACGAACGCAACAGAAAATGCGAGTTAGCTCTCGAGCCGGACACAAGCGTGACGTTGCAGTACCGCCTCAGACCCTGCGACTACCCAACCGTGTCCTTCCGAAGGACCTGGGGCTTTGAAGATCCCTGCCCTTCCTTTGCAGTTCATTGCTGCGCTGAAGGTCGTTCGTCGTCTTCCTTCCCTTTCAGGGGGCGAGTCCGGAGCAGGCGGAAAGCCCCCAAGCAGAGCGGCAGCACGGATCTAGCGGCAACCGGGAGGTAGCTTCCACCGCTGGCACCATTCGTGCGCTTCGAATGGGTCTGAAGCGGCAATGCCTTACTTGCGGTCCCCCTACTCTGAGGAGTTGTCCATGCGTCATGCACACGTAGTTCGTCGATCACGCCCGGTCGCGGCGTGGTTCCTGGCAGTCCTTCTGATCGCGATGGCTGGATGCAGTTCGGATTCCGAAAACCCGGTCGGTCCTGGAGACACCGTGGCACCGACAATTAGTGCCACCAACCCGCTCAATGGCGCGATAGGCGTGGCGGTGATCACCGCTTCGTTCAGCGAGGCAATGAACGCCTCTACGATTACGACGGGGAGCTTCGGCGTGAACGGGCCCGGCGCGACGCCAGTGGTTGGGACCGTCGCGTATGATGCGTCGACGAACATCGCGAGATTCACCCCTACAGGCGCCCTCGCGGCTGGTACGGCATACACGGCGACGGTCACGACCGGGGTCAAAGATGTCGCCGGGAATTCCCTGGCGAGTAATCAGGCATGGAGCTTCACGACGTCGTCGACGGCAGGTGCCCAGCTGGCGCCGGCTCTCGGCGATGCGGGAGGCTTCGTGATTCTCGCGGGTTCGACGGCGACGAGCACCGGCGCCACCGCGTTGACGGGCGACATGGGCGTCAGCCCCGGGACCGCAATCACCGGCTTCCCGCCGGGAACCCTGTCCGGCACGATCCACGCGGGAGATGTTGCCTCAGCGTCCGGCATGACGGACCTCACCACCGCATACAACGACGCCGCAGGAAGAACGGTCGGGCCGGTCAGTGTGGCCGGGAATCTCGGCGGGCTGACCCTGCCCCCGGGCCTCTATAAGTCCACGTCGTCACTTGCGATCTCCTCAGGCGATCTCACGCTCGACGCACAGGGCGACCCGAACGCCGTCTTCTTGTTCCAGATGGCATCGACGCTGACCACGACCTCTGGTCGTGCGGTGATCCTGAGTGGAGGTGCGAAGTCATCGAACGTGTTCTGGCAGGTCGGAAGTTCGGCGACCCTGGGAACCTCCTCCACCTTCAAGGGCACGATCATGGCCAATCAGTCGATCACTCTGAATACCGGGGCGACGCTGAATGGCAGGGCGCTGGCACGGATTGGCGCGGTAACGATGGCCGGCAATGCGGTGGTAATGCCAACGCCATAAGGATTGCGAACACCGAACGGCGATACCACTGTAGGACGACGTCGCGCACCTCGACCGGTTGAAGTCAGACCGGGATTGAGGTGTGCGACGTATTTGTCTTATGACGCTCGAGAGAACATGCGCGTGCTCGGGCTGTTGTGTGCACATAGGTCTGTCATCTTGAGTGTAGGTCTGTGCTAGCGACTGTCGGGGCCCGATTTGTCTTGCGCTCGGTCGCGCATGGGTAGACACTGCGTTCACTACCCGCTCGATGCACGGGGCGGCCCGAGGCCCGGCCCCCACACCGCACGCGAGCCACGAATCGCCTGACCAACCAACCTCGGTTGGCCTGCGGTCGAATCTCGGACCGCTCACAGCGACGATTTCAAGGGAACCCGGAACAAGAGAATCCGGATCGTCCCGATACTTGATCATCATTAGCGATGAGGCCGCCGCATCCGCGGCAGTTCCTCACTTGCCAATACCTATCATCGAAGGAGTCGTCTCATGCGTTATGCACCATTCATCAGCAGCGTCGCGCTGCTCGCGGCCACGGTCTTGTCGGGTTGTCGATCCGATGATGCGGCCAGTGAGAACAACGCCAACGGCAATGGCGGCACGAGCAACTACTTGAGTTTGCCGTCGGGCTCATCGATCGACATCACGCTGAGCACGCCTCTAACCTCAGAAACGGCCGGTGTCGGCACGGCATGGACCGGGTCGACTCGGAGCGCGGCGGTCGTCGATGGCCGGAACGTCATCCCTGCCGGCAGCTCGGTCGCGGGCACAGTCACGACCGTCAA
Source organism: Candidatus Eiseniibacteriota bacterium (assembly GCA_963717505.1). Taxonomy (GTDB): domain Bacteria; phylum Eisenbacteria; class RBG-16-71-46; order RBG-16-71-46; family RBG-16-71-46; genus MFD02242-c1. The sequence goes on from OY970342.1 coordinate 1,270,144, forward strand.
GGCAGCTCGCAAGGGTGACCGCGCCATGCTCGACCTCGGGCTCGCCTCGATCACGGTTGCCGAACACAGGTACTCGGTGCACGGCAGCACGGAAGCCATCATTGCCGGATCGACCCGAGCGCGGAACCTCGGTGCGATCGCCGGTTCGGCGGCAGGCGGTGCGCTGATCGGCAAGGTAGTCACCGGGACCGGCACGGGCGCAGTGGTTGGTGGCGTCATCGGCGCTGGGGTGGCAACCGGAGTCGTCGCCGCTTCGGACGGGTTTCAGGTGGTACTCAAGGAAGGAACCCCACTCACGTTCACGACCAACGAGGCTGTCGCCGTGCGCCCCTAGCGCAGGCGCACACGAGATGGCACGAATTCCCCGCAAGTCGGACGGTCGGCGGATCTTCACCGACGAGTTCAAGCGTGAGCAGATCGAGCGCGTATGGCGCGGCGAGCTGACCCTTGCGGAACTCAGCCGAAAGCTGGGGATCGCACGGAGCCTGCTGCAGCGATGGAAGCGACTCAATCCCCAGGGGGCCGAAGTCAACGGTTCACCCAGGGGGCGCGTGACACCGGCAAGCGCTCTGCCGACGGAGCGCTACATCTTTGAGCTCCAACGGCTGGTCGGGAAACAGACGGTGGAGCTGGAGCTTCTTCGCGCAGAGTTGGATGCACTCAAGAATCGACGGCGCTCCCCGGGAGCGTCGAGGCGGTAATCGGGTCGGACGGTGAGCCTTTCAGCTCACCGCCGGGCCCCGCCGGTCAACTCGGGTCGGGGACGCCTCTGGCGTCGTCACGGCCGGAAGGGAAGAGCAAAGATGAAACCCAGTGGATTCGCACTCGTGATTCTAGGAGTCCTCGCGCTTGTCTATGGCGGAATCAGTTACAGCCGGCAGAGAACGGTCCTCGAGGTGGGTTCGATCACAGCGACTGCGACCGAGCAGAAGAACATTCCGCTGTCGCCCATCGTTGGAGGGATCGCGCTGGTCAGCGGCCTGGTTCTTCTGATGGTACCGAGGAAGCGCCTTGTCTGAACCAAGACACATCAGGAACGAAAGGACGCTGTAAATGAGGACGATTGAAGGCAGGTCGCACCTATTGCGGCGCATGGTGGCGGGCGCATTCGCCCTGACGGTCATGCTGACGATCGGGAACGCGCTTGCAGCGATCCCGACTACTACCGCGTACCACTTTTCATCCCACCCGATGATCTCAGGGACGGTGGTGACGGTAAACGACCACCAGATGGTCGTGAACACCGACCAGGGCGAACAGATCACGCTGAACATGGATTCGCACACGATGGCGCCCCGAGATCTTGCACCCGGTATGGTCATGCGCGCCGATTTCGTGGCGCTGGATAACTGTCACTTCTACGCGCAGCGAATCATGCCGATTCGTAGCGGCATGTCCACGGAACGCCTCCAGGCCTACGCGAACACCAGTGACAGTCCCGAAGCGATTGCGCGCAACGCCTCGGCCGTGGGCGGCGATCGCCAGCCAAGCAGTCAGGGTCAGGTAGTTACCGAGAGTTGGGAGCGCTCGTCTCACACGATGGACGAGCATTCACTCGGTGCGACGGTGACGGCAGGCCCGTCGACCGCCGACTATCAGTTCTCCACCCGGCCGATGATCTCGGGCAGGGTAGTGTCGGTGAACGATCATCGGCTGGTCGTCGACACCGATCAGGGCCAGCAAGTCGGCATGGTCATGGACTCGCGCACGTTGTTGTCCGGCGAGGTCGCGCCCGGTTCCGACGTGCGTGTCGAGTTCACGCAGATGAACGACGGTCGCTACTACGCGACGCGACTGAACCTGATCAGTAGCGACGTTGCCGACCGCGAACAGGCATACGCACACACCCGCGACAGCGACGTGCTGCTCGCCCGGAATTCGTCGGACTGCGGGTATTCGAGCGCCGAAACCGGGAGCGCCGCGATGTCCACCCTGGAGCTTCGCGAGTCCGTCGAACCGCAGGACGCGGTCGTTGCTCAGAGTGTTCCGGTGCCGGTGGTCGAAGAGCTGGAGACGCTCCCGCAGACTGCAAGCGAACAGCCGTGGATCTTGCTACTTGGCCTGCTCGGGTTCCTGCTGGCGGGCCTCATCATGGTCGTGCGTGGTCTCCGGAAGGTTTGATCGCGCATTGCCTCGGCGCGTCCACCCGGTGTTCGGGCTCGCTCGCCCCCCGGGTGGCACTGCTCCTGTCGCATGCCTACTCGCACCATGACTCGGCACCTTCGGTTCCGCTGGCTGGAGATGGGTTTCCTGGCTCTCGGGCTGCTTCTTCTCGCGCTATGGTCCAAGACCGACCTCGAGTCGCGCCGGTTCCAGGCGATCGAGGGAGATCGGCTCGAGGCCGCGCTACGCGAGACCGAATCCGGACCGTCCGAAGCCGCCGCGAGCAACGCGGCATTCGTCGACTTGCCCGCATCCAACCCGCCGAAGCCTCCAACAGAGCAACGGGGCGTACTCGGCAGGATCGAGATCCCCCGCCTGCGCATTTCGGCGATCGTCGCCGAGGGCTCGGATGTGAAGACACTCAAGCGCGCCATCGGCCATATTGCATCGACCGCGCTGCCCGGTGCCCCCGGCAATTGCGCGCTCGCCGGCCATCGCGACACGTTCCTGCGTGGTCTCGGAGGCGCGCGCGTAAACGACCTGATCCGCATCGTGACGCTCGAGCGCACGTACACCTACCAGGTGGAGTGGTGTGTCGTGGTCGAGCCGCAGCGTGTCGACGTCCTGGATTCGACGGCCACCCGCGCGTTGACGCTTGTCACCTGCTACCCGTTCAAGTTTGTCGGCCCCGCGCCTCAGCGGTTCGTGGTCCGGGCACGACAGGTCGAAGCCGTCGCGGGGCGCCTGGAAGCCACTGCGACCAATGGAGGATTTGGTCATGAATGAGAACCCGCAGGTCAAAGGCAAATGCGATTGCTGAACCCCGGCTCTGCCGTGGGATACTTGGAAAGTAGTCTCCAGTTGCCGAGGGTTACCCAAATGCTCCGAGCGCTTTTCATCGACGATGATGCGGATTTCCTCCTGGGCGTGGCCGAAATTGCCACCAATGAAGGGTTCGCCGTCACCAGTGTCGGCACACTCAAGGAAGCTCGCGAGCATCTCGCGAGTGGCCCGGCAGACCTGGTCATGATCGACCTGATGCTGCCCGACGGCGACGGGATCGGGCTGCTCAGAGAGCTCAAGGAGACGTCCAGTTCCGACGTGATCCTGGTTTCGGGTGTGGCCACGGTCGATTCCGCGATCGAGGCCCTGCGGCTCGGCGCCCTCGACTACCTCACCAAGCCCTTGGACAACCGGCGCCTGAAGGCGGTGCTCGCTCACGTCCTTCGCTTGCGATCGCTCAAAGAGGAAGTTGGCACCCTACGAAGTGAGCTCCGCAAGTTTGGCCGCTTCGGCCGGCTGATCGGCATCTCTTCCGCGATGCAGAAGGTGTACGACCAGATGATCAAGGTCGCGCCGACGGATGCCACGGTTTTCATCACCGGTGAGAGCGGCACCGGCAAGGAGATCGTGGCGCAAACAATCTACGAGCTCAGCAGCCGCCGCCGGGCCCCATTCCTCCCATTCGACTGCAGCGCAATCCCTCGGGACTTGATCGAGAGCGAACTGTTGGGCCACGAGCGGGGCAGCTTCACGGGTGCGACCCAGCTGCGGCGCGGCTGCTTCGAGCGGACGAAGGCGGGTACACTGTTCCTCGACGAGATTACGGAGTTGCCGATTGAACTCCAGGTCAAGTTCCTGCGCGTGCTCGAGTCAGGGTCCCTGATCCGCGTGGGAGGAGAACAAGCCGTTCCAGTGAATGTGCGCCTGATCGCGGCCTCCAACCGCGATCCCCACGTGGCCTTGCAGGAAGGCAAGCTGCGGGAGGACCTGTACTATCGGATCAACGTGTTCCCGATCGCCTTGCCGCCCCTTCGCGATCGTGAGGGAGACGCGCTCTTGCTCGCGGACCATTTCCTGGAGTCACTCAACGCCTCGGAAGGGACGTCCAAGCGCCTGAGTGCCGCGGCCCGCGACCGCATCCAAGCGCACCCGTGGCGGGGGAACGTGCGCGAGCTCAAGAACGAGCTGCAGCGAGCCTTCATCATGTCTGAGGGGGTGATCGAGTTCTCGGATTTGAGCGTCGGGCGGGGTCCCGCGCCGTCAAGCCCCAAGGTGGGAAGCTCGCTCGAGGAGTCCGAGCGCGATCTGATCCTCGCGACCCTGGAGCAGTGCGCCGGTGACAAGAAGAAGGCGGCGCAGATTCTGGGCATCAATCTCAAGACGCTATACAACCGGCTTCATCTGTACGCCGGTTCCGAGCCCGGGCATCGGGCCCCCTCATGAGAAGCCGGGGGTGTTAGGTATGAATCGCGGAAGGTGGACCCACCGTGCCTGAATGGTCGTTCCAGCGTCGCCTAATCACCGGAATGGTGTTGATCGGTCTACTGGCGATCCTGGCCAGTGGCGCATCGTTGTTCGCATCGCGAAGCCTCATCACTAGGATGGCGAGCGTGGCGACGGGCGAGAGCCGCGATCTCGCGGACGCCAGGGCGCTGCAGCTCATCGGTGTCAAGTGCATTGCGGACGTGCGCGCGTGCCTCCTCACGGGTGGCGCGCAATGGGCCCCTGCGGCAATCGCGGCAAGCTCCCAGTTGCGCACCCTGGCCACGAGCTTGCAGACGCGGATCGGGGATTCGAAGGGCCTTGCTCTTCTCGACGATGTCGTGGCTGCCGAACGCGCCCACGAGGGCGCGTTCCAGCGCGCGCTGATCGTCTCGGGCCCTTCCGAGCGCACGCCCGCGGCGTCTTATCTCGAATCGGTCCTGTTGAGCGCTGAACAGCTCGAACGGTCGCTGGCATTGTTCGTGACGCAACGTCGAATCGGCCAGGATTCGCAGCCTGGCGCCGTCGCGGGCGGCCGTGAGCCGCGCTGAATCCCTCCTGAGCGTCATCACCGTCGCGACGATCTTTCTATTTGCGCTGTTCTGCTGGTTGATCATTCGCACCCTCAATCGGAGTTACGGGTATCAGTCGTCCGCCCGCAACCTGGCTGAGAAGGGCGAGACCCAGGCGAACGTGACGCTGTCGGAAGTGGAAGCGGCCAGCCATCTGAAGGACGAATTCTTGGCGACCGTGTCGCACGAACTCCGAAACCCCCTGGCGCCGATCCTGACCTGGACACAGTTGCTTCGAAGCGGCACGCTCGACAAGGAAAAAAGCCGGCGTGCGCTGGAAGTCATCGAGCGCAATGTCATCTCTCAGGCCCAGCTCATCGACGATCTGGTCGACGTCTCACGCGTCGTGTCCGGAAAATTCCGGCTCGACGTGAAACCGATCGATCTGGTCCCGGTGATCAAGTCTGCGGCGGAATCGCAAATCCCGGCCAGCGACGCCAAGCACATCCGGCTGCAACTCGTTCTCGATGAACGGGCGGGTTTGATCTCGGGCGATTCGGAGCGCCTCCAGCAGGTCATGTGGAACCTGATGTCCAATGCCATCAAGTTCACCCCCAAGGGCGGCAGGGTGCAGGTGGTACTGCAGCGGACGGGGTCGCAGGTAGAGGTTGCGGTCAGCGACAGCGGCGTCGGTATCGACGGGAATTTTCTGCCGCACGTCTTCGAGCCGTTCCAGCAGGCCACCGGCGGGTCCATGCGACGCCACGGCGGCCTCGGACTGGGACTCTCGATTGTGCGCCACATCGTCGAACTACACGGAGGGGAGATCACCGCGGAAAGCGAAGGTGCAGGACTCGGCTCGAAATTCACAGTCAAGTTCCCGGTGCTGGCGACGGCTGGACGGGTCGCTGAACCGGTGCGCAGGCATCCGATCGCCGGGGACTCAGGTTCAGGGGCCCTGGCCGGGCGGTTGGACGAAGTCCGCGTGCTGATCGTGGACGATGAACCGAGCGCGAGCGAGGCACTTCTGGAGTTGTTCAATTCCTGCGGCGCGGATGCGCGGATCGCGGGGTCTGCCGCCGAAGCGCTCGCCGTGTTCGATGTGTGGCAGCCGGACGTCCTGGTCTCCGACATCGCGATGCCCGAGGAAGACGGCTACTCGCTGATCCGAAGGATCCGCCTGCGCTCCCCTGAGCGAGGTGGCGTTGTTCCCGCAGTGGCGCTGACCGCCTACGCCAAGATCGAAGACCGCGTGACCATCCTGGCCGCCGGATTCCAGATGTACTTGACGAAACCGGCGGATCCAAGCGAACTGGTCGCGGTGGTGGGCAGCCTCGCGAAGCGCCGAGGGCTGGACGAGCACAGAGTAGCTTTGTAGACCCGTCACCCTCGCTCCGCCGGATCCAGGTCCACCCAGACGCCCTCGGGTTGGTGATCCGGCCTGTCTCTTGGAGTTCCTTCCTCGGCACCTCGTCGTGCAGCGCTGAGTTGCGAATCTCGCGCACGGTCCCAACCCGATGGACCTCAGCGGTCTAGACGCGTTTCAGGGTCGCTTTCGCATGCTGGCACCATTCGTGCGCTAAGAACCAGATAGCGACCAAATAGCGAACAACGGCGCGACCGTCTTGGCGCGCTTCAGCACCTCCATCGGGCGACATCAAGTCGCTCGTCTATCCCCAACTGGCCGTAGAGGAGTCCATCATGACCAACAAAGACCTCCGCACGTTTGCGGAGCAGCAGCTCGTGGGAGTCTTCATGCTCGCCACTCTTACGATCGCAAGCGCGGGCGTGGCGCAGGCGTGGGAGATCATCCCCTCGATCGGCGTCACAAAATCTACGGACACGAACGCCGATGACGCTCAAGGCTTCGGTGGCCTCGCCGTCCGCGTCCCACTGATGTCGTTTCTCAAGGCCGAGGGTGGAATCGGGTATCGGCAGGATTCCTTTGGCGACGGCGATCTCGCGATCCGCCAGTGGCCGGTGACGGCCTCGCTCTGGGCCACGCCGCTGCCCATGCTCTACGCCGGCGGTGGCATCGGTTGGTACCGCACCACCTACGACTATGACAGTGCCCTGCCGATCGAGGACACGACCGATATGCAGATGGGAGTCCACCTGGGTGGCGGCATCAACATGCCGATCGCATCGAACCTCGGCCTCGACCTGAACGGCCGCTACATCTTCATGCAGGAAGGCGACGATCTGCAGCTGCCGACGGAGTTCAATCCCAATTTCTGGACGACATCGCTCGGACTCGCGATCAGGTTCTAGACCATGACAACTCGAGGAAAGCTGCACCCGTTCCCAAGAACGCTTCGCTTCTGGACGACGATCCTCGTGGTCGTGTCGATGAGTGCGATCGACATCTGCCCGGCGGTCGCCGGCCTCGCGCCCTCACGCGTCTCGGGTGCGACCAGCATCACCTCGGCACGCGATGCCGACATGCTGATGGCACAGCGAGTACTCGAGCACAAAGTCGTGGCGCAGAAGCTTCGGGACTACGGGGTGACGCCTGCCGAAGCACAAGTGCGGCTCGCCAGCATGTCCGACGACGACCTGCACACTTTGGCCAGCGCCTCCAAGGGTTTGCCCAGCGGCGGGGATGGCACCGGCGCGATCATCGGCGTTTTGCTGGTGATCCTTCTGGTCATCGTCATCCTCAAGCTGATGAACCGGGATGTGGTGGTGAAATGAACCTCCCGGGTAATCGATGGAGCGCGCGACGGATGCCTCCAAGAGTCACATCATGAACAGTCTGCTCTTGGCGATTCTAATCCCACTACACTTCACGGCACCCGCGGACACGGTGGGTGTGGGCGCGGGGGCGCTGGTGTACTTGCCGGCGCCTCCGGTCCACGCCTACGTCTTCCACCAGCTCGATTCGAACGGGACGTTGACGGCGACCCCGGGGTACGCGGACTCGGCTGGAAGCACGATTCTCATCCCCCACGCACCGGGAACGCGGGAAACGGTATGGCTCACGCCCGGTGCGGATGGCAACCCCGTGACGATCTACATCATGTCGCTCGATGCGGGTGGCAACCTGAGCGCCCCGAGCAACGGATGCGTCATTGGAGAGCTTTCGATTCCTGCCCAGTTGGCGATGCGCCGCAGGGCCGGGACCGCACTCGATGTGCCTCTCGTGAGGCAGGCGCAAGAACGCAGCGGCCAGGCAGCGCTCGCGATGGTCTTGAGCTACCACGGGGCCGCCCCCGCCGCGCTTCAGGAGGTGGAAGGCGCATACGATCCGGTTCTTCGTGGCTCGCGTATCACTGACCTCGCTGGCGCCGCGCGCCGGGCGGGTTACGAAGCTGCGATCGCAACGCTCACGCCGGACTCGCTGATCTACCTCCTGAGTCATGGCGTGCCGCCGATTGTGCTCTATGCGTACGGATCCGGACCCGCAACGGGCGGACAGTTTGGCGTAGTCATTGGCTGGGATGCCACCGAGGCGTCTTTCACGCACGACGGTACTTCGCGTCGGCGCGTGGCGCGCCGCGATGAACTCGTGAAGTGGTGGGAGCCCGCCGGCTCGCAGGCGCTGATCGTCCGGCAGAGGGCCCCCTAGTCAGCTCTGATGGTCGGTCCCGCGCCGACGTGTAGCGCGGCAGGGGATCGACGAGGAAGGATGAACGTCGTGCGAAACAATTTACGTTTCGCGAGTATGTCGGCCCTGGCCGCTCTGGTGCTGCTGGGGGCGCCGGGATGTGCCATGAACAATGCCAGCAAGGGCGCAATTGTCGGCGCCACCGCCGGCGGCATCGGAGGCGGGGTGATCGGCAACCAAACGGGTTCGACGGCGCGGGGTGCAATCATCGGGGCCGTGGTCGGGGGGACGGCGGGAGCGATCATCGGCCAGCAGATGGACCAGCAGGCCAAGGAGATCGAGCAGAACGTTCCGGGTGCCGTGGTCGAACGAGTCGGCGAGGGCATTCAGGTCACGTTCGCGTCCGGACTGTTGTTCGACTTCGACTCCGACGTCGTTCGGAGCAACGCAGCCGGCAACCTGAACGAGTTGGCCAAGAGTCTGAAGAAGTACGACGAAGCGAACCTCATGATCGTGGGTCACACCGACGCCCTCGGTAGTTCCGAGTACAACCAGGGCCTCTCCGACCGACGCGCCGGGTCGGCGAGTCGCTACCTGACCACGCGAGGAGTCACCCGCCACATCGCCACGGCGGGACTAGGGGAGCGCGAGCCGATCGGATCGAACACGACGGAATCCGGCCGGCAGCAGAATCGCCGCATCGAGCTCGCGATCTACGCGAGCGCAGCCCTGCAGGAAGATGCAAGGCGCGAGGCGGGCGGTCGCTGAACCGAAAGAATCGAAATCGATGTCCGTGCATCGGCTGATCCCGGCGTGTCGACAGCTACGAGGGTGCCTGCGTTCCCTGGTGCGGGTGGCCCTCGCCCTCGCCCTCGCCAGTTCGCTCTTGGGCTGTGCCCGGCACGTCGCCCAGGCCGCCGATGATGCCGGTGCCCCATTACGGAGCCTCGTCGAATCGAGTCGGCATCCCGACCTGCACTGGCCCGCATTTCCTGAGTTCGAGCTCGAGATCGCGCGGCTCTATGAACGCGCCGCCTGGCGGCCGTTGTGGCTCCGGGGCACGCGGCCCACCGAAGCCGCAACCCAACTGATCGCACACCTGGCAGGCGCCGACAGTCTCGGCCTCGAGCCTGCGGACTACGACGCAGAGTGGCTCGATCGGGCGGCACGCAAGCTTCTCGCGGAGCGCGGCACGCCGACGCTGGACGAGCTGGCTCGATTCGATCTCGGATTGTCGGTGGCCGCCGTGCGCTTCGTTTCGGCGCTGCATCGGGGCCGGGTGAGTCCTCGCGTGGTCTACGCAGAACTCTTCATCCCCCGCGCGTCCCTGGCCGTCGAGATGGCGGTGGACTCGCTCCGCGATGACAAGCAGCAGGGTTCGATCCTGGAGCGACTGCAACCACGCTTCCTCCACTACCACCTGCTCAAGAACGGTCTTGCTCGCTACCGCGCCCTGGAGCGCGACACGAGCCTGGTGCCACTCCTCGGACTGCCGCGCATCGTCAAGCCCGGGATGCGCCTTCACGCGGAGACCCGGCTGCGCCTCTTGCTCGAAGCGACCGGCGACCTGGCTCGCCCGGCGCACCGGAGTGCCGCGGCAGACACGGTCTACACGGCCGAACTGGTGGCGGGAGTGAAGCAGTTCCAGGTCCGCCAGGGGATCGAACCCGACGGCGTGATCGGCCCGGCCACGGCCGCGCGGCTCAATCGTCCGTTCGTGCAGCGCGTGCGGCAGATCGAACTGGCGCTGGAGCGCTTTCGTTGGCTGCCGGCCTCTTTCGCCAGGCCGCCGATCATCGTCAACATCCCGGCCTTCCGGCTCTACGCCTTTCGCGGTTCGATCGACCGAGAAGACGACATGCTCGCGATGGATGTCGTGGTCGGCGATGCCTTCGACACGCACACGCCGGTATTCGCCGCGGAAATGCGGTACCTGATCTTCCGTCCTTTCTGGGAGGTGCCGGAAAGCATCATGAAGGCCGAGCTGGGTCCGAAGGCGTTGAGCGACCCCGAGTTCTTGAAGCAGGAGGCCATGGTGCTGGTGAGCGGAGAGTCGGACCGAGCACCCGTGTTGCCCGCGACCCCCGAGAACCTGGCGAGGATCGGAAAGGACCTGCGTGTCCGCCAGCTTCCGGGGCCCCAGAATGCACTGGGTCTGGTGAAATTCATTCTGCCCAATGCCCACAACGTCTACCTGCATGACACGGCGGCGAAAGGACTCTTCTCGAGTTCGCGCCGCGACTTCAGCCACGGCTGTATCCGGTTGAGCGACCCCGTCGCCCTGGTGGCTCACGTGCTGAGGGACCAGCCCGACTGGTCGGTCGAGCGCATTCGCGCAGCGATGGAAGGAGAGGACAACACGAGGGTAAACGTGTCCCTGCCGGTGCCGGTCCTCATCGTGTATGCAACGGCCATCACCCGTGAGAACGGCGAAGTCTACTTCTACTCCGACATCTACGGCCTGGACAAGGAACTGGACCAGCTCCTCGAGAAGGGCTATCCGTACCCGAAGTAGGCTCCGCCCTGTCCGGACGCCATCGGGCTGCACGGCAGCGCCTTGCGAGTCTTCTCGCCGAATTGACCCCCAGCGACCGTGGATATGGGGTCCAATGTTTCGCCTGCAGCCCACCGAGTTCGCGAACCCAGATCCCCTCAGGGAGGTCTATTGAACCCAGTTCACCGAATCGCCGCGCTTGCTTGCGGGTCCCTCACCCTGATTGCCGCCTCCGTGGCTATGCCCGCCCTACAGAGCACATCCTCGGCGCCCGATAGCTCGGTGGCCAGCGTCGACAGCACGCTCTCGCCGCTGCTGGACGTCATGGGCTCGAGTGGCAATGTGCGCGCCTTGATCGGAACACAGGCTTCGTTGGCGGAGAGCCTCACGCTGCAGCCGATCCTCTCCGGGGTGCCGCTCGGCACCCCCGGCGTGCACCGGTTGGGTCTGCCCGCGCCCGACGGAGACCCGCTGGTGGTGGTGACGCTCGAGTCCTTCAAAGCAATGAAGGGCGCGCGACTCGATGACTACCACGTCGGACACTGGCCGACACATGGGATGGCCGCGCACGATCCGTCCTACGCCCCGCCTCCCGGGTTCATCGCGGTGACACCGGAAAACGAGTCGACTCCGGTCTCGAAACGATTCTGCCTGCGCGACTTCTTGACCCACGATCAGCAGGACGTGTGGCCCAAGGTTCTAGTGCTCCGCGTAGGGCTGTTGGACAAGCTCGAGCTCATCGGTGAAGCATTGGAGCGACGGAGGCTGCCCGGCTTGCTCCACGTCATGTCCGGCTTCCGCACGCCGCAGTACAACGCAAAAGGTGTGGGCCCGAGGGGCGGCCGCGCCAGCGCCAGCCGTCACATGTACGGGGACGCGGCCGACGTGATCGTGGACGCGAACGGAGATGGCGTGATGGATGATCTCGACGGCGACGGAACAGTCACGATACGCGACGCGCGCGTGCTCTATGCGGTGGTCGAAGACGTCGAGGTCCAGTACCCCGAGCTCGCGGGCGGACTCTCCGCCTACCCGGCGAACTCGGCGCACGGTCCGTTCGTGCACGTCGACGCCCGCGGGGTCCGCGCCCGTTGGTAGGCTGCGAAGCTCGCGTGATCAGTTGAGTCACGCTCGTGCAAGGGCTTGCGCTATCGACGGGCCCCAAGCATTCCGTTGCCCTGATCGAAATGAAGCGACAAGATTGTCCTCAGGGTGACGAGTCCACCACCCCCAGCGAGTACGGTCCAGCTACTTCGCATCGTCCTTCTCAACATCTTGAATCTCGATGCGACGGATCGCTTCCGGTCCTGTTCACTTTGTGCCGGACGTCGGCGGCGATCATGGAAGTGCCGCTTTCACGGCAAGAAAGAACAAAATGCTGACTGCTCAGGACAACGCTACCATCGTTCGCGCACACTACGACGCCTTCAATCGGCGCGAAATGGAAAAAGACCTCTCGCTCGTGACCGACGACGTGAAGTGGCTGAACATCCCGTTCAACGTCAACTTCAGCGGGCACAAGGGCTATCGCGAGTACCTCCAGAACTGGACCACCGCGATGCCGGATTGCAAGGTCGAAGTCCTTCACACGGTCGTCGGTGAAGAATGGATTGCCGTCGAGTTCATCGGTCGTGGCACCCACACCGGTCCGCTGGTCGGACCGTATGGAACGACCATTCCTGCGACGCAGAAGAAGCTCGACCTCAAGTTCTGTGAGCTCCTCCGAATCAAGGACGGTCAGATCGCCGAGGCGCGCGTCTACTTCGACGCGGCGACCATGATGCGGCAGCTCGGCCTACTGGCTCAGACATCCACGCCAGGCCAGCCGGCAACCACCAGCGTCTAGCTGACATTCCGTCTAGTTCTCCGCCGTGGTGCCCACACGAGGCCACGGCGGTTCTTAGTTTGTGTCGTCCCCGGGCTTCTGTGTTGCGTAGCCAGGGCCCAGCAGGGAGAGCAGCAGCCCTGCCACGCTCAGCACGGCGAGCACCAGGTGAAGAGGCAAAGCCCCCGACGTGCCGGTCAACGAGAGCGGCTTGAAGGAGCCGAGGGCGAAAACACCGAGCTGGCCGATCGCGGCCACGACGTAGGCCAGCGGAATCAGGACGCGATAGCGCGCCACGACGGTGACGAAGAGGACGCCCAGCACCAACTGCTCGAGCCCCATGCGTGCAAAGAGGGCCACCACGTTCTGCGCGGCCCCGGCGGGATAGGAATCGAGCGGGATGTGCGAGATGGATTGAGCGCCGCCATCGGGGTTGAAGATGTGCCCCAAGCCCAGCGCCACCCTCATCAGCGTGATGACGACGAAGATCCAGAGCGCCACCGGGTAACCGCGATAGTCATTGCCAAGACGCTTCGGGAAGATCCGATCCATCAGGGGGGCTGCGCGGCCAGAGGGCATGGGCTCGCCGGGGCGCAACTCTACGGTTCGGAGTTGGACGGGGGTGGCGGCTCACCGTACGTGAACCACATGATCTTCGAGCCACCCGGATAGAGAACCACGACGTAGAGGCGGTCGTGCTCCTCGTCGCGAATCGGGGGCACGGGCTTGCCGGTCAGAGCCGTGATCAACGCGGGCAGCGTGTTGCTATGGCCGACCACCAGCGCGGTTCCTCCGTGCGTTTCGTTGCGGATGCGCCCGGCGTGGGCGGTGACATCGCGGCCGCGCAGCACGTGGAGGGAGTCTTTGAGGGTCCTAGCGATCGGTTCGGCCGTCGCCCGCGTGCGCTGCCACTCGGTGACGAACACGGTCGAGATCTCGGCATGCCCGAGCATTCTGGCGAGGAGGTTCGCCCGCTCGATGCCGGCGGTGGTCAGCGGCGGGTCGTTTCCGGGCTTGGTCGTGTCTTTCTCGGCGTGACGGACCAGAAAGACGGTGAGCGTCGAATCGTCGGGTGCGGCGGCATGAGCCGCGCGACCGCTGATCGCTGAAATCGAAAGCGCGAGAACAGTGACGGCGGCACGCCACGTGATCGACGCCATCAATCGAACTCGCGCACCGGTGGCGGCTGGTCGGGCCCGACGCGGCCGGTTTCGATGTTGGCGCGGAAGTAGTTCTCGCCCTTGACCGGCGAGCCCGCGAGCCGCCGGAGCATGGTGAGCTGACCGGTGTGGGTCAGCGCGTCGGCGATCGGGCCGGCCAGGATGCGTTCGGCCGGCGCCCCAAGCGGCGCGTTGGAAGCGAGCGATTCGTCGAGCGATTTCAAAGTCGCGAAGAATCGCTCGACCTCGCGGTCCCACGGCAGTGGGTCGTGCTTCGGCCACGCTTCCTTGCCGCGCACGTGCGACAGCGCCCAGTCCATCAGGTCCCCGATGTGCGCGAGGATCTCGATCGGCGTGCGCGTGCTCGGCCCGGATTTGAACTCGGCGAAGTCAGCGGGCGCCCCGCGCACCGCCTTGCCGCAGCGGTACGCGAGTACCGCCACGGCATGGCGCAACAGCGCGCGGGCTCCCTGTGATTCGCCTACGAGCACCCCATCGAGTTGCCGCAGTTCAGGCACTTGAAGCACGTGCCGTTGCGGATCGTGATGTGCCCGCAGTGGTCGCACATCGGCGTGTCGCCCGAGAACTTGCTTGCGCTGGTACTCGACGCCACCGTCCCCGGTGCCGACCGCACTCGTCGAAACGTCGGGGCGAACCGGCGCGGGCGCCGTGGGTGCCGCCCAGCCGGAGCCGCAGCCGCCGGCTTCGAATGCCCATTGCCGTTCCCGCCGTTCGCGCGGTGCTCGTAGCCGACCGGGTGCTGCGCGGCGGATTCCTTGGGCGCCAGCATGTCCTCGGGCACTACGTGCGCGAGATCGGTGCGGCCCAGGTATTCGAGACCGAGCACCCGGAACACGTAGTCGACCACGCTGGTGCACGCGCGAATGTTCTCGTGGCCGTCGACGCGACCGTGCGGCTCGAAGCGCGTGAACGTGAACTGGTCGACCAGGTCGTTGAGCGGCACGCCGTACTGGAGGCCCATCGACACCGAGATGGCGAAGCAATTCATCATGCTGCGGAACGCGGCGCCCTCCTTGTGCATGTCGATGAAGATCTCACCCAGGGTGCCGTCTTCGTATTCGCCGGTCCGCAGGAACAGTTTGTGTCCAGAGATGCGCGCCTCCTGCGTGAAGCCGTGGCGGCGGCGCGGCAAACGGCGCCGGCGCAGCTTGGGCGGGCCGGCCGTGGCCGTGTCTTCCGCCTTCTTGCTGGTGGCCAGCGGCTGGCTCAGCTTGCTGCCGTCGCGATAGAGCGCGACCGCCTTGATTCCCAGGCGCCACGACTCCATGTAGATCTTCTCGACCTCCTCGACCGTTGCCTCCGGAGGCAGATTCACCGTCTTGCTGATCGCGCCCGAGATGAACGGCTGAACCGCGCCCATCATGCGCACGTGGCCCATCGGCAGGATGAAACGCGTGCTGTGCGGGCCGCAGCGATTGGCGCAGTCGAACACCGGCAGGTGCTCAGGCTTGAGGCCGGGCGCACCCTCGACTGTCTGAGTGCCGCACACATACGCGTTGGCTTCCTCGATCTGGGCGTCGGTGAAACCGAGGAACGGCAGCACGTTGAACGTCGGCTTCTCGCGCTCGGCGGTGCCGACCCCGAGCCGGGTGAGCAGATCCTCACCGAGCATGCCGCGCCCGAAGGCGAAGCGCAGGTCGAGCATGCCGCGCAACGAGTCCTCGATCCGGTCGATTTCCGCCGGCTGAAGGCCGCGCGCGTGCAAGGTGTCGCGATTGATGTGCGGTGAACCCTGCAGGGTTCCGCTCCCGATCGCGTGGCGCACGATGCGCTCGAGCGTCGGGTCATCGTAGCCGAGACGCTTGAGTGCTCCGGGCACCGACTGATTGACGATCTTGAAGTAGCCGCCGCCGGCCAGCTTCTTGAACTTGACCAACGCGAAGTCAGGCTCGACGCCGGTCGTGTCGCAGTCCATGAGCAGGCCGATGGTCCCGGTCGGCGCCAACACCGTCGCCTGCGCGTTCCGGTAGCCGTGCTTCATGCCGAGCGTCACCGCACGATCCCAGCACTCGACCGCCGCGGCCTTCATCTCGCGCGGCGCGTACTGGTGGTCGATCGCGCGCGCGGCGTCGCGGTGGAGCCGCATGACCTCGAGCATCGAGTCGCGGTTGTGCGCGTACCCGGCGAACGAAGCCTTGCTCGCCGCCATCTCGGCCGAGAGCGCGTAGGCCTCGCCGGTCATCATCGCGGTGATGCACGCCGCGTAGCCGCGCGCCGCCTCGCTGTCGTAAGGCAGGCCTTGCACCATGAGCAGCGTGCCCAGGTTGGCGTAGCCGAGCCCGAGCGGACGGTATTCGTGCGAGCGCTTGCCGATCCTCTCGGTGGGATACGACGCGAAGTCGACCAGGATCTCCTGCGCCATGAAGAACACGCGATTCGCGTGCCGGTAGCCCTCGATGTCGAAGCCGCTGTCGTCGCGCACGAATTTCATCAGATTGACCGACGCCAGATTGCATGCGGTGTCGTCCAAGAAGACAAATTCGGAGCACGGATTGGTCGCTTGAATGCGATCGGTCGCCTTGCACGTGTGCCACTTCTGGATGGTGTCGTCGAACTGGACGCCGGGGTCGGCGCACTGCCACGCCGCGTTCGCGATCTGATTCCACAGCTCGCGCGCCGGCTGCGTCTTCCACACCTTGCCGGTGGTGCGCAGCGTCGTGCTCCACGGCCCATCGGCGAGCACGGACTCCATGAACCGGTCGGGCACGCGCACCGAGTTGTTCGAGTTCTGGCCCGAAACGGTCGCGTAGGCGTCGCCGTTGAAGTCCGAGGAATAGCCGGCGGCGACCAGGGCCGCGACCTTCTTCTCCTCGCGCACCTTCCAGTTGACGAACTCCTCGATCTCGGGGTGGTCCATGTCGAGCACCACCATCTTGGCGGCGCGCCGCGTGGTGCCGCCCGACTTGGTGGCGCCCGCGCCCCGGTCGAGCACCTCGAGGAACGACATCAGGCCCGACGAGGTGCCGCCGCCCGAGAGCTTTTCCATGCGCCCGCGCAGCTTCGAGAAGTTGGTGCCAGTGCCCGAGCCGAACTTGAAGACCCGCGCCTCGTTGCGCGCCAGATCGAAGATCGACATCAGGTCGTCGCCGACCGACTGGATGAAGCAGGCCGAAACCTGGGGCCGCGAATACGAATCCTTGGTGACCTGGACCTCGCCGGTCGCGAGGTCGGTGTAGAAGTTCCCGCCCGAGCCCTGGATGGCGTACTCGTGCCACAGGCCGCAGTTGAACCACACCGGGGAATTGAACGCGCCGACCTGGTGCACCAGCATGTAGGCCAGCTCGCTCTCGAAGGCGTCGGCATCCTCGCGGGTCGCGAAGTAGCCGCCCTGCTCCTCGCCCGAGCGGCGAATGGTGTGGGCGATCCGGTGGACGACCTGGCGCACGCTGGTCTCGTGGCCGGGGGTCGCGGGCAAGCCCGCCTTGCGGAAGTACTTGCTGACGACGATGTCGGTGGCGAGCTGGGACCACTCCGCCGGCACCTCGACGTCGTCCATGCGAAAGACGACCGAGCCGTCGGGGTTGGTGATCACCGTGCGGCGGCGCTCCCAGACCACCTCGTCGAGCGGGTTGGCCCCGCGGCGGGTCCAGCGGCGCGGTACGCGCAAGCCTCGTCCGGCAAGGTCGGAGGTCGCGGCGGAATCCTTGAGAATCGTGTTGCTCATAGGGGACCTCCCTGGTCCACGCGAAGAAAGCTCTCGTCCCTGACAGCGGCGAGCCGAGACGATCCGGCGGGGCGCAGCTCGAATCCGGCTCGGTACGGCGCTGATCCTGTGACTTCTTGTCTTCGCGTGCGTGGGTTGAAGACAACAAATGCTCGCGGGCGTGGAGTCGTTGGGTCGCGAGCAGTGCGGGGCTTTATACCACCGAGGACCGTCGCGGCCGCAAGCGCGTTTTTCAGATCGAATGACGCGGCCTCGATCGAGGTCGCGACGTTTCGATCAGGTTTCAGCGGCGTTACGAGCGATCGTCTCGCTTCGACCCGTGGAACGGTCGCCGTGAAACGTGACCTAGAAATGACCTGCTGCATGACCCAAACCCCGCGGTACTCGTTCCGAAATCCGGTCACGGGCTTCGGATATCCGTCAGGAGATTACGCCCATCGCAGCGAGTGCACAAGCGTGCAGGTCGGGGCCGTCGTCCGGACGTTGCTCCTGCGAGGCCTTGCTCGGGTTAGTCTCGCGAGGTCGATTCCCCCAATCGGAGGAGGCAACGCATGATCAAGCGCACAGGATCAGCAGTCTGGAACGGCGGTCTGAAGGACGGCAACGGCTCACTCACCACTGGTAGCAAGACACTCAACCAGACCCCGTACTCGTTCACCTCCCGCTTCGAGAGTGGTCAGGGCACCAACCCCGAGGAGCTGGTCGCGGCGGCGCACGCCGGATGTTTCTCGATGGCGTTGTCGGTCAAGCTGGCCGAAGCGGGAATGAAGCCCGAACGGATCGAGACCACCGCCACCGCGACGCTCGACAAGACCGACGCCGGCATGACGGTGACCGCGATTCACCTGGACCTGATCGCCGACGTTCCCAACGCGGACCCGGCCAAGTTCGAGGCCGCGGCACGATTGACCAAGGACACCTGCATCATCTCGCGCCTGCTGAACACCAAGATCACGCTCGAGGCCAAACTGCGGAGCAGCTCGCGGGCGTAGTCACGGTCTGGGAGGTAGGGCCTTCGAGCCGCGCCGGGGTCGGTTTGGCCCGCGCTCGTGGCAGCTTCTTGCAGGCGGCGGTCGCTTCGGCTTAGATATTCGAGGTGTTCATCCGCGGCGCTCCTTCGGGAGTAGGCGCGGCGGAATCTCGCGGTCTGGGCGGCCGGGAGATCCGGGCGGGTTGGGACCCGCCGAGCGTGGCACGCCCGAACAGGAGGTGATCCCTTGGGTAGTTCCAGCGGCTTGATCGAGGTGGCGGCCCCGTAGGGGTAGACCTCGAAGCGCGTGGCGCTCACGCGGGACACCCCGTTCCGGGGAACCCAACGCCACCAGATCATCGCAAAGGCCCCGGCGTGCAAACGCCGGGGCCTTCTCATTGCCGCCGGGTGCCCCAGGGTCCGCGGATCGCGAACGTGATCCCCGGGTTCTGAATGTTCACGAACAGGGTCTCGCCATCCGGCGAGAAGCAGACGCCGGCCAGCTCGGAGCGGTTGATCGCGTTGCGCGCGAGCACGTAAAGCCCTCCGCGCGGCGTCAGGCCGACCAGGCGGTCGTCGTCGCAGCCGTCTTCCGCCGCGATCACGTCGCCGTGTGGCGCGTTGCACAGGTTGTCGGGACCATCGAGCAGCGATCGATCATTGGGCTCGACCACCAGCGTCAGCTCGTTCTTGACCACGTCGAGCTTCCACACCTGTCCCGCGCGGGCCGGGCCGCCATTGGTGCAGCACAGGAAGACGGCGCGCTTGGTGTCGTCGAAGCTCATGCCCTCGCCGCGCGCGAACTGCGCGGCCCCCAGCCGATGACCCTGAGCGCGCGTGGAAGTCGGCGCCGTGCGCTCGATCAATTCCTTGCGCTCGACGCCATGCTCGGCCGATCCGGCCGCGGCCGGGTTGCGCAACGGATCATCCGGGTCGCGTTCCATGTCCATGTCCGGATCGATGTCGGGAATCCGCACCCAGGCGATCTTGAACGGCTTGCCGATCGGCACTTGTTCGGCTTCGGGAGTCGGACTGAAGGGCGCGGTCGCGGCGATCGCGCGCGTCTGGCACTCGAGCGCCGAGGGTACTTCGCCCGACCAGTTCTGCGTGCGCGCCGAAGGGCGCTCGATGATGCGCAGCGCCTCGAGCACGCCGCCCTTGCCCAGGTCGCCGGCCGCCAGCTCGAGGGGCGCTTTCATCCCGGCCGAGACGACGTCCGGCCGGAAGCGATAGAGGAGGCCGTCCTCGCGATCCTCGCTCAGGTAGACGTAGCCGGATTTGGGATCAACGCACAGCGCCTCATGATAGAAGCGCCCCATGGCCACGATCGGCACCGGCTCGACCAGTTCCCGGGCGCGCGCGTCTACCTCGAACACGTAGCCGTGGCGGCGCTCGGCGAGCGGGGTGCGGTCATGGTTCACCGGATCCGCGGGCCCCGGCAGGTAGGTGCACTCCTCGGCGCTGAGCCAGCTGTCCCACGGGGTGGCGCCGCC
This sequence comes from Candidatus Eiseniibacteriota bacterium, assembly GCA_963717505.1. Lineage (GTDB taxonomy): Bacteria > Eisenbacteria > RBG-16-71-46 > RBG-16-71-46 > RBG-16-71-46 > MFD02242-c1. Next base: position 1,290,198 of record OY970342.1, read on the forward strand.
AGCGCAGTTGCGGAACGTGCCGGAAAGGCTCGCGAACGAGTTCACCAGATAGTCGTCCTCGTCAATCCACAACGTCGTCGTCCCGCCGGTGCCGAGCGGGTCGTAGGGCCGCACGCGACCGGGATCGACGCGCTCGGTCATACCGATGTCGATCTCGTGGTTGCGCACCAGCGCGGTCAGGCCGCGCTGGATGCGAAACGCGGCCATGCCGTCGTGGAGCGGGGGCACCGGGTCCCCGTTCGTCAGCTTCATGCTGAATCGTTCGTGCTGGGGAGCGCCGTACATCGCGGTCGAGAACGCGCGATACGAGAACCCGGCGGGCAGATCGAGCAATTGCTTGGGATCGGGGACCAGCGGACCGTAGCCGCGCACTGCCTGCGTGGCGCCATGGGCCATGCGCGCCAGGACGACATCGAGGCTCGCCGGCGCCAGCGCCGCCGCACCCGCCGCGGCCGAGAGTCCGAGGAACCGGCGCCGGTCGAGCCGCCGGCGCCGCGACCGCTCGGGGCTCACCGCCAGCGCAGGGACGGTGACAGGTCGTCGCCGGTGCTCGATTGCTCGAAGCCCTGGCCGACGACCGCAGTCGTCCGGTTGTAGTTCCACACGTCGAGCTTGCCGACGCCGTCGGAGCGCGCGGACTGATACGAGATCACGTCGCCATTCAGGCTGATGCTCGGCCGGCGATCTTCGGCATCGGTGCTGGGCAGATCGAGGCGGGTGAGCGACGAGTCCGAGAAATCGAACAGGTAGAGATCGAGATCTCCCTCGCCACCCGCGCGATCCGAGGCGAAGCACAGGAATCGCCCGTTGCCCGACAGCGACGGGTCGAGGTCGCGATCCGGAGAGATCAGGTCGGGCAGGTCGAGCAGCCCGAGACCCCGCCGCCAGACCAGCACGTCGGGGTTGCCATTGCGATCGGAGACAAACGCGATGGTGGTCGCGTCGTGACTGGGCGTGGGCGACATGTCGTTGAAGGCGGCCGTGGTGTCGAGCCCGGGCAGGGCCAACAGCGTGTCAGGTACGCCGTCCATCAACCGGATCCGCCGGAAGCCGCCGACCTGTTGGACGAAGGCCAGCTTGAGCAGGTCGCCGGAGAACTCGGGCTCGGTTTCGTCGTTCGCGGTGTTGACCCCGGGCAGCGCGACCAGTCCTGGAGGATTTGGTGCGCGATCGTAGAGCAGGATGTCGATGCCGGTTCCCCCGCCTCGAGCGCTCTCGAATGCGATCAGCCGCCCATTGCTCGAGATCGTCGGATTCAGGTCGGGGGCCGTGACGCTGTTCAGGTTGGGCACCGAGCGAAATCCGAGCTGATCCAGGTCGTACAGGTAGATGTCGAACTGACCCGGAATCTGGTTGCGGTCGCTCGAATAGACGACCAGGTGCTCGCCGCTCGAGTCTCCACCCGACGATGAAGTCGTGGCGTCGCACCCCGCGAGGGCAATCAAGGCGCACGCCAGCAGCCAGCCCGGCCGGGCGTTCTCCTGGGTCCCTGGCAAGCTCAGCCCTCCAGTCATCGCGGCGGGGTTCGGTCCTAGGTAGTTCTACGTATGGCCGGGGAAGGAAGAGGACCCTAGCAGACGCTCGCGGCTGTCGCTATTCTTGTCCCGGAAACATCCGCCATTTCCCAACACGGAGGTAAGAGTCCCCCATGAACCCGACTGCTCGGGCCTTGCTCGCACTTGGCCTGCTCGGGGCCGCGATCACCAATTCGTCCGCTGCGTCCGTGCCGTCCGTGCCCGGACGCAATCTCGAACTCAAGGCGCAATTCAACGACTTTCCCAATCCGGGGGGGCCTTACGGCGGCACCGGATACGCGTCGTGCTGGGGTTACATGCACGGCGATGGCCGCGAGTACGCGATCATCGGCTGCAACCAAGGCACGGCGATCTACAACGTCACCAACCCCGACAACGCCTATTTCGTGGCCATGATTCCGGGACCGCCGTCGCTGTGGCGGGAGATGAAGTCGTACCGCAACTGGATCTACTCGGTGACCGAAGGGGCCGGCGGCACCATGCAGCCGCTGCCCGGGGTACAGATCATCCGCATGACCGATCCCGAACACCCGGTGTTGGTCGGCACGTTCTCCACAGGATTCAGCCGGTCGCACACGGTGTCGGTCGACACCACCCGTGCGCTCCTCTACTGCAGCGGCACCCATGCCTCGAACGGCAACAACACCGCGCTGCGCATCCTCTCGCTGGCCAATCCCGAGGCTCCGACGCTGGTCACCTCATGGCCGGGCGTCAACACCAACAACACGTTCTACGTGCACGACTGTGTGCCGGTCGGAACCCGGCTCTACGCCTCGTCGATCTACGTCGGCGTCCAGCGCGTGCTCGACGTCACGAACCCGGCCGCACCCGTCGAGTTGGCGTCGTGGACCTATCCCGGGGCGTATCTGACCCACAACGCGTGGCCGGACGCCACCGGCAGCTATATCTACGTCACCGACGAACAGAACGGGCAGCCGCTGCGCGTGTTCAACATCAGCAACCTGGCGTCGCCGACCCTGGTCGGTGAATGGACGCCGAACCCGCAGGCGATCGTCCACAACGCGCACGTGAACGGCAACGAGCTGTGGCTCGCCAACTACACCGAAGGCATTCGCGTGCTCGACATCACCGATCCGGCGCACCCTGCCGAGTACGGCTGGAGCGACACCTACGCCGGCCCCTCCGGCGGCTATTCCGGTGTGTGGGGCGTCTATCCCTACTTCCCGTCGGGCACCGTGATCGCCAGCGACATGCAGACCGGACTCTACGTGTACCGGCCGCAGCGCAACTACGGACGCGTGCGGGTCGAGATCACCGAAACCCACCCGTCGCGCTACGGCGGCTCGCATGGCAACCACGTCATGGGCGTCGATGGCGCCACCGTCTACCTGACCAGCCAGGGTGACTCGATCCGGACCACCGCCGAGGGCGTGGCCCAGTTCGCGCCCAACGTGGGCAGCCACACGGTGCTCGTCAAGAAATTCGGCTACTTCGACGCCAGCGCGATCGTCGAGGTCGCGCAGGGCAGCTCGCAGACCGTGGTGCTCAACCTGATTCCGCGCTCCGCGGCCAATCTGTCGGGCGTGATCCGCAACGACGTGAACAGCGCGCCGCTGGAGGGAGCGGAAGTGAACCTGCGCTGGACGCCGATCCACCAGCACACCAATCCCGCCGGCCAGTACACGCTCCTCAGCGTTCCCGACGACGAATACCGCCTCGACGTGCGGCGTCCCGGGTTCATCCCCGGATCGTTCGTGCGCCGCATCGGGCCCGGGTTCGACGGCACGCAGAACTTCGAACTGACACCTGCCGCAGTCTGGGACCCGCTCAACACCGGAGCGGGCTGGACGGTCGGGGCTGCCGGCGATGAGGCGACTTCCGGTCAGTGGGTTCGAGTCGAACCGTTCGGCACCGGTGTCAGCGCGCCGATGCCCTATGACACGACCAACGGGACTGCGATCGGTTGGTCGCACGCGTCCCGTGCCGCGTCGGCCGCGTTGCGCGGAGTGAGCAAGCCCGGCCCAGGCCTGCTCCATGAAGGCCACGAGGCCGAAGGCGCAACCCCCGGCCAGGTGCAGCCGGAGACCGACCGCAGCCCCGATCCCGACAGCCTGTGCTTCGTGACCGGAGATCAGCCGGGCAACACCGCGATCGACGCGGCCGATCTCGACGCGGGCAGGACGACACTGACGTCGCCCGCGTACAACACGATCAACATGTCGATCCCGACGATCGGTGTCTGGGTCTGGTTCTACAGCCAGTTCCGCGCCGACGATGATTGGCTCGAGATCTCGATCAGCGGCGACAACGGTGTGAGCTGGGTGCCGGTGGAAACGCTGCGCGGCATCCACAACCACTGGGAAGAGGTCGCGATTCCGGTGGCGAACTACGTCACGCCGACTTCCCAGGTGCGCGTGCGCTTCGTCGCCGCCGACCTCGGCGCCGGCTCGGTGGTCGAGGCCGCGATCGACGACATCTCGATCTACGACGCCGCGACCGGCTCGCTCGGAGTTCCGGGTGAAGGCGAACGCGGACTGGAGTTTCGCGCGCCGTGGCCCAACCCGGCGACGGATGCCGTGCATCTCTCGCTCGGGCTGCCCGGGCGTGGGCAGGCCGACGTCGAGATCGTCGATGTGACGGGACGTCGCGTGCGGTCGCTGTTCCAGGGCTCGGCGACCGGAGTTCTCGCTCTGCGCTGGGATGGCACCGACGATGCCGGGAGCCCGATGCCAGCCGGGGTCTACTTCGCGCGAGCGCGCACCGAGTTCGGTAGCGCGGTCGTCCGGTTCGCGCGCGTGCGCTAGAACGGACGAAACAAACGAGGTAGCGCCTCAGGGGCGTGGCGCCTGAGCCGTCTTGATTGCGGCTGCCAGCGTGGCGACCCGCGCCTGCAATGCGGCGTCCTGCGTGCGCACCGACTGGTACCCGAGCACCATGAGCGCATTGCGCCAAAGCTCGGCCTGGTCGGCGGTGAGCGCCCGTTTGGGCGGCGCCGGCAGGTTCTTCGCGAGCCAATCCGATCCGCGCCGGGTGGCGTCTTCGAGGGTCGGCATCGGGAAGAACGTGACCAGCTCCAGCAGGCCGACCATGGCACGCGCATGTTCGGCAACCGCCTGCCGCCCGGCGACGAACGCTCCGTCGGGCTTCTGCGCGCCGAGCGCTTCGACCATGGCGCGCTGCCCGAGTGCCGCGAAACGCGGCTCGTGAAAGGTGCCGTCTGCGAGTAGGAAGACCATGGCGTCGATCATCAGCAAGTCGGGTCGCGCCGCGTGGAGGCCGAGCAACTCGTCGCCGGCGCCGACCACCCAGTCCACCGAACGCCGGAGTTTGGGCAGCAGCAACGCCACCCGCCAGCGGAATCGCTGCTGGAGCGGACTGTTGGTGACCACGATCTCGGCGCGGCAGAGTTGCCCGATCCACCACGCGTTGCGCGTCAGATGCTCGGAGCGATCGGCGCTCACCGGCTCGAAGTCGCCGGCCGGCCGCTGGTAGGGCATCGCGGCCTCGATCACGTTCCACGCCCGCTCGGCCGCCGCGGAGTCCGCCCGCACGCAAGCGTCCATGAACGCGATCAGCCCTGGAGCTTGCTGGTCGACGTGAACCCACGCGCCGCTCCGGTTGGGAGCGACGTGACCGCCGGTGTCGGGCGCCACCGCGGCGCACGCAATCACTCCGGGGGGCAGCTTCTTGAGCAGCACGACTTCGGCCCCCGAGACGATGTGCGCCGCAGCCGAGCCCGAGATCAACGCCAGAAGAAGGAGGGCCGAGCACGCCGCGCGGCAAACGCGCGCCGACCCGCCTGGCGCTGAAGGGAAGCGTGGGTCGACCGATGGGCGAGGCATCAATGCCGGACCAGGCCCAGATATCCTGGTCCAGCGCGGCGCACGGCGCCGGTCAGCGCGCTGTCGGCGACCGATCCATCCGCGACGACGATGGCGACTCGATCGTCGAGTTTGACGCTCGCCGAATGCACTCCTGCGACACGAGCCAGCGACGCTTGAACCTTGTCGGCACAGTCCTGGCAGATCATGCCGCCGACCTCGAGGGTCACCGACCGCTCGACTCCGGGTCCGGGGGCGACCAGCGTCGATTCGTTGGCCACGCGTGCTGCCGCCATCGGGTCCACGCGGTCGGTTTGGCCGCATGAGGCCACGCCAACGATCGTGGCGCCTACGAAGAACACCGTCGTAATGTGTCTCATGCCACTATCATCGGCGCTTGGTCCAACGGGTTCCAATCGGGTGTCGCGCGATCGCAGGCCCCTTGACAGTGAGCCGAACCTAATGGTAGTTAGTCCGCACTAATGCGCGCCACAACGAACCACGAAACCTCGACGGATTCGCATTCGTCGACCCCAGCGGGAGACGGGAAACCGTTCGGTACGGCCCCCGGCCATTCGGTCATTCGCTCGAGTTGGATTCGCCGCCTGGGTGTTGCCGGATTCCTGTTCTTCCTGATCAAGGGCCTTCTGTGGCTCGCGGCCCCCGGTCTGCTCCTGCTCTGGGGACAACTTGGCCGCTGACCGACCCGACGGCGCGCCAGGCGTGGCCGGCATCATGGATCGGCTGCGGGAGGCCACTGCCGATCTCCACGCGAAAGCCGAAGGTCATCCGTTCCAGACTTCGCTGGTGCGCGGCACCGTCGCCACCGAGGAATACGCGCGCTGGCTCGGACAGATGTTGCTGATCCACACCGCGCTCGAGGGACGGCTCGCGGAGTTGCGGACCCAAAGGTCCGAGCTTGGCCCGATGATTCGCGACGATCTGTTCCAGGCCGATCGGCTGCGCGCCGACCTGCGGCATCATGGCATCGATCCCGAGTCGCTGCGGCCGCTGCCCGCGACTGTCGACTTCGTGGCATGGATCGACCGAACCGCGAGCGAACGACCGCTGGCGCTGCTCGGCGCAAACTATGTGCTCGAAGGCAGCAAGAACGGGAACCGATTCATCGCCAAGGCGCTGATGCGCCGTGGCGGAGAGGTGCCGTCGTCGAATGCCGGATTCCGATACCTCGATCCGCACGGCGAAGCTCAGCGGCCGATGTGGCAGGAGTACCGGCAGACGATGAACGCGATGCCGATCGACCCAGCCGACGCCGACGCGATGGAGGACGCCGCACGACGCACCTTCGCGGCGATCACGCGCTTGTCGGACGATCTGGTGGGCAGCGCAACGACAGGTTGACCACCCCCTCGCGGAGGGGGATACTTCCCTCGCCGAACCGCCTCTCGGCACGTATCTCCTGAGGATTCCGTGATCCTGCGTTCCCTCGTTCGCTTCCTGCGGACGCGAGGCGGCATTGCTGTTCAAGCGCTGGCCTTTGTCATTGCCCTCGCGGGGCAGTTCGGCTCGCATGCGCACCTTGCCCTAATCCCCCACGCGGTCTGCTCCGAGCACGGTGACCTCACCGATTCCGAAACCGATCATGGCCATTCCGGGGGCCAAACCGCCGAGTCGGGCCAGTGGATCGGGGTCTCGCCCGATGGAGATTCGCATGCCGCGCACCACTGCATGGTGGTGTTGTCCCGCCGGATCGAAGTCATCCTCGATACCAGCCCCAGGTTCGAGCACTCGCTGTCGCCCGGCGACCACGCCATCCCCGACGCGCCGGTGGCGTGTCACTCCTCGATCGCCATCCTGAGACTCGCCCCGAAACACTCTCCTCCCACCGCCTGATCGCGCTCGCACGAGCGCGTCCCTCGGCGATCCGCCGAGGCTGCGCGTCCCAGCACCACTAGATCTCTTTGCACCCGATGAACCGACCGCGCGCCACGGGCATGGCTCGCGTTCGACCCGCGTTTTGGTGATGCCGTGATCCGAGGGACGGACGAGGCGAGGCGGCCTCGGCGTCCCGCCCCGGTCCGGGGTTCGGGGGTAGTTATGGGCAGAAGGGACCCCGACCTCGGCCGGGCGGATTGCGGCTTCGGCGCAGGCCGTATTCCAAGCAGTGGCAGGCGGATGTTTCGGGGCACGCGGACCCTGGTTTCAGCTGATCAGTCCTGCTTTGCGAGCCTCAACAGTTCGGGCAGGCTGAGGTCCTTCCCATACATCAGCATGCCCACGCGCAGGGCGGTTCCCGCCGCCTTGCGCATCAGCCACACGCTCGCGGCCAACAGCACCAGCCCGAGAACGATCTGCCAGGTCGCGGCCTGCCCCATGGCGACGCGCATCGGCATCAACATGGGTGAGAAGAACGGCACCAGCGACGTGACGATGGCGAAGCCGGCCTCGGGCGACGCCAGGACCGGCTCGAGGAAGAAGATGGGCAGGGCCGGGATCACGAAGAAGTTCCCCTGGAGCTTGGACGCCGACTGGAAATCCTTGAGCGTCGCCATGATCGCTGCGAATAGGGCCACGTAGAGGCCGAGTCCCAGCAGTCCGTACAGCGTACAGATCGCCGCGGTCATCGGGTTGAGCGAGCCGGGCATGGTCGGCACCAACCAGAGCAGGACCCAGATGCCGGCGAGCGCCCACACCAGTCCGTTCACCAGCCCGACCACGCTGAAGGCGAAGATCTTCCCGTCCATCCACGCCTGGGGCGAGATCGCCGACACGATGATCTCGGTCACGCGTGCCTGCTTCTCGCCGCTGATGCCGATGATCGCGTAGCTGCCGGCGATGAAGATGACGGTCATCAACAGGAGCATGAGGACCAGGGCGACGATACGGTCGATGCGCGAGGAGCGGGCCTGCGGGTCGGCGACTTCGACCTTGACTTCGACCCCCGCCTCGAGGCGCGCGAGATCGCCGCGGTCGAGCCCGATCTCGGCCGCGCGCACGGCGCGCGCCAGCGTGTCGAATTGCTGGTCGATCGCGCGCGAGAGCCTCGGGATCTCGCGCCGCAGGATCAGCTCCGGCTGGCCCTCGGGGAACTCGGGGGGAACGAGCAGGGCGCCGTCATAGGTCTTGGCGAGCACCGCCCGGGTCAGGGCGGTGCGCTCGGCGTCGGCGCCGTGCACCTCGACCCATTGAACCGTGGCCATCGAGTCGGGTCGTGGCGCGTCGGCGTCGACCGCGATTCGATGGATGCGCTGGTCCGTGCGCCGCTCCATCCATTGGGTTCCAGCCATCACGCCGACGATCAGCGCTGGCGTGATCAGCACGGAGACGATGAAATCGGCGCGCGACAGCGTGCGCCGCATTTCCCAGCGCGCCACCAGCCACCAGGCGTTCCGTCGTCCCGGCATTCAAGCCCCCTGGTGAACGGCGGCGGTGGTCGCGGCGCTCACGTCGCCCCCCACGGCCATGACGTAAACCTCGTGTAGCGACGGTGGGCGCATTTCGACCCGGTCGACCACGTACGATCCGGCGAGACCGGTGAGCACCGGGCCGAGATCCCGCGCCGCCGGCCACTCGACGCGCACGGTCAATCGTCCGTCGGCCGACTCGACGTCCGCGTCGCGCCCGGCCTCGCGCCGCAGCAGGTCGGCAACCGCGCGGGAATCGGCGGTCCCCGACCGCGGCCGGAGGTCGAGCCGCAGCACTTCGGTGTCGCGTGTCGCCGTGCGCCGCATTTCGTCGAGCGTGCCGGAGAGCAGCGCCCGGCCGCGGGAGATCAGCAGGAAGCGATCGCACAGGCGCTCGACCAGGCCGAGCTGGTGCGCCGAGAGCAGCACCGCCGCCCCGCGGGCGCGCAGGTCGCCGATCAGACCCAGGAACAGCTCTTGGTTCAAGGGATCGAGGCCCGAGAACGGCTCGTCGAGCACCGCGAGCATCGGGCGATGGAGGACCGCGGCCGCGAACTGCACCTTCTGCTGGTTGCCCTTGGACAGCGTGTTCACCTTGTGGCGGGCGCGATCGGCCAGCTCGAGGCGTTCGAGCCACCGCGCCGCCTCGGCGCGCGCGTCCGGCGTGGACATGCCGCGCAGCGAACCGAGGTACTGCAGGACGTCGATCACCTTCACGTCCTCGAACAGTCCACGCTCCTCGGGGAGATAGCCGACCCGGGTCGGGTCATAGTGCCGCGCGCCGCCGAACGAGATGCGCCCTTCGTCGGGACGGGTGATGCCCATGATCATGCGAAGGGTCGTGGTCTTGCCGGCGCCGTTGGGGCCGAGAAAGCCGAAGATCTCGCCGCCCTGCACCGCGAACGACACGCCATCCACTGCGCGCAAGGTTGCGAAGTTTTTTGTGACGTGCTCGACCGAGAGCACGTGGGACGAGGGCCCCGCTGCCGTGAACGTCGCCGCGCTGGACATGAGATTGGAGACGCTACAAACTGCGCCGCTCATGCGTCAACGCTCGATCGCTCCCTTTCTCGCGACAGTGGTCGCCGCCCTCATGGCCGGTTCGCCCGCGTGGGCCGCATCCGCGGATGGCGCGCTCAGCGTTCAGCCGGTCCTGCTCGGACTGCTGCTCATCCTGGTCGGCGCCAAGCTCGGCGGTTCCCTGTTTGCACGCTTCGGCCAGTCGCCGGTGCTCGGCGAGCTGCTCGCGGGCGTGTTGATCGGCAACCTCGGACTGTTCGGCTACCACGGGTTCGACGCCTTGCGGGACCTGGGAGGCATTCAGCTCCTGGCCGAAATCGGCGTGTTGTTCCTGTTGTTCGAAGTCGGACTGCACACCAACGTTGGCCAGATGATGGCGGTCGGGGCGTCGTCCTTGATCGTCGCGGTGCTGGGTGTGATCGCTCCGATGGTGCTGGGCTATTTCTGTTCGGCGTGGTTCTTTCCGGGGCACAACGTTCTGACCCACTGGTTCGTGGGCGCGACCCTGTGCGCCACCAGCGTCGGAATCACCGCACGCGTACTTCAGGATCTCGGGCGGACGGCCAGCGTCGAAGGCCGGATCATTCTCGGCGCCGCGGTCATCGACGACGTGCTCGGGCTGATCGTGCTGGCCGTAGTCGCCGGGATCATCCAGGCCGCCGATGCCGGACGGACATTCGATCCCAAGTCGGGCTTCATGATCCTGCTCAAGGCAGTGGCGTTCCTGGCGGCGGCCGTAGTAGTGGGTCGCTGGCTGTCGAAGCACGCGTTCCAACTCGCGACCCGGCTGGGCGGCAGCGGCATGCTGCTCTCGACCGCCCTTGCCCTGTGCTTCGGGTTCGCGTTCCTGGCCGGGGCGGTGGGTCTGGCCCCGATCGTCGGCGCGTTCGCCGCCGGGCTGGTCCTGGACGACGTGCACTACCGAGACCTCCAGTCGCGCGACCACAAGCAACGCAGCATCCCCGAGTTGCTCGAGCCCCTGTCGACCTTCCTGGTGCCGGTGTTCTTCGTGCTGATGGGCATGCGGGTCGACCTGTCGGTCTTCGGCGTTCCCGGCGTGCTCGGTTTCGCCGCGGTGTTGACGCTGGCGGCGGTGATCGGCAAGCAGGTGTGCGCCTTTGGCGTGCTGGAACGGGGCGCCGACCGCTGGGCCGTGGGGCTGGGCATGATCCCGCGCGGCGAAGTCGGGCTGATTTTCGCGAGCATCGGCGCCACCCTTTCGATTCGCGGCGAGCGCGTGGTCGATGGCGCTGTTTTCTCCGCGGTGGTGGTCATGGTGGCGCTGACCACTCTGATGACGCCACCGCTCCTGGTTTGGAAAATGCGCCGATCCTGAGGCGCGACAGGCCGCCCCAATGAGCAACGACGATCACGCCATTCAAACCAAAGTCAAAGCGATCCTGGTGCGCAAGGGCGTCGACCTCGCGGGCGCCGGCTTCGGCGTCACGAACGGTGTCGTGACCCTCACCGGCGTCTTGAGCAGTTCCCATTTCGCGTCGGGAGGCGGCGCCCTGGATCACGTCGTCCAGGAGGCGCACTTGGCAAAGTGGCTCGAGCGCCAGATCAAGCGGATCTCCGGCGTGCGCGACGTGGTCTTCAACCTCGACCACGTGAAGAAGGACGGCGCCCGGTTCCGGAGGCGCTGAGGGGCACCGTGCGTGACACCAGGAACGTCGGGAACCGGACCGCACACGTCGCCGGCGGGACCATGGGCAAGCTGCCGCCGGCGGATCTCGAACGACTGATCCGCGGGCGTCTGGGCGCGGAGCGTGACGAAGTCCTGCTGGGGCCGGGCCCGGGGCGTGACGCGGCGGTGGTGCGGGTTGGCGCCGGACGCGTCCTGGCGATCACCACCGACCCGCTGTCGCTGATTCCAGCCCTTGGACCCGAGCGCTCGGCGCGGCTCGCGGTTCATCTCGTGGTCTCCGACTCGTGGACCACCGGCATCCCGCCCGCGTGGGCGACCGTGAGCCTCGACCTGCCGCCGGATCTCGACCGGGACGTGCTCGATCGCTACGCTCAGGCACTGCACGAGGAATGGGCGCGTCTCGGAGTCGCGGTGGTCGCGGGCCACACCGGGCGCTATCCGGGCTCGTCCCTGACCATCGTCGGTGCGGCCACCGTGATCGGCATTGGCGACGAGGGGCGCTGGATCGGGGCGCCGTTTGTCTGTCCCGGCGATCGATTGATCGTAACCCGGGGTTGCGCGATCGAGACGACAGCGATCGCCGCGCACTTGTTTCCCCGGCGTTTCGAGCGGTTCCTGGCCGAGCATGCCGGTGTTCCTGGTGTCCGTGAGGCGGCCCTCGAGCGTGCACGCCGCCTGATCGATCAGGTGAGCGTCGTCGAGGATTGCCGGATCGCAATCCAATGCGGGGTGCGCGACCAGGGCGTGAGCGCGCTGCACGATGCCACCGAAGGCGGGGTTCTCGGCGGACTGGTGGAGTTCGCGTGTGCGGCGGCGTGCGATCTGCGGGTGATTCGAACGCTCATCCCCCTCAGTCCGGAAGCGCGCGCCGCGTGTGCAGCATTCGGCATCGATCCTTACACCGCGCTGTCCGAAGGCACGCTGCTGGTCGCCGCTCGTGCCGCGCACGCCGCACGGGTTCTCGATGCGCTCCGTGCGGCCGGCATCGAGGCCGCGGAGGTTGGCGAATTCGTGCGTGGACCGGGCATAGTGTGGTGGGCGGAGTCCGAGGGCGAGGCGATCCGGGTGGCGGAAGCGCCACCGGATCCCTACTGGGCAGCGTACGAGCGAGCGATCCGCGAAGGCTGGGAATAGGTCCGGGAGGGTCATGGCGGATCAGGTCGGCACCCGAATCAAGGAAGCAGCGCGCGCGCTGGCGGCCGGCCTGCGCATTCGGGCAACCGGGTTCATGGTCTGGGCCGGCGTGAGCCTGATGGTGCTGGTCCTGTGGTGGGGACTCCGGAGCCATGAAGATCGCCTGCTCGAGCGCCTGATCCTGGTCGAGTCGCGGCAGCTCGAATCGTCCGCTTCGCGCGCGATCGAAGCCCGCGGCCTGGAAATGCTGCGCATGGCTCGTCGCTGGGAGGGCGTTGCCTCGCCGACCCTGGCCGATTGGGCGGACGACGCCGATCGCGTGGCGCGGAGCGACGCGCTGTTTCGCGCGTTCGAATGGCGCGATGCCGACCTCACGCCGCGCTGGACGACGCCGCTGCCCGCGGCGAGCGCCACCGGTGAGTTGGCGCCTCAATTCGAGGACGTGCGGCGCGACGCCGTGGCTCCGGCGCTGGGGAGCGACACCTACCACGTGTCCGCGAGCTTCGTCGGTCCGGAGGAACGTCGTCAGATCCTGATTGCCGCACCGCTTCAACGCGACGGCCGGACGATCGGCGTGATCGCCGGCGTCCTGCGGGTCCGGGATCTCGCCGACACGCTCTCACTCCCCAACCTGCTGCGCGGATTCCAGCTCTCGATCAACGAAGGGGAGAGTCTGGTCTACGGTCCCGATCCCGCCGATATTTCCGAGACGTTGCGTCTGCTCGACAGCGCCCCGGTGCATGTCGGCGCGCTCGATTGGTCCATGGACTTCTGGCCGACCGACGAACGGCTCGATCGCCTGCGGTCGCCCTGGGCGCCGCTGACGCTGGTGCTGGGCCTGCTCGGGGCGATCGCGGCCGGGTATGCCGCGCACCGGCTGTCGCGACTGAAATAGTCAGCGACGGCTGCGTTGCCGCAGCCGCCGCCGATGGAGGGTGAGACGATGCCGCGGAACGCTTATCAAGCTTCGTGCCCAGTAGGTCGGGGATTGAAAGTCGGGTCCGACCTCGGGGCGGGAACCTAGCTCCGACCCGCATTCGGCGCGGCCCCGAGCGCACGGCCCCGCGTGCCGGCGAACCGTGAGGGTTGATTCCCTCGGCGACCGCGATCGCGGGCATCATGCAGTTCGACCGCCCTTCACCCTGCAATCTGCGATACTGGCCGGCGCCGCGAGCCGTCGGAAACCCGGAGGACCCCCATGCGCATCGCCGCCATCGACATCGGCACCAACTCGATTCACATGGTGATCGCGGGCGCCACCGGCTCCGGCGGCTTCGAGGTCCTCGATCGCGAGCGCGAAGTGGTGCAGATCGGCCGTGGCTCGTTCACCGCCGGCCGCCTGCGCGCCGATGCGATTCAACGAACCATCAGCGCGCTCACCCGTTACGTCCAGCTCGCCCGCCGGCACCAGGTCGACCGCATCCTGTGCACGGCGACCGCGGCGGTGCGCGAGGCCAAGAACGGCGGCGACTTCCTGACCCAGGCCCGGACGATCGCCGGCGTGACGCCGCGCGTGATCCCGGCCGAGGAGGAAGGCCGGCTCATCTATCTCGCGGTCAAGGGTGCTCTTCGCCTGCCGGAAGCACCGAGCCTGATGGTCGACATTGGAGGCGGCAGCGTGCAGTTGGTCGTCGGTAATCGCGACAAGCTGCAGCGTGTGGTGAGCGCTCCGCTCGGCGCGCTGCGGCTCACCGAACGATTGCTCGACTCGGACCCGCCTTCGCGGCGCGACCTGGCTCGCCTCGACCGGACGGTGCGCAAGGCCTTGCGCGATCCGCTGGGCGTGGTGGCAGCCCTCGAGCCGGAGCAGGCCTTCGGCTCTTCGGGGTCGATCCACGCGCTGGCCCACATTGCCCACTGGAGCGAGACCGGCGGCCCGATCACGCAGATCAACGGCCACGTTCTGTCCCTGGATTCCCTGCACGCGCTGGCTCGCCGGCTTCAGAAGATGACGACCGCCGAACGCGAGCGGTTGCCCGGCATCGACGCCCAGCGAGCCGAGATCATCGTGCCCGGTGCGGTGGTGCTGCGCCACATTCTCGAGGAGCTGGAGCTGGACGGCATCACCATCTCGGACTTTGGAGTGCGTGAAGGTCTGGTCACCGACTACATCATGCGCCACGCGCAGGAGATCACCGCCGCCGAGCGGGTCCAGGACTTGCGGCTGCGTAGCGTGATGCAGCTGGCCGAGAAGTTCCAGGCCAACCTGCCCCACGCGCAACACGTGACCAAGCTGGCCCTCGACTTGTTCGACGGGTTGAGGCCGATCCATAAGCTCGGCGACGCGGCGCGCGACGCGCTTCACTTTGCCGGCCTGCTCCACGACATCGGGTCGGCGATCGGCTACGACGCGCATCCCGAGCATTCCTACTACATCATCAAGCACGGCAACCTGCGCGGGCTCGCCGCCGACGAAGTCGAAATGGTGGCGAACGTCGCCCGCTTCCACAGCAAGAGCCGCCCGCGCAAACGAGTCCCCAGCTTTCGCGACCTGGATCGCGACGGACGCCGCACGGTGCGCTGGCTTTCGGCGATCCTGCGGGTGGCGGAGGGGCTCGACCGGAGCCACTACCAGCTGATTCACAGCCTGACCGTGGTCCGGCGAAAGGGGAGCGTGACCGTGCGTGTCGCGGCTCGACGCGAAGCCCAGCTCGAGTTGTGGGCGGCACGCCGGCGTGCGGATCTACTCTCGACCTTGATTGGGGCTCCGGTGCGGATCGTCGCGGAGAAGGCTGCGGTCAAGGCGGCGAAGCCGAGCGAGCCCAAACCGGCCGAGGCCGGAAGGCCCGCGACCAAGGCGGGCCGTGCCGGGCCTGGTGCGCGCCAAAAAACCGCGGGCAAGTCGACCCCGGCCAAGCGGACCAAACCGCAACGAGCCATCGTCCGTCGCAGCGTCGGGCGCGGCCGGCGGACGCGCGGCAACGGCACGGACGTTCGCGCCCGCACGTGATGCGCGCGGTACCTCTGCGGCGGATTCTGCTGCTGGCAGCGATCGCGTTCCTCGGGACGTTCCGGGGAACCGCGTTCGCCTCCGACCTGGTCGTGGACACGCGTCGCCGGGTCGAGCTGGTCGAAACCCGTCCGATCGAGACCACGCTCGGCAATCCCTCGCTCCGGCCGACGCTCGACACCTGGCTGACCATGATCGGAGAGGCGAAGACCCGCATCGATCTCGAAGGCTTCTACCTTTCCCATTGGCCGGGCGAGCCGATGGAGCCGGTGCTCGCCGCACTCGGAGCCGCGGCGAAACGAGGCGTTCAGGTCCGCATCGTGCTCGACAACGGTATGTACTCGACCTATCCGAATCCGGCGGACTCGCTCGCGCGCCTGCCGGGATTCGCGGTGCGCCGCATCGACATGCGCCGGATCGCCGGCGGCATCCAGCACGGCAAGTATCTCCTGGTCGACGGCCAGGACCTGTTCCTCGGCAGCCAAAACCTCGACTGGCGTTCCCTCAAGCACATCCATGAGCTGGGAGTGCGTGTCATCGACCGCAGCCTGGGGGCGGCGTTCGCCGAGGTGTTCGAGTGGGACTGGGCGGCGGCCGACACCACGACCTGGGTCGAGCTGGCGAAGCCGGACACGATCTCGAGCCGCGGCGGGGCGCGCGTGATCAGCCGCCGGCCGTCGCCGCCCAAGCCGCGACCGCCACTCGGGCCGATTCCCCTCGACATGTATGGGGAGAAGGGGTGGGTGGTGCCCAGTTTCTCACCGCGCGGCTGGATCCCAGATTCCACGCGCTGGGACCTGGACGCCATCCTCCGGCTCCTGACCTCGGCGCAAGGCGAAATCGTCGTCCAGCTCCTGACCTACGCGCCCGAGGAGTACGACGAGAAGGACGAGACGCTGGATGTGGCCCTTCGCGCGGCGGCGGCGCGCGGCGTGCGCGTGAAACTGCTGATCTCGGACTGGGTGGTCAACGGCAAGGGCATCGGCTACCTGCAGCGTCTCTCGCGCGTGCCGAACATCGAGGTCAAGCTCTCGACGGTGCCGGAATGGAGCGGCGGCTACATACCGTTTGCGCGCGTCCAGCACTGCAAGTTCGCGATCGCGGACACCGCGCGCACCTGGATCGGCACCAGCAACTGGGGCCCGGGCTACTTCACCTCGTCGCGCAATCTTGCGCTCACGTTCGACAGCCGCAAGCTCGCGGAACAGGCGCGCCGCGTATTCGAATCGGGCTGGTCGTCGACCTACGCCGCGGCCGTGAATCCCGACTCGACCTACCCCGAGAAGATTCGCGGCATGACCCCGCCGCAAGGGAAGCGCGTCTACGGGAACTGAAGGCGGCCGATGGGTGACACCGGCCGCCTCGAACCACTACAGCATCGCGCGTCTACTGGATGCGCACCATCCGTCCGATCGCCGTCTCGCCACCCTGCGACAGCCTGAGCATGTAGACGCCGGCCGGCAGGCGATCCAGCTCCGGAATGCGCACCTGGTGCGCGCCGGGACCGAGGTCGCCGACCTCGCGCCAGGCGACACGGCGCCCTGCCACGTCGAGGATGTCGAGTCGCGCGGGACCGCGGCGGGGAAGGCTCAGGACGATGCGCGCTCCGGGGACAGCCGGGTTGGGCTGCGTCCCCGCGAGCGCCAGGCGATGCGTGGTCGGTACGTTGACCCAGGTCTCGGCGTAGATCTGGCCGGCCTCGTCGACCAGCCGATAGCCATAGCGCTCGCCCGGGACGACGGCGCGATCGGTCCACGCGATCATGTCGGAACCATCGCGTTCGAGCACGGCGACCGTCGCCCACTCGCTACCGGCCTGACTGCGCTGGACGCGTGCCACGGACAACCCGGGAGTGTGCCAGGCGAGCTCGACCCCCTCGGGGCTGGCGGTCGCCTGAACCAGGGACACCAGCACCGCGGTCGGGACGTCGCACGCGGCTTTGAGTCCCGAGATGCAGTTGATGATGTTGGCGTAGCCGGTCTGGACTTCGGGATCGTCTGGAGAGAGAGCCTCGAGATCGATCAGCATCTGATCGATGCTGTTGACGGATGATGCCGTCCACCGATAGACGATGAAGTCACCGGGATCGATGATCGCGCCGTCGATACAGCAGCCTGCTGGCCAGACCATAGAGCCCGGGTAGACCACCTTCGATCAGAGCGCCGTCGACCTCGAACATCGGGTCCGGCGTGCCGGTGTAGGCCGATCGGAACACCACCAGGTACTCGCGTCCACCGTTCTCGGTCGCATCGGGCCCCCAGGTGAAATCCAACGACCACGGTTGCGCCATTGGCGGGAGTACGTTGCCGTCGTCATCGGTGTTCACCCGCTCGACGAAAGCCGCGTCGAGCTGGACGTTGCGATCGACGTCCCACACCTGGAACGGGACGTCGTGGAATCCGCCGTACTCATAGCGCCGGCCAAGTGGCGACGCGGCGCCGTCCGAGGCCCGTTCGTGACGGAGGTAGCGGTAGGCCTTCTGGGGAATGGTGCTGAACCGAATCTCGACGGTTGCGAACGAGTCGGGATGAGTGGCCGGGTCGAGCGAGCTGCCGAGGAATTCCGAGGCCAACCCGGCGCCGCCGCCGAAGAAGGGAAGACCAAGATCTACTCCGAAGAGAGCGCGAGGGTTGGTCTGATTCCCATCGCCGTATTCGACCGCACTCAGCGACGAACCGCGTCTTCCGGTGCGAACCAGGTCGGCGACGGTGGCTCCGGTCACCCCCGGGCAATTCGCCGGGGTCAGGGGGCTCAGGATGATCGGGTCCCCGTTCGTGTCGTGAACTCCGTAGCGCGCGGCCATGACGTTGGCGAGCAGCGCCGCGAACTGACGCTCGGCCTCGAAACGCATCTCGGTGCCGGGTGACTGAAGCGTGCTGCACATTTCGGCGGCACTGGCCCCCCAGTCGAAGTACGCGGATTGCGCGTCCGCGTCTTGTGCGATCAGCTGAAGCTGGAAGGGGTCCGCCGCGCATTGGTCCTGCCAGAAATACAGCGAACGCGGGCAGACGGAAGGCTCGAAGCACGGGGGCACGCCCGGCAAGGGATCCAGTTGCGTGAAGTTCGACGCGTACGCCTCGGCCGTGAAGTCGGCATTGCAGCGCAGCTCGCTGATCGATGCGATGTGATTTGCACCCTGCCCGACCACGACGGCCACGACGACCTCGGTGGTTTCGCCCGGGCGCCAGCGTCACGTAGCTGGCGGTGACCAGCAATCGCTTGTCGGCGGCAGGCCCGTCGAACCAACCCGCGCCGGTCACCGGATCGCCCCGGAACATGAACTTGGTCTCGACCTGGTAGATCGGGTCGACGAACGGCGAGCCATCGGCCTGCAGTCCGCGCAACGCATTGGCGGACTCCTCCGTGCTCGAAGGGTCGGTGCCGTTGATGTATCCGGTGCAGCTGGTCATCGGCAATCCACCGAGCAGCCGAACGCCGACGGCGGGAGGAGTAGCGCCATATTGAATGTCTTCGGGAACCGCGTTGTAGGCGTAGCCCATGCTGCGTGGCTCGTCGGCGCCGATCATGTCGTCGGTGGCTCCGCCAACGTCGGGATCGGTCCAGACCCCCGGAATCAGCTGCTGAATGGTTTCGCTGCCGTCATTGATGATTCGGTAGCGAATGAAAACCGCGTCGCCCAGCGGCCCCGGTCGGTCGAATCCGAACACCGTTTGCTGCACCTCGACCCCAATCGGGTCGCTGTTGCCCGCATCGTTCGTGTGCAGCGAAGGATCGGCGTCGTTGTACACGCTCCACAGCATTTGGTCGCCCGAGACGTCGGGTCCGAGCACGTCGAGCGAATCGTCCCCACCTGGCGTATCGGTGTTGGGGAGTCGGTAGGTGCGGACCGGCGCGCCCCGGGGTGCGGCGCCCGCGACGTACTCGCTCCAACTGTGATGGAGGAGTGGATCTTGAGTGGGGTCGACCGGGACGACCTCGACGTGCGCGGAGTCCGCGGGATCGCCGGTCCATGCCTTGACCTTGTAGACCATGAGATCTTGTGCGCCGGCATCCTCCCAAACGCCCGGCGACAGAATGCGGCCGGCACCGTACTCCTGCGAGTACTCGGCGACCGTCACCCGCGTCGGTCCGGGGGGGAAGTCCGCGCCCAGCCACAACCCGCCGGCAAACAGCGCCGTCGTCGATGTTCCCTTGGGGTAGAGGAGCCCCGCATTGGCGGTCGTCAGATCCCACCCGAACGAACCGAAGTTGGTCACGAACATGTTGATCCGATTCACGTCGATTCGACGGAGCAGATCCTGCACGTGAGGTTGCGTGGTTCTGGAAGGGGCGGCGCCATGGGCCGCGGAGACGAGAAGGAGGAGAGAAGCGATCGGGACGAGCGTCGCGCGAGGAGTCATACGGCCTCCGTAGTGCCTGGGCAGGGGGGGAGAGCGCCCACCAGCCTACCACCGCGAATCAGCCGGTCGAACGACTTTTGTGATTGGTCCGGAGCGCGCCGACCTCGCCCCAGGAGTGGCGAAACCAGCTCCCGAAAATGCTCGACCGCAGTACGTTCCTCGACCGCCAGGGCATCCTGGAGCCAGGCCACGGGTGGCGGGGGCGGCGCGTCCAGCGCGCCCCGGACCTCGGTCACCGCCTGGCGAAGGGTCGCATGGTCGTGCGCCTTGCCGAGCGCCTCCTGAATTTCGCGAAGGCGATCCACGATTCGCGATTCGGTGCCGAGTGCAGCGTGCCAGCGCTCCTCGCTGTAGCGCCACTTCTTGACCGCAACGCGCGCGGCGTGAAACAGCTCGATCGCTGCGCCGTCGGCGACGGTCGCGGCCAGGAGTGCGTCGTGTGCGCTGCGTCGATCGGCCGCGAGTCGGCGGCGCACGCGGCCTACCACTTGGGGATCGCGCAACCGTTCGTCGAGCGCGACGATCGCATCTTCGAGGTGCAGCCGCAGGGAGCGCAGGCGCTCGGGCTCGATACGCTCGAGTGCCCCCCGGCGGTCGCGCGCATAACGCTCGCGCCACGCGACCGCGATGCGAACCAGCACTGCCGGCACGCGCGGAAGGTCCCGAGTGCGCCGCGCGAGTTCGGAGGTGTGGACCTCGGATTTCGCGCAACGGCCCGAACCGTCTCCGGGCGCGGCGCAGCAGGCGCAGCGCTCGGCGAGCGGGCCGACCGGCGAGGGCCGGCCGCCACATGCGCAGGCCGGCGGTCAACCGGCGCGCGGCAACGCGCAGGTCGTGGATCGCTTCGGCATCGGTGGCATGAGCGAGTGCCAGCCTTCCGCTGGGCGTCTGCACCGCACGCAGGCGCTGTCTGCGCACGCGCACCGCGGCGTCCGTGAGCAGGTCGAGCCGATGGCGAAGGTCGCGGGCCACGCGCGCCGCCAGGAGCTGGGCCGTAGGGGCGGGAGCAGCCCGAGCGGTCACCGGCCGATCACTCCGCCGCCGGTCGTTCGCCCATGCTGGTGCCGCCGGAGAGGAGCAGCGCCGAGACCCGCTCGGCCAATGCCTCGGCGTTCTCACTGATCGGTCGTGTGGCGTCGAGCGTTTGAAAGTCGTACTCGCCCGCCAGCGTGTCCAGCTCCTGGATCACGCGCCCCTGATAGTTGATGAACGAGTCGTAGAGATCCTCGCCCATCGGCATGTCCATTCCCGATTCCCAGTAGTCGAACCCGCCTTGCGCCAGGGTGCGCGGCACCAGGTCCTCGACGTCGATGCGCAGGTAGAACACCGCGTCGGGTTTGAGCGAAAACGAATACACGTCCTTGATCCAGGCGCGATCGGCGCCACGCACGATGGCGCGAGCGATCAGCGAATAGATGTAACGATCGGTGAGCATGACGAAACCCGCGCGCAACGCGGGAATGATCTGCCGCTCGAGACGGTCGGCGAAATCGGTCGCATAGAACAGATTGAACGCATTCACGCCGAAGGTGTTGCCGTCTTTCGCGCGGCGCAGGCCGCGGCTCGCGAGGTCGGAGCGGCTGAGGCCGGTCTCGGCGACCGCGTATCCCATGCGCTCGAGATGCTCGCGCAGGCGCGCGACATGGGTCGAGCGCCCGACGCCGTCGGTGCCCTCGATCACGATCAGCCAGCCGGTCAGGTCGCTGAGATCGAGGCCCGGGATGCCGTCGCCGTAGGACTCGAACTTCTTCATGCCCGTGCCTCCAGCCCCATGGTCGCCAGGTGCGGGCGGATCGCCCGCCGCAGGAGCTTCTGCTGGACCTCGACCGGCTGCACCGCGTCCACCGTCGACAGTTGGTATTCCTCGACGATCTGCTCGTACTCGTCGAGGATGCGCTCCTGGAACAATCGATACGACTGCGAGACATCGGTGTGCAGGTAGAGATCCATGCCGGCCTCGTACCACTTGAGCCTGGGACGCCCGAGCAGGATGCGGCGCAGGGCGATCTCGAGCGGGACCCGGAAGTAGAACGCCATGGTCGGCACCGGCACGAACCGGTAGAGCGAGCGCAGCCAGCGACGCGGAACGCCGCGCGTCACGTCGCGTGCGAATGCCGTGTACACGTAGCGGTCGGCGAGCACGATCGCCCCCGCTTTGAGCGAAGGAATGATCTCGCGCTCGATGCGCTCCGAGAAGTCGGTGGCGTGGATCAGCGAGAAAGTCAGCGGCGTCAGGATCTTGCGCTTCTTGCCGCGCGACGTGGTGTCTTTGACGATCACCGAGGAGTTCCACTCGCTGAACACCACCGGATAGCCCTTGCCGCGCAGCCACTGGGCGAGCAGGGTGAGCTGCGTGCTCTTGCCGGAGCCGTCGATGCCTTCGACGATGAACAGCCGGCCCGGGTAGTCGCGAACATGGCTGCCGTAGAGGCTGCCATCGGTGATGTGCGCGCTGGCGCCGCGTCGCGGCCGCCGGCGCTTGGGCGGCTCGGGCGCGTCTCGGCCATCGGCGCCGCCCGCCGATGAGTCGGGCCCATTGGTCGGGCGTTCTTCGATCACGCGGAGCCGATTCCTTTCTTGCGACGACCCAGGCGGCGCAGCAGGCGCGGCGGCATGTGCCACATGAGTTCACCGGCGCCCGGTCGCGGGGCGCCATCGAAGCCGATCGCGCAGGCGCCGGCTTTCTTGATCGGCAATGCCGTCGCGGAGCCCACCATGGCGGCCGCCAAGACGCCGAGGTCGGGCTCATGCCCGACCAGGATCACCGTCTGCTCGGGCTGGAGACGCGACAGCGCGACGAACACGCCGCGCGATCCGCGGCCCGCCGAGAGCGCGTCCAGCGTCTCCACCGTATTCACTCCGAGGGCCTCCCCGGCAATGCGCGCCGTGCCGAGCGCGCGAACGTAGGGGCTGGTCAGGATGATCGAGACGTCGTCCGTGGCACAACCGATCCCCCGCGCCGCGGACCGGGTGCGGACGATGCCGCGCGGGGTCAGCGGACGGTCGACATCCGAAGGCCAACGGTCGGAATCCGGACGTCCGGCGGGTCCGTGTCGGAACAGAATCACCTGCATGGAATTGGGCTCTCGGCCGATCGAACCGCGTCACGCAGCCGCGGAATACCATCCTGGAGAACGCGTGCGAGGGAGGCGCAAACGCCGTCGCTAGACTATCATTCGCCGAAAGACCGCGGCAAAAGCCGCCAACCCGGAGGAATTGCATGCGCTTGGAAGACCGCTCGACCGCCCCCTGGCACCTCGCTCTGGCCGGATTCGCCCTGACGGCCGCCCTCCTCTTGCCCGCGATCGTCGCGGCCCAAACGCCCGCCGCACCCCCGGCCCAGACCGGCGCCCAGGAGCGTAAGCCTCAGACCCGGCCCCACGGCAAACGGATCTCCGTGGACCCGACCACCATCCGGGTTGGCGACGGCGACACCGTGGACATTTCGTGGGGTGCCAGCGACAACGAGATCATCCGCATTCTGGGCATCGACACGCCGGAGACGCGCAATCCCGAGCACGATCTGCCGTACTCGCAGTCATTCGGCGAGGAGGCGAAGGCGTTCGCCCGCGGCGCGTTCGCGGCGGCCACCAAGGTCGAACTCTTGCGCGCCGACATCATCGACCCCTACGGCCGCACGCTGGGCTACCTGTTCCTCAACGACCGGAACTACTCGGTGCTCGTGGTCACAGCGCGACTCGCGGTCGAGAGCGTGACGCGGTACGGCGACAACGGTTTCCCCGAGGAGGCGAAAACGGTCGCCGCCGCCGCCAAGGCCGCCGGCCCGGTGCCGTTCGAGCCGCCGGCCGACTACCGCCGGCGCATGCGCGATCTGTCGAGGTGGATGAAGGAGCAGGGGGTGCACGCAGCAGAACTGAGCGGCGCGCCGCCTCGCCCTAGATGGCCGCAGATTAGGTGGGGACAGCCCGCTGGCGGGTGTATGCTTGTGCGCGTCATGGCCAGCGGCTATTTCGTGGCCATGGGGGAGCGCCATGAAGAGTACGCCAGCGACCGCCCTCCTTTTCGCTGCGACGTTGTTGCTCGGAGCGATCCCGGTATTTGCAGACTGCGAGCCGCCGCTCTTCTCCGGCTGGACCAATCCCGAGAACTTCTCGTCGGTGGCCATCGACGTCGCCGATATGAATCTCGACGGAATTCCCGATCTCGTGAATACGACGATCGGTCTGCAACAACATCGGTATGTGCAGCACGGGCAGATTCGCGTGCAACTGGGAGTCGGTGACGGGACCTTCTCTGCCCCCATAGTCAACGTGCTAGGCGATCAGCGATTCCGGCTGGGGGGTCTCGAGATCGGGGACTTCACTGGGGATGGCCTGCCGGACATGGTCACGTATTACCAGAGCTCCGGTGCCGATTTTGTCGTGACCCTGATCGGGAATGGCAGTGGTGGGGTCACGACCCAGGTGACGTCGGG
Organism: Candidatus Eiseniibacteriota bacterium; assembly: GCA_963717505.1. Taxonomy (GTDB): domain Bacteria; phylum Eisenbacteria; class RBG-16-71-46; order RBG-16-71-46; family RBG-16-71-46; genus MFD02242-c1. The sequence goes on from OY970342.1 coordinate 1,314,428, forward strand.
CCTGAACATCTCCGGTGGGAACCTGGGGGGCCACGGTGAATTCAACGGGGACGGACGCCTGGACCTGGTGCTCGGAAACCGGGTGCTGCTCGGGAACGGGAGTGGTGGGTTTGCTCTTGGCCTGTCGCTACTGCCGGTGGCGGGGACGGTTCTAGTCAAGGACGTGAACCTGGACACGCGCCTGGATCTGGTGCGCGTGTCTCCGAGCGCAAACGAAGTCCTTGTGGCCCTTGGGAACGGAAACGGGACGTTCACTGCCGCGCCAGCGGTTCCCGTGGGTGCGGGGCCCGTGTCCGTCCGGTGCGCCGACCTCGATCGAGACGGACCGCAGGACATCATCACCGCCAACGCGGGCGATGGGACCGTTTCCGTGGCCCTGGGGAATGGGGATGGCACGTTTGCCACGGCGGTCCACTATTCGGCCTCCCCGTCCCCGGCGGGTCTCGATGTCGCGGACCTCAATGGCGACGGCTGGCGCGATGTCGTGGTGGTCGGGATCGCGAATCCCATCGTCGTCTTGCGGAACCACGGAGATGGAACGCTGATGGCCCCGTGCGAACATCAACACGGCGCAATGCTTCCGAGTCAATTGCCCATTGCCCCGGTGATGGCCAGGGATCTGAACGGCGATCACAAGGCCGATCTGGTCTTCCCATTCTTCAACAACGCCGAATCGCGCGCCGAGGTCCACCTGAACGTAGGCCCACCTCCGACCTCCAGCGTACCCTCGACCGCCAATGAGGCGCTCCTCACCGCGGCTCCGAACCCGGGGCGTCGCGAAATCCGATTTGGTTTCGAGCTCAAGGAGTCGGACGACGTTGTGCTCGATTTGTTCGATTCCGGCGGCCGTCGCGTGGCTCGCGTGTTCGAGGGGCGCCTGGAGGCGGGGTTGTACGACCGGCCGTGGTCGGGGCAATCGGTGGCAGGGCCGGTGGCCGCGGGGGTCTACTGGGCGCGACTGTCGACGTCGAAAGGCGTGACGGCCCGCCGCCTGGTGTGGCTCGATCGCTGATCGGCTCGGAGGCCATCAGCGCTGAAGCACGTTCGCCGGCGGCGGGCGCAGCGCCCGGGCCGCCGGGTGCAGATCCTGCTCAGGGTCGGCCCACTTCGAGCGCATGAAGAAGAAGTTGTTGCGCTGAGCCCGGTCCTTCGCGAACGTCGAATCCGCGGACAAACGAGCAGCGAACTCGCGAGCGAGTTTCGGATCCTCGGCCAGCATGCGGCGCGCGATCGGCTCGATCACGTAGTCCTCGGCGTACTCCTTCTGCTCGAAGATGGTGTCGAACGCATTCCAGTAGAGGAGCCCGTCGGGCGCTTGCGCTTCGAGCAGGTGGATCGCGACCAACCCCGCGGGCTGGTCGAGCGGCACCCATAGATCGCCGGCGCGGAACGTGCGCAGCCGGCGCTCGAGCTCGAGGGAATCGACGATCACCGGATGGTGTCCCTCGCGCAGGCGGTCCTCGGCGTGCCAGCGCACGATGCGCTGGATCTCGACGGTGTCGGCCCATGCTGGATTTCAGGCGGTGATAGCGAACGCCGTGAAGCTCGAGCCGGTCGCGGACCATCGTCCACTCCTGCGGCACCAGGTAGCCGGCCGGCTGGATCGTGGTCGCTGCCGGCTCGAGGTCGCGGTACATCGGGATCATCGTGTCCCACGCGGTCGTGTCGTAGCGCGAGACCTCGGTGCCGAGGACGTCGCTGAACGCGGGCCGGTCGACGACCCCGCGATAGGCGAACGGCGTCGGCAGGTCGGTAGCGCGCTGGCTCAGCGCGATCACCTCGCGCCGGTTCGCGCTGCCCCGCGCAACGATCTCGCGTTCGGCTTCGGCAACCGCATCGGTCAGAGCCGACGGGTGGTCACGAAGTTCCTCGAGCAGCGCCACCATGAGGTCGTAGGTCGCGCGCACCCGCGATTCGTAGGACTTGAGCATGTGGGTTTCGACCAGGATCGCACGGCCGGCCGTGGAGCGGCGGGTAGCCGGTCGAGTAGCGCGGAACGGATCCGTCCATGTTGAAGCCGCTCGCCGGATCGTTGCCGCGACGAAACGACAGGTAGCGGCGCCGTCAGATGGCCGAGCGCCTGGGCGCGCGGAATCACCCGGCCTTCGAACGCTTCGATCGCCCCAGCGCTCGACCGGCGGCGGACAGACCGGGCCGATCTGGATCGAATAGGTGAGGTCGTGCTCGGTAGTCGGCGCCGTCGGTAGTGTGATTGTCGACCAGCAGGTGTGGCCGCCACTGGGTGAACACCTGGCCGATCAGCGCGCGCATCTCCGGGGACTCGAGCTTCATGTAGTCGCGATTGAGGTTGAGCCCGATCGGCGTCGCGCGAAACCCCATGTTCTCGGGGCCGTCCTGATTGATCCGGTTATAGGGGCTCGCACGCTCGTGCGCGTCGACCGAGAGGATCGGCAGGATGAGCAGGATCGCATGGTCGATCAGGTCGGCGTGCGATTTGAGCACCGCGATGTCGCGGACCAAGGCCAGCGAGGCGTCCTTGCCTTCGATCTCGCCCGAGTGAATCCCATTCTGAATCAGCACGATCGGCTTGCCGGTGCGCCGCGCGGCTTCGGGGGTGAAGGCGCGGTCCCTGGAGACGATCAGCAGCGGAAGCGAGCGACCCTGGCCGCTCGTGCCATAGGTTGTGAGCTTGACCCACCTCGAGGCCTTCTCGAGTCGCCGGCAGTAGTCGAGGGTTTCTTCGTAGTTCGGGGTGGTGCGGTAATTCGAACTCTCGGCGTGGGTGCGCCAGGCGTCGGGCGCCGAGGCGCCCGCCCCGCCGAAGGGTGCGAGCAGCAGGCCCCAAATCAGCCAATCAATCGGTTTTCTCATGGGGGGGGGAATCTAAGCTGCCGGCGCGCGACCACGCCAACCGACGTCGATTTCCAGTGGTTCATCGTCCGGGACGGGAGTAGCCTTCTTTGCAGGCGAATCTCCCCGACGCCCTTCCCCCAGGGAGGATCCCGGTCATGACCGCGTCCGTTCGCTGTCCTATTGCGGCGGTACTCGCGCTGCTGCTCTCCTCGTTCTCGATGGCCGCCGCGTCGCCACCGCCGTCGATGGTGGCCGTCGGACCCGAGTGGGTCTTGCTCAAGGGTGGCAGTCCGGTGGGTCGCAGCCTGCACGGCGCGGCCTACGATCCGGTTCGGCACCAGATGGTGATTGCGGGTGGGGGCTCTTCCGATTGGTGGGCGTTGCGGCTGCACCCGAATCCGGATTGGCGCAACGTGCTGCCGGCCTCGACCTTTGTCTACCCGTGCGCGTGGCGCACGATCGTCTACGACCCACCACGCGATCGGTTCATCTCGCTCGGCGAGAACTGCGGGGGCGAAATCCATCCCCCGGGCATTTTAGCGGCATCGATCGACGGCGCGCTGGTCACCAGCCAGTTGCCCGCGGATGGTCCGCGTCTGGGCATCGCGGCGTTCTACGACCCGGTACGCGATCGTCTCGTGACGTTTGGCGGCCAGAACACGGGGAACGGCACCTACCCGCAGGACGTCCGTGTCCTCAACCTGACGGGAACGCCGGAGTGGACCACACTCGCGACCGCCGGCACTCCGCCCCCGGGCCGCTCGTATCACAACCTGATCTACGACCCTGCCCTGGATCGAATGATCGTGCTGCTGGGACGCAACGGCGCCGGGCCGCTGGACGACATCTGGCAGCTCACGCTGTCCGGAACTCCGACCTGGAGCCCGCTCGTGCCCCTCAATGCCGGGCCCACCGCCCGCTCCGCGGCGGCCGCGGCGTTGACTCCCTTGGGGACCATCGTCGTCGCGTTCGGTGACGATGGCTCGCCAAGATCGGATGTCTGGTCGCTGTATCCGGAGCCCGGGGGCCCCACCTGGACCGAATTGAACGTGGGCGGTGGCGCGCCACCGCCCCGAAGCGGCGCCAGCATGGTCTTCGACCCGTCCGGCGAGCAGATGGTCCTGTTCGGTGGCGCCAACGGGGTTGCGAGATACAACGACATCTGGGCGCTCTCTTTTCCGGCCGGCGTTGGGACTTGGTCCCAGATCAATACCCAGCCGTCCCCTACTCGGCGCGCATGGGCGGCGATGGCGCGTGACCCGGTGCACGATCGTGCCATCCTGTTCGGCGGCATTTCCGACATCGCCGGGTTGCACGGCGACTTGTGGCAGCTGCCGCTGGGCGGCGGTCCGTGGGCGCCAATGCCCGCCTTCGGACCCGCGCCGTCTCCCCGCCAACAGCACACCTTGACCTACGACCCCATGCGAGACCGGATGATTCTGTTCGGAGGGCGTGACGTCGCGGACCTCGGCGACGTGTGGCAGCTCACGCTCGGTCCGACTCCCCAGTGGCAATTGGTTTCGACCGCGGGGACCCTGCCCGGGCCGCGGTCCGGACATTCAGCGATCTATGATCCGATCCGGGATCGGCTCGTGGTCTTCGGCGGTTCGCTGGCCACGGCCAGCAGCGAGACCTGGGCTCTGTCGTTGGCTACGAATCAGTGGACGCTTCTGCACTCGGGTGCCGGCGGGCCCCAGACTCGCATCTTCAGCGGCGCGCTCTACGATCCGGTGGGCGATCGGATGATCGTGTGGGCGGGCGAGGGCCGTCAGGGGCCGTACCATCGATCGTTCAACGACACCTGGGCTCTGTCACTTGCCAGCCCGGCATGGACTCAGCTGGCTCCCGCCGGGGGCACACCTTCCGATCGCCGGAGCCCCATGACGGTGTACGACCCCGGCCGACATCGGCTGGTGACCTTCGGCGGCGCGACCGTCACGATCGGTGGCATCAATCAAACCTACGGGAACCGCAACGACGTCCGAGAGCTGACGCTCGCCACTCCGACTTGGTCACTGCTCATCGTTGCCGGCTGGGGCCCGGCTGGCCGGGACGGCACGGCCGGGATCTACGATCCGAGCCGCGACCGCATGATCCTGTTTGGCGGATGCTTCGAGAGGAGCAGCGAAACCGGGGGCAGCTACATGGTGGGCGAAACCTACGCGATCTACTTCACCCCCGAGCTGGTCGACGTGCCACCGGAGCCGACCACCATGCGGTTCGCGATCCAGCGCGTGAGTCCCAACCCCGCGAGGGCCGGAATCGACGTGTGGTTCCACCTGCCTCGAGCCCAGTCGGTATCCATCGAGCTCCTGGATCTTGCGGGCCGCCGGCGAGCTTCGACCGAAACCGGGGTTCTCGCGGCCGGGCCCAATCGGGTTCGGTTCGACGACACGGCGCACCTCTCGGCCGGGATGTACTTTCTCAGGCTGACCGGGCGCGATGGCATCGGAAGCGCACGCGTCTGTGTGGTGCGATAGACGGGAGCGCCGAACTACATCAGTTTGACGTTGGCCTCGCCGACGCTGAGGTCGATGTCGAGGCGCGAGCTTCCGGGGCCGCGGTCCCAGTCGATCCGCTTGCCGAGCCAGCCACGGACCTGGGAAGACCCCGATCGCGGCCGCAGCGACGCGTCGCCGATGCTGACGCGAACATCGACCGACTTGAGTGCGGTCTCGGGCATCCTGACGTCGACCTCGCCCACGCTCATGCGAACTTCGAGATCCTTCTCGATGCCTTCGATTTCGAGCTCGCCGACGTTCATGCTGATTTCGACCGCCATCGACCGCGGAATCTCGACCCGGCCGCGCAGGTGGGTGTCCTTGTGCCATTTCGAGTTCTCGAAACGGAGGCGCAATTCGTCGCCGCGAATCTCGTCGATCGCGCGGACGTCCTCGGCGAACTCCTCGCAGTCTCGACTCCGCTCGCAGCGAAGTTCGATCTCGAAGGTGACCTCCGAGCCGTCGGTGGCGACCACCTCCAACCTGCCGACCGGGAAATCGACGAACACCTTCTTGGCGCCGCCGGTCTCGAGCGACTTGCTGGCGATGGGAATCGTGGTGTCGGCGGCAACGGAAACCGGGAGCAGTAACAGGACGGCGAGCAGCGGGTACCAGGGGCTCGCCCGGTGTGGGGCAATGAGGGCGGCGGGCATGATGGACCTCCAGGGCGCGACGGGTTTCAACGCTAGGATACGCCGCGGAGGTCCAAGGGTTGCCACCCGCCGCGCAGGACCCGCCGGCACCGGAAGGTCATCGCCCGGCGGCGCGACGTCGCACCAGCTCAACCATCAGCGCCTTCTGCAGGTGCAGCCGGTTCTCGGCCTGCTCGACCACGATGCTCTGCGGGCCGTCGAGCACCTCGTCGGTCACCTCCTCGCCGCGGTGGGCGGGCAGGCAGTGCATGAACAGCGGCGTCGGGCTTGGCCAGCGGCCATCAGCGCGTCGTTCACCTGGTAGCCGGCGAACGACGACGCGCCGCCACTCGGCCTCCTCCTCCTGGCCCATGCTGGTCCAGGTGTCGGTGTAGACCACGTCGGCGCCGCGCACCGCCTCGTGCGGGTCGCGGAAGCGGCGGATCGTCGCCGCGCGCGCGCCGCTCGGCCTCGAGGAACAGACCGCCGTCGGGCTCGAACCCGTCGGGCACGGCGAGCTTGCAGCGTGAAGCCGAAGATGGTCGCGGCCTCGAGCCACGAGTGCAGCACGTTGTTGCCGTCGCCCACCCACGCCACCGTCATGCGGTCCAGGTCGCGACCCGCGCGGCGCAGCGTGTAGAGGTCGGCCAGGATCTGGCAGGGGTGCGAGTAGTCGGTGAGCGCGTTGATCACCGGAATCGTGGCGTGCTCGGCCAGCGCGCTGCACGATGCGGTGCGCGAACGTGCGGATCACGATCAGGTCGCACATGCCGGACAGCACGTGCGCGACGTCGGCCAGGCTCTCGCGGCCGTGCTCGCGCGACCTCGACGCGCCGAGAGGTCGACGGCGTCGCCGCCCAGCTCGTGCATGCCGACGGTGAACGACACCCGCGTGCGCAGCGACGGCTTGTGGAACACGAGCGCCGCGGTCTTGCCGGCGAGCGGGCGCGGCGCGCGTCGCGTGCCGCGCGCGGCGCGCAGACGCGTCGGCCAGGTCGAAGACGTCGTAGCACCCAGTCACGATCGAGACCGAGCAGGTCGACCAGGTGCTCGGGCGCGTCGGACATGTCGGGTGCCTCCATCTCGTTGAGAGTCGATCAGGACACGCTCGGCAGCGCCGGGTCTCGACGTACGGCCGTCGCGGGATCGGCAGCACCCAGGTCGCGGCCGGCGGCCGCGGCGGCCGCCGAGGCGCCGGGCACCAGGTCGAGCACCACCGCGACCTCGTCGCAGGCGTGACGCCGCGGGCAGCGCACGCAGTCGGTCCACACCTTGCGCGGCAGCGACTCGCGCGGCGCGGCGGCGAAGCCGCAGCGCTCGAAGAATCCCACCTCGCGGGTCAGCGCGATGACGCGCGGCAGCGCCGAGCGCGCGCGCGTCGGCGACCACGCGCTTCGACCAGCGCGCGCGCCGAGGCCCCGGCCGTGGTGGTCGGGACGCACGGCGAGCGAGCGCACCTCGCCCAGGTCGTCCCACAGCACGCGCAGCGCGGCGCACGCGACGACCTGCGCCCGTCGCGCTCGGCGACGTGGAACTCGCGCACGCACTGGTACAGCTCGCTGACCGGCCGCGGCAGCAGCACGCCCTGGATGACGTAGTCGGCCATGACGCCGGCGATGCCGGGGACGTCGGCGAGCGCGCGCGCGGCGGAGCACGATGCCGTCGCCGACGCGAGCGTGCCGGCGTCGGCAGCTGCCGCGCGCGGCGTCCGCGGCGGCGCGCCGGCACGCTCGGTGCGCCGCGCGCGCGGCGTCGCGCGCCGTCGCGCCATCCGGCGACGCGCAGCGTCGGCGCTCGTCGCCGCGGCCCGAGGCCGAGCCGCGCCTCGGCGCGCGCGAGCTGCGTCGCGCACCGATGCGGGCCGCCGCCGGGCGCGTGGTCGCGGCGCGCCAGCGCCGCTTCGACGGTCAGCGCGGCGAGCCGCGCGTCGGTGAAGTGCGGCGAGAGCGCCAGGCGCTCGGTCTCGGGCAGCGCGGCGGGCGCGACGCCGGCCTGCTCGGCGGCGGCCCACAGCGCGCCCGACCCGCGCGTGCGCGTCGCGGAACGGCACACCCTCGGCGACCAGCGCGTCGGCCAGCTCGACGGCGAGCAGGTCGGGCGTGAGCGTCGCGGCGCATGCGTTCGCGGTTCGCGGCTCGAGCGCGGCGATCGCCGGCGCCAGCGCCGCGAGCAGCCGTCGACAGCGTGTCGGCGGTGTCGAACACCGCTTCCTTGTCCTCCTGCAGATCCTTCTGGTACGCGGACGGGCAGCCCCTTGAGCAGCGATCGCGAGCCGCTGCGGCGTTGGCGATCAGCCGCGCGCTCTTGCCGCGCGCCAGCTCGAACACGTCGGGGTTGCGCTTCTGCGGCAGCAGGCTCGAGCCGGTCGAGAAGCCGTCGGGCGCCGCGAACCAGCCGAACGCCGGCGAGCACCACAGCACCAGGTCCTCGGCCAGGCGCGACAGGTGAACGCCGAGCTGCGCCGCCGGCGTTCAGGTACTCGAGCGCGAAGTCGCGATCGCCGACGGCATCGACGCTGTTGGTCGGCGAGCCGGCTGAAGCCGAGCCGCGTGGCGAGCGCGGCGCGGTCGTAGACGAGCGGCGTGCCGGCGACCGCGCCCGCGCCGAGCGGCAGCCGGTCGGCCGCGGCCTCGCGCGCCTGCGCGAAGCGCTCCTCGTCGCGCTCGAACGCCGCGACGTGCGCCAGCCACCAGTGCGCGAGCCAGCACCGGCTGCGCCGGCTGCAGGTGCGTGTACGCCGCGACCGCCGGCGTCTGCCGGCAGCGCGCGCCTGGCGCGACCAGCGCGCGCTCCGAGCTCGCGCACGCCCTCGACCGCGTCGTCGCACAGCCGCATGACGCGCATGCGCAGCAGCGTGCTGACCTGGTCGTTGCGGCTGCGCCCGGTGTGGAGCCGGCGCGCGGGGTCGCCGCAGCGCGCGGATCAGCTCGGCCTCGACCGCGGAGTGCACGTCCTCGCCTTCGAGCGTCACGCGTGCCGGCGCTCGAGATCGGCCTCGAGCGCGTCGCACGCCGCGATCAAGCGCCGCGGCTTCGTCGCCGCGTCAGCACGCCGCACTCGGCAAGCGCCGGTGCGTAGGCGCGCGAGAGCGCCAGCTCCTCGGGCCACAGCCGGCGGTCGACCGGCAGCGAGTCGTTGAGCGCCCGGGCGCGCGGATCGAGGCCGGCGGCGAGCCGGCCGCGCCAGACCGTCGGTCTGCGTCAGCGGACACGCCTGGTCTCCTCGCAGCGGGCCGGGACCCGCTCGCGACCGCCTTCGCGGCCTCGCTGCCGCGCTGCGCGGCCGTCGCGCAGCGGCAGGCCGAACAGCCGGATGAAGCCCTCGGCGTGCGTCGGGTCGTAGCCGGCCATGTCGAACGACGCCAGGTCGGGCCGGTAGAGCGACTGCGGGCTCGTGCGCGCGATCGCGCGCGCCTGGCCGCGGAAGAGCTCGACCGTGACCTCGCCGGTCGCCGGCTTGAGCGCGGTGTCGACGAACGCCTGGAGCGCGCGCCGCAGCGGCGAGAACCAGAGGCCGGCGTAGATCAGGTCCGCCATGCGCGGCGCCAGCTCGGCGCGCGTGCGCAGCAGGTCGTGCGGCAGCGTCAGCCGGCACAGGTCCTCGAGCGCCTCGTGGAGCACGGTGCCGCCCGGCGTCTCGTAGACGCCGCGCGACTTCATGCCGACCAGCCGGCTCTCGACCAGATCGGCGCGGCCGACGCCGTGCCGGCCGGCGAGCGCGTTGAGTCGCTCGAGCAGGCGACACGGGATCGAGCGGCGGCCGTTCGAGGCTCACCGGACGACCGCCTTCGAAGCCGATGCGAACGGTCTCCGGCAGCGCGGGCTGCCGGTCCGGCGCCTGCGTGAGCGGAACATGCTCCTCGCGCGGCGCGATTCGCCGGATCCTCGAGCGGGCCGCCCTCGTGGCTCAGGTGCCACAGGTTGCCGTCGCGCGAGTAGAGGTCGCCCGCGGTCTGGAGCACCGGGATGCCGTGTCGTTCGGCGTAGGCGAGCGCGTCCTCGCGCGAGCTGATGTCCCACTCGCGCCACGGCGCGATCACCGTGAGCTGCGGCGCCAGCGCCAGGTAGGTCAGCTCGAAGCGCACCTGGTCGTTGCCCTTGCCGGTGCAGCCGTGAGCCAGCGCGTCGGCGCCCAGGCGCTCGCGCGCACCACACCTGACGCGACGCGATCAGCGGCCGCGCCAGCGAGGTGCCGAGCAGGTAGCGGCCCTCGTAGACCGCGCCGGCGCGCAGCGCCGGGAAGCAGAAGTCGCGCACGAACGGCATGCGCAGGTCCTCGACCACGACGTCGGCGGCGCCCAGCGCGCGCGCCCGCGCTTCGAGGCCGTCCAGCTCGGCGCCCTGGCCGACGTCCGAGCAGTAGCAGACCACTTCGCAGCCGTAGTGCTCGCTTGCAGCCAGCGGCACGATGATGCTGGTGTCGAGCCCGCCCGAGTAGGCGAGCACGGCGCGGCGCACCGCGGGTCTGCCGTTCTTCACTTCGGTTCTCCGGATGCGGTGGATTCGAGCCGGGTCACGGCGCGATCGAGCCGCTCGATCGCTTCCGCGATCTCCTCGGTGGTCACGGTGAGCGGCGGCAGCAGGCGCACGGCGCGCTCGCCGCCGCGCACCAGCAGCAGGCCCTGATCGCGCGCAGCCCGCACCAGCGCCGGCGGCGTCGTACGGCGCGTCCCGCGGCGACTTCGATCGCGCGCAGCAGCCCGAGGCCCGCGCGCCTCGCGAGCGACGGGTGCCGCGGCAACAGGCCTCTGAGGCCGCGAGCCAGGCATCGCAGCCGCGGCTGCGCACCCGGGCCAGGAATCGCGGGCGTGTTCACCGCGCTCGAGCACGCAGGCGCCGGCCGCGGTCACCAGCGGGCCGCCGCCGAAGGTGCAGCCGTGCATGCCCGGCGCCAGGGTGTGCGGCCACTTCCTCGGTCATCAGCACGGCGCCCAGCGGCAGGCCGCCGCCCAGCGCCTTGCTCAGCACCGTGTAGTCGCCCGCGCACGCCGTAGTGCTCCTGCGCCAGCAGCTGTCCGCGTGCGGCCCATGCCGGTCTGCACCTCGTCGAAGATCAGCGCCGCGCCCGACCGCGCGCGCTCGCGCGCACGCAGCGCTTCGAGGAAGTCGCTTGCGCGCCGGCACGGCGCCGCTCTCGCCCTGCACCGGCTCGACGATCACCGCCGCCACGCTGGGCGTCGATCACGTGCGTCGAGGCCGGCGACGTCGTTGAACGTCGCGCGAAGCGCACGCCGGGAACCAGCGGCTCGAACGGTTCGCGGTAGGACGGCGTCCAGGTCGCCGACAGCGCGAACGCCGTGCGGCCGTGGAAGCCGCCGTGGAACGCCACGATGTCGCGACCCGGCAACTCGAGGGCGCGCGCCCGAGCGCGCGCGAACTTGAGCGCCGCCTCGATGCCTTCGGTGCCCGAGTTGCAGAAGAACACGCGGTCGTAGCCGGTGGCCTCGGTCAGCGCTCGTGCCAGCTCCGCGCCCGGCTCGTTGGCGAACAGGTTCGAGCAGTGGACCAGCTGCTTGACCTGGCGCGCGACGACGCTGCGCAATCCCGGCGAGCGCATGCCCGAGCGCGTTGACCGCGATGCCGCTCACGAAGTCGAGGTAGTCGCGGCCGTCGGCGTCGGTCACCCGGGCGCCACGGCCCGCGGCCACCTCGAGGCGCGGCAGCGGATAGACCGGGGCCAGCAAGTCCGTTTCAGATTTCGGCGCTGCGATTGCGACCGGAGCCACCAGCGTTTCGGTCATCGGAGCACGGCCTCCGTCGAGGAAGGTTCGATCCTGGTCGCCGGCGCGCTTCCTTCGACCAGCGAAGCGAGCGAGCCGGGGCCACTCCAGGCCCCGATCGTCACGCGCTGCACACCGCCGGCCAGCGCGGTGCGCGCGGCCGCGAGCTTGGGCAGCATGCCGCCGGTGACGTCTTCACGAGCCATGACCGCCTCCAGTTCGTGGGCCGCGATGAAGCGAGGACGAACGCGCCGTCGATCGCCACGCCCGGCGTGTCGCTGAGCAGCACCAGCGCGGGCGAGCCGAGTGCGGCCGCGACCGCGCCGGCAAGATCGTCGGCGTTGAGGTTGAGCAGCGTCTCGCCGTCGGCGCCGATGCTCGCCAGCACCGGCATGAAGCCAGCGGCGAGCAGCGCCCGGAGCGGTTCCGCATTCAGTTTCAAAATCCGGCCCACCCGTCCGAGGCGCGCGTCCTCGTGGAGGACGACTTGCGCGATCCCGCCGTCGGCCGCGGACACGCCGATCGCAGGCGCACCGTTTGCGGCGAGCCCGGCCACGAGACGCTTGTTCGCGAGCCCGGCGAGCACCGCGACCGCGATCTCGAGGGTCGCGGCATCGGTCACGCGCAGCCCGTCGGCGAAACGTGGCTCGAGGCCCGCGCGCCGGCACCACGCGCTGACTTCCGCGCCGCCGCCGTGAACGAGCAGGACCCGACCCGAGAGCGGCGCCAACTCGGCGGCGAGTGCGGCGGGCGCGGTCGCCTCGAGGGCGCGCCCGCCGAGCTTGATCACCACCGGCGCGATCCGGGAGTCCACGACGCCGTTTCGATCTTCGCCAGCGGCCGTCACCAGGGCGCTCCGTGCACCGGCAGATCCCAGCCCTCGGGCCAGCCGAGCATCAGGTTGAGATTCTGGATCGCCTGGCCGGCGGCGCCCTTGACCAGGTTGTCGATCGCGGCGGCCGCGAGCAGCGTGCGGCCGCCATGCAGCGTGGTCACCGCGACGTCGCAGCGGTTGGACCCGCGCACGCGCCGCGTCTCCGGCCAGTCGCCGGGATCGAGCACGCGCACGAACGGCTCCTCGGCATAGCGCTCGAGCCAGGTGGCGTACGCCTGCTCGGGGGTCACCGCTTCACGAAGCGTCGCGGTCGCGGTCAGCACGATGCCGCGCGCCATCGGCGCCAGGTGCGGCGCGAAGGCGACGGGTGAGGCCGCACCGAGGCGCGCAAAGTTGCGCTCCATCTCGGGCACGTGCGGATGCAGGTCGCCCGCCTTGTAGATCGAAGCTCCGCCTTCGAGCTCGACGAACGACGTGCGCAGCGCGGGCGTCCGCCCGGCGCCGCTGACTCCTGAGATCGCGTGGACCATGACCGGCCCGGCGAGCCAGCCGAGCTCGGCCGCGGGCAGCAGCGCGAGCGTCGCCGCGGTCGGATAGCAGCCGGGGTTCGCCACGCGAGTGGCACTCGGGATCGAATCGCGGAACGCCTCCGGCAACCCGTAGACGTAACCCTCGTGGCCGTCGCGATGGTCGGACGACAGATCGACGACCCGCGGCGCCTGCGCGAGCGCCGGCTGTTCCGACACCAGCCGCGTCCACGCTCCGTGCGGCAGGCAGGCGACCACCGTGTCGCACACTCCGCTTTCGATCAGCGCGCCGGCGTCAGCCGGGTCGAGCACGGTCGGCAACGAGCGCTCGCGCGGGTCCACCCCGGGCAGCAGCTCGGCGGCCGGCCGGCCGGCATTCTCGCGCGAGCACAGAGCCACCAGTCGCAAGCCGTCGTGCCCGAGCGCCAGACGAGCGAACTCCTGGCCCGAGTAGCCGCTGGCGCCGAGCACCAGGATCATCGCGGTCCGGCCGCGAGCCGGCGCCGGAGCCGCTTCGTTCGCGGCCGGCGCAGGGAGGATGCCCGGCCCCGAGCCGCGCGATGCCGACGTGCCCGCCCTTACGGGGACCACCGGAGGAACGATTGCCGTCACTTCGCCGATCCTTCCGCGGCTGCGCTCGCGCCGAGCGCGATCGCATCGAGCCGCTTCTTGAGCCGCCTCGCGGCGGCGGTGTCCGCCATCACCACCAGCACCGTGTCGTCGCCGGCGACCGTGCCGACGATGTTCTCGAAGTCCGCCAGGTCGATCGCCCGGCCGACCCCGTTCGCGTGCCCCGGCGGCGTGCGCACCACCACCAGGTTCTGCGCCACCCGGATGTCGTTGACGAACGCCTTGAGATCCAGCAGCCGCCGCTCACGGTCGATGGTTTCGACTGCCGGGCCCGGCAGCTCGTAGGCCGGCCGGTTGTGCGCGTCGACCCGCTTGGCGACCCCCAGGCTGCGCAGGTCTCTCGACAGCGTGGCCTGCGTGACCGCAAACCCCTGGCGCGCCAGCGCGTGCACGATCTCCTCCTGGCTGGCGAAACGCCGGCCCGAGAGCATTTGTGCCAGGAGCGCGAGGCGACGGGAACGGGGCAACGAATTCCTCCGGGTTTGGGACGCAAACCTCAGATGCAAGTTTATTCAGAGCTGTGCATAAAACTACAGGGCGGGGGCGGCGTCAAGCGGGAAACGACGGGGGGGCCGGGTCGCCGAGATCGCCCCGGCAGGGGTCCTGGGGGAAAGACGGCGGCCACCCCCGGATTCGAGGGTGGCCGCGTCGCCGGCGCTTTGCGCGTCGGGTGCTACGGAATCACGATCGCCCGGCCGGTGAGGGATCGCCCGGCGCGATTGATGCGCACCAGGTAGAGGCCCGGCCGCATGTTCTCTCGGCGACCCAGCTTCAGCTGATGCTGGCCGGCGCCGAGGCTGCCCACGTCCCGAGTCATCACCTGTCGCCCGGAGACGTCGAAGACCTCGAGGGTCGCGGCCTGGTCGTCCGGCAGACTGAAGGAGACGGTGAAGTCTCCCCGGGTCGGTGTCGGCGCGATCCGGCTGAGCGCAAAGGTCTCCACCACCGGCCCGACGTCGAGCGTCGAGCTGATCGTGAAGGTGCCGCTCTCGCCCAGCTCGGCCGAGGTCACGATCCCGGTTTCGTCCGAGTGCGAGACCCGGGCGATCGCCAGACGAACGCCACCCGACGGATGCTGGGGCACCGTCCACTGGTAGCGCCCGGTGTTGGCGACGCTGGCGTCCTCGACCTGCCAGGTCTCGCCGTCGTCGAACGACGACAGCAGCGAAACCGTCGAGTAATCGGCTTCCTCGGCGTCCCAGCTGACTTCCAGCTCGGAACCCGCGGCGATCAGATCGCCATCGTGCGGCCGGATGCGCGGCGCCTTCACGCGGACGTTGATCGTGGTCGCGAAGCAGCCGCTACCGACCGTGCCGGTGACCAGCATCGGCACCGACTCGCCGGCAGTGACCGTGGCCGCCACTTCGGAACGCAGGAACTTGACCTTGAGACGCGCCGGACGACCGTGGCCGCCGCCATCGTCGTCATCGTCGTCGTCGTCGCCGCGACCGTGGCCCCGGCCATGACCGTTCCCATTCCCGCGACCAAACACCGCATGACCGCCGCCGTCGTCGTCATCGTCGTCGTGATCGTCGCCGCCCACCAAACGCGCCGAAACCGCCGGCACGCCGTTGAGCAGGATCGACTCGGGATCGATGTTGCGCGCGCTGTAAGGAGCCGCAGGCGCCAGGCAGACGGTGACGTAGCGACCATGCGAGGCCAGGTTGAGCTTACGCGGGTGGAATCGGGCGTCGACCGCGACCGGATCGACGCAGTTGGTCTCGCGGATGTTGTTCCACGAAGCCGCCAGCGACGCTCCGGTGTTGGCGCGCGGCTGGTAGTAGCCACCGACACGGCCGTCGTTCAGCATTCCCCAGAGGCCGTTGGGGTTGCACTCCGCCGCGTTCTGCTTGCCGAACGGCAGCTCGCCGCTGTCGTACGTGATGCCGCCCTGCGTGAGGCGGTACTGGATGGTGGCCGGGTCAGCCTCGATGTTGTCGTTCGACCGGTAGGTGACCTCCAGGCGCACGGTCGTGCCCTTCACGTACGTGACGCCATGGTTGCCGGTGAAGCTGTAGAACGGAACGGCTCCGCCGAAGCAGGCGATCTCGCCGCTGGTCGCATTGGCCATGAACCGGCCGTCGACGTACTTGCCGTACCAGGGAGAAACGCGCAAACCGCCTTCCCCTTGGCCGGCGCCATCGAGCTTGAAGTCGGCGCTGAAGCGATAGTTGGAATTGTTGTGGAACGCGGCCGAGGTGGTGCCGCCGTCCGAGGAGAAGCTCCAGCTGTGCAGGTTGGCGAACCCGACACACGCCGGATCCATGGCGTCGGTGATCGAAACCGCCGCCGGGTAGTTGTTGACGGTGGTCAGAGTCGAGAGCGGGCAGTCGTTGAACGTCCGCAACTCGAGTGTGGCGGCATCGGGCAACGGGGTGCCGACCTCGGGGAGCACCGAGTACTTGATGTTCGCCCAGTTCGCGGTCAGCGACGCCGCCGAGTTGGCCCGGGGCTGGAAGTATCCGCCGGAGCGGCCGTCGTTCAGGCAGCCGAACAGCCCGTTGGGATCGCACTCGGCTGTGTTCTGGATGCCGAACGCCAGCACCGGGCTGTCGTAGGTGTTGTTGTTGTAGATGACGCGATACTGGATCGAGGCGGGCTGGGTGCTGAACAGATGATTCGCCCGGTAGGTCACCTCCATGCGGATGGTGGTTCCCCGCACGTAGGTGATGGCGTGGTTGCCCGTGAAGCTGTAGAAGGGCAACGCGCCACCGAAGCAGGCGATCTCGCCGCTGGTCACGTTCGCCATGAAGCGGCCATCGACGAGCTTGCCGTACCAGGGAGACAGACGCAGGCCGCCTTCACCCTCGCCGGCGCCGCTGATCGTCAGGTCGGCGCCGAACGTGAAGTTCGAGTTGTTGTTGAATGCGGCCGAGGTGGTGCCACCGTCCGCCGAGAAGCTCCAGCTGTGCAGGTTGGCGAACCCGACACAGGCGGGATCCATGACGTCGGTGATCTGGATCGAGTTGGGATAGTTGTTGGTGACCGTGAGAGTCGACAGCGGGCAGTCGTTGAAGGTGCGCGTTTCCACCGTCGCGCCATTGGCGGACGGCGTCGCATGCGACGCGCCTGCAAAGACCACCATCAAGACTGTCGACCACGCCAGACTGAGGTTGCGGATCCGCTGCATGGGCCAGTGTCCTCCTTTTGGGGTTGTGTTCGGACGACTGCGGATCACGATGCACGTGATGCTGCTGGCGCGCACTTCAAGCCGACGCACGCGGGGACCAGGTGGGTTGTCGCCCCGAAGACGCGGCGTTGACCGACCGTGCGTGGAGGTCGGCAGAGAACCTGCCTGCACACGGCCGCGGCGCTTGTTGTAAACGGTTACACGATCACTCACCTCCGTCAAGGTTGGAGTTGATATTCGCGGGGATTTCAGCGCCGAGCGGCGGGGTTTGGGTCAATGAACACCGTCACCTCGTGATGAACACCGTCGGTGCTCAGAGGAACCAGAACTCGACCTTCCTGGGTTTTCAGGGGCTGGCCATCCAGCACCCCCCTCAGGGCCGGGTCGCCACGAGCCTCCGACCGACGGACGACGATGGAATAGGTCGTTCCGAGCCCCAGGGGCCGAATCTTCACGCGATATCCCGGCCAGGAGTCTGGAATCGAAGGCCGGACCACCAGGGTCCGCCCATCCTCGACCGTGACCCCGAGCACCGATTCGAGCGCGACCCGCAGCATCCAGCCCGCCGAGCCGGTGTACCACGTCCACCCGCCGCGCCCGACGTGGGGCGGTTCGCCGTAGACGTCGGCGGCGATGACGTAGGGCTCGACCGAGTAGGTTTCCACGCCCGCCGCACTCGATCCGTGCGAGACCGGGCTCAGCATGGCGAGCAAGCGCGCCGCATCGCCGGTGCGCCCGAGCTGTGCCAGTGCGCGCACCACCCACAGGGCCGCATGCGTGTACTGTCCGCCGTTCTCGCGCACGCCCGGGACATAGCCCTTGATGTAGCCGGGATCGTGGGGTGTGCGATCGAACGCCGGTGTCAGCAGCTTCACGATGCCGTCGGTCTCCGAGACCAGATGGCGCATCACCGCGTCCATGGCCTGTTCCGCCCGCTCCCGCGGCGCTGCTCCGGACAACACCGACCACGCCTGAACCAGCGCGTCGATTCGACATTCGTCGCTCGATTGCGACCCGAGCGGAGTCCCGTCGTCGTAGTAGCCGCGGCGATACCAGGCGCCATCCCAGGCGTGGGTCTCGATCGCCGACTGGAGGCGCTGTTGGTGCTCGCGGTAACGCGCCGCACGTTCGGTGTCGCCCCGCGCCACGCACAAGGGGGCGAAACCCTCGAGCACGGAGAAGAGGAAGAACGCCATCCACACGCTCTCACCCCGTCCTTCGCGACCCACGCGATTCATGCCGTCGTTCCAGTCGCCCGATCCGAACAACGGAAGGCCGTGGTCCCCGGTCGACAGCGACCGATCGATGGCGAGGCAGCAGTGCGTGTAGAGCGCGGTGGCGGGCCCGACCGTGCTGGGTTCGAGGTAGGCTTCGTCCTCGCCCGGCGCCAGCGAGCGGCCGGCGACGAACCCGACGGGCGCGTTCAGAATGTCGTGATCGCCGGTGACGCGCACGTAAGTCGCCGCGGCATCCGGAAGCCACAGCAGGTCGTCGACGAATCGGGTGCGCAGGCCGTGGCTCCGGGGCGGGTGCCACCAGTGCAGCACGTCGCCCTCGGGAAACTGGTGCGCCGCGTGGAGCAGAATCTGCCGCCGGACCAGGTCGGGTGCCACCGCGAGCAAGGCGGTCGCATCCTGGAGCTGATCGCGATATCCAAACGCGCCGCCCGATTGGTAGAACGCGGTGCGACCCCACAGGCGGCACGCCAGCGTCTGATACATGAGCCAGCCGTTGACCATCAGGTCGAGCGCTTCGACCGGAGTCTCGACCTGCACGCGCCCCACACAATCGATCCAGTGTTCGCGGACTTCTCGTTCGATGCGATCGATTTCGCCCGGCTGGCGCAGGTTCTCGAGCACGGCCCCGAGCGCATCCCAGTTCTCGCAGTCGCCCAGGACGAAGGCGCATTGGCGCGTCTGGCCCGGCGCGATTTCGAGATCGACACGGCACGCAAAGCACGGCTCGGTGCCCGAGCCGGTCCGGCCGTCGAGGGGCTCGGCACGCGCCATGGCCGCTGGATGACGCAGACTCCCGCCCCGTCCGACGAAACCCGCGGCATCGGCGGTGTAGCTGGTGGCCATCATCTTTCCGTCGACGATCGCGGTCGCGAACGCCAGGCGGTCGATGCCGGTACCCGCGGGTTGCCGGGCGGTCAAGACCCGATGATCGGCGTCGAACGCAGTGGTGACGGTGCGGCGGTCTTCCGAACGTTCCCCGAGCTCGAGTCGCTGGAACGATACCGCCGCGAGCCGGCGGGTCCGCGTGCCGAGGTTCGTGATTCGCAGCCGCACCGTCCGAAAGTGTCCGACCACGGGAACGAAAACGTCGGCGACGGTTTCGATTCCGTCGGTCCTGTGGCGGAAGCGGGTCGACCCGAACCGATGGCGAACTTCGTAGTCGCCCGGGCCCGGGCACGGGCCCGGGAGCGGCGACCACGCGACGCCACGCTCCATGTCGCGCAGGTAGAGCGCCTCCGAGCAGGGATCGCGCACCGGATCGTTGCTCCATGGGGTCAGCCGGTGCGTGCGGCTGTTGCCACTCCAGGTCGAGATCGAGCCGCCCTCCGTGACCAGGCAGCCGAAGTCTTCGTTCGCGAGGACGTTCGACCAGGGCATCGGTGGTCGGAGCAGCTCGCCGTCCGGGCCGCGCCGGAGAAAAAGCACGTACTCGCTGCCGTCCGCCGAGAAACCACCGATGCCATTGAAAGCGCGTAATGGCTCCGAAGATGGCGTCGCGTCGGTTTCGGCCGACTCGGCCGAGCGGGACGCGATCGTCGATCGCTCGAAGAGTCCGGCGAGGTCCAAGTCCCCATGCGGATCCGGGTACAACTCCATAGCCGCCGTGCGCTCAGCCTGCATCGCCGCGGCGTGCCCGAGGCCGAGTTCGTCCCACTCGCTCCGAGCGCGGGCATCCGCTTTCTCCCGAGAGTTCCGGCAGGCTTCGGACGTCCGCGATTCCTCGGCAATCCGGATCGCTTCCTCGCGCGTCGCGGTCGCGATCAGCAGCGACGCGTAGTCGGCGTGCTCGCCCGGCGCGAGTGCGGTGCGACGGCGCTGGACGAACACCGGGTCGAGCACGCTGCCGGTGCATCCCGACAGGGGCGACAGCGATCTGAGTCCGTGCGCCCGCTCGAGGTCTCCCCCGCGGCCGAGGAACGCGATGCGTCGCGTTTCGATTTCCAGCGCTCCCGGACCCCAGAGGCCGTGAGCCAGCCACGGGTGCCGTTCCTTCGGCGAACGAGGCCGCCGGCGCGCGAACACGAGTCCCGCGTCGCGGGCCACCTCGGTTTCGAGGAAGAGTTTGGAGAACGCCGGATGCGCAGCGAACGATGCCGGAAGGTCGAGCGCGATTTCGTGCCAGGTCGTCAGCTCGAGGTGCCGACTTCGCTCGGAGCGATTGATCAGATGGATGCGCCGGCAGACCATGGCGTGCTCGGCGTCGACCCAAGTCGAGATCCGCGCGGAGATTCCGTCCTGCTCGCGCGTGATCGCGAACCAGGATGGCCCTTCTTCGATCTCGCCGTGCTCGGCCGGCAGTCCAGCGGGGCGCAACGCGATCGGCCAGTAGGCTCGCGAGTCGAGGTCGCGCACGAACACGAACTCGCCGTCCTCGTCGAGCAGGCGATCGCCGCGCCAGCGGGTCAGGCTCAAGGCTTCGAGCCAGGTGCCGCCGGCGCCGCTGGGAGTGACCAGGGTTCGCAGCCGACCGTTGCCGAGCAGCCGTCCCGGCGCCGCCGCCGGGGCTTCGGGTGACGCGAGCGAAGCGGCCTGGCGCCCGCCGGCCGGGTCGTGATGCCGCGCGGACATCAGTGGATGAGCGCGATGGGGCGAACGATCGCGCGTCCGGCCGCCTCGAGCCGCGTCAGGTAGACGCCGCTCGGCAGGCCGTGCGCGCGAAGGGTGAAGTGATGGGAACCCGGACCCCGGGTTTCGTCGACCAGGCGGGCCACCTGGCGTCCGGCCACGTCGTAGACCGCTAGCTTCACGTGCGTCGTCGAGGTCAGTCGAAAAGCCAGTGTCGTCGAGTCGTGGAACGGATTCGGCGACGCCGGCAGCAGCTCGATTCCGGCAGGCCCGTTGCCGTCTTCAACCGCCAGCGGCGCGCCGGTGAACCCGGCCCGCTGCAGGCCCGAGATGATCTCGGGGTTTCGCATGAAGCGTTCCCACACGAGACCGGTTCGGTAGTTCTCGATCATGATCCCGATCGGGCCCTGGTCGATGCCGAGCACGTCGGTCGCGAACCACGACGACGTGAGATTGAACGCGTCCTTGAAGCCGTACGGGCCCCAGGTGTAGGGCAGCTTGTAGTTCGTGTACAGGTTGCGAATGGTCGGAATCACGGCTTCCGGCGCGAACGGCAGCGAGCTGATCGGGGCGGTTGGCGTGATGGTTCCGTTTTCGTTCTGCGGCGGTGGCGCCCCGTGAGCGGCGTAGCCCGCGGGATCGTCCGACGCGGTGAACCCCCACAGCGAGTCGCTGTAACCGACGCGGCCGAGCGGGTTCGCTACGGCGTACGCACGCTGCGCGAGCGTCGCGCGGCGGGAGTTCTCGAAGTAATCGATGCCGTGGTCGCGCATGAACTGGTCCTGTATGTTCCGGAAGTCGATCCAGCAGTGCGAGTACTGGTGGCCGAACAGCGGCGGGAAGATGACGTAGGTCTGTCCGTATTGCGTGTTCCAGTTGTAGCCGCTGGTCCACCCCGCCCACGACGTCGGAATGTCGGCGAGCGGCACCGGCTTGGTCGGCGAACCGAAGGCGAGGATGTAGAGGATCATCGCCTCGCTGTAGCCCCCCCAGTCGAACGGCAGGAAGCCGGATCCCGGCTTCCAGCCGTGGCGAAGGCGCTTGCCGCTGGCGTTGACCATGAACGGGAAATTGACCCGGCGGTAGATCGAGTCCGCGAGCGCGCGGATCTGGATTTCATCGGGATCGACGCCGTCGAAGTACTGCTTGGCGTCGAGAATCCCCGCGAGCAGCAACGCCGTGTCGATGCTCGACAGCTCGGTGTCCCACGACACCATGCGCAGCGCGGTGTTCATGTCGAGGAAGTGATAGAACCAGCCCTGGTAGCCGATGGTTCCGCTCGCGGCACTGCTCTGCGGCTTGGTCCAGAACGTCTCGAGCGTGGTCCGCGCCCGGGCGCGAGCTGCGGCGCGGGTCACCCAGCCGTGGTCGACGCCGGTGCAGATCACCGACAGGCCGAAACCGACCGCGGCGATACTGGCCGGCGAGCCCGGCGTGCTGCGGTCCTTGATCATTCCGTTCGCGGGATTGGCCTCGTCCCACGCGTAGCGGAATGCGCCGTATTGAAGGCTGTCCAAGATCGCGTCGGTCGTCTGCGCGCTGGCGGGGACCGCGGCGGCGAGCGCCAGGGGCAGGAGCAGGATGCGAATCAGCCGGGTCACCATGACAGTAATCCTCCGTGGGCGCTCATTGCGGGGTCAATAGGAAACCGTGAATGAAAGCCGATGGACGCTTTCCAGGCGTCCGTAGTCGGCCCACGCGTAGTCGATCTGGTAGCCGAAGTCGGAGAGGCGGCTCTGGAACCCAAGCCCGGCGGCGGCCCCTTCCTCGGAGTCCTCCTTGAACAGGTTCTGATAGCCGAGCCGGGCCGAGACCATCTCCCGATAGGTCAGCTCGAAACCGCCGCTCGCACTCTCGGAATTGTCGCTGGGGTGCGCCGCGGTCACCGCGAACCAGCCGCGCAGGTCGTTGCTCAGGCGCAACGGGTAGCCCACGCCGGCCCGGAACAGGATCGGAACCGGATAGTCCTGCGTGAACCGCTCGCCCGGGAGCGCGTTGTTGTCGCCCGATCGGCTGGGGTCCTCGTCGTACGTGATCCTCAGGTCCAGGCCTTCGAATCCGGCGGACGTTCCAAAGTTCGTGAGACTGGCGCCGAGGTGCAGTCCCTGCGGGCTCAGCCGATAGAGCGTGCCGACGTCGAACGTCACGGCGTCGGCGCTCGAGTGCCAGATGGTCTCCTGGAGGTAGCGCACCTGGAGCCCGGCCGAGAAGCGCTCGGTGACCGCGTAGGCGTAACCGAGCCCGACCGCCAGATTCGAAACCGTGTAACGCTCGCCGGTTCCGAGCGGTTGATTGACGGTGCGCACGTCGATCTCGCCCGAGTTGAGCGAGGTGATGGTCACGAACGCCGCGCCCCACGCGCCGATCGGGAAGCCGGCCGCGACGTAGTCGTGGCGAATGCCCGCGAACCAGTCCGCGTGCGAGAACTGAATCTCCATTCCCTGGAGCCGCCCGACTGCGGCCGGGTTGTAGTACGCGGCATCGAGCCGGGTGTCGGCCGCCACGCCGGTGTTGCCGAGTGCCGTCAGTCGGGAGCTGGGCTCGATCAGGAGGAACTGGCCGAGCGTGGTGCCGGTCTTGCTCTGGGCCGCCGCCGAGCCGGCGCCGGCCAAGATGCACCACGCAATCACCGCCCAGATGTGGCGCCGCGCGCTCATTTGACGATCGCAAACTTGCCGAGGAATGCCGGCAGGTTCGGCGCCTCGACCTGGTAGATGAAGAGCCCGGGTGCGACGTCGAGGTTGTCCTTGGTCCGCAAGTTCCAGGCGACGAATCCATCGTCGGAGCCGTCGTGGCGAAGCGTCTGCACCAGGTCGCCGCGCACGGTGTAGATGCGGATCGTGCTGCCCTGCGGTAGCGCGCGGAACTCCATCCGCCGATCGCCGCGCCCCGAGACGTTGAAGCGCGCAGGCTCGAAGCTGGCGGCTTCGACGTAAGGGTTGGGCACCACGTAGGGGACGTTCGTGTACTGCTGCTGGGCGGCCACGGCGTCGATGCGCTCGCCGGTGGTGGTGAAGGCGAACAGGTCGCCGTCGCCGAACGGACGCTGGATCCGAAGCTGGTAGACGTCGCCGAGCGCCGGTTTGATCAACGGACCCCGAATGCCTTGCCCGACCGTGTCGAGCTGAGCGCGCCAGGTGATCAACGAATCGACCTGCATGCCGGGAACCGGACACAGGATGTCGATGTTCTCGTCGGCGCGACTCAACGTGCCGTCGGCGTCGAGGTCGCGGAAGCGGAAGTCGAGCTGGATGGAGTCGCCGGGTGCCAAGTGCGCGAACACGCGGAACCTGGCCGGGCGCGCCGGGATCGGGAAGATCGCGATCCCGGTGTCGCGGACCACGTTGTCGAAGATGATCGACAAGTTGTCCGGGTAGCCCGTCCTGCGAAAGTTCGCCGACAGAATCGGCTGGTAGAGAACCCCCAGCCGGGAATTGGTCGGACTGGTGGGCGTGAACCCGGACGCCTGTTGATCGATCGCCGGGAAGAGCGGCGTCGTGATCACCGGCAGCAGGCCGCACCCGACCGAGCCGCCGCCCTCGCCCGACAGATCCGCCCCGTGGGTGATGCACACCGTGGTGTCGGTGCTGTCGGTCACCGTGTAGCGATAGGCGCGCAGGCTGTCGGGGCTCGGGGCCTCGAACGCGATCACGAAGCGATGGCCTTCCGGCACCTGGTTGGCGTTGACGACACCGACGTCGATGGTGCCGACGCCGACGCCGGACACTCGGCTCGGCGGAATGACCGTCGCACTCTGGTAACCGAGCACGCGCGGGTTGGGCCGGACCTCGACCACGTTCTTGGGCAGCACCGTGCCGCCGCGCGCCGTGCGGGTCACCGCCACCGCATTCTCCGACGGGAACACGCGCAGGGAGTCGAACACGGATTCGACGCCAAAATCGTAGGCGGTGACCGCGTAGTAGTAGATCTGGCCGTTGGTCACCGTGGTGTCGGTCCAGGTGTGGGTGAGTCCGGTGTCGTCGCCCAGCCAGTACTGGACGCCTTCGACCGACTTCTGCGAGTAGCCGCGCCGTCCGTCGCGCAGGTCGAACTGGGCGTTCGGCTTCATCAGGCCGATGTCGTTGCCGCGGCCGGTGGTGATGCGCTCGGGATCGCGAAACTCGGGGTCGGTCGACCGATAGATCCGGTAGCCCTCGAAGTCGAACTCGCCGGTCACCGGGTCGGCGCCGCGCTCGGCGATGTCGTCCCACGACAGCCGCACGTAGCCGTCGCCGGCCTCGGCGGTGAGCGTTGGCATCGGCGGGGGTACGGCGAACTGGTAATTCGCGTTGTAGATCTGCTGCACGGTGGCCACCGTGTTGCGCAGCTCGGTGAGGTCGGCGCCGTAACCGAGCGCCAGGCTGAACCGCTCGCGCTGCCCGGCGCGAAGCTGGAACGGTCCCGAGGCGAACAGGAATCCGATGTTGTAGTTCGAGGCCAGCGCGGAATCGAAGCGTGCCGGCGCGAACGGATCGGTGAACTTCTCGTACAGCCGCTGCGGCCAGTTGTTGTTTTCCGTATAGAACAGTATGCCGTCGGTGGTCGGATCGGGGTTGCCGACGCCGGCGCGAATCCGATTCATCTTGAAGCCGGTGAGTCCGATCTGGTCGGACTCGTTGAGGTCCGTGCGGTCGAATGAGGGCTCGCCCTCGGTGGGGATGCCGTCGCCCTCGCCCGTGTCGTCGGTCTCGGGGACGCCGTCGGCGCCGACGTCGTGGAACTCGGGATTCCAGTCCATGTCTTCGTCGCCGGGCCACCAGCGTCCGATCCGATAGGCCGGGCGCCTCTCCAGCGGCCCGTACGCCTGCTCGAACTTCGCCAGGTCGTAGTTCGCGGTCACGTGGGTGAGGATCGCGCTCTGTCCATCGATGACGACTCCCGGGCCGCCGTCGCGCTGCTCGTCGATGATTCCGTCGTCATCGTTGTCGAGGCCGTCGAACGGATTGCCCGGGGTCTCGAGGTAGGCATAGCCCAGGTAGCCGGTGGGCGAGCAGCTGCCTTTCAGGTCGCGGCCGTGGCCGAAGCGATCCCAGGTGTAGACCAGGTTCAACCCGAGCGACTTGTCGAAGTAGGCGTTGTCGTCGTCCGACTCGAAGATGCCGTCGCACGACAAGGCCGAACCGCCGACCCCCGAGTCCATGTACAACCCGAAGATGATGTTGTCGATGTAGTCGGTCGTGCCCTCGTTGGTGATGTCGTAGTGCCAGAAGATGACGTTCGACGCCTGCGGGTTGGCCCACTGGAATCCGCGCACCTCGATGCGCAAACCGAGTCCGTGGCGCGACGAGTCGCGGGCGTCGGGATAGAACTGCCAGGCGTCGTAGAACTCGTCGTCCATCACGAAGAAGCTCTCTTGATCCGCCGCCGGGCGCTTGCCGAAGTAGCCGTTCCAGCTGCCGCCCCAGCCCGGATCGTCGGGGTCGGTCACGCGATCCGGCCAGGCCGGCGGCCAGGTGCGCGAGTCGTTGCTGATCGCGGGTGAGCGCGCCTGGTTGATGATCGGATCGGCCTGGAAGTAGCCGGGGCGCGGCTCGAAGCGCATCACCCGGTTGAATCGCGGGCTGATCGCCTGGCGCTCGCGAAAGCCGGTCTCCATCAGATAGACGTCCTGGCCGTCGGCCGTGCGGATCTTGGCCAGCACGAACGGCGTGATGCCGTCCGAGTAGTTCATGCCCGTGCCCTTGGGCACTTCCGCCGAGTGGAATACGCTCAGGTCGACACCGCCGGGGTTCGACGGGTAGTCGCCGACCATGCCGTAATTCCAAAACACTGTCCGAATATTCGCTGCGTCGTGGAAGCCGGAGCGCTCGGCGTCGAGTCGGCCGCGCTGATCCGGCGGCACCACCGGTTGCAGCTGCGCCCGCACAGCCGGTGCCGCGAGGGTGGCCAGCGCGAGGACCAGGACTGCCGCTGCCAGAGGCCGGCTCATCGCGACGCCCCTGTCCACGCGACACCGACCTCGATCCGGCGCGGAGCGAAGTAGGTCGAGGGGTCCGACAACGTGATCATGTCCCCGTAGGTCGGAACCCGCGTGTAATAGGGACTGCCCGAGCTGTTGAAGACGTGGCCGTTGTCGAAGCGCTGGTCGAACAGATTGAGGATGCGAGCGAACAGGCTGAACCGGGTTGGCCGGCCCCCGCCGATGAACTTCTCGCCCCGCACGTCGACCAAGGTCGAAGCCGGTTTGCGTCCCGAGTTCGTCTCCAGCTCGCCGCCGAACGAGGGGTCGAGTTCCGGGGTGTACGGCTGGCCGCTGCCGTAGCGGACCACGGTGCTCAGGTAGTAGCTCTCGGGCCGTGCGACCGTGACCGTCAGGTTGAGGGTGTGGCGCTGGTCCCAGTTCAGGTAGATCTGCCGCGGCCGCGGATCCTCCTTGGCGTCGACCCGTGCGGCGAGTTCGTAGGGGTCGCTGGCGTTGCCCTTGGCCACCTGCCAGGTGTAGTCGATCGTACTGCTCACCGGCCCCGCCGCCCGCTGATCGAGCGCGATGGTCATCCCGATCACGCTGCCGAAGTCTGCGTTGGTCAGGCGCTTGTACTCGGCGTTGTTGTAGGTGGTGATGATCTCGGCGCCGAGCAGGTCGCGGATGTCCTTGTAGAAGAGCGAGAGGTCGAGACCGAGCCACGGCTTGATCTCCTGCCGGTAGCCGAACTGGTACTGGACCGTGCGCTCGGGTTTGACGTCGGGGTTGCCCAGCACGCCGAAATCGCGGCCGGAGCTGGCCTGCAGGTTCGCGAGCACGTCGTAGTTGGCGTTCCGGTAGATGTCGCCGAGCGGGGGCATCTGATAGAAGTGGCCGTACGCGAAGAACAGCGACGACTTGGGCGTCACCGGATAGGAAACGCCGAGGCGTGGAGCCAGCGTCAGCTTGCGGGTGGCCGGAACGAACTCGGACTGCGGTGCGCCGGCGATGCTGTTGGCGGGATTTCGCGGGTCGCTCGGGACGCCGGTCTTGGGCGCGAAGTACTCGAACCGGAGCCCGGCGCGCAATTTAAGATCATTCCACTCCAGCTCGTCCTGGGCGTAGGCGGTGCCGACGACCGGCCGGTACTCCTGGGGCTCGTACCAGTCCGGAGGCTGGTGCAGCTTGCGGACCACGACGCCGCTGCTGTCCACCAGATGGCCGGGCGTGCCGAACTTGAGATAGGTCGGCTGCCACTCGATGCCCGCCTTCATCTGATGGTCGGGCGCGAAGTACCGCGTGAACGACCCGCCGATCACCGCCGCGTTCGTGACCTGCACGAACCGGGCCCAGTCGGCGCCGTTGATGTAGGCATCCAGCTCGTAGCCTTCGTCCTTCTCGGCCGGACCCGCGGCGTCGTAGCGCGGGTCGTACACGTCGTCGTACAGCATGTCCTGGTACTCGAAGTAGTTCTGCCGAAAGTTCAGCTTGTAGAACGTCTTTGGGTTCAAGGCGTGCGTCCAATCGAGGCCGTGGACGATCGAAAACGTGGTCTGCGTCGACAAGCCGTCCGGGTTGAGGCGAAAGGCCCACGTGTCCTTGCGGGACTCGATCCGATTGGTGATCACCTGATACCCGAGCTCGCCGGGCAGCGATCGATTGGTGATCTTGGCGAGCCCCTGCAATTCCCGCGAGTACCCGAGCGGCAAGCGCGCGCCGTCACCGGTCGGGTGGTAGACGTTGTTCTCCACATCCGACCGGTCGGTCGGCAGGAACCGGCGTTCGGCGTAGACCGGGCCGTTGCTGGTGCCGCGCCGGCCGTTGATCAGGAAGAGCGTCTTGGGCAACCCGGTGGGCCCGCTGAGCGAGAGCTGAAAGTTCCTGAGACTGCCGGGCTCGGCCTCGTAGTCCTGGGGCCGCTCGGCCGAGGGATAGAAGAAGTCCCCGCCGAACATCTCGCCGGACCACTCGAAGTTCTGACTTCCGCGCCGCAACACCGCGTTGACCACCCCGCTCATCGCGTGCCCGTACTCCGCGTCGAACGTGCCGCTGATCACCTGGACTTCTTCGAGCACCGAGCGGTCGAGCTGCAGGCTGGAGAGGTTGTCGTACGGGTTGTTCACGCTGACACCGTCGACCTGGTATTGGACCTCGCCGAGCCGTCCGCCGCGGAAGTGGCCGTCGACCACGCCGGCCTGCAGCTCGACCACATCGGCCAGCTCCTGCACCGGCAAGCGCGCGATCTCCTCGCGGGTCACGGTCGCAATGTTGCTGGTCAGTCCCAGCTCGACCACCGGGCGCTGCGCGCTGACCACGATCTCCTCGAGCGCCACGGCCTCTTCCTGCAGGACCAGATCCTGAGTCGTGGTGCGGTCGGCCGGGATCGAGACGCCGGTCGTCGTGATCGTCTGATGACCGATGAAGCTCGCCTTGACCGAGTACGTGCCGGCCGGGACGTTGAAGATGGCGTAGCGGCCTTCGAGGTCGGTGATCGCGCCGAGCGGAACTCCGACCAGGATCACGTTGACGCCGGCCAGGGGCTGTTTCTGCGCGTCGCGCACGACGCCGGTGAGCTTGCCCGTCGTCCCTGCCTCGGAGCGAGCCGCGAGAGCCGAGACGAACGCGATCAAGAAAACCGCGACGACCGTTCCGAAGCGGACCCCCGCCGGCACGGTCGTCGCCCGGTTCACTGGATGACGATCATCTTGCCGGCGAGCGTCGCGGCGCCAGCTCCCTCGTCCCCGAGCCGCAGGCGGTAGTGGTAGATGCCGCTGGCCATCGACGCGCGATCGCGGCGGAACATCACTCGATTCGGGCCCGCGGGCTGGAGACCGTGATCCACCTCGGCCACCCGGCGTCCCAACAGGTCGAAGACCTCGAGCGTGACCGTCCGCGGCCGATCGAGCTGGAAGTGAATCGCCGTTTGCTCGGACAGCGGATTGGGTCGATTGCCGAGCAGCGCGATCGTCTGACCGGTCACCGGCGGATCGCCGACGTCCACGATCAGCGTCGGGTCGAGATAACCCCACGCGGCTCCGTCCTCGCCTTCGTATTGGCGGTGCCACCAGGTTCGGGTTCCGTAACTGTCGGTGAAGGGAGTCCACGAGTCGCCGTCGAGGAGATTGACGCCGAGGAAGATCCTGCCATCCCCGCGGCCCGCGGGGTAGCCGAGCTTCTTGAGGTCGATCGACAGCTCGGCGGTGTACCCGACGTCCGCGGACTGGCCCAGGGTGTCGAGGGTCGTCCCCGGCTTGAGCTGCAGCGCGACCTGGGCGCCGGCCAGCGTGTCCTTGAGGAACGGTAGGTAGTCCTGCGCCAGCGCCTGCCCGGTGGGTCCGACCTGGAAGCTGAGTCGCCGGGTCAGCAGCTGCTGGTCCGTCCCCTTCGCCGAGTACTCGGTCAGGGTCACGATGAAGCCGTCCCAGCGGTCGAAGTTCGACACGTACTGAACCACCTGGTCGCGAACGTCGAAGCCGAGATAGAGGAAGTCGCCTTTGAACATGGTGCGCACCGTGGCGTCGCCCGGATCGAGCGTGAACGCCAGACCGCCGTTGACCTCGGGCTGGTACTGGCCGCTGCGGTAGGGGCCGACCGCGGCATAGTTCGCACGCAGGGCGTCGTCGCCGTAACGGATGTCGAAAGACGGGGTGGCGGCCCACACCGGATCGCTGAGCAGTCCGTCGATGGTCGGCGCCGCGAGGCCGCCGGCGGAACGAATTCGGATCTCCGGCCCGACCACCGGCACCGGTCCCGAGGCGATCGTGACGTTGGGCCGCGAGTGGATGCGCACGTTGTGGAACCAGGCGGCGTTGCCCCACGGGTTCTGCCACCAGACCCGGTTCGCGCTGAACGTCGCCTGGAACGGCCACAGCCAGTCGCAGTCGTAGATCGAAATGTTCCACTCGACGATGTCGCCGGCGGGCTCCGTCACGTCGTAGCCCATCACGCCCAGATCGAAGCGCATCTCGACGACGTAGCCCCAGTCGTTGTCGTCGGCCGGATTGCCGTCGACGTTGTTGTCGTCGTTGGAAATGCCGTGGACCACGGTGCGCGCGTCCCAGGCGGCGATCTGTTGGGGCGTGCGCGGCACGGTGCAGTCGCTGATCGGCGCGTTGCAGTTGGTCCAGCGTCCGCGGAAATCGGGAAGCAGGCCGGGCGCGGTGTCGGCGGGCGGCGTGCGTTCTGCGTACCACCAGGAGTAGAGATACTCCGAGGGCGGCGAAGGCCGATAGGTGTCGGCGTGGTCCTTGAGGGCCATCAGGAATCCGTCGAATCGATTGAAATCCCTGGAGCCGCCCACCGACTTGTCGCGCACATAGGCGCCGAGATAGAGCTGATTGCCGACCACCAGGAAGCGCAGCGTCGCCTTGGTCGAGTCGCTGGGAAGAATGCCGGCTTCGGGTTTCCATCCGCTGCCCGGAAGTCCGGCCGAGATGCCGTAGCGAATCGTGATCGAATCGGCCACGGCCCAAGCAGGTTCGTTGAGCACACCATCCAGCGTGATGGGTGCACCCGCGGTCGAGCGGGCCCAGATGACATCCTGTCTCGGCGCCTGCGCATGTGCGATGGTGACGCTGGCCGCCAGGGCCAGCAGGGCGAGAGTCGGGGCGATCGTGGTCTTCATGGACTGCCTCCAGAAGATGAGCAAACAGACGTTGCCGTCAGGAGGGGTTCGCGCCTGAAAACGATTACAAAAGCGTTGAAGACTGTCAAGATCTTGCATACGAAATCGGCCTCGGGGCTCCGAACGCGGCACCTGGCGACCCAGGCCGCCACCCGCAGGGCGCGCGAGCCCCGCCGATGACTCGATTTCCTGCGGAGTTCCTGTGGGGGGCGGCGACCTCGGCCTATCAGATCGAAGGCTCCCCGCTCGCCGACGGCGCCGGCCCCAGCAACTGGCATCGCTTCAGCCATACGCCCGGACGCGTCCTGAACGGCGACACTGGCGACGTCGCCTGCGACCATTACCGGCGTTGGGCCGACGACGTGGATCTGATGAGCCGCCTGGGCCTCAATTCCTATCGGTTCAGCCTCGCCTGGTCGAGGATTCTTCCCGACGGGCGCGGCCGCGTGAACCGCCAGGGCATCGATTTCTACTCGCGGCTGGTCGACCGATTGCTCGAGCGCGGCATTCAGCCTGCGGTCACGATCCACCACTGGGACCTTCCCACGGCGCTCGAAGACCGAGGCGCATGGCTCGACCCCGACATCGTGCCCTGCTTCGGCGACTACGCCCAGGTCGCGTTTGAAGCCCTGGCCGACCGTGTGTCGATGTGGATGACCATCAACGAGCCCTGGGTGATCATGGACGCGGGGTACCTGTACGGCGTGCATCCGCCCGGACTCCGCGGCCGACGCGAAGCCGCGATCGCGAGTCATCACCTGTTGCTCGCACACGCCGAGGCCGTGCGCCGCTATCGCAGCCGATGGCAGGGACGCATCGGCCTGGTCGTGAACCTCGAGCCCAAGGATCCGGCCAGCGATCGTCCCGAAGACCTCGAGGCCGCACGGCGCGCGCACGCGTACAACAATCTCTACCACCTGGATGCGGCGTTGCTCGGCCGCTACCCGGACGAGTTGCCCGCGTTGTTCGGCGACGACTGGCCGGACTTCGACCCCGACGATGTTCGGCGCATGCGCGAGCCGATCGACTTCGTCGGCGTGAATTACTACACGCGCCGGGTCGTGCGCCACGACCCCGAGGCGGTGCTTGGCTACAGCCCGGTGCCTGTTCCCGGAGCGCAGTTGATGGCGACCGGCTGGGAAGTGCATCCGCCGAGCCTGCGGCGCACGTTGCTCGAGATCCGCGAGCGCTACGGCGCGATCCCGATCTACGTCACCGAGAATGGCTCCGCGTTCCCGGACCCCGAGAAGGCAGCCCGCGAGCCACTCGAGGACCCGTTGCGGGTGGCCTGCCTGCGCGACCACCTGATCGAGGTCGAGGCGGCGATGAAGCTCGGCGTCGACGTGCGCGGGTACTTCGCCTGGTCCCTGCTCGACAACTTCGAGTGGAGCATGGGCTACTCGCTGCGGTTCGGGCTGGTGCACGTCGACTACGCAACCCAGCGACGGACCATGAAGTCGAGCGGCGTCTACTACGCCGACGTCATTCGCTCGAGTGGCGCGTGTTTGGCCGAGGCGGGATCCTGACGGATCAGGGCCGGAACACGATGCGCGAAGATGGCTCCCGAACCACGAACGGCCGCCTCGTGGAGAACGGTGCCAAGACCCCGTTCTTCGTGACGGATCGGAACCGTTCGGCTCCCGGCGGCGCGATCACGAAGCCCCCCGGCGGCACGCGACCGGTACTCTCGAGGGTGACGACCAGCGAGTCGCCATTCGTCGCCATCGAGTAGCTGATCGTGCCGAAGGGCGTGCGCAGGTCGCGCACGCGGACACCTGGCGATTCGGACACCCACGACCACGGCACGCCCGCACCCAGGACCAGTGCCTGGTCGCGCGGGCGCTCGTAGCACAGCATGTCGAGCACCGAGCGCACGAAATCGGAGCCGACCCACGTGTGCGGCAGATCGCCGAAGAACTTAGGTGATCGTGGCTCGCGATACACGACCTCGGCCCATTGCCGCCAGCCGGCCGGCCTGCGGTACATCAGGAAGTAGTCGAGTGCTTCGTTCGCGCGCTCGCGCGAGCCCAGGCGCACGAACGATCCGATGACTCGGGTCTCGTAGGGAGTGTACGCGTCCCACTCGGCCTCGCCGTCGCGGCGATCGCGGAAGAATCGCCAGTAGCGCTCGAACGTGCTGTCGATCGCGGCGGCGGACAACAGGTCGGCGGCGCCGGTGGGCGCCAGCGCCACGGTCGTCGACGTGGCGTCGAAGTCGCCCAGCTCGGCGCAGCCGGGAACGTAGGCGATGCGGTGGTGCTCCATGGTCGCGCGCACCGAGGCGGCGAGGTCGCGCGCGAACGTGTCGCGGGCGGCGGTGAAGCGGCGCGCCTCCGGTTCGTGGCCCAGCGCGCGCGCCAGATCGACCGCATCGACGTAGCCACGGTAGGCGAAGAAGTCGTCCCAGTAGGAGTGCATCGGGTTGGGATAGCCCTCGTGGCTGATCGACGGCAGCACCAGCCCAAAGAAGCGCCGCTGCTCGGCGGTCCGCCATTCGCTCGTCCGGCGCTCGCCGCGCATGAAATCCAGGTAGTCGATCGCGCGCACCACCCGTGGCCACATGCGCTCGGCCAGGGCGCGATCGCCGGTGTGGCGGAAGTACTCGGCGATCAGCGACACGAATTGCCCGTGGCTGTCGTTCTCGGGAACCGGATCGGGGCCGCGCGCGTCCGCGCAGCAAGGAACCCGGCCGCTCTCCTGCTGGAACGGAGCGAACCACTCGATGAAGTCACGCACGACGTCCGCATGGCCGAGGCGAAGCAGCGCCGAGGAGGTGAGCGAGCCGTCGCGAATCCACGACCGGTCGTAGGAGCGCGAGCCGGGCTGGATCGAGCCGCCGTCGCGGTTGACCAAAATCCATCCGATTTGGGCTTCGAGCGTCTGCTGGACCTCGCGGGCCGCCGGCGGCAGCTCGATCCTCACGCGACCCGCCTTCTGTGCGCCAGGCGCTCGCGACCACTCGTTCCAGTGAATCGAGGCTTCCCGTGGAAGCGTAGCGGTATTCCCCGCCCGCGCTCGGGCGTAGCGGTACCGTCAACGCAACTTCGCGCGAGCGGTCACCCTCGGCGCCGAATTCCAGCCGATAGGCCCACGCGGCCGACGCGAACCCGAGCGAGTCTACGGCGCGCTCGGCGCTCGGCAGGCGACCCTCGCGCAGATGCTCGACGATGTCGCCGCGATCGAACGGCGTGGCGCCGAATCCAGAGGGCGGGGTGAGCGAGCCGACCGACCGGTCGTCGTTGACGCGCACGGCGGCGCCGTCGCGGACCACGGACCTCACGCGGCGCCGTGCCCCCGGACATGCCCACCGACTGCCACGGGGGATTGACCTGGAACGGTCGGATCGCGAGGTACAAAGTGGCGCGCGCCGGCCTCGTGGTCGGCGTTACCCGGTAACGGACGTAGACGCGCGAGTCTGCGGTGTCGCCTGCGGCGAACGCCGACACCTCGAGCGTGACGTCGGGGTGGACCCAGCGCGTCGTCGGCATCGGCAGACGGCCGTCCCGCAATTCGGCCTCGGTGTGGACGTCTGCCCACGTGATCAGCCGGCCGCCGATCTCTAGGAATGGCTCGATTGTGAATTGTCTCTTGCCGACCTCGAGCGCGCCGTCCTCGCCGAGCAACGCCTCCTCCCGCCCGCCGTCGACCCCGACCACCGCCCACGACAGGCCCTCGCCGACGTAGGCCCTGGGGAAGCTTCCGCGCGCGGCGTCGGCCGCGAGCGATGCAAAGAACGCTTCGGGCGTGGCAGACCACTCGACCGGATGAACTTCGACTTCGGCGATCGCCAGCGGTCCCTTGGTCGTCGCACGCACGCGCACGTGCCGCGCCTCGGACTCGGGCAAGTAAACGGGATCGCGGCCGCCGTTGCTGCCACGCACCACGTGCGCGGTGCTCCAGGCGCGGCCGTCCGCGGACAGCTCGACTGCGTAGTCGGGCGGAACGAATCCGCGTTGCCATTCGACGACCATGCCACCCATCTCGCGCGGTCCGCCCAGATCGAGCGCCAGCCACGGCTCGCGACCGCGACCCGCCACCCAGGCGGTGGACGAGTTGCCGTCGATCGCGTGGGCCGGCAGGCTGGAGCGTGCCGATGACGAGCTACTGGCGATCGGCTTCGGCCACGCCGAATCGGCGGGCAGCGCTTCGAACGTCAGGTCGTCGAGCCAGACCGAGCCCGATCCGCCTTCGGCGGCGGTCACCGCCAGCTCGATGAATCCCAGCCTCCGCAATTCCCCGCCCCCGGCCGGACCCCAGGCGAAGCGCACCTGCCGGCGACGGACGGAGAGCGCGCGCCACTCGCGCGGGTACGCGAAGTCGCGGCGCACGTTCCACCACACGTTCTGCCCGGTCGAGTCGACCAGTTTGAACTCGAGGTGGTTGACCGGGATCTCGCCGCGCAGCCGAAACCGAAACGCGTAGTTCTCCGGCAGGTCGAGCGCCACCGGCCGGCGGATCACGGCGTAGCCGGTGCCGTGCGTGAACTGAACGTCGAGCCGCAACGCACCCGAATCGGCGTGCAGGCTGCCGCGCACGCCTTCGGCCGGGTGCAGCGACCAGGCCGTGATGTCCGCGAAGTCATCGAGCACGACGCTCGACGGCGTCGGCTTCGGGGTCGCTGCCTCGACTCCCGCCGCCAGGAACAGCGCCGCGACTACCGTCCACATCGCCCGGCGACGGTTCGGTCTGAAGGCCTTCATCCCTTCACGCCGCCCAGCGTCAGCCCACGCACGTAGTGACGCTGGAGCACGACGAACACCGCGAGCACCGGGAGCACGGTGAGCACTGCCCCGGCCATCATCAGCTCGGTGTCCTGCACGTGCTCGCCTGAGAGGTTGGCGAGTGCGACCGGCAACGTGTAGTTCGCCTCGTCGTTCAGGATGACCAGCGGCCACATGAAGTCGTTCCAGGCGCTCATGAACGTGAAGATCGCGAGCGTGACCAGGATTGGGCGCAGCAGCGGGAGCACGACCGTCCAGAAGATCCGGCCTTCGCTGGCGCCGTCGATGCGCGCGGCATCGAGCAGCTCGTCGGGGATCGACCGCGCGTACTGGCGCACCAGGAAGATCCCGAAGATGGTAGCGGTCAGCGGCACGATCGCTCCCGCCAGGCTGTTGACCAACCCGAGCTTTTGGAACAGCAGGAAGAGCGGCAGCATCGCCACCTGCGATGGAATCACCAGCCCGAGCAAGAGCGCTTGAAACAGCGAGTCCCGGCCGCGAAAACGCAGCTTGGCGAACGCGTACCCCGCCATGCCGTTGAGCAGCACCGAGAGCACGGTGGCCGAGACCGCGACCAGCGCGCTGTTGATCGCGTAGCGCCCGAGCCGCAGGCGCGAGAACAGGGCTTCGTAGTGGGCCGCGGTTGGCGGATCGGGGAGCAGCGGCGGCGGCACCTGGTTCGCCTGCCCCGCGGGCATGAACGAGGCCGACACCATCCAGAGCAGCGGGCCCAGGGCGACCACCGCGCCGGCGAGCAACATCGCGTTGACCAGCAGCGAAGTCAGTCCGCGCCTCATGTCCGCGCCCCGCGCTGGAGCCTGAGCTGGAGCAGCGTGCCGAGCAGCATCACCAGGAACAACAGGAACGCGATCGCGGCCGCATGTCCCATGCGCCACCAGCGGAAGCCCTCTTCGTACATGAGCAGGACCAGGCTGGTGGTGCTGTCGAGCGGGCCGCCACCCGGCGTCATCACGTAGGGCTCGGCGAACAGCTGGAACTGACCGAGCATGGTGATGATTCCGACGAACAAGAGGATCGGCGCCAGGGTCGGCAGCGTCACGTGGCGGAATCGCGCCCAGGCACCCGCGCCGTCGAGCTGGGCCGCCTCGTAGAGTTCCTCGGGGATGTTCTGCAGGCCTGCGATGAAGATCAGCATGTTGTAGCCGAAGTTCTTCCACACCGACATCAGGATGATCGCCGGCATCGCCCAGTTCGGGTCGCCGAGCCAATCTATCGATGGAATTCCAATACGCGATAAGGCAAAGTCGATGAGGCCGTAGCGCGGGTGATAGAGATAACGCCAGACCACGGCCATCGCCGCGAGTGTGGTGACCACCGGCGCGAAGTAGATGGAGCGATAGAGCCCGGGCAGGCGCGCCAGCTCGCGAGCTGACCAGCATCGCGGCGGCCAGCGAGACCGCCACCGACAGCGGACCGCCGACCAGGACGAAGTAGAAGGTGTTGGCGAACGCTTTCCAGAACAGAGGGTCGGACAGCAGGTGCCCGAAATTGCCGAGCCCGATCCAGCGCACGGTGTCGGGCGAGGCGATCGCGTAGATGTCGAAGTCGGTGAGCGCCAAGACCAGGCCCGGCGAGCACCGGCAGGAAGAAGCAGGTCCCGATCAGCAGCAGCGCGGGCGCCAGGAACATCCACGCGGCGCCGGTCTCACGTCCGCTGCGCTTCACGGCGCAACCCTCGCTGTCCGCACGAGCAGCCACCGACGCTTTTCGAGCAGTCGGTCCACTTCGCGATCGAGTGCCGCCATCGCGGAGTCCGGCGTCGCGCCGCCGCGCACCACACGCTCGGCCGACTCCTGGAGACGGTTCGCGATCAGCTCCCATTCCGGAATCCGCGGCGTCGAGACCACGCGCTCGAGCTGTTGCTCGAACGCCCGAATGCGCGGATCGCTCGCGAGCGAGGAATCGCGTCCAGGACTCGCGCCGTGCCGGCAGATCGCCGGTGAGCTGGAAGAAACGAACCTGCTGCTCGGGGCGCGACAGGAACTCGACCAGCCGCCACGCCGCGGCGGCGTGTTGGGTGCGGCGGAACACCACCAGACTCGAACCGCCGGCCAGCGAGACGCCGGACGCCGCTCCCGTGGGACCGGGCAACGGCGCCGTCGCCCACGCGTCCTGCATTTCGGGCGGCATTCGGTTGCGAAATTCGCCGAGATTCCAGGGTCCGGTGATCAGCATCGTGATGTAGCCGCGCGCGAACTCCTGGTACATGTTCGCGATCTCGTTGTTGCTCACCGGCGGCGCCAGCCGGTCGCGATAGAGACTCAGATAGAAGTCGAACGCCCGGCGGAACTCGGGCTCCGAGAAGGCGCCGCGCGTGCCGTGGTCGCCGACCAGGGGAGAGCCGGCCTGAAGACCCAGCGCCACCAGCGGTGCGAATTCGTTCGAGGGCAGGAACACCGGATAGGCGTCGTCGCCCACCACGCGTTTGATCGCCTCGAGCGCCGATCGCCATTCGCTCCAGGTTTCCGGCATGGCCGAATAGCCGGCGCGCTCGAGCAGATCGCGGCGGTAGAACAACAAGCGGGTGTCGACGTACCACGGGATTCCGTACGGGACGCCGTCGATGACGTTGGTCTCCCAGATCCCGGGGAAGAACGACGTCGAGTCGATTCCCGGCGCCCGCCGTGCGTCGAACGGCTCGAGTGCCTCCAGCGCCGCGAACTCCGCGATCCAGGTGTTGCCCAGCTGGGCGACGTCCGGGGTCGAATGGCCGACGAAGGCGGTGAGCAGTTTTTCGTGCGCCGCCGTCCATGGGATTTGCTGCACCACGACGCGCACGCCGGGATTCTCGCGTTCGAAATCCGGCAGCAGCTCCTGGACCACCTCACCCTCGCGCCCCATGGCCCAGAAGCGCAGCGTGACGCCCGAGTCGGACGGGCGGCCGCAGCCGGCGGCGGCTCCGAGCACGGTCCCGCCGGCGACCACCAGGGCCGCGGCCCGCGCCGCGAATGCGCCGCCTACTACACGGGCTCGCGGAGGCGCGGCCCGGCGCTCGGGATTCATCGCGTTCCCATCGAGTCGAGCCAGCCGCCGGTGAAACCGGCACGCTGTAGCCCGCGCACCAAGTGGGGATTGCGGCGCATGGTCCGCCACACAAGACCGCTCCGGTGGTTCTCGATCATGGCCAGGATCGGACCCTGGTCGATGCCGAGGTAGTCGGTGTCGAACCAACCCAGCGCCGGATCCACGGCGCCGTGCCGAAGTGGTACCGGCTCGCGCAGCGTCGGATTCAGCGCGTCGACGAAGCCGTACTGTCCGAACAGGCGGTCGCCGAAGTCCTCGCGCATCGCGACCAGCGTCGGGATCACGACCTCGGGCGCGAACGCGATCGAGCCGGCGGCGGCGGTCGGCGCCACCGTGCCGTCATCGGTCACTTCGGTGAACGACGCGCCGCGCGCGGCATACGTGCGAAACGTGCGCGCTCGACCGTCGATCGTCACCGAATCGTCGAGCGGCCCGTCGCAGGCGGAGAGCCCCCACAGCCGCTCGCCGTAGCCGCGGAATCCCGAAGGGTTGGCGATCGCATAAGCTCGCTGCGCCAAAGCCGCGCGCCGCGAGTTCTCGAAATAGTCGATGCCCTTCGCGCGCATGTAGTCGTCCCGGATTCCGCGAAAGTCCACCCAGACGTGCGAGTACTGGTGACCGAACAGCGGGGCGAATCCCAGGTGCTCCCGGCCGTGGAAGCTGCCCCAACGATACCCGCCGGTCCACGCGGTCCACGCCTCCGGCGCCACCGGATGGGTCGGCGATCCGAGTGCCAGGAGGGGCAGGATCATGGCCTCGTTGTAGCCGCGCCAGTCGTAGGGCAGGTGCCCGCCGCCCGGCTTCCATCCGAGCGCGATGGTCGGCGGGCGGATCTGCGCCCAGCGCCAGTCGACACGAAAGTAGAGCGAATCGGCGAGTGCCCGAACGCTGTCCTCGACCGCGTTCTTCTGATCGAAGTAGGACTGACAGAACAACACGCCCGCGAGCAGCAAGGCCGTGTCGATGGTCGACAGCTCGACGTCCTCGAAGCGCCGACCGGTGGCCGGATCGAGGAAGTGATAGTAGAAGCCGCGGTAGCCGATGGCACCCACGACCGACGAATCCTGCCGCGCGTGCCACAG
Organism: Candidatus Eiseniibacteriota bacterium; assembly: GCA_963717505.1. GTDB lineage: Bacteria > Eisenbacteria > RBG-16-71-46 > RBG-16-71-46 > RBG-16-71-46 > MFD02242-c1. Next base: position 1,354,393 of record OY970342.1, read on the forward strand.
GAAGGACAGCGTGTTGAGCGTGCGGCGTGCCGCCGCTGCGCGCGCGACCCAGCCGCGTTCGGCGCCGATCGGATATGCGGTGAGGCCGAACCCGGTGGCGCCGATGCTCGCGAACGAACGCGTCGGCCAACGATCGGGCGTCAGCCCGGTGACCGGATGTCCGAGGTCCCAGAACCAAAGAAAGGTGCGCTCGGCGAGCGTATCGAGGAACGCGGCGGACTCGGTAGTCGCCGGTGGCGGAGATGGCGCGGGGGTGGCACTGCACGCGACCGCCAACAGTCCGGCCAGCACCACCGAACGCGCTCCACGAACTCGATGCGAGCGCCAGCCGATCGAGAGTCGGGAGTGAATCAGCGCAGGCGTCCCCGCACGGCCCCCATTCGGCGGTGCTCCGCGGACGCGGCGCCACAGGATCCGCGGATCACCAGTGTGGCGGGCAGAACCTCGCGAGCAATGGCGCGTGGAGCCGCGACGTCGGCGGTCACGATCAGCTCCGCCGCACGGAGCCCCAAGTGATACGCGTCGACGTGCATGGTGGTCAGCGGCGGGTTCAGGTAGCGCGCCATCGCGATGTCGTCGAACCCGACCACCGCCATGTCCTGAGGAACCCGGATCCCCGCGTCGCTCAGCCCGCCGAGCACCCCGATCGCCATGTAGTCGTTGGCGGCGAACACCGCGCTGGGCGTCGGCGACAAATCGATCAGGCGCGCCGCGGCGTCGTAACCCGAGGGCTCGCTGAAGTCGCCGGGAATCTCGAGGTCGGCGGAGCTGTCGGCGCCCGCGTCGCGAAGTGCTGAACGATAGCCCTCACGACGTTGCTCGGCGTCGGTGTTGCGCGCCGGCCCGGTGATCATCGCGATGCGGCGGTGCCCGAGTTGCAGGAGATGGCGAACCATGACCTCGGCTCCTTCCCGGTTCGCGATGCTCACCGAATGCACCCCGCCAGCGTCCGAGCCCGGATCGATCAGCACCAGGGGAAAGTCGATGCCGGCGGCGCGAATCGCGGCCGGGCCGTCGGCATCGGGCACCATCACGATCAGTCCGTCGATCCGCCCGCGCATGACCCGGAGTGCCGCCACGATCTCTTCGGTGTGGGCGTGCGAGCTGGACACCAGCAAATGGAATCCGGCGCGTCCAGCGGCCTGGTCGATGCCGTGGATGATCTCCGAGAAGAACTCGCCGAACAGGTCGGGCAGCAGGACGCCGATCGCATGGGTGCGATTGGTGATCAGACTGCGGGCGGCGCCATTGGGCCAGTAGTTGAGCCGTGCCGCGACCTTGCGAACCCGGGTGCGTGTGACTTCGCTGACCAGGGTGCTGTCGTTGAACACGCGCGAGACCGTGGCGACCGAGACCCGCGCGTGGCGGGCGACGTCCTTGATATTGGCCATGGGGTAGGGGCTCCGGAACCGCGGAATCGGGCTGCGACCCTGAAAACGATTCCAAACCCCGGCCGGCCCGTCAAGGGGTGCTGTTCGGCGCTTCGGGGCGCCGGCCTCAGCGGACGACGCTGACTCGCTTCGACGAGACCTTGCCGCCCTGCTCGAGCCGGACGACGTAGATGCCCGCCGGCAGGAGGTCGCCGGCGCCCAGGTCGAGCACGTGCCGTCCGCGGCCGAGCGAGCCGACGTCGCGGAACCGCACGCGCCGGCCGGTGATGTCGACCAGCGACAAGGTCGCGCTGCCTTCCACCGGCAGCGTGAACGACACCCAGACGTCGCGCTCGGTCGGGTTCGGGCGCACCGCGTCGATGCGCAGGGAGAAGCGGCTCGGCACCACGACCGAGACCTCGCCCATGAACCGCTCGGTCGCACCATCGCGCACACCCAGGCGATAGGCGTAGCGCTTGCCCGGGCTCACGTCGTCGTCCCGATAGACGAGCTGGCTGGCGCCGTCGCGCGTCACCGCGCCCTTGAGGTACCACTCGCCGTCCTCGAGGCGATAGACATAGGCCTCGGTGACTTCGGGCGACGCGGAATACCAGGTGACTGTGACGTGGTCCGGGAAGGCGTCGGCGGAAGCCAGCGACACCAGCACCGGCGTCACCGACGTCGGCAGCACCGAAACGTACGTGTCGGCGTTGCCGTTGCGGTTGTCGGCCCAGGCCGCGTACACGGCTTCGTTGGCGTACAGCCCGATGTAGTCGCCCTGGTTCGGCTGGATGTTGGTGAACCCATCGGTCCAGTGCGACAGCTGTTCGGTCACCCGCCCGGTCTGGAACCAGCTCTGGCCGCCGTCGGTCGAACGCGCCAGGTAGCAATGTGACTCGCCGCCACATGCGGTCGCGGTCGCCTCGTACCAGCCATACCAGAACACGTAGGCGCTACCGTCGCTGGCCACCACGATCTCGGGCAGCCAGTTGTCGAAGTACGGCGGATCGTTGTTGACCCGCACCGGCGTGCCGAAGCCGATGCCATTCATCGCCGAGACCACGAAGACGTCACGCTGGTCGCGCCCGGGTTCGGGGCCCACCGTGTTGGCGCCGGTGAGGATGTTGTAGGGCCCTGGCGTCGACCCGGTGATGTTCACGAAGAACATGCGCAGGTAGTAGGTGCCGGTGGCCGGACAGGTCCAGGTGATGAAGCCGTTCTGGCCGTTGGCCGGCTCGAGCAGGTCGCCGGCGAGGTTCAACCGCGTGTATTCGTCGGCGCAGATGATCCGCATGCTGTAGAGCGACACCGGGATGTCGTTGCACCAGAAGGTGTAGGTGGTGCCCTGGGTCGCCGAGAAGCCGTAGAAGTCCGCGTCGAGGTTGCCGCCGCTGAACGCGCCGCGCAGAGAGTCGCCGATCGCGAACGGGTTCGAGGTGGACGGGTCGTTGTTCGGCTCGAGCTCATCGACCGGGCCGTTGGTGCCGATCGGGCCCAGATCCTTGTACCAGTTGATGCACTCGTTCCAGGCGATGTAGACGCGGCCGCGGTTGGGGCCGTGCGATCGGTCGACCGCGATCGAGGGGAACGTGATGCCGCGCTCGCGGTTGAAGCCGGGGGCACCGGTGCCGAAATTGTCGAAGACCGTGGCGGCGTCGGCGATCCCGCCGAACGAAGCGCCCTGGTTCACCGACTTGCGGATGCGCATGAAGTCGGCGTCGATCGGACCGATCTCCTTCCAGGTCACATAGACTTCGGCGTTCGGGCCGACCGCAGGACGCGAGCCCTGCACCAGGCCGTTGCCCGTCGGAGCGTTCACCACGCTCGGCGCGCTCCACGAGTTCCACGCGCCGTTGGTCCGGCGGAACTGGATCTCGTTCACCGCGCCGAAGAAGCGGGTGTTGGTCAGGTACAACCGGCCGCTCGCGGAATCCGCGACCGCCCACGGCTTGTCGTAGAACACCGAGCTGCTGGCGCCGGAAGCAATGATGTGCGGCGTGTTCCAGGAGAAGGTGGTTCCCGAGAACGTGCCGCGAATGATCCCGATCCCGTTCTGGGCGAGGTTCTCGGTATTGATCAGCGCCAGGTAGTAGAACTCGCCGGTCTTCTCGTTGACCGTGACGATCGGATCGCTGGTCCAGACCCATCCGGAGGCCGGCGCCGGCAGGTCGCCGCCGTCGACGAAGGTCTGGCCGAAATCGGTGGAGTAGCCGAAGCCCTGGATGTCGGCACTGATGCCTTCTTCGAAGCCCTGGCCGTCGTTCCACGCGAGCAGGATGTACGGGCCCCAGGCTGCGATCATCTGCTCGGCCTGGCCGGCGCCGGTCTCCTGATTGCCGGTGGTGTCGTTGACCAGGATGTTGGGTGCGAGCGCGTTGGCCGCCTGACCCTCGAAGCTCCGAGCCATCTGCTCGCGATGCTCGGGGGTGAACGGCAGGATTCCATCGAGCGGGTAGGCTCGACGCTGGCGTTGGCCGGTTGCCGGAGCGGCGGCCTTGCCACCGGACTTCTTCTGAGCCTTCGCTTCCGCGCGTGCCTTCGCTGCCTTGGCCAACCGGACCCGGGCCTTCTCGAGCATCAAGCGCTGCTGCGCGGCCTTGATTCGCGGCAGGAATTGGTCGCGCCGCGCCTGCAAGGCGGCCGGATCCTGGCCGTCCGCGGCCCATGCGCCGCCCATCACCGGCAGCATCATCAGGCCGGCGAGAGCCACCAACACGAGGTGCTTCAGCGAACGATTGACGAGGGCCATGGGGCCTCCCCAGAGGTGCGGCGGCCCAAGAGGTGACGGGCGCCTAAGAGGGCGCATGAGATGTTCTGGCAAGGGTAGTGCCGAACTCCACCAAGAAATGTGAGGCCAATCCCGGCCAGATCGAGCCCCCGGACAGCTCTCGCATGAGCCCCCACCAGAGGCCCAGCGGCAGGACCGCCCCGGAAATGTAGACCATCCAGTCGGCCATCCCCAACCCCTCCCCGGGCCAGAATCGGAACGCCCGAACGGCGGTGAAGGCCGCCGCGGACACGATCACCCGCGACCAGCGCCGCATCCTGCCGTCCAGCGAGCTCATCAGGTAGCCGCGAAACAGCAGCTCCTCGGGCACGGCCGAGCCCAGAAGCGCGAACAGGGTCGCGAACACCAGGCTGTCGGCGTTCACCACCACCTGTCCGGTGAACAGCGAGCGATAGGCTTCGAACGCCACCACGGCGACGGCACCGATGCCCATGATCAAGGCCAGTGGCAGACGTCCAGCGTTGCCGCCGCGCACGCCGAAGTCCGAGACCGGCCGGCCCTCGGCGAGCAGCATGACCACCACCAGCAGCCCGAGGGCGACGAAGATCACGTCGCCGAGCGCCAGGAGCCACGCACTCACGTTCTGGCCGAGCACCGCCGGCCCCAGGACATGCATGAACGCGGCGCTGCTGATCCCGTAGACGATCGCGAGCAGGGCGGCGCGCGCCGGGCTGGGCCGCGATCCCGGTTCGGGTGGCGTTCGCCTTCCGGTGACCACCACGGCCAGTCCCACCGCGAGCAGCGCGAATCCGGCGACCAGATAGCCGATTCGCGGTTCGAGAGACGTCGGGGTCGTCACGGCGACGGCGGCAAGCGTGTCCGTCACCCCACCTCCACAGGCCTACGAACTCTTCCAGCGAAATACCATCAACGCGAGCATGGCAACGTAGAGCAGACTCTGGACTAAGTTGCCGAAACGCCAGCGAGCCAGCGCCGAGGTCCAGCCGTCACTGCTGCCGCCGGTGGCCGCGGTGCGCGCGATCGACGCCAGGGCCCGCGCGTTCGGAACACTGACCAGATACATCGACGCCAGGGCCGCAAGCCACACCACGGTCACTACCCACATCCATGGGTCGCGCGCCATGCTCCAGCCCATCGGCACCGCGTAACCGTGGCCCAGGATTCCGGTGAGGAACAGAGCGCCGCCACCCGAAACGCGGCTCGACAGGTAGATGACCTGGAACAGGGTCGAGCGCTGGGACCAGTCTTCGGTCGCGCGGGCGGCACGGCCGTTCCACTCGGCAATGATCAGCGTGCCGACGTAGCTGAACGCGAAGAAGAGATGAAGGAACTCGAGGACGCGGGCCACTCAGATCTCCCCGAAACCGAAGGTCCTGCGATGCCGAGCGCCGGAGTGTAGCGGTGGGCGTCCGGTGGGGCCAGCAGGAGCGTCTGAAGCAGAACCGGTTTCACGGCGAGGCGCCCTGCGGGCACTCGGCGGCTTGCCGCTGGGCTTCCGCCGCCAGCGCACGCGCGCGGTCGAGGTGCGGACTCGCGGCGCAAGCGCCGGGGCCGGCCTGCTCGTTGCCGGCCCAGGCGAGCGCGACCTCGAGCTCGGCGATCGCTGCCGCGGCGCAGCTCAACCCGGGGTGGCGCTTGAGTTCCTCGAGCTGGGTGTGGAGCGAATCGGCGACCCGCGCCGAGCCGCGCGGCGGAACCGTCGGCGGCATGGTCTCCGGCGTGTGCGGTGCTTCACCCGCTTCGATCTCGCGCACCAGTCCCGCCGCGCGTTCGAACGCCGCCTGCGGGAATCCGGTCGGGTCGTGGTCGTCGTATTCCTGTCGCGCCGCGGTGATCCACGACTTGGCGGCGGTTGCGCGCCAGGGATCCGACTCGGCGTTCGGCAGGGTGTCGAGGTGGGCTTCGAGCGCGTCCATCAGTGCATGGTCGTGGGCGATGATCTCGTCGGTGACTTGTTCGCCGAGCGGCGAGATTCCCGCGCCGCCATGGCTCGGATCCAGTCCCGCGAGGGCGCCCGGCGCCACGGTTGCGACCGACGCTCCGGCGAGAACCTTGGGCGCGGGCTTGACCACCGGTGTCTTTTCTTTCTTCGTTTGAGGCATGGTCGTAGAAATCGAGTCCTCGGGCCCAGCGCCACGCGGCTTCGGGGGATGAGCGGGCCCGTGGTGCGCGAGTGCTGCGCCCATGGCCCACAGGGTCGAGGTCACGATCGCGCCGGCCGCCAGCGCCCGTAGTCGTGCGCGCATCCCGATCATGGCGTGCTCCCGGAGCCGCTCGGAGCGCCGATCCCGAACAACGACTGATCGAACTTGAAGCCCAGGTCCACGAAGAAACCATGGTCGGTGCTGCCGAGGGCGTCCAGGTCGTCGGCGTGGAACCCGAATACGTTGTAGCCCGCCGCCACGCGCAGGTTGCGCGCGGCGAGCCAGCCCAGCTCGCCGCCGATGCCGTATTCGCCGCCGCCCGAGAACATGCCGCGGCCGGTGAGGCCGGCATCGAGGCGCCGGTTCAGGTCCACCAGCATTCGTCCCGCGACCAGTTGCGACACGGTATAGCTCGACGCGACCTCGACGACGTCGCGCTGCCACTTGCCGGCGAACTGGCCGGTGAACGTCCAGCGCGGCACCGGCTTGTAGTCGGCGTGCGCCGACACGATGTGCGCGATGCGCCGGAACGGATCGACGCCGCCGGCCTTCTGGTGTCGGGTCTCGTAGCGGGCGAGCCCGTTCCACTGGTTGCGATCGGTTTCGCGGAACGCCAGCCCGATATTCGCCCGGCCGTCGACGCGCACTTCGTCGGGGACCGCGAGCCAGACCACGCGTCCGAGGGCTGCCCAGTCGCGAGTCAGCTTGCGGGTCGCCGCCGCCGTGGTCAGCCACTGCTCGGTGCCGAGCTGAGTGCGGTACTCGAGGCGTCCCGCGCCCTTCCAGCGCGGGTCGCGCACGTATTCGAGCCCGCCGGTAACCGCGGTCGCGAGTCCGACGCCGCCGTAGAGCACGGCCACCCGTTCGTAGCTGGCGTCGACGTGGAACCCTTCGCTGGGCGTCCAGCGATTGCGCAAGCCCATGGCCGCCTGGGCTTCGCGTCCGGCGAATGCGTCGCGCAGGCGATACTCGGTGAACACCTGGCCGTCGCGCAGCTCCTGGCTCGCGAGCCCGAACACCGTGGTCCGCTGGCGCTGGTCGGGATTGAGCGCGAACGGCCCGGCGAGCGACGAAATGTCTTCGTACTTCACGTAGCCGCGGGTCTTCTCGGTCAGGTGCACGTCGCCGCCGAACGAAGTCCGGTGCTGCGATCCGGTGTGGATGTCCTCTTCGTGCTCGGCGAACACGCTGCTGCGCCAGTACCGCGGCAGCTCGTAGCTCAAGCGGCCGCGCAGGGTGCGCACCTTGAGCGGTGCCGCGTCGGCGGTCGCGGGCGAAGCCGGGTTCTGAGTCTCGATCGCCGAGCGATAGCCGACCAGAGCTCCGAGGCCGAAGTCGGTTTCGTACTCGGCGCCCATGTCGTAGCCGCGGCGGTAGCCGCCGGTGACCACGTCGCGGGTGTCGAGCGCCTGGAAGAACGCCGAGGTCGCGGTGTCGACACCGGCGCGTGCCGTCAAACCCAGTTCGCGACGTCCGGGAACCACGGCCGACGATGGGTTGTCGAAGCCCGGCTCGGTGTAGAGGGCGTGCGCTTCGGCTTGGATCAGCTTCTGCGTGTAGCGGGCTTCGATGCGGCCGGAGTCGCCGAACTTGGCGCCGTCGCCGAAGGTGCCGCCGCTGTCGCTGCGCGCCGCCTCGGCGGTGACCGTCAGCCGCTCGCCCAGCGTGTAGCCGACGTCGCCGCTGACCAGCGCGCGCGGCGACAGCGGATCCTCGTCGCGCGAGGCCGAGCCGCCGATCGAGAACGCCCCGGGCCGGAGGCGACCCTCGGCGCCGTACACCCAGAAGCGCTCGCCCTCATCGCTGCGCTCGTAGGTAACGCGGATCGAAACCGGGTTCAGGTCGGCATCGACGCTCGGGATCGGAGCACGGAACAGAATCCGACCGGTGAACGGCTCGATCGTGTAGTCGAGGAAGCGGAGCTTCAGGTCGGACCTGAGCAGCCGCGCCGGCTGGTTGCGGTCGCGCACCAGGATCTCGATCCGCTCGCCGCCGATCGTCGGATCGGGATGAGAGAGCGAATAGGGCCCCGACGTGCCCATCGCGCGGATCTCGTCGACCACTTGCCGCTGGATTCCCTCGGAAGCGAAGCCGGCGGCCTGAGTGGCGATGCCAGCCACCGGGGCGCCATGCCACGTGGCCACGCCGCCGGTCAGCCGCCGCGAGAACGAACCCAACTCGCGCGCTTCCGACGCCGGCGTCTCGAAGTCGCCAAACAGGAAGGCCGCCGTGCCGCGCTCGACCCGCGCGTACAAGCGGGAAGCGGTCTGCGCCTCGAAGCCGTGCACCGAGGCGTCGCCGAGGATCTCGTAGTTCTCGTGCGGCCGGATGTCGCGGAACAATCGGCGTTCGGGTTTTCGTTCGGTGTCGTAGCCCAGGGAGACGCGAATGCTGTCGGCGACCGTGCCGGTCGCGAACACCGCGGCGCGAACGCCGGCGCTGGTCGCGCCGTCGTCGCTTTCGACCGTGAGATCGCGCAGCTCCTCTTCGAAGCGATCGTGACGCGCGCCATTGAGCTCGCTTTCGGTCAGCGAGTGCACATCGAGTCGGGCCTGGACCAGTCCCATCGCCAGCAGCGAGGGCTCGCCGGCGCGCGGTCCGTCGGCGCGCGGACTGCCGCCCGCGCTCTCCGCCGCGGTCGCGGGCTCGGCGTTGGCCGGCGCGTTCCCGGGACCGAGCGGCCCCGCGACTTCGCCGCCCCGATGTCGCCGGCGCACGGCGTTCGCGACTGCGGTGTCCGCCGAACCCTCGACGAAGTCGGCGCGGTGCAGTTCGCCGCGCTTCAAGTCGACGAAGCGACTCGCTCCGTCGTCGCCGTGCCGATTCGCGGCCGGAACCATGCGCGCGCCGGCCGGCAGCGTCGACTCGTCGACGCGCACCACGTGGAGCTGGGGACGCACGTGATTGAAGTGGTATTTGCCTTCGACGTCGGTGATCGCCGAGGAGCCGTCTTCCAGGTACAGGCGCACTCCCGGAATTCCGAGGTCCTCGCCGTTCTGCGCGCGGTCGCCGTTGCAGTCGCGGTCGAGGAACACGCGACCTGCGATCACGCCTTCGTCGGTGAACACCCCGGGGACGACGGTGACCGCGGCGGTCGCAGCGTTCGACGCCACGACCACGCCGTTGCTCTGGTTGAGGCCCGAAACCGTCGCGCTTGCCGGCCGCTCGGAGCGCTCGGCGCCGGCGCCGACTTCGGCGCGGAAGGTCAGCGCGACCGTGCGGCCAGGCGCGATGTTGCCCAGGGAGTAGCGAAGCACGGGTCCCGGGCTGCCGGCAGGGTCGGCCACCGTGGCGCCGTCCATCTGCGAAGTGCCCGGCCGGTACGCCACCCCCGACGGAAGCTCGATCACCGCCTCGGTCGAGAGCACGGTCGCGACCCCCGTGCTCGCCACCGAAAGCTGGTAGTTCAGGAGATCGCCGATCTCGACTTCGCTGGGGGAGGCGGCGAGCGCCACCGCCAGCGTTCCTTCGCCCGCGACGTTCGTGACGCTGACCACGCGGTTGTTGCTCGGATTCGCATCGCCACCTCCGCTCAGCACCGCCGAGTTCACGACCTGGGGCACCGCAGCAGCACCCACCGCGACCTGGATCTCGAACGTCGTGCTGTCGCCCTGGGCGAACAAATCCGTCGTGGTGGCGGTGACCACGTTGCCCGAGGTCGCGAACGACCAACCACTGCCGGTGCCGACGCTGAAGGTGAGTCCCGCGGGCAACGTGTCGCGCACCGTGATCGTGCTTCCAGTCGTTGCGGTGCCGACGTTGCGCACGGTGAACGCGAAGGTTCCGATTTCGCCGACCCGGAACGCCGGAGTCGGCCGTGCGAACAGGGCCAGGTCCGCGGCGCCGACCACCACCGTCAAGTCCTCGTCGCCGTTGTTCTCGGGCGTCAGGTCGAAGTCGGTCACCACCACCGCGCGATTGACGATCGAAGGCGGCGTCGTGGGGGCGATGCCCACGGTCATCGAGAAGAAGGAAGGCGTGCCGGGCGCGATCAGGTTCGAGGTGACCGCGTTGACCACATTGCCCGCCGTCGTGAACGACCAGCCGGATCCCGACCCTGATATGAACGCCAGCCCCGGGGGCAGCGTGTCGATGACCGTGGACGGGCCGAAGGTCGGAGTCGTTCCCAGATTCTGGACGATGAATTCGTAGCGTGCGTTACCGCCGACCAGGAACACGTCGGTATGTCGCTTGTCGAGCGTCAGGTCGGGCGAGCCCGCGACCACGGTGAGGTCGGTCGAGCCGTTGTTGTCGGTATTGAGATCGCCGTCGACCGCCGCGAACGCCGTGTTCTGGACCGAAGGCAACGCCAGAGGCCCGACTTGAACGGTGATGCTGCAAATCACCAGCGCGTTCGGCGCCACCGGCGCGTCGTAGATCGCGATGACGTCGACGTCGTCGATGAACGTCCAGCCGGCGCCGCTGCCGGAAACGAAGTCGAGTCCCGCCGGCAGCGTGTCGCGGATGGTGATCGGTCCGGTGGTCGGCGAGGCGCCGCGATTCTGGAGCAGGAACTGGTAGACGCCGGTCGAGCCGACCTGGAAGACGCCGACGTGCCGCTTGACCATGGACAGATCGGGTGGCCCGATCACCGGCGCCACGTCCACGTCGCGGTCGTTGGTTGGATTCGTGTCCCCCGCCGTGGTCACGGACGCGCTGTTGGTCACCGAAGGCAACGCGGCGATCGTCGGGCGGACCGTGATCGCGATGCTCGTCCCGTCGCCCTCGCCCAGCGGATTGTCATGGGTCGCGGTCACCACTTGGCCGTTGGCGACAAGGGTCCAACCCAGGCCCACCCCGCGGACGAACTGAAGGGACGCGGGCAGGGTGTCGGTCACGGTGATCGTCCCGGTGGTCGACCCCAGGCCTTCGTTGGCGACCACAATCGTGTAGTCGCCTTCGACACCGACGGTGAACGCCCCGTGACGCTTGTCGATCGACAGATCGGGGGGGCCGCCGACCGGGGTGACCACCACCGCGCGATTGTTGGCCGGATTCGAATCGCCGGTCATGCTCACCACCGCGGAGTTGATCACCGATGGGTAGGCGGAGGGCTGAACGTCGACCGTGAAGGCGAAGCCCGAGCTGTCCTGTTGCGCGATCAGCAGGTCGATCGGCAACGTCGCGGTCACCACCTGGCCGCTGGTGGTCACGGTCCAGTCGCTCACGGGCGCCGAAACGAACGTCAGTCCTACCGGCAGGGTGTCGCGCACCGTGATCGCATTCGCGGTCACGGCGGTGCCGACGTTGTGGACCGTCAGCGTGTAGGAGCCCACGCCGCCCATGACGAACGGCGCGTCATGACGCTTGGTGATCGTCAGATCCGGCCGTCCGATGACCACGGTGTTGTCTGCCGAGAAGTTGTTGTTGGGATTCTGGTCGTTGGCCGCGAGCAGCGTGGCGCTGTTGACCACGAACGGCACGGCGGCGGCGCCGACCCCGACGGTGAGCGTTGCGAACGACACACCACCCGGCAGCAGCGGCCCCGGATTGGTTGCGGTCACGATGCCGCCGGATTCGCTGAACGACCACCCGGTGCCCGAACCCCCCACGAAGCTCAAACCGGCGGGCAGGGTGTCGAGGAGGGTGAGCGTGCCGAACGACTGCGTCGGGCCGTTGTTCTCGATGACGAAGTTGTAAGCGGCGTTCGAGCCATCGATGAACAGGGCGGTGTGGCTCTTGGTCAGCCGCAGCTCGGGAAGACTCAAGACCCGGGTCGAGTCGCGGTCGCGGTTGTTGGCGGTGTTGCCGTCGAGGTTGGTGACGACCGTCGCGGCGTTCACCACCAGCGGCACCGCGGCGTCGCCCGAGGGGTTGACGGTGAGCGTGAACTTGGCGCTGTCGCCGGCCGCGATGGTGTCGGCGTGGATCGCGGTGACGATGCTGCCGACGGCGCTGACCGCCCAACCCGTGCCCGATCCGCTGACGAACGAGATCCCGGGCGGCAGGGTGTCGCGCACCGTGGTCGCTGCGCGCGTGGAACCCAGACCGACGTTGGTCGCCACCAGGGTGTAGGAGCCGTTGACCCCGGCTCGGAAGTTCAGGAGATGGCGCTTGTCGATCGTCAGATCCGGCGGCCGGACGACGTTGGTCGGGTCTGCGTCGTAGTTGTTGGTCGCATTCACGTCGCCCGGAGTCGAGACCGCGGCGGAGTTGATCACCTGCGGGACGGCGGCGGCGGTGGCCCGTACCGTCACATTGAGCAGCAGGACGCCACCGGTGTTGATCGGTCCCGGGTGCGTCGCGACCATCGCGCCACTCGCGAAGCTGAAGATCCAGCCGGCGGGACCGCCGGTCACGAATGTGAGCCCGGCGGGCAGCGTGTCGCGCACGGTGATCGGGCCGGTGGTCGTCGCGGAGCCGACGTTGCGGAGCTCGAATTCGTAGATGTGATTGCCGCCAACCACGAAGTCGCCGGTGTGTCGCTTGTCGAGCGACAGGTCGGGGACGCCGCCCACCGGGGTGACCACCACGGCGCGATCGTTCGCCGGGTTGGGATCGCCGGTCATGCTTGCGACCGCGGAGTTGGTCACCGACGGCACCGCTGCCGGCGCGACGTCGACCGTGATGTTGAAGCTCGAGCTGTCGCCCGCGGCGATCGCAACGCTGGTGGTCGCGGTCACGACCGGCCCGCTCGCGCTCACGAGCCAGTCAGCGCCCGAGGCGGTGGCGAAGCTGAGGCCTGGGGGCAGCGTGTCCACCACCGTGATCGAGTTCGCGGTCACGGCGCTGCCGGCGTTGTGAACCGTCAGCGTGTACGCCCCGGTGCTCCCCAGGACGAAAGGTGAATCGTGGCGCTTGGCGAGGGCGAGATCCGGCTGTCCGACGACGACGGCACTGTCCGTCGCGCGGTTGTCGATTGGGTTGACCTCGTTCGCGACCACGACCGTGGCGGCATTGACCACGAGCGGCACCGCCAGAGGTCCGACCGCAACCGTGAGTGAGGTGGGCAACGTACCCCCCGGAAGCACGGGCCCGAGATGGGTTCCGGTCACCACACCGCCGGTCTCGCTGTAGGCCCAACCGGCGCCCGAGCCGCCGACGAACGTCAGGCCGGCCGGCAACGTGTCGAGGATCGTGATCGCGCCAAACGTCCGGGTGCTGCCGTTGTTCTGAATCAGGAAGTCATAGGTCGCGTTCGTCCCGTCGATGAAGTTGCCGGTGTGCTGCTTGGTGAGGCTCAGGTCCGGCAAGCTCAGCACGTTCGTCGGATCCACGTCGCGATTGTTGGCGAGGTTGGCCTCGCCGGGGGTCACCACGGTCGCCGCGTTGACCACCTGGGGCACGGCGGCGTCGCCCGATGGGTTGACGGTGAGCGTGATGCTGGCACTGTCGCCGGGCGCGAGGGTGGCCGCATACACGGCGGTGACCACGCCGCTGCTCTCGCCCACCGACCAGCCGGCGCCGCCGCCGCTCACGAACACCACGCCGGCCGGCAGCGTGTCGGTGACCGTGGTGGCCGCCGTGGTCGGACCGCTGCCGATGTTCGAGACGACCAAGGTGTAGGTGCCGTCCTGGCCGGCGAAGAAATCCACCTCGTGACGTTTGTCGATCGAGAGGTCCGGCGGCTCGATGACCGTGGTCGGGTCCGCGTCGTAGTCGTTGGCCGCGTTCACGTCGCCGGGGGTCGAGACCACGGCCGAGTTGGTCACGGCCGGCGCGGCCGCGGCGTTGACCCGCACCGTGACGCTCAGCAGCAGGACGCCGCCGGGGTCGATCGGGCCGGCGTGGGTCGCGACCAGCGCACCGCCGGAGAAACTGAAGTTCCAGCCCGAGGGTCCGCCGGTGATGAACGTGAGCCCGGTGGGCAGGGTGTCTCGTACGGTGATCGTGCCCGTGGTCGCCACGGTCCCCACGTTGCGCAGGACGAACTCGTAGAAGTGGTTGCGGCCGACCACGAAGTCGCCGCTGTGTCGCTTGTCGATCGACAGGTCCTGCGCGAACGACACCCCGGTCGCGCCGAGCACGGCGAACACCGCCAGCGCGAGCGCCAGCCGGCGACCCGTCACGAGTCGCGGACGCGGACTTGTCGGTGTCACGAACGTGCGTTCGTGGACCATGGGTGGATCATGAGTTGGGACGGGGAGGGGGTGTCGCGCGGGCGGCGCCGCACGTTGTAGGAGTGGCGAAGGTTTCCGGTGATCCTCGGCACCGCCCGAAAGGCCGAACGCAGCCGGGACCACGCCGGGCGGACCCGATGAACATGATACATTGCCAGCCCGAATGAAACCCATTGGCGATATCGCGCAGGGCCTGGGTTTGGGCGCCCACGACTTCGAGCCTTATGGCCGTTACAAGGCCAAGATCGCTCTGCCAGCCCTGGAACGAGCCGGGGCCTTCACCCATGGAGCCACGCCCGCCGCCGGCTCCGCCGGCCGGTTGATCCTGGTTTCGGCGATCACCCCGACCCCGGCCGGCGAAGGCAAGACCACCTGCTCGATCGGCCTGGCTCAGGGCCTCGCTCGCCTCGGCCGGCGGAGTGCGGTCGCTCTGCGCGAGCCCTCGCTCGGGCCCTATCTCGGAATGAAGGGCGGCGGCACCGGCGGCGGTCGCTCTCAGGTTGTTCCCGCGGACGACATCAACCTGCATTTCACCGGCGACATCCACGCGGTCTCGAGCGCCCACAACCTGCTGGCCGCACTGCTCGACAACCACCTGCATCACGGCAACGCCCTGGGACTCGACTCCCGTCGCGTGCTGTGGCGTCGGGTCATGGACATGAACGACAGGGCACTGCGCGACATCGTGATCGGCCTCGGCGGCTTCCGCGAGGGCGTGCCGCGCGAGACCGGGTTCGACATCAGTGCCGCGAGCGAAGTCATGGCGATCCTGTGCCTGGCGCGCAGCATCGAGGACTTGAAGGAGCGCCTGGCGCGCATCGTGGTCGGTTTCCGCTCCGATGGCTCGCCGGTGTGCGCGCGCGATCTGAATGCGGTCGGCGCCATGGCGGCGCTGCTGCACGACGCGATCAAGCCCAACCTGGTCCAGACGATCGAGGGCGTGCCTGCGATGGTTCACGGCGGACCGTTCGCCAACATCGCGCACGGCACCAATTCGATCACCGCCACGCGTTTCGCGCTCGCACACGCCGAAGTGGTGGTGACCGAGGCCGGCTTCGCGTTCGAGCTGGGCGCCGAGAAGTTCTTCGATATCAACTGTAGGTATGGCGGCTTCGCGCCGTCGTGCACCGTATTGGTCGCCACCCTGCGCGCACTCAAGATGCACGGCGGCGTGCCGCTCGCCAAGATCGGCGAGCCCGACGCCGACGCGGTCGCCCGCGGCATGGCCAACCTCGAGAAGCACGTCGAGAACATCCGAAAGTTCGAGCAGCCGTGCGTCGTGGCGATCAATCACTTCCCGCAGGACACGGCGGCCGAGGCGGAAGTGGTCCGTGCCGGGTGCGCGGCACTCGGTCTCGAGGCCGTGGTCGCGAAGCCGTTCACCGAGGGCGGCGACGGCTGCCGCGACCTGGCCGCGGCGGTGTGGTCGGTGGCGACGCGGTCGGAGCCGCACTTCCGCCCCCTCTACGACTGGTCGGACTCGATCGAGAACAAGATCCTCACCGTCGCCCACGAGATGTACGGCGCCGAAGCCGTGGACTACCCGACACGCGCGCAGCGGGACCGGGCCCATCTCGAGAAGCTCGGGTTCGGGCGGCTGCCGGTGTGCATCGCCAAGACTCAGCAATCCCTTTCCGACAACCCCGCCCTGCTCGGCCGGCCGAAAGACTTCCTGGTCACCGTGCGCGAGATCCAGCTGGCCGCCGGGGCCGGATTCATCGTTCCGATCACCGGCGAGATCCTGCGCATGCCGGGGTTGCCGAAGGAGCCTCTGGCCTCGCGCTTCGATCTGAGTGAAGCCGGTGAGGTCGAACTCCAGCAGGCGTGAACGGAGGTCCGATGACGACGCCGAACCCCACGCGCAAGAGCCACTCCAACTTCATCTCCTCCACGATCGTCGGCGGTTTGCTGGTCGTGCTGCCGATCGCGCTTTCCCTGTTCGTCGTGCTCAAGTTGATCGATTTCGTCCGCGAGATCCTGAAGCCGTTGGCTTCGATGTTGCCGGCGGACGCGAACTTCCAGAGTCTGATCGCCCTGCTATTGGTGATCGTCTTTTGCTTCCTGATTGGGCTGCTGGCGCGCAGCACCTGGGGCGCAACCCTGATCGGCTGGGGAGAAAAGATGTTGTCGGTGGTGCCCGGCTACCGCAGCCTGCGAACGATCATTCACAGCGTCTTCGGCTCGCCGATCGCCGAGGGGTGGGCGCCGGCGTTGATCCTGACCGACGAAACCGAGCAGCCGGGATTCGTGATCGAGCGGCACGATGACGGCAAGTTCACCGTGTTCGTGCCGGGCGCGCCGACGCCGATGTCGGGCGACGTGCACGTCATCGACGGATGGCGCGTGAAGCTGGTGGAGGCGAGCACGCCCGAGATCCTCCGGGTCCTGACCCGCTTCGGCGTCGGCGGCGAGCGGGTGAAACAGGCGGCCCGTCCGCCCGAGGGAACTCCGCCCGGCGACTGAAATCGGCGTCTGCCAACGGTCCGTACGAGGTGGGCGCCGATTGCGGTAGTCTCGCGGCACGAAGTCGTCCCCACCTCTCACCCAGGAGATCCACCATGACTCGCACGTCACCCGTCTCGGCCATTCGCCTTTCGGTGGCGACCGCGTTCGCCACCGCCCTGGTCATGTTCCTTGGGTTCACGGCGCAGCCCGCATCCGCAGGGCCGGTTGGCTTTCAGGCTTCGGGCGGTTGGTTCACGGAGACCGAAGAGGCCTTCCTCGGGGCCGGCCTGCGCTTCGGTCTCGGCACCATCACCGTGATCCCCAACGCCGAATGGTTGTTCGTCGACAGCGGGTCGGCGTACACGATCAACCTCGATGCCACTCTGAGCGTTCTGCCCCTGGGGGTGGCCAACGGCTACCTCGGTGCCGGCGTGGGCTGGTTTACCCTCGATCCCGATCGGGGCGACAGCAACACCGAAACCGCGGCCAACCTGATTGCCGGGGCGGGATTCAATGCGATCCCACTCAAGCCCTTCGGTCAGTTCAAGTGGATCGTGGTGGACGGTGACGATCCGATGGTGTTTTCGGCAGGGGTGCGCTTCTAGACGCGATCGCGAACACGGGCCTCGGCCGGCACCAGGATCTCGCGCACGCAGTCGGCCAGCGCGGCGTTGGTCGCGATCGCGTCCCCGCCGAACGGCGTGCGCTCACCGCGCCAGTCGGTGAGCACGCCGCCGGCTTCCTCGAGGATTGGAACGAAGGGAGCAGCGTCCCAAGCCGAGAGCACATCGTCGACCATGACTTCGGCGCGGCCGGTCGCCACCAGCAAGTAGCCGTAGGCGTCGCCCCAGGTGCGCACCACCCCGGCGAAACGGGCCAGTTCGCCCCAGGCGTCGCGCCGTTCGTGGCGTTCGGGGAAGCGGCAGTCGGTCGCCAGCACCGTGGCCCGCGCCAGTTCGACGACCTCGGAAACGCGGCACGCGCGGTCGTTCCACCAGCAACCCTGCCCGGTCTCGGCGACGACGATCTCGTCGAGCACGGGGAAGTAGGCGGCGCCGGCAAGGACCCGCTCGCCGGCATGGAGCGGTTGGAGCGGCGCGCGTGGTGCTAGGCGCCCGTTCCTGACGGCGGACGCGACGTCACCTGAAGACGGTCCGCCCGCTCGCGAGTCGAACGAGGCCGGATCGAGCGACCGTTCGGTGACCGCGACCAGGGTGCCCCACAAGGGAACGCCGCGAACGAACGACTTGGTGCCGTCGATCGGATCCACGATCCAGCGGCGTGGGGCATCGGGGCGTGTCAGTCCCAGCTCCTCGCCTAGGATGCCGTCGTGGGGGAAGCGCTGCTCGATCCACTCGCGGGCCGCGACCTCCGCGGTTCGATCCGCAACCGTCACCGGACTGCCGTCGCGTTTTTCCTCGACCGCAATCTCGCGACCAAACCAATCGAGTGCCGTTCGACCGGCGACTCTCGCGACTGTCGCGACCGCTTCCAGAACCGGGGAACGCACTAGGCGGCCCCTCCCGGCGGGCGGACCGTGGGTGCGTAGCGCGCGGCGACCGCGCGGGCGTCGAGTGCGCCGGTGTACAGCGGCTGGCCGAGGATCGCGCCATGCGCGCCGGCGGCTTCGAGCGTGCGTAAGTCGCCCAGCGAGTTCACGCCGCCGGCGACGTACACCGGCAGCGTGCAGTGAGCCATGACGTCGCGCACCAGGTCGATGTCGATGCCGCCGACCCGGCCTTCACGATGCACCGCGGTGACCAGGACACCGGCCAGCGGCAACGCATGCAGGCGATGCAGGATGTCGCGGATGTCGCGTTCGACCGATCGCGTCCAGCCGCGCGTCACCACGTTCCGTTCGCGGACGTCGGCGGCCACCACCAGCGTGGCCGGGAACGCATGGGCCATGGCGGTCAGCCAATCCGGCTGCTCGATCGCGCGCGTGCCCACGATCACGCGGGCGGCGCCGGCGTTGAGCAGCCGGGTGATCCCGCCGCCCGATCGCACGCCACCCCCGGCCTGCATCGAACCGGGACGCAGGGCGAGAACGCGCTCGACCACGCGGTGGTTGGCGCCGCGGCCGAGGGCGGCGTCGAGATCGATCACGTGCAGGGCGGGGAAGCCCAGCTCGAGCCAGTCGCGCGCGGCCGCAATCGGATCCTGGGCGACGGACCCGCCGTGGAGTTCCCCTTCACGTCGGGCCTGCGCCACGCGCTGGTTCTGGACGCACAGGCCGTCGCGGATGTCGAGCGCGGGAATCGCGATCATGCGGACCATTCCCACCGCGGTGGGCGGACGCGCGGTCGGGGCACGGGGGTGACCGCTTCGACGGACGCTTCGATCGTCGCGTCGTCTCGGCTCGCCACCGCCGCCACGCCCGCATCCACCGCCAGGATTGTCATGAAGTTCGGCATTCGAGTGTTCCTTCACCCGGTCGCGCGCACGATGTCGCGTCGCCACCGGTCAAGAATTCGATTTTGCCTTCCCTGGAAAGCAAACGCGGCCCGTTCCGGAGGGGACGGACCGCCTGGCACTGCCTCTGAGTTCGTAGTCGCGCGCAAGCGCAACTCACGGCGGAAACGCTACGCCGATGACTATGAGCTGTCAACCGGAAAAGTTCGCGGCCTCACGTCTTCAGGGCTGTGTCCCGCTCAATTGGCGGGCGAGATCCTCGAGCCCCAGAAGTCGCGCGATCTCCGGAGCATCGGCGTGCTTGGGATTCAGCTGGATCAGGCGCTCCAGGGCGCGCACGGCTCCCTGTCGGTCTCCGCGCGCGCCACGCACCCGCGCCTCGACCGCCCAGTAGTCCGCGCTCTCCCCAACGATTTCATACGAGCGTTGAATGAAGACCGCCGTCGAATCGATCGAGCCCATGGCCAGATGGGTCGTCGCCCGATTCTCGTAGAGCGTTCCCAACATCGGGCCACGACTCCGGGTCACGGCGATCGCAATCGCGTAGAGCGAGTCGGCCTGCAGGTAGCGTCCTTCGAGTTGGGCGCGCGCGCCGGCGACGAAGGTCTTCACCGTCACCGGCTCCAGCACCGCCGCCGGATCGGGCGAAAGGTCCACGAACTCCACGAGCACATCGAATTCCTCGAAGAGTCCCGCCCGCCCGCCAAACGACCTCCAGGTCAGGGACGAATCGCGGTACCAGACGCGCGGCGCGAGATCCTCGAGGAAGCCGACCTCGGCGAAGCGTGGCAGATTCCAGAATCGAACGCGGGCGCCACGCGGCAGCTGGGGATGCGCGGCCACCAGCGCGCGACGCGCGGAGTCCACCGTCTTCTGCAGGCGAGCCAGGCGCAGGTAGGACATGTGCGACGCCGTGGGCAGCGGGTGGGGCAACACCACGTCCGGGGCCGGATGCGCGAGCAGGAGCGCCAGGAGCCGGATCCCGGCGAACGCCACCGCCAGCGCCGGATGAATCGTCGCGAGCAGAACCCCGGCAGCCGCACCGAACACCAGCGCCGACACCCAGGCGCGCCACGCATTCCAGTCGGGCAGGAGCTGGGCCAGTGGCAGCACGGCCAGCCCGAACGCGATCGCGAGCAACACCGGTGCTCGCCAACCCTTCGCAAGGCGCTGCCGTGCCGGAGCCAGGAAACAGATGCCGATCGCCGCGATCGCGAGCAGGACATAGAGCGTGGCCATGGCCGCAGCGACCTGGGGGTGAAGATCCTCGAAGTTGAGCGCGGCCGGGATCGCGCGTCTGAACAGATCGGTGATGCTCGCGACCGAAAACGCACCGGCGGAACGCGGGGGCAGCGCAACGCCGTGCCGCAGCGCGGAGGAATAGCCCCACGCCCACAGACCGACGACCGCGGCGAGCGAAAGCAGCGCGATGGGTTTCGGTCGCCCCTGCCGCCACGCGATCACCGGCAACGCAATCAGCGCGAGCGCGGCCGACTCGTGGCTCAGGAGGCCGAGCCCGGCTGCCGCGGCGGCAAACAGCCAACGAGACGCGAGCGCTTCGTGAACGGTGAGGACCACGAATAAGCCCGCGAGCAGATGCTGACTTCCGCTCGGCCAGGCCACCAGCGCACGCGCGGGCTCCGCAAGGATCGGCAAGACGGCGATCGCCGCCGACGGGAGCGGCGGGAGTCCTCGGCGCGCGATGCGGAACATCAGGAACGACGTGCCGGCGAGCACGAGCGCGTTCGCGAACGCTGCCACCAGCGGTGCGGTGATCAGCGTCGGCCCGATGAGCGAAAACCACGCCTGGCGGCTGAACGGGCGCCAGTAGTAGGTGGCCCCCATCGAGTCGAGCCAATCGAGCGGGTGCTGGAACGCGAGATGGAACAGAAACGCGTAGTCGTCGGCGACCGGAACGCCCGGAGTGTAGCCGCGCAGCGACCAGGCGAGGGTGGCGAGTGCGACGCCGCCGACCGCCCACGCCCATCCGGTTGTGGAAAGGCCGCGGCGACGCACGGCAACGCCGGTTCCGGTTCCCTCGGCGGCGGACTTCTGCGGAGGTCGCCCGCGCCGCGGATCCTGCTTGCGGGTCTTCATGAGGTCGGTCCCGCCGAAGAGTCAACGACCGCGGGCGCTGTGTTCGCGGAGTCAGGGGTACTCACCGGGAACAGGACCTCCCGTGCCGGACCGTTGAGTGTGACGCGCAGGGAATCCGCCGCCGGCAACGCCTCGGGTGCAAGCACGCCCTTGGCGATCATTGCGCGGCCGATGAAGTGCATCTGGTCGCGCGCATAGGGACGCAGCGCCCCGGCGTCGTCGAATCGCCATCGCCACTTGCGCGGCGCCGGAATCACGGTCGCCAGGAACAGCGCCTCGGCGGTGGTGACGACGCCGGCATCGTGTCCGAAATAGTAGTGAGCGGCCTCGTCGGCGCCGTGGACCTCGGGTCCCCACTCGATGATGTTCAGGTAGATCTCGAGCAGCCGCCGCTTCGAGGCGCCGGACAGGTGCTCGAGGATCCACGCCAGCACCACCTCCTGGAGCTTGCGCGACAGGGTGCGGTCGTGACCCAGGTACAGATTGCGCGCGAGCTGCATGGTGATGGTGCCGGCGCCACGGCGGTACGCGCCGGCCCGGATGTTCTCGGCGACCGAGGCTTTGACCGCCTCCATGTTGAAGCCGCGGTGGCGGAAGTACCCGCCGTCCTCGTTGGTGATGACGCTCCAGGTCAGGACGGAATCGATCGCCTCGAGCGGCCGAAAGTGCGGGTTGGCGGGAGACAGATCGCGGTGCTCGACCCGGTCCCGGGGCAGGTGAATCGCCGCCACGAACGGCGCGTCGAGCCCGGCGAGACGGAGTCGCGTGCCCGCCGGGTCGAGCCGCAACCCGTTCGGCAGGACGTCGGCGCGGAACTCCATGTCCTCCGGACGGTCGAAATCGAGATCCACGTCGAGCCGATAGTCGAACGCGCCGCGCACCGACACGTCGTTCAGCCGTCCGAGCATGAGACTGGGAATGCTCGATCGGATCTGTTCCTGAGTCACGCTGTCGGTGGCCATCGCGAGCGTGAATCGCGGCCCCGCGCGTTGCACGGTTCCCGACAAACGAAACCGGATGTTCCCGACCGTGAGTCGCGTGTCGTCGGCCAGCGTCAGACGGCCCTCGCGGCGGTCCTGGCGCACGGTGCCGGCGAGCGCGACGGCCAGCGTTTCGGGCGCATCGTCGACCGGGCGCGGGCTGACGAACGACGCCGAGCCCTCGAGGCGATCGTCGCCGCCGTAGGTGAGGGCACCGGTGAACGCGACCTCGCGTTCCGAGTGCAGTTTGCCGGACAGGGTGATGCGGCTCACGTCGCGCGCGTGGCTCAGCATGAGGCGATCGAGCGTGATTCCGAATGCATCCGGCTCTGCACTGGTTTCCAGGGTCATGCGTTCGAGTTCGACTGGCGGGAGGCTTCGCGCAGGCGCCAGCAGCAGGCGGACCATCGAGTCGACCGCGCGCTGGAGTCGCAAGGCGTGGGCGCGGCGCGTGGCTTCGGGCGCGAGCACTTCGTCCTCCGGGGCGAGCGTGTCGGCGTCGGCCGGGGGGGAGGTCCGCGCACGAACCCGCACGTCGTGGAGCGCCAGGCGCGACAGTCTGGGCTTGAACAGGAGCAGCGACCCCAGCGAAACGCCGACCTCGATCTCACGCGCTCCCAGCACCGTGTCGCCCGGCGCCGAGGTCAGCGACAGATTCGCGATGTGGCAGAGCCCGAACGGACTCACGCGCAGCGATTGCCAATCGGCCGAAAGGTCTCGCTGGGCGGCCGCGGCGCGCAGGCGGGCGGCGGCGACGCGGGCGCCGAGCATCGGCAAGGCGATGAACGCCAGGGCGGCGGCCGCGAGAAAGATCGCGAGCCCGAGTCGCGGACCGCGCCTCTTGGGGCCGCGGCCGTACGCGGGCAGCGCGGCGAAACGCAATCGGGGGAGCATGGTCGCCGACTCTAGCCCACCGGCAAATGCAACCGCATCCGGCGGGTGACTCGGGTGCATGGCAAAGCGCTCATTCCGCCGGCCCCGACGATTGATCGAGGGGCTCGACCCGCGCGCCGATAAGAGGACATGCACTTGGTTCTGGGTCTGCTCCTGGCGGCGCTGCTCGCCCCGTTCGGTCCGATCGCTCTCAGGGCCTGGGCTCTGGCGCGCGCGCGCCAGGACCCGGTTGCAGCGTGGTTCGGCTTCAGCATCCGGCTCCATGGCCTGTCGCTGGTGGTGCTCGCGATGCCGATCCTGGCGATGCTGTTCCGCAACGAGATGCGGCCCTGGTTCGAGCAGTCGTTCGTGGCACCGATCGCCACACAACTGCGCTTCGCGGTCGGGCTGCTCCCGGTGGCCCTGTTTCACGCGAGCGCCACCCTGGTCGCGCACGACCTGTCGCGCATCCTGCGCGGGGTCGAAACCCCGCGCCGAGTGGCCGTGGAGCTTGCGGCGATCGGCGCGGCGATGATCCTGGTTCCGCTCTCCCTGCTGGCGTCGAGCTGGTCCGCGTTCGACACCTGGGGGCTCGAGGCCGGGATCGTCATGGCACTGCTTGCGGTCGTCGTCCCGCTCGCGCTCGGCGTGCGCGCACAAAAGCTCCAGGGCCTCACGCTGCATTCGATCACCACCGGCCCGCTGCGCGATCGCGCCTTCGACCTGGCGGCACGGGCCAGGGTTCGGCTCGACCAGGTGTATGCGCTGCCGCTGTCGAAATGGAAGCATGCGAACGCATTCGCCACCGAAGGCCGTCAGGTGCTGGTCACCGACTACCTCCTGGAGCACCTCGACCGGGAGGAAGTCGACGCCGTGCTGGCACACGAGATCGCGCACCTTGCCGGCAAGGATCCGGAGCGACAGACGCGCCTGCTGGTCGCGCTGACTTGGGCCAGCCTGATGCTCGCGATCTTCGGCGTGTCGCCAGCGGTCACGCTCGCCTGGATCCTGGCCGCGGTGCTGATCTGGCTCGGATACTCGCGTCGCTGCGAATACGGGGCCGACGCCCGGGCGCAGGCCCTCGGAGTCGTGCCGCAAGCCGCGATCACCGGGCTCGCCAAGCTCAACCGACTCGGCTCGGTGCCGACCGACTATCCGCGGTTCGTCGAATGGTGGTTGACGCATCCGTCGACCGAGCGTCGCGCTCGCGCCATGGGGAGCCGTGCCGGACTCGCGCGGGACGAGATCGAGCGGCTGCTGACGTTGCCGGAAACCCAGGCCGTGCGCCCACACTACCCGGCCCCCGAACTGGACCAGGAGAGCAAGGGATTCACCACGACATTCAAGCGATCGGTGCTGGTGCGGAACAGCATGCTCACGATCCTCGTCGGCATCGCGGCGAGCCTGGCGTTCGTGAACCTGGCTCGGGCGATCGAGGTGACCGGGTGGGTGCGGCTCGGCCTGTGGCCGATCGTGGCCATCCTGGTGGCGACGGCCATGCTCGCGGTCTTCGATCGGCTCGCCACCGCACGATTCGGCCGAGTCGCACGCGCCGCCTTCGAGCGACTGGCCCCGAGTGACTCCGCCCTCGCGCGCGACGGACTCGAGGTCGGTTTCGCCCCGCACGAGATTCCTCATCTCTACGAAGGGTTCACCGTCTGGGACGTTGGACGCCTCGATCTTCTCGCAGGGCGCTTGGACTACCGCGGCGAGCAAGTGCGGTTCTCTCTGAATCGCGAAGACGTGCTCGACGTGTGCCTGGTCGGGGGCAGTCCGGGGTGGATCCCCACCGCGCGGGTACTCGTCCGCTGGCGCCGCGCCGATGGGCGGAACGGAGTCTTCGCCCTGGCGCCTTCGGTGGCGCCGCGGCTGTCACGAGTGCACGCCCTGGCCCAGGCCCTCCATGCGAGCGTGCACGGCTGGTGGAGCAAGCCGACAACCCAGGGCCGGCACTCAGAGACCGGGCTCGGCGATCCGCCCACGGCGGAGGTGACCGGTCAGGCTCCCGGGTCCGAGATCACGCGCCAGGGGCTCGGCTCGCTCGTCGTCCTCTACGCGATCGGGACGTCGCTCCTGGGACTCGCGGCGAGAATGCCCGCGGGGTTCTCGAACGAGCCAGGGTTGATCGATGCCTTCCTGGCCGCAACCCTCGGGAATCTGGTCCTGCTGATCCCGCTGATCAGGTCCCGGCGCGCGGCCTTGACATCGGCCTCTAAGGAATTGGAATCGGACGCAAGCCGAGCCGCTTGAGATTCTTCTGATCGCCGTTGCGATTGAGTTCCCAGTAGACAACGCGATCGGTGCCGGTCAGTTCACCGCGCTCGACGCCCCCGGGCCGGCCGCCGGTGTTCGCCGCTCGCCAGTCCCAGACCACGATCCGATGCGGATACTCGGTTTCGACGTGGTAGTAGCCTTCGCGATCATCGAGGCGCAGCACGTAGACCGCACATTCGAAGCTGCCGGCCGGAACCGTCACCCGCTCGGCGCCCTTCAGCCGTTCGATGGTTGCGGTGGTCCACTTGGCCGGACGGTGCGCCAGCCGGCGATGGAACGTCCCGGGCAGGAACGGAACCTCGCGCGTCTCGCCGGGTTCGAGAAACGGGCCACGCAGCCCGCGCAGTCGGATCCACAACTCGTCTTCGAGCAAACCGCCCGACGGACGGTCGAGTGTCGCCGAGCCGCTTTCATCTTCGAAGTAGCTCGAAATGGTCTGGCGCCAGCCGTTGCCTGTGCGGCGCAGCTCTTCATACACGTTGCCGCACCATTCCGTGCTCGCGAACGACACCTTGACCGGCGTGAAGTCGGAGCTGCGAACGAACACCGAGACCATGGTGTTGTAGTCGTAGACCCCGGTCTGGAAATCGCGCGTCAGGTTGAGCTTGAGGGCGTCGAACGTGTCGCCCGAGGATTCCTCGGGGTTCTCGACTTTGACCAGCCGGCGGGCGCTGAACGGTTCGGTCACGTAGATCGCCGCTGCCTGGCCGGTGCGGTTTTGGCCGTATCGCGTCAGCTCCAGGCGGTAGCCGTTGACCTCGGCCTTGCCGTCGTGCCAATGCGCGTCGAAGTCGGTGCTTGCGGCTTCAGCGCTGCCGGAACGAGGCGTACCGCCGCGGTTCTTGGCGGCGATGGCGGCGACGATCGCGACGGCGATGAGAGTTGCCACGACGAGGCGTGTCTTCATGGCGCAACGAGTATACGGCCGCTGCTTCCCGCCAACCACCCTTGCGCCGGAACGCGCGAACGCCCGCCGCGGAAGCGGCGGGCGCTCGGGACAACGAGAAACCTGCTACGCGACCGGCGTGCCGCGCGAGGCCATCCACTCCTGGTTCAGGTCCTGCACCTCGTCGACGAACGACACGTGCTTGGGCGTCCAGCCCAGCTCGCGCCGCGCCTTGCTCGAGTCGACCTTCTGGCTGGTGAGCAACGCGCGCCCGAACAGGCCGAGTTTCTTGACCACGTCGTCGGGATCGCGCGGGTGCGCCGTCGCGCCGGTCGCGCGCGCGATCGCCTCGGCGATCTGCCGCACGTTGAGCGTCGAGCCGTCGGTCAACAGATAGGCTTCGCCGTTCGTGCCGCGCTCGAGTGCCCGCAAGTACGCCTCGGCCACGTCCTCGCGGTGCACCAGGCCCCAGAACTGTCCGCCGCTCCCCGGATAGTGAACGGTGCGACGGTTGTGGGCTTCGGCGAACATCGCGCCGATCGTGCCGCGGGCGCCGCCGTAGACGGTCGCCGGCCGCATGACCATGACGCGCGCCTCGTGCTCGCCCAGGTCGAACGCAACCGATTCGTGCGCCTTGCGCCAGCGCACCAGATCGAGCGGGTTCAACGGAGCGGATTCGTCGATGGTCCGGCCGTGCGTGTCGCCGTGGACCCAGACGCCACTCGTGTACAGCAGGGTGCGCGCGCGACCGTCGAGCACGCTGGAACGAATCGCGTCGAGGGCGAGGCGGTCCTGGTTCGCGACATCAGAGGAATCGAACGCGGCGTGAATCACCGCGTCGCAGTTCTTGAGCGCGCCCATGAACGTCTCGGGCTTGGCCAGCGAGCCGATGATCGGGGTGATGCCTTGCGCGGTCAGCGCCGGGGCCCGTTCGGGGTTGCGCGTCAGCCCATGGACTTCGTTGCCGGCGCGCACCAGCCGTGAGGCGATGGCGCTGCCTAGATATCCGGTAACACCGGTAATGAACACTCGATTGCTCATCCGTAAGACCTCGTTCCCGTCCGCCTGACTTGCGTACGCCCGAGCCGGGTGCCTGATTCCATCAGACCCGCCTTCAAGCGGACCCCGCCTTGGCGGTGCGGGTTCCCGGGTTCGGTGTTCATCGCGCCTGGCCTCCGTACAATTCCGGAGACCGCAGGGGTGCTCCGGAAGCTGGGCGCGTTCTCACCGTTCACCCGTGCAAGCCGTATTCCACAATCCCAACCCGGTATTGCTTGCGAAATGCTGTCCCCGGGCGCGACGTTGGATGCCATGGGATTGCAGCGGATGCGTTCGCGTCGTGAATTCTGCAATGGGCTGTCCCTGCGACGGGTTAGGAAGCTCACGAGCGGAAAACCTGTCGCCGTGACCGACGAAATCGCCCGGTCCTGTGTCATCCACGAAACGTGCAGCGCGCTGTACAGGTTTCGTGAACCGTCAGGCTCGAAAGGCCGGGCAGGAGCGGCTGGAGCCGCCGCCACAGCCATATGCAGAGGTGCTCCGACGTCGGGTTCTCGAGTCCCGGAACGTCGTTGAGCGTGCGATGATCCAGCTCGGTTCGCAGGAGCGGCTCGACCACGCTCGTGATGTCGGCGAAGTCGACGAGCCAGCCCATACGCGGGTCGATCTCGCCGGCCACCGTGACCTCGACGCGAAACGAATGCCCGTGCATGCGCGCGCACTTGTGATCGGGTGGCACCATCGGCAAGCGGTGGGCCGCTTCGAATGTGTACTCGCGGGTCAGCTCGACGCGCATGCGGTCGGCTCCGGGTTCAGGGTGCGCCCGTGGCGGGAGTGGCTGCGTAGCGAATCGGGTCGACGAGTCCGGCTTCGCGGAATCCCTTGAGGCGGAGTCCGCAGGAGTCGCAACGGCCGCACGCTTCGCCTGAGGGAGTCGGGTCGTAGCACGAATGGGTGAGCGAGTAGTCCACGCCCAGCGTCGTGCCGAGCCGGATGATGCCGGCCTTGTCGAGCGCCATGAGCGGAGTGTGAACGGTGAACGCGGCGCCTTCGATCCCGGCTCGAGTCCCGAGCCGCGCGATCTGCTCGAAGGCGCGCACGAAATCGGGACGACAGTCGGGGTAGCCCGAGTAGTCGAGCGCGTTCATGCCGGCCACCAGATGCCGCGCACCGAGGACTTCCGCCCAGCCGAGCGCCAGCGCCAGGAACACGGTGTTGCGCGCCGGCACGTAAGTCACCGGAACGTCGGCCGGCAGGTGAGCGGGATCGCGATCCTTCGGCACCTCGAGCGCCGACGTCAGCGCTGAACCTCCGATCGCGCGCAGATCCACGGTGACCTCGCGGTGCTCGAGCGCGCCGAGCGCACGCGACACGTGGCGCGCCGAAGACAGCTCGACGCGGTGACGCTGCCCGTAGTCGACCGCGAGGGTGTAGCACGCGAATCCGCGTTCGCGAGCCCACGCCAGGGCGGTGGCGGAATCGAGCCCACCCGAGAGCAGGACCACGGCGCGTTCGCGAGCGGGGCTGAGCGATGCGGAGCCCTCCGGGAGCCCAGGCATGTTCATACCCCGCGCTTGGCGCCCCACATCCAGATGTGGAGGCGAGGACTCATGCGAAAGCCGTGCGCCTGGCAGGCCTCGAGCACGATGCGGGCATGGGCGCGCACGGCATCGTCGGTGAGTCCCTCGGGCATGAGCATCACGCGGCGCGCGGGAATCCCGTGGTCGTCGAGACGGCGCACCGCCTCGGCCACGTCGTCGCGGCTGCCGATCACGATCTTGAACGTCGCGTTGGGCTCCGCACACCAGCGATCCGCGTGTTGCCAGGTGTCGCTGGCACGCTCGGTCGCCGACGACAACTTGGGCGAGACATTCCAGAACAGGCGCTCGTCGCGCATTCCGGGCGGGAGCACGCCACTGGTCTCGACCTCGACGCGCGGCCAGAGCTGAACCGCGCGCGCCAGCAGCTCGTAGACGCCGTCGTGCTCGAGCGGCTCGCCGCCGGTGACCACCAGCATCGGCGCGCTGCCCAGCGCGCGTGCCTCGTCGAGCACTTCGTCGACCGCCACTTCGCGGCCACCGCTCGAGCCCCACGTGTACTTGGAGTCGCACCAGTGGCAGCCGACGTCGCAGCCCTGCAAGCGCACGAAGTGAGCGGGAGTGCCTGCCGACGGGCCCTCGCCCTGGATGGAGAGGAAGCACTCGCTGACGCGAAGGCGGGCCGCGGCGCCATGGGTGTCGGTGCCGGGATCACGAGAGTGGGGCATGACGAGACTCAGGGCGCGGTGAACTCCGAGGCGGGGAACGAGGCGACGGTTTCGAGCGACCGCGTATAGATGGTGCGACCCTCGGCTCCGCGCTTGGCGGTCGCGAACCACAACCCGCCGTGCTCCTCCCAGTCCTCCCACGCCCAGGGAACCGGCGGTGGCTGGGTGCCCTGCAGCAGGTACTCCCACTTTTCGACTCGCCCGCTCGCCTGGTTCACGTACACCCAGTAACGGTCGCCCGGGGTGTTGCCGACGTCGTGAAACGACAGCGAGATCTTGTCGAAGATGTAGTCGCCGGTCCGCTCGGATCCCTCGTAGCCGAGGACCACGCCCGGATCGCGCAACTTGTAGGGCATGAGCAACCAGTAGGCATCGTTGATCCACAGCGCCCGGGCGCGAGTCATGAGCTTGGTCAACGAGTCGCCCTCGATCGGGTTGCCACCCATCCACGCGTGGCCCTCATTGCTGTTCATGTTGTGGATCAGCAGGAACGTCGAGCCGTCGCGCGCGGTACCGCTCACCCGATGCCATCCGGTGTGCTTGTTCCACGAGTGACGGCGGACGCTGCGCACGGTGTCGTTCTGCGCGACCTCGAAGGACCAACGCAGGCCGACCAACGCGTCCCATGGCTCGCGGCCGCCCAGCTTCTTCATGACGCGGTCGGCGATGGCGACGGCACGCGGGTCGGAGGCCGCGGAATCCGCAGGGGCGGCGGGGGTCGCGGTTCTCGGAGCGGCGCCGGCGAGGCCGAGCGCGAGAAACGTGCAGAGCAGTCCGGAGGGGAGCTTCATGGCGCGACCAGTATAGCCCGGCGGAAAACGCCGGCGAAGGCGGTTCGAGACCGCGACGGGACTAGAGGCGAACGAAGCGCGCCGGCTCGGCGCGGAACTTCTTGGCGCATCCGTCGCAGCAGAGGCGATAAGCGTCGTCGCCGACCGCGATCCGCGGACGGTCGCTTGCGACCGCAAACACGACACCGCTCACCGGGCATCGCGCGAGGTCGCCGTCCTCAGCCCCGGGCTGGGCGACGATCTCGCTGGACTCGTAGTCATGAGGCGCGGCACACGAGGCTTCGCAGACCCCCGACATCTCCGGGTCGAACGCCCGGCCGCCGTCGTTGCTGACGATCGTGAATCCCGCCGAGGAACCCCTGGGGGAAGCCTCGATCGGCCTTTCGCCTGAACACGGCGTCGAACAGGAGGCACCGTCGGATGCGGCGTGGAAGATGTTTCGGCCGGAGGACGACGCGGAAAGCATCGTGACCCCAATGCCGAGCAGGCCGAAGCAAACGAGGACGACGACGATTCTCGGGTTCATGTTCCGCTCCTCAACTCCCGGTCTGATGAGCCGATAGCCTACACCTGCGCGAGGCCCGGCGGCCTACCCGCCCGCCAGAATTGTCGGAAGCTTGAAGGTGAACACGGAGCGAGGCAGCACCTGGGTCACCCCGGCCTCGAGCGCCGCAAAACGGATCCCCTGATCCTGATGGGAGAAGAAGCCGATCACCGGCATCCCGGACCCGGCCAGGGTCGAGCGCAGCCCGCGAACCGCCTCGATCGCGCCTTCAGCGTGCAGGTCGACGATGACCAGTGCGGGCGCGGACTCCTCGACGCGGAGCGCCAGTGCGGACGGGGTGCACGCAATGATCTCGATGCCCAACGTGCCCGCCGTCTCGGCGATGCGCGCTGCAAAGAACAAATCCGGGACGGCCACCAGGACGCGACGCATAGGCGGGCAGCATAGCGGACTCTTCTAGAACCGAGCCACGACCCTTCCCGGGCTACGTCATTTGGTCATCCAACGAGAGCGCAAACACTCCCGCCGCCATCACCACCAGGCCCATGGCGATGGCGATGCTGTACACCACATGGGTAGCCCTGCTTCTCACCGCGGCGACCGAGTCGCGCGGGATCGTCTGATCGAATCCAGGTTTCTCTTTCTCGAGCCCGCGAGCTGATTGACCGGGATTGAAGAAGCGGAACGAATCACCGGTAGCGACCACGTAGCCGTCCAAAGGGACGAAGCTACCCGAAGGGGTGTAGTAGCCTTCGACGGCACGCTGGTTCGCTCCGAGGGAATCGTTCCGGACACGATGCGCCACGTCGGGGTTGGGCCCGGACACCGGAATCAGGACCGGAACCGAGCAGCCGGCGACCAGAATCGCGAGGAGCGGGGAGAAGAGCAGGGTCCTTCGCATTGAGACCTCCACCAGCGAGTCCTGACGCAGGATCCTACCCCCAAGCGTGGTCCTCGATTCAACGCCTCGTCAACCTCATGTGGCGACGTCGCCTGGCGGGCGGGTCCGGTTCAACTCCATAGTCTTCGCGACAAGGAACGTCCCGCCAGCACCTGGAATCCTGCAGTCGCCGCGACCGCGATCACCGTCACCGCGACCATCACATACGGCGCCGCCGGCATGGACTCGACCGCGAACCCGAACGTCAGCCACCCGACCGCCTGAGCCAGTAACAACAACGTCGAGAGCAATCGACCGGCCACGGTCAACATCGCGCGAGGATTGTTCCACTTGAAATTGCCGAACTCGGCGCCGGCCCAGAGCCCGAGCGCGAGTCCCAGGAGCAGGGCGGGGAGGGCAAAGCCCAACACGGCGGCGGCCTCGCCGCCGTCGAGACGGAAGCCCACGATCACAGCGGCGCCAGCCACGGCGACGATCGGCAGGGAGATCGCCAGCGTTCCGACGTAGCGGCCGAACACCCAGCGCCAAGCACGGACCGGAGCCATGCGCATCCACGCGATCCCTTGCCGCTCGAACGGAATCGCGCGCGATCCGACTTCGAACCCGAGCGCCACGGTCAGCGCCAGGAGCATCGAGCGTGCGATGAGCGTCGGCTCCATATCCCAGAGTGGCAACCCGAGCAGCGGCAGCAGTGTCCACATGAGGCTCATGGTCAGAACGTCGCCGAGCACCGTCCAGTCGCGCAGGAAGAGTCGCGTGTCGCGGACCAGCAACGCGGGCCCCAGCCCAGGCACCGGGAGGGGCAGCGGGCGCCGCGGCGCGCGCCGCCGTCCCGGGCCGGCAAGCACGCGTGCCCGAACGTTCTCGAGGGTTGCAGCACCAATCCACGCCGCGAGACCCAGCGCGGCCGCGCCGGCGAGCAGCGCCGCCGTCAATCCACGCAGGGCGCCGACCCAGTCGCCCGCGGCCGCGGACCCCGCCATGGTCGCGATGAACGCTCCCGAGCTCCAGCGATATGCGGCCGGCGGCGATTCCGAGAGCCGTTCCAGCATGCCCACGAGGTCCGGGATGTCGTCCGCGAGGTTGGGGAGCACGAACGAGTGCCCGAGCCAGATCACGAGCAGCGTGAACGCGGAGATCATGCCGAAGGCGTCGCGCGCCAGCCGAGCGGGCACGATCAAGAGCAACCCGAGTGCGGCCGACGTGCCGAGGCCCATCGGAACCGCCCAGAGCGCCGCACACGCGGGGAGGATCAGCAACCAGGCCCAAGGCGGGCTCGGAAAGCAGACCGCGAATGCCACCAGCGCCGGCAACAGGAGCATCAACACCAGGAGGGACGTGCGAGGCACGACGTCCAGCAACTTGATGAAGAACAGCCACAATCCGGATACGGGGGCTCGGCGCAGCAATTCCAGGTCCGAGTCCACAACCAGAGTGCTCACCGCCTCGTGGAGATCGAACGCGACCAGGCCGGTGAGCCCCGCGGTGAGAATCACTCCCAATGCGGCGGCGGCGACGTGCGGTCCAGCGCCGGCGTCGGCCAGGCTGCGAAAGAAAAGGGTGAGTGCCCCCGACACCAGGGACGCCGCGAACGCGCCGAGGAACAGCAGGATCAGCGGGCGGCGGACGCGCAGTGCGCGGGCGCGCTGACCCGACCGGAACTGATTGACCAGGAGCAGCCAGCGGCTGCGCAGCACGACCGCGAGGTTCACGACGCTACTCCGTGGCTTCGCGGGTCAGCGCCAGGAACACGTCTTCGAGCGTCGCGTGCGCGCCCTTGAGTTCGGCAAAGCTGCCCGCCGCGCGCGTGACCCCCTGGTGCAGGATCACGACGCGATCGCACAAACGCTCGGCGACGTCGAGCAGGTGGGTCGAAACCAGGACGCCGAGGCCGCGCTGAGCGCGCTCGCGCAGCAGATCCTTGAGCACGCGGGCGCCATGCGGATCGAGCCCGGTCAGCGGCTCGTCGAGCATGAGCAACGGCGGATCGTGCAACAGGGCGGCGGCCACCGAAGCTTTCTGCCGCATGCCGTGCGAGTAGGTCTCGATCAGGTCGTCGGCGACGTCCGCGAGGTCGAGCCGTGCGATCAGCGCGTCGGCGCGAGCCCGACCCTCGGCGGGGGCGACGTCGTAGAGCGCCGCGACGAAATCCAGGAACTCGCGCGCCGACAGGCGGTCGTAGAGGAAAGGCCGGTCGGGGACGAACCCGAACGCCGCGCGTGCGCGCATCGGCTCTCGAGCGAGCGAGGCGCCGGCAATCGTGATCTCACCGGCGTCGGGCCTGAGCAGTCCCGCGCAGCAACGCAGCGTCGTCGTTTTGCCGGCGCCGTTGGGGCCGAGGAAGCCGAGGATCTCGCCCGGCCGGACGTCCAAGTCGAGACGATCGACGGCGACGAACCGGCCGTACCGGCGCTGGAGCCCGCGTACAGCGAGCGGCGGGCCCGTCATGCGCTCCGATCCAGCGCTCTCGCCAGCTTGGGCAGGCTCACGTCGTAGCGATAGCTCACGTTCATGTGCCCGTCGTCGAACTCGTCGTAGTCGTGAGGCACGCCCAGCTCACGCAGCCGGCGCGTGAACAGACGCGCACCCAGGTGCAGATGCCACTCGTCGCGGAAGCCGCAGTCGAGATGGAACGCTCTGAGCTCGCGCAGCGCGTCGGCATGACGATCGACCAAGCGCATCGGATCGTGCTCGAGCCAGGCCGCCCAGACGTCGTCGCGGAAGGCGCCCGTCTCCAGGTCGCACGGCAGGTCGATGCCGAAAGGCTCGGTCGCCGGGTTGGGCGAATAGGCCGCCGCCATGCCGAGGATGTTGAGCACCGTGAAGTCCTCGTGTTTCTTCTGGATCTTGGCCTCGAAGCGTTCGAGCCACGGTTTGAGGCCGCCCGCTTCCTGCACCGCCGAACAGAACTTCGGCACATCACCCCGGTAGCAGTAGTCGAACACCATGTCGCCGCTGTGGCACGCCACCGCGCCGAAGACCTGCGGATGATGCATGCCGAGCACCAGCGCGCCGTAGCCGCCCGACGACTTGCCGGCGACCCCGCGGTGCTCGCGACTCGCGAGCGTGCGGTAGCGGGCATCGACGTGGGCCACCAGCTCCGACGCAACGTGGTCTGCGTAACGGCCGGTCGCCGACGAATTGATGTATTGGGAGCCGCCGTAGCGCGTGAAGCAGTCGGGCATGACCATGATGATCTCGGGACAGCCGGCGGCAATCAGGACGTCCATGCGATCGTCGAGCGAGGGCGACCAGGGATTGTCGTTGAGCAGCATGCGGCCGCGCCCCATGAATCCGGTGAGCACGAAGACCACCGGATAGCGGCGCTCCACGTCGTGGTCGTACGAGGGCGGCAAATAGACCGGCACGCGACGGACGTGAGGATCCCCGGCGTGGTTGCCGCGCAGCACCTGGCTGTCGACCGACTCGACCACCACGCGCCCGTGCGCCAGGGTGCCGGAGTTCGAAGCTCGGGTTCCGTCTCGAGTCATGGTCGTCCTCCCCGGGTTTCCGTGACCACCGCGCGCGGCCGCGGTTCATGACGCTTCCACGCCCGCGCGACGGTCGAGTCCGACCGCAGACGCGGGAAGTCCGCGATCAGGCGTTCCAGCTCGCGGCGTGCGGCATCTTCGATTCCCGCTCGATCGAGACCGAGGGCCAGCAGGCGGCGGGCCGCCCCGTCGCCGGGATCCAGCCACACGGCCACTTTGAGCTCCATCAGCCCGTACTTGGGTGACGAGGCCATGAGCAACTCTCCCAGGATCGAGTGCGGCTCGGGTCGCCCCACGCCGTGCTCGATGGCGCGCATCAGGTGGCGGCGCGCCGCCAGCGTATCGGTCTGGCTCAGCGCATTGTGCGCGGCCGCAACATGCAGGCGCCAGTAGACCGAGTCGTCGCGGGCGCCGAACGCGGTCCACGCGGCCTCGGCGTCTTCGCGCCGGTCCCGCCACAGCTCGGCCCAGCCGAGCCAGTACAGGTGATCCATGCGCTCTCCCCCGGCGGCGATTCCGCGACGAAACGCGTGCGCCGCGCCCGCCGGCCGATCCAGCAGCAGGAGGTCGGCGCCGACCTGGAACCAAGGGTCGGCGGTGCCCGCATACAGCATCTGAAGCTCGCGCCCATCCCACCACACGAAGCGACAAGGATGATCGGCGGCGGTCGAATCGGAGAATCGCGTGTAGAAGTGCGAGGCCAGCGTGGGGTCGCGGTAGAGGGACCGGATCAGGGCGCCATTGCCCATCTGGAAGCCGGCCCATGACGGCAGCGTGACGAAGAAGAAGCGGGTTTCGGGCTCGGGGTCCGGCACCAGCCGCACCAGCTGGCGCGAAAGGGTGTCGGTGTGTGCCGCCGCACGCTCGAAGTAGAACGACGTCAGGTGCGAGGTCCAGCTCCACCGGCTCTGAGCGATCGAGAACGCTCGCGTGCCGGCGCCGGCGGCGTGCCACCAGACGAGCCCGGCCGCCAGCCCGAGCAACACCCAGCGGTCGGCGCGCGCGCAGGCGATGCCGACCAGGATGGCGGCACCGACGGCGGCGAGCGTGTAGTAGTAGGAACTCCAGGCGTAGGACACGGGTCCGGTCGGGATGGTGAAGGCCACGAGCCACAAGCATGCAAAGGCGGCAAACCGCCGAGAGGCCCCTCCGGTGAGTCGGAGGCCCGCGTAGCCACGGATGGCGGAGCGGGCCGAGGCCTCAGTGAGCGAAGCAGGATGCGCAGCGAGCGTGCCGGAGGGGCCTCTCGGCGGTTTGCCGTCTTCGCCGATCAGGAAAGCCGCGGTCGCGAAACAGAGCAGCGGCAGCAACTCGGGCCCATGCGTCGCCAGCGAAGACATCCATCCCGCCGGGTGATCGAGCCCGAGCAGGCTCTGCACCGAATGGGCAAACGCGGCGGCGAAGGCCGGCAGCGACAGGTCGAGCGGTGCGGCGGCGGCGTGGCGCGCGCGCATGACCAGACTCACCACGACCCAGACCAACGCCGCCACACCGAACGGTGTCACGCGACGCAGCGTTTCGGGCCACGCGCGACGGTCGATCCAACGATCCCAAGCCACCAGGGCTGCCGGCAGCGCGAGGGCGGATTCCTTGCTCGCCAATGCCGCGGCAAAGCACGCGAGCGCGGCGATCATGCGTCCGCGCCGGAACAGCGCGAACGCTCCCAGGCTGCCGGCGAGCGCCAGCAGGTCCTGGCTGCACGAGATCCACATCAGGTTCACGCGCTGGAACGGGATGAGCGCGAAGTAGAGAACGCCCGCCAGCACGCCGGAGCGGGGCAAGGCCGAACGCAGCAGATCCGCGAGCAGCGCGAGCGCACCGAGGAACAGGGCGAAGTTGAACGCGTGGAATACCGCGGGGTGGCCGCCGGCAATCGGAGCGAGGGCCGCAAAGTAGATCTGCCTGGAGAGGGGCCGATAATAGTTCCCGAGCGGGCCCAGGTCGGAAAGCGACGACGCGAGACCTCGGGATCGCGCCTCTTCGAGGAACAGGTAGTCGTCGTTGAGGAAGGGTGCGCGGACCGCCCCGGCGTAGAGCGCGACCAGGCCGAGGGCCACCAGCAGGACGGTGGCCCAGTGGCGCGGGCCGGCGAGCGCGGTTTTCACGGGCGGCAATCTAGCAGGCGCAAGGCCCTCACGCCGCGAGCCGGGCCTGCCGATAACCCTCGCGATTGCAACGATCCCCGCCGAGCCCCCGGGCCGGCACCCCGCGAGCCTATGGAGAGACTCCAGGTGAGCCCCAGCGCCTCACGATCCCGAAGGGACTTGGGCGATCCCGCCCACAGCAGCCGCCGGAACGATCTGCTCAACCGCCGTGCCTGGCTGTTGTGGGGCGTCACGGCCATCGTCCTGTTCGCGCTGACGCTCACCGTCGCGTTCCTCTACATCCCGTTCCAGCGCATGGCGGGCGAGCTGGGCATCGAGCTGCTGCACAATGCGTACTACGCGCTGGTCGGCCTCAACGGACTGATGGTCATCTTCCTCCTGTTCAGCGCGCTTCGTCACCGCGAGCTGAACGAGATGCGCCGGCGGCTGCGCGAGGAGGAAATGGAAACCCAGGACGCCCGGACCCGGCTGGCGGAGCTGTCGGCCATGTTCCAGCTCTCGACCATGCTCAACCTGCACCTCAATCTCGAGGTCATCCTCGAGATCATCGTGCGGCGCGTGGTCTCGACCCTCAAGGGCCAGCAGGCGTCGATCATGATCTACAACCCCGAGACCGGTTTGCTCGAGACCCGGGCGTCATACGGTCTCGAGAGCGAGTTCGCGCGAAACGCGCGTGCGCGCCTGGGCGAGGGCATCGCCGGCTGGGTCGCGCAGCGCGGCGAGGCCCTGCTGCTACAGAACCGGCCGGAAGGTGT
Organism: Candidatus Eiseniibacteriota bacterium; assembly: GCA_963717505.1. Taxonomy (GTDB): domain Bacteria; phylum Eisenbacteria; class RBG-16-71-46; order RBG-16-71-46; family RBG-16-71-46; genus MFD02242-c1. The sequence goes on from OY970342.1 coordinate 1,392,496, forward strand.
TCACGCCCAGCACTTCAAGCGCGACCGCAACATCACCTCGGCGTTGTCGCTGCCCCTACGCGTGGGGGAACGCTGCGTCGGCGTGCTCAACGTCAACCGCATCAATCATCCCTCGCCGTTCCACGAGCGCCATCGCGACATGCTCGGCCTGTTCGCCGAGCACGTCGGTGCCGTGATCGAACGTGCGGAGGTCATGGATCGCATGGGCACGCGTTCGCGCGAGCTGGAAGCCGACAACCGGCGCCTGGCCGAACTGAACCGGCTCAAAGACTTGTTCCTGGCCACCGCCAGTCACGAGCTGAAGACGCCGCTGACCTCCGTCATCGCCTACGCGGAGCTGCTCGACGAGAACAGCAACCGGCTGGATCGGGAGCAGAAGAGCGAGTTCCTCTCGCGGCTGCGTGGCGAGGCCGGGCGCCTGCTCAACCTGATCGAGGACATCCTCGACCTGGCTCGGATCGAGAGCGGCAAGATGGTGCTCAAACGGGCCTCGGTGTCCCTCGAAACCATGATTCGCAATGCGATCGAGACGACCCGCGGGCTCGCGCTCAAGCGAGGTGTCGAGGTGCGCGAGGAGTTCGAAGCCGGGGTTCCGGATCACGAGATCGACGAGGTCAAGCTGCGCCAGGCGGTGGTGAATCTGGTCGGCAACGCGATCAAGTTCAGCCCCGAAGGCGGCACCGTCATCGCACGACTGGTGCGCGAGCCGCGCTGGGTCCTGATCGAAATCTGCGATCGCGGACCGGGCGTGCGCCCCGAGGACGCGCGCAGCATCTTCGAGCTGTTCGGGCAGGGCGTCGAGGGTGGCGCTCCCGCCGAGGCCGGACTCGGCATCGGCCTCCATCTGGTGAAGCGCATCGCCGAGCTGCATGGCGGCCACGTCGGCGTGAACAGCATGCCGGGCCAAGGCAGCCAGTTCTGGATCCGGATTCCGGCTGCCGGGGCGGAAGTCGCGCCCGACGAGACCGAAGCCACCGCCGCCGCCGCGTAGCGCCGCGCTATGCAATAATCCGGCGCCTTCGCCGGATCCCAATGCCGGCGTTCGAGTTGTCCGCCACCCCCGCGAGCGCGTTCCTTGTCCGATTCGACCGGTCCGACACAACCGCCCGGCTCGTCCGTAACCCCTGAGGGTGGATCGAAGCCCGGCGCCGAGCCCCGCGTCGAGGGGCGTACGCCGGCCCCCCCGCGGGCGGTGCTCGAGCGGGTTGCCGCGCGGGAGCCCGAGGCGCTGGGCGTCTTTTTCGATCACTATTTCGACCTGGTGTTCGCGCTGTCGCACCGGCTGCTCGGCGACCGCACACAGGCCGAGGACGTGACGCAGGAGGTCTTCTACAAAGTGCATCGGGCCGCGCATCGACTCGATCCGAATCGCGATCCGGCGCCCTGGCTCACGGCAATCGTCTACAACGCGTGCCGGGACCTGTGGCGATCGGGCGCCGACCGTATGCGCCGACGGAGCGGAACGATCGACGACCCGGTGATCGCCGTAAGACTGACCCGCGGCGACAACGATCCCGAACGCGATCTGCTCGCCCGCGAGCGCGAGCGGGCGGTCCGGGAAGCGCTCGACGAGTTGCCCGAAGAGTCGCGTGCCATCGTCCTGATGCACGACTACCAGGGACTGGGTCACGTGGAGATCGCGGGGATTCTCGGCGTCGAGCACGCCGCCGCGCGCAAGCGCTACTCGCGAGCACTCGCGGCCTTGGGCCGGCTGCTGAAGGAGAAGTTGCGTTGAACGATCACGAGCCGACGTCCGCCGAAGAGCGAGACGCGCAGCAGGCGCTGCGGAAGCTGTCGCGCCCGAAGGCCGACCCGGTGGCCCGCGCTCGTCTTCGGCGGTCGTTCGCCGACGGCAGCATTCGGCCGGGCCTGACCGAGATCGTGGGTGATCCCAGGGTTCCGGGCGTCGCGCCAGCGCGCGCGCGGGTCACCCGCGGACCCTGGCTTGCCGACCGCCGGGCCCAGTTGGGTTTGGCGGTGGCCGCCGCGGCAATCGCCGTCGCGGTGCTGGCGCTCAACCGTCCAGGGAAGTGGACCGTGACCGACACGACCGGCGAAGGCATTGCCGTGGTCGATGGCCGCGCGATTCCGATCGACCACCACGAAGAGTTGGCTGCCGCAATGCGCCCGGGAGCGCGCGTGCGCGTCCCGGTCGGAACCGAGATCGAGGTCGCGAGTGCCGCCGGGCTTCTGATGCAGCTCACCGCTGGCACCGACGCCACCCTCCCGGCGCTTCCCGGCCGCTGGTTCAACCGGCGGGTTCGCGGTGAAATCCGCACCGGCGAGCTGCGGATCACCACCGGTCGATCGTTCCGCGGCGCGCAGCTGGCGATCGGCACCCCCGAGGCCCAGGTCGAAGTCCTGGGCACGACACTCGCGGTGATCCGCGAACCGCACGGGACCTGTGTTTGCGTTCTCGAGGGTCGCGTACGCGTCGGTCCGACCGCCGGCGACATGGCCGAGGTCGAGAGCGGCCACCTACGCTTCGTGTTCAACGACGGACGGGCCCCCGGCACCGACGACATGCGGCCGATCGAGCGCGAGAAACTGGGAATGTTGAAGGAGTCGAGGGGCGGCGTGCTGGACCGGCGCTAGGGGGAGCAGGGGCCCTTGTTCCCCTCTAGGCGGCTTCGCGGCGCGCGTCCACCGGAAGGCCGTACTCGCCGAGGTCGCCCGGATACTCCTCGATCCGAAGCGCGCGGCGCAGAGTCCGCCCCTGGGTCAGAGGCATGAGCAGCGGAGCCTCGCCGGCCGGGATCATCCTACCCGCGGCGTCGCGGATCACCCGCACGCCGGGTCGCCAGGGATCGTCGGAGTTCACCGACACGACGATCGCGAACGCGCCGTCGTCCATCTGGACCAGTTGCCCGAGCGGATAGACGCCAGTGGCGCGGACCAGGGCCCACAACAGCGCGTCCTCGAACTTGCCGCGGCACTCGGCGAGCGCGAGCGACAACGCCTCGTGCGGCGTCAACCGCCGACCGCGCTCGCTACGGTGCGCCTGAAAGCTCACGAACGTGTCGGCGACCGCGACGATCTGCGAGAGCACGCTCATCGATCGACCGACGAGTTCGTCGGGGAGGCCGACGCGCGCCGGATACCTGCACCTCGCCGGCCGGTCCGCGGTCGCGGCGACGGACTCCTGAGGTCCGGGCACCCAGTGGTGCTCGATCGCGACGCGCACGCAGCGCAGCGTCGTCGGGCTCATGGCGGTCGAGCGCGCCATCCGCTTGGCCCCGGCGGCGCCATGGCTCGCCGCCGCGGCCCAATCCTCGTCGGTGAAACCGTCGATCGAACGCGGGATGTCGTCGATCGCCGATTGCCCGGCGTCGTGGAACAGGGCGGCGACGCCGATGTCGGCCAGGGCGCGCCGATCGAATCCGAGGGCGCGTCCCATCGAGGAGGCGATCGAACAGACTTGGACCGCATGGGTGGCGGTATCGTCGTCCTGCGCCCCGGCCGTCCAAACCGGCTCCTCCGATCCGCTCGCCTCCACGATCGGCTGGACGATTCGCTTGGCCTGCCGGAACTCGAGATCCTCCTTGTGCAACGCCTGGAACAGGGCGCGTGCGCCCTTCAGCGCGTGTGCGTGGCGGCGGCGTGCCGCCAGGCTCGGAAATTCCGGAGCCACCTGAGAAATCTCGGGGTGCGGACGCTCGTGGACGGCATCGGTTTCGTCGTCGGTCTCGTCGAATCCCTCGGCCGAGTCCCGCGTTACCGGCAGGACATGGCCCTCGCCGCTGGCGCGACACGCGTCGAGCAACGCCGAACCGGTGATGCCCGAGCGCAGGAACTCCTCGAGGAATCGGTTCAGTTCCTCGCGCTCGAACCCGGGAGCGAACCGGATGCCGTCCATCTCGCGGCGTGCGAACTCGTCCAACACCGTGCGAATGAACTTGTACTGCGACGCACGGCTCGGAACCCGGACCTCGTTCAAGTAGAGCTCGGAGCCCAGGGTCGTGAACACGGCGCCCGGGACGATCTGCAGGATCTCGCGCAACGTGCGTTCGAGCTTGTCGACCTGCATCTGAACGATGTGGTCGCGCGCGTCGTAGACCGCGGCCACCCGCAGCACCGAAGACAGATGGATCGTCGCTTGGACCGCCAACTCACGCAGGCGTTCTTCGGCGGGACCCTGCTCGAAATCGCTCACACCACTTCGCCCAGGGCTTCGCGGCAGGTTACGCGCACCGCTTCGTGTTTGGACTTGAGCCCGGTCTCGAGCGCATCGCGTGCACTGGTGGTGCCGATGCGCGCCAGCGTCTGCGCCGCCGCGCTGCGCACCAAGGTCTTGCGAACGAACAGCCCGGTCTTCTGGACCATGGCCGCCAACGCAAACACGGACTCGTCGCCCGCGATCTCGGCCAACCCCGAGAAGATCTGGCGCTGCAGCTCCTCGTCCTCGGATTCGAACTCGGGGGACTCGATGCGACTGAGCAGCGCCCGCGCGGCCGCCGGGTTCCTCTCACGCGTCAGGACCGACAGCGTCGTGCCGAGGATCTTGAGGTCGCGGGTATGCAGCAGCTCGATCAGCACCGGCAATCCCTCTTCCCGCGGCGCCTGGGCCAGCGAACGGATGGCCTCGCGGACCACCCGCTCGTCGGCGTTGCCGATGGCGACGCCCAGGAGGCGGCCGACGCCGGCGCCGCCCACCATGCCCAGGACCTGAGCCGCATTGCGGACCACGTACCAGCGCGGGTCGTGCAGGTAGGGCTCGAGTCGCTCGGGGGCGTTGGCGCACAGGATGGCGAGCGCCACTTCGGTCGCGGCGCGCGAGGCAGGTTCCTCGGCTTCGGCCATGACCGAGCACACCATGTCGACCGCCGCCGGCCCCATGGCCAGCGCCACTTCGATGAACGCGCTGATCTGGGAGCCCTCGGACCGCTCCAGACGCTCGGCCAGGAACACGGGATCCAGCTTCGACAGGGATCCCGCCAGCATCGGGCTCCACGAGGTCGGGTCGGACTCGATCTCCTGGAGGAGTTCGAGGGCGTAGTGCGCCGCCTCCCAGTGGCCCTTGACGATCGAGTCCGGCAGCCAGCTGACGACGAAACGCGTCACCGCACGCCGCATGTCCTCGCCCGAATCGAGCGCCAGGAGGTCGCGGACGAAGGCGCCGATGTCGCGGTGTCCGGTGGCCGCGGCTTCGTGCTGCCATGCCGCCAGCAGCCGGGCGCGCGAAGACTCGACGTTCGATTCGAGCGCGCGCAGCGTTTCGCCGACGTCGACCCCGGCTGCAGGCAGGGCCCGGTCGTCGAAGCGATGCGGAAGGTCGTCCGCAGCGCCGTCCGGATCGAGACTGGTGCGCAGCTCGTTCGGCACCGACGTCACCTCGATGTGCGTCAGGCCCGACTGCCACAGTAGGGTGACGAGGTCGTCGTGCTCACGCGTGGTCATCCCCGCGTCACGCAAGGCATCGATCAGCGCATCGACGTCGGCCCGCGGCACTCCCGGCATGAGACTCACTTGACGAATTCCGTCGCCAAAGAGGAGCGCGGTGAGCGCCTGTTCGTCGGACTTGCGCACGGTGACGTCGGCTTGGTCGCCGGGACCGATGATGCGCTCGTCGCCGAGGAACACCTCGGTGGGCGTGAAGCGGAGCGTCAGTGGCCCGAAGCGAAGGAGCAGGTCCGCGAGATTCGCGTGGACGACCTGGCGCGCGTCGTCGACCATCGGGTTTCGCCCCTTGGCCGAGTAGAGTCGCGACACCCGGCCCGCGTGGACCAGCTGCCGCAGCCATGCGGCGCACGTGTCTCCGAGCACGGAACGGCCGGTGGGAGTTCCCAGCGGCATGGCGGAGCCGACCTGGCCTGGCGAAGCGGTCATCCGCGGGAATATCGGCCTCGGCCCGGCGCGCCTTGACTTGATCCACCCAGCCCGATAAGGTCCCCGGTCTTCTCGCCTAACCCTTTGCCAACACGAGGCCTGTCCGCATGAAGCGCACGTACCGTCCGCGCAACCGCCACCGCAAGAAGACCCATGGTTTTCGCGCGCGGATGAAGACCAAAGGCGGCCGCAAAGTCATTTCGGCCCGCCGCAAGCAGGGTCGCAAGCGCCTGACCGTTTCATCATCGTCCCGGTAGACGGTCGCGGCGTCTCGCTGCCCGCCCACCACCACGTCTTGTTCGATCGCGGCGCCCCTGCGACGGGAGGCTGTCTGGACCGCTCCCGAATGCTGAGGTCGTCACGGGAGTTTGCCGAGGTGAAAGCCCAGGGAACCGGCTTCCGCGGCCGCCACTGCCTGCTCGTGGCGCTGGCGAAACCCTACGAACCGACGCGGGTCGGCTTCGTCATCAGCAAGAAGGGCGTGGGCAACGCCGTCGAGCGCAACCGCGCCCGCCGCCGCCTGCGCGAGATCCTGCGCGTGCGCTGGCCGCGCGTTCCCGAGTCGGGTTACTGGCTGGTGATGATTGCCTTCCGGAGCGTGCTCGAGGCGTCCCACCAGGACCTGGCGAACGACATCGAACGAGTGCTGGCAGCGGCCGGCGCACTGGCTCCCATTCCGGCGGCGGGAATTTGAACCCGAATTCCATGTCGCGAATGCTGGCGCTGGCCCTGGTGCGCGTCTATCAGACGCTCGCCGCGCCGTTCACCCGTGGCGCATGCCGTTACGCGCCTTCCTGCTCCGAGTACGCGCGCGAAGCCATCGAACGGCACGGCGCCTGGCGCGGTCTGGGGCTCGCCCTGCGTCGCGTGGCGCGCTGTCATCCGCTCGGAGGCCACGGCTGGGATCCGGTCCCATGATGAAGAACCAGCGGCTCGATCGCACCGCAATCATCGTGATCGGCGTCTGCGTCTTGTTGGTGTTGTTCTACCCGCAGATCCTCCGGATGATGGGCTACGGCCAATACGTGGACCCGCCGCGGCGCCAGACCACGGTGGTGGACACGACCGCCGCGCCCATGACGACGACGGCTCCGAGTGCAGCGGCCACGCCCCCCGTGCCCGCCGCGGGAACCGGTGTTGCCGCCCCCGGGGCCACCAGCCTCCAGGCGGGCGAGTTCAAATCCACCACGCCGCAGCTCGAACGCTCGGTGTCGATCGAGACCCCGCTCTACCGCGCCGAGTTCTCGAATCGCGGCGGCCGACTGGTCGCGATGGAGCTCAAGCACTACGCGGCGGCGCACGGCGCGTCGTCGGCCGGCGGCAAGGCGCATCGGCGCACGCCCGGCCGCGAAGTCGAGCCCGGTGACCGCGTCCAGCTCGCCGGCGGTCCGCTGCTGGCGCTCGACCTCGGGGCACCGGGGGCGCTCCATTCGCTGGGCGGGGTGGTGTTCACGGTGGCCGAGAGCCTGGATGCCGCCGGTGACGTGCGCGTTCTCACCTTCACCCATCGCGATTCGAGCGGGTTGTTCGTGCGGCAGACCTATCGCGTTCGACCCGACGACTACGCGCTCGAATACGACGTCGAGATGCGCGATCTGCCGGCGTCCATGCGGATCGCCGACTACTCCCTGACCGCGCGCTCGTGGCCCCTGATGTCCGAAGCGGATCTGGGCAGTGAAATCCGCGCATTGCGCGCGACCAGCCTGGTCGGCTCCAACATCCACCGCGATGGTGCCGGCGGCCTGCTGAAGGGCGCCAAGCGTTTCGACGGCAACGCGCAATGGGCCGCGGTGCAGACGCGCTACTTCCTGGCCGGGGTCGCAGTCCGCGAGGGCACGGCCCGCGGGGTGGTCGCCGCCGGCGAGCGCCGCGAGTTGTCGCCCGAGGTGCTCGCCCTGCTGCCCCGTGGCGCAGCACTCCAACAGGAAGTGGCGGTCAGCTCGCTGGTGATGAGCGTGCCCGGACCGCTGTCGCCGGTGAACCGCTTCCTGGTCTATGCGGGCCCTAGCGAATACTTCCGGCTGGATCGGCTCGAAGTGCCGCTCGATCGCGCGGTCGACCTGGGTTGGTCGTGGCTCCTGCCGTTCAGCAAGGCCCTGCTGCAGCTTCTGATCTGGACCTACGGCGTGGTCAGGAACTACGGCGTGGCGATCATCATCCTGGCCTCGCTGGTGCGATTGGTCCTGCACCCGCTGAACGCGGCCAGCCTCAAGAGCATGCGCTCGCTGCAAAAACTCCAGCCCGAAGTCGAGCGCCTCAAGCAGAAGTACAAAGGCGACGCCCAGGCGATGAACACCGCGATGATGGCGCTCTACAAGGAGCACAAGGTGAACCCGGCCGGCGGCTGCCTGCCGCTGGTGCTGCAGATGCCGCTGTTCATCGCGCTCTACAACGTGCTGTTCAACGCGATCGAACTGCGCCAGGCGCCGTTCGTCGCCTGGATGATCGACTTGTCCGCCCCGGATCACGTCTTCTCGATCGGGCCTCTCCCCATGCTTGGGACCTTGCCCGTGCGCCTGCTGCCGATCCTCATGGCCAGCAGCGGACTGCTCCAACAGAGATTCACCCCGACCCCGCCCGAGCAGCGAGGGACCATGTACATCATGAACGTGGTCATGCTGGTGTTCTTCTACAACCTGCCCTCCGGGCTCGTGCTCTACTGGACGGTGATGAACCTGCTCACCGCGTTCCAGAGCTGGCTGGTCTACCGGCAGGACGGCGGCCTGATTCCCATGGGCACCGCCACGCCGGCCACCGCCACGGCCGGCGGCGGGCGACGGCGAAGGGGCTGACGCCGAGGCCACGGGTCCCCATGGCCAGCGAGGTTGGGACCGGCTAGACTGCGCCCCGTCCGGGCCGGCCTGACGCGGCAACCGGATCCGAGGAATCGAGCCCTCGCCCCACGCTCACGCACGGCGAGACGTCTCGACTACCCGAAGCGCGGCTGGCGCACCACCGCCGCGCCATTCAATGGACCACCGAGCGGGTGCGCGCTCGAGAGGCCGATGGCGGGAGCCAGGCTGGGCACGCATGCTCCCCGCCCCATTCCATGACGAGGAGTGCAATGGCACCAAGGGCAACATCCGGAGGTGTGTTCGAGGGCAAGACCCTCGACGAGGCAGTACGCAAGGGACTCGAGGCGCTGGGCTTGTCGCGCGCCGAAGTGATGATTACGACGATCGAAGAAGGCTCGGGTGGATTCCTGGGCCTGGGGTCGCGCCCGTACAAGGTGCGGGTCATGCCGAGACCCGGCGGCGCGATTCGCGAAGCCGACCAATGGGCCGAACCCGGGCGCGGACGACGGAGCGGTGGCGACAGGAGCCGCGGCGGCCGTAACGACCGAGGGGATCGTGGGCGGGGTGGCGAACGTCCTCCGCGTGGTGATCGCCCTGATCGGGGTGGCCGGAGCGATCGTGGTCGTGTCGAGCCCGCGCGAGCCGGCCGTGACGAGGTCGTGCCCGCCGGCGATCGGACCGATCGACCGCAGCCCGTATCGGCGGAGCGCGGAGATCGGCCGGAGCGTGGAGATCGCGGTGGCCGCCGTGGTGGTCGTGGCGAACGCGGTCGAGGTGGACGAGGGGATCGCGATCGCGGTCCCGATCGCGGTCCCGATCGAGGGCGCGATCGCCCGATGTTGGAGGCCCGCGAGTCTCGCGAGCCAGTCGGTTCACGTGACATGAGAGAGCCGCGTGCACAGGAGTCGGAGGAGCCGCGTCATCGTGACGACAGCGGCTTTGACGCCCCCGTGGAGGCCGGTCGTGGAGACTCGTTCGGAGGGCGCCGCCGCCGCCGTGGCGGTCGTAGCGAGCGTGGTGGTCGTGGCGAACGGATGGCCCCCTCAGGCGAGCGGGCAGGAGCGCGCCCCATGGGCGAACACGCTCCGAGCGGAGAGCGTCGACCTCGCGAGGAGTCCATGGCGAGCGCGGCGACTGCCGAGCCCGCGATGCCGCCCGAACAGCTGATGGCCGAGGCCAAGCGGCTGACCGAGGACGTGCTTCGCGGCATGGGATTCGAGGCGACGGTAACGGTGACCGTGGACGAAGATCGAGCCGACGTTTCGGTTTCGGTGCCGCAGAACGAAGACCTGCTCACCGGACCCAAGGGCGAAGTTCGACAGGCGCTTCAGCACCTGTTGACCCTGATGGTCAATCGCGGCCAGGTCGGGCGCAGCCACATCCAGCTCGAGATCAACGACTTCTGGAAGACGCGCGAAGCCGATCTCGAATCCCTGGCCCGGGAGTTGGCCGAAGAGGCCGTCACCAACGGGACCGAGGCCGTGACCGAGTACCTGAACGCGCAGGAGCGCCGCGTGGTGCACATGACGCTGCGCGACGACGCGCGGGTCAAGACGTACGCGCTGGGCGACGGCCTGATCAAACGCGTGGCCGTGGCTCCGGCGGACTTCGCTGGAGGCCCGACCTACGAGGAGTAGTCGGACTCGGGATCTACGCGCGGCGCCGGCCTCGATCCCGAGACCGGCGCCTTCGCGTTCCGGACTGATTTCGGCTCGGAGCAGCAATGCACGCCATCGACGACACGATTGCCGCCATCGCCACAGCGATCGGGGAGGCAGGGCTTGCCGTGATCCGGGTTAGCGGGCCGGACGCTCTGGCGGTGGCCGATCGGGTGTTCTCCGGCCGGAGAACACTAGCTGAGTGCGAGAGCCACACGGTTCACCATGGCTGGGCGCATGAGGTTGTGGCTGAGGATGGACGGGGAGCCGACAACGGCACGCTCGGCTCCGCGTCCTGCTCCGCCTCGCTGAGACCTCGGCGTGCTCCGCCATCCCTGGCTACGCACGCCTCCGACTCGCCGGCATCGACTCCCCGTCCATCCTCAGCCCCGGAAACAGCGACACCCGACGAGAGGGCCGGCAAGCAGGCCCCCCGCCATCGAATCGATGAAGTCGTCGCGGCGATCTTCCGCGCACCCCGCTCGTACACGGGGGAAGACGTGGTCGAGCTGTCGTGCCACGGCGGGCGGCTGACCGCGGCTCAGGTGCTCGAGGCTCTGCTCGCGGCGGGGGCGCGGCTCGCCGGCCCCGGCGAGTTCACCCTACGCGCGTTTCTGAATGGCCGCATGGACCTGGCCCGCGCCGAAGCCGTGGCCGACCTGATTCACGCCGAGACCGAATCCGCGCGCGCGCTGGCGCTCGACCAGCTCGCGGGCTCGCTCTCGCGCCGGGTCGAGGCGATCGCCGACCGGCTGACCGATGCACTCGCCGAGGTCGAGGCCCGAGTCGACTTCGCCGAGGACGTGGGCGGCGTCGAAGTGCCCCCCCACGTCGTGCGTGCGATCGATGAGGTCGGCGCCGAGCTCGACGCGCTGCTGGCGAGCGGGGCTTGGGGGCGCGCGGTGCGCGAGGGTGCTGCGCCTGCCGCTGGTCGGCCGCCCCAACGTCGGCAAATCCTCGTTGTTCAACGCGCTGCTCGGTGAGTCGCGGGCAATCGTGACCCCGCGTCCGGGGACGACGCGGGATCGCGTGAGCGAGGCCGTCGAAATCGCGGGCGTGCGCGTGGTGCTCTCCGACACCGCCGGACTGCGACAAACCGGCGACCCCGTCGAGGCGCTGGGTGTCGCGCACACGCACCAGGCGTTGGACGAGAGTCGCGCGGTGCTGTGGGTGGTGGATGGCTCGGCGCCGCTCGAGGACGATGATCTGGCAGCGTCCCGAGCACTCGCCGGCAAGCGGGTGGTCGCGGTGCTCAACAAACGCGACCTGGGAGCCCGTGTGACCGCGGCGCGGGTGCGCGAAACCCTCGGCGACGCCGCGTGGTGCACCGTGGTCGAGGCCTCGGCGGCGCGCGGCGACGGCGTGGGCGAAGTTCGCGCGCGTATTGCCGAGGTGGTGGGTGTCCCCGGGGCGCCGCTGGCAGGTGAAGGGATTCCCGCGCTCGCCAACCCCCGTCACGTGGATGCTCTCGGCCGCGCGCGGACGTCGCTGGCCCGCGCCGGCGCCACGGCGGCTGCGGGAGAACCGGGCGAGTTGGTGGCTGCGGATCTCCGCGAGTGCCTCGATGCGATCGGGCTCGTGACCGGCCGCAATGTCGGGCCGGACGTGCTCGATCGCATCTTCAGCCGCTTCTGCATCGGCAAATGACCGACCGCTACGACGTCGTGGTGGTCGGCGCCGGGCACGCCGGCTGCGAGGCTGCCGCCGCGTGCGCGCGTCTCGGCCTCGCGACCGCGCTACTCTCGGCGCGCCTCGAAGACACGGCCAAGATGTCGTGCAATCCCGCGATCGGCGGCATCGCGAAAGGTCACATGGTGCGCGAGATCGACGCCCTGGGCGGAATCATGGGCCTGATCACCGACCGCGCCGGCATTCAGTTCAAGGTCCTGAATCGCGGGCGCGGGCCAGCCGTCTGGTCGCCGCGCGCCCAATGCGACAAGCCACGCTACTCGGAGGAAATGCAGCGCCATTCGAGCGCGATCGATGGTCTCGAGCGCGTGGCCGGGATTGCCAACCACGTGCGACTCGAGACCGGGCGTGACGGCCGGATGCACGTGGCCGCGATCGAGCTGGACGACGGGCGCCTCCTGAGATGTCGCGCGGCGGTCATCACGCCCGGCACGTTCCTCAATGGCCTGATCCACATCGGACCCGAGAAGCTCACCGGAGGGCGGATCGGCGAGCACGCGGCGCGCGCGCTGAGCGAGTGCCTCGCCGAACTCGGCCTCGAGCGCGGCCGGCTCAAGACCGGCACTCCGCCGCGGCTCCACCGGAATTCGATCGACTACGACGCCATGGAGGTCGCAGCCGGGCGACGATCCGCCCATGCCGTTCTCGCACTGGACCGAACGACTCGAGGTCGATCAGGTGTCGTGCTGGCTCACGCGCACCACCGCGCGCACGCATGACGTGATTCGCGAGCACCTGCATCTATCGCCGCTCTATTCGGGCGAGATCCGGGGCGCCGGGCCCCGCTACTGCCCCTCGATCGAGGACAAGGTGGTGAAGTTCGCCGAACGCGAATCCCACCACGTGTTCGTCGAGCCCGAGGGCCGGGAGGTGCCCGAGATCTACGTGAACGGCCTGTCGTCGAGCCTGCCGGCCGAGGTCCAGCTCGCGTTCGTGCGGACGATTCCCGGCCTCGAGCACGCCGAGATGATTCGTCCCGGTTACGCGGTCGAGTACGACTTCGTGAGCCCGCATCAGCTCAAGCCGACGCTCGAAGTGCAGGGTGTTTCCGGACTCTTCCTCGCCGGGCAGATCTGCGGCACCTCCGGCTACGAAGAAGCCGCCGCCCAGGGGCTGGTCGCCGGCGTGAATGCCGCGCTCCAGGTGCTCGGGCGCGAGCCGTTCGTGCTGCGTCGCGATCAGGCCTACATCGGCGTCCTGGTCGACGACCTGGTGACCCGCGAACACCACGAGCCCTATCGCATGTTCACCTCGGCCGCCGAGCATCGTCTGCTGCTGCGCGCGGACAACGCCGACGAGCGGCTGTGCGCAATCGGGCGTGAGATCGGGCTGGTGAGTGATCCGCAGCTCGCGCGCGTGCGCGCGAAGTACGCGGCGATCCATGCGGCGGAGCGCGCTCGTGAAACCGATCCGATCCAACATCCGTTTCCGCGCGAATGGGCGGAGAGCGTCGAGATCCGCCGCCGGTACCGGGGCTACATCGAGCGCCAGCAGCGCACCGCGGAGCGCACAGCGCAGCTCGATGATCTGATGCTGCCCGATTCTCTGTGGGTGACGGACCTCAGGGGCGTGTCGCGCGAAGCAGCGGAGAAGCTCAAACGCTGGCGTCCGCGAACCGTCGGCATGGCGGGCAGGATCGCGGGTGTGTCGCCGTCGGACGTCGCGGTGCTGCTGGTCCTGACTCGACGCGAGCGCGAGGTGATTCCCGCCGTTTGACGAGGCTCCGACGCTCCGGGGCATCGCCGTGCTAGCTTCCGGATCATGGTCCGAAAATCGGGTTCAGGAAGATCGGGCAAACCGGGGCAACGATCGCAGGGGGGTCCCACCCGGCGCGGGACGACCTCCCGCGGTTCGTCGCAACGCGGGCCTGCCCCGGGCGGAGCGTCCCCCCGCGGTTTGTCGCAACGCGGGACTTCCCCGCGCGGAGCGCCCTCCCGCGGATCATCGCCACGCGGATCTTCCCAGCGCGGATCGCGGCCGGGGTCATCGCGGAGGGCCGATCCATCGTCTGGTGCCGCGCCGCGTCGCCCGAGGCCCGAGCGCAGCCGATCGGCTCCGCCTCGACCTCCCCGGCCGCAGCCGATCAGCGGCAGCCGAGCCCATCCGGTGGCTCCGGTCGAAACCATCATCGCGGCCCAGGATTGGGATTCGCTGATTCCGCACCTCCTCCGCGCTGGGACCAACGATCCTGAAGCGACGATCGAGTCCCTTCGCAAGTACTCGCAGCTCCTGATCGAGTGGAATCGCTCGGTCTCCAACCTGATCTCGGGGAACGACGAGGCCAGAATCGTCGAGCGGCACATTCGGGAATCGCTCGAGCCTGCATATTGGCTGCGCGAGGCAGGCGGGGCGCGATGGCTGGATTTCGGAGCGGGTGCAGGGCTGCCCGGCATCCCGCTGGCGATGGCTGGAATCGGAGAGCGATGGACGATGGTCGAGTCTCGGCGTCCGAAGGTGTTGTTCATGCGTAAGGCAATCGAAACACTTGGATTACGCGGAATCGACATCTACCATGGCCGGCTCGAGACTTTTCTCGAGGAGAGCGAAGGCCTGAGGATGCTGGAGGGTCTTGTCAGCCGCGCCACCATGCGGCTTGCGCCAACACTTGAAATTGCGCAGAAGATTGTGGCAAGGGGCGGAAGCGCATTCTTGTGGAAGGGTAGCCGGCGAGAGGAAGAGGCTGCCGTAGGTTCAGCATGGGGTCGGGACTGGGATCTGACCGGAATCCTCGGAGTCGGGGACGGCCAGACTGCAGTTATGAGATTTGTAAGAACTGGATAGGTTTACAGTGTTTCGGTGCGAAGTGTTTCCCGTGAAACAATGCTTGTGCATCGACGCCGGACACTGGTAGGCTGCCGCTCGAAGTCGCCCCGCGCAGCCAGGGATGTCTCAGCGCCAATCGCCCCCAAGAAGGTCTCAGGGAATGGGACGGATCATCGCAGTCGCAAGCCAGAAAGGTGGCGTCGGCAAGACGACGACCGCCATTAGCCTGGGTTCCTGCCTGGCCCAAGAGGGGCAGCGCGTACTGATCGTGGACGTTGACCCCCAGGGCAGCGCGAGCAGCGGGCTGGGCATGGTGGGGAACGACATCGCCAAGACGACCTACGAGGTCTTGCTTGGCGAAGCCGAAGCGCGCGACGCCATCAGACCGACAGCACTGGCCAACCTGGATCTGATTCCAGCCGGCCAAAGGCTCAGCGGCGCGGAAATCGAGCTGGTGAGCTTGTTGGGCCGCGAGGCTCGTCTCAAGAACGCCCTCGCCCCGATCCGGGACAGCTACGACCTGATCCTCCTCGACACGCCGCCATCGCTGGGGCTGATGACCGTCAATGCGCTGACCGCCGCGGATTCGGTCCTGATCCCTCTCCAGTGCGAGTACCTGGCGCTCGAGGGACTCAGCCAGCTCATTTCAGCAATTCGCCTCATCCAGGACCATCTGAATCCTGCCCTTCGGATCGAAGGTGTCTTGTTGACCATGTTCGATGCGCGCCTCAATCTGTCCCAGCAGGTCGCGGATGAGGCCCGTAAGTTCTTCTCCGATCGCGTTTACAAGAGTGTCATTCCGCGGAATGTGCGCCTCAGTGAGGCGCCGTCCTTTGGCAAACCCATCGTCCTCTATGACCCGCACAGCAGCGGCGCCGAGAGTTATCGCGAGCTGGCGAGGGAGGTTCTGGAGCATGCACAGGAAGGTGTTAGGTAGGGGCCTCGAGGCCCTGATTCCCGCGGCGACGTCCGCGGCAGTGGCGACTCCCGAGGCTCGACCCGCGGGCACCACCGAGCTGCCGATCGACGACATTGCCCCGAACCCCCATCAGCCGCGTGCCCGATTCGACGAAGAGGCGATCAAAGAGCTGAGCCAGTCCATCAAGTCGAACGGAGTCCTTCAGCCGATCGTCGTGCGTCGAAGCCCGGGGAACGGCTACGAGTTGGTGGCCGGCGAGCGGCGTCTGCGGGCCTCGCGGATGGCGGGATTGACGAACATCCCGGCGATCGTACGCCAGGTGGCGGACCGTGAAATGCTGGAAATGGCTCTGGTAGAGAACATTCAGCGAGAAAACCTAAACGCGATCGAAGAGGCAAAGGCCTACCAGACCCTGCATGACAAGCTGAAGATGACCCACGATCAGATCTCGGAACGCGTTGGAAAGCAGCGGGTGTCGATCACGAACACCCTGCGCCTGCTGATGCTTCCTCCCGAGGTCCAGGACATGGTTTCACGTGAAACCCTGACGGCGGGGCACGCCAGAGCGCTGCTGACTTTGCCTTCCGGAGGCGAGCAGATGATTGCCGCCCGCTACGTACAGTCCAAGGGTTTCTCCGTCCGCCGCACCGAGGCTTACATTCGGCGCAAGATGCGCCGCCAGGGAGCCCGTACGCCCACTGCTCGGCGGAACGGTCTGCAGGAGTGGGAGACCAAGCTTCAACAGCGCTTCAGCACCCAAGTCGCGATTCGCAGAGGACGCAAAGGCGGCAAGGTCGAGTTCGAGTTCTACGGCGATGAGGACCTCGAGCGTCTGTTCGAGGCCTGGGGAGTGATCTAGGTCGCGCCGATGAAGCGCGCCTGGATTCGGGAATTCACGGAGGGACACCCGATGAAGTTTCTGTCGCGAACTCTTGGTACCGAATCGCCAGAGCCACCCGGCACCATTATCGGAGTCGGAGCCAGCTTCCGCGGCACGCTCATGGTCAGCGGCACCCTGCGCGTCGAAGGTGAGCTCGAGGGGGATGTGCTGAACTGCGAGCGGTTGGAGATCGGCGAGCACGGGATCATGCGCGCCGATGTCGAAGTCAAGGAAGCCGTTATCTCCGGCCGCGTGTACGGCAATGTTCGGTCGCTCGGCGTGCTCGAGATGAAGGCCGGAGCGCGCGTCGAAGGCGACATCTCGGCGATGAGCGTGATCATGGAGCCCGGCGTGTTCTTCACCGGTCGCTGCACGATGCTCGATACGGGCGGCACCGGTGTGGAAATGCGACCAGACCAGCTCCGACGCGAGCCCGTGCGAACGTAGGAATGACCGATCGTCGATCCCTGGGATTCCTCTCCGGCGTTCGCTTCAGGTTGCGTTCGGGAATCCGAACGGCTTCGGCGGTCTCCAGCGATCCCGGCTCGTCTGGCAGTTGGCTGATCGCTTCCCGCGCCGTGCGAAATGCCGCACTGGCCCTGTCCGCCTTGATCTTGCCGAGCGGGATCTCCTTCCCATTCGCTGCCCCAACCGCGCATGCGCAGCCGCTCCCGAGGAGCGATGCCTCCAAGGGAGAGATCCCGATCGAGATTCTCGATGGCCTGGTTCTCTTCCAGGTCCGACTCTCCGGGACGAATGGGCGCGACACGGTTGGCGCGCTGGTCCTCGACACCGGGGCGGGGCGACTCGCGCTCGATCGCGGCATCGCACGATTCCTTGCAGTCGATTCAACATCAACCGATTCGGGCTCGATCATCGTGGCAACTGGCCCGCTTGCTCGGATGACGATTGGCGAGTTTCAGCTCGATCACGTCGCGCCGGTCCTGGTGATCGATGCCGGCGCGGTGACTCAGGTCACCGACCGGGTAGTGCTGGGTCTGGTCGGTGAGCGCGCCTTCGTAGGGTTCGCCGTCGAGATCGACTACGTCGGTTCACATATGACGCTGATCCCGATTCCCATCGCAACGGAAACGAGCGCCATGTCGCCCATTCAGCGCGCCGACCTCTCGAGGGCCGCGCTCGGCGCCAAGATTTGGCGCGAGGCCATCCCCGTTCCGCTCGAACGCGCCGGCGACGGCAAGCTGATCGTTCGAGCGCAGCTCTCGGACCCGAGGCCGCCGAAGACCGGCCGCCCCATGCGATTGATCCTCGACACCGGCGCCACCAAAACGACTTTCTTCGAGCCGCGTCTGCGCGAAACGACACGACGCAGCTCCGAGTGGCACTCACTCAAAGGGCTCACTGCACCGACGCTCATGGGACCGGCCGAGGCCAGGATGGTGCGCGTGCCGGCGTTCGAGGTCGCGGCGGCTCAGGGCATTGCCGCCCGCGCCAAGGACGTGGATGCCGCGGTGATCGACGGCCCACTGGGAGCGGCGCTGTCGCGCGAGGTCGGGTTCCCGGTCGACGGTTTGCTCGGGCATTCGTTCCTGCGGCGGTTCCACGTCGTGCTCGACCCCATTCATCTGACGCTGTGGCTTGCGCCCATCGCCCACGGCTATGACGTGCGTGAGTTCGAGTACACGCACATCGGCATCCAGATCGAGCGCATCGGCGGCGCGTTGCGCGTGACCGGGGTGTGCGAGGAATCGCCAGCCCAGGTGGCGGGCATCCAGCGCGGCGACGAGTTGGTCGCCGTGGGCGGCGCCGACGTCGAGAACATGAACGTGGTCGACGTCACGCGCATGCTCGAGGGTCCGGCCGATAGCGCCATCGAAATCGTGATCCGACGCTCGGGGGTCGAGCAGCGCTTCTCGTTGTATCGCGCTCGACTCCTCTAGCCGGCATGTCGCAGGAGTCACGCGGTCGCTGGCTGATCGTCGGGGCTACGTTCTTCTGGGGCACATCGGCGACCTTGGCGAGGTTTCTGTTCCGCGATCTGGCGATTCCGCCGCTGGTGGTGGTCGAGCTGCGCCTCGCGATCTCGGCCCTGGTGCTGTTGGCCTGGCTGGCCTGGCGCCGGCCAGGCCTGCTCGCGATCTCCCCCAAGTCGCTACCCTCGTTGCTGGTGCTGTCGGTGGTCGGGGTCGCGATGATTCAGGGCACCTACTACTACTCGATCTCGGTGCTCGGCGTCGGGCTCTCGATTCTGATCCAGTACCTCGCCCCGATCCTGATCGTGATCTGGGAGATCCTGCGAGGCGCCAGGCCCGGCGCCCGCACGGGCCTGATCGTGGCCGCCGCGCTCACCGGCACGGCGTTGCTCGTAGGGCAGGTCGGACCCGAAGCCGCCCGCGCCCGCCCGATCGATTGGCTCATCGGGTTCAGCAGCGCCTTCACCTTCGCGTTCTACATCGTGTACTCGAAGCGCGTGCTACAGCGACTCGCGCCCGAAACCGTTCAGGTTTACTCGTTCGTGATCGCGGCCGCCTTCTGGATGCTCGTCGTGCCGCCCGGGCGGATCCTGGCGGCGGGGTACTCGTCGTCGATGTGGGTGCTCTTTCTGGTGATCGCCCCGATTTCGGCGCTGATCCCATTCGCCATGTTCCTCGCCGGCTTGCGCCGGTTGCCCTCGACCGAAGTCGGCATCCTGGCGACGGTCGAGCCGTTGATCGCCGTGCTGTCGGCGTGGCTGTTCCTGGGCGAAGGGCTGCGCTCCCTACAGTGGCTGGGAGCGGTCCTGGTGCTGGCCGCGGCGATGATGGCGAGCACCGGGTCGGGGATCGGAATGACCAAAGGCGACGCGGCCAACGCCACGTCGCCCTGATCGAGAACCGTCTCGCGGTTCAGCTCTTGCTCGCCATCGTCTCCATGTGTTGCTTCATCTCGGCGTCCGAAACGTCGCGAACGTGGGTGGCGATCGTCCACACGTGGCCGAAGGGATCGGTGAACGTTCCGGATCGATCCCCGTAGAACTGATCCTGGAGCGGCTTCATCTCCTTGCCGCCCACCTTGAGCGCTCGCGGATACGCCTCGTTCACGTTGTCGACGTAGATCATCAGGCTGACCGGCGTGCCGCCGATGGTTTCCGGCCCCAGGTAGTTGAGCGACGGAACTTCATCGGCCAGCATGATGCGCGAGTTGCCAATCTGGATTTCCGCGTGACCGATCGAACCGTCGGGCATCGGCATGCGGAACAGCTCGCGCGCGCCGAGTGCTTTCACGTAGTAGTCGAGCGCCTTGGCGGCGTTCTTCACGATGAGATACGGAGTGATGCTGTGATAACCGTCGGGAATGGACTTCACGGGCATGACCGACTCCTTTCAAAGGCGGTTGGCGACATCGCCTGATGGACGTGACGGCAAACCGCGGCGACGCGCCGCGGCGTGTTCAGCTGGCGCGAGCCAGCCCTTCATCGGGGGTATGCAGCGCCCGCAGACGCTCCCGAACGCGCGCCACGCGCACGGCGCTCACTGTTTCGACCGCGTAGCGCTCGTCCCATGCAAGGTTACCGCGCAGCCAGACCCGCAACTCGGGAAAGTCCGCCAGCAATGTGTTGGCGGTGCGGCCCTTGAGTTCGCGAATCACGCTGGCAATGCTCTGCGACGGACGGATTGCCAACAGCACGTGGACATGGTCCGGACCCGCGGCCACCTCGAGCAGCGAATAGCCGCGGTCCTCGCACACGGTCGTGACCTGGTGGTTGAGCGCGCGCACGTGGCGATCCTTGAGCACCGGTCGTCGCGCTCGCGTACTCCAGGTGACGAGGTAGTGGAGCTGGCTGCGATACATCGGTTCCCAGCGATGGCTGAGAGTTTCCTGGATCTCGGGAGCCAGCATTCGGCTATTCATGACGATCTTCCTCCTCACACCCCGCACCTGAACGTATGTGCACCAACGGGTCCTAGAAAAAGGGAGCCGAAGCTCCCGGTGAAAAACTCGACTGCTTCTTGTTCATCCTGGTTCGTGTTCATCCGGAGCGCGCCGGCTCGACGGGGCGCGCTCCGGACTTCGAACCTCAGTTCATCCCGGAGCGAACCAGGCCCCGCACCACTCCCAGAATCCTGAACGAAACTCCCTCGCGAACCGGAATCGGGCGATACCTGGCGTTGGCGGGCAACAACTCGATGCCGCCGGGGCCAGGCTTGTAGTACTTGACGGTAGCCTCGTCTTCGAGCAATGCGACGATCATCTCGCCCGGGCTCGCGGTGTTCTGATGCCGGACGACGACGAAATCGTTCTCGAGGACCCCAGCCTCGATCATGCTGTCGCCGCGCACGCGAAGCGCGAACAACTCGCCCGAGGTGCCGAACAGCTCGTCGGTCTCCAGATGACCTTCGAACGACTCCTCGGCGAGAGTCGGCTGGCCGGCGGCGACACGACCGAGAATCGGGATCCCGGTCTGACGTGCTGGGTGGCGCGAGGTCTCGATCCCGCGAGAAATTTTCTCGCTGCGCCGGAGCTTGCCCTCTTTTTCGAGTCGGTTCAGGTGGTATCGGACGCCGTTGGTCGACGCGATGCCAAACTCCTTGCCGATCTCGCGGATCGTTGGCGGGAAGCCGCGCTGACGGATGAACCGCTCGATGAACTGGAGAATCTCCAGCGTGCGCTCGTTCCGCATATGGTCGACTCCTTGATTCAAAGGTCCACGTGGGACCCGGCACAGGCGGATACTAGTGAACACGCGTGCAGGCCGTCAAGCCCTCTTTTCAATCGCCCCCGCTGGGGGCCACGCCCCCGTCCGAACCGTCAACCGGCCGCCGAACCTGTCCACGAAAGGATCGATTTCGCTCAGGTGACGGCTGGCGGTCCGACGCGGTACCGAGCATTCCCCGGTTTCGCCTCAAGGACTTGCCCGGTTTCATGCGCCGGCGATTCGACGTGGCGCGCGGATTGCGGTGGGCCTAGGGCGAGATCGAGAGATCTCGAACCACGACAGGCAAGGAGCGGTGGAACGGCGCCGCGGAGGTTGATCGCAATCGGGGGCCGATCGGCTGAAGCGCGTCACCCCGCTACCTTGTCGGTCGGGGAAGCCAAGCGGATCGAACGGGAGACTTCTGGTCCGCGCGAGGGTTGGCCGTGGGTGGCGACGATCACCTGCCACCTGCGGTACCTTGCGCGGCCAACCATGAAGACCCCGCTCGCCACCGAGCCGGTGCTCGAGGTTCCGCGCGACGGCGAGCTGCCCTACCTCGTCGAGCACTGGTACCTGGCCTCGCGCACTCGGCGCTACATGATCGTCCGTCGGATCCGCGAGGTCCTCGAGAGCGCCGGATTTCGCGCCGGCGACCGCGTTCTCGACCTGGGCCCCGGCTGGTCCTACGGGCCGTTGTGGGCGTCGCACTCCGGCGCGCGGGTCACCGGCGTCGACCTCGGCCTCGACCAGCTACGCTGGGCGCAGATGGCGCTCAATTCCAGCCGCCGCTTCGCGCTGGTCCAGGCCAACGCCAAGGCGCTCCCGTTTCGCGACCAGAGCTTCGACGCCATCGTGTCGGCCGAGATGATGGAGCACGTCTTTCGGCCCGATCGCCCGGGGGTGCTCCGAGAAGCCGCGCGTGTGCTGCGCCCGGGCGGCAGCTTCGCGATCTCGACGCCGAATCCCCATTCCCCGATCGAGCTGGTCAAGACGCTCGCGGTCCGCTGGCCGGCGCTGCGCCGGCGACTGCCCTCGGGGTGTTTCCCCGAAGCCTCAGACGATGCGGGGCAGTACCACCCGTACCGTTACCATCACCCGATTGCCGCCTCCGAGCTGGCGCGTGGTCTCGAGGCCGCGGGATTCCTCGTGCGCGGGGTTCGGCACTTCCTGTTCGTCGCCAAGACGCTGCCGGACTCGCTGCTCTCGATCGCGCAGGCCACCGAACGCGTCGCGGAAGCCCTGCCGCTGATTCGTGGACTCGGCGCCACGACCCTGGTGTGGGGGACGAGACGATGAATCCGGCATTGCGGCGTTTCGCATGGACCCTCACGCCGCTCCTGCTCTCCGCCGCAGGGCTCGCGGTCGCCATCGTGCTCCTGCGCGAGCACTTGATGGTGAACGAGGGCGGCCTCGCGAGCGGCCTCTTCTGTGGCGGCGGCGGCAAGTTCGACTGCAGCGCGGTCGCGGCGCACGAAAGCTCATGGCTCTTCGGCCGGCCGCTCTCGATGTGGGGAGTGCTCTACTTCATCCTGATGTCGGCGCTGGCGCTCGCCGCGTTGCTGCCATCGATGAGGGATCGTGCGATCGCGCGCCGCGTCGCGCTGGTACTGGCGTTCGCGTCATTCGTGTTCGACGCGTGGCTCTCGTGGGTCATGGTCGCGCGCATCGGCTCGATCTGCCTCAACTGCGTCGCGACCTACGTGATCAACTTCCTGCTCGCGGTCGTGTCTGTGGCGGCTGGTGCGCCGACCTCCGGAGGCGGCGCCCGTGGCCGAGGCCGCGACTCCGAGCCCGGCGGCCTCACCCGCCGGCGGTCCTGCCGTGTGGCTCAAGGCCGGAATCTTCGGCGCGGCACTCGCCGGCGGCGTGTTCACGTTCGCCCACACCAACGACGAAGTGACGTTGATTCGCGAGCTGGCCGACCAGGAGGCGAAGGAGTTTCTCGCCCAACTCTCGCAGCCGCCCGCTATCGACATGGCGCGCTTCGCCGGCCGGCCGTCGCGCGGTGCGGCCGACGCCGAGCTACAGATCGCGGTGGCCAGCGACTTTCAGTGCGCCTACTGCCGTTCGCTCGGCGCCCACCTCGAGCGACTGATGGCCGAATACCCGGGACGAATCCGCGTGTTGTACGTGAATGCGCCGGTCAGCCGCCGGTGCAATCCACTCATCAAGAACGACCGCCACAAGTACGCGTGCTGGCTGGCGCGCACGGCCAATTGCGCCAGGGCCCAGGGCAAGTTCTGGGAGTACCACGATCTGGTCTACAAGACGTTGCCGCAGATCCTGGTCGACAGCGCGCACGTCGCGCCGCGGCTGGCCGGCATCGGCCTCGACGTCGGGCGCGTGCAGTCGTGCATGGACTCGGGCGAGGCGCAGACGATGCTCGAGCAGGACCTCGCGATCCTCACCGAGCTGGACTTGAAGTCGATCCCCTCGCTCGTGATCAACGGCTATTCCGAGCGCGCCGGAATCTACCCATCAGCGCTCCGCGCGATCGTGACCACCATGCTCGAGCGCCGGTAGGAACCGCGCCCGGGAGCCGCTAGGATCAACCGCCCGATGACCGCCACCACGCTCGATCCCGTGCGCCGCCTGCGCACCTACGCGTCGTTCGTGCGCTTCGAGCACACGCTGTTCTCGCTACCCCTAGTCCTGGCGGGCGTGTTCAGCGCGCCCGGGCCGGCGATGAGCGCCGGGCGTTGGGTGCTGGTTGCGATCGCGGCGGTGGGTGCCCGCACCGCGGCGATGGCGATCAATCGGTTGATCGATCGCCGGCTCGATGCTCTGAATCCCCGCACGCGCGGCCGCGAGTTGCCGGCCGGCACCATGAAGCTCGCGGAAGGGTTGGCGTTGCTGGTGGTGAGCATCGCCGCCTACGTGATCGCGTGCGCCGCACTCGGCCCGTGGTTCTTGAAGGTCTCGCCGGTGCCGCTGATCGTGTTTACGGTCTATCCCTATCTCAAGCGCTTCACGCCGCTCTGTCACTTCGGGGTCGGGGCGGCGCTGGCATTGGCCCCGCTCGCCGGATGGGCCGCGGCTCGACCGGACCTGGGCGACATGGGTGCGGCCATCTGGCTGGCCGTGTTCGCCTTCTGGTGGGTCAGCGGTTTCGACATCATCTACGCGACCCTCGACGAGGAGTTCGACCGTTCGCATGGAGTCCATTCGATGGTCGTTTGGCTCGGACGCAAGCGGGCGCTCCTGGTTTCGGGATGGCTGCACGTGTTCGCGTTCCTCGCGCTGATCAACGCGGTTCGCCACATTTGGTGGGATACGCGCAACCTGTTCCCGGTGTGGGCACCGTGGGCACTTCCAGCGCTGGTGGCGGTGCTGGCCGGAGCCGCGGTGTTGCTATGGCTGGAGCAACGCTGGGCCGAGGATGTGAATCTCGCGTTCTTCAAGGTCAACGTCTACGTGGGCTTCGCCGTGCTCGCGACCGTGCTGCTCGCGCGCCTGCTCGACGGCGGGGGGTTCGGAGAAGTGCCGTCGACGCCGCCGGTGTTCGTGAACTGACATGGCGCGCTACCTGATCGGCATGACCGGCGCCTCGGGCGCCGCCTACGGCGTCGACTTCGTCAAGCGCTGCCCCGGCGAGAAGTATCTCGTGCTCTCCGACTGGGCGCGTCACGTGCTCCACGATGAGACCGGTCTCAAGCCGAGTGACCTCGAATCGCACGTCGCGCGCACGTTCGCCGACAACGACCTGGCGGCGCCGTTCGCGTCGGGCTCCAATCGCTACGACGCGTTCATCGTGATCCCGTGCAGTGTTTCGACGCTGGCCAAGATCGCGGTCGGGATCGCCGACACGTTGATCACGCGTGCCGCGTTGGTGGCGATGAAGGAACGCATGCGCATGGTGTTGTGCGTGCGCGAAACCCCGCTGCCGACCATCGCGCTCGAACACATGGCGCGACTGTCGCGCGAAGGCGTGATCGTGATGCCGCTGTCGCCGCCCTGGTATCAGAAGCCGGGCTCGGTCGAAGACCTGGTGCGCGGGTTCACCAACAAGGTGCTTGGGGTGCTCGGCGAAGACGCCGGACCGGGCTGGCGCGAGAGCGAACTCGAATGACGCCTGGAGCCCGCGAGCAAGTGACGGCCGTCGGACGGTTCGCGTGAGCGGTTTTCGCACGCTGACCGACTTCCTCGACCACCTGCACGGGCGCGGGGACCTGAAGCGTGTCACCCGCGAGGTCGACTGGAAGTACGAAGTCACCGAGATCGCGTGTCGCGAAGCCAAGGCCGAAGGCCCCGCACTGCTGTTCGAGAACGTGCGCGGCGCGCGTTTCCCGCTGGCGGTCAACGTGCTCGCGGCGCGCCGGCGAGTCGAGTGGGCGATCGGCCGCACCCCGGGCTCGGTCGGCGCCGAGCTGGAAGAGATCCTTCACGCCGTGCCACCGCGCGAGCTCGGGGACTTGTGGAAGCTGCGGGGCAGCGCGTCGCGCGTATTGGCCATGCGTCCGCGACGCATGCGCCGCGGGCCGGCGCAGACTCTAGCGCTCGGTCCCAATCTCGACCTGCTGCCGATCCTCCAGTTGTGGCCCAAGGACGGCGGCCGGTTCGTCACCTTCCCGCTGGTGCTCACGCAGCATCCCGAGACGGACAAGCGCAACCTCGGCATCTATCGCATGCACGTGTTCGACGCCGCGACCACCGGCATGCACTGGCAGATCGGGAAGGGCGGCGGGTTCCACTACCACGCGGCCGAGAAGCAGGGCCGCGGACTTGAAGTCGCGGTGCACGTCGGCGCCGACCCGGCGACACTCCTGTCCGCGGTGTCGCCGCTCCCCGAAGGGATCGACGAGCTGGCGTTCGCGGGATTCCTACGCGGCTCGCCGACGCGGCTCGCGCGCGGCCGCACGATCGGCATGGACGTCCTGGCCGACGCCGAGTTCGTGATCGAGGGTTTCGTGCCGGCGGGCGAGCGACGTCAGGAGGGACCGTTCGGCGACCACTTCGGACACTATTCGCACGCGGCACCATTCCCGGTGTTTCACGTGCGCCAGGTCACGCATCGGCGCGCGCCGGTCTTCCAGGCCAGCGTGGTCGGCAAGCCGCCGCAAGAAGACAAGTTCATGGGCGAAGCGGTACAGGAGTTCTTCGCTGGCGTCCTGCGCGTGATCCACCCCGAAGTCGTCGACCTGTGGGCCTACTTCGAAGCTGGCTTTCACAACCTGCTCGTGGTCGCGGTCGAGAACCGATTCGCGAAAGAGGCTAAGAAGACCGCACTCGGGCTGCTCGGGACCGGCCAGCTGTCGCTGACCAAGGCGATCGTCCTCGTGGATGAGGACGTGAATCCGCGCGACCGCGCCGCGGTGTTCTCGGCTGTGGCGCGCAACTTCGATCCCGCCGAAGACTTCCTGCTGATCCCGGGTGTGCCGCTCGACACGCTCGACTTCACCAGCTACACCATGAACCTGGGCAGCAAGATGGTGCTCGACGCGCAGACCAAGGGGCGGCGAGTCGGATCGGCCGGCGTCGAACCCGGGCGCGACGCCGTGCCCCTGCGCGAGATCGCGGCGTCGGTGCCCGACCCACGTTCGTTCGATGACCGAGCCCTCGAGCATCGCCTGGCGTGGGGCGCGATGCTCGTCGTCCAGACCCGCGGCGACGGCAGGGCACTGGTCGAGCGCCTGATCGCGCGGCCCGAGTACGCGAAGGTGCCGCTGGTGATCGCGGTCAGCCCCGACGTGCCGCTCGACGACGACGAACTCTTGCTCTGGGGCATCTTTACGCGCTTCGATTGCGCGCGCGACATCGTGCCGGCGTCGTCAGAAACGCGCGGCGCGTGGCTCAGCGTCCGCGGGCCGCTGGGGATCGATGCGACGTGGAAGGCGGGCTATCCGGACACCGTGGAGAATTTGCCGGAGGTGGTCGCGGGCGTGTCGTCGTGGTGGGGGTGAATGGAGGAGACACACGGATTCTTTGAGGCCATGCCCGGCGGTTCTTCTCGGAGCATCCCGGTCTGCAACATGAGCGGCGTCCAGTGAGGAGCCTGATCGCGACGGTTGACAAGTGTTACCTTTAGAGGTAACGTTTCGATGTGGGGAAGGTGCGGCGGGGTGGGTACGTGTTTCTGACTTGGACGGGTGATCATGGGCCCCGCCATGTTCATGTCTATCGCCAGGGCAAGATGGTCCTGAAATGGGATCTGGAAAACGGCAAAGTCATGAGAGGCATGGCCACGCGAAGGCTTCGGATGCTCATCCACCAACTCGAACGCGAGGGCAGGCTGTGAAGCTCCGATCGGTGGCGGTGAACAATCGCAAGAAGGCGTTTGAGGTCCAGACCTCAGGCCGCTCGCTGTCGTTCCCGTACGCCAAGGCCGATCCCAAACCGGGAGTTCGCGACCGGGTCAGCAGGGTGTTTGTCGATCGAGAACTGGGTCGTGAGGCCATCTCCTACGTTCTCGAGTCTGGCAAGGAAGGCTCGATCCACTCCGAGCAGATCCTCGAGTACAACGAAGACCCCGCCTACATGCGTGAGCTGCTTCTCTACAAGCTCACGCTCGAGGCACAGAAGCGAGTGGAGTCGAGCCCGCTGTCCAAGCGCGAGATCATTCGTCGCTTGGGGACGTCGGCGACCCAGCTCTACCGGCTTCTGGATCAGACGAACTACCGCAAATCCGTCGATCAGCTCCTGAGGCTTCTGCATGTCCTGGATTGCGAGGTCGATCTGGTGGTTCGCAAGAAAACCGCCTGAAGGGATACCGCCGCAGAGGAGTCGAACATGTCCACCAAAAGACAGTTCACCACCGAAGAAGCGAAACGAATTGGCGACGCACTGAAAGTCGACTGGTCCAAAGTCTGGCTGGAGCAGTTCCGTCTCGGCCTGGCCGTCGAGCTGGAGCACGGTGCACGCGACCCCAGCACCAACGTGACCAATGACGACGAGCTGACCACCGGTAAAATCGCGCTCGCTCACCTGTACGAGTTTCCGGACTACTACGACCGGCTGTCTCGAATGGAGCAGGAAGCCGACGAGTACTGGGCGAAGAAGCAGACGAAATCATAGGTGGCGAACACGATTCCTGAGGAGTAGCCTTGATGTCGCCATGAAGCCCCTCCTGGCGCTGGTCGTATTTTGCGTCGCGATGCTGCAAGCGAACGCGGCGATTGCAGCTGCGGGATCGACCGAGCCCGTGACCTACCGGCCCGGCGAGATCCTTGCGGTCCTGCGTGGCAGTGAAGACCTCCGTCTCGGCGCCGACAACCTGCTGCGCCTCGGCCACGCTGGCGACGCCGCGCGGCTCCTGGAACGCCACGGTCTCAGTCGGTACGAGCGCGTAGGCGGTCTCCTGTCTCCCGGCCTGAGCGTGGTGAAGCTCGTGAGCGACCGGCCGGACTTCGATCCGGTTCACGCCGCAGAGGAACTGCGATCGTCGGGTACCGTGCGGGCGGCGATTCCCAACTATCTGCTTCGGCTCTTCATTACGATCCCGAACGATCCCTACGCGCTGCCCGAACAGTGGTACGTCCATTCCCCGGCCGACGGCGACGTCGACCTGCCGGACGCCTGGGACATCGAGCGCGGCGACACGTCGATCGTGATCGGTATCGCCGATACCGGTATCGACCTCGGGCACCCCGACCTGGCGCAGCAGATCTGGACCAATCCGGATGAGATTCCCGGCAACTCGGTCGACGACGACGGCAACGGCTACGTCGACGATGTCCACGGCTGGGACTTCGGCAACGACGACAACGATCCCAATCCGCATCCGGTGTTCGATCCGGTGGTCGAGATCGACGTTGGTTTCCACGGTACGTTCGTGGCGGGGATTGCGTCCGCCGCCACCAACAACGGCATCGGGATCGCCGGCGCCGGCTGGCGTTCGCGACTGATGCCGCTCAAGGTGGTCAATCAGGCCGGCGAGATCACGACGGAAGCGCTCGCGGAAGCGTTTCTCTACGCGGCCGCCGAGCATGCGGACGTGCTCAACGTGAGCCTCGGACAAGTGGCCGAGCCCGGACTGCCGGAGTTCTTCCAACAGCTGGTCGACCACGCCGATTCCGCGGACGTCGTCTGCGTGAGCGCCGCCGGCAATGACGCCGACAGCGCGCCGGTCTATCCCGCCGCCAACGACAAAGTGATCGCCGTGGCGGCGACCGATCAGAACAACTTGCGCACCTCGTTCTCCAACTGGGGGCCGTGGGTCGACATCGCCGCACCCGGCACCCAGATGTGGTCGTCGATCTGCCGCAACTACCCGCTCGACGAGATCAGCGACATCTACTACGTGTTCCTGTTCGGCTGGGACGGCGTCAATCCCTACATGTACGGCGACGGCACTTCGTTCGCCTGCCCGCTGGTGGCGGGGACTGTGGCGCTGGCGCGCTCGCGCTGGCCGGGGCTCTCCGCACACTCCCTGGAGCAACACCTGGTCACGACCGGTGACGCCATCGTCTACGACTTGCCGATCGGCAAGAAGCTCAACGCGTATCGCGCGGTGACGATGTCGCTCGCGGTCGGCGACGGACCGGAGTCGGGTGCGCTCGTCTCGCTGGCGCCCGCGCGGCCCAATCCATTCCGCGATCGCGTCGCTCTCGAGTACTCGCTGGCGCGCGCCGGCGAGGCCTCACTCGTCATCCTCGACGTGCAGGGCCGTGTCGTGCGCACGCTGTTCCGTGGGTCGACCTCCGCCGGGACGCATCGCGTCGAGTGGGACGGCCGCTCGTCCGACGGTGCTCGCGCCGAGAGCGGCGTCTATTTCGCGCGCTTCCTCTCGGGGCCGGAGAGCGCAGTCCGGCGGATCGCCTACATCCGCTGAGCGCCTAGACCGGCCGCGGCTCCGCGGCAGAAACCCCCAACCCCTTCGCCTCGAACTCGGCGTAGCCACCTCGCGCGTCGAACAGGTCTTTGAACCCTGCGCGACGGAGCACGCTCACCGCGATCGGCGAACGCGTGCCGCCCTGACAGTGGATCGCGATCGGCCGATCCTTCGGCAGCTCGCCGGCGCGTGACGCCAGATAGCCGAGCGGGATGTGCACCACCCCCGGCACGTGGCCGGCCGAGTATTCGCTCGAACCGCGCACGTCGAGGAGCGTGACCTGGCGGGCCGCGAGCTTCCGCGCGGCGTCGCTGGCCGAAATCGACGGCGTCGCGATCAGCGCGCCGCTCGCTTTGGTCCATGCGGCGAGCGTGTCCTCACCCAGCCAGCCCGCCACGCGATCGAGGCCGATCATCGCCAGGTCGCGCACCGCCGCGCGCACCTCGGCCAGGTCGTTCGCCAGCAGGTAGACCGGGCGATCGTAGGGCAGCAGCCAACCCGCCCAGGTGGTGAACGTGTTGCCCGCGGGTATGTGCAGCGTGCCGGGAATCGCGCCGGCGGCGTTGGCGGCAGACGATCGCAGGTCGACAACGACCTCGCCGCCATCCACCAGCTCGACGATCCGCTCGCCCGCGAGTTTCTCGGGATCGCGGAAGCCGCCCAGGAACGGCGGCCCCTGCTTGTTGATCCGCTTCATTTCCTTGAAGTAGACAGGCGGCTCGGGCTGGCCGGCGAGCACCTCGCGAACGAACGCCGTTTCGTTCTCGGAACGAACCCCCCAGTTGGTCAGCTTCTCGTAAGCGAGTGTCGTGGCCGGCAGGCCACCGAGGTTCTTGCCGCAGGCCGAGCCGGCGCCATGGCCGGGCCACAGCATCAGGTGTCCGGGAAGCGTGCGGAACTTGGTCAGCGAATCGAACAGGACCCGCGCGCCCTTCTCCATCGTGCCCGCGTAGTTGGCGGCCCGCTCGAGCAGATCCGGCCGGCCGACGTCGCCGACGAACACGAAGTCGCCGGTGAACACCGCCATCGGTTCCTTGGAGGCCGGCTCGTCGGTGAGCACGAACGCGATGTGTTCCGGTGTGTGCCCGGGGGTGCGCATGACATCGAGTCGCACGTTGCCGATGCGAATGTGATCGCCGTCGCGCACCCGCGTCACGTTGGGTTGGTTCGCGAACCCGTACTTCCAGTCGGCGTCGCCTTCGTCCGACAGATAGAGTCGGGCACCTGCGCGCTCGGCCAGCTCGCGAGCACCCGACACGAAGTCGGCATGGATGTGGGTCTCGGTGACCGCGGTGATCCGCATCTTCTCGGCCGCGGCTGCGCGCAGGTACTGGTCGACGTCGCGGTTGGGGTCGATGATTGCCGCTTCGCCGGTGGCGCCGCAGCCGATCAGGAAGCTGGCCTGGGCCAGTTTGTCGTCGTAGAAGCGCTTGAGGATCATGGCGCAAGGCTGCGGGAGTTTCGCTCGATTTTCAAGCCGCCGAACCACCGGGTTGGCGTTCGCGGACGGCGCCCGCTAGCCTCGCCGCTCCCATGGACCGCCACCATCTGACCCACGCCCTGTTCGGTGAATCCCGCGTCCTGATCGGGATGCTGCACCTGGGGGCGCTGCCCGGCAGCCCCGAGCACCGGCTCGACCTCGACGCCATCGTCTCGCGCGCCGTCGAGGACGCACGCGTCTACCGCGACGCCGGCTTTCATGCGCTGATGATCGAGAACATGAACGACCGGCCCTACCTGCGCGCGGCCGCCGACCCGGCGACCACGGCGGCCATGGCGGTCACCGGCTTCGAAGTCCGTCGCGAAGTCGCCCTCCCGCTCGGCGTCCAGGTGCTGGCGGCGGCCAACCGCGAAGCGCTCGCCGTGGCGGTGGCGTGCGGGGCGAGCTTCGTGCGCGTCGAGGGTTTCGTGTTCGCGCACGTCGCAGACGAGGGCACCATCGAGGGCTGCGCCGGTGAGCTGTTGCGCTATCGCGATCTGCTCGATGCCGAGAAGGTGCGCGTGTTCGCGGACATCAAGAAGAAGCACTCCGCGCACGCGATCACCGCGGACGTGAGCATCACCGAGACCGCCCGCGCCGCCGAGTTCGCGCTCGCCGACGGCGTGATCGTCACCGGGGCGGCGACCGGCCGCGAAACCGATCCGAACGACGTGCGCTCGGTGGCCGCAGCGGTCAACGTGCCGGTGTTCGTCGGCTCGGGCGTGACGCCGGAAAACGTCGGAAAGTACCCGCACGCCGACGGCTTCATCATCGGCTCGTCGGTCAAGCGCGACGGCCATTGGGCGAACTTGCTGGAGGCAGGTCGGGTGCGTGCGATGGCCGAGGCCTTCAAGTCGCTGGCCGCCGGGCGAACGTAGCGCGGCTACCGTGAGCACGGCTGTTCCCGACCTGGTTCTGCTCGGCAATCTGCTGGTCGACGACATCGTGCTCCGCGACGGGCGCACGCTCATGGGCGAGCCCGGGGGCGCGATGCTCTATGCGGCGCTGGCGGCCAGAGCCTGGGGGCTGAACGTCGGGCTGGTTTCGGTGCGCGGCTCGGACTATCCGGAGTCGGCGCTCGAGGCACTGCGCGCGCGCGGCGTGGATCTCACCGGCGTGCGCTCGCTCGGCCGCCCGGGGGTGCGAACCTGGCTCCTCTATGAAGAGAGCGGCCGGCGGGTTCTCCACCATCTTGGCCGGCCGAGCCATCGAGAAGTCTCGCCGGCATTCGGCGACATTCCGAAGGCCTGGTTGGACGCACGGGCGTTTCACCTGTCGCCGATGCCGATCGAGTGCCAGCGGGAGGCTACGGCTGAGCTTGCACGCCACGCGGCCGCTGCCGCTTCACGAGGTGCGTCACGACCATTCGTATCGCTCGATCCTCACGAGTCGGTTCGCGATGACAATCTGGTCGAATGGCGGGCAGTGCTGGCTGACGTGGACGCGTTCTTCCCGAGCCAGGACGAGTTGAGGGTCGACGGCACCCGTCCCGTCGAATTGGCGCGCGTGCTGGCGGGGAACGGGCGCCTGCGATTCGTAGTGTTCAAGCGCGGGGAAAACGGTGGCATCCTGGTCGACCTCGCCGATTCGAGCGAGCGTCGGTGGACATCGTCGGCGTCGCGGATCGTGGATCCCACCGGTGCCGGCGACGCGTTTGCCGGCGGCTTCCTCGCCGGCTGGCTCGAGGGCGCGGATCTGGTCCGTGCACTTGAACAGGGATCGAAGTCGGCGGCACTGGCGGTTGCCGACTGGGGCGTTCGTGGTGTTCTGTAGAGGGATCTGAAACCGCACGATACTCGGGAGCGTTCACGTGCCCGTTCTGCCTGGCCAAGACCTCACGCACTACCGGCTCGTCGAGAAGATCGGCGCCGGGGGAATGGGAGAAGTCTGGCGCGCCGTCGACACGCGGCTCGGCCGTGAGGTCGCCGTCAAGCTCCTTCCAGATCGCTTGGCTTCAGACCCCGAAGCCGTGGCCCGTTTCGAGCGGGAGGCGAAAGCGGTGGCGGCGCTCTCGCACCCCAATATCCTCGCGCTCTACGACGTGGGACAGGTCGAAGGCAACTTCTATGTCGTGACCGAGCTTCTGCAGGGCAAGACTTTGAGGGCGTTGCTGGCCGATGGTGCGCTGGCGCCCAAGGTTGCGGTCGAATATGCAATGCAGATCGCGCAGGGTCTGTCGGCCGCGCACGCGCGCGGACTGGTGCACCGGGATCTCAAGCCCGAGAACATCTTCGTCACCCACGACGGTCACACCAAGATTCTCGACTTCGGTCTGGCCCGATTCCAGTCGGAGAGCAGCTCGAGGGGCGGAGGGGTCGACGAACTGGCCACGACCATGGCCAGCCCCACGATTGCCGGCACCCTTTTGGGCACACCTGGCTACATGTCTCCCGAGCAGGTGCGCGGTCAGGTCGCCGATCATCGCTCCGACATCTTCTCGCTGGGCGCGGTAGTCCACGAGATGCTCACCGGCCGCCGGGCGTTCAGTGGCCCATCGATCGCGGACACGCTGAGTGCGGTGCTCCATGAAGATCCGCCGCGCGTGCAAACACAATCCGGCGCCGACTCTGCTTTCGACGAACTCATCCGGAAATGCGTGAACAAGGCGCCGGCGCAGCGATTCCAATCCGCCCGTGACGTGATCCAGGCGCTGCAGAACGTCTTCACCGGACTACCACTGGCCCCGGAAGGGCCGTCGATCGCCGTGCTCCCGTTCGTCGACATGAGCCAGGGCAAGGACCAGGACTACTTCTGCGAGGGCATGGCGGAGGAGATCCTCACCTCGCTCTCGGAGATCTCCGGTCTGCGCGTGGCCGCCCGTACGTCGACCTTTCAGTTTCGGGGAGCGAACCAGGACATCCGTAGAATTGGTCAGGCGCTCGGGGTGAACAATGTTCTGGAAGGGAGCGTGCGCACGGCGGGCAAACGCTTGCGAGTGACTGCGCAGTTGATCAACGTCGCGAGTGGATATCAGATGTGGTCCGAGCGCTACGACCGCGAAATGGAGGACGTCTTCGCGATCCAGGACGAGATCGCGCACTCAGTGACGCAGGCCCTGGCCATGCAGCTCGGTGCGCCCGAGGCGGGGAGCATCACGCGTAAGCACTCCGACAACCTGGAGGCGTACCACCTCTATCTGAAGGGCCGCCACGAACGCTACACGACGCGGAATTTCAAGGCTGCACTACGGTGTTTCGAGGAGGCGAGCGAGCGCGATCCTCGTTATGCCCTGGCGCGTCTCGGGATCGCCGAGGCGAGCATCCTGCTCGCCAACACTGGCCTGATTCGTCCTCGGGTTGCGATTGCGCGCGCCGACACGGAGCTCGGGTATGCAAAGGCCCTGGCGGGGGAATCGGCCGAGGCTCTCACCGTGGAGTGCCCGATCCGGGCCTATGAATGGGATTGGTCTCGAGCAGAGGACTTGGGAAGGCGGGCGATCGAGCTGGACCCTGATTTCATCTTCGCCCGGACCTGGCTCAGTATCGTCCTGAGCGCGCGCGGCCGGTGCCAGGAAGCCTTTGACATGGCCCGGAGCGCCGCGCCGATCGATCCCCTGTCTCCCATGGGCTGGACGATGGCGGCCTGGGCCCTCAACACGGGCCGGCGGTTCAATGAGGCGGAGGCCGCTTTGATGCCGGTGGTGGACGGAAACCCGCGCCTCACGCTCGCGCTCTGGAATCTTGGGGTCGCCTTCATGGGTCAAGGCCGTCACGCCGAGGCGCTGCCTGTTTTCGAACGCGCCTACCAAGCGGAGCCGGAGTCGACCATGTACCTGGGGATGATCGCCTGGGCGGAGGCGGCCACCGGCAGGAAGGAAAGTGCGCGCGAGCATCTCGCTGACCTGCACGAGCTGGCGAAGCATCGCCACGTTCCACGGTACCTGCTCGCATGGACGCTCGCCGCCCTCGGGGAGACCGAGGCTGCGCTAGACGAATTCGAGCGATCGGTCGACGAGCATGAACAGTTCACCGCCTTCCCACTCTTCCCCGGCTACGACCCGATTCGCCGAGAGCCGCGCTTCAATGCGGTCTTGGAACGCATGGGGCTCGGGTGGGCCGTCGGTCGTTGAGGTCTAGGAAGCAGGGACGGGTCATGAACAAATCGAGCGCATCGAGAAGGTGAGGCCACGTGTACGAGCATCGAAGTTCCCCGCTCCTGTCCCAAACCGAGTTCCTTCAACGCCTCGCCATTCACGCTGGAGCCGGGCTGGTCGTCGTCCTCGGGTCGCTGACGATCGGCATCCTCGGGTATCGGGGTTTCGAGCACATGACGTGGCTGGATGCCCTGCTCAACGCCTCGATGATCCTCGGGGGAATGGGTCCGGTCACCGAGCTGCACACCTCGGGGGGTAAGCTCTTCGCATCCGTCTATGCTCTGTATTCTGGGTTCGTGGTCCTGGTGGTGGCCGGGCTCTTGTTCGTGCCCGTGGCCCATCGAATTCTCCACCGATTCCACCTGGAAATGGACGATGCGTCGAGCCAGGACACGAAGCGCCGGCCCCGCTAGAGGTGTTTGGTGAACAGCGACACGCTGGATCCGAACACAGAGTACAACCGTCCACTCTGGGCGAAACGAACCTTCGCGTTCGTTCACCCGCCTTGGATGCTGAACGACTTCGTGGAACGACTCCGTGGCCTGATTCCGCGCCTGCTGCCGTTGATCGAAGGGCTCGACGACGAAGCCGCGCGCCGGCAGCTGGACGGCACGTGGTCGATCGCGCAGAACGTCGGACATTTGGCCGACGTCGAGGAACTGTGGCAGGAGCGCCTGGAGGATCTGCGGCTCGGCCGTGAGAACTACACACCGGCCGATCCCGCCCGATTCCAGGCCGCGGCACTGCGCCACCAGGACCGACCTCTGTCCTCGACCGTCACCGAGCTTGCCGAGCGACGGTTGCGGCTGGTCGAGGCGCTCGGTAACGCCCCGGAAGCCCTGCGGCGCGCGCGCGCATTTCACCAGCGTCTTCAGTGCCCGATGAGGCTGGTCGACTGCGCCCAATTCTACGCCGAGCACGACGACCATCACCTGATCCGCATTCGCACCCTGCGTGCCGCGGTTCGCGCTCCCGAAGCCACGACCCGGATGGAACTCGCGGTTCCCATCCTGCGCGTCCAGGACCTCGAAGCCAGCGTCGACCACTACGTCCGCGTGCTGGGTTTCACGCTCGATTGGAGCCACGAGGCGGTCATGGCCTCGGTCTCGCGCGACCGTGTCTCGCTCATGTTGTGCGCGGGCGACCAGGGGAACCCCGGAACCTGGGTCTGGATCGGGGTCGAGGACGCGCAGGCGTTGCACGAAGAGCTTCGCGCCAAGGGAGCGACCATCCGACTGCCGCCGACCAACTACTCGTGGGCGTACGAGATGCACGTCGAGGATCCCGACGGCCACGTCTTGCGAATGGGCTCGGGGCCGCGCAACGACCTCGACCTCTCGGAATGGGTCGTCTGGTATCGCGACCCATAGTGGTCGCCGGCGAGGTCACCCGCAAAGGAGGGGCAGATGATGCCGCATTGGAAGCCGCTGGTGCAGTGGAAGGCGACCTCGGTGTACCGCCGGCTCGAGGGGGAGTGGCGCATCGTGCACGCGCACTGGTCCAAGGTGAAGGCCTAGTGCTCGCCACCTTCGGGAGGGACTCGTAGCCGTGCAGGTCCGAGTCCTGAGTTCGACCGACGCCGAGATATTTCAGGCACTACGCCTCGAGGCCCTGCGCCAAGAGCCTTCGGCATTCGCCTCGAGCTATGAGGAAGAGTGCGACACGCCGATCGCGACGGTGGCCGAGCGCCTGGCCTCCTCGCCCGATCGCTGCGTCCTGGGCGCCTTCGACGGGGAAACGCTCGTCGGCATGGTCGGACTCGAACGCGAAAGCATGCGCAAGCTCGCGCACAAGGCGTGGATCTGGGGCATGTACGTGACGCCGGCGGCGCGCCAGCGCGGCATAGGGCGCCATCTCATGAGCGAGGCGCTCCGCTACGCGAGCGACACATTGAGCGTCCAGCGCGTCAATCTCGGGGTCAATGCCGCGAACGTCGCCGCGGTCGCCCTCTATCGGGCTTTGGACTTCGAAACCTACGGCCTGGAACGCGCGTTTCTGCTGCTCGACCGCGAGCTGCACAACGAATTCCTGATGGTGCGGGTGCTCTCGAAGCGCTGATGGATCCTGATGCGCACCGATCCCTATCGCGGTCAAGTCCCCGGGGTGGCGCGCGCGCGGCTCCGGCGCTGATAGCCCCACGATATGGCAAGCATCGCCGCGCCCGCCGCGATCGCGGTGAGAAAACGCCAGAATGGATCTGCGCTGGCGAGGTCGTGCAGCACGAACTTGGCAGCGGTCAGGCCGACGAGCGCGAGCCCCATCCAACGCAAGAACGCCGAGGCACGCCACCATCCGGCAGTCATGGTGACCAACGCCTGAAGGAGCCAGCCCACGCTGGTGAAGACGGAAGCCAAAGCCACGCGTCGTTGCAGCGCATCCTGCGCGACCTCGATCGAGTGGCGGGCCCCGGGTCCGGGAAGCCCGAGGAGCACGCGGGCGACGTGGTCCGCCTCGCGAGCGGTCCACGCCATCAGGACGATGGCCGCAGCGGCGCCCCAAAACTCGGGAGCGCGGCGGTCGAAGTCCGACAACGATTCACGCTTGACGGCGAGATACCCTCCAATGGCGACGATGACCGCTACCGCGGCGAAATGCAGTACGCCCGCCGCATGCAGGACCGGCAGCCAGTCCCGGCCCCATGGATCATCGAGCGCCATCAGTGCGACCAGTGACGCGATGGCCAGCATGGCAAGCAGGATGGTGGCCGCCAATCGGAGGGCAAAACGGCGGGCTCTTGTTCCCGCCCATGCGAGCCAGCCCGCCTGGAGCGCCCAGGCCAGCGCCAAGATCGCATTCGCGAGTGCTGTCGAACGAACGTTGCCGCCCGGTCCCTGTAGACTGGGCAATCGACGCCACACCCCACCGGCACCCTCGAACGCGTAAGCCACGCTCCAGGCCTCGCGCGCCAGCCAAAGCGCCAACAGCCAATGCCCGCTGAGGACCGCGATTTCAGGAAGAGAGCGCTCGGCGTGGGTCAGCGCCCCTCGGTTGCGGCCGAGCACGAACCCCACTGCCAGCACTGTCACCATGATGACTAGCGTGTAAACCGAAAGCGGGGACAGGGGGGGTGCCGCACGGGGTAGGGCTTCGACCGTCTGGACGAATGCCCACATCGCCCCGAGGGTCAGCATCACGCCGCCGCAAACGCGGAGCCAGCCGCCGCGGGGTGTCACCCCCAGCCACATGAGCAAAGCGCCCTCGAGCGTCCACGCCATCGGCGTCATCTCGTGGCCGAGCGCCCGCTGCAGCGCTGCCGCCAGGAAGAGCGATGCGGCGCCGGTGAGCGGGCGCCAAAGGTCCCGCTCGGAGCGGCGCGCGTCCACCCACGCTGCCGCCAAGCCATAGAGCACCGCAAGCCCGAAGAAAAAGAGGGCCGCGTGGCGCGGGTTGGAATGGACGAGCATCGGCCACGCGGCGCCGATCAACGCCAGCGGCGCCACGGCGATCACGGCAAGATCGGCCGATCGCACGCGGTCGCCGGTGCGCACCAGCCCGGGCAGCGGCGCGAGCCCGAACGCCGAGAACAGGGTGGCGAGTCCGAGCGTGATTCCCCACCCCCAGTCGCCGCGCGGGAACGCTCCCGCCCACACGACTGCGGCAAGCACTAGGGCCGTGAGGTTGATGCCGCTCCAACCAGGCCGGGCTGCCGCAACGAAGACCAATGCGCTTACGGCTCCGATCCACCCGAGCAACGCCGCCGGAGCGAGCGAGAAACCCCGTAGCGGCAGGATTCCGGCGAGCAACTGCGGCAGGTAGGCCCCGATCACGCCCAGGGCCGCAATACTCTGCACGCGGTAGCGAAGGCCGGCGCCCGCCGCCAGCGCCGATGTTGCCAGCAGGGCGGCCATCGCGGCCGGCGCCGGGAGCACGCGCAAGGTGAAATGGCCGAGGTAGAGCGTTACGTAAGCTACGCCGAAGCCGACACCGATGAAGGCGTGGCCGAGCCCCGGCACGGATGCCCTCAGTCTGTCGCCACGCCACACGAGGACGCCTCCGATGAGGACACCCGAGGCGACGAGCACACCCGGGCCGAACCGCCCAGTGGTCCAGCCCCATAGAATGAGAAAGAACACACCGATGAGGAGCAGCACACCGCCGAGATTTTGGAGCCAAACGCCGCCGATCAGTTCCTCGAGGCGGCTCATGTCCAGACGACGGGGTGTCTGCGCCGCCTTCGGCAGGGGGGGCATGCTCGCCCACGCTGCGGCTGCAGCTGACGGCATGGCCGCAATCGACTCCGGCGTGGGGGCAGGTGACGGTGTCTGCTCGAAGATCGCCGCCTGCGTAGGGTGTGCTGCCTGCTCGAGGCGCTCCACTCGGGAGCGCAGCTCGCGAAGCTCGTGCCTGAGGCGCCGCCAGTAAAGGAAGGCGATCAGGACGAATAGGCCTAACAAGCCAAGCATCCGGATCCCCCCGTTTCGCTATCTCCGAAACAAATAGAGCGCGAACCCCAGCGTCTGCCGCCCCCAGCGGAAGTACGCGTCCTGCCAGCGCGCGATGCGCTCGCGCATCTCGGCCGCGTCGGGATCGTCCGGATGCTCGCGCACGTAGCGCTCGACCGCGCGGGCGTACATCCCTTCGTAGAGATCCCAGTCCTCCTCGGTGCTGACAATGGTTTCGACCAGAACCAGCTCTTCTTCCACTGCGATTGCCAGGTTGCCCTGGTGGTCGGTCAGCTCGTCGGGCGTCCCACCAATGACCGCGAGGTACTCGGCCGCCGGCGGCTGGCGCCAGAATCCCTCGCCGACCAACAGCGAACCACCGGGGCGCACCAGACCCTTGAGCGCTGCGAGCGTCTGCCGGTATCCGCCGTGCGCGTGCGTCGACGCCACACAGGTGGCGGCATCGAACGAGTGCGGTGTCGCGACGAATCGCGTGGCGTCCAGCTCGTGAAACTCGAGCGAAGCTCCCCGAGCCCGGCTGTGCGCTGCCGCGCGTGCTTCGGCGAGAAACACGGGGTTCAAATCGACGCCGACGCCGGCGATCCGGTAGCGCTCGGCCATGCGCACCAGCAGCGCCCCTTTGCCGCAGCCGACGTCGAGCACCCGAGCGCCTGCCGGCAGCGTCATGGCCGCCAGCAGCCGGTCGAGGTTCGCGGGGTCGATCGGGCTACAGAACGAGTGGTCGCGGTGGGCGATGGTGGAATACCTTGTCCGGTCCATGGCGGATCACGTTCTCATCTCGGAATCAGTTGCGGAAGCCCTCGCGGCGGGGCGCGCGGTGGTGGCCCTCGAGACCACGGTCGTGACCCACGGCCTGCCGCGCGCCGAAGGTCTGGCGGCGGCGGCGGAACTCGAAGCCGCGGTGCGTGAAGCCGGTGCCGAGCCGGCGACCATCGGCGTGCTCGCCGGCGCCGTCCGCGTCGGCATGTCGCACAACGATTTGGACCGGCTCGCCACCAGCAACCCAGCGAAACTCAACCCGAGCAACCTCGCCGCGCACGTGGCGGCCGGCGCCAGCGGCTCGACCACCGTCGCGGCGACCATGCAGGTCGCCGCCCGTGTCGGAATTCAGGTGTTCGCGACCGGCGGCATCGGCGGTGTTCATCGCGGCGCTGCTGAAACCGGCGACGTGTCGGCGGACCTCGCCGCACTCGCGCGCATTCCGGTTGCGGTCGTGTGCGCCGGCGCCAAGGCGATCCTCGATCTCGAAAAGACCGTCGAAGCGCTGGAAACACTGGGCGTACCGGTGCTCGGCCTGGGCACGGACCACTTCCCGGCGTTCTACCGGCGCTCGAGCGGGCTCCCGGTCGACCGGCGCTTCGACGACGTCGCCACGATCGCCGCCGCGGTGCGCGCCCACTGGAAGCTCGGGATGTCGACCGGGGTGGTAGTCGCGAATCCGATTCCCATCGAGCACGAGATGCCTCGCGAGACGTATGAGCAAGCGCTGGCCACGGCCCTGGCCGACGCCACCGCGCGGGACGTGCGAGGCCGCGCGGTGACGCCGTTCCTGCTCGATCGCGTTCGCGAACTGACCGAGGGCCGGAGCGTGTTCTCGAACCGCGCACTGCTGCGCCACAACGCACGGGTCGCGGGTCAACTGGCGGCCGAGCTGGCGCTCGGGTAAGTGGGGGCTGGGCAACCGAGGAGCCAGCACGCCGCCACTCCCAATACCGCTCGCCGGCGGTAAAGTTGGCGGGCATCTCTTGACCGGCGGGTCACATCATGAAGCTCAATCGCGATAGAGTCCCTGGACCATGACGCCAACCACCCCGACGACCATTTCCCATTACCGCCTGCTCGACCGCATCGGCGAAGGCGGCATGGGCGAAGTCTGGCTGGCCGAGGACACGCAGCTGCCGCGTCGCGTCGCGATCAAGATCCTGTCGCCGCGGCTGGCTGCCGATCCCGACGCCGTCGACCGGTTGCTGCGCGAAGCGCAGGCGGCAGCGACGGTCGACCATCCTGGCGTGGTGACCGTGTACGAAGCCGGGCTCTCCGAGGGCCGGCCCTACCTGGTCATGCAGCGGGTCGAAGGCGAGACGCTCGAGGAGCGACTCGCACGCGGGCGCATGCCGGTGGCCGAGGCGATCGAGGTGACGGCGCAGATCGCCGACGCGTTGGCCGAAGTACACGCACTCGGCATCGTTCACCGCGACCTCAAGCCGTCCAACATCATTCTCACCCCGCGCGGACCCAAGATCCTCGACTTTGGAATCGCCAGCCTCAAGGGTTCGACACGTCTGACGTCGACGGGCATCGCAATCGGGACGCCGCTGACCATGAGTCCCGAGCAGATTCAGGGTCGGCCCGCCGACAACCGCGCCGACCTATGGTCGCTCGGCGTGTCGCTCTATCGCGCGGTCACTGGGCGCCCACCGTTCACCGGCGACAACTTCGAAGCCTTGAGCTACCAGATCCTGAGCCTCTCGCCGCCACCGCCGAGCGAGCTGAACCCCGAAGTCGGTTCCGATCTCGACTACATCGTCATGAAGCTCCTGCGCAAGGATCCCGCGGCGCGCTACGCGCGCGCCGAGGACCTGGTCGCCGATCTCGGCAACTGTCCCGCGAACCGCACCCCGGCGGCGATCGCGAGCGGCGGCAAGCGGACGCCACGCATCGCGGTGCTCTACTTCGACGTGCTGAGCGCCGACCCGCAGGACGCGTTTCTCGCTGCCGGACTCGCCGAGGACCTGATCGTGGATCTGACGCGGGTGAGCGGAATCCAGGTGTCCGGGCGCACCGAGGTCCTGCCCTATCGCGACCGCACCGTGCCGCCGCGCACGCTCGGCCGCGAGCTGGGCGTCGACTACGTGGTGCACGGCAGCGTGCGCCGGGTCGGCACCCGGGCACGGATCGTCTATCAAATGGTGCGAGCCGCCGACAGCCACGTGATGTGCGGCGACCGACTCGACCGCAACGTCGACGACCTGTTCGACATGCAGGCCGAGGTCTCGAAGCGCATCGTCGACGCGTTGCAGGTGGCACTCGATCCCGGCCAGCGGGAAATGCTCGACCGCGTGCCGACCCGCAGCAAGGAGGCCTACGCCGAGTACCTGCGCGCGCGCGCGA
Source organism: Candidatus Eiseniibacteriota bacterium (assembly GCA_963717505.1). Taxonomy (GTDB): domain Bacteria; phylum Eisenbacteria; class RBG-16-71-46; order RBG-16-71-46; family RBG-16-71-46; genus MFD02242-c1. Next base: position 1,435,516 of record OY970342.1, read on the forward strand.
TGCTCGACCTCGGGACGCGTGAAGGCAACTACCTGGCCGAGGACCACCTCAAGTCCGCGATCGCACGTGACCCCGAATTCGCATTGGCTCATGCCGCCCTCGGTGAGGGCTACGCGATTCGCGTCATGAGGTGGTGGGCGGGGCCCGAGGTCGCGAAGTTGGCGGCGCCGTGCGCGGAACGCGCGCTCGAGCTCGATCCGACGCTGCTCGAGGGGCACTTGGTGCGTGCGATGGTGCACCGGGTTCGTGGCGAGCCCGAGCTGCTGCTCAAGGCGCTCGATCGGGTGATGGAGCTGGATCCCAATCACCCGGAAGCGCTCGACTGGGCGGGATGGAGCTACATGTCGATGAACCAGCCGGAGAAGGCACTGCCGCTGCTCGAACGGCTGGTGGCGACGTCGCCCGAGCGCTACCTGGCCGCGAGCTTCCTGGGGTCGTGCTACGAGATGCTCGGGCGCCCTGAGGAATTTCACCGCATGCAGCTCCTGGCTCGCGATCGCTGCATCGAGGTCCTGCGCCGCCATCCCGAGAACGTGCACGCGCGCTCGATCCTCGGAATCCATCTACTCACCCTCGGCGAGCCCGAGGCCGGCATCGCCCAGTGCGAGCGGGCAGTCGAAATCGCACCGGCGGACACGCGAGTCCGATACAACCTGGCATGCATCTATTCCCGCGCGGGACGTCTCGATGATTGCGTGAACCAACTCCACGAGGCGACACGCAACCTGCCGGAGTTCATTGCCGACTGGCCGCTCCACGATCCCGACCTGGTGAACGTGCGCGACCATCCCGGGTTCATCAAGCTGTTCGGTCGGGCGACGACCCCCGCGTCCTAGGGGCGAGCCCGCTGCCATGCATCCCTACCTCGACTCGCTGCGCGCGGCTGCCGAGCAACGCCGGCGCACTCCGGCGCCACCCGTGTTCAAGATGGCGGTCGTGCTGTTCGCGGCCGTGGGGCTGGTGTTGGTGCTGTCGCTTTTCGTGGTCGGAGGGAGATCCCGGCTCCACAACTTCGCCGGTCAACGCGGCGTGGTCACCGTGGTTTCGGCCATCTGCCTGTCGATGGCGGCCGCATTCGCCTTCGCGGCTGGCGCGCTCAGTCGCGGGCGCGATCCGTCGCACGTCGAGGCCTGGTTGCTGTTCGCCGGGGGGCTGGTCTTTCTCGCGGCGGACGAGTTGCTCCAGTTCAACCTGTGGCTCGGTCTCCACGTGGACGACTGGATCGACATCGGCAGCGTGCCCGGGGACGATCTGGTGCTGATCGGCTACGGGTTGGTGGCCGGGATGGTCGGTCTATTGGCGCTGCCGGCCCTGATTTCGCAACCGCGCGTCGGGCGGTTCCTGCTGCTCGGTTTCGGGTTCTTCGTCGTGCACACTTTGTTCGACGTGTTGGGCCACGGCTGGCGGCCGGCGGTCGTGTTCGAGGAGTCGGCCAAGGTCTTCTCGGGCGTGTGCCTGCTGCTCGCGGCCTATGTCGGACTGATGAGCATCGGGGGCGCCGCCGCGAGTCGAGCCGCCCCGGACTCCTGAGGCCCCGCCGCCTCTTTAACAGAGCCTCGGGCCGGTGGTAGCCTGCGCCCGCCTATGCCGTCGCTCCAGGCCGCCTGGAGGCACACCCCCATGCCTTTCGCGACCCGCTGTATCGCTGTGTCTTTCTTGGTGCTCGTCGCCGACGCCGCGCGCGCCGCCGACTCGGGCACGAGCGCCGAAAAGCAAGAGCTTCAGCGCCCGACGATTCACGCCGTGCGCACCGCATCCCCGATCACGATCGACGCCAACCTCGATGAACCGGCGTGGCAGGCCGCGCGGCCGGTCACCGAGTTCCGTCAGCTCGATCCGGTCGAAGGCGCCGACCCAAGCCAGCGCACCGAAGTCCGAATCCTCCACGACGACGACGCCCTCTACATCGGCGCCATCCTGCACGACACCGCCCCCGACTCGATCATCGCCCGGCTGACGCGGCGCGACGTCAGCATCCCCGCCGATCGCTTCTCGGTCTACGTCGATCCGTTTCACGATCGACGCAGCGGCTTCTACTTCTCGATCAACGCCGCCGGCACGCTCTACGACGGCACGTTGCTCAACGACGACTGGGACGACAGCTCGTGGGACGGCGTGTGGCACGGCCATGCGCGGGTGACGAACGGTGGCTGGGTCGCCGAGATGCGCATTCCCTATTCCCAGCTGCGATTCCGCGCCGGCACGCCGATGGTCTGGGGCATCAACTTCGGCCGCGGCATCCAGCGGCGCAACGAGTGGGTCTACGTCACCTATCGCCCCAAAGAAGCCAGCGGCTTCGTCTCGCGCTTCCCCGACCTGGTCGGGCTCGACGGCATTCGGCCGCCGCGCACGGTCGAGATCCTGCCGTACATCACCGGCAAGGGGGAGTACGTACCCGGAGTCGAGGACGACTACACCGGAAACGGCGGTGTCGACGTGCGGGCCGGCCTCGGCAGCGGCCTGACGTTGAGCGCCACCGTCAATCCCGACTTCGGCCAGGTCGAGATCGATCCGGCCGTGGTCAACCTGAGCGACGTCGAGACCTTCTTTCAGGAGAAGCGGCCGTTCTTCGTCGAAGGCTCGTCGATCTTCGGGTTCGGCAACCAGGGTGCCGCCGACTACTGGAACTTCGCGTGGCCCGAACCGCTGTTCTTCTACTCGCGGCGCATCGGTCGATCTCCGCAGGGCGGCGCCCCCGACGACGCCGACGTCCCGGTCGGCACCACGATCCTGGGCGCGCTCAAGGTCACCGGCAAATCCGGCCCGTCCTGGAACGTCGGCACGCTGCACGCGCTCACCCAGCGCGAGCTGGCGCCGTCACCGACTGCGGGCGACGTCGAGGTCGAGCCCCTCACTTACTACGGTGTTGCGCGTGGGCTGCGCGAGTTCGCCCGCCGCCAGCACGGCCTGGGCATGATGGGTTCGCTGGTCGCACGCTCGTTCGAGGACCCTGCGTTGCGCGACGTGGTGAGCAGCTCGTCGGCCATGGTCGGGCTCGACGGGTGGACGTTCCTCGATCGTCAGAAGACCTGGGTGGTCTCGGGGTGGTCGGCGATGTCTCACGTGAGCGGCACGCCAGAGTTCATGACCTCGCTCCAGCAAAGCTCCCGGCACTATTTCCAGCGGCCCGACGCCGATCACGTCGGCGTCGATCCCGATGCCACCTCGATGACCGCAATCGGCACCCGACTGTGGCTCAACAAGCAGGAGGGAGCGTCGTTCGTGAATGCCGCCGCCGGCTTCATGACGCCCGGCTTCGACGTCGCCGACATGGGCTTCCAGCCGCGCTCCGACATCATCAACACCCACTTCGGCGGCGGCTACAAGTGGACGACCCCCGGCAAGTGGGCGAAGTATCGCGACGTGCGCGGTGCCATCTACAGCGGTTGGAACTTCGGCGGCAATCACTCTTCGGCCGGTATTCACGCCGGTGGCTTCACCGAGTTCCAGAACAACTGGAGCTGGGACTACCACGCCGAGTACAACCCCGAGCTGACCAACAGCGGCCTGACCCGAGGCGGCCCGCGGGTGAAGAATCCGCCCGGCTTCGAACTCGGCACCTACTTCGACACCGACGGCAAGCAGCCGCGGTTCTACTACATCGACATGTTCGCCTACATCCAGCCCGAGCCCGGCACCTACTACGCCGAAGTCGAGCCGGGGATCGAGCTCAAACCGATGTCCAACCTGATGCTCCAGGTTGGGGTCGAGGCGGTGCGCAATCGGGAAGACGCGCAATACGTCACCACCGAGACCGACCCACTCGCCACCGAGACGTACGGTGCACGCTATGTGTTCGCCGAGCTGGACCTGACCACCGTCGGGCTGCCGATCCGGCTCAACTACGCGGTGACGCCCAACCTGAGCCTCCAGCTCTACGCGCAGCCGTTCCTGGCCGCCGGCTCGTACACCGAGTTCAAGGAGCTGGCGGAGCCCAACACCTACTCGTTCAACTTCTATGGCACCGGTGGCTCGACCTACGATCCGTCGACCGGAATCGTCGACCCCGATGGCCCCGGCCCGGCACCGGCGTTCGACGTCGGCCCGCCGGACTTCAACTTCGTCTCGCTGCGCGGCAATGCGGTGCTGCGTTGGGAATACATCCCCGGCTCGACGCTGTTCTTTGTGTGGACGCAGGAGCGGAACGACGAGCAGCCGACCGGGGACTTCGACTTTGGCGACGACGCTCGTCGGTTGTTCGACCTGGATCCGGTGAACACGTTCCTGGTGAAGCTGACGTACTACTTCACGCCGTAGGGAACGGCAAATCCGCGATCGGCGGCTTCGCGAGCCAATCGCCGGCGGGGTCAGAGTCTTGAGCCGGGGGCGGATAGACTCCGAGAGATCCCGATCGGGCGGGTTCGTTTGCAGCCAATCGCGAGGCGGATTCGCGCAGATGGAACGCGCAACCAAATGGGCATCAAGCGATTGTGACGCCTGCAAAGACAGGCGAGTAGCGTGATAGGCGGAACCGAGTAGGTGATAGTGCGGACTGCCGAATTGGAGCTAGCCAGACCATGGGCGCTGATCGAGGCAACCTTGAAAGGGCGGCGCGGTGGCGACCTGAAGCCGTGAGGGCTGCACAGGCAGTCATCGGAGGTGAGGTCGGACTCATCGAGGGAGCTCGGCGGCTGACCGCAATCGGCCACGAACTGGTGCTCGATCTGTGGAGTGACCCTGACTTCTCAGTGCTCGGCGCGGTGGCCTCGGAGTCGGATGGTTTGCCAATTGGCAAAGCCCGGGCACATTGGGAACCATCGGCATTGGCCGAGAAGGATCGAGAGCTGGCGACGTATGAATCCAAGGTCCACGATATTGTTCTTGCTGCGTGCTGTTCGATCCGAGATCGCTATGCGGCTGGCTAACAGGCTGCTTGAGCGGACCGGCTGCGACGGCCGCTCAGCGGCGATCCGTCATGCGGATCTCTTGGCAGCAGGAGGGACGTTGTGGAACGTGCTAGGTTGAGAGCTGCATACGCCCCCGGAGGAGTTATCTTGGGATGCCGCGGATCAAGGGGATTCCTGGACCGTATCGGCTCTTCTTCACGAGCTTCGACTGCAACGAGCCTCCGCATGTGCACGTCGAACGCGAGAGCGCGACGTGCAAGTTCTGGCTTCAGCCAATCGGACTTGCCCGCGCCCATGGCTTTGGCGCACGGGAGCTGAACGCGGTCCGCCGGATTATTGCGACCCACCGCACCGCGATACTGGAGGCTTGGCATGAGCACTGCGGCTGACTTCACCAGCGATCCTCGGATTCAAGACGTGCGCGTTACGGCGGACGAGATCGTTGCCCACCTCGCCGATGGGCGCGTCATCAGCGTTCCGCTTGCATGGTCGTGGCGGTTATCTGAGGCCACGCCTAAGCAGCGGGCCAACTTCCGTCTCATTGGCACCGGGCAAGGCGTGCATTGGCCTGATGTGGACGAGGACATCAGCGTCGAGGGCATGCTGCATGGAATTCCTGCACGTCCACCAAAACGGAAGCGTGCAGGTATGGGGGCTGACATCGTCCGAGATCGTAAGCCGCCTAACAGGCGCATCAAGCCGGCGCGCAAGGGGCATGCGCGCGGCTGATACGCGACGTTACCTGACGCTCCTTCCCACGATGGCGAACGGGGGTGACGGCCGTGCACATGCCGGGTGCGAAGTACTCAGGTACGCGTCAGGTTGACCGCGAGAATGGACACGTCGTCGCTCGGTCCCGCGGCACCGCACCAGGCACCCACTTCTGTCTCGAGCGCTGCGAGCACCTGCTCGACCGGCCGCGAGTGAGCCTGGGTGAGCGTCTCGAGCAATCGATCGGAGCCGAAGAACTCGCCGTCGGTATTCTGCGCCTCGACGATACCGTCCGAGTAGAAGTAGAACCGATCGCCGGGCGAAACCGGGATCACGCACTCCTCGAAGCGCGCCTCCGGGAACCAGCCGATTGCAGGCCCGGTGCTGTCGAACGACTCCGCTTCGCCGCGCGCGTTCACGCGCACCGGTCCAGGATGGCCGGCGGCAACATAGCGCAGCTCCGAGGCCTTGTGGTCGAGCACGGCGTAGACCAGTGTGAAGTACTGGCTCGACGCCGGGTCCATCGGGAAGCGCCGATTGAGTCCGGCCGCGAACGACGCCGGCGCGACCAATCGACTGCCGGCTGAGCCCTCCTCGTACACCAGCGAGTCGGCGCCCATGTGCGACATCAACCGGCTCAGCGTCACCGACGTGAGCGCGGCCGGCACGCCGTGGCCGCTCACGTCCAACAAATAGAGCCCAAGAGTCCCGTCAGCCAACGCGAACACGTCGAGCAGGTCCCCGCCAAGCTCGCTGCACGGCTCGAATCGGGCCGCGACCTCGAGGCCGTCGGCGCGAAAGCCTCTCGGCACCAGCGCCCGCTGAATGCGTGCACCGGCGTCGAGGTCGCGCCGCATGCGCGCGTTGGCCTTCGTCAGTTCGCGTCGCGCGTCGTGGAGCGCAAGCTGGGTGCGCACTCGGGCCAGCACCACCGCGAAGTCGAGCGGCTTGGTGACGTAGTCGTTGGCGCCCAGCTCGAGGGCGCGCACGATGTCGTCGCTGCGATCGCGCGCGGTGGCCATGATCACCGGCAACTCGGCGACCGTCCGCGTGCGCCGAATCCGCTCGAGCACCTCGAAGCCGTCGATCCCGGGCATCATCACGTCGAGCACCACCAGGTCGTAGACCTGCTCGGCGACCCTCGCGAGCGCCTCCGCGCCGTCGACCGCGACCTCGACCACGTAGCCACGGCGCGCGAGCCGCCTCGACAGCATGTCGCGGTTGTCCTCGTTGTCGTCGACGATCAGCAGTCGGCCACGTTCGTCGCCGGTGCTGCCGCCGACCACCGGGGCCGCAACCGTCTCGCTCACTGCCGCGGGCTCTGGTTCAACAGCTCGTTCATGCGGCCGATCAGCCGCTCGAGATCGACCGGCTTGGTGTCGTAGTCCGAACAGCCGGCGGCCAGCGCCTTCTCGCGATCGCCCTCCATGGCGTGTGCGGTCAGCGCGATGATCGGTACTTCACGCAGTACTACCTCGGCCCGCATGCGGCGCGTGGTCTCCCAGCCGTCGACGTCGGGCAGGCTCATATCCATCAGGATCAAATCCGGTGGGTCGCTGAGCGCCATTTCCATGCCCTGCATGCCGGTGACCGCGATGCGGATTTCGTAGCCGCGGCGAATGAGCCGGCGCGACAGCATGTCGCGGTTCATCTCGTTGTCCTCGACCAAAAGGATGCGGGTCACGCCGAACCCGCCACTGGGATACCAATCACAGCGTGGATCTCCTCGATCAGTTCGTCGAGCGGGTGGGCGCCCTTCTGGATGATGCGCTCGACCGAGCCGTTGAGGCGGCGCCGGTCGGCATCGTCGAGCGTCTTAGCGGTGACCACGATCACCGGGATCTCGCGCCCACGGTCCGAACGGCGCAGGGACTCGACGAACTCGAAGCCATCCATCTCGGGCATCATCAGGTCGAGCACCACGAGACTCGGCCGCGCGCGCGCCACGGCGTCGAGCGCCTCGCGGCCGTTGCGCGCCTCGACCACCTTCCAGCCGTCCTTCTCGAGCACGCGCCGCAGCAGCTCGCGCGTGTCGTCGTGGTCCTCGACCAGCAACACCGCCGGCTCGACGCCGGGGCCGCGGTGGCGCTGCAGCGCCGCCAGCAGTCGATCGCGATCGATCGGTTTGGTCAGGAACTCGGACGCCCCGAGCGCATAACCCACTTCGGTGTTGTCGAGCATGGTCATGATCACGACCGGCACGTCGGCGAGTTGGGGATCGGCCTTGATCGCGGCCAGCACCGTCCAGCCGTCGGTGCCCGGCATCAGGATGTCGAGCGTGATCACGCGCGGCTGAACCTCGCGCGCCAGTCGCAATCCCGCCTCGCCGTTGAGCGCGGTGGCGACGCGGTAGCCGTGTTTCGGCAGGATGCGCGACATCAGGTCGAGAACGTTGGGATCGTCGTCGATGACCAGCACCATCGGCCCGTGCGCCGGGGCCGCGTGGCCGGCGGGCGCGGGCGTCACCTCGGCGCCGGCGATCGCCACCGGCAGCCGAACGGTGAAGGTCGAGCCGGCGCCCGGCTGCGATTCGGCGGTGATGCCACCGCCCATCATCTGACAGAAGCGGCGCGTGATCGCCAGACCGAGGCCCGGTGCCGCCGTACTTCTTGGTGACCGAGGCGTCGGCCTGGGCGAACGCCTCGAACACGCGCTCGAGCTGCGGCTCGGTCATGCCGACCCCGGTGTCTTCGACCGCGATGGTCAGCCAGTCGCCGGCGTCGTCGCGCATGCGCCAGGCCGAGAGCGTGATCTTGCCGTGGTCGCTGAACTTGCTGGCGTTGGACAGCAGATTCATCAGCACCTGGCGCAGCTTGGTCTGGTCCGATTGCATGGTGCCGACGTCGGCCGCGCAGTGAATCTCGAGACGGTTGCCGTTGCGGTCGATCAGCGGACGCACCGTGGTCGCGACGTCCTGGATCAGCGTGGCAACGTTGAACGGCTCGACGAACAGTTCGGTGCGCCCGGCTTCGATCTTGGACAGATCGAGGATGTCGTTGATCAGCGCCAGCAGGTGCTTGCCGGCCGAGCGGATCTTGTTCAGGTCGGGGACCATGCGCTGGTCACCGGCGTCCTCGGCCTCTTCGACCAGCATCTCGCTGTAGCCGATGATCGCGTTGAGCGGTGTCCTCAGCTCGTGGCTCATGTTGGCCAGGAACTGGCTCTTGGCGCGGCTCGCGGCCTCGGCCTCGCGGCGCGCGCGCAGCAACTCGCTGACGTCGTGGTAGAGCGCCATCAGCCCCTGGCGCTTCCCGTCGACGTGCACCGGCACGCCGGCCAGCTCGACGTCGATGAACGTGCCGTCCTTGCGCCGGCGCTTGCCGATGCCATGTGCCGCCTGCTCCTGCGCCTGCACCGTGTAGCCGACCGCCTCGGCCAGCGTCTCCTCGGTGTTGATCAACGAGTCGAGATTCTTGCCGACCGCCTCGTGGAGCGAGAAGCCGAACAGGTGCTCGAAGGCGGGATTGAACGAGGCGATGTTGCCGTCGATGTCGACGGTGACGATCGCGACCGGGCTGTTGACCACCACGGCCTCGAAGTACTCCTTCTGGCGGCGGGACTCGGAGAACAGCCGCGCGTTCTGGATGGCGACCGCGGCCTGTGGCGTGAACAGGTTGAGCAGCCGCAGATCCTCGGGGCCGAACTGGCGATTGGGATCGCTGTCGACGCACGAGAACGCGCCGACCAGACGCTTGCCGATCAGCAGGGGCGCGACCATCACGGAATGGGCTTTGACGCTCACGTACTTGGCCGAGCGGCCCGACCAGTCGTGGTACGAGGGGATGATGATCGGCTCGTGCGTCTCGGCGACCCGCCCCATCGCGCCTTCGCCGCGCGCGAGCCGGGTGCCGGTCGAATCCTCGCCGCCGATGTCGTGGCTCGCGACCACGACCAGCTCTTCTTTGTCTTCCTCGTAAATGGCCAGCTCGCCGCCGGTGCCGCGCACCAGGGCGACCGCGCGTCGCAGCACGGCTTGCAGCAGACGCGACAGCTCCAGTTCCGACGAGAGGTCCGCGATCGATTGTAAGAGTGCTTCGTGTTCGCCGGCGCGCCGCCGCCCCGCGGCCTCGAGCCGCGATTGCCCGAGTGCCAATCCGGTGACGCCGGCCACGGCCTGGCCGAACTCGCGAGCCTCGCCGCCGAGGGACTCGGCCTGGAGGCAACCGAGCACCAACAGTGCCGTGGTCTTCTCATCGAGCCGCATGGGCGCTTCGAACGCAGCGCCCGCGCCCAGCTCGGAGTAGAGCGAGCGGTCGCCATCAGAGGCGGCAAGCATCCGCGCCCGAGCACCCGGGACGAGGTTCGCGCCGAGCGGCGAGTCGGCCGCGGGTCGCCAGCCGGGTTGCACCGGACACGGCCCGGCGACCGAGCGCAGCACCAGGTTGCCGGCATCGTCGGGCGTGAGGATCGCCACCAGGTCGAACCCGACGCGCCGCGCACACAGGACGTCGACCACCAGGCGACAGGTCGCGGCCTCGTCGCGCGCCGAGCCGGCGCGGGCCGCGATCGCCGTCAGCGCCGAGAGTCTGGCCTGGCCCAGGGCGGCGTCCGGCAGGAGCGCCGAAGGCGCCTCGGGTGAATGGGACGGCTGAGCAGCCTGGGTCAAAGGGGGCTCGAGGTTCGAGTTGGGAGTGGTTCGTATCGCGGGGGACCAACATTGTGCCACAACCCGCGCCGCCCCACGACGATCCCTGCGCTTTCTAGCGCGAGAGCACGACCTTCTGTACCCGCGGCGAGACTTCACCCGGGGCGATGAGGCGCGCGAAGTAGACCCCCGCCCGTGCCCGGCTCCCGTGCTCGTCACGCCCGTCCCAACGCGCCACCCCCGACCCCGCGGGCTGCTCGCCGCGGATCAGGCTGCGCACGCGCCGGCCCTGAGGATCGAAGATCGACAGGTCGGCGTCGCCCGCGATGGCGAGCGAGTAGCGAATCTGGCAGTCGTCACGCACAGGGTGCGGCGCCGGACGCGACAGCTCGGTGCCTGCCACCGGGCCATCGCCGACCGCGACGTTGACGTAGTCCATGCTGCCCGAGGTGGTGAAGATCCAATCGCCGATGGGGGAGCCGTCGCCGTCAGCCGAGTTGCCCGCGGCGAAGATGAGGACTTTGCCGGCGGCGTAGCCGGGCGAGCGCCATGTAACGGTCCATTCGACCGGTCCGGTACTGCCGGTATGCGTGCCACCGCTCGTGTGGGTGACGTACTGACGGGTCGCGTGCGCCGGCATCCCACCCGATCCCGCGGTCGTGATCTGGGCTCCGGCTCCGGGCGTGAGTGTGCCGTACCCCGTCCCGGAGTCGGCGCGCGCCGCGGTTAGCTGAAATCCCCAACGCACAGGATCGGGCGGCAGGGGATCCCAGTTGTGCGTGACCCGCACGCGCAGCACGTAGTCGGTGTCGAGGTCGAACTGCGCCGGCAGGTCGAGGATCTCGACCGAGCCGCTCGGATCATTCAGCGTGGCGTCGTGGCAGAAGGTGCAATTCTGCTCGGCGACGACACTGCCGACCGCCGGGGCGCCGGTAGCACCGCGCGGCGCGCCGGTGCTGCGCGCGATCGCCGCCGAAGCGCCCAGGGTGAGGGTGGCGATGACCGCAAACCGGACGAGATGGCGCCTCATGGGAGTCGGGTCCTTTGGGTGGTCGGGTTGGCTGCCGAGGCGGTGTGTCGAAAAGGGCCGAATAACGATACTGGATTCGCCTCCGGGAATCCCGAGGAAAATCCTGGTCGGCACGCGCCGCCGCCCGTCGCGGTCCGTCCAGGTTCGGCGCGGCTCCTCGGCTTGGGAGGCCCTTGGGGCGTCGCTATACTCCCGCGTCCCATGACCCACCTCGCACGACTCGCCCTGCGCGACCCGACCGTGGCCCGCGCCCGAGACCAGCTCCTCGCAGGCGAGCACCTGTCCCAGGAGGACGGCGTTCGGCTGTTCGACGCCCCGCTCATGGAGCTGGGCCGACTGGCCGACGCCTTCGCCCGCGACCGGCACGGCGACCGCGTCTACTTCACGGTCAACCGGCAGCTGAACCCGACCAACGTCTGCGTGCTGGCCTGCAAGTTCTGCGACTACGCCAAGAAGCCCGGAGGCGAGGGCGCGTACACCATGACGCGCGCGCAGATCGAGGCGCACGTCGATCCCGAGATCAACGAGATCCACATCGTCGGCGGTCTCCACAACAAGTGGCGCTTCGACGATTATCTCAACGTGATCCGCTGGGTGAAGGCGAAGAAGCCCGATCTTTCGGTCAAGGCCTACACCGCGGTCGAGATCGATTTCTTCTGCCGCCTCACCAAGCAGCCCGCCGAATGGGTGCTGAGCGAGCTGAAAGCCGCCGGCCTGGACGCGATGCCCGGCGGCGGCGCCGAGGTGTTCAGCGAACGCGTGCGCCGCGAGCTGTTCCACCAGAAGATCGGCGCCAATCGCTGGCTCGAGATCCACGAGATCGCGCACCGCCTGGGCATTCCCTCGAACAGCACGATGCTCTACGGCCATATCGAGACGCGCGCCGAGCGCGTGCAGCACATGATCCTGCTGCGCGAGCTGGAGTCGCGCGCCCCCGGATTCTTCGCATTCATTCCGTTGGCGTTTCAACCTGGAGTCACCGGGATCGTGCGCCGACAGGCTTCCGCGGTCGAGGACCTGAAGACGCTCGCGGTGTCACGCCTGGTGTTCGACAACGTGCCGCACGTCAAGAGCTATTGGGTGATGCTCGGCCAGGACACCGCTGGATTGGGGCTGAGTTTTGGCGCCAGCGACCTCGACGGCACGATCGGCGTCGAGAAGATCGCGCACGCGGCACTGGCGCGGAGCCCGGTCGGCATGGCCGAGGAGGCGATGGTGCAGACGATCCGCGAGGCGGGGAAGACGCCGGTCAAGCGGGATGCCTTGTACCGGGTGGTCGCCGAGGTGATGACGTCTTGAGAAAAGGACCTCCGCCGCCTAAGTAGAGGCGGGGTTCCCCGGCCGACACCCTGATCGGCCGCCCATAGATCCCCTCTTCATGTCCGGAACGACCGCCGCACTGCGTTAGACCTTATGGGCGCCGCCGAGGTGCCTCCGAGGTCCCAGGCACCACCGCCCCGGGGCTCGTGAACGACCAGTGCCCCGGAGGTCTTCCATGTTGTTCCCACTGCGCGTCCGCCGGGACGCCCTACCGAAGCCCGCCCTGGTAGGTGCAGCCGGCACCCTCTGCGCGCTCGCAGCGCTCGTACTCGTCCCCCTGGCGGCAGGGGACACTCCGATCAGCACGGATGCCGCCACGAAGGTCCGGCACGAGGGCCCAGCCGAGTTCACGGCGCCGGCGGCACCGCCTTCGGCGGCGCAGCGCGCGCAGCTCGACGCCAAGCGCGCGATGGTCGAGCGCATGACCCCGCACGCCTCGGCGTCTCCCGCGGCCAAGGCGGTCGAAGTCATGACGGTGGTTCCCGGGGCCGAAGGCGCGGCCCCGCTCAAGCCTTTCCTGGAGAGTGCTCCCGCCGGATCGAGAGGGATGGCCGCGCCGCGCATCGAGACCTTCGATATCGCGCCCTACCTGAGCTGGTGGGGATGCCGCGAGACGGGTCTCTGCAAGAGCGGCGACTTCTCCCTGATCGGCACCGAGCGCATCGAGACCAGCGCCGTTCCGACCCGAGTGCTCAGGAGCTCAGGACCTGGGAGGCAGCCATGAACTCGCGCCGCTTCCTGCACCGGCGCGGAGACTGGGGAGCCCTGCTCCCGGCCGCACTGGCCGTCGCTCTACTGACCCTTCCGCGGACGGTGGCAGCCTTCTGCTGGGGTCCCACCGTGATGAATCCGGACATCCCGACGTTTCCCGTGATTCCGGACCGTGGTTACTACTTCGATCAGCAAACATCCTTCTGGTCCGTTTTCGCGGCGATGCCGTTCGAAGAGACCGACGACGGTGACATCGAACTCTACTCGTACCAGGACTTGTCCGGGACCCAGCCCTATTGCCTCAACGGCTACATTACGAATTCTCAGAATGGAGCGGGCCGCACGGACTTCATCATCGGCGACTTCAACTTCAACAGCCTCGGGGGTTACTACCCTCGCGTCTTCTGCTACAGCGGGGCGTGCAACGACAATGTGGACCAGTGGAATGGGACCGTGTGGCGCCCCGGCGAGTTCATGTTCGTCGACTTTCCGCCCACCACCGTTTCATTTGGCGGAGGCAATCCCGTTCCCGGCGACCGGATCATCAAGGTGTGGGACGTATTCCTGAGCGTCGGCACCACGTACAACTTCCGTTTCACGAGCACCATGGGCACCGACGCCAAGATGCTGCTGTTCCGGAACACGGTCGCCGGAACCTACTTTGCGGGCCGAAACTCGGCCGAGTTCGAGGTGACCGGCTGCACCAACTACACCGCGCTCTCGACCGGATACTACGGGCTGGTCGTGGTGCTCGATCGCTGGACTACCGGCAGCTACACGGTCGGCGTCACCACGCTGCCGTCGTGCGCGTGCGCTGACTCGCTCGCCCCGGACACCCCGGTCACCGCGGTGCCGAGCTTCGGTGAGGAGCGGCGTCACATCACGCCGCGCTTCTACTACTGGAACGTGGTCGGGATTCGCGCACCGGTCGGGCACGATTGGGATCTCGAGATCGGCGACGGCAACGCAGGTGGCGACGGGCCGGGCTGCCAGGCCAACGTGCTCGCCAGCTCGACCTCCGGGTTCGGCGCCGACATCGTGGTCGCCGACTTCAATCACGTCGCGCCGGGCGACCTCGCGGTGCGCGCCTACCGCTACAGCGGCTACTGGGGCCCCTCGATCGAGTGGGATACCGGATCGGCCGCCTACGATCAGACCCTGTTTGCGAACGGCCCGCAGGTCGCCGAGGCGTGGAGCGCGAACGACGTGGTCAAGATCTGGGACGTGGGAATGACATCGGCGCAGACGTACACCTTCCAGTTCTACAACCCGGGTGGCAACTTCCGCGTGCTTCTGTTCCGCAATCCGTCGAATGGCGCTTACTACGCGGGCGGCACCCAGGCGGTCGTCAACACCACTGGGGACTTCAGCTACACGGCGCCGACAACCGGATACTACGGAGTCGTCGTGCTCAAGAACGACGACAACCCCGGGACGTTCGCGCTCAGGGTCGGGACGTGCGCGACGCCGGCGACGTTCACCGCCATGACCCCGCAAGTTGCGGGCAACGTAATCAACTACGCCCAAATCGCGCCGACCACAGGGTCGTGGACCGTGGCGGGCATACGTTGCGTCAGCGCCGACTGGGACATCTTCCAGTACGGCAACGCTCCGGGTTCGTGGCCCGACTGCTTCTCGCCGATGGGAGCCGCATCGGAGGCGTCGTCGGGAGTGGACTTCGTGGTCGGAGACTTCCATTACAACTCTCCCGGTACCTACAACCTGCGCCTGAAACAGTTCAGCGGCGGCTTCCCCGAGTTCGCGCTCGCGATGTGGACCGGAGAGGCGATGAAGCTGGGAGTGAATCAGCCGGCGGCGGAGGACACCATGCCCTGGACCCACCCGCTGCACGCGTGGGAGGCGTACCTGGTCGACGGCGCCCCCTACGAGCTGCGGCTCACGCAGCCGGCCGGCGGCGCGCTCAAGGCCTTCGTGTTCCAGAACCCGACTTCGGGCCCGTACTGGGCGCCGAGGAGCGCGCGCATGATCGAGACATCGACCACCGGCTCGTTCGTCGCTCCAAACCGGGGCTGGTACGGGATCGTGGTCACCAACGAAATGGAGCTGGACACGCCCTACACGTTGCAACTCGTCACCGTGCCGACCGCCGTGGACGAGACGAAGCCGCACTACGAGACGGCCCTGGCCGGGTCGTTCCCGAACCCGGCGCGTTCCGATTTCTCCTTGCACTACACGCTGGCACAGTCTGCCCACGTCGCGATCGAGATCCTGGATCTCGCCGGCCGGCGCGTGGCCGACATCGACGAGGGCGAGCGTGGCGCCGGGGAGTGGAGCGTTTCAGTGCGCCGCCGGCGTGACGACGGAACGCGGCTGCCTGCCGGGGTCTACTTCGCCCGCCTACAAGTGGACGGCAAAATCGCGGCAATGCGCAAAGTCAGCCTGGTGGACTAGCCGCTCCGGCCGCTGCTTCCTGCTTGGCTGCCTCCCAGCAAAGTGTAAAGATGGCCCGGATCCTTACCGCCTTGGACGGATGGAGACGGGCATGGACAAGAAGACGCTTATTCAGAAGCTCAACGAAGACCTGTCGGGCGAGCTGGGCGCGATCATCCAGTACCTGACCTACGCGGCGAAGGCGACCGGGCCCTATCGTCCGCAGCTCTCCCAGTTCTTCCTGGCCGAGGTGCCGGACGAGCAAGGTCACGCCCAGTTCCTGGCCAACAAGATTGTGGCTCTGGGCGGCGAGCCGACGACGGTCCCGCGCCCGGTGCCGGCGGCTCGCAACAATCGCAAGATGCTCGAGGCAGTGCTCAAAGCCGAGAAGCAGGCGACCAAGGACTACACGCAGCGGGCGCGCGAAGCCGATGAGTTCGGCGACAAGGGCCTGTCGGTTCAGCTCGAGGACATGGTGCGCGACGAGAGCGGCCATGCCGAAGAGACCGAGCGCATCTTGCGCGACTGGCCGGTGTAGGAGGAGGCAACATGGCACACCAGCACACCCCCGGATTCCTGGCGATTGTTGCCGACGCGAAGAGGCGCATTCGCGAGTTCTCGATCGACGAGTATCGCGCCCGCGTCGCGCAGGGCGAGAAGTTCGTGCTGGTCGACGTGCGCGAGGATCACGAATGGGAGGACGGCCACCTGCCGGGCGCGACCCACCTGAGCAAGGGCGTGATCGAGCGGGACGTCGAGAAGACCATCCCTGACAAAGAAACGCCGATCGTGTGCTACTGCGGCGGTGGATTTCGCTCGGCCCTCGCCTGCGACAACCTTCAGAAAATGGGCTACAAGAATGTGACTTCGCTCGACGGCGGCTTCCGCGGCTGGTCGGGCAAGGGCCTGCCGGTGGTCGACGAGGCCGGCGAGAAAACTCCGCGCGGGTGACCGCCGGCTTCGATCTCGCTCCCGGTTTTCGCGCGGCCGCAACCGCATGTGGGCTCAAGCCCAGCGGCCGGCCCGATCTCGCGCTGATCGTCGCCGATGGGCCGTGCTCCGCCGCCGGCGTGTTCACCACCAACCGCGTGAAGGCTGCCCCGGTGCTCTACGACCAGCGCGTGCTCGCGCGTGGTGCCAGCGACATTCGCGCGCTGATCGCCAACGCCGGGTGCGCGAACGCGTGCACGGGTGCAGACGGTGCCAACGACGCGGCGGCGATGGCGGGACTCGCAGCGCAGGCGATGGGCTGCATGCCGGAACAGGTGCTCGTGCTTTCGACCGGCGTGATCGGCGTGCGACTCGATCTCGAAAAGGTCGAACTCGGAGTCGCAACGCTGGCGGCGAGCCTCGGCGCACCGGATGCGGAGGGTGCTGCCGCTCCACAGCGCCGAGGCGGTATCACGCGCGATCCTCACCACCGACACGCGGCCCAAGGTCGCGACCGCCCAGTTCAGTGCGGGCGGCCGGAACGTGACCGTCAGCGGCTTCGCCAAAGGCGCTGGCATGATCCATCCGAACATGGCGACCATGCTCGCGGTGATCACCACCGACGCACGTATCGCCGCCGACCTGCTGGGCGGAGCACTGGCGTCCGCGGTCCGCCACAGTTTCAACCGGATCAGCGTCGACGGCGACATGAGCACCAACGACACGGTACTGGTGCTGGCGTCGGGCGTTTCGGGCATCACCGTCGAGGCCGCGCAGCTCGCGAAGTTCACGACCGCGCTCACCGAAGTCTGCGCGTCACTGGCCCGCCAGATCGCGCGCGACGGCGAGGGAGCGACCCGACTGGTCGAGATCCGGGTCACCGGCTCGCCCGACGAGGATCACGCGCATGCCGTGGGCAATCGCATCGCCTGCTCGCCGTTGGTCAAGTCGGCGATTCACGGTGGCGACCCCAATTGGGGACGGATTCTGGCGGCCGCGGGCTCGGCCGGCGTCGAGATCGATCCCGACCGGATTTCGCTGTGGGTCGGGGCCGGCGATGGCGCGGTGCGGCTCGCCGAGCGCGGTATGCGCTCCAACTACGAAGAGCGATTGGCCGCGGAACGTTTGCGCGAGGACCCCGTCCGTCTGAAGCTCGATCTTGGGCTCGGCACGTCCGAGGCGACGGTATGGACCTGCGACCTGAGCGAGGAGTACGTGGCGATCAACGCCGAGTACACGACATGAGTAATCTTCTTTCTCCGCGCTCATTGTTGCACCGGCGCTCATCCCTGCTCTTGGTCTGCGTCTTGTCATTCGCTTGCCAGCCCTCAGGGACTCGGACGGACTCGAACACCCCACATCAGCCCAGCGGACGGGAGCCTGGCGTCTGGGGGCTCGCGGAGTCGCAGCCGATCATCGACAAGACTCAGCCGTTACGCCTCGACCCCGATCTCTCGCCGTTGTCCGAGGCCGAATCCTCGGCGGTCGCCCAACTGCTCGCCGCGGGTCGGATCATGGAGAACATCTACCAAGACGAGCGGCACCATCAGGCGGTGCGAGCTCGTCGCCACCTTGCGCAACTGGCACGACGCCAGCCCTCGGACAGCTCCGCGCGCAATCTGGTCGAGCTCTACGAAGTGTCGAGTGGTCCGATCGCGACCACGCTCGACAACCAGCGACTGCCGTTCTTGGCGGTCGATTCGCTCGTCCCCGGAAAGAACTTCTATCCGTGGGGCGTCAGCAAAGCCGAGATCGACAGCTTCCTCGCCCGCCATCCGGATCGCCGCGAGACTCTGCTCGATCCGCGCACCGTCGTGCGCCGGGCCGACGCCGCCACGGTACGCGCGGACTTGGCCGCGCTGTCGAGACACCCTGCGCTCGCGACGCTTCACCTGAGCCTCGCGGGCGAGCTACGAGCACTCGAGCGCTCACCGAACCCGCAGGGTTTCTACGCGGTGCCCTACGCGGTGGCCCACGCGGACTCCCTGATGCGTGTCTACGAGCTGCTGAATGGGGCCGCGGCGGCAGTTGAAGCGTCCGATCGGCCCTTCGCGCGTTACCTGCGCCTTCGCGCTCGCGATCTGCTGGCCAACGACTACGAATCGGGCGACGCCGCATGGGTCACCAGTCGCTTCGGCAGGCTCAATGCGCAAATCGGCGCCTACGAAACGTATGACGACGAGTTGTACGGCGTGAAAGCCGGACACTCTCTGAGCCTCTTGCTGACAGATTCTCTTCGCACAGCTCAAGTGCGCAGCGCCATTCAGGGGCTTCAGAGTCTCGAGAACTCGTTACCGTATTCGCCACACAAGAAGGTCATTGAAGACATCCCGATCGGCGTCTACGACGTGATCGCCGACTTCGGCCAGGCGCGCGGCACCAACACGGCGAGCATCCTGCCCAACGATGCCGATCTCGCGCGGCGCTACGGCCGCATCATCCTCATGCGCCGGAACATCCTCACGCATCCGGACCAAGTGGCGGCGGCACGTACGTCGTTCCAGGCCACGGTTCAGCCCGCCCACCACGGCGACCTCGACGCGGAAGGCAGTTTCCAGCGCGTTCTGTGGCACGAGATCGGCCATTACCTGGGCCCCGACCAGACCCGCGAGGGCCGCACGCTCGACCTGGCGCTCGAAGAAGAGGCGAGCACATTCGAAGAGATGAAGGCCGACCTGGTGTCCTTGTTCGTCGCGAAAGAGCTGTGGCAACGTGGCTACTACGACGATTCAGGTCTGCGCAGCGTCTATGCCAGCGGCGTGCTAAGGATGTTACAGAAGAACCGACCGCGTCCCGACCAGAGCTATGGGGTCATGCAGCTCATGCAGCTCAATTGGTTCCTGGAGCGGGGAGTGCTGGCGTACGACCCGGTCTCGGAAACCCTCTCGATTCACTACGACCGCTATCACGACACGGTCGCTTCGTTGATCGAGCAAGTGTTGGGCCTTCAGTACGCGGGCGACCTGAACGCCGCGCGTCAGTTCATCGCCCGCTGGACGGCGTGGGACAAGCGTCACGAGTCGCTGGCCGAGGCGATGCGGGCGGCCGAGACCAGCCGGTTCCGGCGCATGCAGTACGCCGCACTCGGCGAGTAGATCCCAGTGTACGGAGGCGAAGAACAGCCGATACCAGAATCGGCCACCGACATCCGCCTGAGCTTGATTCAAGGAGCTTTGCTTGCGACCAGATTGGCGAGCGCTTCGCAGGCCCATGGGTGTGCTCGTCGCCGGCCTGCTCGTCCTGACGAGCATCGCCCGGGCGACGCCGGAAGCCGCAACGTGGCGGCGCCAAACGCTCGTGGGCCAGAACCCTGAATACTTCTTTCGCTACGTAGCGGAGAGCGTCCACCCGGGGTCCTACTACACCTATTCGCGGACTCTTAGGCTGGAGAAGGTCCAGAAATCGGACCTCAAGATCGTCGAGAGCTTCGTGCTCAGGGACGTCACCTACTCGCAGGACTTTGACACGAATCTCTGGTCGGAAGCTTCCGGCCCGGTTGATTCCCTCGATTTGCCGAGGTACTTGACCGTCAACCAAGTGGCCCTCGCCTTCGCTGAAGACCTCTTTCGGGTCAGGTCCTTTGCAATCGACTCTGCCGGGGTTTGGGAGGTATTTGAGGACGGCCGAATCCAGTTGGCTACTCGGCGCGAACTCGATCGCCAGATCCCCATGCTTGATGAGGACCCACGAGTGGCGGGAATCGAGATGACGGGGGGCATCCTGAGCGAGAATTTCTACCTTCGCATCGAATCCGGATCCACCGCGTGGGACATGAATTGGGCGGAGGACCTGCTGCTGGTCCAAGGCGTGCAGCTGCGCTAGTCAGTTCAGCATGTACTCCACAGTGCTGACCACGCGCAGCGTCTTCTCGATCTGATTCTGCTCGGAGATCCCCGGGGCGCGGTCGCGCGCCAGGATTTCGAATATCCCCTGAGACGCGCGCCGGATCCCGCCAACCTTGGCTTTCGACTCGCGAGCGAACTGCTCGGCGGCGACCCGCGCATTGACGTTGGCCTCGGTCAACATCTCGGGCTTGAGATCGTTGAGACGCGTGAACAAGTACGTGGGCCCCGAAGCGCCATACTCCTGGCCTGCCGACAACACGACACCGCGCCGCACCAGCTCGTCGATACTCTGACCTGCCTGGCGCAAGGCATCGACGTCGTTGGTGCGCACGATCAGGCCCATCTTCACGACATATCGGTTGGGTGGCGTGGGACCGCCATAGGGATTCGCCCGGGTATCGGTCACGTTCAAAGAGTTCAGCGAGATCGCGGTCGAGTCGATTCCAAAGCGAGCCAGGAACCGAGTCGTCGCCCGACGATCCGACTCGACCTTGGTCTGGGCGAGGCTCAGATCGTTATCGGCGGCAGTGAAGCTGATCGGCCACAGACCGACGTCGGCTTTGACCTCGCGCTCGGCGACGCCCTTGACCGTCACGACTCGGTCGGCGAGGCGAAAGCGAATGAGGCCGCCGCCGACGGAAATGCCGGCGAACACGATGGCCAGCGACAAGACGAGCGTGCGTCCCATGGTGAATCCGTTCATGCTCAAGCCCTCCCTCACGAGCGCAGTCTAGAACCCGCCGTGGAACCTCGCCAGCGTCGCGCTGACTCCTGCTCAGAGTGATCGCGGGACCCCCGATCGCGCCGAAACTCCGCGCAGCGGCCAACGATCGGTCTCTTGGGGCCACCGCTCACTCGGTGTAGATTCCCTGCCCCATGAATCCTTTGACTCCCATGAACGCCACGCGTCTCACCAGCACTTTGGTCGCCGCGCGCATTCCATACGCCAACGCCGCCCCGTTTTACACGCTGTGGGGCGAGGCGCCGTTCGCCGTGCGCAATCTGGTGCCGCGCGAGCTGGGTCGTGAAGCCGAGGCGGGAGCCGTGGACCTCGGGCTCATGGCGACCGGCGACTATCTGCGCCTGCGCGATCGCTTCGAGCTGGTTGGTCCGCTCGGCGTGGCCACGCGCGGTGCGGTTCAGTCGGTGCTCCTGTTCTCGCGCCGCCCGGCGAATGCGCTCGCCAACGCGATGGTCTCGGTCACGCCCGAGACTTCGACCTCAGTCCGTCTGCTCAAGCTCCTGCTTGGCACGCGTCGCGGCCTCGAGAACGTGCGCTACGTGCGCGGGCTCGAGCCGACGCAGGCCGACGCGCTGCTGATGATCGGCGACCAGGCGATGCGCATGCGCCAGCAGCGACCGGAGGGTTTCACACACACGCTCGACCTGGGCGCTGACTGGCTCGAGTGGACCGGCTTGCCGTTCGTCTACGCCGTGTGGGCGGTGCGCACCGAGTTGGACGAGGCGGTGCGCGCGGACCTGACGCGCTTCCTCGAGGCCTCGCTCGCCGCCGGGCTCGCCGACCTGCCGTCGCTGGCGCGCCAGCTCACCGAGCCGGGTTGGAGCGCGGCTGAGATGGAAGCCTATCTCCGCAGATTCCATTACCGATTGGGCCCCGAGGACTTGGAGGGGCTCGAGCGCTTCGCGACCCTGGTTCGCGAGCACAACCTACTCGAGGACTGACGCAACTCGCGCCCGCGCTGGGCGTATTCGAGTCGCCCACGCCCGCCCTCTCGGCGGCGCCGGACACGAAGGAGAAAGCCAGATGCCCACCATGCACGAGATCGAATACCAGATCCTTGGCGACGACATGCAGTTCGTGAAGGTCGAGCTGGACCCTGGCGAGGCCGCAATCGCCGAGGCCGGAATGATGATGTACCTGGAAGACGGCATTCAGATGGACACCGTCTTCGGCGACGGCTCGACGCAGAACAAAGGGTTCATGGGCGCGTTGATGGGCGCCGGCAAGCGGTTGCTGACCGGTGAGTCCTTGTTCATCACGGTGTTTCACAACGAATCGACTGCAAAGAAGAAGGTCGCGTTCGCTGCACCCTATCCCGGCAAGATTCAACCGGTGCACCTGGCCGAGATGGGCGGCGAGCTGATCTGTCAGAAGGATTCGTTCCTGTGCGCCGCCAAGGGCGTGAGCCTGGGCATCGCCTTCAACCGTCGCTTCGGCGCCGGTCTGTTCGGCGGGGAAGGCTTCATCATGCAGCGCCTGCAGGGCGACGGTTGGGTGTTCATGCACGCCGGCGGCACGCTCGAGGAGAAAGTGCTCGCGCCGGGAGAGATGCTGCGCGTCGATACCGGCTGCCTGGTGGCGCTCCAGCCGTCGGTGGAGTACGACATCCAGTTGGTCGGCGGAATCAAGACCGCGTTGTTCGGCGGTGAAGGACTATTCTTCGCGACCTTGAAGGGTCCCGGGAAGATCTGGCTCCAGTCGTTGCCATTCAGCCGCCTCGCCAGTCGCATCTACGCGGCGGCGCCGCAGACCGGTGGCCGGCGGGTGGGTGAGGGGTCGATCCTCGGTGGCCTCGGCAACCTGCTCGACGGGGACGGTCAGTAGCGCTTGCCGAAGATCGTTCTCGACGCAGCGCACGCCGGCGTGCAGCTCGCCGACATGGAGTCGGCGGCCGCGGCTTTCGTGGCGTGGCTCCGGTGCCGGGCCGCGGTCTGCTCCAGAAGCTCGGCGTTCATCTGCTGACCCAGAGCGCCAAGTTTCCGCGCGGCGGCAAGACCATCGCGCCCGCCGAGCCCGGTGCCCAGCTCGACCCGACGACCACGATCGCGCGACTACGGGGGGAGGTCGCCCGTTACCGTCCGCTGGTCGTGCGCCTCGGCCGAGACGGACTCGAACGCGTGTGGATTCGGAATCCGTTCATCAAGCTCAAGTGGCACTACCGGCTGCCCGAGATGATGCGCGTCCATGCGCAGCACACGTGGCATCACGCGATGCTGGCGCGCGAGGGTGTGGGCCAGAGCGGCCGTTCCGCGGCAGCCATACCGAGAGCCTAGCGCGACGCGCGCCCTTGTCGCAGCAGCCGCTCCCGGGTGAGACTGGCGCATGCCCCGCCGTGACGCCGCGCCTCCCAAACCCACGACGCCACAACCCGTTCGTCTCGATCTGATCGCCGACATCGCGTTGGGCGTCGTCGGCGTCTGGTGGCTCGCGCGACTCGCGACGTTTGCCGCCGGCGCGCGGTACATGACCGACGAGTGCTTCCACGCCTACATGGCCGAGTGGATCGCCGGCCACGGGACGCTACCCGCGACGATTCCCGATCTCTACTCGGGCTTCGCCTACTACTACCCGCCGCTCTTTCATTTGCTTGGGGCGGCGGTCGCGGCGCTCTTTGGAGATTCGGCGTTCAGGTTCGTGAACGTTCTGGTGTCCGCCCTGTTGCTGATCGTCACCTACTGGGGCTGCAGAACCCTGGGCGTTCGCGCAGCGGGCCGCTGGGCGATCGCACTGTGCGCCGCGAATCTCTGGCTGTCGGTGCACGCCGTCCGGCTCTATGTCGAGCAGCTCACGGTCCTGTTGGCAGCAGCAGCCATTCTTCTGATTCTCAAGGTCCGTCGCACCGGCGGAACCCGCGATGCCGCCTGGCTCGGAGTCGTTGCCGGCCTCGCGCTGATCGCCAAGCATTCGTCGCTGGTGCTGGTTGGCCTCATTGTCATCGTGGCGGTCGCCTACGCGATGCGGAAGCAGACGGCACTTGCCCGTGCCTACGCGATTGCGGCAGGCATCGCGCTGCTGGTCGCCGCACCGATGTTCATTCGCAATCAGATCCTGTTCGGCAGCCCGATCTATCCAGCGTTGGCGCCGGATCTCCACCCGCTGCTCTACCAGCTCAACAAGTCCACGTTTACACCCAGCCCGGCTTCGCTCTACTCGCAGATCGTGCGCTACACGGGTTGGGCGATCGGCTTGGTCGCGGCCACGGGCTTGGGGCTGGCGATCGTGCGCCGCCGCTGGACGCTGGAAATCGGGCTCGTGGGCTTCTGCCTTGCGGTGTTCGTCGCGGCACCACTTCAGGCCCTGCTCGACGCGCGCCACATGCTGCCGGTAATCGTCGTGGTGGCCTTGCTCGGGGCGATTCTGCTGGCGAGGGAACTCGAGGGTCGACGCGCAGCCATCCTGTGCGTCGACATCTCGCTCTTGGTGGCCGCCGTTTGGTTCGTGAGCCGACTGCCCAATCCGCGACTTAGACTCGACCAGCCACTCGATGCGATGGAAGTCTATCGCGCCGTCCAGGAACACGTCCCGGAGGGCGAGACGGTGTTGAGCCTCTACACCTACGACACGTTCTACTACGCAAAGCGTCCGGCCACTTGGCCGATCCCCTGGGGCCAGAGGTCGCACCCGGTCGAGATGTTCCTGACCGCGAATTGCGACTCGGTGCTGGCAGCGCTTCAGCAGCACGAGCTGCGTTGGGTGCTGACCACCCGGGCGTTCCAGGACGTCCCATTCAACGGCGCCAACTTTCCGGGCGCGTTCGTCAAATGTATTGGTGATCTATACGGGCAGAAACGGGTGGAAGTCGTCTGGTACTCGCCGACCACGGCGCTGGTGCGCATCGAGGAGCCTTAGGTCCTGGCTAGCGGTAGTGCAGCTTGAGGCTTCCCCAGCTCGCGCGCTTCACCGGCGTGATTACATCACAGTCGACGACTTCGTAGTGCTCGATGCCCACCGAGCAACCCTCGACGCTCAAGCAGCCGATCGCGCCAAAAAACTCTACCGCGGTCCCCGTTCCCGCGAGTGCTCGCAGTTCACTCATGAATAGTCCATCGGAAACATAGGCACTTTGGTAGCAACTTCCCGGGCAGGGGGTGAGGCGCAAGGCCCAGCCCCCGTCCTCGAGCGTCCCGTGGGTCACCGGAGCCGAGAATTCCGGGCAGCTGGCCCACACGCTGCGTTCGCAAGGGTCGCATTCCCACGGGGGCACGCCTGTCTGGTTTCGGTTTTTGTCGACGGAGACGATCCGGTACTGAAACATCTGCCTCGTGGCAGGAGGCTCGTCTACGAACGTGTGGCTGTGGGTCGCCCCGACCGTCCGAGGGAACGGTTCGTCGTTCACCCGGACATAGTCCGAGCACGGGTCGATTGAGCGCCGGTACACGTCGTAGCCCACCCACTCGGACTCGTACGGGTCGCTCGGACTGTAGTAGTACGTCCAACGAAGAGTAACCCTGACGCTGTCTTCGCAGGATGCGCTGGAGGACAGCCACCCGTACCCGTAGGAGTCGGCGGTCACGCCGACCCAGGCCACCAGGGTCATGGCCATGGCCAGAAGCGCGGCTCCACGATTCATGGCCCATGAGCCTATTGAACTGCGGAGGCCCGAGCAATGGGTTTCCAGAGTGTAGTTCAGCGCTTCTGAGTGGGGGCGTTCGAGGAACCATCGCGTGGCCAACGATTTCCCTGGCGGCCCGCCCTGGCGTCCGGCAACATAGGTCCATGCGTCCCATGCCCCTCGCCGCCCTTCTCGTGCTGTATGCCCTTGCACTTGCGACCCCTTCCGCTGCCGCCGGCGAGCGCGAGTCCCCGCCCGAGCGCATTTCGCGCGAGCAGGCGATGGCCAACGCGTCGCACACGACCGATCAGGCGCCGCTCGGCGCGGTCGCGGGCGCGCGCACGCTCGGGGCCTCGGGTTTCCTCCAGTGGGAGCCGCTCGGTCCCCGTCCGATCGCCTATGACTATTGGTCCACCGGCCCCGCGGCCGGCCGTGTGTCGGCAATCCTGGTCGACCCGCGCGACGGCGACGTCGCCTACGTCGCGGCCTCGCAGGGCGGCGTGTGGAAGACGACTGACGGCGGCGCCAGTTGGACACCGCTCACCGACCATCTTTCGTCGCTGGCCTCGGGCGCGCTGTGTTTCGACCCGCGCAATCCCGACGTCATCTACTACGCGACCGGCGAACAGCACCAATCGGGCGACAGCTTCTACGGCGACGGACTGTTCAAGAGCACCGACGCGGGAGCGAGTTGGGCCAAGATCTCGACCCGCGAGCAGGTCGGCAGCTACGTCGCGCGCATCATGACGCACCCGCAGAATCCGGACACGCTCTATGTCGCCAGCAGCCGAGGATTCGCCCGCAGCTTGGACGGCGGCGCGAACTGGACGGTGACTCAGTCCGACGAGTGGGCGTTCGATATCGAGCAGCATTCGACCAATCCAAACCTGATGTATACGACCATCGCGGGCTTCGGAATCTATCGGTCGACCAACGCCGGGTCGTCGTGGACGCAGCTTGCCGGCGGACTGCCGGTCAGCGGCTTCGATCGCATCGAGATCGCACTCGCGCCGACGAATCCCAACATCATCTACGCCGGTTTCGCGACCCCGGGCGGCGCGTTGCTCGGCATGTACGTCACGACCAACGGCGGCAACGCGTGGGCGCTCCGGGCGTCGACCCCCAACTACCTGGGCGGCCAGGGCTGGTACGACCACGCGATCATCGCCGATCCGACCAACGCCAACGTCTGCTACGCGGGTGGTGTGTTCCCCTATCAGGAAGGCTACGCCGGCGTGATCCGCACCGGCGACACCGGGAACAACTGGACCGACATCACCTTCGACAACGACGGCAACTCGGTTCATCCGGACCAGCACGCCCTCACGTTCGGACCCGACGGCACGCTGTGGCTCGGCAACGACGGCGGGGTGTGGAAGACCACCAACGGTGGTGGCGACTGGCTCCACTGCAACAACGGACTCGAGATCACCATGTTCTACACGGTGACGCCGCACCCGACCGATCGCGATCGGCTGCTGGGCGGCACGCAGGACAATGGGACGGTGCTCTACGAGGGCAACCCGGTCTGGCCGCAGGTGATCGCCGGCGACGGCGGTTACAACGTGTTCCTGTGGAACGATCCCGACACCTACTTCACCACCTACGTGCGACTGAACCCGGTCTACGAATGGAACCTCGGGACCTTCGTCGCCGAGCGGCAGGGACCGTGGAACAGTGACCGCATTTCGTTCACGCAGGGGCCACTGGTGGTCGACCCCAACATGGCGGATGGCATGTTCGCGGGGACACACCGCGTCTGGCGCACCAACAATCGCGGCCAGGGGTGGAGTCTCCTGAGCGGCGACCTGTCACCCTCGGGTGGACACCTGCGCGCGGTCACGCCGGTCCCGGGCGACCTCAACACCATCTACGCTGCCAGCTCGCGCGGCGAGGTCAGCGTGACCACGAATGCCTCGACCTGGACACGGCGCGACGACGAGCTGCCGCGCCGGCCGATCAACGATCTCTGGGTCCATCCGGCCAACTATTCCGTCGCCTATCTTGCCGCCGACACGACCAACGGCGGCCGCGTGTGGAG
This sequence comes from Candidatus Eiseniibacteriota bacterium, assembly GCA_963717505.1. GTDB lineage: Bacteria > Eisenbacteria > RBG-16-71-46 > RBG-16-71-46 > RBG-16-71-46 > MFD02242-c1. Next base: position 1,463,221 of record OY970342.1, read on the forward strand.
CACGACCGACGCCGGCGATACCTGGACCGACGTCAGCGGCAACCTGCCGGGAAACCTGCGCGCGCTGAGCCTGGCGGTGGATTTCGTCTTCACGCCACCGCGCCTCTACCTGGGCACCGACTACGGGGTCTATAGCTCGCAGGACGACGGCGCGACCTGGATCAAAGAAGAACTCGGCGGGCTGCCGTCGCTCGCGATCTACGATCTGGCGTTCACGCGGCTCGGCGGCGAGGTGATCGCCGCGACCCACGGGCGCGGCATGTGGCGCGGAGCGGTCACGCTCCTCGCGGTCGGCGATCAGGACCCGGTTGTGTCGGGTATCGCGCTCAACGTGCCCAACCCGGCGCGTGTGCCGGTGCCACTCGACTTCCGCATGCTTTCCGACGCAGCGGTCAGCATCGAGGTCTTCGACGTCACGGGACGTCGCGTACGCGTCATCGAGCATGGGCCGCGGTTCGCCGGGACCCATCGGGTGAGCTGGGACGGGCGCGACGAGCAAGGCATGGTCGCCGGCAACGGCATCTACTTCTATCGCGTCGCCGCCGGGCCGACGGCCTACGTCGCCAAGTTCGCGCTGCTGAGGTAGGTTCCCCGCGTGTGGTCCACCATCGAACGCAAGGTCCTCGACGGCCAACGCCTCGACACTGCTGAGGGCGTGTACCTGTTGACTGAAGCCCCGCTGGTCGAGCTGGGTGCACTGGCTCACGAGGCGAGGGCACGCCGCACCGACCCGGCCGTCGTGACCTACGTCATCGACACCAATCCCAACTACACCAACCTGTGCACGGTGGACTGCCACTTCTGCGCGTTCTACCGGCGCCCGGCGGCGCACGCGCCCGACGCGTACACACACGACGTCGAAGGCGTGATGGCAATGATGGAGCGCGCGAGCCAGCTGAACGCGACGACGGTGCTGCTCCAGGGCGGGCTCAATCCCGAGATCCCCTGGGAGTTCTACCCAACGATCGTGCGCGAGGCGCGGCGTCGCTATCCGAACATCACGCCTCACTTCTTCTCGGCGCCCGAGATCCACCAGATGGTCGAGGTTTCGGGGCTCACGATCCGCGGCGTGCTCGAGGCGCTCTACGAAGCCGGGCAGCGCACGCTGCCGGGCGGCGGCGCCGAGATCCTGGCAACGCGTGTTCGAAGGCGCATTTCCATAAAGAAGGGCGGTCCCGACGCCTGGCTCGACGTCCACCGCGCGGCGCACCAGGTCGGGATGCGCTCGACCGCGACCATGATGTACGGGCATGTCGAAACGCCGGCGGAAGTAGTCGAGCACTTCGACTACATCAGGAACCTTCAGGACGAGACGCAAGGCTTCACGGCGTTCGTCCCGTGGTCCTACAAGCGCGGTAATACGCCGATGGAATCCAAGGTCAGGTACATCGCGGGTTCGTCGCAGTACTGCCGCGTGCTCGCGGCGTCGCGGCTCTACCTCGACAACTTTCGGCACATCCAGGCGTCGTGGTTCAGCGAGGGCAAGAAGACCGGCCAGGCGGCGCTCCACTTTGGCGCCGACGACTTCGGCGGCACGTTGTTCGAGGAAAACGTGCACCTGGCGACCGGCCACGTGAACAAGACCACGGTGGCGGAGATCGAGACGCTGATTCGCGAGGCCGGCTTCACGCCGGCCCAGCGCACGACGCTGTACGAGATTCTCCGCACCGGCGACGGCCCGGGTGCGGCTCCGGGCGACGATGTGCCGCTGTTCGTCGAGAGCCTGCGCGAGCTGCCGGCCGAGTATCCGGTCGCGATCGAGGGTGAAGAGCCACACCCCGCTGCGCCAGACGCCGCAGCCGCGTCGCTGCGAGTCCTTCGCTAGCGGGCGGTTGGCTCTAGGGGTCCCGGGGCTGCGTGCAATTCCCAATTCAATCCCATCGAGCGCGCGAGTTGCCCGGCCGATCTGCATTGAGACCAGGCTTCTAACTGGAAGCCGTGCATGCGAATCGGCTAGAATCACGGCCGCTTTTCGGGCTCGCCGCACCCCGCTTGCGTAGCAACTCTTCGAGGAGGCCCGTGACCATCCCCCCGACATGGGCACGCTCCGGCGCGACTGCCGCGCTGGTAGCGAGCCTGGTTTCTGCGCTCCCCGCCGCGGCACAGCCCCATCTGCCGCCGAAGTTCGTGGCCGAGAACGCGGTTCCCGGGCCTCCCTTCAATCTCCCGACCTGCGTCGCGTTCCTGCCCGATGGCCGCATGCTGGTCGGCGAGAAGGCCGGCCGCGTATGGGTCGTGAAGAACGGTATCCGCCACCCGATCCCGATGTGGGATCGCCAGAACGAGGTCGAAACCATCGGCGACTGCGGGCTGATGAGCATCGCCGTCGATCCGGCCTACTCGCTGAATCGGTTCGTATATTTCCTCTATACGGCCGATCCGGACTCGAACGGAGTCGACACCGATCCCTATGCGTTCGGACGGCTGACTCGATATCGGATCAGCACGACGGACTCGAACACCGTGGACTCGACTTCGCGCGCGATCCTCATGGGGGTCAACTGGACGCAGGGGCCACTGACCGCCGGCACCTCGCACACGGTCGGCTCCTTGCGCTGGGGTGAGGACGCCAGCCTGCTGGTATCGGTCGGTGAAGGCGCCGAGTCGGGGCAGCTCGACCCCGGCGGTCTCTACCCCGAGGCCTTCGGCGCGGGCAAGACCGACCCGTTCGAAGACATCGGCGCGTTCCGCGCGCAGTACCGCGGCAGCCTGGGGGGCAAGGTGCTGCGGATCAATCCCCAGACCGGCCGCGGCTATTCCAGCAACCCGTGGTATCAGCCCGGGAATCCCGGTTCCGTGCGTTCGCGAGTGTGGACCTATGGCATGAGGAATCCGTTCCGGATCTGCGTGCGCCCCGGCTCGGGCGACCCCGATCCCACCGTCGGCGATCCCGGATCGCTGTTCATCGGCGACGTCGGCTGGACGCTGTGGGAGGAAGTCAATCTCTCGAGCAACGGCGGCGAGAACTTCGGCTGGCCCTGCTACGAGGGCGTCCCGGAGCAGGCGGACTACCAGGCGGCCAACCCCTCGAGTTACGACTGCTCCACGATCGGCTCGCCCGCCAATCCGTCGCCTCATGCGCCGCCGATCATGTCGTGGCACCACGTCGACTCGACGCTTTCGAATCCGCCGGGCGCGGGCTTGTTCGGCAATTGCACGATGATCGGCGCGTTCTACAACGGAAGCGGATATCCGACCGGCTACCAGGGCGCACTGTTCTTCTGTGATTTCGGCCACAACTGGATGAAGGTCGCCTCGTTCGATGCAGTCGATCAACTGGTCACGATCAGCGACTTCGCCACCAACATGCAGGGCCCGGTCGACTTCGCCATGCACCCGTTAACCAAGGACCTGCACTATGTGTCGATCGAGATGGGGGAGGTGCGCCGAATTCGTTACACCGGGCCGGTGACCGACGATCCGGTCGCGGTCGCGACCGGAACCCCGCTGGTCGGCCAGTCCCCGAGCGAGGTCACGTTCGGTGGCTCCGAATCGTTCTCCCCGGTGGGGCGCCCGCTGACCTACTTCTGGAACTTTGGCGACGGACAGGGCTCGTCCAGTCCCAGTCCGGTTCACATCTACTACGACGCCGGCGTCTACGACGCGGTGCTCACGGTCACCGACGACATCGCGGCGATCGGCCGGGACACGGTCCGCATCGTCGCCTACGAGCTCCCCGACTTCCCGACCACCGAAGTGCTCGACGACTTCAATCGCGCCAACGGTCCGGTCGGTTCGCAGTGGGTCGACGACTTGTTCGGCCTGGTGGTCGCCGACAGCCAGCTGACGCAGACGGCCGGGATGGCCTTGCCGGTGTGGAACGGGTCGGTGTTCGGTCCGGAGCAGGAAGCCTTCGTGACCCTGAATGCGATCACGGCAACCTCGCCGCACCACACACTGATGCTCAAGGTCCAGGGAACCAGCTTCAGCACCGGACACATCCAGGTGCGATACGACGCCAACTTTCCGAGGATCACGGTGGCCACTTTTGCCCCAGGCCAGGGGTGGGTGACCCGTGGCGAGATCAACCCCTGGACCTTCAAACCGGGTGATCGCTTCGGGGCGCGCGCCTATTCCAATGGCGTGGTCGAGGTGTATTGGGACGAACTTGCCATCGGCACGTTCCTGACCGAGGGCTGGCCGTTCAGCGCCCAGGGTGGCCGGATCGGGATGGTGCTGCAGGATGCGACCGCCTCGCGGCTCGACGACTTCGGTGGTGGCGACATTCGCGTCATCGACAACGATCTACCGGTGGCCACGATCCTGGCCCCGCCCGACAGCGGTTTCTTCGCAGCCGACACGGTGTGGCTGATGGGTCAGGGCACCGACGCCGAGGATGATCCTGAGGAGCTGTCCTTCAACTGGCGGGTGGACACGCACCACAACAACCACGTGCATCCCGGCTACTTCCAGTCGACTAGCGCCACCGACTTCTTCATCGGCGAAGATCACGACGACGGGACCGGCGTGTGGTTGGTCGCGCTATTGTGGGTGACCGATACTCGCGGCGCCAGCGACACCACGAGCGTCGTGCTCTTCCCCGAGGTGGACCTGGAGCCGACCGGGATCGCGACCGATCCCAACCCGGTGCCCTCCAATGAGGCGGCGGAATACTCGTTCTGGCTGCACAATCGCGGCCGCATGCTGGCCGCGCGCAGCCACTGGGCGCTGCGCATCGGCGGCGCGGTGGTGGCCGAGGGCGACACGGTTGTGCCCGCCCTGGACAGTCTGTACATCAGCCAGGTGCTGCCGCCGCTGGTCGGTCCCGGGGTCTACGATCTGAGAGCCACCGCCGACACCACCGCTCGCGTGGTCGAAACCGACGAAAGCAACAACGGACTCACGGTCGAGCTGCTGGTCGACGACTCCACGGTAGACCGCACGCCGCCGCTGTTCGTTTCCGGCCCGGGGGCGGAGCCGCACGGCGTCCATGCGTTCGTCATGTGGACCGCCAGCGAGCGATCGAGCGGCAAAGTGTATTTCGGAACGACGCCGGCGCTCGGCGATTCGGTCCCAACGCCGTTCGATACCACGAGCCACCGTATCCTGATCACCGGCCTGCCGCCGTCGGCCTGGGTTTGGTATCGCGTGCGAATTGCCGACTCGCTCGGCAACTGGCGCGACGCGGCGGTGGATTCGTTCCAGACCGAGGGCGGACCGCTCTCGGCCGACGACGCCCCGGTGCGCGACTTCGCGCTCTCGGCCGCCTTCCCGAATCCGAGTCGGGGGACCGTCCGCTTTGCCGCCGAGGTGCCGAAAGCCTCCCACCTGCGCCTCACCGTGTTCGATCTCCAGGGTCGGCTGGTGTGGGACGACGGTGGGCGCGAGGCCGCCCCCGGTCGCTGGACACTCACCTGGCCCGGCGTCGGCTCCGAGGGCGGGCCCGTGAACCCCGGGCTCTACCTGGCGCGCGTCCACCTCGGCGCCCACGTCTACCGCCGCCGGATCGCCCTGATCCGCTAGGCGGCTCCCGCCTGTAGCGCATCGCTACGCCGGTCGCGTCGGGCTCTCCAACTCACCACCCACGCGTGGCGGTTTCGCGATTCCACTGCTGCGAAGCCCCTCTCGGCTGCGGTACTATTCCGCGCTCCGATCCCTCCGTCAGACCCATGAACCCCAGGGAACTCCATCCCCCCCGGAGGTCTTTCTGCGTTCGCTGCCCGCATGGACGCTCGTGGTTCTCGCGACGCAGTTCGCCGCTACGGCGTTCGCGGCCTCCGATACCGGGACGCCCGGTCCCGAAACCCACGTGCTCGACGTGCACGCCGGCTTCGTGATCGAAGACATCGTCGCTGCCAACGTCCCGACCTGTCTCGCGTTCCTGCCGGACGGATCGTTCCTGTTCGGCGAGAAATCCGGCCGGGTGTATCGGGTCACGAACGCGGTCAAGCAGCAGCCCCCGTTGTGGAACGGCGAGACCGAGGTCCTGAGCGCGGCCGACGACGGGTTGATCAGCATTGCCGTCGATCCCAACTACGCGACCAACCGGTTCGTGTACTTCCTCTACGTGGTCGATCCCGACACCAACGCGGTCGACGGGGACGCGCACGGTTTCGGCCGCCTGACGCGCTACCAGATCGACGCGAGCGGCAACGCGCTGTTGCCCGGCTCACGCACGATTCTCATGGGTGTCGATCGCAGTCGCGGTCCGCTGGTCGGGTTCGGCTCGCACACGGTGGGCGCGCTGCGCTGGGGCGCGGACGGTAGTCTGCTGGTCTCGGTCGGCGACGGCGCGACCGCAGGCAACGTCGATGACGGCGGCAACGATCCAGGTTCTTTCGGCCCGGGACGCGCCGATCCCGCCGAGGACATCGGGGCCTTCCGCTCGCAGGACATGAACAGTCTGTGCGGCAAGATCCTGCGTCTCGATCCTACGACCGGGCAGGGCCGGCCCGACAATCCGTTCTACGACGGCGATCCGCACTCGGACCGCTCCAAGGTTTGGGAGTACGGGCTCCGCAATCCGTTCCGCTTCTCGGTGCGACCCGGCACCGGCAGCAGCACGCCGGGAGCGCTGCATCCCGGAAGTCTGTTCATCGGTGATGTCGGCTGGACCGAGTGGGAGGAAATCTCGGTCGCGCGCGACCCCGGCATGAACTTCGGCTGGCCATGTTTCGAGGGTCCCGAGGCTCTGGCGTCCTACCAGGCGTCGAACCCGGCGCACCATGGCTGCGGGACTCTCGGCACGCCGGCGAACCCGTCGCTGCCGACGCCACCGGGGATGTTCTGGACTCGCGATCAACCGGAAGCCGCGCAGCCCACCGGGATCACCGGCAACTGCGCGGTGGACGGGACCTTCTACGTCAGCGGTGCCTACCCGAGCGAATTCCAGGGCGCCTATTTCTTCGCCGACTATGGGGGGTCCTGGCTCAAGGTCGCGCGTTTCGACGCCGCCGACCGCGTGATCGCATGGAACGACTTCGCGACCGGGGTCAGCGGCCCGACCGACTTCGCGCGCAATCCGATAACCGGCGACATCCACCTGACCTCGGCGTCCGACGGTCAGGTTCGCCGGATTCGATACATTGGTCCGCCCAATGAGCGACCGGTGGCCGTCGCGTCGGTGCAGACTCAGGGTGGTCGCGCGCCGTTTACTGCGACCTTCTCGAGCGCCGGCACCTACGATCCCGACGGTGTGCAGCTCACCTACGACTGGCGTTTCGGCGACGGCAACCTGTCGTCCGCCGCGAACCCAGTACACGTCTACGCGGGCGGCGGCGTCTACTCCGCCGTGTTCACCGTGACCGACAGCGTCGGCTGGATCGATCGTGACACCGTGCAGGTCACGGTGACCGGGCCGGCACCGTTCCCGGCGACCGGGATCTTCGATCGCTTCGACCGGCCCAACGGCGCGATCGGCGGACTCTGGATCGGCGAAGCCACTGAAGCCACGGTGCTCGACAGCATGGTCCGTCAGTCGGCCACCGGGGTCACGACCATGACCTGGGGCGGTCCGGTGCCGGGCATCGAGCAGGAGGCGTTCGCCCGCTTCCAGGTCGTGCCCACGTCCGGCAACGTCTCGGTGTTGCTCAAGGCCCAGGGGTCGACCCTGACCTCGGGCGGGATCGAAGCACGCTACTCACGCTCGACCAACGCGGTGAGCATCATCGAACGCCCACTCGGCGGCGGTTCGAACACGATCGGCACGATCAATGGCGTCACGCTGTCGGCGGGGGATCGATACGGAGCCCGAACCTACACCGATGGCACCGTTCAGGTGTTCCGCAACGCCGTCTTGCTCGGGCAGGCGGTGCTGAACCCGGGCCCCTTGCGCACGCTCGGCGGCCGAGTCGGGCTGCGCTTCGACAGCGCGACCTCCGCGCGGCTCGACGACTTCGGCGGCGGTACGTTGTACGACGCCAATGAGAACGCCGAGCCCGAGGCGATCGTTCTGTCGCCCGAGCCGGTCGCGTTTCGCGCACTCGGCGACACCGTGTGGCTCGAGGGCGCGGCGTTCGACGCCGAGGACCCCGATTCGGTGTTGCGCTTCAACTGGGTGGTGGACTTGTTCCACAACAACCACATCCACCCCGCGTTCTTCACCTCCGAGAAGCGCCAGGACTTCTTCGTCATGACCGACCACGACGACGGCACCGGCGTCTGGTATCACGTGCGGCTGATCGTGACCGATCTCGGCGGCGCCCAGGACGAGGTTCTGCATCTGCTCTACCCCGAAGTCGATCTGGTGCCGGGTCCGGTCGTCGCCGCACCCCTGCCGCCGGGGAGCGGCGCGCCGTTCCAGCTCCAGTTCACCCTGAGCAACGGTGGAGGATTGGGTGCGCCGCGCACGCGCTGGATGATGCTGATGGACGGCCTCAAGGTGGCGGAGGGCGACACCTCGGTCGCGGCCACCGACAGCGTGCGCCTCAGCGTTCAACTGACTGCGGGGGTGGCACCCGGGATTCGCGCGCTCCGAGTGGTCGCCGACACGCTCGAGGAGGTCAGCGAGACCAACGAATCGAACAACGCCCGCCAACAATCGCTGATCGTGGTTCCCGGTTCGGGTCCGGACAATCAGCCTCCCGGCATCATGTCCGGACCGACGGCCGAACCCCATGGCGTGTTCGCTGAGGTGCAATGGTCGACCAACGAGCCGGCGTTCGGCCTGGTGCGCTACGGCCCGACGCCGGCGTTCGGGGATTCGGCGGCGACCCCGGTCGGGATCACGCACCTGGCGATCCTCGATGGACTGGCGCTCGGCACGCGCTATTACTACCGAGTGGTGGCGCGCGATCCTTCGAACAACGCGACCACGGCACCGCTCGATTCCTTCGTCACCCAAACCGGAACGCTCGACGCGACCGCCGGATTGCCGGACCGATTCGAGCTGTCGGCGGCGATGCCCAACCCGACGCGCGGCGGATCGCGCTTCCTGTTGTCGCTGCCGCAGGCGAGCCTGGTATCGCTGGCCGTCTACGACGCGCAAGGCCGCAAGATCTGGACCGATGCCGGACGCGACTACGAAGCCGGCCGCTGGTCGATCGATTGGCCGGGACGCAACGCGGCGGGAAACGCAGTGCCCGCAGGGCTCTACCTGGCGCGGGTGCGAGTCGGTAGTCAGGCCTGGATTCGTCGCGTGGCCGTGATCCGGTAGCCTGCACGGTCATGGCCGACCGCACTCCACGTCCGGGGATGGAGGAGAGCGCGTCGCGCTTCCGCCCCTTGCCGGCCGCCCTCGGCCTGGCCGCCGCACTGATCGTGCTGTTGGTTCCAATCCCGGGGCTCGAGCCACGCGCGCACGCCACACTCGCGATTCTCACGCTCGCCGGCGCCTGGTGGATGACCGAGGCGCTGCCGGTGCCGGTGACCGCGCTGTTCATTCCCGTGCTCGGGATCGCCCTCGGTGTCTTCCCCGCGAAGGAAGCGTTCGCCGGGTTCGGCGATCCGATCGTGTTCCTGTTCCTCGGCACCTTCCTGCTGACCGACGCGGCCGCGGTCCATGGGCTCAACCAGCGGCTCGCCCACGGTGTGCTCGGCTCGCGTTGGGTGCGCGGGCATCCGCAGCGCATGCTATGGGCTCTGGCGCTGCTCGGCTGCACGATCTCGGCGTGGGTGAACAATACGGCGACCACCGCGATGTTGCTGCCGCTGGCGCTCTCGGCCGAACGCTTCGGCTCGCCGCGTCTCCTGACCGGGGTGCTGCTGATGTGCGCCTATGCGCCGTCGCTCGGCGGGCTCGCGACCCCGGTCGGCACCGCGCCCAATCTGATCGGCCTCCGGCTGATCGAGCAGCACCTGGGCGAGCGGCCGAGCTTTGCTTCGTGGTGCGCGACGTTCGCGCCCCTCGCGCTGGTCGGAACCGCGCTGAGCGCCGCGTGGCTCGGACTGCGCACCTCGCGGACGACCTCGAAGGAAGCGTTGCCGGTGGCACCCGCGGGGCCGTCGCCCGGGCCGTGGTCGCGCGCCGAGCGCACGCTGGTCCCACTGTTCGCGGTCGTGATTCTGCTGTGGATCACGCCCGGCATTCTGGCCGCGACCCCGCTCGCCTCGGCCGACTGGGTCAAGACCTGGCAGGCGCGGCTCCCGGAGCCCGCCGTACCGGTTGCCGGCGCACTCGCGTTGTTCCTCCTGCCGGCAGGCGGAGCCCGCGGCGGGCGCATCCTCGATGCCGGCGTGTTCCGCCGGCTCGATTGGGGAACGCTCATGCTGTTCGGCGGCGGGCTTTCGCTCGGCGCCATGATGTTCGACTCGGGTCTCGCCCGATCGATCGGCGAGTACCTGTTCCATCATATGCCGGTGCCCGGGCTCGCGGGCATCGTGCTCGCCGCGACCATCATGGCGGTGGTGGTCAGCGAGCTGACCAGCAACACCGCGAGCGCCTCGCTGGTGGTGCCGGTGGTCCTGGCGCTCGCGCAGGCGGCCGGCGTCGATCCGCTCAAGCCGGCGTTGGCCGCGACACTCGGCTGCTCGTTCGGGTTCATGCTGCCGGTCTCGACCCCGCCGAATGCCCTGGTGTTCGGCACCGGCCGCGTGCGGATCGCCGATATGATCTCGCACGGTGCGCTGCTCGACGTCGCGGGAGTGCTGCTGGTGTTCGGCTGGGTGATGCTGTTCGTCCAGTCCGGCTAGGGCGTCGCGCTCAGCTGATTCAGCATGAACGCGTACTCCTCGGCAGTCTCGCGCAGCCGCTCGAAGCGTCCGGACCGCCCGCCGTGCCCCGCCGACATGTTGATCTTGAACAGCAGCGGGTTGTGGTCGGTCTTGTTGGCGCGCAGGCGCGCCACCCACTTGGCCGGCTCGTAGTACTGCACCTGGGAATCGTAGAGACCGGTGGTCACCAGCATGGCCGGGTACGCAGCCGGCCGCACGTTGTCGTAGGGCGAGTACGCCAGCATGTTGTCGTAGTGCTTCTTCTGCTTGGGATTGCCCCACTCGTCGAACTCGTTGGTCACCAGCGGAATCGATTCGTCGAGCATGGTGGTGACCGCGTCGACGTAGGGCACGTGCGCGACGATGCCGCGGTACTTCTCGGGAGCCTGGTTCGCGATCACGCCCATCAGCAGCCCCCCGGCGCTTCCGCCTGAGGCGAACACGCGATCGCGCGCGACATAACCCTCCGCGACCAGGAAGTCGGTGACGTCGACGAAATCGTTGAAGGTGTTCTTCTTGTTCAGCAGCCTGCCGGTCTCGTACCAGGCGCGTCCCATCTCCTGGCCACCGCGGACGTGGGCCAGCGCGTAGACGAAGCCCCGATCGAGCAGCGAGATGGCGTTACGGTCGAACTCGGGATCGACCGACAAACCGTAGGACCCGTAGCCGTACTGGTAGAGCGGAGCGGTGCCGTCCTTGCTGAGTCCGCGCCGGTAGACCAGGGACACCGGGATCTTCGTGCCGTCGCGCGCCGGCGCCCAGACCCGCTCGGTGATGTAGCGAGCAGGGTCGAAGCCGCCGAGCACCGGCTGGCGCTTGAGCAGCGTACGCGCGCCGGTGCGCATGTCGACTTCATAGATCGTCTCGGGCGTGGTCAGCGACGTGTAGCTGTAGCGCAACAGGCTCGTGTCCTGCTCGGCGTTGACCGAGAAGGTCGCGGCGTAGACCGGCTCGTCGGACTCGATGTGAAACGCTTGCTTGGGCGCTCGCCACGGGATGATCCGGATGCGCAACAACCCGTCGCTGCGCTCGTTCAAGGCCAGGTGGTCGCGGAACAGGGCGAACGACTCGATCAGGACGCGGTCGTCGTAGGGCAGCAGTTCCTTCCAGCGCTTGCGATCGCCGATCTGGGCATCGTCCACCGTCATCATGCGGAAGTTGCGCGCGCGCCAGTTGGTCAGGATCACCCAGCGCCCGGCGATGTGGTCGGCGTCGTAGAGCATGTCGCTTTGGCGCGGCGCCAGCACGCTCGGCCGGGCGGAGGAGTCGCCGGCATCGATCGCCCAGAGTTCGCCCGACAACGTGCTGGTCAGTTCCAGCGTCACGTAGCGGTCGTCGCCGGTCTTGCCGACGTCGAGGTAGTACTGCGTGTCTTTCTCCTCGTACACGACCGGATCGCTGGCCGGATCGGTGCCCAGCACGTGCTTCTTCACGCGGGTCGACAGCAGGGTCACCGGGTCGTTCTCGACGTAGTAGATCGTCCGGTTGTCGTTGGCCCAGGCCACGGTGTTGCTCAAGCCCGAAATCCGTTCCGGGTAGTCGCGCCCAGAGGTCAGGTCGCGGATGCGCAGTGTGTACTGCCGGCGTCCGGTGGTGTCCTCGAGAAACGCGAGCAGTCGCTGATCGAAACTGACCTCGCGCGTGACCACGCGGTAGTAGGACCTGCCTTCGCCCTCGCGGTTCTCGTCGACCAGGACCTGCTCGACGTCCGACCCGACGGCACGGCGCGCGTAGATCGGGTGCTCCTTACCGGTCTGGAAGCGCGTGAAGTAGACGTAGTCCTTGTCGCGGTAGGGAACCGTGCTGTCGTCCTGCTGAATGCGGCCGATCAGTTCCTGGTACAGCGAGTCGGTCAGCGCCGCGTAAGGAGCGGTCATCGCCGTGAAGTACGCGTTTTCCGCCTCGAGGTAGCCGAGCATTTCGGGATGGGTTCGCGAGTCGTCGCGCAGCCAGTAGTAGGGGTCGTTGCGGGTGCCGTTGGGCGACTCGACGGCATGCGGGCGGACGGCCGCGACCGGTGGCGCCGCGGGGGTCGCCGATTCTGCGGGCGACGCGTGAATCATGGTCATGAGCAGGAACGCCAGGGGGCGGGAACGGGAGCGTGACATGGACGACACATCCTACGCCGTTCACCCCGGGCAAATGGAGTCGCGGGACCTGACGAAAACGTGTTACAACACACGAACCCCGGCGGCATCCAAACCCCCACGAGAACGAAATGGCCCGGAACCGTTCACAGCCTCTGAACCGCCGCATTCACCAGGCGCGGTTCGAGAGCCCCCAGCACGAAGCCATGCTGGGCCTGTTGGTGGCCGCGGGCCACCTGCGCGAGCGGATCGAAGCCGTGTGCGCACGACACCAAGTGACCGGCGGCCAGTACAACGTTCTGCGCGTCCTGCGCGGGGCACATCCCGACGGGTATCCGCGCTGGGACATCGCGCGCCGGCTGATCGAGCGATCCCCCGACGTCACGCGCCTGATCGACCGACTCGCCGAGGGCGGCTGGGTCGAGCGGGTGCGGTCCGAGCAGGATCGGCGGCTGTCGGTGACGCGCATCACGACCAAAGGACTCAAGCTGCTCGAACGCATGCGGGGCGAGATCGAAGCCATTCAGGCCGACCTCGCGCGCCGGCTTCCGGATCGCGAGGCGCGTGCGCTGGCGGACTTGTGCGCACGGTTGTACGACGAAGGAACGGAGGAAGAGCAAGAGTGAAAGACGCTCCGAAACAACCCGAGAACGCCGCGGAAGAAACCCGGATCTCGGGAATTCATCACGTCACCGCGATTGCCGGCGACCCGCAGCGCAACCTGGACTTCTACTCCGGGGTGCTTGGGCTCCGCTTGATCAAACGCACGGTGAACTTCGACGACCCCGGCAGTTACCACTTCTACTTTGGTGACGCGCTCGGCAAACCCGGCACGTTGATGACGTTCTTCCCGTGGCCGGGTGCTCCGCGCGGGCGCGTCGGCGCGGGCCAGGTGACCGCGACCGCGTTCGCGATCCCCGCGGGATCGATGTCGTGGTGGCGGGATCGTCTTTCGGGCCTCGGCCTCGACCTCGATTCCCAGATTCGTTTCGAGAGTTCGGTTCTCGCGTTCGAGGACCCCGATGGATTGCGCCTCGAGCTGATCGAGACCGAATCGGCGCCCGGCGTGGTCGAGCCGTGGGCTGACGGTCCGGTCGCTCCGGAGCACGGCATCACCGGCTTTCGCGGCGTGACGCTGTCGCCCGCGGGCCGCGACGAGCGCTCGCTCGAGCTGCTCGAGAACGTGCTCGGATTCGCGCGGCGGGGTGAGGAGCGCGGGCGCACGCGGCTCGAAACCGCGGGGCCTTTGCCGGGGACCGTGGCCGACGTCGTGGTCGATCCCGATCTGCCGCGCGGACGCATGGGCGCCGGCACCGTGCACCACGTGGCGTGGCGCACGACCAACTCCGATACCCAACGGGCGTGGATGGATCGTTTGTTCGCCGCCGGCCAGCCGACCACCGACGTGGCGGAACGCTGCTACTTCCGCTCGATCTACTTTCGCGAGCCGGGTCACGTGCTCCACGAGATCGCGACCGAAGGGCCGGGCATGATGATCGACGAGGATCGGGCGAGCCTCGGATCGACGCTCCGCCTGCCGCCATGGCTCGAGCCGCGGCGCGAGCGCATCGAGTCGGAGCTGCCCAAGATCGATTCGCCGAAGTCGTCGGAGACCGGTGTGCGAGGTGCTTCCTGAGCGCGCCCGAGGAGAAGTGCCCGGGTAAGGCCGTTCAGAGTTTCGTCCATCGCTTCGAGCCGGCCCGTTCACCGGGAAGCGGACGCACGATCCTGCTGCTGCACGGTACCGGCGGCGACGAGAACGATCTGCTGCCGCTCGCCCGCATGCTCGACCCCGAGGCGGCGGTGCTGAGTCCGCGCGGCCAGGTGCTCGAGCGGGACATGCCGCGCTTCTTCCGACGTCTCGCTGAGGGTGTCTACGACGTCGAGGATCTGGTGACCCGGGCGCACGGACTCGCAGACTTCGTCCGGGATGCCGCGAGCCAGTACGGGTTCGACCCGGGCAAGGTGGTCGCTGCCGGATTCTCGAACGGCGCCAACATCGCGGCCGCGACGTTGCTGCTGCGCCCCGAGGCGATGCACTCGGCGATCCTGCTCCACCCGATGATGCCGGTCGATCTCGACGCGACCGGCAGCCTGGCGGGCGTCCGCGTCTTCGTGGCCGGCGGTCGGTTCGACCCGGTCGCGCGACCCGAGGACACCGAGCGCGTGGTCCAGCTGCTCGAGTCGCGTGGGGCCGAAGTGACCACGCACTGGGAGCCCGCGGGCCATTCGCTGACTCAGGGCGAGATCGTCGCCGCGCGCACCTGGCTCCGGGCTAGCGCCTAGAAACCGGATCGAATTCTGCGGGGGCCCACTCCCGCGTCCGGATGTGGAATCACGCTCCGGTCATGCCGGAGTCGGCCTCACTGCGGTGCCGCGCACCGGATGCGATAGTCTGCGCGGCTCCATGTCCGTCGCCCCGGCTCTTTCGACCTCTTCGGAGCACACGCCCAGCCTGCGGAAGCTGCTGCATCTCGCCTGGCCGGTGGTGCTCACGCGCTCGACCCAATCGGTCATCGGTCTGTGTGACGCGCTCATGGTGGCCCGGCTCGGCGCCGACGCGCTGGCCGCGACCGCCACCGGGGCGCTCAACGCGTTCACCGTCGCGATCATTCCGTTCGGCATCGTGTTCATCGTGCAGAGCTTTGCCGCCCAGCTCGCCGGACGACGGGAGTACGCCGCCTCGCGTCGCTACGCGTGGTACGGCCTCGCGGTCGGCATCGCCACCTCGGTGATTGCGATTGCCGTCACCCCGTTCGCCGGCTCGCTGATCAAGGTCTTCAATTTCCCGACGGCCGTGCACCTCGGCATGACCGAGTACATGCAGTTCCGGTTGTGGTCGTTGGGCGCCTTCGTCGCGACCGAGTCGTTCGGCAACTGGTTCGCCGGGCTCGGCGACACGCGCGTGCCGATGCGCGCCAGCGTCGTGGCCATGGTCTCGAACATCGCGCTCAATTGGGTGCTGATCTTCGGCCACCTGGGCGCCCCGGCAATGGGCATCGCCGGAGCCGCACTGGCCAGCGGGCTGTCCAACTGCCTCGGCTTCGCGTACATCGCGGCCGCCTACCACGTCCGCCAACGCGAGCTGGCCGGCGACGAGCCGCTCGAGTTCCGGGGCCGTGAGTTCCTGCGCATGCTCCGCTTCGGCATTCCCAACGGTATCAACTGGTTCATGGAGATGGGCGCGTTCACGCTGTTCATCAACGTGGTCGTCGGCACCCTCGGCACCCACGTGCTGGCCGCGATGAACGTGATCCTGCAGCTCAATTCGGTGTCGTTCATGCCGGCGTTCGGTCTGTCGTCGGCGGGTGCGATCCTGGTCGGGCAGGCGATCGGCGCCGGGGCGCGCGATCAGGTCGGGCGCATCGTATGGCTGACGCTGCGCGTCACGCTGGCCTGGCAGGGCGCGGTCGGGCTCCTCTACTTGTTCGCACCGCGGCTCCTGCTCTGGCCGTTCACCAGCGGCGTCGCCGACGGAGCGGCGGTTCTCGGGGTCGGCGCCTTGATGCTCGCGGTCAGTGCCGCGTGGCAAATCTTCGACGCGGTCGGAATAACCGTGGGCGAAGCCCTGCGCGCGGCCGGCGACACCGCCTGGTGCATGTGGGCGCGATTGGCCACGGCCTGGCTGCTGTTCGTGCCGCTGGGTTGGTGGGTGGTCGTGCGCGGCGACGGCGGACATGCCGGCGCCATGTGGTGCATCGTGTTCTACCTCGCGATTCTGGGCACGGCGTTCGCGCTGCGGTTCCGCAGCGGCGCCTGGCGCCGCATCGAGTTGATCGAGCCGGCGATCGTCTAGCGCCGGCCCGGCATCGGGGACCGCTTGCCCGGCGCGGCGCGCTTCGGGCAAACTCCGACGCGCTCCTCCCGTCCTCGACACCGGTCGGTCCGCGCCGCGCGTCCCGGATCAGTCCCGCGTTTCTTCCCTGGCGGACCAGGGGAGTCGTCCGATGCTCCATCGGTCTCTGTGTCCGATCTTCGCCCTCGGGCTACTGGCCTTGGCGGCGGCACCGTCCGCATTGCACGCTGGCCAACCCCGAACCCACGACGGATTCTACCTGCGCATGTGTCTTGGCGGTGGCGCCGCCAATACCAAGATCGACGACCCGGCGATGAAGATCGACATCGACGGCAGTGCAATGGACCTGGAGGTGGCGATCGGCGGCGTAATCGCCCCCAACCTCGCGATGCACGGCACGTTCTGGGGGCCGCTGATGACCGACCCCGACGCCACGATCGACATCCCCGGAGTTGGTCCCACCAGCGGCGTGCTCGAGGGCGACGTGGACTTCATCGCTGTCGGCGGCGGCCTGACCTACTACATCATGCCCATGAACCTGTACCTCTCGGGCTCGGCCGGCTTCGGCAGCATCAACTTCGACACGTCGGTGACGAACTACGACACCAACGATGGGTTGAGTCTCGAACTGGCCGTGGGCAAGGAATGGTGGGTGGGCAAGAGCTGGGGGCTGGGGCTGAGCGGGGGATTCACCTACCACTCGATTCCCGACGGCGGCGTCCCCGGCGACTGGACCGGCACCAGCTACGCCCTTCGTTTCTCGGCGACGCTGAACTAGCCCGGCTCTTCCTTGCTCGCCGCATGGGAAAAAGCACAGAATCCCGCCCACATCCTGGCCTGCGGCACGCACGTCGGTCCGCGCCGCGTGGCAGGGTGCACCCACGACTTCCCCCGGACCGACAGAGGTCGCCATCAATGTTCCGTCGGTTCGGGCAGTTGGCCGTTTCAGTGTTCACGCTCGCGATCCTGGCGTTTGTCGCTTCCCCCTCGACGACCTTCGCGGGAGAGCCCAAGACCCACGACGGCTTCTTCCTGCGACTGTCGACCGGACTCGGGTCCGCGAACACTGAGATCGATCATCCGTTGATGTCGGCAGACATCGACGGGTTAGCCACGGATGTGAACATCGCGATCGGGGGCATGGTGAGCCGCAACTTCGCGCTGCACGCGACGCTTTGGGGCTGGTCGTCGAGCGACCCGGATGCGGACATCACGATCCCCGGCGTCGGCACCGCAAGCGGGTCGCTCGACGGGTCCGTGAACGTGGGCGCGTTTGGCGGCGGCGCCACCTACTACTTCATGCCCGTGAACATCTACCTTTCGGGATCCGTCGGAATGGGCACGCTGTCGGTGGATGGCGGCAACGCCGACGGCGAATCCGACAGCGGGATCGTGACGGACCTGACCCTGGGCAAGGAGTGGTGGGTGGGCGATTCCTGGGGCCTCGGCCTGGCCGGCGGCTTCTCGTATCACTCGCTGCCCGATGGCGGCATCGACGAGAACTGGTCGGGAATGAGCTACACAGCCCGCTTCAGCGCGACACTGAACTAGGTTGCCTGCTTCGCCACCAGGCGTAAGCGGGCAGTCCGGCCGCGATCAGCACCAGGCCGAGCAGCGACTCCTTGGGTGCGACCACCAGCGTGCTGCCGGTGATCAGCAGCATGCCGAGCACGAACAGCGCGGGGACCAGGGGATAGCCCCACGCGCGATACGGGCGCTCCGCGTCGGGCCGGGTCGCGCGCAGACGGAACAGCGCGAGCCCGGTGGCGACGTGGAATAGCACGCCGCCGAACACCACGTAGGTGAAAAGCGCGGTGTAGCCGCCGGTGAGCGCCAGCGCCGCCGCCCACACTCCCTGGAGCCAGAGTGCGGCGACCGGCGTGTGATAGCGCGGGTGGATCGCTGCCACCCGGCGGAAGAACACGCCGTCGGCCGCCATCGGCTGATAGATGCGCGATGAATAGAGAATGGTCGCCGCCAGACAGCCGAACGCCGAGATCGAAACCGCGGCCGCCACCAGTCGCGCCGCGCCCGCGCCGAACGTGGCCGCCGCACCTTCCGCGGCTCGCGACGTTGCCGCCAGCTTGTCGAGCGGCAGTGCTTTCAAATACACCCAGTTGAGCGCCAGGTAGATGACGGTCACGATCACGAGGCCCGCGATCAGCCCGCGCGGCAACGAACGCGCCGGATCGCGCAGCTCGCCGGCGGCGAAGGTCGGCGAATACCAGCCGTCGAACGCCCACAACACCGCGACCAGGGCGACGCCGACCGCCACCACCATCTGCGAGAGCGTCATGGCTGGAAGTGGGACCGATTCCACCACCCCATTGCTGGTGAGCCCAAACCCGACCAGCGCCGCGATCGCGCCCAGCTTGATGAAGGTGAAGAAGTTCTGGACGCTGGCACCGCTGCGGACGCCGATCACGTTGGCCCAGGTCAGCAGCAGGATGGCGACCATCGCGGTGATCTGCGAGCCATGGACCTGCCACGCGCCCACCGACCACAGCACGTGCTCGCTCGACAGCGCGGGCACGAAGGTTCCGAAGTAGTCGGCGAAGCCGACCGCGATCGCGGCGACGCCACCCGACATGATCACCAGCAGGCACGTCCAGCCGTAGAGGAACGCGGGCAGCGTGCCCCAGGCTTCGCGCAGGTAGTGGTAGGCGCCGCCCGCGCGCGGGTACATCGCCCCCATCTCGGCGAACGCGAGCGCTCCGGCCAGCGAGATCAGCCCACCGGCGAGCCAGGCGCCGAGTGCGAGCATCGGGTGCGGGAGCGCGCGCACCACGTCGCCGGCGGTCAGGAAGATGCCGGTGCCGATGACGGCGCCGATGGTGAGCAGCGTGGCGTCGAGCGTGCCGAGGGCGCGTCGCAGGCCGGGTGAAGCGGCGTCGCGAACGTCGGGGCGTGAATTTGGCGCTAGGGCGCTGGCCGGGTCGCGAACCTGCTGGCTCACGCGGCCGAACGTGTCTCTAGAAGACGTCGAGGCGCGGCGCGCGCGGGATCGCCCCGCTCGCCACGGCCTTGGCGTATAGATGGTCGAGCGCGCGGCGTCCGGTCTCGCCCATGTCGAGCGTGAGCTCGTTCACGTACATGTGCACGAACTTCCTGCCCTTCGCGACGTCGAGTCCACGACCGAACTGGAGCGCGTAGCGGATCGCATCGTCCTCGTGATCGTGCGCCGCTCGAATGCTGGCGCGAAAGCCGACGCTCACCGCGTGCATCAGGTCCGGCCCGAGATCGCGACGGACGACGTCGAGACCGAGCGGCACCGGCAATTGGTCCCGCTCCCGCCACAGCTCGCCGAAGTCGAGCACCTTGGCCAACCCCTCGTCGCGATAGGTGAGCTGGCTCTCGTGAATGATGACCCCGGCTTCGACCTCGCCGCCGGCGACCGCGGCCGGAATGCGATCGAACATTACCTCGACCGGGATCGCCTCGGGACACTCGGCGCGCAGCAGCAGCGCGGCGGTGGTCATCGGGCCGGGAATCGCCACCCGCTTGCCGCGCAGCGAGTCGAGCGTGCGCGGCTTGCGGGCGACCACGATCGGTCCGTAACCGAGTCCCATCGAAGCGCCGCATGCCAGCACCGCGTATTGCTCCGAAAGAAACGCGTAGGCGTGGGCCGAGACCGCAGTGATCTCGAGATCGGCGCGCTCGAGTGCCCGGCGATTCAGGCTCTGGATGTCCTCGAGCACGTGCTCGACCGCGCAGCCCGGGATCGACGCGATTCCTGTCTGGAAGCCATAGAACATGTACGCGTCGTCGGCGTCGGGGCTATGGCCGAAACGCAGGGTGCGGAGCGCCGATGGACTGGTCGGAGTCATGAGTCGGCAGGATAACTCATGACGCCCGCGCGTCGGCGCGCTCGCCCGCGAGCCGCCAGATCAGCCCGCGCACGCCATCGAGCCCCTCGCCGGTCAGCGCCGACACCACCAGGCAGCCGTCGAACTCGGCGCGCAAGCCGTCGACCAGAGTCTCGTCGGCGATTCGGTCCACCTTGTTGAACACCATGACCACCGGGCGCGGCGTCTCCAAGATCTCCTCGAGCGCTTTCTCGACCGCCGCGATCTGCCGGCGCCAGTCGGGATCGGCGACGTCGACTACATGGAGCAGGAGGTCGGCCTCGATCGCCTCGACCAGCGTGCTGTGGAACGACGCCACCAGATGATGCGGCAGCTTGCGAATGAATCCGACGGTGTCGGTGACCAGCGCCACGCGTCGTTCGGGGCTCACCATCTGGCGCGTGGTGGCGTCGAGGGTTGCGAACAGGCGGTTCTCGACGAACACCTGCGAGCGGGTGAGCGCGTTGAACAGAGTGCTCTTGCCGGCGTTGGTGTAGCCGACCAGCGCCGCGCGAAACTCGCGGCGGCGGCGGCGACGCTGGGTCTCGCGCTCGCGCTCGACCGCGGCCAGTGCCCGCTTGAGCCGGGCGATGCGTTCGCGCACCAACCGGCGGTCGGTTTCCAGCTGGGTTTCGCCCGGTCCGCGGGTGCCGATGCCGCCGGCCTGGCGCTCCAGGTGCTTCCACATGCCGGTCAGCCGCGGCAGCGTGTACTCGAGCTGCGCCAGCTCGACTTGTAATCTTGATTCACGCGTTCTTGCACGCTTCGCAAATATGTCGAGAATCAACTCCGAGCGATCCACGATTTTTCGCGACGTGGCCTTCTCGAGGTTTCGCACCTGCGCGGGCGACAGGTCGTCGTCGAAGATCGCGACGTCGGCATCGTGATCGGTCGCGAGCTTCTTCAGTTCTTCGACCTTGCCCTTGCCGATGAACGTAGCTGCACTCACCGATCCACGCCGCTGCGCGACAGTGCCGAGCACCTGGGCCCCGGCGGTGTCGGCGAGCAGGGCCAGCTCGGCGAGCGAGCGGTCGAGCATTCCGTCCCGCGCCGCGTGGCCGACCAGCACGGCGCGTTCGGCGCGCGGTGGATTCACAATCTCGAAGTGTTTGGCTTTCATGCGCTGGGTCGGATCTCCATCTCGTAGGGCGCAGGGGTCATGTTCTCGTAGCGGCCGTCGGGGGTCATCGCCACCAGGTCCTCGATGCGCACGCCCATGCCGCGCGAGGGGTAGTAGAGCCCCGGTTCGATGGTCACCACCATGCCCGGCTCGAGCCGCTGCGTATTGGCCGGCGGGCCGCCCAGGCGAGGTGCTTCGTGGACGTCGAGTCCGACGCCGTGGCCGACACTGTGGACATAGCCTTCTTCGGTACCCTGGTTGGTGCGAATCGTCGCGTGGCCGCGCAGCTCGAACACGTCGCACACCCGTTCCTGGAGCACGCGGCAGGGCTCGCCGACTTTGAGCGTGTCCATGGCGGCGGAGAACGCGGCGTGCGTGTCGTCGTACAGCTGCTTGAGTGCATCCGGTGCGCGTCCCATACAGAACGTGCGAGTGAAGTCGCTGTGGTAGCCGCCGCCGGCTTCGCCGGGGAAGATGTCGACGATTACCGGAGTCCCCGCGCGCAGCAGGTCTTTGTCGTTCCCACGGTTGTGCGGCACGCCGGCGTCACGCCCCTGGGCGACGATGCTCTCGCCGCCTTCGAGGCCATGTTTCAGGAACTCCGAGTGCAGCAGCGAGCGCAACGAGCCGAGCGTCACAGGTCCGCCGCCGTTCTTGAAGTGTTCGCCCTCGGGCCGGAGCTGCGCCAGGTGCTCGGTCAGTCGCTTCCAGGCGGCGACCACGGCACTCGAGGCGTGGCGAATTGCGGCCAGCTCGGCATCGTCCTTGGTGGTGCGCGCCACCGACAGCAGGTCGGGAACGCCACGATCGATCTCGATTCCCGGCACCCGCTGGGTCAGCTCGTGGAGCAAGCTCCACGCATAGGCGGCCTCGAGGTCGCCGAACACCGCGACCCGGCCCATCATCGACATCGTGCCGATCATCTCGGCCATCAGGTCGGCATAGCCGCCCGCGTGTCCGAGCCGGTCCATGCGCTGCATCAGGCCATGCTGCGACAGCGTCGAGTACTCGCAGCCGATCTTGGCCGCGTCGTCGCGCTCCATCGGGTCGACCACCATGTGGGCGCGGCCGCTCGCCGTGCGAAAGTAGATCCCGCGGTGGATCTTGCGCCCGGTGGCGTAGTACATCGCCGGGCAATAGCGGTCGTTGGCGAATACCACCATGCCCGCCAGGCCGCGTTGCTGCATGAGGGAATCGAGGTCGCGTCGCACGGGAGGGTCTCCGGGGGATCGAGTGGGGTGGGAGGACGGCGATGCTAGCCCACGGTCGATGAGATCGCTACCGAGACCCCGGTCGGCCTCGCGGCACGAAGAGCATCATTCCCAGATAGCCGAACGCGAAGCCCCCGATGTGCGCCCACCACGCCACGCCGCCGACGCGAGACCACGCCAGGGCGAGCGCCCCGCTGAAGAACTGGATCACGAACCACAGACCGAGCACGACGATCGCAGGGAGTGCCGTGACCTGGAAGAAGGGGAAGAACGGGATCAGCGTGATCACGCGGGCGCGGGGGAACGCACGCATGTAGGCGCCGAGCACGCCGGCGATCGCGCCACTCGCGCCCACGGTGGGCGCCCCCGAACCCGGGTGCGCCGCAAAGTGCACCAGCACCGAGGCGATCCCGGCGGCGAGATAGAACGCGATGTATCGGCCGCGGCCCAGGCGATCCTCGATGTTGTCGCCGAAGATCCACAGGTACCACATGTTGCCGGCGAGATGCGCCCAGCCGCCGTGCAGGAACATCGACGAGAACAGCGTGGCGAGGACCGGCGGCAGCGGCTCTGCGCCGGCGCCGACGGCGTTGGCGAGCCGCAGCGGGACGAACCCCCAGTTCATGATGAACGCGCGCAGGTCGGGGCCGAGCAGGATTTCGTAGAGGAAGGCCGCGACGTTGATCGCAATCAGGACCCAGGTCGCGATCGGGGTCGAGCCCGAAGGGTTTTCGTCGCGCAGCGGGATCATGGCGCCTCGGAGGAGCCTGGGTCCGATGCCCCGAGCCTGAGCCTGCCTGGTTTGGTCCAGGCTTCCGGAGTTTGACCGGCCCTGGACAGATTCCTATCTTCGGCGGGCTCGCAATTCGACCTTGGATCGATCGCTCCGCAGATGGCATCGGAAGGTGCGCTCAATTCCGCCAGTTTTCCAAGCAAGGGGGTTTTTCCCATGGGTAATGCCGTCGCCATCAGCGAACGCGACTTCGATACCACTGTTCTCAAGTCCCCCGTGCCAGTCCTGGTGGATTTCTGGGCAGTGTGGTGCGGCCCGTGCCGCATGGTCGCCCCGGCCCTCGAAGAGATCGCCACCGAATACGCCGGACGGCTCAAGGTGGTCAAGATCGACGTCGACGAGAACCAGGACGTCTCCATGCGCTACGACGTCCGCAGCATTCCGACGCTGATCCTGTTCAAGGGTGGCGAAGTGGCGGAGCGCCTGATGGGCGCCTACCCCAAGCAGGCGATCCTGGCGAAGGTCCAGCAGCACCTGTAGCACCGCGCTTTTCCAGCGCGTGATCGCGCTCGCGCGCCAAGGCGCCGAGCGCCGAAGGAATCCGGTCCAGCAGATCCGCCGCCGTCATGCCGAGCACGCCTCGGGCTTCGGCGATTCGGTCGGCGGCGAGTCCGTGCAGGTACGCGCCGAGCCGCGCCGCGTCGTAGGGCGCGAGCCCCTGGCCGACCAGTGCTGCGATCACCCCGCACAGCACGTCCCCGGTGCCGGCGGTCGCCAACGCCGGACCCCCGCTCGAGTTGACGGTCGCATGGCCGTCGGGGCGCGCGGTCACGGTCGGCACGCCCTTGAGCACGACCACGGCACCCCAGATCGCCGACCACTTGCGCGCGACCTCGATACGATCACGCTCGATCGCCGCCGGGTCGAGTCCGGTGAGCCGGCTCATCTCGCCGACGTGCGGGGTGACGATGCGCGGCGCCGGCTCGCGGTCCCGGGCCGGCCTGCGGCCCGCGAACGCGTTCAGGCCATCGGCGTCGATCACCATGGGCACGCGTGCGCGCGCCGCCAGTTGGCGCGCCAGCTCGGCGGAGTCGGAATCGCGTGACAGTCCCGAGCCGAGGGCCACGACATCGGACTTCTCCACCAGATCGAGCAGATCGGGCAATGCCGCCAGGCTGAGCGAGCGGCCCGGCGTTTCCGCGACCGGCACCGTCATCTCTTCGGTCAGCTTGATCTCGAGAATGTCGTTCAAGCTGCGCGGCACCGCCACGCGCACATAGCCGGCGCCGCTGCGCGAGGCCGCGCGCGCGGCCAACGCCACCGCTCCGGTCAGGCCAACCGATCCGCCGACCACCAGCACCCGCCCGACGCTGCCCTTGTGCGCCAGGGGCGGGCGGCGCGGCACCAGGTCCGCCATTTCCGGACTGTGCGCGATCTCGACCCGGCGCTCGGGATCGTCGTCGGCCCCCGAGCGATCCACGAGTCCGATGTCGACCACTTCGAGCGCGCCGACGAAGGCGCGCGCTGGGTAAAGCCAGTGCCCGCGTTTCGGGAAACCGAAGGTCACGGTGAGGTCGGCGCGCACCGCACGCCGCGCGATGGCGCCGGTGTCGGCGTCGACGCCGGTGGGCAGGTCGACCGCGATCACGTGCGTGCCCGCGTCGTCGAGCTGGCGCAAGGCCTCGACGCCTTCCGCCATCAGGCCTTCGGGCTCGCCGCGAGCGCCGGTGCCGAGCAGGGCGTCGATCGCGAAGTCCCAGGCGTCGCGCGCCGCGCGCATGCCGTCGATGCCGGCGGCGTCAGCCAGGGCGTGCGCGCGGATGCCAGCAGCCTCCATCCGCTCGAGCTGGGTGCGGGCGTCGCCGCGCACGCGGTCGCGTGCGCCGAGCAGGCCGACGTGGACTTCGGCGCCGCGCGCCGCCAGGAAGCGGGCGACCACGAAACCATCGCCGCCGTTGTTGCCGGTGCCGCACAGCACGAGCACCCGATAGCCCAGCATCGGGCCAAAGTGACGCTCGACGGCTGCCGCCACTCCGGCGCCCGCGCGCTCCATGAGATCGACGCCCGGAGTACCACCGTCGATGGTCGCGCGGTCGAGCCGCCGCATCTCCTCGGCGGTGACGAGTCGCATGGGAGGTTCGACGCCCTAGCGCCGGCGCTGGCGGGTGCGCGCCTCGGACGCCAGGTCCTTCATCAGCTGCTCGCGGTACTCCGCCAGCCTGGCGATCGTTTCGGGCAGGGCCCCATCGGCCGAGATGAACGGCAGGTCGAACAACTCGGGATCGGCCTCCTGTTCGGTGTAGATGCGCTCCTGCTCGTGGCGCTGGAAGCTCGCCGCCTTCTCGATGGTGTCGAAGGTCTTTCCGGGCATGAACTTCTTGTTGAACACGTCGAAGACGTAGACATGATAATGACCATCGATCTTGCCGGTCCCCTCGGGAGGCTGATGGACCTTGGTCTTCGCAGCCTTCACGGTTTTCCCCCTATGTGCGGTTGCTGGTTCAGTTGGTCCACGATGCGGACCAGTTCGAAGACGTCATCGATGTCGTGGTCGGCCCCGGATTGCTGGGTCTCGAACGTGTCTCCGTAACGCGCGAACACCGTGCGCATCCCGAGGCTCTTGCCGCCGACTACGTCGCGCTCGGCCCAGTCGCCGACCATCAGCGCCTCGCCGGCGCCGACGCCCAGGCGCTCGAGCACCCGGCGAAACGGCGCCGGATTCGGCTTGCGCTCGCCGGTGTCGTCGAAGGTGACCACCGCGTCGAACACGTGCTGGAGCGACAGCGAGCAGAGTCGCAGCCAGACCTGCGCTTGCGGCGCGTCCGACACCACGCCCAGCTTGATGCCGCGCTTGGTCAGCTCGAGCAGCGTCATGTGGACGTGGGGGTAGAGCACCAGCGCCGATTCCCGGCCGCGGCGGTAGGCGACGATTCCCGAGGCCAGGATCTTGGGGTCGATCCGTCCCAGCTCGCTTTCGAGCAGTTCGTCGAACACGCGCTGGTACTCGAGCCCCTGGGCCTGATAGATGCGGTCGATCCGCTCGCGCACCGCCTCGCGCGGCAGCGCCAGGCCGGCGTCGATCATGCCGTCGATCGCCGCATTCACCGCGTCGGCCTTCATCTTCATGAAGTCGACCAGGGTGTTGTCTAGGTCGAAGACGATGGCGCGGATCACGCCACGACCCGGCGTTCGAGCGGAGGAATTCTGCGGCCGCAGCCCTGACTCACTTGGTGGAGATCCCGATCGTGCGCCCCAGGCTGATCTCGCCGTTGTCGATGCGGACGTTGAAGCCGCAGGCCGGGTTGCTGCAGACCCAGGCCTTGTAGTTGATCGGAGCACCATCCCGACCGTAGTCCGACAGCGGCAGCAACACGCCGTCATTGCACTTCCGGCAATCCGGGAATCCCGATTCCATCCCACACCTCCCTAAGACCTACGCCCCGTCGACGAAGCGACCGGCATTGTAGGCCAGCCCGGCGGCGGTCGTCACGGCGAAGGCTCCGCGGCCGCCGGCGTTGCCAGCAGATTCGTGACGTCGTCCGCGGGGCGCTCGCACGGCCGCCCTTCGCCGTGCAGGTAGTGCGCGCGCGTGCGCGACAAATGGACGACGGAGTACGACACGGTCGCCATGCGGCCGTCGTGGATGCACACGGCCGGCGGGTCGTGCTCGGCGAGCCGGGCGATCAGGCCGGCCTCGGCCTCGGCGGCCGAGTCCGGTTGCCATCCGGAGATCTCGCGCATCAATCGCGCGGTCCGCGGCTCGGTCGGATCGTCGAGATCGGCGTGGGTGAGGACGTGCCAGCCGGGGCCAATCTCCTGCCAGCGCGCGACCCCGTCCCACGCCAACAGCCAGGACCTCGTGGGCTCCAGCACGACCAGCGTGAATGGCGCGTAGGACGCTTCGCGCAGGGCCGAGGCGGCCCGTTCGCGCGGGTGATCGGCGGCCGCGACGTTGAGGGTCAGGAGTCCACGCGAGCGCTGGGCCACTGGCAATCGCCCGGCCGGACGCCGGTTGAGCATCGCGACCGCCCGCTCCCGGCCGCGCACCGCGAGCCAGGTGCCCCCGGCGACCCCGTCGCGCCCGCCGACCACTCGCGGCTCGCGCAGCAGGACCCCCGGTGGTAAGGATGGCCGAGCCGGATCCTCGTCGCGGTTGGCGGCCAGGATCACCGAATCCGGCTCGAGAACGTCTCGGCCGACGATCAGGGTGCACATGGGCCAACTCTAGGCGGCCGCCGCGAGGGTGCAAGCCGGCCATTGATCGGCCGCTCCGGGGCCCATAGAATCGGGGGCTCGCATTCCACCCCAAGCCGTTCCCCCAGCGGCAGGAGCCCACCGATCCCCAGGTTCGTTCGAAAGCTCATCGCCGCGATCGCCGTCGCCGCGGTGTTTCTGCCTGCCCAGCCTGCGGGCGCCTTCCTCGACATCGAGAACCGCGGCCCGACGCTGACCGCCGGCGGTTTCGCCCTGCGGGTCACCAATGTCGGCGTCCTCGGCAACGCGTTTTTCGACAATGGGCTCTCGAACGACAGTTCGTTCGAGATCCGCCCCGGGTCCGGGGCGGAGGCGTTGAACCATGCCGCCCTGTGGGTGGGTGGCCTGGACGAACGCGGTGCGCCGCGGGTGTCGGGCGGTCCGGTGCTCGAGTGGCGGCCGACCCTCGATCCCGAAGACCGGGTGCGCGGCGCCAACAAGGGACGGCCCGGGACCCGGCGACTGGTCGACGACGACGGCGACGCTCTTGCCGACGAAGAAGCTCTCGACAATCGGGACAACGACGGCGACGGCGAGGTCGACGAGGACCTCGGCTTGTTCTCCGAGCACATGATGTCGGCGGTCTACGTGGATGATCGTCCCGAGGCTGTCCAGTACGTGTACGAGGGCGGGGAGCAACACAAGCCGTTCGGCCTGACCGTGCTGCAGGAAGCCTATGCGTGGAATGCGCCGGGGTATGAAGGCATCGCAGGGCTGTCGTTCACGATCACGAATCACGGTGACCGGCGGATCGAAGGCGTGCGCCTAGGGTTCTTCGCCGATCTCGACTCGCGCGACCGTAACAACGCGAGCGGGCACCTGAACGACCGCATCTCCACCCAGAGCTACTCGCGAGAGGTGATCGACGGGACGTACTCGATGTCGTTGGGCGGGAGCTTCTGCGGCCAGGGCACCCCACCGGCGCCCTGTCCGCCGGTGACCTGCTCCGAGGAGCTCGAGCAGACCGTGACCGTGCTCTCGGATTTCAGCCAGGACAATGGCTTGCCGACGGTCGCGGTCGTGCCCCTCTACCACACCATAGATCCGCTCGCGAGCATCACACCGGTGCGCAGCTACGCGCGGGCCCCCGCGCGTGTGAGCTTCCAGACTTCGGTGTTCGCGCGCGGCCGCTCGCCGCGCCAAGGCGGATTGCCGTCGACTGATGCCGAACGCTACGAGGCGCTGCGGGGAGTCTTCCCACAAGCCAATACCACGGGAGCCGACGATTACGCGGTGCTGGTGTCGTGCGGTCCGTTCCCGACGCTGGGGCCCGGCGAGAGCCTCGAGCTGCACGTGGCGCTGGTCGGAACCCTCAGTCCAGACAGCCTCGAGCTGCTCATGGGCAACGCCGCTGCCGTCGAACGCGGGCGCTTCCTCAACCTGATTCCGGATTCACTGCCGCCGCCCTACCCCAACGACTGGAACAATGGCATCAGCGGCAAGGCGGGCCACGAAGCGTGTGTCGATGCGCCGGTGCCGTTCATGTGGGATCCGCATTGCACGGGAAAGTTCGATCCGAACCTCGGATTCGTGGCCGTCGACGAGTTCTACACGCCGGGCAACTGCATCTGGACCGACGCCGACTGCGACCTGTGCACCGGCTTCGGCGGCAACGAAACCCACCAATTCTGGCTGGACCCGAGCGATCTGCCGGTGCCGCCCAGCCTGCGCATCGTGCCCGGCGACCATCGGCTCAGGATCGAGTGGGACAACGTGCCCGAGGTGCTGGCCAACGCCCAGCTCACCGGCCCGCGCGGCGGCAAGTTCGCCGGCTACCGGGTGTACAAGGCGGCCGACTGGCGCGGGCGCAGCTCGCTGCTGCCGCCGCGCGAGAACTGGGCGCTGCTCGGCTCGTTCTCGAACGACTCGACCTTCAGCCAGCAGAAGCTCTCGACGGTCACCGACACCACCCTCGACTACGTGCGCATCGCCTACGAGCAGCCGCTCTACCCGATGGGGCGCTACTACGTCGACGACCCGGAAGTGCTGAACGGGTTCGACTACGGGTACTTCGTGTCGGCGGTGGTGGCGTTCGACATCGAGGTCGGACAGAGCATCCGGCGGGTGGAATACGAGAGTGCGTTCACGCCGAGCTTCTCGCAGATCGAGCGGCCGAACGTGGCGTCGCGCGACCGGGCGGGGCAGGTGTGGGTGGTGCCGAACCCGTTCCGAGCGCGAGAGACGTGGGACCGGCCGCCGGTGATCGGGGACCAGCTGACGCGGCACGTCGACTTCATGGGGCTGCCTCGGGCCCAGTGCACGATCAAGATCTGGACGGTGTCGGGGGACCACGTGCAGACGATCCACCACGATGGGACCAACGGCGACGGACAGGCGCCGTGGGACCTGATCTCGCGCAACGGACAGGAGTGCGAATCGGGGATCTACCTGTTCACCATCGACTCGCCGGTCGGGCAGCAAACCGGCAAGTTCATCATCATTCGATGAGAGGACGCTCGAATTTAGGCGCCGCGTCCGGGATCGGCGCGGTGCGGGCGGCCCTGCTGGCCCTGGGGATCCTGGCCCTGGGCGGCTGCGGCAAGGATGCCACGGCACCGCTCGCCCCGGTCGTCATGCCGCCCGAGATCGTCGAGGTGTTCCCGCCGGCGCGCAGCACCGGGATCCCGTACGAGACCACGATCCGAGTGCGCTTCAAGACGCCGATCGTGCCGACCAGCGCTAATCCCACGACGGTGTTCCTCAAGATCGACACGCGCCGAATCCCGATCTCGTTCAGCTTCAGCGACTCGAATCGCGTCGTGACTCTGAGACCGCAACGCGACCTCGACCTGCGGCGCACCCACACGGTGGAGATCACCACCAAGGTGAAGACCACGGAGGGGGGCACGCTCAGCCAGCTCTACTACTGGCAGTTCCGCACCACCTCGGTTCGGCACGTCGAGCAGCCGCTGCCCAGGAACGGATTCGGCACCGAGGGCCCGTTCGCGCCGCTCTGCTGGCGCGCAACCGAGTCCTCGGCGGGACCGGTTGCTTACACCGCGTACGTTTCGACCGATTCGGCCCAAGTCGCAACCGGAACCGTGGACCCGATCAACGTCGGCTCGGCGTACCTGCTGCCGCCCCTCGGCCGGTGGAATTTCGACACGCGCTACTACTGGCGCGTGGAGGCGCGCAACGTCCAAACCGGCGACTACGAGGAAGGCCCGGTGTGGAGCTTCAAAACCCTACCCGAGAACACGCCCACAGCCGTGGTGCTCGTCGGTCTGCGCGACTCGGGAACCTGGGACGACCGGCCGCAATTCCGGCGCTGGCGCTGCCCCGACATCCTGTCCGGGGCACAGCTCGGCTCGGTCCTGCGTTTCAGAATCGAGACGCTCGACTCCAATCTGGTGGTCGCCGACGCCAGGATCGAGGCCGGGGCCTCGGCGATCATCACCGATCATGGTCCGGCGATCTACGAATTGGATCAACCGACCGCGCCCTGCGATGGCATCACCACCGGGATGCCGCTCGCCAACAGTTACCTGTCGCCGGGCGAACCGCAGCCGACGGGGGCCATCCACTTCAAGACCGCGAACCTGATCTCGCGCATCCAGGGGCGCATCCGCCGCCAGCCGTATTTCCTCGACTACTCGCTCAAGTCGACTCGGGGACTCACGTTCTCGGTGCCTTCGGTCATCGTCTGGGTTTCCTACTATCAGCTGCCACCGCCGCCCGCGACCCGCTAGAGTCCGTCCAAGAATGAAGCAACTGGCTCTGGTCCTCCTGGTGGCGGCGCTCGCGGGCGCGGCCTTCGTGCCGCCCGGCCCCGTGCGCGCACAGACTCGCGCCTCCGGCGTGCGGCCGTGGACTCCCCCCGGCGCCGACACGATTCAGGTGTGGGCGGCCGAAGTGCGGGCGGCCCTGCGGGCCCAGCCCACGGACTCGATCGATGCCGCCACCAAGACGGCATACGACCGCCTGGGCGGCATCGCGTGGCGATTCCTGCGCTCTCTCGGCCGTGCACGAGTCGGCGAGATCGCGGCGGTCGAGTCGGCGCTCGATTCGCTCGGCTTCGACACCGACCTGGTCGCCGATCCCGTGATTTCGAGCTTCGTGTTCCTGGTGGCGCGCAATCCCCATCGGTTGGACGCGCACGCTATGGGCTACTTCTTCTGGTATCGGGGCGACCGCCTGATGATGCAGGCGATGGCGCTGCCGGGTGGCCGCAAGCCCCTGTTCCGCGTGTGGTGGAACAACGAGGCCGAGGCCCCGTATGTGTGGGGTCTGTTGGACCGGGCGCGCGACGGCCGAATGGGAATGCACCTCCTGCGAATGACCTCCGACGGTGGATTCTGGCGGCCATTCCAGTGGCCGGGGCACGGCCCGGACCTCGACGGGGCGTACGAGGCAGTCTGGGTGGACCTCGATCGCGACCTGCGCCCCGAGCTCAAGACTTGGTCGCGCGCGACGCCCGATCCGTTGTTCGCCGAGTGCCCGGGTTGCCCCCCGCGGCTGATCGAGCGAACCTACGCCGATCGCCGCCGCGCCGGGTTCGAGCTGATCGAGAATCGGGTGATGGCGACGCCGTACGCGACGTTCACCGACTTCGTCCGTGCGCTCGTGAATCAGGATCGGTCGGCGGCCGCGCGCTGTGTGGCGAAGCCGCAACTGGTCGACGAGGCGCGCAAGCTGGGCTGGGGGTCGCGACGCGCCGATAGTACTTGGGCGCTCGAACGCTTCGAGCAGGAACGCTGGCCGCGGTGGCTGGGCCTCAAGTTCTCGAGCTCGAGCGGGCCGAAGCGCTACGTGGTCCGCTTCACCGAAGAGGACGGACGATGGCTGATCGAGAGCTGGACTCAGGCCGCCGCGGACTCGACCGCGGCCGGCCAGCGCGAGTGAGGCGGGTCGGGCCGGGCCTTCGCGGCGAGCGCGCCGCCGGCGCGGCCACGTGGCTACTCGCCGTGATCGTCGTCGCCGGAACGTTGTGCGGCTGCGAGCGCCAGGTGACGCTGGTCGATCGCGGATCCGACTCGACCGGGACGGGGGGCACCGACTCCCTGACCTTCCTGCTGCGCCGGGTGCCCGAGGCGTGGGAAGGCGGCGTCGACGATCTGGGTGCGGCGCGAATCACGGCTCAGGCCGTCCGCCAGGATCTCGGCCGGCGCGATCCCTCCGAATGGCCCCGCCGCGCCAAGTACCTGCTCGATTCGCTCAGTGTCGGCGTCGAGATCGCGGGCGAGCCGTGCGGCCTGGTGATCAACCTGTTCCTGCGATCGGACCCCGGCCGCGGATCGTGGCCGTTCCTCATCTGGTGTCGCGACGATCCGACGGCACCCCAGCTGGTCGAGCTGGAGGGCCGCGGACTGCGCCTGACCGCGGCACGCGTCCGGCGCACCACCGCGGCGATCGATCTGGGCGGCGCCCAGTCCGGCGGGGGCGACCTCGTGGCTGGCCTATTCGGGCGCGCCCGCGGTCCACGCCAGGAGCCGATGCTGTTCGTGTGGAGCCGGACCGGCGACCAATGGAAGATCGTGCAGACCCTCGGGGCCGACTCGCTCGGCGGCTTCGGCGAGGGACGTTTCGAATCCGAGGGCGGGCCGATTGACCTGGTGGTGCGCACCTACCGCGCGCGCGCCGGATTCGACGAGTGCCTGACCTGCCCGCACCTGTGGTGGACGCATCGCTTCACCTGGGGCGACGTCGGGTTCGACCGGGTCGAATCCAAGCAGGAATTCTCGACCTACACGACCCTGGTGCGCTTCCTCGACGCGCTCGAAACCCGCGAGGTGAATCCGGCGTTGTTCGCGACCGGGTCCGCGGTGGTCGATCTCGCGCGCTCGTTCGAGTGGGACGTTCCCAAGGGCGCGTGGCGCGTGGCGCCCGGCAGCGAGACGGGGGGCCTCGAACTGATCGTCTATCGCGGCCCGCAGGAGAGTTACAAGGTCACCTTCGAGCCGCGCGTCGGCGACTGGCTGGTGTCAGGAATCGAATCGGTGCCGCGGTCGATCGAATGACCCGGTGGTTCGCCGTCGTGGCCTGGCTCGCGCTGCCCGCCGTGGCCTCGGCGCAACCCGATACGCTCGAGTTTCGCGACGCGGCGCGGCTGGCGCAGCCCGAGTCGACGTTTCTCCAGGATGCCCGGGTCCCAGCGGATTCGTTCTTCTTTCGCGATCCTGGTCCGCCGCCAGGAAGTCGCGCGCTCAGTTCGGTGCGCTACATGGCGCCACCCGACGCTCCCTACCGCGCCGAGGAAGTGCGCGTGCGCACTGCCGAGAGCGTGTTCCTCGGAGGCACGTTCACCGTCCCGCGTCTGACGCCGGTGCGTGTCGGGCGCCGCTCGGTGGTGCCGCGCTCGCCGGCGGTGGTGCTGATCTCGGGCGCCGGCGCCGACGATCGCGATCATTCGGCGGCTGGCGGCGTCTACCGGCCCTTCCACGACCTCGCCGACACGCTGTCGCGCCGCGGGATGGGAGTGCTGCGTCTCGACGATCGCGGCATCGGCGCATCGAGCGGCCGACTCGACACCGCAACCACGCTCGACCGGGCCAACGACGCGCGCGCGGCACTTGCGTACTTGCGCCGCCGCGCCGACGTCGACCCCAAGCGCATCGCGTTGCTGGGATTCGGCGAGGGCGCGGTGATCGCCTCGATCGTGGCGGGCGAAGACTCGCTGGTGACCGGCGTTGTGCTGATCGGGTGCCCCGCGGTTTCGGGCAAGGACCTGGCCCTGGTCCGTGTGCAGGGCTGGGTCGAGCAACGCGATGGTTACGATCGGGCGGAGCGCGACTCGATCGTTGCCGACATCATGCGCGATTGGCAGGCGAAGCTCGCGACCGATCCGTGGACGCGTTTCTACCTTGGCTATGATCCACGGCCGGCGGTGCGGCGCGTTCGCCAGCCGGTGTTGCTGGTTCAGGATCGATCGGACGATGTCGTTCCGCCGGCGCACGCGGACACGCTGGCGAAGGTGCTGGGCGCCGCCGGCAATCGCCAGGTGACCCTGCGCCCCTACCCGGACCTGGGTCCGGGGTTCGTCCACGGCACGCCCGAGCTTCCGGGCGAGGTCACGGGGTCGACGGCGCGAAGCGCGCAGGTCGTTGCCACGAATGGGGATGATCCACCGGTGAAGCCGATACCGCTGTCGCGGGACGTGAGCGGCGTCATCGCGAATTGGCTCGCCGCGCGCCTGCGACTGCCCTAGAATTTCGGCGGTGAAGAAGCTGATTGCCATAGGCCTCGCGTGTCTAGCGTTCGCCTGCGCGCGACCGTCCGCTGCCCAGTGGCCAATCCCTGCCGAACTGGGTGCGGGGAGTCAGTTCGAGTACGGCTGCTACGATCCTTGCGCGTGCCCGATCTTGATCCGCGGTCCGGTCGAAGGGACGATGAGTCTCTTGATCGACGATGTGATCGACCCCAAGAACCCGTTCGTGAACTATTGGGTCGACGACGTGAGATGGCGCGTGCCCGACATCGGGCCCGGCATCGTGGTTTTCGGAGCGGGGTTCTACCGCCGGCACCTGGTAACACACGAGCATCAGCTCGTGCTGGATTTGTCTTTTGGCAACGGCCCGGATCAGCACTTCGACAGCGGGTTGGTTCCGGGTTCGGGAGCCGAAGACGTCATTAACATAGATATCTCGCTGCACGGCGAATTTTGTTTCGACTCAGTTTTTAGAGTGCGCGCGAGGCTCCGGACTACGGGTGTTCCCGGTGGGGGCGTGCCGATTTCGGCACGTGCATTCCCGAATCCGTTCGGAGTCACGACCGAGATCGCATTTTCGACCGGTGCTGAAGGACCGGTCGACGTGCGGGTCTTCGACCTGGCCGGGCGGCAGTTGGCGGTGCTCGCGAGTGGCCGGCGCGCCGCGGGTCCGGTGGCATTGCGCTGGGACGGCCGCGACGCCGGCGGACGGCCGGTGGCGGCCGGGGTCTATCTGGCGCGCGTCCTTGCAGAAGGGCGGAGCGCCCTGGTTCGCCTCGCGCGAGTTCCCTGAGGGACTGTCAGCGGCACGGCTTCCGACGCTGCACCGTCCACGCAGGCGGCTGCCCTCGCTCATAACTGAGGGTCACCGTGAAGCCCTCGGCATCCGTGTCATCGCGTCCCTGGGCTTTGGCGATGAAGCCAGTCACGGACGCGCCGCTGACGGAGAAGTCCCATCGGTGAAGAAGATCGCCTAGGTGGACCCCGAGCGTGACGCGAAAGTCTGCGGTATCGGGCACATCCGTGAAGGTCGCCCATTCTTGGAAGTAGATCTGCTCGCCGGAGAGCACCGCGCCCAGCCCTTCCTTGGCTTCTGCGATGACCGCGCGGGGTAGTAGGTGCCGGTGCCCGCGGCCGCGCATCGTCTCAAGCGCCCGTTGATCACGCGCGCCGAGGTTCGGAGCGGCGGTCGTGAGATTGTCGGGCGGAGCTACGGCAGTGGGCAGTCGACCTTTGCGACTGCAGCCGACCGTGACGAGCGGCAACAGCACCACGATGCATAGGGCACGAATGCACGGGCGTACAGACACCGACAAGACTCCTTGCCTGGAATCGCTCTCGCCCAGTGGCGAGGGCGACTGGATAATCTCACCGAAGCGGTGGACGCTGCCATACCCAGCTACTCAAGCACCTGAGCAATCCGCTATGATCCCCGCTCCTTCGGGCGTCCCGAGCGCCCCGGTTCCACCGTAGAACGCAATGCGCGCGGTCTGCAGGGAAGCACCCATGCACGCAGCTCCGACTCGTTTTCTCGATCGCGCCGCCCTGCCTGCCGAGCCCACGGCGCGGCGCCCCGAGTCCGCGACTCTGTCGTACCCGATTCCCGACGCGGCGTTCGCCGACTCGCCGCTGACGCGTTGGCTCGCCGAGTTCTCCGGACGCAACGACAATCGCGGCGCGATCGCGCATTGGGAAGTGTTGCCCGAGCGTCCGGCCCGCTACGCCGAGTTGGAGCGGCCGCTCGCGCCACCGCTCGCGGCAGCGCTGGCCGCCTTGAGAATCGAAAGCCTGTATACGCATCAGGCGCAGGCGATCGAGTCGCTGCGCGCGGGCCGCGACACGGTGATCGTCACCGGCACAGCGAGCGGCAAGAGCCTCGCCTACCACGTGCCGGTACTCGAATCGATCCTGGCCGATCCGTCGGCGACTGCTTTGTACTTGTTTCCAACGAAGGCCCTTGCACAGGATCAGCTCAAGGGCCTGACCCGTCTCGCCAGCGGACATCCCGACCTGCTGCGCGCCATGGTCGCCGGGGTCTACGACGGCGACACGCAGGCCTCGACTCGTCGCAAACTGCGCGACACCGCGAACGTGATTCTTTCGAACCCCGACATGCTGCATCAGGGGATTTTGCCCAGCCACGCACGTTGGGGACGGTTCTTCAGAAATTTGAAATACGTCGTCGTAGATGAAATGCACGCGTACCGCGGCATTTTTGGCTCGCACGTCGCGAATGTTCTCAGGCGGCTCGAACGTGTGACTCATCATGTCGGAAATCAATTCAAGTACGTGCTTTGTAGCGCCACCATTCGCAATCCCGGCGAGCTGGCCGCGGGCCTCACGGGGCGTGATGTCCGCGTGGTCGACGACGATGGCGCCCCGCGCGGCCGGCGTCACTTCGTGTTCTGGAATCCGCCGCACGTCGATGCCACGCGCGTCGAGCGGCGATCGTCGAATGGCGAAGGCTGTGGACTTTTTTCGGGACTGGTCGCCGCCGGTGGCCAGGCGCTGGCCTTCACCAAATCGCGGGTGGCGGCCGAATTGGTCTATCGCTACTCGAAAGAGCGGCTGGAGCATCAGGCGCCGCCGCTCGCCGAGCGAATCAAGCCCTATCGGGGTGGCTACCTGCCCGAAGAGCGCCGCGCGATCGAGCAGGCTTTGTTTGCCGGGGAACTGCGGGGCGTCGTCAGCACGAACGCGCTCGAGCTTGGAGTCGACATCGGTGGCCTCGACGCGGTGGTCATCATCGGTGCCCCCTCGACGCTGGCGAGCGCGTGGCAGCAGGCGGGTCGCGCCGGGCGCCAGGGCGAGCCGTCGCTGGCGATCCTGGTCGCCTACAACGAAACCGTGGACCAGTACCTGATGCGGCATCCCGAGTATTTCTTCGGCCGCTCGCCCGAGGCCGCGGTGGTCGATCCGGCGAATCCTTACATCCTGGCGTCGCAGCTGGCCTGTGCCGCGGGCGAGCTGCCACTCGGCCCCGACGACGTCGCGCGCTTCGGGCCCCAGACGGCGGCGATTCTCGCTGCACTCGAAGAGTCAGGAGAAACCAAGACCTTCGATGGGCGCACCTATTGGGCCAAGCCGGATGCGCCCGCACCCCGCGTCAACCTGCGCACCATCTCCGACGACACCTATACGATCGTCGACGTGACGCGCGCCAACGCGGTGATCGGCAACGTCGACGCCATTAGTGGCCTCGAGCTGGTCTATCCCGAGGCCATCTACCTGCACGAGGGCCGAACCTGCTTCGTGCGAGAACTAGATTTGAAACAAAAAGTTGCGTATGTCGAGCCGCGCGAAGTGGACTACTACACGCAGCCGGTGATGGACTCGAACATTCGCGTGCGCGGCGAGCTGGAGCGACGCGAGTGGCGTGGCGAATCGGCGCGCTACGGCGAAGTAACGTATTCGTGGCAGACAGTTGCCATGAAGAAAATCAGATTTCACTCGATCGATGCGATCGGCTACCACCCTTTGGACCTGCCGCGTTTGACGCTGGACACCAGCGGGTTCTGGATCGCCCCTGGCGAAGAGGCTTGGCGCGCCGTCGCCAAGCAGGGTCTGAATCCGATGGAAGGTCTGTCGGGGGTTCGGAATCTATTTCTGACATTGCTCTCGATGCTCAGCATGTGCGATCCCGCCGACCTGGGCGGCATGATCGACTCGTCGAACCTGGGACGGCCGACGTTGTTCGTGTTCGACCGCTACCCCGGCGGGCTCGGATTCGCCGAGCAGGGCTGGGCGCGGCTGGACGAGCTGGCGACCTCGGCCCTGGATCATCTGGAAGCATGCGGTTGCGCCGACGGTTGTCCGTCGTGCGTCGGCATGCCGATGCTGCACCCGGCGCAACAGCAGGACCCCGACTTGGGCCACGGCCGGCCGATCCCGGGTAAGGCCGCGGCGCGAGCGCTGCTGCGCTGGTGGATCGGCACCGCGGCGGCGGTATGACGCGAATTCACGGACGCACGGCTTTGAAATCTCGAGAGGGCACCGCATGACTCCCGACCAGGAATGGCCGGTCACGTTCTTCGACGACGACTACCTTCGCATCTATCGCACCAGCTTCACACCCGAGAAGACCGCGGCCGAAATCGAGTTCATCGTCTCGACGCTGGGGCTCTCGCCGGGCGCGTCGGTGCTCGACCTGGCGTGCGGGCTCGGTCGCCACGCGATCGGGATGGCCCTGCGCGGCTTCAAGGTGACCGGTGTCGACTTCAACCCCCGCTATCTCGAGATGGCGGCCGAACAGGCGCGCGCCGCCGGGGCCACGGTTCGTTGGGTTCACGCCGACATGCGCAAGCTGCCGTTCTCCGGCGAGTTCGAGGGCGCCTACTCGTTCTTCACCTCGTTCGGCTACTTCAGCGACGCCGAGAACGAGGGCGTGCTCGAGCAGATCGCGCGCAGCCTGCGCCCGCCCGGGGTCTTGCTGCTCGACCTGGCGCATCGCGACTGGATCCTGACCCACCCGCGGCAACGCTCGTGGGATCAGCGCGAAGACGGCTCTCTGGTCATGGAGGAAATATCGTTCGACCTGCGCAGCTCGCGCGTGACTTCGCGGATGACCATGATCGCCGAGTCCGGACCACGCGTCATGAAGGAATTCAACCTCCGCACCTACACATGCGCCGAGCTGGATGCGATGCTCGGTCGTCACGGCTTCACCGTACGTTCGGTCTGGGGCGGCGCGGACCGCAGCGAGTACAGCACCGAGAGCCGGCGACTGGTGATGCTCGCCGATCGAAAGGGCTAGCAGCGTGTTCGGCTCCGAAGGATTGCGGGCGCGTCTGGCGGAGCTGGTCCGTGACCGCCGGGTGGATCCCTTGCTACCCAGCTTGCCATCGATCGCCGCCACCAGCATCGCGACCGGCATTGAGGAGTACCTGCCGGGAGGCGAGTGGCGCGATGCCGGCGGTGCCGTCTACGTGCACGAACGCCTGCGCTCCGACGTCGAGCAACGCGAAAGCCACTGGGGAACGCTCGGGTCTCCACCGGAGGACGAAGAGGACCTGTGCGATCTCGCGGGCCGTGGTCTCGAGCACGCCCTGTTCCTGGATCTCGAAACCGGCGGACTGGCTTCGAGTCCGGTGTTTCTCGCGGGGACCATGCACTGGAACGGCACCGACTTCGTGTTGCGCCAGTATTTCGCGCGCCACTACGGCGAGGAAGGCGCGCTGCTGCGGGCCCTCGCCGAGCAGATGCGCGACTTCGACACGCTGGTCACGTTCAACGGCAAATCCTACGACGTGCCGTTCATGAATGCGCGAGCCGTCGTTCACGGTGCGCAATCTGCGGTCCCCGAGCGCCACGTCGATCTGCTACATCCGGCGCGCCGGCGTTGGAAGGAGCTGCTGCCCAATTGCCGGCTCCAGACGCTCGAGTTCCACGTCTGCCGCCGGCGACGCTTTGGCGACGTGCCGGGCGACGAAGTGCCGGCCCTCTACCACGACTACATCCGGCGCGGCGACCCCTACCGGCTGGTGCCGGTGTTCCACCACAACCTGCTCGACGTCATCACGATGGCCGAGGTCCTGCGCACTCTGTGCACGCCGCGGCCGGAGGAGCCGGATCGCCAGACTAAAGAACCATCGATCTGGGCCGATCCTTCGGGCATTGACCCGGCGGGGGCGGGGTTCTAGACTCTGCCCCGGTCGCAGGTTCTCTCAAGTGGTTTATCGAGATTTTCCAGTGATTCTGGTTGCGTTTCGCCCCCGTCCGATTTTGGTTCCCCGAGTGGCCCCGGTGTGCCCATGCACGCCGGGGCTGCTTTGTTCTGGTCGCCGGGAAGTCGCAGCCGGTCCGATGAGGAGGTCGTAGGGCCATGAGTGAAGATCGCCATCTGAAGTGCTCGGACTGCGGTGCAGACTTCGTGTTCACAGC
The DNA here is from genome assembly GCA_963717505.1 of Candidatus Eiseniibacteriota bacterium. Taxonomy (GTDB): domain Bacteria; phylum Eisenbacteria; class RBG-16-71-46; order RBG-16-71-46; family RBG-16-71-46; genus MFD02242-c1. The sequence goes on from OY970342.1 coordinate 1,503,881, forward strand.
CGGCGAGCAGGACTTCTATCGCGAGAAAGGCCTGACCTCGGCGCCCACGCGCTGCCGCGATTGCCGCGAGAAGCGCAAGGCGAGTCGGGGCGATCGCGGCGGCGGTGGTGGCGGTGGCGGCGGACGCGACCGCGAGATGCACCCGGCCGTCTGTTCGGAATGCGGCGCCCAGACCATGGTGCCGTTCCTGCCGGTTTCCGATCGACCGATCTACTGCAAGGACTGCTACAACGCGAAGCGCGGCACCGGCGGTGGTGGTGGTGGTGGCGGCGGGGGTGGTGGTGGCGGACGGTCCGGCGGCGGGCGCCCCGGTGGTGGCGGTGGTGGCGGCGGCGGCCGGCGGTCGGGCGGTGGTGGTGGGGGTGGTGGGGGCGGACCCAGTCGCGACCGGGATTCCGGCCAGACCATGACGTCGACCGGCGAACGGCTCCAGGGCTCGGTCAAGTGGTTCAACGAGGCGAAGGGCTTTGGCTTCATCACCGACGGCTCGGGTGAAGACGTGTTCGTTCACTTTTCGGCGATTCAGGGCGGCGGCTTTCGCACCCTGAACGAGGGAGATCGGGTCGAGTTCGAGGTTGTGATGGGTCCGCGCGGCCGCCAGGCGGCCAACGTGACCCGCGCCGAATGAGCCGATAACCCCACGGATGGTCGAAGCCACGCGACAGTTCTCTGCGCTGAGCGAGGAGTTCGTCGAGCTGTCGTTTCGCCACGATCCGGTCGAAGCGACGCGGGTCGGAATCCACGACTACGACCGGATTCTGCCCGACGACTCGCCGGAAGGCGTTCAGGCGCGGCTCACCTGGCTCAAGGATCTGGAGCGCCGGCTCGATCAGGTGCCCGAGACGGCGCTCCCGACCGCGCAACGCGTCGATCACTCCTACCTGCGCTCGCGCGTCGCCACCCTGCGCGGCGAGATCGAGATGCTGCGTGTGCCGGCTCGCAATCCGGTGCGCTACGCCGAGCGTGCGCTCAACGGCATCTTCCTGCTGCTCGCCCGGCCGTTCGCGCCACTCGAAGAGCGCAAGGAAGCGATTCTCGACCGGCTGATCGCGATTCCCGACTACCTCGGCGCCGCCATCCGCAATCTGGAGCCGGTGCCCGCAGTGATCGTCGAAACCGCGCTCGAAGTCACGCGCGCCGGGCCCGGGTTCGTCGAGCACGTGGCGCGCACCATGCGCAAGAGCTTCCCCGGCGAGGACGAGCGCATCGAGTACGCCGCACAACGGGCGCGGCTCGGATTCCTGCGCTACCAGGAGCATCTCGAGCGCGAGCTGCTGCCCCGGGCGGCCGGGTCGTTCGCCATTGGCGAGAGCGCGATGAACACGCTGCTCCACCAGCGGCACCTGCTCGCCATGGACTGCGGCGCCATCGAATCACTCGGGCTCGAGCACGTCGCGCGCGCGCGCGGAATGCTCGAAGCCGAAGCCCTGCGGCTGGACTCGGCGCGTGACTGGCGGCACCAGATCGCCGCGGCGCGCATGCGCCATCCCGAACGCGGCGAGCTGCGCGAAGCCTACGTGGCCGAGACCGCGCGCGCCTTGGAGTTCGTGCGCGAGAAGCGCGTGGCGCCGGTGGTCGGCACCGCGTTGGAGGTCGTGGATACGCCCTTGTACATGCGGGCGGTGACGCCTTATGCGACGTACCTGCCGTCGGCGCCATTCGATCCCGACCAAACCGGATATTTCTTCCTGACCCCGATTGACGTCGGCGCGCCCAAGGAAGTGCAGGAAGAGCAGCTCCAGGCCAACGCGCTCGCGCGGATCCCGCTGGTGGTGCTGCACGAAGCCTACCCTGGGCGTCACCTGCAGACCGGGCACGCCAACCAGGCCGCCACGCGCATCCGGCAGCTCGCCTTCAACGACCTGTTCGCCGAGGGCTGGGCGCTCTACTGCGCCGAGCTGATGCACTCACAGGGCTATTTCCCCGAACCCGTAACGCGACTGTTCCAGCTCCGCGACCTGCTGTGGCGCGCGTGTCGCGTGGTGCTCGACGTGCGACTCCAGTGCGGGCGCATGACCAGCGAGGAGGCGGTGGACTTCCTGGTCGAGCAGGTGATGATGGAGCGCGCGAGCGCCCGCAGCGAAGTGCGCCGCTACCTGTTGTCGCCGACCCAGCCGCTCAGCTATCTGGTCGGGATGCTCGAGATCGAGTCGATGCGCGAGGAAGCGCGGAGCCGGCTGGGCCCGGGGTTCGACCTGCACGACTTCCACGCGGCGTTGTTGGGCGTGGGGGCGTTGCCGCCGGCGCTGGTGCGGGAGGAGTTGTGGGAGCGGCTAGGGCTCAGTGAGGCCGGGTCGCGAGGGTAGGGGGAGTTACCCCGCCGCCACCGCGCGTTCCTGCGGCGCCTCGTACATCCCCTCGATCAGCTCCTTGTACCTCTCCGTCACCACTCGCCGTTTCACCTTGAGCGACGGTGTCAGCTCCCCGTTGTGCTGCGTCAGCTCGTTCTCGAGCAACGCGAATTTCTTGATCTGCTCGAAGCTCGAGCGGCCTGTGTTCACGCGGGTGATCTCGGCCTGGAACAGCGCGCGCACGTCAGGACGCGCGAGGAACCGAGCGCGATCTGAGACCTCGTCCCAGCCCCGACTCGCCGCCTCGGCATCGAGTGCCGCAAAGTCCGGCACCAGCAGACACACGATGTACGGCCTGCGGTCGCCGAGGAGCACAGCCTCCGAGATCCAGCGGCTCTCCTTGAGTGCCGCCTCGACCGGCTGTGGGGCCACCTTCTTGCCGCCGGCCGTCACCAGCAGGTCTTTCAAACGATCGGTGATGAACACATAACCGCGCTCGTCGATGCGGCCGACGTCGCCGGTGTGGAACCAGCCGTCGCGAATCGCCGCATTCGTGGCTTCGGTGTTGTGGTAGTAGCCGAGCATCACATGTGGGCCGCGCGTCAGGATCTCGCCCTCGGCCCCGATCCTGACCTCGACCCCGGGGATCGCCCGCCCGACCGAGCCCGGCATCTCGCTGCCCGGCGGATTCAGGGTGATCACCGGCGAGGTCTCGGTCAGCCCGTAGCCCTCGACGATTGGAATCCCGATCGCGAAGAAGAACTCCATCACGTTGGGGGCCAGGGGGGCCCCGCCCGAGACGCCGTAGCGCAGCCGTCCGCCGACGCGAGCGCGAATCTTCGAAAGCACGAGCCGGTCGGCAATCCCGAGCTGGAGCGCGACCCACGGCGACGGGTTCCGCCCCGCGAACTTGGCCTGCGCCCGCTGCGCCCCGATGCCCAGCGCCCAATGGAACAGCGCGCGGGCGATGGGCGGGCGCGCGGCTGCGCCTTCCATCACGCGCGCGTAGACCTTCTCGTAGAAGCGCGGGACGCCGGTGATGATGGTGGGCCGCACTTCCATCGCGTTCGTGGCGACAGTTTCCATGCTCTCCGCGTACGCGATGGTCACCCCGCCGCCCAGCATCGCGTAGAAGCCGCCCATGCGCTCGAAGATGTGCGACAGGGGCAGGAACGACAGCGAGGTGTCGTTCGGAGTCAGCCCGAACACTTTGAGCGAGCTGGCGACGTTGCTCGCGATGTTGGCGTGCGACAGCATCGCCCCTTTGGGTTCGCCGGTGGTCCCCGAGGTGTAGATGATGGTGGCCAGATCGTTGGGCACAATGTCGGCTATAGCTTGCCGGAACATCTCGGGCTCACGCTGCCGTTGCTCGGCGCCGCGGGCGACCAGATCGTTCCACGAGACCTCGCCGGTGTGCGCGGCGTCTCCGGGTGCGTCCATCACGATGATCGCGCACAAGTTGGGCGTCGAGCCGCGCTCGGCGCGGAGCTTGTCGCGCTGGGCCGCGTTCGAAACGAAGGCCACCTTGGCTCCGGAGTTGCGCAGCAGTGCTGCGCACTGGGGCCCGGTGACGGTCGCGTAGATTGGCACGGTCACCGCGCCGAGGCCGAGAATGGCGAGATCGGCCAGCGCCCACTCGACGCGCGATTCCGCGAAGATCGCGACCCGGTCGCCGCGCCTGACCCCCAGCATTTCGAGACCGTGCGCGACGTTCTCGACGGTCTCGACCGCCTGAACACCGGAGGTCGCGTGCCAGGCGCCGTCCCGCTTGCTCATGAAGAGCGGGGCCGTGCCTTTGCGCCCGGCGGCGTCGAGGAAGATCTGGATCAGGGTCTCGGACATGCGTTGCCTCCGTGGACGTTGACCCAAGCATCGGCACATCCGGGCGCGGGGGCAAGCGTCGGATCGGACTCGTCTTCGGCGACCGCGGGCCGGGTGCTAACGTGCGTGGTTCCCGGAAAGGAACCCCGATGGCCGTCGCGCCCAAACCCCAACGCTTCGCCACCGCCGCCGCATTCCGCGCTTGGCTCGCCCGCCACCACGGCTCGGCCGACGAGATCGTCGTCCGCTGCTACAAGACGCATGCGTCGAAACAGGGCATGACCTACGGCGAAGCCCTGGACGAGGTTCTGTGCCACGGCTGGATCGACGGCGTGCGCCGCGCGATCGACGACGTCAGCTTCAGCGTGCGGTTCACGCCACGGAGCCCGAGGAGCATCTGGAGCCGGGTGAACATTCGCAAGGTCGAGGCGCTGATTGCCCAGGGCCGCATGGCGAAACCGGGACTCGACGCGTTTCGTGCCCGCGAGGAGTCACGCACCGGGCTCTATTCGTTCGAACGCGCGTCGATGGAGCTCACGCCGGCTTTCCTGAAACGATTCAAGGCGCGCAAGGGTGCCTGGGAGCATTTCCAGACGCAGCCGCCCTGGTATCGGCGCACCAGCACGTTCTGGGTGATGAGCGCCAAGCAGGAGGCGACGCGCGAGCGGCGGCTCGAAACGCTGATCGACTGTTCGGGGAAGAACCTCACGCTGCCGCAACTGACGCGCACACCGAGCGCCAAGAAAGCCGCCGGGGCCGGGTCGAGCGAAGCCTCGAGTCGCTCCCGCGCTCGCACCGGACGCCGCCCGCGGCCGAGCCCTCGGTAAAGCATACCTTCATGATTCCGCGCGAGTACCTGATCCCCTACCTGATCTCGAATGGCGTCGCACTTGCAGTTCTGGGGCTGGCATTCGTTCGCCCGCGCTGGGTGCGGTGGGTGACGATCGCACTGTTCTTGTGGGCTGCGCTTCGCAACACCCAGGTGGTGCTCACCACCCCGGAGTCCTACCAGGGCTTCGCGCCGCTGACGTTCCTGCCGATCTATCGCGATTTCATTCAGGGCTGGTTTCGGCAGCACACGATGCCGATGGTACTGACGATCGCCGCCTGCCAACTGACCATCGCCCTGCTCCTGCTGGTGAACCGGCACGGGACGCGGCGCCTGGGCGTATCGGGCGCGCTCGCCTTTCTGCTCGGAATCGCGCCCCTTGGTGTCGGTTCGGCGTTCCCCTTCTCGCTCATCTATGGATCCGCGTTGGTGATCATGCTGCTCAAGCTCGAACACGCCAGGGCCGCATGACCGCGGCCTGCGTTGACAACCGCGCGCACGCTGGCCGACATTCGCCCGGATGAGCCCCAGCTGGATTCTCGGAGGAGTCCGCACGCCGTTCGCCAGGGCAGGCACCGCGTTCAAGCACACGCCGGCCTACGAGCTGGGCCGCGTGGCGATGACCGAGGCGCTGGCCCGATCCGACGTCGATCCGGCGCGCCTGGATCACGTGATCTTCGGCAACTGCGCCCAGCCGCCCGAAGCCGCGAATATCACGCGGGTCACCGCGATTCGCGCCGGGGTGCCGGAGCAGATTCCCGGCTACACGGTGCACCGCAACTGCGCGTCGGGCATGGAAGCGATCGCCGACGCCAGCACGCGCATCGCGGCCGGAGAATCGCGCCTGGTGCTCGCCGGGGGCATGGAGAACATGAGCCAGATCCCGCTCATGTACCCGCCGGCGTTCGCCGACTGGCTCGAGAAGTTCGCGCGCGCCAAGACGCTGCCCCAAAAGCTCGGGGCCGCCTCGCGCTTCCGGTTCTCGATGCTGGCGCCGCGCATCGCGATCGCCGAGGGGCTCACCGACTACACCTGCGGACTCAACATGGGGCAGACCGCCGAGGTGCTGGCCAACGAGTTCCGCATCGGCCGCGATCGCCAGGATGCTTTCGCGCTCGAGAGCCACCGGCGCGCGATCGCCGCGCGGGCCAGGCTGCGCGAGGAGATCGCGCCGGTCTTCCCGATGCCGGACTTCGGAATCGTTCAGGACGACATCGGTCCGCGCGAGAACCAGACCTTGGAGGCCCTCTCGAAACTCAAGCCGTATTTCGATCGAAAGAACGGCATGGTCACGGTCGGCAACTCGTGCCAGGTGACCGATGGTGCCGTGGCGCTGCTGGTCGGCGACGACGCCACGGCGCGCGCATGGCCGGTGCCGCCGCTCGGGCGCATTCGCGCGTTCGCGTTCGCGGGTCTCGAGCCGAGGCGCATGGGTCTCGGACCGGTATTCGCGATGGCCGAGGTGCTGCACCGGGCGCGGCTCGAGCTGTCCGACATCGAGCTGTTCGAGATCAACGAGGCGTTCGCGGCACAGGTGCTGGCGTGCCTCGAGGCGTCGCGCTCCGACGCCTTCGCGCGTGCCGAGCTGGGACGCGAGACCGCGCTTGGGGAGATCCACACCGAGCTGCTCAACGTGAACGGCGGCGCGATCGCGCTCGGACATCCGGTGGGAGCGAGCGGCGCGCGGCTGGTGCTCACGCTGCTCATGGAAATGCGCCGGCGCGGGCTCAAGCGCGGCATGGCGTCGCTGTGCGTCGGCGGTGGGCAGGGCGCGGCGTTCATCCTGGAGCGCGGATGACGCTGGCCGCGGACGGTAACGAAGTGGAGGCGGCGGTAACGCTCCCCAGCCGGCACACGGGCGCCTTCCGCATCGAGTCCGCGGGCAACGGCATGGCCCATCTGGTGATGGACGACCCCGCGCGTCGGGTCAACGTCCTGGACGAAGCGGCGATCGCCTCGCTCGAGGAAGCGCTTTCCCAGCTCGAGCAGGATGCGTCGCTGCGCGGCGTGATCCTGATCAGCGGCAAGCCGGGATCGTTCCTGGCCGGCGCCGACATTCGCGAGATCGGATCGATCACCGACCCCGAGTTGGTGCGCGGCATCGTTCGCCGCGCTCACGTCGTGCTCAATCGGCTCGCGTACCTGCAAGCGCCCACGGTGGCCGCGATCGACGGCGTTTGTCTGGGCGGTGGCACCGAACTGGCTCTGGCGTGCGACTCGCGCGTCGCCACCGAGGAGCCGCGCACCCAGATCGGGCTCCCCGAAGTCCTGCTCGGAATCTTCCCCGGATTCGGCGGCTCGACGCGCCTGCCGAGACTGGTCGGCCTTCAGGCCGCACTCGACCTGATCCTGACCGGGCGCACGCTCGATGCGCGCCGGGCCGAACGCATGGGTCTGATCGCACGCGCGGTCCCGGCGGCCTGGCTGACCGAGTTCGCGCACCGCCGGCTCGAGGAGCTGCAGAAGCGCCCGCGCGAGCGGCGTCGCGACGTGTTTCGCCCGAAAGGCATGGCCAACCGATTCCTCGAGGGCTGGGGGCGCGGCATCGTGCTCAACACCGCGAGACGGCAGACGCTCGAGCGCACCGGCGGCCACTACCCGGCTCCGCTCGCCGCGATTGGCGTGATCTCCGAAGGCATTGGGCAACCGGTCGAGCGCGCATTGGCCCTCGAGGAGCGAGTCGCGGACCTGGTGGTTGGCCCCGAGTGCAAGAATCTGATTCGCATCTTCCTGATGTCGGAGCGCGCCAAGAAGGAGCCACCGGTGCCCGGCGTCGAGCTCGAGCCCGCGGACATCGACAGTCTGGCGCTGGTCGGCGCCGGGGTCATGGGCGGCGGCATTGCGGAGCTGGCGAGCCGGAGTGGAATTCGGGTGCGGCTGCGTGACCTGAAGCCGGAGGCGCTGACGCGCGCGCTGCAGACGGTGCGCGAGCTGATCGACGAGCGCGCGCGCCGCCGGCGCATGCCGCGCCATGAGCGCGACGGCCAGCTTTCGCGCATTTCGGTGACGCTCGAGCCCGACGGCTTCGGCACGGTCGACGGTGCGATCGAGGCGGTCGTCGAAGACCTCGCGGTCAAACGCCGTGTGTTCGCCGAGCTGGAGACCCGCATGAAGCCCGAGGCCCTGCTCGCGACCAATACTTCGTCGCTCTCGGTGAGCGAGCTGGGCGCCGGGCTCGCGCACCCGGGGCGCTTCTGCGGTTTCCACTTCTTCAACCCGGTTCACCGCATGCCGCTGGTCGAAGTCGTGCGCGGCGCCAAGACCACAGACGCCACATTGGTGACCGCGGTCGCCCTCGCGCGGCGACTCGGCAAGACGCCGGTCGTGGTCGCGGACTCACCCGGGTTCGTGGTCAACCGGATCCTGATGCCCTATCTGCGCGAAGCCATGCACTTGTTGGAAGAGGGCTACGCGCTCACCGACATCGACGCCTCGATGCGCAATTTCGGCATGCCGATGGGGCCGTTCGAAGTGCTCGACGAAGTCGGACTCGACGTCGCGCAGAAGGTGGCGGGGGTACTCGGGGCCGCGTTTTCGGAGCGCATGACTCCGGCGCCGATGCTCGACAAGCTGGTCGCCGCCGGCAGGTTGGGGAAGAAGACCGGCGCCGGCTTCTACCGGCACCGGGGGCGCAAGCGCCGGCCCGATCCCAAGCTCTCGGGGATCCTCGAACTCTCGCGACGCCGCGGCGCCCGCGGGCTCACGTTCCTTTCCGAGCGCATGACCCTGGCGATCATCAACGAGGCCGCCTGGTGCCTCGACGAGGGCGTGGTTTCGGATCCGGGATTGCTGGACCTGGCCATGATCTTCGGCGCCGGCTTCCCGCCGTTCCGGGGCGGTCCACTGCGCTACGGGGACGCCCTGGGGGTGGCCCACGTCGCGGGCAGGCTCACGGCGCTGCGCGCCGAGCGGGGAGAACGCTTCCGGCCGGCCGAGCGGATCGTCCGGCGGGCCGAGACCGGGGGCAAGCTCTCGGAAAACTAGGAGCCAGAGGGGCCGAAGGAGCCGGCAGACTACGGGCGGCCGCGGCCGCGGCCGGGGCCTGGACGGTCGCGCGGCCTAACGCCCCAAAAACACGCCCGCCCCGAGGTTTACCGACCTCGGGGCTGCGTGTGGAAGACTTCGCACCGCTTTTGGAGGTGTCACACGCTTCGCATCGCGTGACACCCCTATAGACGATCCAAACCCGTATCAGGTTGCCATGGTGTAGAAAAGATACGGTTGCGGGACGGTCAAGCGGCGAGAAATGGCGCCCGGACGCGGGGTCGAAAACACCGGTACGTGGCGATGGGCGAACTTCCAACCAACCCGGTGCCGCCAAAAGGGCCGTTCAGGCTCCCGCCGGACGTGGCGCCGGCGGCGGGAAGGGATCGATCCGGGGCTCGTCGACCCTGGCCGCCTTGGGCTCCACCGGGCTCTGAGGCTCAGGCGGGGTTTCCGCCTTGCGAATCGGCTCCAACACTTCGCCCCGCAGCAGGCGCTCCATCTGATCGCCGTCGAGCACTTCGCGCTCGAGCAGCGAAGTAGCGATCACCTTCAGCTTGTCCAGGTTTTCGCGCAACAGGCTCTGCGACCGCCCGTAGGCGTTCTCGACCATGGAGCGCACTTCCTGGTCGATCATTTGCGCGGTCGACTCGCTGTAGTCCTTGTGGGTCGCGATCTCGCGCCCGAGGAACACCATCTCTTCTTTCTTGCCGAAGGTCAGCGGCCCGAGCGACTCGCTCATGCCCAGCTCGCACACCATGCGGCGCGCGAGCGAGGTGGCGCGCTCGAGGTCGTTGGCGGCGCCGGTCGTCAGATGGTTGAACACCAAGAACTCGGCAGCGCGACCGCCCATCAGCATGCACAGCGATCGCTGCAGATCTTCCTTCGAGCGCGAGTAGCGTTCCTCACGCGGCAGGTACGAGGTGATGCCCAGCGCACGGCCGCGCGGAATGATGGTGATCTTGTCGACCGGGTCCGAGCCGGGCAGCAGCCACGCCACCAGCGCATGTCCGGCCTCGTGGAACGCGGTGCTCTTGCGCTCTTCCTCGGTCATCACCAGGCTGCGGCGCTCGAGGCCGAGCATGACCTTGTCCTTGGCGTCCTGGAAGTCGGCCATGGTCACCTTCTTCCGGTTGCGCCGGGCCGCGAGCAGTGCGGCCTCGTTGACCATGTTCGCCAGGTCGGCTCCCGACATGCCGGGCGTGCCGCGCGCGATCTGGCTCAGTTCGACGTCGTCGCCGAGTGGGATCTTGCGCGCGTGCACCTTGAGGATGCCTTCGCGTCCGCGCACGTCGGGCCAGTCGACCACGATCTGGCGGTCGAAGCGGCCCGGTCGCAGCAGCGCCGGGTCGAGCACGTCCGGACGGTTGGTCGCCGCGAGAATGATGACGCCTTCGTTGGCGTCGAAGCCGTCCATCTCGACCAGCAGCTGATTCAGCGTCTGCTCGCGCTCGTCGTGTCCGCCGCCGAGACCCGCGCCACGATGACGGCCGACAGCGTCGATTTCATCGATAAAAACAATGCAGGGTGCGTGACGCTTGCCTTGCTCGAAGAGATCGCGCACACGGCTGTTGTGCAACAGCACCGGCTTCTCGCCGCCGAAGAACGCCTCGTGATCGCAGCCACACAGGTCATAGACGTAGCCGTCGTACGGTTTGCGCTCGACGCTGCGGACGATGGCGCGCTTGCCCTGGCGCTCGCGGTCGCGAACCATCCAGTGGCTGGTCTTGCCGATGATCAGGGACCAGTACTCGGATTCGGGAAGCGGCTTGCTCTTGATCACTCGGCCGGCTCGTGCCACTTGGTGTCGGACGCCGCACGGAATCCCGTGCATCGCGCACAGCCAGGTCAGCTCGCGAATCAGGCGATGGCTGACCGATGAGACGTTCAGCTTGCCCTCGGTGCTCACGTAGCCGTCACCCAGCGCGTAGCCGGTCAGGTAGGCCTCGAAGTACTCGCGGGGCAGATCCCACAGCGGCTCGGGGACGTGCTTGTCGTGGCTGCCGTTGCCGCAATGACGGGCAAAGAAGCGACCCAGTGGTGCCGAGTTGAACGTGATCTTGGTGCTGTTGTCGGCGGTCGAACGCACGCGGGGCGTCACACCGAACAGCCGGGCGCCGATCTCGATCACCTCGCGATGCAGGTCGGGCTCGTGCGTCCCGAACGTGAACTCGAGGCAGCCGTTCTCGCGACCCTCGGCGGTGTAGTAGCCGAAGAGCTTGAATAGCTCGGGCGTCGACGCGATCTCCTGCGGGAGGCGTTCCGCGGCCTCGACCGTGCGCAGCGCGCGCGGCAGATGCTGGCCTCGCTGCCAATTGCTCACGGTCATTTGGGAAACGCCGAGCGAGGCACCGATCGCAGCCTGCGACTGGAGGCCACGCTGCTCGACCGCATATTCGCGCTGTGCGGCCGCGAGCTCGTCGGCCTGCCAGACCTGGAGCATGGGAGGCGTCGCCTGGGCGGGGAACTCGTGAGCGCGGACCTGGTACGGCGTGCCCTTTCCCGGCTGGTATTCGCCCCGCACCTTGATCGGCAGCTGGACCAGGACATCGCCGGCCTTCAGGTCGCGTGCCGCAACCGGCTTGATGCCATCGCGGGTGCGTACGAAAACCGAGTGGTCGCCCGTGGTGCGCAGCCGTCCGCCGAGGTAGTCGATGTCATAGATTTCGTTCACGCGGTGACGGAACACGCCTCGTGCGCGCTTCCAGCCGCTGCCCTGCACGAAGACCTTGGAAGAGCCGCGGAACTTGGTGTCGCGTTCATCGAACCCGAGCGTCTCGAGGCCAGAGACCGGAACGGCGAATCCTGCAGCGTCGCCTTCGTAGAAGCGATCCACGAACGAGCCGATCTCGACCAGCTCGGTCTTGCCGCCGCGGCGAACCAGGACCGGCGTGTCGCCGGTGACCGACGCGCCCACCCCGACAAACATTTCCACGAAGTCCGAACCACTCATCGAGAAGAACGGCACGCCCGCTTCACCCGCGACCGCCTTCGCGAGCAGCGTCTTCCCCGATCCCGGCGGGCCGAGCAACAGCGCGCCCTTGGGAATCCGTCCGCCCAGCCGCTGGAACTTCTGCGGCTCCTTCAGGAACTCGATGATCTCTTGCAGCTCGACCTTGGCCTCGTCGCAGCCGGCCACGTCCTTGAACGTGACCTTGGGCGTGCTCTCGAGCATGACGCGCGCCTTGGTCTTGCCGAACTTGAGTGCGGCGCTGCCGCCCGCCTGCATCTGGCGCAGCAGGAACAGCCACGCGCCGAAGATCAGGATCAACGGCAACCAGGTGAACACGATCGACAGCCAATTGAGTCCGGCGGTGCGCACTTCGATGTCGACGCCGGGGTTGGTCTGCCACACCTTCTCGGGCAGGCCTTCGCCGTCGCCGAGGATGTTCGTGCGGAACGCCTTGAACGAGGTCTCGGACGGGCCAACCCGGATCGAGCTCTCGCGCTTGAGCTCGCCGCTCACCGTGCGCTCGACGATCTCCAGGCGCCCGATGTTCCCCTGGTTCACCTCCTCGATGAACCGGGTGTAGGAGATCTCGAGCCGCTGGGGCGCCATGAAGTTGCCCTGGTACATGCGCACCGCGACCAGCGACAACAGCACCAGCAGCGCCCAGAAGGCGAGGGTGCGGAACGGCCGCGAGGGCGGCACCGGCACCTGCGGGCGCCGCGACGGTCCGCCGCTGCCCTTGTTGCCGCGCCGATCGCGCGAGCGACCCTCGTCGCCCGAATCCTTGTTGCGAAGAAGCTTCACGTATTCGACTCCTCGAGCACGCCGACGTAGGGCAGGTTGCGATAACGCTCAGCCGCGTCCATGCCGTAGCCGACGACGAATTCCGATCCAATCTTAAAGCCCGCGTAGTTCACGGGCACCTGAACTTTGCGGCACGGCACCTTGTCGAGCAGCGTGGCGACCGTGAGACTCGCGGCCCCGCGAGTCTTCAAATGATTGAGGATGAACGACACGCTGAGCCCGGAATCGACCACTCCTTCGCACAGCACGACATCGCGGCCGGCGACATCGTCACGCAGATCCGAGATCAGGCGCACCTGGCCGCTCGATGTGGTGCCGGCGCCGTAGGACGACACCGACAGGAAGTCGAGGTCGACATCCAGGGGTGTGGCTCGCGCCAGGTCGCATTGAAACATGCACGCTCCCTTGAGCACGCCCACGAAGACCGGACGCCGGGTGTCGAGATCGCGAGCGATCTCGAGGCCCAGCTCCCGAACCCGCCGGGCGATTTGTTCGGCGGTGTACAGGACTCGAATGACGGGTTCGGTGCTGGTTCGGTCGGCGCTCACGCACACTCCCCGTGGACGCCGCGAGGCCCGCACGAACGGGCTCGGACCGGTGTTCCAGTCATCGGCTTCCGGTTGGAGAAGCTCAAGTTCGCCTTGGGTTTCCCTGACGTTGGAATCGCACGACCGCAGAACGCCGCTCGGCCACCACTCCGCATGGCAAGTGGATGCGCGCGCCACCGCGGGAGGTGCCGAACAGTCTGTCGATTGCTTCGAGGTGACGCCCCGTGAGACCCCGTGACTCCGGCGCGAAACGCCTCCAGAGCCGGCGATAGAGCGCCCGCCGAAGCGCAAGAGGGTAGGCCGCCGTCTGCCTGGCGGCAAGGGTAGCGCCGGCCGACCGGGGGTCGCAAATCCTTGTCAGTCTTCGGTCCGCCCAGGACTCGAGAACCCGGCTGGCCGAGCGCACTTCCGCCAGGGCTCCGGCGATCCGCCCGGCCAGGGCCGCACGTCCGGCGGCCGGGCGTGCGTCGGGCCTCAGGGCCCCGGCCACCGCCCCGATCGCCGAGGCGCGAATGCGGTTCCTCAGGTAGGCGGGATCGGCGTTCGAGGTGTCCTCCCGCCACGCGAGGCCGGCGGCAGTCAGATCGGCCTCGATCGCCTGGCGGGTCGCCTGGAGCAGAGGCCGGATCCAACGCCCGCGGCGGGGCGGGATGCCACCGAGTCCGGCCAGCCCGGTGCCGCGGCCGAGCCTCATGAGCAGGGTCTCGGCCTGGTCGTCGGCGGTGTGGGCGGTCGCGATCAGGTCGGCCCCGGCGCTGCGCGCGGCACGGGCCAGGAACTCGCGCCGCAATTGACGGAGCCCCGCTTGGCCGGCGAGCCCACGGCGCTTCATGCGCGCCTTGCAATCCCAGCGGACCGCGACCAGGGGAATGCCGAGGCGCTCGCAAAGTGCGCGAACGCAGGCGAGATCGCCATCGGCTTCGGCGCCGCGAAGTCCGTGATGGAGGTGCGCGGCAGTGAGCGTCACGCCCCGCTCGTGGGCGACTCGACTCCAGCCGACGAGCAGTGCCGTCGAGTCGGCGCCGCCGCTGACCGCGACGAGCACGCGGCTCTGCCGCGCCACGCGGCAATCTCCGGCGAATGCGCGGCGCAGGATCGGCTCGATCCTGCGCAGCCGAGGCGGCGAGGTTGGGGACGGCACGCGGGATTCCTCCTCAAGCGGAGGCCGCTCGCGACCGAGCGGTGAGTGTGGTGGCGGCGGAGGGACTCGAACCCCCGACACGAGGATTATGATTCCCCTGCTCTACCAGCTGAGCTACACCGCCACGAGCGAGGGCCGCTGCGCGGGCGTTGGGCCCATCCCTGCGAGCGGCGGGGGACGAACGTTAGGGAGCGTCTTCACAAAAGTCAACATTGGCCGCCTCTCCGCCTAGAAGTGGTAGCTGGCTTCGGCCATGAAGCGACGTGGCGGAGCCGGGTAGAACTGGGCGTCGCCGATCTCGCTCTCGGTGACCACGTGCCGATCGTCGCCGAGGTTGCGGCCGATCACCACCAGGCTCCACGGTCCGCGGTCGAACGAGAGTCCGGCGTCGAATTCCGTGAACGCTTCGGCGAAGAACGTGTTGCGGCGATTGAATGGCCGCTCACCCTGGTAGCGCAGCGCGAAATATCCGCCCACGCCGGACGGTGTGCGCAGGCTCGCACGCGCGTTGACCATGTCCTCGGGCACCAACTCGAGCCGCTTGCCGCTCACGTCCCGGAACTGGCCATCGGGCGTCACGAACGTGAAGTCGACGAACTGGGCGTCGTGATGGCCGTAGCCGACCGCGATCGAGCTGCCGGGCACCGCCTCGGGCGACCACTGCACTTCGGTGTCGATGCCTTTGAAGCGCTCCTCGCCGGCGTTGGTCAGCTCGGGGAGACCGCCGGTACCGAGGATCGAAACCACCATGTTCTCGAAGGTCATGTCGAACCACGAGAGATTGAACGAGACGCCGTGGTCCATCCGCGCCTTGATTCCCGCTTCCCACGACGTGGTGTGCTCCGGCTCGAGGATCTCGGCGGCTTCGGCCTCCGCGAGATTCGGAGCCGCCGGCTTGAATGCACGCCGCACCGAACCGTAGACGTTCGCGGCCTGGAATACGCCGGCGCCGGCGGCCGGCACGAGGCGGTAGAGCACCGAGAAGTCGCCGGAGAAATCGGCATCGTCTCTGTGGTCGGCGACCGGCACCGGCCCGCTGGGCAGATCGGCTTCGGTTTCGAGCTCTTCGGAAACCGCATCGAAACGGCCGCCGCCTTCCAGCGTCACCCGCCAGGTCGGGGTCCACGCGTCGTGGACGTAGAAGCCGTAGAACGTTCGCATGTCCTCGAACTCGCGATCCTCGACACTGGGGGTCGAGCCGGCATCCGGAATGTTCGGGTAGCCGGACAGGAACTGGTCGAAGCTGAACTCCCGACCCTCGCCCTTGGTCTCACCCCAGGTCACCGCCGCGCCGGCGATCAGCTCGTGGGTTCCGGCGGCATTCAGCTTGCCGATCCAGCGCAGGTCTTCGTACAGCGAGGTCTCGCGCGGCTCGAGCTCGAGTCCTTCGGAAGTCAGCGTGTCCCCGGAGACTTCACCCGGGAAGCTCCGCAGATACTCCTGCTCGTCGACCGCATAGCCGAGCGTGTTCTCGAGGTGATGCGAGCCGACGGGGAGGGTCAGGCGTGCGGTACCGCTGAAAACCGTGTGTTGGACCTTGGCGCCGCCCACCGCGTAGTTGCGGTCGATGACGAATCCCGGCACCAGCTCGCCCGAGTCGTAGGGCAGAGGCGAACCCCATTCCTGATGGTGGCGATAGCTGGCGACGTCGAGGGTCAGCCGGCCGCGTCCGAGTCCCATGCCCAGGGTCGCGCCGCCGCGACCGACATCACTCGAGGTCCGATCCTGCCAGCCGTCGTTGTTCGCGAAGCTGCCGCTGAGTCGCAGGTTTCTTCCGCCGCCCAGAGACTTGCCCCAGTTCACGCTGCCCTTGCCGCCCGAGAACGAGCCGCCGCTCACGCTCACCGCGCCGCCGCTCGCCGGTTCCGGGGTGAACACCTGGATCATTCCGGCGAATGCCGAGACTCCGTACATGGTTCCCTGCGGACCTTTGACCACTTCGATGCGATCGATGTCCTCGATCGGCAGCTGGGACAACGAAGGATTGAACGGCCCGCCCACAGGCACCCCGTTCAGGGTGAACAACAGCGCGTCAAACTCCTTGAGTCCGTACATGCCGACGTTGGGCAGGTAAGTGCCATTGTCCGAGCCTTCGCCGGTGTCGAGGCCGACGACGTCCTGCAGCGCTTCGGCGAACGTGTGTACGGCGCGTTGGCGAAGTTCCTTGCGGGTCACGACCGCGGTCGCGTTCGGCACATTGATCTGATCCCGTGGCGTGCGGGTCGCGGAAACCACGACCTCGGGGTGCTCGACGGTCAACGTGTCGGCGGGGTCCGCGGGCGCGGCGGCGGCTCGAGTGGCTTCGGCGGCCGAACCGAGAAAGAGGGCAAGCAAGATGGAAGCGAGTGGACGCAGCATGAAAGACTCCTTCGATCGGAGCTGAGCGCGGCGTGGGTAGCTCACGAACGGCACCCGATCGGGCGGTGGCGGAGTTCGAAGGGTGAAGCGGCCGGGGGGGCGAAACGCCGGAGGCGAACCCCGACTAGGTCCGGAGTGGAGTGGACCTCGGTGGCTCGAACGTGCACGAGAACCGGGTGGGGGGCACCTCGGTGGGGGACGTGGACGTTTGATCTTCGCGTGTGTACGTCGCTTCCGGGGCCGAGAACTCGTCGCCGTCTTCACCCTCGAGTGCTTCGGCGTTCAGGCTGCGCGGGTCGACGCTCGACGTGCCCGAAACGACGCCGTCGAGGACCGACTGCTCGACACTCATCGCGTCGTCGATGGAAGCAACATCGCTCATGTGGGGCTCGATGCCGGCGCCGGCGAGCGCGGACCACACGGTGAGCATCGCGACGATCATGGGGCGTCAGGCCTTACCGGTGGCGCGGACCTCGGGCTCGGCGTCGTCGCTGCTCGCGTCGACCCCCATTTCGCCCGACGTCGTGTCGTCCTCGGAACGCACGCGGAAGATCCGCGACAGCTCGCTGCGCAACTCGCCTTCGTTCAGGTTCTGCTTCAGCCGGCCACGCGAAGCGACCGAGATGCCGCCGGTCTGCTCGCTGACCACGATCACCGCCGCGTCGGTCTCTTCCGAGAGACCGAGGGCGGCGCGATGGCGCGTGCCGAGCATCTCGCTCATGCGCGGATTGCTCGACAGCGGCAGGATGCACGAGGCGGCGAGCACGTTGTCCTCGCGCAGGATCACCGCACCGTCGTGGAGCGGCGAGCCCGGGCTGAACAGGGTCACCAGCAGCTCGGCCGACGCCTTGGCGTCGAGCCGCGTGCCGGTCTCGACGAAGTTCCTGAGGCCCGTGTTGCGCTCGAGCACGATCAGAGCGCCGTGCCGGCGCCGGCCGAGGGTCTCGACCGCACGAATCGTCTCGCCCAGGAAGCCGATGTTGTCGCCGCGCAGGAACGATCGGAAGTAGCGGGTGCGGCCGAACAGGGCCAGCACGTGGCGCAGCTCGGGCTGGAAGATGATGACGAAGGCGATCAGCCAGACGGTCTTCAGGCCCTCGACGATCCAGCGGATCGCGATCAGGTCCAGTTCGCGCGCCACCAGCCCGACCAGGACGATGACCAGGAGACCAACGTACATCTGGGCCGAACGCGTGCCCTTGACCAGGATCAGCAGGCGATAGAAGAGAATCGCCACCAACAGGATGTCGAGGACGTCGAGGAGCCAGATGCCGTGGACAGGGGTCATGTGTGTTGGATCGGCGCGGGACGCTGCGAATGTAACAGATGATTGGCTCGGAGCGCCGCAGCAACGCGCACGGCGCGTGCGGTCTCGAGTACATCGTGGGTGCGGATGATGTTCGCCCCGAGGTAGATGCTGATCGCCGCCGCGGCGAGGCCGCCCTCGATTCGCTGGTCGGTCGGGAGGTCGAGGATCCGGCCGAGGAAGCTCTTGCGTGACGCCCCGACGACGATCGGACGCCCCAGTTCTGCCAGTTCCGGAAGACGGGCGATCAGCTCGAGGCTGTGTTCCAGGGTCTTGCCGAAGCCGATTCCGGGGTCGAGTGCGATTTGTTGGGGCGCGATGCCGGCGGCCACCGCACGGCGCATGCGGTCGGCCAGAAAGTCGCGTACTTCGGCCGCTACGTCGTCATAGTGCGGGTCGACCTGCATGGTCGCCGGCGTGCCGCGCATGTGCATGAGCACCAGTCCGGCGCCCTTCTGCGCCACCGTCCCGGCCATGGCGGGGTCGCCCAGCGCGGTGACGTCGTTGATCGCGTGCGCCCCGGCGTCGAGCGCGGCACGGGCGACCTCGGCACTGGCGGTGTCGACCGACAGCGCCGGGCCTTTGGAGTCCGACGCCAGTGCCTCGAACACCGGCAGCAATCGACGCTTCTGTTCGGCTGCGGGGACCGGGGCCGAGCCCGGTCGCGTGCTCTCGGCGCCCAGGTCGATCAGGTCGGCGCCTTCGGCGGCGAGCCGGCGGGCGTGGTCGATGGCAGCCTCGGGCTCGAGGAATCGGCCCCCGTCCGAGAACGAGTCAGGCGTGACGTTGACCACGCCCATCACGAGCGGGCCCGCCGCCAGGTCGAACACGCGATTACGGCAGCGCCAGATCATGGTACCCCTTCGGATTCGCTGGGAGCCCGCCGCGGTGCGGGAGGTCTGCGCCGGCTCAGCGCAAGACCGCCTCCTTGAGCCTCTGGATTTGTGCGGCGTGGTTGTGCGCGTGCTTGGCGTAGATCTCGAGCCAGGTCTCGGCCGTGTAGCGTCCGCTCTCGGAGTGCGTGCCCTCGCGTCGCCATTCTTCGTCGGACATCACGCCGAGCAACTGCGCGGTGGTCGCGCGCGCCGCGAGAAACGCGGTCATCGCCGGCGCGATGTCGCGCTCTTCGTAGCGGAGTCGGCGCGCGTACGCCTCCTGGTCGTAGCCATGGATCACAGGGTTGTCCTCGGCCAGGAGACGACGCAGACGGATCGCCGAGGTCATCTCGCTGTCGGCCAGGTGATGAATGATTTCCGCTGCCGACCACTTTCCGGGGAAAGGGTGGGAAGTGAGGTGCTTCCTCGGGAATCCTTCGAGCGCCCGCTCGACCTCGTCGTAGCCGTCGGCGTAGCGCGAGATCAGTTCCGCACGTTCCTGCCGTGTCATGGCTGGTCTCCTGCCCATTTGTGTCGTGAGTCCCGGCGCGAAACGCTGCCGCTCCGGCACTCTCCGGCAAACGCTGACCGCCGTTGACGTTCCAGAGGTCATGATGGTAGCACTTACCGGTCTTTTTGCCCTCGACCGGCTGTGCGACCGGAACTGCCGGCTTCTCGTCGCTGCACACCTCGCTTCGCACGCGCACATTTGCTCAGTTCAGGGAGGCACCGCCCGATGAAGTGGTCGAAGCGCGTGGCGCTTGGCGCCGCGCTGCTGGTGAGTTCCGTCGTGCCCGCTTCGGCCCAGGTCACCGGCCGCCCGTTCGAGGTTTCCGCGGGTGCCGGCTTGATGGCCTTCGACACCCGCACCTACATCAAGGACGCCCCGACCTACGGCCTGTCGCTCGGCTGGCGCTGGTCGCCGTGGGTCTCGTTCGACGCGGCACTGCAATACACGATGTCTGAGTCGACCGTGGGGACCTCGGGGGCCGACCACGAATTTGGCTACCTCGGGCTCGACGTGCGCTGGCATCTGCGTCCGGCCGAGGACAAGGTCGTTCCCTATCTGCTGACCGGCGTCGGCTACGCGAGCAGCGAGAGCGACGCCCGTTCCCCGGTCTCGAGCGAGGGCATGGCCGGGAGCCTGGGGATCGGCCTGCTCTACAACCTCCTGGGAAATCCACGCACCTACCTGCGGCTGCAAGTGCGCGACATGCTCCTGCGCGACCGGACGACGGACCTGGTCAATGATTTCGCAGTGACCGCGGCGTTCCACTACGTGATCGGTGGCAAGTACAAGGACGTCGACTACGACAGCGTGCGCGATTGGCTCGACAACTGCCCGCTGACTCCGATCGGGGCCACGGTCACGGCCGAAGGCTGCCCGACCGATGCCGACCGCGACAGCGTCTGGGACGGCGTCGACCAGTGCGACAGCACGGCGTTCGGCTGCAAGGTCGACGACAAGGGCTGTCCGCTGGATGCCGACGGCGACAAGGTGTGTGACGGCATCGACAAGTGCGCCGACACGCCGCTCGGCGCCGCCGTCGACAGTTTGGGGTGCACCGCCGATTCGGACGGGGACGGTGTGCTCGACGGCCTCGACCAGTGCGCCGACACACCCAAGGGCGCCACGATTGACGCACTCGGCTGCTCGGTCGACACCGACGGCGACGGCGTTGCCGACGGCATCGACCAGTGCGCGAAGACGCCGAAGAACGTGCCGGTCGACGAGCGCGGCTGCCCGACGCCCGAAGGCCTGCTCATGATCGAGTTGATGGACAGCGGCAAGATCCGGCTCCAGAACGTCAAGTTCGCGACCGGATCCGCCAACCTGGTCGAGGAGGCCAAGCCGGTTCTCGACGTCGTGGGTGGGGTTCTGCTCAAGATGCCGACGCTCAACTTCGAGATCGGCGGTCACACCGACAACCAGGGCGGCGCCGACCTGAACCGCCGGCTCAGCGAATCGCGCGCGAAGTCGGTCCGCGACTACCTGCTGGGGCGGTTCCCCGAGATCAACCGGGAGCGGCTGAGTGTGCGCGGCTACGGATCATCGAAAGCGATCGCGCCGAACACGACCGAAGCCGGCCGGGTCGCGAACCGGCGAGTCGAGTTCGTGGTCACCAACCGCGACGAGCTGCTGCGCATCATCCGCGGCGAGCCGGCGCCGACGCCGGAGAAGACGCCGGAGGGCGGCAACTAGCCTTCTGGAACGCAATTGCGACGGGCCCCGTGCCAACGGGCGCGGGGCCCGTTCTTCTGGGAGTGATTGCGATAGTCTTGGGGGCCCATTCGGTGAACGCGGGAGGGCCACATGACCATTGCCGAGCTGCGTCTGTGGGTGCCGGGGATGAACCTTCTGGGTGCGGCCGCCGTCGCCGCGCTGTCGCTGCCGTTGATCCGGCGCCGGGTTCCGATGAACCCGTTCTACGGTGCGCGGTTTCCGAAGTCGTTCCAGTCGGACGACCTCTGGTACCGCATCAACGAGCACGCCGGCAGGGTGCTGTTGCGATGGTCGGTGGTGGTCGCCATTCTGGGGGTCGTCGCGTTGTTCGTCGGCGACGCGCGCGTGCTCACCGCGCTGGGGTTTGCCCCCGCGCTGTACCTGATCGGGGCGGTCGAGTCGTACCTGTACTCGCGGAAGCTCTAGCACCAGGAGTCCACTGAATGGTTCTCCGCGCATCTGCTCCGAACTCGAGCCACGGTTCAACGTATGCGGAACCATTGGAGGTGCTGTGAGGACAGAGGCAGGCGGAAATGCCAGCAAAGTACCCGAGGTCAACCTGCTCTTCTGGATCATGAAGATCGCCGCCACCACCCTCGGTGAGACCGCCGGCGACGCGGTATCCATGTCGATGAATCTTGGCTACCTGGTGGCTACCGGCATCTTCGCTGCACTGTGCATTGCGGCCGTTGGCATCCAGATCGCTGCCAAGCGCTTCCATCCCGTGGTCTACTGGATCACCATCATCACCACCACCACGGTGGGCACGACGCTCGCCGATTTCGCCACTCGCTCCCTGGGGATCGGCTACGCGGGAGGGAGTGCGCTCCTGCTCGTGCTTCTCGTCGGATCGCTCGCGGTCTGGTATCGCACGATGGGCGTGGTGTCCGTGATTTCGGTGAGCACGCCCAAGGTCGAGATGTTCTACTGGGTGACGATCATGTTCTCGCAGACGCTCGGCACCGCGCTCGGCGACTGGACCGCGGATACGGCCGGCTTGGGCTACGCCGGGGCGGCGGTGGTCTTTGGCGCATTGTTGCTGATGGTGGCCGCTGCATACTTCTGGACCCGCATCTCGCGCACCGTGCTGTTCTGGGCCGCCTTCGTACTGACGAGGCCCCTCGGTGCCGTAGTCGGAGACTTTCTCGACAAGCCGGTTGCGTCTGGCGGGCTGGCCCTGAGCCGCTATACGGCGTCGGCGGTGCTGCTGGTTTTCGTATTCGGTTGCATCATGGTGTTCAAGCAGAAGGCGGCCAGGGCGAGTCATTGACCGCCTCATCAATCGGGACGATGGCAGTTCCGGCGCCCGAGATTCCGCCGCTCCACGCGCCGCCGGAGCGTGGCTCGCGGGGAAAGCACATCATCGGATGCGGACAATCCTGGTGCCGACGTTCAATTGCTTCGACTGAACGCGCGCCAGGTACACGCCCGCATCTACCTCACGGCCCGCGTCGTCTCGTCCATCCCAAGAGAAATGGTGCACCCCAGGAGTGAGGGCGCCACGGTGAAGTCGGCGCACGAGCCGGCCAGCGATGTCGAACACCACGACGCTGCCGTCCTCCGTTCCGGGCTGATCCAGTCGGAGGGTCACGACTCTGGGAAACGGATTGGGAAAGGCGGCCAGGCGAATCCCAGCTGTCGACGATCCTTCCTCGATGGCTGTAATTCCGCGTGACAGGCTCGCGAAATAAGAGTGGGGAAGCCCATCGACGGACCTGAAACTGCCGCCGAAGAGAACGCTGCCCTCGTGGACACCGATGGCCCAGATGGTACCGGTCGCATCTGCGCTCCATTCGGTGGGCAAACCCGTCGCTGCATCGATCGCTGCCAGGCGGTTTCTGGGCAGTCCGCCCATCTCGGTGAAGGTGCCACCCGCGTATACGATTCCCGAGCTGACAGCGAGGGAGGTGACCAACGTGTTGGCGTATGGGTTCCACGACGTGGCCATGCCGGTGGTGGCATCGAGGGCTGCGATGTTGTTCCGAAGCTCGCCGCCGATCATGGTGAAGGCGCCGCATGCGTAGACCGTCTCCCCTCGCACGACGAGTCCGCGGACGTACGCTGTGGCTTCCGGCACATTCGGGTTCCAGCTGGTAGCCGCACCCGTCGTGGCATCGAGTGCGGCGATGTGGTTGCGGGCCGCTCCGCCGATGGTTGTGAACTGGCCTCCTGCGTAGACGGTCCCGCCGCTCACGGCGAGAGCCAGTACATTCGAGTTCGCATACGGCACCCAGTCCAAGGGCCAGCCGGTGACCGTGTCCAGGGCGGCGAGGTAGTTGAATGGCCCACCGACGACTTCGGTAAAGTAGCCACCGATGTAGAGCGCGCCTCCGCTGATGGCAAGTGCGGTGACGGCGCCATTCACATCGGAGTACCAATTAGGGACAGCGGTTCCAGTCCCGGCGTCGAGGGCTGCGATTCGCCTCCGTGGTCTCCCGCCGATGCGGGTAAATTCGCCGCCGGCGTAGACCCGGTTACCGTGCACGGCCAATGCGTAGACATCGCCGTCGGGGTCCGGGTTCCAATCGGTCGCCATGCCAGTGGCAGCGTCGAGGGCCGCGAGACGGTTCCGCGTCACTCCGCCGGCGCCGGTAAACCAACCTCCCACGTAGAGGATCCCCTCGGACACCGAGATCGCAGAGACAGGTCCATTGAGCCCGGGGTCCATGGGGATGACGGTGCCCTGTGAGTCGAACGCTGCGAGTTGCGCGTTGGTCTGGCCACCGATCGGGTCGAACCAGCCACCCGCGTAGATCGTGTCGCCATTCGCTGCGAAAGCCCGGACGGATGAATAAGCGAGGTTCGGGTTCCAATCCGTGACGGCGCCGGTCACGGCGTCGACCGCGGCGATGCCGATGCGTGGCTGGTCGCCGATGGCGTAGAACTCGCCCCCGACGTACACCGTTCCGCCTCGGACCAATAGCGCATTCACCGTGTCGTCAGCACGCGGGTCCCAATCCGTGGCCACGCCGGTGACGGCGTCGACGGCGGCAAGGTGTTGGCGGTATTGACCACCCATATAGTAGAAATTCCCCGCGATGTAGACGAGCCCGTCGCGCACCGTCAAAGCACTCGCATGATCGAGCTTGAGGATCCGGTCCAGCGTCGGATCCCGCTGGTTGTCGTTGCGTGGGAGCGGACTACCGACGTTTCCCGGGTCCCATGGAGTGACCGCGCCGGTGGCGGAGTCCAGTGCAGCAACCAGGTATCGGGGCTGACCGCCCATGCTGAAGAACCATCCCGCCACGTAGACGGTTCCGCCGCTCGCCGCCAGGGCGACGATTCCCGCTCCTGCCTCGGGGTTCCAATCAGTGACCGCCCCACTCAGTGCGTCAACCGCTGCGATGCCGCCGCGCGGTTGGCCACCAATGGCGGAAAAGGACCCGGCGACGTAGACCGTATTCCCGCTCACCGAGATGGCGTGAACGACGTCGTTTGGATCTCCATTGGGATTGGGGTTCCACGTCGTGAGATTCCCATCGCGGTCCAGGTGAGCGAGATTGCCGCGGGGTGTCCCCAACACGGCAGTGAAGGACCCACCGACATACCAACCCCCATTGCCATCACTGGCGACCGCGTTGGCGGTGCCCGCAATCATTGGGTAGGGCGCTCGCGGCTGCCCCGTGCTCGCATCCAGAGCGAGTGCGCAACCCGTGGCGGGGGAGATTCGCGTGAATGATCCGCCCAGGTAGACGATGCCGCCATTGCTCACAACCGTGCGCACATCCCCATTCGGCACCCAGAAGTCCTGTGAGACGAGTTGGGGCCAGACGTCGGTTGACGAGAAAACGCCGGCAATGAGCAGGATCGCGCCTGTGACGCTCGAAACCCGCATAGGTTGGTTCCTCGGAGCCATGCAGCGGCCTGAACGGCGCCGTGGTACTACCCACCGTTAGCGGCATGAGTTCCGGAGCCCAGGGGCCAGGCCCGATCAAACGAGTGATCTATCGCGCGCGGCGGGAGTTCTACGGGCGAATGGCCAGCAAAGATGGGAAGGCGCGAAAAAGCTACATACGGGCCGGTTCCCGGGGGCAGCTGCGGCGACCTAGGTCCGCTGCTTCTTCTTCTCCGCCGCGGGGAACAGCACGTTGTTCAAGATCAGCCGGTAGCCCGGCGAGTCCTTGAAGCGCGACAGCTCGGTGGGCGGGTCGCCGACCATGTGCTGGTAGTCCTCGGGGTCGTGGCCGCCCATGAACGTGAACGTGCCGCGGCCGAACTGGCCGTGCAGGTACTTGATCTCGTCTGCGCCCTCGACTTCGCCGAGCACGACGATGCCGCTCTTCAGCCGCGCCCGCCGGAAGCCGGTGCTCTGCCCGAGGAACTCGGGCACCGCGTTCACGTGGTTCTGGATCAGCATGGTCGGCACCGGGTCGTTCTTGGCCGAGAAGTCGAACAGGGTGAACCAGGTGTTGGGTCCGCGGATCGCCGCTTCCTGGGTGACGTCGATGTCCGAGAAGCGATAGAGGAACGGATCCATCTCGAGTCGGAAGTCCTTGAAGGCGAGCGTGCGCGAGTAATCGAGCTTGCGGTTGGCGAGCGGGTCGGCCGGATCGCCGTCGTAGACGACGTCGGCGATGTCGATCCCCATCGCGGCGAGCCCGATGTCGTAGGTGTCGGTCGCCGAGCACATGCCGAACATGAAGCCGCCGCGGCCGACGTAGTCCTTGATCGCGAGTGCCACCGCGGCCTTGAGCTGCGAGACCTTGCCGAAGCCCAGCCGCTTGGCCATCGCCTGCTGCACCTGCTCCTCTTCCACGTACCAGGGGAAGGTGTGGTAGGCGGCGTAGAACTTGCCGTGCTGGCCGGTGAAGTCCTCGTGGTGCAGGTGCAGCCAGTCGAACTTGGGCAGGTCGCCGCGAATCACCTCTTCGTCCCACACCTTTTCGTAGGGGATGCCGGCGTACTCGAGCGCCAGTGTGACGGCGTCGTCCCAAGGCGGCTTGTTGGGCGGAATGTAGACGGCGACCTTGGGCGGCTTCTCGAGTGCCACCGCTTCCATGTTGTTGTCGGCGATCTCGGCGCGGATCGCGGCTTCGTCGGCGCCGCCGATCCGCTCGATCGTCACACCGCGAATGTTGGCCTCGCGCGCGATCGACGCATCGTCGGGCAGGAGGAACGAGCCGCCGCGATAGTTGAGCAGCCACTCGCCCTTGGCGCCCTGCGAGAGCGCCCAATAGGTGAGTCCATAGGCGCGCAGATGATCGGTCTGGGCCTCGTCCATCGGAACCAGCACCTTGGCGTGCGCGGGTGCCGCGGCGAGTGCCAGGGAAGCCGCGAGCGCCACCGGCCAGATCTCGACGATTTCGGCCCACGAATTGTCGCGCTTGGCGGGGGTCTTCATGTCGCTCCGCTGCATACGCCGCCGAGCACGGTGGGTGAGCAACAACGCGATCCCCAAGGTCAGCACCGTGACCACGGCGACCACGATCATCACCGCGACCGAGGCGAGTGCGCCCGCCACGGCCAACAACGGACCACGCGGCCTCCGGGGCGGGGTGCCCAGGAAGGATCGTCCAACGTCGATTCGATAGACGCGTCGCATGGGGCGGATTATCTCAGATGCCTATGGGGGGCCATACGGAAAGCTGTGGGTTAGAACCGGCGTTCCCGGCGGAGCTGTTCCAGGCTCCTCCGGACTTCGGCCGCGTTCCAGGCCTTCGGATAGCGCGCCAGGCACTCCTCGTACTGGGCCAGAGCCCGCGGCTCGTCCTTCAGCTTCATGTAAAGATCTCCGGCGCGTTGCCGGGCGACCGGCGCCAGCCGGTCCTCGGGGAGGGAATCGGCCACTGCCAGCACCGGCACGAGCGCCGCCTTGAACTCGCCGATACGCTCCCGATGGACGCTGACCAGAACCGCGACCTGCGCCCACATCGACCGTCGGGGCAGCTCGCGGTAGAGCGTTTCGGCGATCGCGAGCGAGCGGTCGTGCTGGCCGCGCCACTCTTCCCACGCCGCGCGCCCGAGCGGGGCGAGTGCCGACTTGGGGTCGGCGTCCTCGATCAGGAACGACCGCTCGAGGGCAGCGCCCGCGAACGGACTGCGGGGCTCGTTGGCGATCTGCTGATAGACCGTGAGCGCCGAGTCGGCCATGCCGGCGTAGAACAGAACCTCGGCGTAGCGATACTGCGCCTCGGCCGAAGTCGCCGAAGCCATCAGCAGTCCCGGCAGCGCCCGTTCGGGTGGCCCGTCCTTCAGGTCGGCGAGCGAGCGCTCGTAGTCGATCGAACGCTTGAGCGAGGGATCCGACCCACGAGAGTCGAGCAGCGCGCGTGCGTCGTCGGTGCGGCCCGCCTGACGCAGTCCGCGCGCGACGCCGACCAGCAGCTCGGGATCCCAGCGGGTCGACGGGATGTCGCGCAGCGCCTGCTGCATGCGAATCGCGGCCAGCGGCTCCCCGGACCGGCGTTGGACCAGAGTCCACGCGCGACGGGCGCCTTGAAGCCGATCGGTCTCGGGCTGGCCGTCGTCGGCGGAGAGTGCGAGCAGCGCCTCGATCGCGGTGGTGGTGTCGGCGGCGGAACCCATGGCCAGCACGTCATCCGCGAACAGCCAGCGCAGCGAGGGGCGGTACTGGGGGCCGTCGGCGCGCTCGAGCACCTTGAGCGCTGCGGCCATGTCGCCCGCGACCCACTCGAGCCGCGCGCGACCCCGCTGGAGATCCGACCGCTCGGGCAGCTTGTCGACCGTCTTGCGCACCGCCTCACGGATGCCCTTGGAGTCGGCTTCCATCAGCCGGCCGAGGCTGGTGATCGCCCAACCCATTTCATAGGGCGAGGCCGCCCACGATTCGAGCACGATCTGCGCGGCGTCGCGCGGTCGCTCCTGCCGCTCGAGCGCGGTCGCCAGTTCGCGGCTCAACAGCAGCGAGTCCTTGGCCCACGTGCGCTCGGCGCGACCGAGCTTCTCGACCGCCGACCAATTGCGCTGATCC
Organism: Candidatus Eiseniibacteriota bacterium; assembly: GCA_963717505.1. Taxonomy (GTDB): domain Bacteria; phylum Eisenbacteria; class RBG-16-71-46; order RBG-16-71-46; family RBG-16-71-46; genus MFD02242-c1. Next base: position 1,531,943 of record OY970342.1, read on the forward strand.
AGGTAAACGAGCGCCAGCTCGGTAACCACCAGCGGGTGGTGCGGCGCTTCCACGTTGAGCGACGTCAGGGTGGTCAGCGCCTCTTCGATCATTCGCGCCTGACGGTAGGCCTGCGCCTGACGGAACTTCTGCAGGTGCTTGGGGTCGAGCGCCGGAATCTCGCGACGCGGCGGGATCGTGCCCGGCTGGGGCGCGATCGTCACCTGGATCGGGGGGCGCTGAGGATTCGTGGGCGCCGTCTGCGCAGCCGCGAAGTTCGCCTCGACCACGGACAGGACCAGCGCCAGGACGGCAGGCAATGCGCGCGCGATGTTCCGCGCTGGGGCCACGGAGCCGTTCCGCGCCGCAGCCCGCGCCAGCCGGACGGCCGCGGCGGCCTGGGTCATCGGCGCGTTCCGTTGAGCGATCGCAGATAGGCTTCGATGTAGGAGCGGTACTGAGCCGGGTAGCGGTCGGACTCGGCGCGCAGCAGGTCGAGGCGCAGGCGGTCGCTCTCGCGCAGCAGCTCCTCGGGAATCTCGGGCGCCGAGGTCCGCGTGAACTCCTCGCCCGATCGCGATTCGCGCTCGGGGTCGAAATCGCGCCGGTTCACCGAACGCTGGGCGTCGAGCAGCCGCGACAGGATGCGCGTCTGCTTCTCCTCGAGGTCGCCGCCGATCGAGCCCTGGCGCAGGGCTTCCTCGACTTCCTTCATCTCGCGCTCGGCGGCATCGAGGCGCCCGAGCAGCTCGCGGCGCTCCTGGTCGTCCCGCTGGATCTGCTGCAGTTGTTCGCGCAGGCGCGACTGTTCCTGGGCCAGGCGTTCCAGCTCGCTCTGGTCGCCGGCGCTCAGCCGCATCTGCTGGGACAAGCGCTGGGCGAGACTCCTCGAGCGCTGATTGAGCTGCTGCTGCTGCTGGCCGACATCGGCCATGCGTTGTCCGGTGCCCTGCTGCTGGCCCTCGCCTTGCCCCGGCATCTTGCACATCGACTGCTCCGCCGCGCGCAGCTCGAGCACTGCCTGGTTCAGGGCCGAACCGGCTTCCTGGCCGAGCTGGTCGCCGCGGGCGCGGTTGCCGGCGCCAAAATCCTTGCCCGACTGCGAGAGTTGATTCATGGCGCGACCGAGCGCTTCGCCGAGTTCCGGGCTCAGGAACGGGTTGCTCTCCGACAGGGTCGTCAGCGAATCCGCCACCCGCGCGACCCCTTCGGACAGATCGGTCTGGCGATTTGCGCGCTGGCTCATGGCCTGCTGGTCCTTGAGGTTCTCCTCGGACTCGCGCTGGAGCGACACCAGATCCTGCGCCGCGCGCCGGATGGCGGCGGTGTCGAGCTGCTGACGCTGCGCCTGGGACTGCGCGGTCAGGCTGCGCATGCGCTGGGCCGCCTTCTGCAGGCCCTTGCTCGCCTGCTGGCCCTTTTGCAGCGCATTCGACGCTTCCTGCTTGCGCGCCGACTCCGCCGACTCGTGTTGCGGCTGGGCCGCTTCCTGCTCGAGCTGCTCGGCGGTCTCCTTCATCTCCTGCTCGCTGCCGCCCTCACCGCTCTCCCCGGCCTGCTGCTCGACGTCCTTGGCCAACTGCTCGGTCTCGCGCGCCGCCTCTTCCTGTCGCTCGGCGAGCTTGCCGGCCTCTTCCGATTCCTTCGACGAGTCCTGGCCCTTGGCGTCTTCCGGCGTGTTCTTCGCGGCCTGCTCGCGCGCTTCGTGCTCGCGATTGAGCTGGTCCTGCATCGCCTTCAGCTCCTCGGCGCGCTGAGCGAGCGCCTGGAGTTGTTCCTCCTCGCGCAGCTGCTTGAGCAGCTCGATCGTGCGCTCGAGGTTCTTGATCATCTCCTGGTTTTCCTGGCGCCACTGCGGGAGCTGATTCTCGAGGGCCTGGCGATCCATTTTTTCGAGGGCTTCCTGCATGCGTTTCATCGCATCGCGGAACTCCTTCGACTGGACCTGGTCCATCAACTGCGCCATCTCGCGCAGGCGCTCGGCCAACTCCTCGTTGAAGGCGTCGCGCTCCTCGGCCTTGGCCATGCTCTCGCGCAGCTCGTGCGAGGCGTCTTCGAGCTGCTTGGCCAGCTCCTGCTGGCGCTCGAGCGAGCTCTTGAGCTCCTCGCTGCGCTCGAACGCCGGCTGCTGGGGGGCGGCGCGCTGCGGGCGCTGGCGGCTCAGCTGGTCGAGCGACTTCTGCAGCTCGCGCGACTGGTCGGCCACCTTTTCGAGCGACTTCTGCACCCGGCCCTGCGATTGATCGATGTCGTCGTACAGCTCGGCCAGCGACGGGAAGCGCAGCTCGAAGGTCGGGCTCTCGGCGCGGCCACGGCCGCCGATCGCGTTGTCGTCGAACAGCACGAAGCGGAACACCGCGCTCTGTCCGGGGAGGAGTCCGAGCGGCGAGGCGTCCCAGCGGGCGCGGACTTCGGCCTCGCGCGGACGCGCGGGGAAGCCGGCGAGCGGAACCTCGGCCCACGGCTCGGACGGGTCGCGACGGAACTCGAGCCTGAGCTCGGTCAAGCCGAGATCGTCCTGGCCGACCAGCTCGACCGGGATCTGCTGGCCGGCCGGCAGGTCGACGTCGCCGGTCGGCACGCGCACCGCGAGCACCGGCGGCGCATCGCCGAGCGCCGAGATCCGGTAGCGGAAACGTCCCTCGCCCTGATTCGCGACCGCGTGCAGCTCGTACTCGCCGTTCGCCGTCACCGGCAGCTCGCCTTGCCAGCGGCGCGCGGTCAGCGCGCTCCATGCGGCCGGCGCTCCAGCGCCGGTCGTCGCCTCGAGACTCTGGAGGTCGCGATCGAAGGTCACCGCGACCCGCGCGCGCGAGCCGCGCAACGCGGCGAGATCACCTCGCAACGCCGAGCCGCGCTGAACCGGGAGGCGGGCGTAGGCCGGCGCCTGGTACTCGACTTCGAAGCTGACCGGCACCGGTTCGCCGGCCATCGCGATGTGGTAGCGCGGACTCTCGGTCGAGGCGACGCGCACCGAGTAGTCCTCTTCGCGCGTGAGCTGCGCCAGGTCGAAGCGCCACAGGCGTCCCGCGGCCGACTGCCCGTCGGCGACGCCTTCGACCGCAGTACCGTGCGTGCGCGACAGACGCGGACGCCGGTCGCTGCCGTTGACCCGCGCGTACACCGCGAGAGAAGCGCCCGGCGTCACCTTCACCGAACCGGGCTCGACGCTGAGTGTCACCGGCGGTGCGGCAAGCTCGGGATTCCACAGGGTTCGCCACGAGCGTTCGAAGCGCTGAGGCGCGATCACTGCCGCGACCGCCAGCACCGCGAGGCAGCCGAGCACCACCGCGGCGGGTCTTCCCGGTCGAATGGCGGGCCTGAGGCCCGCGAACGGCAGACGATCGACTCGGCGTGCGGTTTCGTCGAGCACGGCGTCTGCGAGCTGCGTCGAGGTCCCTCGCGCCTCGCCCGAGGCAGCGTCGAAGTCGACGGCGTTGCGCAGCCAGGAGCGCAGCTCGGGGAAGTGCTTCTCGGCGGCTTCGAGGAACACGTCGTAGCGCGGAGCGCGACGCAGGAAACGCCGAACCGCCCAGACCAACACGAAGAGCAGCGCCGCACCGAGGAAGGTAACCCGCAACCACGCCGCGCCGACCCCGAGTGTCGCGAGCACACCCGCCAACGTCGCCAGCGTTAGAGGAACCGCGGCCAGCGCCGCGCCGCGCACTCCGGCATACCACGCATGGGCGCGGCGGACGACACGGTGGTGCCGATCGAGGACCTTCCGAATCGAGCCCTGGGGCGCGCGGTCGTTCATGTGCGTTCTCGGCCCGGTCGGTGTCGAATCGCGCCGCGTTCCGAGCAGCACGGCTCGTCGTCAGTTCGTGAGCGCGTGCTGGACGATGTTGAGCGCCATGCGCATCGCGGCGTCACGTTTTTCGGGCGGGTCGTGGTGGACCTCCTCGTCCTCGAGGCCGTCCCCCAGATCCGTGTCGAACGTAAAGAGTACTGCCAGCCTTCCATCCCAGACAATGCCAAACGCTTTGGGAGCGCCGCCGCTGTGCTCGTGGATCTTGGGCAACCCCTGGGGGAATTCGTAAAGGGCGTGAAAAATAGGATGCGAGAACGGCAGCTCGACCAGTGCCACTTCCGGGAAGACGCGCTGCATTTCGCGCCGAAACGAAGCCTCGATGCCGAAGTCGTCGTCGACCCACAGGAAGCCTCCCGTGGTCAGGTATCGGCGGAGATTCACGACTTCGGCACCGGTGAACTTGATGTTGCCATGACCGCAAGCGAAGACCATCGGGTACTGGAACAGTGCCGCCGAGCCGGGTTCGACGATCGCCTCACGCTCGCCCGCCACCGGGATTCCGGCGCGCTCGCGGGCCCCGCGCATCAGGTTCACGAGCGAGGTGCGGTCCTCGTACCAGTCGCCGCCGCCGCCGTATTTGAGCCGGGCGATGCCGAATTCGCGAGCGCCGGGAGGCACCAGGCTCTGGGCCAGCCCGGGGGTGGCGAGCAGGAGCACCGCGCCCAGGGCGCCAAGGGTCCCGAATCGAATCGCCAGCCGACGATGAGTTTTCATGGTATGGGATTGGACGCACGCAACGTGCCCGAAAGGTCCAGTCGCGGCAAGAAGGTCGGGACGGACGCGGGAAACGACGGGCCGAGGGCCGCCGTGGTTCAGCGTGAAGCGGTCGCGCGGCCTGGGCGAAAGATGATGCGCGGACGCGGCAGGATCGCTCCGCCCGAGGCGTAGACCTCGTAGAAGCCGTCGCCTTGAACCACCGCGGAGTCACCGACGCTCGCGGCGATCAGGTTCCCTGCGGCGTCGAGCGCCGTGACCCGGAAGAGGTATTGGCCGGGAGTCATGTCCTTATTGGTCAGCACGGTGCCGTTGAACGGCTGGCTGCGGCCGACGGTGTCCGGCTGGGTGGAAATCCCCAGGAAGAAGTCGCGCGATTGCCCGACGTAGACCGGAATCGGCGCGGAAGCCAGGACCCGCTCCATGGGCGTCGACTGGCTGAACTGGAGGATGTGCGCGATGTAGAGCTGTGCACCCGGAACCGGATTCCAGATGGCCGTGGTGTCGGTCGGGAAACTCAGGGTGATTGCGCCGATCGGCGGCTGGCCGAACATCGCGGTGTTGGACAGGGGAGACTGGGCGGTGGGCGCGCCACCGATCAAGCCGCGTGCGATGTACTCGACGGCGGCACCCGGAGCAGCTTCGTCGACGAACTGAAAGATGTCGCCATGGCCGTCGAGCCAGCGTTCGCGTGGCACCAGCGGGAAGTCGAGAAACTCCAGCAGGCCGCCACTGGGTTCGCGGCGCATGATCTCGAAGGCGTTCGCCTTCGTACCGTCGAGGATGATGCCATTGCGGGTCCCCGGCGGCCGGCGCGAGTAGCGAACCGGACCGATCAGCACGTCGCTGGGGTCGGGGCCGAACGGCGGATTGTCCGTGTACTGGAGCGTCACGGCTTCCTGCTCGGGCCACATCATGAGGTGAGCCGTGGTGTCGGGGACGCCCTCGGCGTTCGAGTAGCTGGCGTCGACCGCGGTCGGCTTGCGCGCGCAGCCGGTCGCCAGCAGTCCCCCCAGGAGGCCAACGAGTCCAACGAGCAGCAGGCCGGCGAACCCCAGGGGTCGATCGGGGGCGGAGGTTCGGAACCTCATTCGGCCGGAACTCCCTTGCGGCGGTCGATGCCGATCCAGATGTCGAGCGCGAGAGCGCTCGCCAGGTAGATCGACGAATAGGTGCCGAGCAGCATGCCGACCACGGTCGCGAGCGAGAAGTCGCGGAGCACGTCGCCGCCCCAGATCAGCAGTGCGACCGCGCTCAGCATCACGGTGATGTTGGTGATGATCGTGCGCGACAGGGTCTCGTTGACCGCGATGTCCATGGTGCGGCTGTGGGTCTCGTGGCGCAGCGCCTTGGATCGCTCCCGGATCCGGTCGAACACGACGACCTTGTCGTTGATCGAGAACCCGGCGATCGTCAACAGGGCCGCGATGACCGTCAGCGAGATTTCGCGATTCGCGAAGCACAGGATGCCGAAGGTCACGAACACGTCGTGGAACAGCGCGACCACCGCGCCCAGCGCGAACTTGAACTCGTAGCGGAACCCGACGTAGAGCAGGATGCCGCCCAGGCTGCCCAGGATCGCCAATACCGCCTTCTCGCGCAGCTCGCTGCCGATCTTGGGGCCGACGACCTCGGTCCGGCGCAGCTCGACCTTGGTGTTGGGCACGCTCGACTCGATCGCCTGCTGGACGCGGGTGAACGGGTCGCCTTCGGAGTTCTCGGTCCGGAGCCGCAGCATGTACTCATCGCGGTTCTCGCCGGTCATCTGCTGCAGTTCGACGCCGGTCATGCCGGCGGTCTCGAGCGCGTTCCGCACCTGGTCGGCGGCGACCACCGGACTGGTACGAATCTGAAGCAGCGTGCCGCCGGCGAAGTCGACGCCATAGCGCGGGCCGCCGCGGACCACCAGCCAGCCGGTGGTGGCGACGACACCGATAATCGACAGGACGTAGGCGACCCGCCGGTATTTCATGAACGGGAAGTTCGTGCCGACCAGCAGTTGCAGCATCAGGCGGGTCCTCTCAGATGCTCAGCCGCTGCGCACCACCGCGGCGGAGCCAGTAGTCGTAGATCATGCGGGTGAAGAGCACCGCCGTGAACACGTTGGCCACCAGGCCGACGCTGAGGGTGACCGCGAAGCCCTTGATCGGGCCGGTGCCGAACTGGAACAAGAACAGCGCGCAGATCAGCGTCGTCAGATTCGAGTCCATGATGGTCCGGAATGCGCGGTCATAGCCGACCTCAACCGCCTGGCGAACGCTCTTGCCGCGGCGCAACTCCTCGCGGATACGCTCGAAGATCAGGACGTTCGCGTCGACCGACATGCCGACCGTGAGCACCAGGCCGGCGATGCCGGGCAGGGTCAGGGTGGCGCCGAATCCAGCCAGGGCCGCGACCACGTAGAACACGTTGAGGACCATGGCCACCACCGCGATCACGCCCGAGAGCTGGTAGTAGATGGCCATGAAGACCACGACCAGGATGGTGCCGATCAGGCCGGCGAGCAGGCCCTGCTGGATCGAGTCGGCGCCGAGCGAGGGGCCGACCGAGCGCTCCTCGATGATGCGGACCGGAGCCGGCAGTGCGCCCGCGCGGAGCACGATCGCCAGGTCCTTCGAGTCCTCGACCGAGAAACTGCCGGTGATCGAGGCGTCGCCCGAGGGGATGCGCTCGCGGATGTTGGGCGCCGAGGAAACGACATTGTCCAGGACGATCGCGAGCTGGCGTCCGACGTTGTTGCCGGTGACCCGGGCGAAGTCGGAGCGGCCCTTGGGGGTCATCTTCATGCTCACGCCCCAGCCCGCGGGATTCGTCTGGTCGAGTCCGACGCGCGCCTCGGCCGCGGCCACCGAGCCGCCGCTCATCTCGGGCTCGCGCTTGAGCACGTAGAGGAAGCGACCGGTCGCGCCGGTCATGTTCTCCTCGCCGCTCCACAGCAACTGGGAGTCTCCGGGCAGGATCGAATCGACGCCCGGGATCGCGAGCAGCTGGTTGACGATCGCGACGTCCTCGTCGCGCACGAATGCGGCCGGCCCCTCGGCGCTCAGGAAATGTCCGGTCAGCGGGATGCGGCGGAGCGAGGTGTCGACCATGGACCCGGCGCGCCCCGAGAGGTAGGCGTCGAGCCGCTGGAAAAGCGTCTGGGCTTCGGCCGGGGTGCGCACCAGGCGAAACTCGAGCAACGCGGTCTTGCCGATCAGGTCGATTGCGCGCTGGCGGTCGGTGAGACCCGGCAACTGAACCGCGATGCGCTCATCGCCCTCGCGCTGGATGTTCGGCTCGCTCACGCCGAATTGGTCGACGCGGTTGCGGATGATCTCGATCGCTCGGTCGGTGGCGTCGTGTGCCTCGGCGGCGCTGAGCTTGGATCGATCCACCTCGAGGATCAGGTGCATGCCGCCCTGAAGGTCGAGTCCCAGATGGATCGCCTTGTCCCTGATCTTGTCGAGTTCGGCCGCCGGAAGCGCCTGACGCTGCGCCGGGGTCATCGAGTAGTAGCGGTACGAGGGCCAAAGGAGCCATATCGCGATGGCCGTGACGGCCACGACGCCCAGCAGCTTCCATTGTTCGCGGGACATGGCGCTCCGTATTCGAGGTCAGTCGGAAGGAATGCGGCAGACGCGGCTAAGATGTTGCAGGGCAAAAAGAGGCGGGCAGTGTACGGAGCAGCGCGCGGGGTGTCAACGCCCGGCCAACCCGGGATAAGCGCGGCCCTCGCGTCGCCGATCCAGGGGGCCGGGACAGGGGCCGGTTGGCGGCCGGCCCCGAAGAGGTGCTTCGTCTTGGAACCCTAGGAGGGTCGGGGTGAGGCGGATGCGGCGGATTGTTGGGCAGGATCCCGGTGCTCGGCCGTCGAATGCAGATCACGTTCCAAAGGTCGCGCCTCGATGGGAGAACCACTTACGGCGTCCAACCCGACCACGGCGCGTCACGGGTGTCCACGACGTGGACGATTGGGGCAACCCTCGGCCATAGGGTCGCCAGGGCCAAGCCTCACTGCGACTGAAGTTTGACGAACGCAGGACCCGTAACTATAGTGCCGCGCTCACACCGCACCGGGCTCGCCGATTCTTCCGATCCGGCAGAGGAGTTCCCCAAAGAATGGTTGCTCGAAAGAGCGGGTCGAGCAGCGCCATTGCGGCGGTGCTCGCCGCGGTCGTGTCGCTGGTCGCTTCCCTTCCATGTCACGCTCAGGATCCCACCACCCCGACGGGCGGAGCACCGATTCCACCTGCCGAGGGCGCACTTCCCGGCCGCGGCGGAATCGGAGGCCAGGTCGGCGCCGGCTCGGTCGTTGCCGAGGGCGATTACTCTGCGGGCGCGGCCACGCGCTTCTCCTTCTCCGGCCACTGGCGCTACGTCATGGCATCCTGGATTCGCTGGCAGATCAGCCCGGGCTTCTTGTGGGCTGGCTACGAGGAAAAGGAGCCGGCGCCGTTTCGGGACTTGAACTTCCCCGACGACAGCACTAAGAGCGAGTATCTGACCTTGATGGTGCCGGTGTCGGCGCAGATCCAGCTCACGATGCGACGGGGGGCGTGGTTGTACTACGTCGGAGCCGGCCCCGGAGCCTATCAAGTGTGGATCGAGAACCGCCGCAAGGTGCTCAAGGATCCGGCGAGCTACAAGCTGCACAGCGGCATCTATCCAGGAGCATCGTTCCAGATCGGCGCCGAGCGCTTCCTCAAGGGGTTGCCTTCGACCAGCATCGAAGCCTCGCTCGACGGTCACTATGTGCTCGCCGAGGACGACGAGAAGTTTCCATCGGGATGGAACAACAAGCTGACCGCCATCGGCCTGAGGGTCGGTGGCAACTACTATTTCGGCCTGGATCGCGGCCGGAAGCCGGACGCCGGGGTTCCCGAGGGACCGCCCGGGCCTTGAGCACGCGTCCGGTCCCGCGGTCCGCTCTCGCCCCAGGGGGGAGACCGTGACGGATCGGGTGATCTGGGATCGCAAGGTCGGCCCCGAGGCCCTGACCTTCGACGACGTTCTTTTGGTTCCACGCCTCGCCGAGGTCCATCCGCGCGAAGTCAGCGTGACCTCGCGTTTCACGCGCGGGATCTCGATCAACGTGCCGATTCTGAGCGCGGCGATGGACACGGTCACCGAGAGCGCGCTGGCCATCGCGCTCGCCCGCGAGGGCGGGATCGGCGTGATCCACAAGAACATGTCGATCGCGGCGCAGGCCGAGCAGGTGGATCGGGTCAAGCGCTCCGAGAGCGGCATGATCGTCGACCCGGTGACGCTGCCGCCGACCGCGACCGTGTCCGAAGCCCACGACGTCTGCGCCCGCTTCCACATCTCGGGCGTGCCGATCACCGAGAACGGTCGCCTGGTCGGAATCCTGACCAATCGCGATCTGCGCTTCGAGGACGATCACCGGCGCCGCGTTTCCGAGGTCATGACCCGCGAGCGCCTGATCACCGCCCCGGTCGGCACCACACTCGCACAAGCGCGGGAAATCCTGGCCCGGCACCGCATCGAGAAGCTGCCGGTGGTCGACGAGTCGGGAATGCTGCGCGGGCTGATCACGGTCAAGGACATCGAGAAGCGCATCCGCCATCCGCACGCTTGCAAGGACTCGCTCGGCCGACTGCGGGTCGCCGCCGCCATCGGCGCGGGCGACGACTACCTCGAGCGCGCCGCCGAACTGATCGAAGCCGGCGCCGACGCGCTGGTGGTCGACAGCGCGCATGCGCACTCGCGGGGCGTGCTCGACGCGATCACGGAATTCCGGCGCCGCTTCCCCGACTTCCAGCTGGTCGCGGGCAACGTCGGCACCGGCGAGGGTGCGGCCGCGGTGGCCGACGCGGGCGCCGACGCGGTCAAGGTCGGCATGGGCCCGGGCGCGATCTGCACCACGCGGGTGGTGACCGGCGCCGGCGCCGCCCAGATCACGGCGGTGCTCGAAGCCGCACGCGCCCTCGACGGCCGGGACGTGCCGATCATCGCCGACGGCGGCATCAAGTACACCGGCGACGTCGTGAAGGCGCTGGCCGCGGGTGCTCACTCGGTGATGATCGGCAGCCTGTTCGCGGGAGTCGAAGAGAGCCCGGGCGAGCTGGTGCTGCTCGAAGGGCGATCGTTCAAGGTCTATCGCGGCATGGGCTCGTTGTCGGCGATGGCCTCGGCGCGCGGCAGTCGCGAGCGCTACTTCCAGGAGGGCGGCGAGGAGCTGTCGAAGCTCGTGCCCGAGGGGATCGAGGGCCGCGTGCCGTTCAAGGGACCGCTCTCCCAGTCGGTGTTCCAGATGGTCGGCGGCCTGCGCGCCGGCATGGGCTACTGCGGTGTGCAGACGATCGAGGAGCTGAGGACGCAGACCCAGTTCAAGCGAATCAGCTCGGCGGGGCTGCGCGAGAGCCACCCGCACGACATCACGATCACGCAGGAAGCGCCGAACTACGAGATTCGCTGAGTCGTTCGTGGTGATGCGCGCGACACAGGCCCGTCACGCGAAGCCCCCGCTTCAGTGGGGGCGCGGCAGCTCGAACTTGAACTCGGGGTTGATCTGTCGGATCTCGCCGACCACACGCTCGAGGTTCTCCTCGGTCTCGGCCGAAGGGGAGTCCTTCCACCGGGTGTAGAGCTCGAGCAGCTCGTCCTGCTTGAGGCGCAGCAACTCCTGCTGTTGCTGCTCGTCGACCGAGCGCTCGAGGTGGTAGACCTCGCCGCGCGACAGCCGGGTCATCAGGTCGAGATACTCGCCGCGCATGTGCGACAGGATGCGCAGGTACTTGTCGAAGCCGACCGACAGCTTCTCGAGCACTTCGGAGACGCCGGCGTTCTTGCGGTGGACCTGCTGCCCGTAGGAGTAGGCGAAGTGGTAGTAGGTCTTGCCGCGGCCGATGTAGGCCTCTTCGCTCGGCTGCATCTTGTTCCGATGGCCCTCGGCGGCCATCGGGTTGTCGAAGATCCCGATCGAGACCAGCAGGAAGTCGGCGTTGGTCTTGTAGATCCGGTACTTGAGCCGCGCGTCGGTGCAGTTGGACAGGCGGTGGAAGACGTCGGTGTCGTAGCGCGACAGGAACTTGCGGGACTGCTCGACGTAGTCGGGGTTGATGAACGAGTGGAGCAGGTGGGCGAGGTAGACGTTGACGTCCTCGTCGTAGAAGTCCTGATTCGAAACCAGCCCGGTCTCCACGCGGCTGTAGAGCAGGCAATTGATCATGAAGTAATAGGTCGGCTGCAGCTCGCGGCTCGTGTCCTTGAGGTCCACATAGTGACGCGGATTCATGTTGCATCTCCGACCGCTGGGGTTCACGACGCTTGGAGATCCGTCTCGACCAGCGATAGGAGCATCGAGTGTGCCACCGGCGAGCGAAGGCGATCAGGAAGCCGCAACCGCTTCACGAGGCGGGCGGTGGGCGGTCGAGGTCATCTGGGGGAAAATCCCTATTCATACGCACTTGGTGGCTGCGACCACCCGCGATGGGGCTTTTTTCCCCGCTCGAGAGCGACCCGAACCAGTTCCGGGCCGCCTGGAGGAGGGCCCGGGGACCACGCCGAAAAAGCGTAAAGCTGCAATGGTCTTGTCTAGGTTCTCAATTCGTTTCACACTTCCCGAAGCGCCATCCGGTGCGGCACCAGGCCGCTAGGCCCCAATGGGCGGATCGCCTGCCGGCATGCGATCCGCAAGAACGGATCCGAGAGCGTCCCTGCGTCGCGGGCCGCTCGGGTGCGGGCCCGGACGGCATGAGTTGGTTCACGCAGGGCATGCGTCTTGCGTGACTGAGAATTGTCATGGGCGGCGTTCTCGTTACGTCGCCCCGGCACTTCGTTTCCCACACTGAACCCCTCCTTCGGATCAGGTCCCCTCGCGGACGGTTCGGAGCCCCGGTCTCGGCCGGGGCTCCGTCTGCGTTTGTTCGCCGGCTGTCTCGGCGGGCTGCTCGTCGCTGCCGCCGGGATCGCCTGGGCGCTGCGCGTGTCGACTTCGCCCGATGGCACGATTGATCGCGACGGGTTCCTCCTGCAGCTCGGCTGGGTGGGCGGAACCGCGGCGGTCGTGGCGCTGGCGCTCGCGTTCTGGCTCGACCAGGGCATTCGCTCGCGACTGCTGCGCCTGTCGCGCAGCGTGCGCGTCGTCGACTCGACGCCGCTCAAGGATCCGTTCGGCGCCGGCGGCTGGGGCGAGCTGGGAGATCTCGGTCGCAACGTTTCGGTCCTGCTCACGCGACATCGCCAGGCGATGCGCTCGGTGGGTCAGTTCCAGGAGCTCGAGCGTCAGCTCGCCGAGCTGCGCGCCGCGACCGAGCAGTGGAGTCTGACCGAGCGCTGGCCCGGTCTGCCCGCGAGCACCGGCGTCGTCGGCGAAATGTCGCAGGCGCTGGATCGCGGCTTCCGACGTCAGGCCGAGATCTTCGACCAGAACAGTGAAGCCGCGCGCCAGATCCACGAAGAGCTTGCCGCCGCCGTCCAGGACGCGCGCGAGACCGCGGAACAGGCGGAGCGCGGCTTCGTCGAGAGCACGGCACTCCTGACCACCATCCGGGAACTTCAGCGACTGGGCATGGAACTGCCGGCCGAGCGCGGCGAGGCGCAGGCCGCGGGCGCCGACTGGCTGGCTCCGGTGACCGAAGCCATGGCCGAGCTGGTTGCGGCTTCGACCGAGAGCGTCGACCACCTGGCGTCGGGGCTGTCGCGGGTGCACGAAATCTCGGATCAGGTGAACGTGCTCGGCAACCGCTCGACGCTGGTGGCTCTGAACGCGCTGATGGCCATGCCGCGCACCGGCGAACCGACCACCGAGCCATCGACCAGCGAGCTCAAGGATCTCGCGCGCGATGCGCGGGTCGCGACCGATCGAGTCCGCGAACTGGCGCGCGAAGTCGAAACCCAGGTGCGGGCGGCGACGGCGCGCATGGCCGGCGTGCGCGAGCGGGTGACCAGCCGGCTGAACTCGATCGAGCCACCGCGCGCGGCGGTGACCCCGCCCGACGCGGCGCGCCAGGTCGGGCGCATTCGCGAGATGGTCCAGGACGCCACGCGGAAGACCGAACGCCTTTCGGTTGCGGGTGAACGGGCCTCGCGCGCGGCCGATCGACTGGCGCGACGCCTGGAAGACGGGGTGCGCGACGTCGAGGGCATGGTGGTCCGGCTGTCGCCTCCCGAGGCCGAGACGGTCCGCGAGGCGCCGCGCCGACTGACGGTGGTCGAGACCACGGCCGAGGATCGCGCCGACGACGAGTCGAGCGACGCGGGAGAGATCCGGTGAACGAAGTCGTCCGCGCGCTGACCCGGGCCCTCGAAGTCGCGCTCGATCCCCGTTCCGACAATCGCGGGATTCCGGTGGCGCGTGACGTCGCCCAGGTGCTCGGGCTCGACGGTCTCGAGCGTGCGATCAGCACGTGCCGTCCGGGCAGCGTCGAGACCGGCGCCCTCGAACGGCGGTTGCGCGCCCTGCTCGAAGCCTGTCGGGTTTCCGGGGATCTCAGGATCTTCGTCGACGCCGACGCCGGCCTCGGTCGCATGGCGGCCGAACACGGCGCGGTCGTGCGCGGAGAGCCGGGTGCTCAGGAAGGGACGCTGAGCCTGCTCGATGCGCTCGAAGATTTGCCGCTCGCCGACGATGCGTCGCGCGCTGCGGCCTTCCGTACCCGGCTCACCGCGCAGGTCGCTGCGGCGGTGCGCGCTGCCCTCGACTGGCTGAGCGGCGACGAGCCGCGCATGCCGGTCCGTGTCCGCGCCGAAGATTCGGCGCTCGAGCTATGGCTGCCGCGGGTCAGCACGGTCGGCGTGCGGGCGTCCGACGCGGTGCTTTCCGCAGTTGGCGGCAGCCTAGGTCCAGTCCTCAACGGGTCGCGACCGCAGGCCGGTCGCGCCGGTTGGATGGTGCGCGTGCCGGTGGCGACAGCGCGCGAAACCTACTTGATGCTGGTCCAGGGTGGACTGCGACTCGCGGTTCCCTGGCACTCGGTGCTCCGCCTGTCGATGATCGCGCGGGTCGAGCTACAGGCGAGCGCGCGCACCCTGGCGGCACCCGTCCTGCCTCCGCTCGCGCCGCTGGCGAGTGGCGCCGGAGACCACCCGGTGGTGTTGATCGCGCGCGGACTCCGTCGCGCGTATCTCGTGGCCGACCAGCTGATCTGGCGTCTGCCGGCCGATCGCGTCGCGTGCGATCCGGACCCGCGCCTGCCCCAGTTCGCGAGCTGCGTGCGCACCGAGGACGGCGAAACCTTCCGGATCGCCGATCCGGCAGCGCTGCTCGCGAACGTCGAACCGCTTGCGGTTCCCGAGCAGGACGTGGCGCCCCCGGCGGTGGCGGCCCCTGTGGTGGCGGCCCCCGTGGTGGCCGCCCCCGTGGTGGTGCCAACCCCTGAGGTCGCAGCTGTCGAAGCGGCGGCCCCCGTCGTGGCGCATGCCCGCGATACCGCCGCGGCCATGGTCGAACCGCCGCCGCCCGCGGTGCGCCCCGCCGGCTCGCGCATCCCGATGCTCGATGCTTCGCGCGTCACGCCGCTGCCAATGCGCGCGCTGGTCGCCGACGACTCGATCACCGCGCGGTTGTTCCTCGCCCGCCTGCTCGAGCCCACCGGATTCGAAGTGCGCTCGGTGGCCACCGCCGCCGACCTGATGCGCGAGCTGGACGCCGGAAGCTGGACCATCGCGTTCGTCGACATCGAGCTGCCGGATGCCCGCGGCCGCGAGTTCCTCGAGAACGTTCGGTCGCGCGCCCGTGCCCGCGGCGTGGAAGTGGTCGCGCTGGTGCGCGACGGCGCCGAAGTCCGCGTGTCGGGCGAGGCGGGAGTCGCACGCACGCTCAAGAAGCCGATCGAGCGCGACATGCTACGCCTGTTGATGGGTGAACTCGGCTTCGGAACCGAACCGGTGTGACCGACGGACCGTTGGTCGGGCGTGGCGGGCCGACCGAGCCTCTGATCCTGGTGGTCGACGACGACCGCCGTGTGCGCGAGCTGCTCGAGATCGCGTTCGGGTCGCAGGGCTACCGCGTGATCGTCGCCGCTGACGGCGACGAAGCCGTGCGGCGCGCTTCGGCCGACCAACCGGACCTGATCGTGCTCGACGTCCGGCTGCCGCGCAGGAGCGGCCTCGAAGTCTGCGACCGGCTGCGCCGGGAACCCGAGTCGGCCCTGGTGCCGATCATCATCGTGTCCGCGGCCGCCGAGGGCGAGGTGCGCCTGCAGGCGTTCCAGCGTGGCGCCGACGATTTCATGCTCAAGCCGTTCTCGCCGCGGGAGCTGCTGGCTCGCGTGCGCCGTCTGCTGGCGCGCTCGCAGGAGCTGCGTGTGGCCCGCTCGCGACTCGCCGATATCGAGCGCGAGCTGTCGCGGTCGCGTCGAGAGACCGGCCAGGCGCGCGACGCGGTCGAGTCCAGCCGCCGGCGCAACGACTTCGCGCGCCGTCTGGGCGCGGCACTGTCGTCGAACGATCCGGATCTGCTGGCCGACGCGATCCTGCACGAAGCACGCATGGAATGCGGCGCTGCGGCCGCTGCGCTGTTCGTCCGCGATTCGCTCGAAGACGAGTTCGAGCCCTGGCGCATCCAGGGCGACACGTTCGACCGCATCGCGACCATCCGCTTCTCCGCCACCGGCGAGTTGGCGCGCTTTCTCTCGGCGCTCGGCCGGCCGGCCGAGGTGCGCTCGCTCGCGCATGCGCGCGAGCTGGAACCCGAACTCGGACCGCTGGCCGCGGCGCGATTCCAGCTCCTGGCCCCGATCGGCAGCGCCACCGGCATTCAGGCGGTGCTCGCGGTCGAGTCGTTGCCGGCGGGACCGTCGGTGCCGTCGGCGTTGGAAGCGATCGGGGTGTTGTGCAGTGCCGCGGCTTCACCGATGGCCACCGCGCATGACGCGCGCCGTCGCGCGGCGCTGCTGCTCGAACTCGCCGGTTTTCCCACCGGTGACGATTACGAAGCCGGCGCCACGCGGCGAGCCGCGGCAGTCGTTTGGGCGGCGGCGCGAGCGGCCGGCGTGCCTCCCCGGACAGCCACGTTGGCGCGGCTGGGCGTGCTCGCGGGACGCGGAGCGATCGAAGCCGATGGCTGGTGGGCGATCGAGCGCGCCGGCCGCTGCGACGGCACGCTGCTCATTCCCGACCTTCGGGTTCTGCTGCGCGCGGCGTCGGCGATGGTCGAAGCGGAACTACCGATCGAATCTCTGGCGGATGCGGCCGGCGAAGCCGACCGGCAAGCCTGGCAGCCCGACGTGGCCGCCGCGGTGGTCTGGGTCGTCGCCGGCTGGCGCATCAGTGCGCACTTGCACGCGGGTGCCTCGATCGCGGAAGCGGTGCGCGGGGAACCCGGGGATCGCCCCGAGTTCCACCGCGCGTTCGAGCAGGTCGCCGCGACGCCCGAGTTCGCGGACGTCGAGCGCTAGCGAGCAGCTCAAATCGAGCGCTAGCGTCAGTAGCAGTCCCGCGCTAGCGGGTCGTGTCGCGCAGGCCGCCGAAGTCGACGCTGGGTTTCTCGCGCTCCGCCTCCGGAATTTCGTAGTAGGCAGCCGCCGAGTACCCGAACATCCCTGCGAACACGTTCATCGGGAAGCGCTTGACCAGGACGTTGTACGCCTGCACTTCCTGGTTGTAGCGCATGCGCTCCGTGGCCAGTCGATTCTCGGTGCCCGACAGCTCGTCCATGAGCTGCATGAACGCTTCGTTGCTGCGGAGCTGCGGGTAGTTCTCGATCACGACCAGGAGTCGTGACAGCGCCGAATCCATCGCGCGGCCGGCCTCGATCCCCTCGGCAGGCGTGCGCGCTCCGGCCATCTGGGCACGAGCATTGGCGATCGTGCCAAACACTTCCTGCTCTTGAATCGCGGTGCCCTTGACGGTCTCGACCAGGCTGCCGATCAGGTCGTTCCGGCGCTTGAGTTGGTTGTCGACCTGGGCCCAGCGTTGGTCCACCGACTCCTTCGAGGTCACCAGTCGGTTGTAATTGCCGACGACACAACCGCCGACGCTGATGAGCAGGACTGCGATCACCGCGACGGTGATCAGCAAACCGCGCTTCATTGGGATCTCCTTTCAGGGTCCGCCGCGTTCACGATGCCGGCGACGGCGGGGAAACGTATCACGTTCGTTGCTCCGCCCCGGCCACCACTCGCCAGCGTCGCGACTACCATTTGCCACCGCCGCCACCGCCACCGCTCCCCCCCCCGCCAAAGCCACCGAACGAGCCACCGCCCCCACCGCCACGCCCACCGCCAAAGCCGCCGCCCAGCCCGCCGCCAAAGCCGCCACCCCAGCCGCCCCAATCGTTCCAGTTGCTGCCGCCGAACCAACCCCGTCGCCGGCGCCGGCGCCCGGCGCCAGCGACCATGAAGATGATGACGACCAGGACGATGAAGATGATCAGCGCCACCGGCGGCCGCTCGTCGCTTCCCCCGCGATAGCGAAGCTCGCGACCGTCCCACTCGAGCGTCACGCCTTTTTCGGATGCGATCCGGGCCGCGCACTGCTGAGTCCCGGCGATGATGCCGCCGGCGAAGTCGCCGTTCTGGAAACGCGGCGCCATCTCGCGGCGGAAGATCCGCGACTGGAGGCCGTCGGGCAGCGTGCCCTCGAGTCCGTAGCCGGTCTCGAACCTCAGTTCGCGCTCCTCGCGGGCGAACAGCATGAGGAGGCCGTTGTCCTCGCCGCGCTTGCCGATCCCCCACTTCTGGAAGACGCGCACTTTGTAGGTGTCTGGCGTCTCGGGCGCGGTGGTGGTCACCGTCAGGATCGCGAACTCGGCGCCGGTCTTCTTCTCCAACTGATCCAGGAAGGCCTCGAGCTGCGCCTCGGCCTGCTCATCGAGCACGTCGGCGTGATCGTTGACGTAGCCAACCGCGTCGGGGATCGGTTGCGGGCCCGATTCGTCCTGAGCGAATGCCGGCGCCGCCCAAGTGCCCAGGGTGAGTACCGCGACCAGATGGAGAAACGCGGCCCCGCCTGCCGAGCGGCGGCTCGCGCCGCGGGGGGTCATGCCGTGCGCAGCTGGTCGATCGCGACGACGAGGCGATCGAGCTGGGCGAGGAAGGCTCGGTAGATGCCGGGGATCTGGGCCGCCGGTTGGCCGCCCGCGTAACGGACCAGATGTGGGCCGAGCAAGCCCTGCGGATCGAGGCCGAACACTTCCGCGGTGCGCTCGACCACGTGCGCGGCGCTCGCCGGCACCGGCTCCTCGCGCATGCGGAGCAGCGTGCGGAACAACGCTCCGAATCCGCTCGCGGATTCGATCAGCACCTCGCGCAGCACCTCCGGGTCGTTGTGGTGCTGAAGGTACGCCTGGCGGATCCGCACGTGCTTGCCGCGAATCTCGTGCTCGGCCTGGAGCCGCAGCGCTCCGCGCGGCACGTCGAGGCTGCCGACCAGGTCTTCGCCCTCGAGGAGCATGTGTCGCTCCTGGATCTCGAGCCATTCGATCGGGAAGGAGTCGAGCGATTTTTCGATGTTACGGTCGGTCATGAACAGCGGCTCGATGCGCACGGTCACCTTCTTGGACGCCGGGATCGCCTTCGCCAGCCTATCGAGCACGTCGGCGCTGAGGTCGCGCGCTACTACCAGGATGTTGACCCGGGACTTGCGCGTCTCGAAGCCTTCGGTCAGCACACTGCCGGTGAGGTAGGCGCTGGCGAAGTGCGGGCCGAGCGCATTGCGCACCGGCTCGAGCCAGGCGCGGGCGGCGGAGAGAACCTCCTGCGAGGGACGCACGCGCAGCTCGCGGGTGGTGTTCATGGCCGGGGACGCTAATGGCGCGGGAGAATTAGGTCAAGACCCAGGTCGCGTCCCCTTGCTCGCCGAAGACCGGAGCGCGGGGCGACAACCTAGGCGGCTGAGGTCGCTCGACCGCCTATTCGATGAGACAGGCTCTCGTCGTTACCGAACGGTTTCCGTGAGTAAGTCGGATCAGGTAGATCCCCGGCCGCAGGCGAAACCCTGAACCGATCGATACGGTTTGGCGCCCCGCCCCGAACGGTCCCAAGACTTGGGTCTCAATCAGCCGACCCTGCACGTCCAGCAGATCCAAACGCGCTAACCCAGGTTCCGGCAGCTGTACTGCCACGGAGAAGCGGCCGATGGCGGGATTTGGCTTCACCGAGGCACGAAGGGCCACGGCTCCGTCGATATTTGAAGGTTCATCCCGCACACCGGTGACAGATCCCAGGGTATTCAGAAATACGGCAATCGTGTTGCTAAAGGTCTGGCAGACGACAAGGTCCGGCGACCCGTTCCCATCGAGGTCCCCAGCCCGCGCCAAGGCATAGTCGTTCGGAAATGGCAACTGAACTTCCAAGGGAGCCGCAAATGTGCAGTCACCATTGCCCAGGAGGATGAGTACCTTGCCGTCGCTCGAGACCGCCAGGTCGGGATGCTCATCGAGGTCGAAATCCGCGACCACGAGCCTGTAGGCGTAGCCGGGCAGCCAAGCTTCAGCGGGTGGGTCGAACGTGCCGTCGCCCCGGCCGCGCAATACGAAGATCGAGTTGTGATAGTAGCCAGCCGCAACGATGTCTAGGAACCCATCGCCGTCGAAGTCTGCTGTCACCACACCAGTCTGCGCGTCCGGCGCTGTTGCAGTAGTGGGGCTTAGCGAGACGCCGTCACCAAGCACAACGAGCAGGTCGGAAGTCCAGGTGTTCGAAGCCGCGACATCGAGAAATCCATCTCGGTTGAAGTCGCCGGGTGCCACCGTCTGAATGCTCCCGCCCCTTGAGTAGCTTGTCCAGTAGGCAAAGCCGCCGTCACCGTCGTTCGTGTAGATCCAGACGACGCCGTAGTCGCTCCCAGCAAGGACTAGGTCTGGCACTTGGTCGTTGTCGAAATCACCGCTGGCAACCCCAACGACTCGTCCCTCGATCCGATACTTCGTGTGAGAGAACCCTCCTCCCGATTGGGATAGTAGGATGGCGAGCGTGTCATGGATACAAGCGATGGCAATGTCGTCGAACGTGTCACCGTTGAGGTCTTCAGCGATGGCGCCGGCCGGGCTTTCCCCGGCCCGTACCGACCACGCTCTCACCAATTCGCCTTCGCCAACATTGTGGAAAACGGTCGCAGAATCGACGTGCATTTGCGTGACAAGAATGTCCAAGAGGCCATCTCGGTTCGCATCGAAGAGAGGCGAGTCCCACGGCCGCGCCGCCGTGTAGAACGAAGGCGCAAGGAACATGTCGGCCAAAACGATAGAGGGGGCGAGAACGCCGATGAAAGCAAGTGCTGCCCGAAACAGAACGCCGCCGCCCCCCAAATGACGTCGATTGCCCACGCCGGGACACCAACCTTTTGAAACCCTTGCGTGCACGTCAGATTTGTTCGGCACTGATCGTTACCTGCCAGGGAATGAGTGAGGGATTGAGGACACGATATGTGACGGTGCCGATACTGTGGACAACGAGCTGCCCCTGGGCGAAATCGGATCCGGGCGAAGGGGCAATTGCGATCGTCGACGAGCGCGCTCCCACGGAGTCGCTCCATTCGATCTTCAGCTCGACGGTCCCGGCCCCAGCTCGTGTGAGATAGGCGCTGACCCGAGCGAGTCCAGTGCCTCCGTAGACCGTGCCCGTGACATTGTCCCCCGATCCAGATGGCGTGACTCCCACAGGCAACCAGTCAACGCCGCTCCACTCCTGCAACCGCTTGGCATTCGTGTTGTAGATCATGTCCCCGGGCTTCTTGTCCCGGGCGAGGCTCACAGAGCTGTCACGCAGCGTCTCTGTGATGCCTGGAGGTGCCATTCGAGGCCCAAGGCCGGCGGTCACGACCCCGGTGGCGGGCGCGACGACGATAGCCGGTGTCGTGCTCCCGTCGCTTGTGATTATGCCGCCCGACAAGAACACCTCAGATTCCCCGACGACGTTGATGTCCTTCTTGTTGTTGTCGAGTTCGCTCACTCGATTCGCGAACAGCTCCGGTGTTTGGACCATGTGGCACGTCGGATTAACGATCGACACGCCCTTGGAATCCTTGTCCACCTTGATGAACCGTGGCAAATTACCGGTGTTCCGAACGAAGCGACAGTTGTTGATTGCGACCTCGTGGCAAGCGCCCCCCACGTTGGCGACCCCAACGAGGACAAACGGATTGGTCAGATCCGTCGAGAAGTGCTGCTCGAACCAGCACGAATCGAGAAGGACGTTGTTGCTGAAGTCGAGCGTGACGTAGGAAACAATGTCGTCCAGCTTGTCTTCGAACGTGCAACTTTGGAGGGATAGAGACGACACACCGAAAGCATTTAGGCCGTACCCGTTGAACTGAGTGAAGGAGCAATTCTTAAAGAGGTTGCCGTTGTTGCCATGGTGTACCTCGACGAGCCCGCTTGTCCGATTGTGCTGAAAGTCGGTGCCCTCGAAGTTTCCCCATATCAGTAGCCGTTCCGCGTCGATTGGCGAGTCTTGCGTACCCCGGATAAGCAAGGCCCAACTGGCTGTGTCCACGATGCGGCAGCCGATGATCGAAACTCGTCGGAGAATGTCGGTCGGACTGCCCGGCTTGCCGATTACGACCCCTCGCCCAGCAGATCCCGGAGGGTCAGGTGGCACGAGGTACGGCCCCTTGATCGTAAGGTTCTCGATGGTCGTGTTGCTGGCCTCGATCAGGAGGATGTCTTGCTCGGGATCCTCACAAAAGATGATCGTGCGGTCACGACCGTCGCCGATTAGGTGGACCGGTTTGTTCTCGGGAATGGTGATCGTCGAAACGTTGTACGTGCCAGCCGGAGCGTAGAGCGTTCCGCCAAGACCAAATGGCAGGGCGTCGATCGCCTGCTGGATTCCGCCGAAGTCACGGACATTGAGCGTCGAAGTCGATGGTGTCGTGGCTCCGACCGCGTCAATGTGCAGCCGGACCCCGGGCCTGAGAGCCACTGCGACAATCCCCCACGGGCGCGAGGTTCCGAGCGTCCAGCTCATGGTGACAGCCGACCCGGTCCCCGGCTCCGTCGATCCCGCCCCACGGGTGGGGAACCCGCCCGAGATAGCATTCCACCGCTGAGTCTGTCCCGATCCCACCGTAGCGGTGGTCGTATTGCCGGCGCCCACGGTGTCGAATACAGCACCGTCAGCGAAGGTCGACGTTACGTTTACGTTGGGGGTGGTGGAACTCCCCGAGGCTGCCGCTGCTGTACCCATCGGCGCGAACGGATCGACGCCAGAGAACGTCACGGCGCCCCCCACGGCGGAAACTTGAGCCGGCGGGCTTGTCGAGCTGAACGTGACGACCACCGTCTGCGGTCCGGTGGGCGGATTGGCGAGACGATAGACTGCCGTCAAGCTCGCCACGCCAACGAGCGTCATCGTCTGCCCGCCGTACGTGACGGCCGCGATGCTTTCCTCGCCCGTCTGGCCCTGCCACGAAATGCCGACCAGGACAAACCTCTTTCCCAACGTGCTCGTGTCCGTGTGGGTCCATGAAAGGACATCGCCGGTTGCCAGCGTGGTGCTCGATGACGCCAGAACCAGCACCTGCTCCGACACTGTGTAGTCGAAGCGCCTGCGGTCGATGTAACCAACGACGCGGCCATTCTCGTCCGCGATTAGGAAGTTTCCGATGGCCGTCGTGGCGCCCAGGGGGTCGGAAAAAAGCTCCGGACGATCGGAGGTCAGAATCAGTCGGTCGCCAACGCTCAGGGCGACTGACGCGCCGGTATTGTTGACCACAGTGATCTGAGTGGCTTCCGGGAAGGCCGGTGACTGCGAGACGGAGCTGATGGTCAGGGCGGGGCCGCCTGGTGTCACCTGCAGGGTGCTCCCGTCCTTCAAATCGCCGGGATCGTAGACGTCAACGGTCGTGGGCGTGGTAACTGGAATCGTGACGGCCATGCTCACCGTGGCCCCTTGGCCGTAGAAATCCACGCGAGCACCGGCAGCGGGGACCTGGGCCCGGTCCCCGGTTGACTTGTCCTTCGTGATGAGAAGATCGAGGCGAAACAATACGGGCTTCGACATGATGCACTTCCTTCTGCTGTACAGCGTCGAGCCCTAGCGAATGGAAGTCTACGCCCACACGACCTCGTTCTCAACGGCTGAAAATCCAGTCCGCCCAACTGGGCCGGCAGCTAGCCGTTGAGGGTCCTTGACCCTTCTGGCGCTCACTTCTACGTTGCCCGACTCGGGGTGCCGAGCGAGATTGGCAGCCGGGGCGAGCACGCCCCAATGGAGGCGCGGTGCACGAGGTGCTGATCATCGGTGGCGGGCCGTCCGGGCTCACTGCCGGCATGTACTGCCGTATGCGCAAGATGTCGGCGCTGATCGTCGACGCCGGCCGGGTCGGAGGGCAGCTCGTCTCGCTCTACGGCGACAAGCCGGTGCACGATTGGCCCGGCTACCCGCACATCATTGCCAACGAGCTGGCCAAGACGCTCGAGGATCACGCGAACAACCTGGGCGTCGAGATGGTCGGCAACCGGAAGGTCACCGGACTCGAACGCACCGCCGGCGGCTTCGACCTGACCGCGCGCGATGTCGTGACCGGGGTCGAGCACAAGCACCCGGGATCCTCGGTGGTGGTCGCAATCGGCGGCGGCGCATTCGAACCGAGGAAACTCAAGGTCCCGGGCGAGGACCAGCTCGGCGAGGAAATGCTGACCTACCGCATGCCCGACCGCGCGCGGGCCGCCGGCAAGCGCGTGGTGGTGGTCGGCGGTGGCGACTCGGGGCTCGAAGCCGCCCAGTCGGCGCACGAAGCCGGCGGGCAGGTGACCATGGTCCAGGTGCTCGACCGCTTCACCGGCATGGAGACCAACATCGACCGCGTGAACCAGATGGAGATTCCGCGGCACTTCAACACCCGGGTCAAGTCGCTCGAGGTGGAAAATGGGCGTATTCTGGGGGTCGTTGCCCAGACCAAAGGGGCCCCCGAGCCGCTGCGCCTGGACTGCGATTACCTCGTGGTCAACATCGGTGCGGCGGTCAACCTCGACGCCGTGAAGCAATGGGGGATCGAGGTCGAAGGCAACCAGATCAAGGTGGACGGCCACATGCGGACCTCGGTCGAGGGCGTTTTTGCCTGCGGCGACATCGTGACCTACGACGGCAAGTACAAACTGCTGCTGACCGCCTCGAGCGAGGGTTGTGTCGCGGCCAATTCGGCGTATCTCTACGTGCGCAAGCCGCAGCGCCTGACCATGGGTGAACTCTACACGTGAGCACGATCAACGATTTCAGCATCCACGTCGCCACGGTGAACGGCTCGGGCAGCCAGACCGCGAACACCGTGCTGCTGCGCGCCATCTTCCAGATGGGGATTCCGGTCAGCGGCAAGAACCTGTTCCCGTCGAACATCGCCGGGCTGCCGACTTGGTTCACGATCCGGGTCAGCAAGGACGGCTGGCTGGCGCGACGTCGGACCAACGAGATCCTGGTGGTCATGAATCCCGAGACCGCGGCGGCCGACGTCGCGTCGGTGGCGCCGGGCGGGGTGATCGTGCTCAACGAGCAGATCCAGGTGCCGCCGATCCCCGACGATCGCTTCGTCTATCGCGTGCCGATGCAGCAGCTGATCGCGCCGGTCACCGCCGACGTCAAGCTGCGCCGGTTGGTGGTCAACATGATCTACGTCGGCGTGCTCGCCGAGCTGCTCGGCATCAGCGAGGCCGAGGTCGAGCGGGCGCTCGACGCCCAGCTCGGGCGCAAGCCGAAAGCGCTCGCGCTCAACCACCAGGCGGTACGTGCCGGCTGGGAGTGGGCGCGCGCGAATCTGAAGAAGGCGGATCCCTACAAGCTGGCGCCGATGAAGGCGACCACGGGGAAGATCCTGATTGACGGCAACACCGCGGGTGCCATGGGTGCGATGTTCGGTGGCGTGACCGTGGTCACCTGGTATCCGATCACGCCCTCGTCGAGCCTGGTCGAAGCGCTAATCGGATTCCTCGACAAGCATCGGCGGGACGACAAAGGCAAGGCGACGTTCGCCGTGGTCCAGGCCGAGGACGAACTGGCCGCGATCGGCATGGTGCTCGGCGCCGGCTGGGCGGGTGCTCGCGCCATGACGTCGAGTTCGGGCCCCGGGATTTCGCTGATGGCGGAGTTCGCCGGCTACGGCTACTACGCCGAGGTTCCGGCGGTGATCTGGGACATCCAGCGCATCGGTCCGAGCACCGGACTGCCGACCCGCACGTCACAAGCCGACATCCTGTTCGTCCACGGTCTGTCGCACGGCGACACCAAGCACCCGATCCTGCTGCCCAGCTCGGTGCGCGATTGCTACGACTTCGGCATGAAGGCGTTCGATCTCGCCGAGAGGTTGCAGACGCCGGTGTTCGTGCTCTCGGATTTGGACCTCGGCATGAACAACTGGATGAGCGACCCGTTCCCCTACCCGGAGAAGCCGTGGGATCGCGGCAAGGTGCTCGACGACAAGGCGCTCGAGAAGCTGCCCAAGTTCGAACGTTATCGCGACCGCGACGGCGACGGGATCCCGTATCGCACGCTGCCGGGGGTGCGCGACCCCAAGGGCGCTTACTTCACGCGCGGCTCGGGCCACGACGAGGCTGCGCGCTACACCGAGGATCCGGTCGTCTACCAGCGCGTCATGGACCGGTTGGCGAAGAAGTTCGAGACCGCGCGCACGCTGGTGCCGCCGCCCGAAATCGTCGAGGAACCGGGCGCCGAGATCGGCATCGTCGCCTACGGCTCGAGCCACTGGGCGGTGACCGAGGCCCGCACGATGCTGCGGGCTGCCGGTGTACCCAGCGGCTACCTGCTGCTCAAGGCGTTGCCGTTCGCGCCCCAGGTCGCGTCGTTCCTGCAGAAGTACGCGCGCATCTACGTCGTCGACCAGAACCGCGACGCACAGATGGCCCAGCTCGTGCGACTCGAGTCAGGATTGTCGCCCGATCGCATCCGCTCGGTCCGGCACTACGACGGCATGCCGATCGACGCCCAGTCGGTCGCCGACGCGATTCTGCGGCAGGAGGGCCGGCCGACCGCGCCGATGCCCGCCGAGCCGCCGGTCGGGGTCACGACCGATCGTTCGACATGAGGTGGATCGTTGTTCCGAACACTCCGTGCCAACCCGGGAGTCCCCAGCCATGAGCATTCCGATTCACACCGTGGACGCGTTCACCGACCGCGCATTCGGCGGCAATCCTGCCGGAGTCTGTCTCCTGGAAACGCCGCGCGAGACCGAATGGATGCAGTCGGTCGCTCGCGAGATGAACCACAGCGAGACCGCGTTCCTGTCGCCGCATGAAGGCGACGGCTTCGACCTGCGGTGGTTCACCCCGGTGCGCGAGGTCAACCTGTGTGGCCACGCGACGCTGGCCAGCGCCCACGTGCTGTGGGAGAACGGTGTGATCGGTCCGCGGGCAACGGCGCGCTTCCACACGAAGAGCGGAGTGCTCGCCGCGGTTCGCCGCGACGGCGCGATCGAGATGGACTTTCCGGCGCGCACGCCGGTGGCAGCGCCGGCGCCCGCCGGGTTGGCCGAGGCGTTGGGCGCCAAGGCCAAGTGGAGCGGCCGCAACGTCGACGACTGGCTGGTCGAGGTCGAGTCGGAGGCCATCGTGCGCTCGCTCGAGCCCAACTTCTCGCGCCTGGCAGAGGTCGACGCCCGAGGCGTCGTGGTCACCAGTCGGGCCGCGAACCATGGCGCCGATTTCGTGTCGCGCTTCTTCGCGCCTCGCTTCGGCGTCAACGAGGATCCGGTGACCGGCTCGGCGCATTGCGCGCTGGCGCCCTACTGGGCGGGAAAGCTCGGACGCGAGCAGCTCATGGGCGAGCAACTTTCTGAACGCGGTGGCCAGGTGCGCGTTCGGGTCGAGGGCGAGCGCGTGATGCTCGGCGGCAGCGCGGTGACCGTGCTGCGCGGAGTGTTGGTGTGACGGTGCGTGCCGGTGACGTTCGGCCTGGTGTTCTAGGGGAGGCGTCATGCGCGGCATGATCCTGATTCCGGTGCTGCTCGCGATCGCAACCCCCGCGGCCGCTGGGCTCAACGCCTATTACGAAGGCTTCGAGCGCTTCCAGGGCAAAGCAGTTCCCGCCACCGCCCACTACGCGGTCGAGTCCGGACGCGCAGTGGCCGCCCTCAAGGGTGGGAGTTTCTCCTTTCGAATCCTCTACTTCGACCAGGAGCAGTTGCTGCGCATGGTGCTCGACAGCGAGAAGCAGTACGTCGACTTCCCGGTGAGCGAGGGCGGGATCACGGCCTCGATGGAGGAGCAGATGAAGGCGCAGATCGCCGATCTGCCGCCCGAGCAGCGCAAGATGGTCGAGGACATGATGAAGCAGCAGATGGAGGCACCGGGGAAGACCCCGACGTTCGAATACGTTCGGACCGGCAAGACGGCCACGGTGCTCGACTACGAGTGCTCGCAGGTGGAAATCCTGGCCAACAAGAAGAAGACCTCGGAGTACTGGGGGACGTCGTCACCCGACTTCGCAATCAGCGAGACGGAGCGCCATACGGTTCAGAGCATGGATCGCGCGCTGCACGGGGCCGACGTCGGCGGCCGGGACGGCGGCGCGTCGCAGGTCCTGCGCTGGGACGCCGAGAAGGATGGGCATCCGCTGATCATGCGTTGTTTCAGCGACACCTCGATTACGTTGCACCTGCAGCTCGCGAGGTTCGATCACAAGCCGATCCCCAAGGACCTGTTCAAGATTCCGGCCGGATACAGGAAGACCGAGATGCCGACCATGCCGAGCGGCGACCAGTAGGAGCGCATCCATGAGCACGACCACGCAACCCGAACGCAACCGCGCCGGCCTGACCCGCGCCGACTACGACGGCAGCAAGACCACGCTGTGTCCCGGCTGCGGCCACAACGCGATCACCGCGGGCATCATCCAGGCCGCCTACGAGTCGAACCTCGAGCCGCATCGCGTGGCCAAGCTCTCGGGCATCGGCTGTTCGAGCAAGACGCCGGCCTATTTCCTGGGGCAATCGCACGGTTTCAACGCGGTGCACGGCCGCATGCCGAGCATCGCCACCGGCGTCCGCGTGGCCAATCGCGACCTCTTGTTGATCGGCGTGTCGGGCGACGGCGACACGGCCAGCATCGGGCTCGGCCAGTTCTGTCACCTGGTGCGGCGCAACGTGCCGGTGGTCTACATCATCGAGAACAACGGCGTCTACGGACTGACCAAGGGCCAGTTCTCGGCGACCGCCGACGTCGGCAGCACCCAGAAGGGCGGGGCCAGGAACGAACTGATGCCGATCGATTGCTGCGCGATCGCGATCCAGCTCGGTTGCGGTTTCGTGGCGCGATCGTTCTCGGGCGACCAGAAGCAGCTGCGTTCCCTGCTCAAGGCCGCGTTCGCCCACCGCGGGACCGCGGTGCTCGACGTCATCAGCCCGTGCGTGACGTTCGCCGACCACGAGGGCTCGACCAAGTCCTATGCCTACGTCAAGGAGCACGATTCCCCGCTCCACGGCATCGACTTCGTCCCCTACTACGAGGACATCACGGTCGACTACGAGCCGGGCACGACGCGCGAGGTGGCGATGCCCGACGGCTCGCACATTGTTCTGAAGAAGCTTGCCGACGATTATGATCCCACGCGCCGCGACACCGCACTCGCCACGCTGCAGGACGCCGAGCGCGACCAGAAGTTGTTGACTGGACTGCTGTACGTCGACCCGCAGAAGGTCCCGTTCGAGGACGAGCTGGAGCTGGACGCCCGGCCGCTCGCGGGTCTACCGCTCGAGGCGGTGCGCCCGACGCGCGACGTGCTCGACAGGATCATGGAGAGCTACCGGGTCGGAAGCGTGGCGGCAGCCGCCGGCGGAGGCTAGCCGGGGGCGTCGAGCCTGGCGACCCGTCGATGCCCGAGGATTCCGGCCGTTCCGGCGCCACACCGGACTGGCGCGATGTCGGCGCCGAGTCGGATCTGGCCGCGCGTCCACTTCGCCAGATCACGTTCGATCGGGTGCGCATTGCGCTGATCAGCAAGGACGGCGAGTTCAGCGCGATCTCGGGAGTCTGCAACCACGTCGGCGGGCCGCTCGGCGAGGGAACGCTGGAGGGCGACTACGTCGTCTGCCCGTGGCACCAGTACCGCTTCCACCGTCGCAGCGGCGAAGGCGAGCCCGGCTACGAAGCCGATCGAGTGCCGTCGCACGAGGTCCGGGTCGAAGGCGGCCGCGTGTTGGTGAACGTGATCCCGGCGACCACCCGCCACAAGCTGCGCCACGAACCGCATCCGCTCACCCAAATCACGCCGCGCGGCGCGCCCGGCGGTCCGGCGCTCGATGCGCCCCTCCGGGTAGTCGGGATCTCGACCACCCAGATGAACCCGAAGTACCCGCGCTTTTCGACCTCGGAGCACCTGCTCGAAACCGGGCTCGCGCATGCGCAACGGGAGCTGTCGGTCGAGACGAGGGTGATCCGGCTGCGCGATCTCAAGTTCCGTCCCTGCGAGGGGTACTACTCGATCAGTGCCCACGCCTGCACCTGGCCGTGCTCGATCACCCAGATGGATCCCAACGACCAGCTCGACCGAGTCTACGAAGCGTTCGTCCAGTGGGCCGACATCTTCGTGATCGCGACCCCGATTCGCTGGGGCTCGGCCAGCTCGCTCTACTACAAGATGGTCGAGCGGATGAACTGCATCCAGAATCAGGAGACGATCGCGAACCGCATCTTGCTCCGGAACAAAGTGGTCGCATTCATCGTCACCGGCGGGCAGGACAACGTGCAGGCGGTGGTCGGGCAGATGATGAGCTTCTTCGGCGAGCTCGGCTGCCAGTTCCCGCAGTTTCCGTTCATCGCCCATTCCCGCGGCTGGTCGGCCGAGGACATGGAGGCCAACGTCGCGGCGGTCCGCGCCAGCGACGAGCTGCGCACCGCCGCGTGCGAGCTGGTGGGGCGTTGCGTCGACACCGCGAACGCGCTGATCGGGCGCCGGATCGGCTCCGAGCGCGTGTCGAGAGGCGGCCGCAAGGCCGGATCGATGTAACGACCTTGCGTCAGGCGCTCAGCACCACGCGCGCCCGCTCGACGTGGGCCTCCGGCACCAGCAGGTAGTCGGTGTCGAAAGTCGAGATTGCGAACACCGGAATCCCGTTCGCCGCCAGCACCGACGTGAACCCCGCGATCACGCCGGTCTCGCCGAACGGGATCGGGCCCTCGACTTCGAACGCGCGCCAGCCCCGTTCTGCGGTCACGCCCGCCGGCACTTCGGCCTCGGGACACACGACCGAGACTTCATGCGGTGTTCGCGTCACGGACCTGAGGGCGGGCGGGTCTTTCACCGCCACGACCGCCTCCGTGCCGGCCGAGTTCGCGGGGTCCATCCGGCCTACGGCGTAGCGACCTGCGAGCAGCGTCACATGGCGAGGCATCGAACCTCACGATCGCGGCCCCGGTGGCGCCACGTGCGAACGCCTACCCTTCGTCGTACACTTGTCGGCGCGAAACGCATGACCCCATCGTAACCCCGCGATCCGTTCTGTACAGCCTCGCCGCGGCAAATCCGCGCCTGCCCACGGAGCCCTGCCCATGGATGCCCTGACTCGGTACCTCGACGACCATCGCGAGCAATTCCTCGACGACCTGAAGGCCGTGCTGCGGATCCCCAGTGTCAGTGCGCAGCCGGATCACAAGGGTGACGTCGCTGCCTGCGCCAGGCACATTGGCGACCACTTGAAGAAACTCGGCGTGACTCGAGTCGAAGTCGTGCCGACCGCGGGCCACCCGGTGGTGTACGCAGAGTGGCTGGGCGCCCCGGGCAAGCCGACGGTCCTGCTCTATGGGCATTATGACGTGCAGCCGGTCGAGCCGCTCGATCTGTGGAAGAGCCCGCCGTTCGAGCCGACGCTGCGTGACGGCAAGCTGTACGCGCGCGGCGCGGTCGACGACAAGGGCCAAGTGTACATGCACCTGGCGGCGGTCGAGGCGCTGTTCAAGACGCACGGCTCGCTGCCGGTCAACCTGAAGATGGTGATCGAGGGTGAAGAAGAAGTGGGTAGCGTGCATCTCGAGGCCTTCCTGCGCGAACGCCGGAAGCAGCTCGATGCCGACGTCATCGTGGTCAGCGACACCGGTATGCTCGGACCCGACCAGCCGACGCTGACCTTCGGCCTACGCGGCATCCTGTACACGCAGATCGAGGTCACCGGACCCGGGCACGATCTGCACTCCGGGCACTTCGGCGGCGCGGTCACCAATCCAGCGAACGCGTTGTGCGCGATCATCGCTGGGCTCAAGGACGCCGATGGCAAGGTGACGGTGCCAGGTTTCTACGACAAAGTGCGGCCGGTGTCAGCGCGCGAGCGCGAGCTGTCGGCGGTGGCACCGTTCGACGAGCGCGCGTTCATCGCCGAGAGCGGTGCTCCGGAACCCGTCGGTGAGCGCGGGTTCACGACCCGGGAGCGCATCTCGGTGCGTCCGACCCTGGACGTGAATGGCATGTGGAGCGGTTACATCGGCGAAGGCGCCAAGACCGTGCTGCCGTCGTTCGCCGCGGCCAAGGTCAGCATGCGCCTGGTGCCCGACCAGAGTCCCGAGGAGCTGTTTCCCAAGTTCGAGGCGCAGGTGCGCAAGCTCGCGCCAGCCGGGGTGACGGTCGAGATCAAGGGACACCACGGGGCACCGCCGTTCCTCACCGATCCCGATGACCCGATGCTCGAGTGTGCCCGCCGCGCGCTGTCGCGCGCCTGGTCCAAGCCGGTGGCGATGATCCGTGAAGGTGGCTCGATCCCGGTGATGACGACGTTCCAGCAAACGCACGCGGGCGTGCCGGCGATTCTCATGGGCTTCGGGCTCGACGACGACAACGTGCACGCACCGAACGAGAAGTTTTCGCTGACCTCGTTCCACGGCGGGACCAAGAGCGTCGCGTATCTCTACCAGGAGCTGGCCGCGGCGGTCCCGGCGGTGCGGTGAGGCGTTTCGTCGCGATCGTTCTCATGGTCGCGGCCGCAGCGACGTCGGCTCACGCTGCCGATCGCAATTCTCTGGTGGTGCGCGGCGTGGTCGTGGACGTTGCGGGCGATCCCATGGCGAAGGCGCGCGTGTTTCTCGAGGGACCGCATCCCGCGGCCGCCGGGGTCGACGAGAACGGGCGCTACACGCTCAAGATCCCGGTTGCCGACTGGTCGGCACTCGAGCGCGAGCCGCTGGCACTCTGGGTCGACGCCGGACGCACCGACTGGACGTTCAATCTGGCGAACGGCGGCCCGGCGCTGCGCCTCGAGATTCGGGCACGCCGCGACAGCGCCGGGGCCAGGCGTTGCGTGATTCGCTCGAACGACACCGAGGTCACGGCGAAGCTCGCGGAGGGAGTCGCCCGGCGCGGCGCGCTGCGCGACACGATCGAGTTGCGCTTCGTCGGCACCGCCGGCCCCGATCCGGGTTTTCGCGACCTGCCGATGTTCTCGATGGAAGACGTCGCGGTTGCCGCCGCGCCGGTCGTGGCGGTGGCGAAGCCGAAGGCGACCACGAACCCGCCGCCCGCGCCGCCCCCCACAGCCAACTCTTCCGACTCACTGGTTGCGATCGTCGTGATTCGACCGGGCGACACGGTCGCGGTTCAGCCACCGCCGCCGCCGGCGCCGAGCGAAACCTGCGAGTGCCGGATCGAAGGCATGGTCGAGGTCCGCTCGGGTGCGCCGCTCACAGGACGCACACCGGTGGTGTTCTGGCTCGAGAGCAATCCCGCCGAGCGTGACTCGGTCGAACTGTTCATGGGCTCGCCACGGCCTTTCACGCTTACGGCGAGGGGGTGTGGGACGCACCGGGTGCGCTACGAGGTGCGTGGCCGACAGCGATTCAACCTGGCATCGCCGGACCCGGTGATCGATTGCGTCGGTCAGCGCACGCGGCAGGTCCGTATCGTTCTGGCGCCGCCGCGCTGACATCCTCGACGCCATGGCCGCCGCCGAACTGCCCGCGATCGATCCGGAGGACGTCGAAGCACTGACGCGACGCCTGGTCGCGATTCGCAGCGTCAGCCCGGATCCGGAAGGCGAAGCCCAGTGCGGGGACGCCCTGGCCTCGCAGCTGCCGGCGGACATTCCGCACGGTGCCTGGTCGACGCGCGACGGCCGCCCGGTGATTTGGGCAATGGCCCGCGGGCGCACCGCGCGCACCGTCATCCTGCTCGGTCACTACGACACTGTAGGGGTCGACGAGTTCGCGGCGCTGGACGACGATCGTGACGCACAGATCGCGTTCGATCCGAAGCGCCTGCGCGCGACGATGCTCGAGCGACAGGCCCGTGGATTGCCGCTGCCCGCCGACATGGCCGCCGACCTCGAGGAGGAAGTGCGGGCGCCGGGCTCCTGGATGTTCGGGCGCGGTGCGCTCGACATGAAGTCCGGCCTCGCCGCGGGCGTCCATGCGCTCGAGGCACTCTCGCGCACCCGCCTCGACGGCAACGTGTTGTTCGTCGCGACCCCCGACGAAGAGCATGCTTCGACCGGCATGAGCGTCGCCGCGCACGAGCTGGTGCGATTGCGTGAGGCGCGCGGGCTCGACTACGCGGGCGTGCTCAATCTGGACTATGCCCCCGAGCCCTGCGGCTTCCACGGTCTGATGGGCAAGAGGGCGGTGGGCTGCCTGGTGCTCGGGACGCCGGCCCACGCCGGGGCGCCGGGTGAGGGCGTTGATGCCGCGCAGCTCGCAGCCGCGATCGCCCTGGGTGCGACCACGACGCCACTCACCGGGCTCGCGGAACCTGGATTCGGCGGTCGCGTGCCTTTGGCGACGCTCATTCAACTCCGCGACCTCAAGCACACGTACGACGCGCAAACCACGGCCGAGGCGATCGTCGAGCTGAACCTGATCTCGAGCGCCGAAGAGTCGGCATGGGCGCTCAACGTGGTGCGCGCGGTGGTCACCGTGGCGTGCAGAGCGTGGGCGAACACCGTGCGCAGCGCCGGCGGGCAGGCGCCGCCGGTCGAGGTGCACCTGATTTCGGAGTTGGACGACTCTCCGAGGTCATCCGGGTCGAGCGAGGCGGCGCTGGTCGCCGCGCGGGCGCGAACCCTCGAGAGCGTGCGCCGGAGTGTCGCGCACGTGACACGGCCCGCGGTCGTGCTGTTCCTGTTCCCGCCCTACTACCCCGCGGCCGCGCCGCGCGAGAGTTCGGTGGCGCTCGCGGCGGGCGGCGTCCTCGATCGCGAGGGACTCCCGATGCGCGGCCGCTACCCTTACATCAGCGACGCCTCGTACGTGTCGTGGCGGGGCGAGCCGGTCGAGGAGATCGCTCGTCACTTGCCGGTGCTGGGCGGGCTCTACCGCGTACCGCATGCGGCAGCGGCTGCACTCGACCTCGACGTCGTCAACGTCGGCCCATGGGGTCGTGGCGCGCACGGGCTCTACGAGCGTGTGAACGCGCGGTATGCGTTTGGCAGGCTGCCCGGGCTGATTGCCGAAATTGCGGCACGTGCTTGCAGCCCGGGGGAGCCGAAGTGATGATTCCCCGGTCCACCCGCTACCAAGGAGATTCTCGCATGCGTCGAGTCACCGTTTTCGCGCTCGTCGTCACCCTGCTCGCGGTCGCCACCATCGCCCATGCCAAAGTCGTCACCCGCGAAATCGAGTACACGCAGGGCGAGACCACACTCGGAGGTTTTCTCGCCAAGGACGACGCCATCAAGGGCAAACGCCCCGGAGTGATCGTGGTGCACGAGTGGTGGGGTCACAACGAGCACGCGCGCAATGCCGCGATGAAGCTGGCCGAGGCCGGCTATGTCGCGTTTGCGCTCGACATGTTCGGCAAGGGCAAGGTGACCACACATCCGGAAGAGGCCGAGAAGTTCGTGCAGGAAGCGATTGCGAATCTGGCGGAGATGTCCGCGCGGTTCGATGCCGCGCGCCAGCAGCTGCTCGCCGACCCGGACGTGAATCCCGAGAAGCTCGGTGCGATCGGCTATTGCTTCGGCGGCTCCGTGGTTCTCGGTCAGGTGCGTTCGGGCGCCGACCTCGATGCGGTCGCCACTTTTCATGCCGCGCTCGCGACCGAGCATCCTGCCGAGAAGGGCAAGGTGAAAGCCGAGATCCTGGTGCTCACCGGAGCGGCCGATGCCTGGATTCCGCTGGCGCAGGTCGAGGAGTTCCGCACGGAGATGACGGCCGCCGGCGCCAAGTTCCGGATCGTGAGTTACCCGGGAGCCAAGCACAGCTTTAGCAACCCCAGTGCCGGAACGTACGGCATCGACAACCTCGTCTACAACGCCGACGCCGCCAAGAAGTCGTGGGCGGAGATGCTCAAGATGTTCAAGAAGGCTTTGAAGTGAGGGAATGACGTGCCCGGCGTCCTACCTTCCTGAGTCGGCTGGTCGTGCGCTTCAGTTCGACCGGTAGTTCCCGAACTTGAGCTCGACGCCGAAGTCCTGCTGCTTGAGCAGCGCCATCACGCCCTGCAGCTCGTCTTTGCTCGGCGACGACACACGCACCGTGTCGCCCTGAATCGACGCCTGCACTTTCTTGAGCTTGGCGTCTTTGATTGTCTTGGCGACCTCGCGCGCCATATCGGCGGTGAGGCCATCCTGGATCGCGACCATCTGACGCGCGGTGCTGCCCAAGGCGGTTTCGACCTTGCCCGGACTCAGATTCTTGAGCGGTACCTGACGGCGCACCATCTTGGACTGCAATACGTCCCAGATCGCTTTGAGCTTGTACTCGTCAGGCGCGGTCAGCGTGATCGATTTCTCTTTCTGGTTGAGCTCGATGCCGACCTTGAGCCCCTTGAAGTCGTAGCGCGTGGTGATCTCCTTGGTCGCCTGATCCACCGCGTTGTGGACTTCCATGTAGTCGACGCCGGTGGTGACGTCGAACGAGCTGGTGCTGGCCAAGTGTGCCTCCTGGATCTCGTTGCCCGGACGGCGGATCGGTTCGTCCCTCTTATTACGATAGCTATTCTCAGTCCGGATGGTAGGGTTTCCGCTGGCCGACATGAAATGGAGGTCGCAAATGTTTGATACCTCGCTCCAGCGGCTCGCCGCTTCGGGCGTCCCTATGGTGGTTCTTGCTGCAGTGCTGTCCCTCGGGCCCGTAGTCCCGTGCGCCGCGGACGTCGAACCGATCGGCGCCGAAGTTGCAGACCATCCGAGCGGGAGATGGTCGACAATCCGCAAGAGTGGGCCGACGCGCATGCTCTACGCGACGGCGTGGGACACTCGGCGAGACCGAATGCTGATCTTCGGCGGCCATCCCCTGGCATTCAACGATGTTTGGTATCTGGATCCGTCGGTTCCTGAATGGAAGGAGATCCCAACCGGCGACCCGATGCCCTCGCCCCGCTTCGGCGCCTCGGCCATCTACGATCCGATCAACGATCGCCTCGTGGTCTACGGCGGATGGACCAACGGCGGGACATTCGGCGATGTCTGGGCTTTGTCGCTCTCCGGCGAGCCCAGCTGGACGCAGCTCTCCCCTGCGGGCCCAGCGCCGCTGTCTCGCACGTACCACGCCGCCGTCTACGACCCGGTGAATCATCGCATGGTCGTGTTCGGAGGGCATTACTCCGGGGGTTACGACGGACCTGTTGTGTTCCTCGAGGACACCTGGACGCTTTCGCTGGGGGACTCGCCGGCTTGGACCCGGGTGTCCGGGCCTCAACCCTCCGCGCGGAATCTCATGTCCGGAGCGTACGATCCGATTCACCAACGCATGATCATCTTCGGCGGCTGGACCGGAGTCGGCTATCTGAGCGACACCTGGTCCCTGTCCCTGGCCGGGACGCCGTCGTGGACCCGGCTCTCGACCTCGACCGCGCCGAGCCCCCGCCGGGAATACGCCCTCGCATACGATTCCGAAACGGATCGAATGGTCCTGTTCGGGGGATTCACTGGTTTCAGTCTCGCGGATCCGCTGGGCCGGCTCGATGACGTGTGGCAGCTCGATGGCCAGACCAATCATTGGCAATTCGTTCAGTCGGGGCAGTCGCCGGCAACGCGCCGATGCAGTGCCGGGGCGGTCTTCGATCCGGTCGGCCGGCGCATGATCGTCCTGGGCGGATACGGCTTGAACCCGTCGGGACAGCTCGACTACCTGAATCAGACGCTCGCCCTTTCGCTGTCGGGGACGCCGGGATGGGCCGACTTGTTCGGCTCGCCATTGGCGCCGTCGCGTCGCCGGGAAGGCGCGGCGGTCTACGATCCCGACCACGAGCAGATGATCCAGTTCTCGGGTACGCAGCCCGCGGGGCCCCTGGACAGCGATGTCTGGCGCCTGTCGCTGAACGGTCCACCGCAGTGGACTCGTGAGGTGGTTCCCGACGGTCCGACGTCGAGGCATGGACACGCTGCGGTCTGGGACTCGCCTCGGCATCGCATGCTG
This sequence comes from Candidatus Eiseniibacteriota bacterium, assembly GCA_963717505.1. Lineage (GTDB taxonomy): Bacteria > Eisenbacteria > RBG-16-71-46 > RBG-16-71-46 > RBG-16-71-46 > MFD02242-c1. Next base: position 1,569,613 of record OY970342.1, read on the forward strand.
ATGATGGGTGGCTACGACGACCAAGTCGGCACCTTCGGAAACGATATGTGGGCGTTGACGCTCGGTCCGGTTCCAGCTTGGACGCCGCTGGCGACCACGGGAACTCCGCCGAGCCCACGCATGATGTTCGGCATGGTCCACGACACCCGTGAAGATCGGCTGCTGATCTTCGGCGGTCACCCGACGTTCCTCAACGACGTTTGGGAACTGCCTTTGAGCGGTCCTGACGCGCTCCAATGGAATCAGCTGACCCCGAGTGGAGTGCCCCCGGCTCCACGCTGGGGCATGTCCATGGTCTACGACCGAGATCACGATCGCGCGATCATCTTTGGTGGGACCAGCTCAGGCGGTACGGGGAGGAACGACACTTGGGCGCTGGATCTCCGTGGTGGCGACGTCGAATGGACCGAGCTGGAAACCGGGGTGGCGCGTCCCGCCCCGCGCTTCGTCCACAGCGCGATCTTCGACGAGAAACGCGGACGAATGGTGATCTATGGCGGAGCGACGGGATCGAACTTCCTTGACGACGTCTGGGAGATGAGTCCTTCCCGGCATCGGGCCCGCTGGGAGCCGATGGCTCCGGATGGCGAATCGCCCGGAACGCGGGATTTGCACAGCGCCGTCTACGATCCCGAGGGGGACCGCATGGTCGTGTTCGGCGGCTTCCGGTATCCATCCGAGTACTTCAACGACACCTGGTTCCTGGAGTGGGGACGCGGCCGTAACCACGACGATGACGACGATGACGGCGGTGACATCATCGTCAACAAGGGCGGCGGTCCGATGTCGGCTCCATCTGCTTCGGCGTCCGCGGTACTGGCGTTGACGCGCATCCATCCCAACCCGAGCTCGGGGCCGATCTCGATCACGTTTTCACTGCCGCGCAATGATCCCGCTACGTTGGAGCTCGTGGACGTCGCGGGTCGCGTCGTCCAGCGTCGCGAGGTCGGGGCACTCGGCCCGGGAACGCACACGGTGAGCATGGGCCGTCAGGAACGGGTCTCGGCAGGCATCTACTTCATCAGCCTCACTCAGGGCGGCGAGCGCCTCTACCGGCGGTACTCGGTCGTCAGGTAAGGCACGCGGCTAGGCGGGGCGCTCGATGTGGAGCTCGAGCGCTCTCGCCAGTCGCGGTCGCGAGAGCACTTCGCGTTTCACGGCCTCGAGCCCTCGACGCTGTGACTCCCAGAGATAGAGTCGGCCGGCGGTCGCCGCGCTCGTGAACCGGTGTGCGTCGTGTTCGTGAGACAGCCGAATTCGGGCCGCGGGCTTCACTTCGGCGGCAAACAACGGCAGCACCATCGCAAGGCTGGTCGAACCGTCGAAATAGACGGTCACAGTCTCGAGAGCCCACAGTCGAATCGGCGCGACGCCGGTTTCTTCGATGACCTCGCGGCGGGCTGCGACATCAGCGCGCTCTCGAGCGAAGCGCTTGCCGGTGACCGGCTGCCAAACCCCCGCCAGTGACCGGCCCGCGGAGCGCCTCAGGCACAGGAACTCCACCCGTCTGCCACGGCGCCGGAAGACGTAGACCTCGACGTGGGCTGGCTTGAGGTTGCGCACGGAGGCGGAACATAGATGTGTGGGCCGGCTTCGGGAAGGGGGCCAGCCGACTGTACACATGTGCCCCAGCAGCAAAGACCGCGTGTTGGCCACCGAGGCGAACTGGCCCCGGGGCCAGTTGAGGGGACTTTCGGGTTGACCCCGAACAGGGCTTTCCCTACATTCCCCCGGCTTCTGCGAACGTCATCCACTGCAACGGTTAGCCGGAAGCTTGTGAAATTTTTCACTGAGGTCGCGGCATGACCGAACCGCGCGACAAGGAGCGCTATTCCGCCCTGCGCGTCGGTGGGCTGCTGCTCGCCATTCCAACGCTGATCATCGTGTCCCCGCTCGTCGGATTCTTCGGCGGCGGCGCCCTGGATCGTTGGCTCGGGACGAAACCCTGGCTGGCTCTGGTCGGGCTCGTCCTCGGGTTCGTCGCCGCAGGGCGTGAGACCCAGCGAATCTACCGGCGTTATTTGGAAGAAACCGAGAAGGAGCAACGCGGGCCCCGCCCCTAGCGGGCGCCACCAGCCATCATGGGTCTCGAGTTCCTCGCTCGTATCCGGCGCAGCACGATCCTCCTCGGGATCTTCGGCGCGCTTGCGGTCGCGACTTACGCCGGGCCGACTTCCGGTCTGGGGCTTGCCGCCGGCATCGCGTGGTCGCTCGCGAATCTGGCGCTGCTCGAGCGATTGATCGTTGCGATCACCGGGAGCGATCGCCGCTCGATGCCGGCCGTGAAGCGCGCGAGTCTCGCTGCCGCCGGCATGATGGGCCTGTTCGGCGCCGGTGGCGTGCTCCTCTTCCTGCTGCCGCCGATCTGGCTCTCGGTCGGGTTCATCGCGCCGTTCGCGGTCATGGTGCTCAAGGCTGCCTCGCTCTTGCTCCTGCAGTCGCCGGCCTGGAAATGGTTGCTCGCGCGTCCCTGGCGCGCGGCACTGGTCACGGTCAGCCTGCTGGTCGCGGCGTGGTGGGCGATTCCCGCCTGGCTCGACGTTCCGGCCGCCAACCCCTCGGCCACCGATACCGCGAGCCACGCTGCCGGCTCACATTCCGAGGCCACGACCGACTCGCACGCCACGAGCGTCGCGAGCGATCCGCACGCGGCCGATCCCCACGCCACGGGCGGTTCCGCGGCGGCACACGGCGAGTCGGAGCATGGCGGTGGCCACGGAAAGGCTTCGGGACCTTCCAAGTTTCCGAACCTGATCACCTACCTGAGCGCATTCTTCCCCGACTCCCCGTGGGTCCAGTTCCTCCATCACTGGGAGATCCAGGTGTTCGCGCTGCTGTTCGCCGCGGTCATCTGTCTGGTCGCCTTCCTGGCCACGCGGCGCGCCACGTTGATTCCGGGCCGGCTCCAGAACGTGGTCGAGCTGTTGGTCTCGACGCTCTACGACTTCATCGTCGGCATCCTCGGCGAGAAGTACGGCCCTCGCTTCGTACCGTTCCTTGGCACCTTGTTCCTCTACATCTGGGTCATGAACCTGGCCGGTCTGGTGCCGGGGCTCGAAGCGCCGACCTCGAGCCTCAACACCACCTTCGCGCTCGGCATCACGGTGTTCCTCTACGCGCAGTGGGTCGGCTTGCGCATGCTCGGCCCGGTCGGCTACTTCGACCACTTGATGGGCAGCCCGCGCGACCCGATGTCGTGGGCGCTGGTGCCGATCATGCTGCCGATCCACATCCTGGGCGAGCTGGCCAAACCGATCTCGCTCTCGTGCCGATTGTTCGGCAACATCTTCGGCGAGGACATGTTGCTGGTCGCTTTCGCCACTCTGGGAGTGACCGCGATCGCGTCCCTGAACCTGCCGATCGGCCTGCCGCTGCACCTGCCGTTCATGTTCCTGGCGTTGCTGACCGGCACGATCCAGGCCCTGGTGTTCACGGTGTTGAGCACGATCTACCTGCTCCTCATGCTGCCGCACGACGAGCATCACGCCGAGCACGCGCACGAGGGGGAGGCGCAACCCGCGCACGCACACTAGAACCTCACGCGTTCCAAAGTTGTTTCACGATCCGCAGATCCACAATTGAAGGAGGAAGACGGTCATGGATTTCCAGGCAGCGCTCGCACTCGGACTCCCATTGGGCATCGGCATCGCCGCGATCGGCTCGGGCATCGGCCTCGGCCTGATCGGCCAGGGCGCGATGACCGCGATCGGCCGCCAGCCCGAAGCCACCGGCAAGATCCAGCTCGCCATGATCATCATCGCCGGCCTGGCCGAAGCGCTGACGATCTACGCGTTCGTCACGATGTTCTTGCTGTCGGGGAAGATCGGAGGCTGACACGGTGCGCAGGACTTGGCGGGCAGTGCACCGTCCGCCGTCCGGTCCGTGTGAGGAGCACTCATGAATTTGATCGACATCCGGCAGGTCGTCACCCAAATCGTCGGCTTCCTGTTGTTGGTCTGGCTGCTGCGCCGATTCGCCTGGGCACCGGTTCTGAAGATGCTCGAAGAGCGCCGGCAAAAGATCGCCGGTGAGTTCCAGGAGGCGGAACGGCGCAAGGGCGAGGCGGATCAGCTCCGCGCGAAGTACGAGCAGGAGCTGAAGACGATCGACGCCCAGGCGCGCCAGAAGCTTCAAGAGGCGGTGGCCGACGGCCAGCGGGTCGCGGTCGAAATCAAGGCGCAGGCGAATCAGGAAGCCGCGGCACGGCTGGCGCGGTCCGAGGACGAGATCGCGCGCGAGCGCGAGAAGGCCAAGGAGCTGCTCAAGCAGGCGGTGATCACGCTGTCGATGCGCAGCGCGGAGAAGATCCTGCGCCAGAAGCTCGACGAGAAGCAGCAGCGCCAGCTGGTCAGCGAGTTCATCGACGAGGTCGGAGCGCTGAATTGAAAGACACCACGGTCGCCGCCCGCTACGCGCGGGCCCTGTTCATCGTCACCGAGAAGCGCAAGGAGACGACGCGCGCGCTCGAGGACTTGAAGGGCGCGTGGGAGGTTCTTCGCCCGGGAACGCGGGCCGGCACGATGCTGGCCACGCCCCAGGTCCGCATGACCGACAAGCGGGCCGCGCTGCGGACGACCTTCGAGAACCGGGTGCTGCGCATTGTCGCGGTGTTCATCGACCTGCTCCTGCGCAAGCGGCGGCTCGGCGAGCTGGAGACCATCGTCCACGAGTTCGAGGCTTTGGTCGAGCGCATGCAGGGCATCCAGCGGGCGCACGCGGTGAGTGCCGTGCCGCTCGCGGCTGGCGAGCGCGATCGCCTGCACGGCGAGCTCGAACGCACGACCGGCAAGAAGATCAAGATGACCACCGAAGTCGACGGCGAGTTGATCGGCGGGGTCCTGGTGCGGATCGGGGACCGCGTAATCGATCGCTCCGTGCGCACGCTGCTGGAGAAAATCGAGCAACAGCTCTTGGAAACCAACGTCTAGGGCACGGCGCCGGGTGGCGCCGCGCTGGAATCCACACGCATAGAGGAACGGGGTTCGATCCATGTCGTTTCGACCGGAAGAAGTCAGCGCCATCCTGGCGCAGGAACTCGAACGCTACGAAGCCAAGCTCGAGACCAAGAGCGTCGGCACCGTGCTCTCGGTGGGCGACGGCATTGCCCGCCTGTGGGGGCTGGAGGACGCCATGGCCGGCGAGCTGCTCAAGTTCCCGGACGACGTCATGGGCATGGTCCTCAATCTCGAAGAGGACAACGTCGGCGCGGTGCTGTTCGGCTCCGACAAGAACATCAAGGAAGGCGACCGCGTCGAGCGCACCGGCCGCATCGCCTCGGTGCCGGTGGGCAAGGCGATGATCGGGCGCGTGGTCAACGCGATCGGCCAGCCGGTCGACGGCAAGGGCCCGATCGGCTCGGACCACTATCGCAACGTCGAGTTCAAGGCGCCGGGCGTTATCGATCGCCAGCCGGTCAAGGAGCCGCTCCAGACCGGCATCAAGGCGATCGACGCGATGATCCCGATCGGCCGCGGCCAGCGCGAGCTGATCATCGGCGACCGCCAGACCGGCAAGACCACGATCGCGCTCGACACCATCATCAATCAGCGCGGCACCGGGGTCATCTGCATCTACGTCGCGATCGGCCAGAAGGAATCCACGGTCGCCAACGTGGTCGCCACGCTCGAGAAGTACGGCGCCATGGAGTACACGATCGTGGTCACCGCCTCGGCGTCGGAATCGGCGCCGCTCCAGTTCATCGCCCCCTACTCGGGGTGCGCGATGGGCGAGGACTTCACGTTCAACGGCGGCCACGTGCTGTGCATCTACGACGATCTGTCGAAGCACGCGACCGCGTACCGGCAGTTGTCGCTGCTGCTGCGTCGCCCGCCGGGACGCGAAGCGTACCCGGGCGACGTGTTCTACTTGCACTCGCGCCTGCTCGAGCGCGCCTGCAAGCTCTCGGACGAAAAGGGCGGCGGCTCGCTGACCGCGCTGCCGTTCATCGAGACCCAGGCCGGCGACGTTTCGGCGTACATTCCGACCAACGTCATCTCGATCACCGACGGCCAGATCTTCCTCGAGGGCGACCTGTTCTACTCGGGCGTGCGCCCGGCGATCAACGTCGGCATCTCGGTGTCGCGCGTCGGCGGCAACGCCCAAATCAAGGCCATGCGTCAGGTGGCCGGACGCCTGCGGCTCGACCTCGCGCAGTACCGAGCCCTCGCGGCGTTCGCACAGTTCGGCTCCGACCTCGACAAGACCACCCAGGCCCAGCTGACGCGCGGCGAGCGCATGGTCGAGCTGCTCAAGCAAGGCCAGTTCGCGCCAATGGCGGTCGAGTCGCAGGTGATCTCGATCTGGGCCGGCACCAACGGCTTCCTCGACGACGTCCCGGTGGCGGCCGTGCGCCGCTTCGAGACCGAGTGGCTCGAGTTCGTGACCAAGGAGTACCCCGAGGTGCGTCACAACATCGCGACCAGCAAGGCGATCTCGGACTCTGACCAGAAGCGCCTGCAGGATGCATGCAGGGCGTTCAAGACCCGCTTCAGGTCCTGAGCGAATGGCGTCGCTCAAAGACCTCAGGCGGCGAATCCGCGCCACGAAGAGCATGCAGCAGATCTTCAAGGCGATGGAGATGGTTGCTGCCGCGAAGCTGCGCCGGGCGCAGTCGCGCGCGCAGAGCGCGGCGCCGTATTCGGAACGCATCACCGCCATGTTGTCGAATCTGGCGGGGGCGGCGGCCGAGCTCGAGCATCCCTTGTTCAAGGCCCGAGAGGCGAAGACCACAGCGATCGTCGTGGTCACTTCGGACCGCGGCTTCGCCGGCGCCTACAACACGACCATCCTGCGCGCGGCCGAGCAGCGGGTGAAGACGGCGCCCTCGGGCGCGGTGCAGCTGCTCGTGCTCGGCCGCAAAGGGCGGGACTACATGCGCCGGCGCCACGTGCCGGTGATCGCGGCGCACACCGATCTGCCGGGCGAAGCCAGCCTGGAGCTGGCACGCCGGCTGACCACGGAGCTGACCGATCTGTTCACCGGGGGCACCGTCGACCGGGTCGAGCTGATGTACACGCACTTCGTGAACGCACTGGTTCGCAAGGTTCGAACCGAAGGGTTCCTGCCGATCGGAACCGACTCGGGCACCACCGCCAGTGACCGCGGCACCATCTTCGAGCCCGGCCCCGAAGAGATCTTCGCCGAGCTGCTGCCGCGTTACGCCACCGCCAAACTCTACGCTGCCATGGCCGACGCGCTTGCGTCGGAACACGGCGCGCGCATGATCGCCATGGGCTCGGCCCGCAAGAACGCAGGCGAGCTCGTGGATTCGCTGACTTTGACCCGGAACCGCCTGCGCCAGGCGGCGATCACCAAGGAGATCGCCGAACTGGTGGGCGGCGCCGAAGCGCTCAGGTAGGGGGATGGACATGGGCAAGGGCCGTCGCAATCACCTGAAACACGCTCTCGGGATCCTCTGTGCCGTCATCGCGGCGCCGCTGATCGCGATCGCCGCCGATGACCTCGAGTCGCTCGAGATGGAGGTCGAGGCTGTCCAGAACTCGTTCTTCGCCGCGATCAACGGGAGCTATCAAGCACCGCCGATCCCCGATCTGGTGAGGGCGCTGCCGGCCGATCAGCAGCGCGCCGCGGTGCGGACCATGGCCGGTGTTGCCAAGACGTTCATGGGATCGAGCGAGTTCAAGAAGGACTACTCGGCGGCGTACAAGCGCACGAAGCCCAAGGGCTTCGGAATTCCCAACCTGAGCGTGGATGCGCTCACGGGATCTGCGGCCGACAAGGCGCTCGGAGAGGAAAAGAAGGAAGAGCCCTGGAAGTTGGAGAAGGACCCGAACGCCCAGCTGCGTAAGCGACTCAAGTCCTTTCTGAGCGTGACCGAAGACGTCGACTTCGACGCCGCGACCACTGGGTCGAACCGGCGCGGGCAGTTCAATAACAGCGAGTACGAAACCAAGCCGCCCGAGTGGAAGATGTGTTTTCGCGCCGGCCCGGAGGTTGCCGATGAAGTCCGGACCGTCGCCAAGGAATGGCTGAAGGAACTCGAGCCGGCCGAACCCAAGAAGAAGTAATCCGCCTCGCCGAGCGAGGCTTTCTGCGCCACGAGGCGTGAAACGAGGGAGCAACAGATGAACGTCGGGAAAGTCGTCCAGGTGATCGGGCCCACGGTGGACGTGGCCTTCGATCCCGAGCAACTGCCGAAGATCTACAACGCGGTCACGATCGACGACAAGGAGCGCGGCATCCACCTCACAGTCGAGGCGGCGCTGCACGTCGGCGACAACGTCGTCCGCTGTATCGCCATGGACTCGACCGACGGCATCGTGCGCGGCATGGCCGCCACCGATACCGGTTCTCCGATCATGGTGCCGGTCGGCGAGAACTGCCTCGGTCGCATCTTCAACCTGGTCGGCGAACCGATTGACGGCAAGGGCCCGGTGACCACCGAAAAGAAGTACCCGATCCACCGGTCGTCCCCAACGTTCGCCGAGCAGGAGACCGAAAAGCAACTGTTCGAGACCGGCATCAAGGTCGTCGACATGCTCGCCCCCTATCAGCGTGGCGGCAAGGTCGGGTTATTCGGGGGCGCCGGCGTCGGCAAGACCGTGCTCATCCAGGAGCTGATCCGCAACATCGCCACCGAACACGGCGGTTTCTCGGTGTTCGCGGGCGTCGGGGAACGTACGCGCGAGGGCAACGACCTCTATCGCGAGATGACCGAGTCGGGCGTCATGGCCAAGACCGTGATGGTGTTCGGCCAGATGAACGAACCGCCGGGCGCGCGCCTGCGCGTAGGACTCACCGGCGTGACCATGGCCGAGTACTTCCGGGACGAGAAGGGCCAGGATGTGCTGCTGTTCATCGACAACATCTTCCGATTCACGCAGGCGGGCTCGGAAGTTTCGGCGCTGCTCGGCCGCATGCCGAGTGCGGTCGGCTACCAGCCGACGCTTTCGACGGAAATGGGCGCCTTACAGGAACGCATCACAACTACAAAGAAGGGCTCGATCACCTCGGTGCAGGCGATCTACGTGCCCGCCGACGACCTGACCGATCCGGCGCCGGCCACCGCGTTCTCGCACCTGGACGCGACCACCGTGCTCGAGCGCTCGATCGCCGAGCTCGGCATCTACCCGGCGGTCGACCCGCTGGCCTCGACCAGCCGCATCCTGGATCCGCAGATCGTGGGCGAGGAACACTACAACGTGGCGCGCACCGTGCAGCTGATTCTGCAGCGCTACAAGGACCTCCAGGACATCATCGCCATCCTGGGCATGGACGAGCTGTCGGAGGACGACAAGGTCACCGTGTCCCGGGCGCGAAAGATCCAGCGCTTCCTGTCGCAGCCGATGTTCGTCGCGGAGGCCTTCACCGGCACCGGAGGGAGGTACGTGAAGCTCGAGGACACGATCAAGGGCTTCAAGATGATCATCAACGGCGAGTTGGACGAGTTGCCCGAGCAGGCGTTCTACATGCGCGGCGGCATCGAGGAAGTGATCGAGGCGGGCGAGAAGATGACGGCAGGGGTCGCGTGATCGCGCGCAACCGCGACCACCTGCGTGCGGCAGAGGCTTAATCCATGGCGACGTTCACCCTTGCGATCCTGACGCCGGAGAAGACCGTGTTCGAGGGGCCGGTCGAATACGTCGAAGTGCCGGGAACCGAAGGCTACCTGGGCGTGCTGGCGCAACACGCGCCGCTGGTGACCGCGCTCGCCGCCGGCATCCTGACCGTGCGCAAAGCCGACGGAGTCACCGAGAAGATCGGTGTCAGCGGCGGGTTCTTCGAGGTCAGCGACAACCGGGCGACAGTGCTGGCGGATAGCGTGGAGACGCCGAAGGGGTAAGGGCGCCCCTGGCGCCGACGGCTCCCGCGGATCGCTGGCCAGCCCGTACGGTTTCGCAGATGATGCCTTCTCCATCCCACCGCCGCGCCTGATCGATCAGCTCCGCGAACAGCATCACCCATCCGACTGGCTCTACGTGACCACGCCATCCGAACGTCGCGAGGTCCGCGTGAAGGACATCGACGCATCGGGTCTCATGAGCCCGCGTTCCCGGGGGTCCCATGTCACCGACCACACCATCCCGTGGTCCGAAGTTGCGCGCATCGAGGAAAGGCGATCCGGTTTCCGCACGGGTCAGGTCGTCGGCGCCGTGGTCGCTGCAACCGCGCTCTCATACGCCGGTGCGGCGTTCGACAATGAGGTCGGGGCAACAACCGTCCAGGCCGCCTGGATCGCCCTCCCCGTTGGGGCACTCGTGGGAGGGTGGATCGGAGGCCGCGTGGGTGACCGGTCCGTTACGACGCCGGCGGCCCGCTCCCCGCGGAACCGGTGTCGTGGTCGCGGATCACGAGCGTCGAGCGCCACGGAAAGGCAACGGGCCGTTCGGCCATCATCGGCGCCTTGATCGTCGGCGGCTTCATGGGATACGCGGCAGGGGCCGTTGCCGCCGGAGTCGAATCCGACGAGGTAGGTCTGGCAGCCGCCGGAGGCGTGGCCGCTGGAGCGCTGATCGGCGGCGGAGTTGGAGCCCTCATCGGATCCCACGTACCGCAGTGGCACACGGTCTACACAGCGCCACACCCATCGTGACGCCCGAGCCGTCCGCGTTCGGGTCCCAGGTCGTCGCCGCGCCGCTCGCGGCATCGAGCGCGGCGATCCGATTGCGCACCTGAGCAGCCCCTGGCGGTGCTACTGGATGACTGTGACCCGGGTGCCGACGACCCGCCCGCCCTGGGTCAAGAGGAGGGAATAGATGCCCGGTTTGAGCCGGCGTTCGGAGTCGAACGTGACCAGGTGTCGCCCCGGTCCCAGGCGTCCGACGTCGCGCCTGAGCACGCGGCGCCCGGTGACGTCCAGGAGATCGAGCGTGGCGGGACCGACGTTCGGCAGCGTGAACCACACCCGGAACGCGCCGCGTGTCGGATTGGGTTCGGCGGCCTCCAGCTTGAGCGAAGGGCCGGGGGAACTCAGCGGGACCGACGTCACCAGGGTCCCGGCGATGTCCGCATTCGTCTTCGGTGGCTCTGAGTTGTTACAGGTGTCGCGCGCGATGCTGTAGAACGCGTAGGTGACGCCGGACTGTCCGGCGAACGTGTCGGCGGTGGCCGGCGTATTCCGTCGCCACGGCCACCAGGTCTGGCCACCATCCCGCGTGGCGTAGATGTTGTAGTCCTTGATGTCCGGTGCCGCCGACTGCCACTTGAGCGAGAAACGGATCGAATCGGAGGTTGTTGGTCGAGGAAGCACGTTGCTCGTGGGAGGGGCGTTGTCTACCGTGGTCGGCTGCGCTGAGACCCTCTCGATACTGCCGTCGAAGTTGACCGATGCCGAGTTGGGGATGGTCGTTCCCGTGGTGAGCGATGACCACGGTTTCACCGTGAATTTCACAGTGCCCTGTCCAAGCGGCGGATACAGATTCTTGAGTAGGAAGCCGGAATCCACCTCCGCCGGCGGGTTGTGGGTGATCGGGTCGATGGACATGAAATCCCACATCATGAACCCGGTGCTGTGGTTGATCGTGACTTGAATCCGCACGTCCATGGTCGGACGCAGGTGGACGTCCGGCGGCCGGAAATCGATGGTTTTCGGATCGGGCGGGTGGATGGTGGTTCTTGCAATCGTGATGTCACCGAGCTCGATGGTGGCCGGATTCAGCTTGACCACGTCGATGGTGTCCAGTACCACCACGTGCCGGGCGGCGTATGCGGCGGAGCTGGCGTTCTCGAACGACACCGTGTACGGGGCGTACTGGCTGATCGAGAGCCGCTTGAGGGCGCCGTTCTTGTCGCTGGGGTCGAGCGAGCTGGCCGTCACCGACCTCAGCACGTATCGCCAGCGCGCCAGGAACGGGTTGCCGCACGGGTAGGGGGCCGAGTTGGTCTCGATGATCTGCCTCATGTAGCCGAGGATCTGCCGGGCCTGGTTCTGCGCTGCGATCAGGCTGGCCGCCCCCTCGCACTGCCAGGCCACCTTGGACCAGATCCCGATCCCGCTCATGGCGTCCAGTTCGGGGCGGCTCGCCAGCGTGTCCGTGACCGTCGTGAGCTGGGTCGCCACGCATGAGGGGTTGGTGATGACCCCTGCGTTGACGAGGCAGTTGGAAAAGACGTTGCCGTGTGCCCACTGCGGCGCCACCGCCGCGGCGAGCTGAACCTGCGGAACCGTGGGGGGCACGGTGAGGTTGATCCGGCGCGTGATCGCGGTGCGCGCCGGAATCCGCGGGATGACCAGCGCCAGGTAGCGCCCGGTGGGACTGGTGAAGGTGAGCGAGTCGAGCGTCCAGTCGGGCTCGCCCGCGTCCCGATGGGGGGCGGTGAGTGGGAACCCCAGCTCCACCGTGGCGGTGAGCGGAATGCCGGTGAGCCAGACGGGAACCGCCACGGCGTCGACATTCCCCTGGTTGTTGACGACCACGTCGAAGGCGGCGGGGTAGCTGGCGCGGATGGAATCGCGACCGACCAGGTCCACCCGGAGCTGCGGTGCCTCTAGGGCGCAGCCCAGCGTGACGCCGTCGGCGGTGGCAGTGACCTTTGGCGGGCACTCGCTTTCGAAGACGCCGCAGATGCAGAAGTGCGCCACTCCGGAAAAATTGGTGACCACCACGACCTGGCTGCCCGTGTGCGGCTGTGTCGGGCAGAACGTTATCGGGCAGCTGGTGAAGTCGACGACGACCGTGGCGCCGGCGATCGGATTGTTGAGGAAGTCGCGTACGATGAAGTCGAAGCACGCGGAGCCGTCCGCGGTCACGGTCACGAATGGCGGGCAGGTCGAGTTCAGGGGGTCGGGAATGCCGGCGCCTGCGGCGCCGATCCAGGAAACCAGCGCCACCCCGGTCAGGCAGGCAATAGTACGTGCATGCATGGCGGCCTCCGACGGAACCCATCCTCGAATGGCGTGCCGTCTCGTTTTCGGGGGATGAGTGGAGACTAGGTACTTATCGAACGGAATACAACGGAAGAATCACCGAGTCAGGATGATCCTCCGGCTCATCAACGTTTCCTCGCCGGCGAGGCGCAGCAGGTAGACACCGCTCGGGGCCCGATGCCCTCCCGAGATCCCGTCCCAGATCATCGAATGATACCCGGGCGCGAGAGGCGCGTGATCGAGCAGCGTCGCCACGCGGTGTCCCTGGATGTCGAAGACCTCCAGCGTCACCCGCTCGTTCCGTGGCAGCCCGAAACGGATCCGTGTGGCGGCGCTGAACGGATTGGGAGCGTTCGGCTCGAGCAGGAGACGCGCGGGCGTGACCTGGTCCGCGCGAGATTCGCGCTCCACGTACTCTCTTGTTCCCGCCAGGATCGCGAGCCGATAGGGCCGCGCGTCGCCCAACGACAGGATCGAGTGGCTCGAGCCGGTATCCAGGCTCACGTCGGTGACGATGCCCTGCTCGCGGTCCACGAGGCGCACGTACAGATTCGCGCCGGGCGCGATTGCCGGCGAGACCCGGAGCGACACCTGTTCCGCAGGCGTCTGGCTGCGCAGCTCGACCTCCCAGGTCTCACCCTCGGTGCCCGGTGCGCGGAGATCGCGACGATATTCGCCGGATCGCGCGTCCCAGTCCCGGTGCGCGAACGCGACCCGCACCCAGCGACCGGGCGGCGTTGGTGGCTCGTGGGCGTCCAGACGATCCCATCCCGCCAGGGCAAGAGGATCGAGGCCGAGCTCGTTGGCCCCGTCGATCGCCGTCTCGGTTCGTGCCTCCAGCGAGATCCGCCAGGGATCGCTACTCGAAGCAGCGGTGGCGGCTATCGGTGCCGGCTTCGGTGTGGTCGGCGCCGCGCGCGGCGGCACGCGGAGCGTCGTCGCGGCGTCGGCCCACACGAAGTAGCCCTCGAACGGCAACAGCACCGAGGGAGCCTGGCTCGCATAGCCGCCGATCGTTTTGAGCCCGGGGTCGAATGCGACGACGCTATCGCTGACCGCCGCGTCGCGTTGTACATCGGACCAGGCCACCGGGAAGTCGAACGGGTTACCGAACAGATTCCAGCCCTGTTTCAGCTCGATCGCGTAGTTGCTGTCCGTCGGCGTCGAGTATCCGACGATGGGCTGCGTGTCGACACGATGGGAGCCGCGGGTGATGAGCCAGTAGGCAAGGCCGGGCGCGGGCACGAAACTCGCCGGGTTGGACGAGAACTCGACGTTCCCCGGCAGCGCCGGGTCGTAGAGGAAAGCCCGCCATTTTATGGGGTCGTAGGCGTCGAACTGGTCGGTGAGGAGGTCGTCGAGACTGCCCGAGAACGTCTCGCCGAAATCGAGCGGCACGCTCAGCAGGCGGTATCGCAGGGCGGGGTGCTCGGCAGGCTCCGTGAGGTTCAGGACTTTGACGCGAATGCCGCCGAACGCACCGGCGGCCTCGGGGAAGCGGAGCACGGTGGTCAAGGTCTGCACCTCGACCCAGTACTCGATGCCGCGTGGTCCGACGACGCTGTCGGGAATGACCGAGCCGAGGAAGCTCCCGATCACCAGCGGCTCGGTCCTCCACTCGGGCTCGCCACCGCGGCGGTAGTGCATGGTTCCGGAGACGAACACCGTCCCGTCGGGAAGGGTGACGTCCACCGGGATCTGGCGGTCCTCGACAAAGTCCGTGCCCGAGGTTGGTCGGGGATGAACCGCAGCGATGGACGCCGGTGGCGCAACCTGTTGGGTATCGAGCGTCGCGGGGGCGCCGAGGGGGCGCGTCGCACTGACCCCGCCGTTTTCGACACGGACGAAATACTCCACCCCGTGCTCGGTGACCGCCGAGCCGGGGATCGTGGCGATGAAGTCGGTGGAGAGCGCGGTGAGCGCGAGCGAGTCGAACACGGCGCTGTCGCCGGCAACCCGGTAGCACAATACGCCCCGTTCGAAATGAACGCCCGGCTCCGGCGTCACCACCACGTCGAACGAATTCCCCGGACGAACCGGATCGGGACCACCGAGGACGCGCGTCTCGAACTCGAGGCCGAGCACTCGCAGCGTGACCACCACCTCCTGGCGCGGTGAGTATTGGTCGTTGCTCACCAACACTAGGCTGTCTCGAACGGTGTCCGGGGCGCTCGCCTTGAGGATCAGTGTCTCGGGACTCGCCGCGTTCCAGTCGAGCGAAAGCGGTGGAGGACCTCTCAGGCTCATGCCGGGAACGGGGAGGTCATCCGAATGAGGAAGCCGTGCATCGCTGATCGTCAGCGGCTGCAGACCACGGTTCAGGATCGAAAACACCACCGACGTGACATCGCCGATCGTCACCGGCGGCAACTGCAGCACGGCCGGGGTCACCTCGATCTTAGGTCGCCACGGGCTCCAGTGCTTCTCGACCCCGAGCGATAGGGCCCAGGCGGGTTCGACGTCGCCGGGATATCCGCCGAAGATGAACATGTCTCTGGAGGCTGGATCGTAGACCGCCGAGTGGGCCGCGCGCGGACCGGGCGTGTCGTCGGCATCCCGCACGACCGACCATTCCGGCGTGCCGGCAAGCGAGAGCAGCCACGTGTCGTTCCGTGGCCGGTTTCCGTCGCTGCCGCCGAACACGGTCATACTCTGGCCGATCGGATCGTAGACCGCCGTGTGCCCGCTGAGTGCCGGCGGGCGGAGCGGTCCCGAGGGCTGGATCTCGCTCCACGCCGGAAGAGTGACGCTCGAGCTGCACGACGCGGCGTCGCCTAGACTCAGGGCCCAGGCATCGTTCGAGGCGCGCGCGCCCGCGAATACAACCATTCGCTGGCCGGCGGAATCGTAGATCGCCGAGTGATGGTAGCGGGGCGGGGGAATCGGGCTCGAAGGATCGAGCGGGAGCAGCTCCCACCGCGGTGTCGACGACAGCCACAGGCACCAGACCTCGGGGAAATCGTTGAAGAGCGCGTCGACACCGCCGTAAACGATCATGCGGTCACACGCGGGATCGTAGACCGCCGAGCTCCACGAGCGCGCGCTGGGGCCGACTCCCGTGGGCTGCATCTTGCTCCACGTGAGGTCGGTGAGCGAGAGAGCCCAGACCTCGTCTAGGCCGCTCTTCGGAGTCACCCCTCCGAAGACGATCATCCGGTTCCGTACCGGATCGAGGATCGCCGCGTGTGAGGTGCGCGGGGAGGGGGGCGTGCCGTGGGTGGTCCGCGGCGTCCACTGGGGAACACCGGTAAGCGAGAGCTCCCACACATCGTTGAAGTAGCTGTTAGCGTCGGTTCCGCCGAATACGATCATGCGTTGTCGCAAAGGATCGTAAATGGCGGTGTGATCGTAGCGGGGGCTCAATTGGGCGAGCGCCCCGGGGGTCCACGTCAGCGCAGCTAAGGTGGCGGCCAGGAGCGCGCCGCGGCGACTTGCCAGGGGCGAGCGATTCACGCTCGCGAGACTAGCCCCGCCATCGAGGCCGAACAACCGCGATCGCTCCCAAGCTTCGTCAGGCGGTTGGGCGGGGAGTCTCCCAGCGCGTCCCTCCCGCAGCCCTTACCTCCATCTCTGAGAAGTGGGGCGGCCGGGGGTCTTCAATCTCGGATCACGCGTTCAGCGCTCGGCGTCGATCCTCGATCCACAGATCGTGGGTGAGGAGCACTACACGGTGGCGCGCACCGTGCAGCGGGTGCTGCAGCGCTACAAGGATCTCCAGGACATCATCGCCATCCTGGGCATGGACGAGCTGTCGGAGGACGACAAGGTCACCGTGTCCCGGGCGCGAAAGATCCAGCGCTTCCTGTCGCAGCCGATGTTCGTCGCGGAGGCCTTCACCGGCACCGGAGGGAGGTACGTGAAGCTCGAGGACACGATCAAGGGCTTCAAGATGATCATCAACGGCGAGCTGGACGAACTGCCCGAGCAGGCGTTCTACATGCGCGGCGGCATCGAGGAAGTGATCGAGGCGGGCGAGAAGATGACGGCGGGGGTCGCGTAGCAGTGGCGACGTTCACCCTCGCGATCCTGACGCCGGAAAAGACCGTGTTCGAAGGACCGGTCGAGTACGTCGAGGTGCCGGGCACCGAAGGCTACCTGGGCGTGCTGGCTCAGCACGCGCCGTTGGTGACCGCGCTCGCCGCCGGCACCCTGACCGTGCGCAAGGCGGACGGCGTCACCGAGAAGATCGGGGTCAGCGGCGGGTTCTTCGAAGTCAGCGACAACCGGGCGACGGTGCTGGCGGATAGCGTGGAGACGGCCAAGGCGTAAGGGCGGCCGAACACGATCGCCGGGGTGAGCCACGGCGGGCGCGGCGGCAGCGCTATCGCATGCGCACGAAACGGCGAATGAGCTTTTCGCCGCCCGCATCGACATGCAGGAAGTAGATGCCTGCCGGCACTCGATCGCCCGATTCCGAGCGTCCGTCCCAGGTCAGCGTACCCGTCCCCGACAGCGCACCATTCGCGAGGGACCGCACTCGGCGGCCCGAGGCGTCGTAGACGACCGCTCTTGCGTCCATGGACCGGGCGGCGCTGAAGCGAAACGACGTTGTCGACGCGGATGGATTCGGCATCGCGGCTTCGAGCGCGAAGTCGAGCGATGCCGTCGGCAAAGGCGGCCCGACGGCGGTGACGCCCAACGAGAGTCGGGCATAGCTGCTCGGCTCCTGCACCGTGCCCGATGTGACGATCACGTTGTACCAGCCGGTGTCGGGCATCGAGGCGTTGGTGATCGAAAGTGTGGGGGTATCCACCCCGCTGTAGTGGCCGCCGTTCGTCAGGGGCACGCCGTTCTTCCGCCACTGGAACGTGAACGCGGCCGTGGCGTCTTGGACGGTGCCGGGAGCGGGGTTGGTCCAGACCGTGAAATTACTGCTGCCGCCGGGCGGAATCACGATGTCCGACGGTTGGACCTGGACGATCGGCGAATTGGTCTGTTGGGCGGTCAGGAAGATCGCGTACGTCGGCCCGGCAATCGAGGGTCCATGGGTGGTCACCTGGGAGCGTCCTTCGATGAAGTAGTCGCCCGGCGCCAGACGTCCTTGGAGAATGACGTGACCGCTGTTCACCTCGATCAAGTGCCCGGCTCCGTGCGGATTCCCGAGTAGGATCTCGCCGTCCGACATCAGATCGCCAACGTCGAACGTGGCGTCGAGGAAGTAGTCGCTGGTGGTGGTGAGCCGGAACACCATGGTCGAGAGCGAGAGCGCCTCGTAGGAACCGGTTCCGCCCTGGAACTCCCCTGCGGTGGTGCCGGCGTGGTAGAAGCCCGTGACCAGGCCACCGAGGTCCCGGTAGAGCTGCGAGTTCTGGTAGGTCGTCGCGCTCGCGTGTCCCGTCTTACCGTCTGACGCCGTTGCGACCTCGAAAGTGTCCCAGGCCAAGAAAGGGGACGGGGGGAGGATCCATCGATCCTCCGTAAGGCCCTCGTAGACCGCCTTTGCGTGATTCTGCCGCAGGTCGATGAGGGGGACGATTTCGGCCCAGGCGGCCGATGTCGTGAGGAGGGTCGCGGAAGCGAGGAGCAGGATGGGGTGGCGGTTGGGCGTCATGATGGTCTCCCGGGTTGAGTTGTACCGGGTGAGACGATCCCCCGGCCCGTTCGTCAGCGGGAAAGACACGTCCGGGCGTCACCGTCCCCGGTGGTAGAATCTCGCGTGTTCCCGGTAGTTGTTCCCTCCTCGTCGAGGTTTCTCGTGCGGCTGATCCTGGTCACTCTCGTGGCGCTCCTGGCCCCGGCGGCTGCGCATGCCGCGTGGCAGCCGGGCGGGAATCGGATCGGCGTGGTCGAGTTGCTCGACGCGACGGAATCCGGCGGGCAACTGGTTGTCGCGTGGACACGTCAGGCGGCCCCCGACCGATACGAAGTGCGCGCGCACGCCTGGACGTCAGATGGGGACATTGCGGCCGGGTGGCCGTCCGAAGGCGTTCTGGTGAGCGACCTCTCCGGGTATGTCGCCACCCCCGTGGTCTGCGAGGACGGCGCCGGCGGGGTCTTCGTCGCGTGGACCCACGTTCAGGGAGCCGAGAAAGACTTCCTGCTCCAGCACCTGTCGGCCAGCGGCGGCGTGGCGCCGGGCTGGGCCCCTGAGGGTCTGCAACTGGCAACGACCGGCCACTACACCAGCGCGCCGGTCATGGCCCACGACGGCGCGGGCGGGGTACTCGTCGGCTGGTCCGAGGCCACCTACGACGGCGAAACTCGCGTCAGCGTGACCATCCATCGCATCGACGCCGGTGGCGTTCCCAATGCCGGATGGCCGGCAGGCGGGCACACGATTCCGAATGCCTATGAAGTCGGGCTGGTGGTGGATGACCAGCAGCGCGTGTTCGTGAGCACGGCCGCGTACGATCCGGCTGAGCGTAGGATTCTGGGAATGCGGGTGCAGCGACTGGCCGCGGACGCGACGCCGGACCCAGGGTGGCCCGAGGACGGCGCGCTCGTTCCGAACGAAAATTCCCCGGGCCAGTTGGGGCTGTTCCCTGACGGGGTGGGGGGCGTGTTCGCGGGCTGGCGAAATGTTGTGATCTGCCTCGATCTCTGTCCTCCGTCCTTCGGATCGACGACGCGCATTCTCGCGTCCGGAACCCAAGACGAGTCGTGGATGCCGGCACTCACTGGATATTCGAGCGCGGTCGATGGGACCGGCGGCATGCTGCTCGGGACCGTGACCAAGGGACGCCCGGGCGTCGTGCGCCTCGACGTGGCTGGAGAGCCGATGCCGGGCTGGGCGCCCGAAGGGAACGCCGCGATGACAGAAGTGGTGAGTCCCTACGACGTGCTCGTTGCGGGCGACGGTGAAGGCGGCGCGTTCGTGGCGTGGAGCGATCGGCGAACCGGCACGAACCGGCTCTACGCCTCGCGGCTCGATGCCGCTGGCCGCCTTGCTGATGGCTGGCCGGCCACCGGCAGCGTAGTCGACGCGAATCGCGGTGGCAGCCCGTACGAAGTCAGGCTCGTGAGCCTGGATGAAGGCGTCGTGGTCGCGATCTGGAGCGAGGGGTCGACCGACGGTGCCGTTGCCTACGTGACGGTGCTTCGCCCTGGAGAGCCGGGGCCGATCGCCGAATTGGGACCGGTCCCCGTGGACGTCGGGTTCGGGATTCGGATACTGGCCAACCCCGCGAGAGGTCCGATTGTTGCGACAGTCGAGTTGCCGAGTGCGGGACCGGCACGCGCCGACCTCATCGACGCCGCAGGGCGCGTTCTCGAGTCCCGGGACTTCGACTTCGCGATACAGGCTCAGGGCGCCGTGCGCTTCAACCAGGCCCGTCAGCTTCGCCCCGGTGTCTACTGGGTCCGCGTTACCCAAGGCTCACGACAAGCGAACCGGAAGGTGATCGTCATCGAGTGAGACCAAACTCGTTGCGCCGTGCCATGCTGGCAGCCGCAAGTCCGGATCGGTGAACCCCCCTCGCATCATCCTGCGCCAGGCCCGCGCCGGCGACATGCTCGGTTGCGCGCGTGTCTTTCGCCGTGCCGCGACCGATCTCGCACGCCGTTTCTCGGTCGCGGTGCCCCCGATCCAGGTTGCGGACATGGCCCACGCACTCGCCCACCTCCAGCGCACCGATCCCAAGGGGTTCCACGTCGCGGAGCGTGGCGGGAAGGTGGTCGGATTCGCCTCGACCATCGTGCGCGGGAACACGCACTTTCTCTCGATGTTCTGGATGCTGCCGTCGCTCCAGAGCCAGGGAATCGGACGCCGGCTGCTGACGCGCGCGTTCGAGCAGCCCAACCCGCCTGCGACCGCGGTGCGCTGCGTCTATTCCTCGCTCGACCTGCGCGCTCAGGTGCTCTACACCAAGTTCGGAATGTATCCGCGCGGGCTGTTCTACATGGTCAAGGGCGCGCCCGGACCGTCTCCTCGTCCAGCGCCCGCGGTCGAGCTCGAGCCGATCGGCGAGGTCGGGAAGACGTCGCGCCAGATGCTCGCTGTGGCTGCGCGCTTCGATCGGAAGTTCCGCGGCACCCGTCGCGATCAGGACATCCGTTACGTGATGTCGCTTCCCGGAGCCCGCTTCTTCGTCGCGCGCGCCGGCCGCAAGACCATCGGGTATGCGGTGCTCAACGAGAAAGGGCGTGTGGGGCCGGCGGGCGTCGCCGACCCGCGCTACAGCGCGGGACTCGCCTGGGCGATCAAGGAAGCCGCTCGCGAGATGGGCGTCGAAAGCCTGATCATCCAGGTGCCGGGTGTGAATGTGGGTGCACTCGAGACCTTCTTCCACGCCGGACTCCGGACGGAGTTCTTCGGGGCCTGGATGTCGGCCCGGCCGATCGGCTCGTTCGACGCCTACCTGCTCGCGGGTGGGATGCTGCTCTAGCGCGACCCGCCATGAAACTGCCGCGTCCGCTCTGGGCAGTGCAGCTCTGGTACTGGATTCGCTACCACGGGTTGTTCGCGGCCGCCTTTGTTTGGCGACGACTGCTATTCCGCACGAAATTCGTGGTGATCACCGGCAGTTCGGGCAAGACCACCACCAAGGAACTGCTCGCCGCCGCACTCGCGACCAAGGCTCCGATCGCGGCGACGCTCCGCAATCGCAACGACCTGCTCGGCGTCCCCCGCTCGGTGCTGCGGGTGCGCCCGCATCACCGCTACGCCGTGATCGAGGTCGGCATCGACGGTGAGGCGTCGATGCGGCGGGCGGCTCGGCTCACACTGCCCCACGTCGCCGTGATCCTGAACGTCAAGGGCACCCACACCACCAGCTTTCGCGACCTCGACCACCACGCCTATTGCAAGGGGCTGCTCCTGAATTGGCTGAGACCCGGCGGCGTGGCGGTGCTCAACGGTGATGACGCACGCGTCGCTGCTCTCGGCGGGAAGCGGCGCATGACGTGCGTCTACTTCGGAACGACTCCCGATCGGGACCTGTGGGTCGATGAAGTCTCGGGGCGCTGGCCGGAGCGCCTTCGGTTCCGTGCGCATGCCGGCGGCGAGACCGTACGCGTCTCGACCCGACTGGTCGGAACCCACTGGATCGATTCCGCCCGGGCGGCGCTCGCGGCCGCGCGAATCTGCGGAGTGTCGATGTCGGAAGCGGCGTCGGCGTTTGCCGGAGTCGAGCCGTTTCCCGGCCGACTCATGCCGATGCGACTCCCCTCCGGCGCCATCATCCTGCGCGACGACTACAACGGATCGTGGGACGCGAGCCAGCCGGCCCTGCGCGTCCTAGCCGAAGCCCGCGCCGAACACCGCTGGTTCGTGGTCACCGATTTCTCGGACTTCGGGCACAACCGCAAGTCCCGCCTCAAGGCTCTAGCGCCGGCAGTCGCGAAAGTGTGCGATCGCTTCGTGCTCATCGGCGAATTGGCGGACTACGGCGTGCGCCGGGCGGTCGATGCCGGGCTGGCTGCCGACGCTGTGTGGGGTTTCGAGTGGCCTGAACAGGCGGCGGCGTTCCTGAAGGACACGCTCGGCCCCGGAGATCTCGTGCTGCTCAAGGGGCGAACCACGGATCACGCGGCGCGGATCTACTTCGGATTGCTGGGGGAGGTGCGTTGCCGCCGCCGGCAGTGCGGGCGGCGCTACCTGTGCGACGAGTGCCCCGAACTGGGAACGCCCGAAGTGGATCGGGCGCGCGCGCAGCGAGAGCCGCCACCCGTGAGGATCGGGTCGCAGTAAGAGTGCTCAGCGCGTCAGCAGTCCGGCGTCGAGCACGAACTGGGAGCCGGTGACGAAACGCGCGGCGTCCGAAGCCAAGTAGACGACCGCTTTGGCCACGTCCTCGGGTTCAATCCACGGCACCGGGAGCAGATTGCCGGCAGAACGCTCCGCGATCTCGCGAGTCGTCATGCCCTCCAGCTCGGCGAGGCCGTCGTTCATCGGGGTGTTCACTCCGGTCGGATGAATCGAGACCACCCTCACGCCGTGCGGCGCGAGTTCGATCGCCCACGACTTGGTGAGCCCGGTGAGCCCCCATTTGGCGGCCGCGTAGTGGCTGAGCCGACCCATTCCGCGCAGCCCGCCCACCGAGGAGTTGTTGATGATGACGCCGGAGCGTTGGCCAATCATCACTGGAATCACGCGCCGCGCCACCAACCAGGCGCCCTTGAGGTTGATGTCGAGCATCGCGTCCCAGGCGTCCTCGGTCAGTTCGTGAGCGAGTCCGTAGGCGCAGATACCGGCGTTGTTGAACAGAATGTCGATCCGCCCGAGGGCCTTCACCGTCTCGTCGACCGCCTGGCGAACGACTTGGTCGTCGCGCACGTCGCCGGCGAAGGTCAGGCAGCGCACTCCCAAGGCATCGCAGGCGCGCGCCAGCGAGGCGAGATCTTCTGCCGCACCGAGGCCGTAGCCCGGGTAGGGGAGCGGCTTCGCGACGTCGAAGGCGGCGATGTGGGCACCCTCGCCCGCCAACGCCAGCGCCGTGGCGCGCCCCTGCCCGTGCGCCGCCCCGGTGATGAACGCCACTCGACCCGCGAGTCCGGTTTCCATCGTTACTTCTTCTCCTTGCGATAGCGCGTCAGGTAGTCGTCGAGGTCGACTCGCAGCGCGTCGTTGAAGATGTTGGTCGCGACCATCAGCGCGCCGAACGCGGTGAGGGTCACGATCTGGCTCGGACTCAGGAATCCCGACAGCCGACCGTACAGCTCGTCGGAAACTTGATGCGGATCCTTCGCGATCTGGAGGCCGTAGTCCACGACGATCTGATCGTGCTCATCGAGCTGGAGGCGGTCCGGATTCTCGCCCGACTCGATCAAGTGGCGGCGGAAGAACGTCGAGCAGATCAGGCAGTCGGTCTGGGCCGAGATCGCGTGCGAGAAGAGCTCGGCACGGCGTGCGCCGAGGAACGGCGTGACTTCGTCGCGTAGCGTGTACCACTCCATGAGCGCGCGGAAGGCCGCGGGGGAGTGGCCGAGCGTGCGCTTCATGTTGGTCAGGCGCTCGTGCGAGGCGAGGTGTCGATCGTATTCGCGGCGCGTTTCGTCGCCGGCAGCTGAAGGTTCGAGCGGGGGGATACGGGCCATGGCGCTCCCGGGCGGGTGGTTTCGAAGCATCAGTATCAGCCTCGAGGATAGCGCAGGAGGCCGGCGCGTGAGACGGCGATCATCGACGGGATCTCGAGCCCCGAATTCACCTCAAACGCGAGAGGCGGCGTCCTTGCGGACGCCGCCTCTACGGCGCGAGGTGGTACCTCGTGCGAATTAGGCCTTGCGAACGTTCGCTGCCTGCAGCCCCTTCGGACCACGGGTCACATCGAACTCGAGCGCCTCACCCTCGGCGAGCGTCTTGAATCCGTCGCCCTGGATGGCCGAGAAGTGCACAAACACGTCCTCGCCGCCGTCCGTCTGGGTGATGAAACCAAAGCCCTTCGCCTCGTTGAACCACTTCACATTGCCACGAGCCACTTTGAAACTCCTGTGTTGCCGGATCCGAAGACCCGCACTTGCCGCGGTATCACGCCGCGGCCGCGTCCGGTCACTGTGACCGTCGCTTCGATCGATGCAAAACGGCCGACCAACAAAAAGCCGCCAGAAACGTCTCTGGCGGTTCTGAACGTCGACATCTCATCACACAACCGAAGACATGCGCAGTATCGGCCATCGGAGAGAGAAAATCCAGCCCGGTCGACGATTGCCCGCTAGGACGTTGCCCCTCAATGGGTTGGCACTTGTCTGCCGGGGGCATTCAGCCGCAGGCGACCAGGATCCTCCGGCCGCCGAGCTACTTCCTCATCTCACCCACGACTCGGACATCCGTCAGCCCCAATTGCTTCTCGATCTCCTGCTCGAGCGCCAGGGACAGGTCCGGAGCATCCGTGGTGATCAACTTCAGTTTCCCACCACTGTGCAGGACCGCGCTCACCGGATAGCTGGAGGTGGTCCCGCGGCGGCCGGTGCTCACGATTTCTTCGCGGTAGAGCTGCCGAATTTCCGACGTCTGCACCGTACGGTTGCCCAGCCACGGCAGCGGTCCGTGTTGGATCGAGAGGGACCCTTGCGACACGCGAATCACCGTACGGTTGAGGAATCCGGCGAGCGTCCAGTAGGTGAGCCCGACCCCGACGGAAACGTGCAGCAGCGGAAACCACAGCGCGATGTTGCCGGGGTTCGGATTCTGGAGCGCCGTGCGATACCAGAAGATCAGGAACCCATCCCAGAGCACGCAGAACCCGGCGAAGACGATGTACTTGAGCGAGAACCAACGATAGCTCAGTCGAAGGCCGCCAGCCTCGTGCTGAACATCAAGACCCTGGGGGATGGGTGCGTCGAGGGCGGGCTCGGCCATGCGGTTCCTCGCGAACTTCGTTGGAATCCCCGCGATCCTACTAGGCCGCGGGTCGCTCTCGCGGCTGCTCGATCACCTGCCGGGCTAGTGCCTCGGCCGCAGGCCCGGCTTTGACCTGCTTCGCCGCCGCCGACAGGACGTAAATGCGGATGTTGTTCGAACCCACATCGCACGGAGTGATGAAGAATCCGTCGCGGTCGGGCGTCCAGGAGTGCGTGTATCCGCAGACCAGCTCGCCGTCCTGGAACAGCACGGCGATCTTCTTTCCCTGGGTGGTTTCCATCGCCGAATCGATGAACCCGCGAATGTCCTGTCGCTTGGCGTCGCCCACCAGGGTCTTGACGAAGAAGACTGCTTTCAAGTCCTTCATGCGCACGGTCTTCACCCCGCTGCCGTCGTCGGTCACCAGATGGAAGCTCGGCTTCATGTTGGTGAAGTCCTGCGAGACGCCCTTGAGCATCTCGCCGCTGCGGAAGCGCGCGACGATTCGAACCAGCTCCTTGGACTCGGGGTTCGATGGATTGGGCGGGTACATAGCGGATTCCCTCTCCTAGGTCTCGGACGGGCATCGAGCCGGCCACCCGGTCGACGACAGTTCGGGAGTGTTGTCGGCCGGGTCGCGAGTCGTCTTGAGTCTTGGGACTCGGCCGGTAACCGCATGCGCGGCAAGTGCCTTGCCGTAGAGATTCCGCGCGTATCATCATGGGGCCGAGTACCCCACGCGCCGGCCCGTTCGGGACCCGGACAACAGACTCGAGGGCCCGGGATTGAACAACACCACGGCGGCGCTGCTGGCAACGGGAGTGCTCGCCGCGTTCGCGGTTCTGCTCCGCTACCTGGGCGGCGACGTGGTCACGATGCGCACCCTGCCGGTGACCGCGCTGCTGCTCGTCGGATTCCACTATTGCCGGGCCGGATCCTGGTGGCGGCGCCTCGCCTTCGCCGGATTCGTGGTATGGACCGGAGCCTGGTTCGCCGAGCGCACCTGGGAGCGGGCGGTGGGGAATCTCGAGTCGCTCCCCGAGTGGGACTACCTCGGATTCTGGCTGCACGCGCGCACCGCCGCGCTCGGCCTCAACTTCTACGACCCGGAGCACGCTCGGGCCCTGGCGCTCCCGTTCCATGTGAGCCCCGAGTTCCAGAGCGAGATCGTCAACGTCGGGTTCTGGTACCCGCCGCCGTCCATGTTCTTCTTCTGGCCGTTGGGCTTGGCGGATCAGCCGGTGAAGGCGCTCGCGCCCTGGTACCTGTTCCACACCGCGATGATCGTCGTCGTCGTCTTCCTGTTGTGGAAGGTCTTCTTCGCCGGTCGCGGCCTGCTCGAGTGGCTGTTGTGCGCCGCCCTGGTCTGTACGACGCACGGCACCTACCAGACGTTCTACTATTCGCAGACCAACTTCGTCGCGCTGCTGGCCGTGCTCCTCTTCTGGCGCCGCATCGACTCGCGCGCCGGCGGCGCGTGGATCTCGGTGGCCGTGTTCGTGAAGCCGCTGCTCGCAATACTCGCGGTCGTGCCGATCCTGACTCGGCGCTGGCGCGTCGCGGTCGGGCTCGCGCTCGCGACCCTGGTGCTCCTCGCGGCTTCCGCCGTGGCGTTCGGGCCGGGCACGTTCGCCGACTACTTCACCCGGGATCAGCTCAACGCCAAGCCGGACTGGATCTACTCCCAGCCGACGAATCAATCCTTGCTCGGCCTCGTGCTGCGCGCCAGCAAGGCGTCGTGTAGCGGCGTCCAATGCGTTCTCAATCCGGTCTTCCTCGCCCTCGCGGCGGTGATGGGCGCGGTCACGGTCACGCTCGGCATCGGACTGACCCGGGTGCGCGAGGATCACTGGGCGGTCGCGTTGTTCCTGCTGCTCGGCCTCATCGTCTACCCGGTTTCGCAGCTGTTCTACAGCGTTCTGTTGATCCCGCCGGCGCTCATGCTCTGGCAGAGGCGCGAGCGCATCGCGGGTGGCCTGTGGACCGTGACGGTCGTGCTCGCCATGGTCCAGTCGCTGGCGGCGTTGTATGCGGGACGCCAGGCGGTGTTCGCATACCTCTTGATGTGGTTCGTGGTGGCGGTGGTCGGACTCGGACTGGTTCGGGGTCGCGGCTGGCCGCTGCGCCCCGCGCCCGAAACCCTCGATGCCCGCGCCTGAGTCCGAGCTGAAACCCGGCAACCGGTGGGGCCTGGCGGCCGAGGCCGCGCTCATCGTCGGGTTCTGTCTGCTGTACTTCTTCGGCTTCCCGCAGTCGAGTCCGGTTCACGGCCCGTTCGAAGTCTTCGATCAGGACAGCGCGTACCTGTTCGAATCCCTCGCCGAGGGCGTGCCCTACGCGTGGAATCCGCAGAACCACCTTCTCTACCACGTCCTGGTCGAGGTGGGACATCGGCCGTGGCAGGAGGTGTTCGGATCGGGGCTGGCATCGACCTTCAGCTACCTCAAGGTCTTCACGGTGCTGACCGGGCTCGGCTTCCTGGTCGCCCTTCGCTGGTTGCTGATCGAACTGGGCATGGGGCTCGGTCCGCGCTTGCTGCTGCTCAGCCTCACCGGATTCTCGGTTTCGATCTGGTTCCACTTCTCGGCATTCGAGACCCATGGCCTGGCTTTGCCGTTCCTCGTGACCTACCTCGCCTGCCTGGTTCGGCTCCGCAACCAGGAAAAGCGCGGTGCGCCCGAACGAAACTGGTTCGTGGGCTCGCTCCTGGTCATGACCTGGACGCGGATCGACCTGTTCCGTTTCGCCGCGGGCAGCGTGTTGCTGCCGCTCTTGCCAGGGACGCGACGATGGGCGCGCAGTTTCTGGGCGGACCTCGCGAAAGTCGCGGTGATCGGGGTGATCGGGATCACGCTGCTCACCAGCATCTATCGCAGCCTGCCGCTCGAGGAGGCGCTGTTCGCGGCGTTCAAACGCGACGAGCGTAGCTCGCTCGAGGAAAAGGTGGCGAGCCCGAGCAACCTGTCGGTATCGAATTTCGTCCAGACCGGCCGCGCGCTCCTGCTGTACGGCATCCTGATGCCGGTGGCACCTCGCGACCCGCAGCGTAGCTTCCTCGCTCTACCCACGTATCGGCTGACGCTGGAGTGGCGCGAGGGCGAGGACCGTCCTTCGACCGGTCTCTTCCTCGAGCCGATGCGCAACTTCATGGGCTACGCATTGTCGCTGCTTGCCGGGGCCGGACTGCTGGCACTGCTGGCGACAGCCCTGGGCTCGAGTCTGCGGCGGGCAGCCGGCGGCGACGCGCTACACATCATCCTGCTCGCGCACGCCGCCGGCGGCTGGGTGCTCTACACGTGGTTCAACCCGTTCGAGCCATTCCTCTGGGTCGTGGAATTCGTCCCGCTGTGGATCGTCATGATTGCCGAGCTGCTGCGCGGGAAATCGCGGTCGACGTGGATCGCGCTAGGAGCACTGACCGCCCTGATCGCGACCCACAATCTGTACGCGTTCTACCTGCCGTTCCGCTGAGGTTCTGGCTACTTCACGGCGGCGAGGCTGAACTTCCACCAGCCTGCGCCCTTGGCGACGTCGCGCAGCTTCTGAGGATCGACCACGTAGATCTCGTCGGCGTCGTTCACCGCCACGATGTAGCCGCCCCAGGCCTCGACGTGCCTGATGGTCCCGGTGCTTTGACCCTGCGCCGTCGCACTGGTGGCGCCGAGGTGATACGCGAACGCGAGACACAGGATTCCGGCGCAGACATAGAAGAACCGCTTGGCCATGGAGGGCCTCCAGAGGACCGCCCGGGCAGGGCAGCGGCGGCGTCGGCAATCGTGGGTCCCTGCCTCCCGATTGAACCCAATCACCCTAGCATGCGCGCAACGAAGGGCGCTGTTGTAGCCTGTGTCCGTGCCGCTTCGCCTACAGAAACTCGCCTACCGGTTCGCGCTCGTCTACTTCGCGCTCTA
Source organism: Candidatus Eiseniibacteriota bacterium (assembly GCA_963717505.1). Classification (GTDB taxonomy): domain Bacteria; phylum Eisenbacteria; class RBG-16-71-46; order RBG-16-71-46; family RBG-16-71-46; genus MFD02242-c1. The sequence goes on from OY970342.1 coordinate 1,598,567, forward strand.
CTGCCTTCCCTTCCCGCTCTACATCGTGCCGGGGCTAGGGGCCTTGGCGACTTGGTACACGAACGGAAGCCGCGCCCTGGGCCAGTGGTTCGGCGAAAACGTCCTGCGGATTCCCGCGGATGCAATCATCAACCAACCGACCGGCAGCGGCGACACTTTGTACAACTACGTGTTTGCCGTGGCCGTGCTCGCGGTCGCGATCGTCGTGACGCTGGTCTGGTCGATCGTCGATCGCCTGCGCACTGGCGCGATGGCCGAACGGTGGCTACCGTCCTACATCCGCTACGCGCTGGCGAGCATCTTCCTGCAATACGGGTTCTCGAAGTTGCCGCCACTGCAGTTTCCGTCTCCGGGACCCGAGCTGATGATCAGGACCTATGGCGAGTCCTCGCCCATGGGACTACTGTGGACCTTCATGGGCTTTTCCCCCGCGTATCAGATGTTCGCGGGGGTCGCGGAGATCATTCCGGGCCTGCTCCTGTTCTTCCGGCGCACGGCGACGCTGGGCGCGCTGATCGGCGCCGCGACGATGACCAATGTCGTGGCGCTCAACCTTTGCTACGACGTGCCGGTCAAGCTGTTCTCGCTGCACTTGGTGGGCGCCGCCTTGTTGCTGGCGGCGCCGGATCTGCCGCGCTTGTTCGACCTGTTGGTGCGCCACCGTCCGGTCGCCGCCGCGCCGCTGCCCTGGACGCCGTCGAGCCCGCAGGCGCAAGCGGCGCTCATGGCCGTGCGTGCCCTGCTGATCATCGCGGTGTTGATGAACGTCACGACGCAGGCCTATCGCGGCTGGTACCGATACGGCGGCGGTGCGCCTCGATCGCCGATGGCCGGCGTCTATGACGTCACGTCGTTCGAGGCCGATGGCGAGTCCCAACCGCCATTGTGGACCGACACCAGGCGCTGGCGGCGATTTGTCGTCTTCGGACAGCGGCCGTGGGTGACCATCCAGTACATGGGCGGCGAAGACGTTCGCTTCATGTTCGAACACGATCCAACGAGCAACAAGCTCGTCTTGCGACATCCCGGGGCGGATGGAACGCAGTCCTTGTCGTTCACCGAGACGGGCGAAGGCCGGAGGGTGGTCGAAGGCGACTTCGAGGGGAGGCGAATTTGGGTGGAGCTCGAGAAGAGCAATGCGAAGTTCCCGTTGACCAGCCGGGGCTTCCGCTGGATTCAGGAGCTGCCCTACAATCGCTGACGGAACGAATGGCCAACCTCCAACGCATTGCTCTCGCCATCGCTTCGATGATGGCTGCCGCGCCCGCTCTCGGGGACAAACCCCCGCCCCCGGTCGAATCGGCATCGTTTGGCGCCTGGGAACACGGGGTTCTTGGCGAGTGCGTACTCGGCCACCCAGCCGCGACCGCCTTCATCGTTCACTACGTGCTTCCGCCCAATGACTCTTATCTCACCCTGCTCGAGCCCGACTCGTGCGGGGTCCACGACATGCGGCTCTCCACGGTTCACGCTCGGCTCTACTTCCAGGTGCCGTGCACGCAGACGTTCGCGGTCAGCATCGTCGCCGCCATCGTGGACACGTGCCTGCGCCCGGATCCCGATCAGGTTCTGTGCGGGCCAATGATCGTCGACTACGCGTCCACCACCGGAACGCAGGATGTGACCTTCGACTTGCCTTCCGGATGCGCGATCGACGGTCCGGCCTTCCTCAACATTTCATTCGTCGAACTCGAACCGGGCTGTGCGGACTTGGGCACGCGGCCGGCGCTGGTGACCAGCAACGAGTGCCAACCCTGTTCGAGCTACAACTTCTACCCGGCCGCCCAGGTCGACGTGTGCGCCGTGCCGTTGCCCGGAAGGCCGATCATGTACGTCGAGGCCGAATCGACCGTACCCGTGCTGCGTTCCACGTGGGGTGCCGTGAGAATCCGCTATCGCTGATGGTCGCGTTCGACTACCGTTCGGGCGCCGCTTCGAGCAATCAGGATCGTCGACCTCGAAAGGAGTGACCGTGTACACGAATCGCAGCTTCCTTCGCCGCGCGGGTGCGCTGATCTTCGTCGCCGGCATGCTGCTCCAAGGGTGCAGCAGCGACTCGGACTCACCGACCTATCCGGGAGGCCCGGCGGCGATCGGTGGTTACGTGAGCAAGGGGCCGATCGCCGGAGCCGTGGTCGCCGTCCACTCACTGCAAGCCAACGGAACGCTGGGCAGTCAGGTCGTGGGCCCCGACACCACGGATGCCCTGGGCTACTGGGCGGGGGAAGTCCCGACCAGCGCCGTGGCGCCGTTCGTTCTCGCCGCCGCCGGTGGCACCTACGACGACGAATCGACCGGCAACCCGGTGAGCCTCATCCCCGGACAGGTGCTGTACGGGCTGGTCAAAGGCGCTTCGTCACAAGTGACGCCGCTCAGCCACACGACGTTCATCGGCATGCAGTACCTGGTGTCGGGCAGCGCGACCCTGACCGACGCGATCAATCAGGCTACGGCCAGCTCGGTCACCGCGTTCGGCTTCGACTTCGCGACCACGGTGCCGCGCAATTCGGCGACCGCGACCGACAGCGAGAAACGCTACGCCGCGCTGCTCGGTGGGCTCTCGACCTTGATCGACAACAACCCGGCACTGAGCGCCTTCTCGACGTCGCACCCGGTGGATCTGATCCTGGGCCTGGCGCGTGACATGGCCGACGGCCACCTCGATGGTCTCGATCCCTCCGGCAGCCCGATCGACGTGCCGACCAGCGGGCCAGGCACTTTGGCCGCACTCTTGCCGGGGCTGAGCGTGGACGACCTGTCCGCGTGGCTCGACGCCTGCAACACTTATGCGGCCTCGCAGGCCAACCTGAGTGGCATCAGTTTCAACACGGCCCTGGTGTGGGCGGCGGCGGGCTCGCCGGGCAGCGGGAACTGCGAAGTGACGTTCACGGGGACCGGCGCCGCACTCCTGCCGGAAGCCTGCTTCGATGAGACCTCCAGCGCCTTGCTCAAGGAGCAATTCACCTGGAACGACGGGCCCGATGACGTGCAGATTCTTGCGATTCTGGTGACGCCGACCTCGAACCTCTTCCGGACCCTGTATGTCACGCGGCCCGATAACGGCGGCGCAGTGTGGAACGCGTTCAACGGCTCGGGCATCCCGGGTGTCAGCCTTTCGGGTGGGGTGGTCACGTTCACGAACGTCGTGCTGCCCGAGCTGACCTCGGGGGGAACGTCGTTGACGCTCAACGGTCAGCTCGACGAACCCAGTCCCAGCGCGCCAGCGCCGTGAGTCTAGCGACGTTTGGCCGGAGCCGAGGCTGCGATCAGCGGCTCGGTCACGGGCGGCATCTCCAGACCTCGTAGCAGCGCGAGCGCCGCGTCTCGTTCGGGGCGGAATGCGTCCATCTGCTCCGGTCCGAGCGCCGACGCGGCCGGCAGGCTCACCGTCAGCGGGTTCCGGTGCTGCCCGTTCTTGATGAACTCGTAGTGCAGGTGCGAGCCGGTCGCGAGTCCGGTGGAACCGACACGCCCGATGATCTGCCCCTGGTCGACCCGCGCGCCGGGACGCACGCCAATCGAGCTCAGGTGGGCGTAGCGGGTCCAGATGCCGTGCGTGTGGCGAATCTCGACGGTCTTGCCGTAGGCGCCCCACGCGCCGGCGCGGGTCACGGTGCCGGCGGCGGTGGCCCGCACCGCGGCGCCGTGCGGGGCGCCATAGTCGATGCCTTGATGCGGCCGGCTGCGTTTGAGGATCGGGTGGTAGCGACGGTTCGTGAACCCGCTGGTGATTCGGTACGGCACGGGGTAACGGAGGAAGACACCACGGAGTGCGTGGCCTTCGATGTCGTAGTACTCGCGCCGGCCGCCCGGCGCGGTGAACGGGATCGCGGGCAGCACGTGCTCTTCATTCCGGAACTCGATCGCCAGGAATCGACGAGCGCGAATCGATCGATCGGGGCGCACCTCGCGCTCGACCGCGACCCGGAACGCGTCGCCCGCTCGCAGGTCTCGGGTGAAGTCGATCTTCCACGCGAATACTTCGGCCAGGTCGTAGACGAATTCCTCGTACTCCCCGTCCTGGAGGCGATCCACTTCACCGCTCAACCGGGCGAGCCAGAGGTTCGACTCGATCAGCCCGGCCAGCCGCACGGTGTCGACCACCACCGGCACGACTTCTTTCCACGCCGTCCAGCCGGAATCGGCGGGAGCCACGTGCAGGATGGTGTCCTGGTCCACGTGCAGCGCGAGCAGCCTCGGTCGTTGGCCGGCGAAGCCAGTGAACGACAGGATCGCGCCCGGACGCAGGCTGCGCGGGCTCTTGTGCTCCCGGATGGCGGCGCCGATCTCGTGGATCTCGAACTCGTCGAATTGATGCTCGGCCATGATCTCGGCGAGGGTCTCGCCGGAGCCCAGCGTGTCCGCAATCGTTACGCGCTCAGGGGGCGGCGACGCCGCGACGGCGCGCACTTCGGCCGACGGCATCGAACGGCCCGTGAGCGTCGAGGCCACGAGCCAGCAGCCCGCGATGATGGCAGGGACCGCGACCCACAGGGCCCGAAGTGGGGGAGACGGCTTCAGCATCGCGCGGCAGGATAGATCATGAGGTCGGGGTCCGCGAGCCGCATCGTTCCTCCATGGCGCCCACCAGGCCGGACAAACCGATTATCGGCGGCAAGGGCGATCGCCTTCATTTCCACGGCACTTGCCCGTTCGCAGGTTCAAACCTCGCCACGCTGCGTACGAACCAGTTGCCTCAGTCGTCGAGGCGCATTCGGGCGAGCAGGGTGCGGAATCTCGGTTCGCCGCGCAGGCTGTCGAGGCGCGGGTGCACCTTGAGGAACACCAGCGAGCTGTCGCGCTCGGCATAGGCGCGCTCGAGCCAGTCGAGTGCTCGAGAGTTCTCGCCGGCGATTGCGTGGAACGACGCGATCCCGAAGGGCGCGACGTATGAAGTCTTGGCCAGCTCCAGGACTTCGGCCATCACCCGCCGGGCCTCGTCGCGCTGGCCATTGCGCCACAGCATGATCGCGAGCCCGGTGGACGGCGGCTCGGTGCCATCGGAACGGGTCACGCCGCGGCGGAAGAAGGCGAGTGCTTCTTCGTAGCGGCCGACGTGCTCGAGCGAGCGGGCCAGATCGGTGTTGCCGGGGCCGAACGACGGGTCCAGCTCCTGGCAGCGCTGGTTGTACGTGATCGATTCCTCGAATCGTCTCGCCCAGAACATGACGTCGCCGACCATCGTGTAGGTGATCAGCGACAACGGGTCCAGCTCGAGTCCGTGAATCGCCTCGCCGATCGCTTCCTGGTGGCGGCCCATGCACGAGAGGTGAACGGCGAACCGCCCGTGGGTTTCCGCGAGCCCCGGATTCAACTCGAGCGCGCGCATGAACTCCCGCTCCGCAGCCGGCCAATCCCAGTCCTGGAGCCGGAGCATCGACGCCAGCGAGCTGTGCAGCTCTCCGACCGAAGGATCGATCGCGAGGCCCTGCTCGGCGGCGGCGCGGGCCTTCGAATTGGCCTCATCGGGCGGCAACGCGCGGGTCGTGCCGAGGACCCGGTAGGAGTCGCTGATTCCGGCGTATGCGAGTGGGTACTTGGGATCGGCGGCGATCGCCTCCTCGAAGCAACGAATACTCTTGCGCACCGCGTCCGGCGACCAGCGATTCCACAGGTACCGGCCGCGCAGGTAGGCAACGTGCGCCGTCGGATCGATGGGACCGCGCGGCTGCAAGCGCACTTGCTCGGCGGGAGTCACCTTGACCCGAATCTCTTCGGCGATCGCACCCGCTACCTCACTCTGGATCGCAAGGATGTCGGTCAGGTCGCGGTCGTAGCTCTTGGCCCACAGACTGCGATCGGCGAGCGCATCGACCAATTGCACCGTGACGCGGACACGATCGCCGACGCGCAGCGCGGAGCCCTCGACCACGTGCTGCACGTTGAGCTCGCGCGCGATGTCGGCGAGCGCCCGGCCGCCGCCCTTGAAGCGCATGGCCGAGGTGCGCGAGATCACGCGCAGTGCGCCGATCTGGGCGAGGTCCGCGATCAACATGTCGGTCAGGCCGTCGGCGAGAAACTCCTGCGTTGGGTCGCCCGAGCGGTTCTCGAACGGCAGGACCACGAGGGACCGCGTGCCGTCACTGCCCGAGGAGTCCGGCGACGGGGCCCGAGGCTCGAGAGCGTTCTCGCGCCCGCGCAGCGCGCGCGCCAGCGTCGCGGCATCGGGAAATCGCTGGGCCGGCGCTTTTTCGAGGCATCGAGCCACGATGGCGTCGAAATCGCGCGACACGCCGGGGTGCGAGTCCCGAATGCGCGGCGCGGGTTCGTGCACGATGCGATAGAGCGTCGCCACCGGCTCGCCGCCCGCGAACACGGCCCGACCCGCCACCATTTCATAGAGCAGCAGTCCGAGCGCGTGCACGTCGGTGCGCGCGTCGACCGGGTGCTGTTGGATCTGTTCGGGCGCCATGTAGGGGACGGTGCCCGCAATCCAATTCGAGTCGCTGGCGGTCGCCGCGCGCGTCGGATCGCCGGCGCCGGCCACGAAGTGCGCCAGTCCGAAGTCGAGCACCTTGGCGCGTCCGCGCGGGGTGATCGCCACGTTGCTCGGCTTCAGGTCGCGGTGAACGACCCCCAGCTCGTGTGCGGTCTGCAACGCCTCGGCGATCTCGAACCCGATGGCGCGCGCACGAGCCTCGGGCAGCGGTCCCCCGGCGAGCAGGTCCGCCAGCGTTCCCCCTGAAACGAACTCCATGACCAGGAAGTCCGCACCGTCCTGGGCGTCGAGGTCGAACAACGTCGCGATCCCGGGATGCAACAGGCGCGAAAGCGCGCGGGCCTCGGCGGTGAAGCGCCGCCGAACGTCCTGGCTGTCGAGCGCATCCGGGCGGATCAGCTTGAGCGCGACCTCGCGGCCGAGGCGGGGGTCCTCGGCGCGATACACCACACCCATCCCGCCCTGGCCCAAACGTTCAACGATGCGATATCGACCCAGCGAAGAACCGATCATGATGCTCCGATGACCCCGGCCTCGTGAACTGATCCGGCCGAGTTTACTTCACACCGCGCCTCGGACCCTGCTAGTGTCCCGCCTCCATGAGTCCGGCCGACGCCGCGTCTTTCTCCGAGACCCCCGGAATCAAGCCTCCGGGTACGCGCGAACTCACCTTCCGCTCGATGGTCACCGCGGTGGTGGTCGCGGCCGTGATCGGCGCCTCCTACCCGTACGTCGTCCTCAAGCTCGGCTTCGGCCCCAACATTTCCGTGGTCTCCGCGTTCTTCGGCTATCTGGCGCTCGGGATCGCGTTCCGCAACTTCCATCGCTGGGAGAACAACATCGTCCAGACCGCGGGGACGTCGGCGGGACAGACCGCGTTCCTGTGCACGATCATGGCCGCATTCGACCTGCTGCGTATGGACGCTTCGGCCAACTTCACGTTCGAGCTGACGCCGATGCAGTCGTTCATCTGGCTGACCACCGCCGGCGCGCTCGGCGTTCTGCTGTCGGTGCCGATGCGGCGCCACTTCATCGTCGACGAGAAGCTCACCTTCGCCGACGGTGTGGCGGCCGCGGAAACCCTGGTGGTGCTCGACTCGCGCGACGACGCATCCAAGGGTGCGGCGCGCGCCATGGCGCTGGGCGGCATCCTGTCGGCGGTGACCATGGCGATTCGCGAGGACGCGCGCCTGATCGCGGCCGCGTGGTACCGGATTCCCGAGATGCTGCCGCTTGGGCCCACCGGAGCGACCATGAACGTCGGTATCAGCTGGAGCCTGCTGTCGATGGGGTCCGGAATGATCGTCGGCATGCGCATCACGCTCAGCATGCTGCTCGGGATGATCCTGGCGTGGGTGGTTGCGCCGCCGCTGCTGCAGCAGAGTGGTGCCGTGCCCAACATGGTGCGCCGCGAAATGCTGCTGTGGGTGATGTGGCCCGCCGTCGGTTGCCTGGTGGCCGGGGGACTGACCGCGCTCGTGCTGCGCTGGAAGTTGCTGGTCAAGACATTCCAGAGTCTGCGGACCGCACAGCTCGACAGCGGCGACTTCCCGATCAAGTGGGTGATCTGGGGCTCGATCGTGTGCACCATCGCGCTCGTGGCCTTCCAGAAGATAAGCCTCGGGATGCCGATCTGGCTGACGCTCTCGGCGATCGTGCTCTCGATTCCGCTGATGCTGGTCGGCATCCGCGTGCTGGGCGAAACCAATTGGGGTCCGATCAGCCCGTTGTCGAACATGATGCAGGGCATCTTCGGGGTGCTGGCGCCCGGTCAGCTGTTGCCCAACATCGTGTCGGTCGGCGTCACCGGCTCGGTGGCCACACAGTCCGAAGGACTGATGCAGGACTTCAAGACCGGCCACATCATCGGCAGCACGCCGCGCTTCCTGACTTACGCGCAGTTGCTCGCGGTGCCGGTCGGTGCTGCGGCGGTCGCCATCGTCTATCCGTTGCTGCGCAATACCTACGGCATCGGCGGCGAGCACGGACTGCAGTCGCCGATCTCCCAGCGCTTCGCCGGCTTCGGCAAGATTCTCTCGCAGGGCGTCGAGGCGTTGCCGCCGGGAGCCGTGGTCGCGCTGATGATCGGCGTCGCGATCGGCATCATCCTGACGCTGCTCGAAGGCACCAAGTATCGCGGCATGGTCCCATCGCCCACCGGCATCGGCATCGGCATGCTGGTGCCGGGCAGTGCCGTGGTGTCGATGTTCATTGGCGCTGTCGGCGCCGAGGCCTGGAAGTGGGCGCGACCCAAGCAGGCGAATCAGAACCTGATTCCGCTGGCCTCGGGATTCATCGCCGGCGAGGCCCTGGTCGCGGTGATCATTCCGATATTGGTGGCCGTGGGGATCGTGACCCTGCGCTGAGAGGTCCAACCTCGCGTGCGCCGAAAGCGGCGCTGCGCTAGCGTCGTCCCCCGATGGATCGAACGTACGCCCGGCAAGGCTGGATCATCGCGCTCACCCTCGCTGTCCTCGCCGCCGGACTGCACACCGCATTCTCACCCTTCGGTTTCAATCCCACCGACGAAGGATTCGTGCTGGCCTACAGCCGCCGAGCCCTGGACGGCCAGGTTCCGCACCGCGACTTCATCTCGATCCGCCCGGCGGGATCAGCCTACCTGCACGTGGCCGAAGTCGCGTTGGGCGGCGACCACACGCTTCTGGCATCCCGCGCGACGATCTGGCTCCAGTTCGCCTTGATCGCGTGGTTGTGGACGATGATGGCGCTGTCGCCGGCAGGCGCGGGCTGTTGTCCGTTGCCCGCCCCGGTCCCGGGTCGCGTCATGGCGGTGCTGCGTAGCCTGGCCGCGGCGGCGCTGTCGGCGCTGGTGCTCGCGCTGACCTCCAATCTCTTCCCGCTCATGCCCTGGCACACGGTGGACGGGCTCCTGCTTTGGGCCGTCGCCTCGTTCTGTCTGTTCCACGGCGGTCCGCGCGCGCGCAGTTTGGGCCTGGTCGCGGCCGGCGCCGCCGTGCTGTGCAAGCAGAGTTTCCTGCCGCTCGCGCTGGCCACTCCCTTGATTTGGGGCGGCGCGCGCGAAGTTCGGACCTGGGTCTTGGTGCTCGGCCCGATCGTGCTCTACGCCGTTGCGATCACCATTGCCGGAGGCGCCACCGACGGGATCGCCCAGCTATTCGCGCAGCAGGGTTTCGCCGCCGTCGCTGTGCTCACCTATCTCGTGTCGATCCGCTTCTGGGAGGGAGCGGGACTCGGACTCGCGGCGGTGGGACTCGCCTGGCTCTCGGGTCGGTCGGTGGATGAGCGCATCGCCCAACTCGGCAAGGGTGCTGTGGGCGTGGTGATCACGGGCGTGCTGGCCGTAGTCGCCGGCTCGGTGGGCAAGCCGGATTTCGGCGCGCGAGAAGCGCATCTGCTGTTCGGGTTCGGCATCGTGCTGCTGCTGGCTCCTGGAATCGAGCGACGCGGGCTGGGCGCGGCATTGGCCGGGGCGTGGTGCGCGGCCATCTCCATTGGGCGCGCCACGCCCGACTTGGGAAGCGGCGCGATCCTCGCCATGCTCGCTCGGTACGGAGGCACGATGCTGCCCCCGATGCCACGGGCCGCGGCCGCCGGCGCGATCGTGACCGTCTTGTTCGCAGTCACGGCTTTGGCTCAGGTCAGTGCCGGGCGTGCGAGCCACGTCTACCGCGACCGTCCTCGAGCCGAGTTGCATCACGATCTCGGCGCAGTATTCGCGGGCGGCTCCGGAATCCGAACCAGTGCTCGAACCTTGGAGGTGATGGCCGACTTGCACGACTGGTCGACCAAGCTCCAGGGCCGGCGTTTCGCGATCGTGCCCGACTTTCCGGTGTGGTGGACGACGTCCCCGGAGCCGAATCCCTTGCCGATCGACTGGCCGCAGGACACCGAGCTGGCCACGCCCGCGCTGCTCGCGCGGGTGACCGAAGCCCTCGACTCCCAGCGCGGGCACATCACCGTGCTGGTCGAAAGGCGAGAGGTTCGCCTGCTCGCTCGCCGCCCACCGCCACCGATGCTCGGCCACTACGCCGTGGTCGCGCACGTGCGGAATCGCTGGCGGCCGGTCGGAGAGTCGGAGTACTTTATCGCCTACGAGTAGCGCGCGGTCACGCCCCGAACCCCCGCGCCCAGCGGCCCCGACGACGCCGCGATGCCAGGAGAACCGCCATGATCCAGACGCAGTCCAAGATCGAAAGCCGCGGATATGTTCAGCCCGACGTTCTGGTGAGCACCGATTGGGTGGAGGCGCACCTGCGCGATCCCGACGTGCGCATCATCGAATCGAACGAGGATCCGCTCCTCTACCCGTCCGGCCACATTCCGGGAGCGGTCGAGGTGGATTGGGCGCGAGACCTGAATCACCCGCTGCGCCGCGACTATCTGGACCGGGTGTCCTTCGGCCAGCTCATGTCGCGCATCGGCGTCACTCGCGACACGCGCGTGATCTTCTACGGGGACAAGAACAATTGGTGGGCCTGCTATGCGTTCTGGATCTTCCAGCTCTTCGGACACAAGAACGCGCGGGTGATGGACGGCGGCCGGCTCAAGTGGGAGAAGGAAGGCCGGATGATGTCACGCGAGGCGCCACGCTACCCGGCGACCGCCTACGAGGCGCCCGAGCGCGACGACCGAACGATCCGCATCTTCCGCGACCAGGTGCTGAAGCACATGGAGGCCGGCAAGCCGCTGGTGGACGTGCGCAGTCCGCAGGAATACTCGGGCGAGCGCACGCACATGGCGGAGTATCCGCAAGAGGGTGTGCTGCGCGGCGGGCACATTCCGGGTGCCAGGAGCGTGCCGTGGGCGCGGGCCGTGAATCCCGAAGACGGCACGTTCAAGACCGCGGCCGAGTTGCGCGACATCTACGAAAAGGAACAAGGGCTGACGCCCAACGACGACGTCGTCGCCTACTGCCGGATCGGGGAGCGCAGCAGCCTGACCTGGTTCGTGCTCAGCTACCTGCTCGGTTATCCCAAGGTCAGGAACTACGACGGCAGCTGGACCGAATGGGGGAACTCCGTCGGACTCCCGATCGAGCGCTGACGCGGTGGTGGATGCTCCCTTGCCCGAGCGGCTCGACGAGTTGGTCCGCGAGGTCCAGAGCCTGGATCGCACCGACCGCGCCGAGACGCTGATCGACTACGCGGACCGATTCGTCGAGGTGCCGCCGGAAGTGGCGATCCGGCCGTTCCCCGAGTCGCAACGCGCGCCGCGCTGTGAGTCCGACGCCTACGTCTGGGTGACCGATCGGCCCGACGGCACGCTCCAGCTGTACTTCGCGGTCGAGAACCCGCAGGGCATCTCGGCCAAGGCGTGGGCCGTGATCCTCGACGAGACGCTCTCGGGCCTGCCCGCCGAGCAGATCGCTCGCGTTCCCGGCGACATCGTGTTCGACATCTTCGGCAAGGACCTGTCGATGGGCAAAGGCCAGGGCCTGCTCGGGATGCTCGAGGTGGTCCACCACGAGGCTCGCCGGCGCCTGAGGGCGCGACACGCGCCGTGAGCCGACTCAGGGACTGACCGCCGCTCGCCGATAACCGCGCCACGACGCACCCCCTCGGGCGATGAAGCGCGCTGCCGACCCCCGGCGCGCCCGAAACCGCGGGCGGGTGCGGCCTGAATCCGCGGAGGCCGAAGTGTCTGCCGGTGTTCGATTTGCGATTCTGCTGTTGCTCGTTGCCGCCGTCGCCCACGGCGACGACGCGGTCGTGAACCCGCGAGCGGTGACGCTGGTCGATCGCTACCTCGAAGGCACCGGTGGGTTCGAAACCTTCGAGGCGCAACCGGACCTCCACGTGCGCGGTCGTATCCGGTCGATGGGCATGACCGGGACCTTCGAGCAATGGACGCGCCGGCCCGACCGGCTTCTACAGAAGATCCACGTTGGCCCGCTGCGCATCCGGCGTGGTTTCGACGGAGTGGTGGGCTGGGAGACCGACCTCAACTCGAAGAAGGTCCGGATCCTGGACGGCAAGGATCTCGAGGCGATTCGCTCCGAAGCCTGGTTCGAGAACGAAGCGTGGGCCATGGAGGACTACGGCGGCGGCACGCTGACTCCCGGCGGAACGTCTTTCCGCCACGGCCGCCGGTTCCGCTCCCTCGACATCGCTCCGCCCGTCGGGCCCTCGCGGCAGCTGTGGTTCGACGACGAAACCGGCCGCATCGACCGGATCGTCAGTCGTCGCGATCAGCACGAGTGGAAGCAGTGGGCGATCGGCACAATCGAGGCCCGCGGGCGCACCCACTACCGCACGCTGACCTCCGAGGCGCCGCCGGCGGACGACGGACGGCGCGCCGGCCGCGACCCCGAGCGCGAGCGGTGGGAGGAGCGGATCGATCTGGATTCGATGTGGGTCCACCGGCCGGTTCCCGATTCGATCTTTTCGCCGCCCGGGCTTCGCGCGAATCGAGTGGCCTGGAGAAAGGCGTCGGGCCGGATCGACGTGCCGTTCCGCTACGGGACGCGCCACGTGTGGATCAAGGCCTCGATCAATGGCGCCCCGCCCGCCGACTTCCTGCTCGACACCGGTTGCAGCATCACCGCCATCGATCGGCACTACGCGGATCGTATCGGGCTCAAGGCCGAGGGCACGATGGCGGTCCAGGGTGTCGCCGGCACTGACGAGGGCTCGTTCGCGCGGATCACCTCGCTGGCCGTGTCGTCGTCCGGAAGTGCGCGCGTCACGGTGCGCGATCTCAAGGTCGGCTTGGTCGACCTGGGCGAAGGATTCGAAGCCGTGCTCTGGCGGCCGGTCGCCGGGCTGATTGGCTACGACTTCCTCAGCAACTTCGTGGTTCGTATCGACTACGACCGCGGGATCGTGACCCTGACCGATCCCAAGAAGTTCGCCTACACCGGCGCCGCCGAGCCGATTCCGATTCGCTTGTTCTCCGGGATTCCCACCGTCCAGGTCACGGTCGACGGCGGTTGCACCGGCGAGTTCGTCGTCGATTGCGGCAACGGCTTCGGGCTCGACGTCCATGCATCGATGGTGCGCCAGTGCCGGTTGCTGAGTCGGGTTGCGGGACGGCGCCAGGTCGAGGTCTACAGCGGCGGCATCGGCGGGGCCACGATCAACTGGTTCAGCCGGCTCGACAGCGTGCGGATCGGCGGGCATACGTGGCCCGAGCCGATTGCCGGTCTGACGCTGGGCAGCCGCGGCCTGATCGGCAGCCGCGACTACGCCGGTAACATCGGCAATGGCGTACTCGAGCGCTTCGTGGTCACGATCGACTACGAGCGCCGACGTCTCTACCTCGAGCCCGGACGCCGGTTCCTGGAGCGCGATCGATTTTCACGGAGTGGTGCGTTCCTGGTGAAGCTGACCGACCGCGTGCTTGCGGGCCAGATCATCCGCGGCTCTGCCGCCCATCAGGCCGGGCTCAAGCTGCGCGACCTGGTGGTGACCATCGACGGGAAACCGGCCTCGAGATTTACTCCCGAGGAGCTGGACCGGATGTTCGTACGCGGCGACGAAGGGTCCACGCACACGCTGGTCATCGAGCGCGACGGCGAACGGCGCACGCTCGAGCTGAAGCTCAAGGACGTGCTGTAGAGCGCCTCGCCGTTCGCGCGGGTTCCCTAGACCTTGCTGCGGAACTTGATCGTGCAGCCGAGCGACTTGGTCTCGGCGAGCGGCACCACCTGCCCGGCCACGACCGCGTCGACCGCCTGCTTGAGGTAGGCGTCCTTCACCGCCGCCGGATCCCGCGGGCTGTCGTCGATCGTGCCGTGATAGACCAGCTTGCCTTCGGCGTCGAACAGGAACGCCTCCGGTGTCCGCGTCGCGCCGAACGCGCGCGCCACGTCCGAGGTCGCGTCGACCACGTACGGGAACTTGATCCCCAGCTTCTTCGCGCGCTTCTTCATTTCGTCGTAGCCGTCTTCGGCGTTCTTCGACGGGTCATTGGAGTTGATCGCAATCACGCCGATCCCGGCCTTGTGTGCGGCGTTGCCGACTTCCGAGATCCGCGTCTCCCAGTTCTTCACCCACGGGCAGGCGTTGCAGGTGAAGACCACGAGGGTTCCCTTCTTGCCCGCGGCCTTGGCGATGGTCAGCGACTTGCCATCGATGCCTTTCATCGCGGCGTCCGCCATCGGCACGGTCGACCCCAGGACCAGCGCAGCCGGAGCTTCCGAGTCGGCGGGCTTCGCCGACTCCTGCGCGAGAGCGGGCAGGACGAACACCAGCAAGGCGAGCGGAATCATCAGACGCATCGAACGCATGGATCCTCCAGGTTGCGCCGCTAACGGGCGGCGGTAGCGCCGTCGAGCACTTCGAGCACGGCGGCTTCGAACTTCGCATAGTCGGCGCGGCCTTCCCAGAAGCGAGTCTGCTGACCGCGAGCATCGTAGACCAGCGTGGCGGGCAGTGCGCCCGACCACTTCGGGTTGAGTCCGTCGATGAACTCCATGTCCTTGCCGGTCTTGAGATAGGTCGGCATGCGCACGTCGTGCTGCGCCAGGAAACGGCGCACGTCCGCGAGTTGGTCGTCGAAGTCGGCGGACACCAGGATCAATCGCATGCCGCGATCGCGATAGCTGCGCTCGAGCTTCAGGAGATCGGGGAATTCTTCGCGGCAGGGCACGCACCAGGTCGCCCACACATTGACCACCGTGACCTTGGCGCCCGGCGACTGCGCGACGGCGACCACGTCCTCGGCCGAGGCGGGAATGATCTCGAGCGAGTCGGCGGCCAACTCCGCCGCGTTACGCGCCGGCTCGGGCGAGCCTCCGGTGCGCGAGACCGGGGTGGAGCAGCCCGACACGATCGCAGCGATCAGTACCAGCAGGGCGGGGCGCATGAGGCGGGGAGCATGCCCGCTCGCGGAACGGCGTTTGTTCGGCGGTCGTCAACGATCCGCCACGACACGACCGGCGCACGGTCCGGGCGGACGAGTGCCGCCGCGGGGGCTCGTGGAGATCGTTCGAGGGATGGCCGATATCCGCGGGGTCCATGACTCCCGCCCGCCGCGGAGCGGCTGCCGAACGGTGGGCCGGGGCACCCCAAGGAGGCCCCATGTACCTCAATGCCTTCCGGATTCGCGTCGCAC
Organism: Candidatus Eiseniibacteriota bacterium; assembly: GCA_963717505.1. Lineage (GTDB taxonomy): Bacteria > Eisenbacteria > RBG-16-71-46 > RBG-16-71-46 > RBG-16-71-46 > MFD02242-c1. Next base: position 1,614,042 of record OY970342.1, read on the forward strand.
TGATCGGCGCCGGGATCGTGACGACGTTGATCTACCTCGCGATGGGCGGGCGTTTCGGCCCCGGAAACAAGGGAGCGATCCAGATCGAGTACGGCATGTACCCGGACGAGTTCCAGGGCGCCGAGGTCGTGATCGACGGCGCCGTCGCCGGCATGCTCAAACCGTTCGGCAGCGCGACCCGCACGGGGTTCGAAGTCGAACAGGGCGAGCACGTCGTGACCATCCGTCACCCCAGATTCGACTCACGCGAGCGCAGAGTCGAGATCAAACCCGGCCGGGGCGTGCTGCTGATCCTCAACATCGGCAGCGATCTGAGCGCAAGCGGGCAGGAACGGCCGACGATCACCTTCGACGGCTGATCGTCTCTCCGGCTACGCCGAACTCACGACGACCGGGTATCGCGCCGGCCGGCCGATTCCATTCCGGCGCCGGCATCGAGCCCGTAGAGCGCGCCGAACTTGCCGGTCAGGTACTTCATGTACGGTTCGATCGTCATCGGCGATCCCGCGACCCGCTCGACCAGCTCGTTGGCCGTGAACTTGGAGCCGTGCTGGTAGATGTTCTCGCGCAGCCACCCATGGAGCGTCGAGAAGCGGCCACGGCCGATTTCCTCCGGGATCGAAGGGTGCGCCCGGACCGCGGCGTCGAAGAACTGGGCGCCCAGGATGTTGCCGAGCGTGTAGCCTTGGAACGCGCCGCCGATCGGGCCGGCGTACCAATGCACGTCCTGCAAGACCCCGTCGCGATCGTCGGGCGAGGCGGTGCCGAGGTCGGCCTGGTAGCGATCGCGCCACGCCTGGGCCAGATCCTTGACCGCGAGCTTGCCCTCGAGCAGCGCCAGCTCGAAGTCGAATCGGATCATGACGTGCAGGTTGTAGGTGACTTCGTCGGCGTCGATCCGGATCAGCGAACGATCGACGCGATTGATCGCACGAAAGAAGGCGTCGAACGGAACCTTGCCGAGCTGGGCGGGGAACGCGGCCTGGAGCTTGGGATAGAAGTGGTTCCAGAAAGCGCGGCTGCGCCCGACCAGGTTCTCCCACAGCCGCGATTGGCTCTCGTGCACGCCCGATGAAGTTCCATGGGCGAGCGGCGTGCCCTCGAACTCCATCCGAATTCCCTGCTCGTACATGGCGTGACCCGATTCGTGCAGCGTGCTGAACAGGGCGTTGCACAGGTCTTCGCGAACGCGGGTGGTGATGCGGACGTCGCCGAGCGAGAACTTGGTCATGAACGGGTGGGTGGTGAGATCCTCGCGACCGCGATCGAAGTCGTAGCCGAAGGCGCGAATCACCTCGCGGCCGAAGGCGAGCTGCTGCTCGGCCGAGGCGTCCTGGGTCAGGAAACGGTCGTCCGGAGCCGGGCGGCTCGTGATCTCGCGCACCAGTGGCACCAGGCGCGAACGCAACTCGCCGAACACGGCTTTCACGCTCGAAGCCTTCATGCCGTAGTCGCTGGCGTCGATCAGCGGATCCGCGATGTGCTCGTACCCGGGGAAGCAGTCGGCGTGACGGCGACTGAGATCCAGCGTCTTCTGCAGTCGCGGCACCATGCCCGCGAAGTCGTTGGCCGGTCGCGCGGCGAGCCAGGCTTGATACGTGTCGGAGAAGTGCTGGTTCATCTCCGAAACCAGGTCGGCGGGCACTTTGACGGCTCGGTCGTACTCGCGACGAGACACGCGCACCAGGGCGGCATCATCGGAGTCGTACGGCTGTTGGGCGGCCCAGGGCTCGAGTGCGTCGAGCAGTCGTCCGACCTCGGGATCCGTGAGCCGCTCGTGCGCGAGCCGGCTGAGCAGCGCCATCTGGCGACCCCGCGCCTCGGCGCCGCCCGGGGGCATATAGGTCGTCTGATCCCAGCTGAGGAGCGAGTTCGCCATGTACAGATCGTAGATCACGCCGAGATGGTTCTTGAGTGCGTCGAGCTTGGCCTTCATCGCATTCACCTCCTGGGGCTCAACCGCCGATCGTGGTCGTCACCGTCTTGAATCGGGACGGCGGCGGGCCCTTCAGGTCCTCGCGGAAGACCTCGATCCGCACCGTCTTCTTCTTGCGCTCCAGCCAATCTTCCATGTTCTGCGCGAGCAGCTCGCGCGACACCTGCTCGCGGTCGACCTCGTACGTCGCGCCATCCATCGATTTGCGTTCCTCGACCCGGATCCACGTCACGCCGTTGGTGATCCTGAGCGAATCGCTGGTCTCGCCCACTTTGAGGGCAAAGGCCTTGTCGAGCACGCGGGGCTCGGCGCCGAGCTGAGGGACGAATCCACCCTGGCGGCCGAGCAAACCGCTCTCCCGGACGCCGCCGTAGCCGGCGGCCACCGAGTCGAGCGAGGCGCCGGCCTGGAGCTGGCGGCGCACCGCGGCCGCGCGCGCGGCGACGATATCGAGCTTCTTCGCGTTCTTCATGTCGTCGACCGCCTGGCGCCGCACCTCGGGAAACTCGGCGCGGCCCGGCGGCTTGCGCTCGGTGACGCGCACCAGAATCCACGAGTTCGATCCCCGGTACGGCTTCGCCGCCCACGCGCCGACCGCGAGTCCCTCCAGATCCTTGCCGAGATCCTGGACGTTGCCCAGCCGCGGAATCGGCTCGTTGGCGGCGACCGGGCCTGCGGTCTTGACGCCGCCGACCGCGGAAGCGGCAACCGCCGCACCCGCCTTCGGGATGCGCCGCCGGATCGCCTCGGCGCTCTGTCGGGCGAGCGAGTCGCCTTTGGTCCGCGCCAGCTCGTTTCGGATCTCGAGGCGCACCTCCTCGAACGCGCGTACCCCGGCTTCCTTCCGCTCGTCGACCCGAATGATGTGGTATCCGAAGCGAGTCTGGACCGGCTGGCTGATGGCGCCGACCTTGAGCGCGAACGACGTGTCGGAGAACTCCGGGACCATGCGCCCCCGGGCGAAGAAGCCGAGGTCGCCGCCCTGGACCGCCGAGCCCGGATCGTCGGATCGCGTGCGTGCGAGCTCTTCGAAGTTGGCGCCGGCCAGGATCGCGGCCCGGATCGAGTCGGCGCGCGCCCGCGCGGCCTCCGGGCTCAGTCCGCCCCGAGTCGACACGAGGATGTGACGGGCGCGGACCTCCTCTTCCTGACGGTAGCGATCCGCGGCATGGGCCTCGTAGAACTGCCGCAGATCCTGGTCGGAGATCGCGACCGAATCGGGTGGAGGGATCGGCACTTGCACGTATTCGAGCGCGAACTTCTTCGGGGTCGGGTACTGGGCTCGATGGGCGTCGAAGTAGACGCGGGCCTCTTCGTCTTCCTGAATGCGGCGGGCTTCGCTGAATCCGCGCTCGACCCGGCTGCGCGCATCCTCGAACGAGGGCGTGAAGGCCGTGTCGACCGCGTCCACACGCCACAGCACCAGGCGCGTGCCCATGGGCCGCGGCCCTTGGAAGACGCCATGGGGCTGCCGGTCGGTCAGGATCGAGTCGACCAGCGACAGCGGAAACATGGAATCGGGCGGCGCTTCGCGCGACAGGGTCAGTGTGTCGAACCCGGCGTGCGCGCTGCGCGCCACCTGCGCCGGATCTCGACCGCGCCCCAGGTCCTGGCTCATCCGTTCGATCGTGGTCGCCAATTTAGCCGCGCGATCGTCCTCCTCGAGCCGCGCCCCGACCACCGCCCGCAACGAGTCGTCGATCTTCGGTGGTGCGGCGGCGCGCACGCTGTCGCCCGCCGCCTGGAACAGGCTCGCAGCGTTCTTCCGGTACCACGAGTCGATGGTGCGGCGCGACGGACTCTTGACCGCCACCTCACTCGGATCGAGATGGATCCGGGTGGTCTGGGCCCGCGCCGTCTTCAGCTCACCCAGGTGCTCGTCGTACCACGCGCGCTTGTCGGCTTCGAGCTGGACCCGCTGTTTTTCGACGTCGGCCCGGCGTTTGACGTCGGCCCGGATCTCTTCGATCGGCGGCACACGGCGCGGTTCGCGTGCCGCGATCACGCCGACCACCACGCCGAGGGGGGTGACCCCGGGCCCCAGGACCCGTCGTGACGTGTCTCGCTCGGAGGCCTCGAGATCCTCGATCAGGTCCGGTGAGTTGCCGAGCCCCGGAATCATGGTCGCCGGCAGGTCGAACCATCCGGTCTCGACCGCGCCCCCGAGCGGGGCCGCCACCGAATCGATCGCAATACCGCGGCGCAGCGTGTCCGCGAGGCTGCGGCCGCGCGACATCAGCCGGCGCTCCTCGCTCGCCCGCAGCGAGTCGTCTTCGCCGGGTAAGGCGAGGCGGAGGTACCGGACGTTCGCCCGCGGCTTGCGCTCGAACTGCTCCGGATGCTCGCGATAGTAGGTGAGCTGTTCGTCGGCGGTGGCCTCGGGCTCGAGCGTGACTTCGCGCGTGGTCAGCGGCAGGAACGAGAAACGGACCTGTTCCTTGCGCTTCGACCACTCCTCGCGCACCGCCTTCGGTCCGGGGGCGAGCCGCGCGAGCAGCTGGCGTTCGTACTTGTCGGCCGCAGCCGCCTCGCGGACACGCGGCAGGATCGCCAGGTAGTTCGACTGCGGACTGCGCTTGAACTGTTCGAGCTTGGCCGGGTCGAACTTGCCGTTGGTGTAGAAGAACGGATCGGTCGCCAGGATCGCGTCGGTGTCCTTTTCAGTGACTTCCAGGTTCAGCTTGCGCGCCTCGAGCGTCATGAGTTCGCGCCGGATCAGCTCGTTGAACACGTTGTACTCAGCGTATTTTCGCAGATGCTCGTCCTTGAGTCCGTCGCCGAGTTGCTCCTGGAGGCGCGCGAAGTAGGGGCCGGCGATGCGATCGTAGTCGCGCTGGGTGATCGGACGACCCTCGACGCGGGCAATGATCGGCGAATCGCTGGCCGGCGGTGGCGGCGGCGTCGACCGCGGCGGAGTCGTGGCGCCCGGCGCTCCGGGCACCGGCGCTCCCGGCACGGAGCCGGGGGGGGTCGCCGGCGGCGTGGGATTGGCCCACGGGCGCGCGGGATCGGGCTTCTGCTGAGCCGCGGCCGGACCCGAGGCCACGAGGATCATGGCCGCGGCCGCGGCAAAGCGGGTCGCGAAGGTGCGAGCCCTGCGGGACCGGAATCGGGGGACGAATGCGGGATCCAATGCGCCCATGGGATGGACCGGGGAGCCTAGCATCGCCGCGCGATCACGTCACCCCGACGACGATCGCGAGCCAGCCGTCCTGGTTCGTGAATCTCGTGCGCAGCCGATAGAAGTCGTCGGGCTTGTTGGCGCGCTCGTTCCAGCCGTCGACGTAGACCAGTGTGTCGCGAAATCCGGCTTCGAGCAGGGCGTCACGGATTTCGGGCACGGTCCACAGCCGCCAGTCGTAGGTGAAAGCCCGGCGCATCCACGTGCCGTCCTTCAGCTGGAAATGGATGTGACACAGGATCTCGTGGTCGAGTGCGTTGAATCGTTTCTGCTCCCACACGTAGGTGAACGGGGGCACCCGTTCGCCGTCCACGCTGTACGACCCCGGGATGCGCGTGCGCTCGGAGAGCGTCCCCATGGCGCGGCTGCCCGCAAACGCGGTGACGAAGAACAGGCCTCCGGGGCGCAGGGAGTGCCGCGCGCCGCGGAAGTAGCGCATCAGGTCGCGACGATGCTTGAACACCCAGAACGAGTAATTGTAGGCGGCGATGACGTCGACCCGCGGACGCGTGACCGATCGGACGTCGGCGCGCACCAGCGTCAGGCGCCTCGCGCGTTCGCGCATGCGCGCCAGGCGATGCCGGCGCGCCCACGCCAGAGTCGGTCGGTCGAGATCGACGCCCCACGCGCGGTTCTGGGGCCGGCGCAACACCCACGCCCCGGCCATCTGCGCCGTGCCGCAGAAGTCTTCGCGAAAGTGAACGAAGCGCCGGCCGCGAAGTCGGCGGTAGATGCGCTCCATCAGGTCCAGGTCGAAGTCGACGCCCTGGACGGCGGCCTCGTACAGCACGTGTGGATCGGGTCGTCGGGCGGGCATGGCGGGGCAATGTACCCGCGCAAGTCGCGCTCGGCCAACGCGTGGCCGCCCATGTTCAGTGTTCGCCAAACTCCAGGCACCCGGCACGATTCGCGTCGACAGCGAGCGCACAAGCGGGTATGGTCTACCGCCGCTCGACCCACCCCGTTTCCTAACTGGAGGAGAAGAAGCACATGAAGCGATTCTTGATCGCCGCGACGCTGCTCGCTGTGGCGGTTCCCGCGTTCGCTCAGAAGGAAGAGGCGAAGTCTGCGACGCCGGCCAAGCCGGCGACCGAAAAGGCAGCCGCGACGACCGCGGCCAAGTCGACCCCCTCGATCAAGGACAAAGCCGTGCAGGACATCGATGCTCAGATCGCCGCCGCCAAAGTCGACAAGTCCGTGCCGACCTGGAAGACCACGCTGCCCAAGCCCAAGGTCACGACGTTCGATCCGGAGCACTCCTACTACGTGCTGATGCAGACCAATAAGGGTCCGATCGAGATCCGGCTCCTGCCGAACGTGGCGCCGATGCACGTGACCAGCTTCATGTACCTGACCAAGCTCGGTTTCTACGACGGCATCATCTTCCACCGGGTCATCAAGAACTTCATGGCCCAGGGCGGCTGTCCGCTGGGAACCGGCACCGGTGGCCCCGGCTACCAGTTCGACGGCGAGTACAGCGCCGAGGTCAAGCACACCAAGCCCGGCCTGCTGTCGATGGCCAACGCCGGTCCCGGCACCGACGGCAGCCAGTTCTTCCTGACCTTCGTGCCGACGCCGTGGCTCGATGGCAAGCACACGATCTTCGGTGAAGTGACCAAGGGTATGGACGTGGTCAAGAAGCTCGAGGCGGTGGGCTCGCAGTCCGGCGCCACCAGCGAGTCGCTGAAGATGGAAAAGCTGACGATCGAGGTGCGCGCGTCCTAACGCGTCCCCTGACGCGTCCAAAGACGCCCTCGCTCCTGAAGAACACGACGGCCCCGCGGCAACGCGGGGCCGTTCTGTTTCGCCGCGGGATTCGGGACGTGGGGGGGGCGCGCTCGTGAAGCGCGATCGGCCTCGCCTGCGCGGCTAGGAGCCCAACTTCTCGATGCGCGCCACCTGTGCGGCCGTCAACGTCATCACCGACAGCCGCGGCAGCCGGGGCAGGTCGCAGGTCTTGAGCACCGCGTCGGTTCGAAACGTCGAGAGTGGCACCGGGGTTTCGAGCTTGTGCCGAGGTGCGAGGTCGACGACCGCGCGCTTGGGATCCCCGAGCTTGGGATCCGGATAAGGATCGGAGGCCGCGACTGCGAACCCGACCACCGCTTTCTCGTCGCCGGTGTGGTAGACGGCAACCGTGTCGCCCTTGGCCACAGTCCGCAGGTGCTTGAGCGCCACCGGGTTCTTGACGCCGTCCCATGTGGTTCGCCGATCGCGGACCAGGTCGTCGAACGAGTACGTCGAAGGCTCGGTCTTGAACAGGAAGGCCGCCACGGGCGGACTCTAGCACGCCCATTCGCCGCCCGCGCCACCGGTGCTAGAGTTCGGCCGTCACGGGCTTCGGCCCGCACGCCGATCCGTTCCCCAAACCCGGAGAGTCGCCATGAAGCTCGTTCGCTCCCTCGCCGTCGGCGCCGCACTGCTGGCCACCGCCGGCATCGCGTCGGCGGATGAAGAAATGTCCGCTCTGCACAAAGACGTCCTCGCCAGCCTCGGCGATGCTCGCGGCAAGATTCAGCAATTGGCCGAAGCCATGCCGGACAAGAAGTACTCGTGGCGTCCGGCAAAGGGCGTGCGTTCGGTGAGCGAAGTCGCGATGCACGTCACCAGCGCAAACTATTTCTTCGCGAGCATGATGGGGACGCCGGTTCCCGAAGGCATCGATCCGATGAAGCTGGAAACCTCGGTGACCGAGAAGGCGCAGGTGGTCGAAGCTCTGAAGAAGTCTTTCGACCACGTGGAAGGCGCGATCAAGGCGCTGCCCGAGTCCCAGTTCGACGAGATGACCAAGACGCCGATGGGCGAGATGTCCAAGCGCTCGCTCATGCTGCTGGTCATGCGCCACGCCGACGAGCACCTCGGCCAGTCGATCGCGTACGCGCGCATGAACGGTGTGACGCCGCCGTGGTCGGCCAAGCAGGAGGCGGCGGCCAAGGGCGGGCGTTAGCCGAACTCGCATTCGCATCGGTCCACGAAACGCATCGGGGCGATCCTCAGGGTCGCCCCGAAGTCTTGAGGCGCGAATGCCCCGCGTGACAACCGATGCAGCGGGTCACCTGCCCGGGCGCACCGGCATTCGATCCGGCAACGTGCGCGGGCCCGCGCGCGGTCTCGACCGGCGCCCCGCGCGCATTCACGAGTTGCTCGAACAGGGGGATGCCGGCCGGGAGATCTCGGGCGCGGATCGCGCCGTCCTCGCCCACCGGCTCGGTCCGGATCAGGACGACCGAGTCGCCGATGGCGCCTGCGAGCCGCGGCAGCATCGCGAAGAACCGGAGCGCCAGACCTGGCTCACGCGCCGGAACGCCCGGAAGTCCGCCGCCGGCGAACACGTCCTCGCACTCGAACGCGAAGCTGCCGAGGGCAGGGCTCGCTCTATCGTGAGCGAGCAGCGCGCGATCTGCGTCGGGTCCGAACCCGGGGACCCGGTCCCAATCCAGCGTGCGCAGCCGACGCGCCACCAGTGGAACCGGATCCAATTCGAGCGTGCCCCGCAGATCCACGATCGGCTCGGGCCGGCTGCCGTCCGCACGCGCCAACCAGAGTCCCAGGTCGCCGCGCGCGCCCGGCGCCCACGCAAATACGATTCGGCCGTCGGGTAGCGCCGCGGGCGAGCACGCCGAAGGCGAGGCGAGCCCGAGGGTTCCGGCGTAGGCGCCCAATCCGGAATCGGGAACCAGCGCGCCGATCACCCGCCGCGTCGGGCGTCCACGGGCGTCGAGTCGGTGGAGTCCGGTGGCGCCGGGGCCGGGCGAGAGGCCCAGGTTCTCGGCGTAGGTGCCGAGCCACGAACCGTCGGGCATTGGAGCGGCCTCGGCGGCCATCGCGTGCAATCGTGAATCGACCGCTCCCGCCGCCAGGCGTGGGCCGAGTGAGGCGGGCTCGATCGCGACCAGCTGCCAGAGATTGACCGTGTCGCGTGGGATCGCGTGTGCCGGCGCAAGTGTGATCCCGCTCGGATCCTGCGCCGAGGCGCGCCACGGATTGAACCACCAGCGCGCGTACACGATGCGACCGGTGCGTGGCTCGACCCGCGGCTCGGCGGCGCCGTTCCGCTCGGTGGTGATGCGCCGAAGCCCGGAGCCGTCGGCCCGAACCCGATAGAGATTCGCGACCGCGACGTCGGCGTACTGCGCGCGCAGCGGCAGCCGCGTGCTGGAGAACACCAGGAGGTCCTCGGACACCCAGCAGGGGTCGACGTCGTCGTAGCGCTGGATCGACACCGATTCACCCAGCGAGCGCAGATCGAGCGCGCGATCGCTGTGCGTAATCGCGGCGAGCTCCGAACCGTCGGATCGAAGCCGCCAGATCCGCCAGCCGCTGTCGGGGTGAGTCACGCCCGCGAACGCGATCCATCGCCCCGAGGGCGAAACCGAAGGATCGCTGACGTCGTGGAACTCGCCTTCGGGCAGAAGCGATGTGATCGCCCCTTCCGGCGTCCGCAGCAACAGCCGGCCTCCGGGCGCCGAATGAGCGTGGTGCGGTCCGAGCCCGGGGAGGACGCCCGGCTCGTCGAGCGGCTGTCGCGACACGAACACGATCGCGGGCACGCCGCGAGGTGCGGAGGCCGACACGCACACCGCAGCCACGGCCAGAACGCCAAACCCAAGGAGGCCCTGAATGCGCCGGCGCGACATGACCCCGATGCTACACTGGCGCGCGTGTGGGCGGATCCCGCCCTTCTCCGGCTTCACACCCACGTCACACCGGGAGCATCGCGGTGACCGAGAACCTGATTGCGTTCACGACGTTCGCCTCGGAGGACGATGCGGCCCGGGTCGCCCGCGTCCTGGTCGACGAGCGACTCATCGCCTGCGCCAACCTGCTGCCCGGAGCGCGCTCGATCTATCGCTGGCAGGAAGGCATCCAGGACGAGCGCGAAGTGGTCGTCTTGATGAAGACGCGCAAACAGGATTGGGCGGCCCTGATGTCGCGGCTCCACGAACTGCATCCCTACGAGACGCCGGAGTGCATCGCGGTGCGTGTGGCCGCGGGCGCTCCCAAGTATCTCGAGTGGCTGGATCGGGCGCTGGATCCCGAGGGTTCGTGAGCGGCGCATGACGCGCGATCCCGCCCAACGCGTGCTCGGCATCGAGACCTCGTGTGACGACACCTCGGTCGCGGTACTCGAGCGCGGCCGTGTCCTGCGCGCCCACCTGATCGCCGCCCAGGACCATGCGCTCTACGGCGGCATCGTTCCCGAGCTGGCCTCGCGCGCACATCTCGAGTTGCTGCCTGCCATGGTCGCCCAAGCGCTCGACGAAGCCACGGTTTCGCCGGAAGCACTCACCGGGATCGCCGTCACGAACGCTCCGGGCCTGGTCGGTTCGCTGGTGGTCGGCGTCGCGTTCGCCAAAGCCTATGGATACGGGCTCGGAATTCCGGTGATCGGGGTCAATCACATCGAGGCCCACCTGCACTCGGCGGCACTCGAGCACGGCGAATCTCCGCTGCCGTCGGTGGCGCTCGTGGTTTCCGGCGGACACACCGAGTTGGTCGAGATCCGCGGGCTCGGCGACTACCGCTGGCTCGGAAGCACGCGCGACGACGCCGCGGGGGAGGCCTACGACAAGGTCGCAAAGCTCCTCGGTCTGGGATTCCCCGGGGGTCCGGCGATCGATCGTCTCGCCGCCGAGGGCCGGGCCGGCGCCTTTGCCTTTCCTCGTCCGATGATCGATCAGCCCGGCTTCGACTTTTCGTTCTCGGGTTTGAAGACCGCGGTGGCGGTGGAACTCGCGGCCCACCCTGGTCCGCCCTATCCGCGCTCGGTGGTTGCCGACGTCGCCGCGTCGTTCCAGGCGGCGGTGGTCGACACGCTGGTGGCAAGGACCGTCCGGGCGCTCGAAGCCACCGGCGCCAAGGCCCTCAATCTCGGGGGCGGAGTCGCCTGCAATCGCGACTTGAGGGCCCGGCTCGACATCGAGTGCCGGCGGCGGGGCGTTTCGCTGCGTATCCCCTCGCCGCGACTCTGTGCCGATAACGCGGCCATGATCGCTCAGTTGGGAGCCTGGCGGCTCGAACGCGGCGAGGGTGGAGATCCGGCCCTCGACGCCGCCGCCTCGCTCGAAGACTCGGGTCTCGCCGCGGGCCTCGCCTCCGGCCGCTGATCCCTGGGCGCCCTCGCCCGGAAACCGCGATCAGTTTCCGGCCACTCCGGCCGATAACCCCGCGGGATCCTGGATCACACCCGGTCCGGGTGTGATCCCTCAAGTCATGACTCCTCAACCTCATACGCTATGGCCAAACCCCGGCGAGCCACCGAGCGCGCGAAGACTGACAAGGCCGACCCGGCCGACCAGGCCGAGAAGCCCAAGATTCCCAAGGCTCGCCTCCTCGTTGCCGAGGATGAGACCAGCCTGCGGGACATCTTGCGCTTTCAGCTGCAGAGCGTCGGCTACGAGGTCCACGAGGCGGTCGACGGCAAGGAAGCGCTCGAGAAGACGGGCTCCCTGCAGCCCGACCTCATTCTGCTCGACGTGATGATGCCGCAGGTCGACGGCTACGACGTGTGCCGGAAGCTGCGGGCGTCGTTCCTGACCCGGCACATCCCGATCATCATGCTCACCGCCAAGACCACGAAGAGCGACAAGCAAACCGGTCTCGAGGGCGGCGCGAACGATTACGTCACCAAGCCGTGGGACGCGAAGGAGCTTCAGCTGCGCGTGCGCAACGTGCTCGAGTGGAGCCGCCAGCAGCGCTCCGCCAGCCCGCTGACCGGCCTGCCCGGGAACCTGTCGATCAACGAGGAGATCCGCACCCGGATCGAAAGCAACACGCCGTTCGCAATGCTCCAGATCGACGTCGACTACTTCAAGTCGTTCAACGATCGCTACGGCTATCAGCGCGGTGACGATGCGATCCAGACCGTCGCGCGGATCTTGATTCGGGCCGCCCAGGAATTCGGCGCCGAGACCAGCTTTGTCGGCCACATCGGCGGCGACGACTTCGTCTTGATCACGCGACCCGACGATTCGGAGGAGATGGCCGAGTTCATCGTCAATGAATTCAACACGACGGTCCCCGGACTCTACGATCGCGAGGACCAGGAGCGCGGCCACGTCGAAGTCCGCAACCGCTCGCACCAGATGGACCAGTTTCCGCTGATGAGCCTGACGGTCGCGCTGGTCAGCACCGACAGCGTGTCGGTCACCCACCTGGCCCAGCTCATCGACATCGCCCAGGAGCTGAAGGAACACGGCAAGGGTATTCCGGGCAGCGTCGTGGTCGGCGAACGCCGCCGGCCGGGAGACGGCCGCCAGAGCGCGGCCTAGGAGTCGACCATGCGCCAGCCCCGATCCAGCGGCCCCAGCGCCCTCGAGATCAAGCTGCGCGGAGATCTCGATCGGGCCCGTCGCGAGCTGGCGCGCCTCAAGAAGGCGACCGACGGCGATGGCCCCCCAGACACCGAAGGGCTGACCCACGAGGAACGCGACGAGCTCGGTCGGCTGCGCGAGGACATGCGCGAGATCGAGCAGCTGCGCACCGAGGCCGAAGTTTCGGGCATGCTGCGGGCCCAGCTCGACGAGTTCGAGCGGGTTCAAAACGAAGTCGAGGACCTGCGTCATGCCAAGGAGCGTCTGAGCAAGCTCTACTACGCGCAGGTCGACGCCACGCGCCAGCGCGCCGCCAAGCTGCAGCAGGTCATCACCGCGCTGTGCAGCGTCAGCTCGGCACTCGACCTGGACACCCTGCTTCCCCGGCTCGCCGAGCACATTCAGGCGTGCGTGGGGTTCCGCAGCGTGCTGATCCGGCTGCGCGACCCCGAGCATCAGACCCTGAAGGCCCGGGCGTTCGCCGGCGTCGAGGAATCGGACATGGTCCAGCTCGAGGCCTCGGAAGTCACGGTCAGCGAATTCCTGTCGTGGCTGCGGGACGAGTTCAAGGTCAGCCGTTCGTTCTTGATCCGTCACGACCACTCCTTCAACCGCAAGCTGCCGCGCGGCGTCACCAAGGATCTCGGCGCGCGCGAAGAATGGGAGTGGCACGACAAAGACGTCCTGCTGACTCCGATGTTCGCGATGGACGGGAAGGTGCTCGGCTACGTCTCGGTAGACGACCCCGAGGACCGGCTGGTGCCCGCGGTCGACGTGGTCGAACTGATCGAGATCTTCGCCAACCACGCGGCGGTGGCGATCGAGAACGGCCGGCTCTACCACGAGCTCGAGCAGCACACCCGCGAGGTGGAGCAGGCCGGCCAGCACCTGCACGAGCTGCACGCGCTCAAGAGCAACTTCGTTTCGACGGTCTCGCACGAGCTGCGCACGCCGCTGACCGCGATCCGCGCCTACACCGAGACTCTGATGAACGCCGGGGAGGGCGAAGTGCCCCACGTCCAGGCGCAGCGGTTCCTGTCGGTCATCCACGAGGAGAGCCAGCGGCTCGCCCGGCTGATCGAGTCGATCCTCGACCTGAACCGCTTCGACTCGGGGGCGGCGCAGTTGACACGACGGCCCGTGGATCTCGGAGAAGTGCTGCAGGAGTCGGCCGGAGTGCTGGAATCACTGGCCCAGGTGGGTCAGGTGACCCTCAAGGTGCAGGTGAAAGCGGACGATACCCGCGTGGAAGCAAACCGGGACCAGATGCGGCAACTGGTGCTGCACCTGGGCAGTAACGCCGTCAAGTTCACGCCTGCCGGCGGGGCGGTGACGTTGCGTCTGTCCGGGGAGGAGCACCAGGTGACGCTGCAGGTCGAGGACACCGGGATCGGAATCGCCGAGGACGAGCTCGAGAAGGTCTTCGAGCGGTTCTACCAGGTGGACTCCTCGCTCGCGCGGCGGCATGGCGGCACCGGCCTCGGGCTCGCGATCTGCAAGTCCATCGTCGAGTGGCACGGCGGCCGGATCTCTGCCGAGAGCGAGGAAGGCCGCGGGTCGCGCTTCACGGTGGTGATACCGCGACGCACGGCGCCGCGGGTTTCGGTACGACCCTCGCCGCGACCGGTTGCGGCCGCGGAGGACGTGCTGAGGCTCGCGATCGAGATGGTGGCGGAGGTCATGGACGCTGGAGTCGTTTCACTGCTGACGGTGGAGCCGGACGGCGACCTCGTGGTTCGGGCTGCGATCGGCCTGGACGACGACGTCGTTCAGAACGTGCGCATCCGTCCCGGGACCGGGGTTGCCGGCTGGGTGGCCGAGCATCGCCGGCCGGTGTGCGTTTCGGGGCAGGAGTCGCGCACCGACGTCCAGGGTTCGCGTCGTCGCCGCTACCGCTCCGGCACGTTCCTGTCGGTCCCCCTCGAGGGCAACGAAGGCCTGCTCGGTGTGCTCAACGTGACCGAGCCGCTGTCGCAGCGGACCTTTGACGCCGAGGACTGTCACCTCCTGCTGCACCTGGCCCAGCGGGTCGCTTCGGCCTGGCAACAGACCACCCGGATGGAGAAGAGTCAGGCGGGAGTCGAGACCACCGCCGACGCCCTGCGCGAGGTGCTGCGCCACCTGGAACGCGGACGCCGGGAATCTCCGGATCGCGTTCGTCTGGCTCGCGCCACCGCGCGGCTCCTGGGCCTCGGGGAATCCGAGGCCGGCGTCATCAGCTTCGCCGCCAGTGTCCACGATGTCGGAATGGGCCAGCTCGGCGAGACCGTGGTCGAAGGTGTCGGTTCGCTGTCGCGCGAGGAGCGCGATGATGTCGAGCGCCATCCGGAGATCGGCGCCAACGTGCTCGAGCCGCTCGACACCGTCGGCGTCGTTCGCGACATCGTGCTTTCGCACCACGAGTGGTGGGATGGAACCGGGTATCCGCGCGGCCTGCAGGGCGCTGAGATTCCGGTCGGGGCCCGGATTCTCGCGGTGGTCGACGCCTACGAGAGCATGACCGTCGGCCGTTCCCACCGGCCACCGGTTCCGGCAGAAGAGGCCCGGCGAGAACTCAACCGCCTCAAGGGCAAGCAGTTCGATCCCGAAGTCGTTGACGCGTTCAAGCGCGTCCTCGATGGATACGGCAGCGACCAGGGCGGCGGGTCCACCGACCGCGCCGCGAAGACGCACGACAGGGGGTGAGGACCAAATGGCGAAGGGCAAGATCCTGGTTGTGGACGACGAGATCTACATCGTGCACATCCTCGACTTCAGCCTGGGTATGGAAGGCTACCAGGTGATCACGGCATTGGACGGCGAGCAGGGGCTCGAGAAGGCGCAAACCGAGCGCCCCGATCTCATCGTGCTCGACATCATGATGCCGAAACTCGATGGCTACGAGACGTGCAAGGCGCTCAAGGCCGATCCAGCGACGCGCGCCATTCCGGTGATCCTGCTCTCGGCCAAGGGGCGGAACATGGATCAAAAGATCGGCTTCGAGGTCGGAGCCGACGACTACATCACCAAGCCGTTCAGTCCGCGAAAGCTCGTCGAGCGCATCAACGCCATTCTCGGGCAGTCCAGCTCCCAGCGCATGCAGGCCTGACGGCCGGTTCGATTCCGTCTGCGAACCGTCGATCGGTTCGGACGTAGGACCGGCCGTCCCTGTTTTTCCCCGCCTGCGTTATCCTCCGCGGTCGTCATGTCGATCGCGCACGTCGCCCTGCCCCTGCCGCTGCGACGCACCTTCGCCTACTCGATCCCCGACGAGCTTTTGCCTCACGTGCGCCCCGGCGCCCAGGTCGACGTCCCGTTTCGCGCGCGCCGGCGCCGCGGCATCGTCACCCGCGTCGACCGCGAGCCCCTGACGCCGGACTCGACGCCCGTCCAGCCGATTTCCTCGGTGGCCGAGCCCGAGGCGGTTTCGGCCCACGTGCTCGAGCTGGCGACGTGGATTGCCGACTACTACCTGGCGCCGATCGGTGAGGTGCTGATCGCCGCGTTGCCCGGCGGACTCGAGGGGTTCGCGCGCAGCCGCGGGCGCAAGTCGGCGGTCGAGGATCGCACGGTGCGGCTGGCGCTGCCGGAACGGATTCGCCTGAGCGAGGGGCAGCGAGTGGCGCTCGAAGCGGCCACCGCGGCACTCGCCGCCGGCGGCTTCGCCCCGTTGTTGTTGCACGGGGTGACGGCGAGCGGCAAGACCGAGATCTACCTGCGTGCGGCACTCACGGCGCGCGAACAGGGCCGGCAGACCCTGTTGCTGGTGCCCGAGGTCGCGCTCAGCGACCAGCTGGTCGCCGAGTTCGAGCGCCGTTTCGGCGGACGGGTCGGCGTGCTGCACAGCTATCTCGCGGTGGGCGAGCGGCGGCGGAACTGGGAGCTGGCGCGCCGCGGCGGGCTCGACGTCGTGGTCGGGGCGCGCTCGGCGGTGTTCGCCCCGCTGGCACGACTCGGATTGATCGTGGTCGACGAGGAACACGAGCCGGCCTACAAGCAGAGCGAGCGACTCCGTTATCACGCGCGCGACGTCGCCGTCCGCCGCGCGCAGATGCTCGGGATCCCGGTGCTGTTGGGTTCGGCGACGCCGAGCCTCGAATCGCGCGCGAATGCGGCACGCGGCAAGTACCGCAGCGTGCGCCTGCCCGAACGCGTCGACCACCGCTCGCTCCCGCGCATGCACGTCGTCGACCTGAGGCGCGAGGCCGGGCCGCCCGGACTGCTCAGCGCCCCGTTGCGAGCGGCGATCGCTGCGCGCCTCGAACGCCGCGAGCAGGTCCTGCTGTTCTTGAACCGCCGCGGACATTCACACCACGTCCAGTGCCGCGCCTGTGGCTCGGTACCCGAGTGTCCGCACTGCGACATCGCGCTCACGCTGCACGTCGAGCCGCGGGAGCTCAAATGCCACTACTGCGATCACCGCGCTCCGGTTCCCCAGGCGTGCCCGCAATGCCAGGGACGCCTGTTTCGCTACTCGGGAAGCGGAACCCAGCGAGCCGAGCGCGAGCTCAGGTCGGTGTTTCCCACGGCTCGGCTCCTGCGCCTGGACACCGACGTGTCTCGCGGACGCGAAAGTGTGGCGGCGATCGTCGGTCAGTTCCGCAAGGGTGACGCCGACATCCTGATCGGCACCCAGATGGTCGCAAAGGGATTCGACTTTCCCGGCATCACGCTGGTCGGTGTGCTGGATGCCGACATCGGGCTCCACCTTCCGGACTTTCGCGCCGCCGAGCGTACCTACCAGTTGCTGGTGCAGGTCTCGGGGCGCTCCGGCCGCGGCCCCGTCGCCGGTGAGGTCCTGGTGCAGACCTGCACGCCGGAACATCCCGCGATCGTCGCCGCCGTGCTGCACGACGATCGCAAGTTCCTCGACCACGAGCTCGCCCAACGCCGCGACGCGGGCTATCCGCCGTTCGTGCGCCTGGTCGTGCTGCTGTTCTCCGGCCCGTCGGAGTCCGCGGTGTCGCGCGTCGCGACCGAGGCGGCGGAATTGCTCCGCGCCGAGACCGTGGTGACGGCTGCGGTGACGGCGGCGCCGTTCGGACCGGGAGACCTCGTCACCGAAATCGACCCGTTCCCCGAGGCGAACGACGTGGTGCGCGTGCTGGGCCCGGCGCCGCACGCGCTGGCGCGAATCCGCGGGCAGCACCGGTGGCACGTGCTGCTCAAGTCCGCGGATGGTAGGCGACTGCACGAGGCGGCGCGGCGCGTGCTCGAACACTTCGAGGGTTCGCGCCCGGGGACTGTGAAAGTCGGGATCGACGTGGATCCGATCGACGTCCTGTAGCGCCGCTGCCACGGTCGCGTCCGACACACCGCGGAACGTCAAGGCATGGTCAGAATCAGGGCCGAATCGAAGCCGGCGTGGAGAATCCGGAATCAGAATGCCGTCGCGGCGTAACCACTTCCGTGGCTTGACCCCCCCGGGGGCCGCGCCTAGAGTCCGATCGCTTCCCGAGACCCCCGGTTTTCCGGCAATTTGCCGGGTCTGATTGCCTTCCGACTGCCAAAGGAAGCCTGATGAACCCAAGAAGCGCACCGCGTACTGCCGAGGCCATGGGAACCGCCCAAACCCGGAGCGATGGCGCTCCGGCGCCGATCACCTTCGCGTTCGTTCGCGAACATCCCAGGGTCAAGATCTACGTGCGCAAGGCCGACGAGGCCCTGGCCGAGATCGGCTACACCGAACATGGCGAGCGGCACGTCGGCCTGGTGGCGCACATCGCCTACAACACGCTCAAGCGGCTCGGCCATCCCGAGCGCGAGGCGGAGCTGGCGGCGATCGCCGGGTACCTGCACGACGTCGGCAATCTGGTGAACCGCGAGAATCACGCGCAGATCGGCGCGGTGATGGCGATGCAGCTCCTGGGCGACATGGGAATGTCCGATCCCGAAATCGTCCAGATCATGGGTGCGATCGGCAATCATCACGAAAACGACGGCGATCCGGTGAGCCCGGTCGCGGCGGCGCTCATCCTCGCCGACAAGAGCGACGTCCACCGGACCCGGGTGCGCAACCCGGACATGATCAAGTTCGACATTCACGACCGCGTGAACTACGCGGTCGAGAAGAGCTTCCTCAACGTCAACGAGAACGAAAAGCTCGTGACCCTGGAGCTCACGATCGACACCGCCATTTCCCAGGTCATGGAGTACTTCGAGATCTTCATGACCCGGATGCTCGCGGCCCGCAAGGCGGCGTTGTACCTGGGGACGACGTTCGGTCTCTCGGTCAACGGCAACCGCCTGACCTGAAGCAAGGAGGAGAACCCGTGACACGCCACTCGCTCGCCGCGGCGCTCGCCGCCTTGGGCATTCTGGGTTTCGCTGCTTCGGCGCACGCGCGCAATCCGCACTGCGCCGGCGGAATTCAGTACGTCGTCCAGGGCATCCGCGACAAGGATCGCGGCAACATGGAGGACTATCAGCGCCAGATGTCCAAGGCGATCCAGCAGCTCGAAATGTGCTCGAGCGAGGACCCCCAGGACTTCGAGGCGATCGGCTACCTGGGCTGGGCCTACGCCGAAGTCGACAGCATGTGCGCGGCCGGGAAGGCCTTCCAGATCGCGATCGACGGCCTTCAGACCAAGGGCGACAAGAAGAAGGTCGAGATGGCGACCACCAATCGCGAGTCTTACTGGGCGACCAGCTTCAACAAGGGCATCGAGGCGATCAACGCGGCCCAGGCGGCTTATCCGAACTACATCGCGGAGCCGCAAAACGAGGCCGACAAGGCGTTGCGCGCCGAGGCCGGTAAGAAGTACTCGGAGGCCGAGAGCCAACTGAAGCGCGCGCTCTGCCTCAAGCCCACCGATGCGCGCACGCTGCGCAACCTGGGCTCGGTGTATGCGTTCATGGGTCAATGGGACCAGGCGGAGAAGTGCTTCAGCGAGGGGCTCAAGGTGGCTCCGAACGACGCCGACCTCAAGGCGGCCACCGCGTCGGTCCGCGCGAGCAAAGCCGGCGGTATGGTCGACGCGGGCAAGTACGACGAAGCCATCGCCTACTATGGCACCCTGACCCAGGCGGACCCGAAGAACCCGGATCTGTTCCTCGGACTGGGCGAGGCGCATTTCAAGAAGGCCCAGGCGCTGCAGGGCGATGCCCGCAAGCCGGAGTACAAGCTGGCGGGCGACGGCTACGCCAAGGCCGGCATGCTCAAGGCCGACAACGCCGACCTGCCGTTCAATGCCGCGCTCGCGTACCAGAACGCCGGCGAGTTCGCGCTGGCCGAAGCGCAGTGGCGGCGCGCGCTGGCGTTGCGCCCTGACGACAACGATGCCAAGTCGGCGCTCGGGTCGACGCTCGCCGAACTCAAGAAGTTCGACGAAGCCGTTCAGGTCCTGCACAGCGCCGTGGTCTCCGATCCCAAGAACAAGTCGTTGCACCGCCAGCTCGGCGCCGTCTATACCAAGGCCGGAATGAACGTGAAGGGGACCGAGGAGTTGATGGTGTTCCTCGCGCTCCAGAACGGAACCGCAGCCGGCGACGCGGGTGCTCGCGCCAAGGAGGCCCCGGCCGGCAGCGACGCGGCCAAGGCCCTGGCGTCGATGGGCGCTCCGGACCAGGTCAACCGCTGGGAAGCAGACGGCGCGAACTACGACACCTGGTTCTACTGGGAGAAGCGGCAGGCCCTGCACTTCGCCGCCGATGGCCGGCAGGCGCAGAAATCCGATTGGACCGCGCCCGCCCTCAAGTCCACCGCGGGTAAGAAGTAGAGCGTTCCTGATGACGATCGCCGGCGACCGACCGATCGCGGCGATCGTCGGCTACGGCAACCAGGGCGGTCCACAGGCGCGCATGTTGCGGCGCGCCGGCCTGCATGTGGTGGTCGGCGCGCGCCCGGGCGGCGAATCCGAGCGTCGCGCTCGCATGGACGAGTTCCCGGTATCGGCGCCGAGTGCTGCCGTCGCCGACGCCTCGATGATCGGCATGTTGGTGCCCGACGAGGCGGTGCCCGAACTGTGGTCCGAGATCTCGGGTGCGGTGCGCGACCGATCGACGATCGTATTCGCCCATGGGTTCAGCCTGCTCTACGGCGAGCTTTCGTTCGCCGGCACACTCGACGTGGTGCTGGTTTCGCCGGCCGGACCGGGACGGCTGCTGGAGCCCGGTCCCGGGCGCGAGCCGCTCGCGGCTTACCTGGCGGTTCATCAGGATCGCACCGGGTCCGCATGGTCGAGCGCCGAGTCGTGGGCCGGCTGGCTCGGGTGTTCGCCCTGGTGGCGAACCACGGTGGCCGAGGAGACCGAGGTCGATCTCTTCGGGGAGCAGGTGGTGCTGTGCGGTGGGATGAACGCGCTGGTGCGGGCCGCGTTCGAGACGCTGGTCGAGCGCGGCTACGCCCCCGAGATCGCTTACCTCGAGTGCGTCCACCAGCTCAAGCACCTGGCGGACCTGCTCCACGAGCGCGGGATCACGGGACTGAGGCGGTCGATCAGCGGGACGGCCCTGTTCGGCGACCTGACCCGCGGCGAGCGGGTGATCGGTTCCGAGAGCCGGGCGGCCATGGCCTCGATTCTCGAGGAAATCCGGCGCGGGGCCTTCGCCCGGGAGTGGCGGGCCGAGGTCGCCTCCGGCCGGCCAACCCTGGTGGCGGGGCTCCGGGAAGGGGCCCGGCAGCCGATCGAATTGGCGCGCCGCCGGGCCCTGGGGATCCCGGAGCCGCCGGCCGAATCCTCCTGAATCGCGCAACGCCTTGTCCAAAAACTGATTGACAGGTTTTTCGGCCCCTTGTTAGCCTCCCCCCGAGTCCAGTTCCGTCACGCGCGAGGGCCGACCCGGCCCGAAGGAGCGAACCGAAGATGACCAAGGCCGATATCGTCGATCAGATTGCCGAGCGCACCGGGCTCACCAAGAAGGATGTCGCCGAGACGGTGGACCGGTTTCTCGAGGCCGTTGCCAAGGCCTTGGCGAATGGACATCACATCGAGATCCGCGGCTTCGGAACATTCCGGGTGAAGGACCGCAAGTCGCGCATCGCGCGTAACCCGAGGACGGGTGAGGCGGTACCGGTTCCGCCGCGCAAGGTGCCGGTCTTCAAGGTGTCGAAAGAACTGAAGGACATGGTCGCCCAGAGCTAAACATCGCGCGACCGGGGTAGCGAGGGATCGCCGCTGAGAATCGGGCTGCTCCGGGGCGAGGAATCGAGCTGCCTTAGGCGAGGAACCGAGCCGCTGGAAAAATCAATCGGGCAGGCGAACCGCCTGCCCGAGAATCGTTTCCGGCGAAACCCGCGACTGCTAGTCGCGGCTGTTGCGCAACAGGACCATGCGCAGCAGGTGCAGGGCCGCCACCGCCGCCGCCGCCACGTAGGTCAGTGCCGCCGCGTCGAGTACCTGCTTGGCCCCGGCCACTTCCTGCGGTGCGATCGCCCCCGATTCGGTGAGCTGAGCCAGAGCTCGTTTCGAAGCGTCGAACTCGACCGGCAGAGTGACCAGGTGGAACAGGACTGCGCCCGAGAAGAACAGAATCGCGATGTCCATCAGGATGCGCGCCGTTCCGCCGCCGACCAGGAACCCGATGAAGAACAGCGGGAATGCCAGCATGCTGCCGAAGCCGGCGACCGGTGCCACTGCCGAGCGAATCGCAAGCGGCGCGTAGCCTTGCGCGTGCTGCAGTACGTGACCGACCTCGTGCGCGCCGACCGCGATCGCCGCGATCGAAGGCTCGCGATAGTTGTGGTGGGACAGGCGCACTTTCTTGACCCGAGGGTCGTAGTGGTCGCTGAGAACCCCGCCAACTTCCTCGATGGTGACGTCCTGGACGCCGTTCCGGGTCATGATCGCCTGCGCCATCTCGCGCCCGGTCCGACCGGACGCCGCGCGCACGCGGGACCACTTGTTGTAGGTGTGCTGCACCTTCCACTGGGCCCACATCGCGAAGATCATGGCCGGGATCAGGATGATCATCGTCGGGTCGAAGAAGAATGGCATCTGAACTCACGCTCCTCTTGGGTTGCCCGCACGGCGGGCGGGCGCTGGACCGCCTACCGAACCGGGCCCCTTGGATGACGGTTCCGGGCTCGTCGGTTCAGCGGGGTGCCGCTGGGCCGTCAGCGTGGGCTAAACTCGGTGCGACTTCAAGCCCTCGACCGCCGCGGGTCACGACCCAGTCAAGACCGTTCGGCGGCGTGTGAACCCCAGTCCAAACGGAGTGCTTCCATGACGCTCGACCCCGTGGACCTGCGCAGCGATACCGTGACCCGTCCGACCGTCGACATGCGGCAGGCGATCGCCCGCGCCGTCGTGGGCGACGATGTCTTCAATGACGATCCCACGGTGCACGAGCTGCAGGCGAGGATCGCGACACTGACCGACAAGGAAGCCGCGCTCTACGTGCCGAGCGGCACCATGGGAAACCAGCTCGCGATCGCGTGTTTGACTCGCCCCGGCGACGAAGTCCTGCTCGAAGCCATGTCGCACATCTACCTCTACGAATCGGGCGGACTCGGGGCCAACTCGGGATGCCTCGCGCACCCGGTCGCGACCCCGCGTGGTGTCCTCGAGCCGGAGTCGATCACCGAAGCGTTGCGCAACGAAGACGACCATGTCGCTCGCGTGTCGCTCGTGTGCCTGGAGAACACGCACAACCGCCACGGCGGCTCGATCTGGCCGCTCGAATCACTCGCGGCGATCTCGACGACCGCGCGCCAGCACGGACTCGCCGTCCATCTCGATGGCGCGCGATTGTGGAACGCCGCGGTCGCCACCGGAATCCCGATCCGCACGTGGGCGTCGCACGCCGACACCGTGACCATGTGTTTCTCCAAGGGTCTCGGAGCACCAGTCGGCTCGATTCTCTCGGGGCCTACCGAGCTGATTCGTCGCGCGCGCCGTGTGCGTAAGCGTTGGGGCGGTGGCATGCGGCAGGTCGGGATTCTGGCTGCGGCCTGCCTCCACGCGCTCGACCATCATGTCGATCGGCTGGCCGACGACCACCGACGTGCCAAGACCCTGGCCGCTGCGATTCGCGAGCTTCCCGGCCTGTCGGTGGTCGAGCCTGAGACCAACATCGTGTTCGTGAACCTCGAGCATGCGGCACTCGAACGCCAGGCGATGATCGAAGGGTTGGCGGCGCGCGGCATTCGACTTTCGGCGTACGGCCCGCGCCTGCTGCGCATGATCACGCACTTGGATGTCGACGACGCCGGCATCGCGCGGACGATCGCGGCGTTCACCGCGATCGTCGAAGAGAAGGTCGGGGCCGCCGCGCGCGGGTAGGCGGTCATTGCTCCTTTAGTGGCAGACGGTGTTGGCGGCGCTGACCTGCGAGTCGCCGGCGATCGACACGTCCAGCAGCTTCGCGAGGTCGACCGGTGTCACCGTGCCCGAGCAATCGTAGTCGGCGCGTGACCAGTACTGGGGTGCGAATGAGTCCTCGAGCCAGCGGGACATGTCGGGCGGCGCCACCCCCTGGCCACCGTCGAGATCGAACGCACCAACCACGATCGGCGGATGACTCGAATAGGCGAAGCTGATGCCGTCGGCGTAGATCACCGGCGGGCATGCGGGTCGAGCCGGCGAGGCCGTCGAGTATCCGACCAGCGAGAGCCGCAGGACACCGTCATGGGCGATCGCCGTCACCTGACAGCCGTCGGCGCTGACGCCGACGATGTCGACATCGGGCTGCGAGGCGGGGAGGCAAAACCCCTGCGCTCCGGCGCAGGCGCAGAAGTCGATCGACACCGTGCAGCCGTACACCGGAGTGCCGACCAGGTCGCGGAGCACGATCGTGAATTCGCCGCGAGGATCGGCAACGCCGTCGCGCGTGCCCACGAGATTGATGCCGCAGGGAACGTCGGAGTTCTCGGGGCTCGGGAGTTTGGCGGGATCCGCATGCACAACAGCGGGCCATGCCGCGATGAGTATGGCCACGATCCAGGATCGGATACGAGCAAGATTCATGATGCGATCTCCCGGTGACGCCACCACGTTAGGGTTTCCTCGAGACCACTGGCCCCGGGGCCAGTGGGTGTGAGTTGTTTCCGAAAATGGGACGAGCACATGCAACCGTGAGATCCGTTTCTCTTCTGACTAGTGACAGTATGATCCGGTTGCGCTCGACAGAGAACCTCCACCGAGTGAAACGTCGAGCAACTTCGCCAGGTCGGGCGGGGACACCGTGCGCGAGCAGTCGTAGTCAGCCCGAGCGTGATACTCCGAAGCGAAGGAGTCGTCGAGCCAGTGCGAGATGTCGGGCGGAGCGACGCCCTGTGCGCCGTCGAGATCGAACGCGCCGACAATGATCGGGGGACGATCGATCACGAAGTTGGCCCCGTCACCGTAGATCTTTGGGGGGCAATAGGGACTGGCTGGCCCGGCAAAGGCGTGCCCAACCAGCGACAGTCGCAGAGTGCCGGAACCGTCCGTTGTCCCTCTTACCCGACAGCCATCCGGGCTGACCTCAACCACGTCGGGATCCGGCTGGTCATCTCCCAGGCAGAATCCCGTGGAGCCCACACAGTCACAGAAATCGATCACGATCTCCGAACCGGCGATCGGATTCTGCGCCAGGTCGCGCGAGACGATGGTGAACTCACCTCGCGGGTCGGGGACGCCCCCCCGAATGCCGACGAGATTGATGCCGCAAGGAACTTGGGAATCGTCGGGGCTCGGGAGTCCGGCGAGGACCGGGGTGGCGGGGACGATTGCGATCAGGCCACAAAGAAACCAGGAGATGGGTCGACGGGATGACATCGGCTGCCTCCATGCGGAACTCGGGGGCAGCGACCCCTCTGGACGAATCATCCATACCCTCACCACCGGCCCCGGTTCGGTGTATTTCAGTTTTAGGGCCGCAGCGATCGTTGTTGCTGGCCGCGTCCCCATGCTAGCGTCGAGCCCCTTTGGCGGCCTTGGGCCGGCTAGGCCCGCTCCTTGAGGCGGCGTGACTCACGTCCAACCCACCCGCGATCGTGACCGGCACGCGGGAACCTTGTTCCTGGTGGCCACTCCGATCGGCAATCTCGACGACATCACCCCGCGAGCGCTGCGGGTTCTCGGCGAAGCGGACCTGATCGCCGCCGAGGACACTCGCCATACCCGCCGATTGCTCGATCACTTCGGCATCAGCACGAGGCTCGTGAGCTTGTTCGAGCACAACGAGCGCGCACGAACCCGCGAGCTGGTCGATCGCTTGGAGCAGGGCGAGGACGTCGCGGTGGTCACCGACGCGGGTTCGCCCGGCATCAGCGACCCCGGGTTTCCGGTGGTGCGCGCAGCAGTTGCCGCAGGGCTCAGGGTCGAGAGCATCCCCGGACCGAGCGCCGTGATCGCCGCACTCCAGGTCAGCGGCCTGCCGACCGACGCATTCACGTTCATCGGTTTCCTGCCACCCAAGTCGGCGGCCCGGCGCAAGCGGCTGGAGGATCTCGCCGATCGCCGCGAGACGCTGGTGGCGTTCGAGTCTCCGCACCGCATCGACGCGAGTCTCGCGGATCTCGCCGAGGTGTGGGGCGAGCGGCCGGTGGCGCTGGCGCGCGAGTTGACCAAGTTGCACGAGCAGGTGCTGCGCGGAACGGCGTCCGAGATTCGCGCGGCATTGGCGCCGGGGCAGCGACGCGGCGAGATCGTGCTGGTGCTCGGCGGCAGCGTGCGACGCCGGTCGGGTCCGCCCACATGAGCCCGGGGAGCGCAAAGGTGGCGCAGATCGGGACCCTCGGGCACCTGAAGGACGGCGCCAAGCGGCTGGCGCACGCCGCCGTCGACCCGCTGGTCACGCTGTGCGTGCGCGCCGGAATCGGCCCCGACGCCCTGACCGTCATCGGGACGTTGATCAGCGCCGGCGCCGGGCTCGCGTTCCTCGACGGCAACTTCCGGTTGGGCTCGCTGCTGCTGTTGTCAGGCGGGTTGTGCGATTTGCTCGACGGTCAGGTTGCGCGCCGCCAGGGAATCTCGACGCGGTTCGGCGCATTCCTCGACTCGACCCTCGACCGACTCTCCGAATCCCTGGTGCTGGTCGGGATCAGCGGGTTCTACGTCAACGGACTGCTCGAGCGGGTGTACGACCCGGAACGCGTGATCGCCGAGCTGGGCCGGGGCCAGGAACCTTTGACCTGGGCGGTGCTCGCGCTCACCGGGATGATGGCGCTCGTCGGATCGTTCATGGTGTCCTACACTCGCGCCCGCGCCGAGGGGTTGGGGCTGGAGTGCCGGGTGGGCTGGTTCGAGCGGCCCGAGCGTTTGGTGCTCGTCCTGATCGCTGGATTGTTTGGAATCGGGCCGGCGATGCCGGCCGCGTTGCTGATCTTGACCGTGCTGTCGTTCGCCACCGCTGCTCAGCGCGTGGTGCACGTCTGGAAACATACTCGGGCGGACGGAACGCCCGGAGCCTAGGAGGACGCGTTTCATGGGCAAGGTCCGCGTGGCCATCATCGGCGTCGGCAACTGCGCCTCGTCCCTGGTTCAGGGGCTTCACTACTATCGGAACGCGCGCGAGAGCGACCGCGTCCCGGGACTGATGCACGTGAACCTGGGCGGGTACCACATTCGCGACGTCGAGATCTCGGCGGCGATCGACATCGACCGCAACAAGGTCGGCCGCGACGTCGCCGACGCGATCGTCGCGTGGCCGAACAACACCTACGTGTTCGCCAAGGTGCCGCGCACCGGCATCGTGGTCCAGCGCGGCATGACCCACGACGGCCTCGGCAAGTACCTGTCGAAGATCATCCAGAAGGCGCCGGGCTCGACCGTGGACATCGTCAAGCTGCTGCGCGACACCGGCACCGACGTGGTCGTGAACTACCTGCCGGTCGGCTCCGAAGAGGCGACCAAGTGGTACGTCGAGCAGGTGCTCGAGGCCGGCTGCGCGTTCGTCAATTGCATCCCGGTATTCATCGCCCGCGAGAAGTACTGGCAACAGCGCTTCGAAAAGAAGGGCCTGCCGGTGATCGGCGACGACATCAAGTCCCAGGTCGGCGCGACCATCACCCATCGCGTGCTCGCCAATCTGTTCGTCGACCGTGGCGTGCGGATCGATCGCACCTACCAGCTCAACTTCGGCGGCAATACCGACTTCCTCAACATGCTCGAGCGAGAGCGGCTCGAGTCCAAGAAGATCTCCAAGACCTCGGCGGTGACCAGCAGCATTCCCTATACGTTGGCCGAGGAGGATGTCCACGTCGGCCCGAGCGACTACGTGCCTTGGCTCAAGGATCGCAAGTGGTGCCACATTCGAATGGAAGGGACGACGTTCGGCGACGTGCCGCTCAACCTCGAGCTCAAGCTCGAAGTCTGGGACTCGCCCAACTCGGCGGGCATCGTCATCGACGCCGTGCGCTGCGCGAAGCTGGGGCTCGACCACAAACTCAAGGGCGCCCTGATCGCGCCCTCCTCGTACTTCAAGAAGTCGCCGCCGATACAGATTCCCGACGATCGGGCGCGCGAGCTGGTCGAGGAGTTCATTCGCGATCCCAAGGCGCTGGAGAAGCGCCTGCGCGACAAGGGGGCTCCCATCCTACAAAGGGACGCGGCGCCACAAACCTCGGGCCGCAAAGGAGCGCGGGCCAAGGCGGCGACACGCGCGCCGTCCGCCAACGGCGGCGGCAACGGCGCCTACGCGGGCGCGGCGCCGTCGCGTCGCACGTCCAAGCGCAAGCGCACCGCTCGGGCGCGCTGACGCCACCCCGAGTTCCGTGACGTCATGACCCGCGGCGGCTTCGTCACCTTCGAAGGCGGGGACGGGTCGGGCAAGTCCACTCAATTGCGACGACTCGCCGCCCGGC
Source organism: Candidatus Eiseniibacteriota bacterium (assembly GCA_963717505.1). Classification (GTDB taxonomy): domain Bacteria; phylum Eisenbacteria; class RBG-16-71-46; order RBG-16-71-46; family RBG-16-71-46; genus MFD02242-c1. The sequence goes on from OY970342.1 coordinate 1,642,178, forward strand.
TGCGGGCCGAGGGCCGCGACGTGGTCGAGACCCGCGAGCCCGGGGGCACGCCGCTCGCCGAGCGCATTCGCGCACTGCTGCTCGAGAGCCGCGCCGACTTCGAGGGGCCCGGACCGTGGTCCGAGGCGTTCCTCATGGAGGCGGCGCGCGCCGACCTGGTCGAGCGCGTGATCCGGCCGGCGCTGGCCGAAGGGCGAATCGTGCTCTGCGATCGATACGGGGACTCGACCCTGGCGTATCAGGGGGGCGGACGCGGCCTCGACGCGTCACAGCTCGAAGCCATGAATCGTGCGGCCACCGGCGGGCTCGAACCCGATGTCACGTTGTGGTTCGACCTCGATCCGGCGGCCGGGCTCGCGCGGCGCGCCGCGGCGGAGGGCGGGGACAATCGCATCGACCGCGAGCCGCTGAGCTTTCATGTTCGGGTGCGCGAGTGCTACCGCAAGCTGGCGGCAGCGGCACCACGCCGTTTCGTCCTCCTGGATGCCACGCTCGATCCCGACTCGCTCGCCGAGCGCGTCTGGGACGCCGTCGCGCACCGTCTGGCCGCCGCCCGCTCCTGAGCCCCATGCTATAGTCCCAGGGCTCCTGCCAGGCCGTGGGTCGGGCCCGGCGCTCCCCGGAAATCGTTACGGAAGGACTCACCCTTGAAGCGCAGTCACGTCCTCATCGCTGTCTTCATGATCGGCTTGTTCCTGCTCGGCTGGCGCGTCGGGCGTGGTTCGAGTCGGGATCTGTACGCCAATCTCGACGTCTTCGTCGAAGTGCTCAAGCGCGTCCAGGACCACTACGTCGATCCGGTCGAACCGGCGGCGATGATCGAAGGCGCGGTCGAGGGCATGCTCAAGGATCTCGATCCCTACTCGCAGTTCCTGAACGACCAGAATTTCGGCCAGCTCCAGGATCAGACGCGCGGCTCGTTCAGCGGCATCGGGATCGTGGTCGGCATTCGCGACGGCTATCCCACGGTGATCTCGCCGATCGAAGGCAGCCCGGCGTGGGACGCCGGCCTGCACTCGGGCGACATCATCGTCGCGATCAACGGTGCCTCCAGCGCCGGCATCACGGTCGAGGACGCCGCCAAGCAGCTACGGGGCCAGGATGGCACGTCGGTCCAGGTGACCGTGCGCCGCGAGGGCAACGACGGACAACAGGACTACTCGCTGACCCGCCGCGAGATCGTGACCAAGAGCGTTCCCTATGCGTTCGTGGTCGGCAAGGATCTCGGATATGTCCGACTCGCCGCGTTCTCCGAAACCTCGGGCGAAGAAGTTCGCGCCGCGCTCGATGATCTGCGCCGGCAGGGTGCGCGCCGCTTCGTCCTCGACATGCGACTGAACCCGGGCGGGCTGCTGTCCGAGGCGGTCGGCGTGGCGGAGCAGTTCGTGCCCAAGGGCAATCTGGTGGTCTCGACCCGTGGCCGCGCCAAGAACCAGAATCAGCGCTACTACGCCTCGGCGAGTCACGCCGACGTGCGCTCGCCACTGGTGGTGCTGGTCGACGACGGCAGCGCTTCGGCGGCCGAGATCGTCGCCGGCGCGTTGCAGGATCTGGATCGGGCGCTGGTGGTCGGACGCACCACGTTCGGCAAGGGTTCGGTGCAGAGCGTGTTCCCATTGCGCGGCACGCAGTCGGCGCTCAAGCTGACCACGGCGCTCTACTACACGCCTGCCGGACGCTCGATCCACCGGGCGGTGCATCTGGAAGACGCCGAACTCGCGGACTCGGACGGCGGCGAGGGCCGGGAGCCGGAAGCCTCCGCCGACACCGCGGTCGCGCGCCCGGTGCACCACACCGCGGCCGGCCGCGTCGTCTATGGCGGCGGCGGGATCACGCCCGACGTCGTGGTGCTCTCCGACACGCTTCCGCCGCTGGCCCAGCGTATTGAACAACGCGGTCTCGCGTTCCGCTTCGCCAACCGCTGGGTCAACACGCACCCGGGCGCCAAGGTGCCGGCCGAAGTCACTGGCGCTCTGTGGACGGAATACGTGGCGTTCGTCCGGAGCCAGGAGGTTGTGGCACCCGACTCGGCGCTGGCCGCCGAGCGTACGATTCTCGCCCGCGCCGTGCGCCGCGAAATCGCCCGCCGCACCTCCGGCAACGGGGAGGGGATGCGCATCGCACTCGAAGGCGATCCGGTGTTCCAGCGGGCGGCCGCGATCCTCGGACGCGCCGGACGGGCGAGCGACGTCTTCGCCTCGGCGACGCCGGACCCCGCGCTGGAAACGGTGCGGTGACCCGACCGCGCGTCTGGCTCTGCGACTTCGACGGCACCGTGGCCCCGGAGGACGTCGGCGCTTCGTTCATGCGCGAGTTCTCGCCCGGCCACGACGCCGAGCGCCGGGTACTGCTCGAGTCCTGGCGAAGCGAGCGCATCGGCAGCCGTGAACTGGCTGCGGCCGAATGCGAATTCGTGCGCGCGACCGAGACGGCGGCCTCGGCGTACGCGCTGCGATTCGCGATCGATCCGGACTTCCCCGGGTTCGCGCGCGACGTCGAATCGCGCGGGGACTCGGTTCTGATCGTCAGCGACGGGTTCGATTTCTACATTCGCCCGCTGCTCGCCGCCGCCGGGCTCGGCCATCTTCGGGTCGCCGCGAATCGCATGCTCTTTGCCGGCGAACGGCTGACCCCCGAGTTCCCGCACGACGGCGGATGCGGGCGCTGCGGCAACTGCAAGGGCCAGTACGTCGCCGCCTATCGAGCCCGGGGTTTCGAAACCGTTCTGGTCGGCGACGGCTATTCCGACCGCTGCGCGGCGCGCACCGCCCAGGTGGTCCTCGCGCGCGGCTCGTTGGCCGCCTGGTGCGCGGCCGAGGGCATTCGGGCGCACACCTTCGAGTCGTTCGCCGACGTATCCCGGATCGCTCGCCGGCTCGCCAGGGACGCCGGTGACGGCGAAGGTCGGGATCGAGTGGGAGCGGTGGCGTGAAGATCGGGCCCGTCGAGATCGATCATCCGTTCCTGCTGGCTCCGCTCGCCGGAGTCAGCGATTCGCCGTTCCGGCGCCTGGCGCGCGAACAGGGCGCGGCCGCGGTCTACACCGAAATGGTTTCCGCCGATGGCTTGGTGCGCGGCAACCAGGCGACCCTCGACTACTGCGCGTTCGATCCCAGCGAGCGCCCGATCGGGGTCCAGATCTTCGGCTCCGACCCCGGAGTCATGGCCGAGGCCACGCAGGTCCTGTGCGCGTTGCCGGAGGCACGGCGGCCCGACCTGATCGACATCAACATGGGATGCCCGGTGCGCAAGGTGGTCAACCGGTGCGCCGGTGCGGCGCTGCTCCAGGATGTCCCGTTGATCGAGAACATCGTGTCGCGCATGGTCGCCGCGAGCACGGCGCCGGTCACCGCCAAGATCCGTCTGGGCTGGGACGGCAACTCGCGCAACGTGGTCGAAGTCGCCCGGGTACTCGAAGGCGCGGGTGCTGCGGCGGTCGCGATCCATGCGCGGACGCGCGCCGAGAAATTCGAGGGCGATGCGCACTGGGAGATGATCGGCGAGGCGCGCCGCGCGGTCGGGATTCCGGTGATCGGCAACGGCGACGTCAAGAGCCCGGCGGATGCGCTGCGTATGCTCGAAACCACCGGTTGCGATGCGGTCATGCTGGGTCGGGCCGCGTTCGGGGATCCATGGGTGTTTCGGCGCGTGCTCGCCGGCTGGACGGAGGGCGCGGAATTGCCCCTTCCGACTCCGGCCGAGCGCCTCGAGTCCGGAATCCGCCATCTGGCGATGATGGTCGAGAGCGTCGGACCGGAATGCGCGGCACGCGAGATGCGCAAGCACGTCGCGTGGTACGTGCGCGGCTTGCCGAACAGCGCCCGCGTGCGCGAGCAGGTCAACCGCACGCGCTCGGTCGACGAAATGGCCGACCTGCTGCGCGGATACCTGCTCGAACTCGAGGGCGCGGGCAGCCCCGACGCGTGCATCGCGGAGGATCGGACGTGGGAGGGCGCAGGTGCGACCGGATGAACTGCGTGCGCTGCTGCGCCGGGTACGCGGGGGGCGAGTGTCGACCGCCGAGGCCGAGCGCGCGATCCGTGCCGAGCCGCTCGAGCGGCTCGGGTTCGCGACCCTCGATCACCAGCGGGGCCTGAGAGCCGGCTTCCCTGAAGTCGTCTACGCCGAGGGCAAGACGCCCGAGGATCTCACTGCGATCGTCGATCGGCTCCACCGGCGAAACGGAGTCGTGCTCGCCACACGCGTCGACGACCGCCAGCGCCAAGTGCTGGCGAAGATCTGGCCCCGTGCGGTCTACCACCCGCGGGCGCGCGCCTTCGTGTTGGGTGCCCGGGCAGTGCGCGGCCGTGGCCGGGTTCTGGTGGTGTGCGCCGGCACCGCCGACCTTCCGGTGGCCGAGGAAGCACTGGTGACTGCGCGCGTGCTGGGCAGTCGCGTCGAGCTGATCGCCGACGTCGGCGTCGCCGGGCTCCATCGCCTGATGGCGCATCGGCGCCGGTTGCGCGGCGCCCGAGTGTTGGTCGTGGTTGCCGGCCTCGAGGGAGCGCTGCCGAGCGTGGTCGGCGGCCTGGTCGACCGGCCGGTGATCGCCGTGCCGACCAGCGTCGGCTACGGCACGCACTTCGGCGGTTTGGCGCCATTGCTCGCCATGCTCAATTCCTGCGCGGCAGGGGTTACCGTGGTCAACGTCAACAACGGATTCGGCGCCGGCTACGCAGCCCACCTCATCAACATCGGAGCCCCGGCGCGGGCCACTCGGAGGCCATCGTGAAGCTCGCCTACTTCGATTGCTTCTCCGGCGTGAGCGGCGACATGTGCCTGGGGGCGCTGGTGGCGGCCGGGTATCCGGCCGAACGCCTCGCCGATCTGCCGCGCCGGCTCGGCCTCGAAGGGGTGCGCATCGAGATCGGCGTCGCGCGGCGTGGACCGTTTTCCGCGACTCGAGTCCAGGTCGAGGTCGCGGGTCGTCCGGCTCACCGCCACCTCAAGCATTTGCTCGCGATCATCGAGCAGGGTGACATCGCCCCGAGCGTTCGCGATCGATCGCTCGACGTGTTTCGCCGCCTCGCCGCTGCCGAAGCCGAAGTCCACGGCCAGACCATCGAAAAGGTGCACTTTCACGAAGTCGGCGGCGCCGATGCGCTGGTCGACATCGTCGGCACGGTCGAGGCGCTCCACGAGCTGGGCGTCGAGCGCACCTACTGCTCGACCCTGAGGCTCGGCCGCGGTTCGGTGCCCTCGGAGCATGGCGTGATTCCGGTGCCGGCGCCGGCGACGACGTTGCTCTTGCGCGGGGCGCCGATCGAGATCCCGGCGATCGACGCGGAGCTGGTCACCCCGACCGGTGCGGCGCTGATGGCGTCCCTGGTTGCCGACTGGGGGTCGCCGCCGCCGTTTCGCCTCGAGGCCGCTGGGACTGGGGCGGGCGGCCGCGACCTCGAGGAGCAGGCGAACGTGCTTCGAGTCCTGATCGGTGAGGTCCGGACCGGTTCGCTCGGGCACCGCCGGGTTTCGGTTCTCGAGACGGCACTCGACGACGAAAGCCCGCAGATCCTGGCCGACCTCGCCCCCCGGCTGCTCGCGGCCGGTGCCCTGGACGTCATGAGCGTCCCGGTACTCATGAAGAAAGGGCGACAGGGGACCTGGCTCGTCGTGCTCGCCGATCCCGAGCGATCGCAGGCGCTGGCGACGATGTTGTTGAGCGAGACATCGACCTTGGGGGTTCGGGTTCGAGAGGATGAGCGGATCGAACTCGAGCGCCGCTCGGCCACCGTAGAGACCGAGTACGGGCCGATCGCTATGAAGGTGGCGATGCTGCCCGACGGCGGCACACGGGCAATCCCCGAGTTCGAGTCGGTGCGCGCCGCTTCGGAGCGGGCCTCGGTCCCGAGCCGAGAAATACGGGACGCCGCGCTCGCCGCCTGGAGGTCGAAGCGTGGAGCAGGAACGCCTTAGCCCTCGGCTGGTGGCGTCCGACATCTCGGTCGGTCCCCCCGGAGGGGAGCCCATCCTTCGCGGGGTAAACCTCGAGGTCGATGCCGGCGAGTGGCTGGGGATCACGGGCGCCAACGGCTCCGGGAAGACGACTCTGGCCCTGGCACTGGCGGGCCTGGCGCGGGTGCGGCAAGGCCGAGTGTGCGTCGCGGGCGAGCCCCTGCTCACCGGCTCGGCTTCGAGGACGCGCGTCGCCGCGATCCTTCAGGAGCCCGGGTCCCAGCTTCTTTGCGATCGTGTGCTCGACGAAATCGCGCTCACTGCCATCAATCTCGGGATCGATCGTGGGGCTGCTCTGAAGGCCGCCCGCGAAATCGCAGAACGACTCGCGATTCGAGAGTTGGAACAGAACCCAGCGGCGCTATCGGCGGGTCGCCAGCAGGTCGTATTGCTGGCCGCCGCGCTGGCGGCTCGGCCGGCAGTTCTGATCGCGGACGAGGCCCTGGCACACGTGGACGCCCCCACCCGCTACCGGGTGCAGTCGGTTCTCAAGGAAGAGACCTCGAGGGGGCTGGCGGTGATCTGGGTCACTCAAAGTGCCGCCGAGCTGGCCAACGCCGACCGCGCCATCGAAGTGACTCGGCATGGGATCATCGCCTGGCGGCAGGCTCAGGCATCCGACTCGCTCGAGCCGCGCACCGCATCGGCTTCGGTCCAGAGCGAGATCGGGCGTATTCGCGTCAAGTCCAACTCGAATCATGACAATCGGATACGGGTCGAGCACTCGATCGAGATCCCGATCCCGACAACCGGTCTGGTGGTGGTAACCGGCGCCAACGGCGTCGGCAAGACCACACTGCTCGAGGCGATCGCGGGAGGGTTCGATCGACCTGAGGTCGAAGTCGAATGGCTTGGAAGGTCGGGCAGTAATTCCTTTTCCGGCTCCAAGTTCGGCCCGCTTCTGGTCGGGGAGAGACCGGAGACTCAGATCGTCCACGAGCAGGTCGCGGACGAAGTGGTTTACGCGGCCACAGCCAGAGGCAGGTCGCGTTCGGAGTCTCTGGCCCACGCCCGGGAACTCCTGAGAGCGCTTCCCTTTGGGACCGATCTGCTCGAGCGCCGGACGTGGTCCCTTTCCGTGGGAGAGAAAAGGGTCGTGTTGAACATCGGCGGGTTGATCGCACCCACAACTTTGCTTGCCATCGATGAACCAACCGCGGGCCTCGACGCCGGTGGAAGTGAAGCCATGGCGAATCTGGTTCAGCAACGCGCAACGTCAGGGCCGGTTTTCGTTGCCACTCAGGACGTGGATCGGTTCAGAGGTCTGGCGGGTCATTATGTCGACCTGGGGGTCGCTTCAAGCCGCTGAAATGGGGCGCATCACCCGGGGGAGGGGAATTCGGCAAGTTGCGGTCGAAAAACGGATTGACAGACCCATGTCAGACGGCCTAGCCTTCTCGGTGCTGGGTAGCAGGTGGCTCCCCTCAAAACCCCTGGGAGCCCACCGTCGAGTTTCATCGGTCGTGGCTTCCGTTCTTGAAAGCTGGCAGCGGCTTTGAACGAGCGACGACGGAATCGCTGTCTGTGAAAGAGCAAATACCAATGCGCCGGGCCGCGTCCGACCTGCCAAGGGCGCGCGACCGGAAGCGGAAAGGGGGGATTCCGACTCTCGAGCCGGCTGCGCGGATGTTTCTGTCGTGAATTGCGACAGTCTCCGGTCGTCAGCCTACTGCGAAACCTCGCTCGCAATCCGTACTGGAAGACTTCGCATTGCCCATGCATTGCGACGATGGAGGTACTGAACATGAGGAAATCGCTCGTGACGCTGTTGCTCTCTTTGGGAGTAGCCGCGTTTTCGGCGAATTTGGCACTGGCTGCGGTTAACGCCGGTGATACGGACCTGCAGGTCAAACTGCAGAACGCCCGTATGGCCAGCGAACTGCAGTCTCGTGCTTCTGCGCTGTCGACGTCGGCTACCGACGTGGACACGAATTACGTCGGTTTTACCCCCGGCAAGTCGGCCTCGAACTATTGGTCGATCTGGTCGGGCACGGACAAGTTCCACGATGGTGGTCCATACCACCGGCCGTATGCCCCGGGTAACGGCGGCACGTGGTCTTGGGAATCCGCAGTGAGTGGCGATTCGCTTCAGGGCTGGACCCCGGTTCGCAACCAGATGAGCGGAACCGGTGGTCTGACGATTCCTGACGCGGGCCGTCCGTGGCGCTGCTTGGACTACGGCAACGAAGCCAACGCGGTCATTCCGGGTGTCGGTCGCACGCATGGTGTTACGGGCGTGTGGCACGTCGACGCGGGCGACACGCAGGCGGTTCCGGCGTCGGTCAACGATACGCAGGACGGCCTGAATGGCGCCGGACTGGGTGTCGGTGGTGTCAACTGGACCCCGCTCGTCGGGACGCACTCGGCGTGGATGGGTCTTCGTCGTCACGGTGACGTCACGCACACCGACCAGACTGTGTTTGGCGGCACCGGCAACGCGTTCAACGAGGACGTGCTGGTCTACAACGCTCTGGCGGGCTCGGCTTCGCTGGGCGGCACGGACAAGCGCTTCCCTGGCTACGGCGATCAGATGGACCAGCTCCTGTATCGCGACGTGGACGTGACGGGCACGGGCACCCTGACGGTTGGGTTCTCGTACCGGACGAACATGTCGACGGGCGTGGTGACCAACAACATCACGCGCAGCGGTTGGTTCCAGTGGGATCCGCTGACGGTCGTAACCGGCGGCGCCAACCCCAACTTCATCGAGAGCACCGCCAACGCGACGCCGCCTGCAGACTCCTTCATGGTGTACGTAGGGGCTCCGGCGGAGAGCTCGGTCGTCCTGTCGGACGGCTCCTCGCATCCGATCTTCGACAAGAAGCGTCGTTGGGCGGGCGAGGTCATCCGCGGCGCCGAGGGTCTGTACACTCAGATCCTGAGCCTGGGTGGCGCCAATGTGACCACCGCGTTCAGTGCGACGGTGAGTGCCACCGAGATCGATCGGATCACGGCATCGCCCACCGCGGGGGTGTCGAACAAGGTCCGCATCGTCTTCCGCGTCAAGACCAATCAGACGTTCAGCGATGAGAGCGTGAACAACACCGGTTCCTCGTCCGAAGGCGCGGGCGCTGTCATTGTCGACAACGTCACGGTCGCGAAGGACGGCGGGGCCGCATCGGTCATCGGCGGGTTCGAGGTTCATGGCGACATCAACAACTCGACGGGCTACGGTCCGTACGGGAACCTCGGTTCGTCCACTCATCCGTTGAACGTGTGGAAGTCCACCGGCAAGCCGACCAAGGTTTACACGCACATCCATCCGCTGGCGGGCCGCAGCGGCGGCTACATCCCGCTCGTCTACCAGGATCTGTGCGGTCAGCCTGGCAACCCGGCCCGTATCTGCGACATGGACGGGACGGTGGTTTCGACCGGTAATCATGACAACTTCGAGTCGTCGGGTGGCACGTTCGGCACTGCCGAGCAGGAGCCGTTCGACGGCATGGTCTCGCCGACCATCAGCCTGGTCGGTCAGGGCTTCACGACCCGCATCATCGGTGGCGTTTCGACGTCGGTGAACAACCAAGGTCTGTCCGCTGCAGATGCGGATGCGACCGAGGACTACTACGTCGACTACGAGCTCTACACCGGCCGGTTCAATATCTTCACGACCGGCAGTGCCTGGCGCTTTGGCTTCTTCAGCTACCCGGCCGGCATCTCCGCGGCTCAGGGTACGCAGTACAAGCGCTGGAGCATGGTGCGGTATCCGGGCTTCATCTACTTCAACCCGGACAAGCAGTGCTTCCGGAACCTCGACGCGGCACTGGGCAACGGTCTGATCCGTACGACCAATGCCTCGGGCATTCCCGACTCGATCAAGATGTTCGTTGGTCCGCGTCAGGAGGCCTACCGCTTCGGAGTGCCGGTATCCGAGAACTTCGACGGCTGCTACTGGGACAACGTCAGCCTCGCGATTGTGGACGGGGCGGGCGCGGATCCCGTGTCGGTCGACATTTGGCAGCTCTACCAGGACACGTTCCCGTCGAACACCAACGACGGTATCGTGGGCTTTACGGCTGCCTTCGACAGCACCGCCGGCCTCATGAAGAGCGGCATCAACATCGCCCCGGTCACCGGCAGCACGTCGCGGTTCGACGTGCCGGGTGACACGACGGTGGTCATCGCGGAAGGCGACAACGTCCGCGTGGACCTGGTGTTCCGCATCCTTCCGGGCCCGGGTAACTACACGAATCCTGGTGCAGCACCGGCCGCCCAGTTGCTGAAGCGAGTGCCCAACGCCGCGACCGCCGTCTCGGGTGGCGTGGTTGGCTCCGCGAACTTCTGGGAGAATTTCATGGGTGATCGTGGCGCCAAGGGCGCGGGGACGCATCCCTCGCCGCGTTGGAGCCCGCACGTGTGGAATGCGGCGCGCATGGATACCGCGGAAGTCAACATCTTCCAGCAGCAGAAGCGGATCAATGCGACGCCGGGCAACTCCGGTCTGTTCATGACCTCGTACCACGAAGACGAACTCGTGGCTCCGGGAACCCGTCGTGCTCTGTCCGTCCCCCGCAATATCTGCTTCATCTCGGATACGGCGGCGGCGGTTCCGACCACGTCGGTGATCTGCGGCTCGGGTGCGGTTCCTGTCGGCGCGTCGTATCCGCCGGTGTGGGCCTATGCTCCGGGCACGGGTATCGCGACTGCCGGAACCGGCAATCCGCTGGCATCCGCAACGCAGATTCAAAGCTGCCCGGGACCTGCCGGGTCGGGTCTGTGCCGTACCATCGAAGGCACCAAGATCCTGCCGGACGGCATGTTCACCCCCGGAACGCACATCGCTTACTTCTTCCGCCGGGAAGATCTGCCTCCGTCAGCGGTCTTCACGTTCAATTGCCCCGACACGAATGTCGTGTCGCCGCAGAACTCTGAAGGCTCGACGGACGGTCACCGCTGGCAGGAAGTTTCCGTCCTGCCGGACCGTTGGAAGGACGGCGACTACATTCACCCGGTGCTCGGAACTGTGGGCGGCGGTGAAGCGTGCGTGCTGTTTGTCGACAACAACGACCGCCGCGGCAACGAGCGCGTGTTCATTGGACTCGCCGACTCGCTCGGCATGAACAGCGCCGCGAAGCGCGGTGGCAGCAACGGTTGGAGCGCGGCTGGTGACGCTGACGTCAACGATCCGACGTACTTCGTCCGCCGTCATGTCGGCCAGGCCGGCACGACGTTCGACAAGTACGACATCAAGGCGTCCGAGTCGCTGACCACCAACACCGGCAGCATCGGCAGCCGTGTTGCGTTCTCCAACCCGACGAACACCCAGATCGACGGTCAGAAGTCCCTGCAGGGACCGTCGCCGACCATGCTGACGACCTTCTACAAGGTCCTCGTCACGCTGACCGGTGACCTGAACTCGAGCATCTGGGGTCCGTTCAACAACAAGAGCTCAAATGACGCCGGCATCATGACCAGCTTCGCGACCAGCGGCGATCCTACCGATCCCAATCGTGGCTTCTACACGACGGGTGACGGCTGGAACGAAGCGGCCACGGGGCCTGCGTATGCCTTCATCACCTCGATTCTCGGCGCCGATCTGATCAACGTGAGCTACCTGGCGAACTCGGGTAACACGGCGTTCAGCGCGGACATCCTCCCGACCGCGGCTCTGCCGTCAGCGACGGGCGACATTTACGGTCTCCGTAATGCTTGCACGTTCACGCTCGACGTCCAGATCCCGGTGTTGGCCGAAGCCACCGAGTCCTCGTTCTACGAGGATCCGTTCGGCAACGGTCCGCATCCGTCGGGCATTCTGAAGACGCACACCGCGCTCAACCCGTGGATGGCGCTTTCGGACGGATGGGACATCGAGGTTCTGCGTGCGCGGGACGAGATTTCGTCTCGTGGACGTCTGACCTACTACTACAAGGCGTTCCAGGATGCGTTCGGGACGATCGCCGGCTGCAACATCGTCGGCGCGCCGATCTCGACCACCGACACGCCGAACAACGGTAGTGGGCGGCTCTACAACTTCATGAGCCTCCGCAACAACCCGCTGCGTACGGGTTCTGCGACCTTCGCGATCGGTCTCGCCAAGAGCGATCGCGTCAAGATCCAGATCTTCGACGTCGCTGGGCGTCTGGTTCGTGACCTCGCCGACCGCAACTTCGTGGCGGGCGAGCACTCACTGACCTGGGACGGTGTCGACAATGCGGGCAAGCAGGTCGCTCGCGGCGTCTACTTCGCGCGGCTGGAGTACGCGGCCCAGAAGTTCACGAGCAAGGGTAAGCTCGTCGTCCTGAAGTAGCGGAGTCTGAAGTCGATACACCGCCGGGGGGCGGGGCGAAAGCTCCGCCCCCCGGTGCTTGTTTGGCCTCCTGGCCCTCCCGTGGCCGGCCCCCCGGGCGGCCCGGCCCCAACGCCGGGTCAAGTTTTCAGCCCCGAGAGCCGATCGCCTGGGGAGAGGGACACCATCCTCCAGGCCCACCGGGTGGCTGCGGAGCGCCCCCGGACCGTTGCAGGCTCTTGACGCCTCCGGGGTCGGCTGCTAGGTTTCACGCACTTTCCCCTGACCAATTGACTGGGCGTGCTGGAGGGGCGTGAATGCGCTTTCGTTCCGGTCTGCTTTTGCTTTTCCTGATCACGATGGTTGGTGTCGGGTGTCGAAAACCCCTCACCCCGAACGTCGACACCAATCAGGCTCCAGAAACCTGGATCACCCAGGCCCCCCAAGACACGATTACCTATCGCGACCCGGATTCGGGAGACCCGAGGGTTACTGAGATCGGGACGATTCCCGTTCGCTTCCACATGTATTGGGCGGGATCCGATCGGGATGGTGCGATCACGGGCTTCTACTGGGCCGTGGTCGAGACCCTCGATGTTCCGCCGCCCGGGCTGCCGTTGCCGCCGCTGCCGGGGCCCAAGCCGCGGGACTACCGGTACACCAGCAAGACCGACAGCGTGTTCGTGTTCAACGTGTCGCAGGAGCGGACCAGCCGGGCGCATGCGTTCTTCATCTACGCTGTCGACGACAAGGGCAAGCCCGACGCCACTCCGGCGCGGTTCATCTTCAGCGCGCTCGATCGCTTTCCGCCCGACATCTACATCTACGAGGCCTATGGCCAGGGGCCGATCTACCGGTGGGACAAGGTCCTGCGCCGCGTGACCACCAAGGACACGCTGATCTTCATCCGCGACTCACTGACCCTGGAGGGGCTCGGAGTGCCGCCCAAGGACACCGTGACCGCGGCCGCGAACCTGGTCTTCAGGTGGCGGACCGAGCTTTCCGCACCCGGTTCCAGCGTCACCGGGTTCCGGTACAAGCTGGATGAGTCGGTGTTCCAGGACCTGCCCCCGGAGTCCGCGCAGAAGGTCTATCCGATCGGGGCGGTCGCGGCGGGCACCAAAATCTTCTCGCTGCGGGCGCTCGACGAGGCGTCCGGCGCCAGCAACCGAAACCGGCGATTCCAGATGAACATGCGTCCCGACAGCTGGTTTGCCGGCCCGGATCCCAGTCGATTCCCCCTCATCGGGCGTGATCGCTACATCGATATTCCGAGCTGGTCCGATGCGGCGTTGCGCGCGACCCCCGAGTTGGCCGGGACCATGATGAGTTCCGACTCGCTGGTCCGGCTACCGGCCGAGCGCAGCACGCGCGAGACGTTTTACGAGATCTATCGAGATCGCCTCTACATCCGCTCCGAAGGCGATACCGTGCACATGAACTCGTGGGTGCTGTTCCACGGGGGCGGTGTGGACCTCGATTCGCCCTACAGCGTCAAGGTCGGCGCGAACGACCCCGACCTGGCGAACGACACGGCCTTCGTCACCGAACCACCCCTGGTCGTGCGCCCGTCGGGGCCGAACGGATCCCCGATCGGGATGCAATTCGGCTATACCCTCGAGCAGACGCCGCTCGGGTCCCTGTCGGTCCAGCCGCGCGGCATCTCGATTCCGGTGTTCGATCCGGCCGACGTGCAGCGCGGCGAGAACCCCGCCGTCGGCGCCTACATTGCGGCCCGCACCGGTGGCAAGATGTACTTCACCGTCAACTCCGTCGACGGAAACAACGGCGCCGACCGTCGGGTGAGCACCGATCCGCGCAGCACCTACAACACGCGGCCGGAACTGCGAAATCTGATCGTGTTGTTCTACGTCAACAAGGATCCGTTCTTGTTGATCGACCAGCCGGGGTTCGTGCCGCGCCCCGACACCACGTTCTTCACCCGCTTGAACCTGCGCTTCAACCTCCCGGCGGGCGACGTCGATCCCTACGACTTCGCCAATCCGCCGTCGCGGGTCGGCGGCCCCTCGAGCAGCACCGTGCTGCGCTGGACGCTGACCCTCAAGGGCAAGAGCACCTGGACCGGAGCGGATACCACGATCGCGCCGCCCGGTGGCTACCAGTTCAGCGCCCCGCAGATCACGGTCACGGTTCCGAACGACATCCGTGGCCCCGAGGTGGAGGCGATCGTCGAGCTGTGCGACTGCAAAGATTGCGAGATTACCAACGGCGGACGTTGCATCAGGAGATCGATCCCGTTCAACGTGCCGGCGATCCCGGCTCCGACGCGGGCCGCCGCAACTTCCAACGACCGACCGGGCCAGGATCCAGACAACCAGAGGAGGAGTCCATGAACGGTCCAGGTTCTCTGTTCAGACTGCTCCGGATACCGGCGGCGGTGGCCGCGGTCGTCGCCCTGTTTGGCTGCGAATCGGCCATCAAAGGGGTTCTGACCAACCGGCTTCCGGAAGTGCGGCTGACCGCCGCACCCATCGATACCACCGGCAGGTACTACTACTCGATCACCTTGAACTGGGTGGGTTTCGACCCCGACGGGCGGGTCGAGCACTACATCTACACCGTGGATCCACACCTGCTGACGGCGGGGCAGGACACGGTCTGGCAGCAGACGACCGCAAACGAGTTGCGCATGTCGTTCGATTCGACCATCCCGTTGCGCGAACAACCCAGCAATCGAATGCTGGGCTCCGATTACCATACGTTCCTCATCCGTGCGGTGGACAACCAGGGCGAGGTCGGCCCCTATTCGGCGCGCGCGTTCAACTCGTACACGGTGGCGCCCGAGGTTTTTCTGATCGCGCCGCCACCTTCGAGTTTTCAGTTCATGGTGACTCCGGCGGTGCGGATTTCGTGGCGTGGCGAGGACCCCGACGGCGTGTTCACCCAGAAGCCGGTCAAGTACAAGTACATCCTGCTGACCGCGTCTTCGCTCTTTCCCTGGGACGTGGCGTGGGCCAAACCGGATTCGTTGCGCCGATTCTATGAGAATCACCCGGACGGACCCTGGGCGGGCTGGGATTCGACCAGCGCCGAGACGACGATGGCGCGCTACACGAGTCTGACCCCCAACACCGATGCCGTGTTCTGCGTCATTGGCTTCGACGAAGCCGGGGCCTACAACCCGCTGTTCTCGTTCCAGACCAACATGACGCATCTCAGGATCGGCTTCGCCGGGGCGAGCGGCCCCAAGATCGGGA
This sequence comes from Candidatus Eiseniibacteriota bacterium, assembly GCA_963717505.1. Taxonomy (GTDB): domain Bacteria; phylum Eisenbacteria; class RBG-16-71-46; order RBG-16-71-46; family RBG-16-71-46; genus MFD02242-c1. The sequence goes on from OY970342.1 coordinate 1,657,577, forward strand.
TGTTCAACGAGTCCTTCAACTACGAATACACGCTGGGAGGGATCTGCAACGACGCCGACCGATGCCAGGTCGTGCTCGAGGTTCCCGCCGGCCGCAGGGTGACCATCAACTGGTACGCCATACCCCCGTCCGGCTCGGACATCGAGAGCTACCGGTGGGGGCTCGACATCGAGGACCTGTTCGACTACGTGACCCCGCGCAATCCCGAGACGACCGACTTGAAACACTGGAGCACGCCGAGCGCCAGCGTGACCCAGGCCACCGTCGGACCGTTCGCGGGCGGCGAGATCCACTTCTTCTACATCCTGGCCGAGGACAACAACACGCTCAAGAGCATGGGAACCATTCGACTCGAGGTGGTGGCGCCGACCTTCAATCGGCCACTGCTGGTGATCGACGACACCCGACTCAAACCCACCGTCTATCGGTCCTCGCGGGACACGTGCCCGATATCGCCCTCCGGGCCATGGCCGAACCGCGCCGAGATGGATTCGTTCATGTTCGCCCGCGGCGGCAAGTGGTGGAAGTGCCAGGGTCGGATGTCGAATCAGGGGTTGTTCGGCGCCTACGACTACGACACGTTCGGCACGCGGATCAACAAGGAAGTGCTGACCGTCAAGCTGTCGCTTCTGGCCAAGTACCGCCACGTCGTGTGGATGGTCGACGGCCCGGGTGCCGGCAACGACAAGCCCGGCACCGATCCGGTCGATCCGGGCGTCGCGCTGCGTTACATGGGCGGGCGGGGACGGGTGAACACGCTGGCGACCTACGTCCGTCAGGGTGGCAAGATCTGGCTGAACGGCGGTGGCGCGGCCTATGCGGTCACCGATCCGTGGAACGATCGCAACAACGACGCCGGGAGCAAGAAGTACTCCTCGGTCGACGGCCGCAACGAGCTGGGTCCCGGCCGATTCATGTTCGACGTGGCCAAGTGGCAGTCTTCGTTCCAGATCAGCAAGCCGGTCGCGAGCATCCAGCGCGAGCTGGGGCGCTTCCGGGGACCGCCGCCGCTCAAGTACGGCGAGTTGCCGCTGGCGATGGAGGTCAAGGATGCGGCGAGCGACCCGGTCGCCATCGAGGCGCCCGATCGTTTCAACATCTACAGCAGTACCGTGGACATCGAGTACCTGAGGCAGGACGCGAACTTACATCATCGAGGACATCGACCCGGGCGTGATCGAGAATCTGCAGTCGACGCTCGACACGCTCTACCGGGTGCAGGCGTCCACGCTCAACAATCCGCCGGAACGCAGCAACCCTTATCTTCCCGGGATGCCCACGTACGTGATCATGACGCACTACCATGGACCGCCTCCCGACAACGTCTCGGTGACGCACACCGGTTTCCCGCTGTGGTGGCCGAAGCGCGTCCAGGGGCAGGCACTGGTCGACTACGTCCTGGGCACGCTCTGGGGTGGAGCGGCCGTCGGACTGGACAGGCGACCGTGGCCCGGGAACGCTCCGAGTACCACCATGCTGCGGGCGACGTCGGTGGCTCCCGGCGACCGTGCGACGAGCGTCGCACGACCCGTCCCCGGTCGCGGGGCGGCGGTTGGCGTCAGCCGCCCGAGTTCGGCGCGGGTGCCGCGGGACTGACATGACCCGAGCGACTCGATTCCGCCGAATCCTGATTCCGGCCCTGGCCCTCGCGGCCTGGGCCGGGATCCTGAGTGTGGCGTGGGCGCCCGAGGCGCGTGCCCAGATCGGACACACGCCCGGATGTGACTTCAACTATGCCGCTCGGGGAGAGGTGCGGCCGAACTTCCCCGCGATTCCCATTTGCGCGTTCGTCGGCGCCTACCAGGACAGCTCATTGATCATTCCGCAGGCCTGCTCGGGCCAGTTCGCGGGGCCGTTGGCCGACAGCGTTCGCCTCGATTCTCGGACGATCACCGTGCGGTTCCTGCGCGATCGCCGTGCCGAGTCCCGAAAGGACTTTGGTGGGTATCGCATCTATCGAATGACCAACCAGCCGGATTCGAATCGGGCAGTGCTCCTGCGCCGCTTCTCGCGCCAGGACAACGACAATCTCCTCTGGCACTTCTCGCGGGTCGACACCTCCAACGAGGTCACGAACCCGAACTTCCTCTGCAACGGCACGGTGATCAACGACAGCGTGGTCACCTTCGTCGACCCCGATTCGAGCGGGTCGTTCGTCAAGGTGTGCCGGATCGTCGATCATCTCGATCGCTGCCTGTCACTCGGCGATTCGGTGTTCAAGCTGGTGACGCCGCCGGGCCCGCACGACGGCTTCCGGACCTGGTATTCGGTGACCTACGAGCTGAAGAACACGACTCTGGATGGTCCCTACGACGAAATGTTCGTGCCCGACACCCTGGACAACTTCGCCCGCTGCACCGCCCCGGTGCGGGACAGCTGCCCGAATCTGAACAGCAAGCTCAGCAACATGACCGCCGAGCCGGTCGAAGCGACCACCGGTCCCGAATCGAACCTCGAGCAGGTGGTCGTGGTCCCGAATCCATTCCGCGCGCGCGAAGCCTGGGATGGAACGTCGAACGAGGTGCACTTCACCAAGCTTCCGGCGCGCGCCACGATCAGGATCTACACGGTCGCCGGCGATCTGGTCGCCGAGCTCCTGCACGACGACTCGATTCGCGACTTCGAGCCCTGGAACCTCCGGAACCAGCAAGGGGAGGACGTGGCCTCCGGGATCTACATGTTCCGCGTCGAGTCCGACGCGTTCACGTTCCAGCATCGGTTCGTGGTCATCCGCTAGGCGGGAGAGCAGGCCCACCATGCGCCTGCATGTCGAGGTCAGGGTCCGACGCGGCGACATCGTCGAGTCGCGGCACCAGGTCGAGGTCGCTGCCGCGGACTCGGCGGGTGCCCCGATCGCGGGCACCGAGAATCCCGATCGGGTCACGACCTACCGCTCGTCCGCCAAGCCGTTCCAGTTGCTGCCCCTGGTCGAACGCGGACACGCCGAGCGTTGGGGATTCAGCGACCCGGAGTTGGCGGTGATGACGGCGTCGCACACCGGCAGCGCCGATCACCTTCGGCTGGTGCGTGGCATCCTCGATCGCCTCGGCCTCGGCGCCGCCGACCTGGCGTGCGGCTACCACGATCCCCTGGACCCCGAGGCACGCACCCGGCTGGCATCGCATCCGGAAGAGGCGTCTCCGCTCTACAACAACTGTTCGGGCAAACACGCCGCGATGTTGTGCCTGGCCCTATCCGAGGGCTGGCCGGTGCGTGGCTACGAGCAACCCGAGCATCCGGTCCAGCAGCTCATGCGCCGAACCGTAGCCGAAGTCGCGGGGCTCTCCGCCGATGCCCTGAGTGTGGCGATCGACGGCTGCAACGTGCCGGTGTTCGCACTGCCGTTGTCGGCGATGGCTCGGTCCTATGCCCGGCTGGCTTCCGCTCACCCCGGATCGGATGCCCGCGAGGCTGCACTCGCGCGCATTCGAGGCGCTATGATCGCGCACCCCGAGGTGGTCGGCGGCGCCGGCCGATTCAGCACCGCGCTGATGCGCGCGACCTCGGGGATGGTGGTCGCCAAAGGTGGCGCCGAAGGCCTCGAGTGCGCCGGAGTGCCCGGGCGCGGACTCGGGCTCGCAATCAAGGTCCTGGATGGCGGCACTCGTGCGGTGGCGCCCGCGATGGTGGCGGCTCTCGAGTGCCTCGGGCTCATCGACGCCGAGGCCCGCCGCGCCCTCGAGTCGGAAGCACGCCCGCCGATTCTCAATGCCGCAGGCCGCGTGGTCGGCAACCTCGAGGCCGTGGCCCGTGTGCCGGCGCACTCGACCCGCTGACCTCGCGGCCTTCGGCCTGACCGCGGCGAGCGCGCTGCTGTTCGCGGCTCTCGCCGGGGCTCAGACGGCGTTGCCCGCGCGACTGGACCCGCGTCTCGAGAGTTTGCGGACCTCGTCCCAGGAGATTTCCGTTTGGGTCGTGTTCCGGGACAAGGGTCTGGCCGAGGGGGCCGAGCGCGCGCAGGCACTGGCTCGGGCCGAAGCGGCACTCACACCGCGAAATCTCGCGCGCCGACTCCGGGCGCGGGTGCAGCCGCTGGTCGACGATCGGGACCTGCCGGTCGCCGAGGCGAACCTGAACGTCTTGCGCGGATTCGGCCTCGAGCCGTATGCGGTCTCGCGTTGGCTGAACCGTGCTGCGGTGCGCATCTCCGGCCTGGGCCTCGATGCGCTGGTGCGTCTGCCCGGAGTCGCCGCAGTCACACCGGTCGCGCGCGTTCAGCGACAGACGCCGCCCGTGGTCCGCGATGGGCACGGCGAGCTGTGGCCAACCTTCGGGCCCTCATCCGGACCCTCATTCGGATCCTTGGGGCCGGGGCTGGCGGCGCGCTCGAGCAGCGTCGATCACGGCCGGCTCGAGGCCGCGATCCGGCAGATCGGCGCGAGCGCACTTCACGACTCGGGCTACACCGGTGCCGGTGTCCTGGTCTGCGTGCTCGACGCCGGGTTCAACCGTCATGACACCCACGAGGCGCTGCGCGACCGCATTCCCGCGCCCGGCCACCGGCGCGACTTCGTCGAGGGCGACAGCACGGTCACCGACACCACCACGGGGTTCCTGCTCAACCACGGCACCTGGGTGCTCGGGTGCCTCGCGGGGAACCGAGCCGGCGCCTACGTCGGTGCGGCACCCGGCGCGGATCTGGCTCTGGCGCGCACCGAGAACGAGTTCAGCGAAACACCCGCCGAGATGCTGTACTGGGCGCAGGGCGCCGAGTGGGCCGACAGCCTGGGAGCGGACCTCATCACTTCATCGCTCGGTTATTTCACCTTCGACGATCCGGCCCCCGACTACTCCTACGCCGACATGGACGGCCAAACCACCGACGTCAGCCGCGCGGCCCAGATCGCGGCGAGCAAGGGAATCCTGCTGGTCAACTCGGTCGGCAACGAAGGCGCTTCGCTCTGGCACTACCTGATCGCGCCCGCCGACGTCGACGGGGACAGTCTGATTGCGGTCGGCTCCGTCGACGATTTGGGTGCGGTCGCGGCGTCCTCGTCGTTCGGGCCGTCGGCCGACGGCCGGATCAAGCCCGATCTGGCGGCGCGAGGCGTGAACGTGCCCATTGTTTCGACGTCCGGGAACCCGACCGGTTATAGTTCCGCGTCCGGAACCTCGCTTGCGGCTCCATTGGTCGCCGGGCTCGCCGCCTGCCTGATGCAGGCGCGTCCGGGATGGAGTCCGCAGGAGCTGATCCGCGCGCTGCGCGAAACCGCCTCGCGGTCCACGAATCCGGACATGCGGGTCGGTTTCGGCATTCCCAACGGGGCGCGGGCGGCGGGGCTTCCGGAACCGGAGTTCTCCGGAACCCTCGGGATTCGAACGGAAGGCGGCAACCCGTTCGCTCCCGAACGCGGCGATCTGCGGATTCGCTTCGGGATGTCCGCGGACGCCGCGGCCCGCTCGGTCCGGGTTCGCATCCACGACAGCGCGGGTCGTGCGGTGCGCGCGCTCTGGTCGGGCGCGCTGATTCCAGGTTCAGTTGCGGAAGTCCCGTGGAACGGGCGGGACGACGACGGGCGCTCGCTGCCGCCGGGCGTCTATTGGGTGGCCGTGGCGGGTGACGGTGAAATCGCGAGCGCCCGCATCGTGCTGTTGAGGTGACTCAGTGATGGAGTTTCATACGATGAAAGTTCGGCGGTTCTCGGCGGTGGTTGCGATGCTGACCATCGCCCTCGCGACATTGCCCCCGGGGTCTCCCGCCTTCGCTGCCGATTCCCCGGCCAAGCCCAAGATCCAGAAGTCGCGACTCGGGAACGGGCTCGAAGTGCTGCTCGCGCCGGACCCCGCGGCCATGGGCGCTGACATCGCCCTGTGGTATCGCGCCGGCTCGGCCTACGAGCCGCCCGGTGCCTCCGGAATCTCGCACCTGCTCGAACGCATGACCTTCCGGGCTTCCACCGACTCGGCGCACGACTACCGGCGCCTCCTGCTCGCCGAGGGCGCGACCGCCAGCACCTCGACGACGCCGGACTTCACGAGCTTCTTCGCCACCGTTCCCACCGAGGCAGTGGCGCTCGCGATCAGGCTGACGGCCGAGCGCATGGCCGCGGGCCCATTCGACCAGGCGGCGTTCGACCGCGAGCGCGAGTTCGTTCAGCGCGAGCGAGACAATTTCGTGGAAACCAATCCCGTCGGCCGCTCGGTGGAGCGGTTGTTTGCGGCCGCCTATCCGGGCCACGGCTACGGCCGTCCGGTGCTGGGCGCCGAGTCCGACCTTGCCGCTGCCACGCTCGAGCAGGTTCAAGCCTATCGACGCGAACGCTACGTGCCCGAGAACGCGGTGCTCACGGTGACCGGACGCTTCGATCCCAAGGCCGCACTCGCCGCGATTCGCGAATCGTTCGGCGTGCTCGGGCGCGGCGCGCGCACGACGGCCGTCGTCGCCGCCGAGCCGGCTTCACCCGAGGCGCGCTCCGAGGGCACGGTTCCGGGTCGATTCTCGCTTCTGCTCGCCGGCTGGCGTGGGCCCGCAGGCAACGACCGGGCGTTGCCGGCGATGAACGTGGTGGCGGAGATCCTGGGGGATCCGGCCGCCGGCCGGCTCCAACGCGAGCTGACCGGACCGGGGAAGCCATTCCTGCAGGTTCGGGCCGCCTACGACGGCCTACGGGCGGCGTCCCTGTTCTACGCGTACGCGATCCCGGCGCCCGGCGTCGAGATGGCATTCGCGGAATCGGCGCTGGTCCGGGTCGTCGAGTCTCTGGCCGCGGAAACCGCCGGCGACACCGAGCTCGCGGCCGCTCGCGCGGGGCTCGAGCTGCGTTGGCGTTCTGATCTGCAGACGGTTCGTGGGCGTGCGCTGGCGCTCGGGACCGGCACGCTGACCGGCGGCGACCCGGAAGCCGCGTGGAAACAAATTCAAGGATTGCAGACGTTGACTCCGGCGGCCGTGCAGCAGGCGGCGCAGAAGTTCCTGATCCCGGGGCGACGCGCGATCGTGACCTTGACGGCCGAGTCGCCGATGCCGGCAGGCGATGGAGAGCAACGATGAAGCCGGCGAGAATCCCGGGCCCACTGGCCACGACACTGCTGCTGGTGGCTCTTGCGGTCGATTCCGGCCACTCGGCAGGAGCGCCGGCCGCGCCCATCGTGCGAACACTCGCGAGCGGTCTCCAAGTCGCGGTCTTGCCGGTCCGGGGCAGCGGCCTGGTGCACGTCGAATTGAGATCCCCGGCCGGCCTGATCAGTCAGCCCCGGGGCCAGGAAGGTGTCGCTCACCTGACCGCGGAGATGCTGCGCCGCGGAACGACGACCCGCGATGCCGCGACGTTCGCGGCCGAGCTGGATCGCACCGGCGGCGAGCTGGTCGCCAGTGTCGGGCGCGACTTCGCAACGCTGGGCGGAACGTTCTTCGCTCGCGATCTCGGGCAGGCGATCGAGTTGATGAGCGATGCGGTTCGTTTTCCTCGCTTCGATGAAGAACAGCTGCGCGGCGCGATGCGGGGCGCGATCCGCCAACTCGCGTTCCAGGAGCAGCCGGCGCCGGCGGCGGACGCCCAGGTGTTGCGTTCGCTGTTCAACGATCATCCCTACGCGCAGCCGGTCGTCGGCCAGCCCGAAGCCCTGCTGCGGCTGACCCGGGACCAGGTGGCTGCCTTCCATGTCGCGCGCTGGTCGCTCTCGGGTTGCGTATTGATGGTCGCTGGCGATGTCGACGCCGAACCGGCCTTTTCGGCGGCCGAAACCTGGTTCGGCGCCGCGCAGGCGGGGGCCGACCCGCTGCCGTCTCGAAGCCCCGTGGGTCCGCCGTCCGGTACTCGAGTCGTTATCGTCGACCGGGCAATCCCGCGCGCCGAGATCCGGATTGCGTGGTTGGCTCCCGCGCGCGGTGCTGCGGAGGAGCCGGCCATGCTGATCGCCAACGCTCTGTACGGGGGGCCACCCGCCGCTCGCCCGGACGGAGAACGGCTGCGGTTCGGCCGCGAGCTGCGCACCGGGTATCTCAACCTGCGCGACGCTGGAGTCTTCACGGTCGCCGCGACCGCCCCGTTCGGATCGGCGAGCGAGGCCGTGAACCTGCTGCTGCGCGACGCCTCGGCGCTACATCGCATCAGCCCCGGCCCGGATTTCGAACAGGCCCGCCGCATGCTCCGGCAATCGCTGCCCCTCCAGCACGAGACGCTGGCTCAAGTGGCCGCCTCGTGGCTGGCCGCCCACTTCTACGGTCAGCCCACGGATATCGTCGCTCACTACCGGGCGCAACTGGATGGGGTCACCGCCGAGACGGTCGGCGAGGCCGCGGCACGCTGGCTCGATCCGGCGCGCGCGGTGATCGTGGTGGTCGGGCCCGCGGTCGACCTCGAGGCGGCACTCCGCCACTTCGGTCCGGTCGAGGTCCTGCGTCCCAGCGCGACCGCGCCGTCCCCGCCGGTCGCGGAACCGAGTGCAGCGGATCAGACCCGCGGGCGCCAGCTCGTGGCGAAGGCGATTCGCGCTCACGGCGGCGCCTCGCGGCTCTCGAAGATCCGCGATTCATGGATCGACGCCGACATCACGCTCAATGTCGGGGGCCAGCGTATGGAAGGGACGATGACCCAGGTGCGCCGCGAGCCGTTCCAGATGGTGATGGTGACCGAGGTCGGCGGGGTCGCGTCGCGCCAAACGCTCGCCGGCCAGCGCGGGTGGCGCATCGCGACCGACGACTCCGTGGCCAGCGACCTCGACAGCCTGGCCGTGTCCGGACTGCGCGCCGGATTCACCGCCGATCTGCCCCACCTGCTCCTGGCCGGTCAGGATTCCCGTTCCCGCGTCTACTCGGCGGGCAGCGAGCCCTGGGGGGGCGTTGACGCTCTGGCGGTGGTGGTAGAGGCTCCCGGCGAGCCCTCGCGCACGCTCTACTTCCATCCGGAATCCGGCGGCCTGCTCGGGTTCGATCAGGGCGAGATCACGGGCGCCGTGGTGCGGCGGCGCTACAGCGATCTGCGAACCGTGTCGGACATCCTGTGGCCGCATCGCGAAGAGCGACAACTCGAAGGTGAGACCATGATGACGGTTCGCGTCCGTTCGGTGAGAATCAACACCAAGCCGGCGGACGATTTGTTCGCGAAGCCCTGAGTCCTCGAAGGTGTCGCGGCGCGAGTGGCGCCGCACTGCCGGAGCGCCGGGAGACCGCCGTTCCATGGAGAACGCCGTGACCGAGACGACGACGATGCCGGCGGCCGAAAAGTCCCAGACGGCCGCGACCCCGTGGATCTACTTCTTCGGCGACGGGGGCGCGGAAGGTGGGGCGAACCTGCGCGACCTGCTGGGCGGCAAGGGCGCCGGGCTCGCGGAAATGACCAACGCCGGCGTGCCGGTCCCCCCGGGCTTCACGATCACGACCGAGGTCTGTCGCTGGTACTACCGCCACGACCGGCAGCTGCCGCCCGACTTTCGCGGCCAGCAGACCGCGGCACTCGAGCGCCTCGAGCGCGTGATGGGGCGCAAGCTCGGCGAGGCCAAGCATCCGCTGCTGGTTTCCGTGCGCTCGGGCGCCAAGTTCTCGATGCCGGGCATGATGGACACCATTCTGAACCTGGGGCTCAACGACGCCTCGGTCGCCGGGCTCGCCCGAGCCACCGGCAACGAGCGGTTCGCGTGGGATTGCTACCGCCGCTTCATCCAGATGTTCGCGGCGGTGGTCCTCGATTTCGAGAAGCGCGAGTTCGAGCACGCGATCGAGAAACTCAAGCAGCGGCGGCGCGTGCGGCTCGACACCGAGCTCGACACCGCCGACTTGAAGTCGCTGGTCGCCCGGTTCAAGCAGCTGGTCCGGCAGCGGTCGGGGGCCGACTTCCCCCAGGACCCGATCGAACAACTCGCGCGCGCTCGTGACGCTGTGTTCCGTTCGTGGAACAACGATCGCGCGGTGTACTACCGGCGCCAGAACCGGATCCCCGACGATCTCGGCACGGCGGTCAACGTCCAGGCCATGGTGTTCGGCAACCTGGGCGAAACCTCGGGCACCGGGGTCGGGTTCACGCGTAACCCGTCGACCGGCGAGAACCACTTCTATGGCGAATACCTGACCAACGCCCAGGGCGAGGACGTGGTCGCCGGCGTGCGCACGCCGCAGCCGATTGAAACCCTGGCGGCGGCAATGCCCGACGTCTACCGGCAGCTCCACGACATCACCAAGCGCCTCGAGCGCCACTACCGCGACATCCAGGACTTCGAGTTCACGATCCAGGAGGGACGGCTGTTCCTGCTGCAGACGCGCACCGGCAAGCGCACGGCCCAGGCGGCGGTGCGAATCGCGGTCGAAATGGTCAAGGAAGGCCTGATCAGCGCCGACGAAGCCGTGCTCCGGGTCGAGCCCGCGAGCCTCGACCAGTTGCTGCACCCGCGCTTCGATCCCAAGGCGCGCACGACCGTGGTCGCCGCCGGGCTCGCCGCGTCTCCGGGTGCGGCGGTCGGTCGCGCCGTGTTCGACGCCGACACCGCTGCCGAGCGGGGACCGCGCGAACCGGTGATCCTGGTGCGCAAGGAGACCACGCCCGACGACATCCACGGCATGGACGCGGCACGCGGCATCCTGACGTCGACCGGTGGACTCACCAGCCACGCCGCGGTGGTCGCGCGCGGCATGGGTAAGCCGTGCGTGTGCGGTGCTGCCGAGGTCCAGGTTCAGGAGCACGCGCGGGCGTGCACGATCGGCGGACAGTCGGTGCGCGAAGGCGACTGGATCGCGATCGATGGCTCGACCGGCAAAGTCATGCTCGGGCAGGTGCCGACCATCGAGGCCAAGGTCAGCGGCGAGTTCGGTGAATTCATGGCCCTCGCCGACCGCGTCCGGCGGCTCAAAGTGCGAACCAATGCCGATACGCCGAAGGACGCTCGGAAGGCGATCGAGTTCGGCGCCGAGGGCATTGGGCTCTGCCGTTCGGAGCACATGTTCTTCGGCGAGGAACGGGTGCCGGTGGTGGTGCGCATGATCCTGCTGGCGCCCGAGATCAAGGCCGGCCGGGCTCGACTGGCGACACTCGAACGGTCGCTGGCCGAGGAAACGCAACCGGCCGCTCAGCGCCGCGTGCGCGCCGAATTCGTCGCGGCCAAGCGCGCCCTGGCGAAGCCGGCGGCCGAGTATCGGGCGGTCATCGCCAAGCTCGAACGGATGCAGCGGGCCGACTACCGGGGGATCTTCAAGGCCATGGACGGCTACCCGGTCACCATTCGCACGCTCGATCCGCCGCTCCACGAGTTCCTGCCCAAGCGCGAGCAGCTGATGCTCGACCTGGTGCGGCTGCCGCGCGCGACGGCGGTCCAGAAGAAGGCGATGGCCCGGCAATACCGTATGCCGGTGGCGCGCCTGCGCACCGGACTGCCGGTGCTGCTCCAGCGCGTCGAGGAACTGCACGAATTCAACCCGATGCTCGGACATCGCGGCTGCCGGCTCGGCATCACGTATCCCGAGATCACCGACATGCAGGTGCGCGCCATCTTCGAGGCCGCGTGTGACGCCGCCGGTCAGGGCGCGCGCGTGCTGCCCGAGATCATGATCCCGTTGGTCGGCATGGTGGAGGAGCTGCGCGACCAGGCGGCTCGCGTGCGCGAGGTCGCCGAAGCGGTGCTGGCGAAGCGCGGCCAGCGCGTCGAGTACCTGGTCGGTACGATGATCGAGGTGCCGCGCGCCGCGATCACCGCGGACCGCATCGCGGTTGAAGCCGAGTTCTTCTCGTTCGGCACCAACGACCTGACCCAGATGACTCTCGGATTCTCGCGTGACGACGCGGGGCGCTTCCTGCCGGAGTACGTCGAGCGCAAGATCCTGCCCAGCGACCCGTTCGTCTCGATCGATGCTCCCGGGGTCGGCGTGCTGATGCAGTGGGCGGTCGAACGTGGCCGCGGCGCGCGGCCCGGTCTCAAGATCGGCATCTGCGGCGAACACGGCGGCGACCCGGCGAGCGTCGAGCTCTGTCACGAGCTGGGACTCGACTACGTGTCGTGCTCGCCGTACCGCGTGCCGATCGCACGCCTGGCGGCCGCCCAGGTCGCCGTGCGCGGCAAAGCGGCGGGCAGCGACCAGCGGTGACCGGCGTGGTCCCGCGGGCGCCCCGGGCCCCGCAGGACCTCGCGCGCGAAGGCGAGCGCGCCTCCGGATCGTCGACTCGAGACGATGGCGCGCTGTCGGTCGCGGTCCTGATCCCCGCGCTCGACGAAGAGGCCGCGTTGCCGCAGGTGATCGCGTCGCTGCCGCGCTCGGGCGCGGGTTTCTGGCTGCGCGAGATCGTCGTCGCCGACAATGCATCGGCCGATCGCACCGCCGCGGTGGCGCGCGCGGCGGGGGCGACGGTGGTTCACGAGGCGCGGCGCGGCTACGGTGCCGCCTGCCTGGCCGCGATCGCTCACCTCGAACGCGATCCGCCGGCGATCGTCGCGTTTCTCGACGCCGACGGCAGCAGCGATCCCGCCGAGCTGCCGTCGGTGCTCGCTCCGATCCTCGAGGGGAGGGCCGACCTGGTGGTCGGATCCCGAGTCCTCGGAACATCCGAGCCGGGATCGCTCACGCACGTCCAGCGCTTCGGCAACCGGCTGGCGTCGTCTCTGCTGCGCGTGCTGTTCGGCGGCGATTCCACCGACCTCGGCCCGTTTCGCGCGCTGCGCTGGCAATCCCTGGCCGGGCTGGGCATGCGCGACCGTGATTACGGCTGGACGGTCGAGATGCAAGCGCGCGCGATGCGCGCACGGTGGAACTGCGTCGAGGTGCCGGTCGAATGGCGGCGACGCCAGGGCGGCACGTCGAAGGTCTCAGGCACGTGGCGCGGCGCCGTGGGAGCCGGAACCAAGATTCTGTGGACGATCGCCCGCGTCCGCCTGGGTGGATGAGCGGCGCCGACTACTCCCAGCGGACGGAAACCGGCAGCGAACCGAACACGACTTCCGCGCGCCCGATTCCTGGCGGCGCCAGCACGATATCGGGTCGCGAACCCGGCAGGAGCGGCCGCGGCAGCGGCCCGCGCGGGACCGTGCCCGGGGGCAAGGTCAGCGCAGTCCACACCGGCACCGGCGTCCAGCGCCATTCGGCGCGTCCGCCGCGAATTCGGAATTCGAGATCCAGGTTACCCCAGCGGGTCGGCAGCCCGCGGGCGCGCGCCCCGTTCCACCAGGCGCTCCGTGCGCCCGCGGTCAGCAACAGCGTGTCGGCCTCGTCGAACACCAGGCTGTTTCGCGCCAGCGTCAGGAGTGCTGCCGCCGACGTCGGATGCGGCGGCAGGTTGATGCCGAAGTCGCCGTCACGCGTGAACAGCTCGGCCCCCGCGCCGCTGGCGTTGCGCCAATAAACCAGCGAGTCGAGCACGCGCTCGGCGTCGTCGCGGCGACCGACCATCAATGCCCAGGAGCCGAGGTCGGCGGCGACGTAGCCGTGGTGGAGCGATTGCGTTCCGTAGAAGCCGAGGCCGACGCCGCCGGCGGCCGCCCAATAGCGCTCGGCCAGTGCCGCGATCCTCGGGTCGTTCGCGGGCAGGACCCGACAGGGATATCCGACCGCCAGATTCCCCCATTCCAACCCGGTGCCGCTCCACGAAGGGGGCACGTCGGCATGCCCGAGAACCGCGAGTGCTAAGGCGAACGTGGTGCGATAGCTCGCGAGCCGAAGGCGAACGTCGGCCGCGTCCTCGCGCCGGCCCGCGGCTTCCAGCAGGGCGGCGGCCGCGCGGTACCCGGCGATCGCCCAGGCGTCGGTTCCCACCAGCTGACCGCGAACCAGCTCGTTGTCCTTGGGATCGGCGGCGGGCATCAGATCAGCGACCGTGCCGTCGGCCCCGATCGCAGGGCCGCCGTCGCCGTTCCAGGAAGCTGTCGCGGACACAAGTTCCGTGCTGCGCGCCCGCTGCCGCTCGCACCACGCGACCGCGCGCGCGGCGGCTTCCGCGTAGTAGCCGACACCGTGGTCGGGGCGGGGCCGCAGGAAGGCTTGTTCGTAGGCCCACAGCGCCTGCCCGGTGCCGTCGAGCTGCGCCTTCTGGCTGACGAAGGGACCGTGCGGCCACTGCCATTCGTCGAAGGCCGAAACCAGCTCGCGCGCTTCGCGCACGTATCCGTGAAGGGTCAACGCCTGCACGGCGCGCGCGGCGTCGCGCAAATAGACATCGCGGTAGTGAAAGGGGCCGCCGATCGGCAGCCAGCGTCCATCGCGACGCTCCCTGCAGCTCAGCAACACGACGCGGGCCGCACGGATCGCCGACTCGACCTGCGGATCGCCGAGCTCGAAGCTCGCACCGCGAGCGACTTCGGCGATCCAATAGGCGCGTGTCTCCTGAACTCGAATCACGTGCGGCACGGCGGCCCAGCGCTCGAGCTCGGCAGGGTGGGTCGGATACGCCGGAAGGACGAAGCGCGCGACCCGGGTTTCTCCCGGTCCGAGCACCCACGCGGTCTCCGCGCGCGTCCTGCGCGCCGGCAATTCGCTCCAGCCGAGGACGCTGTCGGCCGACTCGGAGCCCGGGACGTCGCGGGCGCTGGTCCAGCCCACGGCCGGGGTGCGCCCGTCGGAATCCAGCGCCACGAACGGTACGACGCCGTCGGCGGGCACCAACGTCAGCCCGAGTCGCGTGGCGTGCATGCCGCGCCCGTGGTGCGTGACCCGAACCTCGAGGCTCACGAACAGGTTCCGTCGATCCTGGATTCGAGGCTCCTGTGTGCGAGCGGCTCGCACCACCAGCCGATCGACTCGATCCTGGCCGAGGCTGTTGACGAGTGCTTCGCGCTCGCGGCGGGCGCGCGCGTCGATCTGCGCGTTCACTGCGCGGGTGATCGGTCGAGTGAGGTCTTCGGTCCACGACCCGGGTCCGGGCAGGGCGACGGCCTCGAAATCGAATCGCACCTGCCCTGCGAACCGCGTCCAGCGCGCGACCGGAAGCCAGCGATCCTCGAAGGCGATCGCGCGTGGGGGCGAGGCCTCGAGCCCGTCGGAAGAAGCTTCGATCCGTGTCCACCACTCGCCGTTGAACAGATGGCCTCCCGAGCTGACCAGAATGCTCCGGGTCGCGAGCGGGTGAGCCAGGGCCGCGGTGGGCAGGCGGAAAGCGTCGGGAACCGCGTCGGGACTGAAGTCGCTCGGTGGCGGCGGCATGGCCGAACACCCGGCAATCAGGGTCATCGCCAGGACCGAGACGAGCAAAAGCGGGAAAGGATGCATGGCCCTGGGGTTATCGGCGGTTGCCGGTCCCGGGTCGCGCCCTTATCTTGGATCGTTCTGCGTGGCACCGTTTCGTTCCGTGGGGGAGTCGGAATGTTCGTCGAGGAGCACCTGGAGGAGCTTCGACGGGAGCGGTTCGCCCCGCTCGCGATAGTCCGCTACCTGCAACGGGTCGCCCGGCACGCGCGCGAGCACATGGTGGCCCATCCCGGTGCGATCCGGTCGGTGTGGAGCCTCGCGCTGGGCTTCTTCGCGGCGGCGTTCCTGGCTGCGGCGGCCATGGCGCTGACCGACGACCGGTGGCTGGCGTACGAGTTCTTCCTGCACACGTCGCTTTGGATCCTGGTCGCATTCGGACTGGTGACGCTCTACATCGGGTTGCTTCGCGATCTCGACGGCTACTCCCTGTCGGCGATCAACGTGCCGATCGCTTTGTCACTGCTTCGGGTCACGATGGTGCCGGGGATCGTCCTCCTGCTGCTCGACCATCGCTTTGCACTCGCCACCGCCGCCTTTGGGTTCGCCGCGCTGACCGACGTCGCCGACGGCTGGTTCGCCCGCCGCTTCGGGCAGATCACGCGGCTCGGCACCGTCCTCGATCCGATCGTGGACGTCGTGTTCAACCTGGGAGTGATCGGCGGACTGTGGTTCGCCGGCCTGGTCGGTCCGATCGTGTTTGCGGTTGCTGCCGTGCGCTACGCGCTGTTGCTGGTCGGGGGGGCCTGCCTCTACCTGTTCGTCGGCCCGGTGCGCATTCAGCCCACCTGGTTCGGCCGGCTGACCGGCGTGGTGGTCTCGGCGCTGATCGGATTTCTGATCCTGCTGCACGCGTCCCCGGGTGCGTGGTCGTCGGCCCTGATGCCGCTCACCCGGATCGCGCTCGGCGTGCTTCTCGCCGCGACCGTCGCGCATGTGGTCGCACTCGGCTGGTACAACCTCAAGATCATGACCGGCCAGGCGACGCGGCGGGTCGTGGACGAGGTGCGCTGGGGCAGCGGATCGCGCTAAGGTTCGCGTTTCCCGCCGCCGTGTCGTGCCACCACCCTCCGCGCGAGCGATGACTTTGAATGCTTCGGTGCACCTGGCGCCCAACGTTCCCTGGATCCTGTTTGCGATCCTGACCCTGGCCGCGATCGGTCTCGGTCTCTGGGCGTATCGTTTCGCGATTCCTCCGCTTCCGGCGCTGGCGCGTCGCATCCTGCCCGCGCTCCGGATCGCAGCCCTGGTGGTTCTGCTCTGGCTCCTGGCCCAGCCGATCCTCGAGCGTCCACGCGCCGCCGGGGACCGGCTGCTGGTCCTGCTCGACCGCTCGAGCAGCATGGAGCTGCCGGTCGAACCCGGGGGTACGGCGCGCTCGCGCGTCGCGGGGATCGCCGCGGAGCAGGTTCGCCGCGCCTGGCGCGGCAGCGCCCAGATCATTCCGTTCGCGACGCGCATGGCCCTCGACTCGACGAGCCGCATCGGCCCGGGGACCACGGCCTTGGGCGACGTGCTCGCCGAGATCGGCCGTCTCGGCGACGCCGAGGCGGTGGGTGCGGTGGTCGTGGTCACCGACGGTGCCGCCAACCAGGGCGCCGATCCGGTGGCGGCGGCGCGCACGCTCGGCGTTCCGGTCCACGGTGTGCTCGTCGGCTCCTCCCGGCTCGAGGATCGCGCGATCGCCGGCATCGAGACCTCCACCGGGGCTCGGGTCGGCCGGGCGACCCCCGTGCGCGTTCGAGTCACGTCGACCGAGCCGGCCGGCGATCGGTTCACCGTGCGGCTGCGTGACGGCACGCGCGAGCTGGGCCGCACGACGGTGGTTTCGCCGGGCTCCGGTGCGGAAACCGTGGCCGAGTTCGCGGTCACGCCGCTCAAGGCCGGTCTCGCGTTGTGGACCGCCGAGACCGACTCGCTGCGCGGCGAGCTGACCGGTGTCAACAATGCGCGCCAGGTGGCCGTGGAGGTGGCACCCGGGCGACTCGAAGTGGTGATCGTGAGCAGTGGGCTCAACTGGGACCTCGGGTTCCTGCGGCGCTCCCTGGTCGCGGATTCCGGGCTGGCGCTCGCCTCGTGGGTGCGCAGCGGTGACGACTGGAACCGGCTGGAAGGCCAGTCCCCGCGCGCTCCGGGACCCGAGGAGCTGCGCGGTGCGGCAGTCGTGATCCTCGACGGATTGTCGGCGGAGGCCGTCTCGTCCGGGTTCGATGCCGCGCTCCATGGCTTCGTACGCCGGGGTGGCGCGCTGATTGCGATCGGGGGTCCCGCGCCCGGGGTGGCGCGCTTCCGGACTGGAGCGTTCGCGAACGATCTGGCGTTCGACTTGGACGGCGGCTCGATCGTCGAACGCGCGACTCCCGAGCCGGCTCCCGAAGCGGGCGAACTGATGGCGTGGGACGACGACCCGGCACGCGGCGATCGCGCGTGGCGGTCCGCGGCCCCACTTGGCGATCCGGCGCCGATCGTGGCCGGCGGCGGCGATCGGTTGCTGGTCCGTGCGGCCGACGGCGGACCGCCGCTGATGCTGGTGCGGCGCATCGGGCGTGGGCAGGTGTTGGTCGTGAACGGGACCGGATTCTGGCGATGGTCGTTGTCGGGAACCGACGAGCTGTCGGCCGAGCGATTCCGGCGGCTGTGGCGGAACCTGGTGCGGGCTCTGGCCGAGCCGGTCCAGGGCGAGCCGCTGCGGGTGCGACCCGAACGTCGGCTCACGCCGTATGGGGAAGAGGTTCGATTGTTCGCCACACTCCAGGACGATGCATTTCATCCGGTCGCGGGCGCCGAAGTCGTGGCCGAGCTGCGTGACGAGTCGGGAGGCTCGCGCCGCGTGGTGTTCGAGCCGGGTAGTCCGGGGAGTTACGTGGCGCGCGTCGATGATCTGTCGCCCGGGCGTCACGAAGTGAACGCGCGCGCGGTCCGCGCCGGGCGCGAGCTGGGTCGAGCGACCAGCGAGCTGGCCGTGGATCGTTGGAGCCTCGAGGCGGCGCGCGTGGTGCCGGACAGCGCGCTGATCGCCGCGGTGGCCAAGGCGTCGGGTGGCCAGGTGGCAACGGTCGAGCAATTGTCGCGCTGGACGCGCGGGCTCGAAACCCGCGCGCTGGCGCGGGCACGCACCGAATCGGTGCGGCTGTGGGAGTCGCCGTGGACGTTCGTGTTCGTGGTGGCGGCTCTGGGTGTGGAGTGGGCGTGGCGCCGGCGCCGCGGCCTGCCCTGATCGCCGGGAGTCCCGGGTAAGGCCATCCGCCCCCGCGGAGCCGTCGGATGACGTGGGGGAGAGTCGTGGCCGCCGTGGCGACGTGCGTGTTGGGTTCTGCGGCATTGGCGCCGCGTGTGCAGGCCGAGTGCGCGCCGCCCGGGCGCGCGATCGTCGCCGAGATCCTCTACGACGCTGCCGGCGACGACACCGGGCATGAGTTCATCGAGCTGTTCAACCCCACCGGCGCAGACTGCGCGCTCGACGGCGCACGCATCGAAGCCGGCGACGGCTCGGGTCCCGGTCGGTGGACCGCGCGCTGGACCGGCGGACCCAACGATCGCGTGGTGGCGGGCGGGCGTTTCGTGATCGGCGGCAGCTCGGTTCCTGCTGCGAATGCGGTCGCCGCCCTCGATCTCCAGAATGGCCCCGACGCGGTGCGCCTCGTCTGGCCGGACGGTGCCTCCGAGGTCGTCGGTTACGGCACACACGAGTTCGCCGAATACGCGTGCGGCGTTCCCGCGCCCGATGCGTCCTCCGGCTTCTCGCTCGCTCGCGTGCCCGATGGCGCCGCGCGCGGATCCAACGCCGAGGACTTCCGTCCCGACCTGCCGTCCCCGGGGCAGCCGAACCAGGTGGCGCGCGACGCGGCGCTGGTGCCCGGGAGCCTGGCGCTCGAGCCCGCTCATCCGGAGTCCGGCGCGACCATGCGCGTGCGCGCGGCCGTGGTCTCGCGCGGGGCTGCGGCACTCGAAGCCGGCATCATCGCCACCAGCTTCTGGCTCGATGACCTCCTGCTCGGGACCTACACCATCCCGCGCGCGGTGACCGCGGCCGACACCGCGTGGAGCGAGATCACCGTGCCTTCGGGCTCGCCCGGAAAGCGGGTCCTGAGGGCGGTCATTGCCGCGATCGGCGATGGTGCCCCCGGCAACGATCGCGATTCCGCGCGAGTTCGGATCGGCCGGGGTCCACTCGTGCCCACCGAGATCCAGTTCCATCCGGAACGCGGCGAAGGCGAGTGGATCGAAGTTCGCAACGCCGCATTCGAGTCCGTCGATGTCTCCGGCTTTCGCCTCGCCGATCGCACGGCGTCCGGAGCGACGATCGCGCCCGGCGCCTGGCTCGAGCCCGAGAGTCTGGCGGTCCTCTGTCAGGACCGCGCCGCGTTCCTCTCGCGATTCCCGGCACTCGATACCGCGCGTGTCTGGGAGGCGAGGCCCTGGGCGGCACTCAACAACAACGACGGCGGCGACGGTTCTGCCGACATCGTGCGTTTGATCGAGGTCGACGGCACTCCGTGCTCGGAAGACCCCTACTCGGCGGCGGGGATTCCCGATGGCGTGCCGCTCGAGCGCGGCCTCGACGGCAGCTGGGCGCCGGCGCTCGATGCGACGGGCTCGCCGCTCCGTCCACCCCGGCCGCCGGCGCCGATCGCAAACAACTTCGATATCCAGCCGCGCCGGGTGAGGCCGGGGCTGCCGGTAACCCTCGAATGGGCGCTCCCCTGGCCGCGCGCCACGCTCGCGATTCGCGTCTTCGATCTCGAGGGCGGGTTTGTCGCTCATGCGGCGACCGCACTCGAAGCCGGCGCTCGTGGTGCCCTCGCGTGGACGCCGAGCGGCCTGGCGCCGGGCGTCTATGTCGTCTCGTTGCTCGCGCACTCGCCCGCCGGCGCTTCGGTTTCTGCGGCCCGGGTCCTTCAGGTGTCGGAACGGTGAAGTCGAATGTCGTGGTGGTCGTGTGTGTCGGAGTGGTGGTGGCACTCGCGGGGCGCGGGCACGGCCAGGACTTTCCCGCGCCGGTTCCCCACGCCGGACCCGGTTCAGCCTCGGAATTCCTCGAGCGCGGTCTGCCGGCACTCGAGTCGTGGGACGTCTCCGTGGCCGGCGTGCGGCGCTTCGGCTTGGCCGAACTCGAGACTCGCGCGCTGTCTGCTCGCGCCGGATGGCGTTCGCTGCGCGCCGCGGCCGGCGTCTCGCAGACCGGGGGACCCGAGCTGGGGTGGTGGTCCTGCGGCTCGGCGGCCGGGTTCGCAACCGGTGCCGCCGGCGCCGGCGTGAAAGCGCTCGCGCGCCGCGACCGGGCGACCCCGAATGCACCGGCGTTCGAGGCCGGCGGTGGCGCGTGGATCGTGGTGGGTCGAGGGCACACGGTCTGGATCGCGCACCCGCAGGGGATGCAACGGGGCGCCTCACCGTTGTCGCGCGGTCTCGAGATCGGAGTCCGCTGGACGCAAAACGATTTCGAAGTCTGGCTCGCCCGCGAGTCGGCGGCCGATGGCGCGGGCGTGGACCGGCACCGTGCCGGAGGCGCGCTGATCGCGGGTCCGGCGCGCGTGGTTCTCGAGCTGCGGGAGGCGCCGTTGCGCGTCAGTGTCGGGGTCTCGGCGCGCCGCGGTGGTCTGGGCGCCGCAGCGTCGGTCGACGAGCATCCGATTCTCCCCGGCACCACGCGCCTCGGCGTCTCCCTGGGTCCAGCACCGTGAACTCGAGCATCGCTCGGGTGACCCGCTCCCGCCGCGTCGCGACCCTGATCGGCTTTGCGATCCGACGCCTCGCATGTCTGGGGCTGATCGTCGGGCTGCCGGCCCTGGCGCTCGCCGAAGGCGAGCCTCTCGGCCCGTCGTTCGATCCGCCCGCCGACGTCGAAGACGGACTCGACTTCGAGGTCGAGCGGGCCGACTCGCTCGATCAGGGCGCGCTCGAAGTCGGCGTCGGGTTCACCGGGCTCGGGGATCGCTACCGTCGCCGGCGCCACGTGCGCTTCAGCGGAGACAGCCTCGACGGCTCGGTGCGCGAGGGCAACGACGACGCGCTCGCCGGTTCCGATCTCGAAGGCGCGTTGCTGGGCGGATGGTTCGGAGTCGGTCGCGTGGCGCCGCGCTGGGGGCGTGGCCTTGCGGTCGGCAATCCCGCCTCACCCTGGGCGCGCGAGCCGCGCCGCACGATCTATCGCCGCAAGCCGAGCGAGGATCTCGCGTGGTACCGCCGGGCGCGCGGCCGCGCCCGCGTCGGCCTGCTCGCCGGTCAGATCGAGCGCCGATCCCTGGCGGGCCTCGAACTGGGATTCGCGGAGGTTCATCTCGGGCTGACCGGGGACCGGGCGGGTCCGGGGCACGCAAGCGCCTGGTGGGTGGGGCCGACCGCAGGCGTCGAGCTGGTCGCGGACCGGCGCGGTCGCTGGCGCAGCGAAGTGGCGCTCGATCGCGCGAACCCGACCGGCATCCTGCGGTTGACCGTACGCGGCGGGTCGGCGTCCTACGTGCCGCTCGGCGACCTGCGGCGCGCCGGTCCCTCGCGCGCGATCGCCCTCGGGGCTCAACGCGCGTTCGGTGCCAACTCCCCGGCTCGTGTCGCGCTGTTCGTCGCCTTGTGGCGATTCGCGCCCGGCCTCGCGGGCGCTCGCCTGGCCGCGGAGTGGGACCAGGGATTCGCGAACGGCGGCCACCTCGTGGCCGGCATCGAGGAGCAACACGGGACGCGTCGCGATCCGCGCATCCACGTGACCGGCGCCCGCGCCGCGTGGCGCGAGCGCGAGGACCGGCGCCAAGGGCTGTGGGGCGAGTGGCGGTCCGGCCCCGGGCCGGTGGCGCTCGGGTTCAGGCACGAAGCCTGGGGCCAGCGCTGGGCGCGCGACGCCGTGCGTCACGTGGTCACCGCACGCGCCGAAACGCGACTGCTCGACTTCCTGCGCGTGCGCGTCACCCAGTCGGTGTTCCGCCTCGAGCGTGGCGAGCACGTCTACCTGCCGGAACCCGGCGCCGACCGTCTGGTGATGCGATCGCTGAGCGGGCGCGGTGAGCGCGTGCGGGTCGAGCTCGGTCTCCCCTTCGCGGGCGGCGAGCTGAGCGGGGCCGTGTATCGCACCTCCGGCGATCGGCCGGCGGGCGCGGAATGGACGCTGGACTGGACGCGGCGGGCGCGCATCCGCCGCCGCTGAGGGGCGAACCGGCCGGAGTCTTGCTCGGGTGGCGGTGTCCGCGGCAACGCGCACGGCGATGGCGTTGAACCCGGCATCGCCGTGGACGAAGCGACCTCCGCGTGACCTTTTCGTGCGGGCGACGGCATCCCACGGCCGGCTTTCCGCGAGTCGAGGAACGCCCCCGCAGGAGCACTCTGGTGAAGCTTGTGATGAAGTCGGTTCTCGGAACGGTCGCGTGCGTGGCGTTGTCGCTCGCCGGACTCGATGCATCGCCGATTGCAGCGCAGACGCTGCGTCTCAACGAAATCCTGCCGGGCCCGGCGCGCGACTGGGACGGCAGCGGGACGTTCTCGTCCCGCGACGACGAGTGGATCGAGGTCGTGAATGCCGGGGCGGGGCCGCTCGACCTGGCCGGCTGGTTCGTGACCGACGGCGACTCGATTCCGCGCTACGCGTTTCAGGGCACGCTCGATGCCGGAGTGCGGCGGATGGTAACCGGGCGCGAGTCGTACGATTGGGAACGAGCCTCGGGATTTCCGGCGTTCGGTTTCTCACTGGCGAATTCCGGCGACGCGGTCTTGTTGTGGCAGGTGACGGGCGACGACACCACCCTGGTCGATCAGTACGCCTACCGGGCGCACGAGGCGGCAGCCGACCGCGCGATCGGCCGATTGCCGGAGGGCACGGGGGCGTGGGTGCTGTTCGACGGACTGAATCCCTACACCGGCGCGACACCGCCGCCCGGGAGCGGCTGTCCGCCGACCCCCGGCGGCAGCAATGCGTGCGCTACCACGCCGGTCCATTCCGCCACCTGGGGCGCGGTGCGCAAACTCTATCGATAGGGTTTGTTCGAGATTTCGGGCCCAGAGGGGGAAGTCGGACTCATGGGCTGCCGGGCGGCGAGTCGGAGACGTGCGTAGCCAGGGATGGCGGAGCACGTCGATGTCTCAGCGAAGCGAAGCAGGATGCGAAGCGAAGCGGCCGCCAGGCTGGCCATGAGACCGACTTCAGCAGCCTCAGGGCGTCGCGCCCGGTGCGGGCTTGGCCGGCGCCGCCTCGCCGTGCGGCGCCAGCTCGGCGACCAGTGCCTGGATGATCGCCGCGAGCGGCAGGGCGACCATCACGCCCGCGGCGCCGAGCAGCCTGCCTCCGGCGAGCACGCTGATCGTGACCACGAACGGATGGAGTTGCAGGTAGCGGCCCATCACGCGGGGGGCGACGAAGATCCCGACCAGGTTGTTGACCACGACGTACACGGCGAGCCCGATGACCAGGTGCGTCGGACCTGCGACCAGGCCGGCGACCGCGATCGCGACTGCGACGATCAGGAATCCGAGATAGGGAATGACTTCGGCGACGCCGGCGAGCACGCCGATCAGCAGCGCATACGGGAAGCGGAAGGCCTCGAGCACCAGGCCGGTCGAGATTCCGACGACCAGACACACGATGCCTTGTCCACGAACGTAGGCGCGGAGCGCTCGATCCACCGCATTGGACAGCGAGCGCAGGCGCGAGTGGTGTTCCGGCGGGACGAAGCGGAACACGCTGTCGCGCACCTGTCCGCCTTCGGCCAGCAGATAGAACGAGAGCAACGGCAGCACCAGCACGCCGAGCAGTTGGCCCAGGCCGCCGAACACCGCGCCGGCGCCGCCGGCCACGGTCCGCGCCAGCATGCCGGCGATGTCATCGGTGCTGGTGCGCAGCGCCTCGGCGGTCGGGCCGACATAGCCTTCGAGGCCATGGCCCTCGGCGTACTCGCGGAGATCGTAGGCGATGCCCGCCACCATTCCCGGCAGCGTTTCGAGGAATCGGCCGACTTCGGCGAACAGGCGCGGCGCCCCGAACGCGATCGTCCAGCCGACGACCACGACCACGGCCAACACGACAATCAGGCTCGCGATACCGCGCGAGACATTGAGGCGACCAAGATGAATGCGTTCCAGGACGCGCACGGGGGGCTCGAGCGCGTACGCGAAGATCAACGCCAGGCCGGCCAGCACCACGAGATCGCGCAGCACCCAGAACAACAGCGCCACCAGCAGGACGGCGGCTTCGCCGAACCACGCGGGGCGGGGGGTAACTGAGGGCGTTCCGTCGCTCACAGGCGGGCACCGTACCATGCTCGACCCGATTCGGTTGACCGGCGCGATTGGCCCCCCCTATAGTCCTCCGCCGCGTGCGGAAGTGGCGGAACTGGCAGACGCACTAGATTCAGGTTCTAGCGCCCGAAAGGGTGTGGGGGTTCAAATCCCCCCTTCCGCACCATTCCCGTCGCGCCGAGGCCTGCCGAGCTCCTAGATGCCCGAGTCCACCGAGTCCGGCCGTCGCGCCATCGCGCTCAACCGCCGCGCCCGCCACGAGTACTTCATTCTCGAAACGTTCGAGGCGGGCCTGGTGCTGTCGGGCACCGAGGTGAAGAGCTTGCGCCACGGCAAGGCGAGTCTGGCCGAGGCCTACGCCACCATCGAAGAGGGCGAAGCCTGGATCCTGCAGATGCACATTCCTCCTTACGCGCAGGGGAACCGTTGGAACCTGGATCCGGTCCGGCGGCGCAAGCTGCTGCTCCACCGCCGGCAAATCGAGCAGCTGGCGCGTGCGATCGAGCAGAAGGGACAGACCCTGGTGCCGCTGCGTCTCTACTTCAGCCCGCGAGGCCAAGCCAAGCTCGAGCTGGCGATCGCCCGCGGCAAGAAGTCGTACGACAAGCGCCAAACGATTGCCGAGCGCGATGCGCGCCGCGAGATCGATCGGGCGCGGCGGAGCCGGGACCGGTGAGCGGAACCACGAGGCGAGGGCGCGACGCCACGTGCTCCCGCGCCAGAGCCGGGACCCTGGGGCTGGTGTCGGCAGCGATCGCGTTGTTGTCGATCGCGTGGCCCGCGCTCTACGTCGAAGTCGCGGCACAAGTCCCGGCGGAGCCGCCGGCCGAGGCCCCACTGAGCACCGATTGGCGGACGTTGGTCGGTGGACCCGGTCCCGACTGGGCGCCGGTGGTCGACCAGGGCGGCGCCCTCTACGTTCCGGCCGGCGATTTCGCGCGCCTGCTCGACGCCACCAAGTTCTGGCGCGGCGACCTGCGCAAGCTCGTGCTGCGGGTGCGCTCGCATCGCATCCAGCTCACGGTCGACAATCCGTTCGTGGTGGTGGACGATCGCACGCTGCTCCTCGATCAGCCGGTGCGTTCGCGCGGCGGCGAGGTCGCGGTCCCGGTCGCGCTGGTCGATTCGCTGGCAGCCGACACTGCGTTCGCTCGGCTGACCTACGATCCGGGCCGCAGCATCGTGCTGCGCGTGCCCGAAGCCGGCATCGTCGGCACGCCGCGGGTCGCCGTCGAGGGCGGCCGGACGCGCATCACCTTCCCGGTCGATCGTCCCGGGGAATTCGTGGTGGCCAGCCGCTCGCGCGCGCACTTTCGCGTGCGCATGAGCGGGTTCTTCGCCGGGACGCTGCCGTCGACGTTCCCGCCCGGCAGCGCGGTGCGCTCGCTCAAGCCGATCGCCGCCGCGTCGGGCAGCGCGTTCGTGTTGCGGCTCACCGATGAGACCGGCGGATTCCGAGTGGTTCCCGACGTCGCGGCGCGCCGCGTGACGCTGATCTTCGATCGGGCCAGCGAGGGCCTCGAGCGATTCGCGCCCGAGGGGGCGAGCGGGCCGCGCGACCTGCGCGTGATCGTGCTCGATCCGGGTCACGGTGGCGACGACCCCGGAGTGGTTGCGAACAACGTCGTCGAGAAAGACCTGACCTTGAAGCTCGCGCGGCTGCTGCGCACCGAGCTCGAGCGCCGGCTCGCGGTGCGCGTCGTGCTGACCCGCGAGGACGACCGCGCGGTGCCCCCGGGCGTGCGCGCCGAGCGGGCCAATCGCGCGCGCGCCGACCTGGTGCTCGCGCTCCACTTCGACGGCGTCCCGGGCAGCCGCGTGCGTGGGGCCACCGCCTATTGCCCACCCGCCGCGTGGGCCGCGAGTCCGCGCGACGATCGTTCCGGCGCGATTCCGCTGATTCCCTGGCGCGATGTCGCGTTGCGCCACGCCGTGCGTTCGCGCGAGCTGGCCGAGAGCGTCCTCTCGGCCATCGAGCTTCGCGCACAGGGGCCGACCCGGCTGCGCGAGATCCTGCCGCAGGCACTGCTCGGCGTGAACGCGCCCGGGGTGTTGCTCGAATGCGCGACGCTGACCTACGCCGGCGACCGGACGCGCGTCGCGAGTGTCGAAGGGCTCGACGACCTGGCGGCGACCATCGCCGACGGCATCGAGACCTATCAGCTCAATCCCTGACATGCCGAGACGCTGGCTCCTGCTCGCCCTGTTCCTCGCGGCCCTGGCGTGGGTCGCATTCGAAGTCGGCCGCGCTCCGGAGCTGCCGCCGGGCTCGGATGCCCGGCCCGACACGTCGTCGACCGGCTTCCGCGCCGCGCGCGTGTTCTTTGCCGATGCGACCGGCGACAGCCTGGTCGCCGAAACCCGGGAACTGCTCGACACGCCGAACCTGCACGACCGGGTGTCGGCGCTGATCGCCGAGCTCGAGCGCGGACCCGAGAACGGTGGCCTGGGCACCTTGCCCGCCGGCACCGCGGTTCGGCACGTCTATCTGGACGACCGCGGGCTCCTGACGCTCGACCTGAGCGCCCCGTTCCGCACCGGCTTTCGCGGGGGCTCGACTGCGGAGTACCTTGCTGTGGCCTCGCTGGTGCGCACGCTGGGTGCCAACCTGGGCGAGGTCCGGCGCGTGCTGCTGGTCTGCGCCGGCGAGCCGATTCCCACGCTCGCCGGGCATCTGCCGCTCGACCGGCCGATCGACGTCTCAGACCTGCCCTGACCGAGGAGACGAAATGAGCGCCACCCCCCGCAGCGTGATCGAGCGCGAGTCCACCCGCGCCGGATCCGATCCGCGGCCGATCGGCGTGTTCGACTCGGGACTGGGCGGGCTGACCGCGGTGCGCGCGCTGATGCAGGTGCTGCCTTCGGAATCCATCGTCTACTTCGGCGACACGGCGCGCCTGCCCTACGGCAGCAAGTCGCGCGCGACGGTCACCCGATTCAGTCTCGAGATCGCGCGGTTCCTGCTGCACCACGACGTCAAGTGCCTGCTGGTCGCGTGCAACACGTCATCGTCGTACGCCCTGGCCGAGCTGGAATCGCGACTCGAGATCCCCGTGGTCGGCGTGATCGATCCCGCGGTGCGCGCGGCCCTGGCCGTGAGCCCGAGTGGCCGGATCGGCGTGATCGGTACGCTGGGCACGGTCGGCAGCAACGCCTATCCGCGCGCGATCCAGAAGTCCCATCCCGAGTCGCGGGTGGTCTCGCATGCGTGTCCACTGCTCGTGCCGCTGATCGAGGAAGGCTGGCTCGAGCATCCGGTGACGCGTGCGGTCGCCGCCGAGTATCTGGATCCACTGCGCGTCGCGAACCTCGAGGCCTTGATCCTCGGCTGCACTCACTATCCGCTGATCGCGCCGCTGCTCGGCGAGCTGATGGGGCCAAGCGTGCGCCTGGTCGATTCGGGCGCCGAGGCGGCGCGAGCGATGGCCGATCTGCTCGGCGCGCGCGCCATGCTCGGCGCCGGGCCCCCCGTACACCGCTTCTTCGTCAGCGACCGGCCGAACCAATTCGAGCGAATCGCGGAGGTGTTCCTCGGCCGCGCGATCCCGTCGACCACGGTGGTGGATCAAACCGATCTTCCCTGGTACGAGCGGACCCCCGAGGCGTGAGGGTCCTGCGATGACGCGTCCCCCGCAGGCGATCCGCGAGCGCGCGCCGCGCGAAGCGCCGGTCCGGCGTCACGACGGCCGGAGCCCGCGCCAGCTGCGCCGTCTAGTGATCGAGCGTGGGGTGATCGCGCACGCCGAGGGTTCGGCGCAGGTGCGGATGGGGAAGACGCGCGTGCTGTGCACCGCCACGGTCGAAGAACGCGTGCCGAACTGGCTGCGCGGCCAGGCTCGTGGCTGGGTCACGGCCGAGTACGGCATGCTGCCGCGCTCGACCGGTGAGCGCACGCCGCGCACGGCGCAAACCGGCGGGCGCGCGCAGGAGATCCAGCGTCTGATCGGACGTTCGCTGCGCGCGGTCACCGACCTCAAGGCGTTCGGCGAACGCGTGATCCTGGTCGACTGCGACGTGATCGAAGCCGATGGCGGCACCCGCACCGCGGCGATCAACGGCGCGCTGGTGGCGCTCCACGATGCGTTCGTGACGCTCTCCAATCGCGGTCATCTCCTGGGCCCGCCCTTGCGCGACGCGGTCGCGGCGGTCTCGGTCGGACTGGTCGACGGTGTGGCGTGCCTGGACCTCGACTACCCGGAGGACTCGGGCGCGCAGGTGGACATGAACGTGGTGATGACCGGCGCGGGTCGGTTCGTCGAGATCCAGGGCACCGGTGAAACCACCACGTTCGGCGACGACGACCTCAGGCGGCTGCTCGGACTCGCCCGCTCCGGAATCCGCCGCATCGTCAGCGCGCAGCGGCGCGTGATCGGGGACTCGGGCCTGGTTCCGTCGCCGGCCGCCGGCACCTCGTGAAGCTGGTCGTCGCCACCTTCAACGCCGACAAGCTGCGCGAACTCCGGGACCTCCTGGGCCTGGATGGCGTCACGCTGGTGAGCCTCAGGGAGTTTCCCGGCGCGGTGGCGCCCGACGAAGACGGTGCCACCCTGGCCGAGAACGCCGCGATCAAGGCCCGCGCCGCGCACGCCTTCACCGGCCTCCCCGCGATCGCCGACGACACCGGTCTCGAGGTGGCAGCGCTCGGTGGCCGACCCGGTGTGCACGCCGCGCGGTTCGCAGGGCCCCGTGCCACTTACTCGGACAACGTCGCCAAGCTGCTCGCCGAGCTCGAAGGCGTTCCGGCCGGGGAGCGCGGTGCGTGTTTTCGCACGGTATGCGTTGCGTCCTTCGGCTTGGGCGACGAAATCCTGGCCGAGGGCGTGCTCGAGGGGCGGATCACCGAAACGCCGCGAGGGCTCCAAGGCTTCGGCTACGACCCAGTGTTCGAGGTCGCAGGAACCGGCCGGACACTGGCCGAGATGTCGATCGACGAGAAGAACCGCATCTCTCATCGAGCACTCGCGGCGCGTGCATTGGCGCGAAGGCTCTCCACCCGAGTGGCGGTGGCGGGTGAGTCGCCGAAATGAGGCGATCGCGATTCCGGGCCCAGGCGGTTTTGGCCGCCCTGCTGCCGGTCACTCTGGTGGGCGGATGTTTCGTGTCCAAGCCACCGCAAAATGTCGGCTTCGGACACGTCACCACCCTCCGCGAGCTCGAAGGCAGATACCGGAATCTGGGCGAGGCGAAAGAAGGCGAGCCGCCTCAGTACCTTTCGGCGATCATCTGGCCCTCGAGCCACCCAGGCCCGGACAGCATCGCGACCATCGAGGTGCGGGCCACCGGCGACACGCTCGTAACGGTGCGGGCGATCGGAGCGGATGGCACGACCATGAAGATCTCGACGTTCACCCGTGGAGTGCAGTTCGACCTCCATGAGGGGCGCCTGCTCTTGAGACCGAAGTCGCAAGGTGTGGTTCCGGCCCAGGATGGAGAGGTTATTCTCGGAGCTGTCTTCGAGACCGTGGAGCTCGGCATCGACGCTCATGGCGACGCCAAGTACAAGAGCACCCAAACCGCCGCGGGAGTGGTCTATCTAGTGATTCCGATCGTCGGCGGTGGAAGCACCGAGGTGCGCTTTCGCCGGCTGAACTAGGGAACGACGCTCGCGGGCTCACGGGTCGAGCCCCAGTAGAGCGCGAGCGACGCCACCGCCAGGACCGCCGCCGCCAGGAATGCGGCGCCCGGCAGATGAATCGGAGCCGAGGGCGCGCTGAAGCGACCGAACAGTTGCGACATCATGGGCGGGCTCACGATCGCGCTCAGGGAATACAAGCTCGCGACCGCGCCCTGAAGCTCGCCTTGAGCGTCTCCGGGGACCCGTTTCGACATCAGCGCGTTGCTGCTCGGCATGACCATGGCGCCGAAGAACCAGGTCAGCAGCCACGCGAACATCATCCAGCCCCGGGTCGCGAATGCGTAGCCGGCGTACCCGACCGCCGCCACCGCGATTCCGAACAGGGCGGCCCGGCGCTCGCCGAGCCGCGGCACCAGGTAGCGCAGCAGCGTCGCCTGGCTCAACGCCATCACGCCACCGGCCATCGCCAGCGAAGCGCCGATGGTCGCGGTCGACCAGCCGAAGCGAAACTGGGTGTAGAAGCTCCAGGTCGCCGGCATCACCTGGTGAGCGACCGCCCACAGGAACAGCGCCCCGAGCACGCCGCGCACCACCGGCAGCCGCCGCATCTGGAGGATCGTCCCGAGCGGGTTCGCGCGGCGCCAGTCGAAAGCGCGCCGGCGCTCCCGCGGCAGCGACTCCGGCAGCACGAAGGTTCCGTAGATGAAGTTCACCAGGCTGAGGGCTGCCGCCGCGAAGAACGGCGCACGCGGGCCCAGCTCGCCGAGGAAGCCGCCGATCACCGGTCCGAGAATGAAGCCCGAGCCGAAGGCGGCGCTGACCAGGCCGAAGCTCTGGGCCCGGCGCTCGGGCGGACTGACGTCGACCACGTAGGCGTAGGCCGGCGTGAACGACGCCCCGGCCATGCCGGCGATCGCACGACCGACGAACAGCCAGGCGAGCGAAGGCGCCAGGCCCATGACCATGTAGTCGATCCCCAGAGCTCCGACCGCATAGAGCAGGACCGGCCGGCGTCCGAAACGATCCGAGAGGTTGCCGAGCACCGGTGCGCACACGAACTGCATGACCGCGTAAACGAACGACAGCCAGCCGCCGTAGATCGCCGCGCGATTCACCGGCTCGCCGGTCAGCTCCACCAGCAGCGTCGGCAACACCGGCAGGATCAGCCCGAATCCGACCGTGTCGAGGAACACGGTCAAGACCACGAACAGGATCGCTCGGGTTCCGCCCGGGCGCGCGCTCACGGATTGCCGCCCAGTCGATGCACGCGCAGATTGTTGGTCGAGCCGGGAGCGCCCATGCCGGACACCGCCACCACCAGATCGCCGGGGGCCGCGCGGCCGAGGTCGAGCATCGCGCGCTCGACCCGCGCGATCATCTCGTCGGTGTGCGCGGCCGTCGGCACCACGAAGGTCTCGACACCCCACACCAGGGCGAGCTGGCTGCGCACCGCCGGCTGCGACGTGAAGGCGAGCAGAGGAATCTCGCTGCGCTGGCGGGCGAGCCAGCGCGCGGTGCCGCCGCCCTCCGTGAAGGCCACCAGGGCTCGCGCGCCCAGATGATGCGCGACCTCGACCGCCGCCTGCGCGATCGCCTGCTGGCGGTTGGCCGGGGTCTCGATCAGCCGCGGAATGCGCCCGCCGGCGCCGGCCTCGGCGGCCGAAATGATCCGGGCCATGGTCTGCACCGTCGCGACTGGATCGCGGCCGACGCTGGTTTCGGCCGACAGCATCAGCGCATCGGCGCCGTCGAGCACCGCGTTGGCGACGTCCGAGGCCTCGGCGCGCGTCGGACGGCCGTGATCGACCATGGACTCGAGCATCTGGGTCGCGACGATCACCGGTTTCGCGCGCTCGCGGGCGACCTGCACGGCGCGCTTCTGCACCAGGGGAACCTGCTCGAGCGGCATCTCGACCCCGAGGTCGCCGCGCGCCACCATCAAGCCGTCGAACGCGTCCACGATCGCCTCGAGCTGTTCGACCGCCTCGGGCTTTTCGAGCTTGGCGATCACCGGCAGCTGGGCGCCGTGCGCCGCCATCGCCTCGCGCACGCGCAGCACGTCCGCCGCCTCGCGCACGAACGACAGCGCGACTAGATCGACGCGCAGCGAGAGTGCGAACGCCAGGTCGTCGAGATCCTTCTCGGTCAGCGTGGGTGCGCTGATCCGCGTGTCGGGCAGGTTGATGCCTTTGTGGTCCGAGACGACGCCGCCTTCGATCACGCGTGAGCGCACGGTGCCGCGATCGCGTTCGACGACTTCGAGTCGGACTCGCCCGTCGTCGAGCAGCAGCGTGTCGCCGGGCTCGACGTCGCGCGCGAGTGCCGCGTAGGTGGTCGAGGCGCGGCGAGCGTCGCCCTCGACCGGTTGGGTGGTGATCATGAACTCGGCGCCGGTTTCGAGCCTGGCCGTGCCGCCCCGGAACCTGCCGAGCCGGATCTTCGGTCCCTGGAGATCGGCGAGTACGGCGACCGCGTGGCCGGCGGCGTCCGACGCCTGACGCACCCGCTCGTAGGCCGCGCGGTGCTGGTCGTGGGTGCCGTGGGAAAGATTGAGCCGCGCGACGTCCATGCCCGCCTCGACCAGTGCCGTGACGGCCTCCGGGGTCGACGAGGCCGGCCCCAGCGTGCAGACGATCTTCGCGCGTCGTCCTGCGCGCAGGCTCATCGTGTTGTGGTTCCCGGACGGCGGCGGGCCGTCATCAGCAGTGGGCCGTCATCAGGAGAGGAATGGGGTGGATGACGGGGCTCGAACCCGCGACCACTGGAGCCACAGTCCAGTGCTCTACCGACTGAGCTACATCCACCACCACCGGATCCATCGCCTCGGAAGACGGTCCACTGGCGCGCCTGGAGGGAATCGAACCCCCGACCGACGGATTAGAAATCCGTTGCTCTATCCATCTGAGCTACAGGCGCGGGTTCGTGATTCGCCGGCGGTGCCCGGACCTCCGGAGGAAACAAGTCGGGGCGAGAGGATTTGAACCTCCGACACCCTGCTCCCAAAGCAGGTGCGCTACCGGGCTGCGCTACGCCCCGGCGAAAGACAGTGCCGCGCGAACGTGCGAGCATAGTGGCCGCGCTTCGCAGGCGTCAAACCCAAACCGAACCCGGGGTGATCGGGTTGCGCCGGCGCGGCCCGGCTCCTATTCTTAGCCGCTCGAGCCCCCGCACCGCGGACCTGTTTTTCGGAGATTCCCATGAGCGGCGTCAACAAGGTGATTCTGATCGGCAACCTCGGCGCGAACCCCGAGATGCGTTTCACCCAGGGGGGGCAGGCGGTCGCCAACCTGCGCATCGCGACCACCGAGCGGTGGACCGACAAGTCCGGCCAGCGGCAGGAGTCCACCGAGTGGCATCGGGTGGTCCTGTTCGGCAAGACCGCCGAGATCGCCGGCCAGTACCTGACCAAGGGCCGGCAGGTCTACATCGAAGGCCGCATCCGCACCCGCCAGTGGCAGGACCAGAGCGGTCAGAAGCGGTACACCACCGAGATCGTCGGCACCAACATGACGCTGCTCGGTGGACGCTCCGGCGAGCGCACCGGTGACGACGCGCCGTCCGCGGCGACCGTGCCTCCGGACGACGGGATGACCGCCGACTTCGGCGGCGGGCCCGACGACGACATTCCGTTTTGATCGCAGTACCGGCCGGACATCTCCGGACCGGTGTCCAGCATCGAAGCATCGCGGTTGCCACACCGTGGGGGCGATAGGTCTCGACGGGGGTTGTGAACCAGCGAGTGCAGGCCGGGGACCCGTGACCTCGTCAAAAAAGCGGGAAATTGCAACTGCCAACGAGCAGTTTGCTCTCGCTGCTTAACTAGCAGCGACGGTCGCCCGGACCCCGCCTGTGGGGGCTGGAGCGGGCGTCAGAAAAACGCAGGCTAGTCCAACGCCTCGCCCGGCGGCGGAGGACGAAACCTTACGGGCTGGCGCGCGAATGATCCCGCCGGTCGGAGCGGACGCGTGCGACATTCAATAGGCCGGACAAGCCTGTAGGACTTTCTGGGGAACGGCTTTCGGACGCGGGTTCAATTCCCGCCGCCTCCACCATCGCTCTCTCGCCGGGGCGACCCTCGCCACCTGCTTGCAGCCCACGCGGCATGGGACTACCTTCCCGCGTCCCGTGAACGCGGCCTCACCTCTGCTTGCCGACCGCCTGGCCTGGATTCAAGACCGTATCGCACAAGCGACTCGGCGGTCGGGCCGGGCTCCCGGGGCGGTGACGCTGATCGGGGTGGTCAAGGGCGTGGACCGAGAGCGCGTCCGTCAGGCCCTGGACCTGGGGCTCCAGGATCTGGGGGGCAGCCGGGTTCAGGACACCGTGGCGTTACAGGACGCCCTCGAGCGGACGGCGCGCTGGCACATGATCGGAAACCTTCAACGCAACAAGGCGGCACGGGCCGTCGAACGGTTCGATTGCATCCAGACGCTAGATGACCTCGAGCTGGCGCGGGCGCTGTCGCGTCACGCGGTCCAGACCGGCCGCCGACTGAAGACTCTCGTTCAAGTCAACGTCAGCGGCGAGCCGCAGAAGCACGGCGTCGAGCCGGGGGCACTGCCCGCGCTGGTGGAAGCGGTGGCGGCGCTGCCCGGTCTGGCGCTCGACGGCGTCCTGTCGATCGGCGCCGAAGTCGAGCAGGCGGAAGCAGCGCGACGCTATTTCGTCGCGACTCGCGAGCTGCGCGATCGCGCGGCGCGCGACACCGGCAGATCGCTGCCGGAGCTGAGCATGGGCATGAGCGGCGACTTCGAGGTCGCGATCGAGGAAGGCAGCACCATGGTGCGCATCGGGACCGCGCTGTTCGGCGCGAGAAGCTGACGGGAGCGGACGAATGTTCGTGATTGGGAACATGATCGGAGCGCTGGCCTCGCTGCTCGACATCGTGCTGCAGATGCTGGCGCTCGTCGTGCTGATCAACGCGCTCCTGTCCTGGGTGCGTCCCGATCCGGGCAATCCAATCGTGATGTTCCTCGACCGGATCTCCGACCTCGTGTGCTGGCCGATTCGCAGGATCCTGCCGACGGTGTTCGGCGGGTTCGACCTGGCGCCGTTGTTCACGATCCTCATCCTGTGGTTCCTGCGCCAGTTCCTGGTGCAGACGCTGCGCGACATCGCGCTCAGGCTCGGATGATCGCCATGGCGGCCAGAATCGCGGTGCGCGTGCACCCCGGAGCCCGGCGTGCGGGTTTGCGCGGACGACGCGCCGACGGCGTGCTGCGGATCGACGTGCCGGAAGCCCCGGAGGGTGGACGGGCGAACACGGCCGTGTGCGCCCTGGTCGCGCAGGCGCTCGGCGTGCGCGCGAGCGAGGTGCGGGTGGTGCACGGAGCGACTTCACGCAGCAAGCTCCTCGAAGTCGAAAGTCTGGAAGCCCTCGAAGTCGAGCGCCGCCTGGCGGTCGCGGCGGAGGGGAGCGGCGATGGCGACTGAACAGACCACCCGGATCGCCGATGCCGCGCGCGCGGTGCAATCGCGCACCCCGCTCCGGCCCGAAGTCGGGATCATTCTCGGCACCGGGCTCGGCGACTTCGCGGGCGCACTCCAGACCGAGGTGGTGATCCCGTACCGGGACCTGCCGCACTTCCCGGTGTCGACGGTCGAGAGCCATGCCGGCGAGCTGCACCTCGGGCGTCTGGCGGGGCGGCCGGTCGCGGTCATGAAAGGTCGCGTGCACTTCTACGAGGGCTACAGCATGCGCCAGGTCGCGTTTCCGGTGCGTGTGCTCAAGGCGATCGGCTGCGACACGCTGATCGTCACCAACGCGGTCGGCGGGATGAACCCCGATCATCCGCCGGGGACGATCGTGATTACCACCGACCACATCAACCTCATGGGCGACAACCCGCTGATCGGCGAGAACGACGACGCGCTCGGGCCTCGATTCCCGGACATGAGCGAACCGTACGACCGCCGGCTGATCGTCCTGGCCGAGCGCGTGGCGCTCGAGATCGGGGAGCGTTTGCCGCGGGCGGTGTTCGTCGGCGTGCCGGGCCCGAGCCTCGAAACCGCCGCCGAGTACCGGTTTCTGCGCTGGATTGGCGCGGACATCGTGGGCATGTCACTGGTGCCCGAGAACCTGACCGCGGTGCACGGGGGGCAGCGGGTTCTGGCGTTCAACGTCGTGACCGACGCCTGCTTGCCCGACCGGCTGCATCCGGTGGACATTTCCCAGATTCTGGCAATCGCGGCGGGTGCCGCGCCGCGGCTCACCCGGCTCATCACCGAGATTGTCCGGTGCTTGCACGAAGCCGATGCGACGATGGAGCCGAACGCCGGCTCCAGGAGGTAGACGAATACATGGCCACGAAGCGAAAGAGCACCGCCCGCACCAGCACCGCCCGTACGGCCGGACGAGCCACTCGTTCCACCAGCGCCGCGAGCCGCACGCGTCCCGCGGCGGCTTCGGCACGCAAGACGTCGAGCAAGGATCGCGGCAAGGCTCAGAAGAGCGGACCCGCGCCCAAGCCCGGCCGTCCGACCGGCAAAGCTCCCGCGCGTCCGGCCGCGCCGGTGGCTTCGAGCAAGCGCAAGCCCGCCGTCGCCGCGAAAGTCGTCAAACCGGCCGTAGCTCCCAAACCCGTGGTTCGGCCGCTCGGAGTGCTGCCTCCGCAGCACCAGGCGAGAACCACTCATCGTTCGGCCCCGGCGGCCGTGGTTCGTCCACGGCAGACCGCACCGATGCCGGCCCCACCCCAGGAAACCACACCCGTGACGGAACCGGATCTCAAGGATCTCGAAGTGCGGCTGCTCGACGAGCGTCGCCGGATTCTCAAGGAAATGGGACACCTCGAAACCACGGTGCTCAAGGTCAATCCGCGTGACAGCGCGGGCGACCTGTCGGGCTATTCGTTCCACATGGCGGATGCCGGCACCGATGCGATGGAGCGCGAGAAAGCGTTCCTGTTCGCATCGACCGAAGGGCGTGCCCTGATGGAGATCAACGATGCTCTGCGCCGCCTCTATCGCGGCGAATATGGCGCCTGCGAGTCGTGTGGCCAGCCGATCCCGCGCGGGCGGCTGGAAGCCGTGCCGCACGCTCGCCTGTGCATTGCCTGCAAAGAGAAGGAGGAGCGGAGCCAGCGGAGCACGACATGATCCGTTCGGTTTCCCTGTTGGTCCTGGTTTCGAGTCTGGTGCTCGCGCTCGATCAATGGACCAAGCGCTGGGCGACGGAGCACCTGGAATTCCGGCCGCCGGTCCCCCTGCTCGGCGAATTCCTCCAGCTGACCTACACGCGAAATTCGGGCGTCGCCTTCGGTCTCGGAGCCGGGCTGGGATTCCCGTACTACGTCTTCTCGATTGCCGCGGCCGGCGTGATCGTGTGGTTGTTCCTGCGGGGTCGGGTGACCGGAATCGGCCGCCAGCTCGCGCTCGCGCTGATTCTCGGTGGTGCACTCGGAAATCTCGTGGACCGGCTCAAGACCGGCGAGGTCGTGGATTTCATCCAGATCCTGTGGGGGCGCTTCCCGGTGTTCAACATCGCCGACACCGCCGTGTCGGTGGGCGTGGCCTGGATGGCCTGGTCGTGGACGAAGCGGAGCCGAACCGACGCGGCGGGCTCCGAGGACGAATCGCATGAACAACCCTCCGACCCTGGAGCTCACGGTGACCGATCCGGTCCGCGAGGAGCGCTTGGATCGCTTCCTGGCGATGGCTCAGGCGGATCTGTCGCGTAGCCGTCTCCAGGCGCTGATCCGAACCGGCCACGTGCGCGTGAACGGTGTGGTGGCGCGCGCCGCGCATCGGCTGCGGCCGGGCGATCGAATCCAGGTCGTCATCCCCGAAGTCCCGTTGCCTCGTCTCGAACCCGAGGATCGGCCGCTCGACATCGTCTTCGAGGACGCGGACGTGATCGTGCTCGACAAGCCGGCGGGCTGGGTGGTCCATCCGGGCGCGGGTGTGCGCTCCGGCACCATGGTCCACGCATTGCTCCACTACGCTCCCGAGATCGCAGGCGTCGGAGGCGCTGGACGCCCAGGCATCGTCCATCGACTCGACAAAGACACATCGGGACTCATGGTGGTGGCCCGCAGCGAACGCGCCTATCGGTCGCTGGTCGCTGCCATTCAAGCCCGGCGCATGCGGCGCGTGTACCACGCCCTGGCCTGGGGGGAACCCAGGGCCGACACCGGCCTCCTGGAAACCGGCTTCGGGCGTGACCCGCGCCAGCGCCAACGCATGGCGGTAGTTCAGGGCAGCGCCCGATCCGCCCGCACCCACTGGCGCGTGTTGGAGCGACATGGAATCGCCACGCTCTTCGAAGTCCGGCTCGACACCGGCCGCACGCACCAGATCCGCGTTCATCTGGCACACTTGGGCCATCCCGTGGTCGGGGATGCCGTCTACGGGGGTGGCAGAAAGCAGTTGAGGGGCTCCGCCGGCCAGCGTAGCCTCGCAGCGGCGCTGCTCGACGCTCTCGGCCGGCAGGCACTGCACGCGGTGGAGGTCGGATTCGAGCATCCTGTGACTGGAGCGCCGCTCCGATTCACCAGACCGGTACCCGAGGACTTCGGGCACGCCCTCGACCTGCTGCGGTCGTCGACCGCGGGCACGGCCGGGTCGTCGACCTGAGAACGCGTTATGCCCGCTATAGATCCCGAGGTCTTCCGCCTCCGCATGCCGAGTCGCCTCGAGCTGTTGTCCGTGGTGGACGCGCTCGCAACCTCCCTGTGTAGCCGGATGGACTTCGATGCCGATACCACGTCCCAGGTGACGACCTCGGTCATCGAAGCCGGAACCAACGCCATACAGCACGGACACCAGCGCAACGCTTCGCTGCCGGTGGACATGACGTTCTCGCTGTTTGGCGACCGGCTGGAGGTCGACGTCGTGGACACG
Source organism: Candidatus Eiseniibacteriota bacterium (assembly GCA_963717505.1). GTDB lineage: Bacteria > Eisenbacteria > RBG-16-71-46 > RBG-16-71-46 > RBG-16-71-46 > MFD02242-c1. The sequence continues at coordinate 1,696,306 of OY970342.1, forward strand.
GGACCGGGCTTCAACCCGGATTCCCTCAACGGAGACGTGACCTCGCCGGAGCACTTGTTCGATGCCCGCGGGCGCGGAATCTTCATCATGCGGACGTGCATGGACGAAGTGGATTTTCGGTTCACCCCTTCGGGGACGATCTGCCACCTGGTGAAGCGCCGGCCGGCCGCGAGCTCTGCGGGCTGATCGTCGAAGCATTGACACGCATTCTCGCCGTCGACTGGGGCGAGCGCCGAATCGGCCTCGCGGTCAGCGATCCTGGGCGCGTTCTCGCGACCGGGCTCGAGACGCTCGAGGTCCGCTCTCCCGAGGATGCGGTCGCCCGAGTCGCCGCCACCGTGAGCGAGACCGAGGCCTCGAGGGTGGTGGTCGGGCTGCCGTTGCTCCTCTCCGGGGAACGTGGTGCCGCGGCCCGTGCCGCCGAACAGTTCGCCGACGCGCTGGCGCGCGCGGTCGCCGTACCGGTCGAGACCTACGATGAGCGCCTGACCTCGGCGTTGAGCAGCCGCCGCATGCGCGAGGTCGGTCAACGTCCGGGACGGTTGCGCGCGCGGGTCGATCAGGGTGCCGCGATCGCGTTGCTCGAGTCGTTCCTCCAGCGCCTGCGGCATCGCGAGGGCGGCGTCTGATGCCGGCGCGCCGTCGAGTGGCACCCGCCTCCGGGCGCATGTTCCGCCCACGACGCTGGGCGCTCGTGTTCCTGCTGCTCGCCGGCGCCGTGGTGGCCGCGCACCTGCTGTTGCCCGCGGGCCCCTTCCCTCCCGACGAGCGGCGCGTGGTCATCGTCCAACGTGGACAGACCCTGCGCGAGGTGGCCACGGAGCTCGAGCGGGTCGGGCTGATTCGCGGCACGCTGGGCTTTCAGGTGCTCGCCCGGTTGATGCGCCTCGATCGCGACATCAAGGCCGGTCAGTACTCGTTTCGCATGGGCTCGACCGTGCCGAGTCTGTTGCGAGCGCTCGCGCGCGGCATGAGCGGCCTCAATCTGGTGACGATCGCCGAAGGACTCACGGCGCGCCAGGTCATCGCCCGGCTGTCCACGCACCTCGGGGTGCCGGAAGCCGCGTTCGATTCGCTGGCGAGAGATCGCGCGTTCCTCGATTCACTGGGCATCGCGGCGCCGACGATCGAAGGCTACCTGGCGCCCGACAGCTACGAATTCCTGCCGGGAACCTCGCCCGAGGTCGCGTTCCGCACCATGGCGGTGCGTGCCCAGGGGATCCTGCTCGAGGCGGCGGCCGGACGGGATTCGCTGCCGCACTCGCTCTCGCTCCACGAGATCCTGACCCTGGCCTCGATCGTGGAATGCGAAGTGCAGGTGGGAATCGAGCGGCCCCGGGTCGCTCGCGTCTACCTCAACCGCATCGGCCGCGGCATGAGGCTGCAGGCCGATCCCACCGTGGCCTACGGCGCAGGAATGCCGCCGCGCTCGCGCGTGCTCCATCGGCATCTGCGGATCGAGTCGCCGTACAACACGTACCTGCACGAGGGCCTGCCCCCCGGCCCCATCTGCAATCCGGGTCGCGCGAGCGTTCAGGCCTCGCTCGATCCTTCGGAGGAGTCGGACGAGCTCTACTTCGTCGCGGATGGAACCGGGCGGCATCGGTTCGCGACCACCTACGAGGAACACCTGGCGAACATTCGTGAAATCCGCGGGCCGGGGGGCCTGGGGGACCCCGACAGCCGCGTCGACACGCTCGCGGTTCGCAAGGTGCGGGCTCGAGCCGCGAGTGCTAGGCTCTCGGCCCCGTGAGCCCATCGCAGACCCCCGACCTCATTCAGATCGTTCCTTCGGATTCCCGCACGCGAGTTTCACCGGACACCGCCGGCGACGACGCCGAGCCGGTCGCGGACTGGACCGGTCTCCTGGCCCGGCTCCGAGCCGCGGTCGGCAAACTCGGGTCGGCCGTGGTCGCGTACTCCGGCGGCGTGGACTCGAGCGTCGTTCTCAGAGTGGCGGTCGAGCAGCTCGGGGACCGAGCCCTCGGCGTGATCGGTCGGTCGGACTCCTACGCCCTCCACGAGTTGAACCTGGCCCTGGACCAGGCTGCCGCCTTTGGAGCCCGGGTCGAGACGGTCGCGACCGGCGAGCTGTCGGACCCGACCTTCCGCGCCAACCCACTGGACCGTTGCTACCACTGCAAGACCGAGCTGTATCGCAAGTTGGCCGAGATCTCCCGTCGCGAAGGGGGGGCCGTGATCCTCGACGGCACCATTCGAGACGACCTTGCGGACTGGCGTCCGGGGCGGCGTGCGGCGAGCGAACACGGGGTGCAGTCGCCTTTGGCCGAGCTGGGGTTCACCAAGGACACGGTTCGCCTCGTAGCCCATCACCTGGGCCTCGCGAGCCAGGACAAGCCGGCAGCGCCCTGTCTGGCCTCGCGAATCCCTTACGGCACCGAGATCTCCCCCGAGAACCTGGCGATGGTGGGGGGCGGCGAGGAACTGCTGAGACGCCTCGGATTCCGGGAGCTCCGGGTGAGGCACCACGGCACGGTTGCCCGAATCGAGGTTGCTCCAAGCGAGTTCGGGAAGATCCTCGACCCGGGGTGCCGGGAAGCGCTGATCGGCGGTCTCAAAGCGCTCGGATATCGACACGTGGCTCTGGATCTCGAGGGCTTCCGTTCAGGCAGCCTCAATCCTGATTCGGTCCGGCAACCCCGGAACAAAGACGGAACCGCACCCCACGAGCGGGGGATATAACCCGTGCGCCCCAAGGTGGCGGTGGCACAGGAAGCGATCCTCGCTGGGATCGTGGTAGCCCGGGCCGTCAGTTCCGGACATGCCGATGATCTCGCGCCGATCGCAAGGCCCGAGAACTTCGGCATTTCGCATTTCGGGGGCAGGGGAGAAGCAGAATGGCGCGTCAGGTGACATCGAAGTCCAAGCCCGCTCGCAGGTCTCAATGGAGCAGCGACCTCGGCTTTACGTGGGGGGTCCCGAACCGGGTTCTCCTCGGAGCCGGAGTGGCGGCGATCGTTTGGGGCTATGTGGCGTTGTCGAAGGGCTCGATCACCCTCGCACCCCTTCTGCTCGCCGTCGGGTACTGCGTACTCATCCCGGCATCCCTGCTCATCCGTTCAGGCGAAGAGGCCTCGGGCGAATAGCTCAGCTGGCAGAGCACTTGCCTTACAAGCAAGGGGTCACAGGTTCGAGCCCTGTTTCGCCCACCAAAACCTTGGGAAACGCACGGGTTACGTCAGGGGAAGCCCTGGCCCGTCGACCATGGAGCCACGGAGTTCGCCCCGTCGAAGGGGCAAAAAACCTTGACATAGCGAAAGGGCGAACCCTAGACTTGTGGCCGTCTTGGAACGCCTTGCAGGCGCGACAATTAACGCGCATGCGCCCCGGCTTCGCGAGAAGAGGAATTCGGAAGAGCCTGAAAGGAGGTGGCCGCAGCCCTACCCGATTGCTCGCAACTCTTGCTTGTGTACGACCTTAAGCATCAGGGGATGACCCACTGTATGGAGGTGCAATAATGACTGGTCTGCTTCGCAAGGCCACCCTTCTCGCGTGCGGCCTCGCTGTCGCTGCAACGAGCGCGATGGCGGCTGTTCCCAGCCCGGATGATTCGGATGTACCTTGCGGCATCAACCTCGTCGGAACGACGGGTGGTGTCGCCGATTCGAAGGGCGAGTTTACGATTGTCGTTCGCGATCTCGCGCAGAACCCGATCGCCGGCAGCTCGGTGGTGATCAGCTTCGATGCGTGCGAGATCGATATTCGCGTCTGCTCGGTCCAGCCGTTCTCCGGCGTGGTCGCTGACTGCTTGAGCGGTCCGGTCGGCGAAATCAGCGCGGTGACGGACGGTGCCGGTACGGTCGTGCTGCGCGTCGTCGGTGGCGCTCGGAACACGGGCGGCGGTGCCCCCGCCGAAGGTTTCAAGTGCGCAACGGTTTATGCCGATGGTGTGAATCTGACCCTCCCGGTCAGCGGCCTCAATGTCGGCGCCTTCGATGAGAACGGCGCGGGCGGTATCAACCCGGCTGACATCTCGGTGTGGCTGTCAGACTCCTTCGATGCGGACTTCGAGGGCCGTTCGGACTTCAACTGCTCGAACTCGGCCAACCCGGTCGACTTGGCGCTGCTGCTCAGCGCGTCGCTCGGCGGTGGATCGGCCACGAGCTGCGCCGCGTACTGCAACTGAAGTAACAGAATCCCGCGAACGCTCCGATGTGGAGCGTTCGCGCCCGGTGGAGTGAACAACAGCATCCAGCTCTGCATCATCGCGAATCGACATGAAAGGTGGTGATGGCCGACCCACGATGCTTCAGGTCACCCAGGGAGATTTCTCTCACTAGCTTTTTCGCATCTCGGAGGTAGCAATGAGAAAGTCCATCATCCTGACGGGTGCCATGCTCGCGCTGACGGCGTCCTTTGCCTCGGCCGCCGGCATCAACCTGGCCTGGGACGACTGCGGACTCAACGGCACGATGGTCAAGACGGACGCTTGTAACAGCAACACGGGCGCACCGAACATGTTGGTTGCGTCCTTCGTTCCGCCGTCGAATGTCGTCGAGTTCCTCGGTCTTTCCGCCCAGATCGATATCACGTCGGAATCCGCCACGCTGCCCGATTGGTGGCGTCATGGGACCGGGCAGTGCCGCAGCACGACCGGTCTGTCGACGGGTTTCGATTTCACGAGTGGTCCGTTCAGCTGCATCGACTTCTACACCGGCGCGGCGGCGGGCGGCTTCGCGTATGACGTCGGCTATGGTTCGCCGAATCGTGCCCGGCTGCGCATTCAGTGCGCCGTGCCGTTCGAGAACCGCGGTCCGGTGAGCGACGTGGACGAGCACTACGCGTTCCGCGTCAACCTGCAGCGCGCGAAGACCACCGGTACGGGCAACTGCGCCGGCTGCAACGTACTCTCGTACATCGTCCTGAACTCGATCCAGCTGTTCCAGCCGCCCGAGCAGAACAACGACCCGGACATCTTCAACCCGGGTGGTGGTTCGATCTGCGCGACGTGGCAGGCGCCTCCGGGCACCCAGTGCCCGCTGTCGACGCCGACCAGCAAGGCGAGTTGGGGTCAGATCAAGAGCCTGTATCGGTAGTTTCTTGGTGTGAGCAACTAGGTCCCCCTTGCAGTTTTCTTAGCCTGGAGGCTAAACATGAAGAAGAGCTTGCTTGTCGCAGGAGCGCTCCTGGTGCTTGGAGCAGCCACGGCTTCGGCCCAGCCGGGCACCATCGGTCTCGCCTGGAACGACTGTGCCGGCCCGACCACCCAGACGTTCGCCTGCAATTCGAACGCGGGCGCGCCGTTTACGCTCGTCGGTTCGTTCACGCCGTCGACCGAGCTGCCTGAGTTCCTCGGCATCTCGGTCGACATCAACATCCAGTTCCCGAACGTGGCGACGGTTCCCGACTGGTGGCAGCATGGCGCTGGTCTGTGCCGCGGCACGACCGGCATTGCCACCAACTTCGACTTCACCAGTGGTCCGTTCACCTGCCTCGACTTCTACGTCGGCGCGGCGGCGGGCGGCTTCGCGTATGACGTCGGCTACGGTGCCGCGAATCGTTCGCGCCTGCGCATTCAGTTGGCAGTGCCGTTCGAGAACCGTGGCTTCATCGATCAGTCGGCGGAGTGGTACGCCTTCAAGGTGAACCTGCTCCGTGCGAAGACGACGGGCACGGGCTCGTGCGTGGGTTGCATGGAAGCGACCAACGTCGTGCTCGACGAGATCCAGCTGTTCCAGCCGCCGGAGCAGAACAACGACCCGCGGATCAGTGCGCCCAGCGCAGCGGGCAACACGGCTGGCTACCAGGCGGGCCCGACCCCGGTCAGGAATGCGACCTGGGGCCAGGTGAAGAGCCTGTACCGGTAGTTTCGTTGTAGCAGAAGGGCTTCAATCTTCGGGGCGACCGATCCCACGCGGTCGCCCCGATTCTTTGTGGGTCTGATGCGGTGGCGATTCGGGTGAGGAACCTCGATCAGCGGGCTCGCTCGATCGCCAGTGTGCTGCTACCATCGGGCGACCGGGCGCAAGGGGAAGTATCCATGCGCGCAGTCGCGCGATTTCTATTCATCGTCATCTTCATCGTGCCCGCGGGCTTCGGGCCCCCGCCGGCCCGGGCCGACGGCGACCTCCATCTCGCCTGGGACGACTGCCGGATCACCGGGGCCGACGACGCCCCCGCGGTCTGCCTGACCAACGAAGGCGCCACCGAGCTCTTCTGCGCGTTCACGCTCGATGCCCCGATCCCGGACGTGATCGGCATCGAGGTGGTCGTCGACATTCAGCACAGCGCCGGTCAGCTGCCCGACTGGTGGCACATGCAAGGCAAGGGCGAGTGCCGCGACGGCTCGCTACTGGCCAGCGGCGACTTCTCGACGAACGGCGTCTGCGTCGATCCCTGGCTCAATCTCGGCGGCGGCCTGGTGCTCTACGATCCGGGTCTGCCGCGCGGGCAGCCCAGCCAGGCTCGCATCCACGGGACGTACGCCATTCCCTCGGATCAGGCGCGCGAACTGGTCACGGGCGAGATGTACTACGGACTAAAGATCGTACTCCGCAACGACCGTTCGGTATTTCCGTTCGAGTGCACCGGGTGCACGCAGCCCGCGTGTCTGGTGCTCAACCAGATCACGCTGCTCCGGGTGCCGTCGGCCGATCCGCCGGAGATTCCGCTGGTCCGCCCCGGACCCGGGAACGCGAACCGAGTGACCTGGAAAGGCGGCACTGCCGCGGACTGCACCGCGGTCCCGATCCGAAAGACGACCTGGGGCCAGATCCGAAGTCTGTACCGCTGATCGCGGGCTGCGGTATGCTCCCGGCCCCCGCCGGGGCGCGCCCGGGCGGCCATGGCGCCGCACGGACCGCGTACGGGGGACTGCATCCACGGTCCATCAGGGAAGTCATCGGAACACGGAGTCCACCAGCGTCCCGTCCCCCGGGACAGGAGAAAACCCGCCATGAAGAACCTGCTGTGCAGTCTGCTCTTGGTCGCGGTGATGCCGGTCGCGGCCCTTGCCGAGGGGATCAACCTCTCATGGGACGATTGCGGTGCTGCCGGAACCGACACGAAGACCTGGGTCTGTGATACGAACAGCGGGGCCCCGTTCACGCTGGTCGCGTCGTTCGTCCCGCCGGACAACGTTCCGGAGTTCCTCGGAGTCGCGTCCCAGCTCGACTTCCGGATCGGAATCTCGACCACGCCCGACTGGTGGCGTCATGGCTCGGGTCTCTGTCGCGCCACGACCGGTCTCGCCACGAATTTCGACTTCACCGGTGGGCCGTTCTCCTGCACCGACTTCTACTCAGGTCAGGCGGCCGGTGGCTTCGCCTACGACGCCGAGTATCCGGGGCCGGGCAATCGCGCGCGCCTTCGCATTCAGCTCGCGGTGCCGTTCGAGAACAAGGGCCCGGTGGCTTCGGACACCGAGTATTACGCGCTCAAGGTCAACCTGCTCCGTTCGAACACGGGCACCTGCACCGGCTGTCTGACCGAGGCGTGCATCGTGCTGAACTCGATTCAGCTCTATCAGCCGCCGGAGCAGAACTTCGACCCCGACATCTCGACCACGGTCGCCGGCGGCCGGAGTCACGTGACCTGGCAGGCGGCGTCGATCGCGAACTGCCCGCAGAGCACCGCCGCTCGGAACGCGACCTGGGGCCAGGTGAAGAGCCTCTATCGCTAGTTGCTTCGACCGTATTGCGGCGGCGGCCACCTTCCCGGCGGGAGGGTGGCCGCAGTCTTCGGATCGCGATGCCGAGCCCGGGGTCAGGGAGCCCGGAAGTCGATCGCCATCACCCGCTCGGGATGGGCCTCGACCTTGTAGCGTGGCCGATGGCGGGCGATCAGCTCCTTGACCCGTCGTTCGGACTCGATGTTCCGCATCGACTCGTCCACCAGCTGTTCGACCTCGCGGAACTCGAGTTGGCGTCCGCCGTCGTAATTCAGGAGCTGGATCACACCGAAGGAGCCCTGGCGGTCCGGTCCCTCGACCACCACGTTCCCGGGCCGCATCTCCTCGAACAAGACCTTGTGGTAAGGCCCGTGCTCGTTGTGCGATCGCGTCTGGATCGACCCGCGCGTACGACCGGCGAGCGAATCCGCGCGCAGCAGGGCCGCCGGGTCGGCGCCGGCCACCAACAGCTGCTTCAGTGAGTCGGCCTCGGCCCGGGTGCTGGCGACCATGGCCACGAACCGCACGGTCGGATAGGTGAAGTACCCCGCCTTGTTGTCCTCGTAATACTTGCGGCGCTGCTCGGGCGTGATCTGGACCAGAGACTCGACGGAATCGCGAAACAGGTTGGTGACCATCAGCTCCTCGCGCTTCTGATCGATCAAAGTGGCAGCCAAAGGGTCCTTGTCGATGCCGCGCTCGATGGCCAATTCCACCATGGTCGGCTCCAGGATGAGCGCGTCCACCTGGATCTTGATGGCCTCGAGCGTCTCCAGCGCCGGACGGAGCATCGGCGACATGCTGTGCAGAGAATGAACCAGGTCCTTCACCGTGACCTGTCCGCTCCGGTGACGGGCCAGGACGCGACCCTCGTCCGTGGGGCTGAAGTCGGGCAGGTTGGGGTCGATTTCGAGCACTGGAGCTTCATCCCCGGAGGTCAGCTTGACCGACTTGCGGAACTGCTCGGAGGCCCAAGTGCAGTTGGCCTCGTCGTAGTGAACGTCGAGCTCCGCGATCAGCTCCTTCTGGATCTGTCGGGTTCGAACCGCCGCGCGCTGGTTCTGGATCTGGCCGATGATCGCCCGGCGCAACGGCTCGAGGGCCGGAGCCTTGGTCGGCCTGCGTTCCACGAGCTGGACCACCTGGTAGCCGCTCGGATCGCTGATGACGTCGGTGATCTGGCCCGGCTTGAAGCTGAACACCTGGGCGGCAAGCATCGCATCGACCCCCATGCGCCCGCGCCAGCCGATGTCGCCGTCGCGCACCCGATCCTCGGCCGTCGAGAAGCGTCGAACCGCGACGCTCCACGCGATCTTGCGCGCGACCAGGTCACGCCGCACGCGTTCCGCCGTCGCCCGGTCGGCGAACTGGATGCGCTTGAGTCGGACTTCCCACTGGAACTGCTCGTAGGTTTCCTGAATGTCCTGTTCGGTGATGTGGATCGAGTCGATGACCATGCGCTGGTAGAGGACGTTGGAGATCACGCGGTTCGAGTAGTCGCGCAGTTCCGAACGCTGGGCGAAATCGAGCGGTGCGTTGACCTCGTAGGCCAGGAGTGCCAGGACTTCCTTGTTGATCATGGTGTTGAGGAAGGTGACGCGCCCCAGGCTGTCCGGGCGCGGGCGGGTCGGCGCGTCGGAGTCGAAGAAGGCCTGCATGAACCGTTCGGCGCGAATGACGCGGGTTTCGACCCGTGCCATCACCGTGGAGTCGGGCAGCGGCTTGGACTGGGCCGCTCCGGCGACTACCGGCAGGATCGAAAGGGAGAGCCAGAGCGAGACGGCGAACATCGTCGGGCTCGGCGGGAGAGGGCCATGCACATGGGGCATGTTCGGAGTCTCCGGGGGCGCTTCCGCGCCGGTAGTGGGGGTCGCACGCCATCGTCTCGGAACCTGATCGGCCCCGGGTTCGAAGGCTCGGAGTGCGTTCCGGGAAGCAGTCGAAAGGGCCGTTGAGTCTAATAAGGACGCTTGTCGCAGGTCAACGGCGGCTTGTGCGACTCCCCGGGTCCATGGTCAAGGCTCGGTCATTTCCACGAGTACTGCGTCGTTGCTGCGCACGCGCACTCGTTTTCGCTCGCGCTCGATCAGCGCACGGAGCCGACCGGCGACCTGATCCTCGTGCCAGGCCCGGCGCACCTCGGGGCGGACCTCGTCGAGCGGCCGCACGCGGGCCGGGAGAACCGCCTGGACTCGGGTGACCCGCCAGCCGCCGGCCACCGAATCGGGTCCGATCACGGCTCCGGGCCCGGAGCGACGAGCACCTTCGAACAGGGCGCTGTCGCTCTCCGCGGAGATCTCGATCTCGTAGCGTGCACCTTGCCGGCGCCCGCGCGCCGCCAGGCTTTCGGCGTAAGCGGCGTTTGCGAGCTCGAGCGCCAGCTTCGTCGCCTCGCGGCGGCCCGGAAGCGTCAACGTGATCACCTGGAGACGAACCGGCAGCGTCCACGAAGCCGAGTGAGTTCGATGGAAGTGCTCGAGCGCGCTCGCGTCGGGTTCCGGGATCGGATCGTAGACTTCTCGTTCCATCAGGTGACGTACCGCGATCAGCTCGCGCTCCCGTTCGAGGGCCGCCTGGAATTCGGGAGTGCGATCGATCCCCGATCGGGTGGCCTCGAGCCGCAGCCAGCGCTCGAACAGACCGTTGTCGACCAGGTTGCGCACCTGATCGGCCTCGGTGACCCGCGGACGGTAGACCGGCTGGAGGCTGGCGTAGTGGTCGACCAGGTCGCCGACTGTAAAGTTGCCGGCGGCAGCCGTCGTCGCGAGCGATTTCGCTCGCTCCTCGGTCGTGACCTCGGGGACCGCGCTGAGGGCCCGCATCTGGGCCGCGAGCGAGGAGTCCGACGAAGGTCGCGGCAAAGCCGCGAAGGCGGCGGCCATGCGTTGGAGCTGCGCCTCGTCGTAACGAGGCGCGAGGGACTGGATCGCGCGTTCCCGGGCGGCGATGCCGACGGTACCGGCGTCGGCCGCGGAATCCCCGTCTGCGGCCAGAGCGCCTCGGGCGGCCGCCAGGGCCGACTCCAGAGCGGGACGGAGCAGCATGCGATCCCGGGCCGCGGCGAAGTAGGCGCTGTCCTCCGCGGTCCAGGCCACGGGCTCGCGGGTCGCCGCCGTGGCAATCAGCTCACGGTCGACCAGGGCTTCGAGAAACCCCCGGGCCTCTTCCGGGGTAGGCACCGATGCCGAGGCCCCGGGGTGGGTTTCGGACCAGGCCCTTTGGAACGACGACACGGTGACGGCCCGCTCCCCGACGGTCGCCAGGACCGAGTCTGGGAGGCTGGCCGCTCCGGCGGCAGCGCCCGGGGGCAGGACGAGCACCAGGGCCAGTCCTGCCGCCGAAACCTTAGAGTTCCCCATATTCCGATGCGCTGCGCGACTCATCCTTGACCGCTCCGAAAGCCAGTTCCTAGACTCCCCTCTTCCATGCCCAACTCCCGTTTCGGCATTTCCGCCGTCCTGCTTGCGCTGGGCGCTTTTCCCGCGCTCCTGAACGCCAGCCCGGTACAGGTCCTCCAGTCCGACGCCCAGGGCGTCACGCTGCGCTGGGAGCTGCCGGAGGCTCGGAACGTAGCCGGGCCCGACGGCCGGATCACGATCGACGCGCGCCTCGACGCTCATTTGCGCGAGCCCGGCAGGCCCAGCCTGCCGTTCGTTTCGGCGACGATCGCCCTGCCCCCGGGCGCACGTCCCGTGGCGCGGTTGGCGGAAAGCTCGCCAGAGGTGGTGTACGACGGCGTGCGAGTTGCCGTCAATGGACGCTCGGTGCTCCGCGAGAACCCGAACGACGAGGGATTCGTGCCGGCGATCGAGGCGGTGGAGCCGGTCCGGGATGGACTCTGGCCGGTGGAGGAAGTGGCACTCGGCGATCCCTTCAACGTTCGCCGGCAGCGCCTGGTGGCGGTGCGCGTCTACCCTTACCGCTACGACGAATTGGCGGCGCGCCTGGTGGAACGGCGGAGCATCACGGTGCGCGTGGACTTCGTGGGTGCTCGCCTCACCGAGGGCGTGACCTCGCAGGATCGACATTGGGAGCCGGTGCTCAGGAACCTGGTCGTGAATTTCGAGCAGGCGCGGGCGTGGTTCGAGCGCGCCACCCCGGCTCGCCGCATCGACCCCGAGCAGCTGAGCGGCCCGGCGACCGGGCGCGCGGCGAGCGGCCGGCTGGGCGCTCAACGGGTGGGCGCTCCGAGCGCCGAGCCGAACGCCGTGGTCGCGTTCGACGAAAGCTATCCCGAAGTCCGACTGCAGACCGACACCACCGGCGTCTACGGATTCGTGTTCGACGATCTGGAAGCCAGCGGATACCCGGCGGGCGTGCCCGTGTCCGAAGTCAGCGTCCATCGCCACGAGTTCGTCGAGGGCGCGAACCCCGCCTACGTCACCATCGAGCTGCCGATCGAAGTGGATGACTGGAACGGCAACGGCACCTTCGACTCGGGGGACGCGATCCATTGCTGGGTGCTGAGCTGGGCCGACCGGTCGAAGGCGAGTTACGCCCAGCGCTACTGGGGCGTCGGCGAGGCGCTGTACGCCACCCGGATCCGGGACCGGCCCGGTTTGCGACTGCCGAGTCGCTCCGGTTGGCACGGCCTCACGCTGACCCCGTTGGCTTCGTATCCGTTCCTCCAGCGGTTCGAACGGGAGAACTACTATTTCCCGACGCCGCCCGACACCAACTTCGATACGTTTCACTGGAACGAGCTGCTGCAGTTTGCGCGACCCGAATCCACGACGTTCGAGGTCAACCACCTCGACACCTCGCGCAGCGTGACCTTCTCGGTCACCTGGAACGGCCGCCGCAACCTGATCCGTTCGGCGTGGGCGCATGTGCGCAACGGCCGCCGCGAGATCACCTCGATCGCCGACTCGGTGCGCTGGTTCGGCCTGGCCGAGATCACGCGTAGCGCGACGCTCAACGGCTCGGCGCTGACCGAAGGGCCGACCAATGTGTTCCGCACCTGGGGCAAGAACAGCGACCTGGACCTGTTCGCCAATTGCGCCCTCAACCGCTTCGACGTCGTCTACTGGCGCGCCTTCCGGGCACTCGGCCGGAACCTGACCTGCAACAGCGGATCGACGTTGGGTTTCTTCGAGATCCAGGGCGCGGGCTTCCCGACCAACGCCATTCGGGTCTACGACGTCACCGACTCGCTCAACCCGGTGCGCCTGGTCATCGACCCAGCGCGCATCACGTTCGACGGTTCGCGGTATACCGTGGCCTTCCAGGACTCGAGCGGCGGCGAGCGCCGACGCTACGTGGCGTACGACGTGCCCAAGATCCTGCCGGTCGAGCGCATGGCGGCGGTGACGCGCCGCAATCTGGCGGGCGGCGCGCCGGCCAGCTACCTGCTGGTGGCGCCCGAGGAATTCCTGGGCGTCGTCCAGCCGCTGGTCGATCTCCGAACCTCGCAGGGGCTCGAGGTGCGGGTGGCGCCGACCCAGTCGATCTACGACGAGTTCAACGGCGGCCGGAAGTCGTCGTACGCGCTCAAGCGCTTCTTCCGCTACGCGTACGACAACTGGAATGCCGAGTTCGTAATGCTATTGGGCGACGGCAGCGAGGATCCCCAGCGTCTCCTCGGGCGGGACCCGATCTTCTTCCCGGACGGCAATGCAGGACCGGACTGGGTCCCGGCGCAGAAGATCATGGGCCCGGTGCCGGCCAACGACCTGCGCGAGGCGATCCCGAGCGATACCTGGCTCGTGAACTTCTACGGCTCGGTCCCCACCGACAGCTCGAGCCTGCCGAGCATGTTCGTCGGCCGGATTCCCACCTACGACGTGACCGCCCTCCAGGCGGTGATCCAGAAGATCGTGGACTACGAGGCCATCGATCCGGACGCTCCGTGGCGGCGGAAGGCGCTCCTGCTCGCCGACGACCGGTACTCGTCGACCAGCTTCTTCGGCGGCGGCACCACCACCACCACTTACTGCAAGAAGGACTACGAAGACGTCTTCAACACGCTCAGCGAGCGGGTACGCGAAATCATCCACGACGAGGCCGGCCTCAAGTTGATGGACGTCGAGGTGTTCGACGCTCAGTACTACATGGCCGGGTTCCGAACCTACTTCGACGCGACGTACGACACCTGCCGCGGGGTACCGACCCAGAGCCACGCCCGGAACTGGGCTGATGCCCAGGCGTACGGCCATGCGTTCGTCAGTCCGCTGGTCCTCGCGCGTCTCAATGCCGGTGTGCTGTGGTGGAACTACCAGGGCCACGCCAACCAGTACGTGATCGCTCACGAGAACCTGTACGTCAATGGCACCAGCTTCGACGACCGCAACCTGCTGACCAACGTCGACCGGCCGTTCCTGTTCAGCGGATTCTCGTGCCATCCGAACGGGTTCGCCGCCGCCGAGGAGCTCGAGGGCAACAAGGGCCCGTCCTTCGGCGAGGACCTGGTCATGCTGTCGGACCGAGGCGCGATCGCGTCGTGGGCATCCTCGGGCTACGAGATCCTGCCGTCCCAGTTCGCGACCGAGCACATCAACACCCGCTTCGCGCGCTCGCTGACCGCCGATCCGCCGCGCGACCCCACGCTCGGCGCCAACGGCGCGCGGGTCGTCCTCGGCGAGGCGATCGCGCAGGCGCTGCTCCAGAACTTCGCGGTCGAGAGCGGGACCGAGAAGACCGTCGGGATCTCCTACCTTTTGCTCGGGGATCCCGCGACGCGCTTCTCGATCGGAGCGCCACAGATCCTGGTCACCGCCAACGGCGACACGGTGACCCACGACCAGCCGGTGCGGCTGGTGACTGGGGGCGACACGCTGCGCATCGAGGCCGAGCTGGTGTCCAACGTCCAGCTCACCACGCTGACCTTCGAGTATCAGGACGCGTTCGGTACGCGCACGATTCCCACGGCCGACTACACCGTGACGCCCGCGTTCCCGGACACCGGCGCCGGGAGCACCGGTGCCCGTCGTTTCCACCTGGTCTATCGGACGTCGCTGGCGTCGGGATCGTACCGCTACATCCTGCGCACCACCGATCGCAATGGGCTGCCGAGCCGGTTCGACATCGTGTTCCAGCTCCAGGCCCAGCTGCGCGCCGAGGGGGCGCCGATCCGCGATGGCGATCCGGTGTCCAGCACCGCCAACCTGTCGCTGCTGTTCCTGTCGCCGATCCCGCTGACACCGGCGACCGACATCGAGCTGCGCGTGAACGGCACGCCGCAACCGTTCGCCTTCGTTCCCGCGAACAACGACACCAGCAGCCGCGAATGGCTGTTGAGCTGGACGCACCTGCCCTACGCGGCCGGCACCTACTCGCTCGAGATCCGCCTGCAGGGCACACTGGTTGCGACCGTCACGTTCACCGTCACCGATGCGGTGAGCTTCCGCGACCTGATGGCGTTCCCCAATCCATTCGACAACGAGTACGGCACGCGGTTCTCGTTCATGTTCGACAGCCCGGCGCCGTTCGACCTGCTGCTACGGGTGTACACGGTGTCGGGGCGGTTGATCTTCGAGCGCACCGAGCGCAGTCTGCAGCCCGGCTACCACCAGATTCCGTGGGACGGTCTCGACGCCGAGGGCGAGGAGCTGGCGAACGGGGTCTACTTCTTCAAGCTGCTGGCGCGCAGCAGCGCCGGCTCGACCACCGAAACCGGCCGGCTGGTGAAGCTGCGCCGGCCGCGCACCGAGGAACCCGAGGAAACCGGAGCCCCATGACGCCAGGTCGCACGTCGGTGATCGCCAGCGCGCTCCTCAACGTGGTGTTGCTGGTGTCGGCCGGCATGGCGGCGGCGGCCGAATCGGCCCCCAGCCCCCGCCGCGCGATCGCGATCGCCGAAGATCAGCGGCGTTACCCGGATCTCAAGCGCTTCCTCGCGCACGCCGATTCGGCGATTCGCGCCCGCGCCGTGCTCGCGGTCGGCAGGCTCCAGGACTCGACCACCGTTCCCGATCTGCTGCCGATGCTCGACGACTCGAGCGCCACGGTGCGCGCCGAAGTGCTGTTCGCCCTCGGCCAGATCGGGCACCGCTCGGCGCGGGCGGCGCTCGAAGGCCGGCTCCAGGGCGGCTCGACCGATTCCCGCGGGCTCGCGATCGAGGCGCTGGGCAAGCTCACCGATCCGGCATCGACCCCGCGGCTGGTGCGCTTCCTCGCCGATCCCTCGCCGGCGCTCCGGCGCGAAGCCGCGATGGCGCTGTGGCGGATCGGTGATTCGACCGCGGTCGATCACCTGCTGGCCCGGCGCAGCGATCCCGATCCCGGTGTGCGCTGGCGCGTTCTCTATGCGCTCGAGAAGATCGTCATGCCGTCGAAAGTGGTTCTGCCGGTGGCGCTCCACCTCGACGACACCGACGCCCTGGTGCGCGCCTATGCCGTGCGAACGCTCGGGCGCCAGAAGTCGCCGAGGGCGACCGCCTACGTCACGCAGGCGGTGGGCGACGCCGACCGCAACGTCGCGGTCAATGCGATCCGAGCCCTGCAGATGATCGCCGACACGACCTGTGCCTCGTGCCTGCCCACGTTGACCGGGGCGTTGGCGCATGCCCATCCCTACATGCGGGTGACCGCGGCCACCGCTCTGGCCGACCGTTTCGCCTGGGGTCCGGCGGACAGCGCGGCACGCGCGGGGGCGATGAAGGCGCTGGACAAGGCGCTGGCCGACAGCAACGCCGCGACCCGGGGTGCTGCCGCGCGAGCGTTGCTCGCGCGCGACGGCGAACGGGCGCTCGATCGCGTGCGCCCGCTGCTCGCCGACTCGTCGCTGTACGCACGCACCGCGGTGATCACGGCGCTGACCCTGCTGCCGGCGGCCACGGTCACGCCCCTGCTGCTCGAGCGCCTGACGCCCGTGCATCCCCTGTTCGTGCGCATGACCGCGGCGGATGCGCTGGGAACCCTGAAGGCGCCCGAGGCGTTGGCCCCGCTGCGTGCGGCCCTCGAGGACTCGACCCTGCTGTACTGCGCCTCGGCGGCCGCCGCACTGGGCGAAATGGGCGACAGCGCCAGCGTGCCGGCGCTGTCGGCCGCGTACGCGAGCCGCGCACGCGACGCCGATGCCGACGCGCGCATCGCGATCCGCGACGCTCTGCGCAAACTGGCGGGCCGCGCGTACGCCGACAGCATCGAGCGCAAGTATCCGACTCCGGCGGCACCGGCCGAGTTCGCCGCCGACTTCCAGGATCCGCCGGCCTGGCGCGGAGCGGTTCTGCACACCGCCCGCGGCGCCATCGAGTGGTCGTTCTACGGCGCCGAAGCGCCTCAGACGGTGAAGAACTTCTGCCGGCTCGCCGAGCGCGGCTACTTCAACGGTCTCGCGGTTCACCGCGTGGTGCCGAACTTCGTCATCCAGGACGGCGACCCGACCGGCACCGGGTCGGGCGGCCCGGGCTACTCGATACGATGCGAGTACAACCAGCTGCGCTACGAGCCGGGCATGGTCGGCATGGCGCTCGCCGGCAAGGACACGGGCGGGAGCCAGTGGTTCATCAACCACTCGCCGCAACCGCACCTGAACGGCCGGTACACGATCTTCGCCCGCGTAGTCCGCGGCATGGAGGTCGTCCAGAACGTCGTCCAGGGCGACCGGGTGCTGAAGGTCGAGCTCCTGAAGTAGCTAGAACGCCTGGTCGAGCCACTCCTCGAGGATCGTGCGAATCTTCACCGCACCGAGGCCGGCGTGCACCTTGACGTCATCGTGCGTGATGATCTCGTCGGTCAGGCCGGTCGCGCGGTTGGTCACGCAGGAAATGCTCGCGCATGCCGCGCCCAGCTCGGCGGCCAGCGTCACCTCGTGCACCGTGCTCATGCACACGACGTCGGCGCCCAGGGCTGCGGCCATCCGCACCTCGGCGGCGGTCTCGTAGCTCGGTCCGTGGCTGCCGAGCAGGACGCCGCGGTCGAGTCGGATTCTCGAACGCAATGCGGCCCGTTCCAGGGCCTGAGCGAGCGAGGGATCGTAGGGCGTCGCCACCCGGCGCCCGGCGCGGCGCTCGGTGCGCTCGGCGGGCGAGAGCAGGCCGCGCTTGCCGATGAAGTTGATGTGACTCGAAGCCAGCACCAGGTCGCCCGGCCTGAGTTCTGGATGGATCGCGCCGACCGCGTTGGTGAACACCAGGGTCCGCGCGCCGAGGGCGTGCATCACGCGCACGCCGAAGGTCACGCGATCGAGCGAATAGCCCTCGTAGCGATGGCTGCGCCCGGCGAGGATCGCGACCGGTACCCCGCGCCACGTGCCGAGCGCCAGGCGGCCGAAGTGGCCCTCCACCGTCGACGGCGGCCAGTGCGGGATCGCGCGCGTCTCGACCACGACCGCGTCGGCCACCGCATCGACCACATCGCCCAGGCCCGAGCCGAGTGTCAGGCCGACGCGCGGGATCGACGGAGTTCGCGCGCGCAGGAATGCCACCGCGTCGCGCACGCGGGTCTCGACGTCGTCGACCGGCAGGGCCGGGGGCTCGATCACTGGGGTCGCTCCGGGTCGTAGGGCACGCCGACGGCGCGCGGCGGAATCGCGCGCCCGATCAGGCCGGCGAGCGCCAGCATGGTGACGACGTAGGGCAGCATCTGCAATAGCTCGTTCGGGAACCGGGTGCCCTGGAGCGCGATCTGGAGCGCTTCGGCGGCGCCGAACAAAAGGCAGGCGGCGGCCGCACCGACCGGATGCCATTTACCGACGATCATCGCCGCGATCGCGATGTAGCCGCGTCCCCCGGTCATGCCGTCGGTGAACGAGTGCTGCTCGCTCGCGAGCCAGGCGCCGGCCAGCCCGGCGAGCATGCCGGACACGAGGACGCCTGCCGCTCTCGTGCCACCGACCGAGAGGCCGAGCGTGGCCAGTGCCTCTGGCTTTTCGCCGGCCCCGCGAAGCCTGAGCCCGAACACCGTCCGGAACAGCGTCCACTGAGCCGTGCCGACCACGACGATTGCGAGCCAGACCAGCGGCGAGGTGAGCACGGCGCCGATTCCCGGGAGGCGCTCGAGCCCGAACAGCGCGACCGAGTCGACGCCGGCCACCCGGCTCGAATTGGACGATGAATCGAACACGGCGATCAGCACGTACTTGCAGAGTCCGATCGCCAGCAGGTTGATGCCGAGTCCACTCGTGATCTGGTCGGCGCGGAGAACGATGGTGACCAGGGCATGAAGGGCTGCGGTCAGGGCTCCGGCCACCAGCGCCGCGGCGACCCCGACCCACGCGCTGCCGCTCCAGTGGGCGCCGAGCGTGAACGCGAGCGCGCCGATCAGCATGATGCCTTCGAGTCCGATGTTGATCACGCCGCCGCGCTCGCTGAAGCAGGCGCCGACCGCGGCCAGCGCGTAGGGCACGCTGATCCGCAGCGCCGCCGCCAGGAACAGGACGAGTTCCACTAGCGGAGACTCCGCGCGATCCGCTCGAACACGGCGTGGGCCGAGATCGCGAACAGGATGACCAGGGCGGTCAGGATCTCGACCAGCTCGCGCGGCACGCGCTGGTGGATGACCAGCCCGCCGTGCGATAGCGCGCCGAAGAACACGGCGGCGATCAGGACGCCCAGCGGATGGTTGCGGCCGATCAAGGCGACCGCAATCCCCAGGAATCCCGAGCCCGCCGAGAAGCCGAGCTCGAAGAAGTGCTTGTAGCCGAGGACGAAGTTGACGCCGCCCAGTCCCGCAAGCGCTCCCGAAACCGTCAGGGCCAGCGCCTGCGTGCGTCCGATGGCGATGCCGCCATACTCCGCAGCGGCGGCGTTGAGCCCGACCGCGCGCATCTCGTAGCCAAACCGGGTGCGGAACAGCAGCACGAACACCGCGGTCGCGGCGGCCAGCGCCAGGGCGATGGTGAGATTCGCGGGGGCACCGCGCAACGCCGGGAACCAGACATCGAGCCGGGGCAGCACGGCGGTGGCCGGGATCTCGGCGGTGCGCACGGTAGCCGGCTGGAACACCCAGCGTCCGGCGAACGCCACCAGTGCAAAAGCGATGAAGTTGAGCATGATGGTGTTGATGACTTCGTGGGCGCCGAAGCGCGCCTTGAGCACGCCCGGGATCGCGCCCCACAGGCCGCCCGCGAGTGCGGCGGCCAGCAGTGCCGCCAGCAGGGGGAGTGGCGCCGGCCACGACGGCAGCCAGGTCGCGACGATCGCCGCAGCGAAGCCGCCCAGATAGAGCTGGCCCTCGGCGCCGATGTTGAAGAGTCCCGAGCGAAAGCCGAGCGCCACCGCCAAGCCGGTAAAGATCAACGGAGTCGACTTGAACAAGGTCTGGCCGAGGCCATAGCCCGTGCCGAAGCACTCGCGGAACAGGAGCGTGTAGATCGCGATCGGATCCTCGCCCGACGCTGCGATCAGGATTCCGCCCGCGGCCAGCGCCAGGAATACGGCGGCGAAGGGTGCCGCGACAAGCATTAGGCCTGCCCAGGGCGTTCGTCCTGCGGCACGCCGATCAGCCACGTGCTTCACCCTGTCCGGTCATGTACATGCCCAGCGTGCGCTCGTCGGTCATGTGGGGTGCGGTCTCGTGGACGAAACGGCCGCCGTACATCACCAACACGCGATCGCTGAGCGCCAGGATTTCGGACAGCTCGGAGGACACGAGGAGGATCGCGCGCCCGGAATTGCGCGCGGCGATCAGTCGTCCGTGAATGAACGCCGTGGCGCCCAGGTCGACCCCGCGCGTCGGGTGCGCGACCAGCATCACCGCAGCACCCCGCGAGATCTCGCGGGCGATCACCAGCTTCTGCTGGTTGCCGCCCGAAAGCGTGTGAGCTGCCGCGGCCGGCGCCGGCGGGCGCACGTCGTAGTCGGCGAGCAGCGGCCGTGCATGGCGCGCCAGCGCGCGCGGCGTGAGCCACAGACCGGCGACCGTGCGGTCGTCATGCCGGCCGAGCACCAGGTTCTCGGCCACCGTCATGCCGCCGACCAGTCCGCGCCGCAGGCGATCGCCGGGCACGTGCGCGAGCCCGGCGCGAAAACGCGCGCGGGCGCCGCGCGGAGCGATGCCGCCCGCCATGCGCACGTCGCCGGCGCGGGCCGGCCGGAGTCCAGCCAGGCACTCGATCAACTCGTGCTGGCCATTGCCCTCGACTCCCGCGATGCCGACGATCTCGCCCTCGTGAATCGCGAGCGAGACGCCGCGCACGGCACTCAGGCCACGGTCGTCGGCGACCTCGAGCTGGCGCACCGAGAGCAGGACGTTGCCGGTGGCCGAGGTCCGTTCGCGGCGCGCCGGCGCCGGAGTGTGTCCGACCATCAGTTCGGCGATCCGTTCACTCGAGTACTCGGCGATCGGACCGCCTCCGACCACGCGTCCGGCGCGCATCACCGTGACCCGATCGGCGATCGCCTGCACTTCCGCCAGTTTGTGGGTGATCAGGACGATCGCGGTGCCGGCCGCCTGCAGCTCGCGTAGCACCCGGAACAGCTCGTCGACCTCTTGGGGCGCCAGCACAGCCGTCGGCTCGTCGAGAATCAGCACCCGAGCGCCGTGATAGAGCGCTTTCAGGATCTCGACCCGCTGCTGGCCGCCCACCGAGAGCGAGGCAACTGGGGTGCGCGGATCGACCGGCAGTCCGTGTCGCTGCGACAGCTCGGCCACCCGCCGCTCGGCTTCCGCGTGGTCGAATGCGCCGACACGCGTGCGCGGTTCGCGGCCGAGCGTGACGTTCTCGGCTACCGTCATCGGATCGATCAGCACGAAGTGCTGGTGCACCATGCCGAGCCCGAGCCGGATCGCGTCCGCCGGCCGTGCGATGCGCACCGGCCGGCCCTCGACCTCGATCCGCCCGGCGTGGGGTGCCAACAGGCCGTAGAGCACGCGCATCAGCGTGGTCTTGCCCGCGCCGTTCTCGCCGACCAGCGCGTGCAGCTCGCCGGGGAGCAGCTCGAACGCGACGTCGTCGTTGGCGACGATCCCGCCGAAACGGCGCGTGATGTTGCGCATGGCGACCACCGGGGGCGGCATGGCCGGCGAGAGTAACAGAGCCGCGTTGGCGCGGGCGCCGATCGACACCTTCGCGCGGCTACAGTCGCGTTGGACCCGGCGGCGGCGTTCGGACAGAATGCGTGGACTCGCGACCACCGTGATGCACCCGACCGAGGACCCCGATCCATGTTCAAGAGATTGCGATGGGTGATCGTGGCGCTGGCCGCGATTGCCTTGCTGGTTGTGCTACGCGTGACCTTGTTCCGCACGCCGCCGATCGAGGTCGAAACCGCGGTGATCGGACGCGGTACCGTCGAAGACGCGGTGATGAACAGCCAGGCGGGTACGGTCCGCTCCAGGCGGCGATCCCGCCTGGGCGTCGAGCGGGCCGGGCGGGTCGCCGAGATCCCGCATCGCGAGGGCTCGCGGGTCAAGAGCGGGACGGTGCTGCTCGAGCTGGACGCCTCGACGGCCCGCGTCAGTCTCGAGGTCGCCGAGCGCGATCGCGACGCCGCGCAAGCGGCGCTGGCCGCAGCGCGCGCCTCCGCCACGCAGGCGCAGCAGGACTTCGAACGCGTCCGCCAACTGCGCGACCGCGATGTGGTCTCGCAGGGCGAGATGGACGTCGCTCAGTCGCGGCGCGACGCCACCGCGGCCGAAGCCGATGCCGCCGAGGCGCGCCTCGGCCGCGCGCAGAGCGCAGTCAAGCTCGCGCGCGACGAGATCGACAACCTGCGCGTGCGCGCGCCTTACGATGGCGTGGTCAACGCCCGCCTGGTCGAGGTCGGCGAGTCGGTCATCCCCGGCCAGCCGGTGCTCGAGCTGACCAGCCTCGATCGACTCTACGTCAGCGCTCCGATCGACGAGATCGACATCGGCCGGCTGGCCAACGGCCTGCCGGCGCGCGTGACGCTCGACCCCTATCCCGGGATCGAGTGGCGCGGCGAGGTCACCCGCGTGTCGGAAACGGTCGACGATCTCAAGGAGCAGAATCGCACGCTCGAGGTCGAAGTCGAGGTCGTCCCCGAAGCGAAACACCCCGACCCCAAGCCCGGCACGTCCGCGGACATCCAGATCATTCTCGATCGCCGCGAGGACGTGCTGCGCGTCCCGACGTTCGCGCTTGCCGAAGGCAAGCGGGTGTTGCTGCTGCAGAAGGGCCAGGCGGTCGCGCGCGAGGTCGAGGCCGGGCTCAAGAACTGGGAATGGACCGAAGTGCGCGGCGGGCTCGCCGAAGGCGACGTGGTCATCACCAACCTCGACAAGCAGGGCGTCAAGGCGGGCGCCAGCGTGGTGGCCAAGACGCCGGCCGCTCGCGACACGGCACGGACGGCCGCAGCCGGAGGCAGCTGACATGTCTCCCGCGGACGGCCGCCCACAGAACTCCGGCGGCGCACGCGGCGCGGAAGCCGGCAGCGTCGCGACCGATGGCGCGGTCATCCGCCTCGAGCACGTCATCCGCAACTTCCCGGTCGGCGACTCGGTGGTCCACGCGCTCGACGACGTGTCGTTGGTGATTCGGCGCGGCGAGTTCGTGGCACTGATGGGCCCTTCGGGCTCCGGCAAGTCGACGTTACTCAACGTGCTCGGCTGCCTCGACACGCCGACCTCCGGCGTCTACGTGCTCGACGGCGAGCCGGTCGAGAAACTCACCGAGGACGAGCTGGCGCTGGTCCGCCAGCGCAAGCTCTCGTTCATCTTTCAGGCCTACCACCTGGTGCCGCGCATGACTGCGGCGCGCAACGTCGAGCTGCCGCTGATCTTCGCCGGCGTGGAGCCGCGCGAGCGCCGCGAGCGGGTGCGCCGAGCACTCGAGCAGGTCGGGCTCACCCACCGGATCACCCATCGCCCGGACCAGCTCTCGGGCGGTGAGCGCCAGCGGGTCGCGATTGCGCGCGCCATGGTCACCGAACCGCGCATTCTGCTGGCTGACGAGCCGACCGGAAACCTGGATTCGCGTTCGGGCGGCGAGATCGTGGCGCTGCTCGAGCGCCTGAACGCCGAGGGGCTGACCATCGTGCTGGTGACCCACGACCCCGGCGTCGCGACCCATGCGCACCGGGTGCTGCGCATGCGCGACGGCAAGCTGATCGAGAACGCCGACGAGATGGAGGCGCCATGAAGTTCCGTGACGCTTACACGCTGGCCGCCGAGTCGCTCAAACTCCATCGGCTGCGCACCGGACTGACGCTGACCGGCATCGCGATCGGGGTCACCGCCGTCATCCTGCTGACCGCGCTCGGCGACGCCGCCAAGGGCTACGTGGTCCGCGAATTCGCGGGCATCGGCACCAACCTGGTGATTGCCTTGCCCGGGCGCACCGAGACCACCGGCGTGCCGACCACCGGCGGCGCCACCCGCGACCTGACGCTCGAGGATGCCGAGGCGATTCGCCGCCGGGCGCGCGCGCTGAGCGATATGGCGCCGCTGTCGATGGGCTCCGGGGAGTTCTCGTACGGCGGGCGGACGCGCAACGTGTTCGTCGCGGGCACCACCGCATCGTTCGCGAGGATCCGCCACCTCGAGGTTTCAGTCGGGCGGTTTCTGCCGGCCGGCGATCCGCGCCAGGGCCAGAGCGTGGTGGTCATCGGGCAGACCATCGCGCGCGAAGTGTTCGGCGACGAGAACCCGCTCGGCAAGTCGGTGCGCATCGCCCAAACGCGTTTGCGGGTCATCGGGGTCACGGCGCCGCGCGGCCGTTCGCTGGGATTCGACTTCGACGACTTCGCGTTCGTGCCGGTCGGCACCGGCCTCAGGATGTTCAACCAGTCGAGCCTGTTTCGGGTCATGTGCGAGGCCCGGGACGCCGCCTCGATCCAGCCGCTGATCGGGCAGATCAAGGAGATCCTGATCGAGCGCCACGACGGCCTCGAGGACTTCACGATCATCACCCAGGACGCGCTGCTCCAGACCTTCCGCTCGATCATCGACGTGCTGACCATTGCGCTGGCCGGCATCGCGGCGATCTCGCTGGCCGTCGCCGGCATCGGCATCATGAACGTCATGCTGGTCTCGGTCTCCGAGCGCACCTCCGAGGTCGGACTGATGAAGGCGCTGGGCGCGCAGCGGCGCCAGATCGTGTCGGTGTTCCTGCTGGAAGCGATCCTGCTCTCGGCACTCGGGGCGATCGCCGGCAGCGTATTGGGCGTGACCGTGGTGCTGGCTGGCGCGCGGGTCTGGCCCGACTTCCCGTTGGCCCCGAGTCCGCAGTGGCTGGCGGTCGTGCTGGCGCTGGCGCTCGGCGCCGGTGCGTCATTCGGCCTGATGCCGGCGCGGCGCGCCGCGCGCCTGCAGCCGGCCGATGCGCTGAGGGCGGGCAAGTGAATCTGCGCGACTTGTTCGGGCTGACGATCGAGGCACTGCGCGCCCACCGCATGCGCTACGGACTGTCGGCGCTCGCAATCGCGGTCGGCGTGGCCGCGGTGGTGCTCATGTCGTCGATCGGCGAAGGCATGCGGCGCTTCATCATGGCGCAGATGAACACGTTCGGCAGCTCGGTGGTCGCGATCAACCCCGGCAAGACCGAGACCGGCGGTGTGCCCGGGGTCATGGGGGGGAGTGCCCGGCGACTCACGCTCGACGACGCGCGGGCGCTGGCGCGCATTCCGGGTGTCGCCGCGGTCGTGCCCACCGGCTACGGCTCGGCGATCGTCGAGTACGGCGGCCGGGGCCGGCGGGTCTACATCTATGGGGTCAACGATCAAGTACCCGAAGGTTGGTCGTGGCGGGTCGCCGCGGGCGAGAACATTCCCAAGATGGATTGGGATCGCTCGGCGGCGGTGACGTTGCTCGGCGCCAGGCTCAAACGCGAGCTGTTCGGCGAAGCCAACCCACTCGGCCAGGTCGTGCGCATCGGCGAGTCGCGTTTTCGCGTGATCGGCGTGATGGAGGAGAAGGGTCAATTCCTCGGATTCGACCTCGACGACTCGGCGTTCATCCCGGTGGCGAATGCCATGCGTCTATTCAACCTGCCCGAGCTGAACGAGATCGACTTGCTCGCCGCCTCGCCCGACGCGATCGATCCGGTGGCCGAGGCCGCGGCCAAGCTCCTGCGTGAACGTCACCGCGGCCAGGAAGACGTCACGATCGTCACCCAGAAGGAAGCCCAGGAAACGGTAAACAACATTCTCGGGATCGTTTCCGCGGTGGTCACCGGCATCGCCGCGATCAGCTTGCTGGTCGGCGCGATCGGCATCCTGACCATCATGTGGATCGTGGTGCAGGAGCGGGTGAGCGAGATCGGCCTGGTCAAGGCCCTCGGCGCCCGGGGTTCCCAGATCATCACCTGGTATCTGTTCGAGGCGGCGGTCACGGCACTGGTCGGTGGGCTCACGGGGCTCCTCGCCGGCATGGGCGGTGCGGCGTTGCTGGGTGCGGTGGTCCCGGGGCTCGAGGTGTTCACTCCGCCCGAGATGGTGATCACCGCGTGCGTGACGGCGGTCGGAGTCGGCCTCGCGGCCGGCGTCGGGCCCGCGATACGCGCGTCGCGGCTGGATCCGGTCGAAGCGCTAAGGGGGGAATGAGCGCGGGATTCATCGGGGCATGACGCGGTGCAGCGAACACAGTGGAGGAGGGACCCGTGAGGCTTATGGGCGTTTTGTGCATATTGGCGGCACTCGCAGGCTGCACCGCGACTCCCAAGCATGACGTCGTGCTGCGCGGCGGAATGATTTATGACGGCAGTGGCACGCCGCCGCGTACCGGCGACGTCGCGATCTCGGGCGACTCGATCGTCGCGATCGGAACGGTCCCCGAGAAAGGCAAGGTCGAGATCGACGCTCGGGGACTCGCAGTCGCACCCGGGTTCATCAACATGCTGAGCTGGTCGACCGAGTCGCTGCTCGAGGACGGTCGCTCCCAGAGCGAGATTCGCCAGGGCGTCACGCTCCAGGTCTTCGGCGAGGGCTGGTCGATGGGGCCGCTCAACGACTCGAT
This sequence comes from Candidatus Eiseniibacteriota bacterium, assembly GCA_963717505.1. Classification (GTDB taxonomy): domain Bacteria; phylum Eisenbacteria; class RBG-16-71-46; order RBG-16-71-46; family RBG-16-71-46; genus MFD02242-c1. The sequence continues at coordinate 1,722,731 of OY970342.1, forward strand.
GAAGGTGCGGACCTTGCGCGAGCAGGGCGACATCAAGTTCGACGTCGCGTGGACGACGCTCGGCCAATACCTGGACCATCTGGTCCGCCGCGGAGTCTCGTGCAACGTCGCCTCGTTCGTGGGCGCCACCACCGTGCGCATTCACGAACTGGGCTACGAAGATCGCCGGCCCACTCCGGACGAACTGGAGCGCATGCGCGCGCTGGTCCGCCAGGGGATGGAAGAGGGCGCCCTGGGTGTCGGCTCCTCGTTGATCTACGCGCCGGCGTTCTATGCGAACACCGACGAGCTGATCGAGTTGGTGAAGGCGGCGGCCCCGTACGGCGGCATGTACGTCTCGCACCTGCGCAGCGAAGGCAATCGGCTGGTCGAGGCGGTGGACGAGCTGATTCGCATCGCCCGCGCCTCGGAGGCGCCGGCCGAGATCTATCACTTGAAGGCGGCCGGAGAGGCCAATTGGTTCAAGCTCGATCAGGTGATCGAGCGGGTCGAAGCGGCCCGTGAGGATGGCCTGAAGATCACGACGAACATGTACACGTACACCGCCGGAGCGACCGGCCTCGATGCCGCGATGCCGCCCTGGGTGCAGGAGGGTGGTCTCCAAGAGTGGCGCGCGCGGCTCCAGGATCCCGCGACCCGCGCGCGGGTGCGTGGGGAGATGAGAACGCGCACCGACCAATGGGAGAACTGGCTCCTGCTCGCGGGGTCGCCCGAGCGCGTCGTGCTGGTCGGCTTCAAGCAGGACTCACTCAAGTACTTGACGGGGAAAACATTGGCGCAGGTGGCGGCCATGCGCGGCAAGTCTCCCGAAGAGACCGCGATGGATCTGGTCGTTCAGGACGACAGTCGCGTCGGCACCGTCTACTTCGTGATGTCCGAAGACAACGTGCGGCGTCAGGTCGCGCTGCCGTGGATGAGCTTCGGCTCGGACGCGGAATCGCAGGCGCCCGAGGGTGTGTTCCTGAAATCCAATCCGCACCCGCGCGCCTACGGCAACTTCGCGCGTCTGCTGGGACGCTACGTGCGGGAGGAGAAGAAGCTCTCGCTCGAGGAAGCCATCCGCAAACTCACGTCACTGCCCGCCGAGAATCTCAAGCTCAGGCGGCGCGGCCGACTCGAGCCCGGGTATTTCGCCGACGTCGTCGTGTTCGACGCTTCCAAGATTCAAGATCACGCGACGTTCGAGCAGCCGCATCAGTACGCGACCGGCGTCGTTCACGTGTTCGTGAACGGGACTCAGGTCCTGAAAGACGGCGAGCACACCAGCGCCAAGCCCGGCCGCGTGGTGCGCGGACCGGGATGGACGGGATGGCAGGGCGGGGGCGCAGTGGCCGCGCGCTAGCGTTGCGGTCTATGCGATTCGTGGGAAGACGGGCCCTGCGAATCCTTGACGAATAGCCGGCGTGTGAGATTGGCCACGCGGACCGAAGCAGGTCAACGCCAGGCGTACACGCTGCTCGAGCGGTGCGTCGGCGATGGCCTCGGTGAGCGCAGCAGCACGGCGCGACTCATCTGCTCGGAGTCCGAGTGATCGGAGCCAGGGGATGACTTCGGCTGCCGCAGCTCGCGCCTTGGCTGCCTCTCGTTTCTCATGCATGAACCCATCGCCAAACGTGCCCTCGGCCTCGTATTGGTTATGGGCCCGGCAGAGCAGACGTATGCCCTCCACGGTCGCCCGGCCGCCTCGGGCCACCGGAACAACGTGGTCGAACTCGAGCCGGGTGGTGGCCGGGCATCGCTTGCCGCTGCTACCGACAAACGTGCACCTCCCGCGGTCCCGGGCCCAGACTTCGCGCTTCACATGCGCGGGGACCGTGCGCTTCCCGGTCGCCTTGCGCCGCGAGTCGGCTCGCGGACGGTCGATCGCACCGAACTTCTTCCTTTCGAGCTCCTTTCTGAGCAGCCTTAATGCGCGGCTGAATACCTGCGCGATATCCCCGGAAGGGATCTGGTGGCCGAGCAACCCCCGGACGCACTCCAGGTCGTCATGGGTGCCTTGGTCGATGGTGAATTGAACCGCAAAGCGCTGCGTCGACAATGGTTTCACCCTGGGGAACGGCGCTGCCGCCGGTTGATCGGCGACTACTGAACCGTTGATCCCAACTTGCCCCGGGGCAAGTTGGTCGGCCTGCTCGGGTGGTGGGGCCAGAAGCGACTGAACCCTCGCGGGCACGTCCCCCCGAGGGAATCGCTCCGCGATCATTCGCTCGATTTCGGCTTTCGTCTTGTGCGTCGCGGCAGCGATCAGCTCGTCCGCGTTTGCCGGAGTCAGATGCGCCGCGAGCAAGACCGCGCCACACAAGTGAAGTCGGCCGTCCGCCAGGGCGACCAACAAGGCTGGACACTCCCGAGCCGTACGGATCACCTGGATACGCTTGTAGGCGGCATCCTCGGACATACCGAGTTCACGAACACAGTACTCCCGCATCGACGGGTAGCCGGCCGGGAGGTAGAGCCGACGGTAGTCGGCCTCGGCGAGGTGGGCGATCAGGGCGGCGGTGGTGGCGCGATCCTGAACCACCAGAGACTTGAGGGCGGTGAGCAGCTCGCGATCGCCGAGCTGGGTCAACGAATAGGCGCGCATGACAGACGCTTTCTTCGGGGGCGCACCTACAGCAGAGCCGGATCCATCCGGCAGAACTCACCCATTCTCGCACGCGGGATTTCGGCGCTCAGGAATGCGCGGGCCCTGCATATCTCGAAGCGTCGCGAGATCTGTTTCTCGATGCAGGGACTTCGCTCGCCGCAGCGCATCCTGCGCGCGTTCAAGCAGTCGCGAGAAACCACCGGCGACTACGCGGCTGCATCGTCCCCAAAGCTCGTCAAGGGCTATTTTTCGATCTACGGGAAGATCCCCCGCACCTTGGTCGCCTCGGCCACCCGGCTCACCGCCAGCACGTAGGCCCCGTCGCGCAGGCTGCACGTGTGCTCCTTGGCCTTGTAGGCCACCGCGCTGTAGGCGGTGGTCATGTACTTTTCCAGCCGGCGATCGACTTCGTTCTCCTCCCAGAAGAACGAATAGAAGTCCTGCACCCACTCGAAGTACGACACGGTGACGCCGCCGGCGTTGGCCAGGATGTCGGGGATCACGGTGCGTCCGCGCTTGAACAGGATGTCGTCGGCCATCGGGGTGGTCGGACCGTTAGCGGCCTCGGCGATGATCTGCGCCTTGATGCGCATGGCGTTGGCCGAGGTGATCTGGTTCTCGAGTGCCGCCGGCACCAGGATGTCGACCGGCAGCTCGAGCAGCTGTCGATTGGTGACCGGCTTGCCGCCCTTGAAGGTCTTGAGGCTCGCCTTCTCGCCCTTGGGGCCGCGCTTCTCCTTGTGCGCCATCAGCGCCTTGGGATCGAGGCCCTTGGCCACGTACACGCCGCCGCCCGAGTCGGACGCCGCCACGATCCTGGCGCCCTCCTCGTGGAGTAGCTCCGCCAGGTTGCTGCCGGCGTTGCCGAAGCCCTGGATCGCGACCGTAGCGCCCTTGAGCGACATCTTCCGCGCCTTGCATGCCTCGCGCAGCGTGAACTGCACACCACGCGCCGTCGCCTTGTCGCGCCCGCGCGAGCCGCCGAGTGACAGCGGCTTGCCGGTGACCACGCCGAGAACGGTGGCGCCCTTGGTCATGCTGTAGGTATCCATGATCCACGCCATGGTCTGCGAGTCGGTGTAGACGTCGGGTGCGGGGATGTCCTGCCCGGGGCCGATCAGCGGCAGGATTTCGCTGGTGTACCGGCGCGTCAGTCGCTCCAGCTCGCCTCTGGACAGCGCGTGCGGGTCGACGATGACGCCGCCCTTGCCGCCGCCGAAGGGCAGGTCGAGGCAGGCGCACTTCCACGTCATCCACGACGCCAGTGCGCGCACTTCATCGAGGGTGACGTCGGGGTGGAAACGAATCCCGCCCTTGGCCGGGCCGCGCGCCATGTTGTGGGCCACACGGTAGCCCGTGAACACGCGATAGTTGCCGGTGTCCATCCGCACCGGGATCGAGACCGTGAGCTCGCGCTTGGGGGTCGCGAGGATCGCCCTCATGCCGTCGTCGAGACCCAGTCGGCGCGCGGCGCGCTCGAACTGCGAGCGCGCGATCTTGAAGGGGTTCAGGTTCTCGCGAGGCATCGATCCTCCCTAGGATTTGCGGCGCGGACGGCGGGTGCCGCCGCGCGGTTTCTCGCGTCCACCGGCCGCGGCCGCGTACGCGAGTCGAATGTTCTGTTCGTGGATCGGTTCGGTAGGGTACTCCGTCGATCGTTTGCCGGGATAGTCCAAACCGGCGAGTCCGTCGATCACCGACTCCACTGAGCGGCCCGCGCGCACCGCGTCGTGCGCCGCGTGTTCGATGGTATCGAGATAGTCCAGGTCGGCCTGGAATCGATCTAGCACGTCCTCGCGACCCCGAGCGATCGCGCCGTGGCCGGGGATCAGGGTCTGGATCGCGCCGCCATGCGCGATCGGCAACAGCGCGTCGAGCGATTGGCGGTAGGTGTCGGGGGGCTGGTGCAGGTCGGGGATCTCGAGGTCCGAGAGCATGTCGGCCGCAATCAGCACGCCGTGCTCGGGTAGATGGACGTTGATCTGGTGCTCGCAATGCCCGGGCGCGCTCCGGAACACCAGCCGCCACGGGCCGACCATACGAAAGTGGAGCCCGCTGACTTCGTGGTCGATGCGATAGGGCGCGAACGGGCGGGGCCAGGTTTCGCCGGCAGCCGACGCCAGAGCCTCGGCTTCCTTGGAAAACGCCGCGACCTTGTCGCGCATCGCTCCCGAAAACGCATCGTGGGCGATGGTCTCGGCCTCCGGCCACCACGAGCGCCCGAGCACGTGGTCCCAGTGAGCATGAGTGAAGACCAGCGTTACCGCGACCGGCGCCACTTCGCGCACGGATTGCGCGAGGTCGTCGATCTCCGACGGCAGGATTCCCGGATCGACGATCACCGTGTGCTCGGCATGTAGCAGGAGCACGCTGTTCATCGCGTACCGGCGACTTTGGCGGACGCGGATGCCGTTGCCGAGATCGGTCCAGCCGGCCATGGGCGTGGGACTCAGCTCGAAGGCGCGCGAATGCGACCGGCGATCAGCTCGCGCTCGAGCGAGTCCACGGCGGCCTTGATCGGGTCGGGGATCAGCGCGCGGTTGCGCTCGTCGTAGACCCAGCCGACACCCTTCTCGGCGAGCCCAAACTCCTGGATTCCGCCGCGCCAGCGCCCGGCCTGGGCCTCGCGAATACAGTCGAACACCGCGACGTCGACGCGCTTGATCATCGAGGTCAGCACGACTCCCGGGGCTTCGTCGTGCTGGTCCGAGTCGACTCCGATCGCCAGCTTGCTCAGCTCGCGCGCGGCTTCGAACACACCGAGGCCAGTCGAGCCCGACGCGTGAAAGATGATATCTGCGCCCTGGTGATACTCAGAGAGTCCGAGTTCTTTGCCTTTGGTCGGATCCTTGAACGCATTCCCCGTCGTGCCGGCGTATTTCACGAGCACTTTGGTTCCGGGCTTCCCGGCCTCGACCCCGGCGCGATAGCCGGCCTCGAACTTCTTGATCAGCGGAATCTCCATGCCGCCGACGAATCCGACCGTGCCGGTCTTCGACAACTGCGCGGCCAGCGCGCCGACCAGGAACGAGCCTTCCTCCTCGCGGAACTTGAGCGCGACCAGATTCGGCGGCAGCGACTCGCCCGGCGTTACCGTGTAGTCGACGCACGCGAAGTGAACGTCGGGGAACTCCTTGGCGAGCTGCTTGATGTCGTCGGTGAACAGGAAGCCGACGCCGAACACCAGCTTGGAGCCGCCGGCGGCGAGCTGGCGCATGCCGGCCTCGCGATCGGCGCCCTCGCCGCTCTCGAGCGTGGTGAAACGAACGCCCAACTCGCGCTCGGCGCGCTCGAGCCCGGCGTAGGCGGCGTCGTTGAACGACTTGTCGCCGCGCCCTCCGACGTCGAACACCAGTCCGACTGGAAACGCGTCGCTCGCGGGCTCCGGGGTGCGCGCACCCGAGCCGCACCCGGCCAGCACGAAGACCAGGCCACGAGCCACAGCGATCTCATCGGTGAAGTCTCCTGCCGACGCGCGCGCGCGCGCGCCGCCTCGGCGGACGCGCCACCATGCCGCGCTCGCGCGCCACGGCGGAGGCTGCTCGATCGCCCAGCTCGAAACAACGGCGGCACCGCGCCTCGTACAGCTCCGAGCCGCCGACCACCACCAGGCCACCGCGCCGCACCTTGCGGTAGGTGCGGTTGGCAGGATTGCCGCACACCACGCAGATCGCGAGCGTCTTGGTGATGTACTCGGCGATCGCCAGCAGGCGCGGCATCGGTTCGAACGGCCGGCCTTTGTAGTCCTGGTCGAGCCCGGCAACGATCACCCGCTTGCCGCGGCCGGCGAGCGACTCGCACACCGTCACCAGGTCGTCGCCCAGGAACTGGCCTTCGTCGATGCCGATGACGTCGGCTTCGTCGGCGTGGCGCAGGATCTCGCGCGCGGTGCGCACCCGCCGCGACGGAATGCGCACGTCGCTGTGCGAGACGATGTGGTCTTCCGCGTAGCGGACGTCGAGCACGGGCTTGAAGATCTCGACCGCCTGGCGCGCGATCTGAGCCCGGCGCAAGCGGCGGATCAGCTCCTCGGTCTTGCCGCTGTACATGCTGCCGACGATGACTTCGATCCAGCCCGTGCCGGGCCGCCGCGGATGAGGTTCGGTCATGAACGATGGACGCTAGCCACGCGCGGCGGGGGTGTCAACGCTCGATCACCTCGTCCGAACTACCTGGGACCGGGGAGCTTCACGACGCGCTCCTGTGGCAGGTGGTCGAGGATCGCGCGGATTGCGCGCATGCTGCCCACCCATTGCCCGGCCTGGACGCCGATGCGAAAGCCATCCTCGCCGAACAGGTCGACGGATCCGTCCGGGGTGACGACCGCGGCCGCGCACGCTTCGAAGAAGATCGTGATGTCGCCCCCCGGCGGGGAACGCAGAGTGACGCCGCGCTCGCCGACCGTCAGGCGCGGACCCTTGGACCACGGGAAGCGGACCGTGGCGTGGCGGAACGTCTCGCCTTCGACCGATTCCTCGGACCACACCGGATAGGACTTGAACGCGATCGGCTCGGCGCACTCCGGGGGTTGGATCAACAGCGCCGTCTTCATGGCCGAAGTCAGGCGGCGGCCGATCTCGGCCCCATCGAGCGCTTCGATCTCGGCCTGCATCTCGTCCCACGTCTGTTGCGGGGATCCGAGCAATTCGTTGAATGCCGCGTAACACGCCGAATTCCAGCCCGCGTCGGGGTCGATCCGCTGGCGGCGGTGGCCCTCGACCACCCGATTCATCTCCTCGGGAGTGGCGCCTTTGCGCGCCACTTCGCGAAGTGAGGCGACCACGCCATCGCGCACCGTTTCGGCATTCTCGGGCAGACAGGTGGCCCACAGAGTTACGTGCCCGCGTTCCGCGTCCAACGGCTCGTACATGCCCCGAACGTCGTAGGTCAGACCTCGCTCGTAGCGGAGGTCCTGGCGCAGACGCGCGGCCGCGATGTCGAACCCGAGCGATAGCCAGTCCCGCCGCGGGACCGCGCACGACAGGCTGACGGCGCCGCCGCCGCCGCGAAACCAGGTGGGGAACGCGACGTCGGGTATGCCTTTCACCGTCGGTCCCGGCTGGCGCGAGCCGGACGGAAGCGTCAGGCGCACGCCTGAGAGCGCCGATTCGGACAGCACCAGCGCCGCGTTTCCGGCGGTGAACGATCGCGCCGCCCACGCACGCACCCGCTCGGGATCGGGGACCAAGTGCGCCAGCTCGGGCATGCGACGCAATCCGTGTCCGGTGGCGCCGAAGCGCAGCCACAAGTGATCCTCGAGGAATCCGCTGGCAGTCGCCGCGGCTTCGGTCCGCAAGACCCGCGCCTCGTCCGGCACGCGCGTGTACGGCAGGTCGCCCAACGCCCGCGTCACATGGGTCAGGAATTCCGCGGCCTCCGCTGGAGTTCCGGTCATGCCGAACTCGGTGGTCAGGCCGGTGACCCGGCCGTTGTAGGAGTACGGCGTGCGCTCGCCGAGCCCGAACAGTCCGAGATGCTCGACCAGGTGGCTGATTCCGGATTCGACCAGGGTCTCGTCGGCGCGACCGACCCGGAACATCAACAACGCCGAGCAGCGCTCCGGACCGTCTGCGACGAACGTGGGGACGCCGTCGATCTCGGTTCGTTCGAACCCGTCGGCCGCCATGATTCCCCCCAGGCTCAGGCTCGTGCGGGGACGGGCTCGACGCCGCGCTCGCGCAACAGCTCGCGAATCTTGGTCTTGAGGAGGTCGACCGCGACCCGGTTGTGCCCGCCTTCGGGGACGATCAGGTCGGCCCAGCGCTTCGCGGGCTCGACGAACTGCAGGTGCATCGGGCGCACGCTCTCTTCGTACTGGCGCACGATGCTGTCGACCGAACGCCCGCGCTCCATCAGGTCGCGTCGCAGGCGGCGGATGAAACGGACGTCGGGATCGGCGTCGACGTAGAGCTTGATGTCCATCATCGCGCGCAGTTCGGGGTCGGTGAAGATCAGGATGCCCTCGAGCACGATGACCGTGTGTTCGCCGACCGTGCGGGTCTCCGACAGCCGGCGGTGCTCGGCGTAGTCGTAGATCGGTTGCTCGATCGCGCGACCCTCGAGCAGCTCGCGCACGTGGTGGCGCAGGAGGTCCTGGTCGAACGCGTCGGGATGGTCGAAGTTTCGCGACTCACGGTCGCGAAACGGCACGTCCTCGAGATTCTTGTAGTAGGAGTCCTGGTCGATGATCACGACGCGGTCCGACCCGAGGTCGCGCACGATGTTTCGCGCCACCAGAGTTTTGCCCGAGCCGGAGCCGCCCGCGAGGCCGATGAGGATTCGGCGCGACACGGCGGCACGCTAGCACCGGGTCTTGGCGGCGGGCAAAGGATCCCCGGCCCACGGCCTCGCGTACTACTTCCCGGCGCCCTTCTCGGCCATCCGGTACATGAGCTGCGCCATGTTCGCGGGCGTCGTGAAGTAGTCCGCCCACTGCGCCAGGTTTGGCCGCTCGATCAGGTCGTAGCGGCGCCGGTACTCCCGCCAGAAGTCTTCGCCGCCCGACAGCTCGCGGGTGGCCGCCGAGGTCGCGAGCGTCATGAGCAGGCCGCGGTCGGTGGCCATGCGCTGGCGCATGTCGCGCGTCATCGGCCCGCCGATCAGCCAGCGCACGCCGGCCTGGAGCGAGTAAAACTCTTCGGGCCGGATCTGCGACTGGGTCATCGCTAGCATGGCTTCGAGGTACGACTCGCGAATGATGCCGATCTCGTAATCACTCGCGGTCACGATCGGATAGATGCGGACCAGTTCGGGGTCGTCGATGATCGAGTACTGGAATCTCGAAGGGATCACCTTGGTGCGCGGCCAGCGCGCCGAGAACGCCGAGCCGATCATGATCGAATGGAGGAACAGGCTGGGGTGCAAGGTGTCGGACAGCGCCGGGGTGATGATCCCAATCACGCCGATCGGCTCGTCGAGGTCCGTGCGATCGACCCAGTAGAGGGCGGAATCCGGACGAGCGGGTGAGGTCTGCGCCGGGGCTTTCCCGGCGGGAATCGCACCGAACTCGCCCTGCAGCACGCGATCGAGGTCGAGGCCGGAGGCCTTGAGGTCGCCGGCCAGGCTGAGCACGGCGTTCGCGGGCACCAACCACTCGCCCGCCACGCGTCGCAGATCCTCGATCGTGACCTTCTCGATACCGCGGCCCGATGCGTAGCGCTCGGCCCGCGCGTAGCCGCCGGGTGCCGCGATCTCGCGCACCTGGTAGTAGAGTGCCGAGGCGGGCACGTCTCGATAATTGCGAGCCAGCCGGCCACGCACGTCCGACTGCGTGGCGGCGAGCACCTTGGGGGAGATGGTGACGCCGCGCATGCGCAACGCGACCTGGTGCAAGACGCCGGGGAATTGCTGCAGTGACGCGATCTCGGTGAACCGCGTGGCACGGCGCGTGACTTCCACGTTCCAGCCCATGGGCCGTGCGCTGTCAAGGGCTTGATCATCGCGCTCGGGGATCTCGCCGGCGGCCGCGCGGAACGCGGCATTGGCGAGCAGGGTGGTCAAACCCTCGCGGCCCTCGGCGTCGTGGTCGGTGCCCAATCCGTAGGCGACCGAGATCGCGATGGCGCCGCATCCGGGGACGTCGCGGGTGACGACGCGCAGGCCGTTGGTCAGACGGAGGTGGCGAACCACCGTGCCGTCGGGGAGCGAGTCGGGAGCCGTTTGGGCTCGGGCGGCCCGTAGTGCTTCGGGGTGCGCATGACTGGCGAGCCAGAAGGCCGCGGCCAGGACCGGAATCATTGCCAGGCGAGCGAGCGACACGAATCTCCTCAAGGTCGGGTGCGCGGGGCACGTTAGGTGGGAGAGCGGGCCGTCGAGTGTACCGCGGCCGACCGGTCGGGCGACAGGGGGCCCGCTGCGGGGGACGCGCAAAGGGGTCACCCCAGCATAACCTTGCCGCTTCTTGACCCCTCGGTGTCGCCGTTCCTATCCTCCCGCACCCATGTCCGGCGCCGACGAATCCGAAGTTCGCCGCCTGGTACGCGAAGCCGTCGACCGCGCGCTTGGTGGTTCCGCCTCTGGCGGCGCTGCGCCACGCCCCGGTCCTCCGCCCGAAGCGCCCTCGTCGCCTTTGCCGGCCGCCGCGCGCCGCGTCGCACTCGGCAGCGATCACGGCGGCTACGCGCTCAAGGAAGTCCTCAAGCGAGCGATCGCCGACGATACCGACTTCGAAGTGCTCGACTGCGGCACTCACTCCTCGGAAGCGGTCGACTACCCGGACTTCGCCGCCGCGGTCGCGCGCGAGGTCGCCTCAGGCCGCTGCAGCCGCGGCATCGTCATCGATGCCGCGGGCATCGGCTCGGCGATGGCGGCCAACAAAGTCGCGGGCGTGCGCTGTGCGGTCTGCCACGACGCCGACAGCGTGGTCAACGCGCGCGAGCACAACGACGCCAACGTCATGTCGCTCGGCGCACGCTTCGTGAATCGCGGACTGGCGACGCGTATGGCGCGTCTGTTCCTGACGCTGTCGTTCGCCGGCGGGCGCCACGAGCGGCGCGTGCTCAAGATCATGGCACTCGAGCGCGGCAACCGCTGATGCGCCTGACCCAACGCGTCCTGGCGCGACTGCCCAAGACCGAGCTCCACTGCCACCTCGACGGCTGCCTACGCCCCAAGACCGTGCTCGAGCTGGCGCAGGCCCAGGGCGTGAAGCTGCCGACCAACAACCTGCCGCGCCTGACCCGCGTCCTGCAGGCTGGCCGACGCACCCGCAACCTGGGCGATTACCTCAAGATCTTCGACTACACGCTGGCGGTCATGCAGGAACGCGATGCGCTCTACCGAGTGGCGCGTGAGCTGGTCGAGGACTCGGCCGCCGAGAACATCCGTCACCTCGAAGTGCGCTACTCGCCGATCCTGCATCGCAAGCGCAAGCTGCCGTACGAGACCATCGTCGAGACGGTCACCAAGGGGCTGTACGACGCCGGGCGCAAGCACGGCGTGTCGACCGGCGTCATCATCTGCGGCATCCGGTCGATGAATCCGCGCTACTCGCTGATGCTCGCCGAGCTGGCGGTTGCCTACAAGAGCAAGGGCGTGCTCGGTTTCGATCTCGCCGGCCAGGAGAAGGACTACCCGGCCAAGGCGCACCGTGCCGCGTTCCAGCTCGTGATCAAGAACAACGTCAACTCGACGGTGCATGGCGGCGAGGCGTTCGGCCCGGCGAGCATCGCCCAGGCGCTCCACTACTGTGGCGCCCATCGCATCGGGCACGGCACGCGCCTGGTCGAGGATCGCGACCTGATGCGCTTCGTCAACGACCACCGGATCCCGCTCGAGGTCTGCCTGACCTCGAACGTCCAGACCCGCGTCGTACCCAGCATCCAGAAGCACCCGTTCGGTTTCTATTTCAAGGAAGGTCTCCGGGTCACCCTCAACACCGACAACCGTCTGATGTCCGCGACCACGGTCACCGCCGAGCTGGCGCTGGCGGCCCGAGCCTTCCACCTGAGCCCCTATGAGGTGCGGCGGATCATCATCAACGGCTTCAAGAGCGCCTTCCTGCCCTACGCCCAGAAGGCCCGGATGCTGCGCGAGGTCAGTCTGGAGATCGACCGGGTCTTCATGGAGGAGTTCCCGGCCGAGTACGACCGCCGGGTGAGCTACTAGCCCTGCCCTCCGGCCCGCGCCCGACGGGGCGCCGAGTCGGCCCCCCTTCACTATCCCTTGACCCCCGGGCCGGGCCCAGCGTAGCGTCGCCCATCCCATCTTTCGAGGTTCTCGCCAACACCCCCATGCCCGTCCGATCGACCGCCATAGCATTTGTCATCGCGACACTTGCCGTGCTCGCCGCCGTCCCGGCGTTCGCGCAGGACCGGGGCTCGATCGCGGGCCGAGTGACCGACAAACGCACCGGGCACGCGGTGCCCTTCGCGACGGTCACGGTGGTCGGCGCGCAACGCGGTGCGCTGACCGACGCCGAGGGCGAGTTCCTGATTACCGGCGTTCCCGTAGGCACGTGGGAAGTCCGAATCCAGTTCCTCGGCTACGAGCCCGAATCACGCCCGGGCGTCGTGGTCGAGGTCGGCAAGCCGGCACGCGTGGACCTTCAGCTCAAAGAGGTCGTGGTCCAGCAGGAGAAAGTGGTCGAGGTCACCGCCGAGCGCCGGCTGGTCGAGGTGAAGCAGGGCGCGACCGTGCGCAGCGTGAGCGCGAGTGAGATCCGCAATCTACCGGTGCAGACGATCGGGGAGGTGTTGCAGCAACAGGCGGGGATCAACACGGAAAACGACCAGATCCATGTGCGTGGTGGCCGCGCGGACGAGACGGTGTTCGTGGTCAACGGCGTCGCCAACCGCGATCTGGTCACCGGTAATTCCACCGCCGGACAACTCAACGCGCGGTCGGTCGCCGAGGTCAACGTCGCGACCGGCGCCTACGACGTCCGCTACGGCAACGCGATTTCTGGAGTGGTCGAGGTGCGGCTCAAGGAAGGCAGCGATCGTTTCATGGGTGGATTGACGCTGACCTCGGGACACTATGGGGGCCGCGCGTTCCAGGCGGTGATCGGCGGGCCCGACCCGATCTTCGGCCGGCTCGGGCGCGCGCTCGGACTCAAGGGCTCGTGGTCTTCGATCGTCGACGTTTCCGGCAACGCGTACCAGACGCGTTTCCTGAGCAGCATTCCCGGCTGGGCGCCCGGGCTGTTCGACTCGGATCCGCGCGATCGGCCCCGGTTGCGCTCGACCTACGAGGACTCGTTCTTCGGCCAGAACTTCACCTACGGCGATTTCTTCACGCCCGCGGCCGACAATCGCTGGGCCGCGCGCTACGGATTGACCTGGAAGCCGAACGAACGCGACAAGTGGTCGTTCAACTTCTCGAAGCGAATCGCGGTCGATCAGGGATTCAGCCGCACGTTCATCAACGCCCAGGGCGATATCCAGGACCCGTCCTATCCGTGGATCTGGGACCATCGGATCCCCAACGCCGCGACCATCTTCGAGGACAACGTCCAGTCGTCGATCGAGTGGCGGCGCACGTTGTCGACCACCGGATATACCTCGGCGCAGTTGTCGCGTTACTTCTTCGCCCAGCGCCAGGACGTCGAGGCCCAGCTGTGGCCCGACTACGAGCGGCCCGACGACATCGGATCGTATCCGGACTCCCTCGATCCGCGGCGCGACGACTACTTCTTGGACTCGGGTGACGACGACACCTGGCAGGATCGACGCACCGAAACCTGGGGCCTGCAGTGGGGTCTGACCCAGCGGATGAAGCGCCACGAGATCGAGGTCGGCTTCGAGCACCAGCTCCAGTCGGTGCAATACGTCACCATCGAGGAGCCGTGGATCGCCGATCCTGACGGTCTCGGCAACGCGCACGATTTGTGGCAGGTCCACCCCTGGGTCGGCAACCTGTATGCCCGGGACCGGCTCGAATTCGAAGGATTCACCGCCAACGTCGGGCTCCGCCTCGACTACTGGTTCCTGGGTCGCGAGGTCGAACAGGCGCTGGCCGACACCGCCAATCGCAACATTACGTCCGACACGCGCGACGAGTTCTACGCCGACACCTACTCGTTCTTCGGACGGCGCTACAAGTTCCACGTGTCGCCGCGCATCATCGTCGCGCATCCGATCACCGAGAACAGCAGCTTCTTCTTCAACTACGGCGAGTTCACGCAGATTCCGTCCTATCGCTACGTCTACTCCAAGTTGACCTCGGTCTCGAGCGAGTCGTTCCCGCTCAACGGCAATCCGAACCTGAATCCGCAGATCTCGGTCAACTACGAACTGGGCGCCAAGCACCAGTTCATGCCGACTGCCGCGGCCAATATTTCGTTCTTCGTCAAAGACGTCTACGACTACCCGACCGCGACCGAGTTCGACGTCTCGGGCGGGACTACGGGCGAGCCGGTGCCGATCTTCGCGTACCTGAACGGGCATTACGCGCGCTCGAAGGGATTCGAGATCGAAGTCGAGAAGCGCCGCTCGAACTACTGGTCGGGCAAGGTCACGTACACGTTCCAGCAGATCAAGGGTAAGAGCAGCGATCCCAACGAGCAGAAGTTCATCCAGACCCAGGGTGGCGCTTCCGAGGAGCGGCTGACCGAGACCCTGGTGCGCTGGAACCGCCCGCACAAAGTGTCGGCATCGTTCGACCTGCGCTTCGACCACCAGACACCCTCGCGGTGGCTCCGGCAGTGGGGGCTCAACGTGTTCGTTCAGGGCCTGTCGGGACGGCCTTACACCCCGGCCAACGAGCGCGGCGATGCCTCGGCGGCCCCCAACTCGAAGAACGCGAAGTTCCAGACGACCACCGACCTTCGCATCAACCGTTGGTTCCAGCTCGGCAAGCAGAGGCTCGACCTCAGCCTGGCGGCGACCAATGTATTCAATGCCTACGTCATCTACCGCGTGGATCCGATGACCGGCCTCGGCCGGGTCTGGGGCGAAGGTTCCTACGATCCCGGCAACCCGTTCCTCGACGTCAACGACTACGTGCGCACCTCACAGGTCGACGATCCGTCGAACTACGGGCCTGGATCACAGTGGCGATTGTCGGTGGACTATGACTTCTAGGAAAGCGCTCGTCGGGCTCGCGCTCCCCGTCGCGATGCTGATCACGTCACCGCCAGCGCATGCGCAGTTCTCGCTCGGCGAGCAACGCGCCGGCACCTCGTCCGGCACGTTCCTCAAGATCGGCGTCGGGGCGCGCGCCACCGGGTTCGGCGAATCGTTCGTGGCGGTGGCCAACGACCCGACCGCGATCTACTGGAACCCGGCCGGCCTGGCGTCGATGCAGCGCCAGGAAGTCTCGCTCAGCCATATCTCGTGGCCGGGCGACATCAATTTCGAGCACGTGTCCTACGTGTTGCCGGTCCAGCGCCTCGGGGGTTCGCTCGCGTTCCAACTCGGCGCGCTGAGCACCGAGATCGAGGAGACCACCGAGTTCCAGCCGTTCGGCACCGGGCGGTCGTTCTTCTTCACCGACATCGTGGCCGGTGCCGCCTACGCGCGACGTTGGACCGACAAGCTGCTGGTCGGCGCCGGGCTCAAGTACCTGCGGGAGGACCTGGGTTCCGACGTTGGCGGACCGGTGACCGACGCGTTCCTGTTCGATCTCGGCTCCATCTACTACCTCGGCTACGGCAGCGTGCGGATCGCGGTCGCGCTGACCAACTTCGGTCCCCAGCTCCAACCGAGCGGCAACTTCGTGTCGCCGGTCAGCGGCGAGGTGCGCAGCTACGACGGCTTCGACCCGCCGATGGTGTTCCGCTACGGGGTCGCGTTCGAGCCGGTCGAGTCGGTGGAGCAGCGCCTGACCACGTCGATCGAGTTCGACCAGCCGGCCGACAACGCGCTGCTGATGAAGGCGGGCGCCGAGTGGACCTGGCATCGCCAGTTCGCGCTGCGCACCGGCTACAACTTCGGCGCCGACGACCTCCAGTACTCGGCCGGCGCCGGCGTGCACGTCGCGATGGGGCAGACCCAGGCGGACGTCGACTATGCCTACTCCCATGCTCGGTTCCTCGAGTCCGTGCATCGCGTCACGTTGGGGCTTCGATTCTGATGGCCACCCATCACCCGATGCCCTCGCCCGGAAAGAGTGCCTGCGCGGTGCTTGCCGTCATCGGGTTGGCGCTGCAGTCCGGCTGCGGCGCCAAGTTCGAGCTGCCGACCGAGACCCCGCAGGGCTCGATCATTCCCGGCGATGGCACCTATCAGATGGAAGCCACCTGGACCGGAATGATCGGCGTGCGCGACCTGCTGTACACGTCGGCCGGGCAGCTCTACGTGCTGCTCAACGACGGCAGGGGCAACGTCGACCTCGATGGCTACTCGCGCTTCAAGCCCGACCCGCAGCCGCTCGGCTATCCGTTCCGGACCCTGTTCAACCCGATCCAGGTGTGCGAGGGCAAGAGCTACCTGTTCGTGCTCGATCAGGGCGACACCTGCGCAGCGCGCACCAACGAGGACACCGGCAAGTGCCAGGCCGACTCCGCATGGAACAACAACGTCGTGGATCTATCCAAGTACTGGCGGGTCCGTGAGTACACGCTGGTCGGCGCCGGCATGGGGGGCTTCGACACGGTGAGCACGTTCACCGACACGACGTTGGCCATGGTCGAAGGCATCGCGGCCGACGATGTCGGCAACGTTTACGTGGCGGGCCTTGCGATCGTCTATGTGCCCGACTTCCTCGACCCGCGCATCAAGACCCGCACGTTCCTGTGGCAGATCCGGCGCTATCAGCGTGGCCCCGGCGACGACAACATGCCGGGCGCCAACTGGCACCGCGACATGACCTGGGTGGTTGAACAGGGGGAGGGCACCGGGTTCGTCAACGGCCCGCGCGGCATCTACTGGCGGCGGGCACTCAACGGACCCGCGCTGTTCTCGACCGAGGTCGGGACCAATCGCGCGCAGAAGCTCTACGACAACATCAGCAACACGGCCTATTTCCAGATCACTGAAGACGATCAGGCCCAACGGCTGGCCCGCCCGCTGGACGTGGCGGCCGACGAGCTGGGCGACGTCTATGTTGCCGACACGGAAAACCAGCGCGTCCTCCGCTACGGGCCCTCCGGCGAGTTCTTGCAGCGGGTGGACGTCGAGCCCGATGTGCAAGGACAGCTGCTCGAGGTGCCGGTGACGGTTGCTGCCGACAGCCAGTACGTGTTCGTCGGCGACTTCGACCTGGGCAAGGTGATTCGCTACCGGAGGCGTTTGTGACCCGAATCCACGCGGTCCTTGCCGTCGTCACCCTGCTGGGGCTGGCGACCTCTCCGGCGGCCGGCGACCCCGATCACCTCGCGAGACGCGGCGTCGAGCCGGCCGCGGCGCAGCAGGTGCAGGCGGATTCGATCCGATTCTCGCTGCGCGTGACCGACAACAACCTGGTCGGGATCACGATGACCAACTACGGATTCGTCGGCAACAACTTCGTCTCGCGAGCACCCTCGCTCGAGTACCCGCTGGGCACGGCCTTCGAGCATCTGGTGCGCGGCGGGTTGTGGATCGGCGCCCGCGCGATCGACGACGACGGCCCATTCACCGGAGTCTCGACCGCGGCGGAAGACGGCTCCCAGGGCAACGCCAGCCAGGGCGCCACCGAGTACACGCCGGCGGGGCTCGACATTCAGATTCGCTCGAGCCTGCCCAACGACCGCTACTTCAACCCCTCGTCGGTCAGCGAGCAGGACTTCGTCAGCGAATTCAGCGATCGGCCGTCGAAGCGCGTGACGGCGACCGAACGCCACCGCTCGATGAACATCCTCGTGCGTCAGGAGAATTACCAGTGGTCGTTCTCCGAGTACGCGCACACCATCATCTTCCACTACGTGATCACCAATCTGGGGTTGCCGCTGCAGGACGCATGGGTCGGCTTCTATACCGAGTTCGCGAGCGGTCCCAAGAACCTGTACAGCGTCTGGCCGCCGAGCAGCGCCGGCAGCACGATCGGCAGCTGGTTCAACAAGAAGTGGATCGCCTACGACGACTCGCTGCGCCTGTCGCGCGAGCACTACTGCGCCGGCCAGCCGATTCCGCAGGCGTGCAATGCCGAGCTGGTGCCGCCGTGGATCGGCGTCAAGCTGTTGGGTGTGAGCCCCGGCGACGTCAAGGACACCACCGACAAGAAAGTCACGTTCGCAGCGTGGGACTACGATCCGGGCAGCGCGGCGCGCGACGAGGATCGCGAACGCTATGCGATCCTGAGCGCAGGAACCCTGCAAGCGGTGGAGGGCGACTCATTGCTTCCCGGCACCGGGGATCCGGTGCAGCTGATCGCGGTCGGTCCGTTCCCGTTGATCAACCCAGGCGACAGCATCTACGTGGACTTCGCGGTGGTGGGCGGCCTGACCGTCGAGCGCATCCAGGAGCACTCGCGCTTCGCGCAGCGGGCGTTCGACCGCGGCTACATCGTCCCGGTGCCGCCACCGTCGCCGCGCTTCCGAGCGGTAGCGCGCAACGGAACGCTCGACCTCTATTGGGACGACTCGGCCGAGAGCTTCTCCGACCCGACCAGTCGTCCGAACCCCGTCGACTTCGAGGGCTATCGCGTTTACGCGAGCGAAGATCGACAGAACCTGAATCGGATCGCACAGTTCGACAAGGCGACCCCACCCAACGACACCACCGGATTCAACACCGGCCTCGACGTCGTGCGCCTGCCGGTGCCCGAGGTCATCGACGGCGTCGCCTACCAGTACAAGTACACGATCGGATCGCTCAAGAACGGCTTCAAGTACTACGCGGCGGTGACCTCGTACGACCTGGGCAATAGTGAAATCAGCTCGCTCGAAAGCGGCCTCACCCAGAACAAGACCATGGCGATCCCGGCGCCGGCCCCGGGCGAGCAGGCGGGCAGCGGCGACGTCGTCGTATTCCCGAATCCCTATCGCGTCGAGGCGCGGTGGGATCAGGGGGCACTGGTCCGCGACCACTACCTGTGGTTCGCGAACCTGCCCGAGCGCTGCACGATCCGCATCTACACGCTCTCGGGCGACCTGGTGTTCGAGACCGAGTTCGACGGCGCCACCTACCAGGGGCAGGGCACGCGCGGCATCTACGACCCGAATCGCGAACTCGACGTGGATGCGCCGACCTTGTCGGGGCGCAGCTTCGGCTGGAACCTGATCAGCCAGGAGGGGCAGGCGGTGGCGACCGGTCTCTACCTGTACTCGGTCGAAGCGAACGGGGACCGGCACGTCGGCAAGTTCCTGATCGTCAAGTCGGACCGGGAGGACTTCTGAAATGACGCTCGGTCCCTCGCGTCGACGCAGTTCCGAGCGCTCAGGAACCCGGCCCTCGCGCCCGCTCCGCCCGGCCTTGCTGGTGCTGGTGCCCATGGCATTGCTCGCGATCGCCGCCTGCTCGCCCAAGGAGACCTTCGTCCCGCAGCTGCCGCCCGAGACGACGATCTTCATCCAAGGACCGGTGGACCCAGTGCACCATCACGTCCATCTCTACTGGTTTGGCAGTGATCCCGACGGCGACGTCATGTACTACGAAATCCGCCTGCTGAATCCGGACTCGCTCGCCGATTCGGCGTGGGTCGCGACGACTGCGGCGGACAGCGAATTCTTCGTCTATACGCCCGATGGCTACACCGATCCCGTTCTCGAGGTGCGTGCGGTCGACGACGACGGGCTGCGCGATCCGACGCCGGCGCGGCAGCTATTCCAGTTCCGCAACGACGCCCCAGTTGTGTCCATCGGGCCCTACCCGGTGCTGAGCGACACGACCTATGCGTCGTTGACGCTGAGCTGGGTCGGGATCGATCCCGACGGCGACGCTGGACGTCTGACCTATCGCATTTGGCTGAGCGGCAACCAGGATGACGCGCGGACCACCACCGAGCGAACCTTCACCATTCCCAGCGCGGATTTCTTCGAAGGTCCGGCGGCCGACAGCAGCGTGCGCCGCGTGTACGTCCAGGCGATCGACGAAGGTGGCATGGCCAGCGCTCCCGCGATTCGGCAGTGGGTGGTGCGACCGCTGACGATCGGCGGTGGCCCGCCGCGGCTCCTGATCATCGACGATGTTCCCTCCAACCATGAATCCACCCAAGCGGTCAACTTCCGCACCGACACGCTGTGGGCGAATGGCGCGGTGCGCAACCTGCCCGCGGGCACCTGGAGCATTCTGCGTCTCCAGTTCACGCAACCGTTTCGCTCGCCAAAAGACGCCGAGCAGACCTTCGCCAACTATGACGCGGTGATCTGGTACCGCGGGACCAACACGACCTTTTCGACGGTGCTGCGCGACGTCCAGGACGGCATCGGGGCGGCCCTCGACGCCGGAACCAGCGTCTTGATCGAAGGCGTGGCCCTGGCCGGCGTAAGCGCGGCCACCGGTCCGCTGCGGGCGGACTTCCTGGCGCGCTACTTCGCCACCGACCACCTGTACAAGTACTTCGATGTAACCCCGGGAGACTCCTCGATCGCCTGGAGTGTGCAGATCGGGGGCGTGTTCCGGTCGGGGCCGGTGATTCCGATCGACAGTCTGCGGATCCAGCAGAACCGGGGGGGGCTGCACGGATTCGCCGTGCCGGACACCGGCCTGGTCTTGCTCTGGGCACGGACGGGGGCCCTGTCGCAGCCGAACACCTTCGACATGCCGGTGGCGATCGCGGTGCCTCAGGCATCCGGCGGCACTGCGGCTATGGTTTCGCTCCCGTTGGTCGAAACGTCACCGTCAGGGCCCGGAGGCACGTTCCCCCAGCGAGCAACAGCCTTCGTAAACAATGTTTTCGTCCACGTGCTGGACCTCGTCCCCTGACATGACGGTCTAAACTCGTTTGCTGCGGGGCTCCTGACGCTCTGCTAGCATCGTGGCGGTTCCGAAAACTCGAAGCCCGGTAACTCAAGCCGGGGCAGCTGGGAATGTCGGTCCACGCCCCCAAGGACCTCGCTCCGTTCCCACGCCCGCCGCGACGAACCCGGATCGCCGAACCGAACACATCGGAAGGGAAACCATCATGCGCAAGACCGCCACCACTCTGTTGGCCAGCGCACTGCTTGTCGTGTGCGCCTCCATGGCCGGAGCCGCCGACCGCTACCCGCCGGGGCCCGGCGGAGTGTGTACCGACACGCTCAGCATCTTCCAGTTCCAGAATCCCGCCGCCGCGCCCTGCCACCCGGCAGCTCTCGACACGGTGTGGGGCCTGCGCGGCGTCATCACCGGATTCGACGCACGCGCGAGCGCCTACGGGTTCTACATGCAGGACACCGGCTTCGCGAATTGGGCCGGCGTCGACGTGTTCACTGCGGCGACCAACTATCTCGGGCCGGTACCGGGGTCCCCCTCGGGTGGCAACCTGGCGATCGGCGACATCGTCGTCGTCTACGGAACCAAGCAGGAGTTCCAGGGCGAAACCGAGATCGAAGGGCCGGACGTCACCCAGTCGACCGACGACATCATCATCCGCAAGATCAGCTCGGGGAACCCCGTGCCCGCGCCGATTGCCGGCACGACCGCGACGTTCGGCCACCTGCCGACCAATCCGAACGGCGAGCAGTACGAAGGCATGTTGGTTTCGATCGGCGTGCCGATGCGCGTTGCGCGTACGTCGCTGACCGGCGGCCTGCCGTTCAACTCGTTCCTGCTGGTGAATCAGGCCGGTCCGGCCACCGATAGCGTCCACGTCGACGGCCAGACCCTCACCGCCGTCGCGGTCACACCGCCGGCCGTCGGCACTACGGTCGCCAGCGTGCGCGGCATCTGGCACCAGCGCACGAACAACGTCAGCTCGTTCCGCATACAGCTGCGCGACGGCAACGACATCAACATCCAGACGCCGCCGAATCTGGCGGACGCCTACCCGGTCGCGGACAACGTCGTGCGCGTGGTGTTCGACCGCAACGTCACCGCGGCCAGCGCCGAGAACGAGGCCAACTACTCGCTGGCTTCGTTGGGTTCCGTCGATCTGGCGACCTCGGTGTCGGCGAGTGCCGTGAACCTGACCATCAGCAACGGTCTGGCGGACGGCGACCTCGAAGGCGTCACCGTGGTCGGAGTGGTCGCGGCCGCGAGCGGCCTGGCGATGACCACGCCGCAGAACCTGGGCTTCGTGAACGGCGTGGTCGAGCCGTCGGTCATCCAGGAAGCCGATCCCTCGGCGCTGGCCGGCAGCCCGTGCGAGGACCGTTCGCGCTATGCGGGACCGGGCACCTCGTTCGGATCTCTGCGCGTGTCGATCCGCGGCATCAGCGTGGCGCAGTACGGCGCCCTCTACTACATAGTCGGCGAGAGCGGCGGGCTTCGTAACGGCGTGTCGGTGTTCGGACCGCCGGCGCCGCTGACCCGCGGCAACCGCTACGTGGTGGTCGGGTTCGTCCAGGAGTTCGGTTCCGGCCCGCAGAACGGCCGCGAGACCGAAATCGTCAGCTCGCCGCTGGTGGTCAACGAAGGACCGGTCGCAGAGCCTGCGCCGCTGATCGAGGAAGTCGGGGCGCTCCAGGACACGACCTGCGACGCCACTTCGCCCCAGCTCTTCAGCCACCTGACGACCGGCGAAGATTACGAATGCACGCTGGTGCGCGTGGCGCGGGGACGGATCACCGAGAACCGGCTGTCGGGCCAGAGCTTCTTCATGACCGACGAGTTCGGAACCTCGGGCGATACGATCCTGGTCGCGAACAATGCCAGCAGCTACACGTTCGATCCGGATTCGCTGCAGATCGTCCAGGTCACCGGCACGCTGTCGTCGAACAGCGCGAGTTCGCGTCGATTCCGGATCCAGCCGCGGACCAACGCGGACATCCGCAAGATCACCGGCGCCGGAGTCGATCCGATCGTGCGCACGGTTTCGTTCTCGTCATCGCCGAATCCGGCGCGCGTGCCGAGGATGGTGTTCGCGCTGCCACAGGAGGCCGAGGTCGATCTCGCGGTCTACGATCTGTTCGGCCGCCGGATCCAGACGCTGGCCAAGGGCAAGCTCGAAGCCGGCACGCACACGCGTGAGTGGAACGGCCTGGGCACCGGCGGCGGCGTTGCCGGCTCGGGCATCTACTTCTACAAGCTGATGGTCGGCAAGGACTACGTGAAGACCATCCAGGGAGTGAAGCTCAACTAGCTCTCTGCATTTCGGCGGGGCCGCACCCCGCACGCGCGGCCGGGTCCTGCTTTCGGGACCCGGCCGATTGCGTTACGGGAAGGCTGCGGTGTCTCCCGGCTCGGGAAACTGGTGGGGATGACCGCTCCCGGCGCGGTTGGAGCGGCCTGCCGCCGGGCCTATAATCGCCCGGTCCTGTCGACCGTTCCGGAGGCCCTTCACCTGACGCACCCTGAGACTTTCCTGGCGCCGCGTCGCGTGCGCGACTCGGTCACCGACATGACCCAGCTGGTCCTGCCCCACGAGGCCAACGTGCACGGCAGCGTGCTGGGCGGTACGGTCATGCACTGGATCGACCTGGCGGCGGCGGTCACCGCCAACCGCCATTGCCGCCGTCCGGTGGTGACCGCGGCAATCGACGAAATGTCGTTCCTGGCGCCGATCCTGGTCGGCCAACTGGCCTGTCTGCACGCGAAGATCACGCTGGTCGATAAGAGCAGTATGGAGATTCGCGTCACCGTGGAGTCCGAGGATCTGTTGACCGGGGAGCGGCGACACACCAGCACGGCTTACGTCACGTTCGTTGCGATCGACCCGGTGACGCGCCGGCCGGTGCGGGTGCCGCCGCTGGTATTCGAGACCGACGAAGAACGGGCCGAGCACCAACAGGCGCAGGAACGACGTCGCATTCGACTCGAACGCCGCGAAGCGATGCGTTCGGGCGGCGGCGCCACCGCCAGGTCGTAGGAGCAGAGATCGAGGCGCGGGTTTCCCGCGCATGGACGCCCGGCCGCGGAGCGGCCGGGCCTGCAAGGAGGAGTTGAGATGCCGGTTTCGATCGTCGTGCCGCAGCTCGGCGAGAGTGTGGCCGAGGGAACGGTGTCCAAGTGGCTGAAGGCGGTGGGCGACCGGGTGCGCAAGGAAGAGCCCCTGGTCGAGATCCAGACCGACAAGATCAACGTCGAGATCCCGTCGCCGGCGGAAGGCGTGCTCGAGAAGATCCTGGTCGCCGAGGGCACGACCGTGCTCGTGGGCACCGAGATCGGAACGCTGGCGGGCGCCGGTGAAGCAGCCGGCGTGGCCGCGCCCAAGGCGCCCGCGGCCGCACCGGCCAAAGCCCCGGCACTCGCGAGCGCGGTTCCGTCTTTGAGTGCCCCTTCCGCTCCGGCGCCCCGCACCGAGACCCCGCCGCGAGCGCCGATGGTCGCCCCGGTGCACTTTGGCGGTAATGGCGCCGACGCCGATCGCAACCGCAACCTGTCGCCGGCGGTGCGCAAGATCGTCCGCGAGAACCAGGTCGCGGCCGACGAGCTGTCGCGCATCCAGGGCTCGGGCGTGGGCGGGCGCGTGACGCGCGACGATCTACTCGACTACCTCGATCGCCGCTCGGCGCCCACGGCGACCGCGACCCTGGCGCCGCCTTCGGCGCCCCGCCCGCGCGAGAGCGCGCCCGCGCCCACCTTCCTCAAGGCCACGGTGGCGCCGGCCGCGGCCGGTCCGCGCACCGAAGTCGTTCCGTTCACCAAGGTGCGCAAGCTGATCGCCGAGAACATGGTGCGCGCCAAGCACACCGCGGCGCACACCCACTGCTTCGACGAGGCCGACATGAGCGCGATCGTCGCGCTCAAAAAGGAGTGGGGACCGCGGCTCGAAGCCCAGGGCGTCAAGCTCACCTACATGCCGTTCTTCATCAAGGCGGTGGTGGTCGCGCTCAAGGAGTTCCCGTGGATCAACGGCGAAGTCCAGGGCGAGACCATGGTGCTCAAGCGCTACTACAACATCGGCATGGCGGTCGGCCGCGACGACAAGGGCCTGATCGTGCCCAACATCAAGGACTGCGACCGCAAGAACCTGGTGCAGATCGCCGCGGAAGTGAACGACCTGGCGACCCGGGCACGGACCGAGCGCCTGAAGCCCGACGACATCCAGGACGGCACGTTCAGCATCACGAATGCCGGGGTCTATGGCGTGACCAACTCCTCGCCGGTGATCAACGTCCCCGAGGTCGCGATCCTCGGCGTGCACAAGATCGTCGAGCGGGCGGTGGTGCGCGACGGGCAGATCGTCGCCCGGCCGATGATGAATCTGGCGATCGGCTTCGACCACCGCGTGGTCGACGGCGAGCCGGCGGCCAAGTTCCTGCGCCGAGTCGCCGAGCTGCTGGAGCGGCCCGAATTGCTGTGGTTCCACGTCTGAGAAGTTCGGAGTGAACGCAAGATGATGCTCACCGCCTGCCACCTGGGCCCGACCGACTACCGCGAGGGGCTCGAGCTGCAGCGCAGCCTGGTCGAGGCCCGCGCCGCGGGCGAGACCGGCGACCTGCTGCTGTTTCCTGACCACCCGCCGGTGCTGACCGTGGGCCGAAGCGGGCGGGAAGAGAGTCTCCGGGTGGATCGCGAAACCCTGGCGCGGCAGGGCATCGAAGTGTTCGACGTCAGCCGCGGCGGCGACGTGACCTGGCACGGGCCGGGGCAGCTGGTCGGCTATACGCTGGTCGACCTGGCCGCGCGCGGGCGCGACCTGCACGTGTTCCTGCGGGGAATCGAAGACGTACTGATCCGCGTGTTGGCCGGCTACGGCATCGCCGCCGATCGCTCGGCGGGCCGCACCGGCGTCTGGGTCGGCGAGCGCAAGATCGCCTCGATCGGGATCGCCGTGCGCCGTTGGGTCAGCTACCACGGCTTCGCGCTCAACGTGTGCCCCGAACTTGCGGCGTTCGAGGTCATCCACCCATGCGGGCTCCAGGGCGTGCGGATGACCTCGGTCGCCGATCAGCTGGGCGCATCGGCGCCCGGGATCGACGTGGTGCGCGAGCGCGCGGCGCACGAATTCGCCGAACGGTTTGGGTACGATGGCTGCACATGGATGGCAGCCCACGAAGTGCGTTCGATGGCCGCGGGAAGGACGGCGGCATGAACCGCAAAGGGCGACTGCAGATCACGTTGTTCACGGTGACTGAGGCGAACGCGACCGCGGCCGAGATCCGCCCCGAGCTGGAAGAGCTGATGCGGGCGCAGCGCGAGCTGAACCTGGTCCAGGCACGGATCGAGGTGCTGGATCTGGCGGCATCGGGGGCCACCGCCGAGAATCCCGACGCACGCGAGCTGAGAAGCCTCCAGACCCGGCGCATGGTGCTGGCGGCTCGGGTCCGCCGCGGCATCGCCCTGGTGCACCGCCGCGGGGCACTGGTCAAGGATCTCGAGCGCGGCCTGGTCGACTTCTACGCCCTGTCCGGAGATCAGCTGGTGTTCCTGTGCTGGCAGGTGAGCGAACCCGAAGTGTCGCACTGGCACTCGCTCGCGGGGGGATTCGCGTCGCGGCAGCGGGTGGAGCGCGAGGTCGAGTGATGCTCACCGCCGAAGCGCGGCCGTTTGCCGACTACACCGGGCTCACGGCCGGAGAGATCCGGGAACGCACCTGGGCGGCCAAGGAGGCACTCGGCGCGCGACTGGTGATCCTGGGCCACCACTATCAGCGCGAGAGCGTGATCGAATTCGCGGACTTCCGCGGCGACTCGTTCAAGCTGGCGCAGCTGGCGGCGAGTCGCGGCGACGCCGAGTTCATCGTGTTCTGTGGTGTCCATTTCATGGCCGAATCCGCCGACGTCCTGCGCCAGCCGCATCAGACGGTGATCCTGCCCGACCTGAGGGCGGGCTGTTCGATGGCCGACATGGCCCGGATCGAAGACGTCGAGGAGGCGTGGGAGCGGTTGGTCGAGGTTCATGGCGAGACGATCGTCCCGATCACGTACATGAACTCGACCGCCGCGATCAAGGCCTTCTGCGGCGCCCGCGGCGGCGTGGTGTGCACGTCGTCGAACGCGCGCACGGTGCTCGAGTGGGCGTGGGCGCAGAAGCCCCGCGCCTTCTTCTTTCCCGACCAGCATCTCGGGCGCAACACGGCGTTCGCGATGGGAGTGCCGCTCGCGCACATGGCCGAGTGGGACTGGCGCGCCGAGCAGCTCGACCCCGCCAACGGCGATGCCTTCCGCCCCGAAATCCGGCTCATCCTGTGGCGCGGGTTCTGTTCGGTGCACACCAAGTTCCAGAAACACATGATCGACGAACTGCGCGCCGCCGACCCCAAGGTTCGGGTGCTGGTCCACCCCGAGTGTCCGTTCGAGGTGGTGCAGAACGCGGATCTGGTCGGCTCGACCGAGTTCATCATCGATCAGGTGAAGCGGGCGCCAGCCGGAACCCACTGGGCAATCGGCACCGAAATCAATCTGGTGCACCGTCTGGGGCTCGAGCACCCGGAACAGCGCATCGAGTCGCTGCAGAAGAACGTGTGCCCGTGCGCGACCATGAACCGCATCGATCCCGCGCACCTCCTGTGGTCGCTCGAGAATCTGGCCGACGGCCACGTCGTGAATCCGGTGCGCGTTTCCGATGACGTGCGGAACCACGCGCGCACGGCGCTCGATCGGATGCTGGCGCTCAAAGGCACCGGGCAGATCGCGGCCCGCGAGATGGCGAGGGACTAGTGAGCCTGCCGAACGATCCCAGTGTGAGCCAGCCGAAAGAACTCCGAGCGAGCTTGCCGAGCGATTCCAAAGCGAGCCCGCCTAGCGATTCCCCAATCCGCATCTATGGTGCGCCGAGACCCGCGGTGCCCGAACGGCTCCCGGTCACGCCCCGCTTTGGCGGCTGTGCTTCGGGCGCCGGGATCGGCGTCGGCGCCGACGCCGCGGCGATCGGGCACGGCCCGGGCGGCCATCGTCGCCTGCCCGACTGGCTCAAGGTGCGTCTGCCCGGGGCCGGCGAGTACGCCGGGACCAAGGCGTTGCTGCGCGAGCGGCGCCTGCACACGGTGTGCGAGGAAGCGCGCTGCCCGAACCTCGGCCACTGCTGGGAGCGCGGTACGGCGACCATCATGATCCTCGGCGACCTGTGCACGCGGCGCTGCGGCTTCTGCGCGGTCGCGCCGGGGCGGCCCAACGGCTATGTCGACTGGGAGGAGCCGATCCGCGTCGGCGAGGCGGTCGCGGCCATGGGCCTGCGCCATACGGTGATCACCTCGGTCGCGCGCGACGACCTGTCGGACGGCGGCAGCACGATCTTCGCGCAGACGATCCGCGAGATCCGCAGTCGGTCGCGGACGGTGATCGAGGTCCTGGTGCCCGACTTCCGCGGCCACGAAGACGATCTGCAGCGCGTGATCGACGCCGGCCCGGAGGTCATCAACCACAACATCGAGACGGTCGAGCGGCTGCATCCGGTGGTGCGGCCGAGTGCCCGCTACCCACGTTCGCTCGAGCTGCTGCGCCGGGTGAAAGAGCGCGGACACGGCATCAAGTCCAAGTCGGGCATCATGCTCGGCCTGGGCGAGCAACCCGACGAGGTGCTCGAAACGCTGCGCGACCTGCGCGCGCACGGCTGCGACCTGTTGACCATCGGCCAGTACCTCAGGCCCTCGCCGAACCATCTGCCGGTGGTCGAGTTCGTCCACCCCGATGCGTTCCGCAAGTGGGGGGAACAGGCGGCGGCGCTCGGATTCGAGAACGTTGCGTCGGGACCGCTGGTGCGCTCTTCGTTCCACGCCGACGAGCTGGCCGGCACCGTGCGGCCGGGGGAAAGCAGCCGAGGCGCCTGACGCCGATACCCCTGTGAAATCGGCACTTTTCACAGGTTCGTTCGCAGGCTATTGTCCTCCGCCGAGGTAGACCGGGACCTGATTTGGCCGCCGATTGTACGCAGTGCTCCCCTGGGGCGTTCCCCCGCTACGCGCCCTTTCCGCCGGCAAGATCGACCCCTCCGGTCGGCAATTGAAAATGAAGATCGTCTGCATTGGTGGCGGGCCTGCCGGCCTCACCTTCGCCATGCTCGCTCGTCTTTGTCATCCGGAGGCGGAGGTCACGGTCCTCGAGCGCAATGCTCGCGGCGTGACGTACGGTTGGGGCGTCGTGTTCCCGGAGGCTCTGCTCCGCGGAATGAGCCGCCACTGTCCCGACACCGCCACCGAGATCGCGCGTTCGGCGACGATGTGGATCGACCAGCACGTTCACGTTCGCGGGGCGCGCCCGGCTCATCTCGGCCGCCACGGGTACAGCATCGGCCGCGCCGAACTGCTCGAGATCCTCGGGTCGCGGGCGGAGCGTCTCGGGGTGTCGATCCAGTGCCAGGACGTCGTGGACGACCTGGGAATCCTCGAGGATGCTGACCTGGTGGTGGCCGCCGACGGTGCGAACAGCCGGTTGCGGGCGAGTCGCGCCGGGCGCTTCGGCACGCGCGTCCTGAGCGGTCAAAACCGGTACATATGGCTCGGCACCAGTCGAGAGTTCCCGGCGTTCACGTTTGGCTTCGAATCGACGCCGGCGGGATGGATCTGGTTCCACGCTTATCGCTACGCGCCGGCGGCCAGCACGTTCATTGCCGAGTGCTCGGCGGAAACCTGGCAGGGCCTGGGACTCGACCGGTTGGACGCCGCGTGCACGACCCGGCGTCTCGAGGAGATCTTCGCCGGCTACCTGGACCGCCATCGGCTCACCGATCAGATGGGGCCGCTGGGCAAGGTCGGTTGGCAAACCTTCGGCACGATTTCGAATGAGACCTGGGTCGACGGGAACCTCGTGTTGATCGGCGACGCGGCGCACACCGCGCACTTCTCGATCGGTTCCGGAACGCTCTTGGCGGTCGGCGACGCCCTGGCCCTGGCCGATCAACTGCGCACCCGCGCGGCGCTGCCGGCCGTGCTCGCGGCCTATGAAGCGCAGCGCCGCCCTGAGGTCGAGCACTTCCAGGCCGCGGCCCGCAACAGCGCCTCGTGGTTCGAGAGGATTCCAGAGCTGATCGAGCAGCCGGCGGTGGATTTCGCCTACGGCTTGCTGCGGCGGCGCGAGGGGCCGTCGGTGCGGAGCGAGACCGGTCCGCGCTGGCGCTACCCGATGTACCGAGCCATGCAGTGGGGTGTCTTGTCCGAAGCGCGGCGCTGGATCACGGCCACGCGACGGAGGTGGCGCCCGAAGTACCGCTAGGGTCCCAGGCCGAGCCGTCCTGCTCGGGGTCGGGCGGTCGCGGTGTGGCGGCGGCGCGCCCGATGCTCTAGCCCCGCTCGCCCTCGCCGGGGCGCAGCTCGTGGCGATCGAGCATGCGGTAGAGCGTGCTGCGCGCCACGCCCAGGGAGCGGGCGGCGCCGCTCAGATTGCCGCGCGAGTAGTTGAGCGCGCGCAACAGCGCGGCGCGCTCCGCAGACGAGCGCAGATCGCCGCGTTCGTGGGACTCGGTCGACTCCTCGATCGGCAGGTGCCAGAGCTCGATCCGCGGGGCGTCGCCGGCCAGAACCACGGCGTAGTTGAGCGCACTGCGCAATTCGCGCACGTTGCCGGGCCAGTCGTGCTTCTCGATCCACATCAGCGCATCGTGTGAAAGGGCTGGCGGCTGGCTCAGTCCGCGCGTTCGAGCGATGCCTTCGAGCAGGGCTTCGGCCAGCTCCCGGCGATCATCGCGGTCGCGCAGGGGAGGCAGCCGCAGCACGACGCCGCGCATCCGGAAGTACAGGTCGCTGCGGAAGCGCCCCTGCTCGACCAGCGTCGGCAGCTCGCGACTGGTTGCCGCGATCAGGCGAACGTCGGCGCGACGCTCCGAGGCTTCGCCGACGCGATAGAACGTTCCGTCTTCGAGGAATCTCAACAACGCCGCCTGGGCGGGCGACGACATTTCGCCGACTTCGTCCAGGAACAGCGTTCCGCCGTCGGCTGTGGCGAGCTTCCCGGTGCGCCCGGTCGGGGCGGCGCCGGTGAACGAGCCGGGTCCATAGCCGAACAACTCGGACTCGAGCAGGGTGCCGGCGAGCGCTCCGCAGTTGACCGCGACGAACGGCGCGCGCCCGCGAGCGCTGCTGGCATGGATGGCGCGAGCGAAGATCTCCTTGCCCGCGCCGGTCTCGGCGAGCAGCAGGATCGGCAGATCGGTGCGCGCGAAGCGCGCGGCCTGGCTGCGTGCGGCGACCACCGCGGCATCGGTGCCGACGATGGTCGAGAAGGCTTCCGGTACCGAATCTCCGATGCGGGTTGCTCGCCGGCGATCGCTGCGTTGCCGCAGATGGACGATCGCCGCGAAGGGGTCGTCGGGCGGGCCGATGGGCTCGAGCTCGACGCGCAAACCGTCGGGCAGTGGGCGGCCCGCGTTGCCTCCGGTCGAACGGGATTGGACGAAACGGACGATCTCGGACGGCTGCAGTCCCGGAAGCAGGTTCCGGAAATGGGGGTTGATCCGGCGCACGTGCCCGGTCATTTCGACCAGGAGCGTCGCATGAGGGAGCCCCCCGAGCAATCGCTCCAACCCGAACAGACCGCCCGGGTGCGCGGCGTCGTACGTGCGGGCCACGATCAGGGCCTCGATCGCCGCCGCCGTGGCGACTACGGAGGCGTGGATGAAGCTGTCCGCGGAGGCGATCGGCCCGGTGGCATCGAGGATGCCGACCAACCGTTGGCGGATGTCGCGCACGGGAGATGCATAGCAGGCCAGTCCGTGATTGCGTCGCTCGAAGTGCTCGACGCCGACCACCGACACCGGCGAATCCTCGGCCAACGTCGTTCCGATTCCGTTGGTGCCTCGGGCTTGCTCCGACCACACCGCGCCCTCGACCACGCGGCTTTGCGTGACCATCGAACGAAACGGCTCGGAGATCCGCCGGGCGACGACCATGCCGCGGGCGTCGCAGAACAACCCGCAATAGCCGGCGCTCGCGATCGACGAAGCAAAGGCGTCGAAGGGCGCTCCAGTGGCGAGCAAGGGGGAGAATCGTTCGAGCGCCTCGGGGAGGGCGTCGAGGGCCATGCGTGGCTCGCCCGGATTGTCCGCCGACAGCCCGGTGTCCCGACACCTCTGCCACCGTCTGAGGACCAGGCTGCTTTCGATCTCATCCGGGGAACAGGCTCCGGATTGGAATCGTTCCCAGAGCTGGAGATCTGTGGCTGACTGCTGGATGGGGGTCACGTCATGAACGATATCCCCGGTTCCACAGGGCTTCAATAGCGAACCCACCAGCGACGCCATTTCAGTGACGATTGTCGCGCTGGGCGGGTCAGCGCGTATCGTTTCGCTACACTCAACTGGCCATTCCAGGCTCCAAGACAGCCATTTCCATGGTCGGCCCGGCTCTTGCTAGAAGATATTGAACAGAATCTCTCTCTGTTTAGGGAGGTGCTGTTTGCGGCCCCTTGGGTGCGGCCCCCAAGCCCGCGGCGGTGCCTCCTACTTTTTTGCGGGGACAAGCCCCCGTCGCCCGCGAGCTGGTTCGTCTAGAATCGCGTCATGCCTCGATCCCCCGATGCAGTGAAGCGCGAGCTGCGGCAGCACATCGTCGGCCGCTACCTGCCGGGCGAAGACCCCGAACGGCTCACCGAAGACCTCGAGCTCCAGACCTCCGGTGTCCTGAACTCGGTCAACACCCTGGAACTGGTTCAGCACCTCGAGACCACCTACGGGATCTCCATGACCGCGCACGAGATCGCGACCCGGCTCTCCACGGTGCGAGCCATCGCTGCTCTGGTCGTCGAAAAGGCCACCTGATCGACGATGCTGGTCGACGGGTTCGAGCACGCCGCGAAGTCCAATCCCGGGCAGCCGGCGATCGAGGACCGCGAGGGCCGGCGACTCACCTATCGGTCGCTCGATGCGGCGGCATCGCGGATCGCGCATCGGCTTCGGATCTCGGGTGTCGCGCCCGGTGACCGTGTCGCGATCCATCACCCCAAGTCGATCGAATCGGTCGCCGCGATTCTCGGCGTGCTCAAGGCGCGGGCCGCGTACGTTCCGCTCGACGCGAGCGCTCCGATCGAGCGCAGCCGTCACATTCTCGGCGACTGCGGGGCGAAGGTGCTGTGCACGAACCCGGACGGGGCGGCCCGGTTCGGCCCGGACGCAGGCTGCGCGATGCTCGCTCTGTCACCGATACCGGCGGACGAGGCGGATTCGTCGTGGCTCCAGGGCGCCGACCCCTCATGGCGCGCAGCCGAGCCGGTGCGCCCCGAGGATCTGAGCTACATCCTGTACACCTCCGGGTCGACGGGCGTACCCAAGGGAGTCATGCACACCCATGCCAGCGCCGAGAGTTTCGTGAGCTGGGCGTTTCGCGCGGTCGAGCCGCGCGCCGAGGATCGCTTCAGCAGCCACGCACCGTTCCACTTCGATCTGTCCATTTTCGACCTCTACGTCTGCTTTCGTTCCGGTGGCACGCTGGTCCTGGTCGACGAGTCGCTCGGCGCTCGGCCGCTGGATCTGGCGGCATTCATCGCCGAGCGATCGATCTCGATCTGGTACTCGGTGCCTTCGATCCTGGCCCTGCTCGCGGAGCACGGAAAGCTCGCGCAACACCGTTTCGATCGCCTGCGGATCATCGTCTTCGCCGGCGAGGTGTTCCCGATTCGGCCGCTCCGGCTGCTGCAGAAGCTGCTTCCGGGGAGGACCTACTTCAATTTCTACGGCCCGACCGAGACCAACGTGTGCACCGCCTACCGCCTGCCCGGTCCGATTCCCGAGTCGCAGACGACGCCGGTGCCGATCGGGCCGGCGTGCGACAACGTCCGGGCGATGGTCCTCGATGAGGCACAGTGTCCGGTCGAGCGTGGCGGGGAGGGACTGCTCTACATCCACGCCTCGGGCCCGACCATGCTCGGCTACTGGCCGCCGAGCCCCGACGGGGAGTCGAAAGCGTTCCATCGCGCGCCTTCGGGCGAACGTTGGTATTGCACCGGCGATGTGGTCCGTGAGGATCCGGACGGCAACTATGTCTACGTCGGGCGCCGGGACCGAATGGTGAAGCGGCGGGGCTACCGCATCGAGCTGGGCGAAATCGAGAACGCCCTGAGCCAGCACGACGAAGTGCGCGAGGTGGCGGCGGTCACTGCGGACACGACCGGCCAGGGCCTCGAGATCGTCGCGTTCCTGGTTCCTGCGAGCCCGGCTGATCGCATGTCGATCATCGCGCTCAAGCAGTACTGCATGAGCCGGCTGCCCGGCTACATGTGCCCCGATCGATTCGAGTTCCTCCCAGTACTGCCGCGCACCGCCAACGACAAGGTCGACCTGCAGGCACTCGCGCGCAGCGCGCAGCGGAAGCCGGCCGGCGAATGATGGTGGCGACCGCCATCGAGGCGAAGCCCAGCCGCGCCTTCGGCGCCTCCGACGTGCTGCAGAAGCTGGTCCTGATCGCCGAGCTGTTCCTGCTTTGCGTGGTGCTCGAGGAGACCCGAATCATCTCGCCGGCCTTCACCCGGATGTTCTGGGTCGTCGCCGCCGGCGTCCTGCTCAACGATTTCGTTCCGGCCCGGGTGCGGCCCGCCTTCTTCCTGGTCCTGTCTCTGGTCTGCACCGCCACCGTGCTCCAGGTGGTGCCGACTCTGGTTCTGGTCGGCGTCGGCCTGGCGTTGATTGGGGTCTGCCAGCTGCCGCTGCGGCTCGGCTACCGCATCGCGATCCTGGCGGCCATGGCAGCGGTGGTCGCCGTCTATCGCACCGGGGCTTCCTGGCTGCCCCAGCCATCCATGGACATCCTGGTGATCATTCCGGTGCTCGCGTCGATGTTCATGTTCCGCCTGTCGATCTACCTCTACGACAAGGAGAACACCAAGTCGCGGCTGCCCTGGACCCAGACGCTGAACTACTTCTTCATGCTGCCGAATGTCTGCTTCCTCCTGTTCCCGGTGGTCGACTACACGACGTTCCTCCAGTCCTACCGCGATCGCGAGCGCTGGCGGGTCCAGCAGATCGGCGTCCGCTGGATCCTGGTCGGCCTGGTTCAGCTGCTGCTCCTGCGTCTGGTCGAACTGCACGTGGTTCGCGATCCCGACGAGCTGGTCACGCGCCTCGACCACTTCCTCTACGTGATCTCGGCGTACCTCATGTACCTGCGCGTGTCCGGCCAGTTCCACATGATCGTCGGCATCCTGCATCTGTTCGGCTACGAGCTGCCGCGGACCAACAACAAGTATTTCCTGGCGTCGAGCTTCACCGACCTGTGGCGGCGCATCAACATTTACTGGATGGAGTACATGCGCAAGATGATCTACTACCCGGTGCTGCTGCGATTCCGCGGCTGGGGCCCGGTGCGCGCTTCGGTCGCGGCCACGGTGTGCGTGTTCCTGGCCACCATCGTCCTGCACGCGTACCAGTACTTCTGGTTGTCGGGCGATTTCCGCGTGTCGGTCCGCGACCTGTTGTTCTGGGGTCTCCTGTGTGCGCTGGTGCTGGTCGACATGTATCGTGAACGCCGGATGCTGGAACGCCAGCGCGCGCGCGGCACGGGACCGCGCGCCGGTGGCTGGCGGTCGGTCCTGGGGGCGCTGCCGGGCACGGCCGCCACCCTGGTCGTGATGACGATCCTGTGGTCCCTGTGGTCGAGCGAGTCGATCAGCCTGGGGCGCTGGCTCGAGATCCTCGGGAAGGTCGTGGTGCCGTGAAGGTCGCGTGGATCGCAGTGAATGTCGCGCTGCTGGCGGTGCTCGGGGTGTTCTTCAACCGGGACGTGTACTCGCGGCTGGGGCCGGCGGCGACCCTTTACGTCGATCGCCTGCGCAGCGACGCCCTGATCAAGGAGGAGAGCCGTTCCGAGCTGTCGACCTACTACGAGGACTTGCTGTTCGAGGGCGGCAGCATCAAGGGGTATCTCGCGAGGCGCTACGAGGGATACAACTATTCGCTCGACGAGTGGGATCCGTTCGACGGCGACGACTCGCCGCACTGGCAGCCGACCGACGACCTGCGGGTCCTCGGTCCCAAGCCGTCGCAGGTCGTGATGCTCGACCGGATCGCGCACACCTTCAACTCCATCGGACTGCGGGACCGCGAGTACCCGCCGGTTCCCGCCGACGACACCTACCGGATCGTGATGCTCGGCGCGTCGAACCTGATGGCGCACGGCATTCCCGACGGCAAGGGTTTCGAGGCCCAGATCGAAGACTCGCTCAACGCCGAGCCGGTCGGTCCGTGGAAGGCGTTCGAGATCCTCAATTTCGGCTACGACTCGTACACCGAGGTCAAGAACCTGGTCCAGATCGACCAGGGCGATGTGTTCCCGCTGCGTCCCCGGCTGGTGGTCATCATCACGCACTCGATCCACGACTTCTGGGAGTGGGATTTCATCGACCTGGTCTCGCGCGAGCAGTACGCGCAGATCGGATATCCCTACCTGATCGACCTGGGCAAGAAGCTTCGGTCCGAGCACCGTCGCCAGTTGCGCGATTCGGAGCGCGACGACGTCGTCCGCTGGGCCTACGGAGAGCTCCGCGCGCGCTGCGCGGCGGCATCGGTGAAATGCGTGGCGGTCGGCATTCCGTTGCCGAACAGCCTTTCGGACCCCAAGCGGCTGGAGGAGCGCATGAATCTGATCCGCTCGACCGGCATGCCGGTGATCTCGCTGCACCGGAGCCTCGAGGGGCGTGATCTGGTCGAGCTGCAGCGCGAGCCGTGGGACGATCTCCACTTGAACCTGGAGGGGCACCGGATCGTCGCCCACGACCTCTATCGCGCGCTGCTCGAACACGACGCCGAGTTCGGGCTCGGACTCAGGGTTCGGCCCTCGGAGCCGCTCGTGACCGCCGGATCCGGTGGCAGGGCCGTGCGGCCATGACGCTCGACTCGACGGCGGTTCCCCTCACTCCGGCGCAGAAGGAACTGCGCGACTCGGCCGCCGCGTTCGCCCGCAAGCATCTCGGCCCCGGGGCCGGCCACGCCGACGAGGCCGCGGCCTTCACGCGGGATGCCTGGCGGAAGTGCGCCGAGTACGGCGTCCAGGGCCTGCCGTTCCCCGAGGCCTATGGCGGCCAGGGGCAGACGGTCGAAGGCACGATCGCGGTCATGGAAGGCCTCGGCTACGGGTGCCGGGATCATGGCCTCCTGTTCTCGATCAACGCCCACATGTGGGCGTGCGCGATGCCGATCCTCCAGTTCGGCACCCCCGATCAGAAGCAGCGCTACCTGCCGGACCTGTGCAACGGCAAGAAGATCGCGGCCAACGCAGCGAGCGAACCCGGCTCGGGATCGGACGTGTTCAGCATGCGGACGCGGGCGGTGCGCGACGGCGACCACTACGTGCTGAATGGCTCCAAGATGTTCGTGACCAACGCGCCGGTCGCCGACCTGTTCGTGCTGTACGCGACGGTCGATCCGGAATACGGCGCCGCCGGCATCTGCTGCTTCGTGATCGAGAAGGGCACTCCCGGTCTCCAGGTCAGCCGCCCGATCGGCAAGATGGGACTCAAGAGCTCGCCGATGGCCGAAGTTCACCTCGAAGCGTGCCGGGTGCCCGCGGGCAATCTCCTGGGCCTCGAGGGCCGGGGCGTGACCGTGTTCCACGGGTCCATGGTCTGGGAGCGCGCATGCATCCTTGCCACTTGCGTGGGCTCGATGGCGCGCCAGCTCGAGGAGTGTGTGGCCTATGCGCGCGAGCGATCGCAGTTCGGCAACCCGATCGGGAAGTTCCAGGCGGTCGCCCATCGGATCGTGGACATGAAGATCCGGCTCGACCTCTCGCAGATGCTGGTCTACCGGGTCGGGCGGCTGATGCAGGCGGGGGAGTCGGCCGACATGGAATCCGCGATCGCCAAGCTGTACATCTCGGAGGCCCACGTCGCTTCGTCGATGGATGCGGTGCGCATCCACGGCGGGTACGGCTACACCACGGAATATCCTTTCGAGCGCCAGCTACGCGACGCCGTGGGCGGAACCCTCTATTCCGGGACCAGCGACATCCAGCG
Source organism: Candidatus Eiseniibacteriota bacterium (assembly GCA_963717505.1). Lineage (GTDB taxonomy): Bacteria > Eisenbacteria > RBG-16-71-46 > RBG-16-71-46 > RBG-16-71-46 > MFD02242-c1. The sequence goes on from OY970342.1 coordinate 1,760,512, forward strand.
CAACCTGATCGCCCGCAGCTTGGGTCTGTAAGGGCCCTCACCCGCTGTGAGGACCCCACAGCCCCGTTTCCGCTACCGGCGCGAGGAGCCCGGTTGCGGCACGATCCTCAGGTACGGTCTTGGCGCGTTCCAGCCGTCGGGATAGATCTTCCGGGCTTCGTCGTCCGACACCGACCCGGCGATGATCACGTCCTCACCCTGCTTCCAATTGACCGGAGTCGCAACCCGGTGCGCCGCGGTCAACTGCATCGAGTCGATCACCCGCAGGACCTCGGCGAAGTTGCGTCCGGTGGTCATCGGATAGACCAGGATCAGCTTGATTTTCTTGTCCGGTCCGATCACGAACACGTTGCGCACCGTCTGATTGTCGGCGGCGGTCCGCCCGTCGCAGGTGCCCTCGAGATCCGCGGGCAGCATGCCGTAGAGCTTGGAGACTTCGAGGTTCGGGTCCCCGATCATCGGGAAGTTCGGCGCCTGTCCCTGGGTCTCCGCGATGTCATCCGACCACTTCTTGTGCGATGAGACCGGGTCGACGCTCAGCCCGACGATCTTGGTGCGGCGGCGGTCGAACTCGGGCTTGAGCTTGGCCATGGCCCCGAGCTCAGTGGTGCACACCGGCGTGAAGTCTTTGGGGTGGGAGAACAAGACCGCCCACGAGTCCCCGATCCAGTCGTGGAAGCGGATGCGGCCTTCGGTGGTCTCGGCTTCGAAATCCGGCGCCACGCTGCCGATCTGCAGCGCCGTGCTGCCCACTTGAACGCTCACGGTGAGCCTCCCTGGTAACAACGTTCGCTGTGCCCGGAATGGGCGAAGTGGGTGCACTTGCACTACCGCCATTACCGTCGGGGGGACGAAAAGTTGGCCTCGGGAACCCGTGGTTCGGGGGCCGGGCGCGGTGGCGTCACGGGTTCCGGTCGCCTAGACTCCTATGACTCCTCATGCTCCGACGCACCCTGTCATTCGCCCCGGTCGTGGGCACTCTGGAGCCGGACTCGATCCGGAAGGTCGAGTTCAATCGAGGAGGGCGTGCGAGATGGCGGCGAACGGCATGTACCACTTCCGGCCTCACCGGCGGGACCGATGCGCACGTGGTCCGTGCGGTGATGATTCAATGACCACGTTCGGTCGACTGACGTCGTTCACGCTCGCCGGGTGGCTCCTGCTTTCGCCGATCGCCGCGGCCGCGCAGGACGCGGCGGCGTCCGAAATGTCGCTCGATCAGGCAAAGGAACTGATCAAGAACGGGGACTACGACCGGGCGATCGAAACGCTGCGCGCGGAGCTCGGGCGTAACCAGGCTCACCCCGAGCAGCTGGGCGACACCTACCTCCAGCTGATCAAGACCTACGTGTTCCTGGGCAACGACTACAAGTTCCGACCGCAGGGACGCGAGATGTCGAACCTCAACTATCGGGCGGCGCGCGAGTTGATCGTCGAAGCGCTGGAGAAGCCCGAACTGAGGCACCTGAAGCCCGAGCCGGCTTGGGAGTTCCCGCCCGAGATGATCTCGTTCTTCAGCGAAGTGCGCGCCCAGAAGCTCGGATCGTTCCGAGTGGTGCTGCTGGAGCCGCGGAACGCGGTCGTGCTGTTCGACGGTGACACGCTGGGAACTTTCCCCGGGGATTCGACGCCCGGGGATACCGACCTGCCGATCGGGACCCATCGTGTCCAAGTGCGTGCCGCCGGTTACGAGGAGGTGGTCGAAGACGTCACGATTTCGCCAAGCTCGACGCTCGAGCGGCCCTACGAGATGAAAAGGAAGCGCACCACCTCGTGGTACGTGACGCGCGGCGGCGCGATGGCATTGGCCGCGGGGGCACTGACCTACTTCCTGCTGCGCGGCGACGACCAGTCCTCCGGAGCCGAGCCGTTGCCGGGACCGCCGCCCCCCCCGCCCTAGAAGGCTAGGCGCGCCGACACCAACCCCCCTTGAGGGAGAGGGGCAGGTGCTTCTGCCGCGCGCCCAGGAACGTCGATGACAGTGCCGACGTCGGTCATGGCGTCCGCAGAAGACGGCGGGTCATGGTGTTCCGCGTGAAGTCGTAGATCACGCGCTCCTTGGACCAGACGTCGACCTTGCGGTCGATGGCCTCGTTGTTGAGTAGGACGACTCGCACCGTGTGTTCTCCGGCGTCCAGCTCACGCACCCCCGAGTTCTGGACATTCTCCACGATCAGCCGGCCGTCGATGTAGATCGAGGCCGGAACATCGCCTTGGATCACCAGCTCGCCCGGGGCCGAGCGTGGCAGCGAAATTCCGATTTCACGCGTTGACTCGAGCACGGTCACCGTGGTCTCTGCGGCGTCGTAGCCGGAGCGCTCGGCGATGATCTGGTGGCGGCCGAGTGCCAAGTCGTCGAGTCGCACCGGCGAACGACCGCGCGGGTCGTCGTCGACCCGGATCTCGGCGCCCGGCGGATCGGTGATCACCAGTACGTTGCCGCGCCCGACCACGAGCGTCAGGAGCGCGGGGGTCACAGTACCCGGCACGAGCTGAAATCGGCCCTCGGCGACGCTGTAGCCGCGGAGGCTGGCGCTCACCACGTGCGGTTCGGCCACCCTCAGGTCGCGCACCAACATCGGGCTGAGCCCGACTTGCTTGCCGTCGACGCGGATCTCGGCGCCTGTCGGGTTCGTTTGTACCCTGAGGTCGGCGAGCAACGGACGCAAGGCGATCCGGGACTCCGTTGGCACGCCCGGCTCGAGTCGCAGGGTGAACTCGCTGTCGGCGTAGCCGGGCGCAGAGACCTTCATGTGTTGGTCGGGCCCGGCCGGCATCGCGTCGGTGAACGTGCCGATCCCGATCCGGCGGCCGTTGAGCTCGATCACCGCGTGGTCCGGAATCGCGTGCAGCGCGTAGTGCGAGGTCGGCCCGCGAGGTGGTGGCTGTGGAAGCGGTTTCAACCAGACGATCGCGGCCAGCACGGCGGCCACTCCCGCCGCGAATCCGCCCACGACCAGCGCCTTCCGCTGCTTGAGCGAGGTCGGGGTGCGGATTTCGAGCCCGGCCTCACGCATGACCTGCCACACCGAGTGCTGGCGCCGGATCCAGAGCCGCCACAGATCCATGCGGAATGCGTAGCCCGGCGGGCTGTTCGAATCGTCGCGCAGCGCCATCTCGCTCTTGAACAATTTCTCGAGCGCCGTCGAGATCCGTGCGGTGTCTAGATCGAGCGGATACTCCCTGCGGCGTATCGCGCGCCGCACGTCTTCGACCGAAGCGTGCGCGCCTGGGTCGGGCAGCACCTCGGCCAGCAGAGCCAGCGTCAGCTTCTCGTCCTGCTCGAGCCCGTCCCACAGGAAGATCATCTGGGGCAGGGGATTGTTGATCAGCGTGCCGACCACGCGGTCGACCGCCCCGTGGATCGCCAGGTTGGTGTGGTTCTCGTTCAGGTGATCGACCAGGCTCTGACAGATCGCTTGGGTGTAGAACGGCTGCCCGGCCGCCAGGCGATAGATCTTCTCGACCACGCCGTCGTCGTAGCGCACGCGGCCGGCGACCGGCTGCGTGACCAGCTTGGTCGCGTCGTCGCGCTCGAGGTAGCTGATGGTCTTGAAGATCGACTTGCCGAGGATTTTCCAGTATTCGCGCCGCCGTTCTTCGAGGTGCTGGGAGCCAGTAAAGACCAGGAAGACCGATTGGTTCTCCATCAGACTCGCGAGGATGTTGAGCACGTCCCGATCCAGGGTTCCGGAATCGATCTTGTTCTCGAACAGCTCGTACTCGTCGAACAACAGGATCAGCTTCTGCCCCGGCCGGGAGCGCAGGACGGCCTGGATGAAGCTCTCGAAGGTGGCGGCGTGGCTGGTCCCGGGCGTGAACCGGGGCGGTTCCGGCCGGCCCGGTCCGGGGCCGAGCGCCTTCAGGACCTCGGCCGAGACCTTGCCGAGGAACTCGGCCTCGCTTCCGGTGGCCATGGACTGCATGTCGATCAGCACCGGGATGAAATCCGGACCCAGCCGCTGGTCGAGGATCTGGAACAGGATCGAGGTCTTGCCGCTGCGCCGCTCGCCGCAGAACACCAGCAGGGCGCCACGCGCCAGGTGCTCGAAGCGCCGGCGCACCAGCTCGAACTCGGCCTCGCGCCCGAAGAACATCGCCCGGTCGCGAACCGGGTTGCCCACGATGTACGGGTTGGGGCTGATGGGTGTGAAGCTGTCGGCGGTCGGAGGCATGGAGGATCGCCCAGTCAACAGGCCGGGTCCGGGGCTGTCAACCGCTACCAGCGGTCGTTCCCCAGGACGATGCGCCCGGAGTCAATGATCCGACGCTGGTCACCGCGAGGTTCCAACGCTTGGCGGATCGGGTATGTCCTATGCCTGAGAAGTCGGTGCCCGCGCAACCCCTGGCTGGCCCCATTCGTAACCGCTGCACAGGCCGTTCGGCCGAAAGCCCTTCGAGGAACCAATGCTCGACCGTCCTTGCCCCCGACGCGCCATCTTCTTGACTGCGCTGGTCCCCGCCCTTCTGGCGCCGGGGATCGTCCGGGCCGCGGCTCCCCAGCCCGGCCCCCCGCTCACCATCGTCCGCTCGAATGGACCGATCACCCTGGACGGTGCTCTCACGGATCCCGGCTGGCAGGGCATTCCCGCCGTCACCCAATGGTTCGAGACTCGCGTCGGCGACAACGTCGAGCCCGCGGTCAAGAACGTCGGCTACCTGGCCTACGACGATCGCTACCTCTACGCGGCGTTCGAGTTCGAGGATCCCGATCCCAGGACGATTCGGGCTCCGATCGCCGACCACGACCAGCTCTCGGGACTGACCGACTACGGCGGCGTCATCGTCGACGCCAGCAACGACGGCAAGACCGCGATTCTCTTTCTCGCGAATGCCAACGGTCTGACCTACGACGCCGTCAGCAACGACGCCTCGGGCGAGGACAGCTCGCCCGACTACTACTGGGAGTCGCGCGGCCGGATCACCGAGACCGGATGGAACCTCGAGATCCGGATTCCGTTCTCGTCCCTGCGCTACAGCAAGGATCCGTCGCCGACCTGGGGCATCATGCTCTACCGCAACTATCCGCGGGACCGGCACTATCAGTTCTTCACCGCCCGCCTGCCGCGTGACGTGAGCTGCTTCATCTGCAACTCGAGCAAGCTCACCGGGCTCAACGACCTGCCTCACGGATCGCACTTCGTCGTGGCGCCGTACGCGAGTGCTCAGCGCACGGACGAGCCGAGCGCCGGTCTCGGGTCCCCGCTCGAGGACGGTGACATCGACTCCGAGTACGGCGTCGACGCCAAGTGGAGCCCGTTCGCCAACACCGCGATCGACGGAACGATCAACCCGGACTTCTCGCAGATCGAGTCCGACGTCGCCCAGATCGCCGCCAACGAGCGGTTCGCGCTGTTCTATCCCGAGAAGCGACCCTTCTTCCTCGAGGGCATCGATCTGTTCTCGACCCCGCTCCAGGCGGTCTACACGCGTAGCGTGACCGCGCCGAAAGCCGGACTGCGTGCCACGGGTCGGCCCGGCACCACGTCGTTCACCGCGCTCGGCGTGCATGATCGTGGCGGCGGTCTCGTCATCCTTCCGGGCCCTGAGGGTTCGGGTGCGGCCCCGCAAGACTTCGAATCGGACGTCGGCATCTTCCGGTTGCGCCACGACCTCGGCCAATCGTTCGTGAGCCTGTTGGGCAACGGTCGAGTCATCGACGACGGTGGCGGCTACAATGCGGTCGTCGGTCCCGACTTCCAGTGGCGGCCACACCCGACCACTGCGATCACCGGCCAGGCGTTGTGGAGCAGCACCGAGACCCCCGATCGCACCGACCTCACGTCGGATTGGGACGGCAGGACGCTCGAAGATCACGCCGCCCTGCTCCGCGGCTCGTACAGCACGTCGACCATCGACCTGTTCGTCCAGGGGCAGGACATCGGCGATGACTTCCGTGCCGACCAAGGGTTCATGCCTCAGGTCGGATTCCGCGAAATCTACGGCGAAGCCGGCTTCACCATGCGCCCCGAGGACCGGTTCTACTCGCGCTTGCGCACCTTCACGTTCGGCTGGTACGACACGGACCTGTCGGGTGAGCTGCTGTCGCGCAGGGCATCGGTCGGCGCCGGAATGGACGCGCGCTGGAACAGCTTCACGCGGGTCGAAGCCAACATCGAGGAGATCCGCGTCGGGGACGAGATCCTCTCGCGCGTTCGCCCCTACGTCTACGTTCAGACCAGCCCGGGTCGCGTGGTGAACAACATATCGATCGAGGCGTTCCTGGGGGAGGAGATCGACTTCGCCAACGCCCGCGAAGGCACCGGGACGACCCTCAACGGCAACCTCACCGTGCGGCCGGGCAATCACCTCGATTTGCAGGCCAACGTCAGCACACGGTGGCTCAATGTCGACGACCCGGCGCTCGGCTCCGGACGCCTGTTCTTCGCGCAGGTCGAGCGCCTGCGGGCCGCGTGGTCGTTCAGCTCGCGCTCGTTCATTCGTCTGATCGGCCAGTACGTGCAGACAACTCGCGACCCGGCGCTGTACACGTTCGCGGTTTCCGAGAAAGATGCCGACTTCGGTTTTTCGGGGCTGTTCGCCTACAAGGTGAACTGGCAGACCGTGGTCTACCTCGGCTACGGCGACGCACAGACGTACAGCGGAACCAGCGATCAGCTGGAGGCCAGCGAGCGGCAGGCGTTCATGAAGCTGTCGTATGCACTCCAACGGTAGCGGGGTCTCACCCGAACTCGAGTCAGAGCCACGATGAGAGTGCTTCTAGCGATCTGGATACTCAGTGGCCTTGCGGTCTGCGCCGCCGCGCCGCCACGCGTGGTGCCCTATGCGGAGAGGACAGTGGCCGACTGGGATCCGGAGAAGGCGGTCGAGGAGGCACGGCGTGACCTCGCGGCAGGCACTCCAAAGATCTACCGCCACGGCGGGATCGTGATCGTTGAACCCGGCGTCGGTCCGGACCAGTTCGTGTTGACCAAGGGATTGCCGCGTGTCAACGCTGGTGTTGGATGCGTGATCGAGGGTGGCATCGAAATGCGCACGGCACAGGGCGAGTACGCCCGTCGCTACAACGAGTACGTGGTTCGGCATCTTTCAAAACGGTAGTTGCGTTCGTCATTGCCGATCGAGTCTTTCGTAGGAGAATGAACGGCCGGCGAGTTTCCCCGCCGGCCATTTGCACATTCCGCGCTTCTAGGCGCGGAACTCCGAGCCCCGTCTACTTGCCGCCGACCGACGCCTTCGTCGCCTCCGCCGGCTGGTCGGTGTCCTCGTTCAGCCAGGTCTTGTAGGCCTCGAAGCTGAACGGACGTCCGAGGAAGTCCTGGACCAGCTGCGCCGCCGGCTTGGAGCCGCCGGGCGCCAGCACCGTCTTCCGGTACTTCATCGGCACCGTCGGGTCCAGCAGGTTGGCCTTGTCGAACGAGCTGTACAGATCCTTCGCGATCACCAGCGACCACATGTACGTGTAGTAAACCGCCGAGTAGCCGTCGAGGTGGCCGAACGCGCACTGGAAGTGCGTGCCCTCGACGAACGGGAACGGTTGATACTTGCGCGTGTACTCGGCGATGATCGCGTCCTGGTCGACCTGCGCCGGGTCGCGGTCGTAGTAGGTCAGCGAGGTGTTGGCGTAGACCATCTGGCGGCGCACCGCGAGTCCCTTGCCGAACTCGCTCGCCCGCTTCATCTGCCCAACCAGCTCGGTCGGGATCGGCTGGTTGGTCTCGTGATGCTTGGCGAAGGTCTGCAGCACCTTCGCGTCCGTCGTCCACTCCTCGAGCAGCTGAGACGGCGCCTCGACGAAGTCGTGCTCGGTCCTGATACCGCCGATGCCGCACCACTGCTGATTGCCGGCGAACAGCGTGTGGATCAGGTGGCCGAATTCGTGGAAGAAGGTGTTGACGTCGCTGAACTCCATGAGCCCGGCGTCGCCGGCTTCGCCGCCCGGGAAGTTGCACACCAGCGTCGCCTCGGGAATCTGGCGGCCGGCGATGCCGGTGCGCACGTCGAACTGAGCGGCGTGATTGTACTTGTCGTCGCGCGGGTGCATGTCGAGGTAGAAACGGCCGGCCAGCTTGCCGTTGTCCCACATCTCGAACGCCTGAACCGACGGGTGCCACACCGGGGCGTCGGTCGCTGGCTTGAAGGTCACGCCGAACAACCTGCTGGTGACGTCGAGCACGCCCTGCTGTACGCGGTCGTAGGGCAGGTAGGGCCGCATCGCCTGCGAATCGAAGTCGTACTCGGACTTGCGCACCAGCTCCTGGTAGTAGTTCGACTCCCAGGCATTGACCAACGTGGCGGTGGCTGCGTCCTTCTGCTTGCGCGCGAGCAGGATCTCGTAGTCGAGCTTCGAGCGCTCTTCCGAGGCGGCCACGATCTTGTCGATGAAGTCGCGGGCGTTCTTGGCGTTGCCGACCATCTTGTTGGCCGTGATGTACTCGGCCCAGTTCGGGTAGCCGAGCAGCGTCGCCAGCTCGTGACGCTTGGCAAACAGTTTCTTCAGGACTTCCTGGTTCTTCGGATAGGCGCGGTTGTTGTACGCCATGAACATGCGCTTCCGCAGGTCCTCGTTCTTCGCGTACTTGAACACCGGCACCGCGTCCGGCGAGTCGACGGTCAGCGTGATGATGCCGTCGGCGCCCGGCTTGTGCTTCTCGATGTAGTCGGCCGGCAGCCCGTCCATTTCCTCGGGCTTGGCCTGGATCGGGTGCTTGTCCTCGCGGATGTTGCGCGAGAACTCCTGCCCGACGAGCACCAGCTCATCGTTCAGGGCCTTGACCTTGACGCGCGTCGCCTCGTCGCGGTCGACGCCGGAGAGCCTGAACTCACGCAGGGTCTTGGTCAGGTAGTGCTTGGCGATTGGATCGAGGCCTTCGGTCGGAATCGCGGCCAGCGCATCGTAGACCTTGCGATTCAGCGAAAGCTCGGTGCCGAGCGCCGAGGCCTCCTGCGAGATCTTCTCCGCCGCGTTGCGCGTCGGTTCGTCCGGATGGACGTTCTCGATCAGCGACGCCTGCGAGGCCGCCTGGTCCATCTCGACCAGGATGTCGTCGTAGAGCCGTAGCGTGGTCTTCGCCGTGTGCGGACCCGGAAGGCCTTCGAGCTGCTTCATCAGCTCGCGGGCCTTCGTCAGGTGGGCCTGCTCGCGAGCCGTGAACTCTTCGGCCGACGGCTTGCCGGTCCAGAACGGAGTGCTGGCGGTCATGGCTCCCTTTGCGGTTGAAGTTCCCTGGGCTGCGTTTTCCTTGCTCGCGGCCAGGGCGACGGACGCCAGGCACAGGAGCGAAAGGATCGGGACAAAGATGCGCTTCACGATTCCTCCGGGGTCGGGTTCGGACCGAGGTCCGGGCGCGGCACGCCGGGATTTCCGCTCCGGGGGCCCTGCGGACGCAGGGCTCGCCGCACGCTGGTTATTCGATGTCGAAGGTAGCCCACAGCCCTGCGTCCCTCAACCGCGCTGGTCGTGGGAACCCGGGCGACGGTCGGGTTTCCTAGGATTTCTTGGGCTGGCTCGGCCGCATTTCGACCCGACTGTAGAGCGCCCGGGTCGGGGAGCGCAGCAGATCGAGGACCACGGCGGCGACATCGGTGGCTTCCAACGCCCAGCCCGACTTCTGTGTGGAGCCGCGTCCGAACTCGGTGGCAACACTGCCCGGCATCAGGTACGAGACCCGGATGCCATCGTAGCGCACCTCCATCATCAACGCTTCGCTGAAGCCGTTGAGACCGAACTTGCTGGCGTTGTATGCGGCGCCGTTTGCGAACGGATTCTTTCCCGCCAGCGACGAGATGTTGAAGATGTAGCCGCCACCGCGGCGCTTCATGTGCGGGATCGCCTCGCGGCAGCAATAGAACACGCCGTTCAAGTTGGTCTCGACCACCGCGCGCCAGTCCTCGGGGTCCATCTCGGAGACCGGGTTGAAGATGCCGATGCCGGCGTTGTTGACCAGGATGTCGACGCCGCCCGCGCGCTTCTCGACTTCGCGGAAAAGACGTTGGACCATCTCGTAAGAACGAACGTCGCACGCGACCCCGAAGGCGTTGCCGCCGATCTCGGCCGCGGCCCGATCCGCCGCCGACTGGCCGCGCGCGGTCAGCGCGACGAGCGCGCCCTCATGGACGAGCGCCTCGACGATCGCGCGGCCGATGCCGCGATTGCCGCCGGTGACCACCGCGACCTTGCCGTCGAGGAATCCCATGGGGAGATCCTACGACGCGGACTGGGCGCGCGCCACAATACGGCCGCCGGAACCCGATCTTTCGTTGAACTCGACGGCGTGGAGCGAGCAGGGGGCGACCGCCACCGACTGTCCGGTCAGGAGGTCGATCAGGAGTCCCAACATTGGTTGATGTCCGACCACGACCACGTATTCCCGCTCCTGGGCCGCGGCCGCGATCGCCGCCCACACCGAGGACGCATCGTCCTCGGAGATCAGGTCGTCCAGGATCTCGACCGCGATCGTGATCTTCTGCTCCGCCACCAGGTGCGCCGCCGTCTGGCGGGCGCGGGTCAGCGGGCTGGTGAACACGACATCGGGGCTCCAGCCCGTGACTCTGAGGCTGCGGGCCAGCGTGCGCGCCGCCGCGATTCCCTCGGTCGACAACTCGCGGCCCGCGTCGCCCTCGGGGCTCGCGGGCAACGCGTGCGCGTGGCGGATCAGGTCGAGACGGTGGATCACCTGGAAATCAGGAGCGGCACGAAGCGCCAGCTCCGTGCCGCCCGATGGTGTGGACTTGGTTCAGTGGCCGCCACCCGAGGCGGGCGGCTCGATGTCGAAGGTGATCATGAAGCCATTGGTGTTCTTGAATTCATACTGCTTGTCGCCAGCGCGATACGCCTCGATGACGTTGGGCATCATCACGAAACCATCGTTGCTGGTGGCGCCCCAATACTTGAGGTTCTTGAGCACCATCGGCGTGGCCTTGTCGTCGCGCATCAGGTTCGACGCGTCGAGCCGGACCTCGGCAGTCTTGCCGCCGTCGAGCGTTGCGTAGGCGATGTCGCCCTTGTGCGTCCACTCCATGGCGCCTTCCGAGGTGGTCATCGAGTTCCACTTCACGGGGAACAGGGCGCCGCAGATCTCGCCGATCGCCTTGCGCTGCTCGGGGGTCGTGGCCTTGTCGAAGGTGACTACCGCCCAGTCCATCTGGCCGTGCGAGAAGTCGCCCCCGAGGTCGCCGGCGATCCAGAACATCGCGCCGTCCAGCTTCACGTCGCCGTGATGACCCTTGTTGACCTTGTAGGCGTTGTTGAAGCGGCAGAAGTGCTCGCCGCCGCCGCCGTGATCGTGACCGGCTTCAGCGTGGTCTTGCCCGGCGGTTTCGGCCTGCTCGCCATGCGCCGCGGGCTTGGTGTTGAAGTAGCACTGGCAGAACATGGGGCACGAACAGGCCTCGATCACACTGGCGTTCATCGACCAGGCCTTCTTGCTTCCCTTTTCCTTGGCCTCCGCGCCGGCCGCCAGCGTGCCGACAGCGACCAGGATTCCAAGGGCGACCCCCAGGGAACGGAACTTCATCGGTCCTCCTCCTTGTTGGGGAACGAGAAAAAACGGTGAACGGGCAGGAATGCTAGGCGCATGGCCGCCGCCAATCAACGCGAATCGGCCGTCTCGGAGGACCGGCGGGGTGCCCCGGCGGCCCCGGCCCGCGCACTGCCGGCCCGGGCCCGCAAGCGGCGTCTCTGCTAACCTGTGTGGCCCAAATGAGCTTTCCGTTCCTCGATTCCCTGAGACGCCAGGTGCTGGTCTTCGACGGCGCCATGGGCACCCAGCTGCAGGCCGCGAACCTGGGGCCCGACGACTTTGGTGGTGCCCGCTGGGAAGGGTGCATCGACTACCTGTCGGTCACCCGTCCCGACGTGGTCGCCGGGGTCCACGACGCCTACTTCGAAGCCGGTGCCGACATCATCGAAACCAATTCGTTCCAGGCCTCGAGGCTCAGGCTCGATGAGTGGGACCTGGGCGAGCGCACGCGCGAGATCAACCACGCCGCGGCGTCGATCGCGCGCGCCGCCGCCGACCGCCACACCACCGACGGGCGCCCGCGCTTCGTCGCGGGGTCGATGGGCCCTTCGGGACTCCTGCCTTCGTCGGAAGACCCGGACCTCGGGAAATTCGGCTTCGAGCAGATCCTGGCCGGCTTCCTCGACCAGGCCCTGGGTCTGGTCGAAGGCGGCGCCGACGTTCTGATCCTCGAAACCTGCCAGGACATGCTCGAGATGAAGGCGCAGATCCTGGCGGCGCGCGAAGCGATGAAGCAGCTCGGACGACAGGTGCCGATCCAGGCGTCGGTCACGCTCGATCCGACCGGTCGCATGCTGCTCGGCACCGACATTCGTGGCGCGCTGGCGACGCTCGAGGCGATGAGCGTGGACGTGATCGGGCTCAACTGCTCGACCGGCCCCGACCTCATGCGCGACGCGATTCGATATCTGTCGCAGAACGCGAGCACGCCGATCCATTGCATTCCCAACGCCGGGCTGCCTATCAACGACGGCGGCCGCACGCTCTACCCGATGCGGCCGGCGCCGATGGCCGACACGTTGCGCGAGTTCGTCACCGAACTGGGCGTCAATGCGGTCGGCGGCTGCTGCGGCACGACACCCGACCACATTAGGGCAGTGGTGGCGGCGATCGGCCGCGGCCGATCGCCGTCGCCGCGCCCCGGGCGCAGCGGCTGGTTCCTGTCGAGCGGCATGACCGCGACTGCGCTCCAGCAGGAGCCGCGCCCGCTCCTGATCGGCGAGCGGCTCAACACCCAGGGCTCGCGGGCGATCAAACGGTTGGCGCTCGAAGACAAGATCGACGAGATGGTGCCGATCGCGCGTTCGCAGGTCGAGGGTGGCGCTCATGCGCTGGATATCTGTATGGCGCTCACCGAGCGAACCGACGAGGCGTCTCAGTTGCGCCGGCTGGTCAAGAAGCTGTCGCTAACCACCGAGGCGCCATTGGTCATCGATTCGACCGAGGCGCCGGCGATCGAACAGGCGCTGCTCGCCTGCCCGGGATCGGCGCTGGTGAACTCCATCAATCTCGAGAATGGCCGCGAGCGCGTCGATGCGGTCATGCCGCTGGTGGTTCGCTACGGCGCCTCGGTGATCGCGCTGACCATCGACGAACAAGGGATGGCCAAGACCGCGGAGCGCAAGCTCGAGGTCGCGCGCCGCATCCACGACATCGTCACCGGCGAGTTCGGCCTGCCCGCCGAGCGCCTGGTGTTCGACGACCTGACCTTTACGCTCGCCACTGGCGACGAGGAGTTCACGCGCTCAGGTATCGAGACCATCGAGGGGATTCGCGCGATCAAGAAGGGCCTGCCGGGTGTGCTCACCAGCCTCGGCGTGTCGAACGTGTCGTTCGGCCTGGGCGTCGAAGCGCGCGCGGTGCTCAATTCGGTGTTCCTCTACCACTGCGTCCAGGCCGGACTCGACATGGCGATCGTCAACCCCGCACACGTCTATCCGTACGCCGAGATCGCCGAGGAGGACCGCCGGCTGGCCGAGGACCTGATCTTCGCCCGCGATCCGCGTGCACTCGAGTTCTACATCGCGCACTTCGAGGGTCGCACTCCCGAGGATCGTGCGCGCGAGGAGGACGCGGCCGAGGCGGCGATGAGCCTGGAGCAGAAGATCCACTTCCAGATCCTGCACCGAAAGCCGGCCGGGATCGAGGCCCTGATCGACGAGGCCGTGAAGCGCCAGGACCCCGTCACCGTGCTCAACACCGTGCTGTTGCCGGCAATGAAGGAGGTCGGCGACAAGTTCGGTGCCGGCGAGCTGATCCTGCCGTTCGTGCTGCAGAGCGCCGAGGTCATGAAGAAGGCGGTCAGCCAGCTCGAAAACTACCTCGAGAAGAACGCCGACGTTTCCAAAGGCAAGGTGGTGCTGGCGACCGTCTACGGCGACGTCCACGACATCGGCAAGAACCTGGTGAAGACGATTCTGTCGAACAACGGCTACACGGTGTTCGACCTGGGCAAGCAGGTGCCGGTGCAGAAGATCCTCGACAAGGCGCGCGAGGTGGATGCTTCGGCGATTGGGCTGTCGGCGCTGCTGGTCTCGACCAGCCGCCAGATGCCGATCTGCGTCGCCGAGCTGCATCGTCAGGGCATGCAGGTGCCGGTGCTGCTCGGCGGGGCGGCGATCAACCGCAATTTCGGGCGGCGCGCGGCACTGGTCGATGGCGAGGTATTCCATGCGCCCGGCGTGTTCTATTGCAAGGACGCGTTCGAGGGCCTCGACACGGTGAACGCGCTGGGGGATGCCAAGGTGCGTGCGGAGCTGGTCGAGCGCGTGAAGCGCGAAGCGTTCGAGTTCAAGACCCAGGCCGCGGCGCAGGAGTCGCGCGCGGCCGCGGCGTCCGCGCAGCAGCAGGACTTCAAGGTCAAGGTGTCGCGTGCCGTCAGCATTCCGGCGCCGCCGTTCTGGGGGCCGCGGGCGACGGCGACCTCGTCGATCCCGTTCGCCGGGATGTTCGCGGGCATGGACCTGAAAACGCTCTACCGGTTGCACTGGGGTGCGCGCGGCAGCGGCGCCGAGTTCGACAAGCTGATTCGCGAGGACTTCGAGCCGAGGCGGCTGCGTCTCCAGCAAGAAGCCGAGAGCAAAGGCTGGCTGCGCCCGCAGGCGGCATATGGCTACTTCCCGGTCCAGAGCGAAGGCCAGGACCTCGTGGTCTACGATCCCGCGAGCTTCACGCCCGGTACGCTGACGCCGCGCGGCAAGCTCGAGGAAGTCGTGCGCTTCAACTTCCCGCGTCAGGCCGAGCGCGAGGGCCTGTGTTTGTCGGACTACTTCGCACCCGCCGACGCCAGCAAGTTCGACGTGCTAGCCCTGCAGGTGGTCACGGTCGGGCCCAACGCCGACGAGTACCGCGCGGCTCTCGACAAACGCGGCGAGTACGCGCAGGCGCTGTTCGTCCATGGCCTGGCGGTCTCGGCCGCGGAGGGACTGGCCGAGTGGCACCACCAGAAGATCCGTGCCGAGCTGGGTCTCGATGCCGAGCGCGGCAAGCGCTATTCGTTCGGCTACAGCGCATGCCCGGATCTGGCCGACCAGGCCAAGCTGTTCCAACTCCTGAAGCCCGAGGACGCGATCGGCGTGACGCTGACCAGCGCCTATCAGTTGGTACCCGAAGCTTCGACCAGTGCGGTGATCGTTCATCACCCGGAGGCGATGTACTACATGGTGCGGGAGATGTCGTGATCGACGTGACTCCGGTGATGCTCGAGGGCCGGCGCGTCCGGATGGAAACGCTGAACCTCGCGCTGCACTGGGAAGGCCTGCTGGCGATCGGACTCGACCCCGATCTCTGGCGCTGGACGCTGAACTCGATCACCTCGCCGGAAGAGCTGCGCGCCTACCTCGAGACCGCGGTCGAGGAGCATCGCAGCGCGCGCTCGCTGCCGTTCGCCACCCGCGACCTTGCGAGCGGCCGGATCGCAGGCTGCACGCGGTTCAGCTCGATCGACCACGGGAACCGGCGGGTCGAGATCGGCTGGACCTGGGTCGGCCAGTCGTACCGGCGCACCTACGTCAACACCGAGGCCAAGTACCTGATGCTCGGGCACGCGTTCGAGCGCTGGGAGTGCAAGCGAGTCGAATTGAAGACGCACGTCAACAACGAGCGCTCGCGTAATGCCATGCTGCGGATCGGCTGTACCTTCGAAGGCGTGCTGCGCAACTACCAGACCGGCGACAAAGGCACGCGCGACACCGCAATATTCAGCATCACCGACGGCGAGTGGCCCGAGGTGAAGGCCCGGCTCGAGCGCATGATGGAGCGCGAACCGACGGCCGGCGCGTCGGTCCAGAGCGGCACACCCACGCGGTGATCGCCGTCGTCACAGGCGCCACCGGCTCGCTTCGCGCGTCTGACAGCGCCGGCGTCCGCGGAGTGAAGTGATTGGGGGCGCGCAGCCGGTTCTGCCAAGGCGAGCCTCGGCGGTCCCAGCTCCCTCAATAACGCGCCCCACGCCAGCGCTTACAGCAATGGGCGTGCCTCGTTCCGGATGTCGAATGAGAGGCGCTATCTTGCGCATTGAGCAGCATGTAGCCCGGGTCGACTGTCCGCCGCCGAGCCCGATGCGAGCGACGGAAGATGAAGGACTGGCGGATCCACCTGACGTGATGTCAGGCATCGAGTGCTACCGTTCGAGGGCGCGCGCCAACTGGAACAAGTAAGGATCGATGGCCCGAGTGCGCCCGGCGACCTCGCTGAGCGGCGTGCGCGCGATCGCGCCGCGCAGCCAGCCAATCAGCACGCCATGGGCGCCTTCGTAGAGCGCGTCCACCGCGCCGGCTCCCAGGCGGGTCGCCAACAAACGGTCGAACGCCGTAGGCGCGCCGCCGCGCTGAACGTGGCCCAGGGTGGTTGCGCGCAGCGTGAAACCGACGTTCTCGTGGTTCTGCTTCATGTGGGCGACCAGAGCTTCCGCATTCATCTTGGCGCCCTCGGCGACCACGGCCAGCGCATGGGTCTTGCCCCGCTGGTAGGCCCGGCGCAACGTGGCGATCACTTCTTCGGCGGTGTACTCCAGCTCGGGAATCACCACCGTCTCGGCGCCACCAGCGATGCCGGCCATCAGTGCCAGCATGCCGCATTCCCTACCCATGACCTCGACCAGGAACGCGCGCTGGTGCGACGAGGCGGTGACCTTGAGCCGGTCGATCGCTTCGAGCGCGATGTTGAGCGCGGTATCGAATCCGATCGTGGTGTCGGTGCCGACCAAGTCGTTGTCGATGGTCGAGGCCACGCCGACCACCGGCACCCCCATACGTGAAAGCTCGAGGGCCCCGGTCTGGGAGCCGTTGCCGCCGATCACCACCAGCGCGTCGATACCGCGCTGTTCGATCACGCGAGCGGCGCGCTGACGGCCGGCCTCGGTCTGGAATTCCTCCGAGCGGGCGCTGTGCAGCATCGTTCCGCCGAGCTGGATGATGCCGCCGACTGCCCGGACGTCGAGCGGAACCAGGTCGTCTTCGATCAGGCCGGCGTATCCCCGCCGCACGCCGTAGACATCCCAGTCGCGATCGATTGCGCAGCGGGTCACGGCGCGGATCGCCGCATTCATCCCCGGGGCGTCGCCCCCCGAGGTCAGAACGGCGATCTGCTTCATCGGGTCATTGCACTCGGATCGTGCCGTGATACATGTCCATGCCGCACGCGTAGGTCAGCTCACCCGCGTGCTCCGGCGTGAACGTGATCTCGACTTCCTCGTTGAGCGGCAGCGGTTGGTTGATGCCGTGCTCCTTGAGCACCAACTCGGTGGCGCAGGTGCGCGACTCGGTGCGCTTGACCACCAGCGTCACGGGCGAGCCAGCGTGGACGTTTACCACCGCGGGTTGGAAGCCCTTGTCGGTGACTTGGATCGACACGCGCTGCGGCCCTCCGGGCGTCGCCGATTTCGAGGCGCAACCGGCCAGCAGAACGGCGGCGAACAGGGCGAGGGTGAGCATCGTGCGCATGGGTGAATCCTCCTTGGGCGTCCTGCCAACGGCAGGAGCGAGGTGAGGGGTGGAAGCTATCACTATTGAGAACCGGGTTCAGCCCGCTGCGCGCGGGCTTGCTCACGGCGGAGCTGCGCGTAACGCCAGTAGGTGTAGATCACGGGAATGATTTCGAGCGTCAGGAACGCCGAGGTGACGAGCCCGCCGACCATGGGGGCCGCCACTCGCTTCATGACGTCGGCGCCGGCGCCCTGCGACCAGAGCAACGGCACCAGACCGATCATCATGGTGGCCACCGTCATCAGCTTGGGGCGGACTCGCTGCACCGAGCCCTCGAGTGTCGCCGCGATGATGTCGTCGAGACCGCGAATGCGACCCTCGGCGCGCCTGCGATGGTAGGCCGAATCGCAGTAGACGAGCATGACGACTCCGGTCTGAGCCGCGAGCCCGACCAGCGCGATGATCCCGACCCACACCGCGGTCGAAAGGTTGTAGCCGAGCAGCGCCAAGAGCCAGATGCTGCCGACCAGCGCGAACGGCACCGACGCCAGCACGATCAGGGCCGCTGCCAGGTTGCCGAAGCTGAAGTAGAGCAGCATCAGAACGAGGCCGATGGTGAGCGGCACCAGCACCGCCATGCGGCGCTGCATCTGCTCCAGCAGCTCGTACTGGCCGGTCCACTTGAGCGAAGTAGCCCGGTGGCAGGCGCAGCTCGTGCGCGACCCGCTGCTTGGCGTCGTCGACGTAGCCACCGATGTCGCGTCTCGCAGCGTCGATGTCGACGTACACGTAGCCGGCGAGCAAACCGCCTTCGTCGCGGATCATGGGCGGGCCGGTCACGATGCGCAGGTCGGCGACCTGGCCGAGCGGCACGTGTCCGCCGCCGACCGGTTCGGCCGTCCGGCGCGGGCGTCGACGCCATGCCCGTGCCGCCGGACATCTCGCCGTCGACCGCGTCGGTCGAGTGGGACCAGCACGCGCTTCAGACTGCTCCAAGTCCTGACGCAGCTCGCGCGGGTAGCGCACGTTGATGGTGTAGCGGGCGCGCCCGTCGACCGCGACCTCGAGCGGCTGGCCGCCGATCGCCGCCTCGATGACTTCCTGAACGTCGCCCAGGCGTCAGGCCATAGCGCGCCAGCGCCTCGCGATTCGGGACGATGTCGAGGTAGAAGCCGCCGGTGTTGCGGTCGGAGTAGACGCTGCGCGTGCCGGGCGCCCGCGACACGATGCGCTCGAGATCGATCCCGATCCGCTCGATCGTGTCCAGGCTGGCGCCGAAGATCTTGATCCCGATCGGCGTGCGAATCCCGGTCGAGAGCATGTCGATGCGGGTCTTGATCGGCATGGTCCAGGCATTGGTCCAGCCCGGAAGTCGCACGCGCTCGGTTCAGCTCGGCGACCAGCTCGTCCCAGGTGATGCGGCGGCGGTCGGGCCAGAACGGCCGAAGCACGGCCGCGAGCCAGGGCGGCGCCCAAGCCGAGTACCAGCGCGGGGTGTCGACCATGCGCCACTGCTCGCGCGGCTTGAGCTGGACCACGGTCTCGACCATCGACAGCGGCGCCGGATCGGTCGGCGTCTCGGCGCGCCCGGCCTTGCCGAACACGCGGCTCGACCTCGGGGAACCGAACGAATCAGCCGGTCCTGGACCTGAAGGTGTCGCTTGACCTCCTCGATCGAGATGTTGGGCAAGGTGGTCGGCATGTAGAGGAGGTCGCCCTCGTTGAGCGGCGGCATGAACTCGTGGCCGAGTCGGAACGCCATCGGCACCGCCGACAGCACGGCGATCAGGCCGATCGCGATCGTGGTGCTGCGGGTTCTTGAGCGCCACCCAGGCGAACGGCCGGTAGAGGCGATCAGCGCGCGCGACACCGGGTGTTCGTCCTCGTGGCGGATGCGGCCGCGCACGAACAGACGTCATCAGCGCCGGCGCCAGCGTGATCGAGACCAGCGCCGCGAACGCCATGGCGAAGGTCTTGGTGTACGCCAGCGGCTTGAACAGCCGCCCGGCCTGGCCGTTGAGCGCGAAGATCGGCAGGAACGCGACGGTGATGATCAGCAGCGAGAAGAAGATCGGCGGCCCGACTTCCTTCGCGGCGTCGATCAGGACGCGCCGGCGGTCGGCGCCGGCGGGCGCCGTCTCCAGGTGCTTGTGCGCGTTCTCGACCAGCACGATCGCGGCGTCGACCATGGCGCCGATCGCGATCGCGATACCGCCCAGGCTCATGATGTTCGAATTGATCCCGAGCAGCGCCATCGGCACGAACGCCAGGCCGACCGCCACCGGCAGCGACGATCACCGGCACCAGCGTGCTCCGGAAGTGGAGCAGGAAACACGAAGATCACGAGGCTGACGACGATCATCTCCTCGATCAGCGTGTGGCGCAGGGTGTCGATCGCGCGGTGGATCAGGCTCGAGCGGTCGTAGACGATCTCGGACCTGCGACGCCCGTCGGGGAAGCGAGGGCTCGAGCTCGCGCGAGCCGCTGCTTGCACGCGGTCGATGACCCGGAGCGCGTTCTCGCCGTAGCGCATGACCACGATGCCGCCCACCGCTTCGCCGTCGCCGTCCAGCTCGCCGAGTCGCCGCGGCGGATGTCGGGGCCGAAGGCGACGGTGCCGACGTCGGCGACGCGGATCGGCGTGCCGGTGCGCGCGGTCGGCGCCGAGCGCGACCTGACGCAGGTCGTCGAGGTCGTGGACGTAGCCGCGGCCGCGCACGAAGTACTCGCGGCCCGACATCTCGATCACGCGTCCGCCGACGTCCGCGTTGCTGCGCCGGATCGCCGCCGGTGACGTCGGCGAGCGACAGTCCGTACGCGTGCAGCCGCGCCGGGATCGACCTCGACCTGGTACTGGCGCTC
Source organism: Candidatus Eiseniibacteriota bacterium (assembly GCA_963717505.1). Taxonomy (GTDB): domain Bacteria; phylum Eisenbacteria; class RBG-16-71-46; order RBG-16-71-46; family RBG-16-71-46; genus MFD02242-c1. The sequence goes on from OY970342.1 coordinate 1,780,781, forward strand.
GATAGCCGCCGACCGACGCCACCTCGGCGACGCCCGGCACGCTCGCGAGCGCGTAGCGCAGGTGGAAGTCCTGGAACGTGCGCAGGTCGGCGAGGTCGTGGCGCCCGCTGCGGTCCACGAGCGCGTACTGGAACACCCAGCCGACCGAAGTCGCGTCGGGCCCGAGCTGCGGGCTGACGCCCTCCGGCAAGCGCGCCGCGGATCGTGCTCAGGTACTCGAGCACGCGGCTGCGCGCCCAGTAGAGGTCGGTGCCTTCCTCGAAGATCACGTAGATGAAGCTCATGCCGAACATCGACTGGCCGCGCACCGCCTCGACCTGCGGCGCGGCGAGCAGCGACGAGACGATCGGATAGGTGATCTGGTCCTCGACCAGGTCGGGGCTCCGGCCCATCCACTCGGTGAACACGATCACCTGCGGATCGCGAGAGATCCGGGATGGCGTCGAGCGGCACGCGCCGCATCGCGACCAGCGAGCCGAGCACCGCGAACGCGGTGAAGAGGAACACCAGCGCGCGATGGGTCGCGCAGTACTCGATGATCCGGCCGATCACGGGCGCTGTCCTTCGGTCTGCGACGGCGCGCTCATTCCCGCCATCGCGGCCTTGAGCCGGCTCTCGGAGTCGATCAGGAACGAGGCGCTCGGCAACCACCGTGTCGCCCGCCGCCAGCCCCTGGCAGGATCTCGGTGCGTTCGCCTTCGCGCGCACCAGTCCCGACGCGGCGCGGCTCGAAGCGGCCGCCGGCGCGCGCCAGGAACACGTAGCTCTTCGGTCGCCGGTGCGGATCACCGCCTCGCTCGGCACGGTCAGCGATGGCGCGGCGCGGCCCTGCACCTGGACGTCGCCCGTACATGCCCGGGCGCAATGCGCCATCCCGGTTGGCCAGTTCGATCCACGCCTGCGCGGTGCGCGTCTCGCGTCGACACCATCGGCTAGACGAATTCGATCTGGGATTCGAAACGGCGGCCAGGCAGCGCGTCTGAGGTAAACACCGCGCGGTCGCCCACGCGCACCCGTCCCAAGTCCATCTCGTAGAGGTCGGCGAGCACCCACACGCGGGACAGGTCTGCCACGGTCAGCAGCGGCATGTCGGCGGCGACGAACTGGCCTTCGGTGACGTGGCGCTCGAGCACCGTGCCGGTGACTGGCGACGGCAGCGTTAGTTGCGACACTGCGCGCTGCTCGCGCTCGAGCCGAGCGATCTCGGATTCGTGGACCCCTAGCAAGCGCAACCGCTCTCGACCGGCGACAAGTTCGCCGACGTTGTGTGATGCCTTGCGACGCGGCGCGGGTGGGCCGTGCCCCCTGGCCGAGTCGTCAACCGCACCCAGCGAGATCAGGAACTCGAGCTCACTCTGATAGAGCTCGGGACTGTAGATCGTCAGCAGCGGCTGACCCTCGAGGACCGTAGCACCGGTCCGAGTCACGTTCATCGTCTGCACCCAGCCCGAAACCCGAAGCTGCACGCGCCTAACGCGCGACTCGTCCGCTGCGACGAACGCGACCAATGGTGTCTGCGACCCGAGTGGCGTGCGTTCGACCACCGCGGTGCGCACGCCGATCAACTGCAAACGCTCGGGGCCGATCGCGACCACCGAAAGTCCCGGCACATTGCCGCCCGAGGCGGTGGAGTCGACGGTCGGCGCTGGCTCGAGATCCATGCCGCAGATCGGACACTCGCCCGGACGGTCGGACGTGTACGAAGGATGCATCGGGCAGTAATAAGCAGAGGCGACCGCGACGCCCGAGCGTCCGGCCGAATGCGACATCCACCACGCCGCGCCGCTGCCGAGCGCCAGAACCGCGAGGCCGACCAACAACACGCGCCGGAACACGTTCATCGCTGCCGCCCCGGGCGGCGACGCCGACTCGGGAGATTCCGGACCCAGATCACGCGGTTCGTTCACGGCTTCCTCCTCGACGTCGCGTCCGGCAACGTCACGCCCAGCAGCTCCGGACGACCGGTGAGACTCAGCAGCTCGGCTTGCGCCATCGCCAACTCGCGACCCGCGTCGGCGACTTCGAGCGCGCTGGTGTAGTGGGTGTGTGCGGCTTCGAGAGCTTCGGCGAGGTCGCTGCCGCCCGAGGAATAGGCGCTCCACGCCGCGGCCAACGAGCGTTCGCGCAACACCAGCACGGTGTCGGCAAGCAGCGTCAGCACGCGCTCACCGCCGCGCGCGCGCGCGTGCGCCGACTCGACCATCTCGAGCAGCTCTAGCTCCACTTGGGCGCGCTCGGATTCCTCGGCGTTTGCCATCGCCTCCATCGCGCGCGCTTCGGCCTGCTCGCGTCCGCCCGCGAACAGCGGCAGCGAGAACGCGACGCTCGCGCTGATCATGTTCTCCTGAACCACGCCGCCATGTGCGGCCGCAAACTCAGGATCGAGGTTGTCACGAAAGCCATACGACGCGCGCACGTCGAGATCAGGCCACTGCTCGCGCCGTGCGGCGCGGGCCGCCAGGTCGAAACGCTCTTGCGACGCGGCGCGCGCGCGTAGTCGCGGATGATCGGCGACCGCCTGCCGCCACGGTGCGAGCTCACCGACTTTCGCGTTCTCGGGTAGCGGATCGAGGGGACCAAACGCACGCCCTGTAGGGAAGCCCGACACCGTCGCCAGCCGTGCGCGCGCGGCGGACTCCATGGCTTCGAACTTCGCCATGTCTGCGGCGATCTCTGCTGCTTCTGCCTCAGCGGCTAGTGGCTCGCCCAGCCGACCGCGACCCGCCTCGTAGCGCGCGCGCGCCGCCTCGGCCATCCGGCGCATCGCGCCCTGATGGCTGCGCGCCGCCGCGACCTTCTCGACCGCGGCCACCGCTTCGGCGTACGCGTTCCACGTCTGTCCCAGCACATCGCGGCGTGTCGCCGCCAGCTCTGCGGAGTCCGCGGCCGCCGCGCGCGCGCCCGACTGGCGCGCAAGGCCGTTGGCGCCAAAGATCGGAACACGCTGCATCACGCCGACCATCTTCTGCGTCATCGGATCCTGGTCGAAGCGCATCGTCGTCGGCAGGTCGACGATGCCGACTTCGAGCACTGGCGCTTCCCACGCGCCGGCGCGTACCGCCTGTTCGCGCGACACGCCGATCCGCGCTTCGGCGACGCGCAGTCGCGGGCTGTTGGCGAGCGCGTCTGCTATGAAGTCCACGACCCCGGCCGCGCTCGCCGGGAATGGAATCAGCGCCAGCCACGCGGCGGCGGCGCCCAGCACCAACGCCCTGCTCGATGTCGATGAATGCACTGCACACGCTCCTGTGCCTGAAGTTCCATGTAACGCAGGCTTCGCCAACGCGAAGTGCGACGGTGGAACGACGGATCCGAACGGACGCCGTCCGGCCATCGGACGACGTCAGTGACCGAGGATCAGGAGCGAGGCGGGGCTCGGTCGGAGGAGGGACTGCCCGCGTGACGTGCGGTCGGTGGCGGACTGTCGTCGAGCGTGAAGACTTCGGAAGGAAGGTCGGTGACCGAGGTGATGAGTGCGACGTCGATGATCGCAGGCATCGGCACCGAAGGTGCGAGCTTGTCGAGTGCGACCGCCGACACCGAGGTCAGCAACATGCAGCACGGGGATCCACCGGACGGACTCGGCGCTGGCGTGTCGTCGGCAACCGGATGACAGCAGGAGCCGCCGCTCTCCGCCGCGGGCGTACGCGCGTGACAGTCGACACCCGAGCGCTCGGAAGTCGGAGTCGCGAACGCGCTCACCAGGCAGTAGTTGCTGCCGAACAGGAACAGCGCGAGCGTCGCCGTGAGGGCCGTGCGCCACGAAGTATGGGTATGGGGCGTCAACATGAGTGCTCCTTCGGCGATCAAAGGCTCGGACTTGAGCGTGGTCGCGGTTCGCCGACCGGCCGGGATTGTGCCAGAACCGGCCGGTGGCCCCAACCAAGCCCAGCGACTGCAAGCCGAAACCAAGGCGGCCCTGGCGGTTCGCGCAGGCCAAACTGCCTGGCCCGTCGCACCGGCCGGCCCGTCTGCAACGTCCTCGACCCGGGGCGGGCTGAGTGGTCTACAAACCCCTTGACCGGGGTTTGTCGGCAGGCGTCTCCTTATAGACCTGCGGGCCCTCGAGCCTGCCATGAATGTCCCTCGGGCATTAGACCCCTACCGGAGGTGATTCATGCCGCCGCACGTGAACTCAATTCGTGCTTTTCGAACGCCTTCTCTTCTTCTGATTCCAAGTCTGATCCTGGCGGCAGTCGCTGTAGCCATGCCTGCCGGCGCCAGCGACTACAACGTCAAGGGTCGGTGGCAATGGGTGACGGAGAGCAAATGGGATGTGATGAATGGCTCGAACCTCGAGAAAGGCGGCGGCACGCACATGGCGTTGTTACGGGGAGCCAGCGACGAGCACTGGGTGTTGCACTGGCATCTGGGCGAACAGGCACGGCTGTGGCGGCCGACCTCTGCGACGGACGTCGATGGCGTGGCGGAAGACGTGCCGTTCCTATCCTTCGAGACCTTTTGCTCGGGGCACGCAACGCTGGGCAACGGCAAGTTGCTGGTCGTGGGCGGCACGATAGGTGTGACGACCGGTGAGCGGCGTTGCGTGACGTTTGACCCGACGGAATACACGCTAGCCAGCAAGGGCTGGACCCAGGTCAACTCGAGCGCGGCCGGGCACTGGTACCCGACGGTGACGACCCTCGGGGACGGAAAGGTGTTGGCGGTGGCCGGGGCGCAGCACGAGAACATCGTTATGTTCGGCGGCGCCGTCGGGAGCAGCGACACGGTCACGAACGAAGCTGGATTCCTGAACATGGCAGAGGACGAGAACTGGAACCGGGATCCGACCACAAGCGGCAGGCCCGCGAAAAGACAGGGCCACAGCGCCGTCTACTGGAACGGCTTTGCCGTGGTGTTCGGCGGCGAAAGCATGAACAACGACATCCACAGGCTGTGGGGGCCGGATAAGGACCCAGGGCGTCGACGGCAGTGGGAAGCGGCCCTGACCCCCTCGAACCCTCCGTCTGCGCGTAGTTGGCACTCGGCGGTGGTGTTGGGTGACACGCTGTACGTCTTTGGAGGAAAGGACAACACCAGCGGCAGTGCGCTGAACGAGCTGTGGTGGATCAACCTCAAGAGCCCAAGTGCGTGGAACCAAGTGTCCGTACAGGGAACGTGGCCCGAGGCTCGATGGGACCATACGGCAGTGCTCGCCAAGGACGATCGAGCGCAGCCCGTGATGATCGTCTACGGTGGGCGAAAGAACGCGACCGAGCTTGCTGACGACGATGTCTGGGTGCTGACGATCCCCCGATATGTGAATCAGGGAGGGGGTGGCGCGGCCACGTCATTCGCTTGGCGTGGGCTAGAACTATCGTCGCCGGAGCCCGGGCCCCTGGAAGGACACAGTGCGGTGCTGGTGGCTCGCGGGTATCCGAACCCTCGTACCCATCGAATTCAAGTCTTCGGTGGGCGGAAAGCGAACGGAGACCTGACCAACTCACTTTGGGAGTTGAGGCAGGTCGAGGTTGCAGATTCTTCTGCCATTTGGACGTTCTTCGATCCGGGCCTCGGCGACACGATCCCGCGGCGGATGCGGCACGCTGCAGTCTATGACAAGGAGTGGACCCGGATGATTGTCCACGGCGGCGACACGACACCGACTGCGGCTGGCGGCAACCTAGGAGATCTTTGGGAGCTGGACTTGGAGAACGCCGACTGGTCGCCGATTACGATCACGCCGACGGACTCGGTGCCCCTGGCGCGCTCCGGCCACAAGATGGTAATCGACTCTAGACCGATCCAGGTGCACGTGCCGGAGATCTACGATCCGGACAATGGCGCGTCCGGCACGTGGACGTCGAAGCCTGATGGGCCCAAGTACCAGCCCTACTACCCGTTCATGTTCACGCTGCCGGATGGCAACGTGTTCTTCGCTGGCAATGGGCCAGAGCACAGCGTTCCGCCGACGACCGAGAGTTACATCTACAACCCGGCCGCGCAGGAGTGGACAAACCAGAAGACCAGCGGGTCCCTGGGTGGCTCGGCGGTGTATTGGCCCGACCTCAACAAGGTGATGAAGTGCGGTGGGGATGATGACGTTACGAATTCGGATGAGCAAGAAACCCGTGTGCTGACGATTGGATCGGGAAACTGGATCGAAGCTGCTGACATGCCGGAGTCGCGCACATTTCACAACCTTACACAGCTTCCGGATGGTCGTGTGCTCTTGTCCGGTGGAAAGACTCGGTCTTATGGAGGAGCATTCAACAATGTCGCCCGCATGTGGGATCCGACGCAGTCGGTTCCAGAGTGGGGCCCGTCGCTCGCGTCCGATCCTGCAAACCGCGGTTATCATTCCAGTGCGCTACTCTTGCCTGACGCGCGAATTCTGTGCGCCGGGGGACCAGGCGGCGCAGATAGGGAGGGTACGTGGCGAGCGACGATCTACTCACCGCCGTACCTCTACAAGAGCAACGGAGTCGACTTGGCTGACCGCCCGACGATCACGAGTTCTCCAAACTACACGGTGCACTACAACGAACCGTTCTACGTGAATGTCGATGTCGATCCTGGGACCACGCCGATTGACTCGATCAAGATCTTCTGCCTGATTCGTCCTGGGGCCCCCACCCACGGGTTCGACCAGAACCAAAGATACGTGTCGCTCGCGCCATACACCATGACGCACGGCATGCTCCGAACGGTGCTGACCGACAACCCCAACAAGGTTCCGCCCGGTGACTACCTGCTGTTCGCTGTACGAACTGGCGTGGCTGGTGTGCCCTCGGTGGCGAAATGGATAAAGATCCAAAATGAGGCCGGCGGGGTCGACAATACTGCACCAGCATCCGCGGGGCTGACCTACTCCGACGTCCAGTCCAATTCCGTAGTCCTCAAGTGGAATGCCCCCGGGGACGATGGCACGACAGGCACGGCGACCCAATACAGCTTGCGCAAGCGGCTGAGCACGGCCGGAGCGATCACCGACGCGAACTTCTTCGAGAACCCAGCCGTGGGCTTCAGCGGCCTCCCACGCCCTGCAGGGGCGCAGGAGCAAGCGTTGGCTGAGACTCTATCGACCTGCACCACCTACTTCTTCGGGCTCAAGACGCGCGATGAGCGAACCAACGGCTGGTCAGCGGTGAGCGTCGTGACTGTCGGCACGAGCGGCTGTGGCGGTGGTGGAGGAGGCGAGCTTCCAGAATCCGCGCGTCCGGTCGGAGGCGGGCCGGTAGTAGCCCGAGAGCAGATTCTGCGGCTGGGGTCGTCGACCGGCGGTACAGCGGGCCTGACCATCGCGCATTCGGGGCCGACCGCGCAGGTGGACTCAGCGGCGATCCTACTGGCGCCGCGATCTGGGAACTCGATGACATTGGTGTCGGGAAACCAGCTGGAGGTTGTCGCGCGTCGTGAAGCCGAGCAGCTATTGCTGAATGGCACGGAGGTCAGCCTGTCGAACCTCGAGACGGCTCCGGGAGATCGTCTCATCGCCCGTTTCACCGACTCCGACGCGGTGCGAGGGATTGTGGTCGAGACTGGGGCGTCGGACTCGGACAACACGCCCGAGCGTCGTGGGTTCCGCGTACTCGTTCCCAATTCGCAAGGACAGTGGGTTCTGTCTACCGAGGTGGTGCCCGACTTCGACTGGGACGAGCTCGTGCTGCGGACGACAACCGACAGTGTCTGCGTGGAGCTGGTCGGTGGGCACACGATCCTTGCCATCGATCGCCTGGTCGCGTCGGCCATGGAGCCATCCGTAGTCTCGATGGTTGGGACTGAGGCGCGCCATTCCGAAGCGGGCAACCTCGCAGGCTTAGCCGAGTCAGTGGAACTGGCGGATGGGCAGTCTTTAGAAATCCACGCTGGCCTGCCTGCGACGGGCCAGCGCGCCGACGTGTTTCTCTACCTGAAGACGTCGGCGGCGAGCGGCCAGGGCCTGCGCAGTGAGCTTGATGCTGGTCGGAAGCTGCCGGCCGCATTCACACTGTCTCAGAACGAGCCCAACCCGTTCGGCGAAGGAACGCTCATCCGCTTCGCGGTGCCTATCAAGACCCAAGTAATGCTCGAGGTATTCGACATCCACGGCCGCAGGGTCAGGACTTTGAGTCAAAGCGAGTGGCCTGCTGGAGAACACACCCTTGAATGGAACGGACGAGACGAGCAGGGCCAGCGCGTCGCCCCCGGCGTCTATCTCTACCGCATGGAGGCGGGATCGTTCCGGGCCAGCCGCAAACTCGTCATGTCGCCTTGAACTTGCCGATCGGGCGGCGCGGCCCCAACAAGCACAGTATACGACGCGCATCACTTGTGGCCGTGCTCTTTGTTGGGTGCCACTTGGTTACCGCACCTTCCGATGGATCGGCGCAGATCGTGGGTTCCATCATCGACATTTCCGGCGGCGTCAATCCGGAACTCGACCACTCACCCTCGATCGCGACAAGTGGTCGGAACGTGGTCGCGGTCTGGTATGACAAGGGTCGCGAGAACCTTCGTGGCTCGGTTTCTCGTGACGGCGGTGTCACATGGTCGGCTTCGATCATTGGCCCAGGCCGCCTGAGCCGGCCATCGACATGCATCGACAGCAGACAGTCAGCATTCTGTGCGGTGGACGGAGTGGATGTTGGCGGATATACGATCCTGATTTTCAAGGCGTCGTTTCAGGATCCTGTCTGGCAATGGCAACGACAACAAAACGCCGTGCCTCCGATCTCGTTTGGTGCCGATGTGCCGGAAGGTGTACGCATCCTGAGCGACCACACAAACGATGTGCTCTACCTGGTCTATACGCTCAGACCCGAGCGCTACCAGGGTCGCATCCAGTTCGTGCGCTCCACCAATGGAGGGGCGAGCTGGTCCCCTCCCGTTGAACTGAGCGGCAGCCAATGCAACACCGCGCAGTTCGCGCTCGGTCCCAATGGTGAGCTGTACGTGGTGTGGGAGGACTATGCTCAGGGAGCCATCGTCGGTCGAAAGTCCACGGATCAAGGCGTAAGCTTCAACGTTCCCTTTACGCTAGGGGCAATCCGCGACAACGTCAGCTTCGGGCCGCCGGGGTGGCAGGATGGTTCCCGCAGCGCGATGTTGGACAACGTCGAGTGCATGGACTTCCCGGCGTTCCTCGGGGTGGCAGTCGACACCGGCGCCGGGCCACGGCGCGGAGCGATCTACGGGGTATGGAGCGAGTACGCCCTCGGCACGGTGGACCCCGACCCGATTCGCACCGTGGTTGAGACCGAGCCGAACGGCGATTTTGCCAGCGCCACGCCGATTCAGATCGGTGACGATGTCAGTGGCGGGATGGTGGGAACTGACACCTCGGGCGACTGCGATGTGTTTACGTTCGGAGCCACGGCCGGTACGACGATTCAGATTACCGGTGGAGCCACTTACTGTCACCCAGTAGGCGGGTGCACGAATCCGTCGTTCGGCATCTCGCTACTATGCGGAGATGATCCCTCGAACCTGACTCAGGTCGGGTGTGGTTCGCTCTACAACAGAACCTCGATCCCCCCGGTGGTCTACACGCTGCCGGCCACCGGACGCTACTATCTGGACCTATGCGGGGGCGTGGGGACGTTCGTCTACGAACTCCAGTTCCGCGAGTACGTGATAACTCCCGGGCAGGGAGCTCTCGACCACCGCGATGTTGTACTAGTGCGTTCGACCGACGGCGGCGCGACGTGGTCGGACAAGGTGCGGGTCAACGATGATGCGCCGAGTTACGACAACGCGATGCCGGCGGTGGCGGTGGACGCCTCGGGCCGGGTGTACGTGGCGTGGTATGACCGGCGTGAGGATCCGGAGTGCGGAGCACAGGTGCACACACGTTGGACCTACTCTGAGGATGGCGGTGCGACATTCGCCTCTTCGCTGAGAGCGAGCGAACAGCCAAGCGGGGGTGGTCGTCACTACGACGGCCGGGGGCTGCAGAACACCTGGCAAGTGGGGGACCACCTCGCGCTACGTGCCGAAGGAGAGCGGGCTTACCTGCTGTGGACCCACATTCCGATTGGAGCTGCCTGTCCCCAATTGCCCTGCGACGGGGACATCTTCGGGTCGGTGATCGGCTTCGAGACTGATCGGCCCGAGATCCTGGACGTGGAGCCGGATGTTGGGGCTCCCGGAATCGGCGTCGAGATCCGCGGGCGCAATCTGTCGGACGCGACGGCGGTTCTGTTTCGAGACCAGTCGGTTTCCTTCACGGTGGTCTCGGACTCGCTGATCACCACCGAGGTTCCGGTCGACGGGCGCACCGGGTATGTGACGGTGGTGAACCCCCCGCTGGCCGGCGTGAGTGCGGGGCTGTTCTACGTGACGCCGCGGATTGGCTCGGTGCTGCCGTCGCGGGGGCTGGTGGGACAAGCAGTCAAGCTCGTCGGGGCCAACTTCACCGGTGCAAGCCAGGTGCGCTTCAATGGCGTGCCGTCATCGTTCACCGTGGTCTCTGACACCTTGATCACGACCATGGTGCCGGGGGGAGCAAACGAGGGTCCGATCGAGGTCGTGGCCCCAGGTGGAACCGTCGCGTCGGACCCGTTCCTGATCGGGCACCTCAACAGCGGGATTAACCTGGCGTGGGACGACTGCGGAGCCAACGGGGTGACACTGAAGCGGTTTGCGTGCGACACGAATCTGGGGCCGATGTTCACGCTGGTCGGCTCGTTCACACCGCCCGTGGGAGTCGATCGGTTCACTGGGATCACCGCCGATCTCCGGGTGATCAACCCCTCCGGCCAGCCGCTGCCGGACTGGTGGCGGGTCTCGACCGGCGGATGCCGTCCTGACGCGCTAGGGACGAGCTATGACTTCACTGCTGGTCCCACCACGTGCCGTGACTTCTACCAGGGGCCTCTGAGCAACAGCATTTCATACGAGCCCGCGTACGGAGGGCCCGCACATGCCCGCCTACTGATGAGCGCGACAATCCCTACCGAGGGTGTCGGGCCGCTCGATGCGGGGACCGAGTACTACGCATTCAAGGTCCATGTCGCGCGGGTACAGAGCATCGGCAAGGAGAGCTGTGCGGGCTGTAGCTCGACGATGCGCCTCGAGCTTCGATCAATCCAATTGCACCAGCCGGTCGAGAGCGGTTTCGCCCCAGTGCTGACCACGCCGCTGATTCGGCAAGTCGCCTACTGGCAGAACTCTGGGCCCGACATTGTGAGCTTCCTGCCCCGACAGGCACCAGCTGGCGCGCAGGTGGGTCTTCGTGGCCTGGGTTTCACTGGCGCAACCATGGTGACGTTGAGCGGTATCAACGCACCTTTCACTGTAGTCAGCGACAGCCTAATCCTAGCCAGCTTGCCCACCGGCGCGACCAGCGGGCCCATCACGGTGATCAACCCTTACGGCTCGGACACGAGTGACGAACCTCTTACCATCGGTCCGCGTCTGGGGAGCATCAACCTCTCGTGGAGCGACTGCGGCACCTACGGAGATGCGCTGCATCGGTTCGCGTGCGACAGCAACGCCGGTACCCCGTTTGACCTAGTCGCCTCGTTCCGGCCGCCGCCGGAAGTTGCACGGGCCACCGGTCTCACGGCGGTCCTAACGATAGCGAATCCCAACGGCGTGCTGCCCGACTGGTGGAAACATGGTGCCGGCGGGTGTCGTGTGGCGTTCGCAAGCAGCTTTGACTTTACGTCCGGCCCATTCTCCTGCGTTGACTTGTTTCAGGGCATCGCGGTCGGCGGTGGGTTGGGCTACCTGGCCGGCGGTTCCGACCCCTCGCGTGCTCGTGTCGTCGTCCAGGCCGGGATTCCTGAAGAGCTGGCGGGGTCGCTAGACCCGAATGTTGAGTACTACGCGGCGATCGTGCGGGTACGGCGAAGCAACACCGTGGGTACGGAAGCTTGTGCTGGCTGCGAGACGCCCGTATGCATCGGGCTCGAGTCGGTGACAATCTCCCAGCCGCCCGAGTTCGGCTACGACCCCATGATCGACATGCCGGCCGACAACACAGCGGTGGCCTGGCAGAACTTGGATCCGGCGTGCTTGGCGATCGTGCCGGTGCACGTGGTGGTGGTGGTGGCCGAGGCCGACGTCGACCGCATCCGGATCGTCTGGGAACTGCCGGGGGCTGAGGGTGCAACCCTCTATCGCCGCGAGATCGATGGCGAGTGGCGTCGTCTGGAGCGGCTGGTTCCTGATGGCGCGCACCGAATCGAGTACGTGGATCACGACGTGCGTGCGGGCGTCACATATGGCTACCGGCTCCAACTCGATGGTGAAGAGGTCTTCGTTGGCGAGACATCGCTGGCGGTGCCCAACCGGGCGTGGACGCTCGCGCTCGGCGGGCTGAGTTGGAGCAGCGGTAGCGTACGAGGGACCATTACGCTGCCTGCAGCCGGCCCCGCGGCGCTCGAGATCTTCGACCTGGTCGGGCGTCGCCGCGCGACCGAGCGGCTCGACGGGCTCGACGCCGGCGAACACCGTGTGGATGTGCGCACGGCGCTCCGCCCGGGGGTTTACTTCGGGCGCCTCACACAGGGGCGTGCAGCGGTCACACGCCGGTTCGTCGTGGTGGAATAATCATGAACTCCGGCGCGTAGCCGGGCGATTTCTCGCTTGGGCAGAACGAGCCGAACCCGTTCGGAGAGGGGACGCTCATTCGCTTTACAGTGCCACTCAAGACTCAAGTGAAACTCGAGGTGTTCGACATCCATGGACGCAAGATCAGAACTCTCGCGCGAAGCGAGTGGCCTGCCGGCGAACACACCGTCGAGTGGAGTGGGCGCGACGAGCAGGGGCAGCGCGTGAGCCCGGGTGTCTACATGTATCGGATGGAGGCCGGATCATTTACCTCCAGCCGCAAACTGGTGATGTCGCCATGACTCGTGCAGTGACCGCCGGCGACCGCCAACAGTCCAGATGGATCGGCCGTGGTTGCGCTTGGATCGCGACTTGGTTTGTCCTGGCTAGTACCGTGGACGCCTCAGCGCCTGTGGTACGGGCCAGAATGGATGTGTCTGGTGGCAACCCGTACCTCGAAAACTCGCCATTGATCGCGACTAGCGGGCGCGACCTGGCTGCGGTGTGGTTTGACCTCGGCCTGGAAAAACTTCGCGGCGCAGTTTCTCGTGATGGTGGCGTCACCTGGTCGGGTTCGGTCATTCAGCCAGGACCAACCGAGAGAATACGAGCAGGCGGATCAACGTGCATCGATGGAAGTGGCACCGCTTTCTGTGCTGCTTACGGGGACGACGGCACGCTGGGTGAAAGTATCTTTGTGTTCAGCGGTTCCTTCGATGACGCCTCGTGGCAGTGGAGACGCCGACCAAATGCTATTCCCTACGTACTCTTCGACCATGACCTAGACGGCGTTCGCATTCTCAGCGATCGCTCGAGCGACGTGCTCTACCTGGTGTATACCTTTAGGCCAGAGCGCTATCAGGGTCGCGTCCAGTTCGTTCGCTCGACCGATGCGGGTGCGAGCTGGTCCCCTCCTATGGAATTGAGCGGCAGCCAGTGCAACACGGCGCAACTCGCGCTCGGACCGGACGGCGAGCTTTACGTCGTGTGGGAAGACTATGTCGAACGAGCGATCATCGGCCGCAAGTCCACGGATCTTGGGGTGAGCTTCGGCGCGCCATTCACGCTGGGGACTATTCGCGACAATCTCAGCTTCGGACCGCCCGGGTGGGATAATCCTTACAGCAGAGAAGTGCTGGACAATGTGGAATGCATGGACTTCCCGGCGTTCCTCGGCGTTGCCGTGGACACAAGCAACGGACCGCGTCGGGGGACCATCTACGGGGTGTGGAGCGAGTATGCCCTCGGAACGGTGGACCCTGACCCATTGCGCACCGTAGTCGAGACCGAGCCGAACGGCAGTTTCGTGAACGCCACCCCGATTCAGATCGGGGACGATGTCAGTGGTGCGATGGTGGGGTCGGACGTCAGCAGCGACAACGACGTTTTCACGTTCGAGGCCACGGCCGGTACGACCATCCAGATCACCGGTAGCGCCACCTATTGCCAACCGGTGGCCGGGTGCATGCAGCCGTCGTTCGGTATCGGGTTGGTGTGTGGCGACGATCCCGCGAACCTGACTCCAGTCGGGTGCGGGTCGCTGTATGACACGAGCTCGATCCCGCCGGCGATCTACACGCTGCCGACCAGCACGCGCTACTACCTGGGATTGGTTGGCAGTCGAGGTACGTTTGACTACGACCTCCAGATTCGCGAGTACATGGTGACTCCGGGGGAGGGGGCGCAAGACCACCGCGACGTGGTGTTGGTCCGCTCGACCGACGGTGGCGCGACGTGGTCGGACAAGGTGCGGGTCAACGACGATGCGCCGAGTTACGACAACGCGATGCCGGCGGTGACGGTCGACCACAACGGTCGGGTGTACGTGGCGTGGTACGACCGGCGCGACGAGCCGGAGTGCAGCGCGCAGGTGCAGACGTATTGGACCTGGTCGGAGGATGGCGGTACGAGATTCGCCCCATCGCAACGGGGGAGCGAGCAACCCAGCGATGGCCGAAGTGGTGTGTGGCAAGTTGGAGACCACCTTGCGCTGACCGCTGACGGCGACCTCACCTACCTGTTGTGGACGCACATCCCGGTCGGAGGCGAGGGGGAGGTCCTGGGGGTGGTGATCGGTGATCCGATCCCCGGCGGTATCAACCTATCGTGGGACGACTGCGGCGCGGCGGGTGGCGCGATCAAGACTTTCGCGTGCGACAGCAATACGGGTCTACCGGCGGTGGCGGTGGCGTCGTTCGTGCCGCCGCCGGGCATCGGGCAGTTCCTCGGCGCCAGTGCGGAGCTGCGGATCGGCACCGACGGCTCGACCCTGCCCGACTGGTGGCGTCACGGCACGGGCCAGTGCCGTGGCGGCACGGGGTTGGCGCTCGCCTACACGTTCTCTGAGGGACCGTTCACCTGTACGGAGTACGGGCTAGGCCAGGCGGGAGGAACGCATTTCTACGAAGTGGGCTACGGAGGTGCCAACCGGGCGCGCTTGCTGGTGCAGTACGTGGTGCCGAAGGAAGACCAGGGCCCGCTGGACCCCGGCACCGAGTACTACGCGTTCCGCGTCAACCTGCTGCGCACCAAGACCACCGGCGCTGGGAGTTGTGCGGGGTGTGATGTGCCGGCGTGCATCGAGCTTCAATCGCTCCAGATCCACCAGCCACAGGAGCAGTACTACAGCCCGGTTTTGATCCAGCCCCTCAACCGGAACTTCGTGTCGTGGCAGGGCCCGGCGTGGGTGTGCGACGTGGCGACGCCGGTGCTGGCTTCGTTGGTGTCGGCGGAAGCGAGCGCTTATGAAGTGCGCATCGTGTGGCAGCTGCAGGCGCCGGAGGCCGCGGTCTACCGTCGCTCCGGTACCGAGGACTGGGCGCTACGTGCCCGGCTGACGCCGGATGGCTTGGGCCGGATCGGTTACGTGGACCGCGACGTGGTGCCCGGCGAGCACTACGGCTATCGGCTCGGAGTGGCGGCCGAGGGAGGCGAGGTCTACGTCGCCGAGACGGAAGTCACGGTGCCGCTCGCCGAGCTGGCGGTGCGTTGGCTGCGCCGAGCCGGGAGTGGGCACGGCGCGGTGTTGATGTTCACGCTCGCGAGCAGCGAGCCGGCGAGCGTCGAAGTCTACGATGTGGCCGGGCGCAAGTGGGGATCGCGGAAGCTCGAAGGTCTGTCCCCCGGGCAGCACGAGGTTACGGTCTCCGGGCAGCAGCGGCCGAGCCCCGGGGTGTATTTCGTCCGGCTCGCGCAGGGATCGAGAACCACGACGGCACGCTTCCCGCTGCCGTGACGATGCCCGAGTTGTACAGCCCCTACGGACTCGAACCGGCCCGTATCGCGAGCCCGAGACCCGTCGTCGTCCCCTAGCGATCAAGCGCCTTTCGGCTCGCCGGCCGCCGGAACGCCGCCCGCACCGCGGCCACCAACTCGTCCGGCTCGACCGGAGTGAGGGCGAAGTAGGTCGGCCGCAGGCTCTGGAGCGCCCGTTGGTCTTCGAGCGACGCCGGATCGGAGATCAGGATCAGGGGCAGGTCGGGCGCCACCCGGCGCAACAGGTTCAGCACACCCATCTGGTGGTCGCCGTGACCGATCTGGCAGATGACCGCACCCGGCCGCTCGCGCAACGCGTGCTCGATCAGGTCCTCGCTGTCCTTGCAATGGACGATGGTGTGCCCGTCGGCTTCCAGCCGGGCCACGGCCGGGTCATCGGGTGCCAGACAGTGTTCGCAAAGCAGCACCATGGCCAAGAGACCTTCCCTCCGCGCCTCGACCGCGGCGGAGTGGCGATGAGGTTTCGCGCGGCAGCATGCCTTGGTGTACCGCCTACACCAGAGGTCGCGACCACGGGTGTGGCCCCGGCTGCCGCGCAAGCCAGTACGCAGCAACCGTCGTGCCGAGGAGTCCGGGCCTTCCGCGAGACCGCAAACCGATGCGGGATCTCGCCGAAACGTCGCGGAGCCGTGGCGGGAGGGCGGCGCTACCTGACAGGCCGTGCCTCGAGGCTGCCTCGATGTCAGGAGGGGCTCGAAACCTCGGCCTCGCCACCGTCCTGGGGCTCGAGCTCCTTGAGGCGCCGATAGAGGTTGCGCTCGCTGATGCCCAGGATGGCCGCGGCGTTGTGCCGGTGGCCCTTGCACTCGTCGAGCACGCGCCGGATGTAGCGGCGCTCGACCTCTTCGAGCGTCGGCAGACGGCCGGAGTCCTCGTCCTGGGCGAACGAGGGAATGGCACGCACGCCCATCGGCAGGTGCTCGGGCTCGGATCTCCGATTCGTCGCACAGGATGAGCGCCCGTTCGATCACGTTCTCCAGCTCACGGACGTTCCCCGGCCAGGAGTAGCGGCGCAGGACGCCCTGGGCCTCCTCCGAGACGTGCGCGTTGCGCTCGAGGCGCGATCGAGGAGTTGCGGATGAAGTGCTCGACCAGCACCGGGATGTCGTCGCGCCGCTCGCGCAGCGGCGGGATGTGGATCGAGAACACGTTGAGGCGGTAGTAGAGATCCTCGCGGAACTGACCCTCCTTCATCATGGTCTCGAGCGCCCGGTTGGTGGCGGCGATGATGCGCACGTTGACCTTGATGTCGGCGGTGCCGCCGACGCGCCGGAACACGCCGGTCTCGATGCACGCGCAGCAGCTTGACCTGGAGCTGGCGGCGTCAGCTCGCCGATCTCGTCGAGGAAGATGGTGCCGCGATCGGCGACCTCGAACAGCCCGTGCTTGAGGCGGATCGCCCCGGTGTAGGCGCCCTTCTCGTGGCCGAACAGCTCGCTCTGCAGCAGGTTCTCGTGGAGCGAGGCGCAGTCGACCACGACGAACGGCTGCCGGCTGCGCCGGCTCTGGCGATGAACCGCGCGCGCGATCAGCTCCTTGCCGACGCCGCTCTCGCCGCGAATCAGCACGGTCGAGTCGGTCTCGGCGACCCGCGCGACCATCTCGAGCAGTTCCTGGATCTGCGCGGCGCCGCCGATGAACCGGTCGATCGGCTGCAGGCGCTGGACTTCGTGTTCGAGCGCCGAGTGGCTGCGCAGCAGGTTCTGGCTCCTGCACCGCCTTCTCGAGCACCGCCTCCAGCTCGGCCAGCTTGCACGGCTTGGTCAGG
The DNA here is from genome assembly GCA_963717505.1 of Candidatus Eiseniibacteriota bacterium. Taxonomy (GTDB): domain Bacteria; phylum Eisenbacteria; class RBG-16-71-46; order RBG-16-71-46; family RBG-16-71-46; genus MFD02242-c1. The sequence continues at coordinate 1,798,302 of OY970342.1, forward strand.
AAGTCGAGCGCGCCGAGCTTCATCGCCCGAATCGCCTCTTCGATGGTCCCGTAGGCGGTGAGCATGATGACCCCGGTGCCCGGTGCGGCTTCCTTGATCTCGCCGAGCAGGTCGAGGCCGTTGCCGTCCGGCAGCCTCACGTCGAGCAGCACGAGATGGAATGCCTGGCCCGCGAGCAGCGGGCGCGCCTCGCCGAGAGTGCCGGCCTGGGTCACCCGGTAGCCCGAGCGCTCCAGCTCCTTGCTGATCAGCTTGCGGAACGATTCCTCGTCGTCGATCAACAGCAACGAAATCTCAGACACCCTCGCCTCCCGGTCCATTGCGCGGCAGCGTCGACCACGAAACGGGCGCCCTGCCCGGGAGCGCTCTCGACCGCGATCGTGCCTCCGTGCTTCTCGATGATCGTGCGGGTGATGCTGAGGCCGAGGCCGGTGCCCTGGCCCGGCGGTTTGGTGGTGAAGAAGGGATCCCAGATCCGATCGCGATGCGCGGGCGGGATCCCGGGGCCGGTGTCGCACACTTCCAGACGTACCGAGCGGCCCTCGGGCGCCGGTGCGAACGGTCAGAACTCCCCCGGCCGGCATGGCCTGGACCGCGTTCAAGCACAGGTTCAACCAGGCGCCGCGAATCCCGCTCTCCCGCCCCCAGATCGGCTCGACATCCGGGTCGAACTCCTCGACCGACTCGGATCCCCTGCTTGCGCAGGGGGTGGCCGAGCAGCGTGACCGTGTCGTGACCGGCGCGATTGACGTCGACCCAGGTCGAGGAACCGGTGTACGGCTGCGCCGAGGAGCAGCAGCTTGTCGGTGGTCTCGCGACTGCGCATCGGTCTCGCGCTCGAGCGTCTCGAGCACCTCGGCCGCTTCCGACGAAGCGCCCGGCGTCAGCTCGGCCGTCCGTTGTCAGCCAGCGCTGCAGGCTCTCGACTCCGGCCAGGATCGAGGCCAGAGGGTTGTTGATCTCGTGCGCCACGCCGGCCGCCAGCATCCCGAGCGCCGCCAGCCGCTCGCTGTGCGAGAGCTGGCCCTCGAGCTGACTGCGGTCGGTGATGTCGCGCCACACCTCGACCACGTGACTGACCTGGCTCGGACGCGTCGAGGATCGGGTTCATGACGACCTCCCAGCGCCGCAGCGCGCCCTGATCGTCGGGGATGGCGTGAAGCGCGCGGCTGGGCTGGCCTTGGGCGATGACGTCGCAGGCGGCGCACGACGACGAACCCTGCCCGGACCCGTGGAGTGGGCAGTGCACCGCGTCGTGGCACTCGTGTCCGACCACGGCTTCACCCCGGGCGCCGAAGACCTCGACGTAGCGGCGATTGGCGGCGACCACCCGGCGATTGCGGTCCACCACCAGCACCGCGTCGTTCAGCCCGTCGATGAGCTGGGGCAGGATCGCCTGGATCCCGTCCAGGTCGTAGCGAGAGGGCGCTTCGATGGACGCGTGCACGGTGGAGCGTCTGGTCTCAGGCTCGTGAGGAGTCATAGGTCGGGCGTCGCTTTGCGATTTGGCAGCCTTGGACGTCGTAAGAAACCGACGTTCTGGCACGTTCGCACGTGCCGATCATGTCAGGTTGACAGCCGCGAATCCACGTCGATCTTGGGCAGATCGAGGACCGGCAGGGTCCGCTCGTTGTGCGCCAGAGGGTTGCGGGTCCGTCACCCGGGGCGAAGCCGTGGCACGGCGCATGCGGATCCTGTCCGTCGGAGCCGCGGGTCCGCCCGACCCGTGGGCAGTGTCGCGGAGGCGCCGAGCGCGCCCGGCCTTCGCGGAGAACTCAGGCGCGGGAGGGAAAGCCATGAGAGCCCTGATGGCACCCGAACGAGGGTTCGCGAACCTCCGTCGCGAGATGGATCGCATGCTCGAGAGGATGTGGGAGCCCGACGTCTTCGACATGGAACGAATCGGGGAATGGCTCCCGCAGATGGACGTCTCGGAGACTCCGGACGCGGTCAAAGTCCGCGCCGAGATTCCCGGGATCGACCCGAAGGACATCCAGGTCACCCTGGAAGGTCAGCTCCTGACCGTCAAAGGTGCAAAGAATCAGGAGCAAGAGGAGAAGGGCGAGCGCTTCTATCGGAGCGAGCGCAACTACGGTTCGTTCGTGCGGACGATCCGCCTGCCGGCGCCCATCGAGGGCTTGAAGGTGGAGGCCACCTTCAAGAACGGAATCCTGACGATCAGGATGCCGAAGGCGGCGGCTCGGCACGAGCAGGTGATCCCGGTCAAGGTCGAATAGCCGCGCCAGGCCGCGCGCGGAGGCCCGGCGAGGCTCCCCGCACGCGGTTCGTCGCTTGGGACGCGGCCCCGGCTCAACCGGAATCCCCGACGCGGGGCGGACGATGAGGTCCGCCCCGTCGTCGTTTCTCTACCTGATCGAAAAAACGCCTAGCTGCCGGTCGCCGGAGTGCTGGGCGGCGGTGGCATGTTCTGCGCGTCCCAGGCCGGCGGCGGCGGCAAGACGACGATCGGGGTCGTCGGCTTCCCGCCCGGGGGAACCACGGCGGGAAGCTGATGCGGGATCGGCGGCAAGCTCTTGAGGTAGGCCGCGAGCGCGTAGGCGTCTTCGTCGCTCATGTGCGCAAAGCCCGGCCACGGCATGGGCGGCAGGATCGGCGATTTGTCCGGCCGATGGCCGGCACGAAATGCGGTGACGATGTCGTCCTCGCTCCAGCTCCCGATGCCGGTTTCCGGGTCGGGAGTCAGGTTGCGCGCATAGCTGGTACCCCACGGACCCTGCCAACCCAGATCACTGCCCGAAAGCATGCGGGTGGTGTCCGGCGCACCATAGAACGCGCCCGGCGTGTGGCAATCGACGCATCCCGACGTGTAGGCCATGACCTTGCCGCGCGCCACCTTCTCGGCGGCGGTCATCTCTGCGGGCACCTGAGCCGTGGTGTTGGTACACGACAGCCCGGTCACAGCCAACAGCGCTACAGCCAGCCAGGATCCGACTGCGGTCCATCGAGTCCAGCGCATCTTTCCCCCTCGAGAGGTACGTGATTCGGTTGACGTTCTGTGTTGGGTCAACGTGCTGCTGCCGCCGGACGATGGCGGAAGCGCGACCCTTCAGGCGGACGATATCGCGACCGCGATTCGCGCGTCCACGATGGTGCAGCCTTGTCCGGGGGGTAGGACCTTCACCGGGTTCAGGTCCATCTCGACCACCCCGGGATGGTCCTCGACCAGTTGCGAGACGCGCAGCAGCAGCCCTTCGAGCGCAGGCACGTCTCCGGGTGGCGCGCCGCGCCAGCCCTCGAATAGTCGCGCGCCCCGGATTTCGCGGATCATGTGCTGTGCGTCGCGATCGGTGAGCGGATGCACGCGGAACGCCACGTCTTTCAGCAGCTCCACGTAGATGCCGCCGAGCCCGAACATGATCAACGGTCCGAACGAGCGGTCAGTGGTGACGCCGACGGCGGCTTCGATGCCCTCCGTGATCATCGGTTGCACGGTGACGCCCGCCATGGCCGCGGCCAGCCCGCGTGCGTGCAGCCGCTCGGCGATGCCGTCCCAGGCGCGATGCACCTCGGCCTCGCTGCGCACGTCGAGCACGACGCCGCCGACGTCGGACTTGTGGGTCAGCGTGTCCGACGCCAGCTTGATGGCGACCGGGAAGCCGTAGCGGCGGGCGAGTGCTGCCGCCGACGAGGCGTCCGTGGCGACCTCGGTGGGCGGCATGACGATGCCGTAGGCCGCGAGCACCGCGCGCACCTCGTCCGGGCGAAGCCACGCGGTCGCGGCGGCCGGGGCGTGGCCCGACGACCCGGGTTCGGCCGCACCTCGCCGCGCGGCTTCGGACAGGACTTTGGCCGCACGTTCTTCGTCGACGTCGTCGAAGCGAACCCGCTGCCCTTCCGGTTCCTCGAGCCAACGGCCGTAGCGCGCGGCGCGCGCCAGGGCCATGACCGCCGATTCCGGAAACGGGTAGGAGGGGATGTGACCCTGCTGCAGGGATTCGAGCCCTTCCGAAATTCCGTGGGCGCCGAGGAAGCACGACAAGACGGGCTTGGGCGCCATTTTCCGTTGGCTGGCCGCGGCGGCCGCGGCCGTCGCACCCCGCACGATCGCGCGTGCCACGTCGAGCGGTCGGGTGACGACCGGCGGCACGTAGATCGCTAGCACCGCGTCGACGTTGGGATCCTCGTAGACCAGCCGGATCGCCTTCTCGAACGACTCGGGCACGGCTGAAGCGATCATGTCGACCGGGTTCCGCGTGCTCGCCTCGACCGGGAGGAAGGCGCGCAGGGCTTCGACCGTGGCCGGGGTCAGCCCCGGAACTTCGAGACCGTGCATCTCACACGCGTCGGACGCCATGATCCCCGGGCCGCCGGCGTTGGTCACGATCCCGACCCGCGAGCCGCGTGGCACCGGCTGGTTCGCGAACAACATCGCGACGTCGAACAACTCTTCGATCGTATCGGTGCGAATGACGCCTGATTGCAGGCACAGGGCCTCGACCGCGACATCGGCGCCGGCGAGCGAGCCGGTGTGCGAGGCGGCCGCTCGTTCGCCGGCCGCGGTGCGGCCGCTCTTGACCGCGACGATCGGTTTGGCGCGCGCCACGCGTCGCGCGATCTGCGAGAAGCGCCGCGGATTCCCGAACGACTCGAGGTAGAGCAGGATCACGCGCGTACCGGCGTCCTGCTCCCAGAACTCGAGCAGGTCGTTGCCCGAGACGTCGGCCTTGTTGCCGATGCTCGCGAAATGGGAAATCCCGATATTGAGCTGTGCCGCGAGATCGAGGATCGCGAGACCCAGGGCGCCGCTCTGCGAGGAGAACGCCACTCGGCCGGCAGGCGGGTAGATCGGCGCGAACGTCGCGTCCATGCTCACGGCGGACTCGGTGTTCACCACGCCGAGGCAATTGGGGCCCACCAGACGCATGCCGTGGCCGCGGGCGCACTCCAGCAGTGCGCGCTCGCGCGAAGCTCCCTCGGCGCCGGTCTCCTTGAAACCGGCGCTGATCACGACCGCGGCCCGGACCTTCGCGCGCCCGCAGGCGTCGAGCACCGCGAGCACGTGCGCCGCCGGCACCACGATCACGGCCAGGTCGACCGGGCCCGGTACGTCGGCGATCGTCGGATAGGCGCGCACGGATTGCACGGCGTCGGCTTTCGCGTTCACCGGATAGACCGGGCCGTTGAAGCCGTGCTCGAGCAGATTGTGGAAGATCTCGGCGCCGACCGAGCCGCGCTCGCGCGAGGCGCCGATCACGGCCACCGAGCGCGGGCGGAAGACCGCGTCGAGACCGTGAATGCCCTTGAGCGTCGGGGACACTGTTTCGACGCGTCGTGCGGGAGTCGCTTCTGCGATTCGCGGAGTGGTCAAGGCGGGTTTCTCCAATCGAGACTTGGGTTCGGGTGCCGGCGGCCACCCGACTCCGGTTTTCGAGACCGGAGGCGCTATCGTACCGGAGTCGACGCGAGATGCCGCCTCGCGCGATCCGGACCCGTATCCGCCGAGCCCGACGCGGTCCGTGCCGCCAGCCGGCCGAGGGACCGACCGTGGCCTCCCGTCGAAGCCCAGCATCCGCCCGCCCGGCGCGAGGGCGCCGCGCCGGAACCCAGCGCGCGCGCGCCGCGCGAACCCGCCGAACGTTGGACGCACGCCCCGACACCGTCGACTTCCGCGATCTCATGTACCGGACCACGCTGGTCGAGGTGCCGCGCGAGCGACCGCTCGCCGATTACCGCCGGATCAGCGCCCCGATTCTCAATCAGGGCCAGGAGGGGGCCTGCACCGGATTCGGGCTCGCCACCGTCGTCCACTACCTGTTGCGCACGCGCGAACCGAGCGGCGATCCGCCGGCGCGACGCGGCGAGCGCGGGTTCAACCGGATCGCGGTGAGCCCGCACATGCTCTACCGCATGTCGCGCCGGTACGACGAATGGGCGGGCGAGGACGACGACGGCTCGAGCGCTCGCGGGGCCATGAAGGGCTGGCACAAGCACGGGGTGTGCGCGCTGTCGGCGTGGAAGTCGGCGGGCGCCGGCACCTCCGACACCCTGCTCACCGCGGAACGTTCCGGCGACGCGCTCGCCCGACCGCTGGGGGGATACTTCAGGGTCAACCACCAGGACCTGGTCGCCATGCATGCCGCCCTCGCCGAGGTCGGCATCCTGTTCGCCACCTCCTGGGTACACCGGGGATGGGACGAGGTCAAGAGCGACGGGCGCATCCGCTTTCGTTCCGGCAACGACGGCGGGCACGCGTTCGCGATCATCGCGTGGGACCGCGACGGTTTCTGGATCCAGAACTCGTGGGGACCGACGTGGGGGAAACTCGGCTTCGGTCACGTCGCCTACGACGACTGGCTCGAGAACGGCACCGACGTCTGGGTCGCCCGACTGGGTTCGCCGGTCGGGCTCGCGTCGCGCGCCGAAGCCGATTCGACGACCGGTCGCTCGACGGCGGGTGTCCGGTCGCCGCGTGCGCTGTCGGAGCTGCGGCCGCACGTGATCAGCCTGGGCAACCAGGGACGACTGCGGACCACCGGCTCCCTGGGGACCGACGAGCAGGCGGTGACGGGAATCTTCAATCACGATTTTCCGCAGATCACAAAAGGCTGGAAGCGGAAGCGCCTGCTGCTCTACGCGCACGGCGGACTTGTCGCCGAGGAAGGCGCACTCCAGCGCGTTCAGGACTATCGCCAGGCGTTCCTGCCCGCCGAGGTCTACCCGCTCGCGTTCGTGTGGAAGAGCGACTACTGGACCACGATCAAGAACGCGCTCGAGGACGCGCAGAATCGCCGGAAGCCGGAAGGGTTCCTCGACAAGACGCGAGACTTCCTGCTCAACCGGCTCGACGACACACTCGAGCCGATCGCGCGTTTCGGCACCGGCAAGCTCGAGTGGGACGAGATGAAGGAGAACGCGACCCAGGCCACCGTTGCGCCCGACGGCGGCGCGCGACTCGTGGCGCAGCACGTCGCGGCCCTGGCGCGGCAAGGGGTCGAGATCCACGTTGCGGCGCACAGCGCCGGCGCCATCCTCATGGCATGGCTGGTCCGGTTGCTCACGACCTCGGGCGCGATCGCCGACGGCGAGCTGTTCGGTTCGACCGGGCATGGCGCCAGCATTCAGTCGTGCTCCTTGTGGGCGCCCGCCTGCACGCTCGACGTATTCCGCGAAGCGTACCTGCCGGCGGTCGATTCCGGACGGCTCCGTCAATTCAATCTGTTCACGCTCACCGACAGGGCCGAGCAGGGCGACCACTGCGCGAACATCTATCGGAAGTCCCTGCTCTATCTGGTGTCGCACGCGTTCGAGAAACGCATGCGCAACCCGCTGGTGCCGGCGAGCGTCAATCCCCGCGCCGCCGGCGAGCCGATCCTCGGCATGGAGTGGTGGCTGTCGCGGGACCGCGCGCTGGCCGCGCGGTTCAAGGTGCCGACCGGAGTCGAGGCCAGCTCGAAGAAAGAGGGCCCGTTGGTCTGGATCCAGTCGCCCAACACATTCCCTGAAGGATCGTGCCTGGCATCCGCGGCGCGGGGGCACGGCGCCTTCGACGACGACGTCGCGACCGTCAAGGCGACGTTGGCTCGCATCCTCGGGCGGGTCGAACTACCCAGAGGAACCCGGGTGGCGTTCGAGCGTTCCGACGCGTCCAACCGCGACCGTCGCGAGCAAATCATGCGGAGCACCAAGCCGGCCTAGTCTTTGCGGGCTACTCCTTGATCTTGACCACCAACACGCTGCACGGCGCATGCGTCACGATGTGCGAGGCGACGCTGCCGAGCAGCAGCTTGGCAACACCGCTACGGCCATGCGAGCCGACCACGATCAGGTCGGCCGCTTCCGCCCGCGCGAGGTCGACGATCACCGTGCGGGCATCGCCCTGCAGCACCTTGGCCTCGGTCTGGAACCCCGCCCCCTGCAGCGCCTTCTCGGCGTCGGACGCGATCTCCTGGTGGAACTTGAACAGCTCGTCCATCGCACGGTCCGAGTAGGCCGGCGACGCCACATAGACTTCGGTGTATGCGGGCACCACGTCACGGACGGCGGAAACGACGACCACCCGCGTGCCCTTCGGCCAGGTGGCCTTCTTGACGTACTCGAGCGCGGCGCGCGAGTGCTTCGAGTCATCGACTCCGATCAGGATCTTCATGGCTTCCTCCTGGTGCGCTTGAACGGCACCGGACGTGGGCGCCGCGGGCAGCGGCGTCCGCCGTCTTCATTCGCCAATACCGCAATGCCTGTGCCATTGAATCCGGGGCCACGAACGGTGCGGCGCTTGACGTTGCTGCGCTCCCGGATCGCCCGGGCGTGACAGAAGTTCAGGCGGGACTGCCAGCGACGACCAGGGTCGCCCGACCTGATTCGCGCCGTCGGGCGGAACGGCCCCCCAATCCCATGCCCCGACTGCCACTTGGGCCTCCTGTGAGGACGCCGCGCCCTCGGCACGCCGGTTGCGGAGTCCGTCACCAAAGCCACGGCGGGTGTTCATCCCGCTCGCGTTGTCGTGAAACAGGAGGCCTTCCATGAAAACCGCCAATCGCCTCTTTTTGGTCTTTTCCCTGATTGCGCTCTGGGGCTGCGGTGCGAAGTCCGGCGATTCCCCGTCGAATCCGCCGGCAAACGCCGCCCCCAGCGCATCGTCCACTGGCTCCAAGTACGACTCGGGACCCCGCGCCGGCGCCCAGCCGGCCGACGAGACGCTGGCCAAGTCCGGCGAACAGCTGTTCAAGGACAAGGGCTGCTCCGCGTGCCACGCGTTCGGCGCCAAGCTCTCAGGCCCCGATCTCACGGGGGTCACCCAGCGACGCACCGCGCAGTGGATGGAGAACCAGATCCTTCACCCCGAGGTGATGGTGAAGGAGGATCCGATCTCGCGTCAGCTGATGGCGACACACATGCTGCAGATGCCGAACCAAGGGCTCAAGACCGAGGAAGCTCGCGCGGTAATCGAGTTCCTGAAGCACCGTGATCACGAGGCTGCCGAGGCGGCCGCCGAGGCCGCAGAGGACGCCTCCGAGAAAGAAGGAGGGGGATCATGAAACGTTGGCTGCTGGTCGGGGTCGCCATGCTCGCGCTGTGGGGCATCACTTCACAGGGCTGCACGGCCCTTCGGGGCGGTGCCGGCAACGCCGGCTCGGCGGCACAGAAAGTTTACGTGAAGCCCGGTGAGCTCGACTCCTATTACGCGTTCCTTTCCGGCGGGCATCACGGCAATGTCTACGTGTACGGCATGCCGTCGTGCCGGCACATCACGACGATTCCGGTGTTCACACCCGAGCCCGCGGTCGGCTACGGCAACGACGAAGAGTCGAAGGCCATGCTCGGCGGCTTCACCTGGGGCGATGCCCATCACCCGGGCCTGTCGGAGACCGACGGCAACTACGACGGTCGCTGGCTGTTCATCAACGACATGCCAAACGCGCGCATCGCGCGCATCGATCTCAAGGACTTCAAGACCCGCCAGATCTACGGGCCGATTCCGAACCTGTCGGCGGCGCACGCCTGCCCGTTCCCCTCGCCCAACACCGAGTACGTGTTCGCGGCCTCGCGCTTCTCGACTCCGGTGCCGAATCGTCCGGTCAAGGTCGAGGACTACGGCAAGGACTTCCGCGGAATCATCGCCGGGATCAAGGTCGACCCGCAGAGCGGCACGATGTCGATGGGCTTCGAAATCCTGATGCCGCCGTTCGACTGGGATCTCGCCGATGCCGGCAAGGGCCCCAGCCACGGCTGGGTGTTCTTCACCTGCTACAACAGCGAGATGGCGTTCGACTCGCTGGAGGTCAAGGCGTCCCAGCACGAGATGGACTACGTCGCGGTCGTGGACTGGCGCGCCGCGCAGAAGGCCGTCGACGAGGGCAAGGCGACCACCATCGGCGGCGCTCCCGTGCTCGACCCGGCCAAGGTTCCGGGCGTCGTCTACCTGGTGCCGGTGCCCAAGAGCCCGCACGGCGTCGACGTCAATCCGACCGGCGAGTACATCTGCGCGTCCGGCAAGCTGCAGGCCGAAGTCACCGTCCTCAACTTTGCCAAGATCCAGTCCGCGATCCAGGCCGGAAACTTCGACGGCGACCGCATGGGCGTGCCGGTGATCCGCTTCGACGACGCGTTCGAGGCCAAGATCCCGGTCGGGCTCGGCCCGCTGCATACCCAGTTCGACGACAAGGGCTACGCGTACACCTCGCTGTTCCTCGACTCGCAGATCGCCAAGTGGAAGGTCGGAGCACCCTGGGACGTGGTGGACAAGATCGACGTCTACTACTCGATCGGCCACCTGATGGCGTCCGAGGGCGACACGCGGAATCCGACCGGCGAATACGTCGTGGCGCTCGACAAGCTGTCCAAGGATCGCTATCTGAACGTCGGCCCGACGCATCCCGAGGCGGCTCAGCTGATCGATCTGCGCGGCCCGAAGATGGAGCTGCTGTACGACTTCCCGACCTACCTCGAGCCGCACTACGCGCAGATGATCCGCGCCGAGAAGATCAAGCCGATCACGGTGTATCCGATCGGCGAGAACAACAAGCCCGGCGCGGTGAAGCGCGCCGAGGACGCGCGGATCGAGCGCAAGGGCAACCGCGTCGACGTCTACGGCATCGTGGTCCGCACGCACTTCCTGCCCGACATCGTGCGGGTCAACGAAGGCGACGAAGTCTTCTTCCACTGGACCAATCTCGAGCAGGACGACGACATCGCGCACGGTTTCGGCATCCTGTGGTCGAGCAAGAACATGCAGGTGGAGCCGGGCGAGACCAAGACCATCCACTGGAAGGCGGAGAAGGCCGGGATCGTGCCGTTCTACTGCTCGAACTTCTGCAGCGCGCTGCATCAGGAGATGCAGGGCTACATCCAGGTGCAGCCGCGCGGCACGCCGGTCGCGGGAGTCCAGCGGCCGGATCCGGAGCGGATCGAATCGGTGAACGCCGAAATGGCGGCGTTGACCCGCAACTGACCTTCACGGCGTGGGCGCCGGGCGTTTCTCGCCCGGCGCCCTTCGGGAGCCCCTCGTGAACTACCTGATCGGACGATTCGGCGGCCCCGAGCGGCGGCTGATCCTGCTCGCGGCCCTGGTGCTCTTGCCGATCTTCTTTCTGCCGGTGCTCCCCATCTGGCAGATCAAGATGTGGGCTCCCCAGTATCGCGAGGGGCTGACGCTGACGATCTACACCAACACGATCAAGGGCGACATCGACAAGATCAACATCCTGAACCACTATGTCGGCATGAAGGCGATCACCGCCGACGATTTCCACGAGTTCAGCTACATGCCGCAACTGCTCACGCTGTTCGGAATCATGGCGCTGCTCGCGGCGCTGACCGGCTGGCGATGGCTGGCGGTGCTCGGCTGGCTCGGCTTCACCACCTTCGCTGCGGTGATGTTCACCGACTACATACGCTGGTTGTGGGCCTACGGCCACGAGCTGGATCCGCGCGCGGCAATCACCCTCGACACCTTCATGCCGCCGGTGATCGGCTTTCAGAAGATGGCCAACTTCAAGGTCCTGAGCATCCCCGGTCCCGGGACGCTGTTGCTCGGCGCCGCTTGGATCCTGGGGCCGGTGATCCTGTGGCTCGAGCGCCGTGGCCGGAAGGCCAGTGCACGCGTCGTCGAGGGTCGGGCCGAACCCGCGGCACGCACGGCGGCCGGGGGCGAGTGAGATGCTCGCCGCCGTGATCGCGGGCGCGGCGGCGGCGGCGATCGCCGCCGCCAGCCCGGGCGACACGGTGACCCTGGCCGCGGGGATCCACTCGGGCCCGCTGCTCGTGGGGCGCGCGATCGTGGTTCGCGGCGAGCCCGGCGCAATCGTGGATGGGGCCGGCACTGGCACCGTGATCACGGTGACCGGCGATGGCGCGGTGATCGAGGACCTCGAGATTCGGGCCAGCGGCCGCGACGTGATGGCCGCCGACGCCGGCATCCACGTGCGATCGTGCGCCGGCGCCCGCCTCCAGCGACTTCGGATTCACGACGTGCTCTACGGCGTCCACGCCGAGCGTGCCACCGGTCTCGAGATTCGCGACTGCCGTCTGACCGGACGGGTGGCGCCCCTGAACGAGCGTGGCGACGGCAACGGCCTCCACTTCTGGTACTGCAGCCGAGGTCACGCTCGCCGGCAACCAGGTCGAGCGCTTCCTCGACGCCATCTACCTCTCGTTCACCCATCACAGCCGGGTCGAGGGCAATCGGCTGCAGTGGAGCGGACGCTACGGGCTCCACACCATGTACTGCCAGGACAACCGGCTCGAGCGCAACGTCTTCACGCTCAATGTCGCCGGCTGCGCCCTGATGTTCTCGAACGGACTCGTGGTCGAAAACAACGACTTCGTCCGCAACCGAGGCCCACGGACCTACGGACTGTTGTTGCGCGACTGCTCGGCGGGCACCTTCACCGGAAACCGCCTGGCCGACAACACCATCGCCTTGTTCATGGACGGCTCGAATCGGAATCGGTTTCGCGGCAACCAGTTTCAGAACAACGGCTGGGGGCTGCTGTTGTTCTCCTCGTGCGCGGCGAACGAGTTCGCCGACAACCAGTTCATCCACAACGACTACCCGGTCGCACTCGACATGCGCCGCACCAGCAACCGTTTCGACGATGGCGCCACCGGCAACTACTGGAGCGACAACGCCGCGTTCGACCTCGATGGCGACGGTGTGAGCGACGTGCCCTATGGCCCGGTGACCGCGTTCGCGTTCGTGTCCAAGCAGTATCCCGACCTGACGATCCTGGCCAAGAGTCCGGCGGTGGCGGCACTCGCCGTGGCCGAGCGCGTGTTTCCGTCGTTGCGCCCGAGCGAGGCGGTGGACCGGTTCCCTCGGGTTGCACCCGCGCCGGCCGTGAACTCCAACCACTTCGGGGCGGCGGCGCCCGTTCGCCGTCCGGCGTGGGGTGCGGCCCTCGCGTTCGGGGCGTTGGCAGCCGCCGGTGCGGTCGGGCTCGTGCGGCCACTGCGCGCGCGAGGTGCGTCATGACGCCGATGGTCGAGGCCAGCGGGCTCTTCAAGCGCTACGGCGATGTGGTCGCGGTGGACGGCCTGTCGTTCTCGGTCGAGCCGGGGGAGACATTCGCCCTGATCGGTCCCAACGGCGCCGGCAAGACGACCACGCTCAAGCTCCTGCTCGGACTCGCGCGCCCCGACCGCGGCACGATCGGGATCGGCCCGGATCGTCTCGCGCCCGGGAGACCCGCGCGCGCGCCGCCAGCTCGGCTACGTCCCGCAGCGTGTCGAGTTCCCGGCCGGCCGGACGGTCGGCGAAGTCCTGGAGTTCTTCTCGGACCTGAGAGGGCTCGAGCGCTCCGCCGTCGGGCGGGCGCTCGATCGTGCCGGCCTCGGTACCCTCGCGAACCGCCGAGCCAGCGAGCTGTCGGGCGGCTACACGCAGCGCCTGTCGTTGGCGCAGGCCGTCCTCGGCGACCCGGCGCTGCTCGTGCTCGACGAGCCGACCGCGAGCCTCGACCCCGAGGCCACCTGGGAATTTCGCACGCTCACCCAGCAACTCCGCCGCGAGGGCGTCACGATCGTCCTGTGCTCGCACCTGTTGGCCGAGGTCGAGCGCGTGGCGGATCGAGTGCTGATTCTCTCCGAGGGGCGCTGTGCGGCGATCGAGCCAATGGCCGCGTTGCGCGAGCGCCAGGCGCAGGCGACGCGGATCGCGATGGCCGCGAGCGAGGGCGACCCATCGAAGAACGAGCTACCGACGCTCGAGGACGTCTTCCTCGACGCCGTGCGGGGTAAGTCGCGATGACCCGTCGCTACGGAATCCTGTTCGTGGTCATGGTGGGGATCGCGCTCGTGGCGATCGCGGTGAGCCGCCTGCCGCGCGCGAGCCGCTCGGTCGCCAACGCGGTCGAGGCCGCCGAACCGTTGGCGCTCGACGTGTTCCAGGATCGCGTCGTGACCACGCCGGCCGTGATCCCGGTGGGCTCGCGCGTCGAGTTGACCGTGGTGAATCACACGATGGCGACGGCGCGAGTCGAGCTGGCGGGCTACGAGGATCGCGTGAGCCACCCGGGGCTCGGGCCTGACAGCACGTGGACGACGGCGTTCGTGGCCGACCGTCCCGGCGAGCAATTCGCGTGGATCGTGAATGGCGAACCCCGCGGCCGGCTCGACGTGACCGGGTCGCACCTGGTGGAGGGGCACCGATGAGCGCGGGAGCCGAAGTCGTGCCGAGGGTCGAGGCCCAGGTCGCGCTCGCGGGTTCCGGACGCGTTCGCCGCATTGTGGTCATCGCGCGCGAGGAGTATCGCCGCGCGCTCGAGAGCCGCTGGCTGTTCGGCTCGGCGGCGTTGCTCGCGGTGCTCATTCTCGGGCTGTCGTTCTTCGGTCTCGGCCAGAGCCGCGAAGTCGGGTTCCAGGGCTTCGCGCGCGTGACGCTGAGCCTCATGAACCTGGTGCTGATCATCGTGCCGCTCGCCGGGCTCATGCTCGGGGTCGCGAGCATCACCGGCGCGAGCGGAACCTTGCCGTTGCTGCTGGCGCAGCCGGTCGGCCGCGGCGAGGTGTTCGTCGGCAAGTTCGTCGGGCTGGCGCTCGCCCTGACCGTTGCGCAGGCCGTCGGTTTTGGAGTCGGCGGCGCGGTGATCGCGGTTCAGGCCGGAATCGAGCAGGTGCCCGCCTTCGCGACACTGACCGTCCTGTCGTTCGTGCTCGGCTGGGTGACGACCGCGGCGGCGATGTTCCTGGCCGCGTGCTGGCCCGATCGCCTGAAAGCCACCTCGGCCGCACTCGCCCTGTGGCTGCTGATGGTCATCGCCTACGACCTCGCAGTACTCGGCGCGACCGCGTTGTTCCGCGGGATTCCACTTCAGTCGATTCTGCTGCCGGCGCTGCTGCTCAATCCCGTGGACCTGGCGCGAGTGCTGACCATTCTCGCCACCGGATCGGGTGCACTGTTCGGGCCGACGTCGGCCGTGCTGGTGCGCTTCCTGGGCTCCACCGGCGGAGTGGCGCTCGGGATCGGCGTCCTGGCCCTGCAGTTGGCGGTGCCGCTGGTGGCAGGCGCCTGGGTGTTCCGCCGCCGCGATTGGTAGGAACATGAAGTTGCCATAGAGTGGCGTGGTCGCCGGGGGCGATGACGCCGGGAGAATCGCGAGAGGACGAGGAGGAATCATGTTCGGTCTTCCCCTGCACCCGTCGGTGGTTCACGTGCCCCTGGGCATTGCCTTGGTCCTGCCGTTGGTGGCGGTCCTCATGTTCCTCGGGATCCTCCGCGGCCTGCTGCCGGCGCGGTCCTGGTGGGTGATCCTCGTGTTGCAGGCGGTGATGCTGACCGCTGGATTCGTCGCGCAGTCGAGCGGCGAGAAGGACGAGGAGGTGGTCGAAGAGATCGTGCCGGAAGAGGCGATCCACGATCACGAGACCAAGGCCAAGCAATTCATTCTGACCATGGACCTCGCGGTGCTCCTGTCGATCGGGGCGCTGGCCACGGCGGCAGCCAAAGTCGGGAGGCTGGTGCTGATTCTCGCCACGCTCGCGACGTTCCTGACCGCGGGGATGGCCATGCGGACCGGCCACGCCGGCGGCGAGTGCTGGTGTACGTGCACGGCGCGGCGACGGCGCACACCGACGAAGGCGTGCCCGCGGTGGATGAGCATGGCGAGACGCCGGAGGCGGAACCCGCGCGAGACTAGCGCGGCCGGTCGCTGAGCCATGGCGAAAGCGGTGGATTCGAACCGGATCCCCCGCTGGTTGTTCGCCGACGCCCTGGTCTTCCTGGTCGCACTCGCATTCCGGTGGTCGTTCATCCTGCGGGTTCAGGGCTCGGTGCTCGCCGGCAGTCTGATCAGCGACGAAGAGATCTACTGGCGCTGGAGCGATCACATCCTGGCCGCGGGACCGGTGGGGCCCCATCCGTTCTTCATGGGGCCGCTCTATCCCTACCTGCTGGCCCTGGGGCGGGACTTCTTCGCCATCTCCCGGCCGGAAACCGTCGTGTTGATTCAAGGCGTGCTCGGCGCTCTGGCGTGCGCGCTGCTCACCGATGCCTGTCGCCGCTTCGTTTCGCTCGTGCCCGCGGTCGCGATCGGAATCCTGGCCGCGGGGTACTCGATGGCCATACTGCACGACGGTCTCGTGTTGATGGAGTCGATGGTCTTCCTCCTCAGTGCGCTCTTGATCTGGACGGTCGCGCGATTCGATTCCCTGGGGACGTCCCCGAAATGGACCGCCGTCGCAGGCCTCGTCCTCGGTCTGCTGACCCTGTGCCGCGGCACCTTCGCGATCGCGCTGCTCCCGCTGGCGCTCGCGATCCGAACCGCCGGCGGACGGTGGACGAGCCGCGCGACGCTGGCCCTCGCCGGCTCGTTCCTCGCTGTGTGCTTGCCGGCGACGATTCACAACTACGTCGCCAGTCGTGAGTTCATCCCGCTGACCTACAACCTGGGCTTCAACTTCTGCGTCGGGAACAATCCGGACGCAACCGGGAGCTTCGTCGTCATGGGTCGCCCGACCCCGCAGGTCCTGGAACACGCGGCATTCCAGGGGGGAGCGGTGGCGGACGGGCGCGGCGATCTGGAGGCGAAAATCGGCCGTCTGATCTCGCCGCGCGAAAGCTCCGAGATCTGGCTCCGATCCGGTATCGACTTCGTCCTCCAACATCCTGTCGACGCCCTGGTCCTCACGCTCAACAAACTGGCGATGATGCTCAATCATCGTGAATACCATCAGATCGAGGCACTGGCCGTGTTCGAACGAACCGTGGGGCGGGCCGGCTTCGCGCCGTTCGCGGTGGTTGCGCTGCTGTCGTTCCCGGTGTTCGGGATGGGTTCGGTCCCGATGCTGTGCGGTTTCGCGCGCGGGGTGGCGATCCTGCTGGTGATCGCCACCGTGCCGTTCTTCGTGACCGACCGATATCGACTGCAGATCGTTCCCTATCTCCTGGTGCTGGCGGCGTTCGCCATCGATCGCGGCATGCTGCTCTTGAGGAAACCTCGGCGGCCGGCGCTGCGCGGTCCGCTGCTGGCCGCGACCGTGGGGACGGTGGTCCTGTTCCTGCCCCTGCGCTATCCGAGCATTCATCGGCAGGACTGGGCGATCGCGGGCGATCTCGGCGACCGATGGCTGGAAAAGGGTGATCCGGAGGCCGCGCTGCGTCAGTACGCGGTGGCGCTCGATATCGAGGAGCGGGGACTGCTGCCCGCAGGCGGAGGAGCAACGGCGACCAACGCGCGCGCCGGTCTACGCGAGAACATCTCGATCGCGCTGCTCGCGATCGGCGACACGACCGGAGCGCTGTTCGCGGCGGAGGAGGCCTGGCTCATGGCGCCCGAGGAGCCGTCGTTGCGCTGGCGTCGCGGCCTCCTGTTGGCGCTGACCGGCGACTGCGTCGAGGCCCGGCGCATGGCGGGCTCCGCGGCCACGGCGCAGCAGTGGTCGGAGCGAATTCGGGAGGCGGCGAAGAGTATGGAAGAAATGGAGAAAGCCAGGCACATCCAGGCCAGCCGCTGTCTGGAGCACGCGATGAACGCTGTTACGCCGGAAAGCGGTCAGGCAGCGCAAGAATAGTCATTGAGATCGCAGGGCGGAGGACTATCCTTATTGGCGTTGGACGGCCAACGGCGCTGGTGATGCTCGCCGAAGCGAGAGGAGGCGTTCTGTGTTTCGTGCACCCTCGTCCCCGTCAGGTGTCCTGATCGCGGTCGTTACCCTCGGTTCGCCGCTGCTCGCGCTGGCACTCGCGTCACAGGACGTCTCGGCTCGCACGCGATTCGAGTCCCGAGCAACGATTCTCGTGACCGGAAAGATTCCAGTCAGCGTCGAGCGCGGAGACCTCGACGGCGATGGCCGGCCGGACCTCGTTGCAGCGGAGGCGCGGGACGGAACGGTATCGGTGTGGCTCAACCAGGGGCAGCGCCGCTTTGCCAAAGGCGCGTCGTACGCCACCGGGTCGTTTCCGACATCACTGGCGCTCGGCGATTGCGACGGCGATGGGTGGCTCGACCTGGCTGTCGCGCACAACGGCGATGCGACCCTTCGTGTGTTGAGCGGCAACGGTGACGGAACATTCGACGCACCAATCACCGTCGGCGCCTTTCCGCAGGTTCGCAAGATCGCCCTCCACGATCTGAATGCGGACGGCAATCTGGATCTCGTCGCCGTTGGCGACGCGGACTCGCTGGTGGTTTTTGGTGGCAGCGGGACCGGGACATTCCCCGCGCGGACGTCCTACGTGGTGAATGATAATCCCTACGCGATCGACTTCGGGGATGTCGACACCAACGGCCAGGTCGACATCGCAGTGGCGCACATCGGTAGTAGTCTCGTGTCGATGCTGTTCGGACAGGGCGGCGGCGCATTCGCGCCGCGAGTCGATCTCGACGTCGGCGGCATCCAGTTCGCGGTTTCCGTGGCGGATCTCGACGGTGATTCCAAGTTGGACCTCTTGGTCTCACGGAGTTCTGGGGTGGCATGGCGGGCCGGCAATGGATCCGGCGGTTTCGGGGGCATCGTCGCGTTGCCCATCCCACCCGCCAACAACCTGTTTGTCGCAGACCTGGATGGCGACGGGCATCAGGACGTCATCACGGAGAAGAACACCCTGTTGCGCCATGGAGATGGCTCGACCAAGATCGTCCACCACGCAATCGGGCGTGATCCGGTCGACGGCGCCGCCGGCGATCTCGACGGTGACGGCAAGCTGGACCTCGCATTCGGTCACTCGCCCAATGCCCATCTGTGGCTCCACTTTGGCAACGGCGACGGTACCTTCGGGACCGACAGCGAGTACCCGGCGGCGTTCTCTCCTGGGGCACTCGCACTCGGTGATCTCAACCGCGACGGCTGGCTGGACGTGGTGACGGTCAGCGACTACGACGTGGGGAATAGCACTTTTTCGGTCAGCCTCGGCGTCGGCGGAGGCGCCCTGGGCCCCAAGACCGACTATCCCATTCCCTACTATCCAATGGACGCAGCCCTCGGCGACGTCAACGGCGACGAGGTCCTGGACGTAGCGTTGGTCAGGAGGAGCCCGCACGCGCTGATCGTCAGGCTGGGGCTGGGCAACGGGACGTTCGGTCCGGATACTGTATATCCGTCGATCGTGGAGCCTCTCTCGGTCGAAATTGCCGACCTGGACCACGATGGCCTTCAGGATTTTGTCGTGGGGGGAACAGCTTCGTCGTCGGGCCAAGTGTCCGTTCATCGCGGCGGAGCCTTCGGCGGGTACATCACCCACACGGAGTATCCAGGTGGCCCTTACGTGACGTTGGGGGACTGGAACTCGGACGGCCATCTGGACTTCGTGGGTCCTTACATATCGATTGGATTGAACGTGGGTTTGGGGATTGGCAACGGAGCGTTCTCGAGCCAGGTCGGCCCGCCGGTTCGGGGATACTCCATGGTGGCGGCAGATCTGAATCTCGATGGCGCACTCGACCTTGCCGGCGGCATCCCCAATGCCGCGCTCGATTACTTCGACGAAGACAGCGTGGCGATCTTCCAAGGCCACGGCG
The DNA here is from genome assembly GCA_963717505.1 of Candidatus Eiseniibacteriota bacterium. GTDB lineage: Bacteria > Eisenbacteria > RBG-16-71-46 > RBG-16-71-46 > RBG-16-71-46 > MFD02242-c1. Next base: position 1,817,714 of record OY970342.1, read on the forward strand.
ACGGCACGTTCGAGCTTCAGGCCACGCTCCCGGTGGGTATGGAGCCCCAGTTTGGTGCCAGCGGCGACCTCGACCGGGATGGGGATTTCGATCTCGTGTTCGCAAACAGATCTTCGAATTCCATCACGGTTCTCTACAACACCCCGGCCGGCATCGGCACCGACGTCGAGCACCTTGCGACCGCCGGAACCCCTCACACGATTGCCGTCGGGGACATGGATGCCGACGGGTGGCCGGACCTCGTCGTCACCACCTCGTTCAACAGCTCGGTCTCGGTGATGCGCAATCTGGGTGCGACGGTGGTAGATGCACCGCGAGACTTGCGCGGAGGATTGCGAATGGTCGCCGGTCCCAATCCGGCCCAGCGTGACGTTCGTTTCGCAATCACTCTGCCCAGGACGGGTCATGTGTCCCTGCGCATCTACGATGTGATGGGCCGGGTCGTCCGAGAGCTGTGGACGGGTCCGCTCGACGCCGGGGCACGGGTGATGGCTTGGGACCGGCGCACGACCCAGGGCCATCGTGTTCCCGCAGGTGTCTACCTGGCCGAGTTGGCGATGGGCGCCGAGCGAGCGACGGGCCGGATCGTCGTCCTGCCCTAGGTCGGTCGCCGGACGATTCCCTACGCCTCGCGCGGCTCCGTCGCCTCGGGGTTGATCCCGAACTCCTGGATCGCGCGCGCCACCACGCCCGGCGCCACGAGACTCTGCTCGCACAGCGCCGACAGCGTCGCAACCACGATGTGCTCGGCGTCGATCTCGAAGTGCCGGCGCAGCGCGTCGCGCGTGTCGCTGCGGCCGAAGCCGTCGGTGCCAAGCGGCACGAACGGGCGCGGCACCCAGCGCGCCACCATGTCGGGCACCGACTTCATGAAGTCGGTCACCGCGACCACCGGTCCGGTCGCCTGGGCCAGGGCGCGGGTCACGTACGGCACGCGCGCGGTCTCGCCCGGATGCAGGCGGTTCCAGCGCTCGGCCGAAAGCGCGTCGTTGCGCAACTGCTGGTAGCTGGTCACGCTCCACACGTCGGCGGCGACGTCGAAGCGCTCGGCCAGGATTTCCTGCGCACGCAACGCCGCCAGCACGGTGACGCCGCTGCCCAGGATCTGCGCGCGATGCTGCGCCTTCTGCACTGCGGCGCGGTACAGGTAGATGCCGCGCACGATGCCGTCCTCGACGTCCGACGGCATGGCCGGCATCGAGTAGTCCTGGTTGTAGAGCGTCAGGTAGTAGAAGACGTCTTCGCCGTCGACGTACATGCGCTTGAGACCGTCGCGGATGATGGTCGCGACTTCGTACGCGAACGCCGGGTCGTAGGCCTTGATGCACGGAATGGTCGAGGCCAGCACGTGGCTATGACCGTCCTCGTGCTGCAGGCCTTCGCCGTTCAGCGTCGTGCGTCCGGCGGTGGCGCCGAGCAGGAAGCCGCGGCCGCGCGCGTCGCCGAACGCCCAGGCGAGGTCGCCGATCCGCTGGAAACCGAACATGGAATAGAAGATGTAGAACGGAATCATCGGCTCGCCATGCGTCGCGTAGCTGGTGCCGGCGGCGGTGAATGACGCCATCGAGCCGGCCTCGGTGATCCCTTCCTCGAGCAGCTGGCCGTCGGCCTTCTCGGTGTACGACAGCACCAGCTTGGAGTCGACCGACTCGTACTTCTGACCGAACGGCGCATAGATGCCGATCTCGCGGAACAGCACCTCCATGCCGAACGTGCGCGCCTCGTCGGGGATGATCGGCACGACCCGCTTGCCCCAGTTGGTGTCGCGCAACAGATTGCGCAGCAGCTTGGCGAACACCATGGTGGTCGAGACCGCCTGAGTCCCAGCGGTGCCCTGCGCGAACTCGGTGAAGACCTTGTCGGACGCGACCGGCAGCGGCTTGGACCGCACGACGCGGTGCGGCACGAACCCGCCGAGCGCCTGGCGCCGCTCCTGCACGTAGCGGAACTCGTCGCTGTGCTCGCCCGGATGGTAGAAGGGCGGATCGTCGAGCTTGCGATCCGGAATCGGCAGCTCGAGCCGGTCGCGGAACTTCTTCAGCTCGTCGAGCTTTATCTTCTTCAGCTGGTGGGTCATGTTGCGCGCTTCGGCGCCGGGAATGCGTCCAGCCCTTGACCGTTTTGGCGAGGATCGCGGTCGGCTGGCCCGTGTGCTGGACCGCGGCCGCGTAGGCGGCGTAGACCTTGCGATAGTCGTGGCCGCCGCGGCGGAGCGCGCGGATCTCTTCGTCGCTCAGATGCTCGACCATCTTGAGCGTGCGCGGATCCTTGCCGAAGAAGTGCTCGCGAATGTAGGCGCCGCTCTCGAGCGAATAGCGCTGCCATTCGCCGTCGACCGTGTCGTTCATGTTCTCGACCAGCGCCCCGTCGTAGTCCTGGGCGAGCAGGGCGTCCCACTCACGGCCCCAGACCACCTTGATCACGTTCCAGCCGGCGCCGGTGAAGATCGACTCCAGCTCCTGGATGACCTTGCCGTTGCCGCGCACCGGGCCGTCGAGCCGCTGCAGGTTGCAGTTGACCACGAACGTCAGGTTGTCGAGCTGCTCGCGCGCGGCAAGCGACAGAGCACCCGTCGCCTCGGGCTCGTCCATCTCGCCGTCGCCGAGGAACGCCCACACGCGGCTGTGCGAGGTGTCCTTGATCTTGCGAGCATTGAGGTAACGGTTGAAGCGCGCCTGGTAGATTGCGTTGATCGGGCCGAGCCCCATCGACACCGTCGGGAACTCCCAGAATTCGGGCATCAGTCGCGGATGCGGGTAGGACGACAGCCCCTTGCCGGACTCGATCTCGCGGCGGAAGTGCTCGAGGTGGTCTTGCGTCAGGCGGCCTTCGAGGAACGCGCGGCCGTAGATCCCGGGTGCGGCGTGACCCTGGAAGAAGACCTGGTCGCCGAAGCGGCCCTCGGACTTGCCGTGGAAGAAGTGGTTGAATCCGACTTCGTAGAGGCTGGCGCTCGAAGCGTAGGTCGAAAGGTGCCCGCCGATCCCGGCGAAACGCTGGTTCGCGCGCAACACCATGACCGCGGCGTTCCAGCGAATGATCCGCCGGATGCGCAGCTCCATGGCTTCGTCGCCCGGGAACTCCGGTTCCTGCTCGGGCGAGATCGTGTTGATGTAGCGCGACTGGACGAGCCCCGGCAGCCCGACTCGCAGTTGGCGGGCGCGCTTGAGCAGACGCCGCAGAATGAACTCGGCGCGCTCGTGACTCACGCCCTGGGCGATGTCGTCGAGGGCGTCGAGCCACTCCTGGGTTTCTTGTGGATCCAGGTCCGGGAGCTGGCGCTTGAAACTCTCGAGGTCGATGCGCGGGATCTGGTACTCCTCGGGTGGTTCCGGGGTGTAGGTCTCGTTGCGGGTCTCGGTGCTCATTTGGGTCTCATCGGGGTCGTCGTGTCCTCGGTGGGCCAGGAAGGGGTTGGCGGCCCGGCCCCAGGCATTAGCTTTCGGCCTCTTCAGTGCCATGGAATATACCGCGATTGCGGAGGTGCCCAAAGTCCCGCCGCCACAAGCCGATAACTCCTGTTGCCGCGAGATGATCCGACAGCGAGAGGAAAGGTGAGATTCGGCCGCGCAAAGCCCCCGATAAGATCGAGTCATGCGAACGCTCTTCCTTCAAATCCTCGGCGCGATTCTCCTTACCTTGGCCGGCGGGCACGTGGCACGGGCCAACGCCGACATCATCTTCGACACCTTCGATGAAGGCGGAGCATTCCACCCGACAGACAACGCGGTTGCCGCCAAAAGCCAGCGGCCAGAACCCGGTGCCAACTACCGTTCGGTTGGCTGCCCAGTTCCGCGTGGTGGGTGGCGACTATGCACTCAGCGTCAAGGGCCGCCGTGTCGCGCCCGGGATCTACACCGTGCGGGTCCTGGCGGACGGTGGAGAAGCGCGTCGCAGAGTCGTGGTGATCCCGTAGTAGTCAGGGCCGAGAGCGCAGGTGTATCCTCCCAGGCCCGCAGTCGCCACGGTCCCTGATGGAGGAGCCTCCCCAATGAGCGTCCTCGAGACCCCCGCTACCACGCTGTATCCATCGCGCGCCGGCACTCGTCCGATGACCGCGGAAGACCTGTGGGCGCTGCCGCGCGTTGGGGCACCCGTGCCCGCGCACGACGGATCGTGGTGTGTCGTGCCGGTGACCACTTACGACATGGCAAAGAACGCCGGCACCACGCGACTGTGGCGGGTCACGCCGCAGGGCGCTCCGACGCCGCTGACTTCGCCCGAGCACTCGAGCACCGATCCGGCGCTGTCGCCTGACGGCCGGAAGCTCGCGTTCTGTCGCAAGGTGGGCAGCGGCAAGCCGCAGCTCCACGTGATGGCGCTCGATGGCGGCGAAGCCGAGAAGCTCACCGATCTGCCGCTCGCGGTGTTCGATCCCAAATGGCTGCCGGATGGTTCGGGCATCGTGTTCGGTTCCTACGTCCTCAAAGGTCACTTCACGCCCGAAGCGGTCAAAGCCGAGCTGGAGCGGCGCGAGAAGGATCCGGTCAAGGCGCACATCACCGAGGATCGCTTCTTCCGTCACTGGGACACCTGGCTGACCACCGGTGAGGTGCCGCACCTGTTCGTGATCGATCTCGCGACCAATGCGGTGCGCGACCTGACGCCCGAGTCCGCGCTGTGGTTCGACTTCATGGAGCCGCAGGGCGTCTACGACATCTCACCCGACGGCAAGGAGATCGCTTTCTCGGCGATGGGTTGGGTCGAACACATACCGACGGTGCGGTCCGCGGTGTACACGATCCCCGTAGCCGGCGGCCCGATGCACTGCCTGACGCCCGACAATCCCTCCGACGACTCGCGTCCACGCTACAGCCCCGACGGCAAGCGCATCGTCTACGGCATGCAGCACGACCCGTTCTTCTACGCCGACCGCGTGCGCGTCATGAGCATTGACCGCGCCAGCGGCGTGCACTCGGAACTCGCTTCGAGCTGGGATCGCTCGCCGTCGCACTGGAGCTTCGGCCGCGACGGCACCCTGTATCTCGAAACCGAGGACGCGGGGCGCGTTTCGCTGTTCGCGCTCGCGGCTGCGGGCGAGCCCAAGACGATCCTGCGCGGGGGTTGGGTGTCGGGGGCGCGTGCCGCCGGCGGCAAAGTGTTCTTCGCGCTTCAGTCGCTATCGCAGCCGTCGGAGGTCTTTGCCTGCGGTCCGGACGGCAGCGGACTCAGCCGCTGGACGTCGTTCACCGAACCGATCCTGTCGCGCTGCGCGCTGGGCGAAGTCCGCGAGTTGACGTTCGCGGGCGCCGGTGACGAGACCGTGCAGATGTTCGTCGTGTTCCCGCCGGGCTACAAAGAGGGTCAGAAGCTGCCCCTGGTGCAGGTGGTGCACGGTGGCCCGCACGCCACCAGCGGCGACATGTTCCACATGCGCTGGAACCCGCATCTGTTTGCGGCACCCGGCTACGTGGCGGCGATGGTCAACTTCCAGGGTTCGACTTCGTGGGGCCAGGACTTCGCGCAGCGCATTCAGGGGGAGTGGGCCGAGCGCCCGTACAACGACGTCATGCGCTCGACCGACGTGCTGGTCGCCGCAGGAATTGCGGATCCCAAGCGCATGGCCGCGATCGGTGGGTCCTATGGCGGATACATGGTGGCCTGGATCGCCGGCCACACCGATCGGTTCCGCTGCATCGTCAACCACGCAGGGGTGTTCGACGCGCTCGGCCAGTACGCGAGCGACTGGACCATGGGGCGCGGGCGCGCGTGGGGCGGCGAAGCCTGGGACGGCCTCGAGAACATCGACCGCTGTAACCCGGCGCGGTTCGCGGCTGGCATGAGCACGCCGATGCTGGTGATCCACGGCGAGCGCGACTACCGGGTTCCGGTCAACCATGGCCTCCAGTGCTACGGCATCCTCAAAGCCAAGGGTGTGCCGGCCCGGCTCGTCTACTTTCCCGACGAGAACCACTGGGTGCTCAAGCCACGCAACTCGATCGTCTGGTATCGCGAAGTCCACGCCTGGCTGACGCGCTACCTGACGTAGCGCTCACTCCCAGGGTGCGCGCAGCAGCACGCCCCGGTAGGCGAGGTCGCGCGCCGGCTCGGAGTCGAGCCTCAGATACGCGATGAAGCGCAGGGTGCGCCGCTCGGCGTCCAGCAACTCGCGGATCCGCGGATGGTCGGCTTCGGCGCTGTCGACCGGCGCGCGGAAGCCGAAGGGTGCGTAGTTCGAGCGGAACTCGGCCGACTCGATGAGCTGGTAGTCGGTCAGCGACCACGCCGTCGGCGGATCCCCCAGGTAGCCTTCGGCCGGACCGAGGACGATCAGGTCCGGGCGGCGCGACAGCACGTACGCGCCGTCGCCCTTCACGTGACCGGAGTATTGTTGAAGACGCGTCACCACCGGGCCGACGGGGGCGTGAGCGATCACCCGATCGTTGAGCCCCATGGTGTCGATGAAGCGCAACGACGGCGCGTGGAACGGCGTCGAACCCGCGGTGCCGACCGCAACCAATGACCCCGCGCGCAGGTTCTGCTCGAGATACCGGCCGACCGGTGCGCCGACCGTCGCCGCGTAGTCACGCTCGATCGGCGCCATGAGCTGAACCGCAAAAGGAATCGCAGCAGCGAGCAGCGCAAGCGCCGCGATCGGCCGTGCGCGGGCCGGTACTGCAAGCGCGGCCCAGCCGATCGCGCAGGCGCACAGCGGGACGATCGGCGCCAGCAACCGGCCGTACGGCATGTGATCGCCGCCCGCGAACACGATCCCCGCCAGCACCGGCAGCGTGAGCCACAAGACTCGTGCGTAGCGCCAGGAGCGCGCCAGGGCAATCGCCGCGAATGCACAGGCCGCCGGTGGCACCCAGTAGAGCCAGTTCGACGACAAGTACTGGAGCGCGCCCGCAAGGCGAAGGCCCAACGCGATGCCGGAACCCTTGGCGTAGGCGACATTGGGTAGCATGTCGCCGTAATACGTCCCGCGGAACGCAAGCCAACCAAGGCCGGCGGCGGCGCACGGCAGCGCCACGCGCCACGCGTTTGCCCGCCACGGGGGCGGAATCAGAAGCATTGCGACCGCCCCAGCCACGAAGCCTTCCGGACGCGTGAGCCCCGCGAGCGCGAACGCGATCCCGGCGAACCACGCCGCCGGGATCGAGGCGCGCGCGACGCTCTGCGGCCACCGGGGATCGTGACTGCCGGCGCGCCAGATGAGCCACGCGCCCAATGTGAGCAGAAACGCGAAGCCTGTGCTCTCCAAACCGCCGAGGCTCCAAATGAGCAGGCCGAAATGGCTGGCGACGATGAGCAGTGCGATCGGCCCTGCCACATGCAGCACGAGCCACGCGAGCAGCAGCAAGGACGCGACGCCGAGGATTCTTGAAGCCGCCTCGAGCGGTATGCCGAGTGCTCCCAGCCCGGCGGAGAGCCCGACCCACAACGGACTCGAGTAGCCTTCGACACGCTCGCCGTCGGTCCAGGTCAGCCCGTGTCCGGTGAGCAGTCGCTCGGCGTAACGCAGCGCGATGAACGCATCATCGTGATAGAAGTGCCGCGCGTGCCAGAGGCCGAGGCCCAAGGCAGCGAGCGAGACGAGGACCAGGACAGAGTTCGGGAAAGTGCCCGCGTGCGGGGAAACGGCTTCGGGGACACTCGACTCGGATGGTCGGTCGGCCATGACGAATACGAAGATAGGGCCTCGGGGTCACTCCCGTCGATTCCGAGGTAATTTGATACCTTCCGACCCATGACTGCGTTCCGGGCACTCGGCCTGCTCTCCGGCGGTCTCGACAGCGCGCTGGCCGCGCGCATCCTGATCGACCAGGGCCTCGAAGTGGTCGGACTCCATCTCGAATCGCCCATGGCCTGCCGCTCCGACGTGCACGCCGTGGCGCGCGAGCTGGGGATCCAGCTCGAAGTGCGCCAGAAGGGCGAGGAGTACCTGCGCCTGCTGCGCCATCCGCGTTGGGGGCACGGCCGAAACATGAACCCGTGCATCGACTGCCGGCACTACATGTTCCAGATCGCCGAGTCGCACCTCGAGGAGTTGGGCGCCAGCTTCTTGTTCACCGGCGAAGTGCTCGGGCAACGCCCGATGTCGCAGACACGCGCGAGCATGCAGCTGATCGATCGCGCGGCGGGGCTCGAGCGCCGGATCCTGCGGCCGCTCTCGGCGCGCCTGCTCGACGAGACCGAACCCGAGACGCGAGGCTGGGTCGATCGCTCGCGTCTGTACGCAATCGCCGGCCGATCGCGGCATCTGCAGCTGGCCCTCGCCGAGCGCTGGCAGCTGACCGCGCACCAGTCGCCGGGTGGGGGCTGCCTGCTGACCGACGCGCACTTCTCGGCCAAGCTCAGGGACTTGTTCGCGCATCAGCCCGAGGAACGGACGACCATGGAAGACGTGGCAATGCTTCGGGTCGGCCGCCACTACCGAGTCGCTCCCGAACTCAAGATCGTGCTCGGGCGGGATCGCGACGAGAACGCGAAGCTCGCCGCACTCGAAAACGACGAGCGCTGGCTGGTCGAGCCGGTCGGATTCAGCGCTCCCGCGGCCTTGGTCGTCGGCCCGCGCAGCGAACCGGCGCTGGCCAAGGTTCTGGAGTTGATCGCCATCCACGCCCGAACGATTCCGGCCGAGGCCTCGGTGCGCTGGCGCGACGGTAACTCGTGGCTGCACAGGGAGATCCAGCCGTCGGCGGCCTCCGCGCCTGACGTTTTGGCGACCGCGGTCCGCGCGGCTCCGGCTGGGCCGCGATGAACCCGCCCGCCGATCCCGCCGATACCGTCGAGAGCCCACGCAGGGAGCCCAGGCTCCCGCCGGGACAGATCCTCACCGAGAAGTGGCCGGTGCTCCATCACGGCGCGGTTCCCAAGGTGAACCTCGCCACATGGGACTTCCGGATTCACGGCTTGGTCGAGGCGCCGGTTGGCTGGACGTGGGAAGAGTTCCAGAAGCTCCCGCGGTTTCGCGCGAAGAGCGACATTCATTGCGTGACCCGCTGGAGCCGTTACGACAACACGTGGGATGGCGTGTCGATTCGGGAGGTGTTCCGGCACGTCGTGCTGAAGCCCGAGGCCCGTTTCGCGATCGTTCACGCCGAACAGGGCTACACGACCAATCTGCCGCTTGCGGAGTTGATTCAGGACGATGTCCTACTCGCCGACCAGCACGATGGCGTACCGCTCACTCCCGAGCACGGCTGGCCCCTTCGCCTTGTCGTTCCCCGGCGTTACTTCTGGAAGAGCGCCAAATGGGTGCGTGGGATCGAAATCGTCGCCCGCGATCACCCTGGATTCTGGGAACAGAACGGCTACCACAACGACGCCGACCCCTGGCGCGAGGAACGCTTCTCGGACTGGTAGTCGCGGTCATCGGCGGAGCGCGCGATGAGCACCACCCCGCGCGAAACCGCACTCGCCTGGCTGCGCGCCCAGTTGAATGAGATGGGTGGCTTCCGCAATGCCACCACGCGCGACACTCAGTTCAAGCAGTGGCGTCAGAACACGCTCACCGTGATCCAGCGAATCTGGCCGGGCATCACCGAACGGTCGCGACGGTTCAAGAAGGTGCCGTTCGCCCCGGCGTCCAACCTCGCGGATTCGCGCGAGGTACGCGAGAGCTTCGAGCGCGGCTGCGCCGAGGCCGAGAGCCTGTTGAGCCATTGGATCCAGGAGATCGAGGAGCACGGTGTGCGCCACGAGCCGGCCGAGAAGTCGCAGGCGTCGACCGACGTCGCCGAATATGCCGCGACTCTGACGCTCGATCACGCGCCGTCCTCCGACGAGCCGGGCGAGCACGAAGACGAAGTGCGCACGTTGGACCTGGACGATGCTCCCGCTCAGCCACCGGCACCGCCCGCGGCGCAGATGCAGGGACAGCCCGCTGCGTCAGCGCACCCCCCGGCACCCGGGCACGTTCCGGTTTCGCAACCCCAGGCGCCGGCGCCCGAGGCCCCAGCCGCGGCTCCTCCGCGCAAGGTTCGCAAGCCCGCAGCCGCCAAGTCCAAGACGCGGCTCAAGGATCTGCTGGGCCTCGGTCATCTTTCAGCGGCCCAGGGTGCCGCCGATCACTCGTCGACGGCAGACGGTGAGAATCTGGCGGCTCCGCCGCCGGCTGCCGACACGCCATTCCCGGGGCCGCCGCCGGTTGCTGTGACACCGTTCCCCTCGCCGCCGCCGGTTGCCGACACACCGTTCCCTGCTCCGCCGCCAGTTGCCGACACGGCAACACCGGTGCCGACCGCGTTTCCCGCGCCACCGCCGGTAGCCGACGCATCGTTCCCGCCGACGACCGGAATTCCGGCGGCTTCGGTGTTTCCCGCGCCTCCGCCCGGGTCCGACTCTCAGTTTCCGTTGCCGTCCAATTTCCCCACGGGCCCGTTCCACACGACTTCGGAGGCGACCTCGGAGCCGATGGCCGATGCGGAGGATGCGGTCGAGGACCTCGAGGATCCAGTCGCGCCCGATGAGCACGTGTTCGCGTCCCGCGAGATCGACCTGGACGCGCACGATGGCGCCGATGCGCAGTCTTACGAGTCCATGGTCGAGAAGCTCGAGAACGAAAAGACGACCGAGCCCCTCGTGCCACCCGCAGCCTCGGTGCCGTTCCCCGGACCACCGCCGATCCCGAATGTCATCCCGATTACGCCGCCCGAGGTCGCCACGGCGCCGCCAGTGGCCACTCCGCAAAGGACCCCGTCGTCGGCCTTCCCGGCTCTGGCCCCGATCGCGGCGGAACCCCAATCCGAGTCCTCCGAACCACTCGAGCTCGACCCGGCGAGTCTGCTTCAGGTGGTCTCGGTCGACACTCCGCGCAGCCCGGCGCAGGACGGGTCGATTGGGCTGGTCTCCGACGACATCGGGCCGGGCCGCTTCAGCGGTCGGACCGCGCCGGTCGCAGCACTCGCCGCCCAGCTCGATCACATGGACATCCCGCCGATCGATCGCGTGGCACTCAAGCGATTCCTGATCGACCTCGCCCTGCGCCTCGAATCCGACACCTGCGCATGGGTCGATTTGCGGGCGGCAATCATCACCGTAATGGAGTATCCGCAGCTCGCGCGTCGCGCGCTGCCCGCCCTGCTGCCGTTCCTCGATCGGGCGGCCTGACCTCGCCCTAGTCCGCGACCCCTCGCGCGGCGAGCGCGGACGGCGACTGTTGCAATCATCCGCAGCGGGCGGCAAGATTCCGCCATGCGTCTGGATAAGTACACCGTCAAATCCCAGGAAGCTCTGGAGCGCGCACAGCGTCTGGCGCGCGAGCACTCGCACCAGGAGCTGCAAGCCGAGCATCTGCTGGTGGCGCTGCTCGACGAGCCGGAGGGCACGGTGTCGGCCGTGCTCGAGAAGCTCGGCGTCCAGCGCGACTCGCTGCTCGCCGGGGCACGCCGCAGCCTCGATGCCCTGCCGCGCGTTCAAGGCGGCTCGATGTACCTGGGCGAGGCTCTGCGCTCCGCACTCGAGCGCGCCGAGGAGCACGCGGAGCGGTTGAAGGACGACTACGTCAGCGTCGAGCACGTGCTGATGGCGCTCGCCGACCCCGAGCATCCGAGTGGCGCACAGCTGGTGTTGGCGCGCGCCGGCGTCACCCCCGATGCGCTGCTCAAGGCACTGCAGACCGTGCGCGGTGGCCAGCGCGTGACCGACGCGACCCCCGAGGACAAGTACCAGGCGCTGACCAAGTACGGCCGTGATCTCACGGCACTCGCGCGCCAGGGCAAGCTCGATCCGGTGATCGGGCGCGACGAGGAGATCCGGCGCGTGGTGCAGGTGCTGGCGCGGCGCACCAAGAACAACCCGGTGCTGATCGGCGATCCCGGCGTCGGCAAGACCGCGATCGTCGAAGGGCTGGCGCAGCGCATCGTGTCGGGCGACGTTCCCGAGAGTCTCAAAGACAAGCGCGTGATCGCTCTCGATCTGGGTGCGCTGATCGCCGGCAGCAAGTTCCGCGGCGAGTTCGAGGATCGGCTGAAGGCGGTGCTCAAGGAGGTCACGGCCGAGGAGAACCGCGTGATCCTGTTCATCGACGAGCTGCACACGCTGGTCGGCGCCGGCGGCGCCGAGGGCGCGGTCGACGCCTCGAATCTCTTGAAGCCCGCGCTGGCGCGCGGCGAGCTGCACTGCGTCGGCGCCACCACGCTCGACGAGTATCGCAAGCACATCGAGAAGGACGCCGCGCTCGAGCGCCGGTTCCAGCCGGTGATGGTCGAGGAGCCGAGCGTCGAGGACACGATCGCGATCCTGCGCGGACTCAAGGAGCGCTACGAGGTCCACCACGGCATTCGCATCAAGGACTCGGCGCTGGTCGCTGCCGCGATGCTGTCGAGCCGCTACATCTCGGACCGCAAGCTGCCCGACAAGGCGATCGACCTGGTCGACGAAGCGGCGTCGCGCCTGCGCATGGAGATCGACTCGATGCCGGTCGAGCTGGACGAGCTCCACCGGCGCGCGCGCCAGCTCGAAATCGAGCGCCAGGCGCTGGCGCGTGAGACCGACGCCGGGAGCAAGGAGCGACTCAAGCAGCTCGACGAAGAGCTGAAGCGCGTGCGCGCGGAGACGGCGAAGCTCGAGACCCACTGGAAGAAGGAGAAGGAAGTCGTCACCAAGATCCGCGAGCTCAAGGCGCAGCGCGAGCGCATCAAGATCGAGGAAGCCAAGGCCGAGCGCGTCGGCGACCTGGCGCGCGTGGCCGAGCTGCGCTACGGGCAGTTGCTCCAGGTCGAGCGGCAGATCGAGCAGGAGAATGCGCGCCTGGCGACCATCCAGCTCGAACAGCGCATGCTCAAGGAAGAGGTCGACGAGGAGGACATCGCCGAGGTGGTCGCCAAGTGGACCGGCGTGCCGGTCACGCGCCTGATGGAAGGCGAGATCGAGAAGCTGGTCCACATGGAAGAGCGCCTGCAGCCGGCGCGTGGTCGGCCAGGAAGAGCCGGTGCGCCTGGTCGCGACGCCGTACGGCGCGCGCGTGCCGGGCTTCAGGATCCGCGGCGGCCGATCGGGTCGTTCCTGTTCCTCGGACCCACCGGCGTCGGCAAGACCGAGCTGGCGCGCGCACTCGCCGAGTTCCTGTTCGACGACGAGCACGCGATGGTGCGGATCGACATGAGCGAGTACCAGGAGAAGCACACCGTGGCGCGCATGATCGGCGCACCTCCGGGCTACGTCGGATATGAAGAGGGCGGCGCGCTCACCGAGGCCGTGCGGCGGCGCCCGTACTCGGTGATCCTGCTCGACGAGATCGAGAAGGCGCACCCCGAGGTGCTCAACGTGCTGCTGCAGCTACTGGACGACGGTCGCCTGACCGACGGCCAGGGCCGCACCGTCGACTTCAAGAACTCGCTGGTGATCATGACCTCGAACCTGGGCTCGCAGTGGATCCTCGAGCTGGGCGAGGGCGACGAAGACGAGATGAAACGCCGCGTCGACCTGGCGCTGCGCGAGCACTTCCGGCCCGAGTTCCTGAACCGCGTCGACGAAGTGGTCGTGTTCCACGCGCTGACCCGCAAGGAACTGCGCACGATCGTCGACCTCGCGGTCGAACACCTGAGGAAGATGCTCGCCGAACGCCAGATCGACCTGGTGCTCACCGATGCCGCGCGCGACGCGCTGGCCGAGGAAGGCTACGACCCGCACTTCGGCGCGCGCCCGCTCAAGCGCACGATCCAACGCCGGATCCAGAATCCACTGGCGATGAAGCTGCTCGAGGGCGCGTTCAAGCCCGGGCAGAACGTCGAGGTCGACTACGCGAAGGGCGAGTTCAGGTTCGCCGCACGCGTGGCCGAGCCGGTGGGCGCGCGGTAGCCCCCGCGTCAGTTGACCCGCACGAAACGCGCGGATCCGGCCTCACCGACACCGTGGATGCGGGCCCAGTAAACCCCCGGCCTGGCCTTGGAGCCGTCGGTGCGACGACCGTCCCATTCGACGACGTGTTTTCCACTCGTGAGACCAGCCAGCGATTTCGACCACACACGTTGGCCCGTTGCGGAGAATACTTCGAGCCGCGCGGCGTTGGAGCCGCCGGCCAGATCGAACTCAATGGATTGGACACCGATGGCAGGGTTCGGTCGTATGGACGAGATCCCACCACGACCGCGGGACTCGGGCGAAGGCACGGACAGTGTCACTGCCCAACTCAGCTCGCTCGCGCCTTCGTAGGCGAAGTGCGTGTCGGTGCCGCCGTGGTACTGACCGCCGTAGAGCACCATGCGGTCTCGAGCGGCGTCGGCAATGACGGTACCTTGCCCACGACTGCTCGGCACACTCCCGTCGGGTTGCAGCTGGGTCCACGTGTGTGGTCCGTCGAGGGAAAGAGCAAAGGTTTCAGGTTGCGGGAAGATGTCGTAACCCGCGCCGTGGAGCACCAGGCGGTCGCGGACGGGGTCGTAGATTGCGCCCCATGACCACACCGGCTGGCCCGGCGGCGCTCCTGAAGTCGCGATCGTTGCCCAGGTCGGCGTGCCCGCAAGCGTCAATTCCCAGACGTCAGGGATGCCGAGCGTACCGCCGATGACGATCATCCGGTCGCGGGGCGGGTCATAGACCGCCGCATGGAACGAGCGCGCGCCCGGAGGACCACTCCCCGGCAACTCGGTCCAGGTCGGGGTTCCGGATAGAGTCAGCTCGAAGGTCCGGTTGTCTCCTCCTCCGAAAACGATCATCCGGTCGCGAGGCGGATCGTAGATTGCCGAGTGACCAACACGCGGCGGAGGTGGAGCGCCCAACGCCACCATCGGGCTCCACCCGACCGGGTGATGGAGCGTGAGCCGCCAAAGATCGCCGAGCAGGGCACCGCCGAGACCTTCCTGACCGCCGAAGACGATCATCTCGTCCCTCGAGGGATCGTAGATGGCACTGTGCCCGTGGCGCGCCGCAGGCATCGGATCTCCTGGCTCCCGCGGCTCGGCGAACGGCGACCAGCGGAGCGGTCCAAGATCGAGCATCCACGAATTGTTGCCGTCCACGAAATTTGTAATGCCTCCAAAGACGAGCATCTGGTCGGAGGCGGGAAGATGGATCGCCGTGTGAAAGTAGCGCCCCGCCGGCTCGATGCCCGCATGGAGTTGGGTCCATGCCGGTACTCCCGTGAGCGATAGCGCCCACACGTCGTCGTAATCCGTGTACCCGCCGAAGACGAGCATGCGCTCCCGGCGGGAATCGTACGCAGCGCCGTGAAGGTGGCGGGGCGCGGGTGGGTTCGGTGTAGCCAGCAGGGTCCAGGAGGCATCGGACATGGAAAGCGACCACGCCTCGCTGCTGGGTCCTGAGGCGGCCTGACCTCCGAAGAACACCATGCGGTCTCCCGCCGGATCGTAGATCGCGGTTGCGCCGAAGCGCGGGGTCGGGGGCGTCCCGGTTGTTGCCAGCAGGGTCCAGGTCGAGGCGGCGAAGTCCGCGACCCAGACCTCGTTCAGTGGTCCCGTCGCATCCTGGCCTCCGAAGATCACCATGCGGTCGCGCGCCGGATCGTAGATGGCCGCGTGTTGATACCGGGGCGTCGGAGGTGTGCCACCGAGGGTCACAAAGCTCCATGCCGGATTCGCGAGATCGAGCGCGCGCACGTCGTTGCGGAGTGCGCCCCCGCCGCCGTTGCCGCCGAAGATCACCATGCGATCGCGCAGGGGGTCATGGACCCCCGAATGCCCGTAACGGACGCTCGGAACGATTCCCATGGGAGTCAGCTGAGTCCAGGTCGGCGATCCCGACAGGCTCAGTACGAATGAGTCGTTCCTGTGGGCGCTGGGTTCCCCTTCTCCCGGACCGACTGAACCCCCGAAAACGACGAGCTGGTTGCGGATCGGGTCGTAGACATGCGCGGCGCCAAACCTCGGGGGCCCGCCGGACGCGATCGGGCGCCAAACCTGGGGATCCGACAGCGAGAAGCCCCAGGAGTCTGTTGCCACGGAAATCAGGCCCAAGGGAGTTGGTACGACACCTCCGTGGACGACGAGCCGGTCCAGACCTTCGTCGTACACGCAGGCCAGCCCGTACCGCTCATCCGGCTGAACCCCGAGGCCACGCCAGGTGCCATCGGGAGGGGATGCGGTCGCGATCCTCGAGAAAGCGGTCGCGATCGACAGAAGCGCTGTGGACCATATGTATCGGGATCGGATTCGAATCACGGGTCGTACCCCCGGGCCGGATTCGAATGATACCGCTTTCCAAAGGTATCAAGTTGCGAAAAACGACTAACGCGCTGCGACGCGCATCCGCCGGCGCACGAAGTCGTCCGCCGGGTCGGCCGGCGTCTCGCGCGCGATCGCCAGCGCCTGCTGGAGTGCGCTCTTACGTTCCTCGTCCGTCGTCGACTCGATGATCTTCTCGAGCGCCGCGACGTGAGCGTCGCGCAGCGCCTCTTCGGGTTTCGCGGCGATGTCGGGTTGAACGCCGGTGCCTTCCCAGTTGGTTCCGGTCACCGGATTGATCGCGCGGCCGGTGGCGATGAACGCGGCGAAGTTCGGGTTCAGCCGGAACATGCCGCCAGGATGAGCGCCACCTGCCGTCGGGGCACCCATCACCGTACCGAGCTTGTGGGTCTTGACGTCGTAGGCGAACTCCTCGGCCGCCGAGCCGGTGAGCGGGCTCACGAGAACGTAGATCGGCTTGCCGTGGAAGCGAGCTCCAGGAACGAACGACACCGTCCACCACTGCTCGCGCTCCATGCCTTCGGGTGTGCGCTGTTCGAAGTTGTTGAAGTTCAGACGCGCGCCCGGCTCGATCAGGTAGGTGAGCAGGGTCGCGATCATCTTCGGGCTGCCGCCGCCGTTGCGGCGCAGGTCGATGATCAGCGCGTCGGAGCCGCCCAGGAACTGCATGGCCGCCAGCGCCACCGGCTGGGCCTCGTCGGCGTTCGAGAACATGCGCAGGTCGAAGTAGCCGACATTGCCCGACAGCCGCTGCACCTTCTCGAATCCGTAGTTGCGCTGCCGTTCCTGATCGCGCGCGCGCTGTCTTTCTGCTGCCGAGGGCTCAGCGATCACCTCGGGCAGCGGCTCGTGGCGGTAGTGGACCCGCAGATGAAGATCGTGGGTCACGGCCTGCAGGTGGGAGGTCAGGCTGTCGGCGAATTCCTTGGCGCTGGTGATCCTGTCGTATTCGTGCTTCTTCATGCGCTGGGCGATCGCCTTGGTCGTCTGCTTGGCCTTGTCGGGGAAGATGTAGCGGCGGTCGACCGCATCGATCAGCGAATCGATTACCGTCTTGCGGGTCGCGGCGTCGAGCGTGAGATCGGGCTGGTCCGGCGACGGCATGCGGACCTGGGCGCCGGCGAAGGCGGGCAACAGAAGCAGGAGCAACGAGACCACGGAACGGCGGGCGTTCATGACGAAACTCTCCGAATCGGGGTTTTGCGCGTGCGGCCCGAGCTGTGTTTCTCGATCAGGCCGCGGATCAGAAGGTCAGAAAGCATGGACAGGCGGCGTTCGACGCCTGCGCGATCGCCCAGCTCTTCCAGGCTCAGGCTGTAGGGCAGGAGCGCATTGCTAGCGGTGACCAGGGATTCGGCATCGCGCGCCGGATTCCGGCTGGCGAGCTGCCCCATCGTTGTCGCGTCACGCAGCAGTGCCGCGAACACACGGGCCTCGGCGGCGAAGTGGTCCTGCCGGCGGGCGAGCAACGCCGGGCGCACGCCGCCCAGGAGTGCGTCGAGGCTCGCGGCGTGGGCGCGCGCGTAGTCAAAGCGGTCGAGCACACGCGCGCGCAACATGCTCCGTAGTCGCTGATCCGCCGGGCCGTGTGCCGCCGCCAGCTCGCGCAGGCGCTCGAGCAGCGCCGACACCATCCGGTCGATGCAGGAGAGCGCAATTTCTTCCTTGCTCGGGAACGACAGGTAGACCGTGCCCTTGCCGATCCCGGCCTCGCGCGCGATGTCGTCGACCGTCATCTTGCGAAAGCCGTAGCGGGCGAGCAGGCGGTCGGCGGCGTCGAGAATGCGCTCGCGGGCGGCCGAGGTGACTGGTGACTGATTTAGTGTTTTGGTCACCCAGGGAATCTAGCGCCGCCGCGGAGTGCGTGCAACCTGGGTTTCAGCGCGCTTCGGACCGCAGCCCGCCGGGTTTCCGGAAATACACCACCCGGTTCTTGGGGGGCATCTTGGCGCGCAGCAGGGCTTGGTTGGCCGCTCGCCACAGGTCGCTGGTGTTGCTGGCGCCGTCCGGGTAGAGGGCGACTCCGATGCTCACCGAAACGCTGACCCGGTGCATCTGCCGGTCGAGTGACTCGACGTGCACGATCTGCCGCTCGACCAGTGAGCGCAATCGCTCGCAGATGGTGACGACATCGTCGACCTGGACCGGTGCCGAGAGCAGGATCGCGAATTCCTCGCCGCCCCAGCGCGCGACCGTGTCGAACGGCCGCACCGCCGTGCGCAGCGTGTGGGCGACGTGCACCAGCACCCGATTGCCGGCTTCGTAGCCGTAGGTGGTGTTGAAGTTCTTGAAGTTGTCGATGTCGGCGATACATAGCGCGAACGAAGCGTGGTCGCGCTGGGCGCGTGCAGTCTCGCTCGACACCTGCCGTTCGAAGTAGGGGCGGTTGAACGCGCCGGTCAGCGAATCCACGAACACCAGCTGCTCGATGCGCGCCGATCGCCGCCACGCGATCGCCCAGCAATCGGCGAGCAGCGACAGCAGGGCCAGCTCGCGGGTGCCGAACACGCCCGGCTCCGGGCTGGTTGCTTCGACGTGTCCGAGCACTTCCGCGTCTTCGCCGCACACCGCGGCCGCGGCGACCGAGCGCACGCCCTGGCGGGAGGCTTCGGGCTCGAGCCGAGGTGCTCGCGTCGTGTCGGCGCAGACCACGACGTCGGTCGGGTGGGCGAGGACCTCGGCGGCGAAGTCGGGATCGATCGACCGCGGGGTCGCGGGATCGTCCACCGGTGCGCGCGGCACGAAGTGCACACTCTGAGCGCCGAGCAGCTCGGTTCCAGTCTGGTCGAGCAACTCGGTGAGGCTGACCCGCGGCGACCCCTGGCCGGGATCCGGCAGCGTCATGGTGTCGTCGAGCCGCAGCAGCCGGCGAACGTGGTCGAGGCTGGCATGGGCCTGGACGATCAACGCGACGCGAGCGCGATACTCGAGCCCCTCCTTCTCACGCGCGCCGGGCAGCTCGATCGCGATGAGGTCGAGACCGCGTCCCTGATAGCGGACGGTCTCCGAGCCTGGGGTCGCGGGCAGGCGCGTCAGCGTGCCGAGCTGCTCGAGCTGGCGCAGGGCCTGCAGGCTCGCCTGCTCGATCTGCGACGACACGCCCGAGTGCAGCGCGCGCTGGACGCGCTGGCGGTCGGCGCTGGGCAGTGAGTCGAGCGGCAGCAGCCGCTCGAGCAAGTGACGGAAGTCGATGGGCTTTCGGTTCATGGGTCGTCCTGCGTCCCTGACGGGCGGCCCCATCCCTGGATCGTGTAACCCGGTGTGTGAGCGAGAGGTCAAAGCAGAGGGGTTCAGACGAACCCAGATTGAAAGATGCGCAGCGATTCTAGCATGCAGCGGCATGCAGCGCGGCGGCCGCGCATGAAAAAAACCACCCGCGATGACGGATGGTTTCTTTCGCCGATCGCTTGGGCGGGACGACCCGGAAGAATCTTCCTACCGGCAGATTGTTCCTAGTTGAGGCGAACCAGCCGGGAAATGCTCATCCCGAGCGGGCTGGCAAACCGGAGGAAGTACACCCCGGCGCTCAGCGGACGGCCATCGCTCCCGCGTCCATTCCAATCGACACGGCTGGCGCCGCGCCCCAGGGGGCCGCGGTGGAGAACCACCTGCTGGCGACCCTGCAGGTCGTAGATCGCCACCTCGGCGTCGACCGGCGCCGTACCGGGGCGTCCGCTCAGGAACAACTGGACGCGCGCCGCCCCGGCTCCCGGGTTGGGATGGATCTCGGCGCGAATCGGCCGGACCTGATCGGCGGAGATCGTGACCGGATAGGGCCCGAAACTCTGGAAGCTGCCGTTGGCCAGCTCGAGGTCGAAGCGGTACCAGTAGGTCGCCCCGGCCACGGCTTCGAAATCGTCGACGTAGCACGTGCCAGTACAAAGCGTGCTGGCGTCCGACACGCGATCGAACGGACCGGCTTCGAAGCCCGAACGCAGGATGGTGTAGCGCGATCCGGGGAAGTCGCCGTTGAGTCGCACGTGCGGCACGCCCTCTCGATACTCGACGTGGACACCCGGGTCGGCGACTGCCAGTGTCGCGACCAGCATCGTGGCGGCGACCATCGCATGGGCTCGCTTCATGTGGCTGGCTCCCTGAGAATGTTGCTCGAAGGCGCTCGACGCCCGAGTATTGTGTTCCTGGCCGTGGGCGTACGCAATACCCGGGTCCGACGTGACCGGTTCCGCCCAGGGCACAGGCAGGCGAACCTCGGCGGCGGGGGTTTTCACCTTGACACTCTCGCGAGCCGCTCATTACGTTTCAACCTCTTGTCCATCATCGTATTGGCTCGGACGGAAGGCGACCGCATGAGGCTGTCGGAACTACTCAATCCCAAAGCGGTTGCTTTGCACCTCAAATCCAAGAACAAGCGCGAGGCGCTGGCGGAGCTGGTCGAGGTCCTCGAGGCCGCCCACGGCTTCGACAGCCAGGGGGAGATCCTCGACCGGGTCATGCGCCGGGAGGCCATGATGGCCACCGGCATCGGCAACGGCGTCGCGATCCCCCACGGCAAGGCCCGCTCGGTCGACCGCATGGCGGCCGCGGTTGCCGTCTGCCCTGAAGGCATCGACTACGAGGCCGAGGACGGACACCCGGTCAGCCTGATCTTCCTGTTCATCTCGCCCGAGAACGCGACCACCCTCCACGTGCGGGCTCTGGCCAGCCTGTCGCGGCTCATGAAGGAAGAGTCGGTGCGCAACAGCCTGCGCGAGGCAGCGACGCCCGAGGCCTTCATGGCCGCCCTCCTCGCGGCGGAGAGCGTCTACAGCGTCTAGAGTCGTTCAGGTTCACGGCTGGCGCGCGCCGGCCGCCATCGGCCCATGAGGGGACGAGACGCGATGCGCTTCCTGGAGTCCTGGACCGTCCTGCCGCTGGTCGACTTGATCCGGCTGGCTTTGCCGGTGGCCGGGACCCTGCTGATGGTGCTCTTGCCCGGCCGGCGAGCCGGCGGGGTCGCCGCCGCGATCGTGATGATCGGGGTGGCCGCCAACCCCGAACTGATCCCTGCCCTCTGGCTTCATGTGGCGTGGGTCGCCCTGTGGGGGGCTCTGGTCTGGCAGACGTTCCGGGGTTCCTCGCCGCCCGGCCGGCGGCTCGCGTTCTTCGAGTCCGGGGTCATCGGCGCGATCCTGGGTGCGTCCCTGCTCGTGCTTCTCCTGGCCGCGATCGAACGCCAGGCGCTGCCCCACGACGAAGCCCGGCGCGCCGCAATCGGGCTCACGCTGCTCGCCCTGGGTCTGCTGCACCTGATGATGCGACACCACACGATCCGCGCCGGGCTGGCGTTCGCCGCCCTAGGGCTTGGTCTTCAGGTGATCGAAGTCGCGGCCTGGGGCAGCCTGATGCCCGGCTCGGCCGGCCCGCCCGCGGCCGTTTGGTTTGCGACGCTGGTCGCGGTCACGCTCGCCGTGCGCATCGGACACATCCGCGAGCGAGTCGCCGGCAGCCCGTGGGTCGGGGATGCACACGACCTCCATGACTGAGGCGCGCGCCGGTACCGCGCGGGTCGCGAACGGTTCAGGCGCGACTCCCTCCTGGCCCGCGGTGCTGCGCGATCGAACGCGTCGGTTGTTTCCCGACGCCCGGCAAGTCGGCGTCCTGGCCTGTGGACTCGGCCTCGCAAGTCTCGCGCACCCCTCGCTGCTGACCACCGCACTCGGCGTCGAGCTGCTGGCGCTCGCGTTCTGGCTGTGGGCACGGGCCGCCCCCGACGCCGCAGAGCAGATCGGACGCTGGGCGTGGCTGCGCCGGCCAGCTTCGGCGTTGTGGCTCGCATTTGCTCTCGATGCGATCCTGCCCGCCATCGGCTCGGGCCCCCACATCTCCGCGGTCCAGCCCCTGCGGTTGGTTCAGGCGGCGGCGGTGGCCTGGGCCGGACTCGAATTGCTCGCCTCGCTGCCGCTGGTGCGCACGTTCTCGGATCTGCCGGGTCCTTACCTCGACGTGCGCTCGTGGCTGCCGGTGCTGATGCCGACCACCGGTTTTCTCGTGCTCTGGCGACACAGCGAGCTGTGGACCAACGTGTCGCCGGTGCGCGAGGCTGCACTGCTGCTGCTCGCGATCACCACCGTGCTCGCGACGTTGCGCGCGTTCGCGCGCCGGACCTGGACGGCATCCTTGCGCTGGCTGGTGCTGATCGACTGCACGCTCGGCGCGATGGTGCTGGCCAGCGCGCTCCTGCCCTCCGACGTGACGCTCTTACTATGGGTCGCCGCCACCGGCGCGCACACGTTTCTCCTGGCCGGCGAACTGCGCGGGTCGGCGCCGCGCCGCGGCGCGATGCTCACGCGGTTGTGGCGGATCGCGAGCTGGACGGCACTCGCCTGCCTGGCCTGGCCCGCGGCTGCGCTCAATGGTCCCGAACACCACGGCGGCATCGGCACGGCGGTGCGCGTCATGCTCATGATCTCGACGCTGTTCGCAGGCTGGATCGTGGTCGGGCGCATGCTCCCGGCCGACGAGCGGCGAACCGTCATGCGCCCCGAGCACGTGATCACCATGAGCCATGCGACCGCACTCCTCATCCTGGTCCTCGCATTCCTGGCGATCGGCATGGCGTGGTGGGCGGGGTTCGAGCCGACGATCCCAACCACGCTCGCTGCGATCGGACCTTTGGCGATCGGCGGCTGGACCGCAGTGCTGAGTCGCCAGCAACGCACGTTGCGGCGGCGGATCGAGCAGATGGTGGCGGCATTTCGCGGTCCCGCGCGCAAGATCTTCGAGCTGTTCGTCCGGCTCGAGGGCGCGATCGTCGCGTGGCTCGGCGGGCTGACCCGTGCGCTGGCGCGGCCACTACACGACCTGCACACCGGGGATGCCCAGGAATATCTGCTGTTCCTGGTCGGGCTCGCGGTGCTGGCGATGATCATGCAGGTCCTGCGATGACAGGTCCTGCGATGACCTTCGCGACCCTCGCGGCTTCTCCACTGTTTCCGCCGGCGCTGGCGCTGATCGCCGCACTGCTCATGTTCTCGCTCGACCGGCGCGACCGGCTGCATGCGCTCGAGTGGGCGACCGGGGTCATTCTGGTGCTGCTCGCGGTCGGCCTGGTGCGCGCGCCGGTGTCGGGGCCGACCTGGTCGCTGCTGGCGCCCGGCATCGTCGCGGCGTTGCTCTCGCGCGATCGCGACAGCCTGCTCGAGAGCGAATGCGCATTGAAGCTGCTGTGGGTATTCGGGGCGGCAATTGCGTTGTCGTGGGCTGGCGTTCGCTTGCTCGAACTCTCGACCGGCACCGAAGTCGTGCTCGAACAGTGGGCGGTGCTCGAGCTGGGCGTCGATCCCGAGTTCCTCTGGCAAGCGGCCCTGCCGTTGTCGCTGGTGCTTGGCATGGTCTTGCTCGGCGGCGCGCCGTTCCATTTCTGGGCCGCGGACGTTCTTCAGGGTGCGCCGGTCTGGCTGTCGCCGCTGGCGGTGATCGTGATCCAGATCACCGGCGCCGGCTGGCTCAGCTCGCGACTCGCCGGGATCGCGCGATTCCCCGAAGCCGCGCGTGCGGTCGCCGGCTGGCTGGCAATGGGCGCGTTTCTCGCGTTCGCCGTGGGTGCCGTGACGTTGTTCGTCCAGCGACGGCCCGAGCGGCGTGTCGGTACGCTGGCGAGCTTGAACGGCGGGTTGTTGCTCGCCGCCCTCGCGTTCGCGCGTGGTGGCGCGAGTGCCGGTGTCGATCCCGACTTCGTTGCACGCTGGACGGCGCACCTGGTTCTGGCCCTGAGCGGTGCCGCGATTCTCGCGCGCTTCGTGCCGGTGGCCACCGCGGGTCCCGAGCCGACACCGGTGTTGTTCCGCTCGCACCCGGTGACTGGACTCGTGGGATTGTTCGCACTCGCTTCGCTCGCTGGTGTTCCGGGAACCCCGGGCTCGGCGATCTGGCGAGAGGTCGCAGGCATGGTGGCGCGCGGCGGCTGGATCTGGGTGACCTTCGCGCTGTGCGCCGCGTGGTTGGCGGCGCTGGGCGCGGTGATCCGCCAGGCGCGCGAGGCGTTCGGGATCAGCCGGCCGGGGCCGGCGCCCCGGGTGCCGTGGCAGCCGCGTCTCGCGATCTGGGTGTGCGCGGCGGGGCTGGTGGTCCTCTCGCTCCGCTAGATTCCCCTCGACCCGGGGCCCTGCCCGGGTTCAATATCAATGAGCGACCCGGTTCGTACGCCCTCGGTTTCCCCGCCATGGCGTTCACGGATGTGCTACTCGATGGCCACCGAGGAGGAGCCCGTGAGCAACGTCATGTTCGTTCGTCGTGCATGCCTCGCGACGACTTTGTGCGCGGTGTTGTTGCCCGCCGGCACGTCCCGGGCCGCGTCGTTTGGTGAGTTCATCGATCCACATCCCGCGCCCGGCAATCAGTTTGGGTCGCACATCGTGCCGTTGAGCACGGGCAATGTGGTGATCACCTCACCCTATGACGACGCCGGCGGAAACGACGCGGGTGCGGTCTATCTGTTCAACGGCGCGACCGGGGCGTTGATCAGCACGCTGCGCGGAAACAAGGGCGGCGACAACGTCGGCATCGACGGGGTCACGGTGCTCGCCAACGGCAATTTCGTGGTCGCCAGCCCGAACTTCGACAACGGTCTGGTCATCGACGGTGGTGCGGCGACCTGGTGCAGTGGAACGACCGGGGTGAATGGAGCGGTTTCCGCCGCCAACAGCCTGGTCGGGACCGTGGGTTTCGATCAGGTCGGCAGTGGTTACGTGGTGGCACTCACCAACGGCAACTATGTGGTTGGCAGCCCGATGTGGAACCGCCTCCCGAACTTCCGCGTGGGGGCGGTGACCTGGGGCAACGGCACGACCGGAATCAGCGGAGCGGTTTCGCTCGCCAATAGCCTGGTTGGCTCCCGAGTCGACGACAGGGTCGGCGAGAAGGTGATGGCGCTTTCCAATGGCAACTATGTGGTCGGAAGCTGGCTCTGGGACAGCGGTACGATCGCCAACGCCGGGGCCGCGACCTGGGGCAATGGAGCCATCGGCGTGAGCGGTGCGGTCTCCGCCGCCAATAGCCTGGTCGGCTCCAATTCTGACGATCATGTCTCGGACTACATGTTCCGGCTCTCGAACGGGAACTACGTGGTCGCCAGCCCACGCTGGAACAACGGCTTTACTGCCGACGCGGGTGCCGTGACCTGGTGTAACGGCACGACCGGAAAAGCAGGGGTGATCTCCGCCGCCAACAGCCTGGTCGGCACGACGGCGGACGACAACGTCGGTTTCGGTAGCTTTGTTCCGCTCCCGAACGGTAACTATGTAATCGGGAGCGTGAGTTGGGACAACGGCGCCGTGGTCGATGCGGGCGCGGCAACCTGGGGCAGCGGCACGACCGGCGTGACTGGCGTGGTCTCCGCCGCGAATAGCCTGGTTGGCTCGACGGCTGCTGATCGTCTTGGTTACGAGGTGACGGAACTCGCGAACGGCAACTACGTGGTCACCGGCCGGGACTGGGACAACAGCGCCGTCGGCGACAGCGGTGCTGTCGACGCTGGCTTCACGGCTTGGGGCAACGGGATGACCGGTGTGAGTGGGGTGATCTCCGCCGCCAACAGTCTGGTCGGCACGACGGCCGGAGAAGGAGTTGGCTACGTTGTGACGGCGCTAGCGAATGGCAACTACGTGGTTGGCAGTCCCGGCTGGGACAACGGCGCCTTGGTCGACGTCGGTGCCGCGACTTGGGGCAACGGGACTACCGGGGTGAGCGGGGTGATCTCCACGACCAACAGCCTGGTCGGCTCATCGGCTCATGATGTGGTCGGCGCCACAGTGGCGGCGCTGACGAACGGCAACTATGTGGTCGGCAGCTCGGGCTGGGATGACGACGGGGTTGCCGACGTGGGTGCAGCGACCTGGGCCGACGGCACGACCGGACTTGTTGGCGTGGTTTCCCCCGCCAACAGCCTGGTTGGCTCGCAAACCGGCGATTGCGTGGGCACTGCCGTGACGGCTCTTACGAACGGCAACTACGTGGTGGTCAGTATGTGGGACAACGGCGGTGCCGCTGACGCGGGTGCGACGACCTGGGGCGACGGCACCACCGGGGTGACCGGGGTGGTCTCCGAAGGCAACAGCGTGGTTGGTTCGTCGTACGGCGATGGTGCCAGCATGACCGTGACCCCGCTGTCGAACGGCAACTACGTGGTGGCCCGACCGTTTTGGCACAACGGCGCGGTCATGTTCGCGGGTGCCGTGAGCTGGGGCGACGGAGCGTTCGCGGCGACCGGCGTGGTTTCGTCCGCCAACAGCCTGGTCGGGCTCAATGCCAACGACTTCGTCGGCAGCCATGGGGTGACGGAGCTTTCGAACGGCAACTACGTGGTGGCCAGCCCAGCCTGGGACAGGGGCGCCGTCGTCGACGCCGGCGCCGCGACCTTGGGAGACGGTGCGAGCGGGTCGAGCGGCGGCGTCTCCGCCGCCAGCAGCCTAGTGGGCGCCGCGGAGAATTCGAGCCTGGCATTGGTCGTTGTGGACGCCGTGAACAACACATACATCGCCAGTTTCCTCACGGATGGTGGCGGGCGGGTGCGGGTCAGTTCGCAGGACGAGTCCAATCTCGTGAGCGTCGCCGACAACTTGGAGCCAGCGCAGCGGACGATCGGTATACGACCAAATCCCGCGCGCGGAAACGCACTTCACGTGGCG
Source organism: Candidatus Eiseniibacteriota bacterium (assembly GCA_963717505.1). Classification (GTDB taxonomy): domain Bacteria; phylum Eisenbacteria; class RBG-16-71-46; order RBG-16-71-46; family RBG-16-71-46; genus MFD02242-c1. The sequence goes on from OY970342.1 coordinate 1,844,427, forward strand.
TTCGCTTTGCCGACCGCGGGCCCCGCGCGGCTCGAGCTGCTGGACGTCAGCGGGCGGCGCGTGCTGGCGCGCGAGGTCGGCTCGCTCGGCAGCGGACAGCACACCGTGAATCTGGCCGAGGGTCGAAGGGTCGCTCCCGGGATCTACTGGGTGCGGCTGACCCAGGGCGCGAGTCAGCAGAGGGCCCGCGTGGCGGTGATCGAGTGATTTTGAGTTGCGCGGCGCGGCTGTCCGGGAATCGCGGGGCGAGTGGAGATCAGCCGGTCGCGGCGGGGGCCTGGCCGGTCATGCGAAGAGTTCAGCCAACCGAGCTGCCTGGATGCCATCGAGCCCGAGTTCGAGCGCTTCCCGCACGGGTTCCAGATGTTCAGGCCGCCCCGGCCCAATCACGATCGCCGTGATCTCGTTCTGCGCGAGGAGCCACGCGAGCGCAAGGCCGGCCATGGAGACCCTCTGTTCCCCCGCCTCCTTCTCCAGCCGTTCGAGTGCGGCGAACACCCGGTCATCGGCGAAGGCCACGTATCCCTCGGGGCGCTGCCTCATGCGCGATCCGTCCGGATACGCCTGCCCGCGGCGGTATTTTCCCGTGAGCCACCCGCCTGCGAGCGGGCCGAAGCACTCGTAGCCTACGCCGTGCCGGCGGCAGACCGGGAAGACGGTCTCGGCGTCGTTCTTCTCGAGCAGCGAATGTGAGTTCTGGACGAGCTCGTAGCGGACGAGGCCCTCGCGCTCCGAAATTGCGAGCGCCTCGGCCAGCTGGTCGCCGGTGAAGTTGGAGGCGCCGACGGCGCCGACCTTGCCCGCGCGCACCAGCGCGTCGAAGGCAGACAACGTCTCCTCCGGCCGCACGTCGGCGTCGAATGCGTGTGCAAGATAGACAGCGACGCGCTCGATTCCGAGGCGGCGCAGGCTCGTCTCGATCTGCCGCAGAATCCGCGCATGCGAGAGGCCATGATCCTCGCCCGCGTCCATCGGGTTGTAGGTCTTGGTCTGGATCACGAGCGCGTCGTGTACGTCGCTGCCCTTGGTTGCCAGCCACCCGCCGATCCAGCTCTCGCTGCGACCGCCGCCGTACGCGTCGGCGGTATCGAAGGCGCGGATTCCCAGATCCCACGCCGTGTCCATGATCCTGAAGGCCACGTCGTGTGCGATTCCACGGCCGAAAAAGGCCGGCGCCGAGCCGACGCCCCCGAAGTTGCCGCAGCCGAGGACGAAACGCGTGACCGCGACGCCACTCCGGCCGAGCATGTGCGTCTCCATGGGCGATCCTAGGCCGCTAGCTCACTCGGTCACCGCCGCGCGGTGGATATACCACTCCGTCGCCGGGCGAGTGCCGCTGCCACCAGTGCCCGAACAGAGGGGCGGTTGGCCTCGGCCAGGGAGCGGACTTTTACGTGACGCAGCCCCTTGCCGGTGCCTTCCAGCAGCCGCTTGGGGTCCGCCAGCAGCGCCCCTTGATAGAAGCCGAGATTGATGTAGCCGCGCATGGGCATGATGTAGGCGTAGCCGTCGGTCATCTTCCTCGGCCCGACGCCATAGGTGGCGGCGTTGTCGCCGAGCCGCACGGTCTCGACCGTGCTCACGTCGACGGCCCGGATCATGGCCCGCAAGCGCCGCGCGATGGCGGCGAGGCCGGGCTCGACACCCGCGAGCAGCTCGTCGAAGGTGCCTTGCGCCGCCTTTGGTAGATCGGCCATCGAGTGCCTTCACTTCGGTTGACCTGCCGCGCAGGCTGTCTCCCGAGAAGTTGGTGCGCCGACCAGGAATCGAACCTGGAACCCACTGATTAAGAGTCAGTTGCTCTACCAATTGAGCTATCGGCGCAGAACCAGACGCGGCGTCTCGAGGCGCGGAACTCGTCCGCGCCGGGGCCCGGGTGAGGGCGTGCGGGCGCGAGAAACGCCGCGAAATCTACGCACCGCGCACGCCGTACGTCAAGCACGACGGGACCGCGGGTCGTAACCCCTATCCGCCACCGAGTCCCGAGAGGTGCTGTGCTATGGTTCCGCGTCTTTCTGCACACACCCCCAGGAGATGCAGGTCATGGCCGAGCGGCCAACCGGGCAACGATTCTTCCCGCTGTTCATGCGGTTCTGGTTGCCCGTGCTCCTCTACATCACCGCGATCGGCATCGTGAGCGCGCAACCCCGCCTGCGCCCACCGGTGCGCTTCTTCCACTCCGACAAGCTCTGGCACGTGCTCGAGTACGCCCTGCTCGGCTACCTGCTGGTGCGCGCGTTCCGCGCCACGCAACGGACGCCCCGCGTTCTGACCGCATCGGTGCTCACCGTCGTGTGCGGGGTGGCGATCGCCTCAGCTGATGAGAAGTTCCAGTCCACGGTCCCCGGACGGGTGTCGAGCATCTACGACGTGGCCGCCGATGGCGTCGGACTCGTGCTGTCGCAGGTTTTGTACGCTCGATTCCTCGCGTCTCCTGGACGGAGGGTCGTGCTATGAAACACCAGGCGCCGCGCGGCACCCGCGATCTGCTACCCGGCGAGATCGAGCGCTGGCAATGGGCCGAAGCCCAGGCGCAGGCGGTGCTCGAGCGCTACGGCTTTGCCGAGGTCCGCACGCCGATCTTCGAGGACTATGAGCTGTTCGCGCGCACTTCGGGCGAATCGTCGGAGGTCGTTCAAAAAGAGATGTACCGCTTCAAGGACCTCGGTGATCGCGATCTGGCGCTGCGCCCCGAGTGCACGGCCGGTGTCTGCCGCGCTTACTTGGAGCACGGACTCGTTGGCCGCGGCCGGATCCACCGCCTCTGGTACCTGGGGACCATGTTCCGCTACGGGCGCCCGCAGAAAGGGCGATACCGGCAGTTCTGGCAAGTGGGGGCCGAGATCATCGGCACGCCGGAGCCGGGCGCCGATGTCGAGATCATCGCGTTGTTCGTGGACCTGTTCGAGGCTTGGGGATTTAGCGACCTGTCGGTGCTGGTCAACAGCGTGGGCACGCCGGAGTCGCGTCGCACGTATGTGCACGCGTTGCGCCAATGGCTCGAACCGGTTCGCGACCAGCTCAGCAAGGAGTCGCAGGCGCGACTCGAGACCAATCCGATGCGGATTCTCGACAGCAAGGACGAGGGCGACCTGATGTTTCTGCGCGGCGAGGGTGGCGTTGCCCCGGCGCCGCGCATGCTCGATGTGCTCGACGCCGCCGATCGCACGCACTTCGACGCCGTGCTCGCCGGTCTCACGACCCTGGGCATCCGCTACGAGATCGACCACGGCCTGGTGCGCGGACTCGACTACTACACGCGCACCGCGTTCGAGGTGCACGACCGCTCGCTCGGCGCCCAGAGCGCGCTGGGTGGCGGTGGGCGCTACGATGGCTTGATCGAGATGCTCGGCGGTCCGCCGACCCCCGGTGTGGGCTTTTCGATCGGGCTCGATCGCGTGCTGCACGTGGTCGGCGAGCGCGGCGACGCGCCCACGGCGGCGACACCGGCGGTGTTCGTGGTCGCGATGGAGACGACCCGCGCGCCGGCACTCAAGCTCCTGCGCGAGCTGCGGCGTGAGTTCGCCGCGATCGGAGATCTCGAGGCCAAGGGCTTTGGCGCCCAGATGAAGGCGGCCGGCAAGAGTGGTGCGCGCTTCATGGTGCTGCTCGGCGAAGACGAGTGGAAGAAGAACGAGGTCGTGATCAAGGATCTGGTGAGCGGCGAGCAGGAGTCGGTCGCGGCCGATCGGCTTGTCGCACGCGTGCGCGAGCGGCTCGAGAAGCCCGCAAGAATGGATGAGGACGCCAAGGCTCTGTTTAGAGCGAATGACGAGGGGATGAAGAATTGAACGCGAGACGGAGACCATGACCGAGCAGACCACCCCGGCGGACATCGAACTCGAAGGCCTCGGCGACTGGCGCCGCTCGCACACGTGTGGCGAGCTGCGGCCCGAGCACGTCGGCAAGACCGCGACGGTGATGGGCTGGGTGCATCGCTCGCGCGACCACGGCGGCGTGCTGTTCGTCGACCTGCGCGACCGCCACGGCCTGACCCAGATCGTGTTCCGCCCCGAGACAGGGGGGAAGGATCTTCTCGAGCGGGCATCAAGGCTTGGAAATGAGTGGGTGATCGCGGTGCGCGGCACGGTGACTGATCGCCCCAAGGAATCGCTCAATCCCGAGCTGCCGACCGGGGCGGTCGAAGTCGACGTGCGCGAGCTGCGCGTGTTCGCGGCCGCCGACCCGCTGCCGTTCCAGGTGAACGAGGACCTGCACCTGGCGGGCGAGGACGTGCGCCTGCGCTATCGCTATCTCGATCTGCGCCGGCCCGAGCTGGCGCGCATGCTGGCGCTGCGCCACGAAGCCGCGCAGTCGGCGCGCCGGCACTTGTCGGCGCACGGCTTTCTCGAAATCGAAACCCCGATGCTGGTCAAACCCACGCCCGAGGGCGCTCGTGACTATGTGGTGCCGAGCCGCGTGCACCCGGGGTCGTTCTACGCGCTGCCGCAGAGCCCGCAGCTCTACAAACAGACCCTGATGATCGCGGGTTGCGACCGCTACTTTCAGCTTGCGCGCTGCCTGCGCGACGAGGACCTGCGCGCCGATCGCCAGCCCGAGCACACCCAGATCGATCTCGAAATGAGCTTCGTCGCCGAGGACGACGTGTTCTCCGCGGTCGAGGGTCTGTTCGTGGCGCTGTGGAAAGACTGCCTGGGCGTCGACGTGAAACCGCCGTTCCTGCGCCTGACCTTCGACGAATCGATGAAGCGCTACGGCACCGACAAGCCCGACCTGCGCTTCGGCCTCGAGTTCACCGACGTCACCGCCGAGTGCGCACAATCGCCGCGCAACGTGGTCGCCAACGGCGCCAAGGCCGAGGGTGGAATCGGCGTGGCCATGACCATTCCGGGCGGCGCCGAGATCTCGGGCACGCAACTGCGCAAGTTCGAGGACGTGGTCAAAGCCGCCGGCGCCGGCGGGCTCACGTTCTTCAAGATCCAGGACGCCGACCGCGAAAAGCAGCAGGTCATCTTCCCCGGCGCCTTGCTCGACAAGTTCCTCGAACGCTGCTGCGCCAAGACCGGCGATGCGGTCGTGTTCACCAACGGCCCGTGGGAGCTGACGTGTAAGGCGCTCGGCGTGCTGCGCACTCAGCTCGGCGAGGCCGAGTTGGCCAAGCGCGGGCTCACCGACGCACCGCCCGAAAAGCAGGACTGGCGCTTCCTCTGGGTGCGGCAGTTCCCGATGTTCGAGTGGGAGCCCGACAAGAAGCGCTGGGCGCCGCGCCACCACATGTTCACCATGCCGAACCCAGAGCACCTCCAGTATCTGGAGACCGATCCCGGCAAGGTGTACGCGCAGCTCTACGACCTGGTGTTGAACGGCGTCGAACTCGGCTCGGGCTCGATCCGCATTCACCGTACCGACATCCAGGAGCGGGTGATGAAGGTGATCGGGCTCTCTCGCGAGCAGGCTTACGAGAAGTTCGGGTTCCTGCTCGACGCCTACCGGTTCGCCTCGCCGCCGCATGGCGGCATCGGCATCGGCTTCGACCGGATCGTCATGTTGATGGGCGGGCGCGAGTCGCTGCGCGACGTGATTGCCTTCCCCAAGACCGCGAGTGCGGCGAGCCTGATGGACGGCTGCCCGAGTGCGGTCGAGGATGAGACGCTGAAGGAGCTGAACATTCGGCTCCAGGCCAAGTAACCGCTACGGAGGACCCCATGTGCAGATCCGCGTTGCTCATTGCGCTCGCGACCTTCCTTTCGGCGAGTGTCTCCGCGACCGCCGACGTCGTCACCGAATGGAACCTCAAGGCCGGCGAGCTGGCAGTGGCCGCCGCCATGCCGACGCCGCCGACCGTGCGCGTCTTCGCGATCGTTCAAACCTCGGTGTACGAGGCAGTCAACGCGATCACCAAGGTCGATCCGATCGGCAAGCTCAAGTTGAATCCCGCGCCCGGGGCCTCGGTTGACGCCGCGGTCGCCTCGGCCAGCTGCAACGCGCTCCTGCAGCTCGTGCCGCGACAGCGCGAGGCGATCGAAAAGGCGTACACCGCCGCGTTGTCGGCGATGGCCGACGGCCCGGCCAAGACCGCGGGGATCGCGCTCGGCAAGCAGGCCGCCGATGAGATGGTCGCGATGTGCGCGAACGACGGTGCTGCCGCCGACCCGACCTATCGCCCCTATGCGCCGCCCGGCTTCTACGTCCCGACCACCATTCCCGTGGCTCTGACGTGGGCGAATCGCAGGCCGTGGATCATGTCCAAGCCCGATCAGTTCCGGCCGGGTCCTCCCCCGGGGCTGAAGAGCGAGTTGTGGGCGCGGGACTACAAAGAGATCAAGGCCCTGGGAGCCAAGAACAGCACGCAACGGACCGCGGAGCAGACCGAGATCGCGAAGTTCTGGGAGGCATCGGCGCCCACCCTCTACATGGGCGTCGTCCAGTCGGTCGCGACCGCACCCGGGCGTAACGTGACCCAGAACGCGCGATTGTTCGCGACGGTCACCCAGGCGATGGACGACGCCGCGATCGCGGTGTTCGACGGCAAGTATCACTACAACCTGTGGCGGCCGATCACCGCGATCCGCAATGGCGACAACGATGGCAATGACGCGACCGAGCGGGATTCCATGTGGGTGCCGCTGATCGACACGCCCATGCATCCGGAGTATCCGTGCGCGCACTGCATCGTTGCGGCCACGGTCGGCACCGTGCTCCAGGCGGAAGTCGGGACCGGGCCGATGCCGGTGCTCAAGACCGCGAGTCCGACCGCTGCGGGGGCGACGCGCTCCTGGACCAATGTCGATGACCTGATCCGCGAAGTCTCTGAGGCGCGCATCTACGACGGTGTGCACTATCGGACTTCGACCGAGGTCGGCGCCGCGATGGGCCGGAAGATCGGGGCCCTGGCAGCGGCGAAATACCTGAAGCCGGTGAAGTAGTCGAAGCGTTTTCGCGGCGAGTGTTTCACGGCACCAAAGCCTCGCCCCCTCCCGGGGAACGCGCCCGGTGCACGTTTGAGCATGAGAGAGCCCGCTTCACATCACCCGATTGACGTTGCTCGCGAGTAGATTTTGCTTTCAATGACGCCACGGCGGGATCTATCGTCGGACCGTCCCGCTGATTCAGCTGGTGATCCCGCTCTCGCGTGGCGTTGGCCGAACCTTCCTTACGCCCTGACGAGACCTGCCGGGGATGCCAGGTCTGAAACCGGCGGCTGTGATCCCGTCGAGGGTCCGACCGAGCCCCCCCGCCGGCCGCTCCGCGCCGCGATTCCTTGATTTCGCAGGGATGCGTCTGCTCGAGAGATTGGAGCCACTTTCGAGGTACTCGCCGCCCTGAACGCACTCCGTGCAACAGGTCCCTCGATCCTCGCCGCACCACCCATCATGGAGCCGCTCATGATCCCCAAGAATCTACGTCCGTTGGCCGGTGTCGAAATGAGAGCTCTTCGACACGGCGTACTCGCAGCCGCGGTTGCCGCGGTCCTGACTTTGGTTCTCGGTTCTGCCGCATGGGCGCAATCGACGTACACGTGGTCCGGTGGGGAAGGCCCCGCGCCGTGGTCCGACGCCGACAACTGGAGCCCGAGCCGGATCACGATTGCCAACGACGACGTGATGGTGATCAACACCTCGGCCACGATCACCGGGATTCCCCTGGAGACGATCGGCCAACTGTTGGTTGCGGACGGCGCCACAGTTTCGCTTCAAGCCGGGATCGCCGGCACGATCCTGACCCTCGATGGCGGCACCGGCACCGACTTCGACGTAGCCGCCGGCTCCACGCTCAATCTGAACGGGACCGCACTCCAGATCTCCTTGTCGCCGGGCGCGACCGGGACCGTCGGAGGATCGATCACCGCGACCGCTGGCGCGCAGCGGATTCTCTCGGGTGGAGCCGGAGCGCTGGTGTTCCAGAGCGGGTCCGTCATGACCTGCGGAACCGGATTCTCCGGCAACGTCTTCGGAACCACGTCGCTCAATTCCGTGGTCTTCCAGAGCGGGTCTCTGTACGTGCACGTCGCCGGTTCCAACCCGTTCGGAGCCGGGCAGCCAAACTCGGTTCTGACCTTCGAGGCGGGGAGCCGCTTCCGGCTCGACGGCAACACCTCGCCGGCAGCCACCGGCCGCACCTATGCCGATTTCGAGTACAACGCGACTGGAGCCAACGCGATCACGGGAGGCGCCCCGCTTTCGATCGACAATCTGTTCATCACGCAGGGGACGATGAACTGCAACATGACCGGGCTGTTCAGTCTGCGCGGGAACATCACCGTTAATGGCGGGGCGGCGCTCAACTTCAGCCCCACGTCACCCGCGACCGTCAGCCTCAATGGCTCCACGAGCCAAGCCATTACGGTCAACGGGTCGTTCAACTCCACACACAACTCCACATTCAGCATCAACAACCCCAACGGTGTCGTCCTGGGATCCAATCTGACGATCGGAACCAGCACCGCCGGCGGCGGCATCTCGTTCCTGAACGGCAGGATCACCACGGGTGCAAACAGTTTGACGATCGCCAGTGGCGCCAGCATCAGCGGCGCCGGTTCGGGCACCGGCTGGGTCGCGGGCAATCTGATCCGCAATGTCCCCGTGGGCGGGACGCGCACCATGGACGTCGGCGATGCCGCCGTCTATGCCCCGGTGGCGCTGCAGGTGAACGGGCTCGGATCGGCGTTCAATCTGGCGGCCAGCACGATGGGAGCGGAGCACTCCTCGGTCGGCACCTCGGGACTCGACGCGACCCGCAGCGTCAACCGCACCTGGACGCTGACGCCACAGTCGGCACCGACTTTTGCCGACTACAGTGCAGTGTTCGGCTTCGCGGCCGCCGACGTCGATCTGGGTGCCGATCCCGCGAACTTCGCCGTCCGCAGGTTCAACGGTGCTTCATGGTCGTTGACGACGACCGGCGTGCGAACGGCCACCAGCACCCAGGCCACCGGCATCACAGCCTTCAGCGATTTTGCAGTGGGCGAGCCGCAACACACCCTGGCCGTCACCGTGGTCGGCACGGGCGCTGTGGCGAAGGTGCCTGACCAGGCGGGCTACGACGAGGGCACGTTGGTCGACCTGACGGCGACTCCGGGCGTGGGCTACCAGTTTGCGGGTTGGAGCGGGGACGCATCGGGTACGGCAAACCCGCTGACCGTGACGATGGACGCGAACAAGTCGATCACGGCGACGTTCACGATCATCACCTACACGCTGGACGTGACCGTCGTGGGCAACGGGACGGTGGCGAAGGTGCCGGAACAGGCGAGCTACGGCGTCGGCGAGCTGGTCGAGCTGACCGCGACGCCGGCGGTCGGTTACGAGTTCGTAGGCTGGAGCGGGGACGCATCGGGGACGACGAACCCGCTGACCGTGACCATGGACGCGAACAAGTCGATCACGGCAACCTTTGCGGCGTCCAGGGTCGTCGTCGTCAGCCAGATCTACGGTGGTGGTGGCAATTCTGGCGCTCCCTACCACAACGACTACATCGAGCTCTTCAACCGCGGCACCACCTCCGTGGACTTGACTGGGTGGTCCGTGCAGTACACGTCAGCGGCCGGCAGCTCGTGGGCCACGACCCCGTTGTCGGGCTCGATCGCGGCCGGCGGGTACTACCTCGTCCAGCAGGCCGCTGGCACGGGTGGCGGCGCCAGCCTCCCGACGCCCGATGCGGTGGGTGCCATCGCCATGAATCTCGCCTCCGGCAAGGTGGCTCTGGTCGCCAGCGCCACGGCGCTGACCGGCACGTGTCCCAGCGGCGGGGATCTCGTGGACCTCGTCGGATACGGTGCAGCCGGCTGCTCGGAGACCGCACCGACCGGCATCCTCAGCAACACGACTGCAGCCCATCGCAACAGCGGGGGCTGTGTGGACACGGATCACAACGCCAATGACTTCACGGTTTCCGGCCCCGCGCCGCGCAACAGCTCGGCGCCGACCAACTCGTGCGTGTTCACGCTGGCGGTCACCGTGGCGCCGCCCGGGGGCGGCACGGTCGCCAAGGTTCCCGACCTGGCCAGCTATCCGGCCGAGACTCCGGTCGAGCTGACGGCCACCCGGACGTCGGGCTACCACTTCGCGGGTTGGACCGGGGATTTCAGCGGAACGGCCAACCCGGCGACCGTGATCATGGACGGCAACAAGACGATTGTCGCCAACTTCGAGCTGAACTCCACGGTCGGCCTGGTCGTCGTCAGCCAGGTCTACGGTGGCGGCGGCAACACGGGGGCGCAGTACCAGAATGACTTCATCGAACTATTCAACCGCGGCAATCTCACCGTCGATATCACCGGATGGTCCGTGCAATACGCGTCGGACAGTGGCAGCGTGTGGTTCACCACGAACCTCATAGGCTCGATCCCACCGGGTGGCTTCTACCTGATCCGGCAAGGTGCCGGTGCGGGTTCTGGCGCCGTCCTGCCGACTGCGGACGCGATCGGCACCATCGGGCTGAGCGCGGTTTCGGGCAAGGTGGCGCTGGTCAACAACGACGCCGTCCTGTCTGGAAACTGTCCGAGTGGTCCGGAAGTCATCGACTTCGTTGGCTACGGCCGCGCGGACTGCTCCGAGGGGGCTCCGGCGTCGTCGCTCAGCAACACCATGGCCGCCCACCGCCGGGAGGACGGGTGCGTCGATACCGGCAACAATCTGGGTGACTTCGGGACCGCAGTTCCCACGCCACGCAACAGTGCGACCCCAACGAGCTTCTGCCCGATCTGGACGGGAACCGAGGACGTCATCGTCTCGGGGATCGAGCTCGGGAACGTGTCACCGAACCCATCGCGGGAATCGATGCGGATTCCGTTCGTTCTGCCGCGGGAATCCGATGTGCGTCTCAGCGTCCACGACCTGCAGGGCCGACTGGTCACGACGCTGGCGGACGGGCGATTTGCCTCCGGACGGCATGAACTGATCTGGGACGGCCGAGGCGTGAGTGGGCTCGCCCGGTCGGGCGTCTACTTCATTCGAATGGAGACGGCCGGAGAGATCTTCGTCCGCAGGGCGTCGCTGACGAGGTAGGCCGCTTCGAGCTGGGTGTAACGAAGGTGGCCACCCCTCTCGGGGGTGGCCACCTTGGTTTCTGGCACCAGAACTACAGCTGCCAGAGATAGCTGAACTTGGTGAACACGCTCGCGCTCTGCGGCGCCAGGTCCTCGGTTTCCTCGCCGTCGTACGTCGCGCCGTAGCCCAGATAGATAACGGTTCCCGGCCGCACGTAGTAGCTGAGCAGGATGTCGGGCACCAGCGACTGCGACTTCTCCGTCAGGTTGCCGCTGGTGTCGTAGCTGCGACGGGCTTGTAGCTCGGTGATCCAGCGCAGCGACAGCTCCCGCGTGAACTGGTACGAGAGCCTGAGCCGCGGGATCAAGGCCTCGCGGAACTTGGTGTCGTCCTGGCGCCACACGGTGGCGGCGTTCACGCTCAGGCCCCCGTCGAACTGAGTGCTGAACCGGAAGTCGCTCCACAGTTCCCAGCGGCGGTCGTGCCCGGGCACGGTCTCGGCGAACACGACCTGGTCGCCCCACACGTAAGTGGCGCCGCCGCGCAGCGTCCGCCCGGCCTCGCTCCAGGCCCACATCGCGCGCCGGAAGATGTTGTCGAACTCGACCCCGTTGTGCCGAATGAACCGATAGACGTTCTCCATCCCGATTCCTCGGTTGCGCGGGAACACGATCTCCTGGACCAGCGACACCACTTCGTCGGTCTTGGTCTGGTTGTCCCAGGAGTAGTCGACTTCGTAGTAGTTCGGGAAGTGGATCCCGGTGTACCACTGGTTCTCCTTGGCCCACAGGTGTGGGTTGAACCACGCCGCGTACGCGCGGATGTCGGTGCGCTGGATGAATCCCATGTCCGCCTGGAAGTCGGGCGAGGTGCCGCGGACCTCGAAGCCGGTGTTGAGCGGCCGCGAGTCGCGCGCCACCGACGCGTAATAGGCGTCGCCCTGGGTCTCCTGTCCGGTCAGGCCGCCCAAGTCGGGCGGCAGCGAGCCAGGCGGGACTGACGAGAAGTCCTGCGCGCGGTCCCAGCTGTGCGCGCCCTGGAACGTCAGGCTGAACTTGTCGGCCCAGCTCAGGCGGCCGTCGGCCGCCGCGACCCGGTTGTACTCGTCGTCGAGCGTGCGATCGGCGCCGAACACTCCGACGTAGCTGCTCTTGAACACGTCACGGCGCAGGCGCCCGATGTTGAACACCGCGTTCTGATCCGAGTAGGGGTTCGCGGGATCCGGCAGGCCGTCGATGCTCTCGCCCGAGCTGCGATCCGCAGAGCTGAGGACCCCGAAGGACATGCGACGGAGCTTGCCGCTGAGCTTGCCGCCGTACAGCGGGTCCACGATCTGCCGGGTGTACATCAGGTTGATCGGCATGGTGAAGATGTCGCTGCCCTCCAGGAAGAAAGGGCGTTTTTCCGGATAGAAGATCGCGAAGCGCTCGTTGATGTCGACCACACCGGCGTCCGCCTCGATCTGGCTGAAGTCGGGGGTGACGGTCAGGTCGGCGATCAAGTTGCTGGTCAGGCCGACTTTGGCGTCGAGCCCGGCGCGACCCTCGGGATCTCCGTAGTCCATGCCGCTCGGCGACGACTCGGCCGCCGTCGTCGTGGTGTAGGTCGGCGTGATCTGGATGTTGCGCCCGGGGCGCACGCCCTGGAGCCCACTCATGCTGCCGATCTGCGTGTGGTAGCTGTTGATGTTGCGCGACACCGGTGACCAGTACATGTGGATGCCGTCGCGCCGGATGTCGCGGATCGCCTGGAAGCCGAACGTGACGTCCTGGCCCGGCTGGAAGCGCAGCGTGGTGAACGGGATCGCCATCTCGACGTCATAGCCGTCGTCGGTCACCCGGCCCTTACTGGTGTACTGGAAGTCGGGCGCCATGTCGCTGTCGCGGCCCTCCTGGTCGACACCGTCCATCTGAATGCCGGCCGGGTTCGAGCACAGGAAGAACGAGCGCTGCTTGTCGTTGTAGGTGTCGATCGAGACGCCAACCCAGTCGCCCTGCCACACCTGGTCGCGTGGCACGATCGGCGCCTGCACCTTGCGGGGATCGTCGCCGGCATGGAACGCGATGTAGAGATTCTTGTCGTCGTAGAGCACGAGTGTGACCGTGCCCAGCGTGTCCTTGACCCCTTCGACCGGACGGTTGTGGGTGAACGCCTCGAGCAGCGCCGCACGTTCCCAGACCGCGTCGTCGAGCACGCCGTCGACGTTGGGCGGCGTGTCGGTGCGCGGGGCGCGGAGCTTGGTCATGCTGTCGGCGCCGGCGAGTCTCAGGGTCGCCCGCATCCAGGGCACGGCCGAGATGGTCGACGAAGGCACGACCACGCTCGCGAGCAAGGTGGAGTCCGTGGTCGCTGCGGTCCTGACGGTCGGGGCGGCCGAGGTCGAGTCCTGAGCGCCGGCGTCCGGCGCCAGGTCCAAGGCGAATAGGCAGGAAAGCGCCAGTACCGTTCGCGGATCCAAAGCGCGGGTGCGGGCGGGAGCGTGCGGCTTCACGGCGGTCCTCCAGCAAGTGCGAAGTGGCGTATGCGTGCCGAGGCGACGCAGATTCCGATACGGCAAGCTAGGCGAAACGTTGCTAGCGGTTATCAAGCCTGGGAAAGAACCTGCGACCGCGGGGGATTCCACCGACGAAAGCGGCGAATTCGTCCGACGGGCGCGCTCACCGGGGTGGCTGCGGCCGTTTTCCTGGTTGCGAGGTGCCGGGGCCGCTCCTAGAATCGCGGCCTTCCGCTCCACCCCAACGTCACTTCCTGAAGCCTGGAGTCCTCATGGAATCGCTTGCCTGCCGCCGGCTGGCGCCGGCCGTCGCGTTTGCTTGCCTGATCATTTCCGGGAGCGCCACCGCCGGTCCGTCGAAGGGCGCACACGCCATCGTCAACGCCCGTATCGTACTCGCTCCGGGCAAGGTGATCGAGCGTGGCACGATCGTCGTGCGTGACGGCATGGTCATGGCCGTGGGCGCCAACATCGCGGTCCCGGACGATGCCCGCGTATGGAACGGCGACAGCCTGACGGTCTATTCGGGCATGATCGAATCGTTCTGGGATGCGCCCGAGCGCGGAGGGTCGCCGCGGCCTCAAGGTGGCGGATTCCCGCCGGCGGTCGCGCCGACCGAGCCCGTGCTCGGCGCGACGCATCCTCTGCCGTGCGTCACACCCGAGCGGCGGGTAGCCGAGGATGTTCCCGCGGTCGCCGAGTCGCTGGCCGCGCTGCGGCGCGCGGGCTTCGCGGTGGCGCACCTGGTGCCGGGCCACGGGATCATCCGCGGGCAGAGCGCCGTGGCCGGGCTCGCCAGCGTCGGCAAGAACGACGCCGTGCTCAAGAGCGACGTGGCGCAGATCCTGTCCATGGAGCAGCAGCCGAGCGGCTATCCGAACTCGACCATGGGCGTGGTCGCGGTCATGCGCCAGGCATTTCTGGATGCTCGCTGGTACGAAGACGTGTGGGCACGCTACCGGCGCCAGCCGGCGGGCAAGCCCAAGCCGATGACCAACGTCGCGTGGGCCGCCCTCGGGACCGTGGTCTCGGGAAGTCAGCCGGTGTTCATCGAAACCGCCGGCATGCTCGAGGCGTTGCGTGCGGCCGCCGTTGCGCGCGAGGCGCGGGTGACGGCGCGGATCGTCGGGAGCGGTGACGAGTACAAGCGCGTCAAGGACATCGCCGCGACCGGCATGCCGCTGATCATTCCGGTGAACTACCCGGATGCGCCCGAGTTCGAGACCGCCGATGACGCCCTCGAAGTCTCGACTCCGGACCTGCGGCACTGGAGCAACGCCCCGGGCAACGCGGCGGCGCTGGCCAAAGCCGGCGCCCGCTTCGCCCTGAGCGCCAAAGGGCTCAAGGACCCAACCGGATTCCGGGCGGCGGTGGCCAAGGCCATCGATCGCGGTCTGTCGCGCGACGTGGCGCTCGCGGCCGTGACCACCGTCCCTGCCGAGCTGCTCGGCCTATCCGATCGCCTCGGCACGATTGCCGCCGGCAAGGCGGCCACGTTCACGGTGACGCGCGGCGAGTTGTTCGATTCGACCTCCAAGGTCGTTGAAGTCTGGGTGGACGGCGTGCGGCAGGCAGCGGCGGCGGCCGAAGACGTGCCCAGCCCCAAGGGCAATTGGGATCTGGCGTGGGGAAGCCAACGCGCCCGGTTGATCGTTCAGGTCACCCCGGATACCAGCGTCAAGCTGGTGATGGGCAGCGACACACTGGTGGCGAACGGGCCGCGGGTGGAACGGGAGCGAGTTCAGTTCACGGCTCGGCTCAAGGATGGTCTTGCCGACTTCGACCTGAGTGCCCGCGACGAACGCCTGCTCGGCGACGTGGATCGCACGCCCAAGCAGGTCGTGGCAGTGCGCGCTCCCGAGAGTGCCGCCAAGGGCGAAAAGACGGTCGCCAAACCGACACCGGGAGCACAGCCCGCCGCTGTCGTCGTGATGGGCGACGTCGAGGCGTGGCGCGCGCAGCCTCCAGCCCAGCCGGCCGCGATCTTGGTGCGCAATGCCACGATCTGGACGGTTGGCCCTCAAGGCACGATCGAGAATGCCGACCTGCTGGTTCGTGGCGGCAAGATCTCGGCGGTGGGAGCGAATCTCAAGGCGCCTTCGGGCGCGATCGTGATCGACGGCGCCGGCAAACACGTCATGCCCGGGATCCTCGACGCCCACAGTCACTCGGCGATCCTGGGCCAGGTCAACGAGTGCACCAACATCGTCACCGCTGAGGTCCGGGTTGCCGATGTGGTCAACTCCGAAAGCATCGAGATCTACCGGCAGCTCGCGGGCGGGACGACGATCATGCACCTGCTGCATGGCTCGTGTAACTCGATCGGCGGGCAATGCGCGGTGATCAAGAATCGTTGGGGCGAGGCGCCCGACCGGATGCTGATGGCGGCGCCGCCGACCATCAAGTTCGCTCTCGGCGAGAATCCGAAGCGCTCGAGTGTGTCCGGCAGCGCGGTGCCGCGCCGCTATCCCGACACGCGCGCGGGTGTCGAACAGTCGATTCGCGACGCGTTCACGCGGGCGCGTGACTACGGACTGGCGCAGGAAGAGTGGACCAAGGGCCGCCGCCCGGCGCCGCCGCGCCGCGACCTGCAGCTCGACGCCGTGCTCGAGATTCTCAGGGGCCAGCGGATGATCCATGCGCACTCCTACCGCCAGGACGAGATCCTGGCCCTGCTGCGGCTGTGCGAGGAGTTCGGCGTCACCCTGCAGACCCTCCAGCACATCCTCGAGGGCTACAAGGTCGCCGACGAGATGGCGAGCCACGGTGCTTCGGCCAGCGCGTTCAGCGATTGGTGGGCGTACAAATTCGAGGTGATCGACGCGATCCCGTACAACGGCTATCTGATGTGGGACCGGGGCGTGACCGTCTCCTACAACTCCGACAGCAACGACCTGGCGCGCCGGCTCAACACCGAAGCCGCCAAGGCGATCAAGTACGGCGGTGTCCCGCCCGAGGAAGCGATCAAGTTCGTCACGCTCAATCCGGCACAGCAGCTCAAGATCGCCGACCGCGTCGGCTCCCTGGAGCCGGGCAAGGACGCCGACTTCTCGATCTGGAGCGGGACGCCACTGTCGCCCTATTCGCTGTGCGAACAGACCTGGATCGAGGGGCGCAAGTACTTCGATCGCGCCGCCGATCTGGCCGGCCGCGAGTCGCTGGCCAAAGAGCGCGAGTCGCTGGTGACCAAGGCGCGCGCCGCGGCGAAGCCGGCGGAAGGCGCCCGCGCGGGCGGAAGGCGTTTCGGTTATCTCGAGGAAGCCCAGCACGACGGCAGCTTCTGCGAAGAGGAGGGCGGACGATGAGCCGGAGTCTGGATCTTCAGGGGCTCGGGAGCCACGGACTCCGGAGCGGCTTGCTGGCGATGTGGATGGTCGTCGGCGCGGGATTCGTTTCCGCCGAGACGATCGTGCTCACCGACGCCACGGTGCACACGGTCAGCGGACCGGTGCTCGAGGACGCTTCGGTCGTGATTCGCGACGGGGTGATCGGCGAAGTCGGCGCCAGTGTCGCGATTCCCGCCGGGGCGCGGGTGATCTCGTGCTCGGGTAAGCACGTTTATCCCGGGTTCATCTCGCCCAATTCGGTGCTCGGTCTGACCGAGATCTCGAGCGTCCCGGGCAGCAACGACGATCGCGAGATGGGAGAGATCAATCCCAACATCAGTGCCGAGATCATGATCAATCCCGACAGCGACCTGCTCCCGGTGGCCCGGGTGAATGGAGTGACCAGCGCGCTGGTCATGCCGCGCGGCGGACTGATCGCCGGCACCGCGGCATTGATTCATCTGGCGGGCTGGACGCACGAGGACATGACCGTGCTCGGCCCGGCGGGCCTGCTGGTCCAGTGGCCGCCGCTCAACCAGGCGCCGGGGGGATTCGGTGGGGGTGGAGCCCAGCGTCCCGAGGCCGCCCGTAAGCAACGCGACCAGTCGATCGCGGCGCTGCGCGATGCGTTCGAGCAGGCGCGCGCCTACAACCGTGCCCGCGGCGCCGAAGGCAAGGCCGGCATTCCCCGACACGACGGCGACGTGCGCTGGGAGGCGATGGCCAAAGCGCTGCGCGGGGAGATTCCGGTGATCCTGCGGGCGTCGACGCTCGCGCAGATCCGGGGCGCGCTCAACTTCGCCGACGAGATGCAGCTCCAGCGCGTGATTCTCCTGGGTGGCCAGGATGCCTGGCGGATCGGCGACGAGCTCAAGCGCCGCAAGATTCCGGTGATCGTCAACGGCGTGCTCGATCCGCCGACTCGGATGCACGACGGTTACGACGCGCGCTACAGCGGGCCGGCGCGGTTGCACGCCGCGGGCGTGACGTTCTGTATCGGCGACGACGGCGGGCGCGACGAGGCGGCGAACGCGCGCAACCTGCCGTACCACGCGGGCGCCGCCGCGGCGTACGGTTTGCCCCGAGACGAAGCGCTCAAGGCGGTCACGCTCTATGCGGCCCAGATTCTCGGCGTCGGAGATCGGCTAGGCTCGATCGAGCCGGGCAAGCAGGCCGACCTGTTCGTGTGCGACGGCGACCCGCTCGAGATCACTACCAAGGTCGAGCGGGTGTTCATCGCCGGGCAGGAAATGTCGATGGAAACCCGCCACACCCGGCTGTTCGAGAAGTACGACGCCCGGCCCAAGGGGGCGAAGGCCCGTCCGCGTTAGCCTTTGACCGGTCCGGCGACCGGGCGTAGGCTTCGCACGCATTCTCCACACAGGATGTTGGTCGATCGAGGCCGCGACCGAGCCTGCGCACAGCAACTCCCCTGCGCCTGCGGGCTGTGACACGACCCGCCCCGATCGCAGACGAGGTGACGCAATGCAGGGCCGCCGCTTGGGTCGCTACCGGATCCTCGAGCCTTTGGGCGAGGGGGGAATGGGTAGCGTTTGGCGCGCCGACGATGAACTCCTTGGCCGTGCCGTCGCGGTCAAGCTCCTGCCCGACAATCTGGCCGACTCTCCGCAGGCCAGAAGGCGCTTCCTGCGCGAAGCGCGACTGGTGTCGGTCCTGGACCACCCGGGGCTGGTCACGCTCTACGAGGCCGGCGAGGAAGACGGCCGCCTGTTTCTCGTCTTCGCGCTGATCGAAGGGCGAACCGTTCGCGAACTGCTTCGCGGTGGACCGATGCTCACTGCCGATGCCGTACGCATTGCCACCGAGGCCGCCGAAGCGCTGGGGCACGCCCATGCCCGGGGCGTCGTTCACCGGGACATCTCGCCCGGCAATCTCATGGTCAACCGCGAGGGCCGGACGGTGGTCATCGACTTCGGGCTCGCCCTGGGAGCCAACACGTCCCGCATCACCTCGTCGAGCGCCACCGTGGGCACCGCACCCTACATGCCTCCCGAAGTCATCAGCAATTGTCCGATGGACCATCGAGGCGACGTCTACAGTCTGGGAGCCGTGCTGTACGAAATGGTCGTGGGCCGGCCGCCATTCCGCGCCGACCAGACCGCGGCACTCATCTACTCCGTGCTCCACGACGAGGTTCGTCCGCCTTCGGCATTGCGCAAGGAAGTGGACCCGCGGCTAGATGACGTGATCCTCAGGGCGCTGGCCAGGGATCCCGCGGCGCGGTTCGCACGTATCGAGGAGTTCGCCGGCGACCTGCGCGCAACCTCCGGGATCGAGGCGATCGCCCCGACCGCAAAGCGGCTGGGCCACATGGCCGAGTTCGGCCGCTCCAACGTCGCCATTGCGCGCACCGAGCTGGCGGTCCTGCCGTTTCGCCATGTCGGCCCGGCGGGTGAAGCGGACGTCGTCGCCGAGCACTTCGCCCGCGGCCTGTCGGACATCGTCAGCGCGGCGTTGGCGCGCTTTGCTCGCTTGCAGATCGTGCCCCCGGGCCACGAGTCCGCCACCGAAGGCGTGCCGTGGCGCAACCTTGCCCGCCAGCTCGGAGTCCACCTGATCCTGGTGGGAACGGTGCGCAAATCGGACACGCACCTGCGTGTGAGCTTCAGTCTGATCGACGGATGGCTGGGGGAACAGGTCGGCGGGGACACCATCGAGGGAACCGCGTCGGATCTGTTCGCATTCGAAGATCGCCTGGTGGCCGGCATCATT
This sequence comes from Candidatus Eiseniibacteriota bacterium, assembly GCA_963717505.1. Classification (GTDB taxonomy): domain Bacteria; phylum Eisenbacteria; class RBG-16-71-46; order RBG-16-71-46; family RBG-16-71-46; genus MFD02242-c1. The sequence goes on from OY970342.1 coordinate 1,863,929, forward strand.
CGTGCGTTGAACCTGGAAGCCGTCGAAACGGTGCGGGTTCCCGCTCTCGCCGCCACCGCGGCGCACGAGAAGTATCTTCAGGCGCTCGGCTACCTCCAGCGCACCGACAACGAAGCGTCGGTCGATGGCGGCATCCGGCTCCTGGAAGGGCTGATTCACACCGAGGGCTCGGGTGCACTCCTACAATCGGCCCTGGGGCGCGGGTACCTGCGCAAGTACAATCTGACCTTCGAGCACGAGTGGAAGGACCGCGCCGAGACGTCGTGTCGGATGGCGCTGGCGCTGGATCCCCATTCCCCCGATGTCCTGATCACGCTGGGCAGCGTCCTCTACCACTCGGGCCGACACGACGAAGCGGTTGCGGCACTGCAACAGTCGCTCGATCTGAATCCGGGCAACGCCGATGCGTGGATCGAGCTGTCGTATGCCCGAGAGGCGCGTGGCGACCTGAGCGGCGCCGAGCACGCCGCGCTGGAGTCGATCGCACTACGGCCTGGGAGTTGGCGAACCCACGACCGACTGGCGCTCGTGCGGTTCCGGAAGGGTCTGTTCGAGACAGCGGCAGCGGCCTGGAGTCGGGCCCTCGAGCTCGTCCCGGACAATGCCATGGTCATCACCAATCTCGGATCGGCCTACTTCCACCTGGGACGGCTCGAGGACGCGGAGCGGGAATACCGCCGCGCCCTCGGAATTGCCCCGGGCGCCAACACGTTCAGCTACCTGGGAACAGTCCTGTTCTTTACCCAACGGAGCGGTGAAGCCGTGGCCTTGTTCGAGAAGGCCGTCGCACTGAGACCGAAGGATGCGAGAACGTGGGGAAACCTGGCCGACGCCCAGCGATGGACTCGGGGACTCGACGCCAAGTCGTGCCTGTCGTTCGAAAGAGCGGTGGTCCTGACCCGTGAGCACTTGGCGGGCAATCCCGCCAGCGCCGAGGACTGGTCCAGGCTCGGCAGGTGGCTGGCCAAACTCGGCAAAGTCGAGGAGTCGGTGGATGCGACACGCCGAGCGCTCGATCTCGCGCCCGAAATCCTGGCCATCCACAGCCGGGCAGCGACTGTATTCGAGTTGGCAGGCAACAGAGAGTCAGCAGTCCAAAGTTTCGAGCACGCCCTGACGTCAGGGTACGGCCGCGTCGAGCTGGAGCGGGATCCGGAGCTCGAGCGTCTGCGACAGGACCCGCGGGTGGCGAGGTTGTTGAGCACCGGCGGGAACACTGATTCGGGTCCCGGAGGTCGCTGATGATATGGCCACGAAAACCGTAACCGTCACCGTCAGGCTGAACAACTTCAAGCTGAACATCAACAACATGCGGCCGAAGGCCTTCACGCTTGCGGATGACGAAATCGTCTGGCATTGCTCTAGCGCGCGCATGAAGGTCGACTTCAATTATCCCGGGTATTATTCGCCGTTCGACTGGACGTCGAAAATCATTCCAAGGAACACACGGACGCCGTGGACCGTCGAACATCCGAGAGGTGTCACCAAGTACACGCTGACCATTTATCACGCCGACGGCACGGTGGTCGTGGATCCCGAGGTGGATGCGGATGGCGGGGATCCGGGCCGGCTGTCGTCCAGGAAGAAGGCATCGAAGAAGAAAGGCGCGAAGAAGAAGGCTGGGAAGAAGTCGGCGCGGAAGCGGAAGTAGGAGCATGACATGACGCCGTTGCCGGGGTGGGGAACCGGTTCACTCGGTAGTCGCATCAGCGTCTCGATCGCGCAGGTGCTCGGGATCGCCCTGGTGACGGCGGCCATGTCAGGCTGTGACGGGTTTCAGCACACGCCCTCGGGGGGTGAAGCGATCGACGCGATCGACGAACGCTACCTCCAGCCCAGGGTCTACCCGGGCGATGTGTTGCGAGTCGAGCCCCGAGAGGCCGCGCTCGACCACGTCCGGCTGATGCACGAACAGACTGGAACCCCGCACGTGGCACCCGGAGACGTCCCCGCGACCGGAACCCGTTGCCTCTGGAAATCGGCGGGTCCGAGCAACATCAACGGCCGGGTGACTTCGATCTCGATCGCCATGCAGACCCCCGAGATCGTGTTCGTGGCAAGCGTCGGCGGCGTCTGGCGCTCCACGGACCGGGCGCGGCGATGGCAGCGGGTTCTGGGCAATGCCCGGCCGGGCGTGTTTGGCGCCGTCGTCGTCGACGGGCTGGGCGAAACCGTCTATGCCGGCGGTGGGGATCCCAACTATCAGGAGATCGCATGGGGCGGGGGCCCCGGAATCTGGCGATCGACCGACGGCGGTGACTCCTGGAGTCACGAGTCGGTCGCGGAACTCGACCGAGCGGTGATCTTTCGGTTGATCATGGATCCCAACGATCCGGATCACGTTTTTGCGGCAACCAGCGCGGGGGTGTGGGTCCGCGCTTCAGGGTCATGGGTCCGCCTCTCGGGCATGGACGCGCCGTGCAGTGACATCGCCGTGGACTTTTCGACCGCAAGCCCGATCGCGTTCGCCGGAATCTACGAAGACCTGGGGTCGTTCACCCGCGGAGTCTGGAGGCACGTCGGGTCTTGGGAACCGCCGTCGAGCGCGATACCTCAGAACGGGGGCATCATCGCGCTGGCCATGGCGCCCAGCACTCCGGCCACGATCTACGCCAAGGTCCAGAAGCAGAACTCGAGAAGACCGCTGGGAGTCTGGCGTACGACCAACGGCGGGACCAGCTGGAGCAGGAAGTCCGCCCTGAGCAACAAGGACGACATTGCCTGGTACACGAGCGGCATTGCCGTTCATCCGGGGGACCCCGATGTCGTGTGGCTGGGGCTCATCGGGCTCTATCGCAGTACGAACGGTGGAGCGAATTGGACGGAGCGAAAGTTTGGAGACCATTCCAACGTGGAACTGCACATTGACCAACACGCGATCGCATTCGATCCGGCCGATCCCAACTTCCTCTACGTCGGCAATGATGGAGGGCTCATCCGCAGCACGGACATGTCGGCGGTGGACGAGTCGGGCGACAACAAGTGGCACTGGGAGAGCGTCAGCCACGGGATGGTCATCACCGAGTTCTACCGGATCGCAACCCGGTCGGCCACCGGAACGCTCCTCGGCGGTGGAACGCAGGACAACGGCACGGCGCTCACCTTCGGCAACAGGACCTGGTACGTCCACCAGCACTGCGATGGAGGTTATGTCGCCGTCGACGCCGCGAACGTCCTCGGTGTCTACGAGTCTTGTGACGGCAGCCTGGTTCGTTACGGCAATCCGGTCCCGGGCAAGATCGACTGGGGAAGCACGATCGTCTCCTGGCCCGGGTCGTTCAAGGATCCTCACGACCCAGTGGCGACCGACCCCGAGAACCCTGGACACGCGGTCGCGGTTTCGTGGCTGAATCACGAGCAGCCGCGACTCAAATACACGACCACGAACGGTGCGACGTGGACCAGCATGCCGGGGCCCCTTCCCGACGATGCCACGGTCACCGCGATCGCAGTTGCGCCGGCTCAAGGCTTCACGACGTTCTACGTCGGGTATCGGAGCCCCGGGGAGGGTGCGGGGGTGCGTTCGACAGCGAACCGCGGCACCGGTTGGACCCAGCCAAACGGCTTTCCCGATGTCTCCCCGAACGCTATTGCCGTCGACCCGAACGAGCCGACACACGCGTTCGTCGCCGTCGGTGGCAACGAGGGAGCCATGGGCACGATCCTGCGCACCACCGACTCGGGAAAGACCTGGGTCGACGTGGGCGGGTCCGGTGCCACGGGGCTCCCCGAGGCGCCGATGACCGGCGTGGCGATCGATCCAGTGGTCGATCCCGTGGTCGGGCACGTGATCTATGCCTGCGGCTTCGTCGGCGTCTTCAGAGGAATCGTGGCCGACGACGGTAGCGCGACCTGGGCTCCATTCGATCAGGGACTGCCCGAAGGGCTGGACGTCAACGACATGACACTCAACACGGCGACCCGGATGCTCTCGATCGGAACCAGAGGCTACGGCGTCTACGAGCGCTATGTCGGTGACGCCGAATGTCCGCAAGATCGAGTGCTGGTCCGCGACAACGTCTTCGACCGAGGCAACGGGCCGGCTCTGATCGGTGAACCGAACCCCGAGGACCCGGTGGATCTCAACGGGGACGGACTGTGGGCCGCCAACAGCTCGGTCGACGGCAGCATCAACTGGTGGACGTCGACGGACATTCGCGTCGCGGTGAAAGACGCGGCGGGATCCGCGATCCCGGACTACGATCACGTGGAGTTCGAATCGTGCCCGATCTGGTCGGATCAGGAAGCATGTCCGCGTGGCATGCTGTGGGATGCGCGCCCCAACCCGGGCGATGTGGCACGCGTCTTCGTCCAGGTCACGAACCATGGACTGACGCCGATGACCCAGGTACGGGTCACGGCGCTGTGGTTCGGCGGCAGCGTTCCGGCGCCGCCGCTTCCCGGCACCTTCTGGAGTGCGAGCTTTCCGACTGGTTCAGGTTGCGCACCGATCTCGGCCAACTCCGGTTGGCAGTACGTGGACCCCGCGAAGCGCTGCGACACCATCGATGTCGTGAACCCGGGCGAGCCTCGCGTTGCCTCCTTCGACTGGCAAGTTCCACCCGGCGCCCAGCCTCCATTCCAGTATCTGGCGGTGATCGAATCCAACCAGGCGCCGCTCGGATCCGCGCGCGGGGACCACGACATGGATGTGCTGGTGCCCAACTCCCATCAGGTCGCACTTCGCTCCCTGAACGTCTCGCAGGTGGTCACCGCGAGTGCCGCGCGCGTTCAGGAGTTGATCCGCATCGCTCCAACCGGTGTTGTCGCGGGGACCGTTTTCACCGTCACGTTCGGAGGACGGGAGCCCGGTGACGAGATGCGCCTGTTCGTTCCTCAGGGCGCCGTCGACTGGATCGGCGCGGCCCGGGACACCGCCAGCGACTCGCTCGTTACGCCCGGGCACATGATCCCGGCAGGGTATGCCGGATTTAGGGCGGATTCGGTCGCTCGTGGCGAGATCCTCACGGGGTCCCCTCTGGATCTCGCTCTGGTGTTCTTCCCAGGGCACGCGGGGGTGGCTCGCCCCCGCTATCTGCACGTGGTCGCCCGGAACGGGGTCCGGGTCCTGGGGGGAATGACCTGGGTCGTAAGGCCTAACCCATAGCGGGGCATCGATCCCAGCCCCGCTGGCTTGACTCCGGAGGGACTACCTCCGAGGCTCCGCCGGCACAGCCACTGCCAACCTTTTTCCCCGCAAGACCATCCTACTCTTGCGGATGGAGCACTCGGGCCCCGGAGTGACCCCGCTGAGCGATGACTCGCTGCCGCCGGCACACGGCTCGGACGTCGACGACGCGCGTCGCGCGGCCTCGGGCGACCGGGTGGCGTTCGAGCGCCTGTACCGGGGTCACGTGGGGCGGATCCACAGCTTGGCTCGGCGCCTGGCGGGGTTCGAGGACGCGAACGAAGTCACCCAGGACGTGTTCGTGCGGGCCTGGCAGAAACTCGGAACTTTTCGTGGCGAGGCGCAGTTCGGAACATGGCTGTATCGTCTGGCAATCAACGTGATGCTCGCGCATCGAGGCCGGCTCGGCGCCCGGCGCGACCGCTATGGCGGCGCGGACGAGGTGCTGGATCACCTCTCGGCGCGTCCCGCGCAGATGGACCTGGCCCTCGACTTCGAGACTGCGCTGGAACGATTGCCGGAAGGGGCGCGACAGGTGTTCGTGCTGCACGACGTCGAGGGTTTCAAGCACGAGGAGATCGGCCGCATGCTCGGCATCTCGTCGGGAACGTCCAAGGCGCAGCTCCACCGCGCACGCATGTTGCTGCGCAGGAATCTCGGGAGATCGTGAGTTCATGAAGCACGCCCCACTGACATCGGACCCCTGGACCGACCGGCTGTCGGAGTACCTGGACGGCACGCTCGACGCGCGGACGCGCGCCGGAGTCGTGGCGCACTTGCCGGGTTGCGCCGAGTGCAGCGCCGCGCTCGAAGAGCTGCGGCTGGTCAAGGCGCGCGCTACGGCGCTCGAGGATCGTCCGCCGGCAGCCGACCTGTGGCCGGCGATCGCACGCCGGCTCGACGAGAAGCCGATGGGCGTCGGGGCGCGAATCGCAGGCTGGTTCGGCGGCGCGCGCATCGCGCTCACCGTTCCGCAGTTCGCCGCCGCCGCCGCACTGTTGATGGTGATGTCGGGGGGTGCCGCGTGGTTCCTGGCTCAGCGTCCTGCGGCTCCGATCGCCGCGCGGACGGGAGACGTATTCAGATTCGCGACCCCGGCTCCCGGCACCCATGGCGTCAACGGCGGAAATGGCGCCAACGGCACCAACGGCGCGCTCAACGCCGGCTACGACCTGACGCGCTACGACGCGACCATCGCCGACCTCGAATCCGTCCTGCGCACGCATCGCGCGGTGCTCGACACATCGACCGTGCGGGTCATCGAACAGAACCTTGCGGTCATCGATCGCGCGATCGCCGATGCGCGCAGTGCGCTGGCCGCGGATCCGGCGAGTATCTATCTGAACAACCATCTGGCGGCGCAGTTGCAGGCCAAAGTGCAGCTGCTGCAGCGTGCTGCCGCCGTGGTCACGGTTCACCAGGGCTAGGGAGAAGCGAGGACATGAGACTCCGCTGGGCTGTCCTTCTGTCGATGATCATGGCGACGGCAGCCGCCGCAGCAGGGACCGATACGACGGTGCAGGCGCGCAAGGGCGCGCGTCTCTACCTGAACAACTTCGGCGGCAACATCGCGGTCGAGGCCTGGCGCAAGAACGCAATCCACGTGGTCGCCGATCACTCGGATCGCGTGAAGGTGGTCATCGTGGAGTCCGGGCCCGACATCCAGGTTCAGTACGCTTCTCGACGCCGGCCGGCACGGATCGACTACCGCATCCAGGTGCCCGAGTGGCTGCCGCTCAACCTGGAAGGGATTCACTCGAACATTCGGGTCAAGGGCGTGAACAGCGACGTGCTCGCCGAGACCGTGCACGGACTGATCAGCGTCGAAGGCGGGTCGGGGCTGATCCGGTTGTCGTCGATGAACGGCCCGGTCAGTTCGGTCAAATCGCGCGGACGGCTCGAGGCCGAGTCGATCAACGAGGCCGTGCGCGTGATCGACGCCCAGGGCGAAGTCGTGGTCAGCGCGGTCAACGGCGACATCGACCTGGAGGGCATCGACGCCGGGCGCATCTCGGTGTCGACCGTGAACGGCGACGTGCATTTCCTGGGCAATCTGCACAAGGACGGCCAGTACGACTTCTCCACCCACCAAGGCGACTTGATCTTGGGCATGCCCGAAAACCTCGACGCCACGATCTCGGTGGCCACATTCAACGGCGACTTCGAGTCGGTCTTCCCGGTGCGCCTCGACAACGCCCGCTACGGCCGGCGCTTCCACTTCGCGATGGGCGAGGGCAGTGCGCGATTGAGTCTCGAGTCCTTCGGCGGATCGATCCGCCTGGTGTCGGTAGCCGAGGCGATGCGCGACGCTCAGGAGCGCCAGCGCGAGTGGCTGCAGGAAGAGCGGGAGCGCGCGCAGGAGGAGCTGGAAGAGGCGCACGAGCGCGAGCAGGAACGGAAAGAAGAGATGCAGGAGAAACAGGAGAAACAGAAGTACCAGGAGCGTCGCCACCGCTAGCGCGAGATTATCGGACCACCACCAGCTTGCCGGTCACGGCACCTTCGGCGCCATCGAGTCGAAGACCATAGAGTCCTGGCGCCAGCCGTCGCGCGTCGAGGCGCGCCTCGTGAGATCCGGCCTCGAGCCAGACGTCGTCGAGCGGACGCGCCACTTCGCGGCCCTGGATGTCGAAGAGCCGGAGCGTGACGGTTCCGGCGCGGCCGAGGACGAAACGCGCACGCGATTCGACCCGGACGGGATTCGGCGTGAGGGTCAAACTCGTGCGCGGCAGGATGGGGGCGTCGACACCGACGATCGCAAACGTCTGGTCGTCGAGGAACGCGATATTGGGGTGATGGAAGTTGTTCACGGTTTTGAAGCTGCCGCAGACGGCAACGATGTGAAACTCTGTGTTCGATTGAGTTGTGATGTCCGCGGGTACGCCGTCGAGTGTCGGAGCCCAGACCAGCAAAGGCTTGGGGCCTGGCGCCTGTCCATCGGCGATGAAGGCGGCGAGGAACTCCCTCGGCTGGCCTTGAACGGCGTAGAATTCGCCGCCGATGTACAGCCGACCGAGCGCGAGCCTCATCGCAGTCACCACTCCATCCGGGTTCGGTGACCAGGGTTCGGCGGCCCCGGTCGAGACGTGGAACGCGAGCAGGAACTGGCGATCGAACACGCCGAATTGCTGAAAAGCCCCACCCGCGTAGACGATCTCGTCCCCGGCCTCGACGGCTAGAACAGTAGCCCCCAGCGCGGCGGAGTCGGGAGGAAACGGCGTCCACGACGTGGCCACGCCGGCGTCGGCGTTGACCTGTCCGAGTCCGTTGCGGGGGCTGCCGCGCAGCGTGTCGAACGACCCGGCCACATAGACCCGCTCGCTGTCGACCTCCTTGATGTCGTAAACGTGGCCCGTGTTTGGCGGGCTCAGGAATTCGGGCCGAACACCGCCACCCAGGTCGAGGGCGGCCAGCCCCTGACTCGGGTCTCCGCCGATCGAGCTGAATGCGCCGCCCACCCATATGTGCCCGGTTCTGTAGCCGAGGGCGTTCACCGGGGAATTCACCGCCGGCGCCCATGACGACAAGTTCCCGACGACGTCGATGACCGCGAAGTTGCTGCGCGGCTGTCCGGCCGCCGCCGTGAAGCTGCCGCCGACGAGTAACCAGGGGAACGCGAGCTCGAGCTCCATCACCGTGCCCGTCACCCCCGGATTGAACGCGTGTGCTTTGCCGCGGTCGGCTGAAGCGGGATTGGTGATGATCGCCGCGAGGTTCTGACGCGCGACCCAACCGACCGAGAAGAAGTTGCCGCCGATGAACGCTCGGGTCGGGTCGACGGCGACCGCGTGGACCGGGCCTGCGGCATTCGGATTCCAGCTGCCCGCGAAATCGTCGGCGGTCGAAAGGTTCGCGGCTCCGTTGCGCGGTGCGTTCCCGGCGTTCGCGAAGTCTCCGCCAATCCAAAGTTGACCGGCAATGAAAAGAATGGTCCGCACGCGCGCATCGGCGCCCGGATTCCAGGGGCGCAGCACCGAAAGTGTGAGGTCGAATGCCGTCAGCCGCTGTCGGGACTGACCCAGGACCGTGGTGAAGTCGCCGACCATGTAGACGTTGGATGGATCGGCGGTGAACGCGAACACTTCTCCGTTGACGTTGGTCGCCGGGGCGAGGGTCCCCGACGACGTGATGATCGCGAGATTGGTGCGGGGCTGACCGCCGACCATCGAGAACAGGCCGCCGATCGCGAGGTTCAGCCCCGAGCGGAACACCGCGTTCACCGGGCCGTTGACGTTTGGATTCCAGGTCTGCAGCGCTCCGGTGGCGGGATGGAGCGCCGCCACGCGGTTGCGGGTCGTGCCGCCGATCGCGGTGAACTCGCCGCCGACGTAGATCAGGCTCGAGAAGGAGCCGAGGAAACGCACGCTGCCGTTGGCGCCCGGATCCCAGGAGTTGACCGCACCGCTCGCGGGGTCCAGGGCAGCGAGTCGCGACCGGGCGACCCCTGCGATCGTGGTGAAGTCCCCGCCGACGTAGAGCATCCCGCCGGAGAGCAGGATGCTGCGCACGGTGGCATCCGGTTGCGGCGCCCAGGCCGTTACGTTGCCCGTGGCGTCGATGTGGGCGAGACAGCGGCGAGTGATCCCGCGGATGGTGGTGAACGATCCACCCAGGAACCATCCACCCGACCCGTCGGCAACCACCGCATGCACGACACCATTGATGTGGAGAGGTGGACCCTCCAGGGCCCCGGTCGACCGGTTCGTGACGGCACCACTCCCGGTGGGTGGGCCCACGCGCTGGAATTGGCCGCCGATGAACATGAGGTCGAAATAGGGCTCGACCGCGTACACCGGCCCGTCGGTCACCCAGAACGACTCGTGGAGAGACTGTGCCGAGACGGACATCGGCACCGTCAGGAACAGAAGGAAGGCGAAGACGAGATGACTCGGTCTTGGGATCATACTCGGTTGGACGATGTTACCGGTCCGCCGTCAGCCGACCGACCGAGCCCCAGGCGAGCGGAGGCCCAGGTCCCCGAGGAGGCCGGCCGCCTCAGCATCGGCTTTGCGGCACAAAGTGCTTGACGGCAACACGGCTGAGCCGGTAATGTCTCGCCCGCGATGGCAGACATCACGCCCCTTCGACCTCACCGGCGGCCCGACGAGCCGCCCGCGCTTTCCGAACACGCGATCGACGACCTGCGCTTCATCCGTCAGACGATGGAGCGTGCCGGTGTGTTCACCGCGGTCCCGGGCTGGGGCATGGTGGTGGTCGGCGCCACCGCGTGCGCCGCGGCGTTCTTCGCCGCGCGCGAAACCACCCCGGCGCTCTGGCTGACGGTGTGGAGCGTCGAGGCGGTGGCGGCGCTGGTCATCGGGCTCGCGGCCATGGCGCACAAGTCGCGCATGGCAGGCGTGTCCGTGTTCGCCGGCACCAGTCGCCGGTTCTTCCTGAGCTTCTCGCTGCCGCTGGTCGCGGCAGCCGTCCTGACCGTCGCGTTGTTTCGTGCCGGAATGGCCTCGCTGCTCCCCGGCGTGTGGCTCCTGCTCTACGGCACCGCGTTCGTCTCCGGCGGCGCATTCTCGGTGCCGATCGTCCGCGTGCTCGGGTTCTGCTTCCTGGCCATCGGCGTCGTCACGCTCGCCGCCCCGACGTCGTGGGGCAATCCGATCATGGCCGCCACGTTCGGCGGACTCCACCTGGTCTTCGGCGTCGTGATCGCGAGGCGCTACGGTGGCTAGAGCCGGAGCTCTGAAACGCGGTCGGGGCGCCGCCGGCGCGCTCGGCCGTGCCGCCCCGCCCGAGCCCGCCCACGCGCTCGACCGCATCATCCACGAGCGGACCCGGCTCGGCATGGTCAGTGCCCTCGCGGTCAACGACTCGCTCACGTTCTCGGAACTCAAGACCTTGCTGGGATCGACCGATGGAAACCTCAGCGTGCACGCCCGCAAGCTCGAGCTGGCCACCTACGTCACGTGCACCAAGCAGTTCGAAGGGCGGGTGCCCAAGACCCGCTACCGGCTGACGGCCGCCGGCCGCCGTGCGCTCGAGGCCTATCTGAACCACATGGAGGCGCTCATCCGTGTCACGCGCTCGCGATGACTCGCGGCACCGCCCGGCGGTGAACGGCGGGCACGCCAACGGCAACGGCGTGGTGAACGGCGCGCGCCCAGCCACCCATGCGACCCGCCGCGAAGCCGCCCACGAGCCGATCGAGTTCCGCGGTCTGCACGTGGCCTGCATCATGGACGGCAACGGCCGCTGGGCGACCTCGCGGAACATGCCGCGGGTCGCCGGCCATCGTGCCGGCGTCGAGACCGTGCGCGCGATCGTCGAGGCCGCACCCGGGTTCGGCATCGGCACACTGACGCTCTACGCGTTCTCGTCCGACAACTGGCAGCGCCCGCGGCGCGAAGTCGCCGCCCTGCTCGATCTGCTGCGCCAGTACATCCGGCGCGAGACCGAGCGCTGCGTCCGTGACGGCGTGCGGGTCTCGTTCATCGGCCGGCGCGACCGGCTGAGCGATGCCGTCGTCCGCTCGATGGAGCAGATGGAGGCGGCGACGCTCGCGGGTCGCAACCTGCACCTGCGGGTCGCCGTCGACTATTCGTCGCGCGACGCGATCCTGCGCGCCGCCGCGCGCGCGCCGGCGGGCATCGAGCTGGATCGCGACCAGTTCCTGCACATGCTCGCCGATGGCGATCCGCCGGTGATCCGACCGCGCTACGTCGACCTGATGGTGCGCACCGGCGGCGAGCAGCGGCTGTCGGACTTCCTGCTATGGGAGTGCGCCTACGCCGAGCTGTACTTCACGCCCCAGCTGTGGCCGGACTTCGCCGCCCAGGACCTGGAGCGCGCGGTGGCCGAGTACCACCGGCGTGACCGGCGCTTTGGCCGCGTTCCCGACGCGGCCGTCAGCTAGCCAAAGCACACCTGCCGGAACACCAATCGACGGACCGCTGCGCCGCGAACGTTACTGCACACTTGTGCCCGTGACGGATATGAGCCTAGAATGCGGCCGCCATGCGCGTGGAGTACCGCGAGGAGCCCTGCCGGACCGCTCTCAACGAAGTCCGCGGGATGCCGTTCCGGTGGTCGCTCAACCCCTACACCGGATGCGCGCACCGCTGCGCCTTCTGCTACGTGCGCGCCTTCGAGCAGCGCGCCGACCGTCCGGCCGATGGCCGATACGGGTGGTCGATCCGGGTCAAGATCAACGTCGCCGACGTGCTGCGCACCGAGCTGGCCCGCCGTTCCTGGCAGCGCGAGACCGTGGTGCTCGGCGCCGCGACCGATCCCTACCAGCCGGCCGAGGGGCGATACCGTCTGACTCGCCGATGCATGGAGGTCCTGTCGGCTGCGAGCAATCCGTTCGGTCTCATCACGCGTGGCCCCCTGATCGTCCGAGATCGCGACGTGCTCCAGGAGGCCTCGAAACGCGCCAAGGTCTCGGTGCATCTGTCGGTGCCGACCGTCGATCCCGACGTCTGGAGCAGGACCGAGCCCGGAACCGCGCCTCCGCACCAACGCCTGCGCGCCGTGCGCATGCTGGTCGACGCCGGGATCGACGCCGGAGTCGCGATGGCGCCGATCCTGCCCGGGATCTCGGATCGACCGGATCAGCTCGAAGCGGTGGTGCGCGCGGCACGCGATGCCGGTGCTACGCGATTGTGGGGTGGGGCGGTCTACCTGCGTCCGGGAACGCGTGAGCACTTCTTCGAGACGCTGGCCCGGCACTGGCCCGAGCAGCTGGGGGAGTACCAGTCGATGTTCCGGGAGCGCGCGTACCTGCCGACCGCCCGGACCAAGGCGATCTCCGACCAGGTCCACGAGCTCAAACAACTTCACGGCATTCGCGATCGTCGGCTTCACCCGCTGCGACCGCCGCCCGGGCCGGACCAGCTCGAGTTGGCGGTCTGACCCAAAGCTTCTTGGGGCGCTGCGGGGTGGAAGAGTAAGCTCGGGCCACGAACAGGACGTTCGGATGCTCCCCGCATCACGAGCCGACGCTCGTCCACGCGCCCGCGAGTTCGGCTGCTCAGGAGTGAGCCATGCGTCTGGACCTGCGGTTCCCGCTGCTCGCCCTTGCCCTGCTCACGTTGTCGTGCGCCAGCTCGTCGCAACTGGCCAGGCGTGCTGACCGTGCGCTTCAGAAGCAGGATTTCGACAAGGCCTATCGCGAGGCCAGGGCCTCGCTCGACAAGGACTTCTCGAACCAGCACGCGCGCGAGGTCATGTCGGCCGCGGCGGACGTGCTGATCCGCAGACAACAGCAGGGCATATTGAGTGTCGCCGACTACGACACGCTCGCGGCCGCCGAACAGCTACTGGATCTGCGCGGGTTCGTCGACGAGGTGCGCCGCTACGAAGCGGAGCTGCCGATGAACCCCGAGTTCGACGAGGCTGCGCGTCGCATTCGCCAGGGTGCGGCGGGCTACCTCTACGCCGCCGGCCGCGCCTACGAGGACGCCGGGAGATTCCGCCAGGCGTACCGCAGCTTCGAATCCGCGATCCGCTTCGTGCCCGGCTACTCGGATCTCGGCACCCGCATGCCCACGGTGTTCGAGCAGGCGCTGATTCGCGTCGCGGTCGTCCCGTTCCTCGACGAGACCGGGCTGCCGCTGCTGGCTCTCGAGCTGGACGCGCAGATGATGGCCGAGCTGGCGCGGCCCCTGGGCGAGACGCGCTTCACCGAGCTGATCCCGAGCGCACAGGTGCGCGCTCACATGGAATCCGGCGATGAGGGAGACCTTTCGCGCGATCGGGCGCTGGCGGTCGGCAAGGCGGCGGGCGCCGGCGTGGTCGTGTGGGGTCGCCTGCGCGGACTGCGCAGCGAACATCACGTCGACCACTACCACGGACACCTCTATCGAAAGACCTCGTATGAAGACACCTCGGGTGTCGAGGTCGACCGCTACCACGAGGTTCCGTTCGACGCGACGCACCGGCGGCGCGAGGTCGAGCTGCGCTGGGAATCGGAGGCCATCGACGTCGCCACCGGCGGCACGCTGCTTCGCGACGGCGGCGAGGCGAAGGCCTGGGCGCGCACCGTGTACTCCGATTTCGGCGGCGAGGGCGATCCTGACGATTACTGTCTCTACACGTCGGACATGCGCCGGCAGGATTGGGCGCGGTGCGACCGCCTCGACAACGATTGGCACGAGGTCTTCGGTCGATGGTCCGTGCCCCAATTCCTCGAGCAGACCCGCGAGCACCACGACCGGCGTCAGTACCGGTCCCAATATCGAGGGGAGTTCCGCCGAGGCCGGGGCGGCGACCCCTTCTACCTCGACGACCTGCCGGTGACGTCGGACCTCGCGCTGCTCGCACTGAGCGAAGTCCCGAGCCGGGTGCTCACGGGCCTGCTCGAGTTGGAGAACCGATGACCACATCGAGATGCGCTGTAATCACGGGAGCCGCCCAAGGAATCGGACGCAGGACTGCCGAGACGTTCGGCCAGGCCGGCTACCGCCTGGCGCTCATCGACCTGCGCATGCCCGAAGCAACGCTCGATTCACTCCGCTCACTCGGCGCGGAGGCCTTCGCCCACACCGGGGATATCACGAAGGAAGACGTCATCGAGGTTTTCGCGCACGAGGTGCACGACCGCTTTGGCCCTGCGGATGCGCTGGTGAACAACGCCGGCATCGCATTCATTTCGCCGGCCGAGCTCACGTCCGCTGCCGACTATCGACACGTTCTGGAGGTGAACCTGGTCGCCCCGTTCCTCCTCGCCAAGGCGTTCGGCACACGAATGCTGGCGGCGCAGCGCGGCAGCATCGTCAACGTGGCCTCGGTCGCTGGATTGGTCGGCGTCGCCGATCGCGCCGCCTACAACGCCTCGAAGCACGGGTTGATCGGACTGACTCGCACACTCGCCGCCGAATGGGGCGGGCGCGGCGTTCGCGTGAATGCCGTGTGCCCCGGCTGGGTCAAGACCGAGATGGATGTGGTCTCTCAGACCGAAGGGCACTATTCCGACAGCGACATCACCGGCCGCGTGCCCATGGGCCGCTTCGCCTCGCCCGATGACGTCGCCAACGCGATCCTGTTCCTCGCCGATGGCACGAAGAGCGCCTTCATCAACGGCGCGGCACTCACGGTCGACGGTGGCTGGACGGCCGACGGCGGCTGGGAGTCGTTACGTCACAGCCACCGGTCATGAAGTGCCGGGTGCTCTGACCGCTACGGCAGGTTCGAGCGCGGGTCGCTCGGCGGCAGGTCCTGGCGGCCGTGGCCGAGCGCGTGGGTGACGGCGGTCCCGGCTTCCTCCCAGAAGCTGTAGTCCGGGTACTTGCCGGGGCCGTCGATCAGCAGGTCTTCCTTCTCGTAGATCAGCTCGCGGCCATCGGTCTCGGCCATCTCGAAGTCGGTGGTCATCTGGAGCGCCAGCGTCGGGCAGGCTTCGGCGCACAGTCCGCAGAAGATGCAGCGGTTGAAGTTGATGCGGAATGCCGAGGGGTAGCGGCGGCCGTCTTCGCGCTCGGCGGGCTGGATGGTGATGCAGTCGACCGGGCACGACGCGCTGCACAGGTGGCAGGCGACGCAGCGCTCCTCGCCGCTCGGGTCGCGGGTCAGCACGATGCGCCCGCGGTAGCGGAACGGTACGTCGGGCTTCTGCTCCGGGTACTGGATCGTCACCGGCTTCTTGAACATCTGGCGCAGCGTCACGCCCATTCCGGTGATGATTTCTTTCAGCATCGGTTCCCCGTGGGCGTCAGGCGGTGGCGAGCGACGCGATTCGAGCGACCGCGCCCTGGGCGGTGCCGGCGGGCCACGCCACATCGCGTGAGAGCAGCAGTGTACCCGCGGGCACCGTCGCATGCACGCGGACCGCGAACTCGATCGTCGCGCCATTCAACGTCAGCGCAGTGCTACCGCCGTTTCCGAAACGCTGGGCGTCGGCGGCCGATACGTACGCGAGCGCCGGGCCGGCCATCTTCTGGATCGGTGCCGAGACGCGCGAGAGCAGTTCGCTGCCCAGCGTGCGATCCATGCGATAGACCGCGAGGCCATCGCCCGACGATGCGAACGCGGGAGCCGCGGACGCTGGAGCCTCGAGCGCCGTGAGGTCGAGGCGCACGCCTTCGCTGCCGGCCTGGAGGTCGGCGAGCGGCGCCCAGAGCGGGGTCGCCCGCGCGCATGCGGTGCGCAGCTCGGCGAGCGAACGCGCCCGCGGCTGCCCGACCGCCGACACGCGAAGCGCCTCGAGCGCTTCCCACGCCATGCGCGCCGAACTCTCGGGCGGAGCCACGTGGTAGTCGCGCGGGAAATCCTCGTTCTGAACGCGATCGCGCACCGAGAGTCCGGGCAGCCGCGCCGGCGCGAATGCCTGGAGCCGTCCGCCGCGGTTCACGTAGCTGCCCTGGGACTCGTAGGTCACGGTGGTCGGCAGGAACACGTGCGCGGCCTCGTGGAGCGTGCCCGGCAGATAGTCGAGCACCATCAACAGATCGAGCTTGCGGAGTGCCGCAACCGCTTTCGCGTCCCACGACGAAACTTCGCACTCGACCAGGACCGCCGCGCGCAACTTGCCGGCGGCGAGGTCGGCGAGGATGCCCGCGAGGCCGCTCCGGGCCATGGCCGTAGCACCGAATCCGTTGGGACCCGGGAACAGGCAGCCAAATCGCGTGGCAGCCTGGCGCACGCGCACGGCCTTCGCGAGTGCGGCGCCCGCCACGTAGGCCGGGCCGTCCATCAGGTCCGAGCCGAGCAGGATGCCGGGTCGCTGGGCGGAGCCGAGCGCATTCGCTGCGGCGTCGAGACCTTCGCCCCCGGTCGCGCCGAGCTTCGCGGTCAGGGACGCGAGTGCGGCGGCGATCTGGGTCGGCGCGGTGGAGATCACGGTCGCGACATCGTTCAGGTAGCGCTCGATCGGGCCGACGACGAACACCTTGCCGCCGCGCCGCGCCACCTGTCGTGCGGCCAGGGCGGCCATCGGTGCTTCGTCGATCAACGAGGCGCCCGCCACGAGCAGGACGTCACAGTGCGCGATATCGGCCTGATCGAGCGACTCGCAGCCGGCGGCGGTGATCGCATTCAATGCAGCGACTGCGCGAGCCTCGCGTTCGACTTCGTCGAAGTGCGCGATCTGAACACCGGCGAGCGGCCCGCTCGCCAGGGCATCGAGCGCGACGTGGGTTTCGACCGAGGCGCGAGCCGAGGTCACGAGCGCGATGCTCTGAGCACCATGCTCGCGCGCGATCGCGTGCAGCGCGCCGCCGGCCAGGCCGATTGCTGCCGGCCAGTCGCCGGTCTCGCCCTGGACCCGGATCGCCCTGGGGCGCGCGGGGTCCATGACGTAAGCGTGCCCGAACTGGCCGCGGTCGCACATGAAGCGCCGTTGACCGCCGGGTTCTCACGCACGCGCACGCGCTGCAGCTCGCGATGGCGTGCACCGGGATGGACGTTGCAGCCGACCGAGCAGTGCGGGCACACCGACGGCGCGATCTCGAGGTCCCACACGCGCGACTTGAAGCGGAACAGCTTGTCGGTGAACACGCCGGTCGGGCACATCTCGACCAGGTTGCCCGAGAACGGACTCTCGAACGGTCCGTCCTCGAAGCGGCCGAAGTAGACGCGGTCGCGGCTGCCGGTGACGCCGAAGTCGCGGCCGCCGGCGTACTCCTGGTAGAAGCGGCTGCAGCGATAGCAGGCGATGCAGCGATTCATCTCGTGGACGATGAACTCGCCCAGGAACTGGTTCTCGAACGTGCGTTTCGGGATCTTCATGCGCCGCTGCCCGTGGCCGCCGGCGATGGTCAAATCCTGAAGCTGGCACTCGCCGCCCTCGTCGCAGATCGGGCAGTCGTGCGGGTGGTTGAGCATCAGCCACTCGATCACGCTCTTGCGCAGGGCGACCGACTCCTTGTCGAGTGTGGTGACCTCCATGCCGTCTTGCGCCGCGGTCATGCACGCCATCACCGTGCGCGGTTTGCCGTCGCTGCCGGTGACCGTGCACGCGCACACCCGGCACGAGCCGACCGCTCCGAGATCCTTGTGATAGCAGAACACCGGGATCGGCACTCCGGCCTTGAGCCCGGCCTCGACCAGGTTGGTGTTGGGCTCGACCGTGATCTTGCGGCCGTCGATCAGGATTTCAGGCATGGCTCATTTCCGGCGATGGCGTCCGGGCTCCCGGGAACGTGCAGCGTCCGGCCCGAACATGCTCTTCGAGAACGTGGCGGAAGTGCGCGTACAGACCCTTCACCGGCTCGGCGGCGCCGCGCGGCGTGCGCGCAGAACGAATTGGGTCCGATGTGGCGATAGAGTTGGTCGAGCCAGTCGAGATCGGCCATGGTGCCGCGGCCGTTCTCGATGCGGCTCGAGGATCGCGACGCCGAACGGCAGTCCGTCGCGGCACGGCGTGCAGAACCCGCACGATTCGCGCGCGAAGAACTGCTGCAGATTCAGCACGCCCGCGCACCGGGCAATCGTCCTCGGAGAACACGATGAAGGTGCCGGTGCCGAGTCGGCTGCCGACCTTGGCCGACCGGCTCGAAGTCGAGCGGGACGTCGAGATGGTCCGGTGTCAGGAACGAAGTCGAGGCCCCGCCCGGGATCACACCCAGCAGCTTCTTGCCGCCGCGCACGCCGCCCATCTCGCTCATCAGCTCGCGCAGCGTGGTGCCGATCGGCCGCTCGACGCACATCGGGCGCTCGATCGAGCCGCGAGCCGCCGTAGAGCTTGGTGCCCGCGCCCTCGGGATTCCTGGCCAGACCCTTGAACCACGCGGCACCGTTGCGGACGATTCCGGGAACGCACGCGAGCGTCTCCACGTTGTGCACCGTAGTCGGCCGGCCCCACAGGCCCTTGGTCGCCGGGAACGGCGGCTTGGCGCGCGGCTGAGCGCCGGCGGCCCTCGAACGCGTTGAGCAGTGCAGTCTCCTCGCCGCAGATGTAGCGGCCGCCACTCCGGTGGACAGGATGTCGTACGACCACCGTGTGCCGGCGACACCGTCGCCCAGGTATCCGGCACGACGCGCTTCGTCGATCGCGGTCTCGAGTGCTCTCGCCTGCGGGAAGTACTCGCGGCGAATGAAGATGAACCCGTCGGTCATCTCCATCGCCCAGCCGGCAAGAATCATGCCCTTCGATCAGGACGTGCGGGTTGTTCTCGGCGATCACCCGGTCCTTGAACGTGCCGGGCTCCATCTCGTCGAAGTTGCATACGAGGTACTTGGGGCCGCCGTCGTGCTTGTCGCCGCTCGGGACGAACGACCACTTGAGGCCCGAGGGGAACCCCGCGCCACCGCGGCCGCGCAGTCCCGAGTCCTTGATCATCGGGATCAGGTCGGCCGGCTTCATGTCCTTGAGCGCGCGGTCGACCGCCTGATAGCCGCCGGCCGCCCGATACTCGTCGAGCGAGGCGGCGACCCCGTTCCTGGCTTTGGCGGCGAGCAGGACGTCGGTCATGGGCTCGCTACCAGCGGATGCCGGCCATCACCGGGAGCACCATGGTGTCGACCCCTTCGGTGAATGCGTGGTGGAAACGCACGTCGATGAACAGCGAGGAACTCTGCTCGATCTCCATGTCGATGCCGAAGCCGACGTTGTAGCCGAACGCGCCGGACTCGCGGCTGCCGGTGATGACCTCGCCCGGCACCCAGCCGCCTCCGAGCCATCCCCACCACGGGTCCCAGTACGGGGGGATGTAGACCAGCGCGTTCTGGGTGATCTGAACGTTGCGCTTGTAGAAGCCAACCCCACCCGTTATCCAGGGCACATTGTCCCCCGTGGGATTGAACCGATAGACGCTGTTGAGGGTGATCGACCACAGGCTGGAGTAAGCGTTGTCGAAAGTGATCGAGTCCGAATTGGCGTGTTCGAGCACCACCGGGTCGACCGACAGCCAGTTGTGGGTCCACTCGACCTGCATCGACATCTTGGGCGACAGGTTCCGCCCCAGCGCGAACGCCATCACCCCGCTGGAGTTGAGGAACTCGTTGAGGTCCCCGACCGGACTGGTGACGCCGCCGGCCGCGAAGCCGGTGCCGCGGCGGAAATAGCCGCCGGCCGAAGCGTCGGCGACCATCAGGGTCGCGCTCAACAAGAGTCCGGCCATCATTCCGAATCGAATCGACTGCTTCTTCACGCTGCCCGCTCCTTTGTCCGGTCGTGGTGCTGCGATCAACAGTTCATCCCTTGCGAATCTTGCCGACCAGCGCCCGCACCGACGCGGCATCGGTCGTGCAGGGTCCGTGGATCGTTTCGCCGGCCAGCAGGCACGGGGCTTTTTCGCAGTGGCCGAGGCACACGATCGGCAACAACGTGATCTCGCCGTCGGCGGTGGTCTCGCCCGGGCGAATGCCCAGCTCGGTGGACACGCGCTCCAGCAGCGTCGCCGCCCCGGTCAGGTGGCACGAGATGCTGTCGCACACGAACACCACCTTCTTGCCCGCCGGACTCCGGAACAACAGGTTGTAGAACGTCGCGACTTCGTCGACCTCGGCCGGCGTCATCATGCAGCGCGCCGCGACCCGTTGAACCGCGGCATCGTCGATCCAGCCGTGGCGCTGCTGTTCGTCCCACAGCGCGTCGACCACGTGCTCGCGCGCGACCGCGCGCTCGTCGGGTCCCAGCTCCATCCGCACCGGATTGCCGCGGACGTCGAGCTTGGGCGCCGTAGCCTGGGCGCCGAGGGAGCGGGGCTCGCGCTTCACGTCGCTCACTTGTCGATGTCTCCGAGCACGAAGTCGATGCCACCCAGCGTGATCACCAGGTCCGAGACCTTCTGGCCGCTGCACCATCATCGGCAACGCCTGGATGGTGCGGGAACGACGGCGTGCGGATGAACACCCGGTAGGGCAGGTTGCGTGCCGTCGCTGATCACGTGGTATCCGTACTCGCCCTTCGAGCCTTCGGTCGCGACGTAGGCTTCACCGGCCGGCGGCACGAAGCCACGCGACACGTTCACGAAGTGATGGATCAGGCTCTCGATGTCGTGGAGCATGCGGCCCGGCTCCGGGATCGAGTAGCCGATATTCGGGCGTGATGTAGTCGCCGTCGGGCATGTGGCGCACGCATTGCTCGATGATCCGGTAGCTCTGCCACATCTCGGCCATGTGGACCAGGTAGCGGTCGTAGTTGTCGCCGGTGGACGCGGTCGGGACGTCGAACTCGAACTTGTCGTAGCCGGAGTAGGGCGTGACCTTGCGCAGGTCCCAGCGGAGCCCGCAGGCGCGCAGGTTCGGTCCGGTGAAGCCCCAGGTCGATCGCGTCGTCGAGCGAGATGCCGCCGGTGTCGCGGCAGCGGGCCACGAAGATCGGGTTGCCGGTCAGCAGTTTCTCGACGTCGCCCATCTGCTTCGGGAAGCGCTTGAGCCAGGCTTCCATGTCGTCGCGCCAGCCCTCGGGCAGGTCCTGGGCGACGCCGCCGATGCGGAACCAGCTCGGGTGCATGCGCCCGCCGGTGACCTTGGCGACGAAGTCGAGGATCTGCTCGCGGTGCTCGAACGTGAAGAACACCGGGGTCAGGGCACCCGCGTCCTGCGCGAACGTGCCGATCCACACCTGGTGGCTGATGATCCGGAACAGCTCGGCCATCATCACGCGGATCACCTGGGCGCGCTCGGGCACCGTCGACGCCGAGCAGCGTCTCGACCGACAGCACGTAGGGCAAGTTGTTCTGGACGCCGCGACAGGTAGTCGATGCGGTCGGTGTAGGGCAGGAAGCGGTGGTAGGTCTGGCGCTCGGCGATCTTCTCCGGGCCGCGGTGGTGATAGCCGAAGTCGATGTCGAGGTCCTCGACGTTCTCGCCGTCGAGCTTGAGGATCAGCCGGATCACGCCGTGGGTCGCCGGATGATTCGGCCCCATGCTCATGATCAACGTGCCTTCCTCCTCCTGCTTGTACTGCGGGTAGTCGTCGATCGCCTGCTCGAAGGCGAGCACGTCTTCCTGGTTGAACGGCGCCATCTCGGAGCCGCGGTAGGGGTGATCCTTGCGCAGCGGGTGCCCTTCCCAGCACGACGGCATGTACAGGCGGCGCGGGTCGGGATGGCCGTCGAAGCGGATGCCGAACATGTCCCACATCTCGCGCTCGTACCAGTTGGCGGCGCGGGTAACGCCGAGGTCGCCGTCGGCAGGTGCGGGTTCTCGGCGCCGAGATCGACCGCCAGGCGCACCTGGGGCTTGCCCGGCTCGAGCGCGGCCAGGTGATAGATCGTGCGGAATCCAGCGCCGCGCGGCCGGTTGTCGATGGCGCACGCGTACTCGAGCCGGCGGAAGCGTGGGGTGGCGTCGTGCTTCAGGTACTCGAGCGCGGGCCCCAGCTGCTCGGGCCTCACGCGCCAGGTCAGCGTGTCGGACGGGCCGAAGTTCTGGTGGTCGCGCTTGAGCTCGCCGAGGCGCTCACGCAGGCCTTCCTCGACGGTTTCGAGTCCGTCGGTCCGCGGCGACACAGGCGAAGGCGGCGTCCAGGTCGGCGTGTACGCCGCCGGCAGCCCGCCGTCGGGTCGGACGATGGTGCCGCGCGGCCGCGTGCCTTCGAGCCCCGGGCCACGCGGATCGTCGGTGGTGGTGACGCCGACGATGCGTGGCGGCTTGATGGTGCCCGAGGTTGCCGTCCTTCCGGCGCAGCACCTCGCGGAACGGCCGCTCGGTCTTCTTGATCTTTTCCTGGAGCAACATCAGCGCCTGGATCACCGACTCGGGCCGCGGCGGGCAACCCTGGATGTAGGCGTCGACCGGCAGCAGCGTGTCGACGCCCTGGACCACGGAGTAGACGTCGTACATGCCGCCCGAGTTGGAGCAAGAGCCCATCGAGATGACCCAGCGCGGCTCCATCATCTGCTCGTAGATCCGGACCAGCGCGGGCGCCACCTTCTTGAACACCGTGCCGGCGACGACCATCAGGTCGGCTTGCCGCGGCGATCCGCGCATGACCTCGGCGCCGAAGCGCGAGATGTCGTGGCGCGAGGTGATCGAGGTCGCCATCTCGACGAAGCAGCACGACAGACCGAAGAACATGGGCCACATCGAGTTCGCCCGACCCCAGTTGACTAGGTCGTCGAGTTTGGCGAGGAGCAGCGAGTTCTCGAGCGCCTCGGGGATGGAGGAGGGTGCTTCGAGGGTGTTGGCGATGGTCGGTCGGACGTCCGTGGTCACTCGCACCTCGGGCATGGAGGCTGGCGTGCGATGGCTTGGATTCGATGGGTCAGGCTGTAGATATAGCTGAGGCGCGGGAAGTTAGCACATGCGGGTGGATGGGGGAGAAGCGGCGTCCGACCGAGATAGTCGTTGACCGGATCATGCCCCGGGCCTAGCCTTTTCTCACCTCCCTCCGCTTCGCGGAACGGACGCCCCGCGCCGCGAAGCAGAATTTGGCTGGTCCGGATCCGGGATCGTTCGCCGCCGGTTGCTGCCCGGCTGCGGGACGAGCCGCCGCATGTGCCCCTTGCGCGGAGGTGATCGATGGCCAAGTCCCTGGCGATGCTCCTGCTCACAGGAGCGTCCACGTTGCTGCCGAGCCTGTTGCTGGCAGCCCCCGATTTCACGGACGTCGATGCGCAGCCGGTGTTGATGAACGCCGGCATGGCGCGTGAGCTGCAGTCGCGGAGCACGTCCCTTGCCACCGCGGCGAACGTCATCGACACGGTCTACGTCGGCTACACGCCTGGCCACACGAGCCACAACTGGTGGTCCGTTTGGTCCGGGGCCGACAAGTTCCACGACGGTGGCCCTTATCGAAAGCCACCGGCACAGGGCGGCATGTGGGACTTCGAGGGACCGTACCCCAACGGCGATTCGCTGCAGGGCTGGACGCCGGTGCGCAATCAGATGAGCGGCACGGGTGGCATCACGATCCCCGACTATCAGCGCCCGTGGCGGTGCGTGGACTATGGCAACGAGGCCAGTGCGGTCATCCCCGGAGTTGGGCGAACGGGTGGTGTGGTCGGCGTGTGGCACGTGGACGCGGGCGACCTCCAAGCGGTGCCCGCATCGGTCGACGACGCGGCCGACGGACTCAACGGCGCCGGCCCGGGGGTCGGTGGCGTCAACTGGACTCCGCTCGCCGGCAGCGCGTCGGCGTGGATGGGCCTGAGGCGTCACGGCGACAACACGCACGTTGACGACGTGAGCCGTGGTGGCACGGGCAACCCGTTCAACGAGGACGCGCTGGTGTTCAGCGCGCTCCTGGGCTCGGTCTCGCTCGGCGGCACCGACAAGCGCTTCCCCGGCTACGGCGACCAGATGGACCAGATGCTGTACCGCGACGTGGACGTGACCGGCACGGGAACCCTGACGGTCGCCTTCTCCTACCGGACGAGGCTCGCGACCGGCGTGATCACCGCCAACATCACGCGCTCCGGCTGGTTCCAGTGGGATCCGCTGACCGTACTGACCGGCGGAACCAACCCGAACTTCATCGCCAGCACGGGCAACGAAACGCCGCCGGCAGATTCGTTCATGGTCTACGTCGGCGCGCCCGCCGAGAGCGTGGTCGTGCTGTCGGACAACGATCCGCACCCGATCTACGACAAGAAGCGTCGCTGGGCGGGAGAGGTGATCCGCGGCAACCAGGGCCTGTATACCCAGATCCTGAGCGTCGGGGGCACCGTGCCGCCGACCGCGTTCAGTGCCACGGTGAGCGCGGCCGAGCTGGACCGCATCACGGCATCGCCGACCGCCGGAGTCTCGAACCGGGTGCGCATCGTGTTCCGGGTCAAGACCAACCAGACCTTCAGCGACGAGAGCGTGAACCAAACCGGTTCGTCGTCCGAAGGCGTGGGGGCCGCGATCGTCGATGCCGTAACGATCTCCAAAGATGCCGGACCCGCATCGAGCGTCGGAGCTTTCGAGACGCCGGACGAGATCGACAACTCGAGCGACTACGGGCCCTACGGGAACGTGTCACACCCGAATCATCCGCAGAACGTGTGGAAGTCGACCGGCAAGCCGGTCAAGGTCTACACACACGTGCACCCGATGGCGGGGGACATCGGCCGCGGTTACATCCCGCTGGTCTACCAGGACATCTGCGGCCAGCCCGGCAACCCGGCCCGCATCTGCGACCTCGACGGCACCGTGGCCTCGGCGGGTGACCACGACAACTTCGAGTCGTCCGGTGGCGTGTTCGGCACGGCCGAGCAGGATCCCTTCGACGGCATGTACTCGCCCGCCATCAACCTGACCGGCCAGGGCTTCACGACCCGGTTGATCAATGGAGTCGTGACCTCGGTGAACAACATGGGTCTGTCGGCGGACGACGCCGACGCGACCGCGGACTACTACCTCGACTACGAGCTGTACGCCGGCCGGTTCAATATCTTCACCACCGGTTCCGCCTGGCGCGTCGGCTGTATCAGCTACCCGGGGGCCAACACTGCGACGGGCGCCGGCGAATACAAGCGCTGGGGCCAGGTCCGGTTCCCTGGGTTCATCAACTTCAACCCCGACAAGCAGTGCTTCCGAATCCTCGATGGCATCCGAACCTTTGGCATGATGCGAACCAGCAACGTCTCCGGGATCCCCGACTCGCTCCGGATCTTCGTCGGCACGCGACAGGAGGCTTACCGTTTCGGCGTTCCGGTATCCGAGAACTTCGACGGTGGTTACTGGGACAACCTGAGCCTGGCGATCGTGGACGGGGTGGACGCGGACCCGGTGTCGGTCGACATCTGGCACTTGTACCAGGACACCTTCCCGAGGAACGAGAACGACGGACTGGTCGGCTTCACCGCCGCGTTCGACACGACGTCGGGACTCATGAAGAGCGGTCTCAACATCGCCCAGACCACCGGGAACCAGTTGCGATTCACGGTACCCGGCGACACGACGGTGGTGATCGCGGAGGGCGACAACGTCCGCATCGACCTGGTGTTCCGCATCCTTCCGGGTCCGGGGAACCATACGAACCCGGGTGCGGCGCCGGCTGCCCAGCGCCTCAAGCGGCTGCCGACCGCCCCCACGCCGATCACCGGGGGCGTCGTCGGCTCCGCGAACTTCTGGGAAAACTACATGGGCGACCGGGGCGCCAAGGGCGCAGGAACGCATCCGTCGCCGCGCTGGAGCCCCCAGGTCTGGCACTCGGCGCGCATGGACACTGCTGAAGTCAACATCTTCCAGCAGCAGAGCCGGATCAACGCACAGCCGGCCAACGCCGGTCTATTCATGACCGCGTATCACGAAGACGAGATCACCACGGGCAACCGCCGCGCGCTGGCGATCGCCCGCAACCTCTGCTTCATCGCCGACACCGCGGCCGCGGTTTCGACGAACATGGTGATCTGCGGCTCGGGCGCGATGCCGGCGGGTGCTGTGTATCCGCCGGCGTGGGCGTTCGCGGCGGGCTCTGGATTGGCGACTGCCGGTACTGGCGATCCTACGGCGTCCCCGGGCCAGGTTCAGAGCTGCCCGGGACCCGCCGGGGCCGGACTGTGTCGGACGATCGAAGGAACCAAAATTCTGCCCGACGGTCTGTTCACGCCCGGAACGCACATCGCATACTTCTTCCGGCGCGAGGACCTGCCGCCGTCGTCGCCGAGCACGTTCCTGTGCCCGGATACCACCCAGGTGTCCCCGCAGCTCTCCGAAGGGTCAACCGACGGACACCGCTGGCAGGAGATGTCGGTGCTGCCCGACCGGTGGAAGGACAGTGACTACGTTCATCCGGTGCTTGGCACCCCCGGCAACGGCGAAGCCTGCGTGTTGTTCGTCGACAACAACGATCGCCGCGGCAACGAAAGGGTGTGGATGGGCATGGCCGACACGCTCGGCATGAACGCAGCGGCGAAACGTGGCGCCAGTAATGGCTGGAGCGCGGCCGGGGGCGGCGCCGACGTCAACGACCCGGTCTATTTCGTGCGCCGGCACGTCGGCCAGGCTGGGACGACCTTCGACAAATACGACATCAAAGCGTCGGAGTCCCTCGGTACCCACTCGGGCAGCCTCGGGAGCCGAATCGGGTTCTCGAACCCCGCGAACACGCAGATCGACGGCAAGCGTTCGTTCAACGGCCCGTCGCCGATCATGCTGACTACGTTCTACAAGTTGCTCGTGATCCTGACCGGCGACCTGAACTCGAGCATTTGGGGCCCGTTCAACAATAAGAGTGCGAACGACGCCGGGATCATGACCTCGTTCGCAACCAGTGGCGATCCGTCGGACCCGAACCGCGGCTTCTACGTCGCCGGGAACGGCTGGAACGAAGCCGCGACCGGGCCGGCGTACACTTTCATCACCTCGATCCTGGGCACCGACCTGATCAACGTGAGCTATCTGGCCAACTCGGGAAACACGGCCTTCCAGGCGGATGTTGTCCCCACAGCGGCATTGCCGTCCGCCACGGGCGACGTCTGGGCGGTCAACAACTCGTGCACGTTCACCCTTGACGTCCAGTGGCCGATCTTGGCTGAGGCGACCGAAGCCACGTTCTACGAGGATCCGTTCGAAAACGGCCCCCATCCGTCAGGCATCTTCAAGTCGCATACCGCGCTCAACCCGTGGATCGCTCTCTCGGACGGCTGGGACATCGAGGACTTCCTGCAACGCGACCAGCGGTTCCCGCGGCAGCCGTGCGGCTACTACTACAAGGCGTTCCAGGACGCGTTTTACTCCATCGCCGGGTGCAATATTGTCGGCCAGCCCTTTCAGTGTTTCATCGCAGTCGTGGAAGGAGAACGCCGGCTCGTGAACTTCATGCACCTGAGCAACAACCCGGTGCGTTCCGGCTACGCGACGTTCACGATCGGTCTGGCTCGAGGCGACCGAGTCAAGATCCAGTTGTTCGACGTGGCTGGGCGATTGGTTCGCACGCTGGCCGACCGCAACTTCATAGCCGGCGAGCACGCGCTCACCTGGGACGGAGTCGACAACTCCGGACGCCGCGCCGCGCGGGGCGTCTACTTCGCGAGAGTCGAGTACCAGAACCAGGGCTTCAAGGAGAACGGCAAGCTGGTGCTCTTGAAGTAGCGGCGCCAGGCTCGATGTCCGGTTGCGGGACCCGCGAGTCCCACAACCGGACACTCCGGGCCCGTTCGCCGAAAGCGGCCCTGGCGCCAACTCGCTGCGCGGCAACGAGTGGGCCGGATTCCCCACTCCGGCACGATACTTCTATATAGGGACGGGCATGGATGTCCCTCGCAAACCCCGTCCCGACCGCCGTCCGCTCTACTACGGCGGCGCCGTGCTCACCCTGATCGCGGTCACCGTCGGCTTCAGCCGGCTCAAGCCCGCGGCCCCCTCGGTCGAGCGCGCAACGCTGTGGACCGATGTGGTCCAGCGCGGCCCGATGCTGCGCCAGGTGCGCGGCTCGGGGACCCTGGTTCCCGAGCAGATGCGCTGGATCCCGGCGGTGACCGCCGGTCGGATCGAGCGCATCTTCGTTCGTCCCGGCACACGCGTGGAGTCGAGCACCGTGTTGCTCGAGCTGAGCAACCCGGACGTCCAGCTCGAAGCTCTCGACGCCGACCGCCAGCTCTCGCTCGCCGAGCAGGGGCTCGCGAGCCTCGAGTCCTCGCTGACCACCGGGGTCATCGCCCAGGAGGGTGCCGTGGCCACCGCGCACAGCGAGCACAGTGAGGCCAAGCGCGCGGCCGCCGGCGCCGAGCGGCTGAACCAGGAAGGGCTGATCTCTTCCAACGAACTGGAGCGCGCCCGCGACCGCGTGACCGAAATGGCCACCCGGTACGAAGGCGAGACCAAGCGTCTCGAAGTGATGCGCAACAGTTCGCACACGCAGCTCGATCTCCAGCGCGCGCAGGTCGAGCGCCTGCGCGCGATCGCGCGCTTTCACCAGGGTCGCGTGGCTTCGATGAAGGTCCTCGCGGGTGCGGCCGGGATGTTGCAGGAGATGAATCTGGAAGAAGGGCAGTGGGTGAATCCCGGCCAGTTGCTCGGCAAGGTCGCGCAGCCCGAACGGCTGAAGGCGGTGTTGCGCGTACCCGAGACCCAGGCCAAGGACGTACAGATCGGCCAGTCGGTCGAGGTCGACACGCGCAACGGCAAGGTGAGCGGCGTCGTCTCACGCATCGATCCCTCGGTCCAGGAGGGGACGGTGTCGGTCGACGTCTCGCTCCAGGGCGAGTTACCGGCCGGCGCGCGGCCCGATCTGAGTATCGACGGAACGATCGAGATCGAGCGGCTGGGCAGCGTCCTCCACGTCGGGCGTCCGGCCATGGGTTCGAGCGGAACCACAGTCGGACTCTTCCGGCTCGAGCCGGGCGGACGCGAAGCGGTGCGGGTCCCAGTGCGTCTCGGCCGCACGTCGGTCAACCACGTCGAGATCGTCGATGGTCTCGACGTCGGCCAGGAAGTGATTCTTTCCGACATGTCCCGCTGGGACAACGTCGATCGCGTTCGCATCCGATGATGCGGACTCACGAGAACCAGGCCGGTCCGACCGGCGGAGGAAAGGAGCAACGCATGATCGAAGCACCGATGCTCACGTCGCGGACCGGCGGCAACGGCGGCAGCACCACGATGTCGCCGGCCAAAGGTGCGGCCCCGGTACGGTCGAACCACGGCGAAGTCCTGCTCAAGCTGGACAACGTCGCCAAGGTCTTCTACACCGACGAAGTCGAGACCCACGCCCTGTCCGAGGTTCATCTCGAGATTCGCAAGGGCGAGTACGTCTCGATCGCTGGTCCGTCCGGCTGCGGCAAGTCCACGCTGCTCTCGATCCTCGGCCTGCTCGACTCGCCGACCGACGGGCGCTATCAGCTCAAGGACCGGCCGGTCGAGAGCCTGAAGCTGTCGGAACGCGCGCGCATCCGGAATCGGGAGATCGGATTCATCTTCCAGAGCTTCAACCTGATCGGCGACCTGTCGGTCTACGAGAACGTGGAGCTGCCGCTGACCTATCGCGGCATGGCCGCCGTCGAGCGCAAGCGCCGGGTGAACGACGCGCTCGAGCGCGTGGGCATGGCGCACCGCACCAAGCACCTGCCGAGCCAGCTCTCGGGCGGCCAGCAGCAGCGCGTCGCCGTGGCGCGGGCGCTGGTCGGCGACCCGGCGATCCTGCTCGCCGACGAGCCGACCGGGAATCTCGACTCGCGAAACGGCGAAGCGGTGATGGACCTGTTGCGCGAGCTGCATCGCGCCGGCGCGACGTTGTGCATGGTGACGCACGATCCGCGGTTCTCGCGTCATGCCGATCGCACCATCCAGTTGTTCGACGGACGCATCGTGGAGGATCGCGCCGAGGTTCGCTAGGACCTGGGCGCACGGAGGGCCGAACGTGGACACGCTGTTCCAGGATGTTCGCTACGCGTTGCGCTCGCTACGACGCACGCCGATGGTCACGATCCTCGCGGTGCTGTGCCTCGCGATCGGAATCGGAGTCAACACCACCATCTTCAGCGTGGTCGATGCCGCGTTCCTGAGCCCGTTCGGGTTCGACGAGCAGGACCGGCTGGTGGTGGTCAACGACCGCAGAATCAAGGGGGACGAGGACGACGGCGCCGGAGTCTCCTACGCAAACCTGAAAGACCTGGACGGCGCGGTGTCGTCGCTGGCCGGGATGGCGGCGGTCACCGACCGCAGCCTGACTCTGTCCGACGGTGACGAGCCGCAGCGGTACCAGGGCGCGACCGTGACTTGGGACCTGTTTTCGCTGCTGGGCGTGGACCCCTCGCTCGGCCGCCACTTCCGTGAGGACGAGGATCAGGCCGGAGCCGCCGGGACGGTCATGCTCGGCGACAAGCTCTGGCGCGAGCGCTACCAGTCCGACCCGAAGATCGTCGGCAAAGCGATTCCAGTGAACGGCAAGCTGCACACGGTGATCGGCGTCATGCCGCCGCGCTTCGCATTCCCGCGCCGGCACGAGCTATGGATTCCGGTGGCGCCGATCGAGGCGGCGAACCCGCGCTCTAATCGCAACCTCGAGGTCTATGCCCGGCTGGCGCCGGGCGTCACGCTCGACCGCGCGCGCAACGAGATCGAGGCCGCGTCGTCGCGACTCGCCGAGGTCTACCCGGCCGAGAACCAGGGCTGGGTCACCCGCCTGCGCCCGCTGCGGGAGGCACTGTTTCCGAAGGAGGACCGTCTGTCGATCCTGGCGATGATGGCGGCGGTCACCTGCGTGCTGCTGATCGCCTGCGCCAACGTCGCCAACCTGATGCTCACCCGCGCGACCGCGCGCGCCCGCGAGATCGCGATCCGCTCGGCGATCGGCGCCGGTCGCGGCCGGATCGTCCGCCAGCTGCTCACCGAGAGCGTGGTGATCGCGCTCGCGGCCGGGGCACTCGGCAGCCTGATCGCGGTCTGGGGACTCGACCTGATCGACGCCGCGATCTCGCCTGAGAATCGTCCCCCTTACTACTTCCAGTGGAAGATCGACCAGACCGCGCTGCTCTACACCTTGGTGATCTCGATCGCGACCGGGATCCTGTTCGGACTCGCCCCCGCGATTCAGGCGTCGAAGGAGAACCTGACCAACGCGCTCAAGGACGGCGCGCGCGGCGCGCTGGCCGGGGGTCGCAATCGGCTGCGCAAGGGGCTGGTGATCGCCGAAGTCGCTCTGGCCCTGGTGTTGCTGGTTTCGGCGGCGCTGTTCGTCCGCAGCTTCACGACGCTCCAGGACCGGGAAGTCGGCTTCGATCCGTCGCGACTGATGACGCTGCGCATCTACCTGCCCGGCGAAGCCTACGTGCCGGACGAAGCCAAGCGGCTGCGGCTCGAGGACCTGGTGCGCCGCATCGAAGCGCTGCCGGGGGTCGAAGCCGCGGTCGCATCGAACACGATCGTGATGTCGGGGGGCGGTGGCGAGGACGGACTGATCATCGAAGGCCGCGACGTGGTTCGGGGCGAGGAGCCGCTGGCGTACTACACCGGCGTCACCGCGCACTGGCACCGGACGCTTGACGTGCCGATCGTGCGCGGCCGCGATCTGACCGAGTCCGAGGCGCAGACACGCTCGGGTGTGGCGGTGGTCACCGAGTCGTTCGGGCGCCGGCACTGGCCGGACCAGGATGCGATCGGCCGGCGCTTCGCGTTCGCCAACGAGGCCGAGCGGCAGTGGATCACGGTGGTCGGTATCGCACGTGACTACCACGTGAGCGGAGTCGACGACCGTGATGTCGTCCCGTTCATGGTGGTCGGCTATCCCTATGTGCCCACGCTCAACAACGGGATCACCGTTCGTGCCAAGTCCGGCGACCCGGCGCGCCTGATGCCCGCGATCCGCGGCGCGATCCGGGCCTCGGACGCGAGCCTTCCGGTGTTCGCGGTCAACACCATGGACGAGGTCCGCCGCGCCAGCTTCTGGGAGTACGGACTGTTCGGCTCGATGTTCACCATCTTCGGCGGCATCGCGCTATTGCTCGCGACGATCGGGGTCTACGGGGTCATCGCCTACGGCGTCAGCCAGCGGACCCACGAGATCGGCGTGCGCATGGCGCTCGGCGCTCATGAGCGCGACGTGCTCGGCATGGTGATGGGTCAGGGGTTGACGCTCGCCGGAATCGGCATCGGCATCGGGCTGGTCGCAGCCCTCGGCGCCGGCCGAGTGATCGCGAGCATCCTGTTCACCAGCCCGAGCGACCCGGTGAGCTTCGTCGGCATCGCCGTGCTGCTGACCGCGACCGTGGCGCTGGCGAGCTGGGTGCCGGCACGCCGCGCCGCCCGCGTCGATCCCATGGTCGCGCTTCGGCAGGACTAGTCATGGACGCCATCTTGCGCGATCTACGCCACGCCGTGCGCTCGTTGAGCCGGGCTCCGGGCCTGGTGATTGTCGTCGTCCTGTCGCTGGCACTCGGGATCGGAGCCAATTCGACGGTGTTCAGCCTGATGAATGCCGTCGTGTTGCGGCCCATGCCCGCGGATCGGCCGGAGGAGCTGGCGATCCTCTACACCAGCGAGTCCGACGGCCGGAAGTGGGGCACGACGTCCTATCCGGACTACTTGGACTTCCGCGACGACGTGCGCGCGTTCCGGAGCCTCGGCGCCTACAGCGTGGCCCCGATCCAGCTCGCGAGCGGCGACGATCCGGCGCGGCGCGTCTTAGGGGGGATCGCCACCGGCAACTACTTCACCACGCTCGGGGTCGAAGCCGCCCTGGGCCGCACGCTCCAGCCGGCCGACGATGAGGCTCCGGGCGCGAGCCCTGTGGCGGTGCTGAGTCACAGCCTGTGGTCGCGAGCGTTTGGCAGCGACCCGACGGTGGTCGGACGGACCGTGCGGGTGAACGGCCATCCGTTCAGCGTGGTGGGTGTACTGCCGGAGCGCTTCAAAGGGCTGATGATGGGACTCGCGCCCGACCTCTGGGTGCCCACCGCCATGGTCGGCGCC
Source organism: Candidatus Eiseniibacteriota bacterium (assembly GCA_963717505.1). Classification (GTDB taxonomy): domain Bacteria; phylum Eisenbacteria; class RBG-16-71-46; order RBG-16-71-46; family RBG-16-71-46; genus MFD02242-c1. The sequence continues at coordinate 1,897,230 of OY970342.1, forward strand.
GCCAATCCGAGCAGCGACCTGCTGACTCAGCGCGGCGGCCGATCCCTGATGGTCGTCGGCCGGCTCGCGCCCGGAGTCGACATTCGCGCCGCACGAGCCGAGTTGGACGGCGTGATGAGCCGGCTGGCCGCCGAGCATGTCGCCGACAGCGGCCGGGTGGCGACTCTGCTTCCGGAACGCGAAGCCCGAGTCATGCCCCAGGCGCGCGGCGCGCTTGTTGGATTCTTCGGTCTGCTGCTGGCGATCGTCGCCCTGGTGCTGGCGATCGCCTGCCTCAACGTTGCCGGCTTGATGCTGGCCCGGACCACGACCCGGCGGCGCGAGATCGGTATTCGACTGGCGCTCGGAGCCAGCCGGGCTCGACTGGTTCGCCAGCTCCTCACCGAGTGCGTCCTGCTCTCGCTGCTGGGCGGCGCTGCTGGACTGCTGCTCGCACAGTGGGGCACCGATCTCCTGCTCGCCTTCCGTCCGCCTTTGCCGTTCGACGTGGTGATCGACCTGAGGCCAGACGGCCGGGTGCTGGCGTTCACCATCCTGATTGCAATGGCAACCGGCATCGGCTTCGGTCTGGCGCCGGCGCTCGAGGCGGTTCGCCCCGACGTCCAGCCGGCGCTACGCGACACCGCGGGTGGGCCGCGCCGCTCGCGCATGCGCAGCGTTCTGGTCGTGGTTCAGGTGGCGCTGACCGTGGTGCTGCTCGCGGGCGCCGGACTCTTCCTGCGCGGACTCGAGCGCGCGGTGACGCTCGATCCGGGATTCGTCCCCGAGAATCTCCACGCTCTGTCGTTCGACCTCGAGCTGACCGGCTACTCCACTGAACGAGGCTGGGCCTTCCAGGAACAATTGCTCGAGCGGGTGTCGGCGCTGGACGCGGTCGAGTCGGCGGCGATCACCGAGTACCTGCCGATGTCGCTGGGCTGGAGCAGGACCACGGTGTCGGTCGAGGGCGAGCCACCGCATGAAGGTTCGCCGCCCGAGATCTCGACCGGAATCGTGTCCGCGGGCTACTTCAAGACGATGCGGATTCCCATCGTCCACGGACGCGAGTTCTCGTCGTCAGATCGCGACGGCAGTCAGCCGGTGGCGATCGTGAACCAGAAGTTCGCGGAGATGCACTGGGCCGACCAGAATCCGATCGGCCGGCGGATCACGTTCGACGAGAACGGCCAGACCGGCTGGATGACCGTGGTCGGCGTGGCGCGCAACGGCAAGTACCAACTCATCAACGAAGACCCGAGACCGTTCGTCTACGTGCTTTCGAGCCAGGCGGCGACCGAGCAACTGACTCTGGTGGCGCGTATCCCCGGCGATCCGCGCCAGGGTCTGGCCGCCATTCAGTCCGTCCTACGCTCTCTCGATCCCACGCTGCCGGTGTTCGAGATCCGGGCGGTCGAGGAGCTGCTGGGCGTGACGCTCACCCCGCTACGCATGGTGTCGTCGCTGCTCGCCGGGTTCGGCGTGCTGGGCATGCTCCTGGCCGCCATCGGGCTCTCCGGGCTGGTCGCGTTCTCGGCCAGCCAACGCACGCGCGAGATCGGCATTCGGTTGGCCCTAGGTGCGGTGCCCGAGCAGATCCTTTCGCTGGTACTCGGCCAGGGGATGCGTCTCGCATGGCTCGGGCTCGCGATCGGCTCCGTCCTCGCGGTTGCTGTGACCGGTCTGGTGCGTTCCTGGTTGTTCGGAGTCAGCTCCGCGGATCCATTGACCTATGCGGCAGTCACGTTGCTGATCACCGGAGTCACACTGCTCGCGGCCTGGATTCCCGCCCGCCGCGCGGCGCGTGTCGACCCCATGGTCGCCTTGAGACAAGAGTGAGGAGATTGCGATGACAGGCATCGGTCAGGATCTGCGTTTCGCGTGGCGCATGCTCGCCAAGAGTCCAGGCTTCACCGCGGTGGTCGTGGTGGTGATGGGACTCGGCATCGGCGTCAATGCCAGCATTTTCACCGCGGTGCGTGGCATCCTCCTTCGCCCGCTGCCGTTCTTCGAGCCCGATCGCATCATGGCGATCCAGTCGGCTGCACTCAATCGCCAGGGCGAGTACATGGAGATGTCGTCTCCCGACTATTCCGACGTGGCCACGCGGTCCAAATCGTTCACCGCGCTCGGCGCCTGGACCGAGAGCCAGGCGTACCTGACGATCGGCAACGATCCCGAGCGCTTTGAAAGCGGGATGATCACGCCGTCTCTGTTCGGCGTGCTGGGTGTTCGCCCGATCCTCGGTCGCGACTTCCTGCCCGAGGAAGGCGTCGAAGGCAAGCAGCTTTCATCGGTCCTGATCAGCCATCGCATCTGGAAGAATCGGCTCGGCTCCGATCCCGACGTCGTGGGTCGCACCTTCCGGATGAACGGCCGGGTGCGCACCGTAGTCGGGGTCATGGGACCCGGATTCCAGTTCCCCGAGACCGCGGACTTCTGGATCCCGATGGCGTTGGACCCCGTCAAAGATCACCGAGCCGGGCGGTTCCTGGACGTGGCCGCTCGCCTGCGTCCGGGCGTGACGGCGGCCGCCGCTGGTGCTGAGGTCCAAGGCGTCGCCCAGGTCGTGGCGCGCGTACATCCCGAGACCAACGAACATATTGGCGCCCGCGTTCTACCGCTGCGCGAGTCAATGGTCGAGGAGGTCCGGCCGGCGATGGCCATGCTCATGGTCGCCGTCGGATTCGTGTTGCTCATCGCCTGCGCCAACGTGGCGAATCTGATGCTGGCTCGCGCTTCGGCGAGGCAACGCGAGCTAGGATTGCGCACAGCCCTCGGTGCCGGCCGTGCGCGCATCGCGCGTCAGTTGTTGACCGAGAGCCTGCTGGTCGCTGGACTCGGCGGGGCGCTCGGGGTGGTCATCGCGTACTGGGCCAACGACCTGATCCTGGCCTCGATTCCCCAGGAGCTGCCGTTCTGGATGCGAATCGAGGTCGATGGCATGGTCCTGCTCTACGCGATCCTGATCACGCTGGGTTCGGGCATTCTGTTCGGGTTGGCGCCGCTGCTGCACATGTCGGTGCGCCGGCTCCAGGAGTCGATTCGGGAAGGCAGCGGCCAGTCCGGCGTCGGCCGCGGCGCGGCGCGAGTGCGCAACGCGCTGGTGGTCGCCGAAGTCGCGCTGGCCATGGTGCTGCTGGTCGGCGCCGGTCTCATGATCCGGAGCTTCCTGTACAAGCAGGAAGTGCGCGGAGCCCTCGATCCGAGCGGGGTGCTCACGGGCCGCGTCACGCTGCCGGTCGCCAGCTACACCGACGACGATGCCCGGCGCCGATTCTTCACCGAAGTGGTGCAGCGGGTGGCGGCGTTGCCCGGTGTGACTCGAGCCTCGGCGATCAACGTGCTGCCGATGGGGAACGACCTGTGGATCACGTCCGTGATGCGTGAGGGGACCGAGGACGTGCGCAGCAATGCCCCAGACGTCGGCTTCGCGTTCATCCTGCCTGGCTATTTCGAAACCATGCGAATCCAGTTGGTCGCTGGGCGCGAGTTCACCTGGGACGATGACCAGGATGCTCCGCCGGTCGCGATCGTCAACCAGTCGGCCGCGCGCCAGCTGTGGCCGGGCGAGGATCCGATTGGCAAGCGATTCGCGACCAGCTTCACCGACTCGGGCGCCGTGCTCACCGTGATCGGCGTCGTCACCGACGTTCGGCCGCACGCCGAGCACAGCCGGGTCGCCCAGTTGTTCGTACCGCACCTTGCGGATCCGGTGCAGACCATGACCCTGGTGGTGCGGACCGAGGGCGAGCCTGCGGCCCTGACTCCGGCCATCCGCGGCTTGCTTCGGGAACGCGACCCCGATCTGCCGTTCTACGACGTAGCGAGCATGTCGGCCTCGATGAGCCGCGCCCTGTGGGAGCCACGGCTCTACACCTGGTTGATGAGCGTCTACTCGGTTCTGGCGGTGGTGCTCGCCGCGGTTGGCATTTACGGCGTCATGGCGTTCCGGGTCGCCCAGCGCACGCAGGAGATCGGCATCCGCATGGCGCTGGGCGCCGCCCAGAGCACGGTCCTGCGCATGGTGGTCGGCCAGGGCTTGTTATTGGCGGTGATCGGACTCGGAATTGGCACAGCGGGGGCCTACGGACTCACCCGCTTCATGGCCGACTTGCTGTTCGGCGTGCGGGCCGATGACCCGCCGACCTTCGTCGGCGTGGCGGTGATCCTGGCGGTGACCGCGGTGCTGGCGTGCTGGGTGCCCGCGTATCGCGCCTCGCGCGTCGACCCGATGGTCGCGCTCCGACACGAGTGAGGGACATCATGCGAACTCGAGCCTTTTGGTGGCTGTTGGCGCTCGCGACGGGCATCGGTCTGCTCGCCGCCCTGGCGCCGATCCCGAGGGCGTTGGCGGCCGAGAGTCCGCTCGATCTGATCGAGCGCGGACGTTGGCGCGAAGCAAAGGCGATCCTCGAGCCGCGGGTCGCCGCGAATGCGTCCGACGCCGAGGCGGCCTGGCTGCTGTCGCGGGTGCGGCTGGCCTATGACGACAACCAGGGCGCGCTCCAACTGGCCGAGAAGGCGGTGGCACTCGACGACGCCGACGCGCGTTTCCACGAGCAGCTGGCGATGGTGCTGGGCGACAAGGCGCAGGATGCCGGTCCGTTGTCGCAGATGCGTCTCGCCGGAAAATTCAAGAAGGAGGCGGATCGCGCGGTCGCGCTCGATCCGCGCCGCTTCCGGGCGCAGCAAGCGCTGCTGTCCTTCTACGTGAAAGCGCCGGGGATCGCCGGCGGCAGCAAGGAGAAGGCGCGCGCCAAGGCGGAAGAGATCCTGGCGCTCGATCCGGTCGAAGGCCAACTCGCGCACGCCCGGCTGGCGATGGAGCTGAAGGATTCGACGGCGGCGCTCGATCGCTATCGCAAGGCCGTGGCCGCCGACCCCGAGAGTTATGAGGCGCGGATTGCACTGGCGAGCGCCCTGGCACAGCGGCCCGCGAACCTGGCGGAGGCCGAGCAGCATGCACTCGAAGCCCGGCGCATCGACTCCGGCCGCATCGGATCGTGGGCGTTGCTGGCCGGCATTTACGCGCACAACAGACGCTGGCCGGAACTCGATGCTCTGCTCGCGGAAGCACGCAGCGCGGTGCCCGGCAATCGCTCGGCCGAGTACTCGGCGGCGCGCACGATGGTCGTCACGCGCAGCGATCCGGCGCGCGCCGAACGACTGCTGCGCGACTACCTCACCGTCGAGCCGGAACCGGAATCCCCCGGACGTGCCGCCGCTCACTGGCGGCTGGCGCTGGCGCTCGAGCAGCAGGACCGCGGCCGCGAAGCCGTCGCCGAGCTGGAATCGGCGGTTCGACTGGATCCCGATTTCGAGCCGGCGAAGAAAGACCTGAAACGCATGAGGAAGCAATCATGAACGGCACACAGCACGTCCCGACCACGGGCGAGGGGCCGGGGAACGTAGCCGCCACCGGAACGCTCCTGCGCACGGTTGGCCTCGACAAGAACTTCGGCCAGGGCAATGCCCGAACCTGGGTGCTGCGCGGCGTGTCGCTCGAAGTGCAGGAAGGCGAATTCGTCTCGATCATGGGGCCGTCGGGGGCCGGCAAGTCGACGCTGCTCCACATCCTCGGCATGCACGAAAGTGCGTGGGAAGGCGAGTACTGGTTCCTCGACGAGCCGGTGCACGCGCTCAAGCCTCACGCCCGGGCGGCGCTGCGCAACCGGAACATCGGCTTCGTCTTCCAGCAGTACCACTTGCTCGACGACCTGACCGTCTACGAGAACATCGAGATCCCGCTCAGCTACCGCAACGTGCCCAAGTCCGAGCGCGCCGGCATCGTCGCCGAGGTGCTCGACCGTTTCCAGATCGTGGGCAAGAAGGACCTGTATCCGCGCCAGCTCTCGGGCGGCCAGCAGCAGCTGGTGGCGATCGCGCGCGCGATCGTGGCCAAGCCGCGGCTGATTCTCGCCGACGAGCCGACCGGCAACCTGCACTCCGACCAGGGTCGCGAAATCATGGAGCTGTTCGAGCGCCTGAACCGGGCCGGCACCACCATCCTGCAAGTCACTCATTCCGACAGCAATGCCCGCTACGGGCACCGCGTCATTCGCCTGCGCGACGGTTGGATCGATGCCGCTCGGTCGGAAGGCGCGACCCCTTCCGTGTGAGGCGGCCATGGACACCGTGATCCACGATCTGCGCTGCGCCCTGAGGGCGTTCCGCCGCGAGCCCGGCTTCGCACTCGCGGCCATCCTGACCCTGGCGCTCGGCATCGGCGCGACCACCTCGATCTTCAGTGTGGTCAACGGCGTGCTGCTCAAGTCGCTGCCCTACCCCGAGCCCTCGCGCCTGGTCTCGTTCCAGAACCACGTTTCGGCGCTCAACCTGCGCGACGTGCTGGCGTGGAGCCGGAGTTTCGCGGCCGGCGGCGGCTGCGTGCCGCAACCGCTCGCGTGGACCGACGGCCTCGAGCCGGTGCAGCTCGAAGTCGGCCTGGTCACCGGTGGGCTGTTCGAGGCGATGGGCGTGCCGCCCGCGCGCGGGCGGACGCTGACCGCGGCCGACGATCACGTCGGCGGCGAACGCATCGTGGTGGTCAGCCATGGGTTCTGGATGGGATCGCTCGGCGGCGACGCCAACGTGCTCGGTCGCACGCTGCGGCTCGCGGGCGAAAGTTATCGAGTGGTCGGCGTCATGCCCGCGGGGTTCTCGATCCCGAGGATCGAGTCCGAGGTGTTCGCACCGCTCGAAGCGGTGTTCCCGCCCGCGGCTCAGTTCCGGGGGATCAACTTCCTGCGCACCAGTCTGCGGTTGGCGCCCGGCGTCACGCTCGGCCAGGCGCGCCAGGAAATGGTCGCGATCGGCCAGCGTCTGGAGCAGGTCGACCCGCAGGAGAACACCGGGCGGAACTGGGAACTGAGTCCGCTTCGCGACCGGATTGTCGGCAACGTGCGCACGGCGCTGTGGATCCTGCTTGGCGCGGTGGGCCTGGTATTGCTGGTCGCATGCTCGAACTTCGCGAGTCTGCTGCTGACCCGCTCGACCTCGCGCGTCCACGACCTCTCGGTGCGCTCGGCGCTCGGCGCCGGGCGGCCTCAGCTCATGCGCCTGCTGGTCACTGAGAGCGTGCTGCTCGCGCTGATCGGGGGCGGGCTGGGAGTGCTGTTCTCGCAATGGGCGGTCGATCTTCTGCTGCTGCTGTCGCCGGCGAACCTGCCACGCCTCGGCGACATCGCGGTGGATGGTCGCGTCCTGGCGTTCGCGCTCGCGCTGTCCGTGTCGACCGGAATCGTCTTCGGACTGATGCCGGCCTACCGGGCCGCGCAGGGCGCGGAAGCCGAAGCGCTCAAGCGGAGCGGCGCCACGGTGGCGCATGCCGCGGGCGGCCAACGCCTGCTCGGCGGACTGGTGACGGCGCAGATCGCGCTCGCGCTGGTGCTACTCGCCGGCGCCGGCCTCCTGGTCAACGGTTTCTGGCGGTTGCGCTCGGTGCCACCCGGATTCGATCCGCGCGGCACTCTGACCTTGCGTATCGAGCTGCCCGAAGCCAAGTACCCGGACCTCGCGGCCCAGAGTCGTTACCGCGATCAGGTGTTCGAGGCGTTGAGCGACCTTCCCGGCGCTCGGGTTGCGATGATCAGCGAGTTGCCGCTCACCGGCGACGCGCTGATGCACAACGTCCTGGTCGACGGCGCACCACCGGTGCCGCGCGGCACCGAGCCCGAGCTGTTCAGCCGCAGCGTCCAGGGCAACTACTTCGAGATCATGCGCATCCCGATCGTCGCCGGACGCGCGCTCGCCGCCACCGACCGCGCCGACGCGATGCGGGTCGGCGTGATCAACGAGAGCATGGCGCGCGAGTACTTCCCCCGCCGCTCGCCGATCGGGCAGCGAGTGCGTTGGGCGAGCCAGGAAGTGCCGGAGTGGATCACGATCGTCGGCGTCGCCGCCGACGTCCGACACTTCGGCCTGCGCGAGCGCGAGCAGCCGGCGATCTACACACCGTACGCGCAATTCGGCGCGGACTGGAAACGCTGGATGCACGTGGTGGTGCGCGGCGAACGCGGGATCGCAGGCCTGGTGGCGCCGGTCAAGGCGCGTATCGCCTCGGTCGACCGCGAGATTCCGCTGACCCGAGTGCAGGGCATGGAGGAAATCCTGGGCGCCTCGCTGGCCGGCGAGCGCTTCAATCTGGTGGTGATCACGATCTTCGCAATGGTGGCACTGGCGCTCGCGGTGCTCGGGGTGTTCGGCGTGACCGCGTACGCCGTCGGCCGGCGCACGCGCGAGTTCGGTCTGCGCATGGCACTGGGCGCCACCGGCGCCGACCTGTGGCGCCTGGTGCTCGGGCGCGGTGCGGTCCTGGTCGGGATCGGTTTGGGCGTGGGTGTCGCAGGCGCGTTGTTGCTGACCCGCCTGATGACCAGCCTGCTTTACGAAGTTCAGCCGAACGACCCGGTCACGTTCGCGGTCGTCGCTCTCGTTCTGGGCGTGGCGTCGCTCGCCGCGTGCGCGATGCCGGCACTGCGGGCGACCCGAATGGAGCCGCTGTCGGCGTTGCGGGTGGAATGATGTGCCTGAATCCCGCGGCGGTCCCGCGCTCCGGATAGCGCCCGGTCGCTGGTCGCGCGCCAAGCCGCGCTCGTCCCGCGAAGTCCGACGGTTTCCCGGCCCATGGTAGCCTGCCGACCTCATCCCCGGGCCGCATTCGCGGTTCCGCGAAACCCTCGACCGGGAAACGCGAGGCGCGCCGGCGCCTGGAGCGCCGGGGCCGATACTGGAGGCAATCATGACGATTCTCACGCAGCACGCACAGGGCACGTTTTGCTGGCCCGAGCTGGCATCCACTGATCAGAATGCCGCGAAGAAGTTCTATGGCGAGTTGTTCGGGTGGACTTCGACCGACGTTCCGATGGGGCCGGATGCCGGTTCCTATACGTTGTTCAAGAAGGGCGGGAACGACTGCGCCGCGCTATACCCGCTCGGTCCCGACATGCTCGCGCAGGGCGTGCCGCCGAATTGGGGCGCATACATTGCGGTGAACAGCGCCGACGAAACCGCGAAAAAGGCCAAGGAGCTGGGCGCCACGGTGATCATGGAGCCGTTCGACGTCATGGGCACGCTCGGCCGCATGGCGGTGGTGCAGGACCCGACCGGCGCGGTATTCAGCGTCTGGCAGGCCAAAGATCACATCGGCGCCGGAGTGCTCGACGAGCCCGGAGCGATGTGCTGGACCGAGCTGATGACCGGCGATCCCGACAAGGCACGCTCGTTCTATACCAAGCTCGTGGGCTGGACCACGCAGGAGATGAGCGCCGATTTCGGCAACTACACAATGTTCCTGCGGGAGGGCGGCGCCAAGGCCGGCGGCCTGATGAAGACGCCCGACGAAATGGCCGGGGTGCCGCCGCACTGGATGACCTACTTCGCGGTCAGCGACATCCAGCAGACGACGGCGCTGGTCCAGAAGCTCGGGGGCACGGTCAACGTGCCGCCGATGCCGATCCCGAACATCGGCAGCTTCGCGGTCTACGCGGATCCGCAGGGGGCGGTGTTCGCGGTGCTGCAACCGCAGTAATCAGCCTTCGCTTGCGCGGCGGGGTTGCGACCTTCGGGTCCGCGACCCCGTTCGCGTTTTCCCGTACACTCGCCGGCCGAGATGACCTTCGCGCGCGACCTGTCGTGACGGAGCCCCGATGACCGGCCGGCCACCCCGCCTTCTGATCGCCGACGATCAGCCCGACGTCCTGCAGGCCCTGAAGCTGCTCCTGCGCGGCGAGGGCTGGACCATCGAGACCGCGACGTCGCCGGCCGGCGCCCGGCAGACGCTCGAAGCCGGCGATTTCGACCTGGCGCTGCTCGACTTGAACTACACGCGCGACACGACGTCCGGGCGCGAGGGTCTCGACCTGCTGCAACGGCTGCAGGCGTTCGATCCGACGCTGCCGGTGGTGGTGATGACCGCCTATGGCAGCGTCGAGGGCGCGGTCGAGGCCATGCGGCGTGGGGCGCGCGACTACGTCGAGAAGCCGTGGGACAACACGCGCCTGATCGCCACCCTGCGCACCCAGGTCGATCTCGGCCGGGCGTTGCGCGCCGGGCAACGACTGGCCGACGAGAATCAGCTGCTCCGGCGCGAAGGCGAGGTCGAGATGATCGCGCGCTCGTCGGCAATGGCGCCGGTGCTCCAGGTGATGGAGCGGATCGGCCCGTCGGAGGCCAACGTTCTGGTCACCGGCGAGCACGGCACCGGCAAGGAGCTGGTCGCGCGTTGGCTGCACGGCGCCTCCGGGCGCGCGGCGCGGCCGCTGATCACGGTCAACGCCGGCGGACTGTCGGAGGGCGTGTTCGAGAGCGAGCTGTTCGGGCACGTCAAAGGTGCCTTCACCGGGGCGCGCGCCGATCGCGCCGGCCGGTTCGAGCTGGCCGACGGTGGCACGTTGTTTCTCGACGAGATCGCCAACCTGCCACCGGCGCTCCAGGCCAAGCTGCTGCGCGTGCTCCAGACCGGCGAGTTCGAGCGCGTGGGCTCCTCGCGTTCCCGGCGCGCCGACGTGCGCGTGATCTCGGCGACCAACGCCAACCTGGTCGAAGAAGTCGCCGCCGGGCGCTTCCGCGAGGATCTGCTGTTTCGGCTGAACACGGTCGAGATCAAGCTGCCGCCGCTGCGCGACCGCCGCGAGGACATCGGGCCGCTCGCCGAGCATTTCCTGCGCCGCCACCGAGCGCGTTACCGCAAGCCGCTCGAGCGCTTCGAGCCGGCGGCGTTGCAGGCGCTGCTCGAGCATTCCTGGCCCGGCAACGTGCGCGAGCTGGATCACGCGATCGAACGCGCGGTGCTGATGGCGTCGGGGGCCACGGTGGGTGTCGCCGACCTGGGGCTGCGCGCCGGCGCCGACGGCACCGTGCGGCTCGAGGACCTCACCCTCGAAGAAGTCGAGCGCGTGCTCATCCAGAAGGCGCTCAGGCGACACGACGGCAACGTGAGTGAGGCGGCCCGCTCCCTGGGGTTGTCCCGCAGCGCGCTCTACCGCCGCCTCGCCCAGCACGGATTGTGAGGAACAAGCGACAGGCACGGCGCCCGCGGCCGGGCCACGGCACGCGCATTCTGTTGCTGACGCTCGCCGGCGGGCTGCCGTCGATGCTGGCGGCGCTGCTGCTGGTCTGGCTCGGCGACTTCACGCCCAAACTTCGCTGGACGGTGACCGCGATCGTCGGCGCCTCTTGGATCGGCTTCGCGTTCGCGGTGCGCGAGCGCGCGATCCATCCGATCCAGACGCTGTCGAACATGCTGGCAGCACTCCGCGAGGGAGATTTCTCGATGCGTGGTCGCGCGGCATCGCACGAGGATCCGGTCGGACTCGCCTACTACGAGGCGAACACGTTGAGCGAGACGCTGCGCCAGCAGCGGCTGGGAGCACTCGAGGCCACGGCACTGCTGCGTCGGGTCATGGAGGAGATCGACACCGCGGTGTTCGCGTTCGATGGTGAACGCCGGCTGCGCCTGTTGAATCGCGCCGGCGAACGACTGCTGGGCCGGCCGCCGGAACAGCTCCTCGGCCGCGATGCGCTGGCGCTCGGTCTCGAGGACGCGCTGGAAGGCGAGGCGCCGCGGGTGACCGAGTTGTCGTTCCCCGGAGGTGCGGGACGCTGGGCGATCCGGCGCGGCGAGTTTCGCCAGGCCGGTATTCCCCATCGGTTGTTGGTGCTGTCGGACGTGAGCCGCACGTTACGCGAGGAAGAACAGCAAGCGTGGCAGCGACTGGTGCGCGTCCTGAGCCACGAGATCAACAACTCGCTGACCCCGATCACTTCGATCGCGGCCAACCTGCGATCGCAACTCGGGCGCCCCGAGCCTCCGGCCGGATTCGACGAGGACCTGCGCACCGGACTCGACGTGATCGCGACTCGAGCCGATGCGCTCACGCGCTTCATGGCCGCCTACGCGCGACTCGCGCGGCTGCCGCGCCCGCGTCTGGCGCCGGTCGACGTCGAGACCTGGGTGCGGCGCGTGGCCGGCCTCGAGTCGCGGGTCGCGGTCGAAGTGCGCCCGGGTCCGCCGTGCGAGTTGAACGCCGACGGCGACCAGCTCGATCAGCTCCTGATCAATCTGGTGCGCAATGCCGCCGACGCCGTGCTCGAGTCGCGGGCGCCGGGGATGGCAGGCGGTCGCGTCGGCATTACCTGGCGCACAGCCGCAGATCGTCTGGACCTCGAAGTGGTGGACGATGGTCCCGGGCTCTCCGAGACCGAGAACTTGTTCGTTCCGTTCTTCACCACCAAACCCGGCGGATCGGGGGTGGGGCTCGCACTCAGCCGCCAGATCGCCGAAGGGCACGGGGGAGCACTGACGCTCGCAAATCGTGACGACGCACGCGGCTGCGTGGCCCGACTGCACCTGCGGCGAGCCTAGGTCGGCGTCTCATCGGTCCTCGATGGATGTTCCATACTCCGCGAAACGACGAGCAAGGCCCGCCCCACGGAATGACAAGAAACTGTTGACTCGCCGTCGAGTCCGGTCCTAGCATTTCCGTACCTCCTCTCCGGCTCAAGAACGGACGGGCCCCCCGCCGTCCGACAGGGATGTCAGGTCGTAAGGGCGGACCCCCAGCCGTCCAACAAGGATTGGGAAGCACGATCCGGGAAATCGTTCGTCGGTCGGTTGCTGCCCGAACGCCGAACGAGCCGATTGCAACTGCCCCTTTGCAACGGAGGTGTGCCATGAGGTTCCGCTTTGCCCTGCTGCTCTCGATTGGAGCAGCCTCCCTCGCGCCGAGCCTGGCCGCGGCATTCGACGACCTCGCCGGGAACCCGCAACCCAAGCTGTTGAACGCGCGCATGGCGCAGGAGCTGCGCTCGCGCGCAGCGTCCCTACCGACCTCGGCGACCATCATCGACACGGTCTACGTCGGCTACACGCCGGGTCACACCGCCGACAACTGGTGGTCGATCTGGTCGGGCTCCGACAAGTTCCACGACGGCGGGCCCTATCACCGCCCGCCCGTGCAAGGCGGTATGTGGGATTTCGAGCCGCCCTACCCGCACGGCGACTCCCTCCAGGGCTTCACCCCCCACCGCGTCGAAATGACCGGCACCGGCGGTTTGACGATCCCGGATGCCGGCCGTCCGTGGCGCTGCCTCGACTATGGCAACGAAGCCAGCTCGATCATTCCGGGCGTAGGCCGCACGCACGCCGTGGTCGGCGTGTGGCATGTGGACCGTGGGGACCTGCAGGCGGTTCCTGCTTCGGTGAACGACGCCGTGGACCTGACGAACGGCGCCGGCAATGGCGTCGGCGGCGTCAACTGGACCCCGCTGGTCGGCGGGGCGTCCGCATGGATGGGCCTGCGGCGCCATGGCGACAACTCGCACGTGGACGACGTCAGCCGTGGCGGCACCGGGAATGCTTTCACCGAAGACGTCATGGATCTCAAGGACCTTCATGGTGCGATCTCATTTGGCGGCACGGACAAGCGCTTCCCAGGCTACGGCTACCAGATGGACCAGATGCTGTACCGCGATGTGGACGTCACGGGCGTCGGGACCCTCACGGTCGGCTTCTCCTACAGGACGAACATGTCGACGGGGGTCGTGACCAACAACATCACGCGCAGCGGCTGGTTCCAGTGGGATCCGCTCACGGTGATCACCGGTGGCTCGAACCCGAACTTCATCGAGAGCACCGGCAACCCGACGCCTCCCGCGGACTCGTTCATGGTCTACGTTGGCGCGCCGGCAGAAAGCGCGATCGTATTGTCAGACGGTGCTTCGCATCCGGTCTACGACCAGAAGCGACGCTGGGCGGGCGAGGTGATCCGTGGCAACGAAGGGCTGTACACGCAGATCCTGAGCGTGGGCGGCACGGTGGCGCCCGCGGCGTTACTTGCGACTGTCAGCGCGCCCAAGCTCGCGACTCTCAAAGCCGCGACCGCAGCCGGTGTCTCCAACGTCGTACGCATCGTGTTCCGGGTCAAGACCAACCAGACGTTCGACGACGAGAGCGTGCAGAACGCCGGCTCGTCCTCGAATGGCGCGGGTGCCGCGATCGTGGACCAGGTCACCATTTCGAAGGACGGTAGCGTCCCCGTGGTCCTCGGCGGGTTCGAGAGCCCCGGGGAAATCAACAATGCGATGGACTTCGGCCCGTATGGGAACAAGTCGCACGCACAGCATCCGCTGAACGTATGGAAGTCGACCGGCAAGCCGCTCAAGATCTACTCCCACATTCATCCGATGGCGGGCGACCCGGGTCGTGGCTACGTCCCGCTGGTCTACCAGGACATCTGCGGCCAGCCGGGGGATTTGAACCGTATCTGCAACATGGTCGGCGTCGTGATGTCGGTGGGCGACCACGACAACTTCGAGGCCTCGGGCGGGGTCTTCGGCACGGGCGAGCAGGAGCCGTTCGACGGCTTCTGGTCGCCGACCGTCAACCTGACGGGCCAGGGGTACACCACCCGGATCATCAACGGCGTGGTCACGCCGGTGAACAACATGGGGCTGTCGGCCGACGACGCCGACCCGACCGAAGATTTCTATGTCGACTACGAGATGTACACGGGGCGATTCGACATCTTCGCGACTGGCAACGCCTGGCGTTTCATGTTCAAGTGCTTCCCGGGTGGAGTTGGCACCAGCCAGGCCGGTCAGTACAAACGCTGGGGCACCGGCCGTCCTCCGGGGTTCATCTACTTCAACCCCGACAAGCAGTGCTTCCGCAATCTGGACGCCGGCTACGGCAACGGACTGATCCGGACCACAAACGCTTCAGGCATCCCGGATTCAATCCGGATCGAGATCTACCCACGCCAGGAGTGCTATCGCTTCGGCGTCTCGAACTCCGAGAACTTCGACGGCGCCTACTTCGACAACCTCAGCCTGTCGATCGTCGATGGCGCCGGGGGCGACCCGGTGTCGATCGACATCTGGCAGTTCTACCAGGACACCTTTCCGTCGAACACCAACGACGGGCTGGTCGGGTTCACCGCGGCGTTCGACACCACCAGCGGTCTGTTGAAGAGTGGCATCAACATTTCGCCGTTGACCGGCAACACGTCCCGGTTCAACGTGCCGGGAGACACGACGGTAGTCAACGCGGAAGGCGACAACGTCCGCGTCGACCTGGTGTTCCGCATTCTTCCGGGTCCGGGCAACTACACCAACCCGGGAGCGGCGCCCGCCGCGCAACTGCTGAAGAAGCTCCCGACCGCGGCCACGCCGGTAGCGGGGGCGGTGTCCGGCTCGTCGAATTTCTGGGAGAACTTCATGGCGGACCGCGGTGCCATGGGGGCGGGTACGCATCCCGCGCCCCGGTGGAGCCCGCAGGTGTGGAACGCGGCGCGCATGGATACGGCCGAGGTAAACGTCTTCCAGCAGCAGAAGCGGATCAACGCCCAGCCAGCCAACGCCGGTCTGTTCATGACCGCGTACCACGAAGACGAACTCGTGGCACCGGGAAGCCGTCGTGCGCTGTCCATCCCTCGCAATATCTGCTTCATCGCGGACACGGCGGCGGCGGTGTCGACCGCTTCCGTGATCTGCGGCTCGGGCGCGATGCCCTTGGGCGCGGTGTATCCACCGGCATGGGCGTTCGCCGCGATTGCAGGTCTGGCGGAGGCCGGAACCGGCAATCCTTTGGCCTCCCCGACGCAGATCCAGAGCTGTCCGGGCCCCGCCGGGTCGGGTCTGTGCCAGACAATCGAGGGCACCAAGATCCTACCCGATGGTCTGTTTACGCCGGGCACGCACATCGCCTACTTCTTCAGGCGCGAGGATCTGCCGCCGTCGACGCCCTCGACGTTCCTGGCGCCCGATACGAACCAGGTGTTCCCGCAAAACTCGGAAGGCTCGACCGACGGTCACCGCTGGCAGGAAGTGTCGGTGCTGCCGGACCGGTGGAAGGACTCGGACTACATCCACCCGGTGCTCGGAACTGCGGGCACGGGTGAAGCGTGCGTGCTGTTCGTCGACAACAACGACCGGCGCGGCAACGAGCGGGTGTTCATGGGCGTTGCCGACTCGCTCGGCATGAACGCCGCGAACAAGCGCGGCGGCAGCAACGGATGGAGCGCTTCCGGGGACGCCGACGTCAACGATCCGACGTACTTCGTGCGCCGGCACGTCGGCCAGGCCGGCACGACGTTCGACAAGTACGACATCAAGGCGTCGGAGTCCTTGAACACGAATTCTGGCAGCATTGGCAGCCGGATTGCGTTCTCGAATCCGGCGAATACCCAGATCGAGGGCAAGCGGTCGTTCCAGGGCCCGTCGCCGACCATGCTGACCAGTTTCTACAAGATCCTGTTCACGGTGACTGGGGACCTGAACTCGAGCGTCTGGGGTCCGTTCAATAATAAGAGTTCGAACGACGCCGGCATCATGACCAGCTTCGCGACCAGCGGCGATCCGTTGGATCCCAATCGTGGCTTTTACACGATCGGCGATGGCTGGAACGAAGCCGCGACCGGTGCGGCGTACGCGTTCATCACCTCGATCCTCGGCGCCGACCTGATCAGCACCAGCTACCTGTCGTACTCCGGAAACACGGCGCTCACCGCCCAGTTGGTTCCCACCGCCGCGCTGCCGTCGGCGTTCGGGAGCCGCTACGGCGTCCAGAACAGCTGCAGTTTCACGCTCGATGTGCAGACCCCCGTCCTGGATGAGGCGGTGGTGTCGATGGAATACGAGAAGGTGAGCGTCGAGCCCTACCCCGCGGGGATCCTCAAGCCGCATACGGCGCTCAATCCGTGGATCGCGCTGTCGGACGGCTGGGACATCGAGGTCATGTCCTCGGTCGACGGGTACTCGTCGCGCGGGCGGCTGCACTATTACTACCATGCGATGCAGGACGCGTTCGGCACGATCGCAGGCTGCAACGTGGTCGGCGCGCCGTTGTTCATCACGGATGCTCCGAACACCGGCAACGGCCGGTTGTTCAACTTCATGAGCCTACGCAACAACCCGGTGCGCTCGGGATCGGCGACCTTCGCGATCGGGGTTGCGAAGAGCGACTGGGTGACCATCCGGATCTTCGACGTGGCCGGGCGCCTGGTACGCACGGTGGCGGACCGGAACTTCATGGCGGGTGAACACAGCGTGACCTGGGACGGAGTCGACAATGCGGGCCGGACGGCGGCGCGCGGGGTCTACTTCGCGAAGCTCGAGTACCGGAGCCAGGGGTTCAAGGACGCCGGCAAGCTGGTGCTGCTGAAGTGACGCAGGGGTGAGGGGCGGGCGCGCCCGCCCCTCGTCGCTGCAGGAAAGATGGGTGACACGCCGTAGAATCACATAGGTCCTCCCTGATCCGTTGAAGCACGGCAGTTTCGATCTGGATCGCGCATGTCCCGGTTGCTGCCCGGACCTGCCCGAGCCGCTGCAGGCGCCCCTTGCAACGGAGGTGTTCCATGAGATTCGCCCGCTTACTGCTGCTCCTCGTAGCCGTCACCCTCCTACCCAGCTTTGCCGCCGCCGCCAGCCAAGAGGATGTCGTCGGCTTCGATCTGCAGCCGGTCATGATGAACGCACGCATGTCGCTCGCGCTGCGTGCGTGTCCGTCGGTCCCGGGTACCACCGCGCAACCGGGCTTTGGAACCGCAAGCCCTCAGCGGTACCGCGTCTGCGAGCCGCCGGTTTCCGGGACCACGGTCGACACGGTCTTCGTCGGTTTCACTCCCGGGCACACCGCCGACAACTGGTGGTCGATCTGGTCGGGCTCCGACAACTTCCACGATGGCGGTCCCTACCATCGCCCGCCGCAGCAGGGCGGCATGTGGGACTTCGAGGGTTCATATCCCAACGGCGACAGCCTTCAGGGCTGGACGCCGGTGCGCAACCAGATGAGCGGCACTGGTGGCCTGACCATCCCTGACCACCAGCGACCCTGGCGCTGCATCGATTACGGCAACGACGCCAGCGCTGTCATCCCGGGTGTCGGTCGCACGCATGGTGTTACGGGCGTGTGGCACGTCGACGCGGGTGATCTGCAGCCGGTCGCTGCTTCGGTCGACGATACGCAGGACGGCCTGAATGGCGCCGGTCTGGGTGTCGGTGGTGTCAACTGGACCCCACTCGCCGGTAGTCGTTCGGCGTGGATGGGACTCCGGCGGCACGGTGACGTCACGCACGTCGACGACGTCGCGCGTGGTGGCACTGGCAACCCGTTCAACGAAGATGCAATGGTCTACAACGCGCTTGCGGGCGCAGTCTCGCTGGGCGGTACGGACAAGCGCTTCCCGGGATACGGCGATCAGATGGACCAGCTGCTGTATCGCGACGTGGACGTGACGGGCACGGGCGCCCTGACGGTTGGGTTCTCCTACCGGACGAACATGTCGACCGGTGTTGTAACCAACAACATCACGCGCAGCGGTTGGTTCCAGTGGGATCCGCTGGTTGCGAGTACCGGGGGGATCAACCCCAACTTCCTGGGCAGCACCGGCAATCCGACGCCGCCCGCGGACTCGTTCATGGTGTACGTCGGCGCTCCGGCGGAGAGTGCGGTCGTCCTGTCGGACGGCTCCTCGCATCCGATCTTCGACAAGAAGCGCCGCTGGGCGGGCGAGGTCATCCGCGGCAACGAACGACTGTACACGCAGATCCTGAGCCGCGGCGCCACGAATGCGACCACGGCGTTCAGCGCGACGGTGAGTGCCGCAGAGCTGGATCGGATCACGGCGTCGCCGACCGCGGGGGTCTCGAACCTGGTACGCATCGTGTTTCGGGTCAAGACCAACCAGACGTTCAGCGACGAGAGCGTGAACAACGCCGGTTCATCGTCCGAGGGCGCGGGCGCTGTGGTAGTCGACAACGTCACGATCTCGAAGGACGGTGGCGCCGCCGTGACCATCGGTGCCTTCGAATCGGTCAACGACATCGACAACTCGACCGACTACGGTCCTTACGGCAATCAAACGCACCCGCATCACCCCCTGAATTCGTGGAAGTCGACCGGCAAGCCGACCAAGGTCTACACCCATGTCCACCCGATGGCGGGCGACCCCGGACGCGGATACATCCCGCTGGTCTATCAGGATCTGTGCGGCCAGCCGGGCAGCCCGGCGCGGATCTGCGACATGATCGGTGTGGTCGCCTCGACCGGTGACCACGACAACGCCGAATCCTCGGGGGGCACGTTCGGCACCGCCGAGCAGGAGCCGTTCGACGGCATGTGGTCGCCGACCATCAGCTTGGTCGGCCAGGGCCATACCACCCGAATCATCAACGGCGTGGTGACCCCGGTGAACAACATCGGGCTGTCCGCCGACGACGCGGATGCCACCGAGGACTATTACATCGACTACGAGATGTATACCGGCAGGTTCAACATCTTCACCACTGGCAGCGCCTGGAGGTTGGGGGTCATGAGCTATCCAGGCGGCAACGCGGCGAGCCAGGGCGGCCAGTACAAGCGCTGGGGGATGCCGCGCTATCCGGGATGTATCTACTTCAACCCCGACAAGCAGTGCTTCCGGAACCTCGACGCGGCATTGGGCTGGGGCATTGTCCGCACCACCAACGCCTCGGGGATTCCTGACTCGCTCAAGATATTCGTTGGGCCGCGTCAGGAGGCCTACCGCTTCGGCGTGCCGGTATCCGAGAACTTCGACGGCTGCTACTGGGACAACCTCAGCCTGGCGATCGTCGACGGGGCGGCCGCGGACCCGGCGATGGTGGACATCTGGCATTGGTACCAGGACACCTTCCCGTTCAACAGCAACGACGGACTGGTGGGGTTCACCGCGGCGTTCGACACCACGACTGCTTTGATGAAGAGCGGCATCAACATCTCGCAAACGACGGGCAACACCTCGCGCTTCACCGTGCCCGGAGACACGACCGTGGTGATCGGAGCGGGCAACAGCGTCCGAATGGACATGGTGTTCAGGGTCCTGCCCGGCCCTGGGAACTACACCAACCCAAGTGCCGTGCCGGCTGCCCAGCTTCTGAAGCGGCTGCCCACCGCGGCGACGCCGGTGGCGGGCGCGGTCTCGGGCTCGTCCAACTTCTGGGAGAACTACATGGCCGACCGGGGCGCCAAGGGCGCTGGAAGTCATCCCACTCCCGGTTGGGGCCCGCAGGTGTGGAACTCCGCGCGCATCGACACCGCGGAAGTCAACGTGTTCCAGCAGCAAAAGCGGATCAGCGCCCAGCCGGCCAACGCCAGCCTGTTCATGACGGCTTATCACGAGGACGAGTTGGTGTCCCCGGGAACCCGCCGTGCGCTGGCGATCCCCCGCAACATCTGCTTCATCGCGGACACCTCGAACGCGGTGACGACGCAAACCGTGATCTGTGGCTCGGGATCGATGCCGCTCGGTGTGGTCTATCCGCCGCTATGGGCTTTTGCGCCGAACTCGGGTCTGGCGAGGGCCGGCACCGGCAATCCACTGGTCTCCCAGACGCAGATCCAGAGTTGCCCCGGACCTGCCGGAGTGGGTCTGTGCCAGACGATCGAGGGCACCAAGATCCTGCCTGATGGTCTATTCACGCCGGGCACCCACATCACCTACTTCTTCCGTCGCGAGGATCTGCCGCCGGCGTTGCCCATGACCTACCTGGTGCCCGACACATCCATGGTGGTTCCGCAGCCTTCGGAAGGCTCGACCGACGGGCACCGCTGGCAGGAGGTGTCGGTGCTGCCCGACCGCTGGAAGGACAACGACTACGTCCACCCGGTGCTCGGAGTTCCGGGCAGCGGTGAAGCGTGCGTGCTGTATGTCGACAACAATGACCGCCGGGGCAACGAGCGGGTGTTCATGGGCGTCGCCGATAGCCTGAACATGAACAGCGCGGCCAAGCGCGGCGGCAGCAACGGCTGGAGCGCCGCGGGTGACACCGACCCCAACGACCCGGCCTACTTCGTGCGGCGTCACGTCGGCCAGGCCGGCACGACGTTCGACAAGTACGACGTCAAGGCGTCCGAGTCGCTGAACACCAACACCGGAAGCATCGGAAGCCGGATCGGGTTCTCGAACCCGGCGAACACGCAGATCAACGCCAAGCGGTCGTTCCAGGGACCTTCGCCGGTCATGCTGACCAGTTTCTACAAGGTGCTGGTCACGCTGACCGGAGACTTGAACTCGAGCATCTGGGGCCCGTTCAATAATAAGAGTTCGAACGACGCCGGCATCATGACCCAGTTCGCGACCAGCGGCGATCCGGTCGATCCCAACCGTGGTTTCTACACGGCGGGCGACGGCTGGAACGAAGCGGCCACGGGGCCGGCGTTCACCTTCATCACCACGATCCTGGGCGCGGATCTCATCAACGTGAGCTACCTGGCGGCGTCGGGAAACACCGCGCTCGACGCCGACCTGATCCCCACCGCGGCGCTGCCCTCGCTCGTCGGCAACCTCTACGGAGTGCGCAACGCCTGCACGTTCACGCTCGACGTGCTGACGCCGGTGCTGTCGGAAGCCGTCGCGTCGATGAACTACGCGGACCCGGATCAGACCGGACCCTATCCGGCTGGAATCTTCAAACCGCACACCGCGATCCGACCGTGGATGGCGTTGTCGGACGGCTGGGATATCGAAGTGCTGTCGTCGCCGGGCCGATATTCGTCGCGCGGGCGGCTGCACTACTACTACCACGCGTTCCAGGACGCGTTCGGCACGATCGCCGGCTGCAACGTGGTCGGCGTGCCGATTGCGACCACCGACACGCCGAACAACGGCAGCGGGCGCGTGTTCAACTTCATGAGCCTGCGCAACAACCCGGTGCGCTCGGGGTCGGCGACGTTCGCGATCGGGGTCGCGAAGAGCGACTGGGTGACCATCCGGATCTTCGACGTGGCCGGACGACTGGTACGCACGGTGGCGGACCGGAACTTCATGGCGGGCGAGCACGCGGTGACTTGGGACGGAGTCGACAATGCGGGCCGGACGGCGGCGCGCGGGGTTTACTTTGCCAAGCTCGAGTACCGCAGCCAGGGCTTCAAGGACGCTGGCAAGCTGGTGCTGCTGAAGTAGGAGACTCTCAATCGTGAACTAGCGGTTTCGCCAACGGAATGGCGAAACCGCTAGTTCGTCGCGCGCAGGTCCGCGGGCACGTGCGGCTCGGCAAGCAGTTTGCGGAACAACTCCCAGCGCTTCGAGTCGTCCGCGTCGACGCCGGCGTTGGCAGCGAGCCAGCGCCGGACTTCCGCCTTGCCGAGTCCGTAGTTGACGACGTAACTGCGGTAGCGCTCGACGAAGCGCTGGCTGCGCTCGGCGCGCTCGGGGGTGGTCGCGAGGTTCCGGATGCGCCACGAGATCGCCTCCTCGCGCGAGACCTGGCCGTCCACGAAACGCCTTGCGATCTCGATGCCGCCGCCCTCGAGCGAGTCCACGGCCGCGTTCACCCGTGTGTAGCGCTCGTAGAGCGTGGTGTCGAGCCCCGCCAATGGGAACAGCACGCGTTTCTCGAAGGCGGCGCGTTCTTCCGGGGTGAACACCACCTCGGGAGCGAAACTCGCGCTGCCTTCCGAGATCAAGGCCAGGGGGGAATAGAGCGGGAGCACCGAGAACTCCTGCCAGCCGCGGCCACGCACCAATTCCTCTTCGATCAGGACGCTGAGGACGTGGTGTCCCGGGTAGCCTTCGTGGCAGGCCAGGTCGATCGCGCGGTCGATGTGGATCGGCAGGTCGGTGTTGACCTGGATCAGACTGCGGTAGTTGCCCTGGTACCAGTTGTAACCGCCCCACGGCTGGTCGTGAACGAACTCGAGGTCGAAGGTTTCGGAGTCGGGGAGCGCGATGTAGCGAGCGTTGCGGGCACGGGCTTCGGCGAGTGCCGCCTGGAATACGGCATCCAGTCGATCGGGGCGCACCACGAACGACTGGCGGAAGCGCTCGAGGCGTGAACCGAGCGTGCCCGAGCCGGGGAGCAGGCTGTCGAGTGCCGCGAGCGCCGGGGCGAACGATGCGTCGTCGTGCGGCGGCGCCACGACGTCGAACAACGCGCGCGATTCCTCGTCGAATGACAGCAGGGCGCCATCGACGATACGGGCGCGGGTCGCCAACGCCCGGAGCTGGGACGTGAGGAACCGGTGACGCATCGGGATCAGTGGATCCGGACTGGGCGCCGGCTCGCCGAGGGTCGCGGCGAGGGAGTCGGCGATTGCCGCGATCCGCGAGAGCGGCAGCGAGTCGCGTTCCGCCTCGTCTTTCCACTCGGGTGGACCGTAGTAGGAGTCAACGAAGTCACGGTCGTGGCGCCCGAGCTGGTGCGCCAGAACGACGAAATGGTGTCCGACCTGGTCGAGATCGGGGGCCGGCGGGGATTTCGATGCGCAGCTCGATGCGACGAGCAGGACGGCGGCCGCGATGGTGAAGCGGATGGTCTGATGGGCGGTCATCGGAATCTCCGACGGTCATGGGATCGCACGAACGAACGGCGCACGTTAGCATGGGGGCGGCGTGCCGTGGTGGCCCCCATTGGCCGGCCGCGGCCCGTGCGCTACCTTCCCGAGCCATGGAACTGCTCGAAACCCACCTCGACACCGCCACTGCCGAATACCAGGCCAACGCCGAGCATCACCGATCACTGGCCGCCGAACTCAAGACCCGGCTGGCGCGGGTCAAGCACGGCGGCGGGCCCGACCTGATCAAGCGCCACACGGCGCGGGGCAAGCTGTTCGTGCGCGAGCGCATCGAACGCCTGGTCGATCCCGGCACCGCGTTTCTCGAACTGTCGCCGCTCGCTGCGTGGGACCTGTACGACAACGACGCGCCGTGCGCGGGCCTGGTCACCGGCATTGGCAGCGTGCACGGCCGCACGGTGATGGTGGTCGCCAACGACGCGACGGTGAAGGGCGGCACCTACTACCCGATGACCGTCAAGAAGCACGTGCGCGCGCAGGAGGTGGCACTCGAGAACCGGCTGCCGTGCGTCTATCTGGTGGATTCGGGCGGCGCGTTCCTGCCGCTCCAGGCCGACGTCTTCCCGGACCGCGAACACTTCGGGCGCATCTTCTACAACCAGGCGCGCATGTCGGCGGCCGGCATCCCGCAGCTCGCGATCGTGATGGGTTCGTGCACCGCCGGCGGCGCCTACGTGCCGGCGATGAGCGACGAGGCGGTGATCGTCAAGAACCAGGGGACCATCTTCCTCGGCGGACCGCCGCTGGTGAAGGCGGCGACCGGCGAGGACGTGACGGCCGAAGAGCTGGGCGGCGGCGACGTGCACACGCGGATCTCGGGCGTTGCAGACCACCTGGCCGACGACGATCCGCACGCGCTCGAGATCGCGCGCGACATCGTCGCGCATTTGGGGGGCGCGACGTCGTCGCGCCCGGCGCTCGACCTGCGCGAGCCCGAGCCGCCGCAGTACGACCCCTCGGAGATCTACGGCCTCCTGCCGCGCGACTTGCGCACGCCCTACGACGTGCGCGAGGTGATCGCGCGCCTGGTGGACGGCTCGCGCTTCCACGAGTTCAAGGCGCGCTACGGCGCGACACTGGTCACAGGATTCGCCCACCTGCACGGCATCCCGATCGCGATCCTGGCCAACAACGGCGTGCTGTTCAGCGAGAGCGCACTCAAGGCCACACACTTCATCGAGCTGGCCGCGCACCGCGGAATTCCGCTCCTGTTCCTGCAGAACATCAGTGGCTTCATCGTCGGCAAGCAGTACGAACATGGCGGCATCGCCAAAGACGGCGCCAAGATGGTGCACGCGGTCGCCAACGCGCAGGTGCCGAAGGTCACGGTGATCGTCGGTGGCAGCTTCGGCGCCGGCAACTACGGCATGTGCGGTCGCGCCTACCAGCCGCGTTTCCTGTTCATGTGGCCCAACAGCCGGATCAGCGTCATGGGTGGCGAGCAGGCGGCGTCGGTGCTGGCGCAGGTCAAGCAGGCCCAGCTCGACCAGGCGGGCAAGAAGATGTCGGCCGCCGAAGAGAAGGCCTTCAAGCAGCCGATCCTCGACACCTACGAGCGCGAGGGAAGTCCTTATTACTCCACCGCCCGGCTCTGGGACGACGGCGTGATCGACCCCGCCGAAACCCGTACCGTGCTTGCGCTTGCGTTCTCGGCCGCCCTCAACGCCCCGGTCCCGCCGGCCAGGTTCGGCGTCTTCCGGATGTAGAGGCGACACACCGTGAAGCGGGGATAGGAACGGCCTAGGTCGAGCTCGATGCAGCGCCGGCGTCGGGCGGGGCCCCCGGTTGCGGCGCACCGGACATATGAACGAAGAGGTCACGGCGCGCGAACGGGATCGAGATCGCTTCCTTGTCGAAGCGCTCCTTCACCGTCTTGGTGATGTCCCAGTACACGTCCCAGTAGTGCTCGGTGTGCGTCCAGGGGCGGACGATGAAGTTCACCGACGAGTCGACCAGCTGGTGCAGCTTGATCATCGGCGGCGGGTCCTCCAGCACCTTGGGATGTGCGGTGACGATCTCGTTCAGGACCCGCTCGGCTTTCTCGAGGTCCTCGGTGTAGGACACGCCGAACGTCAGGTCGACGCGCCGAATCGCCTGTGCCGTGATGTTGCGAATCACGTCCCCCCAGATCTTGCTGTTCGGCACGATCAGCGTCTGGTTGTCGGCGGTCAGGATAGTGGTGGCGACCAGGCTCATTGCCCGGACCGAGCCGGACACCCCGGCCGCCTCGATCGTATCGCCGAGGTCGTAGGGGCGATAGGCCAGGATCATCCCGCCAGCGGCGAAGTTGGCCAGCGTGTTCTGCATCGCGAAGCCGATGACGAAGCCCGCGATGCCCAGGCCGGCAACCAAGGCGCCGACGTGGACGCCGAGCTGCGTCAGGATCACGATCAGACCGATGAGCATGACGATCTTCGACGAGCCGGTAATCAGCATTTCGCGCACCAAATGCGAAAGCGACGATCGCCCGACCGCGCGCCGGACGACAGCGCGCGTCAGCCCGGCCAGCAGCCGAAAGCCGAAGAAGATGATCAGGATGAACAGTACGTGGGACAGCCACCGCGGAGCCTGAGTCGCGACCACGTCCAGCAACTGCCGGCGCGCGTGTTGCAGCAGCCCGCCGACCACCTTGGGGTTGAGGATGTCGGAGGTGATCTTGCCGGTCGAGCTGATGAGCAACACTTTGTAACGAGTGGTCTCGAGCCCGAGCCGGTCCATCAGCTCGATCGCGAGCCCGAGGTTGTCGCTGACTCGATTGCGCCGCTCCTCGATCGCCAGCAACTCCTGACGCAAGCCCTGGTCCGACGGGGCGCGTGTTACCTGAGCGGAGGCCGACGCCCGATCCCGCTCGGTGACCCGCAGGCGCGTGACCAGGACGTCGGCGAGCCCGGCAAGCTGATTGGTGACGAAGCGTCGGGGCTGGGACACGTCGACGCCGACGGCTTGGAGCGCCAGGATCCCGTCCACCAGCGAGCGAACGTGCGTCGCCTGGCGTTCGGCCAATTCGCTGATACGCGACTCCAGGGCGACGCGTTGAGCGCCGGATGCGGCGTCGCGTTCGACGCGCAGGGCGTCGAATTCTTTCTCGTTGCGCCGCAGCAGCGTCTGATAGCTCGACCAGCCGCGCTGGACCGTATCGTTCAGGATCCGGCGCGGTTCGCTGAGGTCCCGTCCAGCGGATTGCTGCTGGCGCAGGTGCGCGGCGATGGCGAGCAGCGAGGCGTCGACCTCGGCCTGTCGCTCCCACATCTGCTCGTCGCGCACGGTGCGCAGCTCGCCGGTCGAGGAATCGGCGAGGGTCGCGAGCGAATCCTGCTGCCGGGTCGCGGTGCGCAGTCGATCCAGCAGCCTATGGAACTCGACATCGGTGGCGGTCGTGTCCTGAGCGAATGCGGCGGTGCCCGCCAGGATCCAGGCGCCGGCCAGCAAGGCGAACGCGAACCGGAATGCGCGCGCTGAGAGGACGCTGGCGCCCGACTCCGGCATGCGGTCGAATGCGGCCATCGAATCTCTATTCAAGGTGGGTCCGGAGGAACTTCACGGCCAAAGGCCAGGACTGTTTCGACGCCGCCAGATTGGCTCCATCGCGCAGCCCCTGGGCGCGCAGGAAGCCATGCCCGGCGCCCGGGAAGACATGCGGATCGTAGGAGCGCTCGAGCTTGGTCATCTCCGCCTTGGCCGGCTCGATCGTCGCGTTGACTCGGGCATCGTCGCCACCGTAGAGCCCGAGCACCGGAGCCTTCACGTTCTGGAGGACCACGCTGTCGGGCGAGGTGCCGTAGAAGACCACCGCGGCGTTGGGTGGCGGCGTTGCCGCCGCGTACTCGAAACTGCGCGCGCCGCCCCAGCAGAATCCGAGCGTGGCGACCTTGCCGTTGGCCGCGGGTAGCTTGGTCGCGTAGGCGCGCACGGCGTTCACCCGGTTCGCGGCCTCTTCGGGCGTCAGCGCGCGCGTCAGCTTGACGACCTCGTCGCGGCTCGCCACCGAGTCGGTGCCGCCGCCACCGGGGCCCATTCCCGAGATCAGATCCGGGGCGACCGCAATGAAGCCGTCGGCCGCCAGTCGATCGGCGACGCCGCGCAGCCAGTCGGTGAGGCCGAAGATCTCCTGGATCACGATCACCACGCCCGCCTTCTCCTTGCGCTCGGGATAGACCACCCAGGTGCGGATCTTGGTCTTCGAGTCCGGAAGCGCGACGTCGACGAACTCGCCGTGACGAGGCGAGGTCTCGAGTGCCGCCTTCGCCAGGGAATCCGGCGGCGGGGGCGGAGGGTCGACCGGTGCCGCCGGAGTCGCGGGCTGGGAATGGGCTGCGGATGCAGCACAGGCGAGGGTGAGCGCGAGGAACGCCACGCTGCGGGCGAGGAATCGCACGGAATTACCTCCTTGGAGTTTCGAGGGTGACGGCGAACCCTAGCATCCCGGCGGGACGAGTTTCGACCCGGCCCCCGGGGCCCCCCGGCGCCGAGCCCGGTTTGTCGCGCCCCGGGCAACCGCTACTGTCTCGGCCCCCATCCCGGAGGAGCCATGTCCCTGATCGAGATTCAGCGTGATGCCGCCGTGGCGCGCGTCTGGTTCAACCGCCCGGAAGCCCACAACGCGCTGTCGCCCGAACTCGGCGCCGAGCTGGCGGCGAAGCTCCACGAGCTGGCCCACGACGACGGCATCCGGGTCGTGGTGCTCGGTGGACGCGGACCGTCGTTCTGCGCGGGCGCCGACATCGCGGCGATGAAGACTTCAGCGGCGGCGAGCTTCGACGAGAACCTGGCCGAAGCGCAGAAGCTGGCGGGAGTCTTCGCCGCGATCGGAGACTTCCCCAAGGCGATCGTCGGTCGGGTTCACGGCAACGTGCTGGGTGGCGGCGTCGGATTCGTCTGCGGCTGCGACATCGTGGTCGCGAGCGACGACGCGACCTTCGGGCTGACTGAAGTCCGGCTCGGCATCCTGCCCGCGATCATCAGTCCCTATGTCATTCGCCGGCTCGGCGACCGAAATGCGCGCGAGCTGATGTTGACCGGCGAGCGCTTCGGCGCCGAGGCCGCGTTGCGCATCGGTCTGGTGAATCACGTGGTTCCGGCGGACCAGCTGGATGTGCGCGTCGACGAGCGGGTCCGCGAGCTGCTCAAGGGCGCCCCGCACGCGCAGAAGCGCATCAAGATGCTGCTCGAACTCTGGGGGGACACCCCCTGGGAAGAGTATCGTGCCGCTCTGCCGCGCACGCTGGCCGAGATCCGCGCCGGCGCCGAGGCGCGCGACGGCCTTGCTGCGTTCTTCGAGAAACGCAAGCCGAGCTGGCTAGGATGAGCATGTTCCGCAAGGTCCTGATCGCGAATCGCGGCGAGATCGTGTGCCGGGTCGCCGCCACGCTGCACGAAATGGGCATCCGCTCGGTCGCGGTCTACTCGGAGGCCGACCGGGGAGCACTCCACACCCGGCTGTGCGACGAGGCGGTGGACATCGGTGCCGCCGCCGCGCGCGAATCGTATCTGAACGCCGACCGCATCGTCGCTGCGGCGCGCAATGCCGGCGCCGACGCGATCCATCCCGGTTACGGATTCCTCGCCGAGAACGCGGCCTTCGCGCGCGCCGTCGAAGGCGCGGGGCTCGGTTTCATCGGGCCCACTCCGGAACAGATCGAGAAGATGGGCGACAAGCGTGAAGCGCGCCGGATCGCCGAGGCGGCCGGCGTGCCGGTGGTCCCCGGAGTCGAGGGGCGCGACGCGGACGGCCTGGTTGCGGCGGCGCGCACGCTCGGGTTTCCGATCATGGTCAAGGCCGCGCTGGGCGGGGGCGGCAAAGGGATGCGCGCGGTCTCCAACCAGGTCGAACTGCGCGAGGCGATCGACAGCGCCGCGCGCCTCGCAGCCTCGGCGTTCGGCGACGCTTCGGTCTACCTCGAAGCGCGCCTCGACCGGGCGCGCCACATCGAGGTCCAGATTCTCGGCGACGGTCGTGGCGGCGCCATTCATTTGTACGAGCGCGAGTGCACGCTGCAACGACGACACCAGAAGGTGATCGAGGAGTCGACGTCGCCGGTGGTCGAGGAGGATCTGCGCGACCGGATGACCTCGGCGGCGCTGCGACTCGCGCGGGAAGTGCGCTACCGGGGCGCCGGCACCGTCGAGATGCTGCTCGCCGCGGATGGTGCGTTCTACTTTCTCGAGATGAACACCCGGCTCCAGGTCGAGCATCCGGTCACCGAATGTCTGACCGGTCGCGACCTGGTGCGCGCCCAACTCGAGATCGCGGCCCACGGGCGCTTGCCCTTCGATCAGCCCGAGGTCCGCCGCCACGGGCACGCGATCGAGGCGCGGGTCTATGCCGAGGACGCCGCACGCGAGTTCTTGCCGCAATCGGGAGTCGCGCTGCGGCTTCGCTGGCCGCACGGTCCGTTCGTTCGCGTCGACCGCGGGATCGAGGCCGGCGACGAAGTCGGCGTGCACTACGATCCGATGCTGGCCAAGATCGTGACGTTCGGGGCCGATCGCAGCGCGGCGCTGGCGCGGCTCGCAGGGGCACTCGATGCTGCACGGGTGCACGGTATCGTCACCAACCTGCCGTTTTTGAGAGCGCTCGCACGCTCGCGCGCCATGACGGATGCAAAGTTCGATACCGAATGGATCGAACGCGAGTTCCTGCCCGAGTTCGCGCTGCTCGCTTCGGCGCCGGCGCCCGACCTGGTCCTGGCGGCGGCGGCGATCGCGGAGGCCACGGGTGCGCATCACGCGCGCGCCGCGACGTCGAGTGGGCCTGCGACGCGAAACGGCCCCGATGCCTTCGGTGCCGCGGGCTCGTGGCGTCACCCGGGGCTCGGCTCGTGAGCCGCACCGAGTGGCGCGAGGGCGACCGCACGCGCGTCGTCGAGTTGAATTCGATTGGTGCCGGGCGGTGGCGCGTTCGAGTCGACGACGCCGAGTTCGAAGTCGCGGCCGAGGTCGCCGAGGACGGTCGCATGCGGATCGTGGCGGACGGCGCCGTGCACGTCGCCGAAGTCACTGCCGCCGGCGGCCGGCGTTTCGTCCGGCTGGGATCTCTGGACTTCGTGCTCGAACGCGAGGCCTCAGGCCGGCGCCGCGCCGGAAGCACGCATCACGGCGGCCTCGAAGCGCCGATGCCGGGCGCGATCACGCGCGTCCTGGTGTCGCCGGGGGACGCGGTTTCGCGGGGCCAGGCGCTGGTCGCCATCGAGGCGATGAAGATGGAGCACCTGGTGCGCTCCCCGCGGGCCGGCCGCGTCAAGACCGTGCGCGCCGGCGTCGGCGACCGGGTGGCTCCCGGAACCGCGCTCATTGAGCTTGAGGAGCCGGAGTCCACGGCCGATACCCCGGCCGAACCGCCACCCGGTCGTTGACCGGCCCAAGGCCCTGTGCTAGCGTTCCGCCTGTCGTCTCGGACTGGATCGCACCTGCGCACCCTGGCTCACGAGACGAGGTAAGTCTCTGGACGAACAAAGGTTGACACAACTCAGCCACCGTCACTTCAAGGCGGATTCGCTCTTGACCTGGCCCGTCCTGCGGGCTTCTCGGGTCAGGAGTTTTGTGCTTTCAGGGGCCTCGAGGACTTCCCGGTGATCGTTCGCAAGTTTCCCATCGAGCATCTCGACGCCATCACGCTGCTCGGACACAACGACTCGAACCTCCGACACATCGAACGTGCGCTCCCGGTACGGATCACGCTCCGCGACGGGACCATCACGGTTTCGGGCGAGGAGGACGCCGTGTCGTCGGCCGCGGACGCGCTCAAAGAGCTGGTGTTGCTGGCCGAGCGCGGCAAAGTGGTGGAAGACGCCGATGTCGCTGCGGCGCTCGGGGATTCCCGGCGCAACGGCAACGGCCAGCGCCTGTCCGAAGCCTACGATGGCGCTCCCGGTTACGCCTTCGAGCGCAAGGTGGTGCGCGCCCGCACGCCGACTCAGGCCGAATACCTGAAGGCGCTCCAGGAACACGACGTGGTGTTCGCGATCGGCCCGGCCGGGACCGGCAAGACTTACCTTGCGGTGGCGGCCGCGGTGAACGCATTGCGTCAGAAGAAAGCCGAGCGGATCATCCTGGTGCGCCCGGCGGTCGAAGCCGGCGAGAGCCTGGGCTTCCTGCCCGGCGACATGCAGGAGAAGGTCGATCCGTATTTGCGCCCGATGTACGACGCGCTCTCGGACCTGATGTCGTACGACAAGATGCGCCGGTACATGGAGCTGGGCGTCATCGAAATCGCCCCGCTCGCCTTCATGCGCGGGCGCACCCTGCACAACTCGTACGTGATCCTGGACGAGGCGCAGAACACGACCGTGCGCCAGATGAAGATGTTCCTGACGCGCATGGGCGTGAACTCGCGCTGCGTGATCACCGGCGACGTGACCCAGATCGATCTCAAGGACCCCGGCGCTTCGGGGCTGGTCCGTATCCAGGGCATCCTCAATCACCTGCCCGACGTCAAATTCATCTACTTCCATCCCGAGGACGTGGTGCGTCATCGCCTGGTGCGCGACATCATTCGTGCCTTCGATGCCTACCACACGCGGATGAACGGCAATGCCGAGGACGGAGTCGGCGAGGCGCTGGAGATGGGTGGCGAATCGGGGACCGCGCGCGGCCCCGAAGGCGCCACCGGCGCCGATTCCGCCGGCGATTTCGGGCGCGAAACCCCGTCGAACGGTCCCAAGCCGGGCTCTACCGGCCCGCTCCTCTAATCCACGCCTGACGCCGCAACGCCGATGACCGATCCCGCAAGCCTGCCCCTGCCTGCGTTGCCGGACCGTCCCCGACGCGTCCGCTGGGGCTACTACGCGACTCGGCTGCTGCTCGTGATCTTCCTGCTCGCGGTGGCCGCCTCATTGCCGACCCATCGCGCCGTGCCCGACAAGTATCGCTATCGCGAGGGCGAGATCGCACGCGAGCGGGTGGTCGCGCCCTACGATTTTCGCGTCGAGAAGGACGAGATGGCGTTGCGCCACGAGCAGGAGCAGGCCGCGTCGGCCGTGCCGCCGGTCTACGTGGTCGACGACCGCGCTTCGGCCGACATGATGTCCCGCTTCGGATCGTTTCAGGAGCGCACGCTGGAGCTGACGATCAACACGGCGCTGGCGCCGGCCGAGCGCACCGCGCGCATTCGCGCACTGGGGGTTCCGCTCGGAGAAGAGGCGGCGACGGCGCTCGGCGACCCGCGACGGACGCGACGCATCCTGCGGTCGCTGGCTTCGTGGCTCAACGAGATCTACGAGGCCGGGGTGGTCGCCGAAAAACGCTCGGGTGCGATCCAGGGCTACATGACGGTCCAGCTGCGTGACGGTGAAGCCGAAGCGCCGCGCGCGGCGTCGCTGGTGCGCGACCGCCGCGAGGCCCTGACGCTGATCGAACGGCGCGCGCAGTCGGCGATGCCCGACGATCCGGTGGGCGTGCGGGTGACCGGCGAAATCGCCTCAGCGTTCATTCAGCCCAACGTCGTCTACGACCGCGCCGAAACCGAGTGGCGCCGGATCCAGGCGCAAGGGGTGGTGCCGGCAACCATCGGATTCGTCCAGAAGGACGAGTTGATCGTGGACGCGAACCAGCGGCTCGACGCCGATGCCGTGCTCAAGCTGCGCTCGTTGCGCAATCTCGAGGTCGCGCGCCGCAGTCGGTCCGAGTTCCTGTACCCGCCGGTCGCGCGCATGCTGCTGATGCTTCTGTTCATCGCCGCGTTCGTCGCGTACCTGCGCATGGAGCTGCCCGCGGTCTATCGCGACAATTTCATGCTCGGCATGTTCGCGCTGTTGACCGCGCTCGGGCTGGGCCTGACCCAGGTCCAGCTGACGCTGCTCGAAATGCCGATCCACTCGATCGCGATCGCTTTCGCGCCGCTGGTCGCGGCGTCGCTCCTGGAGAAGCGGCCGGCGCTGGTGTTCACGCTGATGCTGGTGGTGATCACCATCTCGGTCGGGGAGCTGCCGGCGCCCTTCATTCCGGTCGCAGTGATGGGCGGGATCACCGCGGTCTACTCGGTGGCCCGACTGCGCCACCGCTGGCACTTCGCGGCGGCGTTCGTCACCATTTCGCTCGCCAACGCCGCGGCGATCCTGGCCTGGGACCTGGCGCGATCCGACTCATTCGCCGCGGTGGCCCGCGACATCATGTGGGGTTCGGTCGGCGCATTCGCCGCGACTGCGATCGCGTTCCTGATGCTGCCGTGGATCGAGCACGTCTTCGGACTGACGTCGGACGTCACGCTGCTCGAGCTCTCCGATCTGAACCGCCCGATCCTCAAGCGTCTCCAGCTCGAAGCACCCGGGACCTACCATCACAGCATGATCGTCGGCAGTCTGGCCGAGGCGGGAGCCGAGGCGGTCGGAGCCAACTCGCTGCTGACCCGAGTCATGGCCTACTACCACGACATCGGCAAACTTTCGAAGCCCGAGTACTACGCCGAGAACGAACCGGCTTCGTCGCGCAGCCGGCACGAAAAGCTGGCGCCGAGTATGAGCACGCTGGTGGTCAAGTCGCACATCAGCGAAGGGCTCGAGATCGCGAAGCGCATCCGACTGCCGCGTGCGGTGCAGGCGGCGATTCCCGAGCACCACGGCACAATGGTCATGGCGTTCTTCTATCACAAGGCGCTCGAGTTGGACCCGGGCGCACGCCGCGCCGATTTCAGCTACCCGGGGCCGCGGCCGCGCTCGCGCGAGACCGCGATCCTGATGCTGGCCGACGGCGTCGAGGGCGCCTCGCGCGCGCTGGAAGAGCCGACGCCCAGCCGCATTCGCGGACTAGTCACGCGCATCATCTCGGAGCGCGTCGCCGACGGCCAGCTCGACGAGTGCCCGCTGTCGATCCAGGAGCTGGCGAGGATCCGCGAGTCGTTCATTCCGGTTCTGACCGCGATCTTCCACGTGCGTGCGCCCTATCCGGAAGCTCCCAAGCGTCACGGGCGCGAGCACGCCGACGCGCGCCGCGAGGGCTGACGGCCGCATGCCGCTGGTCGTGTCCGGGCCGCCCGCCCTCTGGCGCGCGGCTCGCCCGCTGACGGCGATCGTTCGCCGCGCGCTCGGTCCCGAGTCCCGGGTCTGTGGTGATCTGACCGTGGTCCTGGCGCGCGACCTGGACCTGCGCGCCCTCAACCGGAGGTGGCGCGGCATCGATCGCGCGACCGACGTCCTGAGCTTCTCGTACGACGACGCAGAACCCGCGGCGAGCCGCCGCCGCGTCGACGGCGATCTGGTCATCTCGCTCGACCGAGTCACGGCCCAGGCCCGCCGCTACCGGGTGAGCCGGGGCCTGGAACTCGCGCGGTTGGTGATCCACGGGGCCCTGCACCTGGCGGGACTCGATCACCATCGTCCCGGCGAACGCCGGCACATGCGCGCGCGCGAAGAGGCGGCGCTGCGCGCCTGTCGTTCGGCGGCGATCACGCTGGATCGCATCCTTGCGGCCGCCGACCCGAGTCCGCCGCGCGGCCCGAGTGTCGTGCGCCGTCGAATCGGCCGCGTGACCCGGGCGACCCGAAGCAGCTAGAGTCGTGGATCGCGCGGGCTCGGGCTCGCGCCCCCGACCATGGACTCGCCGATCTCATCGTCCAGCGCCGACGGCTCGCGCCTCCTCGGCTGGATTCGCGCCCGGCTGCTGACCGGGCTCCTGGTGCTGGCACCATCGGCGATCACGTTCTGGGTCCTGTTCCGTCTGCTGAACTGGATGGACAACCTGCTCGGGCGCTACTTCCGATTCGAGTTCTTCGACTACAACCGGATCCCCGGGCTCGGATTGGTGGCCACGCTGCTCCTGCTGCTCCTGGTCGGCGCGATCGCCGCCTGGATCGGATCTGGTCCGATCGTCCGGCTGTGGGACCGCGCGCTGACGCGCATTCCCGGGATCGGCATCGTCTACGGCTCGACCAAGTCGCTGGGCGAGGCGCTGATCCAGCGCAAGGAAGACACGTTCAAACGGGTCGTCCTGATTCCGTGGCCGCATTCGGGGATGTGGCGCGTCGGATTCATCACTGGTCGCGCCGGCCCGGAAGTGCGCGAACAGGTCCAGCAGGACGTCGAAGTCGTGTTCGTGCCGCACACGCCGAATCCGGCGTCGGGGTTCGTCCACTACGTTCCCAAGAAGGACGTGATCTACCTCGACTGGTCGGTCGAGGATGGACTCAAGGTCATCGTTTCCGGCGGCGTGGTTCAACCGGGTTCCGACTGAGCCATGGCGATCGTCACCAGCGAGGGGATCGTCCTCAAGACCCACGCACTCGGGAATACCAGTCGAATCGTGGTGGTCTACACGCGCGATCACGGTCTGCTCAAGTTGGTGGCCAAGGGCGCGCGCCGGCCGCCGAACCGTTTCGGCTTCGCGCTCGAGCCGCTGTCGCGCGCACGCTTCACGCTCTATCACCGGCCCGATCGCGATCTGCTGTTGTTGTCCCAGGCCGAAGTCATCGATCCGCTCGGCAGCCGACTCCACGACCTGGCGCGCTTCGCCCACGCGCAGGCGGCGATCGAGCTCCTGGATCGCGTGGTGTGGGGCGAGGAGCCGCATGCGCTGCTCTACGACCTGCTGGCGTCCACGCTCGCAGCCACCGGCACGGCACCGCTCGCGGCTCTGGACGCGGTGACGCTCGCCTACGAACTTCAGGTCGCGAGCCTGATGGGTTATCGCCCGCGGCTCGACGCCTGCGCTGGTTGTGGCTCCGCGCTCTCGCCGCGACGGCTGTTCTCGCCGGCCCGCGGGGGACTGTTGTGCGATCGCTGCGCCGCCGCCGAGGCGGGCACCATCGCGCTCTCGGCCGATGCGCTCGCCGGGTTGGCGCTCCTGGTTTCGCGACCGGTGCTCGAGGCCGGCGAGTTCGTCGAGATCCGGCGCGCGGGGGAGATCCAGCGGGTGGTCGAGATGTTCTTTCGCCATCACTTCCAGCGCTTCCACGGGCTGCGCTCGCTCGAAATGCTGCGCTCGCTGCCGAGTGTCCCGGATCCGGTGGGGGAGCTTCCCGGCCCCGCTCGGAGCCGGGTCCCGGCGACTCGATAGGGCCCCGGACAGCCACGGAAGCTTCACTCTTCTGGTGTGGGAAAGTCCCTGAAGCAGACGTAGAATCCCCAGTGGGAATCCCCCGCCAAGCGAGGAGGATGTCATGAGGTCCACGTGCCGTGACCTGTCTACGGTCCTGCTTGCGGTCCTCGCCATGCGGTGTGTGGGCAGCGTACCGATCGCCAGCGCCGCCGGCGTCCCGACCTATGTCGGCGAATGGGGAACCCTTGGAACGGGTCCGCTCAACTTCAATGGTCCGACCGGAATCCATGTCGGTCCCGATGGGCGGGTCTACGTCGCGGACAACGGAAATCGCCGCATCAAAGTCTTCACCACCGATGGATTGTTCGTCCGCGAATGGTTGTGCTCCGACGGGAGCGTGCTCGACCGGCCGTGGGACGTCGCGGTGGGTGCGGGGAACGTCGTCTACGTCACCGCATCGAATCACCGCGTGCTCGAGTTCACGGATCAGGGTGTGTTCCTGGATGGTTGGGGCAGCTACGGCTTCTGCGACGGCGAGTTCTCGCTGCCGGTTTCGGTGGCTACCGACGCGGCCGGCGACGTGTACGTCTCCGACTTCGCCAACCAACGAATCCAGAAGTTCACGGCGGTTGGGGGGTTCATCACCAAATGGGGATCCTCGGTGCCCGAGTGTGCGCCCCCCGCGCAGGAGGCGTTCTATCCCGTGTCCATCGCCACCGACGCGTCCGCTCGCGTTCACGTGATCGCGCGCGTGGCGACCGGGAACGGGCCGCCGAATCCGCCGTACGAGATGGAGGTCCAGCGCTTCTCGAACACAGGAGATCCGCTCGGAGCATGGGTGGCCGCCGGGGCGGCGGGCGGCGTGGTCGAGCCGTTCGGGATCACCGTGAACTCGGTGGGGGTGGTGTTCGTCGCCGACCCGAATTCGCACCGGATCCGCTGGTTCGATGCCGATGGCAACGTTCTGGGCACCTTCGGGTCCTTCGGTCCGACTCCCGGCCGTTTCTACGATCCGCGCGACCTGGCGTTCGACGCCGATGGGGACTTGTTCGTCCTGGACGCGGGGAACAATCGGGTTCAGAAGTTCACGTTCGCCACCGCAGACGTGCCGCTGGACGGCGAGGCGATCTCGTTGCGCGCATGGCCCAATCCCGCGCGTGGCCTGGTCTCCGTGGAGTTCGGCCTGACGCATGGCGGCGCCTGCGAGGTCGGGGTCTACGACTTGAGTGGTCGTCGGGTCGCGTTGCTCGACAAGTCCGTCCGGCCGGCGGGGAATCACCAGGTCCGATGGAGCGGCCTGAACGACGAGGGTCAGCCCGTCTCCCCCGGCGTGTACTTGTATCGGGTCCAAGCCGGGGAACAGATTCGAACCGGCCGCGTTGCGTGGCTGAGTCCGGGCGACTGAAGCGCCGCATCGACGTTTCGGCGAAGGGGCTGCCGGAGTGGGCGGCCCCTCGCTGATTCTCCGGCGAAGTCGAAGCGCGCGGCTCCAGGTTTCACCGGCGCGACCCTTCGCCTTATAGTACCGGGCTTGAAGCTGCCGATCGGGGGCGGCCACCAGACGTTCGAGATCGCTCGAGCCCTGCCCCTGCCGCCTAACCACTCCCAGACGCCCGTGACCCCGCTCGATCCCAAACGCTCGCTCCAGGAAATGATGCTCGCGCTCGAGACCTATTGGGCGGTGCGCGGGTGCATCCTCCAACAGCCGTATCCGTCGGAGGTCGGCGCCGGCACGTTCAATCCGGCGACGTTCCTGCGCTCGCTCGGACCCGAGCCGTGGAAGGTCGCGCACATCGAGCCGTCGCGCCGACCCAAGGACGGCCGCTACGGCGAGAACCCGAATCGCTTCCAGCAGTTCTACCAGTACCAGGTGCTGCTCAAGCCCGCGCCGGCGGACGTCGTGGACCAGTACTTCGACTCGCTCCAGTCGCTCGGCATCGACCCGCGCGAGCACGATCTGCGGCTGGTCGAGGACGACTGGGAGTCGCCGACCCTGGGTGCGGCCGGCCTCGGCTGGCAGGTGTGGATGGACGGCACCGAGATCTCCCAGTTCACCTACTTCCAGCAGTGCGGCGGGATCGAGCTGCCGGTGGTCTCGGCTGAGCTGACCTACGGCCTCGACCGCATCGGCATGCTGCTCCAGGGCGTGTCGCGCGTGCAGGACCTGGTGTGGGCGCCGGGCGACGCCGCGAACGGGTTGCCGAGGATCCTCTGGGCGGATCTCTGGCTCCAGAACGAGAAGGAGTTCTCACGCTACAACTTCGAAGAGGCCGACGTGCCGGGCCACCTCGAGATGTTCAAGTTCTGGGAGCGTGAAGCCGCGCGTCTGCTGGACTTGGGGCTGGTGATGCCGGGTTACGACGCGGTGATCAAGTGCTCGCACCTGTTCAACGTGCTCGACGCGCGCGGCGCGATCTCGGTGAGCGAGCGCGTCGGCTACATCGGGCGCGTGCGCCGCCTGGCCCGCCAGGCGTCGGAGGCCTACGTCGCGCAGCGGCGCGAGCTCGGCTTTCCGTTGCTCCGCGACCAGGCCGAGCGCGCGAAGTGGCTGGCGGCCGACGAGGTCGAGGCGTGAGCCACGTCCTGCTGTTCGAAATCGGCGCCGAGGAGATCCCGCCCTCCTACGTGCCGCAGGCGCTCGACCAGCTCGAACGCGGCGCGCGCGCCGGTCTCGAGGAGCTGCGCCTGGCGTTCGAGGACGTTCAGGTCTACGGGACGCCGCGCCGACTCGCATTGATGGTGCGCGGGCTCGCAGGTCGGCAAACCGATCGCGACGAAGAGGTCACCGGCCCGAGCGCCAAGGCCGCGTTCGATGCCGCGGGCCAACCGACCAAGGCGCTGCTCGGCTTCTGTCAGGGACGGGGTGTGGACCCGGCGTTGGTGCGACGCGTGCAGACTCCGAAGGGCGAGTACGTCGCGGTCACCGTGCATCACGTCGGCAAGCCCGCGGCCGAAGTCCTGCGACCGTTGTTGACTCGGCTCGCGACCACGATCGGTTTTCCCAAGACCATGCGCTGGCTCGCCGACGACACGCGATTCGCGCGGCCGGTGCGCTGGCTGGTGGCGTTGCTCGACGACCAGGTGCTGCCGGTGCGGGCGTTCGGAGTCGATGCCGGACGCGAGTCGCAGGGACACCGGTTTCTCGCGCGTGGGGCGGTGAGCCTGCGTCAGGCGCGCGAGTATTTGGGCGCGCTCGAGAAGGCATTCGTCCTGGCCGACCCCACGGAGCGTTCGGCACGGATCCGTTCCCAGGCGGAGACCCTCGCCCGCGAGGCCGGCGGGCGGATTCGCGACGACGAGGAGTTGCTGGCCATCAACGCGTTTCTCGCCGAATGGCCGACCGCGCTCCGGGGCGCCTTCGACGAGCGCTACATGAAGCTGCCTGTCGAGGTGATCGTGATGGCGCTGCGCGAGCACCAGCGATTCTTCGCGGTCGAGCGCCCGTTGACGGGTCCCACTCGTCCGGAGCTGCTGCCCTCGTTCATCGCGGTCCGCGACGGCGACTCGCGCGGTCTGGATCAGGTCCGGCGCGGCAACGAAGAGGTGCTGGTCGCGCGGCTCGACGACGCCGAGTTCTACTGGCAGACCGACCAGAAGCGGACGCTCGAGCAATGGGTCGAGTCCCTGGGCTCGGTGGTGTGGATGGAGGGCTTGGGGTCGCTCCGGGACAAGGCAGCTCGCCTCGAGTCCCTCACCGATTGGCTCGCCGACCGACTGAACCCGAGTGCGAAGACAGCCGCCCGTCGCGCCGCGCTGCTCTGCAAGACGGATCTCACCTCGGAGATGATCGGGAGTGGCAAGGAATACGCGTCGTTGCAGGGAGTGATTGGCGCGTACTACGCGAAACATGCCGGCGAGCCGGAGGAGGTTCGGTTC
The DNA here is from genome assembly GCA_963717505.1 of Candidatus Eiseniibacteriota bacterium. Taxonomy (GTDB): domain Bacteria; phylum Eisenbacteria; class RBG-16-71-46; order RBG-16-71-46; family RBG-16-71-46; genus MFD02242-c1. The sequence continues at coordinate 1,937,362 of OY970342.1, forward strand.
GCGATCTACGACCACTACCGTCCCGCTTTTGCGAACGACGTACTTCCTACCACCGACGCCGGGCTGATTCTTTCGCTCGCGGACAAGCTCGATCACGTTGCCGGCTCCTTCATCGCAGGGAAGGTGCCCAAAGGGAGCGAGGATCCTTACGGAGTGCGTCGTGCCGGCAACGGGGTGATTCGCATCCTCATGGAAAAAGATCGCTCCCTCGACCTCTACGCTGCGTCGATGGAGAGCACACGGATCCTGTTCGCCAACGATCCGGAGCTGCCCCACGCGGCGATCATGAAGCAGCTCGGAGCCTTCTGGCGCGGGCGGGTGGAAAGCGCGCTCGACGACCGCTCGATTGCCTACGACGAGCGCGACGCCGCGGTCGAAGCCCGGGTGGCGGGTTCTGAGGTGGGGCGGCCGGGGTGGACCGACCCGGCGGATTGCCTGAGCCGCGCGCGGGAGCTTCGCGGTTTTCGGGCGGACGCCCGGTTCGAGTCGCTTGTGATCCTGTTCAAGCGCGTGGCCAATATCCTCAAGGCCGCGACCGAACCCCTGCCGGCATCCCTCGATCGGGCGGCCCTGGTCGAGCCGGCCGAGCAGGCGTTGCATTCCGCTCTGCTGCGGGCCCGGGAGGCGACGGATCCGCTCTGGGCCCGCCGGGCCTACCGAGACATCCTGCCGGCCCTGCTCGATATGGAACGGCCGATCCATACCTTTTTCGACGTGGTCCTGGTCAACGCCGAGGAAGCGCGCATCCGCCTGAACCGGTTGCGCTTGCTGGACGAGGTGCGGGCCCTGTTCCTGCGCGGGTGGGATTTGTCGCGCGTGGTGGTCGAGGGCGAGCGGGTGCCGGTGTCGGCCGGGAGGTAGGCGTCCCGGGCTGCGTAATTCCTTGACACAATGCGGCAAGCTCCATAGAATCCTTGCACTTACCTTTGTCGCGTCTCCCCTTGCACGCACCCATGAACCGTTGAATATTGCTGGGCTTGGCTGGTGCCTCCTGCCGGCGCGCCCCGAGGCGCTCATGACCTCCCTGCTTCGCAACCTCGCGATTCTCGCTTCGGGCGGCCTTCTCGCTTCCACTTCGGCCATGGCCTCGGTGCCCAGCGCGGCCAATTCCGACGTCCCGTGCGGGATCGTCCTGGTCGGAACCTTCGCCGGCGTCCCAGACCCACGCGGTGAGTTCACGATCATCGTTCGGGACCAGGCCAACAACCCGATTCCGAACGCTCGGGTCGAGATCGTCCTCTGCGACTGCAGGGGGTCCGGGGGCGAGCAGGACATCCGGCTGTGTTCCCATCAGCCGGATCCCGACGTCACCGGCATCCTGTGCGAGACGCAATGTCCGGGAGGCCTGCTGACTGCGAGCACCGACGGTGCCGGACAAATCACGCTGACCGTGACCGGTGGTGCGAACAACCTCGGAAGCGGCGAACCCGCTGCTCCTTTCAAATGTGCGAGCGTCTACGTCGAGGGCGTGAACCTCGGCGCCATGAACGTCGGCGTGTTCGACCAGAATGGCGCCGGAGGGGTCAATCCGGCGGACATGTCGGTGTGGCTGTCCGACTCGTTCAGTCTGGAGCTCGAGGGTCGATCGGACTTCAATTGCACCAACAGCGTGAATCCCGCGGACCTCTCGATCCTGATCGCCGCCTCGCTCTCGGGGAATTCGCTGTCGAGCTGCAGCTCCTACTGCTTCTAAGGAGCCTCGCGCTGCGGGTCGACGCCACCGGCGGAGCGTAACGCTCGTTCCCTGAGTGCCGCCGCCTCGGCCATCGTCGAATCCAGCGCCAACGCCCGGTCGAGTCGCGCCAACGCCCCTCGGGGATCGCCCAATTGCAGCAGCGCGAGCCCGGCGTTCTTGTACAGGAACGCCTCGCCCGGAAATCGGGCAATGCCGCGTTCGAGCAGGACCCACGCGTCGCCCACCTGCCGATTCTGAATCAGGGCCCAGCCCAGGTTGTTGTAGGACTCGGCACTCGAGGAGTCGACCGCGAACGACTGGCGCTGGTTCGCCACCGCCTCGCCGTACATACCGCGCTTCGAGTATGAGTCGGCCAGGTTGAAGTAGGCGCCGGCGCGCACGGCGGGGTCGCGGGGGTGGTGGCGGAGCATGGCTTGGAACAGCGAGTCGGCCGTCGCGTAGCGGCCGTCCTGGACCGCGAGTATCCCGAGCGAGCTGAGCACGTTGGCATTCGCGGGATCCTTGGCCACCGCTTGCTCGAGCAGGCTGCGAGACAGGTCCGAGCGGCCGGCCTGGTTCGCCTCGAGGGCGAGCTCGAACAACCGTCCCGCTTCCGCCTGTCTCTTCGACCCGCGAGAGACCATAAAACCCAGGCCCACGACCCCGAGGGTGACGACCAACGCGAGACCGACGAACAGCGCACGCGCCCGACCCGCCCGTGAACCCACCGGGGTTTGCATGTAAGTTTCGGCGCCGGTCCCCGAAACCCCGGTCAGCGAAGCCAGCTCCCGCGCCACGTCCGCGGCGCCGATGCGGGATGCCGGATCCTTCTCGAGCATGCGCTCGACCAGCCTGACGGCGGCCTCCGGCGCTTCCGGACGCGCGGCTGACAATGACGGCGGCGGCTCGTTCGTGATCTGGAACATGGTCGCCATTGCATTGTCGCTGGGATAGGCGCGACGCCCCGCCAGCATCTCCCACAACACCAGTCCGAGCGCGAATACGTCGGAGGCCGCGACCGGTTCGCTGCGAATCGCTTCCGGCGACATGTATGCCGGCGTGCCGAGCTGGGTGCCGGCCACCGTGACGCGTGACGCCTGCGTGGCGCGCGCCAGGCCGAAATCCATGACCCGGATCGCCCCATGTTCGTCGAACATCAGGTTCTCGGGTTTGATGTCCCGATGGCTGGTGCCGCGGCGGTGCGCGTAGGCGAGCGCGTCGGCCACATCGCGCGCGATGGTCAGAGCATCGGTCAACGGGAGCGGTCCGCCGGCGAGTCGCTCGCGCAGACTCGGTCCGGCCAACAGCTCCATCGCGATGAACGGCCGCTCGGCGTCGGGCTCGAACGCGTACACGGTGGCGATGTGAGCGTGTCCGAGCTCGGCCGCTGCGAGGGCCTCGCGCTCGAAGCGCTCGAGCGCGTGCGGCTCCGACATCAGCTCGGCAGACAGGAACTTGAGCGCGACCCGGCGGCGCAGCTTGAGGTCGGTCGCTTCCCAGACCTCGCCCATGCCGCCGCGGCCGATGCGGCGCAGCAACTCGTAGTGCGAGATGCGTTCGTGGTCCATTCGGGAGCGCGAAGGCTACTGCTCGGACGGACCCCCAACAAGACCGGTGAATTCCGGGTGTAAGGGAGCAGGCTTCTGACCGCGTTTGAGCAGCGAAGTGACCGCCGGGCGGGTGGGGCTGCTAAGACTGGACGCCAAGGAGGGTCCAGCGATGGCAGCGACCGCAGCCGCCCAGGAGCGGGCCATGAGATTTCAGGAGGTCATTTTGCAGGCGACACGCGGCAAGATTTCGTGGTGGCAAGCCGCCGAAGTGCTCGGCATCAGTCCGCGGACCTTGCGTCGCTGGAGAGTGGGTTACCAGAAGTACGGAGTCAGGGGACTGCAGGACGGGCGTCGCGTGGATCGGGCCCCGAATGGGGTTCCAGAAGCGGAGATCCAACGTTGGATGAAGCTCTACGAGCGGCACTGCCGCGGTTATAACGTGCGGCACTTCTACGCGGTGATGAAGCGTGAGCAGGGTGGCTGTCGCTGGTCGTACACGGTGGTGCGACGCGCGCTCCAGCACGCCGGCCTGGTGAAGAAGAAGCGTCCGCGCGGACGGCACTTCATCCGGCGCGAACCGCGTCCGTGCCGTGGCGAGCTCATCCACATCGACGGCAGCCGACACCGCTGGCTGACGCTGCTGCCGGACCAATGGCAGTGCCTGATTGCGGTCGTAGACGATGCGACCAAGCACCTGCTGTACGCGCAACTCGTCGAGAGCGAGACGACGACGACGATCATGACCGCACTGGCGGCCGTGGTCCGTGAACACGGCATCCCCCAGAGCGTCTATAGCGACCGTGCTGCGTGGGCCACCTTCACTGCCCGTGCCGGCCAAGTCGTCGACCGATCGCGGCACACTCAGGTCGGACGGGCGCTTCACCATCTCGGCGTCGAACACATCATGGCCTACTCGCCGCAGGCCCGGGGCCGCAGCGAGCGCGTCAACCGTACGCTCCAGGACCGGTTGATCAAGGAGTTGCAGACCCACCACATCCGCACGGTCGACCGCGCCAATCGTTACCTGCGCGAGCGGTTCGTGCCCGAGTACAACCGCGAGTTCGCCCGCACCCCGGCCGAGGACGCATCCGGGTTTGCACCTCTCGGCGGGGCGGACCTCGATGCGATCTTCTGTCACCTCGAGTCCAGGACCGTGCAGCGCGACAACACGGTCACCCTGGATGGCCTCACGCTTCAGATCGCTCGTCAGCCCGGTCGCAGGACCTGTGCGGGCCTCACCGTCGAGCTGCGACGTCATCTCGACGGAACCCACACCATCACCTGTGGCACCAAGCTCTTCGGTCGCTACTCGGCCCAGGGACGTGCCCTCAGCGTTGAACCCATCGTTCACCCGGCGGCTGCAGTTCAGGCCGCCGTTGCTTAGGACCAGCGGTCAGATCGCTGCTCAAAAACGGTCAGATGGCTTGCTCTCAACAACCGGTGAATTCCGGGTGCCGAGTCGATTCGAGCGGACCCGCGACCGCCCGCGCGCAGTGAGGCGGGTGCGAGGCGGCGACTATGGGGTCGCGCGGGACAGCTCGGCCGCTTTCTTGGATTCCGCCGCGGCCAGGTCGGTCAATCCCACGGTGCGATAGGCGCTGCTCAGCGCCTCGTGTGGTCCGGGCGCCTCGGGATCCAGCCGGCACAACGCCTCGAAGTGGGGGATGGCTTCGCCGTACAGGCCCTGGCCCATCAGATAGGACCCGGCCAGGTAATGCGCCGCCTGCGGCGCTCCTTCGCGACTTGCGCGTTCGATGCTGCTCAGGTGGTCGACGACCTGGCGCGACTCGGGCGGCGTCATGACCGAGAACGCGGTGGCCTCGCTCCGGATGCGTCCCGACTCCCCCCACGCCGTGAGCTCGATCACGTAGTCGACTCCAGGCGCCAGTGAAGCCCGTTCCGCGGGGAACGCGGCGGAGGTGTCAGCGGTCTCGAGCCGGAACAGCTCGTCGTCGGCGTCTCCCGAAACCACCAGGAGATAGCGCGTGGCGCCGGGCACCGGGCGCCATTGGAATTCCGGACGATCGCTGCGAATCACCGTGCGACGAGGCGACAGCACGAGGGGCTGAGGTTCTCCCGCATCGCCGCGCATCGGCGCGAGAGCGATCATCCCCGACTGCTTGGACTCGCCCTTGATGAAGCGAGAGATCTTGAGGAAGACGTCCCGCGAGACATCGGAGCCTGGTCCGAGCCGCTGCGCGTTTTCGGCGGTGACCTTGCCGCCCACCGTCACCGTGCTCTGAGCACCCAGCTCGATCAGGTTGCCGTTGCCGAAAAAGAGTGAGGCGCTACTCGCGGCCCCTACCTGCACCCGGTCTCCGCGCTCGAGCGGACGCCCGAGCACGGCGCGCTGCGCCGCGCTCGAACCGGCCGGGGTGACCGTGACCTTGCCCTTCATTGCGACCACGAACGCCACCGGATCGGCCAGCGCGACCGAGGCCAGGAACGTGGCGAGCCCAACGCATCCGACGATGCCGAGCCGGGTCATGCCCCCCTCCGCAATCCATTGAATTCGCCCACGAATCAACCCTAGGTCACGCGCTCCATGCCGACAACGGCTCTTCCGGACGGCGGAGCAACATCACCCCTGCGGCCCGAATCGACCCCACCCCATTGCCGCCGTCCGTCTCTGGATCAAAGTACCCCGGCGCCCGTTCGAAGTTGGTGCGCCAGAAGCCCCTGGACCGGCTGCGCTCTTGGCTTCAGGGGCGGTCCTTGCCGCCTGCCGGGGCTGCGGCTAAGGTGCCTGGACTCGGGATGACCGTCGCTCTTCGGCGACGGTGCCGACTTCGGAGAACTCATGAACATGGTCCTGCGCGAGAAGGCCGAGATCGTGGACGCGGATGGCCTGCGGCGAATCATCACCCGCATCGCGCACGAGATCGTCGAGCGAAACAAGGGCGTGGAAGACCTGGTCCTGGTCGGCATCCGCCGGCGCGGCGTCCCGCTCGCCCAGCGCATCGCGGCGAAGATCACCGAGTTCGAGGGGCGGACCCCGGTCCTGGGCAGTCTCGACATCACGCTATATCGCGACGATCTGTCCACGGTTTCGCATCAACCGGTGGTCGGGCCGACCGACATTCCGGTCGACATCAACGGCCGCGTGGTCGTGCTGGTCGACGACGTCCTCTACACCGGGCGCACGATCCGGGCGGCCATGGATGCACTCATCGACTTCGGGCGCCCGCGCTCGATCCAGCTCGCCGTGGTCATCGACCGCGGCCACCGCGAGCTGCCGATCCGCGCCGACTTCGTGGGCAAGAACGTCCCGACCTCGAAGCGCGAGGTCATCGGGGTCAAGCTCCAGGACCTCGACGGAGTCGACAGCGTCGTGATCAAAGAAGGCGACTAGGTCCGCACGCTCCGGGCGCGCACCGCTAGTCGAGCGGCCCCGAACCACCCACCAGTACGAAGGGCGCCCAGAAGTAAGGGGACCGCGTCTCCACGTCCTGCAGCAGGATCCGCTTCGCGTCCGCGAGGGCGCCGGCGCGGGACAGGCCAGCCTTGAGCACCTGTCCGTAATAGCGTTCGAGCAGTTGGTCCGTCGAACGGCCTCGGACGCGCCAGTGGCTCAAGAGGACGCTCTCGGCGCCGGACGCCAGGAATCCATGCGCGAAGCCGACCACGCCCTCGGCACCATCGATCCTCCCGAGCCCGGCCTCGCACGCGGGAATCGTGACCTGCGAAGCGCGGAGGCGCAGCCCCACGAGGTCGGCGAGGCCCACGAAGCTCGACTCGCTGCCGCCGGACTCAGCCGCGAGCCGTACCCCCGAACGCTCCGGCTCGATGTCGTTGGCCGTGGCCGGGCTCGCCAGGTGAAGCACGTCCGCCTCCATGAATTCGCGGGCCGCGAGCAGCCGCGATCGACTGGCCTCGGCGCTGGTCCACCCAACAAAGGAGCGCTTGCGGGCGAGCTTGGACAACGTCTCGAGCTGGTTCGTATCGCCGATCGCCAGGATCGGACCGACGACGACATCGTGAGACAAGCGGCCGAGCACGGTGGCGGAGGGGGCGTACGAGATCGCGAAGCGACTGATCAGGAAGTCGCGAGGCGTGGGCCCAAGGTCGGTGGCAGGAACTGCGAGCAGGGCCTCGAAGGGAATCGAAGCCAGTTCGCCGTCCGGCACCACGATCAGCTCCGAGACGCCCTTGAGCCAGGGCTCGGCCGGCTGGATCAGCGCGCGATAGAGCTGATGGCTGACGGTGAGGGCGTTGCGATCTCCCGCCCGGCTGGGGTCGGCGAGACTCGTTCGCAGGGTTCGCACTCGGTCGCGCAGGGCGCGGCGGGAGGGCAGGCTCAGGTGGCGAAACTCGTCTCGGCGAAGCACCCATAGCGAGGTGCTCGAGTCGCCTACGCTGTAGTAGAGCATCGCCACACGCTTCGAGATCAGCAGGCGCTGAGCGTCCTCGAGTCCCAGCAGGACCACGGAATCGCGCCCGGCTTCGGGGGCGCCCAGGAGGCGACGCCGGACCAGGAGCGTTTGTGCATGCGCGCGCTCCGCCCACATGAAGCCTCGAGTCGCGAAGCCGCTGTCGGGGAACGCCTTCTCGAGGCGCGCGTGCAAATGAACCATCGACTCGTAGGCAGGCAACGCCCCCGGCGCGGGTCGGGACTCGGTCCGTCCGGACGAATCGATGAGCGCAATCGCCTCGCGGTAGTGCTCGATGGCCAGCGTGTGGTTGCGGCGACGCTCCGCGACGCCGCCGAGCCCGATCAGGGCGCGCTGCGCCAGGTCGAGGGAGCCGGCGTAAAGGGCGAGTTCCAGCGCTTGTCGGTGCCCGGCTTCCGCAGGATCGAGGCGCCCGGAGAACTCCCGCGCGGTGGCGAGCCCGATCAGGTCCTCGGCGCGATCCTCCAGTCCCAGTCCGCCGGAACTCGCGAGCGCGCGTTCGAACCATGGTTCGGCATCGGCCGCTCGACCGCGGTCGAGTGCCAACCGGCCGATCAGCGACGCGGCGTTGCGGACCAGGGTCGAATCTCCCGCTTCCGACGCGGCGGCGAGCGATTCGCGCGCTCGCGCATCGGCTCCGGGGGCATCGCCCGACAGGCCCTGTGCCCAGGCGAGGTTCCGGAGAATCCGCGAACGGAGCGCGGGATCGCGGAGCGAGTCGGCAATCGCCAGGGCGCGGGTCAGGTCGTTGCGCGCGGGCCCGGGGTCGCCGAAGGAACCGGCCTCGAGCGCCATCGCCCCGAGGGCCTCGAGCACCGACGCTGCGCGCACAGGATCACCGAGCCGCCGATAGGATTCGAGTGCCACGCGATAGGCGCTGTCGGCGGTCGCGAAACGGTGCTGGTTGCGGGCGGCCAGCGCATAGGCCTCGACGTCCTCCGCCGCCGGCGATTGGGCGTGCGCGACCAGCCCCGGGTCGAGGACTGCGCATTGCGAAACCAGCACGGCCAACGCGGCGGCCGGTCGGAAAAGGCCCCGGATCGCACGGCGCGAACGCTCCATGTTCAGAAAATGCCACGTCCAGAGAGTCACTGGCGGCATCCTCGGGCAATCCGCAGCCGGCGACAAACGTCTCGCGCCGACTTCCTTGATCTCGGCGACGCGAAACGCTACATTCCGCCACCGAGAAAACCATTCGGTTCCGTCTCTTTAACGCGACCCCGCGAGGTCGCGAAGGGGGTGTAGTGACCGTGTCTACGCTCATACCGAACCCGGCGTCCCAGGACGCTGGGCTTTTTCATGCGCCCGAGCAGGTCGTTGGCCCGCACTTGCTGGGTCTCGAGGGGGTCGGTCGGCCGGAGCTGACCGCGATCCTCGACTCGGCGGTCCACTATCGCGAGCGGACGCGCGCCCGCGAGACCTCGGAAGTGCTCCGCGGGGTCGCGGTCTGCCTGGCCTTCTTCGAGGACTCGACCCGGACTCGCGTCAGCTTCGAGCTGGCCGCGCGCCGGCTGGGCGCGATGCCCGTGGTGGTCTTCCCGCAGGGGTCTTCGATGTCCAAGGGTGAGAGCCTGCTGGACACCCTGCAGACCATCGTCTCGATGCGCGTCGATCTGGTCGTCGTGCGGCATCGGTCGGCCGGGGCCTCGCACTACCTCGCTCGCCACCTCGACGCCGGGGTGATCAACGGCGGCGACGGGGCGCACGAGCATCCGACTCAGGGCCTGCTCGATCTGCTCACCCTGCGCGACGCCTGGCATGGACGCTTCGACGGCCGGCGGATCGCGATCGTCGGCGACCTCGCGCACTCCCGGGTCGCGCGCTCCGCGATCTTCGGACTGACGACTCTCGGGGCGCGGATCACGGTGGCCGGTCCCGCGACGCTGATGCCGGAGGGCATCGCGAACCTCGGCTGCGACGTCGCGCCGACCGTCGAAGACGCGCTGCGCGGCGCCGATGCCGCGATGGCGCTGCGGGTCCAGCACGAGCGGATGGAGAAGAGCCTGATTCCCTCGACCCGCGAGTACGCGCGGCGGTGGGGACTGAACTCGGAGCGCGTGCAACTGATGAAAGCGGATGCGGTCGTCCTGCACCCGGGACCGTTCAATCGCGACGTCGAGATCGCCTCCGGCGTGGTCGACGGGGAGCGTTCGGTGATCTGGCGGCAGGTCGAGAACGGCGCCGCGGTGCGCTGCGCGGTGCTCGAGCGCTGCGCGCGGGCGCGCGGAGCCGCGCGATGACCGGTCTCCGGATCCAGAACGCGCGACACTGGCGGACCGGCGAGCCCATCGAGGTCGCGATCCGAGACGGGATGATTCAGAGCGTTTCATCCGCCCCCAAGGGGGAGACACTCGAGAGCATCGATGCCGGCGGCGCGATCCTGGCGCCGGGCCTGGTCGACCTTCACGTCCACCTGCGCGAGCCCGGGCAGTCGGGAAAAGAGACCATCGTTTCGGGCACGCGCGCCGCGGCCGCCGGGGGTTTCACCGCAGTCGCGTGCATGCCCAACACCGAGCCGGTGCTCGACTCGCCGGCCTGGATCGAATGGGTGATGAGCCGTGCTCGCGACGCTGGATCCTGCCGCGTGCACCCGATCGCCGCGGTCACGATCGGCCAGAAGGGCGAGCAGCTCGCCGAGCTGGCTTCCCTGGCCGCCGCGGGGGCGGTGGCGTTCTCCGACGACGGCCGCCCGATCATGAGCGCCGGCATGATGCGCCGTGCACTCGAATACGCGCGCGACCTCGGCCGGCCGATCGTCTGCCACGAAGAGGACCTGACGCTCCGCGGCGACGGGCACATGAACGAGGGCCCGGTCGCGACCCGGCTCGGACTGGCCGGCATCCCGACCGAGGCCGAGAGCGTCATGGTTCGGCGCGATTGCGATCTGGTCGAGCGCACCGGCGGCCGGGCCCACTTCGCGCACCTCTCCTGCGTGCGCTCGCTCGACGCGGTGCGCGAAGCCAAGCAGCGCGGACTCCCGGTGAGCGCCGAGACCTGCCCGCACTACTGGACGCTGACCGACGACGCCGTGGGTCGCTGGGACACGAACGCCAAGATGAACCCGCCGCTGCGCTCCGAGCGTGACCGCCTCGCGGTGATCGAGGCGATCGCCGACGGCACCGTGGACTGCCTGACCACCGACCACGCGCCGCACCGCGCGACCGAGAAGGACCTGCCGTTCGACCAGGCGCCGTTCGGCATCGTCGGCCTCGAGACCGCTCTGGCCCTGACGATCACGAATCTCGTGACCCCCGGGCACATCTCGATGGCGCGCGCGCTCGAGCTGTGGACCGAGGCGCCACGGCGGGTGTTCGGGCTCCCGCCGGTCGTACTCGCGCCGGGGCATCCGGCGGACCTGGTGCTCATTCGGCCCGACGAGGAGTGGACGGTGAATCCCGAGAAGTTCCATTCACTGGGACGCAATACGCCCTTCGCCGGAGCGCGCCTGCAGGGCGTCGTGCTCGCCACGGTCTGCGGCGGGCGCGTCACGCACGCCCACGCCTCTCTGGTTCGTTCGCGCGGTGCGGCGGCGATGGCGGAGGCGCCTCGATGAGCCTGCGGCCGCCTGCGATTCTGGCGCTCGAAGACGGCCGCGTGTTTCGCGGCGAGGCGTTCGGCGCCGAGACCGAAACCACCGGCGAAGTCGTGTTCAACACCTCGATGACCGGTTACCAGGAGGTGTTGTCCGATCCGTCCTACTGCGGCCAGATCATCACCTTCACCTACCCGCTGCTCGGGAACTACGGCGTCAACTCGCAGGATTGGGAGAGCGACCGGATTCGCGCGCAGGCCGTGGTCTGCCGCGAGATCTGCGATCGGCCGAGCAGCTGGCGCTCCGAGGGCACGCTGGGCGGGCTGCTCGAGCAGAACGGGATTCCGGGCATCAGCGGCATCGACACCCGTGCGCTGACCCGGCACCTGCGCGACCACGGGGTCATGCGCGGCTGCTTGTCGTCGGTCGAAAAGAACCCCGACGCCTTGGTCGACCGCGCGCGCAAGAGCCCGAGCATGCTCGGACTCGGACTCGCCGACCTGGTCACCTGTGCGGAGCCCTACGAGTGGACCGACGGCGGTCCGACGCCGATCGACGCGCGGGCCGAGGACGACCGTCCGCTGATCGCCGTGCTCGACTGCGGCGTCAAGTACGGGATCCTGCGCCGTCTCCAGGCCGAAGGGTTCCGAGTCCGCGTGCTCCCGGCGCGTACGACCGCGTCCGAAGTGCTCGCGCATCACCCGTCGGGGGTGGTGTTGTCCAACGGACCCGGGGACCCCGAACCGCTCGACTTCGCCGTCGAAGCCGCGCGCGGCCTGTGCGGCAAGGTCCCGGTGCTCGGCATCTGCCTCGGTCACCAGCTGCTCGGGCTCGCCTACGGCGGCACGACCCGCAAGCTCAAGTTCGGACATCGCGGCATCAACCACCCGGTGATCGACCGGCGGAACGGCGTGATCGAGATCACGTCCCAGAACCACGGCTTCATGGTCGATCCCTCGGGCCTCCCCGACGAGCTGGAGCAGACCCACTGGAGCTGCAACGACGGCACGCTCGAAGGCATGGTGCACAAGAGCCAGCCGGTGCTGTCGTGCCAGTACCACCCCGAGGCGAGTGCGGGGCCACACGATGCGCGGCCGTGGTTCCGCCGCTTCGCCGAGCAGGTGGTGCGTTCGCGGCCGGCCGCGGCACCGGTGCTGGTCGGAGGGCGGCGCTGATGCCAAGCAATCCGGACCTTGTTCCCCTGTTGAAGGAGGAACTTCGAAGTTTCTTGCGATCAGCAAGAGTCCTCTTGGCTCACGGCGAGTCCACTACTTATGAGCCACTACCAGCAGCAGCGCTGACCTTCATCTTGATCGAGTCTATGGGAAGCATCTTAGAAGGCAACGAGCTCGTAAGAGTCACCGTTGATGAGAAATTGAGGAAGATATCCAACAATCGACAGCACATCTTCATTCTCAACACCAAGTACTTTGACCTGAACCTTTCTGAGATGACTCTGGATCTAGCCCATGATTCGTTTCGAAACCCTCTCGTGCATCAATGCGCAATCGGCGGGGATGGTTGCTTGCGCCCTTTCGGACTGGTGTTGGAGAAGGGAGACAAAACGGAGGCCTTTCCTCCACTTATCATCTTAGGCAGTGGCCACCTCCAAGTCGCTCTCAGCAACCTTCTTGATCGAACAGAGAGAGCCTTGGATGCTTTTCTCGCCGACTTGGATGAACTTGCCAAATCCAGCCCGAGGTTGAAGTACCTTTACTTGGAGTCTTCATCTAATGCCCGCTCGCAGTGACCTCAAGAAAGTGATGGTGCTCGGCGCCGGTCCGATCGTCATCGGCCAGGCGTGCGAGTTCGACTACTCGGGCACCCAGGCGTGCCGGGTACTCAAGGCGATGGGCATCGAGGTCGTCCTGCTGAATTCCAACCCGGCAACCATCATGACCGACCCCGAGTTCGCCGATCGCACCTACATCGAGCCGCTGCTGCCCGAGATCGCCGAACGCATCCTCGAAAAGGAGAAGCCCGACGCGCTGCTGCCGACGCTCGGCGGCCAGACGGCGCTCAACCTGGCGGTGGCCCTGGCGCGCAGTGGTGCGCTCGAGCGCCACGGCGTCGAGCTGATCGGCGCCTCGCTCAAAGCGATCGAGACCGCCGAGGACCGCGACCTGTTCAAGCGCGCGATGCTCGAAGCCGGCCTCCAGCTGCCGCAGAGCGGCTACGCGACCAGCGTCGCCGAGGCGGTGGCGCTGGGCGAAGAGCTGGGCTACCCGCTGGTGATTCGTTCGTCGTTCACCTTGGGCGGCGCCGGCTCGGCGCTGGTGCACAACATGCGCCAGCTGCGCGAGGCGGCGCGCTACGGGATCGCCGCCAGCCCGGCCGGGTCGATCCTGATCGAGGAGTGCCTGCTCGGCTGGAAGGAGTTCGAGCTCGAGGTGATGCGCGACCGCAAGGACAACTGCGTGGTCGTCTGCTCGATCGAGAACTTCGACCCGATGGGTGTGCACACCGGCGACAGCATCACCGTGGCGCCGGCGCAGACGCTGACCGACCGCTGCTATCAGGCGATGCGCGACGCCGCGTTCCAGGTGATGCGCGCCATCAAGGTCGAGGCCGGCGGCTCGAACATCCAGTTCGCCGTCCATCCCGACACCGGCGAGATGCGCATCATCGAGATGAACCCGCGCGTCTCGCGCAGCTCGGCCCTGGCCAGCAAGGCGACCGGGTTCCCGATCGCCAAGATCTCCGCGATGCTCGCGGTGGGCATGACGCTCGATGAGATCCCGAACGACATCACGCGCGAGACACCCGCCTGCTTCGAGCCCTCGCTCGACTACTGCGTGGTCAAGATCCCGCGCTGGGCGTTCGAGAAGTTCCGCGTCACCGAGCAGCGACTGGGCACGCGCATGAAGTCGGTGGGCGAGGTCATGGCCATCGGCCGCACGTTCCCCGAGGCCTTGCTCAAGGGCCTGCGGGCACTGGAGGCCGGCCCCGACGTTCTGCCCGACGCCGCGCGAGGGGCCGAGCTCGACGAGGCCCTTTCCCGAGTCCGCGAGCCGAGCCCCGACCGCTTGCTGGACTTGTTCCGGGTACTCGCGGGCGGCGCCGAGCCGCGCATGCTGTCGCAGATCACAGGCATCGACCCGTGGTTCCTCGACCAGATGGAGCGGATCACCGAGATGGATCGCGCGTTGTCCGAGTTCGCCAAGGATCGACGCGGCGCCGACGCCTGGGATGTCGACCTGGTGCGCGCCGCCAAGCGCATGGGTTTCTCCGACCGGCATCTGGCCGCGCGGCTGGGTTCGAGCGAGCCGCACGTGCGCGCTCGCCGGCTCGAGGCCGGCATCCGTCCGGTCATGAAGGCGGTCGATACCTGCGGCGCCGAATTCCGCGCACTCACGCCCTACTTCTATTCGAGCTACGAAGAGGAAGACGAAGTCCCGGCCAGCGATCGGCCGCGAGTCGTCATCCTGGGCAGCGGCCCGAACCGCATCGGTCAGGGCCTCGAGTTCGACTACTGCTGCGTCCAGGCGGCGCTCGAGCTCAAGGACCGTGGCTACGACGTGCTGCTGGTCAACTCGAACCCCGAGACGGTGAGCACCGACTACGATATCTCGAGCCGCCTCTACTTCGAGCCGCTGACCGTCGAGGATGTGCTCAACGTGGTCGACGCCGAGCGCCCGGTCGGCGTGATCGTCCAGCTCGGCGGACAAACCCCGCTCAAACTGGCGAAGTCGCTCCACGAAGCGGGCGTGCCGCTCTGGGGCACCTCGTGGAACGGTCTCGACCTGGCCGAGAATCGCGCGCGCTTCCGCGAAATGCTGGAAGAGCTCGGCTTGCTCCAACCCGAGAGTCTGACCGCCACTTCGCGCGAGCAGGCGATCCACTGCGCGCAGTCGCTCGGCCTGCCGGTGCTGGTCCGGCCGTCCTACGTGCTCGGCGGTCGCGGCATGCGGGTCGTCTATCAGATCTCGGACCTCGAGGAGTGGCTGGTGAGCGAGGCCCTGATCTCGGCCGAGGAGCCGGTGCTGATCGACAAGTTCCTGGTGGGCGCGATCGAGGTCGACGTCGACGCGATCGCCGACGGCGAGTCGGTGCTGGTCGCGGCGGTCATGGAGCACATCGAGGAGGCCGGGGTCCATTCCGGGGACTCGACGTGCGTGATCCCGCCGTTTACCCTCGGGGAGCACACGCTCAAGGCGGTGCGCGAGGCGACGGTGCGCCTGGCCCAGGCGCTCCAGGTGCGCGGGTTGATCAACGTCCAGTACGCGGTGCGCAACGATCAGGTCTACGTGCTCGAGGCCAATCCGCGCGCTTCGCGCACGGTGCCGTTCGTGAGCAAAGCGATCGGGCTGCCGCTGGCGCGACTGGCGGCGCGGGTGATGGCCGGCGAGCGGCTGGCGGACATGTGTCCGCTGCGTCTTCCCGATCCCGAGTTCGTGAGCGTCAAGAAGCCGGTGTTGCCGTTCGGCCGGTTCCCGGGCGAGGACGCGCTGCTCGGCCCGGAGATGAAGTCGACCGGCGAGGTCATGGGGCGCGACAAGGACTTCGGCCGGGCGCTGGCCAAGGCCCACCTGGGCTCGGGCGAGCCCCTGCCGCGCGAGGGCGCGGTTTTCCTGAGCGTGCGCGACGATGACAAGCGCGCGATCACGTTCATGGCGATGAAACTGGTCGAAATGGGGTATGGACTGGTAGCGACCCGAGGCACGGCCCGGTTCCTCGGGAGGAACGGGGTCAAATGTCGCGAAGTGTTCAAGGTCCACGAGGGGCGGCCGCACGTGGTGGACCTGATCGAGAATGGAGAGATCCAGTTGGTGCTCAACACGCCGCTCGGCCGCGCTTCCGAATACGACGAGAAGGCCATCCGCGAGCGTGCGGTTCAGATGGGCGTACCGGTGATCACTACCGTGGCCGGCGCGCTGGCTGCCGTCTCGGGGATGGAGGCTCTGCGCCGCGGCGCGCTGGGGGTATCGGCGCTCCAGGAGGGCGGGTGAGGCGTTCCGCCGTTGTCGCCGGGCTGGCCCTGATTATCGCCGCCAGCTCGTGCGCCTACTACAACACGTTCTATCTCGCGCGGAAGAACTACTTCCTGGGCACGGCGGGGGAGCCCTATCCGCTCGACCAGAACGTGCAGAATCGCGCGCAGTTCACGCGCTCGATGGATTTCTCGAAGAAACTGTTGAGCCAGTACCCCAAGTCCAAGTGGGTCGACGACGCCTACGTCCTCTGGGCGTGCTCGCTGCTCGGTCAGGACGATCCGATCAAGACGGTCAGCATGCTCGAGGACTTTCCGGTCCGTTTCCCCAACAGTCCGATTCGCCCGGAAGCCACGTTCTACCTCGGGGTCGGCTACCGGCAGTCGCGCAAGTACCGCAACGCCGTCCGAGCGCTCGACGAGTTCCTCGAGCACTCGCCCAAGCACAAGCTCGCACCGTACGCGCACTTCGAGCGCGCGCGCTCTCTCATGTCGCTCAACGAGCCGGCGGAGGCCGCGCAGGCGGCGTCGCGGGTGCTCGAAGACTTCCCGAAGAGCAAGCTGGCGAACCGCGCGCGGATCACGCGCGCCGACGCCCGATTCGAGGCTCGCGACTACGAACAGGCGCGCCTCGACTATCGGTACCTCGGCCAGCGCGCGGCCACCGACGAGGAGCGCCTGCGGTTCCTGTTGCGCGAGGCGGACTGCCTCGAGTCGGGCCAGCAGTACGAAGAAGCGTTGGCGCTGCTCGGTGATGCCATCAGCTACGAGCGCCCGCCGGTGCTGAGCGACACGACCGGTGGCCGGGTCGCGCAGGTGCAGCAGGTTCCCGGCTATGACCGCTACGGCCGGCTTCTGATCCGGATCGGCACGGTCCACCTCTCCGCCGGACGCCTGCAGTTGGCACTCGATGCCTACGGCCGCGTGGTCGAGGACTACCCGCGCGACGGTCTGGCGCACGAAGCGCAATTCCGGATCGGCTACGCGTACGAAACCCTGGGGGACGACTTCGACCGGGCACGCACCGAGTACCAGACGGCGCGCGTTCAGGGCGGACAGGTGGGGTTCGGTATCCAGGCCGAAGAGCGGCTCAAGAACCTCGAACGACTCGCGCAATTCCGCGGTGAGGGTCAGGACTCCACCGAGCGCCAGGTCGAAGCCGGCTTCCTGCTCGCCGAACAGTATCTGTTCCAGCTCGACAAGCCCGAACGCGCGCTCGAGGAGTACCAGAAGATCGCGCGTGAGAATCCGGGCACCGCCGCAGCGGCCAAGGCGCTCAACGCCCAGGCGTGGGTGCTGTCGCGGAAATACAAACGGAATGCCGAGGCGGATTCGATCTTCTGGTACGTGATCCACAACCATCCGGCGACCGAGGCGCAATTGGCGGCCCGGGACTATCTCGAGATGACCGGCAAGGAAGTGCCGGCCGAACTGATCAAGCTGCCCGAGCCACCGATCGTGGCTCAGGACACGATGCCCGAGCTGACCCCGGTGCCCGAGAGCGTGCCCGGGATCGGCGAGCTTCCTCAGGCGGACAGCCTTACGCGCCTCGGCCGATCGCCCGCGCCCCCGGGTGTCGCGCCCGATCAGGCGCCACCGGACCCCGGGTTCGAACCCGACGAGCCGGTGCTGGCGCCGGCGGTGATCGCCGCGGATTCGTTGCGCCGGCTGGGTAGCGACAGCACCGCGACCGCCCCGGACACCGCCAAGACCCGCCCGACGATGCCGGATTCACTGCCGCCGCCGCAGCGGCCCGTGCCACAACCTCCCGACACTTCACGGAAGCTCGAGAAGTGAGCGGCGTGCGCGACCAGTCCCGGACCCACGCCGCAAAGTCCGTGGCGGAATCGCGCGCGCCAATCGGCTGGCGGCAAATGGTGGCCACGGTTTCGACACACGAGGACCGAGGCGCCGGACACTTCTGGCTCGACCTCGACATTCCAGCACCCTTCGCGCGCCCGCTTCCCGGGCAGTTCGTTCAACTCCTGCTCGGACCCGAGGCGACGGGTGCCCTGCTGCCGCGACCGATGAGTGTCGCCGGCGTGAAGCCGCGCGGTCGTGGGTGGCGGGTGGGCTTTCTCTACGCACCGGTGGGTCTGGGCACGGGTTCGCTGGCGCGACTTCGCCCCGGGGATCGGGTCGAAGTCCTCGGTCCGCTCGGGCGCGGCTATCCGCTCGGCGAGCCCGGAACCCCGGTGCTGGTCGCCGGCGGACGCGGCGTCGCACCGCTGCTGCTGGCCGCAGATACCCTGGCCGACTCGCGCGCGGGCCGGAACGGAGATCGCTCCGGTCGTCGCTGCGAGTTCCTGTTCGGCGCGCGTTCGGCGTCCCATCTGGTCGGGTTGTCCGATGCCAAGCGGCGACTCGCGCGCCTGGGGGGGCGTCTCCATCTGTGCACCGACGACGGCTCGCGCGGCCTGCGCGGCAACGTCGTTCAGCTGCTCGATCGCGTGGTCGAAGACGTCGAGGGCCCGATCGTGATCCACGCCTGCGGGCCACACGGCATGCTGCGCGCCGTGGCCGAGTGGGCGATCGCACGGGGCACGCGCGCCCATCTCGCGATGGAGTCGATGATGGCGTGCGGCACCGGTGTGTGCCGCGGCTGCCCGTTGCCGCGCAGCGACGCGGCGCGACGCGCCTTCGCGCCCCGGACGCCCTCGCTGTTCGGCAATGCCGACTACGCGATGTGCTGCACCGAGGGTCCGGTGTTCGAGGCGCGCGAGCTGGACTGGGAGCGGGTCGCGTGACGCCGCTCGATCTCGCGGTCCGGATCGGGCCCTTGAGGCTCGCGAACCCGGTGCTGGTCGCTTCCGGCACGTTCGGCTACGGCGACGAGTACGCGCACGTCGTGGATCCGCGGAAGCTGGGGGGCGTGATCACCAAGACGGTGACGCTGAAGCCGCGGGTCGGGAATCCACCCGAGCGCATCGCCGAGACCGCGGGCGGCATGCTCAACTCGATCGGTCTCGAGAACGTCGGGCTCGCGAAGTTCCGCTCGGAGAAGGTGCCGAAGCTCGCCGGGCTGGGTGCGACCATCGTCGCCTCGATCGGCGGCGACACCGCCGGCGATCTGGAGAAGCTGCTCGGTGAACTCGCAGGTCTCTCCGCGATCGCGGCGTTCGAGATCAACTTCTCGTGCCCGAACGTCGCCAAAGGCGGTGCGCGCTACTGGACGCTGCCGCGCCGGCTCGAGACCACGATGCGCCGCCTGCGCCCGATCACGCGCAAGGCCCTGATCGCGAAGCTTTCGCCGGACGTGACCGCGATCGGCGACCAGGCGCGCGCCTGCGAGCAGGGCGGCGCCGACGCGCTGACCGCGGTGAACACGTTCGTCGGCATGGCGGTCGACCTCGGGACCGGCCGCTCGCGGCTCAACCGCGCGACCGGCGGCCTGTCGGGTCCGGCGATCAAGCCGCTGGCGCTCGCGCGCTGCCACGAATGCGCGCAGGCGGTTCGGATTCCGATCCTGGGCTCGGGCGGGATCTCGACGGGGCACGACGCGCTCGAGTTCCTCGCGGTCGGCGCCACCGCGGTCCAGGTCGGTACGCGATCGTTCGTGCGCCCGCGCGCGGCACTCGAGGTGCTGGACGAGATGTCGGCGATGCTGCGGGCCGCGGGCGCCAAGTCGATCGACGGGTGGCGCCGGCGGCTGGCGGGGCAAGCCGCGGTGCATGGACCGGGGCACGGCAGCGGGCCGTCCCTGGTGGTCGAGCCCAAGGGACCGGCTGGGCACGAGGCCGGCGACGACGAAACGCCCGATGCCGGATATGCCCCCGTCCGTGGTGGAGCGCGACGGTGAGCACCCCCGAGTTCGCGATCGCCTTCGACGTCGCGACTCTCGAACGGGCGCTGGCACTCGACGCCCGGCTCGGAAGCGGGCCAGAGTACGCGAAGGTCGGACTCCAGCTCTTCACCCAGGCGGGCCCGGAGGCCGTGCGCGCGCTGACCTCGCGCGGGCGCCGCGTGTTCCTCGACTTGAAGCTCCACGACATCCCGAACACGGTGGCCGGAGCTGCGGGTGAAGCCGCGAAGCTCGGCGCCGATCTGTTGACCGTGCACGCCGCAGGCGGCGACGCCATGATCCGCGCCGCGGTCGACGGCATTGCGCGCGCCGGCGGACGCACGCGCGTGGTCGCGGTCACCGTGCTCACCAGCCTCGATCCCGCGGCCATGCCGCCCGGGTTTGCCACGCCGTTCGCGATGGCCGAGGTCCAGGCGCAATTGCTGGCGATGTCCCTCGCCGCCGGTGCGGCCGGCATCGTGTGCTCGGCCGCCGATCTGCCGGAGCTGCGGCGCCGTCACCCGCAGCCGTTCTACGCCGTGACCCCCGGCATCCGGCCGGCCGGTGAATCGGCCCAGGATCAGAAGCGGGTGGCGACCGTGGCCGAAGCCGTGGCTGCCGGCGCCAGCCTGTTGGTGCTCGGCCGTGCGGTGACCGCGCACGCCGACCCGCGCGCCGCACTGCAGCGGGCGCGCGACGAGCGCGACGGTGCGGCTACTTCATCCGCGACTCGATCCTCGGGTCGGGGATGAGCCACATCGCGGCGACGAACACGTAGAGCCCGATCGAGATCCAGGGATTCAGGAACGCGAGGGGAATCGCCGAGGCATAGGACGCCAGCGACAGCTTGGCCTTGCCGTCCCGGCCGACTGCCGAAGCCAGGATCGACTCCGAGCCGTGGTGGGCGATGATCGCGTTCTGGAGGATGGTGTAGGCGATCGCCGCCGCCAGCATGACCACGCCATAGAGCGCGGTGGGCAGCGGCTGGTAGTGGTTCTCGCCCATCCAGCCGGTGACGAACGGGGTCAGCGAGAGCCAGAACAGCAGATGCATGTTCGCCCACAGGATCCGGCCGTTGATTCGGCTGGCGGCATGCAGCATGTGATGGTGGTTGTTCCAATAGATGGCGAGGATGATGAAGCTGAGCACGTAGGTCAGGAAGACCGGGGTCAGCGGCCGGAGAGCGGCCCAGTCGGCGCCGTGCGGGATCTTGAGCTCGAGCACCAGGATGGTGATGATGATCGCGATGACGGCATCGCTGAACGCTTCGAGTCGGGTCTTGGTCACCGCGGGCGATCCTGACCGGGCAGCCGGCCAGGATGCAAATCGGAACAGCCCAACGGCCCATTCCATCCTTGACAGCCGGGCCGTCCGGCCGTACCCGTCCGGGAATGTCGCCCGAGCCGCGGCGTAAAGACTCCGTTCAGGCGCCCGACGAGTCGGCGCTGGTGGTCGCCGCCCAGGGCGGCGACGAAGACGCCTTCGCGGCCATTGTCCGGCTCCATCAGCGCACGATCTACGGGGTGGCCTGGGGGCTGACCCGGAATGCCGCCGACGCGGACGATCTGTCGCAGGAGACGTTCGTGCGCGCATGGCGGGCGCTCGGGCGCTTCCGGGTCGGGGAGCCGCTCAGACCCTGGCTGACCCGGATCGCGGTCAACTTGGCGTACTCGTTGTTCCGGAGGCGCAAACGCCGGCCGGAAACAGCGATCGAGCCCTTGGAGGAAGCCGGGATGCAGTGGGCGGCGACGGACGATCCGGTCGCGGAAGCCGAAGGGCGGGAGCAGTCCGCGCGTCTGAACGCGGCACTGGCCGGATTGTCCGAGGACCATCGCACCATCCTGGTCCTGCGTGTGGTGCAGGATCTGTCGTACGAAGAGATCGCCAAGACGCTGGAAGTGCCGGCGGGCACAGTGATGTCGCGGCTGTCGCGGGCCCGCGCCGAGCTGCGCGCGCTCCTGGCCGGGCCGAAGGGGCCGGGGCCATCACCCCGTGAAGTCGCCGTAGTGCCGAAGAAAGCGAGTTCATGAGCCATCTGAGTCCGGATCAACTGAGCGCTTACATCGACGGCGCGCTTGCCGACACCGATCGCGAGGAAGCCGAACGCCACTTCGCGACCTGCGCCGAGTGTCTGCAGGAGCTGTCCGAAATGGCACGCGTTCACCGGCAGCTCGAGTCCACCCTGACGCACGATCCGGGTGAGGCCTACTTCGAGTCGTTCGCCGGGCGGGTTCAGGAGCGCATTCGGTCCGACTCGGTGCTGGTCCAGGCGGCGCGCCCGGGCACGAAGCCCCGTCGAGGTGCGGGCTTTCTCGATCGACTGAGTGGCTGGCTCAGCGGACCGCGGCTGGCGTGGGCCGGAACCGCAGCAGCGGTGATCATCGGCGCCGGAGTCGTATTCATGGTCTCGCGCCAGGCACCGATCCGATCCCCCGGGAGCGCCGACCTCGAGGCGCGCTCCGGACAGGTGGCAGGACGCGCGGAATCGACTCCGAGCCCGGCGACAGTACCGCTCGCGAAACGGGAGAATGCCCCACCACCGGGAGGGCTCGAAGAGCTGTCGGCCGAGAGTGCGCCGACCGAAGCCGACGGCGACGACGCCCTGAAGCTGGGTGAGTCGAAAGAGACCGATCGGCTGGCAGCGGGTGCCAGGGCGGACCAGGCGGTCGTGGCTCCTGCGCCGGCCGACGAGCGTGCCGGGGCGCCCCCGCGGCCGGCCGCAACCGGATCGCTGTTCGCGGCACCGCCGCCCGCCGCGGGGAAGACTTCGACCGCACCGTTGGTGTCGCAGGAAAAGGCGGAGATCGAGAAGAACCGGGCGCGGGAGATGCAGCGGCTCGAGGGCGAGAGCGTCGCGGTTCCCGAGGCCACGGCGCAGAAGGGCGCGCCTCCGCCCAGCTCGGGCATGGCGAACGAGGCCGCTCCGCACAAGGATGCCGCCGCGCGCGCCAAGACCCAGCAGGCCCGACAGGCGGCCGAGCCGCTCCAGTCGAGCAGTGCCACCCGCGTGTGCGGGACCGTGCGCGACGACAGCGGGCGGCCGGTGTCGGGTGCTCAGGTCGTGATTGCCGACCTCGGGGTCACCGCTCGCTCGGACGCATCGGGTGGTTTCTGCGTCGACGCACCGGCTGGTGAGCACACCCTCGCGGTGATGGCTGTCGGATTCGCCGAGTCGCGCCGCAACGTCGAAGTCGGAACGCGAACGCCCACGGTCGACTTCACGTTGGCCGCGGTGTCGGTGCTGGCCGACGCCAAGCGCACGCAATGGCCGGAGCCGGCGCGCGACCTCGCGGCCGACGCCGAGCGCGGCACGAGTCGGGCCATTACGACCAACACCGCGGCCTCCTGGGACTCGGTGGCGCTCTTGTGGAGCAAGACCGCGGCGGCGCTACCCGCCGGCGAGGCACAGATCCAGGCGCGGGCCAGTCTGGCGGAAGCGCGCTATCGCGCCTGGAAGCTGTCGCCGACTCCCGGTCGCACCGGTGTCGCGGCAGCAGCACTCCAGTCCTACCTGGAGGTCGTGCCGCAGGGCGCGGCGCGGCGCAAGGCGCAACAGCGGCTCGACGAGGTCGAGCAGCGTTAGGGCTTCCCCCGGCGGACTTTCCCGCTTGTCTCGGGACCACGGTTCGGCCAACCTGTCCCGCCGCCCACAACCGGGCGTTCCGCTCTTCCGAGCCTTCCCACCAGGAGCCATCCCGTGGCTACCGAGCCCGTTCCGGCCGCCGAAACCCCGAAGTCCCCCGAAGAAATCGAGCGTCACTGGTTCGAGAACGTGTTCGCCGGTCAGGACGTGCCGCAGCTCACCGCGCGCGCCTTGATCATGGGCATGCTGCTCGGGGCGATCATGTCGCTCTCGAACATCTACATCGGACTCAAGGCGGGATGGAGTCTGGGGGTGGCGATCACCTCGACCATTCTCGCCTACGCCGTGTTCGCGACCCTGCACCGCCTGCTGCCCCGGCTGTTCCCGCCGTTTTCGATCCTCGAGAACAACGCGATGGCGTCGTGCGCCTCGGCCGGCGGCTACATGACCGGCGCCGGGCTGGTCAACGCGATTCCGGCGCTGATGATGCTCCAGCCCGAGGCGGTGCCCGGGATGTGGGTGCTCTCGGTGTGGATCATCCTGATTTCGTGGCTCGGGGTGTTCCTGGCGGTGCCGGCCAAGCGGCAGATGATCAATATCGAGCAGCTGCGGTTCCCGAGTGGGATCGCCGCCGCCGAGACCCTGCGCAGCCTGCACGGGCACGGTGGCGAGGCGATGCGCAAGGCGCGTTCGCTCGGTCTGGCGGCACTCGCCGGTGCCGTCATCACCTGGTTCCGCGACGCCAACGCCACGTGGATGAAGTTCACCGATTGGAGTGCGCAGGGGCTCGGCTGGGTTCGGGTCGCCGATCCGGCGCCGGGTTGGCTGCATTGGCTTCAGTATCCGCGCATCCCGGCGGTCTGGACCCCGGGAACCATCAAGATCGGACAATGGGACGTGAAGC
This sequence comes from Candidatus Eiseniibacteriota bacterium, assembly GCA_963717505.1. Taxonomy (GTDB): domain Bacteria; phylum Eisenbacteria; class RBG-16-71-46; order RBG-16-71-46; family RBG-16-71-46; genus MFD02242-c1. The sequence goes on from OY970342.1 coordinate 1,961,708, forward strand.
AGCTGACCTTCGGCTTCGAAGGCTCGCTGCTGTTCGTCGCCGCCGGCGCGATCATGGGCTTCCGCCAGGCGTGGAGCCTGCTGCTCGGCTCGGTCATCAACTTCGGCGTGCTGGCCCCGATCTTCCTGGCCAACGGCGACATCGAGCGCACCGGACTCCGCGGGATCACGTCGTGGAGCCTGTGGATCGGCGTGCCCATGATGGTGACCTCGGGCCTGCTGCTGTTCTTCATGCAGTGGAAGTCGGTGGTGCGCGCGTTCAGCTCGATCACCGCGTTCTTCCAGCGCGGTTCGCACTCGGCCGACGATCCGATGGAGCGCATCGAAGTGCCCGGCTCGTGGTTCGTGTTCGGCTACGTGGGGCTCGGCATCGCAATTCTGTTCATGGCGGTGACCTTCTTCCACATCCAGTGGTGGATGGCGATCGTGGCGCTGCTGATGACCTTCCTGCTGGTGCTGGTCGCGGCGCGCTCCACCGGCGAAACCGACATCACACCGACCGGCCCCCTATCAAAAATCACCCAGCTCGCGTTCGGCGCGCTGGCGCCCGGCAACATCTCGACCAACCTGATGACCGCCAACATCACCGCCGGCGCGTGCAGCCACGCCGGCGACCTGCTCACGGACCTCAAGAGCGGATACTTGCTCGGCGCCAAGCCACGACAACAGTTCCTGGCGCAGTTCTTCGGCGTGCTCGCCGGAGGCTTGGTAGTGGTGCCGGTGTTCTTCCTGCTGATTCCCGACGCCGCAAAGCTCGGAACCGACCAGTGGCCGGCGCCCGCGGCTCAGGTGTGGCGCGGGGTCGCCGAGCTGCTGGCCAAGGGTGTGGCCGCCCTGAAGCCGAGCGCCCGGATCGGACTGGTGATCGGCGCCACCCTCGGCATCATTCTCCCGCTGCTCGAGATGCGCTTTCCCAAGCAGAAGAAGTTCATCCCTTCGCCGGTCGGTCTCGGCCTGGCGTTCACCATCAGCGCGTTCTTCTCGATCTCCATGTTCATCGGCGCCTGCCTGACCTTGTTCCTCGAGCGCGTCAAGCCGAAGATGGCCGGTGACTACATCGTGCCGGTGTCTTCGGGCATCATTGCCGGCGAGAGCCTGATGGGGGTCGCGATCGCTCTGCTGGCGGTCGCCGGAGTCCTGACTCCCTAGAATGACGATCGACGGCGGATCGGCAGCGCCGCGCCCTGGGGCGAGGCCTGCCCGATCGGGCGCAAAGTCCGAGGCACATTCGGCCGAAAACCAGGGGGAATCCCGTTGGTCCATGTCGCCCCGGAGGGGAACCCCGTGAAGTTCTGGATGATCGTTCTGGCTTTGGCGCTGCCCACGGCCGCCGCAAACGCGGCGACCGCAAAGCTGCCGGGGCTGCCGCCCGACGAACTCGCCCTGTACGAGCGGCTGTGCTTCCAGGTGGAGGACAGCTACGACAGCACGCGCGGCGGCTTCGTCGACAAGCACGGCATTCCCTACGAGAGCGCGACTGACCTGGCGTTCCTGCTCGGCAGCCGCAAGGGCGGTGCGAACTGGTCGTCGCGGGCGATCTCGACCGTGAACGTCATGCTCACGTTCGAGGACACCCTGCGTGGCGGGTTCCATGGCGCGGTGGAAAACGGGCTCGGCGATTCCGAGCTGAATCGTCCGACCGCTCTCAATGCGCGTCGGCTGGCGTCGTTGATTCGCGCCTGGGCGGTGACCGGCGAAACTCGCTACTGGGTGTCGGCGGTGCGTCTGCTCGAGTTCGCCGAGCGCAACGTAGTCGACGGGCGCGGCGGGTTCGTTCCCGATCCGGTCGGGGACATGCAGCTGATCCCGGAAGTGAACGGGGTCGCGATTCGCTCCTGGCTCCTGTGGTGGGCGGTGGGCCGCGATGCGCGCCACAAGACGTTCGCCCACAAGAGCCTGGATCGAGTGTGGGAAGTGTGCTGGATGGACAGCGTGGGGTTCGTCCGCCACGACGCCTTCAACGAGCCACTCGAGTGGCCGTTGCTCCTCGATCAGGCCGAGATGGGGCGGGCCCTGTTGATGAGCGCCCACCTGACCGGCCGCGACGAAGACCTGGAGCGCGCGAAGACGGTCGCGGACTTGATGCTGCGCCAGTTCGAAGACCCCAAGCGCGGCGGATTCGCGTCGAAAGTGACCTCGAAGAAGGGTCAGATCTCGGCCTCGGGACGCGAGTCCGCGGAGAACGCCCGTGCCTGCCTGTTCCTGTGCGAGATCGCGCACGTCACCGGCGACGTCCGCTACCTGGACGCCGCACGCCGCGCCTGGGTTTCGTTCGAGAAGACGCTACGCAAGCCCCGGCAGGAAGCCGCCGACTGGGCTCTGGCGATGGATGCCGCGATGGGCCCCGATCTCCCGACTCCGCCCCCCGAGCCCGTGCGCTCCGAAGATCCGCGCAAGAAGCCGACCGATCGACGCAATCGCTCGAAGTCGCCGGCGGCGAAGATGGGGGCGAGCGGCACGCCGTAAGCCACAGGAGTACGGGCTCGCCGACTCGCACGCCCCTCCGCCCATCCCGAGAGAAACCTGGGTCGCCCGTACGCCTCGCGTTGACCGGACGCAACCCTACCCCGTACGGTGGAGCGCCTTTTTCCCGACCGCCACCCGGAATCCGAGGACTCCATGCGTCGAGTGTTGGTGACGGGGGTGACCGGTTTCGCCGGCAGCCACCTGGTCGACTATCTGCTGACTCGCAACGACGTCGAGATCTACGGCCTGCTGCGCTGGCGCAGCCGCACCGAGAACATCGAGCACGTGATGGACAAGATCACGCTGCTCGAGTGCGACCTGCGTGACGCCTCCTCGACCCGCGACACGCTCGAGAAGGTGAACCCGGACTTCATCTTCCACCTGGCCGCGCAGTCGTTCGTGCCGACCTCGTGGCGGGCGCCGACCGAGTCGCTGACCACCAACGTGCTCGGGCAGCTCAACATCTTCGAGGCCGTGCGCCGGCTCAAAATCAAGCCCCGGATCCAGATCGCCTGCTCGAGCGAGGAATACGGGATGGTGTTTCCGGACGAGATCCCGATCAAGGAAACGAATCCGCTGCGGCCGCTGTCGCCCTATGCGGTCAGCAAGGTCGCGCAGGACCTGCTCGCCTACCAGTACTGGATGTCCTGGCAGGTCGACTCGGTGCGCACGCGCGGCTTCAACCACGAAGGGCCGCGTCGCGGCCCGGTGTTCGTGGCCTCGGATTTCGCCAAGCAGATCGCCGACATCGAGAAGGGCCGCAAACCGCCTGTGCTCTACGTCGGCAACCTCGAAGCCCAGCGTGACTTCACCGACGTGCGCGACATCGTCCGCGCTTACTGGCTGGCGCTCGAGAAGTGCGAGGCGGGCGAGGTCTACAACATTTGCAGCGGCCGGGCTTGGGTCATTCGCGACGTGCTCGACCACCTGCTCGGCTTGTCGAAGGTCAAGATCGAGGTCCGTCAGGACCCGACCCGGATGCGGCCGAGCGACGTGCCGATCCTGCTCGGCGACCACTCCAAGTTCACGAAAGTGACCGGCTGGGAGCCGAGAACCCCGTTCGAGCAGACGCTGAGCGACATGCTCGATTACTGGCGCGCGCGCTAGTCGCGCCCTTGCCATGGACCTGCGCAACGCCAGCCTGCTCGTCACGGGCGCCAGCGGTTTCGTCGGACCGTGGGTGGTGCGCGCCCTGGCCGAACGGGGTGCGCACGTCCAGGCGACCGCCGGACCCGCCGCACCGCCCTCGGCCGCGGATCTCCCGGTCGAAGTCTGGCACGCGATGGACCTGCGCGACCCGGCCGATGTCGAGCGCGTCGTCGCCGCCGCCAAGCCCGACGCCGTGCTCCATCTCGCCGGACAAAGCAGCACGGCACGATCGTTCGCCGAGCCGGCCGAGACCTTCCACATCAATGCGCTCGGCACCTGGCGGTTGCTCGACGCGGTGCGCGTGCGAGCGCCGCGCGCCCGCGTGCTGGTGGTGACCAGCGGCGATCTCTATGGGCCGCAACCGGAAGGCACGCGAGTCGCCGAGAACGCGATCCCTCGGCCGGTGAGCCCCTATGGACTATCGAAAGCCGCCGCCGACGCGTTCGCCGAGGTGGCGGCAACCACGCATCGGCTCGACGTGCTGCGCGCGCGATCCTTCGGTCACACCGGTCCCGGTCAGGAACCGACTTTCGCGATTCCGGCGTTCGCGCGTCAGCTCGCCGAGATCGAAGTGGGTACGGCCGAGCCGGTACTTCGAGTCGGGAATCTGGAAGTCGTCCGCGATCTGACCGACGTGCGCGACGTGGCGCTCGCCTACGTGGCGTTGCTCGAACGCGGCCGCTCGGGTGCGGCGTACAACGTGTGCCGCGGCGAAGGCGTGCGGCTGACCGACGTCGTCCAGGCGCTGTGCGGAATGATTCGGAAGCCGGTGACGATCGAGCCGGATCCCGCGCGCATGCGCCCGGCCGACGTGCCCTACCTGGTCGGCGACCCCTCGGCGATCGCCCGCGACACCGGCTGGCGCGCCGAGACGCCGCTCGCCGACACCCTGCGCGCCGTGGTGGACGAATGGCGCGCGCGAGTCGCGTCGTGAGCGACAAGGCTCCCGCCATGGTCAACGCGCTGACCATCGACTTCGAGGACTGGTACCACGGTCTCGAGATCCCGATGGACCGCTGGACCGGCTACGAGGACCGGATGGAACTGGCCGCCCGCCGCACGCTCGACGCGTTCGCCGCCGCGGGGGCCAAGGCGACGTTCTTCGTGCTCGGCGCCGTCGCGGAGAAGCACCCGCATCTAGTCCGAGAAATCGCGGCGGCCGGCCACGAAGTCGGCACGCACGGGTATTCCCATACGCTGATCTACACGCAAACCCCCGAGGTGTTCCGAGCCGAGCTGGAGCGCTCGATCCGAATCCTCGAGGATCTGTCTGGGCAGCGCATCCTGGGGCACCGAGCACCGTTCTTCTCGATCACCAAGAAGTCGCTGTGGGCGCTCGACATCCTGGGCGAGCTGGGCATTCGCTACGACTCGAGCATCTATCCGGTCTACAACTACCGCTACGGCATCGAGGATTCACCGCGCCTGCCCTACGACATCCAGCGCGGGCCGGTGACCGTGCGCGAGTTCCCGATCTCGACCTGGCGCGTGTTCGGCAAGAACCTGCCGATCGCGGGTGGCGCCTACTTCCGCATCTATCCTTATGCATTGACACGAGCCGGATTCCGCGCCATCAATCGTGCCGGGAACCCAGCGGTTTTCTACCTTCACCCCTGGGAGCTGGATCCCGATCACCCCCGTATCGACTTGCCGCGCCGGATCGCGGCGACCCATTACGTGAACCTGGGTGCGACCGCGGGCAGGCTGCGCCGCCTGCTGGCCGAGTTCCGTTTCGCCCCCATGAAGGAGGTTTTGCATGTCGGTTGAAGACAAGGTGCGCGACTACTTCCACGCGGACGCCGCCCGCTTCGACTCGATCTACGAGGAACGCAAGGGTCCGGTCACCCGCTTCATCGACCACGTGTGGCGCGGAGTGGTCCGGCGGCGGCTCGATCTGGCATTGGACAAGCTCGCTCCGTTCGAGGGGCGGACCTACCTCGACGTCGGCACCGGGTCGGGGCGCTTCTGTCATGCCTACGCGCTGCGCGGCGCGCGCAAGGCGGTCGGCGTCGACTTCGCACCGGCGATGATCGAGATCGCCAAGAAGCTGGCCGCCGACTTGAAGGTCGCCGACCGTTGCGAGTTCCGGGTCGGCGGTTTCCCGGAGGCAGTCACCGACGGGCCGTTCGACGGCAGCTCGGCAATGGGTTTCTTCGATTACATCGACCAGCCGCTGCCGATTCTCACCCGGATGTGGGAGCTGACTAGTTCGACCCTGATCGCCAGCTTCCCCAAGGCGCACGAATGGCGGGTCCCCCTGCGCCGGGCGCGGTTCTGGATGAACCGCTGCCCCCTGTTCCTGTACACCGAGCCTCAAACTCGGGGTTTGCTCGCCCAGGCGGGAATCAAGAATTACGAGTGGATCGATTTCGGGCGCGACTACGTGGTGGTCGGGCGGCGCTGACCGGTCCTCGGGCGGGGCCACGGACCCCTCGCGGGCCTTTGCGAAACGCCGGCCGGCGGGAGTGAAAGCGTGCTGCGGTCGGGCGTCCTGCCTGCCGATGTAAATGGGTGGCTGGGTAGGGGGTTCCGGCATTGACCGGGGCTCGGCGGAACCTCTATCCTCACCCGCTCACTTTCCGCCAACGGGATCCAAGACCGCGGCGGCCCACCATCCCGCCCGCGATTGAAAGGGCAGCCCTCTGTACTCCATCACCGTCGTGGGGACCGGCTACGTCGGTCTCGTGACCGGCGCGTGCCTGGCCGATTTCGGCCACCGCGTGACTTGCGTGGACGCCGATGCCGGAAAGATCGAGCGTCTCAAGAAGCTGGAATTGCCGTTTTTCGAGCCCGGACTGCCGGGACTCGTGGAGCGCAACGTGGCCGAAGGCCGCCTGCGCTTCGACCACGACCTGAAGCGCGCCCTCAAGGGCACCCGGGTCGTGTTCATCACCGTCGGCACCCCCCCGCGGGCCGACGGCTCCGCCGACACCAGCGCCATCTACCAAGTGGCGCGCGTGGTGGCCGAGAACCTCGACGGCTACCGGGTCGTCGTCCAGAAGAGCACGGCCCCGGTCGGCACCGCCCGCGACCTGCAGCACTTCATGCGCAAGTTCGCGCCGCGCGGCGCCGAGTTCGACGTCGCCTCCAATCCGGAGTTCCTGCGCGAGGGTTCGGCGATCGAGACCTTCATGCGGCCCGACCGGGTGGTGATCGGCGCCGAGACCAAGCGCGCCGCGACCGTGCTGCGCAAGATCCATCAGCCGTTGTTCCTGCTCGAGACTCCGATGGTGGTCACCAATCTGGAAACCGCCGAGCTGATCAAGTATGCGTCGAACTGCTTCCTGGCCACCAAGATCTCGTTCATCAACGAGATCGCCAATCTGTGCGAGGCGCTGGGAGCCGACGTCAAGCAAGTGGCGAAGGGGATCGGCATGGACCGGCGGATCGGCTCCAAGTTCCTGCACGCCGGGCCCGGCTACGGCGGCTCGTGCTTCCCCAAGGACACGCATGCGCTGTCGGCGTTCGCGCGCACGGCCAAGGTCAAGTCGGGCATCGTGGATGCGGTGATCCAGGCCAACGACCGCCAGATCGAGCTGATGGTCGCGAAGATCGTCCAGTCGATCGGCGCTCCGCGCGGGAAGACGGTCGGCATCCTCGGCTTGTCGTTCAAGCCCAACACCGACGACCTGCGGGCCGCACCGGCGCTTGCGATCATCGATGCGCTCAGGCGACGCGGGGTCAAGATCCGCGCCTTCGATCCGGTCGCCATGCCGAGCGCCAAGAAGTCGGTGCGCGGGGTGGAGTTCACCTCCGACGCGTACGAGTGCGCGCGCGGCGCGCACGCGCTCGCCATCGTCACCGAGTGGAACGAGTTCCGAAACCTGAATTTCTCCCGACTCAAGCGGCTCATGCGCCGGCCGGTGCTGTGCGACCTGCGCAACATCTACGAGCCCGCGGAGGTCGAGAGCGCGGGTTGGACGCACGTCGGGGTCGGACGCGGGCGAGTCCGCGTTTCAGCCGCCAACGGCGCCGCCCGCACCCGTCGTGCCCGCGCGGCGTCCTCCGCCAGTCGCGGACGCACCGCGGCTCGGACCCGGCCGGGAGTCGCCGCCCGCGGGGCCCGCACTTGATCGAGGGCGTTCGCACCAAACGACTCAAAGTCATCCCCGATGAACGAGGCTGGCTCATGGAGATGTTGCGCGACGACGACGAGTTCTTCCAGAAGTTCGGCCAGGTCTACCTGTCGGTCGTCTACCCGAACGTGGTCAAGGGCTGGCACTACCACCGCCGCCAGACCGACCACTTCGTGTTCGTCAAGGGCATGGCCAAGGTCGTGCTCTACGACCATCGCGAAGGCAGCTCGACCCGCGGCGAGATCAACGAGTTCTTCATGGGCGATCGCAATCCCATGCTGCTGGTGATCCCGCCCCTGGTCCTGCACGGCATGAAGGGGATCGGTACGGAGCCCGCCTACCTGGTGAACACGCCGACCGAGCACTACGTCTACGACGAACCCGACGAGTTCCGCGTCCCGGCGCACGACCCGAGCATTCCCTACGATTGGAGCCGGAAGGATGGCTGAGGCGGCTTCGCTGGACGGATGCCGGGTTCTGGTGACCGGCGGCGCCGGGTTCATCGGCTCGAACTTCGCGCACCAGTTCCTGGCCCGGCACCCGTCGAGCCACGTGGTGGTGCTCGACGCCCTGACCTACGCCGGGCGGAAGGAGAATCTGGAGGGCGTCGCGGCCGCGCGGCTGACGTTCGTCCACGGCGACATCCGCCACCCGGATGACGTCGCGCGCGCGATGGCCGGCTGTGACTACGTCCTCAACTTCGCCGCCGAGTCCCACGTCGATCGCTCGATCGAGCAGCCGGGGGAGTTCATCCAGACCGATGTCTTCGGCGTGTTCGTCCTGTGCGAGGAGGCCCGCCGCCGCAAGGTGCGGCGCTTCATCCAGGTCTCGACCGACGAGGTCTACGGAGAGGTGCTCGAAGGCCACGCCACCGAGGATTGGGCGCTGAACCCGCGCAGCCCATACGCCGCGAGCAAGGCGGGTGGCGACCGGCTGGCCTACGCCTACGGCGCGACCTACGGCCTGCCGGTGGTGATCACGCGCTGCGCCAACAACTACGGGCCGCGCCAGTATCCGGAAAAGCTGATTCCGCTGTTCGTGACCAACGCACTCGACGACGAGCCGTTGCCGGTGTACGGCACCGGACTCAACCGGCGGGACTGGATCCATGTCGACGACCACTGCGCCGCGCTCGAACTGTTGCTCGCGCATCCGGGCATCGAGGGCGAGACGTTCAACATCGGCGCGCAACAGGAGCTGGACGTGCTGGCGATCACCGACACGATTCTCACGCTGCTCGACAAGCCGCGAACTCTGATTCGTCACGTGGAAGACCGCCCCGGCCACGACCGCCGCTATGCGGTGGACAGTGCCAAGCTCACGCGGCTGACCGGATGGCGTCCGGCGACCGCGTTCGACGACGGCATCCGGCGCACGGTCGACTGGTACCGGAAGAACGAGTCTTGGTGGCGGCCGATCAAGGAAGGCGAGTTCCGCGCCTACTACGAGCGGATGTACGGGCAGCGTCGAGTGCTCAAGGAGGTTCGGGCGTGAACCGTCGGCCGGGAATTTCGAGGAGCATTGCCGGCAGCTGGCTGGCCGCCGTCCTGTTGGCGGGGTTCGCCGCGACCGCGACCGCCCAGATGATGGACCTGGACCGTCCGGCGGGGGAATCGCCATCGCTCGAAGAAACCGAGAAGCTCCGCCGCGACGAGATGCGGCGCCGGCTCGGCGGATCAACGACCGAGGCTATGCGGCTACCGGGAGCGATCGACCCCGCGGGCTATCGCGTCGGCGCGGGCGACCTGCTCCAGCTCACCTTGTGGGGCGGCGTGTCGCGCACCATCCCGATGGAAGTGAATCCTGAGGGGACGGTGCAGCTGCCGACCACCGGGCCGATGCATGTCGAGGGCAAGCTGCTGGGCGAGGTTCGCAAAGAAATCCTGGCCCGACTGCGACCGGAATTCCGGGGCGTCAACATGGACCTGCAGCTGGTCCGCCCGCGCCGCTTCGTGGCCTACATGACCGGGCAGGTGCGCTTTCCGGGCACGGTCGACGCCAACGGCGCCTCCCGCGCCGGCGACCTGGTGCTGGCCGCCGAGCCGCTGGCGGATGCGTCGCTGCGCAACATCGAGCTGATCCATCGCGACGGCTCGCGCGAGATCGCGGATCTCGATCTATTCCTGCGCACGGCGAGTCAGTCGCTCAACCCCTGGCTGCGCGACGGCGACGTGATCCACGTGCCGACCCGGACGCGCCTGATCCACCTTCAGGGCGCCGTGGCCCAGCCGGGGGACTTCGAGTTGGGGTCCGACGACAGCCTCAGGACCCTGGTGGCATTGGGCGGCGGGCTCCTGCCGTCGGCCGACACGACGCGCGCACTGATGATCCGCTGGGTGGACCACGCGCGCACCGAGTCGGTCTGGGTCCACGTGCCGGACATGACCTCCGGGCGGTACAATCCGCCCCTGCGCGGCGGCGATCGGCTCTACGTCTACTTCATCCCGCGCTATCAGGAGCACCACGAAGCGTCGGTCACCGGTGAGATCTTGCGGCCGGGCGTGTATCCGATCCGCGTCGGACGCGATCGCATCTCGGACGTGGTTCGTGCCGCGGGCGGGTTCCTGCCCGGCGCCGACCTGGCCTCGGTGCGGGTGCGACGCGTTGGGCCCACGGCCGGCCAGGAGGATCCCGAGTTGCAGCGGCTGCTGCGCCTGTCGCGGCGTGACCTGACCAATTCGGAGTACGACGTGCTACAAACCAAGCTCGCGAGTCTGCGCGAGGAATATCGGATCGACTGGAACCGCTTGCAGATCGATCCGGCGCTCGACGTGTTGATGGTCGGCGGCGACGAGGTCCTGGTCGATCGACTGGTGTCGTCGATTCGGGTCGACGGCCAGGTGCGGCGGCCCGGGATCCTGACGTTCACCCCCGGACTCGAGATCCAGGACTACGTGACACTCGCCGGCGGCTACTCGGATCGTGCCTGGCGGAGCAAGATCCGCGTGACGCGCTCGGTGACCGGGCAGACCTTCTACGCCAAGGACGTGTCGCGGCTCGATCCGGGTGATTTCATCTGGGTGCCGGAGAAACCGGACGTGACCTTCTGGGACCAGACGCGCGTGATCCTGACGGCGGCGGCCGAGATCGCGACCGTCATCCTGGCATTCGAGGCGGTGACCCAATGATGTCCGCGGTTCCCAATCCGGTTCCTTCGCAGCCCCCGGTGCGCGAGTTCGATTTCGGTCGCCTGATCACCCGGGCGTGGGAAGAGCGCTTCCGGCTGATCGGGGTGTCGCTGGCGGCCGGCCTGCTGGCGCTCGCCATCGGGTTCCTGTTCCCGCGCTGGTACGAGGCGACCGCGACCATCCTGCCGCCCGAAGATTCCGATCTGTTCTCGAACCTGATGCTCGGCCAGCGCGCGCTCACCAAGTTCCCCGCGTTCGGCGCGCTCGGCGACTATTTCACGCCCGCCGACGTGTTCAAGGCGATCTTGAAGAGCCGTCACGTGCAGGACCGGATCATCGATCGGTTCGAGCTGCAGAAGGTCTACAAGCAGAAGAGCCGCGAGAAGACCCGCAAGGCACTGCGCAGCCTGTACACGGTGGAGCTGGCGCCCGAGGGCACGATCACCGTGTCGATCGAGGACAAGGACCCCAAGCGCGCCGCGGCCATGGCGATGGCCTTCCTCGAGGAGCTCGACCACTACAACATCAAGAACAAGAACTCGCGCGCCAAGCGCACACGCGAGTTCCTCGAGCAGCGCGTGCGCGACACCGACTCGCTGCTCCTGGTCTCCGAGCATCGCCTGCGCGTCTATCAGGAATCCAAGCACACCGTGGTGCCGACCAACGTGCAATCGGCCGATATCCAGTCGGGCTCCGACCTGATGTCGCGCAAGATTGCGCTCGAGGTCCGGCTCGGCGTCCTGCGGACGTACCTGACCGAGGACAGCGATGAGATCCGGCAGACCGAGACCGAGCTGAAAGAGCTCAAGAGCCAGATCGCGACCCTGCCGGAGTTGCAGAGCGACATCATGCGCATGGTGCGCGACCAGAAGATCCAGGAGCAGGTATTCGTCCTGCTCACCGCCGAGCTCGAACAGGCGCGCATCCGGGAGACGATGGACACGCCGACGGTCGCGGTCCTCGACCGGGCGGTGGTGCCGGAGCGGCACACGCGGCCCAAGCGGGCCACGATCGCGATCATCGCGACCCTGCTCACGGGGGCGGGCTGCCTGGTCTATCTCGCCTTCCTGGAACGATCCGCGATCACTCGCGGCTGACGATGCCGGTCCCCGAGGCCGGCGCGGAAGCGCGCGGCCGAGTCGCAGGGACGGAACCCAACGGCAGCCGGACCCCGGACGGGCTCGGCACCACGATCGTCCGCAACGCGGTGTTCACAGTCGGCGGACGAATGTTCCTGCTCCTCGCGTGGGCCGCCGTCACGCCCTACATGCTCGGGGTGCTCGGCGACGAGCGCTTCGCGATCTGGGCCCTGTTTTTCGCGATCTCCGGCTACTTCATCGCCTTCGATCTCGGCGTCTCCCAGGCGCTGGTCAAGTTCGTCGCGCAACACACCGCGGCCGGGGACGCGCGAGCGCTCCGCGGCATGGTCACCCTGGGTTCGCTGCTCTATCTGGGATTGACCGCACCAGTGGTCGCCGGCCTGGCGCTGTTCCGCGAGCGTCTGCTCGACGCGGTCCACACGCCGGTCCCCCTGCGCGCCGAGGCCGGATGGTGCCTGGTGGCGATGGGCATCGTGCTCGGCGCGAGCAACCTGGTCGGCGTGATGACCGCCGTGCTCACCGGACGACAGCGGATGGACGTGACCAACCGCATTCTGGTGCTGGGCACGGTGCTGCAGGTGGGTGGCGGCCTGGTGGCGCTGGCGAACGGCTGGGGAATCCGCGGACTCGTCCTGTCCTATGGCGCAGGAGTCGCGGTGATGGGGGTGATCTCGTGGCTCGCGGTTCGGCGCGTCGCACCCGAAGTCGGCATCGACCTCGGGAGTCTGCGGCGCGAGCAGATCGGCGAGCTGCTGCACTTCAGCGCCGCCCTCCAGGTCACGAACCTCGGCACGTTCCTCCAGCTCCAGCTGCCCAAGTTCCTGCTCGCGCATTTTGCTTCGTTGGCGATGGTCGCGCGCTACGAGCTGGCGCTCCGTCTCGCGCTCGCCGCGTGGGCGATCCCGGTTCTGCTTCTCCAGCCGCTGGTTCCGGCGATGTCGCACCTGGGTTCGCTCGCCGACCACGACCGGATTCTTCGGCTTTACGCGCGGTCGTCGCGCTACGTCGCGGCGGTGTCGTTTCCGATCGCGGGCTTCGTGCTGGCCTCCGCACCCGCGCTGGTGACCGCGTGGCTCGGCCCCGGCTACCCGGAAGCCGCGTGGGGTGCCGCCGGATTGATAGGTTTCCTGTTGATCTCGATCCTGGGTGGCGTGGCGGCGACCGTGTGCCGCGGGATCGGCATGCCGTGGCTCGAGGCGCGGTTTCACGTGCTCGGCGGCGTGTTGCTGGTCGGCGCCAGCCTGGCGCTGGTTCCACGCTGGGGGCTGGCCGGGGCGCTCGTAGCACTCGGATTCTCGGGCGCGATCATGGTCGCTCTGTTCCTCTGGCGATTCCACGCGCGGATCGGGCAGCCGCTGCTCGACTGGGTGCGCGAGGCGCTGGCCGTGCCGTTCGCCGCCTCGGCGGTCGCTACGGCACTCGCGATCCTGTGGCGCGGGGGTTTCTCGGTCTCACCCGCGGGCCGATGGGCATCGCTGGCCGAGATCGGCCGCACCGCGGCCGTGTTCGCGGTGGTGGTCGGCGCCGCCTATTTGGCCACTCGTTTCGTGACGGTGGCGGAACTCCGCGACGTGACCCGCGGCGCCCCGCTCGCACGATCGGGACCCGACAGCGCGCTAGACGGGCGCTGAGCTGGCGGGCTGTGGGGCGGGAAGTCCCAGTGACGTGGGCACGGTCTTCGCCTTGGGCTGGTACGGAACCAGCTTCCCGGTGTGCCGGTCCATCAGGCCCAGATAGAGGCCGATCAGCCAGTACCAAGTGAAGTGGTACTGCAGTCCGGGCAGCGTCGGCTCGAACAGGCAGTTGAGCTGGGCGATCCAGAACGTGAGCTGGATCGCCTGGCCTTGGGCCTTGGTCTCCGGGTTCTTCACCATGCGCATGATGCGCCGGTAGAGCACGACCAGGATCGAGATCCACAACACGATCCCGATCAGCCCCAGCTCGCTGCCGATCATCAGCCACCAGTTGTGCGGATCCTCCTTGAACAGGCGATCCATGTAGCCGAATCCCTGTCCGTGGCCCATGCCCAGTGGCCAATGATCGCGCAGCCGGTACCAGGTCTCGCGGAAGTACATCAGCCGGATCACCACGCTCAGCATGTCGCGCACGTCGGTGAATCGCGCGAGCAGCAGCTCCGCCCCCGGGCCGGCCAGCATCAGTGCGAGCAGGATCGGCGCGGTGACGTAGGGAATCCAGCTCTTGATCCGCGCGCGGAACAGCATGAACAGGATGATGCCGAGCACCATGACTGCGCCGCCGCGCGAGGCGGCGACCGCGATCAGAATCACCGAGAGCGGTGCCGCGATCCAGCCGAGCAGCCGCGTCGGGCCCTTGCCGGCGATCGCGAGATACATGCAGGTCGGCAGCATCAGCGTCAGGATCGAAGCGATGAAGTTGGAATCGCCCCATCCCAGCGTGGTCGCGGTGCGCCGCATGTAGGTCTGGTGCACCGATCCGAACCAGCCGACCGAATAGGCTCGGACGAGCGAGGCCAGTGCCAACGCACAGGTCCCGGCCGCGACCCCGATCATCATCAGCGTCGGGCTCACGAAGTGGGGCAGGCGCCAGGCCACCCACAAGGCCAAAGCCCCGATCAGTAGCCGGCGCGCGCAGAACAGCCACCACCACCAGTCCCGAATCCAGAAGATGGTGAACGCGCCCCACAGGAAGAACAGCCAGACCAGGATCTCGAGCTTGTCCAGCTTGCCGATCCACGGCTCGCGGCGCGTCCAGGCCCAGAACCAGATGCCGCCGGCGAGCAGCAGCACCGTGACCTCGTAGGCGAACACCTTGACGAACTGGGGCGGCACCAGCAGCACCGGTACGAACGCCAGCGACTGGATCGGCCAGCGCCGGATCGCGGCCAGCACGAAGAAGCCCCCGGCCAGACCGACCATGATCAGGCGGACGAGACTCGTGCTGCTGAGCGCCAGCAGGGTCCAGGCGACGACCACCGCGCCGATCAGGAGGAAGGGCAGGAGCGGCGACTTGCCGGACGCAGGGCGATCGATCGCAGGAGCGCCGGCGGTCATCGTGCCTCCTCGAGCACCGCGACCCCGGTGCCGGGCGGCAACGGCGCGACCGGCACCGGACTCTCGAGCCGGCCGCCCGCGCGCAGCTTGCGACGGCGTGCCAGACTGTCGAGCAGGCCGCGCAGCGAGGCGGCGAACGCCAGGCGGCGTTCGCGGAACAGTTTCATGCACTGGCTCGCGACGTCGGCGTAGCCGCGGCGGCGCAGGCGGGCGTAACTGCCGAGCAGGTAGCCGCCGACATGCGCGCGCACGTAGGCGGCCAGTCCGCGGCGCTCGAGCAAGTCGCGATAGCGGACGAAATGGTCGCTGAACTCGCGGATGTGGCGCGGGTCGCGGAAGATCTTCTCGTTCTCCTGGCCGGTGTGGATCAGCACCTCGCAGCCCACGGTGTCGAGAATCGCGAGTCCACCGCGCTCGAGCATCGCCAGGTAGAGCTTGACGTCGGCGGCGAAGCCGAGCGATTCGTCCATCAGGCCCGCGGCGCGGGCGGCGTCGGCGCGCACCAGGATTCCCGACGGATAGTTGAACGGATTGGTGTAGAACGTGGCGAACGCCCACAGCACGGCGGCGATCGCATCCTCGCGGGCGTAGATCCCGGCCGGCAGGTTGCTGCCGAGCGCGAAGCTGCCGCCCTGACGTTCGTCGAGCGCACGGCCGCGCGACGAGACCATGACCACTTCCGGGTGCGCGTCGAGCACCCGCCGTGCCGGCGCCAGAAAACCGTCCTCGAGCGCGTCGTCCGAGCACAACGTCATCACGTAGGGGGCGCGCGCCAGGCTCAGGCAACGGTTGAAGTTGCCGAACAGGCCGACATTCCGGTCGTTGCGCACCAGGCGCAGGCGCGGGTCGCGGTATTCGTGGAGGACGTCCCAGGTCCGGTCGGTCGAGGCGTTGTCGACCACCAGAATCTCGAGATCGGACTCCGGCTGGCGCAGCGCGGATTCGAGCGCCTTGCGCACCAGGACTTCGCGCTCGAACACCGGAATCCCGATGGTGACCGCCGGCGAGTTCATGCTCAGACCTGCCTCCACCGTCCCGGGCGCTAGCCTTTGGCCACCGCCGCCCGGCGCGACGCGATGGTGTCGGCGAGTCCGGAACGCAGGTCGTGGCGCGGCGCCCAGCCGGTGCCTCCGACCAGCTTGCGGTTGTTGGCGCAGATGAAAGGCGGGTCGGTCGGGTTGTCGGGTCGCGCGCCGAACTTCACGCGCTCGCCGGCGCCGATCAGCTCGGCGATGGTGGCGACGATCTGTCGTACGGTGACCGGTTGCCCCGAGCCGATGTTGACCACGCCGTCGAGCGTGCTGGTCGCCGCCGCGGCGATCGCCGACCCGACGTCGGCGACGTGGAGGAAGTCGCGCACCTGGCCGCCGCGGGTGACCGCCGCCTCCTCGCCGCGCAGCAGCGTATCGATGACGTACGGCACCAGGCGTCGCCCGTCTTCGAACGGACCGTACTGATAGAAGGGCCGCACCCAGCAGAAGCCGAGCTGGCGGCTGCGCGCGAGCTGCTCGCACAGCAACCGGGTCGAAGCCTTGGCCGCCGCGTACAGGCTCTGCGGCCGGATCGGCGAGGACTCGGACAGATAGCCGGGGTCGAAGTCGTACTCGAAGCACGATCCGACGAACGTCGCGCGCGGCACGCCGGCGTCGGCCAGCGCGTCGAGCAGGCTCAAAGAGCCCTGGACGCATTCGAGATTCTCGCGGGCCTCGAGGTACTTGCCGGGAACCGCGTACCAGGCGGTGTGCACACACAGATCGACGCCCGCGCACAGCGCACGGCGGTCGAGGCGCGGATCGCCGAAGACGTCGGCGGTCACCCACTCGATGCCGTCGGCGAATCCATCGAGACGCTCGCGGCTGCTGCCCTTGCGCGCGGTTGCGCGTACCGTGTGCCCGGATTCGATCAGGGCGCGAGCGACCCATGCGCCGATGAAGCCGGTGGCGCCGGTGACCAGAATGTTCATGATGAGCGCTCGATTCCTAATTTCATGACCGCTCGATTCCTCGCGGTTCCATGCTCACGACACGTTGTCGGTCTGCTCACGACACGTAGTCCGGGTGCACGGCGTCCTTGGGCGACAGGATCGGCTCGGGGATCGGCCACTGGATGTTGAAACGCAGATCGTTCCACCGGATGCCGGCCTCGTGGGTCGGCGTGTAGTACTCGGTCACCAGGTAGAGCGCCTCGCTGTGGTCGGTCAGCGCCTGGTAGCCGTGGGCGAAGCCCTTGGGCACGTACATCATGCGGCGGTTCTCAGCCGACAGCTCAGCGGCGAACCACTTGCCGAAGGTCGGCGAGTCCGGCCGGATGTCCAGGATCACGTCGTGGATCGCCCCCGCGATGCAGCGGATCATCTTGTCCTCGGCGTGCGGTGCGCGCTGGAAGTGCATGCCGCGCAGGGTTCCTTTCTTCACGTTGTACGACAGGTTGCCCTGCGCGATCGTGCTGTCGAGGCCGTGAGCACCCAGCTCGTGCCGGCAGAACGCGCGGCCGAAGAAGCCCCGGTCGTCGGAGCGCTTCTCGAGATCGATGACGAAGGCGCCTTTGAGCGGCGTCTCGGTGAAGATCATGTTCCTGCCCCCGGGGTGTACGTGCGGCGCGCGCCGCGAAAGGTCAGCGCACCCACGTCAGTTCCTCGGTCAGTCGGCGCTCGCGCATCAGGTGCAGCAGCTGCTTCAAGCGCGTGAACTCGCGGCCGTCGAAACGATCGTAATCGAGCTGGAACTCGCGAAACGCCTCGTACAGCTCGTGGATGCCCTTCTCGACCGACCACTGCGGCTGGAACTCGGGCAACTGGCGCCGGACCTTGGCGAAGCTGACGTTGTAGTTGCGCGAGTCGGCCGAGACGCCTTCGGCGAAGGTCACGACGCTGTCGGGCACCACCTTGGCCACGGCCTCGGCGATGTCGCGGATCTGCCAGTTGTCCTCTTCACGGCCGATGTTGAACGCCTGGTTGTGGATGCGTTCGCGCTCCGCGGTCAGCGCGGCGATCACCGCGCGGCTCATGTCCTGGATGTGGACCAGCGGGCGCCAGGCGCGGCCGTCGCTCAATAACGTGACCTTGCCGGTGGTCACCGCCCAGGCGACCAGGTTGTTGACCACCAGGTCGACGCGCAGGCGCGGCGAGAAGCCGTACGCCGTGCCGTTGCGCAGGTAGACGGGAGAGAAGTCGTCGTCGGCGAGTGCGGCGAGTGCGGCTTCAGTGCCGACTTTGGAGCGCGCGTAAGCGGTGAGCGGGTTGAACGCCGAGTCCTCGTCGAGTGCCCCACTCGCCCCCGATCCGTAGATGCTGCACGACGAGGCGAACACGAACCGGCGCACGCCGGCGGCCTTGGCCATCTCGGCCAGGCGCACCGAGGCGGTGAGGTTGATGTTCTCGGTCAGCCGCGGATTCAGCTCGCCCATCGGATCGTTGGACAAGGCACCCAGGTGGACGATCGCATCCGCGCCGTCCAGGTCGCTCGGCTCGATGTCGCGCAGGTCGCGCTGGATCTGATGAGCGACTCCGGTGCGATCGATCGGCCCGAGCAGGCAGTCCCGATAGAAGCCGGTGTCGATGCCCCAGACTTCGAAGTCGTGCTCGCTGAGCATCGGGGTCATCACCGTGCCCACGTATCCGAGGTTGCCGGTCACCACCACGCGCATGGGGTCGAGTCGCTCCTGGGTTCAGGCGCCCGCGGCCACGGCTGCTGAACGGACTTCGGCGCCGCCGGTGGCGCCGTTCGACGGCGTGCCACGATGCAGTCTTTGGTCGATGAGATCGCCGACGTGCTCGGCGAAGGGGAATGAGCACGTCCAGCCGGGCGACACCGCGTTCAACACGTGATACGAAGCGTCGTCGCCCTCGGTGTGGAAGTCCATCACCAGCGTGCGCTGTTCGACGTCGAGCAGCTGGGCGCGGATCCCCGGGCGGCCCCACCGGGTCCACTGATCCGGACGCATGCCCTCGAGCAGCTCGGCGGCCTGCGCGATCAGGTAGCGGCGATCGTACTTGCGGATCTCCTCGCGGGCAAGACCGCGGAAGTCGAAGCCGGCTCGCAGCAACAGGCCGAGCGAGGCGCCCGCGACCTGCGCGGCTTCACCCGCGTCGAAATTCGAGAACAGTTCGTACTGCTCGCGCCACAGACACGGGATCGCGGTCGGGCCGATCTTCGCATGCCCATCCGCGGTGACCGTGAAGTGCACGCCGAGGAACGGATTCCTGAGATCGGGCACCGGGTAGACATTGGTGCGCAACGACCCGGTCGGCTCGTCGGAGTAGAGGTACAAACCCTTGAACGGCAGGATCTGGTAGCGGCGCGCGAAGCCGAAGTCGCGAGCGATGCGATCGGCGTAGAGCCCGGCGGCATTGACCAGGTAGCCCGTGCTGATCGGACCGGCGCTGCTCACCACGTCGCGCCCGCGGCGGCCGAGGTAGGCGACCCCGGTGCGCACGTCGATCCCGGCGCGGGCGGCGTCGTCGCGCAGCGCCGCCATCACCGGACGCGGATCGATGGTCGAGGTGGTCGGCGACCACAGGGCGCGCTCGAAAGTGCGCACGCGCGGCTCGATCGACCGGGCGGCGCGCTCGTCGATCAGCTCGAGCGGAACGCCGTTGGCATCCCCGCGCCGCTTGAGCTCGTCCAGGCTCGCCAACTCGCCGGCGTTGCGCGCGACCACCAGTTTGCCGCAACGATTGATCGCGATCCCATTCGCATCGCAGTATTCGTGCATGCGTAGGTTGCCGGCCCGGCAGAAGCGCGCTTTGAGGCTGTCCGCGGTGTAGTAGAAGCCCGCGTGCAGCACGCCGCTGTTGCGCCCACTGGCGTGCAGGCCGACCTCGGCTTCTTTTTCGAGCAGCTGGATTTTCTCGCCCCGGTGGCGGCGGGCGAGGTCGAGCGCCAGGGTCAAACCCATGACGCCGCCGCCGACCACCAGGAAGTCGCAGGTCGCGCGGCTCATTCCCACACCTTCCACGGCGCCTTGCCGCTGGCCCACAGCTCTTCCAGCTCGTGCTTCTCGCGCAGGGTGTCCATCGGCTGCCAGAAGCCGTCGTGCTGGAACGCCATCAACTGGCTGTCGCGGGTCAGCCGCTCCATCGGGGCGCGCTCGAACGGCTCGTGATCGCCCTGGATGTAGTCGAACACCTTGGGCTCGAGCACGAAGAACCCGCCGTTGACCCAGCCCTCGGCGCCGGCCGGCTTCTCCTGGAACGACTCGACCCGGCCGTCGCGAATCGACATCAGGCCGAAGCGAGTCGGCGGATGCACGGCGGTCACCGTCGCCACCTTGCCGTGCTTCTTGTGGAACGCCAGCAGATCTTTGAGCGGCACGTTGCCGAGCCCGTCGCCATAGGTCGCCATGAAAGTCTCGTTGCCGATCCACTCGCGCAGTCGGCCGATCCGCCCGCCGGTCATGGTCTCGGCACCGGTGTCCACCAGGTGGACCTTCCACGACGGCTGGCGCCCGTGGTGGACCGTGGTCGCACCCGAAGCCAGGTCAATGGTGAGGTCATTGTGGGCGGCGTAGGAGTCGAGGAAATACCGCTTGATCAGCTCGCCCTTGTAGCCGAGAGCGATCACGAACTCGCGAAAGCCGTGGTGGGCGTAGTGGCTCATGATGTGCCACAGGATCGGACGGCCGCCGATCTCGACCATGGGCTTGGGCCGCACGGCAGTCTCCTCGGCGAGGCGCGTGCCGAGACCGCCGGCGAGAATCGCGACTTTCAACGGTTCACCTGGAGGGTTGGGGTGGTGTCGGGACCGGCGGGCAGCCGGGAAGTCTGCCGCGGGCCATCGCCTCGGGTCCCGCGAACGGGAAAGCGTACACGGTCCCGCAAGCCCAGCGCGAACAAGGCCCTACGGTTTTCGGCATGCCCGGCGGAAGCCTTGACCCCGGGACCGCCTTCCCGAAAGATAGCGTGCTCGAATGGTACCGCGTCCTGCCGACTCGCGCAGCGTTTCCCTGCCCCGGGTTTTCGAGCCCTCGAGCCCCCCATGAGAGTCGTCCAGCTCTACAAGGACTACTACCCGCCCACCGTCGGCGGCATCGAGCAGACCGTGCAGCGGATCGCGGTCGAACTGGTCCGCCGAGGCGACCAGGTGACCGTGCTGACGTCCCACCCTGGGTCGCGGACCACCGTCGACGAAACCGTCCAGGGCATCCGCGTCATTCGCTGCGGCGAGTGGACGCGCGCTTGGTCGACCCCGTTCTGCCCCGACATGCCGCGGGTGCTGTCGCGGCTCGACGCCGACCTCTTCCACCTTCACTATCCGAGCCCACCGGGGGAGATCAGCTGGCTTTCGGTGCGGCCGCGCGGCGCGATGGTCGTCACCTGGCACGGCGACATCATCCGCCAGAAGGCCGTATTGCCTCTCTACGGCCATGTCGTGCGCCAGATCCTGAGGAGCGCTGATGCCGTGATGCAGACCTACGAGCGCCAGGCCGATGTCTCGCCGTTTCTCGGCGCGTTCCGGTCCAAGTGCACGGTGGTCCCGCTCGGAATCGAGTTGGACCCGTTCGAGCGCCGGCCCGAGCACGAAGCACGTGCGGCCGAGCTGCGGAGCCGCTACGGCACGCCGCTGGTGTTGTTCGTCGGTCGCCTGGTCGGATACAAAGGCGTCGACGTCCTGTTGCGCGCGATGCAACAGGTCGACGGCCGGCTGTTGATCGTCGGGGGCGGACCGGAGAAGCCGCGACTCGAAGCGATGGTCCAATCCCTCGGCCTCGCCGACCGCGTCACGCTGATCGGCCGTGTCGAGCCGAGCCAGGTGGTGCACTACCTGGCGGCCGCCGACGTCGGCGTGCTGCCCTCGATCGGCTCCCAGGAGACATTCGGCCTGTCGATGGTCGAGATGATGGCGCACGGACTGCCGGTGGTGTGCACCGAACTCAACACCGGAACATCGTTCGTCAACCAGAACGGCGAATCGGGTCTGGTGGTCAAGTCGGGCGATCCGCAGGCGCTGGCCGATGCGCTCAACCAGATGCTACGCGACGATGGGCTGCGGCGGCGTCTGGGGCACGGCGCGTACGAACGCGCGCACCGGATGTTCACCACCGACGCCATGATGCGCCGGCTGCTCGAAGTCTACGAGTCGGTGCTCGCGCGCCGTCGGGCGGCCTAGGCCGAGGCCGGGGTTATGCTCGCCCGACATCGCGATCTGTTCGCCACCGGGCTGTTCGTGCTCGACGCCGTAGTGTTCTACGGCGCGTGGATGGCGGCCTATGCGCTGCGCTTTCACCTGCTCGGGCTGGCCGCACCCCGCGGAATACCCCCGATCGAGCTCTACCTGTGGTTCGGGGCGGTGCTCACGCCGGTGGCGCTCATCGTGCTCCGCACGTTCCGGCTCTATCGCTCGGCGCGCACCGCACGGCTCGGCCAGGAGTTGTTCGCGCTGACCCAGGCGGTCGCCGCCACAACTCTCGTCGCCGGCGTCGCGTCGTTCTTCACCCGCGGCGAGCTCTCGCGGCTCACGCTCCTGATCTTCGCTGCGGTCGCATTGATCGCGCTGTTCACGAGCCGGCTCGCGATCCGTTTCGTACTGCGGGCGTTGCGACGCGGCGGGCGCAACCTGCGCCACGCGCTGGTGGTCGGCACCGGGGACCTGGCGCGTGCGCTGATCGAGAAGCTTGCGGCTCATCGCGACTTCGGGATCGTGGTTTCGGGCGTGGTCGCCGAGCGCGCCGGTGCCGGCGCGGAGGTCGGCGGGGCGCGCGTGGTCGGCACGGTCGCCGAGCTGCCGGCGCTGGTCGAAGAACTGCGCGCCGAGCTGGTCTACCTGGCGTTGCCACGCGCCGAGTGGCAGGCCGAGGAGGTGGCGCTCGAAGGCCTCGCCGACTCGACCGCGGCGGTGCGCCTGGTGCCCGACTTGGGGCGTGCGTTCACGCTCAACGCCACGGTCGAGGACTTCGACGGCACGCCGGTGGTGTTGGTCACCGAAAGCCCGGGACAGGGGTGGAACGCGGTCGCCAAGCGCGTGTTCGACTTCGCGCTCTCGACCGCGGGCCTGGTCGTCCTCTCGCCGGTGCTGGCGGCGATTGCGATTTGGGTGCGGCTCGATTCACCGGGGCCGGTGCTCTATCGGCAGGAGCGAGTGGGTCTGAACGGCCGGCGTTTCGGGATGCTCAAGTTCCGCACCATGCGGCTCGACGCCGACTCAGGCGCTACTCCGGAGTGGTCACGACCCGACGACCCGCGGCGCACGCGCGCCGGGCGCATTCTGCGACCGCTGTCGCTCGACGAGCTGCCGCAGCTCTGGAACGTGTTCCTCGGCCAGATGAGCCTGGTCGGCCCGCGTCCCGAGCAGCCCTACTACGTCGAGCGCTTCCGCGCTTCGGTACCGCGCTACATGCTGCGCCATCACGTGAAGGCCGGCATCACCGGCTGGGCGCAGATCCACGGTCTGCGCGGCGACACGCCGCTCGAGCGGCGGATCGAGTACGACCTCTACTACATCCGCAATTGGTCGATCCTGCTCGACCTCAAGATCCTGTTCCTGACCGTGGTGCGCGTGTTCCGCGACGCGAGTGCCCACTAGACGCCATGAAACGCTACGAAGAACGGATGGACCCAGAGACCGGCGAGCGGTACCTCGCGCTCTTCGAGCGCGGCGAGAGGATCAAGGACGATCCGCTGCTCAATAAGGGCACCTGCTTCACCCGCGAAGAACGAGAGCAGCTCGGGCTGCAGGGGCTGCTGCCTCCGGCGGTGCAATCGCCTGACGAACAGGCGTCCCGTGCCTACGAGAACTATTCGAAGGCTGGAGATCCGGTCCAGCGCTACCTGTTCCTTGCCGGGCTTCAAGACCGCAACGAAGTCCTGTTCCATCGCCTGGTGCTCGACCACCTCGACGAGATGATCCCCATCATTTACACGCCCACGGTCGGCAAGGCCTGCGAGCAGTACAGCCACATCTATCGCCGCGCTCGTGGTGTCTATGTGTCCGCCGACGACCGCGGGCACGTCCTCCGACTGCTGCGCAACGCCAGTCGCATGGAGCCGCGGGTCATCGTGATCACCGACAACGAGGCGATCCTCGGAATCGGAGATCAAGGTGTGGGCGGCATGCCGATTGCGATTGGCAAGCTCGCGCTCTACTCGGTCGGGGCAGGGATCCATCCCGCTCACTGCCTGCCGATCGACATTGACGTCGGGACGGACAACCCGGCGCTCCTGGGAGATCCCCTCTACCTTGGGGTGCCGAGACGCAGGATGCGCGGTGCACCCTACTTCGATCTGCTCGATGAACTGGTCGAGGCCATCGCTCAGGCCTTCCCCCATGCGCTGGTGCAGTGGGAGGACTTCGCGAATCGCACCGCGTTTCAGGTTCTGGAGCGCTATCGCCGGCGGCTGCCGTCGTTCGACGACGACATCCAGGGCACCGGAGCCGTGGTGGCGGCCGGGATTCAAAGCGCCGCACGCCAGGTCGGCCGGCGGTTCGAAGACGAGCGGATCGTGTTCTATGGCGCCGGGGCGGCGGGTGGCGGTTCGGCGCTGGCGATTCGGCACGCCTTGCGCGAGGCCGGCGTGTCGGAAGGTGCACAGTCGCGTCAGGTTCTGTGTCTCGACTCCCACGGTTTGATCGTTGCCGATCGGTCCGGGCTCGAGTACCCCAAGCGGGAGCTGGCGGTCGATCCATCGATGGCGGCGAAGTGGCCGCGCGCGAGTGATGGGACGCTGGGGCTGGCTCAGGTGGTTCGCGCGTTTCGACCCACGGTGCTGGTTGGCACCTCGGGGCAGCAAGGCGCCTTTCGCGAGGAGATCGTGCGCGACATGCAGGCCGGATGCGAACGGCCGGTGTTCCTGGCGCTGTCGAATCCCACGAGCAAGGCGGAGGCGCGCCCCGATGAGTTGCTCCGGTGGACGAACGGCGCGGCCGTGATCGGCACCGGCAGCCCGTTCCCACCCGCACAACACGCGGGCCGGACGTACACGATCGGCCAGGGGAACAACGCGCTCGTGTTCCCCGGCGTGGGGCTCGGCGCCACCGCGGTACGCGCCCGCTGGTTGCCCGACGAGGCGTTTTCGGCTGCGAGCCGCTCGCTCCACGAGTTCACCGTACGTGAGGTTGGTACGGCGGCCGGCAGTCCGATCTACCCCTCGCTCAACCGGCTGCGCGACGTGTCGCGCGAGGTGGCTGTGGCCGTGGGCTGCGCACTGATCGAGCAGGAGGCAGCCCCGCACCTGACGCGCTCCGAGGTCGAGAAGCGCGTGACCGAGTCGATGTGGGAGCCCAAGTACCTGCCTTATCGGGCGGCGACCGCAGCCGGGAAGGAAGAGATCCTGGATCGGTAGTTTCTCGCCGCGCATGTTGCGCGGCGCCAGCACGCATTACCGCAGGGCGTCGGCGTAGGCGGCGAGCGTGGCAGCAGCGGTCTTTTGCCATGTGAACGCACGCGCGCGCTCGCGGCCGCGCTGGGCGAGCGACACGCGGCGTACGGAATCGGGGAGCAAGGTCGTGATCGCCGCGGCCCAGCGTTCGGGATCGCGCGGCTCGAGCACATCCGCGGCGTCGCCGACCGCTTCGGGCAGCGAGCCGCCGTTCGACGACAGCACCGGCACGCCGCACGCCATTGCCTCCAAAGGCGGCAGGCCGAAGCCCTCGGACAGCGACGGATGAACGTAGAGCGTGGCCCCGGAGTAGAGCAACGCCAACGTTTCGTCGTCGGCCGGCTCGCCCGCGAAGTGCACCGCACTCGCGATGTCCAGGCTCGCCGCGAGCCGCGCCAATTCCTGATCGGGCTGCCAAGGGGTTCCCGACAGAACCAGCGGCGGTCTTTGGCCCGCCGGCATCGCCGCCAGGGCGCGCAGCAGCAGCTCGAGGTTCTTGTGCCGCCGGCGCGCGCCGACGTAGAGCAGGTAATCGGCGGGCAGGTTCCGTTGCCGGCGGAACGCCTCGATATCGGCGCGCGGTCTCGGCCCGAACTTCTCCGCGACCCCGAGCGGAATCACGCGCACCTTGGATTCGGGCACGCCGAGCAGCTCGACGATGTCGCGGCGCGTGTGCTCCGAGTCCGCGATCACCACGCGTGCGCGCCGTGCGGCGAGCGAGGCCACCACGCGCGCGTAGGCCGCGGCCCCCGCGGGGAAGAACTGCGGGTAGCGGACGTGGATCAGGTCGTGAATCGTGACCACCGCGGGTCCGCTCCACAAGAGCGGCAGCGTGTAGTGCGGCGCGTGCAGCAAGTCGGCGCCCGCGCGGCGCGCCGCGCCCGCCACCACCCAGTGCTCGGCGAGCGAGTACTTGCCGGCGCGCACCGGGATCTCGTGAACGGGGCCGCGCCACCGCACGCGCCCGAGATCGGCGGGATCGACTAGCGCCGTCCAGCGATGGCTGTGTGCCCCGGCCGGATCATCGCCGGTGCCGGGCGCGGCGGGTGTGCCGGCGGCCAGCGCCTGGAGCAGATTCCGGATGTACGTGCCGATGCCGCCGTCGAACAGCTTGCGGGCGTCGAGTGCCACGTTCATGCGCGACTCCGCGCGCGCCGGTAGTCGCGAAAACCGTCGCGGCGGCCGCGGAACGAGGCGAGATAGCGTCGAGCGACCAGCGGCCGGAAGGTGATCGCCGACAAGACCGCGCCGCCGAGCGCGCGCACCAGGTAGCGGCGGTGCATGGCCTGTATCGCGGCCCCGAGCGGGCCGTTCGCGTGTTTGGCGAACAGCGCCCCCCAGCCGCGCCCGTACGATTCCGCGCGCGCGATGCCGGCGCGCGCGTCGCGAACCACGTAAGGATCGGGGTGCGTGACGCGGGCCGCGGGAACGTAGACACCGCGCCCGCCGGCGGCGAGCAGCCGGAACAGGAGATCGCTCTCTTCGCCGCTTCCCCACGTGGCCCCCAGCCCGAATTGCTCGTCGAAGCCGCCGGCGCGGTCGAACGCGTCGCGTCGCACGAGCAGTCCGGGGCTGAACACGGTTCGCAAGACGTCGGCGGGGGTCGCGAGTACGCGCTCGCGTCCGTCGAGCCCGACCATGACCGGGCGGCCGTCGGGCGTGGTGACCTGGGTGCAGGCGAATGCAGCTTCCGGATGACGTGCGAGTCCGGCGGTGATCTCGGCGAGCAGCGTCAGCGCCACCGTGCAGTCGTCGTCGGGAAAGTAGAGCCACGGACTTTGCGTGCGCGTGATCGCGGCATTGCGAGCGCGCGAGAGCCCCGGTGGCGACAGATGCAGGTACTGGGCGCCCAGGGCGCGAACCTCGGACTCGAGGCTCGGCTCGCGCGACTGGTCGGCGACCACGATCTCGGCGAACACCGGGCGCGCCGCCACCAGCGTGCGCAGGCAAGTCAACGCCAGCTCGGGTCGATCGAGCGTCGGAAGGATCGCGGCGC
The DNA here is from genome assembly GCA_963717505.1 of Candidatus Eiseniibacteriota bacterium. GTDB lineage: Bacteria > Eisenbacteria > RBG-16-71-46 > RBG-16-71-46 > RBG-16-71-46 > MFD02242-c1. Next base: position 1,988,966 of record OY970342.1, read on the forward strand.
AGGCCAGCGTGTCGTTCATCCGCGCGACCAGGTCCAGCGATGCCAGACGCCGCGTGCGCGGTCGAGCGCGCGCTTGCCGCCGAGCCCGAGCAACAGGGCCTTGAACCACAGCGACGGACTGGTCAGCCAGCAGGCAAGCACCCCGAGGCGCGCCTTCGAGCCAAATCGCTCGCCCAGCAACCGCGTGAACGTCGCCGCAGCAGCCGGATCTCCTTGAGTCAACACCGCGTTCAGGTAGCGCGTCACGTACTGCCGCAGCGCGCTGCGGCGCCACCGGCGCAGCCGCTTGCCGCGGTGTCCGGCGGCGCGCGCCGCGGCGTAGGGCGACAGGATCGAATCGAGATTCGCGACGTGTGCTTCGGAGTCGAGCGCCTTCGAGGCATTGAAGTCGTGCCCGCGCCACTCGCCGGCGATGCGGCCGAGCAGCACGACGTTGCCTTCCAGGCACAGTCGGCGCAGCGACTCCCAGTCCGAGCTCTGGATGTCGTGGGTGTAGAACCCGATCGCACGCGCGCGCTCGGCGTGGTAGAGCGATCCCAGGTGCGGCACCACCTGCTCCGGCGAGCGCCAGCGCAGGAAGAACCGCCAGCCATCGACGTGCTCGACCGCGCGCCGGGTCGGGACCCGATCGCGATAGCGTCCGTCCGCTTCGCGCGAACGCTGTCCGCCGATCGCCAGCACCGAGTCGGCTCGCAGCTCGCGCACTGCCGCGCTCACGAAACCCGGGTCGATCAGCACGTCGTCGCCGTCCAGGTTCAGCACCCATTCTCCGCGCGCCGCCGCGAGCAGCGATCGATAGTTGCCGACGCGACCCAGGTTGGTCGGGTTGCGCGCGACGCGAACGCGGGGATGGCGTGCGGCGCGCTCGATCGCCTGATAGGTGCCGTCGGGCGAGGCGTTGTCGTGCACCAGCACTTCGAGCGAGGCGTAGTCCTGTGCCAGCGCGCTGGCGATCGCCTCGCCGATGGTGTCCGCCTGGCAGTAGGCGGGAATCATGATGGTGACCAAGGGGGTGTTCATGACGATGACTCGCGCGAGATGGCGTGGACGATCAGCTCGTCGCCCGACTCGGGGTCGAACGGCATGCGCGCGGCCGCGACGCCCGCGGCGAGCTTTCCCCATGCGCGATCAGCCGCGCTCAGGCGGTCGTGCGAGCAACCGTGCGCACGCCGCGCCCGGCGCAACGACCGCGACGCGGCCTCGGCGAACGGCGTGGCCTTGGACGAAGTCTGCGCCCAGTCGATTGCGAACCTGCACTCGTCGAGCAAGCGCGCGAGCGGCGCGAGCCGGAATACCTGAAGGTGCCGGGGTGGCTCGAGGCCGCGCCAATCCCGCTTGAAACGCCGGTGAAGCCACGAGGCGGCGTTCGGGGTCTGGATCACGAGTCGACCGCTCGGGGCGAGAACGCGCCGGCATTCGCCCAGTGTTCGGCGTGGATCCGGAACGTGCTCGATCACATGGTTGAGCAGCACGGCGTCGAACGCACCGTCGGGATAGGCACGGCTCTCGAGCGTTCCGGCTTCGACGTCGAGCCCGCGGCGCCGCGCGGCCGCCACGGCTTCGGGGTCGGGCTCGATGCCCGCGACCTGCCAGCCCAGCGATCGCAGCCACTCCATGTTCGCTCCCGATCCGCAGCCGACGTCGAGCAGGCGACCGCGCCGCTCCCCGCGCAGGTAGAACACGCTCGCGTCCAGCCGCATGCGCAACGGCGGCAGGACGCCGGCGAACGCGCCCAACGCGCGACCGGAGAGTGAAGGGCCAAGCTGTGCGTAGCCCCAAGTGTGCGCCAGGTATGCGTGCTTGGTCTCGAGGATCCACCCTGTGCTGCCGCCGCTCCGCGATTCCGCAAGATTGTCCTCGTGAGTCTGGTATCGCAGATAGGCCCGGGCCAAGTCCGAAGCAATCGGCGCCGGGTCGAGCCACAGCATGCCGCACGGCTCGCGCGGGCAGCGGGCGACCGTCCACGATCCGGGGACTCCCCACACCGCGTCATCGAGATCGCGGTAGTGCGCAATCCCGGACGTCGAGCATGCCGGACATCTCGGGCGAGGCTCGGTGCGCAGCAGCGTGACTTCTCTCATCAGGCGTCCCGGCCGGCCAGGAGTCGCAAGCGCTCGCCCATCCATGAGCGGTCTTCGGCGTCGAGCAGCCACCACCAGCCGATCGCGGCTGAAGAGAGCAGAACCGTCGCGGCGACCAACGCGCGCGCGCCGACGCCGGCCGGCAGCGAGACCGCGAACAGACCGGCGGCGGTCATCCCCAGCGCCGCCAGCCACGATGCGCCTTCCGGAGCGCCCGCAAGCGGCCGGCGCGCCATGACGAACAAGGCGACCGCGTCGATCGACGCGCGCAGCGACCACGCGGCGGCGGCAAACGAAATGCCACCCAGTCGGATGGCCCACGCGGTGATCAACAGCGCGAAGGGAGTCTCGATCAGGTGCAGTTTGGCGACGCGGTCGGAATGCCCCGCGGCCTGAAGCAGTGCGAACGGGACGTGAGCGACGCTGTTGACCACGATGCCGAATGACAGCCAGCGCAACACCGCGACCCCCGCCCCGGCGAAGTCGGGCCCGATCCACAGGCCGAGAATCTCGGGCGCAAACGCGTTGAGGACGAGCCCGAGGGGGAATACCAGCAGTAGCGTGACGATCACTCCGCGCCGGTGGAGTGCCCGCACCGTGCCGCGCTCGGCGGCGTGCTCGGCGGCGAACGACGGGAAGAGGACGCCGGCGAGTGCTGCCGGGATCACTAGAATGCGCGAGGCCAGCTCGAACGGCGTGGCGTAGTGCGCGACCGCCGCGGTCGAGATCATGCCCGCGATCAGCACCCGGTCGGAGTAGACGATGATCGGACCGACGATGTTGGTCACCGTCATCCAGCCGCCGTCGCGAACCAGGCCGGCGAGCAATTCCGGCTGGACGCGCAACCCACCGCGCAGCGCCGGCAGGACTCGCCATGCCGCCACCAGGTGGAGCAGCCAGGCCGCGGCCCGGCCTGCGGCCAAGGCCAGGATGATCGGCGGCAGCGATGGGGATCGCTGGAGCAGGACGAGCGGCACGACGAACGTGTAGACGCCGAATCCGATCCGCAGTGCATTCGCGATTCCGAACCGCTGGTAGCCCTCGAGAATGCCGCGCAGCGTCGCGGTGCCGAGCACGAACGGGAGCGAGGCGGCGAGCCACAGCAGCGAGACCCGCATTTCCTCGCGCAGCTCGGCCGGCGTGCGCAGCCATCCGGCGATCGCGGGGGCGGCGAGCGCGAGCACGCCGCCGCCGATGGCGCCGAGCACCAGGGTGAACGCGAGTGCGGCGCCGGCCAGCTGGGGCAGATCCGCTTCGGCGCCCGCGCCCCGGCGCGTCGCGATCGAGCGGGTGAGGGCCCGGCCGACGCCGAGGTCGAACAGCGTGAGATACCCGAGCAGGGTCCAGGCGATCGCCAGAATGCCGAAGCGATCCGCGCCGAGCCCGCGGATCAGGATCGGGATCGCAAACGCGGCGACCAGCAGCGGAATGCCGAGCCCGAACAGATTCCACACGGCATTGCGCGCGAGGGGGCTGAGTCCGTTCATGTTCCTCGAGTGGGCGGCATACGGCTCGCGAAGCAGCCCAGTCTTTCCGCGGCCACCCGGCGTGTCAACCGCGGCCCACACCGGTCCCGTGTGCCTCGCTGTTCCGGTTCGCCAGGGTGCGCCTATAGTCCGCAGCCATGAGCCGCGCCTGTTCCGACGTGCTCGAACACGTCCGTCTCGCGATCCGCGAGTTGCTCGTCGCCCTGCCGCGTAACGGCAACCGCCCCCGAACCTTGCTCGACGTTGGTTGCTGGGATGGCGTCGAGACCATGCGCTACGCGGAGCTGCTCGGCGCGCGCGCGCACGGGATCGAGGTGTTCCCCGAGCCGGCCGCGGACGCCGAGCGCCGCGGTGTCACGGTCGCGCGCGTCGATCTCGAGCGCGATCGTTTCCCGTGGCCCGATGCCAGCTTCGACGTGGTCATCGCCAACCAGGTGTTCGAGCACCTGAAGAACATCTGGCTCCCGATGTCCGAGATGCATCGGGTGACGCGCACCGGCGGCTGGCTGGTGATCTCGGTGCCCAATCTCGGCAGTCTCCACAACCGGGCACTGATGCTGCTCGGCCGGCAGCCGACTTCGATCCGCACGTTCGGCCCGCACGTGCGCGGCTACGCCGCCGGCGAGTTCGCGCGTTTCGTCGAGTACGCTGGGGCGTGGCGGATCGAGCGGCGCGTGGGGGTCGGCTTCTATCCGCTGCCCGCTCGACTTGCAGCACCAATCGCGCGCGCCTGGAGCGGGGCGAGTCACACCACGGTGTTGCTCGCGCGCAAGCCGGAAGCCGCGCCGTCTGCGCCCTGGCTCGAGTTCGTCAACCAGGGCGAACAGGCGCTCCAGACGTTCTACGCCGCCGAATCGCGTCGCGGCTGAGCGGCGCGCCACGCGGATCGGTGGCGCTCGAACGCAGCGCGAAACTCGCGGTCGAACCGATCCTCCGAAAAGGGTCGGGCGCGCGCCGGCAGCGATGCGCGATCGACCGGATCGGCTTCCAGCGCCTGGATCGCGGCCGTGACGCCTTCGACACTCTGGGCGCCGAACAGCACGCCGCCCGGAACCCGCGCGACACCGCCGGCGGCGACGCGCGCGAGCGACTCGGGGTTGGCGTCGCGGCCGATCGTTTCCACCGCGCCGCCGCGGCCGTAGGCGATCACCGGGCAACCGCTGGCCATGGCCTCGACCGGAACGATGCCGAAGTCTTCTTCGCCGGGGAAGATCAGGGCTTCCGCCCGGCGGTAGAGTTCCGCCAGGTGCGCGTCCGACGCCCAGCCGATGAACTCGACTCCGTGACCGTCGGCAGCCGCGCGCAGCGTGCGCTCCTCCTGCCCGGTGCCGACCACGATCACGCGGCGCCCGAGTTTCACGCAGGCCTCGATCGCCAGCTCACCGCGCTTGTACGGCGCGAACGCGCCGGCCAGCAGGTAGAACGGCCGCCCGATCACGTCGCCGGCGCTCGACGGCTCTGGTGGCGCGGTGGCGAAACGCGCCACGTCGACCGGCGGATAGATCACGTCGGCGTCGCGACCATAGTGGCGTTTGATGCGTTCGGCGACGTGGGCCGAGTTGCACACCATCGCGCTCGGGCGATCGCTGGTGGCGCGGTCCCATTGCCGCAGCCCGGCGACCGTGTGACGCACGTACGCCGAGAGCGGCCAGGGGAACTTTCCGGGCGGAAAGTAGACCGGCTCGAGCTCGTAGATGTAGCGCATCGGCGTGTGGATGTAGCTCAGGTGGAATTGTCCGGGCCGGGTGCGCACGCTCTTGGCCACGCAGTGGCTCGAGGAGACGATGACGTCGAACTCGGACAGATCGAATGCCTCGATCGCGCGGGGGAACAGAGGCAGGTACCAGCGGTAGCGCCGGACGGCGTCCGGCAGGCGCTGGACGAACGAGGGCTGGATCGGATGCGCTTCGATCGCGGGGGTCACGCCTCCGGGCTTCCAGACCAGCGTGTAGATCGGAGCGTCGGGGAACAGCAGGCACAGACGTTCGAACAATCGTTCGCCGCCGCGCATGCCGACCAGCCAGTCGTGAACCAGGGCGACTTTCATTTGAGAAGGCGCTCGGCGGGCTCGCGCCCGTGCTGGGCGGGCTCGCGTCGGCCCTCGGCCGGCTCGCGTCGGCCCTCGGCGGGCTCGCGTCGTCGCTCGGCAGGCTCGCGTTTGAACTTGTTGGCGACGCGATCCACCACGCGTCGGGCGCGTTCGACCAGCGTCGGCCGCGGGCGCTCCCAGCCGCGCGCCGCCCACGCGAGTCCGGCGAGAACGTAGAGCGGGTAGAGCACTTCCTCATCGCCCAGGTTCCACTCGAAGAGACCCGAGACCATGAAGGCCGCAAGTGCCCCCAGCACGCCGAGGCGGAGTCCGGCGGCGAGCCGCTCATCTTCGGCGCGATCTCCGTGGGCGCGGCGGGCGGCGCGCAACATGGGCCTCAGCCCCTGAGTGGCGCAACGGAACAGTCCGACGACGAGCAGAGCCAGGGCCGCGAGGCCGACGACGCCCATGGTCGCGGCGACGTGGATGGGAACGCTGTGCAGGTGCCCCGCTCGTTCATGTGCTTCCGGCGGACGGTAGCGATCGTAGATCGGTTTCAAATCCTGGAGTCCGACGCCGGTGATTGGATGATCGCGGAGCATCTGGAGTCCTGCGCTCCACATGTGCGTGCGCTCGACGTTGGTTTCGTGGCGAGGGTCGACGATGCTGGTGACTCGGTCTCTAAGCGGCGCCGGTGCGAACGGAAACGCGACGAGCACGACCAGCACCAGTGCGGCCACCCAACGTGCGCGCCACAGCGCGAGGAGCAGTGCGGCCGAAACCAGCGTGCCGAGCCACGCGCTCCGCGTGTAGGTGACGATCAGACACAAGAGACCCAAAGTGGCAACGGCGGCGGCAACCCGGCGCCATCGGCCGCGGCTGACGAGCGCGATCCCGAGTGCGACGCTGGCGATCAACTCGAGCTGGCCCGCGAAGGTCATGTAGTGACCGCTCGGGCCTCGTGCGCGCGCCGGGTAGGTTGCGCCCTGGAGCAGGTAGCCCCCGAGGCCGACCAGCCAGGCCACCCCGGAGGAGGCGAGCAGGACGGCAACGGCTCGCCGGCCGGACTCGAGAGTCCTGGCATGCCAGGCAGCCAGTGGGACCAGGGCGGGGAACAGGCCCTTGGTGAGCCGTGCGGCGCTGGCCGCCGGATCCTCGGCGAACGCGGCGGAGAGTCCCAAAGCGCCAATCCAGGCCAAAGCCCCCCAGGTCATTGGAGTCGTGAGCCAGGATCGGTCCCGGTTGGCCAGCCAGATCGGCACAGTCGATGCAGCGACCAGGGCCACCGCCACCGACATCGGGGCGATGGACCAAGGCAGGGCCAGGATTAGCAACAGGAAACAATGGGCTGCTACCCGATGGAGCCAGGGCAGGCCCGGACTGGTAGCGACCGCCGGGGTCGATCTCAGAGGAGTCGCTCCGAGCATCGTGGGTGGTTGTTGGAATTGCAGAACGCCATGGGATCGATGGTTTGACGCTTTTCGTTAAGGGTACATGTGTTCTGTGCGTGACAAGCCCCTTGCTGATGTGCGAGACTATCTGCACCCGAAACGCGGCGCCTTGCGATTCGCATGGTCCGCTCCCTCACCACGAACCTCAACCTGCTGCGCAGGAGAGCCCGACCGAGACCCAGTTGCTACCCGCTTGACTTCGAAACGGTTGGAGTCGCAGTACGGTTCACGTCAGCCACTTCCTCAAACACCCTACAACGCCTCTGCGTGTTTCTGCGCATGGTTTTCGAACTTTGGAAGATCGGTGTGGCCGCCGATACCCCGACCGGGTTCCAGCTCGAAAGCCAGACGAGATGAGAGGGAAGAGCATGAGAGTCCTCGTCACAGGGGGTGCAGGCTTCATCGGGTCCCACCTCTGCGAGGCGCTGCTGAATCGCGGCGCCGAGGTATGGGCACTCGATGATCTCTCCACAGGCCGCCTCGAGAACCTTCGCTCGTTCGAGCGACATCCCCGCTTTCGCTTTCTCGAGGGCAACGTCACCGACTCGGCACTGGTCCACGGTCTAGTCGCCCAGTGCGATAGGGTGTTTCATCTCGCCGCCGCCGTCGGCGTCAAATACGTGCTCGAGAACCCGCTCCGGTCGCTGATCACGAACATCCGCGGCACGGAGGTAGTTCTCGAAGCATGCGCGGAACACATGCGTAAGGTCATGGTGTTCTCGAGCAGCGAGGTCTACGGGAAGGGCGTCTCGGTGCCGTTCTCCGAGGACGACGACCGGGTCATGGGCCCGACGCACAAGCTGCGTTGGTCCTATGCCTGCGGTAAGGCCGTCGACGAGTGTCTGGCACAGGCGTACTACCAGCAACGACAGCTGCCGGTGATCGTCGTGCGATGTTTCAATACCTGCGGACCCCGCCAAACCGGCTCGTACGGCATGGTGATCCCGAACATGATTGCTCGGGCCCTGCGCGACGAGCCGATTCTCGTGTTTGGCGACGGCCAGCAGTCGCGTTGCTTCTCGGCCGTTCATGACGTCGTGCACGGCGTCCTCCTGCTCGCCGACAAGCCCGAATCCTACGGGCACGTGTTCAACGTCGGCAGCGACGAGGAGACCACCGTGCTCGAGCTGGCTCAGAAGATCCGTACGATGTGTGAGAGCCGGTCCGAGATCGAGTTCGTGCCGTACGAGAAGGTGTACGGCAGTTCCTTCGAAGACATGCGTCGCCGCGTTCCCGACCTGAACAAGATCCACCGGTTCGTCGGGTACCGGCCGCAGCATAAGCTCACTCACTTGCTGGAGATGACGATTCGGGACATGTGCGAACAGATGAGTGTTCCCTGTCCCGTGAAGCTGCAGACCGCCTAAACGGATTTCCGCGGTCTGACTCCATAGGACATGGTGCTCGCGACCGCGTTCGTTCTGGCGCTGGTACTGGCGCTCGTGCTGACTCCGGTAGGTACACGGATGGCATGGGCGACCGGATACCTGGATCATCCTGAAGCAAGGAAGTTGCACACCACCGCAACCGCTTTGTTAGGCGGGGCGGTGGTTTTCGTTTCGGCGCTGATCGCGTGGGGCGCATCGCTCAAGACGCGATCGGTCAGTGTCGAGAGCGAAGTGCCCTTCATTCTCGCGGGCGCCGTCCTGGTCCTTGCGATCGGGATGTGGGACGACCGGTTCGGGATGAACCCCCGGATCAAGCTGGTCGGCCAGGGGGTCGCGGCGGCCCTGCTGCTCGCCTCCGGACATGTTCCCGACTTCGGCCTCCCGGGTCCGCTGAACGCCCTGCTCGCGTTGGTCTCGCTGGTCGCACTGATGAACGCGATCAACTTCCTCGACAACATGAACGGGGTGGTCGGGGGGCTCGCGGCCATCGCGATGGGCGGGTTCGCGCTCCACTCGTGGACCCGGGGGGCGCCGGTCCTGGCGGCCGCCCAGCTGGCCGTGGCGGGCGCCTGCATCGGATTCCTGCGCTACAACTTCCCCAAGGCGCGCATCTTCCTCGGCGACGCCGGCAGCCTGTTCCTCGGCTATTGCTTGGGCGCGTCGGCCCTTCTCGCGTATGATGCCGCCCCAATGGGCTGGGGGCGCGCGGGCGCCATCCTGATCCTCGGCTACCCGGCGTTCGACCTGTTCTTCGTCGTGATCACTCGCCTCCGCGACGGCCGCAAGGTGTCGCAGGGCGGAAAAGACCACACCAACCACAGACTGGCGACCATCATCGGATGTCCAATCAAGACCGTTCTCCTGGTATGGCTCAGTGGGGCCGGCCTCTGCGCAAGCGGACTCGCGGTCCTCAGCCTCAATCAGACCCTGCCGTCGCTCCTGCTGTTGGGCCTGTGGAGCATCCTCTTTCTGGTGGCGGGGCTGAAACTATCGTCCGTTCCGGTCGCAACGGCTCCCACGCCCCGGACCTGACCGGGCGCGAACCCGAGCTTCGCGAGCAGGAAGGTCGGCGCGAGCCGGAAAGCCGGCGCGAGCCGGAAAGCCGTCGCGAACCGGATGCCGACGACGGCAAGCTGCGCGACCTGGTCGTGACGCTGGCGCGCGGACTCGTCGACAACCCGGACGACGTCCGGGTCGAGATCCTCGGCGTCGGCCAGGAAACCAGCCTGGAGCTGTACGTCCACGGCGACGACCTGGGTCACGTGATCGGCAAGCAGGGGCGTACCGCGCGCGCGCTGCGCCAGGTGCTCGGCGCCGCTGCCGCCCTGGGCGGGCGCAAGGCATCGCTCGAGATCGCCGACTGATCTCGACGACCGGCGCGGGCTCCGGCCCGGGCCGCAGCGGAACGGCGACGCCATGACTCTGGTTCGGATCGGGCGCCTGGGGCGGACCCACGGCCTCCACGGCGAGGTCTATCTCGACGACTGCGGGCTCGAGCCGGATACGTTGAGAGACATCGGATCCTTCGTCTGGAGCGGGGCGAACGGCGTCCAACGCCCATTGACTCTGGCCGAGGTGCGACCCGCCGATACGCGTCTGCTGGTTCGATTCGCCGGCGTTTCGAGCCGCGAAGCGGCCGCACCACTGACCAACGGCGGGCTCATGGCGGAGGAGAGCAAGATCCCCGACGCCGGTCCGGGCGCCGCCTACCAGTTCCAGTTGGTCGGACTCGAAGTCCGCACCGCTGAGGGTCGCGTGCTCGGCACGGTGGCCGATGCGTTTCCCACCGGGGCCAACTGGGTTTACGTCGTGCGCGGCGAGCGCGAACTGATGATCCCGGCGCACGCCGACACCATCCTGAGCGTCGATCTCGAAGCGAGGCGGATCACCGTGGCGTTGCCGGCCGGGCTCGAGGAGTCGCAGTGAAGATTTCCATCCTGACCATCTTCCCCGAGTACTTCGGCGCGCCCTTCGCCGAGGGCATGATCCGGCTCGCGCTCGAGAAGGGTCAGCTCGAAACCTCGATCGTCGGCCTGCGCGACTTCACCGACGACAGTCACCGCACCACAGACGACTATCCGTTTGGCGGTGGGGCCGGAATGATCATGAAGGTCGAGCCGATCGATCGGGCTTTGGCCTCGTTGGAGATCGGCCAGCGCGGCGCACGGCCACCCGGTGCGCGCGTGGTCGTGCTCTCGCCGCAGGGCCGGGCCTTCACGCAGCCGGTCGCCATCGAGTATTCGCAACTCGCGCACATCGTGCTGATCTGCGGTCGCTACAAGGGCGTCGACGAGCGGGTCGATCGAGCACCTCGCCGACGAAGAGCTTTCAGTCGGCGACTTCGTGCTGTCGGGCGGCGAGCCGGCGGCGCTGTGCGTGGTCGACGCGGTCGCGCGCCTGTTGCCCGGCGTGGTCGGCACGTTCGATTCGGTCGAGTCCGACTCGTTTCACTCGGGGCTGCTCGACGCGCCCTACTACACGCGCCCGGCCGAGTATCGTGGCTGGAAGATTCCCGAGGTCCTGCTCTCCGGGCACCACGGGGAGATCGCGAAATGGCGGCGGGCCGAGTCGCTGCGCCGGACGCTCGAACGCCGGCCGGACCTGCTGGAGGAGGCCGAGATCACCGAGGCCGAGCGACGCGCGACGGGGATCGCCCGAAAACAGGACGCTTGAAAATAGGGTCGAGGATGTAGGCTCTGGCCATGCTTCTGGCCGTCCTCGCCGCTGCTTCCCTGACGGGCCCCGCGCCGCGGGAGCTGCCGGTCACGCCGCTCGGACAGTGCACCATCAGCCAGTGCGGGTCTGCGGCTCACTGGGACGATCCGCCGCCGCACGCGCTGGCGTGTCCGGGGCTCGACGGCACCCCGGTGGGGCCGATCACCATCACATTGGACTGCATCGGTCCACAGTGCGAGCCGATCACCTGTTGTCAGTTCATCGACCCCGACGAAGTGGCGCTGCAGCTCTGGCCACGTGGTACCTGCGACACCGGACCGCCAGGGATATCGGCTGCGGTCCAGCCGCCCCACGCCATGTCTCGCGATGCCAGCAAATGCAAGTACGTGGTCGCCGGCGTGTTCGGCCGGCTGCGCAGCACCGAGAGCACCGCCACGTATTCGGAGCGGGTGGTCGCCGCCTATCGAGGCGGCGCGGGCTGGTCGGTGATCCTCGACGGGAACGAGGATTGCCAACAGGTCACCCACTGCTACCCGGTCAAGGTCAACAGCGTCGACCTGAATCAGGATTGCTTCGTCAACACGGAAGACATCGCGGTGCTCGCGGACTATTTGCCCCCGAACCCCTATGACCCGCGCGGCGACCTGAACATGGACGGCGTGGTGAACGGCGGAGACCAGGGGGTCATCGAGGCGCATATGGGGCATGGCTGCCTCTCGTTCCCGGTCGAGGGGTCGTTGGAGTTCTTCAATACCAACCGATTCACTTACCCGCCGAACAGTCCACAGTGGATCGGTGGATCGTCCGACGTGCTGCCCCCGACGCCTGCGGCGGTCTGTGCCGACGGCGCCACCGACGCGACCCTCCTGGCCTGGTCCGGCCCGTTGGAGGTCGGTACGCTCAGCGACGTCCACATGCGCATCAAGGAAGATCCGACTGGGACCAGCGCGGACGAATTCGGCAGCCTGACGTTCGATCGAATCGAAGACGGCAAGACTATCTGGCGCTACGCGCATCCGACGCGGATGACGACTTCAGGGCTCTTCGGCTGGGCACGGATCGAGGTGTTCAATACCGCCGCCAACGACTACGTTCTGGTCCAGCATGCCGTGCGCATCTATCGGCCGCCGGTGGCGATGATCCACGGCCTGTGGGCCGATCGCACGACATTCGGAGCCCTCGAGCAACATCTCCTGAATTCGGATCAGTGGACCGAAGCCCTGCTCTATCGGCACGACTACAGCCCGACGAACGATCAGAGCTTCCTGACGAATGCGCTGGTGGGGCGGAGCGCCGTCGCGTCAGCCATTGCCCGCGCGGCCGCCGCAGGCATTTCGGCCGGGCGCGTCGATATCGTGGCACACAGCATGGGCGGCATCCTCTCGAGGTTGTTCCTGCAGAACGCGGGATACAACGACGACATCCACCGGCTCATCACGCTCAACGTGCCGCACTCGGGAAGTCAGTTGGCGGACTTCGTGATCTTGCAGCCGAACATCGCGTTCCTGCTGGCGATTTCCGGACGCAATCCCTATGGCGGCGCGCTCGCGGACCTGAGAGTGCTGAGTGACGCCACGATCGAATACCTCAACGGCCCGTCTCTGAACCTGAACAAGGCACCCAGTCACGTGGTCACTACAGAGGCAAGTTCCGTGACCGGAAGCAGCACAGAGGCGATCATCGCCAAGTATGTCGCCCAGATCGGCCTTTCGTACACCGACATCTTCCACGACCAACCGAGCGACCTGATCGTTCCGGTGGCGAGCCAGCAGGGCGGTCTCGGTGGGGGCCGCGAGTCGTTCTTCCTTGGACCTTGGCACAACGCCGCGCCTGGGGACCCCGCAGTCTTGGAACGAGTCCGAATGCTGCTGAACGCCGACCGGACTTCGACTGCGATCTTTTCGCAATTCGGTTTTGCTCCGCCCGTGTTGACGCCTTGGCCCTTCTCGCCCCAGCCCGCGACCGCCATCGCCGGTGCACGAGCAGGAACCTCTGAGTCCGTCGCGATCACGAGCCCGGCGGAGGGCTCGGTGGTGAATGCCGGCGCGACGATCACGGTCAACGTCACGGGGAGTGCGGGGATTACGGCCATCCAGGTCGCGGCGGGAAACGCATCGCTGCCGGTCTTCACGGACCTCAAGCAAACGCCAACCGCGAGCTTCAGCTACTCCATTCCCACTGAGGCGGTGGGCGAGGTGCGAATCGGGGCGCTGGGCTATTCGGGATCGACCCCGACGGCACTCGACTCCGTGAACATCAACATCAACGTCGCAGCCGGCCTGGATTCCATTGTCGTGTCGCCGGCCCGGGCCTTTCTCTCGACGGGTGGACAGACTTCTGTTGCGGTTGCCGGCTACTACGCCGACGGAATCGAGCGCACCTTGACCGACATCGAGGGGGTCTCCTTCTCGACCGTGGACACCACGATCGCGCGCTTCGACGCACCTGGCCTCGTGGTCGGTGTCTTCGAGGGGCAGACCTTCGGGATCGCTTCCTTCGGTGGTTACGCGGACACCTGCACGATCGTGGTGAGCGGCGTCATCAACGTGGGCCTGCCGGGGCTGGATCCCGGTGCCGCGTTGCCCGGCTCTTACCATCTGTCGCGAGGCGTTCCGAATCCGTTTCGCTCGTCGATCGCGCTCGAGTACAGCCTCCCGCAGGAAGGCGACGTCGAGCTGGCGGTGTACGACGTCGGCGGGCGGCGGGTCCGCACGCTCGTCCACCGGCGCATGGCCCCCGGTACCCACGGCGTGACGTGGGACGGGCGCCATGGCTCCGGCCTGGGCGCCGACGCCGGGATCTACTTCATGCGCCTGAGCGTGGGGGGCGAGGTCCGCCGGACCCAGAAGGTCGTCCTGCTGAAGTAGGCCACTGGATTCCCGGCCGCCCTTTCCCTATACTCGCGCGCCGCTTTCAACCGCCCGGTCCCCCCGCGCAGGATGACGCGCCACGTGTGCCGGGCCGTTTCGTGTAGAAAGGAACCCACCATGGGCCTCATCGAGAAAATAGAAGCCGCCCAGCTCAAGACGGCGCTGCCCGATTTGCGGCCCGGCGACAACGTCGAAGTGTCGGTCCGCGTCATCGAAGGCGACAAGGAGCGACAGCAGAAGTTCCGCGGCGACGTGATCAACGTCCGTGGCGCCGGAGTCCGCAAGACGTTCACCGTGCGCAAGATCTCGGAAGGCATCGGCGTCGAGCGGACGTTCCCGATCCACAGCCCGTCGATCGCCGAGATCAAAGTGCTCAAGCACTCGAAGGTGCGCCGCGCGAAGCTGTTCTACTTGCGCAAGAAGAGCGGCAAGAACGCCCGCCTAACCGAAAAGGCCGACGCGAAGTCGTCGGCTCCGGCCGAGACGCGCAAGACCAAAGCCGAGAAACCGGAACCCGTCACGGCGTGACTCAGGCCGCGTGGCGCCATCTGGCCCGCGCGGAACGGCGCCTCGCCGGCGAGGCGCGATGGGTCGCGGGCGTCGATGAAGCCGGCCGCGGTCCGCTGGCCGGTCCGGTGGTCGCGGCTGCGGTCGTCCTGCCACTCGGTCTGCGCTGGGAAGGGCTCGACGACAGCAAGAAACTCGAGCCCGCCGCACGTGAAGGTTTGTACGCCCGAGTCCGATCCGAGGCTCGGGCGTTTGCTTGGACGGTGATCGGTTCGCGCCACATCGACTTCGCCAACATCCGCCGCGCGAGTTTGAGAGCCATGGCGCGCTCGGTCGAGAAGCTGACCCAGACGCCTGACCTGGTGCTGGTCGACGGCGCGGATCGGATTCCGGGTCTCCGCCTCCGGCAGGAAGCCGTGATCGATGGCGACGCGCGCATGCTGTCGATCGCCGCGGCGTCGGTGTTGGCCAAGGTGGTCCGCGACCGGATCATGGAACGGCTCGACCGCGTGTGGCCCGGCTATGGCTTCGCCAAGCACAAGGGCTACGGCACGCCGGAGCATTTGGAAGCCCTTGCGCGGCTCGGTCCGTGCCCGATCCATCGCTATTCGTTCTCGCCGGTGTGCGAGCTGGAATTGCCCCTGGTTTAGCGAGCCCTGCCGAGCGGAACAAAATCCATCCGCCCCCGCGGAGCCTGTCCCATGGGAATCGCACGCGCACGCGGCGGCGCCGGTGAAGCACTGGCGGCCGCCTACCTCGAGCTGGTCGGATTCGAGATCGTCGAGCGCAATCACCGCATTGCCGGCGTCGAGGTGGACTTGGTGGCCCAGGACGATCGAGCGCTGGTGCTGGTCGAAGTGAAGTTCCGGGGCCGAACCGACTACGGGGGCGCGGCGGCCTCGCTCGCGGCGAAGCAGCGCGAGCGCCTGTTGCGCGCCGCCTCGGTGGCCGCGGCTCGTGGCGCGGCGGTGCGCGTCGATGTCGTGGCGATCGAACGGGTCGAAGACGGTGCCATCCTCCGTCACTTCCGGAACGCCCTGGCCGAGTGACGCCGGGCCGGCGCTCGATTCCGCCCGAGGCGCCGGCACCGTGTAGGATCACCGGCCCATGGCGAACCTTCCCCGCTTCGGCCGCCTGAGAATCCCGGACCGGATCACCCAGCGCTGGCGGGCCCGGTTGCGCGCCCAGCGCCGATGGTGGCGCGAGCGCTGGCGCGTGTTCTCGGGCGACGCCGTGCTGTTCCCGCGCGAAGGCCACGGCATGGTCGCGGTCGAGACCCTGGCGGGCCGACCGGCCGGCAACGCATCAACTCCCAGTTCGCCGCGCATCGCGATCCTGCACGCCACCGCCGGTAACGGCCACAAGCGCGCCGCCCAGGCGCTGGCGGCGGCGTTCAGCGCGCTGAGCCCGGGCGTCACCGTCCGCGAGGTCGACACGCTGGTGTTCGCCTCGCGCCTCTATCGCGGCACCTACGCGGCGTCGTACAACGCGATGGCGGCACGGGCGCCGCGGCTGTGGGGCGCGCTCTATCACTCGTGGGAGCTGGTGCCGGTGAATCGTGGCGCCGGCCCGGCGCGCCTGGCGCTGGACCGGCTCAACCTGCGCCGTCTGGTGCGGGTCGCGGAGCGCGAGCGGCCGGACGCGATCGTCTGCACGCACTTCCTGCCGGTCGAAGCGCTGTCGCACGCGCGCGGCACGGGCAAGGTGCGCGTACCCCTGTTCTGCGTGATCACCGATTTCACCGCGCATCCGTTCTGGGCGTTCCCCAACGTCGACCGCTATTTCGTCGCGAGCCCGCACGTGGCCGACGAGCTGGCGGCACACGGCGTGCCTCGCGACTCGATCCAGGTGACCGGCATCCCGATCGATCCGCGCTTCTCGCGAACCGTAGGCCGCGAGGCAGCGCTCGCCGAATTCGGTCTCGACCCTGGCCGGCCGGTCGTGCTGTTGATGGGCGGCGGTAGCGGCGTCGGCCCGATGGCCGAGCTGGCGCCGCGGCTCGCGCGCCTGCCGGTGGCGCCTCAGGTCGTGGTCGTGTGCGGCACCAACGAGGCTTTGCGTCGCGAGGTCCAGAAACAGGGGCCGCGGCTACTCGCGCTCGGTTTCACCGACCGGGTCGATGCGTTGCTCGAAGCCTGCGACGTCGTGGTGAGCAAGGCGGGCGGACTCACGTGCTCCGAGGCGCTGGTCAAGCGGGCGCCGCTGGTCGTCTATCGGCCGACGCCGGGTCAGGAAGTGCGCAACGCCGAGTTCCTCGAGTCGGTCGGCGCCGCCAAGCACGCGGACTCGATCGAGGAAGTCGAGCATCTGGTCCAGCACTGGATCGCCAATCCCAGGGAGCGCGAACGCGTGCGCGAGGCCGCCGGCCGGATCGCGACGCCCAATGCGGCAGAGGCGATCGCACGGTGCGTGCTCGATTCGCTTCCCAGCCAGCTCGCACGGAGCGCCTGAGTTCGAACATGGTGAAGGCCGCCGAACCAGCTCCATCCACGCTGATTCGCAATGCGCTCGACGGTGATCGCGCCGCATTGGCGCGCGCCATCTCCTGGGTCGAGAACGAAGCCCCGGGTGCGGCAGCGGTGCTCGACGCCTGTTTCGCGAAGAGCGGGCGCGCGCGGCGGATCGGCATCACCGGCCCGCCGGGCGCGGGGAAGAGCACGCTGGTCACCCGGCTCGCGAAACTGTGGCGCGAGCGCGGCGAGACGGTGGCAATCGTTGCCGTGGACCCGACCAGCCCGTTCAGCGGCGGTGCCCTGCTCGGCGACCGCGTGCGCATGATGGAACTGGCCGGCGATCCCGGCGTGTTCATTCGCTCGATGGCGACGCGCGGCAGCCTGGGCGGGCTCGCGGTCCACACCGCGCAGGTGTGCGACGTGCTCGACGCCGCCGGCTTCAGCCGCATCCTGATTGAGACCGTCGGTGTCGGGCAGAGCGAGCTCGAGGTGGCCGAAACCGCGGACTCGACCGCGGTTGTCCTGGTGCCCGAGTCGGGCGACGGAGTGCAGGCGATGAAAGCCGGGCTGATGGAGATCGGCGACCTATTCGTGATCAACAAGGCCGACCGCGAAGGCGCCGAGCGCGGGGCGTTCGCTGTGCGCTCGGCGCTGGAGCTGCGCGCCGCGCACGCCGACTGGGATCCGCCGGTGTTGCTGACCGTGGCATCACAGGGGACTGGCGTCGCCGAAGTCGTCGATCAGTTCGAAGCGCACCTGGCGAATCTGGAAGCCGGCGGAGGACTGGAGCGTCGCCGGCGCAAACGGCTGGAACAGCGCTTCGAGGATCTCCTGCGGTCGCAGCTGTGGAGCGATTTTCGAGCTTCGCTATCCGACGAAGAGTGGCGACACGTGCTCGAGGACCTGGCGGCGCGACGGATGACTCCCCATCAAGCGTTGGCCAGAGTCCTACCGACTCGGTGACATCGCTCGACCTGGCACGGAAAGTTATCCACATCGACTCGTTCTGGAGCGAGTTGCGTTAGGCAGGACTAACGCAACTTGCCTTGCGGCAAGTGAGCAAAGCGTTCAGCCCTAAGGCTTGCGCACCAGCGTGTAGGTCGCGAACAGGTCCTTCTCGAGATTCATGGGTTGTTCGCCCTGGTCCCAGCCCAGCGCGTGGCCCATCGCCCGCGCCGCGGGTGAGTCGTCGCGATCGAACTCGATCACCCGGAAGCCGGCCGACTCCCACAACGCGCGCGGAAACGGGCAACGCCCGTCGGCCCACGGCTTGTACTGCTGGCCGGGCGGACTCGGCGCCGGCGCCAGGTTGTAGATCATCACGAAGCCGCCGGGTTTGACGATCGACGCGAGCGTGCGCACGTAGGTGGTGTCGTCGACGCCCAGATGCACCAGCATTCTCGGGTTCACCGGTTGCGCCGGATGGATGTAGCCGTTCTTGAGCGTGTTCTTCGAGATGAACAAGTCCAAATTGCGCCCGACCTGGCGCGCGATCGACGTGTCGCCAGGGAAACTTCCGGTCACCAGCGTGACGCGGCCGGACTTGCCACCCGCGCCGCTCACCGGGCCTTGATCGCCCGGCTGGCTGTAGAGCTTGGCCAGCAATAGATCGACGTCGATGCCGGTCGCATCGGCTCCGAGTGCGGCCAGCAGTTTCAAATGGCCGATCGTGCCGTAGCCGTAGTCGGCGATCCGCCGGCCGGCGACGTCGGTGAATCCGGCTTTCGACAGGATCTCGAGCGCGCGCACGTAGGCGAGCGGCGTGCCGTACCGGGTCATGTAGTAGAAACCCTCGTCGAGCGTGCGCGTGACCAACCGAGCGCGAATGGTATCGGGCAAGGTCGCGGCTTCTTCCGAGGTCCAGTAGCGCGTACGAGCCGAGTCGTGGAGCACCGTGCGCGGGGCGACATTCTTCAGTGTGGTGGTCGCGTCGAGAAAGGCGCGGGCGAGCTGCGTGGTCACCAGAGGCCGGAGGCTGTCGGCCTCGGCTCGGATCTCGCCGACGACCGTGGTGTCGGCCGGGGCAGCCGCGGACCGGGCGGCGCCAAGCACGATGACAAGTGCTGTGATGCCTACGGCTTCGACGGCCGGGAGTCGGAAGGGCTTCACGGGCGCGATCATAGGCAGACAGAAGTAAATTCCCCGGATGAATCGGACGAGCGCGGTGATAGACTTTACCGCGTCGAGACTGCACGGCTGTGTCTCCCCGCCAGCCACACCCGGTCGGGCCGTCTGCGCCGCGCCGCAACGTCGGCCCGAGATGTTGGAGGGCCCCGTGAAAACCCTTCTCGCGATCATGCTGCTACTGTCCCCCGCCGTGTCGTTCGCCGGTTGGGGTCCCGATCCCGTCCCGGTGGTTTCAACTACTGACGCCATCCCGCTGGTCGAAGCATGTACCGACGGCGAGTACGGGACCTTCGTCGCGTGGCAGCAGGGAGCGACGTCGTCCACCTGCGTCCTACGCGTTCTTCACGTGTTGCCGACCGGTGACCTCGACCCGGCCTGGCCCGCGACGGGGGCCGTGGTCTGCAACGTCCAGGTCTCTCGAAGCCTGCTCGGTGTTCTACCGGATCGCCTGGGCGGCCTCTTTGTCTGGTGGCTCGAAGGCTCGCAGCTCTTCCTGACCCGAATGGAAGGCGGTGCTGTCGCGACCGGGTGGCCAGCACGGGGCCGGTTGATTGGCATCGTTTACCAGGCGAACGGGCAACCCTGCGCCATCGAAGACGGCGCGAACGGAGTGTACCTGGCGTGGCCGGCAGAGAACGCGTTCGAACTGGATCCTTATCGACTGCTCGCGATTCACCTGGGTCCGACCAACCAGGGGGCCGGTGGATGGCCAAACGGACCGCGCGCGATCAGTAGCGTGCACGACCTGGCAACGATGGACCTCTGGCCCCGGCTGGCACTAGCTCCCGATGGCGGGATCTTCGCGGCTTATGCGATTTGCAGCCAAGACACCTCCGTGGTTCCGAATCGGTGGCACTTGTCGCGTCGCACACCCGCCGGCCTGACATCTCCCGGCTGGGCGGCCGAGGGGCTCGAGTTCGGACCCTTTGACTGCGAGCAAATGACGACCACGCTCGAGAGCTTGGTGGATGTTGCTCAGGACGGTCGTGGCGGCGTCTTCGTCGTGGCCGCGACGTCCGTGCGCAACGAGGGTGGCGTGTCCTGGGCGGCGCCGACGGTCTATCGCCGGCTCGGCGACGGGAGCACGGCACCCGATTGGCCCGAGGCCGGCCGCCAGTTTGGTCTATATGACGAGATCATGCTCGTCGCGCATCCCGAGGCTGGATTCCTCGTGCACCCGGACGGGCGCGACGGGGTCATCGTCGGCAACGTCGTACCCTACGATCACATTGTGGACTACGGCTTTAGCACCATGGATCAGAATGGTGCCTGGTCCTTGTCATCGGCAATCGAAGGCAAACTCGGAGGGCTCGAGCACGTGTCCAACGAGCGCGGTGGGCTCTATGTCGCCGACTTCAATCCTAACGGGCCGACCGGGATCTTCACTCCCAACGCTTTCATCCGCGTGAGCCAATCGGGGCCGTCCGTTCCATGGGGCGAGTACCACGACGAACCGTTCCAGCAGTGGTACGGAGACATCGGGTTGGCCCAGACCGGTGACGGGGGAGCCGTGTTCTTCTGGTCTCAGACGCACGAGCGTTTCGGGCTCTTCGCCCGGCGTTTCGGCCCCAACGGCCAAACGACCGCCGTCGACGAACGCCCCCAGGTCGCACGGCTTCGCGGCCTCAAGTGGGTTCGTGGCGCGGGAATTCAAGGCGCGGTCAGCCTGGAGCCAGGAACTGCGGGGCGCATCGAGGTGTTCGACGTCCTCGGCCGCCGGCTCGCGGATCATCGCCTCGACGGCGCCGGGGCGGGCGAGCAGTCCTTCACCATCGCGGGTACTGCCGGGCTCCGGTCCGGGCTGGTTGTCGTTCGTGTCTCCCAACGCGATTGGGCGGCCCTGGCCAAAGTCTTCATCGCTCGCTGACTCTTGACGGCCCGGAACGTGCCTCGTAGCCTCATTGGGTTCCGGCGCATCCCGTCGCGGCCGATACCCTACTGAAGGAGTGCTCATGGCCACCCGTTCGCCCGCCTCTCGACGTCGCACGCATGCTCGACCGCGCCCGACTCCGCGCGTGACCGACCGTGCTCGCGCCGGGCGGAACGGCGGCTCGGCTTCGGCCAACGGTGTACCCAGCCCCGCGCGGAAGGACTACGACCAGCGATACGCGGACTCGCGCGAGCGCAAGGATCTCTACCCATTCACGATTTCCGGCGTCCCGATCAAACCGCTCTACACCGCCGAAGACCTGAAGGGCCTCGACCTCGAGCGCGACCTCGGCTACCCCGGCGCCTTTCCCTACACGCGCGGCATCCACTCGACCATGTACCGCGGGCGCATGTTCACCATGCGCCAGTTCGCGGGCTTCGGGCTCGCCAAGGAATCCAACGAGCGCTATCACTACCTGCTCGCCCACGGGCAGACCGGCCTGTCGATCGCCTTCGACAACCCGACGATCATGGGCTACGACAGCGACCATCCGAAGGCCCACGGCGAGGTCGGCAAGTGCGGCGTCGCGGTCGACTCGCTGCGCGACATGGAGGTGCTGCTCGACGGCATCGACCCGGGAGTGATCTCGACGTCGATGACCATCAACGGCCCAGCGGCGACCATGTTCGGCTTCTACCTGGCCAACGCCGAGAAGCGCGGCACGCCGTTCTCCAAGCTGCGCGGGACCCTGCAGAACGACATCCTGAAGGAGTACATCGCGCAGAAGTGCTGGTGTTTCCCGCCGCGGCCGTCGCTGCGCATCATCGTCGACCTGATCGAGTTCGCGACCAAGCACGTGCCCCAGTGGAACACGATCTCGGTGTCCGGCTATCACATCCGCGAGGCCGGCTCGACCGCGGGCCAGGAGCTGGCGTTCACGCTCGCCGACGGCTTCACCTACGTCGAGGAGTGCCTGAAGCGCGGACTCGACATCGACGAATTCGCGCCGCGCCTGAGCTTCTTCTGGAACAGCCATCTCGACTTCTTCGAGGAGATCGCCAAGCTGCGCGCCGCGCGCCGCATCTGGGCGCGCCACATGCGCGAGCGCTACAAGGCCAAGAACCCGCAGTCGTGGCTGATGCGCTTCCACACGCAGACGGCCGGCTGCTCGCTGTGGGACAAGCAGCCCGAGAACAACATCGTGCGCACCGCGTTCCAGGCGCTGGCCGCGGTGCTGGGCGGCACCCAGTCGCTGCACACCAACTCGATGGACGAGACCATCGCGCTGCCGAGCGACAAGGCGGTCAAGATCGCGCTCCGCACGCAGCAGGTCATTGCCCACGAGCTGGGCGTCACCGAGACCGCCGACCCGCTCGCCGGCTCGTATTACCTGGAATCTTTGACCAACACGTTGGAAGAACAGGCTGCGCACTATTTCAAACAGATCGAGGCGATGGGCGGGGTCGTCGCCGGTATCGAGCAGGGCTTCTTCCAGCGCGAGATCGGCCGCGCCGCCTACCAGTACCAGCAGGAGATCGAGCGCAAGCAGCGCGTCCTGGTCGGCATCAACGAATACGTCGAGCCCGACGAGAAGCTCGAGATCCCGATCCTGTACATCGGTGAGGAAGCCGAGGAGGATCAGACGGCGCAATCTCGAGGAGCTGCGGCGCACACGCGACAACAAGGCGTGCAACTCGGCGCTCAAGGCGCTGACCGCGGCCGCCGCCAGCGCTCCCGGTGAGCAGAACGTCATGGCCCGCATTCTCGACGCGGCGCGCGCCTACGCCACCGAAGGCGAGATCCGGAACGCCATGCGCGAAGTGTTCGGCGACTACGTCGAGAGCGCCGAGTTCTAGACCGGCGCCCGCGAGGAACACACCTTTCATGTCGCCCGTCATGACCACGATTCTCCTGCTCGTTCTGGTGGGAGTCGTGGCCCTGGTCGTCAAGTGGTTCACGCAGGAAGCCGCGGAAGACTCGTCGCCCGGGAGCCCGGGAGAGCGGCCGGCCGCGGAGGCGGTCGACCAGCTGCTGGCCGAGGCCCAGGATCTCGATCCCGGCGACGTCGCCGACATGATCGCGGTCGACTCCGAAGGCATGGCGTTCGTCCCCGACGGCGACAACGTCCTACTGATCCCGCCGCCCGAGGCGGGGGAGGTGACGCCGGCGCGGCAGCACGCACACCATATCGACCGCGGCGACCTGATCGGCGTGCGCGTGGTGCGTGGAGCCCCTGACTTCGACCCCTGGCGGCTCGAGGCGCTGGGCCGCGACTTCGAGTACCGCGCCTGGTTCTTCGAGACCGAGGACGCGGCGGACGCCGCCCGCGACGTGCTCGAGCGCCGCGTGGTGGTTCCCCCGCGCGACGAGTACGACGAACCCAAGCCGCCTTCGGCCCGCGATTTCGACGAGGCCCGCAGGCGCGACGAAGAGACCGAGCACGCGCTGGACTCTGCGGAATAGCCCGGCGGCGTGCGTCCGGCGCGGCTGCCCGCTATAGTCCCGTCCTCTCAGCCGCAGGACCCACGAGGAAACTCATGCCGCGCAAGATCCGCGTATTGGTCGGCAAACCCGGCCTCGACGGCCACGACCGTGGCGCCAAAGTCGTCGCCGCGGCACTCCGCGACGCCGGAATGGAAGTGATCTACACCGGACTTCATCAGACGGCCGAGCAAGTGGTGGAAGCCGCACTTCAAGAGGACGTCGATGTCGTGGCGCTCTCGATCCTCTCCGGCGCGCACATGACCTTGTTCCCCGAGATCAACAGGCTGATGCGTGCCCGCGGACTTTCCGATCGCCTGCTCACCGGCGGCGGCATCATTCCGGCCGAGGACATGGACACGCTGGCGACCATGGGCGTCGGCCGCTTGTTCGGTCCGGGTTCGTCGACCCAGGACATCGTCGCCTACATCCGCGCGTGGTTCGCCACCCAGCACGGCGCCGATGCGCTCACGCCGTTGCCGCCGCCCCGCGACCCGCAGAGCTTCGTGCCGGCGGGATCGAGCCCCGCCAAGTCCGTGGCGAAGGTGAAATCCGCGGCCAAGGTGAAATCGGCGGCGAAGAAGAAGTCGGCGCCGAAGCGGAAGCCGGCGGCGAAGAAGAAAGCCGCGAGACGCCGCTAGGGCCGTCATGACCGAGACGCCCCGCCTGCTGGTGGCGCTCAACGGCAGCCCGGTGCGCGGCAGCAGCGTGGACCTCCTGCTCGCCGCGGCCTGCGAAGGCGCCGATGCCGTGGGCGCCCGCGTGAATCACGTGCGCTGCAACGACCTCCTGATCAAACCGTGTCAGGCGTGCGGCCCCGAGCCCACGACCGGGTACTGCATCTTTCACGACGACATGGACCCGGTCTACGAAGCCCTGCGCGACGCCCACGCGGTGATCGTCGGCTCGCCGATCTACTTTGACACCGTGAGCGCCCAGCTCAAACTTGTCATGGACCGGTGCAATTGCATCACGCCACTGGTGCGGACGCCGGAAGGGGGTTACGATTTTCGCCCGCTGTGGCCACGCACGCGTCGCGCTGCGTTCGTCACCGCGTGCAGCAGCCGACACCGCTACGATCTGGCCGAGCGCAGCGTCCGCGGCTTCCTCAAGTGGATCGGCGCGCGCTGGGAGGAGACCCTGGCATGGCAGCACGAGGACAACGACCCCGGCAGCGTGCGCGCAAAGCCCGAGTTGATCGAGAGGGCACGGGCGCTCGGGCGGCGGCTGATCGAGAGCGCACCACTGGTTCCGTCGTGACCGGCATGCTTCTCGTGCTGCTGGGCGCGTCGGTCGCCCTCGCGAGTTCCGAGCCTGCCAGCGAGCCGCAGCCGCCGGGAGCGCCCCAGTTCGCGATCCTCGAATCCATCACCGGTGCTCCCGGTGATTCGCTCGCGCAGCGCCGGTTCCACGACGTGGTCCGTGGCGTGTTCCTCGAGCGCACCTTCGCCACCGAGCGCGAGACGCGACCGGGTCGCTACGAGGTTTCGATCCCGATCAACAACCGATTCGTGCTGCTCGAGGGCTCGGGCGGGCCGACCGATCCGCCCGCCTACCGCGTGCAGCTGTCGCTCGAGTGGCTGCCGGCCGGGCCGGGAACGCCGGCCAAGTCGTCGACCAAGAACTCGACTGCCGCCACGAAGCCCCGCCGCCGCCGCGCGCCCTGGTGAGCGTTTTCGCCCTGCCGCCGGGCGTCGATCCCGCGATCGTTCGCATCGCCCCGGCCAGCGACACCGTGAGCTTCTTGGCGCCGGCATCTCCGGCCGACTCCATGGCGACTTCCGTGGCCCGCAATTCGGCTCTGCTCGCGCTCGAGCACCTTCATCACCTGGACGGCGAATTGCCCGAGGAGGAGCGGCTACGCACGGATCGCGCATCGAGGTCGAGTGCCGTCACCCCGATGCGCCGCGAATAGGGTTTACCACTCGGGCCTCGGTCCTGTAGAGTCGTCGGTTCACACATGGCCATGCCTATGGAAGTCACATTCGCCGAAGAGCACCTCCAGGTTCGGGAGCTGGCCCGGCGCTTTGCCGACGAGCAGGTGGCCCCTCGGGCCCGGGACCTCGATGAGCGCGAGGAGTTCCCGCACGATCTGGTGAAGCAGATGGCCGACCTCGGATTCCTCGGGCTGCCCTATCCCGAGGAGTACGGTGGCGCCGGGCTCGACACCCTGGCCTACGCCATCACGGTCGAAGAGGTCGCCCGCGCTTGCGGCTCGACCGCGATCACGCTGGCCGCCCACGTCTCGCTCGGCTGCGGCCCGGTCGCCGCCTTCGGCACCGAGGAGCAGAAGCGCCGATTCCTGACGCCGATGGCCAAGGGCGAAGTCCTGGGCGCCTTCGGGCTGACCGAACACAACGCCGGCTCCGACGCCGCCGGCACCCAGACCCGCGCGCAAAAGACCGCGAACGGCTGGAAGGTCAACGGCTCCAAGATCTACATCACCAACGGCAGCGTGGCGAAGTACATCACGTTCACCGCGCGCACCGACGCGAGCCAGGGCACCAAGGGCATCTCGGCGTTCATCATGGACACCGCCACACCCGGCTTCCGCGTCGGCAAGAAGGAAAAGAAGATGGGCCTGCGCGGCTCGGACACGGTCGAGGTCGTGTTCGAGGACTGCATGGTTCCCCAGGACAACATGCTCGGCGAACAGAGCGGCGGGTTCGCGCAGTTCATGCGCACGCTGACCGGCGGCCGCATCTCGATCGGCGCGCTGGCCCTGGGGCTCGCCCAGGGCGCCTACGAGCACAGCCTCAAGTACTCGAAGGAGCGCAAGCAGTTCGGCCAGACGATCTCCAGCTTCCAGGCGATCCAGTTCATGCTCGCCGACATGGCCACCAAGATCGAGGCGGCCCGCCTGCTGGTCTACCAGGCCGCGCGCCTGCGCGACGCCGGGCAGGACTTCGTCAAGGAAGCGTCGATGGCCAAGCTGTTCGCCAGCGAGATGGCGAACTGGGTCACCGACAAAGCGATCCAGATCCACGGCGGCATGGGTTACTGCCGCGACGTCCCGGTCGAGCGCATGCACCGCGACGCCAAACTCATGGAAATCGGCGAGGGCACGAGCGAGATTCAACGCATGGTGATCGCGCGCGAGATCCTGCGCGGCGCCTGAGACGATGACGGGCATGCGTTGGGCTGCGGCATCGTCGCAGCTCTCTGACACCGGGTTCGCCGCCGACGCGGTCGCCACTGAGCTGCAGGAAGCGCTGGGACCGGGATCCGTCGACCTCGTCCTCGTCTACTTCGGCCCGGCCCACGTCGGAGCAGCCTCGACCCTGGGCGACACCTTCCGGCGCGCGCTCGATCCCGGCTGTCTGATCGCGACCAGCGCCCACGGCGTGGTCACCACCGAGCACGAGTATGAATCGGGGCCCGCGATCAGCGTTCTGGCCGCGCGGCTTCCCGGCGTCGGGCTCCATCCGTTCATCCTGACCCGCGAGACCTGGGCGCGACCGGCCCAGGACCTCGAAGAATTCGAACGCATGGCGCCGGGCGCCGTGGGAGCGGAACTGATCGTGCTCACCAGCGATCCGTTCTCGTTGCCGATCGAGCCGGTGCTCGCGGGGTTTCACGATGCGGTGCCCGACGTGCGCATCGTCGGCGGACTGGCGAGCGCCGGCGTGCGCCCGAATTCGAACACGCTGATCCTGAACGACTGGGTGGCGCACGAGGGCGGCGTGGCGCTGGCGTTCTCGGGCGCGATCCGCGCCGACGTCGTGGTGTCGCAGGGCTGCCAGCCGGTCGGGCCACCGCTGACCGTGACCCGCTCCGATGGCAACGTCCTGGTCGAGCTGGACGGACAGCCGGCGCTCGAGCGCACCGAGCAGGTGTTGCGCGAGCTGACCGAAGCCCAGCGCGAGCAGTTGCGCCACGGGCTCTACGTGGGCCGGCCGGTGCGCACCGGCGCCGAGGGCCGCGGCGACTACCTGATTCGCAATCTGCTGGGCGCCGACCGCGACCGCGGGGTGATCGCGATCGGCGACGTGCCGTCGAGCCGCGAGCGAATTCGGTTCCACGTGCGAGACGCGAAGTCGGCGCGCGAGGACCTCGAGCTGCTGCTGTCGCCGCAGGAGTTCGACACCCGAGCGCACGCGGCACTGTTGTTCGCGTGCAACGGGCGGGGGCGAGGCCTCCACGGCCGCGCCGACGGCGACATCCGGATCATCCAGGAGGAGCTGGGCGGCAACATCCCGGCGGCCGGGATGTTCTGCGCCGGCGAAATCGGCCCGGTCGGCGGGCGCAACTTCCTGCACGGCCACACCGCGAGCCTCGCGATCCTGAGACCCAAGGGCTAGAAGCTTCGCTCAGTAGGATCGGCTCGCCAGGGATGTCCGTGTGGCCGCTCGCCTCGCATCGTGCTCGTCTCGCTGAGGCCTCGGCCCGCTCCGCCATCCCTGGCTACGCGGGCCTCCGACTCGCCGCGTTGGACATCCCTGCCCTCGCCGATCCACCCGAGGCTTCGCGACGGGGCGCAGAGGGGTCACCGGCGAGATGGGCTGTAGCGGAGCGGTCGCGCATCCGCACGTCGCAACACTTACACCACATGCTGCAAAGCGCCGCGGAGCGACCGGGCCCCGCCGCAGCCGGGGACCCCTCTGCGCCACAGAAGCGAGGCCAGCTAGAACCGGCGAGCGGCCGCGGAACAGCCTCGGGCGAGGTCGGCGGCGACTTCGAGCCGGCAGATCGCGCGTACGGTCTCGCGCGTGATCTCGTGCAGCGTAATGTCGCGGTCGAGTGCGGGCATGCGCGCATGCTACGCGCGCGCTACGCCCGGGCGCTAGAGACGGTCGTGCGCGGGCGCGGCGGCGGGTGCCGCGGTGCCGGCCGCGAGGCTGTTGCGCAGGCCTTCGACGATCCGCTCCGCCTCGCGATCCCCGGCGGCGGCGCCGCCGGCGAGTTCGAGGTAGCGCTCGAGAGCCGGCAATGCGCTTTCCGGCCGGTGCACGTGGATCAGGGTCATTCCCCAGCGTCGCCAGGCCTTCGGATCCTCAGGCGCTAGCGCGCGTGCCGCGAAGGCTTCGACCGCGGCGGTCGCGGGGTCACCGTTGGCGAGCGCCACATCGGCCAGTCGGGCGTGCATCTCGGGCAGGAACGGGTGCTCACGAACCGCGGACTCCAGAGTTTTCTGGGCATCAAGGGCGCGTCCCTCGGCCACGAGGTTGTCCGCGTCCTGGTAGACCTTGTGCGGCGAGCGCTTCCACGCCAGCCACTCCCGCCAATTGGAATAAGTGTCGTCGAACGGCGGCGCCTGAGTCAGGAACACCGAGTCGGTCGGCGCCATGCGCAGACCGAGATTCGCCATGTGCGGTTCGGCTGAGAGTTGATGGCCGCGCGCCATTTCGACCCACGCCAGCCAGTAGCGCGACGCGCCGTCGTCCGGATTGGCGCGCAGCAGGTGGCTCAAGGCGTCACGCGCCGCATCCAGTCGTTCGGCGTACACGATGTCGACCGCCAGCTCGCGAACCTCCTCGGGCCGGCGCAGCTCGCGCAGCTGCGAGCCTTCGGCGGCGAAGAAGAAATTCGGGCCGCGCCGGGCGCGTTCCTCGGTGAACTCGGTGGCCGGGTAGGCGCGCACGGTCGGATCGCGATACGCCCAGCGCAGGATCGGACCGTCGCCGGCCGGGAAGCCCGCGGCCTCGGAGCCCATGAAGTAGAGCGTGCTGTTCGGCGGCAGGTCGGGTCGGGCGCGCTTGAGGTTTGCGAGCATGTGCTCCTGCGCCTCGCCGGCGTGCGCGATGTAGGCGCGATTGACGTGCGAGCGCTTCTTCCAGGGGTCGCGCCAGGTCGAGAATTCCTCCGACCGTCGCACCTGATCGGTCGTCAGCAACAGGACCGCGACTGCGAGCAACGCGGCCGGACGCGGCCCCTTCGACAGCAGCGCGCCGATCGCCAGGGCGGCGCCGCACAGCGCCAGCAGGTATTGGTACGAACTCCAGGTCGAGGCCGAGGCCGCGACCGGCAAAGCTGCGACTGCCGCCCAGAGAATGCCGACGACGAACGTGCGGCCCGGTGCGGGTCCGCGCATGCCGGCCTGGGAGCGCGCACGCCTCTCGCGTCGACTCGGCCACAGCCATGCGATGAGCGCGAGCAGGACCGGGATCGCGATCAGCAACGCGAGCGAGGGTCGCACCCACTTGGAACCGTTGATGCCCCACTCGAGGCCGATCGCCAGGTGGCCGAGATGGAACAGCGCGGGGAGGACCGCGCCCAGGCCGACCGGCGGATTCACGCCCGGGAACACAGGGCCGCGAGTGACCGCCAGCAACCAGAGAGCCCCGGCGACCACGACGGAAACCACGAGCGGCGCCGAACGCCGAATGGCCTGGACCACGTCCTCGCCCGACTTGCGATCGACCAGAATCGCGAGCACCGGTGTCACGATCGCGGTCTCTTTCGACAGGAGCGCGAGGAACAGAACGATGCCGGCGGCGACGCTGGCGCCCGCGCGATAGAGCAGGATGGTGGCGAGCGAGCAGGTCACGGCCAACAGATCCTGACTGGCGCCGGCCCAATGAGTCACGACGTCCGTGGCTTCGTGGAATCCCACCAGGGTCACCGCGATTCCCGCCGCCACCGGTCCGGCGAGCGACCACGCGATCCAGCCGAGCAGTCCGAGCGAGATCAGAAGCAGCGCCAGGTTCGCGGCATGGAAGGCCACGGCGCTGCCGCCGCCGGCGCGCGACATCAGCCAGAACCACGCTTGACGCGAGACCGGACGGTAGTAGTCGCCGAGCGGATCCGGAGTCGCGAGAGCTGCGGGCAACGACTTGCCGGCGACGTGGTCGAGGATCAGGTAATCGCTGGCGAAGAACGGCGACTTGCCGACGCCGCCTTTGACGATCACGACGGCGACCAGGATCAGGATGAGCGAGATGAGTGCCTTCACCCCGGGAACTATCGGGCGTTCGAGGTCCGGGGTTGAGCCAAAACCCCCATGGATCCCAATGAGCCCAGAAGAGGCCGTGGCTACGCGTGGCTCAGGGGCTCCTGTATGATCCGGCGGAAAGCGCACCCCACACCATTCATTCGAGGTGTTCCCCATGGCCTATCCCGATGTTTTCATCGTGGGCGCCGCCCGCACGCCCATCGGCCGCTTCCTCGGCGCACTGGCGCCGCTCAAGGCATCCGACCTGGGCGCCATCGCGATCCGCGAGGCGATGTCGCGCGCCGGAGTCGACGGCAACCAGATCGACGAGGTCCTGATGGGCCACGTGGTTCAGGGCGGCCAGGGCCAGGCCCCGGCGCGCCAGGCCCAGATCAAGGCCGGCATCAACCCGGCGGCCGGTGCCGTGACCATCAACAAGGTCTGTGGCTCCGGGCTCAAGGCCGTGATGATCGGCGCCCAGGCGATCAAGGCCGGCGACGCCGAGTGCATCGTGGCCGGCGGCCAGGAGAGCATGAGCACCGCTCCGCACTACCTGTTCTCGGGCCGACTCGGGCAGAAGCTCGGCGACACCACGCTCAAGGACGGGGTCGTGATGGACGGACTGTGGTGCTCGTTCAACGACTGCCACATGATCGAGCTGGCGCAGTACACGGCCGAGAAGGCCAAACTCACCCGCGAAGAACTGGATCGGTTCAGCGCCGACAGCCAGCAGAAGGCGGCGAAGGCGATTGCCGAGTGCCGGTTCTCGAAGGAGATCGCGACCGTCAGCATTCCGCAGCGCAAGGGTGACCCGATCGTGGTCAGCAAGGACGAGTCGGTGCGCGCCGACACCACCGCCGAGATCCTGGCCAAGCTGCCGGCGGTGACCAAAGACCGCGGCGGCGTGATCACCGCCGGCAATGCGCCGGGACTCAACGACGGTGGGGCGGCGTTGATCCTCATGAGCGGCGAGCGCGTGAAGCAGGCCAAGGCCAAGCCGATCGCGCGCGTGGTCGCCTACGCCACCGGCGGCGGCGAACCCAAGGACTTGTTCTTCGCGCCGATCGATGCCGTCCAGAAGCTCATGAAGAAAATGGGCGTCAAAGTCGACCACTTCGACCTGATCGAGGCCAACGAAGCGTTTGCCGCGCAGGCGGTGGCCGACGGCAAGGCGCTCGGCTGGGACTGGAGCCGGGTCAACGTCAACGGCGGCGCGATCGCGCTCGGGCACCCGATCGGCGCCTCGGGGGCGCGCGTTCTGGTGACTTTGATCCACGCGCTCGAACAGAAGGGCAAGAAAACCGGCCTCGCGACACTGTGTCTGGGCGGCGGCAACGCGGTCGCCCTGGCGGTCGAGCGGGTCTGAGGGCTCGGCGCCGCCCGTGGGAACCATGACCGAAGCCGTGAAGCCGGGAGCCGCGGCCGGTGTCCAACGCGTGGCGGTTGTCGGCGGCGGCACCATGGGCAACGGCATCGCCCAGGTGTTCGCGACCGCCGGCATCGACGTCGCGATGGTCGACGTCAAACCCGAGTTCGTCGAGCGAGCGCTGGCGACCATCGGCAAGAACCTGGACCGCGTCGCCAAGAAGCAGGAGTGGCCCGCCGATCGAGCACCGGCGATCCTGGCGCGCATCCGCGGCGGCACCGACGTCGCCGCGGCGCGCGACTGCCAGGTGGCGATCGAGGCGGTCAGCGAAGACTTCGCGCTGAAGAAGAAGATTTTCGAGGCGCTCGACGAGCTCGCGCCGGCCTCGACGGTCCTGGCGACCAACACCTCGAGCATCTCGATCACCGAGATCGCGGCGGTGACGAAGCGCGCCCGACCGCGTGATCGGCATGCACTTCATGAACCCGGTGCCGGTCATGCCGCTGGTCGAGATCATCCGCGGTCTCGCGACCAGTGACGCGACCTGCGCGTTGACCGCCGACCTCACCGCGCGGCTCGGCAAGACCGCGGTCGAGGTCAATGACTACCCGGGATTCGTTTCGAATCGAATCCTGATGCCGATGATCAACGAGGCGTGTTTCACGCTCATGGAAGGCGTGGCGACCAAGGAGGCGATCGACTCGGTGATGAAGCTCGGCATGAACCACCCGATGGGGCCGCTGGCGCTCGCCGACCTGATCGGGCTCGACACCTGCCTGGCGATCATGGAAGTGCTGCACACCGGTCTCGGCGACTCGAAGTACCGTCCCTGCCCCTTGCTGCGCAAGATGGTCAAAGCCGGCTGGCTTGGACGCAAGACCGGCCGCGGCTTCTACGAATACGCCTGAAAGAATGAATCCCGAAACGCTGGCCGCCCCCTCCTCAGGGCTCGCCTTCGACCTGAGCGAGGACCAGCTCGCGGTCCGCCAGATGGTGCGCGAGTTCGCCGAGGCGGAGATCCGACCGATTGCCGGCGAGGATCGACGAGACCCACGAGTTCCCGGCCGAGACCACGAAGAAGATGGCCGAGCTGGGTCTGCTCGGCATGTTCGTGCCCGACGAGTGCGGTGGGGCCGGGATGGACTACCTGTCCTACGTGATCACGGTCGAGGAGCTGTCGCGGGTGTGCGCGAGCCACGGCGTGATCTGCTCGGTCAACAATTCGCTGGTGTGCTACCCGATCCTCGACCTACGGTAACGATGCTCAGAAGAAGAAGTACCTGATTCCGCTCGCGAAGGGCGAACTCCTCGGCGCCTACTGCCTGACCGAGCCCAATGCCGGCAGCAACGCCGCCAACCAGCAGACCACGGCCGTGCTCGACGGCGACCACTACGTGCTCAACGGCACCAAGATGTTCATCACCACCGCCGGTCCGGCCAACGTGTTCGTCGTCTATGTCGCGACCGACCGGAGTCTCGGGCCCAAGGGCATCTCGGCGTTCATCGTCGACGCCGACACGCCCGGCGTGAAGAAGGGCAAGAAGGAGCTGAAGCTCGGCATTCACGCCTCGGACACGCGCGAGAGTCGCGTTCGAAGAACGCGCGGGTTCCGAAGGAGAACCTGCTGGGTGAGCTTCAACAAGGGCTACTCGGTGGCGCTGGCGACGCTTGGCGGCGGTCGCATCGGCATCGCCGCGCAGGCCCTGGGCATCGCTCAGGCCTCGCTCGAGGCCTCGGTCAAGTACGCGAACGAGCGTGAGCAGTTCGACCGCAAGATCGGCGAGTTCGACGCGATTCGCGAGATGCTGGCGAACAGCGCGGTCGAGGTCGACACCGCCCGGCTCCTCGTCTACCAGGCGGCGTGGCTGCGCGACCGCGGCCGCCCGCACATCAAGGAGGCCTCGCTCGCCAAGTGGCACGCCCGCGAGGCCGCGACCCGCTGCGCGAACTGGGCGATCCAGGTGCACGGCGGCTATGGCTATCTGTCCGAGTTCCACGTCGAGCGCTACTGGCGCGACGCGCGGATCACCGAAATCTACGAGGGCACGACCGAGGTGCAGAAGATGGTGGTCGCGGCCCAGGTGTTGAAGGAGAACCCCCTCGGCGGGTAGCCGCGCCGGGGAGCAACGACCGACACAGGAGGAGACATGACCCGACCCGTTCGCCCCGTGGCACTGGTGATCCTGACCGCATGCATGGTCTACCCCGGCGTCACGCTGCTCTTCCAGGGGCTCTATCCGTTCGTGACCTTCGAGTACTTCACCCTGCAATCGCAAGCTCGGTCCGTGGATGACGGTGGCGGCGAACCTCGGCCTGCCACCGATGGTGCCGCTGCTGATGATGGCGGGGCTCGGCGGCGCATGGGTGCTGGGCGTGCTCGGCCTGTGGGCCGGCGACTGGCGCGCCTACCCGCTGGCGCTGCTCGGGGCCGCCGGATCGTTGCTCTATCCGATCGGCCCGGCGGTCATGGGCGTGCTCGGACTGATCGTGTTGCTCGGTTTCCGCGAGAAGGCCGGGGAAGTTCCCGCGTGACATCACGCGTGCATTGCGTCCCATGAACTTCGATCTCTCCGCAGACCAAATCCAGATCCGCGACGCGGTGCGCGAACTGTGCGCGAGCGAGTTCGCGCCGCACGCCGCGCGTTGGGATCGCGAGGGCGACGTTCCCGCGTCGGCGCTCGACACGCTCGCAGGGCAGGGTTTTCTCGGGATGTCGATCCCCGAGGAGTGGGGTGGCGTCGGCTACGACGCGCGCACCATCGCGCTGGTGATCGAGGAGATCGCGCGGGTGTCGGCGGCGCTCGCGATCATGATCGCGGTGCACAATTCGGTCGGTGCTCTGCCGGTGTTCCGATTCGGCACCGACGCCCAGCGCCGGCGGTACCTGCCGCGGCTGGTGTCGAAGGAGCTGGCTGCGTTCTCGCTTTCCGAGCCAGGCACAGGCTCGGACGCCGGAGCGGTGAAGACCACGGCCGAGCGATACGATGGCCACTACCTGCTCAACGGCAGCAAGAACTGGGTGACCAACGGCGCACGCGCCGGGATCTACCTGGTGTTCGCGCGCACCGATCGCGCTGCCGGCAACCGCGGCTTGACCGCGTTCCTCGTCGAGCGCGGTGCCATCGGGCTCGTGATCGGCAAGGCCGAGGACAAGATGGGCCTGCGCGGATCGGACACCGTGGCCGCTTGCGCTCGAGAACGTGCAAGTGCCGGTCGACCAGCGGCTCGGCGACGAGGGCGAGGGCTTCAAGATCGCGATGAGCATGCTCGACGCCGGCCGGATCGGCGTCGGCGCCCAGGCGCTGGGCGTGTTCGCGCGCCGCGTTCGACGAGGCCGTGCGCTACGCGCAGCAGCGGGAGGCGTTCGGCCAGCCGCTGGCCAAGATCCAGTCCGTGCAGTTCAAGCTGGCCGAGATGGAGCGCCGGCTCCAGTGCTCGCGGCTCCTGATCCAGCGCGCGGCGTGGCTGCGCGACGACAGATCGGCCCTACTCGCGCGAGGCTTCGATGGCCAAGCTCTACGCCAGCGAGGCCGCGACCTGGGTGACGCATCAGGCGATCCAGGTGCACGGCGGCTACGGCTACGTGAAGGAGTATCCGGTCGAGCGCTACTACCGCGACGCGCGCGTCATGGAGATCTACGAGGGCGCGAGTGAGATCCAGCGACTGGTGATTGCGCGCTCGCTGCTCAAGGACGGGGTGACGGTCTAACCCGGAGCAGTCGACCCCCGCGAACCCGGGCTGGGCCGTGCCGATACCGGGTTCAATGCCCGCGCCCGGGCTGCTACAATCCGTCCCCGCCGCAGACGGCCGCTGATCCCCAGGCCACCCGAGGAATTCATGTCCAAAGTCGCCGTTCTGCGCACCTCCCCGGAAACCGTCGTCCAGGACTACGGCCGCCTGATGGACCTGGCCGGTTACCGCCAGGCCTTGCCATTCAGCTCTCAGACCTGTCTTCGAATCAATATTTCATGGCACGTGTACATGCCGGCGTGCTCGACCACGCCCTGGCAGATGCACGGCGTGATCGAGAAGCTCAAGGCCGACGGCTACGACGTCTCGCGCGACCTGATCGCCGCCCAGAACGACACCGTGGTGGTCAGCTGCCGCGAGGGCACCGAGCGCAACAACCTGGCGCCGGTGCTCGAGCACTACAAAGTGCCGATCCAGTACCTGAGCGAGCCGCCGACCGAATGGATCACGCTACACGCCCAAGTCCAAGATGCTGGTGCTCGACCGGGTGTTCGAGAAGCAGGGCATCCAGATTCCGAAGATCCTGATGGGCAAGAACGTCGTGCATCTGCCGACGGTGAAGACCCACGTGTTCACCGGCACGACCGGAGCCATGAAGAACGCGTTCGGCGGGCTGCTGAATTTGAATCGCCACTGGACGCATTCGGTGATTCACGAGACGTTGGTCGATCTACTCAGAATTCAGAAAGAAATTCATCCCGGAATCTTCGCGGTCATGGACGGCACGATCGCCGGCGAAGGTCCCGGGCCCGCGCGCGATGCGACCGCACGTCAAGAACTACATCCTGGCCTCGAGCGACTGCGTCGCGATCGACGCGATCGCGGCCAAGCTCATGGGCTTCGATCCCATGAAAGACCTGAAGTTCATCCGGCTCGCGCACGAGAACGGGCTCGGCACCGGCAACCCGAGCGAGATCGAGATCGTCGGCGACGACATCAAGGGCGTGAACTTCGGCTTCCGCGGCTCGCTCGACGAGAACACGTTCGCGTCGTGGGGCCAGAAGCTCATCTACTGGGGCCCGCTCAAGCCGCTCGAGAACCTGCTGCTGCGCTCGCCGATCGTGCCGTGGAGCTACGCCGCCTCGCGGCTCTACCACGATGGCTACTGGTATCCGGTGAACGGCATGCCCCGGGTCAAGAAGATGCTCGAGACCGGGCTGGGGGAAGTTGTTCAACGAGTATGGAGCGAAGACCGCGCTGCAACGCTCCTGAATTGAAGGGCCGCAATCCAAGCACCTGCTGGCCGCAGTCCACCTTGAAGGAGTCCGGGTCCATGCGTCCCTGCGGCAAGCTGTTCATGGCGCTCCTGTCGGTCTCGACGTTCGCTGGCGCCGCACGCGCCGAATGGCCGAATCACGCGATCAACCTTCCGGTCTGGATCGCGCCTGGATACCAGTCCTATCCGACGATTGTCTCGGACGGAGCCGCTGGATCGATCATCGTGTGGAACGAGGGGCCGGGTACCCGTGCCCACAAGATCCTGGCGGACGGAACATTCGGATGGGACTCCGCCGCGGTGCTTTGTACGAGCTGCACGCAGGGTCTCCTGACCGCAGTGACCGATGTCTCGGGGGGCGCCTACGTCCTCTCGGGGCGTCACAACGATTCGAATGGAAAGACATACATCCACCACGTGTCCGCCGATGGCGCAGCGCTGTGGTCGGTGACGGAATCCAGCGCGATCGATCCGGAGATTGCGGCAGATGGCAGCGGTGGCGCGCTGGTCGTTTGGGAGAACTCCAACACTACATCGGGCACCGGAGTGAACATCTGGGCGCAGCGATTCGATGAATCCGGCAGCATCTGGCGCGTCAACGTTTCGGGTGATGCGCCGTACGGGCATGAACTCGAGCCCTGCGTTGCCGCGGATGGTTCCGGAGGGGCGTTCGTTGCCTGGGAGGCCGCGGACATCAGGGTGCAGAGGCTGGACGCGTCGGGAAACAAGCTGTGGTCCGAGTATGGTGTTTCGGCGGGCAGCGGTCGTACCCCTCAGATCGTTGCTGATCCAGTTGGTGGAGCCATGGTTGCCTGGGGTAACAACATGTCCCCCTGGGTTACCTGGGTTCGGCGAGTGAATTCCTTGGGAGTGCCGATCGGGCTCGGGCCCATCGAGGTGACTCCCCTCATGACGGTCGCACACGTCATACGCGCTTCGGACGGAGGAATGATTCTGGTAGGAGAAACTGCTACTCATCAACCTCCCTATTACGGCCGCGTGCTGGCCCAACGCATTCAGCCTGATGGACAGGTCTTTTGGGGGCCGGAAGGTGTGGAAATCGTCGTGGCCGAGGCACCGGACCTGACGTATGACGTCGCTCCCGATGGCTCGGGCGGGATTGTCGTGACTTACTCTGACGGTTCCGGCGTGTTCAACGTGTTCGCCCAAAGAGTGTCGGCCGACGGTGAAAAGCTTTGGGGAGAAAACGGCGTTGTCGTTTCTTCCGCCGGGGGAAACCAGAAGAATCCGGCCGGAATGATCCCCAGCGGCACCGACTACGCCATCGTCACCTGGGACGACAACCGCAATGGCAATAGCGACATCTACGCTCAGCGCGTGGACGGCACGCCCAGCGTTTCGGTCGACGTCGTCGAGGAGGGCGGGCCGTCGCTTTCGCTCGGCCCAAACCCGTTCCGAGCGCAGCTCAACATACAGTTGTCGAGCGCACGGGCCGGCGTTCTCCGCGGTGCGCTGTTCGACGTGCGGGGTCGGCGGGTCGCGGAGTCGACTTGGAACATATCTCGAGGAGCGTCGGTCACGCGTTGGAACCTTCGAGACGGCGCGGCTCCGCTCGACCCGGGTGTCTACTTCGTCCGACTCTCGACCGACTCTTGGCGGCGGGACTTTCGAGTCGTGCACATACGATGAGCCTCGCGGCCTACTGAACGCTAGGTCTGGCGCGGTCTCCAGCGATACCTCTCGATCGCGACTCGCCCTTTGCGATCGAACTTCACGCCCTCGGCTTCGAGCAGCCCTCGTTGCAGCGGCTCATCACCAGGGTCCGCGCGTCGGCTGACTTCGCCCTTCGCGTTGATCACGCGGTGCCAAGGCAGGCTCACTCCCTTTGGAGTTGCCGCCAGCGCGTATCCGACCTGCCGTGGGCCTGACGCGTCGGCGAGACTGGCGATCTGCCCGTAGGTGGCAACCCGGCCGCGAGGAATGCGTCGGATGACCGCGTAGATCCGTGAGTAAGTACTATTCGGTGTCATTGGGGCTGCAATATTTACATGCCCCGGGGCATGTAACGTTAGGGTCGACTAAGACAACTCGTTCCAGAACGAGTTGCATTAGGGCTGCCTAACACAACTGGCCCCGGGGCCAGTTACCTGCACGGCTCGATCGAATACTCCTCGTGCCCGCGCTCGAGCTGGCAGCGGAAAGCGTAGGTCGCGGTTTCGAGTTTCCAGCGCCCGCGCGGATCTCGCCTGAGCCTCAAGCGATAGCGCTCGCCGCGGACCGAGTCGTCCATCAGCCCGTCGCGAGTGACGGTGACCTCCGCGTCGTCGAACCTCTCGGGCTGTGACTGGACGTCCACGGTGAACCCGGAGCACTGGCAATCGGCGCCCACCAGGGTGAGCGCCACGAGCGTGGCCGAACGCGCCCACGCGGAGTCGCTGGCGGCGGACAGCCGGGCTCGGAACGCGGCGGTCGGCACGATGCGCTCCGTGTACGCCGGAACATTGGCCGGTTTGGAATCAGGCGGGAAGTACACGGGCATCGCGGCCCACACCGGCTGCAGGCGGTCTTCGATGTACGGTGGCTTGAATTCCCATGCCGCGACCGCTTCACGCGCGGCCTCGTCGAGGCCGGGCACCGACTCGGCAACGCGAGTCTCGCGCACTCGACCGTGGGTCCCGATCAGCGCGAGAACCACCACGCGGCCCTTGATGCCACTTCGAACTGCGGCGTCAGGGTATTGCGGGGCCACCAGGTGGATGACTGCGGGCGGGTCCTGCACGAAAAGATAACCGTCCAGGCGGGTTGCGGTCGAGCTGGTGTCGGCGCTCCCTTGGGCCGTCACATGAAATCCGGCCAGGAACAATGCGCACAGCCAGAGCCTCATGGCTTCCTCCTCTCGCACAGTTCGACCAGCACGCCGCCGAGGCTCTTTGGATGCAGGAACGCCACCCGTGTCCCGTGGGCGCCCGCACGAGACTCGGCGTCGATTGCCTGGACGCCGGCCGCCTGGACCGCGGCAAGTGTCTTCGCGATGTCACTGACTTCCAGGCTCACATGATGAAGTCCGGGCCCACGCTTCTCGAGGAACTTCGCGACCGTGTGGTCCGGCGAACGCGGCTCGAGCAGCTCGATCGTGACCGGGCCCAAATGCAGGAAGACGACGCGCAGTTCGCCGCCGTCCAAAATCTCTTCTTCGCCGCGCACCGCTCCGAGGGCGCCAACGAGCACGTTCACCAGCGCATCGGCATCGCGAACCGCGATCGCGATGTGCGCGAGGCCGGTCACCGGACCCGAGGCGCCCGCCGGCCGGGAACTCATGAAGTCTCCGGCCGGTGGACGCCGAACACTCCGCGCATCGTGTCGCACACTTCGCCGAGGGTCGCGCGCGCCACCAGCGCGGCCAGGATCGGCGGCATCAGGTTGTCGTCGCCGCGGGCGGCGCGTTCGAGCCGCGTCAAGGCTGCACTCACGGCGGCTGCGTCGCGCTCCGAATGCCACTCGGCCAGGAACTTCGCTCGTTCCTCCTCGACTCCCGGCGCCGGCACGAACGGCGGCGGCGGCGCCGGCTGGTCGTCTGCAAACTTGTTGACGCCGACGACCGCACGTACGCCGGCTTCCATCTCGCGGTGCCAGCGATACGCGGCTTCATGAATCTGCTGCTGCACCCAGCCCGACTGAATCGCCGGGAGCATTCCACCCTGGCGATCGACCTGCTCGATCAACGCGCGCGCGCGCGACTCCAGCTCGTCGGTCAGGTGCTCGATCCAATACGAGCCGGCGAGCGGATCGGCCGCGTCGGTCACCCCGCTCTCGTGCGCGAGGATCTGTTGCGTGCGCAGCGCCAGGGTCGCGGCCTCGCGGCTCGGCAGCCCCAGCGCCTCGTCATAACCGTTCGTGTGCAACGACTGCGTGCCACCGAGTGCTGCCGCCAACGCCTGAATCGTCACACGTACAACATTGTTCAAGGGCTGTTGCGCGGTGAGTGTCGAGCCCGCGGTTTGAGTATGAAAGCGCAGCTTCAGGGCTTCCGGGTCGCGGACGCCAAACCGCTCGCCGAGCATTCCCGCCCACATCCGGCGTGCCGCGCGGAACTTGGCGACTTCTTCGAACAGATGATTGTGGCCATTGAAGAAGAAAGACATGCGCTTTGCGATGGGGACCAAGTCCAGCCCACGGTCCCGGGCAGCGCCCAAATACGCCAACCCGTTACCCAAGGTGAACGCGATCTCCTGAACCGCGGTGCAGCCGGCTTCGCGCATGTGATAGCCACTTACTGAAATCGTGTTCCAGGCTGGCACTTCTCGCCCGGCAAATTCGAACACGTCAGTGATCATGCGCAGCGACGCCTTCGGTGGATAAATGTACGTCCCGCGCGCCGCATATTCTTTGAGAACGTCGTTCTGGATCGTACCGCCGAGCTTGGCCCGAGCGATCCCGCGCGCGTCGGCGACGGCGACATAAAAAGCCAATAACAACGGCGCGGTCGCATTGATGGTCATCGAGGTCGTGACCCGATCGAGCGGCAGCCGGTCGAGCAGCGTTTCCATGTCGGCCAGGCACGAGATCGCGACCCCGGCCTTGCCGACCTCGCCGCGCGCACGCGGATGATCCGAGTCGTAGCCC
Source organism: Candidatus Eiseniibacteriota bacterium (assembly GCA_963717505.1). Lineage (GTDB taxonomy): Bacteria > Eisenbacteria > RBG-16-71-46 > RBG-16-71-46 > RBG-16-71-46 > MFD02242-c1. The sequence continues at coordinate 2,030,174 of OY970342.1, forward strand.
ATCTGGGTCGGCAGATCGAACGCCACCGAAAGCCCGGTCTGGCCCTGGGCGAGCAGGTAGTGGAATCGCTCGTTGGTCTCGCGCGCGGTGTTGAAGCCGGCGTACTGGCGCATGGTCCAGAGGCGCGAGCGATACATCGTGGGGTGGATCCCGCGCGTGTAGGGCGGCGTGCCCGGCGCCGGTACCCGGCGCGCGAGGTCGCGCGGCAGGTCGCCCACGTCGTACACGGGCTTCACGTCGATCCATGAAGGCGTCTTTCGCGGGGGAACGTCGGCTGCTGCGGCCTTCTTGCGGCGCACGGTGGCCACGATCACGCTCCCTTGAGCCGCACCAGTGGCTGTCCCGCGGCGACCGGCGCGCGTTCGGCCACCAACACCTCGGAAACCACGCCTGCGTGACGTGCCGCCAGCTCGTTCTGCATTTTCATGGCTTCGACCACGACTACGGCCTGGCCGGCCGCCACCGCATCGCCCGGCTTCACCCGAATCGCAACCACGACGCCCGGCATCGGCGCCGACACGGTCTCGCCGCCCGACGAGACGCCGGCGCGCGCCACCGACTGCACCAGCTTCTCGAGCGGATGGCGAACCTCGACCGGCACGGTAGCACCCGCGATCGTGACCTCGAGCCCGACCGGTGCCGTGGCGACCCGCACTTCGTGCGATCGGCCGTCGACCAGGAGCGAATAGACCTCGCCGTCGGGCAATCGGTGGAAGTCGGCCTCGATCCGGCGCCCCTCGACCTCGAGCCACACGTGTTCGCCCGTAGAGCGGAACTCGACCTCGGCATCGCGACCTTCGAGCGTCACCCAGAACTTCATGCCCGCGACCTCCCGGCCGCTCGCCGCCGGCGCTCCGCCCAGCGCCACCGCGAGCGTGCGCCGTTGGTGGCCGGCAGCGTGACACGCAGCCGCTCCTCGCGCGCGTGCAGGGCGGCAGCCAGGAGAGCGACTTCCAACACCTCTCGGCTCGGAGCCAGAACGGCGGGCGTGAAGTGCTCGTCGAGGAAGCGCGTGCTCAGGTTGCCGGCAGTGAACTCGGGGTGTGACACCAGCCAGCGGTGAAACGCGACGTTGCTGTGCACACCCTCGAGCACCAGCTCGTCGAGTGCCCGCAGCAGGCGGCGGCGCGCCTGCTCGCGATCCTGCCCCCACACCACCAGCTTGCTGAGCAGCGAGTCGTAGAAGACCGGAACTTCGTAGCCGCGGTAGATCCCCGCGTCGTTGCGCACGCCCGGTCCTTGCGGCAGTCGCAGGCGCTCGATGCGCCCGGCCGAAGGCATGAAGTTCATCGCCGGATCCTCGGCGATGATGCGCGCCTCCATCGACCAGCCGCGCGGCGCCGGCGGTTCGCCGCCGCCAAACAGCTTCGCTCCTTCGGCGATCCGCACCTGCTCGGCGACCAGGTCGAGCCCGGTCACCATCTCGGTCACCGGATGCTCGACTTGTAGTCGCGTATTCACTTCCAGAAAGAAGAAGTCGCCGTTCGGGTCGGCGATGAACTCGACCGTGCCGGCATTCACGTAGCCGACTTGAGCCGCGATCTTCACGGCCGCCTCTGCGAGGGCCGCGCGCTGGCGGTCGTTCAATGCCGGGGAGGGCGTTTCTTCGAGCAGCTTCTGGTGACGGCGCTGCACCGAGCATTCGCGCTCGCCCAGGCACACGATGCGTCCGTGCGTGTCGGCCAGGATCTGGGCTTCGATGTGACGGGGTTCCTCGATCGCGCGCTCGACGTAGACCCGATCGTCGCCGAACGCCGCCAGCGCCTCTCCGCGCACCAGCGGCCATGCGGAGTCGAGCTCGGCCTCCGACTTCACGATGCGCATGCCCTTGCCGCCGCCGCCGGCCGCGGCCTTGAGCATCAATGGAAAGCCGATCTTGCCCGCGACCCGACGCGCGCCGTCGAGCGATTCGATCGTGTCCGAGCTGCCGGGCACCAGCGGTACCCCCGCCGCCTTGGCAGCGGCGCGCGCCGAAAGCTTGTCGCCGAGCCCGGCGATGGTCTCGGGCTTGGGCCCGATGAACGTCATTCCCGCTTTCTCGACCGCGCGGGCGAAATCGGCATTCTCGGCGAAGAACCCGTACCCGGGGTGGATCGCATCGACCTTGGCGCGTCGCGCGGCCTCGAGCACACGATCGACATTCAGGTAGCTCTCGCGCGAGGGACCGGGGCCGATCGGATAGGCCTCGTCGGCCATCAGTACGTGCAGGGCAGCGCGGTCGGGCTCGCTGAACACCGCGACCGAAGTCACGTCCATCTCGCGCAAAGTGCGAATGATGCGCACCGCGATCTCGCCGCGGTTGGCGATCAGCACGCGGCGGATGGGGCGCGACTTCGCGCGTGCGCCCACGTCAGTCCTCGATCACGACGCAGGCGATCGCGAGCCCGGCGTCGTGGGTCAGCGACAGGTGGGAGGCGCGCGCCCCGAGCGCCTGGAATCGCTCGAGCGCCGGTCCATGCCATTCGAGCCGCGGCTGGTGCCCGCCCGGCTGGATGACCTCGAACTGCTTGAAGCCAATGCCCCCGCTCATGCCGGTGCCGATCGCCTTGGACGCTGCCTCTTTCGCGGCGAAGCGGGCTGCCAAGTGGGGAAGGGGATCCTTGTGCCGGCGGCAGTATTCCAGCTCGGCTTCGGTAAACAGCCTGCGCTCCATGCGCTCCCCGAAGCGTTCGAGAGCGGCGACCACGCGCTGGACCTGGACCACGTCGATGCCAATGCCGCGAACGGCCACGCCGCCTCCGGGAACGCCGGGGAGGGCCCGGCGCAAGTGGCCCAATCTAGGGAGGCGTCGCGCCCCGGGTCAAGACCCGCGCATGGCGCCGGGTGCGCCGAATGAGCTAGTCTCGTCCGTCATGATCGCACGCAAGGCAGCCAGCATGCTGGTCCTGCTGGCGCTCACTGCGGCCGCGGCGGGATGCTCCAGTTCCTCGGACGACCCGGTCGAGCCCGAAGTCCCAATCCCGCCGACGCCCAACACCCCCTCGAATGCCATCAAACTGCTCGAGTGGTGCTGGGACGAGCGGGACGCGGCGCTCTACGGCGACGTGTTCACCGATGACTTCGCCTACCATTTTGCGGTCTCGGACTCGCAGGCGATCGGTACGCTGATCCAGCGGGACGATGAGCTGCAATTTGCCAACAACCTTTTCGTGAGCGGCGTTCCGGCGCCACCGGCTCCCGCGGGCGCCCTGGGGCCGCTCGCGCTCCCGGCGGCGTCGCGTGTGGTCTTCGCGGTCAACCCCAATCTCCCGGTGGTCGGCGACTCGCGCCCGGGCAAGAACCCGACCTGGCACAAGGAGATCGCGACCCTGGTCACCCTCAGCGTCACGACTTCGGCCGGTACCTACTCGATCCTGTCCGATATGCGCTTCTTCGTGACCCGCGGGGACTCGGCGCAGATCCCCCAGGAGCTGATCGACCGCGGATTCCAGCCCGACCCGAATCGCTGGTACGTCGACACCTGGGTGGACGAGACCGCCTGCCCGGTCGACAAACGCTGTCAGACCGTGGGGCGCCTGAAGTTGGACTATCTCGGCGCGCCGCCCGGACCGTTTCGGCCTTGAACCGCGGGCTTCCGCCCGCCCTTGACGCGTCCCCGACGCCTTCCTAGAGTCATCGCCAACGTAGTTCCGTGACCGACACCCAATCGCCGGCCCCGTTCGGCTTCGCCCTCGAGGCGCGAGATCCCGCCACGCGGGCACGCGCGGGGCGCATCCGCCTTGGCGGGCGCGACGTGCTGACCCCGGCCTTCATGCCGGTCGGCACCGCCGGCTCGGTGAAATCGGTCGCACCGGATGAACTCCTGGCGGCGGGCGCCGACATATTGCTCGCGAACACGTATCACCTGGCGCTGCGACCCGGTGTGGAGATCGTTCGGGAGATGGGGGGCCTCGGCCGGTTCATGGGCTGGCCCGGAGCGGTGCTCACCGACAGCGGTGGGTTTCAGGTGATGAGCCTATCGTCGCTGCGGAAGGTGCGGGACGAGGGTGTGGAGTTCCGGTCGCATCTCGATGGCAGCCGGCACATGCTCACGCCCGAGGATGCGATTCGCATTCAAGACGGACTCGGAACCGACATCGCGATGTCGCTGGACGAACTGGTGGAACTGCCGGCCGAGCCCGAAGTCGTGCGGGTCGCGGTGGATCGCACGCTCGATTGGGCGCGCCGCGGACTCGCGGAACGCGACCGATTGCGGTCCGACGGCCGCGGGGCGATGGCCCTGTTCGGGATTAATCAGGGCGGCACGGACGCCGCGGAGCGCGGGCGGTGTTTCGACTCGCTCGGGGCGATGCCGTTCGACGGCTTCGCGCTCGGCGGGCTCTGGGTCGGAGAGGGACGCACGTTGGGATTGGAAATGGTGGAGCACGATTGCGACCGATTCCCCGAGGATCGCCCGCGATATCTGATGGGCGTCGGGCATCCGGTCGACGTGGTCGAGGCGGTCGGGCGCGGCGTCGATATGTTCGACTGCGTGCTCCCGACGCGGAATGCGCGCCGGGGCACCGTGTTCGTTTCCACCGGACGGCTGGTGGTCAAGAACGCGGCGTATGCGCGCGACCCGCGCCCGCTCGATCCCGAATGCGACTGCTACACCTGCCGGCGTTTCTCGCGGGCGTACCTGCGGCATCTGTTTGCGACTCGAGAGCTGCTCGGCATGCGGCTCGCGTCGCTGCACGCGGTCCGGCAGATGATTCGCCTGGTGCGCGAGGCGCGTGACGCCGTGCTCGGCGGACGTTACGCGGAGTTTCGCACCCGGTTCCTGGAACGGTTCGCGAGCGGCGAGACCCTGGCGCCGGTCGGAACCTGAAACGCCCGGCCGCGCCGGGCGCTCGAGTCACACTAAAAGGAGAATGCACTGATGGATGCGTTCGCACAGGGCGGAGCCGCAGCACCGGCCAATTCCGGAATCGCCATGGTGGTCCAGTTCCTGCCGATCATCGCGATCATGGTCATCATGTACTTCCTGATCATCCGTCCGCAGCAGCAGAAGCAAAAGCAGGCGGACGCGATGCTCAAGGCCCTGAAGAAGGGGGACAGGGTGCTGACCAGCGGCGGCATTCTCGCCACCGTCGTCGGCATCGACGACGCGCACGCGGTGCTCAAGATCGCCGACGACACCAAGGTAGAGTTCATGAAGTCGGCGATCGTCCAGGTGCTGCCGGAGTCGAAGTGATGTCAATTGATGTCAGACCGGCCGCATGCGCCGGGATCTCGGAGGCGTGCGGCTGATGGCGTTGCGCCCGGTACGTATTTACGGCGATCCGGTGCTGCGCGAGAAGTCGCAGCCGGTGACGTCGTTCGACGACGAGTTGCGTCGCCTGGTCGCCGATTTGTACGAGACGATGAGGGCCTACGACGGCGCGGGACTCGCCGCACCCCAGGTCGGCGTGCCGCTGCGCCTGTTCGTGGTCGACGTACCGGTGGAGGACGGCACCCGTACTCGGATGGCGATCGCGAACCCGGTGCTCTCGGAGCGCTCGGGCGACGACACCGCGGAAGAGGGGTGCCTGTCGATGCCCGGGGTCTATGAAGACGTGACGCGCTCGGCGTCGGTCACGGTGCGCGGGGTCGACGAGCACGGGAAGCCGGTCGAGGTCATAGCCGAGGGCTTTCTCGCGCGTGCGCTCCAGCACGAGTCCGATCATCTGGACGGCGTGCTGTTCGTCGATCGCCTGTCACCGCTCAAGCGCCAGTTTCTCAAGCGCCAACTCGCGGCCCTCGCGCGCGGCGAGGTGCCCGAGGGTTACCACCCGGTGGCGGGAGGGGCGGAGCCGATTTGAGCCGAGACGGCGGCGGGGAGAGACCCCGAGTGGTGTTCATGGGCACACCGTCGTTCGCCGTGCCGTCGTTGCGCGAGGTGGCCCGGCGCTGCGAGGTGCTGGCGGTGGTGACCCGGCCGGACCGGCCGAAGGGCCGGGGCCGGCGGGTGGAATCGTCGGAAGTGGCGGTGGTGGCCGAGGAATTGAGGCTGGAATTGCTCAAAACAGAAACCATGAAATCCGAGACCCTGAGTGCCGAAATCAAAGAGCGAGCCCCGGACCTGTTCGCGGTGGTTGCGTTCGGGGCGATATTGCCGCCCGAGTGGTTGCGTGTCCCGCGCCTCGGAGCGATCAACCTCCACGGCTCGCTGCTCCCTGACTATCGGGGCGCCTCCCCGGTGCAGCGGGCGCTGATGGACGGACGCTCGGCGACCGGCGTGACCACGATCTGGATGGACGAAGGGATCGATACCGGCGACCGGATCCTGCAGCGCTGGGAGCCGATCGCCGCCGACGACACCGCGGCGACGCTCGGCGATCGACTCGCGAAAGTCGGCGCACCGTTGTTGGCCGAAAGCCTGGTGCGCGCAGCACGGGGCACCGCGCCGCGAATTCCGCAGCCGGCGGGCGCCGGCAGCTACGCGCCGCGCCTGCGCAAGCAGGACGGATGGGTGGACTGGACGTCGCCGGCCGACTCGGTGTGGAACCGCCAGCGGGGAGTGACGCCATGGCCCGGAGCCACGACGTCGTTCGCGGGCCGCGGAGTTCAGATCACCAAGAGCTGGCCCAACGACGTGATGTCGAATGATGCCGAGCCGGGGACCGTGCTCGAGGTGAGCACCGACGGCGTGCGCGTCGCGTGCGGACAGGGTTCTTTGACGCTGGTCGCGATCAAGCCCGAGGGCAGGGGCGAACTCAAGGCAGTGGAATGGGCGCGTGGCGCGCGAATCGCGCCCGGAATGCGCTTCGAGGCCGTGACACGAGGACCGCAAGAGGAGGAAGTTTGAGCGAGGAACGTTCGTTCGAGGGGGGAACCCCGGGCGGCGCGCCGCAGCGCCGTCGTGGCCGATTCCAGCGCCGCCGCCGTGAAGGCCCGCCGCCGGAACGCCGCCGTGATGGCCCACCGCCGGAATACCGCCGCGAAGGCCCGCCTCCCGATCGAGGCCAGGCGGGGGCGGTGAATCGATCGCGGCCGCTCTACCCCGAAGCGGGCAACGGTGCCGCGCGGCGTGGACCTTCGTACGGTCCGCGCGGCAACGGCGCCGGCCGCCAGGGTGGCATGCGCGGCCCGAGTGCCGGCCGACAGGGTGGACCCCGCGGCCCCGCAAATCGGTCGGGTGGCATGCGCGGTCCGGGGCGCGGCAACGGCCGATACGACCGTGGACCCCGCGATGCCGATCGTCGCCCCGGCAACGGCGGAGTGCGCGAATCACGCCCGTTCTTCGCCGACGAGGATGAAGCGCTGCCCGACAACCCGCGCGAAGCAGCACTCCAGATCCTGCACGCGGTCGAAACCCGCGGCGCCTTCGGTGACCGATTGCTGGACGGCGCCCACGCGCGCGCCGGCTGGGACGATCGCGATCAGGCGTTGCTGCACGAGCTGGTGAAGGGCGGACTGCGCTGGCGCGGGCGTCTGGACTACGTGCTCGACCCGTTCGTGCACGTCGGGCTCGACAAGCTGCAGCCGTGGATCCGCAATGTGCTACGACTCGGCGCGTACCAAATCCTGTTCCTGGATCGCGTGCCCGAGCACGCGGCGGTCGACGAGTCGGTCAAGCTCGCGCACAAGTACGGCCACCCGGGACTCGCCGGACTGGTGAACAGCGTGCTGCGCCGCCTGATCGACGAGAAGGCGCAGATCGTGATCCCCGAGGGCGACGATGTCGCTTCGCTCTCGGCATGGGGATCGCACCCCGAGTGGATCGTCGAGCGCTGGCTCGAACGCTTCGGTGTCGAGGCGACACGCGCGCTGCTCCAGGCCGACAATCGTCCGGTGCCGGTGGGCTTGCGGGTCAACGCCGTGCGGGGAACACGCGAGCAGCTGATCGAGCGACTCAAGAATGAAGGCGTCGAGGCGCGGCCCGCGACCATGTCGCCCGACCTGGTCTGGGTCGAGACGCACCAGTCACCGGGCCGCCTCAAGGCGTTCCGCGAGGGTTGGTGTACGGCGCAAGACGAGAGCGAATCGCTGGTGGCCAGGCTGGTCGGACCCCGGCAGCACGAGCGGTTGCTCGACCTGTGCGCGGCTCCCGGCGGCAAGTGCACGCACCTGGCCGAGCTGATGGGAGACGAGGGCGAGGTGTGGGCGATGGAGCGCGACGCCGCGCGCGTGACCTCGCTCGAGCAGACCATCACGCGGCTCGGCATCCACAGCATTCACGTGGTCCACGGTGACGGGCGCAATTACGCGTTCCCGATGCCGTTCGACCGCGTGCTGGTCGACGCGCCGTGCTCGGGTCTGGGCGTGCTCGGCCGACGCGCGGACGCGCGCTGGCGCAAGGGTCCCGAGATCCTGCGCGAGATGCCGCCGATTCAGCTCGATCTCCTGAATGCCGCGGCGAAGCGGCTGCGCCCGGGTGGCGTGCTGGTCTACAGCGTGTGCTCGTTCGAGCCCGAGGAAACGGCGATCGTGGTCGAGCGCTTCCTGCGCGCGAACCCGTCGTTCGTCATTGAAGCGGCAGAAGGATTGCTGCCGGACGAAGTGGTCACGGAGGATGGGTTCATGCTCGTGCTGCCGCACGTGCACGGCTGCGACGGCGCGTTCGCGGCTCGGCTGCGCAAGGCCTGACGAGCGATGAATCCAACCGGACCGGCCCCCGGTCCCGATCCCCTGGATACGTTCGATCCTGCCGTGGGCGCCACGTCCGCGGGGCCGCGCGGCATCGACATCGTCGGCGAAGACGCCGAGCGCCGCGGCGAGTCGTCGACCCCCGGGCGGATCGATCGTCCGCCGCCGCCGCGCCGGCCGCTGATCGCAACCCTCGCTCTGTTTGGCATGGGGCTCGTGGCGTTCGTCATCGGGCTCCTGGTGTTCAACCACGTGGTGATGCCGCGGCTGATCCACAGCACCGGTACCACCCAGGTGCCCGACGTGACCAACATGACCTACGAACAGGCCGAGGTCGCGCTCAAGCCGCTGGGCATGCCGCTGTCGCGCGCCGGCGAACGCTTCGACCCCAACGTGCCGCGCGGCTTCGTGCTGTCGCAGGATCCGCTGCCCAACACACCGGTGCGGGGCAAGAAGCGCGTGATGGTGGTGGTCAGCCTGGGCGAGGAGTTCAGCTCGGTGCCCGGCCTGTTCGGCGAGTCGGTGCGCAGTGCGCGCTACCTGCTCCAGCGCTCGGGCTTGAGAGTGAGCGGCATCACGCGCGCGCCGTCGCAGGAAGTCGGCGTCGGGTTGGTGGCCGGTACCGATCCACCCGCCGAGATCGTGCTGCCGCGCTTCGGCACCGTGTCGCTCTTGATCTCGACCGGTGGCGGCGACGAAGCCTGGGTCATGCCCGACCTGCTCGGGCGCGAGATCACGAACGCCCGGCGCCAGCTCGAGTCGTTCGGCTTTCGCGTGGTGACGCCGCCGGCAGCGCCCACCGTCGGGCCGATCGTCTACCAAGACCCGCCCCCGGGGTCGCGCATCACGCTCGATACGGAGATCAGCCTTCAGGGCATGGGCCGGGTGATCCGGTGACGGAATACCCGTTGACGCCGCCGATCATCGCGCCCTCGATCTTGTCCGCCGACTTCTCGATGTTGCCGGAAGAAGTGGCGATCGTCGATCCCAAGCGCGACTGGGTCCACTGCGACGTCATGGACCACCACTTCGTGCCGAACCTGACGTTCGGTCCGTTGGTCGTGGGGGGTGTGCGGCGATTGACCACGGCATTCGTCGACGTCCACCTGATGATCGAGCGGCCATGGGACCTCGCTGCTGCGTTTCGCGACGCCGGCGCTGACCAGATCACGATTCATCTCGAGGCCTGCCGGCCCGAGGATCAGCCGCTACGCGAGTTCGACCCGAAGCGCGTTGAGGCCGACCGCGTGATCAAAGCACTCGCCGCGGTTCGCGAAACCGGCGCCAGGGTCGGGCTGGCGCTGAAGCCGGCCACGCCGTTCGCCGCGGCGGTGCCGTTTCTAGAGCTGGTGGACCTGGTGCTGATAATGACCGTCGAGCCCGGCTTCGGCGGGCAGTCGTTCATGACCGACATGCTGGACAAGGTTCGCGAGGCGGCCGCGTGGAAGCGCAAGCACGGTGCCCAGTGGCTGATCGAGGTCGACGGCGGGATCACGGCCGAGACGATCGTTCCCTGCCGCGCCGCGGGGGCGGAGGTGTTCGTCGCCGGGAATGCTGTGTACCGGGAGGTGACCGCTCCACGCGCGGCGCTGGCCTCATTGCGGAAGTCCGTGCGTTCAAGCGAGCCGGCATCAAGGTCTTGAGGGAAAGTTCGAGAGAGCAAAATGGTTGTTGATCTGTTCACATGCACACTGGCAGTGACGGGCGGGAGCTTCAGCACGCGCCTTCGCGCCGAGGCAATCTGAAACGTGGATGCGAAACGGGTTGTCTCCGTCGGGGCCGGGGTGGCCCTGTTGACCTGGTTGGTCTCTCATGCCAACGCGGGCGTCTTCAGGCCAAGAGTCGACTACCACGTGGCGGGCGATCCTTGGGCAGCGACCATTGTGGATCCGAACCACGACGGCTCTCCCGATATCATGGTGACGCAGCATCGGACAGCCTTCTTTACGATCGACTCAAAAATCATGGTGATGGCCAACGACCACGAGGGAGGTCTAACGCCCACGTCCAGCCTCCCTGCGATCGAGTACGGCGGATACCTGACCAGCGCCGACTTCAACGTCGATGGCCGCCTCGATGTTGCAGTCGTCACCACCAGCGATTCCGTTCAGATCATGCTGAACAATGCTGATGGCACATGGTCAACGACGCGGTTCCGCGAGCCCGGGGACCTAATTTTTGTCCGAGCAAGAGACCTCACCGGCGACGGGTTTCCCGACCTTGTGGCCGCCAATCGCTCCAGCCACAGGGTGCAAGTGTTTGCAAACGATGGTGCAGGGGGCTTCTCCCTGTGGCGAAACCTCAACGTCGTCGGGTCACCCACCGGACTTGCGATCCTTCACATCAACAGCGACGGCATTCCTGACATCGCGGTTAGCGTAGTTACTACGACCATGAGCATCCTCGTAAGCCGCGGCTTAGGCGACTACGAACGCAGGACCAGTCCGATGCCGGGATTTCAATCCCATGTCGAGGCTGCTGATCTGGATCACGATGGCGACGACGATCTCATCATGGGCCAAGGCAGCAGCATATTGATGTTGCGAAACAACGGCGACGAGACCTTTGGCCCACCGGTTGCGACGCAGGTTCCGAGCGGGGTTACGCGGCACGCCATGCTGGATTTCGATCAAGACGGCTGGGTAGACGTCGCAGCGGCATCAGCGGGATCTGAAGTAATAACCTTGCTCCGAAACGTCGGAGGGAACCTGGTGCGTGGAGAGGATCTGCCGAGTGGAGTCATATACAACGGCCCACAAGTTGCGGACCTGGATGGGAATGGCTACCCAGACCTGATTGGCTGCCGGGTCGAAGATGACACGGTCTCGGTGTGGATGAACGCCAACGGACCGACGACGGCGGTGCTTCTTGAGGCCGTTGACTACACGATTGTCGACGAGGGCATCCGGCTGATATGGACGCTGGGTGGAGGATGTCCGAGCAGCGTCGGGACGGTAGAGCGACGAGACCACGTCTTGGGGACTTGGGAACCGCGAGGGAGTATCTCGGCCATCGGATCGCGGGTCGAGTATGTCGACCATGCTGCTGTCGCCGGGGAGCCGTATGCGTATCGGCTCGTCACCGAGCGCTGCGGGATCTTGGGAGAAGTCTGGATCGACTGGGGCATTGGCTCACTGAATCTGCGCGCCGAGATCCGGCCCAATCCCGCAATCGGACGTTTCAATCTCGTGTTCGATCTTCCTCTCAGTGCCGCTGCCAACCTCGAATTGTGGGACGTCCAGGGACGACGAGTCGAGACCCGTGATCTCGGCGATCTCGGCCCCGGGCGACACAGCATTGCATTGGGGGAGGGAGCCCGGCTGGCGCCGGGCGTCTACTTGGTTCGTTTGATTCAGGGGAGCCGCGTGTTCACCACCAGGGCCTGCCTCGTCGAATGACGACGCTCAATACAACTCGTTCTGGAACGAGTTGCGTTAGGGCCACCTAACGCAACTGTCCGCACGGACAGTTCCCTGCGCTCATTTGGCCTGAGCCCCGCCTTATCCCCCCACCCGGCCTTGTGTTATGGTGCCCGCTTCCCTTGGGTAACCCGACCCCCTGGGCGGGGTGTAGGTACACGTGTTCGAAGCACTTTCCGACCGACTGCAGGGCATCGTCCGTGGCCTGACCGGCCAGGTGCGGCTGACTCCCGACAACATCCGGGAGAGCCTGCGCCAGGTCCGCCGGGCCCTGCTCGAAGCCGACGTCCATCTGGAGGTCGCCCGCGAGCTGGTGGCGCGGGTCGAGGCGCGTGCCGTGGGCGATCAGGTGCTCAAGAGCCTGTCGCCGGGGCAGCAGGTGATCGGGATCGTACGCGACGAGCTGGAAGCCGTGCTCGGTCGCACGACTGTCACGCTGGGCGGCTCGCCGCACCTGCCGACGGTGGTGCTGCTCGCCGGGCTCCAGGGTTCGGGTAAGACGACGTTCGCGGCCAAGCTCGCGCGCTGGCTCGCGCAGAAGAACAAGCGCGTGCTGCTGGCGAGCGTCGACGTGCATCGTCCGGCGGCGATCGACCAGCTCGAAGTGCTGGCCGGGCGCGCCGGGGCGTCGTTCTGGCGGGCCGAGGCGGGTACCGCGCCGGCGGCGATCGCCGAGGCGGCACGCGAAGAAGCACGGCGGCGTGGATTCGACTTCCTGGTGCTCGACACCGCGGGTCGCATGCACGTCGACCAGGAGTTGATGGACGAGCTGCGTGTGGTTCATGCCACCGCGCGGCCGCATCAAGTGCTGCTGGTGATGGACGGCATGACGGGCCAGGAGGCCGTGCGCGTGGGTCAGGCGTTCGCCGCCGCGGTCGGCGTCGACGGCCTGGTGTTGACCAAGATGGACGGAGATGCCCGAGGCGGTGCCGCGCTGTCGCTGCGGCAGGTCACGGGCAAACCGATCCTGTTCCTCGGGGTCGGCGAGAAGCTGGATGGGCTCGAGGCGTTCGACCCGGCGCGGCTGGCGGGGCGGATCCTGGGGATGGGTGACATCGTCGGACTGGTCGAGAAGGCCCGCGAGGTGGTGAGCGAAGACGATGCGCAGCGGATGGCTCAGCGCATGCGCAAGTCGGAGTTCACGCTCGAGGATTTCCTCGAGCAAATAAGACAAGTGAAAAAAATGGGACCGATGGAAGGGATCCTGAAGATGCTGCCCGGAGTGAACTCGCAGATGCTCGAGCAGGCGAAGCCTGATCTCGATCGGATGCGGCATTCCGAGGCGATCCTCTTGAGCATGACGCCGCGCGAGCGGCGCAACCCACGGGTGATCGACGGCAGCCGTCGCCGGCGGATTGCGGCGGGCAGCGGCAGATCGGTGCCCGAGGTGAATAGGCTGCTCAAGGAGTTCGAGCAGGCGAAGACGCTGATGAAGCATTTGAAGAAAGGCCCGCGCGGGCTCGCGGCGTTGCGTGGAATGATGCGGTAGCAGCATCGTGTCGCCGCGGACGCGTCCGCGAGCGTAGCGAGAGAATCCCGGCCGCCACGGCGGCCATGAACCATAGATCGAACCGCTCGTTTTTCAAGGAGGACATTCATGCCAGTCGTGATTCGACTCATGAGGGCCGGAGCGAAGAAGCGGCCCTTCTACCGCATGGTCGCTGCGGACTCGCGCCGCCAGCGCGACGGACGATTCCTGGAGATCCTCGGCCACTACAACCCGATCGCCCAGCCGTTCGAGCTGGTGGTGCACAAGGACAAGGTCGAGCAGTGGCTGTCGAAGGGTGCTCAGCCCTCCGAGCAGGTCGCCTCGTTGCTGCGTTCGCTGGGCATCGCGCCGCGCAAGCACGCGGCACCGCGTGTCGACAAGCCCGAAGCCGCGGCTCCGGCGCCCAAGGCTGCGAAGGCCAAGGTCGCCAAAGCCAAGGTCGCCAAGGGTGCGAAGGCCAGCGCCAAGCCGCGCGGCGCGTCGGACCGGAAGAAGAAGGCCAAGGTGCTCCGCGCTCGTCGCAAGGCCGCGGGACCCAAGACCAAGGCGGCGAAGAAGGCGTGATTTTGCGCCGCCTCACGGGGCTGGTGCTGGTCGTAGCGCTCGCCGCAGGATGCGGTCCGCGCTCGGCCGGTGAGGCGACCGACACGCCGCCGCGGGAACGCGCGCAGCAGTTGGTCGAGTCCGGCAACCAGGCGTACCGGATCGGCGACTATCGGCTCGCGGCGCGGCGCTACGCCTCGGCCGCGGTGGTCGATCGGGAAGATCCAGCGGCGTACTTCGGCTTGGGGATGGCGCTGTCCAAGCTCGGCCGCGACGAAGAGGCGCGCGACGCCTACCGGCGCGCGCGCGAGCTGGCGCGCCGTAATGCCGTGCTCGGTTTTCAGGGGACGCCGCACGCGACGCCGCCCGACACGGCGGCGAATTCGAACTGAGTCCGGGGTCGAGCCGCCATGCATGATCTGAAATTCCTGCGCACCAACCGTGAAATGGTCGAAGCCGGCGTTGCGCTCAAGGGCATGCACGTCGACCTCGCCCAGTTCTACGGCCTCGAGGAGAAGCGCCTGGCGGTGCTGCACGAGGCCGAGCAGCTCAAGGCCAAGCGCAACGCCGCCACCGAAGAGATCGCGGCGCGCAAGAAGCGCGGCGAGGCGGCCGAGGCCGAGATCGCGGCCATGCGCGAGGTCGGCGATCGGATCAAGGCGCTCGACGTCGAGCTCAAGCGTCTCGAGGAAGAGAGCCATGCGCTGGCGTCGTGGATCCCCAACCTGCCGCACGCTTCGGTGCCGCCGGGCAGCGATCCGGCGCAAAACCAGGAAGTGCGCGCCTGGGGCACCCCGCAGAAGTTCGACTTCACGCCCAAGCCGCACTGGGACCTGGCGACTTCGCTCGGTCTGCTCGATTTCGAGCGCGGCGCCAAGATCACCGGCTCCGGCTTTCTGCTGTTCACCGGCATGGGTGCCCGGCTCGAGCGGGCGTTGATCAATTTCATGCTCGACTTCCACGTCAAGCATCACGGCTACACCGAGGTCTCGCCGCCGCACGTGGTCCGGCGCGCGTCGTTGTTCGGCACCGGCCAGCTGCCCAAGCTCGAAGGCGACATGTACCTGATCGGGGAAGACGATCTGTTCCTGAACCCGACCGCCGAAGTGCCGGTGACCAACATCTACCGCGACGAGATCATCGAGCCCGGTATCGTGCCGCGCTACCTGACTGCCTACTGCGCTTCGTATCGGCGCGAGGCCGGGACCTACGGCAAGGACACGCGCGGCATGATCCGTGTGCATCAGTTCGACAAGGTCGAGCTGGTCAAGATCGTCCCGCCCGAGACCAGCTACGACGAGCACGAGCGCCTGGCCCGCGAGGTCGGCGACATCTTCGAGGCGCTCGAGCTGCCCTACCGGGTCATGCTGCTGTGCACCGGCGACCTGAGCTTCGCCGCCGCCAAGTGCTACGACTTCGAGGTCTGGGCGCCGGGGACCGGCGCCTGGCTCGAGTGCTCGTCGTGCTCGAACTTCGAGGACTTCCAGGCGCGGCGCATGAACATGCGCTTCCGCCGCGAGCCGGGCGCCAAGGTCGAGTATCCGCACACGCTCAATGCGTCGGGCGTGGCGCTGCCGCGCACCTATGCCGCGCTGCTCGAGAACAATCAGACCGCCGAGGGCGGTGTGCGAATTCCCGAGGCCCTGCGGCCGTGGTTCGACGGCGTCGAGGAGCTCGAGCCTCCGAAGTGAGAAACCTGCGGTTCCTGCTGCGCACGCTGCTGGTCGGCGGCAGTCTGGTCCTGACCGTCGGCGCGTTCCTGTTCACCCAGCAGATGATGAACCGCCTGACGCAGCAGGTGGCGACCACCTCGCGCCTGCTCGCGCGCTTCTGCGCCGAGGCCACGTTCCCGGCCGCGCGTGGCTCCGAGATCGAGCGGATCGTCGAGGACATCGTCGAGGGCATCAACTTTCCGATCGTGATCACCGACACGCTCGGCACCCCGCGCGCCTGGAAGCTGCTCGACGTCCATACGTCGCTGGTCATGCCGGAGTCGATCGACAGCCTGGTCGCCGGGCAAACGATCTCGCCGGTGACGCGCGAACGCATCGAGCGGGTGCGGGATCGCGCTCGCGACTTCGACCGCATCCACCCGCCGATCGAGATGCGCCACGGCTCGGGGATCCGGCTCGGACAACTGCACTATGGCGAGCCGCAGGCGCTCAAGGACATGCGCTGGGTGCCGCTGGCTTCGGTCGCGGGTGTCGCCTTGTTGCTGGTGCTGGGACTCGCAGGCCTCGGTGCCTTGCGGGCGGCGGAGCGCCGCTCGCTTTGGGTCGGGATGGCCAAGGAGACGGCACACCAGTTGGGCACTCCGCTCTCGTCCCTGCTCGGCTGGATCGAGCTGCTGCGCGGCCATGCCGCGACCGCCGAAGGGCAGGGAGGGGTTCCGCTGGCCGCGGTCCACGAAGTCGCCGACGAGATGGAGCACGACGTCCAGCGTCTGAACAAGGTCGCTCAGCGCTTCAGCCAGGTCGGCTCGATGCCCAGTCTCACCCCTCAGGACGTGCGCCCGATCGTGCGTGGCGTGGTCGAGTACATGCGCCGGCGTTTGCCGCACGGCGCTCGCGAAATCGTGCTCGAAGAGCGCTACGGCGAGACCCCTCCGGTCCTGGTCAATGCCGAACTGCTCGAATGGGCGCTCGAGAATCTGATCACCAATTCGCTCTCGGCGTTGAACCAAAGTGCGGGACGCATTGAAATCGAGGTCGGCGCGGTGGAACGCAACGTCGAGATCTCGGTGACCGACAATGGACGGGGCATGACTCCGGCCGAGCAGCGTCGGGCCTTCGAACCGGGCTACACCACGCGCCGGCGCGGCTGGGGGCTCGGACTGCCGCTCACCCGCCGGGTGGTGCAGGAGTACCACCAGGGTCGCGTGTTCATTCGGAGGAGCGCCCCCGGTCAGGGCACGACCATCGTCGTGCGACTGCGGGCCGGTTCCTAGCCGGGACTTCAGCACCCGACCGAAACGGCCGATTCCACTTGTGGCAGCCGACGCCGATTGGCATTATTTCAGCCCGCGAGGATGGAATGGAGCCGATCGCGCCCAGCCCAGGTTTCAGGGTTCCGCGGACCTTCTGCGAGCCCGCTCGACACCCCCGGCAACCCCGCCGCCGAATTCTCGGAGAGAGTTCTGTTGTTCGCTAGCGCGTCGCGCCGGATCCTGGCGTACGTCATCGATGCCGTGTTGCTCACGGCCATCCTCTACGTTGCGTTCATCGCGTTCGGCATGGCGGTAGGCCCGCCGGTCGAGATCACGACCTCGGGCGGCAGGTTCGACTTGGAGCTGGATGTCGGGCGCGCCGAGCTGGCCGCGCTGGTGAGCGCAGCGATCAGCATGGCGTACTTTGCCGGATCGTGGGTGCTGCTGCCGGCAACCCCGGGCCAGCGACTGCTGGGCCTGTATGTGAGCCGGGCGCGGGATGCCCGCCCGTTGTCGACGGGACAAGCGGTGTTGCGCTGGGCCCTGCTGATCGGGCCGCTCTACCTGAGCGAGTTGGCGGGTCCGCTGGCGCCCGAGCTGCGGGCGCCGCTCTTCCTGCTGGCGATCCTCTGGTACGCCATCCTACTCGCCACCACGGTCCTGAGTCCCAGTCGCCAGGGACTCCACGATCGCTGGTCGGGCAGCGCTGTTCTTGCTGCACCGCGCCCGCCGGCAGTCTGATGTTGCTCGACGCCCGCAACCTGCCCCCTGGAGCACGGATTGAGGCCGACCTGTGCATCATCGGCGCCGGCGCCATGGGTATCACACTGGCCCGCGAGTTCTCGGGTACGGGTCTCAACGTCGTCGTGCTCGAGAGCGGCGCCCCCTTGTTCGACGCGCCGACCCAGGAGCTGGCCGGCGGCGAGATCGTGGGACTTCCGTACTTCCCGCTCGACACCTCGCGCCTGCGCTGGCTCGGAGGCACGAGCAATCACTGGGGCGGCATCTGCCGGACCATGGAGACGGCCGACTTCGAGAAGAACCCGGCGGCGCCCCACAGCGGCTGGCCGATCACGCGCGCCGATCTCGATCCGTTCTACGAGCGCGCTCGCGTCGCCTGTGGGCTGCCCTACGGCGAGGAAACGCTTCCGACGGTGCTCGAGCGGAACCGCTACCGGCCATGGCCCCTGGACGACAGCCGGATCCTTTCCCGGGTCGGGCAGATCGTGGCGGTCGGTGACCGCAGCTTTCGCGTGCGATATCAGAAGGATCTCGAGGCGATCGCCAACGTTACGATCTACTGCGGCGCCAACGTCACTGAACTCGAGACCAACGAACCTGGCACCGTCGTCACGCGCCTTCACTTCGCGACCCTGACCGGCAACCGATTCACCGTCAGCGCCCGCCGCACGATCCTGGCGGCGGGCGGCCTCGAGAATGCGCGGCTGCTGCTGGCGTCGAATCGCCAGTGGCCGAGGGGGCTCGGCAACGCGCACGATTGCGTCGGCCGGTTCTTCTCGGATCATCCGCGGTTCGTCAGCGGCATCATCGTCCCGACGCGCCCCAACCAGTCGGTCCACTACTACGAGTATCATCGCTTCGCGCGGACCGGGCTCCACGGATACTTGGCCCTGAACCCGGAGCTGCGGGCGCGGGAGGGCCTGGTCGACGTCCAGCTCGTGCTCGTGGGCGCGTACGAAGAGACCTTCCAGAAGGCGATCAATTCCGACGCCGTCATTGACGCTCGCGAGCTGACCGCGGCCCTCAGACGCCGGGGCCAGGTCGACCGCCTGGCCCGGCACCTGGCCAGCGTTTCGAAGGACCTCATGAGCTGGCAACAGGCGACGATCCCGGGGGCGCCGCTGCCGGTACCGTTCCCCGACCTGGTCGGCCGCCTGATGCGATCGACGCCGATCGAGGCGCAAGCCCTGATCCCCGCCGCACTCGGTGACATCATCGGCAACGCGTACGCCAGGGCGGTCGGGGCCCCGCTGCGGCACATCAACGTCCGCACGCGGATCAATCCCGCGCCCAATCCCGACAGCCGTGTGACCCTGAGCCCCGAACGCGACGCGCTGGGTATGCCGCGGACGCGGCTCGACTGGCGGCTGAGCCCGGTCGACCACCACAGCGTGCGGCGAACCCTCGAACTCGTGGGCGCCGAGATCGGGCGGTCCGGGCTCGGCCGGCTGCAGATCGTGTTTCCCGAGGGCGAGAACACGTGGCCGGCCGACCTGGCCGGCGGCTACCACCACACCGGGACCACGCGAATGAGCGACGACCCGAAGCGCGGCGTCGTCGATCGCAACTGCCGGCTGCACGGGGTGTCCAATCTCTACGTCGCGGGTAGCTCGGTGTTCCCGGGCGCGGGATCGGGCACGCCGACCCTGACCGCGGTCGCCCTGGCGCTGAGGCTCGCCGATCACCTGAAGGGAACGACCTCATGAGCGAGACCCGCGATCTCACCCGCCGGCGCTTCCTGCTTCTGGCGGCCGCACTCGGCGCCGGCGCGGCGGCGAGTCCGGTGTTGCGCGGGGCGTGGTCGGACGGACGTCCGGCGTCGCACGCGGCCCGGCTGCTGGACTGTTTCGGCGATCTGGAGAGCGCGCGAGCCGTCGGCAGCGCGTGTCTGGAAGTCCTGAACGACGAACGCTCGACGACAACATTGCTCCAGGCGATCGAGCGCGAGTTGGGCGGGGAGGCGGTCTATCAGGAAACGGCCTACCGGTTGCGCACGCGAATCACGGACATGGTCCGCCGCGACTTCGAGGCCCTCGACATCGTGCGCGTTCGCGGCTGGGTGCTGTCGCGGAACGAGGCGCGGCTCTATGCGCTCGCGGCGCTCGAACCCTCGAGCGCGTAGTCCCGATCGCTACTGGGTCGCCACCCGATCGGGGCCGAACTTCTTGCCGAAATAATCGTCCGCGTTCCACTGGGGCCGCGCATCGGCCTGCGCCACGTTCCATCCGAGCAGGAAGTTGACCCGTGCGAAACGCGCGCCCGAGTCGTAGTCGATCGGCTGCTGGAGGTCGTCGGCGGGGGCGTGGTAGCGATTCTTTCGCCACTCTTCTTCGATCTCTTTGCCGTTCGCCGCCGGATCGTGGCTCTTGTTCCCGGCGGTGATGAACAGCGCCGGCACGCCCTTGCGCACGAAGGGGAACTGGTCGCTGCGGATGAACACGACCTCTTCGGGCTCGGGGTCGGGACTGACCTCGAATCGGTTGCGCGTCGCCGGATCGGCCAACATCGGACCCAGGCTCGAGTGCTCGGCGCCGAACGCGACCAGGTCGGCGACCGGATACGCCATCACGAACATGTCGAGATTCAGGTTGGCGACGATGTCCGCGACCGGCACCGTCGGGTGCTCGGTGTAGTACTCGGCGCCGAGCAGGCCCTTCTCTTCGCCGGTGGTCGCCAGGAACAGGATCGAGCGCCGCGGCGAGGTTCCCAGTCGCTTGAACGCGCGCGCCACCTCGATCATGGCGGCGATGCCCGACGCGTTGTCGAACGCGCCGTTGTTGATCGAGTCGCCGTCCACCGGTTCGCTGATGCCGATGTGATCCAGGTGGCCCGAGTAGACCACGAACTCTCCGGCCAGCGACGGGTCCGAGCCGCGCAGCACGCCGATCACGTTCGGACTCGCGGCGTCGGCCAGCTTGGAACGCGATTCGATCCGGGCCGACGTCGGCAGCGGGAAGCTGACCGAGCGGCCGGTCTCGCAGCGGTCGAGCACCGAATCGAGGTTCGCGGCCGCGCCTTCGAACAGCCGCACGACCGACGGGCGGGACAGCGTGACCTGCCCCAGGATCTCAGGGAACACGTGATGCGGCTCGCCGCCGGGGTCGAGCCACTCGAAGCGCGGCAGCTTGGACTGGCGAACGCTTCGTTCCCAGCGCGCCATCTGGTCGTCACGTCGGGTGCGGATCTGGATGATGCCGATCGCGCCGTGCTCGACCGCGGTCTTGGCCTTCATGTAGCTCCACGAGTAGTACGCCCGCTCGTCGTTGGAGAAGCGCGCGGGAGCGCCTCGGACCATCGCCACGATCTTCCCGCGCACGTCGACGTCGCGATAGTCGTCGTGCTCGTATTCGGGTGCCGTGACGCCGTGGCCGACGAAGACCACCGGAGCCGAGACCGCGCTCTGGGCGCGCAGCGCGTCACCGCTCATGGTGAAGTCGCCGTAGGCGAGCCGAGCCTCGTGGCCGTCCCGAGCCAGCGTCACCGAGCTTCTCGCGTGCAGCAGTTCGGAGCGCCGGAACGGAACCGGCTGGAACCAGCCCTCGGTGCCGCCCGGCTCGAGTCCGGCGGCTTCGAATTGCGAGGCGACGTAGTTCGCGGCCAGGTCGTAGCCCCGAGTGCCGGTGGCGCGGCCCTCCAGCAGGTCGTCGGCCAGAAACGTCATGTGGCCGCGGATGCCGCCGGCTTCGATCGCCGCCATCGCCCGCTGCGCGTCACCGGACGGCGCGGACGATCCCCCGCACCCGGTGCACGCGAACAGCGTCACCGCGAACAGGGGCTCGAGCCATCGCGGGGATCGCCGCAAGCTCACAGCTCCGATCCGAACACCGTGCCGAGACGAACCAGAATCTGATTGGAATCGTGGGTCTTCCGATCCCACGACACGTTGCCGCCCGCGCTCGTGACCTCGCCCGGGATCACGTATTCGACCCCGATTCCCGACCGAAACTCGGCGCTCAGCTCGATCTTGCCGCCGGGGACGCCGGACATCTGACGCCGGATACCGGCTCCCGCGCTCCAGGCGAACACGGTGCTCGTGTGTCCGACGTTCGCGTCATAGCCCTGTCCGCCGGCGGTTCCCTTCAGGTGGCTGTTGGTCCAATACACGTTGAGTCCGACCATACCGAACACGAATCCGCGCATCTCCCCGCTCGCCTTCCCCAGCTCGGGTCCGATGCCGAAGAACAGGCTGGTGTTCGAGGTCTCGAGCTCGAGGACATCGCCGCCGGCGAGGTTGGCCGCCGGAACGCCGGCCACGCGCTCGAAGTTGTACCCCCAGCCCAGGCTGGAACGCAGATTGAGAAGCCGCGTGGGATCGCGGCGAACGTAGGTGGTGCCGTCCGCACCGAGTCCGAACCCGGCGACCTCGGCCCAGTCGCCTTGTGGAAAGAGACCGACGACGTAGCCGCCTTCGGTGATCATCTCCTCCTGTGCACCGGACGTTCCGGGCAGAGCGGCCAGCGCGGCGACCATCCCAACGGCGAGCAGCGACTTGAATCCGGCATTCATGGCGACTCCCTGAGGCGCGAGTTCCTCGCGGCGAATTGAGGGGTGAGGATTGGTGGAAACGGCGCCATGGGACGGCGCGCCCGGGCATGCTATGCGAGAGGCGAACGCGAGGGAAGTGCGTCGCCGGCCGCGCGATTGCCGGGGTTTTCCGGCCGTGGCGCGCTGGGCCCGCGGTTTTGGGCCTGCGCCGCATGCAGTAGAGTCCGGGCATGACCGAAGAGCCCCGCCGGCGCGTCTTGTGGGCCGACGACGAGATCGACCTCCTCAAACCCCACATCCGCTTCCTCGAACAGAAGGGTTTCGCCGTCACCCCGGTGCCCAACGGCGAGGACGCGCTCGAAGAGCTGGGACGCGGCCGGTTCGATGTCGTCCTGCTCGACGAGATGATGCCCGGACTCGGCGGACTCGGCACGCTCGACCAGATCAAGGCCCGCGACCTCGGCGTGCCGGTGATCCTGGTCACCAAGAGCGAGGAAGAGAGCCTGATGAACGAGGCGATCGGCCGCCACATCACCGACTACCTGATCAAGCCGGTGAACCCGTCGCAGGTGTTCCTCGCGTGCAAGCGCGTGTTCGAGGCGCAGAAGATCCAGGACACGCAACTCGCGCGCGACTACGTCGCCGAGATGCAGCGCTGGCAGTCGCTCGACCTGCGCGGGCTCGACTGGCGTGGCTGGATCGACCTCGCGGTCGAGGCCGCGCGCTGGGACGTGCGTTTCGATCACGCGCCGGAATCCGGCCTGCGCCAGTCGCACATCGACTTCCGCCGCGGCGTCAACGTCGAATTCGCGCGCTTCGTCGAGGAGGGCTACCCGGGATGGGTGCGCATCGCCGAGGGCCGCCCGATGCTGTCGATCGACGTCATCGAGCGCGGGGTCGTGCCCCACCTGCGCGCGGGCAAGCGAGTGATGTTCGTCATCATCGACTGCATGCGGCTCGACCAGTGGTTCGCGCTCGAGGGCCTGCTCGAGGACCTGTTCGACATCCGCCGCGACTACTACTACTCGGCGCTGCCGACCGCGACGCCTTACTCGCGCAACGCGATCTTCTCCGGGCTGCTGCCGGCCGACCTGTGGCGCAAGCACCGCGAATACTGGCAGGAAAACGACCCGGAGGAGCGGACGCGCAACAAGTACGAGCGCGAGTTGCTCGAGCTCCAGCTCGCGCGCCTCAATGCGACTCCCGAGCGCGGGCTCAAGTACTTCAAGATCTACGACCAGGAGGAGACGCTCCAGGTCCGCCGCCAGCTGCACTCGCTGTCCGGGCTATCGCTGGTCAGCCTGGTGGTCAACTTCCTCGACATCGTCGCGCACGGCCGCTCCGAGAGCGAGTTGCTGCAGGAACTGGCGCCCGACGAAGCCGCGTTCCGCTCGATGATGACCGCGTGGTTCACGCACAGTCCGCTCTACGACATCTTCCGTGAGCTGTCGCGGCAGCCCGACTGCGTCACCGTGCTGACCACCGATCACGGTGCGGTGCTCGCCCGGCGCGCCGCGATGGTCCACGGCAACCGCGACACGTCGACCAACCTGCGCTACAAGTACGGCCTCAACCTCAATGCCGACGCCAAGCAGGCGGTGATCGTGCGCAAACCGATGGAGTTCATGCTGCCCGACGACGGCATCAACAAGAACTACCTGCTGGCGCGCGAGGACTTCTATTTCGTCTATCCGACGCGATTCCACGAGTACGAGCGCCAGTACCGCGGCACGCTGCAGCACGGCGGCATCTCGGTCGAGGAGATGATCCTGCCGCTGATCACCCTCACGCCGCGCCGCGGGTGAGCCCGGCCGCACCCGACGTGTCGGTCGATCCGGTGGTTTGGACCACGACGTCCGGCGACGAGGCCGGCACCGAAGCCCTGGGCGCCTCACTTGCGCCCCTGCTCGCGGCCGGCGACGTCGTCACGCTGTCGGGGCCGCTCGGCGCCGGTAAGACCCGGTTCGTCGCCGGACTCGCCCGCGGGCTCGCGGCCACCGCGCACGTGCGCAGCCCGACGTTCACGCTGGTGAACGAATACCGCGGGCGCCTGCGCCTGGTGCACGTCGACCTCTACCGACTCGAGACCCGCGAGGTCGCGGGGCTCGGGCTCGAAGAAGCGCTCGACGACGCGGCGGTCGTGGTCGAGTGGGGCGAGCGGCTGCCGGCCTCGTGGTGGCGCGACGCGCTGCGCATCGCACTCGAAATCGAGCCCGGGACTCGGCGCCGCGTTCGTGCGGAGGCCGAGGGAGACAGGGCACGCACACTGCTCGCGGCCTGGTCGAGTTCTGCGGTTTCCCGCGACGATATGGAGCGCTCCTAAAGTGGCGGGGCTCGTGATCGAGGCCGCGACCTCGCACGTCGAGCTGCTGGTGTGCGGTCCCGATGACGCTCCGAGAGCCCACGTGGTCGAGGAGGTCGGACACGGGCATACGCGACGCTTGTCGGCGCTGGTCGGACGCGCACTCGACGAAGCCGGAGTCGAGGTTCACTCGCTCGATTGGGTGGCTGCCGATCTCGGGCCCGGCTCGTTCACCGGGGTTCGCGTCGGACTCGCGACCGCTCAGGCGCTCGCGATGGTCGCGAAGGCGACGTTGCTCGGCGCCTCGTCGCTCGCGGCACTGGCCCATGGTGCTCGCTGCGAGCGGGCCCTGGTGGTGCCCCTGGTGCCGGCGGGGCGGCGTGATGTCTATGCCGGATTCTTTCGTGCCGGTCGCGACGGCGAGGTCCGGATCCTCGAGTCGGCCACCGTCGGCCCGGTTCCGATCCTGCTCGAGCGAGTTGCAGAAGCACTGTCGGCGTTGGGTCCGGTGGCACCGAAGTTCGTGGGCCCGGGGGTGGTGCGGGAACGCGAGGCCCTCGAGGCCGCCTACCCGGGCAGCGCCACCGAGGTTCGCGCCGGCGGGCTCTCGGCCCACGACCTCGCGCACGCGGCGCGACTCACCCTCGGACCTCCCGCGGGGTTGCCGGCGGCGGGCTCGCCGGTGCGCCCCGAATACGTCCGCTCGGCCCAGGCGGAGGAGCGGGTCCGGCACCGGGCGCTGGCGGCGACCCCGATCTCGATCCGGCCGATGACCGCGAGGGACGTCGCCTCGGTGGCGGCGATCGAGCAGCAGGTGTTCCCCGACCCCTGGCCCGAATCGTTGTTCCACGGCGAGCTGGACCACCCGGAGAGCCACGCTCGCATCGCCGAGCGCGAGGCGCAGCTGGCCGGGTACAGCCTGGCGTGGCTCGGCGGCGAAGTCGGCCATCTGGGGAATCTGGCGGTGGTCCCGGGCCAGCGACGGCGCGGGGTGGCGGCCGCCCTGCTCGACGATCTCTTGACCGAAGCTATACGTCGCAGCGTGCGGAACCTCACGCTCGAGGTCCGCGTATCGAATGGCGCCGCGCAGGGGCTCTATCGCAGCCGCGGCTTCCGATTGGCCGCGGTTCGCCGCCGGTATTATCGTGACAACGGCGAAGATGCTCTGGTCATGGAGTGGCGCCCCGAAAGCGGGGCGGCTCCGGCATCGAGCTCCCATCGGAGGCCCTGACCCGCATGTCGTGGCTCAAGCGCGAACGGACCGGCATCAAGACCGATCGAAAAGAACCGCGTCCCGAACTCCCGGAAGGACTGTGGACCAAGTGCCGGGGTTGCGACGAGCCGCTGTTCCGCAGCCAGCTCGAGGAAAACCTGTGGGTCTGTCCGAAATGCGATCACCACTTCCGGGTTCCCGCGAGCACGTATCTGGAAATCCTCGTCGACCCCGACTCGTTCGAGGAACGCGACGCCAACCTCGAGGCCGGCGATCCGCTCGGGTTCCGCGACGCGAAGCTCCCGTATCCCGAGCGGCTGGCCGAGGCGCGCCGCGACACCGGCATGACCGACGCCGCGCTCTCCGGCAACGCGACCATCGGGGAGAAACCGGTCAGCCTGACCATCATGGACTTCCACTTCATGGGCGGCAGCATGGGCTCGGTGGTCGGCGAGAAGGTGGCGCGCACGATCGAGCGCGCGATGGTCGAGCGGCGCGCGGTGGTGATCGTGTCGGCGACCGGAGGCGCGCGCATGCAGGAAGGCATCCTGTCGCTGATGCAGATGGCCAAGACTTCGGCGCTGCTGGCGCGGCTGCGCGAGCAACGCCTGCCGTTCCTCTCGATCCTCACCGATCCTTCGACTGCCGGCGTGCTCGCGTCGTTCGCCTCGCTCGGCGACGTGATCCTCGCCGAACCCAAGTCGCTGGTGGGTTTCGCCGGGGCGCGCGTGATCCGTCAGACCATCGGGCAGGACCTGCCCGCCGGCTTTCAACGAGCCGAATTCGTTCTGGAGAAAGGCTTCATCGATCGGATCGTGCACCGACGCGACATGCACGCCGAGGTCGCGCGCCTGCTCGAGTTCTTCTGGCGTTCGACCAGTGGCTTCGCGGCCGACGGACGAGCCCTGCCGGCCACCCTTCGCTCCCTGCCTGCAACCCCGAACCGCGCCGTCGCTCCCCCGGCGGAATCCGCGACCCGGCCGAACGACTGATACGGGTGAGTCTCAACCTTCAGGATGCCCTCGAGAGCCTGTACGGTCTCGAACGGCGGCGCGACAAATTGGGCCTCGAGGGCACGCGCGCGCTGCTCGAAGCACTCGGCCGTCCCGAACGCCGGTTCCGGTCCGTGCACGTCGCCGGCACCAACGGCAAGGGCTCGGCGTGTGCGCTGATCGAGCGCGTGCTGCGCGAGGCCGGTGTGCGCACGGGGCTCTTCACCTCGCCGCATCTGGTCGACTTTCGCGAGCGCATCCGGATCGACGGCCGCTGGGCCGATGAGGCGCGTCTCGCCGAGCGCCTGGCCCACGTGCAGTCGCTGGACGCCGGGCGCGACCGCACGTTC
Source organism: Candidatus Eiseniibacteriota bacterium (assembly GCA_963717505.1). GTDB lineage: Bacteria > Eisenbacteria > RBG-16-71-46 > RBG-16-71-46 > RBG-16-71-46 > MFD02242-c1. The sequence continues at coordinate 2,057,181 of OY970342.1, forward strand.
TTCGAGGTTTGCACCGCGCTCGGGTTCGACGCGTTCGCCGCTGCCGGCGTCGAGTGGGCGGTGGTCGAGGTCGGACTCGGCGGCAGACTCGACACGACCAACGTGCTCGAGCCGGCGGTCTCGGTGGTGACCTCGGTCGGGCTCGACCACACGGAGATTCTCGGCGAGACGGTGGCCCGTATCGCCGCCGAAAAGGGCGCGATCGCCAAGCGCGCGACGCCGATGATCACCGGAGTCGAAGATCGCGAAGCCACCCCGGTGATCGCCGAGGCCGCGCGGGCGGTCGGGGCGCCGCTGGTCGAGGCGCGAGAACGGGTGCGACTGTCGAGGGTCGCGTGCGACGGGGACGGCAGCCGCTTTCACGCGGCGGTCGCGCCGTGGGGGGAGATGGACCTGGCGATCGGCATGCGCGGGCGACATCAGATCGCGAACGCACGGGTGGCTTTGGCCGCGTTGTCGGAGCTGGCGCGCGGTCCGCTGTCGATCGCTGCCGATGCGGTACGCCGGGGGCTCGCCGCGGCGCGCTGGCCCGGGCGACTCGAGCCCTGCGCCGCGGAGCCGCGGCTGTGGTGGGACGGCGCCCACAATCCCGAAGGATTGCGCCGGCTGGCCGACGCCTGGAGCACCGATCTCGGCTTCGAGCCGCCGGCCGCGATCGTGCTCGCCGCCTCGCGCGACAAACCCGCGGCCGCGATGCTCGCCGCCCTCCGGGGGTTCGCCGCAACCACCGAGCTGGTGATCACGCGCACCAAGAACCCGCGCGCCGAGGATCCCGAAACGCTGGCGCGCGCCGCCACCGAATTCCGCGTGAGCGTCGAGCCCGACGTGTCGCGGGCGGTGCGGGGGGCGCTCGACCGCGCGGGCCAGCGTCGAGTCCTGCTGGCCGGATCGCTGTTCGCGGTCGGCGAGGCGATGGCGGCGTTCGGCGGCGCGCCGGGAGAGACGCTGTGAGGCGGCGTACGACGTGCGTGGCGGCGATCGGCGCCTGGCTGGCGATCGGCATTACGACCTCGATCGCGGCCGGACAATCGCCCGCACCCTCCGCCGCGCCGCCGCCGGGTTCGCCGACCGCGCCTTCTCCTTCGTCCTCGACCCCGCTCGACATCTCGGCCGACCGCATGACCGGCAGCCACGGTCCGGAAGGCGACGAAGTCCAGCTCGACGGCAACGTGCGCATCATCCGGGGTCGCGCCGTGATCACCGCCGAGCACGGCCGCTACCTGCGCAACGCCGGCATGTTGCACCTGGAGCGGAACGTCCGCCTGGTCGACAGCACGACCACCGTGACCTGTGACAAGGCGTCCTACGCCGAGTTCACCGACATCCTGCACCTCGAGGGCCACGTGCACGTGGTCGACCGCGAAGCGACCCTCGACGCGCCGTGGGCGACCTACGACCGGCGCGAGGGGCGGATCGACCTGCATGGCGGCGCTCGCGCGCGCGATCAGCGCCAGCAGATGGAAGCCGACAGCGTCACCTATCATCGCGACGACCAGGTGCTCGAAGCTCGCGGCAACGTCCGCGGGGTGGACGAGGAAAACCGGCTCCACCTGACCGCGGGTGCCGTCGACTACGACCGGACGACCAGCGTCGCCGAAGCCTGGCGCGACCCGCTGCTGATCTCGCGCGAAGAGAAGGGGCCGCCGACCCACATTCGGGCGCGACTGTTGCGGATCAACACCGAGAGCCGGCTGGCCGAGGCGATCGACTCGGTGCGGGTCGAGCGCGACACGATGCATGCGAGTGCCGACTACGGCCAGTTCGATGACCCCAACGACTACGGGCTGATGACCGGCCACCCGCGCGCGTGGGACGACGAAACCGAGGTGTCCGGCGACACCCTGGAGTTCTGGACCGACGACAACCGTCTGAACCGGGTCGTGGTGATCGGTAACGCCGACGTCGGCTACCGGGGGATGCGCGAGCAGAATCGCGACGAGCAGAACCGACTCGTCGGCGATCGGGTCGACGTGTTCTTCACCGACAACGAGATCGACAGCCTGGTCGCCACCGGCAAGGCCGGCAACCAGTATCAGGCGGTCCCGAAGGAAGGGAAGACGCCCGAATCGAATCAGGCGCAAGGCGACACGATCACCGTGTTCTTCACCGACCGAAAGGTCACGCGCGCCGTGATCGAAGGCAATGCCTCGGGCGAGTACCGCTTTGCCGTCGACCCGAGCGACACCGCGGCCGTGTCGGCCGAGCGGGTTGTCTACCGGGCGCCACGCATCGAGTACCAGGTTGCCGAGGACCGCATCGTCCTCGACCGCGAAGCGCAGGTGAACTACCGCGATCTCGAGCTCAAGTCCCAGCGCGTGGTGTTCGACGTCGGCGAAGAGGCGCTGACCGCCGAGGGCCAGCCCGAGCTGATGGATCGCGGCGAGAGAGTGGTCGGCAAACTGATGACCTACGACCTGGAAAGTCGGGTCGGCAACATCTACGAAGCCGAGACCCAGTACGAAACCGGCCTCTATCACGGCCGCCAGATCCGCAAGGTCAACGAGAACGAGCTGCAGGTGGCCAGGGGTTCGTACAGCACCTGCGACCAGGTCGACGCGCACTACCACTTCGCCGCACGCCGGATGAAGATCTACCTCAAGGACAAGGTGGTGGCGAAGCCGATCGTCCTGTACGTGAAGAACGTGCCGCTGCTGGCGCTGCCGTTCTGGGTGTTCCCGGTGCGCCCGGGCCGGCACTCCGGCGTGCTGATCCCGCGTTTCGAGCTGGGGTTCAACCGCGAGGCCGGGCAGTTCATCCGCAACGTCGGCTACTACTGGGCGGCCAACGACTACATGGACTTCACCCTGGCCGGCGACTACTACCAGGCCGAGCCGTCGTGGGTCCTGCGTGCCGACATGGTCTACAAGCTGCTCTACGTGCTCGACGGCGAGATCAACACCAGCTACGCGCGCAACGAAGGCGCCGGCGAGGAGAACTGGGACCTCGACGCCTACCACACGCAGGAGCTGACCCCGAACACCCGGCTCGCCGCGCGCGGCTCGTACGTTTCCAGCCGCGAGTACAGCCAGAGCAATCTCTACGGGCGGCCGCTGTCGCAGCGGCTCAACCGGTTCCTGACTTCGAACATCGCGATCAGCCACACCGCGGCCTGGGCGGCCTTCAACGGCGTGGTGGATCGGCGGCAGGACCTGGACGCCGCCGACGGCCTGGACGATCCCGATGGCGACGGTCCGCAATCAGGACCCCCGGTCGGCTCCCTGGCGCCTCTGCCGTCGCTCACCGCGAGCCTGCCCAGCATCACACTCTCGTTCCCCACGCGGGCCCTGGGATCCATTGGCATGTTGCGCGGCACCCCGCTCGAAACCACCCTGGCCAACGTGTACTTGTCGCTCAGCAGTCGCTACCTCTACTACCAGGAGGAGCGCGCCTTCGTCGAGCAGCGCGTGTTGTCGACCCCCAACCCGGGCGAAGCTTCCATCGAAGATTCGATCCTGGTGATCGGCGAGCGGCGCACGGTGCGCAACGGCTTCCAGACCGACATCTCGGTATCGGACGCGCGCCGGGCGCTCGGCTGGATCAACCTGCGTCCGATCCTCAACTCCACGGTCGCGGTGTTCGACCACGATGTCGAGGGCAACAAGAACGTTCCGGCCGGCGTGTGGTCGGCCGGATTGGCGGCCAGCACCACGTTCTATGGCACGTTCGCTCCCGGAATCGGCGCGCTCGAGGGAGTCCGGCACGTCGTGTTCCCGTCGGTATCGATGACCTACAGCCCCGAGTTCCCCGGGCTGGTGGCGCAGGACAGCGCCGGGAACCCGATCGACCGCTTCGAGAGCTTCGGCTCGATCGGCATTTCCGGATTCAAGCAGTTCCGCATGAACATGGCACTGGAGCAGCGGCTTCAGGTCAAGGTCCGCCGCAAGAACGAAATCCAGCGACTCGACAATCTGCTGTCGTGGACCATGGGCGCGAACTACAACTTCCTGTGGCGCGAGCAGAATCAGGTGCACCCCCTGTCGACCATCGGGTCGGCGGTGACGCTGACGCCGCCTCGTTTCGTCAATGCGACCTTTAGCTGGGTGACCGACGTCTACAATCCGAAGCCGCTGCGCACATTCAACTACAACCTGGGGATGAACCTGTCGAGCACCGACGCGCGCAACTACTTCGCGGCTCCCGACCTCGCGCTCGACCGCAACGCCCGCAAGGTGCAGCCCTTCACCGACCAGTGGAACGTCGCGTTCGCGTTCTCGTACGCCGGCGGCTACGCGTTCGACGGCCGGTGGCTGGCCTCGCGCAATGCGAATCTGGTGACCAGCTACCAGATGAGCCCGGCGTGGAGCGTCGAGTACTCGGCGGCCTACGACGTGACCAACCGGCGGATGGGCACCCAGCGATTCTCTCTGGTCCGCGACCTGCACTGCTGGCAGGCGAGCTTCACGCGCACGTTCATGGTCGGAGGCGAGGACGAGTACTACTTCAAGATCGGCGTGAAGGAGCAGCCGGAGATCTACATCGACCGCGGTACCCGCGCGATCAGCATCGGCGGCATCCAATGAGCGGGGGCGCCGGCGCCCACTCGGGGCGCCTGCGCGTCGCGTGCGATGCCTGTGAGGCCGGTGCGTGGATCGGTGTGCCGCCGGGCGCGGAGCCCTGGTGCGAGCGCTGCCAGCGATCGGTTTCGGCTCCGCGCTGCCCCGATTGCGGCACGACGCCGGCCACCGCCGAGCCTCGGTTCCTCGAGGCTCACGGACTTCTCCAGAACCTCGATGCCGTGCTCGCGGCCTGGGTGGGGGACGCCGCCCCGCTCGACCGTCTGCTGCCGAGGCGGCCGCGGTTCCTGACCGACCTGACGCCGCCGGCCACGGCCGCGGGTGCTCCCGGGCTCTTCGCCGAAGTTGCTGCGGGCCGATTCGGGTCCGCACTCGCCGAGGCTCCGCCGGAGCCGGGCTCGAGGGACGGCCTCGCGACCTTGCGCGCGCTCGCGGTCGCGTGTCAGCGGACCGGCGCCGGTGCCGCCGCGGACACGGCTTGGTCGCGGATTCTCGAGGTTCGGCCGGACGACCAGGTCGCGCGCCTCAATCGCGGCGTGCTGCGCGCCGTCGGCGAGCGATGGACCGAGGCCCGCGAGGATTTCGAGCGTGCCGGCGACGGCTTCGAGGCGCGCTGGAATCGCGCGGCGCTCAGCGTGGTCGAGTCGGTGGCCGCGGGCGGCGTGCCGAGCGCCGAAGCACTGCGCGCGGCACGCGACCAGACGGGCCCGGCCAGCTCCTACTGGAGCGACCAGACCATCGGTCGACTGTTGTGGGCGCTGCTGGTCGAGCGCGCGGCTCGCGCGGAGGGTTCCTCCCGTGCGACGGCTGTCGAGAACCTGCGTGCGGCCGAGTCGGAACTCGAACACGAGACCTTCTGGGATCGGGCGCTGATTCTCGAAGGCTTTGCCCGTCTCGGGTTGGCGAGCGATCGCGCGCGCGTGGCGGAGCCGCTGGCCCAGGGCCTGATCGCCGAGCTCGAGGCACAACCCTTTCTCGGCGCCGCCCGCGCCGCGGCGATGCGCGCGGCGTTGGCCGAGGCCGCACGCGCGATCCGCGGCGGCGATCCGACCACGGCGCGCGAAGCGTTGCGCCGGATGCCGGGGAGAGAGGATCTCGGCCGCTATCGCGTTCCGTGCGCCGCCTGCGATGGCGGCACGGTCGGCGTCGAGGAATACGAGTCCGACTAGCGGCCGATTGGGCGCCGATTTGGGGCCGACTGGGGCCTCAGGCGAGTCCCCAGGTTTCGAGGTCGTCTTCGTCGAGCCCGAGCAGATGACCGACCTCGTGCTGGACCGTGACGCGCACCTCGCGCTCGAGATCCTCCTGCGTGGTGCAGAAGCGCAGCAAATTGCGGCGAAACAGGTAGATCGCGCCCGGCGCGGACGGCAGATCCTGGGTGGTGCGGCTCATCAGGTCGCGTCCCACGAACAGTCCGAGAATGTCCGGTGAGAGCGGCGGTTGCTCGGCGGTGAGGATCGCCGAGTCCGGAAGCGGCTCGACCACCACCGGGATCTCCTGGACGCGTTGCTTCACCACCGCCGGCAGCTCGGCGAGGCTCTTCTCGACCAGCGCATCGAACGCGTCATCGTCGAGATCCAGAGGTTCCGGATAACGCTCGGGGTCGAGCGCATTCGCTTGCTCGGCGTAGTCGGCGGCGACTTCCGAATCGCCGAGGTGGTCGCTCGCGCGCGACATCAGATCCAGGGCCTCGGCCAGGTCCGGCCGGATCGCCAGGGCGCGGTCGGCGTCCTCGCGCGCCTGCGTGAACTGGCACATGTCGTAGCGCGCCGCGGCGCGCAAGTGAAAGAAGAGTGCCGGGTCGGCCGACCGTTCGGCGCCATCGAGCGCGGTCAGGGCCCGCTCCGGATTGCCCTCCTCGAGCGCCACCGCGGCATCGACCACGCGAACATCGGGGTGCGTGAGTCGATCGGGGAACGACGACCGCAGCTCGAGCGCGGCCCGCTCGGGATCGCCTTCCTCCATCAAGTCCCAAACTCGGTCGAGTCGGGACCACTCGGCTTCGCTGAGGGTCGGGTAGTTCACGGGATGGTTCATGGCGTGAGACTAGCGGCCCCGATCGCGCGCGGCCAGCCCGGGCTCTGCTACGATTCGGGCCCCCGCCGCAGGAGGAACGATGACGCAGGCCCAGTTGCTCAGGAAGGTCCGACGCAGTCACGGCCGCTGGTTGGATCGGATCGCGCGGCGCGCCTATCAGGAGGGGTTCGAAGCCGGACTGGCCCGCGCCCACGGCACCGGGCGCCGGGGCCGTACGATTCGCGGCGACGCCACGGTCGCCGGGCTGATCCGGATCATCGAGCGCCACTTTTCCCTAGGCCGCTACGGATTCGAGGTCCGGATCGTTCATTCACGCTCCGGGCGGAAGGTCGCGACCGGCGACCAGATCCGGAAATACCGTGTGCCCGAGGCCTCCTGATCCCGGTGAGGAGCCGCCCCGCCCGGGCCGAAAACAGGGTGACGGTAGGGCCAGGTATGTCAGCACTTCGCAACTTCGACCGGTTCGCACCGTGCTCGGTGCGGTTCGAGTCTTGACCCTGGTCGCGGGCGGTCCGTAAAATCCCACCGCGCAACACGTCCCACCGAACCCCAGGAGTTTTCCGTCCATGAAGCACCTCGCCACGCGATTGTTTGCCTTCGTGATTGTGGCGCTCATTGGAGCGCTCGTGTTGTCGGCTGCCGGTCCCTCGACGGTCCTGCAACCGGACAAGCTCATCATCCTCTCGACGACGGACGTAAAGGGGAAGACGAGCCCCTGCGGTTGACACACCCCCAAGGGGGGTCTGGCCCGGCGGGCCAGCTACGTCGACAGCACGAAGGCGCAATACGGTCAGGTCCTGTTGGTCGACAACGGCGGATTCTTCCCCGAGTCGGCGAACTCGCACGATGTCGCGTGGTTCCTGATGGACGCGATGAAGCTGCTCGGGACCGACGCGGTGGGCGTCGGGGACCGCGATCTGCGCTACGGGGTCGCTTATCTGCAGTCGCAGCAGAAGCGCACCGGCCTGCCGCTGGTCTCCTCGAACCTGCTCGACGCCAAGACCAAGAAGCCGCTCTTCCAGCCCTACCTGATCAAGACAGTGGGCAAGGTCAAGGTCGGAGTTCTCAGCCTGATCAGCGACAAGGTGGATCTCGGCCCGGCCCGCGATTCGTTGTCGATCACCGAGCCGGCGGTCACCGCCGAGAAGACGATCGCCGAGATGAAGAAGAAGGGCGCGCAGGTGATCGTGCTCCTGTCGCAGCTCGGCAAGGTCGAGACCGAAGACCTGGTGACCGCGGTCGCCGGGATGGACGTCGCGATCGTCGGCCGCAACGTGCCGCTGCTCCAGCAGGGCCGCGTGATCAAGAACACGATCGCGTGCTACGGCGGCGAGCAGGGTCAGTATCTCGGACGCACGGTGATCACGCTCGACAAGGGCGTGGTGACCAAGCGCGAGAACGACATGTCGATCCTGAGCCCGGTGGTCGGCGAGAAGCCCGAGATCCTCGAGCTGGTCAAGAGCTTCGAGGATTCGTACAACGAGAAGCTGCGCAAGCAGGAAACGGCGGCTGCGACGACGCGTCAGGAAAAGCAGGAGGATCAGCCGGATCGCTTCCTGGGATCCGAGGTCTGCATCCGCTGCCACACGGCCGAGGGTGAGCAATGGAAGACCACCTCGCACTCGGTGGCCTGGCAGACGCTGATCGACGCCAAGAAGGACGCGACCCCGGACTGCATCGGCTGTCACGTGGTCGGGTTCCGCAAGCCGACCGGGTTCACCAACCTGACCTCGTCGCCGCACCTGTCGAACGTTCAGTGCGAGAACTGCCACGGCATCGGCACCCGGCACGAAGCGTTCGCGGCGGCGCCGCATCGGGTCGCCGAGGCGGTCTGCACCCAGTGCCATCAGGGCGAGAACGACCCCGAGTGGAACTGGGAGAAGAAGCTGCCGATGATCGCCCACCACAACTTCTCGGGCGAGACCGTCAAGAACAAGAAGAACAAGATGAGCGGCGGCAAAGCGCACTGACGCGGCGGCCGTCGCTCCGTCCTTCACGACGCGGCGTTCCCTCACGGGACGCCGCGTTTTCGTTGCGGTGGTGCTTGACGGCCCTGGGACCCGACACTAGCCTCGGCGCGTGACCCAGGTCCCTGCCGGTGTGCGCTACTTCGAAAACATCCTCGACACCGTGGGGCACACGCCCCTGGTGCGGCTGCGCGTCGTGGCGCGCGACTGCCCTTGCCCGGTCCTGGCCAAGCTCGAAGCGTTCAACCCGGGCGGCAGCGTCAAGGACCGGATCGGGCTCGCCATGGTCGAGGCCGCGGAGCGCGACGGGCGCCTGAAACCGGGCGGCACCATCGTCGAGTGCACCTCGGGCAACACCGGTTTGGGTCTCGCCATGGTCGCCGCGGTCCGCGGGTATCGGGCCGTGTTCTGCATGCCGGACAAGGTGTCGAGCGAGAAGGTCAACCTGCTCAAGGCTTTCGGCGCCGAAGTGCTCCTCAGTCCGACCTCGGTCGCCCCGGATTCTCCCGAGTCCTACTACTCGGTGGCCCGGCGCGTCGAACATGAGCGGCCGGGCGCGTTCCTCACCAACCAGTATCACAACCCGGCGAACCCGCAGGCGCACTACGCGACCACCGGTCCCGAGTTGTGGGAGCAGACTGCCGGCCGCATCACCCACTTCGTCGCCGGTATGGGCACCGGCGGCACGATCAGCGGCACCGCCAAGTACCTCAAGGAGAAGAATCCCAAGGTCCAGGTGATCGGCGCCGACCCGGTCGGCTCGATCCTCAAGCACTATCACGAGACCGGCGAGATGTCCGAAGCCCACACCTACAAGATCGAAGGCGTCGGCGAGGACTTCATCCCCTCGGCGACCGACTTCAAAGTCATCGACAAGGTGCTCTCGTGCACCGATCGCGCCGGCCTCAACATGACGCGCCGTCTCGCGCGCGAGGACGCGATCTTCACCGGCGGCTCGGGCGGCATGGCGGTGTGGGTCGCGCTCGAAGTCGCGCGCGGGCTGCCGGCCGACGCTCTGCCGGTCGTGCTGGTTCCCGACACCGGTGAGCGCTACCTGTCGAAGGTGCACAACGACGAGTGGATGCGCGACAATCACCTGCTCGATCCTTCGCGCGCCTCGGCCGGGGAGGTCGTCGACAACAAGTCGCGCGGGCTGCCGCGGCTGGTGTCGGTCCAGGCCGGCGCTCCGCTCAAGGAGGCGCTGGTGCTGATCGAGCAGCATGCCGTCAGCCAGATTCCGGTGTTCAGGAACGGCGACCTGGTCGGCACCCTCGAAGAGAGCGAGATTCTCAAGGCCGCGATCGCGGACCCCAAGGCCATTGACCACGCGGTGGACGGGTGGATGCGCGGTCCGCTGACCGTGGTCGACGCCGGCGAGCACGTGGACGCGGTGACCCGGCGACTGGCGAAGGAGCCTGCGGTGCTGGTGCGACGCGGCGGTACCATCGCCGGGATTCTCACGCGGTTCGACATGCTTCAGTTCATTGCGGGGGCGGAATGATGGGCGGTGACAAGTCTCTGCCTGCGAACGCGGGCTTCAGCACACGCGCGATTCACGCCGGTCAGGAGCCGGACCCGTCGACCGGCGCCGTGGTCGTGCCGGTCTACCAGACCTCGACCTATGCCCAGGAAGCGCTGGGCCGCAATCGGGGCTTCGAGTATGCGCGCACGCACAATGCGACGCGCGCCGCACTCGAGGGCAACCTGGCCGCCCTCGAGGGCGGCCGCCACGGTCTGTGCTTCGCGTCGGGCCTGGCGGCGACCACGACCCTGATGCAGACGCTGTCGTCGGGCGACCACGTGGTCGCCGGCAACAACCTCTACGGCGGCACCTATCGGCTGTTCGAGCGCGTGTTCCGCAAGTTTGGCCTGACGTTCACGTACGTGAACGCGGCGAACACGTTGGAGTTCGCCGCGGCGATCACGCCGGCGACCAAGATGGTGTTCGTCGAGACGCCGACCAATCCCATGATCCAAATCACCGATCTTGCGGCAGTTGCCGCGATCAGCCGGAAGGCTGGTGCGCGCCTGGTCGTCGACAACACGTTCCTCAGTCCGTATTTCCAGCGTCCGCTGTCGCTCGGCGCCGACGTGGTCATGCACTCGGTGACCAAGTACCTGAACGGACACAGCGACATGATCGGCGGCGCGCTGGTGACCAGTGACGACGCGTTCGCCGAGCAGCTCCGCTTCCTGCAGAACGCCTCGGGTGCGGTCCCGGGCCCGATGGATTGCTGGCTGGCGCTGCGCGGGACCAAGACTCTGGCGGTGCGTATGGAGCGCCACAACGCCAACGCCCTGACGCTGGCGCGTTTTCTCTCGGGACACAAGACCGTGACCGCGGTCCACTATCCCGGTCTCGAGTCCCACCCCCAGTACGATCTGGCCCGCCGCCAGTCGACCGGTTTCGGCGGGATGATCTCGTTCGTGCCCGGCGACGGCTCCCTCGAGGCGGGGCGCCGGGTGTTCGACCGCTTCCGGCTGTTCACCCGGGCCGAGAGCCTGGGTGGCGTCGAGAGCTTGGTGTGCCATCCCGCGTCGATGACCCATGCGTCCGTTCCCCGGGAGACCCGGCTGGCCATGGGGTTCGCCGACGGGCTGCTGCGCCTGTCGGTCGGGATCGAAGACGTGGCCGACCTCCAGGTCGATTTGGAGCAGGCCCTGGTCGGAGACTGACCCGTTCCGCCCGCGGCCGGGGGGCCGAGCCCATCCCCCAGCGAGCCGCCGGGCTGCTGTTTGACAGAACCGGGCCCCACCCATAGCCTTCGCCCGCTTTTTGCAGGGAGCGCTCGTGGACCCTCCACGACTCGCTCGTGACCGCTGGGACGCAGTTCGCTCAGGGATGGGTGCCGGCATCGACACCCCTGTTGGTGCGTCGTTCTTCGTTTTCGAGTGCCTGCGCTCAGACGATTGCTGCCGCGGCTCCTGACGCCGCGGTCTTCCGCTGGGGAGGTGAGGTACCCAAGATGCGTAGCTTTTTGGCTATGTTGATGGCAGCAATTCTGACTCTCTCGATGGCTCTGACCGTGGCAGGGTGTGGCGGCGGCCAGACCGAGGCTCCGGCAACGTCCGAGGAGCCGGCGATGTCGAGCGAGCCCACGCCGCCGGCCGGGGACATGACTGCCGATAGTGCCGCGGCCGACACGTCCATGCAGCACTGATCGTTCCTGAACGGGGAACACGAGGGGGGCTCCCGAGGGACGCCCCCCTTTGCGTTCCGCCCGAAAACCCGTGCTCCGCACCTGAAACCGCGGCCCCGGGGAGGCCGTATCCCCAACCACGGAAAGGAGGCGGTCCATGATTCAGACCCCCGTCGGCGCTCGCCCCATCGTGAGGCGGGCCCTGTTTGCGACGGCAATCGTTCTTCTCGCGGCCTGGGCGGCAACCATCCTGGGCAGTATGCCCTGGCAGTCAGGGCTCGCGCGCGGGCCGCTCGCCGCCGTGGTTCACGCGGTCGCGTGCAACGTCGCGACCGCTGTAGCTCAGGAATCCAGTCAGCCGCCGGAGCCCCCGGTGCCGCCTGAGCCACCCGAGCATCCCAAGATCACGATCGGCAAGTCCGGAAACATCACCCGCATCGGCTCGGACATCGAGATCGGTCCCGACCAGGTGGTCGAGGGCGACGTGGTCGCGGTCGGCGGTGACGTCACGGTCTATGGCCGAATCGAGGGCGACGTGGCTGCGATGGGCGGCGACGTGCACTTGATGGCGAGCGCCGATATCGAAGGCGACGTGGTCTGCATGGGCGGTCGCCTGATCGAGGAAGACGGCGCCAAGGTCGGCGGCCAGCGTGTGAGTGGTCTGGGTCGCGGCCGCAGAGGTACCGTCATCCGCGAGGGGTGGAAGGAAGAACACCGCCGCGAGAACCGACTGGCCTCGTCGCTCGCCGGCCTGCTCTTGATGGCCGGCGCTGCCTGGGGCTTCGCGAGTCTCGGCCCGGGCCGGACGCGCGAGGTGATGACCACACTCCGCCGTGAGACCGTGATGTCGTTCGGCATCGGCACCCTGGTCGTCGCCCTGCTCATCCCGTCGATCGTGGCGCTCGCCCTGGTGGTGGCACTCCTATGCATCACCATCATCGGGATCCCGGTGGCACTCGCCGCGCTGCTTGGCTACTGCCTGTTCCTCGTGCTGATCTGGGTCTGGGGCTACGTCGCGGCCGCCGCCGTGCTCGGCGAAGGTATCCTGTCCCGGCGTGCAGCGAGTGCCGCTCCCGGGGCCACGTTCACGCCGCCGACCCTGGTGAACGCCGCGTTGCTCGGCGTCCTGGTGGTCAATGGCAGCTCGTTCCTCGGCGCCCTGCTCAGGGAAACCGGTGGATTCCTCTCCGGGTTCGGCACGTTGATTCGCGTGCTCGCGGTGATTGCGGCGTTCCTGCTCACGATCGCCGGATCGGGCGCCTGGCTGCGGACCGAGTTCCGCGCCGGGACGATCGCGCGCTGGTGGCGTGGAAACCAATGGGGACGTAGAAGCGATCCCGTGCCGCCACCCACACCGCCGCCGGCACCGTCGTCGCCACCGGTGGCGCCGCCGCCGATGCCGTCTCCGACCTCGGCTTTCATGCCTCCCGGGATATCGCCGGGATCGGGGCACGGGGGATCCGAGCCGCCGTCGATACCGACCGGCTGAAGACCACTGCCGATCGGAGCCCGCCGCGGCTCCGATCGGTGGCCCGCCGAACCGGCCTGGGTTCGCCTTCGGGCAAGCGTCCGAGCTACTGTCGCGAGCCCGCGGGGGCGTGGGGGCAGGTAGGGGCGGGTCTGCGTCGAGCCATGGCGCGCCACGTGGCTCCGCCACGCGGCTTCCATGGGCAACACCATCGACGCCAACCCGCCCTACCTGCCCCCACGCCCTCGCGGGCTCGCGACATCGTTTTCCCGCCCGTCACGGCGGAGGTGATCCATCGGGAAGTCGCTGGTCGTTCTCCTGATCCTGCTCTACGTCGACGCCTCGACGCTGGCGTTTGCGACCACCGCGCTGCTCCTGATCTACGGGCGCCACCACGAACCCTGGGTGATCGCGGTGTTCGGCGGCGGGGCGAGCGCATTGGGCAGCGCGACGCAGCTGGCGTTGCTGCGCTGGATCCTGGCGGGTGACAAGCCGTGGATGCGTCGTTTCGCGCCGTCGCGCGAGCGGGTCGAGTCGGCACTCAAGCAATATCCCTCGGCATCGTTCCTTGCGCTCACCGTGGCGCGCGCCACGCCGCTACCCGACGCGCCACTCAAAATCGTCGCCGCAACCATCGGCTATCCGATTCCGCTCTACGGGTTGGCGACCTTCCTGGGATCGATGCCGTACTACTTCGTGCTCGCGCTGATCGGACGCAACTTCGACATCCCGGTGTGGGTCATCCTCGCAGCACTCGGACTGGTGGTCGTGGGGGTGGGCATCGACCTCCTGAGGCGGCGCCAGCGCCGGGCCGCGTCCTGATGCGGCAGAAGCGGCGACCGCGAAGCGCCGTTCGAACCCGCACGATGCGGGGCCGAGCCGATTCCGATCGGATCGGCGTCGACACCGGCGGCACCTTCACCGATTTCGCCACGTTCCAGCGCGGGCGGCTCGCGTCGGTGAAGGTCCCCTCGACGCCGCGCGCCCCGGAACGCGCGGTGCTCGCCGGGCTCGACCGCATGTCGGCGTCGGCCGCGACCGCCGTGCGTCACGGCTCGACGGTCGCGACCAATGCGCTGATCGAGCGCACCGGCGCGCGGGTCACCTTCGTCACCACCGCCGGGTTCGAGGACCTGATCGAGATCGGTCGTCAGGATCGGCCCGACATCCATGCCATTGCGCCCCGGCGGGCAGTACCGCTCGTGCCGCGCGAGCGACGCGTCGGCGTCCGGGAGCGAACCGGTCCAAGCGGAGAAACGGTCCTGCGTCTGACCCCGGCCGAACTTGCGCGGCTGGGGCGGGCCGTGGCGCGCACCCGGCCGCAAGCGATCGCAGTCGGTCTGTTGCACTCCTACGCGAATCCGGCGCACGAGCGGGCGATCCGGCGGGCACTCGCGCCGCTGGGGGTCCCGATCACGCTGTCGAGCGAACTCTGCCCGGAGATCCGCGAGTACGAACGCTTCGCGACCACGGTCGCCAACGCGTTTCTGCTGCCGCGCGTCTCTCGGTACCTCGGGCGGCTGGCGCAGCGCGCGGGGTCGAGCCTCGAAATCGTCGAATCCCACGGCGGCACGGCGCCGGTTGCGCACGCGGCGCGCCATCCGGTGCGCCAGCTCCTGTCGGGCCCGGCGGCCGGGGTTCGCGCCGGCTGGGCAGTGGCGCGGGCGTGCGGCTTTCGCGCGGCGCTGACTCTCGATGTCGGCGGCACATCGACCGATTGCGCGCACGTCGAAGGGACGCTGCCGCGCAGCCGATCGCGTGAAGTCGCCGGTCATCCGATCCAGGTCCCGATGCTCGACGTCCACACGATCGGCGCCGGGGGTGGCTCGATCGCGCGCGTCGATCGAGGTGGCCTGCTGCACGTCGGGCCGACGAGCGCCGGGGCCGACCCGGGGCCGGCATGCTACGGGCGCGGCGGGCCGCCAACCGTGACCGACGCCCTCGTGATCCTCGGTCGCATTCCCGGCGACCGCCTGGCCGGTGGCACCTTCCCGATCGATCGCGCCGCCGCCCATGCCGCGATGCTCGAGCTGGCGCGCGCACTAGGGCACCGCGATCCCCTGCGCGCGGCCGCCGGCGTCGTGACGCTCGCCGAGGCGCACATGGCGGCGGCACTCCGGCGCGTATCGATCGAGCGCGGCCACGATCCGCGGCAGGCGGCCCTCGTGTGCTTTGGCGGCGCGGGCGGGCTTCACGCGTGCGCGCTCGCCGGGCCCCTGGGCTCGGTCGCCGTGTTCCCGCGCCACGCCGGTGTGCTCTCAGCGCTCGGCGCGTGGCTTGGAGGCTCGCGTCGCGAACGAAGCCGCTCGGTCCTGCTCGACACCGGGGACCGGGGCGCGATCGGCCGCGGGCTCGCGGCCCTCGAGCGCGAGGTGCGCGAGTCGTTCCCGCGCGCGGAGCAGCGACTCATCCAGATCGAGCGACGGGCGGAGGTGCGCTACCGGGGGCAGTCGCACGAACTCTCGGTCGAGGTCGGCGTCGATCTCGTCGGCCGCTTCCACCGCGAGCACGCGCGGCGCTACGGATTCGCGGAACCCGAGGCCGCGGTCGAGGTCGTGACTCTCGATGTGCGCGGCGCCCTGGCGGATCGGCCTCTGCCGCGTGCATCGCGCCGCAGTGGTGGCGCGTCACGCGCGGCGAATCGGGCGCGCGTCCACGACGGCGAACGGTGGCGCACCGTGCCGGTGTGGCGCATGGAAGCGCTCGGTCCCGGCTTCACGACCCGCGGTCCCGGTATCGTGATCGAGGACGGAGCGACGCTGTGGATCGCGACCGGCTGGCGCGCGCGCTGGCATCGGTCGGGAGCCCTGGTGCTCGAGTCGTCGAGGCGGCGGGCATGAGACGGCGCATTGCGGGCGGGTTCGACGGGGCTCGCCTCGCCCTCTTCCAGGGCTTGTTCTCGGCGTGCGCCGAGGAGATGGGCGTGACCCTGATGCGCACTGCGCACTCGCCGAACATCAAGGAGCGCCTCGACCACTCGTGCGCGCTGTTCGACGGCCGCGGGCGCCTGGTGGCGCAGGCGGCGCACATTCCGGTGCACCTCGGCAGCATGCCGCGCGCGGTCGAGGCGGTGCTCGAGCGTTGCGCGTTCGCTCCCGGCGACGTCGTGTTGCTCAACGATCCCTATGCCGGCGGCACCCACCTGCCCGACCTGACGCTGGTCTCGCCGGTGTTTGCTCGACACCTGCGCCGGCGCGGCGAACCACGCCCCGACTTCCTGGTCGCGAGCCGCGCCCACCACGCCGACATCGGCGGCGCGATCTCCGGGCTCGATGCCGACTTGCGCGCGAGATCTACGAGCGAAGGCCTGCGCATTCCGCCGGTCCACCTGGTGCGCGGCGGGCGCATCGTGCCCGACGTGCTCGCGCTGGTGCTCGCCAACGTGCGCACCGCGCGCGAGCGCCGCGCCGATCTGCTGGCGCAGCTCGGTGCTCAGTCGACCGGCGAACACCGGCTGGGCGAGCTGATCGGCCGGCACGGGCTCGCGACGCTCGAGGCCGCGGCCGAATCACTCATCGGCTACGCCGCTCGCTGCATGCGCGCGGCGTTGAGCGCTCTGCCGCGCGGGCGATGGCGGTTCGCGGATGCGCTCGACGACGACGGACTCGGCGGCGGACCGGTCCGTCTGGCGGTCACGCTGGTGACCGGCGGCGGCCGGCTGCGCGTCGACTTCACCGGATCGAGTGCCGCGACCGCGGGGCCGCTCAACGCGTCGCTGGCGGTGACCCAGGCCGCGGTGACCTACGCGGTCCGCTGGTGCTCGGCGGCGACTTCCCGGTGAATGACGGCTCGCTCTCCGGAGTCGAGATCGTGGCGCCGCCGGGCAGCATCGTCCATGCGGTCGAGCCCGCGGCGGTGGTCGGCGGCAACGTCGAGACGTCGCAGCGCATCGTCGACGTCGTGCTCGGCGCATTCGCGCGCGCGCTGCCCGGGCGGATTCCGGCCGCGAGCAACGGCACGATGAGCAACCTGCTCGATCGGCGGACGCGATCCGCGCACCGGTGCCGCCGTTCTCGTACTACGAGACCTTGGCGGGCGGCCACGGCGGCGGCCCGGGATGGTCCGGGGCTTCCGCGATGCAGGCGCACATGACCAACACGCGCAACACGCCGGTCGAATCGCTCGAACACGCCTATCCGTTGCGCGTGGTATCGACGCGCATCCGTCGCGGGAGCGGCGGCCGCGGGCGCTTCCGCGGCGGCGACGGCATCGAGCGCACGCTCGAGCTGTTGGCGCCCGCCGCGCGTCACCGTGCTGTCGGACCGGCGGCGGACGCGTCCCTACGGTCTCGCCGGCGGCGGGCCCGGGGTTTCCGGCGTGAATCGGGTACGCGCTCGCGCCGGTGCTCCCGCGCGCCGCATGCCGGGGAAGTTCGTCGTTGACCTGGCCGCGGGGGCTCTGCTAACCGTGGCCAGCCCCGGTGGTGGCGGACACGGTCGTCGCGCCCGCCGCCGCCGCTGACCGTGCCGCGCCCAGGAGGCTCCATGCGCCGTCCGCTTCGCGCCAGTCTGTTGCTGTTGCTCGCCGCGCCGCTCGCCGCCCTGCTCACCGCGAAACGCGCCGAAACGGTTCCGCTCTACGCCGCCCGCACCGGCAATCTGTGCGTGCAATGCCACTTCGATCCGAACGGCGGCGGCCCGCGCAACGAGTTCGGCTTCATGTATGCGCGCAACCGCCACAGCCTGGAACCGGAGGGCGAGGGCAGCCCGTGGAAGGACCTGGCGGTGGTCAACAAGGTCGGCGAATCGATGCCTCTGTTCTTCGGCCTCAATCAGCGCTTCATGCTGCTGGGCAATACCTCGATCGAGAGCGACTCGCTCGACCGCCTCGGATTCTTCAACATGGAGAGCGCCCTCCACGTGACGTTCCAGCCGCATCATGCGTTGACCCTGGTCTATTCGCGCGGAGCGAATCCGTTCGGCGGTTCCGGTTCCGTGGAGCAGAAGGAGGCGTTCGGAAAGCTCGCCATGCCGGGCGGCGGCTACCTGAAAGCCGGACGCTTTCGAAATCCCTTCGGCCTGCGCATGGACGACCACACGGTCGCGACCCGCAACGGATTCCTCGACTTTTCGACCACCGATCGCTACCTGCCCTCGGACCCCCGTGCGACCGACATCGGCATCGAGTACGGCCAGAACTATGGCGCGTTCTTCGGCCAGGCCGCGTGGACGAACGGCTCGTCGGACGTGTTCTTCGGCAACACGTTCGCCGAGACGAAAACCGTGAAGATCGGCATGAACGGCCCGATGTACCAGGGCGCCGTGTCCTTCTACGACGACTTCCAGAAGAACGTGACCTTCGGACCGCGCCGCGCCACACGCTGGGCCTATTACGGCATGACGCACTACGGGCCCTTCGCGCTGCTCGGTGAGATCGGCGCGGGCACGGACGACTTCGATGTCAGCAAGCGCAACCTGCTGGCCTGGTTCGCCGAGCTGGACTACGCGCCGACGCGGACGCTCAACTTCAGGCTGCGGACCGACTACCTGAACCCCGACCGTTCGAGCGATGAGACGGTGCGCGAAGCCAACACGCACTACCGCTATGCGCTCGAGGGCGAGGTGGTCCCGATGCCGTTCGCCGAGCTGCGCTGGGTGATCCGCAGGATCGATCACGCCGACGAGCAGGCGTTCGGCTACGAAGACGAGATGCAGTACTACGTCCAGGCGCACTTTTCGTACTAGGCGAGCCGCCGGAACTTCAGGCTTGGGTGCGCAGGCCCGCGATCCGCCGCGCGACGATGGTGCGCGTGAGCGGCGTGGCGTCGGCGGCCGAGATGCGGACCATGGCTTCCGGAACGTGGTCGAGGAAGCCGTCGTTCTGAAGTCCGACGAGCACGGTCGGCAGCGCGCGACAATCGGTGCGAATGCGGTCGATCTCGTCCGCGGCCAGCGGTGCCCGACTGCGCACCACGATGACTTGAGCGGACGCGGGCGCTGCCGGGTCGGGGCTCAACGGAACTCCTGAGGCCGCGAGTTCCGCCTGAAGCGGCAGGTCCTCGGCGACCGACACCGCAATGCCGCGCGCCGCGAGCTCGGCGTCGACCGCCGACATCGCGCGCGGTCCGGCCTGCGCGATCCGCCACGCGCCGCCGCGAGCGTTGGCCGGCAGCGAGCCCCGGACGATCAAGCCACGTTCGATGATCGCCTCGAGCCGCTCGGGCCACTCCGCAGGCGTCAGCGACTCGAGTCCGGCCTCGAGCTCCGGGGCTCGGGGTTCGCCGTGAGTCTGATCGAATGCCATCAAGCGCGGTCGCGCGGCGTCGAAGCTCTCGCGGTCCACGCGGTCTTCGGTCAGGTCCTTGGCCAGCTCGAGCCGCACGCGTCGGACGGCTTCGTCGTGAAACGCGAACAGCAACAGATCGCAGCCGGCTGTCAGGGCGCGCCGCGCGGTCTCGGCCGGCGAGAGCCCGACGGCGCCTTTCATCTCCAGGGCATCGGTGATGGTCACGCCGCGGAATCCCATGCGCTCGCGCAGCAGGTCGCGCAGGATCGCGGCCGAGAGGGTCGCCGGTGACTCGGGGTCGAGCGCGGGGAAGGTCACATGCGCGGTCATGACCGCGCCGGCCTCGAGATTCGCGCGAAACGGGACCAGCTCGCGCGCTTCGAGCTCGGCGGCGGACCGGGCGCACACCGGACGAGCCACGTGGGAGTCGAGCACGGTGTCGCCATGCCCGGGGAAGTGTTTGAGGCAGGAGGCGATTCCTGCGTCGCGGTGGCCGCGCAGCGTCTCGGCGACCGCCGCCGCGACTCGGGCGGCGTCGGTGCCGAAACTCCGGGCGCCGATCACGGGATTCTCGGGCGCGGAGTGAACGTCGGCCACCGGTGCCAGCACCCAGTCGACTCCGAGCGCGCGCAGCCTTTCGCCGGTGACGCGCGCGATCCATTCCAGGTCGCCGGGTGCCGCGCCCCGGGCGACCAGCATCGCGTTGGGCGGCACAGTCAGATGACCCTCGAGCTGCGAGACGTGGCCGCCTTCTTCGTCCATCGCGATGAAGATCCGGCGCGGCCGCGCGAGCTCGCGCAGCCGCGCCGTGAGGCGTCGCAGGCTTACCAGGTCGACGAAGTCGCGACGGAAGACGATGACGCCCGCCGGGGGATAGGCGGAGAAGTCGCGTTCCCAGGCGGGTGAGGGTCCCTCGGGCGGCAAGCCGAGGATCATTCGGCGGGCGATCGCGCGCTGCGCGTCCATGGGGCCGAAGTTGGGCGAGTGTGCCGACACTGTCAAACCCCGCGCGCGTCCCGGCGAACCCCGCGTCGGTCGGCCACGGTGCAGCCCGCCCCCGGTGGTCGCGTAGTTTGCATTGCGTTCCGCCCGGAATCAGTTCACGGCGATGCAAGACGCCGGTTGGGGTCGGTTTCGGGTCGCGTTACACTAATGGGCCACCATGCGACCTCCGGTCTCCCAACGCAGCACCCGATTCACCGAATCGGTGATTCGCGAGATGACCCGGCTGTGCCAGCGTCACGGCGGGGTCAACCTTGCGCAGGGATTCCCCGACTTCCCCGCCCCCGAGGAACTCAAGGACGCCGCGGCACGGGCGGTGCTTTCTGATGTCAATCAGTACGCGATCACCTGGGGCGCCAAGCGCCTCCGGGATGCGCTGGTGGCCAAGACACGCCGCTTCACCGGTCTCGAATACGACCCCGAAGCCGAAATCGCCGTGTGCTGTGGGTCGACCGAGTGCATGGCCGCCACACTGCTCGCGCTGGTGGATCCGGGGGATGAAGTCATCGTGTTCGAACCGTTCTACGAAAACTACGGACCCGACGCGGTTCTGTGCGGAGCCGAACCGAAGTTCGTGCGCCTGCGCGAGCCCGACTGGTCGTTCGATCCCGACGAACTCGAGCGCGCGTTCAGCAACCGGACTCGGGCGATCGTGGTCAACACGCCGAACAATCCGACCGGGAAGGTCTTCTCCCGCGCCGAGCTGGAGCTCATCGCCGGCCTGTGCCGAAAGTGGAACGTGATCGCGGTCACCGATGAGATCTACGAGCACATTCTCTACGACGGCGCCGAGCACGTGACCCTGGCCGGACTCGAGGGCATGCGCGAGCGCACCGTGACCATCAGCGGCGCATCGAAGACCTACGCCGTGACCGGATGGCGGGTGGGCTGGTGTCTGGCGCCTCCGGCGCTGACCAACGCGATTCGAAAGGTTCACGACTTCCTGACCGTGGGCGCACCGGCGCCGCTTCAGGAGGCGATCGCGGTCGCGCTCGAGCTGCCCGATGACTACTACGTGCGATTGGCCAATGCCTACTGCGAGCGGCGGGAGTTTCTGGTGCCGGCCCTCGATCGGGCCGGGTTCCGGACGTTTCGGCCGCGAGGTGCGTACTACGTCATGACCGACATCTCGGACTTCGGATTCCCGGACGACGTCGCCTTCGCCCGTCACCTGGTCGAGGACATCGGTGTCGCCGCGGTTCCGGGGTCGAGTTTCTATGCGGATCCTGTGTCGGGACACCGCAGACTGCGCTTCCATTTCGCCCGCAGACGCGAGACACTTCAAGGGGCCGCGGATCGATTGGGCCGGCTCACGGCCCGCGCTTCGACGACCTAGTTCACGGAGAGTTCCATGGCATCTGCTCGTCGCAACCCGCTTGGTCCGCTGGCACTGGCCATGGCCGTCTCGGTGACTCTGGGCTTCGGTCTCGCTCGCGGTCTCCAAGCCACCGATGATCTGCGCAGCCAACTCGACCTGTTTTCGCAGATCCTCTACCTGGTCCAGAACAACTACGTCGACCCGCCCGACAACCAGAAGCTGATCCGCGGCGCGATCGACGGGATGCTCCGGACCCTCGACCCGCACACCGTGTTCGTGCCGGAACAGCGGGCCCAGCGCATGGACGAGGAGTTCCAGGGCGAGTATTCGGGCATCGGCATCCAGTTCGAGATTCGCGACAACGCGATCGTCGTGATCTCGCCGCTCGAAGGCACGCCGGCGTACCGTCTCGGCATCACGGCCGGGGACCGGATCATCGAGGTCGACAAGCAGCCGCTGCCGAAGAACCTGACCAACGACGACGTGTTCAAGCTGCTGCGCGGGCCGAATGGCAGCCTGGTGGGAGTCACCATTCTGCGGCAGGACGAACCCGAGGCGCTCGCGTTCTCGATCGAGCGCGCCAAGATCCCGATCGAAAGTGTGCCCTACGCGTTCATGATCCGCCCGGGTGTCGGCTACGTCCGGGTCATTCGCTTCTCGCAGACCACCGGCGACGAGCTGGACAAGGCGCTGGGAACGCTCCAGGACCAGGGAATGAAGTCCCTGCTGCTCGACCTACGCTCGAATTCCGGCGGTCTGCTATCGCAGGCGATCGAAGTCCTCGATCAGCTGGTGCCCCAGAACAAGCTGCTGGTCTACACGCGCGGCCGGATTCCGTCCGCGAATGCCGATTACAAGAGCGGCGGCCGCGAGAAGTTCCTCGAAGGCCCGATCGTCGCGTTGATCGACCACGGCAGCGCCTCGGCGTCGGAGATCGTTTCGGGAGCGATCCAGGATCTCGACCGCGGGCTGGTCGCGGGCACCAACTCGTTCGGCAAGGGGCTGGTGCAGAACCAGCTTCGGCTCTCGGACGGCTCGAAGCTCCTGCTGACCATCGCCAAGTACTACACGCCGAGCGGCCGGCTCATCCAGCGCGATTACAGCAAGTTCTCCGACCGCGGCGAATACCAGGAAGAGGCCTATCGCGCCGACGTCCCGTCGGATTCGGTGCTGGCCACGCTGCCTCAGTTCAAGACCGCGGGCGGGCGCACCGTGTTCGGCGGCGGCGGCATCTACCCGGACGTCATCATCAAGGACGACCCGAACCTGTCGACGCCCCAGGCCCAGATGATCCAGAACCGCGTGTTCTGGGAGTTCGCGACCCAGTACCTGCACACCCGCAAGGGCGAGAAGTGGACGGCGGAGAAGATTGGGCCCGAATTCAAGCTGACCGACACCGACTGGCAGACGCTGCGCACCGTGATCACCAACCGCAAGGTTACGATCAGCGATTCCGTGTGGCAGGCGGACCGTCCGTTCATGCTCCGACAAGTCCGGTCCGAGATCGCTCAGAACACGATGGGGTCGCTGGCGCGCTACCGCGTCCTGATCGAGGACGACACCCAGCTCAACGAGTCGCTGGAGTTGTTCCCGCGCGCGAGCCGGCTGATGAGCGGCAACTTCGACGACGCGACCGACCCGCGCAAACCGCCCACGCGCACTACGCCTCCGGGAGCGGCCCAGACGCGCAAGCAGTAGTCCTCGCGACTCGAGCGCGAACCCGATCTTCGCCCCTGCATCGGCGGGGGCGAAGCTGTTTTCGGGCGCTAGGCTGGGGCCAACGGGGTCGTGGACTCCGCGACGCGAATCACCACCGGGTCGCCGAGCCCCAATCCGTAACGCAGGGCGGCGTGCCCGCCCACTTGCGCCACCTCGAGGCGCTGGCTCGAACCCAGGATCGCGACCACCGTGCCCAGTGGCGCGTCGCCGTAGGAACGCGAGATGCCGCGAATCCTGAGCCCTCCGACCTCGACCACCAGGGCGGAATCGCGAACGCCGGGGAACGCCTCGGCCAGCGCGTCCGCGAGCAGGTTGGTCAGGGCGTTGCCAAAGCGGTCGACATGGGCGACACGACCGACCAGCGCACCATCGTCACGCAATGCCACCCGCCGGCCGAGTCGCACCGGGTCGATGACCGGCGGGCCGAACGCGTCGAGCTTCACTCCCTTGGCGAGATGGCCGGCCACCGGAGCGAAGACGTCGCGACCGTGGAACGTCCGGCTCACCGGCTCGCGGAACCAGCGCGGCTCGATCAACGCGTGAACCACCGCGGCGGGATCGGCGAACGCCCATTCGAGGATGCCGTTGTCGGGCCCGACGAAGTACTGCCCATAGGCGGCCACTGCCAACGCACGGCGTGAGGTGCCGACGCCGGGATCGACCACCGCCAGGTGCACGGCTCCCGGGCCGAAGTCGCCGGAGGCCGCCTCGAGGATGAACGCAGCCTTCGTGACCTGCCCAGGCTCGATCGTATGGCAGAGGTCGACGACGTGGGCCTCTGGGCAGATCCCGTACAGCACTCCGTGGACGACCCCCACGAACCAGTCTTCGTGGCCGAAGTCCGAGGTGAAGGTAATCAACGGCCGCGCCATAGGGCAGGCACCCTAGCACGATCGCCGGCCCTCTCCCGGTAGGCCCGCCAACCCCCTCAAGCCGCGGGCGAGCCCGGCCGATGCCCCTTGACAGATGATATCAATATGGTATCGTTTCGACATCAACCCAGAGGAGGGTGCCATGCTGCGCGAGAGAGTGGCCCGGAGCCTGCCGGGCGGGTTCATGCTGATTCTGCTGTTGATCGGTTCGGCGGTCACGGTGTTCGCGATGATCTCGGCCTTTGCCGCCGACCGGAACGGGACCGGGGTGATTCTGGTTTTGGTCGAGATTGCGCTGTCGCTCAGCTTCGCCGGTCTGTTCGTGGTCAATCCCAACGAAGGCAAGGTGGTCCAGCTGTTCGGCAACTACGTGGGCACGGTGCGTACACCGGGCTTCCACTGGGTGAACCCGCTGACCACGCGCAAGCCGGTCTCGATGCGCGTGCGCAACTTCGAAAGCTCGAAGCTCAAGGTCAACGATCACGTCGGCAACCCGATCGAAATCGGCGCGGTCGTGGTCTGGCGCGTGGTCGACACCGCCGAGGCCGTATTCGAGGTCGACGACTACCAGAACTTCGTGCACGTGCAGAGCGAGGCGGCGTTGCGCAACCTGGCGACGTCGTACCCGTACGACGCGCACATGGAAGGGGAGATCTCGCTGCGCAGCCACACCGGGGAGATCGCGACCGAACTCAAACGCGAGATCCAGGAGCGGCTGTCCAAGGCCGGCGTCGAAGTCATCGAATCGCGGATCAGCCACCTGGCTTATGCGCCCGAGATCGCCAGCGCCATGTTGCAGCGCCAGCAGGCGAGTGCGGTGGTCGCGGCACGCACCCGCATCGTCGAGGGCGCGGTCGGCATGGTCGAGATGGCGCTTGCCGAGTTGTCGAAGAAGGGTGTGGTTGCGCTCGACGAGGAACGCAAGGCAGCGATGGTTTCGAATCTCCTCGTGGTCCTGTGCAGCGACCGGCACGCACAACCGGTGGTCAACACGGGAACCCTCTACAACTGAGGTAGCGCGTGTCGGAACGCAAGCCGTTCCTGCTCCGGCTCGACCCCGCGGTGTTCGAAGCGCTCCAGCGCTGGGCGGGGGACGAGCTGCGGAGCCTGAACGCCCAGATCGAGTTCCTGCTGCGACAGGACCTCGCCGATGCCGGCCGGCTGTCGCGCGACGCGGCGGCGCCGGCCCGGCGGAGGAAAGAGTAGCGGGCGTTGTCGGGCAGGCTTCAATGCGATCCGGGTACCTGCGCCAGCATCTCCTCGAGAATGCGCGACGCGCCGTCGACCGTCAGTCGATCGAGACAACGCAAGTCGTCGCACAGGTCGCGGTGGCACGGGCTGCACTCGACGCGCGCGTAGTACGCGCGGTGGCCCTCGGATTCCGGATATGGGAAGAACATCGCCGGCCGGTTGCGCGACATGAGCCCGAGCGTCGGGGCGCCCGCGGCGACCGCGGTGTGCAGTGGACCGGTGTCGCCGCACACGAACGCGGCACAGCGAGACTGGAGCGCGACGAAGCGCGCGAGCGGCCAGCCGGTGATCGCGAGCGCTCGGCCCTTCGGCAATGCTGAGACGATCTCGTCGACCAACGCTGCCTCGGATGCCGCGCCGGTGATCAGTGCGACGCCGCCCGGATCGCTGTCAACGAACCGCCGCGCCAGCGCCGTGAACCGCTCCGGGTACCAGCGCCGGGTTGGCCAGCGGGCGCCGGGGTGGAAACCCACGAGACGGGCAGCGTTCGCGACGCCGAGCTGCGCCAACTCGCGATCCGCCGCGGCCCGCGCCGGGGCATCGAGATGCAGCCGTGGGGTGGAGGTCGGGGCCGGCCAGCCGAGTGCCGCCACCGAGGCGAGGTGGAACTCGGTCGACGACAACGTGTGGGGTCGCGCGTGATGCGTGTAGAGCGCCGAGCGCCAACCTTTACCGGGATAGCCGACGCGGGTGCGCGCGCCCGAAGCCCAAGTCCACTGCGCGGTGCGCGGGTTGCAGAAGAAGTCGATCGCGAGGTCGGGTCCGAATCGGCGCATCCGACGCGCCAGATCCAGTGTGCCGACCAGTCCGGAGTCGCGGCGGACCACGATCAGCTCCGCGATCCGTGGGTCACCGGCCAGTAGCGGCGCCGACTCCTCCTCGACCACGTACGCGAGCCGCGCGTGCGGGCAGGCGGCGCGCACCGCCTCGAGTGCGGGCAGCGTCAGGCAGATGTCGCCGAGGAATCGCGGCCGGATCAACATCACCGAGTGGACGGATTCGGGATCGACGGACCGTACCGGGAGCATGGCTGGAGTATGATGACGCGCGTCCGGCTGGCAAGGGCGACCGACACGTCGGGGTCGACGCTTCCTCGGAGCACGACATGACTGGAGAGAAACGCAAGACCCGCCGGGCCCGCACCCGGGTGGTGCACGACGAGACGCGCGAGAAGTCCGGGGCCGCCAGCACGCCGATTTTCCACTCGGCGACCTTCACCGCGCGAACCACCGACCAGGTCCTCGAGCAGATGCACCGCCGGGCCGCCGGGGCGTTCTACCAGCGCGACGGCCATCCGACGCTGCATGCCGTGGAGCAGAAGCTCGCCGGCATCGAGGAAGCCCAGGCCGCCTTGTTGTTCACCTCGGGCATGGCCGCGATCACCGCCGCGTTCTTCGGAAATCTGCGCCCCGGGGATCATGTGATCACCGTGCGCCAGGCGTACGGCGGCACGCTCGAATTGCTGAACTGGGCCGCGGATCATGCGGGCTGGTCGGTCACCCTGGTGGATGCTCGCGACCTGTCCGCATGGGAAGGAGCGTTCCGGCAGAACACGCGAATTCTGCACGTCGAGTCCCCGACCAATCCGACGGTATGCGTCGTGGATCTGGAGGCGGCCGCCCAGCTCGCGCATCGGCACGGTGCGCTGCTGACCGTGGACAACACCTTCGCCTCGCCGCTCGGCCAGCGACCGCTCGAGCTGGGCGCGGACCTCGTGATCTACAGCGCGACCAAGTCGATCGGCGGACATAGCGACCTACTCGCCGGCGCCGTGCTCGGTGCCTCGTCGGCACTCGATCCGATCTGGCACCTGCGCCACATGTTCGGCGCCGTGCCCGACCCGGCCACCGCATGGCTGATCGAGCGCAGCCTCAAGACCCTGGCGCTGCGGGTCGCCGCCGCCAATGCCAACGCGCTCGAGCTGGCGACGCGCCTGGCGCGTCATCCGGCAGGAGTGCGCGTGCACTATCCCGGACTCGCCGATCACCCGGGCCACGCGATCGCCAAACGGCAGATGTCGATGGGTTTTGGCCCCATCGTGTCGATCGAGCTGCCCGATGGCGAACGCGCCCGCGCCTTCAACGACGCGCTCGAGCTGTTCTCGACCGGGCCCAGCCTGGGCGGGGTCGAGTCGTTGACCAACCAGCCGGCGCTCCTTTCGCATCGCAGGCTTAGCCCCGAGGAGCGCCAGGCGGCGGGCATTCCCGACGGTTTGGTGCGGCTTTCGGTCGGGATCGAGGATGTCGAGGATCTGTGGGCCGATCTTGACCGTGCCCTCACACGCGCCGGGGTGCCGGCGGCGTAGGATTTTTCGTCGTCCGCGTGTTAGTCTCGCACGCCGATTTTGCAACGATTGCGTCCGGTTCGATCCGGGCGCAGCACATCCCACGACACCTCCGGAGGAAACCGTGAAGCGCGAAGTCCTGGCGCTCCTCGCTCTTGCTGCGTTGGCCACCGTGGCCGTTCCCCGCACCTCGCTTGCCCAGAATCCGCCGGCCGTGCCGCAGGCGAGCGTGGTCGACAGCCTGCTGTTGCTCGAAAAGGCAGTGGCCACCGACTCCTCGAAATTCGACAACCTCTATCGCCTGGGGTCGATGTACCTCGACCGCGACCGCATCCCGGATGCCACCCAGGTTCTTCACAAGGCGCACAAGGTGCGCCCCAAGGACCATCGCGTGCTGGTCAATCTCGGAGCGGCCTACGACGCCGCCGGGAATCCGAATGCGGCCCAGGGCTACTATCGCGACGCACTCAAGCTGGCGCCCGGAGACTCGGTCGCCACCTGCCGGCTGGCCAGCTCGCTCTATGCCTCCGGTACCTACAAAGAGGCCATGTCGCTGCTGCGCGGCATGGTCGGCGACGGGAACAAGGGCTCGTACTGCGCGTACTTCACGCTCGGCGTCGCGTTTGCCGACGCCGGGATCTACCGCGACGCGATCCGCATGTGGAAGAAGGTCATCGAGCTCGCGCCGAACTCGCCGGAGGCGGCCAGCGCGCGCGAGAGCATCGAAGTCCTCGAGCAGTTCGTCGGCGAGTAGCCGCCCCGCGGGAGGACCCCGCTTGATCTACTTCGATCACAACGCCTCGACCCCGGTTCGTCCCGAGGCGGCCCGCGCCATGTTGGACGCCATGGCCGATCTGCACGCCAACCCCTCGAGCATGCATCGGGAAGGTCAGCGGGCGCGTGCCGCGATCGAGCGGGCGCGCGACCAGGTCGCCGTTCTGGTTGGCGCGCGTTCGCGCGATGTCGTATTCACCAGCGGTGGCACCGAGGGCGATCACGCCGGGCTGATCGGCGCCGCTCTGGCGCTCGAGGCGCGCGGGAAGCGGGTTGCGGTGTCGGCGGTCGAGCACCACGCGGTGCACGGTGCCGCGCACGTGCTCGAACGACTCGGCTGGCAGGTCGAGACCCTGCCGGCGTCCCGGGACGGCGTGCTCGACGTGCGCGCCATCGACGCCTTGCCGGCCGACACCACGCTGATCGCGGTCATGCTCGCCAACAACGAAACCGGCGTGATCCAGCCGGTGGCCGAGGTGGCGGCCCGCGCTCGGGCTCGCGGGATCGGGGTGCTGTGCGATGCGGTCCAGGCGGCCGGCAAGATCGCGCTCGACGTCGCGGCACTCGGCGTCGACTCCCTGGTGATCTCGGCGCACAAGCTGGGTGGCCCCAAGGGCGCTGGCGCCTTGGTGCTGCGCGAGGGCGCCCCTTACACGCCGCTGTTCCAGGGCAGCGCCCATGAAGGGGGCCGGCGGGGCGGCACCGAGAATCTGACCGGCATCGTCGGTTTTGGCGCGGCCGCGGCCGCGGCGCACGCCGAGCTGAGCACCGAGCCGACGCGCATCCGGGCGCTGCGTGATCGCCTCGAGCAGGCGATTCGCGCGGCACTGCCCGACGCCGTCCTCCATGGCGAGCGCGCCGAGCGCCTGCCCAACACGGTGAATCTCTCGATTCCGGGTGCGCGCAGCGACCATCTGTTGATGGCGCTCGATGCCCGCGGCGTTGCGGTCTCGGCCGGGGCCGCGTGCGCGAGTGGCGCGGTCGAGCCCTCGCCGGTGCTGACCGCGATGGGAGTGCCGCGCGACCTCGCGGTGTGCGCGTTGCGCTTGAGCATGGGGCGGACGACGACCGAGGCCGAGGTCGATACGGTGATTGCCGCACTGGTCGAAAGCGCGCGTGCCGCGCGCAGTGTCTCGGGGGTCGCGGCATGACGGCGCCACTCACCGTGCTCGCGGCCATGAGCGGGGGCGTGGACTCGGCGGTCGCCGCGGCACTACTCGCCGAGCAGGGCCACCAGGTTCGCGGCGTGACGCTCAAGCTCTGGTGCTACGGCACTTCGCCCTTGTCGCCGCGCGCCTGCTGCACGCTCGACGCGATCGACGATGCGCGTTCCGTGGCGCGGACCATGGATTTCCCGCACCACGTGGTCGAGGCCGAGGACGTGTTCCGCGCCCGCGTGCTGCAGCCGTTCCTCGACGCCTACGCCGCCGGACGCACGCCCTACCCGTGCGCGCTGTGCAACCAGCACCTGAAGTTCGGCGACTTGGTGTCGCGCATGGAGCTGATCGGCGCCGCTCGGCTCGCGACCGGGCACTACGCGCGCGTCGAGCCCGATGGCGCGGGCGGCTGGGCGCTCCTGCGCGCGGTCGATCGCACCAAGGATCAGTCGTACGCGCTGGCGCTGATTCCCTACGAGGTGCTCGATCGGGTCGTGTTTCCGCTCGGGAGCCTGCGCAAGGAGGAGGTCCGCGGGCACGCCGAGCGTCTCGGCCTCCGCGTCTGGGACAAGCCCGAGAGCCAGGATCTGTGTTTCGTCCCCGACGGCGACTACGCCGGCTACATGACGTCGAAGCTGGGAGAGACGCGCGGTACCGCCGAGGGTCCGGTCGAGACGCGCGACGGAAGCCGCCTGGGCACCCACCGCGGCCTGATCCACTACACGGTCGGCCAGCGCAAGGGCCTGGGGATCGCGGCCGCGGCACCGCTCTATGTGCTCGAGCTGGACGCGGCGCGCAATACGGTGGTGGTCGGCGAGCGCGCCGAGCTGGATGCACCAGGGCTCGAGACCGGGCCGATGAACTGGCTCGCCCGCACCCCGCCCGAGGCCGGCACTCGCGTCGAGGTCCAAATCCGCGCGCACCACGTTCCCGCCGCGGCGACTTTGTCGCCGCGGGCCGACGGCACGGCCGAAGTGCGCTTCGATGTCCCCCAGGCCGCGGTGACACCCGGACAGCTCGCGGTGCTCTATCGGGGAGATCGTGTGCTGGGGGGTGGGCCGATCGCACGCGCACTCGCCGGAACCGACGCTCGGGGCATCGACACCGCCGCGGCGAGTGCGGCTCTGGCCGGCAGTCACCGCGCTCCATGACCGGAGCGCCGGCGAGCGCCGAACGCGCGCCGCTCGCCGTGGTCGCGGTCGATCGATGCCTGGCCTGTGGCAGCAACCTGCCGGCACGCCTGGCGATGACCTACGAGTATCGCGGCCGCCGATTCCCCGCCGCGCAATGCCGCAACTGCGGCATGCGCTTCCTGTCGATCCAGCCAGCGCCCGAGGCGCTCCACGAGCTGTACGACTCGAGCTACTTCGAATCGGACTTCCGCTGCGGCCGAAGCGACGAGCACAGCTTCGACGACGCTGCGTTTCGCGACGAGAACGCGGCGCTGCTCGACGACTTCGCGCGCATCGGCCCGCCCGGCCGACTGCTCGAGGTCGGCTGTGCGGGAGGGAGTCTGCTCCGGCTGGCGACCGAGCGTGGCTGGAGCGCACGCGGGGTCGAGTTCTCGGCCGACGCGGTGGCGCAGGCGCGATCGCGCGGTTCTGACGTGGTCCAGGGTGATCTGCTCGATGCCGCGTTCCCCGCGGGCGCCTTCGATCTGGTCTACATGGGCGACGTGCTCGAGCACGTCGCCGACTGCCGGCGCACCCTGCTCGAAGTCGCGCGCGTGCTGGCGCCCGGCGGCCACCTCTACTTGCGCGGCCCGATCACCACCCACTCGCTGGCGCGCAGTCTTGCGCTCGGCGTCATGGGCGCCCTCGGCCGCACCCTCGTGCTGCGCGAGCCGCCCTACCACCTGTGGGAGTTCACGCCGAGGCCGCTCCGCCGGCTGCTTGCGTCGACCGGGTTCGACGTCGTGCGCTGGCGGGAGTCGAAGATCCGGCCCGGCCGCCCGCACGGGAAGAAGTCGGCCCTCGAGCAGACCGTGCTCGTGATACTGGACGCCGTGAATGTGCCGTTGACGCGCATCGCCAACGTGCGCGGCGATCGCGTCGTCTTGGTCGCGCGCAAGCGCTAGCCGCCCGGACACGCTCTCGGGCACCGCACCGTCGTTGACAGCCCTGCGGGCGGTTCCCTAGCCTCCGCGCGCCCATGTCCTCCCCCGCACTCGCCCCTGCCGTCGAAGTCCGAGGCCTCAAGCGCACCTTCCGCGCCTCCCGCGGCGGCCCGCAGGTCACCGCGTTGGCCGGGGTCGACCTGCGCATGGAGCGCGGCGAGATCTTCGGCCTGCTCGGCCCCAACGGCGCCGGCAAGACCACCTGCATCAAGATCCTCTCGACCCTGCTTTACCCGACCGAGGGCAAGGCCCTGGTCGCCGGCTTCGACGTGGTGGAGCAGCCGGTCGAGGTCCGGCGGCGGATCAGCCTGGTGTCGGGCGGCGAGAGCGCCGGCTACGGCATCCTGACCGTGCGCGAATGCCTGTGGATGTTCTCCCAGTACTACGGCGTGCCGACCTCGGTGGCCTGGGGACGGGTCGACGAGCTGATCGGGATCGTGGACCTGAGGGAGCAGCAGCACACGCGCATCAGCAAGCTCTCGACCGGCCAACGCCAGCGCATGAACTTCGCACGCGGGTTCGTCAGCGATCCGGAGATCCTGTTCCTCGACGAGCCGACACTGGGCATGGACGTCACCGCCGCGCGCTCCATGCGGCAGTTCGTCGCCAAGTGGGTGCGCGAGCGGCCGGGGCGCACGGTGCTGTTGACCACGCACTACATGGCCGAGGCCGACGAGCTGTGCGACCGGCTGGCGATCATCGACCGGGGCCAGGTGCTGGCGTGCGACAGTCCGGCGGCGCTGCGCCGCCAGGTGCAGGGCGGGCAGCACGTCGAGCTGGAGATCAAGGCGATCGACCGCGACCCGGACCTGGCGATGCTGAACGGCGTCCACGCCGCATGGGGCGCACCGCACCCGGAGCGCGGCACGCGCACGCTCAAGTTCCGGCTGCCGCCCGAGCTCCAGCTCGGCGAGGTGCTGCGTCAGCTCGAAGGCTTGAAGGTGCGGGTCGAAGGCGTGGCGACCCGCGAGACCACTCTCGAGGACGTGTTCATCGCCATCGTCGGCCGCGGCCTCGAGGACGAGCGTCCGTCGTGAGCGCCACCGCGCTCGGCACGGTGGTGACCAACGCGCGCGGGTTGGCGCTCGACCTGCGCGCGGTCTACGCGCGCTGCTACGTGCGCCTGGTCGGCTCGTACCGCGAGCCGGCGTGGGTGATCAGCGACGCCCTGTTCCCGATTCTCGGCATGCTGGCGTTCGTGCTGTTCTATCGCGCTCTGGGAGCACCCAAGAGCTTCGAGGCGGTGGCGGTGATCGGCGGCATCCTCGCCACCTACTGGATCAACGTGCTGTGGGGGATGGGGGCGCAGCTCTACTGGGAGAAGCAGCAGGGCCAGCTCGCGCTCTACTTCGCCGCCCCCTGCTCGCGGATGTCGATCCTGACCGGCATGGCGGTCGGCGGCATCATCATGACCTCGGTGCGCGCGGTGATCGGCATCGCGCTCGGCTTCGGCGTGCTCGGCGTGCGGGTCGAGCCGTTCAATCCGCTCCACCTCGCCGGCATCTTCGTGATCACCATGGTCGCGCTCTACTCGCTGGGCATGCTGATGGCCTCGCAGTTCCTGCTCTACGGCCGCGAGGCCTGGCACATCTGCAACGCGTTCGTCGAGCCGGTGTTCTTCGTCTCGGGCCTCTATTTTCCGATTCGCACCCTGGGCGCGTTCGGCGCGGTGGCCGCCGGGGTGGTGCCCCTCGGCCTCGGCCTCGACGCCATGCGCCAGATCCTGCTCGGCGCCGGCGCACACGGTCTGTTCCCGGTGCGCACCGAAGCCCTGCTGCTCGCCGTCATCGGCGTCTTCTACTGGTTCCTCGCCCGCCTCGGTCTCGGCTACCTCGAGCGACTCTCGAAGCGGGAGGGACGGCTGACCCAGCGATGGCAGTGACCCAGGTGCTGTCGGCGCCGACGCCGGCGCGGCCGCCGCTCGCGGTGCGCATCCGCACTGCCGGCTGGCTCGGCTGGCAGATCGAGTCCAACTGGGCCGATCCCCTGACCTTCAGCGTCTACACGCTGCTGCGTCCGGTGGGCACGGCGTTGATCCTGGCCGGCATCTACTGGGCGGCCGGCGGTGCCGCGTCCAAGCCCGAGCTGTTCGCCGCGTTCTACCTGGGAAACGCGTTCCACGAGTACGTCACGCGCGTGCTGCTCGGCATGGGCTGGGTGATCGTCGAGGAGCGAGAGGAGTACGAGACCCTGCGCATCCTGTGCGCCTCGCCGGTCGGCATGCTCGCCTACCTCACCGGGCGCGCCAGTGTGAAGTACGCACTCGCAACCGTGAGTGTCGTGATCGTGCTCGCGATCGGCTGGCTGTTCCTGGGCCTGCGCTGGGACTGGGCGCAGATCCAGTGGGCGTGGCTCGCGCTGTCCATGGTGATCGGGCTCGCCTCGGTCTTGTTCCTCGGCTTTCTGGTGGCCGGCTGGGCGTTGCTGCTGCCGCGGATCGCCATCAGCGTCAACGAAGGGATCGGGGTCGCGCTCTATCTCTTGTGCGGCGTGATCTTTCCGATCGACCTGATGCCACGCGCGCTGCAGATCCCGTCGCTGATGCTGCCGTTCACCTATTGGTACGAGACGATTCGCCGCTTCGTACTGGGCCACGGGGCCAGCGCGTATCTCTCGGAGTGGAGCGACGCGCGCCTGGTGGGGACGCTGGCGGCGACCGCGGCGGCGTTCGCGGTGGTGTCGGTGGTCGGCTACCGGGCGCTCGAGCGCTCGGCGCGCCGCAGCGGCCGGCTGGACCAGACCACGCTGTTTTAGCCGTACGGGCAACCCCGTGCGAGAGACACGTCTGCGAATTCCCCTACAAGAGCGGGTTGACTCGCGGGAACCCCCGGGACAGAATCGCCGCAGAAGCTCTTCCGGCGGCCTCGGCGGCCCACCTGGCGGGTGCGCTGCGCACCGTCGGCATGGTTCGAACCCTATCTCCAACGGCGAATGTGACTGAATCTAAGGGTGCCCCGGTATCGCTGAGCGCGCTCCGGAACGAGATCGACGATCTCAACGAGCGGATCCTCGAACTGTTGCAGTCGCGCGGCGAAATCGTGATGCGCATCGCCGAGACCAAACGCATCCACGACCTGGCCGCGTACGACCCCCGCCGCGAAGCCGAGATGTTGAACCACCTGATGCACCGGATGACCGGCGCATTCGGCCCCGATGAGATCAGGGAAGTGTTCCAGGCGATCTTCCGGGCTTCGCTCGACATCCAGGACCGCGAACGGCGCCGGGGCCTGCGCGTGTTGTCCAAAGGCATCGTCCCGCCGGGAGGGATTCGAGTCGGCAACGTCTCGGTCGGCGGTGGTGTTCCCGTGCTGTTCGCCGGGCCTTGCTCGGTCGAGACGGCGGAACAAATGGACGCCATCGCTTCGTTCCTCGCGGGGCTGCCGGTGCAGAAGATCCTGCGCGCCGGGGCATACAAGCCGCGCACCAACCCGTATTCCTTCCAGGGGCTGCGCGAGGAGGGGCTGCACATCCTGCGCGCGGCCGGCGACCGCTACGGCCTGCCAGTCGTGACCGAAGTGCTCGACACCTCGACCTTGGATGCCGTGGCGGCGTCGGCCGACATGGTGCAGATCGGCGCCCGCAACATGTACAACACCGAGCTGCTCAAGGCCGTCGGCAAGCTCGAGAAGCCGGTGCTGCTCAAGCGCGGCTTCATGGCCACGATCGAGGAGCTGCTGCTCTCGGCCGAGTACATCGTGGCCGCCGGCAACCCGGCGGTCGTCCTGTGCGAGCGCGGCATTCGCACGTTCGAGAATCAGACGCGCTTCACGCTCGACATTTCTGCGATACCGTTGCTCAAGCAGGAAACGGCCCTGCCGGTGATCGTGGACGTGAGCCACGCCCTGGGCCGGCGCGACATCCTGCTGCCGTGCGCCCGGGCCGCGATGGCCGCGGGGGCCGACGGCCTGATGATCGAAGCCCACGTGCAACCCGACCAGGCGCTGTCCGATGGATTCCAGCAGGTCCGCCTCGAGGACCTCGCCGCGATCGTCGAGGGCCTAGGCTGGGAAACCGTGCCGCCGGCCTCGAGCCGAGCCGCCCGGAACGCAACCGAAACCGCCATGGTGAGGTGACCTCATGCCCAAGACCGTCGGTGACGACCGACCCTCGATCACGACCACGCCCGAGACGGCCGATCGTGATCGCCTGTTCTCCGAACAACGCCGGCGCGTCGATGACTTCGACTTCGGCGCCAAGACGGCCAACGTGTTCGACGACATGCTCGACCGCTCGGTGCCGTTCTATCAGGAAATCCAGAGGATGGTTGCCGAGCTGGCGGTCGACTTCGCCGAGGACGGCACGTCGATCTACGACCTGGGCTGCTCGACCGGAACCAGCTTCGTCCAGATCGCCGCGGGGCTGCCGGCAGGCGTCCGCGTGAAGTTCGTCGGCCTCGATTCCTCCAAGGAAATGCTCGAGAAGGCCGAGCGCAAGTTGAAGGACCATGCGTTCGGCCATGACTACGAGCTGCGCCACACCGACCTGAATGCCGGCGTGTCGATCGAGAACGCGTCCGTGGTATTGCTCGTGCTCACCCTGCAATTCGTGCGGCCGCTCCAGCGCGAGCGGATCATTCGCAGTGTGTACGAGGGGCTCACCGAGAACGGCTGTCTCATCCTGGTCGAGAAAGTCCTGGGTGAGAGCTCCGACTTCAACCGATTGTTCATCAACCACTATTACGAGATTGAAGCGGCGCAACGGGTACAGCGATCTCGAGATCGCCCAGAAGCGCGAAGCGCTCGAAAACGTGCTGGTGCCCTACCGGCTCGAAGAAAACAAGGAACTCTTGCAACGGCGCGGATTCCAGAACGTCGACGTGTTCTTCAAGTGGTACAACTTCTGCGCGATCATCGCGAAGAAATGAAGACCACGTCGGGCACCCACGCCACGGGAGTTGAGCCCGGCGGTACCGCGGTTCCCGAGGCGACAACCCGCCGGTCGCTGCTGGTCAGCATCGGTCATGTGCTGTTCCACTACCGGAACGCACTGTTCCCGGTGACGTTCCTGCTGCTGGCACTGGCCTCACGCCCGATGCTGTTGGGTGGCGACCTGCGGACGGACGCGATCCTGGACGTCGTGGGGATCGCGATCGCACTGGCCGGGCAGGGGCTGCGCGCGGCGGTCATCGGACTCGCCTACATCCGGCGCGGCGGCAAGGAAGGCCGCATCCACGCCGACACGTTGGTGACCGAGGGCTTCTTCGCCCACTCGCGGAACCCGCTCTACCTCGGCAACATGCTCGTCTACCTCGGCCTGTTCCTGGTGCTCAACTCGGTTCTCGGCTACGCGGTGGGCGTGCCCTTCTTCCTCTTCGCGTACATCTGCATCACGCGTGCGGAGGAGGACTACCTGCGCAGCAACTTCGGAGCGACCTACGAGGAGTACTTCCGCCGCGTCCCGCGTTTCCTGCCGAAGCTCGAGGGTCTGGGCGCCACGACGCGCGGCATGCGTTTCGACTGGAAGCGACTCCTGCGCAAGGAATACGGCTCGACCTTCTCCTGGATGACGACCATGCTCGCGCTGCTCTACTGGGAGCGGGTGCGCAACCAGGGTGTCGCGGCTTCGCAGGGCGCCCTCGGGGCGGTGCTGGTGGCCTGGGCCGTGTTGTTCGCCGGCTATCTCGTCGTGCGGTATCTCAAGAAGTCGAAGGCCCTCCAGGACTGACGGCGCGGTCCTACTTCTTACCCAGACTCCCATTCAGGTACTCGGCCACGGCTTTGCTCTCGCGCGTCCGCAGCGCGACGCAGTCCTGGACCTCATCGGTCATCCGCGCCATTTCCTTCTCGGTGCCGGCGGCGCGCCGTCTCGGATCGTCGAAGAAGGCGGTGGCGGCCTCGAGGCGCTTGGCGGAGCAGCCGGCGGCGAACCACGGCAGATAGACGGTGAACTGCGCTGGCATGCGCTGGGTGATGGTTTCATAGTTCACCGTGAACCACTGATAGACCTCGTCTTGGAGCTCCGGCGATTCGGCCATCACCCGCGGGATGGTCAGCAGCTCCTGCGGGCGCATCGGGCCCGAGAGCGAGTAGGCGAGCGCCTTGGGTGACAAGGTCTCGCTGCGGAACCAGCCAAGCGACTCGAGGAAGCGACGCCGCTCGTTCGGCGTCTTGCTCTTCTCGAATCGCAATTTGTAGGTGTCGAACAGCGCGCGGTCGCCGCGCAGGGCGGCGAGGTGCAGATAGGTGTCGGCCAGCGTCGGCTGGACCGCCGAAGGGTTCTCGAGGTAGGTGGTCGCCTGCGAGCGTGCGCGGGCGAGGATCTTGGGGTCGCGGCCGAGGTTCCCCAGCCGCTCGACCAGGCGCGGACGCAGCTCGGTCGCGGTTTCGGGCTCGCCGTCCCACGGCTCGGGCCCGATGCGGTCGAGCGCCGGCCCCAGCGTCTCGCGCACGAAACGGGCGAAGGGCTCGGCCAGGGGCTCGGTGACGAACGTCAGGTGCGCGCGATCGACGCCGTCCGCGACCGCGCGGAGCACGCGGGGCTCGGGGTCGCGGCAGAATCCCTTGAGGATTCTCAGATATCGATCGCCGGTCACGCGACCGGACTGGAGCAGCGCCGAGAGGTTGTAGAGGAAGCCAATCCGCTCGCGTGGGGTCAATAGCTCGCCCGACCGATCGGCGAGCAGCTGCAGCATGCCGTCGGGAAGGCTCCAGCGGTAGTACCCGCGCGCCTCAGCACTCGGCAACACCCACGCCGCCTTCGAGCCCCCCGGGAGCGACACGGTCTTGGACGCTTCGTCGAGCAGGACCGTGTGCGTTCGGGTTCCGCCCTCGGCGGGATAACGCAGCGTCACCGGGATGCTCCACCGTTGCCGGCCGGGTGCGGCGGCCCCGGTGCTCAGGAACCGTTGCTGGGTCAGCGTCACCTTGCCGCCGGGCTCGAGGGCCAGCGACACCAGCGGCATTCCCGGCTGGTCGAGGAACGTGGCCATAGATGCGCCGACGTCGGGCCCGTCGGCTGCCGACAGCGCCTGCCATAGATCGTCGGCCTCGGCGTTGCCCCAGGTGTGGGCGTCGATGTACCGACGCACGCCCGCCCGGAATTCCTCCTCGCCGAGCCACTGCTCGAACATCCCGAGCACCGCTTGGCCCTTGTTGTAGGCGAGATCGTCGGCGATCTGCAGGAGATTCTCCGCCGAGCTGACCGTCTGGCGGATCGGGCGGGTCGACAGGCGGCTGTCGGTGGTCATCGCCCCGTTGGCGCCGGTCAGGTTCGCGAGGTCGGTCTGATAGTCGGGGAAGACGCGTTCCGAGACCTTGTCGCCCATCCACGAGGCGAACGACTCGTTGAGCCACAAGTCGTCCCACCATTTCATGGTCACCAGGTCGCCGAACCACATGTGCGCCAGCTCGTGCGCCATGACTTCGACCAAAGACCGGCGCTGGGAGGGGGTCGCGGTGGCTGGGTCGAGCAACAACATGCGATCCACGAACGTGATCGCTCCCGGGTTTTCCATCGCGCCGTACCAGAACTCGGGCACGCCAATGATGTCGAGCTTCTCGAAGGGATAGGGGCGACCGAAGTAGTCCTCGAGAGCGCGCAGGATCGGCGGCGTGACGCGCGCCGCCTCGGATGCGAGGCGCTTCTGCCCGGCCACGGTGACGATCCGCCCCGGAACCGCGAGCCCCGGAATCTCGACGGTTTCGAACGGACCGGTCGCCATCGCCACCAGGTAAGACGGCATCGGCGGGCTCTGCCGGAACACGACCGTCTTCGACGTTTCGAAGGTGGTGATCTTGTCGGGCGGCGTGTTGGCGATCGCCATATGCTCCTTGGGGACGATCAAGGTCAGCTGCCAGGGAATCTTGAACTCGGGCTCGTCCCAGCACGGGAAGGCTTCGCGGGCGTCGTCCGACTCGAACTGCGTGAACGAGTACCACTGGCCGCCGTTCTGCAGGCGATAGAGGCTGGTGGCCTTGGTGTCGAACTCGTTGGTGAAATCGATGGCCAGCGTGTACTCGCCGGGCTCGAGCGCCGGCGCGGTGCGGACCGTGACTACTCCGTTCTGCTCGGGCCCGGGCGTGACCTCATAGGTGCTCTCGCCGGCGGTCAGCCGGAAGGCATTGAGGGTCAGCCCCTCCGAGTGGAAACGAAACAGGTCGGTCTGCCGATCGACGCGAAGTTCGATCCGCACCGACCCGCGGTAGCTCGGTTGACGCGCATCGAGTGCCAATCGGACCGCCTGGGACGTGGGCACCACGTCGCGATCGAGCCGGCCACCGGCCGCGTGTGCCAGCGTGGCGCCAACACTCGCCAGACTGGCGACGACGATCAGGCCGAAGGCGGCGGGGCGGATCATTCGGGATGGCTCCAAGGTTGGGAAGGTTTTCGACACGGCGAAGGCGGAATTGAAGCACTCGTGGGCTCGACGGACAATGGCGGGGCGCGCGCGGGGCGCGCGCCGGGGCGCCCGGGGCTGTTGCGCGGCCCGAAATGCATGGCTATAGTCCGTCGGCCCGGGCCCACTCGGCGGTCTTGTGGAGGGATGGCCGAGTGGTTTAAGGCGCCGGTCTTGAAAACCGGAGAGCGAAAGCTCCGTGGGTTCGAATCCTACTCCCTCCGCCAGTTTCGATCATTTGGAGAGGTGGCCGAGTTGGCTGAAGGCAGCCGCCTGCTAAGCGGTTGACCGGGTAAAACCGGTCCGGAGGTTCGAATCCTCTCCTCTCCGCCAGCCTCGACGTGCCGGTTCCCGGCGCGGGCCGCGGAAGGTATTCGCACGAGGCGCGCCCTTAGCTCAATTGGATAGAGCGTCTGACTACGGATCAGAAGGTTGGGGGTTCAAATCCTCCAGGGCGCGCCATTCTCTCCACCCAGCTCGATCGAGCGAGCAAAGGACCCCTCGAAGACTGCGAACGCGGTGCGGATCCGACCCGATTCCTAGCTGAGTCGGATGCCCGGGCCCAGGACGACCACGAAGAAGGTCAGGACGACGGCTCCCGCGGCGATCCAGGCCCAACTCCTCTCGATCGCCAGGGGATCGGCCGGCGTCCCCACGGAAGGTTTGCGCGGAATGCCGAAGTACCAGGCGAGCAGCGACGTGCCTCCGAGCCCCGCGGCGACCGCGGAGATCAGGACGACCTGCCAGCCGTAGGGGTTGAGAGTCCCCGCGACCACCATCGTCGCGCTGCCAGCCAAGTAGGGCAACAGGCAGAGTCTGCGGGCGCGCGCCGAACGAATTACCGGGTCCGTCCCGAGGAACGGGTCCAGCGGCGGCCCGAGGAGCCGCGGCGCGACGATGAAGTAGAGGAGCCCGCCCACGAGCGCCATGCCGCCACGAAGCAGCCAGGGCGAGCCGAGTCCTTCCACCACCCGCGCCCAATCGCCGATTCCGCCGATCCCGGAATAGAGCAGATAGCCGAACGCGGTCAGAAGGTTCACCGCAGCGAACAGCCAGAGGAAGTATCGCGACGTCGAGGGCAGTCGGCCGCGGCCTAGGGTCCAAACGATCGGCAGGCCGACCAGCACGTTCGCGATGCTGCCCCCCGCCGAGATCCA
Organism: Candidatus Eiseniibacteriota bacterium; assembly: GCA_963717505.1. Lineage (GTDB taxonomy): Bacteria > Eisenbacteria > RBG-16-71-46 > RBG-16-71-46 > RBG-16-71-46 > MFD02242-c1. The sequence continues at coordinate 2,098,517 of OY970342.1, forward strand.
CTTTCGCTGGAGGATCGTGGCCGCCGCGGCGTCGTACTCGAAGAAGATCGCGTTGAGCATGGTCGGGCGAGCTCCGACCAGGAGGCAGGTCCCTCCGTGCCCGATCCCTTCGTGGACGATGTTCGCCAAAGTGTAGGCGAGTACCGAGATCGCCAGCACGGTAGGCACGTCGACGCGGGCCGATCGTGCGTTGGTGAGCATGTTCGGCACGTTACCGGAAGGTCGCGGGTTCCCCTATTTCGTGGGGGCACGCCCGGCCCCGAGTGGCCACTGGCGGCGTTACCGGTAGATCCGGAAACCGAGGGGCCTGTCCGACCTTCGAAGCCCATGCGGATTGCATGTCGCGGGGCAGACTGCACGTCCTCGCCCTGGCAAAGGCCACACAGTTCTGTCTCCCACGCCAGTGATCCTGTAGAATCACTCCATTCGCCGGGATCAAACATCACAACGAGTCGGGCCACTCAGAAGTTCCCGCACTTCGGGAGGCTGAACGGGGTTACCACCCATTCGCCACGCAGATGCCGCATCTGCCCTCCAGCGGGAAATCGCCTGCCATGAATCACGAGGCCTTGACGGCCGAATCGTTCCTTAGAATGCCTGCGCCCCTGACGACCAACGGTATGCCCGCTGGAGTGCGTTGCGTGTTCGAGGAGATCCAGGAGCAGGCCGCCCGCACCCCGGACGTCACGGCTATCGTGACCGAAGGCGGGCGGATGACTTACCGCGAGCTGAACCAACGCGCGAACCAGCTGGCGCATCGGCTGCGCCGGCTCGGCGTCGGGCCGGACGTGCTGGTCGCCACGTTCGTGAAGCGCACGCCGGACATGATCGTGGCGCTCCTCGGCATCTGGAAGGCCGGCGGCGTCTACGTGCCGCTCGATCCCGATTACCCGAAAGCCCGGCTCCAGCTCCTGCTGGACGACGCGCAAGTCTCGGTGCTCGTGACCCACGCCAGCTTGATGGACCGCCTGCCGGACTCGATCCCCGAGGTCGTGCGCCTCGACGAGTCCGTCCTCGAAGACGAGGATCGCTCCGACCTCGAGTCGATCGTGACCGAGGACCATGCGGCCTACGTGCTCTACACCTCGGGCTCGACCGGAGTCCCCAAGGGGGTCGTGGTCGAGCACGGAGCGATCGCGACCCATTGCGCCGCGATTCGCGACCGCTACGAGATCACCGCCGAGGACTGTGCCCTGCTGTTCCACTCGGTGACCTTCGATCCTTCGCTCGAAGAGATCCTGCCGCTGCTCATGTGCGGCGGGCGGGTCGCGATTCGTGGCGACGAAGTCTGGCTTCCGGAGGATTGTCACCGGCGCCTGGCCGATCTGGGCGTGACCATCCTGTTGCTGACCCCGGTCTACTGGCTGCATGTGATCCGTGACTGGAACGATCGACCCAATCACGATCCTGGACCGCAGCTCCGGCTGGTGGTCATCGGCGGCGACTTCATGCCGATCGAGTGTGTGCGGTTGTGGTCTTCGTGGCGACGCGACTCGGTGCGCCTGATCAACGCGTACGGTCCGACCGAAGCGACGGTCACCGCGACCACCTACGACATCTCGGCGAACCTGCCCGCCGCACTGACGTCCGAGCGCTTGCCGATCGGCCAGCCGCTCGCCGGTCGCCGCGTGCACATCCTCGACGCGGCCCGAAATCCGGTGCCGGTGGGAGTGCCCGGTGAGCTGCACATCGGCGGCTATGGGGTCGCACGCGGCTACCTCAATCGGCCCGAGCTGACCGCAGAGAAGTTCGTGCCCGACCCGGAGGGCGGCGAGTCGGGAGCCCGGATGTACCGCACCGGCGACGTCGCGCGATGGCGTCCGGACGGGCAGATCGAAATGCTCGGCCGCGTCGATCATCAGGTCAAGATCCGCGGCTTTCGTGTCGAACTGGGAGAAGTCGAGGCCGCTCTGGCGCGGCAACCGGGCGTCGACAGCGCCGCCGTGATTGCGAACGGCGCCTCGGCCGACGACCGCCGGCTCGTGGGCTACGTGGTCCTGCGGCCGGGTGAGAACGGGTCCTTGGCGGATCTGCGTGCGGCACTCGCTCGCGAGCTGGCGGAACACATGGTGCCGGCGCGCCTGGTTCGGCTCGAGCACATGCCGACCCTCGCGAACGGCAAGATCGACCGCGCCGCACTGCCCGAGCCCGACCGCTCGCGGCCCGAGGAGTTCGATTCCTACGTGGCGCCGCGAACCCCCTTCGAGGAGATCGTGGCCGCGACCATGACCGAAGTGCTCGCGATCGATCGGGTCGGAGTCCACGACGATTTCTTTCAACTGGGGGGCCACTCCCTTCTGGCGACCCAGGTCATTTCCCGTCTTCGTGAAGCGTTCGGCGCCGAACTGCCGCTGCGCACCATCTTCGAGCATCCGACGGTCGAGGGGCTGAGCCTTGCGATCCTGAACCTGTTGGCCTCGCAGGACGCGGGTGCGGCTTTCGACCACGGATTGGCCGAGTAAGGCAATAGGATCCTCTGACCAGCAACCTCTCTCAACTTTCGCCCGAGCAGCGGATCGAGCTCGAGCGTCGCTTGCTCAGGCGGCCGACGGCCGCCAAGGCGGGAATCCCGCGCCGAACCCCCGGTGTGCCGTGCCCGCTGTCCCACGCCCAGCAGCGCCTCTGGTTCCTCGACCAGTACGAGCCGGGGAGCGCCGTCTACAACATCCCGATGGCCTGGACGATCAGAGGTCCGTTGAACCTCGAGGCGCTCCACCGAGCGTTCCAGGCGCTGGTCGAGCGCCACGAGGCCCTGCGCACCACCTTCGCGACGCTCGAGGACGTTCCGGTTCAGGTGGTGGCCCCGCGGGTGACCGTGCCGTTCGAGGTCATCGATCTGGCTCCGGGCTCGCCGGAGCAACGCGAGGCCGAGCTGGCGCGCCTGCTCGAGCAATACGGGGCCCAGCCCTTCGATCTGTCCCGCGACGTGATGATTCGCGCCCACGTGCTTCGACGGTCGGCCGACGATCACGTGCTGCTGCTCAACCTGCACCACATCGCCTCCGACGGCTGGTCGATCGACATCGTGATCCGCGAGCTGTCGGCGTTCTACCGGGCTTTCGCCTCCGGAGGGACGCCGGCGCTGGCCGAGTTGCCGATCCAGTACGCCGACTACGCCGTCTGGCAGCGGGAGTGGCTCTCGGGCCCGGTGCTCGACAAGCAATTGGCCTACTGGCGACACCAGCTCGACGGCGCCCCACCGGATCTCGAGCTGCCGGCCGATGCGTCGCGGCACGAGGTCGCCGGCGCGCGCAGCGGCACCCGGACGCTGGCGCTCTCCACCGAGCTGTCGCGCCGCCTCGAGGAGCTGGGCCGTTCCGAAGGCGCCACGCTGTTCATGACGCTGCTCGCTGGGTTTCAAATTGCGGCCGGGCGGCTAGCGGGACGCCGCGACGTCGTGGTCGGCACGCCGATCGCCGGACGCAACCGCGAGGCGATCGAGGGCTTGATCGGCTTCTTCGTCAACACGCTGGTCCTGCGCGTCGATCTCGCGAATGATCCGACCTTCCGCGACGTGTTGCGTCGCGTGCGGCAGTCGACGCTCGACGCCTACGCCCACCAGGACCTGCCGTTCGAGAAGCTGGTCGAGGAGCTCCATCCCGAGCGTTCGCTCCACCGGACACCGCTGTTCCAGGTGTTCTTCAACATGCTGAACACCGCGGGCGAAGAGCTGCGGTTGCCCGATCTCGACGTCGAGTGGGTGGCGCCGCCCGCGATCGACTCCAAGTTCGACCTCACGCTCTACGCGCGTCCGCGGCCGGAGGGCGTGCTGCTCACGGCCGTGTTCAACGCCGAGCTGTTCCGCGAATCGCGCGCCGAGGAGTTCCTGGGTCAGTTCGAGCGCCTGCTGAGCGCGGTCGCGGACGATCCGGACCGGCGGGTCGACGGCTACTCGCTGGTGACGCGCGACGCCGAGCGCGTGCTTCCGGATCCGACGCAGGCGCTGCCGGCGGTGGCCGGTCGGCCGGTGCACGAGCAGTTCACGCTGCAGGCGGCCCGGACCCCGGCGCAGCTCGCGGTCGCCGACCCCTCGGAGTCGTGGACCTACAGCGAGCTCGAGACGCGCAGCAATCAGCTCGCGCACCGGCTGATCGAGCTGGGCGTCGCTCCCGGCAACGTGGTCGCGATCTACGCGCACCGTAGCGCTTCGATGGTGTGGGCGATGCTGGGCGTGTGGAAAGCGGGTGCCGCATTCCTGGTGCTCGACCCGGCGCTGCCCACCGCGCGGCTGATCGACTGCGTGAAGCAGACGCAACCGACCGCCTGGCTCCAGCTGGAATCAGCCGGGACGCTGCCGGAACCGATCGCCGAGACGCTGTCGCGGATGACGGCGCTCCAGCGCCTTTCGCTGCCGACCCGCTCGCGGGCCGCGGTCACGGGGTTCCTGGCGGGACTGCCGACCGCCGCGCCCGCAGCACGAGTCGGCCCCGATTCGCTTGCCTACGTCGCGTTCACCTCGGGATCGACCGGTGCGCCCAAAGGCATTCTCGGAACGCACGGCCCGCTCAGCCATTTCCTCGGCTGGCACATCGCGAGCTTCGGGCTCTCGGCGGCCGATCGCTTCAGCCTGCTCTCCGGTCTCGCGCACGATCCGTTGCTGCGCGACGTCTGCACGCCGCTGGTGCTCGGCGCCACCCTCATGATCCCGGAGCCTGACGATCTGGCGAGTGCTCGCCTGGCCCAGTGGATGGCGCGCGAGCGAATCACGGTCGCGCACCTGACCCCGGCCCTCGGTCAGGTCCTGGCCCGCGGCGCGAGCGCCGGCCCGGATGCCGCGAGGATGCCGGCGTTGCGTTGGCTGTTCTTCGGCGGCGACCGATTGACCCGGCGCGACGTGGATGCGGCGCGCGAGTGGGCTCCGGGTGCGCGCTGCGTCAACTTCTACGGCACGACCGAGACTCCGCAGGCCATGGGCTGGCACGAGGTGGCGCCGGGCGCGGCAGGCGAGTCGCCGGCGTCCGAGGTCTATCCGGTCGGCCGCGGCATCGACGGTGTCCAACTCCTGGTGCTGAACCGCGCCGGGGTTCATTGCGGCATCGGCGAGCTGGGCGAGATCCACGTGCGCACGCCCTACCTGACCCAGGGCTATCTCGGCGATCCGATGCTGACCCGCGAGCGCTACCTGCAGAATCCGTTCTCGGACCGGAACGGCGATCGGATGTATCGGACCGGTGATCTTGGCCGATACCGAATCGACGGAACCGTCGACTTCGTCGGAAGGGCGGATGAGCAAGTGAAGATCCGAGGCCATCGGGTCGAGCCGGCCGAGATCGAAGCGATCCTGCGCGGTCACGATGCGGTCGGCGATGCCCTGGCCCTGGTCCTGGGCGGGGAATCGGGGGGCAGGTTGGTGGCGTACGTGGTGGCGCGCAACGGCGAGCGGCCCGATCCGCGGGATCTGCGTGTGTTCCTCAGGGAGCGACTGCCCGAGTTCATGATTCCATCAGCGTACGTGGTTCTCGACCGCATGCCGCTGACCGCCAACGGAAAGATCGACCGCGCCGCCCTGCCGCCGCCGGAACTCCGCGCGTCGGACGCGGACTCGGCCGATGACGAGGGCGCTCCTCAGACCACGACCGAGAAGATGATCGCCACGGTCTGGCAGGAGTTGCTCCAGATCGACCGCGTCACGGTGTTCGACAACTTTCTCGATCTCGGCGGCCATTCGCTGCTCGGTCTCGAGATGATCGCCCGGGTGAAACGGCAGTATGGAGTCGAGATCCGTCCGCGCGAGCTGATGTTCCAATCCCTGGGACAGGTGGCCGCCTCATGCGCCGAACGGATGATCACGCCTGCGGAGAAACCTTCCGGAGTCCTCGGCGCGTTCCTGGGCTGGATCCGGGGAGTGTTCGGCGTGTCGCGGGGCGAGCGATGATCGATTCGGCCAGTCCGATTCCCACGCCCCCCCGAACCTTCGGCGAAGTCGTGGAGCCGTTCCTGTTCCGGGGGCCCGAAAGACCTCTCTACGGTTGCCTTCACCGTGCGGCCGCCCGAACCGGTCGGACCACCGCCGTCGTGCTGTGTCAGCCGGTCGGGCCCGAGTACATTCGCTCCCACCGTGCCATGCGACAGCTCGCGAGTCGGTTGTCGCGCGTCGGGTGCACGGTTCTGCGCTTCGACGCCTATGGCTGCGGCGACTCGTCCGGCGAAGACGAGCAGGGCGACGTCGACCAGTGGACTCAGGACGTGAACGCGGCGATGGACGAACTGCGTGCGCGCGCGAACCCCGACGAGCTGGTGGTCGTGGGGCTGAGATTGGGAGGGTCGTTGGCGGCGTTGGCCGGCATGCAGCGGGCGGACATCGATCGCATGGTGCTGTGGGATCCGGTGCTTCGCGGGCAGGCGCATCTCGACGAGCTGCGTGCCAGCCATTCGAGGCAGCTCGCGTACCTGCAGGGTGGGCCGTCCCCCGCCCGGTCGACGCACGACCGCGACCGCACCGAGATTCTCGGCTTCAGTTTCGGGCCGAATCTGGTGTCGAGCCTGGCGGGCGTCGACCTGCTGGCGGCGGTTCGCCCCCCGGCGCGCAGGCTGCTGGTGATCGACAGCCGCGCGACCCCGGCGCTCGCCCCGCTCGCCGGTCATTTCGAAGGTCTGTCGGCGCAGGCCGAATTCCTGCACCTGCCCGACCACGAAATCTGGATGGCGGCACCCGACACCGGTGTCGTGCCCGGTAAGGTGCTGCACGCGATCGTCTCGTGGGTGGCGAGGGCCGAAAGATGACCGAACAGGTCGTGGTCTTCGGACACGCGAGCACGCTGGTCGGGATGATCCACCTTCCGCCCGCCGAGCTGCGTCGCACCGACGCGCCGGGCATCGTGCTGCTGAACGCCGGGATGGTCCACCGGGTCGGGCCGAACCGGCTCTACGTGAAGCTGGCGCGCGACCTGGCGGCGCACGGCCACGTCGTCCTGCGCTTCGACTTCTCGGGGTTCGGCGACAGTGGGGTCCGGCGCGATCATCTGCCGCTCGAGAAGTGCATGGTCGACGAGACCTCGGAAGCCATGAGTCTGCTGAGTGCGCGATACGGCTGCAGCACGTTCCTGCTCATGGGCCTGTGTTCCGGCGCGACCGCCTCACTCAGGACCGCCGCCTGCAACCCCCGGGTGATCGGGGCGGTGCTGGTCAACATGCGCGCCGGCGGCGACGAGATGCGTTCGTACATCATGGGTCGCAGCGCATTGCGCAAGTACAGTCAGGTGCTGGCGCGGGATCGCCTGCACTGGATCGAGACCATCCGCAAACGCATGGACCTGCGTCGGCTGATCAACGTGGTTCGCGCCATGGGCCGCGACCTGGTCGGGCGAATCGGCAAGTCGTTTCCGGAGGCCCAGCAGACCGCCTCCGAGATGCACGCGGTCACCAGCCGGGGCGCTAGGCTCCTGGTGCTGTGCTCGGAGTGGGATCCGGGGCTCGACTTCATGAAGGTGGTCCTGAAGGATCTGCATTCCCGGTTTGGCGCGAGCCCGGCGCTGCAGCATGAGACCATCACCGGGTCCGACCACACCTTCACCGAGGCCGGCAAGCGGGCCGAATTGTTCGGGCTCATCCACGGGTGGGTGGCCAAGGCGAATGGCCACTCCCGGGACCTCCGGCTGCAGGACGCGAGCTGAACCCGACCGGCGAGGCGGGATCTCATCCACCATGCACATCCTCTACCTGACCACCGGCTTCCCGTTCCCGCTGATCAGCGGCCGGCTGCGTCAGTTTCACTTCATCCGGCAGTTGTCGCACCACCATGAGGTGACGCTGGTCGCACTGGTCGGCAAGGACTTCACGACCGAACAGGCCAAGGCCGTCGAGCCGATCGTGGAGCGCCTGGTGACCGTGGTCGCGGCTTCCGAGGGCGGTGGACTGGTGTCGCGCCTGACCCGCCGCATCAGCGTGATGGTCACCGGCACCAGCCCGGATCACGGCGAGATGCGCCGCGTCGTCCAACGTCTGCTCAAGGAACATCCGTGCGAAGCGGTGATCTTCAGCGTGTCGGCGATGCCGGCGCTCGAAGGACTGGTGCTGCCGCCGTTGGTCGCCGACGTGTGCGATGCGGCCGAGGTCCACATCCGCAGCCAGCTGCAGCACGCCTCGGGCGCGCAAATCCCGATACTGCGCATGACCCTGCTGTTGGCGCAGCGCATCATGGCCCGCGTGACCAAGAAATCGTCGCACATGTTGTTTGCCAGCCGCCGCGACCTGGAAGCTGCGGTCGGAGAGTCGCTGGAATCGGCGACCGTGGTCGCCAACGGCGTCGACGTCGAGTACTGGAAGCGCAACACGAAGGAGCTTGGCCGGAACGCGATCGTGTTCACCGGCAGCATGAAGTACCCGCCCAACACCGATGCCGCGATGCTCCTGATCCACGAAATCCTGCCGATCGTCCGGCAAACGGTGCCGGAAACCGAACTGTTCATCGTCGGCCACAGTCCGACGCCGGAGCTGATCGAGGCCGGGAAGCAGACGCCGGGGGTGAACGTCACCGGGTTGGTCGATGACGTTCGGCCCTACTTGGAGAAGGCGGCGGTGTTCGCAGCACCCCTGCGTTTCGGCGCCGGCATCCAGAACAAGCTGCTCGAGGCCATGGCGATGGAAGTCCCGGTCGTGACCTCGCAGCTCGCGGCCGACGGCCTGATCCCCCGCGGCGACATCGCGCCGCCGGTCGAGGTCGCCGACGAGCCCAGGCAATTCGCCGAAGCCATCCTGCGCTGCTTTGCCGCTCGCGATCGCGATCCCACCCCCGATGCCGGTGGCCGGAGCTTCGTCATGGAGCACTTCACGTGGGAGGGCAGCGGGCTCAAGCTCGAACACGTCCTGAACCGCGTGGCGGTGGATTCGCCGTTCCCGGTGCCGCCGCCGGTGGCCCCAGCACCGGGGGGCCGGCCCCCGGATCGGGAGCCCGTGGTTCGGTGATCGCCGCCGAGTCGTCCGGATCGAAGCCGCGCGGCCTCGCGGTCCTCGGCCCGGGCGATGTTCACGTCTGGCACCTCACGGTCGACGAAGACGCTCCGTTCGATTCCGCCGGGAACGCGGCGCCGCTGTCGCCGGACGAGCGCGAGCGCGAAGCGCGCCTGGTCTTCGAGAAGGATCGGCGGCTGTTCCGGTCCGCGCACCTCATGGTCCGCTCCGTGCTCTCCCAGTACGCCGACGTCTCGCCGGACGAATGGCAGTTCGACGGAGATCCGAACGGCAAGCCGCGAATCCGTGGGCCGCTCGCGACGCCGCAGCCCCTCAGGTTCAACCTGTCCCACACGCGCGGGCTCGCGGCGGTGGCAGTTACCCTCGAAGACGAGATCGGCGTCGACGTCGAGCGGCTGGACCCACCCAAGGATCCGGATCTGGCCCGCGTGTGTTTCACCACGGCAGAGCGCGGCTGGCTCGGGGATCCGGCGGAGCCGAGTCGCTTCTTCGAGCTGTGGACGCTCAAAGAGGCGTATCTCAAGGCACGGGGCGAGGGTCTCTCGCTGCCGCTCCAGAGTTTCTCGGTCCACACCTCGGGCCCGCACGCAGCCTCGATCTCGTTCGACGCCGAGCCGGGGTCGCCCCGGATCGACGACGACCCTCGGGCCTGGCAGTTCCATCGTTGCCGGATCACGCCGCAGCACGTGCTCGCCGTCGCCCTCAGGCGCCCCTCATCGCGCCCGATGCAGGTGACGCTGCGGGAGTGGCGCCCCCAGAGCCGTTAGGACCGCCCGCCGGGAGATGTATCCTGGGCAGGCCTTGGTCTGACCCACGTCCCCGGGGAGCGATTGCCATGTTTCACGTCAGAGTGCTCCGAGCCGTGGCGCCAGTGGTGGCCGTGATTCTGTGCGGTGCTGCGCCGCCCAAGAAGCTCCCGAAAACCGACCGCTTGTGGACCCACCCCGAGGCCGCGAGTTTCGGCATCGAGCGGATCGGACTGCTGCCGGCCGCCACCTACGACCACAATCCGGATGTCGCCAAACAGGTCGAAGTCGCATTCGCCCAAGTGTTCCAGAAGCACGCCTATCGCTGGATCTCGCCGGGCTCGACCCGCGAAGTCATGAGGGCGCGCGCCGGAGGCGGGGATTCGCTGGTGAATCACGTGCGTGCCTCGCTGCTCGCCTCGGGCCGGGTCGACTCGGTGCTCGCCCGCGAGCTGTGCGGATACCTGCGCTGTGATGCGGTGCTGTCGTTGCGTGTCGATCAATGGGAACGCCAGGAGCTGGAGTGGAACCAGGCCGGGAAGCCGTCCACCACCGTGCGGATCACGGCGTCGCTGGTCGACACGCTCGGGCGCCTGACCTGGTCGGGCTCCGGCATGGAGCGCGGCGAGGGCTCGGTCAACGATCCGCACGGCGCGGTCGGCGGCGTGACCGCCTCGGGTCTCGACACCAAGCCGATCAAAGCCGAAGCCGGCGCCCCACGTTTTGATGAAGTGCTGGTGCCGCTGTTCACGCGCTGGTTCGACTTCTTCCCGGCGCCGCCCGCGAAGACCGCACCGTGACGCCGTTCATGCAACCAGAACCATGACGCTCATCCGCGACGACGAGCAGGGTATGCGCGCAGCCCTGCGGCTGGCGGAAGTGGCGGCCGAACAGAACGAAGTGCCGGTCGGCTGCGTCATCGTCCACGACGGTATCGTGATCGGGCGCGGCCACAATCAAACCGAGTCGCTGCAGGACGCCACGGCGCACGCCGAGATCGTGGCGATTGGTGCTGCGTCGAGCACGCTGTCGAGCTGGCGGCTCATCGACTGCACCCTCTACGTGACGCTCGAGCCGTGTGCCATGTGCGCGGGCGCCATGGTCCTCGCGCGGGTCGGCCGACTGGTGTATGGCGCCCGCGATCCCAAGGCCGGGGCCTGCGGCTCGGTGCTCGATGTGATCCACGAACGCCGGCTCAACCACCATGTCCAGGTCCAGGAGGGGGTGCTGGCCGCGGAGTGCGGCGCGATCCTCAAGGAGTTCTTCCAGCGCAAGCGGCGCGAAGTCGGCTCGCGCAGCGAACCCGGTCACGCCTGAGCGCTACGGCCGCGGGGGCTCCGATTCAAGACCCTGCGGTTTCGGTCCGATAGTGACGTCATGGGGCCAAATCGAGGGTTCACCATCGTCGAGGTGCTGGTCGCCCTCGTGCTCCTGGCGGTCGGCATCCTGGTGATCGCGCGAGCCTTCCCGGCCGGGTCCCGGCACAGCGTCGAGGACCGCATGCGCACGCAGGCGATCCAATACGCCAACGAGAAGATGGAGCAGATCGCGGCGTCGGTGCTCGCCGGAGGCGCACTGGTTCCCGGGGTCTACGGTCCCGAATCGATCCAGGAGCGATGGACCTGCGCTTATCGGATCGAGCCGCTGGCGTCGCCGCTCGAAGACCTGAGCAGCGTCACCGTCTGGGTGCGCTGGACGACGACGCGGCCGGACTCGGTGGCACTCGTCACCTACCTCGGACTCTAGCGTGAACTTCGACCGGGTCGCTGGCGGCGAAGCGAAGGGCGTCGCGTTGGTCGCAGCACTGCTGGTCATGGTGGTGATCTCGTTGATCGCGACCGCGCTCATGATGACGGTCAACACCAACACCAAGCTCTCGGCGCTCGATGTGCGCGAGACCCAGGCCTTGCGGATCGCGGAGGCCGGAGTGGCCGAAGCGGTCGCCCGCCTGCGGCGCGGCGACATCACGGACCAGGGCAACCCGCGCATGGTCGCCCAGATCTTCCTGGCCTCGGACGGCAGGCTGCCGCCGATCGGAGCGGATTCGCTCCCGGTCGCCACCGGCCAACCCGAGGGCGCGTGGTTGACCTACAGCACGGCGTCGCCCGGGCCCGACGCGTTGACCATCGAGTACAAGACCGATCGCTCGCGGACCAAGATTCTCCGCTACGACGGCAACCAGACCCCGCCGGTCCAGGATCACTCCGGCAGCGCGATCTTTCGCATCACCTCGACCGGACGCAAAGGCGAAGCGCGCCGCCGCATCGTGACCGAGGTCACCCAGCGGGCGTTCGACTTGAGCCTCAAGGGCGCGATCGCCGCCGGCGTCGGCGTCGGGCTCTCGGGGCAGGCCGTGGTCTGTGGGTTCAACCACCGAGTCGACACCCCTGCCCACGCCGGCGATCCCGGCCAGACCGGACCCGGGGGCTGCAACGAGAATGCGGGACTCAAGCAGTGGGAGACCGGTGACGAGGACCTGCCCGGGATCTGGTGCACCGGCGAGATTTCCCTGGGCACCGACGGACGCCCCTTCGGTGCACCGCCCCGGCTCGCGGGCCAGGTCCCGCTCTACGAGGGTCCGTGGGAGGTCCTCGGCATGTCCCGGGAGGCGTTCCAGGAATGGATCGGGCCCGGGCAGCGTGCGGAACCCCATCCGCCACTCGGCCTGGTCCACCTCGACGACAACGCTACCGCGCAGGACGTGTCCGGATCGTTCTCGCTTCATGGCGGCGATGGCTCGGGCTTCCTGTACGTCGACGGGGATCTGTCGCTCAGCGGTTCGTTCACCTATCGCGGGCTCCTCTACGTGGAAGGTGACCTCGAGGTGAACGGTGATGCCTGGATTCTCGGCGCCGTGGTCGCCCGTGGCGGAGTCCGGCAGCGGAGCGGGGGCCGGCTGACGGTGCTCCACAGCCGGGACGCGGTGGGGCAGTGCGTGCCCCGTGGCCGGGACCGGATCGTGTTCCTCTCGTGGCGGGAAGTCTCGAAGTAACCCGCTGGTCCCCCTGTCCTTAGCGGACTCCAGCCGGGGGCCTTCCGCCAGACGCCCTCGCCGATCGCCGGCACGCCCCCTGCGACTCGCCAACAAAAATCCTAACCGGGTAACCCGCTGCTCGACTAGCATGGCAGGGAACGCAGCTCGTCCTCCTGGCATGAGTCGGGCGTGCGGTGCTTGGATTCAGGCCCGCCGATCCATTGCCGGGGCGGCACAGCCGCGCGGAACTCCCCCGAGTCCGCACGTCGTCCCGGAGGTCGGTTCTATGGTCCGCGTCCTCGCCCTTTTGTTTGCGGGCATTCTTGCCCTGTCCCCGTTGCCCGCCGCAGCGTTCCCCGATCCGACCGCAAGCCCGGCCACGAATGCGTCGGTGCCGCGCGAAGTCATCGTCCGGTTCCGCGCCGAGGCCACCGACTGGCAGCGCGACGCGCTGCGCACCCGCATGAACGGCCGGGTCAAATGGCAGTTCCGGCGGCCCGACGTGCAACTGATCGAACTCGAGTCCGGAACTGCGGAGGACGTCATCCTCCAGCTCGCGGACGATCCGCTGATCGAGTACATCGAGCCCAACTACCGCGTGCAGATCCTGGCGACGCCGAGCGATCCGCGCTTCTCGGAGCTGTGGGGCATGCGCAACATCGGACAGACCGGGGGGACCCCTGGAGCCGACATTCGCGCGCTCGCGGCCTGGGACGTGTTCACCGGGGATTCGACGATGCGGGTTGGCGTCATCGACACCGGCGTCGACTACACCCATCCCGATCTCGCCGCCAATATCTGGACCAATCCTGGGGAGATTCCCGGGAATTCGATCGACGACGACGGCAACGGGTTCGTGGACGACGTCCACGGCTTCGACGTCGTGAACTTCGATGGCGATCCGATGGACGACCACGGTCATGGCACGCACGTCTCCGGGACCATTGCCGGTGTCGCCAACAACGGCATCGGGGTGGCCGGCGTCAACTGGCGCGCGAAGATCGTCGGGATCAAGTTCCTCGACGGGGGCGGCGGCGGCTCGACCGCGGGTGCGATCGCCGCGATCGAGTATTCGATCGCGATCGGCCTCAAGATCACCAACAACTCGTGGGGTGGTGGGGCGTACTCGGAGGCGCTGCTCGACGCCATCAACGCCGCGGGCACCGCAGGCCAGATCTTCGTCGCCGCGGCTGGCAACGGTTTCGGCAACGACAACGACGTGAATCCGCAGTACCCGGCGTCCTATCCGGCGGGGAACATCATTTCAGTCGCCGCCACCGACCACAACGATCAGCTCGCCGACTTCTCGAACATCGGCGCGACGACCGTGGACCTCGCGGCTCCGGGCGCCCTCATTCTGTCGACGATTCCTTCCGGCGGCTACACCGTGGCCTCCGGAACCTCGATGGCAACGCCGCACGTCGCAGGCGCGCTGGCGTTGCTGTGGGGGCATCGGCCCGGTTTGACGGCGGCCCAGGCGCGGGCGCGCCTGCTGGCCGGCGTCGATCCCAGGCCTGCGCTCGCCGGCAAGATGGCGACCGGAGGGCGGTTGAACGCCCTGTTCGCGATCGGCGACCCGGACTCGATTCCGCCCGGCGGGATCACTTCACTGTCGGTGCTTGGCGTGTTCTCCAACAGCGCGCTGCTCACGTGGACCGCGACCGGCGACGACGGGGCGAGCGGACGCGCCTCGTCCTACGATTTGCGTTACTCGACCGCTCCGATCACCCCCGGGAACTTCGAGTCGGCAACCCCGTTCCCCGGCCCGGATCCCAGGCCGTCGGGGGCCGCGGACTCGGTCGAAGTCACCGGACTATCCTTCAGCACCACCCACTATTTCGCGGTGCGCGCGCTCGACGAGTATTCGAACCCGGGGCCGGTTTCGAATGTGGTCTCGGCGACCACGCTGGGAGCACCCGACGTGTCGCTGTCGCCGACCTCGATCAGTTCGACGCTGGCCGGCACCAGCGAGGTGCGGACCCTGACCATCGCCAACGTCGGGCCCGGCACCCTCGACTTCAGCATCCCGGCGCCGTCGACGGCACTGTCGCCCATGCTGCAGCATCCGACCGTGACGGTCGCCAAAGGCGCGATGGACCCGCGCCACGGGACGCCGGTGGTAGTCGATCAGGGCGGCCCCGACAGCTTCGGGTACCGCTGGATCGACAGCGACGACCCGGGCGGACCCGAGTTCGACTGGTTGGACATCACCACCGTCGGCACCCTGACGGCGGTGACCGGCGACGAAGACGTCGCCTCCGGGATCCCGATCGGATTCCCGTTCTCGTTCTATGGCACCGAATTCGAGAGCGTGAACGTTTGCGCGAACGGTTGGTTGTCGTTCACCGACGCGCGAATTCCTTCCTACAACATCCAGCCGCTGCCGAACGCCGGGCCCCAATCGCCCCAGGACCTGGTGGCGCCGTTCTGGTCGGACCTCCACGCGGGCGGCGTGCGGCGCGTCTACACCTACAGTGACGAAGAGCGCTTCGTGGTTTCGTGGGTCGGAATGGGCCACTACTTCCTGCCCGGTACCTTCACCTTCCAGGCCCAGCTCTACCGCACGGGCGAGATGCGCTTCCAGTACCACACGCTGAGCGGGCCCGACAGCTTCTCGTCGATCGGCATCCAGAACGCGACGCGCGACGTCGGGCTCAACATCTCGTTCTTCACCGACTACGCCCGCCCCGGCCTCGCGGTGCGGATCCTGCCGCCCGCGGCCTGGCTGACGGCGGAACCGCGGTCGGGCCGGATTCCCGCGGGATCGAATCAGGCGGTGAACCTGACGCTGGACGCGACCCGGCTGCTGGGCGGCACCTATCGATCGGACCTGCACGTCACCAGCAACGACCCCGACGAGAGCGACGTCGTGGTTCCAGTCCAGCTCGTGGCGATCGGGGTTCCCGAGATCGAGCTGTCGAGAACCGCGATCGATTTCGGTTCCGTGCTCACCGGGGGAACGGCGCGTGAAACCCTGTTCGTCCAGAATCCCGGGACCGACAGCCTGCGCGTCACCAGTGTTACGTCGAGCCATCCGGCGTTCACGGCCTCGCTCGCGAGCCTGACCGTGCCCCCGCTCAGCCAGCGCCGGCTGCTGGTCGACTTCACGCCGCTCGCCAACGGTCCGTCGGGCGGCACCCTGACCCTGAACAGCAACGACGCGAACGAGGGCGTGCGCACCGTGGCGCTCTCGGGCGTCGGACTCCCGCCTCCCGACATCGCGGTTTCGCCTGAATCGCTGTGGGTCGGGCTCGATGTCGGCGGTTCGACCACGCGCACCGTCCGCGTCGCCAATCCCGGTGAATCCGATCTCAACGTGATCGTGATGCCGATCGAGGTGCCGGGAGGGCCCGGGCCGGGTCCGGCCGGCATGCCCTCGCGACTTCCGGTGGATCCGCCGCCGGGCGGCCCGCCGCCGGTGCCGCCCGGTCCGGAAACCAATCTGGTCCCGCGCACCCAGCCGCCGGTCGCCCTGGCCGGGTTCTACACCGGATCGCGCATGACCTTTGGCGTCACGGACTTCGGCGAAGTCATGCCGTTCCAGTTTCCGAACGGGAACGAGCATCTGGCGACCGGAGCCTGGATTTCGGGCTACACGGTCGGTTTCAAGACCGCCCTGGGTTCCGACTCGCTGATCAACACCTTCACCTCGGGGACCGAATTCCGAAACGGGATCGTGCCCGAGTCGTTCCAGGAACTCGAAGTCTCCTCGTCGCGCGTGTTGGTGCGTGTGACGACGCGCACGGCGGATGGCTCGATCCGGATCGTTCGTGACATCACGTTCCTGCGCAACGATCAGTTCGTGCACGTCTCGACCCGGATCGACAACCTGACCCTTGGCCCGCTCGCCGGGGTCATCTTCAAGGAATTCGCCGACTGGGACGTGGACAACGACCCGGGCGACGACACCTGGGACTTCGACCCGAGTCGCAATCTGGTCGTGGCTTCCGACCTGACCTACACCGGCCTGGCCGCGGGAACCACGCCGCAGGCGCTGGACCTCTACGGCTGGGACGACTTCTCGAGCTACGCGACCTTCGTCAACTTCCCCGTGGGGCCGATCGCGGGCCTGGACGGCCTGGCCTTGATGCACTTCGATCTCGGTACCCTCGACGGCAGCCAATCGGCTACGGCCGGCGCCTCCTATTGCGGCGGCGCCAACCTCGCCGACCTGCAGGCCGCCGTGGATCGCGCGAACGCAGGGGTCAGCTGGCTGACCGCGGTGCCCGATACGTTCACGGTGCCGGCCGGCGCCTTCCTCGATGTCACCGTCGGATTCGATGCCGGCGATCTGCTCGGCGGCGACTATCGCGCCATCCTTCGACTCGCGAGCAACGATCCGAACGAAGCGGAATTCGACGTTCCGGTGCTGCTCCAAGTGACCGGCGTGCCGGACCTGACGGTCTTCCCCACGGCATTGACCTTCGACAGCACGTTCGTCGGCTACGTCAGCATCGAGACCTTGGTGGTGCACAACCCCGGCACGGACTCGCTTCGCGTCTCGAACATCGTGTCGCCGAGCCCGGTGTTCGTCGCTTACCCGATGGGCTTCGTGGTCGGTCCCGGGGGCTCGCGGGCCCTGACCGTGGCGTTCGCGCCCACCAGCGTCGGCGTTGCCGGCGGGCCGCTGGAGTTCATTTCGAACGATCCATTGGAACCGACCTTCGCGGTTCCGCTCCAGGGAGTCGGGCTCGATCCGCCGATCGCGTCCGCCGAACCCGACTCGTTCCTGGTCGGGCTCTTCACCGGCGCGAGTCATCGACGCCAGCTGCTCCTGAGCAACACCGGGGGCAGCAATCTGCGCGCGACCATCGAAGCCGTCTCGACCGGCGGTACGGATTCGACATCATCGGCCAAGACCGTGCCGGCCGTGGTCGCGATGGCCAGCCCACGCCCCGGCGTTCGGCTCGACGATTGGAACTCGCAGGTGGGGAGCCGTGGCCCGGCTCTCAACGCCCTGCCGCCGGCGCGGGCGTTTCCGGCATCCACGCTGCCTCTCGTGATTGAGGATCCGGCCGGCGACGGGGGTGTCGTCGACCTCCTGCGACTGCGCGGGTCGAGTTCCTCGGGCGAGCTCCGGGTCGCGTTCGAGCTGGCGTGCTGCGTGGATCCCTTCAACTTCGGCGGCTACTTGTCGCTCGACATCGACCAGAATCCAGCGACCGGCGATCCGCCTTACTACGGCGCTCCCGGCCACGACATCGGTCAGGACGTGGTCGTCACCCTGTTCTCGCTGGGGTACGGGTACGTCGACGTGTTTCAGACGCCGGGATCCTACCTGGGTGCGTTCCCGATCACGTTCGAGCCGACCGGATTCTCGTTCGCCATCCCGCTCGCGGTGCTCGGAGCCGACGGCGACATCGACGTCAGCGGTGTGATCGGCACGGGCAGCGGCCCGACCGACTGGTTCCCCGACACCGGACACGGCACCATTTCGAGCGCTTCGTGGTTGAGCTTCACACCGGCCGAGCTGACGATCCCGCCCGGATCGACCGTGGCCGTCGACGCGATATTCGATGCCGCCGGACTCAACGGTGGCGATTACTCCGCCGACATCATCATCCGCACCAACGATCCCGGGCCGGGGAGCACACTGATCGTGCCCGCACGACTGGAGGTGACCGGCGCGCCCGACATCGCGGTCTCACTGTCCACCGTCGATTTCGGCAATCTGTTCATCGGCCTGTCGAGTGCCGAGTCGTTGATCGTGCGAAACGAAGGCACCGACGTGCTCGAGGTCACCGGCATCGCCACGAGCGACCCGGCCTTCACGGTTTCGTCGACGTCGCTGGTCCTGCCTCCGGGCGCGAGCGCCGTCTTGATGTTGACGTTCACGCCCGCCGCGGCGGTCGGCTATGCCGGGGGACTCACGCTCCTCAGCAACGACTTCGACGAGCCCTCGCTGGTCGTGGCACTCACGGGCCAGGGCCTGAATCCGCCGATCGTCGGTGTGGCGCCCGAGTCCTTGCGGGTCGGACTGCTGACCAATGAGACCAAGGTGCGGACCCTGCGGGTGTCCAACACGGGCGGTTCCGATCTCGTGGTCACCGTCTCTGGCGCATTGTCTCCGCCGGACTCGGGGTCGGCGCCGACCTCGGCCGCCGCCGGTCCGGAAACCTTCGAGTTTGCGGGCTACGACCCGCGCCGCGAGACGCCGGGCGTGCTTCCCGGACCCGGAGGCGGCCAGGCGCCGGCGGGGGTGGGGCCCGAGATCAACCAGGTGCCGCGGACCCTTTCGCCCCGGGTGCTCATGGGCAACTACTCGGGGACTCAGTTGGCGTTCGGGCTCACCGACCTCGGGGAGGTCATGCCGTTCCAGTTCCCGCTGGGCAACGAGCATCTCGCCATCGGAGGTTGGGTTTCCGGCTACACGGTCGGCTACATCATCGACGGTTTCGCCCGTGTCTTCTGGGCGGGGCACGACACGCGTTTCGGAATCGTTCCGGTTTCGTACCAGGAGCTGGTGAACTCGCCGACCTTCGTGTCGGTGCGGGTGACCACGGCGACCACGGACGGGGTCCTCAGGATCGTCCGCGACTTCGAATTCCTGCGCAACGAGAACTTCATCCGGGTCACGACGCGACTCGAAAACCAGTTCGGCGCTCCGGTGCCGGGCGTCGTGTACAAGGAATTCGCGGACTGGGACATGGACGGCGATTTCACCGACGACAGCTGGGACTACGATCAGGGGCGTGGCCTGACGATTGCGTGGGACCAGAAGTTCGCCGGGCTTGCCGGTGGCCGGATTCCCGACCAGATGGACATGTTCGGCTGGGGCGACCACGCCAACTACAGCACGTTCGTGGACTTCCCGGTCGGGCCGATCAACAACCTCGACGGCACCTCCCTGCTCCACTTCAACCAAGGCACGCTCGCGGGCGGAGGCTCGATCTCGACCACCGTCTCCTACAGCGCAGCCCACAGTCTCCCCGAGCTTCTCGCCGCCGTGGATCGCGCCAACACGACGTGGTTGAGCGTGAGTCCGACGCAATTCACGGTGCCGGTCGGCGGACACACTGACCTGGCCGTGCTGTTCGACGCCACCGGGCTCCCGGGCGGCGACTATTCGGCCGAGATTCGACTCTCCAGCAATGATCCGGTTCGCGGCCTGGTACAGGTCCCGGTGCTTCTCGAGGTGACCGGAGTACCCGACATTCGAGTGTCGCCCGAGGCCCTGGACTTCGGGCTGGTGTTCGTCGGCGCAGCGAGTGCCGAGACGCTGGAGGTGCGCAATCTGGGCAGCGATGTTCTCGAGGTCAGCAGTATCGTCTTCAGCGACCCGGCATTCACCAACGGCGAGGGCGCGTTCACCCTCGAGCCCGGCGCGAGCCGAACCCTGTTGGTCACCTTCCAGCCCGGCGCGCCGACCGCCTTCGCCGGCACCGCCGGAATCCACAGCAACGATCCTGACCATCCCGTGTTGAGCGTGGCGCTTTCCGGAGTGGGTCTCACGCCGCCCGAGGTCTCGGTCGAGCCCGAGTCCTTGAACGTGACCCTGAACCACGGAGAATCCGCGCAGCGCACCCTGGTCGTCGCCAACACCGGCGGTTCGGACCTGGTGGCAACCGTGCTGGTCAGCGATGTGCCTCCGGACTCCACTGGGCCGATTCGCGTGTTCCCGCCCGACGGCTCGGCGAGCGTACCGGGGGCCCGGCCCGGCCCCGAAGCGAACGCCGCTCCCCCCGGGGGCCCTGCGCGAACGCTGGCCGGGCTCTACTTCGGAACCAAGATGTCGTTCGGGGTCAGCGACCTGGGCGAGATCATGCCCTGTCAGTTCCCGGTCGGCGTCGAGCACCTGTCGGTCGGCGCCCGGATTTCGGGCTATACCGTTGGCTTCATGGTCGGCTCGACTCCGGTCGTCTACCTTGCCGGTTACGATTCGCGTTACGGAATCGAGCCCGAGTCGTACCAGGAACTGGCGGTGACCCCCTCGGTGATCTCGGTGCGCGTCACCACCCGAACCATCGACGGCATCCTGCGCATCATCCGCGTCATCACTTTCCGCCGTGCCGACCAGTTCGTGCACGTGGCCACCACCATCGAAAACCTGACCAGCTCGCCGATCGCCGGAGTCGTGTTCAAGGAGTACGCCGACTGGGACGTGGATCAAGACGCCGGCGGGGACTACTGGACACGAGACACCATGCGCGGCCTGGTCTACGCCTACGATCAGGACTACCTCGGCTTGGCCGGCAAGGATCCGCCGACCCTGCTGGACATCTACGGATGGGGCGATTACGGCAGCTACGACACGGTGGTCGAGACCTTCCCGATCGACCCGACGCCGGTCGACGGAATGGCGATGCTCCACTACTCGCTCGGCACGCTGGGCGCGAAAGGGAAGGTGACGCGCAACGTGTCCTACTGTGCCGGCGCGACGCGTCCCGAACTGCTCGCGACGGTCGATCGCTCGGGCGCCGGTCCGCCATGGATCGGGGCCAGCCCGGTGAACCTGGTGGTCGCGCCCGGCCAGTCGCAAAACGTGACGGTGAGCCTCGAGTCTGACGGCCTCGCGGCTGGGGAGCATCAGGCCATCGTGGGCATCCGCAGCAACGATCCGGACGAGCCGAGCCTGAACGTTCCGGTCCGGCTCACGGTGGTCGTCCAGCCCGACATCGCCGCCGATCCGCGCGACTTTGGAACGGTCTATGTGAGCCAGAACCGGGTCGAGTCGGTGGTTCTGCGCAACGAGGGCGCCGCTGTGCTCTCGATCACCGGCATGACCACGACCGGGAATTTCGCCGTGGTGGGTTCCGCGGTCGGGAGCATCCCCGCGGGCGGCACATTGAGTGTCCCCGTGCGGTTCACGCCGACCGCAGCGTGCACGCCGTGCACCGGCGCTTTGATCGTGTCTTCGAACGACCCGGACGAGAACCCGTTCTCGGTGCCGTTGACCGGAATCGGGGTCGTGCCGCCGCAGGTGACGGTGGGCCCGAGCGCCCTGCAGGCGACCCTGGCCCCGGCGCTCGGCCCGCCGGCGACGACCGGTTCCAAGACGCTCACCGTCGGGAATCCCGGGGGCAGTGTCCTCAGCGGGCGTGCGGTCCCGGTCGAGCTGGCCCTTCCCGAGGGCGCGCGCGTGATCGCCGTTGGACCGTTGGCGGCGCTGGAGTCCGACTCGGATGAGCCAAGAGCTCTCGGAGGAGGACCCGACAACGGCGGCTATTCCTGGACGGCCAGCAACGAGCCCGGTGGCCCGGTGTTCGAGTGGGTCGACATCGCGCAGACCGCCAACCGCCTGCCTTTGGTCGGTAACGACAACGTCCTGGCGAACGTGCCGATCGGATTCGCGTTCCCGTTCTACGGCGGAACCTTCAGCACCGTGAACCTGAGCACCAACGGCTGGATGTCGTTCACCAGTGCGCTGGTGCCGGGTGCCACACCGATGGCGCTTCCGAGCACGAACGCGGCGGCGCCGAAGAACCTGGTCGCCCCGTTCTGGGAGAACCTGACGTTCGGCAGCATCCAACGGGGGTACGCGCTGCGCGAGGCCGATCGTTTCATCGTCAGCTACATCGCGGTGGCGACCCTTCCGGTCACCGGCGCCTACACCTTCCAGACCATCCTCCATTCCGACGGACGGATCGTGTTCCAGTACCTCAACGTGCCGGTCCCGGCGCCGAGCCTGGGGGTGATCGGGATCCAGAACGGCGACGGCACCGTCGGCCTCACGGTGGCGAACGGCACGTCGTACGTGCAACGCAATTTCGCGGTCGAGTTCTCACCAGGCGTGCGCTGGCTGCGCGTCGTGCCGGGCGTGTTCGACCTCGCGGCCGGCGGAACCCTGCCGCTCGGCGTTCAGTTCGACGCCACCGGACTCGGCGACGGCGACCATCAGGCCATCATCCGGCTGATGACCAACGACCTCGAGACCCCGCTGGTCGACGTTCCGGTGTCGCTGCACGTCGGGTCGATCGTTGCGGCATTCAAGGTCAACCTGCGTTGTGCGCGCGACGACGACGACCATGAAACGCTGGGCGGCGACGACGATGACGACGATGGCGGCGGCGATGGGGGCGGGTATCACGACGACGACGACGACGACGGAGGCGGCCAAGACGACGACGACGACGGTGGTCATCACGACGAAGACGACGACGGCGGCCACGACGACGAAGACGACGACGGCCCGGCGCGCTTCGTTCGCGGCGTGATCACGCTGCCCACGGGCTACGATCCGCACGACGTGGTGCTCTCGAGCATCCGGGCGGCGGGGACGGTTCCGGTCAGCACGACCAAGGGGTCGCGGATCCACGGGCAGAAGCTCAAGGTCTGGTTCGATCGAGCCGCACTGCTCGCCGTCTTGCCCGACGGCGACGCGATCACCGTCGACGTCGTCGGCGAGGTCGATGGCGTCACCTGGTTCCAAGGGACCGCCAACGCCTGCCTGCACCGGCCGCACATGGCGGCGGTGGCTGCGGAGTATCACGCCGGCACGCCGGTGGCGCTCAACTGGAGCGATCCACCGGGGATGGTGCCCAACGCCTTCGATCTGTGGTTCTCGTTCGATGCCGGCGAGACCTGGACGCCGGTGGCGCGGGGATTGACCTCGCATTCGATCACCTGGTCGGTGCCGAACATCGCGACCACGGAGGGCATGCTGGGGCTGGTGGCGATCGGGCCGGACGGCCCGACCGGCAGCTGGCGCTCGGCGGAGTTCGAGATCGTGGGTGCGACCGCGGATCGACTCGCTTCGCGTGGGGTGCCGGGGGCCTTCGGGCTGCGCCTGGCCGGACCCAATCCATCCCGGACCGGTCCGACCCTGGAGCTGGCGCTGCCGACGCGCCAGGTCGTCACGGTCGCGGTCTACGACGTGCGCGGCGCGCGGGTCCGGTCGTACCCCGCGGCCGAGTTCGAGCCGGGGTGGCATCGCGTCACCTGGGACGGGCGCGGGGACGACGGGCGCCCGCTCGGGGCCGGGGTCTACTTCGTGCGCGGATCCGCCGGTCGCGAGCACGCGACGGTGCGTGTGGCGATGTTGAAGTAGAATGGCGGAGTGAAGCCGACCACTCTTTCGACGTCGAGCGCGCTCGAACCCGAAAGTCTTTCGGCGCTGGCGCAGGGCCTCATCGGATCCGAGGTCCTGCGCATCGCCGCAGAAGTGCGGGCGCTGATCGCCGCCGGTCAGCCGGTCTGCAATCTCACGGTCGGGGACTTCGACTCGAAGGAGTTCTCGCCGCCCGCCGCCCTGGTCGAAGGCATCCGCGCGGCACTGACCGCCGGCCACACCAACTACCCGCCGTCGAACGGCGTGCCCGAGTTGCGGGCGGCCATCACGCGTTTCGTCGCCCGGGAGTTCGGCCTCGAGTTCGGGGTCGACTCGGTGTTGGTGGCGGGCGGGGCGCGACCGCTGATCTACGCGACCTACCGGACGCTGGTCGATCCCGGAGAGCCGGTCGCCTTTCCGGTGCCGTCCTGGAACAACAACCACTATTGCTACCTGACCGGGGCGCGCCCGATTCCGATCGAGGTCACTCGCGCCTCGCGCTTCCACCCGACCCCGGCCCAGGTGCGCGATGTGCTGCCCCGGATTCGCATGCTGGCCTTGAACACGCCGCTCAATCCCACGGGCACCGCGATCGACCCCGAGGTGCTGGCCGAAATCGCACGCGACCTGGTCGAAGAGAACGCGAGGCGTCAGGCGCGCGGCGACCGCCCGGTGTTCCTGCTCTATGACCAGGTCTACTGGGCGCTCGAGTTCGCGCGCATGGATCCGCTGACGCCGGTGGCGCTGGTGCCCGAGGTCGCGCCATTCACCGTGATGCTCGACGCGATCTCCAAATCGCTGGCGGCCACCGGGCTCAGAGTCGGCTGGTCGGTGGCCGCACCGGCCGTGACCCAGCACATGTCGGACCTGCTCGGGCACGTCGGGGCCTGGGCGCCGCGCGCCGAGCAGATCGCGACCGCGGCGTTCCTCGACGACGCTCAGGCGTTCCGCGCGTTTCGCGTGGAGATGCAGCGCCGGCTGCGCGAGCGGCTGGAGTTGATCCACAGGACGCTGGGCGCCATGCGCGAACGCGGCCTGCCGGTCGACGCCGATCGCGCCCGAGGGCACGCTCTACCTGTCGGCGCGCTTCGACCTCTTCGGTCGCCACGTCGACGGTCGCGAGATTCGGACCAATGACGACATTCGCCGGGTCCTCCTCCAGGGCGCGGGGATCGCGGTGGTGCCATTCCAGGCGTTCGGTCTCGATCGCGAGGACGGCTGGTTCCGGCTGTCGGTCGGGGGGGTGACCGTGAAGGCGATCGAAGAGGGCATGGCGCGCCTGGCGCGGCTGCTCGAGGGCGGCATCGCGTAGCCTCGGTTCGCCCCACCTCCGTTCGATTTGAAGCTTGACAGTTGCTGGGTGGCGGCCGAAACTCGACGCGTCGAAGGTGTCTTGCCCCGCCTTCGCTCCGGGTCGCGAGCCCCCGTGCCGCGCCTCGGACTCGACCTTCGACCGGGGATGGTGGCGCTCCATGCGATCCGTCCGAATTCTTCTTTCCGCCCTTGCGGCGATCACTCTGGCCACCGGGTCCGCCGCATGGGCCCAGTCCGGTCCGGTTCCGGGCATTCCCTTCATCTACCAGGCGAGGGACTTCCGGGACCTGGCCGGCAACGTCACGATTCGTTTCCTCGGAAACTTCCCCGTGGTTTCGCCGGATTCCTGTTGGCGCGCCGAACCGGTGAGCGACTCACCGCCGGTCCTGCGGCTTGCGCCTGGGGCCTGCGAGGACTCCTCGGGAGTCCCACCTGACACGTGGTCCTGGGTTTTCGGGCTGGGGCGGCTGGCGCCGGGCCACCACACGGTGCTGATCACGGTGCTGCTCGAGAGGACGCCGATCGAGGCTGGCCCCATCGTCTACCAGGGGTACTACTCGTTCGACATTCCGCGTGATTCCATACCCACGGGGCTGCCGTACGTCGACCAGGTGCGGATCGAGCCGGCGTACGCGGACTCGTCGAGCCCCATTTGCCCGGGCGACAGCATCCGCGTCACCTTGAGCGGCGACTTTCCGACCCCGTGCTTCTCGCTCAAGAAGATCGAGATCCTCGACATCGCGATGACGCCAGTTCCCGGGCCGCCGGTGATCGGGTTGATCGTGGATCGCGGCGGCTGTTTGGACTGTCCCGAGGTGCTCACACCCTGGAACGCGAGCGTCGTGCTGCCGCCCCAGCGGGCCGGCGCCTACCACCAGATTCTCCAGATGACCGAGGTCGACTGCGGGCTGCCCGACTCGGTCGTGGCCCGCAACACGGCCGCGGTCCCGTTCGTCGTCAACGAGTGCCCTCCGCCACTCGAGTGCTTGTGGCCCGGATTCGATCACCCGAATGGTCTCGACGCCTGCGACGCGTTCTTGACGCCCGAGCGAACGGCCCGGGTGACGTTCAACCTGAGGACCACGGTGGCGCTGGCCGGACTCCAGGGTCGGTTCTTCCTCGAACCTTCGAAGCTACGCATCGTGTCCATCCAACCGGTGGGTCCGGCGCTGGGCATGCACCTGAATTGGGCGCCGACCGAAAACGGCGCACGCTTTACAATGTTCGCCGAGAGTGGTGCCCCGATTCCGGCGTGCGGGGACGACGTTCTCGACCCCACGCGCTGCCGGCCGCTGCCGGTCATCGACGTGACCCTCGCGGCACTCGATCCTGAGGTCCCGGGAGAGACCTGGGTGAACGTCACCGAGCTGCTGGGCTCGGACGTGTTCGGCAATGGCGTCCGAATCTGCCCGTTCCGGTTCGACGATCCCTCGCGCCTCGTGTCGATGGGCGCCCGGGTGTGCTCAGAGCCGGGTTGCGACTTCAACACGGACGGCCGCACCGACGTGCGCGATCTGGTGCTCATGGTCCACTGCGTCAACGATCCGATCCACTGCAGCATCCCCACGATCGACTGCAACGGTGATTCGACCCGCTCGATCGAGGACGTGATCTGCTGCGCGATTCACATGTTGCGTGAAGGCAGTATCTGCCCCGAGTGCCCGCCGGACACGACGCGGCCGGCGCCGCACGTGCGAGGCACCATGGGCGCGCCGGTGATCTCGGAGTCGAGCATCGAGATCCCGGTCACGTTGATCGGAGCCGAGTTCCTGGGTGGCGCGGTGCTCGAGTTCGACTACCCCGCCGACCGCTACGACGTCGACGTCAGCCTGAACAACGGCTCGGGGATCTGGCTCGAGCTGGATCAGCTGCGCAGCGGCAAACTCGCGGTTGGCCTGGTACGGACCTCGCCGTTGATCACCCTGGACGTCGACCAGCGGCTGAATATGACGATGCGCTTCACGCTCAAACCCGGGCAGACGGCGGGGGGTGATTTCGCCTACGCGCGCGGCGAGTTCAGCGGCTGGGACGGCACGCTGCTCGAGGTCGACCTCGGGAGCCTGAGCCAGACCCTGGGCACGGGAGCGCAGTTGCAGCTTTCCGAGCCGCGGCCCAACCCGACGGCGGGCGAGACCCGCTTCTCGGTGACGCTCGACCGCGAGTCCGAGGTCGAGATCGGGGTCTACGATCTGAACGGCCGCCGCGTCGCGACCGTGCATCGGGGCATGTTGACCGCGGGGCCGCACGAGTTCACCTGGCAGGGCCGGAACGATCAGGGGAGTGCGGTGCCCAATGGCATCTACTTCTACCGCGCGACCGGGTACGGCAATTCGGTGACCCGCAAGCTGGTGATGTTGCGCGGTCGGTGAAGCTCGATCGAAAGAATCGAACCGGAGGGCGGCCCGCAAGGGTCGCCCTTCGACATGTGGGCCGCGCTTGCTCACCGGTCTGACCGCGGTACTGCTCGCGATCGCACCCGGGGACTCGACCGCGGCCGATTCGACGCGGCCACCGGCGGTCGCGGACAGCACGACCGAGGCCTTGCTGCCCAGGGCTGCAGTCCGGCTCCAGGAACTGGTGGTTCGGGCGAGCCGGCTCCACGATCCGCTCTCGAGCCAGACGGTCCATGTGATCCAGTCGGATCTCGTGCGCGCCCTGCCCTTCGATCGCGTGGTCGAGGTGCTGGCGACTCGGGCCGGAGTCGTCGCTCGCGGCGAGGAGCTGCACGTGCGCGGCGGCCGGGCGGGGGAGACCCACGTCACCTTGAACGGCATTGGCCTGAACGAGCCGCGGCACGGGGTACCGCTCGAGCTGCCCTCGCTCGCGGTGCGTGAAGTCGACCTGGTGACCGGCGGGCTCGACGCCGACCTGGGGGGCGGCCTCGCGGGAGTCGTGGCGTATCGGACGCAGGAGCCGGGCGAGCGACCGGGGGGCGAGCTGGTCTGGAAGACCGACGGCCGGCTCTCGACCCATTACGACCAGGTGGGCGCCCGTCTGTCGAGCCCGCTGCCCGGCGGGCTGGGGCTGGTGGCGAGCGGCGAGGCCACGCTCGACGACACGCACCTGCCGATGCTCAGGACCGAGTCGCGCGAGCAGATCCTCGGCGGCTCCTTTGGCTGGCGCGCGCAGAACCGCCTGCTCGGACACGCCAAGCTCACCGCCCGAGCCGGGGTGTCGCGGCTCGCCCTCGACGTGATCGCCAATCGGCGGGTCACTCGGCCCTATGATCCCATGTGGTCGCTCGATGGCTACACCAGCCCCTGCGACGATCCGTTCTGCGTCGAAGGTCCGGTGTTCAGCCCGACTCCGCAGCCCGGATACTCACGCTATCGAGCCGCCGATCACCTGGCGATCACCGACGAGCGTGGTTCGGCCTCGGTGCTGGCCTGGACCCATGCCGGCGGGCCGCTGCTCCTGCGCGCGGCGGCCGGGTGGCGGCACGCCAACCTCGTGACCTCGCTCGATGGCCGGGACGATGCTTCCTACCTCGTGCCCGAGCGCTATCCGGAGTTTGGACTCGCGGAGTCCGACAAGAGCCAGCCGTTCTACGCGTATCGCGGGGACGAACCCTTCTTTTCCCGCTCGACCAGCGATCAATGGACGGTGCGTGGCGACGTTCAACACTCGACGCAACGCGGGGGCTTGATCAAGGCCGGGGTGGGCCTGCTCTACGACCGCGCCGAGCTCGACGAGATCGACTTCACGGTGCAGACCCCGGGGGTCGACTCCGCGCGCGCCTACCGCATCTGGGCGCCGGGCGGCTACGCCTACGCACAGGGGCGATGGATCTTCGAAGGTCTGGTGGCCCACGGTGGGCTGCGACTCGAGTACTTCGATCCCGGACCCCAGGCCGACCAGCAGTCGTTCCCGATCTCGGGCGGCGGCGCCGTCTGGTCGCTGTCGCCCCGCCTGGGCATCGCGTACCCGATCTCGGTGCGCGACGTGTTCTCGCTCTCGTACCTGCGGGCGTTCCAGAATCCCGAACGCGACTTCCTGTACGACACGCGGGCGAGGACCACGAACCAACAGCCCATCGGCAGGCCCGATCTCGAGCCGGCGACGATGATCTCCTACCAGGCGGCGGTGAAGCACATCTTCGATCCCCAGTGGTCGCTCCAGGCGGCGGTCTTCTACCGTGACGTGTACGGCCAGGTCGGCGCGCGCGACGTCAGCCCGGAGAACGACGTTCCCCAGCTTCATTTTCGAAGCGAAGAGGACGCCAGCGTTTCGGGCATCGAAGCCTCGCTGCGTCAGTCTGCTCCGGAGATGTTCGTCGAACTGCACTACACCTACCTCGAGGCGCGCGGTTCGGCATCGGCCGAGGAGGGGACCCCCTACGGCTCGCAGCTGGGACGCCGGGCCGAGGACATCTCCCAGCACGACCTCGACTGGGACCGGCGCCATACGTTCCAGTTCCTGGCGCATCGCGAATGGCCGGGGCTCGGGTCGATCTCGTGGGCGACGTTCGTCGGTTCGGGACTGCCGTGGACGCCGCGAGCGAGACGACAGGTGATCTCGGACCCGGCGCTCGAGAACAGTGAACGGCTCAAGTGGGAGGAGAACACCTCAGTCGCGGTGCGCGGGGACCTGCCGTGGACCGATCGCATCACGCTCGGCGTGGAGGTGCGCAACCTGTTCGATTTCCGGAGCGAGGTCGCGGTCACGGCCGACGGCTATCCGAACCCGCAGATCAACACGTTGTTCGACGACTACGGGGCGTTTCGCACCGAGACCGGGCGCGGCGGCGGCGCCTACTGGAACGACACGGACAACGACGGGATTCCGGGCTGGATCCCGGTGCACGACGCGCGGCTGTTCGCGCCGCCGCGCACGTTGCGGATGACGCTGAACGCGCGCTGGTAGGTGGGAGCCCGGGCCGGGCGGACCCGGCAAGGGGGAGATGGCGCTAGCGGTTGGAAGCGCCTAGCGGGTCATCACCACGCGACGGATGATCGCGCGGCCGTTGACCATCAGGCGGGCCAGGTAGATCCCCGACGCCGCCGGCTCGCCGCGATCGGTGCGGCCATCCCAGGTCGCCGTGTGGCGGCCCGCGCCCAGATCCGCGCTCTCGACCACGTTCCGGCTGACGCGGCCCATGGCGTCGAAGATCTGCAGTTCCACGCGTCCGGGGCTCGGCAGCGTGTAGCTGAACGTCACGGTGCCGTGCGACGGCGACGGGTACGGAAGCGCGAACGACAGCACGCTCGGCGCCGGTGTTTCGACTCCGGTCGGGACCGGCACGTAGAAGATGCGGCCGATCTCGCCGGTCAAGTCCGCGTAGTCGATCGACATGCGGCAGTACCACAGGGCGCCGTCGGGGCCGATCAGGAAGTCGGACACCTCGTCGAATCCCGTGCCCCAGTCCGTGGGGTTCGGCTGTCCCGGCACCGCCGGAGCGGGCCCCCAGCTCGTGCCGTTGAACTTCAGGCGACGCAGGAAGCCTGCGTAGTGATCGCTGTAGAAGTAGTCGCCTTCGTATTCGAGCGGGAAGTCGCAGCTCGCGCATCCAGTGGACCGGTAGACGCCGCCGCTGACCACCGAGGCCGTGAAGCCGGTCCGATCGTAGGCATAGATCGGCGCCGTGACCACCACGCCATTGGCCAGCGAGTTGCACTGGTTGATGTGGGCGGCCGGTCCCTCGAAGTGCGGCCATCCGAAGTTCATGCCCGGTCCGGTCACCCGGTCGATCTCTTCGTACTGGATGTCGCCGACGTCGGCCACGAACAGCTCGCCGTTCGCCGGGTCGATGCTGAAGCGGAACGGATTGCGCAGGCCCATGGCCCAGACCAGCCGCATGTCGGGATTGGGGTGCGTGAGCAGGGGATTGCCGGGTGCTGCGAGCGACGCGCGGCTGGGCGGAGGTCCGGCGCCGTTGGCGACTCCGGTGATGTTCAGCCGCAGCAGGACACCCGAGAGCTGGGTCGAATCCTGGGCGGTGCACTGGTTGGAGTCATCGCCGAGCGAAACGTACAGCATGCCGTCGGGCCCGAAGCGCAGCGTGCCGCCATTGTGAATCGGGTTCTGATTGGGCAAGCCGCGCAGTATGTCGCGGCGCGAGTTGGCCAGGATGTGCAGATTGTTGCTGGCGCCGTCGGTCAGGTCGCCCTGAGCGGTCATGCGCGAGATCCGGATCGTCCCGCCCAGCGCCGTGTAGTGCAGGTAAATGTAGGGCCGGCTCGGCCAATCGGGATCCACCGCGATCCCGAACAGGCCCTGCTCGCCCCCGGTGATCGCGACGCTGTCGACCACGCCGGCGGGATCGACCGTCGACAGCATGCTGTTCACGATCATGCGAATGTTGCCGCTGTACAGCTCGACGAACAGCAACCGCCCATCCGGCAGGAACGCCATGCCGGCCGGATAGCTGAGCCCGGCCGCCTTCGCCTGGATCAGGAACCGCTCCGGCAGCTTGACCGGCGCGGCTATCGGGTCGAAGTGGGCATTCACCACCTTCGGTCCGGTCATCATGACCGAGGTCGGGTTGTCCGGGCCGCTGGCATCGCCACTCCACATCCGGAACCGGTACTGGTGTGCCGGATCCGCGGTGAGCTGAACCAGAGTGCCATGGGCGTAGGTGCCGGTCTGGGTCGTCGGTTCCTGCTCCACCAGGCCGCTGCCGATCAGGTTCACGGTCAGCGAATACATGTTGATGCTGAACGTCGCCGTGATGGTCTTGTTCCGGTTCATGACGACGTTGAGCGGATTCGTCAGCCCGGTGGCGTCACCGCTCCAGCCCATGAAGGTGTGCGCGGCCGCCGGGTTCGCTGTGATCTGAACCGTCGAGCCGTGCGTGTAGGTCGGCTGGTCGGGCACCTTGACCACCGCACCATTGCCGTCGATGACGATGGTCAGCGTGTAGCTGTTGATCGTGAAGGTGGCGGTGTAGCTCTTGTTCCCGTTCATGATCTTGGTGAACGGGTTCACGGTGCCGGTGGTGTCGCCGCTCCAGGCCGTGAAGCTGTAGCCGACCGCCGGGG
Organism: Candidatus Eiseniibacteriota bacterium; assembly: GCA_963717505.1. Lineage (GTDB taxonomy): Bacteria > Eisenbacteria > RBG-16-71-46 > RBG-16-71-46 > RBG-16-71-46 > MFD02242-c1. The sequence continues at coordinate 2,130,425 of OY970342.1, forward strand.
TCGCGGTGAGCACAACCGAGGTGCCATGGTTGTAGGTCGGCTGGTTCGGGTTCTTGGCCACCGACCCGCTGCCGACCGTGGTCACCGACAACGTATAGACGTTGAGGGTGAACGTGGCGGTGTAGCTCTTGTTCCCGTTCATGATCTTGGTGAACGGGTTCATGGTGCCGGTGGTGTCTCCACTCCAGGCCGAGAACGAATAGCCGAAGCCGGCGCTGGCGTTGAGCTGGACCGCCGTGCCGTGGTTGTAGGTCGGCTGATCCGGGGTCTTGAACACCGCGCCGTTGCCGGTCACGAACGTGGTCAGCGTATAGACGTTGATGGTGAAGGTGGCGGTGTAAGTCTTGTTCCCGTTCATGATCTTGGTGAACGGGTTCATGGTGCCGGTGGTGTCGCCGCTCCAGGCCGAGAACGTGTACCCGGTGCCGGGGTTGGCGGTCAGTTGAACCGAGGTGCCGTGGTTGTAGGTCGGTTGATTCGGATTGCGGGCCACGGAGCCGTTGCCGACGATGTTCACCGTCAGGGTATAGGCGTTGATCACGAACGTCGCGGTGTAGCTCTTGCTCTCGTGCAGGATCACGGTGAACGGGTTGTTGGTGCCGGTGGTGTCGCCGCTCCACGCCGAGAACGAGTAGCCGCTGCCCGGAACCGCCGTGACCAGAACCGAGGTGCCGTGATTGTAGTTCGCCTGGCTGGGGTTCCGGTTCACCGAACCGGACCCGACCACTGAAGTCGAGATCGTGTAGGTGTTGATGGTGAAGGTGGCGGTGTAGCTCTTGTTCCCGTTCATGATCTTGGTGAACGGGTTCATGGTGCCGGTGGTGTCGCCACTCCACGCCGAGAACGAATAGCCGAAGCCGGCGCTGGCGGTGAGCTGGACCGAAGTGCCGTGGTTGTAGGTCGGCTGATCCGGGCTCTTGAACACCGCGCCGTTGCCGGTCACGAAGGTCGTCAGCGTATAGGTGTTGATGGTGAAGGTGGCGGTGTAGCTCTTGTTCCCGTTCATGATCTTGGTGAACGGATTCATGGTGCCGGTGGTGTCGCCGCTCCACGCCGAGAACGAGTACCCGGTGCCCGGGACCGCGGTCAGCTGGACCGAGGTGCCGTGGTTGTAGGTGGCCTGGTTCGGGTTGCGGTTCACCGAGCCGCTGCCGACGGTGTTCACCGTCAACGTATAGACGTTGATCGCGAAGGTCGCGGTATAGGACTTGTTTCCGTTCATCACCACGGTGAATGGGTTCACGGTGCCGGTGGTGTCGCCACTCCATGCGGCGAGTGAGTATCCGGTCGAGGGAACCGCGGTGACCAGGACGGAAGTGCCGTGGTTGTAGTTCGCCTGGCTCGGGTTCCGGGTCACCGATCCGGTTCCGGCCGGCGTCACGCTGGTCGACAGCGTGTAGGTGTTGATGATGAACGTTGCGGTCACAATCTTGTTGCCGTTCATCGAGATGTTTCTGGGGTTGGCCGACCCGCTCGCGTCACCACTCCAGCTACCGAACGTGTAGCCGACTGCCGGGACGGCGGTCATCTGAACCGAGGTTCCATGGGTGTACGTCGGCTGGTCCGGGTTCCTGAGGACGGTTCCGCCGCCGACGATGTTAATGGTCAGGGTGTAGGAGTTGATCGTGAAGGTGGCGGTGTAGCTCTTGTTGCCGTTCATGATCTTGGTGAACGGATTCATGGTGCCGGTGGTGTCACCGCTCCAGGCCGTGAACGCGTAGCCAATCGCGGGCACCGCGGTGAGCTGAACCGACGTGCCGTGGTTGTAGGTCGGCTGATCGGGATTCTTGGTGACCGAACCCAAGCCGACCGTGTTCACGGTCAGGGTGTAGCTGTTGATCGTGAAGGTGGCCGTATAGCTGCGGTTCCCATTCATGATCTTGGTGAACGGGTTCATGGTGCCGGTGGTGTCGCCGCTCCAACCGGTGAACGAATAGAAGGCGCCCGGAGTGGCCGTGAGCTGAACCGACGTTCCGTGGTTGTACGACGGCTGGTCTGGGTTCTTGCTCACCGAGCCCGAGCCCACCGTGTTCACCGTCAGGGTGTAGCTATTGATCGTGAAGGTGGCGGTGTAGCTCTTGTTCCCGTTCATGATCTTGGTGAACGGGTTCATGGTGCCGGTGGTGTCACCGCTCCACGCCGAGAACGAGTAGCCGGTGCCCGGAACCGCCGTGACCTGGACCGAGGTACCGTGGTTGTAGGTCGCCTGGCTGGGGTTGCGGTTCACCGAGCCCGACCCGACCACCGAGGTCGATAGCGTGTAGGTGTTGATGGTGAACGTGGCCGTATAGCTCTTGTTCTCGTGCAGGATCACGGTGAACGGGTTGTTGGTGCCCGTCGTGTCACCACTCCAGCCGGTGAACGAGTAGCCGGTGCCCGGCACGGCCGTGACCTGGACCGAGGTGCCATGGTTGTAGGTCGCCTGGCTGGGGTTGCGGTTCACCGAGCCCGACCCGACCACCGAGGTCGAGAGCGTGTAGGTGTTGAGGGTGAAGGTGGCGGTGTAGCTCTTGTTCCCGTTCATGATCTTGGTGAACGGGTTCATGGTGCCGGTGGTGTCGCCGCTCCACGCCGAGAACGAGTAGCCGAAGCCGGCGCTGGCGGTGAGCTGGACCGAGGTGCCGTGGTTGTAGGTCGGCTGATCCGGGCTCTTGAATACTGCGCCATTGCCGACCACCGAGGTCGAGAGCGTGTAGGTGTTGATGTCGAACGTGGCGGTATAGCTCTTGTTCCCGTTCATGATCTTGGTGAACGGGTTCATCGTTCCGGTGGTGTCGCCGCTCCAGCTGGTGAAGTGGTAGCCGGTGCCCGGCACTGCCGTGACCTGGACCGAGGTGCCGTGGTTGTAGGTCGCCTGGCTGGGGTTGCGGGTCACCGACCCGGACCCGACCACCGAGGTCGACAGCGTGTAGGTGTTGAGGGTAAACGTCGCGGTGTAGCTCTTGTTCCCGTTCATGATCTTGGTGAACGGGTTCATGGTACCGGTGGTGTCCCCGCTCCAGGCCGAGAACGAGTAGCCCAGTCCGGCGCTGGCGGTGAGCTGGACCGAGGTGCCGTGATTGTAGGTCGGCTGATCCGGGTTCTTGAGCACCGCACCATTGCCGACCACGGAAGTCGAGAGCGTGTAGCCATTGATGGTGAACGTTGCGGTGTAGCTCTTGTTCCCGTTCATGATCTTGGTGAACGGGTTCATGGTGCCGGTGGTGTCACCGCTCCAGCTCGAGAACGAGTAGCCGCTGCCCGGCACTGCCGTGACCTGGACCGAGGTGCCGTGGTCGTAGGTCGCCTGGCTGGGGTTGCGAGTCACCGAGCCCGAGCCGACCACCGAGGTCGAGAGCGTGTAGGTGTTGATCGCGAAGGTGGCCGTATAGCTCTTGTTCTCGTGCAGGATCACGGTGAACGGGTTGTTGGTGCCCGTCGTGTCGCCGCTCCAGCCGGTGAACGAGTAGCCGGTTCCCGGCACGGCCGTGACCTGGACCGAGGTGCCGTGGTTGTAGGTCGCCTGGCTCGGGTTCCGAGTCACCGAGCCCGAGCCGACCACCGAGGTCGAGAGCGTGTAGGTGTTGATCGCGAAGGTGGCCGTATAGCTCTTGTTCCCGTTCATGATCTTGGTGAACGGGTTCATGGTGCCGGTGGTGTCGCCGCTCCACGCCGAGAACGAGTAGCCGAAGCCGGCGCTGGCGGTGAGCTGGACCGAGGTGCCGTGGTTGTAGGTCGGCTGATCCGGGCTCTTGAATACTGCGCCATTGCCGACCACCGAGGTCGAGAGCGTGTAGGTGTTGATCGCGAAGGTGGCGGTATAGCTCTTGTTCCCGTTCATGATCTTGGTGAACGGGTTCATGGTGCCGGTGGTGTCGCCGCTCCAGCTGGCGAACGAATACCCGGTCCCCGGGACGGCGGTGATCTGAACCGAGGTTCCGTGGTTGTAGGTCGCCTGACTCGGGTTCCGAGTCACCGACCCGGACCCGACCACCGAGGTCGACAGCGTGTACGTGTTGATCGCGAAGGTCGCGGTGTAGCTCTTGTTCTCGTGCAGGATCACGGTGAACGGGTTGTTGGTGCCGGTCGTGTCGCCGCTCCAGCCGGTGAACGAATAGCCGGTGCCGGGGACCGCGGTGACCTGGACGGAAGTGCCGTGGTTGTAGGTCGCCTGACTCGGGTTCCGAGTCACCGACCCCGAGCCGACCACCGAGGTCGACAGGGTGTAGGTGTTGATCGCGAACGTGGCCGTATAGCTCTTGTTCCCGTTCATGATCTTGGTGAACGGGTTCATGGTGCCAGTCGTGTCGCCGCTCCAGGCGGTGAAGTTGTAGCCGAAGCCCGGGACCGCCGTGACCTGGACCGAGGTGCCGTGGTCGTAGGTCGCCTGACTCGGGTTCCGAGTCACCGACCCCGAGCCGACCACCGAGGTCGACAGCGTGTAGGTGTTGATGGTGAAGGTGGCGGTATAGCTCTTGTTCCCGTTCATGATCTTGGTGAACGGGTTCATGGTGCCGGTGGTGTCGCCGCTCCAGCTGGTGAAGTGGTAGCCGGTGCCCGGGAACTGCGGTGACCTGGACCGAGGTGCCGTGGTTGTAGGTGGCCTGGCTCGGATTGCGGGTCACCGAGCCGCTGCCGATCACTGAAGTCGAGAGCGTGTAGGCATTGAGGGTGAAGGTCGCGGTGTAGCTCTTGTTCCCGTTCATGATCTTGGTGAACGGGTTCATGGTGCCGGTGGTGTCCCCGCTCCACGCCGAGAACGAGTAGCCGCAGTCCGGCGCTGGCGGTGACCTGAACCGAGGTGCCGTGGTTGTAGGTCGGCTGATCCGGGTTCTTGAGCACGGCTCCATTGCCGACCACCGAGGTCGACCGTAGGGTGTAGGCGTTGATCGTGAAGGTCGCGGTATAGCTCTTGTTCCCGTTCATGATCTTGGTGAATGGATTCATCGTTCCGGTGGTGTCGCCGCTCCAGGCCGAGAACGAGTAGCCGAGGCCGGCGCTGGCGGTCAGCTGGACCGAGGTGCCGTGGTTGTAGGTCGGTTGATCCGGGTTCTTCAACACCGCGCCATTGCCGATCACCGAGGTCGAAAGGGTGTAGGCGTTGATGGTGAACGTCGCGGTGTAGCTCTTGTTCTCGTGGAGGATCACGGTGAACGGGTTGTTGGTGCCCGTCGTGTCGCCACTCCACCCGGTGAACGAGTAGCCAGTCCCCGGCACCGCCGTGACCTGGACCGAGGTGCCATGGTTGTAGTTCGCCTGGCTCGGGTTGCGGTTCACGGAGCCCGACCCGACCACCGAGGTCGACAGCGTGTAGGTGTTGATCGCGAAGGTCGCGGTGTAGCTCTTGTTCCCGTTCATGATCTTGGTGAACGGGTTCATGGTTCCGGTGGTGTCGCCGCTCCACGCCGAGAACGAGTAGCCGAAGCCCGGCGACTCGCGGTGAGCTGAACCGAGGTGCCGTGGTCGTACGTCGCCTGGCTGGGGTTGCGATTCACCGAGCCCGACCCGACCACCGAGGTCGACAGCGTGTAGGTGTTGATGTCGAACGTCGCCGTGTAGCTCTTGTTCCCGTTCATGATCTTGGTGAACGGGTTCATCGTTCCAGTCGTGTCGCCACTCCAGCTGGTGAAGTGGTAGCCGGTGCCCGGTACTGCCGTGACCTGGACCGAGGTGCCGTGGTTGTAGGTCGCCTGGCTCGGATTGCGGGTCACCGAACCGTTGCCGATCACTGCCGTCGAGAGCGTGTAGGTGTTGAGGGTGAAGGTGGCGGTGTAGCTCTTGTTCCCGTTCATGATCTTGGTGAACGGGTTCATGGTGCCTGTCGTGTCACCGCTCCAGGCCGAGAACGAGTAGCCCAGTCCGGCGCTGGCGGTGAGCTGGACCGAGGTGCCGTGGTTGTAGGTCGGCTGATCCGGGCTCTTGAGCACCGCGCCGTTGCCGACCACCGAGGTCGAAAGCGTGTAGGCGTTGATCGTGAAGGTCGCGGTGTAGCTCTTGTTCCCGTTCATGATCTTGGTGAACGGGTTCATCGTGCCGGTGGTGTCGCCACTCCAGCTGGTAAAGGAATATCCGGTGCCCGGGACCGCCGTGACCAGAACCGAGGTGCCGTGGTCGTAGGTCGCCTGGCTCGGGTTGCGAGTCACCGAGCCCGACCCGATCACCGAGGTCGACAGCGTGTAGGTGTTGATCGCGAAGGTGGCGGTATAGCTCTTGTTCTCGTGGAGGATCACGGTGAACGGGTTGTTGGTGCCCGTCGTGTCGCCGCTCCAGCCGGTGAACGAGTAGCCGGTGCCCGGGACCGCAGTGACCTGGACCGAGGTGCCGTGGTTGTAGTTCGCCTGGCTGGGGTTGCGGTTGACCGAGCCCGACCCGACCACTGAGGTCGACAGCGTGTAGGTGTTGATCGCGAAGGTGGCGGTATAGCTCTTGTTCCCGTTCATGATCTTGGTGAACGGGTTCATGGTTCCGGTGGTGTCGCCGCTCCAGGCCGAGAACGAGTAGCCGAAGCCGGCGCTGGCGGTGAGCTGGACCGAGGTGCCGTGGTTGTAGGTCGGCTGATCCGGGCTCTTGAACACCGCTCCGTTGCCGACCACCGAAGTCGAGAGCGTGTAGGTATTGATCGTGAACGTGGCGGTGTAGCTCTTGTTCCCGTTCATGATCTTGGTGAACGGGTTCATGGTGCCGGTGGTGTCGCCACTCCAGCTCGAGAACGAGTAGCCGGTCCCCGGAACCGCCGTGACCACGACCGAAGTGCCGTGGTCGTAGGTCGCCTGGCTGGGGTTGCGGTTCACCGAGCCGGATCCGACCACCGAGGTCGACAGGGTGTAGGTGTTGATCGCGAAGGTCGCGGTGAAGCTCTTGTTCTCGTGCAGGATCACGGTGAACGGGTTGTTGGTGCCGGTGGTGTCGCCGCTCCAGCTGGTGAAGTGGTAACCGGTCCCTGGAACTGCCGTGACTTGGACCGAGGTGCCATGGTTGTAGTTCGCCTGGCTGGGGTTCCGAGTCACCGAGCCCGAGCCGACCACCGAGGTCGACACCGTGTAGGTGTTGATCGCGAAGGTGGCGGTGTAGCTCTTGTTCCCGTTCATGATCTTGGTGAACGGGTTCATGGTGCCTGTCGTGTCACCGCTCCAGGCCGAGAACGAGTAGCCGAAGCCGGCGCTGGCGGTGAGCTGGACCGAGGTGCCGTGGTTGTAGGTCGGCTGATCCGGGCTCTTGAACACCGCGCCGTTGCCGACCACCGAGGTCGACAGCGTGTAGGTGTTGATCGCGAAGGTGGCGGTATAGCTCTTGTTCCCGTTCATGATCTTGGTGAACGGGTTCATGGTGCCGGTGGTGTCACCGCTCCAGCTCGAGAACGAGTAGCCGAGGCCGGCGCTGGCGGTGAGCTGGACCGAGGTGCCGTGGTTGTAGGTCGGCTGATCCGGGTTCTTGAGCACCGCGCCATTGCCGACCACCGAGGTCGACAGCGTGTAGGCGTTGATCGCGAACGTGGCGGTATAGCTCTTGTTCCCGTTCATGATCTTGGTGAACGGGTTCATGGTGCCGGTGGTGTCGCCGCTCCAGCTCGAGAACGAGTAGCCGGTTCCCGGCACCGCCGTAACGATGACCGAGGTGCCGTGGTCGTAGGTTGCCTGGCTGGGGTTCCGGTTGACCGAGCCGGACCCGACCACCGAAGTCGAGAGCGTGTAGGTGTTGATCAGGAAGGTGGCGGTATAGCTCTTGTTCCCGTTCATGATCTTGGTGAACGGGTTCATGGTGCCGGTGGTGTCGCCACTCCAGGCCGAGAAGGAGTAGCCGAGGCCGGCGCTGGCCGTGAGCTGGACCGAGGTGCCGTGGTTGTAGGTCGGCTGATCCGGGTTCTTGATCACCGCGCCGTTGCCGACCACCGAGGTCGACAGGGTGTAGGTGTTGATCGTGAAGGTCGCGGTGTAGCTCTTGTTCTCGTGCAGGATCACGGTGAACGGGTTGTTGGTGCCCGGTGGTGTCGCCGCTCCAGCCGGTGAACGAGTAGCCGGTGCCCGGCACCGCCGTGACCTGGACCGAGGTGCCGTGGTTGTAGTTCGCCTGGCTCGGGTTCCGGTTCACCGAGCCCGACCCGACCACCGAGGTCGACAGCGTGTAGGTGTTGATGTCGAACGTGGCGGTGTAGCTCTTGTTCCCGTTCATGATCTTGGTGAACGGGTTCATGGTGCCGGTGGTGTCGCCACTCCAGCTGGTGAAGTGGTAGCCGAAGCCCGGCACCGCCGTGACCTGGACCGATGTCCCGTGGTCGTAGGTGGCCTGGCTCGGATTCCGGTTCACCGATCCCGATCCGACCACCGAGGTCGACAGCGTGTAGGTGTTGATCAGCGAAGGTGGCGGTGTAGCTCTTGTTCTCGTGCAGGATCACCGTGAACGGGTTGTTGGTGCCGGTGGTGTCGCCGCTCCAGCTGGTGAAGTGGTAGCCGGTCCCTGGAACTGCCGTGACCTGGACCGAGGTGCCGTGGTTGTAGTTCGCCTGGCTCGGGTTGCGGTTCACCGACCCCGACCCGACCACCGAGGTCGACAGCGTGTAGGTGTTGATCGCGAAGGTGGCGGTGTAGCTCTTGTTCCCGTTCATGATCTTGGTGAACGGGTTCATGGTGCCGGTGGTGTCGCCGCTCCAGCCGAGAACGAGTAGCCGAAGCCGGCGCTGGCGGTGAGCTGGACCGAGGTGCCGTGGTTGTAGGTCGGCTGGTCCGGGCTCTTGAACACCGCGCCGTTGCCGACCACCGAGGTCGAGAGCGTGTAGGTGTTGATCGCGAAGGTGGCGGTGTAGCTCTTGTTCCCGTTCATGATCTTGGTGAACGGGTTCATGGTGCCGGTGGTGTCGCCACTCCAGCTCGAGAACGAGTAGCCGGTCCCCGGGACCGCCGTGACCAGGACCGAGGTGCCGTGGTCGTAGGTCGCCTGGCTCGGGGTTGCGGTTCACCGAGCCCGATCCGACCACCGAGGTCGACAGCGTGTAGGTGTTGATCGTGAAGGTGGCGGTGTAGCTCTTGTTCTCGTGCAGGATCACGGTGAACGGGTTGTTGGTGCCGGTCGTGTCGCCGCTCCAGCCGGTGAACGAGTAGCCGGTCCCCGGCACTGCCGTGACCTGGACCGAGGTGCCATGGTTGTAGTTCGCCTGGCTCGGGTTGCGGTTGACCGACCCCGATCCGACCACCGAGGTCGACAGCGTGTAGGTGTTGATCGCGAAGGTGGCGGTGTAGCTCTTGTTCCCGTTCATGATCTTGGTGAACGGGTTCATGGTGCCGGTGGTGTCGCCGCTCCAGCCGAGAACGAGTAGCCGAAGCCGGCGCTGGCGGTGAGCTGGACCGAGGTGCCGTGGTTGTAGGTCGGCTGGTCCGGGCTCTTGAACACCGCGCCGTTGCCGACCACCGAGGTCGACAGCGTGTAGGTGTTGATCGCGAACGTGGCGGTGTAGCTCTTGTTCCCGTTCATGATCTTGGTGAACGGGTTCATGGTCCCGGTGGTGTCACCACTCCAGCTCGAGAACGAGTAGCCGAGGCCGGCGCTGGCGGTGAGCTGGACCGAGGTGCCGTGGTTGTAGGTCGGCTGATCCGGGGTCTTGAACACCGCGCCATTGCCGACCACCGAGGTCGACAGCGTGTAGGTGTTGATCGCGAAGGTGGCGGTGTAGCTCTTGTTCCCGTTCATGATCTTGGTGAACGGGTTCATGGTGCCGGTGGTGTCCCCGCTCCAGCCGAGAACGAGTAGCCGGTCGCCGGCACTGCCGTGAGCTGGACCGAGGTGCCGTGGTTGTAGGTCGGCCTGGCTCGGGGTTCCGGTTCACCGAGCCGGTCCCGACCACCGAGGTCGACAGGGTGTAGGTGTTGATCGCGAAGGTGGCGGTGTAGCTCTTGTTCCCGTTCATGATCTTGGTGAACGGGTTCATGGTGCCCGGTGGTGTCGCCGCTCCAGGCCGAGAACGAGTAGCCGAGGCCGGCGCTGGCGTTGAGCTGGACCGAGGTGCCGTGGTTGTAGGTCGGCTGATCCGGGGTCTTGATCACCGCGCCGTTGCCGACCACCGAGGTCGACAGGGTGTAGGTGTTGATCGCGAAGGTGGCGGTGTAGCTCTTGTTCCCGTTCATGATCTTGGTGAACGGGTTCATGGTGCCGGTGGTGTCGCCGCTCCAGTTGCCGAACGAGTAGCCGGTGTTGGGAACCGCGGTAACGATGACCGAGGTGCCGTGGTTGTAAGTCGGCTGGCTCGGGTTCTTGGTCACCGAGCCGCTGGCCACCGGGCTCACGCTGGTGAACATGACGTAGGTGTTGAGGGTGAAGGTCGCGGTGTAGCTCTTGTTCTCGTGCAGGATCACCGTGAACGGGTTGTCGGTGCCGGACGTGTCGCCGCTCCAGGACGAGAACGTGTAGGCGGCGCCGGGCACCGCCTCGATGTCGACCGAGGAGCCGTGGTTGTAGCTCGGCTGGTCGGGAGTCTTGGTCACCGAGCCGCTGCTCACCGGGGTCACGCTGGTGCTGATCGTGTAGGTGTTGATCGCGAAGGTGGCGGTATAGCTCTTGTTCCCGTTCATGATCTTGGTGAACGGGTTCATGGTGCCGGTGGTGTCGCCGCTCCAGCCGGTGAACGAGTAGCCGCTGCCCGGAACCGCCGTGACCAGAACCGAGGTGCCGTGGTTGTAGTTCGCCTGGCTGGGGTTGCGGTTGACCGAGCCTGACCCGACCACCGAGGTCGAGAGCGTGTAGGTGTTGATCGCGAAGGTGGCGGTATAGCTCTTGTTCCCGTTCATGATCTTGGTGAACGGGTTCATGGTGCCGGTGGTGTCGCCGCTCCAGCTCGAGAACGAGTAGCCGAGGCCGGCACTGGCGGTGAGCTGGACCGAGGTGCCGTGGTTGTAGCTCGGCTGATCCGGGGTCTTGATCACCGCGCCATTGCCGACCACCGAGGTCGACAGCGTGTAGGTGTTGATCGTGAAGGTGGCGGTGTAGCTCTTGTTCCCGTTCATGATCTTGGTGAACGGGTTCATGGTGCCGGTGGTGTCGCCGCTCCACGCCGAGAACGAGTAGCCGAGGCCGGCGCTGGCGGTGAGCTGGACCGAGGTGCCGTGGTTGTAGGTCGGCTGATCCGGGTTCTTGAGCACCGCGCCATTACCGACCACCGAGGTCGACAGCGTGTAGGCGTTGATCGCGAACGTGGCGGTGTAGCTCTTGTTCCCGTTCATGATCTTGTCGAACGGGTTCATGGTGCCGGTGGTGTCGCCACTCCAGCCGGTGAACGAGTATCCGGTGCCCGGCACTGCCGTTACCTGGACCGAGGTGCCGTGGTTGTAGGTCGCCTGGCTGGGGTTCCGGTTCACCGAGCCGGACCCGACCACCGAGGTCGAGAGCGTGTAGGTGTTGATCGTGAAGGTGGCGGTGTAGCTCTTGTTCCCGTTCATGATCTTGGTGAACGGGTTCATCGTGCCGGTGGTGTCGCCACTCCAGGCCGAGAACGAGTAGCCGAGTCCGGCGCTGGCCGTTAGTTGGACCGAGGTGCCGTGGTTGTAGTTCGGCTGATCCGGGCTCTTGAACACCGCACCATTGCCGACCACGATGGTCGTCAGCGTGTACGTGGGTGTGAAGTTGGCAGTGTAGGTCTTGTTCTCGTGCAGAATCACCGTGAATGGGTTTGTGGACCCGGTGGTGTCGCCGCTCCAGCCTGTGAATGCGTACCCGGTGTTGGGAACCGCCTGGACGTCGACCGAGGAGCCGTGGTTGTAGCTCGGCTGCTCGGGGTCTTGGTGACCGAGCCGCTGTCCCCCGGGCTCACGCTGGTGCTGATCGAGTAGGTATCGAGCGCGAAATTCGCGGTCACGCTGAGGTTGGCGGTGACGTTGGTCTCGGTGCGCGACTGCGGTACCCACCGCGTCGCTCCAGTCAACGAAGTGGTAGTTGGCGTTCGGCACCGCCGTCACCTGCGTGCCGTTGGAGCCGTGATCCACAAACTGGGGCGAGGTGCCCGAGATGGTGCCGCCAGCGCCGGCGGTGTAGCTCAGCGTGTAGGTGTTGATCGTGAACGTCGCGGTGTAGCTCTTGTTCGCGTACAGGGTCACGGTGAACGGGTTGTCGGTGCCCGTCGTGTCACCGCTCCAGCTGGTGAACGAGTAGCCGGTCCCCGGCACCGCCGTGACAATGACCGGTGTTCCGTCGGCGTAGTCGATCTGGTCCGGGTCCTTCGTGACACTGCCGAACCCGACCACGCTGACGTCGATCGTGTACGGCGGCTGAGCGTGAAGGTCGCCCGCGGTCGCGATGCCAAACGCGACGCACGCGAGTGCCACGAGAAAAGGCGCTCGCCAAAGATGTCGGTCGGGTTGGCTCGGGAGCACCCTTGTGAACCCTCGCGGCAAAAGGGCACAAACTCAGTTCATGCCCGGTCGTAGCTGAACTGGCGGTAGTGGATTTCTGTAACCGAAGGGAGTGAACCCAGGACGCCGGGGAGCTGCGCGTGAAGGGGGCTTCTTTCGGCGATGTCTTGGCGTGTGTCCGGGAGTTGTCTGCCGAGATGCTGGGGGCATCAATCCCGAGATCGACTCACCGGTCCGAAGCCGAAGATCCGTCGCGAAACGAGTCACGGCCTGAGCGCAGTGGGTCTACTAATCTCTCTCTTGGCGGCGGGAAAGCACAAGGACAAAACATCTAAGGAGGCGTTCGGGGCTCGCGCTCGAGTGTTTACTGCTTGCGAAAGGCAATTTCGTTCACTAAACGCGGCGGTAGATTCGTCGGCCCGAGCCATCCGCACATCGCCTAATCGACTGCAGGCCAATGGGTAACGCGTGGCTCGTTCGAACCAAGCCCAGTCTCGAATCTGTCGAACCCGGCGCCCGACCGAAACTCCTCGCAACAATCCGTCAGACCCGGCTACACTTTACCGGCCCCAAACAGATTCCACCCTCTTCGCTGCGGAGACAGGCATGCCTCGGTGGTTCGTTCGACTCGCGGTCGTGGCGGCCCTGGTCTCGGGAAGTACACTGGCAATGGCGTTTTCGGATGGTCCCGTGGCGAGCCGGACCGGGGCACCCGCGGTGGGCGGGGTCGCGGCAGAAATGAACTGCACCGCGTGCCACTCGTCGTTCCCGGTCAACACCCCCGGCGCCACGCTCGAGATTCTCGACATCCCGCAGTTCTACCTGCCGGATTCGACCTACCCGGTGCGCGTGCGCCTGACGTCGACGTTCACCGGCCAGCGGCGTTGGGGGTTCCAGCTCACCGCGGTGCGCGCCGCCAACGGTCTGGGTGTGGGGACGTTCGACATCACCGGTGTTGCCGGGATCCAGATCGTCAATGGAGCGGGTGTGTACTCCACCCGCCGCTATGTCGAGCACTTTAGCGCAGGCACCTTCCCGGGCAGCCAAGGACCGATCGAATGGTCGTTCAAGTGGCGTGCTCCCAATGCCGACCTGGGCCGGATCTTCTTCTTCGCGGCCGGAAATGCGGCCAACAACAGCAACAGCCCTGTCGGCGACCACATCTACACTCAGCGCGACACCATCGACATCCACCCGCTGCTCGACGCCCCGGTTGGCCCGATCGCGACGCTCGATGTGCTCGAGCCGGCGCGACCGAATCCATTCCGCGCTCAGACGTCGCTCGGTTTCATGCTCACCCAGGGCGGGCGGACCGACCTCACGGTGTTCGACGCTCAGGGTCGTCGCGTGCGCACGCTCTTCTCGGGCGACCACCCGGCCGGCCGCGGGTCGGCAACATGGGACGGAAGACGCGAGGACGGGACCCCCGCGATGGCAGGGGTCTATTTCGCGCGGTTGTCGGGGCCGGATGCCGTGTCGCCGGTGACGCGGCGGGTGGTGCTCGCGCGCTGAGCGCCAGCCGACCACCTGCGTCGCGCTACTTCACGACCACGACGACCTGAGCCAGCATCCCGGCGTCCACCGGGCCGCGGCCGAACCGCTTTGCGATCGTTTCCGCCGCGACGTCCGTCGCCGCACCCAACAACGCGGGATTGAGCGCCTCGATCTCGTTGCGTAGAGGCGTTCCCAGGCAGTACGCGATGGCGGGGTCGCGGGGCGTTGTCGCCCGACTGCGCGCCGCCACCGAGGTGATCTCGGGCGATCGGGAGAACCCGCCGGACACGAGATCCCGCGCCAGGATCGCCGGGTCGCTGTAGCCGTGGGGCGTGCGTGCCAGGAACCGGGGCGGATCCTGGGGGAACACGGACTCGAGCGAGGTCGTTACGACGTCGGCGAACTCGTTGTCTTCGATGCGGTCCCAGACACTGAAGATGAACGTGCCGCCCGGCTTCAGTACTCGATGCGCTTCCGCAAACGCCTTCGGCTTGTCGGGGAAGAACATGACTCCGAATTGGCACGCGACCGCGTCGAACGTTTCGTCGCTAAAAGGTAGCTGCATCGCGTCCGCCTGACGCCATTCCACCGGACGCTTCGTCCCGCGCGCCGACGCCTGATCCAGCATCGGCTGATTCAGGTCCGTGGCGACGATGGCGACACCCTCGGGCAGTATCGCGGACAGCGCGCGAGTCAGGACCCCGGTGCCCGCCGCGATCTCGAGGATGTTACGCAGTGGCCGCGAAGCCAGTCGGTTTGCCAGGTCGATGGCGTAGGACTCGAAGATCAACGGAACCAGATACTTTTCGTAGATGTCGGGGACCGAGCCAATGAACGCGCTGTCGACCTCGGACTTGCTCACGATTCGCCTCGAACTAGCGCAGGAAGACCAGCTTGTGCGTGAGGGTTCTACCCGCGAACCGAAGTCGCGCGTAGTAGACGCCGGCGTCGAGCCTGCGTCCGGCCTGGTCCCGGCCGCGCCACGAGACCTGATGCCAGCCCGGCTGCTGAACGCCTTCCGCCAGTCGCACCACGCGATGGCCTGAGACGTCGAAGATGTCGAGTTCGGCCGGCGCGCTCTGCTCGAGATAGAAGCTCAGGTTCGTCACGCCCGAAAACGGGCTCGGCGTCGGGGCGGAGAAGCGCACCATTCCCGCCGGTTCGTCGACGGCGACCGGCGTGCCGAAACAGGTGCGGCTCGCGGCGAAGCTCGTGATCGCCTCGATGCCCATGGGTTCGAAGTTCGGCAGGCCCATTCCGTCGCACCCGCTGTCATTCGAGCACATGATGTTGCACGGCGACACGGCGTCGCAATGATTGGCGTTCCAGTTGTGTCCCAGCTCGTGGGCGGTGAGCGCGACCCGGCGGCCATTGTTCGTCGTGAACTTGCTCTGCGACAGACCGTAGGCCCGCGACCGATTGCAGACCGCTCCCAGCGCGGCGATTCCGATGGTTCCGCCGTCGAGGTTCTTTCCGGTCATCAGGTGGGCGACATCGCGCGGCGCCGCGGTCTGCGCCGAATTCCAATGGTCCCGGAACTGGTTCAGCAAGGCGCCGGCATCGGTGGTCGTGTACGGATCGGCGGCGGTCGTGCGAATGAGGACCAGGGTGAGGTGGTGCGTGATCCCGCAGTCGCGCTCGTAGACGGTGTTCACCTGGCTCATGATGTTCTGGATGTCGTTGACCGTGTTGCTGTAGTTGCCGCCGTTCTGGGTGAAGTACTCGAAGTCGGCGTCGAACGCCAGCTCGGCGGTGAGCAGTCCCGCGACTCGGGGGCCGACCTCGGAATCGAGACCGGGTGGGACGATCACTTGAGGTTCATTGGCGGCGCATGTGCCTTGCCCGCCGATCACGTCCGCCGCGTCGTAGACCACGTGCTGATCGACGTCCGACTCGGGATCGAGTTCGTTCAGTGGCTGAACGAAGAACAGTCGGCCGTCCCCGAGCGCGATCGTCGCCCTCAGCCTTCCGTCCTGGATCGTGCCCCCGACGACCGAGCCGGGAATCTCGGGCACCGTGCCGCGATAGGTGGTCGGCTCGGGTGCGGGCACCTCGCGCACACCGTCCGCGGTTTCGACCAACACACGGAAGCCGGGTGCCCGCAGGTTGGATCGTTCCAGCTCGAGCGTCAGGCGCTGGCCGTTAACCTCGATCGTGAGGGTCGGGGCCTGCGTTTCGAAGCGAAGCGACTGGACGCTCATCCGCGTCACGCCGAGACGCTGCTGCACGGCCGCCATCTCCACGGTCCGCGCCAGCGCGGCTGGGGCGGCGAGCGCGAGCAGCGCCCCGGCCGCAAGGGCGATCGAGGTGGGGGCCTTCAGACGAACGGAACGACCGAGGGCGAGCGTGATGGGCTCCATGGCCCGACTATTCGTAGCGCAATGCCTCGGTCGGGGCAATACGAGACGCCTTGAACGCCGGGATGTACGCGGCCACCAGGGTCGCCAGGAACATCGACGGAACCACAACGAAGTAGGCCAGGAGGTCCACGCCGCCGGCATTGAACAACATGGAATTCATGAGCTGCTCGACCGCGAAGCCCATCGCCAGTCCGACCACGGTTCCGGCGCCCACCAGCACCAGGCCCTTGCCCATCACCATGCGCAGCACGTCGAACGGCCTCGCGCCAATCGCCATGCGAATGCCGATCTCCCGGGTCCGGCGGCTGACGTTGTACGCCACCAGCCCGTACAAGCCGGCGATCGCCAGCAGGAGCGCCATCGCGCCCATCGTGCCCACCAGCTTGATCGCCATCGCGGGTCCTTCCACCGCCGAGTAGCTGTACAAGTCGCGGTACGATCGGGTCTCGACGATCGGCATGTTCGAATCGAGGCCGCGAACCACTTCCTTCAGAGGTTCCACCAGTTGCAGGGGATCGCGATCCGATCGCAGCAGCAGGACCATTCGGACCTGCGGGCGTTGGGCCAGCGGCACATAGACGAAGTCCCTCGGCCGCTCGCCGGTGTCCGTGTAGGTGATGGTCTGGGCGACCCCAACGACCTCGACCGGCGTTCCCGCGCGGCCATCGAGCCAGAGGCGCTTGCCCACCGCATCGGCGTCCGGCCAGTAGTGATTCGCGAACTGCTGGTTGACGACCACGACGCCGGGGGTGTCGCGCGTGTCGGACGCCAGGATTCCGCGGCCGCGCAGGATCGGGACACCCATGGTCTCGAAGTAGTCTTCACCGATTGTGTCCATGGTCGACGTGAACGCCTCGCGATCGGGCGGCATGTCGACGCCGTCCGGCACGAATGCGACTGTGCCGAACCCGTCGAGCCCGAGCGGCGGTTCCTGGGTGAGTGCCGCGCTCTGCACGCCGGGCACGGCTCGCACCCGCTCGACCAGTTGCTGGTAGAACCGCTCGGTCCGCGCCGCGTCGTACTGGATGAGGCGCGGATCGAATCTCGCGATCAACACACGATCCTGCGCGATGCGCGCGAATTCGGAGGTTTCACCCAGGGTCTGCCGGAATCCCCGGAGCATCAGGAACGACGCGGTGAGCAGCGTCAGCGACATGGCGACCTGCGCCATGACCAGAAGGTTTCGCCCCCACAAGCGCTTTCGACCCGGCGCATCGACGTCGGCGGTCTTGAGTCCGGTCACCAGATCGTCGTGAGTGCTCTGGAAGGCGGGCGCCAGACCGCACAGGATCGCGCTCAGGCCCGACAGCACGAGACTGGCCAGCAGAACGCGGCCGTCGATCTGAAACGGAATGGTGATCGGCAGCGAGGTGGGGATGCGGAACGTCTTGAACAGCTCGACGGTGATGTACGCGACGACGACGCCGGCCAATCCGCCCAGGAACGCGAGGATCAGGCTCTCGGTCAGGAGCATCCGGATCACGCGGAACCGCCCGGCCCCCAGCGCCAAGCGGACGGCGATCTCACGGGTGCGCGTGCCGGCGCGGGCCAGGAGCAGCCCCGCCACGTTGGTGCACGCGACCAACAGCACGCCCAGCCC
Organism: Candidatus Eiseniibacteriota bacterium; assembly: GCA_963717505.1. Taxonomy (GTDB): domain Bacteria; phylum Eisenbacteria; class RBG-16-71-46; order RBG-16-71-46; family RBG-16-71-46; genus MFD02242-c1. The sequence continues at coordinate 2,148,190 of OY970342.1, forward strand.
GAGGAGGGTGAAGATGACACCGAACTTCCACTCGGTCTGGTCGGGGCGCGTGCGCATTTCGAGCCGGGTGCGCACCGCTGCGCCGCGGTTGCGATTGAATTGCGGGTATTCGTGCGCGAGGTCCTGCGCGATCACCGCGAGTTCCTCCTGCGCCTGCTCGCGGGTGACGCCCGGCTTCAGGCGCGCCTTCAGGTTCAGCTCGCGATCATCCCGGTCCTCGAAGAAGTTCTTGGTCGGGTGGGTCGGAAACAGTGGCGCCATCGCGAGCGGGACGTAGAACTCGGGACGCGAGAAGATGTACATGCCCGGAAACGACTCGGGCGCGACGCCGATCACCGTGAAATCCCTGCCGTTCAGGCGAATCGTGCTGCCCACCACCGATACGTCGCTCGCGAATTCCTGCTTCCAGCAGTCCCGCCCGATCACCACCACCGCGTCGCGGCCGGGCACCTGGTCTTCGTCCTCGCGAAACGCGCGCCCGAGCTGCGGCGTCACCCGCAACGCGCTGAAGTAGTTGCCCGAGACCATGATCGCGCTCTTGACCCGCGGAGTGGTCTCGGCAGTGACGCTGAAGCCGACCGGCCCGACGTCGGCGTTCGCGATCACGCCGTCGTAGCTCTTGGCGTGCTCGCGGATGTCCCGGTACTCGCGATACGAGAAGTTCTCGAAGCTGCGATCGCTCGAAGTACTCACCAGATTGACCACGCGATCCCCATCGGGCACCGGATAGGGCCTGAAGGTGATCGAATCGAGCATGCTGAAGGGCGCCGAGGTCATCCCGATCCCGAGCGCCAACGTGAACACCACGAGCCAGGCGATCCCCGGCGTGCGGCGCAGGCCACGGATCGCGTAGCGCACGTCGTCGACGAAGTCGGTCCACCAGTTGACGCCGCGCAGGTCGCGCATCTCCTCTTTCTTCTGCTCGATCCCGTCCATCGCCCGCAGTGCCGCGAGCCGCGCTTCGTCGGGGGAGAGACCGCTGGCGATGCCTTCCTCGATCTTGAATTCCAGGTGGAGCTTCAGCTCGTCATCGAGCTCCCGCTCCATCTGGCCGCGCCGCAGGAGGGATTTCAGCCTGAGGGGCAGCGCGAACCACCAGTGTTCGATCCGCATCGGTCTCTAGGCCTCCGAAAGCCCGATGACCCGGGTGATCGCCGACGACAGCAGCTGCCAGCTCGCCGACTCGGATTCGAGCTGCTTTCGGCCGAGTCGGGTGAGCGAATAGAACTTCGCGCGCCGGTTGTTCTCGGTCTGCTTCCATTCGGCAGTGATCCAGCCCTCCTGCTCGAGCTTGTGCAGGGCGGGGTAGAGGGAGCCTTCGCTCACCTGCAGCACATCGCCCGAGATGGTCTTCAGGCGACGACTGATCGCCCAGCCGTGCAAGGGCTGTAGAGCCAGGATCTTGAGCAGCAGCAGATCCAAGGTGCCTTGGACGAGGTCGCTGGGCTTGCTCATATCGGTATCCTAGGGGAGTCTCCCCTCGGTAAGCAAGGGGAAAGTTCCTGGGCTCTGCAACTCCCGGCTCGGCCCCTACGTTCTATACCCGGAGCTTTGCGATGAGGCGGCCAATGCAGGCAGCATGTTGTCCCCCAAGGAGGTGTCCGTGAACGCATCGAACGCAGTCCCGGTGCTGGTTCTGGGACTTGCCCTGGCCAGTCCCGCCACCGCTTCGGACGTGGGCTACATCTACGGGCGGATCCAGACGGACGGCGGAGAGGTCTACGAGGGGCAGATCCGCTGGGGCACCGAGGAGTCGTTCTGGGACGACATCTTCAACGCCACCAAGGCCGAGAACGAGAACCTTGCCGACGTCGATCCCAAGGTGCTGGAGCGCGTGCGCGCCCGAAACTGGAGCGGGTGGGACTTCGTCGGGATGGTGAATCCGGACCTCACGCACCTGTTCGCCATCCGGTTCGGTGACCTGAAGCGCATCGAGGTTCGCGACGAGGACGATCTGGTCGCGGAGTTTCGTAACGGCGAGAAGCTGAAGCTGGAGGGCGGGTCGAACGACGTCGGTGCGCGGATCACGGTGCACGACACGAAGGTCGGCACCCGCGAGGTCCGCTGGAGCCGGATTCGCACGGTCGAGTTCAAGGACACACCCACCAAGCTGGTAAACAAGGACGGCGAGCCCATCTACGGGACCGTCAAGTCCGGACGCTACGATTTCACCGGGCGGATCCAGTGGGATCACGATGAGTGCCTGACCATCGACGAGCTCGATGGCGAAACCGAGGACGGCGATGTCTCGCTCGAGTTCGGCGAGATCACGGCGATTCGCAAGCACCGAAGCGGTGCCATGGTAACGCTCAAGTCCGGATCGAATCTGTACGTCAAGGGCACCAACGACGTGAACAGCGCCAATCGGGGCGTGGTGGTCATCGTGCCGAAAGTCGGATCGGTGAAGATCGGCTGGGACGATTTCGACGAAGTCAGGTTCAGTCCGGCCCCGACCTCGGGTCGCGCGTATTCCGAATACGCCAAGGCGGTTCCTCTCCAGGGAACCGTGGTCACCCGCGACGGGCGTCACGAAGGCCGAATCGTGTTCGACCTCGACGAGTCCCGTGATTTCGAGATGCTCCATGGCAGGAACGGCGACACCGAGTACATCATTCCGTTCCGCGACATCGCGAGCATCAAGCCGGAAGGCCGACTGCGCTCCCTGGTCGAGTTGCGCATCGGTCTGACCATCGAGCTGGAAGAGAGCCAGGACGTCACGCGCCGGAACGACGGCCTGCTGGTCTACGGCGCCAGCGGAGAGCCGCAGTACATCGACTGGCGGAACGTCACCGAGGTCGTGTTCCGCTGAACTAGACCGCATGCGGCGAAGCATCCGGCCCTGGAGTACGGGCCGCATTTCCAAAAAAATGGCCCTGACCTTGCCGTTGGACCGGACCCCAGTGTTTACTGAGAGTCTCGTGCGACGCGCAATTGGAATCATGGCGCTGACGCTGGCGGTCGTTCTCCTGCCCGGCTGCGCGCGGAGGAACTCGGAGGTCTCGGCCGAGTTTCGCGCGCTGGCCGAGCGCTACTACCAGGCTCGATTCGACTTCGGTCCGAGCGATGCGACCTCGATTGGCGTTCACGATCGCGACGGCAAGCTCGAGGATTTCTCGGAGTCGATGCAGCAGCTCGAGCGCGCGTCGCTGAGGGCCTTCCTCGACACCCTGACCACGAAGATCGATTCCACGGCGCTGCCGCTCGACGATCAGGTCGACTACACCATGCTCGGGCGCGACGCACGACAGCGGCTCTTCCAAATGGACGAGACCCGGATCTTCGAGCGCAGCCCGGACCTCTATCACTCCACGGCGAGCAATGCGGTCTACACGCTCTTGCTCCGCGACTTCGCGCCGCTCGAGGAGCGGCTGGCGCACATTGCGGATCGCGAAGAGAAGATCCCCGCGCTGCTCGAGCAGGCCAAGGCGAATCTCGAGAATCCACCGAAAGTCTGGACGGAAGTCGCGATCGCACAGGCCCAGGGGACGGTGCAGTTCTTTTCGACAGTGGTGCCGGAGGCCGCGAAGAAGTGCAAGGACGCAACGCTGCGCGACCGCCTGAACCGGGCCAACCAGGGCGCGATCGAGGCCGCCAAGGACTACATCCACTTCCTCGAGAAGGATCTCCTGCCGCGCTCCAACGGCAGCTTCGCCCTGGGCCGCGAGAAGTTCATGCAGCGTTGCCGCGAGGAGGAGGGGATCACCGAGACTCCCGAGGCGCTGCTGGCGAAGGGACTGGCGGCGATCGCCGAGAACCATCGACAGATGGCGGAGGTGGTGCGCCAGATCGACTCGACCGCGACGTTGGAGCAGGTCCTGGCCAGGACCTCGGCCCGTCATCCGAGCCCGGCGGGATTGTTGGATTCATGCCGGGCCGCGCTCGGCGGCCTGCGACAGTTCGTCGTCGACCGGGGCATCGTTCCGTTGCCCGGGGGCGAGGATCTGCGCGTGGCCGAGACGCCGTTGTTCGCACGCAGCCTCATCGTGGCGGCCATGGATTCTCCAGGGCCGCTCGAGACCAAGGCCAACGAAGCTTACTACTACGTCACGCCGCCCGATCCGAAGTGGTCGGCCGCGCAGAGCGAGGAATACCTGCGCTCGTTCTGCTACGGCTACATCTACACGACCTCATCGCACGAGGCCTATCCCGGCCACTACGTGCAGGGCCTCTATCAGCGTGAGGCGCCCTCTCTGGTGCGGAAACTGGGCCGCTCCTACGCCTACAGTGAAGGCTGGGCGCACTACTGCGAGCAGATGTTGCTCGACGAGGGCTTCTCCAGCGATCCGGAGCTGCGCCTGTATCAACTCAACGACGCTCTGCTGCGGCTATGCCGGCTCGTAGCCACGATCCGGATGCACACCCTGGGATGGACCGTCGAGCAGACGGCCGAGTTCTTGGTCCAGGAGGGTTATCAGCCGCGCCCCACGGCGATGATCGAGGCGAGGCGCTACACGAGCGATCCTCTGGTCCTGTCGTACACCTGGGGGAAGTGGCGAATCCTCGAGTTGCGCGAGGAGATGAAGCGGCGCATGGGATCGGACTATTCGATCGGCGAGTTTCACAAACGATTCCTGGCGCTTGGCAACGTGACGATCCCCGAAGCCGAGCGAATCCTTCTCCTGCAAGCAACGCCGCGGCGATGATCGCGGTTCTGCTCGCTGCGGGGCTGGCGGTGTGGCCGCTAGCCGCCAGGGGTGATGCCGAGCTGATCCAGCAGGTCGACGCGTACCGGCAAGCGCACGAAAAGGCGATCGTGGGTGCGCTCGATACGCTCACCCGGCTAAGAAGTGTCGCGGCCGACACGGCCGGCATTGCCGCCGCCGCCTCTCATCTCGAAGATCTCCTGAAGGCGCGCGGCTTCGAGACCGCGCAGCTCAGTGTGCCGGGCTCGACGCCCGTCGTGTACGGCTCGCTCGCGGTCAAGGGTGCCAAGCGAACCGTCGTCTACTACGCGCACTACGACGGTCAGCCGGTGACGCCCTCGGAATGGAAGTCCGACCCATTCGTTCCGGTCATGCGCTCGGGCCTGCTCGGTTCCGGGGAACGGTCGATCGACTGGAGGAACGCGCAATCGCTCGATCCCGAATGGCGGTTGTTCGGGCGTGCGGTCGCCGACGACAAGACGTCGATCATCGCCTTCCTGGTCGCATTCGATGCGCTCAAAGCCGCGGGGCGCACGCCGTCGGCCAACATCAAGGTCTTCTGGGAGGGCGAGGAGGAAGCCGGCTCGCCTCACCTACCTGCCATTCTCCGGAGCAACGCCGCCCGCCTGAAGAGCGATCTGTGGATCATCGGAGACGGTCCGGTTCATCAGTCGCGGCGGCGGATGATCTCGTTCGGCGCGCGCGGCGTGGTCGGCTTGGAGGCCACGGTCTACGGGCCGCGGCGCTCGGTCCACGATGGGCACTACGGCAATTGGGTCCCCAATCCGGCGGCCATGGCGGCCGAGCTGATTGCCGCGATGCGCTCGCCCGATGGCCAAGTTCGCATCCCCGGTTTCCTGGACGACGTCCGTCCGCTGACCGTGGCCGAGAGCGAAGCGGTCGCGTCGCTGCCGCCGGTGGAAGAGTCTCTGCGGCGCGAACTCGGGATCGCACGGGGCGAAAGTGACGACGGGCTGACCGCGAGCATTCTTCGCCCGGCGGTCAACGTCCGCGGAATCCGCTCGGGGCAGGTCGGCGCTCAGGCGGTCAACGCCATTCCGACCGACGCCACGGTGTCGATCGACTTCCGGCTGGTGCCCAATCAGACGCCCGCCCGCGTTCGCCAGACCGTCGAATCGCACCTGAGAGCGCAGGGATGGACGATCGTCGCACAAGCTCCCGACTCGGCGGCGCGCCTGGCCCACCCTCGCATCGTGAAGCTCGAGTGGGAGGGCGGATACCCCGCGTTCCGCAGCGACATGAGCACGCCGGCCGCGCGCGCGGTCCTGGCCGCGGCCCAGGCGGCCGCGGGTGGACCGACCCAAGGACCCATCGCCGTGATGCCGATGATGGGCGGCAGTGTCCCGATCTACATGTTCGACGAGGTGTTCAAGGTGCCGGTCATCGGGCTTCCGGTGGTCAACCACGACAACAGCCAGCACGCGGCCAACGAGAACATCCGGCTGCAGAATCTGTGGGACGCCGTTACGACTTATGCGGCCATGATGGCCATGCTGGATTGGTAATCACTTCACCATCGTCGAGATCTTGAAGTCGTTGTTGACGCGGGACCACGTGCCGGGCCCGCACTCGGTCTCCTCGCCGGTCGCGTCGAAGCGGCAGCCGAAGAGCGTGCCCTCTGTTTCGCGGTAGTCGGTGGTGTCGCGCGTGGTCGCGTAAGCCCAGAAACCCGAGCCGTACGGGCGGTTCATCCCGTTCCCTTCGCCGAACTGAGCCACGACCAGGCCCTTGTCCGCGATGGCCCCGTCGTCGAGCGTGACCGGATCGTAGGTGTAGGCGTACATCACCTTGTTGGTCGCGTCCCACATGAAGCCGACCTTCTCATGACTCCCGCTGCTGTCGATGTCGAGCATCTCGAACCAGGAGACGGCATCGGCAGTCGGCCTCACGCCCAACGCTCCCTCGCCCAGCGCAACGCCCCGCTGCGCGTCGAGACCCGGACGGCGGTTGGTGAGCCCGATCATCCAGGTCTTGACCAGCGTCGAGCGGATCTTCCCCATCGACTTTTCGGCGGCGGGTGTCTCGCCGCCCGGCGTCTCGGAGGCTTTCCTGCCGCAGGAGACGATGGCCACGGCGATGAACGCGAGGACGACGAACAGTCGGTACTTCTTCATCGAAACCTCTCCCGTTGTGTGTTGGTCTCCATGTCCACTTCGCCGGCGCAGTCTCTCACATCTGGAGGACCCTAGGCCCCCCGACGGCCGACGGTTTGATCCCCGCTTCGGCGGGCCGCTAAGCTTCCGCCCGCGAACCCTTCCAGGATCTGGGTCTGACCAAAGGAGAATCCGATGCGGCTGCACAACGCCTTGGTCCGCATGACCACCCTCGTGGTCTTCCTCTCCGCCGCAATGTTCCTGATCGGCTGCGCTTCGAGCCAGCAGAGCGCACCAGCCGGGACCACGATCACCGAGCAGCCCAAAGGTGCTCTGCCACCTCTTTCGGAGTTGTCTTCGCCCACCACGGTGATCGCGTTCACCTGGTTCGACCAGGATCAGGGCAGCACCGTCTCGAGTGACTGGGAGAAGGCCAGTGGCGCGATGAAGGCCCTGGAGGGGTTCCGATATTCGGCGGTGTTCACCGCCTTGGACGAGCGGCAGTCGAACGTGATGGCGCTCTCGATCTGGGACGATTCGAGCGCGGCGAATCGCGGCCTGCTGGCGGCCGAAGCGCAGATCCCGGCCCGCGGTTGGGCGAAGAGCGGAGTGTTCCACCGGATCGCCGCCGACGGCAACATGGGGGATTCGGTGCTCACCTCGGTGGTCATGGTGATGCCGATCACCTCCGAGGTGGACAGCGCGCGGGCGGTGGCGGATTTCATCGTCGCGAACGGCTTCATGAGGACCCAGCCGGGCTACCTGGCGTCGTCGATCTTCAAACGCGTGACAGGCGATCCCAGCTACGGCTATCTGATCGCCGGACGATGGACCAGCCGCGAGAACCTGCAGCGGGTGAGCGGGCTTCCGGAGTTCCAGGACCTGCAGAAGATGCTCGCGCTCGCGGGTCAGCCCACCACATACATCCAGATGCACTGAATGGCAGGCGTGCTGGACAAGGAAAGAATCGTCGCGCAACCGGGTTTCAATCGATGGCTGGTGCCGCCGGCAGCGCTGGCGATTCACCTCTCGATCGGCATGGCGTACGGCTTCAGCGTTTTCTGGCTGCCGTTGTCGCGCGCAATCGGGGTCAGGCAGCCCATTGCGTGCCCCGAGGACATGAGCTTCCTCGCCAAGGTCTTTTCCACCAGTTGCGACTGGCCGATCTCGATGCTGGGCTGGATGTACACGCTGTTCTTCGTGTTCCTCGGTTCCTCGGCGGCGGTATTCGGTCACTGGCTCGAGACGGCAGGCCCGCGCAAGGCGGGCGTGGTGGCGGCGATCTGCTGGGGAGGGGGCCTGCTGATCTCGGCCTTCGGTGTCTACTCGCATCAGATCTGGCTGATGTGGCTCGGCTCCGGAGTCATCGGTGGTATCGGGCTCGGGCTGGGCTACATCTCGCCGGTGTCGACGCTGATCAAATGGTTTCCCGACCGCCGCGGAATGGCGACTGGAATGGCGATCATGGGTTTCGGCGGGGGCGCCATGATCGGCTCGCCGCTTGCCGACCGGCTGATGAATCTCTATGCGACCGAAGGGTCGGTTGGGGTGTGGGAGACCTTCGTCACCATGGGGTTGATCTATTTCGCGGCGATGCTGATCGGTGCGTTCGGCTATCGCATTCCTCCCACCGGTTGGAAGCCCGCGAGGTGGACGCCGCCGACCGCGAACGCGAACCGAATGATCACCAGCCGCCACGTCCACGTGAACCAGGCGCACAAGACCCCGCAATTCTGGCTGCTCTGGGGTGTGCTGTGCCTGAACGTCTCGGCCGGAATCGGCGTGATCGGGATGGCCTCACCGATGCTGCAGGAGGTCTTTGGCGGCCGGCTGATCGGAATCGAACGGCAACTTGCCGAGCTGAACCAAGATCAACGGGTGCAGATCGCGACGATCGCTGCCGCGTTCACCGGCCTGCTGTCGCTGTTCAACATCGCCGGCCGAATCATGTGGGCATCGTTCTCGGACTACATCGGCCGCAAGGCGACCTACGCTACGTTCTTCATTCTTGGGGTCGCGCTGTACGCCTCGGCGCCGTGGGCCGGGTCGATCGGCAGTGTGGCGATCTTCGTCGGAATCTTCTGCGTGATCCTGACCATGTATGGCGGCGGCTTCGCCACCATTCCCGCCTACCTTGCGGACATGTTCGGCACGCAGCACGTCGGCGCGATCCATGGCCGGCTGCTGACCGCCTGGTCGGTGGCCGGCATTCTCGGACCGGTGGTTGTCAACTACATCCGCGAGTATCAACTGGCGAGCGGCATCCCACCCCACCAGGCGTACAACGTCACGATGTATGTCCTGGCGGCGATGCTGCTCGGCGGGTTGTTGTGCAATCTGCTGATCCGGCCGGTGGCCGACAGGCACTTCATGTCCGAGTCGGAGTTGGCGGCAGAGCGGGCAATGGCTCATGAAACCGCGCCGGCGGCTGACGGCGCGCATATGAGCTTTTCGGGACAGAACCGCGCGATGGTGGCGGTCGCGTGGATCGCTGTCGGCATCCCGCTCGCCTGGGGCGTGTGGAGCACCCTTATCAAGGCGTTCGCACTGTTCCGCTGAGCCCGGGCGGGCGCGGCGCTCGGCCGGAATGGGGCTCGAGGCGCGGCTAGCGTCGATGCGCCATTTGACACCCATTCTCGGCTCGCTCAGCTTTGGACACTCGCTCCCGAAAGGAGTCCCGCCGCGCCCGGCACGTGATGATCGGTAAGACTTTGTCGCACTATCGGATCGTCGGGGAGATCGCCGCCGGCGGGATGGGTGTGGTTTACCGCGCCGAGGACACCAGCCTCGGCCGCGAGGTCGCCCTCAAGCTCCTGCACGGGAATGCCCAGCTCGACCCGGCCGCGCGCGAGCGGCTGGTGCGCGAAGCGCGCACCGCCTCGCAGCTCAGCCACCCCAACATATGCACGATTCACGAGGTGGGCGAAGCCGATGGCCAGCTGTTCATCGCCATGGAGCTGGTGGAGGGTCGACCGCTCAATACGCTCCTCGCCTCGGGCGGCCTGCCGATCGAGAGCGTGATCCGCTATGGCGTTCAGATCGCGGACGGCCTGGCAAGCGCCCACAAGCTGCGCGTGGTGCATCGCGACCTCAAGAGCGCGAACGTGGTGATCACGAGCGACGGACGCGCGAAGATCCTGGATTTCGGGCTCGCCAAACAGGTCCGCGATGACGGGGCCGGCGGGGCACGCGCCTCGAGCGATCTCACCGGCACAGGCATCGTCGTCGGCACGCCTCAATATTTGGCGCCGGAAGTGCTGCTCGGCGCCGCCGCGGACGTGCGCGGCGATCTGTGGGCTCTGGGCGTTCTGCTCTACGAGATGGCGACGGGCACGCTCCCGTTCTCAGGACAGACCTCCGCGGGGCTCATCTACTCGATCGTGAACGCACCCCCAACACCGCTGCCCGCGCGCGTGCCGGCCGGCCTGCGCGCCGTGGTTACGCATTGCCTCCAGAAGGAACCTGGACAGCGCTTCCAGTCCGCAGCGGAGGTTCGCGCGGCGCTCGAAGCGCTCGAGCACGAGCTACCCGCGCAAGCGCCAGCTCCGCCGGCCAAGTCGAGATTCCCGGGCTGGGCCCTGTGGGCGGCCGCGGTCGCCGCGATCCTGGCGCTCGTCGCAGGCGGGGTCTGGCTATTCTGGCGCAAGCCACCCCCATCCGGACCGCTCCAGCAGCGCCAAATCACGTCGGCGGTTTCGGAGGGCGGCGCAGCGTCGTTTGGAACAATCTCTCCCGACGGCAAGTACTTCGCCCTCGCCAGCCCCGCCGGGATCCAGGTGCGCGCCATCGACTCCGGAGACTCACGCACGATGCCGCTTCCCGATGGCTTCACGCCTGCGGGGCCCTTTATCGGCATCTGCTGGTATCCAGACGGAAGTCACCTGCTGCTGAGCGGCGGGACGATGGAGGGCAAGCCTTCCCTCTGGTCCATCCCTGTAGTCGGCGGCATCACTCGCAAGATCCGCGCGGATGCAGGCCTCGCCACGATGTCTCCGGACGGCAGCCTGATCGCCTACCTCCGGGAAAGCACCGTGGGCACGGAAGTCTGGATCATGAGCGCGACGGGGGAGAGTCCACGGATGCTCGTCCCCGCCGATTCCGGGCGGGTGATTCTCGCCTGGCCGGTCTGGGCTCCCGGAGGGCGCCGCCTGGCCTACAGCCTGGTGGATGCGATCGGCTCCGACCCAACCCGCATCGAAACCTGCGATCTCGAAGGCCACCGCCGCGTCGCCTTCACCGACGACCCGCGGCAGTATCTGCACTCATTCGCGGCGGTGACGTGGCTTCGCGACGGCCGCCTGCTGTTCGGCCTCAGCGATCCACCACCGGGCCAGCGCGACATGAACCTCTGGTCGCTTCGGGTCGATCCTCGCAGCGGCGCACCGTCCGGCCCGCCGCAGCGCATTAGCCAGTGGGTCCGCCAAGCGCTGGTGATGCCGGCCGCCGCATCGGCGGATGGAAAGCGCCTCTCGGTCGGCATGCTCGAATACCAGAGCGATTGCTACGTCGCGCGCATCGCGGGCGGTGACTCCGCCCTGCAGGACGTGAGGCGCGTGACACAGAACGACCGAATGGACCTGGCCCCGACCTGGACCCCCGACGGGAAGGCCCTCCTGTTCTGCTCCGACCGGAATGGAAGCGTCGACATCTTCCGGCAGTCGCTGCTGGCGCAAGACGCGGAGCCATTGATCACCGACGCAGGCGACCAGATCTCACCCCGCTCGACTCCCGACGGAGCCTGGATCATGTATCGAGATGGAACCGCCAGTCGACAAGCGGCGACCACGCGGTTGATGCGCGTGCCGACCGGCGGCGGACCGGCCGAGAAGGTGATGGATCTCGAGGAACCCTCGGTCATCCGTACCAGCTCGGCCGCGGGCTCGCAGTGCGTCATATCCGAGCCCGAGGGACCTGGCATGGTGTTCTCGACGCTCGATCCACTCAAGGGGCGCGGCCGCCGACTGGCACGCGTCGAACTCCCGGCGATATCGCTCTGGGACCTTTCGCCTGATGGCTCGAGGGTGGCGGTGGTGGACTCGAGAGACTCCATTCCGCGTATCGAAGTCGTGCCGCTCGCGGGGGGCCCCGGGCGTGAAGTGCGTCTCGACCGGATCTTTCAAGTGTCGAGCATCACCTGGGCCGGGGACGGGCAGTCCTGGTTCGTCGTCGGCTCGAACCAGGGCTCGGAGTGGACCGTGTTCCGTGTCCGCGGGAACGGACGGACCACGAACGTGCTGCCACGGCAGTTCTGGATGTACTCCGCCGCCGTTTCCCCCGATGGCCGCCACATCGTCTACACGAGCAACACCGGCCAGGGCACCACCTGGCTGCTCGAGAACTTCTAGCGCGGGTTGGCTGCGCTCCTACTATCGCGTGAAGCAGCGAGCCGCCCACCCCCACGCGACCCCGACGATTCCGCCCGCGAGACCGGTCATCATCGCGCCTTGGACAATCCGTATTGCAGGTTGCAGCACATGATGTTAGAAACGCCGGCGGAGAGGTGCCGGAGCGGTTGAACGGGGCGGTCTCGAAAACCGTTAAGGCTCGTAAGGGCCTTCGAGGGTTCGAATCCCTCCCTCTCCGCCAGGCGGAACCCGCAAGACTCACGTGCCGCGATTCAATCGCCCGGGTCGTGGGCTTGCTCGAGGCTAGTCCAGCAGCGACTCGATCTGCGCCTCGATGATGTGTTCGATCCCGTCGGCCACGCCGACGTTGCGGTAGCGAATCTTCCCCTCGCGATCGATGACGTACGCGCTCGGGAAGCCCTCGACCAGGTAGGCGTTGGTCACCACCTGCTTCGGGTCGATCACGCTCGGGAACGTGATGCCGTTCTGCTTCACGTACGCGCGCGCGGTGGCCAGGTGCTGGTCCACGCTCTCGGTGCGTTCCCAGTTGACTCCGAGGAACACGACCTTGCCCTCCTTCTTGTACCGCTTGTGGAGGGCCTCGATCAGCGGCATCTCGTAGCGGCAGGGACCGCACCACGATCCCCAGAAGTCGAGCACCACGACCTTGCCTTTGTAGTTTTCGAGCGCCATCTCGGTGCCGTCGAGTCCTTGCAGCTTCCAGGTCGGAGCGGTGCGCTCGTGGCGGCGCGGCTCGAGTGCGACGCGGTCGGACGATGTCTTGCGCGCGGCGGTGATGCGCGCGTCCAGGCCCTTGAGTGATCCATGGCGTGCGGTGTAAGCAGCACCCAGCTCGCCCGTGCCAATGGTGTCGCCCGGCGGAAACACGCCGAGGGCTCGCACGAAGTGGTTGATCGCATCGTCCTGGCGGCCCATGCGGGTCTCGGTACGTGCGATCGCGACCAGCACTTCCTGGCTGTCCGGTGAGTAGGGGAGCGACGCGAGCAGCCAGACGTGCGCGCTGTCGAAGCGCCCGGCCTCGAAGTGCACGACCCCGACACTGCCGTAGGCGAAGCCACGCATGCCCGGCGTGCGTTCGTCGTTCGCAGGTAGCGACTTCACTCCGGCGCGAGCGAACTGGAGTGCCCGCGGCAGCTCTTCGCCCCGAAGCGCCAGCAGGCGGGCCACCGATCCATAGAACGACGCCGGCGTGCGCGTGATCAGATAGAGGTAGGGCACGGTGCTGTCGGCGGCATTCGCGATCTCCGCGGTCGAGGCGTCTGTCGCCACCAGCCCCTTGAGCAACATCTGGCGCAGGAGCCCGGTGTAGCCGGAATCGGTCCCCGCCGCGAGCAGCGAGCGTATCCGGGGGATCGCGAGATTCACCTGGTCGGGATCCTGAAGTTGCTGGTTCAGGTTCTGGAGCTCGATCGGATTCGGGGTCTGGGCCCGCACGGGTGCGGCCAGGGCCAGGAGCGCGATCGCGATGGCTGCCGGGCAGGGGAGAGGGCTACGCAGGAAGGGCTTCATGAGGAGCGGACATTCTACCAGCCCGGAGCCAGGCGAGCAGCCGGAGAGAATTCGTTCCGCCTACAGGCTGAACGGAGCGTTGGTCGCGAACTAGCCGAGGCTCTACACTAGCCGGCCGTCGCCTTTACCACCCTCGCGAGGCACAAGGCCCTGACGACCCCTTCGTCGCACGCTCCCGGAAAGACACTCGCGCACTACAAGCTCGTCGAGAAGATCGGCGAGGGCGGCATGGGCGTCGTGTGGAAAGCCCACGACACGACACTCGGGCGCGACATCGCGATCAAGGTCCTGCCCGACCTGTTCGCATCCGATCCCGAGCGCCTGGCCCGCTTCGAGCGTGAGGCGCGGCTGCTCGCCTCACTCAACCATCCGCGCATCGCCGCGATCTACGGCTTCCACGCCGAGGGTGGGGTGCGCTTCCTGGCCATGGAGCTGGCCGAAGGCGAGAGCCTGGCCGCGCGCCTGACGCACGGCCCGCTGCCGGTCGCCGATTCGCTGCGCGATTGCGCGCCAGCTCGCCGAAGCGCTCGAGGCGGCGCACGAGCGCGGCATCATCCACCGCGATCTGAAGCCCGGCAACATCATGGTGGCGCCCGATGGCACCGTGAAGGTGCTCGACTTCGGGCTCGCCAAGGCGCTCGAAGGCGATCGCGGCCCGGGCTCGAGCCCCAACCTGTCGCAGTCGCCGACCATCACGCAGGCGATGACCAGCGCCAACGTGATCCTCGGCACCGCCGCCTACATGAGCCCCGAGCAGGCGCGCGGCCAGGCGGCCGACAAGCGCGCCGACGTTTGGGCGTTCGGCGTGATCCTGTACGAGATGCTGACCGGACGGCAGCTCTTCCAGGGCGACACCATCTCGGACACGCTGGCCGGAGTGCTGCGCGGCGATCCCGACTGGAACGGCACTGCCGCGCGACACGCCGGCCCGCGTGCGCCGGCTGATCGAGCGCTGCCTCACGCGCGACGTTCGCATGCGGCTCCGCGACATCGGCGAGGCGCGCATCCTGCTCGATGCGGTTGCTTCCGGCGGCGCCGAAGAAGCGGTGGCGGCGGCCCCGGCGGCGGCTCCGGCCACTCCCTATGCCCGATACGCGATGCTCGGGGTCGCTGGCCTCGCGGTCGGCGTCGCCATCGCCCTCGGACTCGGGCGCCTGTCCGCGAAGCCCGAGAGCGTGCCGCTCCGGCGTTTCGTGGTCGCGAGCCGCGACAGCGGCAACGTCGTTCCGACCGAGCCCGTGATCTCGCCCGACGGACGGACGATCGCGTTCGTGAGGGGCAACACGCTGTGGGTGCGCCCGCTCGACGCCGTCGAGTCGCGCCCGCTCGCCACCGCCGCGGGTCTCACGCATCCGTTCTGGTCGCCCGACAACAAGCACGTCGGCTTCCTCGCCGGCACGCGCATCATGAAGGCGGCACTCGCCGGCGGCGAGCCCCAGCTGGTGAGTGATGCGCGCAAGGCGTTCACCGCCGGCGCCGGCGCCACCTGGCGCGACGACGACGTGATCCTCTGCTCGCGCGCCGAAGAGGACGGGTTGCTCGAAGTGCCGGCGATCGGCGGCGATCCCCGCACCATGGTCCCGATCGACACCACCCTCGAGGGCGATTTCCACGAGCCGAGCGCGCTGCCGGGCAACCGAGGCGTGGTTTACGTCGTCCATCGCAAGCCGGGCATCGATACCATCGAATTGTTCTCGCGTGGCAAGCGCAAGGTGCTCTTCCGGCTCGAAGGCCAGACGCTCGCGCGACCGGTCTACTCACCGACCGGACACATTCTGTTTCGGCGGTCGCCCGCCAACGCCGGCATCTGGGCGCTGCCGTTCTCGCTCGACCGTCTGCAGGTGACGGGAGCCCCGTTCCTGGTGACCTCGAACGCCCTCTCTCCGTCGGTGGCCGGCGACGGAACTCTGGTGTTCCGCGCCGGGAGCGGATCGTCCACGCGCCAGCTCGCCTGGCTCGATCGCTCGGGCAACACGATCGCCACGATCGGCGACCCCGAAGAGGGACTCGATGCCATGCTGGGACCGGCGCTGGCCCCCGACGGCGTTCACGTTGCGATCGGGCACTACGGCGAGAGCAATACCGAAGCCGACGTCTGGATTTTCGACACCGCGCGCCAGACCAAGACGCGTCTCACATTCGATCCCGGAACTGAGGACGATCCCATCTGGACCCCGGACGGGACTCGAATCATCTACACGGCGGCTCCGCCAGGCTGCGCGAGCGTCTCGTGTTTCTCGTTGTTGATCCGGGCTGCGGACGGAACCGGAACGCCGGACACGCTGGCCCAGGGCCTCGGGGCCAATCTGACTCCCGACGGTCGCACGCTGGTGTATACGGCCGAGGGTCAGGGAGTCACCGATGTGGCAGCGCTATCGCTCGAGCCCGGCGCGACGGGCCCGACGACGGTGCGCGAGGACGAAGTCCAGATCACCGGTAGGATCTCGCCGAACGGCAAGTTCGTGTCCTACATTTCGTTCGAGTCCGGTCGCGCCGAGGTTTACCTCAAGCGCTTTCCCTCATGGTCGGGCAAGTGGCAGGTCTCGATCGCGGGCGGCGGCTGCCCGCGCTGGAATGGAGCCGGCGACCGCCTGTACTACGCGCACGACGACGACTTTTACGAAGTCGAAGTCAGCGGCCAGGACTCGCCGGTACTCGGCACGCCGCGCAAGCTCTTCAGCTTGAGGCCGTCGGCCCGGGGATTCCGGGACCTTCCCGGACACTTCGACGTCTCCCGCGACGGCCAGCGCTTCCTGGTGATTCGCCCGGTCGGCGCCTCCGGCCAGGGAGCGGACGTGATCGCCGTCCAGAACTGGTTTGGGGAGTTCCGCGACGCCAAGAAGAAGTAGGCGCGGCCAGTGCGTGGCAACAGGTTCGTGATGTGCTCATGAGTCGGCTAGCTCGACTTTGGCTTGGGACCGCCTTCGTCCTTGGCGGGTGCTCCAATGCGAGCCAACCGCGCTACACGGTCGCGGACAGCACTGGTGTCATCGTTGGCCGTCTGAATGTGGAGCCCATCCACGGCAGCCCACCATTCTTCGGCACAGCCGTTTATTTGATTCCGGTCGCGCCATCGACGGAGGAATGGTGGGTGAACCTCTCCAGGCGTAGGTATCCACTCGTCGACCCCAGGACCAGCAAAGCTCTCGGATACTCGGCCCGCACAACCTGCGATGCGGGGGGGCGGTTCGAATTCAGTTCCGTCTGGCCCGGGGACTATACCTCTATGCCCCGCTCCTATGGACCAACGTTACGAGCGACTCCACGAGCGTGTTCGGGGGGATGGCCACCGTGGACACGGCGATAGTGGCGGCGCGCGAAACCGTCAAGGTCAGCTTGAGATCCCCCGTGGGATTCTTCAAGGGCACACCACCGGCTCGCAGGTTTGCCTCGACAGTGCAAAGGGTCTCGCCGCCTGAAGAAGACATCGCCGATCTCCCCAAGTTCGGTGAGTATGTCTATGTCGAGGAGCTGCCCGAAGCTGTCTACCGGATGCCGCCCAAGTACCCGATTGAAGCCTCCCAGGCCGGCGTCACCGGGACGGTGATCGTGCAAGCCCTCGTCGACAAACAAGGAAGGGTCAGGGATACAAGGGTCACGAGGTCGATCCCCTTGCTCGACGAAGCCGCAGTTGCGGCAGTCCGCCAATGGGTCTTCAAGCCGGCCCTGGTGGACAACAAGCCCGTCGCTGTTTGGGTGGCCGCGCCGGTGAGGTTCCCGCGCTAGGCAAGCTCGACAGTCTTGCCGGCCTGGAGCCGTGACGGCTAGAGTGCTCCGGATTGGTTTCCCGAACATGCACGAAGCCGTCGCGGAGAGGTGTCCGAGTGGTTGAAGGAGCACGATTGGAAATCGTGTAGGCGCTTATACCGCCTCGAGGGTTCGAATCCCTCTCTCTCCGCCAGTTTTCCGAGTGACCGCGGGTGTTGACCCCCGGTCTTGCGCCGCGATACGATCCTGCCTCAACAGAGCCCTCAAGTGGCCGAAATGGCCCTAGAATCCCTCCGTCCAATTCGCATCCCGCAGGGACGAGAGGTGCTGAGTCCCCCGGCAGGAGTCAAACGTGGCCGACTATCCGATCCTCTACCGAATCACCCATGTCGTTCGATGCGTGGGCTTCGAAGCCATGGTCGTGATCGACGGTCGAGTCCTCCTGGCTCCGGAGGATGGAGAGTGGTGGTGTCATGGCGTCGAGCCCGGAGCCCTGACCGAAGGGGGAGTCGCTCCCTTCGTTGCCTTCGAGAAGTTCCGTTCCTCGCTGCGTCATGTGTTGGACGATTTGGCAGAGGAGTGTCAATCGGTCGAGGAGTTCGAGCTGAGCGCGCGGAAGTTCTTCCATACGGATTCGGTCGAAGAAGTGCGATGGAATCGCGCTTTGGATTCCGTGCGCGAAGGCATCGCTCTCGAAGAACCGTTCCAGGACATGCAGCGCATGAAACCCCGGCCCTCGGTCCTGACGGTGAAGATGCTGGCGACCTACGCGGATGTTCCCATGCGTGAGGTCAACGATTCGGAAACCATAGCCCTCCCGACCGCCGCCTGAAGCGAGCATTCCTTGGGCGGCCGCGTCGATGTTGCCGATGTCGTGCGCATGCTTATGGCTTGTGCCGAGGGTTTCACGACCCGCATCACCAAGCACTCGGTCATGGTTCACTATGGAAACAGAATGGGATTGCTTCCGAAGGGTCCGGGAATCCCTCGTGATGCGAGTCCGGACGCGCTGAGAGGTGTTGAGGTCGAGCTTGCCAAGGTTCGCAAGCTGGCTCAGAACCTCGGGCTTTCAAAGGAGTGTGTCGACCAGTTTTTCCCAGGTCTTCTGAGATCGAGCTGAATCGGCAACCCGCGTCAGCCGCAACGCTTGACCGTCCTCACTTCACTGCTAATATCCGCCCTTCCGGTTGGGACCGGTCGCCCGGATGCGGCGCCAGGCCAACCCCTCGACTCCGTGGGGATGTAGCTCAGCTGGGAGAGCACCTCGTTCGCAACGAGGGGGTCGGCGGTTCGAATCCGCTCATCTCCACCATTCTGAAAAAGGCGTTCCTGCGACGTCGCAGTGGAAGCGGCGAAAACAGGCGCAAAGTGGGCCAGGGCCAGCGCAACCCGGACGTGTGAACCCCGTCAGGACCGGAAGGTAGCAGCGGTAAGCAAGGCTTCGGGTGTGCCGCTGATTCCCCTGGCCCTTTACTTTTTGCGGAGGCGGGTCCGACGACATGGCGCATCGCGCACTGACGCTCAAGTACCGCCCGCAGGTGTTCGCCGACCTGATTGGGCAGGATCACGTCAGCACCGTCCTGATGCGGGCGATCGAAGGCAACCGCGTCGCCCACGCCTACCTGTTCACCGGGGCGCGCGGCGTCGGCAAGACCACCAGTGCTCGGATCCTGGCCAAGGCGCTCAACTGCACCACGCGCGCGGCCGGCAAGACCAAAACCGCCGATCCGTGCAACACCTGCACCAGTTGCACCGAGATCACCAGTGGCATCTCACTCGACGTCGCCGAGATCGACGGTGCTTCGAACCGCGGCATCGCCGACGTCCAGGCGCTGCGCGAGCGCGTGCGCTTCGCCCCGACCGGCGGGCGCTACCGCGTCGTGATCATCGACGAAGTTCATCAGCTCTCGAACGACGCGTTCGCCGCACTCTTGAAGACTCTGGAAGAGCCGCCGGCGCACCTGGTGTTCGTGTTCGCCACCACCGATCCGCAGAAGCTGCCCGAGACCATCCGCTCGCGCTGCCAGCGCTTCGACTTCGCGCGGGTACCGTTGCGCAAGATCGTCGATCGCCTGGCCGACATTCAGAAACGCGAGGCGGCGGACCCCGAGGGCACGCGCTTCACGCTCACCGAGGCGGCGGCGTTCCTGATCGCCCGCGCCTCGGAAGGCTCGATGCGCGACGCGGTCGGAGCACTCGACCAGGTGGTGTCGGCCGGCGAGAGAGACTTGAACGAAGAGCTTGTACGCCGCGTGCTTGGCATCCCCGATCGCGAGGCTTTCTTTGCGATTGCGGGTGCGATCGTCGGGCGCAATCCCGCCGAGGCACTGCAGGCCTTGCACAGGGCATTCGAGAAAGGGCATCGACGCGCGCGAGCTGGCCGACGGGTTGGCCGAGCACATTCGCCATTTGCTGGTGCTTCGGGTCGATCCCGAGGGCGAGGAGCTGATTCCTGCGAGCCGCGAGGAGATCGTGCGCCTGCGCGAGCAGGGCTCGGGCTGGACGGAAGGCGACCTGCTGCGGCTGCTCAAGCTGATCTCCGAAACGCCCCAGGTCATGAAAGACAGCCCGCAGCCGCTGGTTCATCTCGAGGCCGCGGTCATGCAGATGGCGACCCTCGAGCCGGGCGAGACCCTGGCGCAGATCCTCGAGCGTCTCGAGCAGCTCGAGCGCCGCCTGGGTGGGGCGCCATCGACACCGTCGCGCCCGGCGCCCGACCGCGCGCCGTCATCCGGTGGTCCGACGCCGCGCGCCCGCTCGAACGAGATGGCCACCGTCACGCGCACGGCCGCTGCACCTTCAGCTCCGGTTTCAGCACCCCCGCGTACGCCGGTCGAGACCCCGATGCGCGCCGAGGCTCCGATGCGCGCCGAGGCTCCGATGCGCGCCGAAACTCCGATGCGTGCCATAGCCGACACCTCGATCCTCGCGATGGTCGAGAGCGCCACGGCGACCGCCGTGCTCGAGGTCGAGCCTGAGATCGGTTCCCGAAGTCGCGCCGACTCCGGCGACGCCGCGGCCCGCTGGCTGCAGGTCATTCAAAGCATAAATTCTCGTAAGCGCATGCTCGGCGCATTTCTAGAAGAAAGTCGTTTCGGCGGCATGAACGGCGCCGAAGTTCTGCTCGAGACCGACGACCTGCACGCGAATGTGATTGACGAGAAAGAAAACCGTGCGCTGGTGATCGAGGCCCTCACGCAGCGTGTTCGGCGTGAACGTCGCGTTCCGCTGCGTGCGCCCGGGAAGCCCGATCGCGCGCCCGATCGCGACCAATGCCGATGTCCGGCCGATGATCGAGGAGGCGATCCGCTTCTTCGACGGCGTGCCGATCGAAGTCGAAGCGACCCGCACCGAACCGCAGCGCACCGGCGCCTCCCGCGCCGGGGGCTGGGGCGGTCGAAAGGAGAGATCCGGCGGATGAAAAGTTTCGGCGACATGGTCAAACACGCCCAGAAACTTCAGAAGCAAATGAAAGAGCTTCAGGACCAGTTCAAAGAAGATCGCTACGAAGCCAGCGCCGGCGGCGGCATCGTGTCAGGTGGTGGTCGACGGCAAGCAGATGCTGGTCGAGATCAAGATCCAGCCCGCGGCCCTGAAGGACGGCGACGTCGAGCTGCTCGAGGACTTGATCGTGACCGCGATCGGCGAGGCCCAGCGCACCTCCGAAGAGAACATGAACGAGGCCCTCAAGAAGATCTCCGGCGGCTTCGGGCCGATGTTCTAGAAGTACCCGGCGCCCCCGCATGTACAGCTCGAGATACCTGGAGCTCCTGATCGAGGAGCTGGTGAAGCTGCCGACTATTGGTCAAAAGTCCGCCCAGCGCCTGGCGCTCCATCTGCTGCGCGCTCCCAAGGAGGAGGCGCTCAGGCTGGCCGAGGCGATCCGCGCGCTGCGCGAGCACGTCGGCTTCTGCGGCACCTGCGGCAACTTCAGCGAGACCGACCCGTGCGCGATCTGCACCGACTCGCGCCGCGACGCGACACTGGTGTGCGTGGTCGAGCAGCCGGGCGACGTGATCGCGCTCGAGCGCACCGGGCAGTTCCGCGGCAAGTATCACGTGCTGGGCGGGGCGCTGGCGCCGCTCGAGGGTACACATCCGGATCAGTTGCGCATTCGAGAATTATTGGTTCGACTCAATGACGGCTCAGTCAAAGAAATTATTCTGGCGACCAATCCCAACGTCGCCGGAGAAGCGACGGCGCTTTACTTGTCTAAGCTACTGCAACCTATGGGACTGAAAGTCACGCGTATCGCCCGTGGCGTGCCCATGGGCTCGGACCTCGAGTACTCGGACCTGGTGACTCTGGCGCGCGCCCTCGAAGGCCGGCGCGAAGTGGACTAGCGGCCACGCCGCCGCGCCATGGACCCCTACGTAGCAGACTTACTGAGAATCGCCGGCGTACTGGTGCTGGTCGCACTGAACGGCGTGTTCGTGGCCGCCGAGTTCGCGCTGGTCTCGGTGCGCTGGACGCGGGTCGAGGAGATGGTCGAGGAGGGCAAGTTCGGCGCGCTCGCGGTGCGCGAAGCGGTCGAGAACCTCGACGACGCGATCGCCGCGGCACAGCTCGGGATCACCCTCGCGAGCATCGCGCTTGGCTGGCTGGGCGAGCCGGCGATCGCGCACCTGCTCACGCCGGTGTTCTGCCGCGATTCCGGCGCCGTGGAGTGCCGCGGTGACCCACGGCATCGCGATCGCCGTGGCTTACTTGCTACATGACTTACTTGCATGTCGTTCTTGGCGAGCAGGCTCCCAAAGCCGTCGCGATCCAGCGTGCCGAAGCCGTGGCGCTGCTGGTCACCGGCCCGCTCATGCTGTTCAGCCGGTTCTCGAGGCCTTTTATCTGGGCCATACGAGAATCCAGCAACTTGGTCATTCGGCTCCTGCGCCTTCCGCCGCTCAAGACTCACGAAAAAGTTCATTCGGTCGAAGAGCTGGCCATGCTGGTCGAAGAGACCGAGGAAGCCGGCGTGCTGCCCGCCGAAGAAGCGACCTTCGTACGCAACGTGTTCGAGCTGTCCGACAAGACCGTACGCGACGTCATGGTGCCCCGCGAAAAAGTCGTCACCGTGGCCTTGAATGCCTCCGAAGACGAAGTCCTGGCCACCGCCCGCGATACCGCGCACACGCGCATGCCGGTGTGGGAGAGTAATCCCGATCACATTGTTGGAATAGTTAATACCAAAGACCTGTTTCACTTGTTTAGCTTGAGAGGCATAGTAATACTTATGGACGCGATCTATCCGCCGGTGTTCATCCGGCCCGAGAACCGCGTGGCCGACCTGCTGCGCACGTTCAAGCGCGAGAAGCGCCAGATGGCGGTGGTCCGTGACGATCACGAACATTTCCTTGGCATCGTGACTCTGGAAGATATCCTGGAAGAAATCGTGGGCGAGATCGAAGACGAGCACGACTTTCCACGTTCGGCGTCGCGCAGCCACATGAAGCCTGGTGGGACGCCGGCGCCGCCTGCGCCGACCAAGCTGTGAGCGACGAGGAACCCGACCCAGGCGGGCCGTCTGTGCCCACAAGCGACCCCGGCACGACGCCCGCTCAACCGAGAAGTTCCGTCGGGCCGCTGGTCCGACTGGGTATCCCGATGGTCGTGCTCCTCGCCCTCGGCTGGTGGATCTACCAGAAACCAGATCCCGTGCCGCAAGAGTCTGGCGATCCGGTGCCCTTTGTCGCCGACTCGGACACCGCCTCGTGGGATTCGGTCGCCTCTTCGGTCACGCTGGTCGATGCGTCGGAGCCCGGAACGCCATTGGTGATCTACGGGCAGGTGTTCGCCGCCGATGGTCAGGTGATTCGCAAGGCGCAGATTCTCGTCTACCACGCCGACGCCAGTGGCGAGTACGGCACGAGCCCCAAGACGCAATGGGCAAGGCTCTCGGGCCGGCTCAAGACCGATTCGCTCGGTCGCTACCTGGTCCATACGGTGAGACCCGGATCGTCAGGCGGGCCGGCGCACGTTCACTTCGCGATTGGCCGTGCGTGGAAGGCGCAGGAGGCCTTCGAGCTGCGCTTCGCGGACGATCGCCAGAGCTCGGCGTCAAGATTCCCGGCCTTGGGGCTGCCGACACCGGCACGTTCGCCACCGTGCGCGGCGTGGTTCGCGAGCCGAGCGGGGTGCTGCGGGTCAGGCGGGATTTCAGGCTGCCGTAGTCGGTCGTCCCGACCCGGTGTCCGCGCGCAATTCTCCGGGTGCGCTTTCCACCCGTCGAGCGATATGCTTATGGGCGACGCACCTGCTGGAGGCGCCATGTTGCCGCACTGCCACTATTCCCGCCCGCGTTTCGCTCGAGTCTTGTGGATCCTGCTGAGCCTCGCGCTCGTGTGCGCCTCGTCGCCCGTCCATGCCTACACATTGGACGTGAACGTCCTGGGCTTGGGAACTGTCGCGAAGGCTCCGGATAAGGCGTCGTACGACCCTGGCACCACGGTCGTGCTGACCGCGACGGCGGCTGAGTGTTGGTCGTTCACGGCCTGGAGCGGCGATGCCAGTGGCATCGCCAACCCGTATGCGCTGACGATGGACGAAGACAAGGCCATCACCGCGATTATTCACGATCAAGAAATTTACTCTGAACATAAACTTAACTGGCTGTGGCACGGTGGTGAAAGTGCCGGACCGCCCGATCTATGACTGCGGCACCGTGGTCCAGCTGATCGTGGTCCCATGCCGGGCTGGAATTTCCACACGTGGAGCGGTGACGTGAGCGGCTCCACCAATCCGATTGAGCTGGTGATGAATCGCAACTGGACTATCACGGCGGCCATTGACGTTGTGACTGCTGTTCTGGTGGCGCGCTTCGATGCCGAAGCTGTCGACGGCGCGATCGAGGTCCGTTGGGAGCTGAACGGTGTCGAAGCGACGTCTGCTCAGCTCGAACGCGCGCTCGACCAGCAGGGACCGTGGACGGCGGCGAGCGTGGAGGCCCACCTCGAGGGATCGCTCATGGTTGCGCGCGACCGTTCGGTCGAGCCGGGACGCGAGTACTGGTACCGGCTGGCTGTCACGATTCCGGGAGCCGGAACGGTTCGGTTTGGGCCGATCCACAGCGGCGGGGATGGCGGCGGTCGAGGAGTTCGAACTGTCGTCGATTGCGCCTAACCCGTCGTTCGGGCCGGCCACGGTGCGGTTCGCAATCGCGCAGGAGGCGCGGGTGAGCATTGCGGTGGTCGACGTCCAGGGGCGGCTGGTCGCCACGCTGATCGACGGTCCCATGGCGCCGGGTCGCTACCAGGCAGCCTGGGATGGACGGAGCGCGAACGGCCCGGCTTCGGCGGGTGTCTACTTCGCGCGTATGAGCGCTGGCCGGTTCACCAAAGTGCAGCGCTTCGTACTCACACGCTGAGGTCGCATCTCCGGGACGCCCGGATCAGATCGCACCTATCGCCCGGTCCTGGTGACCGGGCGATGGCTTTGGGGCCGCGAGGAATTGAACTTCTTCAGGGCGGGAGCAATGCGCCGATAAACCAGTCGAAGAAGTGGGTCGCCGATACGGACCCGGCGTCGAGCACCACTTCGGCTGTGGTGCCTGGCCAAAAGCGACCTTCCGGGCCCGCGTTTCGAAGGGAGGAACGTCCTCATGTCGAACGGCAATCCCGACGCCACTCGCATCCTGCTGCGCGTGGGTGCGCCCCTGGTGGTGCTGACTGGTGGTCGGTTGGACTATGGGACACAGGCTTGGACTGACGTCGAGAGCCGAAAGCCGGTCCATGGTCAGCGCTAAGCAGACGCACGAGCATGCGAATGAGTTCATGTGGAGTCGCTGCCGACGAGCTGTCGCTGGTGGACGACACAGAACCTGGGACCCGCTCGTGATCTACGGTCAGGTGTTCGGGCCGGATGGCGAAGTGGTGCCGGGTGCCCGCATCACGATTTCGCATGCCGACGCCAGCGGCGAATACGGGAAGAGCGCGACGAATCCGACATGGCCTCGGCTCTCGGGAGTGCTCGGTACCGACGCGAATGGCCGCTACGAAGTGCACACGGTGAAGCCGGGAACGAGCGACGAGCCGCCGCACGTGCACATCGCGGTCGGCAGGCCGGGAGGCGCGGACGAAGTGTTCGAGATCAAGTTCGCGGCAGACTGGAAGGACGTGACGCCCGCCGGGGCGCCGGCCGACACGAGACGTTTGGGACGATGCGCCCGGAGACGCTGGATGCTCATGGTGTGATCCACGTGCAGAGAGACTTCAGGCTGAAGTAGTGGGACGGTGCGGTCGGTCTTGGATCAGACGTCGGGATCCGTCGTGTGCGGCGCGCACCACGGCCCTCGAGCTGTGACCATGGTTGCTGGCGCGAGTGGCACCTATGTGCCCGGTCTTGAAAAAAAGTTCTTGACTAGCTTTTGAGGTGGCAGTGCCGAGACATCGCTGATGGCGCCTGGACGTCGCTCTTGCGCGCGCAGGATGCGCGCTGCCTCGCGATAATCGCCGTCACGAAAGAAATTTCATGAAGCCGTGATTCGTGCGTCGACCGGGGCTCACAGAGAGCCGACAACGCGCGTGCGATAATGTGTGTGTCCCAACGGGCCGGATCGCAGATCCGGCCGCAGCAGCAAGCGCGCCCCCGAAGAAAGAGTTGTCGTCATGCGCGCGTATTCCTGCAAGGGCCTCAACAATCGTGAGGTCCTGGAGAAGCTCTGCGAGCAAGCTGGCCCAGAATCGTGGAAACACGGCCGAGATACTGGCCCTGATCGCCGAGGCCGAAACCCGCCGGCTCTTCGTACCGGCCGGCTATCCGTCGATGTACGAGTACTGCGTCCGGGAACTGCACATGTCGGAGCACGAGGCCCTGCTGCGAATCCGGGCGGCCCGGGCAGCTCGGCAGCATCCGGCGATCTTCGGCGCGATCGCCGCAGGGTCGGCTGCATCTGACGGCCGTGGTCTTGCTCAAGCCGTGCCTGACCCGCGACAACGCCCACGAACTGATCGCCGCCGCCACACACAAGACCAAGGCCGAGATCGAGCTGCTGCTGGCCCAGCGCTTCCCGGGGCGGGACCTGCCCAGCCGGATCCGGGCTATCGCTCCGTCGCCGGCGACGAACGGTCAACTCGCTCCAGAACGAGTTGATGAACGGGGTGGCCGCCGGCGAACTCGCTCCAGAACGAGTTGGGACGCAGGCCGGTGAACTAGCTTCAGAACGAGTTACGACTGGCCAACTAGCTCCAGAACGAGTTGAGACGCCGGCCGGGGAACTAGTTCCAGAACGAGTTATGCCAGCAGGCCAACTAGCTCCAGAACGAGTTACGAACGGTGAACTAGCGCCAGAACGAGTTGAGATGTCGGCCGGCCAACTAGTTCCAGAACGAGTTGCCGAGCCCTATCCCAGGGTGAAGCCATTGTCGCCGCAGCGTTTCGGGATCCAGTTCACCATCGACCAGGCGACCCACGACGACCTGCGCTGCGTCCAGGCGCTGCTCGGCCACCAGGTTCCTTCAGGGGATTTGGCCCAAGTGTTCGCTCGGGCGCTCAAGGCGCTCAAGAAGGAGCTCGAAAAGAGCAAACTTGCGGCGACCGACCGGCCGTGCGCGAAGCCCAGGCCTGCCACCAACAAGCGCACGATTCCAGCGCACGTGAAACGCGCCGTCAGAGAGCGCGACGGAGACCAGTGCAGCTTCGTGGGCACCAAGGGCAATCGATGCCCGGCGCATGGTCGGCTCGAATTTGATCATATCGAGCCTGTCGCAAGGGGCGGCGAGTCGACGGTGGAGAACCTGAGGCTACGCTGCCGAACGCATAACCAGTACGAGGCGGAACAGGTGTTCGGCGACGGATTCATGCACCAGAAGCGCGAAGCCGCGCGGAGCGTGGCGCAGGTTTGGCACCCCGTGTAGCTCAACCCACGTGGCGCTTGAGCAACATGTCCATGGCCTCGATCGAGAACTTGTTCAGCCCGATGATGTGCGCCTTCGCTCGGAACGGCGGAGGCACCGTCATGCGCGCCTCTTCCTTGGTGTCGCACTCGATCACGATCCAGGCGCGATGGTCGCCATCCATGCAGCCAAAGTCAGCATGGGTCAGAATGAGAGCGAGTCCGAGCAGGACTTTCGACGGCCCGGGCGCACGCGATAGTCTCGGCTTCGTGCGGGACTTCGATCATGAATCTAGCCATAGTGACTTCTCCTGTTGAAGAGCCGAACTCAGTGCGGCCAGGATACGTCCGCGGCCGGGCCGCAAACAAAGCGTGTTCTGGGGCGCCAGCTCAGGAAGGCTACGGCCCGGATCGCCCCGCCGCTTCGACCCGCGTCACGGCATCATGGCGGACCGCGATGGCCACGAAGCCCTGCGGGTCGCCCGGCAGTCGGTAGCCCAGCAACGTGTATGGCTCGAGCACACCAGCCTGCCCACTCGGGCTTGAAGTCGAGACCGAGCCGCAAGGCCCTCGAGGGTCGGCGCACTTCGGGATGGCCAAGTAAGAATTGTGGTGGCCGCTCGAGGAGCGCTGCGCCCGACAAGTAGTACGCGTGCCCGGGTCGTGTCGTCGCGCGACGCCGGTAGCGCGACAAGTCCGGCGCAGTCGAGTCCGTAGGAATCTATCCGTATAAAGCTGGTCATGTAGGGAATGACTTCGGCGGCGGTGATCGCGAGCGTGTCGCTCGGCAGCGAGAGCTTTCGAACGCGCCGCCGACACGCGCCCAGTCGGCCGCGTTCTGGCGGGTAAGTCCAATTGATTCTATGTCAGCCATGTGTCCACGGTGCTTGCTCGCGGCGCGATGAACTTAGGTTGAGGACAGCGAAGGCCCCCACCAGGAGGCCGCCCAGCAAGACATAGGAGGCGTTCTTGAGTCTTAGTCTGCGGGCCAGCGCGTCGATCGCAGCACCTGCAGCGAGCGCAATCAAAGGCAGCATAGGAGTCACAAATCTAAATAGCGGCATGAAGTCGCCGCCGGTCGTCATGACGTAAGCAAAGTAAGGAAAGACAATGGCGCCGAGCAGCGCCCACGCCTCGCGCTCGGTGTTGGTCCGCGGCGTCGACGGGCCGCTACGCGCGGTTATCAGAGCGAGCACTGGAATTGCCAGCATGTACAGGTGCAATCGAAAGACTGACTCGGCAACGTACGCGGCGCCACTTGCGATCGCCACGAATCCAGGGGTCTTGATGGCGAACGTGTTCGGCAGCGCCTGTCCGTAGTACCAGAGCCGCCACACAGCATGGCCTGCCGCGAACACGGCCCACGACAGTGGCGCCGGTCAACACCCCACGCCGCGTGAGTCCGAGCTGGGCGCCGCGGAGTCCCAAGTAAGTGAGAACTAGGAAGCTTATTAATAAGCCTTCGGGTCGCGTCAGACTTGCGAGGCCCAAAGCGAAACCCGACAAAAATTACTCGGCCCGGTACCGGCACCGCGAGATACGCCAGTGTCACGAGCATCGTGAACAAAGCAGTCTCGAGGCCGCTCGTGGCCCACGCGGCGAACGCTGCGCTCCCGGCCAGCAGGAAGCCCGCCCACGGCAGGGCTGTCGCTCAGCGGCCGGTCCGTCGGCTCTTCAAGGGCGCTGGCGCGTCGGTCAGGCTGGGGAGCCCCGAGAACATCACGGCGGCTACGGTGGCCAAGGACAGGCCGCACTGATCACCGGCATCACGTTCTCGGGCGCGCCACCGACCTTCAGGACCAAGCAGACAGCACCATCCAGAGAAAAATTGGTGTTGCCCTCGAGTTTTTCTCCGGGATTGAAGATTGGCCGGTAGTCCAGCAGCCAGGTTCGCGTCGTAGCGAAATGAAATAAAAGATCGTCGCAGACCAACCGGAGATAGCGGAGTGGGCGAGGCTCAGGATCAGCGCGATCGCGACCCATACCGGCTTCCACGGCCGCGGTGGTGACGCAGCGCCGCAGGGCTCGGGCTCGATGATGGGGTCCACCGGGCGGTGTCCCGGGCGAGGGCGATCCAGGCGACATCGCGACCGGGCGGTGCCCGGGCGAGGGCGATCCAGGCGACATCGCGGCATCCGAGGCGTGGGCCACCACCGGCGATACCGCGATCGTGGTCGGTACGGGCTCATCGGTCCAATCTGCCCTAGGCCCGCTCCCTTGAGCCAGTCGCCCGGATTTCGGTCCGGGCGTAGGGCCATCTGCTGACTGTCTGACATTGCGGCAGGGGATAGTGACAAAAGGGCGCGGGGGCCACTCGTACAGGCCCCACGCGACGCGCCGCCACTGCCTGTTGCGCCTCCTGCCGAAGGACTGAGACTTGCAGGGAGTGCATGGGGGCTGCTTTTTACCTACGCGGAGGCCCGCGCGATGAAGTGGTGATCAACCTCGCCGTCCTGGTGGCAGCCCTTGCCGGGGCCGCGTTCTACTTTCAGTCCCTGCCGGCGCAGGAGAAGGTCGAGCAGCCGATCGCTTTCAACCAGAAGCCCACGTCAAGGGCGAAGAGATGGACTGCACGGATTTCCACGACGCCGACGAATCGTCCGCGCCGGGTTCGCCGATTCGCAGCTGCTACGAGTGCACAAAGAAGTCCAAGGCGATGAGGACACGCGCTCCAGCAGTCGGTGCGTGAGTAGGGCAGGCCCGGTCGCCAGATCCCATGGGTTCAGGTGACCCACAATCGCGGCCACGTGTACTTCTCGCATCGCGCGCACGTCACCTTCGGCGGCATGAAGTGCGAGGACTGCCATGGCGACATGGGCGCCCGCACGACGCCGCCGACCCGCCCGACCGCCGTCTGAAATCGATGGACCGTTGCATCTCGTGCCACCGCGAGCGCAACGCGTCGCTCGAGTGCACCAGCTGTCATGGCTGACCCAAGAGCTTTCATGAATTCCGGCGCTCTGGATCGGCGCGGCTTTCTCAAGGCATTGGGCGTGGGCGTGCTTGCCGGGGCCGCAAGCTCGTGCCGACCGGGCGAAGACCCCTACGCGCTCGAAAAGCCGCCCGTGCCGGGCGCCGACAAGTGGCTCCCGCACGAAGAGCGCTGGATCACCACGGCCTGTGCCCAGTGTGCCGCCGGATGCGGCGTACGGGCGCGCGTGGTCGGCGGCCGCGCGGTCAAGCTGGATGGCCAGCCGAGCAATCCGATCAACCAGGGTGGAATCGGTCCGCGCGGGCTCTCGGGCCTCCAGGTGCTCTACGACCCGGATCGCATCACCGGCCCGATGCGCCGCAAAGGCGCGCGTGGCTCGACGGAATTTGAACCTATTACTTGGGACGCGGCACTCGACGAGGTCGCGACGCGGCTGCGCGCGTTGCGTGACGCGGGCAATCCACATCAGCTCGGAGTGCTGTCGGGGCGCGACCGCGGCCGGACGCTCGATCTGCTGCGCCAGTTCTGCAAGGCCTACGGCACGCCCAACCTGAGCGAGGGGCTGTCGCGCCGGCTGGGCGCCGTCGCCCAGGCCGCGCTGCTCACCCAGGGCATTCACGAGATCCCCGCCTACGACTGGACCTCGACCCGTTACGTGCTGAGCGTCGGCGCCGGCGTGCTCGAGTCGTCGTGCCAGGCCATCTACTTCACCCGCGGTGCTGCGTTCATGCGGCAGGGCCGCGGCGGGGCACGCGCCAAGATCGTCCAGGTCGAGCCCGTCCGCTCGCGCACCGGGGCCCAGGCCGACGAATGGATCGGCATCGCGCCGGGAACGTACGCCGCGTTCGTGCTCGGCATCGCACACATCCTGGTGCGCGACGACCTGTACGACGCGGCGTTCGTGCGCGACCACACGTTCGGGTTCGACGCCTGGAACACTCCCGACGGCCGCTCGATTCCAGGCTTTGCCGACATGCTCATGGCCGACTACGGCCCCGAGCAGGTCGCGGCCACCTGCGGCGTGCCGGCCGAGACCCTCGAGCGCATCGCGAGCGAGATCGGCCAAGAGCGCCCGGCGTTCGCGGTGGTCGACGAACGCGCCACGCTCGCGAGCAACGGACTGCAGGTGGCGGTCTCGCGGTGGCGGCACTCAACGCGCTCCTCGGAGCCATCGATCGTCCGGGTGGCGTGCTGACCCAGCGGCCCGCACCCGTGGAGCCCTTGCCGCCGCCCGAGCTGGACGCCACGGCCCGCGGCGGACTCGCGCGCCCGAGGCTCGACGGCGCCGGAAGCGCGCGATTCCCGCTGGCGCCGACCGTGACCGAGGCGCTCCCCGAAGCGCTGCTCGAAGGCGCGCCCTACGGACTGGAGATGCTGTTACTTCACTACTCGAATCCGTTGTACGCAGGCATGAACACCGTGCGCTGGGCCGGCGCCCTCGCCAAGGTTCCCTACGTCGTTTCGTTCACGCCGTTCATGGACGAGACGAGTGTTCAAATCGCCGACCTGATACTTCCAGACCACACCTATCTCGAGCGCTGGGAGGACGCGGCCTCGGCGCCGAGCGTCGGCTATCCGGTGTACGGCGTGCGGCAGCCGGTGGTCGAGCCGCTGTACGACACGCGCTCGAGCGGCGACGTCGTGCTCCAGATCGCGGCCAGGATCGGCGGCCCGGTGGCGGCCGCTCTGCCCTGGGAGAAGTTCGAGGCGGTCCTCGACCGGGACATCGAAGCCCTGATGGCGACCGGCCGCGGCACGATCGACGAGGACGAATTCAAACCCTACAAGCGCAAGCTGGCTCAGGAAGGATTCTGGGCCGAGCCCGGCTACACCTACGAACGCTGGGCAGAAGTCCTGCGCACACCGTCCGGCAAGTTCGAGTTCTTCTCGCAGGCGCTGTGGCGCAAGTTGTCCGAGATCGCGGCCGCCGAGGGGCGAAGCGTCGAGGACGTGCTGGAGGTTGCGGGTCACGAGGGGCCCGCCCACCTGGCGTGCATGGCGCACCACGTGGCTCTGCGCTGGATCGGAGACCCCGCGCAGTTCCCGCTGGCCCTCGAGCCGTACGAGCCCGGCACCTACGCCGAAGGCAGCGGGGCCAACCTGCCCCTGCTCCAGGAACTGACGACGGTGCGCGGCCAGAAGCCGTGGACGACGCTGGTCGAGATCGGGGAAGAGACGGCACACGCCCACCACATCGACTCGGGAGACCTGGTCGAGATCCGGAGCCTGGTCGGTTCCGCGCGCGTGCGGGTGCGCGTCAAGAAGGGCCAACGCCCGGACGTGATTCGCGTCGCGCGCGGTGGCGGACATTCGGCATTCGGTCGCTGGGCGGCGGGTGGGGCATCAACGTGATGTCCTTGCTGGCCCCCACCACCGCAACGCTCGCGGGCGTGCCGGCGCTGACCGCCACGCGCGTTTCGGTCGAGAAGGTCTAGCGATGAGCGCGATCGACGTGCATCAGATCGCCGAGCCGAGCACGCCGCGGGTCGATGGCCACGACTCGGGCCGCCGGGGGTTCATGGCGCTGCTTGCCGGTGCGGTGTCGGCGCTCGCGGCACCCATGCTCTTGCCTCGCCTATTGCGCGCGCAGGATGAGAGCGCCGTGCCCGACACCACCGAGGCCGAGGAAGCTCCCAAGTACCCCAAGGGACCCCAGCGCCGCTGGGGCATGGCGATCGATCTCGACACCTGCACCGCCTGCGGCGCCTGCGTGATCGCGTGTCGCACCGAGAACAACGTGCCGTGCTCCGGCCCCGACCACGAGCGCGCCGGCACCGGCGGCTACTGGATGAACATCCTCCCGGCCGACGAAGACGCCGAGATGGGCGAGCGCGCCGCCGAGACGCTCCCGGTTCCGTGCATGCAGTGCGACGACCCGCCCTGCGTGAAGGTGTGCCCGGTCGGGGCCACATACGCCACCGACGATGGCATCGTCGCGCAGATCTACGACCGCTGCATCGGCTGTCGCTACTGTCAGGTCGCCTGCCCGTACTCGGTGCGTCAGTTCAACTGGGGTGAGCCGCAGTGGCCCGCGAGCTACCGCAACTACATCAACCCGGACGTGCCGACTCGGCCGCACGGGATCATGGAAAAGTGCACGTTCTGCCACCACCGGATCCGCCGGCGCGAGGAGGAAGCGCGCCTCGCCGGCGAGCCGCTGGGTGACGGAGTCGCTGCAGCGGCTGACCGCGTGCGCCGAGGCGTGCCCGGCCCAGGCCATCACCTTCGGCGACCTGAACGACCCGGAGAGCAAGGTGTCGCGGCTGCATCGCAGCCCGCGCGCCTTCCGGCTGCTCGAGCACCTGGGGACCAAGCCCAAGGTCGTCTATCTGGCGCGCGATCGCCGGGAGGGCTCGGCATGACCACCATGTCGAGCCGCCTCGGCCGCGCCGGAACCGTGTGGCTCACTCTCGTCGTGTTGTCTCTCACGCTGCTCGGCGTGGGGATCTCGGGCTATCTCGTCCAGCACCACCACGGCGAGATTGCCACCGGCCTGCGCACCATCGGACAGGGTGGGGTGGCCTGGGGGCTGTATATTATTTTTGTAATTTATTTCATAGGCATCAGCTTCGCCGGGATCTCGACCGCCGTGCTCGTGCGTCTGTTCAATCTCGAGGAGCTGCGCCCGCTCACGCGCATCGCCGAGCTGCTGACGCTGGTCACGCTGCCCATGGGCGCGCTGTGCGTCCTGGCCGACCTCGGCCGACCGCTCCACGGCATGATGCTGCTCCCGCGCTACGCGCGCCCGTTCTCGCCCTTCTTCGGCACGTTCACGCTGGTCGTGTCGGGCTACCTGTTCGCGAGCCTCGTCTACTTCTATCTGGCCGGGCGGGCCGACGCCGCCCACTGCGCCGAGCACGGCCCGCGGTGGCTCAGGCCGTTCTACGTGCTGTGGGCCTCGGGCTGGCGCAACACGCCGGCCGAGCGGCAGCGCCACCACAAAGTCGAGTTCTGGCTGGGACTGTTCGTGCTGCCGCTGCTCGTGATCGCGCACTCGACGCTCGGCTTCGTGTTCGGCATTCAGGGCGGCCGGCCCGGCTGGTACGGATCGCTCCAGGCGCCGGCCTTCGTGGTCCTCGCCGGTGCTTCGGGCATTGGCATGCTGGTCGCGGTCGCCGCCGCCGTGCGCCGCGCCTTTGGGCTCTACAAGGAGATCCCCGACAAGGCCTTCGGCGTGCTCGGCAACTTCGTGTGGGTGCTGTCGCTCGTCTATCTCTACTTCATGATCGTCGAAGAGCTGACCGCCAACTACGCCGCAGGTCACGCCGAAAGCCATACCGCCCACGCCATCGTCGCCGGCCGCTACGCGCCCCTGTTCTGGACCGCCATCGCCGGGCTCGCGATTCCGGTGGCGATCGGATTCCTGCAGTTCGCGACGCGGCGCGTTCACGTGGGCTGGCTGGTGGTCGCCGGACTGCTGGTCAACGTGTCGGCCGTGCTCAAGCGGTTCCTGCTGGTGGTGCCGTCGCAGACCGAGGGCATGCTGCTCTCGTATTCCCGCGGCACCTACATCCCGACCTCGGTCGAGCTGAGAGTGGTGCTCGGTCTGTTCGCGTTGGCCGTCGCTCATGTATCTGGTCTTCGTAAAAGTCTTTCCGATCATGCCGCTCCCGGAAGCCGAAGGCCCTGATGAGCCGCTGCCGGCCCCGGCGGGTGGCCGAGACCTGCGCTCGGTGTTGTTCGCCCTGACGTTGGGCCTCGGCCTCACCATGGTCGTGGCCGGCTTCCTGCTGTGTCTCAGGTTTGGCACGCTGCCGTTCCTCGACCCCATCGTTCCGTTCAGCCCGGTCGTGTTCATCATCGGCGTCATGCTGACCTTCTACTCGGCGGCGGTCTACGAGACCGTGCCGGACCGGCACTCGGTCGTACCGCCGCCCTATCGATTCACCGAAATCCACCCTTACCGCCCATCGGAAAGGAGAAACCCAACACCATGAGTTCCAGCGCGCGCATCTCTGCCCTGTTCGGCAGCGTGTTGGTCGCCGTCGCCTTGATGGCCGTCGGCGCCCACACCGAAGAAGCCAAGAAGGAGGCCAAGCAGGAGATTCCTGCCGGCCAGCAGGTGTTCCTCAAGTACAAGTGCAACTCGTGCCACACACTCGAGGCGGCCAAGATCGCGAAGGTCGAAGTCGAGGAGGAGGAAGGCGAAGAAGCCCCCAAGAAGGACCAGAAGCCCCCCGATCTGTCGGGCACCGGCAAGAAGCACACGGCCGCATGGATCGAGAAGTGGCTGACGAAGAAGGAGATGATCGAAGGCGAGCGGCACCCCAAGAAGTTCCGGGGCACGCCGGAAGAGCTGAAGACCGTCTCGGCCTGGCTCGAGACCTTCAAGGTGGAAGCCAAGAAGGCGAAGAAGAGCTAGGTGACGAAGCCGTCAGGGCGCGGGTGGCTCGTGGCAACGGGTCACCCGCGTCTTTGCTGGAGGTGCCAGTTCGCTCGAGGCCAACGCCGAGGTGCACGAACGGCGCGACCAGCCTACTCGTTAGACTGCTGGAGGTCTTCATGGCCTTTGACGAAAAGCTCGCCGAGCGTATCCGCCGGGCGCTGGCCAGCCAACGCGGGCTTGCTGAGAAGCGAATGTTCGGCGGTTTGGCCTTCATGCTGCGCGGCAACATGTGCTGCGGCGTACTGGGAGACGATCTGGTGGTGCGCGTGGGGCCGATTGCCCATGAGGCCGAGCTGAAGCGTCCGCACGCGCGGGTAATGGATTTCACCCACCGACCCATGAAGGGCTATCTGTACATTGCCCCAAAGGGCGTTGCCACTGCGGCATCGCTACGGTCCCGCTTGAAGCCCGCACTTGCCTTCGTCGCCACGTTGCCGCAAAAGTAGGTCTTGGATTTCAATCACGGAGGACAACATGAAGATGATGACCTGCAAACAACTCGGCGGGGCTTGTGACAAAGCATTTCATGCCAACTCGTTTGAAGAGATTTCTGGAATGAGCAAACAACACGCCATGGAAATGCTTCAGAAAAAGGATGCTGCGCATCTTCGGGCAATGAATGAAATGCAAGAGCTGATGAAGAAACCAGAAGCGATGAAACAATGGTTTGAGAACAAGAAGAAGGAGTTTGAGGCGTTACCCGGGTAACAATGATTTCGCGGCGCATGGCCACGTCGGGCTTCAGCCCGAGGTAGATCCGGAAGAGTTCCAGACCTTCGAGGCGCCCGTCCGCCATGATCCGCTTGGTGAGGTCTAGGACGTCCTCAGCGGTCGGGAATCGACCAAGCAACCCCCTGAGCTTCACCTTCACGAATCCGCTCATCGAGCAACAGTGCCACCCGGGCTGACATCGGCGTCTCTTTCCCAGGGGCAAAAGGCGGCCTCCCAGTCACGCGAGGCTTTCGCCTACTTGGATAGGAGCGTAACTAGGAGGCCTTGTAATGCCCGACTAGTATCGGCGCCGGCCAGGGGGCAGTCAAGCCCCGGCGCCGTCCCGGGCGGCCTGGCGCCGGCCCCGGAAGCGCCAGAAAACAAAGCGCTTGCCGCGCGCGGGCCCCCCGTGATAACTCTCCCGGCTGGAACACGGACGTGCCACAGAGTTCCGGGGGATGGTTTGTGCATCTCCGCGGGGGATCCATGCCACAGTGGACTCTGTTCGAAAATGACTTTCGAACGATCGACCAGGTGCTCAACGAACTCCTCGAGCGCACCAACGCGCTCTCGGTGCACCTCGTGGATCGCTCCGGCCAGCTGATCACCTCGGCCGGACGCACCGGCGATTTCGACGCGACTTCGTTTGCCAGCCTGATTGCCGCCGACTTCACCGCCAACGCCGAGATTGCCCAGCTCTTGGGCGAAGAAGGCGTGAATGCCGTGGTGAGCGAGGGGGCCAAGCGCTCGGTGTACTCGGTGATGCTCGCCGGACGCGTGATTCTCGGCACCGTCTACGACCGGCGCAGCACGCTCGGCCTGGTGCGGTTTCGCGCCAATCGGGCGATCGGGGCACTCGAGCCCGTGTTCGAGGCCCTGTTCGTGAAGGCGGGCATCGGCCAGCCGGCGCTGCAGTCGCCGGAGTTCGCGCCCGAGGAATTCGCGGACGCTGCGTCCAACCAGGTAGACGCGCTGTTCGGCGACTGACGCGCCGGGCTCGGGGGGCGATTGTGGCACTGATCAACCACCGGGCACGCGAGATCCATTTCAAGATCGTCTACTACGGCCCGAGCCTGGGCGGTAAGACGACGAACTTGAAAGTCTTGCATGAGCGCCTCCCGGCCGACCGCCGCGGCCGGTTGATGTCGATTGCCACCGACAACGAGCGAACTTTGTTCTTTGATTTCCTGCCGTTCTCGCTCGGGCTGATCCATGGCTACACGACGCGCATTCACTTGTACACGACGCCCGGGCAGAGCTACTACCGGCTGTCGCGGCGGGCGGTCTTGCAGGGTGTCGATGGTTTGGTGTTCGTCGCCGACTCGCACCCCGCGCGGGAGTCGGCGAACGTCGAGTCGCTGCGGGATCTCGAGGAGCACCTGAAGGCCATTGGCGTGCATGGGGCCGAGCGCGCGCGGCTGGCGTGGGTGGTGCAGTACAACAAGCGGGACTTGGCGTCGGCGGTGGGTTTGGAGCGCATGCGGCGCGTGCTGGGCGTTGGGGGCGCTGTGGAGTTCGAAGCTGCGGCGGTTCAGGGCCGTGGCGTGGCCGAGACGCTGCGCGCGGTGTGCAAGGGCGTGATTGCGGCGGCGACCGGAGTCGGCGGCGTGGCGGGTTCGCTGGGGGCTGCGCCGGCGGCGAGCGGGCCCGTGGCGCCGCACGGGGTCGCGGTGGCGCCCGGCCGGACTGGTCGTGCGTGAAGCAGCTCTATCGGTGGATCGCGACCCTCGGGCCGATCGGGTACGTGCCCATTGCGCCGGCGACCGCGGCGAGTGCCGTGGTGGTGGCTGGTCGCGTGGTTCCTGCCCGTGCCGCCGCTGTGGGTGGCGCTGGTGTGCTTGTTCGTGGGCATCGGGCTGGCCGGCTGGATTGCCGGCGAGGCCGAGAAGGAGCTGGGCCACGACGCGCACCCGATCGTGATCGACGAGGTGGTGGGGCAGAGCGTGGCGCTGCTCTTTGCGCCGCATGACATGGGGGTGTTCGCCGCGGCGCTGGTGCTGTTCAGGATCTTCGACGTGTGGAAGCCGCTGGGGGCGAACGAGGCGCAGAAGTTGCCGGGGGGGTGGGGGGTTGTGGCGGATGACGTGATTGCCGGGTTGGCGTCGTGTTTGGTGTTGCAGGTGGGGTTGTGGGCGGTGTCGATGTGGACGGTGTGAAAGACATGATCCGAATCAACCCACTCGCTCTGCGTCAATGGCTCCGAAAATGATGCTCAGGCAACTTCTCTTAGCTGTCTCCAATAAGATACCTGGGTGTAAATCGATCACACTGCACGCCTAGCTTGGTGCGCGAAATCGATCAAGCGCCTGGCGCACTTCGTCGACCTTCCTTGCAACGACGTAATGCCACGTCCCCATGCGGCCGTCGGCGTTCACCGCGGCAACCCAGCGGTGCGCCGCGCCGTCTTGACTTCAGCGAGGTCGTCGAATCCCTTTGTTTCGACGATCAGATTCGTGTTCAGATCTCCCTCTAGTCGAACGATGAAGTCCGGCACGTAGTCGTGCGGCTGGCCGTTGTGGATGTAGGGGATGGCGAAGCCGAGGCCGGCGTTCTTGACGAACGCCTCGACGGACGGGTGCGTGTCGATGATGTAGGCCGCCTGCTGCTCCCACTTCGCTGGTGTCGGCGACGACGTAGTTCACGTGGCTCTTGACCACCTCGCGCACGTCCTTGCTCGTCCAGAAGTCGACGTCCGCCGTGGAACCAGGTCCGCGGCTGGTTTCGTAGCGCGGAACCTCGGGCGCTTCGCCCTGCGACGTGTCCGGACGAATGGACTCGACCAGACGCTCGATCGCCCAGCCGTAGTACGGCGACAGGAACAGATCCAGACGTTCCGCCGGCTTGATCGGCGTGACCTTCTCTTCGACGTACCGCTCGCACGATGCGGACGAGCTGCGGAAACAGCACGTGCGCGGGCGCCTCGCACGATCCGCTCTTGACGTACTCGCGCGTGAGGTCGCCGGCCATCTCGAAGACGAGCTCCTGAATTCGCCGACCCGACCGAAATGGGTTGAGGTCGACGCGCTGAATCGCTCCCGGGCCGCGTGAGCGATGGGCCGGCCCGGTATTGGTCTGCAGGGAAGCCTTGACCTCGACCTCGGGCGGAATCTTGAACGGATCGAGGAACAGCGACGGCACCGACGCCCAGTCCACCGTGACGCGATTGCGGATGGCCTGCGATAGCCTTCGACACGCGGAAAGGTGATCTCGAAATGAGCGCGCCCAGGCAACGGCGTGCGACATGGTGGCGCTTCTGCGGTCGGCTTCGGTGCGCGGCTGGATTGGCTTTGAATGGAATCACCTGGAACGGCACGCCGAAGACCTTGGCGACTTCTTCGGTCATCAAGCCGTTGTCGCCGAGCTCGTACGTCCGCCGCCGCAGCCCGCGGCCGACCACCTGCTCGCAGAGCAGCTGCGACATGAACGGCCGCAGCCCGACGATGTGCGTGACGGTGTTGCAGTCCCAGCCTTCGGTGAGCATCCCCACGCAGACGATGCAGCGGATGTCGCGTCCCGGCGGATGGAGCGGCCGCCCGCGCTTCTCCGCCAGCTCCTCGAATCCCTCCGGATAGATCGGCCGCCCCTGCTGATCGCGTGGCCAGTCGGTTCGGCCAACCGTGTCGAGCGTGAACCGCATCCACTGCGACCTCGTCGGTCTTCGCGTGTCCGGTGTCGGTCTCGCGCACGACTCGGAGTCCACGCGAATCGTGTTGACGCGACCGTCGGCGTTGCGGAAGCCAGCGATCTTCGACGGCGGGATGCCCATCGGCGGCTTGTTCTCGCGCGAGCCACTCGTAGACCACCTTGGCGATCGCGGTGTTCTTGCAGACGAGGATGAAGACGGGCGGCCGCGGATCGTCCTGTCGACTGCTCCCACACCGCCCGCAACTCTTCCCACAAGCCGCCCAGCATCGTGATGGGCGTGTTCGCCCACTTCAGGACCGCCTCGGGCTTCGGAGAGCTCTTCTTGCCGCCTCGCTCGGCCGGCGTGAGCTGCGGAAGGATCCAGCGCCAGATGTTGAAGTAGCCCGGAATCTCCGCGCCGGTCGTGTCGCGCACCGCGAGCTGCGGGATCTTCACGAGGCCCGACTCGATCGCGTCGGTGAGCGCGAAGTCGCTGACCACCCACGGGAACGGCCGATTCGTTTCCTGACCCACCCTGCCCAGGAAGTACGGCGTCGCCGACAGGTCGACGCAGAAGTTGATGCCGCGCAGCTTCTGGATGCGATCGAGCCCGTCAATCCAGACGGTCGCCTCCTTGTAGAACTCTTCCGCCTCGTCCTCCTCGCCGAGCAGATCCTCTTCTTCCTCGTCCGGCTCGTCCTTGCGGATGCGGTAGGCGTGATGCGCCTCGTCGTTCAGGACGAGGATGTTCTGCTTGCCGCCGACCTCGCGACCGAGGATCCGGCTGACGAGCGCGGTGTCGCTTTCCACGTAGCGATCGCGCGTGACCCGCGCGTGCTTCACGTTGCCGTCGTTGTCCTCTCCTCGTCGATCACCTCAATCAGCCCGAGGCGATACCTGACGACTGTACTCCTCGCTGCGTCAGATAGCGCCGTCCTCGCGCGGTCGTCGTCTTCGGGCCGATGTGGATGATCTCCGGCACCGTCTCGCGGCGGCCGGCTTTCACGACGCGCCCGCTCACGCCGCCGGCCTGCGACGTCTGCGGCTCGAACACGTGCCAGTTCGTGACGAGCACATGCCCCTGCGTGAGGTCGGGCATCAGGTGCGGCGGGCACGAGGTCCGCCTTCCGGTAGAGGCTCGCGTCGCCGAGCTCGCGGATCCAGCTCCGCGAGCCGGCTGCGAATCGTCACGTTCGGGCAGACCACCAGGACCACGTCGGAGAAACGCGCATTCGCTCGGTCGTGGACCTTGTTGAGGATGCTCCACGCCGCGAGCATCCCCATGACGGTCGTCTTGCCCGAACCCGTCGCCATCTTGCAGGCATAGCGGCGGAAGGCCTTGTAGCCCGCGTTCGGCCTTCTGCTGCTCGCTCGGCTCGTCGAGCGGGATGTCGATCCCCTGCGCGAGATCGCGCCGCGCCTCGTTGAGGAAGATGATCGTCTCGACCGCTTCGAGCTGGGCGAAGAAGAACCGGAAGCCGCGACCATCGCGCCGCCAGTAGTTCAGCAGCTCCAGCGTCGTGCGCGTCACGCCGGGATAACCCGCGGCTCGCCACTCCTTGACGCGGGATCGAATCAGGTTGACGAGCTTCAGCTCGATCGCGGTGCCCTTGGGACGCCGCGTGCCGGCGGAATCCTGCGAAAGGGGATCCGGGTAGTAGTAGATCGCGGGCCGGCGACCGGGCCGCTTCTCCGGCTCGGCTCCCTCTTCGAGACGCCAGTGGTGCGTCGGCTCCTCGAACGGCGAGCAGATGATCGCTTCGGGGACTTCGAAGTCGCTCATCGCCCGAACGCCCTCACGATCACGTCGAGCGTCTCACGACGTCCGGATGGATCTCCTCCGGCACGCATGACCGCCGCGATCTCGTGGTAGCGGGTGTAGGGCAGCCCGGGCAGACCCGGCGGCTGACAGGGCCGGCGGCAGGATGCTCCGTTCGCGCCTTCGTGGTGTTGAGATACGCGTGGTTGTCGAGCGGCCGCTCAAGCACTGCCGGCGGGAGATTCGCCGTCAGGTAGGCGTGCAGGTCGGCGACGTGCGGCGCCGCGGCCGCTTCGCCGACCGTGCGCGCGACGAACCGCGCGAGCGCTTCCGGATGGACCAGGTAGCTCTCGATCTCGTACCGCCGCCAGCGCCAGCGCTGAAAGCCGGCACCGGTAATCGGCGCTCGACGGGATCCCTGGATGGCTGTCGCCGTCGACGAGCTCCAGCGCCGGGATGTCCCGCACCAGCCTCAGCGCGTCGTAGTGATCTCGCGCCTTGATCCCGGGCCTGCCGGGCTGCGTCTCAGCAACGGTCGGCTTCCAGAACAAGTCGCGGGTCAGCAGGGCCTCGGCCGGGTGCCCGAGCACCCGGGCAAACGCGCGCAGGATCTCCAGATCGGTGTGTCCCTCGAGATACGAGCACGCCCGGCGCCTGCAGCGCCCGCATGATGTCATCGTTCGACAGCACCCGCAGCGACTCAATCAGCGCTTCGCGTTCTGCATCGTCGGCCAGCATCCGCGGGTCGGTCCAGGAGCACGCACAGCTCGCGCGCATCGACCGAATTGATGATGACTTCGGAATGCGTGGCGATGACGAGCTGCGCGCCTGTCCGCGCGGCGGTCGACCGCAGCTCGCCGTAGATCGCGTCCTGCAGGATGACGTGCAGGTGCGCGTCGGGCTCGTCGAGCAGCAGCACAGCACCCGGCCGGGTGTTCAGCATCGTCAAGCAGCATCAGCACCTGCTGGAACCCGCTGCCGGCGCTGGCGATGTCGAAGCGCGGACCGTCCGCCGTGCTGCGGTACTCGGCCACGATGTGCGCGCCGGTCGCATCGGGTGGCTCGAGCTCGTAGCCGAACAGCCGCCGAATCGAATCCTGGAGCCGGTCCCACGCAGTCGGACTGGTGCGCCTCGACGAGGAGATTCCGGAGCATGTCGCCCGGCTTGCCCTGCCCGAGCAGCTGATCGAGCTTCGGCCGAGTGTAGACCGGTTCATCGATGCCGAGCCCGCTCATCGGCGGCACGAACACCGTCGTGAGCCCGGCGCCGCGAACAATCTGCGGGCTCGACCGGCGCGGGCCGCACGTAGATCTGCTCGGTGCTGTCCGCCTCGAGCTTCATCGGCAGCGTCCAGCCGTCTGTCGTCGATCGTGATCGTGAAGCTCGCCGGTGTACGTCCGGTTCCGCCACAGCAGGTCGAAGGAGCGCAGCGGCACGGCCG
The DNA here is from genome assembly GCA_963717505.1 of Candidatus Eiseniibacteriota bacterium. Lineage (GTDB taxonomy): Bacteria > Eisenbacteria > RBG-16-71-46 > RBG-16-71-46 > RBG-16-71-46 > MFD02242-c1. Next base: position 2,191,207 of record OY970342.1, read on the forward strand.
AGAACGCCTGTCTCGCGATCGGCGCCTTGCGTGTATCCACCGCCGTGCCGCTGGAAGTCGTTGAGCTCCTTCCACCGCGTCAGCGCCAGACTCCACGCCGCGATGGCCTGAAGCAGCGTCGTCTTGCCGGAGTTGTTCGGCCCGGCAACGACGATGTGCCCGGGCAGGACGAACTCGACGTCGTCGAACCGCTTGAACCCCTCGATACGAACCTTGCGAATGGCGGTCGGCACAGGTACAGCCTCAGGGAAGAGGTTTCACGACCAGCAGCTCGTTGCCGCGGTCGTCGATGACCTTGACGGCGACCTGCTTGTGCTCGCCCGCCTCGAACGGCGCGCTGCGCGCGCCGGCGAGGTGATCCCAGACGCTCTCGTCGTAGTCCGCCTTGAGCGCCTTCTTCAGCGAGTCCCACGCCGCCGTGCGCGGGAAGAAGACCTGCGAGGCGCGGAAGCAGAGGCCGTTGTAGTCGGCGTCGAGCATCCAGCACGGCACGTCGTCTCCGCGGCCGATGCTCGGTCGCCATCGTCATCGGGTCGAACATGTCCAGGCCGACCAGCTCGACTTCGTAGCGCGGCTGGCCTGCTCCTGGCCGACTGCTGGCTTCGCCTCGTGGATCTTGACTTCCGGCAGGCCGCAGACGCTGAAGATCTGGCTCGACCGCATGTTCTTGAGCAGGTCGCCCATCATCAGGTCCGGCGTCGCCTGCACGTAGGTGGCCGGCACCAGGCCCATCTCGGCCGACTTCTCGATCAGCTGTCGCGCGTGCGGCTGGATGGCGAAGCCGATGACGTAGAGGTGCGTGTAGCTCTTGAGCTGCGCCTCCTGCAGCGCGGCGTGGACGAGCTTCTCGCTGATCGCGCCGTTCTCCGGCCCGAAGACGAACGCGACCGGCTTCGGCTCGCCGTTCAACGCCACGCCCTCCGCCGACAGCGACAGCGACTTCGCCGGCGGCCGGACGTTGCCCAGCTCGACGGTCTTGCCGCCGCCAACGTGCAGCACCGGCGACCGGCGCAGCACCTCGATCATCCGGTCGACGAACGAGCCGTACGACTGGACAGACTCGGCGCCCGAGTCCTCGACGCCGTCGCCCTCCCAGTCGACCGGCGTCGGAATCGTCGCCTCGACGACGAACGGCCCGGAGACCCGGACGAACTTGCCGTCGAGCTCCGGTCGATCGACGAGGACTTCCTCGTCAGGCGGCTCATTGTTCGCGATGCTCTTCAGCGTGACGTGCGGGACGATGCCGCCGACCTCCTCGCCCTTGCTGTTCTGCTTGCGCTTGTAGACGAACCCGCCCGCCGGCCCGCGCGCCGGCTCCTTCAGCTCGTAGTAAGTGAAAGGTCGCGGTCAGCAGCCGCTGGCGGGCGAGCGCCAGCGGCACGCGGCTCGTGTCGATCGTGATCCAGCGCCGGCCCCACTGCTCGGCGACGTAGGCCGTCGTCCCGCTGCCGCAGGTCGGATCGAGCACGAGATCGCCGGGGTCGGTGGTCATCAGCAGGCAGCGCTGCGACGACTTCGCGCGATGTCTGAACGACGTACAGCTTGGTCCGTTGACGCACTCGCCTGTGTCAGTCCACATGTTGTTCAGCGTCCGCGACTGGAAAATCGTCGAAGTATCGCTTGAACATCGAGTCGTGAGTTCGCCCGATCGAAACGATTCTAGCTGCTCGCAGCCGTTGCAGCATCCTTCGGGTTTGGTCTTCCAATGCTGTTGTCTCCGGGGTGCATACTGATCCCGTCACCGAAGTCGATCGCAACAGGTCAGCTGTCTCGGACGCCGTCCGGCGACAGCGCGGATGTCTGTCGAAACACGCTCGCGCCCTCTGGCAAGCAGCCGTGGCCAGTCGTCTCATCGCTCGGTCAGTTTCTGCGCACGTAGCCGTTCGCGAGCTCAGCCACAGATACTCGTCGACACTCGCCGCCGAGCTGCCTTCTCGACGTAGAGCTGGCCGGAACTTCACGTCGGTCCGTGTCTCGCGCGTACCAGAGGAGGTAGTCGCAATCGCTAGGCAGCGTCAGTCGCTGGCTGGCCGCAGTCGTCTTGCTGAAGGTGATCTGACGCAACGAAATTCTCCGCCCCGAACACCTCGTCCATCAACTCCCGCACGTGATGCAGGTTCTCATCGCTGATCTGCACGAAGACGCTGCCGCTCGGCGTGAGCAGCTCGCGCGCGAGGAGCAGCCGGTCGCGCATGTACGTGAGGTACGAGTGCAGGCCCAGCTCCCACGTGTCGCGGTAGGCCTTCACCATCTCCGGCTCGCGCGTCAGGTCCTCGTCGTCGCCGTGCGAGACGTCGCGCTTGCGCACGAACGGCTGGAAGTTGCTGCCGAACTTCACGCCGTACGGCGGGTCGATGTAGATCATCTGCACCTGGCCGCCGAGGCGCTCGTAGTGCAGGAGCGAGTTCATCACGACGAGCGAGTCGCCGAGGATCAGGCGGTTCACCCACTTGTCCGGATACTCGTAGGCCTTGAGCACCTGGTCGGTGATCGAGTGCCGCGGGATCGCCGAGCAGCTCCCAGAAGTCGGTCTGCTTGTCGCGCTTGTGGCCGACGAGCGTTTCGACGATGGCCTTGGTCGAGAGGCGCTCGTGCACGAAGAGCGGCAGCGTCGGCACGTCGAAGGACAGGCGCTCGGCCTTGCCGGTCCAGTTGAGGAACGGGCGGCCCAGGCGCTTGAGCTGATCGACCGCCTCCTGGAGCGAGCGCACCGAGACGACGCACGCGGCCGTCGGCGTGTCTTGAACTCGGCGGGAGAGGGAAGCACGTGCGGCGCCGGCAGCGCGGCGGCCCGCTCGATCACGCCGAGCAGCCATTCGCCCAACTCGCGGGCGCCGTTGCCGCCGTCCCAGTCGAGCGCGGGCGAGAGCGACGAGTCGTAGCGGTAGGTCTGTGGCGGCTTCTTCTTTCGGAACTGCGCCTGCGTGCCCACCTCGGGCCGCATGAGCAGCGTCTGATCCGGATGCGTGTAGCCTTCGGCGACTTTGCCGGCACCGCTCTTCGCTGGCTTCCTTCCCTTGGATTTCGCCATCTGGCGCGCGATCTTAGCAGACGGAGCGACACGCTCGCCCTAGTCCTCCAAGTCGCGGTCTAGAGAAGCTCGTTCCGCTCGTCGCCGAGATCAGCCGACGGTGGCTACACCGGATCGGCCCCCGCCCCGCGGCGTCGATGCCCAGCCGGCGCTCGGACCGGTTGGCGGCAGATCCAGTAACCGAGATGGCCACTCCACGATCTACGACCGGATTCGCGATCAAATGGCGTTGACGCGGGTGCGGGTCTCGAACTCTCGGGATTACACCGGGTGCAGCCTGAGCGACACATGGCGGGACGGAACGCTGCCAGCTACTTTGATCCGGCGCTGAGGAGTGCGCGAGGGCGAGCATCAAGGGCTGGATCATGGGGATCAGGTAGTAGAGCCACTTCAGTTGAGGGCCAGGATCGTGAGGCCTCTTCATTTATCCCCGCCTACGCTAGTAATGCGCCCGGTTGCGCCCCCGCAAACAAAGGAGCCCTAATGACGCCAGAATGCCCAACCTCTCAAGGTCCTCCTTCGCAGCATTCACGGCGTGAATAGCGCTCGGCGGCGCCCCAAAATCCGGGATTGACTGGCCCTTCGCCCATGTGCTAAATATCCAGCACATGCAGGAATTCTAGCAGGAGGCGCGTCGTGAAAATTCTCCGATCCCTGAGCCGTCGCGAGCGGGAGATGATGGACATCGTCTTCGCCGCGGGCCGCGTGACCGCCGGCGAGGTGCGCGAGCGCATGGCCGCCCCGCCCAGCTACTCCGCAGTGCGCGCGACGTTGAGCATCCTCGAGCGCAAGGGCATTCTGACCCATGACCACGAGGGCAAGCGCTACGTCTACCGTGCCACCGTCGGGCGCGAGCAAGCGAGGCGCCGCGCGCTCGACCACCTGCTGGCGACGTTCTTCGATGGTTCCGCCGCCGGGGCGGTAGTGACCTTGCTCGAGCGGCGCGGGGCTTCTCTTTCGGACGAGGACCTCGACCGCATGGAGCGCATGATCGCGCGCGCGCGCCGGGAGGGCCGGTAATGGAACCCCTGGCAACCGCCGTCTGGACCTGGGTCCTGCAACTCACCTGGGTCGATCTTGCGTGGTTCTTGATTCGGGTGACGCTGGTCGCGCTTCTCGCGCACCTGGCACTCGCTCTCGCCGCACGCGCCTCGTCCGCGACGCGGCACCACATCGCCTCGACTGCGCTGCTGGTGCTCGTCCTGTTGCCGGCGGCAACCGTGATTCTGCCGACGTGGCCGCTTCCGATCCTGCCGCCTGAGCGGCGTTTGGCTGTGTTGGCGCAAGCGGCGACGAGCCCTGTGTCGTCGGTCGAGCCCGTGAACGGAGCGGCCGAGGCACCGGCTGCCATCGAGTCGGTCACCCCGAAGTCGAGGAGTGCTGCTCCCGGCGCGACTCCACGTCTCATCCTGGACGAATCCCTTGCGCCGCTGCCCGTGATTTCCCCGATGCCTCGGTCAGCGCACCCGCTCGATGGCGCCCGTCCGCGCAGCACCCCACCGATACCGGCGCCAGCCGCAGTTCTGCTGGCGGTGCTGCTCGTGACGGCCGGTTTGCTGCTCCGCTCCGCGATTTGCTTTGGCCTGGCCGCCAGGCTGGCTCGGCGCGCCACCGTCGTCGCCGACCCGGCGCTTCGGCGCGAGTTCGAGCGAGCCCGCGAGATGCTCGCCGTGCGGCGTCCGGTCGAGCTCAAGATGAGCGCTGGCGTCGCGGTCCCGGCGATCATCGGCTTCGCCCGGCCGTCGCTCGTGCTGCCGGTTTCGGCATCGACCTGGGATCTCGAGCAACTGCACGCCGTATTTCTCCATGAGCTGGCACATGTTCGACGCCAGGATGCGCTCGCCGTGATGTTGGCGTCCGTCGCGACTGCGATCTATTGGCTCCATCCGTTGGTGCGTTCCCTGGCGCGCGAGGCTCGGCGCGAGGCCGAGCGCGCTTGCGACGATGAGGTGCTCGAATGCGGCGTCCGCCCGTCGGCCTATGCGGGGCACTTGCTCCAAATCGCTCGCGTCGCGACCGCGCGCGACCCGCTGGACGGCGTGATGCTGGCGGTCGCCCAACGGTCGAGCCTCGAGAAACGGCTGCTGTCGATCCTCGAGCCCGGCTTCAAGCGCGAGCGCCTCACTGCCCGCACGTTGGCGGCGGTGGTCGCCGTTGCCGTGGCCTGTCTGGTGCCGATCGCCGCGGTCCAGGTCATCGCGGGGCCATCCGCGAAACACGAGACGCAGGCGGCGCCACCCGCTAATCAAGAGACGCCGGCGGCGCCATCCGCGAAACACAAGACGCAACCGTCGCCCGTTGCCGAACGATTCGACGACTCGGAGGGCGCAGCGCGGTCTGGAGAAGAGTGGTACTCAGAAGCGCGCTCGCACTACAACGGCGAGAGCTACAATGCGGCCGGCAACGCCTACGAAAACGCCGCGGAGGCCGGCTACCGGCGCCCGATGGCGCTCTACAATGCGGCCTGCAGCTATGCGCTCGATGGCCAGCGCCTGCGGGCGATCGGGGCGATCGAGGCTGCCATCTCGGCGGGCTTCCGGGATGTGGGACTGCTATCGCGGGACTCGGACCTGGAGAGCATTCGTTCGGACCCGAGGTTCGTGCTGATGATGCGGGGTCTCGAGTACATGGAATCCGATGTCGAGTACGCGGAGCGCACGCCCGCGCCGGTGGCCCCCGCGCCGATGTCGCCCACGCCGGTGCCGCCCACTCCGATGTCGCCCGCGCCGGTGCCGCCCGCGCCCGTGGCGCCCGCGCCGGTGGCCGCCAAGGCGGTCGAGGCCGAGCTGGTGCACGAGCCCAGTGCGAGCGGGCTCTACAACCTGGCCTGCGCCCGAGCGCTGTCCGGCGATGTACCTGGCGCCCTTTCCGCGCTCGAGAAATCCGTTCATGCCGGATTCGGCAGCGCCGACCACATGGTCGAGGACGACGATTTGGCGTCGCTCCGCGGTGAGCCGGAATTCCGGCGACTCGTGCAGCTCACTCGCGACCTCCAATACTACGAACCCGGCACCAAAGACGAGGATCCGTCTTCCTGGCGCAAGTCGGTGACGCGCCTCGAGCGTGTTGCCCGCGAGCATCCGGACCTTGGACGCGCCTGGTTCAGCCTTGGCTTCGCCCGGCTCCGCGCGGGCGATGCGCAAGGCAGTGGCCAGGCATTCGCGCGCGCGCTCGAACTGGGCCACCGTCCGCCGACCACGATGTACAACCTGGGCTGCGCCGCGGCGCAGGCCGGCGATCGGGACGCGGCCATCGACTGGCTCGAGCGTGCCGAGGTGGCCGGCTTCGATCTCGAGATCGCGTTGAAAGACGGCGACCTCGATCCGCTCCGCTCGGACCCGCGGTTCAAGGCACTGCTCGATCGTGTGCGGCAGCAGAATGAGAAAGAGAAGCTGAGCGCCAAGAAGCACTAGGTGTGGCTGGCGGGGCACTAATAAGAAGAGAGCCTTGACCGTACCCAGAATGGGTACTATCGTACCCAATATGGGAACGAAGTTCGCGGCCCCGAAAACCGCCAAGAGGCCAGCCCGCAAACGAAAGCAGCTACGCCTCGCGGACGCACTGTTCTCGAAGGTCCAGCAGCGCGTGCTCGGCGTCCTCTTCGGGAACCCCGGCCGGAGCTTCTTCGCGAAGCAGATCATCCGCCTGGCGGAATCGGGGACCGGCGCGGTGCAGCGCGAACTCACCAGCCTCTCTGGCTCCGGCCTGGTCACCGTCAAAGAGCTAGGCAAGCAGAAGCACTACCAGGCCAACCCGGATTCTCCTCTGTTCGAGGAACTGTGCCGGCTCGCACTCAAGACATTCGGGCTGGCCGACGTCTTGCGGGAAGCGCTCGAGCCCATGGCTCCCGAGATTCGTGTGGCGTTCGTCTACGGCTCGATCGCCAAGGGCACCAACACGGCCTCGAGCGACGTCGACGTCCTGGTGATCAGCGAAACCATTGCCCATGCCGATCTCGTCGCGGCGCTCGAAGGCGCTTCCAAGCGCCTCGGGCGTAAGCTTGCTCCGACCGTCTATTCGTCGAAGGAGTTCAAGACGCGACTGAGTCAGGGGAACGTCTTCGTCAAGAGCATCCTGGCTCAGCCCAAGTTTTGGCTGATCGGCGACGAGAGTGTCCTCGCCGCTTGAGGGGAGCCAGAAGCGCCCTCGCTAGCCTTGACCATACCCATATTGGGTATTATCCTACCCAACATGGGTATGAAGAAACGAGCCCCTAAGAGAGGTCCCCGGAAGCCGCCGACGGCCGGACTCGCCGATGCCCTGTTTTCAAAGGTCCAGCAGCGAGTGCTGGGTGTTCTCTTCGGAAACCCTGGCCGAAGCTTTTTTGCCACCGAGATCATCAACCTCGCCAAGTCGGGCAGCGGGGCGGTTCAGCGGGAGTTGGCCAGCCTCGAAGCTTCTGGCCTCGTCACAGTGACCATGAGAGGGAAGCAGAAGCATTACCAGGCCAACGCCGAGTCGCCGTTGTTCAAGGAGCTTCGTGGGCTGTCCCTGAAAACCTTCGGACTGACTGACGTTCTGCGCTCGGCACTCGAACCTCTCGCCCGCGAAATCCAAGGGGCTTTCGTCTACGGGTCCATCGCCAAAGGCACCGACACCGCCTCGAGCGACGTAGACGTCATGGTGGTCAGTGACACGCTCGCCTACGCCGACCTGTTCGCGGCGCTGGAACCTGCATCCGCACAACTGGGGCGCAACGTCGCTCCGACCGTCTACTCGCTGAAGGAACTCCAGGAACGAGTGCGACAGAAGAACTCGTTCGTTACGCGCATTCTGGAGCAACCCAAGATGTGGGTGATTGGGGATGAACGTGTCCTCGGAGCTTGAGGGTCTCACGGGTCCGACGGGGTCCCTAACTCGCGAACCACCTGACGCGATGGAGTTCGCCGGATTGGTCAGGTCCGGTGAGGCACGCCTCGTGGATGCCGAGCGGGCAGTGAACTCTCTGGATAGCCGCTTCGATCTCGCCTACAACGCGGCCCATGCTCTATGCCTCGCGGCCTTGAGACACAAGGGGTATCGGCCCAACAAGCAACGCTACGTGGTCTTCCAGGCGCTTCCCCACACTCTTGGACTTGGTCCCGAGGTGTGGCGAGTACTCAATCGCGCACACAGCGAGCGCAACCGAACCGAGTACGAAGGCGACCGGACATTGGATGAGCGCCTGCTTGCCGATGTCATCGCTGCCTGCAAGACCGTGCTGGCGGCCATCCGCAAGCTTCCATCCCTCTGAGTGGATCGCCCCGTCAGGGTATCGAGGAGCCGCCATGCGGTTCCGAAACGTCGGGGATTGCGCTCAACCCCCGACGTTTTGTATCATCCCGACGCCATGCCGAAACCCAGCAAGGACCAGACGCTCCGGCTGATCGAAACGCTGGGCCTCGCGCGCCCGCGGGATCTCGAGGCGCACGGAGTCTCGCGCGCGCAGCTCTCTCGTCTCGTGAACGAAGGACTGGTGCTCCGGCAGGCGCGGGGGATCTACGTTGCGGCCCGCCACGCGCCGACGCGAAGCTCACACGCTCGCGCAGGTCGCCAAGCGTGTGCCGGAAGCCGTGTTCTGCCTGTTCACGGCGCTGCGGTTCCACGACCTGACGACCCAATCGGCGGCCGAGGTCTGGATCGCGCTGCCCGAGAAGGCGCGTCGTCCGCGGCTCGACTATCCCCGCCTCCGCGTGGCCCGCTTCTCCGGACCTGCCCTGACCGAAGGCGTCGAGGAGCACCGCGTGGAGGGCGTGGTCATCCGCGTGTACTCCGCGGCGAAGACCGTCGCCGACTGCTTCAAGTATCGGAACAAGGTCGGCATCGACGTCGCGGTCGAAGCGCTGCGCGACTTCAGCCGGAAGCACCGCGGCGGCGCCAACGAACTGGCTCGGTTCGCGCGCATCTGCCGGGTCTCGCGCGTCATGCAGCCCTACCTGGACGCGATCGCATGACCGGCAAGGCCAATCTCGCCGCCTCCGTCGCCGCGCGCCTGCTCAACCGGGCGAAAGAGACCGGCGACGACCACCAGACCCTGCTGACGAGCTACTGCCTCGAACGGTTCCTCTACCGCCTCGGCGTCTCGGACCGCCGCGACCGCTTCGTGCTGAAGGGTGCGATGCTCCTGCGGCTCTGGTCGGATCGGCCCTATCGCGCGACCCGCGATCTCGATCTGCTGCGCCGCGGCGACGGCGCGTTCGAGGCGATCCGCGACGACCTCCGTGCGATCGTCGCCACGCCGGTCCCGCCGGATGCCGTCAGCTTCGACGGCGAGCGCATCGGCATCGAGGCGATTCGCGCCGAGGACGAGTACGCCGGCACGCGCGCCACGCTGCTCGCTCGATGCGGCAAGGCGCGCCTGACGCTGCAGATCGACATGGGACTTGGCGATGCCGTCTGGCCAGCGCCGCAGGCCTGCACGTATCCGACGCTGCTCGATTTCCCCGCGCCGGACCTGCTCGCCTATCCGCGCGAGGCGGTGGTCGCGGAGAAGCTCGAGGCGATGGTGGTGCTCGGCGACCGGAACAGCCGCATCAAGGACTTCTTCGACCTCCACCATCTCGCGAGCCGCTTCGAGTTCGATCGCGCGACCCTGGCCGAGGCCGTGCGACGGACGTTCGAGCGCCGCCACACGCCCGTCCCCGCCGAGGACCCGATCGGGCTCACACGCCGCGTACTGGGAGAACCCGTCGCGGCCGGCGCAGGTGCGGGCGTTTGCGCGCCGGGCCGGGCTCGAGGTCCCGGCGAAGCCGGCAGAGGAGTTCACGCGCCTGCTGCACGCGTTCCTCGCGCCGGTGCTGGAGGATCTGCGCACGAAAGAAGCGGGGGAAGGGACTTGGCGTCCGGGTGGACCATGGAAGTGAGCGCGCGGCGGTTTAGAGAGTAACCGGCGTACAGGGACTTCGGCTGCTTTGCGCCCCCGAAAGCCAAAGCCATGTAGTTTTGCTCAGGATATTGAGTAAAAATACTCAACGTCATGAGCAAACGTGCAACAGCTTATAGGCGCCCGCAGGCCGACCTGCTCGCCCGGCGGCTGGCAGAACCGCGCCGATTCGTCCAGGTCGTCGCCGGTGCGCGGCAGGTGGGCAAGACGACCCTCGTCCAGCAGGTGGTCGAAACCGCCGAACTGCCGGTTCGCTTCGCGAGCGCCGACGAGCCGACGCTGCGGGGGCGCGACTGGATCGGCCAGCAGTGGGAGGCCGCGCGGCTGCCGCAGGCCCCGACGGCGCGATCCTGGTGCTCGACGAGGTGCAGAAGGCCCAGGGTTGGTCCGAGTCGGTGAAGCGCCTGTGGGACGAAGACACCCGCGCAAGCGACAGCTCCGAGTCGTGCTGCTCGGCTCGGCGCCGCTCCTCGTGCAGCAGGGTCTGACTGAGAGCCTGGCCGGGCGTTTCGAGATTCTCCGGCTGCCGCACTGGTCGCTCGCCGAGATGCGTGCTGCCTTCGGGTTCTCGCTGGACCAGTTCCTCTACTTCGGGGGCTATCCCGGCGCGGCGCCGCTGGTCGGCGAGCCCGAGCGCTGGCGACGCTACATCCTGGACGCGCTGGTCGAGACCACGATCTCGCGCGACGTGCTGCTGCTCACCCGGGTCGACAAGCCGGCGCTGCTGCGGCGGTTTTTCGAGCTGGGCTGCCGGTACTCCGGACAGGTGCTCTCGTACACCAAGATGCTGGGCCAGCTCCACGACGCCGGGAACACCACGACTCTCGCGCACTACCTGGAGCTGCTGAGCGGCGCCGGGCTGCTCACCGGGCTCGCAAGTACTCGGGCGGTGCCGTTCGCCGGCGGGCTCGAGTCCGAAGCTCCAGGTCACACGTGACGGCTCTCGGCCATTGGCTCCACGGCCATGGCGATCTCGGCTGGTCGACATCGCGAGGCTCGGCAGCGCGAAGCCGCGCGACATGCCGAGCGACTCGGAGCGCGCACGGCCGACCGGAACTCGGTACGAATCGCTGAATGACCAGGGGCCGCTCGCGCGCGCAGCGATCGCCAGGGCCACCGCGACCGCCACGTGATAGCCCGTCGAGCGCGTGGCCTCGGCGCGCAGGTAGGCGGGATGCGCGGTGTTGATCCACACCGTGTTCTCGATCAGCCGGCCCAGCTCGATATCGTCGGGGCGCTCCTCGAACTGAAGCGAGAGCCCGTAGCGCTGGGCACGGGCGCGACGCGCTCGGGCTTCCTCGGCGCCCTCGCGTTCCGGGTCGGCGCCCCGTTCGGCATCGGCGGCCGAAGCCTGCAGCGGTTGGGCCTCGAGCCCGGTGTCGGGTTCGGCGGCCGCGCGGGTCTGCCGCGGCCGTGCTGGCGCCGTCCGTCGGCGGTTCTTGGGACAGCGTTGCGGTCCCGGCGATCGAGCCGCCCTCGGTCATCGCGGCGGCCATCTCGCCGCGCCCGTCGCCTCCGCCACGGGCGAGCGGAATGCGGCGCTGCCCTCCCTGCTGGCGCTCGACGAGCGAGGCGAGGAGCGGGAAGTCGGCCGTCAGCTCTTCGAGCACGCGTTCCAGGTCGCGCTCCAGGGGACGAGCAATGCGCCGCCTCTCGTCCTGGACCACGTCGCGCGCGTCGCCCCAGCGCGTGAGCTGCGTCTGCACCGCCTCCTGAATGGCGCGGCGGTACGAGAGGTAGAGGGCGCCGCGCGGGCCGGTGCGCACGAAGTCGCCCTTGTTGAGGGTGAGCGACTGGGCGAGCGAGGGTATCTCGAGAATGCCGGTGATGCGGTCCGGCGCGGTCGGGAGGATGCCGAGCCAATCCCAGCCGCGGCGAATCACTTTGCCGTACGTGCTGACCGCGATGCCTCGCAGAGATTCGGGAAGCGGCAGGGCGTGGCGTTCCACGTAGCCCCGGCCCGAAGGCTTGCGCTGTCGCTCGATGCGGACCTCGAGCTGGGCGCGCTCGACCGCCGAACGGCGATTCGCCTCGAGCGTGCGGCCGTTGATTTCGAAACGGATCCCGCTTGGGTAGATCGGGGCGAGCGCCGCCGAGAACTCCGGCTCCAGCAGCGGCGGGTAGTGCGTGCGTACCACGTGCTCGATGAAGTCGGCGTCGAGCAGCGGCGAGAGGCCGTGCTGCAGCGCGAGCGAGACGGAGGTTCCGTTCGCCTGAATTCGACCGGGCGGCGCGATGGGTTCGTACGGCGCAACTCGCGCGAGGCCAGGTGCCATCGCGACGCCGCGTGCGATTTGCCGCGACGCGACTCGGTGACCACCTCGTGTGCCGCGAGCAGCGCGAGCTTGATGCCGACGCCCGCGAACCCGATGCCGTCGCCGCGCGTCTTGGTGCTGGCCGCTAGGTTGTGGAACTGGCGAAGCTCCTTCCAAACCATGCCGCGGCCGTCGTCCTCGAACCGGAACATCGCGCCCGCCGGCTCGGCCGAGATCTTGATCACGGTCGCGCCGGCGTCGAGGGAGTTCGCCACCAGCTCGGTGAGGATGGTTTCCTCGAGCCCTGCGGGATAGGCGTCGCGCAGGTCCTCGAGCAGGTGCCGCAGGTCCACCTTGGTGAATCCGCGGCCACGAGGCGGCATGGAGGGGCTCCGGGTTGGGTCCGGGAGTATAGTGCGTCCGAGGCTTCGAGCATGATTCCCGACATCCGTGCAATGAAGGTGATCCCCGAGCCCGTGCCGAACACGCGGACCGTCCTGGAGCCAACGAGCCGAGCAGCTAAAGACAAGCTCTGCTGGTCTTACTTAGGGTCTCCGCAACTAAAGCCAATTCAGCAGGGCAGGAACCGTTCAGGCCGACTCCGGGGCCCCGTGGCCTCTTTTCATTTGGCCCCATCTACGCTAATAATGCTCCTGGTTATTTGCGCCCCCGCGAACAAGGAGCCCTATGACGCCAGAGCGCAGGCCCCACGGGCGCAACCTCCGCGCGTCCGGCGGGTACCGAGCCTACGTGCCGGAGCCGCTCCCGCCAGCGATCGCGTGGAGCGGGGAGATGGCGGCCGCGCTCTCGGCGGCGGATCGGGCGGTGGGCCGACTGGCGGGCGAAGGCCGCGGTCTCCCGAACCCCCATTTGCTCATTCGTCCATTCGTCCGACGCGAGGCGGTGCTCTCGAGCCGAATCGAGGGCACTCAAGCGACGCTCGGTGAGTTGCTGGCAGCCGAGGCGGGTGCTGCGGTCGAGCGCAGTCCGGCGGATCTTCGCGAGGTCGGCAACTACGTTGTCGCCTCGAACACGGCATCGATCGCCTGGCACGCCTGCCACTCTCGCTGCGGCTGGTGCGCGAGCTTCACGACAAGCTCATGCGCGACGTGCGTGGCAACACGGCGACGCCCGGGGAGTTCAGGCGCAGCCAGAACTGGATTGGTCCGCCGGGCTCAACGCTGGCGACGCGACCTACGTTCCACCGCCCCCTGATCGGTTGGCGGAGTGTCTAGGCGCCTGGGAGCGGTTCCTGCACGACGATTCCATGCCGCCGCTGGTCCAGGCGGCCCTGATGCGTTCGCAGTTCGAGGCGATCCACCCGTTCCTCGACGGCAATGGGCGGGTGGGCCGGCTGCTGATCACGCTGCTATTGATCACCAGGGCGTGCTGCCGTCGCCGCTCCTCTACCTGAGCGCGTCGTGGGGAAGATTCTCGGACCGACGATTGCTCAGGACATTGAGTGAGAATACTCAGAGCCTTGAGTACCCAGCCTTCTTCCCCATCAGCGGGGCCACAGGCCGGCCAACTAAAGCGAAGGTCTCTTGGCTTTAGTTAGCGCCTCCGCAACTAAAGCCCCTTGTTCGGAGCCTGAGGCTCAGGGAGCCGCGGATCCCAGCAAGAATACCGTGGACGAGCAATAGATAGCATCTATTGACTATGACTGCTGACCGGCCGATAATTCTCAGCGTGGGAGGGCCAACATCATGGTCAATCTGAACGTGTCGCTTACAGAGTCGCAGCGCGACTGGGTGGAGGCGCAGGTCAAAGCCGGGCGCTACGGGAACCTGAGCGAATACGTGCGAGATCTCATTCGCATCGACCAAAGTCGGGCCGCCGAGCGTCGGCTTGAAGAACTATTGCTTCAGGGAATTGAGTCGGGGCCGGCGCGGGAGGTCACTCCCGAGTTCTGGGACGAACTGAAGAGTCGTGTCGAGGACCGCCTCCGGGTCAGGAAAGGCGGTGCCCGGAAAGCGCGTTAGGTGGAAGCCTGAGGCGGAACGGGATCTCGAAGAGCATGTTGTCTATCTGGGCCAAGAGGCCGGTCTCCAACTAGCCTTGCGATTTATTCGAGCGGCCGAGCAGGCAATCGCGCGCCTCGTCGAATTACCTGAACTCGGAGCGCCGCGCGTATTCGAGATCCAGAAGTTGGAGAGGGTCCGCATGTGGCCGATTCCGGACTTCCCGAACCACCTCATTTTCTACCGGCCGATTGCGACCGGAGTGGAGATCGTGAGAGTGCTTCACGCCGCGCGGGACATACCGCCAGTCCTCGAGGAGTGATCACGGGGTCGCAGCGGGTGAGGCAAGCGCAAGAGTTGACAGTATGTCCGATCCGACATACTGTGTCCTGCCATGAACACGGCGAAGAGAAAGAGACTCGAATCGGCCGGATGGAAGGTCGGGACCGCGGGTGAGTTCCTTGGCCTTTCGCGCGAAGAGGCGCAGATCGTCGAGATGAGACTTGCCTTGGGCGAGAGCCTGAGGCGTCATCGCATGAAGCGGCGGCTAACGCAGATCGAGCTAGCCAGGAGGATTGGATCCAGCCAATCCCGGATCGCGAAGCTCGAGTCAGGCGCGACCGGAGTTTCTCTGGATCTTCTGTTCCGCGCGCTATTCGCAATCGGAGCCACCACGGCGGAAATCGCCCGAGAGATGCGTCCGAGGAAGCGCTCCGCGGCTTAGACGAGCGCGGGAATACGAGGCAACGGAATGCCCAACCTCTCGAAATCATCCTTCGTCACCGGCTGCCAGTGCCCCAAGCTCCTCTGGTGGACGGTCCACGAACCGCTCGCCGAGGAACTCCAGCCCGACAAGGTCCTGCTCGATCGCTTCGACCAGGGGCGCATCGTCGGCGAACTCGCTCGCCAGCGGTTTCCCGGCGGCGTGCTGGTCGCCGAGCCGCACCAGATCCGTGACGTGCGCCTTGCCGCCACGCGCGCCGCACTCGATTCCGACGCCCCTGCCATCTTCGAAGGCGGCTTCCAGGCGAACGGCGTCTACGTCGGCGTCGACGCGCTGGTCCGCGGCAACGACGGCCTCACGCTGATCGAGGCCAAGTCGACCACCTCGCTCAAGGACGAGCACATTCCCGACGCCGCGATCCAGGCCTGGGTGCTGCGCGAGGCCGGCGTTCCGCCCGCGCGTGTCGAGGTTATGCACCTGAACAAGGACTACCGGCACCCGGACCAGGGCGATCTGTTCGTTCGCACCGACGTCACCGAGGCGGTCGCGGCGTTCATGCCCTCGGTGCCGGGGAAGGTGGCGGAGTTTGCGGAAGTGCTCGCGGGCGCGCTGCCGCGAGCACGAGATCGGCGCTCACTGCTTCGAGCCGCGCGACTGTCCGTTTCTCAAACGCTGCTGGCCCGATGATCCCAACCACATCTCGACCCTCTACAACACCGGCCCCAAGAAGACGGTCGCGTTCATGGCCGCCGGGATCCATTCGATCTGGGATCTCCCCGCCGGACCAGAAGCTCCCCGACGCCGCCCAGCGCCAGCTCAGGTCGCTGCGCGAGAACCGGCTGATCGTCGAGCCCGGGCTCGCGCGCGCGCTCGAGCCGTTCGAGAGCCCGCTCGGCTACCTGGACTTCGAGACCGTCGCCCGCGCGGTGCCGGTGTGGGAGGGGCTCGCGCCGTGGGGCCAGGCCACCGCGCAGTTCAGTTATCACGAGGAGCAGGCTGACGGGACGTTCACCCACGTCGGCTGGCTGGCCGAGGGGCCGGGTGATCCGCGTCGCGAGCTGGCGGAGGCGATGATTGAGGCGACGCGGGGGGCGCGGAAGATCGTGACCTACTCGGCGTTCGAGAAGACGCGGATCGCCGAGCTACAGCGTCTGGTGCCGGAGTTGGCTTCGCCTTTGGAAGAGCTGTTGGGGAAGCTCGTGGACTTGCTGCCGGTGGTGCGGGAGCATGTGTACCACCCCGGACTTCAAGGGCAGCTTCAGCATCAAGTACGTCCTGAATCCGCTGGTGCCGGACCTGACGTACAACGACCTGGTGATCGTCGACGGGCTGGTGGCGAGTGTCGAGATCGCGCGGCTGTTGTTCGTGGCGCACAAGATACCGGTCGAGGAGCGGGACCGGCTGCGGGCGGATCTGCTGGCGTATTGCGAGCGGGATACGTGGGCGATGGTGAGGTTGATGGGGAGGCTGAGGGAGTTGGGCGCCTAGGGTCTGAATTCAGACCCTACGAAGGAGATAACCCCATGGCCATTCGAGCTGGCCAAGAGGGGCGGACTTAGCCACTCCCGCCATGCCAAGGTGGAATCGGGCCTGCGTCCCCCTCCGAGTCTGATTTCTCTGGACTCCGACTTCCGGCAGGCGTTCAATTGCGCCGGGCCGTCGGCCGCCCCTCGGCTCCAGCCCTCCCGAACCTGTGCTGTCGTTCAATTCGCGAACGTAGTCCCGTCGCGCACGGAAAGTGGAGGTTGTCATGCGAGTTCACTCTCTTGCACTCGCCCCCCGCGCCTGGGCACTTGCTCTTCTGGCATTGGGCTTCAGCCCACCGGTCACAGCGACGGGATCCGATCGCACGGAGCCGGGCGCAATGGCTGATGAGGTCCTCGTTCGGCTGAAAACATCACCCAACGGAAGCGTCCAAGGAAGCGCCGCTGTTGCGACGGAGCACGCACGGACAGTCGAGGCGTTCGCCGCACAGCACGGTCTTGTGCTCATGCGCGACTACCCACGTATCGGCGTGACCCGTTTTCGACTGCCGGCGGGAATCTCCACCGAGCAATCAATCCAGCAATTCCGCGGCGACGATCGTGTCGTGTTCGCGCAGCCGAACTTCATCTACACCGCGAGTTCCTACCCTTCCGACACAGAACTCATTCCCCAGCAATGGGGCGTGTTCTCCACCTTCCTTCCGTCCCTGTGGCGCCCCGGAACCGGGGCCAGCGGGAAGGTGATTGCCTTCTTGGACTCTGGTGTGGAGTCGGCTCACGACGAGCTGCTAGGCGGACTCTGGACGAACGGGGCAGAGGTCGCTGGCAACAACATCGATGACGATGACAATGGATACATCGACGACATCCACGGCTGGAACTTCGTTGCCGAGACGGCGAACACCGCCGACGACAACGGTCACGGCACACACGTGGTGGGCATTGCCTGCGCTCGCGCTCACAATGAAGGCATCGTCGGTGTGGCACACGCAGCGACCTACCTACCGCTCAAGATTCTGAATCAATTCGGGACTGGCGTGAGCAGCGATATCGCCGCGGCCCTCGAATACGCCGCTGGGGAGCAGCCCAACGTCATCAACATGAGCTTCAACGTCGCAGCCACGCCGTTGGAGCCCGATGCGGACTGCATCGTGCGCGAGCAGATCGCGACGGCCCTCGAGGCTGGCTGCGTGCTAGTGGGGGCGGCGGGAAATTCGGGTGGTCTAGTGCAATTGCCGGCAGCTTTTCCGGGTGTCATTTCGGTCGGAGCTTCTACCCGTTTTGGAGGCGTGTGGAGTCACTCCAGCCACGGCTTCGACCTCGATGTCGTGGCGCCGGGAGTGGACATCTACAGCACATGGCTCGGCAACACGTTCAAGGCCGACAGTGGTACGTCGGAGGCCGCACCGTTCGTGAGTGGAATATGTGCACTCCTGCTGGAGCAATTCCCCGAAACAAAACCATGGGAGATGGAGCGCTACATTCGGACGCTGACTCGCAACTTGGACGGCAAGCTTCCAAGCGTCACCGGGAATCTCGACGGGTACGGGCTGGTCTCTTTCGGAACGATCTCGGACTTCAGCAATGGCCCGCTACCCGACGCCTGGAGCCTCGACGATTTTTTCGAGTTCCTTGGTTCGGACTGGAGCGGAGAGTCGGAGGTGGCCGATGACGGGACGACCGAGAAGCCGGATTGCGCAGACCAGATTCGGGACCTCGATGGACTTATGAATTCCTCCGGGCACGATGCCTTCGACGATGGCATGTTCAACGCGTCGGTGCCCAATCTTCCGCTGCTCCATGCGCATCTCTACGCCGGCCCGCCCCCTCCGATGAAAGTCAGGGTCGGCGTCGGCGACGTAAGCGGGAACCGCTGGGACAACGACACGCAGGTCGGGTTGCGCAGTTGGGTCGACTGGAACAGCGACAACACATTCACCGACCCGGCGGAGCGCATCTTGAGCGCGGTCTCGACTCCGCGAACATGGGGCGGAGACGACACGACGCTCGCGAGACCGTGGACGCCGAGCAATGAACACCCTCGCGGCAATCCGCTGCGCGTGCGCACACGGCTGTTCGGCCCTGGTACTACCTCGGCCCTCCCGGGCGGCATGCAAGAGTTTGGCGAGGTCGAGGACCAAGCCGTACTCAATTTCGTCGAAGATTTCGACGTGCCGGTTCCGCACCCGGTGGCGTACGCCACGTTGGGCGGGGCGTGGGGCCTGGTCAACGACAACGCGCCCAGCGCCTGCCCAGCCGTGGCCCCGCCGGTCATGCCGGATCCTCCAGTGAATCGCGGTGTGTTCAAGACGGCATTCGTGCACAAGACGTTTTGCCCGGGAAGCCAGATCGATAACCTGACTCTCCCGGAGTTGCCGGCGCCCGCGTTGGACCTACGCGAGTTGACCAAATGCTACGCGCGCGTCTGGTACGCGCACGCAATCGATCAAACTTGCATGCCCGGCGCACACGACGACTGCAAGATCGTCCTCAAGTGCTTCGACGCCAACATGAATCCCTTACCCGACGTGACGCTGTTCGACTTTCCGGATCCGTTTTGCCCCACCGCGGGATATGCCACTGGCGAGACGCCACTGCTCGATCTTTCCCCCTACGTCGGCGGATACGCGCGGCTCGACGTCGTCCACGACGCCACCGACCTCTACGACGCACTGGCGATCGACGACGTGCGCATCTGGGGCTGGGACGACGAGGTCCCGAAACCAACGAAGATTGACGCGGCGAGCATGAACAAAGTTCGCGTAGCAACGATGTCGTGGAAACATCCACTGGAGAACGGGGCGCCGATGCCATCCGACCCGAACATTGAGCTGTATGGGGCGCGCCTCTGGACTGGCGACGATAACTGGGACACCGCCTATCGACTGACGCCGCGCGACTTCGTGCCCGGCTCGAGCTTCCCGGAAGCCGGTCCTCCAGGAGGCATGGCGACCGAATCGTTCCGGGTCCCCTCGATCTTCGTCAACTACAAGGTCGGGTTGCGCGCCCAAGACGAGGAGGCTCTCGAGGGTTCGGACCTGCCGAAGCCATTCGCGACCGGAGGCACATTCAACCCCCTCGCCATCGCACTCAGTCCCGTGGTGGGTGGACAACCTGGCGACACGGTCAAGGTTGCCGTCATGCTCGTGAACGCCGGCAACGCCCTCGATGCGATCCTAGCCGATGCTTTCGACCGGCGCAGTTGGGCGCTGTGCCCTCATCGCTGGGCTGACGTTCTGGATCCGGGCGGTGTTTCAGTGGAGTCGCTTGAAGTGGCGATTCCTATGAGTGCGACGCCCGCGGACACCGACACTGTCTTCATCGCCACAACAAGTCTATCGGACGAGACCAAGACCGGTGGCGCGTTCGCGCTGGTGATTGTTGGCTCAGGTGGGCCGTTGCCTAGTCCGCCTGACACTGTCGCCACGCCCGTGCCGTGCGCCAACATGTACGTGACCAACGGCATCGTGTACGACACGGTTCGCAAGGGGAGCAGGATCTATGTCGGTGGTTTCTTTGAATACGTCGGCCCCCCAACGGGGAACGCCGCCGCGCTGGACGCCACGACCGCTGACCTCCTCTTCCCGAGCATGATCTCCGGCCAGGTGTACGCGGTAGAGCCGGATGGAGTGGGAGGTTGGTACATCGGCGGCATCTTCCATCATGTGGCGGGATTGCCTCGTGAAAACCTCGTGCACATCCTGGCGAACAGTACGATTGACGAATGGAATCCCGGGACGAACGGAGTCGTCAACGCCTTGAAAGTCAGTGGCGGCAGGCTCTACGTGGGAGGCAACTTCTCTCAGGTCGGCGGTCAGAATCACGCTGGTCTGGCAGCGATCGAGCTTGCGACCGGCCAGGTGACGTCGTGGGGTCCGACAACGCTAACAGGAGGCGGCATCAAAGCCATTCTCGTGCTCGGATCGAGAGTGTACGTAGGTGGCTCGTTCACAAGTATCGGCGGACGGCCATCGCAAAACCTCGCCTGGGTCGACGCAACCAGTGGCGCCGTTAACCCATGGATGCCTAATCCAAACGCTGAAGTCAATCACTTGGCATTCGGAACAAGTGGTGGCGCCACCATCTATGTATCAGGCTCATTCACTATGATCGATGGTCAGCCTCGCAACTATGTCGCAGCCTTCGCTTTTGCATCACAAAACCTAACGACCTGGAATCCCAACCCAAATGCGATCGTCGCGACAGTACTCGTGAGTGGCTCCACGGTCTACGTCGGCGGCAATTTCGGCATTATCGGCGGCCAGCCACGGGCGGGCATCGCCGCCCTCGATGCCGGAACGGGTGCCGCTACATCTTGGAACCCAGGCACCGACGGCACGGTGTTCGCGCTGGCGTTGAATGGAGCAACTATCTTTGCTGGCGGCCTGTTCACGACCGCCGGTGGGCAGCCCCGTCGCGGGCTTGCGGCGCTCGATGCGACTACCGGGAATGCCGAAGCGTGGGTCGCCCATGCCTCGGACGAGGTCGGCTGCCTCGCCACGGCCGGGAATTCCGTCTACGTGGGAGGTCTTTTCGGCAGCATCGGAGGCGAGAACCGGAAGAACCTCATCTCCCTTGACGCGAACACCGGACGAGTGACCAGCTGGAACCCCGATGTTAGCGGTCAGGTCGCCGCGATCGTTGTCAACGACAACACCGTCTACATCGGTGGCTTGTTCGGTTTCGTGGGCTCACAGCCCCGCAACCGCATTGCATCGATCGACGCCACGACGGGAGCGGTCAACCCCTGGAACCCGAGTGCGAACGGAGCGGTGAACACGCTGGCGCTTGGCGGTACGACGCTCTATGCGGGCGGACTCTTCACCAGCATTGGCGGGCAGGCGCGCAACCGTCTCGCTGCGCTCAACATCGGAAGCGGGCTTGCAACGCCTTGGAACCCAAACGCCAACCTCTTCGTCAACAAGATCCAGTTGGAGGGTGAAAAGCTTTATGTCTGCGGAGCATTCACGACCATCGGCGGCCAACCCCGAAATCGCATTGCGGCGCTCATCACCAGTTCCGGAAACCCCACAGCGTGGAATCCGAACGCTAACGGCACAATCTCCACGCTAAGCACCCTCGACGGCGATGTTTACGCTGGCGGGAGCTTCACGACCATCGGCGGCGCCGCTCGCAGATACCTGGCGGCGCTGGACAGCGCGTCCGGGAATGCACTCGTTTGGAACCCTGACCCCGACGGCCCCGTCCGTTCTCTTGCGATGCGGCCCGGGATTGTAGATGTCGGTGGAAACTTCACACAAATTGCTGGCCAAGCCCGAACTTATTTCGCCGAGCTCACTGCAAGTTCTGGACTCCCCACAGAGCGGAACCCAATCCTAGACGGACCCGTGTACGCATTGGCTGCCGATCCCTATAACATTTTCATCGGCGGCGATTTCTACACGGTGTCCGACCTCTCCCGCAGATGCTATGCGTGCCTCAACCTCTTTCCACCTCCGGTTGGTGTCCCCCGACAGACGTCAAAGTTCGTGCAGGCCCTCTTCAGTCGTGTTTCACCGAACCCAAGCACTAGGGGAACACGAATCGAATACGCACTGCCGCTTGCCGCCGATGTCCGTATTTGCATCTTCGACATCCAGGGCCGCACGGTGGCTCGGCTAGTCGATGAGAGGAAACAGGCGGGATCGCATTCGCTGACCTGGGATGACCCGCGATGCGGCCCGGGAGTCTATCTGGTTCACTTAGAGGCTGCGGGCATGAAGTCGACGCAGCGGCTGGTGAAGATTCGCTAGGGGACTGAGGGAGTTGGCGGTGTAGCGCCCCACTGGCAGCTTCAGCATTAAGCACGTGCTCAACCCCCTGGTGCCCGACCTGACGTACAACGACCTGGTGATCGTCGACGGGCTGGTGGCGAGCGTCGAGATCGCGCGGCTGTTGTTCGTGGCGCACAAGATACCGGTCGAGGAGCGGGACCGGTTGCGGGCGGATCTGCTGGCGTATTGCGAGCGGGACACGTGGGCGATGGTGAGGTTGATGGGGAGGCTGAGGGAGTTGGCCGGGATTTCTCAGGATTGAGCTTCACCTGCAAGTCTGCGAGCAGGTCACCGAAATCCAGACAACAAACCGGCGGCCGCAGTGGCCTATCTTTGACTTGACCTCCAACGATGGCAGGCCTAGCGTCCTATGCGGCAGGGATGGGCCGCCCCCACCTTTCGTCTCCTGCCTTTGGCTCCATCGCAGATCAGTCGCGCATGGCTGATTACGACGACGGGCAGAGTGGCGCTGGCGCTCAGATGCTTGGACGCGAGCTCAAGCCAATCGTGTCGTGCATGTCTTATTGCCGCCCGGCATCTGCAGTACGCAAAGGAGTGTGACCAATGTGGCCTCGTACGCGAGCAAGTTGCATGTTCCTTTTCTCACTGCTGGCCATTTCGGTGAGCCCATGTGTGAGTCAGGGAGCGGAAAAACACCGGCAATCCATCAAGAACAACACTGGCGGCGACGTGAACGACCTCAAGTTGAGGTTCACAGACGACTTGAGCAGTAAGCCGAAGTTGTGGCATACGGGTGGCGCGGTCGACGTGAACGACAACGATAGGAACGATGCCAGCGAGCGAGTGGATGCGAGTTCGCAGTCCGCCAGCAACTTTCAGGCCGATTGGGCGCAAAGCACATTTGGCCGAATTCCGAACGGCGGAATAGCAGAAGTTGACTTTGAGGGAGCGCCGGAGATAGACGCGGATCACGCCAATTCCCAGTGGACACTAGACGGCGTGAACAAGGGAGCGCCTGTGGTTGTCGGCGAGCCCATGCATATTGCGTTCAACCTAGGTACGAGCGAAGCATCCGTGACATTTGTAAACAACGGAGCGACGGCCATTACTTACTCGGACATTCAACTGTTCAAGAACAACAGCGTTGCACAGTTTGACTTGTTGCAGTTCATGGAAGCAACTGGCACGGCTGTGTCAGCGCCGAGCACGATCGTGCTCAATCCCGGCCAAGTATCGACCATCTCGCTCGGCATTGTTCAGATTGGCTCGACCTACCAACTCGCCATCGCTCGGGTTTCCGAGAACGCCAATCCGAGTGTCTTGTACAGTCTTGTTACCGGAGCGACACCGCTCGAAGCAATGCCTGCAACGTCACGATGGGGCGTAGGTGCCCTGATGGTTCTTCTCTTGTCGTCGGGCGTTTGGATGGTTGTCATGGTGCGGAAGGCGGCTACTGATACCACGACGACGTAACTCGTAAGCGTCTGTAGTTCAGTGTCGGTGCACAATTGCTTGCCGAGGGGCCGGCCGGCCGCGTCGCAAGCTGGCGGAGGCGCTGATTGCGGCGACGCGCGAGGCGCGGAAGATCGTCACCTACTCGGCGTTCGAGAAGACGCGGATTGCCGAGCTACAGCATCTGGTGCCGGAGTTGGCTGGGCCCTTGGAAGAACTGCTGGCGAAGCTCGTGGACTTGCTGCCGGTGGTGCGGGGGCATGTGTACCACCCCGGCTTCAAGGGGAGCTTCAGCATCAAGGACGTGCTGAATCCGCTGGTGCCGGACCTGACGTACAACGACCTGGTGATTGTCGACGGGCTGGTGGCGAGTGTCGAGATCGCGCGGCTGTTGTTCGTGGCGCACAAGATACCGGTCGAGGAGCGGGACCGGCTGCGGGCGGATCTGCTGGCGTATTGCGAGCGGGATACGTGGGCGATGGTGAGGCTGATGGGGAGGCTGAGGGAGTTGGGGGCCAATTTAGCGGGGCCGGCGAGCCCTTGACGGATGGACCCTTCCTGCGTACACATGTACGCATGAAGCGTACGCGACGTGGCGCCGACGCCCTGTTCCCAAAGGTGAGGAAGCAGATTCTGTCTGCCCTCCTCATGAGCCCCAAGCGGTCGTGGTTCCTTAGCGACCTGGCCCGCCACCTTCGAACCCCCAAGACGAGCCTCCAACGAGAGCTCGCCAATCTCGAGGGGGCCGGCATCATCGTACGCGACGTGCAGGGTCGACAGGTTTACTACCGGGCAAATCCTTCCTGTCCGTTCCTTCCGGAACTCCAGGGGCTCTTCGCCAAGACCGCGGGGCTGGTCGACGTGATCCGGGACTCTCTCGCCAAGCTCGATGGGCGTATCCAACTCGCCTTCTTGTACGGTTCAGTTGCCAAAGGCGAGGAAGTGACGGAGAGCGACGTCGATCTCATGGTGATCGGAAAGGTCGGTCTCGCGGATCTGGCCATGCCCATGCGGGCGGCACGCGAGCAACTGTCGCGTGATGTCTACCCAACGGTGTTCTCGCTGCAGGAATTCGTTTCGAAGGCAGGGGAGGCCGGTTTCGTTAGGACCGTGCTGGATGGCCCGAAGCTCTTCATCGTGGGAAGCGAAGATGTCCTGGAAAAAGCTCTTGGAACAGCGGCGCGTGGCTCGGCAGAAGGTCACACCGTCCGAGATAAGAACGCAGCGGGAAATCGCCGCTCGCGCACTCGCCGACGCCGTAATTGAGGCAGTGTCCGACGACGGGCGATTCGACCGGGCCTACGATGCAGCCAGGGCTCTGGCGACCCTGGCCATCCGCGCGTCGGGTTACCGCGTGAAGGGAACGGGCGGAGGCCACTACAATACGTTCCTGGCACTCGAGGCTGTGGATCCGGCACGATTCTCCCCGTTTTCCGCCTACTTCAACCTGTGCCGTGAGAAGCGCAATGAGCTGAACTACGTGCATGCAGGAGTGGTTTCGCGCAGCGAGCTCGACGAAATCCTGGAGCAGACGCCGCTGTTCCGGGAGGCTGTCGAGGATTGGCTCCGGGAGAAGCATCCGGAATTGGCCTCATAGCCCGGCGTTCGGTCGTCGGCATCGAGGTTCTTGCAGGTCCGCCAGATCACGCAGTAAGCAGGGAAAGAGGAAGACATGACCACCCAGACCGACCTCAAACTCACGCGTGTCGGCTACCTCATGATCCCCGTCCGCGACCTCGCCCGCGCGCTCGCCTTCTACCGCGACTCGCTCGGCCTGCCGGTCCACTTCGCCAACGACGAGTTCGCGTTCCTGAATGGCGGCGGCGTGGCGCTCGCGCTCCGGCACGCGAAGGACTTCAAGGCCGAGCCCGAAACCTCGGCGATCGAGGTGGTATTCGAGGTCGAGAACATCGATGCGGCCTACGAGTCGCTACGCGCCCGCGGCGTCTCGTTCCGCATTGCTCCGAAAGAGGCGACCGGCGACAAGTTCGTTGCCGACTTCCGCGACCCGGACGGGCACGTGCTCAGCATCTTTGGGCCAAAGGCTTGATCCGCGCGAGCTAATGAAAGTGCCGCGCGGGATCCGGCGCCCCGCCGTTCACTTCCCCAGCAGGGCGCGGGCGCGCGCCTCGCAAAACGGCCGCATCGGGCAGCGCACGCGGATCGAGGCGTTGTCGTCGAGCCCGACCGATGCGTATCGATCGGCCGAATCGGCCCACACCGTGGCGACGGTCGCCCCGAGCGCGTGGAGCCTGAGTGCTGCGGCCATGTTGGCGCCCGAGCTGATGCCCACGCAGTAGCCGAAGTGAGCGCGGATGCGCGCGGCCGTAGCGCGTGCCTCAGCGCTGCTCACGGCGAGGATCTCGTCGACGGCCCCGAGATCCACGAGGTCGGGCACGAATCCGTCGCCGATCCCCATGATGTCGTGATCTCCGGCCGGGCCGCCGCGCATGACCTGCGACTCCTCGGGCTCGACGGCAACCAGTCGCACGTTCGGCATGGCCGCGCGCAGCGCCTGGCCCACGCCCATCAGCGTGCCGCCGGTGCCCACGCCCGCGACGAAGTAGGCCAGCCGATCACACCCGTTCTCGCGCAGCTGTGCCACCAGCTCGACGCCCGTCGTCGTCGCATGGCACCGGGTGTTGTCGGGGTTGCCGAACTGATCGGGAACGTAGTACCCGCGCCGGCCGCGGTATTCGTCGCGCAGGCGCACCGCTCCTTCGAACCCGGATGCTTTGGGCGTGAGTCGCACTTCGGCGCCGAGTCGCTCGAGCATGCGCCGGCGCTCGACGCTCATGTGCTCGGGCATGAAGATCATCACGCGGTGCCCGAGCGTGCGCCCGACCCAGGCGAGCGCGATGCCGGTGTTGCCCGACGTGGTTTCGACGATGACGTCACGGGGCTTGAGATCACCGCGCGCCGCGGCTTCGATCAGCATGAACTTGGCGATGCGATCCTTGACGCTGCCCCCCGGGTTGGCGCACTCGAGCTTGGCGTAGACGCCGTCGGCGACGACCAGCGGCGTGTGGCCGATCCGGCTCAGCTCGGTCGAGGCTTCAGGAGTCGACATGGATCACGTCCTTTGCTCCAGAAGTGCGGTTCGCCGCGCCCAGAGGAGCGAGGCGCGCCGTGAAGTGGCGGAGGTGGGGCATCTCTTCGACGATCGCGAAGCCGCGGAGCGAGTCCTTGCGCCGGACGACGTCCTCGGCGACCTCGATCACGTAGTCCATGTGGCTCTGCGTGTAGACGCGCCTCGGGATCGCGAGACGCAGCAGCTCGAGCGGCGCCAGGCGCTCGCGCCGCGTGACCGGGTCCAGGCCGCCGAACATGAGCGACCCGACCTCGACGCCGCGGATCCCGCCCTCTTCATAGAAGGCGCACGCCAGCGCCTGGGCCGGGAACTCGGCCGGCGGGATGTGCGGGAGAAACGCTCCGGCATCGATGAAGATCGCATGGCCGCCCGGCGGCCGGACGATTGGCAAGCCCGCCGCCATCAGCCCTTCTCCCAGGTAGCGGATCGAAGCGATGCGATATCTAAGGTAGTCCTCGTCGACCACCTCCCTGAGCCCGACGGCGATCGCCTCGAGGTCGCGGCCCGCCAGGCCGCCATAGGTCGGGAAGCCTTCGGTGAGGATGAGCAACTCTTCCTCCTGGCGGGAGAGCCGGTCGTCGTTCGAAGCCAGGAAGCCGCCAATGTTGGCGAGACCGTCCTTCTTGGCGCTGAACGTGGCGCCGTCGGCGAGCGAGAACATCTCCTGCGCGATCGATTCCACGCTGCGGTTCTCGTACCCGGGTTCGCGCAGCTTGATGAAGTAGGCGTTCTCGGCGAACCGGCAGGCGTCGAGATAGAAGGGCACGCCGCGCGCGCGACTCAGGGCGCTCGCCGCGCGCAGGTTCTCGAGTGAAGCCGGCTGGCCGCCGCCCGAGTTGTTGGTGACGGTCGCGAGCACGCACGCGACGTTGCTGGTTCGATCGCCGAGGATCCGCTCGAGCGCCACGAGATCGAGGTTGCCCTTGAACGGGTGCTCCTCTGCGGTGCGCATCACCTCGGGGATCGGGATGTCGATGGCGCGCCCGCCCAGCGCTTCGACGTTGGCGCGCGTGGTATCGAAGTGCGTGTTGGCGACCACGCTCCGGCCCGAGACGCCGAGACAGGAGAACAGGATGCGCTCCGCGGCGCGCCCCTGGTGCGTCGGAATGATGTGGCGAAACCCGGTCAGCTCCCGCACGCGCCGCTCGAACACGAACCACGATCGGGCGCCGGCGTACGACTCGTCGCCGCGCATGATCCCTGCCCATTGCTCCGACGACATGGCGCCGGTCCCCGAGTCGGTCAGGAGGTCGATCAGGATCGCCTCGGCCGGGATGCGGAACAGGTTCCAATCCGCGCGCGCGAGCAAATCGCGGCGTTCCGCCGGCGTGGTCATGCGCAGCGGCTCGACCGACTTGATGCGGAAGGGCTCGATGATGGTCTTCATGCCGGGTTCCCGAGGCGATGTGTCCGCAAGAGTGGTGCCATGGGAGCACAGCCACCCTGGCGTCGGAACCCTATGTGCCAGGCCCTCGGAGTGGCTGCGGGGACGGTCGTCGTGGCAGCCGGTTCTGCCACGATGTCAGACCCAGCCCCCGCATCGCGTCGGCGGCCGAGATGTTCGGCTACGGCCGTAGCGCCCGACATGGCCACACCGGCGGATCAGGCGCTGGAGAAGGCCCTTGCGGCGGCACGCGCGCATTGAGGGGCCGAAGAGCGTTGGGCCCGAGGCACATTCCTCTTCTGAGTCCCCTGGATTCGCAGTAGCCTTATGGGGCTCCCGGCCGCGAGCCCGGAGCCTCGAATCGCAGCAGGCCCAACCGCGAACCCTCCGCGCTGCTCCCCGCGCGGCTGGCCTGGAGGCGCCAATGAACAGACTTCTCTGTTCCCTCGGAGCGTCGCTGAGTGCAGCCATCCTTCTCTGCAGTGCGGCGCAAGCACAGTGTCCCTGGGACGATCCCGCCACATATCCCGGCGACGGGAGTCCGTTCCATGTCGTGATTGCCGATATCAACAACGACGGCATCCAGGACGTAGTCCGGACGAACAATGGGGCCAGAACGGTTAGCGTGTACTACGGGAATGGGGTCGGATCTTTCACCGGCCCGAACAATCGTCCGGTCCGCCCGGGGAATGGCCCTCTGACTGTCGCCGATTTCAACCGCGACGGTCATCTCGACATCGTGACCAACAGCACCATCGGCGACGTCGTTTCGGTGGTCTACGGGCTGGGCAACAACGCGTTCCAGGACGCGGTCTTCTACGCGACGGGGGATGCGCCCTTTGGCGTCACCCACGGAGACTTCCACGGGGATGGCATCCTCGATCTTGCCGTGACCAGTCTTGGCGAGGACGGGATCACGATCCTCAGGGGAATCGCGACCGGCGGCTTCATTGCCGTGTTGAGTTATTCCACGGGAATGGATCCCTACGACATCAAGGTGGGCGACTTCAACGAGGACGGCATTTCCGACTTGGTCGTGACGAACTCGCAGAGCCACGACATCTCGATCCTCCGCGGGCGGGGAGCCGGTGGCGTGGGGAACGGCACGTTCGATCCTGAAGTCCGCATTGCCGCCGGTATGTTCCCCTACAGCGTCTCGATCGCAGACTTCGACGGCGACGGGATCTCCGATCTCGCGGTGGCGAATGGTGGGAGCGGGTCGGTCACGTTGTTCAAGGGTGGCGGTTCCGGTGGGGTCGGTGACGGCACCTTCCAGGAGGCGAATGTCATTGGGGGCTTGGGACAGCCTCGGTCCGTCGCTGCCGGCGACCTCAATGGCGACACGATCCCTGATCTCGCAGTCGCGGACTACTTCGGTTCGATGCATATCCTGATCGGGAATGGCAACGGAACGTTCCAGGGTCCAACGGTCGTTCCGGCCGGCCAGAACCCAACCGACGTCGCCCTCGGGGACTTCAACCTGGATGGCACGCTGGACGCCGTCGTCGCCAACTACATGACCGACTACATGACGGTCTTCATGAGCTTCTGCCCGACGGGGCCACCGCCCGAGGTGCACTCGCTATCACCGGCGGCCGGCCTGCCGGGCGCCCAGGTGACCATCGCCGGATCGAACTTCGTGAACGTCGCGTCCGTCCGGTTCAATGGCCTGGAGGCCGCATACACGGTTCTGTCCGACTCGGAGATCCGGGCGACCGTTCCTCCCCTGGCTCTCTCGGGGCCTGTACGGGTGCATACGGCGAACGGAACCGACCTGGGCCCCGTTTTCACTGTGGCCCCGCGGATCACGGGTTTCGCGCCTTCCCAGGCGCCAGCGGGCACCATCGTCAGCATCAACGGAGTCAACTTCATCGGGACGACGGCCGTCGAGTTCAACGGCACTCCCGCGTCGTTCGAGGTCAGCTCCGAGCTGTTGCTCAACGCCGTGGTTCCGAGCGGTGCCACGAGCGGCCCGATTTCCGTGACGAATCCTGGTGGCACGGCGCTGTCGACGCAGTCGTTCACCGTCGGGATTTCCGTCAGCGGCGGAATCAACTTGTCGTGGGACGACTGCGGGCCTGCGGGGACTTCGAACAAGAACTTCGCGTGTGATGTCAGTACCGGCGCCCCGTTCACTGCCGTCGGCTCGTTCATGCCTGCGACGCTGTTGCCGGAGTTCCTGGGCGCGTCCATCGACATCCGGATCGAAGCCGAGGGATCGGAGCTGCCCGACTGGTGGAAGCATGGGACGGGAGAGTGCCGGGGCACCACCGGACTCGCCACCAACTTCGACTTCACTACGGGCCCGTTCACTTGCGCGGACTTCAACGTCGGCCAGGCCGCCGGCGGTTTCGCGTACGACGTCGGTTTCGGCGGTCCCAACCGTGCGCGGCTCCGCATCCAGTACGCCGTACCGTTTGAGAATCGTAGCGAGGTCCTGACGGGCGTGGAGTACTACGCGTTCAAGGTCAACTTCCTGCGTTCGAAGACCACTGGGACGGGTGCGTGCTCCGGCTGCGGAGCCGCGCTGTGTATTCGCCTGGTCGAGATCCAGCTCTTCCAGCCGCCCGACCAACTCAACGATCCCAGATATTTTGATCCGATCAACAACAGCGTCGTCAGCTGGCAGAGCCCGACGGTCAACTGCGCGCTCGCGACCCCGGTCCTGGTCTCGGTGGTGACTGCCGAAGCGACCTCGGATGGCGTGCGACTCGTCTGGCAGACCGAGGATGTCGAGCACGCGACCGTCCAGCGCCGCGAGGCCGAGGGTCCGTGGCGGCAGATCGCTTCGCTCTACCCCGACGGTCAGCAGCGTGTGACCTACGAGGACACCGACGTCACGCCGGGTGCCACCTACGAATACCGACTCGGAATCCCGGCGCCGACCGGCGAGTTCTACGTGGGTGAAACCCGAGTCACGGTACCGTTGGCTGCGCCTGCGGCGCTTTCGCTGGCGCGGGTGGCGTGGAACGGCTCGGCCGGAGCGCTGACGGTGTCGTTGTCGCTGCCGCGCGCGGGCTCGGCGTCGTTCGAGGTGTTCGACATCAACGGCCGGCGAGTGGGCGAGCAGCGCCTCGAAGGGCTGGGCGCCGGGGAGCACGAACTCAGCGTGCGACCCTCGCGAACTCTTGATCCCGGCGTGTTCTTCGCTCGGGTGACGCAGGACGGAAAGGGTGCGAGCCGGCGGTTCATCGTCGTGAAGTGAGTCAGGGAGGGGGCAGGGGCGCCGGAGGTGCTAGGGTCTTCGTTATGCACCGCGCCCCGCCTGCCTTCCTCGCGCTGCTCTCCCTTGCGCTAATTGGCTACTCCGGCCCCGCGGACGCGGGTACGCTGTCCGCCCGTGATTCCGCGGTCATCGTCCTCAACCGCCTGGCCCACGGACCGCGCCCCGGTGACGTCGAGCGCGTCGCCTCGGCCGGCGTGATGCGCTGGGTCCATGCCCAGCTCGCCCCGCGCCAGGACGTCGCGCGTGAGCGGGTCGAAGCCGACTTCGAGATCCTGAAGCTCGATCGCGAGGAGCTGGCGGAGCGCTTCGTCGATGCGCGTAAGGCCCGTCGCGAGCAGCGCGCGGATTCGACTCGCAACCAGGCCAACGACCCCGCGATGCGCGAGATGCGCGACCTCGCCGGCCAGTTCCAGCAGCTCGCGGTCGCGCGGGCGGTGGTCGCTGAATCTCAACTCCAGGAAGTGCTGGCCGACTTCTGGATCAACCACTTCAATATCTTCCTCGGCAAGGACGCCGAGCGTTATCTGCTGCCGTCGTACGTCGAGGAGACGATTCGTCCGCGCGTGCTCGGGAGGTTCGAGGACCTGCTGATCGCGACCGCCGAGAGTCCGGCGATGATGGTCTACCTCGACAATACGTTGAGCGTGGCGTCGGGGGCCGTGCCGCCGCAGCTCGCCCGGGCGCGCGCCCGCACGCTCAGGCGGCGCTCCGCACGCGCCGACTCGATGCTGGCGCGGCTCGAGTCGCGCATGCCGGTCGGCGTCAACGAGAACTACGCCCGCGAGCTGTTCGAGCTGCACACGCTGGGCGTCGACGGCGGTTACACGCAGAACGACATCGAGGAGGCGGCGCGCGTGCTGACCGGATGGGGCGTCGAGCCGGCGGCGCGCGGCGGCGGCTTCGTGTTTCGCGACTGGGCGCACGACCGCGGCGAGAAGACCATCCTCGGCGTTCGCTTTCGCGCGGGGCGCGGCCGCGAGGAGGGCGTCGAGCTGCTGCGCATGCTGGCGCGGCATCCGTCGACCATGCTCCACGTCACCACGCGGTTGTGCCAGCGCCTGGTGAGTGATGATCCGCCGGCCGGCGCCATCGAAGCCGGGGTTCAGGCGTGGAAGCAGAGCGACGGATCGATCCGCGAAGTGGTGCGGGCGATCGTGATGAGCCCCGAGTTCTGGGCCGAGGCCGGAGCGCGATCCAAGTTCAAGACGCCGCTCGAATTCGTGGTCAGCTCGGTGCGTGCGGTCGGCGGTTCGGTCGGCGTCGAGCCCGCACCCGCGCGGGCTGTGGCTCGGCTCGGGCAGCCTCTCTATATGCAGCCGGTGCCCACCGGCTACCAGGAGACCGAGGCCGCGTGGGCGAACAGTTCGGCCCTCTTCGAACGTATGAACGTCGCGGTCACGCTCGCGGCCGGCAAACAGCCGGGGGTCACCGTCGATCTCGATTCGGTGATTCCCCTGACGGATGACTTCAACGCGCTGGTCGATCGAGTCGATCGTGCGCTGCTGGCCGGGGCGATGTCGGAGCGCACCAGGAACGTGATCCGCCGCGAGATCGAGGGGCTCGGGCCGCGTCATGCCCGCGCGCTGGCGGTCGGCCTGAGTCTCGGCGGCCCCGAGTTCCAGGTTCAGTAGGAGGGCGCGTGCGCGACGAGTCTTTCGCCACGGTCACGCGAAGGGCGTTCCTGCGCTCGGGCGGTCTGGCGCTCGTCAGCTTCGGCCTCGATCCGCTGTTCGTCGCGCGCGCGGCGTTCGCGCGCGATCAGGTCCAAGCGCCACGGGCCGGCCGGGTGCTGGTGTGCCTTTTCCAGCGCGGGGCGGTGGACGGACTCAGCATGATCGTCCCGCACGGTGACGCCGACTACTATCGCGAGCGCCCGCGGATCGCGATCCCACGGGGCGACGTCGTGGACCTCGACGGCCACTTCGGACTCCATCCGGCTCTCGCGAACCTGGCGCCGCACTGGCGCGAGAAGACGCTGGCGATCGTTCACGCCGTGGGTTCCCCCGACGCGACGCGCAGCCACTTCGAGGCCCAGGACTACATGGAGAGCGGCACTCCGGGGGTCAAGAATACGCGCGACGGCTGGCTCAACCGCCACGCCCAGCACGCGCGCGAGCACAAAGAGACACCGTTCCACTCGGTGGCATTCGGCCCGCAGCTGCCACGCATCCTTGCCGGCAGCGCACCAGCGCTCGCGATCTCGGACCTGCGCGCGTTCGGGCTCCGCCCGCCACAGCCCGAAGCGCGCGACCGGCTGACGCGTGCGTTCGAAGAACTCTACGAAGCCTCGGCCACCGGGATCGTCGCGTCCTCCGCGGCGGAGGGCTTCGATGCCGTCGAGACGCTCAAGCGCGTCAAGCCGGCGGAGTACAAGCCCGAGCATGGCGCCGTGTATCCGCCCGGCCGGCTCGGGCAATCGTTGCTGCAGATCGCGCAGCTGATCAAGGCCGACATCGGGCTCGAGAACGCTTTCGCCGACGTCGGCGGTTGGGACACGCACATCGCGCAGGGTGCCGGCGAGGGGCAACTCGCCACGCGGTTGCGCCAACTAGGCGACGGGCTCGCGGCGTTTGCGCGCGATCTCGGCGATCGCATGCAGAACGTGGTGGTGCTGACCATGTCCGAGTTCGGCCGCACGGTGGCCGAGAACGGCAGCAACGGCACCGACCACGGCCACGGCACGGCGATGTTGGTGATGGGCGGCGGCGTGCGCGGCGGACGGATGGTCGGTCGCTGGCCGGGGCTGGCGCCCGGCGATCGCTTCCAGGGTCGCGACCTCGCGGTGACCACCGACTTTCGCGATCTGTTCGGCGAGGTCCTGGTGCGCCACGGCGGTGCTGCCAAGCTGCAGGCGGTATTCCCCGGCCACGAGTGCGACGAGCGCCGGTTCCCCGGGGTGATGAGGGCGTAGGCAGATTCTCGCGACCGACTTGCGATTGCGCGGGACGCTTGGCGTGACAATAGAAGAGCTCCCTTTTTCTGGTGCCTCGGCCATTTCGAGGCGGTAGGCTTCTGGGGCCGCGGAGAAGGAGATCCCCCAATGATGCGTTTTTGTTCTTCGCTTGCGGTCGCGCTTCTCGCGACGACCTTGGTTGGCTCTGCAGGTGCGGATTGGGTCAGCACCAACGGACCCTCCGGCTCGGTCACTCAGGCACTTACGTTCGGCGACGGCGGAACGAGACTCGTCGCCGGTACCTTCGGCGGTGGAATTCGGCTCGCCTCCGCCGACTTCACCAGCTGGACTGCGGCGAGCGACGGGCCATCGGGCTCGGTGCTTTCGCTCGCAACGGGAACGAATGAATTCGGCGGCGAGGTCGCGATCGCGGGCACCCAGGACGCCGGCGTCTACGCGTCGTGGAATGGCGGTACAACGTGGTTGGCGGTGAACACC
The DNA here is from genome assembly GCA_963717505.1 of Candidatus Eiseniibacteriota bacterium. GTDB lineage: Bacteria > Eisenbacteria > RBG-16-71-46 > RBG-16-71-46 > RBG-16-71-46 > MFD02242-c1. The sequence continues at coordinate 2,225,803 of OY970342.1, forward strand.
GGGCTGACCGAGCCCACGGTTCCTGCGCTGATTGCCATCCGCGACGCCTACTTCGGCTTCGGAATGGTGCTCCTTGCGGGATCCGAGGCGGGCGCCTTTCGTTCCAATGGTGGGGCGAACATTCAGTGGACGCCGCGCAACGGCGGATTGACGAGCCCGGTCATGCAAGCCCTGGTCTCGGTTCCAGGCGGCGACGAGAACGACGGGATCGGCGCGCGCGACGTGTTTGCCGGGACCACCGGCGGCGTGTTCTTCACCACCGACGGCGTGACCTGGCAGTCGAAGAGCAGCTCCGGCCTTACGAGCACGAATGTGGTGTCACTCGCGACCACCTCGACCGGACCGTTCGATTGGACGCTCTATGCCGGAACCTCGACCGGCGTGTTCCGCTCCACCAATCTCTATGGCGCCTGGAGCGCCACCGGCAGCGGACTCTCGGGCGCGGTGCAGGCGATGCTGGGTGTCGGCAGCCGACTGTTCGTCGGTACGTCGAGTGGCGGTGTGTTCACGTCGACTGACGCGGGCGACACTTGGACCGCGGTCAACAGCGGACTGCCCGACCTCGAGATCACGGCACTCGCCAGCAATGGCGTCGATCTGTTTGCAGCGACTGGCGACGGAGTCTTCCGGCGTCCGCTCGCCGAGTTCGACGCGACGACGTCGGTGGAGAGCGGCGTCGCCCCGGGCGTGGCTCTCGGCGTGCCGAGCCCCAATCCGTTCACATCGTCGCTGCTGGTGAACTTCAACTTGGAATCGGCGGGCAACGTGAGCCTCGCAGTCCTCGATGCGCAGGGCCGAAGCGTGGCGCGGTTGTCCACGGGCGTCCACGCCGCGGGAACACATCAGGCGACGTGGAATGGCCGCGACGACTCCGGGGCGCCGGTCCGAGCCGGCGTGTATTTCCTCAGGCTCGAGAGCCGGGGACAGATCGCGGCAAGCACGCGGATTGCGCTGATTCGATAGAGGTCCCTGGACGGGGCCCGGCAACGAGCAATAGTGGCATTCTGGCCGGAAACAGTGCTCCCTGAGAGCGAGAATTGACTCGGGCCAGGGCCGAAAACCCGCGATTACGCTAGGGTTCGCGGGTCTCCGGGGCGTAGCCTCAATCCGTCCACAACCTCCTCATAGCGCACCGCGCTCTTCCCCGGAGGGGCCGCCATGAAGTCTCGTGTTCGTATAGCGCTCGCTTGTTTCCTCGTATTCGCCGCGTCGATGACACACGCCGATACCACACCACTCCCGATCCTCTCGTGGGGAAGTTTCGGCAACGCCCCCGGGCAGTTCTACAACGCGCAGGGACTCGCGGTCGACGGCACGGGCCGCGTCTACGTGGTCGACGTGAACCTCAATCGCGTCCAGGTATTCAGCCGCACCGGCTTCTTCCTCTTTCAGTGGGGTGTTTCCGGCTCGGGGAACGGTCAGTTCCAGGGCCCGATCGGTGTTGCAGTCGATCCCGCCGGCAACGTCTACATCACCGATGGCTCCAATCAACGCGTGCAGAAGTTCACCGGCGAAGGCGAGTACATCACGCAATGGGGTGTGTCGGGGTCCGGACCGGGAGAGTTCTCTCAGCCGACCGGAATCGCGACTGACGACGATGGCCACGTCTTCGTGGCCGACATGTACAACTACCGCATCCAGAAATTCACCGACACCGGCGACTTCCTCGCGCAATGGGGCGCCTACGGCGGCGGTCCGGGCGAGTTCGCCAATCCCAACGGCATTGCCACCGACCCCGATGGCAACGTCTATGTCACCGATACATACAGCTATCGCGTCCAGAAATTCGACAACGCGGGAACATTCCTGACTCAGTGGGGGTCGTACGGCGCGGGCGAGGGGCAGTTCTCCTCGCCGATTGGCATTGCGGCTGACGACAGCGCCGTCTACGTCGTGGAGCAACAAAACCAACGAGCCCAGAAGTTCTCGCACGACGGGGAGTTCATTCTCAAATGGGGATCGCCGGGCAGCTCCCTGGGCCGCTTCAACTATCCCTACGGCCTGGCACTTGACGACTCGAGCAACGTGTACATCACCGATTCGGGCTACCGCATACAGAAGTTCGGTCGACGGGTGACCGCGCGGATTTCCGTCCCCGGCGATTTCAGCACTATTGGCCAGGCGATTCTTGCCGCGGGCTTTGGGGACACCATCGTGGTCGATCCGGGCGTCTACTACGAGCAGGTCAATACCCAGGGTAAGGCGATGGTGCTCGCGAGTCGGTTCGTCGATACGGGCGATCCGGCCGACATCGACAACACCGTAATCGACGGCCAGGGCTACGGGACGCCGCTGACCTGTTCTTCAAACGAAGACCTGGGAACGCACGTCGTCGGCTTCACGCTTCGCAATGGCCAGGGCTACTACGGAGGCGGAATCGCGTGCAATTCGGGCAGCCCGCGGCTCGAGCATCTGATCGTCCGAGGCAACGGAGCCTATCTCGGGGGTGGGGTCTTCATCGGGTTCAGCAGCGCTCCGGAGTTTCTGTCGTGCACCATCGCCGGCAATCGGGCGAACACCGGAGGCGGAATCTTCAACTTCAGTTCGTCCGTCGTGGGCACTCCGACCCAGCGCTGCAACATCTACGACAACCGGAATATCTCCGGTCCGGACCTGGGCGCCGACCTCTACGGTCAGGGCTATCCCTCGACCGTGTACGTCGACACGTTCACGACCACGCGCTTCGACGAGGCTCAGGTCCATCCGACCGGGATCACCACCATCGACGCGTTGCACTCCCACTATCCCGAGATCTCGGCGCACGACATCTATGTCTCGCCCTCGGGCGACAACGGCAACGACGGGCTCACGCCGGGATCCGCCCTCAGGAACATCTTCGCCGCGATCTTGCGCGCCGCGCCACTTCCAGGTGATTCGATCACCATCCACGTGGCGGCCGGACTCTACAGCCCATCTGCGAACGAGGAAAGGACGTTACATCCACGCAGCTTCGTGTCGGTGGCCGGCGAGGACAGCGGCACGACCATCGTCGACGGCGACTCGCAGATCGGGATGGTCTACTGCGATCGGGACAGCGTCTTCGATCTGTCGAATCTCACGTTCCGAAACGGCATCATGGCCGGCGGCGCGATTCACGTCGAGCGGTCGAGCCCACGCATCACGCGCTGCGTCATCCGGGCGCACATCTCCTATTCGACGAACCCAGGCGACGCCGGGATCTACTGCGTGAACGCGTCGAATCCCACCATCCAGGAATGCACGTTCGCCGAAAACTATGGCCCCGGCATCTGGTGCGAGCAGTCGAGTCATCCCACGATCCGAGACAACCTGTTCGTGGCCAATGCCCGCGGCGGCGTGATGTGTGGTTCGGGGTCGTCCCCCGTGATCGAAGGGAACACGATCATTGGCGCACCCGGGGGGTATGGTAGCGGCATCGAGGTCAGGGACTTTTCCAACGCGTGGATCTACGGCAACACCATCGTCGGGAACAGCGCCGCGCGTGGTGGCGGTATTGCGGTCAACTATGCCGACCCGGTGATTCGCGGCAACACGCTCGTGGGGAACGTGGCCTCCAGCGGGTTCGGCGACCACGGCGGGGGCGGGATCTGGTGCCAGGATTCGCACGCGGTCATCGACTCGAATCGATTCGAGGGGAATCGCGCGACCGGGTCGCTGCCCGAGGGCGGGGCCGTGTTCTGCAAGTACCAGGGTCCGACGATCACGCGCAACACCTTCGTCGACAACGTGGCGCAGGACACGGTGGGATATCTGTTCGCGATTGGCCGTGGCGGCGCGATCTTCATCCAGTTGTCGAACCCGGTGATCGGTGGCGGGCCGGGCCTGGGAAACACGTTCTCCGGAAACTTCGCCGTCGTCGGCGCCGACCTCTATTGGACCTCGAGCTTCGCCGAAGCGCAGCACGCTCCAATCGCAAGCGAAGCCCATCACCCGTCGGAGTTCGTCACGGCGGCGCCCGTCGCGGCGTCGGCGCTGAACGGGGTTTCGATCGATGCGACCTTCAACCACTTCCGCGTCTACCCCGTCACGGCCTACTACGCAACACCGCTCTCGGCCTTCAACCTGAGCGACGGTACCGGCGACGTGGCTCCATTCGCAGAAGATGCCTATGTCTCGCCGACCGGGGACGATGGCAATACGGGAACCAGCCCCGACTCTCCCCTCCGAACGATCCAATCGGCGTTGAGTCGCATGCTGACGACGTCGGGCACGCCGCACGCCGTCCACGTGGCGGCCGGAACGTACTCGCCGTCGTTGACCGGTGAGCGATTCCCGGTGCCGATGCCGAGCTATGCCTCATTGCGCGGCGCAGGCTCGCGGGAGTCGATCCTGGATGCCGAGGGCACCGCCACCGTCGTCGTGCTGGACGGGGTCACCGACGTCACGATCTCAGGCCTGCGTATGCAAGGTGGCAGGGCCGGTGCGGGCGGCGGAGTCTTCTGCCGCGCCAGCGCGTGCAGCCTGCTCGACAACGCGATTCGCGGGAACACGGCGAGCCTGGGCGGCGGCATCTACTGCACTCAGGGCGGAGCCGCGATCGTCGCCAACAATCAAATCGTCATGAATCGGGCCAGCGGCCCGAGCGGCTATGCGCGAGTCGGCGGTGGGCTCACGGCCAACGACCACGCGAATGTCGAGCTGACCAACAATGTGATCGCGCTCAACATCGCGGGCGAACAGGGCGGCGGGCTGGTGATCTGGAACCAGTCGACCGCCAGGATGGTGAACAACACGGTCGCGTTCAATCTGGCCAATGTCAACGGCGGCGCCCTCAACATCTTCGATTCACCGGTCGAGATCCGGAACAGCATCCTGCACAGCAATGTGTCGGGGGTCGGCGGTCAGATCTCGGGAGCAGCACCGAACGTTACCTATTCGAACGTGGAAGGCGGTTGGCCCGGCACCGGCAACTTGAATGTCGATCCGCTGTTCGACGAGGCGGCGTTCCTGCATCTCGGGCCCGGCTCGCCGTGCATCGACGCCGGCGACCCCACGGCCACCGAGAACGATCCGGAGGATCCATCGCTGCCGGGCATGGCGCGACTTCCGGCACTCGGCACGGTGTGCAACGACATGGGCGCCTTCGGCGGACCTGGAGCGGGAGGGAATCGAGGGGACGTCCCGACCGCGACGCTGCTTTCGCTGACTTCGGCTTCGGCCGGGCCCGAAGGGGTGAGCCTCACGTGGTATGGCGCCTTCGGGATGTTCTCCGACGTCGTTGTTCAGCGCCGCGCGCTCGACTCCGAGTGGATCGAGTTGGGACCGGCCACGGTCGAAGGCACAGGCGCGATCCGCTTCGTCGACACCGACGTCGAGGTCGGTGCGACGTTCCTCTATCGCCTCGAATACCAGATGGGCGGATACCGGCAAGTCACGGACGAAGTGTTGATCCGGATTCCGGCGGCTTCGACTTTCGCGCTGCGAGGGCTACGTCCCAATCCCGCGGTGGATGGGTTGGTGGTCGACTTCACGTTGCCGACGCGCGAGTCGGCGCGCATCGAGCTGCTCGATATCACGGGCCGGCGCGTGTTGTCGCGTGACGTGGGCCAGCTGGGCGCCGGGCGCCATTTGGTCGAGATCGGCAGGGTGGACCGTATGGCGCCGGGACTCTACTTCCTGCGCCTGCAGCAGGGGGGACGCTTCAAGACGGCGAAGGCGATTGTGGCTCGTTAGCCTGTTCCGCGAAGAACTCGACGTGAACCGGCTTTCCGTCCACGAGTAGCGCCGCGCCCTTGAGGTTATCGGCCGTGAGGCGGACGTCCTCGCCGGTGCCTGGCGACTGGAATTGCTCCGTCTTGGCTTCCTGCAACCTGCGAAGCCAGTCTGCGATTGCCTGGCGATCGACCGTCTTCGACGAGTCCTGCGGTTCTTCGAGCGCATCGATGGCGTACGAGCGAATCAGCTTGGGCCACAGCTTGACCAAGGTCTCGGGCGAGTCGAAGAGATCACCTCCCACGATGCGGTCCCCGATGGCGAACACGACCCCGTAGGCGTCGTCCGGAGCAGAAAACCGATCCTCGATCTCCTTCAGGAGCTTCTCGTGATCCTCGAAGACCTGGTGCAGAGCCTGGGACGCCGACGGCGACTTCATGGCTAACATCTTGCGCGACACCTCGCTCCAGACACCGAGCTGGTCAGACTTGGGTGTTCCCCCGACCTTGTACGCCAAAGTCGCGGAGTCATGAACCATGGATCGCAGCTTGCTGTGCGATGAATAGCCGGATGACTTCAGGTGTCGGGATAGATACGACCAGCGTCCCTGCTCGACGCAACTCACGGGGATCGGCAGCTCCTGTTCCGCCGGCACCATGATGCTGACGTTGATGATGCGGTTCTGCTTGGCTCCGATCAGCTCCTCGCCGGCCATGACGAAGATCGGTCGGGGGCTGTTGTTCTTCACCAGCAAGTCGGGGACGCTGCCGCCGGTCGAGACCTCGGTGATCTCGATCGAATTGGTCTCCAGGGCCTCGTCGAGCGTCATGTAGTCGACGGCCTTCGAGCCCTTCCAACGAATCGCGAAGCATTGGAGGCCACTGGCCTCTTTCGGGTCGCTGGACTCGAGTGTCGAGAGACTCTCGAGAAGCTGATCGATCTGTGCGGTAGGCATGGGCGGGAGGATACCGCAAGTGGCGTGGTGAAGTCCCCTACTTTGGGCCCGCCTCGGGGTGGGTTTCCAGGCCAATGGGCAGCGTGATCGCGAGGGCGACCACCAGCACCGCATAGGCCGCCGCGATGATCAGCCGCTGAGTGCCGGAGATCGCGTCGTATCCCGGAATCGGGTTTCGCCAGCGCTGCCAGAGCGTGAAGAGCCCGACGGCGAGCACGATCAACAGCAGGGCCGACTGAGTCACGACGAACGCGAGCACGCCGAGCGCGTAACCCGCGATCCAGAACGCCCGGCTGAAGGCCCCCGCAATGCGGCCGCCGTCGAGTGGCGAGACCGGAATCAGGTTGAACAGATTGAGCATGATGCCCGCATGGCCGAGCGTGACGAGCATCGGCTGTTGCGCCACGAGTCCGGCCGCGAGCACCGCCCATGCGCCGAGCGAACCCAGAATGGGCCCGCCGATTGCGACCTTGGCTTCGACGTACGCATCGCGCGGCTGCCCGCGCATCGCGATGAACGCCCCGAGGAAGGGAATGAACACCGGCGCACCGGCGGGAATGCCCTCTCGACGAAGCACGATCCAGTGCCCGAGTTCGTGAACGAAGATCAGGAGGACGATGCCGACCGCAAACGGCCAGCCCCATTCGAGTCCGTAAAGACCGATGCTCAGCAGCATCGTCCCCAGGGTCTTGAGTTTCAGGACCCCGGCGAGAATCCCGAGGAACTTGAACTTCGAGAGCAGGAACACGAGTGCCGCGCCGGCGCCGCCGAGCAGGGTGTTGCGGGTGCGATGGTGGGCGTCTGCCTTGGGCTGCTCGGCGCTCGCGGGTCGACCTGGCGCCTTGGCGCTCGACGCCGCGAGCAATGCGCGGAGGTTCTCGATGCGCTTCTGTTGTTCCGCTTCCGTGTTCGGGTCGCTCATGCCGCGGGGCTGGGCGGAAGCTTGAAGGGCTTGGGAATCTTCCAGGCTTCGTAGACCACGATCGCGAGGAACACCAGGTCCATCACCCCGAATCCGACCCCGATCACGCGAATCAACTGGTCGAGGCTCTGGGGTGGGAAGCCGATGCGGTACGCCTCGCCTTCTGCAGCAAACGCCCGGTTGACGAACGTGGCATTCACGAAATAGGTCGCGCCGGCGTAGCTGGCGAGCGCGACGATGATGGAGAGGATCTGCAGTCCGCCCGAGCGCTTGCCACCGGCGAATCGGACCGCCCCGTGCCCGACCAGGAACCCGATCACCACCGCCAACAGGCCGACCGACCAGTTGGTGGCCACGGTGAATCCCCACCACGCCGCGCCACCAACGGCGCCGCCCAGGACGGCTCCGGCCGTGGCGTTGATGTAGTTGATGTCCGAGGATTGGGCGGCAACCGCCTGCTCCAGTTCCGCACGGAGGGACGCATGGCACGTGCGGCAGAACGCGCGGTCCCCGACGGCGACGCGGTCGTCGGGAGTCAGGGTCTTCGAACATTGCGCGCACGTCGCCAAGCCCGCGTCGGGCACGCTGGTTTCGTTCACCTGTTCGCTCACGAGGAACTCCCTTCCGTGGGGCCGCGATCGAGCGGTTCGCTGCACTGCCGATCCGCGCGGCCGGGGTCGCAGTGTCGTTCAGGGCGAGCGAGAGGGTATTCGCCGGACGCGCGCGGTACAATCGAATTCGCGAGGCCGGTCGTAGGGGTAAATAGGAGGCGCTTCATGACGTCCACCATCGTGATCCAGCATCCAGTAGCCGATTTCCAGACGTGGAAGAAGATGTTCGACAGTGATCCGCTCGGTCGGGCGCAGAACGGTGTCACCGGGCACTCGATCTATCGGACGGCGGACTCCAACCTGGTCGTCATCCACCTCGAGTTCGCATCGCGCCAGCAGGCGGAGGTCTATCTTCCGAAACTGCGAGAGCTGTGGAAACGAGTGGGCGACAAGGTCGGCTTTGCTGACGCCGGAGGTGTTCAGGCGGGGATCTTCGACCAGGTGGAGAGGGTGGCCTACTGAATGACGCGGTCATCCTCCGTCTGGGGGATGGCCGCGCCAGTCCTACGACGTCACCTCGTCCTAAGGCACCGCTACGACGTTCCCCGACGTTCCCGTGACGCCACTCGGCGCAGCACCCGATCCGCCCACGCCGCCCGGTCCGCCGATCCCCGGTCCGCCGATCAGATAGGTCGGACCCACGATTGACGGGGCCGAGGCGATGGCGCGCGCGATTCCAGCGCTCCAGCCGCCGGCTCCGCCCGATCCGCCGCCGCCCGTGCCACCGTTCCCTCCGCGTCCACCCGCGCCACCGGCCCCAGAATCACCGGCACCCAGGCCACCGGGTCCGCCATTGCCGCCGGCGCCGCCTGCACCGCCGGCTCCACCACCGCCGCCAGTTCCGCCGGTCCCCGTCGCAAACGAGCACGCGTTGAAGATGGGTGAGGAGCTGACGAGGAAGACCGCGAATGACGCACCGCCACCAGTGCCGCCCGATCCGCCCGTGCCGTACCCGCCGCCGCCGCCGCCACCGCCACCACCGCCGCCCATATCTGGCAGGCAGGGTCCTGCGCCGCTGTTGAGGCCGCCGCCACCACCGCCGCCGCCCGAAGCACCCTGGCCGCCGGTGCCTGAGCCACCGATATTTCCAGCACCCGGAGTCCAGTTGCCGCCCATCACCGAGCCGGCTGCTCCAACCGGGCCGGCCGATCCGGGGCTCCCCGCGCAACCTGCCATGCCGACTCCGCCGTTACCGGCGACCACGAAGCACGCGCTCGATTTGGCGCCTCCCGCGCCGCCAGTGCCGCAACCGAGGGGGGGGTGCAGGACGACCGCACTCTCTCCGGGAAGACCCGCATTGTTGTAACCACCCTGGCCGCCCTGTACGCCCCTGGTTCCCCCGGGAGAACCAAGGTCGCCGCCACCCGCGGGGCCACCGCCGCTAGGGCTATCCGAGGCCCCGTTTCCTCCCGCGGGCGCGTTTGGTGCCGCGCCGCCTGGGATTCCGGCTGCGCCGACAGTGCCTGGTGCGCCGTTGCCCGCCACGAACTTGCAGTCGACGAATCGCAGGGCGTTGGAGCTGTTCTGTGTACGCAGCGCGATCGAGTTTGCGCCCGGCGCCACCGCGTTCGCGGCGCGCACGTCGAGCCCGCTGATGATGGTCTGCACCACGATGTTGTTTGCGGCCGCCGGCACGCTGCCGACGTTGACGATGCTGTACGCACCGGGCGTTCGCACCCAGGTCGCCGGGTTGAAGCCGCCGTGCACCTCGATGCCGCCGGTGAAGGTCGGCACCTCGCCATACGAGTCGTTGGAAACCAGAACCTTGGGGGCGCACGATGAGCTCACCGCCGCGGTGGCGGCATTGATTCCCGCCGCGATGGTCAGGAACGGGGAGGCCTTGCTGCCGTTGCCCACGGCCGAGCCGGTCGACGCCGACACATAGAAGGTGTCGGGGTCGTAGATCGTGAAGTTCACGACCGCGAAGCCGAATCCGCCGTCGTCGTCCCGCACGGTGAGCCGCGCACGGTAGGCGCCCGCCGAATAGAGATGGGTCGTGTTGCCGCTGACGGCGCTGCTGTAGTCGTTGATACCGTCGTCCTCGAAATCCCAGTCGTAGCGGACGATCGATCCGTCGGGATCGCTACCCGTTCCGTTGAGCGAGACCGGGTCGAGCGCGCACGAGCCGACGACGTTTGCGCTCGCCGTCGGCGGGATGTTGCGGTTGAGCAGTAGTTCCATGGAGCCGACGTCCACCGAGTCGCCGGCGAAGCTCAGCGTGCCACCGCTCGTGGCGTCGAGGAATCCGCCGTGTATGCCGGTGAGAACATGCGTTCCAATCGGCACGTCGGTCATCACCCAATCGCCCGCGGCGTCGGTCACCGCCAGGAACGAGGTGCCATCCACATAGACCACGATTCCGGAATGGGACGCTTCGCCTTCGAGTGTCGCGACGCCCGAAAACGTGCCGGTCGGGAGCAGGCTGATGTTGACGAACGTGGTGTCGGCGGTGATCGTCGGAATGCCGATGCGCTCGAAGCCCGCCTGATGGTGGCGCGTGGTGCCGGTGACCAGGTAGTCGCCGACCGGCACGTCGTTGAAGGCGAACCGGCCCTGGCCGTCGGACACGGTCACGCGGAGGTTCTCGGAGTCGACGCCGGGGTCGAGGCCGGGCTTGCCGGCCGACAACGCGCTCGAGCCTGTGCCCACGACCTGCGGCCGCACGCTGAACGGCGCGTCGATCGTGCGACGCACCGCCGCCGATAGGCCGTTCACGACCGGCTCGAGAGTCACCACCACGCCCGCGCCGGGAGCATTGTTCTGGAGCCGGATGACCCCCGCGACCACGGCGCCGTTCGGCGTTTCGGCGATCGGTTCCAGAACACTCTGGCGACCGCAACCCGCGGCGAAGAACAGCGCCGCGATCAGGAGCGATCCGGCAGCTCCCCACGAAACCAGCAACGATGTCGAGCGGCGATGCGCGTGCGTCATGACAGTGCCTCCGGCTTAGGCATCGGGGTCATTGGGTTCGGACCATTCGTTGAACGAGGAGCAGGTGGTCGGTTTGGAAACGAATGAAGTAGAGACCAGGCGCGGTCGCCGCACCGGCGGCGTCGAGCAGATTCCATTCGACGCTGTGTTCGCCGGGTGGCAATGTGGCGCTGCCCCAGCCGCGCACGAACCGACCCTGCAGGTCGTGAATCGAGATCTCGACGCGTGCGGGCGCCAACAGCGTCCAGCGGATCGTGGTTCGTTCCCGCGCTGGGTTGGGCGATGGCGGCGCCAACTTGAGAAGTCCCGGCGAGGCGCCAACCTCGACGTCGGTCGTGCCGGTCACCACCACGCCGCGCAGGTAGGCGACCTGGTAGTCGTCGACGCGCACCTCGAGGTCGTAGGTCGCGGGCGGAACGTTCGCGATGCAGAAGGCGCCGGCCACGTCGGTTGCCCCGTAGATCCCGGTGTAGACGCCGGACGGAGTGCGCAGGAAGACGCCGGCGTGCGCGACCGGGGCGCTGGTCTGACGGTCGGTGACCGTCCCGCACAGAGTGCCCGCGGCTCCGACGGCCGGGGTGAGAGCGGCGAACAGGAAGGCGAGAATCGTGTTGCGTCGATGCCGCGGCATACGGTCTCGGAGGTGGTGCGTCAGGCAGCAGCAACGTCGAATACGAGGTAATAGTTTGAGTTTGGCCGGCGCGCTCGTCAAGCTATCATTCGCGGCGTGAATCCCGCCCTGACCCGCCTTCCCAGGTTTTTCGTGATCGTGCTGTTCGCGCTGCTCGTGCTCGCGAGCGTCGCTCACACGCAACCGGCGCCGCCCCGCGAGGGCGACTTCGTCGCTCGTGACTTCCGCTTCCAGTCGGGCGAGACGATTCCCGAGCTGCGGCTTCACTACCTGACGCTCGGCAAGCCCGCGCGCGACACGCAGGGCCAGGTCACGAACGCGGTACTCGTGCTGCACGGGACCGGCGGTTCGGGCCGTCAGTTCCTGTCGCCTCAGTTCGCCGGCGTGCTCTACGCGCCTGGGGCGCCGCTCGACACCACGCGCATGTACATCATCCTGCCCGACGGCATCGGCCATGGACGCTCGAGCAAGCCGAGCGACGGCCTGCGCATGAAGTTCCCGAAGTATGACTACGACGACATGGTGCTCGCGCACTATCGGTTGATCACCGAGCACTTGGGCGTTCGCCACCTACGGCTGGTGATGGGCACGTCGATGGGCGGGATGCACTCCTGGGTGTGGGGTGAGACCTACCCTGAGTTCATGGACGCGTTGATGCCGCTCGCCTGCCAGCCGGTCGCGATCGTCGGTCGCAATCGCCTGTGGCGCAGCATGGTGATCGATGCGATCCAGAAGGATCCGGCGTGGCAGGGGGGCGACTACACGACTCAGCCGATGGCCGGGCTGCGCACCGCGACCGATCTATTGATCCTGGCCGGCTCGGCACCGATGTACATGCAGAAGACGCTCGGCACGCGCGACACGGTCGATCGCTTCCTCGACCGTCAGCTCCAGACGCGCATGGCGACACTCGATGCCAACGACTTGATCTACCAGGTCGAAGCGTCGCGCAACTACGATCCGTCGCCCAAGCTCGGAGCAATCAAGGCGCCGGTCACGTTCGTGAACTCGGCCGATGACTTCATCAACCCGCCCGAGCTGGGGATCGCCGAGCGCGAGATCAAGAAGGTCGCGCGCATCAAGTTCGTGCTGATCCCGGCGAGCGACGAGACGCGCGGGCACGGGACGCACACCTGGGCCAAGTTCTGGGTGGGGCGTTTGGAGGAGCTGCTGAAGGAGTCGGCCCAGAGGTAGCGGTTTCGGTCTCATCGGGCCATTGCGTCTTACGGGCGTCAGGCGCAGTATTCATGAACTGCGGAGGCGCACGAACGGCCCCCGCGGCCCAAACCGCCATGGCCGCTTCCCGGTTCTCGCTTGTTCAGGGCTTGGGGCTTCTTGCGCTGCTGCTCACTTCCCCGGCGGGCGCGCAGGAGGTCGGCGGAGCCATCGAAGGAACCGTCCGTGACCCCTCGGGCGCGGTCATTCCCCAGGCGCGTGTGGTCGTGACCGCCCGCGCGCTTCAGGGCCAGCGCTCCTCCGTCTCCGACGACCGTGGACGCTTCCATCTGCCGGCTCTACCCGTAGGCGTCTATGAAGTCCGCATTTCACGTCTGGGCCTCCGCGAGTTGGTGCTCGAAGGGATCGTCGTTTCGCTTGGGCGCACGACCGAACTGGGTGATGTCCAACTCGAATCCGAGGCGATCGAAATCTCGGGCACCACGGTCGTGGCACCGGCTCCAACCCCCACGTCGCGACCGACGACCATGGGTGGGAGTCTGTCGTCGAGCATGTTTCGCGCCCTGCCAACCGATCGCGACTACCAATCCATCGTCACGCTCCTGCCGCATGCCAGCGTTTCGTACTTTGGCGATCGCGCCAATCTGTCGGGCACGAGCGGCCCGGAGTCCAACTACTACGTCGACGGGCTCAACGTCGTCGAGCCTCCGGCCAACTCCCGGAGCACGAGCCTGCCGTACAACCTGATCGAAGCCGTCGAGGTTCGCGCCGGTGGCTACCAGGCCGAATACGGCGGCGCGGGCGGCGGCATTGTGAACGCGGTGACGGCGTCCGGCGGCAATACGTTCAAGAGTCAGCTCTTTGGTTTTTACGCCAACCGGCTCTTCACCACCGGGAGTTCGAGCGTGTCGGCAAAATCGGTGGACCTCGATTCATGGGATGTGGGCGGCAGTGTCGAGGGGCCGATCGTGAAGGATCGACTGTGGTTCTTCGTTGCCTACGATCCAGCCCAGGAGCGAGAGTCGCTCGAGATGCCGGGTTTCGGCACCGTGACCGACGAGAGCTGGTCGCACCGTTTCGCGGCCAAGCTGACGGGCCGCCCCGACGACCGAACGCAGGTGGTGCTCTCGGCGCAGGGCGACCCGGGTTCCCACGACCAGGTCGGTGGCCTGGTGCTCACGACCGCGCAGTCGCTCGGCAACCTGGACCCGGTCCTGGTCGAACAGAGCCTTGGCGGCGGCAGCATTTCGTTGCGACTCACTCGGACGCTGGGTGAGCGAGCGTTTGCCGAAATCGGCGGCGGGTACTTCACGTCGCGCTTTACGTTCGAACCGCGCACCGTACGCGGCGCCGAGGAGCCACTCTACGTCGATACGCGCACGGGCTACGTCGAGGGGGGCGTGGGCTCGGCCACCAACCGCAGCACGGGGCGCGCTTCGGTGCGGGGCTCAGTGGCCTTTGCGGTCCGCGACCACGCGCTCAAGACGGGCGTGGTCTATGAGGACGAGTTCTTCGAGGAGCAACTGTCCTACGACCAGGTCTGGAGGCAGCAGTTCTACTACCAGACCATCACGCTCGTGGGCCGCGACGTTCGCGGTCACATCCGTGCGCCGGCGCTATTTGTTCAGGATGCGTGGCAGGCCACGCGCGCTCTGCGGCTCGACGTCGGACTGCGCTGGTCCGAGGAATACTGGGTGGCTTCCGGCGGCGACGTCGGCCAGCGGATCGCCAACCAGTGGCAGCCGAGGGCGGGTTCAGCTGGCGCATGGATCAGACGCCGGGCGTCGGTGTTCGGTTCGCTCGGGCGGTTCTACCAACGCACGCGGCTCGCGGTGCCGGGGCTCTTCCTTCAGGACCTGCCGAGCACATATGAGGTGAGGATCTACCCCAACGATCCACGCAGCGACCCCTCGGGGGGAACGACGGTGTTCACCCAGACGCTGGGTCACCAGCCCGAGGTCGACGGTTTGCGCGGCGCGGCATTCGACGAGGTCCAGATCGGGGCCGATCGCGTCTTTGCCGGTCGTGTCCACGTGGTCGCGCGCGGTGTGTACCGCACCCAGCAGAGCGGCATCGTTGCGGTCGAATCGCCGATTACCGGCCAGGCGGTCTATGGCAACCCCGGCTCGGGCGAGCTGGCGCCCTATCCCGGGATCTCGAGAGTCTATCGAGCTCTCGAACTCACGGCCGACGTCCAGGGTGCGGACGGTAGCGTCTTCGGCGCCAGCTACGTGCTGTCGTCCATCCGCGGGAACTACGAGGGCTACTGGGGGCAGTCCGCGGGCGTCAACGACCCGGTCGGGGCAGCGGCATTCGTTACCGATCTGTCGGGCGTTGCCTTCATCCAGGGACAGCTGCCGAACGATCGTCCGCACCAGTTCAAGCTGCACGGCCAGGGGGCGCTCGGGCACGGCGTCTCGGTTGGCGCCACGCTGTTCTGGCTCTCGGGCACGCCGATCAGCGAGCTGGGAGTGACCCAGTATGGCGCGCCGTACTACACGTTCTTGAGCCCGCGCGGCAGCCTCGGGCGCACGCCGTCGATCTATGACCTGAGCTTGCGAATTGCCTACGATCCTCCACTGGGGAGCGTAGCGCGGGCCCGGCCGCGGATGCTGCTGGACGTGTACCACGTCGGGAACCCGCGGCGTCCGGTGGTCATCGACCAGGTCCGCTTCTTCGACGCTGCGCAGACGTCGCCCAATCCCAACTACGGGCAGACGCTCTTCTTCCAGCCGTCAGTCGCGTATCGGGTGGGTGTCGAGGCGAGCTGGTGATCGGAACCGTCCTCGGCCCGTTCACGATCCTCGAAGAGCCGGGTGCACTCGGCGCCAAGCTCCACGAAGCGAAAGTCGGCTCCGCGAACGTGGAGTCCAAACGCCACTCGGGATGAGATGGCTTGCTGGTCATGACGCGAGCCCAATGCTGCACCGTAACTCGCAACCTCATGTCCCGCTTCAACGTGATCCGACTCCGTGCGCCGCCACGGGACGCCACGACCCCTCTCTCCGGGCGGCGGCACACGACCTGCAATGACTCCGCCTCTCACGATGTCGCCGGTCGCCGCCCCACCTTGGAGGCGTGGCTTGCGCCGCGGGAACGAGGAGGTCGTCATGTCGAGGTTCAACACCAGGCATTCGCACGGCAACACGGGACCGCCGTTTGCAGGATTGCGTCGGGTCGCGCCGGCCGTGCTGTTATTGGCCGCAATCGCGCTCGCGGGCTGCGATAGCCAAAAGCTCGTGTCGCCGACGCTCTCGCCCACGGCTTCGAACTCGGCCGCGGCTCTGAGCGGCGGCAATGGAATCCTCTCGGCGGGCGAGGCACTGCATCTCGAAGGCAGTATTGGACGCGGGGCTCTGTGGTCGATCGACCGGCCGGCCGACTGGAACGGTGATCTCGTCGTCTACCTGCACGGCTATACCGATCCGGCGCTGCCGGTCGCACTTCCCGCGTTCGGGCCGATCCGCGACGCCCTTCTGCAGCGAGGCTACGCGGTGGTGGCGTCGAGCTACTCGGAGAACGGCTATGCCGCGAAGGACGGGGTGCAGCGCTCGCACCAGCTGCGAGGGGTGTTTGCCTCGAAGGTGGGACAGCCGGAGCGCACCTACCTCTTCGGCCAGTCGCTGGGCGGACTCGTTGGCTTGCTCATGACCCAGAAGTATCCCGAGCAGTACGACGGGAGCCTGCTGGTGTGCGGAATCGTCGGCGGCAGCGACGACGAGATCCAGTACATGGGCGACATCCGTGTGTTGTTCGACGCCGTCTACCCCGGGGTGATGCCCGGCGACCTCGAGCATCCGCCCGCGAATCCGAACTACGGAGCACTCACGGGCGCCATCGCCACCGCAGTCACCGCCAACCCTCAGGGTCTCGGCATCATCCAGTGTCTGGCTCGCCGGCCGCTGCCCGGAGCCAACGGCCAGGAACTGGTGACTTCGCTGGTCACAGTGCTGCTGTTCGGAGTGCAGGGGGGTGGGGACCTGTTCGACCGGACTCACGGGCACTCGTTCTACGACAACGCGGATTGGCAATACTCGTGCTCGGCGCTGCCCGCGGCGATGGTCGCCGACATCAATGCGCGCGTGGCACGCTTCGACGCTGCGCCCGATGCCCAGGCGTACCTGGCTCACTACGGTGAGCCCGCAGGGAATCTCCAGGACCCCGTGCTCGCGCTCCACACGTCGCGCGACCCGGTCGTGCCGGTGTTTCACGAGGATCTCTTCGGCCAGGTGGCGGCAGGCCCCCAACTGCTGCAGCGCGCCGTCAGCCGGTACGGTCACTGCACCTTCACCATTGCCGAACTGATGTCGAATTTCGAATCTCTGGTGGGTTGGGTGGAAACCGGTATCAAACCGGCCAGCTGAACCGCCGTGCTTGGCGCGCTCGCGGGTTTCGGCCCGCGGGCGCGCCGCCGGAAGGAGCCCAGGTATAATGGCGCCCGTTTGCAATGACGATCCGCATGGCTGGGTCGTGCTGCGCGAACTCGAGGTGCGCCGAATGACCTCTGATTCCGAGCGATTGTCGCAACAGCTGATCGAATCCCTGCGAGCAGTGCTCTGCCAGGTGGCGGAGCCCGACGCGGTGCTCCGGGCCATCCTCGATCAGGCCGTCGCCTTCACGCAGGCCGAGCGTGGGCTGTTCGTCGAGGTTGCCGAGCAAGGGGAGATCGTCTATCGGGTGCTGCACGGTTTCGAGCCCAAGAACCTCGAGGGCGAGCGAGGCCGCTTCAGTCGCAATCTGTTCAAGCGGGTGCTGGAAGGCGGCACCGAGATCGTGATTGCCGACGCTCGAGATGACGTGTTCTATCAGGTGTTCGCGTCGTTCCGGGCCTTGCGCACTTCGTCGATCCTGTGCGTTCCGATCCGCACGTCCCGCGGCATCGCCGCGATCGTCCACCTCGAGCATCGCAGCATCGGGCACTTTGGACGCGATCACGTCCAGATGCTGCAGTACCTCGTGGACCTTGCCGGCCCGGTGCTCGAATCGCTGAGGGCCGGACGCGAGATGATGCAGGAGCGCGATCGGCTGCGACTGTCCGAGACGCAGTATCGCTCCGAGGCCGAGGAGAACCGGCGGTTGCTCGCGTCCGAATGGTCGTTCGGGCGCTTCGTCGGCCGCTCGGCGTCGGTGCGCAGCCTCGAGGACACCGTTCGCAAGGCCGCCGCAACCGACTTCCCCATCCTGATCCTGGGCGAGACCGGCACCGGCAAGAGCATTCTCGCGCGCGTGCTGCACTACGGTGGGCCCCGGGCCGCGGGGCCGCTGGTCACGGTGTTCTGCCCTTCGCTCGAACGCAGCATGGTCGAGCCCGAGCTGTTCGGCCACAAGCGTGGCGCGTTCACCGGTGCGGTGAGCGATCGTCTGGGCAAGGTCCCGGCGGCCGAGAAGGGCACGCTGTTCCTCGACGAGATCGGGGAGCTGCCCCTGGAGATCCAGCCCAAGCTCTTACGACTCCTCCAGGAACGAACCTACGAGCGCATTGGCGAGGCCGAAGAGCGGCGCGCCGATGTTCGCGTGATCGCTGCCACCAACCGCGACCTCGAGGCGGAAGTGCGTGCGGGCCGATTTCGTCGCGACCTGTTCGAGCGCATTCACTACATCCCGATCCGGATCCCGCCCCTGCGCGAGCGGGTCGAGGACATTCCGTTGCTGCTGCGCCACTCCCTGGATCAGACGGATTCCGGGCGCTGGATCGAGCCGTCGCCCGAGGTCTGCGATTACCTCAAGGGTCTGGCGTTCTCCTGGCCCGGGAACGTGCGCCATCTCGAACAACTGGCGGCGCGCATGACGATGGAGGGGTGGAAAGGAGCGGTTCGGGTCGACGACGTCGTCCGTCTGCTGGGTGCCGGCATCGCCGGCGAAGGCGAGCCACTTGCAGCTGGCGATGGGGAGCGTGTCGAACTCGACGCGGGGCTGCCCAGGCTCCTGGAAGCCGCGGAGCGCAAGTGGATCGAGGAGGCGATTCGTCGCTACCCCGACCTTACGCGCGCCGAGGTCGCCGCCAAGCTCAAGATCAGCGAGTCGGCGTTCTACAAGAAGCTTCGCCACCTTGGGCTGGGAGGGCCGGCCTCCACCTGATGACGAGCTGTCGCGAACGACAGCTCGCTTCTCCATCGACGAGCCGCTGAGCGCATTTGCGCTTCTGCACCTCGCGACATCCCGCAACAGTCCAGCCCGCCTATTCTCTGCCAGGAACGCAGTTGCGAGCCCATCGCCCTTCGGCGTCTCGAGGACATCCGACGGCACGACTTCTGCCATGGGTAATGCCCGAAGCCGAGTGGCGCTGATCGGCGGGCCAATTGGCACCGCCGCCATCGTCGCCTAACTCGGATTCGGGGGAGTTGTACCGCCCAGGCGGCGGGCCGCACGCCGCTCCAGGGCGCCTGCCCCCACGGAGGCGCCCTGGAAACGGGCGGAACTGGCGGCCCTAGAAATACTCCTGAGTTCCCAGGTACAACCCCTTGGACGCGGACTGCCCCCAGCCGTAGTCGACAGTCAGGTTGGTCTTCGTGCGCTTGATGAACTTGATGCGGAGGCCAAGGCCAATACCGGGGTCGAACTTGCTGAAGGTTCCGGAATCGAGCGTGCTGCTCGTGCCGTTCACGAACACGGTCGCGCCGAGCAGGCCATTCTTGGTCAGCACCTTTCGGTACTCGCACTCGACGTAGACCTGATTGGGTGCTCGCAAGCGACCCTGCACGTACCCGCGCCCACTCTTGGTGAAGGTGTCCCAGCCGATCGCGGGCGTGTCCAGGTAGGGCGCCGGCCCGTACGTGGTCCACAACGTGACCCAGATCGCGAGCACGTCCTCGGGTCCGCTCGGCATGCGCGGATAGGCGCGAAAGTCGCTCCACAACTCCTGCCAGTTCCGGTCGTCACCCAAACCCGTCGAATACGCGCGAAAACTCGCATTCCAGTGAAGTCCGAGGGTCGGATAGATGGGACTCTCCCGGCTGTCGATCAGGATGTTGGCCGACACGCCTGACGCCATGGTGCGCGTCACGTCGCCGCTGTAGGCCGTGAACGGAGTGGACTCGCCGGCAAGCGCGCGCTCGTCCTCGATCTGGTCGTGAATGTTCAAATGGTAGCCGGGTCCGGCGTAGATGTTGTTACCCACGCGCAAGTAGGCCGTCTGATAGAGACGCCACATGACGAAGTTCATCGGGTACTTGCCGGTCTGTTCGCTCAGGGGACCCAGGCCGTAGGTCGGCTGCGAGGTGTCGAGGTAGCGCCAGTCGCCCTTGAAGTTCCATCGATTGCCCGGAACCCACGCGTCGGACTTGAACTGAAGGCTCAACTGGTGCGACGTCGAATAGGTGAAGTTGAGGGCGAACACGGAGACACGAGTCCTATCGGGATCGCCCAGCCAGCCACCCGCACTGGCCCCGATTCCGATGTAGGCGCCAAACGCCGGGTTGTAGCCGATCGAGGGCAACGCAACGATCGCGAGCCCCGGCCTGGGCCGCATCGTCGCTTCGGTGTTCACGCGATCCTTCCCCAGGAGTTGGGCGATGACGTCCCCGATGTCGCGCTGGGGAACCTGTGTAGTCGTGTCGGCGACCGTCGAATCGGCGGGGACCTGTGCGACAGCAGTTGTCGTCACAGCACAGCTCATCGCGGTGATGAGGGCGGCGACGATGGCGCGCGACATTCGAAGGTCCTCGGGGTGTCCAATGAACCACGGCGAACGCGTGAGAATCGCGGACCGGCGCTCATGGCGCAAGGAGTCGCCGAAAGGTGAGCGGACATCGCACCGCGGCCGGTGGACTTGCCGCGAGGGTATCGCCCGAATACGGTAGGGGCCTTCCGCCGACCCTTTCACCCAGTTTCGAAGGGAAGAACCATGTTGCTGATCCGAGAAATCATGTACTGCAAGCCCGGCAAAGTTCGCCCCATGGTCGAGAAGTTCCTCGCGATGTCCAAGATCATGGAGAAGGGGGGCATGGGAAAGATGCGGGTCATGACCGACTTCAGCGGCGAGCGCTACTGGACCCTGGTTGCCGAGTTCGAAGTGCCCAACATGAAGGCGTTCGAGGACATGTCTCAAGGCCAGGGTCATAGCGAGGCCGAAATGAAGCAAATGGAAGAAATCATGAAGGGCTACCACGACCTCGTGGAGCAGGGGCGCCGGGAGATCTACAAGATCGAAGGCTAGGACGCGGGCGTTCCGCGCCTGCCGCGGCCATCCAAGCCACAACGACGAGCACTCATGCAGGTTGAAGTCATCACCATCGGCAACGAAGTGTTGTCGGGCCGCACCCTCGACACCAACTTCGCGTGGCTGGCGCGCGCGCTCGAAGAAGTGAGCGTGCGCGTCGGTTGGCACTCGACCGTCGGCGATTCGGCCGATCGGATCGGCGACGCGCTGCGCCGGGCACTCGATCGTGCCGACGCGGTGGTGACCACCGGCGGCCTCGGACCCACGCCCGACGACCTGACGCGCAAGGCCGTGGCCACCGTGCTCAGTCGTCCGCTGCGGCTCGACGAAGACGTGCTGCAGAGCATTCGCGAGCGGGTGAAGAAGTTCGGCCGTGCGATGCCGGCATCGGTCGAGGCCCAGGCGCTGCTGCCCAAAGGGGCGCAGGCGTGGCCAAACCGTCAGGGCACGGCCCCGGGGCTTCTGATTCTCGAGCGCGACAAGCCGCTGATTCTGCTCCCCGGCGTGCCCTACGAAATGGAAGGGCTCGCAAGCGAGTTCGTCGTGCCCTACCTGCGCGAGCGCGCCGGCCGGCGGGTGGAGGTATTCACGCTGCGCACCGCCGGTGTTGCCGAGAGTCATCTGCACGAGAAGATCGGTCCCATGCCGCAGACCTGGCCCGGTGCGGCACTCGCCTACCTGCCGAGCTTTTTTGGCGTCGACCTGCGCGTGACGGTGACCGGCGACGACCGGGCGCAGGTCGAAGCGGTCGCCGGGCGCGCCTACGACGAGCTGCGCGCGCGCGTGGCGTCGGTGATGTACGCCGAAGGCTCGACTCCGATCGAGCAGGTCGTGGCCGAGACGCTGATCGAGCAGGGACGAAAGCTGGCGGTGGCCGAGTCGTGCACCGGCGGGCTCATGGCCAAGCGCATCACCGATTTCTCGGGCTCGTCCAAGTACTTCGAGCGGGGCTTCGTGACCTATTCCAACGAGTCCAAGGTGCAATTGCTCGGCGTGCGCGCCGAGGACATAGCCGCCCACGGCGCGGTGAGCGCGGTGGTCGCCGAGCAGATGGCGCGCGGTGCGGCGGAACGCGCGGGCGTCGAAGCCGGGGTCGGCATCACCGGCATCGCCGGGCCCGAGGGTGGCTCGGCCGAGAAGCCGGTGGGCACCGTGTTCATTGCCGTCCACACGCCGGGGGGCACGGCGGTGCGGCCGTACCGCTTCGTCGGCACGCGCAACACGATTCGCGAGCGCGCGGCGCAGACCGCCCTCGACTTGCTCAGGCGGCACCTGAAGGGATTGCCGCTCGATCCGCGTCTCGGTTAGGCCCATGCATTCGGCCGTGCGAGGTATGTGACGTGGGTGAACCGAAGGCAGCGCACCGCGTGTTTCTCGCGGTGTTCCCGCCGGAAGGCGTACAGCGCGCCGCGCACGCCTTGGGCGAGTCGCTGCGGCGCGACGGTGACGGCGTGTCGTGGGTCAAGCGCGACAACCTGCACTACACGATGCGTTTCATCGGCGATGTTGGCGACGACGGATTGCGACGCGTGGCCGAGGCCGCGGCGACCACTGCCGAGCGCCATGAGGCATTCGACGCCGAGCTGGGCGGCATCGGCGCGTTTCCGAACACAAGGAAGGCGCGCGTGATTTGGCTAGGGATGACGGCGGGCGAGCGGGCGATGATGGAACTCGGGCGCGACCTCGAGGCGGAACTCCGGCGGCGCGGATTCGAGAAGGCCGAGCGGCCGTTCACTCCGCACCTGACACTCGGGCGCGCGCGAGTGCCCGGCCGCGACTGGACGGAGGAGCTGGAATTGGCACGAGTCGCAGGCGCGGTGCCACGCTTCCGAGTCGATCGGCTGCTGGTGGTCGAGAGTCAGTTGTCGCCAAAGGGATCGATTTACACGGTCAAGGGCGAGGGAAAGTTGGGAGTATCGGGCAGCCAGCCCGTGCGGTAACCTCGTTGCATGCCATTCGTCGCCCGTGCAATCGCGACGAGCCTCCTCGCTTCGTCCCTCGCGACACCGGTTGCGGCCGCCTGGCCGCCGCTCGGCGGCCTCGGCGTCACGGTGTGTGACACGACCGGCTTCCGAAATGGACTGGCTAGCGTCGGGGATGGTTCCGGCGGCGCCTATTTCATGTGGCTCGACTGGCGTGATGAGGCGAACCGACGGTTCTTCGCCCAACGCGTGAGTGGATCCGGCGTCGCGTTGTGGCTGGCCAACGGCATCTCGGTGGGCTCTACGATGGCGTTCATCCACCCTTCCGTTGGTGGCGGCCCCCCGGTCATCGTCAGCGACGACCAAGGCGGCGCGCTCGTTCTTTGGAGCGACTTTCGCGCCGACACGGCCGGCAACCTCTATGCGCAGCGGCTCGCCCCCGACGGCACGCTGCTCTGGGGGCCGGACGCTGTTCCCGTGAATCTCGGGCCCCGCCACGAAGTCAGCTTCGTGGCCGAGAGCGATGGCGCGGGCGGGATGTTTGTGGTGTGGCGCGATGACCGTGACAGCATTTTCACGACACGCGCGCAGCGGGTGGATGCGGCAGGCAGTCTGCTTTGGGGCGAGGACGGCGTCGTCGTGTGCCCCAACCATTTGTCGCAAACGAGTCAGAGGCTCGCATCGGACGGTTTGGGCGGCGCGCTGGTCGCCTGGACGGAGGTTCGGGGTGGCCAGATTCATGGGTTCGCTCAGCGATTGAACGCAGGAGGCGAGCCGCAGTGGGCCACACTGGGCGTTCAACTCTCGACCTCGCCACACGGGACCTTCGTGAATGACATCGAAGCCGACGGTAGCGGCGGAATGGTGGTCGCATGGCTCGACTATCGGTCGCTGAACACCTGGACACAGGCCTTTGCACAGCGGGTGACCGCAGACGGCAATGTCGCATGGGCTCCCGACGGCGTGAGCCTGAGCGGGACCACTTGGTACGTCAATGAGACGTTCGTGCTGGGTGACGGCAATGGCGGCGCGATCGTCGGGTGGCAGGACTACAGGAACAACGGGTGGAATGCCGCTATGGCTCAACGACTCTCGCCGACGGGAGCGAAGCTGTGGACGCTGCCGGCGGTCGAAGTTGGGCAGAGTTTCGGCGGCAGCGGCGTCAACCAGGTGAGGATGCTCGCCGACGGCGCCGACGGAGCGGTGTTCGTATGGAATTCAGACGACGGCGGCGACGTTAGCGACGAATATTCCATTTACGCACAGCGGGTCGGTTCGACCGGTGCGCCGATCTGGTCGAGTGGCGGGGTGGTGCTCGCCTCCCTACACCGGCTCGCCGGCCAGTTGGTTGCGGTTCCAGATGGCAGCGGAGGTGTGGTCGCCGGATGGCTCGACCAAGCCGGATTCGGGGGCCCGCCCAGATACGCGGCCCAACGCGTTGCGGGCAGTGGCACGTTGAGCGTGCCGCAACGTGAGGAGTCGAGTTTGACGCTGGCATGCGTGCCGACGCCCGCCCGCGCGAGCGAAGGCGTGGAATTGCGCCTTGCGCCGGTGGTGGGCTCGCGCGTTGGCGTGGGGATTTACGACCTCGGTGGACGGTTGGTGCGCTCGTTCGACGAGCCGATGGTCGGAGCCACGGGCCGGCTGCGATGGGACGGACGGGACGCTGAGGGCCGCTCGAGCCCGCCGGGCCTTTACTTTGTAACGGTGCGCTCGGGCATTGGGGTTGGCCGGGCGAGAATCGTGATCGTGGAGTAGCCCCTAGGGCCTTCGGGCTCCGATCCGGTTTTTCCGCTTGCCCGCGGCCTGGGGTAGGCCTAGCCTTGACGGGCGTTCCGTTAGCCCCCGACCCCTAAGCCGGGATGCCACATGGCCGAATCCCCTCATCCCACACGGAACCTGTTCGCGACCCCATCGGGGCAGACTCGTGCTGCCCGGGCGGGGTCTCGGTTTCTTCCGGCGGCTCTGCCCCCGAAGCCGAGCCGCGCAGCACGGAGAGGGGATCTCCGAAGGAGCGAGGCGATGAAGAAGCATGGCCGGCCGTGGTGGCTGGCGGTCGTGGTCGCGGTGGGGATGACCGTGATGGCGGCGGGGGTGGTGCAGGCGGGGCGGATCCCACTTCCGGAACGAGGTGGCTGGAAGTTGGGTGATCCGGATGATCCTCCGTCCCAGGTTCGACGGTCTCCTGCAATGGAAGTTGTGGTTCCTGTGGAAGGACGTCCGTACGGTGGACTTCTTCTGTGGCTCTCCAGGTGGGGTGTCTTGCCCAATCCAGTCTTGAAGAGGCTTGGTGAGAATGATCGTTGGCACTAAGGCCCAAGTCAGCGCACTTCGCGAGCTGATCAGGTCCAATCATTGGTCAGCCGACAAGAGTGCAGTCGACGGGGCAGTTTTGGCTTGCAGCGAAGGACTCTGTGACCGCGGCGAACCCGAGGTCGCAATCGAGCTCATTACTGATTGGACCGACCGAAACCCAATCGGGCTTGGGTCGGTCCAGCTAATGTCGACTTTGGCGCGGGCTCACCTCCTTCTGGCCCAGAATGACGATGCACTCCTCATTGTGAGGAGAGTCCAGAACGACATCGGTGATGAATTGGTACACAGTTCCGCTGAATCCGCGTACTTGCGAATCTGGGAGGGAGTAGCGCTGCGGGGCCTGAGTCGCACCGACGAATCGGAGTCGGTACTAATGGCGGTGCAAAGGGAACTCATTGCGAGGCCGGACTCGCGGGCACTGGGGACCTGCGCGTATCAGCTTGCAGCAACTCTTCTAGTTGGCGGCAATCGCGTTGCTGCCAAACGGTGGCTGTTGGACGCCATAGTGTCTGCCCGTCGTTGCCGCGATCCACTACTCGAGGCGAACGCTTTGCTCGCCCTTGCGATGATTGAGAGATTCCATTGTCGCTGGCCCAACGCCATCGAGGCGGCGACTGAAGCGGCTACTCTGGCTCGGGGAATTGATGGTGGCTTGGCGGAATGTCATTCGGCGAGAGCGCTGGCCATCACCGCTTGGAAGCGCGGGCGCCTAGAGGAGGCAGAAAGAGCCGCGGCTGCGTATCTGTCTGCAACGCGCAGTGCTGGAGCGCAAGACATCAAGTGGGAGCAGTTCGGCGCTCTGCTGATTGGAATGATTGCACTTCATGCCGGTCGGACTTCAGAGGCTGCTCTTGTGTTTGGATCGATCGATGGGCTGCCAACCGGGGGCCTTGAGTCCCGTCCGTCCCTCCTCACCTCCGAATTCCTCGGCGACGTCCATCTCGAACAAGGCCAAGCCGCCGAAGCCCTGCGCTACTACGACGAAGTCTTCCCCAAAGCCATGGCGTTGGTGCCCAAGGGCGACATCGTCGCCGAGCTGCGCCGCCGCCGTGCCGAGTGCTACCTGCTCCTCGGCCGCAACGAAGACGCGTACGACGAAGCCAAGACCGGCCTCGAGCACTGTCGCGAGCTGGGCGATCGCTACGAAGAGGCGGCGACCTATCGCGTGCTGGCACTGAGTGCCGCGGCAATGGGCAACGCGACCGAGGCCCACCGCTGGTTCGAGCAGGGTTTCGCCTACTACGACGACATCGAGACGCCGTACGAGTGGGGCAAGTTGTGGCTCGCGTACGGCGATTGGCTCATCGGACCGAATGCCGGCGAGTACACGAACGCCGCTTCGGCGCACGAAGCCTGGCACGCGGCGCGCGACCACTTCGAGCGCATGGGAGCCAAGGCCAAGCTGGCCGAAGCCGAGGCTCGCATCGCCACCATCCCGGCGGCGCGCGCTGCGACGAACAGCCACCCACGCCGCCGCCCGCGGGGAACCGCCGAGATCGAGCGGCGATCAAACTGGGGGTTCGAGACTTTCGGCCTGGTCACCGAACACCGGCCGATGCTCCATTTGCTCGAGCAGGTCGCGAAGCTCGCCAAGTCGCAACTCGCCGGTGCTGATTCTCGGCGAATCGGGAACCGGCAAGGAGCTGATCGCCCACGGCATCCACAAGCTCTCGGTGCGCGCGGGCACGTTCATGCCCATCAACTGCGCCGCCCTGCCGCGTGAGGTGATCGAGAGCGAGCTGTTCGGCTACGTCGCCGGTGCTTTCACCGGCGCAACGCGCGAGAAGGCGGGGCTCCTCGAAGTCTGCCAGGACGGCACCGTGTTTCTCGACGAGATCGGGGAGATGCCGTTCGAGCTTCAGGCGCGCCTCCTGCGATTCCTCGAGACCGGCGAGCTGCGTCGCGTGGGTGCGACGCGCAACCTCAAGGTGCAGACGCGGGTCGTTGCAGCGACCAATCGCGATCAATTGGCGCTCGAGAAGGGCGAACACCTGCGGCGCGACCTCTACTACCGTCTCGCGCACGGAGTGGTGGCGCTCCCGCCGCTCCGGCAGCGCGGCGACGACATCGGGCTGCTGATCGCCCACTTCCTCGACGAAGCATGCGCCGAAGCGGGGCGCGAAGTTCGGCTGAGCCTCGAGGCCGAAGAGATTCTGCGCGAGCACTCGTGGCCTGGGAACGTTCGTGAGCTGAAGGGCGTGCTCCAGCGCCTCGTGATCTTTGCGGTGGATGGGCACGAGATCACTCCCGCCGAGCTGGAGCTGGGTACGGCCACCGCTCCCTCGACGCTGCTCGAGGAACTGGCCGAAAGCGAGAAGTTGCGAATCGCTGAAGCACTCAAGCAGGCCCGGAACTCCCGGACCGACGCGGCCAAAGCACTTGGAATTCCCCGAACGACTCTGCTCAACAAGATGAAGCGTTACGGGCTGAGTTGAGTTCGACATCCGGCCGCAGCGGGAGGGAGCCTTGAAGCAGTTTCTATCGGCTCTGATGGGAGCTGCTGTGTTGGTGCCGTGGCTGACCGCCACGTCGGCGGGCGCAGCGTGTCCGGGGATCGATCTTCTTGGCCAGCCCTCTTTCTACTTCGTTGGCGAGAATCCTTTTCACACGATAGTTGCTGACTTCAACGGCGACGACATTCAGGATTTGGCAGTCACCGTAAATGGCACGAGCCACATCGGCATCCTGATCGGTCAAGGAGACGGAACTTTCGAGAACGTGGTTCTTTACTCAGTGCTGCCGGGAAGCGGCCACCTTGTGGCCAAGGATTTCAACCTCGATGGATACCTGGATATCGCCACGAACAGCGGGGCGACGAACTCCATCACCGTGCTTCCTGGCAACGGCGATGGCACATTCGCCGCTCCTTCATCTGTTCCGGTGCACGGCCAGGCGCCCTACGGAGTCACGAGTGGCGATTTCAACAACGACGGCATCCCCGATCTGGCTTCTGCCGACCTTCTCTCCGACGCGGTCTCCGTGATCCTCGGTCAGCCCGGCGGTGGATTCTCGGCGCCCTTGAGTTTCGGCGCCGGTGTCCACCCGTACGACATCCAGACCGGCGATTTCAACGAGGACGGAAATGCCGACTTGGTGGTCTCGAATCAAAACAGCCAGAATATTTCGATTCTGCGCGGGGTGGGCGACGGCACGTTCGACAATACGCTGAACTACCCGGTGGGGATCTATCCGTACAAGATCGCGCTCGGGGACGTCAACGGCGACGGCACCTTGGACCTCGCGGTAGCCAACGGTGGCAACGCGACACTCACGATTGTCAGGGGCAACGGTAGCGGCGGTGTTGGGAACGGGACCTTCGCTCAGCCTCTCCACGTCTACGCGGGAGGCGTGCCGCGCAGCGTCAGCATCGGGTTTTTCGACGACGACCCGATCCTCGACCTCGTGGTTGCCGATTCCGATGGCACCGTAGGGATTCTGACTGGTTTCGGGAACGGCCTCTTCCTGGGTCCCTACACTTTTCGGGTTGGCGGGCACCCTACGGATGTTGCCGTCGGGGATTTCAATGGCGATTTGAAGCTTGACGTGGCAGTTGTGCGGTACCCCGAATCGATGGAAATCGCGATTCTGCTGAACCAGTGCGACAATCCGCCGCCCGGTCCCGAGCCGGTCCTGACTGAGGTGCGCGACGTTCAGAACGACCAAGGCAAACGCGTACTCCTCTTGTGGCAACGCAGCGCGCTCGATTTGCCTGGGTACTCAACGATCACCGGCTATCGCGTTTGGCGCCTCAACGGAACGACCGCCATTTGGGAGGAGCAGGCCACTGTGCCCGCGGTGCAGCTCCCAGAATATAGCTTTGAGGCTGCGACCACCCAGGACTCTTTGTCCTCGAGCAACCCCTACACGGCCTTCTTCATCTCAGCACTCACCACCGACCCCGACACGTTCTACGAATCCAACGTCGACAGTGGCTACTCAATAGACAATCTGCCGCCGGACGCCCCAGTAGGATTGAGCGCCATCACCACGGCGGGTGGGGTAGAGCTGACGTGGACGCCGAACTCCGAAGAAGACCTGGATGGCTATCATGTCTATCGCGGGCTGACACCCGACTTCGTGCCAGGTCCCGGGAGTCTGATCGGTCCTTCCACGATCACGACGTTCGTCGACTCAGAGGGCAATTCCTCGCACTTCTACAAAGTCACCGCAATCGACTCCCAGGGCAACGAGGGTTCAACGGCGCTCGCGGCCGCCGGTCCGTACACCGGAGTAGGCGATGCCCCATTCTTGTTCGCCCTGCGCGGCGCGATGCCCAACCCTTCGCGTGACGGCAGGTTCTCGGTCTCGTTCAGCCTGGCGAATTCGTCTCCGGCAAAGATCGAGTTGATCGATGCCGCGGGACGGCGAGTTCTCGAGAAAGCCCTTCACGGACTCGGCGCCGGGACGCACACGATCGACCTGGGGCGGCAGCGGTCGCTCCCCGAGGGGCTCTACGTCTTGCGTCTGTCGCAGGCAGGAAGTGCGGCTTCGTCGAAGGTCGTGGTCCTGAAGTAGGCGGGCGACCGCTCCAGACGCCCTCTTGACGCCAGTGCACATCCGTGTATCATGGCGCCACCCGAAGGAACGGGACCCCGTCCCGGCACATGACGAAGCCCCTGCGAAGGAGACGCAGACCATGCTGAACCCAACACCGTCCGCCAAGGAAAAGGGCAAGGCCCTCGACCTCGCCCTGCAGCAGATCGAGAAGCAGTTCGGCAAGGGCTCGATCATGAAGCTGGGCGAAACCGACACCACGTCCGGCATCGAGATCATCTCGACCGGCTCGGTCGGCCTCGACCTCGCCCTCGGCGTCGGCGGCGTGCCGCGCGGGCGGGTCGTCGAGATCTACGGGCCCGAGTCGTCGGGCAAGACCACGCTGGCGCTCACCATCATTGCCCACGCGCAGCGCAACGGCGGCAACGCGGTGTTCATCGACGCCGAGCACGCGCTCGACGCTCTGTACGCCGGCAAGCTCGGCGTCGACATCGCCAACCTGCACGTCGCCCAGCCCGACACCGGCGAAGAAGCGCTCGAGATCGCCGACACGCTGGTGCGTTCCGGCGCGGTCGACGTCGTCGTCATCGACTCGGTGGCGGCGCTGGTGCCGCGCGCCGAGATCGAAGGCGAGATGGGCGACTCGCACGTCGGGCTCCAGGCGCGCCTCATGTCGCAGGCGCTGCGCAAGCTCACCGGCTCGATCAACAAGAGCCGCACGTGCGTGATCTTCATCAACCAGATCCGCATGCAGATCGGCGTGATGTTTGGCAACCCCGAAACTACGGCCGGCGGCCGTGCCCTCAAGTTCTACGCCTCGGTGCGTCTCGACATCCGTCGTATCGCAACGCTCAAGGACGGTGAAGTCGCGGTCGGCAACCGCACCAAAGTGAAGGTGGTCAAGAACAAGGTCGCCGCCCCGTTCCGCGAGGCCGAGTTCGACATCCTCTACAACGAGGGCATCTCACGCGAAGGCGAGCTGATCGACTACGCGGTCGACAAGAACATCATCCAGAAGGCCGGCACCTGGTTCTCGTTCGGCGAGGAGCGCCTCGGCCAGGGTCGCGAGAACGCGCGTCTGTTCCTCAAGGAGCACAAGGACGTCGCGCAACAGATCACGGCCAAGCTCTACCCGATGCTCGGCCTCAAGAGCCCGCAGCCGACCAACGGGCCGGCCATCGTGCCGGTGGTGGCCGAGAAGCCGGAGGGTGGTGCTCCGGTGCGACCGCCGGTTCCCATTCGACCGCAGCCGGTCGCCGCGGGGACGGACCGCAAGCGGTAGACCAAATGCTTCATTGCCCCCTGAGAATGGACCTAGGCCAGAGCCAAGGGAGGGTCCCAGTGGGTGATCTGAGTCGAGAAGCCGTTGAAGTGGCGGTTACGCTTCTCCCCGGATTCCTTTCCGTCAAGGTGAAGGACTTCTTCCGTCCACCAAGGGAGCTGCCGACTTCTGACATGTTTCTCGAAGTTGTTGCGTTCTCGGTCGCGAACTATGTGATCGCCTCGATCGTGCTTTCCCTCTTCAACTCCAGGGTGGGGGTGTTCCCCGAATCGCTCGTGAACCTCGGTTTGTCGTCCCTGGTTCTAGGTATGGCGAGCGGGATTGTCGTGGGGAATGACCTCCATTACCGTTGGGCGAGGTGGTTCAAGCTGACAACGAGGACGGGGAGAGACGATGTCTGGCAGGATGCCTTGGGAGACATCAGCGGCAACTGGATGCTCATTCATCTCGCAGATAGTCGGCGTGTCATGGGGTGGGCTCGGTACTATTCAGACAATGGCAAGTCGTCTTCTGTGTTCTTGAAGGACGCGTCGTGGGTTGAAGACGACGACAGTATGATTCCAATTGAAGGTGAGGGTGTCCTGGTCACGGAGGCATCCCAAATCCGATACGTAGAGTTTCTGGGTCAAGGAGTCGACGAATGAAGAACCAGCGCGAAGACCAACACAACGCAGTCAAGGGCACGACGCGTACTCCAGCCAAGGTCAACCGGGGGGGGCTTGGCATACCTCCCAAAGGCAAGTTACCGCCGCGACCAACTCCAAAGCCTGGGCGTGGAAACCATCAGGCAGAGAGCACCGGTTAAGGGCTCCTGACTGCTGAAGCGCCGCCCGTGCAGATGAAATGAGCAATTCCTCTCCCGATCCGTGTCGTGAAGCGGCGCTCAAGCTGCTCGAACGCACCCGCCGCACGCGTGGCGAGCTGGTCCGCAAGCTGCGCGAGAAGGGCTTTGCGGCGCCCGCGATCAACGAGGTGCTCGATCGCCTCGCGGGCGTCGGGCTGGTCGACGACGCCGAGTACGCCCGGGCGTGGCTGCGCGGACGTTGGGGGCGCCGTGCCGCTGGCTGGCGCAAGCTCGAGATGGGTCTGCGGGGGCGGGGCATTCACCCTGAGGACATCGCGCGTGGCCGCGCCCTGCTCGAGGCCGAGATGGGCCCGGCTGACGAGGTCACGGCTGCGCGCCGAGTGCTCGGTCAGGTCGAGCGCCGCTACGCCAAGCTCGATCCCCGGGTTCGTCAGCAAAGGCTCTACGCGCTGCTCGCCCGGCGCGGCTTCGACGGCGACGTGATCCGTGCGGCTCTAAAAGAAGGGGCGCCGGAGTAGCGCTTCCCCGGGGCACCGGGACCCATTATCTTTGCCGGCCGTCATGCCCACGACCTCTTCCGTCCGCACCGCGGCCGAGCTGCGCCGCGCCTTCCTCGATTTCTTCCAGCGCCAGGGGCACGTCGAGGTGCCGTCGTCACCGCTGGTGCCCAGCGATCCGACCATGCTGTTCACCACCGCCGGCATGGTGCAGTTCAAGCCCTACTACACCGCCGCCGGCGACGTGCCCTACACGCGTGCGGTCTCGGTGCAGAAGTGTCTGCGGCTCACCGACCTCGAGAACGTCGGCCTGACCCCGCGGCACGACACGTTCTTCGAGATGCTCGGCAACTTCTCGTTCGGTCCGCGCGAGAAGGGCGCCTACTTCAAGGCCGAAGCGATCGCGTTCGCCTGGGAGTTCGTCACCAAGACGCTCGGGCTGCCGAAGGATCGCCTGTACGCGTCGATCTTCGAAGGCGAGGGCAAGCTGCCGCGCGACGACGAGGCGATCGAGCTGTGGAAGAAGATCGGGCTTCCGGCGGACCGCATCGTGCCGCTCGGGCGCAAGGACAACTTCTGGGGGCCGGCCGGCGGCGCGGGCGCCTGCGGGCCGTGCAGCGAGATCTACTTCGACCTGGGCGAGAAGCGTCCCGACTATTTGCCGGCCGGCACGTTCTGGGGCGAGCGTCCCGGAGATCCGGGCGATCGCTACATGGAGTTCTGGAACCTGGTGTTCCCGCAGTTCGACGCGGCCCCCGACGGCACGCTGACGCCGCTCGCGCGCCCGGGCATCGACACCGGCATGGGGATCGAGCGTCTGGCGTTGATCGTCCAGGGCAAGAGCACGATCTTCGAGACGGACGTGTTCGAGCCAGTCGTGAATGCTGCTCTTATGCACTTCGGGAGCCCGGGACCTGAGCACGTTCGGGCGGCGCGAATAATGGCCGACCATGTTCGAGCGCTCACGTTCGCCATGACCGAAGGTGTGCTGCCGGGGAACGAGGGTGCTGGCTATGTCTTGAGGCGGCTGTTAAGGAGAGCGATCGCCCGCTACAAGCTTGTCGGAGGAACGGGGTATCCGGTTCTTGCGGTCCTCTCTTCAATCGTTGTGGATGTTTTCGAGTCCCACTACCCACAACTTCGTTTTCGCGAGCAGTTTGTACAGGCGGCTCTCAGAAGCGAGGAAGAGTACTTCAATCGAGCATTCGAGTCCGGATTGGCGAGGCTTGAGGAGTACTTGACTAGAAGCCAGTCTGTCGCCGGCGACGTTGCGTTCGAGCTGCACGACACCTACGGCTTCCCGATCGAGCTGACCGAGGAGATCGCGGCGGCGCGCGAGGTGGCGGTCGATCGCGAGGGCTTCGAGCGCGCAATGGACGAGCAGCGCGAGCGCGCACGCGCGGCCAGCAAGTTCGGCCGCACCGGCGAGGCACGCCCGTGGACGACGGCCATTTCGGGCGCCGATTCCGTATTCCTGGGCTGGACGTCGACGCGTGCCGAGGGCCTCGCCGTCCGCCGCTGGCGGGAGTCCGATGCGGGTACGTTCGAGGTCGTGCTCGATCGCACGCCGGTCTATGCGGAGTCGGGCGGGCAGGTCGCCGACCGAGGGACGCTGGAAGCTGGCGGCGCGGTTGCCGACCTGGTCCACGTCTACAAAGACGGCGAGTCGGTCGTCCACCGACTGAAAATGGCCTCGGGGAGTCGCGAAGCGTTCCTGGCCGCGGGCGCCAAGTCCGACGTGGTGGCCGAGGTTCCCGCGGCGCATCGGCTCCCGACCATGCGCCACCACACGGCGACGCATCTGCTGCACGCCGCACTGCGTACCGTGCTCGGCGATCACGTGCACCAGGCGGGTTCACTGGTCGCGCCCGATCGGCTGCGCTTCGACTACGCGCATTTCGAGGCGCCGAACCGCGATCAGCTCGACCGGATCGAGCGCCGCGTCGCCGAATGGATCCTGCGCGACCGCGAAGTGCGCTGGGAGATCCTGCCGATCGACCAGGCGCGCGCCAAGGGCGCGATGGCGCTGTTCGGCGAGAAGTACGGGGCTCAGGTACGGGTGGTCACGGTCGACGGCGTCGCCGACGTCGGGATCGAACCCAGCCTCGAGCTGTGCGGCGGTACCCACGTGTCGCGCACCGGCGAAATCGGCGCATTCGCGATCGTCGACGAGTCGGCGATCGCGAGTGGCGTGCGCCGGGTCGAGGCGTTGTGCGGGCACGAAGCACTCGCGTATTTCAAGGCCCAGGGCCAGACGTTGGCGCGCGCGGCAGCCGCGCTGCAAGCGGCGCCCGCGCAACTGGTGGAGCAAATCGAAAAGCAGAAGGCTGAACTCGAGCGTCTGCGAAAGGAGCAAGCCGATGCCAAGCGCGGCGGACTCGAGGCCGAAATGACCGGCCTGGTCGCCGGCGCGAGTGCCGCGGCCAACGGTCGCTGGGTGGTGGCGGAGCTTCAGTCCGAGGCCGACGCCAACGCCGCGCGCGACGCGGCCGACCGGCTGCGCGGGGCCCTCGGCCGTGGTGCGGCGGTGCTCGCCATCAAGAACCAGGGCAAGACCACGTTTCTGGCCGCGGTGTCGGACGATCTGGTCGCCGAGAAGAAGATGAACGCGTCCGATCTGGTCAAGCGCGTAGCGCAGGTGACCGGCGGCTCGGGCGGCGGCAAGCCGCACCTGGCGCTCGCCGGGGCCAAGGATCAGGGCAAGGTGGCCGAGGCGCTCGACGAGGCGCGCCGACTGCTCGCCGAGGCGCTCGGTTCGTGAGCCGGCGCTGCGCAGGGAGGCGCACGTGAAGGCGCTGGTTCTCGCCGGCGGTCGCGGCACGCGGCTCCGCCCGATCACGCACACCAGCGCCAAGCAGTTGGTTCCCGTGGCCAACAAGCCCGTCCTCTTCTACGGGCTCGAAGCGATTCGCGACGCCGGCATCCGCGAGGTCGGCATCGTGGTCAGCGATCCGCGCGAGATGCTGCGCCCCGATCATCGCACCGGCGAGATGGTCACGGTCATGGTCAACAGCCAGGCCGAGATCCGCGCCGCGGTCGGCGACGGCTCGAAGTTCGACATGAAGGTGACCTACATCGAGCAGGAATCCCCGCTCGGCCTCGCGCACGCGGTCAAGATCTCCGAGAGTTACATGGCGGGAGAGCCGTTCGTCATGTATTTGGGCGACAACCTGATCAAGGACGGCATCGCCCCATTCGTCCGCGAGTTCACCGAAGAGAAGCCCAATGCCCAGATCCTGTTGGCGCAGGTCAAGACGCCCGAGGACTTCGGGGTCGCCGAGCTGGAGGGCGATCGGGTGGTGCGACTCGAGGAAAAGCCGAAGCACCCGAAAAGCGATCTGGCGCTGGTCGGCGTCTACCTGTTCGACGCCACGGTATTCGACGCCGTGCGCGCGATCCAGCCGTCGAAGCGCGGCGAGCTCGAGATCACCGATGCGATCCAGCAGTTGATCGACTCCGGCCGGCGGGTGCGCTCGCACGTGATCCGCGGCTGGTGGAAGGACACCGGCAAGGTCGAAGACATGCTCGAGGGCAATCGCATGATGTTGGGCGCGATCGAGACCGCGATCGCCGGCACGGTCGACGCCGCGAGCGCGATCGAGGGCCGGGTCGTGATCGGCGAGGGCGCGGTGGTCGAGCGCTCGCGACTGCGCGGGCCGCTAATCATCGGTCGCAATGCTCGGGTGATCGACTCTTACGTAGGTCCATTCACCTCGATCGGTGATGGCGTGAGCGTGGTGCACAGCGAAATCGAGCACTCGATCGTGCTCGAGCGCAGCCGGATCGAGCACGTTCCGCACCGGATCGAGTCGAGCCTGATCGGCAAGGAAGCGGTGGTGTGCCGGAGCGACGCGCGCCCGCGTACGCATCGGCTGGTGCTCGGCGACTCGAGCCGGGTGGAACTGCCGTGAGGGTCGTGATCACCGGTGCACGCGGCATGCTGGCGCGTGCCGTGCTGCGGGCACTCGAGCGCGCCGGGCACGAAGCCCTGCCGCTCGCCCGCGCCGACGCCGACGTCACGCGGCCCGAGGCGCTCGATCACGCGCTCGCGACCTTCAAGGCCGATTGGATCTTCCACCTGGCCGGGTTCGTCCGGGTCGACGACTGCGAGTCGCAGGTCGACGAGACGTTTCGAGTGAACGGCTTCGGCTCCCGGAACGTCGCCCTGGCGTCGGTCCGTCACGACGTGCCCCTGCTCGCGATCTCGAGCGACTACGTGTTCGACGGCCGGTCGCGCCGGCCGTATCGCGAGTACGATCCGGCGGCACCGCTCTCGGTGTACGGCGCTTCGAAGTGGGCGGGTGAGCAGGCGATCCGCGAGCTGCAGCCGCGCCACACGATCGTGCGCACTTCGTGGCTCTACGGTCGCGGGGGCGCCAACTTCGTCGACACCATTCTGGCGAAAGCCCGCGCCGGCGAGGCCTTGCGCGTGGTCGACGACCAGCACGGCTCGCCGACCTGGACCTCGGACCTGGCGCCGGCGCTGATCGCGCTCGCCACGCGGGGAGCGCTCGGCACCTTCCACGTCACCAACACCGGCGGCTGCACGTGGCATGATCTGGCGGTGCGCGTGTGCGCGGGCGCACGGCTCGAGGTGGCGATCGAGCGCATCTCGAGTCGCGACCTGGCTCGGGCGGCGCCGCGGCCGGCCTACTCGGTGCTCGACGGCCGGTTGTTCCGCGAGGTCACGGGGACCACGATGCCGTCGTGGGACGACGCGCTGGACCGCTACCTGGCTTCGCTCGAGGTGCGCGAGGTCGAACCGTTGGCCAAGGAGGCACGACGATGACGGCACGCCGCAAGCAGGGGGTTCTTCGGCGATCGGCGCGCAGAAAGTCCGGTCCGCTCGAGCGCGAGGCGCGAGCCGCGCTGGCCGCGTCGTCGCGGGCACTGCGCCTGATCGAACGCACGGCGGGCGACGTCGCCGCCGCGGCGGAAACCATGATCGCGTGTCTCGGCGGGGGCGGCACGGTGTTCTTCTGCGGCAACGGGGGCAGCGCAGCCGATGCCCAGCACTTCGCCGCCGAGCTGGCCGGCCGCTATCTGATCGACCGACCGTCGCTGCCGGCGTTGGCGCTGACCACCAACACTTCGTCGCTGACTGCGATCGGCAACGACTTCGGCTTCGACCAGGTGTTCGAGCGCCAGCTCGAGGCGCTCGGTTCACCGGGCGACGTGTTGGTCGCGATCACCACCAGCGGACGATCGGCCAA
This sequence comes from Candidatus Eiseniibacteriota bacterium, assembly GCA_963717505.1. GTDB lineage: Bacteria > Eisenbacteria > RBG-16-71-46 > RBG-16-71-46 > RBG-16-71-46 > MFD02242-c1. Next base: position 2,263,347 of record OY970342.1, read on the forward strand.
CGTGCTGCGCGCGGTGGCGACCGCGCATCGGTTGGGGATGGGCGTGATCGGGTTCACCGGGCTGCCCGGGCGCGCGTTTGCCGCCCAGTGCGACGTGGCCCTGGTCACGCCGCACGCGGCGACCCCGCGAATTCAGGAAGGCCATCTGGCGATGGGCCACGCACTGTGCGAGCTGGTCGAGCGCGGGATGTTCGGCGCGCGCCGCCAGGGCCGTGCGGCCGGAGCCCGCCGCACCCGGAAGGCGGCCCGGTCCGTCGGGGCTGCCCGAGCTTCGACCCGCCACCGATGATCGACTTCGTTCGCGCGCTGAGACCGCGGCAATGGACCAAGAACCTGCTGGTCTTTGCCGGCGTCGTGTTCTCGCGCAACGTCACCGACCTCGATCTGATGACGCGGGCGGCGGCGGGATTCCTCGCCTTTTCGCTGCTCTCGAGCTGCGTCTACGTGGTCAACGACGTCCGCGACATCGCCGTCGACCGCATGCACCCCAAGAAGCGCAAGCGCGCAATCGCTTCCGGGCGCCTGCGTCCCGAGGTCGCGCTCGCCGGCACCGGGCCACTGCTCGCGCTGGTGGTCGCCCTGGCGCTGTGGCTGGGCACCGGGTTCTCGATCGTCCTCGCCGTCTACCTGGCCCTGAATCTCGCGTACACCTTCATCTTCAAGAATGTGGTCCTGATCGACGTGTTCCTGATCGCGACCGGGTTCGTGCTGCGCGCGATCGCCGGGGTCGAGCTGCTGCAGCCGGTCGCACCCGACACGTCGCTGTCGCCGTGGCTCCTGGTGTGCACGTTCTTCGGGGCCTTGTTCCTGGCGCTGGCCAAGCGCCGGCGCGAGATCACCAATGCCGGCGAGACCGCCGCCCAGCAGCGCGAGGTGCTGGCGTCGTACACGGCCGAGTTCCTCGACGGCCTGCTGATCGCCTCGGCCGCGACCAGCATGATGAGCTACGCGCTCTACACGATCTGGCCGGGAACGGTCGAGAAGTTCGGCACCGAGCGGCTGCTCTACACGGTTCCGATCGTCGCCTACGGCATCTTCCGCTACCTGTTCCTGGTCCATCGCTCGGCCTCGAGCGAGGATCCCTCGCTGGTCCTGCTCACCGATCGTCCGATGCAGATCTGCGTGCTCAGCTATCTCGCTGCGGTGCTGGTGGTTCTGTACGGGCCGTGGTGATCCGCCGATCACCCGGGCTCGGCCGTGTCGTGATCGAGGCCCGGGCCAAGCTCAACCTTGGGCTCCAGGTCGGTCCCAAGCGGCCCGACGGATTCCACGACCTATTTACCGTCTTTCAGTCGGTCAGCCTTGCCGACACGCTCGTGATCGAGCGAGCGCGGCGAGGGTTCACCCTGGCCGTGCGCTACCAGGACGCGAGTCTGCCGAGGGTTGCGCGGCTGCCCGCCGAACGAGGCCGGCCCCGAAAGTCGCCAACGCGCGGGGTTCCCACCGGGGCCGACAATCTCGTCCTGCGTGCGGCGCACCTCGTGGCCGGCGAACTCGGAATCCGGGGTGGCGCCCGCTTCACGCTGATCAAGCGCATCCCGGCAATGGCCGGGATGGGCGGCGGCAGCGCCGATGCCGCGGCGGTGCTTCACGGTCTGCCGGCGTTATTCGGGGCGCGGCTGACGCCGCGTCGCCGCATGGCGCTCGCGCTCGAGCTCGGCTCCGACGTGCCGTTCGCCTGCGTCGGCGGCACCGCGATCGGCCTCGGCCGCGGCGAGCGACTCACGGGCAAACGGCTGACGTCGCCCTTCCGCGCCCTGGTGGCCATGCCGCCATGGCGGGTTTCGACCGCTCAGGCGTTCGCTCGGATCGACCGTGGAAGAATGGGCTTGACAGCGCGGCGGCTGACTCTACTATCCGGCCAACTCTTTGGGCGCGAGCGACTAAGCGCGACAACGTGCGTGCGCCTTGGCAACACCTTTGAAGGGGTGTTGGGGAACAGGTCGCGAGAGTTTCGCGAGCTTCGCGAACGGATGCGAGCTGCGGGACTGATCGATGTCCGCATGACCGGAAGCGGTTCTGCGGTCTTCGGGATCCTCCGACCGGGGTTCCCTGCGCACCGAGTCGCAGGTCGATTCGCGGGTAGCGAGCCGCTGTATCTGGTGCGCTCGGTCGCGAGCGGAGTGCGACTGGCAACTTGAGTGGAGGCATGGATGCAGACTGCTCAAGACCCCGACAGTTCCCCCGACCGGGGAGACCGCGCGTTTGGCCGCCGCGATCCGATTCCGGGTCGCCTCATGGAGGCTCGCCCATGATCGAGATCACGGAAGTCCGCGTATCCCTGCGCAGTGACGAAAAACTGAAAGCGTTCGTCAGCATCACGCTGAACAACGCGTTCGTCATTCGGGGACTCAAGGTCATCCACGGCAACAACGGCCTGTTCGTCGCCATGCCGAGCCGCAAGCGGCCCGACGGCCAGCACCAGGACCTCGCCCACCCGATCAACGACGCCACCCGCAAGTACCTGACGCAGAAGGTCCTGTCGGAGTACGAGCGCGAGCTGGCGACGCCGAGCCGCGACGAGGCCCACGCGCGCGAGACCTACTGAGGCCAGCCGGCAGAGGCCGGTCTTCCGCGGCCCGCATGCGGGGCCGCCCGCCGGGACCAGGCCGAAGCGGGCGCCGGGTTTGACGCCGCGGCGCGAAACCCCTAGATTCCGCGGGCTTTTTCAGGGCCAGCAGCCATCACCCCGGCTCGCGTCTCGACCGAGGTTTTCTCACTCGGTTCCGGTATCGTCGAGCGGTCCGTGACGGAATACCCGTTCCTGTTGGTGGGGCGTGGCCAAGCGGTAAGGCACGAGACTTTGGATCTCGCATCCGGAGGTTCGAATCCTCCCGCCCCAGCCAACCGGCGGCGCGGGGGAGACGGGCCCGCGGCCTCGTAGGGCCGCGCCACCGGGCGCCCGACACGGATCCAAACCGGCCACCGCCTGGGCCCCGCGCAGGCAGGGAATCCGTCGCGCGGTGTGAGTGCTTCCCTGGCCGTTCGTCCGATCACTCGGAGGTGCCCTGCATGGACCCGTGTCGCGTGTTCGCCGGCAACGCCAGCCGCAAGCTCGCCCAGTCCATCTGCGAGAAGCTCAAGGTGCCGCTCGGCGACGTCGAGGTCGACCGTTTCGAAGACGGCGAGGTCTCGGTGCGCTTCAACGAGAACATTCGCGGCAGTGACGTGTTCATCGTCCAGGCGACGCATGCCCCGTCGGACAACCTGATGGAGCTGCTGGTCATGCTCGACGCCGCCAAGCGCGCGTCGGCCCGGCGCGTGACCGCCGTGATGCCGTACTTCGGCTATGCGCGCCAGGATCGCAAGGACCAGCCGCGAGCCCCGATCACCGCCAAGCTGGTCGCCAACCTGATCACCGTGGCCGGCGCCGACCGGGCGCTGACCATGGATCTGCACAGCGCCCAGATCCAGGGCTTCTTCGACATCCCGTTCGACCACCTCTACGCCGCACCGGTGCTGATCGAGTACTTCAGCAAGAAGAAGATTCCGGACCTGGTGGTCGTGGCCCCCGACATCGGCAGCGTCAAGATGGCGCGGGCTTACGCCAAGCGGCTCGGCGCCGACCTGGCGCTGGTCGACAAGCGCCGGCCGCGCGCCGATGCGGTCGAGCTGATGAACATCATCGGCGACGTCAAGGGCCGGAACTGCGTGCTGTTCGACGACATGATCTCGACCGCGCGCACGTTGTGCCAGGCGGCCGAGGCCATCAAGGAGCGCGGGGCGCTTCGCGTGTTCGCCGGCGCTTCGCACGGCGTCCTGTGCGACGGCGCCTACGAGCGGCTCACGGCGTCGGCGATCGAAGAAGTGGTGGTGACCGACACGCTGCACCACGAGCGGATGCCGCCACGCTTCGTCGAGTTGTCGATCGCCGGCTTGATCGGCGAGGCCCTGCAGCGGATTCACGAAGAGCGTTCACTCAGTTCCCTGTTCGTCTGACCCGGGTGGTCGCGCACGGCGCGGCCATCCTTCACCGGCCCTCCGGAGATCCGGAGGCCGATAGGCAAGAAGGAGGAGACTCATGGCAGTGATCCAGCTCCCCGCCGACCGTCGCGCGGCGCTCGGCAAGGGCGGGGCGCGCAAGACGCGGGCGGCCGGCAGCATTCCGGCGATTCTCTACGGGCACGGCGAGACGCCGGTGCCGCTCAACATCGGCGCCCGGACGTTCGAGCTCGCCTTGCGCCACCACAAGGGCGGCAACGCGATCGTCAACCTGGCGGTCAGCGGCAGCGAATACACTGCGCTGATGCGCGCCGTCCAATACGATCCGGTGACCCACAACATCCTGCACCTCGACTTCCAGCACATTTCGCTGACCGAGAAGATCGAAGTCGAGGTCGCGGTGCACCTGGTCGGGCTGCCGCTCGGTGTCAAGGACAGCGGCGGCATTCTCGAGCACATCACCCGCCACATTCGCGTGCGCTGTCTGCCGACCGCGATTCCGGCGTCGGTCGACGTCGACGTCTCCGCACTCAACATCGGAGACTCGGTGCACGTCAGTGATCTGCCGATCGGCGATCTCGATCTGCTGACCGATTCCGATGTCACCGTGGCGACCGTGGTGCCGCCGAGCGTGATCGAGGAGCCGGTTGCGGCCGAGGCAGCGGTGGCGGCAGCGGTGGAGGGCGCACCGGCCGAGCCCGAAGTCATCGCCAAGGGCAAGAAGGAGGAGGGGGCTCCTGCCGAGGAGAAGGAGAAGAAGTAGTCCGTGGCCCTCGTCCTGGGTCTTGGCAATCCGGGCCGACGCTACGAGCGCACGCGACACAACGCGGGCTTCCGCGTGGTCGCTGAGCTGGCTCGGCGCTGGCCGGTTCGCGAGCTGCCGAAGCACGCCCGGTATCGGGCGTGGCACGCGGAGCCGCGCGAGCGGAGTGTCTACCTGATGACGCCGACCACCTACATGAACCTGAGCGGGGAAGCCCTGATGGACTGGCGGGCCGAGCATCCGGATACCGGCGAGCTGCTGGTGGTCGCGGACGACGTCTACCTGCCGGTCGGCACGCTGCGGATCCGCGAGCGCGGGTCGAGTGGAGGGCATCGTGGACTCGACAGCGTCGAGGCGGCGCTCGGGACCAAGGAGTACGCGCGGTTGCGCATCGGCGTCGGAGTAGCTTCGGGCGCCGAGCTGCGCGAGCACGTGTTGGATGAACCCGCGGCCGATGAAGCCGCGGCGTACGAAGAATCCATTGTCGCCGCGGCTGACGCGATCGAGTGCTGGCTGAGCGACGGGCTGACGGCGGCCATGAACCGCTACAACAAGCGAGTACGCAAGGAGGTCAACGAACCGTGACCAAGTACGAAACCACCTTCATCCTGGAGCCCGGCTTCGACGAGAACCGGGTGAACGCGGAGGTCGACAAGCTGTCGCAATGGGTCAAGGACCTCGGCGGCGAAGTGCTCGAAGTCCAGCGCTGGGGCAAGCGGCGCATGTCCTACGAGATCCGCAAGAAGCGCGACGGCGTGTACACCTGGGTCCTGTGGAACGGGAGCGCCGACATGGTCAAGGACCTGGAGCGCCGGTTGCGGCTCAACGAGTCGGTGATGCGTCTGCTGACCGTCATGCACGTGGCGCCGGAGCTGACTCGGGGCAATGCCGAGGCCGCCTTGGCGGCCGCAGAGGCGGACGGCGACGACTGATCCGAGTCGAGCGTGACCGAGCTCAAGCTGCCGGAGATCAACCGCGTCCTGCTCAGCGGGCGCCTGACGCGCGACCCGGATCACCGGTACGCGGCCGATGGCACCGAGATCACGGCGCTGGCGATCGCGTTCCACCGGCACTACCGGGGGCGCGACGGCAAGCTGGCGGAGCACACGGGCTACGTGACGGTGATGACGTATCAACGACTCGCGCAGGTGTGTGCGCAGTATCTGAAGAAGGGCAGCGCGGTCCTGGTCGAGGGCCGGTTGCAGATGCGGGAATCCCCGGCTCCACAGGGGGGAACGCGGCAGCGGATCGAGGTGCGCGGCGAATCCGTGCACTTCCTCGAGAAACTGCCGCCCGCGCCCAAAGACGAAGGCTCGCTGTTCTGAAGGACCCTAGACGGAGGTGAAACGCACCACCATGGCCAGAGATCGAGAAGCACGAGGACTGAAGAAGAAGTACTGCAAGCTGTGCCTGGAGAAGGTCGGATTCGTCGACTACAAGGATGAGAAGCGGCTCGGACGGTTCGTGAACGACCGCGGCAAGATCGTGCCGCGCCGGGTCTCGGGAACCTGCGCCCGCCACCAGAAGCAGCTGACCACCGCGATCAAGCGCGCGCGCGTGCTCGCGCTGATGCCGTTTACGAGTGACGTCTACCGCTGAACCTCTGCGCCCTGCGACCCACACGTCGTGGCGGCGCGCGATCCTGCTGATCGCACTGCTCGGGCTGTTCGCAGTCCAGTCGCCGATGCCGTGGGGCGGACTGTGGCTGCTGGTCCCGGCGGCGGTGGCAGTGTCGCTGCTGGCCGGTTGGCGCTTCGGCGCCTGGGGCGTGCTGGTTCCGGTCGTGATGTTCGGGGTCGCGATGGCGGCCGCCGGCCCGCAAAGTCTGTGGGCGTGGTGGGTGCCGGTCGCGGCGCTGACCGGGGCCTGGATGGGGCTGCGCGAGGAGTCGGAGGGTGGCTTCGCCGGCCGGCGCGCGGCGGCTCTGCTGCCGTTGCTCGTGCTCGCGGCCGGCCTGCCGTGGATGCTCCAGTATCCGGACCTGCTGAGCCACATGGAAACCCGGCTGCGCGACGGCGACCGTCAGTTCATCGCCATGTGGTCCGAGATGGGGACCGCCGGCGAGCGTCTGGCCAGCATGCAGCGCGTGGTCGAAGACAACGCCAAGCTGCGTGCGCGCGCGCTGCCCTACCTGGTGCCGAGCCTGATCTTCCTGTGGGTCGCGGTCCTGGTCGCGGCCGGGCGGGCGATCGCGTCGCGCTGCGCGGGAATCCTGCGCTGGCCGGCGCTGGCCCGGGCGGCGTTCGCGCGCTGGCGTTTGCCGGACGGCGCCCTGGCGCTGTTCCTGGTCGGGCTGGGCGCGGTCGTCCTCGAGTGGCGCGCCGGGCTGCCGGCGGCGTGGACACTGCTGATCAACACCGGGCTCGGTTATTGTATCCAGGGAATTGCGGTCGTAGAATCCCTGTTGCTCGCACGAGGTGTGCCTCCCTCCATCATCGTCGTCACCATGGTGTTCGTGTTCGCGCTCGCGATGCCGGTCTTTCTGCTCATGACCGTGGCCGTCGGACTGAGCGACGTATGGCTGGACTATCGGCGCCTGGAAGCAACGCCGGACCAGGACTCAACCTAGGAGCGATTGCATGCAAGTGATTCTGCTCGAAGATCTGAAGGGTGTGGGCGACAAGGGGGCGACGATCAACGTCAAGCCCGGTTTCGCCCGGAACTACCTGTTGCCGCGCAAGCTGGCGATTTCGGCCGGCACCAAGGCGGCCGGGCTCTACCAGGAGCTGGAACGCCAGCGCGAGATGCGCGCCCAGAAGCTGGTGGCTCAGGCGCGGATCGAAGCCGCCAAGCTGGACGGCGTCGAGATCAACATTCCGGCGCAGGCGAACGAAGAAGACACTTTGTTCGGCTCGGTGACCAACGCCGACGTGGCCGACGCCCTGGCCAAGGCCGGCCACACGGTCGACAAGCGCGCAATCGATCTGGAAGACCACATCAAGCAGCTCGGCAAGTACGACCTCCCGGTTCGCTTCCACGGCGGAGTGACCGCAACCGTCAAGGTCTGGGTGGTCCGCGCATGAGCCGGCGGTCGTGGTTCGAACGGGGCGTGGTGGCAGCACTCGCGCTCGGATGCGTCCTCGCGCTCGCGGCCGTCGATCCGGCGGCGGCGCAGAAGTCGTCCGGTAAGGCCACCCAGAAGACCGCGAAGAAGTCGTCGCGTTCGGCCAAGACGCCAGCGATCGACGACTCGAATCGCGTGCTGGTCACCGTCGGCAAGGAGTCGATCACGCGGGGCGACGTCCAGCGTCGAATCGACCAGCTTCCCGATCAGTACCGCGCCAACTACTCAACGCCTGATGGCCGCAAGCAGATCCTCGACCGCATGATCGAGGAGCGGGTGTGGATGCAGATGGCGACCAAGGCCGGCGTGCCCGCTCGGCCGGCGATCCAGCAGCAACTCGATCAGCAGCGCCGCGACCTGATCATCCGCACGCACTTGAACGAGGTCATGGCCACGAGTCCGGCGGCGTCGGACTCCGAGGCGCACGCCTACTACGACGCCCACATCGAGGAGTACCGCGTTCCGGCGACCGTCAGTCTGCGTCACATCCTGACCAAGAAGGAGAAGGATGCGAATTCGGCGCTGAAGGCGGTGAAGGGCAAGAACGCCGACTGGGACAAGCTGGTCACCAAGTGGTCGGTGGACACGCTCACCCGTGCCAACGGCGGCAACCTGGGCACCGTGACCCTCGAGGGGCAGTTCTCGGGCATGGGCGCCCAGCCGGCGCTCGCCGAGTCCGCGTTCAAGATCCCGGCCGGCGGCATCGGCGGGCCGTTCCAGACCGATCGCGGCTGGCACGTGATCAAGGTCGACGCGGTCAAGGAAGAGTCGGTCCGTCCGTTCGAGCAGGTACGCGCGGTGATCAACCGCCAGCTCAACTCGCAGCGCCAGCAGAGCTACTACCAGGAGGTGCTGCAGGAGTCGAAGGACGCGGTCAAGGTCAAGCCCGATTCCGCCGCCGTCGAGAACTTTGTGTCGCAGAAGAAGACGCCGCGCGAGCAGTTCAACGAGGCGCAGACGCTGCCGAGCCCGCAGGCGCGGCTCGAGGCTTATCGCAAGCTGCTCGAGGAGCACCCGGACAGCGACGTCGCGCCACAGGCCCAGTTCATGATCGGATTCATCTACTCCGAAGAACTCAAGGACCACGACGCCGCCGAGCAGTCGTTTCGCGAGCTGCTGCGGCGTTGGCCTCAGGCGGAGCTGGCGACCTCGGCGCAGTGGATGATCGACCACATGCGCAGCGAGGAGCCGCCGGCGTTCATCCCGCTCGAAGGGGACGCCCCGTCCGACACCACCGGCGGATCGTCTCGTTCGTCCGGACAGACTCCGGCCGCCACGGGGAAGCCGTGAGCGTTCTCGAGGTCAAGGTTCACGGCCTGATCCTCGAGCGCAAGACGCAACAGAACATCGTCATCCTGCGCGAGGCCGAGGGCGAGCGCATCCTGCCGATCTGGATCGGACCGGGCGAGGCCCAGGCGATCCGGCGCCTGCTCTCCGACGAATCCTTCCCCCGGCCGCTGACCCACGACCTGCTGTTCCACGTGGTCGAGGGGCTCAAGGCCAAGATCGCGCGCATCGTGATTGCCGACCTCAAGGACAACACGTTCTTCGCGAGCATCATCATCGAGCGAGACGGCGAAGTGCTGTCGATCGACGCCCGGCCGTCGGACTCGATCGCGCTCGCACTGCGCGCGAAGGTGCCGGTTTTCGCCAACGAATCCCTGCTCCAGCAGCCGCCGCGCGAGGCCGAAACCGAAGCAGGGGAGGATCCCGGCGAGCCCGAGCGGGAGCTTTCCGACGAGGAAAAGGCCGAGCAACTCCGGCGTTTCCTCGAAAAGCTCAATCCCGAGGACTTCGGCAAATTCCAGCTGTGAGGAGACCCGCGATGAAGGCGACGACGGCGATCGTGGCAGCGCTGTGCCTAGTGACCACCCCGGCCGCCGCCGCCCCGCTCGCACTGACCCAGAACCTGCGCAACGCCGAGGCCTGGGCGGCGCAGCCGCCGAGCGCCGAGCGCGACAAGGTGCTCAAGAAGTGGGCGGATGGTGCTGCGCTCGAGGAGCTGGTCTACGTGCTGCGGCGCGACTCGCGGTCGCTGGGGAGCATCGAGGCCCACCTGCTCGAGCGTGCGCTCGAGCGCACCCCGCCCGAGCGCGCCGCGCTGCGCCGGCGCCTGACGGTGCGGCTCGCGGCCGCCGATCCGGCGCGCGCCAAGAAGCGCGTGCCCCTGCTCACCGAAGCCCTGGCCGACCCGCCGCCCGCGGCGGCGACCTCCTCGGTCTACCGCGCCGGCCTGCTGGCGCCCAGGAGCGGCGGCTACTCCGGGTACACCGACGACCTGCGCCTCGGCCTCGAAGCCGGGCTCGCGGTCAGCGATTCCAACCTGGTCCCGATCGAGCTCTTGTCGTGGGACACCGGCGACGCGAACCCGCCGCGCGCAGCGGCCGCCCTCGATTCGGCGGCGCGCGCCTGCGGCATCGTAGTCGGCGAGCTGCTGAGCGAGACCACGTTGATGATCGCCACCGGCGCGCGCCTCGCGGGCGTGCCGATGATCTCGCCGATCGCCACCGACGAGGCGATTGGCAGTGTCGGCGGCTCGGTGTTCGCGATCGGGCCGGCGAGTTACGAGCGCGGCCGCGCCCTGGCCCAGGCGATCGGTGTTTCCGGCATGCGGGTCGGCGCCCTGGTGTCGCGCGAGGCGTCACTCGGCCTGATGCGCGGATTCCTCGAGGCAGCGAAAGAACAGGGCGCAACCATCGCCTACGAAGGGCTCTATGCCGCGGGCCAGAGTTCGTTCCGCGGCGAGGCTCGAGATCTCGAAGCCAGGAAGGTGACGCTCCTGTTCTGGGACGGCGAACCCGCCGAAGCCGAAGCCCTGCTACGCCAGCTCGGTCGCGACCGCCTGGCCATCGCGGTGTGCGGCGGCTCGGCGTTGTCGCCGGGCCAGTTCCACGCCGAGGGCCGCTTCCTGCTCGAAGGCGTGCGTTACGTGGCCGACGACTGGACGCTGCCGCCCGCCGAGAAGTCGCGGCTCGACGCGTTCGTCGGTGCCCGGTCCGAGCGTGCGGCCGGCGCGCTCCACGTGCGCGGCTATCTCGCCGGCAGGATGATCTCCAGCGCCGTGCGAAATGGTGCATTGTGTACTGAAGAAATCGCGGCTCAGCTCAACCGCTTGCGCAAGCCCCACGCGCTGCTCGGGCCGCGCGGTTTTCTCGATCCGGGAATCGCGGGCCTCGAGTTGCCGGTGTTCACCGTGCGGCGCGGCATGGCGGTGGCCGGCGACGCCGGAAGCGCGCCCTAGACCGTTTCGAGCCGAACGCGACTCAGTAGATTCGGAACGAGAACCGGAACATCGCGTAGACCGACTGCGCCTCGCCGGTTTCGCGATAGGGTTTGAAGCGGCACTTCCACACCGCCTCGACCGCCGCCTGCTCGAGCAGCCCGGCCGGATCCGACCCCATCACCTGAACCCGGGCGATCGCGCCCAGGGTGTCGACCAGCGCCAGCACCGCGACCTTGCCTTCGATCTCCTTGGCGCGCGCCTCCTCGGGATAATCCGGCCGAACCAAGATCTCGATGATCAGGTCCTTGGACTGGACCAGCGGCACGTTTTCGCGAGCCGCGAGCATGCGCGCCAGGCGATCGACGTCGGCCTCGCCTTCGATCGAGCGCGTCGGGCGGCTGACCGGCGGCGCATGGGGATGGTCGGTGCGTCGAGCCTTGGTAGTTCCGCCGCGGCGGGTCGCCGGCAGGTAGACGGCCTGAAGGCCCTCGTCGTCCGAGACGATACCCGGCGCCGCCTTGAGCTCGATCCGCTTCACGAAGTTTTCCTCGCCCTCGTAGCCGAATCGCAGGATCGGGGTCTCGCGAAACAGTTGCTCGGTCGCCGTGCTCGAGGTCAGGAACGGGAGGTAGCTGAGGATGGCGATCCCGAGGATCGACAGCACGACGGCAATCGAGATCACGCGACGCGAGCAACGCGATCGTTCGATGAAATAACCGTGAGTCCCGTGCTCCATGTCGGCGCCTCCGGGGCACCCGAGCGTCGCGGGCCACAGGGTCCGCGCGCGGCCCGATCAGGGTCCCCGAGACCCGGTCAACACCATGCCGTGCTCGGAGTCTAGCAGAGAGCGGCGAACGCGGAGTTCGCGATGACGCGCGTCGACGTCGAGCGGGCCGGGCTCGGTGCGCGCGAAGCGTACGCGGCCGAGTGGGTCGGCTTCGAGCTGGATGGCGTTGCCCAGCCGAACGGCGGCGCCGGGCAGAGGTGCGCCGGACTCGTCCCGAATCTCGACCGAGTCCACCGGCGCCCGCAGATCGGGCGCCCATTCGAGCGCCAGGGCCAGGTAGAGCGCGTACGCGGAACGGCTCACCGCCCCGGGCTCGAGCAGACGCGCCTCGGAGGCCGGATCGTCGATGCGCGCCAGGCCCGCATAGAGCGCCGGGCAGGACGTCTGCTGGAGTGGGTACTGGGCGTTCTCGGCGAGCGGTGGTACCGGCAGGCCCAGGCTCGAGCACGCGGCCGCTACGCGACCGGCCCACGCTCTTCCGGCGCCACTCGCGAAGTAGTGGCCGATCTGGGGCGGCTCGCGCCGGTGGCCGATTCTCAGGAAGCGATCGGCGTTGAACGCCTCGCTGATCTGGACGCGCGCCAGCTCCGAGAGTGCCGCGTCCGAGTCCCGGGTCAGCCGCACCCGGGCGCCCGCGGCTTCGAGCATGGCGGCGAGCGAGCGAGCGACGTCGAGATTCAGCACCGCGGCACGGGTGCCGCCGGCCCCCATGCCGCCCGAGTTGTCGCCGCCGCCATCGGGGTCGAGCACGATGCGCCGGCCGTGGAGTGCCCCGCCCGCGATCGGCGTGAAGGCCGGCGGAACGCAGTCTGCCCACCAGCGGTGGCCGGGTAGCGACGGGATGACGTCGTTCGAATCGTCGAAGACGAGTGCGGCGAAGCCGTCGCGGTTGATCCACGCGAGTGCTGCCTCGGGCTCGTCGGTGCCCGGGGCGCCAGTGAGCGGAACCGATTCGGGCATGCGCATGACGAATCCGGTCCAAAGCGTACCGTCGCGCGACACTCGGATCGAGTCTGCGACGGTTGGGGCGGAGGTCAGGGCCGCGCGCAGGCGAAGCGCCGGATCGTTGGCGGCGGCCGCCGGTACGCGCACGTACGCCCATGCGACTCCGTCGCGGGCGGTGAGCACGGTGTCGGCCAGCACGCGCTTGCCGATCGTGGCGACCGCGCGCACGCGAGTCGTGTCGCGATAGGTCCCGCCGGCCGCGTCGAGCACCTGCGCGCGCACGCCCAGAATTCCGCCGGTGGCCGCAGCGCGATCCGGGCGCGCGGTCAGCGACAAGGCCGACGCCGGGCGCGCGATGTGAAACTGCAGAATCTGATCGCGCGCAGCGCCGACGCCGGTGCGGCGCACGCGCAGGCGCGCACGATGTCTCCCGGAGTCGAGTGGCTCGCCCGGCGTCCACTCGAGCCACGGACCGCGACGGATCGCCGGGACCGCGACGCCGTCGACCGCTAGCTCCGCGCGGTCCCACGCGCCGTCGATCCGGGCTCTCACGCTCGGGCCATCGGCGAACACGGTGTCGATGGCGCCCGAGCGCGGATCGTGTGCGGCGAACGCGGACACCGTCGGGATCGGCCGCGAGAAGTAGCGCGCGATGCCCAGGTAGAGGGCTTGGGCTTCGATGGCTTGCTTCTCGGGGAGCCGCAGCCGGGCTTCGACCGGCGGGTAGGTGATGTAGCTGGTCTCGGTCAGGATCGCGGGTGCCTCGCTGTTGCGCAGTACGTGGTAGTTGCCCGGGAACACGTTCTGGACGTCGATGCCGACGTTGCGCACCAGCGCGCGGTGGACGTCCTGGGCGACGTCGAGCGAGGCGCCCTCGTCGCCGAGCTTGTAGTAGGTCTGGGTCTCGTTGACGTCGTGCCGGCCACCCGCGTCGGCGTTGTGGTGGACCGAGATGAACAGGTCGGCGCCGAACTCGTTGGCCATGCGTGCACGCTCGGAGAGATCGCCGCGCAGCGTGCTGTCCTCGGGAGTGAGGAAGTCGCGATCGGTGTCGCGGGTTATGAGGACCAGGGCGCCGCGCGCGACCAGCAGGTGGTGCAGCTCGAGCGAAACGCCGAGGTTGACGTCGGCTTCGGCCAGGCCTTTGACACCCATCGAGCCGCGGAAGCGCCCGCCGTGCCCGGGGTCGATCACGATGCGCCGGCCGGCGAGTCCGGCACCGTCGACCGCGGAGAGCGAGTCGCGCATGGCGTCGTAGCCGGGACGCGGGCCCTTGACCGCCGGGGCGCAACCGGCGGCGAGCAGGAGGGTGGCGGCAGTGAGAACCCCAAGGCCGCGAATCCGTTCGCTCACCTTTCGATTCATGGCGGGCAACCTAGCACAGTGGTTTTGCCAGCCCCAGGTAAGGGTTTCCATGCGCCGGTGCTAAGATTGCCTCGGTACCGCCCGAACGCGGAGGTTTGCGATGACCACGCGCCGCATCCTCTTGGTCTTCGTCGCTGCGATCAGTCTGTGGACTTCTCCTTCGCGGGCTGAGGATCTGGATTCGCTCGCGAACCACGCCCTTGAGTTCGCCGCGCAGCAGCTCGCGGCGACCGTTGCCGACGTCGGCGACCCCAACGACTTCCCGCGCAGCACGCTCGCCAACGGCAGCTGGCGCCTCGAGGACTCCGGCGACTGGACCAGCGGATTCTTCCCCGGCTGCCTGTGGTTCATGTACGAGCGGACGCCGGCCAGCGACTGGCTCGAGTGGGCGACCGACTGGACCGCCGAGATGGAAGGGGAGAAGACCGACACCGGATCGCACGACGTCGGCTTCAAGATCTTCTGCAGCTTCGGCAACGGCCACCGGCTGACCGGGAATCCATCGTATCCGGCGGTCATCCGCCAGGGCGCGACGTCGCTGGCGAGCCGCTTCAATCCCGTGGTCGGATGCACCCGCTCGTGGAACAACCGGAACTTCCCGGTGATCATCGACAATATGATGAACCTGGAGATCCTGTTCTGGGGCGCGAGCCACGGCGGCAACCCGGCGTGGTACGACATGGCGGTGAGCCACGCGCTACGCACTCGCCAGGATCACGTGCGCGCGGACGGCAGCACGTACCACATGGTCGACTACAACCCGACGACCGGCGCGATCATCGAGCGGGGCACCGTTCAGGGCTATTCCGACGAATCGGCGTGGGCTCGTGGCCAGGCGTGGGCGATCTATGGCTTCACCATGGCGTACCGCGAGTCGTCCGATCCTCGCTTTCTGGAAACGGCCCAGCAGGTCGCGGACTACTTCATTGATCACTTACCCGCGGATCGCGTGCCCTACTGGGATTTCCAGGCGCCGAACATCCCGAATGAACCCAAAGACACCTCGGCGGGCGCGATCGCGTGCTCGGGCCTGTTCGAGCTGAGCGGGCTGGTGACGGACCTCGAAGCGCGTGCGCGCTACAAGACTGCGGCCCGGGAGATTCTCGCCGCGCTGTGCTCGCCCGCCTACCTGGCCGAGGGTTCCAACAGCAGCGGGCTCCTGCTGCACGGCGTTGGGAATCGGCCATCGGGGACGGAAGTCGACGTGTCGCTGATCTACGGCGACTACTACTTCCTGGAAGCTCTGCTTCGCTACCGGTCGCTGGTGACCGCCGTGCCGGTCGGCCCCGGAGTCGGGTCCCACCTCGAATTGGCGTTTCCGAATCCCTTCCGGAACTCGACGTCGATCGCGTTCCGGCTGTCTGCGGCGTCCGACGTCGAGCTCTCGATCTACGACCTGCATGGCGCCGAGATTCGAACCCTGGTTCACGGCCCCCGGAGCGCCGGCGAACACCTCGTGAACTGGGATGGCGCTCTCGACGACGGAACACCGGCGCCGAGCGGGATCTATTTCTTCCGGCTGAGCGTGGGGGGCGTCCAGGAGTCGCGGAGGGTCACGCGGATCCGGTGAGACCAGGGGCCTGATGGCTTGGACGCTCTTGATCGCCGCCCGACCGCGTGCTACCTGTTGCCGGCTTCGGCCCGGCACCTCAAGGGCCGGACTTCGCCGCGACCGCCGTAGGACGGTGCGGCCCCGACCGCGCACCCCAATCGGAGGCGGACATGACGTCGCGCACTCTTCGCTTTGCCCTTCCCGCGTTGCTGGTCCTTGCACTTCCGTTGGCATTCGCCGGTTGCGGCGGCGGCGCCTCGGGTCCGAGCGAACTCGTGATCGGGGTGTATGGCTCGCTCACGGGCAGCGACGCCGACTTCGGCCAGTCGACCCGCAAGGGCGTCGAGCTGGCGGTCGACGAGTTGACCTCGACCCGGGGAGGAAAGATCGGCGGTCTGACGGTGCGTTTGGTCGTCGAAGACGACCAGGGGAAGGCCGAAGAAGCCGCGACGGTCGTGCAGAAGCTGATCAATCAGGATCGCGTGTTCACCGTGCTCGGCGAGGTCGCCTCGGGCCGGAGTCTCGCTGCCGCGCCGATTTGCCAGAGCGCCGGCGTGCCGATGATCTCGCCGTCGTCTACGAACCCCAAGGTGACTCAGGTCGGCGATTTCATCTTTAGAATGTGCTTCATCGATCCCTTCCAGGGGACGGTCATGGCGAAGTTCGCCGCGCAGAATCTGGGCTTGAAGCGCGTGGCGATTCTGAAAGACGTCGGACAAGAGTACAGCGTCGGCCTGTCCGAGTTCTTCACCCAGGCGTTCACCGGCATGGGTGGGCAGATCGTGATCGATCAGGCCTACAGCGGCCGCGACCAGGATTTCCGCGCTCAGCTCACCGCGATCAAGGCGCGCAACCCCGAGGCCATCTTCCTGCCCGGCTACTACAACGAGGCCGGACTCATCGCGCGCCAGGCGCGCGAGCTCGGGATCAAGGCTCCGATCCTGGGCGGGGACGGCTGGGAGAGCGACCAGTTGATCGGCATTGGCGGCGCCGCACTCGAAGGCTGCTACTACTCGAATCACTTCGCGGCCGACAATCCGGACTCGATGCTGCAGGCCTTCCTCGCGCGCTACAAGGCCAAGCACAACATGGAGCCGAATGCGATCGGCGGTCTGGCCTATGACGCGGCCCAGGTGCTGTTCGGCTGCCTCGAGCAGCTGCACGCCGCGGATCCCCAGGCGTTCGCGGCACTCGGCTCGGCCCAGGCCGGCACGCCCGCCCGACTGGAGGCGTGCAAGAAACTGCGCGACCTGATCGCGGCGACCCGGAACTACCCGGGCGTCACCGGCAACATCACGCTCGACGAAAACCGCAACGCTTCGAAGCCGGCGGTGGTGATCGAGATCAAGGGCGGCAAGAAGGTCTACAACACCACGATCGCGCCGTGATCGCCCGCTCGTCGCGCGGCCGTCCTGCATGAATGAGTTCCTGCAGCAGCTCATCAACGGCATCACGCAGGGCAGCGTGTACGCCCTGATCGCGCTCGGCTACACGATGGTCTACGGCGTGCTCGGGCTGATCAACTTCGCCCACGGCGACGTCTACATGCTGGGCGCGTTCTTCGGGTTCTACGCCGCCGGCAAGATCGCGGTGCACGGCTCGGGCGGGCCACTCGAGGCGCTGTTGGTCCTCCTGATCGCCATGCTCGGCTGCGCGCTGGTCGGGCTGATCATCGAGCGCGCCGCGTACAAGCCGGTGCGCAAGTCCTCGCGGCTCGCGGCGCTGATCACGGCGATCGGCGTGTCGCTGTTGTTGGAGAACGGCGGGCAGCTCTTGTTCGGCACCGACCCCAAGTTCTTCCCGCAGATCATCGAGCCTCGGAATATTCCTCTCGGAGGCGTGAACGTAACCAACCAGCAGCTAATCATCTTGGGCGTGTCTATCGGGTTGATGGCCTTGCTGCGATTCATCGTCATGTACACGAAAGTCGGCAAAGCCATGCGGGCGGTGTCGCACAATCATGCCGCGGCGGCGCTCATGGGCATCTCGGTCGATCGAATTATTAGTCTGACTTTCGTTATTGGCTCGATGCTGGCCGCTGCGGCCGGAGTTTTGGTGGCGCTGAAAGACCCGAGAATCGAGCCCTACATGGGCATCCTGCCGGGCTTGAAGGCGTTCGTGGCCGCCGTGCTCGGCGGCATCGGCAACATTCCGGGCGCGGTGCTGGGCGGCATGGTGATGGGGATCGCCGAGGTGCTGGTGGTCGGCTACATCTCGCCGACGCTGCGCGACGCGATCGCGTTCGTAATCTTGATTATTATTTTGCTGGTTCGCCCCTCCGGGCTACTCGGCTCCCGAGTCAGCGAGAAGGTCTGAGAATGCGCGGCGTGTTTGGCTTGCTCGCGATCGTCGCGGCTCTAGTCGTCGCCCAGCTCGTCGTTCCCAAGTTCGCGAATCCTTACATCGTCTCGGTCATGATGCTGTGCGGCATCAATGCCGTGCTCGCGGTCTCGCTCAATCTGGTCAACGGTTTCACCGGCCAGTTTTCGATCGGGCATGCCGGCTTCATGGCGATCGGCGCCTACGGGGCCGCGATGTTCACGCTGCACATCGGTCAGAAGTGGGCGGCGGTCTTGTCGGGAATGGGCGTGCCGGCCGCGGTCGCGCAGGCACCCGCGCTGCTGGTGGCGCTGCTGCTCGGTGGCTCGCTCGCCGCAGTGGCCGGCTACTTGGTCGGGCTCCCCAGCCTGCGGCTGCGCGGCGATTACCTGGCCATTGTTACTTTGGGATTTGGCGAGATCATCCGGGTACTGATTCTCAATATCGAAGCCGTCGGCGCTGCGCGTGGACTATTTGGAATCCCACAATGGGCGAACCTGTTCTGGGCGGGCCTCGCGGTGGTTGCGGTAGTCGCGCTGTCTTACCGGTTGGCTGACAGCACGCACGGCCGCGCGCTGTTCGCGATCCGCGACGACGAGATCGCCGCCGAAGCCCTGGGCGTCGACACCACGCGCTACAAAGTTCTGGCCTTCACGCTCGGCGCGTTCTTCGCCGGTATCGCGGGCGGTCTCTTCGCTCATTTCCTTGGATACCTGAACCCGAGCAGCTTCCAATTTCTCAAGAGCATCGAGATCATTGCGATGGTCGTGCTCGGCGGCATGGGCAGCGTGTCGGGTTCGTTGATCGCCGCAATACTTTTGACCGTGTTGCCGGAATTCCTGAGGCCCGTCAAAGACTATCGCATGGTTATTTACTCGCTGATGCTGATTGTGCTGATGATCACGCGGCCTCAAGGGCTGATGGGCACCGGCGAGCTGCGCCTGCCGCGCTGGGGCCGGCCGCGCAGTGCCGAGGGGCGCGCATGAGCGAAGGGCCGATTCTCAGGCTCGAGCGCGTCACCATGCAGTTCGGCGGGCTCAAGGCTTGCGCGGACCTGGATCTCGAGATTCCGAAGGGCGAGCTGTTCGGGCTGATCGGCCCCAACGGCGCCGGCAAGACCACGGTCTTCAACGTGATTACCGGCGTCTATGCGCCGACGGAAGGCCAGGTGAAGTTCGAAGGCCACGCGATCCAGGGGTTCAAACCCAACGTGATCGCGCGACGTGGGATCACACGAACATTCCAGAATATTCGGCTCTTCAAGAGTCGGACCTGCCGCGACAATGTTTGTATTGGCGCTCATGGTCACCATAAGGCGGGCCTGGGGTCTGCGGTCTTTAGAACCGGTGGCTTCCGCGCCGACGAGCGCGACATTCAGAAACAGGCCGCCGACTTGCTGGAGCTGCTCGATCTCTCGGAGTTCGCCGACACCATCGCCGCCGAGCTGCCCTACGGCCAGCAGCGCCGGCTCGAAATCGCGCGGGCCTTGGCCGGCCGGCCGAGACTGCTCCTGCTCGATGAGCCCGCGGCGGGCTTGAATCCTCAAGAGAGCGACGAGCTGATGCATTTGATCGTCGAGATCCAAAGGCGTTTCGAGCTGACGATTCTCTTGATCGAGCACGACATGCGCGTGGTCATGGGCATCTGCCGGCGGATCGCGGTGCTCGACTACGGCGCCAAGATCGCCGAAGGCACGCCGGGCGAGATTCGCACCAACCCGAAGGTGATCGAGGCTTACCTGGGCGAAGAGATCCAGGCCGACTTGGGTGCGGGGGCGTGATGGCGACGGGTGGCGGCGCGACGAATGGAGCGTCAATCCTGGAAGTCCGCGACCTGGACGTCGCCTACGGCGCGGTCCACGCGCTCAAGCGCGTCAGCCTGACGTGCAGCAAAGGCGAGATCGTCACTCTGATCGGCGCCAACGGCGCGGGCAAGACCACGCTGCTGCGGACCATCTCGGGGCTGATTCGCTCGCGTTCCGGCAAGATCGTGTTCGAGGGTCGAGACATCGCGCGGGTTCCGCCGCACGACATCGTCGGTCTCGGCATCTCGCAGTCGCCCGAAGGCCGAATGGTGTTCGCGAATCTCACCGTCGAAGACAATCTGGAGCTTGGTGCGTACCGGCGGAAAGACAAGAAACAAATTCGCTCTGACTTCGACGGCATGTACGCACTGTTCCCGCGATTGCTCGAGCGGCGCAAGCAGATGGCCGGGACGTTGTCGGGTGGCGAGCAACAGATGCTGGCGATCGCCCGCGCCATGATGGCCCGGCCTCGGTTGCTCCTGTTGGACGAGCCTTCTCTTGGGATCGCCCCGATCTTGATGCGCGAGATATTTCAGACAATCAAAGCTATCAACCAACGCGGCATGACCGTGCTCCTGGTCGAACAGAACGCGCACATGGCGCTGGCCATCGCGCGCCGCGGATACGTGCTCGAGACCGGGAGCGTGCGGCTCGAGGATTCGGCGGCGAATTTGCTGAAGAACGACGAGGTGCGGAAGGCGTATTTGGGCGGGTGATCCCGACGATGAAGCCCTTGCTCACAGTCACCGCTGCGGTGGAGGTCACCGCGGGCGTGGGGTTGCTGGCCTCGCCGGCGATGGCTGCGTCGATCCTGCTCGGCGCCACGCTCGATGCCCCCGGGGTGATCGTCGCCCGGGTGGCCGGGGCGGCCTTGGTCGCGCTCGGATTTGCCTGCGGGCGCGCACGACAGGAGGGACGCAGCCGCGCCACGACCGGCATCGTCACCGCCATGATGTTCTACAACGTGGCTGTGGCCGCGATCCTCACCGTTGCCCGTTTCGGCGCGGGCCTGGGTGGTTGGGGTCTGTGGCCGGCCGTGATCGCGCACGTCGTCCTGGCCGGGTGGTGTCTCTCTCGCTTACGGCCGGAGTAGGTTCGGAACCGGCTTCATGGACGCAAGACGGATGCCCGCAGCCAGGGAGGCGGGCAGTAGGTCGGTATTCAGAGTGACCCACTATCGGGAAGCGGCGGGCGCGGAATTGACCGCGCGATTCCGGTAATATCCGAGCCATCTATGGCCCAGCCCTCCGCACGTTCACTGCCGTCGGTCGACGCGGTTCTCCGCCGTCCCGAGCTGGCCGCTGCGCTCGTGGCCCTGCCACGCCCCTTGATCGTCGAAGCGATCCGCGCCGAGATTTCGGCGGCCAGGGCCGCCCTGCGGGCCGTCGCGGGCAACGGGAAGGCTCGCCGGGGCAAGTCCCGTGGATTGGCCACGGAGCCACTGGTGGTGGTGCCGAGCGATTCGGAACTCGCCACCCGCGCCGCCGAGCGCGCCGGTGCGACCCATCGCCCGCAATTCCGCCGTGTGCTCAACGCCACAGGAATCGTTCTACATACGAACCTGGGCAGATCGCCGCTGTCCGAGGCCGCCCGGCGAGCAGTCGACCAAGTCGCCCGAGGCTACTCCAACCTGGAATTCGAACTCGAAACCGGCAAACGCGGCGGGCGCGGCGCCGGCGTCGAAAACTGGCTCTGCCGGCTGACCAGCGCCGAGTCGGCCCTGGTCGTGAACAACGGTGCAGCCGCGATTCTCGTGACTTTGTCCGCGCTGGCCTCAGGCAGACCAGTAATAGTCTCGCGCGGCGAGCTGGTCGAGATCGGCGGGTCTTTCCGGGTCCCCGACGTCATGGAAAAGAGCGGCGCGGAGCTCGTGGAGGTCGGCACCACCAATCGCACGCACCTGCGTGACTACGAGCGTGCACTCAGCAAGCACAAGAACACGGCCGCAATTCTCAGAGTCCATCGCAGCAATTTCAGGATTCAGGGCTTCACCACCCAGCCCGAGATCTCAGATCTGGCCAAGCTCACGAGAAAACACAAGATCCCGCTCATTGAAGATCTCGGCAGCGGGGCGCTCGTGGACCTTTCGGCCCTCGGCATCGAGCGCGAGCCGACGGTCGGCGAGAGCCTGAAGGCCGGTTGTGACGTGGTCACGTTCTCGGGCGACAAGCTCCTGGGCTCGACCCAGGCGGGCCTCATTCTCGGCCGCCAGAAGCACGTCGACCGCATCCGCAAGGACCCACTGGTGAGAGCACTCAGGGTCGACAAGCTCACGCTGGCGGCCCTCGAAGCCACGCTGCCGGCCTACCTCGATCCGGCCCGTGCCGCCCGCGAAATCCCTGCGCTTGCCATGCTCGCGACACCCGTGGCCGAGCTGGAAAAACGCGCCCATGCGCTCGCCGAGGCGCTGAAGAAGAACGTCCCGGACCTGCAAGTTCGTGTCGAGCCCGGCTCGGGCGAGGTCGGTGGCGGCGCCCTGCCGTTGCAGAGGCTTCCAGGCTGGGTGGTCTCGATCACCCATCCCCGCCTCGCGGTCGACTTGATCGAGGCAAAAGCTCGTGCGGCAGAACCGCCCGTAATCGGGTACATTCGGGACGGCAGATTCCGGCTGGACGTCAGAACCCTGGCCGAGGACGAGGTCCGCGAGGCCGTGCAGGCTCTTGCTCGGACCCTCGGAGGCACAGGTAAATGATTGCGACGTCCCGCCCCCGGGCGATGGATCGCGCGCACCCTACGGGAAGGGAATAAGGATGTTCCTGCAAAAGCTCGAGCTTCAGGGCTTCAAGTCGTTCGTCGACCGCGTCCACCTCGATTTCGGCGACGGCATTACCGGCGTCATCGGTCCCAACGGCTGCGGCAAGACCAACATCTCCGACGCCATCCGCTGGGTCATGGGCGAGCAGAGCGCCAAGACTTTGCGTGGCGACTCGATGGAAGACGTCATCTTCAATGGCTGCCCGACCCGCAAGCCGGTCGGCATGGCCGAAGTCCACCTGACCTTCCGCAACGACCGCGGGATCCTGCCCACCGAGTACTCCGAAGTCACGATCTCGCGCCGCGTGTTCCGCTCCGGCGTCTCCGAGTACTTCCTGAACAAGACCCCGTGCAGGCTTCGGGACATCCGGGACTTGTTCTATGACACGGGCATGGGAAGCCACGCTTACTCGGTCATCGAGCGCTCGATGGTCGATCACGTGCTCTCCGACAATTCCGGCCATCGTCGCTTCCTGTTCGAGGAGGCCTCGGGAATCACCAAGTACAAGGCGCGCAAGAAAGAAGCTCTCAGTAAGCTCGAAGCCGCCGACGGCGATCTGACGCGCTTGAACGACATCGTTTTTGAAATCGAAAGAGAACTTCGTTCCCTGGCCCGTCAGGTCGGAAAGGCGCGCAAGTACCAAAGGCTTCGCGATCGCGTTAGAGATTTGGATCTATTGATCACGGCAAGGCAAGTCGTAGGCCTGCGCGAGCGCGAGCGCACTGCGGCGGATCAGTGGCAGGAAGAGGCGGTGCGGCGCGAGGGTGCGGCGACCGCACTCGATAAGCTGGAAGCCGGGCTCAACGACCAGAAGCTCGCCCTGCTCGAACTGGAGCGCCAGTTGTCGACGGCGCAAGCGGGGCTGCGCGATCGCGAGGACACACGGGTCAAGGCCGAGCAGCAGACCGTGTTGCTGCGGGAGCGCGCCGACGGCTTGACCGGGCGCGCCCAGGAAGCCGACGAAGAGTGCGCGCGGATCCAGGCGCGGCTCGCCGACGTGCGTGGCGAGGAGCAAGAGGCGCAATCGCGGCGCGCCGAGCTGCGCATCGGGCTCGAAGGGGCGCAGCGCGAGGCCGAGGATCGCGAGAAGTCGCTGGCCGAGCTCGACGCCGAGCTCCGCCAACATCGCTCGGCGGCGGCGGACCACAAGCAGCTGTCGCTCGACCTGTTCTCGACCGAGGCCGAGAAGCGCGCGGCGCGCGAGCGGGTACTCGAGCGCAAGTCGTCGATCGGCGAGCGGCTCGACGCCTCACGCGAGCGACTCGAGGCCATGGAGGACCGCCTGGCCGAGCTCGAGCGCATCAGCATCGCCGGCGAGGAGCGGCGTGACGATCTCGAGGTCGAGCTGCAGGAGTCGCGCAGGTTGCTGGCCGAGGCCGAACAGGCGGTCGAGGCGGCGGCCGTCGCGCTGACGGCCCACGACGCCGGCGCTGGCAAGCTGCGGGAAGAACAGGCAGCAGCCGAGTCGCGGCTCAACACGCTGCTCGAGCTCAAACGCAGCTTCGAAGGGATTTCCGAAGGCGCCAAGGCCTTGCTGACCGGTACCCCGGTGCACGGCGTGATCGGCGTGCTGGCCGACGTGCTCCAGGTGCCGGCGACTTACATCGATGCGCTCGAAGCGTCGCTCGGCGAAGCCTCGGCCTTCGTCCTGGTCGAGTCGGCTCTGGCCCGCGACGCGGCACTCGAGCGCCTGCGCGGCATCCCCCAGGGGCGCGCGACTCTCGTCGATTTGTCTGCAGTCGTTCCCGGCGCTCCGCCGCCGATCCCGGAGGACAAAGAAGTCGTCGGACGGGCATCGGACCTGGTGCGCTGCGACGAACGCCACCGGCCTCTGGTCGAGCGACTGCTCGGCTCGGTGGTCATGGTCTTGAACCGCGCGACCGCCCAGCGCCTCGCCACGGCGGGCGAAGGCGGACTCCGATTCGTGAGCCTGGACGGCGAAGTTTGGGAGCGTGGCCGCGTGCGTGCGGGTTCGGCGGCGTCGCTGCCGGGTCTGCTCCATCGCGAGATGGAGATTCGCGACCTGACCGGCCAGCTTGCCGAGATGGGCATGGCCATCGATGCCGCCGGCCGCGAACGCCAGGCGCTCGAGGCGCATCGGTCCGAGCGGATCGCCGCGCGGGCCGCGGCCGCGAGTGAGGTCGACCGCCGTCGGGATACCGCGGAGCAGTTGGACCGCGAACTCGAAGCCGGATCGCGCGAGCAGGGTTGGGCCGCCGCCGAGGCCGAGGCCCGGATTCGCGAGATCACGACGTTCGTCGCCGAGCAGGAAACGCTCGAACGCCAGCTCCAGGAAGCCGAGGCCGAGCTGGCTCGCTTCCAGACCCAGCTGGATCATGCTCGCGCCCAGCTGGTCGATCTCGACACGGTGGTCCGCAACATCGAGACGCGGCGCGACGAAGCCGCAGCCGGCGCACAGTCGGCGCGCGAGCTGTTGTTGCGCATGGCGCGCGAAGACGCCGAGTGCCAGGCGCGCTGGGCGCGCGCCGAGCAGACCCGCCGCGAGCTGGAAGCGGCACTCGCCGCCCGGACCACCGAGGGCACGGAGGCACGGGCCCGGGTGGCCGAGATCGAGGCCGAGATCAGCGGCATCGGCGCCGGGCTCGCCGGTCTGCTCGCCTCGGAGGGCGAGCAGCGCGAACGCGTGACCGAGCTGCTCGGCCGCTTCCAGACGCTCAAGGCCGGCGTCCAGGCCGGCGAGGACGAGGCGCGCGCCAAGCGATTTGCGCAGACAGAACTGAACGAGCTGCTGCACTCGCTCGAGCTGGATCGCGTCCAGGTGCGGGCCGAACTGGACCGCACGCTCGAGCGACTGCGGGTCGAGCACGAGCTGAATCCGGCCGAATGGCAGCCGGCGGCCGAGCCCGAGGGCTTCGATCCCGAGCAGGCGAACCGCGATCTCGGCGAAGCTCGCGAACGGCTGCGCAGCGTCGGCGCGGTCAACTTGCTGGCGCTGGATGACTACACCAAGAAGAGAGAGCGCTGGCAATTCCTCACCCGCCAGCGCGAGGATCTGCTCCTGGCCAAGGCACAATTGCTCGAGGCCATCGAGAAGATCAATACCACCGCGAGCACGCTGTTTGTCGAGACCTTCGAGAAGGTGCAGGTCCACTTCCGCGACATCTTCAAGACTCTGTTCGAGGGCGGCGATTGCGAGCTGCGCAAGCTCGGCGAGGACCCGCTCGAGTGTGAGATCGAGATCGTCGCCAAGCCGCGCGGCAAACACCTGCAAAGCATCAGCCTGATGTCGGGCGGTGAGCGGGCGCTGACCGCGATCGCGCTGCTGTTCGCGATCTACTTGGTCAAGCCTTCGCCGTTCTGCCTGCTCGACGAGGTCGATGCCCCGCTCGACGACGCCAACGTCGACCGCTTCCTGCGCATGCTGGGGCGGTTCAGCGACCGCACCCAGTTCGTGGTCATCACCCACAACAAGCGGACGATGGAAGCCTCGCCCTGCCTGTACGGCGTGACCATGCAGGAGCTGGGCATCTCCAAGCTGGTGTCGGTGCAGTTCGGCGGCGTCGAGCGTTCGACGCCGGTCGTCCGGCCGGACGAGCTGGTGGAGGCGGGAGCGTAGTCGCGGCTCCGGTCGCGCGGCGTACGCCGCGCCCACGCCGTCGCTCCGAATCCAGGAGTGACCGCCGAGCCGCGCCAACGTGGCTCGCGCGGGCGCCCATGGCACTCGCCGTACTGTTCGTCGTCGCGCTCTCGTGGCGGCTCGGCTACCTCGGCCGTCTGGCCCGGAGTCCCCTCGGCGGCGGGCTGACCGAAGACGCCGCGATCTACTGGGAGTGGGCGGGGGCTCTGCTCGAGCAGGGTTGGCTCGGGAGCAACGCGTTCTTCCTCGGGCCGCTCTATCCCTACACCCTTGCGATTCTGCGCACGCTGTTCGGCGACTCGATCTCGGCGATGCTCGTGGTGCAGGCCGTGTGGGGTGCTGGGGCGTGCGTCCTTTTGGCCGACGCCGCACGGCGAATCGCGGGACCGGTCGCAGCCGTGGTCGCCGGAGTGCTCGCGTGTTTCTACGAGCCCGCCGTGTTCTTCGACGGGCTCGTGCTCATGGAGAGTCTGCTCTTTGCGCTCGCTTCGCTGCTGCTGTGGTGGGTGGCGAAGTCGGCGCCGCGATCCGGACCACGCAGTCTTTCGGCGGTGCCCGCCGCCGTGCTCGACCTCGCGGTTACCGGAGCGATCATCGGGCTCATGGCCGCCGGTCGCGCCACTTCGGCGTTGCTGTTGATTCCCGCCGCCTGGCTGCTGATGCCCGTCGCGTCGGACTCGCCGCGCCATGGGCTGCGGCACGGCCTGGCGCTCGCTCTGGGCTTCGGGCTGGTGGCGGCGCCGATCGCGGTGCGCAACCTCGCGGTGAGCGGCGAGTGGATTCCCTTCACCTACAACGCCGGCTACAACCTGTATGTCGGCAACAATCCGGAAGCCAACGGTTCGTTCGTTTGGATCACCGGAACCCACCAGTCGTCGCGCGCCGTCGGCCAGGCCGCCGAGGGCGGCGCCACGCTGGACGGGCGCGAGTATCTCGCGCGCACCGAGGGCCGCGAGTTCGGACCCTCGGCCAGCTCGGCACTCTGGGCGTCGCGCGCGGCGGAGTACGCGCGCGCGAATTTGGGACGCTCGCTGTCGCTCGCGTTGCGCAAGCTGGCGATGATGTGGAATCGACACGAGTACCCGCAGATCGAGAACCTGGTCGAATATCGCCACGTGGCGGGCCCGCTCGGGTTGCCGATCGCCGGGAGCTTCCTGGTGCTCGGCCCGCTCGCGATCGCCGGCGGCTGGTTCGCATGGCGAAGGGGGGCGGCGGGCCGATTCCTCGTCGCCTATGCGGTCACCATGACCCTGGCCATCGCGCCGTTCTTCGTGACCGACCGCTTCCGCCACCAACTGGCACCTGCGGCCCTGGTGCTCGCCGGCATCGCCGCGGTGCACACGGTCGATGCTTGGCGCCGCCCGTTGCGCCGGCCCCGAATCGAAGCGACTCTGGCGCTGCTGGTCGGGATTCTCATCGTGTTCCTCCCGGCGCCGAGGCTGAGTGCGGCCAAGCAGGCGTGGGGCATGGCCGCCGACCTTGGCGTTCGCTGGATGGAGCGCGGGCGCCCGGACCTCGCGATCCGCGAGTATCAGCGGGCGATCGAGATCGAGTCGCGGATGGAGACGCCGTCCGGCACCAGTGCGGCGACCGAGCGCGCCGCCCTCTACCACAACTACGCCAACGCGCTGGTGCGCACCGGACGCCCCGAGCAGGCGCTCACGTGGTACGAGCGGGCTGCCCAAGCCGCTCCCGACAACGCCACGATTCAGAGCGCGCTGGCGAATGCCTATCGGCGCGCGGATCGTGAGGCCGAGGCCGCCGCGATCGAAGCGCGACTCTCGGGGCTCGTGGGTGGCGAGGCGCTGACGCTCAGTCAAAGAGGGTGGGACGCCGCGCGAGGCGGCGACCTGGCAGCGGCCGAGAGTCTGTTCGCGCGGGCCGTGGCGGTCGATCCCGCGCTCCACGACGCGTGGGCCGCGATCGTGCGGCTCCAGGTGCAAACCGGTCGCGCCGCCGCCGCTCAGGTCTCGCTCGAACGTGCGCGCGCCGCCGGGCTTTCGGCCGCCAGCTCCGCCGCGCACGAAGCGCTGGTGGCGGCAGCCCTCGGAGATCGATTGCGCGCGGAACGCGCGCTGGCCGCGGTCCCGCCCGCGGCACTGGCAAACGACCCGGTCCTGAGCAACGTAGTCGAGAGCGCGCGCTCGCTACTCCAGGGAAACCCGTAGACTGACGGACCCATGCCCATGAACCTGTGGAATCGGATTCGCGACGGGCTCGCGCGCACGCGTGAGCGAGTGACCGGAACGCTCGGCGCCTTGCTCCAGCACAAAGGTGCCATCGATCCCGAGACCCGCGAGCGCCTGGAGGAAGCACTGCTCGCCGCCGACGTCGGGCCTTCGACCACCGACAAGCTGCTCGCCTCCGCCGCCGACCTGATGCGCCGCGAGCCCGAGCTGGACCTGCGCACCGCGCTCGAACGCACCGCCGCCGGAATCACGGGCGCCAAGCGAGCGGCATTCGAGCCTGGAGCCTCGCGGCCTTGGGTGGCGCTGATCGTCGGCATCAACGGCGTCGGCAAGACGACGCTGGCCGGCAAGCTCGCGAGCCGATTCGCGAGCGCGGGGCGGCGCACGCTGCTGGTCGCGGCCGACACCTTCCGCGCCGCCGCCACCGATCAGCTCGCGGTGTGGGCCGAACGGGCCGGAGTGCAGTTGATCCGCGCCCAGGACGGCGCGGATCCGGCGGCGGTGGTGCACGATGCGCTCGCGGCAGCGAAGGCGCGCGACACCGAAGTCGTGCTGGTCGACACGGCCGGCCGGCTGCACACCAAGCAGAACCTGATGGCTGAACTCGAGAAGATGCACCGCGTGTGCGCGCGCCAGGTGCCGGGAGCACCGCACCACGTGCTGCTGGTGCTCGACGCCACGCTCGGCCAGAACGCGCTCGCCCAGGCGCGCGAGTTCCAGCGCGCGACTGCGGTGACCAGCCTGGCGCTGACCAAGCTCGACGGCACGGCGCGCGGCGGCGCGGTGCTGGCGATCGCCGATCAGCTCGGACTGCCGATCAGCGTGGTCGGCGTAGGCGAGGGGATCGACGACTGGGAGCCGTTCGACGCCGAGGCGTTCGCCCGCGGATTGTTCGAATAACTAGCTGCCGGACCCGCCGGACTTCTTCGGTTTGGCCGCCGCGGCTTCCTGCTCGCGGATGGTGCGCCGGTAGCGCGCCGGCGTGATCCGGGGCTCGATGCCGCGACCGTAGTCCTCGAGCCTGGCCTCGCCGAGCGAGCGTCCGCTCAGCACCTTGCCGGTGCCCTCGCGGGAGCGTCCGACCGCCCACATCTGCTTGTGCGTGGTCTGCTCGATCGCCTCGCGGACGATGCGGGTGATCGGAATCCGATCGTCGAGATAGATGGTCCGTGTCTCCAGCAGCTCGGTGCGCAGGGTGCTGTCGGGCTTCTCGGAGGTGACCGCGACGCCGTCGCGCATCACGACCTTGGTGCAGCGAAACTCGCCTTTGGGCACCGAAACCGTGTCGGTGCCGAGCGTGTCGTAGTCCCAGGTCAGGCGTTCCGAAGGCGCCTGGCGGCTCTTGAGCGAAAGCGGCGGCCGCTTGAGCAGGCTCTCGATCGGATTGCCCTGTTCATCCACGTCGTTGACGGTCTTGCGCATGTAGAGCTTCATGCGGGGGATCGCCGCGCTGTCGCTGAAGATCGTGTAGGACATCAGCGTCGAAACACCGTAGACCGCGCCGCCGTCGTTGGGCACGTTCCAGGTCTCGACCCAGAAGCAGTCCTCGCCCCAGAAACGCTGCTCGCCCCCGATCAGGACGGTCATGACGTAGTCGGACGTCTCGCCCTTGGTGTTCCCGCCGGTGACCCGATAGCGCACCCAGTCGCCGATCTTGAAGGTCGGCTTGGTCGTGTAGTCCACGAGGCCGATGCCGTTCACCGTGGTCTCCGCGGGAGCCACACGGGGCAGGGACAACGCGGCGAGGACGGTCATCCACAGGGCGCTTCGACTGGCACGGTGCATGCGGAATCTCCGAGGAAGGATTTCGATCGCGACCGAGAGTACGCGCGGTCGCTCCGGGGCCGAGGATTATCCCGCAGGCGACGGCTGCCGCCAAGCCGAGCGTGGCGCGGATCGCGGGAAAGGGGAAGGCGCAACGTGAACGACGTGACCACCTCCGGGGATCAGGCGCCGGCGGCCGGCCCGCGACTGCGAACCGCAGGCCCGCGCGAGAAGCTCGCCCAGCGCGGCGTCCGCGCCCTCTCCGAAGTCGAGTTGCTGGCCCTGATCCTGGGCTCCGGGATCCGCGGCCGAGGGGTGCTCGCCATGGCGCGGCCGCTCGCACGCCGCGGGGCCGAGGCCCTCTCGGGCTGGCCGCTGGCCCGCTGGCTAGGAGTCCCCGGGATCGGCCTGGCGCGCGCCGCCGCCCTGGTCGCAGCTTTCGAGCTGGGGCGCCGCGCCTGTCGTCCGCGGCTCGGCGGCGTGACGATCCGCGGTCCCGAGGACGTGCTCGCCCAGGTGCGCGACCTGCCGCGCGCGCGTCGCGAGCATTTCGTCGTCCTGCTGCTCAACGCGCGCCACGAGATCCAGTGCCGCGAAGTGGTGTCGATCGGCAGCCTGAACGCGTCGATCGTCCATCCGCGTGAAGTGTTCCTGCCGGCCATCCAGCAGTCGGCGGCCAGCATCGTGCTGGTGCACAACCATCCGAGCGGCGATCCGGAGCCGAGCGAAGAGGACCTGAGCATCACGCGCCGGCTGGTCCAGGTCGGCGAGCTGGTGGGTATCGAAGTGCTCGATCACGTCATCGTCGCGGCGCGCGGGCTGGTGAGCCTCAAGTCGCGCCGGCTGATGTAGCGTTCTGAGCGTCGCCCGCGACGCACGCCGGGCATCCGCAGGGCGGGTGCTATCGTCCGGGGATGCCCGAAGGCTTTCGCACGTTCGATCACACCGGAGACCTCGGGCTCGAGGTCTGGGCTGACTCGCCGGAACGCCTTTTCGCGCTCGCCGCCGAGGCGCTGATGGCGCAGGTCGCGGTGTCGCGCTCGCCGGAGCCGCCCGAGATCGAGATCCGAGTCGAGCTCGAAGGCACGGATGCCGCGGACCTGCTGGTCCACTGGCTGAACACCGCGTTGCTCGAGGCCGAGGTGCGCCGGGCGCTGTGGACCCGAGCCCAAGTCGACTCACTTTCCGCAAACCGGATCGAGGCCAGGCTCGCCGGTCCCCGCCTCGACGCCGGCCATCAGGAATTCCTGCGCGAGATCAAGGCGGTGTCGCACCACTTCCTGTCGCTCGACCTCGAACCCCCGAATTGCCGGTGCCGAATCATCCTCGACCTATAAGAAGAGGGGCCGTCCCTGGGCGGTTTCCCCCAAACCGATGAAACGTCGTTTCACGGCGTGAAACCGGGCCTCCAATCCGGTTAGAATGGATGCGGCCATCGACTCCAGAAGCGCGTCGCCGCCCCGGCGCTTCCCACCCTTGAGGAGGTTTCCCGAGATGATCCCCCGCCACTGGATCGCTCCTGCGATCCTGGTCCTGGGCGCCCTGTTGCCCGCTTCCGCCATGGCCGAGAGGCGGCTCTCTTCGGTCCCCCCCGGGGCCACGATCCATCGGGTCGGCGTTCCGTACACGATCGCCGCGGCCTGCACTCTCGGCAGCATGCGCACGCCCGACCTCCTGCTCGAAGTGTTCCCGGGCGACGACTTCTACTTCACGCGCCTCGATCGCTCGGTCTGCGCCCCGTGCACGACTGCGGTGCTGAGCACCGCGTACGTCACGATGGACTTTCCGGTGGCGTGCTCGATCCCGATCGACATCTATGTGTTCAAGTCCACGGGGGGTGCGTGTCCGGCGCCGGACGTCTACAGCCTCATCCCGACCATCTACGGACCCTATCCGACCGAACTCTCCGCGTTCGACGTCGGCATCAACGAATTCGCGATCGCCCTGCCGCCGGCGTGGCAGATCAGCGAAGACGCGTTCCTCGCGATCTCGTTCCCGAGGGCGGCCAAGCACTGCTCGGCGCCGGGAGAGATCCCGCAGATCGCGCTCCATCCGTTCTGCCCCGGGTGTCGCTTCTACCAGGGCTTCGGCGGCGACGTCTACGACCTGTGCGCCTCGCCCAGCACCGGAAGTCCAATCATGAGTGTCGACGTCGAATCCTGCTCGACCACGCCGACACGCGCGAAATCGTGGGGTTCGGTCAAGGCCCGCTACCACTAGCGCGTCCAGGCGTTTCCGATTCGGTCCCGGCGCTTTGCGTGTCGGGGCCGTTCTGTTCCACTGCGGCTGCTGCCACCGGTAGGCACGTGCTGCCAGCCTGGCAGCCGCGGAGGGCACGAAGTGGAGTCGCGGGAGACCATGACGCTGAGGGGTTGTCGCCAATCGACGGGCTGGCACTGGGTTCGAGGCGGCGGCACACGGTGGCCCCGGCTGGCACGAGCGATGCAGTTGAACTTCCTGTGGCCGGGGTTTCTCGACCGGCCGGACGTCCCCGAGAGCCGGCGCCGCGGGGACGCCGATTGAAGCGTCAGCGCCGGTCGGAGGCGAGTCATGAAAGAGCTCATTCCCACCCCCAACCTGGCGTCTTTCCGCAAGGAAGTGGACCGCTTCCTGGACCGGATTCGCGAGGGCGACGCGTTCGACCTGCTGTCCACCTCGGACTGGATTCCCAACATGGACTTCTGGGAGAAGGCAGACGCCTTCACCGTGAAACTCGAAGTCCCCGGGATCGAGCCGAAGGACATCGAGGTCCAGTTCCAGAATGGCCTGCTCACCGTTCGCGGGCAGAAGGCCAAGGTCGAGACCGAGGAAAAGGATGCCCGGTTCTATCGTTCCGAGCGGTCCTACGGCTCCTTCGTCCGCAACCTGCGGATGCCGGCCGGGGTCGACGAGAAGCTGATCGGCGCCACGTTCAAGAACGGTGTGCTGACGATCATGCTGCCGAAGACCGTGGAAGCGCGCGCGCAGACGATTCCGATCAAGACCGCGTAGCGTTGTCCTTCAGACCAGGTTGGCGACGGCCGGCCGAGTTCCTCGGCCGGCTGTCGGTCTGCTTCGCGCTGGCGGTGGCGAACGGGGTCGGGAAACCGGCAGTACTCACGGCGGCCGGCGCGAATGATTCGGCGCCCACGTACCACGCCGAGCGCGTGCGTGGCCCGGGGACCGTTGCCGCGCTGCGGGCCCGACTCGGCGCCGAGGCATACGCCGAGGTCCTGCGGTTGAACCGTGTGGACGCCGACCGCGCGCCCGACCTCGACACGCTGATCGTTCCGAACCGCCACCGCGACTTTCGCGCCCGGTCTCCCTACCCGGAGCGCATCCCCGCCTTCGACTCGGTCTCCAAGCAGCTGCTGATTTCGCTACGCGTTCAGGCGTTCGCCACCTACGATTCCGGGCGCCTGGTGCGCTGGGGCCCGATCAGCAGCGGCGGAGCCACGGCGCCGACGGTGTCGGGCCTCTTCCACGTGAACTGGAAACTGCCCGAGCACCGCAGCACCATCGACTCGACCTGGCTCATACGCTGGTGCGTCAACATCGACAACCAGGTGGGCACCGCGATCCACCAGTACGCGCTGCCCGGTCGTCCGGCCAGCCACTGCTGCATCCGCTTGCTCGAGGATGACGCCGTTTGGGTCTACGACTGGGTCGAGACCTGGCGCGTGTCCGACGACGGCCGCGAACTGCTCGCGCGTGGTACGCCGGTGCGCATCTTCGGCGTCTATGCCTTCGACGCCCGACCTCCCTGGCGACGCCTGTCCGTGGATCCCGAGGCGGATCAGGTGGGTGCGAGCGAGCTGGAGGAGCTGATCGCCGAAGATGCGCCCTGACATCGGCGAGGGGCTGCTTTAGCGCGTGCTCGCCCCGGCCGCCGGTGCCGCGACCTCTGCCCCGGCTGCGGATTCGCGGGCGCGCCGGCGCTCGGCGGCGCTCAGGAACGCCACCGAGACCAGGATCAGCAACAGCGAAACCCAGTCCGGCAGGCTCGGAGGCCGGCTGCCGAACCCCCACCACAGCAGCAGCGTCGCCGCGGTTCCCGCAATCAGGGACGTGAGCCGGTTGACCAGCCCGGTGAACGTCGCCGTTCGCCCATGGAACATGAACAGGAATACCGAGAAGAAGGCGACGATGCCGAATGGGATGCCCGACAGGACTGCGATCAAATCCGGTGCCAGCAGCGTGGCGCGCGCCTCGGCGACGCTCGGGTCGGTCCAGCCGAGGCGCGGGGCCATCAGCAGCAGCAGCGCCACGAGCCCGAGGGTTGCGCTGGCCGCGATCTGCTCGATCGCGAAGTACCCGTGGTTGTCCTGGCGGACGCCGGCCGCCCGCGTGTTCTTGAAGTAGTTCATGATGTACAGGCGAATCGAGTACGCGACCACGTAGATCGCGAGGATGGTGAGGGCCGGCGCCGAGCGCAGGAAGTCGAAGCCTCCCGCCAGAGCCGCCGCAGGGATGCCGAGGCTGGCCTCGAGGTCGACGCCTCGTTCGGCCAGCAGGTCGGCGATCGGCACCAGCAGGACGTGGGTGCCGATCGCGAGCAGCGCGAACAACACCGCCCAGTTCTCCTCGGGAGCGACGCGCCGGCGCAGGATGCCCTGCCGGATCTGGATCGCGTCCACCACGCGGCTGATGACGATGACGCTGCCGCGCATGATCACCATCGCGACCATGACCGAGATCGGCAGGGTGTACATGAGCGTGGTGGTCGGGATGATGGCCGCGGTGCAGACGCCGGAGGGCACGATGTACAGCGCCTCGACCGGGAACCGGACCCCGCCCCACGACACGGTGCGGTTGGTCTCGAGGCGCACCCAGCCGAGGACGATCACCACCAGCAGGCAGAGCAGCGTGCCGCCCAGTGTGTTGTTCACCAGGTAGGAGACATCGGAAAGCGGGGGCACCCGGATGCCGCCAGTGAAGTACTTGGCCGCGATCCCGGTCAGGACATAGGCCGAGAAGTAGCCGGCGCAGAGCTGGAGCAGCCGGGCCGTGCTGTCCGGCGCGCTCCGCCAGAAGCTCATGGACGGCCGGTCTGCACCCAGCGCCCGTCGTTCGCTGGCTTCAGTTCCTTCACTCTGCGGATGTAGCGACTCACCACCTCGCGATCGGTGGTGCCCGCCGGGTAGAACGCCTCGTTGGGCAGAGCGGTCAGGCGCCCGAACCCGCTGTTTCCCTCGGCGAGGTAGTCGGTGAGCGCCATGGTGTAGGTGCGCGTCGTGTCGAGCGGGCTGCCGCCGACCTCGAAGCTCACGATCCGCGAGCCCTCGGGCCGCGACAGATCGAAGCGCACCTTCATTCCGGAGACGAAGATGCCGCCGCCGCGGCCGCGCAGCTTGTCCTCGATCAGGTCGCGCAGCATCACTCCCGGGACCGTGGCCAGCACCATCTGGTTGTTGAACGGCATGACCTCGAGCAGGTCACGCTCGGTGATCGGCCCAGCCTGGATCGCGCGGCGGATGCCGCCGGTGTTCTGCACCGCGAGGTCGGCGTTCAGCTCTTCGCGAAAGGCGTCGGCGACCACGAAGCCCAGGAGCCCGCTCTCGGGCGAGACACCCTCGAGCAGGACACCGGCCCTGCCGACCTCGACCTCGAGCCCGGCTTCGGCGATCGCGACCTGACCGCCGAGGATCGCCGCCTCGGCCGAATCGGGCCACACTTCCTCCTCGAGCGTGGTGAGCAGGGCGCCGCGATCGAAGTGAGTCTCGTAGCCGACCAGGCTG
Organism: Candidatus Eiseniibacteriota bacterium; assembly: GCA_963717505.1. Taxonomy (GTDB): domain Bacteria; phylum Eisenbacteria; class RBG-16-71-46; order RBG-16-71-46; family RBG-16-71-46; genus MFD02242-c1. The sequence goes on from OY970342.1 coordinate 2,299,134, forward strand.
CGGGTCGGGCGGTCGACGAGCAGGGTCACGTGTCCGAGGCTCGAGCCGTTGGCGTAGGGCTCGAACACCAGAGTGTGCGTGCGCGGGTCCTGCCACGGGCGGTCGTAGCCCTGGTGGGTGTGCCCGCCGAAGATCACGTCGACGCCGTGGGCCAGGCGCGCCAGCTCCATCGCGTCGTTGCCGAAGTGGCGCAGCTCGCCACGCGATTCGCGCTCGACCATCCGCTGGTACTCGGCGTCGATGTTCTGCCGATAGGGCAGGCCGTGGTGGAACAGGACGAAGACCAGGTCGGCCCCGGCCTCGCGCACGCGCCGGACGTCGTCGTCGATCTGGTCGGCGACCGGCCGAAACTCGAGCCCGGCGACGTTGCGCTCGAACGACATGTGGATGGTGGACTCCGTGATGTAGCCGAGGATCCCGATCTTCAGGTCCTCGATCTCGACCATCAGATGGTCGCGCACCCAGGGCACGCGCGCGCCGGTGGACTTCTCGTACAGGTTGGCGCACAGGACCGGAAACTCCGCCATGCGGCCGAGACGTTCGGTGTTTTCGCGCCCGAGGTCGAAGTCATGGTTGCCGAGGGTCGCGGCGTCGTAGCGCATCCGGTTCATCCACTCGATGATCGCAGCACCCCGGGTGTGGGCCCCGAGCGGGGTGCCCTGGAACATGTCGCCGCAATCGAAGAGCAGGACCCGCCGGCCGTCGACGGCGGCCTGGGATCGAACCGTGTCCAGATAGGTCGCCACCGAGGCGCCGCCGCCGAGAGGCGGCGGGAACTCCGGGTTCATGAACGTCGCCCGGCCGCGGTCGATGTGTCCATGAACGTCGCTGGTGAACAGCACGTCGAGGCGCAACGTGCGCGGGTCGCGAGCTTCGGCGGCGACGGCCGGTGCCGCCGCCAGGGCCGCGAGCCAGGTCAGGAGCAGCATCGCCCGCCGCGTGCGGGTCGAAGGAACGTGTCTCATGGCGTGCCTCCTGCGCACGATTCGCCGCCGTGCGCGGCGGGGGCGCCCGGTACGTGGACGCTGGCCGATTCGACCACCTCGACCTGGAAGCTCACGCCGTCGGTGACGACGGTGATGTTCAGGCCGCTGTCGCCGCTCAACGCGACGCCCAGGGGCTCGGCGCGATCCGAGGCGAACACGTGAATACTGCGCTCGTGCATGCGACCGAGCACCGCCGTGGTCGGCAGCGTGCCCGAGAACGACTCGTAGCTCGTGATCGGGATCAGGCCGACGCGCGGGTTGACCTCGTCCAGGTAGGCGGCGCTGCTCGCGTCGTTGACCCCGTGGTGGTGGATCTTGAGCACCTCGCTGTCGAGCGGTTGGCCGCTCTGGAGGATGGCGTTCTCCGCCGGGCCCTCAGCATCGCCGCCGAGCACCACCTCGACGTCTCCGAATCCGACGCGGAGCACGACCGAGTCGTTGTTGAGCCAGTCGTCGTCGTCGGCCCCACCCAGGGCCTGGCCGCCACCGGCGTTGAGCGTGTGCACGCGCACGTCCGGGTCCCAGGCCAGGGCGGGGTTCGACGCGTCGTTGTCGCCCGGCAGCAGGGTACGGCGGGGAATGCCGCGGCTCGTGAGCAGGGCCAGGAGCTCGTCGTAGGCGCTGCGGGAGGCCGACGGCGCCGGTCCTTCGAGGAAGGCGTCGACGGTGTAGGCGCCGAGCACGCCGTCCAACGGAGTCGAGGCGTCGCCGATCATGCCGCCGATGTGGTCGGCGTGGATGTGGGTCGCGATCACCGCGTCGAGCCGGGTGATCGCGGCGTCGCTCAGGTAGCGGTTGACGTTGACCCAGTCCCGCCGCTCGCCGGCGTCGATCAGGACCCGGCGGCCGGTGCCCGGCATGGTCAGCAGGTGCGAATCGCCGAAGCCGACGTCGATCATGGTCCAGCGCAGCGTGGGTCGCTGGTTGGTGGCGTTGGTGAACGTGAACGAGTACTCGGCGCTGACCGCCATCCCGCCGCCGGACGGCTCGTCGATCAGCTGCAGGTGCACGGTCTCGCCGGCGCCGATCCCGAGCAGCGGGACCCGATGCTGGGTCACGAGTTGGCGATCGGCGCGTTGGGCCGCCGCCGGATAGGCGACCGCCGAATATTGCGATGGCGCGCGTCCGAAGCGGACCCAGCCGCGGGTCGGCACGGTGGTGGTCCACACGATGGAGTCACCATCGAGCGCGACGCCGCTGGTCAAAGGCGGCGCGATCGGCGAGGGCGACTGGCATCCCGCGAGGAGGATCAGGATCCACAGCCAGAGGAGCCCCGTGAGTCCGAAACCGCGCGCTGCGCTGGGATGCGTCATCGTGTCCACCCGCTAGAAATTGGCCTGGATGCCGAGCGTGATCCGGGCGCTGGTGTCCTCGACTCGATCGTTGCCGGCGCCCACCGCCGGACCCTGCTCATCGCGCGGCCATACCGGTTCCTGCCAGCTCGTACGCTTCACCACCTCGCCGCCGAAGTCGATGCTCAGATTCTGCACCCGATAGCCAATGCCGAGGGTGATCGCGGCGCGGTCCGCCTCGCGCTGGGCGTAGGACCTCGAGTAGCGGAAGCCGATCCGTCCCGGGAGCGCATTGTAGTAGACGTGCTCGAGGCCGAACCGGACGTCCCAGGTGTCATCCAGCTGGAGACCGGGCTGGAGGCCGTCTTCGACCTCGGACCAGTTCATCCAGACGAGGTCCATGGCGAAGGTCGTGCGGTGCGAGTTGCGGGGTCGAAAGGCGGCCGCCCCCTGAACGCGCAGCGGCAGCTCGAGGTCGGTGCTCGACGCCGACGGCGAGATGACGACGCCGTTCTGGGTCTGGGTGTAGTCGTTGTCCAGCGTCGGGCTGCTTTCGATGGCGATCGACGTCTGCAGCCGCTCGTTGATGCGCGCCGAGCCGCCCAGAGTCACCGACACGCCCGAGAGCCGGCGCTCGAGCTCGGTGACGCTGGCGCTGGACGTGCTGGTGTGGGGCACCAACGCGTCCCGGCTCGAGACCACGCCTTGGTACCAGTTGATCGCCAGACCGACGGCGCTTCCCGGCCGGATCGGAAGCGCAGCCCCCAGCGAGGTCGCGCGGATCACGCCCTCGGTGGTGATGAAGCGCTCGGCCAGGAGCTCGTCCGAGGTCGACGTGCTTCGGCGTTCGTCGTAGTAGTCGTAACGCGGGTCGTAGCGGTCGAACAGGCCGAGGCCCACCGCCAGCCCGCTCGCAATCCCCGAATCCCAGACGATCCCGCCGGAGAGCGCCGCATACTGGTGATCGTTCACAGCGATCGCCGCATCGTCGACGAAGGAGTCGAACGTGTCGAACAGCGGCACGAAGCGGACCTCGCTCGACCGCGCCAGCCCGACGCTCAGGTCCAGCCGGGAGCCGCGCGTGATCGCCATGCCCGCCGGGTTGTCCACCAGACTGTACGCCCCCTGGTTCAGGGCCGATCCGGCGCCGCCCATCGAGCGCGACCGCACCGACTGGCCGAGCTCCGGCGTCCCGTAGTAGCGGTCGAGCGCCGAGTCGGCCGCCACCGGGCCCGCGGCCAGGGCCGCGCCCAGGGCCGTCCACATCACCCATCGTTTCATGGCAATCCTCCTCGTTCGCGTCACAGCGAATAGTCCAGTTGCAGGCGGAACCAGCTGCGGCTGTCCCGCGCGTTGGTCGCATCCGGCGTCGGCGGCACCAGATTCCCGAAGTCGCGGAAGTCCACGTAGGTCCGGGTCAGCTGGTGGTCGTTCGTCCACTTGAAACGCCACGACAGGCGGTCGGACAGGCGGCTGCGCATCAGGAACCAGTTGCGGAATCCCTTGCCGTCCATGACCGCGAATTCGTTGTCCTCGTAGTTGTAGAGGAATCCGTCGTAGACCTGGGTCGAGAACGTGAAGCTCAGGTAGTCGCTGATGTTGTGGGTGAACGCCGCCTGGAGCGCGTGCCCCGGCTCACCGCGCACCGCGGTGGTGTCGCCCTGGACGTCCCCGCCCGACGCCGGGCCGCTCAGTCGCCCGCGCTCCGCGAACGTGACGTTCCCGGTCGAGTACAGGAAGCGGACCTGGTCGTAGCTCGACAGGTTCGCGATCAGCTCGATGCGCGTGTCCCATGCATGGAAGGCGCGAATGTCGTCGGGCCGGTGGCCGTGGCGGCCGGAGTCGGAATGGCGAACGCGGACGCGCAGCGGGAAGATCGGTCGATACTCGAGTCGCACGACGAAGCGGCGCAGGTCGGCGTCGTCGGCCGCCCGGTACCAGGTGTCGTACTCGAGCCCCGAGAGCAGGAGCGGGCGACTGAACTGGTAGCGGGTGTTGAAGTACCAGCCGCGCTCGGACTTGGGCTGCGGCAGGTAGCGCGACAACTGCGCCCAGTAGGGATTGCGCAGGCGGAAGGCGTTGCCGTCGAGGATGGTCTGCTCGTAGCGCATGTCCTCGCTGAACGCGCGCGAGTAGGGATTGTCGTAGCCGATGTCGTAGTCGCGGTAGAGCGCCAGGGCGTTGAAGTTCTCGTACTGGACATAGCCCTGGGCGAGGAACGCCTCGGGACCGGCCGAGAAGATGCGGTCCAGGGTGCCGCCGTTGGGCGCGGTCTCCAGCTTGGCGTACTCGGTGGCGAGCGCGACGTTGCGCCACACCGAGGCGCCTTCTGCGCCCCAGACGCGGCGGTAGTTACCGAGCGCCATGCTGTTGTACGCGGCGCCGATCTCGGCGTCGCGGTCCTCGATCCGGCCGGGGTCGATGACGATCTTGGTCGGATCGGGATTCCAGCGATCGGCGACCGGTCCGTCGAACAACAGGTTCTCGCTGCGGATGTTGAGCCCGGTGGCGCCGACGTACACGGTCGGCGCGAGCAGCACGCGCACGTTGCCGGCGGTGACCGTCTCCTCCATGACATCGCGCATCGGCAGGAACGCGCTGGTGTCGCCGCGGCCGGCGTACGCGCCGTTCTTTATGTCCTCCTGGATCCCCTCGAGCAGCTCGTCCTCGAGCCGAGGGGTCATCACGATGTAGGAGTGGAACGATCCGTCGGGGTTGAGGATCGCGTCCTTGCGATCGCGCGAGTACAGGAACGCGCCGCGCACCGCTCCCAGGCTGGCCTCGACCGCACCGCCGCGCAGGGCGAATTCCTCGGTGCGCGAGATGTCGGGGTGGACGCCGATCGCGCGCACGCCGAAGCCGAGGCCGGTGCGGCGCGGCATGAAGAAGTCGCTGTTCTCGAGGATCAGCCCCTGGCCGAACGCGGCCGAGTAGCTGCCGAGCACCGCCGAGTGGAGCTGGAACGGACCGAGCGGCGTATCGCGCGGTGGGAGCTTCTCGACTGCGACGTAACCCTTGAGTGTCTCGGTCCAGTCGTCCTCGCCCAGGTTGCGGTGGGCGAGCGCCCCGGCGCGCCAATGCTGGCCGAAGGTCATGCGCAGCTTCTGGGTGGTCGCCGGGTCGGTGGTGTTGAGCGCCAGGCGTCCGGCGTAGGTGTTCTTCTCGAAGTTGCGGAAGGTCTCGAGCTGGTCGTCGGCCAGGCCCTGGGTGTCGCCCAGGATGTTCTCCTCGAGGATGTCGGCGTCGTCGAGCACGTAGGGCGTGTTGTAGAGGCGGAACTGGTAGTCGAGGTTCAGCCGCTGGCGCCCCGCGGGCTCGTCGTAACGCACGAAGTCACGCAGGTTGCGGAAGCCCCAGTAACTCAGCCCCGCCGAGGCGCGGAGCTGGCGCGCGCTCTCGATGGTTCCGGTCTGTCGGCGCTCGCTCAGGATCGCGAGAGCATCGACCGGCGAGACGTTCTGGTAGAAGATCAGATCGAAGTAGCTCATGCGGTTGATGTTGCGCGGATCCTTGATCTGGTCGACGTAGGCGTCGACCAGACCCTCGCTCGCGCCCTCCTCGGCGAGCAGGCGCTGGACCAGGTAGTTGAGCTCGCCGGCCCGGCGTTCCTCCTCCTCCTGCTCGCGCCGCGCCGTCTCGAACACCGGCGCCACCTCGACTCGCGCGCGGATGAGCTGGAGCAGCTCGGGCGTCATGCCCGGGACCTGCAGCAGATCGAACAGGCTGTTGAAGTACGCCACGTAGGTGCGGTAGTCGACGACGGCCTCGGACACCTCGCCCGGCAGGCCGAGCTCGACCAGGTCCTGGACCGAGGCCTCGTTCAGGTCGACGATCGCCAACGAATCCGGGCCGGCCGCGAGTGCCATCGCGGGCATCGAGGTCGCGAAAGTGCCGGCCAACGCCAGGGCGATCAGGGCCGCGATCACGGGATACCTCCTAGCGCGCCCGCGGCTGCGCGTACCCGACGCCGAAGTGGTGCGTCTCGCCCAGCACGCCGCCTCCGGTCGAGAAGCCGTAGTCGAGCTGGACTCCCATCCAGCGCAGGCCGACGCCCGCAGTGAACACCGAGGGGTCGGACTTGATTCCAGCGCGCGCCCACAGGAACTCGGCGAGCTCGAACTCGGTGCCGCCGCGGTACTGCACCGCCTCGCCCAGCTCGTTGGCGATCTCGAGCACGGTCTCGACTCCGGGGTAGGGGGCGTAGGAAATGCCGGCCGCGACCCGGCGGCGCAGCTCTTCCTTGTCGCGATCGCCGATGGTCGGGTTGTTGAAGTTGAGCGCATGGAAGCCGATGCGGGTGCGCTCGCGCACCACCGCCACCGCGCCGACGCTGAGGCCGAACGTGGTCGCGCTGCCGGGATCGATCCCGGTCACCGACCGGCCGAAGTCGAGGCTGTAGAAGTCGACTGCCCAGCCGACCGCCAGCTCGCTCTGGCGGTCGCGGAGGATGTGGACACCGTGTGCGATTCCGAACGTGGTCTCCTGCTCCAGCGACTCGCCCAGGTATTCGACGCCGAAGGCGCGCACGCCGGCGCCGAGCCCGCCCCAACGCTCGGGCAGCGCCATGGCGCCGGCCGCAGTGCTCTGCGAGGAGAAGTCGTAGCCGAACGGGCGGACCGTCGAGGCTCCGGCCTGGATACGTCCCGCCCAGGCGAGCGAGGCCGGGTTGTGGAACACGGCGTAGGCATCGTCGCGCAACGCGGTCCAGGCGCCGCCCATGGCCCGCGCGCGCGGCGAGACCTCGATGTCCTCGAACGCTGCTCGAGCGGTAGCGGGCGTGCCGGCGCCGGCGGCAATCAGAACCGCGAGGAAGGTCGCGCAACGGAATCCGGAGCGGGCCATGACTCCTCCTACTGGAGCCGCACCGCGACCACGATCGGGGCGCGGTCCCGGCTGACGTTGCCGGTGTTGTCGGTGGACTCGACGTGACAGATGTAGAGCCCGGCGGGAACGAACTCGAAGGTCTCGTCGCGCGCGTCCCAGGTCAGGACGCGGCTCGAGTTGCCGGTCAGCCGGCCATCGAACAGCACCTTCACCAGCCGGCCCTGAACGTCGAAGATCCGGCACACGACCCGGGTGTCGAGGACCGCGGTGATCGTGATCGGGAACACCTCGCCGATGCCGCTCAAGTTCCTGACCAGGGTCACCGGCGGCACCGACAGGCGCGCTTCGGTCGGCGGCGCGGGCGCGGGGGTGAAGGTCACGGTCGAGGCCGGCAGGATGACGTTGCCCGCCAGGTCGCGGACATTCGAGACTTCGACTGCGTACGAGGTGGCCGCGGCCAGTGCCGACGCCAGGCTCAAGGTCACCGCCGCGCCGCCGGTCGCGAGGGTCGCCCCGGTCACCGCGATCGGGCTGCCGGGGCTCGCGACTGGGTAGACCCGGTAGTTGGAGGTCTGGGTCGCGTCACCGGCCTGCACCGGCTCGGAGAAGTTGAGCTCCAGGGTGCTCGCACCGGCGATGCCGGATGCGGCGCCCAGGGTCGGGGGCTCGAGGTCCGGCCCAGTGCTCTTGAAGAAGTCGGTGGCGTTGCCGACGTTGATCTGGAACGTCGTCTGGAACGCGCCGCCCGCACCGCGCCCTGTGACCCGATCGCCGATCGTGAACGACGACGGTTGGATGCCGAGCCCGTTCCCGACCCGGAACGTGATGTTCGAACCGGCGTCGGTGGCGTCGTAGTTGTAGTTGCTGGCGCCGGACGCCGTGATCGCCGTCAGGGTCGCCGCCGTCTGGATGAAGGTGCCTTCCCACTGCGACGAGTTGGCCTGGACGACGCTGAGGATGCGCGGCCCGAGGTGCGGCTGCCCGGTGGCGATCGCCGCCGACGAGAACCCGGTGATCTCGACCGTGGTGAAGAACAGCTCGACCAGGCCGTTCACGCGCACCACGTTGCCGAGCGCATTGACTGCAGCCTGGATCGAGCCGCCGAACACGTTGATCCCGCGCCCCGAGCCGTCCTGGATGTAGCCGCTCGGCGTGCCACCCCGGCTGCCGACTGGAATGAAAACCTGGCCGACGACCGTGACGTTCTGACTGGTGTAGCCGGCGAGGTTCGCGTGGATGTCGGCGATGTTGACCACCGTGCCCGCCACCGTCGTCATGCCGAAGGGACCGCCCGAGGCCAGAGCCTCGCCGGTCGCACTGGTGACGCCGCCGACCGTGAGCTGGTAGGTCGTGGTCTGCGGCAGGGGTGAGGCGGTTTCTAGGATCGCGGTCTGCCCGTTCTCCTGGACGGTCGCCCCGGTGAGTGTGAGCGGCGGCGAGAACGAGTAGTTCGCGATCTGGACCGCCTGCGCGGCGTTCACCCGCTGGCTGAACGCGACCCCGACGTAGTCGGCGCCGAACTGGAAGACGCCGCGCACCTCGAACGCGGCCCCCGCCGCCGTGAACGCGACCGTCGAGCCGGCCAGAATGACGTTGCCGGCGACGTCGGCGACGTTGCTGACCGCGACGGTGTAGGCGGTCGAGGCGGTGAGCGGGCTCGCGAGCGTCAGCGTGACCACGGCACCGCTGACCGCGGCGTTGGTCACCGCGATCGGGCTCCCGGGGGTCGCGGTCGGATAGACGGTGTAGTTGGCCGCGGTCGACGCCCCGGTCCCGACCGGCTCGCTGAAGGTGACGGTGATCTGCGACGTGCCGCCCTGGCCGCTCGCCGAAAGCAGCGTCGGCGGGGTGGTGTCGCCGACCGGTGCGCTTTCGTAGAAGTCGGCGGCGTTGCCGACCAGGATCTCGTAGGTCGTCCCGATCACCGCGCCCGCGCCGGCGCCGGTGACGACATCGTTGGCAGCGACCGGCGCGGGATTGAGTCCGGTGGCGTTGCGCACGCGGTAGATGAACGGAATCGAGCCGTCGATCGCCGGGTAGTTGTAGTTGCTGGAGCCCGAGGCCGTCCCGGCCGCGGTGAGCGTGGCCGTGGTCTGGATGTAGGTGCCTTCCCACTGGGAGGAACTGGCCTGGGCGACGGTGAGCACCTTGGGCGCCAGGTGGGGTTGGCTCGCGGCCAGCTGGGTCGCGGTGTAGGCGGTCACTTCGACCGTCGCGAAGAACAGATCCGCGGTGCCGGTGGCCTTGACCACGCTGCCGAGCACATCGGTGACCGGCTGGAGGGTGCCGCCGAACAGGTTGAGGCCGCGGCCGGTGCCGTCCTGGATGTAGGCGCTCGGCGTCGAGCCGCCGCTCGAAGCGGTCAGGAATACCTGGCCGATGACCGTGATGGTCGTTCCGTCGAGTGAGCCGATGTTGGCGTGGACCTGGTCGATTCCGAGCACGGTTTCGGCCACCGTGGTGAACGTGGTGGGTCCGCCGGGCACCAGCGGATCACCGTCGTTGCTGGTGACCCCGCTGACCGCCACCTGATACGTGGCGCTCGCCGGCAGTGGGGCCGAAGCGACGAGGAACACAGTGCGGTGATTGTCCTGGAGTGCCGCCGACTGCAGCGTGATCGCCGGCGCGCCACCCTGAGGCGTGATCGTGTAGCGCGCGATCTCGACCGCCAGACTTGCGTTGACCGAGTCCGAGTAAGCGACGCCGATGTGCCCCGGCCCGAACTGGAACAGGCCCTGAACTTCGAACGCGCTGGCCGGCGCCGCGGCGGCGAGAGTCGCGAGCAGTGCGACGAACGTAGACCGCCGGCGGCGGGACGCGAGCATGAGGCCCTCCAGGCACGAGTGCGGTGCAGGCTTCTGCCCGCGCGTCTCTCGCACGGCTCGTGCCTAGGCGTCGCAGGGATCGCCGTCCCGGCCGATCTCGGCCAGGAGCAAGCGGTTCACCGGATCCACCGTGGTACACGCGTGCCGGCCGGCGGGGAGGGGCGCTCAACGAACCCGCCGGAATGACAGTGCCCCCTGACACAACGGACATGCGCACCGACTGCCGCAGGCACGAACCGGTTCACCCCGCATTCGATCGCGCGCGGCAAGGAGCCAGCCGACAGCGACTTCCGATGTCGGGTTCGCACGCGATGGCTTCGAGACCGTCCCCCCGGCCATGGCATGCGCGATGCGTGAATGAGCGAGACCCGGCAGTCACGCCGGGACGTTCGCACCGCGCCGCTCCAGGGCGGTGTGCCACGAAGGAGGTGTCCTCATGAGTACCCGCCCCCGCCGCCGTCCACGTTCCATGCGCACGGTATTCCCGCCGTGGATTGTGCCGCTGGTCGTCCTGGCCGGGCTGCTCGCAGCCGTCCCGGGCCCGGCCGGTGCCCAGATCCAAATCAACGAACTTCGCGTCGATCAGTCAGGCACGGACAACGACGAGTACTTCGAGCTCAAGGGTCCGCCCAACACGCCGCTGACCGGCTACACGCTGCTGGTGATCGGCGATGGCACCGGCACCGCGTGCGGAACCATCGAAGCCGTCGTCGACCTAGGCCCCTACTCGATCCAGGCCGATGGCTTCTTCGCCGGCGCCGAGCCGACGATCACGCTCGGCGGGATCGACCACATCTACACGGGCACCAACGCCCTGAACTTCGAGAACACCGACAATGTGACCTACCTGGTGGTCACCGGCTTCAGCGGAGCGCTCAACGGTGACATCGATACCAATGACGATGGCGTGATCGACAACGCACCCTGGACGACTCTGGTGGACGCGGTTGCGCTCGTGGGGCCGCCCGCGACGGTCAATTGCACAACCGGACCCGAGTACGTCTACACCACCACCACCGTCGGACCCGATGGCGCGGCCCCGCCCTTCTACGTGTTCCGCTGCGGCGACACCAACCTCTGGCGGGTTGGCGACGCGACCCTGGGGTCCAACGACACCCCCGGCGCCGCAAATCAGTCGTGCGCGGCTCCGTCCCCCGACATCCAGGACGAAGCCCGCAACCCATGCGTCCCGGGTCTCAATGCCGCGACGACCGCAACCGTAAAGGTGCGGCTGGCCACGAGCGCCAATCTACACTGGCGGGTCAACGGTGGCGCCGAAACCGTGGTCGCCATGACCGTGGACCACTCCGTGGGCGACACGACCTGGTTCGTGGGCACCATCCCCGGACAGCCCAACAACGCTGCCCGGGTCGAGTACTACGTGATCGCCAGCAACGCCAACGGCAGCGACCAGGGCTTCAGCCAGGGTTACTTCGTCGGCACGACCCCGATCGGCAGCCTGCGCGTCAACGACGCCGATGGACTCAATGTCTACCGATTCTATGGCGCGCGCGTGCGCGGCAATGTCACGGCACCGCCCGGCGTGTTCAGCGCCGCGAACATGGACTTCTACATGCAGGACGCCACCGGCGGCATCAACGTGTTCCAGTTCGGCCCGCACCCCGAACAACCGCAACTCGGCGATGACATCACGGTGACGTCTTCGCTCATCCAGTTCAACGGCAAGCTGGAAATCGGGCCGGACGGGCCGTGCAACCTCCTCGACATCCAGGTCCACGGGCCGGGCACGCCGCCGCCGCCGATCCGGGTCAACGCCTGCACGCCGCCCGAGAGCTACGAGGGCAAGCTGGTCAAGATGTTCCATCTGACGCTGGCCACGGGCGCGGATCTCGCGTGGGTCAGCAATCGCAACTACCGCGGGACCAACTGCACGCCCTACGATTCGGCGACCGTGTTCATCGACGGCGATACCAACATCGACGGCGCACCGATCACGGGCAACTACGTCGACGTGGTCGGGATCGGCAGTCAGTTCGATACCACGTTCCCGCTCACCGCGTTCTACGAGGTCATTCCTCGGGGCCTGGCGGACATCACTTATCTCGATCCGCTGAGCGTGGACGACGGGCCGGCGGCGGGCGGGTTGTGGCTCGGTCCGACCGTGCCGAATCCAGTCCACCGGACGGCGGACATTCTCTACCGGATCCCGGGTTCGTCGGGTCAGGGGGTGCGGGTGAGGATCCAGGTGGTCGATGTCCAGGGGCGTTCGATCGCAACCGTGTTCGATGGCGTTCAGCCGCCGGGCGAGCACCACGTCACGCTCGATCGACGCGCGCTCTCCGGAACCGCAGGGGCGGTGCACTTCCTGCGGCTGGAAGTCGGGGGTGAGTCTGTGGTCCGGAAGCTGGTGTATCGCTAGACCACGCTCCAGGGCCAACCCGGAGAGGGGAGCGGAACATGAAAGACACTCGCGTGATGATCGAGAGCCGGTGGCCCCCGCCGCCTAGCGAAGTTCCGCCCCCTCAGCCGCTGGAGGTGCCGGCCCCGACGCCACGGGTGCCGGCGCCTCCGCCCGAAACGCCACCGCCGCCGAGCGAGGTGCCGCCGCCGCCGACGCCGGAGGTGTCCGAGCGGCGGTAGAACTGCCGGGATGACTCAGGTCGTGCCCGGCGTTTCGCTTCCGAAGGTTGTCGCGCCCCTGCGCCAGCGAGGCGTTCCGCCGTCGAGCAGCTCGGCCACGGTCACGGCGCGGAGCCCCGCCGCCGACGCATGACGCAGGATCGGCTCGAGTGCCGCGATCGTCTGGCTGCGATCCGCGGGGCCGAGCGGGCTGCCGTCGTGCAGGATCGCGATCGAGCCGGGGCCGAGGCGCGTGACGACGCGTTTCACGATGCGTTCGACCCCGGGTCGATACGGGTCCTCGGGATAGACGTCACCGAGCACCGGCTCGACGCCGAGCCCGCGCACGAACGCGGCCTGCCCGGGCATCATGAAACCGAACGCCGGCCGGTAGAACCGAGGCCTTGGGCCGCCCGCCGCCACCACGGCAGCGATGGAGCGCAGGACCTCGCGCCGGATTCCACCCGGGGGCAGCAGCGGCAGCGGCAGGTGAAGGTCGCCGTGCGCCGCGATCTCGTGACCTTCGTCGACCATGCGGCGAATGAGCTCGGGGGCGCGCCGCACGTTGGCGGCGAGCGTGAAGAACGTCGCCCGCGCGCCATGCCGGGAGAGCAGGTCGAGGATGAGCGGTGTGGCGTCGCGGCTCGGACCATCGTCGAAGGTCAGGGCAAAGCGATCGGAAGCACCTGGCACGCGGCACAGCAGATGGCCCCGCGCCCAGCTCGAGAACATCCTGGTGTGGAGAAGCGTCATCCCGGTCCACCGTCCCGGCCGAGAGGCGCGACCGCGGCGCGCTGCCTGTCGATCGCGCGGCAGGCTACGACGCCCAGCACCGGGGCCAGTAGCGGGACTACATACCACGCGCCGCCGCCCAGCGCTCGCGCCAACGCCGCCAGGGCACCGTACCAGAGCGGCAGCAGGACCACGCCCGAGAGGATGCGGGTGAAGGCGATGCGCTGAGGCTCGTTGCCGAACCTGCGCGCCACCCCCTCGATGGCGATCAGCGGAAGGGCGTTGACGGCGGCGCCGCCCGCAACCACCAGGCTGGTGAGCGTGCGCGCGGGGTCACGGGGTCCCGGCGCTCCCGCGTCGCTGGTCGGCGTGCGGGCGTGACCGGCCGCTGCGGTCAGCGCCGACTCGAGGCCCTGCGCCATCGTTCGTGTCAGCGCGTGCGCGGCGTCGTCCGGATCATCCATCGTGGGCTCGAGGGGGATGGGCTCGCCCACGGCGACATCGACCCGCGAGCGAAACGCGGTGCGATCCTCGTAGTAGATTGCGACCGGAATCAACACCGGCGGTTCCGCGCAAGTGGCCCACGCCTCGAGGGCGAGCCGCGCCGCCCCGGTCTTGAGTGGTCCCACGTTGCGGTCGTCTCCGCTCACGCCCTCGGGGAAGAACGCAATCACTTCACCGCGCCGGAATAGTGCGTGACCGCGATCGAACGTGCGTCGATTGAGTTCGATGCTCGCCGGACCCTCGTGGCGGAAGCGCAGCGGCATTGCCGCGAAAAGCTTCATCGCCAGTCCGCGAATCCACGGGCGGAACAGCGTTTCGTGGGCGACGAAGTGAAGCTTGCGGCGCAGGGCCACGTCGAGGACGACGACGTCCGTCCACGCCGCGGGGTGGTTGGCCACCACCAGGACCGCGCCACGCCGCGGGAACCGCTCGTCGCCGATCACAGCCAGCCGGCGAAAGTACACGCCCGCGGCGAGGTCCATCATCGACTGGGCGCCGGCGTAGGCGACCGCGACCAGGCTTCGCCCGATCCGCCGCGTCCACGAGCGATCCGGCAGCGACCATGACCTTCTGTCACTCGGCCTGCCGTTCCTGCGACCCCGATCGACCGAGGAGGCCGCCGGCGCGGAGCCCCCGGCCCCGCCCAATGCCCGCTTACGCATGGGAATCATGGTGTTGCCGACCTCCGGCCCCCTCCGGTCCCGGAGAGGTCCAGGGATAGACTCGGCATGAGTCGTGCCTGAAGAGACTCCGGAAGCACCGATCAAGTGAGGATTCAGGCCATGCTCCTGGTCAAGCCGTGGTTCACCGATGGCGCCGTGGTGCGGCGCTCGCGCGAGGTGGCCCGAGTGCTGACCGGTCATGGGCTCGGTGCGCTGGTCGATCAAACCGGACTCCGGCGCATGCCATTCCTCAGATTGCCCGGTTCGGCACAGGAGCCCCTGCGCCAGGCCCAGCGCCTGCGCGCAGCCCTGGGCGAGTTGGGCGCGACCTTCATCAAACTGGGCCAGACGCTCAGCACCCGCGCCGACCTGCTGCCCGCCGAACTGGTCGAAGAACTCTCCAAGCTCCAGGACTCGGCCCCGCCGGTGGCGCTCGACGACGTTCGACGCACGATCCGCGAGGATCTCGGCGACGAGCCAGAAGCGATCTTCGAGCGGTTCGACACGACCCCGATGGCCTCGGCTTCGATCGGCCAGGTGCACTCGGCCCGGCGCCGCGACGGCCGCGAAGTCGTAGTCAAGGTGCGCCGGCCCGGTGTCGCCGAGCAGGTCGAGGTCGATCTCCAGATCCTGGAGCGCATCGCCGACTGGGCCACGATCAACACCACCTTTGGCCGCGACTACCAGTTGCGTCCGCTGGTCGACGAGTTCGCGTACACCATTCGCAACGAGCTCGATTACGTTCGCGAAGGCGAGAACGCCGACCGGTTCCGCCGCGCCTTCATCGACGACCACCGCGTGTGGATTCCGCAGGTGCACTGGGATCTGACGACGTCGCGCGTCCTGACCCTCGAGCGCGTCACTGGAGTCAAGGTTTCGGACCTCGATGCCCTCGACCGGATGGGAGTCAGCCGGCGCGCGGTCGCCGAGAACGCGGTGCGGATCTTCCTGCACGAGGTGCTCGAGCTCGGCTTCTTCCACGCCGACCCGCATCCCGGCAACTTCTTCATCCAGACCGACGGCTCGCTCGGGATCGTCGACTTCGGCATGGTCGGGCGGGTCTCGGACACCTTGAGCCTGCGCCTGCTGCGCGCAGGACTGTCGGCGATCCACCAGGACGCCGAGGGGCTCGCCGAGGAGCTATACGCGCTCGGAGTCGCGGGTCCGCGCGCCGACCGCCAGGCCTTCCAGCGCGATCTGGATCATCTGATCGGACGCTATGGAGGTCGTTCGCTGCGCGAGCTGAGTGCCACCGCGGTGACCCGCGAGCTGACCGGGATCGCGTTCCGGCACAAGCTGCAGCTGCCCGGCGAGCTGGCGCTGCTGTTCCGGGTGGTCGCAATGAGCGAGGGCCTCGGGCTCAGGCTCGATCCGGAGTTTCACTACCTCGAGTATGCGAGCCCGTTCTTTCGCCAGCGCTGGAACCAGTATCACGCGCTGCCCGAGATCGCGGGCCGCGTGGGTCGCGCCGCCGCCGACGCCGCCGAGCTGGGGATCGAGCTGCCGCGGCGCACCGGACGTCTGATGGGGCGTCTCGAGCGCGGCGAGCTTCAGCTCAATGTGCAGCACGAAGGTTTGGGCGAGCTGTCGCGCCAGTTCCAGCGAATGACCAACCGGCTGTCGCTCGCGATCATCCTGGCCGCCTCGGTGGTCGCCCTGGGGCTCGCGCTCGGCGTGGGCGCGCTTCCGGGGCGTGGGGTCTACGTCGAGTGGCTGTTCCGACTCGGACTGTTGTTCTCGCTCGGGTTCGGCGTGGCCGTGCTGTGGGGCATGTGGCGGGGCTCGCGACGGTGACCGCCGGCTTCAGGCGAGGAGATTCGACCATGAGACGCGAACGCTACGAGACCGTGACCCGGTTCGCGGATCGCCGCGAGGCCGGCGAGCTGCTGGCGACCGCCACGGCCGCCGTGGTTCGGGGCGACGCCGTGGTCGGCGGGATCCCACGCGGCGGACTGGCGGTGGCCGCACCGGTCGCGGAACTCCTTCGAGCTCCGCTCGTGCCCGTCTACGCGCGGAAACTGCCATGGCCGACCAACTCGGAGCTGGCCTTTGGCGCGATCGACGACGACGGCGAGGTGATCGTCGATCCGTCGATCGAAGAACGGATGCGGCCGGATCCCGCCCAGATCGAATCGGTGCGCCAGCGGGTGTGGGAGAACATCGCGCAGCGCCGCGCGCTCTACGGCGCCTCCGGGCTCGGGCCGTGGATTCCAGGGCGCACGGTCGTCCTGGTCGACGACGGACTGGCGACCGGTTTCACCATGCGTGCCGCGCTGGCGTATGCGCGCCGGCACGGTGCCAAGAAGGTGGTGGTCGCCACGCCCTGCGCCTCGGAGCATGCCGCGCGCTGGTTCCGCGCCCACGCCGATCAATTCGTTGCGCTGATCGTGGATCCCGATTTCCTTGCCGTCGGGGCGTACTACGACGACTTCACCACCGTCGAAGATCGCGACGTCGTCGTCATCCTGAACGACGCACGCTCGCGTTCCCGGCAACCCACGCCCGGCCAGGAGGCCGGGAGAGAGGAGAGAGGTCATGGCACTCAATGAGCGTCTACGCAAGCTTCTCGAAAAGGAGAAGGTTCCCTACGACCTGGTGCTGCATCGCGAGGCTTACACCGCGCAGGAAATCGCACAGGCCAGTCACGTCGCCGGCCGTCTGCTGGCCAAGCCGGTGGTGGTGCGCGAATCCGAGAACCGGTTCTACATGGCGGTGGTCTCGGCGCCGCAGCACGTCGATCTGGCCAACCTCCATCGCATGACCGGACGTCCCAAGGGCCGCCTGGCGACCGAGGACGAGCTGCGGCGCCTGTTCCCGGACTGCGAGCTGGGGGCGATGCCGCCGATCGGCAGGCTGTACGACATGCCGCTGTACATCGACCAGGAGTTCCGCGACCAGGAGGACATCTATTTCCAGGCCGGGAACCACAACGAGGTCGTGAAGATGCGCTTCGACGACTTCGAAAGGATCGCGGGGCCGTTTACCGGCGAGTTCCCGGTCCATCGCGAGATTTCGAAGATCGGAGGCTAGCGGGCTCGAGAGCCACGTCGACCGCGGGGACCCGTTCGCGGCCACCGGCACCCGCGTGCGTTCGCTGCCGCTTTCCGGACGGGGATTCGTCTGGGCGTAGTCGGGGCTAGCGCTCGGGAGAGTCCCGGCGGCGGTGGCGAGTGCGTCTGGCACTCGACCGTGCTAGCTTCGCCTCGTGAATCGGATGGGGATCATAGCGGTACTGCTGGCCTTGGCGGCCGCGGGCTGCGCCAAATCGAAGACGGCGTCTCCGCCGGCCACGACGCCGGCGGTTCCGCACGTTTCGGTGTCCGAAGCCGTGGCTCGGATGGACCGCGGCGAGGCCGTTCTGATCGACGTTCGTGAGCGCGACGAGGTGATCGAGGGCATGGCCGCGCCCGCGATCTGGCTGCCGATGTCCTCGATCAACAGCGACGACGCGGTGTGGCGCGGCTTCCTCGACACGATGCAGGAGCATCCCGACCGGCAGGTCATCGCCTACTGTCGGTCCGGCAACCGATCGGGGCAAGTCGCCGCCGAGCTTGCGGCGCGAGGCTACAAGGTCGCCAACATGGGTGGCTTCTCGGACTGGGTGGCGTCCGGTCAACCCACCAAGCGACCCGACAACCCCGAACCGGGCAAGTAGGGTCCCGGCGAGAGTGGAAGCTGGGAACGGTCGCGACGCTCATGCTGCCCAGCCCCAAGTAGCCGAAGCGGATCCGTGCGATTCGTCTACGTTGCGCTGATCCTCGCGGTCATTCTCGGGGTCGGTTCCTGGCTGTTCCTCGAGTGGCCGTTGTCGCGGCCCGCGGCGGAGTACGTTGGCAGCGCCGCATGCGCCGAATGCCACGCGACCGAACACGCCGGCTGGCAGGGCTCGCAACATGCGGTCGCCATGCGCGAGGCTGCCGACAGCACGGTGCTCGGCGACTTCGACGACTCCCGGTACACCGCCGCAGGCGTGACTGCGGAGTTCTTTCGCCGCGACGGCAAGTTCTACGTGCGCACCGAGGGCGGCGACGGCCGACTCGCGGAATTCGAAGTCCGCTACACGTTCGGGGTCGATCCGCTCCAGCAGTATCTCGTCGCGTTCCCCGGCGGTCGCCTGCAGGCGCTCGGGATCGCCTGGGACAGCCGACCGGACTCGGCCGGCGGCCAATGCTGGCTCAGGCTCGAGCCTGACGCCCGGCCCGGCGACCCGATCCACTGGACCGGAATCGATCAGAACTGGAACTACCAGTGTGCCGACTGCCACTCGACCAACCTGCGCAAGGGCTACCACGCGGAAAGCGACTCGTTCGCCACCACCTGGTCCGAGGTCCACGTCGGCTGCGAGTCGTGTCATGGACCGGCGTCGAATCACCTGACCTGGGCGGCGCACGGCCGCGGTTGGCGGAAGTTCGACGGACCGGGGAAGGGCCTGACGGTACCGCTGGACGAACGTCGTGACGTCACCTGGACGATTGACGCCGTCACCGGCAATGCCGCCCGCTCGACGGCGAGGGAAACTGAACGCGAACTCGAAGTGTGCGCGCGCTGTCATTCACGCCGCTCGCAGTTCTCCGATGACCATGCCGCGGGGGATTCGTACTACGATGCGTTTCGTCCGGCGCTGATCGAGCCCGGGCTCTACCACGCGGACGGACAACAGCGCGAAGAGGTCTACACCCACGGCTCGTTCCTGCAGAGCCGGATGAATGCCCAGGGCGTGACCTGTTCCGACTGCCACGATCCGCACACCCAACGGCTGCGGGCCGATGGCGACGCGGTGTGCGCGCCGTGCCACGCGCCGGCGAAGTACGAATCGGCCGCGCACCACCATCACCCGGAAGAGTCGGTGGGCGCGCGCTGTGTGTCCTGCCACATGCCGGCGACGACGTACATGCGAATCGATCCGCGCCGCGACCATTCCATTCGCATCCCGCGTCCGGATCGAACCGTGAGCCTCGGCACCCCGAATGCGTGCAACGGCTGCCACGTCGATCTCACGCCCGAATGGGCCGCGACCCAGGTGCGCACCTGGTTCCCGAGCGCCAAGCCGGGTTACCAGATGTTCGCCGAAGCGTTTCATGCCGCGGACCAGCGGACGCCGGGCGCCGTAACCGGATTGCTGTCGGTGGTCGCGAACCGGGAGCTGCCGCCCCTGGTGCGGGCCAGCGCCCTCCAGCGTTTGGCGCCGGCATCGAGTCCGCGGGCGGTGGGTGCCGCGGTCGCCGGCCTTGCCGACGCGGACGCCAGCGTGCGTTTGGCGTCCGTCCATTCCCTGGCTTCGACCGAGGCAGAGACGCGCCTTCGACACCTGACGGGGTTGCTCGACGATCCGGCGCGGGTGGTGAGGATGGAAGCGGCACGCGGGTTGGCCGGTGTTCCCAAGCGCGGGCTGGTCGAGCGTGAACGCGGGTTGTTCGAGCGGGCACTCGAAGAGTGGATCGCTGCCGAGCGCTTCAACGCCGATCGACCGGAGTCGCACGCCAATCTGGCCGGTCTCCATCGTGACCGCGGCCAGTTCGATCGGGCCGAGGCGGAGCTGGCTCGCGCGCTCGAGATCGACCCGACCTTCGAGCCCGCTGCGGTCAACCTCGCCGACCTGCTCGCCGAGCGGGGACGCGAGGCCGAAGCCGAAAGGAAGTTGCGCGAGTTCCTGGCGCGGCGGCCCGACGCCGCGGCCGCGCACCATGCGCTCGGACTGTCTCTGGTGCGCCAACGGCGAAACGACGAAGCGCTGCCCGCGCTCGAGACCGCGGCGCGCCTGGCGCCCGAGAATTCCCGATTCGCCTACGTCCTGGCGGTCGGTCTGCACGACGCCGGGCAGGTCGGGCGCGCGCGCAAAGTCCTCGAGGCGGCCCTGGTTCGCGAGCCGTACGACCGCGACCTGTTGACCGCACTCATCGCCTACGATCGCGCCGAAGGCCGCAACGCCGACGTCGAGCGTTGGTCGCGGCGACTACGCGACCTGGAGGCGGCCGATCGCTAGGCGGCGAGCCCGGTCTGCGGCGGGTCGCCCGCGGCGGCCGCCGGCGCCGGACCGCGCAGCGCGCCAGCAGCCACGGCAAGCCATAGTCCGAGGGTCATCAGAAACGGCAGGTGGTGGGAGAGGAGCCCCTGAAGCGGATAGCTCGCCACCCGAGCCAGGCCTTGCATCGAGAGCAACATCGCCACGAGCAGCGAGGCGGTCCGGCCGCCCGGAATCGACTGCGCAAAGTGAAGTACTGCGGGAATCGCGAGCAGATAGCCATAGGCCATCGGACGTGGCCAGAGCAACACGAAGAGCAGGGAAGCGCCCATCACCCAGTCGACCGGATCGCGCCGGCGCCAGGTACTCAGACACCAGGGAATGCTGAGCGCGATCAGCGCCACCACGTAGACGCTCCACGTCGTGAGTGCCCGGGGCCAGGCTTCACCGGCGCCAGTGGCGGACCACAGCGCCCAGGCCAGGGCGAGGGCTCCCGGATTCGCGTCTCCGGCGGGGAACGCGCGCGCCGCGTGAGTTGCGAAACCGCTCCAGCCCGCCGCCGGAGGCACCAGCGTCGGTCCGACCACGGTGAGGGTGAACGCCAGCACCAGGGCGACCAACGATCGCGGGCGCGGGCGAACGCCATTCGCCGGCACCAGCAGGAGCGCGAGAAACGCGAGCGGCGCGATCTTGAAGATCGCCGCGACCGCGACCAGCACGCCGAACCTCGCGCGCTGGTGCCGGACGTAGCACGCGAACGCAAGCCAGAGCAGCGCGATCTCGAACATCGCGACGTTGCCGCTCCTCAGGTCCCACAGCAGTGCGGCGTTGAATCCGAACACGGCGGCCATCGCGAGTGGTAACCATTCGATCGCCGGCAGGAAGCGAATCCGCCACAGGAGGACCAGCGCGATCATCGCGGCGGCTTTGAGCGCGATCCACGCCCATAGCGCCACGGCGCCGGGTAGGGCTACGAATGGCAGGAAGGCGACGAGCGCCGCCGGCGGATAGACGAACGGCAGCTCGATCGGGCGGCCCGACACCGCGCGCAGGTTCTCGATCACGTAGGGGTCGAGGCCGCGCCACGCGCACTCGGCGGCGGCGAGATAGGTGCGGAAGTCCCACTGGAGTCGGACGTTCTTCGCCACGAACCCGGCGACGAAGACCGCGATCAGCGCGACGCCGATTGCGTAGACCCAGCGAATTCCGTCCCGTTGGCCTCCCTGCCCGGGCGCACTCATGCCGGCATGCTAGCGCAACTGCGCGCTGCCTTTACACGGACCCCGGGGGCACGCCAAACTGGCGGCATGGGACGCATCTTCGAAACCCGCAAGGCGGTGATGTTCGCCCGCTGGGACAAGATGTCGAAGGCCTTTGCCCGCATCGGCAAGGAAATCACGATCGCGGTCAAGGCCGGAGGCCCGATCCCCGAGAACAACCCGTCGCTGCGACGCGTCATGCAGAACGCGCGCGCGATCAACATGCCCAAGGACAAGGTCGAGGCCGCGATCAAGCGGGCCTCGGGGCAGGGCGGGGCCGCCTACGAAGAAGTTCTCTACGAAGGCTACGCGCCACACGGCATCGCCATGATCATCGAGACGGCAACCGACAATCCCGTGCGCACCGTCGGGAACATTCGCGCGCACATGAACAAGTACGGCGGCAACCTCGGCTCGAACGGCAGCGTCAGCTTCCAGTTCAAGCACATGGGTGTGTTCCGACTCAATCCCGCCGGGATCGATGCCGAAACGCTCGAGTTCGACCTGATCGACCACGGCCTCGAGGAGATGGGTGAGAGCACCGGCGAGAAAGGCGAGCCGCAACTGGTGATTCGGTGTGCCTTCCCCGATTTCGGGCGGCTGCAGAAGGCGATCGAAGATCGCAAGATCACGCCACTGTCGGCGGAATCCGAATACGTGCCTCAGACGCTGACGACGCTCGCCGAGGACAAGGCCACCGAGGTCCTGCAACTGGTCGACAAGCTCGAGCAGGACGAGGACGTACAGAAGGTGTTCCACAACCTGGGCTGAACACGGGCGGCCGCCGGTGCCTTGATACCGTCCTGATACCCCCGGCGCGTTTCCCGACGCGCTGCTGACGGCCGACTGTGATCCAATGCCGTGGCGCCCAAGGAGGGCGCGATCGCATGTCGGATCTCCTGATTCTCGGTTTCATCGCGCTGCTGGCGGTGTCGCTCGCCGTCCTGGTCCGCGTTTGCGACTCGGTGCGGACGAAATGAACGTCGCCTACGTCGTCGCCGCGGTCTTGGCGCTCCTGCTCGCCGTCTACCTGACCCTCGCGCTGCTCAAGCCTGAATGGTTCGAGTGAGGGCCTCACGATCATGACCCCTTACGCTTGGACTTATCTCGCCGCCTACCTGCTCGCCCTGGTGGTCCTGGGCTGGCCGCTCGGCCTCTACATGGCTGCCGTGCTCGAGGGCCGGCGCACGTTCCTGACCCCAGTGCTCGGCCCGATCGAGCGGATGTGCTACCGGGTCGCCGGAGTCTCGCCCGAGCGGGAGATGACCTGGAAGGGCTACGCGCTGGCGGTGCTGGCGTTCAATGTGTTCGGCCTGCTCGCGGTCTACCTGCTGCAGCGCGCTCAGGGATGGCTGCCCCTGAATCCCGCGCACCTCGGCGCGGTCTCGACAGATTCTTCGATCAACACCGCCATCAGCTTCGCGACCAACACCAACTGGCAGGGCTATGCCGGTGAGGTCACCCTCAGCTACATGACCCAGATGCTGGGGCTCGCGGTCCAGAACTTCGTCTCGGCGGCCTCCGGCATCGCCGTGCTCGCGGCCTTGATCCGCGGGCTCACGCGCAAGAGCTCGGAGACCGTCGGCAACTTCTGGGCCGACCTGGTGCGCAGCACGGTCTACATCATGCTGCCGCTATCCCTGGTGCTGGCCCTGGCCCTGGTGTCACAGGGAGTCGTGCAGACGTTCAACGGCCCGCGCACGGCCACGTTGGTCGAGGCCACGGTGGATGGCGAAGGCAAGGCGGTGACGGAGCAGACGCTCCCCCTGGGTCCGGCCGCATCGCAGATCGCGGTCAAGCAGCTGGGCACCAACGGCGGCGGATACTACAACGTCAATTCCGCGCACCCGTTCGAGAACCCGACGCCATTCTCCAATTTCCTCGAGCTGTTCGCGATCCTGATCATTCCGGCCGGTCTGTGTTTCACATTCGGCAGCATGGTCGGCGACGCCCGTCAGGGCTGGGCGGTGTTCATCGCCATGACCTTGATCTTCGTCGCGGCCGCGGTGCCGTGCATGTGGCTCGAGGAGGCCGGCAATCCACGCCTCGAAGCACTCGGAGTCGACGCTGCGCCGTCCGAAGTCCAGCCCGGCGGCAACATGGAAGGCAAGGAAGTCCGGTTCGGTCCGGCGGCCTCGGCGCTATGGGCGACGGCAACCACCGCCGCCTCCAACGGCTCGGTCAACTCGATGCACGATTCGTTCACGCCGCTCGGCGGCATGGTTCCGATGGTGCTCATGCAGCTCGGTGAGGTGGTCTACGGCGGCGTCGGATCGGGACTCTACGGCATGCTGATCTTCGTGTTCGTCGCGGTGTTCGTTGCCGGGCTCATGGTCGGCCGCACCCCGGAATACCTGGGCAAGAAGATCGAAGCCTACGAGATGAAGATGTCGGCGCTGGTGATCCTGATTCCGCCGGCGCTGGTGCTGCTGGGCGCCGCCGTCGCGGTCGCCGCGGCCGCCGGGCGGGCCACGATCTTCAACCCCGGGGTCCACGGCTTCAGCGAAGTGCTGTACGCGTTCTCGTCGGCGGCCAACAACAACGGCAGCGCGTTCGCGGGGCTCGGGGCCAACACGCCCTTTTACAACCTGACCCTCGGGATCGCCATGTTCTTCGCCCGCTACGCGCTGATGGTGCCGGTGCTGGCGCTGGCCGGGTCGCTGGCGGCCAAGAAGAAGGTTCCAGCCGGGCCGGGCACGCTGCCGACCCACACGCCGCTGTTCATCGGCCTGATCGTCGGCGTCGTCCTGATCGTGGGCGCGCTGACCTTCTTCCCGGCACTCGCGGTCGGGCCGATCGTCGAGCACTTGATGATGAATGGAGCTACGCGATGAGCGAGAAAGCCACCAAACCCTGGTTCGACCGTCGTCTGCTCGGCCGCGCCTCGTGGGACGCGGTGCTCAAGCTCGACCCGCGCCGCCAGCTGCGCAACCCGGTGATGTTCACGGTGCTGATCGGAAGCGTGTTCACCACCGGCCTGGGCATTCAGGCGGTGGTGTCGCAGGGCGAGGCTCCGGCGTCGTTCATCTTCGGGGTCTCGGCCTGGTTGTGGTTCACGCTGCTGTTCGCCAACTTCGCCGAGGCGGTCGCCGAAGGCCGCGGCAAGGCGCACGCCGACGCTCTGCGCCGCGCCCGCGGCGACGTCATGGCCAAGAAGCTGGACGATCCGACCGACCAGAACGCGATCCAGGTGGTGCCGGCCGGCATCCTTCGGGTCGGCGACTACGTCATCGTCCACCCCCGCGACGTCATCCCCTGTGACGGCGAGGTGACCGAGGGTGTGGCTTCGGTCGACGAGAGCGCAATCACCGGCGAGAGCGCCCCCGTGATCCGCGAGAGCGGCGGCGACCGCAGTTCGGTCACCGGCGGCACCCGGGTGCTGTCCGACTGGCTGGTGATCCGCGTGACGGCGAACCCGGGCGAATCGTTCCTCGACCGGATGATCGCCATGGTCGAGGGCGCCAAGCGCCGCAAGACCCCGAACGAAATCGCACTCGACATTCTGCTCGCGGCGTTGACCCTGATCTTCCTGCTCGCGGTGTTCACGCTGCTGCCGTTCTCGGTGTTCGGCGTGCATGCGGTGGGGCACGGGGCACCGGTGACGCTCACCGTCCTGGTCGCGTTGCTCGTCTGCCTGATCCCGACCACGATCGGCGGGTTGCTGTCGGCGATCGGCATCGCCGGCATGGACCGCATGGCGCAGGCCAACGTGATCGCCATGTCCGGCCGCGCGGTCGAGGCGGCCGGCGACGTGGACGTGTTGCTGCTCGACAAGACCGGAACCATCACGCTCGGAAATCGCCAGGCGACCGCGTTCCTGCCGGCGCACGGCATCGAAGCCGAGGCGCTGGCCGACGCGGCGCAGCTCGCCTCGCTGGCCGACGAAACGCCGGAAGGGCGGAGCATCGTCGTACTGGCCAAGGAGCGTCATGGCCTGCGGGAGCGCGACGTTCATGCGCTCGGCGCCGCGTTCATTCCGTTCTCGGCCCAGACCCGGATGAGCGGCGTCGACCTCGATGGCCGCCGGATCCGCAAGGGGGCCGCCGAGGCGGTGGAAACCTGGGTCAAGAGCCAGGGTGGGACGCTGCCCGAAGAAGTGCGGCGTGGCGTCGACGATGTCGCGCGGCGCGGCTCGACCCCGCTGGTGGTCGCCGATGCCTCGCGGGTACTCGGCGTGATCGAGCTCAAGGACGTGGTCAAGGGCGGCATTCGCGAACGCTTCGCCCAGCTGCGGCGCATGGGCATCAAGACGGTGATGATCACCGGCGACAACGCGCTGACCGCCGCGGCGATCGCCGCCGAGGCCGGGGTCGACGACTTCCTGGCCGAGGCCACGCCCGAAGCCAAGCTGCGGCTGATCCGCCAGCACCAGGCCGGCGGCCGGTTGGTGGCGATGACCGGCGACGGCACCAACGACGCGCCCGCGCTCGCCCAGGCAGACGTCGCGGTCGCGATGAACACCGGCACCCAGGCCGCCAAGGAAGCCGGCAACATGGTCGACCTCGATTCCAATCCGACCAAGTTGATCCAGGTGGTCGAGACCGGGAAGCAGCTGCTCATGACCCGCGGCGCGATCACCACGTTCAGCATCGCCAACGACGTCGCCAAGTACTTCGCGATCCTGCCGGCGGCATTCGTTGTGACCTTCCCGGAGCTCGGGGCCCTGAATGTCATGAATCTGGCCACGCCGCAGAGTGCCGTGATGTCGGCGCTGATCTTCAACGCCCTGATCATCGTCGCCCTGATTCCGCTCGCGCTGCGCGGCGTCCGCTACCGGCCGCTCGGAGCGCAGACCGTGCTGCAGCGCCACCTGTTGATCTACGGCGTCGGCGGCCTGATCGCGCCGTTCGCCGGCATCAAGCTGATCGACCTGCTGCTGGTCGGGCTCAAGCTGACCTAGGAGGAGCCGAATGTCGTCGTTCGTTCCCGCGCTGCGCATGCTGGTCGCCCTGACGCTGTTGACCGGTGTGCTCTACCCGCTGGCGGTCACCGGCCTCGCGCAGCTGTTGTTCCGGCGCCAGGCGGAGGGCAGCCTGGTGGAGCAGGGCGGCAAGGTGGTCGGCTCGAGTCTGATCGGACAACCGTTCACCTCGCCCGGTTACTTCTGGAGCCGGCCTTCGGCGACCGGGCCGTTCCCGTACAACGCCGGGCTGTCGTCGGGCTCGAACCTGCGGCCCGATCCATCCGGATCTCGCTTCCTCCGTGCAGGCGCGGGTCGCGGCGTTGCGGGCCGCGGATTCCACGCTCACCGGTCCGGTGCCGGTGGACCTGGTCACCGCTTCGGGGAGCGGACTCGATCCGCACATCAGCGTGGCCGCGGCGAGGATTCAGGCGCCGCGGGTCGCGCACGCGCGCGGACTCGGCGAGGACGCCGTCCAGGCCCTGGTCGATCGCTACACGACAGGCCGCACCATCGGATTGCTCGGTGATCCGGTGGTCCGCGTGCTCGAACTGAACCTGGCTCTCGACAAGCGGGAACTGAAGTGAAACGCCATGCCGTTCTGATGTTGGCGCTGCTCCTGCCGGCGGCGGCGCACGCCACGCCGTCCACGGTGTTTTGGGCGCCGTCGACACCGTACGTGCAGCCGTTCGGCAAGCTCCACGTGACCTACGACACCTATTTCGGAAGCGAGGCGCTCTACCCGGTCGACGCCGGGCTGACGATCGGTGTCCTGCCCTGGCCCAAGTTCCAGGCGGAGGTCGGCTTCGATGTCTTCTACCCAACCTACAGCAGCGGCGAGCCCATGGATGCGCCAGTCCTGCTCAATGCCAAGGTCGGATCCCCGGAGGGGGCGTTGTTCGAGAGGTCGCCGGGCTGGTCGGCGGGCGTCGCCCTGGTCGGCTTCGAAGAGAACGTCACCGACTACAACATGGGCCATTTGATGCTGGGCATGACCTTCCCGCGGATCGGCACGTTGTCGGCGGGCGGCTACTATGGTGGCAACGAGAACCTGTACTTCTCCTCGACCGGCGACGAGCAGCGGTCGGGCTTCATGGGCGGCTGGATGTCGCCCGCCATCGACGTGCCGAGCATCGACAAGATCATGCTGTGCTGGGACATCCAGACCGGAGAAAACGTCCTCGGGGCGACCGGCGGCGGCGTCTACGTCTACTTCACTCCCGACATCGATCTCATCATGGGGCCGGTGTTCTTCTTCGACGAGGCTTTGCAGCCGGGGGGATCGAGCTGGATGTGGACCCTCCAGTTCGACGCGGACCTCGACCTGTTCGCCCCTTAAGGCTTCAGGCATATAAACTCACGGTCGCGCGTGTTTTCCCGACGCAGACCGTGAGGACTGTCCGTGCCTGAACAACGCCCAGACCCCGAACAGCTCCTCGAGCGCCTCAAACGCGAGGAGGCGCGCGAGCGACGGGCGAAGCTCAAGGTCTTCTTCGGCGCCGCAGCGGGCGTCGGCAAGACCTTCGCGATGTTGGCCGAGGCCCATGAACGCCGGGTGGGCGGCGTCGACGTGGTCGCCGGCGTGGTCGAGACTCACGGCCGCGAGGAGACCGGCCGGATGCTGGACGGTCTCGAATCGTTGCCGTTGCGTTCGATCGAGTATCGGGGCGCCTCGTTGCCCGAGTTCGATCTCGACGGCGCGCTCGCCCGGAAGCCGGCGCTAATCCTTGTCGACGAGCTGGCGCACACCAACGTGCCGGGCTCGCGCCACACCAAGCGCTGGCAGGACGTCGACGAGCTGCTGGCGGCCGGCATCGACGTCTACACCACGCTCAACGTGCAGCACGTGGACAGCCTCAACGACGTGGTGGCCCAGATCACCGGCGTCACGGTCCGCGAGACGGTGCCCGACCTGGTGCTCGATCGCGCCGACGAGATCGAGCTGATCGACCTGCCGCCCGACGACCTGCTGCAGCGGCTACGAGAAGGCAAGGTCTACGTGCCGGCGCAGGCGGAAGCCGCGATGCGCAGCTTCTTCCGCAAAGGCAACCTGATCGCGCTGCGCGAGCTGGCGCTGCGGCGCACCGCCGAGCGCGTCGACGCCGAGATGGAGTCCTACCGGCGCGAGGCCGGGATCGCCGAGCCCTGGGCGGTCCGCGACCGAATCCTGGTGTGCGTCGGCGATCCCGAGATGGGCCTGCGCCTGGTCCGGTCCGCGCGCCGGATGGTGACCGGGCTCCGCGCGCAGTGGATCGTCGCGCACGTCGAGACTCCGGCCGAATTGCGTTGGCCGCGCGATCGGCGCGACTACATCGTCGACGTGATGGGTTTCGCCGAGGACCTGGGCGCCGAGACCGTGATCCTCCAGGGCATCCGGGTCGCCGACGAGATCCTGGCGCTGGCCGCCCAGCGCAACGTGTCGCGCATCCTGGTGGGCAAGCCGTCACGGCCCAGGTGGCAACAGCTCCTGGGCGGTTCGCTCGCCGAGAACCTGGTGCGCAACAGCCGCGAGGCCGACGTCTACGTGATCACCGGCGAAACCGAGGGTCCGTCGCCGGCGCGCGCCGCCGATCGGGTAGCCGGAGTCGGTTGGACGCACCAGATCCAGTCGGTCGGAGTGGTCGGGCTCGCGACCGGAATTGCGTTCCTGCTCTACGGATACCTGGACCCGACCAACCTGATCATGATCTATCTGCTCGGGGTCATGGTGGTGGCGCTATGGGTGGGCCGGGGTGCGGCGATTCTGGCTTCAGTGTTGAGTGTCGCCGCGTTTGATTTCTTCTTCGTGCCCCCGCGCTACACGTTTGCCATCGGCGACACGCAGTACCTGGTGACGTTCGGGGTCATGCTGATGGCGGCTCTGGCGCTCAGCACCATGGCGCACTGGGTCCGGGTCCAGGCCGAGGCCGCCCGAGCGCGCGAGCGGCGGACGGCGGCGCTCTATCGAATGAGCCGCGAGCTGGCCGAACTGCGCACGTCGGACGAGCTGCTGTCGGTCGCGGCGCGCTCCATTGGCGAGGAGTTCGGTGGCCGTGCGGCCATCCTGCTGCCGATCCAGGGCGGTCGGGTCCGGCTGCGGGTCGGTGATCTCGGGACGGCGCACCATGAACGTCATGAAGCCGGCGTGGCGCAATGGACGTTCGACAACGGGCAGCCCGCCGGCCTCGGCACTGCGACCCTTCCCGGGGCCCGTGGCCTCTACCTGCCGCTCATGGGCAGTTCGGGGCCGATCGGCGTGCTCGGACTGATCCCGGAATCGCGCGGTACCGGGTGGCGACCCGACCAATTCCGCTTCCTCGAGACCATGGCGAACCAGATCGCCCTCGCCGTCGAGCGCGGCGATCTGGCGGAGTCCGCGGAGCAGGCCCGGGTGCGGGACGCTTCGACGCGCCTCAAGGACACGTTGCTCAGCTCGATCTCGCACGACTTCCGCACGCCCCTGGCGGTGATCACCGGTGCGGCGAGCAGCCTGCGCGACCGGAACAACCTGCCCGCGTCGCTGCGCCGCGAGCTCGAGGAGACGATCGTCGAGGAAGCGAATCGATTGAGCCGTCAGGTCGGCGGCCTGCTCGACATGACCCGCCTCGAGTCGGGCGCCATCGAGGTGCACAAGGAGTGGCATTCGCTCGAGGAGGTGGTGGGCGCCACGCTCGGCCGCTTGAACGCGCCGCTCGCCGAACGCGAGGTGCGGGTCGACCTGAGTGCCGTGCCGTATGCGCCGATGGACGACGTGCTCATGGGCCAGGTGCTGTTCAATCTGGTCGAGAATGCGACCAAGTACACGCCGCCCGGGAGTCCGATCGAGATCCGCGCCTGGCGCGAGGGTGAGGGAGCGATGATCGAGGTCGCCGATCGCGGACCAGGCCTGCCCGCCGGCGACGAGCAGCGGGTGTTCGACAAGTTCTATCGCGCCGTCGACACCGGGCCTCGCGGACTGGGACTCGGACTGTCGATCAGCCGCGGCTTCGTCGAGGCGCACGGTGGCCGGATCGAGGCCGCGAACCGCGCCGGAGGCGGCGTCGCGTTCCGCGTCTGGTTGCCGTTCGAAGGCGAGCCGCCGCGCGTCGAGGCCGAGGGCGAGTCGGCCGAGGTCGGCGACCCCGGGGCGCGGGCGTGAACGCGCCCGAGACCGACCGTCCGCTGATTCTCGTGGTCGACGACGAGCTGCCGATCCGGCGTTTCCTGCGCGCAGCGCTCGACGGCGATCACTACCGCCTGATCGAAGCCGAAACCGGAGAAGGCGCACTGCGCGAGGCGGCGCAGTGCGCTCCTGACCTGGTGTTGCTCGATCTCGGACTGCCCGACCTCGATGGCATGGAGGTTACGCGCCGGCTTCGCGAGTGGTCGCAGGTCCCGATTCTCGTGCTGTCGGCGCGTGGGCAGGAGGGCGACAAGATCGCCGCACTCGATGCCGGAGCCAACGACTACGTGACCAAGCCATTCGCGATCGGCGAGCTGCTGGCGCGCATCCGTGCGGCCCTACGCCATTCGGCGCGCCTGTCGGGCACGACCACTGAGAGCGTGGTCACGGTCGGTACGCTCAAGGTCGACCTCGAACGCCGTCAGGTCACGGTCGCCGGGCAGCCGATCCACCTGACGCCGATCGAGTACCGGTTGCTGACCACGCTGGCCAGCCATCGCGGTCGCGTGCTGACGCGCGAGCACCTGCTGCGCGAGGTCTGGGGACCGCGCTACGTCCAACAGCACCACAATCTGCGAGTCCACATGGCGCAGCTCCGCCAGAAGATCGAAGCCGATCCCACGAGACCGCGCCTGCTGCTCACCGAGACCGGTATCGGCTACCGGATGGCGGAAGAGGTCTGAATCAGGAGCCCAGGCGTTCGGACGCGACCGGCGCTTCGGCCGCCGCGCGGCGCGGACGCAGCCAGCCGAACCAGCGACGCCGCTCGCGTCCGGTCTCGGGCTGGCGTCGCAGTCGGCGCTGGAGCGCGTCGAGATAGGTGTAGAACACCGGCGTGACGTAGAGCGTCACGATCTGCGAGAACGCGAGCCCGCCGACCACGGCCAATCCGAGTGGGCGGCGCGATTCGGCGCCGGTGCCCCAGCCGAGCGCGATCGGCAACGTGCCCATGAGCGCCGCCATGGTGGTCATCATGATCGGCCGGAAGCGCACGCTGCACGCCTGGAGGATCGCGTCGTGCGGCGTCTTGCCTTCGCTGCGCTCGGCTTCGAGTGCGAAGTCGATCATCATGATCGCATTCTTCTTGACCAGCCCGACCAGCAGGATGACACCGACGAACGCGTAGACCCCGAGCTCGGCGCGGAACAACCACAGCGTGAGCAGCGCGCCGAAGCCCGCGAACGGCAGGCCGGAGAGGATCGTGAGCGGGTGGACGAAGCTCTCGTAGAGCACGCCGAGCACGATGTAGATGACCAGCACCGCGATCACCAGCAGCAACGTCAGGCCGCGCTGGCTCGACTGGAACGCCTGCGCGGTTCCGGCAAAGCTGGTGGCGATGTCCGAAGACAGGGTCTGGCGCGCCGCCTGCTCGACCGCGGCCACCGCCTGGCTCAACCCGACGCCTTCGCGAACGTCGAATGACAAGGTCACTGCCGGCATCTGGCCGGCATGCGCCACGGTCAGCGGTCCGAGTCCCGGTTCGAACGAAGCGACCGCACCCAGGGGCACCAGCTCGCCGCGGCTCGAGCGCACCGTGAGCAGCCGGATCGCCGAGGCGTCGCGCTGGAACTGCGGCAGCAGCTCGAGGATCACCTGGTACTGGTTGTCGGGCGTCAGGATGGTCGAGACTTGGCGCGAGCCGTAGGCGTTGTACAACGCCTGCTCGATCTGTTGCGGCGTGACGCCGAGGGTCGCGGCCTGGTCACGATCGATCCGCACGCGCAGCTCGGGGTTCTTGATCTGGAGGTCGCTGGTGACGTTGTCGAGCTGGGGCAGCGCGTCCAACCGCTGCTCGAGCTGACGGGCGTTCTCGTAGAGCGACGCGATGTCGGAGCCCTGCAGGCTGAACTGGTACTGACTCTTGGCGAATCGAGCCCCGACCCGGATCGGCGGCGGGTTTTGTAGGAATACGCGGATTCCCGGCACGGTCGCCACCTTCGGCGTCAGGCTGCGGATCACCTGATCGGCGCTCAGCGTGCGCTCGTGTCTCGGCTTGAGCCGGATCACCATACGTCCGGAGCTGGTGCCGGCGCCGGTCGGGCCGCCGCCGACCGACGACATCAACCCCTCGACGTTCGGATCGGCGCCCACGATCGCGGCGGCCTCGCGCTGGCGCGCCACCATGGCGTCGAAGGTGGTGCCTTCGGCGGCCTCGGTGGTGGCGGTGATCTGGCCCGTGTCCTCGCTGGGAATGAACCCCTTGGGCACCACGGTCGCGAGCACGCCGGTGCCGACCAGGATCGCGAGCGAGAACGCCAGTGCGGCGCGCCTGTGCTCCATCACCCAAGCCAGGGTGCGCTCGTAGAATCGCAGCGTCGCCTGGAACGCGGCCTCGGTCGCCCGGTAGACACGGCCATGCACTTGGTGTCCGTCCGGGCGCAGGAACCGGCTGCACAACATCGGGGTCAGGGTCAGCGAGACGAAGCCCGAGACCAGGATCGCGACGCTGATCACGATCGAGAACTCGTGGAACAGGCGGCCGAGCAGGCCGCCCATGAACAGGACCGGAATGAACACCGCGACCAGGGACAGGGTCATCGACAGGATGGTGAAGCCGATCTCGCGCGAGCCTTCGAGCGCCGCGGTCTTCGGTTCGGCGCCCTTCTCCATGTGCCGCACGATGTTCTCGAGCATGACGATCGCGTCGTCGACCACGAACCCGACGCACAGCGTGAGTGCGAGCAGGGACAGATTGTCGAGGCTGAATCCGAGCGGCTTCATGAACGCGAACGTGCCGACGATCGACAACGGCAGCGCGGCGCTGGCGATGATGGTCGCCGACAGGTTGCGCAGGAACAGGAAGATGACCAACACGACCAGGATCAGGGCGATCAACAGGGTCATCTGGACGTCGGACACCGAGTGGCGAATCGACACCGAGCGATCGTTCAGGGTCTCGAGATGCACCGAGCCGGGCAACTGGGCGCGCAGGGTCTTGATCAGGGCGTGGACGTTGTCGGCGACCGCGACGGTATTGGTGCCCGGCTGGCGCTGGATCGCGAGCACGATCGCGCGCTTGTCGTTGAACCATGACGCCGAACGGTTGTCCTCGACGTCGTCGATCACGTTGCCGAGATCGCCGATCCGCACCAGCTTGCCGTCGCGCGCCAGGACCACCACCGAGCGGAACTCGGAGGCGTTCTGCAGCTGGCCGTCGGAGCGCAGCGTGCGCGCGCGTTCGGTGCCCCACAGGGTCCCGGTCGGCAGGTTGGAGTTGTGCGAGTTGATGGCACTCGCGACCTGGTCGATGCCGACGCCGCGGGCGGCCATCGCCTGCGGATCGAGCTGCACGCGCACCGCGTACTTCTTGGAGCCGTAGACGTTGACCTGAGCGACTCCCGACACGGTCGAGATGCGCTGGGCGAGCACGGTCTGCGCGTACTCGTCGAGCACCGGCAGCGACAGCAAGTCGGAAGTCAGCGCGAAATAGAGGATCGGCTGATCCGAAGGATTCGACTTGCGCAGCGACGGTGGGCTGATGCCGTCCGGCAGTTGGCGCTGGGCCTGTGCGATCGCGGATTGGACGTCCTGAGCGGCGGCATCGATCGGGCGGTCGAGCGAGAACTGCAGCGTGATGTTGGTCTGTCCCTGGCTGCTGTTCGAGCTCATCGCTTCGATCCCGGCGATGGTCGAGAACTGCTTCTCCAGCGGGGTCGCGACCGCCGCGGCCATGGTCTCGGGGCTGGCGCCGGGCAGACTGGCACGCACGTTGATCACCGGATAGTCGACGTTGGGCAGGTCGCTGACCGGGAGCTGGCGATAGGCGAGTGAGCCGAACAGAATGATGCCGAGCATGACCAGCGTGGTCGCGACCGGACGGCGGATCCAGGGCGCCGAGAGATTCACTTTCCGGCTCCGTGTGCGGCACCCGCGGCCGGTGTGGCCGGCGTCGACACGTGGCCGTCGGCTGCCACGTCGCCGCTCGCCCGGCGGATGAACGCCTTGGCGCCCGGCGACAACCGCAGCTGCCCATCGGTCACCACGGTCTCGCCGGCGGCGAGCCCCGCGTCGACCACCGTCCAATCGCGCCACGCGCGCTCAACGGTGATCGGGCGAACCTCGACCGTGGTGTCGGGCAGCACCACGTAGCAATAGGTGCCGCTCTGCGCGTTGGAAACCGCCGCGGTCGGCACCACGACCGCGCCCTCCTGCTCGTAGACGTGCAGGCGCGCGCGCGCGAACGCGCCCGGCCACAGGTCGCCGTCGTCGTTGTCGAACTCCGCCTTGAGCAGCACCGTCCCGGTCGCGGCGTCGACGGCGTTGTCGATGAACACCAGGCGGCCGCGGCTCCACGCCGAATCCTCGGCGGCGAGCGCGGCCTCGACCACCATCGGCTGCCCGCGGCGGCGTTGCAGCTCGGGCAGGTCCGACTGCGGGATCGCGAAGCGCACCAGGATCGGACGGACCTGATTGATGGTGACCAGGGGCTGGGTCGGGTCGTTGGCGCGCACCAGCTCGCCGACGTTCACGCGCAGGTCGCCGCTTCGGCCGGAGATCGGGGCGCGGACGGTCGCATGCGCCAGGTCGAGCTGCGCGTTCACCCAGTCGGCGGAGTCGGCGCGCGCGGTCGCCTCGGCCGCGGCGTAGGCGGCGCGCTTCTGCTCGAGCTCCTGCGTCGAGATCAGCTGCTGGGCCGAAAGGGCCTGGGCACGGTCGAACTCCAGGCGGGCGCTCTGCGCTTGCGCGCGATCGCGAGCCAGCAGCGCCGCCGCGCGGTCGGCCGCCGCCTCGAACGGCCGGCGGTCCAGTTCGATCAGCACCTGTCCGGCGGTGACGTGATCGCCCTCGCGGAACGGAATCCGCGTGACCAGGCCGCCGACCTGAGCGGTCACCGCTGCCGCGCGAACGGGCTCCACCGTGCCGGTGGCTTCGATTTCGTAGGGCACGGAACGCTGCTCCACGGTCGCGACCACGACCGGAACCCGGCCGGCACGACGGCTCCCGTCGCCCCCACATCCCAGGATCGTGATCAAAGTCGCAACCGGGAGGGCAAGGGCCGGCGCCCACCGAGCGTGAATCATGACGATGAGCAAAGCAGACGTCCGCCCGCCCGGCAAGGACGCGGTTACGATCGCGGTCGAGGGAGCGCTCGAGGGCTCGTGGATCCACAACCTCTTGACCTCCCGCCGCGATCGATGTCGCGATTCGCGACGATGGTCTGGTCCGGGAGGGCCTACGGCCGGGTTTCGGACGCTGCTAGTATGCCGCGATGACGATTCCTGCCGGCGAGGCACTGGAACGACTGCGCGAAGGCAACCGCCGCTTCGTCGCGGCGGTTTCCGACCGCAGTCCACTCGCCAGTCGAGAACGCCGCACCGAGGTGGTGGACGCCCAGGAGCCGTTCGCGATCATCCTCGGCTGCTCGGACTCGCGGGTGCCGGCCGAGCTGGTCTTCGACCAGGGCCTCGGGGACCTGTTCGTGATTCGGGTCGCCGGCAACATCGTCGCGCCGTCCCAGGTGGGCAGCGTCGAGTTCGCTGCGGAGCGCTACCGCACGCGACTGGTGGTGGTACTCGGTCACTCCGGCTGCGGGGCGGTGATCGCGACGCTCGAAGAACTCCAGCGACCGACCGAGAACCAGTCGCGCAACCTGCGATCGATCGTCGATCGCGTGCGTCCCTCGGTCGAAGCACTGCTGTCGACCGAGCTGAGCGGCGACCACGAGGCCCTGGTGCGCGCCGCGGTCCGGGTCAACGTCAGCGTCTCGGCGAGCCACCTGCGCCACGGGTCGGAGCTGCTCGAGCAGCTGATCCGGACGGACGGCCTGCGCGTGATCGGCGCCGAATACTCGCTGGAGACCGGGGTGGTGGACTTCTTCGACGGCGTCGGGGGTAACCGCGACGCCGGCTGACGACTAGCGGGTGGACGGTACCCCGCCGAGTTCCCGTTCGAACTCCACGAGCCAGGGGTCGAGCGGGACTCCCAGCGCGTCGGCGACGCGAACGATGTAGTTGAAGAATCCGACGATCTGAACGGCGTCGTGCAGGTCGGCGTCGGAGAAGCCATGCGCACGGAGCGATTCCAGCTCGGCGGGTGCGGGCTTCGGGTCGAAACGCGAGAGGCGCACGGCGAAGCGGAGCAACGCGCGCGTCGCCTCGTCGATCGCCGCGGTTTCGGGGTCACGCACGATTCCCGCGACCTGGGCCAGGACTCGGTCTCGGCTCCAGTCCGCGTGTTCCTTCGCGATCTCGTCCCGGAGATCGTGGGCGTGGGCGATCATTCAATAGTGGCAGTCGTTGGCTTTCGAGGTGACGGTCGCCAGCGCCTCGCGCTGGATGCGGCTCAGGCCCGACGGTCCGAACAGGATCGCGGAATAGAACGCCATCGCCGCGCGCATGGTCCCCGGGTTGGGGCTCATCACGCGCACGATGTTCCAGATCCGCCCGGCACGCCGGAGCGCCTCATCGTACTCGCGCCGTACCTCGCCGTCGGCGCGATCCGGCGCCACGGTCTCGATCCAGAACTCGCCGGACCCGCTCAAGACGGTTCGATCGACCGGGCCGGGGTCGGGTCCGGATCCGCTAGATCGTCGGGAACCGGCGGCCGCAGGTTGCAGAAGCGCCCAACCTCGAAACGATCTCGCAGGGACGCCGGCAGCTTCAGTCGCCCGGCGGTGAGCGCTCCCAGGAAGTCCTGGTCGTACGGCAGCCCGAGGGCGTGACCTTGGTGCTCACTCTTCGTGGGATCGAGGTACGTTCCGAATACCCGGTCCCAGAGCACCGTGAAGTTGCCGTAGTTCCCCTGGAGGTCGACCGTGTGATGGAGCAGATGCTCCTGAGGCGTGGTCAGCGCCAACCACTTCATGCCGTGGTGCATCGCCCACCAGCGATGCAGGAAGCAGGAATGGCTGGCCGCGAGCAGGGCCCCCTGGACCAGGAGCAGGATCTTGAGCGGCGCCAGGTCCCAGAGCGGGAGGCCGAGCAGCAGGAGGATGGCGTAGGCCGAGAACACCGTGGCGACCGCGGCCGGGAACGCCGTGACCACCACGAACGGGCGCATCGCGAGGCCGGGCATGATGACGTTCACCTGGCTCGGCAGGTGATGGTACTCGTGGGTCGCGAAGAATCGGCGCGAATGACTGAAGAAGCGGTGCAACAGGTAGTCCCACAAACCGGAGACGTAGAAGAGCACGATCGAAAGAAAGACGAGCCAGCCGCCGCGGATGGGTTCCGGCGCCGCCGGCCGGCCGAGCCACGCGGTCAGCGCCGATCGGACCGCCGCCGACATTCGTTCGGTCGAAGGCACCAGCGACAGTCCGCCGAGCTGGATCAGTCCGTAGAGCGCGAGCATCAGCAGGAGGAACCCGAACGCCTCGCCGCTCGGGCGCTCGGGCCGGCCGCGCCAGGAGCCTCGCCGCAACTCGATAGTATCGAGCACCACGAACACGGCCAGGATCGCAAGCAGCCCGACCAGGAACGTCCGGTCGCTCACGCCGCGGCCATGACCCGCCGGTTCGAGCCGCCCGAGGCCGCCCGCAACAGCAGAACCAGCGCGAGCGCCAGCGACCACATGATCGCCATCTGCAGCAGGCTGCGGCCCGACGGGATCGCGAAGACTCGCGTGATCTCGTCCATGAACAGGATGCGCTGCAGGCCGCGCATCGTGAACAACACCGCGAAGCCGAGGACGATCGCCCGATTGCCCAACGGATCGCGAGCCGCGATCGCCGCCATGATGCCGAGCGCGATCATGAACGCGCCGAGCGGCTTCAAGATGTAGACGAACTGTCCATCAGTCCAATCCACCCGTGCGTTGTACAGGGTGCCGCCCACCCATTCCCTGAGCCCCAGATCCACGTTCAGCGACAGTCCGACCAGGACGTGAAACGCGCACACGATCCACAGGAACAGGCTCAGCCAACGGACCATCGGGTTTGTCATGACGACCTCCCTTCCTTCGGTAGACCGCGAGACCACTCTCTCCGCGCGTCGCATACGACCACAGGACGTAGGCGAGCACCGGAGCCACCACGCCCGCCACATTGCCGGCCAGTCCGAGTGTGGCGAGCACCATCGGACGGCTGCCGGCCGACAACGCGTCGGCCAGCTGCAAACAGACGCCGTAACAGGCGCCGAAGACACCGAAGAACACCGGCGCGTGATCGGTGGCCACCACCTCGGCCGGCTGCCCTTCGGCCGCCAGCCGGTTGTGGATGACGATGAACCCCACCTTGATGGCGTGGGTGTCGTAGAGCCAGTTCCAGAAGCCGATCACCGAACCGGTGACCAGCGCTGCACGCAGGCAGTCGCCGAGGTGAAAGCCCGGAGCGGCCGCAGGCACGCACGCCAGGCCGAACAGACTGGTCGCGGTCCCGAACACGAACCCGTGATGCGGCCGAAAGCGGCCGATTCGGAAACGGGTGTTGAACTCCCACAGCCCGAGCCAGTTGGTCCCGAGTCCGGGGACGACGTAGGCGAACACGACCGGAATCGACAGCGCGAGCCACACGAGTGCATGATCGCCGTGGTAGCGTTGCAGCCACAACAGGTAGCTGAGTGGAAACAACGTCAGCGGCACCACGAACTGGTACCAGCGGAAGAACCTCACCGCCGCGCCCCACCCGCGCCGGCATCGGCCATCGGCGCGGACGCCTCCGCTCCTCGGTCCGAGCGGCCCGCGGTCGCCGGACCGGCAGCGATCCCGCCCCGTTCGCCGGCGCGCAACGGACCCGGCTTGCTCGGGTGAATCGTGTTCCGGAACAGACCGAACAACAGGTCCTGCTTGCGCAGGGCCTCGCGCGCATAGAGCGGGTTGTAGGTCAGGTAGACCGCCAGGCGCGTCGGCGAGCTGAGATGGGTCTTCAAGTCCCACATCCGCTTGAAGATCGAACTGGCGCGGTTCCAGGCGTGCCGGCACTCGAAGCAGACCTCGGTCAATTCCTCGGGGCTCATCTGCTTGGGCACGAACGCCGCATGGTTGAAGCGATATTCGGGGTGGAGCCACCACTTGCCGTCCCACAGCAGGCGACCTTCCCGCTCGAGTCGCTGGTAGAGCGGCGTATTCACGTACGGCATCAGGATGTTGTAGGCGGCAAAGCAGAAGTTGTGACGCAAGGCGAAGTCCGACGTCGCGCGGATCGACTCGACCGTGTCGTGGTCGTGTCCGAGGGTGAATGCGGCCCAGGTCTGCAGGTGATGCTTGCGCAGCACCTCGCACGCCGTCTCGTAGCGGTCCCAGGTGCGCAGCAGGAAGCTCGGCGCTTTCTTCATCGAGCGCAGGTTGCGCGGGTCGAGCGATTCGAAGCCGATCACGTTGCCGATGCACCCGCTGGCCTCGACCAGGTCCATCAGCTCGGGGTCCGCGGTCATATCGATCGAGGCCTGCGACACCCAGCGAATCTTGAGCGGGATCAGAGCGCGCAGGAACTCTTTGGCCGCGGGGACGTTGTTGAGCAGATTGTCGTCGACGAAGAACACGGTCTTGCGCTCCTGGCTCGCGATCTCGTCGAGCACTTCGCCGACCCGGCGCGTGTAGTGCCTGCGGTCGAAGAACGCGCTGATCGCGCAGAAATCGCAGGCGAACCGGCAACCGCGGCTGAACTGCATGAGCGCGATCGGCAGGTAGCCCTTGCCCCGGAACAGGTCGCGGCGCGGCTTCACGCCGCCCGGCTGGGGCACGCCGCTCGGCGCGCGATAAATGCGACGCATCCGGCCGGCGCGAGCGTCAGCCACCACCTGGTGCCACAGGGTCTCGGCGTCGCCGATGAAGATCGCATCGCCGTGCTCCAGGCACTCCTCGGGCGCGAGCGTCGGGTGGAACCCGCCGAGAATCACCGGCACGCCGCGGGCGCGATACTCCGCCGCGATCTCGTAGGCGCGACGCGCGGTGTAGATCTCGACCGTGATCGCGGCAAGGTCGGTCGGCTCGTCGAACGGAATCGGTTCGATTCGATCGTCGTAGAGCGCGCACTCGACGTCCGGAGGGGTCAGACCGGCGAGGACCCCGAGCTGCAGCGGCTCCATGCGCCCTTCGTCGACGTACAGACTGTGGTCGTGGCGCCCGATGTTGGGTTTGACGAAGGTGATTTTCACGCCGGCAACCCCGAGCCCGCTTCCGCCGCAGCAACGGCCAGCGCGTCGGCCTCGAGAGCGCCGGCCTCGGGGATCGCCAATGCTTCCGGCCCGCCGAGCGCAATGCCCTGCTTCAGGTGGATCTCGCGGCGCGAGATCAGGTTGGAGATCGCGTACTGCGCGAGGCGGCGCGGACTGCGCAGGGAGGTGCGCGGGTCCCACACCCGGTAGAGGATCGAGCGCGCCGTGTTGAACTCGGTGCGCGAGCGATAGCAGCCCTCGGTCAGCTGATCGGCGGTCATGCCGCGCGGGTGGAACGTCGCGTGCCCGTACCGGAAGCGCGGGTCGATCCACCATCGGTCATGGATCAGGCGGCCTTCCTGCTGCAGCCGGTCGTAGAGCGGTGCGGCCGGCGTCGGCGTCAGCGGATTGAAGTTCGCGAGGTAGAACCGGTGGTCGACGGCGAACTCGACCGTCCGCTCGAACGACTCGACGCGGTCGTTGTCGTAACCGAACACGAAGGTCCCGTAGATCATCATGCCCGCGTCCTGGACGATCCGGATCGCGGTCTCGTAGTCGTTGAACTTGAGGTTCCAGCCCTTCTTCATCTGCTTCAGGTTCACCGGGTCGAGCGATTCGAAGCCAAACAGGACGCTCGAGCACCCGCTGCGCTGCATCAGTCGCACCAGGCTGGGATCCTTGGCGACATCGAGCGAGCACTGGCAGAACCAGTTGATGCGCAGCGGGATCAACGCTTCGAACAGCTCGCGCGCCTTGTCGACGTTGACGAAGATGTTGTCGTCGACGAAGAACACGAGACGGCCGCCGCTCGCTCGCGATCTCGTCGCACACCTCGCGCACCGGCCGTTGCCGGAGGCTCGTGCCGTAGAACGCGCGGATCGAGCAGAAGTCGCAATTGAACTTGCAGCCGCGCCCGTACTGGACCAGGGTCACCGGCACGTAGCGCTTGCCGTCGAAGATGCTGCGATCGGGTACCACGCCTCCGAGCGGCGCAAAGCCGTCGC
Organism: Candidatus Eiseniibacteriota bacterium; assembly: GCA_963717505.1. GTDB lineage: Bacteria > Eisenbacteria > RBG-16-71-46 > RBG-16-71-46 > RBG-16-71-46 > MFD02242-c1. The sequence goes on from OY970342.1 coordinate 2,340,836, forward strand.
GGCGGTAGATCGGCCGCAGGCGGCCGTGGCGCGCATCGGCCACCACCTGCTCCCACTGGCCCTCGGCGTCGCCCTGAACCACCGCGTCGGCGAACGCCAGACACTCACGCGGCAGGAACGTCGGGTGGTAGCCGCCCATGACCACACGAACCCCGCGTCGGCGGAACGCCGAAGCAATCTGGTACGCGCGCCGGGCAGTGTAGGTCTCGACCGTCATCGCCACCAGATCGGTCGGCTCGTCGAGCGGGATTTCTTCGAGGCGCTCGTCGTAGAGAACGGTCTCGACGTCCGGTGGGGTGAGCCGCTTGAGGATCGCGAAGCACAGCGGATGCATCGCGTCGTGCGAGCGTCGTGCTTGCAGGTTGGGTCGGACGAACGTGATCTTCACGGCGGCCCTCGGAGTGCCGTCACGATCTGCGGGCTTCCAGCCCGGCGCCGGGAGGCTACGCCAGCGCCGCGCCAACAGCGAGCCAAATCTGGAGGTCTTGACGCGCTCCCCGGATCGGCCTTAGGTGGGCGTATGCTGGGCCGTCGCAGTCGCATCCTGATCTTCGCCGCGCTCCTGGCGACCGCAGCCCTGGGCGCCGGCGTCCATGACCTGCAGAACCGGGCCGGAGCCATGGGCGGGCCTATTTCGACGCCCAAGCTCGCCTGGCTGTTGTACGCGGTGCTGGTCTGGGGGTTCCTGTGCCCGATCCTGGCGTTCGAGCCGAACCTCCATCGGTCGTTTCGGGTGCTGGCCGGCGGGTTCGCCGCCCTGATGTGGGCGCGAACGGTCGTCGAGCTCCCGATGCTCTACGTGTGGCGAAACTGGCGACCTCCCTACGGCATGGCCCACGATCTGATTTGCGCCCTCGTGCTTCTCGGCGGTTTGGTCGCGACGCGTGCCGCGTGGTGGCCTCCGAGCAAACGCTCGGATCGCTGGATGCTCGCCTTCATCCTGGTTTTGGCGCTCTCGGTGCTGATCGAGTGTGTCTATGCCGGCCTCTTCTACCAGGCGGTGGCTGGCGCGACCACCGGCCATGAAGGCCTGTGGTTCGCTGCACCCGGCGATCCGCGCTTCGTCCTGATCAACCGACTCACTCTGGCCTTCGACGTCTTGCTCTACGCGTTCCTGGCGGCGTTCCTGGCCGCGGCATTCGCCGCGCCGCGCGCACCGGCTCCGGAGTCCGCGCCACGATGAGCCCGGGATACGTGCGCCCGGCCGCGCGTTCGGACAACGCCCGGCTGGTCGAGCTGTTCGCTTCGGTCCCGATGAGTGGCAGCCTGGTGCTGTCGACGCGCCGCGATCCGGACTTCTTCGCGCTCTACGACATGCAACGCGCCGCCTCGGAGTGCTGGGTCTACGAACGCGACCAGAATCTCGCCGGACTCGGCACCTTCCTGGTGCGCGACGGCTGGCTCGACGGCCGGCCGGCGCGCGTCGGGTACCTGGGCGATCTGCGCTCCAGGTTCATCGCCCGCCGCGACCGCATCCTGTCACGCTTCTACGGCAACGTGCTCGAGGACGTGGTCCGGCGCCACGATTGCCCGTACTTTCTGACCGCCGTGCTGGCGTCGAACACGGCGGCGATCCAGGCCCTGGTGCGGCGGCGGTCGGAGCGAGCCACCCAGCCGCGCTACACGCTGCTGCGGCGATTCGCGATGGTGTCGGTTCAGTTCGCCGGCCGGCGCTCGCGACACCGTTCGCCCTACTTGGTGAGGGCGGCGGCAGCGGAAGACGTCGCCGCCGTCGTCGAGCTTCTCGATCGCGACCACCGCCGGCGGCCGTTCGGCTATCGCTACGACCAGGGCGAGTTCGAGCACCGGCTACGGCACTGGCCGGGCATGACCCTCGAGCGAACCTATCTGGCGTTCGACCCGGCCGGGCGGCTGGTCGGCGTCACCAGCGCCTGGGACCCGAGCACGGTCAAGCGCTATCGCGCACTCGCCTATCGCGGAGCAATGCGCTGGACCCAGCGCGCGTGGAACCTCGGGGCGCGCGTCCTCGGGTATCCACGTCTGCCCGACCCGGGCCAGGATTTTCGCTACTTCTATTTGTGCAATACCAGCATCGAGGGCGATCACCCCGGCGTGCTACGGGCCCTGCTCGAGCGCGTGTACGCGGATTTCGCCGCCTCGGGACAGCACTTCTTCTCGCTGTGTGTCTATCAAGGGGACCCGCTCGCGGTGGCGCTCGCCGGCTTCAGGACCCGCCGACTGGACTTCCACCTGTACGTCGTGAGTCGCGCGGCCGAGACGGAGCGGCCGTTCCCGGACGGACGCCCGGGATTCGAGATGGCGTTGGCCTGACCGCCGTCACACCCAGAAGGCGATCCGCCGCCGATCGTCCACGGGCCCTGCGCCCTCGCCGCCGGTTCGCAGCCAGGAGCGATAGGCCTCGACGTCGGCGTGCAACAGGTCGGCCTCGGTGCTGACGAAGACGCCGCCTCCGGGGGAGCCCTCCAGGCCATCGCGCTGGATGCGCATGATGTCGACGTCCTGGAGGATCACCCGAGTGGTGTACCACTGGAACACGCCGCGCATCGCACGCGCGACTGCAGCCCCCAGGCCGCCGAACGGCAGCCGGTAGGCGATCGCGGTGTAAACCAGCGTGTCGGTCGCGGCGATCGGCGTGCACTGCGAGGTGATGACGAAACCGCTGGCGCCGAAGCTGTAGTCGACCCGGGTGACGTTCGGGATGTAGTACTTGTCGGTGTGGACCATCGGCGCACCGCCGGGATTGAACAGCTTGCCGAGCCCTTCGACCTGGTCCTGATCCTGTTCGTAAGTGACGAGCACCGAGCCGTCGACGCGTTCGACCGTCGCCGGGACCTGCTTCTGCGACGGGTTGCGAAACCAGCCGCGGTGGACCACCGCGGTGTGCGGCACGTCCATGAAGTTCTCGACCAGGTTGGTCACGCCGTTCGGGAAGCGCGTGATCATGTAGTAGCTGGTCCAGCCGGGCGTGTTCCAGTAGGGCGTGCGAAACGGCGGCCGGCGCGCACGCGCGGGATCGCCGCCCATGAAGACGAACACCAGCCCGTCCTGCTCGATCGTCGCGAAGCGTTCCAGGCGCCCGACGTCGCCCGGGCTCAGCCGGAGCCCGGCTGTCGCATGTCCGGCCTCGTCGAGCACCTGGCCGCGCTGCGCGGGCCCGAGCGAGGGGATCTCGACGCAGCGGCCCGTGTCGTCGTAGGTCCACCCGTGATAGGGGCAGCCGAGTCGTCCGCCCGGCAGGATGTCGCCGCACGACAAGCGGGCGTTGCGGTGGAGGCAGCGGTCGATGAACGCTGCCGGCTTGCCGCCCTGGCCACGGAACACGACGATCGGCACGCCGAGCACGGTGCGCCCGAGCGGACGGGTGGTCGTGAGCTCCGCCGTCGTGCAGGCGACGTACCAGAAGTCCTTGAGCGCACCGCAGCGATCGCGATCCGCCTCGGCTTCGAGGTCGACGTCGACGGGTCGCGCGCGGTTCGCCGTCGTGGGTGGGTCGGCCAGGGTGGTCATGATCGGGGCATCACCTTTCTCCTGCGACCGGGACCGGCGCGCTTCGCGCGACCTCGGACTCCAGCCACTCGGACCAGCCGGTTCGCGTGTCGAACTCGGCCGGCTTGACGTCGCCCGCCCGTTGGCCCAGCGACACGCATCGAGCTTCGTAGCGGCGCCCGCCATCGCGCACCCGCACCGCGACCACCGGTCCGAGCTGGCCGAGCGAGCGCGCGTAGGCGTACGAGAAACCTTCGCACAGCGCGGCCTCCACGCGTATCGCGCAGGCATCGAGCACGAGATCCGGTTCTTCCGACTCGAGGTACAGCCGATAGGCCGGCGGAACGCCCCATTCCGGGGCGAGCAGGACGAAGCGCGGCGAGTCGGCCAGGGTGGCGATCCCGGCGCCCGACGCCACGATCTCCGAGAGCACGTGGCTGGCGCGGCGCGACGAGAGTTTTTCGCCGACCAGGTCCGAAACCGCATCCGCCCGGCCCTCGAAACGCACGCAAGGTGTCGCGCCGTGACGTGCCACGACCCGCACCAGGTCGCCGAGCCGATACCTCAGGAATCCGGCCGCGGTGCTGATCACGACTTCGTACGCGCGCTCCGGCTCCAGCTCGTGCGCGAGACGTGGGCGCGCCTCGGGGGCTTCCACGTCGATGAACTCGAGGAAGTGGCTGCGCACCGCGAGCACCGGCGCCGGAGCCGCGAACCAGGGAATGCTCACCACCCCTTCGGTCGCGAGCAGTCCCTTCCCCTGGACCTCGACGTCCGGGACGCGCGCGCGGAGTGCTGCCAGCGAACGCGCCGCCTGCGCGTCGGCCCAGACGCTGATCAGCGCGAGCTTGGGCCACACGGCAGCCGGCGTCAGCGTGCCGCTGCGCTCGATTAGTCCGCGCAGCGCTCGCGCCCGCGCGGGGTCGGCGCGCAGCGGCAGCAGTGCCACCACGCGCGCGATCCGCTCGCCGTCGGCGCCGATGCCGTTCCCGCCCGGGGAGCCGTTCCGGCCGGGTTCCGGCCGGCACGTCCCGGCGGCCAGATCGTCGAGCAACCGGTCGGCGTCGCGGTCGAGGGCTTCGAGCAGCAGCGTGAGAAAGCTCGGGTTCCACGCGCTGGCGAACGCGAGATCGGGTGATTGCAGGAGCAGCCGGAGTGTCACGTACCGACAGCTCGGCACGTCGGGCAGTCGCGCCACGCCGCCCGGCACCGCGAACACCTGAGCGAGCAACCGCCGCATCGGGCCTGGAAAGTAGGCGCCGTCGTCGTCGCCGCCGACGCGGATTCCGCCTTCGGTCACGCGCATTTCCTGCGCCAGCGGCGACACCGACCAGTAGCCGGGCCCGGTGAACGCGCGCGGGCGCGCACGCGCCAGGTCGTAAAGCCAGGGCAGCAACGCCGCCTGGAACTCGCCGAGCAGCGTGCGGGTGTGCGGCACCAGCTTGGACGCGCCGGACGTGCCGCCCGAACGCTCGAAGCGCAGCACCGGTTCCAGCGTCAGCACCGAGCGTTCGCCTCGTGCCAACTGGGCGATCTCGGCCGCGAATTCGTCGGGGCGCCGCAGCGGCACCGCATCCTGGAACTCGCGCGCGGTTGCGATGCGGTCGAAGCTCGCGATCCGGTCCGCCTGCCGGCTGCCCGAGACGGCGCGCAGGATCGCCTTCAGTCGTTCGCGTTGCGCGCGTTCGGGAGCCTCGAGGGCGCGCTCGAAGCGGCGCGCCGAGTCGGCGGTCAGCGTGCGCAGCGCGGGCCCGAGCAGACGCGCGGCCGCCGCCTCGACCACCGGACTCACGGGCGCGCCTCGGCGTGCTCCGGCTGCGGGACCGCTCGCGCCGACATGCCCGCCTGCTGCAGGGCGACCCGCAGGAGTGCCCGAATCAGGTCCCGCAGCCTGAGCTCGGCCAGGCACACCAGCTCGTCGCCATCGGCATGGCCGGGGTTTCGCTCGAGGAAGAACGCGACGTCGGGATGGCGCAGCGTTTCGACGTCGAGCGGCACCACGCTCTTGCGCACGCGATAGGGCGCGGAGGCGAAGCGCACGATGCCGCGCGCGGCGTCGTACTGTTCGCCGAACCAGCGTGTCGCCAGGTCCTGAAGGAATCGCCGCTGTTCCGCGGTTCCCACCCAGTGCCGAGTCGGAAACGAGCGCGGGAGATGGTTCACCAGGATCAGATAGGTCTTGTAGCCGCCGCTCAGCAGGAGCCACAGGCACGGCCGCCACGGTCTCCTGAGCTTGCGCAGCAGCAGAAAACGGCTGAACGCCGACTGCAGCGTCTTGGCGCCCCAATGATCGGGGTGGATCACCGTGTCGCCGGAGTATGCGACGTCCACCGATCGGCCGGCGAGCGATTCGACCGCGATGCGCAGGGTCGAGAATCCGACCAGCTCGCGACTGCCGCGCCGGAAGAGCAGGATCACGAACTGTTTCTCGTCCAGATCGGAGGCGAAGCGCTCGGCAGAGACGCCCTCGTAGCACAGGTTCATGAGCCCGAGCATCTCGCGGCGTCGGGCGGGGTCGAGTGCGGCGCGCGGTACGACGCGCGCGACCAGGGGAGCGCTCATGGATTGCTCGGCCGCCCCGCGGCGATCGCGACCGGCGCACGGGTCGCCTGCGTCCCGGCGCGAACCACCGAGGGCTGGTGGACGACGTGGTAGCGGTCGGGCTCCAGCTCGATCGTCTGCCGGTCACCGCCGTACCAGTCGATCACCAGCGTCACCGGGCCGACGTGGTCGCCGAGGCCGAACAGGAGTCGCGGATCGCCCTGGGCCGAGAATCCCGACAGCGAAGCGATCTCGCGCACCTGACGGACCTCGCGTCCGGCCTCGACGGTCACCGCTTCGACCCGCGTGCCGATCGCCGAGCGGGAGGTGGTCTCACCGTTGCCCAACAGGCGCACGCCCAGGAAATGAGGGCCGGAGGTCGCGCTTCCACCGGGCCGCGACGGGTCGCCGCTGGTCCGCAGCGTGTTGCGATAGACCGACACCGGGCCCAGCTGGTTGGTGATCACCAGATCGAGGTCGCCGTCGTCGTCCAGGTCGGCGAGTGCCGCGCCGCGGCTGTTGTCGGGGTCGTCGATGCCGATCGCGCGCGCGACGTCGACGAAGGTCCCGGGTGCGCTGGCGCCGCGGTTCAGGTAGGCGCGCCGCGACTCGTTCGGGAAAATGGTGCGTCCGCGCAGGTCGCCCCACATGTCGGCGTAGGTGTGGATCTCGGGCCCCGCCTGCATCAACTTGTGATTCACGTACCAGTAGTCCTTGCGTGATTCGTAGCGGCGATCGAGCCGATCGTCGACCATGCCGTTGGCCTGGACGATGTCGGGCCAGCCGTCGAGGTTCAGGTCGCCCGCGGCCGCGCCCCATCCCCAGCGATTCTCGTTGAGCGCCCCCCGGTGTGTGGCCTCGTCACGAAACCGGGGGTGGAACGGATCGCGCCCGGGCGACGTCATCCACAGCAGGCTGCCCTCCGACTGGAGGGCGTGGTGGTTGTTGGAGACATAGACGTCGAGCCAGCCGTTGCCGTCGAAGTCGGCGAACGTGCTGTTCATGCCCTTGTAGGTGTCCTTGCCGACTTCGCCGAACCAGCGGCCTTCGATGCGCTCGAACCGTTGCCCGTCCCGATTCAAGTACAGATCGTCGCGGCCGAAGTCGCTGGCCAGGTAGAGGTCGGTCCAGCCGTCGCGATTGAGATCGCCGCTGCCGGCAGAGATCGTCCAGTGGGTCTCGGGCATGCCGACCGCCGCGGCGTCGAGTCGCTCGAATCCGCCGTCGCGGCAGCCGCGATACAACGTATTGCGGCCGCCGTTGTCGGCGTCGTGCCAGCCATTGTGCATGAAGTGCAGCATTCGGCGGTCGCCCGGGTACTCGGCGGGCGGCAGGCGAAACACGTTGAATGGGGTCGGCTGCGCGTAGTCGGCGAGGTAGGGCGCCGGCGCGTTGGTCACCAGCATGTCGAGCGTGGCGTCACGATCGAAGTCGAGGAACACGATAGACAAGCTCACCGTGTGCGCATCGAGACCGCACGCGTCGCTGACGTCGACGAAGGACGCGGCACCGGTCTCGACCCTGAGGTTCCGGAGCAGCCGCGACCGGCCATAGCCGAACCCCACCGAGAGGTCCTGATCGCCGTCGCCGTCGACGTCGACGAACGCCGCGGCGGAGGGCAGTCCGGTGGTGGGGAAGCCGGCGACGATCGAGTCCATCGCCGGCAGCGCCACACGCTCGAAGCGCAGGTCGCCGAGCCCGCGATAGAGCGCCCCGCGGTCCTCGGGACGCTTGAGCGCGTTGGTCAGGAACAGGTCGAGCGTGCCGTCGTCGTCGTAGTCGCCGACCGCGACCGCATCGCCGACCGACAACAGCCACTTGGCCACGTGCGCGACGCGCGGATCGGTGCGCTCGAGCACGTCGCTCATGGCGGTCCGGATGCCGGTGTGCTCGGGCGGCAGGGGCTCCATGCGAAATCCGGCAACCACGTTCGCGCGCCCCGGCCCGCCGGCGAGCAGCGGTCCCGCGAACAGGAGCCCGAAGCCGGCGACCACCGCGACCCGACGAGCGTAGTCCGCGGTCAGCGCGTGCGCCCACGCGAGCCTTGGTCCCAGGCGCCAGGCCCGCCGTGCGTGGAGGAACGCGAAGCGTGCGGCTCCGCAGATCAGCGCCGCGTAGAAGAACGTGAACACGCTCTGCCGCGTGTGCAGCCACAGGTCGACCAGGGTGAGGGCGGCCGCGAACGCGACCTGGCCGCGCGCGGTGCGCGGCGAGGTCATCGGGTCGGTGATCATGTAGAAGGTGAACAGGAAGAAGGGCGGCGAGCCGAGGGTGCCGAGGAACAACATGTCGCCCGGCATGTGGAATCTCAGAACCCACGCGCGCAGTGCGGTCTGGAGCGCGTAGAAGACCAGGAACGAGACGATCAAGGGTCCGCGACCGATCCGAAACACGAACAGCGTCAACGCCGCCATCACCAGGAACGCCGACATCCCGACGGCGCCGCCCGCCCATTGATAGGCCGGTGCCGCCGTGATCAGCTCGTGTGTCAGCAGCAGCGAGACCGCCACGCCGAACATCGACGGGTTGAAGACGTGCCGGCCCTCGAAGGTCAGCACGTACTTGGATCCGATGGCGAGGAACACCGGGGCGAGCAGCAGCGGCGTCCCGTGTGCGTAGTTGAGCAGCAACGCCAGCGAGGCCGCGGTGATGAACGCGCTCAGCGGGAGGACCCAGCGGCGGGTGAGGATCCGGGCCAGCGCCAGGTCGAGCGCGCATCCGGCCACGACGATCGCGGTCATCTGCCCGACGCTGCGGTTGAAGCCGAGCACCGTGGCCCCGAGTACCGCGTAGACCGCGAGGATGATCGCGAACGGGATACGGGGATCGGTGCGGGCCGGGACGACCCAAGGCACCGGGGCGGCCGTCGTGGCGCGGGAACGCATGCGAACGGATGCCGCCGGAGCGGCGACCAGCGGAGCGGCCTGAGGACGTTCCATCGACGGTCTTCCGGGTGCGGGCACGCCGCGCCGTGCGGATTGGACGCGGACAACCTACCGTTGAGGGGCGAGGCGGGACGTTAACCCTGCCTCGAAGGACCGTCAACGGTTGCCCCCCGATCGATCGCCCACGACCAAGCCGGGGGGCGGCCCACACGCTTGATGCGCCACGCCGGCAGGACTACGGTGCGGTCATGGCCGTCCGGGAGGAGCCGCCCCGCGGGCACGAACGGCGCTCGGCGAGCGCGCTGCCGACACTACTCTCGCGCGCGCTGCGCGCGCGCCGGGCTCGCGCCTGGCTGGCGGTCACCGGCATCGCCACCAGCATGCTGTTGGTGCTGGTCTTGTTTGCGGCGCTCCGCGGTCCATGGGTGAGCGTGTCGGCCTACCTCGCGCAGCCCGACGTCGACCTGTGGGTCATGCCCTCCGGCACCGACAATCTCGTGCGCACCGCGGGATTCCTGCCGATCGCCGTCACCGACGATATTGCCGAGCTGCCGGGTGTTGCGCGCGCGGATCCCGTGGTTCGTGTTTTCGTGCGGGCTTCTCGCTTGCGCCCGCGATCGCGCGCCAGCGACGCGAGCCTGATGTTGCTTGCGATCGGCTATCGCGCCCGCGGCGGACTCGGTGGGCCTCCGGCGTTCGACTCCGGCCGCGCACCCCAGGGCGAATTCGAGGCCGCGATCGATCGTGCCGCGGCTCATCGTCTCGGAACCGAGGTCGGCGACACGCTGGTCGTGAACGGACGCGTCGCGCGCATTTCTGGAATCACCCGCGACACCAATCTGCTGATCACCCAGTTTCTGTTCTTCGACTTCGATGTGGCTGCCGGCGTCAGTGGCCTCGACCAGCAAGCCTCGTTCGTGATCGTCCAGGCGCAGCCGGGCCGGGTGGGTGCCGTCGAGACGGCGATCCACGAGGCGTTCCCTGGCCTGATCGTGCTGCGTCGCCAGGCATTCGAGGTCAACAGCCTGCGCGAGGCGGCTTCGGGCTTCCTGCCGATCCTGACCCTGATCACGGTGCTCGGCGTCATCTCCGGCGCCGTGCTGATCGCGCTGCTGGTCCAGGGTGTGGTCGAAGACCGGCGCGCCGACATCGCGGTGCTGCTCGCGATGGGCACCGGGCTCGCCCGCATCGGGACCGCGGTGGTGGTTCACGCCGTCGTGTTGGTGGCGGTGGGCAGCGCCCTCGGTCTGGCGATGTCGTTCGCCCTCGGCGCGGTACTCGATGCCTTGGTTCCAACCGTGCAGCTCGCGTTCCGGGCGAATGACATCGGCCTGGTCTGGATCGCCTTCGCCGCCGCGGGCATCGCGGGCGCCATGATCCCGGTCATTCGTTTGCGCCGGATCGACCCCGGCGAGGCGTTTCGCTCGTGACCTCAGCACTCGTGTTCCGCAGCGTCTCGAAGACCCGGGGGCACGGGCCGCACGCGGTGCGGGCGCTGAGCGAGGTCTCGCTGTCGGTCGCCGCCGGCGAGTTCGTGCTGCTCGAAGGACCGAGTGGGTCGGGGAAGACGACCGTGCTGCTGATTGCCGCCGGGTTGCTGACGGCCGATCGCGGCGAAGTCGAGCTGGCGGGCCGCGCGCTGGCCACCATGGACGCGGCAGCGCGCCGACGGTGGCGCAGCCAGCACCTGGGCTTCGTGTTCCAGCGCCCCAATCTGCTTCCCGCGTTGCGAGCGCGCGAGAACGTGATGCTCGCGGCACTGCTCTACGGGGATCCGCCGTCCGAGGCCCGGCGACGAAGTGACGATCTGCTGCAAGCGCTCGGCGTCGCGCAACTCGCCGAACGGCGCCCGCAGGAACTGTCCGGCGGTGAGGAGCAACGCGTGGCGGTGGCCCGTGCGCTGGTCCATCGTCCGACCGCCGTGCTCGCCGACGAGCCGACGGCGAATCTGGACTGGGCGTCCGGTCAGGTCGTGGCCGAGCGGCTGCGTGAGCTGGCTCGCGAGCGAGGAACGGCGGTGCTGGTGGCGACGCACGACCCGCGGCTCGCGGTCTATGCCGACCGGCGCATTGGACTCGAGGATGGGCGGGTCCAATCGTGAAGAGGTAGCGGGGGCGGCTCTCTTGGACGATCCGCCTCGAGGGACCTAGTGTACGATGCTGTGTCTCCGGAGGTCGCACATGGAACAGGCTCCGTTCATCTTCACGATCTGCTTCATGCTTCTCGGTCCGATCAAAGTGCTGCCCGCCTTCGCCCGCGCGACGCGGGGGAGCGACGCGGCGACCAAGCGCAAGACGGCGCTGTACGCGTTCCTGTTCGCATCGGCGATCTGCGCGTTTCTCGTGCTCGCCGGTCAGACGCTGATCGATAGGTACCAGCTGTCGCTCGCCTCGCTGAGCATTGCCGGCGGGCTGGTTCTGTTGATCGCAGCGCTGAGGACGATGTTCTTCGGCTCTGCCGCGCCGAACGACGACCCCGAGTCGGCCCAACGAAGTCCGGTCCAGGTGGCCATGTCGCCGCTCGCCAGCCCTGCCATCGTGCCGCCGGCAGGCGTCGCCGTGGTTCTGATCGCATCGATGCATGCCACCCAGACCCCCGGGCTCGGTGCGGTCGTGATCGCCGCGGTCGCGACGATGATGGTCCTCGATCTCCTGGCGATGCTGTTCAATGACACACTGGTCAAGCTGCCGGGCTTGATGCTGGTTCTGCAACTGCTCGGCTCCGCACTGATCTTCGTGCAGGTCGCCCTGGGCATCGATTCGATTCTGACCGGGTTGAGCCGGGCGGGGATCATCGCCGGCTAGGACGCGGAGCGCCGGGGCCTGGTGGAAGAACGCGCCCACCGACCTGTGGGTTGCCCCTGGTGCGAGGTCCGGACAAAGCCGATATCCCATTCGTGAGCCACCGTTGGATGACCTGTTTGGGGCTTCTGCTGACGTTGGGTGCGGGGCCGGTCCGCGAGCAGAATTCGATTCCGAGCGCGGGAGGGGACTCGTGCGTGGCGCGGATTCGCGAGGCGACGGAAGACGACGTGCTCGTGCGTGAACGCCATCCGCTTCTGGGGGCTCCCGAGCACGCGAACAATGCCCCGGGCCCGGGCTCGCTGCGCGCGATGGTGAAAAGCGACTCGCTTCACCACCCGTTCATCTTCATCGTGGACACCGCGGCCGGCACTTCTCGGAAACTGTGCTCGGGGAGCATGCCGCGTTTCTCGCCGGATGGCCGATGGATCGCATGCCACCGCTGGCTGTCACGGGAGCGACCCTGGATGCTGGCCCTGGTCGATGCCCGAACCGGACTCTCGCGCATTGTCGAGAATGTCGGGCACATCGAGGACTATGCGTGGTCCCCGGATTCGAAGCGGCTCGCCTTCACGTCGATGCCTTATGACTCGAGCTGGCGCTGGGACATCGGTTGGGTCGACGCGCAGAGCGAGAGCGTGCATGTGCTCTCACAGGACCAGGATCCCTACGTCGAGTGGTACGAGTTGGAATGGGCCGCCGACAACCGCCGCTTCGTGGCCAATCGCCGACGCGAGTACGAACACGACGACAGCGTGCATGCGTGGGATCTCTGGCTGTTCGACCTGGAGGGCGATCCGTGCCGATTGACACACACTCCGCGCGAGGATGAGCTCTTCCCCGGCTGGATCGACCATCGTCACATCCGCTACGAGTCCTCGGATTGGGACGACGACGAGGCCGGCGGCCGGCGGCGATTCGTCATCGAACTGGACCCTTGAGGTCGCCCCGCGAAGAGTGAAAGACTGCGGGACATGGCAACGCCCCATCTGGATCGCGGCCGGCGCAGCTTCCTGAAGATGCTCGCGGCAGGTCCGCTCGCGCTGGCGACCTTCTGGGCGCTCCTGCAGCGAGACGAGGTGGCGGCCGCGGAGGAGCTGCTCGTTAAGACCTCGCCCGGGAAAGCCGAGCCGCCGATTGCCGCGACCCCCGAATGTGGTGATGACGACGACCCGACGCCGTCGCAGACGGCGGGCCCTTTCTTCACCGCTCGATCCCCGCAACGCACCAGCCTGCTCGAGCCGGGGGTCGTGGGGGAACGCCTCTCGCTCACCGGCCGCGTATATTCGACGGACTGCCGCCCGATTCCCGGCGCACTGCTCGACTTCTGGCAGGCCGACGCCCAGGGTGAATACGACAACGAGGGCTACAAGCTCAGAGGCCATCAGATGGCCGACGACCAGGGTCGCTATTCGCTCGAGACCATCGTTCCCGGACTGTACGGAGGCCGAACCCGACACATCCACGTCCGAGTCCAGGCGCCGCGGGGTCGCATTCTCACGACGCAGCTCTATTTCCCCGAGGAGCCGCGCAACCGGCGCGACGGAATCTACCGATCCGACCTGCTGATGGCCCTGGGCGATTCCGACGAAGGCAAGCAGGGGCGCTTCAACTTCGTTCTCGACGTGAACTGACGAGAAAGCGCGTCGCCGCTACTCGTAGCGCAGCGCCTCGATCGGATCCAGCCGCGCCGCCCGGATCGCGGGCAGCATCCCGAACGCGATCCCGACCGCCGAGCAGAACAGAAGGCCGATCACCGCCCACTCGAGCGGCACGTTCGCGGGGAAGTGGGTGAACACCGCGACCAGGTTCCCGAGCCCAAAACCGATCGTCACGCCGATCACCCCGCCGATGTTGCACAGAATGACGGCCTCCATCAGGAACTGCCGCAGGATGCTTCCCGATCGGGCGCCGAGTGCCTTGCGAATACCGATCTCTCGGGTCCGCTCGGTGACCGCGACCAGCATGATGTTCATGATCCCGATCCCGGCCACCACCAGGGCGATGATGCCGATGACGAAGGCGGCGAGCTTCACGCCGACGCTCATCGCGTTGAACTGGGTGATCAGGCTCTCGCTGGTGTACACGTCGAAGTTGTCGGGCTCACCGGGCTTGACCCCGCGCAGGCGGCGCAGCAATTGCGTGGTCTCGGCGATGGCGTCGGGCACCAGCTCCGGCGTCTTGGCCCGCACGGTGACGTTGACCGACCTCGGGAAGCCGACGCGGTCCACCAGCCCGTAGGTGTTGGTGAAGGTCGTGACCGGCATCAGGACATAGTTGTCGAAGTTGCCGCCGAAGGCCGACTTCTTCTCGTCGAACACGCCGATGACTTCGTACTTGCGCCCGTCGACCAGGACTTCCTTGCCGATTGGGTCGGCGAATGGGAACAGTTTCTGGCCGATCGCGTGGCCGATCACCACCACCTTGCGGGCACTCAAAACGTCCGTCTGGGACAGGTTGCGCCCCATGCCGACGTAGTGGGTGTTGTTGTCGGGATACTCCGGCGTTCCGCCGACGATCGAGATGTTGGGATTGGTCGATTCGGCTCGATACTTGACGACGTATCCGAAGTCCCACAGCTCCGAGCCCACCAGGTCCACGTTGTCGACGTGTTCGCGGATGGCGTCCGCGTGGGCCACGGTGATCGGCGGCCGGCGCATCGCCTGCCGGCGTTCGGCGTCGGAGTGGAAGCCGCCGGCCGGCCACTTCTGCACCTGGAAGATCTGGGCGCCCAGCACGGTCATCTCCCGCTCCATCGTCGCCTGGATCACCGACAGGCCGGTCATCACCGCGATGATCGACGCGACCCCGGCGACGATTCCGACCAGGGTCAGGGACGACCGCAGCTTGTTGGCGAGGATCGCTCCGAGCGACATGAACAGGGTGTCGAGGGGTTGCATGTCATCGACTCCGGCTACTCGTAACGCAGCGACTCGACCGGGTCGAGCCGCGCTCCGCGATAGGCGGGAACGATGCCGGCCAACACGCCGACCGAGATCGAGACCAAGACGGCGATGGCCAGGATCGGCAGCGAGATGCTGGCCGGCATCAGTACCGCGTTGATCACCGCGGTCACCAGCCACGCGAGGACGATGCCGACCGTGCCGCCGAGCAGCCCGATGGCCGAGGACTCGAGCAGGAACTGGAGCAGAATGCTCCGTCGCGTCGCGCCGACCGCCTTGCGGATCCCGATCTCGCGCGTGCGCTCGGTGACCGAGACGAACATGATGTTCATGACGCCGACGGCGCCGACGAACAGCGAGATCCCGGTGATCAGGAGTCCGACCAGCAGAACCACGCCGATGACGTTGTTGAAGGTGCCGACCAGCGTGTCGAGCTTGTTGATCGAGAAGTTGTCGGGCTCGGAGGGCCTGAGCGTTCGGATCTTGCGCATCTCGCCGATCACTTCGTACTCGAGGTCGGCCAGCGCCTCCTGGTTCGGCGCCTTGACCGCGACGTTCACGTCCTGGCCGCGCCGGCCGCCGAATTCTTTGACGAAGGACGTGATCGGGATGAACACCTGGGCGTCGAAGTTGGGGCCGCCCAGGAAGCTGCCGCCCTGCTTCTCCATCACGCCGATCACGCGAAACTCGGTGCGTCCGATCGAGATCGTCTGATGCACCGGATTCGTGCTGCCGAACAGCACGTCGCGCACCTCGGAGCCGATCACGCAGACGTTCTTCTTGAAGCGCACGTCATACGCCATGAGGAAGCGACCGAGCTCCGGCCGCGCACTCGAGAGCTGGGTCTGCTTTTCGGTGGTGCCGATCACCGACACGTCGTTCATGGTCTCGGCGTGGAACTTCACGTTCCGGCGTCCGTCGACGGAAGGATTGACGATCGCCCGGCCGCGCATGCGTTCCTCGAGCGCACGTGCCTCGCGCAGGTCGAGGGGCGGGCGATTCCGATAGAGGAAGAAGTCGTTCATGATCACCCACGGCATGCGCGACACGTAGATCACGTCGGCGCCGACCGCGGAAAAGCTCTCGCGGAACCGGTTCTGCAGCCCATTGGCCGCGGTCATGGTGGTGACCACGGCGACGATGCCGATGACGATGCCGAGCGTGGTCAGTGCCGCCCGCGTCGTGTTGGCGCGCTGGGCGCGCACCGCAATCGCCAGCGCTTCGCGCAGGTCGAGAACCAGTCGCGTTCCGCCGCGAACCGACCACGGGCTCACGATCGAACCTCCTGCAAATGTCGGCAGCGAACTGCGCCCATCACGACCCGCGGGGCTTGGCCGCCACCGATTTCTCCGGCTGCTTGCCGACGGTCACCATCGCGCCATTCGCGAGGTCCTTCGAGATGGCGCGGTAGCTGCCCGAGACGATCTCCTCGCCTTCGTTCAGACCCTCCAGGATCTCGATCTGCTCGTCGCTCTGGATGCCGGTCTTGACCTGCTTGGCGATGGCCTTGCCCTTGTCCACCGAGAACACGATCTCGACGAAGCCGTCCTTGTCCGGCGTATAGCGGGTCTCGGCGTCCTTGCGCTTCTCGCCCTTCATCGCGAGCTGGTCCACACTGCGCACCGCGACGCTCTGAATCGGAACACTGAGGGCGTTCTCGTTGGTCTTGGCGATGATACTCGCGGAGGCGGTCATGCCCGGTCGCAGGGTGGAGGGCGGGTCGCTGATCCGGATCTTGACCTCGAACTCGGTCTTTTGATCGGTGGTGCCCGCGCCGCTGGCGTTCGCGCTATTCGAGATCTCGGAGACCACGCCCTGCAACTCCTGACCGAGCATGGCGTCGACCTCGACGGTCGCCTGCTGGCCGACCGCGATGGTCGTGATGTCGTTCTCGTCGACGTTGACCTGGGCCTCCATCTCCTTCAGGTCGGCGATCACCAGGATGACGTCCTTCTGGAACTGGGAACCGAGCGCGATCTCGCCCTGTTCCTTCTCGAGCGAGCTGATGGTTCCCGCCATCGGCGCGTAGATGGTGGTCTTGGAGAGATCGTCGCGCGCCTGCTTGAGCGACGCCTTGGCCTGCTCCACCTGATCCTGGGCTGCTTCGTAGCGGGCGACCTCGACCAGGTGCGCGGCCTGTTTGGCCTCGAACGCCGACGCCGACTCGACACCCTGGGCGTGCAGGTCCTTGGACCGGCCGAATTCCTTCTCGGCCCGGATCATGTTCTCGCGCACCAGCGTGGCGTTCGCCTGCGCGGCGCTGACGTTGGCCTCCGCGCTCTCGACCGCCGCCACGTAGCGTTCCCGGTCGAGCCCCACCAGAAACGCGCCCTTCTCGACCCACTGACCCTCGGTGACCGGCAGCCGAAGGATCTTCGCGCTGACGTCGGCGCTGATCTCGACCTGGATCTCGGGCTGGATCTTCCCGGTCGCGCTGACCGTCTGGACGATCTTCTGGCGGCCGACTTTGGCGGTCTGCACTTCGAGCGGCTTGTCCCGGCGGCCGTTGAGGACGATGGCGCCCAACGAGCCAATCACCAGCACAGCCGCGATCGCGATCCACAGCGGCTTCTTCTTCATGGCTTTCAAGCCCCTCCTGCGGGGTCGAGGCAAAGGCTCGAGACGCTCGACGGCAACCATGCTGGTACGGGGGAGAAGGACCAGAAGTTACCGGGGGGCTCCCCCTCAGGCAACGCCCAGGGCCCGGGCGACCGGCCGGACGCAGCCCCCGCCGCGACGAACGCGGCCCAAGCGTGGGTGCCGGGGAACGCATGCTAGAGTCGCCGACTTGTGCCGGCCCTTGATGCCGCGCGGCCGCGATCCGCGCCTCGCCGAGACATGGCCGCCTGTCCAGGAGGTTCGCGCGTGGGAATCGAGAAGGGTAGCCGGCTGGGTCCCTACGAAATCATCGGGCCACTCGGCGCGGGCGGCATGGGTGAAGTGTATCGCGCCAAGGACACGCGGCTCGGTCGCGACGTGGCGATCAAGGCGCTGCCAGACGAGTTCTCACGGGATCCCGATCGGCTGGCCCGGTTCGAGCGCGAGGCCCGTCTGCTGGCCTCGCTCCAGCACGCGAACATCGCCGGCATCCACGGGCTCGAGGTCGTGGAGGGGCGTCGCTACCTCGTTCTCGAGTGCGTCGAGGGCGAGACGCTCGCGGCGCGGATCCGGCGTGGTGCGATCCCAGTGGACGAGACGATCGATATCGCCCGTGCGGTCGCGGCGGCGCTGGAGGCGGCGCACGAGGCGGGGATCGTGCATCGGGACCTGAAGCCCGGAAACGTGATGCTGACGGGCGCGGGCGATGTGAAGGTGCTCGACTTCGGCCTGGCCAAAGGCGGAGACGGCGCGGGTTCGGCCTCCGATCCAGCGTTGTCCGCATCTCCCACGCTCACCCATGCCGGAACGCAGGCCGGAGTGATCCTCGGGACCGCCGCCTACATGAGTCCCGAGCAGGCGCGCGGCAAGGCTGTGGATCGGCGCACGGACATCTGGTCGTTCGGTTGCCTGGTGTTCGAGTGCCTGACCTCACGGCAGACCTTCGCGGGCGAAACCGTATCGGACATCGTCGCGAACATCCTACAGGGCGAGCCCGCGTGGAGCGCGCTTCCTGCGAGCACGCCCGAGCGACTGCGCGGGTTGCTGCGCCGCTGCCTCGAGAAGGACGTCAAGCGCCGCCAGCGCGACATCGGCGACGCGCGTATCGAGTTGGAGGACCTGCAGGCGCTGCGCGAGTCGAACCGTGTCTCGCGAACGACCGCAGCGTCCCGAGGGCCGGCGGGCGCCCGGCTCTGGGCCCTGGTCTCCGTTGCCGCTGCCGTCGCGGCTGCCGCCGCCTGGGTCGCCGCGGTGAAGTGGAACGCCGCGCCCCCCGTGCATCCGGTGCGATTCGAGATCTCAGGGCCGAAGCATCGCGATATCTGGCCGGACGCGGCGGCGGCCGCGCTCTCGCCCGACGGGCAGTGGCTGGCCATGATCGTAGAGGATTCCTCATTCACGTCGAGCATCTGGGTCCGGCGGTTGGATTCGCTGACGCCGCGGGAACTGCCGGGGAGCGAGAATGCGACGATCATGTTCTGGTCGCCGGACAGCCGCTACCTCGCATTCTTTGCCGGCGATCACTTGCTCTCGAAAATTGCGATTGCCGGCGGCGAACCCGAACGGATCTGCGAGGTCAAGACGGCACGCGGCGGCACGTGGAATCGGGACGGCGTCATCCTGCTCGCGCCCTATTCAAATGGGGGCATCTATCGGGTGTCCGCGAATGGCGGCGAGCCGGTGGCGATCACGCGTCCCGACTCCGCGAACGGGGAGACCGGCAACCGGTTTCCGCAGTTCCTTCCCGACGGCAAGCACTTCTTGTTCACTGGCGTGCCCGCAGGCGCGGACGGCAAGGTCGGACTCTACGTTGGATCGCTCAACGGCGGTGCGCCACGACCCGTGGCGCGGGTCGAGACCGGTGCGATCTACTGCAATCCGGGCTGGCTGCTCACGACCCGTAGCAACTCGCTGGTGGCGCAACGATTCGATGCGCGCACGCAGCGATTGCTCGGCGAGCCGTCGACCCTTGGAGACGCGCCGATGTTCACTCAATACAGCGGTGGGCCGCCAATGTCCGCCTCGCGCACGGGCGCACTCGCTTACTCGACCCGCATTTTTCCGGCCCAGCGTTTGTCATGGATGGATCTCGCGGGACACGAAACTGAAATTCCCGGCTTCGCCGGCGGTCTGTATTTTTATTTGATGGTTTCGCCCGATGGGCGCCGAGCGCTACTTTCCGGTGCTTCGAACGATTTCAAGGGTGTCCTCTCACTCGTGGATCTCGAGCGCGGCACCGTGTCGCGGTTGTCATCGCCAACCGAGGACGTCGGCAGCGCGGTGTGGTCGCCCGATGGCCGGCGCATCGCGTACCTGAATGGATCCAATGGAACGCTGGTGGTCCGCTCGCTCGCGGATGGGAGCAGTCGCAGCTTTCTCGCCTCCGACCCCTCGTACAAGCGACTCGACGAGTGGTCGCACGACGGCCGATACCTCCTGTTCGAGCGATTGGACGCCACCAGCAAGTGGGACGTGTGGCTGCTTCCGGTCGAGGGGGACAGCACGCCGCGGGTCGCCGTACGATCGGCGGCCAATGAAGAGGCTGCCCGGCTCTCGCCCGACGGGCGCTGGGTCGCGTTCACGTCCGACGAGACCGGGGTCGCGGAAATCTACGTGCAATCGGTGGGCTCTGCGGGGCTCAAGTACCAGGTCACGACCGGGGGCGGCGGACCCTGGTACTGGTCGCGTGATGGGAAGTCATTGGTCTTCCAACGGGCCGATCGGTCGGGAGTGCTATTCCGGGCTGCGGTGCAGGCGTCCGGAGAATTCTCGCTGGGCCCTCCGAGTGTGTTCTTCCGCCTGCCGGAGGACTTCACGTACGCCTATCCCGCTCCCGACGAAAAGCGATTCCTGATGCTCCGCCCGGCGGAGAAGCCGGAACGTCAGACGATCACCGTGCTCCAGAACTGGCAGGCCGCGCTGAGGAAACCATGACGCTTGCCGGTCGTGGACGCTTTCATGGGCTGGCGCTCCGTCGCGACTCGTAGGCTCGATGCTGGAGCGCTTCCGCGATCCGTAGCGCGGTGACGTAGGTCTCGTCGGCTATGAGCCCCGCGGCCTCAGCGCTCAGCGGCTTCGAGCCATCCTTGGCGACTGCTCGCTGGCGTCCCGGGGTAGAACCTCCCGACCGAAACGGGTGGTCCAAGCAACGGATTGACTTCCCCCAACGTGCCCACCGATCATCCGCGCGTGTTTCCCCCCGGTTCGGCGCTCCCGTGGAGGAATCGAGATGTTCGAGGCTTCGTGGGGTTCTTCGCGGCCTCCGGCGGTGTACGGGCCCGGGGGCTTGGTGCGCGAGGGCTGTCCAGTCGCCAGGGGCGTCACAGCTCCGCCGCCGCGGCTGCTTGATCAGCTGCGACAAGCCATCCGCGTTCGGCACTACAGTCGCCGGACCGAGAAGGCCTACGTCGGGTGGGTGAGACGCTTCGTTCTGTTCCATGGCAAGCGCCATCCGCAGGAGATGGGTAAGGCCGAGGTCACCGCGTTCCTCTCCCGTCTCGCTACCGACGGCAGCCTGAGCGCCTCCACGCAGAACCAGGCGCTGAGCGCTCTACTGTTCCTGTATGCGCAGGTTCTCAACCAGGACATCGGCTGGCTCGACGAACTGGTTCGAGCGAAACGCCCTGCCCGTGTACCCGTCGTGCTGACTCGCGGGGAGGTAAGGGCGGTGCTCGCGCGGCTCCGGGCCCTTCATGCACGAGATCTCCTCAATGGGATGGGCGGCGTCGAGCTTCCCCTCGCGCTGGAGCGCAAGTACCCGCGGGCGGCCTACGAGATCGGTTGGCAGTGGGTGTTCCCGGCGACGCGGTTCTACATGGACCCCGAGAGCGGCCGGCGCCGGCGGCACCACATGCACGAATCCGTGCTCCAGCGCGCCATGCGCGACGCCGTGCAGGGCGCCCGCATCTCAAAGCCCGCCAGCTGCCACACGCTTCGGCATTCGTTCGCGACACACCTGCTCGAGAACGGCTATGACATCCGGACGATTCAGGAGCTGCTCGGCCACCGCGACGTGAGCACCACCATGATCTACACCCATGTCCTCAACCGCGGCGGGCGAGGCGTGACCAGTCCGCTCGACGGGGGCTCGAGATGACGCCCCGCTCACGCACGCGCTACACCGCCGCCAGCTCGCAGCATATCTGGCTATCGCGCGAGTACGAGCTGCCCGAGACGTTGCTCCTGAGGCATAGCATCGCGATCTTGGCATTGAGCGACCCGAATACACGGGCGGCCACTTGCAGCCGATTCGACTACCCCGAACCATCTACTGCTTGTTATGCACACAAAGGTGGACCTAGGTGAGTGATCGCCGGATCGATGCCTTCTTCTACGGCCTGTTCATGGACCAGGAGATCCTTCGCAACGCTGGCGTGGAACCAATCAACCCGCGGCGGGCCTATGTCGAGGAGTTCGCGTTACGTATCGGGCAGCGTGCCACGCTGGTTCCATCCGACGGAGCTCGCGCCTACGGTATGCTCTTTGGGCTCACGCACCCTGAACTCGACAAACTCTACGCGGCTCCCGGGCTTGAGCAGTATCGCCCGGAAGCGGTACTCGTCCAGCCACTGGAGGGCAGGTCGACGCCCGCCCTGTGCTACAACCTACGTGAAGTACCGGGGGCAGACGAACGAAATCCTGAATACGCGACGCGGCTTGAGCGCGCACTCAGCAAACTGGGCTTTCCGGCAGAGTATGTCGCGTCCGTTCGTGAGCATGGTGCATAACTTCAGCGTGAAGCGGACGCGCTCGTCGCACCGGCTTCGGTGTCTACTTGGTGGGTGCGCCGCTTACGCTGGGCGTTAGACAGAGTCCATGAACTGGCCGGACACCATCCTTGCACTGGAGAATCGAAGCGTGGGAGCGCACGGCGAGCCGACGCTGGGCGAGGCGCTTGCGCTCGCTATCGCGGAGTGGGATGCGGGAAACCGTGACCGAGAGTTGCGACTGCACCTTCTCTTTCTGGCGTGGTACTGCAATCTGGAACCTCCTCACCTCACGGGCTTTGACGAGATGGTCGTCCCATCCGCTCGACTTCCCCAGGTTTTCTCAGCCGTCTATGAGACCTTCGCTGGGTCCATCCTTGACGATGCTGAGGCGCTGTACGTGGTGGGTCTCATCGCTCAACTCACACCGTGGCTCCTCGGCGGCGACCACGAGACCTGGGAAGCCCGAAGTCGCGATTATCGTGCGCGGTATAGGGCACTGGTTCCAGGAGGCCTGGAACCGTCCACCTTCCAGGGCCGTGGCGCGTATGGCGACTACTTTGCGGGTCAAGTTCAAGTGCCAGGTGGATTCTGAGAATGGAAACGACTCTGCCTAACAACGCGCTGGAGCCGACAGCGCATCTGGAAGAGAGCATGAACGCGCTGCGGCTCAGCGCGAATCGTTAGGCGGAGAGCTGAGATGACCCGCCCCCGAGCCTGAGGAAGTGAGGAGAACAAGATGAGTGGTCAACCCGAACATCGCGATCCCGACGAGCTCTCCGTACCGGAGAAGATCCTCCGCGTTCAAGACCTGTGGGATGACATTGCGCGCTCGCCTCGCGATGTCGAGATCACCCCGGCGCAGCGCGAGGAAGCCGAGCGCCGACTTCTCGAGCACGAGAGCAATCCGCGGGAATACTCGTCGTGGGAGGAGATCAAGCGCAGATTGGAAGGTGGGCGATGAGGCGGCCGGTACATCTCTTGCTCGATGCCGAACGAGAACTGGAGGACGCGTTCTGGTGGTATGAACGCCAACGGAGCGGCCTCGGCCTCGAGTTTCTGCTCGCGTTCGACGCTGTGGTCGAGAGCCTGCGGCGTCTTCCCGAAGGGCACGAGATTGTCGCACTGAAAACGCGCAAGGCGCTGCTCCGGCGCTTTCCGTACCTTGTGCTGTACGCGGTCGAGGCAGACCGCATTCTCATCACGGCAGTGTTCCACGGTCGGCGCGATCCGGTGCGATGGTCAGATCGCGTACGCGAGAGTGCCTTCAGAGTAGGAGAGATCGATGCGGCACGCGTTCCCGCCTAACATCGGCTTGCAGCGGACGGTCCGCTGAGCGGCCCGCCGCTGAAGCGGAACGTTAGCGAGTAGGAGCTGGCGGATTTCATCAACCGCCGGTGTTCCGTCGCGACTCGTAGGCTCGGTACTGGAGTGCCTCGGCGAGCCGGCTCGCGGTGACGAGCGACTCTCCTGCGAGATCGGCGATGGTGCGCGCGACCCGCAGCGCGCGGTGGACGGCGCGCGCCGACATACCGCCCCGATCGATCGCGTCCGCTATCAGTCTCCGCCCGGCCGTATCCGGTGAGCAGTGCTCGCGCAGCGCGGCATTCGACAACATTGCGTTGAGCGCGCCGCGCTCGCGTTGGCGCGCCCGCGCCAGCAGTACACGCTCGCGGACCACTTCGCTCGCTTCGCCGGGCGGGGCGGCGAGTAGTTCCTCCGAGGTGAGCGCCGGCACTTCGATTTGCAGATCCAGCCGATCCAGCACCGGACCGCTGACGCGCGCCGCATAGCGGGTGAGATCACCGGGCGTGCACTTGCACGAGCGCTTCGGGTGTCCCAGCCAGCCACAACCGCACGGATTCATCGCGGCCATCACCAGAGCGCGCGCGGGAAAGCGCGCCGATCCCATCGAGCGCGTGATCCAGACCGATCCGCTCTCGAGCGGTTCGCGCAGCGCATCGAGCGTCGTACGCGCAAACTCGCCCAGCTCGTCGAGGAACAGCACGCCGCCATGCGCCAATGAGATCTCGCCGGGGCGCGGCGGGGATCCGCCGCCAACCAGGCCAGCCGGGGAGATCGTGTGGTGGGGCGCACGAAACGGGCGTATGGTCATCAACCCGCGGCCGGGTGCGCGCAGGCCGGCGCCGGAATGAAGCCGAGTGACGGTTCGCGCCTCGTCGGGATCGAGCGCCGGCAGAATGCTCGGCAGGCGACGCGCGAGCATCGACTTGCCGGCGCCCGGCGGACCGACGAGCAACATGTGATGGCCGCCGGCCGCGGCGATCTCCAGGGCTCGTCGCGCCATTCCCTGGCCGCGCACCTCGGAAAGATCCTCGAGCTCGGTGCTCGGAGTGTCGTGCGCCGCGGGAGCCTGTCGTTCCAGCTCCAGCTCGCCACGCAGCCACGACGCCGCCGCGCACAAGTCGCTCACGCCGTGGACGGTGAGCGGCTCGACCAGAGCGGCCTCGGGCGCGGCGGAGGCGGCACACAACAATGTGGTCGCGCCCGCGCGCCACGCGATCTCGGCGAGCGCCAGCGTGCCACGGGTGCCACGCAACGTGCCGTCGAGCGCCAGCTCGCCGATCGCCGCCGTGCCCTCGAGCTTCTCGCTCGGCGCCTGCGACGTCGCGGCCAGGATCCCGAGTGCGACTGCGAGATCGGCGGCAGCACCCTCCTTGCGGCGCCCCGCCGGCGCCAGGTTCGCGGTCACTCTTCGGTCCGGAAGCTGGAACCCCGAATTCCGGAGCGCGGGCCATACCCGGTCGCGCGCCTCGCGCGCCGTCGCGTCCGGCAGGCCGACCAGCACGAAACCGGGCAACCCCTGGCCGACGTCGATTTCGCATTCGACGGCCAGCGCTTCGAGCCCCCACAGGGCTGCGGTTCGGATGCGTGCGAGCAGGAGTCTCCCGGGCGGGGGCGTGTAGAATTGGCAGGTCCCGTGCCGGCGGCCGGTGCGGAGAGGAGGGAATCTTGACGAACCCCAAGCAGTCCTACCCCTACGCGACACATCTGAACGTCCTCCACGAAGCACTCGAGGTCGTCGACGTTCAGAAGCTGGTAACCGCCTGCACGGACCGCTGGTACAACCAGACGCTCTGCCAGGTGAACGACTCGGTCGTCCGGCTCGGCGTCATCCAGGGCGAATATCACTGGCACAAGCACGATGACCTGGACGAGTTCTTCTAGGTGGTCGAGGGTCGACTGCTCATCGACCTCGAGGGGCGCACAGTGGAGTTGACCGAGCGGCAGGGCTTCGTGGTGCCGAAGAGGGTGGAGCACCGAACGCGGGCCCCGGAGCGTACCGTGATCCTGATGGTCGAGGGCGCCGGCATCATCCCCACCGGCGACTGATCTCGCGAAATTATTTTCACTCCACGACGATCGTGGGGTACATTTCTACGTCCTCTGCACGTATGTGCGGGGGCTAGTTCGCTCGACTGCCCGGGTGCGGCCCCCGGCTTCGGCGGATGACGCCCCCGCTTTTTCGTTGCCCCTGCCCGCAAGGACCGCCGGCTTTGACGCTGGTTCCAAGCCCCGCCTAGAGTCGCTCCGGCATGCCGACGATTGCGTACGACCTGCGCTATGCCACCGATCACTTCCCCGGGATCGGGCGCCACACCTTTTGCCTGCTCGAGTCCCTGCTCGAGCTTCCGGGACCCGAGCGCTACCTGGTGCTCTGGAATCCGGCCCTGAGCCTGACCCGCTTCGATCTGGATCCGATCCGCCGCCACCCGCGGGTGACCTGGGCCGAGCGTCCGATTTCACCGTTGGCGCCGATGTCGGTCCTGGCCCTGGGTACCTTTCTGCGCGAGACCCGGCCCGACCTCTACTTCAGCCCCTTCCATTTCATGCCGGTTTCGCCGGGCTGCCCGTGCATCGTCATGATCCACGACGTGTGGCCGCTGCGCTTCCGTTACGCGCTCTCGGCATGGAAGCGGATGCTCTACCGGTTGTCCCTCGGGCAATCGTTGCGTGCGCGACTGATCGTGACGCCGAGTCGCTTCAGCCGAGACGAGATGGTGGCGCTGCTCGGGGTCGATCCGGCGCGCATCCGGGTGGTGCGCCAGGGGGCGCCGGCGTTGCGCGCACGGGTCACGGCGCGACGGCCGGCAGATTTGCCCGATCGTCCGTTCGCGCTCACGGTCGGGCTCAACTATCCGTACAAGAACCTCGGCGTGGTGGTCGACGCGTGGGCTCGACTCGGCGACGCGGCCCCGCTCGAGTTGGTCGCGGCCGGGCGCGAGCTGGAACGCTATCCGACGGTATCGGAGATGGCGCGCGAGCGGGGTGCTTCCCGGGTCACCGCCCTCGGGCACGTCGCCGAGGAGGAGCTCGAATGGCTCTACCAGAACGCCACCATCCTTCTGTTCCCTTCCACCTACGAAGGGTTCGGCTTCCCGCTGGTCGAGGCCTTCCAGCGTGGACTGCCGGCAATCGTCTCCGACATCCCGGCACTGCGCGAGCTGGACACGGGTGCGGCGCGCTTAATCGCAGCCGACGATGTCGCGGGCTGGGCCGCGGCGGTCTCCGAACTCGCCGGCGATGCCGTGACGCGCGAGCGGATGAGCGTTCAGGGTCGCGCGCGCGCCGAGGAGCTGAGCTACGACCTCACCGCGCGCACCATGCTGGCGGTGCTGCGCGAGGGGCTCGCGCGCGGAGACCACGGGACGATCGCGATCGCCGCCACCGAAGCCGCACCGAGCTGAGGCAGGCCGCCGAAGTCTTGACAGAGCCCTTGCAGGGGTGATACACGGCGGGGCTGACCTGCCGCGCCGTGGACCCCGAGACACGTCCCCCGAGAACCTGAATGACCTCGATTGGAACGGGCTTGCCCGAAGGCGCGACCGAAACCCACAAGTCGGTCTACGCGACGCCCAAGCAAGTGGCGAGCCTCGCGGACTGCTACTTCTATCACACCATGGACATCCCCGGGCACGGCTTGGTCCAGGGCGAGTGGGATCTTCGGGGCGGTGAGCAGGAATACCTGGGACGGGTCGATCTGCGCGGCAAACGCGTCCTCGAGCTGGGAACGGCCAGCGGCTTCCTGTGCTTCGCCATGGAGAAGATGGGCGCCGAGGTCGTGGCGATCGATCTTTCCGAGAACGATTCCTGGGACATCGTCCCGTACGCGACGCTCGACGTCGACAAGCTGATCAGCGAGCGCAGGGCGCACATCCGAAAGCAGCACAATGGCTACTGGCTCGCGCACCGGGCGTTCAACTCGAAGGCGCGGGTCGTCTACTCGAGCGTCTACCAGATCCCGACCTCGATCGGGCCGTTCGACGTCACCACCCTCGGCTCGATCCTGCTCCACCTCCGCGATCCCCTGACCGCGCTCGAGCGCGCGCTGTCGATGACGCGCGAGACCGTGATCATCACCGAGATCCCGACTCAGTTTCAGCGGCTAACCCGCATGGCGTGGACGCGGCTCGTCGGCCAGGGGCTGTTCAGCCGGTTCATCAAGCCCCGGATGGAGTTCCTGCCGAACGCGAAGGCCCAGGCGCCGTGGGAGACCTGGTGGTACATCTCACCCGAGCTGATCGCCCAGTGGATCAGCGTGCTCGGCTTCTCGGACATCACGTTCAGCTACCACACCCAGAGCTACCTGGGTCGCAAGGTTCCGCTCTACACCCTGGTCGGACGCCGGCCGCGCCCGCGCTAGCCTAAGCGTCGACCATCGCGCCTCGCACCAGGCGCACGATCTCGTCGGGCGGCACCTCCTGGCCCAGGACCGTGGTGCGCACGTAGCCGCGCCGGTCGAGGATCAACAGGCCCGGACGCGTGTTCGGGTGAATCGAATCCCGCAATCCGTAGAGTGACGAGACTTCGCCGGTGCCGTCGGCGAGGAGCAGGAAGGTCAGATCCTTGCGATCGGCGTGCGCCTGCACCGTCTGCGGCTTCTCGCGGACTACGGCGACGACCCGGGCTCCGAGTAGTCGCAGCTCGCGCTCGATCGTCTGCAGCTGCCCGGTTGGGGTCGCGCGATCGGAGAACACCAGCGCCACCCAGTCGCCGCGCAACGACGAGAGGCGCACCGAGCGTCCGTTCGAACCTTCCAGCTCGAAGTCCGGCGCTCGATCCCCAGGATAGACGCGCGCGATCGTCTCGCCTGAGGCCCGCGGCGTCACCGACTCGCCGCTGGGTTGGGGTGGTGGCGCCGGCGCTGCGGGCAACTTGCTCTGTGCGCGCGCCACGGGGGGGACGAAGCTCACGGCAACCACTACCGCGAGCGGGACCAACCACGAAAGAACCCTGTTCATCGCATGCCTCCCGGTCGGAGATGGTCGCGATTCCCTTCAGGGTGCGCGGCCGTGACTCAACAGGTTCTCCACTGCATCCCTTGCAGCGCGGAGATTCTCGGATCGTGCGTCGGGTGGAATCGAACAGCCCGGGGCCACCAGCCAACGACGGCCCTGCGTGCGCTCGAAACCCTGCAGCAGCTCGGCGACCACGTCATCGGGGGTGCCGTTGACGATCGCGCCCTCGTGGGCGACGCCGCCCATCGCGGCGGCACGCATGCTCCCCTGGGCGCGATCGAGGGACGGATTGGTCGGATCGGTCGCGGCCCACGAGAACGCGTGGACCGGGTAGTCGGTCAGCTCGAGCAGCAGGTTGTTGCCCCGGCACACGTGCAGCACGTTGAACCGCGCCGCCGAGGCGGCCGCCATGACGCGCAGGTCGGTGGGGCGTGCCCATGCCCGATAGGCCTCGGGACTCATGAGCGATCGCTCGGCCCAGTCCACGGTGGCGAAGTAGATGCCGTCGGCGCCGGCCGCGAGCACGGCGGGGACGAAGGCCTCGAACGTCTCGGTTACGGCGTCGAGGGCCGCGCGCACTTCCGAGGGTGAGGCCTCCATGTGCGCGCGCAGTACTGCCGGCGACTGGACCATCTCGCCCAGCACCGCGAGCGGAGTGAAGACCGTCTCGATCAGCGGCACGTCCTTGGGCAGTCCGCGACGCACCAGGCGCACGGCTTCGATCTGTTCGGCCAAGGCGCCGCGATCGGCCGGCTGTCGGGTGATCGCGCGCCAGTCCGACGCACGCTGAACCGGCCAGGACTCGAGCACGGGTTTCTCGCCCGGCTGGCCGCTATAGAGGTAGCGAACGCCCCACGGCTCGACGTGATAGTGCTTGCGCGGATTGAGCTTGACCCAATCCCAGAGGTACTCGCGCTGCAGGTCGAGCGTCGCGGCGGCCAGGTCGTCCGCCGAGGATTCGCGATGATAAACGTGGCCCCAGAAGGAGACCGGGGGACGATCGACCGGTGCTCCCTCGAGTGCAGCCCACACCCGTTCGCGCGGGGTCATCATCAGTGGCGCCTCCGGATGGCGGACGAAGCCATCCGTCTGGACCTATGATCCTAGTCCTCGGCCCCGCGTCCAGACAACGTGAGATTTGGAGCGCCTGCGGCCGCAGCGCTTGCGTTCTCGCCGGCACTGATCCAGCGTCGGGGCAATGCCCCATTGCTGCGTCGGTTCGGGCCTGCCGCGGTCCGCTGCATTGCTGTGCGTCCTGGTCCTGGGTTGCGGTCGGAACGAGCCCCGTCGCGGCGATACGCTCGCGATCGGAGTCGATGTGCGCGCCGACAGCGCCGGGACGGTGATGACGATCCAACCGCCGCCTCTGGCGCGCATCTGGGTGGCGCGCGTCGCGCCGGTTCGACCCTCCGCGGGCTCGCTCGATTTCGCGCCCACCGAGCCGACCCCGGACTCGGTGATCGTCGAAATGCCGCCGGCGCCGCATCTGCTGATCGACGACGACTTGAAGGCGCCGATCCCTCGGCGGGCGCCGGTCTTGAGCGTGCCGCTCCGGTACGCGCGCCAGCGGAGCGTGATCTCGATCGAGATGGATGTTCGCGTGGATGCCGACGGCTCGGTGTCGGACGCGTTGTGGGCCGGGGGCAGCAATGATCCGGAGCTGGTCCAGGCCGCGACCCAATGCGCCCTGACCATGTCGTTCTACCCGGCGCTCCAGGGCGGCAAGCCGGTTCCGGTGTGGTGCCGGCAGCGATTCGACTTCGGCAGTGGGGTGCGTTGACCGAACCGAGCCCAGGGACTAGCGTCCCCGAGCCGATGCCGCGCGCCCCCTCGACTGAATCCGCGACTCCCGCGATGACCACGCCGTCGTTCGACCGCAGCCGGCTGGACGCGATCCTCGACCGCTTTGCCGGCCGGCGCATCGCCGTGCTCGGCGACTGCATGCTCGACCGCTACCTGTGGGGCCGGGTCGAGCGCATCTCGCCCGAGGCTCCGGTGCCGGTGGTCGAGATCGAACGCGAGACCCTGTCGCTCGGCGGCGCCGGCAACGTCGCCGCCAATCTGCGCGCCCTGGGGGGAGTCCCGATCCTGTGTTCGGTCGTCGGCGACGACGACGACGGGCGCCGGCTCGCCAACGAGCTCGAATCGCGCGGCGTCGAAGTTCGCGCGCTGGTCAGCGACCCCGGACGACCGACCACCGTGAAGACTCGGATCATCGCGCACGCGCAGCAGGTGGTGCGCGCCGATCGCGAGTCACGCTCCGACCTCGCGGGCGAGACGCTGCGGCGCCTGATCGCCGCGGTCGAGCGCGAACTGGGCGGCTGCGAGGGGCTGGTGGTCAGCGACTACGGCAAGGGCGTGATTCACCCCGGGACGCTGGCCCCGGCGCTCTTGGCGGCCCGTGCGCGTGAATTGCCGGTGGGCGTCGATCCCAAGGAAAGCCACATCGACGCCTATCGCGGGGTCAGCATCCTGACGCCGAATCAGCACGAAGCCGGCTACGTCCAGGGACGCCGGATCGTCGACGAGCCGAGCCTGCTCGAGGTCGGCTGGGGCTTGCAGAAACGAGTCGACGCCGAAGCGGTGCTGATCACCCGCGGCCCGCAGGGCATGAGTCTGTTCGAGCGGGGCGGGCGCTACACGTACCTGCCGACCGCGGCGCGCGAGGTCTACGACGTCACCGGCGCCGGCGACACGGTGGTCAGCGCCGTGACGCTGGCCCTGGCGGCGGGCGCCGACTATCCGAGCGCCTGTTACCTGTCGAACCACGCCGCGGGGCGTGTGATCCGCGAGGTCGGGACCGCCACGTGTACGGTGGCCGAGATCCGCGCGTCGCTGGACGGCAGGGGGTGAACGCGAGCCCGCTCTCGGTGGAGCAGCGCGCGACCCTCGAGGGCTGGCGCGCCGCCGGACAGCGAATCGTGTTCACCAACGGGGTGTTCGACCTCCTGCACCGTGGCCACGTCGAGTACCTCGAGGACGCTCGCCGGCTCGGAGATCGACTGGTGGTCGGCGTCAACTCCGACGCCTCGGTCACCCGGCTCAAGGGAACGAGCCGCCCGCTGGTCGCCGAGCACGAGCGTGCCGAATTGCTCGCGGCACTC
Organism: Candidatus Eiseniibacteriota bacterium; assembly: GCA_963717505.1. Taxonomy (GTDB): domain Bacteria; phylum Eisenbacteria; class RBG-16-71-46; order RBG-16-71-46; family RBG-16-71-46; genus MFD02242-c1. Next base: position 2,372,102 of record OY970342.1, read on the forward strand.
GAATGCGTCGACCTGGTGGTTGTGTTCGCAGACGACACGCCGCAGGCACTGATCGAGGCGGTGGCACCCGACGTGCTCGCCAAGGGTGGCGACTGGGCGCTCGACCGCATCGTCGGCCGCAAGTTCGTCGAGGCGCGCGGCGGCCAGGTGGTGCAGGTGCCGGTGCGCGCGGGCTGGAGCACCACGTCGATCGTCGATCGAATCCTGGCGGGGAAAACCGCGCTCGACCCCTAGCGGTTTCGGCGCCGGAGTGCGGGCCCACCGCGTGCGCGACCGGCTTGATTGCCGCCGAGGCGAAGCGTACATTCTCACGTCCTTTTCACTTCGCGCCGGTCGCGCTGCAATCCGCGATTCCACAGCCGGCGGCGCGGTTTCGCCGACGACCTCGCGGTCGCGCACGCTCGGGACACCATGGCGCAGACGTTCCACAACTTCATCGCCGGCCGCTGGATTCCGGCACGTTCGGGGCGCACGTTCGCCAACCTGAACCCGGCGACCGGCGAGACGATCGGCTCGTTCCCGGACTCGGAAGCGGCCGACGTCGCCGACGCGGTCGCGGCGGCGCGCGCGGCGTTTCGCGCCTGGTCGCTGACCCCGGCGCCCAAGCGCGCCGAGCTGCTCTATCGGCTCGGGTCGCTGATCGCGACCCGCAAGGACGATCTGGCGCGCGGCGCCACCCGCGAGATGGGGAAGATCCTGATCGAGACGCTGGGCGACGTGCAGGAAGGCGTCGACATGGCGTTCCTCGCGGGCGGGGAAGGGCGTCGCATGTACGGCGTCACCACCCCGAGCGAGATGCCCAACAAGTGGGCGATGTCGGTGCGCGCCCCGCTCGGTGTGGTCGGTGTGATCACGGCGTGGAACTTTCCCTTCGCGGTGCCGACCTGGAAGATCTTCCCGGCGCTGGTCGCCGGCAACACCGTGGTGTTCAAGCCCTCGGAGCTGTCGCCCGAGACCGGCGTCCGCCTGGCGGAGTTGATCGCCGAGGTCGGGTTCCCGCCGGGCGTGCTCAACCTGGTCCACGGCGACGGGCCCAAGTGCGGCTGGCCGCTGGTCCAGCATACGGACGTCGATCTGATCTCGTTCACCGGCTCGAACGCGGTCGGCGGCAAGATCGCCGAGGAGTGCGCGCGCACCGGCAAACGCGTGTCGCTGGAAATGGGCGGCAAGAACGCGGTGATCGTCCTCGACGACGCCGATCTGGTGCTGGCGGCGGATGCGCTGTCGTGGAGCGCGTTCGGCACCACCGGCCAGCGCTGCACCGCCTGCAGCCGTGCGATCGTTCACCAGAAGGTGCACGACGAGCTGCTGCAGCTCGTGGTCCAGCGTGCGAACGCGCTCAAGCTGGGCGACGGCCTCGATCCCGCGACCCAGATGGGGCCGGTGGTCAGCCAGAAGCAACTCGAGCGGGTCCACGAATACGTCGGCGTCGGCCAGCGCGAGGGGGCGAAGCCGGTGGCGGGCGGTGAGCGAGCGACCGGCGGCGACCTGGCGCGCGGCTCGTTCTACCGGCCCACCGTGTTCGACGCGGTGACGCCGGGCATGCGCATCGCCCAGGAAGAGATCTTCGGGCCGGTGCTGAGCTTCATTCGCGTGGCGTCGCTCGACGAAGCGATCGCGGTCAACAACGCGACGCGCTACGGACTGTCGTCCTCGATCTTCACCGCCGACGTCAATCGCGCGTTCCAGGCCATGCGCGATCTCGCGACCGGAATCGTCTACGTCAATCACGGCACGACCGGGGCCGAAACGCACCTGCCGTTCGGCGGGGTGCGCGGGACCGGCAACGGTCACCGCGAGGCCGGGCACACGATGCTCGACGCGTTCACCGAGTGGAAGAGCATCTACGTGGACTTCAGCGGCCGCATTCAGCGGGCGCAGATCGACAACAACTGACCGAGCGCCGCGCGCGACGCCGGGAGGAGCGATGAACCTTCACGAATATCAGGGCAAGGAGCTGTTCGCGCGCTTCGGGCTGCCGGTGCTGCCCGGCCAGGTCGCGACCACGCCCGAGGAGGCGCGCGACGTCGCCGCCTCGATCGGGGGCACGGTGGTGATCAAGGCCCAGGTCCAGGCCGGCGGGCGCGGCAAGGCCGGCGGCGTGAAGCTCGCCCACACTTCGGACGAGGCGTTCGAGAAGGCGCGCGACATTTTGAGCCTGACCATCAAGGGCCTGCCGGTGCGCCGCGTGCTGGTGGCCCAGGCGGCCGACATCGCGCGCGAGCTGTACCTGGCGATCGTGCTCGATCGCTCGGCCAAGCTGCCGCTGATGATGCTGTCGGGCGAAGGCGGCATCGACATCGAGGAAGTGGCGCGCGTAGCACCGGAGAAGATCGTGCGGCGACACCTGCCGCTGACCGGCATCCGGTCGTGGGAAGCGCGCGCGATCATGAAGCCGTTGTTCCCCGATCCGAAGCAGGCGGCGCAGGCGGCGGACATCCTGATGAAGTTGTGGCGTGTGTATGCGGAAGGCGACTGCTCGCTCGCCGAGATCAACCCGCTGGCCGTGACCCCCGAGGGCCGCGTGGTGGCACTCGACGCCAAGGTGATCCTCGACGACAACGCCGAGTTCCGGCACCGGGACTGGGAGTCGTGGCGGGAGGGCGCCGACGAGACGGCGGCGGCGCGGCTGGCGCGCGAGAAGGGGCTGTCCTACGTCAAGCTCGACGGCGACATCGGCTGCATCGTCAACGGCGCCGGCCTGGCCATGGCGACCATGGACCTGATCAAGCACTACGGCGGCGAGCCCGCGAACTTCCTCGACATCGGCGGCTCGTCGAATCCCGACAAGGTGACCGCCGCACTGCGGATCATCACCACCGATTCGACACCGCGCGACGGCGCGCCGTCGCGGGTGCGGGCGATCCTCTTCAACATCTTCGGCGGCATCACCCGCTGTGACGACGTCGCGCGCGGCATCGTCCAGTCGCTCGATGCATCGCCGCTCGAGGCGCCGTTGGTCATTCGACTCACCGGCACCAACGAGGACCTGGCGCGGAAGATCCTCGCCGAGCGCGGGCTGTCGGCGACCACGCAGATGGATGAAGCCGTGCGCATGGTGATCGAGAAGGCCCAGGAGGTGACGGTGTGAGCATCCTGATCGACAAGAGCACGCGCCTGATCGTCCAGGGAATCACCGGCCGCGACGGGGCCTTCCACGCCAAGCAGATGGTCGAGTACGGCACCAAGGTGGTCGCGGGCGTGACGCCCGGCAAAGGCGGCGAGTCGATCCACGGTGTGCCGGTGTTCGACAGCGTCGCCGAGGCGGTGCGCGCCACCAAGGCCAACGCCTCGGTCATCTACGTTCCAGCGCCGTTCGCGGCCGACGCGGTCGACGAGGCGGTGGATGCCGGAGTCTCGCTGGTCGTGTGCATCACCGAGGGCGTTCCGGTCCGGGATGCGCTGAGCTCGTACCATCGGGTCGCGGCGCGGCGGGCGGCGAACGGTGGCGGGCACGCGCCCCCGCGGCTGATCGGCCCCAATTGCCCGGGTCTGATCAGCCCCGGACTCAGCAAGGTCGGCATCCTGCCCGGACACATCTGCAAGCCCGGTCCGATCGGACTCGTGTCGCGCAGCGGCACGCTGACCTACGAGGTGGTCCATCAGCTGACGCACGCCGGCCTCGGGCAGTCGACCTGTCTCGGGATCGGCGGCGATCCGGTGATCGGCACCAACTTCATCGACGCGCTCGAGCTGTTCGAGGCCGATCCCGCCACGCACGCCATCGTGCTGATCGGCGAGATCGGCGGCACCGACGAGGAGGAGGCGGCGCGCTTCATCAAGCGCCACGTCCGGAAGCCCGTGGTCGCGTTCGTCGCCGGGCAGACGGCGCCGCCGGGCAAACGAATGGGGCACGCGGGTGCCATCATCTCGGGCGGCAGTGGGACCGCCGCCGAAAAGATGGCGGCATTCGCCGCCGCGGGTGTGCCGGTGGCGCGCATTCCCTCGGAGATTCCCGCGTTGATTCGCGAGCAGCTCGATCGACGTCGCGCGCGCGCGCCGCGCGCCGTGGCGGGCAACTCCAAGTCGGCCCCCGCGCGCCGGGCGGCCGCCGGACGCAATGGGTCGGGGCCCGGAAAGTCGCGCCGGGCTGCCAAGGTCGCCCCCGCCCGCAAGCCGTCGCGCCGAGGTCGCTAGAAGCCGGAACAGGTCGTTCCCAGAACTCATCGCACGCCAAGAACCATCATGCGCGGACCCGAAGCGGCCCGCGCCAGGAGGAAGTCCCAGCCATGGAGCGCACGCTGTTCATCGTCAAGCCCGACGCCGTGAAGCGGAACCTGATCGGCAAGATTCTCGCCCACGTCGAAGGCGAGGGGTTCCGCATCGCCGAGGCGCGCCTGGCGCGGCTCCAGCGCGACGAGTGCCAGGCGTTCTACGCCGAGCACCAGGGCAAACCGTTCTTCAACGATCTGGTCGGATACATGACTTCGGGGCCGGTGCTGCTCGTGTGTCTCGAGCGCGACCAGGCGATCACCCGATTGCGCGAGGTGGTGGGGGCGACCGATCCGGACCAGGCCGCGCCGGGCACCATCCGCAAGGTCTTTGGCGAGAGCAAGCAAATGAACTCGGTGCATGCCTCCGACAGCCCGGCCAGCGCCGAGCGCGAGGTCAAACTCTTCTTCGGGGTCGCCGCCCTCAGCCGGTAGCGGACCTCGGAACCGGGCAAGTCGGCCCCCCGAGCGCGGCTAGACGGCCCGGCCGGGCCTGTGCTAGCGTGGCCCGGTGTCCTGGTCCCGCTTCGGCGGGCTTATTTGTATGTCGGGCTTCACGATTGTCCTCCCGGCCTTGGCGCCGGGCGCGAGCCATGTCCGGCTGGAGGCGCAGGCCGATAGCCTTGGGCTCGAGCCCCGGGAATGGCCGGGGGCCGTCACCGGCACGGTCCTGGTCGAGAAGAACGGCGACCGGGTATCGGTCCGGGGCCGGCTCGAAGCGACCGCAAGGCTCGAGTGCGTTCGCTGCCTGCGCGAGTTCGACATGCCGGTGACCGTGCCGTTCGAAGTGTTCGCCGAGCGCGCTGCAACCCATCCGCGTAGCGAGGAGGAGGCTCTCGAGCGTGACGGTTACTTCGTGTTCCACGACGGACGCGATCTGAAACTGAACCAAGAGGCCCGCGACGCGCTGCTGCTCGAGCTGCCGATGGCGCCGCGCTGCCGCGAGGATTGTGCGGGCCTGTGTCCGCGATGCGGCGCCGACCGAAACCAGGGTCCGTGCGCCTGCGCCGCGGACTGAACCGCCGCCCGGGACTCCCGGGGGCGTGAGCGGAGGAAGTACGACATGGCGGTACCCAAGCGACGTCACTCGGCGACCCGCGGACGCAAGCGCCGCACGCACTGGAAGCTCAAGGCACCGGGCCTCAATCCGTGCAGCCGCTGCAGCAGCCCCAAGCTGCCGCACCGGGTCTGCGCCAACTGTGGCTATTACGACGGCGAAGAAATCGTCACGCCGCGCGGGGAGTAGGCGGATTCCCCGGATCCAATGACCGCCATCCCACGCATCGGCATCGACGCGATGGGGGGTGATTTTGGCCCCACCGCGGTGGCCGATGGCACGGTGCTCGCGCTGCGCGAGGCGCCGGGCCGCTGCGAGGTCACGCTGGTCGGGGACGAGAAGGAGATCCTGCCGGCGCTCAAGCACGCCAAGGCCGACGGCCTGCCGATTCGCGTCGTCCACGCCTCGGAGCGGATCGAGATGGCCGAGAAGGCGGTGGCGGCCGCGCGGCGCAAGAGCCAGTCCTCGCTCGGCATCCTGACCCAGCTGCACAAAGACGGCGGGGTCGATGCCGTGTTCAGCGCCGGCAACACCGGTGCGGTGGTCGCGACCGCGCTCCTCGGCCTCGGCCGGCTCGAGTCGGTGTCGCGGCCGGCCCTCGCCTGCCTGATGCCCAATCCTGGCGGCGGCACCGTCGTGCTCGACGTCGGCGCCAACGCCGAGTGCAAGCCGTCCTACCTCGTCCAATTCGCCCACATGGGCTCGGTGTATTCGCGCTACCTGCTCGGCCGCGAGAATCCGCGGGTCGGGCTGCTGTCGATCGGCGAAGAGGACACCAAGGGCAACACCCTGGTCCTCGAGACGCTGCCGCTGCTGCGCAAGGCCAAGCACCTCCACTTCATCGGCAACGTCGAGGGCCGCGACGTGTTCAAGGGCACCTGCGACGTCGTGGTCACCGACGGCTTCACCGGCAATGTCGTGCTCAAGACCGCCGAGAGCGTGGCCGGGCTGCTCGCGCACCGCATCAAGGACACGCTGCGCAAGGACCCGCTAGCCAAGTTCGGCGCGCTGTTCATGCTGCCGGCACTCCGCCGGCTCAAGGCCGAGATCGACTGGGAAGAGTACGGCGCCGCGCCCCTGCTCGGGGTGAACGGCGTCTGCTTCATCGGCCACGGGGCGAGCGGGCCGCGGGCGATTCGCAGCGCGATCCGCACCATGACGCTCTTCGTCGAACAGCGGGTCAACGAGCACATTCGTGAGGAGATCCTGGCGGACCATGACTCCGCGGCCTGACGCCATGCGCGGCGTGACCATCACCGGCACCGGCATGTACGTGCCGGATCGGGTGCTGACCAACGCCGACCTCGAGAAGCTGGTCGACACGTCCAACGAGTGGATCCTCGAGCGCACCGGAATCATCGAGCGCCGGATCGCGGCCGACCACCAGGCGTCCTCGGACCTGTCGGTCGAGGCGGCGCGCCGCGCACTGGAGATGGCCAAAATCGAGCCCGGGCAGATCGATCAGATCGTGGTTGCGACCACGACACCCGATCGGTACCTGCCGTCGTGCGCGTGCACCGTGCAGGCCAAGCTCGGTGCCACCAAGGCCGCGGCCTACGACGTGTTCGCCGCATGCACCGGTTTCGTCTTCGGTATGGGACTGGCGCGCGGCATGGTCGCGACCGGCACGGCCAACACCGTCCTGGTCATCGGCGTCGAGATGCTGTCGCGCATCGTCGACTACACCGACCGCAACACCTGTGTGCTGTTCGGCGACGGCGCCGGAGCCGCGGTATTCCAGCCCTGCCCGCCCGGCGAGGGCATCCTGGGCGTGTCGATGCACAGCGACGGTGCGCTCGGCGACCTGCTCGAGATTCCGGCCGGCGGGACCGCGATGCCGGCCAGCCACGCGACGGTCGACGCCGGCGGGCACTTCATCCGCATGCGCGGCAAGGAGCTGTTCAAGGTCGCGGTCCGCTGCATGGAGGAGAGCCTGCGCGACTCGCTCGAACAGGCGGGGCTCTCGCCGAACGACCTCGACCTGGTGATCCCACACCAGGCCAATCTGCGCATCATCGACGCGATGCGCGAGCGTCTCGGCGTTCCGGCCGATCGGGTCGTCGTCAACATCGAGCGCTATGGCAACACCTCCTCGGCCTCGATTCCGATCAGCCTCGACGAAGTCGTGCGCTCGGGACGCGTCAAGCCCGGCGACCGGATCGGATTCGTGGCCTTTGGCGGGGGCGTCACCTGGGGTGGGGCGGTGGTCCGCTGGACGTTGCCGGTGCAGATTCCGGCGGCGAACTCCGGTGCCGCGGTTGCCGCGTCCGGAGCCCGCGCGTGAAGCTCGCGTTCCTGTTTCCCGGTCAGGGCAGTCAGACCGTCGGCATGGGGCGGGTACTGGCCGCGGCGCATCCGGCGGCCCGCGAAGTGTTCGAGCGCGCGGATCAAGCACTCGGCCTGCCGCTGACCCGGTTGTGCTGGGAAGGTCCCGAGGACGAGCTGCGCAAGACGGTGCACGCACAGCCGGCGTTGCTGACCCACAGTGTCGCGGCCCTGCGGGTGCTGACCGAGGCGGGTCTCGCGCCCGCCTGGGTCGCCGGACACAGTCTGGGCGAGTATTCGGCGTGCGTGGCGGCCGGCGCTCTGGAGTTCGAGGATGCGCTGCGGCTGGTTCACCGGCGCGGCCAGCTCATGTATCAGGCCGGCATCGACCGGCCGGGCACCATGGCCGCGATTCTCGGCATGGACGGCGAGGCGGTCGAGGCGGCGTGCGCCGCGGCGTCGTCGGCCGGGGTGGTCCAGGCGGCGAACTTCAACGCTCCCGGCCAGGTGGTGATTTCGGGCGAGATCGCGGCGGTCGAGAAGGCGTGCGAGATCGCGCGCGAGCGGGGTGCTCGGCGCGCGATCCGGCTCGACGTCAGCGGCGCCTTCCACTCGCCGCTCATGGACGCGGCGGCCTCGGGGCTCGCCGCGGCACTCGACCAGGCGACGTTCCGCGAGCCACGCTGCCCGGTGGTCGCCAACGTCAGCGCCCAGCCCGTGTCGGCGGCTCAAGCCCTGCGCGATGCGCTCAAGCGGCAGCTGCTGGGTGCGGTGCGCTGGGAAGAATCGATGCGGTTCCTGCTGGCGCACGGGGTCGATGCGTTCGTCGAGGTCGGCACCGGGAAAGTCCTGCGCGGGCTATTGCGCACCGTGAACGCCGACATTCGGGCTTACGGCTCCGACGACGCCGAGGCGATCGCGGCGACGCTGACCGCACTCGCCCGGACTTCTGGCCCCAAGGAGGCGCACGCGTGACGCAGCCCTCCGGGAGCACCGCGGTGGATCCCCGACTGGAGCTGGCCGGCCAGGTCGCCTTCGTCACCGGTGGTGCGACCGGCATCGGTCTCGCCATCAGCCGGCTGCTGGCCCAGCGTGGTGCGGCGGTCGCGATGTTCGCGCGCAACGCCGAGCGAACCGAGGAGGCCGCGCGCGGGCTCAGGGCGGAAGGCGGCAGCGTTCACGCATTTGCCGCCGACATCGCCAGGACCGATTCGGTCGATCAGGCGTTCGCCGCAGCACTCGGCGAGCTCGGACGGGTGGACATCCTGGTCAACAACGCCGGGATCACCCGCGACGGGTTGTTCCTGCGCATGGACGATGCGCAATGGGAGGAGGTCCTGACGACCAACCTCCAGGGAGCCTTCCGCTGCTGTCGGGCGGTGGCTCGACCCATGATGAAGGCGCGCTCCGGGCGCATCATCAATATTTCTTCGGTCGTCGGCTTGATCGGAAACGCCGGTCAGGCCAATTATTCGGCGGCGAAGGCAGGGCTGCTCGGCCTCACCAAGTCGCTCGCCCGCGAGTTGAGCGGGCGGGGGATCACGGTGAACGCCGTGTGCCCGGGCTTCATCGAGACGGACATGACCGCGGAGCTGCCGGAAGCGGCGCGCGCCGAGCTCATGTCCCGGATTCCGCTCGGCCGGCTGGGCCGCCCCGACGAGGTGGCCGAGGTGGTCGCGTTCCTGGCCTCGCCGCGGGCCGCCTACGTCACCGGCCAGACATGGGCCGTGGACGGCGGCATGGTGATGTAGTCTGGAGCCGTCTCGTCACCCCGAAACCTACGGAGGTGCAGGTCGTGGCATCATTCAGTGAAGACCGCGTGAAGGAGATCATCGCCAAGGAGCTCGAAGTCGAGATCAAGCAGCTCACGCCCGAGGCCAAGTTCATCGAGGACCTGGGTGCGGACTCCCTCGACATCGTGGAGCTGGTCATGGCGCTAGAGGACGAATTCGGACTCGACATTCCCGACGAGGATGCCGAAAAACTGAAGACCGTCGGTGACGCCATGAACTACCTCAAGCAGAACGCGACCGCCTAGGTCGTACGACCAGGCGACTCCGGACGTCCCACCCGCGCGCGGTTGCGCATGGCGGGTCGGGCCTGATCCGGGCGCGAGCTCACCGGAAGGTTCATGTCGCACAACGGAAATCGGGTGTTCATCACCGGGACCGGCGTGGTATCGCCGCTCGGCAACAGCACCCAAGAGATGTGGAAACGCCTGCTCGCCGGGGAATCCGGCGCCGGGCCGATCACCCGCTTCGACGCATCGGCGTACGAGACGCGGTTCGCCTGCGAGGTCAAGGACCTCAAGGTGGACGGCATCATCGACCGCAAGGACGCGCGGCGGATGGATCGATTCGTCCAGTTTGCCGTGGTCGCCAGCCACGAGGCCATCCAGAATGCCGGCCTCGACCTGAACACCCTGAACTTGGACCGGATCGGCGTGCTGATCGGATCGGGCATCGGCGGCATGGAAACCTTCGAAACTCAGCACAGGATCCTGCTCGAGCGGGGTCCGGGGCGAGTGAGTCCATTCTTCATTCCGATGATGATTTCGGACATGGCCGCGGGGCAGGTCTCCATTCAGTTCGGCCTGCGCGGTCCCAATTTCTGTACGGTTTCGGCATGCGCTTCGGGCGCACACGCGATTGGTGAGGCCTTGCGCCTCATCCGTGCGGGCGATGCCGATGTACTCATTGCTGGCGGCAGCGAGGCGACCATCACGCCGATGGCGCTCGCGGGTTTCAGCAATGCACGCGCCCTGTCCACTCGTAACGACGACCCCCAACACGCGAGCCGTCCCTTCGACCAGGATCGGGACGGATTCGTGATCGGCGAAGGTGCCGGCATCGTGGTGCTCGAATCCGAGGCGCATGCCCGCCGCAGAAACGCTCCCGTAATCTGCGAACTCAGCGGCTACGGCGCGTCCGGAGACGCCTACCACATGACCGCCCCCAGCGAGACCGGTGACGGCGCAGCGCGCGCGCTCAGGCGCGCGCTCGAGGACGCGAAACTGCGTCCCGAAGACGTGGAATACGTCAATGCGCACGGCACGTCGACTCCGGCCGGGGACCCCATCGAGGTCCTCGCGGTCAAGTCCGCTATGGGCGACCAGGCCCGTCGCATCCTCATGAGCTCCACCAAGTCCATGACCGGGCATCTGCTCGGGGCAGCGGGCGGGCTCGAGGCTGTGATCTCCGCGCTCACGATTGTGAATGGGGTCGTTCCACCTACCATCAACCTGGAACAAGCGGATCCTCAATGCGACCTCGATTTCGTACCGAAACAAGCCCGAACGCATCGCGTGAAGGCGGCTCTCTCGAACTCGTTCGGGTTCGGCGGGCACAACGTGACACTGGCTCTGAAGGCCGTAACCTAAGACGCCGATCGCGTCGCCGCGGAGGCCGCGGACGCCGCGGCACGCCGCGACCGCCGGTCGGGCAGAAGCCTCCGGGTTTCTGGGACTGGCTGAAGAACCTCTTCCGGAGGCCGGAGACCCCGGTTCCCGACGAGCAGGAAGCGCGCCTGATGGCCGCGTTCTGCCAGCACTACCACGTGCAGTTCCGCGACCTCGAGCTGCTGCGGCTGGCGCTGACCCATCGTTCCTACCTGAGCGTGACCGGCCGCGGCGAGCGCGAGTCCAACGAGCGGCTGGAGTTCCTGGGCGACTCGGTGCTCGGGCTCGTGACCAGCGAGTACCTGTTCCGCACCCATCCGACCGAGCACGAAGGCCAGCTGACCAAGACCAAGTCGCTGCTGGTGTCGAAGGCGATCCTGGCCCGGCGCGCGCTCAAGATGGGGCTCGGCCGTTTCGTGTTCATGAGCCATTCCGAGATCGAATCGGGTGGCCGCCAGCGGCTGTCGATCCTGGCCGACGCGTTCGAGTCGGTGCTGGGCGCGATCTACCTGGATCAAGGCTTCGAGGCGGCGCGCGGCTTCATCCACACGAACCTGTTGAGCGAGGCGCGCGAAATCGCCGCCGACAAACGGCACACCAACTACAAGAGCCACCTGCAGGAGTACGTCCAGAGCACCTATCGCACGCACCCGGTGTATCGCATCCGGCGCGAAGTCGGCCCCGACCATTCGAAGCAGTTCGTGGTCGATGTGATGGTCGGCCGGCGGGTTCTCGGCGGCGGACGCGGACAGAACAAGAAGGATGCGGAGCAGTCGGCGGCGCGTGATGCGTTGGACCAGGTGACGTCGCGTCGTTCCGGTCCTGAAGGTCGGGCGGAGAGGGCCCCTCGGACCCGGACCGAAGCTCTCCCCGAGCGTGACGAGCGTGACGAGCGTGACGATCGTGATGAGCATGACGAGCGCAACGAGCGGACCGAACGGGCGGAGCGCGCACGTCCTCCCGAGCCGCGCGGCCGGGAGACCCGCGGTCGAGCCCGTCGCGACTCCGGTCGCGGCGAGTCCTCCACGGCATACGAGCCCGAGACGCACGACGAGCCCGAGGTCGAGTCGAGGCCGGTGGCTGCTCGGCGCCATCCTCCGGTGCCCACCCGGATCGAGGCGGCGCGCATGGCGGCACAATCGGTTCCGGTCGATGCGTTGCCTGAGGACGAGGAACTCGACGACGTCACCGGTCGCTATGAAGACGTGGATGACGAGATCGGGCGCCCCGAGGGACCGCTCGAGGAACGTCACGTCGATCCCTTCGGTCTCGAAGCTCCGGAATCCTCGACCGAACAGGCGACGTCTCACTACGATAGCCCCGGTCCCGATTCCGGCAGAACCGTGGTTAGCGCGTTGAGTCGCATGCGGTCCCCGGCTGCGGATTCGCGCGCGAGCGAGTCGGCTGAGTCCGAGCCGCCGTCGACCTCCGGGTCCGACCGGGGTCCGTCCTCCGGACGCTACGGACGCCGGCGCGGGCGCCGGCGCTGAGTCGCACCGCGGACCGGAACCGGAGGTCGTCGCCGCCTGGCGATCCGGATTCCGGCCCGCGGTGATAGGCTTCGCCTGCATGAAGAACTTCGCTAGGTGCGCGGCGGCCGCCGTGGCGCTGTGGGCCATCCCGGCCACGGCGGACTCGGTCACCGAATTTCCGAGCGAAGAGGCGATGCGCCGTTATGCCGCCGGGCGTCTCTACGAGGAGAGCGGCGACTACGGCGCGGCGTTGCGGGAATACTATCGCGCCTTCGTGCTCGATCCCGGAGCGCCGGCGTTGGCGCGGCGCATGAGCGAGCTGTCCGCGCGCATCGGAGACTCCGAACGTTCGCTCGAGTTCGCCGAGCGCGGGCTGGCGACCCATCCGAACGACCCCGAGTTGCTCTGGCTGCGCGGGGCCGCGCTGTTCAACCTCGGTCGTTATCTCGAAGCCTACGAGGTCCTCGACCAGGCGGCGGCCGGCGATACCACCAACGCCGAGTACCAGCGCACGTTCGCTCGCGCCGCCGAACAGGTGGATCGCGTCGACCGCTCGGCCGCAGCCTATCGCAGGGCCACCGCACTCGAGCCCGAGGATGCCGAGTCCTGGTTTCAGCTGGCCGCGGCCGAAGCGCGCCTGGGGCGATTCGACGAGGCCGAGCGGGCTCTGAAGCAGGCCCGGGATCTCGGCTCGACCCGGCCGGGTATGAAATTCCTCGAAGGCTGGGTGCACGAAGGCAAGGGTCGCAACCGCGAAGCGATCACCAGCTATCGCGAGCACCTCGAGAGCTTCGACAACGATCAGATCACGCGCCGCCGGCTGGTGCAGCTGCTGGCCCGCGAGAAGCGCTTCGACGAGGCCTTTCGCGAAGCCGCGGTCGTTTCGCGCGCCTCACCCGGCGATTTCCTGGCGCTCGAAGTCGAGGGCGATCTCGCGTTTCGCTCCAAGCGCGCCGATCAGGGCGAGCAAGTGGTGCTCGAAATGCTCGCGCAGGCTGGATCGGATGCCGACCGCGCGTTTCGCGCGTGTGCGATGTTGGTTCGGCACGACCGCAAGAAGCGCGGCATCGCGCTCGCGGATACCTGGGCGACCTCGGCCCGGCCGCCTTCAGGGGAGATGCTGTCGTCTCGCATTCGCGGCTTCGCCGAGGATCCGCGCGGGGCGATGACCTACGCGCAGCGGGCGATCGAGGTGGCGCCCGATTCGCTGGCGCCTCGCGTCCTGATGGCCCGATTGCACGCGACGGCCAAGTCCTTCGCCGCCGCCGAATCGGCGTGGACTGAGTGCCTGCCGCACGGCGCCGACACGGTGGCGGTCCTGCTCGAGATCGCGTTCTGCCGCGAGCAGAACAAAGACATTCATGGCGCCGAGTCGGCGGTCCGGGACGCCCTGCGCCGCGATCCCCTGAATCCCCGAGTGCTCAATTTCCTTGGATACCTGCTCGCGGACGACAACCGGAACCTGGAGGAGGCCCTGACCCTGATACGCAGGGCACTGGAGAACGACCCCGAGAACGGGGCCTATGTGGATTCCCTGGGCTGGGCCTACTACCGTCTCGGGCGCCTGGAGGAGGCTCGGGCCGAGCTGGAAAGGGCCATTCGGCTCACCGATGGCGACCCGGTGGTCCACGAGCACCTGGGCGACGTTTACCGGGACCTCAGGATGTTCAGCGAAGCCAAGGCGCAGTACCGTCTCAGTTTGGCCCGGGACGGCGCCAACCCCAACGTCCGTGAGAAGCTCTCCCGGCTACGCTAGTTCCGGAACCGGGCCGTCAACCCGGTGTAAATAACCCTGGTGAGGTTGCCATTGCCGTCCGATCGCGACCCGGCATCACCTCAAATTCTCAGCCTTTCCGACGAGGACCTCATGGCCCGAGTCGCCGAGGATGAGGAGCGGGCTTTTGCCGAGCTGGTGCGCCGGTATCAGGGTCGAATCACGAACCTGATCAGCCGCGTGCTGAACGATCGGGAGTGCTCGGACGACCTGGCGCAAGAGGTGTTCGTTCGCGTCTATGTCCACCGCCGCAACTACCGGCGTGGATCGAAGCTGTCGACGTGGGTGTTCACCATCGCAGCCAACCTCGCCAAGAACGAGATCCGGCGTCGGGTCCGGCGCCGCAATTGGTTCAGCCTGGATGCCCTGCAGGAGGCGCTCAAGGACGGGGCGCTGATGTTCGCCGATCCCAAAGAGGGGCACGATCGAGCGATGGAGCGGGGGCAGCTCCAGGAGTTGGTGGGACGCGCCATCGCGGCCGTTCCCGAGAAGTATCGAATGGCGCTGGTGTTGCGGGACATCGAGGGACTGGCGTACGAGGAGATCGCCGTGGTGTTGGGCGTTCCCGGCGGTACGGTGCGGTCCCGGATCAACCGGGCACGCAGCATGCTCAAGCGGCGTTTGCAGCCGCTGATGCGCAAGGAAGACACGATATGAAGTGTGGTCAGGCACGCAGGCTCTTCGGGGCCTTCTGGGACGACGAGATCACGCAGGCCGAGCGCGAGTGGCTCGAAGCCCACTTCCTCACGTGCTCTCCCTGCCGGACCGAGTACGACGCATTTTCGCGGGTGACCGAAGCGGTCTCGACCCTGCCGCGCGTCGAGCCCGCACCGGACCTGGTGGAACGCACGCTGGCGCGTGCACGCCGTACGGTGGCGGTCCAGGACGTCCTGCCGGCGCAGGGCACGGCCTGGATTCCGGCGACCGCTGCTGCGGTGGTCCTGGTGCTCGCTGCCGGGTTGTTGATCCAGTGGGTCGGGACCGGCTCCGCACCGCGCGAGATCGCGTCGTCGACCACGACCGTGTCCCCGGGCGGGGATCCGGCCGGCGGCACGTCTACCGGTGCCACGGGCGAGTCGGACGCGTTCGCGACCGCGGTGCCGGACAGCATCTTCGATCCCAACGACGACATCGAGTTCGTGCTCGACGCCGTGACGTTGCGTCGCGGTCGGGCCACAGTCGAGAGGAGTCCGCAGAGCATTCATGCCGAACAGGCGGTCATCTCCTTCTAGTTCCGGCGTGACGCTGGTTCCGCCCGGACGTCCGCGCCCCGGGTCGGTGGGGCGTGCGACGTCCGCCGTGCTCGCCGCGTTGCTCCTGATCCCACCCGCGCTGTTCGCCCAGTCGGTTCCTGCGCCGCCGTCGGTCGACGTCGAGGCCCTGACGCGGACCGTGCGTCCGTCCGTGGTCACCGTGTTCTCGCAGCAGTCCGTGACCACCGGACGGGTCAGCGAAGGCAAGCCGGTGCGCCGCACGCGCACACGCGTCGGGACCGGGGTTGCGGTCGAGGGCAACGCGATCCTGACCACCGCCAGCGTGGTGCGTGACGCCGAGCGGGTGAGCGTGATGACCGCCGCCGGGCGGCAGATGGAAGCGAGAGTTCTCGGAATCGACGCGCTCTACAACCTGGCGCTGCTCGCCGTCGACGACGTGCAGTTGCCGCCGGTGTTGCTGGCGACCCAGCGCCCGGCCCAGGTCGGCGACTGGGTGTTCACGCTCGGGACCTCGTACCGCGGCGAGACCACGCAGTCGGTGGGAACCATTGCCACGCTCTACCGCGACCCGCGCCTGCCCCTGCTCCAGCTCTCGAACACGGCGTATCCGGGCAACAGCGGAGGTGCCGCACTCAACGCCCGCGGCGAGTTGATCGGCCTGGTCCAGGGCGAAATGGGCTCCTCCGAGTCCCTGGTCCGACCCGAGCTCGAGCAGACCCCGGGCGCCTGCATCGTCCAGCCGGTCGAGACCATCGTTCCGGTCTATCGAGCCTTGCGCAGCGAAGGTCGGATGCCGCATGGGTTCCTCGGCGTCCAGACGCGCAACGCCGGCGTCGACAGCGACACCGAGCCCGGTCTTCGAGTGCCGATCGGCGCCCTGGTCGAGAGCGTGCAGCCGGGCGGTCCCGCCGCGCGCGCCGGCCTCGAGCGCGGCGACCTGATCGTCGGCTTCGAGCGCGATCGCGTGGAGTACGCCGACCAGCTCGCGCGCTGGGTCACGGCGTCGCGGCCGCGCAGCGCGGTCGAGCTGGTGTGGGTGCGCGGCGACGTGCGCCATAGTGCCAAGGTCACGCTCGGACTCTCGCCCGACACCATGCCGCGCGTGGCTTCCGCGACGCCGGCGGCGACAGCCTCCGGGCCGAGTGCCGCCAGGATCGCCGAGCTCGAGAAGCAGATTCAGCGCTTGAACGTCGAGCTCCAGCGCCTCAAGACTTCCAACTAGCGCTTCGACGTCGCCGAAGGCCTCGGCGCGACGTAAAGCGCGACCTGCGAGCTCGACCCACAGCTGGCACCTCCAGAAATCGGCAAGGTCGCTATACTGCGCCCGTGGGCCGACTGCTCGATCTTCGATATCCCCGGAACGGCGCGACGACGCGCGTGCGTATTGCGCGCGGCAGCCTGCGCGGACTTGGCGGCTGGACCCGCGCCACCACCGGCGCCAAGCGCGTCGCCCTGATCACCGACTCCCGGGTCGCGCGGCTCTATGCGCGCGATGCCCTCACGTCGCTGAGCCGCGCTCGCGTGTCGGCCGCACTGTTGGTGGTGCCCTCGGGTGAGACGGCCAAGCAGCCGGCCCAGCTCGTCCGGCTCTGGCAGCAACTCGCGGAGCTCGGCATCGAGCGCGGCGACGCGATCGTCGCGCTCGGCGGCGGCGTGGTTGGCGACCTCGCGGGCTATGCCGCGGCCACCTGGCTGCGCGGTGTGCCCTGGGTCGACGTCCCGACCACGGTGGTCGGCCAGGCCGACAGCTCGATCGGCGGCAAGACCGGCATCGATCTGGCGGCGGGCAAGAACCTGGTCGGGGCGTTTCACCACCCGGCCGGCGTGCTGGTCGACCCCGAAACTCTGAAGACGCTGCCCGATCGCGAATATCGCGCCGGTCTGGCCGAAGTCGCCAAGACCGGGTTCGCCAGCGACCGCGAGCTGTTCGAGCGGATCGAGCGCGACGCGGCCCGGCTCGCCGCCCGCGAGCCTGGGGCCCTCGAGCGCGCGCTGGTGCAAACGCTCGCGGCCAAGGGCCGGATCGTGTGCGCCGACGAACGGGAACGGGAGGGAGGGAGGCGCTCCGCGCTCAACTTCGGCCACACCCTGGGGCACGCTCTCGAAGCCGCACTCGGCTACCGCGGGCTCAAGCACGGCGAGGCGGTGGCGATCGGCATGCGCTTCGCGGTGCGTCTGTCGGTGGCTGAAGCCGGCTTGCCGGCCGACGACGCCGCCCGGCTGGAACAGGTCCTCGATGGCTGGCGCCTGCCCCGGCGCATTCCCGGACTGGCGATCGCTCGCATCGGCCGCTACTTGCGCAGAGACAAGAAGCGGAAGGGCGGCGTGCGCTGGGTTTTGACGCCCCGGGTAGGCCGTGCTAGCGTGCCGCGCCTGATTTCCGACCGTCGCATCCGGGCCGCCCTGCTGCACTTCGGCGCGCGCCGCGGGTGACCGAGTCGCATCCGGGAGCCGATGCCTCGCATCCTGGTTCTGCATGGTCCGAACCTGAATTCGCTGGGAGCCCGCGAGCCGGAACGCTACGGCACCACGACGCTCGACCAGCTGCACCGTTCGCTCGCCGAACTGGCGAAGGAGCTCGGCTGTGAGCTGGAGACGCTGCAGAGCAATGCCGAGGGTGTACTCATCGACGCCCTGTACGGGGCGGTCGGACGCGTGGACGGCGTGCTCCTGAACCCCGGAGGTCTGACCCACACCAGCGTCGCGCTGCGCGATGCCGTGGCTGCGGTGCCGATGCCGGTGGTCGAGGTGCACCTGACCCAGCCCCAGTCCCGCGAGTCCTTCCGCCGGACCTCCCTGATCACCGAGGCCGCGGCCGGGCTGGTCCAGGGCTTCGGCCCCGACAGCTATCTGCTCGCCCTCCGGGGCCTCGCCGGCCGGATCGCCCGTGGCCGCTAAGCGCAGAAAGGCCGGCGGGCGCAAGACCGGAAAAGGGGTGAAACCCTCCCGGGGCTCGGCCGATACCGCCCGCAGTACGCTGATGGGCTCGATGGAGCTGTCGGATATCCGGCGGCTGATCCGGCTCGTCCAGCGCACCGGAATTGGCGAGCTCGAGGTGTCGGCGGGCGACCGATCGGTGCGCATCTCGGCCACGGCTCAACCAGGCTCGGTCGCGATCGCTCCGGCAGCGTCCGCGGAACGTTCCCGGCAGGAAGCCGGGGCGCCCGCGAAACCCGAGGTCACGAGCCCGCCCCGAAACACCGTTGCGATCCCGTCGCCGATGGTCGGGACGTTCTACCGAGCACCCGCACCGGATGCCGATCCCTACGTCGAGATCGGACATCGGGTCGATGTCGGAACGACCGTCTGCATCATCGAGGCGATGAAGCTGATGAACGAGATCGAGTCGGAGGTTTCGGGTCGAATCGTCGAGGTGCTCGTCGAGAACGCGCAGCCGGTCGAGTACGGCCAGACCCTGTTCCTGGTCGAACCGGCGTGACGATCACCGGGACACGGACCGTCGGGGAGCGCCCATGAACATCCGCAAGATTCTCGAGAAGATGATCGCGTCGCGGGCGAGCGACCTGCACCTCAAGGCAGGTACGGCCCCGATCGTGCGCGTCGACGGCGTCCTCTACACGCTCGACGACACGGCCCCCAGCGCGCAGGAGTTGCGCGACGTCTGCAATCAGCTGCTCAACGACGAGCAGCGCCTGTATTTCTCGACGCACAACGAAATCGACTTCGCGTTCGGCGTCGCCGGACTCGCGCGTTTCCGCGCCAACATCTTCATGCAGCGCAGCACCCCGGCGTTGGCCCTGCGCCACGTCCCGGTCGAAGTGCCGGGCGTCGAGGAGCTGATGCTGCCCAACGTCGTCCGCGACCTGGCGTTCTCGCCGCGCGGCTTGCTCCTGGTCACCGGCCGCACCGGCTCGGGCAAGTCCACGACCCTGGCTTCGATGATCGACTCGATCAACGCGACCACCACGCGCAACATCATCACCATCGAGGACCCGATCGAGTTCCTCCACCGCGACAACCTGTCGTTCATCCATCAGCGCGAGCTGGGGCTCGACACCCGCTCGTTCCACGACGGCTTGAAGTACGTCCTGCGCCAGGATCCGGACATCATCCTGGTCGGCGAAATCCGCGATCTGGAGACCATGCGCACCGTGATGATGGCCGCGGACACCGGCCACCTGGTGCTCTCGACCCTGCACACCACCGACGTCGTGCAGACCATCCAGCGCATCGTCTCGTTCTACCCGCCGCACCAGCACGACGAGGTCCGACTGTCGATCGCCTCGAACGTGCGCGCCGTGATCTCGCAGCGACTGATCCCGCGGTCGGACGGCCAGGGCCGCGTGCCCGCGGTCGAGGCCATGATCAACACGCCGACGATCAAGGAGTACATCCTCAATCCCGAGAAGACGCCGATGATCCACTCGGCGGTCGCCGACGGGTTCACCCAGTACCACATGCAGACCTTCGACCAGTCGGTCCTCGGCCTGCTGCGGGATGGGCTGATCACCGAGGAAGAGGCCCTGAAGAACTGCAACAATCCCAACGAGCTGGCGCTCAAGCTCAAGGGCATCATGGCGACCTCCGACCGGACCTGGCGTCCGGTCGATCAGGGGCGCGAATCCGGCGCGAACGACGTGGATCTGTCGCGCGAACGTCCGGCGCGGCCGAATCGGTCCTAGACGGAGGCGGATGTTTCGCAAGGTCCTGATCGCGAACCGCGGTGAGATCGCCCTCCGGGTGATCCGCGCGTGCCGCGAGCTGGAGATTGCCACCGTCGCCGTGTTCAGCGAGGCGGATCGCGACAGCCTGCACGTCCGTCTGGCCGACGAATCGGTGTGCATCGGCCCGCCGCCGCCCAGCCAGTCCTACCTGCACATCCCGCGGATCATCTCGGCCGCCGAGGTGACCGGCGCCGACGCGATCCACCCCGGGTACGGGTTCCTGTCGGAGAACGCGCATTTCGCTGAAATCTGCGCTTCGTGCGGGTTCACGTTCATCGGTCCCTCGCCCGAGATGATCCGGCGCATGGGTGACAAGGCCGAGGCGCGCCGCACCATGCGCGAGGCGGGGTTGCCGCTGGTGCCCGGGAGCCCGGGCACCATCCCCGACGCCGACGAGGCGCTCGGCATCGCCCGCGACATCGGATTCCCGGTGATCATCAAGGCGTCGGCCGGAGGTGGCGGGCGCGGCATGCGCGTCGCCTGGGACGAGAAGCAATTGCGCGCCGGCTTCGGCATCGCGCAGGCCGAGGCGGGTGCCGCGTTCGGCAACAACACGGTCTACGTCGAGAAGTACATCGCCAAGCCTCGGCACATCGAGTTCCAGCTGTTCGGCGACCAGCACGGCAGCCTCATCCACCTGGGCGAGCGCGAGTGCTCGGTGCAGCGCAACCATCAGAAGCTGATCGAGGAGGCTCCGAGTCCGTTCCTGAACGCCGAGCAGCGCAAGACAGTCGGCGCGCTCGCGGTGCGCGGCGCTCAGTCGATCGGCTACCTCGGCGCCGGAACCATGGAGTTCCTGTTCGACACGGACGGCTCGTTCTACTTCATGGAGATGAACACGCGCATCCAGGTGGAGCACCCGGTCACCGAAGAGGTCACCGGGCTCGACCTGGTCAAGGAGCAGATCCGCGTGGCCGCCGGCGAGAAGCTGTCGGTGACCGCAGGAGCAGGTGGAGTGGAGCGGGCACTCGATCGAGTGCCGGATCAACGCCGAGGACTACGAGCACGGCTTCCGGCCGAGCCCGGGCAAGATCACCTACTGGTACAAGCCGGGCGGTCCGGGAGTGCGCGTCGACAGCCACGTGTACGCGTGGCTACACGGTGCCGCCGTACTACGACTCGATGATCGGCAAGCTGATCACCTACGGCAAGGATCGTCCCGAGGCGCTGCGGCGCATGCAGATCGCGCTCGACGAGATCATCATCGAGGGCGTGCGCACCACGATTCCGTTCCACCGCCTGGCACTCGCCCATCCCCGGTTCCAGGCGGGAGATCTCGACACCCGTTTCGTCGAGCACCTGCTCAAGCCCGAGCCGGCCCCGGCCGGAGTAGTGTTCGCCGATGGGCACGGTCCGCGTGCTGCTGTCGCCTTCGGCCGGCCCGGTCAGCCCGCGTGACGCCGCCGTCGTGGTCGACGTCCTGCGCGCGACCTCGACCCTGGCATTCGCGCTCGCCGCACGGTGCGGCGCGTGTGATTCCTGCGGCGACCGTCGAAGACGCCCGGCGGCTGAAGCAGGCGCATCCCGATTCGCTGCTGTGCGGCGAGCGCGACGGCCGGCGCATTGAGGGCTTCGATCTCGGCAACTCGCCCGGCGAGTATCGCCCCGAAGCGTGGACGGACGCACCCTGGTGTTCGCCTCGACCAACGGCTCTCAGGCGATGCTGGCCGCGGCGAAGGCGCGCCGGCGGGTGCCCGGCGCATTCGTGACCGCCGCGGCCACGGCGCGCGCGGTCGCCGGCGAGCGCTCGGTGGTCGTGATCTGCGCCGGCAAGCTCGGAGGGTTTTCGCTCGAGGACGCGGCGTTCGCAGGCTGGCTGGTGCGTTCGCTCACGCCTTCGGGCTTCGAGCCCGAGGGCCCCGGAGCGCGAGCCGCCCTCAACCTGGCCCCCGCCGACGCGGACCAGGTCGCAGCCCTGGTCGCGGGCAGTGCGCACGGGCGTTACCTGCGTGGACTCGGCGCCGAGTTCGCGCCGCGACGTCGAGATTTGTTCGCGGCTCGACGTGCTCGCCGCGGTGCGCGACCTGTAGGCCGCGCTAGCGTCTCTGTGCGCGCCCCAGCATCACGGCGCCGACCACCAGGAACACCAGATCGCCCATCCATGCCGCAGCGTAAGGCGGTAAGCGCGCCGTTGTGGCCGAGCGCCTGGCCGGTGCGCATGAACGCGTAGTAGATGAACGCGATCGCCACCGAGAGGCCGAAGCCAGCGCCGCGCTCTGCAGCCGCAGCCGGCGTCGCGATCGACGCGCCGATCACCACCACGATCAGGTTGACCAGCGGGAACGCCAGCTTGATGTGCAGGTCGACCAGGTAGTTCGCCACCCGCGCGCCGCTCGCCCGCAGGCGGTCGACGAACTTCCGCAGCTCGAAGAAGTTCATCTCCGACGGCTGACGGGTCTCCTTGGCGAAATCCTCGGGGCGCTCGACCAAGCCCTCGACGATCAACTGATCGAACGGCTGAGCGATCTCTTCCTCGCCGGCGAACGTGCGCTCGACCCCGGAGCTGAACACCCACTCATCGCCGTCCCACGTCGCCTCGGCGGCATCGATGCGGCGCACCAGCTGGCCGTCCTCGAAGTACTGGAGCGCGACCTCGTGCATGCGCTCCTCGCGGACGACGTACAGGCGCATGTAGTAGATCGTTGCCGCCGTCGCCGAGGTAGGTCAGGTCCGGCACGCTCGTGCGCGATCTCGCGGCGCACGCCGCTGGATCTGGTCGTCGTAGATCGCGGTCGCGCTCGCGATTGGCCGGCGGCACGACGAACTCGCCGAGCAGGAGGGAGCCGATCGAGGCCGCGGCGGCGACGCCGAACACCGGCGCCAGAATCCGGACCAGCGACAGACCGGTCGTGCGCATCGCGGTCAGCTCGCCGAACTTGTTGAGCTGCCCGAGTGCCAGGAAGGTCGCGAGCAGCAGCGCCACCGGCATGCACCTGGACCACGACCTCGGGCGCCCGGAACACGTAGAAGCGCAGCGATCAGGCTGAGGGTCGCGCGGTGGTCGAGGAACACGTCGATCTTCTCGAACACGTCGACCACCACGAAGATGACGATGAAGCCGAGCAGCCCGAGCGCCAGGTAGCCGGCGAATTCGCGCAGCAGGTAGCGGTCGAGCATCTTCACGCGCCGGCCATGGCGGGCTGCCTGCGAATCGGCCACGACAGACCCAGCTCGCAGGCGCGCAGCGTCGTGTAGACGCCCCAGCCGCCGAGCACGATGTTGGGCAGCCACATCGCGAGCCACGGCGGCAACAGCAGCCGGTTGGCCAGCTCCTCGCCGCCGACCAGGCACAGGTAGTAGAAGAGGAAGAACAGCACCGAGACGAAAGCGACCGCCGGCCCCGCGCGGCGCACGCGCATCCCGATCGGGGCGCCGATCAGGACGAACACGACGCAGGCTATGGGCAGCGAGAACTTCTTGTGGATCTCGACCGAGAGTCCGGCGATGCGCTTGCGCTGCTCCTCGCGTTGGATCTGCCATCAACTCGATCTGCGTGGCCTGGTCCGGATGGTCGACCGCCAGATCGACCAGCGGGTCGTTGCCGCGGATCCGCTGAAAGAGCCCGGCGATCGCGGCCAGCCCCGAGGGTTCGCGCACCGCGCGGTCGAACGCCTCGCGCGGGATGCCGTCTTCCGCCAGGCGCGCGCCGTGCGCGGCCAGTGCCTGGTCGTACTCCTCGGCGATGCGGTCGCGCTCCCGAGTCAGGTGCTGGGCGCTCATTTCGCGATCGCTCCGGGTCTCGCGCACCGTGCGCTCGAGCATGCCGCCGGCGTCGTGGATGTAGAGCGTGTGGGTGTGGAACACCAGGCGGCGGTAGCGATGGGCGCCGGGTTCATCCTTCGGGATCTCGTGGATCTCGCCGTCCTTGAGCTCGAGCACCGCGGTCGGCCGTCCGGGGTATAAGTCAGGAAGCCGCGATCGGCGAGGATCGTGGTCGGCGCCTGACCGGCGTTGAACTGGTAGATGGTCACGCCGCGCATCTCGTTGGTGCGGCCGTTCACCGACTGGACGAGCATGTTGTATCCGGGGAAGTCGTTGATGAACACGCCTTCCTGGAGCTTGACCGTCGGGCGCATGCGCCGATGTCGATCAAGCAGGTTGGCGAACGCGTGATTGGCTTCCGGCAGGACGTGATTGTTGAACAGGGTCAGCCCCCACGCCATGAGGCCGGCGGCGAGCAGGGGCGGCAGCAGGATCCGGCCCAGGTTGACCCCGCTGGCCCTCAGCGCCGTGATTTCGTTGTCCTGGGAGAGTCGGCCGAAGGTCATCAGGACCGCGACCAGTACCGCGCAGGGGACCGAAAGGGCGACGATGTAGCCCAGGGAGAGGACGAACAGCTGCAGCACGATCCCCACGGGCGACGCCCCGGTTCACCACCAGGTCCAGGTAGTCGAAAAGCACGTCCATCTCCAGGATGAACGTGACGACGCCGAAACCCAGAAGAAACGGAACCAGATGCAGGCGAAGGATGTAGTAACTCAGAATACGCACCGGCGCCCAGACTACCCCACACGGCCTGCCCGAGGCGAAGTGTAACCGCTTTGATCGTCGCGAGTTGCCCTGACACGGCCCGACCTGGCGGCTCCGATCGGGGCCGATCCGGGCTTCCGGGACCCCCATGGTGACGGCTACCGGGGCAGTTGCCCTGGTCGTCCTCGTGGGTATTCCCGGGTTTCCCGGCCTCTCCCTACCCAAGTTCGGGAAGCGCAAGGCCCCCGTCGACTCGGTGGCCACCACCTGGACCAACCCCTCGCGGCTCGCCCTCAGGAACGAGTTCGTCCTCGGGGCGGTGGAACCGACCCTCGATCAGGCCGACGCCACCGGCCGGATTCGGATGAACGTCGAGCCGCGCCAGGTCCGGGTCCGGATCGACCCGGATTCGGGCGAGGTCATCGTGGTTCGCGAGCATGGCGAAGTCCCGCTGGGTTTCGCCTCGCGTCAGAGCCTCAGTGACTATTCCCGCGACGTCGTCCAGGCGACCTTCGACAAACAGTGGCGCGACCGATCGCGGCAGAGCATCAACTCGCTCGGGCAGTTCACGCCACAGACCGGGGGCACCGACACGCCCGGACTCCAGTTCACCATGCCGGGGCTGCTGCCCAAGCAGGTGCAGAGCCTGCTCGGTCCGGGGAGTCCGGCGATCAACGTCTCGGGCTCGGAGAACATCCGCATTTCCGGGCAGAGCAACTGGACCAATCAGCAGACCGGGCCGCTCGGCCAGAAGAAATCGCTGTTCCCCTCGCTCGACATGCAGCAGGACCTCGAACATCCGGCTCGAGGGCCAGCTCTCGGACCGGGTGAAGCTCAATCTGCTCCAGAACTCAGCGAACCAGATCCCGCTCGCGAACCGCATCGCGATCAACTACAAGGGCGACGAGGACGATCTGGTCCAGGCGCTCGATCTGGGCAACACCAACCTGACGCCTGCCCGGAACCCAGTACGTGTCGTACAGCGGGCGCAACGAAGGGCTGTTCGGCGTCAAGGCCACCACCCGCTCGGGCCCCCTCGACTTCACGTTTCTGGCCAGCAAGCAGGAGGGCCGCAGCGAGCGTGCCTCGTACGCGGGCGGCGCCTCGCGCCAGGCCTGGCGGCTGTACAACGACCAGTACGTCCGCGGCGTCTACTTCTTCCTCTACGACCCGAACCTGGAAGCAGCCCTCGACGTCAAGCTGTCGTCGATCAAGGTCTACCGCGACGACGGCAATCCGAACTCGGTCGACACACCGGTCGAGGGCCAGGCGTTCATCGATCCGCGCTCGCCCGACACTTCCCTGGTCGCGGACGTTTCGGCTGCTCAATCCCGGGCCCGACCAGGACTACGAAATCCTGAGCAACATCTACGGGCCGGCCTACCCGGTGCTGCGCATGCGCCAGCCGCTCAGCTACGACCAGAAGCTGGCGATCACTTACGAGGCGGGTCATTTCGACCCAAACAACAATCCGATCGGCGACTACCAGCCGATCGGCGGCGGCATCGTTCCCGGCACCGACGACATCGCGATGAAGCTGATTCGCGCGCCGCTGAGCGACCTGCGCCGCACGCCGCAGGGCGACTTCATCGACTCGCTCGGCTTCACCCGCGTGCGCCACATCGAGCTCAAGAACTTCTACCAGCTGCCCGGCATGCGGATCGACGAGCGGAGCCTGGTCCTGTCGATCGAGCGAGGCGACGAAGTGCCGCCGATCACCTTCGTGCCCGGTCCGGGTGGCGTGTCGGTGCCGTACCTCGAGGTGCTGGGCCTCGACAACCAAGACGAAACCACCGGCAACCCGGTCGATGGTCACGATGGCCGGATCGACGGGACCATCGTCGCGTCGAACACCCGCGTGTTCGTCGACTTCGTCACCGGAACCCTGTTCTTCGCGGACCCACGCCCGTTCGCGCCCCGCCTCAACCAGCCCTTCGAACGGTTCATCGACAGTCAGCTGAATCGGCGCGCGCGCCTCGACGGTTCGGGCGCCGACCTGAACGCCCCGAACCCGGTGATCTACGACACGCTACAACCCCGAGCGCCGGGATGCGCTGTACCGGATCGCGGTCGAGTTCACCGCGCAGAGCGTGGCCGGCGAGATCCCGCTCGGGCGCGGCAACATCCTCGAGGGCTCGGAGGTGGTCACGGTCAACGGCCGGACCTGGACCCGCGATCGTCGACTACACGATCGACTACGACCTCGGGCGCATCACGCTCAAGCGCCAGCTCGCCGCGATCGGACCAGCTCAACATCGACTACTCGTATGCGCCGCTGTTCCAGCAGGCGGGCCGCACGCTGATCGGCAGCTCGTTCCGCGCCGAGGGGCGGGAGCGCCAGCCTGGGCGGCGCGTTCCTCTACGAGAGCCGCGGCGCCCAGGACCTGCGGCCGCGCCTCGGCGAGGAGCCGTCGCGCAGTATCATCGGCGACCTGAACGGCGAAGTCACGTTCCGTCCCGACTGGATGACGCGCATGGTCGACAAGCTGCCGGGCGTGCGCACCACGGCGCCTTCCGAGTCTCAACGTCCAGGCCGAGGTCGGCGCGTCGTTCCCGAATCCCAACACCAAGAACGAGGTCTACATCGACGACATGGAGGGGGTGCGCGACGCGGTGTCGCTGACCATGGTGCCCGAGCGCTGGCGCCTGTCCAGCGTCCCGAGCCGCAAGGATACGCTGACCAATCGGGTCACACGCCTCGACCGGCTGGTTTCGAGCGGGGCCTACCCTAATGCGCGCGTGCACAACGCCGAGATGCACTGGTACTCGCCGTTCTCGGTGGTCCAGGACAGCGACCTCAAACCCAATCTCAGCGACGGTGAGGGTGCGCAGGTCAACCGCCAGGTGCTGGCGCTGTCGGTGCCGCGCATCCCACGTAGCTCGAACCCCACGCCGGTCCCGGGCGATCCGATCCCCGGCGACTCGTTGTGGTTCGGCATGACCTACCCGCTCGACGTCGCCGGCATCGACCTGTCGAAGTCCCAGTTCATCGAGCTGTGGGTCAACGACTTCAACGACCGGCACACCGGACCCGTGGTCCCGCGCGTGCGCGGTCACAATCTGCGCCTGCGAGTCGACCTCGGCGTGGTGAGCGAGGACCAGCAACGCTCGCCCGACGTCCTGCCCAACGGACGCCTGGAGAGCGAGGACATACCGCCGCGCGACAACCAGTTGGTGGTCACCGACGAGACCAACGAGGACACCGGGCTCGACGGGTTCCTCGACCAGGCCGAACGCGACTCGGGAGTGGTGGTCGACATGACGACCGCCAACGACTTCGACCCCGCCGGAGACAATTTCTCGCAGCCCCTCGAGGAGTTGGAGGTCGGCCTCCCCGAACCGATCGAGTTGGAGGAGATCGACCCGCGCCGGTTCAAGTACATCAACGGCGTCGAGAGCAACAAGACCCTGTTCCCGTTCCCCGACACCGAGGACCTGAACCTGAACGATCGTCCCGACTCGACCGAGAACTACTTCGAGTACACGATCGAGCTGGGCGACTCGGCATCGCGCTACCTGATCACCGACGTCCAGCGCGAGTTCGGCAGCTGCGTCCAGTGTCCCTACCCGCCGACGCCGGACAACGGCTGGCGGCGGTACCGCATCCCGATCGCCGACTCGGCCCGGGTCGCGTTCGGCAATCCCGACCTGGCCCTGACCCGTCACGTCCGGGTCTGGGTCGAGGGCATTCGCACGGTCGACGACACGGTGGCAACCTCGCTGATCGTCAAACCGCTGATGATGCTCGGCGGCCTCGAAATCGTCGGCAGCCGCTGGCGCACCGTCGAACTCTCCGACAGCCTCCGCGACCTGGGTTCGACGCTGACGCTCAACGCCGTCAACTCGATCGACAACGCCGACATCTACATCCCGCCGTTCGATCCCGGCGAGACCCGCAGCGGCAACCAGGCGATCACCCGGCGCGAGCAATCCATGGCGCTGGAGTTCGAGAAGCTACTGCCCGGCCAGACCCTCGAGGCGTTCAAGTCGTTCTCGATCGACGAGGACTACACCCGCTACGGGCGCCTGGCCTGGTTCGCGGCTTCCTTCGCGATCGATGGCTACGACCCGCTGCTGGACGCGGGTCTGGACTACTTCGTGCGTTTCGCCTCCGACGACATCGGCAACAGCTACTACGAATACCGGGCCCGGCTGCCGCGGTCTTCGGACCCGCGCGACATCAACTGGGACGAGGTGAATCTGGCGCTGACCATGATGTCGAATCTCAAGCTGACCGTGCCGGCCGGATCCAGCCGCGACACCATCACCGGGCCCGGTCCGCGTCCGGGCGATATCCTCAGCGTGGTCGGGCGGCCGTCGTTCACCCGCATCCGCCGCATCTCGTTCGGGTTGATCAACCAGACCTCGCGGGAGGTCGCGAGCGGGTCGCTGTGGTTCAACGAGCTGCGCGCCCTCGACGTCGACAAGTCGGCCGGATACGCCGAGCGCGTCCTGGTCAACGGCCGATTGTCGAACCTGCTCCAGTACACCGCCAGCTTCGACGGCCGCGACGAGAACTTCGTCAGCGTCGGCGAAGCCCGCGGGCGCGGCAGCGCCACCGGGCGCTTCGCGGCCAACGGCACCCTCGACGCCCACCGCTTCTTCGAGGGCACCGGGATCATCCTGCCGGTCAGCTATGCCTACAATAGCAACGGCGACAAGCCGCGCTTCACGGTCGGCGACGACGTCTTCCGCAGCGGCGCGTTCGCTGCCGCGAGCGAATCGCGGTCGGTCCAGCAGTCGTGGTCGACCAGTTATTCGCGGAACTGGAGCGAGCGGTCGAATCCTTTGCTCCGCTACACCCTGGGTGGCATCACCGGCGCGATGAGCCGGAGCTGGCAGAACAGCCAGTCGCCCAGCCAGGTCGACACCTCGTCGCAATTCTCCGCCAATCTCGCCTATCGCCAGACCTTCCGGAAGCTGGCCCAGATCCCCCTGCCCTTCACCAAGGGCAAGTTGTTCCCGATGCCGTCGAACGTGTCCATGACCTACAACACGGTGGAGTCGAAGTCGCATTCCTACGATCGGCAGCGCGACTCGACCGGCAGCCTGATTCCGCGCAGCTTCTCCTCCGGCCGCGCCACGTCGCTGCTCATGGCCATGGACGTCCAGCCGGTCGATCCGATCACGTACCACATCGATGCGATCCGCAACCTGTCGCTGCCGGTCGAGTTGAGCGAATCGGTCGGGAACGTGAACATCGGCCGGGTGGTGGCGGTCCGCCAGGCCACGACCTGGGGCTGGCAGCTGAACCGGGGCACCTGGATCAGGCCCCGGCTGGGGTGGAACACCGGATACCAGCAGAACAACGGCCCGGCGTTGTCGAGTGATCTGAGTGTTCGCGAGGTGAGCAACAACCAGAACTATACGGCGCAGTGGACCCTGCCGTTCGAGGGTCTGTATCGCAGCGTGACCGCGAATCCGCGCGACACCTCGCGGACCCGGGCCCGCGTGCCGCCGATTCGCTTCCTGCTTTCGCGCCTCGGCTCGATCAACCTCGATGGCTCGATCGTGCGCATGTCGAGCCACTCGCGCATCAACGGCACTCCGGACGCCGCCTACCTGTTCGGGTTCACGCAAGACCCCGGATTCGGCGAGCGGACCCGAGCGGTGTATGGCAACCAGTCGTCGCAGTCGGAGGGCTGGGATGCTCGCGGCAATACCCGGCTCCAGTTGTTGTTCGGCTCCTCGGTGACCACCACGGCTGACTTCCGCTCGCGCCGCTCCACCAGCAGCCAGGTGACCAACCGGCAGGACGATTCGCGCTTCCCCGATTTCACGATCGACTACGGACGTCTGGCGACCGCCCTGAGGATCGATCGCGTTCTCAAGACCCCGCAACTGCGAACCGCCTACAACCGCAGCTCCTCGACCGCCTACCTGAACAGTGCGTTGACCCCGAGCACGATCCGCACCAGCAGCCAGTGGCAGCCGTTGCTCAATCTGCGGGGCGACCTCAAGGACGGCACCAAGGTTGACCTGGGGATCGAGCGCCGAAACACGCAGACCGAGTCGTTCCAGGTCGGGCACTCGATCACCAACGAGCGCTTCACCAACGTGAACCTGAGCCTGAACAAGTCGTATTCGCGAGGCCAGCAGGTCTCGGTGCTTGGCAAGACCAGCACCGTGAAGAGCTCGGTGGCGCTCGGTTTCACCGGGAGCTACGAGAAGCGCAGCGGCGAAACCGTGATCAAAGCGTCCCCGCAGGCGGGCGGTGGCGTCCGGAACCCGAACGACAACGATCGCCTGAGCCTGAACCTGAACGGCCAGTACGGTTTCAGCAACAACATCACCGGCAACCTGGTCCTCGGCTTCTCTCAGGACCGCGACCTGCAACGGGAGATCATCCGCCGGCAGATTCGCATCGAAGCGCGCGGGTCGTTTACCTTCTAGCGCGTGACCACTCGCGGCGGCTCCCAGGTGCGACGCAGGGCAGGCGTCGTGGTTCCGGTCGTGGCCGGACTGGTGATGTGCGCCGTGCGTTGCGCGGCCCCGCTCGAAGTCGACGGCGAGCGCGCGCTCGAGCGGGTCCGCCACCAAGTTGCGGCCGGGCCGCGGATTCCGGGAAGTCCTGCACACGCGGCGATCGCGGATTGGATCGCGGCGGAAGTCGGCCGCCTGGGCGGTGCGGTCGAGCGCCAGACCTTCACCGACAGCACCTTGGGCCGGCCCCTCGAGCTGACCAACCTCATCGGTCGCTTCGGTCCGAGCGACCCGGGTCGCCTGATCCTGGTGGCGCACTGGGACACGCGCGCGCGGGCCGATCGCGATCCCGATTCCACGCGGCGCTCCGATCCGGTGCCGGGCGCCAATGACGGCGCCTCCGGGGTCGCGATCCTGTTGGAAGTCGCCGAGCTGATGCACCGCCGCCCTCCGCGGGTCGGGGTCGATCTCGTGTTCGTCGACGGCGAGGATCAAGGCGAGAGCAGCCGCATGGAGGAATTCTGCCTCGGGTCGGGGCACTACGCGGCTTCGTTGCCGCGCGGCTATGCCAAAGCGGCGTTCGTGTTCGACATGGTCGGCGACAAAGACCTCGCGATTCATCCCGAAGTCAGCTCGTCGCGCCGGGCCGCGAACCTGGTGCAGATCGTGCTCGAAGCCGCGCGCGCGACCGGTGCGGTGCACTTCCACGAGGCGCCGCGCTTTCGTGTCCACGACGACCACGTTCCATTGCTCGATGCCGGGATTCCCGCGGTCGACATCATCGACTTCGACTACCCGGCGTGGCACACGACCCGCGACACGCCGGATCAGGTGTCGGCGGCGAGCCTGGCCGAAGTGGCCCGGGTGGCGGCGTGGCTGGTCTACCGGAGCCCCCTGTCGCGCTAGAGGCCGCCCCGGCCGCGCGTTCCGCGATCGGCGGAGCTTCAGCCCCGCGCTTGACAGGCCCTTGTCACTGTGGTTGGCGCCGGCACCGGGGCGAGCCCGCTTGCCACATCGGGCTCGACTGAGATAAGTTTCCGCCCCTGGAGTGGGGCAGGTGCAACCACTCCGTTTTGTTTCGAGTTCCGGAGCGGAATTGAAAGTCCTGGAAGAGGTTCGGCGGCTCGCCGAGCCGCTTGCCGAAGAGTCCGGCTACGAGCTGGTCGACGTCGAGCATGCGGTTCTCGGTAGCCGGATGGTCGTGCGTGTCCTGCTGGACAAGCCGGGCGGCATCACCGTCGGCGACTGCGCGCGATTCAGCCGGCGTCTTTCGGATTGTATGGACATGAACCAGATCGTACCCGGGCAGTATCAGCTGGAAGTCAGCTCTCCCGGGATCGAGCGCCGGTTGAACACGCTGGATTCGGTGGCGAGGTTCTCCGGTCGCAAGGCGACCGTCACGACCCTGGAGCCGCGGGACGGGCGACGCAACTGGGAGGGCATCCTGATCGGACCGGAGGGTGGCCAGGTCGGACTCCGGACCGACGACGGAAACGAGCACTGGTTCGGATGGGCCGAGGTCAAACAGGCGCGGCTCGTCATGACGGACCCGTGGAAGCGGGGCAGTGGCCCCGATCGAGGAGGATCGAAGTGAACCACGACATTCTTGACGCGTTGAGCCAGATCACGCGCGAAAAGAGCGTGGATCGCGCGATGCTCATCGAAACCCTCGAAGTCGGGCTGGCGAGTGCGGTCCGCCGCAAGTACGGCATGACCGCCGACGTCCAGGTCGCGTTCGCCAACGACACCGGCTCGATCTCGATCGTGCTGCGCAAGACCGTGGCCGAGACCATCGAAGATCCGGCCCTGCAGATGACGGTCGAGGAGGCGCGCGCCCATCGGCGCGACGCGAAGGTCGGCGACGTCCTGTCGTTCCCGCTGCCGATTGCCGAGTTCGGTCGCAACGCGATCCAGACCGCGAAGCAGGTGCTGATCCAGCGCGTGCGCGAGGCCGAGCGCGAGCGCGTGTTCCGCGAATACGCCGACAAGATCGGCACGCTGGTGCGTGGCGTGGTCCAGCAGGTGGATCGCGGCAACGTGATCGTCAAACTCGACCATAGTGAAGGGCTGCTGCCGGCGCGCGAGCAGATCCCGCGCTCCTATCACCGCCAGGGCGACTACGTGCGCGCGGTGGTGATCAACGTCGACAAGCTGGCCAAGGGCCCGCAGGTGATCCTGTCGCGGACGCACCCGGACTTCCTGCGCCGCCTGTTCGAGAGCGAAGTGCCGGAGATCGCCGACAGCATCGTCGAGATCAAGGCGGTCGCGCGCGAAGCCGGGGCCCGGTCCAAGATCTCGGTGTTCTCCAACGATCCGCGGGTCGACGCGGTCGGCTCGTGCGTCGGGCTCAAGGGCTCGCGGGTGCAGAGCATCGTGCGCGAGCTGGGCGGCGAGCGCATCGACATCGTGCCGTGGTCCCACGAGCCGAACGTGTTCGTGTCGCGCGCCCTGGCGCCGGCGCGGGTGCTCGACGTGCGGGTGCACGAGGCCGACAAGGCCATGCAGGTGATCGTCGCCGACGACCAGCTGTCACTGGCGATCGGCAAGGGCGGGCAGAACGCCCGGCTGGCGGCCAAGCTCACCGGCTGGAAGATCGACCTGGTGTCGAAGACCGAGGAGAAGAAGCGCCACGAGCTGGAGCGCGCCAGCCGCATCGAAGTCGAGAAGCTCGAGTTGGGCGAAGCCACCACCGAAAAGCTGATTTCGGCGGGGATCGAAACCGTGCAGGAGCTGATCGCGGTCCCGCTCGAGAAGCTGGTGGACATTCCGGGCATCGGCGAGAAGACCGCGGAGAAGATCCTGGCCGTGGCGCAGGAGTACATCGTGGCGCACCCGCCGGTCGCGGCCGTGGAAACGGCGGCGGCTAACGGCGGGGGTGGCGCCGATGCAGCGGCGATCGACGCCGATGCGATGTTGGACGAGTCGGTTGCGACCGACGAGTCCGAGGGAACCGACCTCTTGCAGGCGGCCGAAGGGCCCGCGGCTTCCGACCAGCCGGCGGCCTCCGATGCGCCGCCGGCGTCCGACGAGCCGGCCGAGGCCACCACACCGGACGGGAGCGAGCATCGTGGCTAAAGCCGCCGCCAAGAAGGTTCGGATCTACGAGGTCGCCAAGGACCTCGGCATGTCGAGCGAAGCCGTGCTCCAGATCGTCAAACGCATGGGCGCCGACGTCAAGAACCACATGAGCACGCTCGAACCGCAGGTGGTCGAGAAGGTCCGCGCCGAGTTGGCGCAGGAGATGACTGCGGTGCGCGAGGCCGAGCACCGCAAGATCGAGCACGAACAGCAGCGGGCCCGCGAAGAGCGTGCGCGCGTTCAGCAGGCGGCGCAGAAGTCCGTGCAGTCGGCGGCGGCGCACGCGCCGGCGCATGCGCCCGCCAAGCCTCAGGTCTCGTCCCCGGCGGCGGCCCGCCCGGCGGTGTCGACGCCGTCGCGCCCCATGTTCCGCGGCCCGGACCGCGGCCCGCGGCGCCGCGACAAGAAGAAGAAGAAGGTCGACCAGAAGCTGGTTGCCGACAGCGTGCGCAAGACCCTGGCCAGCCTGGACTCGGGCGGCGCCCGCCGGCGCACCCGGCGACGCGACGACGAGAACGGCGAGGTCGCGGTCGAAGAATCGAAAGTTCTGCGCGCCGCCGAGTTCATCACCGTCGCCGAGCTGGCGAACCTGATGGAGGTGCGGCCGCAGGAAGTGATCGCGACCTGCATGCGGCTCGGTTTGATGGCGACCATGAACAAGCGCCTGGACAAGGACTCGTTGATGACCGTCGCCGACGAGTTCGGCTACACGGTCGAGATCGTTTCGGAGTACGGCGAGGAGGAGGTCGGCGCCGAGGAGGAAGTCGCGACCGAAAGCCTCGAGTCGCGGCCGCCGGTGGTCACGGTCATGGGTCACGTCGACCACGGCAAGACCTCGCTGCTCGACCATATTCGGAAGACCAACGTCATCGCCGGCGAATCGGGCGGAATCACGCAGCACATCGGCGCTTACGAGGTGACGCTGCCCGCGGGCAAGCGGATCACGTTCCTCGACACGCCCGGCCACGAGGCGTTCACGGCGATGCGCGCGCGCGGAGCCCAGGCCACCGACATCGTGGTCCTGGTGGTCGCGGCCGATGATCGCGTGATGCCGCAGACCATCGAAGCGATCGATCATGCCCGGGCGGCGGACGTGCCGCTCGTGGTCGCAATCAACAAGATCGACCTGCCGGCGGCCCGGCCCGACCTGGTCAAGCAGGAGCTGGCCCAGCGCGGCGTCGTGGTCGAGGAGTACGGCGGCAAGAACGTCAGCGTCGAAATCTCGGCGAAGAAGGGCACCAACGTCGATCGCCTGCTCGAGATGATCCTGCTGGTTTCCGACATGCTCGACCTCAAGGCCGATCCCCACCGGCGTGCGCGCGGGGTGGTGCTCGAGGCGCGCGTCGAACAGGGGCGCGGCATCGTGGTCAGCGTGCTGGTCGAACAGGGCACCCTGCGGATCGGCGATTCGTTCGTCGCCGGACAGCAGCACGGACGCGTGCGGGCCATGTTCGACGAGCGCGGGCACGCGGTGCGCGAAGCCGGGCCGTCGACGCCGGTCGAGGTCCTGGGCTGGGGCGGAACGCCGGCGGCCGGCGACCAGATCGTCGCCTTCGAGGACGAGCGCGAAGCGCGCGAGATGGCGACCAAGCGCCAGGCGCTGGCGCGCGAGCACGAGTTCCGTGCCGCGCGGACCATCAAGCTGTCGTCGTTCCACGAGCGCATGGCGCAGGGCGAGGCCAACGAGCTCAAGATGGTGATCAAGGGCGACGTCGACGGCTCGGTCGAGGCGCTGTCGGAGTCGCTGACCAAGCTGAGCACCGCCGAAGTCCAGGTGCGCATCATCCGGCAGGCGGTCGGCCAGATCACCGAGTCCGACGTGCTGCTCGCCCAGGCTTCGGGCGCGATCATCGTCGGCTTCCACGTACGGCCCGACGTCCGTGCGCGCGAGTTGGCCGAGCGCGAGGGCATCGAGATTCGCCTCTACGACATCATCTACAAGGCGGTCGAGGAGGTGAAGCAGGCGCTCGAGGGTCTGCTCAAACCCGAGCTCAAGGAGGTCGTGATTGGCACCGCCGAGGTCCGTCAGACCTTCAAGATCTCGAAGACCGGCATGATCGCCGGCTGCATGGTGACTTCGGGTTCGATCCCGCGCACCGCGAAGGTGCGTCTGAACCGTGGCGGCGAAACCGTGTGGACCGGCCGGATCGAGACGCTCAAGCGCTTCAAGGACGACGTCCGTGAGGTCCAGAACGGCTTCGAGTGCGGCATCAGTCTCGACGGCATGAGGGACATCCAGGTCGGGGACACGATCGAGGCCTTCACGATCGAGGAGCTGGCGCGGACGCTGTAGCAGCTCCGGCCGACCGGCGCGCACTTCCATGTTCGTGGGCATCGTCCGCATCGAGCTGCACGTGCCCGCGGCCGGGTCGCTCAAGGACAAACGCGCCGTGATCCGATCCCTCAAGGAGCGCATTCGCAACCGGGTTCAGGCCTCGGTCGCCGAGGTGGACCACCACGACCTCTGGCAGCGTGCCGCACTCGGGGTGGCGCTGGTTTCCTCCGAGAATCATCACCTGACGGAGTTGCTACAGAGCGTCCGAAACATCGTCGAGTCGGAGCCGGCGGCTACGGTGCTCGACTGGCAGGAGCAACGACTGTGAGAATCCGTCCCGAGCGCGTCGCGCAGCGCATCCAGCGCGAGGCCGCCGACATCCTCGGCAATCGGTTGCGCGATCCCCAGGTCTCGCAATGGGTGAGCGTCACCGACGTCGAAGTGACCCACGACCTCTCGGTCGCCCGCATCTTCGTCAGCATCCTGCCCGAGGGCGATGAGCGACGCCGCACGCTCCTTGCCCTCGAACGCGCCACGCCGTTCGTGCGGCGCGAGTTGGCCAGCCGTCTGTCGCTGCGCGAAGTGCCTGAGATCCGCTTCCTGCTCGACACCTCGATCGAGCGCGGGGCGCGGGTCGAGGAGCTGCTCAGGCGGATCGAGAGCGGCACGCCGCCGGAGGACGAGGAGGAGGCGTGAGCGTGGTCGAACCGTCGGCGCCGCCGCTCGCCGTCGTGCCTTCGGCCGGTCCGCCGCCGCGCTGCGGGGTCCTGGTCGTCGACAAGTCGGCGGGCATCACCTCGCACGATGTGGTCGACGTCGTCCGCCGCCGATTCCGCGAGAAAGCCGCCGGCCACCTGGGGACACTCGATCCCGGGGCCAGCGGGCTGCTGGCGCTCGCGCTCGGTGCCGCGACCCGCTGCGTTCCGGTCTGGCAGGGCGGCGAGAAGACCTACGAAGGCACGGTTCGCCTCGGTGTCGTCACCTCGACCCAGGACCTGGCCGGCGAGGTCGTCGAGGAACGGCCGGTCGCCGTCACCGAAGCCGAAGTGCGCGAGGCCTCGGTCGCACTCACCGGCGATTTGCTCCAGGTGCCGCCGATGGTCTCAGCGATCCGCGTGCGCGGCGAGCGGCTGTACCGGCTCGCGCGCCGCGGCATCACCGTCGATCGCGCGCCGCGCCCGGTGCATGTCGCGTCGTGGGAATGGACCTGGTTCGCGCTCCCCGAAGCCACGTTCCGGGTCCGCTGCTCGAGCGGCACCTACGTGCGCACGCTCGCGCACGATCTCGGCGCGCGCCTCGGCTGCGGCGGAGCGCTCAAGTCCCTGCGTCGCCTGCGCAGCGAGCCGTTCGATTTGTCGCGCGCCACGACGCTGCGCGACCTGTATGAGCGGACTCCGGACGAAGTCTGGGCGCTCGCCGGAATTCCCCTCGACCAGGCGCTGAACGTGCTGCCGGGGGTCGTGTTCGGTGCCGCCGATGCGGAGGGCCTGGGCTTCGGCCGTGCGATCCCGCTGGATCGCGCTGCCCTCGAGGGCGTGCCGCGGGCCGCCGGACCGCGTTCGGTCGTGTTCCGCGACGCGCTCGGACACGCGCTGGCGCTCGGGGAGGTCGTCGTCCACGACGCGGGGCACCCTCCGGGGACCGACGCATTCGAGGGTGAAATGATGTTCGCCCGGCCGCACGTGATCTTCCCCTGGGCGGTGCGTCAGGGACGCGGCGGGGCGGTCGCGTGAACGCTGCGGTCGCGGTCGGCGTCTTCGACGGCCTGCACCTCGGGCATCAGCGAATCCTCGCCCGCGCGCTCGAGCGCGCCCAGGCCCGCGGCGCCCGGACGGTCGTGGTCAGCTTCGATCCGCACCCGGACGTGGTGCTGTCGAGCCCGTTTCGCGCCCTGCCACCGCTGACGCCGCACACCGAGCGCCGCGCGCGCCTGGCGGCCCTCGGCATCGATCACTACGAGGTGTTGCCGTTCACGCGCGAGCTGGCGGCAACCGAGCCCGAGACGTTCGTCGAACGTCACCTGATCGCACCGTTCGGAATGCGCGACCTGGTCGTCGGCCAGTCCTTCGCCCTCGGGCGCAAGCGCGCCGGCAACGTGCCCAGGCTGCGCGAGATCGGCGCCACCCGCGGATTCGAAGTCGAAGAAGTGCCGCTGCTCGAGATCGGGGGCGCCCCGGTGAGCAGCACCCGGATTCGCGAGCTGCTGGCCGCCGGGCGGGTCGAGAGCCTGCCCGAGCTGCTCGGTCGTCGCTACAGCCTCGGCGGACGCGTCGTGCGCGGCGAACAGATCGGCCGAACGCTGGGGGTTCCGACCGCCAACTCTGCAGCTCCACGAAGAGAAGCTGATCCCGGCCGACGGCATCTACGCGGTGTGGGCGGGAATCGACGGTGAGCCGGTGCGCCGCCCGGCGGCGATGAGCATCGGCGTGCGTCCGACGTTCGGCGGCGAGCGCCGCACGCTCGAGGTCCATCTGCTGGACTGGAGCGGAGACCTGGTCGATCGCGAAGTCGAAGTCGAGTTCGCGAGCTGGCTCAGGCCCGAGATCAAGTTCGACGGGGTCGAGGCGCTCAAACGAGCCATGCAGGACGATCTGGCGCGTACGCGCGAACTGCTCGGGGGTGCTCCACAAAAAGCCTGAGGCCCCGGTTGCGGGCACCGGGGCCTCGGGGGGCGCTAAGGTGAGTCTAGGCGTTCGCGCGCGCGCGAACCACGGTCACCGCACCCGTGCCCAACATCGCGATCGCCATCAGTGCCAGCGCGATGTCGTTCGCGCCCGGAAGCGACGGAACGATCGGGAAGGTGCTGTGAACTTCCAGATCGTCGACGTCCTGGAAGGTCGTGGTCACCGCCGCCTGGCGGAAGGCGTACTGGTCGATGGCCTCACCGGCAGCCAGGGCGAACGGGCCGCTGGTCGCCGAGGTGCTGGCCGAGCTGGTCGGGTTGACCCACATCTGCGACGTGCCGGCCACCGGATCGTACGATGTGACCACGGTGTACTGGGTGTTGTACGACAGGTCGGTGGGGAATGCCACCGGCGGGCTGGTACCCGACGAGGTCACGCTGATGTAGAGACCGAAGTTGCCGCCGCCGGTCGGCGGCCCGACGTAGACGCGGGCGCGGAAGTTGTTCGGGTTGATCGACGGACGCGCGTGCGCGAAGTAGTCCGCCGTGGCGTGGACGGGAGCACCACCGCCCGGCGCGATCGACGGAACCGTGAGCTTGAACATCGCGAACGACGTGGACGTTGCGGCGAACGCGGCATGCGGACGATTGACGTCCTGGCCGGATCCCGCGCTCTGGTTGAGGCGGATCGCGCCGCCCGTCACCAGAATCGGCTTGTCGGTGATGAGACCGCTGTGAAGCGCCCAGCCACCCTGTCCGATGAGATTGCCGTCCGGATAGGAGAAGGGCTCCGACATGACGAGGGCGGAGAATGCCAGCGACGGGGAGACGGCCAGGGCCGCCACGGCGCACGCCAGCGCGAATCGGGGTCTGTGTTTCATCGCGCACTCCTAGTGGGGTCAGGAAGCTGTAGAGGAGATGGACGCCTCAATCCTACCTGCCTCGACCGGGTCGGCGACAGCGCTATTTGATGACAAGAGCGTTACATGCGCGATTTGGGTCGCGCGGTTAAGACGAAGAAAACATTGTTGCCCACTGATTCCTCGGGTGGCGGATCGAGCCCTCCTCGATCCGTCGAACTGGCGGTCGAGGGCGAGCCATGTTATTTTGCCGGGTCACTTTGGCCAGGGTATGGAACCCAGAGCCGCTCGGGCATCCGGGAGCTGGAACCCGGTGCGCTGGGCCACTCCGCACACTCTCCAGCAGGAGGTGGCGCCTTGACGCTCTCCAAGGAGCAGAAACAGGGCATCATCGGCAAGTACAAGATTCACGAGGGTGACTCCGGATCTCCCGAGGTCCAGATCGCCTTGCTGACCGAAAAGATTCACTACCTGACCGACCACTTCAAGAGTCACCCGCGGGATCACGCGTCGCGCCGCGGCCTGCTGCGCATGGTGGGACAGCGCCGTCGGCTGCTCGACTATCTCAAGGCGACGAAGGTCGATCGCTACCGCAAGGTGGTCAAGGATCTGGGACTGCGCCGCTAGCGCGGACCCAACACGGGACCGCGGGCAAAGGCCCGCGGTTCACACTACGGCGCGGACCGTCATGGTTCGCGCGGCACCCGCTCCGGGATCGCACGACGGCGGGGGTCAGGCTTTCCGGCGGGCTGCCGGATGCGTGCGAGAGGAAAACATTCGTTGATGAACGAGCAAAAAGAAACCCTCGATCTCGGAGGACAAACCCTCACGATCAGCACCGGGAAGATGGCGAAGCTCGCCGGCGGCT
Source organism: Candidatus Eiseniibacteriota bacterium (assembly GCA_963717505.1). Classification (GTDB taxonomy): domain Bacteria; phylum Eisenbacteria; class RBG-16-71-46; order RBG-16-71-46; family RBG-16-71-46; genus MFD02242-c1. Next base: position 2,412,774 of record OY970342.1, read on the forward strand.
CGGCGGTCGTGCAGCTGGGCGACACCATCGTTCTGGTCGCCACGAGCGCGGCCAAGTCTCCCACGCTGGGCCGGGACTTCGTCCCGCTCACCGTGGACTACCGCGAGCGCACCTACGCCGCGGGACGCATCCCGGGTGGCTTCTTCAAGCGCGAAGGCCGGCCGACCGAGAAGGAAGTCCTGAGTTCACGGCTCAGCGACCGGCCGATCCGTCCGTTGTTCTCGAAGAACTTCCCCTACGAAACCCAGATCATGGCTACGGTCATGTCTTCGGACCAGGAGAACGACGCCGACGTGCTGGCGCTGATCGGCGCCTCGGCATCGATCAACCTGTCCGACATTCCGTTCCCTGAGCCGGTGGCAGGCGTTCGCGTCGGGCGGGTCAACGGCGAGTTCGTGATCATGCCGACGGTCAGCCAGCTCGACGAGAGCGACATGGACATCATCGTCGCCGGCACCGCCGACAACATCATCATGGTCGAGGGTGGCACTCGTGAAATCAGCGAGCAGGACCTGATCGCCGCCCTCGAGTTCGCGATGGAGCACATCCGACGCATCGTCGACGCGCAGCGCAAGCTGATGGCGCGCTGCGGCAAGACCAAGCGGCCGACGCTGACGCCGACCGATGTCTCCGAGCTGCGCAACCGTCTCGAGTCGTCGTATCGCGACCGCCTGCGCCAGGCCATCCGGATCCCGGCCAAGGAGGCGCGCCAGGAGGAGATCGACCGGATCCGTGAGGAAGCGGTCGCCGCGTTGGCGGAGAGTTTCCCCGATCAGGGCCCGTACGTCGGCAAGATCCTTCACGACGTCGAGCGCGACGAGATGCGCAACATGGTCCTGGTCGAGGGCGTGCGCGCCGACGGCCGCGGACTCAACGACATCCGGCCGATCACCATCGAGGTCGGAGCCCTGCCGCGTACTCACGGCTCATGCCTCTTCACCCGCGGCGAGACCCAGGCAATGGCCGTGGCGACGCTCGGGACCAAGAGCGACGAGCAGCGGGTCGAGGAGCTGGAAGGGCAGTCGTGGAAGTCGTACATGCTGCACTACAACTTCCCGCCGTTCAGCGTCGGTGAGGTGCGGCCGATTCGCGGCCCGGGCCGGCGCGAGATCGGACACGGTGCGCTGGCCGAGCGTTCGATCGAGCCGGTGATCCCGGCCGAGGGCCAGTTCCCCTACACCATCCGCATCGTCAGCGACATCCTCGAGTCCAACGGCAGCTCGTCGATGGCGACGGTGTGCGCCGGAGCCATGGCGCTCATGGACGCGGGGGTGCCGATCAAGTCGCCGGTCGCGGGCATCGCGATGGGCCTGATCAAGGAAGGCGACAAGGTCGCCGTGCTCACCGACATCCTCGGCGTCGAAGATCATCTCGGCGACATGGACTTCAAGGTGACCGGCACCCGCGAGGGCGTCACCGCCTTCCAGATGGACACCAAGATCGGTGGCATCTCGTTCCAGGTGCTGGGCGAAGCACTCGACCGCGCGCGCCAGGGGCGGCTGTTCATTCTCGACAAGATGGCGCAAACCCTGTCCGCGCCGCGTTCCGAGATGTCGCCGTTCGCACCGCGGATCACGATCATCACCATCCACCCGGACAAGATCCGCGAAGTCATCGGACCGGGGGGCAAGATCATCAAGCGCATCACCGAGGAGACCGGTTGTCAGATCGACATCGACGACAGCGGCGAGGTTCGCATTGCCGCGGTCAATGTCGAAGGCAGTCGGCGCGCCGAGGAGATGATCCGCAACATCACCGAGGATCCGGAGCCCGGCCGCGTCTACCAGGGCAAGGTCCGCAGCGTGGTCACGTTCGGAGCGTTCATCGAGATCGTTCCGGGCCGCGACGGCCTGCTGCACATTTCGGAGATCGACCACCATCGCATCGCCCGCACTGAGGACGTGCTCAACGTCGGCGACATGGTGATGGTCAAGGTGATCGGAGTCGATCGGGACGGCAAGATCCGCCTGTCGCGCAAGGCGCTCCTGCCGGAGCCGGAAGGCGTGGTCGCGGGATCCGGCGGTCGCGAGGACTATCCTCCTCGTGGCGGCGATCGGGATCGTGACCGTGGCGGTCGCGACCGGGATCGGGGACGCGGGCGACGCTAATCCGCGACCTCGAGTCTGAAGTGGTGTACGCGCGTGGCAGGGCAACCTGCCACGCCGTATTTTCAGGCCAGGGACGAGTGACGTGACCACGACCAAGCCAACGGAAACCATCGAGCTGGCCCCCGGGATCCGGCGGTCCGTGCTGCCGTCCGGACTCACCGTGCTGTCCGAGACCATTCCCGACCGGCATTCGGTTTCGGTCGGGACCTGGGTGAAGAGCGGCGCTCGCGACGAGCCGAACGAGCGGCTCGGCGTGTCGCATTTCATCGAGCACATGTTGTTCAAGGGCACCGAGCGCCGCGACGCGCGGGCGATCGCCCAGAGCCTGGAGTCGCTCGGCGGCCATCTCGACGCCTTCACCGGCCGCGAGCAGGTCTGCTACTACGCCCGCGCCCTGGCCGAGCACCTGCCACAAGTAGTCGACGTGCTCGCCGACCTGGTGTCGCGGCCGCGCTTCGCACCGGCCGACGTGACCCGCGAACAATCGGTGGTGCGTGAGGAGATCCTCGCCGCCGAAGACAACCCCGAGGACAAGGCTTCGGAGCTGTTGAGTGGACAGGTGTGGGGCGACCACCCGCTCGGTCGTCCGATCCTGGGCACGCTCGAAACCGTGGCGGCGCTCGACGCGGGATCGATTCGCGAGTACTACGCCCACCGCTATCGGCCGCAAGAGCTGGTGCTGATCGGCGCCGGGGGCTTCGAGCACGAACAGCTGGTCGACCTGGCCGAGACGGCCTATGGCTTGCCGGACGGTTCGCCCCGCAAGCCGCCGGCGGGACCCGGAGCGTTCGCTCCCGAGGTGCGCTACAGCGTGCGTCCCGAGCTCCAGCAGCTCTATTTGTCGCTCGGCACCCGCACCATTCCCTATGCGCACGAGCAGCGTACCGCGCTCGTGGTGTTGAGCACGCTGCTCGGGGGTGGCATGAGTTCGCGACTGTTCCAGAGCGTGCGCGAAGAGGCCGGGCTCGCCTACTCCGTCTATTCGGCGGCCGACTTCTTCACCGACTGCGGAATGCTCTCGATCCATCTCGGCGTGTCGCCCGACCGCGGCGCCGAGGCGCTGGCCCTGGTCCGGAACGAGCTCGAGGCCCTGGCGGAGCGAGGGCCCGGGGCCGACGAAGTCGCCGACGTCCGCCGCCAGCTGCGCGGCAGCATCCTGATCGGGGCCGAGAGCGTCTCCGGGCGCATGTACCACCTGGCCCACGAGGAGATGTACGCCGAGCGCTTCACCACCCAAATGGAGCACGTGACGCGGGTCGAGGCGGTGACGGTCGAGCAGGTGGCCGAGGTCGCGCGCCGCTATCTGTCGCCGGGCGGATTCACGCTCGCGGCGCTGGGGCCGGAGAGCTCACGGAACTTGAGCTGGTAGTTCCCGGTCGGCCGCGGACCCCCGCATCCGCGCGGTACCGCCGAAACTCAATACGCGAACCCCGCCTCTTTCATCCTGTTCGTCGCCTCGCGCAACCGCTCCTCGGTCACGCACAGCGCGATCCGCACGTAGCCCTCGCCGGATTTGCCGAACCCCGAGCCCGGTGCCACCACCACGCCGGTCTTGTCCAGCAAGTCCTTGGTGAACTCCATCGAGCTCGTGTACCGGCGTGGGATCGGCAGCCACACGTAGAGCGATGCGAGCGGTGTCGGCACCGGGTAGCCGAGCGGGCGCACCCCCTCGAGGAACACGTCGCGACGCTTGCGGTAGATCGCCGAGACCTCGGCGCAGTAGTCCTGCGGGCCCAAGAGCACCGCGGCCGCCGCGCGCTGGATCGCCATGAACACACCGAAGTCCATGTTCGATTTGATCTTGGTCAGGTTGGCGATCGCATCGCGGTTTCCGGCGGCGAACGCCACGCGCCAGCCCGGCATCGAGTAACTCTTGGAGAACGAGTGGAACTCGATCGTACGCTCCTTGTCGCGGTCGAACTCGAGGAACGAGCGCGCGCGGTAGGAGGGATCGAGCGACAGGTCGCAATAGGCGATGTCCGAGACCACGAACAGGTCGTGCTCGCGTGCGTAGCGCAGGACTTCCTCGTAGAACGCAAGCGTTTCGACGCCGCCGGTCGGGTTGCCGGGGAAGTTGATGCACAGGATCTTCGCCCGGCGCGCGTCCTCGACCGGGATCGCCTTCAGATCGGGGCGGAATTCGTTCTTGGCGGTCAACGGCACTTCGACGACGCGCAGCTGCGCGATCGCGGCGACGCCGATGTAGGCCGGGTAGCAGGGCGCGCACTGGAGGATGGTGTCGCCGGGGTTGAAGTGCGCCAGGAAGAACTTGGCGATGCCTTCCTTGGAGCCGACCAGCGCCATGGCCTCGGACGCGGGGTCGACTTCGACCCCGAAACGATTCGCGTACCACGTCGAGATCGCGGCCCGGTACTCGGGCAGGCCGTTGAAGCTCGGATAGCGGTGGTTCTGGATGGCCGGGTCGTCCAGGGCCGCCTTCAGGGCCTCGACGGCGTGCTGCCGGAGGACGCATGTCGGGATTCCCCACCCCGAGGTCGATAACATCCACGCCCTGCCGCAGCTTTTCGTCGCGATCCTGAAACACTTTGGCCAGGGCATAGGGCGGAAGGTTCAGGAGTCGTTCAGAAGGCCCAAGTGTGGGTTTGACAGCCGATTGGCTCGTGGACATAGTGGCCTTTCCCCATGGCCGTGGAAGGACGGCACCGCTATTGCGTAGCTTCATCACCATGATGAATGCGACGAGTCATTCTAGGAGCCGGGGGCGCTCGAAGCCAAGCCTGTTCCTGCCGGCGGTGTTCCTGCTGGCCCTCGCGGTCTATGCGCTCGCTGCCCGTGCCGCGGACGACGACGAAGTCGAGGCTCCTCCCGACTCGGCCGACATCGCCCTGGACGCCACCATCTCACGGCCTCCGGACGGCGTGATCGAGGTGTTGCCCGAGGTTCCGGTCCCCTTCAAGCAGGGCGAGTCCCTCAAGTTCAGCGTCCAGTACGGCGTCATCCACGCCGGAACGGCGTGGCTCGAAGTGCCCGAGGAGAAGAAGGTCAAAGGCCGGCCGACGCTGATCGCTGCTGGCGCGCGCCGAATCGAACAAGTTCTTCAGCGTGTTCTACAAGGTGCGCAATCGGATCGAGTCGACCTGGGATCGCGAGGAGCAGTCCAGCCTGCGCTACACCGAGAATCGGCGCGAGGGCGGCCACAAGGCGCGCAGCGAAATCAACTTCGACTACGGCATCCACCAGGCGCACTACGACAACGGCCAGACCTACCCGATCCCGCCGCAGGTCCAGGACGCCCTGTCGTCGTTCTACTTCACGCGCTACCAGGCGCTGCCGGTCGGCGGCAGCATCGTCTTCGACTATCATGCCAGCCGGAAGACCAAGCCGCTCGAGGTCCGAGTGCTCGGGCGCGAGCAGATCAAGACTCCGGCCGGGACGTTCGACTGCGTGGCCCTCGAGCCGATTCTCAAGGCCGGTGGCATCTTCAAGAAAACGGGGCGACTCGTGATCTGGATCACCGACGACGAACGACGCATGCCGGTGCTCATGAAGAGCAAGGTCGTCGATCGGCTCGATCAGCGTGATCCTGCAGGAAGCCAGGCCGGGCGCCTGATGGGACGTTACCCCGAGGCCGACTTCTCACGGCTCGCCGTGGGTCGAGTTTCCGATCGCCCGACCAAGGTCTCGGTCGAGGATTTCGCCCGTCCGCTCGATCCGGCTCACGCCGAGGCGGTGCTCGCGTCCCTGCCGCGCCAGCTCGCGGCCGAGTCGCTGCGCGAGGTGGTCGAGCGCACGATCGCCGCGCGCCAAGCCGGCCGGCCGGTGTTCGCGATGTGCGGCGGACACGTGATCAAGGTCGGCGTCACCCCGTGTCTGATCGCGCTCGTCGAGCGCGGGCTCCTGACCCACTTCGTGATGAACGGCGCCGCGGCGATCCACGACGTCGAGATCGCGCTCACCGGCCGCACCTCCGAGGACGTCGAGGCCCATCTGCACCAGGGCACGATTCGGCATGGTCGACGAGACCGGCGACTTCATGAACGGCGCGATGATCGACGGCCGCGACGCGCGGCGAGGGACTCGGCGAGTGCTGGGGCCGAGCACTGGTCGAAGCGCAAGGCGCCGCATCGCCGACGTCAGCCTGCTGGCCGACGGCCTACGCGCGCTCGCTGCCGGCCACGGTTCATGTCGCGATCGGCACCGACACGATCCACCATCATCCGCGCTGCGACGGTGCGGCGCTCGGCGAGACCACGCTGCGCGATTTCCGGATCCTGGCGGCGGCGATGGCCGAGGCGCGCGGTGCGGTGGTGCTCAACTTCGGCTCGGCGGTGCTGCTGCCCGAGGTATTTCTCAAGGCATTGTCGGTCGCGCGCAATCTCGGCGCGGATCTCTCGGGGTTGACCACGGTCAACTTCGACCAGATCCAGCACTATCGGCCGCGCGTGAACGTGGTCGAGCGCCCGACCAAGGCGCCCGGGGCGCGCGGCTTCGCGATCACCGGCCACCACGAGATCATGGTGCCGTTGTTCGCCGGCTGTCTGCTGGCGCGGGCGAGCGCCGTCGGGCTCGAGCCGTGACTTCCCGGGACGGTCGGCCGCGTCCTGGTGGTGATCCCGGCGCTCAACGAAGAGGCGAGCCTGTCGCGCACCCTCGCCGAGGTTCGCTCGAGTGCGCCGGGCTACGACATCCTGGTGGTCGACGACGGCTCGCAGGATCGGACTTCCGAAGTTGCCCGCAGCACCGGTGTCGCGGTGGTGCGACATCCCTTCAACCTGGGCGTCGGTGCCGCTCTCCAGACCGGCTTTCGCTGGGCGCTCGCCAACGGATACGCGATCGCCGTCCAGCTCGATGCCGACGGCCAGCACGATCCACGCTTCCTGGACGCCCTGATCGAACCGGTTCGCTCGGGCGCCTGCGACGTAGCGATCGGCTCACGCTACGTCGAGTCGACCGGCTATCACGCCCCGATCCTTCGCCGACTCGGCATGCTGCTGTTCGCGTTCGTGGTGCGGCTGGCGGTCGGCCAGCGAATCGCCGATACCACTTCGGGATTTCGCGCCTACGGCCGTTCGGTGCTCGAGGTCTGCCAGCACGACTTCCCGCGCGACTTCCCCGACGCGCCGCTCCTGATCGCGCTCGCGCGCCGCGGATTTCGGCTGCTCGAAGTACCGGTGGTCATGCGCGAGCGCCAGGCGGGGCGTTCCTTCTACACTCTGGGCAAGTCGCTCTACTACCCGTACAAGAACCTGGTCGCATCGCTCATGGCGTGGATCCAGCACCGTCCCTGATCGGACGCCCCGGGCCGCTGGGCCCGGTGTCGTCGTGGAGGTCCCATGGAGTTCCTGTCGCGCACTCAGGTCATCATCGCATTCGCGTCGGTCGGTCTCGCGCTCTACGTGCTCGACCTGGTGCGGCGCCGCAAGCTGTCCGAGGAGTATTCGCTGCTCTGGGTCGGCGCCAGCCTGACCATCGCGTTCCTCGGCTTCGCGACCCCGGTGCTGCGCTTCCTGACGCGCGCGTTCGGCATGTTGTTCGAAAGCTCGACGGTGTTCGCGCTCGGCCTGGCGTTCGCGGTCGCCATGCTGTTGTTCCAGTCGGTCAAGCTCTCGCGACTCGGGCAGGAGAACCTGCTGCTGGCGCGCGAGCTGGCCCTGCTGCGCGAGCGCGTCGAACGGACCTCGGCCCCCCAGGGGAGCGCGTGAGCGGACGCCTCAAGCTCGCGATCGGGATCGTCATCTCGGCCGTCTGCGTGTGGCTGTCGATGCGCGACGTGCGCATCGCCGAGGTCTGGGCGGCCCTGCTCCAGGCGCGGCCGCTGGGTGTCGTCGGCATCTTCTGCACCACGCTGGTCGGCTTCTGGATCCGGGCGTTTCGCTGGCGCTGGCTCCTGCCGCGCGAGAAGCCGGTCTCGCTCGACAGCCTGTACAGCGCCACCATGATCGGGTTCATGGCCAACAACCTGTTGCCGCTCCGGCTCGGCGAGTTCGTGCGCGCCTGGGCGCTCGGCCGGCGCGAGAATCTGTCCAAGACTCGCGGTGTTCGCCACCGTGGTGGTCGAACGAGTCGTCGACATGCTGACGCTGATCGCGATCCTCGGCATCGCGCTGCTGGTCCGCCCGCTGACCGAGGAGACCGAGGCCGGCCGCCTGATCCAGCTCGGCGCGCGCATCCTGGTGACGACCTGCGTCGGCGCTGACCGCGGTGATCGTGATCCTCGAGCACCAGCCCCGCCTGATGACCGCCGTGGTCCGATTTCTCACGTCGCCACTTCCGGCCGGCGTGCGCGATCGCTCGCGCCACCTGATGGATCAGTTCCTGGAAGGGCTCGGACTGTTCCGCGACATTCCACGGCTGCTCTGGGTGTTCGTGCTGTCGTTCACCATGTTCGGCGTGGTCGTGCTCGGACTGCATGCGAGCCTGTGGGCGCTGCGCATCGACGTGCCCTGGTACGGCGGGCTCCTGATGCTGGTGATCACCGCGATCGGCATCATGGTGCCCGCGGCTCCGGGCTACATCGGCACCATGAACCTGGCGTGCATCGCCGGGCTCGCGCTGTTCGGCGTCGGCCGCGAGGCGGCGGTGCCGTTCTCGTGGCTCTACTGGGCGGGGCAGTGGATCCCGGTGACGTTGGTCGGGATCTACTACCTGAGGCGTGAGGGACTGTCGCTGCGTTCGCTCGGCGAAGCCACGCAAGCCACGTGAGCGAATCGGTGCCCGGGGCGCCGCCCACCGGCGGGCCGGCCGAAGGTTCAACGCCCGGCGCGCCGCCACGCGCTGGCGGACCGATCGATGGTCCAGCGCCCGGCGCGCCGCCGCCGGCGCCCGCGCGGTGCTGGTTCGCCATTCCGCCGGTTTTGCCCTGAGTCTCTATGTCGCGCGCGTGTTCATGCTCGCGCGTGGCTGGGCGGCGGCTCTCGCCACTCGGGCCTCACGGTTACGGGCTCTGGAACACCCTGAATCTAATATTTGACTACGGCTCGTACGCATCGTTGGGGGCGGTCCAGGGGCTCGACCTGGAACTGCCGGCCGCCAACGCGCGCCGCGATGGTCCGCGCGCGCAGACGTTGATGCGCGGCGCCTGGTCGGTGATCGCGGTCGGCGCGATGGCGTTCAGCGTCGGGGTCGTGGCGTTACTCGCGCTCCGGCCGCAGATGGCCGAGCTTGCCGGCGCCGGGGCTCGTCGGACTGATGTTGCTGGCCGCACTGCTCCAGCTCGCGTTCCAGTATCACGCCGCAGCACTGCGCGCCGCCGGACGCGTGCCCGCGGTGAGTGCGGCGCAGGCGGTGCAGGCGGTGGCCGGCGCGGGTCTCGGGCTGGCGCTGGTCTGGAGCCAGGGTTTGTGGGGACTGCTCTACGGCTGGATCGCAGGCACGCTGCTGGCGCTCGCGCTCATGCGACGCGATGGCCCCGACGTGCCGCTGATCCCGGGAGACTGGCGCGAAGGTGTGGCACTGGCGCGCATCGGGTTTCCCGTGTTCGCGTTCTACGTCGCGTCGTTGGTGCTGCGCTCGGTCGATCGTCTGGCGCTCGTTCGATTTGGCACTGCCGAGACGCTCGGTCTCTACAGTCTGGGGTTGATGGTCACCGGTTCGCTGCTGCACCTGCCCGAGTCTGCCGCGTTCGTGCTGTTCCCGCGGGTGGCGGCCGCGTATCGCGCCGGCGCCGACGTCGAGGCGGTGCGATCGTTGGTGTTGCGCACCCAGCGCGTGATCGTGGCGTTCATGCCGCTGGTGGTCGGGCTCGCGATGATATGGACCGGCCCGGTGGTCGAAGCTCTGCTGCCCGACTATCGAGGCGGCGTGCGCGCGATCCAGATGCTGTGTATCGCGGCCATGGTGTTGTCGACCGCGACCGTGCCCAGTTATTTCTTGCTTGGGTCGGGAGATCAAAAGAAAGTTCTCCTGCTCGGCGTGATCGCCGCGGCGTTGGCGGCGGTGATCGTGTTTCGCGCGGCATCGATTCGCCCGGACCCATTGGGAGTGGCCACGGCCGCGACCATGGGCTACGGATGTTTCGTCGGTCCGGTGCTGATCCTGGCGTCGATCCGGCTGTGCCAGGGCATCGCGTCGCGGGTGGGATTCGTCGCGCTCAGTCTGCTGCCGCCGGCGCTGCTCGCGGGATTCGCGTTGGTGCTGCTGCACGTCGCACCGGGGCAGGGCGCAATGAGATCGCTGATGGGAACCCTATTCTTCCTGCTGATCGGCGTGCCGGCCGCGTTCGGAGTCCTTCGCGGCGCGGCACGCCGCCGCGCCCCTAGTGATAGCGGGCCTTGAGCCTGCCCCAGGAGGTCGGGACCACCGGCGTGGTCCTGTCCTGCAGGACATAGCTCCCCTGGTAGACCCAATCGTTCTCGTTACCACCACCTCCGTCGGACGCCATCCCCGAGAAGTAGAAGTGAATGCTGCCGGTTTCCTGGGCCGGCGCCGTCCACTGGAACTGCCAGGTCACCGGGGACGCTTCACCTTCGTGGTTCTGCGTTCCAACCTCGATGTATTGCCGCGTCGAGAAGGCATTGCGGCCGGTCGTGATCGTCGTGCCCTGCCCCGTCATGTTGGCGAAAGTCCCGATGCCGGAGCCATTCACGGGATCGACCGCCGTGATCTGGAAGCCCCACCTTCTTCCGCTGTTGGACGCAGTCTGATTGGATGCCACCTGCAAGGTCAGCGTATAGGTGGTGCCCGCGCTGTAGTAGGTGGGCGGGTCAATCAGGGACACCGAGCCACCGAGGTTGACCGAGAATGAATCATGGCAGTCCATGCAAAGACCCTCGGCGGGCGTCGACCCCACCGCCGGTGCACCAGTTCTGCTCCGCGGCGGACTCCCGTCGTCGACCACGGCTGCGACGACCCCGAACATCAGGAAGAGGGAAGCCCCAAGGCGAGCCAAAATACGGAGTCTCATCGCAGTCCTCCTTCGGTGAACACGCAAAGCTGCGCGACCTAGACTCTTTCCGCCTGCGTTTCGCTGCAATTCGCAATCGTCGTGCCACAGGATCTCCGCCGAAGGGGGGGCACCGAAATCGCAAGGCAGCCAAGAGGTTGATCGTTTCTCGAGGACGAATTTCGGCCTTCTGCACCCGCGTCGAGGGGGCAACCGGCTGGAGGGAACCGACAATGCTGCAGGGCCGTCTGACAGAATGTCTCGCCACTCGGCCGTTGCCGGCGGCCACGGCCGCGGCCATGTGGGTGCGCCGGTTGCGTTCGTGATTGCGAGGATGACGTCTCGACGAACTTGAACCGAGTGGCGTTCGGACTCGTTTGCGTGCAACGAGAATCTTGTCATTACGAAGAATTGACTTGACGCCCGCCAAGCCGCTGGCTCGCAGCCTTCGCGAACGATTCCGCAACAGCGCGCTGTCGCGCCTACGTTGCGCCCTGAGCCCAGGTCTTCAGCCGGCGAGACTGAACGCTCTCCACACTCCGGTTTGTGCGGACGCCGAGGCTACACGAGCGCCGAAAACACGTGTGCTCTAATCGGTGAGCCCCAACGGGTCGGGTAGGACACCCGGCCGCAGCATCAGGCTCGCCCCCGAGTCAGGAAGTGCGAATCATGCACGCCTACTCGTTGTCCCACTTGAGCGACTCCGATGTGCTCCGAAGTGCGGCTGAGTACAACAGCCAGGAGCGAGGCAGTGCGGCGATGCTCATTGCTCACATCGCCGAGATCGAGGCCCGTCGGCTGTACCTGCCGGCTGGCTATCCTTCGACGTTCGAGTATTGCGTCAGGGAGCTGAAGTTGTCCGAGGACTCCGCCCTGAAGCGCCTTCAGGTGGCGATGGCCGCCCGGAACTTTCCGGTTCTCTTTTCGGCGTTGGCGGACGGGCGAATCCATCTGACCGGGGCGCGTCTCATCGCACCGCATTTGACTGCGGAGAACGTGGGCGAGGTGCTCGCGGCAGCTACCCACCGGCGCAAGTCCGAGATCGAGGAGATGGTGGTCGCGCGCTTCGGCAGCTCGGAACGCGCTCGACCGATGACGTCGATTACTCCTGTGAAAGTTTTACATGCCCCGGGGCATGTAATTCCTACACTGTTGGACTCGGTCGCCGAACCTGCCCCGGCTTCGACGGACGAACCCCAGGCGGAAGAACCGGTCCAGGAGCCGCCAGCCCCGCCGCCCGTGTGTTTCAAGCTCCAAGTCGTGATCGAGAAGAGCACGCACGACAAGTTGCGGCATCTCCAAGGGCTGCTCAGCCATGCGCTCCCCTCCGGCGACGTGGCACAGGTTCTCGACCGGTCGTTCGATGCCTTGATTGCTCAGCTCGAGCGACGGAAGTTCGCGGCAACGGCGAAGGCGCGACGCACGGGCCCCTCGAGCGCCGACCCCCGACACATACCCGCCCACGTGAAGCGAGCCGTACGAGAGCGGGATCAAGGGCAGTGCACCTTCGTGAGCAACACCGGCCACCGCTGCGGTGCGCGAAAATTCATCGAGTACGACCATATCGACCCGGTGGCCCGCGGCGGCCAATCGACCGTGGATAACCTGCGTCTGCGCTGCCGGGCCCACAACCAATACGAGGCCGAACGTGTGTTCGGAGAGAGCTTCATGGACCAGAAGCGAGAGGCGGCTCGAAGCGCGGTGGTGAGTCGTGCGCAGGCACCGGCGGTGGAATCCCGCGCTCGGGCCGAAGCCGGGGAAGCACGTGCATGCTCCGCCGAGGAGCATTCCAAAGACATCATCGCTGGTCTGCGAGAACTCGGCTTTCGCGCCGACCAGGCGCGACGCGCGGCCGAGTATTGTGCGACCCTGCACAACGCCACGCTTGAAGCCCGCATGCGGGCCGCACTCAAGTTCCTGTGCCCCAAGCGATCACACCCACCCAACGCGCTTGCGCACCAGAACCACAGATTGTGAAACCTATCCCGCCACTTCTGGAGCACGGGGCCTGCGCTTCGGCGAAGTGCACATTCCCTACGGCGAGCGCGTCGGCACGGTGAATGAACCCCGGGATTTGCTTGACAACCCCATGGCATGAGGGAAGCTTTGAGGTAGCGGAGCGGAAGCCCGACGGGGGCACCTGAATGCAGCTTTCGGTTCAACTCGGCGTATCGGGGCGGAGAGACGATGTTGGGGTCCTTCTGGCCAGGGCCCGTTGGTTTCTGCTCGTCCTAGGACTAACAAGTATTGCGCAGCCATCTCCGACGCTGGCAGCGCTGGATGTCGAGGATCAGGGCCCGACCGTTACAGTCGGCGGTTTCTCGATGCGGGTCACTAACGCAGGCATTCTTGGAAACGCTTTCTTCGACGTGGGCCGATCCTTCGACCCATCGTTCGAGTTTCCGTCTCATTCCGGTAACGAATGCCTGAACTACGGAGCCCTCTGGGTCGGGGCAAGGCTTCCCTCGGGGCGGGTGCGGGTCAGCGGCGGGCCAATCCTCGAGTGGCGACCGACCCTCGCGGAGGACGACCGGGTTCGGATCGCAGCGACCGGACACCTGGGGACTACCCGGCTAGTCGACGATGATGGCGACCGAGAAATCGACGAAGAGTGGCTCGATGGCCGTGACGACGACGGCGATCTTCGCGTAGACGAGGACCTCGGACTCGATGCGGATCAGGTTGCCTTCGCAACCTTTTCAGATTTCGAACAGGCTGCGACTACCGGATCCTATCCCGGTGGAGAAGCTCACGAGCCATTGGGCCTGGTGGTGCGGCAAACGGCAATGGCTTGGACGAACCCGTCCTTGCGCGGAATCGCTGGCATACGGTTCGAGATCACCAATGTTGGCGATCAGCCCCTCTACGATGTTTACGTCGGCGTGTATTCAGACCTGGATTCTCGCAGGCGGTCCGATGTTGCAGGGCACCTGAACGATCGCCTTGTGCGCGGAACCGAACAGGTGGTCATCCCGACCGGACGATCCGGGGTGACTGCCGGTGGTCGGGCAACGATTCTGGACTGCCAGGATGAGCTGGCTGCGGATTACGTCGCCGTCCTTGACGGTGTCCTTGGAACCAACCTTCCGGCGGTGGCGGTAGTGCCGCTGGCACACACGCTGGATCCTCTGGCCTGGATTCCCGCAGGCCAAGCGTATGCCACGACACCACGTGAGCTGCAGTTCTCGACCACAGTGTTCCTTCCCGCGGGCTCGGCGTCGCGTGGCTTTGTGCCCATCTTCGATACCGACCGATATTCGGCGCTACGGGGGGAGTATCCGGATGCGCCTGCGGACGTCCGCGGCGACTTCAGCACGTTGGTGAGTTGCGGTCCCTTTTCTCCACTCCAGCCGGGGCGAGCAATTCAGTTTGCGGTTGCTATTGTCGCGGCATCCGCCGCCGACAGCATCCCTACGGCCGTCCGCCGCGTGCTCTCCCTCTACAACGGCATCACGGTCAACTTGCTTCCCGACTCGATTCCAGTGTCCGAGCGGGATCAATTCCGTTCAGGCGCAACCGGGACCTTCGGACACGAAGTGTGTGTCGAGCCTCCGCCCGGAGTGACGTTCACGGCGGATCCTCACTGCACCTCTTACTTTTCGTCCGCGGAAGGCGCGCCATTGTCGGAACCTGCGCTCTATGCGCCCGGTTCTTGCGTGTGGACGAACGCCGACTGCGACCTTTGTACCGGTATGAACGGGAACGAGACGCGATTGCATTGGTTCGATGGCATCATCGCAGCTCCATCGCCCGGGCAGACAACCACGCCGGGTGATCATCAGGTCCAGATCGCGTGGGACAACCTGCCCGAGGTTCTCTCGGCCGCGGGACAGCTGGGACCCTGGCCGAATCACGTGGTGGGCTACCGCGTGTGGAAACTGGCGGACTGGCGCCGCAGGTCGGCCGCCTTGCCACCTCGCGAGAACTGGGCACTCATGGCGGCATTTGCCTTCGGATCCGGCGATACACTCTTCGGCGAGCAAAACATGCTGGCGGCGACCGATTCGTCATTGGACTATCGAGAGATCCTGTACGAGAGGAAGTGGTATCCGGTTGGCCGTTATCGAATCACGGACCGTGAAGTGCACAACGGCTTCGACTACGTCTATCGGGTCACGACCGTGTCCGAGCTCGAGGTGATCATGGCGGGCGAGAGGGCGGGTCGTGAAAATGGAAACACCCCTGGTCGCAATGTGACCGATGTCGTCGTGCCCCATGCAGGCGCCTCGAGCATCGCGGGTGCGGTCTGGGTCGTTCCGAATCCGTATCGGGGTCACGCCGACTGGGACCGTCCACCGGTTGCCGGCAATCCGATCGGTCAACATGTCGACTTCATGGGCCTGCCACAGGCGCGGGCGACGATCAAGATCTGGACGGTGTCAGGCGACTTCGTTGCTCAGGTCGATCATGACGGCACCGCCGGAGACGGCCAAGCCGCTTGGAATCTGGTATCGAGAAACGGCCAGGACGTCGTATCGGGAATCTACCTGTTCACGGTGACATCAGCGCTGGGTAGTCAGGCCGGAAGATTCGTGATCATCCGATGAAAGCACAAGTCACAGTGGTTGTAGTGACTGCCCTCGTTCTGGCGTCGTGCGAGGAGGCCTCGCCGCCTCCGGCAGCGCCCGTGCCGCCGCCACCTGCGATCGCCGAGGTGTCGCCAGAACCTCGGAGCACGGGCGTCCGGGACGATGCCGGGATCCGGGTGCAGTTCAGCGAGGCCATGGATCCGACCACGCTGAGCCCTAGGAACGTTTCCGTGCGCGTGGATGAGCGATACGTCGACGTTCGCCTGGCCTGGGACCCGCAGACGTGGGAGCTGCGCATCGACCCCGTCGATAACATGGTGCTCAGCAGGACCCACACCGTCCGACTCGAAACTGGCATCCGTTCTGCGAAGGGTCTTGCCCTCACGAGCCCATACTGGTGGCAGTTCACCACGATTGGTATCCGGAGTCCGCGGGCACCATGGCCCCCGAATGATACCGATGGCGAGTCGCCATTCGTACGGCTTGCGTGGCAGCACGCGGATGTCGGGGAGCAGCAGATACAGTATCTCCTGTTTGCTAACGTGGATTCGGCGAAGGTTGCAGAGCGGATCGGGGGGCCAATCGCGGCGACAACGGCCCCATTGTTCCTGCCGACCAGCCGGTGGCCCCAGGGAGTTCGCAACTACTGGGCAGTGACAGCCCGAAACCTATCCACGGGAGAGCAGGTCGATGGGCCAGTGTGGAGCTTCCGGACGTTTTCTACAGAGAGCGCGACTGAGACCGTCGAGCTACCACTCTCCGATTGGTCGTTTCTCACGTACCTAGGAGATCAGCTGTGCTTCGGCGCATCCTTCGAGACGGGTGGCGAGGTCAGCAACTGCGCGATCCGGTGGGACCTGCGTCCACTGGGGCCCAGGAAGCTGGCCTCGGCTCAGATGGTCCTGGGGCAGATCGGAACCAGCTCCGCACGCACCAACGTCTATTCGTCGAACGACTGGCGGGCGTGCTTCCTACAGACCCCCGGGCCGCCCCATTCGGTCTCCCTCATGGGGAGCGGGGTCAGTGACGGAACGGCCATCACCGTGGCATCCGACGTCCTGACAGCGCACCTCGAAGCCACGATGCGGTACCGAGGTTACTTCGGGTATGTCCTCAGTTCGTCGGCCCACCGCGTGTACCCGGCTTCACAATGTCGGCTGGTCCTGACCCTCTACCGGGAGGGCGCTGCGAACTAGCTCTCGGGACTCACACCCACCCAACCCGTTTCCGCACCAGGAACCACAGATTGTGAAACCCATCCCGCCACTTCTGGAGCTTCACCGTGCCGACCCGCTCGCCGTAGGGAATGTGCACTTCGCCGAAGCGCAGGCCCCGTAGGATCGCTTCGATCTTGATTTCCTCGCTGAACGCCATCCCCGGCGAGGTCAGTTTGAGCCGGGGGAGGATCGACCGGCGAAACACCCACATGCCCGACTGGCTGTCGCGGATCGAGCGCCAATAGAGCACGCGCGTCGCCTGAGTCAGGATCCAGTTGCCGAGCTGGTTGGTGCCGCTCATCGCCGACGGCTCGGCGAGCGGGAAGCGGCAGGCCGAGAGAAAGTCCCATTGGCGATCTTCCAGCTGGCCGACCAGACGCGGAATCTCTTCCGGCGGGTAGGTGGCGTCGCCGTCGAGCGACACGATCACGTCGCCGGTCGCCGCCGCGAAGCCTCCGGCCAGGGCTGCGCCATAGCCGCGGGTCTCGACCGGGATCACGCGCGCGCCCATCGAGCGCGCGACCTCGGCGGTGCGATCCGTGCTGCGGTTGTCGGCGACCACGATTTCGTCGACGCGGACCGGCATGCGCAGGATCACCTGGCGAATGCCGCCTTCTTCGTTGAAGCACGGAACTACGGCGCTGATGCGCAGGTTACGGATCATGAGCCGTGGAGCGGTACCGGAAGTGACGGGTCTTTGACAAGTAATCCTGCAAATTCAGCGCATTCCTGTGCTAGTTTGCGGCAACGGTCCGCAGGGAGCGGGCCATCCGGACCTTCTCCGCCTCCACGGCGCGCCGGATTCAGGACATGGACGATCAGCCCATCCGTCTCACCCTCGTGGATCTCTCGCGCGGCATCGGCCTGGCCGAGCGCTCGCTGTGGGAGCTGGCGACCCGACTGCGCCGCGGGCGCTATGAAGTCCGCGCCTGGCTTTCGGGATCTTCCGACCTCGACGACCTGGCCTGGGCGTTGAGCGACCAGGACGTCACGGTCGAGCGCTTCGAGACCGATTCCAGCCGCTGGAACTGGCGGACACCGTTCGGCCAGTGGCTTCAGCTCCGCCGCGAGCGTCCCCGTCTGGTCCACGTGCATCACGCGCCCGGCGCCGGTTCGCTGCGGGTCGCGCGCCTGGCGTCGGCGGACGGCATTCCGGTGGTGGTCAGCTGCCATGCGGACATTCCGGCCCTGGTCACCGACACGAACGCCAAGCGGGTCTACGAGTGCGCCGACCTGGTCACCACCTCGACCCAGGGCGACGCCGAGCAATTGGTTCATGGCTGGGGCGTCGATCGCGCGCGGGTTCGCGCGATTCCCTATGGCGCCGACCTGCCCGACGACGACTTCGAGCGGCCCGAGGCTCTGGCCTGGCGTGCGCGAATGGGGGCTCGGCCAGTGCGCCCGCTGTGGGTGTGTCCGCTGAGGCTCGAGCCACGGCGCGGCATCGAAGTCCTGCTCGGCGCACTTGCCGAGCTGCGCGAACGCGGCATCCTGTTCGTCGCGGCATTCTCGGGTTCGGGGCCCGAGCGCATGGCGCTCGAGCAGCGCGCCGAGTCCATGGGGCTCGGCGCCGACGTTCGTTTTCTCGAGCCGGTCGAGCCGCAGGGGCCGCTGTTGGCCGCGGCCGACCTCACGATCTTCCCATCGCTCGACGGGCCGGTGCCGCTGTCGCTGCTCGACGCCCTGGCGCGCGGCCGTCCGGTGGTCGCGACCTCGGTGCCGGCGGTCAAGGATCTGATTCGCGACGGCGTCGACGGCCGACTCGTGCCCCCGGGCGATGCCGGCGCCCTGGCGGCGACGCTCGAGGACATGCATCGCCGCCCCGATGCCGCGGGACGCATGGGTGCTGAGGCCGCGTGGCGAGCGCGCGACGAGTTCTCGTGGGGCCGCGTGGTCGAGCAATTCGAGGATTCCTACGACGAAGTCCTCGGGCTCGCCAGCTTCTCGACGGCGACGCGGTCGCCGGGCCGGCACTCGAACCGCTAGTATCCGGTCGCATGTCCCAACGATTCGCGCTGGTGCTCGCCGGAGGGCGCGGCGAGCGATTCTGGCCGTGGAGCACGCCCGCCCGTCCCAAGCAGCTGCTGCCGCTGGCCAAGGGCGGGCGCACGCTGTTGGCCGCCACCCTCGATCGAGCGCTGGCGCTGGCGCCGGCCGACCACGTGCTGGTGCTGACCGCGGCCGATCTGGTCGATGCCGTGCGCCGCGAGTGCGGCTCACTCGGCGTCCAGATCGTGGGGGAGCCGATGATGCGCAACACCGCGGCCGCGATCGGTGCGGCGGCGGCGTGGTTTTCGGCGCGCGACCCCGGGGCGGTGTTCGCAGTTTTGCCCGCGGACCATGCCATCGACGACCAGTCTGCCTTCACTGCCGATCTCTCTCGAGCCATGGACGTCGCGTCCAAAGAAGCCGCGTTGCTGACCTTCGGGATCAAGCCGACCGGGCCGGACACCAACTTTGGCTATATCCGCACCGGGGACACGTTGGGTGAGAGACTGTTCCGGGTCGCCCAGTTCACCGAGAAACCCAATCTCGAGCGGGCGCGGGAGTGGGTTGCGACTGGCCGATACTTCTGGAACAGCGGCATCTTCGTGTGGCGGGCCGGGGTTTTTCTAGAGGCGCTCGATTCCTCGCGCCCGCTGCTCGCAGGTCCACTGAGGTCGCTGGCGCGCCCGGTGGGGGAGGCCGAGTTTTCTCGGGGGCTCGCCGAGGTCTTCCCAGGATTGGAGTCGATTTCCGTGGATTATGCCGTGCTCGAGCACGCACCCAACACGCTGATGATCGAGGCCTCGTTCGACTGGGACGATCTCGGCTCGTGGAGCGCCTGGGCCCGCCGGCAGCCGCGCGACGAGCGTGGCAACGTGGTCTACGGTCAGGCGCTGGCGGTCGAGTGTGACCGCTGCGTCGTGGTCGGCGACGGCGGACTCGCAGCGGCATTCGGGCTTGCAGATATGGTCGTCGTCCACGTGAATGGCTCGACCCTGACTTGCAAGACTTCCGACAGCGACCAGGTGCGCAAGGTCAGCGAAGCCGTACGGAGGCGTTCATGACGATTCGCGGCGGGTGCGACCGGTCGCGCGAACGACGCATCCCCGGCGCGATCCTGGTCACGCTGGTCGGCGCGATGCTCTCGCTTGCCGCGTGCGCGCCAATGGCGCCGCAGGCGCCACCAAAGACCCAGCCGGGAGCACCGGCGCCCGGTACGGCGCAGAAGCCGCCGGCGACCACGCCCACGCGCGCGGCCGTCGACAGCACGCCGTCGGCCGATGCGCTCGCCGTGCTCGGCACGATTCCCGAGCCGCTCGCGGCGGGTGAACGCGTGCCGCCGCCGGATGTTCCGGTGCCGTCGGGAACTTCGGTCGCCCCTTCTGTAGGCGGGGGCGCCGACGCGGGATCGGGCGACGTCCCTGTCCCGGCCACCGTGCCGGTGTTGGGCGAGCGGACGAATCCAGCCCTCGATGCCGCGACCGACTCGACGGGCGCCGACAGCGCCGCGGCGCGCACGGTTCCTCCGTCGAGTTCTGCCGCCGGCTCGTCAGCGTCGGGCTCGCCGCCCGCCTCGTCCGGCGCGCCGCCCAAGCCCGCGGCGACATCGGGGCCCTGTTGGCGGGTTCAATTCGCAGCACCCACCGATCGCGACGAAGCCGAAGGGCGCCGCAAGGCCGCCGAGTCCCTGTTGCTGGTCCCGATCGTGATCGAGACCGAGCGCGGGCTCCACAAGGTGCGTACCCGCGACTGCTATCCGCGCGATGCCGCCGACCGCTTGCGCGAGCGCGCGGTGCAGTCGGGTTTCGACGGCGCGTTCCCGCTCGGGGTCCCGAAGTGAGCACCGCGCTGGTCGTCTTCGAGGACTCGAACTGGCGCGACCTGCGTCCCCTGACCGACGTGCTCCCGGTCCCGGCACTGGCGTTCGGCGCCGGCACGCTGGTTCAGCGCTGGCGGCGGACGGCGAAGCTGCCGTTGTTCGGGGTCACCGCGCGGCCCGATGCGCTCGCGGCCTGGGATGCGCCGGCCCCCGATCCCCAGGCCGCCTCGTGCGATCAGATCGTCTCGGTGAATGCGGCGGCACTTCCGGGCCCATGGTTCGACAAGGTGCTCAACGCTCGCCAGCCGGCCCGCTTCGTCGCGGGCGACGTTCTGGTCGCGGTGCGCATGCCGGCCCAGATGCTGCGGGGCAAGTCGGCCGACGGGTCGAGCGACCTGCCGGAGATCCAGGTCGACGCCAAGCGTCTCGAGTTCCCCTGGGACTTCGTGGCTGGGAATGCGCGTGCGATCGAGGAGGACCTGACCTTCCTGGCGCCGGCCCGCGAGGGCGAGATCCACCCGCGCGCCACCCTGATCGTTCCCGAGCGAGTCGCTGTGCGCAGCGGCGCCATCATCGACCCGTACGCGATTCTGGACGCGCGCGGCGGGGCGATCCTGGTCGACGAGGGGGCGCGCATCCTGCCGCATACCGTGGTGATCGGCCCGTGCGTCGTGGGCGCCAGGACCGAGCTCCTGGGCGGCGTGATCGCGCGCTCGACTTTCGGCCCCGACTGCCGAATCGCCGGTGAGGTCGAGGACAGCGTGTGGCAGGGCTACGCGAACAAGCGCCATCACGGCTTCGTCGGCCACAGCGTGATCGGCGAGTGGGTCAACCTCGGGGCGCTGACCACGACCAGCGATCTCAAGAACAACTACGGCAACGTGCGGGTCTGGGTCGACGGCAGCGAGCGCGACACGGGTTCGCCCAAGGTCGGCTCGTTTCTCGGCGCCCACGTCAAAACCGGCATCGGCACGCTGTTTCCGACCGGCGCCAACGTGGGCGTGGGGTCGAACCTGTTCGGCGGCGGCCGATTCACGCCCAAGGTTGTACCGCCGTTCTCGTGGTGGGACGGCGAGCGGCTCGAAGATCATCGGATCGACGCATTCATTGCGACCGCGCGCATTGCCATGGATCGGCGCCGGCGTGCCCTGTCGTCGGCCCAGGAGAACCAACTGAAGGCACTGTTCATCTGGACGGCGGCGGAACGCCGGACCGACCCTCTGGCCGCAACTGCACATCCGTTCCGCCGGTCTTGACCCCCGTCCGACCGACTTCATAGACTCCTACGTTCCCCGTGGGCCGCCGCGGGTTCCCTGGCCCGCGATCCGAATCCCGCCCGAGGGCATTGATGCCGGAACTGAGGAAGGACCCCGTGGTGGGTCGCTGGGTCATCATCTCGACCGAGCGCAGCCGGCGCCCCACGCACTTCACCGCCCCGGCTCACGGCAAGACCGCCTACGCCTGCCCGTTCTGCCCCGGGAGCGAGGACCGCACCCCGCCCGAGGTCTACGCCTACCGGCCCGGCCACGAAGCCCCGAACTCGCCCGGCTGGCAGGTGCGCGTGGTGCCCAACAAGTTCCCGGCACTTCAGATCGAGGGCTCGCTCGAGCGCCGCGGCGAGGGGCTCTACGACAAGATGAACGGCATCGGCGCCCATGAAGTAGTGATCGAGGGCCCGGAGCACGAGCAGGACCTGGCCGACCTCTCGGTCGAGCACCTGCACCAGGTGCTGCGCGCCTACCGCGAGCGACTGATCGACCTGCACCGCGACCGGCGCTTCCGTTACGTACTGGTGTTCAAGAATCACGGTGCCCAGGCCGGCGCCACCCTCGAGCACACCCACACCCAGCTGATCGCGACCCCGATCATTCCGCTGTCGATCCAGGAGGAGCTGAACGGGGCGCTGCGCTACTACGAACTCAAAGAGCGCTGCGTGTTCTGCGACATCATCGACCAGGAGACCTCGACCGAGAACGGACGGCGCGTGGTGTCGCAGAGCGACGGCTTCGTGGTGATCGAGCCGTTCGCGCCGCGGTTCCCGTTCGAGACCTGGATCCTGCCGCGCCAGCACGACGACAGCTTCCAGCAGGTCGAGTCCGAGGACGAGTTCCTCGACCTGGCGGGGGTGCTCAAGGACACGCTGCAGCGGCTGAACCGCGCACTCGATCGGCCGCCGTTCAATTTCGTGATCCACACCGCGCCGATTCGCGAGGGGAAGCTCGAGCACTACCACTGGCACATCGAGATCATGCCCACGCTAACCCGGGTCGCCGGGTTCGAGATCGGATCCGGCTTCCACATCAATCCGACGCCCCCCGAGGACGCCGCGCAGTACCTGAGGGAAATCGCCGTCGATTGAGGTCGAGGGCGCGCCGTCTCGCGCCGATCCCTGCGGCGAGGAAAGATGAGCAACCGATTGCGGATCGTCCATGTCGCGAGCGAGATGGCCCCCCTGGTCAAGGTCGGCGGCCTGGGGGATATGGTTGCAGCACTGGCCGGCGAGCAGGCCCGGCGCGGACATCGCGTGGTCGTGGCGCTGCCCGGGTACTCGACCCTGGCGACGCCGCCGGACGCCGAACGCGGCGTGGTCGCGCGCTGCCGGGTGCCGTGGGGGATGAGCACCGAGCCCGCGCGGCTCGAGCTGATCCGCCTGGCGGTGCCGGGCGCCGAGGGCGATGGCGCCTCGGGCGGATCGCTGCAGGTCCTCACCGTCCATCACGAGGGCGACCGCCGCTTCTTCGACCGCCCCGGCATCTACGACGACCCGCGCACTGGCGAGGGCTACCCCGACAACGCCGAGCGCTTCCTGTTCTTCTGTCGCGCGGCGATCGAGGGGCTGGCCCGGCTGGGAGAAGGCTTCGACATCGTTCACGCCCACGACCATCAGGCCGCCTGGGTGCCGTGCTTCCTGCGTACGCACGAAACCTACGAGCTGCCGTTCGACGGCACGGCCAGCGTGTTCACCATCCACAATCTCGGCTACCAGGGGATCTACGAGCCGTTCGTCCTGGCGCTCGCCGGCTTCGGCAGCGAGGTGTTCTACGCCACCGGCCCGTTCGAGTTCTTCGGGCGGGTGAACTACATGAAGGTCGGCCTCGGCTTCGCCGACCTGCTCTCGACCGTGAGCCCCCGATACGCCAAGGAGATCCAGAGCAGCGCCGAAATGGGCTTCGGCCTCGAGGGCGTGCTCGCCCGGCGCAAAGCCGACCTGCGCGGCATCCTGAACGGCATCGACACCACCGTGTGGAATCCGGCGACCGATCCCGAGCTGGTGGCCAACTACGACGTGAGCCGATTGGACGACAAGGTGAAGGTGCGCGCGGCGCTGGCCCAGGAGTGCGGTTTCCCCGCCGATTCGCTGCCGCTGATCGGCATGGTCTCGCGCCTCGCGGAGCAGAAGGGCTTCGACCTGATGGAGCAGGCCCGCGCCGATCTGCTCAAGCTCGAAGCCCGCTTCGTGATCCTCGGCTCGGGCTCACCGCGCTACGTCGAGCTGATCCGCGACCTGGTGGCCGAGCGGCCAGACCGCTTCTATTACCGGCACGGCCACGACGAGCCCTTCGCCCACCGGATCGAGGGCGGGAGCGATCTCTTCTTCATGCCGTCGCGCTACGAGCCGTGCGGGCTGAACCAGATGTACAGCATGCACTACGGCACGGTGCCCGTGGTGCGCGAGACGGGGGGCCTGGCCGACACGGTGGCCGAATTCGACCCGGTGTCCCGCACCGGGACCGGCTTCCTGTTCCACCGCTTCGACGCCGCCGAAATGATCGGCGCCCTGCGCCGCGCGATCGCCATGCATCGCCAGGGCGCGATGTGGCGGCGCATCCAGGAAAACGGCATGCGCCAGGACTTCTCGTGGCGGCGCAGCGCCGACGCCTACGACGCGCTCTACGCCGAGGCCCGCGCCCGCGTCGCGCGTGGCGAACTGCGCACGATCGAGCGGGTGCGGGCCACGATCTAGCGTCGCCTACTGCTTCCCGCCGGTCTGCAGCGCCTCGAGCGCCTGGTCGATCGAGAAGCTGCCGGGCCTCTGGCTGGGTGGGAACTCCTTGAAGGTGGACAGGAACTGGGCGACGTACGCCTGGGCGGGGTAGAGCAGGAAGACGTGCTCGACGCGCCAGCGTTCGTAGTCCATGCCTTCGTGGTCGGCGGTCTCGAACGGATCCGAACGCAGGTTGAAGAGCTTGGGCAGGCGCAGCGGCACGAACGGCTCCTCCCACACCTCCATCCCATGCGCGCGCTGCTCCGCGAACACGACCTTCCATTGGTCGTAGCGCAGCCCGACCAGCGAGCCATCGTCGTTGAAATAGAAGAACTCCCGGCGCGGGCTCGGCTGCTTGCCGGCGAGTGCTTGGGTCAGGTCGTACCCATCGAGGTGGACCTTGAACGTCTTGGCGCCGGCCTTGTGGCCCTTCAGCAGTTTTCCCTTGATGTCCGGGACGCCGGCCGCGGCGAGCAACGTCGGCAGCATGTCCTCGTGGGCGAAGATGTCGTTGAGCACGGTGCCAGGCTGGGTCACCCCCGGCCAGCGGATGGCGCACGGCACGCGATAGCCGCCTTCCCAGTTGGTGTTCTTCTCGCCGCGGAACGGCGACTGCCCACCGTCGGGCCAGGTGAACTTCTCGGCGCCGTTGTCGGTCGAATACATCACGATCGTGTTCTCGGCGAGTCCCAGCTCGTCGAGGGCCGCGAGCACCTCGCCGACCAGCGCGTCGTGCTCGACCATGCCGTCGGGGTAGATGCCGAGGCCGGTCTTGCCTTGGCTCTCGGCCTTGAGCCGGGTCCAGACGTGCATGCGGGTCGAGTTCCACCACAGGAAGAACGGCTGGTCCGCGTCTTTGGCTTCGCGCATGAAGCGGATCGCCTCGCGCGTGAACTCCTCGTCGATCGTCTCCATGCGCTTCTTGGTCAGCGGCCCGGTGCTCTCGATGCGCTGCGGACCCTTGGCGTTGGCCCACGAGTGGATCACTCCGCGAGTGCCATACCGCTTTCGCATCTCGGGGTCCTTGAAGTAGTCCGGATGCTCCGGCTCGTCCTCGGCGTTCAGGTGGTAGAGCGAGCCGAAGAACTCATCGAATCCGTGCGCGGTCGGCAGGTGCTCGTCGCGGTCGCCGAGGTGATTCTTGCCGAACTGGCCGGTCCGGTAGCCCTGGGCCTTGAGCAGCTCGGCGATGGTCACGTCGCGCGCCATCAGCCCTTCCTTGGCGCCCGGCATGCCGACCTTGAGCATTCCGGTGCGGAATCCGACCTGGCCGGTGATGAAGCTCGCGCGCCCGGCGGTGCAGCTCTGTTGCCCGTACCAGTCGGTGAACAGGACGCCCTCTTTGGCGATGCGGTCGATGTTCGGCGTCTTGTAGCCCATCATCCCCTGGTTGTAGGCGCTGACGTTCCAGAAGCCGATGTCGTCGCCCCAGATGATCAGGATGTTGGGCTTGTCCGCGGCGTGCGCAGAAACCGCGCCGATGAGTGACGTTGCCGCGAGTGTGGCGAGCAAAACCGCTGCGGCGATGGCTGATCGTTGTTTCATGGGCGCCTTTCGACGACTCGTGCAGGGGGCACACGGCGATTCCGCCGCGGCGCTGCTCGACCGGAGTTCCGGCAGTGTACATCGCGGCGAGTAGAAAGCTGCGACTCGCAGTCGATCTACGCTGGTGAGGTCGGCGCCGCCAGGAACGCCTCGTGGAGTGCCCGCACCGCGTCGTCGGTGCGTTCGCCCGCGACGCGGAACACCAGTGCCGTCGGCGTGACCCTGAGCGCGATCACCGTGATGCCGGCGCGCTCCAGTGCCTCTTCGGCGCGCGCCGCCTCGGCGCCGCCCAGCCCCAGCCCGACCAGCGAAACGAACCCGCAGCCGTGTTGAACGTCGAGGCGCCATTCCATGCCCGGCCCGCGCAGTTCGTTGAAGCGGGCTTTGAGCGTCTCGGCATCCTCACGGTTGCCCACCCACACCAGGGCGTGATGAGCGCCACCTTCCTGCTCGTGCGCGACCAGGTCCATCTCGGGCAGCGCGCTGGCGACCGAGGCGATGATCGACCGGGCCTCGCCGCGCCCCCCGGCGTTGCCTTCGGCGATCGCGATCGAAGCGTCGGCCTGGTGTGCAATGGCGGTGATGGTCGGGGCTTCGATGGGCTCCATGGATCCTCCGGATTCGTGGGCGCCGCCGGCGCCGTTGGTGACGCGCGTGCCTTCGTGTTCTTCGAACGACGAGCGAACGACCACCGGCACGCCGTGGCGCGCGGCGAGATCGACCGAGCGCGCGTGCAGCACGCGGCCGCCCAGGTGCGCGATGGTCGAGCACAGTCGATAGGACAGGCGTGGGACGACGCGAGCCGAGGAAACCAGTCGCGGATCGGCGGTCATCACCCCGCGCACGTCGGTCAGGATCTCGCAGGACGAGGCTCCGAGTGCGGCGGCCAGGGCGACCGCGGTCGTGTCCGAGCCGCCGCGTCCCAGGGTCGTGATCTCGCGGGTCGTGGGGTTCACGCCCTGAAATCCAGCGACGATCACCACCCGGCGCCGGTCCAGCTCGGCGCGGATCCGGTCGGGCCGGATGTCGGTGATGCGCGCGGTGCGATGGTGGTCCGAGGTCAGGATGCCGCTCTGCGATCCGGTGAACGAGATCGCGGCGGTTCCGAGATCCTGAAGGGCCATCGCCAGCAGCGACATCGACACGCGCTCGCCAACGGTCAGCAGCATGTCCAACTCGCGGCCGCTCGGGACGCGAGCGACTTTGTGAGCGAGTGCCAGCAGCTCATCGGTGGTCTGTCCCATGGCCGAAACCACGACCACCAGGTCGTGACCGGCGCGGCGGGCGGCGGCGATCCGTTCGGCCACCGCGCGCAATCGCTCGGGGCCGGCCACCGAAGTGCCGCCGTACTTCTGGACGATGAGGGCCATCGGCAGGAGTTATAAGGGGTTGGCTCCGGAGGGGAAAGCAGGCTATATTTCCCGCCGCCAAGTTTCGGGCGGAAGTAGCTCAGCCCGGTAGAGCTCCACCTTGCCAAGGTGGTTGTCGCGGGTTCAAATCCCGTCTTCCGCTCCATTTTCCGCGACGGGGCCGGCCTACAGCCGGCCCCGTTCGTCACTTGTGCCCCTGGCGGGCCAGCGATCTGGAGGTCCTCGTGTCTCCGGAAAAGGACCGTTCCGCCGCCGAACGCGCGGTTGCCGACCTGATCCGCGCGCTCGGCCTGGATTCCAAATCGGAGCCGGAGCTGGCCGAGACTCCGGCGCGAGTCGCCGACTTCTATGCCGAGGCGTTCGTCGGCCTCGACCCGGCGGCGGAGCCGGATCTGGCCGTGTTCCCCAACACCGGCACCGGGCGAGAGCTGGTCGAGGTCCGCGACCTCGAGTTTCACTCGCTATGCGTGCACCACTTCGCTCCGTTCTTCGGCGTGGCGCACATCGCGTACCTGCCGGATCGGCACCTGATCGGCATCAGCGCTCCGGCCCGGCTGGTCGAGCGCTACTCGCGCCGGCCGCAGCTCCAGGAGCGCATGGGCCAGCAGATTGCCGAACATCTGACGCGATTGGCGAAGCCGCGGGGTGTGGCGGTCACGCTGGTGGCGCGACATCTGTGCATGGAAATGCGCGGCGTTCGCCGCCGAGGCGACGTGGTGACCCGGGTGCGCACCGGCGAGCTGGAGAAACCGGAGTGGTCGTCGCTGTTGCCGTGACGGCGCGCGCATGGCGGAAGCGCTCGAGCTGCTGATCGTCGGCGCCGGCCCATCCGGCGTGTCGGCCGCCCTGTGGTCCCGGACCCTCGGGCTTGGCGCGCGACTGCTCGAATCCGGAGTGCGGATCGGTGGCCAGCTGCACCTGATCCACTTCCATCCGCTCGAGATCCCCGGGGTCGGTGCCGGCGACGGTCCGGCGATCGCCGCCATCTGCGAGCGACAGCTCGCGGAGGCCGGGATCGAGGTTCGAACCGGAAGCCGAGCCGTGCTTCTCGAGCGGGCTCAGGGCCTGGGCTGGCGGGTGCACACTGCGAGCGGCGAGACGCACGACGCGCACGCCGTGCTGGTCGCGACCGGGCTCAGCCGGCGCCGGCTCGACGTGCCCGGCGAGGTCGAGTTCGACGATCGCGGGGTCTCGTATTCGGCGCGCCGGGATCGCGAGCGCCTCGCCGGGGGAGACGTGGTCGTGGTCGGCGGCGGCGACGGCGCGTACGAGAACGCGCTCTTGCTCGCCGAGGTGGGATGCCGCGTCACCGTCCTGGTGCGCGACGAAGTGCGCGCCCGCCCGATGTTTCGCGAGCGGGTTGCCGCGGAGCCGCGCGTCACCGTGGTGCGCGACGCGCGGGTGGTCGGACTCGAGGGGAGGGAGCGCCTCGAAGTCGTTCGCTATCAGCGCGAAGGCCGCACGGTCGATCAGCCGGCGACCGCGATCGTGATCAAGATCGGGATGGACCCCAATACCGAATGGTGCTCCGTTCTGGTGCGCGACCCCGACGGCTACGTCGTCGCCGACGCCCGCGGACGAACGTCGGCGGGCGGTGTTTGGGTTGCCGGCGACGTGGCGCGCCCGCGCCTGCCGAGTGTCTCGACCGCCCAGGGCTCGGGTGCCGTGGCCGCCGCCGACATTCACGCGGCGCTGCGCATCTTCTAACCCAGGCCACCCCCCGCAGCCCCATTCCTCAAGGCGGTTTCGCGTTTTGCCGATGACACGCGAGCAGGCTGGCCGCGGCGCGCCCGTAGGGCTTCGCCGCCTTGGGTCGTTTGGCCGGCCTCGGCGCGGAGAACGGCATGAGACGGCGGTTCCAGACATCGAACGCTACCGGAGGCGAGGAGCGGCTCGCGGCCCCCCGGCCGGGCCGGTCGCTGTCGGTCTGGTGGGTTGGCGTTCTGGTCGCCATGACCTGTCTGTGGCTCGCCCAACGGGACACGATTTGGCTGCTGCCCGCCGTCCTGGCGGCAGGAGCCCTGGCGCTGCGCGCTGGGTCTCGCGCGGAATGGCTGTGGTGGGTCCCGGCTGCGGTGGTGGGCGCATCGGTGCTGGAGGTGGTCACGCCGCTCGCTGGAAGCCGGCGGTGGGGCGACCTGCACCACGTCGAGCTGCTCGCGATCGCGATCGTGGTCGTCGGGCTGGTGCGCGCGATCGCCCGAGAAGAAACGCCGCGTACCCGGACCCTGGCCGACCGGCCGTTGGCGGCATTGCTCGGTCTCTACGCCGCGACGCTGCTGATTCCGGGCACCGCGTCCGACCCATGGCGCCTCACCCGCGACGCGATGACCATGGGGGTCGTCTTCTTCGCGACCGTCGCAATCGCGAACCGCGGCGGGGCGCGCTGGGCCTGGCTCGCGTTCCCGGCGGCGGCAGGACTCGCCGGGCTCCTCGCGACGTGGGCCGCGTTCAGCGATCCCAAGGGAGTTGCGGGAATCCTCTCCCGCATCGACGCCGCGTGGCGGACCACCGGCGGCGTTTGGTTCACATTGCTCGTGTCGGTGCCGCTGGGGTTCGGCCTCGCGATGAAGGCCCATCCGCAAGCACTGCGCCACCTGTGCACGGTGCTCGTGAATCTGGGAGTGATGGGCGCCATTGCCCTGTTCTTCACGGGTGCGCGGCCGGCTGTCGACGTGGCCGTCCCCGACCGTCCGGCGGATCTTGCGCGCTCGGTCCTGCTGGCCGCCGCACTCGCCGGCCTGGCGGCGCACGCCGAGTGGAACCGGCGGACTCAGCCCGAGCCTTCGCGGTGGCTGGTGCTCGCGGCGATCTTCTCGCTGTCCGCCGCGGGTGTTCTGGTCGGGCTCCCCCTCGGAGGTCCAGCGGGACTATTGCTCGCGATCGCGGCGGGACTCGTGGTCGGCGTGCCGCAGGAAGCGCCGCGGGACCAGTCGGTCGCCGTGCCGCAGCCCGTCGAGGCCTCCGGTCCGGTTCCGGTTTCGGTGCGGGCGCAGGCGCCGGCTCCGGCGCCGGCGGGGCTTCCTGCGACAGCGCCCGCGCGCCCCGCCGCGAATCTAGCGCCGGCGCGTTCCCTGGCAACGCCAGCGCCCGCTCTGGCCGTGCAAGCGCCGGTCCGAGTGCCAGAATCCGATGCCGTCGCTCCACCCGCCGGAGAGTTTCACCCCCAAACGCTGATCTCGGTGGTCATCGTCGCGCACCGGGCACTCGGCGCCCTCGGCCCGTGCTTGTCGTCGCTTGCCGCCGCACGCCTGAGCGTGCCGATGGAAGTCGTCGTGGTCGACAACGACTCCTGCGATGGCACGCTCGACTGGATTCGTCGTGAGCACCCGTGGGTCGGGACAATCGCCAGCTCGACCAACGTCGGCTTCGCCCGCGGGGTCAATCTCGGGGTGACCGAGGCGTGCGGTGATCTGCTGCTCCTGCTCAACCCGCATTGTGAGGTCAGCGCCGAGGCGCTGGAGGCGATGTGCGAGACGGCGTCGCGCACGCCGGCGCTCGCGGCCGTCGCACCGATGCTGCTCGACCACCGCGGCCGGCTGACGCGTTCTTGCGGGCGCTTCCCCGATCTGTGGACGCTGGGTTGCGACCACTTCGGCCTGTCTCGGGTCTTCCCGCGGTCGCGCTGGTTCGCGAGACACCAGTACGGCGAACGGCCGATCGATTCCCTGGATCAGGTCGATTGGGCTTCGGCGGCCTGCCTGTTGATTCCGCGAGCGGCCTGGGACGCAGTCGGCGCGCTCGACGAGAGCATGTTCCTGTACCTGGAAGAGGTCGACTGGTGCCGGCGCGCCGCGCGCACCGGGCGCAACGTCCGGTTCGTTCCCGCGGCACGCATCGTCCATCACGGCTCGATGTCGTCGAAACCCGTCCCCGGGGATTCCTACCCGAACGATCTGCGCTCCAGCGTTCTCTATTTCCGCAAGCACTACGGCGGTCCGATGGCTGTCGCCGTCAAAGCAGTCCTGTTGACCAGTCTCGCGATCAAGTGGGGAGTGAGCTCCATGCGGGTGACCTCGCGCCCGCTCGCCAACCTCTACGCCCGCGGGGTGACCACGGTATGGATGGCATGATCGGACCTGGCCGGAACGCGCGGTTCGTCGGGAATCTGGTCGCGATCGTGGCGGCTCTGGTCGCCTCGTGCGTGGGT
The DNA here is from genome assembly GCA_963717505.1 of Candidatus Eiseniibacteriota bacterium. Taxonomy (GTDB): domain Bacteria; phylum Eisenbacteria; class RBG-16-71-46; order RBG-16-71-46; family RBG-16-71-46; genus MFD02242-c1. The sequence continues at coordinate 2,444,325 of OY970342.1, forward strand.
GTCGCGAATGCAGCGGCGCCTCCACGGGTCCGGCCCGTGCGCGCGGCGCACCTGCTCCACTACATGCCGGCCGAGCACCTGGACGTCCTCGCCGCCAACGGCTTCACCCGCGCATTGATCCTGGTTCATGCCGATTCGCTGCGCGAGCACGATGTGGTTCAGCTGAGGACGTTGGACGAACGCGCCCGCGTCTATGGGATGGAACTCGCCCCACAGTTCCAGCTCGAAGCTCCTTCGCGGTTGCAGTCCCGTCCCGAGGACCGCCGTTACACCTGGGGACGCGACCAGGTCGAGCCGGTCGCCTGCCCCATGGATTCGGTCTGGTGGGCCGATGCCCTGTTGGTGCGCGCCGGGGAGTTCCTGCGCGCGGCACCGGGCACCATGCGCCTGGCGCTGGACCTGGAGCTGCGCCACGGCCAACGCCAGCACTACGATGCCGGACCCTGCCGCTGCCCGCACTGCCTGCGCGAATACCGCCCAAACGCGCGCTCGGAGCAACGGGTCCACACCTCTCAGTCGGGGTTGCGCGCGTTCCAGGAGCGGCGGCTCGAGCGGATGCTCGCATCGATCCTGGCCGACTTCGCCCATCGGCACCCGGGCGTCGAGCTGGGTGTGTACGACCTGGACCTGGATGTGCCGGTCCATCGGGCTCTGGTGCGGGCGCTGGCTCGCGGCCTGATTCCGGTCGCCGACTACTGCACGCGCTCCTACGAATCCGGCGGCGGTTCCCTGAACCGTGTGCGCGATCGCCTGCATTCCCTGGGAATCGAGCCGGTGAGCGTGATGGGCGGACTGTGGCTCAAACGGCTCAAGCCGGCGGCCCTCGAGCCCGCGGTCGCCTCGGTGCTGGATCGGGCCGACGGCTACTTCGTGTACTCGACCTACAGCCTGTGGCGGGAGCCGCATCAGCTCGTGGGGCCCTACACGCTGCTCGGCGATCAGGACGAGTACTGGTCCGCGCTGCGGCACGCGAACGGCCCGGCGAGATTTGGTAAGCCACCCATCGCCATCCAGGCCGCGCCCCGCTGATCGAAGTCGCAGGGTCTTCAATACCACTGGGCATTCATATCCTGGATTCACATTGCATCTTGCAGTGTGTTCCGGGGACTTGATACTCTCGTCGTACGTTGGACGGCCTGAACACCGTGCACCCGCATCGGCACGGTGCCCCGGGTCGCCGCGGCGGCGAAATGCAGTTCAGGTCCCCAGCGCGCCGCCCCTTGCCGCGCGTTGGCCCGCAACATGGATTCCCGCCGCCGCGGCCGAGTGGCTCGGAACGCGCTGGCCGATCCCCTTCGGGCCGGCTCGGACTCGGGCCGCTCGTCTTTTTGGCCTGCTCGCGGCCCGCGCTCCTCGAGGAGCGCGACGGCAGGCGTGAGCTAGCGCTTGAGCGGTACCACCGACTTGTCGTCGAGCCCGAGCACGTTCACCAGCTCCGAGCCCGCCGGCACGATGAACTTGGTCTGATTGGCCAGAACGTGGTTGGCGACGTCGAGCCGCTTGCTGATCTCGGCCCGCTCCTTGAAGAACTGCTCGGTGGCGTTCGACACCAGCTCGATCGCCTGCGCTTCGGCCTTGGCTCGGAGCACGCGCGCCTGAGCGTCGCCCTCGGCTTTGAGGATCTCGGATTGCCGGGCGCCCTCGGCCTCGAGGATCTGCGACTGCTTGACCCCTTCGGCTTCCAGAATGTTCGCGCGCTTGTCGCGTTCGGCCTTCATCTGCCGCGACATCGCTTCGGTGATGTCCGCCGGCGGCTCGATCTTCTGCACCTCGACGCGCGTCACCTTGACGCCCCACGTGTTCGTGGCTTCGTCGAGCACCGCCCGCAGGTTTGCGTTGATCATGTCGCGCGCGGTCAGCGTTTCGTCGAGCGACTTGTCGCCGATCAGATTGCGCAGATTGGTCTGCGCGAGTGTCGTGGCGGCGTAGGCGAAGTTCTGGACTTCGAACGTCGCCTTCACCGGATCGCTGATCCGGTAGTAGATGACCGCATCGACCGTGACCAGGACATTGTCCTTGGTGATGACCTTCTGCGGCTCGACGTTGATCACGCGCTCGCGCATGTCGACCTTGACCATGTCCTCGATCACCGGCACCAGGAACGTGAGGCCCGAGTCGACGGTGGCGCGGTAACGCCCGAGCCGCAGGACCAGCCCCTTCTCGTACTGGGCGACGATCCGGGCGGAGCGCGCCAGCGAGACCAGCGCGATGAACAGCACGATGACGAGCAGCACGAATCCCAGCTGACCGATCATGGCTACCTCACCTGCAGGGTGACGCCGTCCACCGCTTGCACGGTGACCACGGTGCCGGGCTCGAAGGGGCCGGCGCCCGCGACGGGCACCGCCCGCCAAACCTCGTCCCGCACGCGCACCTGGCCGGGCTCGTGGGCCGCGACCCGCAAGTCGACCCGCGCCTCCTGCCCGATCAGGGCATCGGTGTTGCTCGGCGTCGGCCGATGGCGGATCGCGCGGCGCACCCAATGGCGGCCCACCGCGATGTAGACGACGCACAGCACGCTTGCCACGATCATGCCGACCGGGGCGCTGCCGGCCATCATGCCGATGCCGCCGCCCAGGACGAACGAAGAACCGATCAGCACCAGGTCGAAGCCGGCGAAACCGCCAAGGGCCACCTCGACCAGGACCAAGAGCGCACCGAGGACGACCAGAACCCAGTTCCACTGGACCGACATGGGGTACCTCCTGCGCGCACCGCGCGCGGGCGCGGACGATAGCATTTCCGTGCGCGCCGTGGAGCCCCGGCGACCGCCTCAAGCGCGTCCGGTTTTTGGCCGAAAACGATGGAGCCCCCCCGGCCGCCGCTTGCCTCTTTCCCGGGGATCCTGACCAAGGAGTGGACATGATTCGAAGGGAACTTCGGCGTCGATCGACCCAACTCGCGCTACTGGCGCTGGCGGTCTTGGCGGCCATGGCGGGGTGCTCTGCCCCAGTGCGCCAGCAGGCCAAGGCCCCCGGCCAGAACACCCGGGCGGTGCCCAAGTCCAAGACGGCGCGTCAGCCGACCGCCGTGATTCGCGGAACCCTGGGACTGACCGCGACGGCCATGGCCCCGTACATCAACTTCGAGGAATCGGTGGTCTTCGTGGCTGCCGCCCCGAAGTCGCCCGCACATCCCGAGCGGGTCGTGGTCGGGCAGACCACGAAAGCTTTCACGCCTCGCGTGAGCGTGGTGGCGATCGGAGACACGGTCGTGTTCGAGAATCGCGATCACATCTACCACAGCGTGTTCAGCGTCTCGCCTGCGCGTCGCTTCGAAATCGGGAGCTATGGGCCAGGTAACAGGCGTAAGGTCGGCTTCGATCGCGAGGGCAACGTCCGGGTCTTCTGTGACATGCACTCGGCGACCTCGGGCTACATCTACGTGGTTCCGAGTCGGGTCGCGGTGCGCCCGACCCCGGCGGGGAAGTGGTCTCTACCGCCGTTGCCGCTGGGGCGCTACCAGATTCGTGCCTGGCATCCGGACCTGGGCGAGCGCCAGTGGACGATCGATCTCACCTCAAAGGGGCTGACCAAGGAACTGAGGTTCTGAGTCGTGCGCTTCCCGCTCCGCTCGCGCATCCTGGTGCTGGCGGTGATTTCGCCGTTGATCATGGCCGCCGGCACCGTATGGCACATCCATCACACGATGGTCAGCCAGGTGAAGCGGGAAGCCACCTATTCCCTGGTTCGTGCCTCGCTCGTGCTCGACCACATGCTGAGCGAACGCCGTCGCGGGCTCACCGAGGCCGGCGCGGTCATCGCCCGCGACCCCCGCTTCTATGCGGCGGTCGCGCTGCCCGGAGGCACCAGCGATCCCGAGGTGAAGGCCACGCTGAAGTTGGTGGCTGCGGAGTTCTCATCCGTCACCCGCGCGACCCTGTTCGACGTGCTCGACCGCGAGGGCACGCTCCTCGTCTCGGCACGATCGACGTCGTCCTCCCGTGAAGGGCGGAAGTGGCTGATCCCGCACATCGTCGGTGGCCGCGCCGCGACCGGGTTCCTGGTCGAGCCCGGGGGTCAGTACCTGGTGGCCGTGACGCCGGTGGTGGTCGATCGCCGCGTGGTCGGCTCGCTGTTGCTGGGCGACGCGCTCGGGTCCGGACTGGCCGGCGAACTCAAGGTCCTGACCCGCAGCGACGTGACGTTCTTTCGGGACCACGAGGTCACCGGCTCCACGCTCGACCACCCGCAAAGCAGCGCGGTGCTCCAGAAAGTGGAACTGGGCCGCGACCTGCCGGTATCGCCGTTCGACGTGCGCTCGGGCGGGGACATCCTCTTGACCCTCATTCGAGGTCTGCCCGGCGCCGGATCCGAGTACCGGCAGTGGGTGGTACTGCAGCGTTCGCTGGCCGCCGAGACCGTGACGCTGGCCCGCACCCAGCTCGCGGTTCTGGTGCTCGCCCTCGCCGTGATTGCGATCGCGCTCGCCTTCGGAGTGATGACCGCCAAGCGACTGACTTCGCCTCTGATGCAGCTGGTGCGCGGCGCCGAGGAGATCGAGAGCGGCAACTACGATCACTCGATCGACATTCGCGGCGACGACGAGTTCGGCTACCTGGCGGCCCGCTTCAACGCCATGCGCCGGCGGGAGCGCGACTACGTGGCGAGCCTCGAGGAGGCCGCGAGATTGAAGAGCGAGTTCGTCAGCGTCGCCTCGCACGAGCTGCGCACGCCGATCACGGTGATCCAGGGCTATCACGACCTGTTCCGGCTGGGGACGCTCGGTCCGATGACCGAGGCGCAGCACCAGGCGCTGTCGGCGATGGAGGAGTCGCTGGCCGGGCTGCTGAGAATCGCCGAGAACGCCGAACGCATGGCGCAGATCGAAGGGGAACGATTGGCGCTGCAGCGGGAGGACAGCGATCTGGCGAGGATCATCGGCGAGGCCGTGTCACAGGCGGTGGCCGATGCGCCCGGACGGCGTCTCGAGATCGAGACCGACGTGCCCGAGAACCTGCCCGACTATCACATCGACGGAGCGAGGATCCGCCAGGTCCTGGAGAACCTGGTGTGCAACGCGATTCGATTCACACCCGACGGCGGCCAGATCCTGGTGCGCGCGTGGGAGGAGGGTCCCGGCTTCGCGGTCGAGGTGTGCGACACCGGCATCGGCATCCCCGAGGACAAGCTCGCGCGGCTGTTCGATCGTTCGTTCTCGGTGCGCGAATCGCTCCAGCACCATTCTTCGACGGTTCTCGACTTCAACTCCGCGGGACTCGGCCTCGGGCTGGGGATCGCACGCGGCATCGTCGAGGCCCACGACGGCACGATTGCCGTGCGCAGCACCGCGCGCCAGGGAACGACCTTCACGATTCGGATTCCGGGCTGGGCCAAGCCGATGGCGGCCTGACGCCCGATCGAACCGCCGGGCGTGCCTTCGCGGCCGGCCGCGTTGCCCGGTCCCGTGCCAGCCGCTAACGTGCCGCGATGCGCAACACGTTCCTGCCCTTCTCGCGACCGCTGATCGGCGAAGCCGAAATCGCCGGCGTGCGGACCTGCCTCGAGTCGGGCTGGCTGACCATGGGCGCCCTGGTCGGCCGCTTCGAGCAGGAATTCGCAGCATTCACCGGCGCCCGGCACGCGATCGCGGTCAACTCCTGCACCTCCGCCCTGCACCTGGCCCTCGAGGCGGCAGGGGTGGGGCCGGGCGACGAGGTGATCACCTCGCCCATGACCTTCTCGGCGACCGCCGCGGTGGTCGAGCATCTGGGCGCGACCCCGGTGTTCGCGGACTGCGACCCCGACTCGCTCAACATCGTGCCGAGCCGGATCGAGGCGGCGATCACGCCGCGCACCAAGGTGGTCCTGCCGGTGCACTATGGAGGCGAGGCCTGCGACCTGGATGCAATCCAGGCGATCGCCCGCGCGCGCAAACTGACCGTGGTCGAGGATGCCGCGCACGCGATACCCACGCGCTATCGCGGCCGGATGGTGGGAGCGATCGGCGACCTGACCTGCTTCAGCTTCTACGCCACCAAGAACCTGACCACCGGCGAAGGCGGGATGATCACCACCGACAACGACGCTTGGGCCGAGCGCATGCGCCTGATGCGCCTGCACGGCATGAGCCGTGACGCCTGGAAGCGCTACACGCAGGCGGGGTCGTGGCGCTACGAGATCCTCGCCCCGGGGTTCAAATACAACCTGACCGACGTGGCGGCGGCCATTGGCCTACCGCAGCTCGCGCGTTGCATGGAGTTCCACGCGCGCCGGCTCGAGATCGCCGGCCGCTACGACGCGGCCTTCGCCGGGCTCCCCGCGATTCGCCGCATCGCGGTGCGCGACCACGACGAGCACGCCTGGCACCTGTACGTCGTCCAACTCGAACCGGGTCGGCTGACCCTCGACCGCGACGGTTTCGTGCGCGAGATGGCGGAGCGAAACATCGGCACCTCGGTTCACTTCATTCCGCTGCACCTCCACCCGTACTGGCGCGATCGTTACCGATTGAGTCCCGAACAGCTCCCGGGCGCGACCCGCGCCTTCGAGCGCATCGTTTCGCTGCCGATCTACGCCGCCATGAGCGACCGCGACGTCGAGGACGTGATCGAAGCGGTGACCGAGATCGTCGGCGCGCACTCGCGCTGAACCGCCTCGCCGTTTGACCGGGTTTCGGCGTTCGCCTAGCGTGCGCCGACCCATGCGCCCCGACGACCTGCTGCAGTTCGTTTGGATCGCCGACCCGCAGATCTCGCCGGACGGCAAGGCGGTTGCGTTCACGCACGTTTCGGTCGATCGCGAGCAGGACTCCTACCGGACGGCGCTGTGGCTCGCCGCCGCCGACCCGGCGCCCGGCGGGGCCGCGCCCGCGGCTCGGCCCCTGACCGCGGGGCCGCGCGATGCGCAACCTCGCTGGTCGCCGGATGGTTCGGCGATCGTGTTCGTGCGCGCCGAGCAGGCGGGCAAGCCCGGTCAGCTGTGGCTGCTGCCCATGTCGGGCGGCGAAGCCCGCTGTCTCACGCGCCTCGAGCATGGAGCGTCGTCACCCTGCTGGTCGCCCGACGGGCGGAGGATCGCGTTCCTGAGCGGCACGAATCCCGAAAAGGATCAGCCCGCGAAGACCAAGCCCAAGAACGAGCCGGCGCGCGTCGTGACCCGTCCCGAGTTCCGCTGGAACAACGAAGGCTTCGTGGATTGGGATCACCTGGACCACGTGTGGGTGCTCGACGTCGACGAAGCGTTGTCCGGCATGGCGCTCCCGGCGCCGGCAGCGACCGAGGCCTCGAAGGCTGCAGATTCGAGCGCGACCGCCGGGGCCGGGACGGGAGGGGAAACGGCCGGCACCCCCGCAATCTCCTCACCGGGAGCGCGCGCGCTCATTCGTGGCGACTACAAGGAAGGATCACTCGCGTGGTCACGCGACGGGGCATGGATCCATTTCATATCGGACCGGCGTCCGGAGCCGTGGTTCGGCCTCGAGGACAGCGACCTCTTTGCGGTGAGCCCCGATCTCGCGGCACCCACCGACGGCGACGGGCTGAAGACGGTGGTCGATTTCCCGGGAGTGATCACGGTCTACGCCGAGTCGGCCGACGGACGCTGGGCGGTGGTCGGCGGCCATCGGCCGGAACCGCGCTCCTACTACAAGAGCGACCTGCTGGTGTTCGAGGGCTCCGGCGCCACGGCCCGGAATCGCGTGCTGACCCAGGCCTGGGACGCGGACTTCGGCAGCGACGACATCGCGGGCGATCAGCATCCGCCGCGCGGCGGCGGTATCAAGCCGCTGGTCTGGAGCCCCGACGGCAGGCACGTCTACGGCGTCGCGTGTCGTCACGGCGCCGCGATGCTGGCTCGGGTCGACGCTCAGTCGGGGGTGGTGGAGGAGCTGACGCCGCCCGATCACGACCTGGTCTGCGGCAGTGCCACGCCCGACGCCACCCGCTTCGCGCTGACCCTCGGCGGGCTCGCCCGGCCCGGCGATCTCTATTTGTACGATTCCGCGCGCAAGGAGCTGCGCCGGCTATGGGCGCCCAACGAAGCCCTGTTCGCCGAACGCCGGCTCGGCGAGATCGAGCCCTTCTGGTGCGACGCGTTCGACGGCAAGAAGCTCCACGGCTGGATCGTCAAGCCGCCCGACTTCGACGCGAGCAAGCGCTATCCGCTCATCCTCCAGATCCACGGCGGGCCGCACGTGGCCTACGGCTTCGGGTTCTTCCATGAGTTTCGCGTGCTGGCCGAAGCCGGTTACGTCGTGCTCTACATGAACCCACGCGGAAGCACGACGTACGGCCAGGAATTCGGCAACATCATCCAGTACCGCTATCCGGGCGACGACTATCGCGACTTGATGAGCGCAGTCGACCATGTGATCGCGCGCGGCTACATCGACGAGAAACGCATGGGCGTGACCGGCGGCAGCGGTGGCGGGCTCTTGACCAACTGGGTGATCGCGCACACTCACCGGTTCGCGGCCGCGATCACACAGCGCTGCGTCTCCGAGTGGATGACCATGTGGTACAGCTCGGACTTCGCCATGTTCATGCCCTACTGGTTCCGCAAGGCGCCGTACGAGGATCCCGCCGAGTACGCTGCGCGCTCGCCGATCACGCTCGCCGACAAGATCGAGACCCCGCTGATGGTGATCCACAGCGAGGAGGACTGGCGGACGCCGATCGGTCAGGGCGAGGCGATGTTCCGCGCGCTGCTCGCACGCCGGAAGCCGGTGGTCATGGTGCGTTTCCCGGGCGAGAACCACGAGCTGTCGCGCAGCGGCACGCCGTCGCGCCGGGTGCAGAACCAGGAGCACATCCTGCGCTGGTTCGACCGCTGGCTCATGGGGAAGCCCGCCCCCGAATACCGGGTGTAGCCTGGTCCCTGGTACGCCGCTTGCGGTTCTGGCCGCGGCACGTCCCGCCGGTCGCCACCGCGTCCGGCCGAACTCCCAGCCGAGGAGGATCCGATGTCCTTGTCCAGCATGGAGAAACCCGTGATCTGGGCGGCCCTACTCGCCGCCGTTTCGTTTGTAGCCGGGTGTGGAAAAAGTACAACTCCTGTCGCATCCCAGCAGCCCCCCGCGACCAGCGCGGTCACGCAGACCGCGGCCGACGACATCGCCGCCCAGGTTGGCGTCACCCTGGCCCGCGACTTTGGGCAGGGGCGGGGTGCGATCACTTCGCTGTCGCGGCCCGCACCCGGCGGAGCGCTCGCGGCCACCCAGGTCGTGACCGATTCGTCCTCGGGCAGCCTCAGCTACACCGTCGTGGTCACGTTCTACGACGCCAACGGGAACGAGCAGGAAACCTACGATCCCGAGACCACGGTGCGTCTGGCGATGGAACGCCGCGTGCGCGGCACGCTCGATTCGCCGGAACTCGAAGTCCGCATGGGCGGCCGCGCGACGCTCGACATCCACGGCATCGGTTTCCATCAGGACCGACTGACCACCAACGGCTCGTCCAAGGACACGCTCGATTCACGCTTTGCGGCGCGCAACGGCCACGCGTCGTCGACCTATCACCTGTCGAGCCAGGGTGCGTTGCTCGAAGTGGTCCAGCTGAAGCCGACCGAACAACACCCGTGGCCCCTGTCGGGAATGCTGACCATGGACGTCCTGGCGGATCGGCTCGACGTCAGCGACGCCGGCCGGGTCGAGGCGCGCTACGAGTCGCACTTGAAGGTCACGTTCAACGGCACCGCCTATCCCGAGATCGAATTCGAGGAGGGATGGCGGTATCGCGTGGATCTGCGCACCGGCGAGGTCGAGCGCGTCTGACCCACGAAGGGAGGGCTCGTGAAACGCCTGCCCGTGACGGCGGTGATCGCCGCGGTGGTCTACATCGCATCCTGGGTGACCCCGGTGTTGCATGACAAGGCTGGCGACGACGTCTTTGGCTGGGACGCGTTCCGGTTCGCGCTGATGCCGGTCTGGCCGTGGCGCGGAATGCCGGGCTTCAGGTCGATCCTGGATTTCGTCGGCGTGCTGAGCGCTATGACCAATGTTCTGGTGCCGCTGGCGATCGCTTGGCTGGCGTCGACCCGGAAGCGCGGGCAACCCATCGTGTTCGCGACGCTGATCGCGGCTGCCGCCGTCAACACGGTCTGGACCTTCGACAAGGACGTGCGCGAGAGTCTGTTCGTCGGCTACTTCCTATGGTGGTCCTCGTTCGTGGTGCTCGCCGCCGCGACGCGTCCTAGAACATCGTATAGGTCAGTCCCAGCGCCAGTGTCTCCTTGAACTGCCCTGCCTTCCGCACGTTCTTGTTGACCTCGTTGGTCAGGTCAGCGAACGGTAACGCCAGGTCGACGTTGGCCGCGGTGTCGAACTTGTCGTAGATCAGTTGGGCATAGAGTACGACCTGCAGGTACTTGGTGATCTTGCTGGTGAACGTCGACTGCAGGTTGACGTCGGTCGACTTCCAGAAGTCGGCGACGCTCTCGTGCCCCGGATCCGCAGCCACGGCCAGCGCGTCATAGTCCTCGAGCGCTTCAGCCTTGGAGTAGAACACCGGCTGGAACACCAGCAGCTGGGCCTTGAACTCGATCTTCTTGTCGAACATCGGCTGGACGACGTCAGTCTGCCACTCGAAGCCGCCGTCGTTCGCGGTGAACTGATCCTCGATCACCGCCTGCGTCGAGGAATCGAGCCTCAGGCCGCGCCCGAAGGTCTGGCGCGCGCCGAAGCCCAGGCGGGTGAGCAGTTCCGAGTCCTCGGTCTTGCGCAGCATGCGCGAGACGCCGGCCGCTTCCTTGAGCTTGACCGGATTCAAGGTCAGTGCGCCCAGGTCGCCGTAGCTCTCGTCGCGAAACTGCGATTCGGCGCGCAGCGACACGTAGGGATCGAACCGCCGCGGTCCGGTGAAGCGGGCGAGTGACTCGAACAGGATCTGGTCGGTCGACTTGTCGGGGTGATCCCAGGCCAGGTCGCCGTTGGCGTCGAGGTTCTGCTCGCTGGTCTGACCGAAGGCGACCTTCAAACTGTTCGCGAGATTGAAGCCGGGGTGGAACTGGCGTTCCGCGCCGAGGTCGAAGTTCAGCACCCAAGCGATTTGGCCGCGGTCGCCGCCCGACCAGTTCTTGGTGTACGTACTCTGGGTCAGGTTGAGGGCGGAAGTGCCGGTGTACTTCCACGGGCCGGGTTCGACGACCTCCTGAGCACGAGCCACAACCGGGGCGAGCAAGAGCAGGAACAGCATCACGGCGCGCATGACGTCTCCCTTGAGGTGTGTTTCCAGCGGGGAAAACATCGACCCGGTAGCCTGTGAAACCAGACCACCGGGTCGGCGACGATTTCGAATGCGACGCTACTTTACTAGGATCATTCGGGTCGAGCGAGCTTCCTGGGTGACACCGTTCCTGACCACCGCGCGGGCGAAGTAGACCCCGCTCGGCAGCGTGCGGCCCTGGGCGCGCAGTGCGAAGCGATGCGTGCCGGGTTCGTACCGGCCTTCGGCCAGACGAGCGACCTCACGCCCCGAGACGTCGTACGCGCGCATCGAAACCTCGGCAGCTTCCGGCAGATCGAGCGCCAGCTCGGCGCCGCGAGTGTAGAAGCGCAGCGCGCGCGGCGAGACGCGGTCGTCGACGTCGAGTGTGACCGGTTGGATCTGAACGGTGAACGTGGCCTCGTCGTAGATCGGCACCATCACCAGGCCCGCTCCCGGGTCAGCGCCGACGCACTCGACGAAGGCGCCCTCGTGCGAGCCGAACGCCATGACGCCAAAATCCTGGCCAGCGCCGGGATTGAAGCCCGCGCCGGTGGCGACCACCAGCCGCCCGTCGAGGTCCGCCGCACCCGAGACCGTGAGGTGACTGAACTGGCTGCCGTCGCTGGACACCGCAATCCCGAGCTCGCCCTCGGGAAGCTGGAAGTAGTTGCCGTTGATCGCGAGTCCGGTGCCGGCGTCGGGGATCACGATGCCCGAGTTGTAGACGTCGGCGGTCACGGTGCCGCGTCCGCGTAGGGCGCCCAGAAGCATGAGCCCCTGGGGCACGGTGAGCGAACCGCCTTCGAGCGCCGTCTCGCCCGAGGTCTGGAGGTAGTCGGTCGCCGGATCCGCGATGAACGCGCCGCCGGTGGTGATCCTGTTCGTCCCCTCGATCGTGATCTGTGCGCCCTTGGCCCGGGTCGTCTTGCCGCTCTGGGTGATGAACACGGCGCCGGAACCAATCGTGACGTCTTCGAGAGTCGTTTCGCCGTGATTCCGGAACGAACCCGAGCCCGACCCGCTCAGAACGCCGCCGACGATCTTCGCCGTCGAGTTCCAGCCGAGCAGGACGTTGCCCTCGGCCACCAGCGTGCCGCCGGTGTTACGCACCGCCGAGCCCTGCTCGAAGCGCGCCTGGCCGGTCGCGGTGGTGGTCAGGGTGCCTTCATTCACGACGTCGACCGTCTTGACCCACAACGTGCCGCGCTTGACGTTCAGCACGTTCTCGTTCCGGATGCTTCGATCCTGGATCCATAGGACGCCGCCGGTGCAGTCGACGTCGAGCGTGCCCTGGTTGATCAGGTTGGCGGTGATCGTGCCACAGCCGCGAATCGTGTGGCCGGCAGCGTTGGTCAACGGGTAGCCCCGCGGCGTGTTCAGCGTGCCGTTTTCGAGCTGCACCACGCCGCTCCCGGAAAACGCGACGCCGTTGGTCATGGTTCCGTCGGTGTTGATCTGGCCGGTCACCCGCACCAGGCCGTCGTTGATCAGCGAGCTGCCGGCCGCCATCAAGTCAATCTGGCCGTCGACCAGGACCACGCCGTCGGCGGCGATGCGCAGGTTCTGCGGGGTCGCCTGCCACAGACGAACCACGCCGGTGCCGCTGGTCCGATGGACGGTGCCGTTGACCAATGCGTTCGAGCGGATGCGCAGGTCGCCGCCGTCCGACACCAACTCTCCGGTGGACAGGTTGTCGATCGTGCCCGAGTTGCCGAACGGCAAGTTGATCTCGAACGCGCCGCCGCCGGCGCCGGCGACGATCTCCCCCGAGTTCTTGACCAGCGGGAAGTCGATTTCCACCAGGCTGCTGTTCGTGACCCGCGTGGTCCCGGAGTTGAGCAGGTATTGCTTCACGCGCAACGTCTGGCCGGCGTCGGCGTGCAACAGTCCGTAGTTGTCGACCGGAACGATGATGGTTCCGGCGCCGCGGACCGTGTGCTGATTGCCGTTGGTCAGCCAGAGCGTGGTCTGGGGCACTCCCAGTCCGCATGCCACGCGGCCGCCTTCGAGCAGCAGCGTGCCACTGCCGATCAACACCGTGCTCGAAGTCAGGTGGAGCGCGTTCGTCAGCACCGGACCAATGACAATCGTACCGTCATTGGTGATGGTGCCCGCGGTGGTGATCGAGTCACCCGGAGCGCAGCTCAGGATGCCGCCCCCCTGGTTGTGGAACTTCGAGCCGTCGAGCACGCCTCGGTATCGGACGACGGTTCCCGAGTTGTAGACATTGGTGATCGACGTGGTCGAGTAGCCGGCCAGATCGAGGGTAGCCCCACCAGCCAGCGTGAGCGCGTCGATCGACGGACTGGCATCGAGCGTCACCTGGTAGGCGCTGCCGAGCGTCGGCAGCACTGCGGTTTCGCCCACCGCATCGGGGACGTTGGCCGGATCCCAATTCCCCGGATCGGACCACACGCCACCCGCGGCGTTGGTCCAGGTGATCGTCACCGCGGCCGCGGTCGATGCTGCGATGGAACCGACACCCAGTGCCGCCAGGACGACGAGCGTGCACAGCCTCACGGGTGAGAGTGCCCTGGACGAGGACCGATCGGACATGGACTGCCTCCAAGTCGCCGGGTCCCACGCACTCGCGCGTTCGCGTGGTGCGGGAACCGGGCCCTAGACAGTGGATCGCGGATCGACGGGGGTCACGACCGCGAGGCCGTCGAGGATCGGGCTGGCATGGAGCAGTGTCAAGAACTTGTCTTTGGACCGAGTGCTCGGCTATCTGGCCTTCAAACGTGCGATCCGTGCCGAGTGCGTCCGTCGCAATGGCGATTCGGTTGGAGACTTCGACTCAGCGTCCGTAGCGGACGGTCAGCTCCGCGAGGCGCTCGGCGAGCGCATCGGTCAACGCATCGGCCGCAAACCGCCAACCCCAGTTGCCCTCCATGCGTCCCGGCAGGTTCATGCGGGCCTCGCTGCCGAGATCGAGCACGTCCTGGACCGGCACCACCGAGAGGTCGGCGACCGAGGCGTGCGCCAGTCGAATCAGATCCCAAGTGATGTCACTGCCGTCGCGGCCGAGGTAGTGCCGCACGTGGTCGCGTTCGTCGGCGGTCGAGGACTGCTGGTACCAGCCGCGCGTCGTGTCGTTGTCGTGCGTGCCGGTGTAGACGACGCAGTTGCGCTCGTAGTTGTGCGGCAGGAACGGATTGCTCGGATCACCGGAGAACGCGAACTGCAGCACCTTCATGCCGGGGAAGCCGAGCGACTCGCGCAGCGCGGGGACTTCCGGCGTCAGCTCGCCGAGATCCTCGGCGATGACCGGGAGCGGGCCCAGGGATCGGCCCATGGCGTCGAATACGGCGCGTCCGGGGCCAGGAACCCACCGCCCGCGGATCGCGGTTTCCTCGTGCGCCGGGATCTCCCAGTAGGCCGCGAAGCCGCGGAAGTGGTCGATCCGCACCAGGTCCACGGTCGCGAGCAGCGACCGCATGCGCTCGATCCACCAACTGTAGCCCGAAGCCGCGAGCGCATCCCATCGATACAGCGGGTTGCCCCAGCGCTGGCCGGTGGGGCTGAAGTAGTCGGGCGGCACGCCGGCAATGACCGTCGGCCGGCCCTGGGCATCGAGCTCGAACAGCTCCGGGTGCGCCCAGACGTCGGCGCTGTCGTAGGCGACGAAGATCGGCAGGTCGCCGAGGATCCGGATTCCCGACTCGTGGCAACGCGCACGGAGCGCCGACCATTGTCGCGCGAACAGGAATTGCTGGAAGTGATGGAACGCGATCGCGGTCGCCAGCTCTCGGCGCGCGCTGGCCATGGCGTCGGGCCGGCGCAGGGCCAGGGCCGGGTCCCATTCGCTCCACGACCTGGACTCGCGCTCGTGGATCGCCATGAACAGCGCAAAGTCCTCGAGCCACCCGGCCTGCGCCGCAACGAAGCCGTCGAACTCGCTGCCGAGCCGGCCGGGCCCAGCGCTGAAGCGCTCGAACGCCGCGCGCAGCACGCGACGCTGGAACGAGATCATCGCCCCGAAGTCGACGCGCTCCCGGGGAAACGCCGGCGCTCCGGCGAGGTCGGCCTCGCCCAGTAAGCCGTCCGCGACCAGCGCTTCGGGGCTGATCAGGTTCGGGTTGCCGGCGAAGGAGGAGAAAGGCTGGTAAGGGGAGTCGCCGAACCCTGTGGGCCCGAGCGGCAGCACCTGCCAGACCTTCTGCCGGGCGCGCGCGAGAAAACCGACGAACCGGTGCGCTTCGGGTCCGAGATTCCCGACACCGAACCGTCCGGGGAGCGAGGTCGGATGGAGGAGGACGCCGGCGGCGCGTGGGTGCGGCGAAGCGTCGATCATCGGGCGGAAGCTAGACATACGCGCAGCCTTCGGCAAACATGCCCGGCGCGTTCACCGCGGGGGACAGGAGGATTCCGATGTCGGGCGATCGAGCGCTCATCGAGTTCGAAGCGGAGCGGGAGCGAGTCGCTCACGTGACGCGCCTGGGAATCGGCATGCCGATGGCCGGGTGTCTCTACTGGATTGCGGTCGGCTTCCTGCTCGGCGCGTTCAAGCCGGGGGCGGCGCTGGTCTACTCGTTCGCGCTCACCGGCGTGGTGTTCCCGGTCGGATTCCTGCTCACCAAACTGGTGGGTGGCGACCTGTTCGCAAAGAGCGCGTCGCTGACCTCGCTCGGCATCATCCTGGCTGCGATCCAGCTGTTCTATTGGCCGGTGCTCATGGTCGTGTTCAGCCAGGCGCACGAATGGACGCCGTTCGTGCTCGCGGTCCTGTTCGGCTCGCACTTCCTGCCCTACCTGTGGCTCTACGCCAGCCGGGGGTACGCGGTCCTGGCGATCTCGACCTGCGTCGTGCCGACCATCGCCGTGATCGTTCGGCGCGATCCGCTCTACCACCACGTGCCGTGGATCGCCGCCGCCTGCTACGCGGTCGCGGTGTTCATCCTGTGGGGAGAGGTGCAGCGCCGGGCGGCAGCGCAGGCGCCTCAGGCGGCGAGCGTCTCGGCTTCGACGTAGCTACGCAGACGCTCCAGCTGATCGCGCGGAACGTAGTCGAACGCGACACCAATGCCGCCGGATCGCTGCCATCCCGGGTGCTGAACCCGGACCACGCGCGCGGACGCCTCGACGCGGTCGCCGTTCTCCAGCTCGATGTCGAGGTCGAGCCGGGTGCCGACCGGGATCTCGCCGTTGGTTTCCAACAGGGCGCCGGTGACGCTGATGTCGACGATCCGCATCGCGGTGCTGCGCGCATCGTGGTGGATGACGCCCAGCGACCGACGACGACGGCGGCGGGCCGGCGGGGGATCGGGGCCCGGGTGGGGCGGACGCGAACTGGGCGAGACGGCGCGGATCGCTTCGATCTGTTGCCGGATCCGCGTGCACGCCGGCGCCAGGGCCGCGCGCAGAGCGTCGTCATTGCGGGCCCCGTGCTCGACGACGATCAGGTCGAGTCCCGAGGGCAGGAGGAACGGGATCGTTCCCGGTTGGACCAGGAACGTGCGGCCGCGACCCAATCGGCCCATGAAGTACGCCGATTGCATCACCACCGTGTCGCGAAACGCGAACGCGTGCGCCGAGGGGCGTGGGACGTCGCCCGGAGCCAGCACGATCGCGGCGAAGTCGAAACGCCGGCCGCACTCCTCGAGTGCTTCGATCGGTCCGAGCGAGAGCAGCGTGCGCTCGGGGTTCCAGATCGTGCACTCCACGTCGGATTCGAGGTTGGCCTGGATCGCGCGGGCGATCCCATAACCCGCGGGCGACGAAGAGATGGCGAACAGACGCGAGCGCGGCAGCACGATCTTCATGCGATCTTCCGCGACGCGACGCGAACCACTTCGCGGCGCGAGATGCCGTTCGACTTACGCCAGGCCGTGCTCTCCCGATAGGCGCGCTCGAACTCCTGGACGCAATCCTCGACCCGGACCGGCTTCGGCCATTGTGCGGCTCGTTCCGCGACCGCGCGGGCGTGGACCGCAGTCGCCGACTGGCCGGGGAGGTGGACCATGGAGTGCCCCGGCCGCTTCTCGAGTCCCGTGTCCTTGGAAGTCGTCCAGCTGTCGCTGTTGCCGTCCTTCAGATGGCGGCCGATGTCGAACCACTGCCCGACCTGTGGATGCTCGTAGAGCGCTGCGTAGAGCGAGTCGCGGGGGTTGGCCATCAGACGAACCAGGACGCCGGGCATCTCCTGGACCTGCCACACACCGCCGTCGAGGTAGCCGAGGCCGCGAAATTCCGCATACGTGGCGTCGGCCAGACCAGCGTTGCGCCACGGGGCCGGCCCCGCGGCGGACAATTTGATCGTGTCTGGCTGCTTGCCCAGGGCCGCAGCCGCGATCGCACGCCCGCCGACCGCCGCGATGACGAGACGCAGGATCGGCTGGAGCAACCAGAGGGCAAGCCAGATCGCCCCCAGAATCAGAATCCACTTCATGAGCCCCTCCGTAGGCCCCTCCGAGGCATCCCGGTTATCGGCCAAAACCCCCACCCGGCTTGAGCCGTCCGTTCACGTCCCGTATTCTCGTTCGCCGCGCGCCCACCGGCCGGCGCGTGGCCGTTCAGGAGCGACTCCCACCCTTTCAACGGACCGCACGATGAACCGGAACCCGAAGCTCGAAGCATGGGTGCGCGACGTCGCCGCCCTGTGCCAGCCCGAAAGCGTCGTCTGGTGCGACGGCTCGGAGCAGGAGTACCAGAGGATGCTGAGCCTGATGATCCAGGCGGGCACGGCGATCCCCCTGAATTCCGAGAAGCGGCCCAACAGTATTCTCGTGCGGTCCGATCCGGCGGACGTCGCCCGGGTCGAGGAGTTCACCTTCATCTGCTCCCGGCATTCCGGCGACGCCGGTCCGACCAACAACTGGCGCGACCCGGAGAAGACCAAACGCACGCTGACCGAACTGTTCGCCGGCGCCATGCGCGGCCGCATCCTCTACGTGATCCCGTACAGCATGGGGCCGATCGGCTCGCCGATCGCCGGGATCGGCGTCGAACTCACCGACTCGCCGTACGTGGTCGCCAGCATGCACATCATGGCTCGGGTGGGCTCCCGAGTGCTCGAGGCCCTGAATCAGGACGGCGAGTTCGTCCGCGGACTTCATTCCGTGGGCGCGCCGCTCGAGAGCAACGCGCCGGATTCCCCATGGCCTTGCAACGCGAAGACCAAGTACATCGCACACTTCCCCGAGACGCGCGAGATCTGGTCGTACGGCTCGGGCTACGGCGGCAACGCGCTGCTCGGCAAGAAATGCCATGCGCTGCGGATCGCCTCGGTCCAAGCGCGCGACGAAGGCTGGATGGCCGAGCACATGCTGATTCTCGGCATCACCGACCCCAAGGGACGCAAGATCTACGTGGCCGCGGCGTTCCCGTCGGCCTGTGGCAAGACCAACCTGGCGATGCTCGAGCCGGCGCTGCCCGGCTGGAAGGTCGAGTGCGTCGGCGACGACATCGCGTGGATGAAGTTCGGGCCGGAGGGCCGGCTGCACGCGATCAATCCCGAGGCCGGCTTCTTCGGGGTCGCTCCGGGCACCAGCATGAAGAGCAACGCCAACGCGATGCGCACCACGGCCAAGAACTCCATCTTCACCAACTGCGCGGTGACCTCCGACGGCGACGTCTGGTGGGAGGAGATGACCGAAACGCCGCCGGCAGCGCTGACCGACTGGCTACGCCGCCCGTGGACGCCGGCGTCCCGGCGCAAGGCGGCACATCCCAACGCGCGGTTCACGACCCCCGCCCGCCAATGTCCGGTGATCTCCTCCGAGTGGGAGAATCCGGCCGGCGTGCCGATCTCGGCGATCCTGTTCGGCGGCCGGCGTGCGGGCGTGGTGCCCCTGGTCAACGAAGCCCTGTCGTGGCGCCACGGGACGTTCCTCGGCTCGATCATGAGCAGCGAAACCACGGCCGCGGCGGCGGGCAAGGTCGGGACGCTCCGGCATGATCCGTTCGCGATGCTGCCGTTCTGCGGCTATCACATGGGCGACTACTTCGCGCACTGGCTCGCGATGGGGGAAAAGGCCGACGCCGCCAAGCTGCCGAAGGTTTTCTATGTGAATTGGTTTCGTAAGGATGCGAACGGCAAGTTCCTGTGGCCGGGCTACTCCGACAACGCGCGCGTGCTCAAGTGGATCTTCGAGCGTGTCACCGGTGGCGGCCAGGCGGTCGACACCCCGATCGGGCGACTGCCTGCGCCGGGAGCGCTGGACCTGACCGGGCTCGACCTGACCGACCAGGCGGCGCGCGATCTCCTGCAAGTCGACGTCGAGGGCTGGACGGCCGAGCTGCCGGCGATCAAGCAGCACTTCGAGAAATTCGGGGCCAAGTTGCCGGAGGGGTTGCGCGCAGAACTGGCGGCGCTCGAGCAGCGGCTACAGGTGGCTTCGGTGGCGACGCGCGCCTAGCGTCGCGACGTTCGGTGTCGAGGTCGCGATGGCGATGGGCGGCGCTCGGGGTCGGCAGCCTGCTGCTGGTCGCCGGGGTCGTCGCCGGAGCGGCGAGCTTCCAGCGACACGAAGGCTACTTCAGCCCGGTGTTCTCGCCCGATGGCCGGAGCGTGTACTTCGTCCAGCGCAATACCTCGGGCTTCGTATGGGGCCGCGGCTGGGAGCACTTCACGCCGCCGGCGACGACGTTCGCGCTCGATGACCGCGTCACCCTGCGCGCGATCGACCTGGCCACGGGACGCGTCGAAATGCTGCAGTCGTGGCCGACGATCGCCCATCGTCGGGCGGTTCCTTCGCGAGTACCGAGGCCGTTCGTTCCAGATCCTGAATTCGGTGATACGCGCGGATATCGCCGGCGGCGTCGACTACACCATCGGGCTCTCGATCACGCGCATCGGGATCTCCGATCAATACTTCCTTTCGGGTCGCTGGCACCCGGGGACTCCAACCCACGGAGGCTGGCACCCAGGGTGGTCGCCGCAGTCGACCAGTGAGCCCGTCTTGCACGGCGACAGCGAGGTCATGACGATCCCCGGTCCGCGAGTCGTTTCCCGTCGGCCCTGGTGGTCTTCGATTCCGGCGGCGTGAGGACGAAGGCGGTTCGCGCCCAACGCGACGTTCGAGCGCCAGCTATCCGGACGGCGTTCCACCGTCGTTTCTGGTAACGAGCGCTCGCGGCGTCCGGATCTCGAGCGAGCCGCCGAGGTCCAACGGGTCCATGACGAATGGGTCGCCAAGTTTCGGCGGACGGCGCTGGCGAGAACGAGGCCCTGCTGCGCGCCGGCAAGGAAATGGAACGACTCGGCTACTACCCGCGCTCGGCCTACCTGGTCGCGCGCGAGATTCGCTCCGAGGCTCGTGCGGACAGCGTCGGCCCGATGTTCGAGATCGCCGCCGAGGAATTCCAGGTCGGCCTGTTCCCGGACCTGGAACGCGCGATCGCGCATCCCGGTGAGGAAGTGGACGCCAGCATGGGCGGCTACATCGTCCATCGCGACTTCACGACCAGCGAGCGGCTGAATGCGTTC
The DNA here is from genome assembly GCA_963717505.1 of Candidatus Eiseniibacteriota bacterium. Classification (GTDB taxonomy): domain Bacteria; phylum Eisenbacteria; class RBG-16-71-46; order RBG-16-71-46; family RBG-16-71-46; genus MFD02242-c1. The sequence goes on from OY970342.1 coordinate 2,464,898, forward strand.
CTGGAGCAGGGGGGACGGGTGTTCGAGGTGCGAACCGGCGGCCGGCGCTACGAAGTGACTCTGGTTCGTCCCTGAGAAGCGCCGAGTCTGGTCAGGCGAGAACCGCTTCGAGACTCCGCGGTACGCCCGCGGTCAGCACCTCGGGCTCGTCGCGCCGTACGCGGACGTTGTCCTCGATCCGGATGCCGCCGAACTCCTCGAGCTCGTCGACGCGCGACCAGACCACCGTGTCGCGATGCTCCGCGCGGCGCTCCGGATTGTTGAGCAACGCGGAAATGAAGTAGACGCCGGGCTCGACCGTGATCACGTAGTCGAGTTCGAGCGGCAGATCGGTGCGCAGCATGCCCAGCCCGGGCCGCGTGCTGCGGATGCGTCCCGGGAGATAACCGCTGGCGTCGCGCACGCCGAGCCCGACCAAATGCCCGAGCCCGTGCGGGTAGAACAGTGCGTGGGCGTCGCGCTCGACCAACTCTTCGGGGTGGCCGCGGAGGATTCCGAGGTCCACGAGCCCGGCCGCGATCTCGTACGCTGATTTCATGTGGACGTCACGCCACTCGGCTCCGGGTACGCAGCGCGCGACCGCCCGTTCGTTGACGCCGAGCACCAGCGCGTACAGCTCGCGGAAGAAGCCCGGATCGCCGCCGGCAGCGCGGTAGGTGCGCGTGACGTCGCTCGCGTAGCGCTGGACTTGCGCTCCGGCGTCGATCAGAACGCTGTCGCCTTCGCGGATCACGCGAGTACTCGGCGTGAAGTGGAGGACGGCCGAGTTGGATCCGGCGCCGACGATGGTGTGATACGCGGTAGCATCGCCGCCGTTTCGCTGGAACGTGGCCTCCAGTTCGATCTGGACGGCGCGCTCGGTGACCCCGGCCTGAATCATACGCTGGGCGGCTTCGAAACCGGCCGCGGTGGCGGCCGCCGCGCGGCGCATGCGTTCGAGCTCGACCGCATCCTTCGGTCGGCGCGCGTGCATGAGGATCTCGCGCAGCTCCAGGGCGCGCGCGGTGTCGCCCTGGATTCCCGGCAATGCGCAGCCGAGCGAAATGATCGGTTGCCCGCGGCGCGCTTCGAGCCAACCTGCCAGTTCGTCGAGCGGCGTACCCGGCGCCTCGGTGCGCCCTTCCCACACGCGTTCGGCCTCGGTCACCGGCGGAACGAAGTCGGTCCAGCCCGATTGGGGATCGAACGCGAGCACGCCGCCGGGAGTCTCGCGATCGGCGAGATAGAAGTACTCGGCATGACTCATGAACGGATAAACCTGGTCGGCGCCTCCGGGCACCGAGATCAGCTCGCCGGCGCCGAACAGGACGACCTCGCGCTCGAGCTTCCAGGCGGCGGCGATGCGCTCACGGCGTCGTTTCAGGTAGTCGGTCATGCGCATACTCTAGCCGGTCGCGACGCGATCGCGAAAACGCTGCAACCGGCCGCGATCGACCTTGCCCAGGTGCGTGCGTGGCAGGGCGTCGAGGAACACGACTTCGCGGGGGTGCTTGTAGGCGTCGAGCCGGGTGCGCACGAACTCGCGCAGCTCCTCGCCGAGCCCGTCGCGGCGCTCCTTGGCGACCACGAACGCCAGCGGCTTGACCAGCCCATTCGCATCCGCGACGCCGACCACCGCCGCCTCGCTCACCGCCGGGTGCTGGAGCAGGCAGCCCTCGACTTCGGCCGGGGCCAGCCACTTGCCGGCAACCTTGAGCAGCTCGTCGCCGCGGCCGCAGTAGGTGACGAAGCCGTCGGCGTCGCGGCGAATCAGGTCGCCCGAGACGTACCAGTCGCCGCGGAAGCCTTGCTGGGTCTTTTCCATCTGCTGCCAGTAGGCGATCGCGCGCGCGCCGCCGCGCACCCACAGCCAGCCGGTCTCTCCGGGGGGCAGGTCGCGCCCGTCGTCGTCGCAGACTTTGACCTCGAAGCCGGGAACGACCGTGCCGAGTGTCCCCGGACGCGCGGCACCCGGACGGTTCGAGATGAAGATGTGCCACATCTCGGCGGTGCCGAGGCCGTCGAGCAGATCGACGCCGAAGGTCTCGCGCCAGCGCTCGTGCAGCTCGACCGGCAGCGCTTCGCCCGCCGAGGTGCACACCCGCAGCGAGGACAAGTCCTGCGCCTTGGCGTCGGGGTGGGACACCATCTTGTGGATCATGGTCGGAACGTTGATCAGGATGGTCGGCCGGAACCGCCGGATACGCTCGAACACGACGTCGGCGGTGACCGGCTCGGGAAACAACGCCGAGGCGCCGCCGGCCGCAAACGGAAACAGCAGGTTCGAGCCGGTCGCGTACCCGAAGTAGAGCTTGGGGATCGACATCGTGACGTCGTCACGCGAGTAGCCGATCACCTGCCGGGCGTAGCAGTCATTCGTAAAGGCGAACGAGCGGTGCGTCTGGACGACGGCTTTCGGGCGGCCGGTGGTGCCGCCGGAGAAGAGCCAGATGGCGGCATCGTCCCGATGGGAGGGGAAGGTCTCGAAGTCGGGCGAGGACGCGGCGAGCTTGTCGTCGGTCTCGCGCTCGCCGATCACCAGGATCGCCTTCACGAAACGCGATCCGTCCGCCGCCTCGCGGAACGTAGCGGCCGTGTCGCGGTGAGCGACGACAACGCGCGCGCGCGAGTAGTCGAGCAGGTGACGGAGGTCGGAGGCCGGCAGCGCCGGATTCACCATCACGACCACCGCGCCGAGCTCGAGCGTGCCGAACAGCGCGCCGACGAACTCGGGGCCGTCCGGCAGCGCGATCAGCACGCGCTGCTCGGGTTCCGCGCCGGATGCGGCGAGCAGGTTCGCGAAGCGGTGGGCCAATGCCTGGACATCGGCGTAGCTCAAAGTGCCGCCGTCGGTGCGCAGGGCGGCGCGCTCGCCGAGTCCTTCGCGCACTCGGGCATCGAGGAACCAGTCGGCGACGTTCAACTGTTCCGGCGGATCGAAGCTCATGGTAGGTTGCGCATCATGGACGCGCGATTCCGAGGTGGCAACTCCGGAAGGGCCAACGCGGTCGGTAGCGGAGTCGGCGCTTCGACGGGGGCTCCGGCGCGTTTCGGCCGGGACCTGCTGAAACTCTGGCCGCTGGACCCGAACATCATCTACCTGAATCACGGCACGGTCGGCGCGCCACCGCGTCGCGTGCTCGAGGCGCAGCAGCGGATCCGCGACGAAATGGTGCGGCAGCCCTCGCGATTCCTGTTGCGCGAGCTGACGCTGATCGGGGCCGGAGCCCACCGACCCGCCCTGCCGCGGATGCGGGCGGCGGCGGGTGAGGTCGCCGGTTTCGTCGGCGCACGCGCCGACGATCTGGTGTTCGTCGACAACGCGACCACCGGCGCCAACGCCGTGCTGCGCTCGTTCGACCTGCGGGCCGGCGACGAGATCCTGATGCTCGAAGGCTGCTACGGCGCAGTCCTCAATACGGCTCGCTACGTGTCACGGATGCGCCAGGCCGAGGTGCGCATCGTCGAGTTGCCGTACCCGCTGGATGGACCGGACGCGATCACGCGCGCGTTCACCAGCGCGCTCGGACCCAGGACACGCATTGCCGTGATCGACCACATCATGTCGGAGAGCGCGTTACTGCTGCCGGTCGCCGAGATCGCGGCGGCCTGTCGGGCCCGAGGTGTGCCGCTGTTGGTCGATGGCGCTCATGCACCCGGCGCGATTGCGTTGGACATTCCGTCTCTGGGCGTGGATTGGTACACGGGAAACTTGCACAAATGGGCGCAGTCACCACATACGTCGGCGATTCTGTGGGTGTCGCCCGAGCGTCAGAAAGACATGCATCCGGTGGTCATTTCGTGGGGACTCGATCAAGGTTTCACGACGGAATTCGATCTGGTCGGCACCCGCGACCCCTCGGCGCATCTCGCCGCACCCGAAGGCATCGCGTTCATGCGCGAGCTGGGCGTGCGCGAGATGCAGGCTTACAACCATGCGCTGGCCTGGGAGTCGGGCAAGCTGCTGACGCGGCGGTTCGAAACCGAGATCGGAAAGCCGGAGAGTATGGTCGGCACCATGATCACGATTCCGCTACCCGAGCGCGCTGGGCGCACGCGCGAGCAGGCTGCGACCCTGCGCGATGCCCTGCTGTTCGAGGATCGGATCGAGGTCCCGATCCACGCCTGGCGCGAGCGGTTGTGGGTGCGGGTGTCGGCGCAGGTCTACAACGACCTGCGCGACGTCGAGCGATTGGCGGAAGCGCTGGCGGCAAGGGTTTGAGCGACGGGTGGTCCTGGGCTGATACCGAAGAAACAAGGACCAGGCCGTCCCCGGCGAATCCGCGTCGTTTGAAGTGGGATTTCGTCGCGGCGGCTCCGAGACGCTAGTCTGGACCGCCATGAGCGCTCCCCAACTCGCCGAACTCACTTGGGAAGAGGTGCGCGATCTCGACCACGCGCGGACCGTGGCGATTCTGCCGGTCGGCGCGATCGAGGCGCATGGCCCTCATCTGCCGATCGGCACCGACGTCGTGATCGCGAACGCCATGGCGCGCGCCGCGGCCGAAAAGCTTGCGGGCGAGGGTCGGAAAGCCGTGCTCCTGCCGGCGCTGCACTACACGGCAGCGCCTTTCGGGGCCGCATTCCCCGGAACGATTTCTGTGGCTCCTGCGACGGTCACCGCTCTGGCTCTGGACATCGCCCGAGAGCTGACGCGACACGGCTTCGCGATCCTGGCCATCGCGAATCCCCATCTCGATCCCACGCATCTCGGGGCGTTGAACGACGCAGTCGCGCGCGCGCGCGAGGAGAAACTGCTTCCTGTCGCTTTCCCCGACCTGACCCGCAAGCCGTGGGCCGGACGGTTGACCGAGGAGTTCCAAAGTGGCGCCTGCCACGCCGGACGTTTCGAGGGCTCGATCGTGATGGCGGAACGTCCGGATCTGGTGCGCAAGGCGATCGCGAGCGGGTTGGCGCCGAATCCATCATCGCTTTCGGACGCGATTCGCCGGGGGGATCGCACATTCGAGGCGGCCGGCGGACCGCGCGCATATTTCGGCGCGCCCGCCGAGGCGACGATCGAGGAAGGTCGAGCGTCGATCGCGATACTCGGCGCGATTCTGGCCGAGTCGGTGCTGATCACGATGTCCGGCGCCGAGGCGCGACCGTGACCCTGCTGCTCGCCGGGCGCGCGGCGGTGGTCACCGGCGGCGGACGCGGAGTCGGCGCCGCGATTGCGGGAGCGTTGGCCGGCGCTGGGGCCCGCGTGGTGGTCGCGGCGCGCACCGCGAGCGAGGTCGAGAGCGTAGCCTCGACGATGCGCGCCGAGGGCGCCCAGATCTGGGCGACGACCTGCGACGTCTCGGACGAGGCCAGCGTGCGGGTACTGGGAGAGACCGCGCGCAAACATGCCGGGAGCATCGACATTCTCGTGAACAATGCCGGGACCGCGGCGTCGGCGCCGCTCGCGCGCATCGGCCTCGACGACTGGAACGCCATGTTCGCGGTCAACGCGACCGGCACGTTCCTGTGCAGCCGCGAGTTCGTGCCCGACATGGTCGCGCGCGGCCGCGGCCGGGTGGTCAACATCGCTTCGATCGCCGGCCTCGAAGGCGGCCGCTACATCGCGCACTACAGCGCCGCCAAGCATGCGGTGGTCGGCTTCACGCGCTCGCTGGCGCACGAAGTCGCCGGCACCGGCGTCACCGTCAACGCGGTCTGTCCCGGCTACGTCGACACCTCGATCACGACGCGCTCGATCGACCACGTGGTCGCCCGGACTGGCCGGTCGCGCGACGAGGCGCTGGCCGCCATACTGGCGACCACCGGCCAGTCGCGGTTGATCGCGCCGGGCGAGGTGGCCGAGGCGGTGCTCGCGTTGTGCGGCGACCGGGCGTCGGAGATCAACGGCAGAACGCAGGTGCTCGAGGGGGTCGTGGGCGAAAGCGGATTCGAGATCGTGAACCCGGCGGAACTGGGCGAACCCAAAGGCTGGAGCAATGGCATGCTGGCGCCGGCGCGCGGCCGCTTGCTGCTGATCGCCGGGCAAACCGGCTTGCCGGCGCAAGGCGCCGCCGCAGCGCCGCCGTTCGTCGAACAATTCGCGCGCGCGCTCGATCGCGTACTGGCGGTGGTGCGCGAGGCCGGCGGCCGTCCGGTCGACATCGGGCGCATGACCGTGTACGTCACCGACCTGGCCGCCTACGTCGACAGTCGCAAGGCGCTGGCCGTGGTATGGCGCGAGCGATTCGGGAAGCACTACCCGGCGATGGCGCTGCTCGAGGTCCGCGGACTGGTCGACGCCGGAGCCCAGGTCGAAATCGAGGCGACGGCGGTGATCGGGGGGAGCGGCTAGTGCCGATCGCACCGAAGTCGTTCCTCTATTCAGTCGACTCGGCGAGTGGCGTTGCGACCATCACTCTTAACCGCCCCGAGCGCCTGAACGCCCTGACGTTCGAGGTCTACGGCGAGTTGCGCGACACGTTCCGCGCACTCGACACCGAGCCCGGCGTTCGCGCGATCGTCATCACCGGCGCGGGTCGCGGCTTCTGCTCGGGCGGCGATGTCGAGGACATCATCGGCGCACTGTTCGGACGAGACTCCGCAGGGCTCCTCGCATTCACCCAAATGACCTGCGACCTGGTGCTCGCGATCCGGCATTGCTCGCGGCCGGTAATTGCGGCGCTCAACGGCACGGTGGCCGGCGCCGGTGCGGTGATCGCCACCGCCTGCGACTTCCGGATTGCCGCCGAGTCGGCGAAGATCGCGTTCCTGTTCGTGCGCGTCGGACTCTCGGGCGCCGACATGGGAGCCTCGTGGCTGCTGCCGCGCATCGTGGGGCTGGGACATGCGACCGAGCTGTTGATGACCGGGGAATTCATCGACGCGAAACGTGCGGCCGAGATCGGGCTCTACCATCGCGTGGTGGCTCAGGACCGGGTGGTGGCCGACGCCACGGAATTCGCGGCCCGCCTGGCGCGCGGTCCGCTCGCGGCACTCGCGGTGACCAAGCAGGCATTGGAACTCGAGGCCGACATGACCCTCGCCGACGCGCTGGCCCACGAGGCTCGTGTCCAGGCCGAGCTGATGGAGCATCCCGACTACCGCGAGGCCTACGAGGCGTTTCGCGCCAAGCGCGAGCCGAGGTTCGCGCGGTGATGCGTATTCCCGACGCCGCGCCGATTCGCGCGCTGCTCGACCCGGCGCACGTTGCGTTCGCCGGCAAGGTCGGCGCCTTCGCGGCACGCGAAATTTCGAGCCTGCCGGCGCCCGAGAGCGACGACGCAGCCCGGCGCACCGCGCGCGAGCTGGTCTCGCGGCTCGGCGGCGCCGGGTGGTTCGAGCCGATCCGCCGGCAGGACTGGCGTGCCTGCTGCCTGACGCGCGAGGCGCTGGCCGCCGCACTGCCGCTCGCCGACGCCGTGTTCGCGCTTCAGGGGTTGGGTTCCCTGCCGATCTTCGCCGCGGGCAGCAACGAATTGCGGACAGGCTGGGCCGACGCGGCGATCGAAGGCCGCGCCATGGCCGCCTTCGCAATGACCGAGCGCGACGCGGGCTCCGACGTCGCCGCGATGGCGACCACCGCGCGGCGCGACGGCGATCACTACGTGCTCGATGGCACCAAGACCTACATCTCGAATGCCGGCATCGCCGACTTCTACACCGTGTTCGCCAAGACCGATCCCGCCGCCGGCAGCCGCGGCGTCTCTTGCTTCGTGGTGCCGGCCGACACGCCGGGATTGCGTTTCGTCCGGCCGCTGGTGCTCTCGGCGCCGCATCCGCTGGGCGAGATCGCTTTCGAAGGTTGCCGGGTGCCGGCGGCGAATCGATTGGGCGAGGAGGGCAAAGGATTCGGACTCGGACTCAAGGTGCTCGATCGCATGCGCGCCACCGTGGGTGCGGCCGCGTGCGGCATGGCCGCGCGCGGATTGTCCGAAGCGCTCGACTACGCTCGCGCTCGAAGGCAATTCGGCAAGCCGATCGCCGAGTTCCAACTGGTGCAGGAGAAGCTGTCGCGCATGGCGACCGAGCTGACCGCGGCGCGCCTCATGGTCTATCGGGCGGCGTGGGCGGCCGACGGCGGCGCCGAGCGAGTGACCCTCGAGGCAGCGATGGCCAAGAGCTTCGCGACCGAGGCGGCGCAGCGCATCGTCGACGACGCGGTCCAGGTGCTGGGTGGGGTGGGACTCATGGCGTCGCACCCGGTCGACCACCTCTATCGCGCGGTGCGCGCGCTCCGCATCTACGAAGGCACGACCGAGATCCAGCACCTGGTGATCGCCGGGCAACTCTTGAAGGAGGCCGAGGCGTGAAGGCCGTCGCCATCGGCGGCGGGCCGGCCGGCCTGTTCTTCGCATTGCTTTTGAAGAAGGCCAACCCGAAGCACGACGTGTCGGTCTATGAGCGGAACCGGCTCGATGACACCTTCGGCTTCGGCGTCGTGTTCTCGGATGCGACCGAGGAGGCACTCGCCCAGGCCGATCCCGAGACCATCGCCGCGATGGCGGCGGCCTGCCACCGCTGGGACGACATCGAAATCCACTATCGGGGTGAGATGCTGACCTCGACCGGCCACGGTTTCTCGGGTCTATCGCGGCGAACCTTGCTCGAGATCCTGGCCGGCCGATGCCGGGCCGCAGGTGTCCACCTGTGCTTCGAGCGCGAGATCAAAGACCCCGAGTCGCTGCGCGACGCCGATCTGGTGTTCGCTGCAGACGGCGTCAACTCGATGGTGCGCGAGCGCTATCGCGAACACTTCCAGCCGGTGATCGACACCCGACCCAACAAGTTCGTGTGGCTGGGCACCACCCGGCCGTTCCCGGCGTTCACCTTCTATTTCAAGCCCACCGAACACGGCCTGTGGCGGGTGCACGCCTACCAGTACGAGCCGGGCGCCTCGACCTTCATCGTCGAGGCGCGCGACGAGACCTGGCGCGCCGCGGGGCTCGAACGCGCGAGCGAAGCCGACACGATCGCGTTCTGCGAGCGGCTGTTCGCCGAGGAACTCGACGGTCACCGGTTGGTCTCGAATCGCTCGGTGTGGCGCAGCTTCCCGACCATCCGCAATCAGCACTGGCATCACGGCAACCTCGTGCTCGCCGGCGACGCCGCGCACACAGCGCACTTTTCGGTGGGTTCGGGGACCAAGCTGGCGATGGAGGACGCGATCGCACTGGTCGCCGCCCTCGGCGCGCACCGCGACATCCCGGAGGCGCTTGCCGCCTACGAGGCGGTTCGCCGCCCGGGGGTCGAAAGTCTCCAGCGCGCGGCGCAGGCCAGTCTTCAGTGGTTCGAGGACACCGAGCGCTACATGGATCTCGAGCCGATCCAGTTCGCGTTCACGCTGCTCACGCGCAGCCTGCGGGTCACGCACCAGAATCTGAAGGTGCGCGATCCCAAGTTCGTCGCCCAGGTCGATGAGTGGTTCGCCGATCGGGCCGACCGACAGGTGGCAGGTAAGAGCGGTTCTTCCGGCGTGAAAGGAGAGGCCGTTGGCAAGATCTCGGCGGGCACACCGCCCGGGCGCGTGCCGCCCCCGATGTTCACGCCGTTTCGCTTGCGCGACCTGCTGCTCGAGAACCGCGTCGTGGTCTCGCCGATGTGCCAATACTCGGCCGAGGACGGCATGCCCGACGACTGGCACCTCGTGCATTTGGGTGCGCGCGCGGTGGGCGGCGCCGGGCTGGTCTACGCCGAGATGACCGACGTCAGCCGTGACGGCCGCATCTCGCCGGGCTGCACCGGCCTCTACAAGCCCGAGCACGTGCCGGCGTGGAAGCGCATCGTCGACTTCGTGCACGGGAACACCCGCGCCAAGATGGGGATCCAGCTCGGGCACGCCGGCCGCAAAGGGTCGACTCGTTTGTCGTGGGAGGGCGACGTCGAGCCGCTGATCGCCGAGAACTGGCCGATCGTCTCGGCCTCGGCCATTCCGTGGCGGCCCCACAGCCAGGTGCCGAAGGAGATGACCCGCGCCGACATGGATGGGGTGATCGCCGACCACGTGCGCGCCGCGGGCTACGCACTCGAAGCCGGCTTCGACCTGCTCGAAATCCACATGGCGCACGGCTATTTGCTGGCGAGCTTCATCTCGCCGCTCACCAACCGTCGCACCGACGAGTACGGGGGTACGATCGAGAACCGCATGCGTTTCCCGCTCATGGTGTTCGATGCGGTGCGCGCCGCGTGGCCCCAGCACCAGCCGATGTCGGTGCGCATCTCGGCGGTCGACTGGTTCCCGGGTGGCCACGACCCGGCCGATGCGGTCGATGTCGCGCGCCTGCTCGCCGAACACGGCTGCGACATCGTCGACGTCTCGGCCGGGCAAACCGTGCCCGATCAGCAACCGATCTACGGACGGATCTTCCAGACCCCATTCGCCGATCGCATTCGCCACGAAGCCGGGATCGCGACCATGGCGGTCGGCAACATCTCGTCGTACGCGGACGTCAACACCATCCTCGCGGCGGGCCGGGCCGATCTGTGCCTGCTCGCGCGCGCTCATTTGTGGGATCCCTACTGGACCCGACACGCCGCCTACGAACTCGGCTGGCCACTGGCCTGGCCCGATCCCTACGAGTCCCTGAACACGTTTCGGCCGCGGTTCACCTAGACATTTCGTGCCGCGACGCCAGTCGCCGCGGCGCAGGAGATCGGACGATGACCGTCACCTACGGCAGTTACCTCAGACTCGACGAGCTGCTCGCGCAGCAGCAGCCGCTCTCGGACGAACACGACGAGATGCTGTTCATCGTCATCCACCAGGTCTACGAGCTGTGGTTCAAGGAACTGCTGCACGAAATCGATTATCTGAAGAAGATGCTGGAGGCCGGCGACGAGCCGCGCGCGCTGCACACGTTCAAGCGCATCCTGACCATCCTCAAGGTCGTGGTCGCCCAGATCGACGTGCTCGAAACCATGACCCCGCTCGAGTTCCTGTCGTTCCGCAACCGACTCGAAAGCGGGAGCGGATTCCAGTCGTTCCAGTTCCGCGAGCTGGAGTTCGTGCTCGGCGCGAAAGACCCGGCGGCGCTCGAGCGCTACCCGAATGGCAGCGCTGCGCGCGGACGACTCGAACGGCGTGTGGCGGAGCCGACGCTGTGGGACTCGTTCCTGCGCTACCTGGTGTTGCGCGGGCATCCGGTGCCGCGCATGCAGCTCCAGCGCGACGTGCGCCAGCCGGTGGCGGCCGCGCCCGAGTTGGAGCCGCTGCTGCTGGACCTCTATCGTAGGGACTCGATGGTCCGCACGCTGTGCGAACGACTGGTCGACCTCGACGAAGGCATCCAGGAATGGCGCTACCGGCACGTCAAAATGGTGCAGCGCACGATCGGCACGCGGCGCGGCACGGGAGGGTCGGCGGGCGCGGACTACTTGATGCAAACGATCAATCGACCGATGTTTCCCGACCTATGGAGCATTCGGACGCAATTCTAGGCCGACACACAACAGGAGGTTCGAAGCATGAACAAGTCCCTGCGGTTGCTGCCCACTCTCTTGCTCTTTGCCACGTCCGCGCACGCGCATGATGGCCATGGTGTTGTGGAGCGGTCGGGGTCGTGGCTCCACTACGTGCTCGAACCGGTGCACCTGCCAGTGACACTGCTCGCGGTCGGGATCTTGCTGGTCGGCGGTCGCTGGACGTTCCGGCGCCTCGAACGATCGATGTCCTCCCGCCGCCGTTGACGCACCCGTCGCCGGCCGCTGGGGCCGTGCATTCCATCGAGTCATTGGCGCGCGACACCAACTCGCTCGCCCCTCTCTACTCTCGGTTCCGCGTCGCCGATCGGCTGCTGCTGACCGGCCACTCTCATCAGGCGTGGCCGGACGTGGCGTTCGAGGGCCAGAATCAAGCATGGCTCGATGCCGCTGAATTCGTGGACGAAAAGTGGTTGCGCGCCGAGCAACAGGCCGACGCGGTTCGCGCGGGGTTCGCGCGGCTGCTCGACGATCGCGACGGCCTGATCGCGCTCGGCACCAGCACCCACGAGCTGGTGATCCGCTTCCTGTCGGCGCTGCCGCTCGAGCAACGGCCGCGGCTGGTGACCACCGACGGCGAGTTCCACACGCTGCGCCGTCAGCTCGATCGTTTCGCCGAGACCGGGCGCATCGAGGTAGTCAAGGTTCCGGCGCTGCCGGCAGCGACCGCTGCCGATCGCCTGGCCGCCGCCGTCAACGATCGCACGGCCGCGGTGCTGGCTTCTTCGGTCCTGTTCGCCAATTCGCACATGGTGCCCGGCCTCGGCCGCGTACTCGAGGCCTGCCGCAAGGTCGGAGCGGAGCTCTTGGTCGACGTCTATCACCAGCTCAATGTCGTCCCGGTGTCGGTGGAGCGAGAACACCTCGGCGGCGCGTTCGTGGTCGGCGGCGGCTACAAGTACTGCCAGCTCGGCGAGGGCAATTGCTTCCTGCGCGTCCCGCCCGGGCGCGACGAGCTGGCGCCGGTGATCACCGGATGGTTCAGCGAGTTCGGACGCCTCGCCCAACGCCCGGAAGGCGCCGTGCCTTACGGGGAAGGTGCCGCACGCTGGGCGGGGGCGACTTACGACCCGACCAGCCACTATCGCGCCGCGCGAGTCTTCAACTTCTTCGAGGCGCAGTCGCTATCGCCCGAGTTCCTGCGTGCGGTCAGCCAGAGCCAGATCGGCGTCCTGGCGTCGGCGTTCGATTCGCTCGACCTCGATCCCAGGATCGTCACGCGCGATCGCGACACGCCGCTCGCGGCAATTGGTGGATTCCTGGCGCTCATCAGTCCGCACGCAGAGGAGCTCTCACTCTTGTTGCGCGCGCGGGGTGTGGCCACCGACGTACGCGGCCCGCTGCTCAGGCTCGGTCCAGCGCCGTACCTGTCGGACTCACAACTGCGCGACGCGATCGCGGTGCTCGGCACGGTCGTGCGGCAGGACTTGGCGCGCTAGGACTCGCGGCCGCGCGGTTACCCGGCGGTCGCGGTGCGCTTGAGACGGGACGCGTACTTGGCGCGCAGCTTCGCCATCTTGGGCCCGATCGTGGCCGCGCAGTAAGGCTGGGTCGGATTCTGCCGGTAGTAGCCCTGGTGATACTCCTCCGCCGGGTAGAACGTGCCGAGCGGTTCGACTTCGGTCACGATCGGCTTCGGAAACACGTCTTCGGCAGTCAGCGCCGAGATCACCTCGCGCGCAGTCCGTTCCTGTTCGGGCGAGTGGGTGTAGATCGCCGAGCGGTACTGGGTGCCGACGTCGGCGCCCTGACGGTTGAGCGTGGTCGGGTCGTGAAACGCGAAGAACAGCTCGAGCAGGTCCCGGTACGAGATCTTCGCCGGGTCGAACGTCACCTGTACGACCTCGGCGTGCCCCGTGGTTCCGGCACACACTTCCTTGTAACTCGGGTTCGAGGTCCGTCCGCCGGCGTAGCCGGAGACCACGCCCAACACCCCCTCGAGCGGTTCGAACACCGCCTCGAGGCACCAGAAGCAGCCACCGGCCAATGTCGCGACTTCATGCGTAGCCATGACATTCCTCCAACCTCGACCCAGGTAACCCCGTGCGGCAACACGATAACGCAACCGGAGGGGAGATGTGACCGAGGGGGGACGGCGGCTTACGCGGCGCGACGGACGTGCTTGAGCATCTCGTGGTGATGGTGGGTCTTGAGCACGGTCGCGGCGCAATGCTCGGCGAACGAAGCGAGCATCTTCAGGTGCATGTCGCTGAACGGCTCGCCGGTGGTGCGCGAGACGCTGACCACGCCGATCGGCTGTCCACGGAAGCGCATCGGGACGCACAGCCCGCCGACGATCTTGCGCCCCTGCTTGCGGTGCTCGTTGAATCGCTTGGCCATCAGTTCCGGCGTGAGATTCAGAGCTTCGCCGGTCGAGAAAACGGTGCCCGCGACACCTTCACCGGGTTTCACCTGGCCGCCGAGCACCAAGCCGGTGTCGACGCCCGACGCCGCCTTGACCTCGAGCATTCCGGTCGCCTCGTCGTGGAGCATGATCGACGCCTGGTGCGCATCCAGGCAGGGAATCAGCCGCTGGGCCGCCATGTCGAGCATGCCCTGCAGGTCGAGCCGCAGCTGGAGCTGCGTGCTGGTATCGAACAGGAACGAAAGCTCGCCGAAGCGGGCCTGTAGCGACGCCTCGCGCACCGCCATGTCGCGCAACTGGGTCTCGAGCTCGGCCAATTGGCGGAACCGGTAGTGGTTGTAGAGCACGAACAACAGCACCAGCCCGACCAGCCCGACCAGGGTTGGCCAGCGTTGCCCGAAGTTCCACGTGGCCGACTCGCCGTTCCAGCTCATCAGGATGAGTGCCCCGCACATGGCGGCCATGACCACGCCGCCGAGCGTGGCGATCCGGTTGCGCTGGCGTTCGACCTTCTCGAAACCCTGGGACATGTTGGGGATCTCCGACCCACGGAAAATGTGGGCTCGATCGGTTATCGGTCGAAGCGCAGGCGAACTTGAGTGGCGGGCCGGGCGCTGCGCAGGTGTGGGAGGGGGTAGCGAGCGAACCTCGCTACCCCTTGTCCCGTTTATCGGCTTCGGTGGAACGAACCTACGTCACTTCTGACTGGTCTGCGGACCCTCCATGAGCAGATCGTTCTGGACCCGCGCGACGCCCGGAGTCGCGCGCGCGATTGCCACAACGGCGTATCGATCAGAGGCCCGCTGAACCGTGCCGGTCAGGCGCGCCGTCCCGGCTTTGACCTCGACCTTCACGTTCGCGCCCTCAATCTTCGCATCGGTGATCCGCTGGCGAACGGCGGATTCCACCTGATCGTCCTTCGCGGTCGCCTGCTTCTTCTGCGACGCCGCGACCACACGCAGCTCGCGGTTCACCGACTTGACGCCTGCCACTTCGCTCGCCACGCGGACCGCCTTGTCCGAGATCGCTTTGGTCGGCACGGTGCCGAACAGGGTCACGACGCCTCGGCGGGTGTCCACATTGATGTCGCTCGCCGGGATGTCGGCGTCCGTCATGAAACGCATCTTGGTCTGAGCGGTGATCCATCCGTCCGTCACCGCGTTCCTGCTCGCAGGATCGGCCGGCGTGTCGTCATACCAGATTTCGCGATCACTGAACTCGTCCGGGCTTTCGATCTCCGAGGCGACCTGACGAACGCCCGGAACGACGGAGGCCACTTCGAGTGCCAGCAGGTGATCGGACAGAGTGTTGGCCTTGCCCGCCAGCAGCACCACGCCTTTGTTGACCGACTTGGTCTGGATCGAGCTGTTGGCGAGTGCCGGCTCGGCCTTCAGGGCGGCATTCACTTCATCCTTGAGTCGGTCGTCGGCGACCTCGACGCTCTTTTGCCGGCTGTCGGGCACCACCTGGAGCAGGTTGCGAACCGACACGACGCCGGTGCCGGCGCGCGCGATCCGCTCGGCTTCCGTCTTCTCGGCGTTCGAGGGGACCTTGCCATGCAGCGTCACGCGGCCTTCGTCGGTGTCGACGTCGATCGGGAACCCGCTGACCATCGGCGAGTTCAAGAGCAACATCTTCACTTTGGCCGAGACCCACGCGTCCGACACGCCCGCCTGAGCCGGAATAGCCCCGATGACGAGCATCGCGGCCAAGCAGGCCATGAGCATCCACGGTTGCATCTTCGAATTCATTACGTTTCTCCTTCGATTTCGCGCTACGCGCTCGTCGCGGATTGCGACGGGACGCAAGGCGCTGGGAACTTGATCACGAGGCCGAGCGAGTAATCGGCGGTGGGGCTCGCAAATCGGTGATGTGGGCTGGTAGGCGTCCTTGCGGATCGGGGACATCACCGCCATCCCAACCAGGTCGTTTGTTACAACGACCATGTAGGTTCTAGGGCATCAGCGACATGGCACGCCCCATTCCGGCGCTAACCGACTGTGAATGCACCACTCCTGTAATTGCCTTGGGCTCGGCGCGCAAGGTATCCGCAAGAAGCAGGCCAACAGTGGCTTGGCGGTGGAGTGTGTCGGCATCGCGGCTTGACTCGCCGCCGCGCGCCGCTGAGAGTGCGAACGCAGAACGATCCTTCTGCGATGGACCGATCGAGGAGCGCCTGGCCATGGGAGGCCGATGATGAACTCGATTCTCGCTCCCGACATTCTCGGCCAGATCGACGAAATCAGCTCGGCGGACGTCATCGTCGGCATTCCTTCGTTCAACAACGCGCGCACGATCGGGCATGTGGTTCACGCGGCGGTCACCGGGCTTGCGAAGTACTTTCCGGACCTGCGCACGGTCCTGGTCAATTCCGACGGTGGCTCGACCGACGGCACCGCCGATGTGGTCGCGGGATCCGAGTTAGGGGGCGCCCAGGCGCTGCTGCTGCGCCGCGAGGCGCGGCCCGTGCGCAAGGTGATCACTGCGTACCAGGGAATTCCCGGCAAGGGCAGTGCCTTTCGTACGATCTTCGAGATCGCGCACCGGCTGGGGGCCAGGGCCTGCGTGGTCGTCGACAGCGATCTGCGCAGCATCACGCCCGAATGGTTCGAGCTGTTGCTCGGTCCGGTTCTGCACGACGGCTTCGACTACGTCTGTCCGCTCTATTCGCGGCACAAGTACGACGGCACGATCACCAACTCGATCGTCTACCCGCTGGTGCGCTCCCTTTACGGCTCGCGCATCCGACAGCCGATCGGTGGCGACTTCGGCTTCTCCGGCGCGCTCGCCGGGCACTTCCTCGAGCACGACGTGTGGAACACGGATGTCGCGCGCTTCGGCATCGACATCTGGATGACCACGACCGCGCTGGTCGGCCGGTTCAAAGTGTGCCAGTCGTATCTCGGGGCCAAGATTCACGACGCCAAGGACCCCGGCGCCCACCTGAGCGCGATGCTCATGCAGGTCACCGGCGCGCTGTTCGAGCAGCTCGAGACCCACGAGCGGTTCTGGCAGCCGATCCGGGGATCGGAGGCGGTGCCGCAGTTCGGTTTTCACTACGCGGTGGGTCTCGAGCCGGTCCCGGTCCAGGTCGCGCGCATGGTGCACGCGTACCGCCAGGGAATTCAGGAGTTCTCCAGCATCTATCAGAAATTCCTGTCGGAGGCGACGCGGTCCGAGCTCGAGGAAGTCGCGCGTCAGCCCGACGACGCGTTCCACATGCCGGCCGAGGTCTGGGTGCGCGTGGTCTACGAATTCGCGGCGGCGGCGCACCACCGGCGCTTGCCCAGCGAACATTTGCTGCCGACGCTGACGCCTTTGTATCTGGGCCGAACCGCCTCTTGGGTGCACCAGGCGGCGGAGTTCGGCTCCGCGGAAGTCGAACACGAGCTGGATGCTCTGGGCCAGCGCTTCGAAGAGTGGAAGCCATGGTTCGTGGAGCGCTGGCATGAAGGGAGGAGTACCCAATGAACTCGGACTATTCTTCGATCTGGGCACCGCTCGAGCGGTTCCTGGAGCGCAGCGCGGCGCTGGTGCCGGTGATGATCGCCGTGCTGGTCGTCCTGTCCGCCGGGCTGGTGGTGGCGCTGTTGCTCGAGAACCTGGTGCGCTGGCTTTTGAACTCCATCGGCTTCGACCGCCTCGGGCGCGGCCGGCACGTGGCCGAGGTGTTGCGCCGTACCAGCCTCCGACAGACCCCGTCGGCCATGGCGGGGCAAGTGGTTCGCTGGCTGGTGGTGGTGTTCACGCTGCTCGGTGCGTTGTCGATCCTGAGCGCCGAGGCGACCGACACCGTGCTGACCGCGATGGTCCACTACCTGCCGCGTCTGGCGGCGGGACTGTTGCTGATCGCCCTGGGCTGGGCGGTGGGCACGTTCGCGACCCGCAGCGTATTGATCTGGGCGGTCAACTCGCGACTCCAGGGCGGGCCGTGGCTCGCGGCCGGCGTACGGATTCTGGTCAGCGTGTTCTTCCTGGCGCTGGCGCTCGAGAACCTGGGTTTCGGGCGCGACATCGCGCTGGTGGTGCTCGCCATCCTGCTCGGGGGCGGCGTGCTCGCGGCGGCATTGGCGTTCGGTCTCGCGGGCAAGGACCTGGCGCACACCTACCTCGAGAAGATGACGCGCGATCTGTCGGAGGAAGATCGCGACACGTTGTCGCACTTGTAGGCCTGGCCATGAGCGACTTCTTCCAGAACGGCGTCATCGCCACGCTCCACCGCCTCGGCCGGCCGAACCCGGACGCACTCGAGGAGCGGCTGATCGCACATGCGCGCGTCATGCCCACGGCCCTGGTACTGCCCTGCCTGATCGGTGAGCTGGACGGTCCGGCCCTGGGCCCGATCGTCGACACGCTGGCGCGCAACCGCTACTTGAGCGAGATCGTCATCGCGCTCGGGCGCGCCGATCGGCGGGACTTCGAGCGCGCTCGCAAGTTCTTCGAACCGCTCGGATCGCGCGCCATGATCCTGTGGATCGAAGGTCCACGGGTCCAGGAGTTCGTCCGGCAGCTCGACGACAACGAGCTGGACATCGGCGCACCCGGCAAGGGGAGGGCGACGTGGCTGTCGATCGGCTGCGTGCTCGGCGGCCGCTGTACCGCCATGGTGCTGCACGACGCCGACATCCTGACCTACGACCGCAATCTGCTGGCGCGGCTCTGCTACCCGATCATGGATCCCAGCCTCGGGTACGAGTACGTCAAAGGCTACTACAGCCGCGTCACCGATCGGCTGCACGGTCGCGTGACCCGTCTGTTCCTGACGCCTTTGATTCGAGCCTTGGTCCACGTCATCGGCTCGACCCCGTTCCTGCGCTACATGGACAGCTTCCGTTACGCGCTGTCCGGCGAGTTCGGCATGACCGTGGACCTGGCCCGCTCGATTCGTTTTCCCGGGGACTGGGGACTCGAGGTCGGCGTGCTCGCCGAGGTCTATCGCAACACCGCCATGCGCCGGGTGTGCCAGGTCGACGTGCTCGACAACTACGACCACAAGCACCAATCGCTGTCGCCCGAGGACGAATCCACCGGGCTCAATCGCATGACCCGCGACATCGCCAAGTCGCTGCTGCGCACCATCACCATGGAAGGGTTCGCCTGCCCCGAGGGGTTCTATACGGCGCTCAAGGTCACGTATCTGCGCATGGCCGAGGACGCGGTGCGCACCTATCACGACGACGCGATCGTCAACGGCCTGCAGTTCGACCGGCACTCCGAGACTCTTGCGGTCGAAGTGTTCACGCGCTCGCTGTCGCGCGCGTGCGACGAGTTTCGGGAAGCGCCGCTCGCCTATTTCGGTTTGCCCAACTGGAATCGCGTGACGTCGGCGATTCCCGGCGTGCTCGAGCACTACCGGGGAGCCATCGAAAAGGACAATGCCTAGCGCCGCAGGGGGGCCGCGCGAACCGCAGGCCAGCCCGCCGTTGATCGTGGTGTTCAGCGACCTGGACGGCACGCTGCTCGATCACGACACCTACGACGCGGCTCCGGCGCGCCCGGCGCTCGATCGGCTCGCCTCGCTCGGGGCGATCGTCGTGCTCGCGAGCAGCAAGACTCGCGCAGAAATGGAAGCGTGGCGCGAACGGCTCGGCCTCGGCGGTCCGTTCATCAGCGAGAACGGTGGTGCCCTCTACGTGCCGGCCGGAGGTGTCGCGGGATCGTGGCCGGGGGCGGAGCGCGAGGGTGACTTGTGGTGCGTCGCGATCGGCACGCCGTACGCCGAACTGCGCCGCGCGCTTCCCGAGTTGGCCGCCGCGGTCGGCGCCAGGCTCACCGGCTTGGGCGACCTGTCGGTCGCCGAGGTCGCCGCGGCCACCGGGCTCACCCTCGCCGACGCCCTTCTCGCCCAGCGGCGGGAATGGGACGAGCCGTTCACCAGCGACCGCATGCTCGGCGGCGACGATCTACGCACGCTCGAGCGCGCGGCTCGAGCCCGCGGGCTCAGCGTGACCCGCGGCGGGCGCTTCCATCACCTGGTGGGACCCTCGAGCAAGGGGGCTGCGGCTCGACGGTTCCTCGCCGGACTCGACACCGGTGGCCGCCGGGTGCAAACGCTCGGGTTCGGTGACGGGCCGAACGATCTCGAGCTGCTCGAGGTCGTGGAGCGGCCGGTCGTGGTTGCGCGGCCCGACGGTTCACACGATCCCGACCTGCGCGCGGCACTTCCCGTCGCGACGTTCACGCGCGCCCCCGGAGCGCGCGGCTTCGCCGAAGCGATTGCCGCGGAACTGCCTCAGGGATAGACCAGCACCACCACCAGATCGTTGACGTTGGTGCCGCTGGCTCCCGGGCGCCACGCGTCGCCGAGTTTCGCGAAGAAGGTCGCGGTGTCGTTGTCGGCGAGGGCGGCGTCGGCGAAGAGACCGAGGGATCGCGCGCGCGCCAACGTGTCGCCGGTCGCCACCGCTCCGGCGCTGTCGCCGCTGCCGTCGATGCCGTCGGTGGCAAAGCTCAGCACCGCGACTCGATCCAGGCCGGCGATTTCGAGGGCTGAACCCAGCGCCAGTTCGCTGTTCCGCCCGCCGCGGCCCTGGCCGCGGACGGTCACCGTGGTTTCGCCGCCGAACACCAGACACGCAGGCGCGGCCAGTGGCACGCCATGCGTGCGCATGGTGCGGGCAACCCCGCCGATCACCCGCCCGGCCTCGCGCGCCTCGCCGCGCAGGAACAGGCTCGCGATGCGCGCGCGAAACCCGAGCGACTCCGCATGATGGCGCACGGCCTCGACCGCGATCCGGTTCGATCCGACCATCACAACGGTCGCCTCGGGGGCCGCCGCGGCCACGTCCTTGCGCGCCGCATCGAGTGCCGACACCAGATCGGGATGGCCGGCCGCGAGGTCGTAGCGAACCAGCACGGCCCGCGCTTCCTCGGGTCCGGTGGGCGAGGGGACCACCGGGCCCGAGGCGATGGCGGCCGGATCGTCGCCGACCACGTCGGAGAGGAGGAGCGCAACCACCCGTGCTGGTGCTGCCAGACGCGCGAGCCCGCCCCCCTTGATGCGCGACAGCGCACGCCGCACGGTGTTGAGCTCGTGAATGTCAGCCCCGGCGTGCTGGAGCGCCTGAGTTCCCGCGCGCAGCCGTTCGAGCTCGATGCCGGGGAGGGGCAGCTCCATCAGTGCCGATCCGCCTCCCGAGACCAGCACCAGCACGACGTTCTCGGGCTGTCCGTCGGCCAACATCGCCGCAACCGATCGTCCGGCCTCGAGACTCCCGGCGTCTGGCAAGGGATGGCCGGCGCCGACCATGCGCACGCGCCCCGTGATTCCTTCGACCTTGGCTCCATGCGGACAGGCGACGAGTCCGGCGGTCACGCGATCGCCGAGGACGTCGAGTGCCGCGCGTGTCATTCCCGGCGACGCCTTGCCCAGAGCGATCAGCGACAACCGGGCGTCCGGCGTCAGCTCGATGCTCGCGCCTCCGGCACCGAGCACGCGGCCGTCCCAGGTCAGGTGGCGGCGCACCGCCGCTGCGGGATCGGCGGCGTCGAGGGCCGCGCGATGTAGCGCTTCCAGGTGTTGGGGGAGTGAGGACCAGGCGGGATCCGACATTCCGCGCAGCCTAGCACGGTCGTGGACGATGACCGCGCGTGTCGACCGGCCGCGCGTGATCCGGTGTTTCCACGTCCGTGATATTCTCCACCGTTCAGGTTTCCCCTATGACCCTTCATCTCTCCGGCACCGTCAACGGCGAATTCCAGAGCTGGGTCCTCGATCGGCCCCGCATGGCGATCGGCCGTGCCTCAAAGAACGACATCCAGCTCGCGGACGCCACGATCTCCAAGGAACACGCAGAGATCCTGGTCGAGAACGGGCGGGTTCGGATCCGCGACCTGGGGAGCCGAAACGGCACCCGGGTGAACGGGGCGGACGCGAAAGCGGCGCTGCCGATCCAAGCCGGCGACCGGGTCGAGATCGGCCACCTGGCGATGGCGGTTTCGGTCGACGCTCCGAGCCGGCCGCTGTCGCTCAATGACCGCACGGTGCTCGGCTCCTCGCACCGCATCCATCTCGATCACGTGCTCGAACGGCGCACCCAGAACTCGGCGAGCGCTCGCACGATCGTGCAGCTCCTGGCCGAGGCCGGGCAGGTGCTGGTGCTGCCGCGGCCGCTCAAGGAGACCTGCGAGCAGATCCTCGAGATCGCAGCCAGGGCGGTGCCGGCGTCGCGCTACGTGGTGTTGTTCGGCAGCGAGCCCGACGCCGACCCGGTGCAGATCGCCGCGCGTATGGCCGAAGGGATGACCGACAAGCCCCTGATCCTGTCGCGCTCGATCATGAGGGCGGTGCTCGATGAGTGCACGTCGGTGTTGACTGCCGACGCCGCGTCGGACATCCGCTTCGCGGGGCAGGAGAGCATCATCGCGCAGGCTGTCCACTCCGCGATGGCGGTGCCCCTGTTCGACAACGAACGGGTCCTCGGGCTGATCTACGTCGACCGACAGGATCGGAGCGGACCGTTCGATCACGAGCAGCTCGAGCTGCTCACGCTGCTCGCCAACATGGCGGCGGTCAAGATCCGGAACGCGCAACTGCTCGACGCCGAGCGCGCCTCACAGCAAATGGCGCAGCAGCTCGAGACCGCGGCGTCGATTCAGCGCGGATTGCTGCCGGGCGCCCCGCCGTCGGTGGATGGCTGGGAGTTCGACGCGTTTCTCGAATCCTGCTACGCGGTGGGCGGCGATCTCTACGACTTCTACCGGCATCCGGACGGCCGGCTGGTGTTCCTGGTCGGCGACGTGTCGGGCAAGGGGCTCGGGGCTGCACTCCTCATGTCGTCGCTGATCTCGGCGGCTCGGGTGCTCTACCCGACCTGCGACAGCGTCTCCGAGCTGGCGAACCAGATGTCGGCCGCGGTGTTCCGGAGCAGCGATCCCGGACGCTTCGTGACCGGTGTCGTGGGCTGCCTCGATCCCGCGAGCGGCTCGCTCCACTACGTCAATGCCGGACATCCGCCGCCGTGCATCGTTTCGCGCGGTGAGATCACCGAGCTGGCAGCGACCGGCGTCCCGTTCGGGGTGCTGCCCGGATTTCGCTACGAAGTGCGTGACGCCACGATGTCCCCCGGGGATCTGCTCGCGGTGTTCAGCGACGGCATCCCCGAAGCGCAGCGCGGCGAGGAATTCTTCGACGAAGCGCGAGTCCACGAAGCCCTGCGCGAGGCGGCACTGGCGCCCGACCTGGCAACGGCGCGCCGCGCCCTGGTCGCGCGCGTGGACGCATTCGCCTCGGGCGCCGGACGCGGCGACGACCTGACCTTGTTCCTGGCGCGGCGCAAGTGAAGGCAGCGACCCCGCGGCCGCGCACCCCCACGATCCCGGCCTGGGGTGCCTGGTGTTTCCTGGCCTCCGGTGCCGCGGCGCTGATCTACGAAGTCGTGTGGTTCAAGCAGCTCTCGTATCTGCTCGGGAACTCGTTGCACGCGGTGGCGACCGTGGTCGCGGCGTTCCTGGCCGGGCTGGCACTCGGCGCGCGCTTTCTGGGGACACCGCTCGCCCGGCGCGGCGAGGGTGCGAGGATGTACGGGTTGCTCGAGCTGGGAGTCGGACTGATCGGCTTGGTCTCCATGCCCGGACTGCGCGCGCTCGATCCGGTGATCGGCACGCTGTATCAAAGCCTGGGGGGCGAAGGCACCGCGTTCGGGTTTGCCCGACTCGGCCTGATGTTCGTGCTGCTGGTGCCGCCCGCGGCCCTGATGGGCGCCACCCTGCCGGTGCTGGTCGCTCATTTCGAACGCGGCAAGCTCGGCCCCGGGCTCGCGCGGCTCTATGCGATCAACACGTTCGGAGCCGTGGTCGGCTCGGTCACGGGCGGCTTCCTGCTGCTGCCCAATCTGGGACTGCTGGCGACGACCTGGGTCGCCGCAGGACTCAACTTCCTGGTCGCGCTGGTGTCGTGGCGCGCGGCGGGTCCGCGTGCCGCGCCTGTGGCACGCGAGGCCGCGCGCGAAGCCGAGGTGCCTCCGATGATCGAGGGCGCCATCACCGGAGGCGCGCGTGCCGTTTTCGCCTTTGCATTTGCGCTCTCCGGGTTCGCGGCACTCGCGTTCCAGATCGCGTGGGTCCGTCTGTTCAGCCTGACCTTCGGCTCTTCCGTCTACTCGTTCGCCGCGGTGCTCGGCATCTACCTCACCGGACTGGCCCTCGGCGCCGCCGCCGCCTCTGGTCTGCTGCGTCGTGGCGTGCGGCTCGCCGATTTCGCACGCCTCGAGCTGGCGCTCGCCGTGCTCGCCGCGCTCATGTTGCAAGCGTTCCAGCTCCTGCCGCAGTGGATGTACGAGCTGGTCGAGCGCTCGGGCACCAACTGGGGTGCGGTGATGATCGGCGAGATGATGCTGGTCGCCGCCCTGATCCTGGTGCCGTGCGCCCTGCTCGGGGCGGTGTTCCCGGTGGCGACGCGGCTGCTGCAGGTGCGCGACGGCGGCCACGCCGCGGGTCTCGCCTACGCGGTGAACACGGCGGGGACGATCGCCGGCTCGCTGGTCGCCGGCTTCGTGCTGGTCCCGACGTTCGGCGTCCAGGGGACGCATCTGACTGCGGTGGCGGTCACGATGGTGACCGGGCTGGTCGTCCTCGGGCTCGCCCGGATGCGCCGCGAATCCACCGGGGCTGTCGACCTGGCCTGGGGCGCGAGCGCGGTGGTGGTGGCCGGGGCCCTGGCGTTCATGGCCCCGCGCTGGGATCCGGCGCTCATGTCCGCCGGACTCTTTCGTCCCATCCAGGCGCGCACGGTTTCGACCCTCGCCCGCCAGGCGCCGCAGGAGGCGCGCGCCGTGTGGCGCGCCACGCGCGACGAGCGGGTCCTGTTCTACCGCGACGGAATCAACGGCTCGGTGCTGGTTGCGACCGATCCGATGGAGAGTGCGCGCTGGCTGCGGGTCGGCGGCAAGGTCGACGCCAGCACCAACGACATGGAAACGCAGGTGCTGATCGGACTGATTCCCGCGATGCTCGCCGATTCCGGCGCCCGCACGCTGGTGATCGGCCATGGCTCCGGAATCACGGCCGCGGCCGTGCTCGCGGGTGGGGCGGGCCCGACCGAGATCATCGAGATCGAGCCGCACGTGATCGAGGCGTCGCGCTTCTTTCACGCGCCGGGCGAAGATCCGCTCGACGATCCGCGCGTGAAGGTGATCCTCGGCGACGCGCGAACCCATCTCCTTCACGCCGGCCGACGCTACGACGTCATCGTTTCGGAGCCGACCAATCCCTGGATCAGCGGCGTGAACAGCCTGTTCACGGTGGATTTCTATCGGCGCGTGCGCGACCGACTGGAACCCGGCGGTGTCTTCGGCCAGTGGATGCAGCTCTACGAGCTGTCGCCCGAGACCTTCCGCTCCTTGGTGGCGTCGCTGATCGAGGTGTTTCCCGAAGGCCAGGTGTTCGCGGTCTGGCGCGCGGTGGACGTCTTGTTCGTGGTGGTTCCTCCCGATCGCCGCCTGGCGGTCGAGCGACTCGACACGCCCGCGGGAGCGCGAATGCTCGAACGTGCACAGATCCCTTCGGTGGATGCCCTCGCCGCCTACTACGCCGGGCCGTTCGCAGCCATGCGCTCGAGTATTCGCCAGGCCACGCTCAACCGGGACGATCGACCGTACGTCGAGTATCGAGCGCCACGCGACGTGATCGAAGTCGGCCGCGCCGCACTGTTTGGCGATCCCCAGGTGATGGCGCTCCTGCCTTTCGCCGAGGGGCCGCCCGAAGGCCCGCTGTTCGCCGCATGGCCGGCGGATCGCTGGTACGAGGCACGCGCGCACTTTCTCGCCCAGCAGGGCGACGTGACCCGGGCGATGATGACGGTGCGTTATGCGCGCGAGGCGGGCTTTCCTGAATCGGCGGATCGACTGAAGGTCGAAGTCGAGGCCCTCGAGCGTCGTCGACAAAGCGCGGAGGCGTTCGACCGGTCGCGGATGCTCTCCCAGTCCAACCCCACTGAGGCGCTGGCCGCGCTCGAGACCGCGGTCGAGATCGATCCCACCCACATTCGGGCGTGGCTGGTGCTCGGGGACAAGCGCCGCCAGGCGGGGGACCTGGATGGCGCCGAAGCCGCGCTGGCCCAGGCCGGCCACAGCAAGGATCCCGGGATTCTGGCCGAGGTGGCGATCATCGGCGGTCTGATCGAGATCGCCCGCGGGCATCCGTCGATCGCAGCCGAACGATTCCGCGAGGCGCAGCGACTGACGCCGGATCGCGCAAAACCCTACGCGCTCGAGGCGCGAGCGCGGTACGCATCCGGCGATGCTGCCGGGGCCGCGGACGCGCTCCAGCGCGGACTGGCTGCGGTCCCGAACGACCCGGAACTGGTGGCGACCCAAAAGGAGATGTCGCGGCAGCGTTGAGGTAGTGCTTGAGCGGGGTTCAGCCGGAGCGTACGCTGATGGAGTTCCGATCTCTCCGGCCGCGAGGTCGTCCGACATGCCGAACCCGACGCAGCCCATTTCGCCCATCTCCGGCGCCGAAACGCCCCCGGTGACGCCCCGTGCGGTCACCGTCGAGGTCGCGGCGTTGACCGACCGCGGCCGTGTCCGTGAACGCAACGAAGATGCGTTCGTCATCTATCGCCTGCGCCGGCTGCTCGAGCAGGTCGAGAGCAGCATCCAGGGGCCGGGCCTGCTCGAGCGACACGAGGATGCCGGCTACCTGATGATCGTGGCCGACGGCATGGGCGGGCACGCGGGCGGCGAAGTCGCCAGCCGTGAAGCGTTGACCGCAATCATCCAGTTGACGGTCCAGGCTCCCAAGTGGGTGCTGCGCTTCGACGACCCGGCCACCCGTGAACGTGAGATCGCGGAAGTGTTCAGCCGCGGCCGCGAACGCCTGGCCCGCGTGCACCAGCTCCTGCGTGAGCAGGCCGCGGCCGATCCCGAGCTGGCCGAGATGGGCACCACCCTCACCGGCGCGTACACCGCCGGGACCGATCTGTTCGTGCTGCACATCGGCGATTCCAAGGCCTTCCTGCTGCGGAACGGCGTGCTGTCGCCGATCACCCGCGACCACACCATGGCCCAGGAGTACGCCGACCTCGGGCTGATCTCGCAGGAGGAGGTCGGCACCCATGCGATGAAGCACGTCCTGACCCGCGCGATCGGCGGTCCCGAGGACCAGATAGCCGTGGATATGCAGCATCGCGCGCTCCAGAACGGCGACCGCGTGCTGCTCTGCTCCGACGGTCTCACCGACATGGTGGATCGCGACGAAGTCGCGCGCCTGCTCCAAGCCCACCCCGGGAGCGCCGAGGCCTGCCGCGCGTTGATCGATCGAGCCCTCGAGCGCGGCGGTCGCGACAACGTGACGGTGATCGTCGCGCGTTTCACGGTGGCGTGACGCGGCCGCGGGCCAGGCCCCCGTGGTTGGGGCCGGTTCTGGCGGCGGGAGCACTCGCCACTCTTCTGGTTCTCATCCTCGAAGTTTCCGGCGATCCGGTGCGCGGGCTCGAACGCCGCGCGCGCCCGGTGATTACGGTGTTGCGCGACGACGCCCCCGATCTGGGTCCTCGAGTCGAACGCTGGCGCATCGTGCTCGCCGGAGGCGACACCGTGCGGGCCCTTTGGCGGCGCGCCCCGGACCACGTGATGCGGCCGTGGACGGTCGTGCTCATGGGCGGATTGCACACCGGGGATCGCGCGGCACTGGTGTTGCCCGACGACACGCCGGCCAACGCGCTCGCGGTCGACTGGCCGTGGCGCGGTCCGCGCAAGATGAGCGTGATGCGCTTCGTGTTCAGCCTGCCGGCGATCCGCGAGGCACTTCTGTGTTCGCCCGCGGCCATGGCTTCGGGGCTCGAGGCGGTTGCCCGAAGCGGGGAAGTGGATACGAGTCGTATCGTGGCCCTGGGCGCGAGCATGGGTGCGCCGGTCGCGCTGGCCGCGCTGCGCGTGTCGAACGATGCCCGAGCACTGGTCCTGATCGACGGCGGCGCGGGCCTGGACGTTCTGCTGCGGGCGGAAGCGGCTCGCTACTTGCCCGCGTGGGTGGCCGCGTGGGCGGGGCCGCTGGCCGCGTGGCTGGTCCGGCCGCTCGAGCCGGCGCTCCATGCGCCGGTGGCGCGCACACTGCCGACGCTGTTGATCAATGCGCGCGCCGATGAGCGTCTGCCGCCAGGCGTCATCGAGCGGCTGCACGCGGCACTGCCGAATGCCGAGGTGCGGTGGCGGGAGTCGCAGCACATTCGTCCGGATCGGTCGGAGATGATTCGGGAGATGACGGCGGGAATCGTGTCCTGGCTCGATGGGGTCACGGCGCGTGCCTCGTCCAACCTCATGCCGCCCCGCGCCGCAGGATTCGCGAGTCAGCACGCGCCGCTTGATCCTGCTGCGCTAAGACCCGCTTCGCTCCGGGGTACGCGAGCGGCCCTGCCCGAGCAGCGCCCCAAACCCTTTTGAATCCCGCGCGCGAATGGCCCCGACGATGCGGTCCAGGGCCTCGCGAATCCGCTCGATCGCCTGCGCCGAGTGCGGATTCATGACCTGGATCTCGTAGTAGACGTCCGGGCTTTCCCGCACGACCTTCGCGGCCAGGGACTCGAGCGCCTGAAACGTCGTGCTGCGCACCGGATGCTCTGCCTCGGGCAGCGCCAGGGCGAATGCGATGGCGGTGGCATGCGCCAGGCTCAAGAGATCGGCCATGATGCGGTCGTGGTCGGCGAGCGGCAGGCGCACGAGGTGCGCGGTCGTCGGCTCGAACAATCGCTCGACCGCCAAGGTGGCCTCGGCATCGCCGGTGTCGCAGATCACCACGTCGGCATCGCGTAACAACACGGCCGAAGGGCCGAACATGGGATGGATCGACGCCACGCGGCCGCCCGCGCGTTGGAGTGTCCGGATCGGCTCGATCAGCGGCGTCTTGATGCTGGCGATGTCGACGACCACGCCCGACGGGGGATTGCGCGACCACTCGCGGTAGAGCGTGGCGGTGGACGCCGGCGGCGTGGAGCAGACGATGAGCTCTGCGGTCGGCAACACCGCGCGCGCGCGTAGGGTCTCCTCGCGAGCCGCGGCCGGATCGAGAATGTACGTCGCGTATCCCTGCGCCGACAGGAAGCGCTCCATCCAGCGCCCCATGCGGCCGGCGCCGCCGACCACGATCGCGCTCTGGCCGCTGCCCATGGCCGCAACACGGAGCCGGTCCTCGTCCTGCGCCGTGACCGAGGCCCGGATCAGCCCCGCGAACAGCTCCTCGGCGACTCCGGGGTCGAGCCCGCGTTCCCGAGCCACGGTGCGCGCCCGGTCCAACACCACGCGTTCCTGCGCGTAGTCCACGATCGGCAACTCGAGCTGACGCTTGAGTTCCCCCAGCTGCCGCGCGAGCCTCACGCGTTCCGCCGTCCGTTCCAGAAGCTCGAGGTCGAGCTGCCGGATCCGATCGCGCAGTTGCTCCAGGTTCGGCTCGGACATCGCGATCCTAGTTCCCGGCCGGTTTCGCGGCCTCGGCCCGCCTTCGGAATCGGTCCGCGTACTCGCGCGTGAAGCACGCCCCGATCAGACAGCAGGTGCGCCGAGTAGGAGATCCAGAGCAACAGCACCACCACGGCGCCCGCCGCGCCGTAGAGCGAGGCCAGCATGTTCTTGCGCAGCAGAGTCGCGAGCAGGGTGTTGCCGGCGGTGAACGCGAGCGCGGTCAGCACTGCCCCGATGCGCACGTCGCCCCAGCGCACGCCGGCACGCGGGCCGTACCGGTAGATCAATCCCAGCAGCAGGGTCATCAGCAGGAACGGCACCACCGCGCGGCTCACCGGCCAGGCGGGCGCGTTGGGTGGCAGCAATTGCTCGACGATCGGGGCGACCAGCGTATGCAGGAACGAGAACGCCATCAGCAGCATTCCCGCGGCGACCGCTCCCGGCACGATGATCAGTGAAATGAGCCTCTGTACCAGCAGGCCGCCCAACCCGGCGCGCGGGGGAACATCCCAGATCCGGTCGAGGGCGGCGCCCAACTCATGGAACACCGCCGAGGCGAAGTACGCCATGATCAGGACGCTGAGCACGGTCGCGATCGCGTTGCCGCGCGCGTCGACGATCATCTCGACCGTGGCGCGCAACGCCGGAGTCAGGGCTGGCTCGCCCAAGGCGTCGATCGCGGCGAACAACCTCGTGCGCGCCGCATCCGAGCCGAGCACCGTGGAGGCACCGCTCAGCACCAGGAGAAGGAGCGGCGCCAGCGACAGGAGCGCGTGGAACGCGATGGCCGCCGCCAGTCCCGGCACGTTGGCGAGCATGGTCCGGCGTGACGTGGCGACCACGAGTCCCGAGAGATCGACCAGAAACTGCTGGAACCCGGTGAGGATTCCGGCGAGCTTCCGGCGGGAAGCGGAATGAGTCGTTCGCGCGTCGCGTGCCACGGCTACCTCGTCGCATGCGGCCGCGGCTCATCCGCAACCGGCCCCGCGAGCCTAGAAGCCATCGACCGCCGCGGCAAGGTCGCGGGCCGACACGCGAGGCGCTATGCTCCGAACTCCTTCCGACCCCCACCTGGAGAATCCTCGATGCCCGCGCCCGTCTCGACCACCGCCGCACCGCAGCATCAGCTCGCGGTGTTCATCGATTTCGAGAACATCGCGCTCGGCCTCAAGGGCGACGGGCGTTTCGACGTGCGCCGGGTACTCGACCGCCTGCTCGAGAAGGGCAAGGTGATCGTCAAAGTCGCCTACGCCGACTGGAACCGCTTCCGCCAGTACACCCAGTCGCTGCACGAGCACGGCATCGAGCTGATCGAGATTCCCGGCCGCGCCACCAGCGGCAAGAACTCGGCCGACATCCGCCTGTGCGTCGACGCCATGGACCTGAGCTGGAGCAAGGAACACATCGACACCTTCGTCATCATCTCGGGCGACAGCGATTTCTCGCCGCTGGTCTCCAAGCTCAAGGAGAACGGCCGGCGGGTGATCGGGCTCGGCATGAAGGGATCGACCTCGCCGCTGCTCGCCAACGCGTGCGACGAGTTCGTCTACTACGAAGAGATCGAGTCCGGCGGCGGTGGACCGGCGGCCGAGAAGCCGGGGCGCAACGGCGAGGACGCGTTTCACCTGTTGGTCGATACGGTGCGCGCGCTCCAGCGCGAAGGCTTCGACCTGATCCAGGCGTCCCTGGTCAAGGACACCATGAAGCGCAAACGCCCGGCGTTCAGCGAATCGGCGCTCGGCTATGGCAGCTTCAGCGACCTGCTCGAAGCGGCCGAAAAGGCCGGGGTCGTTGAGCTGCGCCAGGACGAGCGCAGCGGGACCTACGTGGTCACCGGGGTCAGCGAGCGACCGATTCGAGCCGCGCGATCCAGCGCGCCTTCACGCCGCCGGCGGTCCTAGTTCGGCGGCGTGAACACGAACGGCGTCTGGAAGGAGGTCGAGCCTCCGGAGATCGCCGGGAACTTCCACTCGCGGATCTGCGACAACGCACACTGTGCGAGCCGCGAGGAGCCGACTGTGTTCTCGACGATGGTCGCTTCGGTTACGGCACCCGACGCGGACACGGTCAGTGCCACGACCAGCTTGCCTTTGAGCCCGGGGTCGCGCTTGAGCTCGTTGCCGTAGCAATACTGGATGCCGGCCGCGTACCTCTGGATGATCGCCAGCAGCGACGCATTGCTCCGGTAGACTCCGGGCAGCGCGCCGGTGCCGCCACCGGTGCCACCCTCGGTGCCCGAGCCGCCCTCGACACCGCCGCCGCCGGTTCCTCCCAACTCGCCGATCGAGATCCGCGACCCGGCGACCGTCGAGCCACCGAGGTCGACCAGCGCGCCGGTGCCGGCGACGTCCGTGGCGACCGCGCCGACTTCGGCGCCGGAACGTCCGGAACGCACGCCGCGCGAGCGGCGGCGTCCGGCCGGCGCCTGGGTCGCGGCCGTGGGCGACGAAGACGCCAGTGACGACGACAGGTTCTTGAGGCTCCGGTCGAGCGCCTCGGTCGATTTCTCGAGGCGTGTGGCGACCTCCTTCGTGGCGCGCGAGCGTCCGACCTGGCCGGCATTGGGCGCCAGCGGCTTCGCCGGCTCGACTCTCCGAGCGCGCGGCGGTGGCGGCGCGGGCTTCGGCGTCTCGACCTGGGCAGGTGCCTCCGGCGCGGAGGACTGCTCGATCGTCGCCTGCGCCGCAGGTCCGGGAGCGGCCGCCTTGGGCTTCTCGAGGATCAGGCGCGCGATGCGCGGTGGCAATTGTTCGACGGTCAGCACCGCCTGCGGGCGCGCCGGCCACAGAAAGACCGCGAGCAGGAACCCGAGTCCGATCGCCGACGAGACGATCAGACAGCGGTGGAACAACGGGTCGTTGGGGCCGAACGGGGCCCGGCGGTACGCCTGTGCGGAGGCGATGACAGCCATGGTCGTCTCCTAGGTGTGCTTGATCACGGCGAGCGCGATGTCTTCGAATCCACTCTGCCCAAGCGTGTACATGACGCGCTGCAACACACGGAATTCGATGTCGCGATCGCCCTGGATGGTCACGGTGCGAGCCTGCGCCTCGGAGTCACCCTGGTGATGGGCAATATCGTCGAGTTGTTGCCACATGGCGTCGAGTCGGTCCGCCATGGGCTCGATCAACATGCCGTCGCTGCTCCCGACTTCGCTCACGCTGGCCACGCGCTCGCCGCCGACCAGGATGTCGTCGTCGTCGATCGCGACGACCAGCGACGACACCATGGCGTTTTCCGCAGTCGACGCCGGCAGCTCGAGTCCCGGCGGAGGCACGGAGACCTCGCCGCCGGCCACGAACGCCTTGAGCACGAACAGCAAGAGCGTGGTCAGGATGTCCATCATCGAAGTCATGCGCAGGCCGCCGGGGGCCGAACTTGGGTTTCGCCACTTTCTCTTGCGTTGCCGCCTCACGATGCCTCCTCGCCCTGAAGTCCTGCCTGGGACAGGCCCGCCGCGCGCGCCAGGTCCATCACGGCGATGATGACTTCGTACCGGGTAGTTTCCTCGGCAACGATCTTCACGTCACGAACGTCCGGATGAGCGGCTACGAATGCATCGAGCGCCGCGCCAAGCTGGTTCCAGGCCGCGAC
Source organism: Candidatus Eiseniibacteriota bacterium (assembly GCA_963717505.1). GTDB lineage: Bacteria > Eisenbacteria > RBG-16-71-46 > RBG-16-71-46 > RBG-16-71-46 > MFD02242-c1. The sequence goes on from OY970342.1 coordinate 2,497,649, forward strand.
TCCTGCCGGGCCGTCGCTGCCTCGGGGAATCACCTGGGCGGGCGCTCCGGTCGCTTGCACGACATAGGCCGCTTCGGTGATGCGCACCGTGACCACCACCGGTTCCTCGTTCGAGGTCGCCGCCGCATCGCCCGGCAGTCTCATGTCGATGACCCGGATCTCCATGAACACCGCCGAGAGCAGCAGCATGGGGATCAGCACGATGAACAGGTTCATGAGCGGCAACAACTCGAGGTCCTCAGTGACCTTCTGCCGCCACGCTCGCTTTCTGCCGAACACCTTCATGGAACTAGCGGCTCCCCTGGACGACGCGACCTTGGCCTCCCGACATCGGCACGACCTGCGCCGCGCCGCGCGCAACCGCCGACATCGCGATCGCACGACTCAGCCGGATGCTCATGTCGTCCACCTGGTCGGCGATGCCCTCGACCATCGAAGACAGCCAGCCGTGGAGCAGCAGCGTCGGCACTGCGACCAGAAGTCCGAAGGCCGTGGTGTTGAGTGCTTGCGAGATGCCGACCGCCAGGAACGCCGAGCGCTGCGCCGGATCGGCGGCGCTCACCGACGAAAACGCGATCATGAGCCCGAAGATCGTCCCGAGCAGACCGAGCAGCGTGGCGACATTGGCCAGCATGTTGAGATGGGCGAGACGCTTGGACAGCGGCGGCAGCACCAGGGTGGCAGCATCGTCGGCTGCGGACTGGAGACGCGCCTCGTCGCCGGGGCCGGCCATCAGGATCGCCTGCGCGACCCGAGCGACCGGCGTCTTGGACAAGAGGCTCAGGTTCCGGGCTCCCGCCAGGTCGCCTCGCCCCACGGCGGACACCAGGTCGTCGGTCAACTTCCTGCTGTTCACCGCGCCCGCCCCGAGGATCACGATCGTCCGTTCAGCGACGATCGCGATGATGGCGACCCCTGCGGCCAGGATGAGGTGCATGAACTCGCCACCTTCCTTGTAGAAGGAGGCGACGGAAGAGAAGTCGATCATGGTTGAATCTCCTTTTGTTCTCCCACGGGCCCGGCAAGCACGGTGCTCCAAACCGGGAGCGCCGTGGCCTGGCCGAGCTCGAGGCTCGTCCTGAGGTAGCGTCGATGATGGAAATCCATGAAACGCCGCTGATCGCGGGTGGTGATGAACAACACCTGGGGCACCGGAATCTCGCCTTCGATGTACACGTCCTCGAGACGCCGGGGTGCTCCGCTCTTCGTCTCTGCGCTCGAAACACCCGCGAGACACAAGGTCAGCAGGCCGGCGAGCGCGCCGGCAAGAATCGATCGGTTCACTTTTCCTCCCGCTTGCCGGCCAGGTCCTTGGCACTGCCGCTCATCACGCCCGCGATTCCGTCGGGGTCATCGTGCGAGCGCTCCCAGTAACGCGCGAACCAGCGCGTCGCGGCCTCGTCGTCGAGCATGTAGAACTTTTCCAGGATCGCGAGGTTGTAGTAGGGACCGGGGAGTGTCGGCTCGAGGTCGATTGCCTTGAGGAATGCGCGCCGCGCCGATTCCGGGTCGCCGGCCCGCAGCCGGGTGATGCCGAAGTTGTTCTGGTTGGCGGCACTCTTCGAGTCCTCGGCGACGACGCGAGCCGCGAGCTCGCCGGCGCCATCCGGCTGATCGCCGCGCAGCGTCAGGTAGACGTACGCCGGGCCGCCCTCGCGCGGATCGGGGCGGGTCATCTCGGTCAGCACCTGCTGGGCCAGGTCGTGGCGGTCGAGCGCGTCATAGTGGAGCGCGAGTCCCGCCAGCAGCGCCTGCGGCACGCCGTTGGGGAAGGCCTTCGGTCGCTGGCGCGCGGCCTCGAGCATCTGGATCGCCTCCTGGTGGCGACGGGTCTCGAAGTAGAGGCGCGACAGGAGTGACAGAGCCGGCGCGTAGTTCGGGTCACGCGCCAGCGACGCCTTGAGCTCGACTTCGGCGCGCGCGGTCGAATCGGCGCCGGCGTAGAGCTGGGCGATCCGGAACGGCCAGTACGGCTCACCGGGCGCCAGGGCCGACTGCGTGCGCGCCTCGGACACCTCGCGATCGAGGGTCGATCCTTCGACCTTGGGCAGAGCCGCCGAGGGTCGCGAGGTCAGCGGCTGCCAGCCGAAGACCTTGAGTCCGCAACCGGCGAGCGCCGGCGCCAACGCCAGGAGCGCGACCAGGGCAGCCCACGAACCCTGCGCCGCCCGTACCGGCGTGGTGCGCTGCGAGGGCGCGGCGAGTCGGTTCGAGGTCATTTCGGGCTCCGTTGACGTTCGGCCGGCGTGGCGGCGGCGAGCGGGTGCTCCGCCTCCGGCATGTAGAAGAAGCGACGGGCCAGTCGCTGCCAGAGGGATTCGCGCGCTTTGGCGACCCATTCGCTGGCGGCCGTCTCGTCGCGCTGTGCGCGCAGCAGGTCCGTCCATACCTGCTCGCCGCGGGCGTGGAATGCGTCGGCCTGGCCGAGCAGCACGTCCTCGTAAGCGATCAGGTCATCCCCGGTTAGATCGGCAGGACGCTCGCTCTTCTCCAGCGCCTCGCCGAAACCGATCAGCGCTTCGCCAATGCGAAATGCCGAGGCTTGCGCCCATTTCGCAACACCGACCTCGGCGCTGCGTCCGTAGGCGGCGATCAGGCTGTCCAGCAACCGCTGGCGGACCGTGATCGACTTGTCGAGCGGCTGGGTCAGACGCGCACCCACGTAGGCGCGGCGTGCCTCATCACCCTGGAGGAAGCGTACCTCGGCGATCAGGTCCTTCGACGCCAGGTCGGGTCGCAGGCCCGCGCGCCGGAGGTACTCGGCCAGGTGCGATGCCGGACGCGTGGTATCCGGGGCCGCGGGTTTCGTCTTAGCTTTCTTCTTCGCCGGCGGCGCCGGTTTCGGCAGCAGGCTCGAGATCGGCTTATCGGTTCCCAGTGCGGCCACCTCACGACGCGCAAGCTTCTCGTAGATCTCCATCGCCATCTCGACGTCTTCCGGGTGGAGCCGGATGTAGGCGATCCGGGTCGCGTCCGCGCGCCCGGTCAGCCCGGCGGCCTCGAGCAAATCGGCTGACTTGAGCAGGGCTTCGCCGGCGCTCTCGTCGTCGGGGTGACTGGCGGCGAACGCAGCCCAGGCTTCGGCGGCCCGCTCGCGCTCGCCCGATTTCTCCCAGGCGTGTGCGATCTGGAGCCGCGCGTCACGGACGTATTCGCTTCTCGGGAAGTCGCGGATCAGCTCCTCGAGCGCCTGGATGCCCGCGGCGCGCGATCCGGCGGCCAACCACGCCAGTCCGGCGCGATACTTGGCCACGTGGGCGTGTTCGTAGTTCGGCCAGCGCACGGCGACCCGCTCGAACAGCGCCGCATGCTTCTCGTGTGCGGTCGAGTCCTTGGCGACGGCCGCGTCGGCGTGCCGGAAGTAGCAAACCGGAATCGCCGCAGACGCGTAACGCGCCAACGAGTCCACGCCAGCGCGTTGCGCGGTAGCCAGCGCGCGTTCATACGCCGCGCCGGCATCCTCGAAACGCTCGAGGCGAAAGAACGCGTCGGCGCGCAGCCGGGCCGCGATCGGCAGTCGCTTGTCGCTCGAGTCGCGGAGCGCCATTCGGCCGAAGTCCTCGGCCGCGCGCTCGAACCAGCCATGGGCGAAGGCGAGATTGCCCTGGCGCCAGCGGACGTCGGCCGCCTGCGCGTGCTCGGGGTAGCGCGCGAGCAACGCGTCGCCGGCCTCGAGCACCGCGCGCGCCAGCGAGTCGTTCCGGGTGGTGTCGCCCGTGGCGCGCGTTCGGCTGTACCAGGAATCGGTCACTGCCAGTCGCTGCCACAAGGCGAGTGCCACGATGCTGTCGACCCCCGAAGCCGCGGCCGCCTGGTAGTGGACCAGGGCTTCGGCGGGATCGCCCAGCTCGGCGGCGGCTTCGGCGGCGAACAGGCGCAGCGACGGAGCTTCGGCGTCGTCCGGCCATGCGCGCAGCACGTGCTCGTAGAGTCGACGCGATTCACGCCAGTCACTTTCGACATCCTTCTCGCGCGCCAGGCGGTGATGATGCTTGGCGACCGCGAGCATCGAGGTGCGCGCGAACGTGGCGCCCGCAACGCGGACCGAGTCGGACGTCTGGGCCTCGTACCACTTGCCGCCGGGCGCGAAACCGGCCGCGTGCTCGAGCTGGGCGCGACGGGCGTCGTCCGGACGCTCCGCGCGCCGTTGGGTCTCGATCATGCGTTCGGCCGCGAGGAGTGCGCCCGGATCCAGCGGGTGGCGCTCGAGCACCAACTGGTCCACGGCCGCCGCCTCGGCGAACATGCTGTAGCGGCGGAAGTGCTGGCCGAGGGCCAGCAGCAGTCGCAGGTCGTAGGGCCGCCGGCCGACGCGATCGAAGTAGGCGGTGAAGGCTTCGGCGCCGCCGGCCCGCGACAGGGCGTGCATCAGGTAGGTCTCGGCCTCGTCTTCGACGTCGGCCTGGATCGCGGCGCGTCCGGCCGAGGCGTACAGGTCGAGCACGACGCGGAACGCGTCCACGGCCTCGAGGAAGCGGTCTTCGTTGAAGTACGCCCAGCCCTGTTTGAAGCGCGCGATGGCGGTCAGACTCGTGTCCGGACCGGCGGCCGCGTGCTCGTAGAGATCGACGCAGGCCGAGAAGTGTTTCTCGGAGAATTCCAGGTCGCCCATGCGCAGCCACGACTCCTGAACGTAGGGGGATTCGGGGTGCGTGGTCACCAGTGTGCGGAACAGGGTCGCTGCTTCAGGGTCGGCGCCGTCGGCCAGGATCATGCCGGCGTTGAACAAGACGGCGTCGCGGCGTTCGAAGTCGGCGTCCTCAGCCAGGATTTTCCGATAGAGCGCGAGCGCCGGGTCGTAGGTCAGCACCGGCAGGGTCGAAGCCGCCTGACCTGCCTCCTGATCGCGCAGGTAGGCCTCCATCTGCTGGCGGAAGCGATGGCGGGCCGCGACCAGCAGCAGATCGGCGAGATGGAAGCGCATCTCACCGCGCGCGGGCGACGCCGGGTGGCGTTCCAGGAACGCAGTCATATGGGCGATCGACGCGCTACGCCAGGCTTCGGCGTGCGGATCGTCCAGGGTGTCGGCGGGAGCCGCGGCCGCGAGCGAATCCGACGCCGACAGCCCCACGCTCTGCGCATACGATGAAGCGGCCAGACCGTAGTCGATGCCCTCGCGCTCGGCATCGAGGTCGGCGAGCGTGCGCTCGATCGCGGCGCGTGCCACGCGCGCGCGCAGGGTCTGATGCCCGGCGCGCAGCGAGTCGACGGCGCGAGCCAGTCCCGCCGCCCGCGACTCGAGTGCGGCAAGCTCGGCGCTGGTGGCAAACGCCTTACGGCTCGAGTCCATGGCGGCAGCCAGCGACCGAGTCCAGATGCGCAGGGCGCGCGCTTCGGCATCGAGCGCCTGAGCCCGCCCGACCAGGTCGGGACGCCAGGATTCGGCGTACGAGCGGGCGATCAGTCCCGGCACCTCGGCCGCGATCCGTGCTGCGGTCTCGAGAATCAGCGTGGTCAGCAGGTCCTCCTGGCCGAGGAGGTCGCGCTCGGCGGGCAGGCCCGGAGGTGGCGGCGACCGACGCCCGACCCACGGCCCTTCGAGGTGGAAGTGGCGCATGGCATGCATCCACGTCAGACTCAGGCGTCCCGACTCGATGATCGCACGGGTGCGCGACAGCATCCGGCTCGTCGCCGTGTCGCGCACGGACTGGAGCAGCGAGTCCAGAATGTCGAGATGCCGGCGCAGCGAGTCGAGCAACGCCGCGTGCGCGTCCAGCTCCGCGGCTTCGCGTGCCGCGCGGTCGAGGCCGACGGTCAGGTACCGGCGATGCGCCGCCAACCGCTGGCGCTCGCGCTCGGCATCGAGCTGGGTGCGCGCCAGGTGGTATTGGTGCTCGTCGAGCACCTGCGCCGAGGTCGCGACCGCGAGCCAATCGGACCGTGGCGGGGGCAGCACCGGCCACATGGGTGCCGGGGCGGGAGGTGCGATCTCGAACACCGGGGCCGGAAGCTCCGGCTCGCTCAGCAGGTCGGCGGTGGCCGACGCCATCAGTTCCGCGAGCTTGGCGGTCGCTTCGGCGTCGAGCACGATGCCTTCGGACAGGCCGGGATTCGTGGCCCACGAGGTCCACAGCGACTCGTAGTCCGCAGTGGCCACGAGTCCCTTCAACGTGTCCCGGTGCTGGACCCAGTCCGTGTCGATCTTCCGGTAGACGTCGTACGCTTCGTTCCATCGACCGCGATCGAGCGCGCGCCCGGCCAGAGCGAGGTGCACCTCCCGACGCGACGCGTAGCCCGGATCCGCGACCAGCAGCGACTCGAGCACGGCCGCACCCTGGTCGATCAGGCCACGCTCCATGAGCGACACGCCGAGCATGTGGCGTGCGCGCGCGGCGTAGCGACTGCCGGCCGGCACCGACTCGAGTAGCGAGGAAGCGTCCGCGCCGCGCGCCAATGCCGCCGTGGCTCGCCGCATCGCCTCGGCGCCGGCGAGGTCGCGCCCGAGGCGGGTCTCCGGATCCGGCGCCGGCAGGTCCGACACCCAGGTCGAGTCGCCGGCGGCCGCCGCGGCCAGGTGCTCCTGATGCCGCAGCCAATCGGTGTAGCGACTGCGTGGGCTCCAGCGGGCAACGACGCGCGCGAGACCCAGGAAATGGTCGCGGCTCCCCAGCGCCAGGTAGGCGTGGCCCAGGAGGAACGCGGCGCGGTCGGCCTTGGGGAAGGCGGGCGTCGTGAAATCCAGCGGCTCGAGCTGCGCGATCACGCCGTGGTAGTTGCCGAGTCGCTGCTCCATGGCCGCACGCGCCAGTCTCAGCGCGCCGTCGTCGGGTGCCTCGGCGGACGGCGTGACTTGCGACGGCTGCAGCACACGCTCGCTGGTGTCCTGGGGAGTGGACGACGCCGCGGCCGCGCGCGGTATCCCCGCAACGGCTAAGCCGGCCGCCACCAGCATCGTGACGGCGAGGATCGGGGCCATGAGGCCCCGGTGGCGGAACGTTCGGCGCACGCTTTCGCCGTCACCCGTCGACGGCAGGAACGCGCGTGTCGTGGAGCCAGGTGCTCGCCGACATGCCGCTCGACCCGTGCACGCCGGTCAGATTCAGCCGGAGGAAGGTGATTCGATCACGCGCCGGCTCGAGCGTGACGAAGCCGCGATCGGCTTCGGGGCGACCCTGGCCGGTGACGGCGATCTCGATCACCTGCTCGCGCGGCTCGACGAACGCATGGAACACCTGGATGACGCCGCCGCGGCGCAACGATGCCTGGTGCTCGGGCGTCAGTGGCACCTGAACCTGGGCGCCGTCCTCGAGGGTCACCGTGATCTCGGTCAGCGCGCCCTCGGCCGGATGGCCACCGACCACCACCACCAGTGCCGTGCGCTGGTCGCCGGTGAAGTCCTCCTGGAGCATTCCGAGTCGCACGCGCTGGGCGGCCAACGCGCGTTCGATCTGGTCGAGTTGGGCTTCGAGGCTTCCGAGCATGGTCACGCTCGCCATCAGCTCCAGCCGCTGGCGTTCGGATTCGGCGGTGTTCACCGAGTCGGTGCCCGCCAGGACGGCGGCGAGCATCTCCTGGTAGGCCAGGTAACGGGGATCGATCTCGGCCGCCGTCTCGACGTGTTCCCCGGGCTTCTCGCGCAGCAGGTCGAAGCGTGCGCGAATGAAGCCCCGGTTCTCCTTGAGGAATCGCAGGGTCGGGTGCTTCTCGCGCTTGGGCTTGATCCGCTCGATGCGCACCTCGGCGGCGTCCATCGGTCGGAGGGGCTGCGAATCCGGGGCCGGATCCGAGAGCGCAGGCGGTACCGCCGCATCGCTCGGGGGCGCGTTCGAAGCCGGCGTCGACTCAGCGGCGGCCGACGCGGCGATCAGGGTGCATGCGGCGAGCGCCAGGGCGTGCCGGTGAAATCTCGGTCGTCGCATCAGCCCCTCCACGTGCGGCGCACTTCGCCGCTTCTGGCATCCACCACCACGAACAACGGCGGCACGCCGGCCGCGGCGTAGACCAGAGTCCAGGTCGCGCGGTCGGGGTCGTCGTCGTGAAACGCGCCGCGCATCAGCAGCATCGTGCGCAGCTCGCCTCCGTGCTTGGTCCGGAACTTCCCGGCGGCATCGTTTTCCGCCGCCGCGATCGCAGCACCGCTGTCGATCCAGTCGCTCGGGACCGGCGGCGCTTCGAACTTCATCTCGAGGTTCTCGGCGACCAGGATCTTGTCGTTGCGGATCGAGTACGCGCGCGAAGCCCCCAGGGACGGCGAATGGAACAGATAGCCCCAGCGCACGGACGCGCCCTGTCCGTCGACCGGTTCGTCGTTCTCGACGTACACCAGCACGGCGTCGGCCGCCCACGACTGCGCGGCGGCGGTCGCCAGGTCGAGCCCGTGGCGCGCGGCGAACGGCGGCGGCGGGGCCGCCGAGACCGAACCGATCCACAACAGCAGCAACAGCGCCGCGATTCCGGCGCGGCACAAGGCCACGGGCGCCCACAGCCACGCGATGCGGGCGGGCACCCGGGGGCGCCAGCGACCGGGGAATCCTCGGTGAACGGTCATCGGATGGCTCCTAGAAGAGGAACGAGGTGCCGAGGGTGAACTCGATGTTGTTGTTGGTGCGGCGTGCGGCATCGGAGCCGAACTCGAAGACGTAGTCGCGGACTTCCCAGCGCATGGCGGTCTTCCTGGACAGGAACAATGCGGTGCCGGCGCCGAAGTTGAAGCTCGATTCGGTGTCGCCCTGCATGATCGAGGAGCCGACGCCGCCGACCAGGTAGGGGACCATCTGGCGTCCGGGCAGCACCTCGATGATCACGTCCAGGTGGTAGAACAGCATGTGGAAGTCCTCGGCCTCGAGCGACAGGCCGAACAGCGACTCGACGATCTCGGCCGGACGCTGGATGTGCGTCCACGCGCCGCCGGCTTCGACCTGGATCCGGTCGAACACGTAGTAGCCGAGCGCGTCCGCCGAGGACGAGCGAGTTCGACTTGCGGTCGAACGCGTAGGCGCCGCCGTAGCCGCTGAGGATGAACGTGCCGGTGCGCGAGTAGAGCCGGGGATTCGGCTGGAACTTGAGGTCCGACAGGTCGTCGAACTCCTCGCACAGCGACGCGTGGATCCAGCCGGTCTCGCTCTCGGAGATCTGGACGTTGTACCAGTCGTCGCTCTTCGCGAGCACCGGAAAGTCCGAGCCCTTCTTGAACACACCGACGATCGCGTAGGCGTCGCCGGGGCCGGCGCGCATCACGTTGCGCGCGGCCTCGTTCAGCCGGACCATGCGGCGTGACGTCATCCGCTCGTTCATGGTCGCGGCGATCGACGTCGATCCCACCCGGACGGTGTCCGTGGGCGAGGCGGAGTCGAGGCCGTTCGCGGCGACCGAATCGACCGGCGCCGGATCCTCCAACTGGGCGTACGCCATGCTCGGCGCGGCCAGGGCCGCAACGACGAGCCAGGCCCACGCGGCGCGTACCGAAATCGATCGCATCATCGGGACGTCCCTTTCACCAGGACCCGCGGAGCCAGGCCAGCTCCAGACGGGCGTTCCATTCGCCAAACGATTCGCGTTCACGCACGACCGTGCCGCCGCTCTGGTGGGCGGTGTCGAGCGCGAACACGCGATGGTCCACTTCCAAGCCCAGCGCCCACGCGGGGCCGATCGACCTGCGCACGGCGAGTCCGCCGCCGCCGATCCACTCGGTGACCGGATCGAACGCGACCTCGATCGGCGTTCCGCCCGCGTCGAGCGTCACGTGATCGGGGCTCCACCCCAGGTGAATCAGTCCGGTGCTGGCGATGGCGGCGACCTCGGTGCCCCACAGGGTGCCGAGTCGCGCACGCCCGACGACTTCGCCGGTGGTCGAGCGCACGGTCGGGGACGGAGCGCTGGCGCCCAGATCCTGCGTGGTCGCTCCACTCCACAGACGAAGTCCGGCCGACCAGCGCGCAGCACCCGCGAGCGCCTGAATGCCCCACGCGGCGCGGGGCTCCGCATTCCACTGGTAGTTCGAAAGCGAGGCGGCGGGCACCCACGTGCCGGCGAGTACCCCGACCGACAGCCAGCGTCCGCCCTGCGGCCCGGCGTCGGCGTCACACGCCGTCGCCGCGTGCAGCATCACCGCGGCCGCCAGTGCGGCGGCCGTGCTTGCCACGCGAGCCCGCGTCGCATCCCTGCGAGCGCCCATGTCAGGGGCCCACACTCAATTCGAGCCCGACCGGCAGGATCTCGTACTGGGCCGAGGGGAACGGCGTCACGATCAGCGAGTCCTGGCCGTTCTGCAGTTCGACCTCTTCGCCCGACCCGAGATAGCAGACGAGGAACAATCCGGCTGGCGGCGCACCCGAGGTGTCCATCGGCGCCGATCCGGTGAACGCCAGATCGATGTGCTGGATCAGGTGGTCCCAGCCGGTGACCGCGCGGGTGGCGCGTCCGACCGAGACCGAGTTGGCCAGCAGGCTGTCGATGTTCGCGGCCATCAGCTCGCGCGGGGCATCGGGGTGCAAGGTCACCTGGGCGGGCGTGATCGTGCTGCTCGCCCGCACCTCGGCGATCACGAATCCGGTGAGGATCGACCGATAGGTGATCGCGGCCCGCACGTTGATCGGCAGGCTGCCGCCGGCCGGCACGATCTGCCCGGGCGTCACGTTCGACGCCGCGAAGTCGAGACGCGTCCAACGGTCCTCGATCTCCGGCTCGTCGAACGCTTCGCACCCCGCGAGCAGAACGGCGGCGAGCACGACCGACACCCGGAGCGCCCCGCGCAGTCGAGGTCCGGGACGGCCGGCGCTCGCGCGCCGGCCCCCGTGACGGAGTGGAGTGTGCATCATCAATTGACGACCACCAGGCGCTGCATCTGGCGGACCGCATCGGCATTCAGGCGCAGGAAGTAGACGCCCGCTGCGGCACGTGCGCCCTTCTGATTGCGACCATCCCAAATGACCTCGTGGAGTCCGGCCCCGAACGTGCCGTCGAAGCTCTTCACGCGACGGCCGAGAGCGTCGTAGATGCCGAGCGAGACTTCGCGGTCGCCGCCCGCCGGCAACACGAACGCGATGCGGGTCGAGGCGAACACCGGGTTGGGCGTGATGCCGACCAGCATCGGCCGGGCCGGCAGAATCGAAGCATCGCCTCCGCGCAGAGCGGTCTGGGCGGTCGCGACCGGGCCCCCTTCGTAGGCCGAGGCCACGGCGACGCGAAGCAGGACGTCCGGCGAACCGGCGGCCGCCGCCAGCTCGGCATTGCCGATCGTGAGCGCATGATTGCCGGCCGGGAGCGAGCCTGCCGACTGCTGCGCCAGCGAACGGCCGCTGCGGGTGTCGACCAGCTCGAGCGTGACGTCCGCCTGGTCGGTCAACAGGAAGCTCGCGACCGGGGCAGCGCCACCGTGGACCGCGAGGTTCTGGACTTCGACGCCCAGGCCCCACAGGCGCATGCCGCTGCCGTCGGTCCACTGATCGACCGAGACGCCGCTCGGCGAGCCGACGCGCTCCATCCGCCGGCGCCGCGATGGTCGCGTACGTTGCGGAACGGCACGTGGAAGGCGCGCGGACGCGCCAGGTCGCCCTTGAGCTCGGCCACCGGAGTCAGGTCGGGCGCGAACTTGCGCACGACGCCCTGATTCGGAGCCGCCGCGTAGAGGTTGCCCCACTGGTCGGTGTCGAGCGACGTCACGACGTCGGCGTCGTGCTGCACGTCGTCGACCCACGCGAAGCTGCCGGCCGATGACGCAGGTGCACGATACGGCGCGTGTGAGCGTCGGCGACATAGACGTCGCGGCGTGTTCGCGCCGTCCGTGCGTCCGACGGCGATCGCCATCGGACCGGCGAAGCGGCCACGGCCGCTGCCCAGCTCGCCGATCGCGGCGACGCGGCGCGCGCCATTCGTGGTCAGCGCGTACGCGACCACGCGATTGCCGCCGGTGTCGGCGACGTAGAGGACGTCGTCGCCGGGGACGAACGGCGTGCCGCCGTCGGAGAACGCCACGTCGTGCGGCTCGTGTAGGCCGGCGATCTCGAAGCTCGGCGCCAGGTCCATGTCGCCGAACTCGGTCCGAGCGTCGAGCACCAGGACGCGGTCGTTGCCGGCGTCGGCGACGTACACGCGGTCGTTCTCGTCCACCGCCAGTGCCGCGCGGGTTCCTGAGCGCCCCGAACGGACGGCCCTGGCCGTCGATACGCGCGGAGGCTGCGGCCGACCTCGCCGAACACCAGACGGTTCCAGCGCGGATCGGAGACGACCTGGAAGGTCCGCGACTCGACGTAGGGGAACACGTCGTAGACGTCGACGTTCTCGATGCGTCACCGTCGCGTAGGGATTCGCGAACAGGTCGCGACCCAGCTGCTCACGCGCCACGCCCCGGGTCAGGGCGTCGAGGCCGAGCTCGGGTGCGATCGCGCGATCGATCGAACGTCCCCGCACCCAGCGGCGAGCCGCGACCAGGGCCAGGGTCAGTGTCAGCAGGATGGGTCGTCGCACAGGATGCTCCTCTCGCGAGATGCCGCGACCCTCAGAACCGGAAACCGATCCCGGTTTCGAGGATGTTCGCCGAGTAGTTGTTGCTGTTGAAGTAGCGCTCGTCGTTGAGCCACAGCGCTGAAGCGGCCGCAACGTCGGATGGTCGGCCGAGATGCCGTCGAGGTCGAGATTCAGAGCGACGCCGAACAGGTGCGACGACAGCGTCCGCCATGCGGTAGTCACCGGTCCGGTAGCCGTCGATGCCGTTCGCGTCGGTGTATTCGTCGCGGTAGAAGTCGGCCGCGCGTCTGCGTGTACCAGCGGTACTCGTAGCGCGCGAACACGCCGTGCGTGACGTACTGGCTGAGCTTGGTGCCGACCTCGTGCGAGTCGATGCCCCAGTCGTCGTTGTAGAGGCGGTAGTGGAGCTTCAGGCTCGAGCGGTTCGGCAGGTACTGGTTGAGCTTCGACGAACGCGTCGCGGCGCTGGCGCTGGTCCGGGTGGCGCTCCGGCACGTTGGTGCCGCCGGCGTAGACGTTGCGATACGGGTTGTGCTGCAGGCCGTCGACCAGGTTGTACTCGACGCCGACGCGCATCATGGTGCGTCGGCGTCAGCACCTGGGTCGCGACCGCGTTCCAGTGGAGCGTGGTCTTGGTGTCCGCGTCGGTCTGGGTGTCGTCGTCGGCCAGCGGATCGATCGCGTCCCAGCCGTAGCTGGTGCCCACCGACAGGTTGAGCTGCGAGTCCATGAAGGTCGCGGTGTAACGGGCGCCGAGCTGCTGGGCCAGGTAGTCGGTCTCGCTCGAGAAGTAGTAGTCGACCGACGCGTGGCCGCGGCTCAACTCGCCCTGCGAACTCGTTGCGGATCTTGACGAAGTCCTGTAGGCGTTGCCCGAGATCGGGCGGCTCGCGGTGGTGATCGCGTCCACCGCCTCCGGGCTGCCGACCGGAGCGTCGATCGCGGGGATCATCACGCGCTCGTTGTTCCAGTGGAAGTTGAGTCCGAGATCGCTGCGCAGCTTGAACGCGTAGTCGCCGAGGAACGATCGCACCGACACCTGGTCGGAGTCGGTGAACAGGCGCAGCATGGACCCCAGGTTCTGGTCCTCGAGCTCCATCATCGAGCCCGAGGCCGGAGCCGCGGCGGCGCAAAGTCCGAGTGCGAGCGCCACGATGCCGCACCTCAGTTGCACGCGCAGCCCCCGCCGGCGCCGCCGTTGCCGCCGGTCGAGCCCTCGCGGGCCTCGAGCGACTTGGTGAGGCGCGCGTCCTTGCGGGCTTCTGCGTCGAACGACATGATGCGATCGGTCAGGCGTTCGCGCTGATAGGCGCTCACCGCCCCGCAACCGGTCACCAGGAAATGCAGGGCGACGATCAGGGCCAGCGCGAACAGGCGGAGCGCGAAGCCCGAAGCCGTGGTCGCCGCCGGGAACGTGCGTTTCATGGCGCGTCTCCTTCCGTGGCGCGCGTCGCCATCGGCGGACGCGCCAGCTCCTGTTTGGTCACCTGGCGCAGCGCGGCCAGCGACGCGGCGTCCGAGCCGGACGTGGCATGCACGACGTCGCCGCTGCGATCGAGGACGACGGTGTACGGAACGTGCTGCAGGTCGAGCGTGCGGGCCAGCCCGTCGGGCCCGTCGTGATAGACCGGGAGCGACAGGTGGTAGCGCCGCAGAAGCGCTTGACGTTGCGCGCGTCGTGGTCGATGGAGACCGCCAGCACGCGGCCGCCCTGCTTGGCGATCTCGGCATGGAGCGCGTCGAGCTCGGGCAGCTCGCGCCGGCAGGGCGCGCACCAGGTCGCCCAGAAGTTGATGACCACGACCTCGCCCTCGAGTGAGGCCATCGGCACGCGGGTGCCGTCGAGGGCTACGCAATTCGTGCCCGGCGAGCGCGGCGCGCGTCCGCGTCCTGGCCGGCGCCTGCGGCACCCGCAGCGTGCCGCCGCCACCAGCAGTGCGGCGAGTGCCGAGCAGCGCAGGGCTCATGGCTCGAATCCGGTTCACGCCCGACTCCTCTACTTGTACTGGGCGCCGAGCAGCACCCAGAGGTTGAAGTCGGCGCGTTCTCGCTCGGTCAGCGCGGGCGCCGTCGGATGCGAACCCATGCCGGCACGCGAGCCGAGGCCGAGGACGTAGTCGATCAGGCGCGACCGGCGCGGGAACGCCGGCGTCACTTCCTGGTTCTGCATGCTCATCGACTCGCCCGACAGGTTGATGTAGCCGCGCGGGAAGATGCGGTCCTCCATCGTCGTGTCCGGCACGGCGGTCAGGTCGAGGTTGCCCGCGGCCGCGGTCGTGTCGGTGCCCACGATGGTCGGCTGGTGACAGCTGACGCACTTGTTGGCCACGATCGGACCGATCGTCGATTCGTAGTTGATGATCCTGCCAGCTGCGACGCGGGCAGGTTGAGGTCGTGCGCCGGGACCATCGCCGCCATCGGGTTCGGATTGGTCACCACCGGGCCGCCGGCCGCACGGTCCTCGTGACAGCCGACGCACTTGTCGAACTCCTCGCCGGGCGCACGAAGAGGTGGGTGCGCTTGACGACGAAGCCGCGGCTCAGGTTGTCGAGCGTGGCGAAGCTGATCGGCGTGTTGGCCGGCACCTTGATGCGGAACGAGCCGTCGGACTGGACCGGCGCGATGCCGATCAGCGCGCGCTTCTCGAACTCGTTGGCCGAGAAGTCGTTCATCTCACCGGGCCTGGTCGGACGCGCGGCGATGACGGCGATGCTGTCGATCACGTCGATGCCTTCGATCGGACGCTCCTGCCCGTCGCTGGTGCCGCGGTTGAACACGTCCTGCGCCAGGAACACGCCGTAGGTCAGGCTCTGTGTTCAACGTCGAGGGAATGACCGGCGGCTTGGTCTGCGGCGCCAGCAGCTGCGCGTCGTACTCGTTGGCCGTCGGATCGTTGTAGAGGAAGGTCAGGTTGTCGAGCGTGAACGTCGCCGGGTCGCCCGCGCGCCGGCGCCGGTCTGGGTCAGCGTGAAGGTGTAGAGGCCGTAGTCGACATCGCCTTCGGTCGCCGCCGGCAGCGTGTACGACGCGACGAACTGGTTGCCGCCGATCGGGTGCGGATACTTGAACGCACCGTAGGGCCAGGGCTCGCCGTCGTTGTTGACCTGCGCGGTCACCACGTCCCAGTGCTGCGAGCTCGGGCCGTTGGCCGGGTCGGCCGGGCCTTCTTCGAGCTTGAGCACCGCGATCGGACCCGCGTCCTCCTCGATCATCGTCGACTCGATCGCGATCAGGCGGCCGTCGGGCGTCGGCGACGGCGTGGAAGAAGTTGCGGTCGTGCGGGCCGAACTCGTGGAACGTGCCCGAGCCGTCGGGGTTGGTGAAGAACAGCGGGAAGCGGTTCATCGTCCCGAAGTGCTCCCAGCGCGTGTAGACGATGCGGCCGTCGGGGAGCAGGGTCGGGTCGAAGTCGTCGCTCTGGTTGAAGCTGATGCGCTCGAGGTTGCCGCCGTCGGCGTCGCAGACGTAGCAGGTGCTCGGCGGGCGCGTGGTTGTACTCGTCCATCTCGTCGTCGCGCGAGCTGGTGAACATGATCCGGTCGTCCGGCAGGTAGAGCGGGTCGAAGTCGTGGCCGCCGCCGGTGGTGACCTGGCGCAGCCCGGTGCCGTCGGCGTTGATCTCGCAGATGTTCTTCCGGGAGCCCCGGACGGGCGCATCGAGAACAGGATCTTCTTGCCGTCGAACGACACGCACGGGTCCGAGATGCTGGCGCCGGCGAAGTTGGTGATCGGCGTGACCACGCCGTCCGGCGAGATCGGCGAGAGCTTGTACAGGTTGCTCGGCGCCCAGGTGCGATTGAGCGTCTCCTCGGCGTCGGTCTTGACGAACACCAGCGCCTCGGTGGTCGGCTCGTCCTGGATCAGGTCGTCAGGCGCGCTGTCGCGACAGCCGGCAAAGCCGGTCGTCAGCAATCCGACGGCGGCCAACGCGGCGAGCATGGCCAGCGCGTGGAACGCGCGGAGTCGCCGCGAAGCGGGTGCGGTAGCAGGATGTCGGGTCATGGCGTGCTGATGCCTCCGAGGGTGGTGCGGATTACGGGGCGATCGTGCGGTAGAACGAAAGCCCGATCGTCTGCTGGAGGTATCGGATAAGCCACGATGCCCTCGCCGTTACTTTGCGAGCCGAACACCGTGGCATGGACGACCTCGGCGCGGAGCGCCAGGTCGTTTCGGATGAAGAACTCGAGTCCGCCGCCGGCCGTGAGTGCGTTCTTGGTCACCGGGTCGGCGTTCAACGCGAGCGGCCGGGGGAAACCATCATCATCCCGTAGCCGAGGCTGACGTACGGCTGAAAACGCCCTGGCAGCGGGTAGCGGACCAGCGCGCTCACCGAATGGAGCACCGCGTGCACCGACTGGCCCGGGTTGTGGCCGAGCGAGCCTTCGTAGCCGAGCCAGGAGTTTGGGTTGTACGCGAGCCGAAGGGTGAATAGCGCTTCGGAGCCGAGCGAGCCGTAGCCCGGCGTCAGCGAGAAGCGATGCAGATACGGCCGCGTTCCCGGCTCCAGCCGATACGGTTCCGTCGCGATATCGGGCACGAGAGCCTCGAGGCCGGCCCGAGTTCGCGCCACTTCCTTGACGGCGGTCTTCTCCTCCTCGGTCGCGTCGGCGTTCACGCCGCTCGAAGACGCCGCCAGCGACACGACCGCCCATGCGACCACCCGCCAGAGTGCGGAACGGCGCAGTTGGAGGTTCATGGCTCCACCCCCGCGAGGATCCAATCGAGGATGGCCTGGTAGCCGACGTCGGTGGTGTCCGCGAACGGCTTGGTCTGATGTGGTGTTCCGCCGGCGGCGAGCGCCAAAGGTTCGGTCAGGATCGGGCTCTGTTCCCGATCGGTCGCCAAGACCTGAAGTGAGACCTGGTCGAAATCGAACTGCGGGTCCTTGTCTCCGACCGGCGACAGCTGCAGCGAGCCGCGGATGCCACCGCCGTGACAGTCGCCACCGGCATCGCAGCCATGGGCGGCCAGGATCGGCGCCACGTCCTGCTGGTATTGAGCAAAGCTCAACACCAGGCTGGTGCCGCCCCCGGGCGGCGCCGGCGGCGCCGTCGGTGAGCTGCAACCGTGCACGACGCCCGGCAGTGCGAGCAGCGTGACCGCGATCGATGCCATACGTCGCGGGGTCGGTTTCGTGTCCGCCAATGCGTAGTCCTCTCCGAGCCGTGCGTCGTGCACGCGTCCCACGGTCAAATCGCGGTGCGGAAGCGATGCCCGGCTCGCATCTGCGAACCGGTTGCCGCCTATCGCCTTGCGACTCCGTGGCGTCTCGTTCAGCGCTCCCCGTCGATGGGAAAGCGCCAGGGATCACGCAAGCGCCGGGCCACCGAACCGGTCACTCCACCAGCGAGTGTGCGCGAATGAAACAGTGGGGGAGAGGACGCAGCCCATTCGCAAAACGCGATGGCTGGGGCGTCGCGCGCAGCAGAAGCGGGCACGTCCCTCGCGGGCTCACGTCGCGAGGGGCCGGCGGAACGCAGGACTTTGGCGGCGGCGGTCGGAGGCGCTAGGGTGTCGCGGCGGGCTTGCTGGCCATCTGCAGCATCCGGCCGACGGCCATGCCGAGCAGGATCCAGAGGAACAACACCACACCGACGCCGGCGCCGTAGGCCAGGTGGGCGATGCGCGAGGATTGGGTGGTGAAGTCGCTGAGCGCGACCGGGGGAATGGCTTTCAGGTAGAGACGAAAGAACCACTCGCCGAGTGCGACACCGACGGCTTCACTGACCACGAACAAGACGATCAACGTGACCGTTCTGGTCGACATGGGAGGATCTCCGGTGATTTCGGGACGGTCGGGTTCCAGACGGAAGGCTATCGCACGGCTCTCGAGACGGAAAGGCTGGGGGGTAATGACGCGTTCGACAGTTGGAATCGTGCTGGCGCTGGCCGCGGGGATCGCCGCGGCCGCAGTCCGTCCCGCGGCCGCCGACATCACCATCTTCGGGAGGTACACCTTCGCGAATGGCGACACCGCGACCCGAGCGTCGTACTTCTCGCGCAAACGGGTGCGCATGACGGCTCCGGACGGCAAGGAGTTCATTCACGACGCCCAGGCCAAGCGGGTGACGGTGATCGACCACGTCGGCCGGCGCTACTACACCGGCACGATCACCCAGGCCGACAGCCTGGCCGCCAAGCTGCTTCTCGAGCGAAACCAGGAAATCAAGCCGCTGATCGAGGCCAACCAGGAGCGCTGGTTGCAGATGATGAAGGGGTTCAACGACTCGATCGAGGTGGTGGAAACCGGCGATACCCGCACGATCGCCGGCTACCCGTGCACCCGGTGGACCATGCGCGCCGCGTCCTACATGACCCACGAACGCTGGGTGGCGCGCGGGCTGAGCGTGCCCAACTACGGAGGCGAGCTGGAAAAGGTGGTCATGGCCACGGTGCTCGACCCGCTGGGACGCCAGCTCATGCGGATGTTGATCCAGTTGCGGGAGCAACCGGGGGCGGTATTGGCCTCGTCCACGAAGTTTCAGACCCTGACGCAAAGCGGCGCCTTCTCGTGGGAGGCGGACAGCACCGACTCGCGGACCATCCCCCCGGCAGTTTGGGAAGTACCGAAGGACTACACGAGGGTGCAACCCTAGGTCCTGCGGGGCGACGCCCGACGCGTTCGTGCTCCATTCGCCTCGCGCGCGCCGGCTGGTTTCGATCGGCACGGAAACTGCCACGTCCACGCGACCCTTGACGTCGCCGGGGTCGTCGGCCGCTCAGGGATGAGGCGTCTTCCGGGCGCACGTGCGCGTACAACGTGCCTTCGGAGCGGGGAACGCCTGTTGTCCGGCTCTCTCGCTTCGAGGGCTCGAAGCGTGCGGTCTGCCCCTTGGTCCATTGCCCTCCGCAATTCGTGGGGCTTCCGGATCCCTCGCTCGTCGTGTGCAAGTGCAACGACTTGCGGCCGTTTCATCTAGAAACCGCCGTGGCACGGAGCTTGCGGTCAATTAGCTGCATTTCGACCGTCTTCGTCCGAGGGAGAGGGAATGGATTATCCACGCGCAGCACTCGATGGGACACAACATCCCTTCCGGCAGGATGCCGTCCGGTCGTGGACGAAGGGCTTCACGCTCACCGAGCTGCTCATCGTCGTTTCGGTGATGGGCCTGCTGATCGCCTTCGGGGTGCCGTCGATGTCGGGGTACATCCGCTCGACCCGGCTGACGGGGGCGACCAACATGATGATCGCGGACATTCACTACGCCCGCTCGCTGGCCACGGCCAAGCGGCGCACCTACCAGGTGGCGTTCGACAGCCTCGGCTATTCGATCGCCCAGGCCAGCCCGTGGGACGTGATTCGGAGCCGTGAGCTGCCGCGCGGAGTGAATTGCGCCGCGACCGACACGGTGACGCTGTTCGCGTGGGGCCTGACGACGCCGACCACGATCACGGTCAACGGCCACGACGGAACGAAGACCCTGCAGGTGAGCGCCAACGGGAGCGTGTCCCATGACTAAGGCCCCGCGAGCCGCCGAGTCCGGGGTCACCCTGGTCGAGCTGATGATCGCGCTGGTCATCATCGGAGTCGGGATCCTGACGCTCTCCGCCGTCCAGACGCACTCGAGCCGCGACGTCACGGTCACCGCCCAGCACACGCGCGCCCTCAGTTTGGCGCAGGCCCAGGTCGAGAACGCTCGGATCGCCGGCTTCGACGCCGCGGTGGCGGACTCGGGTGTCAATGGCGTCTACAACTGGCGCCGGGAGATCACTTCGGTTGGCACCGGCCTGAATCGGGTGCGGGTCACGGTCAACTGGAACGCTCAGGGCGTTCCTCGCGGCCTCGAAATCAGCACCCTGATGTCCACCCGATGAGGCCCGCCGTGAATCGACCCGTTCGCTTCAACCACGGTTGCGCCGGCCTGACGCTGGTCGAGCTCACCGTCACGGTCGTGATTCTCGCCGTGGTGTTCTTGATCGTCAGCAGTCTGTTCCTGTCGACCAGCCGGTTCCAGTCGCGGACCGTGCGCCGCGCCGAGGTGCAGATGTCCGGCATGCAGGGCATGTCGCTGATGACCATGGAGATCCGCCAGGCCGGGGCGGATCCCGCGGACCCGCAGATCGGCGTCGTGCCCATCGTCACCGCGTCCGCCACCCAGATTCGCGTGCGCTCCGACCTCAACGCCGACGGCGTCCTGCAGACCACCGAGCCGTCGGAGGACGTGACCTACAGCTACGACGCGGGACAGCAGGCGATTCTGCGCGACCCGGGGTCCGGGGCCGCGGTCGCGATCCCCAACGTCACCGACATGGCGTTGACCTATTTCGACGCGAGCGACACGCCTCTGACCACGTTTCCGCTCAGCGCGACCGACGCCGCCCTGGTGCGCTCGGTGGGCCTGACCATGACCACTCAGGATCGTGATTCCGTCGGCATGACGCTCACCACGCGCATCATGCTCCGGAATCTCTAAGGCGGAACTCGATGCCGAACACGATGCTCACCCGGAGGTGCCCGATGACGGAACAGCGGGAGTGCGAACGCGGATCGGCCATGATCCTGACCCTGGCCGTGGTCGCGGGCCTGGCCCTGCTGGCGATGATCGTGGTGTCGATCGCGACGTCGGCCAAGTGGACCGAGTTCGCCGAGTACACGCACAGCCGGGCGTTCTACTCCGCGGATGCCGCCGGGGAAGCCGCGATCAACTGGATCCGCTTCCAGCCGAGCCCGCCGGCGATCATCGACGGCCAGAACCACGTGTTCGTCGCCGGCGGTGCGACCGTTCTCAGCGCGAACCACAGCTACCAATACGACGTCCAGTTCGTGCGCAAGCGTTTTCGAGAGGGATGGAGCCTTGACTATAAAGACTACGAGTATCTGATCGACGCTGACGGCGCTAGCGCGCAGCAGTCCGAAGCCGCTATCGAAGTACGCGTCACGCGCCTGTTTAAGGAGGGCTACCAATAACATGTTCACGCGACTGCACAAATCCGGCGCGGCGCTCATGGTGCTCATGGCGGTTGTCACCATGAGCGACGTGGCGGCCGCGCAAACCTGTGATATCCCGTTGGTCGTCCGCCGGACCGCGGGCGAAGCCAACGTGCTGATCATCTTCGATACCTCGGGCAGCATGAACGAGGCCATGTGGCACAGCGCCTACGATCCGACCGTCAATTACAGCGGCCGGTTCGATCCCGATGAGACTTACAACATCTCGACGGACGGCAACTATCGCCAGCGCGACTTCCGGAGCACGTGGCCGACCACGCCGACCGCGTACCTGGTCGACAGCGACCAGGGCGAGGACGGCCGGTACTCGGGCAACTACCTGAACTGGATCTATTCGCATGCGACCACGGCTCAGCGGGCTGCGATCCCGAGGCTGACCCGCATCCAGGCCGCCAAGCCGGCGGTGGTCAGCATCCTGAATGCTGGCAGCAACATCAGCTATGGGCTCATGGATTTCAACGGCGACGACGGCGGCACCCTGCTGTCGCCGATCGGCACCGCTCCGGCCAGCATCATCAGCACGGTCAACACTCTGCGTGGTGATTCGTGGACGCCGCTGGCCGAGACCATGGTCGACGCCCTGGACTACTTCAAGACGACCGGCGCCAGTGCTCCGATCAAGGCGGCCTGCCAGAAGACGTTCATCATCCTGGCCACCGACGGCCATCCGACCAAGGACCTGAACGTCCCGGCGTACCTTCAGGACTACGACCACGATGGCCGTGAACCGGGCAGTTGCGCGAGCCTGGGGGCGCCGTTCCCTAATTCGTCCGACTGCAGCGAGTACCTCGACGACGTCGCCGCCTACATGTTCAGCAACGACCTGCGTCCGGATCTGGAGGGCTTCCAGAACGTGACCACGTACGTGATCGGCATGAACATCAACGCCTGGATTCTGAACGACACCGCGGACAAGGGCGGTGGCGAGTACTTCTCGGCGAACGATCCCGCCCAAATGGCGGAAGCCCTCGATCGGGCCATGAACATCATCGAGACCAAGATCTCGGCTGGTTCGTCGGTGTCGGTCGTGGCTTCGGAAGGCCAGACCAACGACCGGCTGTATCGCGCGCGGTACGAGTCGGTCTCGTGGCGCGGATTCGTCGAAGCGTTCGATCTTCCCTACCACGCCGGCGACCCGCCGGTGTGGCAAGCCGGCGAGCTGTTGCAGAGCCGGGATCCCGCCTCGCGCGAGATCTTCACTTCGACCACCGGCAGCAACAAGGTGAACCTGACGTCGGCCAACGCTTCGACGCTGATGTCGCCGCTCGGAGCGGCCACCACGGCTGCCGCGACCGACATCATCAACTATTCCCGCGGCGTGGACGTGGCCGGGTTCCGTGATCGCGACGAGTGGAAGCTCGGCGACATCGTCGACTCGTCGCCAATCGCGGTCGGCAAGCCGTCGCAGGGCTATGACTTCCTGTCCTACGAAAGCTACCGCGCGAGCCACATGACCCGCACCGAGGTCATCTACGTCGGGGCCAACGACGGCATGCTGCACTGCTTCAACGCCGACGACGGCGTCGAGCGGTGGGCCTACGTGCCCAAGAACCAGCTGCCCCGGCTCGACGAGCTGATGAGCCCGGGCTACTGCCACAGCTACTACGTCAACATGCCCCCCGCGGTGTTCGACATCCACAACGGGTCCACCTGGAAGACGGTCCTGATCGGTGGCCAGGAACGTGGCGGCACCGGGTTGTTCGCTCTGGACGTGACCAACCCCGACCCGAACAACGTGAGCGTGATGTGGGACATCGACTATCCGACGCTCAAGGGCTCGTGGAACAGGCCCGAGCTGGTGCGGGACAAGACGCTCAACGCGTTCGTCCTGGTCGCGCCCACCGGACTGGATTCGGTCACCCGCCAGGGCCGGCTGCTGGTGTTGAATCCGACCAACGGCAACCTGCTCGCGACGCACAACCTGGGTACGGCGGCCACCACGACCAATATGGTCACCTCGGCCAAGGCGATCGACAAGAACTTCGACGGCTACGACGACCTGCTCTACTGCGGGGACCTCGCGGGCCGTCTGTGGCGCGTGAACCTCACGACCAATCCGTGGACGGTCTCGCTCTTGTTCAACAACAACCAGCCGATCCAGGGCACGCCGGTTCTCAGCATCGACAAAGCCGGCCGGGTTCTCGTCTACTTCGGAACCGGCCGCTATCTGACCGATGCGGACCTGTATACCACCGCTCAGCAGACGCTGTTCGGGATCTTCGACGATCACTCGGGGACGACGATCACCAAGACCGACTTGGTGAACCAGACCTCGACGATCAACGCGGTGCCCGCGAACGCGAAGGGGTGGTACATCAACCTCAGCCAGCACGCCGCCGAGCGGGTGATTCGCAGCCCGGCTCTGGTCGCCGGCGCCCTGTTCTTCACGTCGTTCCGGCCGCGCTCGGACGTGTGCGAGAGCGGTGGCGAGTCGTGGCTGTACAGCCTGGACTTCGCCGACGGATCGGCGCCCGACAATGCGAACAAGACCGAGAACAACAACCTCTCGGCTCGGGTCGAGTCGAAGGGCGATGGCGTCCTCTCGAACCCGACCGTCGACATTGCCAACGAGGAGATCATCTTCCAGTCGTCCGACACGTCGTTGATCAGCCATGACATCGACATCGCGCTGCAGAAGGTGCTCGTCCGTTCGTGGCGCCAGCGCTGGAACTAGGAGGAGTGACATCCATGAAGACGCATAAGAGCATGGCGCTGTGCGCCCTGGCGGTGGTGGTGCTGACGTCGGTGTCCTCGGACGCTGGTGCCGACCGCCGCAAACTGAATGACGAGAGCAAGAGTAAGGGTCGGACGTTCTCGGTCTCGATGGAGTACACCGGACGCGTCGGCGACGACATGGTCATCGGAGGGGTCCGGTATCGAATCGGAAAGAATGTGCCCGTGTATGTCGTCGGCCAGGGCGCCACGTTCCAGGGCGTCACGGTCACTCGCCAGTCGATCTTCCTCGCCGGCGAGATGCGCGGCAGCGACGCAATCGTCAAGTCGGTGATCGTGCGTCCGGCGACCACGACCCAGGAAGGGCTCGACAACAGCATGAACGTGAAGCTCATGCCGGCCGGATCACCGCAGTAAGATGGACTCTCACGGACGGCGACGGATCGACGTCCCAACGCCCGGTGTGCGGGCGTGCTTCGTGGCCCTGGCCGTAGCCCTGATCCTGACGGGCTGCGGCAGGGCCAAGCCACAAGGCGGCGCGAATCCGGCGTCGGCGGAACACAAGGGAGTCCGCCTGTCGCCGGATCCGGCGTTTGCGGCGTCGCGCATCGACGTGATCTTCGACGATCGCTGGATCGATCCCGCCCGGTGTCGATTCCGGTGGACCCGAAACGGATCGACGATCATCGGCGCCGAGTCGAGCGCCCTGGACCCGGTTCACGTCTCGAAGGGGAGTGTGATCGCGGTCGAGGTGGTGGTCGACGATCCGGCCACCGGCGAACCGCGCACGCTCGGTGCCCAGGTTCCGGTGGTCAACACGCCCCCCAGGATCCATCGAGTCTCGCTGGTGGTGGCCGCGGCCACGGGCAACGCCGAAGTCCGCGCCAGCGTCGAGGGCATCGATCCCGACCAGGACGCGCTGTCCTACGGATATCACTGGTTCAAGAACGACGCGGCGATGGAAGGCGCGAGCCAGGCCGTCGCTACCGTTGTCGAGCCTGACCCGCGGGGATCGCGTCGCGGTCGAGGTCGTGGCCAGCGACGGGGAGGCCAACGCGCCGGGGATGCGCAGCGACGTGCTCGAGATCGAGAACGGCCCGCCGCGGTTCACGTCTCAAGCGACGGCACCCAAGGCCGGCGACGAGTCGTTCCGCTACCGGCCGGTTGCCGTGGATCCCGACGGCGACGCCGTCAAGTACCAACTGCTCGAGGGGCCGATCGGCATGATGATGTCCTCCGACGGCACCGTCTCGTGGTCGCTGCCGCCCCAGGGCCAGCGCTCGGGGCAGCATCGGGTCCGCATTCAGGCCAGCGACGCCAAGGGCGGCGTCACCGTCCACACGTTCTCGATCGACCTGGAGGCCTTGGCCACCCGGCGCTGAGCGATCGAGGCGGGTTGACCCCGGTGCCGGGACGCGGTACCGATCTCCTTGCCCGCCATGTCGATCCGACCCGTCAAACGCATCCTCGAATCCCAGCCCACCGTGGAGGGCGCCGGCGTCAAGCTGCGCCGCGCTTTCGGGTTCGGCGATACGAGCGAGTTCGATCCCTTCCTGTTGTTCGACGACTTCCGCAACGACGATCCGAAGGACTTCCTCGCGGGATTCCCCTGGCACCCGCACCGCGGGATCGAGACCATCACGTACGTGCTCGCCGGCACGGTCGAGCACGGCGACAGCCTGGGGAACCGCGGCACGCTGGGCGCCGGCGACGTCCAGTGGATGACCGCCGGCAGCGGGATCCTCCACCAGGAGATGCCGCAGGGCGATCCTCGCGGACGCATGCACGGCTTCCAGCTGTGGGCCAACCTGCCCTCGACCCTGAAGATGACCGCCCCGCGCTATCAGGACATCGCCGCGCGCGACGTCGAGGAAGTCACCGACGACGACGGCACCCGAGTGCGCGTGATCTGCGGCGAGTACTGGGGGCGTCGCGGGCCGGTCGACGGCATCGCCGCCGATCCCAGCTACCTCGACGTCTGGGTGCCGCCCGGCCGCCGCAAGAGTCTCAAGGCGGAAACCCATCGACACGCGTTCGCTTACGTGTTCGAAGGCGCGGGGTCGTTTCGCGGCGCCTCGCCGCCGCAGAACGTCGCGACCGAGTCGGTCGGCGCCGGCGGGGTGCTCGGCGATCGGGAATCCGCAGACCGCTCGCTCGTGCTGTTCGACGCGGGCGACGAAGTCACGGTGCAGGCGGGCGAACGCGGCGTGCGCTTCCTGTTGGTTTCCGGCAAGCCGATCGAGGAGCCGGTCGCCTGGCGCGGTCCGATCGTGATGAACACCCAGGACGAATTGCGCCAAGCCTACCGCGAGCTTGGTGAAGGCACCTTCATTCGCAAGCGCTAGGCGCCGCCGGCGCCATTCCCGATCTCCCGGAGGACTTTGTGCCGTTTTCCCGACTCGGCCTGCCCGCACCCATCGTCAAAGGCGTGCGCGCAGCCGGCTACACTGAACCCACCCCCATCCAGCATCGGGCGATCCCGATCATTCTGGAGGGACACGATCTGGTCGGCGCCGCCCAGACCGGGACCGGCAAGACCGCGGCGTTCCTGTTGCCGATCCTGACTCGGTTGATCAGCGGAGAACGGGCGCTGCGCGCACTGATCCTGGTGCCGACCCGCGAGCTGGCGGCCCAGGTCGAGACCAACGCCCGAGACTACGCGCGCTTCACCAACGTGCGCGCCGGAGTCGTCTTCGGTGGCGTGCCGATCGGCCCGCAGGAACGAATGCTCCGTCATCAGGGCGTCGATCTCCTGGTCGCGACACCAGGCCGATTGCTCGACCTCCACGGGCGCCAGAGCGTGACGTTCGATGACATCGAAGTCCTGGTCCTCGACGAAGCCGACCGCATGGTCGACATGGGCTTCGCGCCCGACCTGAAACGCATCCTGCGATTGCTGCCGAGTCGCCGGCAGACGCTGATGTTCTCGGCCACCATGCCGCCCGAGCTCAATCGTGTCGCGGGCGAAGCCCTGCACGATCCGCGCCGGGTCGATCTCGCACCGCCGTCGCGCCCGGCGGCCGGCATCACCCAGGCCATCTATCCCGTGCCCCGCCATCTCAAGACCGACCTGCTCGACCAGGTGCTGCTCGCCTCGGACGTCGGTAGCGTCATCGTGTTCACCCGCACCAAGCACGGCGCCGACCGACTGACGCGCCAGCTCAAGCAACGCGGCCATACCGTGGCCGCCCTGCACGGGGACCGTACGCAGGGTCAGCGGGAACGGGCGTTGGCCGACCTCAAACGCGGCCGGGTGCAGGTCCTGGTCGCGACCGACATCGCCTCGCGCGGGATCGACGTCGAGGACATCTCGCACGTCATCAACTACGACGTACCGCACACTCCCGAGGACTACGTACACCGGATCGGTCGCACCGGCCGCGTCGACGCGGTTGGCGACGCCTTCACCCTGATGAGCCCCGAGGAGCGCAGCGACGTCGTCGCGATCGAGCGGTTCCTCGGCCGCTCGATTCCCCGCGTGCAGGTGCCGGACTTCGACTACAAGCGCGCGGCCGAACGTGGAGCGCCGCCTCCGAGTCGCGAGCGGGCGCGCGGTTCGGCTCCGGGACGCGGCGGCTCGGGTCGTGGACCCAAACGGGAGGGAGGCCGGAATGGCGTCGCCGAGGGCGGCGCGCGCGAGCGCGGCACCCGGCGCAGCCCGGCGCCCGCCGCACCGTCCTCGGGAGAAACCGGATCCACGGGGCGCGACGCGAGCGTCAAGTGGGACTGGCCTCAGCCGGCGCATGGCCGGCGGCCGAAGCGCAACGCCCCCGATCGCCGCCGGCGCCGGATGTGAGTGCGAATCGTCGCGGCTAGCGACGCTGGCTGCGCTTCGGCAAGGGAATGACCCTAGCCTCGGACACGAGGCCCCGTGACAGCAGTGTGGCGGCGGAGATGTTGGCGCGATCGGACGAACGGTAGACGCCGAGCACGACGCGATACGAACCGTCGCCTTCAGAGTCTTCGATCACCCAGCCTTTGAGATCGGTTTCGGCCACGAGCCGGTCGCGCTCGACCTCGGCCCGGTAGCTGCTGATGTAGGAACCCACGTCGAGGGCGTAGCGCTGCGCGTCCGCCGGGCGAGCGGCCGGTGCCGGCTTCGCGGGATCGCTCGTGCGCTTGGCGGAAGACGACGCGCCGGCGAGCACCTGGGAGACTTCCAGCGGCTGCGGTGGCGCGGATCGTCGCGGCACCAGGACCAGCACGAATGCGCCGGTGGCGATGAAGACGCCGACCGCGGCCGGCATCAGCCACGCACGCGGCACGCGCGGCAGGCGCAGAATCGGCAGCCTGAGGGGCATCCGCGG
Source organism: Candidatus Eiseniibacteriota bacterium (assembly GCA_963717505.1). Lineage (GTDB taxonomy): Bacteria > Eisenbacteria > RBG-16-71-46 > RBG-16-71-46 > RBG-16-71-46 > MFD02242-c1. The sequence goes on from OY970342.1 coordinate 2,525,984, forward strand.
CGCGGGGAAACGTCGCCGGCGCAGCAACGGTCCACCGCGGCGACGCGGCGCCGGGACCGGTACGGTCGCCTGAGTTCGCTCCGACGAATCGGCTTCGGTCTGTCGGAGGTCACCCTCGGAGGCCCGGGTCCGTAGCTCGACGCTGAGCAGCGAACCGAATCGGGGCTCGTCCGGCCCGATGAAGCGCTCCACCCACTCGCGACGTCGCTCTTCGGTGGGTCGCGTGTCCACGACGCGACGCTCGACCGCTGGCGGCGGCGAGGGCATCGAGGTCGGCGCTGCCTTCGCCGCGGGCGCAGGTGTCGGCATCGGCGCCGACTTCGCCGCGGGCGCAAGTGTCGGGGTCGACGCCGCCTTGGATTCCGAGGCGGCCGGTGGCTTCTGGAGTGGCGCGGGAGTTGGCGCCGGCACCGGGCGCGTTGCGGCCACCGACTGGGTGGTCTCGACCCGCGAGGGAGCGGAAACGGCCACGGGCTTCGATGCGATCGTGGGTGTCGTGGCCTGCGCGGCCGGCACCGGGGCGTCGTCACGAGAATCGTCTTCGGTCCCACTCGCCGCGGCGCCCAGACCGAGAGCCTTGGCGGCGGCCTGCACGTGCTCCGTGGTCACCGAGGATGCTCCCGACTCACGCGCGCGGCGGAACGCCTCCTCGGCGAGCGCCTGAATCTTGAGTGGCACGCCACCAGAACGGCGGAAGATTTCGCCGCACGCCTTGCGCGCGAAGGGCCCCGAGGACTCTCCCGGCGCCACCCCGGCAATCTCGTGCAGGTAGCGTCGGGTTTCCTGAATGGTCAGCGGACCCACGTGGCATTGCGCGCCGATCCGTTGGCGCAGCGAAGCGTGGATCGGGTCGGCGAGTCGGACTTCGAGGTGCGGGAGTCCCGAGAGCACGATGGTCAGCGACAGATCGGCCTGCGCCGTGGCGTTGGTCAGGAGCCGCAATTCGCCGAGCAGTTCGTCGTCGAGGTCGTGGGCATCGTCGACCACGATCACCGGAATCTGGCCGTTCTCGACCACCTCGGCCAGGCGCTGCTCCAGGCAGGCGAGGAGCTGCGGCTTGGTGGCTTCGGTGGGCGGGGTCACGCCGAAGCGCCGAATGATCTCCTCGAGCAGCTCGGTGCGGGTCAGGGCCGGATTGGTGACGAACGCCACCGCGGCACGCGCTGCCCATCGTGCAACCGCGTCGCGCACCAGCTTGGTCTTGCCCATCCCGGCCTCACCGGTGACCAGCAGGAATGGTTCGCGAGCGCCCAGGTGATGACACAGATGGTCGAGCTGCTCGCCGCGCGGCGAAGACTCGGAGGTTTGCCCGCTGGCGGGCGATGGGAGATTGCTGCTCACGTGGCGGCTCCTAGAAGTACTCGACCCGGAATCGGGCGCGGCCCTCGGCTTCGAGGAAGAACCGATCCTTGAGACCCGATTCGACCCAAACGGTGTCCAGGCCGTCGCGGCCCTCCTCGACCAGCACCACCATCAGATCGCCGCGTTCGAGCGCCTTGCGCCGCGCCGCCTCGGGGCCGAGCACGAACAGCGCCGTGCTCCACACGTCGGCGGTCATCGCGGAGGGGGCCAGGACCGTCACCGAGATCAGGCCTTCCGCCGGCCGACCGCTGCGTGGATCCATGATGTGGCCGTAGGTCTTGCCGTCGGCCGCGACGAACTGTTCGTACTTGCCCGAGGTCGAGATCCCTTCTCCGGCGGGTACGTGCAGTCGCGCGAAGTAGGGCATGCGGTCCCGCGGATCGCGGATTCCGATCCGCCAGTGATCGGCATTGGCCGGCGAGCCCAGGGCGCGCATGTTGCCCGAGATGTCGACCAGCCCATCGGTCACGCCGCGGGCGCGCAGGGAGTCCGCGGCGACGTCGACCGCGTAGCCCTTCGCGATGCCGCCGAGATCGATCTGAACCCCGGGTTGGGCGAAGTGCAGCGTGTGGGCGCCGGAGTCGAACACCAGCTTGCGTGCGCCGACCCGGCGGAACGCCGCCTCGGCTTCCTGCGGCGACGGCACGCGCGGACGGCCGCCCAGGAACCCCCAGGCACGGACCAGCGGCTCGACCGTGATGTCGAAAGCGCCATCGCTTTCCTGCCAGGCCTTGAGCGCCGTCTCGACCACGCGCGCCACCTCGGGCTCGACCGCGACGGTCGCCGAGCCGGCCTCGCGGTTGAGCCGTGCGACCTCGCTGGTCGTGGTCCAGTTGCTCATCAGCGAGTCGACGCGCCAGAACGCCGACTCCGCCGCATGGACCGACGACGACGAGCCGGCCGAGTCGGCGGTGACCACCAGGATGACGCCCATGGTTCCCATCGACCGGAAGGGATGGGTGATCGAGCGGCGTGCCGGTACTGTGGCGGAATCGCGCACGGGAGCGAATGCCACCGCGGATCCGGAGGCCGGCGCAGCATCCGTCGCGTAGGACCGGGAGCTCGATCGCGCCAGCGCCGGCGGTGCGGCTCGTTGCCGTCGCTTCGCCAGCCCTTCCGCGATCCGGTTACCGAACGTCGCGATCGCCAGGAACTCCTGCCGCTCCGCCACCCAGGCGCGCATCAGGGCATTGGCTCCGGCACTTTCCTCGCGCAGTCGATCGCGCCACGCGATCGGGCAGCCGACGCCGGTCGACGGAATCTCGTCGGCGATGAAGCCCTCGAGGTCCCCCTGGCGCACCAGCATGCGGGGACCGACCCACACCCGCTCCGCCTTGGGCTGGGGCGGCGCCACGCCGTACCACGACAGAGCGCCGAGATACTGGACACGCTCTTCCCCCGGCGGTGGTGTGGCGTCGTTGGCCCAGTGTCCTCGCCGATCGATCAGGCTGGCCCAGCGTTCCACCGCGCTGAAGTCGGCGCTGCTCAAGTGGACGCTGTCTCGTGCTGCGCGCTCCACCGCGTGAACGAAGCCCCTCATGGTCTCGGCTTCGACCACGCGCCCGAGCTTCGACAGGCGGTCGGCTTCGCGAGGGATGAATGCGTCGCTGTCGTTCAACGCGAGACGGAAGAAGTTCGCATACAGGCGATGCGTGCCCTGGACCGCGGCGAATCGGTCGGGGGCGTTCTCGTCCCCCATCACCGCGGGTTCGAGCAGCACGCGCCGCCAGGCCTCGCGCGCAATGGTGCGGCCGATCTGCGGGGTCTCGAGCACGCGTTGCTGTACGGAACGGCTGCACAGCGAGCTGCCCCAGGTGCCGATGCGATAGCCGACCGAGTAGCCGGAGAGAATTCCGAGCACGCCGCTCGCGGTCGCGAACGGTTTCACGTAGTCGAGCGTCGAACGGTACAGCTCGTCGAATTGCTCGGGCAGCAGGGACCGCCCGCTGCCGTTGGGCACTTCGAGCCAGAACCCCTGGTCGACGTGGCCGCGCACCTTGAGCGGACCGTACCGGGTGCCGGTGATCGATCGGCTGTAGACGCGGGAGCGTTCGGGCGGCAGGAAGCGCCGATCGTCGACGTCGTAACGACCGAACGTCTTGTTGCACGCGCACAGCTCGACGATGAAGCGAGAACTGGTGTCGGACGGCGTTTCGCGAAAGGAGACCACTTGCATCTGGTCGAACAGCTCGGCCCACGGCAGGGCCTTGGAATCGGGACGGGTCTGAGCGCCGACCCAGATCCCCAGCGCGCACAGTCCGAGGAAGACGGTCAGGAGCTGGCTCTTGAGCAGGAATCGAGCAATGCGATGAGCCAGCGGAAGCCAGGTGGGCGAGCGCAACCGGCGCCGTTTCACGCGTGAAGACCTCAGGGGAACTGGGACGATCGTCGTGAGAGGGCCCCGGTCGCGGGACCCATACGGTTATCGGCCTCCGGGGGTAGGGGGCTGAACCGGCGCGGTTGCGGTACTGTCTCCCCCTCGATGAGGCTCAAAACCCCTTATCCCGCATGGATTCTCGCCGCATGGGCCTGGGGCGGATTCGGGACCGTGGCACCGGCTTGCGCCGCCACCCGGCCGGCGCCTGCGGCGGCCAGCGCCGCCACCGATTTGGACCGCCTGAGCGGGGATCTCCAGTCGCTCGCGCGCCGTGTCAGTCCGGCGGTGGTCCAGGTGTTCGCGAGTTCCCTGGTGCCCGCCTCCGCGGCAGGCGAGGGCGCCGGCGGACTGCTATCGCGCCAGCGCGGTCTCGGCTCCGGGGTGATCGTCGATCCCGGCGGCTACATCGTGACCAATGCTCACGTCGTGATCGGGGCGCGCCGAATTCAAGTTCAGCTCGCTGAATCGCGCGCCGGATCTCCGGGCCGATCGATCCTCAAGCAAGCGGGCCCGCGTCTCGAAGCCAAGGTCGTCGGCATGGACCGCGAGACCGACATCGCGGTGCTCAAGATCGAGAGCGCCAACCTGCCGTCACTGGTGTTCGCCGACTCGGATCAGCTGCGCCAGGGCCAGCTGGCGCTGGCGTTCGGCAGTCCTCTGGGGCTCGAAAGCTCGGTCAGCATGGGGATCGTCAGCGCGACCGTTCGCCAGATCGAGCCCGAGTCGCCGATGATCTACCTGCAGACCGATGCCGCGATCAATCCGGGTAACAGCGGCGGCCCGCTGGTCGACACGCGCGGCGCGGTCATTGGCATCAACACGTTCATCCTGAATCCGCCGGCCGGGAGTGCCGTGGGATTCGCAGCACCCAGCAACATCGTGAACGCGGTCTACCGGCAGATTCGTGAACATGGCCGAGTGCGTCGCGGCGAGATCGGAGTGCGCGCCCAGACCATCACGCCCGAAGTCGCCCGCGGACTCGGACTCGGGCAGGACTGGGGCGTGGTCCTGGCCGACGTGCTCCCGGGCGGACCCGCAGCTCAGGCCGGGCTCAAGCCCGGCGACGTGGTCGCGACCCTCGACGGCAAGGTCATGGAGAACGGTCGCCAGCTCGAGGTCAATCTCTATCGTCGCACGGCCGACGATGAAGTCACGCTCGAGATCGTTCGCGACGGCGACAAGAGCGCGGTGCGCGTGCGCCTCGCCGAGCGGCCCGGCGACCTGGATCGGCTCGCCGCCTTCGCGCGGCCCGAGGATCACCTGGTCGAGCCGCTCCAGATCCTCGCGATTCCGGTGGATGCGCAAGTCGCGCGCATGGTGCCGATGCGCGAGCCGTGGGGGGTGCTGGTGGTGCTCAGCACGGGCGATGCGCCGCCGGGCGGGGCGCCATTGGCCCCGGGCGACGTGATCCGGGCGATCGGCCGATCGACCGTGCGCAGCCTCGAAGATCTGCGCAACGGATTGGTGGGGCAATCGACCGGTTCATGGGTCGTGCTGCACGTCGAGCGGCGCGGGCGGATGGTCTTCGTGCCGTGCGAGATTCCCTAGGCCGGGAGCTCGCCCGCATGTCCACGGAGCCTCGCACCCCGAGTTCCGGGCCGACGCTGTTCCTGCCCCGGGGCCGAACTCCGCGGGTCACGGATTCGAAGGCGCTGCGCAGCCTGCCGCCCGACCTTCGGCTCCAGATCGCGCGGCGGCTGCGCCTGACCGCGATTCTGTACTCGCTCACATTCTTTTGCGCCGACTTCGTCGCCTCGGCCCTGGTGGGTGAGTTGGGGCTCAGGTTTCAGAACCCCCGCGACTGGGTGCCGAGCACGGCCTCGATCACGTGCGGCCTGCTGGTCGCGGCACTGGTTCCCCGACTCAAGTGGCAGGCCCAGATCAATATCGGGCTGATGTTCCTGGTTGCGTCGAGCTACGGCATCGCCCTCGCGCAGTACCTCGGTCTCGAGAGGTTCGCCGACACGCCGATCGTCTTTCAAGCGGTCTCGCCATCGTGGGTCGGCGTGTGGATGATCGTGTTCGCGGTGGTGGTGCCGGCGCCACCCGGACGCGCGCTGCTCGCGATCCTCGGGGCCGCATCGGCGCCGGCGGTGGTGATCGGCCTGGGGCTGCGCAGCGCGGGCCTCCAGCACCTGATGACCCCGGGGATGTTCTTCGTCCATCATGTCTTCACGTACATGATCTGCGCCGGGCTGGCCTACGCTGCGGCGCGCATCGTGTACCGGCTCGGGGCCGACGTCACGCGCGCACGGGACCTCGGGAGCTACCGCCTGGTCGAGCGGCTGGGCCGGGGCGGCATGGGCGAGGTGTGGCGCGCGTCGCACCAGCTGCTCGCGCGTCCGGCGGCGATCAAGTTCATTCGCCCGGAGGCGGCGGGCGCAAATCTCGAGGAAGCCAGGACCGTGCTCAAGCGCTTCGAACTCGAGGCGCGAGCCACCGCCTCGCTCAGCTCGGCGCACACGATCGATCTCTACGACTATGGCGCCGCGGAGGACGGCACGTTCTACTACGTGATGGAGCTGCTCGACGGACTCGACTGCGAACGGCTGGTCCAGCAGTTCGGCCCACTGCCGGGTGCTCGCATCGTGTATCTGCTCCGGCAGGCGTGCGAATCGCTGGAAGAGGCGCACGACAAAGGATTGATCCACCGCGACGTCAAACCCGCGAACCTCTATCTGTGCCGCTCCGGCAACCGCTGCGACTTCGTCAAGATCCTCGACTTCGGCCTCGTTTCGCTGCACCGCGCCGAGGCGGCCAATCCGCGACTGACCATGCCGGAACTGGCGGTTGGCACTCCGGAGTTCATGCCTCCGGAAGTCGCGCGCGGGGAGCGGATCGACGGTCGCGCCGACCTCTACGGTCTCGGGTGCGTGGCCTACTGGCTGGCCACCGGCAAGCCGGTGTTCGAGGGTGCCAGCCATTTCGACGTGATTTCGAAGCACCTGCACGGGACACCCGAGCCGCCGTCGCGCCACGCTCCGAATCCGTTGCCCTCGGAGTTGGACGCGTTGATCCTGCAATGCCTGGAGAAACGGCCGGAAGATCGACCGGCGGGAGCCCGCGAGCTGAGCCGAATGCTGGCGGCGATTCCCCTCGACGAGCCCTGGCGCGACGAACACGCGACCGCGTGGTGGAGCCTGCACCTCCCGGCCGACTCGAAGCGTGATTCCGGGCCCGCGCCGGAGCAACACGAATCCGCATGACGAACACGACTTCGTCCCTCGAGCTGCGAGTCCTGCCCGACGACCCCGCCGCCCGCGACCCGGTCTGCGGCATGACCGTGCGGCCCGACACCACGCACCGCCACACCCACGAGGGCAGGGAGTATCGATTCTGCTGCGCGGGATGCAGAACGAAGTTCATCGCCGATCCGCAGCGTTACCTCGATCCGAGCGCGGCGCCCGCGGCTCACGCGATGGAACCGGGTCACGTCGAGGCTTCCGAGTGGACCTGCCCGATGCACCCCGAAGTCGTGCGCAAGGAATTCGGCACCTGCCCGATCTGCGGCATGGCGCTCGAGCCGCGAACCGTCTCGCTCGACGAAACCGAGAATCCGGAGCTGACCGACATGCGGCGGCGGCTCGTGGTTTCGGCGTTGCTGACGGCACCGCTGCTCCTGACCATGCTCGGTGCGCTCCTGCCCGGCCAGCCGCTGCACCGATGGCTTCCGCCCTCCTGGATGGGCTGGTTCGAGATGGCGCTCGCGACCCCGGTCGTTCTCTGGGGCGGGTGGCCGTTCTTCGTGCGCGGCGGGCAGTCCATCGTGCAGCGTAGTCCCAACATGTTCACGCTGATCGCGCTCGGTGTGGGCACCGCCTATCTCTACAGCATGGCCGCGGTGATCGTGCCCGGGTTGTTCCCGGCGTCGTTTCGCGATTCCCACGGCCGCGTAGGCACGTACTTCGAGAGCGCCGCGGTGATCGTCACCCTGGTGCTGCTCGGCCAGGTCCTCGAATTGCGCGCGCGCGGCCAGACCGGGGCCGCGCTGCGAGCCCTGCTTCGCCTGGCGCCCAAGACGGCGCGTCGCATTGACGCCGCCGGTTCCGAGCACGACGTGCCGCTCGAGCACGTTCAGGTGGGCGATCGACTGCGCGTCCGACCCGGCGAGAAGGTTCCGGTCGACGGCGTGGTCGTCGAGGGTGCAAGCGCCGTCGACGAGTCCCTGGTCACCGGCGAGTCGATCCCGGTCACCAAGAACGCGGGCAGTGCCGTGGTGGGCGGCACGCTCAATGGCACCGGGTCCCTGATCGTGGAGGCGCGCGGGGTGGGCCGCGACACGCTGCTCGCGCGCATCGTGCAGATGGTGGCCGAGGCGCAGCGCAGCCGGGCGCCGATCCAGCGACTGGCCGACCGAATTTCGGCATGGTTCGTACCCGCGGTGGTGCTGGTCGCGATCGCGAGCTTCGTCGCGTGGTCAGTGGGGTCCCGAACCTCGGATGGCGTTCGCGGTGGTCAATGCCGTCGCGGTGCTCATCATTGCGTGCCCGTGTGCACTCGGGCTGGCCACGCCGATGTCGATCATGGTGGCGGCCGGCCGCGGCGCGACCATGGGAGTGTTGTTCCGGAACGCCGAAGCGATCGAGACCCTGCGCGCGGTCGATACCCTTGTAGTCGACAAGACGGGAACGTTGACCGAGGGCAAGCCGCGACTCGTCCGTGTCCTGCCGGCGCCCGGGCACCAGGAATCCGACGTGTTGCGCATCGCGGCAAGTCTCGAGCGGGGCAGCGAACATCCGCTCGCCGCCGCGATCCTCGCGGCGGCTACCGAGCGCGGGGATCGCCCACGCGCCCGCCCAGGAGTTCATCTCGAACACAGGCAAAGGGCTCCGCGGCCGGATCGACGGCCGCTCCGTAGCGCTGGGCAACGCGGCGTCCTGCTCGCCGATCTGGGGTATCGCACCACGCGCTCGAGAACGAAGCCGAAGGTCTGCGCCGGGAAGGTCAGACCGTGACGTGGGTCGCCGTCGACGGCAGGATCGCAGGAGTGCTCGGTGTCGCCGATCCGATCAAGGCCTCGACTCCGGAAGCCATCGAGCAGCTCAGGGCTCAGGGTGTGAGATGGTGATGTCACGGGCGACAGATGGACGACCGGCCCGCGCGGTCGCCCGGCAGACCGGGATCGATCAAGTCGAAGCGAAGTGTTACCGGCGGACAAAGTCGAGCTCGTCGAAAAGACTTCGTCCGGCCGGCCACGTCGTCGCGATGGCCGGGCGACGGCGTCGACGACGCTCCGCGCTTGCCGGGGCGAGGTCGGCATCGCCATGGGAACCGGCACCGATGTCGCCATTCAGACCGCCGGCGTCACGCTGGTGCGAGGCGACCTCCGCGGGATCGTGCGGGCCGTGCGCTCAGCGCAGGCCACTATGGCGAACATTCGGCAGAACTCTGTTCTTGGCGTTCGTCTACAACGCGCTGGGCGTGCCGATCGCGGCCGGTGTCTTGGTGCCGCTGCTTCGGCTGGTGGCGCGCCCGGTGATCGCCGCCGCGGCGATGAGCCTCAGCTCGGTATCGGTGATCGGAAACGCTCTGCGACTGAGGAGCGTGAAGGTGTGACGCGCTCGAACCGAATTCTTGCGACTTTCCCGTCGGTTCGCGGCGTCTACAACGGGGGGCGCCGTCGCCGAAGCGCGGATCCCCGAGCCGGCGTCCTCGCCGGTCCCTCACCCGAACCCGGAGAACGCTCATCGTGCACCGCCCGTCGGCTGTGATCCACGCCGCGCTGTCGCGGATGGTTGCCGCACTCACTCTCGTCTGTGTCTTGGCGCCAGCGGTGTTCGCGCAACCCGGAAGCCCGGGACCGAGGCAACGCCGCGGAATGGCTGTCGAGGCCCTGATCGAGAGCGCTGGCCCCGAAGCGCTCCAGAAGTTCGCCGACGAACACCTGGCGCCCGCCTATCGCGAGTCCTTTGCGCCTGGGGGTACTGGCCGCGCACCTGGAAACGATACGTACCGCGTGCGCGGGTTTTGGCGGGGTCACCGCGGGTCCCGCGGACGGTGGTGGCACGCGGCTGACGTTCATGAAGCCGTCGGGCACGCGTTCGGTGGTGTTCCGGATCGAGGACGCGGAGCCTCATCGCATCGTCTCGCTGGTACTCGAAGCCGGCGAGGCGGCGCCGCCTGGGTTCCAGGTGGCGCCGATCCCCTGGGATCGGCTCGATCAGCGACTCGACGAGGAAGCGAAGGCTGGCTTTTCTGGAACCGTGCTGGTAGCGCGCGGCGGGAAGATCGTGCTGCATCGCGGCTACGGTTTCGCCAACCGCGAGAAGAAGCTCCCGAACACGACCGAGACCATCTTTGCGATCGGTTCGGCGCCGATTGACTTCACGCGTGCCGCGATCCTTCAGCTGGTCGAGCGCAAGAAGCTGAGCACGAGCGATCCGATCTCCAAGTTCCTCGACGACGTTCCCGCCGACAAGCGCGGAATGACGATCGAACACCTGATGACCGGGGGCTCGGGATTGCCCGACTTCCACCACCTGCCGAGTGACGCCGACCGCGAGTTCGTCGTGGATCGACCGGCCGACCGCGATTCGCCGGATTCTGGGCAGGAACTCGAGTTCGCCCCGGGGACCGGTGAGGCGCACTCGCACTCGGCGTGGGTGCTGCTGGCCGCGGTCATCGAGATCGTTTCCGGCAAGTCCTATGGCGAGTACCTGCGCACGCAGTTCTTCACGCCCGCAGGGACGACCCGAACCGGCAATCACGAAGACGGAGCGCGATTCCCGGACGACGCGTTCGCCATCGGCTACGACGCCCAGCCGGTCGGCAAGCTGAACATCCCCAAGTACTGGGGCAAGACGTCGTGGCTGGTGATGGGGAGCGGCGGCATGCAGTCGACGCCGCACGACCTCTACCGCTGGTTCCAGGCGATCCGCAACGGAACGACCCTGTCGAACGGGTCGTCGGCCGTCTATCGAACGCCGACCATGATGGTTGGCGGGGACGACCGGGGCTTCCTCACCATGATCGCCTGGAAGGGCGACGACACGGTGATCTTCTGCAGCAACGCCCACTCGGGCCCGCGCGACTACACGGCGGCGGTCGGCAGGAGACTGATGGAGCTGGTCCGAGAATAGCTGCGTGCTACAATTCGAGCGGCCAGATATCGCATCGTTACGCCACTGACTTCCACCAGGGGGCCGTGTTGCGCCGCTCGCGCCGTGCCGATCATTGCATCTTCGTCCTCACGGCCCTTCTCACCGCGGGCCTCCCGGCGACCGGATGGACCTGGGGTTTCGCGACACATCATTACATCGCCCAGAACTACTCGAAGCATCTGCCACCCGACATCGACGGCTTGCGCGTCTACGACGGCGTGGTCGACCAGAAGGTGACCGACCCGGATACGCGCCGCCCCACCACTCCCGGCGAGAGCTACCGCCACTACATCGACATCGACAACTACCCGGAGTTCTTCAGCGGGACGTTGTCGCACGATCGTGCGGCGCTCGAGGCGCAGTACGGAGCCGCGACCGTGCTCGAGAACGGGATCGTGCCCTGGGCGGTGGGGGAAGTCGTGGCCACCCTGACCCTGCAGTTCCAGAGCCAACAATGGAGTGCTGCGGCCACCACGATCGCCGACCTCTGCCACTACGTCGGCGACGCCTGTCAGCCCCTGCACTGCACGCGGAACTACGACGGACAGCTCACCGGCAACAACGGCATTCACTCTCGCTACGAAACCACCATGATGTCGCCACACATCGGCGAGTTGACCACACCGGTGACGCCGGTGACCTACTACGCGAATCCGGTCGACGCGATGTTCGACATCGTCGACGACTCCTGGGCCGGCGTGAGTCCGGTCCTGGAGGCCGACAACACGGCGCGGGCGGCCTCGGGCGGATCGTTCAACTCCACCTATTACGCCTCGCTGTGGAACAGCACGCAGAACCTGACCCGTAGCCGGATCAATGTCGCCGCCGTGGCGACCGCGTCGTTCGTGTTCACCGCGTGGTACAACGCCGGGATGCCGCAGGTGCCCGGCTCGACCCTGGACGTGCCCTCGGCGAGTCGTTTCCGGAGTTCGGCTCGCCGTCGGCCCCTCGCCGTTCCGCGATGCCCTGACCATCCAGTATGCGGGTGCAGGTCCGCTCACCATCGAAGTTCTCGATGTGCGCGGGGCCCGAGTGGCGCAGGTCGTCGATCACGCATCTGCCCCGGGGAGCGTGTCGTGGCGACCGACTCAGCAGATCCCGCCTGGGATCTACTTCGTCCGGCTCATCGGGCCGGACGTCAGCCTCGTGCGGCGCGTCATTCGGCTCGAGTAGCACGGCCCGCCGCGGATGGACGGGCGCGATTGGCGCTTTGAACCCACGGTCTAGGTGGCTTGCCGCCCCCGGCCGAGGAGCGTCGCGATTCCGAGCGCCACGAGGAATGCCGGCACTGCCGTGAGAAGCGGCCAGGCGACCAGCGCAATCGCGAGCAGGCGCAGATTGCCGGTTTCGGTCATCGCCGCCCGAACCGTCGCCGCTGCCGCCAGACCGAAGGCCCCTAATGCAGCAGCCAGCGCGGCGTGGAGCGCTGCAACCGACGGCCGATGGCGCAGGCGATACCGCTCATAGCCGATGTGCGCAACGAACGCCACGCCGCTCACCAGCCACGCGGCCAGCCGCCACCCCCGGACCTGGGTCGCCGAGCCGTGCGCCATCGCGCCGAGGATGACCCCGGATGCTGCGTAAAAGACGGCGCACAACAGCGCGGGGCCCAGCCAGCGTTGCGACGTCGATGGACTCATTCCGAGCGCATTCTAGCTTGGAGACGGGTTCCCGCGCTGGAGTCGGTTCCTCGACCAAGACGCCGGCTGCGCGACCGGCGACGAATGTGAAACAATCGAGCCGGCTTGAGGCGAGAACTCCGCTTCGAGCCGTTCCCTTGCGCGAGCCGGATGACCCCCACCCATGGATGCACCCCTCAAAGAGCACTACGACGCCGTGGTCGTGGGGGCGCGCTGCGCCGGAGCGGCGACCGCGATGCTGCTCGCGCGGCGCGGCCTGAGCGTGTTGCTGTTCGACCGCGATCGTCGGGGCGCCGACACGCTTTCGACGCTCGCGATGATGCGCGCCGGCGTTCTGCAGCTCTCCCGCTGGGGTCTGCTCGACACGGTGCGCGCGGCCGGAACCCCGGCCATCCGCAGCACGAGCTTCGTGTACGGCGACGAGGTGATCACGGTCCCGATCAAGTCTCGCGACGGCGTCGACGCCTTGTGCGCGCCGCGACGCACGGTGCTGGATCGGGTGCTGGCGGACGCGGCCTCGGCCGCGGGGGCGGACGTGCGATATGGCCCACGGCTGGCCGACCTGGTTCGGAGCCGGGAAGGTCGAGTGATGGGAGCGGTGCTCGAGGACCGGGATCGCTCGTTCCACCCGGTGAGCGCCGGCATCGTCATCGGCGCCGACGGCCTTCGGTCGACGGTGGCACGAAGGGTCGACGCCGCGACCTACCGGGAAGGACGACATGGATGTGGTGTCGTCTACGCGTTCTGGCGCGGACTCGAGAACTCCGGCAACCGCTGGCACTACCGCCCCGGGGTCAGCGTGGGCGCGATTCCCACGAACGACGACGACACCTGCGTTTTCGCGGCGATGCCGTCCGCGCGGTTCCACGACCAGGTCCACGCGAACCTGGAGGTCGGGTACCACGGCGTGCTCCTGGAATGCGCTCCGGCTCTGGCTCAAGAGCTGTCGAACGCCTCACCCTCGGAGCGATTCCGTGGTTTTCCCGGCGTGCCGGGCCACATGCGTCAGAGCCACGGTCCGGGATGGGCGCTGGTCGGAGACGCCGGGTACTTCAAGGATCCGATCACCGCTCACGGGATCAGCGACGCATTGCGCGACGCGGAGTTCCTGGCGCGCGCCGTGGTGCAGGGATCGGGCCGGGCCCTGGCCGGCTACCAGGCGACCCGCGACGAGCTGTCGGCGGAGTTGTTCGAGATCACCGACGCCATCGCGGGGTTCGAGTGGGATCTCGATCGACTCAAGCCGCTTCACCGGAGACTGAGTGATGCCATGAACCGCGAGGTCGAGGCCCTGGTGGGTCTCGACCAGGGTGGGGAGGCAGCCGCGGCAGAAATTTCGGGGCGCCCCACCAACCCTGGGCGGTCCGAGGGGTAATATTGGCGCCAGAGGTCCCAAGGCCTCCGGCTTGACCGAATGGGCCGCGGTCCCAGAACCGCACAGCGAGGAGAATTCCATGAGCATGACCAAGAAGCCGGTCGACAACGGCGTCAACGTGGAAGCGCTGCTGGGAGCACGTCAGGCACTGACCGAGACTCCGGCGGGCGCCAAGTTCAAGTGGCGCGCCAAGTGTGAATGGGTGAGAGGAACTCACAGCCGCTCGACCATCGAGGGGTTCTTCGGACTCGGTGAAGAGCAGAAGCACAGGACGAAGTTCACTTTCGAAGCCGACCATCCCGAGATCTTCGCGTCCGAGGACCACGGAGCCACTCCGGTCGAGATGGTGCTCGCCGGGCTGGCCAGTTGCCTGACCGCGGGAGTTGCGGCGGTCGCCCAGAATCGCGAGATCCAGTTGCACTCGGTTACCGCGACGCTCGAAGGCGGGATGGACATCCAGGGCATTCTCGGGATCGACAGTGACGTGCGAAATGGCTTCGACGGGATCAAGGTGACCTACGACATCAAGGCCGATGCGACGCGCGAGGAGATCCAGGCGATCGTCGCTCAGTCGCAGAAACGCTCGGCCGTGTACGACGTGATCACCAATCCAACGAACGTCACGGTCGAAGTCCGGTAGGTCAGGGCTCGATTCGCGAACCGGTCGCGTGCGAGTCACCACCGTTGTCATTGGCGCCGGCCATGCCGGTCTGGCGATGAGCTACCACCTCACCGCCCGCTCGATCGATCATGTGATCCTCGAGCGCGGTGAGGTCGCTCATTCGTGGAAGACCGAGCGGTGGGACTCGCTGCGGCTGCTCACGCCCAACTGGCTGAGTCGGCTCCCCGGCTACGCCTACGATGGCGACGATCCCGACGGCTTCCGCACGATGCCCGAGACGATCGAGTTCATGGAGAGCTATGCTGCCGCCATCTCGGCTCCGGTCCGCACCCACACCAACGTGCATTCGGTACGCAGGGTCGACGACGACTACAGCATTTCAACCGACCAGGGGGAATGGCGAGCACGAACCGTGGTCCTGGCCACCGGAGCGTGCAACGTCCCATGCGTCCCGCCGGTCGCGGAGGCGCTGCCCACGGGGATCCGGACCCTTTCGTCTCTGGAGTATCGCAATCCCGACGCGCTCGAACCGGGGGGAGTGCTCGTGGTCGGAGCCTCTGCCAGTGGAACCCAGATCGCCGAAGAGGTCCACCGGTCGGGACGCCCGGTAACGATCGCGGTCGGCGAACACATTCGAGCGCCGCGCTCCTATCGGGGCCGCGACATCAAGTGGTGGATGGATGTCGCCGGAGTGCTGGACGATCGCTACGACGAGGTCGACGACATCGGACGCGCCCGAAACGTGCCATCTCTGCAGCTGGCCGGTTCCAGGGAGCGCAGGACCGTCGATCTCAATCGGCTGACCGATCTGGGCGTGCGGCTGGTCGGCCGCCTGGTCGGCGTCGCCGGCGGCAAGGCGCAGTTCTCGGGATCGCTGCGCAACCAGTGCGCGCTCTCGGACCTCAAGATGAATCGCCTGCTCGAACGCATCGACGTATGGGCGACCGAAAACCGAGTCGACGGCGAGGTCGAGCCGCCGCACCGATTCGAGCCGACCCGGGTCGAAGACTCGCCGCCGCTCATGCTCGATCTGTTCGGTGGCGGAATTCGCACCGTGATCTGGGCCACCGGCTACCGTCCCGACTACTCGTGGCTGAACGTGCCGGTGCTCGACCCCAAGGGTCGCATCCGGCACGAAGGCGGCATCGTGCAAGCGCCCGGAATGTACTTGTTGGGCCTTCCATTCCTGCGACGCCGCAAGTCCAGTCTCATCGACGGCGCCGCGGCCGACGCACGCGACCTGAGCGATCATCTCGTCCGCAGTCTCGATCATCAGATGGTGCGGTCGGATGCCTGAGTCCCAAGGAGGACGACGATGACCGTCCCCACGGCAGTCTGGCCGCGCGGCATTCCCGCAGTCGGACAGACCGCCTCGCGCACGAGAGCCGTCACCGTGCGCGACATCGAGCTGTTCACCGAGATGACCGGCGATCGCAATCCGCTGCACTACGATGAGGCGCTCGCGCAGGGGACGCGAATGGGCGGGATCGTCGTCCAGGGAGGAGTGACCAGCGGCATTCTGAACGCGGTGGTCGCCGAGGACTTGCCCGGGCCGGGCACGGTGTTTCTCGAGGTCCACTGGAGCTTCAAGGCGCCGGTGCGACCGGGCGACACGATCACCGGCGAGGTCCGCGTGCTCAAGGTGCGCGACGACAAACCCATCACCGAGCTGGCGACTC
Source organism: Candidatus Eiseniibacteriota bacterium (assembly GCA_963717505.1). Taxonomy (GTDB): domain Bacteria; phylum Eisenbacteria; class RBG-16-71-46; order RBG-16-71-46; family RBG-16-71-46; genus MFD02242-c1. Next base: position 2,542,139 of record OY970342.1, read on the forward strand.
GCGTGCTGCGCGACGACGGAACCGTAGTGCTCGACGGCAGCGCGGTGTGCTACACGATGCCGCTGCCGCTGCGCTGAAAACCGCGTCATTGGCCCGCGGCGAGGAGGGTGTCATTCATGTCCAGGCCCGTTCGCGTGTCCTCCTGTTGCCTTTCATGTGCAGCTCTTGCCGCAGTCCTCGTCGGGCTGAACACGGGCGAATCACACGCCCAATGGATTCAAACCAATGGTCCCAGGGGCGGTTCCATCCGCTCATTTGTCGCGGTTCCCAATGAAGCCGGCGGCACTTCTCTCTACTCGGGTTCGATCCGCGTCTGGCGCACCGATGACCAGGGCGCGAGCTGGACCCCTCTCAGCAATGGACTGACGGATCTCAACGCCATGGCGCTTGTCGCCGTGCCGAGTGGATCGGGCGGCAGCGACCTCGTGGTCGGTACGGCCAACGGCATCTTTCGATCGTCCGACGGCGGCGCGAGCTGGAATGCCAGCAGTGCCGGAATACCACCCAGCCTCTCCATCTATGCCCTGACCTCGGGTCCGAACGGCTCGGGGGGAACGAACCTGTATGCCGGAACGTACCTGGGCAATGCCTTTCGCTCGACCGACAACGGCGCCAACTGGACCGAGGTCAATTCGGGCTTGCCCCTCGGCCAGGCCCACGTGAACGCGCTCACGACTACGGCATCGGGAACGGTTCTCGCCGGCACTGGGAACGGCATCTATCGTTCGACGAACTTCGGGGCGAGCTGGACACGGGTGTTCACGCTCTACGGACTCTCGTTCGCCAGAAACGGCGCAGCCCTCTATGCCGGCACCAGCAACGGTGTCTATCGCTCGACCAACGACGGCGCCAGTTGGACCGCGATCAACAGCGGCATGGGGTTCACCTGGACCTACGCGATGGCGGCGCTCCCCAACGGATCGGGAGTGACGCTCTTTGCCGGGGCCGGCGGTGTTCTCCGCTCTACCGACAACGGCGTGACCTGGGTCTCGGTCAACAACGGCTTGAGCAGCCTGACCGTCTACGCGCTCACCACGGCGCCGAACGCAACGGGCGGGACCGACGTCTACGCCGGGACGACCGAAGGTGTATTCCGAACCACGAACAACGGTGCCAACTGGACCAACGTGTCCTTCGTCTATTCCTACCCCCAGGGGCTCGAGGTCACGCCCAGCGGCGCCATCCTGGCGGGAACGGAGAGCGACGTCTTTCGCTCGAGCGACGGTGGCGCGACCTGGACGGATGCCCAGATCAACGCGCCGATTCTCGACTTCGCGGTCAACCCCAACGGCACCAGTGGCGTCAGCCTGTTCGCGGGGGGCGCCACTTCCGGCGTCTTCAAGTCGACGAATGACGGGGCGACGTGGGTGGATGCCAACAGCTCCCTCGATGACGAGGAGGTCAATTCGCTGGGCACCGTCCCGAACGGCTCGGGGGGCACGAATGTGATCGCCGGGGCGTACAGCGGGATCTTCGTATCCACGAACGATGGCGGCTACTGGCAGAACGTGGAGCCCAACGCCATGCCGCTCGACTACGTGGTGACGCCGAACGGCTCCGGCGGTCACAACGTCTTCGGCGGTGGCTTCGGTGGGGTGTGGCTCTCGACCAACGGCGGCCTGACGTGGGCGCCCACCGGACTGCAGGGTGTGATCCCGCAGGGCATGGCGGCGACTGGCAACGGCGCCAACCTGTTCGCCGGAGGCGATCCGTTCGGCGTGTATCGTTCGACGGACGATGGCGCGACCTGGACGCTGGTCAACAATGGCCTGACCGACCTCAGGATCACGGCGTTGTTGAGCCCCGATGGAACCAATCTCTTCGCGGCCGGTGCAGGTGGTGTCTACCTCTCGACGGACAACGGGAACCAGTGGTCCTCTGTCAGCACCGGACTGACCACCGGAGTCTTCCAGCTCGCCGTGAGCGCGGATGGATCGACGCTCCTCGCCGGGACGGGGGGCTTCGGCGTCTGGAAGCGGCCCCTTTCGGAGATGATCAGCCCTTCGGTTGGCGTCCCTTCCCTTCCGGCGCGCGGACCGAGTCTCCTGACCGTCCGCACCAATCCGGCCTTTGGGCCGGTGGAGTTCGTGGTCGCCGGTTCCGAGACGGCGGACGCCATCGAGATCTTCGACATCGGTGGTCGCAAGGTGGACGTGCTGCCCATTCCATCCGGAGGACGGAGCATGTCCTGGCAATGGAGCCAGATCGGCTGTCGGCCTGGCGTGTACCTGGCGCGGCTGCGCTCGCGCATCGGTGAGAGTGTGCGCTTCGTCGTCGTCCGGTGAGCTCCCTATTCGCCGTGGACTGACACTCTCTGCCCCAGGATGCCAGCTTGGCAGGCGCGGTCCCGCAGCACCGGTCGAAGCCTCCGAGAGATCGGCAGGATCCTCGGTCTGCGATAGATTGTCCCGATGGCGCTGACTCCCGGTACTCGCCTCGGTTCTTACGAGATTCTCTCTCCACTCGGCGCGGGGGGGATGGGCGAAGTCTACCGTGCGCGCGACTCGAAGCTCGCCCGTGAGGTCGCGATCAAGGTCCTGCCGACGGAGGTCTCCGCGGATCGCAATCGGCTCGTGCGCTTCGAGCAGGAAGCGCGCTCGGCCTCCGCGCTGAATCATCCGAACATCGTCACGGTCTACGAGATCGGCAGCGTGGACTCGGTCTCGTACATCGCGATGGAGCTGGTGCAAGGGAAGACCTTGCGGGAAACCCTCACGGACGGCCCGCTTCCCACGAAACGCCTCCTCGCTCTGTCGGCTCAAGTCGCCGACGGACTCGCCCGAGCGCACGAAACCGGGATCGTCCACCGCGACCTCAAGCCCGACAACGTGATGATCACGCGCGACGGGCTGGTCAAGATTCTCGACTTCGGGCTCGCAAAACTCACCGTCAGCTCGGGGCCCGAGACGTCGCAGCTTCCAACCATCGCCGAGCCAACCGAGGCGGGAGTGGTCCTAGGCACCGTCGGATACATGTCGCCGGAACAGGCGATGGGCCGGCCGGTGGACTTCCGCTCCGACCAATTCTCGTTGGGCTCGATTCTCTACGAGATGGCGACCGGCAAGCGGGCCTTCTCGCGAGGTTCGGCGCCAGAAACGATGGCCGCAATCATCCGCGAGGAGCCGGAGGCGCTTGCTCGCCTTGCCCCCCAGGCTCCGGTTGCGCTTCGCTGGATCGTGGAGCGATGCCTTGCGAAGGACGTTGACGATCGCTATGCCTCCACACGCGACCTGGCTCGCGACCTTGAGCAGTTGCGTGACCATGTCTCCGAAGTCACGGCGGAGGGGGCGTCAGCCGTCGCTCGGCGACGGCCTGGCTGGGTCGGGTTGGCAGGGGTATCGACCGCGATTCTCGTGGTCGCCCTGGCGCTGTTCGCGGGTCTCTCCCCCCGAAGGGAATCCTCAGAGCGTCCCGTGCGATTTGCCGTCGCGATTCCGGGAGAAGTCGCCGGGTCCCGCGTCACCATCTCACCGGACGGGACGTGCCTGGCGATCGAATCGTTCTCCCAAGGGCAACGGCGAATCTACCTCCGGCGACTGGATTCGGACCAAACCGTGGAGCTGGAGGGGGCTCTCGGGGCCGCGGGCCACTTCTGGTCTCCGGACAGTCGCCAGCTCGCCTTCTGGGCCGACGGGAAGCTGAAGAAGATCGCCATCGCCGGAGGGCCGCCGGTGGAACTGTGCGACGCCGTCGTAATCGCGCCGGGAGCGTGGAATCGCGAGGGCACGATCCTCTTCCCCCAGAGGGCGAATCCGCCGGGACTCTTTCGCGCGTCGGATGCTGGCGGGGAATCCGTCCGCTTCACCACATGCGCTCCTGACGAGGAGAATCACAAGGGGCCATGGTTTCTTCCCGATGGCCGGCGCTTCCTCTACCACGTGAACTCCAATCCAGGGGCTGCCAATACGCGCGAGTTGCGACTTGGCTCGCTTGCCTCGAGGGAAAGCCGCACGGTCGTGCGGCTGGATTCTCGCGCGGAGTACAGCCCGCCAGGGTACCTGGTCTATGCCCGGGAAGGCGCTCTCTTTGCGCAGCGCTTCGACGAGAGGCAGGCGCGCCTGATGGGAGAGCCCTTTCTCCTGGCAGACGACATCAACTACTTCCTGAATACAGCCGAAGCCCAGTTCTCAGTCTCCCAGACGGGAGTCCTCGTCTACCGGGTGGGGTCTTCGACATTTCAGATTGCCTGGATCGGTCGCGACGGGAAGGAGATCGACAAGCTCGGCCCGCCGATGTTGGCGAGTCGACTCCGGATCTCTCCCGACGGGAGACGCGTCGCGGCGACGATCATCGACAAGCGGACGGGGACGGGAGACATCTGGATCTTCGAGCTCGGGCGCGGGGTTTCGACACGCCTGCACTCCGATCCCGTACACGAGTTCTTGCCAGTGTGGACGGCGGACGGGGCCAAAGTCCTCTACGGTTCCGACCGGCTCGGTCCGCCAGACATCTACGAGTTCGCGACCGGAGAGTCTTCAGGAACCGAGTCGGTCCTGCTCGAGCAGGACGGGTTCCAGCAGCCGGAGGACGTCTCGCGTGACGGCCGTTGGCTCGTCTATACGAACGCCGAGCGATGGCCGAATACGGACATCTGGCTACTGCCCCTGCACGGAGAGCGCCGGCCCACACCCTGGGCACGCTCGCGGTTCACCGAGAGCATCCCGCGTTTCTCGCCGGACGGGCTGTGGATTGCTTACCAATCGGACGAATCAGGAGTCCCCGAGATCTACGTGGCGCGGACGCAGGGAGGTGGCGGAAAGAAGCGCATCTCTCCTGCCGGCGGGCGGTTTCCCCGCTGGCGGGCCGACGGACGAGAGCTGTACTACGTCGGGCCTGAGGATTTCGTCGTGGCGGTGCGGGTGACACCCGGCGATCGACTGGAAGCGGGAGCACCGGTACCGCTCTTTAGAGTCGAGCGCCTAAGCAGCTACGATGTCGCCGCCGATGGGTCGCGATTCCTCGTCAGCACTCCAGTCGATCCGGACCGAGAATCGCAAGTGCGGGTTGTCGTCAACTGGACCGCCGCATTGAAGCGGGAGAAGTAGATGCCCCTGACGCCCGGGTCTCGTGTGGGTCCCTACGAGATCGTCGGACCGCTCGGCTCTGGCGGCATGGGCGAAGTGTATCGCGCGCGCGACCGGCGGCTGGAGCGGGACGTGGCCATCAAGGTGCTGCCGGATGCCGTGGCCCACGACCCGGAGCGACTGGCCCGTTTCGAACGCGAGGCCCGGCTGCTGGCGGCCTCGAACCACGCCGGGATCGCTTCCGTCTTTGGGGTCGAGGATGCGGATGGTACTCGCGCGCTGATCATGGAGCTGGTCGAGGGACCCACGCTCGACGACCGCATCGCGAGCGGTCGTCTGCCGGCGGACGAAGTGCTCGGCGTGGCGCGACAGCTCGCCGAGGCGCTCGAGTATGCGCACGAACGCGGCATCGTCCACCGGGACCTCAAGCCGGCCAATGTCAAGCTCCGTCCCGACGGGACGGTCAAGGTGCTCGACTTCGGGCTGGCGCGCGCGCTCGACACACAGGCTTCAGCCCCAGTCGGCGACCTCAGTCAGTCGCCGACCATCACACAGCGGATGACGCAGGCTGGAATGATCCTAGGCACGGCGGCCTACATGTCGCCCGAGCAGGCCCGCGGGCGCGAAGCCGACCGCCGCGCGGACATCTGGGCCTTCGGCGTCGTCATCTACGAGATGCTCACGGGACGCAGCGCATTCGCCGGAGAGACCATTTCCGACACCCTGGCCTCGGTCATGCGGGACGACCCGGATTGGTCGGCGCTTCCGCCACGACTGTCGCAACGGTGGCGGGTGCTACTCCAGCGCTGCTTGGCCAAGGAACCGCGACAGCGCCTGCAGGCGATCGGCGAGGCGCGTATTGCGCTCGAGGATCTGGCGGCGCACCCTGAGGACCCCGCCCTGTCGAGGACCTACGTGCCGCCGCGGCGCCGCCTCCTTCGCGTGCTGTCCTGGCTCATCGGGGCGGCTGCCCTGGGTCTGCTGGCAGTCGTCATCTGGCGGCGGCCTCCCTCGGTGCCGACCGCGATCGAACTGAGCATCGTTCCCTCGGGGGGGCGCAAGATCTCTGGTGAGGTCACCTACCAACCGATGGCGATCGCTCCCGACGGCAAGGCCGTGGCTTACACGGTTCGCGACGGCGGCCTGCTCAAGCTGCGCGTCCGACGTTTGGACACTCGTGAGGACCGAGAGATTCCCGGCGCGGATGGCGCTCACAACCAGTTCTTCTCCCGCGACGGCCAGTGGATCGCGTTTTTCGACGGTCGCAAGCTGAGCAAGGTCTCGGTACGGGGTGGGACCCCGGTCGAGCTGACCAACTGTTTTCGAGATCGTCTCGGTACCTGGCTGGATGATGGCACCATCGTCTATTCGGGCGACGTCACGGGACCTCTTCAACGCGTCTCCGAGGCCGGTGGCGTGCCGACCGCCATCACCAGACTCGACAGCACGAAGGGAGAGCGAACCCACCGTAATCCGTGTGCTCTCGATGGCGGGCCTTGGGTGGTCTTCACCGCACAAACGGTGGACAGCCCTGGTGACTACGACGACGCGACCATCGACGCGGTCTCGGTCAAGACTGGGGAGCGTCGCCACCTGTTCAAAGGCGCACGGCGCGCCGTGTGGGCACACGGGGGATTCCTGGTACTCGCGCGCGGCGGCGACCTGTATGCGGTTCCCATCGATCCGCGCAATCCGCGAATCACCCATGATCCGGTGCCCGTGCTCGGGGGTGTGAGCGGTGACGCCGCGAGCGGCGCGTCGTTCTTCAGCATCGCGGACGATGGCACCTTGGCATGGATCCCCGAAGATGAACCCGAGAGAATCCGCGACGTGGGCTGGTTTGATCGTTCTGGCAACTGGACGCCGACCGCCATTGCGGCCGGACCGTACGTGAGGCTCGCCCTATCGCCCGACAACACGCGAGCCATCATCCTGGCTGGGCCGGGTGGCGCGGTGTCCGACCTGTGGCTGGGCGACCTCCGTACCGGTGGGATGAACCGACTCACCTACGGGGGCCGCAGTGGCTATGGGGCGTGGATCCCGGACGGCATCCACATAGCTCATGCCCAGAGCGACACCACCGGTGGGCAGTACGTCGTCGTGCGCCGCCTGGACGGCGTTGGCGGGGGTCGCGTGATCTTCCACACAGACCACCCGGTCAATGTCACGGACGTAACCCCCGACGGTAGACAGGTCGTGTTCAGCGACTACGGCATGCCCGCCGGCAGGATCCACCTCGCCGCAGTGGACGGCGGTTCGCCTTCAAGGGAGCTCTCCGCCGAGGGCGAGGGTTCCGAGCTGTCGGGGGTAGTATCGCCCGACGGGCGATGGCTTGCGTACCTCTCGAACAAGACACGCTGGTTGGAAGTCTGTGTGCGCCGACTTGGTGGCGGGGGAGGAAGCTGGCAGGTGTCCACGAATGGCGGGGGTGGAGTCCGCTGGGGTCGTGAGGGCCGCGAACTGTTCTTCGTGTCCGACGAGACCCTGATGCGGGCCCCTGTTCAGGTTCGGGGCGAAGACCTGACGATCGGGCCGCCGGAACGGATGTTCGAGGTCCCCCCGTCCCCGACGGAGACCTACTTCCGCGAATACGACTACGACCCCATCGGCGACCGATTCCTGTTCACCCGGCCGCCTCGCGGAGTGGCAGAACGACGGGAGATCGCGCTGTCGTTGGGTTGGACGAGACGCCTGAGGGATGAGTTACGGGCGTCGAGACGGAACGAACGGTAGCCCCGCGCGCGTAGCCGAGATCATCCGCATTGCAAAGCGAGGGTCTTCTCGACCCTCATCGGCTGGAATCGGCTTGGCACATGCGCTTTGACTCTCCGCCCCGCGATGGCCCCAAGTGACTCGGGGTGCGGTGCAACCTGCGGGCAGGTCGCATGTCGCACCCCGAGAGTTTCAGTAGACACGGCGGCCCCGTGCGGGGCCGTCGTTCACGGCGTGAGCGCGGCTTTCGTCAGCTTCCAGGCCTGATCGAGCTTCGCGGTGCGTTCCCGGTACTCGGTGCGCACCTCGTCCAGCCGCTTCGTCAGGCGCTCCTTCTGCTCGCTGCGGACCGTCGCGATCTGCTGCTTCAGCGACTCGATCTTGGCTTCGCCTTCGCGTTTCACGGACTCGATGCGGGCCTTCAGCTCCTGCTGCTTGGCCCCCAGCTTCTTCCGCGTCTCCTGGACCTTCGCCTCGAGCTTCGCCTTCCGATTCGCGGAGGCCTTCTCCAACTCGGCCTCGAGCGAGTCGAGCTCCGCATCGAACGCGGCGATCTCCTTCTCGTAGTAGGCGTCCTCCACCTGGATGCGGCTGCGGCGGAAGATCCGTCCACTCAGCGCCTCCATCCGGGTGTCGAGCGGGGTCTGCCACACCTCGTCGATCTCGGCGATGACCGCCGCGTTCCCGGGCAGCAGGAACTCCTGGACCTCGGTCACGAAGTCACTGTCGATTCCGAATCGCGTGAGATCGAACGCCGCGCCGATCAGAGTTCCGGTGCCGGCGCCGACAGCCAGGCCGACCGGGCCGCCCACCAGGCCGGCGAAGCTCCCAACCAGCAGACCGATAAACGTCCCCTCCGGCCCCGGATCGTCGGCCTTGCGAACCGACGCCTTGCCGGCCGGGTCCTTGGTGATCACGGCGTCCGCATACAGCGTGATGCTGCCTTCCTGATGGAGGTCCCGCATCGCGCGGGATCCCTCGTAGGCCTGCTTCTCGTCTCCGAAGACGACCACCACGATCTTGTTCATGTCCTTCTCCTTTCGCACGAGAGGTGCACGTTGAGTTCGTTCACGATGGACGCGGGTCACTTCTACGAGGCATGCGACGCCAGGCCGACAGAGTGCACGCGCCCCCAGCTCTTGAGGCGGAACCCGAGCGCGATTTGCAGGATTCCGGAGGCGATGGCGTAGCCGCCGATCCACAGCACCATGGCGAGCGCACCGACGGCCGGCGCCGCGACCAGGATCACGCCGAGGGCCACCGACAGAAGCCCCGAAAGGACGAGCCGCCACTCGCCCGTGATCTCCTTCCGCAGCCGGATCGCCGCGACGATCGTGGTCACCCCGATCGCGATGGCCCACACCGCCATGATCATGAGCAGCGCGACGGTGGTAATGGCCGGGAAGAAGAACGTTACGACACCGGTAGCGATCCCCAGCAGGCCGCCGATGACCAGCGGAACCCAAGCGGGTTCTCCGTGGCGGTTGGCGATGGCCGACACGACCATGAACACCCCGTCGGCGAGCGAGTAGGCGCCGAACATCAGCACCAGCGCCGCCAGAGTGATCCCCGGCTGGAAGAACGTGAGAACGCCGAACACAATTGCGGCGATCCCGCGCAACACCACCCATCCCCAGTTACGACTCAGAATCTCCATGACCTCCTCCTTTCCTCACGGGATCACGATCCCGCGACTCACGTGTGCTCGGTCGAGCACGGTTGCCGCGTGCCTCGTATATCAAGTCGTGTGCCATGGCCTGGAATGCGATGGGAGCGCAACTTACGGTTCATCGGTGACCGCGCAGGCGACGCCGAATCCCGGGGATTCACCAGAACTGAGGACGGGCCTTGGGGACGACCGGTGACGGGCCCGAGAGCACGGTTCCGACGGACCGGAACCGCTGTGCGGCGCCAAAGAAAAGAGGCAGCTCCCCGCGGGACCTGCCTGTTTCTCGAATGCGGCCGTTCTCTATGGGGCGCTTCGATGCTGCCGAATATCAGCGGCGTCCTCGCTCGAAACCTTGCGAAGCCAGGCGAGCAGCCCCTGATCCGCACCCTCCAGGCGGACGCCCGACTCCGGACTCGAACAGAATCGCGCGACCAGTCCCGTCGCCGGCCGATCTACGCGCCACACGCCCGAGACGTCCAGCGTCAGCTCATGGCCCGAATCGAGCGCCGCGCGCACCAAGGCCTCGAGCCGCGGGACCTGGTCCGCGGTGATCTCACCCGCCAGCCGGTAGACGACTCCGTTCGCCGAACGCCGCTGCTCCGTGATCTGCAGCATGGACGTGTTGCCCTCCGTTCCGGCCCGATGCACCGCGGCCCCACCACGACCCATTACCGCTTCTCTACGGCCAGCGCCCTCACGACGACGTTGGCGTAGTACACCGTGCACTGCCCGACGCCGCCCGAGTACGCCGAGAGCGCGATCCCGCCGCGCGGAGGGGGATCGGGTCGCAGCTCCTGATCGAGCACGACTCGGCCGTCGATCGCCACTCGGCAATGGTCCCTGCCGCGGATCTCGACGCGCATGTGGTGCCAGGTCCCGTTGGCGTTCGTGAACTTGGCCGTACCGACCGGAAACTGGTTGACGTACAGCTTGAGGTCGTCGTAGCCGGGTCCACGAAGGTCGATGCCCAGGCCCTTCTTGCCCGGCATCACACGAACCGCGCAGCCCTTGTCCACGCCGCGCATGCCGCAAACGTCGAAGTCGACCGCATAGTTGACCCAGGTGGAATCCCCGGCGTAGAGGAAGGAGTGGGCCTGCTTCTCGTCGGGGAGCTCGGCGCGCAGGACACCCTCACGGATGCTCCAAACCGAGGTGTCGTCGGTGGTCCATCCTTTCAGACTCCCGTCGGCAAACTCGTCCACGAACATGACGTCCGCCCGGCGATCGAACTTCGGCGTCGGCGGGGGCGCCGGGGCTCGCCCGGGATCCGGCGGGGTGTCGGCTACTGCGAGCGCTGCCGCCAGACCGACGAGGATCGGCCAACTTGCCAAGATGCGACTAGGCCGTTTCATACAGAGCACTCTGAGTGCTGCCGGCCAAAGCCCAAGACGCTGATCATGACGCTGCAGAAGTGACGTCTTTGCGGCCCGTCATGCCGTTTGGCAAGGCGAGCCCGACGCGCTTGCGAGACATGGGCCCACCGCGATCCAGGTTGGCGAGCATGAACGCGGCGGCGTCAGCGTAGGGAATGATCATCTGTGAGATCTTCATCGCGAAGAGTGGCAGCACCAGCGGATCGGGCAGCAGCTTCGCCACCGCCGGCATGGCCACGGGCAGGCGTTCGAGCGACACGCGCAGTCGATGGATCCCGACGGCTGGTTGATCCACCATCGGCCCGGGGCAGAGCAACCGCCACTCGATGGTGGACCGCTGGAGGCGTTCGAAGTTGACCCGATGCGGCCAGTACGTGTCGCGCACCTTCGGGAGGTCGAGGCCGCGCCGGCCCGAGGAATCGAGATCGAGCAGGCCCGCGCCAGCGAGCAGCCAGCACAGTGGCCTGCGGTCCCCGGGCAATGTCTCGACACTGGAGACGACGCGATCGAACAGATCGACGAAACGCTGGCCCTCGGTGACGAGGCCGGCGCAGCTGACCAGCACATCGTGCCCTGAGATGAATTCGCCCAGCTGCGAAGGCTGTTGTTGCATGAGATCACCGGTCGTGATCCTCGCTATCGAGGCGATGTCCGGCGGCAATTTGGCCGGCACGCGCACCAGTGCCGATACGTCGTGACCTGAGGCGACCGCGAGCCGGGCGACATGCGATCCGAGCGAGCCGGTTGCACCGAAGATGGCGATTCGCGTCATGGGTCTTCGCTCCCGCCGCGCTCCTCTGTGCGTTCGGAGCGCCTGATCTCCCCGAACAGCCCGAGACGTGAAACCCGCGGACGCCACCAGGGCGAGAGGTCCCCGAGCAGGGCCAGTGCCAGCAGGCCCATGCCCCACCAGAAGGGCGTAAGTGCAATCGTGATCAGCATGGTGGTGTTCATTGTCGTCCTCACTCCGCGTGAAGTCTCCACCCAGCCCTAATCAAGCGGTGTGCCATCGAGGACATGTTGCGGCCGAATGAGTTACATCGCCGTTCGCAAGTGCGGCCCCCACGAAGGACGGGGAATCCTCCGATTCTGGGGACCGGGCGGCCCGGTGTGCGCGACGAAAGTCGTCTACGGCTTCGGACGGAACCGCGCTTTGTCGATGTGGTAGAGCCGGATCTTGTTGTCCAGGGTGGCCGGAGGGATCCCCAGCCGCCGCGCCGCACCGCGGGTGCCCGCGACCCGGCCTTCGCAGGCCTCAAGCGCTTCCTCGATGAGCTTCTTCTCCTGGGCGCGCAGCCCTTCCCGCAGGTTGCCTCGCGCCACCGCCGCCGGGGCGATCCACGAGCCCTCCGGTCTCGGGACCGATGACAACTCCATCATCTGTTCGTCGAGGCGGAGCGGTCCGCCCTCGGAGAGGATCGTGGCGCGCTCTACGAGGTTCCCGAGTTCGCGCACGTTTCCCGGCCAGTCGTAATCCATCATGCGCCCGAGGCTCTCCGGGTCGATTCCGGCGTAGTTGAGCCCGCGCCGTTCCGCAAGGCGCCGTGCGAAGTACTCGACGAGGGCCGGGATGTCGTCCCGGCGCTCGCGCAGCGGCGGCAGCTCGATCGGGAACACGCTCAGGCGGTAGTAGAGGTCCTCGCGGAACGAGGCCTGGGCCACACTCGTGCGCAGGTCGCGATGGGTCGCCGCGATGACACGCACGTCAGTGCGCAGCGTGTGCGAGCCGCCCACGCGCTCGAACTCCTGCTCCTGAAGCACGCGGAGCAGCGCCACCTGCAGGTCGAGCGGCAGGTCACCGATCTCGTCCAGGAAGATGGTGCCTCCGGCTGCCAGCTCGAAGCGACCCTGACGCCGTTGGGTGGCCCCGGTGAATGCGCCCCGCTCGTGGCCGAACAGCTCGGAAGCGATCAGTCCCGGCGACAACGCCGCGCAGTTCAGGGACACGAGCGGGCCTTTCGCGCGCGGCGAGCGTTGATGGATGGCGCGCGCGATCAGCTCCTTGCCCGTGCCGGTCTCGCCGAGGATCAGCACCGTGGTGTCGGTGGGACCGACCCTCTCGACTCGCTTGAGCACCGCGCGCAGCGCGCTCGAGCTTCCGACGATCTCGCCGAACATGCCACGCTCGGCGACTTCCTGACGCAAGGCGACGTTCTCGCGCACGAGCTGGGCGCGGAGCTGCAGGATCTCCTGATAGGCCAGAGCATTGGCCACCGCACCCGCGACCGGCTGCGAGAGCTGCTCCAGCAGATGGGCGTCGTGGGGGCTCAAAGGGGGAGGGTGCAGACGACCGTAAAACAGTGCCCCGAGAAACGTGTCGCGCACGAACATCGGCACGTAGACGCAGGACCGGGACCCGCTCGCCAGGAGGACGTCGCGCTCGGCGAAATGATACTCGCTCTGAATGTCGCAACAGAGATGCGCGCGGCGGGTGTCACGCACGTGCTCGACGACGGTGCCGGCCAGCGGAATCTCCGGGACCTCATCGGGGTTCTCGGGCGACTCGCCACGGAAGCGGTGCATCATGTGGCCGATGGATTCGCCCGGGCGGCGCAGCTCGGTGGAGTGGAAGGAGAAGAGCCGAACCCGATCCCGATCGTTGCCGGAAATCACCACCACCCCGGCGGCTTCCACGCGCACGTGGCGCCTCACGGCACCGGACAGGGCCTCGAGCAGCCGGTCGATCTCGAGATGGGAGTTGGCCGCCTCCGAGACTTCGAGGAGGAGGCGGTACGGCAACCCGCCTTGCGGTCCGCCGTCCCCGGACGTCATCCGAGGGCTTCCCACTTCCCAGAACTCTCCTGGGGTGGCTGGGTGCAGTACGAACGGGGCTGCAGTCTCACGTTCGAGCCGAGTCTCGCTGGCTGCGGCGCCGAATGACGGACGCCTCGAGTCCACGCCATCCGAACCGGGAAGCTGCTGTCGTGACGGAAGCGGAGGGTATCACGGGCGCTGAGCCTGCTGTCACTTCTGCCGCTCCCACTTCTGCCGCTCCCAACCCAACCTTCAACGTAGCCATCACTGCGGCCAGTCCCCAAGGAATGCCGGCTGACCTGCGAAAGGCGATGGTCCAATAGTCCATCGTGGCTGGAATCTCCCCCGCGCCTGCGCTATAAGTCTCCGCCCCACAACTTCTTCGAGGCGGCATAGCCAAGTGGTAAGGCGAGGGTCTGCAAAACCCTTATTCCCCGGTTCGAATCCGGGTGCCGCCTCCATTGTTCCCGGGTTTGGGCGAGGACGCGCCGTGCTCCGTGTTGGGTCCAAGCCGATGCTCCGCGGGCTTCTCGACGTCGGCTTCGCGGTCGCCTTGGTCCTTCCCCTGGCAGCGTGCACGCCCGGAGGCACGTCCAAGACTGGAAAGAGCGCGCAGGAGGGTTTTGTCACTGCCGACGACGGCGTGCGTCTGTTCTACCGCAAGGTAGGCAACGGACCGCAAACCATCGTGCTTCCCGGCGATCTGTTTCTGCACCCGGCCCTGGACGGTCTCTCCGAGGGACGCACCCTCGTCTTCTACGACATGCGCAACCGCGGGCGCTCGGATTCGGTGTCGATCGAGCGCAAGAACACGATCCGCCGTGATGTCGTCGATCTCGAGAACCTGCGCACGCAGCTCGGCATCGATCGAATGAGCCTGGTGGGCTCGAACGCGCGGCTGCTGACCATCGACGGTGCCGCGCCCTGCCCGTGGGCGGACGAGCCCGAGCTCGTGCTATCGGCGATGGACGTCTTCTTCGATGGCGACTGGCCGGAGCGCGCGGAAAAAGTGGCGACGCTGGAACCGACGGCTGCCGGTTTGCCTTCGCGCTAACGCAGCAGCCCCGAGCACACCGCCCAAAGCAGTGAAGCCGCCAGTGCCAAGGCGGACAGCAGGCCCAGGATTCGAACCGCGATTCCCGGCCCGCGTCCCTCGAGCCTCGGATTGAGCGGCGTCACCATGCCCAGGATCACCCCCACCAGGGTCCCCGCGGCGTGAGCGATGTTGTCGGTACCGTTCCGCGTGAGTCCGTTGGCGAGGCCCTGCGCCACCAGAAACAGAAACGCGCCGCCGAGTGCTCGGGCTCGCCCCGGGGCGAGTCGGTGACGCAGGCGAAACGCCGCGGCGAGCAACGCGCCACCAAGGGCGAAGATTGCGCCCGAGGCGCCGACGCTGACGCTGAGCCCCGTCTCGTGACGCTGCGTGCGCCAGATCAGGCTGGCCCAGGACGCCGCAGCACCGCCGCCGGCAAAGACGATGAAGAAGCCCCAGCGGGTGAAGATGCGCTCGACGGCGGGCCCGAAGATGAGCATGCTGGTCGCGTTGAAGAAGACATGTGCGATGCCGGAGTGGAGGAACGTCGACGCGAGCAGACGCCACGACGTGTCGAGCGGTCCGAGTCCGGTGGCGCTGGCTCCCCAGACCAGGAGCGACCAGGGATCGCCGAGATCGCCGCGCACCGCGAGCCCCGCGAACACCAGCGCCCAGGCGAACAGCAGCGCTACCGTTGCCCACGGGTGGATGTCCCGCAGCGCGGTCCAGAGCTCGAAGGGGGGCGGCTCGTCCGGGTCGGGTGGAACGTAACCGGCGGCGAGATCCTCGGGATCGAGTGGCTCGGAGGAATCGGAATCCGCGCTCCGATCGACGTGGGTCGGACGCTCGTCGCTCACCGTTTGCCTCGCCGGCGGGATCCGGTCTCGGGAACGAACGACAGAGTCAGCGCGTAGCGAAGGCGGGACGCATCGGTGGCGTCGCTGCGCCGGCGTGCGTGACGCTCCAGCAACCGCATGAGGTCCGAGCGCAAGGCCCGGATCTGTGCACTCGTGCCGGTGACCAGCGTGCGCGCCACGAAAGGCTCGATGCCCGGTTCGAGCCGCACGGAGATTCGGCGGAGCGAGCGGATGTCTCCGAGTCCCAGGTTCATCACTGACAGTGCCGCGCGAACCACGCCGGCGGCCGCGCGGGACTCCTGAGCGCGGGCGCGGGCGACGTGCGACCCCGCCGGCGGGGGTGACGCGTTGCCGACGCCACGCGCCCGCGCCGATCGGCGGGTCGGGCGCTCGAGCACGCCGCGGCCGAACTCGAAGCTCCGCGCGACCGCCTCGTAGTAGCGCTCGGTCGTCCCGCGATTCGGCCGGACCTCCCGGAGCCGGATCAGCCCCCCGCGCTCCAGCACCTGAACGTGATGGTAGAGGCGCGTGGGTGGCTCGCCCAGCTGCTCGGCGACCTGCTTCGCGGTCGCCGGTCGCTCGGCGAGCGACTGAAGCAGGCGCAGCCTCAGGGGATGGGCCAGCACGCGAACCTGGGCCAAATCGTTGAGCTGGGCGCGCTCGAGTTTTGCGCCCGAGACCGTTCGCCGACGGGGCATGCCCCCAGTGTACTCCGAGGGTTGCATCGAAACCAAATAGTCAGCTAGAGTTGAATAATCAAATCATGGCCGGCCGTTCCACTCCGACGGCGTTGAATGCTCACGACGAGCGACGCGTCGACGGCCGCCGGTGAGACGTTCCGTCCATGGAGGTGGAAACCATGCGGTCCACGCATCCGCTTCGCCTGTTCGACCACGTCTTCGCATTGTTCCTGATGGTTGGCTTTCCACTGCTTGCCAAGTTCTGGGGCTATCCGCAGCTGCTCGCGGCCCTGGATCGCGGCGACCCCGGAGCGCGCACCGGCTCCTACCTGACCACCATGGCCATCCAGTGGATGTTGGTCGCGATCCTGGGGATCGCGTGGGTCCGGCTGGCCCGCACGACCGCAGCCCTGGGTTGGGCTTGGCCGCGCGGTTGGCGGCGGATCCTCGCGATCGCCCTTCCCGTGGTTGCCATCGTCCTGGCCTGGCTTCAATACGCAGCGGTCACCACCCAGCCGATGGCGATGGAACAAGCGCGCACGCAGATGGGGGATCTGGTGCGCATGGTCCCGCATACGCGAGCCGAACTGAACGCGTTCATGGCGCTGTCGGTGACCGCGGGATTCTGCGAGGAAATGCTCTACCGCTCGTTCCTGATCGGCTACGTGTCGCGTTTCATGCCGCCCAGGGTCGCCGCGATTGCGACCGGGATCGTGTTCGGCTTCGGGCACATCTACCAGGGCGTCGATGGCGCGATCCAAACCGGCATCGTCGGCATTGTGCTGGGGATTCTCTATGTGGTGATGGGCAGCGTGTGGCCGCTCATGGCGGTTCACGCGATCGCCGACATCGGCGGGGGGTGGGCAGGATTCGCGGTCGCAAGCGGTTCCTGAAACGGGACGTCCCGAGATTGACATGTCAAGCTCCGGCCGCCGGCTGCCGATTCACTCCCCAGGGCAGGCTGGTACGGGCTGGGTATTTCTTCTCCCGGCCGGACCACTCGTCCCGGCCGATGCTTCCCTCACGGGTCCTCGGCGTTCACCGCGCTTCCCCGGCGCGACCCCAAAGTCTTCCGACGCGCGTGGAGTCCGACATGCCGCGCAATACGCTCAAGTCGTTCCCAACCGCGAGGCTGCGCCGCGGTCTCGCGCACGTTCACCCGCTGTGCGCCGCGCCCTTGGCGCCGCCCGTGGAACCGCGGGATCCGAGGCCGCCGCGCTCCGAGGATCCCGTCACCGGGAATGGTCCGGAACCGAACGGGCCATGGGCCGTGGCTCCGGCGAGCGATCCCACGGCGCTCGTGTCCGTGGGCGATTCGGCGGCCTGAGTTCCTCTATGTACCTCGCGTTCCAGCGCCTGGCCCCTGGCCCGCGGATGTCCCGCGCACTGCACCCGCCACTGCTCGCGGGACTCGCGGCATCGTTCGCCATGTCCGCGCTGGGGCCCGTCGCTCCCGATGGGGTGCTCGGGGTTCTGGTGACCGGTTCCCTGGGCGTCGTTGTCTACCTCGTGGGTCCGGCGAGTCGAGGTGAGTTGTTGCGGGCGAATTCGAACGGAATTCCATCGGTGACGCCGGCCGCGGTCGAACCGGAGCGGAAGGCGGCGTGAGACTCGATGCAATTCGCAACCTCGCGGGTCATTCGAACCGGCCTACTCACGCCTCAAGCGCCTTCCTGGAACCGCCGATAGTTAGCTGTGATCCGAACGCGACGCCTCACGGCGTCGTGTCGTGTTGGTCGAACCCCGGGTTCTGAGACCATGACCGAGCCAACCTCCGAAAAGCCCAAGTCCCGTCGGACCGCTCCCAAGAAGTTGACGACGGCGCCCATCGGACTGCGCGAGCTGCTCGATGGATCTCCGGACGCCATCTTCTGCTGCGACGTCTACGGCCGTTGGAACTGGCTGAGCGCGATGATCGAGACGTTCACGGGCAGCAAGGTCGCGGACCTGATCGGCACCTTCCCGGTGGATCAGATCCATCCGGACCATCGGTTCGGTTTCCTGCGCGCGTTCCTGCGCATGCGCGCGAGCGGCCCCGGCGACAGCGCGGACCGCCGCCTGGTGCTGCTGCGGCCCGATGGCTCGACGCGTGAGGTCTGGATGCGGGCGCGGCTGGTCGAGCGTTCGGACGGCGATCTGGCGTTCATCGGCACCATCCGCGATGCCTCGGGTGCGCCCTCGGTCGGTCCGGATCAAGCCGCGGGCACCGCGTCTTCGCCGGGCGATGCCGCGGCGGCGGGCGCGGCGGGAAAAAACCGCGAGTGGGAAGCCCGGGTCGCCGCGCTCGACGCCGACCTGGATCGCGAACGGTCGGAAGCCCGCCGCATCGGCGAAGAGCTGCGCACGGTCCGGGACGAGCTGAGCGGGCTGCGCGCGGTCCAAGACGAGGTGACCGGGCTGCGCACCCAGTTGACGATGGCCCAGGCCGGGACCGAGCAAGCCCGGACCCTGCTCGACGACCGCACCCGCGAGATCGACGAACTCAAGCTGCGGCTGGAACGGCGCGGGGAGCCGAGCGCCGATGCCCGCGGCAAGGTCGCCGAGATCGAGAAGGCGCGCGACCAGGAGCGGGAGCGCCGCGAGCAGCTCCAGATCGACGTCGAACGCGAGCAGCGGAAGCGCGAACGGCTCGAGCGTGAACTCGAGGCCGCCCGCAAAGGCCGGCAGGAGGCCGAAGCACTGGTCGAACGTCTGTCCACGGAACTTCAGTCCTCGCGGCGATCCACGGTCGAAACCACCCGTGATGCCGCCTCGGCTCGCGCGGAGATTGAAAAGGAGATCGCGGAACGGCGCCGCGAACTCGAGAGCTTGAAGGCGCAGGCGGAGCGGGACGTGGACGCGGCGCGGACCACCGGTCGCGATCAGGCCCAGGAGGCCACGGCCGACGTCCGACGTCGACTCGAGCAGGCCGAGACCAAGCAGAACGAAGCGAAGCGGCGAGGCCGAGTCCGCGCGCGACGAGTTGGAGCGCGTTCGCGAGGAGCTGAATGCGGCCCAGCGCGACGCGGCGGGGGCCCGCAAACAGGCGGAAGCGACCAGCAGGAAACTGGAAGCGGCCGCCCGCCGGGGCAGCGAGTTCGGAGACTTCGTCTCGATCATGTCGCACGAGATCCGCACGCCGATGAACGGCGTGATCGGCATGGCCCACCTGCTGCTGGATTCGGGGCTCGAGCCGCAGCATCGCTCGTGGGTCGAGATCATTCGCCACTCCGCGCATTCGCTGCTGGCACTGATCAACAACTCGCTCGACTTCTCGCGTCTGCAGAGCGGCCAGATCGATTTCGAAGACGTGGATTTCGACCTGCGCGTCACCCTGCACGAGGTCGAGAACGTGCTGTCGGCGGTCGCGCGCGAGAAGCAGCTGGAGATTCGGGCGCTGGTCCACCACGAGGTGCCGTCCCGGCTGCGCGGCGACGCCGGGCGCCTGCGCCAGGTGTTGCAGAACATGCTGAGCACCGCCCTGCGCAGCGCCGACGGCGGCGACGTGCTGCTGGTGGTCGAGCGCACCGCGGAATCCGAAGACCGCGTCACGCTGACCTTCCACATTCGCGGCGCCAACACCGCCGGCTCCGAGACGCACATGGCCAGCGCCTTCGAGGCCTTCGTCAACGAAGATCTGAGCGCGGCCCGCAAGCTGGGCGCCGACGGCCTGGGGCTCGCCGTGGCCCGTCAGCTGGTGACGATGCTCAAGGGCGAAGTCGGCGTCGAGCGCGACGATTCGAACGGCATCACCCCGTGGTTCACGCTCGGCTTCGAAAAGCAGGCCGAGGCCCAAGCCCCCGAGGAGGCGACGCAGGTGCGCCTGCGCGGCCAACGCATTCTGGTGGTCGATCCTTCGCCGGCAGCCCGTCGCGCGACCCATGACATGCTCACGGTGTGGGGCGCTCGGGCCGACGAAGCGGCGAATGCCGAGGAGGCGCTGGCCGAACTGGAGCGGGCGGTGGAGGCCAACGACCCCTTCCAGGTCGCGATCATCGACATGGACCTGCCGGGTGAGAACGGCGAGAAACTCGGCGCCAAGATCCACGCAGTCGAGGCTCTCGCGGCAACCCGGCTCATGCTGCTGACCGGCGTTGGCCGGCGCGGCGATGCTTCACGGGTCCAGGGTCTTGGGTTCTCGGCGTACCTGATCAAACCCATTCGCTGGACCGAGCTGCACGACGCTTTGACCCAGGTCGTGCGCACGGATCCCAACGCGGACGCCACGCTGGTGACTCGTCACTCGATTGCCGAGCAGCGGCGCAACAGCGTTCGCATCCTGGTGGTCGACGACGATCCGGTGAATCAGCTGGTGATGGAGTCCACGCTCAAGCGGCACGGCTATACGATCGAGCGATCGAGCACCGCCGCGGCGGCCCTCGAGCGTTTCGACGAAGCGCCGCCGGACCTCGTGCTTCTCGACCTGGCGTTGCCCGACATGGATGGCTACAAGGTCGCGCAGGCAATCCGCATGCGCGAGAAGGGCGGCACCCGGACGCCGATCATCGCGGTCACCGGCAAGATGGGCCCGGGAGACCGGCAGCGCTGTCTGTCGGCCGGGATGAACGATTACATCAGCAAGCCGCTGGATCTGGGCGACCTGACCGCGTCGGTCGAGCGCTGGACCCGGGGACGCGGTGCCCGGCCCGAAGAGTGGTCGGCCCCGACTGTGCCCGAGGAAATCCGCGTATTGGCCCCGATCGTGGGCAACGAGGAGCACCCCTTCGAGTTGGCCCCCGAGGACGACCTGGCGGTTCCCGGCGATCGCCGGGCCAGCGCCGAGGCGGTTCCGGTATGGCAGGGCAAGGGGCGTCAGCGCCGGCCCAAGGCTCCCGAGCCCCTGGAGGACGACATCGAGCTGACCGATCCGGCCGACGAGGTGGGTAGGGCGGCCAAGGCCGCCGCCGCCGGAGCCCCTGCGCCCCCCAAGATCGAGATCGAGCCGCCGCCGCCTCGGGCCCCGGGGGACAGCCTGGTACTCGAAAGGGCGCCCGAGCGCGCTATGGCCGGCCAGAGCGACCCTCTGATCCTCGACGTCAAGCGCCTGGACGACACCAGCATGGGGATTCCCTCATTGCGCGAAACCCTGCTCAACACCTTTGTTTCCGACCTGCGGCCGCGGATCAACCGCCTGTACGAAGCCTTCATCAACCATGCGGCCAACCGGCTCGAACACGAGGCTCATGGGCTGCGGGGGATGGCAGCGACCATCGGGGCGGTCGCCTGCACCACGGTCTTCACCGAGATCGAGCGTCAGGCTCACGACGAGCGCTGGGAGCGCATGGAGGAGTTGATCGAACAGGCTCGCGAGGTGGCCCGGGAGTTCGAAAACCACGTCCTGAACCTCAAGGTGAAGCTGGATCGGGCCGCCTAGGTTCCGCTCACCCCACCCTCTCTGAATGTGATCCGGCCCGGGTCCCCCCCCCGGGCCGAGTCGCTTCCGGTCCCGGATTCCGGGTCGATCCACGCTCCAGGACCCCCTCGAGGGACCCGCCGACCCGCATATTTGCCCTTCGGTCGGGCCCGACCCGCTGGTATCATCATCCGGCAAAGTTTCGCCAACCTCGCGCGGATCACACCCTTCAGGAGGATACCCCCCATGAGGCGCACGCTTGTCGCGGCGTTGTCGGTTCTGCTCGCCGCATCAGTCGCCCACGCCGAAGGCATCAACCTGTCCTGGAACGATTGCGGCAGCAGCGGCCTCCAGAACCTCACCTGGACCTGCGACACGAACTCGGGCGGCACGTTCTCGATGTACGCGTCCTTCATTCCTCCGACCGGAGTTGTCGAGTTCCTTGGCGTGTCTTCACAAGTCGACATCTTCACCGAGAGCGCGACGCTCCCTGATTGGTGGAAGCACGGCGGTGGACAGTGCCGGAGCACGACGGGTCTGGCCGTGAGCTTCGACTTCACCTCGGGGCCGTTCAGCTGCAGCGACTTCTACTCCGGTCAGGCCGCCGGTGGTTTCGCCTACGACGTTGCTTATGGGACCGCCAACCGCGCGCGCTTCCGCATTCAGCTCGCGGTGCCGTTCGAGAACCGCGCCGCGATCAGCTCGGCCGAGGAGTACTACGCGTACCGGGTCAACCTCCTGCGGGCCAAGACCACCGGCACCGGCTCCTGCGTCGGCTGCGCCGTGTCGACCTGCGTCGTGCTCAACGACGTTCAGCTCTTCCAGCCGCCGGAGCAACTGTTCGATCCTCTGATCTTCAACCCCGCGGGCCGGAACTTCGCCACCTGGCAGTTGCCGGTTGGTGGCCCTCCGGGCTGCCCGTTCGCGACGCCGACTCGCCAGGCGACGTGGGGCCAGGTCAAGAGCCTCTATCGCTAGTCGATCTTCACCGCGAAATACGAACGGCCACCTCGTCGAGGTGGCCGTTCTGCTTGGGAGCCGGGCGCGAGGCGCCGGCGAAGGACTGCGGTTCCCTAGACGCGCCGGCGTCCGCGACGCGTGCCGAACAGCGAGTCGACGTAGGAGCTGACCTCGGTCTTCACGATGCTCGGCAGGATCGCCTGGATCTTGGCGCGCACCTCGCCGCGCAGCGTGCTGGCCAGGTTGGACTCGCCACGAATCCCAGCGCGCGCGGCCACGCGGCCACGCCGCCCGGCGACGCCGGACTTCTTGCGCCAGGAGTAGTAGGTCACCGGGGTCACGCCGAAGCGCTTCTTGACGTCGAGCGCGGTGAGTCCTTCGCGCGAGGCCGCCGTCAGGATGGACTGGCGCTGGGTGACCGTGTAGGTCTTGCGGGTGCGGCGGCGTGCTTTCGCCATGGAATGCTCCTCGAATCAGGGGTAGATGCGGTCCGCGAGCGATTCGCGTGCGGGTGCGCCCGGCTCGTACGGGGCGGGACGAACACCATGAATGCGGAAGCAATACCAATGATCATCGCCGATCGCAACCTTCAGGCGACGAATACGAACTCGCGCCACTCTCGATATCCATAGTCGAGCAGGGCCCGTCGCCAAACGTCACGACGTTGAAATGCAACCAGCACCAGGACCAAGGGTGGGGCGAGGCCGGACAGGAACGCCGGCGTCGGGTCCCGAACCGTTATCGCCCGAGTTCCTGGGAA
The DNA here is from genome assembly GCA_963717505.1 of Candidatus Eiseniibacteriota bacterium. Classification (GTDB taxonomy): domain Bacteria; phylum Eisenbacteria; class RBG-16-71-46; order RBG-16-71-46; family RBG-16-71-46; genus MFD02242-c1. The sequence goes on from OY970342.1 coordinate 2,565,293, forward strand.
CCGTGCGAGCAGGTCCTGTTGCCAACGCGCCAGACTGGCGCCGACGCCCAGAACGGTCGGCGGCCGCTGGCCCACGAAGCGTCGGGCCAACGTGTCGATCTTCAATGCCACGAAGCGTTCGCGCCGGAACCGTGGGTCCACACGGGTTGCGCTCGCCGGGTGTTGCCGCCACGCGTAGAGCGTTTCGGGGCGCTTCGCGAACCGGGCGCCGGCTTCGAGAAGTCGGATCGACAGGTCGAGGTCTTCGGCCCACGGCTGCGAGGTCCAGCCGCCGCTGCGTTCGACCCACTCGCGGCGCATCAGCGCTGTGCCGTGTACCAACGGGCTGTCGATCAACACTTCGCGCGCCATTGCTTCGTGGGTCAGCAGCGCGTTGTGCCACGCGATCCAGCGCACCATGCCGATTCCGGTCCCCGACGCGGGGAACAGACGGACTCGGCTGCCGACAACTGCGACCTCCGGGTGACGGCGCAAGTGGTCCATCTGGAGGGCGAACCGATCCGGGTGGCTCAGATCGTCGGCGTCCATGCGGGCGAGCAGGGGCCCGTTCGACGACGCCAGGGCCAGGTTGAGCGTGGCGGGAATGCCCCGCGCCTCCGATCGCACGACCCTGAGCCGCGGCTCGCGCGCGGCGGCGCGTTCCAGCCATTCGCCACTTCCGTCGGTCGAACCGTCGTCGATCGCCACGATCTCGAAGTCGCGGAACGTCTGGCGCCGGATCGAGCCCAGGGCTCGGGAGAGGAAGGGGCGCGCATCGCGCACGGGCATCAACACCGACAAAGCAGGCACGCCGCGACGCTAGCAAACGCCCGGCGCTCCGCCCAAGCTCGCTCCGGTTTGGCGCACCGCCACGGCCGGACCTACACTGCGCGATCCTACCGCTCGAGGGAATCGACTTGGCCAACACCGCCCGACTGACCCTGCTCACCATCGCCGACGGGCTTCGCTTCCACGTCGCCGTGGGCAGCGGACAACAGATGTTGTTCGACAGCGGGCCGGGGATGCTGGCGCCCAGTCCGGTGGAGGGTCTGCTCGCCGCGATCGGTGGCTGCGGTGGCATGGACGTCCTCTCCATCCTGCGCAAGAAACGCCAGCGCGTGACCGGTTACTCGATCGAATTGGTCGGCCAACGACGCGAGGATCATCCCCGGCGGTTCACGCACATCGACGTGGTCCACCGCATGCGCGGCCACGACCTGAGTCTCAAGGCGATCGAGGAAGCGATCCATCTCAGCGATACCAAGTACTGCTCGGTGCGCGCGTCGTTGCTTCCCGACATCACCCTCGCCAATCGCGTCGAGATCATCCCGGAGACCGGGGCGGAACCCGTTCGAACCGAGGCTCCGCCGCCGCCGGCGAGCCGCCGCGGGCTCTCGGAGTTGATCCTGCGCGTCGCCGACGTCCCGCGCTCGGTCGCGTTCTATCGGGACATCGTGGGTCTGGCGCTCGAGCGACAGGACTCGCCGGATTGGGCATGGCTGTGGTCCGGGCCCGAGGGGGCGCTGCCCCGGCTCGGGCTGACCCGCAAGCCGCTTTCGTTCGGCGCCGCCCATTGCGGCGGGCCCGCTCACTTTGCGATCGCGGTGCCACGCTCGGCGATCCCCGCCGAGAAGTCTCGCCTCGAGTCGCTCGGCGTCGTGGTCGAGGGTCCGGTGACCTTCGCCACGTGGCGGGCGGACTCGATCTACTTCGACGATCCCGACCGGCATCGGGTCGAACTGTGCGGCTTCGAGCACTTGGAACCTCGGGAGGTCTCGTAATGGGAAGAGCGGGTGACGCGGAGTTTCGTATCGAGCGGGATAGCATGGGCGAGATGAAGGTTCCGGCCGGCGCGCGCTACGGGCCGCAGACCCAACGGGCGGTCGAGAACTTCCCGATCTCGGGCCACCCCATGCGGCCGGAGTTCATCCACGCGCTCGGGTTGCTCAAGCGCGTGGCGGCGCGGGTCAACGGTGCGTTGAGTCTGGTCGATGGCGGGCTGGCCGTGGCGATCGAAGAAGCGGCCGCCGAGGTCGAGGCCGGCCGGTGGGACTCTGAGTTCCCCATCGACGTGTTCCAGACCGGCAGTGGCACCAGCACGAACATGAATGCCAACGAGGTGATCGCCCAACGTGCCTCCGAGATCTCGGGCAAGAAGGTCCACCCGAACGATCACGTGAACTTCGGGCAGAGCAGCAACGATGTGATTCCGACCGTCCTGCACGTCGCCGCCGCGATTGCGATCGAACGCTCCCTGTTGCCGGCGCTCGCGCATCTGCACCAGGCGCTCGACGCCAAGGCTCGCGCGTTCGATGCCATCGTCAAGACCGGGCGGACGCACCTGATGGACGCGACCCCAATCCGACTCGGCCAGGAGTTCAGCGGCTACGCGTCGCAGATCGCGCACTCGATCGCGCGCGTCCGCGCGACCCTGCCCGATCTCTACGAGCTGGCACAGGGCGGCACCGCGGTCGGCACCGGGCTCAACACGCACCCCGAATTCGGGCGTCGAGTCGCCGCCGAGCTGGCGAAGGAGACCGGCCTGCCGTTCCGCGAGGCCGACAACCACTTCGAGGCTCAGGGCGCCCAGGACGCCGCGGCGTGGGCGTCGGGAGCGCTCAACAGCGTGGCCGCGAGCCTGATCAAGATCGCCAACGACGTGCGCCTGATGAACAGCGGCCCGCGTTGCGGTCTGGCCGAGATCACGCTGCCGTCGGTGCAGCCGGGGTCGAGCATCATGCCCGGCAAGGTCAACCCGGTCATCTGCGAAGGAGTGATCATGGTCGGCGTCCAGGTCTCCGGCAACCACCTGGCCTGCACGATGGGCGCCCAGTGGGGACAGCTCGATCTCAACACCATGCTGCCGCTGATGGCCCACAATCTGTTGGAGAGCGTCCGGCTGCTGGCGGCCGCGAGCCGGGTGTTCGCCGACAAAGCGATCGCCGGCCTGGTCGCCAACGAGGAAACCTGCCGCGGCTACATCGAGATCTCGCCGAGCATGGCGACCGCGCTCAACCCGCTGATCGGCTACGACGCGGCGGCCGAGATCGCGAAACGCTCGTTCAAGGAACGCCGTCCGGTGCGCGAGCTGGCGCGCGAGATGACGAAGCTGTCGCCGCGGGAGATCGACGAGGCACTCGATCCGCACCGGCAGACCGAGCCCGGCCTGGGGCCGGGAAGCAGCGCGGGCGGTTGAGCACGCTCTCCGATGATGTTCTGATCGCCCGGCTGAACGAAGCGCGCGCGCGACTGCAGGGCGTGGCGCACCGCACGCCGGTGATGACAAGTCACACGGTCGATGCGCTGGCTCGCGCCACCGTGTTCTTCAAGTGCGAGAATCTGCAGCGCATGGGCGCGTTCAAGTTTCGCGGCGCGTGGAACGCGATTTCGCGACTCGAGCCGGCCGTTCGCGCACGCGGGGTTGTCGCCTATTCCTCGGGAAACCACGCGCAGGCCGTGGCCCTGGTCGCCCGGCTGCACGGGATCCCGGCCACCATCGTCATGCCGAGTACCGCTCCCGCGGCCAAACTCGAGGCGACCCGAGGATACGGCGCCGAGATCGCCCATTACGACCAGTCGGGGGAGGAGCGCAACGCCATGGCGGAACGCCTGGCGCGCGAGCGCGGCCTGACGTTGATCCCGCCATTCGACCACCCCGACATCCTGTGCGGCCAGGGGACGGCGGCGGCGGAGCTCTTCGAGGAAGCCGGCGCCCTCGACGCCCTGCTGGTTCCGGTGGGGGGCGGCGGGTTGATCGCAGGTTCAGCGATTGCGGCACTGCAAGCCTCGCCCGGCTGTCGCGTGATCGGCGTCGAGCCGGAGGCCGGCGACGACGGTGTTCGGTCGTTCGCCGCCGGGAAGCTCGTATCGCATCCGGTCGGGGAAACGATCGCCGATGGCGCGCGCACGCCGTCGCTCGGTGTGCTGACCTTCGAGGTGATCCGCCGCCACGTCTCCGACATGGTGAGCGTTCCCGATGCGGCCCTGATCGACGCCATGCGTTTGGTGTGGGAGCGCATGAAACTGGTCGTCGAACCCACGGGGGTGCTGGGGTTGGCGGCCATACTCAACGGCCGTGTCCATCTCGCGGGCAAACGGGTGGGGGTGATCCTGTCCGGCGGCAACGTGGATCTCGAGCGCGCGACGGAGTGGTTTCAGGGTTCGTGCGGCGCCGGCGGAGCGTCCCCCCTCGCGGGCGCTGATCCTCAGTCCGGCGAGGTCCCCATTCGAGCCGCGGCGGGCTCCGGCTATTTCAGGTCCCCGAGCACTCGTTCGCCTGCGAATCGGCGGATTTCATCGAGCGGATCGCTCCCCAGGTGAATGCGCGACACCGGGCGCCCCCGGCGCTGGAGCACCTCGAGATCTCCCGCGGCCTGGGCCCGAATCAGCGCGGCGAAGCCGTGTGCCTCGTCGGGAATCGCGACGTCGGGATCTTCGTCGGCGGTGATCAACAGGAAGCGTCCGATCGGGGGGCCGCCCTTGTGCAGCTGTCCAGTGGAATGGAGGTAACGGGGACCGTAGCCGAGCGTCGTCGCCAGGCGAGTGGCGTCGCGCAGCCGGTGGCGGATGGTCTGCAACTGCTCGTGCACCTCGGGCGTTCGGTGAAGGAAGGCGAGGATGGCGATGTATTCACCCGGATGGGCCGGTCGCAGGAGTGGATCGAGTGCCGTCACGGTGTCGTCCGAAACATCGGGCTGCCGCGAATGGGACGGGTTCATGGCGGCGCTCGAATCAGACGGAGGGGGAAGCGACATCCGGCCGAGCACCGTGCGCGTCGCCGCCTTGGCCTCGGCGACGTTGGGTTCGTCGAACGGATTCACGTCGAGCACTGCAGCCGCGGTGACCGTGGCGATTTGCCAGCGAAGGAACTCGGCGCCGATTGCCGCCGGCCCGCGATTGTGCCAGCGCAGCACGGGATGGCCCGCGGCCGCCAGCGCGTCGAGCGCCGGTCCCTGGTTGGCCGACCACGGTACTGCGGAGAACGACACGAATACGCGGTCGTCGCCGTAGACTTCCGGCGGACCGAGGCGCTCCTCGACCACCGGCAGGATGCCGCGGCCCTGCTTGCCGGTGCTCTCGGCGACGAGCTGCTCGATCCAGTCCCCGAGGGCCTCGATCTCGGGGTCGAGGATCAGAGTCAACTTGTCGCGGCCTCGGCGCGCGAGCTCGCCGAGGGCGGCGCCGAGCGTGAATCCGTCCGGTACCGAGCGGTCGCCGGGCTCGCCGCGCGCAGCGTCCTCCTCGGCGCGCACATGATCGAGCAGCGCCATGAGATCGACTCCGAGCAGCGCCGCCGGCACCAGGCCGAAGTAGGAGAGAGCCGAGTAGCGCCCGCCAATGTCTGCCGAGTTCCGGAACACTCGCCGATATCCACGGTCGGCGGCCAGGCGCTCGAGCGGGGTGTCCGGATCGGTGATCGCGACGAACCCGCGGCCTGCTCGGCCTGCGAGCGTCGCCTGCGCTCGAGCCCAGAAGTGTCGTTCGAACGAAGTGACTTCGATCGTGGTTCCCGACTTGGAGCCGACCACGAATAGCGTGTCGGCGGGGTTCGCCTCCGCGGTTACGTCGCGTACCGCGGCCGGCGAGGTGCTGTCGAGCACGATCAACTCGAGCCCGCCCGGCCGACGTGCGAACGTGCGCGCGAGCACCTCGGGCGCGAGGCTCGATCCGCCCATGCCGAGGAGCACCACGCGCCGGTAACCGTCACGGCGTACTTCGGCGGCGAAGCCGGCCAGCTCGGACGCGGCCTCGCGCATCGCTGCAGGCGATGACAGCCAGCCGAGCCTCCGGCGCACGACCGCCTGGGTATCGGAATCGGCGCCCCACAGCGTCGGGTCGCGTTGCCACAGCCGATCCGCGAAGCGCGCCGCCTGCAGGGCTTCGAGGCGTGCCCTCACCGCGTCGGCGGCATCCCCGAGCGAGAACGAATCCGGGAGCAGCGAGGCGGCCACTTGAGAAGGGCTCCGTGCCGCTAGCGGCCGGCCAGCTCTTTGCGCCGGGCTTCGAGGGCTTCAAGCAGCAGGTCGTACGACTGGGCGAACGCGGCCACGCCTTCGGTTTCGAGTTCGTCGATCAATGCGTCGAGCGGAACGCCGAGCGCCGGCAAGCGGGCGAAGATCGCGCGCGCGACTTCGAGGTCGCGTTCGATGGTGAGCTCGACCGTGCCGTGATCGTTGAACGCTGCCAGCGTCTGCGGCGGCATGGTGTTCACCGTGTCGCGTCCGATCAACTCGTCGACATAGAGCGTGTCGGGGTACGCGGGATTCTTGGTGCTGGTCGAGGCCCACAACGGGCGTTGCACGCGTGCGCCGCGAGTACGCAGTGCCGCGAAGCGCGTGCTGGAGAACGCCTTGCGAAAACGCTCGTAGGCCAGGCGGGCGTTGGCGATCGCGGCGTGCCCGCGGAACGAATCCAGCTCGTCGCGCCGCTCCCCGGCGGGCATCTCGGCGACCGCGGCCTCGATCGCGGCATCGACCTTGGTATCGACGCGCGACACGAAGAACGACGCGACCGAGACCACCGGTTCGAGCGGCTTCTGCGTCGACGCCAGCCGCTCGAGCCCCTTGAAGTACGCATTCAGCACCTGCCCGTATCGCGCAAGCGAGAAGATGAGCGTGACGTTGACGCAGATGCCGGCGCCGGTCAGCGTGGCGATCGCGGGAATGCCTTCTGCAGTCGCCGGCACCTTGATCATCACGTTGGGCCGGTTGACCAGCCGGTGCAGACGGATGCCCTCGTCGGTGGTCGCGCGCGTGTCGTGCGCGAAGCGCGGACTGACCTCGATGCTCACCCGGCCATCGAGTCCGCCGGTCGTGTCGAACACCTTGCGCAGGTGATCGCACGCGAGCTGGATGTCCTCGATGGTCAGTACATCGAACAACTCGTGGGAACCGAGTCCGCCCTGCACGCCCCGTTCGAGGGCCGCGTCGTAGTCCGAACTCCCGGTGATCGCCTGGTGGAAGATGGTCGGATTCGAGGTCACGCCGACCACCCCCGACTCCCGGACCATGCGGTCGAACTCGCCCGATGCGAGGTGGCCGCGCCGGATGAAGTCGAGCCACACGCTCTGGCCGAGGGTTCTCAGTTGTCCGGCACGACTCTGCATCGAGATCTCCTTGCGTTTACTTGGCGCGCGCCGTGGCGATCCAGACCATGCGGCCCTCGGGATCCCGCATCCACGCGGCCCGATGCCCCCAGGGCATGTCCGACGGCGGCTGCTCGAAGCTCACGCCCTGGGCGACCAGTCGCGCATGCGCCGCGTCGACGTCGGCGACCAGGAAGTAGAGGGCCGGCTCGCGCGGCGGCCGCCATTGTTCGGGCGGGCCCGGCGCCGGCGCCATGAAGCCGAGCGTCGAAGTCTTCGACAGGTGCACGGTCAAGTACTCGTGGCCGGAATCGTACGTGCTCGCGAAGCCCAGCGTTTCGGCGTAGAAGCGACGCACGGCTTCGAGGTCGTGGGTCGTGTAGTCGAGATGCGGGAGCGCCGAGCCGAGACCGCGGACGGCCGCAGTGGCGTGGCGCGCCGTCGTGCGCGCCGAGCGCTTGCGAGGGGATCGGGTGACGCTCGGCGATCGGCCGCGTCCGGTTCGAGCGGCTCGCGGGCGCGACGCGCTGCGTTTGGTGCGAACCACACGTTTGCGGCGCGTCGGCTTGGATTTCCTGCGGGCCGCCATCTGGGATTCCCCGATTCCGTCAATAGAGAAGTGGACGACCGCAGAATGCACGTTCAACGCGCCGGGTTCAACGTCCTCGCAGGTGACCGGTGATACGGGCAACCACCTGGTCGGGCGTGAATCCGAAGTGCTCCTGCAATTCGGCGAGCGGCGCCGACGCCCCGAACGTGTCGATCCCGATCGCGAGGCCGCGCTCGCCGACGAAACGTCGCCAGTAGTCGGTCAGCCCCGCCTCAATAGACACGGTGGCGGCGCCCGGTGGCAGGACGGAATCGCGGTAGGCGGCGTCCTGTTCGAGGAATCTCTGGGGCGCCGGGAGACTCGCCACGCAGACGCTCGAGCCGTCGGCTTCGAGGCGCGTCGCGGCCTCGAGTGCCACCCATAGCTCGGATCCGGTCGCGATCAGCGTCACCGACGGAGCGTGGCCGGGGAGTTTCGCGGCCTCGCGCACCAGGTAACCGCCACGGCGAATCACGGCCGGATCGAAATCGGGGGCCCGCGCGATCGCCGGCAGGCTCTGCCGGGTCAGCGCCAGCAGCGTCGGACCGTCGCGCCGCTCGAGCGCCATGGCCCAGGCGGCCGCGGTCTCGAGCCCGTCCGCCGGCCGGATCACCAGCAGGTTCGGGATCGCGCGCAGCGTCGTCAGGTGCTCGATTGGCTGGTGCGTCGGGCCGTCCTCGCCGAGGAACACGCTGTCGTGCGTGAACACCCAGATCGTCTGCTGGCGCATCAGCGCCGACAGCCGGATCGCCGGCCGAGCGTAGTCGGTGAACACCAGGAACGAAGCAGCGTAGGGAATGAAGGCGCCGGAGAGCGCGAGCCCGTTGACGATGGCGCCCATCGCGTGCTCGCGCACGCCGAAATGGAAATTGCGTCCATCGTAGGCGCCGCGCTGGACCGACCCCGAGTTCTGGATGCGTGTCTTGGTCGAAGGCTCGAGGTCGGCGCTGCCGCCGACCAGCGCCGGGACGCATGCGGCCGCCTGTTGCAGGATCTGGCCGCCGTGAGCGCGCGTGGCTCCGGCGCCGGTGGGAGCGGTCGCGACCAGGCGGGTGAACACGTCCGCGGGAACGCGCCGTTCCACCAAGGCGTCCCAGGCCGCTGCCCGCTGCGGATGCTGGACGCGCCAATCCTGCATGCGCGCCCGCCAGGCATCGTACTCGGGTCGCAACTCGTCGGCTCGGCGTGCGAATCGGGCACGCACCTCGTCGGGGACGAAGAACGCGGGCGACTCCGGCCAGCCGAGGGCGCGTTTGGCGGCCGCGGCTTCCTCGGGGCCGAGCGGTTCGCCGTGCGCGTGCGCCGTGTCTTGTTTCTTGGGCGCGCCGTAACCGATGTGGCTCCGGGTGATCACCAGACTCGGGTGGTCGCGATCGGCGATCGCTCGCTCGATCGCGCCGGCGACGGCTTCGTGGTCCTCGGCGGCGACCCTCTGCACCTGCCAGCCATAGGCCTCGAACCTGCGCCCGGCGTCCTCGGTGAACGTCAGGTCGGTGGCGCCCTCGATCGAGATCCGGTTGTCGTCGTAGAGGTAGATGAGATTGCCGAGGCCCCAGTGTCCGGCCAGCGACGCCGCCTCCGAGGCCACGCCCTCCATGAGGTCGCCGTCGCTCACGATGCCGAACACCCGGTGGCGGATCGGCTCGAAGCCCGGTTCGTTCACGCGCGCGGCGAGCATGCGGGCCGCGAGCGCCATGCCGACGCCGTTTCCGAAACCCTGGCCGAGTGGTCCGGTGGTGGTCTCGACTCCGGGCGCCAATCCGTGTTCGGGGTGTCCCGGCGTGCGACTGCCCAGGCGGCGGAACTTCTGCAGCTCGCTCATCGGCAGGTCGTAGCCGGCGAGGTGGAGTACGGCGTAGAGCAGCATCGAGCCGTGACCCGCCGACAACACGAAACGATCGCGGTCGGGCCAGTCGGGATCCTGCGGTTGGTAGCGCAGGAACCGCGTCCACAGGACGTAGGCGACGTCCGCCATCCCCATCGGCATTCCCGGATGACCGGACTTGGCCCGTTCGACCGCGTCGACGGCGAGGAACCGGATCGTGTTCACCGCGAGTTGATCGAGTGCCGCGGGGCTCAGCATGGCGGGAACGGAAGGGTTCACGGGACCTCCGGGCGGTTCGCGAGAAGGTGGCACGTCGGCTCGTGGATCCAATTCAGGAACGGGTGCGCGCGTATTCGCCGGCGCCCCACAACGCGGTTCGCGGCTCGAGGATCAGTGCCACCGGAATCGTCTCGAGGACCGGCTCGAGCCGTCCCTTGTCGCGGAACGTTCGGGCAAAACGGCCGTCGGCGAGAAACGGACGGATCCGGGGCGCGATCCCGCCGCCAATATAGACGCCTCCGGTGGCAAACGCCTTGAGGGCGAGATTGCCCGCCTCGGCGGCGCAACAATCGACGAACAACTCGATCGCCATTCGGGCGCGCGGGCAAATGCCGGCGACCGCGGCATCGGTCACGACCGCGGCCACGTCGGGGGCGGTTCGCAGCGTATCGGGGAAGCCCGCGGGCTCCTCGCCGCGATCGGTCTCGGTCAGGAACCGGTAGAGATCGGCGATCCCGGGCCCGGACAGGACGCGCTCGTAGCTGACGTGTCCGTAGCGCGCGCGCAGCCAGAGCAGCAGCTCGTCCTCGAGCGGCGAGCGCGGGGCGAAATCGACGTGTCCGCCTTCAGAGGCGTGACCCGCCCACTGGCCGTCGGCCTGAATCATCATCGCCTCGCCCAGGCCGGTCCCGGGCGCGATCAGCGCGCGCGCGCCTCCGTCACCAATGCCCGGTTTGATCGGGAGCAAGTCGTCGTCGTCGAGCACCGGCAGCCCCCAGCCGGTCGCAGCGAGGTCGTTGAGCAGCGTCACCGGCCGATCGAGACGGCGCCCGAGGGCATCGCCGTCGACGGTCCACGGCAGATTGGTGGTCTCGCACCGATTGTCGCGCACCGGACCCGCGATGCCGAGCACCATGCGGGTGGGCCGATCGCTGGCCGAGGCCAGGAAGTCATCGATCAGGGCGTCGAGGGTCGAGAATTCGCGGGTCGCCCGCCGGCCTTCGAAGCGCGGACGGCGTGGAGGATCCCCGCGCTCGAACAGCGCCAGATTGGCCTTGGTGCCGCCGATGTCGCCGGCGAGGATCATGACGTCTCCTGCTCCGGGTCCCGGGTCACGTGCATCGAAGCGGTATCATGAACGCCTCCCAATCCCAACCGCGCTCGCCCTCCCGCACGCGGCCCCACTTTCCGGTTCGAGCAGCCATGGCCGACTTGACGTCGTCGATCGGAAACACACCCCTGGTGCCGGTGACCGGGCTCGAGATTTCCGAGCGTGTGCAGGTGTTCGGCAAAGCCGAGTGGCGAAATCCCGGCGGGTCGGTCAAGGACCGCGCGGCCTGGGCCATCGTGCGTGGTGCGGAGGATCAGGGCCTGCTGCCGGCGCGGACGCTGCTCGATGCCACGTCGGGCAACACCGGCATCGCCTACGCGTGGATCGGTACTGCCCGTGGCTTCGCCGTGACCTTGTGCGTGCCGGCCAACGCCAGTCCGGCACGGCTCGAGCTCATGACGCTTCACGGGGCGAGCCTGATCCTGACCGACCGCATGGAGGGGACCGATGGCGCTCAGCGTGTCGCGCGCGCGATGGCCGCGGCCGAGCCCGAGCGCTTCTTCTACGCGGATCAGTACTCGAATCCAGCCAATGCGCGCGCGCACTACGAGACGACGGCCGCCGAAATCTGGGACCAGACGCGCCGCACGGTCACCCACGTGGTCGCCGGCATCGGCACGTCGGGAACATTGGTCGGCACCGCGTCGCGATTGCGCGAGCTGTCGCCGAGTGTGACCATGGTGGCGGTTCAGCCCGACTCGCCCTACCACGCGCTGGAGGGCCTCAAGCATTTGGAGACCGCCATGACGCCCGCCCTCTACGATCCCAGAGCCCACGACCGGATCGAGGTCGTGTCGAGCGAGGCGGCGATCGACATGGCGCGCCGGCAGGCCCTCCAGGGGCTGCCGATCGGCGCTTCGGCGGGAGCCGCACTGGTCGTGGCCGAGCGGGTCGCGCGCTCACTGGACCGCGGCGTGATCGTGGCGATCCTTCCCGACGGCGCCGACCGCGACGTTGCGCCGGCGCGACCGGAGGGGCCGTGAGCCTCACGTTGCGCGCCCGCGCGAACGAGATCGTCCATTCGCACTTGTGTCGCAGCTATCCCGAGGAGGGCTGCGGCGTGCTCCTCGGGACCGACTCCGGCGGCATGCGCCTGGTCGAGCGGGCCGAGCCGGTGGCGAACCAGCGAACCGATTCGCGCGGAAACCGCTACCTGATCTCTCCCGAACACCTGTTGGGCGCCGAACGCGGAGCGCGTGAGAACGATTGGGACGTGCTGGGTTTCTTCCACTCGCATCCCGATCACCCGCCCGTGCCGTCGGCCTTCGATCTCGAGAACGCCTGGCCCTTCTACTCGTATTTGATCGTCAGCGTCGTGGCCGGCGCCGTGGTCGAATTGCGATCCTGGCGCCTGGCCGACGACCGCGGGGCCTTCGAGCCCGAAACCCTCGAGTTGTTGTCCGACGCGACCTAGGACCGGCCGCTTTCGCCGCCGGCCCGGAGCGCGGCGGAAACGCGGAGACCACAGGACATGAGTCCGAACATTCGAATCCATCTGCCGACGCCGCTGCGTGCGCATGCCGGCCAACAGGCCATCATCGAAATCGAAGCCGACACCGTCGGGAACGCCCTGCGCGAGCTGGCGCGCCGACACCCGGGGCTCGAGCGCCACCTCTACGATGGCGACGGCGCGCTCAGGCGCTACGTCAACGTGTATCGAAACCAAGAGGACATCCGCGGGCTCGGTCGCGAGGCCGCGAGTCTCAGCGCCGGGGACACGCTGTCGATCGTGCCCAGCATCGCCGGCGGGAGCGAGCCGTCGAAGCCCGGTGCCCGCGCGGCGAACCCCGGCCGGCCGAAGCTACCGCCGCCCGACTGGCAGACGGGCGCCGACGGACTGCCGGCGCTCTCGCAGGACGAACTCTTCCGCTACAGCCGGCACTTGATCCTGCCCGACGTCGGGCTCCAGGGGCAGCGCCGGCTCAAGGCGGCGAGCGTCCTGTGTGTCGGCGCCGGCGGTCTGGGTTCGCCGCTCAGCCTCTACCTGGCGGCGGCGGGAGTGGGGCGCATCGGACTGGTCGACGACGACCGTGTCGACGCCAGCAACCTGCAGCGCCAGATCCTCTACGGCACCTCGCAGGTCGGAGTCCCCAAGCTCGAAGCGGCGCGCGCGCGGCTGGCCGACCTGAACCCGGAAGTTCGCGTCGAAGTGCACCCGACCCGTTTGACCAGCGCCAACGCCATGGAGCTGCTCGCTCCTTACGACGTCGTGGTCGACGGCACCGACAACTTCCCGACGCGATATCTGGTGAACGACGCGTGCACGCTGCTCGGCAAGCCGAACGTCTACGGCAGCATCTTCCGCTTCGAGGGTCAGGCGAGCGTGTTCGACGCGCGCAAGGGGCCATGCTACCGCTGCCTGTACCCGGATCCGCCGCCGCCCGGGCTCGTGCCCTCGTGCGCGGAGGGCGGCGTTCTGGGTGTGCTGCCCGGCGTGATCGGGGTCATTCAGGCGATCGAGACCCTCAAGCAGATCCTCGGGGCCGGCGAGTCGCTGGTCGGGCGCCTGTTGTTGTTCGACGCGCTGGCTCTGCGCTTTCGCGAGCTGACGCTGCGCAAGGATCCCGACTGCCCGCTGTGCGGCCGCCAGCCGACGATCACCGCGCTCGTGGACTACGAAGCGTTCTGCGGACTCGACACCGTGCCCCGCGCCGACGGTTGGGAAATCGCAGCGACGGAGCTCCGCGACCGACTCGCGCGCGGCGACGACCTGCTGCTGGTCGACGTGCGCGAGCCCGACGAGTTCGCGATCGCGCGCATCGAAGGCGCCACCCTGATCCCGCTCAACACGATTCCCGAGCGCATGCACGAATTCGACTCGGGCCGCGAGATCGTGCTGCACTGCCACAAGGGCGTGCGCAGCCTGCGGGCGCTCGAGCTGCTGCGCCAGTCCGGGTTCCAGAAGCTGAAGAGCCTGCGTGGCGGAATCGAGGCGTGGTCGCAGGACGTGGATCCTGGGGTTCCGCGTTATTGACGTTCCAGTGACGCTTCCCGACTTGCGCGACGACTCCCGGGCGGCGAAACTTCCGCACCGATGACCGAACGACGACTCCGATTCCCACGCCTTCCGGGGATGGCCGGACTGGTCGCGTGCGTGCTGCTGTCGCTGGTCGCCGCGTGCGCGACCAATCCGGTGTCCGGCAAGCGCGAGTTCTCGCTGGTCAGCAGCGAACAGGAACTCCAGATGGGACGCGAGGGCCATCCCGCGGTCCTCGCCGAGTACGGCGCCTACGACGATCCCGACCTCCAGGCGTACGTCGACAGCGTCGGCCAGTCGCTGGCCCGCGGGTCGCACCTGCCCAACCTCGAATGGCATTTCACGGTGCTCGACGATCCGGCGGTCAATGCATTCGCGCTGCCCGGAGGCTACATCTACATCACCCGCGGCATCCTCGCGCACCTGAACTCCGAAGCGCAGCTCGCGGGCGTGCTCGGCCACGAGATCGGACACGTCACGGCGCGGCACTCGGCACAGCGCGCGACCCAGCAGCAGCTCGCCGGACTGGGCGTCGGCCTGGCCAGCATCTTCTCGCCGGAGTTCCAGCGATACAGCGGTGCTGCGCAGCAGGCGCTCGGACTCATGATCCTCAAGTACGGTCGCGACCAGGAAACCGAGGCCGACCGACTCGGCGTCGACTACTCCACCAAGGTAGGGTGGGATCCGCGCGAGATCCCGGCGACCTACCGCACCCTGCGCCGGGTTGGAGAGAGCAGCGGGCAGTCCCTGCCCACGTTCCTGTCGACGCATCCCGATCCGGGCGATCGTGAGGTCCGAACGCGCGAGCTGGCGAACGCTGCCGCCGCCGGGCGCACTGGGCTGGTCATCGGGCAGAAGACGTATCTGACGCGGCTCGACGGCGTGGTGTTCGGGATCGATCCGCGGGCCGGGTTCTTCGACGGCGCCCGGTTCTATCACCCGCAGCTCGACTTCGAACTGGAGTTCCCGGCGGGCTGGCAGACGCGGAACACACGCGCGGCGGTGCTGGCCGCGGCTCCGGACCAGCGTGCGATCCTTCAATTATCGCTGGTCGAGAGCGGCGGCAAGAGTCCGGAGGGTTACGTGCGTGCGCTCCAGTCGGAGGGCGACATCGTTTCGGCGCGCGGCGCCCCTGAATCGATTCACGGAGCACCGGCCTGGGTCGGCCGGCTGCTGATCCGGAACGAGGACGGCTCCGAGGGCACGATGGTCGCCGCCTACGTCCAGCGCGGCGAGCATCTGTTCCAGTTCCTCGGACGCACCGCGGTGGTCGGCGCCGAAGACGAAGCGAAAGTGGTGGCGACCGCCCGGTCGTTGCGCTCGATCGTGGACCCGGCCCGGCGTGCCGCGCAGCCGGACGTCGTGGCACTGGTGCGGGCGCCCTCGGCCGGTGCGCTTGGAGACCTGTTGCCGCAACTGGGCCGGCTGGCGATCGAGCCCGAAGTGTGCGCGCGGATCAACGATCTCGAGCTCGACGAGACCGTGCTCAAGGGACAAACGATCAAGGTCGTGCGTCCGGGCGCCGGCCGATAGGCGCTGCCGCAGCACGCGGTTGACACGCCTCGGACGTGCCGCTTAGTGTCCCGCGGGCCTTCGACCTATGCGCCGACTATTCGTTCCCCTCATCGTTCTCATTTCGCTCGCTGCCGGAACCGCCGCGTTCACGCAGTCGTTCCAGGTTTCCCTGGGACAGGCGCGCGGCCCCGTTCAGCCGATCGCGTTCAGCCACCGGATCCACGCGGGAACGCTGCAGATGGACTGTCTCTATTGCCACTATGCGGCGGGCAAGTCCCCATCGGCGAACATCCCGTCGGCCGAAACCTGCATGGGTTGCCACAAGGTGGCCTCGGTCGATCGGCCCGAGGTCCAGAAACTGGCGGCACTCCACGCCAAGGGCGAATCTCCGCAGTGGAACGAGGTCTATCGCCTTCCCGATCACGTCAAGTTCAATCACGTGCGCCACGTCAAGGCGGGTGTCGCTTGCCAGACCTGCCACGGACCCGTGCAGGAGATGGATGTCGTCTATCAGTACTCGTCGCTCAAGATGGGTTGGTGCATCGACTGTCACCGGAAGAACCTGAACCATCCAGAGTACCCGTCGTCCATGGACTGTCTGGTCTGTCACCACTGAACCCATCGACCCCATCGACCCCATGACCGCGAAATGACCGAATCGAACGGCCTGCAACGCCGCGACTTCCTGAAGTTGGTCGGCCTCGGCGCGATTGGCGCCGCCGGCTGCGCCCAGCCTTCCGACAAGCTGATTCCGTATCTCGTACCGCCGCGCGACATCGTTCCGGGGATCGGCTACTGGTACGCGAGCACCTGCCGTGAGTGTCCGGCCGGGTGTGGAATCTTGGTCAAAGCCCGCGAGGGGCGCGCGATCAAGATCGAGGGCAACCCGGAGCACCCGGTGAGCCGCGGCGGCGTCTGTGCCCGCGGTCACGCGGGGCTCCAGGCGCTCTACGATCCGGACCGCCTGCGCAGCCCGATGCGGAAAGAGGGCGGCGCCTGGAAACCCACGACCTGGGACGAGGCGCTGGCGCTCGCCGCCGGCCGGTTGAAGGCAGCACGCGCCGAAGGCAAGCAAATCGCCCTGATCACCGAGAACGCTACGGGCTCGTTCGAGACGCTGGCCCGCGAGTGGGCCCGGGCGGCGGGTGGCTCGCACCTGGTCTACGAGCCGTTCAGTTTCCATCCGATCCGCGAGGCCAACCGCCGCACGTTCGGGCAGGCGGTGATTCCGAACTTCGACCTGACTCGCGCGCACGGTCTCATGACCTTCGGCGCGGACTTCCTCGAGACCTGGCTCAATCCGGTCGGATTCGCCCGGGACTTCGCCGACATGCGCGCGCATCGCGATCGCTGGTTCGTCGCCGCCGAGTCTCGACTGTCTTTGACCGCGGCCAACGCCGATCAGTGGATCGCGCTCAGACCGGGCGGCGAGATGTCCCTGGCGCTGGCGATGGCGCACGTGATCCTGGCCGAGGGTATCGGCGCGCCGGTGTCCGAGCGCGGCGCCCTGATCGAGGCCGTGCGTCCGTTCGCGCCCGAGGCGGTGACCGAGGCCACCGATGTCGACGCCGACACGATTCGCGAACTCGCGCGCCGCTTTGCGCGGTCGAGCCCGAGTCTGGCCCTGGCCGGGGGTGTGGCGGCGCAAAGCGAGCAGGCGGTGGCCACGGTGTCCGCCGTCAATCTCCTGAACTACGTTGCCGGCAACGTCGGCCACACCGTGCGCTTCGATCGCACGGCCAACTACGACGCGGTGGCCTCGATGTCGGAGCTCCAGGCGATGGGAACCAGCATGTCGGGCGGCACGGTCGGCGTGCTGGTCGTCCATGGCGCCAATCCGGTGTACGCGGTGCCGAGCTGGGCTGGCTTCACCGCCGCGATGGATTCGGTTCCGTTCAAGATCTCGCTGTCCTCGGTCCTCGACGAGACCGCGGAACACTGCGACTTGATCCTTCCCGACCTGCACGCGCTCGAGTCGCTGGGCGACGCCAACCCGGCGCGCGGCGTCCACACCCTCGTCCAGCCGACCATGAAACCGCTGCCGATGTTCGACGCGCGACCGGCCGGCGACACGCTGATCGCACTCGCCCGTCAGGCGGGCTTCGGAGAATTGGCGCCGAGCTGGACGGAGTACCTGAAGGCGCGCTGGCGCACCGAGCACGCGGATTCCGGCAGCCGGGAATCCTTCGACGCGTTCTGGGACGGAGCGCTCGCCCGCGGCGGCATGTGGTCCGAGCCCGCCGGGACGCAGCCTCGCTGGCAGGGTGCCCCGACGTTCGCGGCACCCGCCCTGCGCGGCGTCGGGGACCTGGCACTCATCCTCTATCCGTCGATGTCGATGTTCGACGGGCGCGGCGCCAACAAGGGCTGGCTCCAGGAGATGCCCGACGTCACCACCAAGGCGGTGTGGGGCTCTTGGGTCGAGATTCATCCCGAGACCGCCCAGTCTCTGGGGGTCGGCACCGGCGATGCCGTGACCGTGACCACCGACGCCGGAAGCGTGACGGTGCCCGCCTACCTCTACCAGGGCATGCGCAAGGACGCGATCGCCATGCCGCTCGGCCAAGGGCATACGGCACTCGGACGTCTGGCGAAGGGACGCGGCGTCAACGCGGTCGGCCTGCTCACCCCGGTCGACGATGCCGGTTCCGGCGCGGTCGCCTACCTGAGCACCAAGGCGCGCCTGAGCCGCGCCACGGAGCCGGTCCAATTGGTGCGGACCCAGCGCCACATGGAAATTCACAATCGCGAAATCGCCGACGTCGTGCCGCTTTCGGCGTTGCTCGGCGCCGCTGCGGTCGAGCACGGCGCGGGCGCGGCCGCCGCCGGTCACTCGGCCGAGGCCAGCGCGGGGCACGGAGGCGCCGCGGGGGGACACGGGGCTTCGGGGGGCGGCTTCCTCGGCCACACGCCGGCGCCCGGAAGCCTGATGCTCCACCAGATCCAGTCCAAGCCCGGGCGCTACACCGAGCCGCGAATCCGGGCCGAAGGCGAGAAGACTCCGGCCCACGCGGTCAGTGCCTATGAGCCCAAACACGTCGTTCGCTCGCCGCGCCAGATTCCGGTCGACCAGGGCAGCTACGCCAACGCCAAGCATCGTTGGGCGATGGCCATCGATCTCGACCGCTGCAACGGCTGTAGTGCCTGCGTCGCCGCGTGCAATGCCGAGAACAACATCCCGATCATCGGCCCGGAACACATCAAGCGTGGTCGCGAAATGACGTGGATCCGCATCGAGCGCTTCGAGGAGAAGATCCAGCCGGGTGGCGCGCACGACGTCCGCTTCCTGCCGATGATGTGCCAGCACTGCGGCGATGCGCCGTGCGAGACCGTGTGTCCCGTCTACGCGACGTATCACAACCCGGAAGGCCTCAACGCCCAGGTCTACAACCGGTGCGTCGGCACCCGCTACTGCTCGAACAACTGCCCGTACAAGGTCCGCGCCTTCAACTTCTTCGACTACGCCGCCCCCGAGAAGCCGACCTTCGCGTTCGCCGAGCCGCTCAACTGGCAGTTGAACCCGGATGTCACGGTCCGCAACAAGGGCGTGATGGAGAAGTGCACGATGTGCGTCCAGCGGATTCTCGAGGGCAAGGGCAAGGCCAAGGACGAAAGTCGCGACGTGCGCGACGGCGAGATCAACACCGCGTGCGCCCAGTCCTGCCCGACCCAGGCGATCGTGTTCGGTGACCTGATGGACCCGGAGAGCGCGGTGTCGAAGGCGTCGAGCGACGGCCGCCGGTATTGGGTGCTCGGCGAGCTCAACACCAAGCCGGGCGTGACCTACCTCAAGAAGATCCAGCGGGACACGGTATGAGCCTGGTCGTCGAAGAGGTGACTACGACTCCGCCGCCCTCGCCGAGACCGGCCGCCGGCATGACGCAGAAGTCGGTCAACGACGACGTGCTGCGCCTGATGAGCAAGCCGGGGCGGATCTGGTGGACGATCTTCCTGATCGACCTGGCGATCCTGACAACCGGCTTGATCGCGGAGCGCAACCAGATCGTCTACGGCGTCGGCGTCGCCGGGCACACGCGGCCGGTGATGTGGGCCTCGTACGTCGCCAACTTCGTGTTCTGGGTCGGCATCGCCCACTGCGGCACGCTGGTCTCCGCGATCCTGTTCCTGTTCCGTTCCCACTTCCGGCGCGCCGTGTATCGGGTCGCCGAAGCCATGACCGTGTTCGGCGTGTTGACCGCCGGCTTGTTCCCGATCCTGCATCTCGGCCGGCCGTGGTTCATGTACTGGCTGTTCCCGTACCCCAACCAGCGCCAGCTGTGGCCGAACTTCCGCTCGCCGCTGGAATGGGACGTGTTCGCGGTGACCACCTACCTGACGGTGTCGAGCATCTTCTTCCTGGTCGGCATCATTCCCGACGCCGCGGTGGCGCGCGATCGCGCGAAGAACGCGATCATGAAGCTGATCTACACCGTGTTCTCGTTCGGCTGGACCGGGTCGAACAACCAGTGGAAGCACTTCTACGGCGCCTACCTCTACTTCGCCGCCCTGGCCACACCGCTGGTGCTCTCGGTGCACAGCGTTGTGTCGTGGGACTTCGCGATGTCGCAGGTGCCGGGCTGGCACAGCACCATCTTCGCGCCCTACTTCGTCGCCGGCGCGATCTTCTCGGGCGTCGCGATGGTCATCAATCTGCTGATTCCGATCCGTTCGGCGTTCAAGCTCGAGCACATCGTGACCCTCGATCACATGGAGAAGCTGTCCAAGCTGGTCCTGCTGACCTCGACCATCGTCGCCTACTCGTACCTGTCGGAGTTCTTCTGCGCGTGGTACGGGCCGAGCTCGACCGAGCGCGACCTGTTCTGGTGGCGCGCCACCGGCCACTTCGCCTGGGCGTTCTGGATCATGTTCAGCTGCAACGTGCTCATTCCGCTGGCGCTGTGGTTCAAACCGATCCGCCGCAACATGGCGGTGCTGTTCGTCCTGTGCCTGTTCGTGAACGTCGGCATGTACTTCGAGCGGTTCGTGATCATCGTCACGTCGCTGGCGCACCCGTTCAACCCGAGCACCTGGGACATCAACTACCGCTTCTCCTGGACCGAGGCGGCGATCCTGGCCGGCTCGTTCGCCTGGTTCTTCATGTTCTTCCTGATCTTCGTGCGGCTCCTGCCGGCGATCTCGATCGCCGAGATCAAAGAGACCCTGGCTCCGCCGATGCGGAGGAAGCACGGATGATCACGAAGATCCTGGAGAAGCTGCTGGCCGGTCCGCCGGTGAAGTACCGCGGCGTGATGGGGATCTTCTACTACGTCGACGACGCCGCCAGCACCGTGGGCATGTTGCGGCAGCAGGGGCACGCGGGCTTGAGCGTGTTCTCGCCGGTGCCGCACCACGACATCGAGCGGGCGCTCGGGCAGGGCCCGTCGCTGGTGCGCTGGGTCACGTTCACCGGCGGCCTGCTCGGCATCACCGGTGGTTTCGCCCTGTGCATCTACGCGGCCTATTCCTACCCCCTGGTGGTCGGGGGCAAGGAGCTGGTGTCGATCCCGCCCTTCGTCATCATCGGCTACGAGTCGATGATCTTGCTCGCCGGGCTCTCGAACCTGATCGGGATGTTGGCGCTCGGGCGACTGCCGCAGACCCGGTCGACCGCGCCCTACGATCCGCGCTTCAGCGAGGATCGGATCGGCATCTGGGTTCCGTGCGACGGGGATCGGGCCAAGCAGGTCGAGCAGCTGATGCGCGGACACGGCGCCGAGGAGGTGCAGGTCCATGGTTAAGCCGCTGCTCGGCGTGGTCTTGATGTCGATCGCGACCATGATGGCGCCGACCAGTCCGTCGACCGGGTGCCAGCGCGCGGTCAAGGCGCACACCGACCTCGCCTATCCCAAGAACCGCGACATGCGCACCAGCATCGCCCTGCTGTCCCAGCGCGGCTGGTATCGCGCGCCCGACAGCGCGAGCGTGCCGGTGGGCGGACGCGAGGTGATGGGCGATGCCGCGACCTTCGACGCCTCGTGGACGAATCCGCAGGCGCGAGACGCCGCCTCGATCGAGCGGGGTGCGGCCGGTTACGTGCGCGTGTGCACGCCTTGTCACGGCGTCGCGCTCGACGGCAACGGCCCGGTGTGGCAGTCGAAGAAGTTCCTGGTGCCGATTCCGAACCTGATGCTGGCCACGACGCGCAACCGCACCGATGGCTTCATGTACCGCTACATTCGATTCGGGGGCGCGATCATGCCGAGCTACGGCGCGCAGGTGTCCCGCGAGGAAGCCTGCGACATCGTCAACTACGTCCGGGACCAGCAGGAGAAGAACCCGCAATGAGCCACGCCGCGACGACCGTGAACCGCGACGAGGTGTTGCGTGACCTTGCGTCCAAGCTGCCGGGGACGCCCAACGTGCGGAAGCGGCAGATCTGGATCGCCTGCATGGCGCTGGGCGTCACCACATTCGCGTGGCTGTTGTTCACCCAGCCGCAGCGGGCGTGGGGTGCCTACGCGATCAACATGCTCTACTGGCTAGGCGTGGCGCAGGGTGCCGTGATCCTGGCGTGCGCGATCCGCCTGGCGAACGGCCGGTGGGCGGCGCCGATCCTGCGCATCGCCGAGTCGCTTTCGGCCTACCTGCCGTTCGGTTACGCCACGGTCGTGGTCATGCTGGTCGCCGGCATCTGGACCTATCTGCCGTGGGTGCAGGAAGTCGAGCCGCGCCAGGCGCCCTATCTCAACGTGCCGTTCCTCTACGCACGCACGCTGGCCGGGCTCGGACTCCTGTGGTGGCTGTCGCGCGACCTGGTGCGCACCTCGCTGCGCGCCGACGCGCACCTGCTCAAGGATCATGTGACTCCGGCGCTCAAACCGGCCTATGAAAAGCTGGCCGAGAACTGGCGCGGCGACGAGGCCGAGGCCATGTGGGCGCGCGACCGCCTGGCGATGCGCGCACCGCAGGTCGTGCTGTGCTACGCGGTGGTGTTCACGTTCATGACCTGGGACTGGGTCATGTCCCTGACCCCCGACTGGGTCAGTCAGATCTTCGGCTGGTGGTTCTTCATGGGTGCGTTCCTCACCGGCATCGCGATGACTGCGTTCGTCGCCACTCAACTGCGCACCAAGTACCGGCTCGAGGACTACATCACTCCGAACCACTTCTGGGATACGGGCAAGATCATGTTCGGCATCAGCATCTTCTGGGTCTACCAGTTCTGGTCGCAGTACCTGCCGATCTGGTACGCGAACCTGCCCGAGGAGACCTGGTGGGTGTTCCTGCGCTTCGAGGAGCCGTGGCGACCGCTGGCGTTCACCGTGTTCACGTTCGTGTTCCTGCTGCCGTTCCTCGGCCTGATGAACATGTACACCAAGAAGAGCCCGTTCTGGCTCGCCCTGTTCAGCCTGATCGTCCTGTCGGGCATGTGGATGGAGCGGCACATCCTGGTGATGCCGTCGCTGAATCCAGCCGAGGTCTGGGTCGGATTGCCCGAGGTCGGCGTGACGCTCGGTTTCCTCGGGCTGTTCGGCTGGGCGGTGCAGAGCTTCGTCACCAAGTTTCCGGTGGTCAAGGTGACCGACGTCTTAGCCGGCCCCGGGGGGCACGGGCACTAGCTGAAAGGCTTCGCGAATCCAGCGCCCGGACCGCCCCGCAGGCTCCGGGCGGGTTTTTTTTTGGGTGCCGATTCGTGGAGATGAACTCGAAGTATTGCCGGGATGGCGGAATGGTAGACGCAACGCACTTAAAATGCGTTGGGCGAAAGCCCGTGCAGGTTCGATCCCTGCTCCCGGCATGTCTGCTTTGATATCGTGCGTGCCGCATGCGCATCGCCGACACTAACTGGATGCAGGTCGAGCGGCTGCTCGCTCACGAAGACCGCGCGGTGCTGCCGCTCGGCTGCACCGAGCAGCACGCCTGGCTGAGCCTCGCGACTGATAGCATCCTCGCCGAGCGGGTCGCGGCCGAGGCGGCGGAGCCGCTCGGCGTGCCGGTGTTCCCGGTCATCGGATACGGCATCACGCCCAACTTCACTGCGTACCCCGGGACCGTCTCACTGCGCGTCGAAACTCTGATCGCCATCGTGCGTGACGTGCTCGACGGACTCGCGGGACAGGGATTCCGCCGGATCGTGGTGGTCAACGGTCACGGCGGCAACGCTCCGGTCCGCGGATTCGTGCACGAGTGGCTGGCGGCGCACGCGGGGACGCAGGTCAAGTTCTTCGACTGGTGGAACGCGCCGCAGGTGTGGGCCAAGGTTCAGGAGATCGACCCGATCGCATCGCACGCGTCCTGGATGGAAAACTTCCCCTGGACGCGGATCGCGGGGGAGAGCCCACCCGATGTCGCGAAGCCGCCGGTCGACTATCCGGCCTGGACCCACCTGGGTCCGCGCGCCGTCCGCGAGCGTCTGGGGGACGGCAACTTCGCGGGTCGCTACCAGCGCTCCGACGCCGAAATGCAGGCGATCTGGAGAGTGGCCGTGGCCGAGACGCGCGACGTCATCGCCGGTGGCTGGGCCTGAAGGCCGGGGCATGAAAATAACCGGCTCCCCGACCCGAAGATCGAGGAACCGGCGGGTGCGGCCCCGAATTACTTCTACTCGAGACGGGACTCGGAGCACACCGGTCGATCTAACGTCTATCCCGGGTCCCCGATCAAGAGGAATCCCGACCAATAGGCCGGGTGCTGATAGGGGTGACCTCCGTCCTGGGTTCGGAATTCCCGCAGCCAGCGCTTGGCCTCGTGGAGGGCCGCCATCTTGCGCATCGGCGTGCCGGGCCCTAGGCCGCGGTCGTCCGAGTAGGCCCCGGCCCGGTTCTCGTAGAAGCGGGTCATGAAGGTGGCGATGGCCCGGTCGTCCGCATACCAGAGTGAGACCAGGATCGTATGAGCACCGGCATACAGAAACGCGTTGCCGACCCCCAGCGCTCCGGCCGCGTAGCCGGTGGCACCGCCGGCCGAAAGACAACCGCTCACGGTGACCAGATCGCAGTTCAGAGAAAGAGAGTCGCGGATCTCGGGCCCGGTCAACAGGCCGTCACGCTCGTTGTTCGCGGTCACCGACTCGCCCTGGAGCGTAGCGATGACCGTCGGGTCGGAATTCGGCGAGGTTTTGGGAGGCGCCCAGGATTCGGCTTGAGAGAGGACGATCGCCCATTCGTCGTACGCGCCGCGGCTCAGGACGTGCGTCGCAATGTGAATCGTGCCGAACCGCTCGAGTCGCCCCTGGCGGGCGAGCCGGTAGAGCTCGGGTTCGCTGGCATCGGGACCGGCGAGCACCGTGGCGGTCGGGAAGACTCGCCGAAGGCGATCGATCTCCCAGCGACTGCCGGTGAGGCGCGGAAGTCGACGGAGAAGCGTGTCCGTCCTCCACACGGGTTCGGTCGCCAGCTCTGCGGGGATCGAAGCGGACGCGGAGGATCGCCCGCCTTCCTCCGCCCTCATCTCTTCGAGGTGACGCTCTGCAAACGGCGGATCACCGATCAGGAGCGCCGGCTCTGTGGCCGTCGAGGCGATCCGTTGCTCGGTCCACCAGGTGAGCAGGGTCGCCGATGGAGCGTAGGCCACCGCGTAGCGGTCCGCGAGCCAGGCGCCATCGTCTGACACCATCGGGTCGAGAACCCCGTGGAACGCCGGCGATCCGACCACGATCAGCTCGCTCGCGCCCGCGAGGTGGGGCAGAAGTGGTGCAACGCGCTCGGCCCAGAGCCTCGCGCCTTCGCGCTTGATACTGCCGGTCTCGTGGACCGGGACCGGCCAGGCGGCGGCACTGTTGATCAGCTCGAGCAGGAGTAGCGCGTGTCCGGTGACCACCGGGCCGAGCGTGACTCCCTCGGGTCGCAAACGAACCCAGTGCACCGGGCCCTGATCGCGGATCACGTAGCCCCACGCCGAGTGCGGTTCGCCGACGCCGGGGGCGATGTCGAGCCAGCCCACGATGGCGGTGCGGCTGGCCAACGCACGCTGCACTCGTTCGAGCGAAAACGGTTCGAACTCCGTGGTACGGAGACCTGGGATCAGGGCCTCGGCCAGCTCGCGCGCCTGCCCGCGCTCGAATTCGCGCCATGCCTCCTCGAGGCGTCCGCGGGCGAGCAGGACCGCCGCGAGCTCGTTGTAAACGGTGAGCCGAAAGCGACTGGCTTTTGCCGGCCCGGGCGCCGCCCGCAGCCGAGCCCGCTCGGCAACCGACGCGGCGTCGCGCAGTGCTTCTTCGGCCTCTGGCAGTTTGGTCTGCGCAGTCAGCGCGATGCCGAGCAGATTCGCGGTCACCGAGAGCTCGAAGTGCGAGGGCGGCAGGTGCCGGCGGCGGATCGCCAGGGCGCGGCGCAGCTCGCGTTCCGCGTTCGAGAAGCGGCCCATCTGGATTTCGACCAGCCCGATGTCCATGCGGCTGTCGGCGACCGCGAGGTCGTCCTCGCCGAGATGCCCGACGGCGAATCTCGAGGGCTTGCCGCATCAGACGCAGCGCCTCGGGATACTGCTCGAGGTAGCGATGGATGTTGGCGAGCCCGTTCAGGCTCTCGGCGATCTCGGGACTGTCCGCGGGGAAGCACTCGCGCCTGATCGCGAGCGCCTCGCGATGATGTTCCATCGAGTACATCCACCGGCCGGCGCTCTTCTCGGCGACGGCGAGCTGAAACAGACACTCGGCCACACCGGGATGTCGCTCCTCCAGCAACACGCGGCGCTCGGAAAGCGCACGTTCCAGCAGGGCGACCGCCTCGGAGTGGGACCCGCGCTGCTGCCCGAGTCGCCCCAGGTGGAAGAGACTGGTGGCGACGTCCTCGTGGCTGGGTCCGAGCCGCCGCTGCCGAGCCTCCAGCTGCAGGGACGCCAGCGCATAGGCCTGGTTCCATTCGCCGGCAGTTTCGAGCGAGTCCATCGCGCGGTCCAGGCGGTCGGCAGCCGACAGTTCGATCCGTGACGACGAGTCCAGGTTGGCGTAGCCATGGAGGAGTTGCGCGCGACGCCTCGCATCCGCCCGTTCGAGGTCGCTCGTTCGCGGCGTTCGATCGAGCCGAGTGGCCACCGAATCCGCGACCCGGGCCGCCGCCGCGTAGTCGCCGCGCCCGCGCAGCGTGGCAATCTCGGCGGCCGCCGGTTCGGGATCGGCGAGGCGAGGGGAGCCGCAACCGGCGGTTGCGATGAGCAAACCCAGCGTGCTCAGGGCTCGAAGGCGGCAGGGAGGGCGACTCGCGTTCCCGGCCGTGGTCGTCCTCGCGCCCGAAATGCGGCTAGTCGAGGCCCCGGTCGCCGTCGTCGGTTTCACCAGTTTGGGCTGCGAGTACCCGCATCAGGGAGTCCGCGGTTTGCCGATCCCCCGACTTTCGGAGCGACACGTAGTACGCCCGGCGCAGCTCCTGTCCCCATGGCTCGGGGACCGTGGCGAGCGAAGGCACCGATTGGATGACGGCAACGGCTTCCCGGTATTCCCCGGCCGCGGCCAGGGCGGAACCGAGATAGACACGACGGATTCGCTCGTAGGGACCATAGGGACCTCCCGCCTGCGGATTGCGCAGCAGGGCGATCGCGGTCGTCAGGTCTCGTCGATCGTAGGCCTCGAGCCCGGAGATCAGGTTCGAATCCGCGACGCCTCCGCGCAGGACCGTGAGGTCGTTCGCCGCGGGGAGCCAGCCGATTTCGGGTGTCGGCTGAGGTTTCCGAGCGAACGGCAGCAGGGCCGCGAAGGCCACCAGAGCGACCGCCGCGGCGGCGGCGATCGGGATCCACCTCGTGGCCCGGGGTTTCGCGGGACGCTCCAGCGCATAGGTTGCTGCACGCAGGCGCTCGAGCTCCGCCGCCCGCTGGCGCACCGCCTCCTCGCACGCGTGGCAACGCCGCAGATGATCGAATGCAGCGTCTTGCGCGGCAAAGGTCAGATACCCCTGCACCAGGTCGGTGCAGGCGTCGTCGTCGAGGTGTGGGCCAAGTCCGCGAACGCCCATGCCCGGCTTCATGAAGTCCCTCGCTCGCTCGGCTCGATTCGAAATACGCGGAGCAGCTCGGCGAACGTTCCCGCGGGCATGTCTTTCGCGAAATGACCCTTGTCCGCCATGCAGCGCGTGATGTGCTCGCGCGCGCGTTGCAGGACCACATCGACGTGACCGGGGTTCAATCCGACCTCCGGATGGTTCGCGATTTCCTTGGTCGACATCTCGTAGAACACGCGAAAGAACCAGATGCGCCGGGTGCGCGGTTTGAGACCTTCCGCGCACGCGCAGAGCGCCGCGGCGAACTCGTTGCACTCGACCGCCCGGTTCGGATCCCCGTCCGGGCCCGAGATCAGGTCGAGATGGACCGAATGGCCGTTCCTCGGCTCGTAGGCATCGAGCGGCACCAGCCGACCGGTGCGCCGCAGGTGGTCGACCAGTCCGTTACGGGCGATGGTCGACAGGAATCCCGGAATTTCATCGCAGCGTCGCGCCAGCGCCCCGGATGCACCGGACTCGGCCTTGCGGATCAGATCCAACGCCTTGGCGGCCGCGATGTCCTCGACGTCGGAGGCGGGGACGCAACCGAGCCGCGAGGCATGGAGCCGCAAGTAGCGCCTGAGATTGATGTTGAGCAGTACCCAGGCTTCGCCGCAGGCCCGATCCCGTGCCGCCGGCGTCGGGGCTCGCCCGAGGAGCGCGCACAGCTCGCTCAGGCGGGCGGGCCATTGGGGATCGGATACGGCCGTGTCGAGCTGAATCATCGAGGGCACCTGTCCCGGAACCACAGAGGTGGCCCTCCCGTGGTGCGGGAGGCAGGCGCCCCTGCGGCATGGTCGCAAAAGGATAGAACAGGCCGGGGTGCAGTCCAATGGACTTCCCGGCGCCGCCCCGGTCATAGTCGGCAGGCCTTTGAAGTCGAATCCTGCCGTCGAGGACCCCGGTTCCCCAGCCCGGGTCCAACCGGCGGCCCCGAGGTAACGCCCGTGCCGACACGCATACTTTCGCGGACTGACGTCGAGCGCCTGCTGCCGATGTCCGAGTGCATCGAGGTCATGGCGGCAGCCCTGAAGCATCTGGCGCAGGGTGATGCGGTGCTGCCATTGCGCAGCATGGTCTGGCTGCCCGACCGCTCGGGGCTACTCGGCTTGATGCCTGGCTATCTCGGCTCTCCACGCAGTTTCGGGCTCAAAGTGGTGAGTGTGATGCCCGGTAACCACGGCACCGAGTTCGATTCGCATCAGGGGGTCGTCCTGTTGTTCAGCGTCGAGCACGGGGAGCCGATTGCCGTTCTCGACGCGAGCAGCATCACCGCGATTCGCACCGCCGCGGTGAGCGGGGTCGCGACCCGGGCGCTGGCCCTGAAGGACGCCGGTGATCTGGCGATCCTCGGTTCGGGCGTCCAGGCTGCGAGCCACCTCGCGGCCATGGCCGCGGTACGTCGTCTGCGACGGGTCCGGGTCTGGAGCCGCAACCCGTCGCATGCCGAGCGCTTCGCCGTGCGCGAGGGAGCGAGACACGCAGTCCCGATCGAGGTTTCGGCTACGGCGCGCGAGGCGGTGGCGGGCGCCGATCTCGTGTGCACGACGACCGCGGCCCGCGAGCCGGTATTGCACGGCGACTGGCTGTCGCCCGGGGTCCACGTCAACGCTGTTGGCGCCTGTTTCGCCTCGGCGCGCGAGCTCGATGCCGAGGCGGTGCGTCGCAGTCGTCTTTACGTGGACCGCCGCGAATCGGCCCTCGCGGAAGCCGGCGACTTCCTGATCGCCAAGGCCGAGGGCGCGGTCGGGGACGGCCACATCGTGGCCGAGTTGGGGGATCTCTTGCTGGATCGAGCCCCCGGCCGGGAGGACTCGGGCCAGGTCACCTTGTTCGAGTCCCTGGGAATCGCGATCGAGGACCTGGCGGCAGCCCACCACGTTCTGGTTTCGGCTCAGCGGTCCGGCGCCGGGGTCGAGGTCGAACTCGGCGGGAGGCACGTACACGTCTGAAATCCCCCCTTCAAGGGGAACGTCGAGCCGTGGTAAACTCCTGCCACGCATGAGGCGCCCCCCTTCGCGCCGGCTGCCGCAACCGGCTGCGTCTCCTGCCCTCTGGGAACGGAACCGGATCGACCCACAACATCAGGTCCGCGTCGCGTCCATCCTCGTGCTTGGGACTCATCGCCCCAGCGTGCGCAGGCGGGGCCCGCCGTGAGACAGGAGACATCCATGCGGAGTATCCCCCGTCCCATGGCGCCGGTGTCCGTCGCCCTCCCTCTGCTCCTGATCGGCTGTCTCGCGGTCGCTCCAGCCCTGGCCGGCCCGAACCGGGGCAGTCTCGAGCCCAAGGCCAAGCCCAAGTCGGAGGACACTTCACCGGCCGCGGCGACCCCCTGGGAGACCCAGGCGCCGCCGGCCAACGACACCTGCGCTGGGGCGACCCTGATCGCCTGTGGCACGTTCGACATCAGCGGTACGACCGCCGAAGCCCTCGACCACTACACCTTCTCGCACGACACGCTGTCCTGTACGGGATTCGTGACCCCGGGACGCGACGTGGTCTACAAGTTCAACGCCGTCCCCGGCGACAGTATCTGGGTCGATCTCACGACCCCGGGTTGGGATGGCGCGCTCTACTTGATCACCGATTGCGCGCATGAGGACACCACCTGCTACAACGGCGAGGACGACGCGGGTGTCGGTGGCACCGAGTTCCTGCGCGAAGGAATCGTCGAGGCCGGGACCTACTACCTGGTCGTCGACACCTTCGAGCCCAATGGGGGCGGACCTTTCACGCTCCAGGGTCAGTTCCGTTGCGCCGGAACGCCGCCGCCGCCGTCCAACGACCGTTGCGACTTCCCGGCGCTCATCGCCTGCGGGCCGGTTTCGTTCAGCGGAACCACGCAGTACGCGAACAACAACTATCAGTTCCCGTCGACTGCGAACTGCACCGGCGTGATCTCGGCCGGGAGGGACATCGTCTACGTCATGAACGTGGTGGCCGGCGACAGCCTGTCGGCGAACTATCAGTCGACCGCGAACGGTGTCGCCTACATCGTCCACGACTGCACCAATCTGGTGGGCACCTGCATCCGCGGCGTGAACGCGGTCGGCGCCGGCGGAACCGAGCTGATTCGCCACCAGTTCCTGTTCAGCGGCACGTACTACCTGATCCTCGATTCGGAGGGGTCGAATTCGTTCGGGACCTGGTCCTTGACCGGCGAATACCATTGTCCGAAGCCGCCGTCCAACGACATCTGCGAAGGCGCCATCCCACTGCCTTGCGGCCCGTTCGAGCGCAGCGGCAGCACAGTCGCCGCGGTCAACAACTACAATCTGGTGGATTCGCTCTCGTGCACCGGCTATCGCGCCAGCGGGCGCGACGTCGTTTACAAGGTCTACGCGACCGCCGGGGACAGCCTGTGGCTGGACTACGCGATGCTCGGCGCCGATGGCTCGGTCTACGTCGCCACCAACTGCAATGACGTCACCTATTCGTGTGTCGCGGGCGCCGACAACGTCGGTTTCAACGAAACCGAAATGCTCCGCTACCGCTTCCTCAGCACCGGGGTCTATTACATCTTCATCGACAACTTCGGCACGGACGCCGGCAGCCACTACACGATCTCAGGCTGGATGGACTGCGCGAACACCGCCGTCGGCTCGAACCCCGCGCGGGGTCTCTCGCTCGGCGCGCTCCATCCGAATCCGTTCCGCAATCAGACGACGATCCCGTTCGCGCTACCGGCCGCGGCCCACGTGAAGCTGGTCCTGGTCGATTTGCAGGGCCGGGTGGTCCGCACCCTCTACGACCGCACCCTGGCGGCGGGCTCGCACCAGACCACCTGGGACGCCCGCGACGACGATGGCCATCCGGTCCATGCCGGGGTGTATTTCCTCAAGCTCTCCGGCCTCGACGGTGAGTCGGTTCGCCGCGCCATCGTCGTGAGGTGATCGCGGGCTTCCGCGCCCCGTCGGCGAACCTGGGAGCGAGGTCGCGGATCGAGAGGATCCTGTGACTCGGATCGTCCTGTTGGCCGCGACGAAGACCTACCGGGCCGGTGCGTTCCTGGAAGCCGCCCAGGGCCTCGGAGTCGACGTGACCGTGGGCTCGGACCGCCCGCAAGCCCTCGAAGCGCTGAATCCGGCCGGGCATCTGCTGCTGAATCCGGGGGACGCTGCGGCTTCCGGCCGAAGCGTGGCCGCATGGGGTCGCACGCATCGGGTGGCGGCCGTGCTCGCTGCCGATGACGACCTGGCGCTGGTGGCGGCCCATGCGGCCGCCGAATTGGGATTGCCCCACCATTCGGTCCGCGCGGTGAGCACGGCAAGAGACAAACGGCTGATGCGCGGGGTGCTCGCGCGCGCCGGCCGGCCGGGTCCCTGGTATCGCGGCTTCGAGCTCGATCACGATCCGGCCGACGCGGCGCGCCGCGTCGACTACCCATGCGTGATCAAGCCCGTGGATCTGGGGGCCAGTCGAGGCGTGATTCGCGCGAATCATCCGGGGGAGTTTGAGGCCGCCTTCACGCGATGCGTGCGGATTGCCGCCGATTCGGGTTCCCTCGGCCTGCTCGCCGAACAGTACCTGCCCGGCGACGAGGTGGCGCTCGAGGGGTTCGTTCACCACGGACGGCTCGAGGTCCTCGCGCTCTTCGACAAGCCCGATCCGCTGGCGGGCCCGTTCTTCGAAGAGTCGATCTACGTGACGCCCTCGCGGCATCCGGATCGGATCGTGAGCGAGGTGGTGGCAGAGGCGACAGCGTGTGTGACCGCACTCGGTCTCGATCACGGGCCGGTGCACGCCGAACTGCGGATCGACCAGGGGGTCGCCACGCTGGTGGAGATTGCTCCGCGTTCGATCGGGGGGTTATGCTCGCGAGCGCTGCGGTTCGCGGGTGGTCTTTCACTGGAGTCGGCCCTGCTGCGTTACCTGCTGGGGGCGGCCCCCGGTTCGCTGTCCCGCGAGGCGCTGGCGGCGGGCGTGATGATGATCCCGGTGCCGGCCTCAGGAACCCTGAAGACCGTGCGCGGCGTCGAGCAGGCGCGGCGGGTCGATGGGATCGAGGACATTCGGATCACGATTCCGGTCGGCGACGAGGTCGTGGCGCTGCCCGAAGGCTCCCGCTATCTCGGGTTCGTCTTCGCGCGCGGCGACCACCCGGATCTGGTGGAAGCGGCCTTGCGGGCGGCGCACGCACGGCTCGAGTTCGACATACGGCCGATCGATGCGTCACCTGCGGTCGCCATGAGGACCAAATGATCACGATCACCGAGTTGGCTCAGGAGAGAATCGCCGCGTTCATGAAGGCCGAGAACCGCCCCAATCTCGCGCTGCGCTTCGCGGTCGAGGGACGAGGTCCGGGCGGATTCATGTATCGGCTCGCCTTCGTCGATGCCGCCGAACAGGCCGCCGACGATCGGGTGGTCGACGTCGGTCCGTTCCAGGTCCTGGTCGATGCGCGGAGCGTCGAGAGCCTCACGGGAGTGACGCTCGATTTCGTCGAGGGTCCGAACCAGAGCGGTTTCCGCATCGACAACCCGAACCCGCTGTGGACCGACTCGGTGGCGCTCGCGGTTCAGAAGGTGTTGGACGAGGAGATCAACCCGGCCGTGGCCACGCACGGGGGCTGGGTGGCGCTGCTCGAGGTCCGCGACGGAGTCGCCTACGTCCAGCTCGGCGGCGGCTGCCAGGGCTGCGGCATGGTCGACGTGACCCTGCGCCAGGGCATCGAGGTTCGGTTGCGCGAAGTGGTTCCCCAGGTGCGCGAGGTGGTGGACACCACCGATCATGCGGGGGGCGCCAACCCCTACTATCGACCGTCCAAGGGCGGCGGCGCGTCGCCGTACTCATGAACGTCGAAGCGCCGGCCGCGGTTGCCGGCGCGACACGCCGGGTCCGGGTCGTTCTGCTCTCGACCTACGACCTGGGCCGCGCCCCGTTCGGCCTGGCATCACCTGCGGCCTGGCTGACCGACGCCGATTGCGATGTGCGAGTGAACGATCTCGCGGTCGAAGCCCTCGACGAAGAGGCGGTGCGATCGGCCGACCTGATCGCGTTCCATCTGCCGATGCACACGGCGACCCGTCTGGCGGTCGCGCGGCTGCCGCACCTCAAGGAGTTGAATCCACGGGCGCGTCTGTGTGCCTATGGACTGTACGCGGCACTCAACGAAGAGCACCTTCGCTCGCTCGGCGTGGCGGACGTGCTGGGCGGCGAATTCGAAGCCAGCCTGGTCGAAGTGGCGCGCCAGCTCGGTGCGCCGGGCCTCGAGGACTCCGTCGCCGAGGGGGCGAGGGACCTGCCATCCGCTCCTCCGAGCCCCGGCGCGGACTCCGCCGCGCCGGCCATGCCTCGCCTCCGTTTTCGGGCGCCCGCCCGCCACCTGCTGCCTTCGCCCGAAGCCTACGCACATCTGCATCTGCCGGATGGTACGCAACGTGTGGTGGGCTACACCGAGTCGACTCGTGGATGTCGCCATCGTTGCCGCCACTGCCCGGTGGTTCCGGTCTACCAGGGGCGAGTGCGCGTGGTTCAGCGGGAGGTGGTGCTCGAAGATGTGCGCCGCCAGGTCGCACGCGGGGCCCGCCATGTGACGTTTGGCGATCCCGATTTCCTG
Source organism: Candidatus Eiseniibacteriota bacterium (assembly GCA_963717505.1). Lineage (GTDB taxonomy): Bacteria > Eisenbacteria > RBG-16-71-46 > RBG-16-71-46 > RBG-16-71-46 > MFD02242-c1. The sequence continues at coordinate 2,599,069 of OY970342.1, forward strand.
AACGGTCCGGGACATACGCTGCCTCTGGTCCGCGCGCTGCACGCCGAGCATCCGGACGTGAGCTGGGACGCGACGATCAAGATCGAACACCTGGTGCGACACGCCGCACTCCTGCCGGAGCTGGCGGCTCTCGGCTGCATCCTGATCACCAGTGCCGCGGAGTCCGTGGACGATCGGATCCTCGCGCGTCTCGAAAAGGGCCACACGCGTGCTGACTTCGAAAACGCCGCGCGACAGGTGCGGAACGCCGGGATCACGCTCCAGCCGACCTTCGTCGCCTTTACGCCGTGGACCACTCCCGAAGGGTGGTCGTCGCTGCTTGCCGCGATCGCCGATATGGATCTGGTCGAGCACGTCGCGCCGATCCAGCTTGCGATCCGTCTGCTGATTCCCGCGCGGTCACGACTGCTCGAGCTGGATGAGGTTCGCCGGCTGGCGGGGGCCTTCGACGGCGAGGCGCTGGTGTACCGGTGGCAGCATCCCGACCCGCGGGTGGACGCTCTGCAGCGGGACGCCGAGTCTCTGGCGGGTGAGCTGGCGCGGGAGCGCGCCCCTCGAACCGAGTCGTACGCTCGGTTGTGGGCGCTGGCCGAGCGCTTCGCGACGGCCGAGGATCGCGACCGCGTGGCGCGCGCGGCGTCGTATCGGCGGCCGCCGGTGCCCCACCTGACCGAGCCCTGGTACTGCTGAGCGGAGCCTCTCGTGGAGCCGGCGGCTCCGCTCGGGTCGATCTAGAAGCCCGGCTGGAAGCTGAACTGCCAGTACCAGCCCTTCTGCGGGCGGTCGTTGGGATGAACCAGATCCATCTCGGCGATCAGGAAGCCGAACAAGTTCATACGCATCGCGACTCCGTGGCTGCTGACGACGTTCTGCTGGCCGTTCCGATAGGTCGGATCGTCGCCCATGCCCCATGCCGAACCGACATCGAAGAACGCCGCCAGTTCGACCGGCGGCATCATCGCGCTGCGCAGCACCCCGAGCGGGCCGAACACCGGCAGTCGGGCCTCGACGTTGGCCACGGCCAAGCGGCTGCCGAACAGGCGATCCCACGACTCGCACGGACCGAACCCGGTCGGGTCCTCGCACTCGCTGACCCGGAAGGACTCCTGGTCGTATCCGCGCACCAGGCTCGGGTAGCCGAGGAACAGGGAGCTCATCAGCGGGGACTCCGCGTCGGGACCATAACGGCCAAAGGTCAGAGCCCTGCCCGCCAGGGTCAGCGGCCGCATCGGCATCACGTAGTGCCGAAGGTCGAGCAGGAAGCTGTTGTAGACCAGGTCGCCGGCATAGACATCGAGCTCGATGCGCCCGCGGCTGCCGAGGACCGGGCTCGTGCCGCCAAACAACGAATTGTCGTGGACCAGGGCAACGATCCCGACCCCCATGTCGAGCGCCTCCGGATCGGCGTAGAAGCCGCCGGTGGTCTCGCTGACCAGACGGCCGGAGCCGTCGTAGAGGCGCGTCGTCAACTCGCTCTCGAACCCGACACTGCGGAATCCGCCGGCGAACTCGATGCGCCGAATGCGGTCGAAGGGATAGGCCACGGTCCCGAGCGCGCGACGCTCGACCTGCCAGATGAGCGCGACGTCCTCCTGGGTGCCCTGCGAGCCATCGGGAAGCTGGACGACGTTGTACTCCAGGCCTCGGGTCAGATACGGGACCTGGCTCAACTCGACGCCCCAGTTCCAGCGCCGCCTCAGATTCCGATAGTCGAGGACCGCGGCGACGTTGTTCAGGAAGTTGCCGCCGTCCGAACTGATCTCCAGATAGGTGGCGAGATTGTGATCGCCGAGCATGTCGCTCCAGTAGAGTGTGGCGCCGCCGCCGCCCGACACGCTGCCGCCACCGACGCCAAAGCCGATGCCCACCTGGGACACCTTGTCGAGTGACAGCGAGGGGCGATAACCCGTCTGCTCGAATCCGGTGGTGTCGACCAGTCCCTCTTCGGGGTCTTCGAGCATTGATTGGACCTCCCCGCGCTCCGAAGTGATCGGCTGCATCCGGGTGCGGAAGTCCACGGTGTCGGTAGGCGCACTACGCGCATACGAGGGCGATCCGGCGAACGGCGGATCCTGGACGTCGTTCGGATCATTGAGGGCCTGCTCGCCGGCCGGCGGCAGGCCGATGTCCAGCGATTCGGGGAGGGCGCGAACGGTATTGGTCACCGCGAAATCGGGATAGTCGGGTGGCAGGATCCAGGCGGCCAGCGAGTCCGCTCCGAACACCAGCGGCTGACCTCTGGTCGACAACGAGTCCAGGGCGAAGATCGAATAGGCCCCGTTCTCGTAGGCCGCGAATACCATCCGATCGCCGGTGCGCGACACCGAGATGGCCGGGCTGGTGGCGGTCAGGCCGCTGACGCCGGTGCCGACGTTCGTGATCTGCGTCCAGGTCTGCGACTCGAGTTCGAGCCGGACCAGGTTCGGGATCCCGCCCGGCGCGGCGATGCAGTAGAGCGCGCGGCCGTCGGGCGACCACTGCGGGTTCAGGTGCTTGGAATTCGGCAACGACGGCAGCAGATGGACCGAACCATCGGGAATGTCGAGCAAGGCCAGTCGCAGGTGGCCATGCGACAGGTTCTCAATCGGAGCGAATCGCTCGGTGATGAACGCGATGCTCTTGCCGTCCGGCGACCAGGCCGGTTGCAGGTCGGCGGGCAGGTCGTTCGTCCACCGACGCACGCTTCCGGAGTGCAGATCGATCGAGAACAAGTCGGTGTGACCGCCCGCGAGTGCCGAGAACGCGATGGAACGGCCGTCGGGCGACCACGACAGCGTCCAGATCTCGCCGATTTCGCGCACGGAATATTGGCGGCGCGTCTGACCCGAGGCCACGTCGATCACCTGGATCGCCGACCGCCCGTTGCGGACGGTCGCGAACGCGAACTGGCGGTTGTCGGGGCTCCATGAACCCGCGCCGCTGACGAACTGAAGGCTCTGCAGGTGGGGATCCACCGCGGTGCGCGTCACGCGCCTGCTGATTCGGCCGGTGTGCGCGTCGGCGAGATACAACTCGATCGAGAACAGATCCCGCTCCGAGAGGAACATCACCTGACGTCCGTCGGGGCTGAGCGAGGGCGCCAGGTTGTACACGCCGCGATCGCCGGTGGAGCCGATCAGGGGCTTGACCAGCGCGGTCGGCGGCTGCCCACCGACACGGTCGGACTGGGCGCGCAGCGCCCGATGCCAGTCCCGAGCCAGCGAATCGGTCGGCACCCCGAGGACTGCCGAGAAGGCCTGTTCCATCTCGATGCCCCTCGAGACCGCCTTGAGCAGTTCTCCGATCGCGCGATCGCCCCAGCGCTCGCCGACGTAGGACCACAGGGAGTGGCCCCAGCGATACGGGAAGTAGCGGTACTCGGCCAGGTGCGCGAGGTCGGGCAGTTCCTTGCCGCTGCGCACGGCGTCGCGCATCCACATCGAGGTGTGCGGATCGATCGGGCCAATGGTCAGGTACTCCGCCATGCCTTCGATGAACCACAACGGCATGCGCATCGCGACCGATCCGCCGACCCGCGAACGACCCATGATGTCGTACTGGAACGCATGAACCAGCTCGTGGCCGACGACGTGGTCGGTCTCGGCCAGCGAACCCGAGAAGGGCAGCACGATGCGCCGCTTGACCGACTCGGTGACACCGCCGGTGCTCTCGTCCAGGTCGCCCTGAATCGCGTTGGTCTGTTCGAAGTGCGGGTGGCTGGCATACATGATCAGCGGCTGCCGCCCGGCCAGCTCGTGATTCAGCACTCGGGACAGGCGCGTGTACCAGCGTTCGGCCATCCGTGCGGCGGTCGGGATGGCGTCCGACTCCTCGCTGTAGTAGTAGACGTCGAAGTGTTCGGTCTTGAGGATGTCGAAATCGAAGGTCCGGTAGTTGACCTTGTTCCGGCCGAAATACTGGGCCGAGGCCGGGTTCGATCCGAGCACGAGCAAGACGGCGGCTGTCGCCAGCGGCCCGAGCTTGCGTGGCTGGCAAAAGGACATGCGATTCCTCAGTAATCGACGCGCCCGGCCCCGAGTGGAATTTTTACGTCGGTTCCAGGCCGCCGGCCGCGCCTTTGGATTCCGCCGCTCCCGAAGAGGCTCTGGTATTGTAACTCGCGGGATGTCATCTCGATGACAATGATGCCAGCATCGGGGCCGGGAGGCGAGCCGGCCGCCGGTGACGCGCCGGCCCTGGAGTTTTCGGCAGTTCGCAAGCGCTTCGGCACGTTCGTCGCGGTCGACGGCGTCACGTTCGAAGTGCCGGCGGGCCGGTGTACGGCGCTGCTCGGCCCGAGCGGCTGTGGCAAGTCGACCCTGCTTCGCCTGGCCCTCGGGCTCCTCAAGCCGGACGAGGGTGCCGTGCGATTCGCAGGCCGCGACACGAGTGAACCCGGAATGCGAACGCGAATGGGCTACGTCATTCAGGACGGTGGCCTGTTCCCTCACCTGACCGCCGCCCAGAATCTCGGCCTCAAGACGCGAGACCTAGGCTGGCCGGCGGCGCGGATCGCACGGCGTATCGACGAAGTCGCCGGGATCGCCCGATTCGCCCGCGAGCTGCTCGGTCGCTATCCGCTGCAGCTCTCGGGCGGGCAGCGGCAGCGCGTCGGCCTGATGCGCGCCCTGATGCTGGATCCCGAGCTGCTGCTGCTCGACGAGCCGCTCGCAGCACTCGATCCGATCGTCCGCGCGGGCCTCCAAGAGGAGTTGCGGCGCATCTTTCGAGAGTTGAGGAAGACCGTGGTGTTCGTGACTCACGACCTGGTCGAGGCCGCCTACGTCGCCGACGAGATCGTGCTGCTCCGTGCCGGCCGGCTGGTGCAGCGCGGGCGGTGGCGGGACTTGAAGGACCAGCCGGCGGAGGATTTCGTTCGCGAGTTCGTCCGCGCCCAGCGCACGCTGCACGACGTCGAGGGAATCCCACAGTGAGGGGCCGTCGCGCCGGGTTCCTGGCCGCGATTCTCGTGTTGGCCGGACTCCTGGGCGCCGGCCCGGCGCCGCGAACGCTGGTCATCGGCTCCAAGGCGTTCCCGGAATCGTGGATCCTGGGCGAGAGCATGGCGACGCTGGCTCGATCCTCCGGTCCTTCGGTCGAGCACCGCGCCAACCTGGGCGGGACCGAGATCGTTTACGCGGCGTTGTTGAGCGGCGCTGTCGACGCGTATCCCGAGTACACGGGAACCATTGCCGAAGTGATCCTCAAGAGCCCGGGCCGTCCCTCGTTGGCGGAGCTGAGAACCGGGCTCGCACCGCAGGGGATCGGGGTGTCCGAGCCTCTGGGCTTCAACGACGGGTACGCCCTGGCGGTGACCGCGAGGACCCGGGATCGGCTGAATCTGCGCACGATCTCCGATCTCGCACGCCACCCGGAACTCGAGCTCGGGGTCACCCACGAGTTCCTGGGCCGACGCGACGGTTGGCCCGGTCTGGCCCCGGCGTACGGTCTTGGTGCGCACGCGGTGCGTGGCATCCAGCACGAGCTGGCCTACGAGGCCCTGGCGTCGGGTCGAGTGGACGTGATCGACATCTACACGACCGATGCGCAGATCGAGCGAATGAAGCTCGCGGTGCTCGAGGACGACCTCGGCTTCTTTCCGCGCTACGACGCCGTCATCCTCTACCGCCTCGACCTCGAGCGCGAAGCAGCGTCCGCACTGTCCAGCATCCGACAGCTGGAAGGCCGGATCGACGAGAAGCGGATGATTCGCGCGAACGCGTGCGTGGTCCTCGAGGGGCAACCGACGTCCTCGGCGGCGGCCGGGCTGTTGGCCGATATCGGGCTCGTGGGTGAGCCGCCCACGGGAGAGGACACTCCCGGACTCGGAGAGCGAACGACGGTCGAGGTCATCACCGCCAACACGGTTCAGCATCTGAAGCTGGTCGCGATCTCGCTCACCGGCGCGGTGCTCGCGGGCGTCCCGCTCGGGATCCTCGCGACTCGTGCTCCCTGGCTCGCGACACTGACGCTCGCGGGCGCCGGGATGCTGCAGACCATTCCGTCGCTGGCGCTGCTCGCATTCCTCATCCCATGGCTCGGGGTCGGTGCAGGTCCCGCGCTGGTGGCACTCTTCCTCTACAGCCTTCTGCCGATCGTGCGGAACACGTTCGTCGGCCTGACGTCGATCTCTCCCGGACTCGAGGAATCGGCGCGAGCCCTGGCGCTTCGCTGGCGCACCGATCTCTGGGGCGTGCGCTTGCCATTGGCCTCGCCCGCGATCATGGCGGGAATCAAGATCAGCGCCGTGATCAACGTCGGCACGGCCACGTTGGCAGCGCTCATCGGCGCGGGGGGCCTCGGGGATCCGATCCTGGCCGGAATTCAGCTCCGGCGGCCGGACCTCATCCTACAGGGCGCGGTCCCGGCGGCGGCGCTTGCACTTGTGATCCAATGGGGGTTCGATGCCCTCGACCGGCTCGTCATCCCGCGCGGGCTCAGGCTGCCGCCGGAGCCGGGGGCATGATGCGTCGGACTCGAGGTGGCGGAAGGGACCGCCGAGAACGAGCGGGCCCGGGGCGCTCGGAACCCTTCCGGTTCGCGGTCTGCCGCGAATCGGTTCGGGCATGGAATACCTGAGGAGCGACACATGAGACGGACGATCGCGTTGATTTGCCTGGCCGGGTTACTCACGGCGCGCGGGGTGCCGGCCGCCGAAACGGCGGCGGGCGACAGCGTGGCGATGACGGTTCCCGAAGTGGTCGTCAACGCCCTGCGCGGCAGGGACGTGCTGCGCAACGTTCCGGCGCCGGCCTTCGTCGTCTCGCGTGCCGACCTGACGCGGTCCGGCGCCGAGCGCGTCGCCACGGTGCTCGGCCGGCTCCCCGGGCTCCACGGCTACGGACAGTCGGGGATCGGCGAGGCGCGGGTTCTGGATCCCCGCGGTTTCACCGCGAACGGCGAGAGCTCCTACCTCAAGCTGCTGGTGAACGGCCAGGACGTCCGCGGCGTCGAGAACGGCGACGTGGACTGGGACTGGGTGATGACCGACGACGTCGAGCGCCTCGAGATCGTCCAGGGTTCCGGCGCCTGGCTTTACGGCGACGGCACTGAGGGCGGGGTGGTCAACGTCGTGCGGCGCGACCCGGCGTCGGGCTTCCAGTCGGATGGCATGCTGAGGGCCGGCAGCTTCGGCCTCGTCTCCGGCAACCTGCAAGCTTCCGGCGGCGGGGAGGCGTTCAGGGGCGGCGTCCGCGGCAGCCTCCGCAACGCCGACGGCTATCGGGACCGCAGCCAGGAGACGGTGGTCTCCGGCGGCGCCGACGGCACCTGGAACCTGTCGGATCGGACCCGGCTCACGCTCGACGTCAGCGTGCTCGACACCCGGCACGAGGAACCCGGGGCGTTGACCGCGGACCAGCTGCGCACCGATCGCGACCAGGCCGACACGCAGACCGATTACGTCCACGCGCGCCGCATGGCGACGGGCCTCCACCTGGTGCATCACACGGAGGCGGAGGCGGAGTGGCTGTTCATGCCCTACGTGCGCACCGAGGACGTGGACCAGATCCGGACGCTCTACATTCCCGACTTCTCGGGTGGGTTCTTCCCCGAGACCAAGTCGCATCCGACGGAGGCCGTGACGTTCGGGGCCGAGGCCGGGTGGCGGGGACTCATGCGCGCGGTCGCGCTCAGCGCCGGGATCCAGGCCGAGCGGGCGCGGCTGCAGAGCGACCACCGGAGCACGGCCGACGGCACGCTCGAGGCGAGCGGCACCGGGTGGCGCGACGCCTGGTCGGGGTTCGCCAGCGCGCGCGTGCCGGTGGGCGGGCGCGCGAGCTTCAGGCTCGGCCTGCGCGGCGACGTCATCCGGGTCGGGCCGCTCGAGATCCCGGGGGCGAACGGGATCCCGTCCCGCACCCTGTCGGCCGCGAGCCCCTTCGTGGCGCTGAGCCGCGAGGTCGGCGAACGCGGCACGGTCTGGGCCAGCTTCAGCACGGCGTTCCGGGTGCCGACGCTGAACCAGCTGTTCGATCAGCGGGCGCTCGGCGGGGCGGTCGTGATCTCGAATCCGAGCCTCGATCCGCAGCGCTCGCTCAACTTCGAGGTCGGCGGACGGTGGGGTGGCGCGGGCGGCCGCTCGGCCACGGTCGCCGTCTACTCCTCGCAGGTCACGGACGAGATCGACTTCGACCTCGGGACGTTCCAGTACGCCAACATCGGCGAGAGTTGGCATCGCGGCGTCGAGGCGTCCGTCGTTCAGCCGCTGGGCCGCCAGTTGACGGCGACAGCGACCGGCGCGTGGACCCCGACCACGATCGAGGGCGGCGCCGACGACGGCAACCAGATCAACGCCGTGCCCGAGGGCATGGCCTATGGGGCGCTGCGCTGGGCGCCCGGGGACCGCTGGTCGCTGGAGGGCGGCGTGCGGTACACCGGCCGGCAGTTCCTCGACAAGGCGAACCAGAGCACGCTTCCGGACTACGCGACCCTCGAGCTGGCGGGATCGGTCCGGGCGGCACGCGCACGGCTCACGCTACGGATCGCGAACCTGCTCGACAACGAGTACCAGGAATCCGGTTACATCGACCCGCGGGGTGCCGAGTACTTCCCGGCGGCGGGGCGGTCGGCGTCGCTCGGGCTGTCGCTCGACTAGACCGGCACGATCGCGGGAGAACGGTGTCGCGGGGCGCCGTGACGAGCGGGCTCACTCCGCCACGTAGAGCGTTTGGGCGAACGACCACTCCGCATCCAGCCACTGCCCCTCGATCCGGAACGCCAATCGTTCAGCGAAGCCGGCGAGGTCGGAGTCGCGGAACTTGTGCGAGCTTTCGGTCCAGATCGTCTCGCCCTCGTCGAATTCGACGACCTGTCGTGCGGCCGGGACGCGCACCGTCTGGTGTTGGAGCGATGCGAGATGCATCTCGATTCGGCGCTCGTGCGCGTTCCAGCGGACCACGTGCCGGAAGCGGGACAGGATGAAGTCGCCGCCCAGCTCGCGATTGATGCGTACCAGCAGATTGCGGTTGAAGGCCGCGGTGACCCCGGCCGGGTCGTCGTAGGCCAGGACTAGGCGCTCGACCTCCTTCTCCATGTCGGTGGCCAGGAGCAGGCGATCCCCGGGTTGCAGCAACCGCCGCACTTCGCCCAGGAACGCGGAGCCCGCCTCGCGGTCGAAATTGCCGATCGTGCTGCCGAGGAAGAGAACGAGCAGGGCCTGATCCGGCTGCCGGCGCGCGACCGCCGCGCGCAGGCCGTCGAGGTACTCGGCCTCGAAGCCGACGATGGTCACCGAATCGATGCGATCCAGCTCGCGTCCGGCCTGGGTCAGCGCCGACATCGAGATGTCGATCGGGCAATAGGTCACGGGACCGCGCCGCGCCAGGACCTCGAGCAGCGTGCGGGTGTTTCGCGCGCTGCCGCTCCCCAGCTCGGCCACGACTGCGGACCCGGGGACCGGGCTCAGGATCTCTTCGGCGTGGCGGTGAATCAGACGCTCGCCAGCCCGGGTCAGACCGTACTCCGGCAGGAACGTGATCGCCTCGAACAGCGCCGACCCGACCGCGTCGTACAGATACTTGCTCGGTAGCTCCTTCTGGCCGGCGCGGGTCAGACCTGCGCGGACGTCGTCGGCGAAGCGCACCGAGGGCGCACTGGCGTCGAGCGAGATGGTGAGCGCCACGGTCTAGCGCTCCACCACCCGGAACTTGGCGTAGACGAACGGATAGTGCGGTTGGAACCAGTTGCGGAAGGAACGGCGCAACATGCAGGCGGCGGTGCGCGGGGAGCCGCCCTTCATGACGTAGTGTTTGCCATCGAAGAAGTTCGCCGAATACCCGGGGTAGAAGGCGTAGGGCTGGAATCCGGCAAACGGAGCGAACACGGTTTCGGTCCACTCCCAGCCGTTGCCCACCAGGTCGGCCACCCCGAACGCACTGTCCCCGGCCGGATAGGCCCCGACCGGAGCCGGATCCCAGTGCGCGAAATCGAAGTTCCCTCGCGACCGATCGGGCGGCTGCTCACCCCACGGGAACTCGCGCTCGGTCCCTTCCGGGGTTCCGAACGCCGCTCGGTGGTACTCGGCTTCGGTCGGCAGGGAGCCGCCGCGCCAGCGGACGAATGCTCGCGCCTCGGCGTGGCTCGAATAGACGGGTTCGTCCGGAGCGAGCGGGCGATCGCCGAACATTCCCTGCCAGAGCCAGCCCGAGCCGCTCGGCTTCCAAAAGCGTGGATAAGTTATCCGCTGCCGTTCGCGCCACGCCCAGGCCTCGTCGTCCCATAGCTCGGAACGGGAGTAGCCGCCGTCCTCTATGAACGCCAGGTACTCGCCATTCGAGACACTGTCGGCATCGATGACGAACGCCGGCACGTCGACCGAGTGCTCGAGGAACTCGTTGTCCCATCCGAACCCCTCGCCGCGACCACGGCCCAGAGTCGCCGCTCCGGCCGGAATGCGCACTGCGGGTCGCCGGGTGCGCCCCGAGGGTATCGAGGTCTCGACCTGCGCGTGCTTCCGGTCGGCCGGCATCTGATGAAGCATGTAGGCGAGTGTTTCGACGTGCATCAATCGGTGCTCGATCGCGGTTTCGAGCCGGACGGCCGATTCCGGGTTCGCGCCGGTGTCGTCACCGACGCATTCGTCGATCCTGCGTCGAACCGTCGCCCGGTAGTCGTACACGATGGACAAGTCGGGCCAGGCGGAGGGCGGATCCGAAGGCAGCGCGCCATCGACCGGATCGATTCCGAACGCGAACAACCGGTCGAGGGCGTCGTCGAACGGCTCGACCCGGAATCCGTCGCGGGCGATCAGGTTCCAGTCGAAGGCCTCGAGATGACCGATGTAGAAAACGATGCGGTGCCGCTCCGGGATCGGGCGCTCGTAGAGCGCTTCGCGACGCACGCACTGAAAGAGCCGGTCGGAGGACTCGCGGGCCTCGGCCAGTCGGCCCGCGAGCGCGGCTGGGGGTTCGGTGGAGCGGACAACGGTCATCGCAGGGCCCCCTTCATCGGCTCGGTCGTACGCCGGTGCCATTGCGGCTCGAACGAGCCGGAGATGGTCCGGATGGCCAGAAGCGCCTGAAGCCTACCACCCGATCCCGGGAGCGGGGAGGGTGCTGGACGAACGGCCACCCTCGCCCAGCGGCGGGGGTGGCCGTCGAATGCCTGCGGGAGGTGGAGCCTAGCGGACGACCAACACGGCTTCCGAGGCTCGTGCGCCCGCCTGGGACAACCGGGCGAAGTAGGGTCCGTTGGGAACCAGTCGACCGCGGTCGTCCCGGCCATCCCACACCGCTGTGTGTTCGCCGGGCTCGACCTCGGCATCGATCACCGAGCGGATCGAGCGTCCCTGGATGTCGAAGATGGTCAGCTCCACGCGGCCGCGCTCCGCCACGCGGTAGCGCAGCGACGTCGAGGACCGGAGTGGATTCGGAGACGGACGCGCGAGCGCGAAGGTGCCGGTGGCGGCCGGGTCTTCGACCGACACGGTCGGATCGAACCCGTAGATGGCGAAGTCGTCGACCAGCGCTTCGACCAGAGACCCCAGCAGCTTGTCGGTCGCGATGAAGCGGACCTTCATGTTGGCGGTCGGCGTCACGTAGTCGTGAATGAAGAACATGGATCGGTACCACGACCGGTCGGCGAGCAGCGTGTTCTCGACCGTGGTCCAGCTGGTGCCACCGTTGCTCGAGATCTGAACGATCCACAGATCGTCCTCGATCGGATTGTCGCCGCCGTTGTTGGTGTACCAGCGATGGAAGCTCACGACCGGCCGCACGAGGCCGCCGGCCACGCCGCTGAAGGTCGCGGAAGTCAGCGTGGTATTGCCGCCGTCGACGTCGTATGTGCCGGGGTAGAAGCTGGTGCGGTGGTCGGTGACGTAACACAGGGTCCCGCCCGGGGAATGATCAGCGGAGGGTTGGATGTTCGTGAGTTCCGGAGCGGCCCGTTCCCAGACGCCACTGGTCGCACTGTCGGTCGGGGCGCCCACGGTCCAGCCCTGGTTGGTCTCGAAGTTGTTCTCGAGCATCAACGAGTACAGCCCACCCAGGAACTTGTGATTCCGGGTTGGCGCGCCCCACGGCTCGATCTGGACGCCACCGTCCTCGGTCCTGGCCTGCACGTAGTAGCGAATGATTGCCGAGGCCTGCTGCGGCACCTGGGCGCCGTACTCGTCTGGATTCCCGGTCGGGAACATCGGGAACGAGTTGAAGGGGCTGCCATTGACCGAGTAGTAGAAGACCGGCGAGAACGTGTCGAGCGCACCGATCGGTCCGTTGTAGGTGATCACGGCGTTGACCGGGAACGGGCCGATGCTGTTCTCGTCGGCCGCGGTGACGTCGATGTCGATGAAGAAATTCGTGCCGATGCCGTGGGCATTGAACGCGTTGACGATCGTCGTGTAGTGCGGTGTACCGTTCGCCAGGTTGCCATCGGTGTCGTCCGCGACCAGGACCTCGATGAAGTACTCGCTGAGCGCGACGCCGTCATTGAGATCGTCGGGGGTGCCGTACTTCGCGAAGTGAGCGAGGCGGCGAGCGGTGGTCAGCCCCAGGGCTACCCGGATGTCCCACATGGCCCCGGCCACGATCAGGCCGGTCTCGTGGGCCGAGACCGGGTTCTGCTTGTCCGGGTAGCGATACGTGTTGTTCACGGAACGGACGAAGGTGCCGGGTCCGAAGATGCCCTTGCCGAACGTGGGATTGTCCTGAAAGAGGGTGGCGTTGATATCGGCTGTTCCCTCCTGCAGGGCGTAGTTGTCCATGCCGCCTGAGATGCCTTGTGAGAAGTAGAGGTTGTCGTTGATGGCGTGCCCGTACTCGTGGTAGAGGAAGTCGGGCATTGTCGCGGTGGCCGGACAGCCGTCGCCGGCCGACAGGAACTGCAGCGCGAAACCGTCCCAGAACGCATTGCAGTGGTCGTCGTGGTCGACGTAGCAGAGGATGCTGTAGTCGGTGGCCGTGAACGCGGGATCGACCGATTTGACGAAATCGCGCGCGAGGTTCAGGTGGTAGAAGGCGTCGCGCTCCGAGTCCGTCGAATTGGAGATGGTCCAGCCGATGTTGACGGTCGCCGGGTTGGCCGCGGACTGGGCAAAGAACGCCTCGTTGCTCGGGCAGATGTCGAGCACGCAACGCTCGACGTCGAGATAGGGACCGCGGATTCCGGCCTGAACCTGCTGGGTTCCTATGACGTTGGCAGTGTACACGCCGGCGGCGTTGGTGGTGTCGGTCACCGCGCCGACCGTGACCAGCGCGTTGCCGAACGACCGTGTGGTCAGCGCGTCGGTCGGCAAGTTGAGATGGACTTGACCGTTCACCGTGCCGCCGATCGCCGCGAAGATGCGATTGCGGCGCATCAGGATCTCGCCGGTATGCGCGTCGACCAGCGTCTTCCAATTGCCGATGGGCTTCACCGTGCGCACCCAGACTTCGTATACCAGGCGATACTCGAGGCCTTCGCTCCCGGAGTAGGGAAGAATGTAGAGGTCGCCGCCCTCGATGCGGTCGCGGGTGGCATCGAACGCGAGTCCGTTGCGCGCCGCTTCGCGCGCGACCGCGAACGGAATGCGCGGGGACGTCACGAGCGACGAACTGGGCTCGTGGGCATCCGCCCCGAACAACATGAGCCCACCGTTGGCACCGACGCGGAACTCCCAATCGGAGTAGAGCACCGGGATGCCGGCCACGGTCTGCCGATAGCGGACGTACCAGAGGTCGTTGACCCGCGTCGCCTTGGCTAGCTCGAGGTTGGGGCGGCCGCCGAACAGATCGGGGTTCTGTGTGATGAAGCCGCGAACCGCGCGATCGGCGCCGACCTCATCGTTCTGGAAGTTCGCCAGCGCGACCGGCGGGCCGTACGCGCGATGCGGAGTCCGCGTGACTTCGTTCCAGACGGCTCTCCATGCGCCGTACCGCGAACGAAAGCCCGTCCATTCGACCCCGCGGGACAGCTCCTGCTGGATCTTGGCGCGGCGCGCTTCGGGAATTCCTCGGAGTTCGATGGTCCCTTCGCTGGGAGCGGTCGGGACCGCGGCCTGAACGATGGGGGCGGCGAGGGCAAGCAGGACGGGAGCCGTCCACGCCAGTCTTCTCAGCGACGGCATGACACCTCCTAGGGGGGCTACACGCAAGCCGTAGATGGGTGTTCCCGGCGCGACCGTGAACAAAGAGGATGAGGGCACAATCAACAACAACCACCGCGTCGAAGGGGTGACGGGGATGGCGGTGTTTCAGGGCGGCAAGACTATCTCACGAACGGGCCCGACGCGACAACCCCTTTGTGCAGGGCAAGGCGTTGGCCCATGCAGTATTGCAAGCCTTCGCCGGTCCGGACTTCCGGGGGTTGCACTCCCTACGGGAGGGGGGGCATCCTGCCCCGGATTCGACGGCCCGGGCGGCTCCCCGGTCCCCGGCACTCGCTCGACGGAGGCGGCTCATGCTCAAAGAGTTCAAGGAGTTCCTGCTCAAGACCAACGCTCTGGCTTTGGCGGTTGGTGTCATCATCGGCGCGGCCGTCGGCAAGGTGGTGAGCTCCCTGGTCAGCGACATCCTTATGCCGCTGATCGGCGTGGCGCTACCGGGGGGCGCGTGGCGGGAACAGAAGCTGGTCCTGAGCGCCAACCCCGACGGCAGTGCGGCGAACGCCATCACCTATGGGGCATTCCTTGGGAATATCGTGGACTTCGTGATCGTCGCGTTCGTCGTGTTCATGATCACGAAGGCCATGCTCAAGCCGGCCCCGGCGCCTCCGGGCGCTCCGACCAAATCGTGCCCGGCCTGTCTGGAGACGATTCCCCAGGCCGCCACCCGCTGCCGGGCCTGCACGAGTCCGGTGTAGCTTTCCGGATCGGGTCGCGGGGCTGGAAGGGTTTTCCTTCGAGCCGATCGGGCAAAACGAGACGGGCGGCGCTTACGCGCCGCCCGTTACGGTGAGGCGGTTCCCCGGGCCTACGACGACCGGCGGACGTTGCCTGCCTGCAGTCCCTTCGGACCGCGGCTGACTTCGAATTCAACCGTATCGCCCTCGGCCAGCGTGCGGAATCCATCGCCCTGGATCGCCGAATAGTGAACGAACACGTCGTCACCACCATCCTGCGAAATGAAGCCGAAGCCCTTCGTCTCGTTGAACCACTTCACCCGACCGGTTGCCACGTTGAATACTCCTTGCGATTTCCTGCGGACTCTCGCCCGCGACTACTGCCGTCCAGACGCGACGGCGACGCCCGGTCCCTGTGACCGGGTCTCGGCGCGGCTCAAAGAAAAGCCGCCAGGTTCCTGGCGGCTGCTGGCCTCATATGGCGCCCCACCGAAGACGGCCGGAGTATCGGCACGCCCGAGCGTTCAGTCAAGGCCTGTCTGGAAACGGCAAAGCCGGCCGCGCGTTCCGCACCCAAGGTCGTCGCCGCAAATGCCGAAGAATCCAACGGATCCGCGCGTTCCCCGACTCCGGCCCGAGTCGGTTTTCGTGATAACCTCCGCGCCCACGTTCCGGCCCTCGAGGATCTCGTGACCGACCCGCTCGACGCCATCCACCAGGCCAACGCGGCCTACATCGACCGCCTTTACGACCGCTTTCGGGAGGATCCGACCTCGGTCCCGCCCGACTGGGCCGTGTTCTTTGCCGGCTTCGAGTTGGGCGGCGCACGCGGGCTCGCTCCTGTCGCCGGCGTAACCACCGGCGGCGTCATCGGGCTCGTGCACGCGTACCGGGAATTCGGCCACCGGATCGCCCGGATCGACCCGCTGAGCGAGCCCCCGCCCGAGCGCAGGCAGCTCGATCCCGCGGCCCATGGCCTGTCCCCGGCCGACCTGGACCGGCCGCTGGGGAACCACCCGTTCCGCGGGCCCGTGAACGGTGTGGTGCGCGACTTGATCACGGCCCTGCGCGACACCTACTGCGGCTCGATCGGCGTCGAGTTCATGGGGATCCCCGAGCGCGAGCGACGCGAATGGCTCCAGGAGCGCATGGAGTCGGTCCGCAACCGTCCCGTCTTCGAGCCCGCGGCGCGTGTCAACCTGCTGCAGGGACTGCGGGTCGCCGACGCCTTCGAGCAGTTCCTGCACGTGAAGTACGTAGGACAGAAACGATTCTCGCTCGAAGGCGCCGCCACGCTGATTCCGATGCTCGAGACTCTGGTCGACGCGGCCGCGGCGATCGGAGTCCAGCAGATCGTGATCGGAATGCCCCATCGTGGCCGGCTCAACGTCCTGGCCAACGTCCTGCACAAGCCACTCGATGTGATCTTCGGCGAGTTCGAGGCGAATTTCGCGCCCGGTGATGTGCAGGGCCACGGGGACGTAAAGTACCACCTCGGCTATTCGACGCTGCGCACCACCGCCGACGGCCGCGCGATCGATCTGGATCTCAACTTCAATCCCAGCCACCTCGAGTTCGTGAATCCGGTGGTCCTCGGCTCGATGCGCGCGCGCCAGGACCACATGGGGGATTCGCGAGCGATCGCGCGGTATTCCGGTGCTGATCCATGGCGACGCCGCCTTCTCGGGCGAGGGCATCGTGCCCGAGACCCTGGTGCTCGCTCAGCTGCCCGCCTATCGCACCGGCGGAACCATTCACATCCTGGTCAACAACCAGATCGGCTTCACCACCTCGCCCTCGGACGTCCGCGCCTACGCGCTACTGCACCGACATGGCCCGCGCGATCGACGCCCCGGTGTTCCACGTCAATGGCGACGATCCCGAAGCCGCGGTCCATGCCGTGCGTCTGGCGGTCGCGTATCGCGACCAATTCAAATCGGACGCGATCGTGGATCTGATCTGCTATCGCAAACACGGCCACAACGAGATGGACGATCCGACCTTCACCCAGCCGGTGATGTATCGAGCCATTGCGAGCCATGCCCCGGCATCGCGCCGCTACGCCGAGCGCCTGCAGGCCGAGGGCGTCCTCGAGCCGGCCACGCTCGAGGCGATGGATTCGGAGATCGACGAGCGGCTCCAGGCGGCGCATCGCCGAGCGCGCGCCACGCCGGGCACCAGCGAAGTGCCGCTGGGCGGAGCCTGGAACGGCCTCGAATGGGCCGGAGACGATTGGACGGCCGACACCTCGGTGGCTCGCGATCGGATCCACTCGGTGCTCGCCGGCATCACCCGGGTCCCCGAGGGTTTTCACGTCCATCCGCGCGCGGCGCGATTGCTCGAAGAGCGCGCCGCGATGGTGGCCCAGGACCGGATCGACTGGGGCTGCGGCGAGGCGCTGGCGCTCGGAACGCTGCTGATGGACGGATACAACGTGCGCCTGAGCGGGCAGGACACGGGACGCGGCACGTTCAGTCACCGCCATGCGGTCCTGCACGACCACGAGAACGGGGCGCGCTGGGTGCCGCTCCAGCACCTGTCCGCCAACCAGGGCCGATTCGAGATCATCGACACCATGCTGAGCGAGGCGGCGGTCCTCGGGTTCGAATACGGCTACACGACCGCCGATCCCAACACGCTGGTGCTGTGGGAGGCTCAGTTCGGCGACTTCACCAACGTGGCTCAGGTGATCGTCGACCAGTTTCTCGCCAGCGCCGAGTCGAAGTGGCGGCGGATGTCGGGTCTGGTGCTCCTGCTGCCCCACGGCTACGAGGGCCAGGGGCCTGAGCACTCGAGCGCCCGACTCGAGCGGTTCCTCGAGCTGTGCGCCGACGGCAATCTCCAGGTGTGCAATCTGACCACGCCGGCGCAGTTGTTCCACGCGCTGCGGCGCCAGCATACACCGCCGGTTCCGCAAGCCGCTGGTGCTGATGAGCCCGAAGAGCCTGCTGCGGCACAAGCGCGCGGTCTCGCCGGTCGCCGAGTTCATCGGCGGCAGCTTCCGCAACCTGATCGACGATGCCGGCGTCGGGGATCCGGAGTCGGTGCGCTCCGTGCTCCTGGTGTCCGGGAAGCTCTACTACGCGCTCGAGGAGGCACGCGAAGAGTCGGGCGTCCAGGGAGGCGGCGATCGTCCGGGTCGAGCAGCTCTATCCGTTCCCGCGACAGGAGCTGGCGAACCTGCTCAAACGCTACCCGCGTGCGCGCGAGGTGCGCTGGGTGCAGGAGGAGCCGGCCAACATGGGCGGATGGCGCAGTCTGCGCCACCGCATCGAATCGATCGTGCCGGCGGGGATGTCCCTCAAGCTGGTCTCGCGTCCGGCGTCGCCGACGCCGGCGACCGGGTACTATCCCCGGCACGTCGAGGAGGAGCGATTGGTGATCGAACGGGCTCTGGCTGCGTCAGATGTGCACGCCGTCACCCCTGCGTCCCGGCGCGCCGGCCGGCCAACGGAGTGGGCGGATGATGGTCGACGTCCAGGTTCCGCGACTTGCCGAGTCGATCTCCGAGGCCGTGCTGGTCGAGTGGCTGCAGCCTGACGGGGCCACCGTCCGCGCCGACGAGCCGATCGCCACACTCGAAACCGACAAGGCGGCGGTGGAAATCGCGGCGAGTTCCGCCGGCGTTCTGCGCCACGCTCGCAAGGTGGGCGAACGCGTGACGGTGGGCGATGTGCTGGCGCGGATCGAGGCCGGAGGGCCGGCCGAAGCCACGACTCAGGCCGGGCGGGCGCGCACCGGTGCCGCGTCCGCGGGAGCGGGCACGAGTCCGACGGTCGCCCCACCTGCACCCGCGCGCGAGGCGACCGCCCCCGCGTTGCCCGCGCGTCGCGACGCCTCGAGCAGCGGCAACGGCGGAACGCCGCCACTGTCCCCGGCGGTGCGGCGCCTGGTCGAGGAACACGGACTCGAACCCGGAGCCGTGCCCGGCACCGGCCAAGGCGGACGGTTGCTCAAGGAGGACGTGCTTCGCCATCTGGCGTCCGCCACTCCCGAATCGGCTTCCGGGCCCGTGGCGCCTGCGGCTTCGACTCCCGTGATGCCGGCGGCCCCGGCCGCGACTCCGGCTTCGGCACGTGTCCCGGCGCCGGTATCGGCGGCCGGCGAAGAGGACGACGAAGTCGTGCCGATGAGCCGTATCCGGCAGCGCATCGCCGAGCGACTGGTGCAGGCGCAGCACACCGCCGCGATCCTGACCACGTTCAACGAGATCGACATGACCGCGGTTCTGGATCTGCGCGCGCGCTATCGGAGCGGTTCGAGAAACAGCACGGCGTGCGCCTCGGGTTCATGAGCTTCTTCACGCGTGCCTGCGTCCTGGCGTTTCAGGACGTCCCCGCGCTCAATGCCGAGATCCGCGGCACCGACCTCGTGTTGCATCGCCGGGTTCACATGGGGGTCGCGGTCGGCACCGACCGCGAGGCCTGGTGGTGCCGGTGGTCCGCGACGCGCACCGGCGGACGTTCGCCGGGATCGAGCGCGAGGTCGAGCGGCTCGCGAGCCGGGCGCGCGACGGTTCCGCTGACCCTCGACGAGCTGACCGGCGGCACCTTCACGATCTCGAACGGTGGTGTCTACGGCTCGCTGCTCTCGACGCCGATCCTGAATCCGCCGCAGAGCGGGATCCTCGGCATGCACAAGATCGAGAAGCGCCCGATCGCGGTGAACGACGAGGTCGTGGTGCGGCCGATGATGTACGTCGCGTTGTCGTACGACCACCGGATCGTGGACGGCGAGCAGGCGGTGACGTTCCTGGTGCGCGTCAAGGAGCGCCTCGAGGATCCCGAGCGGATGCTGTTCGAATTGTGAGCCCCCAGAACGATCCAGTCCGCGAGTCCGGGCCGTTCGACCTGGTCGTGATCGGCTCCGGCCCCGGGGGCTACGTCGCCGCGATCCGCGCGGCGCAGCTCGGGCTGCTCGACCGCCTGCGTCGAGAAGCTATCCGTCGCTCGGCGGCACCTGCCTCAACGTCGGCTGCATTCCGAGCAAGGCGCTGCTCGACTCGAGCGAGCACTTCGCGCACGCGCGCCACGGACTCGCGGCCCACGGCGTCAAAGCCACGGTCGAGCTCGACCTGGCGCGCATGATGGCGCGCAAGGACGAAGTGGTGCGGGACCTGACCCGCGGGGTCGAAGGCTTGTTCCGCAAGCACGGAGTCACCTGGCTTCGCGGCAACGCGCGGATCGCGGCGGCCGGCCAGGTCGAGGTCACGGGCGCCGAGGGGGCTCGGACGCATTCCACGCGACGCATCCTGATCGCCACCGGGAGCAAGCCGATCGCCCTGCCGGGAATCGCGTACGACGATCGGCGGATCGTGCACTCGACCGACGCGCTCGCGCTGCCCGAGGTGCCGCCGCGGCTCGCTGGTCATCGGCGCCGGCGCGATCGGGCTCGAGCTGGGCTCGGTGTGGCTGCGGCTCGGCAGCGAGGTGACCGTCTACGAGCTGGCCGATCGCATCGTGCCCGGAATGGATGCCGCTTCGGGCAAGATCCTCCACCGAGTGCTGGCGAAACAGGGCATGAAGTTCGTGCTGGGCGCCGCGGCGAAAGGCGCGAGGGACGCAGGCAGGGTCGTCCGCTTCACCTACGAGCAGGGGGGTGCGGCGCACGAGGTCGAGGCCGACGTCCTGCTGGTCGCGGTCGGTCGCCGGCCGTACACCGACGGCCTGGGCGCCGCCGAGGTCGGGGTTGCGTTCGACGAACGCGGCCGGGTCCGCGTCGACGAGCACTATCGCACCAGCGTTCCCGGGATCTGCGCGATCGGCGACGTCATCGCCGGCCCGATGCTGGCGCACAAGGCCGAGGAGGAAGGCATCGCCGCGGTCGAGCGCATGGCGGGCCAAGCCGGGCACGTCGCCTACGAATGCATCCCCAACGTCGTCTACACGTGGCCGGAGTTCGCGAGCGTGGGATGGTCGGCCGAGCAGGCGCGCGAGCGCGGGCACACGGTGACGGTCGGGATCTTTCCGTTCGCGGCCAACGGTCGCGCGCGGGCGATGGAAGAGAAGGATGGACAGGTGTCGATCGTGGCCGACGCCGCCACCGACCGCATTCTGGGCGCCCACATCGTCGGGCCGCGCGCGAGCGACCTGATCGCCGAATTGGCGGTGGCCATGGAGTTCGGCGCGAGCGCCGAGGACATCGCCCGCTCGGTGCACGCGCACCCGACTTTGGCCGAAGCCGTGAAGGAGGCGGCGCTGGCGGTGGCCAAGCGCACGATTCATGTCTGACCGTTTCGTGTTGACGCTGGGTGGCTGGACCGTTCGCGCGGTCGAGACCGGGTACCTATGGCTCGACGGCGGCTCGATGTTCGGCTCGGTGCCGAAGCCCCTGTGGAGCCGCGTGCATCCGGCCGACGCGCGCAACCGCATCCGTCTCGCCATGCGTTGCCTGCTGGCCGAGGGTCACGGGCGCCGCGTGCTGGTCGATGACGGGATTGGGGACAAACTCACCCCCAAGCTGGTGGACATCTACGGAGTGGAATCCGCTCCGACGCTCGAACAGTCGCTGGTGGCTCTCGGTCTCGAAACCGCCGACATCACCGACGTCGTGCTCACGCACCTGCACTTCGACCATGCCGGCGGCTCGACCCGCGCCGAGGGCGGCCGGCTGGTCCCGCGCCTTCCGCGCGCCCGCTACCACGTCCAGCGCCGGAACTGGGAGAACGCGTTGCGGCCGAATCCCAGGGAGCGCGCCTCCTATATGGTCGAGAACTTCGTTCCTCTCGACGAGGCCTCAGTCCTGAAGCTGTCGGAAGGAACGAATTCCCCCTGGCCGGGCTTCGACCTGGTGCTCGCCGATGGCCACACACGCGGCCAGCAGTTGCCGCGCATCTCTGGCCCCGAAGGTGCGGTCTACTTCGTCGCCGACCTGATTCCGACCGCGGCTCACGTCCGGATTCCCTTCGTCATGGGTTACGACATTGCCGCGATCGAAACCATGACCGAGAAACGCGCCTTGCTCGAGCGGGCGGTGGCCGAGGGCGCGTGGATCTGCCTCGAACACGATCCAGTCCACGCCTGGGGGCGGCCTCGGGCCGAGGGCGAGGACTTTGGCTGGGCGGAGCTGGTGGCGAGTGACGCCCCAACCGCCGGCTACGGTGTTCCGTCCGCCGCTGGCGTCGAAGCTCGAGCCGGGAGCGCGCGCTGATGCTGCACGAACTGTTCGCGCTCTGGTTTCGCCTGACGCTCGAGTGGGGTTACGCCGGGGTCTTCGCGCTGATGGCGGTCGAATCGACCGTGTTTCCCTTGCCGAGCGAAGTGGTCATTCCGCCGGCGGCCTATTGGGCCGGCCAGGGCAAGCTCAACTTCTGGGGCGTGGTGGTCGCGGCCACCCTCGGGTCGTGGGCGGGATCGGCGGTGTCGTACGGCGTGGCTGCGTGGCTCGGCCGCCCGCTGATTCTCAAGTACGGCAAGTACGTGTTCGTGCCCGAGCGCAAATGGCTGCTGGCCGAACGCTGGATTCACCGCTACTCCGCGGCCGGGATCTTCTTCGCGCGCCTCTTGCCGGTGGTCCGGCACCTGGTGTCGCTGCCGGCGGGGGCGGCCCGCATGCCGTTCGCGACCTTCAGCGCCATGACGCTGCTCGGCTCGTTCGTCTGGAGCTGGGTGCTGGCCTGGTTCGGCGCCCGCGTCTTGGCGGATCAGCCTCGGTTGCTCGAGGACCCGGAAGCAATGGTCCACGTGCTCAAGGACAAGCTGCTGTGGTTCGCCGCCGCCGCCGCGATCCTGCTCGCGCTCTACATCTTCGTCGACCTGATGGGGCGCAAGCTCAGGCGCGAGGGCCAGGGCCCCAACATCGAGGCCTAGCCGAGCGCCTCACCACAAGTAGACATGCAGGCCGACCTCGGTCAGGTTGCCGCCGCGCGTCGTGAGCACGTTGGTCACGTCTTCCTCGCTGTCGAAGGTTCCGTCGCTATCGTCGTCGAGCTTCAACGTCTCTTTCTGATAGGCGATGCCATAGCTGGCGGAGAGGCTGACGTTGGCGACCAGGAACAGCTCGACCTCGAAGTCGAGCGCAGCGGTCCACGACGTGCGCTCCCCGAGGGCGCCGATGCCGAGGAAGAAGGTCTCGGCATCGTCCTCGGAGCGGTAGACGAAGCCCGGGCGGGCGATACAGTGCACGCGCGACCACTGCTTGAGGCAGATCGGCGCGCCGACGTCGACCGTCCAGGTCACGAGCGTGCCTTCGATGTCCTGGCCGCTGTTCAAGTCGAGGGTGACAGCCTTCTCGGACGAGAACCCGAACCCGGCGTCGACGCCGAACATCGGGCTGATCCACCAGCGCACGCCGATCGGGGCCTGGATCGAGCGGAAGCCGAGTCCGATGGTCGCGGGGGCCGGGTCGTCGGCCGCGAGTGCAGAGGTGGCCGGCGCGAGAGCTGCGGCGACCAAGAACGCCATCCTCCAACGAAAGCTGCGAAGCATGAATCCTCCCTCGACAAAGGTGTGCGCGCGGCGCGAATCGGCCCGCATCGTTCGCGGTGACGCCAGGCATGTCAAGTGAGTGGTCCCCGGCGACTTTCTGCTTGACGGCGGAACCCGTCGTGTCGATAGTCGGTTCACGGCCGAGCGTTGGGCGCCATCCTCCGGCGCCGTGTGCATGCCGCCGGCAACCCACTCCTCCTTAAGAACGGCATTCGCCTCGCCCGACTTCATGCCTGCCGTTCCATCCGACCAGAATTGCGACCGGGTTCGATTTCGTCCGACCGGGAGGCTCCGGAGATGTGCGGTTTCACCGGGGTCGACGTTGGAACGTTTGTGCGCTCAGCGCGCAAACGGGCCTCGCCCGAATCCTGACGACCTGTTCGCCGGCGGGGCCCGAGTTCGGTTCCAGGTCGAGGAAGCAGGTGGGCAATGTCGAGGATCGGAATCATCGCGACCCTGGCCGCTCTGGCGGGCGGCATCCCCCTCGAGTCCGCACACGGAGTCACCGCCCCAACGCCGACCGGATCGATCGTGGGGCGCGTGGTCGAGCAGAATCGAACGCCGGTGCCCTACGCGAGCGTCACGGTGCGCACGCTGGGTCGGGGCGTGGCAACCGACGAGGCCGGGCGGTTCGTTCTCTCCGGGGTTCCTCCGGGGAGCCATGTCGTCCACGTGCAGCAAACCGGATTCGAGAGCGAGGGGGTGGAGGTCGTGGTCCGCGCCGGCGAGGCCGCGGCCCTCACGGTCATTCTCGAGCCTCGGGTCACCGAGGTGCCCGAGATCGAGGTCGTCGGGCGCAAGCCGATCGACGTCAAGACTTCGCAGACCACTCAGGTCATGCCGGGCGCCAGGCTGCAGGAACTTCCGGTCGAGGGCCTGATGGATGCCGTCGGAACCATGGCTGGTGTCGTGGTGCGCGGCGAGGACGTGCACGTCCGCGGTGGCCGGCCGGACGAGGTGAAGGTGCGTATCGATGGCGCCGAGGCCTCGGATCCTCTGCTCGACCGCAATGCCACGGTCGCGACTCTGGCAGTCGAGAACTTCGAACTGATCTCCGGAGGCTTCGACGCCGAGCACGGCAACGCGCTGTCCGCCATCGTGAACGTGACGACGCGGGAAGGCGGCGAACGCTTCGGCGGCACCGTACGCTGGGACACCGATCGGTACGGGGATCCGACCAAGACCTTCGACAACTACGACCGTTTCACGTTCGGATTCGGAGGGCCCACGCCGGTTCGCAATCTGACCTACTTCGCGACCTACGAGGGCACGTTCCAGGACACGTACCTGCCTTCGTCGTGGACCCAGCCATCGGCGACCCTCGTCGATTTCATTTCGACCGGCAACCGGCAATCGAACGCCATCAACACCAACTTGAAGCTCGCCTACCGGGCCGACTCCAGAAACAAGTTGACGTTCGAGGCGATCCGCAACCGAACGATCGTGACTCCCTACGACCACATGTGGAGCCGGAAGGGCTACGTGCAGGTGGCGCTCGATACCCTGCGCCGGGAGGGATTCCCCGATCAGTATCGGCCCGTCTACGGCGCCTGGTCGGCGACCGCGATCGACAGCACCTACCAGCCGATGAACATGCCCGACCACGTGCCGACCACCGACGACGCCTACCGCCAACTCTCGGCCTCGTGGACCCATCAGGCTTCGAAGCACACCGTGCTGACCACGCGTCTGTCGGCCATCCAGTTCGAGACCCTGCAGTCGATCGGCCGCAAACAGCCGTGGGAGTTCGACACTCAGAGCCCACAGTTTTGGTCGGGGAACGTCGGGGCCGGGGAGGACAACCCTTATTTCGCGACCCACGGGGACTATCCGATCTACTCGCGCCGAGACGCGCGGACGTGGGGGCTGAGGTCCGATCTGGCGACTCGACGGTGGAAACTGCACTCGATCAAGACGGGCATCGAGGCGCGCTACAACCGCATCCAGAACCTGTCGCTGTCGTCACCGAACACGGAGACCAACGGTCTTCCGGGGACCACCCGCTCGGACTACACGAACTTCAATCCCGAGGGCTCGGCCTACGTCCAGGATCGCTGGGAGTACGAGGGGCTGGTCCTGAACGCCGGCATCCGCTACGACTTCTTCACTCCCGGCGACCAGATCTCCGACGCGGATCTGCCGAGCGGGCGTCGCTACAAACAGCAGTTCAGCCCGCGACTGGGCGTCGCGCATCCGATCTCGGACAAGGACGCGCTCAGCTTCCACTACGGCTGGACCTATCAGGTTCCGGCCCGCCGCTACGTCTTCGAGAATCGTGACGCCGGCGCGAACGTCCCGGCGCGCGGCAACCCCGACCTCGAACCCGAGACCAACGTCGCGTACCAGGCCAGCATCCAGCACCTGTTCTCCCGTGACGTGTCGGGGCAGTTCTCCGTGTTCTTTCGAGACATCTTCGGCCTGGTGACGGCGCGCGCGGCCATCGATGCGTACGGCAACCCGGTCGCCGTCTACAGCAACGGCGACTACGCCAGCTCGCGGGGATTCGAAGCCAGCATCGCGAAGGCGTTCAGCCACAAGTTCTCGGCCAGCGTCAATTACACCTTTGCACTCGCCAGCGGGGTGGCCTCGGATCCGATTCAGGCGCTCCAATTCATCAACGGCAATCAACTCTACCTGCCGATCTCGGAGCAATCGCTCGAGTGGGACCAGCGCCACACGCTCAGCTTCTCGGCCACGGTGCGTGATCCGGCGTGGGGCTTTCGGGTCCTATGGGAATACGGTTCCGGCCTGCCGTTCACCCCGGCGTTCCTGAACGACCGGCGCCCCGACCCGAGACTGACCAACGCGGAACGCCTGCCTTCCAGCTCCAATCTGACGATCAACGCCGACAAGTTCTTTCGGATGTGGGGTCAGAGCGTCCGTCTGTTCGTGGACGCGCGCAACATCCTGGACGCGCGCAACATCGCCGCCCTCGAGCAGGGAACGTTCCCCAACCCCTACGTGAGCGGCGGCGACTACGCGATCTACTACTCGCAGACCGGGCGGGCGGGCGGTGCCTATCAGCAGGACACGAATGGCGACCATGTGCTCGACTGGGTTCCGCTCAACGATCCACGCGTCTTCGAGGAGGGCAGGACGGTGCGATTGGGGGCCGCAATGACGTTCTGACCCGTTGGATGAACCGGGCCCGCATGCAGTAGCTTCCACCGATCCGCGATTCACAGGGAGGGCGCATGCCCGGAGTCGGGCTCAAGGACGTGAGCAAGGTCTACGCGCGCGGCCAGCGCGCGGTGGACAACATTCGCCTCGAGATCGCCGACGGCGAGTTCCTGGTGCTGGTCGGGCCCTCCGGCTGTGGCAAGTCCACCGTGCTCCGCATGATCGCCGGACTCGAAGAGGTCTCGCAGGGCGAGATCCGGATCGGCGAGCGGGTGGTGAACCAAGTGCCGCCCCGCGACCGGGACATCGCGATGGTATTCCAGAACTACGCGCTCTACCCGCACATGAGCGTGTTCGACAACATGGCGTTCGGCCTCCGTCGCCGGAAGACCCCGGCGCCCGAGGTCGACCGCCGCGTTCGAGAAACCGCGGCGATGCTCGGCCTCGATGTCTACCTGACGCGGCTGCCGCGCGAGTTGTCGGGCGGCGAGCGCCAGCGGGTCGCACTCGGGCGCGCGATGGTCCGCGATCCCAAGGTGTTTCTGTTCGACGAGCCGCTGTCGAACCTGGACGCCAAGCTGCGCGTCCAGATGCGGGCCGAGATCAAGCGCCTCCACCAGCGGGTGCGGGCGACCATGATCTACGTCACCCACGATCAGGTCGAGGCGATGACGCTCGGCGACCGGATTGCGGTCATGCGCAAGGGGCTGCTGCAGCAGGTCGCCGATCCATTCACGCTCTACGACCGTCCCGCGAACCAGTTCGTGGCCGGCTTCATCGGCAGCCCGCCGATCAACTTTTTCGCCGCGCAGGTGAGCCCGGCCGGCGCGCCGCTCTCGCTACAGGCGGGGGAGGTGCGTTTCGACCTGCCGCAGGCGCTGGCCGAGCGACTCGAGTCGGTGCGCGGTACTGCGGTCACGGTTGGGGTTCGTCCCGAGGACCTCTCGCTGGTGGCGGCCCCGGGCTCGGGATCGCTCGAGGCGCGCGTGGAAGTCCGCGAGCCGCTGGGGAACGAAGTCCTGGTTCACTGGACCTCGGCGGTGGGCGAACTGCTGTCGCGCGTGCCGGGTCACGGAGCGCCGGCGGTGGGCGAGCGCGCGCGTCTGCACGTGGCGCCCGATCGCCTGCACTTCTTCGATCCCAGGAGCGAACTCGCGCTCGACCCGGTGGCCGCGGCCGTTTAGGTCCGCTGGGGGCGGATCAATCGCCCTTGCGCAGCTCCCAGGCCACGAGCGGATCGAACCACACCGAGAAACCGTGGTGGTGGCGATGGTCGAGGCCGCCCGCCTGCGGTGCCCACGCCGACTCGTAGCGCAGCCCGCCCACGCGACCCACCGGAATCCCGAGACCGAAGCCCCACGTGGCATCCTCGATTCCGCCATCGGAATCGCGACGGTGCCCGATACGAACCGCGAGCACGTTCGCCACGGCCAGTTCGAGACCCTGCCCCGACACTTCATGGGTCGACCCCGGCAGGCTGCCACTCATCTCGGACCAGTCGGCGGTCGCGCCCACCGAAATCAGCGGGAAGAGTCCGGCGAACAGCCAACCCTCGGGTGCTTCCTCGAGCAACGTCAGCCACTCCGGATGGATCGCCAGTCGCGCCGAGATGCCGTGGCGGATGTGGCGAGTGACGCGCGATCCGTAGACCTCGGCGTCGTCGTTGCCGCTCAACACCGAGTAGCCGTACGCCGTGTCGAGTCGATAGCCTGCGCCGGTCTCGGGATCCTCGGGCAGGATGGGCGTGACGCGCACCAGCGCGCCCCAATCCTCGGCCGAAGTGCGCTCGATGGACCCGGGTGCCTGCGAAACTTCCACCTCCTTGAAGTTCATCCCGAAGCCGACGTCCACGCGTTGTCCCAGAGTCGGGGACACGATCCCGAGGCCGCCGGTCGCGGCGGCCAACAGTCTGGCGGCGCTGACGCCAAAGCCCCACGATTCGATTTCCTCGAACCCCGTCGGTCCGAGAACGTCGCCGTAGATCACCTCGACCCCGCTCGGGAACGGCGTCCCGGACATCACCACCCCGACTCCATGCAGGCCGACCTTGGCGACCTGGCTCTGGAAGACCGTATTGGGCGTCGAAGCGGGAATCAGTTGTGCGCGCCCGTATTCGTAGCGAATGCCGCGGACGAATCCGGTCAGCGCCGGATTGCCCCAGTGGTTCATCTCGTCGCCCCAGAACAGCGCGTTCGACGCGCCGCCCATCCCGATCGAGCGCACCGAGACGTCGAAGTCCATCGATACTGCCGTGCCCTGAGCCTCGGCCCGTGGAGCCAGGACAAGCAGGAGCACGAGCGGGAATCCGCGGAGCCAGGACATGCTTCCTCCCTGAAAACGAGCGAGCCGGAAAGATGGATGCTGGAAACCGCATACGCTTCCGCACTCGGCCGGGCGAGTGGGCATCCTGCCCCCGGGGCTCGGTTCTGCGCAACAACTGCCGAGGGGCCCGTTGCGGCCCCGCAGAGCCCACACCGGCGGGCGGCGGTTTGTCGAAGGATGCTCTTGCGGAGGGGGAAAGATTCGGCGGAGGGGAAGACACGAGACGCCCGAAGCCGGCACGTTTTCGAGCCCGGAGAGACTCGAACCGTGCCGGCTTCAATGAAGTGGGCGATCGGGTGCGGCCCCATGGTAAGAACGGGGAGAATCGCCAAACCGGTCGCGTCCAATGTGGGACGTAGCCGGATCGGAGTGGACCCTAGTTCTCCCGATTCAAGAGCACCATCTGCCACACCCAAACGTCTCCGGTAGCTCCGGCCGGTAGCTTGCCAAGCACATCCGCCAGTCGTCCGGGGGGTGACGATTCAGTGCTCAGGGCTTCCATCATGCCGCCGATCCCGCGCAGGGACGCCATGGCCTCGGGGCTCACCGAGTGGTAGCTGATGGGGGCGTCGACCTGTGTCTTGGGGAACGACTCGATTTCGTCCTCGAGTTCGACCAGCGGTTTACGCGAGGCCAGCACGATCACGGTCTCGGAGCCACCCACACTGGTCACCTGCCAGTTCACAGCCCGGTCCCGGTAGTGGCCGGGCAGGCGGTGAACCACCCCCGGAGGGAGCGGGTTCACCGGGGTGAGGTCAGGGGCGGGGTAGAGCACGAACACTTGGCCCTGCTGGTCTTCGCTGAGGATGTAGGCATGTATGCGCTCGGGGCACTGGAGCTCGAGGTAGAGGCCGTCGCCGGGAGCGACGGGATCGCTCTGGCCCAATAGGGTCGCCGTCCCCGCGCGCACACGGTGCAACGTGGCCGTGGCCACGATGGGTGCCGTCGGCGAACCGGCGGGAACACGTTCGGAGTCTTCGATCCGCCGGCTCGCATCCTCCGCGTCGCGCGCGGTACCGGGAGCAACGGGTTGGCTCGGGCTCACAGACATCCCGCCATCGCTGAGGGTCGTCGGATGCCATGGGTTCATGCGAACCCCGACGACCGCCAGAGCGATGAGCACAATGGCGGTCAACGCCAGTAGCAGCGCGTTGGGGCGTGACGACGGGGGGCTGATCGCCTGGACCAGGGCCCGCTCGAGGGCTCCCGCACTCGAGTTGCGGCGATCCGGGTCTGGATCCATGGCCTGCTCGATCACGCGGACCAGCCCCGTTGGCAGCTCCGGGCGCGCGTCGCGGAGTAGGACCTCCGGGCCGCGTTCAACCTTGCTCAAGAGGTCGGCCGCCGGGGTGGTCGTATGCGGGTATCGCCCCGTAAGCAACCGATAGAGCAAGACGCCGAGGCTATACAGGTCCGATCGGGTATCGCCGCGATCGCCGCGCAAGCGCTCCGGCGGCATGGCCGCCAAGGTTCCAAATGCCGCGAGTGGCTCGGGACCCTGCGCCTCGCTGCTGGCGCCAAAATCCATCAGGACGATACGGCCGCCGTTCTCACGCATCACGTTGTTGGTCGTCACGTCGCCGTGGACGATGCCCGCGGCATGCAGGGCGGCCAGCGCGCGGCACAGATCGACGCCGATGCCTGCCGCTTCATTGGCGCTCAGGGGGCCGCGTTCCCCGAGCATCTGCTCCAGAGTCTGCCCGGCAATTCGATCGCTCCAGATACCGATTCGGCCCTCGAAACGCCCCACGCCATGAACGATCACAACATTGGGGTGCCGCACTCGCGCCAGCCGTTGGGCTTCGTCGAGGAAGCGATCCTCGGCGAAGAGGGGCAGACGGCGGTCTCGCCGAAGCACTTTGAGGGCGACCTCGCGTTTGAGACCGGTGTCGAACGCTACGTACACGTCGGCGTAACTTCCCTGGCCGAGAACCCCGCGGATCTGCAGCGGCCCCCAGGCTCCGCTCGGGAATGCCGCGAGGATCTCCGGCGGGAGGGGCCCGATCTCGCCCCCGGCTGCCGGATTCGGCCCAACCTCCTGAACGCGATAGGCAGCGGCGATCTGCTCCACGACCCGCAGCTCTTCCACCACTTCCGCGGGTTCTGTCCGCGCCCGCTCGGACTGCCAATCCACGGGCGTGCCGTCGGCCACCGCCCCACACAGCTCATCGAGGTGATCCTCATTGCGCTCGTTCACGCTTCATCTCCTCGGCGAGTTTCTTGAGGGATCGCTTGATGAGCTGGCGCGCCGCCTCGGGTGAGATCATGTTCGTGGCGCGGGCGATGTCGTCATAGGTGAGGCCGTACTCGATGCGCAAGACGATTGCTTCTTGGGCATGTCGGGGCAGACCCGCCAGGGCGCTTTCGTAGCGCTCCAGTGCCTCATGACCGATCGCATCCTCCAGCGGCGAGGGTTGCGGATCGGAGAGATTGTCATTCAACGCCTCCTGCGCCGGGCGGCGCGAGTGCTTGCGGGCTTGGTCTCGAACCTCGTTGAGCAAGATCTGGCGCAGGTACGCGAGAAAGGAACCATCGCCTCGGTAATCAAAGGTCGCTATGTGCTCAAACGCCTTCTTGAGGGTGACCTGGACGAGATCATCGGTGTCGCCGATGCCTCGGGCACATCTGGGCAGTCGGCCATGAGCCAGACGCCGCAAGATCGGAAGGAATCGGGCGAAAAGGCGGTCGCGGGCGCGCGGGTCGCCTGAGCGAAACAGTGTCAAGAGATCGGCGGTGGATTCATCCGGGAGCGGCTCGCCCCGTAACTCGGCCATGGGGTCCTCGTTTGCCAGACTCGACGTGTTGCTAGCGGACATTCCCAAACAGATCGTCGTTCCGGCGAGTGTTACGATTCAGAGCAACTCACTCCCATCTTCCGGCACCGACGAATGCAGCCCAGTAGAACGGGTGAGTGCTTTCGCCCTGCCGGCGATGCTCTTTGAGCAAGCTCCGGCTCGCCTGCTGTATGGCGGCGGCCGTTCCCTTGTGCTGCTCAATTCTGGCCTCGTAGAGCGACTTCATCCATGCTCTCGTCGCCTCGTCTTCCACCGACCACAAGCTCATGATCACGGTTTTCGCTCCGGCCACCCGGAACGCACGGCGAAGGCCGAACACGCCCTCGCCGGCCCTGACGACCCCCACCCCGGTTTCGCAAGCCGACAGCACCGCCCACTCCGTTCCGGACAGGTCGAGCGTCGCGATCTCCTCGGCAGTGAGGATCCCGTCTTCATTGTGATCTTCTGTCCGGCCATGCTGATTCGCCCCGGCGAGCACAAGGCCAGAGAGCTGCAGCGGATTCTCGCCCATCTGCGCCGATGGCTTAGGCTCGGTCGAGTCGCCTCCCGATACAAGCCCTCCAATTCCCCGAGGTGTGCGATCGAACGCAGACGGGCACTCGGAGCCCAGGAAGAAGCCGTGAGTTGCCAAGTGTAGAACACGTTGGTGGGGTGCACCGGACTTGAACGCCGGCTCGCTCGCTTGAGCGCCCACAAGTTCACGGCCGCTGCCACCGCTCTTCCTCCAAAGTCCCGCAACTTCTTGGACTTCACGGGCGGTCCCAGGAAGCCTTGGCCAGTGTGACTCGGTGAACGCCCTGCAACCCGAGCGACTTCCTCGATAGCTGGCCCCGCCAGCTGGATCATCACGAGACGTCTCGGCGACGGCTGTCGCCGGTACGGTCGTCTCAACCACATCGTAGTCGGGGTCGCCAACCACCAGGAGGCCGTTCTGGTTCAAGATGCTCGGGCCGCGAATCACATCGCGCTCGGCGCCCAAATAGTGGAGGACCGGGTCCTGTTCCAGCAGATAGCGGGTATCCGAGGTCGGTAGGGCGGCAAAGCCGACGAGGTTCAGGGCTCCGTCGGGAACCAACAACGCCAACTTCGCCGCGACGAACGGCGCGATCGGATCCCAGACCTTGCGCTTCAAGGACCCGGCCACCGAGCGATAGCGGGATTCGGCATGTGCCCGGGGATCAGGCGAGGGCGGTTTCCCAGCCTGGCTGCGCCATTCGGAGACCAGCGAGTCGATGGTGGCTGCATCACCCAAGCGGACCAGAATCCCATGCCCGGTCCCGCCGCGAAGTACGAACGCCAGGTAGCGAGGCTCGGCCTCGGCATTGGGTAGGCGCGGCTGTTGATGAAGGTAGCGAGCATACGCGACGAGAACGCTGCCTTTGGGCAGCGCTGCTCGCACTTCGCTGAGCCCCGCGTGTTCTACGGCCCGCGCCTCGCGAAAAGATGCGCTGCTGGCGGCCATGCGTTCTTCGGCCACTTCGCACTCGGCACTCGCACTACGCAGGGTCGCTCGATAGCGTTCGGGATTCTCGCCCCCGATGCCCCGCACCATCAGATTTGCGACCCGCTGGCGCGAGGAAGCCCAAGTGGCTGCCAACGACACCAAAGCAGTGTCGCCGGCCTCGACAACCACACGGTGACGAGCCGCCATCTCGTCCAGCACCGCCGCTCGAGAGCGGATTACGGCTTCCCAAGCACGATCGTTGGCCGACGGATCCGACGAACCAAACTCGGAAGCCAGCGTCAGGATGAGGTCCAATCCCGCATCCCGGGCGCAATAGTTGAGAGCCTGGCGCTCAGGCAAACTGCGGCTCGCCAGATGCAGGTGCTGGTTGATAATTCGATTTCCCTCGAGCGCCGTGTCGAACGCCGCTGCCGACTGCCCAAGGGCCGCGAGTGCGAATGCCAAGCTAATCAAACTCTTCCCGACGTCGGGATGGTCTAGCCCAAGAGCCTTCCTACGTATCGCGGCCGATCGTTCAAACAGCGTCTCGGCCGAATCCGCGCTCCCAGTTCTCCATTGCACCGTGCCGACGTTGTCGAGGTAGGGCGGCAGCAGGGCGTGATCCGGGCCGAAGGCCGTTTCGGCGATGGCCAGGGCACGATCGTAGAGCGCTCGGACTGCAACAAAGTCTCCGGTCCTCTCCAGGAGATAGCCAAGGCTGGTGGCGCACTCGGCAACGTCCGGGTGATTGGCCCCCAGCACGCGATCGCGAATCGCCAGGGCGCGCTCCAGATCGGAACGGGCGCCTGAAAACTCGCCGAGAGAACCCAGCAAGTTACCGCGGTTGTTGAGCGAGGATGCCAGCTGTGGATGGTCCGAGCCGAGCGTCGCTTCCTCGATGACAATGGCGCGGTCGTAGAGAGGTCGGGCCTCCTCCAGATCACCCATCTCCTGAAGCTGCAACGCCAGGTTGTGAAGGCTCTCCGCCACCAAAGGGTGATCCGGTCCCAGCTGTTTTTCGCGGATCGCCAGAGCGCGTCCGCTCAACCTACGGGCTTCAGCGACCTCCCCCATGGAACGGAGCACATTGGCCAGATTGTTGGACGATGCCCCTTCCCGCGGATGGTCTGGCCCGAGCGCCGTCCGGTGGATCTCGATCGCTCGTTCATAGAGAACCCTCGCTTCAGGGTATTCCGCCATGTCCTGATGGATCAGTGCCAGATTGTGAAGACTGACACCTACGTCTGCATGATTCGGACCGAGCGAACCTTCTCGGATGGTCAGTGCCCGCTGATGACACTCTCGGGCCTCGGCAAACTCACCGCGTGCGCGACGTATGTTCCCGAGCACCGACAAGCTCCTGGCGAGGTCTGGGTGGCTGGGTCCTTGAATCCGTTGCCTGAGAGCGACCCCCTGCTCGGCGGATTCAATCGCGGCTGGCTGGTTGGACTTGCCTTCGCGCATGAGCGCTTCAGCCCGCAGGTCGAGGAGCCCCGCACGCTGAAGCGAGTCGATTGTCGTTGGTGGCCCAGGTTCGAGGAGTGCGCGAGCTCGGCTCTCGGCGTCCGAGTATTTCCCCAGGTTCATCAGCTCGCGGATCTTGGCGATTTCGGTATCGCCATGATTCGTGACCGTTTGTTGCGCTCTTGCGGTGGTGTCAGACGAAACCGAGGCCCAAAGCGGAGGGATGCTGGGAAACCCCGCCAAGAGCGCAGGGATCAGGGCGTATCGCGGCCAAACTCGGTTCATACGCTGATGAGCACTCGCGCGTCACTGAAGTCGTGGGGTGAGGACGCATTAGTCTAGCACTGGAAGGGCCGCGCTCAACCCTCGTGCTCCTTGGCCTCTCGCGAGGCCGAAACAACCCGGGGATTCGCCTAGCGCCAGTCCCCCACGGCTACGAATCCACCCCAGACGAACGGATGTGTGCTGGCGCCGGTGCGGCGCAGATCCTGTAGGACTTTGAGTTGCGCTTGGTTCACGGACTCTGCCGTGCCCAAACCGCGGACGAGTCGCGCCTCGTAGAGGGCCGTCATCCAGGCCCTCGTGGCTTCGTCGTCGACAGCCCACAGGCTCATGATCGTGGTGCGGGCGCCGGCGACCCGCAGCGCGCGTCGAAGTCCGACCACGCCTTCCTGCCTGCGAATCGTCCCGAGACCGGTCTCGCATGCCGAGAGAACCGCCCACTCGACGCTCGAGAGGTCGAGCGCGGCGATCTCGTCGGCCGTGAGGATGCCGTCGTCGTTGTTGAGTGGGGCGTCCTCTCGGTGGTTGGCGCCGGCCATCGCCAGGCCGGCGAGGAGCAGGGGGCTCTCGTTCGCGGGAGGTGGTTTGAGCACGCTATCGGCCGCGACCATGCCGCCAATTCCCCGATCCCCTGGCGGTTGGTGCCGGCAGGTGCCGTCGACGAAGAAGCCGTGGGTGGCCAGGTGGAGCACGCGGCAGCCCGGAGCCCGCCGTTTGAATTCGGTCTCGGTTGCACGCGCCCCGATCAGCACGTAGGCGGGTTCTTCTCGAATCGTATCAGCCCCGGTGGCCGCGTCGGTCCAGCTTTGCGAATGGCTCCGCCACAATCGGCCGATGGACTGGACCTCCTGAGATGCGGCCGGCAGGGACGCAAAGCGGATGTCCCTGAACTCGCCGCAACTCGAGCGCGGGCCGCGGTAGACGGGATCGGAATCCGCCGAGGGCGGCGTTTCTGCATCGGCAACGCGCAGCCCGAGCTCGGCGTCGAAGTCCGGTGCCCCGACCGCGAGCAGCCCTCGGCCCCAGGAAGCAATCGTGACCCCGAGCGCCAGATCTCGTTCGGCAGAGAGCAGGTGAGGAATCGGGGCGCGCTCGACCAGATACTCCGATTTCCCTACCGGCAGCGTCGCCAGATTGACCAAGTGGAGCGTGCCATCCGGAACCACGAGAACTCGATCCGCGCCCGCCAATCGCGCTGCGATCGGATCCCAAATCGCCGCCCGCAGCCGCGCAGCTTCCCGACGATACTCACGCTCCCGCTCCGGCTCCGAGTGCATTGAAGCGGGACGTTGAACGAGAGCCTGCCAGCCAAGGACCAGCGAATCGACCATGCCCGACCCGCCGAGGGCAATCAGCTCGGGATGATCCGAATGCGCCCCGAGGACGAATGCCACGTAGCGTGCGGGCAGCGTGTCCCTGGGCGGCAAGCCATAGGCGTACGGTTCGAGTCGAGCGTACGCGACCAGCGCGGTTCGTGGCGGCAGGGCGGAACCCAGGTCCGCGAATCCGAACCTGCTTCGCTCCTGCACGGTGCGCCACCGCCCGCTGTGCGCAGCCAGGTCGCGCTCGGCTTGGTCGCGTTCGCGCTGCGCCGCCTGCCAGCGATTCAGGAACTGTGCGGGATCGTCGCCCGGAACCCCGCGGACCTCCAGGTTCGAGAGCCGCCGGACGGTGGCCTCGAAGCGCTCGAGATGGTTGCGTGCGTCAGCATCGGCCGCGACCGCCAGCATGCCGCGCCGTGCCGCGAGGACGTCGAGAATGATCGCGCGCGATCGGATCACGGCGTCCCACGCCGCCTCCCGGATCTCGGCATCCGACGACAACGGCCCGCATGCCAGTTGCAGCAGGAGGTTCAAGCCCTCGCCACGCAGGCTGTTCCAGCTCGTGGCCAACAGGAAGCTCTGGCGCTCCGACATTGCCTGTACGTTCCGCCTCAGATGTTCACGGCGAATGGCATCGGCGCGCGCGGCGGTGGCGAATGCCTCCCGAGGCCTACCCATTCTCAAGTGATGGTCGCTCAGCCAGCGACGCGCCATCGCGGTCTCTGTGTGATCAGGACCGCGAACTCCTTCGAAGACCTGGGCACATTGCTCGAACGTTGCGGTCGCGTCGCGAACGTGCCCCGTCACCTCGTATATCCGTGCGAGCAAGTACAGTCCCCATCCCAGATCCGAACTCATCGGGCCGCGGAGTTGTCGCCACAGATTGTTGGACTGCAGCACTAGGCGCAGCGCCTCAGCGTGGTCCCCGCGGTAGTTGCGAACTTCCGCGAGCAGCCCCAAACCTCGGGCCGCCCGGTAGCTGGTGGGCCCCGCGGCGTTGATGAGAATTTCGGCGGCTTCCTCCATCAGGCGGTAGCGGTTCTCGATCCCTGGAGTCACGGTCGACAATCGCGACAAGGACTCGCCGATGGCTCCTGAACCAGGGGGCAGGCGTCTGCGTCGGATGTGCAGCGACCGCTGGTAGGCGGCCAGGGCCCGGCCAGCCTCGCCCGAGGCGGCGTAGTGCTGACCCAGCATGTCCAGGCCCAGCGCCAGCAACAGGTCATCAGCCGGCAGCACCGCCTCCATGATCGAGATCGACTCCTCGAGCATGGCTCGAGCCTCGGCCTCGTTGCCCAAACGGGAGACCAAGTCGCCGAGGTCGAGCAGGACCTTGGCGACGTCGCGATGGTTCCTTCCGACGACGCTCCTGGCCATCGCAAGATTGCGCTCGAACACCGGCACTGCGCGTTCGAAGTCGCCAGCCCAGACGTAATTGACGCCCAGCGCGTTCAGCGTTCGCGCGGTGAGGAGGTTCTCGCCCAGCGCGCGTTCGTGAATTGCGAGCGCCCGCTCGATGAGCTGACGGGCCTCTTCGAACCGGAACTGACTGCGGATCGCGATCGCATAGGCGACCAGCCGTTCGGCGAGAATCGGATGCTCCGGCCCCAACGCCGTCTCGGTGAGCGCGATCGCCCGCCGATACAGGGAATCGTCGAGACGTCCCTGGGTTGTGCTCATCATTGCCCGTCCGAACATGCTCTCGGCCAGATCGGGATGGCCGGGCGCGAGTCCGCGTTCCCGAATGGCTGCTGCCCGCCGAATCAGGGAATCCGCGGCGGCGTCCTGAAAGAGGTCGTATTGCTGAAGTCCCAGCCAGTGCATTGAGCGGGCGACCTCCAGGTGGTCGTCCCCCAGTGTTCGCCGGCGAATCTCGAGTGATCGGGTGAAGGCCGCGGCCGCTACCGAATCTCGGCGGCGGTCCCCCAGCAGCCGCTCGGTCCCGGTGCGCACGGCCAGGCCGACCACGAACCAGCTGCTGGCAACGTCCGGATGATCTGGACCCAGCGCGCGTTCGCGAATCGCGACCGAACGCTGAGCCGCTTCGAGCGCGCGTGGGTGCCAGAAGCGACCGCCCATGACCATGGCCTCGGCAATCAACTCGAGGGCACGAGCAGCGCGCAGGGAGTCCGGAGGCGAAGACGACTCTGCCGCGACTGCGATCGACGACGCCAAAGACTCGGCCTTGGCATACTGGCCGCGATCGATCAGCGTGCGGGCGACGGTGAACTCAGACGGGGCGGGCGCGCCCCGAGTGGAGCCCGCGACGCCGGCCCGCGGGAGGAACAACGCGGCGAGAAAGAGGAGTACGGCGAAGCGCCGTCGCGGCCTACAGGGGAGCATGGACCAAGGCTAGAGGCGCTCGCCGAGCCCTACCAGCAGAAACTTCGCAAGCTCGAGCGCCCCGGTTTCTGGTGGAACCGGGGCGCTCCAAGGTCCTTGGCTGGCTACGAGTACCTGCTGCGACTAGCGATAGCGCAGCTTGAGC
The DNA here is from genome assembly GCA_963717505.1 of Candidatus Eiseniibacteriota bacterium. Lineage (GTDB taxonomy): Bacteria > Eisenbacteria > RBG-16-71-46 > RBG-16-71-46 > RBG-16-71-46 > MFD02242-c1. The sequence continues at coordinate 2,637,468 of OY970342.1, forward strand.
CCTCCCCAAGTGGTTGCAGGGGCCGCTGCGGACGACTCCGTCGGATTCGCACCGGACGCTGCCTTCTTGAGACTGGTGCCGACTGCGGTCGTTCCCGATGAGCCGCCGCCGCCCAACGGGACCGCGGCCGTGTGCCACTCGAACCTCGAGACGACGTTGATGTTGTAGGTCACATCGAGCGAGAAGCCAAACGCAGACACGCCACCGGTGAAGCGGATCGTATGCTGGCCCCGGCGTAGCGGCGGCAGCATGATCCAGTAGCCGTCGGAGGCAGCGTTCTGTTCGGTGCCGGTAACGCAGGGATCCCATGCGCTCAGGCTGGGGTCCCCCGTAAACGTGATCGGTCCCGACGCACCCCGATAGCGAAACGGATCGCTCACGGCCTTGCCGTCGATCTCCACCGACAACTGATCGACCTGGTCGATGATGTCTTTGGCGGACTGAGTCAGGAATTCGTCTAGGTCCTGTCCGGGTGCGGGTTCGAACCCGAACTCGGGCGGGCAAGGGTAATCGGCGAGATAGTTGAGAACCGGAAAGAAAATGACCTTGCCGAAGGGAATCGTGCAGCTGCGCGTCACGACGCTGCCACTGGAGCCGGCGAGGAACCAGACCGGTCCCGACTGTTCGACGCTGCACGAAGCGCCGGTCTCGTCCAAGATCGGGTTCGATCCGAACGGAATCGACATCGCCCAGCGCCACCACTCCGCTCCCCATTCCCCGTAGGACTTCCCGAACAGTCGGAGCCAGGGCGGGATCACAATGGCACCGTGGTCATGACCTCCGTCGGTGACCACCGACACCTGTTCGTCGATCGGGTTGGCTTCGGGCAACTCCAACGGATCCGCGAACAGGGGGAGCGCGGTGATCGAGGATCCGATCCACAGAGCCACGATCAACGCCGACTTGCGAACAATCCTGGTCCAATCGGTCATGGTGGATCTCCTTGCCTGCGGGGCCGCGACCACCCGTACGGCGGAAGTCGTGGCAGGGCGCGGCCCGCGGCCCTGCCCACTCTGGTCTCCCGCTGGTTCTTGTGAGGCGCCTTCATCGCTCCGGGACAGGCCTCGCCTCAAGCTCCGAGGGGTGGTTCCGGCCATCCTGGAAGGGTGCGGCCCCTGGGGGAGAAACGAGGACGCATCGCAGTCCGGTCGTCAATTTCGCGGACAGCCACGCCCCATCCACCATCGCCGGGAGGACCGGGGTCGCATGATGCAAGTCACGTCGTGGTACCCGGGCGTGGGGATCATGGTCTGGTCTCCGCGCCGGCCTCGATATCGCGACCGACCTGGGTGGATCGGACGTTCCTCCTTGAGGGAGTGGACGAGTCCACAGTCCCGGAGGCAACGTCATGAGATCTTCTGCGATCCTGCTTGTCCTTCTTCAATTCACGCTGGTTCAGACTCCGAGTTGGTCGGCGGAGACGCGGCCGGTGGTTCCGACCTCCGCTGAGGACGGCCAATGGCGGGCCCTGGGAGGACCCTCGGGGCGCTATGGCCACGCGGCCGTGTATGACCCGATGCGCGGCCGGCTGATCATCTTCGGCGGCGAAGACAACGCAATGCTCCGCCAGGACGTCTGGACGCTGTCCCTCACAGGGACTCCGGAGTGGACGTCGCTCGTCGCCACGGGGACGCCGCCCTCGCCACGACGCGGACACTCGATGATCTACGACCCGGTGCGCGACCGGGTCATCGTGTTCGGGGGCTGGGATGGCGCCCGGCGCAACGATGTCTGGGAGCTGGCGCTTTCACCGACCCCGTCGTGGACCCTGCTCACACCTACCGGGGTCATATCCGCGCGCGATGGTCACAGCGCCATCTACGACCCGGTGCGCGATCGTATGATCGTCTTCGGCGGAGCGATATCGGCGACAGTCCTGCGCAATGATGTCGTGGCGCTGGCGCTCTCCGGGACACCCACTTGGTCGACGCTGACCACTGGAGGTCCACAGCCTGCCGCTCGAACCGACCACAGCGTGGTCTACGATCCGGGCCGTGATCGCATGGTGATCTTCGGGGGCGCGGGGGCCACCAGCCTGCTCAGTGACGCTCGTGGACTTTCCCTTTCCGGAACCCCTACCTGGGGTGTAATCGTCGCGGGTACACCTCCCTCCGCGCGACGCGGGCACGCCGCCATCTTTGATCCGATTCGCGACCGGATGGTCGTGGCTTGCGGAAACGACGGCTCACCCCGCGACGATCTGTGGGAGCTGGCGTTCACCGGTTCTCCCGCCTGGCACGCTTTGAGTCCTACGGGGCTGACTGCCGAGCGGTCGGAACACACGGCGACCTACGATGCGGCTGGAGATCGCATGGTGACCTTCGGCGGAGATCTCGGAGCCGGTGCCCCAGCCTATTATGGCCTCGTCCACGAGCTCACCCTCGGGACGCCGGCCTGGAATTTCGTGACCGGTTGGGTCGATCTGCCCGGGAGGCACCATCACACGGCGATCCGCGATCCGATCCGCGACCGGATATTGGTCTACGGAGGGGATGACAACATCACCCTCTTCAATGAAGTCCTGGCGGCATCGCTGGCCGGAAGCCTGGATTGGAGCTTTATTGGCGATCAGGGGCCGGCACGAAGTGGGCATGTGATGGTCTACGATCCGGTCCGCGACCGGATGCTCGTGTTTGGCGGCTATGGCGAGGGGAACTACACCAACGACGTCTGGGTGATGTCACTCGGTGTGGTCCCAAGCTGGTCTCTGCTCGGCCCGATCGGAGCGCCACCGGATCCGCGCGTTTATCACTCGGCGATCTATGACCCCGTGCGTGACCGGGTCATCGTCTATGGCGGGTTGACGTCGCAGGGGATCGACCTTGGGGATCTGTGGGAGCTTTCGTTGGCGGGGACTCCAATGTGGAGCCCGATCCTGGCGTCGGGCACACCGCCTTCGGCTCGCGCGAATGCGACGGTTGTCTATGATCCCGAGGGGGACCGGATGCTCCTGTTCGGCGGAGAAGATTCTGCACCGACGAACGACGTCTGGGAGCTCTCGCTCTCTGGAAGCCCCGCATGGAGTGCACTCTCCCCGACAGGCGGGCCACCTGCTGCTCGAAGCCGCCACACTGCGTTCTACGACGCCGTTCGCAAACGGATGGTGGTGTTCGGTGGATTGAACACTGGGCAAGTGTTCAACGACGTTTGGAGCCTCTCCTTGTCCGGGCCCCTGAGCTGGACTCCAATGATCCCTGACGGGACCAAGCCCCCAGGTCGATATGGCCATGCGGCAATCTACGATGTGGTTCGCAATCGCATGTTGGTTGTCGGTGGAGCGTTCAACGGCCATGTCGATCTTGGGGACACCTGGGAGCTGGTATGGCCACCGCTGGTAGGTGTCGAGGGCGGGGCTCGGGAAGGCGGCCGTATGGTTCTGGTGCATCCCAACCCCTTCCGAACCGATGTTGCGTTCGAATTCGAGCTGCCGTCCCGGACGAGGTTGGTGCTCGACGTCTACGACCTCAACGGCCGTAGGGTGAAGCGCATCGTCGATGCCGTTGTCGAGGCCGGCCGGCACCCGTTCACCTGGCGGGGGGACGACGAGTCGGGGCGGTCCATGGGGCCTGGCGTCTATTTCGTACGCGCGGTAACGCCGGGATGGACCTCCGCTCAAAGGATCGTGCGGGTGGAGTAGGGCGGTTCGCCGGCGGCCGATCCCGACCCATGTCAGCCTAGACACGAAGGCCCCGGATCCTCGCGGAGCCGGGGCCTCGAGTCGAACGAAACGCGGGTGCGCTACCGCCCCATCTTGAACGGCCACATGACGCGCGCGTTCACGCTGTAGAAGTCGGTGTCGAGCGGGGCACCGCCGCTGGTCACCTCGGAACCCTTGTTGCGCAGTATGTGGTACGCGAAGCCGACGCCGAAGGTCATCGAGCTCTGGATCGGGAAGTCGGCGCCGCCGCCGAACGACATGCCGAGCACGCCGTCCGAAGCCTCGGCGTCTCCGAGTGGGCTCGTCACCTTCATGCTCGGGCCGTACCAGCCGGCCCCGATCTTGGCGTACGGCGTCGCTCTCTGCATCGGCAGCGCCCAGATACCGTAGGTGCCGACCTGCCAGGCGTTCATGCTGGCTTCGGTTCCGGACGGCAGGCCGGCGTCGCTCGACGCGCCCCAGCCGTGGTACTTGACCTCCGCTCCGACGCCGAAGTTGCCTGAGGTGCCGAGGCCGAGATTGCCCATCATGAACTGGTAGAAGCCACCGATGTTGTAGCCGGCCGATGCGGCATCACCGAAGTCGCCCGACGGCAGGCTGGTGCCACCGTCGAGTCCGAATTGGTGTTCGCCGGCGGCGAACGCGGAACCGGACAGCAGCAGGGTGGCAGACGCAATGAGCGCGAGTGAGAAAGACTTCATGGAGGTCCTCCTTGCGAACGAGCCGACCAGGTCCGGCGGGGGAACTCCAATAGAATCGGCGGGATAGGTCGGTTTCTTGAGGGGGTCCCTGAAGCCGGCGGGAGGCGCCGGGAGCCGCCTGGGAAGCGGCGAAAACGACTTTGGCTAGGCCCCGGGCGCGCCCGTGGGACGGGCGGTGTGCGCCATGGCCGGCTCCACCCCGGGTGCTGGGGTCCCGCGCTCGCGCGCCGCGACCTTCGCCGGGTCCCCGGCGAACCGGGCGAGCAGCGTGTAGACGACCGGGACCACGATCAGCGTCAGCAGGGTCGAGAAGATCAGTCCGCCGACCACCGCGGCCCCGAGCGGCTTGCGCGACTCGGCGCCGGCGCCCAGGCCGAGCGCGATCGGCAGGATGCCGACGATCGTGGTCAGCGTGGTCATCAGGATCGGGCGCAGGCGGATCAGCGAGGCGCCGACCACGGCCTCGTAGAGTTCCATCGCCGCGTGCGCGTCGCTGGTTCGCGTACTCGACGATCAGGATCGCGTTCTTGGTCACCAGCCCGATCAGCATGATCAGGCCGATCTGGGAGTAGATGTTGAGCGACATCCGGAACACGAACAGCGTGACCAGCGCCCCGAACACCGCGAGCGGCACCGAGAACAGGATGGTGAGCGGGTGGACGAAGCTCTCGAACTGGGCCGCCAGCACCAGGAAGATGAACACCAGCGCGATCACGAACAGGAAGTAGAGGCCGCCGCTCGACTCGTCGAACTCGCGCGACTCGCCCGCCAGGTCGGTGCGGATGCCCGCCGGCAGCGACTGCGCGCGCGATCCGGTCGAGGTCGGTGAGCGCCTGGCCGAGGGTCACGCCGGGCGCCAGGTTGGCGGCGAGTGTCGCGGAGCGCACGCGGTTGAAGTGGTTGAGTTCGCGCGGCGACACGGTCTCGTCCACCTGGACCACGTTGGCCATCTGCACCAGGCCGTCGCGTGCCGCGCACGTAGAGCCGTCGATCATGGCCGGGCTCGAGCGGTCCGCTCGACGGCACCTGGAGCATCACGTCGTACTGGCGGTTGCCGAGCTTGAACGTGCTCGACCTCGCGGCCGCCGAGCAGCGTCTGCAGCGTGCTGCCGATCTCCTGCACCGACACGCCCAGCTCCGCGGCGCGGTCGCGGTCGATCTGGATTTCGAGCTGCGGCTTGTTGAGCTTGAGGTCGCTGTCCATGTTGACCAGGTAGCCGAGCTTCTGCGCCTCCATCATCATCACGCCCATCGCCTCTTCGAGCGTCGTCGTAGTTCTCGGCCTGGAGCACGAACTGGACCGGCCGGCCGAAGCCGCCGCCCAGGCTGGGCGGGTTGATCGGGATCGCGAGCACGCCGGGGATCGACATCATCTGCGGGAACAGCGAGCGGACGATCTCCTGCTGGCTGCGCTTGCGTTCGTGATAGGGCTTGAGGCGCACGAACATGAAGCCGTCGGTGACGCGGCCCGGAGCGCCGAAGCCGAGGCCGACCGCGGTGAACATGCGATCGACTTCAGGCACGTTCTGGTAGATCGCCTCCGCCTGGCGCACGTAGCGGTCGGTGTACTCGAGCGTCGAGCCCTCGGGCGCCAGCACCAGGTTGAAGATCAGGCCGCGGTCCTCGGTCGGCACCAGCTCGGAAGGCAGGACGCGGAACAATCCGACCATGGCCGCGATCAGGCCGAGACCGCTGAGCATGACCATTCCGCGCCGGCGCAGGGAGAAGCGCAGGATGCGCTCGTAGCCACGGGTGAAGGCGGCCAGGCCGCGGTTGAACGTGCCACGCCAGCCCCGAGCCTCGGCGCCGGGTCCGCTGGCCGGCCCGCCGCCCTCGCCGGGCGAGGAATGCGGCGCGCCCCTGAGCAGGCGCGAGCACAGCATCGGGGTCAGCGTCAGGGCGACGAAGCCCGAGATCAGCACCGACACCGCCACCGCGATGCCGAACTCGTTGAACAGCCGGCCGACCCGGCCGGTCAGGAAGGCCACCGGAACGAACACGGCGACCAGCGCCAGGGTGGTGGCGATGATCGCGAAGCCGATCTCGCGAGGCGCCGTCGAGGGCGGCGCGCATCCGACTCTTGCCCATCTCCAGGTGCCGGTAGACGTTCTCGAGCATGACGATGGCGTCGTCGACCACCAGTCCGATCGCCAGCACCAGCGCGAGCAGCGTCAGGATGTTGAGGCTGAAGCCGAGGAAGTAGGTGACGGTGAACGTGCCGATGATCGAGATCGGGATCGCGATCGCCGGAATCAGCGTGGCGCGGAAGCTGCCGAGGAACACGAAGATCACCAAGATCACCAGCACGAAGGCCACGAGCAGCGAGATCACGACCTCGTGGATCGAGTCCTCGATGAAGATCGACGAGTCGTAGGCGATTTCGAGGTTCATACCGGGGGGCACGTCGCGCGCGCAGCTCGCTCGAGCGCCGCGCGCATCCGGCGGGCGACGTCGACGGTGCTCGCCTTCTGTTGCTTGACGATGCCGAGCCCGACCGACGGCACGCCGTTGAAGCGGCCGATGCTGCGCTCGTCCTCGGCGCCGAGTTCGACCGTGGCGACGTCGCGCAGGCGCACCGACTCGGCCTTCGCGTTCGGACAGGACCAGGCTCGAGAACTCCTCGGCCTCGACCAGGTCGCCGCGCGTGCGCACCGAGAACTCGCGGCCGCGGCCCTCGACGCGGCCCGAGGGGATCTCGGCGTTCTCGTCGCGCAGCGCCGCGTCGACGTCGGCGACCGTCAGGCCGTGGCGGCCAGCCGCTGCGGATCGAGCCAGATCCGCATCGCGTAGCGGCGGGCCGCGCCGACGAACACCGCGCCCACGCCCTCGATGCGCTGGAGGCGCTCGGACAGCACGTTCTCGGCGACGTCGGTCAGCTCGAGCGGGCTGACACCCTGGCCGTTGAGCGACAGCCAGATGATCGGCTGCGCGTTGACGTCCTGCTTGGCGACGATCGGATCTTCGGCGTCGCGTGGGCAGCTGGCCGCGCACGCGCGCGACGCGGTCGCGCACGTCGTTGGCGGCTTCGTCGACGTCGCGGCGCAGGTTGAACTCGACCGTGATGCGCGACACCTGCTCCTGCGAGGACGAGGTGATGAGCTTGACGCCCTCGATGGTCGAGAGCTGCTCTTCGAGCACGTCGGTGATCTCGGTCTCGACCACCTGGGCGCTGGCGCCGCGGTAGATCGTGGTGACCGTGACGATCGGCGAGTCGATGTCCGGGTACTCGCGCACCGGCAGGAACGAGAGCGAGAGCAGGCCGAACAGCAACAGCGTCAGGCTCATCACCGTGGCGAGGACCGGCCGCTGGATCGAGATCTCGCTGAGCTTCATTGGTCGCTCGGGCTAGTTGGTGTCCGCATGGGCCGCGCCCGAGGTCTTCTTCTCGGTGGGTAGTGCCGCGCCGGGTGCTCCCTGAGGCGGGCCGCCGGCCATCGCGGCGCTCGAAACCGGCAGGACGCGTGCTCCCGCGAACAGCTTCTGGTGCCCGGCCTTGACCACGACCGCGCCCGGCTCGAGCCCGGCGATCACCTCGACGAACGCGGAGTCACGCGCTCCCAGGTGGACCGCGGTTCGCGCCACGGTGCTGTCCGGGTTCACCTGGTAGACGAAGTTCTGCGTGCCCTCGGCGAATACGGCCTCGTCCGGGACCACCAGCGCCATCGGGCGTTCGGCGAAGGTCACCGTGACGTTGGCCGACATGCCGGGCCGCAGCCGGCGTCCGGGATTCGACAGCCACGCCACCAGCTGAACGGTGCGGGTTTGCGGATCGATGATCGGGTCGACCACGGTGACCCGGCCGTCGAACGTCTCGCCGGGATACGCCGGCGTCCAGACCGTGACCGGGATCCCGGCCTTGAGCTGACCCGCATAACGCTCCGGGGCGGCGAACGCCACCTTCATCTCGTCGACGCGCGCGAGTTCGGTGATCGGATCACCCGGCGACAGCCACGCTCCCGGCGACACACGGCGTCGTCCGATCAATCCCGGCCAGGGCGCGCGAATGCGCGTCTTGTCGAGGCGCGCCTCGGCGTAGGCCTCGTTGGCCTCCGCCACCTTGAGGGCGGTGCTGGCGTTGTCGAGCTCCTGCTCGGAGACGACGTTTTGGTCCTTGAGCTTGACCGAGCGCTCGTAGTTGAGGCGCGCCTGTTCGTGCTGGGCGCGGGCGCGCTCGGCCTCGGCCTTCAGCTCGCGGGCATCCATCAGGACCAGGACGTCACCCTTCTCCGCGGAGCCTCCCTCCTCGAACACGATCTCTTCGACCTTGGCGCTGACTTCGGCCACGACCGTGAGGATCTCTCGGGCCTCCAGGGTTCCCAGGGCGCGGAACTGATCGCGCGCAACCCGCGGGTGCACTTCGGAAACCTCGACCGGCATCGGCGGCATTTGGAATCCCGCGCCACCCGGTCCGCCCGACTTCGCGCAGCCGCCCAGCAACGCGGCAGTCAGCATCGATGCCGCCAGCATCAGAGGCTGGAGGCGACCGTAAGAGACGAGGCGAGCCGGAGCCGAAGGGGAGGCGCCGGCCCAAAGCGGGGCAGGGGCGTGCATGCGAGGCGCAGCATACGATGCCACTCGGGTGGAGCGAAAATCCGGCGACGAGCGCCGACGTCGGCGCGACGAGCGCGAAGGCGTGACCAACTCGTGACGTATCAGGGCGAACTCCGATCCGATGTGGTTGGAGCGATGCGGGCGAAGGTCAACGAAGCCCAATGGCTGTCCCAGTCGGCGGCGCGCGGTTGCGGGCAGCGAACCATGTGCACCGAGCTGACCAACCACTCGCCTTCGCCTTCCAGGTTGAGCACGACGATGCCGCCGGATCCCGAACGCGCTTCGACCGTCATCGCGACGGAGTCGCGCCCGGCCGCGTTCACGGGGGTCGTGCCGCTCGCCAGGGGGCGGCGCCACGCCCGCACCAGTGCCCCGGTCAGCGGCGAGTTTCGATAGAGCAGACGAAGCTGCAGGGGCCCGGGTCGCGACGGATCGCTGAGCGGCACCATTTCGAAGGTCAGACCCAGAGAACCAAAGACGCGCCGCGCGTCAGGCTTGGCCCCCGCGACCCAGGTCTTGGAGCAGCGGGCGTAGCGTTCACGAACCGGATCGAGGCTCGGCTTGCGCGCTCGTTCGGCCATTGGCCCGTCGAGCCCCTCGAGCGCGAGGTAGCGATCGAACTCGTCGGCGGCGAACCCGATCGGATAGAACGTGGACTCGTAGACGATCATCATTCCGCCATCGTCCGGGGCCGTCAGCCTCGCAAACACCGGCGCGTTGTCGACTCCGGCGCTGCGCAGGTCCAGGTCCGCAGGCCCGCGCACCGCGAGTCGAACGGTGCGGCTCGGTTGAAAGGTCTTGAGCTCGCCGCGAAACCCGGTTCCGACGAACGCCGACACGTAGACCGAATCCCCGGGGGCGGCGTGATAGGTCGATGGAGCGAGCCAGTATTCATGGGCATGGACCTGAGCAGGGAACGGGATGGCGCCTGCCAGAACCGCGAACAGCGCGATTCGGGCAGGATTCGGCGGAGTTCGACGGAACGAACACGCCCGCCGGTGGATCACGTCACTCATGCTGGGTCCCGGTTCGGCCAGGGGTCGATGCTGGATTTCGGCTTGGATCAGGGATGGCCCTTGCGGGCCAGCAGCCGGGCGGTCCACGGACCTCCCGGCGGAGACGTTTCATGGTATTCCATCACGTCCAGTCCTGGGAATGCCCGTTCCAGTTCGCCCGACTCGAGCAGGAAGCGCCGGCGACGGGGCCGTCCGAAACGCTCCTGCCCGCGCCGATAGGTCTCGTAGACCAACCAGCCCCCCGGTGCGAGCGACCGTTCGATGGCCGGGAACAAGGGGCGGTGCAGGAAACGAAAGCAGACCACGAGATCGTATCGTTCGACTGGCACCGCGATGGCCCGCGCCTCGAGATCGCACGGCTTGATCTCGACCTGGACGCCGTGGCGCTTCGCCAGGTTCTGGGCCTGGCCGAGCGCGAATGGGTCGGCGTCCCAGCCCTCGACCGCGAACCCCTGGAGCGCGAGAAACACGGCCTCGCGGCCCGATCCGCAAGCCAGGTCGGCCGCTCGGGGCGCCGGCCGCGCGGCCAGGCCCCGCTGAATCCCGGGCAGAACGGACTCGAGGTAAGGGGCGGGCCGCCAGATTCGCGCCGGCGCTCCGGTCGCCCATCCGGCTTGGCGGAGTGCCTCCGTAGATGCCGCCAGGAACGACACCGGGCGCCCGGCCCGCACGGCCAGCCACTCCGCCGCCCGTTCGGCCGCCTCGGGTTCCTCGGCGACGACCAGCAGGTCCGCGTCACGCGGAGGAAGCTCGGTGATCCTCTCCGGCAGCTCGGACCACGGCAGGTTCCCGCTCCCCGGAAGGTGTCCCGCCGCGAAGCGCTCGGCATCGCGCACGTCGAGGATCACGCGATCGCCGAGGGTTGCGAGTGCCGAGGCGGGGTCGAGGCCCCGCGATCGCGGAGCGAACTCGGTCACGGGATGATCGGCAGCTCGCAACAGTCGCCCGCGGGGATCGGCCGTCCGTGGGGACAGTGGCGCGGGTGACTGAGGAACGTGCAGATGCTGTCGGTGACCTCGGGGTCGATGATGTGCTCCATCCGGCACGCCGCGAGCTCGACCTCGGGTTCGGGCAGGTGCATCGCCGACGTGAACAACACTTCCGCGAGCCGGCGGCGACGCACCAGGTCGCGCGCCAGCGCGCGCCCGCGGGTCGTGAAGTCGAGCGTTCCGTCGTGGAGCAGAACCAGGCCGCTCTCGACCATCCCGCGGATGGTTCCGCGGTTGTCGACCACGTCCGGGATCCGGACACGATCGGCCTGCGGCGGCCGGCTCTCCTCGACCAGCGACCACATCTGCACCAGGACTTCGTCGTAGCGACGTTCGATTTCGCCGCTCGGCACGGTGAGGTCGGCGATCCGGCCGTGGTTGAGCTCGATCCGGCGGTCCGCGAGGTTTCCCACCTTGGGCGCGTGGGTCACGGTCACCAGGGTGTGGCCTTCGGCGTGCAGATCCCGCAGCAGCCCGAGCACGCGGTCCTCGTTCTCGGCGTCGAGGTTGCCGGTCGGCTCGTCCGCGAGGAGCAGGGCCGGCGCGTTGACCAGGGCGCGCGCGACACACACTCGCTGCTGCTCGCCGCCCGAGAGCTGCGCCGGGCGGTGGTCGGCGCGCGCCGCGAGGTCGACCCGCACGAGCGCCGCACGCGCTTCGGCGGGGTCGACCATCGAGTGATAGTGCTGAGCGACCATCACGTTCTCGAGCGCGGTCAGGTACGGCAGCAGGTGGAACTGCTGGAAGATGATGCCGACCTTCTCGCGCCGGTAGCGCACGCGCCCGGCTTCGCCGAGCTGGGCGATCTCGACGCCGTCGACCACGATCCGCCCTGCCGTCGGCCGGTCGAGGGCGGCGAGCAGGTTGATCAGCGTGCTCTTGCCCGATCCGGAGGGTCCCATCACCGCGAGCCATTCGCCGCGCGCGATGTCGAGGTCGACTCCGTCCAGGGCGCGCACGTTCTCGAAGTGGCGCGAGACCCCGCGGAGCTGGACCAGCTTCTCGGCCACCTCAGTCTCCTTTGAGCGCTACGGCCGGCTCGACGCGCAGCGCCAGCCGCACCGGGCCGAAACTCGCGAGTGTCGCAACCGCGAGCGAGAGCGCAATCACGATCACCGGCACGTTCCATTGCGCGGTCACGCTCGAGTGGAAGACCTCGCGGCCGATGACCTCGGCCATGATCAGGCCGAACAGCCAGCCCGCGGTTCCGCCCAGAACTCCGATCGCCACGGCTTCGGCGGCGAACTGGCGCACCACCTGGCCGGGGGTTGCGCCCAGCGCCTTGAGCAATGCGATCTCGCGCCGGCGCTCGAGCGCCAGGTCGGTGAGCGAGCCGAACGCGCACAGTCCGGCGGCGAGCATGGCGGCCACCGTCACCAGCGCCATCAGGCGCCGCATGCGATCGAGCAGACGCGCCTCGACGGCAGTCAACGAATGGAGCGGACGCGCGCTCAGGGTGCCGCCGGCTTCGAGTCGATCGCCCAGCGTTCGCGCGGCGACGCCGTCGCCAGCGATCCGGACCTGAACCAGGCTCAACCGACCTTCGAGGCCACTCAGCGCCTGCGCGTCGGCCAGAGGAATCCACCACGCTTCGTCATCGGGACCGCCTGCATCGAGAACGCCGCCGATCGTCAGATCAAGCGTCTGGTCTCGACCCGGGAACGTGATCTCGAGCCGGTCTCCCGGCTGGACACCCAACCGGCGAAGGAGACGGACTCCCATCCAGGTCGGCGCCGACGCAACGTCCCATCCCGTCGCCGGCGTCAGGGTCCAGGACGGATGGAGCTGCTGCGCGCGCTCGAGGTCGGCGCCGATCACCGGCACGGTTCGCCCCGCCGACGCGGTGACGACATAGAGGAGTGGTGCTCCTTCGACCCCGGCCGCGGCCAGCCGCGAGCGTGCATCGGATTCGTCGAGGAATCGATCTCCGTCCCGGGCCGGCAGCACCAGCAGGTTGGGCCCCAGGGATCGCAACTCGCGCGTGAGTTTGCGCGAGACGTCACTCGACACGTGGAGCAGAGCCGAAGCGACCGATGCCCCGATCGCCACCGCCAGCATCGCGAGTCCCGAGATGCCGCGCCGCTGCCAGAGGGCGCCGCGCAGCAGCCGGAGATTCATCCGTGTCCGGCCCTCAGCCACGCAGCACCTCCGCGGCATCGAGCTGGAGCGCCCTGCGCAAGGGCCCGAGCGTGCCCACCGCCGAAACCGCGAACGCCAGCGCGACCGCGAGCGGCAGGAGCAGCGGCGTCGGCGAGAACTCGGTGCCGAAGGTGTCGCCACGAATCAAGCGGGCGCCGGCGACACCCAGGGTCCAACCCGCCAAGCCGCCCGCGGTCGCGACCAGTAGCGTCTCGCTGAGGAGCAGAACGGCGATCTGCCGCGGCGCCGCACCGATCGCGCGCAACAACCCGAGCTCCGTGCGGCGTTCGACCACGGTCGCGGTGCTGGTCGCGAGCAGGCCGAGGACCGAAGCGGTCAGGGCCGCGAGCGCGAGCAGGATCATCAGCAGATTCAGCCGGTGGACCACTGCGCCTTCGCCGGCGACGACTTCGGTCCTCGCCAACACCTCGGCCCCCGGGATCGCACCCGTGAGGTCGCGCGCGACGACATCGGGATAGGCGGTGCACAGGTGGCGCTCGAAGCCCACGGGATCGGCCTTGGGATCCGGCGGTGGCTTTCGCGCCGGGGGCAGGACCAAGGCACTCAACCACACGCGATCCACCTCGTGGCCGCGCCCAGAAAGCTCGCCCACGAGCTCGAGTGGCGCCCAGGCCCGCAGGGCGGCTCCGGGGTCGGCGTGCACGATGCCGGTCACCGACAAGCGCCGCTCGCCTCCGGGACCCGACACCGCCAGATGGTCCCCGACTCCAGCGCCGATGGTCGCGGCCAATGATTGTCCGAGCGCGATTTCGTCCGCGTTCTCGAAGGGCCACCGGCCATCGACCCGCCACGCCGGGCGGAGTCGCGGCAGGCCGGTGCGCCAGACGCCGTCGGCCACCGGAACCTCGTGGTCGAACCAGGTGCCGAGCACCACCACCTTGGCCCCCTCGACGCGGAGCGTGGTTTCGAGTTCGGGTGCCGCCTCGAGCACGTTGTTGCGCCAGAACGTCCGCTTGAGTGCAGCCACGGAGCCAGGATCGAGGGTCGCGCCGGCGCGCGCCGGCTCGATTTCGGCGCCGCCCAGGTCCAGCGGCCAGCGCGCTCCGGCCGGCATCACGACGAAGTTCGGTCCCGACGCGCGCAGCGTGCGCGCGAAATCGTCGCCGACCTGGAGCGCCAGAGCGGCGAGCGCGATCGACACCGCGACGCCGAGGGTGATCGCGAGCAGCGCCAGCACCAGTCGTGCGCGCCGTGCGCGCAGCGCAGCCCACACCAACCGCGCCGTCACTTCCCCTCGATGTGGGCCAGGACCGCGCGCAGGTCGGACTCGGCGATCACCAGCGTATCCGCCTCGCGGCGATGCGGCAGCGGGATCGGATTGCAGCCGCCGGTGCGCCCGAGGGAAATCATGGCGATCGGGGAGGTGCAGTTGCGGCACACGGCCGCGCCGGCGTCCTCGAAGTAGCCGATGTCGCCGCAGATCTCGCACGCGTCGAAGCAGGTGTGGATCTGATCGCCGACCTGGACCGCGAAGAAGCGGATCGGGCGCTCGGGGAGCGCCACTTCGAAGAAGTGCAGGTGACCGTCGCCGATCGCCGAGGCGTTCAACGTGACGGCGCCATCGGCACTCGGCAGGACTTCGGCCGGCGGGCGATCCGGGACGCGCGATCCGAGCGCGAACGCGGTGGTCAGCACGCCGACCACCAGCAGCCCGACCATGCCGAGGGCCCGGCGTCCGCCGGCTACGCGCGCGCGCGCCGCGCGCTCGAGACGCCCCTGCGGCCCGGACGCGGTGGGAGCGGGTGCCGGACTGGCTCCGGAGCCGAACAGCAGCCAGCCCGCGGCCAGCGCCAGGGTGAGCGTGAAGATCAGCAGCTCGTTCTTGACGAGCGGGCCGATGATCGCCATCTCGGTGCGGCTGGCCGGCAGGACTTCGGCCTCGGACAGCTCGTGCAGCCCACCGATCACCAGTCGCACCGCCAGCAGCAGGAGCACCGCCGTGGTCAGCGCGAAGAAGGTCTTGAGCGGGACGCGCACGCTGCCGCGCACGAACAAGATCCCGAAGGCGATCGCGAGCAGCAGCCCGACGCCGGCCCCGACCCAGAGCGCCAGTCCCTCGCTGTTGAACGAGGCGGCCGACAGGAAGATCGCGGTCTCGACGCCTTCGCGGAACACCATGCCGAATGCAAAGAGGACGAGGCCGAGTGCGTTGCCGGCGCCGCCTGCGCCTGTGACTCGAGCCACGCCCGACTCGATCTCCTGCTTCATGTGCGGTGCCGCGCGCCACATCCACCAGACCAGGCTTCCGACCAGCGCCGCGCCGACCAGCATGACGATGCCCTCGGCCAGCTCCTCGTTCCAGGTCAGTCGCGTGGCCAGTGCCACCACCGCCACCGACGCGGCCAGCGCGAGCCCGGTGCCGAGTGCGAGCGCCCACTTGAGGTGTCCGAACCCGCGCCGATGGAGCAGGGCCGAGGCCACGCCGAGCACCAGAGCGGCTTCGACTCCTTCACGCAGGGTGATGACGAGCGCGTCGAACATGATCAGTACGATGTCTCATGCATGTATGCCCAGACTGGCCGAGGCCGGGACCCGAGTCAACCGGCTCGGGCGCGGTTCCGCAGGGGTTCCGCGCGGTTGAATTCCGACTGGCGATGCCTTGTATCCTCCGGCCGGCGCCTCGCGAGCGCGTTGGCCACGGAATCGAAGCGCGGGGCCGTCCGGAGGAGTGCGGCATGAGTTCGCCATGGATGTTGCTGATCCTGTTGCTGGCGGCGAATCGCGCGGGCGATGCCCAGGTCACGCTCGACGCGGAACGCGTGCTCGCGATCGATCGCGAAGTGGCGCGCATTGCCCACCAGCAGACGTTGTGGCCCGGATTCGACCCGATCTCGATTCCGCTCGCGGCGTACGACGGACGGCGCACCTATCTGTTCCGCCATCCGGCCCCGCCCGACGGGTTCTCGCCGCTCCCGGGCTCGGATCCGCCGGCGCACGTCTTCGAGGGACGCCATCCCGCGGTGACTTCGAACTCGAGCGTCGAGATCGGGGGTCGGGTCACGGCGACGCTGCGCGCGGACGGTACAGCCGAGCGGTCGCCGACCGAATCGGCCGCGGTTGCGCTGCACGAGTCCTTTCACGTCTTCCAGCGCTCGCGCCATCCGTCGTGGCAGGGTAACGAAGGGGACCTCCTCCTCTATCCGGCCGAGGACGCGCGCCTGCTCGCGCTGCGCCGCCAGGAAACCGAGGCGTTCCGGCGCGCCCTGGCGACTCAGGACCTCGAGTCGCGGTGTTGGTCGACCTGGGCGCTCCGCCTTCGGCGCGAGCGATTCGCCGCAATGGACTCGATCTTCTCCGACTACGAGTGGCGCTCGGAGCTGAACGAGGGGCTGGCCCAGTACATTCAGGAGCGCGCCGCCGACCACACGACGGTCGTATTTCCCGAGTCCGGCTTCGCGCCCGCGCAGGTGCGTCACCGCAGCTACGCGGTCGGCGCGGCCATGGCGCTGCTGCTCGACCGCCTGGATCCGGATTGGAAGATCAAGCTGGAAGCCGACGATCGCCAAAGCCTGCACCAGCTTCTGTCGGCGGCTCTGGGTGGGCCGTACACCCAGCCACCGGGAGCTTGCGGATTTTCGTCCGAGGAGGTCGCGGGCATTCGAGCCCGGGCGAAGCAGGATGCGGCCGCGGTCGGCGTCAAGCGCACCGAACGCCGCGCGGCATTCGATGCCGCCGCGGGTTGGCGGATCGAGGTGGTGGCCGCGGAAGGTGCTCCGCTCTGGCCCAAAGGATTCGATCCGCTCAACGTCGAGCGGGTCGACGGCGGTTTGCTGCATAGCCGATTCCTCGGGCTGGGGAACGACTCCGGCGAGCTGACGATGGTCGACGAGGCGGGCGCCGATCTCGAATCCCTCACCGAAGGCGCAGGATCCCACCCGCTGTTCAACGGTGTGCACCGAGCGGTGGTCGTCCTCGCGCAGTTGCCGGAAGTCGAGGTTCAGGGTGAACGGGTTACCGTGCGGGCCCCCGGTTTCACTGCCCGGTTCGAGCCTGCGAGCAGCCGGATGGACGGGAAGCGGATTCGCATCGAACTCGGGAGTGGGCCTTGAGCAGCGCCCAGGAAGTCGAGTCTTGACGGCTTCGGTGGGGCACAGGAAGATCGTGGCATTCGCACCGGGAAGGACGGTACCGAATCCCATGAGCCACTCCGACCGCGTCCGGGAAACGCTGGTCGTGGCTGCGCTGGCGCTCGCGCTCAGCGGGGCTACTCCGGCGTACGCCGATAGCAAGGCGGACGCCGAAGCCGCGCGCAAAGCGGGAGCCCAGGCGCTGGTTGAGCGCGCGCAGTCCATGCTCGCGCGCGGCAACATCGAGGGCCGGCGCGAGGCGATTCAGGACCTCGAGCAGGCGACCCTGCTCGACCCGGGCAATCCGAACTACGAGCTGTTGCTCGCCCGGACCTACTATCGCGTCGGGTTCCTCAAGAACGCTCGCGACCGGTTCGAGCGGGTGGCGAGGCTCGCGCCCGCTGATCCCGAGAGCCGCTACGGGCTCGGTCAGGCCTGGCGTCGGGACTGGCTCAAGTACCTCGACCGAACGTCGCTTGCGCGCGCGATCGAGAACCTGTCGGCGTGCTGCCGGCTGCGCCCCGACCATACCGAGGGCTGGTTGCTCATGGTGCCGCTGCTGGTCGAGCAGGGGGACGACCGGGCGGCGTTGAGTGCCGCGCTACGTGCGCTCGAGTCCGCCGATCGGCCCGAGTGCCACCTCGCGGTCGCGTACACCGCCTACCGCAACGGGCAGGTCGATCGTGCCGCGCGCAGCTTCGATCGAGCGATCCCGGAACTGGATCCGGTGGTGGCCGAGCGCTTCACCGACCTGGCGCCGGTGGCCAGCGAGTCCGACACGTCCTACTTCAATGGTTTGTCCCGGGTCGAGCAGGCCGAGTTCACGCGGCGGTTCTGGAAGGATCTCGACCCCGACCTGGCCACCGAAGTCAACGAAGCCGAGCTCGAATACCATGCCCGGGTCGCGCACGCGTTCTTCCTGTTCTACGACGCGCGCCTCAAGTCCTGGGATCAACGGGGCGAGATCTACGTGCGCTACGGCGCGCCCGGGACGGTGGTCTACAACCCGGTCGGCATCAATCTGAACCTCACGCGAATCACCTATGGCCGCACCAGCTACACGATGAACTTTCCGGCCAACGTACTGCATTGGCACTATCCGGAACTGGGCATGACCGTCGAGATGCAGGACCGCACGCTCAACGAGCGCTACCTCTTGCCGATCACCATGGAGTACGGCAACGACCCGGTGCCCAACCCCGAGGCGATCGCCGCGAACCCGGACCGGTTCATGGCTCGCAGTGGCCGGGGCGTGTTCCCGCGCCTGCCCCCGAAGACCACGCCGATTCCGGTGCGGGGCACGGTCGCCCGCTTCGAAACCGATCGCGGACTGCAGCTGTTCGGAGGAATCGAGGCCGACGGACAGCCGGCGGACAGCCTGTGGGCGGAGTGGGTGGTGATGGACACCGCGATGCGCGAGGTCGCGCGCAGCCGCCGCAGCCTGTCGCCTTCGGCGTGCGATCCGGACGCCCGGCGCGTGGCCGACTTCGCCACCGAGCTGCCGGCCGGCCAGTACACCGTTGGGCTCTCCGTCGGGGATCGCGAGGGAGGGCGCGGGATCTACCGTTCGGACGCCGTGCTGTGGCCGGCGCGTCCGCTGATCGCGCTCAGCGACCTGGTGGTCTCGTGCGGCGTGCCGTTCATCGAGCCTTCGGGATCGGGCTACGCGGTGCGGCCGGAACTCAATCATGGCGGGCGCGTGGGTCCGAAGGACCGGCTCACCGCTTACTTCGAGATCTACCATCTGCGTGCCGGCGACGACGGCCTCGCGCGCTTCGAGTACGTGTACACCGTGGCTTCGGCCGAGAAGGACGAGCGCATCTGGATCAAACGCATGTTCGCGCCGCGCCGCGATCCCGATCCGATCGTCACCAGCCGCGAGGAGCAGCAGCTGGGTCCGTTGCGCCGTCAGTTCGTGAGCGTGCCGATCGAGTCGTTGCCCGCGGGCCGCTACACCCTCGAAGTCCGAGTGCGGGACCTGGTCGCCCAGGCCGAAGCGGTGACGCGCACGCGTTTCGTCAAGACCGACGTCAACTGATCGGCGGCCCGAACGAGCCGGTCCACTCGAGCATCGCGGGGTGGATGCGGCCGTTGCTCGCGACGATGCGCCGGCCGAACAGGTCGAGGTCGTTCCCCGCGAAGTCGGTGACGCGCCCTCCGGCCTCGCGGACGATCAAGGCCCCGGCGGCCATGTCCCACGCGTTCAGGTGGGCCTCCCAGAAGCCGTCGAATCGACCGCACGCGAGGTAGCAGAGGTTGAGCGCCGCCGAGCCGTCGCGGCGCACGCCCTGGGCGCGGACCAGGAACGCCTGGAACAGCGGCAAGATGGTTTCCGGATGTTCGCGCACCGAGTAGGGAAAACCGGTGACGAGCAGCGCGTCCTCGAGTCGAGCGATCCCCGAGACCGAGATCATCGCGCCGTTCAGCGTGGCGCCGGTGTCGAGCGCGGCCGCGAACATCTCGTCGCGCATCGGGTCGTAGACCGCGCCCGCGACCACGGCGCCGTCGCGCTCGGCGGCGACCGAGACGCAGAAGAAGGGATAGTTGTGGGCGAAGTTGGTGGTGCCGTCGAGCGGATCCAGGATCCAGCGGACGCCGCCGGGCGCCGCGTCCCCGGTCGCTTGCTCGGGACCGACGGCGTCGTGCGCACCCGACTCCTCGGCGAGCACCCGTGCCCGGGGAACCGCTCGCGAATGCGTTCGAGCAGGAGCGCTTCGGAGCGACGGTCGTACACGGTCACCAGATCGATCCGACCCTTGCGCTCCGGCGCATGCACGCGGCCATAACCCTCGAGCAGGATCGACGCCGGCCTCACGCGCAAAGCCGATCGCCGCGTCGCGCAACGCCGCGGGCGAGGGCGTTGTCGAATCGGAGTTCGGCGCGCGGCCCGCCGGGGTCATGCGCTCCCCGGCTTCCGGAGCGCGCTGTCCGGGCAGAAGCGGGAGTAGGGGCAGAAGCTGCAGCGACGCTTGTCGGGTCGCGCGGGGAAGCGAGCGCTGCGGATCCCGCGCGCCGCCTCGTCGATGCGCACGCGCGCGCTCGTGAGATGCGCCTCGAGGACCTCGGCGCTGCCCACCACGCCGGAGTCGACGAAGGACAGTTCGACGCGCGCCGGCGGCGCGCCGCGGGTCTCGTCGTAGGCCAGCGCGTAGAGGCCGAGCTGGTCCTCTTCGAGACTCTTGAGCGCTCGCTCGTTGGCGCGGTCGTCCTCCTCGACGTCCGACGTCTTGTAGTCGACGAGCACGACTGGCCGCGGCGCTCGTCGATCCGGTCCCAGCGACCGCTCGATCGTCGTCGGGCCGACGCTGAAGTGGAACTCCTGCTCGACCGCGAGCGGCAGAGCCGCGCCGGCCTGCTCGCGCTCGACGAAACGGCGCAGCGTCTCCCGGCCCTCCTCGAGCCGTCGCTCCTCGTGCTCGCGCGAGTAGAAGCCTTCGCTCGACCAGGCGTCCTCGAACGCCCGCAGCACGTCGTCGACCGCGATCGGGATCGCCGCGCAATCGCTGTGCTGCAGGTAGACGCGGATCGCGTGGTGGATCGCGATCCCGTACATGGCCCGCGGATCGGTCCGAGCGGGACGCGCAGCGACGTGCGCGTAGCGGTACTTGAGCGGGCAGGTGAGGAAGTCGTCGATCTGCTGGTTCGACAGCCGGAGCGGAGCTGGTCGTCGGGCAGCGGGCCATCTCGGGCACCGGCATCTCGCCCGACGGCGCGAAGCGCGCGATCGACTCGAGCGCGGACGGCGCCTCGGCCGGTCGCGGCGCTCCGGGAAGTCCCAGCGCTTCGATCACGAAGCGGCTCGGCTTGAAGTTCCGCTTGCCGCCGTAGTCCGCGGCGCAGGTCAGAACCAGCCGGTCGCGCGCCCGCGTCATGCCGACGTAGAACAGCCGCCGCTCCTCGCGATCGTGATCGGCCTTCTCGTCGACCGGATCGCGGTGCAGCTCGGCGGGCAGCGCGAGCGAACGCCCCTGTCGCCGATTCGGGAAGCGCCCCTCGGCGAGTTGCACCAGGAACACCACCGGGAACTCGAGGCCCTTGGCGTTGTGCGCGGTCAGCAGGTGGACCGCGTTCTCGTCCAGCTCGATCTCGGCCGCCGCCGGATCGTCGCCGGCCTCGATCAGGAGGTCGAGGTGGCCGATGAACTGCGCGACCCGGTCGCTGCTGCAGCAGCCGGCCGACGCGCTGGACGATGCGGAACAGCTTGTTCAGGTTCTGCACCTGCTCCACCGCCTCGGGCGATTCTTCGCGCGCCAGGCCGCCCGAGCAGCCCGCTCTCGTCGACGAACTCGTACAGCACCTCGGTGGTCGGGCGGCGCGACGGCGCTGTCGCGCGAGCGTGCGGTGCAGATGCCGACGAAGCGCGCGATCGCCTGGCGCGAGGCCGGGGTCAGCTCGCTCGCCGGGTCGACCGCCGCGACACTCGCCACGCGCAGGAGTCCGCGGTTGCGACGCCGGGCGCGGGCCGAGAGCGCCGCCAGGTCGACCGGCTCGACGCCGAACAGCGGGTCGCCCAGCACCTGGAACACCGCGGGCCCGTCGTCCGGATCGGCGACCGAGCGCAGCACGTTGAGGCACAGCAGGACCTCGGGGCGCGGCTAGAGGCCGCGCGCACTCGATCGCTGGAACGGAATCGCCGCGCGCGCGCAACGCCGAGGCGAACGGCGTCGAGGTGCAGGTGCGTGCGCGCGAGCACCGCGATCTCGCCCGGCTCGCGCCCGCCGTCGATCGCGGTCGTCGATTTCGGCGGCCACGACGTCGGCCTCGTCGCTGGCGGTGCGAAACGCGCGATGCTCGACCGCACCCTCGAGGTCGCGCTGCGCGCGACAGTCGCTTGTCGAGTCCGCTCGCGCGCCTCGAGCCGATCGCGGATCGTTGTGCCGGATCAGCCGGTGGGCGGCGTCGAGGATGCGCTGGCCTGAGCGATAGTTGCGGTTGAGCAGGACGATGCGCGCGTCCGGGAACACCTCGAGGAAGTCGAGCAGGTTCTCGACGCTTGCGCGCCGCGGAAGCGGTAGATGCTCTGGTCGTCGTCGCCGACCACGGTGAGGTTGCGCCGCGCTCCCGCGAGCAGTCGCAGCAGCTCGAACTGGACGTGGTTCGTGTCCTGGAACTCGTCGACCAGGATGTAGCGGTAGCGCTCCTGGTGCTCGCGGCGCAGGTACGGACGCTCGCGCAGCAGCCGCAGCGCCAGGCTGATCTGCGAGCCGAAGTCGACGCGACCGTGCTCGAGCAGCAGGCGCTGATAGGCGCCGTAGGCGCGCGCCTTCTCCTGCTCGGCGGCGGCGCGGTCGCGCGCCTCGTCGGAGTCCGCGGCCGCCGCCAGTTGGGCGGCGAACTCCTGGTAGGCCTCGGGCGAGACGTCCTCGTCGCGCGCGCGGTCGAACAGCTGCACCAGGGCCCGCAGGTGCTCGTCCGGCCGCCCGAGCGGCAGGTAGCGCTCGAGCCCCAGCTCGAACAGGTGCTCGCGCAGGAAGACCAGGATCTCGGCGTCGCTCTCGACGCGGAGCTGCGAGGTCAGCCCGAGCTCGACCGCGTGCTCGCGCAGCAGGCGGTCGCCGAACGCGTGAAAGGTGCGACAGCGTGGCGCCGACGAAGCCGTAGGGCACCAGCGTGTCGACCCGGGCTTCCATCTCGGCCGCCGCCTTCTCGGTGAAGGTGAGCGCCAGGATCTCCTCCGGACGCGCGCGCTTGGTCGCGATCAGCCACGCGATGCGCCGCGTCAGGACCTGGGTCTTGCCGGTGCCGGCGCCGGCGACGATCAGCAGCGGTCCCTCGCCGTGCGTCACCGCGGCGCGCTGTTCGTCGTTCAAGTCGGCGAGGATGTCGTCTTCGCCGCGCGACGCGGCGGTGGTCGGTGGCGGCGGCTCGAGGGTCTCCTGAGGCGGGCGGCGCCCGGGAGCCGCGGGCGTTGCCGCGGGCGGCGCGGGCGCGTCGAACAGCGGCAGCGACGCCAGGTCGAGCGGCCGAGGTCTCGGGCTCATGGGTGCGCGCCTCCTTGCGTGCCGGGTGCCAGCGAATTCGGACGCTAGCACGGTCGTCCATGGCCCCCAAGTCCGTGAAGCGAACACCCGTCGCCGTGGTGGGTTTGCCGCGGTCACGCGGGCTCCCTAGACTGCGTGGCCCCCCATGAACCGAGTCTCGATCGGATTCCCGTGCACCGCTCCTGCGCGATCCGCGCGTCCGCGCGCGTCGACGTGACGCAGGCGACGCGTCGTTGGCTGCTTGCGGCAGGGCTCGCGCTCGCCGCGGCCGGGTGCGGTCCCAAGAGGCCCGAGGCGACGACTGCGATCTGGCTGTTCGGGTCGGTGGCGCCGCGTTTCGACCCGACCGGGGCGCCGGAGTTTCGCCGATGGGCGATCGAGCGCCTACTGACCCGCGGTCTGGTCGAGGAAGACAGCGCCGGCCGGGTGGTGCCGGTCGCCGCGCAGGCGATCGAAGTCTCGCCCGACAGCCTGACCTACACGTTTCATCTGAGGCCCGGGCTGTGCTTCACCGACGGCGCCGAGTGTCGAAGCCGAGACTTCGTCCGTTCGATGACCCAAGGCCTCGAACGCCGCGATCACCAGACCTGGGCCTGGGCGCTGGCCGCGGTCCAGGGCATGGACCGTTTCCGCGCCGGTCGTTCGCTGCCCGAGTTGGGCCTCGCCACACCGGACGACAACACTCTGGTGATCCGTCTCGCGCGGCGCGACCGAACATTGCTCGCGCGTCTTGCCGTCCCGGGCGTCACCTGGGCGTGGAGTCACGCGAACGGTCGTGAGTGGACGGCGGCTCACGGTCTCGGACCCTATCGCGTGCTGGATGCGGAATCCGGCCGGCGCTTGCGCCTGGTTCGCGCATCGGGGGTCGGCCGCGGCGTGAAGAAGTCCGCTCGAAGCTCGGAAGTCGAGACCACCTGGACGACGCGATTCCTCGCGGGGGCTGGTACGCTGGCCGACACGCTGGTGCTGCGTTTCGCACCGTCCGCCGCGCGCGCCCGCTCGCTCATTCGCGACTCCTACGCGGATTGGGTTTGGCCGCTGCCTCCCGGGCTCGCGAACGAGACGCTGCCCGCGAGCTACCGCCTACGGACCGAACCCGCTGTACCTCGCCGATCGCTCGAGCTGGTCCTGCGCGCGGACGTGCCGCCGACCACGCGACGCGAAGCCCGTCGCGCCCTGTCGCATGGATTGTCCCGCGGCGAGATCGTGCGACTCCTGGGGCCGGGAGCCGATCGAAGATTGGGTTGGGTGATCGGGGGAGGCCCGGCCGTGTTTCCCGCGCTCGATCGCGTGCAAGCCCAGGAGTGGATGGACCGCGGCAAGTTCACTCGATCGTTCCGGGTGACCATGGCCTACCGGAGCGACGGCCCCGGGGTCGCGGTCGCACGGGCAATGCAGGAGGAGTGGGCCCAGAGCTCGATCTACGTCGAGCCACGCCCCATGTCGGCTGCGAGGTTCGAAGACGAAGCGCTGACTGGACGTGCCCAGCTCGTGCTGGTCGAGCACCAACCGTTGCTGGGGGAGACCGAGGCCGAATTGGCCCAACTGGTGATGCCGGCTCAGGGCCCGGCGGTTGGCGCCTTCCGAACCGGCTGGCGAACGCGCGACTTCGATCGCGCGCTCGATTCCGAGGCCGGGATCCAGATCGATGCTCTCGAACGGCGGCTGGCCGAGGAGATGGTGGTCCTGCCGCTGGCCCGGCTCGACTGGACCTGGGCCGAGCGGGCTTCCGGGCCGAAAATGACTGTCCATCCTCGTTTTGGACCGTCGTGCGTCCTGCCCAAGACGCCCACGGCCAGGGCGGACTCGAAGCCCTGAGCGGCGGTCGGCCGGGAACGGCGCGGGCCACCGCACGGGGTTCGCTTCAGTCGTTGACCGACCGGCGCGCCTGACCTAAAGTTAACGCTGCTCGACCCCTTCCGGGCCCTGTCGACAACCCTAGAGAACACGCAGCGATTCGAACGGCCCTGCGCACCTGCGCTTACCGCCTCGATCCCCCTGCGCCATCCACGCTGCCCTCGAGAATGAGGTCCCTCCCATGACTCGATGCATCGCGGCCGCGCCGTTTTTGTTGCTGGCTGTGCTTTCGGTGCTGCCTACGCCGTCCCTGGCCGCCTCCGGCTCGACGCTCGAGCGGGAGTTCCGATTTGCTGGTGACGCCGTCACGTTGGCGTCAGTCCAAGGTCGCACCGAGGTCGTGGTCCGTGGCGCCATGCCCACGTTCGAGACCGGACAGCCCGATCTGCCCTGGACCGGAGAGATGGTCGAGCTGCCGGACGGCGCCCGGGTCACCGGAATCGAGGTTCTCGAGATCGAAACCGAGCCGCTGGGCGAAGGCGTGCGGCTGCCGAGTGCGCAGCGGGTGACGCCGGGGCTCGGCCCCACCGAACGAACGCCTGAAGATCCGGTCGCGTTTTCGCGTCCGGGCTTCCAACCCGATTCGCCGGTCCAGCTCGGCGTCCAGGGATTCCAGCAAGGCAAGAGCATGGCGTCGCTCCGCATTTGCCCGGTTCGCTGGGATGCCGCTTCCGGCCGGCTCGAGCGTGTGAACCGGATTCGCGTCCGACTGATTCTCGGAACGGCGGACGGCGTACCGCTGCGCCGCCAGCGCGATGCCGGCGACAACCTCGGTGCTGCTCGGCGCGCGGTCGCGGCCGCCGCCCAGTCGGTCAGTCCCGATCCGCGCGGCTTCCAGCCGACACTGCTGCCGTCGGTGCTCGGGAGCCCGGTCGAATACTTGATCATCACCGACGACGCCCTCGCGCCCGAATTCCAGCGCCTGGCGGACTGGAAGACCCAAAAAGGCAGTCCCGCCGTCGTGCGCACGATAAGCCTGCTCAAGCAGGAATACCCGCACGGCGCCGACGACTCCGATCGCATTCGCCAGTTCATCCGCGACGCCTACGTGCGCTGGGGCACCAAGTGGGTGCTGCTCGGCGGCGACGTGCACATCGTTCCGACGCGTTTCGCGCGCACGGTGTTCTACGGCAACGAGAACATTCCCTGCGACATGTACTTCTCGTGTCTCGACGGCAACTGGAATGCCGACGGCGACAGCCTGTTTGGCGAGGGTTACGCGAGCCCGGAGGACCTCGGGGACAACGTCGACCTGTTGCCCGAGGTGTACGTCGGCCGGGCCACGGTGGCCTCGCTCGAAGAAGCCGCGCTGTTCGTGAACAAGACCCTGCAATACGAAAAGACCCCGGTCGGTGACTACGAGAACACGGTGCTGTTCTTCGCCGAGGTCCTGTTCCCGCAGAACTGGACGCCGGGTCAGCTCATCACCATGGATGGCGCGCAACTGGCGGAAGAGTGCCTGCCCTCGCTGCGCGATCACGAGGGCATCCGCTACGTGCGGCTGTACGAGAACAACACCGACCCGCTCTACGAGCCCGGCGCCTACCCGGAGACCAAGCAGGCGGTGATCGATTCGCTCGACCGTGGCTACAACGTGGCCGTGCACATCGGGCACGGCTATCGCAACGTGATGGCGGTCGGCCACGGCGAGAACCTGGACAACGGCAACGCGCTGGCGCTGACCAACGGCAATCGCCTGTTCAATCTGTACGCGACCAACTGCACCTCGAACGCGATCGACTTCCCGTGCATCGGCGAAGCGTTCCTGCTGGCGCCGAATGGCGGCGCGGTCACCAACGTCGGTTCGACGCGGCTCGACTTCCCCTCGGCCGGCCGTGCGTATCAGAAGGAGTACTTCCGACTGGTGTACGAGGACAGCATCACGGCGGTCGGCGAGGCCCAGGCCAAGCAGAAGCTGCCGTTCGTGGTCTACTCCAACACCGACAACGTGAATCGATGGACCCAGTTCACGCTGCTCCTGCTCGGCGATCCGGAGCTGCGGATCTTCACGGCCCTGCCGCGGACGTTGGACGTGCTCCACCCCGGCTCCACGTTCCTCGGTGACTCGATCCTCGCGATCACCGTCCAGTCGGGCGGCGATCCGGTGGCCGGCGCCACGGTCGTCGCCTACAAGGCCGGCGACGAGTATCGGCGCGGCACCACCAACGCGTCCGGTGTGTGCAACCTGT
Source organism: Candidatus Eiseniibacteriota bacterium (assembly GCA_963717505.1). Classification (GTDB taxonomy): domain Bacteria; phylum Eisenbacteria; class RBG-16-71-46; order RBG-16-71-46; family RBG-16-71-46; genus MFD02242-c1. The sequence goes on from OY970342.1 coordinate 2,664,637, forward strand.
TGTTCCGCCCCGACTCGGTCGGCAGCGTGACCCTGACTGTGACCGCGTACGACGCACGGCCCTATCAGGCGACGATCGCGATCAGTCCTTCGTTCCAACCGGTGATGGCGGAGCGACTGCCGGTGCTCGACGACGATTCGGTCGGCGGCACCATCGGCAACGCCGACGGCAAGTTGGACGCCGGCGAGACCGTCGGCATCGTGATGCAGGTCAAGAACGCCGGCTGGGCCACGGGCTCGGGAATCACCGGCACCCTTTCGACCACCGAGCCGTCGGTCAGCATTCTGCAGTCGACCGTTTCCTATGGAACGATCGCGTCCGGCGCGACCACCAACGTTTCCAGCGCCTACCGCATCTCGATTCCGTCGACGTTCGCCGACGAACGCGAGATTCGCTTCAAGCTGCTGTTCGCCGACGGCTCGGGCCGGCGGTGGGACGAAGGCTTCTCGCTGGTCAGCCATGCGCGCGTGCTGCGACATCTGTCGCACACCGTGCTGGACCCGTCCGGGAACGGCAACGGCATCGCCGAAGCCGGGGAGACGGTGGATTTCATCGTCCGCCTGCTCAATTCGGGCACGGGTGGTGCTGCTGCGGTATCGGCGACCCTGCGGTCCGAAGATGGGCTCGCGAGCGTGACCGACAGCACGGCGTCCTGGGGGAGCATCACTCCCGGCCAGGAGAAAAACGGCGACGCCTTCGTGTTCCACATGACCAGCGGGGGCGCCAAATTCCGGCTTCGAGTCACCGACGCCGCGGGTCAGGTGTTCAATCAAGTCCTCGACCTGGTGCCCCCGGCCGCCCCCTTGTCGGCCGGAGGCTCGGGATCCGCGACCAGCATCACGCTCTACTGGTCCAAGTCGCCCGAGCCCGATCTGCAGGGCTACCACATCGACCGCTCGAGCAACGTGGGCGGCCCGTTCTCGCGGCTGACCTCGATTCCGACCGAGCGCATCGCCTACTACGTCGACGAGGGCCTGGCGACCCTGACCCGTTACTACTACCGGGTGACCGCCGTGGATTCCTCGGGGAATGCCTCGCCAGCTTCAGCGGTGTTCGCGGTGAGCACGAATCCTCCGACCCACGCCTTCTTCCCGATTCCGATCCCGACCGCCTCGGCTTCGTCGGTCGCGATCGAGCACATTTGGTCCGGCTACCCGCTCAGCATCGTGGCCGGCACCGGACGGAGCGAGATGGGCTCGGGCAGCGTGCTGTTCGGCTGGAACCCTGACGGATCGGCGCCGATCGATGCCGACGGTTCGATCGCGACCAGCGGGGACCTGACCGATCGCGGCCTGACCTACACCGCGCCGCCGTCGGTCGGCGACCTCGACGACAACGGTGAAGTCGAGATGGTGGCTTCTTCGTGGGACTCGATGCTGACCTTCGTGTTCCAACGGGACGGCAGCGTGCGACCGGGTTGGCCGGTGACCACCGACACACCGGTGTGGTCGTCCGCGGCGCTCGGGGATCTCGATGGCGACGGCGACTTCGAGGTCGTGTTCGGATCGAACGGCCAGAACATCTACGCGTTCAACCACAACGGCACCGAAGTGCGCGACGGCGACGCCAATCCCGCGACGGTCGGCGTATGGCGGCGGGCGGACACCGGATTCAACTACGGCACGCCTTCGCTCGCCGATCTCGATGGCGACGGCAAGGCCGAGGTCATCATCGGTTCCTCGAACGGCTGGATCTACGCCCAACGTTGGAATGGCACCCCGGCCCCCGGCTGGAACCAGTACCGCGGCGGCGCCGGCGTGCACATCTACGGCTCGCTCGCGGTCGGCTATCTGGACGGACCGTCCGACACCGAGCTCGACATCGTCGTGCCGATCCAGCGTGACAACAAGATGGATTCGCTGCTGGTCCTCCGCGCGAACGGGCAGAACCGCCCCGGCTGGCCGCAAAAGGCCGAGATCGGCGGCGGCTCGCTGCCACCGTCACCCGCGCTCGCCGACATGAACAACGATGGCTTCCTCGACATCGTCCATGCCGGGACCGACGGCTTGATCTACGCGTTCAACCGGAACGGAACGCCGATCCTGCCGCTGCACGGCACGCGCTTCAGCTCGCTGACTCGGACCTCGACCACGTTCTCGACCGAGGCGAGTCCGGTGATCGCCGACATCAACGGCGATGGGCTGAACGACATCGTGATCGGCGACGAGTTGGGCTTCCTGACCGCGGTCAGCGCGGACGGCACGATCTTGGCGGGATTCCCGATCCAGCTCGGCGGCGAGATCAAAGCCACCGCGGGCTTGTGCGACTGCGATGCCGACGGCATGACCGAGATCGTGGTGCCGGGATTGGACGAGATGGTCTACATGTGGGACTACGACTTCCCGTTCTCGCCGGCGGGCAAGCCGCCGTGGCCGCAGTTCCACCACGACGCGCGGCGCACGGGGTTGGTGACGACGCCGCAGTGGACCGGAGTCGAGGATCCGCCGCCGCCGTCGCCGTCTCCGGTTCGCACCCTCGAGTTCGCGCCGCCGTCGCCGAACCCGGCGCCGTACGACACGCGCATCTCGTGGGCGGTGCCGGCTTCCGCGGTCGGGACCGAATACTCGATCGACATCTACGACCTGACCGGCCGGCGCGTGCGCGAGCTGGCGCGCGGCCCGGCTGCCGCCGGACGCCACGCGATCCAGTGGAACCTGCGCGACGACGACCAGCGTCCGATCGAGAGCGGCGTCTACTTCATTCGCTTCCGCTTGGGACGGGAGGTGCGCTCGCACCGGATCGCCGTGCTGCGCTAATCTCGCGCGGCATGAGCGTTCGCGTCCGCTTCGCTCCGAGTCCGACCGGCTACCTGCACGTCGGCGGCGCGCGCACCGCCTGTACAACTAGCTGTTCGCGCGCGGCCAGGGCGGCATGTTCGTCCTGCGCATCGAGGACACCGACGCGGCGCGCTCGACCGACGAGTCGGTCGCCGCGATCCTCGACAGCATGCGCTGGCTCGGGCTCACCTGGGACGAGGGCCCCGACGTCGGCGGGCCGCATGGCCCCTACTTCCAGTCGCAGCGACGGGCGCTCTATCGGCAGCACGCCGACCAGCTGGTGGCGGCGGGTCGCGCTTATCCCTGCTACTGCACGCCCGAAGAGCTGGAAGCGCGTCGAACCGCGCAGCTCGCGCGCGGCGAGGCGCCGCGCTACGACGGTCGCTGCCGCGCGCGCGAGCGCCGGCGGAGCGCGCCGCGCGCGCCGCCGAGGGGCGGCCGGCCGCGCTTCGCTTCGCGCTCGAGGCGACGGGCGAGACCGCGTGGGAGGACATCGATCCGCGGCCGGGTCGCGTTCCAGAACGAAGTGCTCGACGACTTCGTGCTGCTGCGCTCCGACGGCCTGCCGACCTACAACTTCGCCTGCGTCGTCGACGACCACGACGATGGAGATCACCCACGTGGTCCGTGGCGACGACCACATCTCGAACACGCCGCGCCAGCTGCTGCTGTATCGCGGCCTTCGGCTGGAGCCGCCCGTTGTTCGCGCACGTGCCGATGATCCTCGGCGCCGACGGCACGCGGCTCTCCAAGCGCCACGGCGCCACCTCGGTCGCCTCGTTCGCGCGAGCTGGGCTACCTGCCCGAGGCACTCGACAACTTCCTGGCGCTGCTCGGCTGGTCGTACGACGGCACGACCGAGCTGTTCTCGCTCGCCGAGCTGGCGCAGAAGTTTCGGCTCGAGCGGGTCGGATCGAACCCGGCGGTGTTCAACCCGAGAAGCTCGAGTGGATGAACGGCCAGCACCTGAAGCGGCTGCCCGAGGACGAGCGCGTGCGGCTCGTCGACCGAACACCTGACGGCGCGCGGCTACGACCTGGCGGGCACGCGACTCCGGAATGGATCGCGACGCTGGTGCGCGCGATCGGCGATCGGCTCAAGACGCTCGAGGACGCCGAGCGCTACGGCACTTTCGCGCTGCAGGAGCCGCTCGAGATCGACGAGACGGCATGGGCGGTAGTGCGCGAGAAGCCGCAGGTCGCGGAGCGGCTCGAGGCGCTGGCGGAGCAGGTGGAAGCCGATCGCGAGTTCTCCCTCGCGAGCCTCGAGCGCGAGACGCGTTCGCTCGCGACCGCAGCTCGGAATCAAGGCCGGCGAGCTGATCGGCATCGCGCGGGTCGCGCTGACCGGCCGCAAGGTGAGCCCCGGGATCTTCGAGGTGATGTGGCTGTTGGGAAGGGAACGCGCCGTCCGGCGTTTGCGGGAAGCCGCGTCACGCTGGCGGCAGGAGTCTCCGCTCGCGAGCGTGTAACGGGGGAGGGCGGTTCGGCCGTTCGGCCCGTATCCGCGGTTCCGGACCGCATCGTCCTTGCTCGAATCGCGGCGCCGCTGGTAGCGTGGCGCGCCGTTTTCGCTGCCCGGTGGTGTAACGGTAGCACGACTGGCTCTGGACCAGTTAGTCGAGGTTCGAATCCTTGCCGGGCAGCCACTCCACGAAGTCTCGCGCATCGAAACGCGCGAAACTTGACCGTCGGCGCAGCGTTTTCTAGATTCGCCGGCCTTCGGCGCGACCGCTGGGTCGCGCACGTGGCGCTATCGTCTAGGGGTCTAGGACAGGTGGTTCTCAGCCATCAGACCGGGGTTCGAATCCCCGTTCTCAGCCATCAGACCGGGGTTCGAATCCCCGTAGCGCTACCAACGTTGCAACGATTTGCTGCGCTGTAAACGCCTCCGGCGCCCCTCAACACGGTCTCAATGACGCCCAGCCGGTTCCGGGTGCGTCTGCTATGGGAGCGACCCTCCGCTTCAGACCGCAAGGCCCTTCACTTGCGCTCGAGCGAGCCGGACGTGGTGCGCTTCCCGGGGTGGAGACCTGCAGGAATGACTTCTCGACCGGGCAAGTCTAGACTTCGTCATCGATGCAAGGGGACGAGTTTTTTCAAGACCTTACCGATGGAGGAGCACGGTGAAGATCGTTCAAGCTGCTCTCGGTGTACTCCTTTTGCTTGCTCTACCGGGTTGCGAGAAGGGCGACACGGGACCCATGGGGCCGGCTGGACCTCCCGGGCCACCGGGCCCCAGCGTGATTCTTGGCTATGCATCCGTGTCCTCAGGAGGCGCCGATCCCACTCCCTTTGTGGGCAACTGGGGTGGGCCATCGATCACCAAGGTGACGTGCGAGAGGACCGCGCCCGGGAACTACGTCGTGCACTTCACGGGGGCAGGTTTCCTCAACGAAACGTACACTGCAATCAGCACGTCGACGACCAATGCCTCCGGCCATGAGGTCTATGGATTCGCCTTCTTCGCTTCGGACACGACCTTCGACGCGAATGTGAACGTGTGGGAAGCAGGCAGGACAGGCGTGACCGTCGACGGGAGCTTCTCGCTGGTCGTGCTCAAGTAGTCAGGGGAGATCCTCACTACAAGGTCAGAGCGCGACGCGGTAGACGTGAGTCGCGCGAATGCTTGTTCCGTTTCGGAGTAGGCCCCCGAAATACCGGCCCCGGAGTCGGAAGAGCCAACGTGGTAGCGCTGGAGGCTACGCGCTGACCCGTGCACCTAGTCATGCGGCGAGTGCGTGACGGAGAGCATCCATCTCGCGGAGCCATGAGGCGATCGGGTTCGTCCCCGCTCCCCGAAGGGCTACCAACTTGGTGATCGGCGCGCGACTGGCGGCCGGCCGCTACGACCCGCCCGACGACCGCTCCTGACGACCAGCAGCGCGCCGGCTCCGGTCGGCGCGAGCGCCTCCGTGACGCGCTCGTCGGCGCTGACCAACTCGCGCAACGGGGCCACCTGGTCGGCGTGCGAGAGTACGTTATCGACGACCAGCAGTCCGCCGGGTGCGAGCACGCGGACGAGGTCAGCCCAGTAGCCCGCGTAGGCCGGCCGCTCTGCGTCGAGAAAAATTAGCCCCCACTCGTCGTCAGCGGAGGCGGCTAGCGTTCGCGCCGCGTCGTCGGTGCGCAGCTGGGCATGGCCGTCCAGACCCGCGGCGGCGAGGTTTTCCCGCGCCTGCCGCGTGCGTGCAGGGTCGATCTCGACGGACACGAGCACTGAGCCAACGGCCCTGGCGGCATCGGCGAGCCACACAGTGGAGTAGCCGTTCGACGTGCCGAGCTCGAGAATCCGGTCAGGTTGCAGGGAGCGCACGAGCACGGCGAGCAGCGCCGCCGTGTCGGGCTCGACGTTACGCAGGCGGTCGAGCCGGTCCTCCTTCGCCGCATCGTGGTCGCGCCCGTGGCGATAGAGGTCGCCGAGGAAACGCTGAAGCTGCGTGTCCATCCGTCCCTCCGAGTCAGTTGCCCAGGTTGTTGTCAGCCAGGTTGGCTAATGCGGCGCCGCCAACCGCGCCTCGTCCAATCTGCCCGGAAAGTAGGCAACATTGTGGAAGGCCTCGCGAGCAAGAGCCTCCGCCACGTATCGCGCCGTGGCAGCATCAGGCCCCAGAACGATGACGCGTGTGTTGTGGTCTTCCATGGGCAGCCGCCCATCGTCCTTGGCTCGCTTGAGCTCCCCGACATCCTTCCCCTCGAGCACCAGGCTGCGCGGGATGTTGCGCGCCCCCGATATCGTCCCCTTATTGAACTCGTCCGCCTCCCGCACGTCGAGAAGAACTGCGGTGCGGTCTTGGGCCAGGACATACCGGAGTCCCGCAGAATCGATCTCGCATACGCCACCGAGCGCCCGCCACACGGGTATGCCAAGTTGGTACCGTCTCACGTTGGTGAATCCAGCACCGAGAAGCTCCTCCGCCAGACGCTTGCTTTTCCCGCAGAACGGCCCGTTGCAGTAGAGCACCAGTGGTGCTGTTTTGTCGCCCTTGAGGACCCGGCCAATCTCCGCCACGTCCGAGACATACATGGACATCGGGACCCCCGCCTTGGCCGCCACGTTGCGGGCACCTGGAATGTGGCTGACCGCGTACTCGAGGAAGGGCCGCGTATCCAACACCGTGGCAGTTCCCTCCGCAAGAATGTGACGCAGCTCCTCCGTGGACACTTCTGAAGTGCGCTGGTTGGATTCGCCAAGCACCGCCTGATGAATGGTCTTCGCTTCTTCGGCGTGCGCTGTGAGCGCGACGGCCGCCAGCAAGGCGACCACGCGAGTCGTTAGTTTCAAGCCCGATCCCGGGTTGCTCATACGCTCCTCCTTGTCCTGATGGCCGACCGACAAAGAACGGCTGATGCCCGAGGCGCACGGCCTCGGTCTTCTTAAGGGGACGGGTCCAACCGCGAGGGACTCATGAACAGGTCGTCCCACAAGTGAACGCCCAGCACCGCAAGCAGGGACAACGCGTGATTTGCCGTGCGGGCGCGGTGTTGTTCGAATATCGCCGTGACGAACGGTGGGTCGAAATAACCGCGCCGCCGAACCTCCTCTGCGGAGAGTAGATCAGCCACGAACTCGGGTGGGTTGCGCAGCCACTGACTGTAAGGGATGGACAAGGGGTGCTTGGTGCGCCACAGGATTTCCGGCGGCAGGTCGTTGCGCAGGGCGTGCCGGAGGATGAACTTCTCCTGGCGCCCACGCATCTTGAGGGCAGGCGGAATTTGCGCGCACATTTCCACTAGCTCGTGATCGAGAAATGGCACGCGCACCTCGAGGCTGTGAGCCATGGACATCGAATCGAGGTACCGGTTGATGAAATTGGGCAAGCGGATGCGAGTCTCGACATAGAGGAGCTGCGAGAAGGGGTGCCACCGCTTGAAGCTGTCGGGGAGCGTCAGCATGTCATCGCCATCCACCTGTGTCGCCAAAGTCTCCCGCAATTCGCCTGACAACAGGCGCGCATCGAAACCCAAGTTCGTCGTGTCGATCATCTGCCGGTAGCGCGCCAGGTTCAGGTCGGCGGGGCCGTTCAGGATGCGAGCCGCCCGCGGCCACCGCTGCCTGACCATCGGAACCCGGCTCAGCCATGAGCGGATGCCGGGCGGAAGCCGGGTCAAGAAGTGCAGCAACTCGTGATTCCGGAACCAAGCGTAGCCGCCGAACAATTCGTCGGAGCCTTCGCCGCTCAGCACGACCTTGACGTGGCGCGCGCTCAGCTCGGCGAGAATCGACCGCGCGATCGCGAAGCCGACCGCCTGCGGATCCTCGCCGTGCCAAACCGCGAAGCGAACTCGCTCGAAGTCTCGCGTCGTGCACTCCACGCGGTGATCGACGAGTCGGTACTTCGGGAAGTCGCTCAGGATGCGATTCTGACGGAGCTCATCGAACCGAGGGTTCTCGAACCCGAGGCTGAACGTGTGAACAGGTTGGGCCGTGGCGTCGCGCATCAGGCTTACGACCACACTCGAGTCGATGCCGGCGCTGAGCCAGGCGCCGACCGGGACGTCGCTGCGCAGGTGGAGGCGCACCGATTCCTCGAGCTTGTCGCGGAGCCGAGCCGCCCACTCGTCAGCGTTCAAGTGCGGCGCGCCGTCTCTCGCATCCGGGAAACTCAGGTCCCAGTACCGGTGAGTCGAAAAGGATCCAGGCTCGTATAGAACATAGTGGCCGGGCAGGACCTGACGGATCGAGGCAAACAGGGTGCGAGGCGCGAGGACGAAGCTGAACGTCATGAGATCGCGGAGCGCCGAGGGATCGAGCCGACGCTCCACACGATCGGAGGTCAGAATGGCCTTGAGCTCAGAGCCGAAGTACAGCCCTTCCGGGGTTTCGGCGTAGCAAAGGGGCTTGATGCCGAACCGGTCGCGCGCGAGCAGGAGGCGACGGCGGCGAGCGTCCCACAGAGCGAATCCGAACATGCCGCGAAGGCGAGTGAGGCAGTCGAGGCCGTGCTGCTCGTAGAGGTGGACGATGACTTCGATGTCGGAGCCGGTGCGAAACCGGTGGCCGGTGGATTCTAGTTCTGCGCGCAGCTCCTTGAAGTTGTAGATCTCTCCATTGCCCACCACCGTGACGGTATCGTCCTCATTGGAGATCGGCTGATCGCCGGTCTCGAGGTCGATGATGCTCAGGCGGCGGATGCCCAAGCCGACGCCGGCCCCGACGTGAAAGCCCTCGCTGTCCGGGCCGCGGTGGCGCAGACTGTCGGTCATGCGCCGGAGCATGCTCTGGTCGACCGGACGCGCTGGATCGGAGTAGACGACGCCGCAAATCCCGCACATGGTTCCGCGAGTCTACACGGCCCACTAGCCATTGGGACCGGGACTTGAATCTCCGTAGCGCTACCAACTCAGCCGGTCGACTCCTGCCGCCCCTGGAACTGCGGCTCCGAGAGGAATCGCTCGATCTGCCGCCGGTGGCGGAGCACGTGGACGATGGCATGCTCGAGCGACTGTTCGAGATCGTAGGTCGGCCCCCATGGGGTCTCGATCTTCACCGCCATGATCTGCTCGTCCGTCATCTCCCAATGGCCTTCGAGCGTCTCGTCCGTGAACGCGAGCATCGCCCGAAGCCGGTCGAGACTCTGTGCCCGTGACATGGGCAGCACTTCGGGCCGTGTGGTGGGAACCCCGAACGCGTTTCGAATCCTGGTCGCATACCCGTAGCCGGCATTGACCACGTGATGCATCACGGTCTGGATCGACCGACAGGATTCGTCCTGCGTTTTCAGATCGCGGAGTCGTTCGAAGGCTGCTTCGTCGATGCCCTCGATGACCCGCACCAGATCCGCGGCCGCCCGCTCGTACTCGTCCATCATCGCGCCGACGCCGCCCTTGCGGTATTTCCTGGTCATGGTTTCGAGTCCTCCCTAGAACTCCGAGCGCCGCGGTCCGTTCGCCGAATCCACTACCAGTAGGCCCCGAACCGAAAGACCACATCCACGGCGGGACCGTTCGGCAGGAGGTCCTGGGTCATTGCGAGGAAAACAGGTGTGACCGCTCGCAAAGTGGAAGAGAGTGCCCAGGTCCAGGCCGAACTCGTTTGCGTCGAGCTCCGGAATTCCGGAGTCACGATAGTAGGGCGTCGCGAGGAGGAAGTTCGCGTAGGCGTGCCAGGGTCCGAGGAGCCGGGCACGGGCTCCTTGGGTGAGGAGGCCGAACGTCGTCCGCTGCCACTCGCCCAAATCGCCATTTCGTGGGGTGTATCCCACTCCGAAAGTTCCCTCGTAAGCGAATCGGCCCTCGGCGCCAAACTCACGGTGGAAGGTGGTCGTGAGATTCGCGGACGGAACGCCCTTGCGATATCCGGCCGGCTCGGATCCGGTCGGAAGCGTGACCGTGAGAACGCTCTGCCAGTGGCGATGGTGGCGTAACCCAGCGCCGACCCTCAAGTCCCCGAAGAAGCCCACCGCCTCTTCGTACTCGAAGTCTCCGCCCTTGAAATCGATCTGATAGCCGAAGGAGTTCTCCGGTCGCTTCCTGCGTCCGAGGACGCTCACTCCAAAGACGTCGTGATATGCGTTCAGGAAGTCGTCGAGTCGGCCGTCGCTCGCGAGGTTCCAGCTCGCTCCGGCCAGCACGAAACCACTCGAACCGATTCTTCGAGCGACGAGAGCGCGCGTGGAGAGGATCTCGGCGTCCAGGACGAAGTCCATCGAAGGTGTGGCCGTGTACTCCGCGAGGCTCCCATAGTCGGTGGTGACCTGGACGTGCCAGACCCTATCTGGGGACGAGCCAGGGAAGGGTCGTGAGACCGGAGCGCATCTCGACGACGGGATTGAGGGGAGAGAGAGGCGGGAGTCCCTGAGCGGCCAAGGGGCTTCCGGTCGCGAGGACCGCAAGTGAAGCGATCCCTGCGACCCAGCGCGACGTGGTGCTCGTGAGTAGGTGCAAGTCGACCTTTCGGGTGGAGCGCTACTGGAACTGGGGCTCCGACAGAAATCGTTCGATCTGCCGTCGGTGGCGGAGCACGTGGACGATGGCATGCTCGAGCGACTGTTCGAGATCGTAGATTGGCCCCCATGGCGTCTCGATTCTCACCGCCATGATCTGCTCGTCGGTCATTTCCCAATGGCCTTCCAGCGTTTCGTCCGTGAACGCGAGCATCGCCCGAAGCCCGTCGAGACTCTGCGCCCGGGACATGGGTAGCACCTCCGGCCGTGGAGTTGGAACCCCGAACGCGTTTCGAATCCTGGTCGCATACCCGTAGCCGGCATTGACCACGTGATGCATGACGGTCTGGATCGATCGGCAGGATTCGTCCTGCGTTTTCGGATCGCGCAATCGGACGAATGCCGCTTCGTCGATGCTTTCGATCACGCGCACCAGCTCCGCGGCCGCCCGCTCGTACTCGTCCATCATCGCGCCCACGCCACCCTTGCGGTATTTCTTGGTCATGGTTTCGAGTCCTCCCTGAGGGAAGGTACCCTACCGGTTCTGGGAGGGACTTCGGTTGCGGGGCGACCCGCGTCGTGTTCGGAAAGGCTACCTAGCGCGTCAGCACGAAGCTCCGTGCGTCGCGATCCGCGCCGGCACTGAGGCGCACGACGTAGGCGCCGGGTGGCAGACGCCGGCCCGATTCGCCGCGGCCATCCCACTCGACCTCGTGGCGTCCGGCGTCGAACACCCGGTCCACCGGGGTCGCCACGCGCCGCCCGGCGAGGTCGAGCACTTCGAGTCGGGCGGTGACCGAGCGGGCGCATTCGAACACGAATCGAATCGGGGCCGCTCCCGGATTGGGGCGGGGCGCCAGTAGTCGAACCTCACGCGCTCTCGGGGTCGAGAGTGGCACGTCGGTCACCGGGCAACCCACTCCAAGGGCTCCGATCAATCCACAGGGATCGGAGGGCGCGCACGGCGACCCCGGCTTCAGCGCGAGGTTGCGATGATCGGAATCGCAGAACAGAGGATCTTCGGAGATGTTGCCGTCGATTCCCGTGAGATCGCCGCAGACGCCGCCGTAGTTCGAAGCCCCATTGCCCCATACGTCATTGCATCGGACCTGAGCGAACACCTCGGTGCAGAAGATCCCCACTCCGCCGTTGCGCGCGACGATGTTGTTCTCGACGTGGAGCCCGCCGCCGAACGAGATCCCACCGGCCTGGGGAGAGAGGATGCTGTTGAACGCGATGGTATTGCCGAGCACCTCCCCCGGACCGAATGCCTCGATCACGAATCCGCCAATGGCGTCGTTGTCGAAGAAGACGTTGCCGGCGATCGTGACCGCGTTCAGATAGGCATTGCTCTGGATGGCCGCAGCCCCATACGTGCCCCGGTTGCCTACGAACCGGCACTGTTCCACGAACAGGCCACCACCCCCCGAAATCGCACCGCCGTATCCGCCGCCATTGCCCTCGAACTCGCAATTCCGAACACTGACCCGAACGTCTTCTTCCGCGGCGATGGCGCCTCCAGATCCGCCCTCGAATCCCGCGGCCACATTGCCGTCGAATCGGCACTTGACCGCAGTCAGCGTTCCGGTTGCGGCCACGTACACCGCGCCGCCAGAGCAAAAATCGAAGGTGCCGCTGGTCGCGGAATTCTGCGCGAAGGTGCTGCTCTCGATCGTGGCGCTGCACAGCGGGTCGACGCGTAGCGCCCCACCGGAGCTGGAACCGGAATCGACGCGTGCCACGTTGTTGAAGAACCGGCAGCTGCGGATGGTGACTCCGGCGCCATCGCGAAGGTAGAGGGCGGCCCCGGTGGTCGCCCGCCCCGACCGAAACACCAGCCTCTCGAGCACGGTGGCCGACGTCACCCCGGCGCCGATTTCGAGGATGCGCGCGTTCGACGTGAGCACGGCAGCGTAGTTCTCACCCCGGATCGTGACATCCTTGCCGGCGAGGCTCAGCGATTCGTTGTAGGTGCCGTCGCGGATCAGGATCTCATCTCCGCTCGCCGCGGCCGTGATGGCGCCCTGGACGGTCGGATAGTCGTCAGGGACGACGAGCGTCGCGGCCGAGGCGCCGCGCACACAGACGAACACGAGTGACAAGATGGCCGAACGCAGGAGGATCGAGGTCATGGCGGTGCCCCTCGGGAGGTTTCGGCGACGGGATAACTATGATCCGGCGGTACCGAAGGAGCAAGACAATTTGAGGTCGGTCTCGACGACGGTTTCGCGTCGGGCGGGAGGCGGTCACTGGGCGCCAGGGAGGCGCGGCGTCGGCTAGGGTGCCAGGATCTCGACAGCCACCGGCGCCGAAGTGTGAACGTCGGCGCTCTCGGTGAAACCGCCCAGCACGTGATACTCGCCGGGCGGCAGGGGTTCCCCGGCACGAGAGGTTCCATCCCACGAGAACCGACTCGTGCCGCTCTCGCCCGCAGCGAAGACAATGGTCCGGGCCTCTGCGGTGCACAACATGGCGTACGGGGCGACGACCGCGTCGTTCCCATCTCGGACGACGTACGAGGCAATGCACCCCGAAGCGAAGTGCATCCGGATCGGACGATTCGTCGGGTTCTTGAAGCCGACCTCGACCTGCACGGTCTCGCCGGCTTGGAATCGGGCGGGCGTGACGATCACCCAGGTGATCATCGCCGCCGGATCCGCGAACCCCGAAGGGGCAACGATGACGCTGAACTGTCCGCCGCAACCCGTGAGGAGCACGGGGATCAGTAGGGCGGCCACGCCAATCCGATGAAGGGACTTCATACGGCATCAATCGTACTACCCGCGTCCGTGGGGCCCGAGCGAAACCTGATACCGTCGGTTCTTGACCCGGTGCCTGTAGCCTCCCTAGACTCCGCCGGCGGTTGTCGGGACCACCTAACCTCAACTTCGGACAGGAGTTCGGCCCCCCGAACGCCGATAACCGTGACTCCGCTCGGCGGATCCCGCGCCGCCGGATGCGGTCCCGATGCGCTACCGTGACGTCGAGCCTTCCGGCGATCCCCGGACGGGCCGGATGGAACGAATGGGCCTTCAGAGAGCCAGACGAATACTGTTCCTGACCCTCGGGTACGCCGCCGTGGTCCAGGTGGCCTACCTCGGGGCGTTGCTCGTTCGCTTCGAAGGCGCAATCCCGCCCCAATACCTGCGCGGCTATGCCCAGATCGCGCCGGTGTTCACCGCGCTGTCGCTACTGGGATTCCTGCTCTCCGGCCTCTATCACGGGGTCTGGCGCTACGCGAGCACGGTCACGGCGTTCCAGGTGTTCAAGGGTGTCACGCTGTCGGCGGCGGCACTGGCGCTGATCATGTTCTTCACGCCGATCCTGCTGTTCCCGCGCAGCGTGATCGTGTTGGTCTGGCTGTGGGAGCTGGTTCTGCTCGGCGGCCTGCGCTTCGCGTGGCGGATTTCGAGCGAGCGCCTGCTCGAGCCCGAGCCGCGGCGCTACGTGCGCGTGCTCGTGGTCGGCGCCGACCATGCCGGGGTTCATCTGATCCAGGAGATGCGACGCGGCGGCGAGGCGGGCGAGCGGCTGCGACCGATCGGGTTCGTCGACAACGACGCACGGCTGTCCGGCAGCACGATCGAAGGCGTCAAAGTGGTCGGAGCGATTGGCGACTTGCCTCGGCTCATCCCCGAGAAGCGCATCGAGATGGTGGTCATCTCCGATTCCGGCATACCCGGCCGGGTGGTGCGCGAGATCGCGAGTTACTGCGCCGAGGCCAACGTCGTGGTCAAGACGGTGCCGGCCTACTCGAGCCTCCAGCACGGCAAGAGCGCGTTGTCGCAGATCCGCGACGTGCGCATCGAGGACCTGCTGGGACGTGAGCCGGTCCATCTCGACCTGAACGAGGTCGGCCAGTTCCTGCGTGGCCAGCGCATTCTGGTCACCGGCGCCGGAGGATCGATCGGGGCCGAGCTGGCCCGCCAGTCCGCCGCGGAGGAGCCCGCGGAGCTGGTGTTGCTCGACCACTCGGAGAACGGCCTCTACTACGTTCAGAACGAGATCGCCGCACTGCACCCGGCCGTGCCGCTGCACGCCGTGGTCGCCGACATTCGCGACGCCGACGGCATGCGCCTCGCCTTCGAGCGCTATCGGCCGACCGTGGTGTTCCACGCCGCCGCGCACAAGCACGTGCCGCTGCTCGAAGCCGCGCCGCGCGAAGCGGTGTTCAACAACGTGGTCGGCACGCGCAATCTGGTCGAGGCGGCCGAACGCGCCGGGGTCGGTAAGTTCGTGTTCATCTCGACCGACAAGGCAGTCAATCCGAGCAGCGTCATGGGGGCCTCGAAGCGGGTCGGCGAGATGATCCTGCAGGCACGCTCGCAACGCAGCAAGACGCGCTTCATGGCCGTGCGCTTCGGCAACGTCCTCGGCAGCGAAGGCTCGGTGGTCCCGCTGTTCCAGCGTCAGATCCAGCGCGGCGGTCCGATCACCGTGACCCATCCCGAGACCCGGCGCTACTTCATGACCATCCCCGAAGCGGTGCGCCTGGTGATCCAGGCCGGCGCGATCGGCAAGGGCGGCGAGGTCATGTTGCTCGACATGGGCGAGCAGGTGCGGATCGTGGACCTGGCGCGCCAGCTGATCCGCATGTCGGGCCTGCGCGAGGGGCACGACATCGAGATCGTGTTCACCGGCCTGCGCCCCGGCGAGAAGCTCTACGAAGAGCTGCACTCCGACGAAGAGCGCATGCGCATGACGAGGCACCAGCGAATCCTGGCCTGGGATCTGGACGCGCGCGACGAGATCGTCCTTCGCCGCGAGCTCGACGACCTCGAGCGGGTCGCACGCAACGGCGATTCCGCGGCGATCAAGGAAGCGCTCCACCGCATCGTTCCCGAGTACGTCGAGCGCGTCCACGATCCGCGCGAAGCCGTGCCCGCCACGCCGGTGGTGTCCCTGCCGGTCGCGGCCGCTTCGACGGTGGCCGGCGCGGAGCCGCCGCGTTGGAACAGTCTGCGCACGCTGATCGAGGGTGGCCTCGCGCTGGTTCTGATTGTGGTCTCGGTGCCTCTTTGGGGTTTGTTGTGGCTCGAGGCGCAGCGCGCGCAGCGGGGATCGTTCCTGGTGCACGAGCAACGCGTGGGCCGCACCCGGCGTGGTGCCGCGCGGCTCGAGGGCGGGTCGGGGGCGCCGGACGGAGTCGAGCGACGCTCCCGCGACCGGATGGGGGAGAGTCTGCACTGCATGCGCTTCCGCGATGACCTGGGCCGCATCAGCCGCTGGGTCTGGCGGCGGCGACTCGACCGTCTGCCGTTCCTGCTCAACGTGATTCGCGGCGAGATGGCGCTGGTCGGTCCCAACCCCGAAACCGAATCGGTCGTCGAGCGTTGGCTGTCGTTCCCCGACTACCCGCGCCGGTTCCGGGTGCTGCCCGGCGTCACCGGGCTCGCGCAGGTGTCGGGTTGCGGCGCCGACGACGACGAGAGCGTGAAGCGCCGCATTCAGTACGACCTCCACTACGTGGATCATCAGTCGTTGCTGCTCGATGTGCGTACGATGTTCCGCACGATCGGCGTGCTCGCCGGGGCCCCGCGGCGCGAACCCGACTCGGGCCATGCGGTGGTGGAGTCGCCGGCGGCGCTCAAAGGAGTGACGCAGTGACCCCGCGTTCCTCGAGTCCGACCTCGGCGTCGCGTCCGAAGCGATAGGCATGGACGACACCCAGGAAACCAGCCGAGTCGATCTGCAGCAGATGCTGCGCATCCTGTGGCGCAGGCGGTTGCTGTTGTTCGTGCCATGGATCTCGGCGCTGGCGATCGGGGCCGCGGCCGCGTTTCTGCTCCGCCCGGTCTACATCAGCACCTCGACGCTGATTCACGAGCGACCACAAGCACTCGCCGGCCGCGCCGGCGATCCGTCGCTGCGCGCCAGTTCCGAGCAAGAAGCCGAGATCATGCGCGAGCTGGTCGCGAGCACGCCGTTTCTCACTTCGGTGGTCATGGAGAGCGGACTCGAGTCGGACCCGGAGATTCGTGACTGGGCCTCGGCGCTCGCCGATCCCAGTTCGAGCGATGAAGAGGCCGCGCGCATCCGCACGTTCCTGGTCAACCACCTGCGGACGCGAGTCGGCGTGCGCCGCGGGCGTGGCGGCGTGTTCCACGTGTCCGCCGAGGAATCGACTCCCAAGCGCGCGCAGTGGATGGCGCGGTCGGTGGCGGATCAGCTGGTGAAGACGTCGAAACAGGCTCAGCTCGAAGCGGTCCGCGCCACTCAGGAATTCAGCACCGAGCAGCTCCGGACCTACAAGGATCAGCTCGAGGACAGCGAGCGGCGATTGGAGTCCTTCCGGCGCCGGTCGCAACCGCGGGGTCCCACGAACGCCACGATCACGCCGGCGACGCTGCCTCGCGCCCGGCTGCTGCTGGAACAGGCGCGGCAGGAGGTCGCGGAGGAAGAGCAACGCCTCCAGGCGCGCCGCCAGGGGATCGAAGCCCTGGCCGACGCCCCGGACCCCGACGTGCTGTCGAC
Organism: Candidatus Eiseniibacteriota bacterium; assembly: GCA_963717505.1. Taxonomy (GTDB): domain Bacteria; phylum Eisenbacteria; class RBG-16-71-46; order RBG-16-71-46; family RBG-16-71-46; genus MFD02242-c1. The sequence continues at coordinate 2,681,773 of OY970342.1, forward strand.
CGCCGAAACCCGCCTGCTCACCGATCAGCTCGCGGGCCTCGAGCGGCAGCTGGCGACCTCGCTGCTGAGCGGCGGCGAGACCGGCAGCGACGTCGGCGTGCGCCTGTCGATCGCGCGCAAGATCGCCGAGCTGGAAACCGAGCTGCAACGCGCCGCGGCCGCAGCACTCCCCGCGGCCGGCCCGGAACTGCGCGACCCGATCGTTCGGTACCGGGTGGCCGACGCCGAAGTACGGGCCAAGCAGGCGCGCCGCGATTACCTGACCGACGAGCTTCGACAATATGAAGCGGGTGCGGTGTCGCCGAGCCCGGATCGCGAACTCGAACTGTCGCGGCTGAGCCGCGAGGTCGAGGCCAATCGGGCGCTCTACAACTCGTTCCTGCAGCAGATCGCGGCGGCTCAGATCAGCGAGGCGTTCGAGACCGCCAAGGTCAGCGGGTCGTTCAACGTGCTCGAGGCCGCGAACCTGCCGTCCGCCCCCGGCAAGCCCAACCGGCCGCTGATTCTGATCCTGGCGTTCGCAATCGGCGGGCTGATCGGAATCGGTTCGGTGATGGTGGCCGAGCAGCAGGACCAATCGGTGAAGAACGCGGAAGAGATCGAGCGCCGGCTCGGATTGCCGGTGATTGGTGCGGTGCCGCGAGCGGCCGAGCTGGTCTCGGCACGGCGCGTGCCCAAGGGGCAGTCTCCGGGTCCGGCGCCGGTCGCGGTCTCGGAGGGTCTGCTGCAGAGGCTCAAGACGGAGAGCGTGCTCGGCCTCGAGTTCAAGCGCATCTACCTCAAGCTGGCTCGGGGCCGCGGCCGCAACCTGCCGCGCACCCTGCTGGTGACCAGCGCAACCCGCGCCGAAGGCAAGACGACGACCACAGCGTGTCTCGCGATCACACTGGCGCGCGAGCTACGCGAGAAGTTGCTGCTGGTGGACTTCGACCTGCGCCGTCCCGCGCTCCATCGTGCACTCGGGCTGCCGACCAGCAGCTGGGGTCTGGCGCAGATGCTCCAGCAACGGACGTTCGATGAGCGATTCGTGCGCTCCACCGTGTTGCCGACCCTCGATTTCCTGCCCGCTGGTCGCAGCGAGAAGAGCGCGGCGGATCTGATCGACGACTCGAATGTGGAGTGGTTCCTGCGCGAGGCCGGGACGCGATACTCGTACGTCCTCATGGACTCGGCGCCGAATCTTGCGGTTCCCGACCCGCTGATCCTGGGCCGGGCGGTTCAGGGTGTGCTCTACGTGATCAAGGCTGGGAGCACGATCCGCAAAGCCGCCGAATACGGAGTGCGCGTGCAACGGGAGGCCTGCGACAACGTCGTCGGCGTGCTGATGAACGATCTGGGCGAGATCCTGCCGCACTATTACGGCTACCACGAGGCCTACGGCCAGGAAGACGACGAAGAGGCCTCGTACTCGTAGCGCCTCTCGCCGCGACGCGGCGCTCCGCCCGCCTCATCCCGCTCGCGCCCCGGGCGCCACGGCGCTCACCTCGATCGCGCTTCCTGCCGATAGAACCGGAGGGGTCGTCTCCGGTCCCCAGACCGGGGCGGCCGCCGCTTTTTTCTCGGCGCCGACGGGAACTCGCATCGAGGGGCGCAATGGGACCAGAGCAGCAGATCGACTCGACGAATGGCGCGATGCGCGTGATGCACGTGATCGAAGCCATGGGCCAGGGCGGAGCCGAAGCCATGATCGTCGAGCATGTGCGCCATGCGGGGCCCGGCGTCGAGTCGGTGGTGGTGGCCTTGCGCCGCGGGGGCGCAGCGCTCGACGCCGCGATCGCCGCCGGCGCTGCCGGCGTCGTGCTCGGCCGACCTGCCGGGCCCGCCGGACGTCTGACCGCGATCGCGGGCCTCGTGCGCCTGGTGCGCGAGCGTGGGATTTCGATCATCAACGGCCATAACCCGACCGGCGCCCTGTCGGCGACGCTCGCGGCAGTGCGCACCGGAGTCCCGGTGGTGCGGACCGAACACGGATGCCACTTCGCGGGGCGGCATTCGCCGCCCTACCCGGTGCTCGAGGCCCTGGCCACCATGGCGACGAGCCGCATCATTTGCACCTGCGATGCCGTGCGTGCCAGCCACGCGCCGCGATTTGGCTGGGCCAGCCGGCGTTTCGTCACGATCGCCAACGGGATTTCGAATGTGGGCGCGGTCCGGCCACGCGCGTTGGTCCGGAACGAGCTGGGACTGCTCGAGTCGGAACGAATGATCCTCGCGGTCGGAACCATGACCCGGCCCAAAGCGCACACGGTCCTGGTCGAAGCCTTCCTGCGGGTGGCGCGACGCATGAGTGCCGCGCGGCTCGCGATCGTCGGCGAGGGCCCGCTCCGCCGCGCGCTCGAACATCACCTGGCCGACGCCGGGATCGCCGATCGCGTGCGCCTGCTCGGCGGGCGCGCGGACATTCCCGATCTGATCGGCGCCGCGGACGCGTTCGTGACCACCTCGGTGCGCGATGGCCTGTCGATCGCGCTGCTCGAGGCGATGCGCGGGGGCTGCCCGGTGGTGGCTTCGAACGCCGGCGGCAACGCCGAGGCGGTAGTCGACGGGGCTTCCGGCTGGCTGGTCGAGCCGCGCAACCCGGGTCAGACGGCGGAAGCGCTGCTCGAGCTGCTGGAGGATTCGGTCCGCGCCGCGGCGTTCGCCCGCGAGGGGCGGCGCCGCTGGAGCGAGCGATTCACCGCCGAGCGCATGGTGTCCGAGACCGAAGCGCTGTACCGCGCTGTCTTGCGTCGCCGGGGCGCGCGTGTGACCCAGGCGCCGGCGCGGGCTCCGTTGCGGGAACGCGCGTCGTGATTCGGGTCTGGGACGCGACCGAGCCGATCGACCCCGAGTTCGAAGGGGACTGGCGCCAGCGCGTCGGATCGAGTCCCCACGCGCATTTTGGCTTCGACCCGCGCTGGATCGCGAGTCGTCCCGCTCAGGGCGAGCCCACCACCGTCGTGCTCGCCGAGCGCGATGGCCGGAGCGGCGCCCTGGTCCTGCGACGGGCCGGCAGCCGCCTCGAGTGCGGATGGCCGTGGCGCTCGCACGTGGTGTGCGACGGAATGTCGGACGGTTCGACCGGCGTCGATCAAGAGACCGCGCATTGGGCATTCTCGATCGCGACCCGGGTCGCCGGCATGCGTCGATTGCGGATGTTCCTGCCCGTGGCGCCTCCGTTCGGAACGTCCTCCTTTGCGGTGGGCGCCACATGCATCCACGACCTCTCGGGGTCCGAGGACGAGCTGCTGGCGGCGATGGACCCGGCGAAGCAGCGCGCCCTGCGCAAAGCCGAGCGCCTCGGCTACGGGGTTCGCGAACCGCGGGACTGGGAGGATCTCCACGCGTTCGCGGCGCTCCAGCGAGTGACCGAGGCGCGCCGCCGTTCGGACGCAGTCGAGCCGCCGCGGACGCCCGGTCCGGGAGAAGCCTGGCGCGAGTGGGAACTCCCGTGGATGCGGCTGCTGGTGGCGGAGCGCAACGGCGTGATCGAGGGCGGATCGGGGTTCGGCGTGTTCGAAGGCGCGACCATGGACTATCGCGCCAACGCATCGAGCGATGAAGGTCGGCGCGACGGCGTAAACGTGTTGCTGGCATGGGAGGCGATCCGTTGGGCGCGGTCGCGCGGGTTCCGACGGATCAATTGGTGCGGCACCACACGCTTCAAGCAGGAGCTGGGTGCGGCGCCGATCCCGATGACGTGCTGGCTGGGGGGCGGACTCCAGTGGTCGCTGCCCAATCTCCTGGTCGCAGGCCACCACCGGGCCAAGGACCAGGCCGCGGCGGTCTGGGGGCAGCCTCGAACGCGGCGCGTGAAGAAGACCCATCCCGCGGTCGAGCCCGCCGACCCTGGGATCGCGTCTCCCGAGAGCCCCGAGGCCCGGTCCGCGACCCAAGAGCCCGCCGTCGCAGCGCGTGCGAGTTCCGAGACTCCGGGAGTGCTCGCAGCGTGGTCGACGCGCGAAGCGGCGCGGCCCGAGTTCGACGAAGCGTGGAATCGTGTGCTCCAGCGCTGCGCGCGCGCCAACTTCTCACTCGACCTCGACTACCTGCGCTGGGATGCGCGCCAGGGTCTGCACTCGCGTGCCGTGTTGTTCGAACACGGGGGCCTGCGCGCGGTCGCCGTGTTGCGCGAGCGCCAGGGGGAATTCGTCTGTGGCTGGCCGTGGCGCTGGCAGGCGGCGTTCGAGGACGAGCCGGGGCGGGCTCCGGTTCTCGGCTTCGATCGCGCGGAGTCGCAGAGTCTGTTCGCAGCGCTCCACCGCTTCGCCGCGGGTCGGCGCCTGCGTTGCTACCTGCCGTTGGCGCCGGCCGATGGCACGCACGCCTACGTCGCCGGCTCGACCGTCGTCCAGTCGCTCGAGCACTCGGATGAAGAGCTGCTGAACGCCATGCAGGAGTCCAAGCGACGCATGGTCCGCCGATCCGTGGCGGCCGGCTATCGTATCGAGGACGGCGATTCGCCCGAGCACCAGCGTGCCTTCGCCACCATCCAGAACGAGGCGATCGCGCGCCGCGGCGACGTGCCGTCCTCGCTCGCCGACCATCCGGCCTTCGGCGAAGCCTGGCGGGAATGGGAATTGCCGTGGATGTGGTTGCTGGTCGCGGTGCGCGAGGGAGAAGTCGAGTCCGGTCTCGGCGACGGCGTTCGGGCCGGCGGCGTCCTCGAGGGTCGGGCCGGCGCCAGCACGCTGCGCGCGCGCAAGGACGGCGCCTTCGCACTCGTGTGCTACGAAGAGCTGAGGCGTGGACGAGACCGCGGGCATCGCTGGCTCAACCACGGCGGCGACACGCCGTTCAAGCACGAGGTGGCCGGCCGGCTGGGCCGGATCATTCCGCTGCACTGCTGGCTGGGAGGTGGTTCGGCCTGGTCGTTCGCCAATGCTTCGGAATCGTGGGCGCGGCGCGTGAGCCCACGTTTGGCCACCTGGGCCCGCACGCTGTTCACGCGCGAAGCCGCGTGAGCGCTTGAAAACCTAGCCCGGACGCCGCAGGCTGCCCCCGTGGAACGTTGGACCAATCCCGCTCAGATGAGTCTGGTGCTCGCGAGCGCGCTGCTCGTGGGCGTGATCGGACTTCTGGCGCTGCTCCGGCGCGGCCATTGGCTCACGACGCTGGCGTTCTCGTCGGCCTTTCTCGCGATCGCGGCCTTCCAGGCGGGGACGCTGGCCATCCTGCTCGCGGACTCCGAGTCGGGGGCGCGCGCCTGGGCGGTCTATCTGGCGCGCAGCTCGGCGCTGGCCTCGTGGCTCTGGCTCTGCCTCAGCGTCGTGCTCGGCCGCGGCGATCCCTGGGTCGAAGTCAAGAACTCGGCGGCGTTCCTGGCGGTCGGGCTGGCCGGGTGTCTGGCCATGAGCCTGGTGGCCGCCTCGCCCCAGGTCGTGCGTGGAGTCCAGGGAACCGGCGGTGCGGCGGTGATCGAGCTCGGCACCATGGGCAAGATCTACCTGACCTACGTCGTCCTGGTCATGGTCGCCGTGCTCATGAATATCGAGCGAACGTTGCGCATGGCGACCGCCACCGGCCAGCGGCGACTGCGCCCGATGTTCCTCGCGGTCCTGGTCGGCGTGCTGACCCAGCTGCTCATCGTCTCCGCCGGCCTGCTGTACGGCGGACTCCAGGTCGGCTGGATGTCGGCGGCGGCTGCACCGATGTTCGTCGCCGGTGTGGTCACCGCGATGGGGCTGGCGCGCTGGCGCCTGACCGACCTCAACGTGCCGGTCGCCCGCCCGGTGATCTACTACTCGACGGTATCGCTGACGCTGGCGGCGGCCTTCCTGCTGACCATGGCGATCCTGTCGCGCGTCCTGCCGCTGCTGCCGCCGGGCGGCCGGCAGATTGCGAGCCTCGGTTTCTACGTTCTGGCGGGCGGCGGCGGATTGATCCTGCTGTTCAGCCCGCGCGCGAGCCGCGTCGTGCGCCGATTCGTCGACCGGAACTTCTACGCGAACCGTTACGACTACCGCAGGGAATGGGAGCGGGTCAGCTCGTCGATCACCCCGACCGCGCGCCCGGAAGACATCGGCCGGCAGATCGAATCGCTGTGCCGCATGGTGTTCGATGCCGATCGCGTCGCCGTCTACTTGCTCGATGCGGGCGGCAGGAACTTCCGCCGCCTGGCCGGGCCGTCGGGCATGCCGCCCGCGATCGCGATGGCGAATCCGTTGGTGCGTCACCTCGAGCAGAACGCGGAACCGGTCGTGTTCCAGGAGGTGGCGCGCGATCTGGACCTGGTGCCTCTGGTCGCCGAGAACCGCGAGGCGATCCAGGCCTTGCGCGCCGCGGTCGTGGCGCCGCTCGCAGCCGGTGCGCAGCTGGTCGGGCTGCTGTGGCTGAGCGAAAAGCGCAGCGACGAGAACTATTCCAGCGAGGACATCGCGTTCCTGGGCACGATGGCCCGGCAGCTGGGCGCGGCCCTCGGATTTGCGTTGCAGGCGACCCAGATCGCCGAGGCCCGTCAGTTCGAGTCGGTGCACCGCTTGTCTACCCACGTCTTGCACGACATCAAGAATCACATCTCGGGCCTGTCGTTGATGCTCGAGAACGCGCGCAAACATCTGTCGAACCCCGATTTTCAGCGCGATGCTTTGATCGTGATCGAACGGACGGTCACGAATCTCCAGGGTCTCATGAGCCAGGTGGCCAGCGTCGCGCGCAAGCCCGAGGTCCGCCGGCATCCGACGCCGCTCCAGGAACTGTTGCGCGACGCCGCGGCGGCGGCCGGACTCGGGCTCGCCGGCCACAACGGCATCCGGTTTCAGATCACGTGCGAGGTCGACGGCAACGTGCTCATGGACCGGGACCAGATGCTGCGGGTGGTCGCGAACCTGCTGACCAACGCGCGCGAAGCGTTGCCCGGGCCGGGCGCCATCGACCTCGAGGCTTCGCGAGGGCGGCGTTCCGCGGGCGACGACTGGCTGAATATCGCCGTGCGTGACACCGGACGTGGGATGAGCGAAGATTTCATTCGCAACTCCCTGTTCAAGCCGTTCACCACCACCAAGAACGCGGGCCTCGGCATCGGATTGGTGCAGTGCCGTGGCATCGTCGAAGCGCATGGCGGCACGATCACCGTCGCCAGCAGCCCAGGGAACGGCACGACATTCACCGTGTGCATTCCCATGACGGATTCCTCGCCCAGGCCGGCCGGAGCATGACCCATTGTCGACGACCGAAACGCCGCTCGAAAAGATCCTGATCGTCGAGGACGAGGAGGCGATCCGGAACCAGCTGCGCTGGGGACTCTCCGAGGACTACGAGGTGCTGTCGGCGGCGACCGCGGACGAAGCCCGTCACCTGCTGCGCACCGAGCGGCCGAGCGTCGTAGCGCTCGACGTCACCTTGAACACGCCGGGACGTCCGGCCGAAGAGGGTCTCGAGCTGCTCGAGGAGATCGTCGACCGTTTCCCGCAGACCAAGGTGGTCATGGTCACCGGCAATACCAGTCGCGAGAACGCCCTGCTCGCGCTGCAGCGCGGCGCGGTCGACTGGTACGGCAAGCCGATCGACCTGGGCGAGCTCAAGCTGATCCTCAAGCGCGCACTCCACATCCGCGCCATCGAGCAGGCCGAGCAGCGGGTGCTCAGCCGCCGGCGCTATCACGAGCAGGTTGGCGAGTCGGAGCCGATGCAGCGCGTGTTCTCGATGATCCAGCGCGTGGCGCCGACTGACGCCACGGTCCTGATCATCGGCGAGAACGGCACCGGCAAGGAGCTGATCGCCCACGCGGTCCACCAGGCCGGCCCGCGACGCGACCACCCCTTCGTGCCGATCCACTGTGGCGCGATTCCCGAGACGCTGATCGAGAGCGAGTTGTTCGGCCACGAGCGGGGAGCGTTCACCGACGCCCATCGCGCGCGCGAGGGCAAGTTCGAGCTGGCGGAGGGCGGGACGGTCTTCCTCGACGAGATCGGTGAGCTGCCGCCGCCGGTGCAGGTCAAGCTGCTGCGCTTCCTCCAGGATCACCGAGTCGAGCGGGTCGGTGGCCGCGAGTCGCGCGAGGTCGATGTCCGAGTGGTGGCGGCGACCAACCGCGATCTCGGGGCGGCGATCGCCGACTCGTCGTTTCGGCAGGATCTCTACTACCGGCTCGGGGTGGTGACCATCAAGGCGCCGCCGCTTCGTGACCGCGGCGACGACGTGCGCATTCTGGCCGAGTACTTCCTCGAGTACTACGCCCGGCACCACAAGCGGAAGATCCGCGGCTTCACCCAGTCGGCCCTGCGCGCCTTGGCTGTTCATCCCTGGCCCGGCAACGTCCGCGAACTCGAGAACCGGGTCCAACGCGCCATCATTCTGGCGCAGGACGCGTTCCTGCGGCCCGAGGACCTCGAGCTGGAGGAGGCTCGAGTCGACGAGACATCGACGCTCCAGTCCGCCCGCGATCGCGCCGAGCGCGAGACGCTGATCCAGGCCCTGGTGCGCAACGCGGGCAACATCACGCGTGCGGCGCGCGACGTCGACGTCAGCCGGCCGACGTTCCACGACCTCCTGCGCCGGCACGGGATCGAGGCCAGCCGGTACCGGCGCTCGGGGACCGGCGAGGCGGTCGAAGAGACCGAGGACGAGGCGTGACCGCGGCCGCCCGGCCGGCCGCCCAACGAAACGCCCCGCGCCGGAACTCCGGGTCGGGGCGAATTCTGGGGCGAGTTTTAGGGCGAATCTTCGGGCCAATTCTATGGGGGGACATCGCTTTCAGAGTCGCGGGCCGCACGCGAACATCGTCCAACGCGCCCCCCCGTCACGTCGTGACCGAATGGATGTCCGCGACGCGCCGATCGATTCCAGCTTTTTCGGCTGGCTGAACGTCCTCTGAAATAATCCCGGACATGGACGAACCGCGCCCCACACCCGCGTACTTCCTGGCCATCGCCGGCAACATCGGTGTCGGCAAGACCGAGCTCACCGTGCGACTCAGCGAGGAGCTGGGCTGGGACACCTACTTCGAGCCGGTGATCCAGAATCCCTACCTCGACCCGTTCTACGCCAACATGACCCGCTGGAGCTTCCACCTCCAGATCTACTTCCTGAGCGAGCGGTTCAAGGCGCAGGTCCAGGTCGGGGCTTCCGGGCGGCCGTTCATCCAGGACCGCACGATCTACGAGGACGCCGAGATCTTCGCGCGCACGCTGCACGACCAGGGCAGCATGACCGAGGTCGACTACAAGAACTACCGGGCGCTGTTCGACATCCTCATGAGCTACCTGCGGCGGCCGGACATGATTCTGTATCTCAAGTCGAGTCCGGAAGAGCTGATGAAGCGGATCGCGCGCCGCGGGCGTCCGAGTGAGCAGTCCATCGGTTCCGACTACATTTCGCGGCTGAACCACGCGTACGACGATTGGATCCGCCGGGCGCGTGCCGAGACCGAGGTCCTCGAGATCGACACCGATCGCGTTCCGCTGCAGGGAGAAACCCCGGCGTTCCGAAAACTGGTGGACGAACTCAAGCGCCGGTACCCGCGCCAGTCCCAGCTCGGACTGTGAACGCGGCCGGAGAGGCCGCGAACGCTAGCGCTTGAGCGCTTCGAGCACCCCCGCGCAGCGACCGCACACTGCGCCCTCGCCGGCGCTCACGTCGCTCCGATAGGTCCAGCAGCGGTCGCACTTGGAGTAGCTCGTGCGCTGGACGCGAATCGCGAGCGCGCCGGCCGCCTCGGAGAGGTTGACGCGCGCCACCATCAGGAACGCGGGTAGCTCGTCGCCGTAGCCTCGCAGCCTAGCGGCCGTAGCGGGGTCGGCCTGGAGGTCGACCTCGGCCTCGCTCGTGGTTGCGAGCGTGCGCGCCGCGCGCAGGGGCTCGATCGCGGCGTTGACCTGGTCGCGAATGCCGGTCAGGAATCGCCACTCCGCGTCGTCCGGCGGCGTCCCCCGATCTTCGGCCCAGAGGGCGAGGTGGACGCTCGGCGCTTCGGCCTTGAGTCCCGGGTGATGCTGCCAGGCCTCCTCGGCGGTGAACGCGAGAGCCGGCGACGTCGCGAGCAGCAGGTCGTGCAGCGCGCGCCACAACACGGTCTGCGCCGAACGGCGGTCGGGATCGTCTGGGGCCAGCGAGTAGAGCCGATCCTTGGCGATGTCGAGGAAGACGGCGGACAGGTCCACCGTGCAGACGTCGAGGATGCCGGCGATCGCGCGATGGAATTCGAGGGCCGCCCAGGCCTTGCGCACCTGGACCAGCCGGACCCGAAGCGAGTCGTCGAGCGCCCGGTCGATCCGCGTCAGACGTTCGCGCGGCACGGCCCGGGAAGGGTCGTAGTCGTGAAGGTTGCCAAGCAGGAATCGAAACGTGTTTCGCACCTTGCGATACGCCTCGGCGGTGCGCTGCAGGATCTCGTCGCCGACCCGTACGTCGGTGCGCCAGTCCGTGGCCAACGCCCACCAGCGAACGATCTCGGCGCCGTACTTGCCGACCACGTCGATCGGCGAAACCACGTTGCCGAGGGACTTGTGCATGGCGCGTCCCTGCGAATCGAGCACCCAGCCGTGGGTGAGCACGTCGGTGTACGGTGCCTTTCCGGTGAGTCCGACGCCGACCATGAGCGAGGAGTTGAACCAGCCGCGGTGCTGATCGGGGCCCTCGTAGTAGACGACCCGTCCGCCTTCCCGCTCGGCGCGGCTCCAGACAACATCGAGCTCGGGGTGGGTCGCGCGGACCGCGCGATGCGTGGTCCCCGAGTCGAACCAGACATCGAGGATGTCGGTCTCTTTGCGGAACGGTCCGCGGCCGCCACAGTGGCGGCACGCGTAGCCGTCCGGCAGGAAGTGCTCGACCGGCTTCTCGTACCAGGCGTCGGAGCCGTCGGCGCGCGTGACTTCGGCGACCCGCGCCATCACCCGGTCGTCGAGGTCGGGCTGGTCGCAGCTCTCGCAATAGATCGCGGGGATGCCGACGCCCCAGGCGCGCTGGCGTGACAGGCACCAATCCGGCCGCAGTCGGACCGCATCGTGAATGCGGTTGCGGGACGAGGGCGGATCCCAGCGCACCTCGTGGTCGATGCTCGCCAGCGCACGGTCGCGGTGGCCGTCGTGGTCGATGATCATGAACCACTGGTCGGTGGCGCGGAAGATCACCGGATTGCGGCAGCGCCAGCAGTGGGGATAGGGGTGGCTGATGGTCCCCGAGGCGAGCAGGCGTCCGCGCTCGCGGAGCCACGGGATGATCTGGTCGTGGACCGTGAGCACGCTCTCCCCGACGAACGGCTCGGCGCCAGCGGTGAATCGGCCGGCGGCGTCGACCGGGCACTCGACGCCCAGGCCGTTGCGCTGGCCGACCAGGAAGTCTTCCTTGCCGTGACCCGGTGCCGTGTGAACGATGCCGGTGCCGTCTTCCATGCTCACGAACGGCGTCCCGTCCACGACCCGCGAGTCGCGACCCCACGGACCTTCGAAGATCAGACCCACCAGATCGGCGCCACGCAGCCGCTCGCGCACCGCGGGCGAGGACCAGCCAGCTGCCTGCGCCACCGACTCGAGTCGCGGTTCGGCGACCAGCCACATGCCACCGCCCGCCTCGACCACGACGTAGTTCGCCGTCGGATCGACCATCAACCCGAGGTTCGCAGGCAGGGTCCACGGCGTCGTCGTCCAGGCGACCGCGGCCACCCCGGCATGACGCGCCAATCGGCCGTTCGGGTCGCGGCGCAACGGAAACGAGACGTGGATCGACGGCGAGGCGTCGTCCTGATACTCGATCTCGGCTTCGGCCAGCGCCGTGCGATCGGTCGGACACCAGTGGATCGACCGCTGGCCGCGCTGGACGAAACCCTTGGCCGCAAGACCGGCGAACGCTTCCACGATCGCGGCCTCGAAGCCCGAGTCCATCGTCAGGTAGGGCCGATCCCAGTCCCCCCAGCAGCCGAGCCGCTCGAATTCCTCGCGCTGGATCTGCACCCACTTCTTTGCGTATTCGCGGCAGTGCCGGCGCAACGTCAGCCGATCGGCGGCGGCATCGCGCACCTTGAGGTCGCGCCCGACCTGGACCTCGATCGGCATGCCGTGGTTGTCCCAACCGGGCACAAAGGGAGCGTCGTCGCCCAGCAGGGAATGAACCCGGATCGCGGCGTCCTTCCAGATCTTGTTGGCCGCGGTTCCCATGTGTAGATGGTTGTTGGAGTAGGGCGGGCCGTCGTGCAGCAGCCACACCGGGCGTCCGCGGCGGGCCTGGCGCAGCGCGGCGTAGGTCCCGAGCCGGCGCCATTCCTCGAGGCGCTCGACTTCGCGGCGCGTGAGGTCCGCCTTCATCGGGAAGTCGGTGCGCGGCAGGTTCAGGGTGTCGCGGTATCCCGCCACGACGGACTCCTCTAAGAGGGGATGGGGAAAGATCGGCGGGGCAACATGCCACTGGAAACCGGAAGGGGTCAAGCGCTGGAGGAGTTCGTGACGCCCCGGATGCGTCACGGCCAAACGGCCGCAATGACACCAGCCCTCCGGCACGCCCCAATTCGGCGCGCCCGACCCTACTGGTGGAGGATGAAACCGGAGCGCTGCACGCTCACGGTATCACGGAGTCCGCGGTGATCCTGGACGATGACCAGGCCCGAATTGAGGCACCGTCCGTCCGGCGTGAATTCGTACTGGTCCTGGGTGCCGGTGCCATTGTAGTAGACGATGCGCCTCGGCAGGTCCCACTTGGGGCCGACCACGCCGTTGTTGTGAATGTGGTAGTCGCAGTTCTGGTAGTCGAGATAGAAGCGGATGTTCTGGCTCTGCCCGGTCGCGATCGCCTTTTCGCGCGCCAGACGCATTTGGCCGGCGATGCTGGCGGCCGTGCCGATGAGGTTCTGGGTGGCGGCGTAGTTCAGGTACGAGGGAATGCTGAACGACATGATGATGCCCATGATGGCGAGGACGACCATCAGCTCGAGCAGGGAGAAGCCTCGAGCCGACCGCTGACCCCTCGGGCTCGGCGCGGGGTTCAGGTCGACGGAACCTGGAGCGTGGCGCACCCCTGGGTTTTCGGCCGGGAATCCAGGCGTCTTGAGGGCTCGGCCGGCTCCGGTGGGGTGATTCGCCGATTGGCGGATTCGTCCTACGGCAGGACGATCCAGCGCACGGCCGGAAGTCCGGGAGTGCGCGGTCGTGCGAAGTAGACCCCCGGTTGCCATTCCCGAGTGATGGCGGGGGTTGCCCGTGCCCGCCACAGATCGCCTTCGCGTTCCAGCGCCAGCGTCGCCAGGCGACGACCGGCGAGGTCGTACAGGTCCACCGCGGGGTCGGCCACCGCGGCGGCACTCCAGCGGAGATCGAGCGCTCGCCCACGGATCAAGGGATTGGGCCCGGCATGTCCACGGACCGGCTCGGCATCGACCGCCTCGGGAGCGTCCAACAGTACCGTGCCGTCGGTTCTCGTGCGCACCATGAAGCGCGCGTCGAGTGCAGGATAGCCGACGAAGGCGACCGAGACATCGAGAGGCCCGCGCGGGAGGACCATGGGCTGGAGTGCGTCGCCGCCGATGCCGTCGTTGATCAGCGTGCCGGCGGCATCCCAACCGCGGTCCGGATGCCACCGCCGATATCGCGCTTCCACTCGACTCTCCACCGAGGCTTCGTACGCCAGGTGCAGGGTTCCGTGTCGGTCGGCGGCAAACGACAGCCCCTGAATCGGCAGGCCGCGGGATTCGAGGATCGTGTCTCGCGGCGAGGGTCGATTCTCCTGGGTGCGGCGATGGTACCTGAGCAGGTGGCTCCCGGGACCACTCGTGACCCAGATGACGTGCAACGTACCGTTCTCGTCGGTGGTGGCGCACAGACTGCTCGGATCGCCGCCGCCCGGAGGCGCCAACTGCATGGCCGGCGCTATCCCCGAGTCCGGATGACTGCGAGCGAACCATAGGCTCGGCGCGTTGGGATGCGCCGGGGTGCGCTGGGACCAGATCGCATGGGCTACGCCCGTGGGCGAGACAGCCACCGCCGGGAGCGAAGGGTATGCGTCCGGCGGGCTGACCGGACGAGACCGGCCGATCGGGGAGCGATAGGTGAACTGCATGAAATGGACGCGCGCGGTGTCGGTGTCTGCGCCGAGAAAGGCCAGGCTGAGGACGCCGCGATGGTCGGCGGCAATCGCGGGCGACGTCGCTTGAGCAGGGGTGTCACCGAGCAACCGCTCGGTGGTCCAGCCACCCGCGATCCGACTCCGGAAATAGAGACGGGATCGACCGGCGCGAATGTCGGCCCATACCACCGCCAGGTCGCCGCCTGGAAGCACGGCGAGCGAGGGCTCGAAGGCCGCGGTCGGGGCGCTGCTGACCTGAAACCGGTCGTGCCACCCGTCGGCGCTCGACATCAGCACGATCTGGGGCCGCCCGCCCCGCCACTCGCTGCGCACCACGTAAGAGACGCCCCGATCGTCGACGCCGCTGGTGACGGCCGGACCGTAAGAGGGAATCGGAGCGAAGGCCCCGGGAGTATGGTCGAGCGCCGTTTGCCAGTAGGGGGCGCGCACCTGGAGCCGGAATCCCATCAGGTCCGCGGGCAACCGCACGATGTCGGAGATCGCCAACTGCGTGACGGCGTTGTTGAACGTGCGCAAGTGCGGCACGGTTTCGTCGTCGACATGGGTGCGCTGGAGGGATCCGGGCAACGGGTCGCTGCCATCCCCGCGATTGACGCCGAGGCGCAGGTCGTGATCGCCGTCGCCTTCGACCACGAGCAGGGCCGGTTCGGGCTCGATGTTGACCGAGTTCCGCGGTGTGCGGGCCCCGAGCAGAATGTCGTCCACGTGGTAGACGATCAGCCCTTCCGATGGCAGGAAGCGGTCGAAGCGGGCGCCTCGTTGGCGGTTCTCGATCAGGAAGTGCTCGGGATTCTTCTCGCCTTCGAACCACAGGTCGACGATCTTCCCGGTCGCGGAGAGTGGCTCGAGCGTCATGGTCGTGTCGCGTAGGGGCCGGATCGTCTGGTCCCAGCCGAGGAACTGGATCGGCCAGGCTCCCAGGTGAGAGGGAGACTCGGGGGAGACGCCATTCGAGCCATAACTGCCGGTTGCCATCAACGACCAGTTGCCGGGGCCGGCATTGGCAGCGCCGCCCAGGGCCGAAGTGTCGTACAAGTCGGGCAGTCCGAGGGCGTGTCCGAACTCGTGACAATAGACGCCGATCTCCGACAGGGCTCCTGAGTTCAGCGCCGAAAACTCGGGCAGGATCGAGAATCGACTGATCAGGACGTTGCGATCGGGAGCCCCCGGGATCGTCGACGGGGTGCCGATCGGCCCGCCGTTGCGCCAGCCG
Organism: Candidatus Eiseniibacteriota bacterium; assembly: GCA_963717505.1. Taxonomy (GTDB): domain Bacteria; phylum Eisenbacteria; class RBG-16-71-46; order RBG-16-71-46; family RBG-16-71-46; genus MFD02242-c1. The sequence goes on from OY970342.1 coordinate 2,696,975, forward strand.
CCGGTCGACGACGTGATCGACCACATCGCGTTGCGATCCCCCGTTGCCTCTCCGGGAGCGCCGGCATGGACCAGCCACAGGATGTCCACATAGCCATCGCGATCGCGATCGAAACGATTCCAGTCGATGGAGAGGGGCGACATGAAGACGGCGTCGCGCACGGCGCCGTACGCGTTCTCCGGCGTGTTGTTGGTTCCGACCCCGTAGCTGTTCGAGCCGTAGTAGCTCCGCGTGTTGGGAAGGGTCACGATCGAGACCACTTCGGCGATCACGCGCAGTCTGCCGCGCGAGGCCCAATCGTAGTAGTCCCGAACCGACCCAGTGGGGAATGCTCCCGTGGTGTCGAACAGGCTCGCGTTGAAGTCGGCGACGTCGTAGGTCAGAGGCTCGTCGGCAAACGCGGCCAGGATCACCGGAACGCGATAGGTTCCCGAGACCGCGCTGGTCGGTAGGCCGACTGCTCGCTCCGGAAGCTGGAACAGCCCTTCGGAAAATGCCTCCGCCACCGTTTCGGGCAGGGGCCCCGTCGCGGGAGGCATTGTGGCCGACGCCGGGCGAGCCGCCGCGAACAAGACGGCCGCTCCCAGGGACCACTGGACCATGGAGCGAAAGGTAACGATAGACATTGGGGACTCGACCTCGTCGAGTCCGGTCAACGAGGCTGTGAATGTACCACGAATCGTGAAGGCGAGGTCCAGATTGGTTTTCGGCCGTTTGCCACTGTGCTAGCGTCCAATCGCGTGCGCTCACCCTCCGCCCGTTCGACTCATGCCGTGGTCTCCCTGGCGACCCTCGACCTTCGGGCTCGACCGGACCATCGCAGCGAACTGCGCAGTCAGCTCCTAATGGGCGAGGTGGTCCGCGTCGTGCGGCGGACGGCAGGGGGGCAGTGGTGGCGGGTCCTCGCCCCGCCCGACCAATACCCCGGGTGGGTTCGAGCCTGGGGACTGGTTCCCTGCAGCGCGGCCAGGGCCAGGAAGTGGCAGTCGTTTGCCCGGGCCCGGGTGGTGGCTTCCCACGCCGAGGTGCTCGGGGAGCGGCGCGGTGGGAGCGTGCTGAGTCCGGTCTGTTGGTCGGGGTGGCTGATCGCGGGGCCCACGCGTGGCGGGTTCCGTCGGGTCGAACTGCCGGACGGCCGCCGGGGCTGGATTTCGAGCAGCGCCGTGGCCCTGGGCGGTCGCCCGCCCACGGTCTACCAGAGAATCCGCAGGCTCCTCGGCACCCCTTACCTCTGGGGTGGCAGGTCGACGCTGGGTATCGATTGCTCGGCGCTGGTCCAGCTCATCTGCGCCGAGCAGGGCCTGGCATTGCCGCGCGATGCTCGAGATCAGTGGCGGGCCACCGAGCCGCTGGCACACGGAGCCTCACCAAGTGGCGGCGACCTGGTCTTCTTTGGGGCTCGGCGAGGACCTCCGGGACACGTGGGCCTGATGCTCGGCAGCGACTATTTCCTCCATTCCCGGGGAGCCGTGAGGATCAACTCGATCGATCCATCTAGTGCTTTGTGCGACAAAGAGTTGATGGCGCAGCTCCTGGCGGTGAGGCGGATGCGCCCAGGTGCACAGACGATCAATCGTGGGAGGCCGAAACGCGTCAGGCGCCCTTGACAGGGGTCTCATCCCGTCCCTAACTTCCCTTCGACGAATGCCAGGATCCGTCTAGTGGTCCTGGCTTTTTCCGTGTCACCGCATCTCGCGCTGCTCCATTGCACGGAGGCAATGGGGCTTTCGCTTTGGAGTTCGAGTTCGGCTGGAAGGAGGTGGGGGCCCGGCAGGAGACGGCGGTCCAGACGACAGCTCTGGGAACATCGCCCAATGGCGGCAGAGTGGTCGATTCCTCGTGAATTCATGAGCAAAGACAAGGAGGCCTTTTCGCAATGAGTTCGCATTTGAAGCGCTTCGTGGCCGCTGCGGTCCTGCTGGTTCTGCCCGCGGTGGCGTCGGCCTCGTCCTCGCGCGTCGAGGGCATGGCGATTCCAGGCGATTACATCAAGGACTATGTCGGGATCTACACCTACATCTCCGGAATCACCGGGGTCGGCAATCTGGTCTATGGCGAGCTGGGCGATCAGCGGTTCAACTCCAGCCAGGCGACCCCCAACCCGGTCACCTCAGACCGCCAGGTCGGCGCGGTGCTGGGCAATCTGTTCGACGGCCGGTTCGGGACCTGGGGCATCCATCTGCGTGAGCAGACCACGGCCCTCGGCCAAGCGGACGCGTTCGGCTCTCCGAACGTCGGCTCATTTGGCGCCGATCCCAACACGCACACCAATCAGTCCTTCGACATCATGTGGGGGCAGCGCTTCGGGACGACCAGCATCGGGGCCCGGATCGAGCGCTCGGACTTTTCGTACGAGGTTACGGTCCCCGGCGTCACGACCACGCTCAAGTTCGACAATCCTGCGTTCCCGGGTGCTCCGCCGATCACGCCCAACCTGGCTCGCAATGTCCTTGGGTTCCAGGCCGGCGCTGGCTTCGAGTTGAGCCCGAGCAGCACGATCGAAGCATCGATTCTCTACCAGAACCGGGACTTCGAGACCTCGGCGACCGGTGGCACGACCAACGAATCCGACGGCTCGACCAGCTGGCAGGTTGCCGGACGCATGATGTGGGAGTGGCAGCCCAACGTCATGGTGGTTCCGGTCATCAAGTTCCACAGCTTCAACCTGGGCACCTCGACCACTCCGCCGGGCACGTCGGCCGAGAATTCGCTGAATGGTTGGCAGGCGGGCGTTGCCGGCAACTGGACGATCGGATCGAATGACCTCTTTGTTCTCGGCATGACGTTCGCTCAGAACACCTTCGAGACCCAGGAGAACACGTTTGGTCTCGCGGGATCGTTCCCTGGCGTCGCGCTCGCCGCGGATCACAAAGTCAGCGAGACGATGATGCCGGTGCTGTTCGCGGCGCTCGAGACGCACCTCAACTCCTGGCTGACCGCCCGGTTCGGTGCGACCAAGGGCGCGTTCACGACCATCAAGGCAGAGGATGCGACCCAGGAAGCCACGCTCAGCTATTCGCCGTTCTTCATGGAGCTGGGTCTGGGGATCAAGATCGGTACGCTGCAGTTCGACGGCGTGCTGAATCCCAACTTCCCGCAGACCCTGGGCACGTTCCAGACCCCTGGATACGTGACGTTCCCGAAGGTCACGGCGACCTACGTGTTTTAGTATCAATCGCTTGGAAGCTTGGGGCGCCGGCAACGGCGCCCCTTTTCTATTCCTTCCGCGGCACTTTGGACTCCGAACGCGGTTCTCTGGAGCCAAACCGCGGGGCAAACCGCTTGACAGCCCTCGGCCTCGGTACTAGCGTAACGACTCGGTAACAAACTCGATTCGTACTCCTCAAGCCAAGGAATGGCGGTCCCCCTGGGTGTGACGCACCGAGGGTGAAGGAGGCGAAATGGATTTCCGCACCAAATCCTGGGCCGCTGTTCCCTCCCCCCAGGATCCGGTTCATCCCGTTCCTGATCGACACCGGTGCCGCCACCGCATCATGCGGGTGAGCACATTCAGGCCGTGAAAGAAGGAGACCAACCCATGCTACGCAGTGCATCCGATGCCCTGCGCCGCGCCGCGGGGGTGTTGGCGGTTGTCTTGTTCGCCGTTCCCTCGTGGGCAGGCACGACCGGCAAACTGTCGGGCAGGATCATCAACGAGAAGAAGGAGCCGCTGGCGGGCGTCAACATCCGCATCGAGGGTCAGCGACTGGGCGCGTTCTCGGATGCCGAAGGCAATTACTTCATCATCGGCATCCCCGGCGGCAACTATCTGGTGCATGCCAATCTGCTCGGTCATGCTCCGTTCACCGCCGAGAACGTCCAGATCATGCCCGACTTCACCACCACCCTCGACATCACCATGCGCACCGAGGCGATCCAGCAGGCCGAGGTCCGGGTCGAGGCCGAGCGGCCGCTGCTCCAGAAGGACGCGACCGGAACGACCCGGTTCATCTCGTCCGAGGAGCTGCAGAAGATGCCGACCCGCGGCTACCGCGACGCCGCCGCGCAGCAGACCGGAATCGTCAACTTCCGTCGCAACATCGACACCGAGTCGCAGAACGCCAACACGCTGATCATCCGCGGCGGCCGCCCGAACGAGACCGCCTACTACGTGGACGGCTTCTCGCAGCAGGATCCGCTGACCGGAACCTCGAGCACCTCGATCAGCGACAATGCGATCGAGGAAGTCGTGGTGCTGACCGGCGGCTTCAACGCCGAGTACGGCCGGATCATGTCGGGTGCGGTCAACGTGATCACCCGGGAGGGCGCCAGCAAGTACTTCGGCGCGATCGAGGCGGTTTCCGACGTCCTGGCCGGTCCCTGGATCGGCGCCGAGAGCACCGACTACAACGTCTACGACGTTTCGCTCGGCGGGCCGGTATGGCCCGGCAACGAGAACATCAGCTTCTACGTGTCCGGCGAGCGACGCTGGCAGCAGGACCGCAATCCCTCGATGCTGGCCGACAACTTCGAGAGCGCGCTGGAAGGCCTCGGCCTGGACTCGAACATCAAACCGGTCAACCAGACCGGGGGTTACACGTTCCAGGGCAAGCTGGGCTGGCAGATCAACGACGCGATGAACGTCAAGGTCGGCGGGCTCGGGTCCGAGGACGACTGGCGCGAGTACAGCCACGCCTACCTCTACAACCTGGACCACTCACCCAAATACCATGACCGGAACGTCTCGTACTTCGGGACCTACAACCACGTCCTGAGCCCGAGCACGTTCTTCAATGTCGGCGCCAACTACTTCGAGACCACGCGCAAGCGCGGGGACGGCGTCCACTTCGACAACCTTGGGGGCTACTACCGGCTCTCGAATCCCCGGTTCGACGAGGACGTCCCGCTGTTCTTCGAGCCGGGCCACGTGTTCGACGACTACCTGCAGCGCAACTCGTCGTACTACGGGCATCCAGGGCGGCTTCACGTCCCAGATCAATCGCCACAATCAGATCAAGTTGGGCGGCGACTTCCAGCGGCACACGCTCCGGTACTTCAACCACTTCTTCCCGGTCCAGCTGGGCGGCACGACGCCGAACCTTACCGACTGGGACGGCTACGGCTACGATCTGGTCGTCAATCCCGACGGCAGCATCCGGCTGGTGGAGAACGACGATGACGCCGCGGACGGACCGAAGCACCCGAAGTCCTGGTCGTTGTTCGCGCAGGACAAGTTCGAGCGCGAGGGCGTGATCGTCAACGGCGGCCTGCGCTTCGACTACATCGACGTCGACACCGAGGCGCTGCTCAGCGAGGAGTTCCCGCTCGGCGACCCCGACGACGTCGACAATCTGCCCGACGTGCTCGAGGCCCAGGACCTCCAGGACAACAAGACTTACGCGCGCTTGTCCCCACGTTTCGGCGTCGCGTTCCCGGTCGACGAGCGCACGTTGCTGCGGTTCAACTACGGCCAGTTCTACCAGCAGCCGAACCTCCAGGATCTCTACGTCTCGTACCGGTTCCTGGAGCACAAGGTGCGCACCGGCGGTTACTTCGTCGGCTTCGGCAATCCCGAACCTGAAGCCCGAGCAGACGACCGCGTACGAGTTCGGCATGGCGCGGCAGATCGGCGAGCGCTCGCGCCTCGACATCACCGCCTACTACAAGGACGTCAAGGACCTGGTCCAGATCACCAACATCCCGTCGTTCCCGAACTCGTTCTCGTCGTATCGCAACACCGACTTCGCGACCGTCAAGGGCATCGACGTCGGCTTCTCGATGCGGCGCACCAACCACATCACCGCCAGCGTCAACTACAGCCTGACCTACGCCCAGGGCACCGGTTCGGTGTCGAACACCCAGCGAACATCGCCTGGACCGTCGGCCGAACCGCCGAAGCAGACCGCACCGCTCGACTTCGACCAGCGGCACAAGGTCTCGTTCAATCTCGATTACTCGCTGATCGAGAACGAGGGCCCGACCTGGGGCAACTGGAGGCCGTTCGAGAACACGAGCGTGAACATGCTCTACAACGTGGGCAGCGGCACTCCGTACACGCCGACTGACGTCTACAACGAGGTCACGCTGGCGAATGTCAACTCGAATCCCTCGGGCCCGCTGAATTCGAAGTACGGACCGTGGACCTCATCGCTCGACCTCAAGGCGAGCAAGGGATTCCGGTTCGGCGGCTCGAACATGGAAGCCTTCATCTGGGCGCTCAACGTCTTCAACACCCGCAATCCGTTCCAGGTCTACACCTCATCCGGGGCGCCCGACGTCGTCGGATTCCTCAACACCGAACCCGGGATGGAATACCTGCAGACTGCGTCGGCCGCAGGCAAGGACGGACTGGGTATGTACCAACTGGCGGAAAACAATCCGATTGTGGTCGCGAACCCGAGGCTCGTGCGGTTCGGCATCCGGGCGAGCTTCTAGCGATGCGCGCGTTCGTGCGCAGGAGGACAGGAATGGGTATGCGCCGTTACACCCGAGTGCTCACCGCCGTGGCCCTTGCGGTCGCGGTGGGTGCCGGGAGCGTGGCCGCGGCGACGCCGAAGAAGGGCCGTGCAGGACGGGCCAGTGTCGCGCGCCCGAACCGCGTGGCGACCACGGACATTCCCGTCGCATCGACATCAATCAGATCAACATGTTCGTCACCAACCTCGGCTCGTTCGGCGTTCGATCTGTCTGCCGGCAATGCCGGGCTCTGTCTACCCGAACGGGCACCAACCAAGACCGCGGTGTTCGCCTCGGGCATGTGGCTGGGAGCCACGGTCAACGGCGACGACCCGCGGACTGGTCGCCGAGTACTCGCAGGAGTTCGGCCCGGGGGCGATGGTCGGCGGAACGTTCGACGATCCGACTAAGCCCGAGTACATCGTCTACAAGGTCGTTCGCTTCACCGGCACCAGAAGACACGGCGCACGTCGAGCGCGTGCCCAATGTGCAGGCGTTCGAGGACGAGCTGGTCCACCACTCGTGGAGCGAGTACATGTCGGGCGCGGCCCGCACGGCGCGCCGTGGCGCACCTACCGCCTGCCCGACACCAGCACCCCGGCGCCCGACGATTCGGTCGACGTGCCCGGCCCGGACGTGGTCGGCGACATGATGCTGTGGTGCGTCTACAACGACGCCGAATCCGACCAACCACACCAACGATGCGGGGAACTCGACCCCGCTGGGGATCGAGATCCAGCAGACCACCTTCGCGTTCAACCGCCAGGGGGCGCTCGGCCTGACGCTGTTCATCAAGTACAAGCTGCATCAACAAGGGCGGCAACACCCTCGACAGACATGTACATCTCGCAGTGGTCGGATCCCGACCTCGGGGTGCGGCCGGGTTCACCGACGACCTGGTCGGCTGCGATACGATTCCGGACAACACCGGCAAGTCGAGTCGCTGGGCTACGTCTACAACTCGACCAACAACGATCAGCGGCTACGGCAGCGACCCACCGGCGCTGGGCTACGACTTCTTCCACGGCCCGATCATTCGCAATCGCACCGCGCCGTCGACACCCTGCGGGCTGGTCGTCGTTCAACAAGTACATCAACGGCACCGATCCGGCATCGTCGGATGAGACCTACAACTACATGCAGGGTCTCACGATCGATGGCGATCCCACCGTGGACCCGTTCGGCAACACCACGTCGTTCACGGTCGCGGGAGATCCGGTCAGTCCCGGTCCGGGCCACTGGCTCGACACGAGCCCGGCCGACCGCCGCATGATGCTGTCGAGCGGCCCGTTCACCATGGCGCCGGGGGACTCCCAGGAGATCACGGTCGCAATCGTCATCGGGCAGGGCAGCAATCGCCTGTCCTCGATCTCGGCGCTGCGGTTCAACGACGAGTTCGCCCAGGACGCGTTCGACAAGAACTTCGATCTGCCGAGCCCGCCACCGCAGCCGCAAGTGGACGTTACGGTCGACGACAGCGAGGTGACGCTGATCGTGGGACGCGGCGTCGCGCGAGAACTACGACGAGCCCGGCTACACGTTCGAAGGCTACAACGTCTACCAGGGCTCGACGGTTGCCGGACCGTGGACGCTGATCGCGACCTACGACGAGATCAACAACACCCGCGGTCATCTACGATCAGGTGTTCGACCCCGAGACCGGGCAGCTGATTCCGCTGTTCCCGGTCGCGTTCGGCTCCGACCTCGGCGTGCGCTTCACGCACACCGGCCACGCGGACGCCGTGCGCGGCGGCCCTTTGTTCAACGGGACCGAGTACTTCTTCGCGGTGACCTCGTACAGCTACAACCCGACTGGCCTGCCCAAGGTGCTCGAGAACGCGCAGGCGGTGCTCCGGGTCGATGCCGCAGAGGCCGGCCTCTGGTACCGATCTGGCGAGCGCCTCGGCCGCTGACGTGGAGTATGTACAGAAGGACACGCTCAGGCCGCCGGCAACCGATGTGGTCACCGTCGAGGTGGTGAACCCCGAGCTGGTTACCGGGAACACCTACAAGGTGACCTTCGAGCCGCTGATCCCGCCGTTCTTCGGGCAGATCGGCACCGACACCGCGACGGTGGTCAACTCGTGGTCGCTGATCGACAGCACGACCAACACGGTCAAACTCTCGGGCCAGCTCAATCGTCGCGGCGACGACGACTACCAGGTGGTCGACGGCCTCCGGGTCAAGGTCACCGGCAAGTACTTCCCGCAGTTCCAGGACGGCGTCTACCTCGAACAACGTGACCACCAATCGCCGGGCGACTGACCGGCCGTCAACTCGGGGCTGCTCGGGCTTCTTCGGTGGCGCCGGAACGCGAACACTTCTTCGGCAGCACGCTCGATCCCGCCACCCAGCCCGACTCATTCGCGACCGTCGAGTTGCGGTTCAGCAGCACAGCGACCCAGAGCGCGTACCGTTTCTTCCGTTACCAGTTGAGCGACGGTGCGCGGCGCCTCAAGGCAGTGCGTACGCGTATGGCGGTTTCCACACCTGCAACTTCCAGGCGTGGGACATCGATCAACAACGTTCAGCTCGACGTGGCATTCGTCGAGAAGCTGCTGGTCGCGGCCGACGGAACGATCCTGCCCGACTCGTCCCAGGTCGCGCGAACCGACTCGACCTGGAACCCGAGCGAGGATCCGGACGGCGACCGCGAGTACCTGTTCGTGATCCGGCAGGCCCTACGCGGACGACCGAAGCGTCCGGAAATCGCGCTCGACGGCGCACTCGCCGACGGATCGCTGCCGCATGCTGTACGCGCTCGACCGCCCAGCCTCCGGACTGCCACCGACGTCATCGACGACGGGGACGCGTTCCAGTGGATCTGGGCCAACCCGGCGATCGCCCAACGACGTCTACGTGTTCGACACCGACGCGCTGGTCGCGCGGCAACTCGACGCTGGCCACCGGCGAACATGCAACAGCATCCGGGCGGTGCCCAATCCGTACTACAACCGTTCGTCCTACGAGCTGAACCCGTTCAACCGCGTGATCCGGTTCATGAACCTGCCCGAGGTGTGCACGGTCCGGATCTTCAACCTGGCCGGGCAGTTGGTGCGCCGTCTCGAGAAGACGGACCCCAACACCTCGATCCTCAACTGGGACGTGCTCACCGAAAGCGGTCTGCCGGTGGGCAGCGGCGTCTACATCTTCCACGTTCAGGCTTCTGGAGGCGGCGAGTATCGATCGAAACTCGTCGTCTTCATGGAGAAAGAACGTCTGAATAGCTATTGAGAGGGCCGGAACGATGACCGTGCACAGAGAAGCGAAAGGAGGCCGGACGATGAACCGGCTCATGATTCGGACGCTCGGTCTCGCGGTCCTGCTCGTCCTCGCGGCGACGACCGCGTGGGCGGGCTCGGGGGAACGCAAGGGCACGAGCGGCGCCACGGAACTGCTGATTCCGGTCGGCGCCCGCGGCTCGGCCCTGGGCGGAACCGCGACCAGCAACGTCAGCGGGATCGAGGCGACCTTCTGGAATCCCGCGGGACTCGGGACGCTCGAAGGCACCGAGGCCCTGTTCACCCACACCCAGTACATCGCCGACATGTCGGTCAACTACGCCGCGATTGCGGTCAAGTCCGGCGGCTTCGGCACCCTGGGATTCAGCGCCAAGGTGCTGTCGATCGGCGACATCATCGTGACCACGGAGCAGGCACCCGACGGCACCGGCGAGATCATGTCGCCGACCTTCGGCGTGTTCGGCGTGTCGTGGGGCCGTCAGTTCACGGACCGCGTGCAGTTCGGGGCCGGGGTCAACTACGTCAACGAATCGATCGGCAGCGCCAGGGCTTCGGGCGTCGCCTTCGATTTCGGCTTGCAGTACCTGACCGGCTTCAGCGGTCTCCAGTTCGGCATCGTGATGAAAAACTTCGGCACCACCATGTCGTTCGATGGCGCCGACTTTGACAACACGCTGCAGCCGCCGAGCGGCGATCCATCTCAGGAGAACCGGACCTACCGTTCGACGTCGTCGTCGTTCGAGATGCCGTCGTACTTCACGTTGTCGGCGAACTACGACCTGCTGAACGGGAACCAGCAGCGGCTCGCGATCCTGGGTGCGTTCTCGAACAACAATTTCTCGTTCGACGACCTGACCGGCGGACTCGAGTGGGTCTACCGCGACGACTACGCACTTCGGGCCTCGTACTTCACCTCGTTCGGCAGCACCACCGATGCGAATGGCGAGGACGCCGGAGTCGAATTCGAGAGCGGCAACGATCTGTACTCGGGCTTCGCGCTCGGGGCCGGAGCCAAGTTCCGCGCCGGCGACACCGGCAAGATCGGGGTCGACCTGTCGTGGCGGCCGGTGACCGAGTTCTTCGAGGACGTGGTCGAGTTCGGCTTCAGCCTGACGTTCTAGCCCGCGCCCCGCAGGCGGGGCTGGACGCGAGCGGCCCGCGGCGAACGCCGCGGGCCGTTTCGTTGCCGCCGGGAGGGCGCGGCGGGTTCAGGCGTAGACGCCGCGCAGCATGATGACCTTGACCACGCGCTCGATCGCGACCATGAACGCCGCGACGCGCATGTTGACCTTGTGCTCGATGTGACTTGCCGAGCACGTCGCGGAACGCGCGCACCATGTACTGCTCGAGGCGCTCGTTGACCTCTTCCTCGGGCCAGTAGAAGCCGCTGCGGTTCTGCACCCACTCGAAGTAGGAGACGGTGACCCCGCCCGAGTTGCACAGGATGTCGGGGATCACGAACACGCCCTTGCCGTCGAGGATGCGGTCGGCGTCCGGGGTGGTCGGCCCGTTGGCGCCTTCGGCGACGATCCGCGCCTTGACCCGGTCGGCGTTCTCGCTGGGTGATCTGGTTCTCGAGCGCGGCGGCACCAGGATGTCGCAGTCGTACTCGACGATCGGTGTGGTCAGCGGCTGGCTGCCGGGGAAGCCCGACGACGCCGCGGCGGTCGGTGACGTAGCGGATCAGCGCCGGGACGTCGAGGCCCGTCGGGGTTGTGGATCGCGCCCGAGACGTCGGACACCGCCACGATCTTGGCGCCTTCGCGCGCCATCAGGTCGGCCGACGACCGAGCCCACGTTGCCGAAGCCCTGGACCGCGACCCGCGCTCCGGCGAGCGGCACGCTTGAGATGGCGGCACGCCTCGCGCACGCAGAACAGCACGCCGCGCCCGGTCGCTTCGCGACGTCCGAGCGAGCCGCCCAGCTCGAGCGGCTTGCCGGTGACCACCGCGGTCTCGGTGCGCCGCTCGTGCATCGAGTAGGTGTCCATGAACCACGCCATCACCTGTTCGTTGGTGTTGACGTCCGGAGCCGGGACGTCGCTCTCGGGACCGAACAGATCCGACAGGTCGGCCGCGTAGCGACGGGTCAGTCGTTCGAGTTCGCCCTTCGACAGTTTGCGCGGGATCGCACGCGATCCCGCCCTTGCCGCCGCCGAACGGGAATGTTGACCACCGCGCACTTCCAGGTCATCCACGCGGCCAGCGCCTCGACTTCCTCGAGCGTGACGTCCGGGTGATAGCGGATTCCGCCCTTGGCCGGACCACGCACGATCGAGTGCTGGACGCGGTAGCCGGTGAACACGCGGAACGTGCCGTCGTCCATCTGGATGGGCAGCGAGACGATGGTGGCACGCCGTGGCTTCTTGATGACTTCCTTGATGCCTTCCGGGAGGCTCAGGCGGGCCGCGGCTTCCTCGAACTGGCGCTCGGCGTTGGCGAGCGGGTTGAGTTCCTTCTGCTTGTTGACTCCCTCGACGTGCACGTGAGGCTCCTGATCGGGGCGCGGTGCCGAGGCGCCGCGGCTGGAAGGACTTGGGCCCGGAGCGGGCGGATTCAGCGCCGGAGTATAGACACGCTCCCCAAGCCGGCCAACCTCGTGGTGACGAACGTCAGGGCCTTTGGCTGACGAGGTTCTTCGTCCGGTCTGGGCGTAGGGGCGAGTAGTAGAGGGCGCGCACCATGCCCCAGGTCGCCTTGCGCTCGGGGTTGGTCGCCAGCGCCGCGGTCGTGGTCGAACCGGCGACCACACCGGCCGCATCGACCGTCTCGTCCTCGATTCGTTCGATGTACCAGCGCGTGCTGTCCGGCCGGAAGCCGCGGTCGAACAGCTCGTCGGGGATCAGCGCCGAGTCGCCGCGCACCGCGAAGATGCGGGTGATGCCGGTGACCTCGAGGTCGGGCTGCTCGAGCCGCAGCGTGGTCTGGGCGGCGATCTCCTTGTGCCATTTTCGATTCTTGCCCGGCCGGCTGTCGGACTGCGCCGTCATGTTGTCCTCGAAGGTCAACGAGATGCTGATCGGTGGTGGCTCGGTGGCGCTGCCGCGCACGAAGATGTTCTCGGAGATCTCCAGCTCTTCGTCGCGGTTGAGCGCGCGGTCGCGGAACGCGTTGCCGGCCTCGTCGGTGAGGCCGAAGGCGAACAGATAGTCCTCGGTGAACAGCTCGCGGTACACCTGGGGATCGCGACTGTTCCAGCACCACTCGTAGAGGCGCACGATGCCGATCGGGGAGTCGGGCGCGGGCGGCGGCTGAACCACACCGGCCACGTCGGCCACCCTGGGGCTGAAGGGGTTGAAACAGCCGGCGCTCGAAAGGGCCAAGACGGTCGACAGCGCCGCCTGCCGCAGAAATCGTCCGCGGATCGTGGCCGCTCGTTCGCGAATCGGGCTCATCGGGATCCATCCAGCCGGCGTCGGCCGATACAGATTTCACCTTCGGCGACGATCGCCGTCGGATCCTCGCGGTCCTGCCAGCGAACGATCACCCAGCGCGTCGCGGACATGCGGATGAACTCGAGCGTAGCGAACCCCTTCGCAATCGGGATCTCGTCTCCCGACGTCAGCGTGGCGAATGCCTGATACTGGCGATGCAGCACCTGCCGGTCCGTGCCCGTCTCGTCTTCGCCTTGGGTCGGGTCCGGATCCCATTCCATGGAGAACACCGAATTCGCGGGCACCTCCGACAGGGTGACGAACCCTGAGAAGAACTCCTCTTCGCGGATCCGGTTCCAGTCGGCGGGGATCGTGACGCCCGTTTGGTTGGCCCATTGTAGCGTCGTCGGATCGAAGAACCCATGGTAACCGCGATCGTCCGACAGCGTGTCGGCGAATCCGCCGATGTACGCCGTCACGCCGGAGGCTTTGTAGGAGATGGCCTGCGCCAGGGTCTCGAGGACGTCCTCCGGCGTTTCGTAGTTCGGGATCAGCGTGTCGCCGCTCGGGGGCTCGGGGTCGGCCGGCCGGAAGTAGCCGCAGCCGCTGGCCACGACCGCGCCCAACGCCAGTCCGATCAGCCAGCGGCTCGCGTTCACAGCTGCCATGTCAGCTCCACCCGGCCGTTCCAGTAGTCGTCGCCGGTCCGGCCCGGCGGCTGCGCCACGCCGCCCTGGAAGTCCGTGGCCCGACTCGCCCAGTAGATGCGCCGGAGCGTCCCCGACAGGTTGCCCTTGGCGCCGAGGGGCAGGTTGAGCGTTCCGCCCCCCGAGAAGTTGAGCTTGTTGTCCTGGCGCAGAGGGGTCAAGCCATCACTGGTATTCGCCACGCGCTCGTTGGCGGAATAGTCGGTGGTCAGGTTGAACGACAGAACCGGCGACGGCGAGTACGAGAACTGGGCGTTCAGGGTGTAGTTGTTGGTCTCATCGGATTTGGTGAAGTACTCGACGCCGTCCAGGAACAGAACGTAGTTGCCGCTCGGCAGCGATTCGGTGACGTGGGTGAACTGGAGCGTCGTCCGCGGCGTCAGCAGCGCGTTCAGCGTGGTGCGGATGTTGTAGTTGAGCGACAGCCGGTTGTTGGTGGATGGCAGGAAGTCGTAGAAGAGGTAGTCGGCCGACAGACGATTGCTCTGCGTCGCGGTGAGCGCACGCAGCAACCGGTAGGTCCAGTGCCATTCGGCCCGGTAGGTCCGGGTCTCGTTGTTGGAGCCGGTGCTGGCACTGGGCAGGTTGATGAAGTGGGTGCGGCGAACCTCGAGCCAGACCCCGGTCGAGAACTTGTCCGATCGATTGTAGTCACCGTCCAGCCGGTAGCGTTGCTGGTACTGGTCGCGGTCGGCGGGAGGGGTCGGATAGTCGCCGATCAGGTAGTAGCGGGATTGAGTGAGCGAGACACGGCCCTCGCCCTTGACCAGGAACTTGCCCGCGAAGGTGCGGGTCGCGGTCGCCTGGATGAAGCGCGCGCTCGAGCGGTCGCCATAGCCGCCAGAGGCCGAGCGCCTCGGGAAACGCGAATCGCTGAACGAGTTGTCGAACGACGCATCGAGGAACCAGCCGCCCGCGCGGTATCGGCCGTCGATGCTGAAGGTCTGGGACGAACTCTCGTTCTGGGAGCTGTAGGTCGCCGTCTGTCGGCTCTGATGGGACAGATTCTCGGAAACGGCGAGATATCGATCGTTGCTCTGGCGGAAACGCAGCGTCATGTTCAGCTGGTCGTTGTCGGTCCGGTTGGTCTGAAGCAACTGAACGCCGTTGGTGTCGGGCCGCGACAGGGTCTCGACGCGGCTGCGCTTGATCCCATAGTTGACGTTGAGCCCCGCCGGGCTGTCGGCCAGCAGTGCGAGGGTGCCATCGAGTTGGTTCGAAAGGTCTTGTGTGTCGAGCTGCTCCGTGGCAATCGGATGGTTCGAGCGGGCGACGTTGCCGCTCAGTCGCCCCGAGACGTCGTGCGTCAGCCAATCGCCTTTCTGGTAGCGCAGCTTGCCGTTGATGTCCCCGGTGACGCCGGTCTTGATCAAGTCGAAGTTCTCGACGTCGACGTAGCCGGACAGGACATTGAGCTCCGAGGTCCAGCCGCGCGAGGGCCGTTGCTTGGTCCGGCTGGTGAACTGGAGATTGGTCGCGTTGTCCGAGAAGTCGTTGAGTCCGCCCGGCGAGACGCCGTCATTGCGTTCGAGCAGTGCACGCGCGCCGAGCGAGAAGTCCCGCGAGAAGAGCCACCCGGCCTCGGTGTCCGAGACGCGCGCCTGGTTCAGGTTGAGGCCGCCCGCCTGCTGGCGGCTGAGGTCGATGGTGGTCTGGTTGTTGAGGTAGACCGATCCCCGGATCACACCCAGGTCGCCGAAGTTGGTCCAGGTGCTGTTGTTTCGGCTCAGCTGGTAGGCGCTCGAATACTGGAATCGCGTCGATCGCCGAGTGCCGGCGGTCAGCGGATTCAGCCGCTCGCGCTGGAGCATGACGCCGACGCTGTCGACCGGGACGCGCAGGCTGTCGGCCACCCAGACCAGCCGGGCCAGACTCAACCGGTAGCGAATCGAATGGGCTCGAAGGCTGTCGGGCTCGAGCCCCAGGCTGTCGGCCAGTTCGAAAAGCCCGTCGAAGCGAAGGTTGAGGGTATCGCGCAGCAGGGTGGTGTCGGCAAACGCGAAACGGCCGGTCGGCGCGGTTTGCGCTCGCCCGGGAACGACCGGTAGGGCAGCGCCAACAGCAAGCGGCACAACGAGTAGTGCGAGTCGTGCGTATCGGATCATCGGTCGTGCCGCATGGAACTCAAAGTGCGGGGAGCAAGGCTATCACCCGCTCGGAACGAGGGTCAACGGCCACGGCGGCCAGATCCGGGGCCCTTTCCGGCCGGCGGCGAGGGATTGCGCCTGGTTCTACCCCGCACCTGTCGGGAATACAGCCAGTTCCAGCGTCGGTCATGCTTGCGGCACTCAAGATTCCGGTGATAGCGTCCGATGGCTTGAGGGACATGGACGCCCACCCCATTCCGCAGGCCGTTCCCTCGCGCGATCGCCGAAGCGCCGTCGACGCCAATCCTCGACCCAACCCTGGAGCGCCTGGGATGTTGAGCAACCTCACCGGAATGCTGTCCACCGACGTCGCCATGGACCTCGGCACCGCGAACACGCTGGTGTTCGTCAAGGGCCGCGGCATCGTTCTCAACGAGCCCTCCGTGGTCGCCGTCGACAAGGCGACCGGGAGGGTGCTTGCGGTCGGCAGCGAGGCCAAGCTCATGCTCGGCCGCACCCCCGACGAGATCAACGCCATCCGTCCCCTGAAGGACGGCGTGATCGCCGACTTCGAGGTCACCGAGCATCTGCTGCGCGAGTTCATCCACCGGGTCCAGAAGCACAAGTTCCTGGTCCGGCCGCGCATCATCATCTGCGTGCCCTCGGGGATCACCGAGGTCGAGACGCGCGCGGTCCTCGATTCGGCGATGCGCGCCGGCGCCCGCGACGTGCTCCTGGTGCCGGAGCCGATCGCGGCGGCCATCGGCGTCGGACTTCCCGTCGACACGCCGACCGGCAACATGGTGGTCGACATCGGCGGCGGCACCACCGAGATCGCGGTCATCGCCTTGAACGGCATCGTCACCAAGATGTCGATCCGCGTCGGCGGCGACGAGATGGACGAAGCGATCATGAACTACGCAAAGAAGGCCTACAACATGCTGATCGGCGAGCAGACCGCCGAGCGCATCAAGATCGAGATCGGCTCCGCGTTCCCGCTGCCCGAAGAGATGGACATGGAGATCAAGGGGCGCGATCTGGTGCGCGGCATTCCGCGCACGCTGCGCGTGTCGAGCGTCGAGATCCGCGAGGCGCTCCAGGAGCCGATCGGCGCCATCGTCAATGCGCTGCGCGAGTCCCTCGAGCGCACGCCACCCGAGCTGGCCGCGGACATCGTCGATCGCGGCATCTTCTTGACCGGCGGCGGCGCCCTGTTGCGCGGCCTGGACCTTCTGCTGCGCGAGGTGACCAACCTCAACATCCGGGTCGCCTCAGGATCCGCTGACCTGCGTCGTGCTCGGCGCCGGCAAGATTCTCGAGCAGCTCGAGGACTTCGAGAAGGTGCTCCTCAGCGGCCACAGGGACTAGAACCATGGGCGGCTTCCTCCCGCCCGCCGAGCGCCGCAGCAGCGCCCTCATGGCCCTGTATGCGGCGCTCTCGTTGGTGCTGCTGTTGATGGGGGACCGCATTCCATCGTCGGGCGTGCGCGCGGTCGGGGCGTGGCTGTTCGCGCCGTTCGATCGGCTGGTGCTGACCGGCGACCGCATGGTGACCGCGTGGCGCGACCATGGGGCGTTGCACCAGCGCGTCGCCGAACTCGAGATCGAGCGCGACCGCCTGCGAGCTTGCCGGACTCGAGAACGATCGCTTGCGCGCGATGCTCGATCTGCCGCGCCTGCCGCGCAACCGGCTGAGACCGGCCGAGATCCTGGCCCTGAGCGGCGAGCCACTGCCGGCCGCGGCCACTCTTTCGGTCGGTCGCCGGCACGGCGTGTCCGTGGGCGACGTGGTGGTCACCGACGACGGGTTACTCGGACGCATCGGCGAGTCGTACGGCGGTCTGAGTCGGGTGGCGTTGCTCACCGATCCCAATTCCGCGGTTGCGTGCGAGGTCGAGAGCACCGGCGTTCTCGGCATTCTGCGCTACGTGACGACGCCCCGCCCGCGCCTGGTGCTCACCGGCATCCCGACCTCCGACACGCTGCGGGTCGGCCAGCGCGTCCTGACGTCGGGCATGTCGCGCCGCTATCCGCGCGGCCTGCGGGTCGGATCGCTGTCGCGAGTCCAGTACGAAGGCGGGCTGACCCAGGACGTCGAGGTCGAGCCGGCCGCACGAATGTCGCGCCTCCGGCACGCGTTCGTATTGATTTCCGGCGGGGGAGACACGCCATGAAGAAGGTTCAGGCGCTGCTGCTGCTCGGGGCCATGGTCCTGCTCCTGCGCTCGACCGCGCTCACCGCGCTCTCGGCGCGCGGCATCGTCGTCGACGTGCTGGCGTTCGCGACCGTGGTGTGGGCGCTGCGCTATGAAGCCGCCTGGGGCGCCTCGTTCGGTTTCGCCCTCGGGCTTGCCGCCGACCTCGACGCGGCTCACGGTCTGGGCCGGCACGCGTTGGCCCTGAGCCTGATCGGCTACGCTGCCGGGAGACTGGCGCGCACGCTGGTGCGCGACAGCCTGCGCACCCAGTACGTCATGCTGTTGCTCGCGACCGTGGTCCACCAGACGTGGTCGGTGGCATTCGATCTCGGCAGCATCAACGCGTGGCGATACCTGGGCGAACGCGTACTGCTGGCTGCGATCGTCACCCCGCCGCTGGGGGTCCTGCTCCTGTACGGCCTGCGCCAGATCCTCGGCCGACCGGTCTTTGGTCATGCGAGCCTCGAGTCCGAACCGTCGATTTAGGCAGGCCCGCTACCCCGTCTTCGTTTCGGTGGTGGCCATGGGCTTCAGCATCGTGTCGATCGGGCTCCTCCGACTGCAGGTCACCCACCACATCGAATACCGGGACCTGGCGAAGGAGAATCACGTCCGTCTCGAGGTGCTCCGCGCGCCGCGCGGATCGATCTACGACCGGAACGGCGTGCTGCTCGCCGACAGCGCGCCAAGGTTCTCGATCGTGTTCCGTCCGTTTCCGGCCGAGAGCGCGGCCATGACCCGCGTGACCCAGTCCGCGCAGTGGATCCGCGACGTGGCCGAGTTGGTACAGGTCGATACGGCGGAAGTGCGGGCGGGCGTGACGCTGGGCAATCGCTCGGGTCAGACCGTCGTGCTGCTGCGGACCGCACCGTTCGAGGTGCGCGCGGCCGTCGAGGAGATGCGGACGGAGCTGCCGGGGGTCGAGGTCCAGATCGAGCCGCTGCGCCGCTATCCGTATGGGACCGCTCGCGTCGCACCTGCTCGGCTACGCCGGGCAGATCAACGAGCGCGAGCTCGACGTGCGCCAGGGGCAGGGCTATCGGCCCGGGGACCTGATCGGGCGCACCGGCGTCGAGCGCGTACGAGGACCTGTTGCGCGGCCGCGACGGCGCCGAGTTCGTCGTGGTCAACGCCATGGGCGCCGGGTGTCGACCTTGAGCGAGGGGCCGCCACGCCTGCCGTTGCCTGGCCACGACCTGGTGCTGACGCTCGACCTGGAAGTCCAGCTGGCGCTCGAGGAGGTCATGTCGGGAGTCACGCGCGGCGCCGCGGTCGCGATCGACCCGCGCGACGGCGGCATTCTCGGTCTGGTCAGCCGGCCGGCGTTCGATCCCAACGAGTTCTCGCTCGGAATCACGAGCGAGCGCTGGCGCCTGCTCAACCGCGACGACAATCCCGCTGCTGAACCGGGCGATCCAGGGCGTCTACCCTCCGGGCTCGACGTTCAAGATCGTCAGCATGCTGGCGTCGCTGCGCAACGGCGTCGCCGAGCCGGCCACGCGTCTCGCGCCGTGCCACGGCGGCTACCAATTCGGCGCCCGCTGGTTCGGATGCTGGAAACGGGAGGGCCATGGCTCGCTCGACTTCGTCGGGGCGCTCGAGCATTCCTGTGACGTCTACTTCTATCAGATCGGACCGAAGCTCGGGCTCGAGCGTCTCGAGGAAACGGCGCGCGCCTTCGGCCTCGGCGAGCGCACCGGCGTCGACCTGCCACAGGAGAAGCAGGGCCTGGTGCCGGACCAGGCGTGGTACGAGAAGAATTGGGGCAAGCGGTCGCACCAGGCGGTAATGCTCAACCTGGCCATCGGCCAGGGCGAGTTGCTGGTGACGCCGCTCCAGCTGGCGTTGATGGCGGCGACGGCGGGCAATCTCGGGCGCGTGGTTCGCCCGCACGTCGTCCACGAAGTGCGGGGTGTGCCCGAATTCGTCAAGCCGCGTTCGGGTCGCGCCCGGGTCACCGCGAGCGCCGAGGACTGGGCGGCGCTGCGGCTCGGACTCGAAAACGTGGTCAGCTCGGGGACCGGACGCGGGGCCCAGGTGCCGGGAATTCACGTCGCCGGCAAGACCGGCACGGCACAGAATCCGCACGGCCAGGATCACGCGCTGTTCGTCTGCTACGCACCGGCCGAAAACCCGACCATCGCCCTGGCGATCGTGGTCGAGAACGCGGGCATGGCGGGAGCGTGGCGGCGCCGATGGCCGGTCGGGCGCTCGGCAGGCTGTTCCTGTCGGACTCGCTCATGCCGCCTACTACCTGAAGCCGCGCCCGGTGGCGCGGCGCGACACCACACCCACCGCCACGGAATCCGGGGACTACATTGGCGACTAGAGCAGGAGGTTTTGGCCAGGCGCTGTCGCGCGTGCGTTTCCCGCCGCTCGATTGGGTCCTGGTGTGGTCTTCGATCGGGCTGATCGCCATCGGGCTCGCCATGGTCTACAGCGCGACCTCGGTGCCCGGCGTGCACCACGGGCTGTGGATCAAACAGCTGATGTGGGCGATCGGCGCTCTGGCCGCCACGTGGCTGGCGGCCAGCATCCCGTACCGGGTCTACGATTCGCTGGCCTATCCGCTCTACGTGATCTCGCTGATCCTGCTCGCGCTGGTGCTGGTGATCGGCACGAGCGCGTTCGGCGCCAAGCGCTGGCTCGACCTCGGACCGATGAACTTCCAGCCGTCCGAGTTGGCCAAGATCGCGACCGTGCTGGTGCTGGCGCGGCGCTTCGACGACCCCAAGCTCGATCTGTCGCGCATCCGCGACTGGCTGCCGCCGTTGCTGATCGTGCTGGTCCCGTTCGGTTGGTCGCCCAAGGAGCCCGACCTCGGCACCTCGCTCGCGTTCCCGATCATGCTGATCGCCATGTACTTCTGGGCGGGAATGCCGGTGCCGCAACTGGTGCTCGGCCTCTCGCCGGTCCTCAACGTCGTCCTGTTCTGCGATCACCGGCTCGCTGTGGTGGTTCGGCGCCCTGCTCGCCGGGTTGCTCCTGCTGTTCCGGCCGCGGCTGCCTTCACTGCTCGCGGTGCTCGCTGCTCAACAGCGCGGTGTCGCGGTACGCCATGCCGCACCTGTGGAACGGACTGCACGACTACCAGAAGCGGCGCATCGAGACCTTCCTCAACCCCGGCCAGGACCCGCACGGCGCGGGCTACCAGATCATCCAGTCGCGAGATCGCGATCGGCTCGGGCGGTGTGACCGGCAAGGGCTATTTCGCGGGACCGCAGAAGGCGCTGGCGTTCCTGCCCATGCGACACACCGACTTCGTGTACTCGGTGGTGGGCGAGGAGCTCGGTCTGATCGGCGCGTTGACCGTGGTGATACTCTACGCGCTGCTCATCATGCGCGGGCTATCGGGCTGCGCTCGTCGGCGCCGCAACGGGTTCGCGAGCCTGATGGCGGTGGGGCTCGTGACTGCGCTCTTCTACCACATCATGGTGAACATGCTGATGACGATCGGCTGGGCGCCGGTCACCGGCTTGCCCTTGCCGCTGCTCTCGTACGGCGGAACCGCGCTGCTGGTCAACGGCATCCAGATCGGCCTGCTGCAGAACGTCGCCCTGCGCCGCCAGGAGTTCTGACGTGTTCCCCGACATCGTCCATTGGGGGCCGCTGCACATCCGCTCGTACGGGCTGATGCTGGCGATCGCGTTCCTGGTCGGCACGCTGGCTCGGCCTGCGCGAGGCTCGCCGGCGTCGACTCGACGAGGACCACCTGGTCACCGTGATCCTGGTCATCGCTGATCGCTTCGGTGCTCGGGGCCCGCGCGCTGTACGTGCTCGAGCACCTGCGACGAGTTCCGGCACGACTGGGGCCGCGTGCTCGCGGTCTGGCAGGGCGGGCTCACGCTCTACGGCGGCGTGGTCGCTGGAACCCTGGCCGGGCTGATCACCGCGCGGCGCCTGGGCCTGCCGATGTGGAAGACCGCGGACGCGCTGACCCCCTCGTTGGCGCTCGGCACCGCGTTCGGCCGGGTCGGCTGCTTCCTGAACGGGTGCTGCTACGGTCATCCGACGTCGACTGCCGTGGGGCGTGGTCTATCCGCCCGACTCGTTCCCCGCCCTCGAGTTCGGCGCCGCGCCGCTCCATCCCTCGCAGCTCTACAACGCGCTGTTCGGTCTCGCTCTGTTTGCCGTCCTATGGGCCACGCGGAGGCGCTTCACCACGCCCGGCGTCTTGTTCTGGACGTTTCTGGTCGCCTTCGCTCTCGGACGCATCGTGCTCGATGGCTGGCGTGCCTATGAGCCGGGCGCGCTGCTGTTGTCGCTCGGAGGGGTGGAGATCACCGAGAGCCAGGTGATGAGCGCCGCGATGGCGCTGTTCGGCGTGTTGATGATCGCCCGCCGGCGGCGGGCGTCGAGTCCGACCGCCATGGCTTCGCTGCCGGAGACGCCCCCGCCGTCGGGAGCCGGGTGAGCGATCCGGTTCGCCTCGCCGTTCTCGGCGATCCGCTGGAATACACGCTGTCGCCGGTGCTCCACCGCGCGGGCCTGGCCGCGGCCGGGCTCGACGGCGAATCCTCGGCCTTGCGCACCTCGGCTGCCGACTTGAGGGAGCGACTCGCGGAGCTGGCTCGATCCGGGTATCGCGGCGTCAACCTGACGCACCCGCACAAGCAGGCGGCCTGCGCCGCGGTCGATCGATGCAGCAACGCAGCGGTGCGGGCGCAATCGGTCAATACGATCGGATTCGAACCCGGCGCCTGGTGGGGCGACACCACGGACGGCATCGGTTGCATCGACCTGCTCGAGAGTCTCGATCGACGAGTGTCCGGAACGCGGGTCGTGCTGATCGGCGCCGGCGGAGCCGCGCGTGCCCTGGCCGTCGCGCTGGTCGACGCCGGGGCCCGGGTGAGTTTCCTGGCGCGGCGCCCCGATGCGCTCGCGGGTGGCGCAATCCCGGGCGTTTCGATCGTGGCGTTGGACGGCGACGCGGCCGATGCGAGCCTCGGCAACGCCGACGTGGTGATCAATGCCACGACCGTGTCGACGGCACGCGCGCCGGTCGATCCCGCGCGCCTGGCGCGTGCCGCGCTGGTGGTGGATCTGGTCTACGGCCGGGAACTCAGCGAGTGGACCCGGGCTGCGCGCGCCGCCGGACTCGATGCCTACGATGGCCTCGGCCTGCTCGTGTTCCAGGCGCGCCGATCGCTCATGTTGTGGCTGGGCCGTGACCTCGGCGTCGAGCCGCTGGCCCGCGCGGTCCGCTGGCCGCGATGAACGCCTCGCCCTTCCGGCGGTTCCTCGGTTCGAATCCCGCCCGCGACGCGCTCGAATTCGTCCTGCCCCAGCGCTGCCCCGCATGCGGCGCTCCCGCGGATCGTATTCGCGTCCTGTGCCCGCCGTGCCTGCAGGCGATTCCCCATGCCGCACTCGACCTGTGCTCCCGGTGCCTGGTGGCCGAGCGCGAGCCGTCCGGATGCACGCGCCACCCCGGGTTTCGCGTTCGGGCGGCCTGGCTCTACGATGAGCGGGCCGCGGCCCTGATTGCGGCGTTCAAGTACGATGGTCGGCCGGCAAGCGCGGACTTCCTGGCCGCCGTCCTGGCGGAAGCAGCGGGGAACGAGCGCGCCGATCTGGCGGTCGGCGTTCCCATGCACCCCACGCGCCGCCGCGAGCGAGGCTTCGACCACGCCGGGGCGCTGACGCATTCGTTCGGAGCAACGACCGGAGTGCCGGTGGTGGAAGGTCTGCTGAAGCGCAACCGGTTGGTGTCGCCCCAGGCTCAGCGCCGTCACCACGCGCGCCGCCATGCGGTTCGCGGCACGATCGACGTGGCGTACCCGTCGTGGGTTCGGGGCAGGAGGGTCATCGTCGTGGACGACGTCATCACGACCGGAGCGACGTTCGAGGCCACATTGTCGGCACTCGACCAGGCCGGAGCGCGGGCCACGGGCCTGGCGCTGGCCTGGGCTCAGTAGCATGTCGCACCTCCATCTACCCGACGGGGTGTTGCCCGTCTGGCTTTGGGGAAGTGGGTGGCTGGCGGCGGCGGTCTTCATCGCAATCGGGCTTCGCCCTCAGGGCCGGCGGTCGGTCCACCGGGTGGCGATCGAGGGCGCGTTGACCGCGCTGATGCTGGCGGCGATGGCCGTCGAGATTCCCATGGGGCCGATCGAGTATCACCTGACCCTGGCCGGCCCGATGGGCGTCCTGCTCGGGGCGGCCGGAGCGTTCCAGGCGGCCTTCATCGCTAGCGCGATGCTGTCGTTCGTCGGACACGGGGGCTTCAGCCTGATCGGACTCAATGCGCTCAACCTGGGAGTCGTGGCCGTGACCGCCGGTTGGATCTACCGGAGGCTGGTGGTTCGTTGGCACCCGGGACCGGCGCTGGCAATCGCGACCGGTGTGGCGCAGGTGGTCGGTGGATTGACCTGGGCGATGGTGATGATGGTCGGCATTCGCGCGCACGCGGGCTCGGCCGGCGCTGCCGCCGCACCTTCTCCGCTGGTGCCCGCGGTCGCCGCCGTCCTGATCGTCATCGGCGCGATTGCCGAGGCGCTGGTCGCTTTTGGATTCGGACGCTTTCTCGGACGGGTTCGGCCCGATCTGCTCGGGGTTCCTGCGCCACGCGCGTCGATCGGGCCGACCGAGGCGCCGCGCGGACCCGCCGGGGAGGAACCTCGTGTCGCTTCTCGCTAGTCTCGATCTGCGGGCGAGTCGCGGCGGAACGCCATGGCATCGGGCCAGCGCCCTGACCAAGCTGCTGCTCGCCCTCGGGTTGATGATCGGGTTGCTCGCGGCCACCCGGCTCGAGACGTTGATCGTCCTGCACCTGACCGCGTGGATTCTGGTCCTGACCTGCGGCGTGCCGGGCCGTCTGGTGTTGGTGGCCGCCGCCTACCCGCTGTTCGTGACCTCGTTGTTCCTGATCGCGACCTGGCAGGCGCCGCTGGTCGCACAGGTCGGTCTCATCCTGCGTCCGGTGTCGGCGGTGCTGGTGGCGTTGTGGCTGGTCGGGACCACGCCCTATCCGGATCTGTTCGCGCCGCATCTCACGGCTGTTGCCACGCTCCCTGGCCGATGGCCTGTTCCTCACCTATCGCGCGCTGTTCGATCTGCTCGAGCGCGCCGAGCGGATGGGGCGGCTGATGCGCGTGCGCGGCAGTGCGAACGCATCCTTCCCGTCGCGTCTGACCACGGCGGGACAGGGGCTCGCGACGCTGGTGCTCTACGGATTCGAACGCAGCCAGCGAACCTACGCGACGATGCTGCTGCGCGGGCACTCGGGGCGAGTCTGCGGTTGCCGCCACTTCGCCGAGCTGTCGCGCTCCGACCTCTGGGTCGCGGCCATCGCGCTCGGAGCGGCGGCCGCCGTCTTCTGGGTGGGAGGTCTGCGTTGATCCCGACCGGAGGAGCTGCAGAGCCGATCGTCCGCGTTTCGTGCGTGCGCCACACGTATCCGGATCGGACCCAGGTCCACCTGTGCGGGCTCGACTTCGTGGTCGAGCGCGGCCAGCGCGTCGTGGTCCTCGGCCCGAACGGGTGCGGCAAGACGACGCTGCTCTACCACATCCTCGGACTGCTCGAGCCCGAGGAGGGAGAAGTGTCGGTGTTCGGGGTGAATCCGGCGCGCGACTTCGACCGGATTCGCGAGCGGGTCGGCGTCGTGCTGCAGAACGTCGACGAGCAGATCATCGCCCCGACCGTGTGGGACGACGTTTCGTTCTCGCCGCGGAATTACGGCTATCGCGGCCCCGAGGTGGATCGCAAGGTGGAGGCCGCGCTCGAGCGCGTGGGGATCGCGCATCTGCGTCACAAGGTCTGCCATCATCTTTCGGGCGGCGAGAAGCGCAAGGTGGCGCTGGCCGGCGCGCTGGTGCTGGAGCCCGAACTGCTGGTCCTGGACGAACCGTTCGAGGGGCTCGATCCGGCCTCGCGCGTCGAGTTGCGCGAGCTGCTCGGGCGTTTGCACTCCGAGCAGGGCG
Source organism: Candidatus Eiseniibacteriota bacterium (assembly GCA_963717505.1). Classification (GTDB taxonomy): domain Bacteria; phylum Eisenbacteria; class RBG-16-71-46; order RBG-16-71-46; family RBG-16-71-46; genus MFD02242-c1. The sequence goes on from OY970342.1 coordinate 2,722,902, forward strand.
TGACGCTGGTGGTCGCGACCCACGATGTCAACGTGGTGACCGAGCTGGCCGACCGGGTGTACGTCCTGGTCGGCGGCGGCGAGATCGTGGCGCAGGGGCCGCCGGCCGAGATCTTCCGCGACCCCGGTCTGCTTCGGAGGAGCAACATCGAACCCCCGGTGCTCGCCGAGCTGTTCGCGCGCCTCGAGGCCGCCGGCTTGCCGCTCGGGCGTCCGCTGAGCATGGAGCAGGCGGTCCGGGCACTGGTCACCGCGCTCGAGGCGCGACCGGCGGCCTCCGAATCGACGCCGGAACCGACGAACGCGCCGTGAGCGGCGACCTGTTCGGCCCGGCCAAGACGGCCGCGCCGCTCGCCGAGCGGATGCGCCCGCGATCGTTCGACGAGCTGGTCGGCCAGGACCACCTGTTCGAGCCCGGATCGCCGCTCGCCCTCATGCGCGACGGCCAACATCTGTCGTCCCTCATCCTGTGGGGTGCTGCCCGGCACCGGCAAGACCACGATCGCGCGCCTGATCGCGCGCTCGGCCGGTGTGCCGTTCGTGGCATTCAGCGCGGTGATCTCCGGCATCAAGGAGGTCAAGGACGTCATGGCGCGCGCGGCGCTCGAGCGCCGCAGCAGCGGCAAGCCGACTCTTCTGTTCGTCGACGAGATCCATCGCTTCAATCGCGCGCAGCAGGACGCCTTCCTCGCCCACGTCGAGCGCGGCGACATCGTGCTGATCGGCGCCACCACGGAGAACCCCTCTTTCGAGGTGAACGCGGCGCTGCTGTCGCGGACGCGGGTCGTCACGCTGCGCGAGCTGGGAGTCGAGCCCCTTCGCGAGCTGGTGCGGCGCGCGTTGTCGGACCCGGCGCGCGGCGTCACCCCGCGGACCACGATCGAGGACGACGCACTCGAGCTGCTCGCGCATGCCGCCGATGGCGACGCGCGGCGCGCCCTGTCGGCACTCGAGATCGCGGGTGCTGCCGCCGGTGGACGGATCGAGCGTGGCCACATCGAGCGGGCGCTGCAAAGCCGTCACCTGCGCTACGACCGTGCGGGGGAGGAGCACTTCAACCTGATTTCGGCGCTGCACAAGTCGCTGCGCGACTCGGACGCCGATGCCGGGCTCTACTGGCTGGCGCGCATGCTGGCGGCGGGCGAGGATCCGCTCTACGTCGGGCGCCGGCTGGTGCGGTTCGCGAGCGAGGACGTCGGGAATGCCGATCCTCAGGCCCTGCCGCTGGCGGTCGCGGCCTTCGAGGCTTTTCACCGTCTCGGGAGCCCGGAGGGCGAGCTGGCGCTCGCCCAGTGCACGGTCTACCTGGCGACGGCACCCAAGAGCAACGCCGTCTATCGCGCCTTCTCGGCGGCCCTCGACGCCGCGCGCGAGAGCGGCAGCCTGCCGCCGCCTCTGGTCATCCGTAACGCTCCGACGCCGCTCATGAAGCAGCTGGGATACGGCTCCGGGTACCGCTACGCCCACGACCAACCCGGTCGGATCGCCGACCAGGAGCACTGGCCCGAAGGGCTATCGCCCCGGCGGTTCTACGAGCCCACCGATCAGGGGTTTGAAGCCGAAGTCCGGCGCCGGATGGCGTCCTGGGCCGCCGAACTCGACCGCCAACGCGAGTCGTGAATTGGGTTGCAGGTTGCCCTGAAAGCGCTTGAACCCGTAGGCGCTTCACGTTAGCCTATTGTCACGTCAGCGTCCGCCGGGAGTTGCGCGCTACCCCTTCGCGCGCGCCGGCTGCCGTCCTCCGACATCACCTCCTGATACTCGCGTAAGACCGGCCGTCTGGACGACATCCTCGCTTGAGTGACCGCACGGTAGGCTCCTTTGCGGACCTGCTGCGGGGCTGGCTGCGTGCCCCGCGCTCGCGTCCGTCCATCCGGTGGCTGTTCCGGCCACTGGTGGCCTGCGCCATTCTCAATTTCGGCGTCTCCGCCGCGCACGCGCAATCCACCTACGTCTGGAACGTGACGGGGACCGGCAACTACAGCGACCAGGACAACTGGACGCCGCGCCGCAACAACTCGAGCACGGACGACATCCTGGTGATCGACGGCAGCCTCACGCCGACGACCAGCATCGAGGACATCGAGGCCGAAACCATCGGCGCGTTCCGGTTCGTGAACAGCGTGGTGGCCACCCTCTCGGCGACCGCGTCCCGGACCCTGGTCATGTCCGGCACCGGCTCGCCGGCGTTCGACATCGGCGCGGGAAGCTCGGTCCTCGTGAATGGAGCTTCGCCGATTCAGTTCAACCTGAGCGCGGGCGCCAGTGCGCTCCTGAGCGGGACGCTGATCTTCTCCGGGACCAGCCACCGGCTGGTGGCTGCCGGCGCCGGTGCGGTCGTGTTCACCAGTGGCTCGGTGTTCGAGACCGCCGCCGCATTCACCGGGAGCCCGTACGGCACTTCGGGAATCACGGACATCGTGGTCTTCCAGGCGGGCTCGACCTACCGCCATGGCGCGGGAGGCAATCCGTTCGGGCTGGCCGCGCCGGCATCGCGCGTCGTATTCCAGAGCGGCAGCGAGTTCGTGGCGCTCATTCCGACCGGCTTCGTGGCCACCGGGCGCACGTACTCGCACCTCAGGATCGCCAACGCGACGGCGATCAGCACCAGCGGAACCGGCACGCTCCAGTTCGACAACTTGTTCGTCGAGAACGGTTCGTCGTTCACCCACAGCGGGAGCGGTGCGGCGGCGATCCGGATTCGCGGCAACGTCGGCAGCTCCGGGACCGGGGCGATTTCCTTGATGTCGGGCAACGGCGACGTGCACTTCGAAGCCGCGGGGATGCAGTCGATCGGTGGTGGCGGCGGCACCGGATCGATTCTGATCGGCAGCGCCGCGCACGTTCCGGCGACCACCACCCTGCAGCTCGAGCGCGCGGTGACATTCGCGACCACGTTGTTCGTCGGCGGTGTGCTTCAGGTGGCGCCCGGCGGCTCTTTGACCGGCACCGTCGAGTACGCCGATGCCGCGCGCCTGGTGTTCGCCTCGAGCGCCAGTCCGATCTCGGTCGATGCCGCGGCCTATTGGCCGGCGCTCAACGGTCCCGATGAGATCCTGGTGAACGGCCCGGGCGGGATCAGCATGGCCAGCGGGGCGAACCGCGCAGCCACCGGTCTGCTCCGGGTGGCCGGCCCGATCGCGAACGCCGGAGAGATCGTCGTCACCGGCACGCTGCAGCGAGAGCCGGGCGGATCGGTGACCGGCGGGCCGGTCTATGGCGCCTCCTCGATCCTGCGCTACCTCGGGACCTTCGCGGTCGGTGGCGAGTGGGGTGGGGGCGTGATCGTCGGCGCGGGGGTTCCCCGGAACGTCGAAATCGCCGCCGGATCCGGCACGGTGACCCTGCCCAGCCAGGACCGCTACGTTCCCGGCAACCTGACGGTGGAGAGCGGCACGCTGGCGCTCGGCCCCACGGCGGGGAATCTCTTGATTCGAGGCAACTGGACCAACTCCGGGACGCTGGTCCCCAACGACCGCACGGTCGCGATGATCGGCACGGCCAACCAGACCGTCACCCGAACGGCCGGCGCCGAAGCCTTCGACATCCTGCAGATCATCAAGACCGGCGGGGACGTATTCCTCGGCTCCAACGTCAACATCAACAAACGTCTGTTCCTGAACGGCGGCGACCTGATCACCGGCCCGCACCTGGCGTCGCTGGTTTCAACCACCGCCTATGTGGTGTGGACCGCGGGTCATGTCGAGGGCACGCTGCGCAAGCTGGTCGGCACCGGGCCGAAGAGCGTCCTGTTCGAGATCGGCTCCGGTGGCCGCGATGGATTCCTGGGCGCCAGTTTCGGATCGATCTCGGCGGGAGGCTACCTGGCCGCTTCGACCGTCGGTGGCGACCATCCTCAGATCGCCTCGTCCTCATTCGATCCCAACCTGACCGCGAATCGTTCGTGGACGCTTTCGGGTCCCGGGGTCGCGTTCGACTCGGCGGCGGTCAGCCTGTACTTCGATCCTGCCGACCTCGACGCGGGCGCCAACCCACTGACGTTCGAGGTCGGACGCTGGTCGGCGGGCTGGACCGATCCGCGGATCGGAGTGGTCACCGACTCGAGCACGCAGGCCGTCGGGCTCACGGCGCTCGGCGATTTCGTGGTCGGCAACCGGGCCGGTCACACGATCACCGCGACCGCGGGGTCCGGTGGTGCGATCACCCCTTCTGGCGCGGTCGCCGTGCCGCACAAGGCCAATCAGTTGTTCACGATGACGCCGAATCCCCACTACCACGTGGCGAACGTCGTGGTCGACAGCGCTTCCGTCGGCGCGGTTCCGACCTACACATTCGTCGACGTACGCAAGGACCACACGATCGCCGCGACCTTCGCGATCGACCGTCATACCGTGGCCGTCGACACGGTGGGCGGCGGCACGGTGGCGCGGAGCCCCAATCTCCCGGACTATCCCTATGGATCCTTGGTCCAGCTCACGGCGACTCCCGCGTTCGGCTATCAGTTCGGCTCCTGGAGTGGCGACACGGCCAGCACCGCGAATCCGCTCCAGGTGCTGGTGGACGGCAACCTCTCGATCACGGCCACCTTCGTCGCGAACCTCTACACGCTGTCGGTGAGCTCGGTCGGGCCGGGGATCGTCTATCGCCAGCCGAACCTGTCCCAATACGCGTACGGCAGCACCGTGTGGTTGACCGCGAGCCCTCAACCCGGCTACGGACTCACCGCGTGGAGCGGTAGTGCCAGCGGGACGACCAACCCGTTGCCGTTGACGATCAACGGCCCGATGAGCGTCACCGCCACCTTTGGGACGCCCTCGTTCCCGGTGGCCGTGAACGTCGTCGGCTCGGGCACGGTGACGCGCAGCCCGAACCAGACTTCATACGTGGTTCTGTCCACCGTCGAGCTGACCGCGATCCCCGACGCCGGATCGCGCTTCGTCGGATGGTCGGGCAGCGTCAGCGGCGCTTCCAACCCGGTGCTCCTGACCGTGGATGCCACCGAATCGGTCACCGCGACGTTCACGACGTCGGCATTCGACTACACGCTGACCCGTTTCGCATCCTCGTACTCGCCGATCACCGAGGCGGGTGGCGCCACGCCGCTCATGGTGGCCGCTGACGATTCGATCCGTTCGATCCCCTTGCCCTTCATCTTCACCTACGCGGGCAACGTCTATCGGACCACCTCGCACCTGGCGGTGAGCGCGAATGGCTATGCGTTCATGAGCCGCGAGCCGGTGCAGACTTCTTCGGTCGCCTCGTCGATCAACACCGGTTTGTTCACCACCGGAGCGCCGAACGCCACGCTGGCCCCGTGGTTCGACAACCTCGCGGTCAACGCGGTCGGCGCCAACCCGTCGGGATCCGTGCTCTACCAGACGTTCGGAACCCCGGGGTCGCGCAGCCTGGTGGTTCAGTGGACCAACGTCTCCTCGTACGCGCAGACCACGGCCGGGCAGCCGCGCCGGCTCAACTTCCAGCTGGCCCTGTTCGAGGCCTCGGGGGTCGTCGAGTTCCGATACGGGTCGGTCCAGGGCTCGGACTTCAGCATTCTCGAATCCGCTTCGATCGGGATCGAGGACTCGACCGGCGGCAACAACCACTACATCGACGCGATCACCGGATCCCGGCTGACCGGGACCAGCATGATGACGTCGAACAAGTGGCCGACGAGGCACGTTCGCTTCACCCCCGGCGCCCCGACGCCGATCCCCGGCGGGGATTACACGGTCGGCATGGTCGCGACCTATCCCAACCTCAATGAGGCCTTCGCCGACCTCAACCACCGTGGCGTCTCCGGCCCGGTCACCCTGAACCTGAACAACGCGGTCTACGACTCGAGCTCCGGGGGAGGACGAAACGTATTCCCGTTGCTGCTCGGCCCGATTGCCGGCGCCGACGCCTCGAGACCGGTCGTCATCCAATCCGGGGGCGGGTCGGTGCTGCGGCACCGCGGGACCGACAACGGCACGTGCGTCCATCAGAACGGCACCCACGTGATCGGGATCGCGAACGAGCCGATCGTCGGCCTGTTGGGCGCCGACTACGTCACGCTCTCCAACGTCACCCTCGAGGGTGGATCGGCCGTCGATCGTGGTGTGCTGGTGCTCAATTCGTCGCGCTCCGATGGCGCATGGCACAACACGTTCGTCGACGTGACCGTGTTGCTCGATCGAACCAACCCTTCTTCGATCGGGATCGAGCAGGTGGTCCCGGCGACTCCGACCTCGGCGGACGGCTCGAACTCGTACAACCGCTACCTCAACGTGACGGTCGAGGACGCCTACTCGGGCATCGCGCTCACCGGAAACGGTTCGTGGCTCGACGTCGGTTGCGAGATCGGCGGCGCCGCCGGCAACGCACGAACCATCGTCGGCGCGGCCACTGCGGGCGACATTGGCGGCGGATCAGCGCCGGTCTACGGCGTGCGCGCGGTGAACCAATCCGGACTTCTGATTCGGAGCACCACGGTCCGCAATCTGGTCGGTAGCGGCACGGGCCCGGTCGAGGGCATCGTCGTCGAGCCTCAGGGCGCGGTGTCGACCCCGCACGGGACGCTCGAGATCTCGGGCTCCCTGATCCACGATCTGGCTCAGGCGTCGCCCAGCGGCGGCCGCGTCGTCGGCCTCAAGGTCGGCGTGACCGCGAATCCCGCGAGTGTCGTCCGCGTGTACAACAACCTGATCCACCAGCTGTCGTCGGCCAGCACGTCGACCCTGTCTCGGCGCGTGATCGGCATCCAGGCGCAGGAGATCGCGCTGGGCGAAGGCGGCACGATCGACGTCGACTTCAACTCGGTTCGGCTGGCGCCCGCGGGACTTGCGTGTCCGAATACGGCTTTCGAGCTGGGAACCCACACCGGTCCCGTCGTCCACGCGCGCAACAACATCTTTGCGAACTTCACGGCCGCGCAATCGGGCGCGGCCCGACACTACGCGATGGTGGTTCCCGGCGCCGGCGCCCTGGGCCCTGCCGGCTCGATCTCGAACCACAACCTGCTGCATGTCGCGAATCCAACCAACGGCTACGCCGGCCGCGCCGGGGGCGTCGATCGCGTCGCGCTGGCCGACTGGCAGTCCGCGACCGGCGGCGACGCCAATAGCCGGAGCGAGAACCCCGAGTTCGCGTCGTCCTCCAACCTCCACCTGAGCACCGTCATGGCCACGCCCGCCGAATCGCAGGGGTCGATGTACTCGGGCACGATCGGCTGGGTCACCGACGATGTGGATGGACAGCCTCGCTCCATGAGCAGTCCGGACGTCGGCGCCGACGAGGGCTCGTTCGTTCGGCTCCCCTGGCTCGACCTGCAGGCCCTGAGCATCGACACGCCCGGACCCGGCACCTCGCTCGCCGCCGGTGTGCCGTTCGCGCCGCGTGCGACGTTCCGCAATCTGGGTGGAGCGACGCTGGCTGGCGCAACGGTGCGGTTCCGGATCACCGGCCCGGCGCCGTCCTCGGCCGTGGTCTACAACGTCACCGCGACGACCCCGACGCTGCCGCGAGATTCGAGCGGAATCGTGACCTTCGGCAGCGCCACGCTCTCCACCCCGGGCGTCTATTCCCTGCTCGCGCGCGCCGAGCTTCCGGGCGACGAAGTTGCGGCCAACGACAGCGCCACCGGCACGGCTCAGGCCTCGGGTCCTTTGGTGGGCGACTATCTGGTCGGCAACGCACAGCCCTCGCCGTTCAATACCCTGACCGGGGCGGTTGGACGTCTGAACGCCGTCGGGGTCGCGGGAGCGGTGCGCCTGCTGCTCATCGACGCGAGCTACGGCGCACTCGAGACGTTTCCGATCACGGTGCAGTCGTACCCGGGGGCGAGTGCCGCGAATTCGGTCACGATTCGGCCGGCATCCGGGAACATCGTGACCATGACCGGCAGCAGCGCTCAGGCACTGCTGATGCTCTCGGGCGCGGACTACGTGGTGATCGAGGGCTCGAACCAGACCGGCGGGACCAGTCGCGACTGGACGCTCGAAAACCAGAACGCAGGTTCGAGTGCGGTGGTCTGGGTCGGCTCGAACGGCTCCAACGGTGCGACCAACAATGGGGTGCGCAACGTCCGGGTGCGCGGCAGCGGGAACGGAACGCTGGTCGGGGTTGGGATCGGCGGGCCTTCGGTCGGCCTGACCAGCAACGGCACCAACAACGCGTCGAATCGGGTGGAGAACATCCGCGCCGAGCGCGCCCAGGTCGGCGTGTACACCGCGGGGTCGTCGGGAAGCGGCAAGGCGACGGGAACCGTGGTCACCCGGAACGATCTGGATGCCGGCTCACCCGACCATCTGACGAAAGCCGGCATTCTGTCGCGCAACGAAGACGGCATCCAGATCACCGAAAACGTGATCGGCAACCTGAGTGGTACCGGCGTCGAGGACGTGATCGGTATCGCGCTGGGCACGACCCAGGTGTCGTCGACGACCTTCACCGGAGACGAAGTCACCGGCGCCACGGTTTCCGCCAACGTCGTGGACGCGATCACGGGCGGCGCGGCCGGCGCCGCGGGAATCGTGCTGGCGCGGGTCACGAGCGGCACCAACACCCTGGTCAACAACATGGTCAGCCGTGTGATCAGCACGCCGCCCACCGGCCGACTGACCGCGGGGATCCTCGCGGGTGGCGGCGGGACCACGCGCGTGTGGTTCAACTCGGTGTCGATGACGGGCAATCGCGGATCCGCGTCCGGTCGCGGGTTCGCCCTGGCGGTCGCCGACTCGACCAATCCGGTGGAGGTGCGCAACAACGTCCTGGCCACCACCCAAACGGGAACCGGGGCGGCGACGCACGCGATCGGCATGCTCGAGGGAGGAACGTTCGCGAGCCTGACCTCCAACTACAACGACTTCTACGCGCCCTCGGCCGCGCTGGCGGTGGTGGGCGGCCTCGCGGTCCCGCCGGGTCAAACCGTCGCGGATCTCGCGGCCTGGCGCACCCGAACCGGTGAGGACGCATCTTCGGTGTCCGGCGATCCGCTGTTCCAGGGGAATGGCGATCTGCACGTCACGTCGCCGTTGTCGCCGGCCGCCAACGCCGGCCAACCGATCGCCGGCGTCACCACCGACCTCGACGGCGAAGCTGGCAGCCGCACGACCCTGCCGGACCTCGGCGCGGACGAATTCACGACCTGGTCCCTCGCCACCGCCGTATCGGGCGGCGGCGCGGTGCAACGGACTCCGGACCAACCGAGCTACGCGCCCTCGAGCACGGTGCAGATCCAGGCGACGCCGAACACGGGGTGGGTGTTCACCAGCTGGAGCGGCAGCGTGACCGGGGCGACGAATCCGACGAACGTGTTCATGGACGGCCACAAGTCGGTGACCGCGACCTTCACGATCGCAGCCTACGCGCTGACCGTGGACATCGTGGGTCTCGGCACGGTCACCAAGAATCCCAACCAGCCGACCTATGCCCACGGCACGGTCGTGAACCTGACGGCGAACCCGTCGGTCGGCTACAGCTTCGTCGGCTGGAGCGGTGACACCACGGCGACCACGAATCCGTTGCCGGTGGTCATGAATCGGGCCAAGGCGATCACCGCGACGTTCTCGCTCAGCACCTACACGCTCACCGTCAACGTGGTCGGGAATGGCACCGTCACGCGCAACCCCGATCAGCCGCTCTACGGGCACGGGACCATAGTGACGCTGACCGCGACGCCCGCCACCGGCTGGAGCTTCACCGGTTGGAGCGGATCGGTGAGCGGGACCATGAATCCGATTCAGGTGGTGATGAACGGTCCGCGCACGGTCACGGCAACATTCACCATCAACAGCTACGCGCTCAACGTGGCGGTGGTTGGCAGCGGCAGCGTGGCTCGAAGCCCGGATCAGGCCCTCTACACCCACGGCACGAACGTGACGCTGACCGCGACCCCGGCCACCGGGTGGACGTTCACCTCGTGGAGCGGGGACGCGACCGGCGCCACGAACCCCGTCCAGGTGGTGATGAACGGTCCGCGCTCGGTGACGGCGACGTTCACGATCAATACTTACCCACTCGACGTCACGGTGGTCGGCAACGGCAGCGTCGTCCGAAACCCCGATCAGCCGGCCTACAACCACGGGACCACGGTGACGCTGACCGCGACGCCGGCCACCGGATGGAGCTTCACCGGCTGGAGCGGGAGCGCGACCGGAACCACGAACCCGGTTCAGGTGGTGATGAATGGTCCGCGGGCGGTGACGGCGACCTTCACCATCAACAGCTACACGCTCAGCGTGTCGGTGACCGGGTCGGGGACCGTCGACGTGAACCCGAACCAGGCCACGTACACGCATGGGACCAACGTCACCCTCACCGCAACCCCGGGGGCCAACCATCTATTCGCCGGCTGGACCGGAGATGCCACCGGGTCGACCAATCCGTTGGTCGTGCCCATGACCTCGAACAAGACGATCACGGCCCAGTTCGTGGTCGACACGTATACGCTGAGCGTCAACGTGGTTGGCAGCGGCAGCGTGACGCGGAATCCGAATCTCGCGCAGTACCCGCACGGAACTCTGGTCGAGCTGACGGCCGTCCCCTCGTCGGGGTGGAGCTTCGTCCAGTGGAGCGGCGACCTGACCGGCGCGGCCAACCCGCAGTCGTTGAGCATGGTGGGGCCGAGGTCCGTGACCGCGACCTTCGCAGTCAGCACCTACGCGCTCGACGTGACCGTTGCCGGTAGCGGGTCGGTGACGAAAGTTCCGAACCAGGCGCTCTACAACCACGGAACCATCGTCCAGCTGACCGCGGTTCCCTCCACCGGTTGGGTCTTTGCCGGCTGGAGCGGGGACGCGAGCGGAACCAACAACCCGGTCAACGTCACGATGAATGGTCCGCGCGCGGTGACCGCCAGCTTCACCATCAGTACTTACGCGCTCGGGATCACCGTGATTGGCAGCGGGACCGTTGCGAAGAACCCGAACCAGGCCCTGTACGACCACGGAACCATCGTCCAACTCACGGCGAGTGCTTCGACCGGGTGGGGTTTCTCGGGCTGGAGCGGGGATGCCTCCGGGTTCGTGAATCCGACCCAGGTCACGATGAACGGACCCAAGTCCGTGACGGCGACATTTACCATCAACTCCTACTTCCTCGACCTGTCGATCGTGGGCAGCGGTAGCGTGATCGCGAATCCCGACCAGTCCTTCTACGACCACGGGACGGTGGTGACCCTGACCGCGACCCCGGCGGCCGGCCGCAGCTTCGTGGGCTGGAGCGGGGACGCGAGCGGCAGCCAGAACCCGATTCAGATCACCATGGACGCCGATAAGTCGATCACGGCGACGTTTACGCTCAATCTGCACACGCTCAGCGTCACGGGCGGCCCGCACGGCCAGGTCTCGGTCACGATCGACGTTCCCATGGAGGCTGCTGCGTCGGACAGGGCGCAGAGCCGGCGAGCTCCCAGTGGTGGCAACGGGACCATTCCCGGACCGACTCCGGCATCAGGAGTCGAGTCCGAAAGCAGCCAGTTTGGGCACGGCTCACTTCTGACGCTGACGGCGACCGCCATGGAGGGCTGGCTGTTCGCGGGGTGGGAGGGGGATGCCTCCGGATCCGCGAATCCTCTTCAGGTCGTCATGGATCAACCGCGGAACATTTCCGCCAAGTTCGTGCGTGGCGCGCAGAACGCCGGTCCGGTGGTGGAGTTGGGACTGACCCGGATCCACCCCAATCCAGCGGTGGGACCCATTTCGATCGAGTACGCGCTCCCCCTGGCCTCGGGAGTCCGGCTCAGCCTGGTGGACGTCCAGGGGCGTGTGGTCGCCCTCCTGGTGAACGAGCCGAGATCTGCGGGTCGCCATGAGGTTCGCTGGGATCCCAAGGGGAACCCTCCGGGGGTCTATTTCGCGTGTCTCGAGACCGGTGGTCAGCGTCGGATCCGCCGTCTAGTGCTGGGCCGATGAGCCGGAGCCCTGTCGCACCGCGGGTGGATCCCTCGCCGGGTGGAACCGGGATCCATTCCTTTTTGCAACGCTTCGGGGGCCAGGAGCGTGTTGGCACTGCAAAACCCTTGAACGAAACCTTGACGGAACATAGACTTGTGCCCACCCAACGCAGAACTTTCAGGAGGAGACATCCCCAGCACCACACCCTAGTTCTCGGCGCTTCCGGCTGTGCCTCCCCTTCCACCGCCCGCCCGGAAGCAAAGCGCCCAAAAGAACTGGTCACCCACCGCGCCCGCCGGCGGCTCCGCGCTGGCAGCGTCACCGTTTTGGGAGCGAACGTGATTCGAGCTGCCATCCGTAGCCTGCGGCGACCGGCATTCGTGCTGTTCGCCGTCGCGGCCCTTTCGCTTCTCAGCGTGACCGCGGCGCTGGCCCAATCCTGGACCATCACAGCAACGTCGGGTTCCAACGGCAGCATCACGCCTTCGGGAGCGGTCGTCGTTCCCAACGGGACCGACACCACGTTCTTCGCGACGCCGAACGTGGGCTATGTCGTCGCGGACGTGCTGGTCGACGGCGGCTCGGTCGGCGCGGTTTCGTCGTACATGTTCACCAACGTCACTTCCGATCACACGATTTCGGCATCGTTCACGGTCGCGACTCATTCGATCAGCATCGCGGTGAACGGGGTCGGGACGGTGACACGCGTCCCGGATCTCCCGCTCTACAACTACGGCGCTTCCGTTCAGCTCACGGCGACTCCCGGTCCTGGCCATCAGTTCGTCGGCTGGAGCGGCGATCTGCTCGGGTCGTCCAATCCGGCAACCATGATCATGACCGGTGACAAGTCGGTGACCGCGACGTTCGAACGGATGGTGCTCGGCTACGAGCGACTGCCGTTCAACAGCGCCTACACGCCGATCTCGACCGGTACGGGCGCGAGCACGCTGCTGGTCGCCGCCGACGACTCGACGCGGTCGATTGCGCTGCCGTTCGATTTCACGTTCTCCGGGCTTCAGTACACGACCGGGAACTTCCTCGCGGTCAACGCCAACGGCTTCGCCCATTTCTCGCGCACGGCGGTCACGACCTCCTCGACCTCGTTGTCCTCGAACGCGAACCTGTTCAACGCGTCGGCGCCGAACGCCACGCTGGCGCCGTGGTTCGACGACTTGAGCGTCGGCGCCGTGGGGACCAATCCCGCGGGTCGCGTGCTCTATCAGGTCGAGGGCAGCCCGGGGTCCCGCGTCCTGATCGTCCAGTGGACCGACGTCTCGTCCTTTGCGAACGCGACTGGCGGTCAGCCGCGGCGCATCAACTTCCAGGTCGCGCTCAAGGAAACGTCCAACGAGGTCGAGTTCCGCTACGGCCCGATCACCGGAGCCGACCACAGCGGTTTCGAATCCGGCTCGATCGGCATCGAGGACTCGATCGGCGGTCGGTTCCTCGACGCCGTCACCGGTTCGAAGTTCACCAGCAACGGCATGATGACCACGAACAAGTGGCCGAGCTTCAACCTCCGGTTCCTGCCCACGATACCGGGCACGATCGTCGGCGGCACGTACACGACCGGTCCGGGCGGCTACTACACGTCGTTGTCCGAGGCGGTGGCCGACCTCAATCACAAAGGCATCTCCGGGCCGGTGACCATTCAGCTCGTGGACAACATCGTGGACTCGACATCGGCCCATGGCAGCAACCGGTTCCCGATCCTGCTCGGGCCGGTCGAGGGCAGCTCTGCGATCAATACGATCACCATCGAGCCGGCCTCCGGGGTGGCTACGATGTTCCATCGCGGCACGGCGGCGGGAAACTGCGGGAATGGCATCTCGGTGACCGCGATCGGGACCGCGAACGAGCCGGTGTTCGGCGTCATGAGCGCCGACTACGTCACGTTGCGCAATCTGGCCATGGCGGGCGGGTCGCTGGTGGATCGTGGCTTGCTGCTCCTGCCCAACTCGGCCACCGACGGCGCCCAGCACAACACATTCGACAACATCGCGATCAGCCTCGACCGAACCAACACCAGCTCGATCGGCGTCCAGCAGATCCTGCAGGTCACGCCCACCGCGCAGTCCGGAACCAACTCGTTCAACAGCTACCGCGGCATCAGCGTAACCAACGCCTACGCCGGCATCTCACTGGCCGGAAGAGCCCCGGTCCTCGACACCGATTGCGAGATCTCGGGAGTGGCCGGGATCCCGACCACGATCGGCGCCGAGTCGGTGCCCGGTGACATCGGAGGCGGTGCGATCCAGACGTTCGGTATTCGCGCGCTGAACCAAGCCAACATCACGATTCGCAGCTGCTTCGTGCGCCAGGTGACCGGCGCCGGAACCAGTGTCGTCGACGGCATCCTGCTGGAGAACAGCGGCTCGCTGACCGCGAGCAGCGGGCTGTGCCAGATCGTCGGCAACGTCGTCTATTCGATCAACAGCACCAACCCGAGCGCCGGCCGGGTCAGCGGCATTCGGGCTTCGCTCACCGCCAACTCGACCAGCCGGAGCCTGATCTACAACAACTTCGTCTACGACTTGAACTCGAGCAGCGCGTCGCCGTTCCCGCGACGCATCGTCGGCATCTACCTGCAGGACGGCGGCCTCGGAGCCGGCGCCGTTCACGAGGTCGACTTCAACAGCGTTCGTCTGGCCCCGGGCAACACGGTGGCCTCGAACGCGTGCTTCGAGATCAACACCGCGACCGGTCCGGTGATTCGGGCCCGCAACAACGTATTCGCCAACTTCACCGGCACCCAGACCACCGCGTCGAGGCACTACACCTGGGTCACGCCGGCCACGAACTCGATTGGCCCGGCCGGGTCGGTCTCGGAGCGCAACGTCCTGCACGTGAACAACACGGTCAACGGCTTCACCGGGCTTTCGGGGACGACCGATCGGGCGACCCTGGGCGAATGGCAGACGGTGGCCAACAACGACTTCAACAGCCTGGCGGGCAACCCTCAGTTCGTCGGCCCGTTCAATCTCCACATCAACACGGCGTTCCCGTCCCCGGTGGAAAGCGGCGGATCGTTTTTCGGGGGGGACATCAGCTGGGTCACCGAGGACATCGAAGGCAACCCGCGCAACCCGACCAGTCCCGACATCGGCGCCGACGAGGGCAACTTCGTGCCGCCGGCGACCAACGACATGGCGGCTTCCGGAATCGTGGAGCCAGTGCCGGGGAGCCTGATGGTCTCGGGCACCTCGTTCTCGCCCAGGGCCACGTTCGAGAACCAGGGCTCGGTCAGCCAGAATTCCATTCCCGTGCGGTTCCGCATCCGCGGTCCGCAGCCTGCGACCACGATCGTCTACGAGCAAACCGGCGTGATTCCCTCGCTGCCGATCGGATTGTCTCAGGTCGTGACCTTCCCCTCGACGTCGCTGGTCGCGGGCGGCAACTACACGCTGGAGGCGATCGCCGAGCTGGCGACCGACACCAACCCGGCCAACAACATGTCCACCGGCATGTTCCAGATCGTCGGACCGCTGTCCGGAGACTATCTGGTCGGCGCCGGGCAAATGGCTCCATTCAATACCCTGACCGGCGCAGTGTCACGACTGAACTCGGTCGGAGTCGCGGGTCCGGTTCGATTCCTGCTGACCGATTCGAGCTACGGGCCGCTCGAGACCTTCCCAATCACGATCGCCACCCACCTGGGGGCGAGCGCCACCAACACCGTGACCCTCCGGCCGGCCCCCGGGAATGTCGTGACCCTGACCGGCAACAACAACCAGGCTTTGCTGTTGCTCTCCGGCGCGGATTACATGGTGCTCGACGGATCGAACCAGACGGGTGGAACCAGCCGCGACTGGACGCTCGAGAACTTGAACGGCGAAGGCAGCGCGGTGGTGTGGGTCGCCTCGACCGTGGGCGGCGACGGCGCGACCAACAACATCGTGCGCAATCTGCGCGTCCGTGGCACCGGGGTCGGGACCGCGGCGGGCGTGGGTGTCGGCGGACCAGGCATCGGGCTGGCGAGCAACGGCGCCGGCAATCTGTCGAACCGGGTCGAGAACGTGCAGGCCGAGCGCGCACAGGTGGGCGTGTACACCGCGGGGTCGCCGGGCACCGGAAAGTCGACGGGAACCGTGGTCACGAAGAACGATCTGGACGCGATGGCCCCCGACCAGCTGACCCGGGCGGGTGTGATGGCACGCTACGAGGACGGCATCCAGATCACCGAAAACGTGATCGGCAACCTGAGCAGCACCAGCGTCGACGACGTCATCGGGATCGCGGTCGGCTTGAGCCTGGTCGCCTCCGACGTGTTCACCGGCGACGAAGTGGTCAACGCGACGGTCTCGCGCAACGTCATTCACGGCGTCGCCTCGAACAGCCTCAGCGAGGTCAGCGCCGCGGGCATCGCGGTGGCCCGGGCCTCGACCGGCATCAACACCATCGTCAACAACATGATCACCGGAGTGACCAGCAACGCCTACGAGCCCAGCCTGACGGTCGGCATCCTGGTGGGCGGCGGCGGCACGACCCGCGTCTGGTTCAATTCGGTGTGGATGCACGGTGATCGCGGCGATGCGAACGCCGCCAGCATTGCGCTGGCCGTCTGCGACTCGACCTCCGCGTTCAACGTCCGCGACAACATTCTCGCGAACACCCAGACCGCCCTCGCCCTGTCGGGCGGCAAGGGCTTCGCGATCGCCACGGTGGCGGCGAACGCGTTCGGCAACCTGACCTCGAACTTCAACGACCTGTATTCGCCGACTGAGGGCAACGACCTGGCCATGGTCGGTGGACTCGACAACCAGGACGACGGCGACCTGGCCACGCTCGCGGAGTGGCGCACCAAGAGCGGCCGCGACCTGCAATCGATTTCCAGCGATCCGATCTTCCAGAGCACCGACGACCTGCACATCAACATCAAGTCGGGAACGGCGTCGCCGGTCGCCAACATCGGCCAGGCGATCAGCGGGGTCAGCAACGACTTCGACGGCGAGCCGGGCAATCGCACGACCACGCCTGACATCGGCGCCGACGAGTTCGCCACCTTCAACCTGATCACGAACGTGGTCGGGCCGGGGACGATCGTCCGCAATCCGAACGCGACGAACTACGAATCGGGCACCAACGTGCAGATCACGGCGGTGCCCGCGGTCGGGCACTCGTTCACCGGCTGGAGCGGCGCGGTCACCGGAATGACCAATCCGACCACCGTCCTGATGAACGCGCACAAGACCGTGACCGCGACGTTCGTCATCAACACCTACACGCTGAGTGTGAACGCGGGCCCCAACGGCACGGTGGCCAAGACGCCCAATCAGGCGACCTACACGCACGGCACCGCGGTCCAGGTTTCGGCTACGCCCATTCCGACGTTCCGGCTGGCGGGCTGGTCGGGGGACACCACCGGAACCGCCAATCCGTTCACGGTCATCATGAACGGCAACAAGACCTACACCGCGACCTTCGAGCTCGATGCCTTCCCGATCAACGTCACGATCGTCGGCGGTGGAACCGTCACCAAGACGCCGAATCAGACGAACTATCCGAATGGAACGCCGGTTCAGGTGGTGGCGACCGCCGCTACCGGCTTCGACTTCACCGGCTGGACCGGGGACACGACGACCACCGAGGACACGCTCAGTCTGGTCATGACCAGAACGCGCAACCTGACGGCGACCTTCACCATCAGGACCTACACGGTGTCGGTGTCGGCGGGACCCAACGGCACGGTGAGCAAGGCGCCGGATCAGCCGCTCTACGATTACGGCACCAACTTGGTGCTCACGGCGAATCCGTCCGTCGGCTATCACCTGGTGAGCTGGGGTGGGGACACCACCTCTACGGCAAATCCGCTGACCGTGATCGTCACCCGAAATCGGACCATCAGCGCGACCTTTGCGATCAACCAGTACACATTGAACGTCACGACCCTCGGTCCTGGCGCGGTGGTCAAGGCGCCCAACCAGCCGAACTACGATCACGGCATCAGCGTCAACCTGACGGCAACGCCGAACACCGGGTTCCACTTCGTCGGCTGGGGTGGCGACACCACCGGGACGACGAATCCCCTGGCCGTGGTCATGACCCGCAATCGGACGATGTCGGCGACGTTCGGCTACCAACTGAATACCGCCGTGGTCGGCACCGGATCCGTGACCCGCAATCCCAACCAGCAGAACTATGCCCCGGGAACGGCGGTGAGCCTGACCGCGGTTCCGGGCGCCGGTTACAGCTTCACCGGGTGGAGTGGCGACACCACGACCACGGTGAATCCCCTCAATCTGCAGATGACGCGTAACCGGAGCTTCACCGCCACCTTCACGATCAATCAGTACACGCTGAGTGTCACCAACGTCGGTGGCGGCACCAACGCCAAGGTCCCGAACCAGGCGACCTACGCCCATGGCACCAGCGTCCAGGTGACTGCGACGCCCAACCCGTTCAACCACTTCGTGAGCTGGACCGGGGACACGACCGGAACCACGAATCCGCTGACGCTGATCATGAACCGCAATCGCGCGTTCGCGGCCAATTTCGCGATCGACACCTACCCGTTGACCGTGAACGTCACCGGCAGTGGCAGCGTCGCGAAGAACCCGGACCTGCCGCAGTACAATCACGGCTCGACGCTGCAGTTGACCGCGACCCCGGCGGTGGGCTGGTCGTTCACCGGCTGGACCGGCGACACCACGACCACCACCAACCCGCTGACCGTCGTGATGAACCGGGCGAAGACCCTGACCGCCACCTTCACGATCAACAGTTATGCCTTGACCGTGAACGTGGTCGGCAACGGCAGCGTCGCCAGGAATCCGAACCAGCCGACCTACACCCATGGCACCAGTGTCCAGCTGACCGCGACGCCGAACACCGGTTGGAGCTTCACCAACTGGAGCGGCGCCGTCACCGGAAGCACGAACCCGGTGCAGGTGGTCATGGATGCGCCCAAGACCGTGACCGGCACGTTCGTGATCAACAGCTACTCGATGACGGTGAGCGTGGTGGGCAGCGGCAGCGTGAGCAAGAGCCCCGATCAGCCGCTCTACGGCCACGGCGCTTCGGTGCAACTGACCGCGAATCCGGCGGTCGGCTTCAGCTTCACCAACTGGAGTGGGGACACCAGCGGCACCGTGAACCCGTTGCTGGTGGTCATGACTCGCAACCGCACGGTCACCGCGAATTTCGTGATCAACACGTATCCCTTGACGATCAACGTGGTCGGGAGCGGCGCCGTCGTCAGGAACCCGAACCAGCCGAACTACAACCACGGGACCAACGTCCTGCTGACCGCGAATCCCGCGGTCGGATTCAGCTTCACCGGCTGGACCGGAGATACGACCGCGACCACCAACCCGCTGCCGCTGCCGATGATTGCGCCGCGGACTCTGACCGCGACCTTCACGCTGAATGCCTACACGCTCGGCGTGACCGTGGTCGGCAATGGCAGCGTCGCCAAGAACCCGGACCAGCCGACCTACAATCACGGCACCAGCGTGACACTGACCGGGACCCCCCAGCAGTTCCACCACTTCGTCTCGTGGAGCGGGGACACCACCACCACCACCAATCCGCTCACGATCATCATGACGCGCAATCGCACGGTCACCGCGACGTTCGCGATCGATCAATACACGCTGACCGTGAATGCCGGAGCCAACGGCACGGTGACCAAGATCCCGAATCAGCCCCTGTACGATCACGGATCGACGGTTCAGCTCGATGCCGTACCCAACACCGGCTTCGAGTTGATCGGCTGGGGCGGGGCCGCGAGCGGGTCCACGGATCCCCTCAGCGTCCTGATGGACGGCAACAAGACCATCTCGGCGACCTTCGGCTACCGGTTGACGACGACCGTGACCGGCAGCGGCAGCGTGACGCGCAATCCCGATGCGCAGGTCTACCCGCCGTCCACCGTGGTGCAGCTGACCGCGGTCCCGGTCACGGGCTGGTCGTTCACCAACTGGAGCGGCGGCGTCACCGGAACCGCAAACCCGACTCCGATCACGATGGCGGGAGCCCGGACCGTCAACGCCACCTTCACGATCAACAGCTACACACTGACCGTGAACAGCGGCGGCAACGGTACGGTGAGCAGGAATCCGGATCAGCCGACCTACACGCACGGCACGACCGTACAGGTCACGGCCACGCCATCGACCGGCTACCACCTGCAGAACTGGAGCGGCAGCGCCACCGGCAGCGCGAACCCGTTGAGCGTGTTGATGGACGGCAACAAGACCATCACCGCCAACTTCGTGATCAACACCTACGACCTGCAGATCAGCATCCTGGGCCCGGGCTCGGTCAACGCGACGCCCGACCTGCCGATCTATCCGCACGGAACCGTGGTTCAGCTGCAGACCGTGCCGCTCAGCTCCGGCCACCACTTCGTCGAGTGGACCGGCGCCGCGGCCAGTTTCGGTTCGCAGCGCAACATTCAGATCACGATGAACGGGCCGCTGAACATCGGCGCCACGTTCACCATCACCGAGAACGTCCCGCCGGTCGTCCAGGTGCTCAGCCCGAACGGCAGCGAACTGGTGGTCGATGGCCAGACCGCGGTCATCACCTGGATCGCCACCGACAACGTCGGCGTCGTCGCGATCGACATCTTCCTGTCGCGCAACGGCCCGGGTGGGCCGTTCGAGCACTTGGCCGGGCCGATGCCCAATGACTACCCGACCTTCGACTGGCACGTGACGCTGCCCGCGACGACCAACGCGCACATCCGAGTGGTCGGGCGCGATGCGAACGGCTACACCGGCGCCGACCTGAGCGACGCCGCGTTCGAGATCGTGCCGCGGACGGTCGACGTCACGCCCGAGTTGCCGACCGCCTTCGCGCTGGCGGCGGTCTATCCGAATCCGACGATGTCGCAGGCGCGGGTCACGTTCGACGTGCCGACGGCGGCGTCGATTCGCATGGCGGTTCTCGACCTCCAAGGGCGCGAGATCGCCGTGCTGGTCGACGGTGTCACGGAGCCCGGTCGACATCAGGTGATCTGGCACGCGCGCGGTCGCGAGGGACGCGTTCAGCCGGGCGTCTACTTCCTGAACATGAGGTCGCCGGCCGGTCAGCTCACCCGGCGAATCGTGGTCTCGAACTAGTCGGCCCGAGAGAAGACGAACGCCTTAGAACCGGCCCCGGAGTCGCTCCGGGGCCGGTAGGTTTTCCAGGCAGGTCGTCCACCAACCGGTGCGAATCGTGGCGACGAATTCCTCCGGCAGCCGCTCGGTCTCCATCTCGCGGGCCAGGGCCTCGTGGTCGTAGGCGACGCGCCGGAAGGTCACGGCCACGTCGCGGCCCAGGTCGATCTCGGCACAAACGACCTCCGGTCGGCCATCGTTGGCCGGCCGGCCGATCGTGCCGACGTTGATCACGTGGCGACCCGACGGCAACGACCGGTGCCAGGGCAGGCCGGTGTGGGTGCACAGGACGACGTCGGCGGCGGCGTGTTCGCACAGCCATTCGAGGAATGCGTCCGAGCAGGTCGATTCCCACAGGAACTCGTTCACCCGGCGCGGTGATCCGTGGCACAGGAGCAACCGGCGTCCCGCGACCTCGAGGCGCGCCTGCTCGGGCAACCCGAGCAGCCAGGGCCGATGTCGCGCCGAGGTTCGCGCCCGCGTGTAGTCGTAGGAGATCTGCGCGAAGCGCCGATCGCGGGGGTCGGCGTAGCCGCAGGCGCAATCGTCGCGACCGCTGCCAATCGCTTCGTCGTAGTTGCCGCGTACGATGGGGATCGACTCGGCGCGCAAGCGTTCGAGGACGCGATCCGGGTGTGGGCCGAACCCGCCCAGGTCGCCCAGGCACCAGATCCGGTCGGCGCCGCAGCCGCGCAGGTCGGCGAGCACGGCGTCGAGAGCCAGGTGGTTGCTGTAGACCCCGCCGAACGCCGCGAGTCGAACCGGGCTGGCCCCGGCGCCGTTCACGCGTTGCTGCATGTCGACCCCGTCACCCAGCAGGTCAGGCACGCGCCGTGGCGCAACGGGAACGGTCCGAGCGCCTCCTCGAGGCGTGCGCCGAGGCGCGCCGCCGGCTCGTCGACCAGAAGCGGGCAGACGAACACGCCGCGGCTGGTGACCGCCCGGCACGATGCGCACGGCAGCCGTGTCGTGTCGAAGTCCGAAGGCGCCAGGTCCGCGAGCGTTTCGTCGGGGCCGTAGCCGCCACCGCGCTCGATCTCGCGTCCGAGACGGAACAGGGGCAGGACCTTGATGCGCGGGCGCGACAATCCGGCGGCGCGCAGCCGCTTCGCATGGAGCTCGCGAAACGCCAGGGGATCGCCCGGCTCGTGCTGGGTGAGCGTGAGGATCGGCAGCAGGCCGGCACGCTCCAGTCGCAGGAGCCCGGACATCGTCCGGGCGAACGCGCCGGGGCCGCGCACGGCATCGTGCGATTCGGGGGTCGAGCCGTCGAGGCTGACGCGAATCTCGAGCGCGTATCGCGAGCCGTCGCTGAGCCGGCGCAAGGCCGCCGCTCGTCCCGCGGTGAACAGCGTGCCGTTGGTCAGAACCGTGGTCGGGGCCACGGCCAGGGTGTCGGCGATCAGGGTCATCATCTCGGGATGGACGAATGGCTCGCCGCCGGTGAAGTAGAACTCGCGGATGCCGAGGGCCAGGCCGTCGGCGACGTGCGCGGCCACGGTCTCGAGGTCGAGCAGGTCGTGACGGCGGATGCCCGGTCCGGAGGGAACGAAACAATGCGTGCACGACAGGTTGCACAGCGTTCCCGCGACCTGGATCCAGAGGGCATCCAGATGCAGGAGCGGCTGTACCGGCCACCGATCATCGGTGGCGGGGTCCGTGCGTATCGGCGAGCGTTGCATGGAACCTCGTACCCGGGGGCCCGCCCACCCGATTCGGGCGCCCCGCATCGACCGTGCACGATGCAGCGGACCGGTTGACGCCGCGTCGAGCGAGTCCCTAATCTAACGTGTTCGACACCACCGACGAAGGTCGGTGCGTCCGCCCACCGGCGCACGACGTCCGGGCCGCATGCCGAGAAACGAGTCTCGTTGCCCGCCGTGACGGTCGGGCCGAGGGGGAGCCAGCGCGATGTCCGACGTACGGAACGACGCCGTGTGGGACGCATTGCGCAAGGTCCAGGACCCGGACCTCAAGCGCGACCTGGTCACGCTCGGCATGATCGAGGACCTCGCGGTCGCGGGGGGTCGCGTGTCGTTCACGCTGGTGCTCACCACCGCGGCCTGCCCGCTCAAGGACGAGATCGAGGCGGAGTGCCGCGCCGCGGTGCAGCGCAGTGCCCGGGGTCCAGCGAGGTCGACGATCCGCACGACCTCGCGGGTGCGCAAGCCCAAGGACCCGACCGCCGACCGCAAGGCGCTGCGACGGAGTCGCGCACGTGATCGCGATCGGCAGCGGCAAGGGTGGGGTCGGCAAGTCCACGGTCTCGGCGAATCTCGCAGCGTCGCTGGCCGCGACGCGGAGCCCGCGTCGGCCTGCTCGACGGCGACATCTACGGCCCCAACCTGCCGCGCATGCTCGGCGTGCGGCGCCAGCCGCTCGCAGCGCGAGGGCAAGATCATGCCGGTCGAGGCCTGGGGGCTGCGCTTCATGTCGATGGGTCTGCTGGTCGACCAGGGCGAGGCCGTGGTCTGGCGCGGACCCATGCTCCACGGCGCGATCAAGAGCTTCCTCCACGACGTCGACTGGGGCGAGCTCGACTACCTGCTGGTCGACCTGCCGCCCGGGACCGGCGACGTCCAGCTGTCGCTGATCCAGCAGACGTACGTCGGCGGGCGCGGTGGTGGTGACCACGCCGTCGACGGTCGCGATCGAGGACGCGGTCAAGGCGGTCTCGATGTTCGGCAAGCTCGAGGTGCCGGTGCTCGGGCGTGATCGAGAACATGAGCTACTTCGTGTGCCCGAACTGCTCACACGCGCCACGACGATCTTCGCCTCCGGCGACCCGGAGACGCGCGAGCGCTAGCGCTGGGGCTTCCGTTCCTGGGGGCGATCCCGCTTCATCCGGACGTGCGCGACGGCGGCGATCACGGCCGCCCGGTCGTGCTCGAGCAGCCGGACAGCGGACTACTCGCGCGCGCTGCGCGCGCATCGCGGGACACCTCGCGCAGCGGGTCTCGATCCAGACGCTGGGAGCGCCGGAGACGCGACAGCGAGATCTACGCCGACCACGCCGCCACCACGCGCGCTCGGCGCCCGAGGTGGTCGCGGCCATGCGCCGTATCTTCGGGCCGAGGCGTTTCGGCAACGCCTCGTCGGTCCACCGCCGCGGCGAGGCGGCCCGCGATGCGCGTGGACCGCGCGCGCGCGGCGGTCGCCGACCTGGTCGGCGCCACACCCGAGGAGATCGTGTTCACCGCGAGCGGCTCGGAGTCCAACAACCTGGCGCTCAAGGGACTGCTGGCGGGCGCCGTCGAAGGCCGGCGCCGGCTCGTGGTCTCCGCGATCGAGCACCCCTCGGTGCTCGAGACCGCGCGTCATCTCGAGGGCCGCGGCGTGCCGGTGACCGTGGTGCCGGTCGACGAGCGCGGCCTGGTCGACCGACGTGCGTTGCGCCGAAGCCCTGGGCCCGGACGTGGCGCTGCTCTCGGTGATGTGGGTCAACAACGAGATCGGGACGATCCAGCCGATCGCGCGAGCTCGCGGAGCGCGCGCACGCGTGCGGCGCCCGCGTTCCACTGCGACGCGGTGCAGGCGGCGGGCAAGCTGCCGATCGACGTCGACGCGCTCGGGCGTCGATCTGTTGAGCCTCGCCGGGCACAAGTTCCACGGGCCGCCCGGGGCGGCCGCGCTGTTCGTGCGCCGGCGCACGCGGCTGGTGCCGCTGGTGCACGGCGGCCACCAGGAGCGCGGCGCGCCGCGCCGGCACCGAGAACCTGCCGGCGATCGTCGGGCTGGGCGTCGCCGCCGCGCGGGCGCAGAACGCGCTGGCGGATGGCGTGGCCGCGAGCGCTCGGCACGCGCTGGGCGAGCGGCTGCTCGCCGGCCTGCTCGCGGCGCGTGCCCGGATCGCGGCTCAACGGCGACCGCGACCTGCGGGTCCGCTCGATCGTCAACCTGTTGGTGCCAGGCGTCGACGGCGAGGCCGTGCTGCACGAGCTCGACCACGCGGGCATCACGGTCTCGACCGGATCGGCGTGCGCGGCGGCGAGCCCGGGACCGTCGCACGTGCTGATGGCGCTGGGACTGCACGCCCGAGGAGGCGCACGCCAGCGTGCGATTCTCGCTGGGTGACGGACAACGACGACGACGACGTGCAAATCATCGTGCGCGAAACCCCGGCCGCGGTCGATCGAGTGCGGTCACTCGCCGGCGCGCCGCCCGGGAGGCGCGCGGCCACAGGAACGCCGTGACGGCCGGGAACGGACCGGCCGCGAGAAGGAGGTAAACTCGTGAATCAGCAGGATCAGTTCCGGCTCAAGGTCGGACTCGCCGAGATGCTCAAGGGCGGCGTGATCATGGACGTGATGACCGCCGACCAGGCCCGGATCGCCGAGGAAGCCGGCGCCTCCGCGGTGATGGCGCTCGAGCGGATTCCGGCGCGCATCCGTCGCGACGGCGGCGTGGCGCGCATGTCGGACCCGCGGCTGATCAAGGAGATCGAGTCCGCGGTCTCGATCCCGGTGATGGCCAAGTGCCGGATCGGACACATCGCCGAGGCCCAGATCCTCGAGGCGCTCGAGCGTCGACTTCGTCGACGAGAGCGAGGTGCTGACCCCGGCCGACGAGGAGCACCACATCGACAAGCACGCACTTCAAGGTGCCGTTCGTGTGCGGCTGCCGCGATCTGGGCGAGGCGCTGCGCCGGATCGGCGAGGGCGCGGCGATGATCCGCACCAAGGGCGAGGCCGGAACCGGCAACGTGGTCGAGGCCGTGCGCCACATGCGCTCGGTGATGCGCGACATCCGCGTGCTGGCGACGCTGCCGCGAGGACGAGCTGATGGCCGAGGCCAAGCGCCTGGCGGCGCCCTACGAGCTGGTGCGCCAGGTGGCGCGCACCGGCAAGCTGCCGGTGCCGAACTTCGCCGCCGGCGGCGTCGCAACCCCGGCCGACGCGGCGCTGATGATGAGCTCGGCGCCGAGGCGGTGTTCGTCGGCTCCGGCATCTTCGAGGTCGGACAGGATCTCAAACCGGACGAGGCGCGGCGCAACCAGCGGCGCATGGCGCGAGGCCATCGTCAAGGCCGTCACCAACTACAACCGACCCGACGTGCTCGCCGAGTCGAGCGAGGGGCTGCCGCAGGCGATGCGCGGCCTGTCGATGGAAGCGATCCCGGGCGAGCAGCAGCTCGCGAAGCGCGGCTGGTGACGTGGCATGCCGCGCGTCGGTGTGCTGAGCCTGCAGGGCGACTTCGCCCGCCACGCGCGCGACGCTCGAAGCGCTCGGTGTCGACGCCGGTGCGCGTGACGCTGCCCGCGCGACCTCGAGGGGCTCGACGCACTGGTGCTGCCCGGCGGCGAGTCGACGACCATGCTGCGCCTGCTCGAGGCCACCGGGCTGCGCGCACCGCTCGAGCGATTCGTGCGCGAGCGGCCGGTGCTCGGCACCTGCGCGGGCGTGATCCTGCTCGCACGCGCGGCCGACCGGCTGCCGGCGCCGCCGCTCGGCGTGCTCGACGTCACGGTCGAGCGCAACGCGTACGGTCGCCAGATCGACTCGTTCGTCGCCGACGTCGAAGTGGCACCCGCTGGGCCGCGCGTTCCCGGGCGTGTTCATCCGCGCCCCGCGCATCCGCGCGTCGGTGCTGGGGTCGAGGTGTTCGCGCGCCGCCGCGACCCGGAGGGACGAACCGAGCCGGTCGGGGTGCGCTCGGGGCGCGTCGTCGGACTCTGCTTCCATCCCGAGCTGACCCGCGACCTGCGCTCCACGCTGGTTCCTGACCGAGGTCGCCGGACTGCCGGTGCCCGGCGACGAGCGCGCGTCGATCCGATCGGCGGCTTCCGCCGAGGCGACTCGGTGAAGCCCGCGTCTCCCCAGCGCGCCGCGTTCCACGAGTTCGTCGCCCGACATCGCCGCTTCCTGCTTCACCACGCACATGAACCCGACGGCGACGGCCTCGGCAGCGAGGTCGCGCATGGCGCTGTGGCTGCGCAGTCGCGCGGCAAGCACCGTGCGCATGCTCAACGACTCGGTCGCTGCCGCGCGCGTTCGCGTTCCTCGGCCGACCATCAGCCGATCGAGGCGTTCGAGCCGGAGCTGGCGGAGCGGCGCTTCGACGAGGCCGACGCGCTGATCGTGCTCGACACCAGCAACCGCCAGCGCATCGGCCGGCTGTCGGCCGCTGCTCGATCGCCACATCATGCCGATCGCGGTCGTCGACCATCACGTGCTCGCACGCCCAGGGCTTCGGCCAGGTCAACGTCATCGAGCCCGAGGCCTCGGCCACCGGCGAGATCGTCTACGACCTGATCCGCGAGGCCGGCGACGCCGATCACGCCCGATCATGGCCGAGGCGCTGTACGTCGCGCTGATGACCGACACCGGCTCGTTCCGCTACTCGAACACCGACAGCCACGCCCATCGCATGGCGGCCGAGCTGCTGGCGCACGGGCTCGATCCGCAGCGGCTGCACGCCCAGGTGCACTCGCACGCCACCGCCGGCCGGCTGCGCTTCTTCGGCGAGGTGCTGAGCGCGCTCGAGATGCGCGACGAGGGTCGCTGGTGGTGCTCGAGGCGTCGCCCGAGCAGTTCGCCGCGCCACGGCGCTCGTCGGGCGCCGACACCGAGGGGCTGGTCGACATGCCGCGCACCATCGCCGGCGTCGAGGTGGTCGTGCTGTTCTCCGAGGTCGAGCCGGGCAAGGTCAAGGTGAGCCTGCGCTCGACCGGACGGGTCACGATCGATCGCGTGGCGCGCCAGCTGGGCGGCGGCGGACACCCGCACGCGGCCGGCGTCCATGCTGCGCGGCGCGCGCG
This sequence comes from Candidatus Eiseniibacteriota bacterium, assembly GCA_963717505.1. Taxonomy (GTDB): domain Bacteria; phylum Eisenbacteria; class RBG-16-71-46; order RBG-16-71-46; family RBG-16-71-46; genus MFD02242-c1. Next base: position 2,750,596 of record OY970342.1, read on the forward strand.
CCGAGGTGCGCGCGCGCGTTCTCGGCGAGCTGTCGCGACTGGTGACGGCTCCGGCCCCCAGTCCGGCGCCCGTGCGATGAGCGCCTCGAGCGCGGTGGCCTGGAGCAGTGGACCGCTCCCGGTTTCGGTGGTCGCCGACGCGGTCGGCCACCGCTACGCGCCCGGACGCGGGCTCGATCCGGTGAGCTTCAGCGTTGCCTCGCCTGGCGTGGTCGCGATCACCGGGGCCAACGGCTCCGGCAAGAGCACGCTGCTGCGGATCTTCGCCGGCCTGCTGCGCCCGAGCCACGGGAGCGCTCCGAATCGAATGGGAGGGACGGGCTCTCGAGCCCGCGAGGCGTCGTGACGTGGTTGGGTTTGCGTCGCCCGAGCTGGCGTTCTACGACGAGTTGACGGTCGCAGAGAACCTGATCTTCGCCGCCGAGGCGCGCGGAATCGCGGCCGATGACTGGCGTGACGAGCGCTCGCGCGCGTCGGGCTCGACGAGCGCGCGCAGACGATCGAGTCCAGGCGCTGTCTTCGGGAATGAAGCAGCGGCTGCGACTGGCGTTCGCGCTGCTCGGACGATCCGCCGCTGCTGCTGCTCGACGAGCCGGGCAGCCATCTGGACGAGTCGGGGCGCGCAATCGTGCGCGACCTGCTCGATCAGCAGCGCGGCCGCGGACTGGTCGTGGTCGCCACCAACGACGAACGGGAGTGGAGATCTTGCCGACTCGACGAATCGAGCTTCGTGGCCGCGGTCTGGGCGATCCTGCGTAAGGAGTGCCGGAGCGAGTGGCGCACCCGCTACGGGCTCAATGCGGCGTTGCTGTTCGCGGTGACCACGCTGACCGCGGTCAGCTTCGCGGTCGGCCGGCTGGGCGACCGCGCCGACTTGCTGGCGCGCTGCTGTGGATCGTGCTGCTGTTCGCAGCACTGGCGTCGCTGAGCCACGCCTTCGTCCGCGAGGTCGAGGGCGCACACGCTGACGTTGCTTCGCCTGGTCGCATCGCCGACCGCGATCGCGACTCGGCAAGCTGCTGTTCAACCTGATCTTCCTCGTGGTGCTCGAGCTGGTGACCGTGCCGCTGTTCCTGGTGCTGATGGGCGGCGCCACCGCCGCCTGGGGACCGTTCCTCGTCCGTGCTCGCCCTCGGCAGCCTGGCGCTGGCGGCGGCCTGCACGCTGATCGGCGCGGTGATCGCGCAGACGCGTGGTCGCGGCGCCCTGTTCGCCGGCGATCTCGCTGCCGCTGCTGCTGCCGGTGCTGGCGGCCGCGGTGAGCGGCACCCGAGCCCAGTGGATCTCGGTTTCGCCCGACGCCGAGCTCAAGCTGCTCGCCGGCTACGCGGCGGCGGTGCTCGGCGCGAGCCTGCTCCTGTACGATCACCTGTGGAAGGAATGACCTCATGAAGCTCGCCCCGCTCAAATGGCTTCTGCTGCTGTGGATCGCGGCGTGGATCACGGCCGGGTTCCTGTGGGCCCCGCTGGTGCCCGGGCTCGGCGAGACCACACGCGTGCTTTACTTCCACATCCCGGCGGCCTGGGTTACGGTGCTCGCGCTGGCGTGGTCCATGGTCCACAGCGTGCTCTACCTGAGGCGTCGACGCCTCGAGCACGACGATCACGCGGCGGCGGCCGCGGAGTTGGGACTGATGTTCTGCATGATCGCCACCGTGAGCGGCTCGATGTGGGCGAAGGCGATATGGGACTCACTACTGGAACTGGGATCCGCGCGAGACCTCGATCTTCTTCCTGTTGCTGATCTACGGCGCCTACCTGGCGCTGCGCGGCGCGATCGAGGGCGACGAGCGCCGGGCGCGTCTGTCGGCGATCTACTCGGTGGTCGCCTTCGTCACCGTGCCGTTCCTGATCTTCATCGTGCCGCGCATCTACTTCACGCTGCATCCCGATCCCGCTCATCAACGCGCGCGGCAAGGTCGACATGGATCCGCGCATCCGGATCGTCGTTCTTCGCGCATGCTGCATCGGGTTCACGGCTTTGTTCTTCTGGGTGCTGACCCTGCGAGTCCGGGTCACTCGACTCGCTCGCCGAGCCGCCGTGCGCGCGGCGGCCGAGGCGGCATGAGGGAGGTGTGATGGGCGCCAACGGAGTCGTGCTCGGTGTGGCCCTGCTCGCCTGGGGGCTGCTGTTCTTCTATCTCGTGCGCCTGGAGCGCCGCATCCGGGAGCTGGAGAAGTCATGAACCTCAAGAGTGATCGTGGCGATCGTACTGTTGGTCGTCGCCGGCGGGTTCGGGGTCACCAGCTTCCGCAAGTCGATGACCCCGTACATCTCGTTCGCCGAGGCCCGGCGCGCGACCGGGCATGGTCCAGGTGAACGGCGTGCTTGCCGACAAGAACTACGTGCTCAAGCGTGACGAGCAGTACCTCGCAGTTCGACCTCAAGGACGAGCGCGGCGAGGTGCTGCCGGTCGAGTACCGCGGCGTGATCCCCGGCAATTTCGACCAGGCGACCTCGATCGTCGCGATCGGCCGCTACCAGGACGGCCGCTTCGAGGCCGACCAGCTGCTGGTCAAGTGTCCGTCGAAGTACCAGGCCGAAGCCGAACGGGGCGGAACCGCGACATGAACTTCGGGCAGATCCTCGGCTGGATTTCGCTCCTGGCCTCGCTGGCGGCGGGGCTGCTGTTCATGGCGGCCGCCGGCGGGCGCGAGTCGGCGCTCAAGCCCGCGCGCATCGCGTTCGGCGTGCAGTGGCTGGCGCTGCTCGGCCGCGCCGGGCTGCTCTGGTACATCCTGTTCAACCACCAGTTCCAGTACCAGTACGTCGCCTCGTACTCGTCGCACGTCGATGCCCGGCGCACTACGTGTACGCGGCGTTCTGGGGCGGGCAGGAAGGCACGTTCCTGCTGTGGGCGCTGCTCACCGCGACGCTCGGACTGGTGCTCATGCGCGTGCGGCATCCGCTGACGACGCCGGCGATGTTCTTCCTCAACCTGCCGCTGGTGATGCTGGCGCTGGTCACGGTGATGCGCGGCCCGTTCCTCGACGTTCGCGCCGGGGACGATCCCGGTCGACGGCAACGGCCTGAACCCGCTGCTGCAGGACCCGTGGATGACCATCCACCCGCCGGTGCTGTTCACCGGCTTCTCGTCGCTGGTCGGTGCCGTTCGCGATCGCGATGGCGGCGCTGGTGCGCCGCGACTACGACGGCTGGATCAAGCCGGTGCTGCCCTGGGTGGTGTTCTCGACCGCGATCCTGGCCACCGGTTTCATCATGGGCGGTGTGTGGGCCTACAAGGTGCTCGGCTGGGGCGGCTACTGGGGCTGGGACCCGGTCGAGAACGGCTCGCTGATCCCCTGGCTCTCGAACGTCGGCGCTGCTGCACGGACTGCTGGTCCAGCGCGTGACCGGGTAGCCTCCGGCGCACCAACTTCTTCCTCGCGATCACCTCGTACGTGCTCGTGCTCTACGCCTCGTTCCTGACCCGCAGCGGCGTGCTGGCCGACTTCTCGGTGCACTCGTTCGTGAACCTCGGGCTCAACGGCTTCCTGCTCTCGTTCCTGTTCCTGGTCATGATCGTCGGCTACGGCACGCTGCTCGTCCGCCTGCGCGACATCCCCGCGCCGCCGCAGCCGCTCGGCAACTTCTCGCGCGAGTCGATGATGTGGCTCGGCCAGCTGGTGTTCATGCTGATGTGCGCGCTGATCGCGGTCGGCATGAGCGCGCCGCTGATCACGCGGCTGTTCGGTCCGCCCTCGAACGTCCAGACCTCGTACTACAACCTGGTCAACGCTCCGCTGGCGGTGGCGCTCGGGCTGCTGCTCGGAATCGCGCCGCTGATGCGCTGGCGCCAGCAGGAGGCGCGGCCGCTCCTGCGCGCCGCGTGCCGTCGGTCGCTGGTCGCGGTCGCTGCGTGACGCTGGTCGCCGCGGTCGCTGCGGCGTGCGCGAGCCGATGCCGGCCGCGGTGGTGTTCGCGTGGCCTTCGCGCTGGCCGCGAACCTCGTCGTCGACGGTGCGCGGCTTCCGCGCCGGCTGGAAGCACGGCGTCGCCTACCTCGGTCACGCGGGCGTCGCGGTCCTGCTGATCGGCGTGGTCGCCTCGTCCGGATACGGCCGCTCGGTCCAGGTCCAGCTGCCGCGCGGCGAGGAGCGCAGCGCGCTCGGCTTCCAGCATGACGTTCGAGGGCATGCGGCAGGATCGCGAGGGCAAGGACCACGTCATGATCGCGGTGAACGCGTCCGGAGCGGCAATTCGAGGCGCTGCCGGCGATGTACTGGAGCGAGTTCAACCAGGGCTACATGAAGAAGCCGCACATCGAGCGCTTCCTGACCCACGACGTCTACATCTCGCCGCTCGAGATGGTCGGCGACGATCCCGCGGCCAGCGCGCTGTGGCTCGCCAAGGGCGAGACGCAAGCAGATCGGACAGGTCGCCTACACGTTCGTGGACTTCGACGTCCAGGGCATGGGGACCGCGGAGATGCGAGTCGCGGCCCAGCTTGCGCGCCGAGATCGGCGGACGCACGGTGCCGGTGCGACCGCGCATCGAGATGAACGGAGGGCGGCGTCCCCAACCGCGATTCCCGACTACCTGCCGGGCGGGGCTCGGTCTAGATCGTGTCGGTGGACGCCACGACCGGCCGGGTCGCGCTGGAAGTGCCCGGCATGCAGAAGCCCAGCGAGGGCGGAATCCTCGCGGTCGAGGTCAGCACCAAGCCGCTGATCAACCTGGTGTGGCTGGGCGCGATCCTGATGCTGGGCAGCGTGTTCTTGAGCATGGGGCGTCGCATCATCGACGTCCGGCGGGCGGCGGCGAGCGCCTGAAGTTTCTGGGCATCGTTGGGTCGAGGGGAAGTACACTGGACAGGTGCACGGATGTGCAGTAGATTCCGTTCGGTGCCCAGCCCATGTTCGAGACCCTCAACGACCCGGTGGACGTACTCACCGCCTTCACCAACGGAGCCATGGAGCCCCTCCGGTTCCGTTGGAAGGGCAAGGTGATCCGCGTCTCCAAGGTCACCGGACGCTGGACCCGGCGCGAAGGACAAGCCCTCCTGCGCTACTTCTCGGTCGAGGGGCCGGGAAGCGAAACCTACGAGCTGTGCTACGACCCTCGCGGACCGCGCTGGCTGCTGAGCCGAGCGTGGACCTCGGGCGGACGCTGAGGAATCCCTTGGCTCCGCCGGTCTCGCGCGGAATGATCCTGCTGGTGGACATGGACTCGTTCTTCGCCTCGGTCGAGCAGGCGCACCACCCCCACTTGCGCGGCCGGCCGGTGATCGTCTGCGGCGACCCTGAGCGCCGAGGGGTGGTGACCGCAGCTTCCTACGAGGCGCGGCCCTCGGGAGTCCACGCCGGAATGCGGCTCCAGGAGGCACGCCGCTTGTGCCCCGACGCCGAATACGTCGAGGGCAACCCCGACAAGTACGTCGCGATCTCGCTCCAGCTGCTCCAGCTCTATCTCGAGCTGACGCCCGACGTCGAACCCTTCAGCGTCGACGAGGCGTTTGTCGGACTCGGGCGCACCGACGCCCTCGGTGGCGAGTGCGGTCGAGATCGCCGAAACCATTCAGCAGCGGATCTGGGACCGCTTCGGCCTCGGCGCCTCGATCGGCGTCGGGCCCAACAAGCTGGTGGCCAAGATGGCTGCAGGGGTGAACAAGCCGCGTGGGCTGACCGGGTTCGATGAGGCGGCTTTTCGCGCACATTTCTGGCCGCTCGACATTCGCGAGTTGTGGGGCGTCGGGCCGAAGCTCGCCGAGCGCATGCGGTCGCTCGGGATATCGACCGTCGGCGAGCTCGCCCGCGCCCCAGAACCCGTCTTGAAGAGCGCGTTCGGCATCATCGGCCCGCAGCTGCGCGAAGCCGCCTGGGGGCGAGACGACACGCCGCTCGTGCCCTACCATCGCGGCGTGGATGCCAAGTCCATGGGCCATGAGGTGACGTTGCCCGCCGACGTCGAGAAACGCGATCAAGTGGGGGGTACGTTGCTACGGCTGTCGGATCAGGTTGCGCGCCGGCTGCGCAGCGAGGGTTATGTCGGCCGGGTGATCGCGATCAAGCTGCGCGACCATCGCTTCCACACCCGGATCCGCCAGCGGGCGATCGAGGTGCCGACCGACGACTACGCCCTGATCTATTCGGTGGCCACCACGCTGCTCGACCAGCTGTGGCGCGGGGAGCCGTTGCGGCTGATCGGCGTCCACGTCTCGGGACTCGAGCGTCATGCGCCGCCGCAGGGCGAGCTGTTCGAGTCCGGGCGGCGCGCGCGCGAGCTGCGCGACGCCATGGACCGGGTCCGCAATCGACTCGGGGAGGCGAGTCTGGTCCCCGCCGGCTCGATCGGGCATCGGCGCCATCTCGGTCACGTTCCCTTCGGCACTCCCAATCGCGTCCCCGACCCGTCATGACCGCGCTCGCCGATCGAATCCTGGTCGGCACCTCCGGCTACTCGTTCGCCGACTGGGTGGGGCCCTTCTACCCGCCCGGGACGCGCAACTCCGAGTTCCTCGGTTTCTACTCCGCGCACTTCAACACCGTCGAGGTCAACTCCACCTACTACCGAATTCCCCATCCGCGCGTGCTCGACATGATGGAAAAGAAGACCCCGCCCGGATTCCACTTCGTCGTCAAGCTGAACGAGGCCATGACCCACGAACGGTCCACCGATCCGGGGCTCTATCGCGAATTCCTCGCGGTGCTCGAGCCGCTCAAGGCCGCGAGCAAATACGACGGCCTGCTCGCCCAGTTCCCCTGGGGGTTCCATCGCACGCCGGCGACCCTCGGGCACCTGGAGGCCATGCGCTCGCTGCTCGGCGACGAACCCTTGCACGTCGAGTTCCGCCACCGATCGTGGATCACGCCCGAACTGGAGCCCTGGCTTCGCCAACGACAGCTCGGCTACTGCGTGGTCGACGAACCGCAGCTTCCCGGGCTGGTGCCGCCGATCCCGCTGCTGTCGACCGACGAGGCCTACGTCCGGTTCCACGGACGCAACGCCCAGAACTGGTGGGGACGCGGGACGGGAGACCGCTACGACTACGACTACAGCGAGCAGGAACTTCGCGACTGGCTCGGAAAGATCCGCGCCCTGGCCGAGCAGGCGCGACGCACGTACCTGTTCTTCAACAACTGTCACGCCGGGCAGGCGGCGCGTAACGCCAAGCTCATGCAGGAATTGTTGCGTCACACCGAACCTGCGTAGAAACCCGGACTCGCCGGCGCAAACTATTCTCTTGAGTGATCGGGGATCGGCGGCCACAATTCACGCCCCGGAACGCCGGTCCCCCCCCGGTCTCGGCTGCCCCCTGCGTCACCCACACCCGGAAGGACCCGAATGTTCGACTCGCGCGCTGCACGTGGACTGGGCAAGACCGGCGTGCCGTTCGCCGCCTGGCTGTTCTTTGCGGTCGGTGCCGAGGCCCAGCCCGTAGTGCTGCAGGAGAACCTGGCCGAGACCGACGGGGTCGTCTCGACGATCGTGCTGTCCAGCACCTCGGCCTTCATCGGGGGCGACTTCACCTACGTCGGCCCGCATACTGGTTGCGCCGTGCCGCTCGGCGTCACCACCGCGACGGCACCGGCCAGTTTCCCGAAGGTCGAAGGTGGCGACGTGCTCGCCATCGCGGCTGACGGCGCCGGCGGGTGGTTTCTCGCCGGCAGTTTCACGCACGTCAGTGGCGAGCCGCGGCATCATCTCGCGCACGTGCTCGCCGACATGACGCTCGATGGCGGATGGGATCCGGGAGCGGATCGACCGGTGTACACCCTCGCGCTCGGGGGATCGACTCTCTACGTCGGTGGCGAGTTCACCTCGGTCGGCGCCCGGACGCGCCATCGGATCGGCGCAGTCGACGCCACGACCGGCATCGCGACGGCATGGAATCCGCGCGCGAACGCTGCGGTCCATACCCTGGTGGTCTCCGACACGACTCTGTTCGCAGGCGGCGCGTTCACTACCATCGGTGGGACGGTGCGCACGCGGATTGCCCAGCTGAGCCTGGCGACCGGCGAGGCGACCGTGTGGCAGGCCGGCGCCAACGGTGTGGTGCAGACGCTGTGTCTCAATGGCTCGTCGCTCTATGCCGGCGGGTGGTTCACCAGCATCGGCGGCCAGCCGCGAAGTCGCATCGCCGCGCTCGACCGGAACACCGGTGCGCCCACTGCCTGGAATCCAGGGGCCAGTGATGCGGTTCAAACCCTCGCAATCTCGGGAACCACGCTCTATGTCGGCGGCCTGTTCACCACGCTCGGCGGCCAGCTGCGCGACTTCATCGGCGCGGTCGACGCGGTGTCCGGAGTGACCACCGCGTGGAACCCCGATCCCGACGACCCGGTGACGGCACTCGCGGTGCTCGATACCACGATCTACATCGGCGGGCCGTTCTCGAGCATCGGCGGGGCGCCGCGCAACTTCATCGCTGCGGTCGGCGCGGTCACCGGAGGCGCCACCGCCTGGAACCCGGGCGCCAATGGCAACGTGCGCGCAGTGCAGGCCGCCGGGAGCGCGGTGTTCGTGGGTGGCGCGTTCTCGAGCGCCGGCGGCCAGCCGCGGGCCAACATCGCCGAGCTGAACCTGGCCAGCGGCCAAGTGACCGCGTGGAATCCCGGCGCCAATAGCGTCGTGCAATCGTTGGCGCTTTCCGGATCGACGCTCTACGTGGGCGGGTGGTTCACCAGTATCGGCGGCCTGGCGCGCAACTACGCTGCCGCGTTCAATACCACAACCGGGTTGCCGACCTCCTGGAACCCGAACGCCAACGATTTCGTGTCCACCCTCGGCGTCAACGGGTCCACGATCTACGCGGGCGGCTGGTTCACCTTGATCGGCGGTCTGACCCGCAATCGCGTGGCCGCCCTCAACAACACGACCGGTGCTGCGCTGACCTGGAATCCCAACGTCGATGGCGACCTTCAAACTCTGGTGGTCTCCGGCAGCAACGTCTACGTCGGGGGCTTCTTCAACATTGTCGGCATCCAGCCGCGTGACTACCTGGCTGCGGTCAGCACTTCGACCGGACAGGCCACCGCGTGGAATCCGACTCCCGACGATTTCGTCTACGCCGTGATGCCGGCGGGCGGCCTGATCTACGTCGGTGGCTGGTTCACCGAGGTCGGCGAGGAGGCTCGCGAGCGGCTCGCGGCGCTGGACCCGACCACCGGTCTCGCGACCGGGTGGAACCCGGGAGCCAACGACTACGTGCACGTGCTCGGAGCCGCGGGGAGCAACTTGTACGCGGGCGGCTGGTTCACCTTCATCGGTGGACAGCCGCGCACCTACCTGGCGGCGATCGACGCGGTGACCGGGGAGGCGAAGCCCTGGGCCCCTGATCCCGACGGGCCGATCTACGCCATGGCGCTGTCGCCGACCGCGATCTACGTGGGTGGGGACTTCGCCGAAATCGCCGGCGGACGGCGCCGCAGCCTGGCGGGGATTCAGATCCCGGTGACGCTCGATGTTCCCGGGTCGTCTGCGGCGCTGACCGCGTTCGCCTGGCCGAATCCGTTCCGCGATCGGGCGGTACTCCACTTCTCGCTGCCCGAAGCGGCCAATGTCACCGTGCGCATTTTCGACGTGGGCGGCCGGGTGGTGGCGAACCCGATCGCGAACCAGCGGTACTCGGCCGGATCGCACATGGTCGAATGGCGGGGCGGCCCGGCGCCCGCCGGGGTCTATCTCTACCGCGTCCAGTCGGATCGGGCGCTGGCCAGCGGCAAGATCCTGCACGTCAAGTGAGCGCCTCCGGGCGACTTGTTCGCCCGGCGTGGGATCGTGTATAGAGGTCCACGGTTTGTCTTACGCGCCCCGGCCGGGACGCGGGAGAAGCGGACTCGAATCGTGGCGATCCCTCGTCGCCGCGCTGCGTTCCACGGACTCGGAGGCGGCTCTTGCGTCACGCCCTGGGGGCGTTGCTGTGCCTGGCGGTGCCGACCGCGCTGCTGGTCAACTCCTGTGGCAGTTCGGCGCCGGGACTGGCGCGCGGAGGGCAGCTCTACGACACCTGTGTCCCCTGTCATGGAGAGCAGGGGCAAGGGGATCGCACCCTCGGCGCGCCGGCGATCGCGGGCTTGCCCCAGTGGTACATCGAGGCCCAGTTGACCAAGTTCAAGGGCGGTGTCCGCGGTGCGCATCCGGAGGACGTCGAAGGTGCCCGGATGCGTCCCATGGCGCGCACGTTGTCGAAGGCGACCGACGTCACCTCCGTCGCCCAGTACGTCGCCGGTCTCACCGAGGTCCACCCGGCGCACACGCTCCAGGGGGGCGATCCGCAGGCTGGCAGCGAGCGCTACAAGACCGTGTGCGTGGTGTGCCACGGCACCGACGGTCGCGGCATGGAGCCGCTCAAATCGCCGAGCCTGGTCGCTCAGGCCGACTGGTACATGCTCTCGCAGCTGAGAAAGTTCAAGAGCGGCATGCGGGGCGCCCACCCCGAGGACATCACCGGCTCGCAGATGCGGGCCATGGCGATGACCCTCGAGGACGAGAAAGCGATGATGGACGTCATCGCCTACATCCAGACGCTGTCGCGATAGGGGGCGAACCACATGGCAGACAACGAGCGCGACGAAGACTGGGGCCCGAAGACCGCCCGCCTGACGTTCGTCGCCACCCTGCTCGGCGCGGCCGCGTTCGTCGGTTCGGTGATCTTCTTCATCCTGAGCCGAAAGGCCTAGCGCCATGATCGACACGCTCGTCAAGAGCCTCTCCAGCTACGCCGGCGACATCGACCGGCTGTTCCTGCTGGTCACGATCCTGGTCGGGTTCTGGTTCATCCTGGCCGAGATCATGTTCTTCTGGCTGATCTTCCGTTTCCGGGCCAAGCCGGGGGTGCCGGCCCTGTACCTGTCCGACAAGGACAAGACGGTCAAGCGCTGGATCAACATTCCGCACTGGCTGATCATCGGCTGCGACGTCGTGATCATCGCCGCCGCGATCAAGGTCTGGACCTACGTCAAGCAGACGCTGCCGCCGGCCGACGCGACGATTCGCGTGACCGGCCAGCAATGGGTGTGGACGTTCGAGCATCCCGGTCCCGACGGAAAGCTGGACACCGCCGACGACATCGCGATCAGCGACGAGCTGCACGTCGAGGTCGGCAAGACCTACCACTTCCTGCTCGAGTCGAAGGACGTCCTGCACAGCTTCTCGGTGCCGGTATTCCGGCTCAAGCAGGACGCGGTTCCCGGGCGGACGATCACCGGCTGGTTCAAGCCGACCGGGCCGGGAACCCACGACATCCAGTGTGCGGAAATGTGCGGCATCGGCCACGGCGTCATGATGGGCCGGATCTTCCTCGAGACGCCGGAGCAGCACGCAGCCTGGGTGCAGAAGCACGCGCCCCCGGCGCTGGCCGCGGCTCCGGACACCCTCCCACAGGCGGTGCATTGATGGCGCAACACGCGAGCGGCGACGCCCACGCGGCTACGGCCGATCACGGCCACGGCGGCGGGCACGGGCACGCGAAACAGTCCTTCTTCCACAAGTACCTGTGGTCGACCGACCACAAGATCATCGCCTTCCAGTACCTGTTCACCGGGCTGGCGATGGGGCTGGTCGGCGCGTTCATGGCGTACGTGTTCCGCATGCAGCTCGCGTTCCCCGGCCAGCCGGTGCCGTTCTGGGGCGTCGTGTCGCCCGGCGAGTACAACGCGCTGGTCACCAACCACGGCAGCATCATGATCTTCTGGGTCGCGATGCCGGTGCTGGTCGCGGCATTTGGCAACTTCCTGATCCCGTTGATGGTCGGCTGTGACGACATGGTGTTCCCGCGCATCAACCGGCTCAGCTATCAGATCTTCCTGTTGAGCGCGATCCTGATCATCGCCTCGTTGTTCGTGAAGGGCGGCGGCTTCGGCGGCGCCTGGACCGCGTACCCGCCGCTGTCGGCCGGCGGCAAGTTCAACCTGACACCTGCGGGCTCGACCATGTGGCTGATCGCGGTCGCCCTCGAATTCGTCGCCTTCCTGCTCGGCGGCATCAATTTCATCACCACCGCGATGAACTCACGGGCCCCGGGCATGAAGGCGCTCGACGTCCCGATCGTAGTCTGGTGCATCGTCATCGCCAGCCTGTTGTTCATGGGCTCGGTCGGCCCGCTGATCGCCGGCGCGGTCATGCTGGTGTTCGACCAGCTGATCGGCACCGGGTTCTACGATCCCTCTCGCGGCGGCGATCCGATCCTGTGGCAGCACCTGTTCTGGTTCTTCGGCCACCCCGAAGTCTACGTCGTGCTGCTGCCGGCCTTGGGCATCGTCGCCGACGTCATGGTGGTGTTCTCGCGCAAGAAACTGTTCGGCTACAAGCTGATCCTGCTCACGATCATCGCGACCGCGGTGCTCAGTTTCTTCGTCTGGGCCCACCACCAGTTCATCGCTGGCATCGATCCGCGCATGGCCAATGTGTTCACTGCGACCACGGTCATCATCTCGATTCCGATCGCCGAGATGTGCTTCCTGTACATCGCTACCCTGTACGGCGGCTCGATTCGACTGACCACGCCGATGCTCTGGGCGCTGGCGTTCATCGCCGAGTTCCTGATCGGTGGCGTCACCGGCATCTACCTGGGGGCCAGCGGCGCCGACATCTACCTGCACGACACCTACTTCGTCGTCGCCCACTTCCACTACACGTTCTTCCCGATAGCGATCATCGGCACGTTCTGCGGGCTGACCTTCTGGTTCCCGAAGATGTTCGGCAAGATGATGAACGACGGCCTGGGCAAGATCCATTTCTGGGGCACGATCATTCCGTTCAACCTGATCTTCATTCCCCTGTTCTTCACGGGTGCTGCCGGCGACCATCGGCGGATCTTCGACTACACCAACTTCCCCGAGCTGTCGACGCCCTGGCTGCAGGGGCTGCGGATGACCGCGACCATCTCGCTGGTGGTCATGCTGCTGTTCCAGTTCGTGTTCTTCTACAACTTCATCGTCAGCCTGATCCGCGGTCGCAAGGCCGAGAAGAACCCGTGGCAGTCCAATACGCTCGAGTGGACGGCGGAGTCCCCGCCGCCTCATGGCAACTTCGAGACCATGCCGACCGTCTACCGCGGGCCCTACGAATACAGCGCGCCCGGCCGGTCGACCGACTTCTGGCCGCAGAACGAGAAGGCGTAGGGGCCCGTGGAAAAGACGATTGCCGCCCAGCGCAGCGCGATGAACATCCCGACCGGACGGTTGGGAGTGTGGTGGGTGCTGGTCTCCGAAATCGTGATCTTCGGCGGGATTCTCGTCTCCTACATCATGCATCGGCTCGCGCATCCGGAGTGGGGGCACCAGGCGGCGAACACCAACATGTGGATCGGTGCGTTCAACACGCTGGTGCTGTTGACCTCGAGCCTGTCGGCAGTGCTCGCCCACCAGGCGGCCGAGGCGGGCAATGGCAAGAAGGCGGCCAAACTCCTGCTGGCAACCGTCGGCGGCGGCGCGATATTCCTGATCGTCAAGTCGTACGAATGGACCACGGAGATCATGCACGGCTTCACCATCACTTCGAGCGGCTTCTGGTCCTACTACTACACCGCGGCCGGCCTGCACGCGTTCCACGTCGCCGCCGGGATGTGCGTCATGCTCTGGGTCGCGAGCACGGCGTGGAAGAACCAGGAGCTGCATCGCGTCGAGAACGTGGGCATCTACTGGCACTTCGTCGACATCGTCTGGATCTTCCTGTTCCCCTTGCTGTACATCGCCAAGTAGGGACGAACGCATGAGCGCACACGCCGCCTCGCACGCATCGGGTCACGGACACCACCGGAACTACGTGCGGATCTGGATGATCCTGGTCGGGCTGCTGGTGGTCAGCGTGGTCGGACCGATGTTCGGCATCCGGGTGCTGACGCTGATCACCGCGTTCGGTGTCGCGTTGGTCAAGGCCTACATGGTGGCGAAGAACTTCATGCACTTGGACATCGAGAAGCCGATCGTCGGCTGGATGCTGGCGATCGCGCTGACGTTCATGGTGCTCATGTTCTCGGGGATCGCGCCGGACGTCATGAAGTCCCAGGGCCGCTCGTGGCAGAAGGGCCCGGGCTTTCACCCGGTGGAGAAGGTCGGGCACGAGTCCGACGGACACGGAGCCGCCGGGGCCTCCGGGACCACAGAGCACGGAGGCGCGACCACCGGCACCGGAAGTTCGAAACACGGGAGCACGGGTGCTGCGACGGGAGACTCGAGTGGGAGCAGCAGCGGCCACTGACGGCGGCACGGTCGCCCGCCGCACGCGCATCGCCGAGGACGGCGTCTTCGGCATGGCGCTGTTCGTGTTCGTCGAGGTCATGCTGTTCGCCGGGTTCATCTCGGCGTTCGTCGTGGTCGAGAACACGGCCCTGCCCGGCATGTGGCCGCCGCCGGGGCAGCCGCGCCTGCCGGTCGCGACCACCGCGTTCAACACCCTGGCTCTGTTCGCCAGCGGGGTCTTTCTGTTCCTGTCGCAACGCGCGTTTCAGCGGGGAGCGCAGGCGGTCGCCGCCCGCTGGCTGGGAATCGCGGTCCTGCTCGGCGCCTTCTTCGTCGGTTTCCAGGGGATCGAGTGGGCGCGCCTGCTGTCTCAGGGTCTGACGCTGACCTCGAGTCAGCTCGGCGCCTTCTTCTACGTCATCGTGGGCGCCCATGCGCTCCATGCGGTCTCGGCGCTGGTACTGCTCGCACTGCAATGGCGGGCGCTCAAGGCGCAGCGGCTGACCCGCTCCGCGTTCGGGGCCGGCCAGCTGTTCTGGTACTTTGTGGTCCTGATATGGCCCGTCATCTACGTGCAGGTCTATCTCTAGCTCGATCTCTGGCGGTGGTTGCCACGGTGCTGCTGCCCGCGGCTGCCCATGCCTGTGCGGTGTGTGGCGCCGGTCTGCAGGATCGAAGCGCGAACGCCTTCGTCGGGATCACGGCCCTCTTGTCCCTGCTGCCGATGGGAATGATCGGGGCCGGGCTATGGTGGACCCGCCGCAATCTGTGGTCGAGCCTGGGCGGGAATCCGGACGATCGAGCCTCCGACCCCGAAGACCACACGCCGCCCGAGCCGCCGAACGCCCAGCCGGGCGCGTGATGCGGATCCGACGTCGGGCGCGCAAGCCGCCCGCCATGTGGCTTCGCCTGGCATTGTTGGGCGCGGCTCTGGGAGTGGCGGCGTTCGCGACCGCGCGGCTCGTCGACCGCGAGAACCCCTCGGGGGCCGCCTCGGCCACCGACTGGAAGTCCGAGCCGTTCCCTGCGGACTACCCACGCGGCGAAGCCCCGTGCCCCGATTTTCAGCTGGTGGATCAGGCCGGAACGCCCTTCGGTCCGGCGCGATTGCGGGGCCGTCCCGCCGTCGTGGCGTTCGTCTTCTCGCACTGCCAGGCGATTTGTCCCGGCCTGGTGCACGACGTGCGCGAGGCCGCTCGCGCCGTGGGACCCGACGCCGCCCAGCTGGTCCTGATCACGATCGATCCGGCGCGCGACTCGCCTGCGGTGCTGCCCAGGATCGCGAGCGAATGGCAGCTGGGTCCGTCGGAGTGGCTGCTCTCCGGGCCACCGTCCGAAGTCGAGCGTCTGCTCGACGCGTTCGACGTGGCCCGAGCCCCCGACGCCCTGACCGGCGAGGTCGCCCACCCGCCGCTGGTCGTGATTCTCGATCCGCAGGGCCGGCAGGCGTATCGCTTGAATGCGCCGCCGATCGCGTGGATCGCCGACGCCGTGCGCCGCAGTCGCACCCGCTAGAGTCGGGTGCGGACCTCGCTCGCCGCGCGCCGGTCGGTGGTCAGCTCGACGTGCTTGCCCTGGATGAACGCCTCGCCTCTTCGACGTCTTCCCGGCTGCCGATGAACAGCGGCGTGCGCTCGTGGAGCGTGCCGGGGGCGATCTCCATGATGCGGCGCACGCCGTCGCTCGCCGCGCCGCCGGCCTGCTCGGCGATGAACGCGAGCGGCGCCGCCTCGTAGAGCACGCGCAGCTTGCCGCTGCGGGTTCTTGCGATCGCCGGGGTAGAGGAAGATGCCGCCGTAGAGCAGGTTGCGGTGGAAGTCGGCGACCAGCGAGCCGACGTAGCGCGCGCTGTAGGGCCGGCCGGTCGTCCGCGTCCTCCATCTTGAGCCAGTCCACGTAGCGCTTGACGCCCGTCGTCCCAGCTGGACGTAGTTGCCCTCGTTGACGCTGTAGATGTGCCCGCGCGTCGGGGTGCGGATGTTGGGGTGCGAGAGCAGGAACTCGCCGACGCTCGGCTCGAACGTGAAGCCGTGGACGCCGTCGCCGGTGGTGTAGACCAGCATCGTGCTCGAGCCGTACATCACGTAGCCGGCGCACAGCTGGCGGCGGCCGGCCTGCAGGCAGTCCTCGACCGTGCCGCTCCCCTTCTGCGTGATCCGCGGCAGGATCGAGAAGATCGTGCCGATGTTGACGTTGGCGTTGATGTTCGACGAGCCGTCGAGCGGGTCGAAGTTGACCACGTACTTGCCGATCGGCTGGCCACTCGGCGACCGGGATGATGTCCTCGTCCTCTTCGGAGGCCATCACCGCGAGCTGGCCGGTCGAGCCGAGCACGCGGTAGATGGTCGTCGTGCGCGAACACGGTCGAGCTTCTGCACCTTCTCGCCGTGGACGTTCTCGCCGCCGGTGTAGCCGAGCATGTCGACCAGGCCGGCGCGCGATCACCTCGCGGTTGATCATCTTGGCCGCGAGCGCGATGTCGTGCAGCACGCTGGTGAACTCGCCGCTGGCCTCGGGGTGGATGCGCTCCTGCTGCAGGATGAACTGCGACAGCGTGACGGCGCGGTCGGTCATGGCGTCCTCTAGTCCGAGAGTCCGGTCACGTCCTCGGGGCCGCTGCGCGGCGCCGACGCGGCCGCCGAGCGCCGGGAACGAGCCGGGAACGAACGGCGCGTGCTGCTCGGCCAGCGCGCGCGTGCCTGGCCACGTCGAGCTGCTCGAGCAGGAAGGTGAACTTCTCCTCGAGCGCGCGCGCCGATCGCCGTCGCGCGATCGGCGCCGGCATGCCCCACATCTCGCGCTTGAACAGGCCGAGCGCCTTCTTGCGCGTCTTGTAGAAGAACTGCTCGTCGGTGTCGCGTGGCCTTGCGCTCGTCGGCGGCTGCGGTGCGCAGGCGTCTCGTAGATCGCGCGCTTGAGGTCGGCGGGGAACGCCGGGTGGTCGAAGAGCATGTTCTGGAACTCGGTCGCCAGGTGGATCTCGCACGCGCCGAGCTTGGGGAAGCGGTCGAACAGCTCCGGCCGGCAGCGTCGAGGCGCCGTGCTGCACCGCGCCGGCCATGCCGTACTGCTCGCGCGCCAGCTTCGAGCAGCGTCTCGAGCGCGTCGAAGTCGATCTTGACCTGGGCGATCGAGCCGTCGGGCAGCGGCACGCCGCCGTGGCTGGTGCCGGTCTGGATCGAGATCTTGCTCATGCCGGCGGTACCGGGCGCGTGCTTGCTCGAGCGCCGCCCGGTAGACCGTCATGAACGCGTCGCAGCTCCTCGGGGGTCGAGTTCTTGCCGCCGACCTCGCCGATCTCGCCGCCGACCGAGACCGTGACGCCCTTGGGCTCGCGGCCGCGGATGAACGCGGTGATCTCGCGCGCACAGGTCGCCGTTCAGCCGCCTGCTGCGCCTCGTGGCCCGGCTTCGACAGATCGACCAGCGTCGAGGTGTCGACGTCGATGTTGTAGAAGCCGGCCTGGATCGCCTCGGCGGTCAGCTCCTGCGACCGGCTTGCAGCTCGGCGGTCGGATCGGTCGCGTACTTCTTGGCGTTGATCTGGAAGTGATCGCCCTGGATGAACACCGGGCCCTTCCAGCCCTCGCGCAGCGCCGCGGCCAGGACCACGAACGCGTACTCGGCGGGTCGCTGGTCGGTGTAGCTGATCTCGGAGCGCGCGATCTCGCAGATCACCGCCCCGGCGTCGAGCTGCCGGCGGGCGCGGAACAGGGCGCGGGCGGTGTCGTAGGCGACGCCGCGGATGTTGATCGCCGGCACCGTGAAGTCGGCCGGGGCCTCGCCGCGGCCGCGCGCGATGTAGAGACCGTGGATCGAGGCCGGGTAGATGCCGGCCGAGCGGCACTGGTCGAGCACGGCGGCGCGAGCGGCGTCGCGCAGCTCGGCGGCTCCGAACACGCCGGTCCACACCAGGCGATCCAGGGCTTCGGGGCTGCTCGACGCCAAGGCGGCGACCGCATGCGTGAGTTCCTGCGGGTTCTTGAGTTCCATGGGGGGAAGGCTCCTGGGCTCGGGACCTCGGCCGGGGTCGACGGGCGGGAGCGCAGACCCTGGACGGACGACTCCGGGCGAGTATAGCGCCCGAGGTTCCGAGCCGGCCAGCGGCGTCGACCGGGTCGCGGTCGCCTACATGCAGTATCCGGTGCAGCTCGTGAACGAGAACGTGCTGAGCGACACCTGGAGCATCAACGACAGGTCGGCCGGGCTCAGACTGCCGTCGAAATTGAAGTCCGAGCGCTCGAAGAAGGTTCCGCTGAAGCGAATCGGGCAGCCATACCGACATGTCCACCGGGTTCACGCCGCCGACGCCGTTCTGGTCGAACGTCGCGACCTTGGCGGTCGAGATTCCGACGCCCTCCATCAAGATCCGAGCGCAGTTGAGCGGATGCCCGGGGGCCGCTCCGGTCGCGTTGTTGGAGCTGCCGACGATCGTGAACGCGACGCGGCCGGCGCCGTCGGTGACGCCGTAGACCCGGTGGTCACCGCAATCGATCGTTTCGGCCCCGGGCTGGACCGCGCAGATTCGAACGTCCGGCGCGCATTGCGCGAAGTCGATCTCGACGCGGACGTTCCGGATCGGCAGGCCGGCGGCGCCACGGACCACGACCTCGAATCTGCCGAACGGATCGGGAACGCCGAGCAGCGTGCCGACCAGGTGGATGCCGGGCGGCAGATCGCATTGCGAAGGATCGGGAACATCGGCTGCGGCGAAGCGGGCGGGCAGGAGCAGGACCGCGGCCAGGGCAAACGCCCACCGTGACTGGAGTCGGAACATTTCAGTCTCCGGAGGTTTTCAACAACGAAGTTTCAAAAGATGTGAGTGGCGATCCGGCAGGGGGCGCGCCATGGTAGGTGCATCGGCGACCGGAGGAAAGGGAATTCTTCGCGACACCGAACGTGTCGGAGGCGGTTGACACCCTTCGGGATCCAGTCTTGAATCGCGCTTCGAGCGCCGTTTCATGCTACCTGACATCGGAGAACCGCAGTCGTGCCCATGGCCCCAACCGTCTGCCGCCTGCGCGTGAACGGCGATCTCCGCGAGTGCGCGGTCACGCCGCAACACGACGCTGCTCGAGGCGCTGCGCTACGGCCTCGGCCTGACCGGCTCCAAGCAGGGCTGCGACAAGGGCGACTGCGGCGCCTGCACCGTGGTGGTCGACGGCGAAGCCGATCCTGGCCTGCATCTCGCTGGCGCTGGCGTACCACGACGGGCCGGAGATCACCACCATCGAGGGCATCGCTCGCGAACGGCGTGCCGCATCCGCTCCAGGACGCCTTCGACGTCACCGGCGGCGCCCAGTGCGGGTTCTGCACCCCGGGAATCCTGATGAGCGCGTGGGCGCTGCTGCGCGCGCAACCCGAGCCCGACGCGCGACGAGATCGCGCGCGCGCTGTCGGGCAACCTGTGCCGCTGCACCGGCTACACGAAGATCTTCGAGGCGGTCGAGCTGGCGGCGCGCGAGCATGCGCGAGCGCGCGAGCACGGAGGCGAGCGGCGCGTGAGCCGGCCGGCGCGAGGCCGGCGATGGCGATCCCCGGCGGGCCGCATGATGCCGCGCGAGGATCGGCTCGACGCCGCCGGCGTGGCCGAGGGCGGTCGCACGCGCCGCCCGAACGGCGACGTTCCTCGTCATCGGCAAGCGCAACCGCAAGGTCGAGGGCCTGGCCAAGGTCACCGGCCGCGCGGTCTACACCGACGACCTCACGCTGCCGCGCATGCTGCACGGCAAGCTGCTGCGCAGCATCCACGCGCACGCGCGCATCCGTGTCGATCGACGCGAGCGCGGCGCTCGCGCTGCCCGGCGTGCACGCGGTGATCACCGGCCAGCGACCTGCCCGAGCTACTTCGGCATCATCCCGTGGACCCAGGACGAGCAGGCGCTGTGCGAGGACAAGGCGCGCTACGTCGGCGACGCGATCGCCGCGGTCGCGGCCGACAGCGAGCTGCTCGCCGAGGAGGCGCTCCGCGAAGATCCACGTCGAGTACGAGGTGCTGCCGGCGGTGATCGACGTCGAGACCGCGCTCGCGCATCCCGAGTGGAAGGTCAACGAGCAGGCGAAGGACGGCAACATCTCGAAGCAGGTCCACCTCGAGTTCGGCGACGTCGACGGCCGAGCTCGCGGCGAGCGACGCCGTGGTCGAGGGCGAGTACTGGTACGAGGGCTCGACCCACACGCCGATCGAGCCGCACTGCGCGCTCGCCGACTTCGACCCGACCGGCTTCCTGACCGTGTGGTCGAGCACCCAGGTCGCGCACTACCTGCACCGCGACCTGGCCAAGGTGCTGGGCCTGCCGACCCAGCGCATCCGCGTGATCCAGCCGGTGGTCGGCGGCGCGTTCGGCGGCAAGAGCGAGCCGTTCTCGCTCGAGTTCTGCGCCGCCAAGCTGGCGATGATCACCGGCCGGCCGGTCAAGATCCTCTACACGCGCGAGGAGGTGTTCTACGCGCACCGCGGCCGCCACCCGATGCGGCTGCACTACCGCACCGGCGTCAAGCGCGACGGCACGCTGACCGGCGTCGACGCGCAAGATCCAGATCGACGGCGGCGCCTACTCGTCGTTCGGGCTGGTCACCACCTACTACTCGGGCCAGCTGCTGACCGCGCCCTACCGCATGCCGCGCCTACCGCTTCGACTCGACGCGCGTGTTCACCAACAAGCCGTGCTGCGGACCCAAGCGCGGCCACGGCTCGGTGCAGCCGCGCTTCGCGTTCGAGTGCCAGCTCGACAAGCTCGCCGAGGCGATCGGCATCGATCCGATCGAGCTGCGGCGGCCGCAACTTCCTCGGCGAGAACACGCGCACCGTCAACGGCATGCGCGTCACCTCGAACGGCTTCCCCGAGTGCCTCGACGCGGTCGAGCGCGCGTCGGGCTGGACGCGCGAAGTTCCGCCGCATGCCCTACGGCCGCGGCCTCGGCGTCGCCGGCAGCATGTACATCACCGGCACCAACTACTGCATCTACCCGAACGAGATGCCGCAGTCGGCGCGTCCAGCTCAAGCTCGACCGCAGCGGCCGCGCGACCGTGTTCTGCGGCGCCTCCGACATCGGCCAGGGCGTCGGACTCGGTGCTCGCCTACATCGTGTGCGAGGAGCTGGGGCTCGAGCTGCGGCGACGTGCGCGTCGTCGCCGCCGACACCGACCTCACCCCGGTCGACCTCGGCTCGCTACTCGAGCCGCGAGACGTTCATGGTCGGCAACGCCTGCCTGGACGCGGCGCGCAAGCTGCGCGCGCAAGGTCGCGCGAGGCGCTGGCCGAGCGCTGGGGCGTGCGCGCCGGGCGAGGTCACGCTCGCCGGCGGCGTCGCGTGCTGCGATGCGCGACCCCGCGCAGCACGTGCATGACCGTCCGGGAGGCGTTCCAGCTCGCCGAGGCGCGGTTCGGCACGCTCGGCTCGGTCGGCTGGTACCAGAGCCCCAAGCTCGGCGGCGACTACCGCGGCGGCACGATCGGCGCCTCGCCCGCCTACTCGTTCACCGCGCACGTCGCCGAGGTCGAGTGCGACGCCGAGACCGGGCGCGTCGAGCGTGAAGAAGATCTGGGTCGCGCACGACTGCGGCCGCGCGCTGAACCCGGTCACGGTCGAGGGCCAGATGGAGGGCAGCGCCTACATGGGCTTCGCCGAGGCGCTGCTCGAGGAGCAGGTGTTCAAGCCCGCCGCCTCCGGCCACGGCGCCGGGCTCCACCACGGGCCGTCGCTGCTCGACTACCGCATCCCGACCTCGCTCGACACGCCCGAGCTCGAGTCGCTGATCGTCGAGTCGATCGATCCCGAGGGCCCGTACGGCGCCAAGGAGGCGGGCGAGGGGCCGCTGCACCCGAGCATCCCGGCGATCGCCAACGCGATCTACGACGCGCTCGGCGTCCGCTGCGACCGGCTGCCCTTCCACCCGCCGCGGGTGCTGCGGCCTGCTGCGACGCGGGCGATGCCCGGGCCCACTGGGAGAAGGCGCGCGCCCAGGTCCGCGGCACCGGCGTCGGCGCGGAACGGTAGCGACCCATGCTGACGCTCCCGGCCTTCGAGTGGGTGAAGCCGCGCTCGCTGGACGAGCTGCTCGGGCATCTTCGCGAGCACGGCCGCGAGAGCCTGATCGTCGCGGGCGGCACCGACGCGGTGCCGAACCTCAAGCATCGGCTGCACGAGCCGCGCTTCGTCGTGTGCATCGGCGGCGTGGCCGAGCTGCACCGCGTGCGCGACGAGGCCGACGGGCTTCATCTGGGCCCGCTGGCCACGCTGAGCGACGATCGCGCGCGACGCGACGATGCGCGCGCGACTTCCCGTCGCTCGCCAAGGCGGCCGGACTCGTCGCGGGTCCGCAGCTCCGCAACATGGGCACGCTCGGCGGCAACCTGTGCCTCGACACGCGCTGCACCTACTACAACCAGACCTACTTCTGGCGCGAGGCGCTCGGGCTTCTGCCTCAAGAAGAGCGGCACGCGTGTGCCACGTGGTGCCGACCGGCAAGCGCTGCGTCGCGGCGCACTCCTCGGACGTCGCGCCGGTGCTGATCGCGCTCGAGGCCGAGGTCGAGATCGCCGGGCCGGACGGCGCGACGCATCGTATCCGGTCGAGGAGTTCTTCGTCGCCGACGGCATCCACAACAACGTGCTCGAGCCCGGCGAGGTGGTGACCCGGATCTTCGTGCCGGCACGCTCGCGCGGCGCTGCAGCGCCGGCTACCAGAAGCTGCGGCCGCGCGCCGCCATCGACTTCCCGATGCTGTCGGTGGCGTTCGCCGCGCGCATGAACGGTGCGGGCTGCGCCGGCGGGCGCCTGGTGGTGAGCGCGATCGCCGCCAAGCCACGAACCATCTCGGCGGGTCGACGCCATCGTCCAGGGCCGGCCGCTCGACGACGCCGTGGCGCGCGAGCTGGGCGCAGGCCGCGTACAAGCAGTGCCATCCGCTGATCAACGTTCCCTACGATCAGGACTACCGGCGCCGAGATGGTGCCGGTGTTCGTGCGGCGCGCGGTACTCGAAGCCGCGGGAGGGACCTCGTGACCGAATACGATCCCCACGACCTGCCGGGCCCGACCCGCGACGCCGACGTCTGGACCGCGCTGGCGCAGTGGCGCGCCGAACGCCGCACCTTCGTGCTGGCGACGGTGATCGAGTCGCGCGGCTTCACGCCGCGCAAGCCGGGCGCCCACATGCTGATCGGGACCGATGGCGCCACGGTGGGCACGATCGGTGGCGGCGCGATCGAGCACGAGGTGCTGCGACGCGCGCGCGGCGCTGCTGGCGCGGACTCGGCGAGCAGGCGTCGACCTCGGTGCAGCGACATCTGACCCAGGAGCTGGGCATGTGCTGCGGCGGCGAGATGACGGTGTTCCTCGAGCGGATGGACCCCGCACCGCGGCTGTTCGTGTTCGGCGCCGGCTACATCGCCAAGCCCGCTGGCCGCGATCGCCGCCGGCTGCGGCTTCGAGGTGACCGTGGTCGACGCGCGCCCCGAGTGGGCGACCGCGGAGCGCTTCCCGACTTCTGCGGTTCTGGTGCGCGCGCCCGAAGAGGTCGCTCGCGCGTTGCCCAGCACCGATGCGGACTTCGCCGTCGTGGTGACCCACGACCACGCGCTCGACCAGCAACTGGTGCAGGCGCTGCTGCGTCAGCCCGCTGCGCTTCCTGGGCATGATCGGCAGCATTCCCAAGCAGCGGAAGTTCGCGCTCCGGCTGCGAAGCTCGCGGCTTCAGCGACGCCGACATCGCCCGGCTGCGCACGCCGCTCGGCCTCGCGATCGGCGCTGCGACGCCGGAGGAGATCGCGGTCAGCGTGGTGGCCGAGCTGGTTGCCGTCCGCCGCGGGGCCGACGTCGAGGCCGGCTGGACGCCGCCGGCACGGGCCGGGCGGGCCGCCTCGACGTTCGCCGAGGGCGAGCCCGTCAGCGAGACCCAGGTCGATCCGGCGATGGCGCCAGACCCCACGGAGGCTCGCTCGTGATCGCGGGCGTTCTGCTCGCCGCCGGCGCCTCGACCCGCATGGGCAAGAGCAAGCCGCTGGTCCGCGAGGGCGGCCAGTCGTTCGCGGCCCGCGGCATCCGCCACCTGTGGAGCACGTGCGATACGGTGGTCATGGTGCTCGGAGCGAACGCCACTCGCATCCGGCGCGACGTCGAGCTGGAGTTCGCCCGGCTCATGGAATCGGGCGCGCTGCGGCCGGACCTCAAACACGCGCACGGACACGGATCGCGCGACCTCGAGGTGCAGATCGTGGTCAACCGCGCCTGGCGCGCGGGCATGTACGGCTCGGTGCGCGCCGGGCTCGCGAGCGCGCTCGGTTCCAAGCCCGAAGCGGTGATGGTGCTGCCGGTCGATCATCCGGACGTCCATGCGCGCACACTCGAGATCCTCGCGTCCACGATTCGGGGAGCGCTGGCCGCGTGCAAGACGCCGCGCGAGCGGCGCGGGCTGGCCTACGCCGTGGTTCCGCGCTATCGTCGCCGGCGCGGACACCCCGTGGTGATGACTCCCGCCCTGGCCGCCGCGATCGCCGCGGATCGCGACGCCGAACACCTGAGCGATGCCCTTCGTCGTCATGCCCGGCTGGTCGGCTACCTCGACGTCGCCGATGCCGGTGTGGTTCGCAACGTCAACCGACCCGCTGACTGATTTCTTGAAAGGAAGGTTCATGGACAGAAACGCGCTGCGAACCTGTTGGCTGCTCGTCGCCCTATTGGCTTCGGGTTGCACGTCCGTCGCCCAGAAGCCTGCCTCCGGCGGCCTCGATCGCACGGTGCTTCCGGTGGCCGAGCCGGCTGTGGCGCCGATCACCGAGCAGGACGCGCGCAAGGCGAC
Organism: Candidatus Eiseniibacteriota bacterium; assembly: GCA_963717505.1. Lineage (GTDB taxonomy): Bacteria > Eisenbacteria > RBG-16-71-46 > RBG-16-71-46 > RBG-16-71-46 > MFD02242-c1. The sequence continues at coordinate 2,775,521 of OY970342.1, forward strand.
CGCGCCGCCCAGGTTCGAGGTCAAGGCTCCGGACGGTGCCCCCAACGTGGTGATCGTGCTGATCGACGACATCGGCTTCGGCCACAGCAGCACGTTCGGCGGGCCGATCGACATGCCGACGCTGCAGGGCCTGGCCGATAACGGCCTGCGCTTCAACCGCTTCCACACGACCGCGTTGTGCTCGCCGACCCGCACCGCATTGCTGACCGGGCGCAACCATCACATCAACAACGCCGGCGCGATCATGGAGGTGGCCACCAGCTTCCCGGGCAACACTGGCGTGCGCCCGAACAGCGTGACCCCGCTGGCGCAGATCCTTCGTATGAACGGATACAGCACCGCGGCGTTCGGCAAGTACCACGAGACGCCGCCGTGGGAGGCGTCGGTCTCGGGACCCTACGATCGCTGGCCCACCGGCTCAGGATTCGACAAGTTCTACGGTTTCATCGGCGGCGAGACCAACCAGTGGTCGCCCGCCATCTACGACGGCGTCACCCGGGTCGAGCCGGAGCTTGGCCCCGATTATCACTTCACCACCGACATGACCGACCACGCGATCGCGTGGTCGCGCTTCCAGCAGGCGTTGACCCCCGACAAGCCGTTCTACATGTACTTCGCTACCGGCGCGACTCACGCGCCGCATCATGCGCCCAAGGAGTGGATCGCCAAGTACAAGGGCAAGTTCGATCAAGGGTGGGACGTGCTGCGCGAGCAGACCCTGGCGCGCCAGATCGAGTTGGGCGTGGTGCCGGCGGGGACGAAGTTGACCGCACGACCGGAGCAGATCCCGGCGTGGGACTCGTTGACCGATGATCAGAAGCGCCTATTCGCGCGCCAGATGGAGACCTTCGCAGGATTTGGGGCGCACACCGACCACGAGGTCGGGCGCCTGGTCGATGCGCTGCGCGACATGGGCGAGCTGGACAACACGCTGTTCATCTACATCGTCGGCGACAACGGCTCGAGCGCCGAGGGTGGGCCCGATGGCACCTACAACGAAATCCTGGCGCTCAACGGGATTGTCAGCGACGTGTCGTCGCAGCTCTCGCACATCGACGAGTGGGGCGGACCGAACACGTTCCCGCACTTTGCCGTGGGTTGGGCGCACGCCGGCAACACGCCGTTCCAGTGGACCAAGCAGGTGGCGTCGCACTTCGGCGGTACTCGCAACGCGATGGTCATGCACTGGCCCAAGGGGATCGCCGCCAAGGGTGAGGTGCGCTCGCAGTTCCACCACGTGATCGACGTGGCGCCGACCGCCCTCGAGGCGGCCGGTCTGCCCGAGCCGACCATGGTCAATGGCACGCGGCAGTATCCGATGGACGGTGTCTCGATGATGTACGCCGCCGCTGACGGCGCCGCCAAGGATCGCCGCACCACCCAGTACTTCGAGATGTTCGGCAATCGCGCCATCTACCACGACGGTTGGGTCGCGGCGACGCGTCACTCGATTCCGTGGCTCATCGTCGAAAACCCGCCATTCGACCAGGACAAGTGGGAGCTGTACAACGTGGCCGAGGACTTCAGCCAAGCCAACGATCTGGCGGCCCAGAATCCGGCGAAGCTCAAGGAACTCCAGGATCTGTTCGTGAAGGAAGCGATACGCAACCACGTGTTCCCGCTCGACGATCGGCGTGTCGAGCGCTTCAACCCGGCGATCGCCGGGCGCCCGGACCTCATCGGGGACCGCACCTCGCTCACGCTGTACGAGGGCATGACCGGGATCGCGGAGAACGCCTTCATCAACATCAAGGGCCGGTCCTCGAGCATCACCGCCGAGGTGGAAGTTCCGTCGGGCGCGAGCGGCGTGATCATCGCCCAGGCCGGCCGCTTCGGCGGCTGGAGCCTGTACATGAAGGGTGGACGCGCGCATCACGTGTACAACTTCGGTGGACTCGAGCGAACCACGGTGTCTTCGGGCGTTTTGTCGCCTGGCCGCCACACGCTGCAGTACGAGTTTGCGTATGACGGCGGTGCTCCGGGCTCCGGAGGAGTCAGCAAGCTCAGCGTCGACGGCAAGCCGGCCGGTGAGGCGCGCGTGCAAAAGACCATGCCGTTCGTGTATTCCGCGGACGAGGGCATCGACGTTGGGATGGACAACGAAACTCCGGTGACCGAGGAGTATCGCGAAGGCCACAACAAGTTCACCGGCAAGATCCTGAGAGTGACGGTGGAGGCGAAATAGCCATGCGTTTCATACCGGCAACCAGTTTCGTCCTGGCGCTCGCTACCCCGGTCTTCGCTGCGTCGCGCGGCGACCTGTTGGTGGTGCTCAACAAGTCCGATCACGACGTGGCGTTGGTCGATCCCACCACGCTCAAGGTGGTCAAGAAGCTCAAGACCGGCAAGGGCCCGCACGAAGTCGCGATCTCGCCGGACGGCCGTTGGGCGTTCGTCACCAACTACGGCGCCTTCGGTCTGTTCAAGCCCGGCGAGCCGCCGCAGCGCGAGCCCGGCAACTCGATCACCGTGATCGACCTCGACAAGCAGTCGGTCGCACGCACGATCACGCTCGAGGGCTACTCGATGCCGCACGGCATCCAGGTCAGCCGCGACGGCAAGCGCTTCTGGGTGACGTGCGAAGAGAACCAGGCGGTGCTCGAAGTCGAGATCGCGAACGGCAAGATCGTGGCGAGCTGGAAGACCGGAGCCGAGATCAGCCACATGGTGGTCGTGACCCCCGACGAAAAGAAACTCTATGTCGCCAATATCCGGTCCGGCAGCGTGACCGTGATTGATCGCGCCAGCGGCTCGGTGCGTTCGATCCCGACCGGGGATGGCGCCGAAGGCATCGACATGGCCCCCAACGGACGCGAGGTGTGGATCGCCAACCGCGGGGCCAACACCGTGTCGGTGATCGACGTCGCCACCGACTCGCTGGTCGCCAATCTCGAGAGCGGCGGCGAGTTCCCGATCCGGTCGCAGTTCACGCCCGACGGCAAGGAAGTCCTGGTGTCGAACGCGCGCAGCAACAAGGTCGTGGTGTTCGACGCCGCCACCCGCGAGCGGGTCGCCGATATCGAGGTCGGCACCATGCCGATCGGGATCGAGATCACGCCGGATGGCTCGCACGCCTACATCGCGAACACCAACGACAGCCGGGTGACGGTGATCGACATCAAGCAGCGCAAGGCAACCGGCACGTTCACCACCGGCAAGGAGCCGGACGGCATGGGCTGGGCGCCGCGACCGGCGGCCAAGAAGTCGTAACCGCGCGTGTCTATCGAGGACGAGGACGACTGGAGCGGGCTGAGGCTCGCAGGTCGAGCCGCGGCGGCGGCGCTCGAGGCGATGCGCGTCTCGGTCGCCCCCGGTCTGACCACAGCCGAGCTGGACGCGATCGGACGCGCGGTGCTCGAACGGCATGGGGCCCGTTCGGCGCCCCAGCTCGTCTATCAGTTCCCCGGCGCCAACTGCATCAGCCTGAACGACGAAGTCGTTCACGGCATTCCGGGGTCGCGCGCGATCCAGCCTGGCGACGTCGTGAAGTTGGACGTGACGGCCGAGCTGGGCGGCTACATGGCCGACACCGCGTGCACGGTCGTGGTGGGCCCGGCGGACCCATTGGCCCAGGAACTTGCGGCCTGCGCCGAGGCCGCATTCCAGGCGGCTCTGAAGGCCGCTCGTGCCGGAGCGCTCGCTCGCGACGTCGGTCGTGCGATTCAGGGCGTGGTCGAAGGCCATGGATTCTCCTGCGTCGAGGGCCTGAGCGGGCACGGCATCGGTCGCACGATCCACGAGCCGCCGACCATCCCCAACGTCGACGACCCCGACGCCACCGAGCGCCTGGAGGAAGGCATGGTGCTGACGATCGAGCCGATCATCGCGGCAGGGTCGGGACGGGCCTACCTGGCAAGCGACGGCTGGACGGTGCGCACCCACGACGGGCGGAACGCAGCGCACTTCGAGCACACTGTGGTGATCGGCAAGGGCGCCCCGACGATCCTGACGACGCTCGCGGCGTAGCTCAGGGGACCCCTTGCCTCGGCGTCGACCGTTAGTTGGGCCTAACGGAACTCGCTCTGGAGCGAGTTGACCTCTAGTCGTCGAACCACAACGCCCCGTCCCGCTCCTCGACCTCGAGTCTCGTGAGCTTCGACCCGACGCACGGCCCGTCGAAACACTCGCCCGTCTCCGGCCGGTATCTCGCCCCGTGATGGCAGCACACCAGCGCGTCATACTCGTCGTCGAAGTAGCGCGCATCGCCAAAGTCCAACGGCAGCGACTGGTGCCGGCAGGTGTTCACGTAGGCGTAGAGCCTGCCTCGATAACGCACCACGAACGCCTCGCGGCGTACGCCATCGCGGACGATCTCGAACTTGAGTCCGCCGCCCTCGCGCAGGCGTGAAGCGTCTTCCAGGATTCTCATCACGTGACACTGGCCCGTCCCGGGCCGCCGTGGCAAGATGGTGGCCGGCACCCGGTCGTCCGACCCCCGGCGCCCACGCCCCATCCTCTCCGGAGACCCGATGGCCACGCGCCCGTTGATCGCCGTGTTCGGCAGCAGCACCGTCCGACCGGGGGATCCAGCCTACGCGCTCGGCCTCGACCTGGGGCGCGCGATCGCCGCCGCAGGCGCCGACGCCATGACCGGCGGCTACAGCGGCACCATGGAGGCGGTTTCGCGCGGGGCCCACGAGACCGGCGGGCACGTGATCGGGGTCACCGTCGAGTTGTTCGAAGCCCGGGGGCCGGTCAACGATTGGGTGCGTGAGCGGGTGCACACGACCGACCTCTACGAGCGCCTCCGTCACCTGGTCGAGCGCGCCGACGGGTTCGTCGTGCTCCCGGGCAGCATCGGAACGCTCACCGAGCTGTTCCTTGCCTGGACGCTGGTCAGCGTCGGCGGACGTCACGCCGCACCGATCGTCCTCCTTGGGCCGCACTGGAAGGAGTTCATTCAGGCGCTCCGCCATCCGGACATGGTCCTGCCGCACCTGTTCGAGCACGTTCAGGTCACGGAGTCGCCCACAGATGCCGTGCGCCTGGCACTGGCCGAGCGCGAAGCCGGAGCGGGAGAAGCTCGATAATGGCGACCCGCACCGCGCCGGATTCGCTGATTCACTGGCGAACCGAGTTCCCGACGGTCGAGACAGCGCTGCACTTCATCTCGCACTCGCTCGGGCGCGATGCCGCGTTTCGCCGAGGAGGCGCTGCGGCGCTACACGCACACCTGGAAGACGCGCAGCATCCGCGCATGGGACGAAGGGTGGTTCGCCCTGCCGACCGAGATCGGAAACCTGCTCGGCTCGATCTTCAACGCCGAGCCCGGCTCGATCACGATGTTCGAGAACGCGACCATGGCCGAGGCGGTGGCGCTGTCGGCGTTTCGCTTCGAAGCGCCGCGCAATCGCCTGGTCTGCACTGCGGAGGATTTCCCGTCGATGCTGTACCTGTACGAGGGGCTTGACGCAGCGCGGCGCCGAGGTCGTGCTCGTGCCGGCGCGCGAGGACCACCACATCGCCGAAGCCGACATCGTGGCCGCGATCGACGAGCGCACCGCTGTCGTCGCGATCTCGCACATGTTGTTCCGCAGCGCCCAGGTGCTGGATCTCGCGCCGATCGTCGCCAAGCGCACACGCAGTCGGGGGCGCTGGTGCTGATCGATGCTTACCAGTCGATCGGCACCGTACCGCTCGACGTCCAAGCCTCGAACATCGACATGCTCGCCGGTGGCTCGGTCAAGTGGCTGTGCGGCGGACCAGGCGCCGGCTACCTGTACGTGAGTCCGCGGGTGGCGCCGAAACTCGAGCCCGCGATCACCGGCTGGATGACGCATGAGCGGCCGTTCGACTTCGAACCCGGTCGCTCGCGCGCGACACCGGTGCGCGGCGGTTCTGGATCGGCACACCGGGGATCCCGGCATTCGTCGCGGCCCGCGCGGGCTATGACGATCGTCGCCGGAATCGGGGTGGCCGCGATCCGCGCCAAGTCGCTGCGCCAGACCGATCGCATGATCGCCTGGGCGGATGAGTTCAGGATGACGCTGGGATCACCGCGCGAGCCGGAGCGGCGCGGCGGCACGGTTGTGCTCGACGTGCCGAATGCCGAGTCTGCGTGCCTCGCGCTGCTGGGCCGCGGACGTGCTGCTCGACTACCGCCCGGGTGTGGGGCTGAGGTTCGCGCCCCACTTCTACACTCGGGACGAGGAAGTGGACCTGGTCATGACCCGCCGGTCCGCGACGCGGTCGCGGCGTCACGCGCAAATAGGGGACGGAACCTCCATGGGAACCACGGCAATGCAGGACGACCAAACCGCTCAAGATCGTGCGCGACCCGAGTGTGCATCTGGTCGGCCGCCAGGTCGTCGATCCGGCGGGCGATCGAGCGGCTTCCTCGAACGACCACGGCCTGACCTGGAGCACCGACACCGAGGTCGGCGGCGAGCAGCTGGCCGAGATGGCCGGGCGGGTCTGCTACATGTCGTACGGCAAGGGCCGCAAGCACCAACCGCGAGTTCATCGAGCACATCGTCGAGGTCGGACACGGCTCGGTGCTCGAGCACGCGGTGTGGAGCTTCGTGATCACCGGCGTGTCGCGCTCGTTCACGCACGAGCTGATCCGCCACCGGCACTTCTCGTACTCGCAGCTCTCGCAGCGCTACGTCGACGAGTCCGACTCGGACTTCGTCGAGCCCGACGTGATCGCCGCCGATCCCGAGCTGCACGCGGCCTGGGAACGAGGCGGTCAACGCGACGCGCGACGCCTACGATCGGCTGGTCACCGGGCTCCAGGAGCAAGTTCACCGACGTGCCCGAGAAGACGCTGCGGCGCAAGCTCGCGCGCCAGGCGGCGCGCTCGGTGCTGCCCAATGCCACCGAGACCAAGATCTTCGTCACCGGGAACGCGCGCGCGCTTCGGCACTTCATCGAGCTGCGCGGCAGCGAGCACGCCGACGTCGAGATCCGCAAGGTCGCGGTGGCAATGCTCAGGATCATGCAGCGCGAGGCGCCGGCGATGTTCGCGGACTACACGCTGGTCCCGCTCGCCGACGGCAGCTTCGCGACCCGCACCGAGCATCCGAAGGTCTGAGCGCTTCGGGATCGACATGACGCAGAGTCCTCCCGACCCACGGCGTACCGTCCGCGCGGTGACGCGCGTGGCGGCCGGGGCCACGGAGCGAATCGACGACGCGGTCGCCGTCGAGCGCGCGCTCGAGATTCGTGTGGACGGCCGCCCGCTCGCGGTGACGCTGCGCACGCCCGGCGACGATCGCGAGCTGGCGCTGGGTTTCCTGGCCGGCGAGGGCGTGATTCGCACGCGCAGCGGATGTTCGCGATGTGCGTGAGAGTGTGGCGGCATGCGCCGACGAGCCCGATCGGATCGACATTTCGCTCGCGCCCGACGTCACCCTCGACTGGAGCCGGCTCGAGCGCCACTTCGCGGCGACCGCGGCCTGCGGACTGTGCGGGCGAGCGCATCTCGACTCGTTGCGCGCCGGACTCACGCCGATCGCCGAAGGTCCGCCGATTGCGGCCACCGCCCTGGCGGCACTCCCCGAACGTCTGCGCGCGGCGCAGGTGACGTTCACAGCGACGGGCGGGCTGCACGCCGCCGCGTGGTGCGACGAACAACTCGAGCCGCGCGTCCTGCGCGAGGACGTCGGGCGGCACAACGCGGTCGACAAGATCTGCTGGCTGGCTGATCGAGCCAGGGGCGCCACCCCGCGAACGCGGGCGTGCTGTGGGTCAGCGGGCGCGCGGGAGCCGAGATCGTGCTCAAGGCCGCGCGGGCGCGGATTCCGGTGCTGGCCGCGGTCGGGGCGCCGTCGTCGCTCGCGATCGAGCTGGCCGAGGCCGCGCGCATGACGCTGATCGGGTTCCTGCGCGAAGGCCGGATGAACCTTTACTCGGGGCATGAACGAGTTCAGACTGGCGCATGAACCGGGCGTCAGGAGTAGCTCCATGACTCACCGTCGGCCGACCCGTGTCCGCGTCCTGATCGCCATCGCACTCCTCGCGATCCCGGCGAGTGCCCGTGCTCAGAATCCCGACGATATCTTTTGGTCGCCGAGCTTCGACGCACCGGCATTCGATTCGCCGATTCAGGACTTCGCGAACTTCGGCGGTGACCTGGTGGCGGCGGGCGCCTTCGGCCAGACACCGGACGGTCCGGCCTCGGCTATCGCGCGCTGGGACGGCAAGCAGTGGCGCCCGCTTGGCGACGGCGTGTACGGCGGCCTGTGGGCATTGGTCGAGTTCGAAGCCTCGCTGATCGCGGGCGGCGCATTCGGCGTCCCCGGCAGCGATACCGCGCTGAACGTGGCGCGATGGGACGGCGTCGCGTGGCACCGAATGGGCTCGGGGTTGCAGGGTCAGGTGCTCGATCTCGCTGTGGTCGACGACGAGCTGTTCGCCGCCGGCGACTTCACCTTCGGCGCGAGCTTCGAGCACGTTCCGGTGGCGCGGTGGAACGGGACCGAATGGGAGCCGGTCGGTCCGCTCGTGCCCTCAGCGATCTTCGCGCGTGCCCGCAAGCTCACGATATTCGAAGGCAGTCTGGTCGCATGTGGGCGCTTCCGGCGCGAAGGCGTCACGGAAGTCGGCATCGTGCTGCGTTGGACCGGCGCCGACTGGGATACGCTGGCGAGCGGCGACGGCAGCAGCAGCGCAGTCTCGATCGCGGTGGACGGCACGGATCTGGTGGTCGGCGGGTTCTTCACGTTGTCGCCTGGCCATGCGCTGGGCCCGATCGCGCGATGGAATGGAACGACGTGGACGACGGAGCTGTCGGGTTGGGACGGGATTCCCTACGAGCTCAAACCGCTTTCCGACGGGCTCTACATGGCCGGGTTGCTGACCAACGTCGTGAACCGGGTGGCAGTCGCGCGAGTGTCGGCCGGTGTACTGGAGCCGCTTCCCGTGATCATCGGGACCGCCTACGCACTGGCCGAGTACCGGAATGAACTCTACGCGGGCGGGTCGATCGAGTCGGCCGAGTTCGCCACCGGCATCCAAACGATCTTTCATTGCGTGCGACGCGGAACGACGTACTGGGAAGACATCGGCGGGCCCGGTCGCGACGGCTACGGCCTCATGGGCACGGGGTTCCCTGCGGTGAACGCCATGCTGCCAGTGGGTGACCAGCTCTACGTCGGAGGGTCGTTCTCGGCGGCTCGTAGCGGCTCGCAATGGGTGCCGACCGGCGCTGTGGCGCGCTGGAATGGATCATCATGGACCGAATTCTCGGGATTGACGGGTTCGGTGAGCGCGCTCGCCTGGTTCGGCGGCCGGCTGATCGCCGGTGGTGATTTCACCGGCCCTTTCGGCATCAACAACCTGGCTTACTGGGACGGCACGGACTGGAGCGAGCTCGGCGGGGGAACCGACGGTGAAGTGATGGCGCTGCTCGTTTCGGGTTCGGAGTTGTACGTCGGCGGTCGTTTCGAGACAGCGGGGGGCGTCCTCGCTCCACGAATCGCGCGTTTCGACGGTGCGCAGTGGTCGCCGGTGGGTTCCGTCGGCGGACTCCCTGCGGTTGTGGTGCGCGCGTTGATGTCGACGCCTGGAGGAGACCTGATTGCTGCTGGCTCGTTCGAGGGCCTCGGTGGAGTTGCCGCGGACAACGTCGCGCGCTGGGACGGTATTGCGTGGAGTGCAATGGGCGCGGGCTTTCCCGGTGAAGCGGTTGCGCTCGCCGAGTTCGAGGGCGACGTGATCGCTGGCGGCTATCCGTCCGGCGGGGCTGCGTCGCCGGTCCTGCGCTGGACGGGCGCGACGTGGGAACCGCTCGGCGTCGTGCCCGGGTTGGGTGTGCGGACGTTGTGCGTCGCCGGCGGTAGCTTGCACGCGGGCGGACAGACCTTCGGCCCAGACGATGTCCACATCGCTCGCTGGAACGGTGTTTCGTGGGAGTCGCTGGGCTCCGGGATCGGCCAACGCGCCTTCGACTATCGAGCGGTCAGTGCGTTGTCACTGTTCGAGGGCTCTCTCTACGTCGGCGGCGCATTCAACCAGGCGGGGGGGCATCCATCCGCCTCGATCGCCAGGTGGGATGGTCTGGCGATCCCGGAGCCCGTGCCCCAGCCGTTTGCGGTCGAGCTCGGCAGGCCCAATCCGTTCGCAGAACAGACGGCGATCGAGTACACGCCGGGGATGGACGTCACCATTCAGGTTCACGACCTGAACGGCCGAAAGGTACGCACACTTCCCGCCTGGTCCGGACCGCTCGGGCGCAGCATCGCCATCTGGGACGGGAGGGACGACGAAAACCGGCGCGTACCGGCCGGCGTCTACTACGTGAGGTTCGTTCCTCGGACCGGCGACCCGATTGCCCGCAAGGTAGTCCTGCTGCCGTAGGGGACCCGAGGGCCCCGATCGGGCCCCGGCTGCGCTACCATGCACCGCCCATGACTGCCCCTGTCGACATCCACCGCTTCCTCCATGACGTCTCGGCCCAGGTCCGCGACGCCGCGGAGGTCGGCAAGATCCTCAAGCACTTCGTGCGCGCCGCCGCCGAGCGCTTCGGGGCCGAATCCGCGTGCGTCGCGGTGCTGGAACCCGGCATGGAAACCGCCCGGGCGTTGTTCTCGCACCCCGCCGGGGCCGGGTGCGACCTCGACCTGATCACCGAGCTGCTCCGCGGCGGGCGCGTGCAGATTCCCGCGGGTACGGTCGTGGCGCGGCTGGTCCGACGGAATCGTTCGTGGGGATTGATCGTGCTCCAACGCGCTCAGGGTGCGTTTGCCGAGGGGGCGCCGCGCGAGCTGGGTCATGTCGCCGAGGCCGCTTCGGATCTGATCCAGCGGCTCGATGAACGCCGGCTGGTCGAAGTGCGCGCGCGCATCGACGACAAGCTGATGAGCGAACTGCCGGCCAAGGATCTCTACTACCAGATCCTCGATGGACTGCAGTTGCTCACGCGCTACGACCATTCGGCGGCGCTCTGGATCTGGAATCCGGCGACCGAAACGTTGGATCTGGTCGCCGAGCAAATCTCATGGCGCAAGTCGAAGAGCGATCGCATCGGGCAGTCGTTCGCACTGAGCCGCGAGCAGGCGGCAGCACTCGCCAGCGAGGCGGTCTGTGGCTTCGATCGCACGGCGGAGGGTTGGGTCGAATGGACCGAGGGCTATTCGCTCAGCTTGGCAGCACTGCTCGATCCCGGGGCGCACCCGGCACGTCCCCCGGCCGGCTCGCTGCTCGATGCCGGTTCGGAGCTGATGCGCCCGGTCGCGGGCTCGCTGCTGCTCGGTCCGCTCGCCAGCCGCCGCGGTCCCCTGGGGGTGCTCGTGGTGGCCGAGCTGCATCGAGGCGCGTTTCGTGAGTACGAGCGCGGCGTGGTCGAGCGCTTCGCGCTCCTGGCCTCCCTCGCGCTTCAGCGCGCCGAGAGCCTCGAGAATCTCCAGGCGCGCATGCTCAAGGTCGAGCGCCAAGGAGCGCTGGCCCAGCTCGCGGGCGGCGTTGCGCACGACATCAACAACGCGCTCGGCGAGGTCATCCCACTGGTCCAGCAAGTGCGCGCCGACCTGGGGGCCGGGCGCCTGGATCCCGCGCTGCTCGCCGAGGACCTCGACCGCGTGGACCAGTCGCTGCAGGTGGTCCGCGACATCTTCGGCCGCATGACGCGCTTTGCTCGCGGTTCCGTGCGCGCGGCTGCCCCGGGCAGCATCCGGAAGGCGCTCTCCGGCGCCCAGGCGCTCCTGCACGACGGTTTGGCCCGCCGCCGCGTGAGCCTGGTGCTGCGGATCGCGGACGATTTGCCCGAGCTGCGCTGCGGCACCAGCGACCTCGAGCGGCTGCTCATGAACCTGATGACCAACGCGCGCGACGCCATGCCGTCGGGCGGCACGCTGACCGTCTCCGCCCATCTCGAAGGCAACGCCGTCCAGGTCCTGGTTGCCGACACCGGGATCGGAATGGATCGCGAGCTGCTGCAGTCGATCGAGCGACCGTTCCACACGACCAAGGACGACGGCACCGGACTCGGACTCTCGACCTGCCGATCGATCGTTTCCGAAGCAGGCGGCACGCTGGCCATCGAAAGCGAGCCGGGGCTGGGCACGCGCGTGCAGCTCCGGCTGCCCGTGGCGGTCGAGAACGCGGCGGTTCCGAGTGGCGTGGTCGGGAACGCCGGCCCGACTCCCAGCTAGCCGCCGTGAGCCGCGATCGGATCCTGGTGGTCGACGACGAGCCGGGCATGCTGCGCTCGATCGAACGCATTCTGTCTCCGCACTACGACGTCCAGGTCGCCGGCACTCCGAGTCGCGGGCTCGAGCTGGCGGCCGAGAGCGCGCCGGATCTCGCGATCCTCGACGTCCGAATGCCCGAAATGGACGGCTTCGCCCTGATGGCCCGGTTGCTCGAGCGCGATCCGCACATGGACGCGATCATGATGACCGGCAGCGCCGACGAGCGGGACGCGCGCATGGTGCGCGCGATCCGCGAGCGGGCCTTCTTCTTCCTGACCAAGCCCTTCGACCGCGAAGTCCTGTTGACCCTGGTCGAGCGCTGCATGGATCTGCGCCGGCTCGATGCCGAGAACCGCGCGCACGTGACACGCATCGAGCAGGAGATCGATGCGGCCCGGGTGTTCCAGCAGAGTCTGCTGCCCGAGCTGACGGCCGACGAGGACGGACTCGAGGTGGCGATCCACTACGAGCCGGGTGGCGAGCTGGGGGGCGATTTCTGCGACTACTCGTTCGGCGACTACGGCTTCGGCCTGGTGGTGGTCGACGTGTCGGGCCACGGCGCCACCGCGGCGATGCAGACCGGCATGGTCAAGCTCGCGTTCCGCGACGCGTTCGCCGACGCCATGCGCCCCGAGTCGGTCGCTCGGCGCATCGCCGAAGCCTGCCGTCTGTTCCCGCAGGGCCGGCACATGTCGGCGGTGTGCGTTCGGGTGAAAGGAGAGCGACTCGAAGTGGTGAACGCCGGGCATCCGGACGCACTCAAGATCGGCCGCGACGGGAGCATCGAGCGGCTGGAGTCCACAGCGCCCATCGTCCACCCCGGGCTGGATCCGTGGCCCTACGAGAGTCGTCCCATTCCGTTCCACAAGGGCGACATGCTCCTGGTCTACACCGATGGGCTGATCGAGGCGCGCAACGCGGCGGAGGACGAGTACGGCCTGGATCGGCTCCGCGCCAGGGTGACCGAGTGGCGAGCCGGGAAACCCTCGGGTTCGTTGTGCGCGAGCCTGCTGGGCGCGGTGCGCGAGGACCTGGCGGCCTTCGCCGCCGGCCGACCACTCGACGACGACCTGACGCTGGCGATCGTGCGGCGAAAGTAGCCCGCGGGCTCAGTGCCCGCCGCCACTCCGCTTGGGCCGCGCATTCCACAGGAACAGCATCAGCACCGCGCCGATCGCGCTGAAGCCGATCATGCTCGGTCCCCACGCGCTCCAGCCGTAGTTCTCGAGCAGCCAGCCCATGCCCGACGCCGACGAACGAGCCGCCGATGTACTGCATGCCGTCGAACATGTCCGGCCGCGGTCGCGGCGGCGCGCTTGCCGCCGAAGTCCATCGAGGCGGTGCCGGAGAGCATCGAGTGCACCATCGAGATGGCGAGCGAGTTGAACGATGAAGGCGATGATGATCGCATTCAGGCTCGGCGCCTGCCACACGACCGCACAGGCAGACGATCTGAAGCACATAGCCGATGAACGCGACCGGCGGCCGGCGATGGCCGAACAGCTTGTCCGACGCGAAGCCCGCGACGAAGGCGCCGGCGATGCCGGCGATGACGACGGCAAGTGCGCCGCTCTGGAAGATCGGGTGGTCGAAGCTGGCAGGTGCTGCGCCTCCTGCATGTAGCGCGGGAACCACTGCTCGAAGCCCTGGCGCACGAATCCGGTGCAGAACTCGGCGACCGCGATGGTGATCGCGACCGGGTTCGTGAATACCTTGCGCGCCACGTAGCCGAACGTGATCTTCTCGGTGTCGCCGCTGGTCGCGTCCTGCGGGTCGAAGTCGTCGAGCCCGGCATCGCGTGGTGTGTCGCGCACCACCATGAAGGTGAGCGATCGCCATGAGCCCGGCGATGGCCGCGGGGAGGAAGAACTTCCACTGCCAGGGCAGCGCACACGACCAGCGAGCGTCGCCAGCAGCAGGAACACCAGCGCTCGGCCACTCTGGATCATCGAGCCGAAGATCGCCGAGAACACGCCGCGCTCGCTGACGTGGAACCAGCCGGAGTTGACCTTGATCAGGGCCAGCGCGCTGTACGACTGGAAGTACATGTTGAGCGTCCATACGGTCGCGAGGTAGCCGAGCAGGACGGTGCCGGTGCCGAGGAAGCCGAGGTAGGCGCCGAGGCCGAACGCCAGGTTGAAGACGCGTGGCGCCGCACGACGCCGATCAGCATCGCGCGACGGCCGCCGAGTCGGTCGGCGATCGGGCCGTTGAACATCGCCGAGATGCCGTAGACCAGGGTCGCGGTCGAGATGATGGTCCCGACCTGGGTCTTGTCCCAGCCGTAGGTGTCGGACAGCGACTTGTTGGCGAAGCCGAAGTTGTACCGGGCCATGTACATGGCCGCGTAGGTGAAGCCGAGCACGAGCCAGTTCTGCGTGCGGCGGGACAGGAATGCAGGCGAGTGGACGATGTGCTCGGGCGTCATGAAGGGTCCCCGGGACGGACAAGCCGCGTACCCGCGATGCCGGCTATGGGGCCGTCCAGCGGGTGTTGCGAATCAGCGGCTTGTACCGCCGACTGTCGCCAGGGTCAAGGGCGGGCGGATTACTGTGTAGTGAGCAAGACTATCTGTCCGCATTTAGGGCGGACGGGAGTGACCGCTCCCCCTAGTGGGGCGGTTGGGTGGTATCAGGGGTTGCGAGGAGGGCCTCGCAATGCCGGCTACGCCGACCGTCCAGGAGCGGACGATGCGGGTCAGGGAAGTGCTGATGCGAGCGGTACAGCGGGAGATCAGCTGGATCCAGGCGGCGGACATTCTCGGGATCAGCGCCCGGAACATGCGGCGCTGGAAGGTGAAGTTCGAGACCGCGGGACTCGAGGGCGTGCTCGACCGGCGGACGCTGGGCCACCCGAACCCGCGGCGGGTGACTCGGGCCGAACTGGAGCGGCTGCTGGCGCTCTACCAGAAGCGCTACCAGGGGGTGAACGTGCGGCACTTCTGTGCGATTGCCCGGCGTGAGCATGGGCTGAAGTGGTCGTACAGCTTCGTGCGACAGGCGCTGCAGGTGGCCGGGTTGATCAAGAAGCGTCGACCGCGTGGACGTCACCGCCTGCGCCGTCCGCCGCGTGAGTGCTTTGGCGAGATGCTGCATCTGGATGGCAGCCTGCACGCGTGGCTGGCCCTGCGTCCGCACGACCGCCAGTGTTTGATCGTGGTCGTGGACGATGCGACGCGGCGGTTGCTCTACGCCCAGCTGTGCGGACACGAAGGCACCGAGCCGGTACTGGCCGCGATCCACGCGGTCGTCTCGCGCCACGGCGTGCCCCAGGCGCTGTACACCGATCGGGCCCGCTGGGCCGCGTTCACGCCTAAGAGTGGTGGACCGGTCGATCGTGACCACCCCACCCAGGTCGGGCGCGTGCTCGCGCGCCTCGGGGTCGAGCACATCCTCGCCTACTCGCCCCAGGCCCGTGGCCGCAGCGAGCGACTCAACCGCACGCTCCAGGACCGGCTCATCCAGGAGCTGCGCCTGGCACGGATCGTCACTACCGAGCGCGCCAACGCCTTCATCACCGAGACGTTCCTCGCTCGCTACAACGAGGAGTTCGCGGTCGCGCCGGCCGAAGCGACGTCCGCCTTCGTCACCGCTGGCGGCGCCGACCTCGACCAGATCCTGTGCCACGAGGAGTCGCGCACGGTCGGCAAAGACAACACCGTACGCCTCGACGGGGTCTGCCTTCAGATCCCGAAGCAGCCCGGCCGGCCCTCCTGCGCGGGCCTCACGGTCACCGTTCGCAGGCACCTCGACCACACCCACTCCGTGTGGTGGGGCCCCCGCCGCCTCGGGCGGTTCGATGCCCGCGGCCGGGCCCTGAGGGAGGCCGCTGACCTTGCCGCCTGAAAGAGGACAGATAGTCGTGTCAAAAGCGGTCACTTAGTCTTGCCAACAACAGGGCGGGCGGATTACTGCGGGGAGGGGATGCCCGACGCGGCTACGACTGGAACAGGGTTCAGCTGCCGGTGACAGCGAGCGCGGGTATTTCCGGAGCCGACCCTTCGGACGACGCCAACTCGTCCAGATCTCGGTCCAGATCGCCGCTCTCGTGCAGCTCGATCAGCGCTTCCACGACTTCCGGGAAGAACTGGGTACCGGCGTTGCGCCGCAGTTCCTGGTAGGCCTCGGAGGCGGGGAGGCCGCGACGGTAGGGCCGATCGCTGGTCATTGCGTCGAAGGCGGCGACCGCCATGATGATCCGCGCGCCGACCGGAATCCGGTCTCCGCGCAGCCCGCACGGATAGCCGCGTCCGTCCGGCTGCTCGTGATGCGCCTGGACGATCTCGGCGACGCGTTCCAGACCCGGGAGCCCCTGGACGATCTGGAAGCCGACGGTCGGGTGCGTGTTGATCACCGCCCGTTCGCGCAGGTCGAGGGGGCGATGGCTCTGGAGGATGTCGAGGTGGATCGCGGTGCGCCCGATGTCGTGGAGCAACGCGCCGAGTTCGATGTCGCGCAGTTCCGCCTCCACCACTCCGAGCCGTCGGGCGATGCGCACCGACCGCCGGGCCGCGCGGTTGGAATGGCCGCGCGTGTAGGGATCGAACGCGTCGATCGCAGCCATCAGCACGCGGACCGTCTGGATCTGGCCGTCGGCCACCGGCTCGTGACGCCGCGACGCGAGGCTGATGAACAGGGAAGGCAGGAGGCCGTAGACCGCGACCAGGATCGCCGCTGAGGCATCGACCATGGCGAGCACCAACCCGTAGGGCAGGATCAGCAGGTCGTGCAACAGCTCACGCGGCAGGCGACTGTGAATCGTGGCCCACGCGCCTCGGCCCTGAGACAGGAGCGTCGCGCAGGACGCGAGCGCGGCGCGTGCGACCCAGGCGGTGACGAAGGCGCCGGCCAGAGTGGTCGCGTTCAGCCCGCCTCCGGTGGAGCTGGTTCCGAGCGCAAATCCGGTGGCGCTGACCACCAGGATGCCTTCGCCGGCGCTCGAGAGCGCTTCGGAGAGCGGACGCCGTTTCATGGCACAGGCGGCAGCTCGGCCGATTGCAGTCGCGCAGGCGGCGGGGGCCGGGCCGAGCAGCAGCAGGGCAGCGAACTCCATCGCAGGCGTCAAGACCATGCGCACCCCGGTACGGGGAATCGCGACCGCCAGGAACTCGGCCAGCGCCACCAGGCAGATCCAGGGAATGACGATCGTGGCGCCTCCGCTCCAGGTCGCGGGCGGCGCGTTCATGATTGTCAACGCCAGGGCGACGGCTCCGGCCGCAGCCAGCGTCCACTTGCCGAGGTTAGGTGTGGGCATGGGTCTCCAGTCGGGTATCCGAGGGTTCGGGGGACCCGAACGGTCTGAGGTGGGTTTTCGGCTGGACCCGGGGAAACCTGAGCGAGAATTCCGGCCCCAACCTGCGGACGGTCCTAAAGCTGGGCAGCCCCAGGTGCCGAATATACCGGGGTGGAATTCCTCATTCGCCCATTCCGAAGAGACGCCGATCGTCCGATCCTGGTCGACGACACCGGCGGCGAGCCGACGGTGGTTGCGTCCCGCCCGCTGGCCGAAGTGCGTGGCGCCCAGGAAGAGATCGTCCGTTCCGACGCCAAACTGGCCGAGCTGATCCTGAATCTGGTCCACGAGACCGCGCGCGCCAGCAGCGACGAGTCGCAGCTCATGGCGGTGATCGCCGAGTTCGCGTTCCGGGCGTTCCCGGGCGCCACCCACCACGTGCTCGCGGTCAAGGACGCGAACGAACCCGGCGGCTTCCGCACGCTGATCGCCCGCTCGCGGAGCGGCGACGAGCCCGACGTGACACTGAGCCGCACCATCGTCTCGCGGGTCATCAGCGAGGGTTTGGCGGTGCTGGTCACCCACACTGAACAGGACATGGCCAAGGTCCACAGCATTGCACTCTCGGGGCTGCAGACCGCGATCTGTGCACCCCTGACCCAGGGCGAGACCGCGTTCGGCATCGTCCAGCTCGACATTCGCAATCCCGGCAAGGGCGTGTTCACCAGCCGCGACGTCGACCTCTTGTCGGTGTTCGCCAGTCAGGTCAGCCTCGCGCTCGACCACCTGCACCTGTTCCAGCAGCAGCGCCGAGCCCTGCAGTCGACGATCAATGCCCTGGTTCACTCGCTGACCCTCAAGGATCCCGAGACCGCGCATCACTCGGAACGGGTCCAGGCCGTGGCGCTCGAGATCGGACGCGAGATGGGTTTGTCGGGCCGCGAGCTCGAGATCATCGGGGTCGCCGCGATCCTCCACGACCTGGGCAAACAGGGCGTGCGCGATGACGTCTTGTTCAAGCCCGACCGGCTGACCGAGGGCGAGCGGGAAGAGATGGCGCACCACGCGGCCTACACCCAGACCATCCTCGACAAGATCGAGTACCCGGAGCAGCTCCGGGAGGTCCCCAAGATCGCTGCCTACCACCACGAGAAGATGGACGGCAGCGGGCCATTCGGCATTCCCGGTCCCGAGATCCCGCGCGCCTCGCGCATCATCTCGGTTGCCGACGTGTTCGATGCGCTCATGTCGCCGCGCTCGTACAAGGATCCAATGTCGGTCGACCAGGTGGTAGGGATCCTCGAGAAGGGCAAGGGCGTCGACTGGGATCCGCAAGTGGTCAGCGCTCTGCGGCAGATCATCCCGGATCTCGAAGCATCGCTCTACGCTGCGTCGGCGTCCGCCGCCGAGGCCAGCGAGCCGCTCGACGAAGCGGCCTGACGCTCGTCGCACCCGCAGAACCCCCGCATTCTCGCCCGCATCCCGCCAACGAATCGACTTTGCCTGGCCGCCCCCGATCAGGCGGCGAAGTCCTGGGGCAGATACTTCTCGAAGGCGATGCGGTCGATGGCGTGCTCGTAGGCTTCCTCGCCGCTGATCGTTTCCTTCTTGACCATTTCGCCGAGCACGGAGTCGAGCGCCTGCATGCCGATCCGGCCGCCGGCCTGGATCGCGTTGGTCAGCTTGTGGCTGTTGCCGCTGCGGATCATCGAGGACACCGCGTGGGTGGTGACCATGACCTCGGCGGCGACCACCCGACCCGAGCCGTCGGAGCGCCGCACCAGCTGCTGTGAGACCACCAGCCGCAAGCTGTCGGCGAGCATGGCGCGGATTTGGTCCTGGCGCCGAGGCGGGAAGACGTTGACGATCCGGTCGATCGAGCGCACGGCGCCGTTGGTGTGCAGCGTGCCGAACACCTGAATGCCGGTCTCGGCGGCGGTCAGCGCCAGGCTGATGGTCTCCAGGTCGCGCATTTCGCCGAGCAGGATGACGTCCGGATCCTCGCGCACGGCGCTGCGCAGCGCCTCGGAGAAGCTGGGCACGTGGGCGCCGACCTCGCGCTGGGTGAACAGGCACTTCTTGACCTGGTGGACGAACTCGATCGGGTCTTCGATCGTGATGATGTGTCCGTGGCGCATGCCGTTGATGTAGTCGAGCATGCTGGCCAGCGTCGTCGACTTGCCCGATCCGGTCGGACCGGTGACCAGAGTCAGCCCCTTCGGCACCTCGATGATGTTCTTGACCACCGTCGGAATGCCGATCGCGTCGATGTTCGGGATGTCGGTCGGGATCACGCGAAAAGCGGCGGCGAGGCCGGACGAATGGCGGTAGACGTTGACCCGGAATCGCCCGAGCGACTCCGAGGAGTAGGCGAGATCGACCGCGTACTGGCTGGCCAGGGTCTCTTTGTGCTCGCGACTCAAGATTTCGACCAGTAGGTCTTCGACGTCGGTGGTCGACAGGTCGCGGAACCGAACCGGGGCCAGATTGCCGTTGACCCGGATGCGCGGCACCTGCCCCGAGACCAGATGCAGGTCGGATCCGCCCTGCTTTACCACCAGCTCGAGGAACGTGTCGATGCGTTTCATGGCTACGCCGCCCGTCCTTCGGCGTCGCCGCTCGGGGCGCCGGCCATCAGGTTCAACAGCTCGGGACGGGTCACGAACGGCGCGAAGCCGAATTTGTCGGTGGCCTTGAGGAATGCCTCGTCCGGGTCGATGTCGCCGGCGCGCACCATGGCGAGCAGCGACTGGTCCATCAGCTGCATGCCCATGCGGCGACCGGTGATGATGGCCCCCGGGATCTGGAACGTCTTGCCTTCGCGGATCAACTGGGCGACCGCCAGGGTGACCACGAGGATCTCGGCGGCCGCTCGGCGTCCGCGCCCGTCGGCGACGCGGACCAGCTCCTGGCTGATCACGCACTTGAGGTTGTCCGCCAGCGAGTGACGCACCTGCGCCTGGGCGTCGACCGGCAGGGCGTCGACCATGCGATCGATGGTCGCGGCCGCACCTCGGGTGTGCAGCGTGCCGAACACCAAGTGGCCGGTTTCGGCGGCCTCGAGCGCCAGCGCGATGGTTTCCGAATCGCGCAGCTCACCGACCAGGATCACGTCCGGATCCTCACGTAGCGCCGAACGCAGGCCGTCTTTGAACGAGAGGACGTGGGTGCCGACCTCGCGCTGGACGACCAGTGACTTGGCGCTCTCGTACTGGAACTCGATCGGCTCCTCGAGCGTGAGCACCATGAGATCCTGCGTCTGGTTGATCTCGTTGATCATGGCCGCGAGCGTCGTGGACTTGCCGGTGCCCGTCGCTCCGGTGACCAGGACCAGGCCCGAACTGAAGCTGGTGAATCGCGAGAGAATGTTCGGCATCCCGAGGTCGGCCAGCCGCGGCACCGCGCTCGGGACGACGCGGCAGGAGATGCCGATGCCGCGCAGATGTCGGCAGACGTTGATCCGGAATCGCCCGACCGCTTCCGCGGCGTACGACAGGTCGACGCTGCCGCGCTCGTGGAACACGCTGCGCTGCGATTCGCTCAGGATCTCGTCGATGATGCCTTCGGCCTCTTCCTGGGTCAGCGAGCGGTACTTGATCGGGACCAGCTGGCCGTCGAGGCGCACCAGCGGCGGTTGGCCGACGCTGAAGTGGATGTCGGAGCCGCCCTGCTCCCGGCCGATCTGCAGGAACGCATCGATGCGCGGCATGGCTTCCTAGGGCGCGGTCAGGCCGCGGCCCGCAACATCCCGAGCAAGTCCAGGGCGGACGCGGGCCGGTCCTTGGGGTCTTTTGCGATCGCGCGCATGACGAAGCGCTCCACGTGTTCGGGAACGTCCGGAACCAGCTCGCGCAGCGGCGTCACCTGGCCTTCGACGTGGCGGAAGAGCACGTTCACCGCGTTCTCTCCGTAGAACGCCTGCCTTCCGGAGAGCATCTCGTAGAGCACGACGCCAAACGAGTAGATGTCGGCGCGGCCATCGATGTCGGCGCCGGTGATCTGCTCGGGGGAGATGTATTCCGGCGTGCCGACCAGGATGCCGCTCTTGGTCAGTCGTGATCCGGCGCCGGTGCCGGCGGAGGCAAGGCCGAAGTCGACGATCTTGGTCTGGTCGTCCTTGCCGATCAGGATGTTCGCCGGCTTGATGTCGCGATGGATGACCGAGACTTCGTGGGCCGCGGCCAGCCCTTCACACACCTGACAGGCGATCTTGAGCGTGCGGTCGACGGGGAGCGTGCCTTGGAGCTTGAGCAGCCGACCGAGATCCTGCGACTCGAAGTACTCCATCGAAATCGCGTGCTGGCCGCCGAGATCGACCAGGTCGTAGATGCGGATCACGTTCGGATGGCTGATGCGCCGCGTGTACTTGAGCTCCTGAACGAAGCGCCGAATCATGCTCTCGTCGAGCGCCAGGTGCGGGCTCAGGACCTTGAGCACCAGTTCCTCGCGCACGATGACGTCCTCGACCAGGTAGACGGTGCCGAAGCCGCCGCCACCGATCTTGCGCACGACTCGGTAGCGATCGAGCAGCCGAACGCCGGGCGGCAGGTTCTGGTAGTCGCGGACAGGGGCGCTCGGGATCGGGGAAGCGGATGGCACCGGGGACGCGCTCCGGTCCTGAGGCGTCGGCGAGGGACGACCCTCGATGTCGGAGCGGCCCGGGTCCTGGTCGGGATCGGAGCGGCGCTTGCGCACCTCGAGCGGGCGCAGGCCGTCGCGGTCGCGCGCGGCCCCGGTGGCGTCGAGCGCCTCCTGGACCAGCCGGCGCTCCATCTCGGGCATCTCGACCTTGGCCAGCGCGGTGAGCGCATGGATCGCCTCGCGTCGGACCTCGGCGCTCTCGGATTGGGTCATGCGATAGACCGGGTCGACCGCGCGCGGATCGCCGAGTGCCCCCAGTGCGCGCAGGCACAGGGGAATCGCCCGGGTCTCGCGTTCCATGAGCCGCATGATCGGGACGACCGCGCGCTCGTCGCCGGTTTTCGCCAGGGCATCGATGGCGCGCTCGTGCACCCACCAGTCCTGGTCGTCGAGCGCCTTGATCAGAGGTTCGACGGCGCGTTCATCGGGAACCGTGTTGAGAATCTCGACCGCGTAGCGGCGGATGTACTCGTCCTTGTCGTCGAGCAGCGAAATGACCGCGTCGACGACGCGATCCCCGCCCAGTGAGCCGAGCGCATCGGCGGCGCGTACGCGCACCCACCAGTCGGCGTCGCGTAGGGCCGACACCAGGTCCTTGATGGCGTCGACCGTGACCACCTGATTGAGCACCTCGACCGCCCCGCGGCGCGCCTGCTCCGATTCGTCCTTGAGGACCTCGACCAGGTGCGGCACGGCGGAAACGTCGCCGATCGCGATCAGGGCGTCGATCGCCGCCGTGTGGATCTTGATGTCCGGATCGCGCAGGTTCTGGCACAGGCCGGGGATCGCGGCCACGGCCTTGAGTCGCCCCAGGCACTGCACCGCCTCGAGGCGCACGCCGCGATTCTCGTCCTTGAGCAGGCGAATGACCGTCTCGATTCCCGCTTCGCTCGGGAAGCGCGCCAGGAGTTTGGCCATGTTCAGGCGCAGCCACCACTCGGCGTGGACCGCGAGACGGATCGCTTCGGCGGCGATGCTGCTGTCCGCGTGCTTCTCGAGAATGCGGAAGATGACGCCGCGGGCGTCCTTGCTCAGGTCCGGCAGCAGGCTGATCAGCATCCGCGGCTGAATGCCCTTCATCTGCGCCGAGAGGATGGCCTCCAACCGCGCCTTGGAGACCCGCGAGTCGGTGAACAGCTCGAGCAGGCGCGTCGGGTCGTAGTTCTGGGAGCGAGACAGGGCCGTGCTGACGCCGTCGACGGTCTGGGGATCGGTCGAGGTCAGGGCATCGAAGAAGATCGGGAGCGTCTCGTTGTTGACCAGGCGCTCGAGGACCTCGAGTGCGGCGTCACGGGCTTCCGCCGAATGGAGCGAATCGAGGACCGAGCGGATCGAGGCGGGGCCGAGCGAGACCAGCTGATCCTTGACGTCGCCAAGCCGGCCGTCCGGTCCGGCCGTGGCCGAACCGAGCTGCTTCGCGATATGACCCGCCTGGATCTTTTTGAACAGGCGCATTCACGCTCCATCGGCCCGGCTGCCGAGGCCCGAACCTATCGGATGATGAACCAGGCCGCCGCCGCGCCCACCGACGTCGCGACGATCAGCGCGATGCCGATGGCGATCAGCGTCGCGGCTCGAGACCAGCGTTTCTCCGGGGTCATGGGCGCCCGGCCGCGGGAGGCAGGGTCGGGTCCTGTCGGGGCCACGATGTCCTGCTCGCGCGAGATGTTCATCAGGTGATTGATCTCGGCGGTCGACAGCATCATCGTCGGCTGAGCGGCGTCGCCAGCGGGCGCTGCCGCCGGTTCCGTGGTCGCGCGACGATCGCGCTCCAGGCTGATCCACAACGAGAACTTGCCGAGGCGGATCACGTCGTTGTTGTACAAGTAGGCCGTCTTGATCCGCTCCTCGTTCAGGAACGTGCCGTTCGCGCTGTTGAGGTCGCGTACTGTGTAGTGCCCTTTGGGCGTTCGCTCGAACTGCAGATGAATGCGCGAGATGCTG
Organism: Candidatus Eiseniibacteriota bacterium; assembly: GCA_963717505.1. Taxonomy (GTDB): domain Bacteria; phylum Eisenbacteria; class RBG-16-71-46; order RBG-16-71-46; family RBG-16-71-46; genus MFD02242-c1. Next base: position 2,799,469 of record OY970342.1, read on the forward strand.
GAGTTGTCCAGCACGATGTCGCACTCATCGCTGCGCCCGCAGGTGATGACCGGTTTGTCGAACGTGTAGCTCTTGAGGGGACGCCCCTTGAGCGACAGCCGGATGCGAAGGACATTGTCCTCAGCCATTCGATCAGCTCCATTGCAGATTGCCCGGGGGAGCCCATTTGGCCCCAACCGGCCGGTTTCACGCGGCGCACGTGCGTGATTTGCCGGCACTTCCCCTATCGGCCGGGGCGGGATCGTGACTTGAGGGCAAAAAGGGGCAGGACTAGGCCCCGAGGCGGTCCCGGAGCTCCCGTGCCCGGGTCCGGCTGACCGGAACCTCGGTTCGGGCGGAATCGCGCAGCTGGAGCCGGTAGGTGCCGGCAAATGCGGGCCGCAGGGCGGCTGCCCAGTCCAGGTTGACGATTGCCGAGCGATGGACCCGGGCGAAGCGGGCGGGATCGAGCCGCCGCTCGAGCTGATCGAGCGTGAAGTTGACGTAGTGCCGGTCGCGCTCGGTGGCGACGAACACGAGTTTGTCGTCGGCGCCAAACCACAGCACTTCCTCGGCCCTGAGGATGACCTGCCGGGCGCCGACCCGAACAGTGAATCGTTCGAGCCAGGGCGCTGACGCGCGCCCGGCGTCGAGGCCGGTCAGAAGTTCGGTCAATCGCCGCGACAGATCCTCGGGATGCTCGAGTTCCCGGCGCGCCCGCGCCAGGGCCTCGGCGAGCCGCTCGGCGCGAAACGGCTTGAGCAGGTAGTCGACCGCGTTCTCCTCGAACGCGCGCACCGCGTAGTGGTCGAAGGCGGTCACGAACACCACCGCCGGGCGTGGGTCGAGCGAGGCGAGCAGCTGGAAGCCATCCTCTTCGGGCATCTGGATGTCGAGCAGCACGACGTCCGGGTGAAGCTCGGCGATCCGGCGGCGCGCCTCGGCCGCGGACCCCGCCTCGCCGACCAGGGTGACGCCGGGAAGCTCGCCCAGGATGCGGCGGGCGCGCGCTCGCGCCAGCGGCTCGTCGTCGACCACCAGAACGCGTAAGGCCCGATCGGAGCCCACCGGCGGGGGAATCATGGCCTAGGCGTTTACCACGTCAGCGCGAAACCCGCCACGACCATCCGGCGACTGAAGTACGACAGCATCTCGTGACGTTCGGTGTAGTCCTCGTTGTACGTGTATTCCAGGATGTTCGGAGTATCCAGAACGTTCATCGCCTCAAGGTAGAGGACGCTCAGGCCACTCTCGGGTAGCCCAAGGCCGGCGGGCATGGTGAACAGCCGGGTGAGCCGGACGTCCAGTCGATGGTACTGGGGCATCTCCGCCGAGTACTCCGGTCCCTCGATCGGGCGCCACAGATCACGGCTCGGGTCGTACGTGGCGCCGACCACCGGCGTGTAGGGACGACCGGTGGTGAAGCCGAACCGACCGCCCATCTGCCAGAAGCCCGGAAGCTGGACCGATGCGACCAGGGTCAGCGAGTGGCGCACGCCGTAGGGCGAAGGAACTTCGGTGGTGACGTCGCCTTCGAGGCGGCGGCTGTCGAGATAGCCGTACGAAATCCATCCGGTGTAGGGGCCGGACCGGGTGCGCGCGAACAGATCGACGCCGTTGGCTTCGCCATGGCCCTCGTTGGCGTAGTAAGTCTCGGCCGATTGAGTGACCAGATCGTCGTAGCGCTTGCGATAGAACTCGATCCGCACGTTCGACTCCTCGGCCAGCCACTCGTAGCCGGCAATCACATGGTCGGCGGCGAGGGGTCCCAGGGTGGGATTGCCGTAGACCGGATCGAGGTATTCGGGGCTCGCCAGCTGATGATAGCGGCCCGCCGCGACGCGCACGGTCTGGCGGTCGGAGATGCGCCAGGCGAGTGCCGCGCGCGGATCGATCGTCCAGGTGTCCACGAGCGAGGCGCGATCGGCGCGCACGCCGAGCGTCGCGTACACCGGGCCCCACAGGCGGATCTTGTCTTCGATGTAGCCGCCGGGCATCGACTGACGCGGCCGTGTGTCGTGATAGCGCACCGGTGCGCCCGGCTGGAGGTCGGTGCTGTCGGCCGGGTAGACGCCGACCAGGTCGTCGGCGCGCCGCGCGAAACGGAAGCCGGTCGACAGCTCGTGCTGCGGCGAGGCAGCCCACACCGCGTCGAGCTGCGCCTGGATTCGCTTTTCTCGCTCGGTCGCCGCCATCGGGCCGAACGTCCAATCCGACAGGTACTGCTGATATCCGACGTGTCCGCGCAGGGCGATGCTGCGGCCGATGCCTTCCTGCCACTGCACCGCGGCGATTTGATTGCGCGACTCACCAGTGTAGACACCCGAGAAGTTGAGATAGTCGGAGCTGACGCTGGCCCTGTCGCCCGATCCCAGATAGAGGAACGACAATCGGCCGGTGGGCGAGTAGCGGTACAGCAATCGTCCGGCAGCGTCGGCCGAGCGCGGCGCCGATACGTAGTCGCGCGAAGCACCGTAGAGCTGCTCGAGCAGCTGCACGTTGCTGGCGCGCACCGAGCCGACCAGCGAGACCTTGTCTGGCACCAGCGCCCAGCTGGTCGACACGCCGCCGCCCACCAGATTCGCGCCGACCGTGACCGTGCGCAGGTTCATCGGGTCCTGGGTCTCGATGTCCATCACTCCGGAAAGGGCCCCGCCGTAGCGGGCCGAGAACCCGCCGCTCGAGAAGAAGGCACTCTTGAGCATGTAGGCGTCGAGGGTCGAGAACAGCCCGCCCGAAGCGCCTTCATAGTGGTAGGGGTGGCCGATCTCGCCACCGTCGAGCCGGACCACGGTCTCCGAGGGATCGCCGCCGCGGACGAACAGCGCAGCGCCCTCGTTGGGTGCGTTGATGCCCGGCATCGCGCGCAGCGATTGAAACACGTCGGCGGCTCCGCCCGGCGTGGTGAATACATCGATCCGGCGCAAGGTCGCACCCTCGCTCTTGCCGGACTTGCCGAACGACGAGGCGGCGACCACGACTTCACTGACCGGCACCGGGGCTTCGCGCAACACGATCCGGAGCGGTGCGATGCCGGCCGCAATCACCAGATCGAGTCGCACCGGCTGGTAGCCGATCTGGGTCGCTTCGAGCACCACCGGCCCCTCGGGCAGTTCCAGCGCGAAAGCGCCCTGAGCGTTGGTCACCGCACCGGCGCGGAGCGCAGACACCCGCACGTTGGCCAGCTCGACGGGACGCCCGGCCGGGTCGACCACGATTCCGGTGACGCGCGCCGCCCACGCCGGGGCAGCGCACAGCGCCACCAGGACGACCGCGAGTACGGCGCGCGCCGGGATCATGACTCGGTTCCTCCTCCCGCCAGCTTGTCCAGCTCGGGCAGCAGGCTGTAGCGCACCCAGTTGTTCCTCGGATTGATCTCGAGGGCCTTCTCGTAGTGCGCGCGCGCTGCGTTCCAATCCTTGAGCTTGGCCGCCGAGCGGCCGGCCCAGACGTGGGCGTCGTCGTAGCCCCAGTCGATCGAGGTGCTGTCGCCGGGTGCCGCCGCCGCGAACAACGTGATCGCGCGTTCGAGTTGAGGCAGTGCCTTCTTGGCGCCGCCGCCCACGAAACCCGGTTTGTTGTAGGTGCCGATGCCCTCCAGCAGTGCCACCCGCGGATTCTCGGGGGCGATACCCTTGGCCTGGCCCTCGATGCCCGAGATCTCGCCACCCAGCGACATCGCCTTCATCGGCGACATCGAAATCGAAAGTCCGAGCAGGCCCGCCTTGAGCGACATGCACTCGGCGGACTGTGGCGAGGCCGCCAGCGCCTGATCGAGATGCGCGACCGCGTCGTCGCAATAGCGCTGCGCCTGTTTCTTGTCCTTCGTCATGACGCGCGGCACCAGCCGGTAGGAGGCGAGTGCCACCCAGTAGTGCAGCTCGACCGACTTGGGATCGGCCGCCGACATGCTCGCCAGCTGTTCGCGCACGGCCACCAGCTTGTGGACCGAGTCGAAGGCCGCGGCGTAGGTCAGCGTGCGCGCCGTGGCCAGCTCAGCCGGGTCGGTGGCGCTGGCCGGTTGCGCCGTAGCGATCAGCGCCAGGGTTGCGAGAACGAGGATGCTGCGTTCGGGTTTCATGACCGTTTCTCCTTTGGGAACTGCGGATCCGCGCCCGGCTCGTGCGAGCGGACGGGAAGCGTGATCCGGACGGTGGTTCCGCCGCCCGGTGTGGCCTCGATGACCAAATCGTGAGGAGGACCTGCGCCGCGCAGGCGCTCGCGCACCGAGTGCAGGCCAAAGCCATTGCCGCTTGGGGTGGCACCCGGGTCGAAGCCCGGTCCGTCATCGCGCACTTCGAGGATCAGCCGATCGCTGTCACGACGCGCGCTGATCGAGATCGTGCCGCCCTGGTTCTGCGCCGACACGCCGTGGCGCACCGCGTTCTCGACCACGGGTTGGAGCAACAGGCTCGGGACGTGAAGAGCCTCGAGCCCGGACTCGATCCGCTCCTGAACTTGGAGCCGAGCGCCGAACCGAACCCGCTCGATCTCGAGGTAGGAACGCAGGAACTCCAGCTCCTCGCCGAGTCGCGCGAACTCGCGGTCCGAAGCGCGCAGCGTGTAGCGGAACACTTCGGCCAGGCGGGTGATGGTGTCCTCGGCCGCCGCCGGCTGCTCACGGACCAGCGCCGCGATGGTGTTGAGCGCGTTGAACAGGAAGTGCGGATGGACTTGGGCGCGCAGTGCTCTCAGCTCGGCCTCGGCCAGCTCGGCGCGCAGTCGCTCGATGGCGCCGGCCCGATCGACCGCCTGCCGGTGATAGCTGATCGCCGAGATGATGCCGCCGATCAACCCGGTGAACAGGAGCGAAAACATGCCGACGATCACCATGCTGCGAGCACTGCCCATAAGGCCGGGCATGAGGGTGAAGTGGATGATGATGGCGGCGATGTACGAGCCAATCAGGGCCGCGACCGCGTAATAGATCGGGATTTGCCAACCGCGCCCGGTCTCCTCGCAGCGCTGGCGGGGCAGCACGAAGCTCTCGAGCGCCCATATGCACACATTGATGATGAAACCGAACACCATCGAGAGCTGGTAGGCGAACCAGTAGCTCGTCCAGCCGCGATCGCCGAACAGCGTCCCGAAGAACAGGGCGGTCGGAATCGACCACAGGGGCGTCCGCCACGCGATGGTCCCTAGCTGCTGGAGCGCGCTTCGCTTCGGGCGTGTCTTCAAATGCGGTCGTTCCATGGCTTCCTCCTCGACGCAATCTACGGAGAAGTCCATGGGGCGGCGACGGTTCGCCGGATGAACGGTCGGATCAGGGGGATGAACGGTCGCGGGCGGGGGCGGACACCTCGGCTCCGCGGGGTCGTGGGCGTTGGGAGGCCCCCGGGCCTGGTCGCCCGAGGGGTGAAGTCCCAGGGCCGAGTCGCCGAAAACCTTCGATGCCCCCGAGGACGGGCGGCCGCACGCGTTCAGCGCTCGGTGCCGACCCCTCGGCCCAATCCTGAATCCACCACGGAGGCAAACATGAAGCGCACCATTCTGCTGCTCACGCTTGCGTCGACCGTCGCGGCGGCTTCGTCCGCGATGGCGCAGGCCGACCTCGGGCTCAAGAACGTCGGGGTCGCTCTCGGCTTCGTCAACGCCGAGGAGCTCGACGGCACGTTCAGCGTCGGCATCCTCGCGAACCACGGCACGATCGCTCCGAGGATCGGGCTCGAGTCGCACCTCGACTACTGGTCCAAGTCCGAAGACGACTTCGGCACCGAGGTCTCGGTCCGCGACATCACGATCGGCGTGCGCGCCAAGTATCTATTCGAAGTCGCGAACCCGCGGGTCCAGCCGTTCGCCGGCGTCGGCGTCGGGCTCCACTTCCTGGGCGCCGAAGTGACCACACCGCCGATCGGCGGGTTCCCGGGCACGTCCTCAGACGACTCGGAGACCCGTCTCGGAATCGACCTGGGTGGCGGTCTGACCACCCCGATTGGCCCCAAGACCGACTTCCTGGCTGAGGCCTGGTACGGAATCGTCGAGGACGTGAATCAGTTCTCGCTGCGGGCCGGAATGGTCTGGAAGCTCGGTGGGCTGGCACCCGCCGCTCGCAAGGGAGGCAAGTAGGGTCGCAGCAGTTCGGCTACGGGGTTCGCGACAGGACGCGCAACACCATGACCGTCATGTCGTCGGCGGGCTCGACGCCGTCGAGGAAGTCGCGAACCCCGTGCAGGACCCGCTCGATTACCTCGCGCGCGGGCAGCTCGCGCGGCAGGGATTCGATCAGCGCGTAGAGGCGTTCTTCCCCGTACATCTCCCCGGTGGTGTTCTCGGCCTCGCTGATTCCGTCGGTGTAGAACACCACGCGATCGCCGGGCACGAGCTGAATGACTTCCTCTTCATAGGCAACGCCCTCGAGGAAGCCGACCACCAGTCCACCTGCCTCGAGCTGCGTCCGGCGTCCATCCGAGTGGAATACCACCGGATAGTTGTGCCCGGCGTTGGTGTAGGTCATGCGCAACGTCGACTCCTCGACCCGCGCCAGGAAGCAAGTGGCGAACTGTCCCGTGCTCGAGCTGCGCTGGTGCACCAGGCCGTTCAGACTCCTGGCGACCCCGGCCACGGAAGGCGTCAGGTCGGCCTGGGTGCGCAGCGAGGCCTGAAGCATCGAGGTCAGCAGGGCCGCGGGTACCCCCTTGCCCGAGACGTCGGCGATCACCAGGTAGAACGCATCATCGCCGGCTGGGACCACGTCGTAGAAGTCGCCGCTGACTTGTTTCGACGAAACGTTGACCGCGTGGACCTCGAGCCGGGGCATCGCCGGAAACTGGGAGAGTAGGAACGAGCGCTGGATGCGACGAGCCAGATCCAGCTCCTGCTCGGAGAGAGCGCGCGCGACCGCCTCGCGGTAGAAGATCACGGCGTAGATGATTCCGCTGACCAGCACCACGAACAGCACCGAGAACATCGCGATGGTCAGCACCTGCCTCGGGCTGCCCATGAATCCCGGCAGGATCGTGAAGTGGATGAGCATGGCCGCGACGAACGAGGCGGCCAGGCTGACCCCGCCGAACAGGAGCCCGTGCTTGATGAATCCCACCGCCCCCGGGGTGTCCGATTCCGGGAGCAGCCGCGGGCGCACGAAGGACTCGGTGGCCCACACCGAGATCCCGATTACGTAAGCGAAGACCAGAGAGATCAGGTACGCGTCGAAGTAGCCCCTGAGTCCGGCCCCGAACAGCGTTCCGAAGAACAGGCCGAACGGGATCCCCCACAGCGCCTGCATCCAGAGCAGGTTGAGGAAACTGCGGAGCTTGGTTTCGGGTTTGGCGGGACGACGCGGGGGCATTCGGTGCGGCCTCCAGGTTCGGACCCGGACGTTAGGGTGTCGGGTGACCGGCCACCATAGCGGGCCGGCGCGCGGGCGGAAAACCGAGACGAACGGTCGGAACTAGGGGGCGAGCCGTTCGAGGATCCAGCCGGCGGTGTCGCGTCGATAGCGCAACCGGTCGTGGAGACGATGGCTGCCCGCCTGCCAGAACTCGATCATCTCGGGCGCCACGCGATAGCCGCCCCAATCCCGAGGCCGCGGGATGGAACCGTGCCTGTGCCTTTCGGCGGCGGCGCGCGCGCGGGCTTCGAGCCACTCGCGACTCTCGACCACCTGGCTCTGCGGCGAGACGCTGGCGCTCAAGCGGCTACCGACCGGCCGCGTGGCCCAGTAGGCGTCGGACTCGGCGTCGGTGATGCGTGCGATCGGGCCCTCGATGCGGACCTGCCGATCGAGCGTGCGCCAGTGAAAGCAGAGTGCAGCGCGTGGGTTCGCCGCCAGCTCACGGCCCTTGCGGCTGGTGAAGTGCGTGAAGAACACGAAGCCGCGCTCGTCGGCGCCGCGTAGCAACACCATGCGCACCGAAGGCTGGCCGTCCGCGCCGCTGGTCGCGAGCGCCATGGCGTCGGCTTCTTCAGCCGCACCGCCGGCATCCGCGTACCAGGCGTGAAACAGCACGAGCGGATCGGCGGGGGCGTCGCGCTCGTCGAGCGGCGCTGGCCGAGGGGGACTGGTCATCGCGCGTGCGGGCCGTCGGCGGCGCTTGGTTCAGCGATACGCCGGAATGCCGGTGACCGCCTCGCCCAGCACCAGCGTGTGGATGTTGTGCGTGCCCTCGTAGGTCTTGACCGACTCGAGGTTGCACATGTGCCGCATCACCGGGTACTCGGCGGTGATGCCGTTGGCGCCGAGGATGTCGCGCGCCTGGCGCGCGATGTCGAGCGCGATCTCGCAGTTGTTGCGCTTGGCGAGCGAGATCTGCTCGGGCTTGACCACGCCGCGTCTCCTTGAGCCGGCCGAGCTGGACGCACAGCAGCTGCGCCTTGGTGATCTCGGTCAGCATATCGGCCAGCTCGCTCCTGCACGAGCTGGAAGCCGCCGATCGGCCGGTCGAACTGTACGCGGCTCTTCGAGTACTCGGCCGCCGCAGTGGAAGCAGGCCATCGCGGCGCCGACCACGCCGAATGCGATGCCGAAGCGCGCCTGCGACAGGCAGCCGAGCGGGCCCTTCAAGCCACGCACGTTGGGCAGCAGATGCGCCTCGGGCACGAACACGTCCTGGAGGACCAGCTCGCTGGTGACCGAGGCGCGCAGCGAGTGCTTGCGCTTCTGCTCGGGTGCCGTAGAAGCCCTTGGTGCCCTTCTCGACCAGGAAGCCGCGGATCTCGTCCTTGCCGGTGGTCTCGTCCTTCAGCCTGGCCCAGACCACGGCGACGTGTGCGACGGTGCCGTTGGTGATCCACATCTTGGCGCCGTTGAGGACAAAGCCGCCGTCCTTCTTCACGGCGCGCGTGAGCATGCCGCCCGGGTTCGAGCCGAAGTCGGGCTCGGTCAGGCCGAAGCAGCCGATCACTTCGCCCTTCGCCATGCTGCGGCAGCCACTGTCTGCCTCTGCTCCTCGCTGCCGTAGGCGAAGATCGGGTACATGACGAGCGAGCCCTGCACCGAGGCGAACGAGCGCAGCCCGGAGTCGCCGCGCTCGAGCTCCTGCATGGCGAGCCCGTAGGCGGTGGGCGACGACGCCGGCGCAGCCGTACTCTCTCCGGCAGCGACGCCCCGAGCAGGCCCATCTCGGCGACCTCGGGAATCAGGTCCATCGGGAAGGTCGCCTCCTCGTAGGCGTCTTCGACGCAGCGACAGGAAGCGGTCCTCGACCCAGTCGCGGACGTGGTCGCGGATCTGGCGCTCGTCCTCGGTCAGGAGCGAGTCGATGTCGTAGAAATCCACGCCGGTGAAGCGGGGCATGCGGGCCTCCAGGCTGCCGCGCGCACGGCGCGGGGACATTCGATGGGTGTGCGGGCCGGGCAGTATAGGAGGTTTGCACAGCGTGCGCACGAGGGCCGCCGGTCTTGTCGGGGCAACTCCGCGGTGGCAACCTGATCGCCGATCAGGAACCGGTTGAGGCCGTTGATCAGCGGCGGCCGCAGGTGAGCCGCAATAGAGGGCTCGATACGATAGGAGCGCAACGATGGCGAAGATTACCGGAGTCGGCGGCGTCTTCTTCAAGAGCAATGGCGACAACGCCGCGCTGGCAGCGTGGTATCGGAAGCACTTGGGCATGCAATTGGAGGACTTTGGCGGCGCGATCCTCAGATGGCCGGACGACAAGGCCGAGGATCGAGGCCTTACCGTGTGGCATGTCGCGGAAAAAGACAGCCAGTGGTTCAGCCCCAGCAACTCCTTGTTCATGATCAACTACCGGGTCGACAACCTCGGCGAGATGCTGGAGCAACTGCGTGCGGGGGGTGTGGAAATCACCCAAGGCCCCGAATCGCACGAGAACGGCAAGTTCGCGTGGATCATGGACCCCGACGGTAACAAGGTCGAACTCTGGGAACCGAAGGTCTGGAACGACAAGAACAAAGGTGCCTGAGAGCGCCGCCATGGCAAAGGAGGCAAACGACATGGCAGAACAGGGTCACACTCACCACGCCATCGACTACATAGAGTTTGCCGTCACCGACATGGCCAAAGCCAAGAGCTTCTACGAAGCAGCGTTTGACTGGAGGTTCAACGACTACGGTCCCGACTATGCCGGTATCCAGAAACAGGGTGGTGAGGCCGGAGGACTGCGCCTGGAAGCAGAGGTGTCGCCGGGGGGTCCCTTGGTCATTCTGTACTCCCATGATCTCGAGACGACGATCACGAGGGTCCGCCAAGCGGGTGGGCGGATCACGAATGAGCCGTTCGAGTTTCCTGGTGGCCGCCGATTCCACTTTGCGGACCCGAGCGGTAACGAACTCGCGGTCTGGTCCGACCAGTGAGTGTGGCCTCACCGCCTGCCATTACAACGACGCAGCAGGTGTTGATCGTGGGCGGCATCGTTTCGGCTCTGCTCTACACCGCGATGCTCGTCATTGTCCCGATGTTCTGGGAGGGCTACAGCTCCGCTTCGCAGAGCGTGAGCGAGCTGTCGGCGATCGAAGCTCCGACGCGATCGCTCTGGGTGTCGCTGGCGGCCGTCTGGACCGTGCTGTATGGCGCGTTCGGCTGGGGTGTCTGGTGGTCGGCGAGGTCCAACCGCGCTCTGCGCATGACGGGGGCCGTGATCATCGTCGCCGCGATCGCCGGCGTCTTCTGGCCGCCGATGCACCAGCGCGAGGTCCTGGCGACGGGTGGGGGAACCCTGACCGACACGCTCCACATCGTCTGGACAGCGGTGAACGGCGCCCTCACGCTGCTCGCGATGGGCATCGGCGGCGCAGCAATCGGCGGTCGATTTCGGCTCTATTCGATCGCAAGCATGGTGATCCTCGTTGGTGCCGGTGCCCTGACGTCGGTCGATGCTCCGAGGATCGATGCCGGCCTGCCCACGCCGTGGATGGGTGTTTGGGAGCGGGTCAACATCGGCGTGTGGCTGCTCTGGGTCGTCGTGCTGGCGGTCATGCTGTTGCGAGGGCCAATGTCCAGGGAGTCGCCATGACGGCGCTTGTCCCGGAGTGCACTTTCCGTTGCGATCGAAGGAGGCATTCGATGTCCGAGCACTTGCCAGTGAGATGCGCCGTGCGAACGACCCGACAGGCGTTGGGGAATGGGCTTGCTCCGTGGAGCCTCCTTGTTGCATGGATTGCCCTGATCAGCCCGCCCTCGGGCGCCTGGGCCCAACAGCTGCCCACGGGCGGAACGACATCGTGGGAGATCCGGGGACCCGAGGAGTTCGTCACGTTCGTGCTCTTCGATCCGAAAGTGCCGGGAGTGTCCCTGCCCGCGGGGCTTCGATTCATTTCCGCTCGGGACGCACAGATGCCCGAGATCGAGGAGCACTTGAAGCAACACCCCGACCACGCGGAATGGGCGTTCTCGTTCATCGAGATCACCCGACAGAAGGCATTCCTCCTCGACGGCAGGGCGCCAGCAATGCCGAAGAACGGAGGCGTTGGATTGTGGTTCGCTCCCGTGGATCCTTCGCAGCTCGCGGAGGAGATCCCGAAAGCCGCGTTCGACAGCATCATCGCCCCATCACTGGGGTCCGTGATCGGACTCGGAATCTGGATTCCGGACCGGAAGTACGTCGACTACATGCGTGCGCGCGGGCACCATGCCGAGTATGGGATGGTGACGCTCATGGAAGACAGCACGGGTGCGTTTCATGGCGAGATCCGATTGGACAACTTGCGTGTAACAGGCTCAGCAACACCTCAGGGTGACATTCGGGAAGATCCGGCTTCCGGGACACAGGTGCTCTTTGCACCAGGAGACAGCGTGGTGCACGCCGTCGTCGTCGCCGGTGCGAACGCGCGTAACCGTGCCTGCGATGCGACGTGGACCATGAAGGGCAATCATCCGTTGGCCCGTGGCGTGTTCGTGGGGCCGACGTACATGACGACCTATGAGGCGCCCCTCAAGGGGAGTGCGTATCGGCTCCGAGAAAGGGCGAAGCAGTAAGACAATGCGGCCGAACAGTCGGTAGAACATGCGCACCGATTCTGCGGGAAGACGTTTCACATGGTTGAGGGGCGTCGTGTGTCCGCTCTTCACGGCGTGCGCTTGCCTTCTCGTCAGCTCCGGGCTGCGCGCGGCGCCGCCGCCCGAGCGCCCGAACATCATCTTCATTCTGATGGACGACTTGCGCTGGGACGAAATGGACTATCCGTTCGTCAACGTGCCGAACATCCGGCGCATCGCGCGCGAGGGCGTGCGCTTCCGGAATGCGTTCGTGACCACGCCGCTCTGCTCGCCCGGGCGTGCGAGCATCCTCACCGGTCAATACGCGCACAAGCACGGCATCACCGACAACACCGATCGCAGCCCGCGCAGCCACGAATTGGTGACGTTCCCGCGCCTGCTGCACGACGCCGGCTACGAGACGGCGTTCATCGGCAAGTGGCACATGGGTCTCGACGACAATGCTAGACCCGGAATCGATCATTGGGTCAGCGTCAAGGGACAGGGGAGCTACCTGGATCCCGAGTTCAACGTGAACGGCAGGCGCGAAAAGATCCCAGGCTACTTTACAGACATCCTGAACAAGTTCGCACTCGACTACTTGAAGCAGAAACACACCAAGCCGTACCTGCTCTACCTTTCTCACAAGGCCGTGCATCCCGATCTGGTTCAGAACGCTGACGGCAGTCTGTCGGACCCGAACGCGGGCAAGTTCATTCCCGCCGTTCGGCACACGCAGCTCTATGCGGAGGCCTCGATCCCGCATCGCGCCAACCACGGTAGGCCCCCTGAGGACAAACCTGCCTTGCTCCGGCCGATCGCCGGCCTGCCCCCGCTCGGCCCGAAGACGGGCACAGACGATGAAACGATTCGCAATCGCCTGCGGATGCTCGCATCGGCGGACGAAGGCGTCGGGCAGATGTTCGAGGCGCTCGAAGGGCAAGGGCAGTTGGACAACACGCTCATCGTGTTCACGAGCGACGAAGGATACTTCTACGGTGAACACGGCCTGAGTGTGGAGCGGAGGTTGGCCTACGAGGAGTCGGCCCGCATCCCGCTACTGATGCGCTGGCCGAAACTCATCGAGGCCGGCCGCGTGATCGACGAGTTCGCGTTGAGCATAGACCTGGCTCCCACCCTGCTGGACATCGGGGGAGTACCTGCCGCGAAGGATGTGCACGGGCGCTCCCTCGCCCCTCTATTGCGCGGCGAGACGGTGCCCTGGCGCAATGCGTTCCTCATCGAGCACTTTTCAGACAAAGTCTTCCCGCGCATGTCGAACATGGGCTACCAATGCGTGCGGACGGAGCAATGGAAGTACATCCACTACGTCGACCTTGATGGAATGGATGAGCTGTACGATTTGCGTAACGATCCGCTCGAGATGAAGAACGTGATCGGGCAAGCGGACGCCCGAGGTGCGCTAGGAGAGATGAGAGCCGAACTGGACCGCCTTTTGCGGACAACGAAGTAGTGCGGTAGGGCAATACGGGGAGACAGTCATGAAGGAGATCGTCGATGTGCTTGGTACGGCGGGCCGTTCCAAGGTGGAGCGTGCGGCCGCAAGAGTAGCGTTCCTTCGTAAGCGGTCAGACATTTGGAAGAACATCCAAGAAGAAAGGTTCCCTGCGACTTACGTCTCTTCCGGGATGAAGAAGTTCGTTGGGGCTCCGAGAAAGACAGCAATTCGATGCGACTTCTTGTTGGCCAACAAGGCCGCACTCGGGGGAAAGTACGCTACAGACCGGATCTCTGATATGGCCCAGCGCGACTTGCTGTTCCGCGTGCTGCGGGACAGAGAGGTCTTTCCCAACAGAACCGGAAACAAGTTCTATTGCTGTCCAAAGTGCACGGCCAAGCTGTACGAGTGCGTGAGTGCTAAGGTGTTCCGCTACGTCGACAATGCGAAGTGGAAGGCGGCGATTGAAGGCGGCCGCGATGTCCAGTGACGACTAACCCTGCGCGGCGCCAGCAGTCTCCAGCGCGCAAGCCCACGAAGTCGCGCCTCCTCTCAGGCGGTAACCCTCAAATCGCGAAGGCCGACGGCGACGTCCCCTTACAGGCCTACATCGCGGCCATGCCGGGCTGGAAACGCGACGTCGGGCACCGCCTCGACGCGCTTATCGTGCGCAACGTGCCCAAGGTGCGCAAGGCCGTGAGGTGGAACTCGCCCTTCTATGGCATCGAGGGCCAGGGCTGGTTCCTCAGCTTCCATTGCTTCACGAAGTACATCAAGGTGGTGTTCTTCCGCGGCTCGTTGCTGCGTCCACTCCCGCCCGTCGAGTCCAAGGACCCAAACACGCGCTACTTCCACATCCACGAGGACGACCGGCTGGACCAGAAGCTCGTGGCGAGTTGGATCAGACAGGCATCGGAGCAGCCTGGCTGGGTCCCGTAGCGCCGGCGATGCCCAGCCCGATGTCAAGGCTGGTGCTTGAAACGCCGATGGAATGGAGGGTGGACGACAGGCGCACACTGCGCCGGTCCGCGCGGCACGGTTGGCGCGTATCGGGAGGATGTATGGCTGCCTGCGGTTACTGCGGAACATCGATCCTGTTCGGCGGGACGCGCGACGGTGACGTTCGCTTCTGCAACCCGAAATGCCAGAAGAAGGGAGTGGTCGCGTCGGTCGCTGGGCATGTGCCGGAGGCGATCGTCCGGGAACAGGTGATGCAGGTGTTTCGGGGCTTGTGCCCAAAGTGCGGTGGCAGCGGGCCCGTAGACGTCCACACGAGTCACCGTGTGTGGTCCGCTCTGATCGTCACGACCTCGAGCAGCCGACCGCACGTCGTGTGCAAGCCGTGCGGTGCGAGGGCGCAGCTCGGCGATGCGGTGTTCTCGTTGATCCTGGGATGGTGGGGATTTCCGTGGGGCGCGATCATGACGCCCGTGCAGTTGTTCAGGAACATCGCCGGCCTCTTGCGCTCGAACGAGCAGGCTGCACCATCCCTAGAGCTGGCGCGTCTTGTCAGGCTCCAGCTCGCCGCGGACGCCATCGCGGCTCACCAGGAACGAGCCGCCTGACACATCTGGCGGCATACGATCCCAGGTTGCTCGGCTGACAAGCCTCCAGTCCGCCGCCGCAATCTAGTGGGGATTGCCTCCAACGCCCTTCGGCGGCTAACGTTGCCGCAATGGACGCACCATCCCCAGCCCCGGAGGCGCCGACATGGGTAACGCTCGCATCCTCGTTCCGGCCACGGTGTGCCTGGTGGCGACCGTGATGGCAGGCAGTAACCAGTCCTCACACGCCGCGCGCGGCAACGCCACCCGCTCACCCGTGGTCGCCGAGCACGGCATGGTGTGCGCCGCCCAGCCGCTCGCGGTCCAGGTCGGGGTCGACATCCTCAAGGCCGGCGGCAGCGCAGTCGACGCCGCGATCGCGGTCAACGCATGCCTGGGACTCATGGAGCCGACCGCCAACGGCATCGGCGGCGATCTGTTCGCGCTGGTGTGGGATCCCAAGTCCAACAAGCTGGTCGGGCTCAACGCTTCGGGCCGAGCACCCATGGCACTCACCATCGACAAAGTGAAACCCGACTCGGCGGACGGCACCATCCCCGAGTACTCGCCCTACGCGTGGAGTGTTCCGGGTTGTGTGGACGGCTGGGTCGAGCTGCACAAGAAGTTTGGCGTCTCGAGTGGAAGGAATGCTCGAGCCCGCCGATCGCGCTACGCGGAAGAGGGATTCCCGGTGTCGCCGGTGATCGGCGGCGACTGGGAACGTGCGCTCAAGCGCTTCGCCGACAAGCCCGGCTTCAAGGAAGTGTTCATGCCCGGCGGCCGTGCACCGCGCGAGGGCGAGCGCTTCAAGAACCCGGCACTCGCGCGCACGCTGCGGCAGATCGCCAAGGGTGGACGCGACGCCTATTACAAGGGATCGATCGCCGATGCGATCGTCGCGTTCTCCAAGCAGCACGGCGGCTTCTTCGCCAAGGAGGATTTCGCCAAGCATCACTCGACCTGGGACGCGCCGATCTCCACCACCTATCGCGGCCACACGGTGTGGGAGCTGCCGCCGAACGGCCAGGGACTCGCCGTGCTCCAGATGCTCAACCTGCTCGAGGACTACGATCTCAAGTCGATGGGGCGGAACTCGCCCGACTTCTGGCACCTGCTGGTCGAGGCGAAGAAGGTCGCGTTCGCCGATCGCGCGCGCTACTACGCCGATCCCGAGTTCGTGAAGGTGCCGATCGAGGAACTCATCTCCAAGGACTTACGCCAAGGAACGCGCCAAGCTGATCGACATGGCAGCACGCCGCGCAGACCGACGCCGCCGGCGAAGTCGCGGCCTCGAACCAGCGCGAGACTACGTTCCTGTGTACCGCCGACGAAGACGGCATGATGGTGTCGCTGATCCAGAGCAACTACACCGGCTTTGGCTCCGGCTACTGCGTGCCCGAGCTGGGCTTTGGCCTTCAGAATCGTGGCGCCCTGTTCTCGCTCGATCCCGCGCATCCCAACGCACTGAAGCCGGGCAAGCGTCCGTTCCACACGATCATCCCGGCGTTCGTCACCAAGGATGGCGTGCCGCTGATGGCGTTCGGCCTGATGGGCGGCGACATGCAGCCGCAGGGGCACGTGCAGGTCCTGGTCAATCTGGTCGACTTCGGAATGAACCTGCAGGAGGCCGGAGACGCGATTCGCTTCCACCACATCGGGTTCGACCGAGCCGACCGGAACCGTGATGAAGGCCGGCGGCATTCTGCACATCGAGGATGGTTTGCCGGCGGCGGTGATCGACGAACTGAAGCGACGCGGCCACGTGATCGAGCCCGAGCCGGTTGGCGTCTACGGCGGCTATCAGGCGATCTGGCGCGATCCGGTGACCGGGTTCTACATCGGCGCGACCGAGAGGCGGAAAGACGGCTGCGCGCTGGGGTATTGAGGCTGGACCGCGGCGTTTCGGCCGGTTTGCGGTCGATCGCCAAGATGCGAGCGAAAGGGTTTGCCGGGCTGCAGGTGGGTCCGATAACCTAGCTGCGTCCCCTCGACCCCAACCAGTGGAGTCCCCCCGATGGCGGCCACCCGGACGACCGCGACCACCCGCAGCTCCCGCTGGCACGGGCTGACCCCCGAAGACCTGATCGGCCTCTACCGCACCATGTTCACGTCGCGGAAGGCCGACGACGAGGAGATCCGGCTCAAGAAGCTGGACAAGATCTTCTTCCAGATCTCGGGCGCCGGGCACGAGGCGGTGCTGGCCGCGGCGGGGAAGGCGCTCAAGCCGGGTTACGACTGGTTCTACCCCTACTACCGCGACCGGGCGCTGTGCCTCGCAGCTCGGCATGACCCCGCGGAGATGCTGCTGTCGGCGGTGGCGTCGGCCGAGGACCCGAACTCGGGCGGCCGCCAGATGCCGAGCCACTGGGGCCACAAGAAGCTCAACATCGTCTCGCAGTCGAGCCCGACCGGGACCCAGTTCCTGCAGGCGGTCGGTGCTGCCGAGGCGCTCGTCAAGTACCGCGACCTCGAGGCCTCAGTACCCCGAGCTCAACGGCAAGGTGCACGGCGACGAAGTCGTGTACGTCAGCGCCGGCGACGGCACCACCAGCCAGGGCGAGTTCTGGGAGGCGCTGAACTCGGCCTGCTGCCTCAAGCTCCCGGTGCTGTTCCTGGTCGAGGACAACGGCTACGCGATCTCGGTGCCGGTCGACGTCCAGACGGCGGGCGGCAACGTCGCGACCCTGGTGCGCAACTTCCCGAATCTCCACTGGGTGGGCGAGATCAACGGCAACGACCCGATCGAGTCCTACGGAATCCTGAAAGAGGCGGTCGCCTACTGCCGCGCCCGCAAGGGTCCGGCGTTCGTGCGGGCGATGGTCACGCGCCCCTACTCGCACTCGATGTCGGACGACGAGTCCAAGTACCGGACGCAAGGCCGAGCGCGACGCCGAGGCGGAGCGCGACTGCCTGCGCACCTTCTCGCGTTACCTGGTCGATGAGGGCGTGCTCGACGCCGCCGGGCTCGAGCGTCTGCACGAAGAGGTACAGACCGACGCTGCGCGCAGGCGGCCGAGGAGGCGCTCGAGAGTCCGCAGCCGCCAGTCGCGACTGCAACCGACTACGTGTTCTCGCCCGACCGTCGATCCGACCTCGGATCGTTTCGTGGTCCGAGCCGAAGGTCGAGGACCCCGAAGCAGCCGAGACCATGCTCCAGAGCATCAACTACTGCCTGCGCGACGAGATGAAGCGCAACCCGCGCATCGTCATGTTCGGCGAGGACATCGCCGACGCCTCGCACGAGGATGTGCTGGACGAGACCAAGGGCAAGGGCGGCGTGTTCGGCGTCACCTGGGGCCTGCAGAAGCTCTACGGCGGCAAGCGCGTCTACAACTCGCCGCTCGCCGAGGCCAACATCGTCGGCCGCGCGATCGGCCTCGCCACGCTGGGCTTGAAGCCGGTGGTCGAGATCCAGTTCTTCGACTACATCTGGCCGGCCATGATGCAGATCCGGAACGAGCTGGGCTACATGCGCTATCGCTCGAACAACGCGTTCTCGTGCCCGGTGATGATCCGCACCGCCTACGGCGGCTACCTGCGCGGCGGCGCGCCCTACCACAGCCAGTGCGGCGAGAGCATCTTCGCGCACTGCCCCGGGCATTCGCGTCGTGCTGCCGAGCAACGCCATGGACGCCGTCGGTCTGATGCGCACGGCGCTCCGCAGCGAGGACCCGGTGCTGTTCCTCGAGCACAAGCACCTGTACCGGCAGCCCTACGCCAAGTCGCCCTACCCGGGTCCCGACTACACGGTGCCGTTCGGCCGCGCGCGCGTCGTGCGCGCGGGCGACGACGTCACGGTCGTCACCTATGGCGCGCTGGTCCAGCGCACGTTTCTCGCCGCGCAGGAGCTGGCGGAAGAGGGGATCGAGGCCGAGGTGCTCGACCTGCGCACGATCCAGCCGCTCGACTTCGAGTCGATCGCGCGCTCGGTGGCAGAAGACCGGCCGCGTGATCGTCGCCCACGAGGACACGCTGTTCTGCGGCTACGGCGCCGAGGTCGCGGCGCGCGTCGCCAGCGAGTGCTTCATGGACCTCGACGCTCCGGTGCGCCGCGTCGGCGCGCTCGACACCCCGGTGGCGTACGCGCCCACAGCTCGAGGACGTGATCCTGCCGCAGAAGGACACGATGGTGCGCGCGATCCGGGAGCTGGCCGAGTACTAGGGTCCGCCTAACGGTGTTTCGTCAGCACCGCCGAAGACTCCTGGGCGGCCGAAATCCGTGCCCAGTCCATCAATAACGGCACGTACTGGTGGTCGGCCCACTTCTGCAGGTGGTCCCGTGAGTGAGCACTCGCTGGATCCCCGCTGTTCCCCGGCGGCAGGATCACCAGCGACGATTCGGCGACCGCCAGGTCCACGAGATGGCGCATCACGGGAGCATGGGTGAACTCCGTGCTCCACGGCAGCCGCGACGGTCCGACGCTCGGCGTGCCGTTGTCGCCGTCGGCGGGTACCGGACTCGGCTCCATCGATCGTGACGTGTCGCGGCTCAGCGAATGGCGGAAGCGCGCCCGGTGGCCGCGCGCCCAACGCCAGGTCGACAGATCGGGACCGAATTCGGCCTCGAGGTAGGTGAGTGCGGTGTCGAGGGCGGCCACTGCCGCGCTCGTCGGGGTCTCGCCCTTCAATGCCTCCGGCGCTCGGCCGTCGAGTGCCGCGATGGTCAGACCTTGGCGTCCGTCCAGCTCGAAGCGGCGCGACAGTGCGGCAAACCAAGAGCGGTGGAGCGTGGGACCCACGCGATCGCGCCGGGCCGACAGGTTCCATGCACGCAGACTGTCGATCGCCTGACGCGCGCGCGGATCGAGCGAGCTCGAAACCGAGTCGACCGCACGCAAGAGCCTCGGGACCATGCGCTCGGCCGGCAGCGAGTGGATGTCGTTCTGGATGCGCGCCATGTCTTCCAGCGTGTGTCGGCGTTTTGCCGACAGCAGTTGATCCAAACGCAGGGGCCGATCCTGCGGCCAGTCGTAGCGCGTCCACGTGCGCAGGTCGAGGCCGGCGGCCGGCAGATTGTTGCCGTTGACCACGTGGCCATCGGGTGGTACTCGCCACGACGGCAGCTCTGCCGAGGTCAGAACGGCGCTCCACTCGTGAGCCCCGTCGCCGGGCAGCGGGCCGAAGCCCGGTTCGAATTCGCGCATCGGCACCTGGCCCACCGGCTGGTAGATCACGCTGCCATTGACGTCGGCGGTGACCACGTTGAGCCCAGGGGTGACCAGGGTGCGCCAGCGCTCGGCGACCTCCTCGGCGCTCTGCGATTGCTCGAGCCCGATCATTCGCGCCAGCGTGACCTTGGACTCGTCGCGCGCCCAGCCGCACGAGTACGCGATGCCTCGTTTGTTGGCGTAGACCAGCACCGGCCCATGGGGCGTGTAACGCCGCACCTGTCCAAGCGGGGGAATCAGGATGCCGCCCGGTAGCCGGAACTGCATGGTGAACGGTTCTTCGCGAATCGGCACCCACTGGCCCTTGTACCGCACGCTCTTGCCATCCGCCGACAGCGTGTCGGCCCAGACGTCGACCACGTCGGCGGCGAGCGAGGTCACGCCCCACGCGCAGCGGTCGTTTCGTCCGCTGACGATCGACGGCAGCCCGGGCACGCACGCGCCGGCGGCGCGGACCACGCCCGGGACTTCGAAGTGGACCAGGTAGAGCTGCGCGGGATTCGTGGGGCTCAGGTGCAGGTCGTTGGCGAGCATCGGACGACCGCTGGCACTCCGCCGCGGCCCGACGGCGAAGATATCGCTCGCGCGCTGGTCGGGCTCGCGCTCGAGCAGCCAATCACCGAGGGTTTCGCGCGCCCGGGCCTCGAGGTCGATGTCGGCGAGGTGTTGTCCGGTCGGCTGCCCGCGCGCAGGAGTTGGAGGGGAGGCCGGCTCACGGCTCGCCGTGGCCGGTACGTTCGCCCCGGCAGCGCCCTCCGGAATCGTGCGGTAGTCGAACTCGAGGTCCCATCGCCGGCGCGCGGCCATCCACTCGGCACCCTTTTCGTTCACCGTCGTCTCTTCGTTCAGCTCCGGCACCGCGAAGTCGAGAAGCAGGCCCATGCCCAGCAACAGGACGATCGAGTCCGCTGGTTCCCAGTCCTCCGGCGTGTGCCCGATGCGGCGGAACTCTTCAGGCCACGGACGTGCGCCCGAGCGGCATTCCTCGAGTAGCGCGTTGATGCCGTCGGTGAACCGCTCCAGCGCGCGGCGGGTCGTTGTGTCGCTCCGCTCGCGCCGCCACACCCGGTCGGCCATCGCCCCGAACTCGAGCAACTGGGCGCCACCATCGTCGCGCAGCTTGTCGTTACCGAACCAGCGCCACAGCTCGCCGCGCCCGGCCTGGCGCGCGTAGGCGATCTGCCACAAACGATCGCGGCCCGTGACCCAACCCCAGGCGTAGTAGAGGTCGTCGGTCGACTCCGCGCGCAGATGAGGAATCCCCCAGCGATCGGTGATGATCGTGACGTCGTGGACCGGGCCGGGGATCGGCGTGGTGCGCGGTGGAATCGGCGCCTCGGCGCAGCCGGTCGCCGCTACCACGATGGCCATGAACAGCAGGGAAGCTCGGCGCATGACCGCGCACTGTGCCATCATGGGCTTCGCCCGTCGAGGCACGTTCGCGGCCTGTGCTTGACGTTCGTTCCGGCCGTGTCGCTGTGAGTTCACGCGGATGGATCAATGGGGAAGGATATGTCGAGCGCGATCCGAATCGGTCTGGACCTCGGTGGCACCGACCTGAAGGCCATCGCGCTCGGTCCGGAAGATAGGGTCCTGCACTTTACGCGCGTGCCGTCGCGGGCGGGCGAGGGGGCCGAGGGGCCGATCGATGCCATGCGCGCGGCATTCGCTGAGGTGTCTGCCGCGACCGATGGCTCGGGGCGAAGTTCCAATCCACTTCGGGTTGGCCTCGGCTGCCCCGGCGCGATCGACCCCGAGACCGGCGCCCTGCGCGGACCGACGCCACACCTTCCACACTGGAACGGCTTCCCGTTGGCGTCGCGCGCACAGGCGGCGCTCGGCCATCCGGTGCACGTCGAGAATGACGCCACTTGCGCGGCATGGGCCGAACACCGACTCGGAGCGGCGCGCGACACGCGGGTTTCGATCACAGTCACGATCGGCACCGGAGTCGGGTGCGGCATCGTCATCGACGGTCGTCCGTTTCGCGGCGCCCATGGCGGCGCCGGTGAGATCGGCCATTTGCCGCTCGGTCCGGCAGGGTCCGAGTGCGCTTGCGGCGTCGAGGGCTGCGCCGAACCCTGGATGTCGGGCGACGGGCTGGCCGATGCGGCCCGCGCATCGGGACTCGGCCCCGTGACGGCGAGCGAGATCTTTGCGCTCGCGGCTCGCGGCAATCACGTCGCGCGCTCGATGGTCGAGCGTCTGGCCGACCGACTGGGAGCGGCGTTGGCGAGCGCCGTCCACATCCTGGATCCCGAGGTGATCGTGCTCGGTGGTGGCGTGTCGTCGGCCGGGCCGCCGCTGATCGACGCCGTGACCCGCGCCCTCGACCGCTACGTCATGCGTTCGCATCGCGCCGGGTTCCGCCTGGAGCTGGCGGCACTCGGCGAACGGGCGGGCGCGATCGGCGCGGCGCTGTTGACGGAATAGCTCGCAAGCTTTCGGCCGCGAAGAGGAAGCGAAGGCCTACCCGATCGTGACCAGCGCCGGTGCTGACTGCCGCGCGGCGACCGGCTCGGCCGATCAACGTCATCGACGTGGAGCCGACGACTCGCACCCGCGCGAGCGAACCCGCCGGCGTGCCGTCGTCGGGGAATACGACGGTCTTGAACTGCCGCGATCTTGCCGAGCAGCTGACTCGCATCGCGCCGCGCCGGGCCCTCGACCAGCACTTCGACCTCGCGCCCGAGCCAGCGCGTCGTTGCGTCTCGGCCGAGATCGACTGCTGGAGGTCGATCAGCGCTTCGAGCCGCCGCGCCCTTCTCCTCCTCGCTCACCGTCTCGGGCCAGCGCCAGGCCTTGGTGTCGGGGCGCGCCGAGTACTTGAACAGGAACGCGCTGTCGAAGCGGACCTCGCGCATGTAGTCCGACCGTGCGTCTCGAAGTCGCCTCGGTCTCGCCGGGGAAGCCGACGATGATGTCGGTGCTGAGCGCCAGCTCGGGAATCGCGGCGCGCAGTCGCGCGACGACGCGCCGGTACCCGGCCATGGTGTAGGTGCGGTTCATCGCCTCGAGCACCGAGTCCGATGCCGACTGCAGCGGCAGGTGGACGTGCGGCATCACCTTCGCGCACTCGGCCATCGCCACGATCACGCGCTCGCTCATGTCGCTCGGGTGCGGCGAGGTGTAGCGGATGCGCAGGAGGCCGTCGACTGCGTCGGTCGCGCGCAGCAGATCGGCGAAGTCGTGCGTGCCGTCGTGGTACGAGTTGACCGTCTGCCCGAGGAACACGACCTCGCGGAAGCCCTGTGCGACCGCGCTGCTGCACCTGACGCGATCAGATCGGCGAGCGGCAGGCTGCGCTCGCGGCCGCGCGTGTAGGGCACGACGCAGTAGGTGCAGAACTTGTCGCAGCCGCGCTGGACGGTGACCCAGGCGCGCACGCCGGGCTCGCGCTTGGGCTCGAGGTCGCCGTAGGTCTCGTCGCGGTCGAGGCGGACGTGAGCCACCGGCTCGCCCGCCGCGCGGCGCAGCAGGTCGGGGAGGTTGCGGTAGCCGTCGGGGCCGACCACCAGGTCGAGCACCCGCGCCTGGTCGAGCAGCCGGCCCGCGCAGGTGCTGCGCCATGCAGCCCGCCACGCCGACGACCAGATCCGGGCGTTCCGCGCTTGAGGCGCGCGAACTCGCCGAGCCGCCCGAGCACGCGCTGCTCGGCGTGCTCGCGGATCGCGCAGGTGTTGAGGATCACGGCGTCCGCCTCTTCGGGCCGGTCGGTCAGGGTCATGCCCGGCGCGCTCGAGCACGCCGGCCATGACCTCGCTGTCGGCCACGTTCATCTGGCAGCCGTAGGTTTCGAGGAAGACGCGTCTTCATGAGGCGGCGACGATAGCACGCGCCCACCGCGCCCGGAATCGATCCCGGCGCACCGGGGCCCCGGACTCAGGGTGATCGCAACCCTGGGCCCTCCGCGCCCGTCCTACTTCCCGACCTTGACCGCCTGCGACACCCTTACGCACCATAAGGGTTCGCCCACGGAGGCCCCGGTTGCCCAGCCAGCCCAGCAAAGAGCTCGTCACCTTCCCGAATCCCACGCCGGGACGGGACTACGTCATCCGTCACGTTGCCCGGAGTACACGGCGATCTGCCCGGTCACCGGCCAGCCGGACTTCGGCGACGATCGTCGTGATCTACGTTCCCGACCGACTGTGCGTCGAGCTCAAGTCGCTAAAGCTCTACCTGTGGTCGTTCCGCAACGAGGGCCACTACTTCGAGCAGGTGACCAACCAGATCCTCGACGACCTGGTGCGCGCGGTAGAGCCGCGGCGGATGACTGTGCTCGGCCGATTCAACGTGCGTGGGGGCATCGCGACCACCGTGGTCGCGCGCCACCGCCCCGAAGTCGCACCCGCGGCGCGCTCGTGAGGTCCGGGCCGCTCGGCCGCCCATGAATCCGATCGTCGTCCTGAGCACCGCCCTTCTCGGGCTCGGCGGCCTGGTGCTGCTACTCGGCGTGGTGATCCTGCGCGAGAACTCCGCGCAGCGGCTCAACCGCATCGTCGCGGCGATGCTGTTCTTCGGCGGGTTCGGCGCCGTGCTCGCCGGCATCGGCTACCTTGCGGGCCGCACCGGCGCGAGCCTGACGGCGGCCACCGGGCCCGACCTGCTGCAGAGTATGGCCTACGTCTGGGAGCTGTTCTTCCCGACGTTGTTCCTGTTCGCCAGCGTGTTCCCCGAGGAACGAGGCTTCACGCGGGTGCCGCGTTTCCTGGGCGCGCGCTTCTGGAATCCCGGGTTCACCACGCTGGTCTATGCGCCGCACGTGTTCCACTTCGCGCTCATGGTCGCGATCTCGCTGGGCGCGCCGAACCTGACGCTGCAGAAGGGCCCGCTGGCGCTGCTCGAACCCCTGGTTCAAGTGGTTCGCGTGTTCGGCGGCTTGTTCCTGCTCTTCCATCAGGTCCTGTTCTCGCTGGTCAATCTGGGATTCGGGATTCTCGCAATCCTGCTCTTGTTCGACAGTCATCGGCGCTCGCGGGTGCCCCAACTGCGGCGCCAGCTGTGGGTGATCGCGGTCGGCCTCACGGCCTCGCTGGTGTTCTACTCGATGGCCACCTCGATCCCCGGACTGTTCAATCGCGAGCTGCCGCCCCAGTGGCGATCGGTGTTGACCATTGCCGCACTCACCCTCGGCTCGGGGTCGATCGCCTGGTCGATCGTCCGCTACAAGTTCCTCGACGCGAAACTGCTGGCGCGGCGCGGCATTCTGTACGCGCTGGGTTCGGCGGTGCTGGTCGGGGCCTACCTGCTGGTCGTCAGCCAGATGAATCGCTACCTCGCCGGCATCGGCGGGACCGGGGCTCAGGTTCTGCAGCCGGTGCTGCTGATCATCGCGCTCGCGCTGTTCCAGCCGGCGATCGCCCGGCTCGAGCAACTGGTGGACCAGATGTTCCTGCGCGATCCGACTGACTATCGAAACGTGCTACGCCAACTCGGCCGCGAGCTGCAGACCACCATCGACCTCGAGTTGTTGCTCGGGCGCACGATCCAGACCGTCGCCGAAACGCTGATCCTCGACCGGGCACACATCATCGGCTTCGCGCGTCAGGGCGCGGTCGCGCACACCGGAGCTGGAACGCCGCTGGCGGCGACCGACCTGGCATGGCTCCAGCAGATCCTGCCGCGAGTGTCGGCCCATCAGCAGAGCTACCGCCTGACCGAGCGGGTCGAGGGCCTGGCGCTCGAGGAGCAGGAGGTTCTGGTGAATCGCCTGGGCCTCGGCCTGCTGGTACCCATGCGCTGGCGCGGTGACGTGGTCGGCGCCCTGTTGCTCGGTCAGAAGATGGTCGGCACCGGCTACACGCCCGAGGACATCACCCTGCTGACCACGCTGGCCCAGCAGGTGTCGGTGTCTCTCCAGAACGCGCTCTTGCTCCGCGACCGTGTCTCGGTCGCGCGCTTCGAGGAAGAGCTGAACCTGGCTCGGCAGATCCAGCGCAATTCACTGCTGTCGGAGTTCCCGCCCATGCCCGGGGCCGAGGTCCATGCCGTGTACATCCCGTCGCGCCAGGTCGGTGGTGACTTCTACGATGTGGTGCCGACTGGGGATGGCTCGTTTCTGGTCGCGATCGCCGACGTGTCCGGGAAAGGAGTGCCCGCGGCGCTCCTGTCGTCGATGCTCCAGGCTTCGTTGCGCACCCAGGCCGATGGCACGCGTCCACTGGCCGAGATCCTGCGCACGATCAACGCGCTCATGTACCGGAGCACGGCGACCCAGCAGTTCGCGACCTTCTTTCTGGCGCGCATCGACACCACGGCGCGCACCCTGACCTTCTCGAACGCGGGTCACAACTATCCGATCGTGATCCGGAAAGGCGGTACCCGGCGGACGCTCGAGCGCGGCGGCACGATCCTCGGCATCATCGAGCACGTCGAGTTCGAGGAGGATCAGGTGATCCTGGCGCCCGGGGACCTGGTCGTGCTCTACACCGACGGGGTCAGCGAGGCGATGAACGACGAGGGCGAGCAGTTCGGCGAGGAGCGGCTGCACGCCTGCCTGGGCGGGCTGCCCACCGGGCTGCCGGCACGCGAGGTCACCGATCGGCTGCTGGCGGAGGTGCGCACGTTCCTGGACGGCGCCGAACCCCAGGACGACGTCACGCTCCTGGTGCTGCGGATGACGGAGTCGGTGCCGGCGGCGGCCAGCGGCGAGCGGACGCGGGAGACCGTCGAGGCGCTGTGAGGTGCTCTATTCTATTGCGTGGAAGTGCGACCTGGAGTTCAATTGAAGCTCGTATGAGCACGCATCGATGGTTGTGCGCCGCACTGTTCGTCCTGGCGCTCGTGCCCGCCGCGGCCACGGCGGACGAGGTCGGCGCGCCCGCGCCCGTCGATCTACTGGACGGCGCCGGCGAGATCCTCATCCCATCGGAGTGGGCAGGCGTCTGGCAGGTGTCGGACAGTATCTACGACTGCCAGGGCTCACCACTGCGAACCGAGACGTACGAGCAAACGCTCTGCCCCGGGCGCCCGTACTCTCCTGGCTTCTATGGGGTTCCTCCTGAAATCGGCTACGCGATTCCCTTTGAATGCGACGGCACCATCAGCGACACAGACTTGAATGTGATCTGCGCCGCGCTCATCGCACTCGGTTTGGGCGGCTGCTATGTGAAATTCGATCTTCAAGTCGATGCCACGCGCAACGGGAACACCATGGAAGCCATCAAGATCTTCAACAGCCAGATCCACGGTCCATGCAACCCGGACCCGGTCTGCCGAATCGTGCGCTCGACCGCGACGCGGATAGGGCCCGCGCCGAAGTCGTGCGGAACCCCGGTCGATCGAGCTTCGTGGGGGTCAGTGAAGGTGCGCTATCGATAGACGGCTGTGAGGCTAGGAATCGCCCGGCTGATAGCCGATCCGGTAGACCTCGCCGGTGAGTGAAACCACGTAAAGTTCGCCGGCCGCGTCGACGCCGAACGCGCTCGGTTGCAACCGCTCGGTCAGCCGCCACTGCTTGTGGTCCACCACACGTCCGCGCTCGAAGCTAAAGCTGCGGATCCAGCCCTTGCAGTGGTCGGCATAGAAGTAGTGCCCCGCCAGTTCGGGATGCCGGCGGCCACGGTAGACGAAGCCGCCGATCACGGTGCAGCCGTCGCGGCTGGGGTACTCGACCACCGGCAACGTCAGTCCCTGGTGTGAGACCGTGGCGCGGCGAAACGGATGGCGGCCCTCCATCAGATTCCAGCCGTAGTTGAGGCCGCCGCGCGCTGCGGGCGCCGCATCGACTTCTTCCCACGCGTTCTGGCCGACGTCGCCGATGAACAGTGTTCCCGAGGGCGGATCGAACGAGAACTGCCAGGGGTTGCGCAGCCCCCAGGCCCAGATCTCCGGCTTGGCGCCGGCGCGGCCGACGAACGGGTTGTCGGGCGGGACGCGATAGGACTTCTCGACGTCGATGTCGATCCGCAGCAGCTTGCCGAGCAGCGTGCCCAGATTCTGGCCGTTGCGGTGCGGATCGCCACCCGAGCCGCCGTCGCCGAGTCCGACGTAGAGCATGCCGTCGGGACCGAACGCGATCAGACCGCCGTTGTGGTTGGCGTACGGCTGCTTCTGCGCCAGCACCAGCTCGGCACTCGTTGGGTCGGCGACGTCGGGGTTGTCGCCGACGCGCCAGCGCTCGATTCGCGTGTCGCCCTCTTTGTCGGTGTACGACACGAACAGCTGGCGGTTCTCCGCGAAGCGCGGATGGAACGCGATCGACAAGAGGCCGCGCTCGTAGCCGGTCGAGATCTGGCGGCCGATGTCGAGGAAGGGGCGGGCGAGCAGAGAGCCCTGCTTCCAGATCTTGACCTTGCCGTGCTGCTCGACGATGAACAGCCGGGAGTCGCCGGCGGGAGACAGGACCTGGACCGGGTTCTCGAGGCGATCGGTGACCAGGTCGAGCGTCAGGCCGGACGCCAACTCGATCGGGGCTTCGCTCTCGGAGCGCGCGAGGTCGCGAATCACCACGAAGCCCGCAACCACGAGCGTCACCACCGCCGCGATCAGGAACGCGGGACGCACCGGCGGCTGGCGCGGTGCCGGGGTCGTCGTCGTGTCGTCCATGTTGTTAGCTCCCGGGCAATCCGCCGTGCGCGCGGACCAACGAATCCAGGTAGCTCGGAGTCGCCACCGCGAGCGAGCCGTCGATCCGATAGACGGCGTAGAGCGCTCGGTCGTTAACGTCCAGGGCTCGGACGAACGTCACACTGTCCACGGCTGGAAACAGAACCCGAACACCCAACCCGTCGAGCAGCGCGGCGCGTACGTTCCGCTCCCAGTACGTCTCACGCATTTGGGCGACGTCCGGATGCTGTTGGGTTTCGATCTGGATGGCCGTCGGGGACCAGAAGCGCAGCACCGTGCCCGCGGGCAAACCGGCGTCGCGAAGATCACGCCAGACATTCCGAGCGATGATCGCCCGGTCCACAGACGGGTCGGACCGCAGCACGCCATAGAACGGCATGGTCTCGATCTTGCGGATCACGAAGATGCCGTTGACGAAGAAGGTTGCCGCGAACGCGAGACCGCCGGCAGCCACCAGGCGACGAGCCCGGATCGGCGCTCGCTCCTTCAGGTGGTCCCAGGTCATCGCCAGCACCAGGCTGACGCCGATCAGTGGACCGTAGAGATAGTAGTGGTAGGTGTGGTTGGGCAGCAGCGCCACTGGCGCGATCAGCGCCAGGAACCACACGGCGCCCAGCCACCAGGGGCGCCGTCGCAAGTCGGCGGAGAGGAAGCCGAGCGCCCACGCGGCGGCCGCGATCGCGCCGGCGACCACCGCACCGGGTTCGACCTGGTCGGCGAACCCGATCATGGTCACGTACCAGCTGTTCACGCTCCAGCCAAGGTATGTCGCTAGGTTCGCGAGGGCGTGAGGTCCGAGTGAAATGTGATAGGCCGCATCGGCGCCGCGCTCGGTGCCGAGACCGATCGCCCTCGAGCCGGCGATGCCGACCGCGAACAGCACCGCGACGCCGCCCATCGCGTACAGCACGGGATCCCGCAGGGTTCGGCGTTGCGCCACGCGCAGCGCTGCGATCACCAGGGGCAAGCCGATCGAGGTCTCCTTGGACAGCAGCGACAGTCCGAACAGCGGCAGGGCCAGCCAGCGCGCGATCCCGGGCGTGCGCTCGACCAGGATCGCCCCGAGCGCGAACGCGATCGACAGGATCGAGCTGACCGTGGCGATCCAGTAGAGCGTCGTGTGCAACGCCGGATGCGCGGCGAAGAAGGTCGCGCCGAGCACCGCCGCCGGCAGTGAAGCGAAAGGGAGGAGCACGAACAGGACCAGAACCGACGTCGTGGCGTGGAGCAGCAGGCTCGCCATCCGGTAGGGGAATGGATCGAGCCCGGCGACCGCGCCCATCGCGTCGTAGTAGTACTGGTTGCCGATCAGCCGCCAGATGCCGTCGAGCCGGGGCAAGAGCCCGCGCGCGCGCGCCAGCCCCTCGAAGTCGTCCTGCGCGAAGAAATAGGGCAGCACCCCGCGGAACACGACGATCGCGACCAAGGCGACCCAGACCGCGCCGAGCGCGGGCATCCAGGATGCGATCTCGGGGCGCCGCGCGCGAGGTTGTTGGGGTCGGGTCCTCCTCCGATCCGGCATGGGGAGGACCCTAGCAGACCCTAGAACTGATGCTCCTCGGTCGAATCCGCGAGCGCTGCGGTCGAGGTCTCGCCCCCGGTGATCACCTTCTGGATCTCGTCGAAGTAGCCGGTGCCGACGAATGCCTGGTGCTTGACCGCCGCGTATCCGTGTTGGTCCTGCTCGGCGAATTCGCGATCCTGGAGCCGGGCGTACGCCGCCATGCCCTGGTCGCGATAGCCGAGCGCCAGCTCGAACATGCGACAGGTTGAGCGCGTGGAATCCGGCCAGCGTGACGAACTGGAAGGCGTAGCCCATGGTGCCCAGCTCGCGCTGGAAGCGGGCGATGTCGTCCTTCGCAGATGCTGCGACCAGTTGAACGACGGCGAGCAGTTGTACGCGAGCAGCTTGCCCGGGAACTGGGCGTGGATCGCCTCGGCGAAGCGGCGCGCCTCGTCCAGGTCGGGCGTCGAGGTCTCGCACCAGAGCAGGTCGGCGTAGGGGGCGTAGGCGAGGCCGCGCGCGATCGCGGCGTCGAGGCCGCCGCTGCAGCCGAAGAAGCCCTCGCGGTGCGCTCGCCGGTCAGGAACGGGCGGTCGCGCTCGTCGACGTCGCTGGTGAGCAGCTTGGCGCTGTTCGGCGTCGGTGCGCGCGACCAGCACGGTCGGCACGTCGAGCAGGTCGGCCGCGAGCCGCGCCGCCTGCAGCTTCTGCACGAACTCGCGCGTCGGCACCAGCACCTTGCCGCCCATGTGGCCGCACTTCTTGGCGGAGGCGAGCTGGTCCTCGAAGTGCACGCCGGCGGCACCCGCCTCGATCATCGCCTTCATCAGCTCGAACGCGTTGAGGTCGCCGCCGAAGCCGGCCTCGGCGTCGGCCACGATCGGCGCGAACCAGTCGCGACCCGGCCGTTGCGCCGCTCATGTGTGCGATCTGGTCGGCGCGCTGCAGCGCCTGATTGATGCGACGCACCACGTTGGGCACGCTGTCGACCGGGTAGAGGCTCTGGTCGGGATACATCTGGCCGGCGGTGTTGGCGTCGGCCGCCACCTGCCAGCCGCTGACAGGTAGATGCCCTGGAGCCCGGCCGCCACCTCTGCACCGCCTGGTTGCCGGTCAGCGCGCCCAGCGCGCGCACCGGCGGCTGTTGGGTCATCGCCGTTCCACAGCCGCTCGGCGCCGCGTCGCGCGAGCGTGTGCTCGATCGTGCACCGTGCCGCGCAGGCGCACGACGTCTTCGGCGCGTGTAGTGGCGCCGGATGCCCTTCCAGCGCGTGTCCGTGGTCCAGGTCTGGCGGATCTCGTCGGCCGTTCGTGCTCGATTCATGTCCTCGTTCCTCGTGGTCGCGCGGACGCGGGCCGCGCAGCGTTCAGTGGGTTCCGGTTCACACCGGATCGAACCAGCCGTTGTCGATCATGGCCTCGCTCAGCCGGCACGCCTCGCCGAGGCTTGCCGCGTTGCCGGCGTCCTTGCCGCGCGGGAGCTCGCTCGACCAGGCGCTCCAGCTCCTCGTCGAACAAGCGGGTGATGAACTCCTGAGTGTGGGGCACGGCGCGTCCGTCGCTCGTCGAGGATCGGCGCCCGTCGCGGTGACGCATGCGCTGGGCGATCATCAGCCGGTAGATGCGGTCGGTCGCGAGGTCCTCCATGTAGCCGTCGAGCAGGCTCGCGCCCTTGCCGTTGAGCACGCCGTTCCGGTAGCGGATCACGGTGCGCACCGCGGCGCGCGTGCCGGCGACAGTGCGCTGGCCGACGCCGGTCGGCGCGCGGGCGCAGGTCCGGGTAGCGGTCTCGACGCCCGGCGGCCGCGTCCGGATCTGGTTGGGCGCCGGGAACTGTGCCGACCGCGATCGCGTTCTGGTCGGGATGCCCGGTCCAGGCGCCGTCCATGAAGCACGCCGCTTCGTTCCGCTTGTCCTGCTCGAGCACCGCCAGGGCGCGCGCGTTCAGCTCCGGCGTCCTCGCGGCTCGGGATAGAGCGCGGTCATGCCGCCGATCGCGAGCGCGCCGCGCCGGTGGCAGATGTCGACCAGCAGGTGGCGCAGGCTCTGGAAGAACGGCACGTCGTGGGGAATCGTGTTGCGGTCGGGCAGCACCCAGTCGGGTTCGGCGAGGTTGAAGTGGATCAGGCTCGCCATGTAGTCCCAGCGACCCAGGTTCAGGCCGACGATGTGATCGCGCAGGTGGTGGAGGAACTCCTCCATCTGGAACGCCAGCGGGTGCGACTCGACCAGCGCCATGCAGCGGATCGCGTCGGGCGGCCAGCCGCGCGCGCGCGCCAGGGCCCGGAACACGTCGCGCCACCACAGCGCCTCGTCGGCCGACTCGGACTTGGGGATGTAGAAGCACAGCGGGTGGCGCAGCGCGCGCGGCAGTCGACCTGGTAGGCGATCAGCGCCAGGTCGAACAGCGAGGCCGACGTCGGTTCGTCGAAGATCAGCCCGGCCTGGCACAGGTGCAGGCCGCGCACGCGGCTCCAGATCACGGTCGACGACGGCTTGATGTCGACGTGGCGTCCGCGCTTGCGGTCGTCGTAGCTGAGCTCGCCGCGCAGCGCCGCGAGGATGTTGCGAACCCCGGTCATCAGGTTGGGCCACTGGTTGGCCATCGAGTCTTCGAGGTCGAGCATCACGCCCGGGAGCGCCCGAGTTGAGCATCTTGACCACCAGCTCGGCGTCGTCGGCGGGCCCGGTCATCTGATTGCGCTGATCGGCGACACCACTCCGGCACGTCGATCCGCCACTCGCCGGTCGTAGCGTCCGAGGCCGGCAGGTGCTCCGGACGGTGGCCCTCGTGGGCGGCCGCGAGCGCGTCCCGCCGGGCGAGCATCAAGGAGCGCTGGCGCGGGGTGAACTCGCGGTGCAGCGGCACATAGAACTCCATGAAGCCATCCGGGAGATCGCGCGCGGCGTTGAACTCCGGCGGCGTATGGTTCATACGGGCGTCGACGGCGGGCATGGAAAAGGCTCCTGCGGCCCCCGGCGCGGGGTTGGGATTGGGGCCGGTTACGGTCGGGCGGGATGTGGGAATGTTATCGGCACGCGCTTCCAGGCTCAACACCAAAGGCTGAAGGCTGTTCCCCGGGTGGCCGGTCCCTCTAGAATTGCCCCCCGACATGGACCCCCTCCGCCTACCCAGCCACGAGCTCGAGCCGTTCGCCCGCATGGCGCTCGCTTCCGTGACCCGCGAATACCCGAGTCACGTCAGCCACCTGATGCGCGGCGACCACGACGCCCGCCCGCCACGCGAGCTGACCCCCGCGTTCTTCGGCTCCTTCGACTGGCACTCGTCGGTGCACGGCCATTGGTGCCTGGCGCGCGCGCTGCGCTGCGGTCTCGGCGGCGAGGTCGCCGATCGGGCCCGCTCCGTGTTGGTGGGCCATCTGACCCAGGAGCGGATGGCAGGCGAAGTCGAATACCTGTCAGCCGCCGAGAGGGGCGGGTTCGAGCGCCCCTACGGCCTGGCCTGGCTGCTCCAGCTCGCGGCCGAGCTGCGCGAGTGGGGGAGTCCCGCGACCGAGTGGCTCGAGGCCCTGCGCCCGCTCGAAGACTTGGTGGCCGAACGGATGGCATCATGGCTGCCGCGACTCCGGCAGCCGATTCGCTCCGGCGAACACAGTCAGACCGCGTTCGCCATGGGACTGGCGTTGGATTGGGCGCGCGCAAAAAGGGACGAGGCTTTCGAGCGATTGGTCGTCCGGCGCGCCCGGGAGTTCCACGAGTCCGATCGCCGTGCCCCGATCGGCTACGAGCCCTCCGGGCACGACTTTCTGTCGCCGGTCCTCGGGGAAGCCGACCTCATGCGTCGCGTGCTGTCGCCGGACGGATTCGCCGCCTGGCTCGCGGAGTTCCTTCCGGACTTGGACGGCCCGCCGGCCCAGGAATGGCTCACGCCAGTCGAAACCACGGACCGGGCCGACGGCAAGCTCGCGCATCTGGACGGCCTCAATCTGAGCCGCGCATGGATGCTCGAAGGCATCGTGTCGGCGCTTGCGCCCACGGCTGCATTCCACGCGGTCTTCGACCGCGCCGCCGCGGCGCACCGTCGTGTCGGGCTCGACGCCGCGCGTCACTCGACCGAGTACGCGGGTGGGCACTGGTTGGGCTCGTTCGCTTTGTACGTCGTCACCCGGCGCGGACTGGCGATCGATCCGTGACCGGGACTGGGGCTCTCGGGTACACTCATCGCCACATGAATCCAGCGTCGGCCCTTGCATCCGTGACCCGACGACGTTCGATCCGGCTGGCCGCGCTGGGGGGCGTCTTGCTTGTTGGCGTGGCCGCGGCCGCTCCCGGCCCTGCGCTGAACCCGAACCCCAAGCTCGAACCCGCACTCGCGCGCCTGGTCGAGCGGCAGCCCGAGAGTCCGGTCGTCGCATGGGTCTACTTCAGCGATCGCGCGGGGGCCGAGCAGGATCCCGGCGCCATCGCCAAAGTGCGCGCGTCGTGGCCCGAGCGGACATTTGCGCGCCGGGCGAACCGCGGCCTGAAGGTCGGCGTCCAGGCGTCGGACCTGCCGGTTCACGCTCCCTACCTGCGGGCACTCGAAGCCCGCGGCGCGCACCTCCGTGGCGCCAGTCGCTGGCTCAATGCCGCCAGCGTCACGCTTCCGGCGAAGGTCGTTCCTGAAATCGCGCGGCTGCCGTTCGTTTCGCGGGTCGAGCGCGTGCCGGTCGGAGCGCCAAGGCGCGAGCAGAGCTACCTGGTCGGAGTCCCGGAAGAAGTTTCGCCTTCGTCGCCCACGCCGGCCGCCGCCGCCGCGGTCCCCGGCGACGCCGCCTACTACGGTGGCGCGTTCCGGCAACTATCCATCATGCAAGCGCCTCAGCTCCATGCGGACGGAATCAACGGTGCCGGGGTCCTGGTGTGCGTGCTCGACACCGGCTTCAAGCTCGACCACCAGATTTTCGCGGGCATCAACGTGATGGCAACCCGCGACTTCATCAATGGCGACTCGAATGTCGCGTTCGACCCGCTGCAGGACGCCGCGAGCCAGCCGAACCACGGTACGCTGGTGCTCGGCACGATGGCCGGGAATCTGCCGGGGACGTTCGTCGGCGGCGCCTACGGCGCCACCTACGCGTTGGGAAAGACCGAGAACGTCGCGAGCGAGACCCCGGTCGAAATGGACTTCTGGCAGTTCGGCGCCGAGTGGGCCGACAGTCTGGGCGCGGACGTCATCTCCTCGAGTCTCGGGTACTCGGTGTTCGACGATTCGCTCGACAGCTACGCCTACGCCGACATGGACGGCCGAACGACCGTCGTCACCCTGGCGGCCGTCGAGGCGGTGAGTCGCGGCATCACGGTGCTGACCGCCGCGGGCAACGAGGGCGGGACGCCTTGGGAGCACCTGATCGCGCCTTCTGACGCCGACACGCTGATCGGCATAGGCGCGGTCGACTCGTTCAATGTCGCTCAGGCGTTCTCGTCGCGCGGACCGACCGCGGATCAGCGGATCAAGCCCGACGTCACCGCCATGGGGCGAAGCGTGCTGACGGGTTCGACCAGCAGTACGACAACCTACGTTCGAGTCAGCGGCACGTCGCTCTCGACCCCGCTGGCCGGCTCGGTCGCCGCGCTCCTGCTCCAGGCGCATCCGACCTGGGGACCGTATGAGGTTCGAGCCGCCATGCGTTCGAGCGCGCTCAACAGCGCGAACCCAGACACGGTCATTGGCTGGGGGCTGATCCAGGCGATGGCGGCGAACTCGTGGAACGGTACGACCGATGTTCGTCCGTCGCCGCGCGCCGGTCGCATCGGACTGTCGATCGGGCCGAACCCGATCCGGTCCGGTGCCGAAGCCCGGATTCGACTGTCCGCTCCCGGTGTCCAACGCGTCACCGTGGATGTGCTCGACTTGGCGGGTCGCCGCCAGAGCCGATTGTTCGATGACGTCGTCGATGGTGTGCGCGAGATTCGTTGGAGCGGCACGGCGGCCGACGGTCACCGGCTCCCCGCCGGCATCTATTGGATGCGCGCGGCGACCGCGGGCGTGAATGCTTCGATCGCCCGCATTGTCCTCCTGCCCTGAGGCTGCTGCGCGCGCCGGCGTTGCCCGGCCCGCGGTCCGCGACTAGATTCCTGGCTGCCCCGTCCTGGCGGAGCCCAACGCATGAACCAGCCCCCGACGTCTCCTGATTCACGTTCGCCCGCGTTTCGACGCGGGGTGATCGTGCTGGTTTCCATCGTCGTTCTGGTGGGCGCCACGATTCCGTCGTGGATCGGCAGCCGTGCGCCC
Source organism: Candidatus Eiseniibacteriota bacterium (assembly GCA_963717505.1). Lineage (GTDB taxonomy): Bacteria > Eisenbacteria > RBG-16-71-46 > RBG-16-71-46 > RBG-16-71-46 > MFD02242-c1. The sequence goes on from OY970342.1 coordinate 2,835,804, forward strand.
GATCGCAACGCCGCGGCCGGCATGCTGATCAACGGCCGGCGGGCTCCGGGGCGTCCGGTCCGGATCGGGCAGGTCACGCCGCACGGTCCCGCGTCACGCGCCGGCCTGCGTGCGGGCGACACGCTGATCACGATTCAAGGGATCGACGTCGGAGAGTCGGCGCGGTTGCGCGAGCTCGCCGGCCGGGTCCAGGCAGGGGATTCGCTCCGCTATGAAATCCGGCGCAAGGGCGAGGTGAAGTTCGTTTCCGTTGGGCTCGAGGCGATGCCCGAGCGCGGCGCCGTGCGCTCGGCCATGTTCCTGGTGGTCGGAGCCGTGTTCATCGTGATCGCCGGCTTCGTGGCCTGGCGCATGCCGTTCGACCCGCGCGCGCTGCTGTTCTTCGGGATCGGCCTGGCCACCGCGGCCTCGTTGTGGACGACACCGGGGATCCGCATGGCGGAACTGTCGCGCGGCATCGTCCCCGACGAGTTCCTGAGTTCGTCCTCGCTCGCCGCCGCCATCGTCAGCGCGATCTCCGGAGTCGCGTTCCTCGCGCTCCTCCTGCACTTCGCACTGATCTTCCCGCGCCGAGCCCCGGTGCTGGCGTCACGGCCGAATTTGATGAGCTGGGCCTACGCCTTCCCGGTCGCGTGCCTGGCTGTGTTTTGCACGCTCATCCTGGTCGGCATGTTCCGGCTGCCCAAGTGGAGCCTGATCCCAGCGATGATCGCCGGTGTCGTCGCCGTCGCGGTCAGCGTATGGCAGATCCGATCGGCGGTCGGTCCCTGGTGGAACAGAATCCTCGCGCGGCCCTGGTGGGTTGTGGCGGCCGCGGTCGGGCTGACCGCGGCCGTGGGCGTCGCGGTTCAGCTGGTCCCGCGCACGTTGACCTTCAGCCGTCCCTTGCGGCTCGCCTACGGCCTGACCGCCTCCGGAGGCTCCGCCGTCGGCTTCGGGCTGTTCGCGCTCGCGGTTCCGATCCTGGTCACCTGGCTTCTGCTCCAGAGCTATCGAGCGGCTGGCTTCGAGGAGCGCCAGCAAATCCGGTGGCCGTTGTGGAGCATCATCATCTCCGCAGTCGGCGGCCTGCTCATTTCTGGGTGCTTCGCACTCCTGGGCCTGTTCGGCGTTCATGCTCTTCAGTACGTTTGGCTCAGCGACCTGGTGACGCTGCCCCTCACCTTGCTGATCCCGATCGGCTTCGCGGTCGGTATCCTGCGCTACCGGCTGATGGACCTCGACCTCGTCATCCGGCGCACCGCGATCTACGGCGTGGTCACCGCGGTCATGGTCATCCTCTACCTGGGCGTGGTCGCCGGGATCGGCGGCTGGTTGGCGCAGACCTTTGCCGTGCGCAGCCAATGGATCACGGTCGTCGGCACGCTCGCGGTCGCTGCCGCGTTCGTTCCGGTCCGGCGTCGCATGCAGGTCGAGATCGATCGCCGGTTCTATCGCACGCGCTACGAGGCGGCCGAGGCCCTGCGCCGCCTCGGCGAGCGGCTGTCCCAGGGCGGCGACGCGCCGACCCTGGCGCGGGTCGCATGCGAGGAACTGCACCATACGCTCGCGGTGCGCGGCGCTGCGGTCCTGCTGCGCGAGGGCGAGACCCGAACGCTCGCGGTCGCCGGCATGCTCGGCATCGCCGAAGAAGCGCGCCCGCGACTCACGATGCGCATCGATGGCGATTTCGAGTCGACTCTCGCACGGTCGCGCGTGATCCCCGCAACCGATATGCGGGGGGAGCCACAGGCCGCGGTACGGGCCGCCCACGCCCGACTCGTCGTCTCGATCCGGCGACCCAGTGGCATCGTCGGCGTGATCCTGGTCGGGGCGCGTCTCTCGGACGGCGACTTCGAGGAAGCGGATCGCGACTATCTCGAGTCTCTGGCCAACCAGCTGGCGATGGCGATCACCAATCTGGGAAGCCCGGCGCGGCGTCGCGAGTTCGAGGAAGCGCGCCAGATTCAGACGCGGCTGCTTCCGCAGACCCTGCCGCGGGTTCCGGGCCTCGAGATCGCCGCGCACTGGCAGCCGGCCCAGGAGGTCGCCGGCGACTACTACGACGTGTTGCTGCTCGGCGAGGACCAGGTCGCCCTGTGCATCGCCGACGTCACCGGCAAGGGCATGCCCGCGGCCCTACTCATGTCGAACTTGCAGGCAAGCGTCAAGACCTTTGCCGGACCAGGGGTTACGCCGCAGGCCCTCTGCGAGCGGATCAATCGGGTCATGTCGGACGCAGTCGGTCCGGGCCGGTTCGTGACCTTGTTCTTCGGCGTGTTCGACCTGGTGAGCCGCGAGCTGTGCTACACGAACGCCGGCCACAATCCGCCGCTCGTGTTGCGAGCCAGTGGGGTCGTCGAAAGCCTCGACGTCGGCGGCACGCTGATGGGTCCATTCGCCAATGCCACCTTTACCCAGGCTCAAGTGGTGCTGGCGCCCGGCGATCGGCTGGTGCTCTACACCGATGGCGTCACCGAAGCCATGGATCGCAGCGGCGAGTTGTTCGGCGAGGAACGCCTGCGCCGTGTCGGACTCGAGGCGGTTGCCGGCGGCGCGCTTCACGTGCAGCAACGCGTGCTGGAGCGGGTCACCGAGTTCTGCGGCGGGGTGTTTCAGGACGACGCGACGATCCTGGTGGTGGCGGTGGAGGAGCGGGAAGGACCGGTCTCCTGATCGCGAACGGCGATCGACCCGCCGCGGCGGCCGGGTCGTCGCCGCCGCCGAGGTCCGGCGGATGGCGATTGGGGATCGCGGCCGTGGCGCTCGTGGCGCTCGCCTGGTGGCTGGCCCGCGGCAATGCGCCCCCCGGGCCGGGGTCGGCCGACGATCGGCATGCGCTCTACGACGAACTGGTGCAGAAGACTCTGGCCTGGCAGGCGTTCGCCCCGATCAAGGATCGCGCGCTGGGTATCGACTTCGCCCGCGATGCCGAATCGCTGGAGGAAGAGTTCCTGCTCGCGGACACCAACGAGCGGCTGGTTCGCGCCCTGATCAAACTGAGCAATCTGCGGCGCGATCGTCACCTGCGCGTCGAACCCGCGCCGGGGGGCATCCTGATCGGCGACGAGACCATGGAGGCGCCGATCCGGTTCCTGCCGGACTACGGCGACTCGAACCAGACGCGGTATTTCGTTTCGACGGTCGGGAGCGAGCTCGAACTGTTCGTGGACGTCGAGGTGGCGCCCGGTGATCTCCTGGTGTCGGTGGCCGGCATGCCGGTGAGCGAGTACCGGCGGCGGATGGACCCCTACCTTCGCTACTCGACGCGCGCCCAGGGCGACTGGGAGTTCGCGCTCGCGCTCAACACCGACGAGTCGGTCTTCGGCCCCGAGCTGGAACTGGCAGGTGAAGTCACGTACGGACTCGAACATCCGGGCGGAACGGAATACGAGATCACCGTTCCATTCCTCGAGCCCGATTCGCTGGCCTGGCCGTCTCCGACGCCGCGCCGCTTCCGTGGCTTTCGCCCGGTGTTCGAAACCACGTGCTACCGGCTCTACGAGCCCGACGACGGCCGTCCGATCGTGCTGATCGACTGGCGTCAGTTCGACATGGTGATGATCCGCACCGATCTCGATTCATTGACCGCATGGGCCACCCGTCACGGCCGGCTCGGGCACGACGTCATCGTCGACGCCACGCAAAGCGAGGGCGGCGCCTACGCGGACCTGCTGGTGCGCACGTTGGTCGATCGACCGTTCCGCGGAATGATGTGCAATCTTCGAATCAGCGATCTGCGCGACGAATTGACCCAGAAGGCGATTCGTCACTATGGCGATCCTTCACCACAGGTCGAGTGGTACCGGAACGACGTCGCCCGCGCCGCGGCCGAGGGCCTTGCGTACACGCCCCCGGCGCCGCTCCGGCTGCACGGTTCGCGCGATGGAATCGTGCAGCCGGCGCCGGTTCACTTCCGTGGCCGACTCGTGTGCCTGCTCGCCCCGCCCGGTGGCTCGAGCCTGGATCAGTTCGCGTCCCTGGTGATCGACAACCAGCTCGGACACGCGATCGGCATGCCGACCTCGGGCTACAGCAATGCCTGGGAGTGGGACGAAGTCGTCCGGTTCCCGACCAACGGACGTCCGGTCGCGCGCTGCTCGTGGTCGGTCGGCTACTCGATCCGCCCGAACGGCGAGATCCTCGAGGGCAATCCCGCGCTGCCCCAGGAACGTGTACCCCTGACTCGAGCCAATTTCGCGACCTATCACGACGACCTGCTCGAGCGCGCCCTCACGTACTTGGCGCGACCGCCCGGCTAGGCCTCCTGCATGCCGAACACGCTGGCGGCGACCAGACCGCCGGCAAGTGGACCGACCAGATAGATCCACACGTGCGCCAGGCTGCCGCCACCGGTCACCAGGTGCACCAACGTCGGGCCGAGTCCGACGGCGGGATTGAAGGCGCCGCCTGAGAACGGTCCGCCGGCAAAGGCCGCCGTGCACACGGTGAACCCGATCGCCAGGCCATAGAAGGAATTGCCGTGGGTGCGCTGCGACACCGCAACGTTGAGCACCACCAGCGCGAGCGCGAAGGTGAACAGGAACTCGACCAGCAGGGCCGCCAGCGGCGAGACACCGGGTCCGGGCGCGGGCGAGAAGCCGGCGCCGGTGACGAACGCCGAAACCGCGGCCGCCGCGATCGCGCCCAGGAGCTGCACCGCCACATAGCCGCCGAATTCGCTCGGCGTCAGCTTGCCCCGCATCAGGAGCGCAAGAGACACCGCCGGGTTGTAGTGGGCGCCCGAGATGTGTCCGCCCATGTAGACCATGATCATGAGCGCCGAGCCAATGGCCAGGGCGGCGAGCGGTGTGCCGTTCGCGACCACGAGCCCGATCGTCAGGACCAGGAAGAATGTGCCGATGAACTCGGTGAGGTAGCGTTTCATGAGGCCTCCGGGTCGAGCGCGGCGTACCCGCGCGTCGGAGAAGACCCGGCTCGCACCGGGCCGCGCATGGCCGGGCACGATACTCGACGGGGAATGGTTCGGCGAGCGACCCCGGGCCCCACCGGCGGCAATCAGGGATTGACGGTGCAGGGGGCGAGTTCTAGCCTCACGCGTGCGCACCGCCACCGCGGGGCGCAGAGCGGACCCCGATACCCCGCGCGCCACCACGGAATGCGGTCCCGGCGATCCGTTCGCGATTCCATGGGGCCGCCCGTGTATCGCAGGCCGTTTCACCTCGAGTGGTTTCGATGCCGCTCGGTCCGCTGGCCGGATCCCCCGCCGCCCACGAGGACCTCCGCCTCGGTGTGCCTCGGCGCCATGAGCGCTCTTCCCTTCGCGAATCGTTTTCGTGGCCCGGACGTGAAAGGCGACTGGGCCGGCAGCATCGGATCTCCTTTCAATGAGAGTGACACCATGAGCCACTTCAAGCATTGGCACCAGGTTCTAGCCGGAGCGCTCGCCATGGGCACGATCCTGAGCGGAGTGCTAGCCCCGGCAGCATTGGCTCAGAGCGGACGCCAGAGACTCCCTGCGGACGAAATCACCTACGTCCTCACCGCGGCCGCGTGGGGCGAGGCGCAGGAAGCGGCGATCGGCGCGGCCGGTGGTTCGGTCCGCACGCGTCACGCCAGCGGTGTTGCCATCGTCACCAGCGAGTCGACCGACTTTCTCGCTCGAGTAATGAGCAGCGGCGCATTCACCGGAGGTGGTCATAGCTTTGCGTTCACCGCTCCGTCCGGCGACGTGGTGTCCAGCACCGCCGAGGCGGCCAGCGGACCGATGCTCGATGCCGTCCTGCCGGGCGACGAGTTCTTGATCAACATGCAGTGGTCCCTGACGGCGATCGGCGCTTCGACCGCGTGGGCCGGCGGCTGGGACGGAACCGGAGTGCGGGTTGCGGTGATCGACGGCGGCATCTACCCCGCTCACGCGGATCTCGATGCCAATCTCGACCTCGCCGCATCGCGCTCATTCGTGTCGGGCCGCAACATCGGACAGGACAACGTGGGATTCCGGCGCGCGTGTCATCTGGCCGGGATCATTGCCGCCGAGGACAACGCCCTCGGAACCGTGGGCGTTGCGCCCCACGCCACGATCATCGTCTGCAAGGTGCTCGACAATGGTCTCGGGACGTTCGACGCGCTGATCGAGGCGATCCTCTACGCCGCGGACCCGGTTTCAGAGGGGGGCGGCGGCGCCGACATCATCCTGATCGGTTTCGCCAACCCGGTGGATCCGAACACGCCCGAGGGGGACGACCTCAAGGATGCGTTCAAGCAGGCCGTGCGCCACGCCGCGGACCGCAACGTGCTCGTGATCGGCGGCGTTGGGGATCATGGGCTCGACCTGGACGATCGGGAGAACCCGATCTACTTGCCGGGTGAAACTCCGCGCGTGATCGGGGTCTCGGCGACGGCGCCCTCGGGCTTCGCGGTCGGCTATCCCAACGGCAATGCCGACTTCGCGCGTCCTGCGATCTACACCAACTTCGGTCGCAAGGCCGTGGATCTCGCGGGTCCGGGCGGAGACGACTCGGCGCCGTTCGAGGGTGTCTGTCAGATCCCGCGCGTGCCGCTGGGGACTCAGACCCTGCCCTGCCCGGTGTTCGACATGGTGGTCGCTCCGGGATTCGTGTCGGGATCGACGCCGGTGTTCAGCTGGTCGCTGGGAACCGGGGCGGCCGCCGCCCACGTTGCGGCAGTCGCGGCTTTGGTCCGCCAGAAGTATCCGAGTATCCATGTGAACGAATTGCGCGCGCATCTCCTGCGAACGGCGGTGGGAGGGCCCGGAAATCTCGAAACTGTCGGCAACGATCCGTACATCGGTCGTGGCCTGGTCCACGCCGGCAACGCGCTGACGGTGCCATTGGAGGATGCCGCCCCGATCGCAGCTCCCGGAATCCAATCGGTCGCGGCCGGCCGGGTGGGGCCAGCACTTCTCGAGCTCGCGATCGCGCCGCAGCCGGTTCGGGGGACGACCACCTTCACATTGGTGCTGCCAGAAGCCGGCAGGGCACGGCTCGAGGTGATCGACCTCGCCGGGCGTAATATCGCGGTGGTGTTCGAGGGCGAGGTGTCCGCGGGTCGCAGGAACGTGACCTGGAATGGGGCGGGCCGCAGCGGTCGCCTGCCGCCGGGTGCCTATTTCGCAAGTCTGTCAGTCGGCGGCGCGCGCGCGGTGCGGCGTCTGGTGGTGGTCGGCGAGTAACTCACGGCGCCGAAAATACGGGCCGGGCGGGGACGCCCGGCCCGTGCTTCATGAGAACGAGGTTGACGATGCTAGCGGTTGGCCGAGGTGCCGGGCACCGAGAGATCGGTGATCGCCGCCGGTGGCGTCGTGTCGGGGGTGGGGCCACCGCCACCACCACCGACTGTGCGCGGGTCCCAGGTCGTGTCGATGACCAGGCCCATGGCGTTGGCCACGTGCTGCCAGGGAATGTACTTGTGGTTGGACGCCGAGCCGCCGGAATTCGATGAATCGTGCACCACCAGGAGTCCCTGTGGGAATCCGGAACCCATCGGGAAGTTGGTCACGTCGAGGCCGTCGGTGCCGCTCACCGCGTCGATGCTCCCGTTGGCGACGACGTTGAAGCTCCCGATGTACGCGTTGGCGTTCTGGCGATGGTAGACGTAGAAGCGACTGTTGCCCTGGCTCGAGACCACGAGATAGCCGTTGCCGTTGCTGGTGTAGTAGAGGCCCAGGCCTTCGACGTCGGCCACCAGGTTGCCGCCCGATCCGGTGCGGTCGACCTGGACACGGGTCGAGCCATCGCCCGGCTCGGCGCCGTAGCGGTAGACGCCGACCGCCTCCTCGCCAATGAAGAACTGGGCGTGGACGTCGTCGGCCACTGAACCCTCGGTCTGACCGCCGACGTCGAACGACCGTACCATGGTTCCGCTGACGTTGCCGCCGCCCGCGTCCTGCAGCTCGTACTGCTGGCAGACGCCGGACTTGGCGTTGGCGAAGTAGTAGTACTTGCCCGTGGTCGGGCTGACGTACATGCAGCCGCCGTAGGGTTCGAGGCTGGCCGCCGTGGTGATGCTGCCCGCCGGCTCGAGCTGCCGCGTCGTGGGATTGACCTTGAAGCAGTCGAGCTGTCGGTTGATCTCGTCGTTGACCACTACCAGGGCGACTCGCGTGTGCGCGCCACCGCCACCGCTGAAGTTGCCGGCCAGCGGGAAGTTGTACCGCAGATCGAGGTTGTTGTAGTTCGTGCCCTCGATGTACTGAAGTTCGACGCCGTCGAGCCCATAGACCATCAAGCCGCCGCCCTTGTCGTCGCCGATCACCAGACTGAGCGACGGGTCGGTCGGATGGATCCAGATCGAGCTGTCGTCGGCGTTGTCGCCGGAATGGTGCGCGGGTCCGGTTTCGACCGTCGGCTGAACCGAAGCATCCTGTGCGAAAGCGACGCCGTGTAGGCCGCCCGAGAGGCCGGCGACCACCAGGAAGGCAAGAAGCCAGGTTCGGTGGCGTCGCATCGTGTCGTTCCTCTTGGGCCTGATGGTCACTTGCGGGGTGAGCTGGAAGTCGGGCTGGGCGCCGGGGCGCTGCGTACCGTGAGATCGGTGATCGCGGCCGGCGGGGTGACATCGATCGCGCTGCCGCCGCCCTTGATCATGGTGAAATGGTCGCGAACCGCACCGGTGTCGTCGAGGAAGACCGCGTCCATTCGATTGCCATTGAGGTCGAGGACCATCGAGCCCAGCGCGTTGACGGAATAGAACATGGCGGGATGATTGAGCGATCCGCCGCTGCGCTGGCCCGAACTGCCGGCCACCGTGTAGACCGCTCCCTGGTGCGGCCCGGTGCCCAGGCTCGCCTTGGCGTAGGCGCCATCACCGTCCTCGCGGCCGTCCCCGCCATCGACCTTCATCGCGGGGGTCAGCGTGCTCGAAACGTCGTAGTGGCCGTCGAGCAGGAACGACCTCTCGTAGGCATGACTGTGGCCGGTGAGCACCAGGTCGACGCCGGCGGCTTCGAGGATGGGCACCAGGTACCGGCGCATGTCGCCCATGCGGCCACCGCTATCGCCTGAGTTGTCCGAGTCGTGCGAACCCTTGGTGTAGGGCGGATGGTGCCAGTAGGCGATCACCCAGTCGCGGGTCGTCGCGGCCAGGTCGTTCTCGAGCCAGGTGGCCATGGCACCGGTGGCGGTGCGCGGCGTGCCCTCGGAATCGAGACAGATGAAGTGGATGTTGCCGTAGTCGAACGAGTAGTAGGCCTCGGTGCCCGAAGCCAGGCCTCCCGCCTCGCCCGCGGTCGGCATGCTGAAGAACTCGTAGTAGTCGTTGGCCGCGCCCGAGCGCACCCCGTCGTGGTTGCCACGCGTCGGCCACAACACCGTGGTCTTGAGCGTCGCCTCGTAGGGGTCGAAAACGCCACCCTGGTATTCGGAGTCGGTTCCCGAGTCGTAGGCATTGTCGCCGAGCATGAGCCAGACGTCGATGTTGCGCGTGCCGTTGTAGTCGAGGAACGCATCACGCACACGAGTCTGCTCCGAGGTGCCGGTGCCCGCGTCGCCCAGGATCCACACCCGAGTCGGTTTGGGCGTCCCGGGGGTCGGGGCGGTCACGAAGCTGTGCTGGGCGTCGTCGCCTTCCAGGTCGAGCGCATCGGTTCCGATCGCGTAGTAGTAGCGCGTGTTGGGCGCGAGGCCCGTGATCTGGATCTCGTGCTCGGTGGCGGCGGTCGCGTCGAATGCGTTCGAAGTCAGTGCGCCGATCGAGGTGCCGTAGCGAACACGGGTCGGGGCCGCGACGTCGGTCCGCCAGCGCACCACCACGCTGGTCGGCGTTCCAATCTGGAGGAACGGGCCCCGCGTGACCACCGGATCGGCCAATAGCTGAGCCGGAACGGTACTCGCCGCCGGTGCCGCGGGAATCCGCGCAGCCGCCGGAGCCGGAGCAGCGCCGGCCTGTATTCGGGCGGTCATGCGTTCACGCCGCGCGGTAGCGGCTTCGGTCATGCCGGCCCGTTGCTCGGCGTCGGCGATCGCCAGCTCGAGGGTCACCACCGGGCCCAGGCGCTTGCTCCCGGCCTGGAGTGAGGCGAGCGCCTGATCGGGCGATCCGGCTTCGGTCAGGAGTCGGGCGTGCTCGATGTAGAGATCAGGGCCGATGTGTCGGGCGAACTCGATCACGCGAGCCAGGTCCGCCGCGGCGGCTTCCGGCTTCTTCTGCGCTTCGTGGATCCGGGCCCGCAGCTTCCACGCCGCGACGTCGCGCGGCTCGCGCTCCAAGTGGTGATCGATCGTGGTCAGCGCCGCCGCATGCTGGCGTTCGCCGAGCAGCAGGGCCGCGCGGCAGAGTTCGAGACCTGGCAGGTCAGGATCGAGCCGAGCTGCCAGCTCGAGGTCGGCGCGTGCGGCGACCAGGTTGCCGGCGATCAAATGCAGTTCGCCCCGCATGAGCAACTCGTGCGCGGGGCTGTCGGCTTGCGAGATTCGTTGGTCGGCGCGGGCGATGTCGTCCGCGAGTGGCTGGTGGGCGAGAGCCGGCGCGGCCAGCGCCGAGAGCAATGCGACCACGACGCCTGCGATCCGGCGGGGATCGCGGTGGCTCGGGAAACGATCGAGACGCGGGATTCCGGAGGTCATGGAGTACCTCGGCGAAGGTGGCGCTTCCGGGATGATCCCTCTGAAAGCGGTGGTGGATCGGCAAAATGCGTGCCCAGCGGTTCGCGCCAGGCTCAACTCGCGATCCGCATGCCCGCGTGCCCGTTATCGTCCAGCGGCCGGGTCTTCCTGAACTTGAAAAAGATCCTTCTGCACGATGTCAGATTGCAGAACGAGTGGCTCGGACCTGGGGGTGTTCGGGACCCGAAGCCCGCCGGGAGGGTATCATCACCAACGAACATGTCACCCCCCAGGTCGCAGATTTCACCCGAGCTTCACTTGAGTCAGGCTGTGGGTTCACGGGTCCTGGCTCTCGCGACACTCGTCGCGCTCGCCGCAGGGCCGGCACGGGCTGCCGAAGTCCTGGTTCCCTTCGATACGCGCGGCAAGGTCCTGGTGATCGACGCCCAGCTCGCCGATCGCATTGGGCTTTTTACCGCCGAGCATCCGGGCTTCTCCGAGGCAAGGCTCTTCCAACTCGCAGATTCGACGTTCGTGCTCGAGATCTCGCGCCGTGTCGGCGGCTCGCAGGTGCGCGACCGAATTCCACTCGACTCGGCGGGCGCCGACTCCGTGAGAACGCTGGTGAACAGCCGAATCGTCGACCGTGCACCCTCCGCGCACTACGACCAGGAGGCGCGTCCGTTGCTCCTGGCAACCTCCGCGGTCATGGGATTCGGTTTCTATGGATGGGCGGCCACCGACCTGTTCGGCACCACCGACGAAGCAGCATTCGCGACCTACATGCTGACCACCGCCGGTGCGATCCTGATCCCGAGCATTCTGACTCAACGGAGCAATGTGTCGTATCCGCAGGTCACGCTCAGTTTCTACGGCGCGACGCGCGGCATCGTTCACGGCGCGCTGATCGCCAATGCGGTGGATCCTGAAGGCGAGTCCGACTCCGACGACGACCTCGCGATCGCGCTCGGAGTGAGCGTGGGCGAGGCGCTATTGGGCTATGCCGCCGGAACCGGGCTGACTCCTGGGCAATCCGCGGCGATCGGCCTCGGCGGGGACCTGGGATTGGGCTATGGCTTCGGAGGCGCCGAACTGGCTGGGCGGGAGGACGAGGAACGAGACCTGATCGTTCTGGGCTCGGCTGCCGTCGGGCTGGCGGGCGGCTACGCGCTCGGTCAGTGGCGCGACTACAGCTACGGCGACGTGGGCATCATGCGCACCGGTGGATTCCTCGGCGCTTTCACCGGCTGGGCGCTCACCAACCACGACGGCGAGACCGATGACGAAGCGGTCATCGCGGCCAGCATGGCGGGCGCGGCGGTCGGGCTCGTGGTCGGCGACCGGATCGTCGACGGCGCCGGCTATTCGTTCGGCCAGAGCGTCAGCGTGGATTTCGTGACGCTCTCGGGCGGGCTGATCGGCCTGAGCATCGCCGCACTCGTCGAATCGTCCAACGACGACTTCGACGAGCAGATGACCTCAACGATTACCGCGCTGGGCGCGATCGGCGGCTACGCCGGCGGCATCGCCACACAGGCGCGCGGCGGCCGCCCCGCCCGACAGTCTTCACTCCGGCTCGGCGTCGAGCCGCGCTGGGTATCGGCCCATGGCGGAAACGAAATGGTTCCGCACGTGGTCGCGCGACTCGCTTTGGGTGGCGCCGCCAGGTAGCGTTCGACGGCGAGCAGGCGGACGAGGCCGAACCATGCGATCTCCGATTCTCGGGTTGATGCTGGCCGGGGCACTTGCCTCGTCGTGCGCCCGGGACGCGAAACCCCGAGGCCCGGATGCGGCTCCCGGGGCGTTGCGAGTCACCACCGACTCCACGTTCGCTCGCGACGTCCTGGACCCTGGCGAGCCCGCGGTGGTGGAGTTCTGGGCGCACATGTGCATGCCGTGCTACCGGCTCGAGCCGCACTTGAAGAAGCTCAGCGCCCGGTACGCGGGACGGGTCACGTTCTGGAAGTTGAACGTGGGCTGGAATGCGAAGCCGCGATATGTGTACGACTTCCACGCGGTGCCGACGATGATCTTCTACCGCGGGGGCCGCGAGGTCGCGCGCCAGGTGGGAATGCCCTCACCGGGGACGGATGAAGCCCTGGTTCGTTTCGTCGAGCAGGGACTCCAGACGTCGCTCGAGTGACGGCGATCAGCGCCTCGCTGGATCGGTCAGCGTCCGCCGGTATTGGCCGACGAAACGCCGAGGTCGACGTCGTCGACCCCGTCCAACCGAACCAGGTCCTTGTGGAGCGGCTGCCAGCCACCGGCCAGCGCCCCGAAGGTCAAATCCTCGGTCGACGGCAGCTCCTCCATCATGACGAAGGCGGCGCCGGCGATCAGTCGGGCCAGCACGGCGCGGCTGTCGTCCGAGTTCTTGGCGCTGGTGCGTTTGGCTTCGAGCACCTGGACCAGCGTGGTGCCCTCGCCGACCACTTCCTGCCACTTGGCCTCGATCTGCTTCGCCCGGGTCGGGTTCGAGGATCGAGTCTCTTCGGTGACCAACGAATAGGTGTCGGGCGCGCCCTCGGGCATGTACGCGGTCCAGACCACGCGCGCCTTCATGGTGCGCGGCTCGGACCGGCGGGCGAGGGTGGCGCCGTCCTTGGTCGCGATCACTTCGTACTCCATGTCGACCTTGACCGTGCGTATGCGGGCGACGACTTCGATCGGGACCTCGATCCAGCGCGTCGTCTTGGTGCCGTCTTCGTTGCGGTCGGTCACGCGACGCACGACGCGGTCGGTGAAGAAGTGAATGCCGGACTTGGAGTCGACTTCGCCGATTGTGCCCCAGACGACCCGCTCTGCGCCGGCCTTGCGACCGAGGCGAATGGCGTCGTCGCGGCTCATGCGGTCGAGGTCGGCGACCCGCATCGCGCGCTCGACGTCCTCCACCGGCAGGATCCGCGTGAAGTAGGCGCCGGGGTCGGCCATGCGCTCGACCACCTCCCCGCGCCACGACGCTGCGACGTCGCGCCCCATGCGGGCGCTGCCCGAGGTCGAACGCAGGGGCAGGATGGCGACCCGGGTCAGGGCCTGTTCCAGCGCCCGGTCGGCGAGTGAAGCGGCGTCTCGATAGTTGGGGGAGAACTCTTCGGCGCGCACGAAGTAGCGATAGGCGCTCTTCGGCCGGTGCGACTTGAGGTCGGTCGTGCCGCGCGCGTAGCACGCGCGCGCCGCGCCGTCTCTCAGCGTGCGCTCCTCGCGCACCCAGCCGGGATCGACCTGGACGGTCGTGTAGCGCACCGCGCCGGCGCGGAACGCGACGAACTCCATGACCTGTTCGGCCGCCTCGAGCGAGTCGACCATCGCCATGCCGCGAATGCGGCGTTGCCAGTCGGACGCGATGGCGGTGGCGGCGGCACCCGCGGCTGCGCGCGCTTCGGCGTTGCCCGGCGCCTTGTCGAGCGCCTTGGTGGCCAGCGTCCACGCTCGCCACAGGTCGCCCTTGGCCAGCTTGTCTTCGCTCTGACGTGCGAGCTTCGAGGGCCCCGCACAACCGAGCACCATCACCATGGCGACGAGAACCAGCAAGATCGAAGTGCGACGCATGATCGGCCTCCCTTTCGGCCGGTTATCGGCGGGCCCCGGGTCGGACTCCATCTCTGCTAGGGTCCCCTGGTGGACGTCGCGGCGACGTTTCAGACCCTCGGGATTTCCCTGGGGCTCGGGCTGCTGGTCGGGATCCAGCGCGAGCGCGTGGATGCTCCGCTTGCTGGGGTCCGGACCTTTGCGCTGATCACCCTCCTGGGCACCCTCTCGGGGATGCTGGTCCCGGCGGTCGGGCCCTGGATCGTCGCCGCCGGGGCCCTCGGGGTCGCGATCGCCACCGCTACCGGCAACCTGCTGTTCCTCAAGCACGAACGACCGGACACCGGGATCACCACCGAGATCGCAATCCTGCTGATGTACGTGCTGGGGGCGTATCTCGTGTTCGGCCATCGCCAGGTCGCGGTCGTGATCGGCGCGGGCGTCGCCGTGCTCCTCCACGCCAAGCCGGTCATGCACGGGTTCGTCAAGCGCCTGGGCGAGACCGACATGCGCGTCATGATGCAGTTCGTGCTCATCACGCTGGTCATCTTGCCGGTGCTGCCCAACGAGACATTCGGACCCCTGGGCGTGCTCAATCCGCGCGAGATCTGGTGGATGGTGGTGCTGGTCGTGGGGCTGAGCCTCACCGGCTACATCGCGCTCAAGCTCTACGGCCAGCGAGCCGGCGTGCTGCTGGCGGGTGTGATCGGAGGCGTGGTGTCGTCGACCGCGACCACCGTGAGCTACGCGCGGCGGACCTCGGGCACCGAAGGCCAGGTCGCGGCTGCGGCCCTGGTGATCATGCTGGCGGCGACCGTGGTCTACGTGCGCGTCCTGATCGAAATCTCGATCACGGCCGGGTCGAGATTCGCGGGCATGGCGCCGCCGGTCTCGATCCTGTTGCTGGTGTCGACCGGGCTGTGCGCGATGCTGTGGTGGCGGACCCGGCGCGTCCACGTCGAGATGCCGCAGCTCGAAAACCCGACCGAACTCAAACCCGCGATCGTGTTCGGCGTGCTGTATGCGGTGGTCCTGATCGCCGTCGCCGCCGCGCAGAACTACTTCGGTCACCGCGGGGTCTATCTGGCGGCGGGGATTTCCGGCCTCACCGACATGGATGCGATCACGCTGAGCACCTCGCGCCTCGCGGCGCGCGACGCCCTGCCGGCCGGGGTCGCGTGGCGTGCGATCGTCCTTGCCGCGCTTAGCAACCTGGTGTTCAAGGCCGGCGTGGTACTCGCGCTCGGCGGACCGGCGCTCGGCCGGCGGGTCGGCGCGCTGTTCGCGGTCAAAATCGCGGTCGGATTCCTGCTCGTCGGGCTGTGGCCGAGTTGAGTCGTCGCGGCTCCTACGACGGAGCCCCCGGGAGCCAGCGCGAAGCCGAGAGGCACGAGAGAAAAACGATGAACTGAAGCGTGACCGCCGCGAGCACCACGCCACGCCCGCCCAGCCGGTTGGCGCCCGGCAGCGCCGACAGATGGCGGGTCACGCGGTGAATCGAAATCGGGCCGAGGATCGAGAGCATGACCACACTGGGCATCAGGACCCAGCTGCCGATCTCCGTGCTCTGCGTCGACAGCAGTCCGAGGACCAGGGTGGCGGCGCCCATCCACATCCAGAGGCCACCTTTTCCACGCCAAGGCTGGGTCGGCAGCGCGAGGGTCAGCACAGCCGCCAGCGTCAGCACGCCCAGCTTCCCGAGCAGGTGGTCGCCGATGTAATGGAGGAGCGAGGCGCCGTTGAAACTCAGCGTGCGCAGCGGAGCTTCCCACGCATTCAGGTTCAGCGATGGCCCGACGGCGCTCAGCAGGGCGAAGTAGCCGCCGCCGACCATGGCGACCAAAGCCCCGGCAAACGGCAGAAGCCGGTTGCGATCGTCGAGGGCGGTGGCGAATACCGCCCCGGCGATGAACCAGACCGCGTGCGGTCCACTGAAGAATGCGAAGCTGAACAACAGAGCCGAAGCCAGTGCCCCAAAGAAGCCGAACGTCACCCGCAGCACGTAGAAGGCGAGCAAGGACATCAGCAGCATCGTGGACTCGGGGCGAACGAACCCCGGGGGTTCGACCAGCAGCCCGAACCCGAGAAACACGAACCCCGCGCTCGCGGCAGCCAGCGTCCAGCTCTCGGTTTCGCGCCGGACGCTGAGCAGCACCAGGCCTGCGATCAACAACGTGGTGATCACGGTCAGGGTTCTCGGAATCCAGAGTCCGGCGCCGAACAGGCCCACCGCCGGCGAGATCGCGATGGGGACGCCCGGCATCATCGAGGGCACAGGCGGAACGCGCTCGAGGTAGAGGGGCTGGCCATGCGCGAATCGATCCGCGTGCTCGAGCACCGACAGCTCGACCGGGTTCAGGGCGACGATCATCATGTAGCGCGCGGTCACGTAGGCAAAGGTCAGAAGCCCCAGCGCCGAGAGCGTGAAGATCAGTCTACGGAGGATGCGAAGAGCCATCGTGCGTCCTTGGGATCGGGGTGGCGATGCCTCAAGTCCGTGGGTGCGACGCGGCCCATCGGTTATCGGCGGAGTCGCGGACGCGTACAGACGCGCGCCCCCGACTCACCAGGAATCCCTCCCCGGAGCGCACGGAGGCGGCAGAACGCGGCGCGGAATGCACGATGACGCGCATTCGGGCGTGCGGAACTCCGGAACGCGGTTCGCCGCTGCCGCCAATCGCAATGCTGCCGTCGCCGGCCCCAGGCCGGCTCCCCGTTGCGGTCGCGCGGCGCCGGCTGGCATTGTGCGCCGATGGACCGCGCCGTGACGCCAGGTGTCGAAGGCCGCGCGACCTCGGCGTCGTCGCCGGGTCTGGTCCGCGGCGTCGGTTTGCTCGCCATGATCGCATTGATGATCAATGCCGTCATCGGCGCCGGAATCTTCGGACTCCCTTCGCGCGTCCACGCGATTGCGGGACCTTACGGGCTGCTCGCGTTCCTCGGGTGCGGCCTGGTGATCGCGCTCATTGGTCTGTGCTTCGCTGAAGTCACGAGCCGATTCAGCGAGACCGGCGGGCCCTACCTCTACACGCGGCGCGCATTCGGGCCGGTTCCCGCCTTCGCGATCGGCTGGCTCATGTGGGTCACCCGAGTCACGGCGGTCGCCGCGATCGCGAACGTCATGATCAACTACCTCGCCGGCTTCTGGCCCGCGGGCGGCGATGGAATGGGTCGCACGCTCGTGATCGTCGCCGCCGTGCTGGCGCTGACCGCAATCATCGCCTCGGGCGTGCGCCAGTCCGCGGGTGCGGCCATGGCGTTCACGGTCGCCAAGCTCATTCCCCTGTTCCTGTTCGTCGGGCTGGGATTGTTCGCCCTCGACGTCGAACGCTTTTCGGCTGGGACCCCTCCCGGCCCGGGCGCGTTTGGCGAGGCCGTCCTGTTGCTGGTGTTTGCGTTCGGCGGCTTCGAGGGGACGGTGGTGCTCGCCGGCGAGTCGAAGAACCCTCGGCGCGATCTGCCGCTGGCATTGTTCGCCTCGCTGACCGTGATCACCGTGCTCTACGTGCTCATCCAGGTGGTGTGCGTCGGCACGCTGCCCGGACTGGCGGAGTCGTCCCGGCCGATCGCGGACGCCAGCGCACGGTTCATGGGCGTGGCCGGCGCGGCGATGGTCACGCTCGGCGCTCTGATCTCGACCAGCGGAACCATGTTCGGCGCGATGCTCTCCGGCCCGCGCGTTCTGTACGCGATGGCGGAGCAGGGCCAGCTGCCGCCGTGGTTCGCAACCACGCACCCCCACACCAAGACGCCGCTGGTCGCGATCGCGCTGACCTCGCTCGCGTCTCTGCTGCTCGCGACCTCGGGGACCTTTGCCGGGCTGGCCAACCTGAGTGCGATCACTCGGGTGTTGATCTACGTGGGCACCGCCGGCGCGTTGATTGCTCTCCGTCGGCGTGCCGGCGAGGCACCGGCGCAGGTGCGCCTTCCGGGCGGGGACGCCATCGCGGTCCTGGCGATCGTGGCCTGCGGGTGGTTGCTGACCCGAACCAAAGTCCGCGAGCTGCGGGACGTCGCGATCGCCGTAGGCGTCGGACTGGCGCTCTACGCCGTCCAGCGCGTCCTGGTGCGGCGGAAGGGGAACCTCGGTCCCGTGGAGGGGCAATGACCCTGACGTTGCTCGCGCTCGGCGTGCTCGCCGCACTCGCGGCCGGCTACTTCGTCTACGGTTCGTTCGTCGCGCGGCAGTTCCAGCTCGACGACGCCCGCAGCACGCCGGCGGTCGAGCGCAACGATGGCGTCGATTTCGTTCCGACGCGCCCCTTCTACCTGATGGGCCAACACTTCTCGGCGATCGCCGCCGCCGGCCCGATCGTCGGCCCGATCGCCGCGTGCATGGCGTTCGGCTGGTTGCCGTGCTTGCTCTGGATCGGGCTCGGCGTCGTGTTCATCGGCGCGGTCCACGACTTCGCGGCACTGGTCGCCTCGATTCGCCACGGCGCACATTCGATCGCCGAGGTCGCCAAGCAGAACATCGGCACGCGTGGCTATCTGGCGCTGGTCGCGTTCATCTGGCTGGCGCTGATCTACGTCATCGTCGCGTTCACCGACGTGACCGCCGCCGGATTCCTGGGCAACGATCCCGAGCTGCAGGCGATCCGGGCCGACTTCAATCGCGGGGGTGCGGTGGCCATGGCGAGCACGCTCTACCTGGCCCTGGCGCTGCTCCTCGGGCTCGTTCAGTGGCGGCTCAAGCCGCCGATGTGGCTGGTGACGCTGGTCTTCGTTCCCGCGACCCTCGGCATGGTCTGGCTCGGCACCCAGTGGTCGGGGGTGCTGCTGTTCGACGCCCGCACCTGGTATTTCGCGATCCTGCTCTACTGCTTCGTGGCTTCGATGCTGCCGCTCTGGTTGCTCCAGCAGTCACGCGGGTTCCTGGGCGGCTTCGTGCTCTACCTGTCGCTCGCCCTGGGCGTGGCGGGCCTCTTGTTCGGGGGCTTCGAGATCCAGCAGCCGATGGTCCGTCACGTCGACACCAATATCCTGTCATGGTTCGGCGCGGGCACGGAAAAGGACATGGGCGTTCTCCTGTTCCCGTTCCTGTTCGTGACGATCGCGTGCGGAGCGTGCTCGGGATTCCACGGCCTGGTATGCGGGGGCACCACCTCGCGCCAGATCGCGAAGGAATCCCACTGCAAGCCGATCGCCTTCGGATCCATGCTGCTCGAGGGTTTCGTCGCCGTGATCGCGCTCGCGACCATCATGATCGTGGCGCCGAGTGCTGCGGGTGAGAACCGCGCGCCGGGGGTGATCTACGGTGAAGGCCTGGCGCGGTTCATGACGACGCTGTTCGGCGACCGGCATCTGATCTTCGCCAAGACGTTCGGCACCATGGTCATGGCGACATTCGTGTTCGACACGCTCGACGTTTCGACCCGGCTCGGCCGCTACCTGTTGCAGGAACTGACCGGACGCAAGGGCCGGATCGCCAGCGTGGTGGCCGCGGCGGTCACCGCCGGGGTTCCACTGGCGATCCTGCTCGGAGCCGAGCCCGGGAGCTGGCGCAAGTTCTGGACGTTGTTCGGGACCAGCAATCAGCTGCTCGCCGCGCTGACGTTGCTGGGGATCACCGTTTGGCTCGCGCGCAACGGCCGGCGCTACGCCTATGTGGCGCTGCCGATGGTGTTCGTCATGGTCATCACCCTGACCGCACTGGTCGTCCAGATCCTGGGGGCGGCGCGCACCATCGCCACGAGCGGATGGCGTCTCGACGCGACGGCATTCAATGCGATCACGAGCGTCGCCCTGTTGGTCCTG
The DNA here is from genome assembly GCA_963717505.1 of Candidatus Eiseniibacteriota bacterium. Taxonomy (GTDB): domain Bacteria; phylum Eisenbacteria; class RBG-16-71-46; order RBG-16-71-46; family RBG-16-71-46; genus MFD02242-c1. The sequence continues at coordinate 2,855,594 of OY970342.1, forward strand.
GCCCTGGTGTTCATCGTCGAGGCGCTGCGTGCCGGGCGGCGGCCCGGTCCGGCCGAGCCGCGATCCGAGCCGAGACGGGTTCTACTCGCCGCCGATCCGTAGTGCCAGAGCTTGGAACCGTGGGTCGTTCCGAAGGGACGCGAGCCGCGGATCGATCGAGAGGTAGGCGAGCACCGTCGAACGCTCCTCGTAGGAGCGCTCGAGGTAGCGCAGCGCCTGGTCGCGTTCCCCGAGTCCAGCGTGCACCAACGCGAAGTAGTAGGCCGAGACGTAGCTGTGGGCTTCGGCGTCGTGAAGTGCGCGAAGGACATCCCGCGCCTCGACCGACCGACCCGCCATTCCATAGACATGGCCGAGTGAGGACTTGCGATTCAGACTCACGCGGCTGATCGGCTCCAGGATCCTGATGGCGTCGTCGAGGCGACCCTGTTGCTCGGCCACCAGGGCCAGCCCCCATTGGGCCAGGACGTCCGTGGAGTCGACTTCGAGGACCTCGCGCAAACCGCTGTCGGCTTGGTCATAGTGGCCTGCGAAATAGTCGAGCAGGGCGCGGTTCGCATGCAGCAGCAGCGAAAGCGGGTCCAGCTCGACGGCGTGACCGAGCTGCGCGACGGCTTCGTCGAACCGGCGGCGTGACGCGAGGAAGCGGCTGTACGAGAAGTACGCGTCCGCATAGTTGGGTCGCAGCTCGAGGGCGCGCCGGAATTCCCGTTCGGCGGCACGGTAGTCCCAATCATAGTAGGCCCGGATGTAGGCGTTGGCGGCGTGCGCCTCGGCAAGCGTCTCGTCGAGTTCGAGGGCAAGAGCCAGAGACGCGCGGGCCTTGGGCAGCACCATGGCCGGCGATACGTCCTTGGCGAACGGAAGCGAGGTGTAGTAGTTGGCCAGGCCGACATGGGGCGGCGCCCAACCCGGCGCGATCTTGCCCGCCTGCTCGAACTGCATCCGAGCGGGCTCCAGTTCGTCGTGCTCGAGGTGGAACCGACCGCGGAGGTAGGCCTCGTAGGCGCGAGGATCGACCACCCGCGTCGCGTCGAGTCGGCTCTTCTCCTCGCCCTTGAGCTTCGTTCGGGTCGACTGGGTGATTCCGAGAGTGATCTCTCGCTGCAGCTCGGGCAACTCGCCCAAACGACGCCGGTAGTCCTTCGCAAACACGGTGGCACTGTCGGGGGCGTGAAGGAGTCTCACGCTCACCCATACCGAGTCGCCCATCCTCCCGATCGAGCCACGAACCACGCCCTTGACTCCGAGCTCGCGAGCCAGCTCGGCGAGAGATCGGGTCGGACCTTGAGCGGCCGCTCCGGCCGAGCGCGAGAGCACTCTGAGCGAGGAGATCTGAGCCAGATCGGCGATCAGCCCCTCGGTCATGCCGACGCCGAGGAACGAGCCCGTGGAATCGCTCGTCAGGTCCTCGAACGGGAGCACGGCGATCGCCGTGATTCCGCCGGACACGGCGCGAGTCGGTCCCAAAGGACGCCCCGCGACGATCCACCACGCCACCGCGCTCAGAACGCCGGCGGCGAGCGCTATCGTTGCTCCACGACCCCAACGCATTGAGTGCGGGCTCGGCGTTGCAGTGGGCGTTGCGAGGTGGACCGGCGAGGTCTCCGGTAAGTCGATCGCATCGAGGAATCCCCGCATCGAGTCGAAGCGGTCGACCGGGAGTTTGGCCATGGCTCGAAGGATCGTGTTCTCCACCGTGGTGGGCACCGCGGGACGCACGATTCGCAGGCCAGGGACGGAATCGTGCGAATGACGAGCGAGAATCATGACCGGAGTCGTCCCGGAAAACGGGGGCTGTCCGATCAGCATCTCGTACAGCACGCACGCGAGACTGTACTGATCGCTTCGACCATCGACCGCAGTGCTGCCGGCCTGCTCGGGGCTCATGTATTGCGGGGTGCCGACGTACATGCCACTGACGGTGATCTGATCGGCGCCGGCGGCATCCACCGCTCGCGCGATCCCGAAATCGGCGACGACGGCGTGGCCGCCGGTGAGCATGATGTTGTCCGGCTTGATGTCGCGATGAATGACGCCGTGTTCGTGGGCATAGCCCAGGGCGCTGCCGACCTCACGAACGATCTGGAGCGCGGTTTCGAGTGGCAGCTGGGGCTCGCGTGCCAGACGCTCGCGGAGGGACTCGCCCTCGACGAACGGCATCACGTAGTAGAGCAAGCCGTCGGCCTGACCCGAGTCGTACAAGGGAAGAATGTGGGGATGCTGGAGGGTCGCGGCGATCGAGATCTCGCGGAGGAACCGGTCGCTACCCACGACCGCCGCGAGTTCCGGCTTGAGCACCTTGATGGCGACCCGCCGCTGGTGCTTGAGATCCTCGGCGAGAAAGACGATGGCCATCCCGCCGTGGCCTAGCTCCCGCTCGACGCGATAGCGGTCGCCGAGTGCGGATTTGAGTCGATCGAAGAGTTCGGCCTGACCGGAGTAGGTCATCTGGAGACCATGATCGCGTGCCTGAAGGGCTGGTCGCAACCGATCGGAAGTGGCGCGCTCCGGGCGCGCCGCGAACCCACCTCGGGGCTAACGCAGGGACAGAGCCGCCTCGGTGATCCACGACAGCGTCTGTCGAGCGTCGCCGTAGCCGCGCATGCTCACGTGCTGGCCGCTGGCCGGCGAGTAGACGACCAGGGTTGGAAAGGCCTCGACGCTGTAGCGTCGCTGGAGATCCTCGACTTCGGAGGAGTTGCGTCCTTCTTCGCGCCGGCGATCGACGATCGAAACCGGGATGACCGCCGTTTGCACCGATCGCCCGAGCGTGGGGTGGTCGAACAACTCGCGCTTGAGACTCCGGCAGGGACCGCACCACTCGGCGTTGAAGTCGATGAGCACCGGTTTGCCGTTCTCGCGCGATTCGGCGACCGCGCGCTCCATGGTGGTCCACTGCGACACGACCTCACGGGCCTTCGCGGGCTCGGGCGCAGGTGCTGGGCGCGGGGGGGCAACCTGACTCGGGGGCGGTTCGCCCGGGTGCTCGGGATTGACGATCGCTGGCTTGGGGTTGGTGGGTGCCGGGGAATCCGAAACCTCGGCCTGGCCAATGAACCATCCCGCCGCGGGTGCCGCGACGAGAAGCAACAGGAGCAGGCCGTGCCAGGCGTTGAGTCGCATGGCGGGAGTATCGGCAAGGGCGGTGACCCAGGTTCACTCGGAATCCCAGCTACTCGAGCCGCACGAATCTCCCCGTGGCGACCGCGATGCCGTCGACCGAGAGGCGCGCCAGGTAGACGCCAGCCGGGGCGAGCTGACTCCGATGGTCCATCGCGTCCCAACTCGCGGAACCGGCCCCTGCGCCCAGGCGATCCGCGAGCAGGCGCCGGACCAGCCGGCCCTCGATGTCGAAGATCTCGAGGACGACGCGCCCCGGTCGAGGGAGTTCGAAGCGAAGCAATGTCGTGCGGCTGGCCGGATTCGGCAAGGCCGGGTGCAGTCGTGCCGAGGTGGGAACCACCGCACCATTGACGGCGACCACCGGCGCCTCCACCAGCACTTCCTCGGTGAAGATGCTCTCGTTGTAGTTGTCGTCGTACGCCGACACGCTCACCTGGATCGGGAGCGAATGCGCGATGGAATCGAGCACATGCTCCTGCACCGGCCCCGGATCCAAGCCGACGTCGCGGATGTCGAAGTAGTAGACGCTGTCTGCGGCCGTATCACGAAGAGCGACGCGGTAGCCCGCGAGGTCCGGCGAGTTCAACAGGCTCGGCCAGGTGAGCCGGATCGAGGTTGGCGACCGCGCCTGCACCGTGGGGCGCGACGGCGACTCAGGGGCGAGTGCCAGGTTCGCGATCCCCGCCAGGTTCACTTTCGCGACCCGCGCGACGTAGCCGGGATCGGTGTCGGCCGCGACATCGAGCGCGTTGTGCTGGCGCCCACTGTTCGCGCTTCCCGTGTAGTACTCGTTCGCTTCGGTCAGACGGGCAGCCGCCCAGCCGCGCGCATCGAAGGCCATGTGGTCGCCGCCGCGGTTCGGGCGATCGCGCGCCGGGATCAGGTCGACCGTGAAATCCGGCACGTAGCGGGCCGCATTGAGTTTGATCGCGCGCGCGAGCTGCCGGTGGATCGAGTGCGGCGGTCCGGCCGAGAAGTGGCGGACGCGCAGGCTGTCGATGATCGTAGCGGCACCCGCGGGGCAGGCGGGGTTTGCGCAGCCGGCGACGTTGCCGACGACGTCGTTCGAGATCATGCCGTCGATGCGCATGCCCTGCGCAGCGGCCCATGCGGCGTAGGCCTTGCTGCCGACCAGCCCCTGCTCCTCGCCGGTGAAGGCCGTGAGGATCACTCCGGCGTCGAATCGAGCCCGACTCATCACCCGCGCCAGCTCGATGGTAATCGCGGTGCCGCTGCCATCGTCGTTGGCCCCCGGAGCGAACGAAGTGTCGTCGCATGTCGACGTCGTGCGGCTGTCCATGTGCGCACCCACGACGAACCAGCGGGCCGGACTGCCGTCGCCCGGCAAAGTGGCGACCACGTTCTTGTGCCGGCCTATTCGCCCGCAGACCGTCGAATCGAACGTGAAGAAGGTCGGCTCGATCCGCCGATCCGGATCGGCGGCGAATGCGAGGAACCGGGAGTAGATCCAGTTGCGCGCGGCGCCGATGCCGTGGGTTGCCGACGAGGTATCCGAATTTGTGTGTCGGGTATGAAACGATTCGAGAGTCTCGATCGAGGTTCGCAACTCATCGGCCGAGATCGCATCGACCATCTGCTGGACCGTCGGATTGGGCGGGAGCGCAGCAGGCGCCGACCAGGAGGTAACCGGCCTCGATAGGGACAAGGCGAGGAGCCCCGCCGCGGCGAGCGGGTGGAAGGCCGCGAGTCGGAGCATGCGACCGGCAGAATCAACGATCGGGCGGCGTGGAGCAAATGAAGCCGGGTTACTTCGCGCGGAACCTGCGAACCATCCCGATGAGCCGCCAGGCCTCGAGTCCGCCCCAGAACCAGTGGATGATCTGACGGGGGCGGATGGCCGCAAGCGCAACCGCGGCCACGCTGAATCCGACCGCAACAATGCCCGCGCTCCGCTTCAGACTTCGGACGAACGCCAGGCCCCAATCGACGACCTCGAGCGGTTTTTGCCAGCGCCCAAACAGGGCCGCCAGCTCATCTCGCTCGCCGGCAGCGCGTTCCACGAGGCGAGCCCGACGCGCCAGATTCTCGTTTCGACCTCCGCTCACGGCTTGCCCGCCAGTCGATCACGATCCTTGCGTAGTTCCGCGATGGTGGTCGCAAACATCGGCGGGCGGCTCTTGAGCCACGAGCGCAGCCAGAGGAGGCCGCCGCCGGCTGCCAGGAGCAGAACGAGAGCGGCAATGCCTATTGCGGCCAACCAGTGATCCCTGCCGATCACGAGGACGGCGAAGAGCACGGCGAGGAGGGTGCCGGCCTGGAGGAAGATGAGCACGGCGAACGCGACAACCAACGCCCGCGTGATGTTGAAGCGCTCTTCCGCGACCTCGGTCGACAGAATCTCGAGCCGGGTTTGCAGCACACGCAGCACGCTGCCGACCAGCCGGCGCAGCGAACCCGCCAGTCCCTCGTCCGGGCGAGACTCCGAGTCCTGGCTCATCGTTCGCTAGCGTCTGGAAACCAGAACTCCGACCAACAACCCGGCGACCGCGGCGATGCCGACGGCGCCCCAAGGGTGCTCGTGCACATAGTCGTCGGCGGCCTTGGCCGCGTCCTTGGCGTGGCCCACCACGTCGAGGTTGGCCAGCTTTTCTTTGGCGGCGCGCAGGGTTTCCTCGGCGCGCGCACGCGCAGCACTCGCGCGCTCGCCTGCGGCGCCGGCAGTGGCCTTCAACAGTTCTTCCGCATCGTCGATGACCGCCTTGAGGTCGGTCATGAGTTGGTCGCGGGCTTCGGCTGTGGATTGAGGCATGGTCGGCGCTCCTTGGGCCGGGGTCGAACTCGGGGTTGATTGGGACCGCATGATGTCGCCGAGGGCGCCCGACCGCAAGCCGCGTTCGCGAACACCTCGCGGGCGCCGAATTGATCCTCAGAGGTCGCGACGTTTCCGGGCTGACGGCGACGCAACGTTCCGCTCGCTGACAGCGCGCTTCTGACGAACCAGGACTACCGGCGTGAGAGCGTCTCGACGCTGTCCCACACCGCGAGCGCCGGCTTGGGTACCAGGTCGTCGTCGACCAGCCCGCAGGTCGCGAACAACGGCAGGATCGACCCTGGCGGCAGGGGCACGCCGGTCAGGTCGAGATCGGTGAAGGTGAGCTGGAACACGCCGATCGCGTTCGCAGCGTCGAGCATCGCCATCTGTCGCCGAATGTATCGCGCCTGTTCCACGGGCGACGACACGATGGTGTCCAGCGTCGCGGACGACCACCCGCCTTCGGTGACCATCACCGGCGTGCCACGGCCGGTCACGAGCCGCGAGTAGTAGTCGAGCGGCAGGTTCTCCGGTTCCGCCCAGCCGGCCAGGTAGGGATAGGACGACAACCCCAGAACTTGAAGAAACGGGAAGTCAATGAAGTCCTGATCCACACCTTGGAAGGGGGCGGGCGGCAGCCGACCCCACGCCGTCTCGACCTGCACGCTGGCGAACAGCGTCACTCCCGGATTGCGGGCGCGGACGTCGGCCGCTGCGTCGTTGGCCACCTGGCGAATCGCCGCGTAGAGCGCGGGCGACGACGCCACCCGAATCAAGTTGGTCTCGGCAACCGTTCCCAGCATGTCGGGCCTCAGGATCGAATCCGAGACCACGACGTAGCGGCGGAACAGCTGCTGGATCTCCGTCTCGGTCATGCTACGCCCGGCGTTGACCAGCGCGTCCGAGTCGCTGCCGCGGTTCAGACCGTTGCTGGGATCGATCAGCAGGACGAAGAAGTGCCCCTTGGCGCGGTAGTACTGGGCGAGCCCCAGATTCTCGCGCACCACCAGCGTTTCCGGCGGGACTCCGGCGAGCAGCGAATCCCACGGCGGCTCGTGATGCATGATGGCCTGGTCGGCGCGCAACGACCACATGTCGATCGCCGCGATGGCCTGGAGCAGGTTGGCGCGCGGCGGGATTCCGGAGAACCCCATTCGGTAGCTCCGGCTCGGGGTGGCAGGACCGTTGGGCCCGTGCGAGGATCCGGAACACCCGAGCGTGGCAGTTGCCAGGGCAAGGGAGAGCACTAGGAGGATTTGCGAACGGTGGGCGGCGGAGCGCATGGCGCGATTATCGACGAAACGCGGACGCACGTTGAGCCGCGCGTCGGCAATCGCGCTCGCCGGGGGCGGGCAACCGGGCCAGTCGCCGCTGCCTTGGCGGCGGTGGCGATGCTGCCGATCGTGAGTCACGCGCGACCTTTCGCCGCGGGCAACGCCACGCCTGCCGCAACGCGTCGCGTGGTGGTTCGCGACAGCACGTCCGCCTTCGTGGCGAACGAAATCGGACTTCGTCTGTCCAACCTGGGATCGTTCGTCTCGATGGGAGGGGACGGGAGCGGTGGGTTCGACTGGCCACGCGGGAGCGGACGCCAGGGGATCTTCACCGCGGGACTGTGGATCGCCGGCCGGGTCACCGGCGACACGCTGGTGACCGTCGCCGAGTATTCCAATGAGTACGCCGCTGGTCCGCTGAACGCTTCAGGGCTACCTGTGGATCCGACCGAGTCAGACCCTGCCCATCACGTGTACTCGATCCGAATCTGCGACGATGCCGCCAGCAACCCGGATTGGGCGGCGTGGCCCGCGGCGCTCGGGGCGCCCGTGGACGGTTCGGGTGCGCCCCGCCTGATGGGCGATCAAACGCTCTGGTGCGTCTACAACGACGCGGTCGCCGCCCGACACGGCAACCCGGTGGGAGGCACGGCACCACTCGGCGTCGAGGTTCGCCAGACGGCGTTCGGGTTTCATCGGGGCGGCAATCTGGAACGCTTCGTGTACCTGACGTTCGACATCCTGAACCACGGCGCCAACCTCATCGACAGCGCTTATGTCGGGCTCTGGGTCGACGTCGAGCTGGGCGGTTTCACGGACGACCTCGTGGGCTGCGACACGACGCTCGACCTCGGCTTCGTGTACAACGCAGGCGCGAACGATCTAGTCTATGGCGCGCATCCCCCCGCATTGGGGTGCGCCGTGCTGCAAGGTCCGATCGTCGCCGGCGACACGCTGCGCATGACCAGCTTCGGGCGACTCCTCAAGAACTACAACGAGCCAATGAACCCAGGAATGGCGTACCGAAGACTCGCCCGAGGCTTGCCCGACCCGCACCTGCCGCCGCCTTTCCCCTGTGATGCGCCGAGTACCCGGTACGAGGTAAGCGGAGATCCGGTGACCGCGACCGGTTGCCGCGACACCATTCCCGCGGATCGCCGCATGATGCTCGGCTGTGGGCCGTTCGCGCTGGCCCCGGGCGACAGCCAGCGGGTGGTCGCGTTGCTGGCGGTCGGCGGACTCAACGACCAAGGTGATCGGCTTTCGAATCTGACGCTGCTGCGCGCGACCGTGAGCGAAGCGCGGGATCACTACTTCGGCGGATTCGCCGCCGTGCCGCCGGCTCCCGACTGCAGTGCGACCCTGGAGTTGCTGGCGCCTCGCCCCAACCCGGCAGGGAACGTGCAACGCTTCGACTTCGTCGTGCCGGTGGGCGTGACCCAGGTCCGCGCTGCGATCCACGACCTCGCCGGCCGCAAAGTCTGGAGTCGCAGGTTCGACGGACTGGCGCCCGGGGCCCAGTTCTTCGTCTGGGACGGGACTTCGAACGACGGCGAGTCGCTGCCGGCGGGCGTCTACTTCGTGCGACTGGAGGACGGTCGCGGCGAGAGCACGGGTCGCACGGTGCGACTGAGATGAGGCGGGCACGTGGCTGACCGGACCCAGGACAAGGCACCCAAGAGTCCGCTGCGCGCCTTCTCCAACTGGTTCAAACGCGCAGAGACGGCTCCGGAAGCCACCGCAAACCTGGTAAGGCGCATCGGCCACTACGTGGTTACCGGCAAGCTGGGGGAAGGCGGCATGGGCGTCGTCTATTCCGCCCGCGACGAACGGCTCGAGCGCACGGTCGCCCTCAAGATGATGTCGTCGCTGCGCGGCGACGAAAACGCGCGCAAGCGCTTCTGGCGCGAAGCGCGGGCGGCCGCCAGCGTGAACCATCCGAACGTCTGTCAGCTCTACGACGTTGGTGAAGTCGACGGCGAGCCGTACATCGCGATGGAACTGCTGGAAGGGGAGGCGCTGGCCGCCCGCCTGAGTCGCGGCCCGCTGAGCGTGTCCGACGCCCTGCCCATCACCTTCGGAATCCTCGCCGCGCTTTCCGCCCTCCATGCACGCGGCATCATTCACCGCGACCTCAAGCCCTCGAACGTGTTCCTGACCCCGCACGGCGTCAAGCTGCTCGACTTCGGCCTCGCGAGGACCAGCGACCCGGACCTGACGCGATCCATCGGCTCGGTCACCAACCTGACCACCGCCGGCATCGTGCTCGGCACACCTCGCTACATGGCGCCCGAACAGGTGACGGCGGGCTCGGTCGACGGCCGCAGCGATCTGTTTGCGACCGGTGCGATTCTGTTCGAGATGCTGGCCGGCCGCCCCGCCTTCACGGGCAACAACGTGGTCGAGATCCTCCACGCCACGCTCCACGACCATCCGCCTGCACTCACCGGCTCGCCCGCGGTGGCGGCGGTCGACCGGGTGATTCGCCGCGCACTCGCCAAACGCCCGGCCGAGCGCCCGGCGACGGCCGACGCGATGGCCGAAGAGCTGCGCTCGGTGAGCGTGGACTCGAGCGAGGAGACGACGACCCTGGCTCGCGCGCTGACGCGTCTGGTGGTGTTGCCGTTCCGCGTCCTGCGCCCGGATCCCGAGACCGACTTCCTGGCCTTCAGCCTGCCGGACGCGATCGCGACGTCGTTGTCGCGCTTCAATTCGCTGATCGTGCGTTCGGCGGCGGCCGCCGCGCGGTTCGGCGGCGAGACGCCGGATCTCAAAGCGCTGGCGACCGAAGCCGATGTCGACCGGGTCGTGCTCGGCACCTTGCTGCGGTCGGGCGACCAACTACGCGCCACCGCGCAGCTGATCGAGGCGCCGGGGGGGACCTTGCTCGCGTCCCACGCCGTGACGTCGTCGCTCGGCGATTTGTTTCGGCTGCAAGACGACATCGCGCACCGCGTGGTCGACGCGATGGCGCTGCCGCTGTGGGGTGGCACGTCGGCGCCGACTCCGACCCCCGACGCCCCGCACGACGCGCGCGCGTATCAACTCTACCTGCGCGCCAACGACCTGGCGCGTTCCTACGACCGACTCAACGATGCGCGTGTGCTCTACGAGCAGTGCCTCGAATTGGATCCGCGATTCGCCCCAGCGTGGGCGCAGCTCGGTCGCTGCCATCGGGTCATCGGGAAGTTCGTCGATGATCGCGAAGGGAGCACGGCCAAGGCGGAGGACGCCTTCCGGCGCGCACTCGAGCTGAGCCCCCGTCTTTCGCTGGCGCACAAGTTCTATGCGGCGCACGAAGCGGACACCGGCCACTCGGACCGCGCGCTTACGCGCCTGCTGGACGTGGTCCGCCGTCACGGCAACGATCCCGAGCTGTTCGCGGGGCTGGTGCACTCGTGCCGCTACTGCGGGTTGCTCGATCAGTCGATTGCGGCGCATCACGAGGCGCGGCGACTCGATCCCAACGTGCCGACCAGTTTCGATCAGACCCTGCTGATGACCTGCGACTTCGACCGGCTGCTGGCCGCCGAGCAACAGCCGACCCTGGTCGGCGGTGACGAAGTCATTCGCGTGATCGCCCATGGACTTGCCGGCCGTCTGGACCAGGCCCGGCACGGACTGACCACCATGCGCCAGACGTCGCGCATTCCCGCATTTCGGCCGTGGATCGATTTCCTGCGCGCGTGGCTCGACCGGCGCCCGGAAGAGATGAGGGTGCAACGAGCAGCACTCGGCACGCTCAAGGTCATGGACGACCCCGAGGCGATCTTCCAGGAAGCCTGGCTCTTCTGCGACGCCGGTGATCACGAGCGCGGCCTGCCACTGCTCGAAAAGGCGATTGCGCGCGGTTACTTCGTGACGACGACGCTGACCCGCGGCACTGCGTTCGACGCGATCCGGGACGTTCCGGTGTTCCAGGGGGTTCTCGCGGACGCCCAGGCGGGCCGACAACGGACGCTCGCGGCGTTCCGCGAGCACGGTGGCGAGCGCCTACTCGGCCTCGGACTCGACCGCGGATAGGTGGTGGAGCGCAGCTCGCTCGCCGCGTATTCGCCAGTGCTGGCTAGACTTGGCAATTCCGGGGACATCCTTTTGTCATCCGCATGACAGCTAGCCTCGAGGCCGCCGGCATTCTCCGCACCTCCTCGTCCAAGGAGCAGACGAGCGAGCCGATTGCCCCCGTGGAGTTCTCGCGACCTCGGGCTCATGCGCATCTTCGGAGGGAATCCATTGCGTCTGTTTCGGTCCATAGTGGTCGGCAGCGCGTTCTTGATCGTGAACGCAATGCCTGCCGGAGTATCCATCCTGTCCAACGCGTCATCGTCGACACGAGACGTGGTGGCCAGGGACTGGGCTCGTTCCGCCGTGGTGCCCATGCTCGGGATCAGCGGAAAACTCCGGGCCGTGATTGGACTGCCCGAAGTCCTGACCCAGGATTCAGCGATGGGCCGGATTCTGGCTCAGCTGCCGATCGGCGCACCGGGTGTACACCCACTGGGCCTGGACACGGAGGACGGAGGCTCGCTCGTCGTCGTATCGATGGAACGCTCGACACCAGGCATGTCGGCGACCCCGACCGGCTATCGGACCGGCCGCTGGCCCTCGAGAGGATTGCCGCCGGGGCGCGATTCGGTCTATGCCCCGCCCTCGGGATTCATACTGGTGACGATCGAGAACCAGGACACACCGGTCTCGAAGCAATTCCGCCTGCGTGATTTCCTCACCCACGACCAGCAAGACGTCTGGCCCAAGGCGCTCGTCTTGCGCACGGCTCTGGTCGACAAGCTCGAGTTGATCAGCGAGGGGCTCGAGCGGCGCGGCCTGCCCAGTGCCCTGCACGTCGAGTCGGGCTTCCGGACACCGCAGTACAACGCGATCGGGGTCGGCGACCCGGGGGCGACCCACAGTCGTCACATGTACGGCGATGCGGCCGACGTTTACGTCGATGCCGATCGTGACGGACGGATGGACGACCTGGACGGCGACGGTCGGACCACCGTGGCCGATGCGAAAGTGCTGCTCGCGGTCGCCGAGACCGTGGAAATCTCGCACCCTGAGCTCGTCGGAGGGCTCTCCGCCTATTCGACCAGCGCAGCCCACGGGGCCTATGTCCACGTGGACGCCCGGGGTGTGCGCGCGCGCTGGTAGGGCGCTTCGAGCGCGCCGGAACGTTCGGTTCTAGGCCCCGAACTGGCGCAGATGATGGTCGAAGTGCAGGTAGCCCCAGCGCAACCACTCCGCTTCGGTCAGGGCTCCGAACAGCGGATGGGGTGGACGCGCGTTTCCTGCGGGCCCCGAGGTCACGTGCTCCAGTAGCGCCACCACCTGCGCGAGGTCGGCGGAGAACTCAACGGGCCGGGTGCCGCCGTGTTCCTGAGCGATCTCGGGCGACGAATCGATTCCAGGTGGCCAGGGAATCGGGACGAAGAACACGGGGCGGCCGAAGCCGGCGTCAGCGGCGCGCGACGGGAATGACCAGCTTGAGCCCGCTCAGCCGCTCCGAGAACGCCATCACCTTGATGTCGACCAGCCCGTGCTCCAGCGCCGCGGCGCGAATCATGGTCTCGGTGATGTGCTTCTGGCCCTTCGGCCAGATCACCCAGATCGCGCCCTCGCGGCGGATGCTCTTCTGAAGCGTCGCGAGCCGGCGCAGAGCCGTCGAGTCTTCGACCGCGAACAGGATCGTGTCGGTGTTCGCGCGCGGCCGGCCCTCGGCGACGTCGTCGGTGCGGGCGCGCAACTCGCGGAGGAAGTCGGGCTCGTCCAGTCCGACCAGGGCGACGCGCGCGTCTTGCTTGATGCCCAGCTTCTCGATGCGCGGGCGCTTGGAGTAGCCGACGGTGGGCGCCTTGGATCTCGTCGTCATGCTCGGATGTTAATGGACGCCTGATCGCTTCCCCAAGTCACGACCGCTCGGAGGCTGGTGTATTTGGAGTGTTCGCGTTCAGGGCTTGGTCAGCAGCGCGGCGGTCGGGCTCGGCTCGGGGAAGTGGATCGAGTCCACGACGCGATGGAACGTGTCCAGGTTCTCCTGCCTGCCCTGGAACGTGGCCTTGAACGCGCAGCCCTTCACCGCCCAGAAGACTTCGTGATAGAGGAGCCGCTCTCCATCGGGGGTGATCAACGTGTCGTCGCTCGCGAACGCGGGCAGGCCGCCCACCAAGGTGTCGCGCTCGTAGCCGATGCGCCACCACTCGGGATGCTGCATGGTCTCGGGGCGCAGCCGGATGTGCGGCAGCAGTTCTTCGAGCGTCGGTTCGTACAGAGAGGCCTCGCGATGGGCGGTTTCGAGGTCGGCCGCGACGAAACCCATGCTTCCGGCGAGATAGCTGTCGGATGCGCCATCGAGCGCCCGATCGACTGCACGCCGGGTTGCCGCATCGCGATCCGAAATCGGTTCGTCGGACCGATAGCGAACGATCGACAGATTGTGCAGGAACTCGTCTCGGGTGAGGGAGTCGAGCCCCGAGATCAGGAAGGCGATGCCCTCGCGGCGATCGCGTTGGGCGAGCTGGCGATGGGCCGCGACGCTGATGCACTGTCCGCCGCCGCCTCGGAGGATGAACCGCACACCGACCGTTCCAGCGCCGCCGTCGCCCTGGCGCTCCCACTGGGCGGGAGGTGGCGAGAAGGCGACCGGCTGCCGGATCCATTCGAACGTCTCGGGCGGCAGCAGAGCCTCGGCACCCGAGGTCTTCCTACCGCAGCCAGGTGCAAGCGCCGTGACGGCGAGCAGGCAGATGATGGTCAGCCGGTTCACGCGGTCCGGTATCGGCAGTGTGGCGGCAGCGCTTGATCCGGCCGGATGCGGCGGTCAGTTCACGACCACGACCGGTCGTGTGTGCTGAAACCGGCCCTGGCGGACCTTGACGAAGTAGATCCCAGGCGAAAGCCGCTCGTCTTTCCCAAGTGTGATCTCGTGTTCGCCGGTGCCATCGGCTTCTGCGCGCGCAACGCGCCTGCCGGCTGCGTCCAGTAGCTCCACCTGCACCGCCTCGACCGCCCGCGTGGTGAAGCGAACCACCAGCTCGCCACGCGACGGATTCGGGAAGACCGCATCCAGCGACAGAGTGGGCGGGAGCGACAGTCCCTGAATACCTCCGGGCCACTCGGGGTGAAGGGTCGCGACATTGAATCCGGCGGCACAGCTGGGATGCTGCGCATGTCCGAGGCAGCGATAGACCCGGAAGTCGAGGGCATCCTGGATCGTGCCGCTGGCCAACCCCGCACAACGTGAGGCCACCACTGCCGTGGTGGAGGGCGGCGGATTCAGGGGGCCACACTGCGATCCCAGTACGGGACAGGTGCCGAGGTCGGCCAGCTCGAGACCCAGTCGGTTGCCGGTGACGGTCGCGTCGAGCATGCCCGAGACGACGATGCCCATGTCGACTCGAGCCGAGCACGCGAGTGCCGGCCAACCCACCGAGTTGTCGACGAACGCGGCGCCCCGGCCGATGTCGGTCTGCGCGTTCCAGGCGATTGCCGCCGTTCCCACCAGCATGCCGACGTCGAAGTGGCCATCCCCGGTCCAGATCCAGTTGTTCTCGAATCGAGTACCGGTGAAATCGTACTGGCGCGACGCCGGGCCGAACATCGGGTCCGCCACCAACGCGGCCCACGCGGCGTGGCCGGCGCCGAGCACGATATTCCGGCGGGCCACGGACCGCTGCGTCGTGGATGCCGTACCCCGATAGATCACGATCCCAACGTCGGTGGCATCGACGATCTGGTTGTCCTCGATCAGGGTGTTCTCGCAGGACGTCGAGATGCCATCGACCCAAAGGTCGGGGCCGTCGCGCTTGGAATGGCAGCTGGTGTACTCGGTGATCAGGTTCTTGCGGATGCTGGTCTGCTCGCACTCGGCGCCGGCGCTCATTCCGTCGGCGAGGATGTTGGTCCAGCCGGCGCTGTGGTTGATGCGGCAGCCGGAGACCTCGGACCCCTTGCCGCCGCTGATCGCCACGTTGAGGTCCGGCCGATTCACTTCGATCGGCCCGCGCTGGCCGTCGACCCAGACGTGCTGGAGCTGCGCGCGGCCGACCGCGACCCCGCCGAAGGCGACGCGATTGAGCAGCACCAGGGCGCCACCGAAATTGCTCCCGCGGACCAGCCGGGCCATGAGCGCGTACTTGCGGCTGGGAAACCAGGGCCACCCTCCGGATGGGGCCCGAGTTCGCAACACGACGTTGCCTGGTATCACCAGGGTCGAGTGCAGGCGAAACACGGCTTGTGGGGCCAGCTCGATCGTGGCCGTGCCACCGGGGCCAGCCCGCTGCGATGCGCAGTAGAGGGCGCTCTGCAGGGCGTCGGGGTCGGGAACGTCGGAACGACACTGCCCGTAACTAATGCACACCGCATGGCAGTCGATCACTTCGAACGCCGGCGCCACGAACGGCACATCGATCGCGGGGAACTGCGGTCCCCCAAACCCGTAGAAATCCTGAGTGCAGATCTTCGGGGCGAGGTTCGAGAACTCGGAGCTGTTGAGCACCCCCTCGAGCACCGCCCACCACGGTGTGGTCCGGTACTGGCGCAACCGGTCATTGAACTCGACGACCGTCGGTTCGCGGTTGAGTATCCCGCGATAAAGGGTGAGAATTCTCGCGATCGAATCGGCGGTCGTGGCCCCATTCCCCTTGGGGTAGTTGGCCGAGTACTCCGCCGGCGGGTGCATGGGAGAGTCGTAGTACTGCCGGGCCCAGGCTCTCAGAAGGTCGGCCGAGCACTCATGGGCACGGAACATCTGCACCGAGAGTCCAAATCCCGTGGAATCCGGGGCTCGCCCGAGGGCTTCGGTGTAGGTCTTTGCGATGAACTGATGGGGGACGCTTTCGGCGAGGCAGGGCGCACGGAGGCTGGCGGAGAGCGCCACTGCGAGCATCAACACCGAGCACGATCGTCCCACGCTTGCTCCCCCAGGAGATGACCCGGTGATGGTACCACCTGGTTTGCGCATCAGCGGGCACCGACTTCGTCGTGCGTGCGGTCTCGCACTCCTCGCGCTCGGGGCCGCTCGCGCGTCGGTCGCCCAGACCATCGATGACAAGCTGTGGGTCACCGACGGACCCGTGTACTCGGTGGTGGCGCGCGCCGGAACCATCTACCTCGGCGGTGATTTCCATCGAGTCGGCCCCGCGACCGGGACCGCCGTGCCGTTGGACGTTGCGACCGGGGCACTCGCGGCTTCGTTCCCCAAAGTCACGGGCAGGGTCTACGCGGTGGCGTCCGATGGCAAGGGCGGGTGGTTCCTCGGCGGCAGCTTCTCGCACGTCGGCGGATTCTCGCGCTCCAACCTGGCTCACGTGTCCGCGAGTCTCTCGGTATCGCCCTGGAGCCCGGGCGCCAACAACGAGGTTCGTGCTCTGGCGGTGACCGGTTCCACGCTGTACCTGGGCGGGAGATTCACCAGCGTCGGTGGACAGTCGCGCAAGTTTCTCGCGGCGGTCGACGTCACCTCGGGCGCGGTCCGCGCGTGGAACCCGAACATCGGCGGCAACAGCGTCCTGACCCTGGCCACCGGCCCATCGACCGTGTACGCAGGCGGGATCTTCACCAGTATTGGCGGACTGCCGCGCGGATGCATCGCTGCAATCGATTCGTCGACCGGGACTCCGACCGCCTGGAACCCGACCGCCAACAGCAACGTTCTGGCTCTGGCGGTCAGCGGGTCGGCGGTCTATGCGGGAGGGAGCTTCACCCAGATCGGTGGCCAGCCACGCGACTACATCGCGGCGATCGAGGCCGCGACCGGCAACGTCACGTCGTGGAATCCCGACGCCAATCAATATGTTCATGCCCTGGCAGTGAACGGCGGCACCGTCTACGTCGGGGGTGCGTTCTCCGCGATCGGCGGACAGGCGAGGGACGGCATCGCGGCGCTCAGCTCCATTACCGGTGCGGCCAGCACCTGGAACCCCGGCGCCAGCGGGCGAGTGAATGTCCTATTGCCCTCCGGGTCGACGGTCTACGTGGGCGGCGAGTTCTCGACTATCGCCGGACAACCCCGCAGCCGCATTGCCGCCCTGAGCGCAACCACGGGCGAGGCGATGCCGACGTGGAACCCGAGCGCCAACAATTCGGTTCTCGCGCTCGCCCTTCATGGGTCCACGTTGTACGCGGGCGGCGGGTTCACCAGCATGGGAGGCGAGCGACGCAACTACGTGGCGGCACTCGACTCCGCGACCGGTAGTGCCAAGGCCTGGGATCCCAATGCCAGCGGCCCAGTCCACGTGCTGTCGGCGCACGGCGCGACGGTCTACGCAGGTGGGTTCTTCAGTTCGATCGGCGGCCAGCCGCGAATGAACCTCGCGGCACTCGATGCCGTCTCAGGTGCGGCGACGCCCTGGAATCCCGGTGCCAACGACAATGTCTACGCCCTGTCGGTCGTTGGCTCGCGGGTCTACGCGGGCGGCGCATTCACGCAGATCGGCGGCCAACCACGGAGCCGCATCGCGGCGCTCGACGCCACGACCGGGAGCGCGACCAGCTGGGACCCGAGCGCTGATGGCGTGGTTCTGACTCTGGCCGCGGGCGGATCGACCCTCTACGCCGGTGGCGAGTTCACGACCATCGGTGGGCACGTGCGAAACAACATCGCAGCACTCGATACCTCGAACGGGCTGGCCACGGCCTGGGATCCCGCAGCCAGCGCCCGAGTCGAAGCGCTGGCCGTGGGTGGTGTGATCGTATACGTGGGCGGGCATTTCGTGAGCATCGGCAACCAGTCGCGGAACCGCATCGCCGCTGTCGATACCAGGACCGGAAGCGTAACGGGATGGAACCCGAATGCACATGACTATGTGCTCGCATTGGCGGTGGATGGCTCTTCGGTCTACGCCGGCGGAGTGTTCAGCGGTGTCGGGGCCGAGGTCCGCAATCGCGTCGCAGCGTTGAGTCGGGCGACCGGGCTGGCCACCGAATGGAATCCCAACGTCGGCGGTGGCAGCCCGTTCGTGTTCACCCGGGTGAGTGCCTTCGCGGCGAGCGGGGCGACGATGTACGTCGGCGGGGACTTCACCAGCATCGGCGGCCTGCCGCAGTCGGGCATCGTCGCCATCGAGGCGGCACCCGTGGTCGGTGTGCCCGTAGTGTCGGATGCGGGGCGGATTCTGCTCGGGCTCGAGAACGCTCCCAATCCGTTTCGTATCGCGACCACCATCCGCTACGCGCTTCCGAACGCGGCTCAGGTGCGCATGGACCTGTTCGACCTGGCGGGTCGCCGGGTCGAGACCCTGGTGCGCGACGTGTGGACGCCACCCGGTGCCCACGTGGTCGAGTTTCGACCCGCGGGCCTTCCCAGCGGGGTTTATCTCTGCCGGCTCGAGGTGGGCGGCGAGATCGTGACGAAACGGATGGTGGTGGTCGACTGAGCCGAGAGACCCCAAGTGACCTGGTCGAACAAGGTTCAATCGTGCTGCGCGCGTACCGATAGGTATCTGGACGACTTCTGGCCCGGACTTTCGGAGGTGCGGAGTGGCTCGGCTGGCGAAGGTGGGCATCGTGGTGGGTGGCTATGTCGCGGCTGTGATTGCCGCGGTGATCGCGGCTCAGCTCTACAACGCACGCATGGCCGCCATGCCGTACGACACTTCGGGCGGCATGTATGCCGGCGGCGAGGCGATCACCTCGCTGGCGGTGTTCCTGATGGTCGCGCTGGTGCCGACCCTGCTGGCGCTCTGGTTCCTGCGTGGCAATGAGAGATTCTGGAACACGGTGGCGGTGGCGTCGCTCGTGTTTGCCGTCGTCGGGTTCGTGGCGGTCCTCAGCCCCATGGTGCTCCAGAATGCGACTCGATCCATCGCTGGCCTGATCATGGAACTGGTGAGGGTCTCGCACCTGTTGGGGGCGCCGTTCTGGTTTGTGGCCTTCGTCCTGTTCGCCTTCCTCGCCCCCTCCCGACTGGCCCGGCGCACGCTGGTGGCGGCGATCGGCGTCGAGTTCGTGACCGGGGTCTGTGTTGCCGTGCATTGGTTCCTGCCCCGACCCCCCTGGTGAGGCGCAGTCCCATGGCCTCCAGTTCGCAAAAAATGAACTTGACTTTAGGATTCGGTTATTGAAAATCGATGTATGCCTCAGCAGATCGTAGGTAGACGCAGACGGCCCCTTGAAGAATCCGGGCGCTGGGCCCACCTCCTGGACGGTGAGGACCTCGCCTTCCTCAAGCGATTTCTACTGGCCTCCGGCTCGCAGAAGGACTTGGCCCAAACCTATGGTGTGAGCTATCCCACCATCCGGCTTCGGCTTACGCGTCTGATCGAAAAAGTTCGAGTGCTCGACGATCAGGAGATTGCCAGTGAGTTCGAGCGTGTGCTGCGCTCCCAGTTCGCCGAGGGAAAGCTCGACATGACCACCCTCACAACCCTGCTCACCGCTCATCGAGCGGAGCTCGAGGACCATGAGACTCCTAACCGCCCTGCTTAGTGCCGTCTTGCTGACGTCCACTGCCCGAGCCGAGCAGATCCTCCGCTCAGTGGAGTGGACGGAGCTGAGCCTAGCCAGCCAGTTGCAGAGCGGGCGAATCACGGCCGAAGACGAGCTCGAACTCGAATCGGGCACGCCAACGACCCTAACTATCTTCGAACTCTCGGGTCCCGGGATTACCTCACCGGTCTTTGCCCTCATCGGGGAAGTGCGCTGCGACCAACTCGGCGGCCAGGGCTATCTCGAGATGTGGAGTCATTTCGGGGAAGAGGCCTATTTCAGCCGCACCTTGGGTCGCGGACCCGTGGCGCCGCTCGCGGGAACTTCGAACTGGAGGCCGTTCGTGGTCCCCTTCAACAATCGTCCAGAGAGTCCGCCTCCGGATCGAATATCGTTCGGTGTCCATCATCCGGGAGGGGGAAGGGTTCTGCTGCGTTCGGTGCAGCTGGTGCAGTACGCCCCAAGCGAAGATCCATTGCGCTCCAAGGGTCAGTGGTGGTCGGAGCGCCAGGCAGGATGGCTGGGCGGGACCGCGGGCTCTTTGGTCGGTGCTCTCGGCGCGCTGATCGGCGTACTCGCGAGCGCCGGAAAAGGACGCCGTGTCGCCTTCGGCGCCCTTCGCATGATGCAGGCGATCGGTGCCATCGCACTGGTGTCGGGCGTCGTGGCCGTCGTACGGGCTCAGCCCTACGCCGTGTTCTATCCACTTCTCCTGGTCGGCGTTCTCGCCTCGGTATTGCCGCTCACGCTGGCGCCGACGCTGCGAAAACGCTTCGAAGACTCCGAGCTACGCCGGATGTCCGCGCTCGATGCGGGGAAGTGAGAACGCCGTCGACAAGTTGACTTGACCGAGGGTCGTCGAGGAGTAGTAGCATTTCCCACAGCCTGAGCCTCGTCGGACCGCCACGTGCGCCGCACCTCTGGCGCCGCGGCACGGGAGGACTTGCTCGTGCACCCTCGCTCATCGGCATCACAGGCTGGTGTTTCTCTGGGCCGGATCCTCAAGTCCCGGATTGCGGTGGCCATCGCATTGCTGGGCCTGCTGCCCGCTTGGCGCCATGCGCGGGCCTCCGATGGCTTCGGACCAAAGACGGATTTCCCGGCCGGAACGGGTCCCAATCAGGTCGGGACCGGCGACTTGAACGCCGATGGCAAGCTGGACCTGGTCGTCGCGAACAACATATCTCCCGGGGCCGTCTCGGTCCTGCTCGGCGACGGCGCCGGTGGGTTCGGCACGAATACCGCATTCGTTACTGGCGACGGATCCTCGTCGGTGGCGATCGGGGATCTGGACTTCGACGGCAAGCCCGATCTGGCCGTGACGAATCACCTGTCCGCCAGCGTTTCGGTGTTGATCAACAACACGCCTGCCGGCGGGGCAACACCCTCGTTCACGCGGATCATCCCCGACTTCCAGACCGGAGACGGTCCGAACGAGGTCGCCATCGGCGACATGAACCGAGACGGCAAGCCCGACCTGGTGACGGTGAATTCCTTTGCCGGGACGGTCTCGGTGCTGATCAACGCCACGCCGGTCGGAGGCCCCGCGGACTTCCTGAGATTGAACCCCGATGCCGCGGCTGCGAACGGCCCCACTTCGGTTGCGATCGGGGACCTGGACCGCAACGGCATGCTCGACCTGGCGGTCGCGAACCATTTGTCCAACGATGTTTCCGTGCTGCTGGGCAATGGGGACGGCACCTTCGGGCCGCACAGCGAGTTCGGGATTGGTCCCGAGTGCTACTCGGTCGCCATCGGCGACCTCAACCGCGACGGCATTCCGGATCTGGCGACCGCCAGTTACGCGACCCAGAGCATTTCGGTGCTGATCGGCAATGGTGACGGGACTTTCGGTGCCAGGAGCGACATCGCCACCGGTAGCCCCTCCACCGCAATCGCGATCGGGGACCTGAACCAGGACGGCAAGCTCGACCTTGCCGTGACCCACGATGTGCCCCTGGTCTCGGTGCTGCTCGGCGTCGGAAACGGCACGTTCGGATCCCACGCCGATTTCACGACCGGGGATGTCCCCACTTGGGTCGCCGTCGGCGATGTCGACAGGGAGGGCCGGCTCGATCTCGTGGTCGCCAACGCGAGTTCCGCCACGGTCTCAGTGCTGCTCAACAACCTGTCCCAGGAAACGGGACCTCTTGCGTTCGTGAATACCGCGCCGCCCGTGGGACCAGGGAGTCTTCCGATAGACGTTGCCATTGGCGACCTGAATCGCGATGGGAAGCTCGACCTGGCCGTCGGCAGCGCACAGTCGCGCATTGTTTCCGTGCTGCTCGGGGACGGCGAAGGCGCGTTTTCCCCGTACAGCATCTTCGGGACCGGCGGGGAATCGTACTCGGTCGCGATTGGCGACCTGAATCTCGATGGCAAGCCGGACTTGGTCACGGCGAACGCCTTCTACAACACAGTGTCGGTTCTGCTCGGGAACGGGGACGGCACGTTCGGGCCCTATGGCGATTTTCCGGTCGGGAACTTCCCGTACTCGGTGGCCATCGGGGACGTGAATCGTGACGGCATTCCGGATGTCGCCGTGGCCAACCAAAGCGCAAGCACCGTCTCGGTACTGCTCGGGATTGGGAGTGGCACACTGGGCTTGAACATCGATTACGAGACTGGAGCGTCGCCGTATGCGATCGCGATCGCGGATCTGAATGTCGACGGCAAGCCCGACTTGATGAGCGCCAACATCGAGGCGAGCACCGTCTCGGTGCTGCTCGGGAACGGGGACGGCAGCTTCGCGCCGAAGGAGGACTTCGCGACCGGTTTCGAACCTTCCTCTGTGGCCGTCGGCGACCTGAACGGCGACGGCCGGCCCGACTTGGCCGTGGCAAACTCCAACGCTCCGGGCATCACCTACACGCTCTCGGTACTGCTCAACACCACGCCGCCGGGAACCGCACCCGCTACATTCTCGCCCCAGAGCGAATTGCCGAGCGAGAGGACGTATTCGGTTGCGATCGGCGACCTGAATGGCGATGGCAAGCTCGATCTCGCGACGGCGAACTTGTCCCCGTCCATTTCGGTGCTGACGGGTTTCGGAGACGGCTCGTTCGCTCTACCCAACGATTTCCCTGGCTGGAGCAGCTTCAAGACGGTCGCGCTCGGGGACCTGAACCGAGACGGCAGGCTCGACGTTGCCGCCTCGACGTTTGGCAGTGATGTGGTATCCGTTCATCTGAACACGACTCCGACGGTCGACGCGCCCGCCGGAGCAATCCCTTCCGAGTTCGTGCTCGGACCGTTGATCCCGAACCCGAGTCATGGGGAGATACGCGTGCCGTTTGCGTTGCCGCGGGAGATGAACGTTCGAGTCAGCGTGCTCGACGTGGCGGGCCGAAGCGTTGCGCTGTTGGCGGACGGCGTCCTTCCCGCGGGGCGACACGAGGTCGAATGGGGTGGCGCCGGGCAGGAAGGTCAGGCGCCGTCGGGAATCTACTTCGTGTGCTACCAAGGCAACGGCAAGACGTTCGTCCGCCGGTTCGTGATGGTGCGGTGACGAACCTCACCGACACGTTGTGCACGACCTGCGGCCTGTGCTGCGACGGGTCCTTGCTGGCCGACGTCGAGCTGAAGGGCCGGGCTGAAGCCACGAAGCTCGAGGTCATGGGGCTCGACATCGAAGACGACGGAGAAGGCCGCTGGCTGATGTCCTTGCCCTGTCGTGCGCTGCAGGGGACGCGTTGCGGAATTTACGCGCACCGCCCCGGCTGCTGCCGAACCTTCGAGTGCCGCTTGCTGCAGGACGTGCGGCACGGTGCCGTCGGCGTAGACGAAGCCAAGAGTCACATCGCGGGAGCGCTTGGACGGATCGCGCGGGTCAAGGAACTGATCCTGCAGCTGGGGCAGCGCGACTCAGGCCTTCCCTTGAGGGAGCGCTGTGCTGAGGCGCTCGCCCGAGAAGCCGGCGCAACCCCCGAGATGATCCAAAAGCGCGCCGAACTGGATGCCGAGATGTCCGCCCTGGACAAAGTGATCCGGAGGACGTTCCTGGACGAACGGGAGCCCGGGTAGGAGTATCGGGCGAGATCGTTAGCCCCGTCCGCGCTGTTTCCGCGGTACGCCTCAGTCCGGAGCGTTTTCGTCCGTCCCGGGGTCCTGATCCTCTAGCCCCGCGGTGAGTTCTTCATCATTGCCCTCGTCGGATGCGCCTTCCGACTTCCGGTTTTCGCGACGCGCTTGCTTGGCGGCACGTTTCGCCAGCGCTCGGGCGGCTCGTTGCTGTTCCTTCTGACGTTTTAGAAACGTTGGAGCACCTCTACCTGCCATCTGTTTGACCTCGCCGTTGGGGTGAATGAACTCACAAAATACAGGACTCGCCGCGGAAATGCGATAGGGCGCGGGGAGGGGCTTGCATCCCTAGAACTGCTATGTATACTGGGACCGGTCATTGGGCAGCACCCCACGCGAGGACGACGCCATGGCGCCATCGAAAGATCTCGTCGCTGCCTCCGCGATTCCCCTGATCCTCTCGATTCTGCAGCGCGGCGACAGCTACGGCTATGCCATCATCCAGCACGTTCGGGAACTCTCGGGTGGCGAGATGGAATGGGCCGACGGCATGCTCTACCCGATTCTTCACCGCCTGGAAAGACGCAAGCTGGTGCGTTCGTACTGGGGCGAGGCCGGGAACGGCCGCAAACGAAAGTACTACCGGCTCCACCGTTCGGGCGTGGCGGAACTCTCGGCCCAACGAGCCCACTGGGACCGACTCCACCGCATGCTGCTCCAACTCGAAGGAGGCTGATCCATGTTCGATCTGGAGAAAGAGGTCGCGGCCTGGGCGCGGTCGGTGCACGCCGATCGCTGCCGGGGTGCCGCCAGCGTGGACGAGTTGATCGATCACCTGCACTGCGAGATCGACCATGCGCGGGCGAAAGGACTGTCGGACGAGCAGGCGTTCGCTGCGGCGGTCGCGAGACTCGGACGAGCCGGGGAGCTGGCGGCCGAACACGGGAAGAACCGCTCGTGGCTGGCGTGGGTCTGTGCGAACGAACGGGGGTTCGCGTCGAACAGAGGCCGCAGTCTGCTGCTTTCCCACGCAATCATTTGGGCCAGCCTGATGCTCGGGACGGCCCTGGTGATGTCGAAGCGGGACGACCCCGATACGTTCACGCTCCTGCTGATCCTCGTGATGCTCCCGCTCTGGGGGGCTTCCGATCAGATCCTGCGCCGGGCGCTCAGAAGTCAGGGGCGTGGCGAACGATGATCGCGCGCCTGATGGGACTACGCACGATCTCGCCCGAGGATCTGCACAAGCTGATCCAGCAGGCTGGAGTCATGGCGATCGACGTCAACTCGCCCATCAGCTGGCGCGAGGCTCACGTTCCGGGTGCGGTAAACCTCGACCCGGAGGCCTACGCGGCGACCGATCTGCCGCAGGACAAGGCGGCCCGGCTCGTCTTCTATTGCTCCAATCCTCTGTGTCGGAAGGCCCCGAACGCAGCGCTGCGCGCCCGCAAGTTCGGGTACGAGAACGTGAGCGTGATGTCGGCGGGGATCAAAGGGTGGATGAGCGCGCGGCTGCCGACCGAGTCGGGCGCCTGAAGCTCGGTGCGCTCGCTCGAAAAGACTCGCCCTTTGCCGGAGCTGCCCGCTCAGTGATGGCACCGGACTCGGTGGTCCGCATCCGACCCGCCGCGGAGTCCGACGAGGCCGTGCTCGGTCGTCTCGGCGCCGCGCTCATGCGTCAGCATCACGCCACCGATCCGCGTCGTTTCATTCTGGTGTCGCGGCCGGAGGCCGGGTACGGGCGATTCCTGGTCTCGGTGCTGGACAACCCCGACTACCTGGTGCAGGTCGCTGAGCGTGGGGATCAGGTGGTGGGGTATGTTTTCGCGGGCATCGAGTCGACGAGCTGGAGGGATCTGCGCGGCCCGTGCGGGTTCATCCACGATGTCTACGTCGACGAGAGCGTGCGGCGGCTCGGCACCGGGCAAGAGCTGCTGCGCGCGGCGATGGTCTGGATCCGTTCGAGGGGTATGTCGCAAGTCGTGCTGTGGACCATGCCCGCCAACCAGGCCGCGCGGCGCCTGTTTGCGAAGATGGGATTCCGGGACACGATGATCGAGATGACGCACGACGAGGATTCTGCCCAAACCTGAGTCCGAGGGTGGCGCCGGAGGGTTCGCCATGCACGAGTCGGCATCGGGACTGCTCCCGACGTGGGAGGTCTTCTACCTGATCGTCGGGACGACCGCGGGAGCCCTCATCGGGCTCCAGTTCGTGGTGATGACGCTGATCGCGGACGCCGGACTCTTGCGCGGCCGGGGTGAGTCGATCTCGGCCTTCGGTACGCCGAACGTCGTGCACTTTTGCGCGGCCCTGTTGGTGACCGTGATCGTCTCGATCCCCTGGGGTGTCCTCCCACCGGCGGGAATCGGCGTGGCAATGAGTGGCCTGATTGGAGTGGTCTACTCGGCAGTCGTCACGCGGCGGGCGCTCCGACAGACCGGATATCAGCCCGTGCTCGAGGACTGGGTTTGGCACAGCGCCCTGCCTGCGCTCGCGTACGCCACGATGCTCGTTGCCGGGGCGTTCCTCATCAGGCGAAACCCAGGTGCGCTGTTCTTCATCGGCCCGGCCACGCTGTTGCTCGTGTTCGTCGGTATCCACAACGCCTGGGACACCGTGGAGTACCTGATCCTTCAGCGGGCGAAGAAGGAGCGAGAAGTGCCGGTCGGCCCAACGCACCCGAGCCCCGACGTGGGCGAGCAGTCTGACGCTGGAAACCGACTCGAATAGCGGATGGCGATGAGAGTCCCCGAGCCGAAAGGTGCCTGTCGACTTAGCTTTGACAAAACCGGCTCTTAGTCTAGTCTAAGCGCCATGAGTCGGCTCTCGCGATCCCGTCAGGACTACCTCAAGGCGCTTTACGCCCTCGCCCAGGGGGGTGAGGTGGTGCCCACCTCGCGTCTGGCCACCCAGCTCGGTGTCTCCGCGCCCTCGGTAACCGCCATGCTCGGTCGGCTGACCGCAGAGCGACTGGTCTCGTACGCGCCACGGGCGGGGGCACGCCTGACCGCCCGCGGGCGACGCGAGGCGCTCGAGATGGTCCGGCGCCACCGCATTCTCGAGGCGTTCCTGGTGCGCGTACTCGGCCTCGACTGGTCGGAAGTGCACGAGGACGCCGAGGTGCTCGAGCACCACGTCAGCGACCGCGTGCTCGAGGCGATCGACCGGCTCGCCGGTCATCCGCACGAGGACCCGCACGGGCACCCAATCCCCGACGCGCGCGGTCGCGTGGCACGCCGCTCCCTCGTACCTCTCGCCAATCTGCCGCGCGGCGCCCGCGCGACCGTGCGCGAGATCCGCGATGAGGACGTTCGCCGCATGGTGCGCTGGAAAGAGGTCGGGCTCGTCCCGGGCGCGGAGGTCCGGGTACGCGACGTTCGTCCGCTGGACGACGTGTTCGAGCTGGATGTAGCCGGCCGCCGGTTCGTCACCGGAAGCCAGGCGCTGGAGGGCGTGCTGGTTCAGATCCGGAAGGGGGAGAGTCATGGAGCGTGAGACCGAAACGCGATCCCTCGCCGAAGTCCACCGGACCGTCCCGATCCCCGTGGTCGGGTCGTGGATTCGGCGTCTATTCGCGTTCGCGGGTCCGGCTTATCTCGTAAGCGTCGGCTACATGGACCCGGGCAACTGGGCCACGGATCTCGCTGGCGGTGCTCGCTTTGGCTACCAGCTGGTCTGGGTGCTCCTGATGAGCAACCTGATGGCCGTGCTGCTCCAGACGCTGGCGGCCCGACTGGGTGTGGTGACCGGCAAGGACCTCGCCCAAGCCTGCCGGGATTTCTATCCACGCCCGCTGGTCTTTCCGCTCTGGATCTTGTGCGAGTTGGCGATCGTCGCGTGTGATCTCGCCGAAGTCCTGGGCGCGGCGATCGGGCTCAAGCTGCTGTTCGGCGTCCCTTTGTTGTGGGGCGTGATGATCACCGCACTCGATGTGCTGCTGTTGCTCGCCCTGTCGCGGTTGGGCATGCGCCGGATGGAAGCGTTCATCCTGACCCTGGTGGTGACGATCGGCGTCTGCTTCGGCATCGAGATGATCATGGCGCGCCCGGACCTCGCGGCGATCTTCAGCCACCTGATTCCGCGCGGTCCCGACGGGGCTGTGAGTCTGTTCCGCTCGACGCCGGGCGGAGGATTCTCGGTACTTGGGTTGGACAAGGAATCCCTCTACATCGCGATGGGCATCCTCGGCGCCACGGTCATGCCCCACAACCTCTACCTGCACAGCTCGCTGGTTCAGAGCCGTGCGGTCGCCGATTCACGCGCAGGCAAGTTGCAGGCAGTGCGCATGAACCTCGTAGACTCGGTGGTCGCACTGAACCTCGCCCTGTTCGTGAACGCCGCCATCCTGATCCTGGCCGCCGCCGTGTTCCACACCAGCGGCCACCAGGACGTGGCGCAGCTCGAGGACGCGCATCGGCTGCTCGCGCCACTGCTCGGAACCAGCATCGCTGCGACGCTGTTCGCCGTGGCGCTGCTGTGCTCGGGCCAGGCGAGCACGATCACCGGGACCTTGGCGGGACAGATCGTGATGGAAGGCTTTCTGCGCATTCGCATTCAACCTTGGCAGCGACGACTGATCAGCCGCGGGCTCGCCATCATCCCAGCGGTGGTGTTCATCGGTATCAAGGGAGCCAATGCCGTCGACGATCTGCTGGTTTTGTCGCAGGTCGTGCTCAGCCTTCAGCTCGCCTTCGCGGTCGTTCCGCTGGTCACGTTCACCAGCGATCGCCGCCGCATGGGCGAGTTCGTGAATCCGCCGTGGGTGATCGGATTGTCCATTCTGGTCACGGTGATCATCGTCGGGCTCAACGCCAACCTGGTCGTACAGACGTTCGGCGATTGGGTGCGAGCGCCGGGCAGCGTCTTCCTCAAAGCACTTGCCTTCGCCGGCGTCGCGGGCGCCGCGTTGCTGCTGGCCTACGTGGCGATCGCTCCGATACTGCAAAGGGTCATTCCCGGGCTCGTGCGTCATGCTCTGGAGCCGCCGCCCGTCCCGCAAACGGCTGGCGTCGGGCCCCCGGCCCGAGCGATCTCGGAGACCGGCCCGCGGGTCGTGGCCCTGGCACTCGAGCTTGGCGCCGCAGACCGTGCCGTGCTCGATCAGGTGCTGGCGATGCCGCTGCCACGCGAGGTTGACGTGGTCCTGCTCCACGTGGCCGAGAGTGCGGCGAGCCGCTACCTAGGTCCGGAAACTCAGGACCAGGAATCACGCGAGGATCAAGCGGCGCTCGACGGGATCGCAGGATCATTGCGCGCCGCGGGTCTGGGCACACGCGTCATGCTGGGCCACGGCGACGTGAAGACCGAGCTGGCGCGGATGGTGGATGAGGCCAAAGCCAACTTGCTGATCACCGGCTCGCACGGGCACCGGTTCCTCGGGGACTTGTTCTACGGCGCGACCACCTCCGGGCTGCGTCACCTCGTGCGTTGCCCGGTACTGGTCGTCCGTTCCGATCCACGGTCGCGCAGCACGGGACGCTGAACGGCGCACCGTCCTAGCCGGGCTTCGGTTGAAGCTCCTTCTCCAACGCCAGTTTGTAGGCCACGTAGTACTTGAAGATGTTGCTCACGTACTGGACCGTCTCCCGGCCGATCTCCTTCGCGGCCAGGACCTCGACGTTGTTGAACCAAACGTTGGGATCGAGCCCCTGGGCCGCCGCCCGGCGTCTCATCCGGGCGATGCGGTTCGGCCCGGCATTGTAGCTGGCGAAGGCGAACAGATGGCGATCGAGCACGCTCATCGTGGGTGCGTCGGCGAGGTAGTTGTCGCGAATGAAGCGCATGTACTTGACGCCGGCATGGATGTTGTTCTCGAGCTTCGTGACGTCGCGGATATTGATGCTCCGATCGGCCGCGGTGCTGGGTAGCACCTGCATCACGCCGACCGCCCCCGCCGGGCTCACCAGCTTCTGGTCGATCTTGGATTCCTGGTAGGCCTGCGCCGCAATCATCAGCCAGTCGAATTCGTATTGAGTGGCGTAGCGCTTGAAGATCTCGGCCGTGCCGGCGAACCGTCGGCGCTCCGCGCCGCGCGTCGGGTTCCGTGCCCACTTGTTCGTCTTGAGGTATCGCTTGAACAGCTCGTTGCCCAGGTATTGGCCAGGCCCGTGCTTGCGGATGAAGGCGTTGACCTGCTTTTCGAACGCGGGACTGTTCGCGCGGA
This sequence comes from Candidatus Eiseniibacteriota bacterium, assembly GCA_963717505.1. Classification (GTDB taxonomy): domain Bacteria; phylum Eisenbacteria; class RBG-16-71-46; order RBG-16-71-46; family RBG-16-71-46; genus MFD02242-c1. The sequence goes on from OY970342.1 coordinate 2,885,376, forward strand.
AGGCCCAGCCAATCTCGGCGCCGGTGCGCACCGCAAGTTCAGGGTGGACGCGCAGGCTGTCGAACACGTCCGCCCAGAAGTTCGCCAGATGGTCGTCGGCGATCGTGATGTCGATGAGTTCGGCGGCGGTCATCTCGAGCAGGTCCTCGGTCTCGAGGTGCTCGTCGGCACGACGGATCACGACCGTGTCGCGTCCCTCGCGGCGGAAGCGCTGGTTGAGCGCCAACAGGCTCTCGAAGTAGCTGCTGGCGGGCCGCACCCAGACCTCACGGCCGGCGAGGTCCTCGAGCGACGACAGAACCGGGCCCGAGGCGTGAGTCACCACCACCTCGGAGACGTTGGTGGCGACCGGCAGGGAGAACGCCACCTGTTTCGCACGCTCGGGAGTGATCGTCAGGTTCCCCACGGCGAGGTCGCCATGTCCCGAGACCAGCATCGGCAGGAGCCGGTCACGGGTAACGGGAATGTGGATCACGTGCACCTTGAGGTGCCGGGTCTTGAGGGCCGCGTTCAACCCATTCTCGAACTCGACGAGCGCCTCATACGAGAGTCCGCGGGGGCGGAGGCCGTCGAAGAAGTACTGAGTCCGGTTGTAGACCACGAGAGCGCGAATGACCCGTCGTTTGACCATGCCATCGAAGTCGCCGGTCCACGGCTCGGCAGCGCCAGCCAACAGCTCGGCAGGCAAGGGCTCCTCGACGTGCAAGAGGCTGGAGTCTGCGGGTACCGAAGTGGTCGTATCCCGCGAGCTCGCGTCGGACGGCTCCTTGGCGGGCGCACAGCCGAGGATGATCTGCGCTACGGCGAGCCAGAAGAGCCCAACACACCAGAGTGCTAGTCGGCACCGCATTGCTGGAGGTCGCCAAGTCATGGGCGGGCACGCTAGCAGGCCTGTTCCCAGTCACGCAATGCCCAGCGAGTTACTGTCCCGGCTTGGCTCCCGCGGTCTTCGTCGTCGTCGTGCCGATGCCCACGCCCCTGAATCCCGCGGTCCGCACCGCGTCCAGCAGCCGCACCACCTGGCCGTGGGCCACGCCGGCCTCGGCCTGGATCAGGGCCTGCGCGCCCGGGCGTTGCTCGCGCAGCGTGCGCAGCGCCGCGGGGAGCGCATCGAACGTCGTGGGGGTGCCGTCGAGCATCAGCGTTCCCTGTTCGGTCAGCACCAGGTCCACCCCCTCGGTGGCCGCGCCGACTCCGGCGGGAGGGGCGGTGCTGGACTCGGGAAGGTTCAGTTCGAGTTCTCCCGCACGCTTGAACGTGCTGGTCAGCATGAAGAAGATGAGGAGCAGGAAGAGCACGTCGATGAGCGAGGTCACGTTCAGGTCGACGCCCCGATTGCGCTTCCGTTCCCGGAACACCATGCGGCTCACCTCGCACGCTCCGTGGCCCGGGGCCGCAGTCGCGCCACGAGGCGGCTCGCGTAGGCCTCGATCTCGAGGATGTAGCGCTCCGACCGCGCGGCCAGGTAGTTGTAGGCGAACAGCGCGGGGATGCCGATGCAAAGTCCTTCGGCGGTCGTGAACATCGCCTCGCTGATGCCCTCGGACAGCGTATTCGCGTCGCCGAGACCGACGAGCGATGTGCCGGCGAACATCTTGATCATGCCGAACACGGTGCCGAGCAGCCCGAGCAGGGGGGCGGCCTGGGCCACGGTCTGCAGCCAGTAGAGGTTGCGCTCGAGCGCGGGAGTTTCCTGGCGGCCCGCGTCGAGGACGGCGTCGCGCATCTCCTCCCACGGGCGCTCCGCGTTCTCGAGCGCCGTGCGCAGGATGTCGGCGAGTACGCTGGGATTCCGCCGACACATGTCGATCGCCACGCTCAGGTCCTTGCCGGGCTGGACCGACTCGACCACGTCCACGATGTGCCGTGGCATGACGCGGCTGCGGCGAAGCGCGATGAGCCGCTCGATCATCACCACCGTCCCGATCAGGCTGCAGAGCGCGAGCGCGTAGAAGAGCGGTCCGGACTTCGTGATCAACTCGAACATGTCGGTGGTGTTCTCCTAGGGTGGATGAATGCGTCCCTTGCGCGCGGCCGGCGCGGGTGAGGGTCAGGTCAGCGGGGTCGGAACTTCGGGTAGACCAGGCGGACGCGCAGGATGAGGGTTTCCTCCGGAAAGTCGGCGGGCAGCGCCTCCGTGGGGGTGCTGGACCGCAGTGCACTGGTTGCGGCACGGATTAGCGACTCGTGCCCCTGTTCTTCGATTACGTCCATGCGCAACACCTCGCCCGAGCGCGCGATCTCCATTTCGACCACGGTCCAGCCGCCTTCCTTGATCAGGCCCAGGTAGTACGCGGGCGGCGCTATCCAGGCGCGCATGAGCCTCCGGCCGAAACGCTGCAACCACGGGGCCCATTCCCACGCGGTCGTGCTCAGGCTCACGTCACCGGTCAGCTCCGCGTTGCCCTCTGGGTGGTCCATCTCCGGCTGGCGCGTGTCCGAGTTGCCGGGCTCGGTGGACTCGTTCGGGAAACTCTCGCCCGACACCCTGACGTCGCGCGGGACTGGCGTCGTGGCTTCGCTTGCGGCGCTCGGGGGCCCGGTGGGCGAGTCCTTTCCGTCTGCGCCCGGCGGCTGCCGGGCTTCCTGTTCCGTCGGCGTGCTCGCGGGCTTCGGTTCCACCCGGCCGCTTTCCAGTCCCACGGCGGGCGCGTCGGCCACGCCGCTCATGCGCGGCAGGGACTCGTTACCGCCGGGGACCTGGTCTCGAGCGCGGCTCGTGACATTGCTCAGGAAATCCGCGTGCTCGGGTGCCTGATCCTCGCGGTCCGCGGGCAACTCGGTGAAGTACGTGGGCTCCTTGGGTTCGGTATTGGCGGGAGGTGGCTCGACGAAAGTGAGCTGGATCGGCTCGGGTCGGGTCTCCCGCGGCGGGGAAGGCACCCACTCGCGACCGACCTGCATGCCGATCATCGCGATCGCGTGCAGCGCCAGCGTCAACGACCATGCGATCACCCACGTGCGGCGGTTCGGGTCGTGCCGGAGTGAAGGGGCGCTCACGTCAGTGAGCAGGCGAGGTGATGGATGCACGTCCGCAGGATATCGCGCCGGCGACCGGGGCCGCACCCACCCGGGCCGGACTGGTTATTGCCGCCGGGGCCCTGCTTGAACACTCGCCTCATCTTCGGCAGTCGGGCCCCGGGTCGCACGGTCGATCTGTCGAATGGCGCCCAGGTGGTAAGCGAGGTGCGCGACACTGCCCGCCATCCAACCGGCCTCGACTTCGCTCACCTCACGTGGCGAGCGGAGGATTTCCGTCCACACATCGGCTTCACGACGGAGTTCGTCGCGTAGCTGTTGCCACTCGGCCTCCGATACGACGGTCTTCCGCCAACTGGCCGTCCAGTCCATGTCGGGCCAGGGCGGCGGCGTCCCGGTCGCCCACCGGTTGAGCAGCGAGAGCCCGTAGCGGAGGTGATCGACGTGCGCCGCGATCGACGGGCCGCCGTGCGTCGCCGAGGCCGAGGCGGCGGAAAGCCGGTCGAGCGACGCGAGCAGGCCCGGGTCTCCCTGGTTCAGTACGTACGTGCGAGCGCTCGGATCAGGGGAGCCGTGGATGAGCTCGCCGAAAAGCGTGCGCAGCAGGGTAGCGAAGGGTCCTGTATTCATGGCCAAAGGCGAGGTGCCGGTGGACGGTTCCACTGCCTATTGCGTGATCTGGCTGACCCGCAGCGTTTCGATGTCGATCGCGGACAAGAAGCCAAAGCCATTCCAATTGTATAGGCCGAACACGAGGCGACGCGAGTCTGGCGACCACGACGGAAGGTCGCCGTCGGTCAGATAGTGGGCTCCCGTGCCGTCGGGCTTCATGAGGAAGATGTGCCCGGGTGAGAGGGTGTATGCGATCCACTGCCCGTCCGGGGACCACGTGGGGTCCGAGTATCCCATGTCCGTCGTGAGTCGCTGCTCGGCGTGGCCGGTCGTGTCCATCACGAAAATCGCTCCACCACTGTCAGGTGACTGTCGGACATGAACCAGGCGCGCACCGTCTGGTGACCAGTCGGGATCGCGCCAGCTCTCGGTTCCCGTCGGCGCCAGCGACCGCAGCCCGGTGCCATCTTGCGACACGATCCAGATGCTTCCGGTCCCCGTCGTGTCGAATGTCTGAAAGGCAAGCTCGTTCCCGGTGGGCGACCAACGTGGCCTGGATCCCTGGGTGGTAATCGCCTGCAGGCCCCCGCCGGTCACAAGGACCGAGTGGATGCCCTGGTGGGAGATCGCGAGACGCGTGCCATCGGGCGACCAGTCGGTTTCATGCCATTCACCCTGCAGAACCTGAGGGCCCACCACACCAGCGGTGTCGACGATCCATATGCCCGTGGTCGAGGGCGACCCGCGAAGGTACCTGCTGTACGCAATCCGTGACCCGTCCGGGGACCATGCGGGCGAATCGGCGTTCCACAGAGTCTCTGGCTGCACGATCGGCCCTATGTTGACCGGAACCGCGACGCCACAGCCGGCCGCAAGCGCGGCGGGAAGAAGCAGAGCGCCTATTCTCCATCTCATGGCGCAATACTGACACAATGCGAGGCAAGCGATGCCAACGGCCAGATCCCGGCCCTTGCCGGCGCCGGGATCTATCCGCAGGACAAACGATGAAGGTTCCGGCTCAGCGGTTCGCGCCGACCTCTTGACCTTGGCCGGAGACCACGAGATGCGCGCGCCGGTTTTGTGCCCACGCGCTCTCGTTCGAGCCATCGGCGAACGGACGCATCTTGCCATACGACATGACTCGGATGCGGCTCGCGTCGATCCCCGAATCCACCAGGTAGCGGCGCGCGGCGTTCGCCCGGCGCTCGCCGAGCGCCTGGTTGTATTCCACGGTGCCGCGCTCGTCGCAGTGACCTTCGATGAGCACGCTCGTGGTCGTTTGGGTTCGCAGCATCGCGGCATCGGCATCGAGCGCCTCGCGCGCGTTGCCGGTGAGCGCGTACGAATCGACATCGAAGAAAGCGGGCCGCAGTTCGATGGACGCCTGCTCCGGCTCGGCAGCCGGCGGCGGGGGTGGTTCCACCGGCGCTGGAACGGCGGCGGCGGGTGAGGGTGGTGGCGACACCGCGGTCTTGCGCGCGCAGCCCACGAGCGCGAGGAGCACAACGAGTGCGGCAACGGACGCGGGAAGGGTGCGTGAGATCATTGGGAGGTCCTCCAGGAGGTGCGTCGTCCCGACCTTCCGCAAGTGGGGGCGGAAGGGCCGTTCCCGAGGGCAACGCCCATGCCGCGAGCCGGGTCGTAGGGGCGCTGCGCCTTGCTCTGCCGCGATTTGCGGGCACGCGAGGCCTCGGATCTCCGAGCCGGACGAAGCCGGTCAGCCTGCCGTTTCGCCCGATCGAGCAGGCGAATCGCACGGCCGCCGTAGTCGTCAGTCGAACAGGTGGAACCGCGTGCCGAGCGTGAGCACGAAGCCGTCTTTCCCCTGGGTCGTGTACTTGATCTCGTAGAACGGTTTCAGCCGCCTGATGCTCGCCTTGGCGCCGACCAGAAAGTTGACGCCGGTGTTCCACGATGCGTCGTTCTGGTCCGGATCGTGGTGGTAGCTGGTGAAGCCGGCGCCCGCGTAGAGCGCGACGACCGGCAGCGGGAGCACGGGGAAGTGGCCATCGACGGTGATCGCCCAGTCGTTGCTGTTGTCCACGAACACATATTCGAGCATCGGGACCACGTCGAAGCTCAGGACCCCGATGGCAGCCCCGGCGCCGATCGACGCGGTCTCCGGCTCCACGCGCCAGTTGGTGAACGCGATCGGCTCGACCACGCTGATGGCGGCAGCGGGTTGTGCGGTGGTGAGGGCAAGACCAAGAAGCAGGACACAGCGGAACCACCCACGGACAGGCATGGTGGGTCTCCAGGTTTGGAAGCAGGAAGGATACGAGGATAGATCGACCGTCGCTTCAAGCTAACACCCCACGGCCGCCGGCCCCAGCCGCGCATGCCCGGAACTCGTCAACGAACCACGCAAATGCGCCGGCTGATCGTGACGCCGTCACGAGACAGCCGCAGCCAGTAGACGCCGCTCCTGGTGACCGCACGACGATCGAAGCGTTGCACTTGTGGTCCTTCGCCCGTGGCCTCGACAGCCCGGCGGGCGACGATGCGTCCGGCGAGGTCGATGAGCTCGATCTCGGCTCGTCCGGGCGCGGGCAGCGTGAAGGTGACGGCGAAACCCTCCGAGCTGGGATTGGGCACCACTCGGGCGATTGCGAAACCGGCGTCTAGCGCCTCGTCGGGTATGCCCAGCAGCCCGTCCGCGACGATGCGGGTCGCGTAGATCTGCGTGGGCTCCGATCGCGCGTCGACCCAGGCCACGATCGCGTTCGCCGCGGCGTCGGTCGCGACGACCGGTGAAGTCTGATCCCCCGCGGCGGAAGAGATGGAGAGCCCGTCGATCGGCCATCCGTTGGCGACCGCGCCCGAGCCCGTGACGCGCAACGCGTAGACATCTTCGTCGGCGCCGTTTCGATGGTCCTGCCACGCCACGACGACTCCGCCGGCGCCGTCGTCCGCGACACGCGGGAGGCGCTGGTCACCCGTGGCCCCGCACAAGCGCAGTCCGTCCACCGGCCACGAAAGTGATCCATCCGCGAGCAGGTGCTGCGCATAGATATCCGCGGCGCCGGCGCCGGCGCGCAAGTCCGTCCACACGATGAACGCGCCTCCTTGGCCGTCGGACGCGACGGAGCTCCGGCTCACCGTCGTGCTCGTGCCCGGGAACGGGATGTAAGTGCCCGACTCGGTCGCGAACGCGCACACGTCCAGGCCGTTCGCCGGCCAGCCCGAGGCGACCGAGAGGTCGGAGAGGAGATGCTGTGCCATGAGCCGGGGCGGCGTGAAACCGGCATCGCGCCAGAACACGAACGCGCCACCGGCACTGTCTTCAACAATTCCCGGAGCGTCACGGAAACCGTCGCCGGCCGGCCGGTAGGATTCCGGGCCCAGTCCACCGCTGGCTTGCGCCTTGCGCACGAGGCTACCGACACCGGGTGAGACGACGAACGCATCCTGATTGCCGACCGCGCCGACGATGGGACCCCATTGCTGGAACAAACTGCCGTTCAGGTACGTTCCGTTTGGCGTCCAGTCTGGAGCCGTCCCGCCGTCCTCGATTCGTGCGCCGACACGCCCGGCATCGTAGAAGCGGTTCGAGTAGGTCCAGGAAGTGAACAATCTCCCGGAGCCTCCGAGCGCTGCGACCGGGATCCAGTTGCGGCAGCAGGCGGTTCCCGGAGTGCCAGGACCATCGGGATAGCCGGTGATCCGCACGCCGTCGACCGGCCACCCGGCTGCCGTCGTCCCGTCGAAAATCAGATGGCTCACGATCAGAGGAGACATGTTGAAAGGGCCGCCGTCGTCGACGACGATGACTCCTCCAGAACCGTCGGGAATGGCGTAGGGACGGCTGCGTTCCACGCCGTCGGTCGGAAGCGCCAAGCCGGACATCGGCCAGCCGACGGCCGCGTCACCGACACCGGTCAAATGCTGCGCGAACGTACGGCGCGGATTCGTGCGGGCGTCTTCCCAGACGAGGTAGGCGCCACCGGAGCCATCCGGCACGATGGCCGGCGTCGTCTGCGTCGCCACGCCGGGACCGACCGGGATGCCGTTGGGAACCCACGGGGCACCCACAGCGCCGCCGGTGACAAGGAACGAAACTACGAAGAGAGGTAGGAGCTTCGTTGAGAACGCGAGAACGGATCGGGGCGAGTTCACTGGAACCTCCTGCATGTGTGATCGACGAACCACGATGTGCAGTAGCCAGGAACCCCGAATCCTCCTCTTTGTGGGGCCATGCTGGGCGGGGAGATGCTCGCGCCGTCAGGAATGATCCGTCGCGAGAATGCGTCCGTCAATCGGGATTTTGGGCCGCTCTCAAGTGGCCAGGCTGTCTTTGCATGGACCCGGAGGAGTAGCCTGCTGAGCATGAAAAAACGGTTGGCGGATCACGAGTCAGAACCCCTGGGTTTCCCAATGACGTTCACTGAATTGGGCCTGGCTTCCGGACTGGTCGCGGCTCTGGCCGAGCAACAGATCACCGATCCGACGCCCATTCAGGTCGCGGCGCTGCCGGTGTTGCTGGCGGGCAAAGATGCCTACCTGAACGCCGAGACGGGAACCGGCAAGACCCTGGCCTATCTGCTGCCACTCTTCAGTCGGCTCGACGCGGAGCAGAAGCTGCCGCAAGTCGTGATCGTCGCGCCCACGCACGAACTGGCGATCCAGATCCAGCGCCAGTGTCGCGACCTCGCGCAGAATGCCGGCTTGGCGATTCGTACACTTCTGCTCATCGGCGGCACGTCGCTGGATCGTCAGATCGACAAGCTCAAGACCAAGCCGCACATCGTGGTCGGCTCGCCCGGTCGGCTGCTCGAGTTGATCAGAATGGGCAAGCTGAAGACGAAAGGCGTACGCAGTGTGGTGATCGACGAGGCGGACCGATTGCTGATTCACGAGAGCCTGCCCGCCATCCGCGAAATCATCCAGGCCGCGCCTCGCGGGCGGCAGTTGATCTTCGCGTCGGCCACGGAGCAGCCGGAGAGTGCGGAAGCGATCGCGACGCTCACGCATGATCTCGTCATGTTACAGGCCGGCGCCGCACCGGTGAACGAGAACATCGAGCATCTGTACCTGGTCTGCGAGGGTCGCGACAAGCCGGACGTGTTACGGAAGCTCCTGCACGCGCTGCGCCCCGAGCGGGCGCTGGTGTTCGTGCACCGCAGTGACGTCGCCAAGGACGTCGCCGCGAAACTGACCCATCACCAGATTCCGGTTGCAGACCTTCATGCTGCCCGTGACAAGCAAGACCGGAAGCAGGCGATGGATGACTTCCGCATCGGCCAGGTGCGCGTGCTGATTGCTTCCGATGTGGCGGCGCGCGGGCTCGACATCAAGGGCATCACGCACGTCTTCAATCTCGACGTGCCGACGCAGAGCAAGGCCTACCTGCATCGCGTGGGCCGAACCGCCCGTGCGGGTGCGAAAGGGCAGGCGGTCTCGCTGATGACCGTGGACGAGGTCCGGCTGGTCCGTCGCTATGAGAGCGAACTCGGCATCGGCATGCACCATGTGCGCCTGCGCGAAGGCCGTGTGATCGCAGCGGGGGTGGACGAGTCTCGAGTCTGAATCCACCTCCCAGTTGCCACAATTGCCCTGCGACGGGGGGCAGGAAGATACTCGCCGCATGACCGCCTCACGATGGACCGCAATGGCGGCCGCCCTGGTGATTGCCTTGGTTGCAACGCCTCGAGCCGGTTCTGCAGAGCAAACCAAAGGGACGACCGGCAGCGACGCGGCCCGTGCGACACGACAGCGCTTCCTCGAAATGTTCGCTCGTGCCTACTTCCCCGGGCGGACTGGCCAACTCCTTGTGGTGCCGCGCAAAGGCGACTTCATCACGCGTCCCGACCCATACTACGCTCAAATGCACGGCACGCCCTGGCCCTACGACGTCGACATTCCCTTGATGTTCACCGGCCCCGCAGTGAAGGCGGGGCGGTATTCGATGGCGGCGGTACAACAAGATATCGCGCCGACGCTTGCCGCCGCGCTGGGTGTCCAGATGCCGCCAACCGCGACTGGGCATGTCTTGCCGGTGTTTCGGAAGGGCTTCGGTCGACCGCGAGCGATCGTGCTGCTGGTTCTGGACGGCATGCGTCGCGACTATTTCGATCGCCACGCCGCGTCGATGCCGACCCTGACCGCCCTGCGCCGGCGCAGCGCCTGGTTTACTCAGGCGCAGGTCAACGTCCTCCCCAGTAACACGGCCGTCGGACACTCGACGATCGCGACGGGAACCGATCCCGGTGTGCACGGAATCACCGGCGTCAGCATGTACGATTGGGAGGGACGCCGGCGCCACGAAATGTTTGCCGGGTGCGATCCACAAGATCTGTTGGCACTGACGATCGCGGACGTATGGCAGCGCGCGACCGCCGGGCGCGCGGTCATCCTGGCGCAGGGAAGCATCGACCGAGCGGCGACGCCACTCGCGGGGCATGGCGCGTGCCTCCAAAATGGAAGGCCTGTAGTGCTCGCGAGCTACGATCAGCAGTCGGGCACCTGGCACTCGAATCCCGCGTGTTTCCGGCTGCCCGACTATCTGAAGGATTCGAGCGCCAGCACGTTGTGGAAGGAAAGCCCCGAGTGGATGGGTCATAGGATCGACTCGACCACCGCCGTGCGCTATTCGGCGCTGTTTCCGGTGTTCGAATCCAATGCGACGATCGCCATGATCGAGCACGAGCCTCTGGGCGAAGACAGCGTCGCCGACCTCATTCTGCTGAACTACAAGTGCGCCGATTTCGTGGGCCACAAGTATGGCCCGGAATCGGAGGAGCTCCGTGTCACGCTCGCCGAGATCGACCGTCAATTGGCGCGGGTCCTGAGTGCGCTCGAGGCCAAGGTGGGGAAGGACTATCTGCTCGCGGTGACCGCCGATCATGGCATGCCGTCGATACCGCCATCGCCCGACCACCGGCATTTCACGACCACGATCGCCGATCTGTTGCACGAGAAGTTCGATCCCGAGGGAAAGCAGTTGGTCACTTCGTTCGAATCGGAGAACTGCCAGATCTACATAGACGAGGATCGGCTATCGAAGCTGGGCTTCACCCTGCGCGACCTGGCCCAGTTCCTAGAATCGCAGCCCTACATGTTCGCCGTGTTCACGAACGACGAGGTGGCGCGTGAGGCCGGCATGGAGTAGCCACTCGAAGCGAGGCTCTGGCGTCCCCAACCATCGAGAATTCGAACCGCCTGATCGGCTGGTTGCGGGGGATGGATGGGCTCAAGCAGGATCTCAAGACCCCCTGAGGACCTGCTGCCTCGGCTCAGCTTCGACGACACGGTGTCGGTGACGGCGGGCGAAACGCAGGTGGCGCCGAAGGCGCCACCGACATACGCACTCTGCGGGGCGGAGGATGGGCCGTGCGAGCGGCGGTCAACACGCGCTACGGATCCCCGGACGTCATAGAGATCCGGGAAGTCGCCAAGCCTTTGCCGAAGGTGGGCGAGGTCTTGGTCAAGGTTCATGCGTCGACGGTCAGTCGGACCGACTGCGGCTTTCTCCGCGCTCATCCCTTTGCGATGAGGCTCTTCACGGGGCTATTGCGACCGCAGCGGACGATCCTCGGCATGGACTTCGCAGGCGTGGTCGAAACGGTTGGCGCGAACGTCAAGTCGTTCCGCCCCGGCGAAAGCGTGTTTGGCCTGTTGCGATGGCGCGAACTCGGCGCCCACGCCGAATATGTCTGCGTGCCCGAAGCCTCGTACATCGCCAAGATGCCGACGGGCGTGACCTTTGAGCAAGCCGTTGTCGGCGAGGGCGCCTTCTATGCCTATACTTCGCTGATGCAGCTCGGCCTGAAGCGCGGACAACGCATTCTGATCTATGGCGCGTCGGGCGCCATAGGCACAGCAGCGGTGCAGCTCGCCAAGTCTCTTGGCGCGGACGTGACGGCGGTTGTCGCCACGCGCCATGTCGACCTTGCCAAGTCCCTCGGCGCGGCGAGAGTGATCGACTACACCGCTCAGGATTTCACGCGAATCGGGGAGACGTTCGACTGCGTGCTGGACGCTGTCGGGAAGGCTAGCTATTTCCGGTGCCGACGATTGCTGAAGGCAAGCGGGGTGTTCGCCGCAACGGACGCCGGGCCTGGGGGGCAGACATTGCTGCTCGCGATCTGGTCGTTCATCACCGGGAGCAAGAGGGTTCTTGCTGTGATCCCGAAGCGGGTCGAGCGTTTTGTCGACTACTTGAAGGAGCGCATTGAAGCGGGCGAGATTCGTGCGGTCATCGACAGGCGATATCCGCTCGAGGCGATCGCCGACGCCTACCGCTATGTCGAGCAAGGCCAAAAGACCGGGATCGTCGTCGTCAACGTGACGCCGGCGAGTGATCAGCACGCCTGATCGTGTCGCCGAGTGACGCTCCAGTCGCAGCACCTTGGACTGCCGCAGCATGGACACCCTGGCTCCCGGTGTGCCGCGCTCTCGCCGCGTAGAAGTGGCGGCCCCGGCTGAACGTCATTCCCGTCGCTGCCCGCTGCCGAGGAACGTGTTCCAGATTGTGTTTTCGAGGGTGGCCATCGCGGCCTCGAGCTCCGCGCGGTCTTTGATCGTTTCGGAAGTCGTGCCTTCCGCGGCAAGCGTTTCCGCACATCGCGCTTTGATGGGCAGGCCCTGGTCGCGACTTCCCAATCGGCCCAGCATGGCTCTCACTTGCCGGATCTGCTCCTGGACGTCCCTGATCTGTTCCAAGGCTCGCTCGACCGTGACGGCACCGCGCTGCGCGTTCTGGAGCAGGTGGCACTGGAACTCGCGACAGCACTTCGGACGATGGGCGTAGATGCCGCATCGTGTTCCACGCAGGGCCGCACAGGGCTTCGAGAGCAGGCCTGTGTGTCCTGCCCTGGTTCTCGACGTCCATCCCAATGATCTCGAGTCGAGCGACCTCGGCCTGACCGACCAGCTCGACGTCGGCGAACAGCGTGCCGTCGCAGCACAGCCCGCAATTCGTGCACAGGGTATCCGTGAGGAGAGGTGTCATGGGGGGACAATGGTCTATCGCGTCGCGATTCGAAAGGGGTGACTTGAAGTTCCTCCGTCTTTGCCGATGATTAGTCAGAACACGGGAGGAGCTGTGAAGACTAGTACGGAGCGTCGAAAACCGCAGGGTGGTCTCCGGGGGGCCGCCGTCACCTCCGTTGTCGGTTGTGGCGGCCGCCTCTTGCCGGTGCTCGCGATCGCCCTGTGGACGGCTCCCTCCGCCCAAGCCGTGCCCAACGCGACGCTGTGGGTCGTGCAACCGCCGGGGGAGATCGTCGCGTTCGACGTCACCCGGTTCGAACGTGTCGGGGGCATACGGCTGCCGGTCCAGATCTACCACGATCCCAACAAACTCGCGATCAATGGCGTTGGCCAGATCATGGCAGCGCTGGATGAGCAAAGGCTTTGGCTTTGGGACGGCAGAACAGCGCGCGTGCTTCCCATCGAAACCAGTGTGAACGCAAACCGCGATTCCCGGCGGATCGCGAGCAAGCCGGCGCAGTGGCTGCTCGGTGACGACGGCAACTCGCTGGTCGTGCTCGAGTCGGTCGTGAAGGACTCCAGCAGACCAAGCGCTGGGGCCGAGTCGCTGATCGTTGTTCGCGAAACGTCGCTCGAACAGGAGCCACGCGACACGATCGCGTCGTGGAGATTGCGCTACTACGAGTGCCGGACTTCCCAAGTTGCAGACTTCACAGAACCTTGCCCGGATCCACGGCTCTATGCGCCGGGAGGGATCGTGCGGGGATCTCTCGCAGTCATGTGGTGGGAACGGGACTCGACACTGTGGCACGAGGAGGGAACGCCGGCACTCGGTGGGTGCAACATTTCCCGACTCGTGCGGCAGGCTTCGGATTGGCGCGAACTCACCGACTGGAGCAATGGCGAACTTCCGCTCGATCTCGCAGCCAACGGAGCCTGCCTGTTCGTTGATCGTGATGGCGGTTGCTGCGGCTGGATCAATGAGAGTAGCGATCTCGTGATTTGTTCAACGCCAGAAACTAGCCTAGTGGTTTTCGACGAATGGCGACGCTTTGAAAACGCCGACTATGACGTGAGTTTCATGGCGACTTCTGCTCGCCTCTCGCCGGACAATCGTCGCGTCGCGATGACCATTGTGGGTACGTCATCTGCCATCGAAGGAATGCGCCTTTCGGCAGACGGGCAGGCAGATTCGGTCAAGCTTGCCGGTATTCAACGCGCATTGGCGACATTGCCCATAGCAATGGTGACCCGACTGTCGGAGCCGGGAGAAGTGCCGTTCGAGCTGCCGAACACCGAGGTGGTTGGTTGGACGAGCGAGCGCGAGCTCATCGTCGTTCAGGACCGCGAGCTGGTCGCTGTCGATGTCGTCACCCGCCGCACTCGATCCACAGGGATCCGCGTGAGGAGCGCAGCGGATGCGATCGTCGCGCGGAAGTAGACGCGTGGTTTGCCGCGGGGAACGCTTTGTGATGGGCCTGGCGGCAGCGATCGCAGCTGGGAGCCTGCTCGCACCCAACGTGTATGCCGACTCGCCCGACCGCGCAAAGCCTTCACTCTGGCTGGTCAGCTACTTCGCCGAAGCGCGCGACAAGTCGAATGGTATGGCGATCGAGTGGCGCCTGTTCGATCCAGCAACGCGGGTCGATTCGGTTCTGGTCGCCTTAGTCAGTTCGCCAGCAGCCGTGCGGATCAACTCCTCCTATACCGAGGCCACCTTCGCTTTGGGAGGCGCGATGCAACGCTTGCGCTGGGAATGGGGCGCCCAACCGTGGTCGGAGATCCCACTTCCCGATGCTCGGTGCATCGACGTCTGGTTCGACCAACGGGCTCGCTGCTGGTGGCTAGTCAGTGGTGATGTCATCCAACTGGGAAGAAACGCATTTCCTGGCCAGCTCTGCCGGTACGACTTCTGGCGCAGCACCGCGGATGGGAAGGACTGGAGTATCGCTCGTCGCGAAACCACGAGCTGCGTCACCTTCAGCTGGACTGGATGGACGTCGACTCGGAACATCGAACCCGGTGCCGAGGCCGGGTTCGGGCTGTGGTTAGGGCAGGCCGCGATGACGCCCGATCGCTGGGGCCTGCCACCCCAGGCGATCTCGCCGCCGCAGGGCCAGAACGCGTCGGGGCCGCCCTGGTACTTCGTCGGATCGCGAGTCATCAAGGGCCTTGGGCTGGCCTACCGGATGGAGATGTTTCGCGGGGATCCGTCGAAGGGCCAGCGAGCCCAAGAGTGGTTCGTCACCGCGCCGTTTGTCCTCGTGGACAGGACCAATGGGAGCGAACGCGTTCTCGATGCGCCCAACTTCGGCCCCCTTGGCCAGCGCGTCCGACTAGGAATTGAAGAACGCGACGGCTTCGTCCTGCTCAGTGGTGACCGGAACTATCTCTACGACCTTCGCACCGGGGAGCAGTTGCTCCCGAGCTCGGCGAGGTCGCCAATCGTTTGGGTTCCCCGTCCAGTGCCGATGCGCGTTGACACAGCTGGATTCGAGCGGTTGCGCGCTCGTTTCGAGACGAGATCCGGTGGCGCTACGACGCCGCGGCATGAAAAACGTTGACTTGGGCACGCTGACGCCTAGACTTGTGTGCGACGACACGTCGGGAGGTCGAGCAAAACCCTGCCGACTCGTAGGTGAGAACCAAGCGAGATAGTCGTGCCCACCAGTTGAGGAGGCGCACCGGGAACCAGGCTACTGCTGACGAGTTGAAGTGTTCGTTTCTCGTGCAGGAGGTGCCTGTGTCTCGCTTCCGCCTAGGCTCCGAGAGAAGTTCGCTGCTCGACATGCCACCGATCGCCGCGGCATTGACGTTGGCGTTCATTCCCCTCGTTGTGTCCACGTGTAGCGCGGCGTGGGTCCCGAACGGCGCGCCTGTCACCATGGCGCCGGGCGAACAATCATTGGAATCCACGGTTCCCGACGGGAACGGCGGCGCATACGTGTTCTGGCGGGACAACCGCCTCGGCTACGACTACGCACCCCGATACGACGTCTTCGCCCAACACCTGGACGCCGAAGGCGAAGTGGTTGCCGGATGGGACCCGCAGGGCAACCCGATCGCAAACACCGATGACCACGAAGGCGGTGCTCGTGCCATCAGCGATGGCGCGGGCGGCGCGATCGTGATGTGGGCGGCAGGCAACTATCGCCTGCAGCGGGTTCGCCCTGATGGGTCCCATGCCTGGTCATCCGGCGGTGTGTCCGTCTCGGATGACGGCGCCGCCCGCGTGTCCGGCCAAGTCATGCCCGACGGTTCGGGAGGTGTCTACGTCGTTTGGGCCAACGCCGTGGTGAGGCCATCGCTCGAGGCGCTCTGCCCGCGCTGTCATCCCAGCTACACCTATCATCTCTTCGCACAGCGCATCGATGCATCCGGCAACCGTCTGTGGGGCGCGATGGGGGTACCGGTGACTCCAGACTCCATCGCTGGCAACGTAACCCTGCTCCTCGGCAACGAGGGGCGTCCGCTCATCCTATGGATCGATGTGCTGGGAATGTATCGAGCCCAGGAACTCGACTCCGATGGACATGCTCGCCTGCAACCAGATGGTCAGGTCATTCCGCATCTTCGCGGCGGGCTCACTGCAGCTACCGGACCGCGCCAAGCGGTGACCGTATTCAACTACGGGGAGGACACACACGAAGACATCGCGGCCCAACACCTCGGGCCCGATCTCACGGTGGACTGGGGAGAGTCGGGCCAGCCGATCGTCGTCGAGGCTCACAAACAGGAGCCAACAGGGATGACCGGCGATGGTGAGGGCGGCGTACTGCTCGCATGGCACGATATCCGGAACGCCGTTAGTTGGGATGTGTATCTCACTCGCGTGACATCGGGAGGAAGCTTGGCTGAAGGCTGGCCGGATCATGGACTTCCCGTTTGCACGATGTCGGAGAGGCAAGACAGTCCGACACTGATCTCCGATGGAGACGGCGGGGCGTACGTGGCATGGATAGACCTTCGAGAACCGACCAACGGCTACGACCTCTATCTGCAACGTGTACTCGGAACCGGGACTATTGCGGCGGGCTGGCCAGACCAGGGCCTTCCGATCTGTATCATTCCGCAGCAACAGGTGAACCCCCAGCTCGTCGCCGATGGCAACGGCGGAGTCATCGTCGTTTGGAACGACTATCGGCGTGGCTCGGAAATCTACGCGCAAAGGATCGATGCTCACGGTCGGATCGGCGACCAGCACACTGCGGTTATCGTGTCGCAAGCAATTCTTACGGTCGACGCAAACGACGTGACTGCCGAATGGCAGGTCGACGTGGCAGGAATCAATAGCGTCGAAGTCCTGCGGTCGAGCGTTGCCCGCGGCGTCGAACGGCTCGGAACGGCATTGATCAATGGCTCGCATCGCGCACGGTTCACGGATCGCGACGTGCCTTCAGGCCGTTACGGGTATGCGATTGAACTCGTGCATCTCGGGACGACCATGACCACTGAATTCACCTGGATCGACGTCGTGCCCTCAGCTCGGCTTGCGCTCGAGGGTTTCCGTCCAAATCCATCGAACGGATGGGCTCCGATTGCGTTCGTTCTCCCCGAGGCCGGGCCCACGCAAGTTGAAATCTTCGACATACGAGGACGTCGGATGCGTGATCTGAGAGAGGCTCACTTGAGCGCTGGGTCCCACTCCATCGCGGTCGGTGGGCGTCTACCGGCGGGTGTCTATTGGATCCGACTGACGGCCGGGACTCGAAGTATTGCGGCCCGAGGGGTGGTCCTCGACTAGACGATCCAATGGACTCGCTCAGGCCGCAGGGTTCGCCGGCTCGAAACTACGGAGTGAGGCAATCGCCTCGATCACTCAATGCATGGTCCGCCGGCCCGCCCGAGTGACTCCCGTCCTGAGTAACCCCGCCTCCACGAGCGTCGGCGGCTTGCGCCAATTGCCCGCTCTTTCCCACGCGGCCGCGATCGCGAGCAGGTCGCCGTCCGCCCATGGACGACCGGCGAACTCCAAGCCGAACGGAAGCCCGCTCTCGTAGAAGCCCGCGGGCACCACGATCGCCGGCACGCCGATCATGTTCACCCAGCTGGTGGCGGAGTGCGGACCCGTACTCAGCTTCCCGTCCTGCGCCATCGTCTCGTCAGGTGGCGGAATTTGGATGGCGGGGTAGACGAAGCCGTCAAGCTCGAGGCGGTCGAGCGTGGCGATGTACGCGTCGAGCAGCGCCCGCTTCGGCGCGCGATACATCTGCTCGGCGTCGGGATCGGTGGCCAGCTCGCGCTGGTTCAAGTGCTGACCACCCACGATCCGATAGTCGTCTTCGGTGCCGATGGACGACGTGTACAAAGGGACACCCATCGCCCTCTGATAGTCGGCCGCGGAGCGATACTCCGCCGGTCCGAAGATGCCGAGAAAGCGGTCGGTCCCATCCTTTGTGTACGCGTACGTGGCGACGCGGCTGGCCAGCGTCGCGAACCCCGACGGGAGTATGGAATCGCCGGTCACGATCTCGGCGCCGGCCGCCCGAAGCGAATCCAGGGCCTGGAGGAACATCGCACGCGTCTTGGGTTCCAGCGGGACGTCCGCAGCACGGCGCAGCTTTTCGGCGGCGACGTCCGAGACGGTGTAGGGGATACCGCGAAACGGCACGCCGTCGCCCGCGAGCACGAAAGCCGGGACACCGAAGCGCTTGCCCTCGAGGGACGCGGACGGCAGGCCATTCGTGAACGGCCCGCGCTGTGCCGTCGCGGGGGCTGCGAGCGTGGCCGAGTCGAGGGAATCGGAGCCGGCCATCACGGCGAGCGCAATCGCGGCGTCGGTCACGTTGCGTGCGATCGGCCCGGTGTTGTCCAGGAGCCAATCCAGCGGAGCGATGCCCGCGGTGCTCACCAATCCGCGCGTGGGGAACACGCCGACCAGGGCGCTGGTTGCCGCCGGCATGCGGATGGAGTTGCCGGTGTCGGTACCGTTGCCGAGCACGGCCATGTTCGCGGCGACTGCCGTCACGACGCCGCCGGAGGAGCCGCCAGGGGAAAAGCGGACGTCGTAGGCGTTGCCGGTCCGCCCGAACGATGAGCTGCGGTTGGTGTCGCTGTTCGCGAGGTCCGGCATGTTGGCGAGGCCGACGATGATGGCTCCGGCCGCGCGGAGTCGCTCGACGATCGTTGCGTCGCGGGGCGCGACGAGCTCGTGGCCGGGGCGCACGAAGCCTTCCCAACCGGCGGTCGTCACCTGCCCCTTTACGCTGGTGTTGGCCTTGATGACGATGGGAACGCCCCAGAGCGGGCCGCGCTCCGCCGTCGCTGCCTCTGCATCCAGCCGGGCCGCCTCCGCGAGCGCGTCGTCGCGCAGAGCCGTCTCGATGGCGCCATAGACACCGTTGTAGCGGTCGATTCGGTCCAGGTGCCACCGGACCACCTGAGTGACCGTGTATCGGCGGTCCGCGTAGAGCTGCTGCAGCCGTGGGACGGTGAGGTCCATCAGGTCGCGGTCGGCGGCGCGGCCGGGTACCGCGACTTCTGGGGCTGTACGGCTGCATCCCGAGAAAGCGAGAGCGACGACGAAGAGCGACCAAGGGAGCTTCACGGGTCGAGACTACCACTTGGTTTGGTCCGGCTACCGTGCGTCAGGGCCGCGTGATTTGGCGTCGGTCGCTGCCGTCGACGTTCATGGTCCAGATCACTCCGCCCGCCCCGGTGGAGTCTAAGCCGCTGTAGGCCACCCGGTCGGCAGGTCCAACCGAGAATTGAAACCAGAAGTGCACGCGAGGATCGCCGAGATCAAACGAGAGCCGCTGCTGCGCCGACCCATCGGAGTTTACGACCCACGACTTCGTCACGGACGGATCGCCGAATGTGGCCGGGCTGGGCGTAAAGTGGAAATAGATTCGCTGACCATCCGCAGACCATTGGAGGTTGGCGCACCAGCCATTGAGGTGAGTGAGCTGTCGATAATCTGTGCCGTCGGCCTCGACCGCACAAATGTTGCCGCCCGTGCCCGACTCGTTCGACATGAAGGCTATGGTTCGCCCGTTTGGGGACCAAACGGGGTAGCTTCCGAAAGTCACGTTCGAATCTGGCCGGATCAGCGCCCGTTGATCGCCCGTCATGGTGTCGATGATGTGGATACCGGACGTGGAATCGGGAGCGGATGGCGCACGCGCCGTGATTAGATAGATCAGAAATCGGCCGTCCGGAGACCATGAAGGGTAGGCAGCATACGGGCCGGTCCACGTCCGCGTCTCGCCCGTGGCGATCACGACGGTGGAAATGCCGCCCTCGTAGTACGCGATGCGGCTGCCATCCGGTGACCATGCAAGCTGGGGGGAGACCGCAGGCCAAATGCCGAGCAGCGCTGTAGGAGAGCCACCAGAAACGCCGACGATGGCGATATGTTCGGTGTCGGCGGAATCGCGCGGTTCGTGCAGGTAGGCAATCGATTGTCCGTCTGGAGACCACGTGGGGATGGCGTCAAGACTCCGGTAGCGCGGAAAGGGCTGGGGCCGGGTGGGCGAACTCGAACAAGCGGCGAAAAGGGCCACCGCGCACGCGGCCAGAACAATCCGCGTCCCGCGCCGCATCCTTCTGGAATTCATCTCGAGGTGAAGCAGTCCGAAATCCCTCTCCGCGGGGCCGACATCGGCTTGTCACTCAAGGGCACAATACAGCCCGGCATACCACGGAGTTCCAGAAGGTTGGGGCAGGTCGGGACAACCTAGCGGGCTGAGTGTCCCTACCGCCCGGGGCTGGCTCTGCTCATGCCCTCGAACAAAGCCAGAATGCGCTTGTACTCGTCCAGCCAGCTGTCCGCGTGCGAGAAGTTGTGTCGATCGAGCGGGTACGGAGCCAGCGTCACCTCGTCCTTGTGCAGTTCGATCAGCCGCTGGTAGAGCCGCACCGAGTCCTCGAACAGGACGTTGTCGTCGAGCATCCCGTGGCAGATGAGCAGCGGACCCGCGAGGCCTTCGGCGAACTCGATGGGGGATGACCTGCGATAGGCGAGGCTGTCCACTTGCGGCGTGTTGAGGATGGCCGCGGTGTAGCCGTGGTTGTACTGCGACCAGTCGGTGACTGGACGCAACGCGGCGCCGGCATGGAAAACGTCGGGCTCTTTGAACATCGCCATCAGCGCCATGAAGCCGCCGTACGAGCCGCCGTAGATGCCGACTCGGCGCTCGTCGCCGCCATGCTCGCGCACCAGCCACCGCACCCCGTCCACCAGGTCCTCCAGCTCGGGCGTGCCCATCCGGCGATAGATCGCGGTACGCCAGTCGCGGCCGTAGCCCTGCGAGGCGCGGTAGTCCATGTCGAGCACGACGTAGCCGCGCTCGGTCAGCAAGTGGTGGAACATCTGCTCGCGGAAGTAGTACGGAAACTGGAGCTGGGTGTTCTGCAGGTAGCCGGCGCCGTGCACGAACATCACGATCGGATGGAGCCCCGTGGTATCGGCGGGCAGGTAGAGACGCGACCAGATCGGCGCTGCGCCGTGACTCGACGGCACCGCCACGATGCGTGGCTCCGGCCACTGGATCGCCTGGTACTCGGCGGTGCGCGTGTCCGTGAGCTCGCGCAGTGCGCCGCCGGAGGAAGCGCACACCGCGAGCTGCGTGGGCGTGTGTGTCGCAGAGTGCTGAACCCACAGCTTAGTGCCGTCCGGCGAAAGACCGAACGCGCTGCAGCCCTGGAGCGGCGTGAGCCGAGCGAGGGGACCGCCCGTGCTCGGCACGCGATAGACGTCGTACGCGTACGGCGCCTCGGCGTTGGACAGCGCGTAGATCCAGCGTCCGTCGGGAGAGACCTCGGGCGAGGACACCTCGAAACTTCCGCTGGTGAGCGCGACCGCGGGACTTCCGGGCACTTTCGCGTAGAGGTGCGAATAGCCAGTTTCCTCGGATAGGAACCAGAACCGCTTGCCGTCCGGCATCCAACCGGTCTGGTTGTGGCCCCAGTTCACCCAGGCGCTGTCGGTGAGCCGATGCTCGGGCCTTAGTGCGTGCTTTTCGAGGTCCACGGTCGCGAGCCAGCGGTCCTTGTGGTCGTGAGCGGTGAACCGCACCAGGGCTTCAGTGCCCTGCGGATTCCACCAGATCGCGGATACATCGAGCGGGCGTTCCTTGGGTTCGGACGACCCGGCACCGGCGCTGTCGGGTTTCGCCTTGCTGGTGTCGGGCGCGTCGGACTTGCGCTCGCGCTGGTTCTCCGCGCGCACGCTCGCCAGCATGTCGGCCTTGATCCCCGGCAGTGGCGCGTACGCGAGCTTGTGCCGCGTACGCTGCTCCAGGTCTACGAGCCATAGCGTCTCGGGCGCCGGCCCGCTCCGTCCCACGCGCGTGCGCGTTTCCTCGACTTCCTCGTAGCCCGATTCGGTCACGTACATCGGCATCTTGCCGACGCGGCCCGCGTCGTAGCTCTTGGCCGTGGTCACGGCAAAGACCCAGCGGCCGGTGGGCGAGATTTCAGTCTGAGTCAGCACCACGTCGTCGCCCACATACACCGGCAGCGGCGAGCGACTGGGATCGGAGCGACGCAGGAACTCAGCGTGGCTCTTGAGCGAGTCGCGGTCGGCACGGTCGCGTGCGAGCGTTGCGATCTGCCGGAGCTGCATCCGCTCTAGATCGTTGGTCTTATTCTCGTCGGGGTCCTTGCCGGCTACCACCATCGCAGCCGGGCCGGTCACGCGACTGGCCAGGTCGTACGCGTACCAGTCGTTCCCGATGCGGAACAGCACCCGCGCCCCGTCGGACGAGAATCGAGGCGCGGCCTCCGTCACGGTACTGCGAGTGACTTGGGTGAGTTTCCGGTTCCCCAGCTCACGCACGAACAGGTCTCCATTGCGGATGAACGCCGCGCGCTTTCTCGCGGGGTCGAAGACCGGGTTCTGCGCGTCGAGGTCGGCGAGATCCGCGGGCGGGACCGGCCGGTATGCGCCCCCGGATGCCGCCACTCGGTGGAGGTCGCGCACCGGCGAGCCGGGGCGCTTGAGGCTGAACAGGATCGAGCGTCCGTCCAGCGACCAGTAGGGTCGTTCCACCGGCGGCCCGATCCAGTCCGGGTCGGCCATGATGCGTTCGAGCGTGAGGGGTGCCGCGTGCGCCGGAGATGCGAGCAGGGAGACGGCCAGTGTGGTGATGAGCCACGGGACACAGCGCATGGGGCGCGAGGATACTTCAACCTGGACGGCGAAGTCTGCCCCTGACAGTCTCCGCTACATGAAGCTTCTCTGCTGCTTGCTGGTCTTGTCGGTCTCGCTCTCGAAGTCGTTCGGTGATGGCGGCGCCGGCGGTGCTGGTGCGAAGGCGGTGGCCGCGAGCGGGGTCGACACGCTGTTCCTGCCCGAGCCGGTCCAGGTCGAGAGCACTGCGGCCTCTGCTCCTCGTGGACATGTGAGTTGCGGGCTGAGCGATAGGTCCGGGCGCCTGTGGTTCGGCACTTCGGAAGGGCTCATGCGGTTCGATGGGCGGAGCTTTACGCGGTTCATCGAGGTGGACAGCCTGCGCGATGCGCGTGGCTACGCGAATTGGGAGCACATCTACTCCATCTTCGAAGACCGAGCCGGGCACATCTGGTTCGGCGCCCCGAACGGCGTGTACCGGTACGATGGAAACACGTTCACCTGCTGGGCAATCCCGGCGCGCGACTTCAAGGACCGGAACGACTACCCGAGCCCCGAGAGCCGGTTGTCGAACCCGCTGCCTCCCACTGCGGTCATAAGTATTCTGCAGGATCGGCACGGAGCTCTCTGGTTCGGCACCTGGGGAGGTGGTGTCAATCGCTACGACGGCACCTCGCTGACCAACCTCTCGGAGAAGAATGGTCTCTGCAGCAATGTGGTCCAGAGCATTCTCGAGGACCGCAAGGGGAGCATGTGGTTTGCAACCCGGGGCGGTGGCGTGTGTCGCTACGATTGGCGTTCCTTCACGACATACGCGACGCCAGGGGACGCAATCAGCTATCACGCGTTCTTCATTGCGGCCGACACGGCGGGCGTGCTGTGGACCGGCACGGTCGGTGGAGGTCTGCGTCGGTTCGATGGAACGGGCTTCATCCCGGTCGCGGAGCCCGATCTCGTGAACGTCACCTGCATGCTGCAACGCCGCACCGGCGAGCGCTGGTACGGCACCAGCTCTGGTGTCTACCGATACGACGGTCGAGCCTTGACCCGCTTCGCAGCGAAGGACGGCACGGGCAGCAATTCCGTCTGGGCCATCGTGGAAGACAAGAGCGGCAGCCTCTGGTTCGGCACGCGGAAGGGCCTGTGCCGCTACGACGGGCGGTCGTTCACCCGCTTTCCGGAAGAGTGAGGGTTCCGACACGCAATGGAATCGGGACAGGCGGCTGTGCGCGACGTGAAAGTGCCGGAACCGATCAGCGGAGCCGCACAAACCGACGCGACTGCCGTTCCGGGCCGGATCCGGCCACAAGCAGGTAAAGCCCCGCGGGTGCAGGCCGGCCACTCGAATCGAGTCCGTCCCAGCTCAGCTCGTGCGGCCCGGGCGTGAACACGTCGTCTGCGATCAGGCGCAGCCTGCGACCCTCGACGTCGACGACCTCGACGCGCATGCGCCGTGGGTCGGGCACGTCGAGCCGGAACCGGACCGTGCCGCGATTCGGGTTCGGCATGGGCGCCGAGAGCCGTGCGCCGCTGGGCTGCGGGTCCGGAAGGCCCGCAACCGTGTTCTCGACGACGAAGTACTGCTGTCCCGGAACGCCATCGAGATCCACGCTGGATGCAGGACCAAGGGCGCAGGTGCCGGGCGGAACCGGGCCGAGGAGCTGGTTGGAGATCTCGACATCCAGCCCCGACGGGCGCGCGAGCAGCACGCAGATCCGGAACGGACCGGTGGGATCCCCGAGCGCGGCTAGCGGCACGGCCCATTCGAGTCCGCTCGTGACCCCGCTTCCCGAAGACGCGTTGCAACCTGCGTCGACGCCTCCTGTGTTCGAGCGATCGAAGCTGGCGAGGATGCCGTGGGGATTGACCGCGCCGGGGCCGACGAGAGTGCCTGGGGGCCCCAGCACCCCCCGGCCGAGGAAGGAGCCTGTGGCGCCGCCGACAGACGGCAGTTCCGCGAAGTAGGCCGGAAACCCGGCGGCGTCGCGGGCCACGGCGAGCCAGTAGTCGGGGGCGAACTCGGCGTCGAACGTGAGCTCCGCCACGCTTTGAAGCGTCACCCAATCCTGCGGGCTCGAGTTGTCGTCGCTCAGGCTGTTCTGGCCGCCGGATCGCGTGTCGACGAACACATGCAGCTGCGCCACCGGGTAGAGGAACTCGCTGTAGAAGCGATTAAGGCTGCCCGCGATGAACAGGAACAGCTTGCCGTCCTCGACCAGCACGTACGCGGCGTCCAGCTCGGATCCGGGGGAGATTTCGTACTGGTAGTCGCCGAGACTCGTCTGTGTCGATTGGACGCTCAACGGCTCGCCATAGGTGGCGTCGAGGATCCCATCCACCACCGGCGCAGCACTGGAGTTGGCGACCGGAGCGAGCAGCGCCACGCCGTAGAGGAGGACGCGAAGTCGATGCCCTGATGCCGTCCCCATGCGGGCGAGGTTATCAGATGAGCGAGCGGGCCGAACCGACGAACTACGATGTTGCTCGCCTCCGATCGGTGGCTTCTCGGCGGAGGCGGCGCGGCGCCGATCCCATGTGGCGTCCTCAACGGGCGCGGATTCGAACCGCTTGGCGGCGTGGCTTCGCGGGATGGATGTGCTCCGTCGTGTTTTGGCTGTGTAGCTGTCCCCGCTTGCGCATAGTAACGGCCCGCGTTACTATCGAACGGTGATTCGGAGCTTCCGAGGCAAGGACGCCCACCGGCTCTTCAACCGCAGCCCTGTCCGGAGGCTCGGGGCGGACGTTCAGCGCATCGCGCTACGCAAGCTAAGGCAGCTCGATGCTGCGGTTGCGCTGGAAGACCTTCGCGTTCCACCGGGCAATCGCCTCGAGAGACTCCGCGGTGATCGGGCCGGGGAGTGGAGCATCCGGATCAACGACCAGTGGCGCATCTGCTTCCGCTGGGAGGGAGGCGATGCTCATGACGTGGAGATCGTGGATTACCACTGAACTGGAGAGCTCATGGCGACCAAGAAACTGACGCCGATTCATCCGGGAGAGATCCTGCTGGAGGACTTTCTCGAGCCACTGGGCTTGTCTCAGTACCGGCTAGCAAAGGGACTCAACGTTCCGGCCAGGAGAATCAACGAGATCGTCCTTAGGAAGCGCGCGATTACCGCCGACACGGCCTTGCGACTGGCGCGTTTCTTCGGAACCTCTGATCGGTTCTGGCTGAATCTCCAGGCAGCCTATGATCTCGATGTCGAGCGTGATCGCCTGGCTGGGCGGCTCCAGCGTGAGGTGGAAGTGCTGCGGCGCGCGAGCTAAGAGTCGCTGGCGTCCCCAACGGGCGTGGATTCGAACCACCTCATCGGTTGGCTTCACGGAATGTATTCCCTCCAGAGGTCTCTGGAGACTGCTGCGTGAGGGGTTGCCAGACACCACTTCCCGGGAGATCGCCTGTTGTGCCCCATCTAGTGGCGAGTTGGCTCGGATGGCGATGGTCGGGGCTTCGTGACCTGGATGATGAGCGGCTTGGTTGTCACGTAGCCTCGCCAAAGTCGCTCGAGTGGGAGATCTTTGCCCCGCAGTGGCAGGAATTCGCCGACTCCGAGTTCGAAGCGAATGCCGTATCGCCCCGCCTCTCCGAAGCACTGGCCGACGGCGCCATTACGATCGACGACGTCTTGACGATCAGCGCCGCGCACGGGAGCTGCCGAAAACACATCCCAATCGCAGGCTGGACCAAGGTTCATGTCGAAGCGCCCTCGACCGAACCTGACGGGGTACACAAGGCTATCGCCTGGACTCAGTGAGACGAAATCGGACTTGGAAAGTGTCCGCCCCAGGGAGTAGGCAATGCTTGGCTCCAAGACGCATCGGCGAGCCGATGTAGCCCCCCAGACACGGACACGGAGATCCCATTCCCCTTCCTCTAGCATCTGCTCTGGCTTCGGGCGAAGGAGGACCAACGTATCCGACCCCGCGTTCAAGAACACGAGATTGAGATCGAT
The DNA here is from genome assembly GCA_963717505.1 of Candidatus Eiseniibacteriota bacterium. Classification (GTDB taxonomy): domain Bacteria; phylum Eisenbacteria; class RBG-16-71-46; order RBG-16-71-46; family RBG-16-71-46; genus MFD02242-c1. The sequence continues at coordinate 2,911,923 of OY970342.1, forward strand.
CGCTTCACCCGCTGCGAAAACCGTGGTCGGTGTTCGGACGACCAACTGAAGCGACTGGGAGGTCGTCGCAGGCGTGACAGGAGTGGCGAGCAACAGCCAAAGGATCATGGTAATGATCAAGGCAACGCTCACTTTGCAGTCGCCGGGTTCCATCGGGAACGACGAGGGATTGAAGGATCCCATCTAAACGTACGTCGGGAGTGTGCGCTTCCCGCGAGCCTGAAACCAGCGTGATTGATGGCGTCCCCAACGGTCGTTACTTCGACCGGCTGGTCGCCTGGCGCGGGGAGATGGACGGACTCCGGCAGGTGCTGGCAGCGTGAGGTTTCTCGACCTCCGAAGTCCCTAGTGAAACACGTTTCGATTTACGAGCAACAGGTCCTCCGACCAGTCGTCCTCGCTGGATGCGATGTTCGACCAGATTCGCAGATAGAGGAAGGCCTTGCCGCCCTTCTCCGGTTCGTAGTCTGTCTTCTCGATCCCGATCACGAGCGGATCCTCACCCAATTCAGGGATCTGGCGTAGCAAGTCGGCGCGTCCCGCCAACTCGACCCGCCCATCCTCGAAAACTTCCCAGACGCCAGTGGAGTCGATGGTGAACGTCCGTATCAGGTCCTCTGAGAACGGAAGGTGGACCGCATTCAGTGTCAGGTACCCGCTGAGGTCGAAGGGAGGCAACGTCTCCGACTTCTGCGTCCGAGCCCCGGTCATGGCATTCTCCGAGTAGGCGACGTCGCGAAGTGGAATCTGCTCCACAACGCTAAGATCGGACTTCCGCACCTTCTCGAGTCGGAGCGTTCGCCTGTGCGAGTAGTAGGAGGGCGGATACTCGCTGATGGTCACGTACCGGAAGAAGTGGTCGGCGTTCTCTCCGAGGAGCGTCTGCCGCCGCCACGTTCCAGATCCGGGCGTGGCCGCAGCATCCGCTGCGATCAAGATGCTGATTGCGATGACGAGATACCTCACGGGCTGGTTATCGGCAGCGCAAGGCATTCGCAGGAGACGAACCAGAGCCGCTTTCGAGGGGATGCGCTAGCGCTGATATCAGGCCCGGTGGAGGTGGTAGCCTGCGGTTCATGAATCAGTTGCGAGTGTTGCTGACGGTGCTGGTTACGTTAGTGGTGCTCCCTACAGGCGCCGGGGCCTCGGCAGAGTCGCAAGTCGAATCGCTGTGGAGGGGCGTTTTCGAGGGCGACTCACTGTTCGTCCGCGCTGCCTGGATTCCGACAGTCGGTTCCGCGTCGTGCTATCAGAACGAAACCGGCGGCGCCGATACGAGTGAAGTGCGCCGGAAGTACGTCGAATACAGCATCGAGGACCTTCGCGGGAATGTCTGGCACCGCGGCGTGCTCTCAGAACCGGAGTCCCAGCAGTTCTGCTGCGATGAGGTATCCGCCGAGGTGGCCCCCTGGCCAGACAGATTGATCGTTAAGCTGACCACTCTCGGCTGGTACTGCGAACCTGCGGGGAACTGCCTGGCGTCGCGATTCATCCATGTCGCTGGCCCGGACTCGGTGGCAGAGAGCGCTTGGAGCGCTTGGGATGAAATCCCCTGGAACCCCGCGAGAGGCAGTTACTTCGACGCATGGGTGATCGAAGGGTGCTTTCAGTACCCGATGCGGCTGGAGGCCCGGTTGCAGGGCCACGCTCTCGAATTCAAGCCGACGTTTCCGCCTGGCGTGACGGAAGGCGATTTGCTCGAGAAGGAAGTCTACAAGGGCGAGGAGTTCGCGTACTGCCTACGGCCATTCAGCCCGACGAAGCCCACGTCGGTCGCCTGGTATCTGAAGTCAGACTCGAAGTCACCCGAGCGACTGATCATCCAACCGGGCGAGTCGATCGAGATCGTGTCGGCCGTGGTTCGAGCGGAGCGATCTGAAGGTGGGGAGCTTGCGCCCAAGATCGTCCAAGTAGGTGTCCGAGTGGCGGGCAGGCAAGGCTTCCTGACGCGGGTCGACTTGAAGGCTCTGGGCTTCATCGGACTCTGAACGTTCGGTGTCCGTCGACCAAGAAGGCTTGCCGTCACTGAGCCAGAGCTCAGGAATACTGGCGTCCCCAACGGGCGTGGATTCGAACTCGCTGATGGGCTGGCTCCGTGAGATGGACGCGCTCCGGCAGGTGCTCGCTGCGTAGAGCCGAGTTCAGTACCGAACCCGTAGAGCGCCGTCCGTGCGATCATGTACGATAGGTTGCCTTCGGGCAGCCTCAGAAATCGACTCTGCCTCCTGCGAATGGAGTCGTTCACTATGCTCCGCACCCTGTTGCGCTGCGTCCTGCTCGCGCTCGTCGCGTCGTTGGGCGCGCGGCATGCACAAGCTCAAGCCCCAACGTTTCTGCTGCAGTGGGGCACCTCGGGAACTGGCGATGGACAGTTTCAGTCACCCTTCGGGATCGCCGTGGATCCGACCGGCTGCGTTTACGTTTGTGACCAGTACAACAATCGCATTCAGAAGTTCAGCCCAGACGGAGCATTTATCACGAAGTGGGGCACGTACGGGCTCGACCCAGGGCAATTCAACATCCCACATTCCATTGGAGTTGACGCAATGGGGCACGTCGCAGTCGTCGACGTCGCTGATCGGATTCAGGTTTTTACCTCCGACGGTGTTCTTATGCATTCGTGGGTGCAGCCCGACCATGCGTCTCCGACGATTCGGGATGTGACCGTTGACGCGATGGGTGTGATCTACATAGCCGACTATCAGGCCGAACGGATCGAGAAGTACAGTCTCGCGGGTGACTTTCTCGGGTCGGTAGGAGACGGCATCGATATTCCGCCGGGGAGCGTCGCACTCGATCCCATGGGCAACATATACGTGGGCCGGTACGGAAAGATTCGCCAGATCGTTAAGTTCAGTTCAGATGGTGGACAGCTGACGAGCTTCGGGCAGGAGGGAGATGGCGACGGGCAGTTCCAGTCGCCGGTCGGGTTGGCGGCGAGCGACGATCTGGCCTACGTGGTCGACTACCAGAATTACCGCGTGTTGTTCTTCACGAGCACAGGCGAGTTCCTGGGCAAATGGGGAAGCCCGGGCGCGGGTCCCGGTGAATTCGAGCAGCCGGTTCGCACCGCGCTGGCGAGCGACGGCGCGGTGTACGTCGTCGATCTACTCAACAACCGAATTCAGAAGTTCGCCCATGTTGTGACCCCTGTTCTTCGCCGGTCGTGGGGAGCGTTGAAAGCTCAGTATCGGTAGCGAGACCCGTCGATGTGAAAGTCGCGTCGTCGCTCCCGCGCTCGCCGGATTCGAGAACCAGAACCGACCGCGCAACCCGCTGTGGGTCCGCGAAACGCCCGCAAGTGCCAGGGCCACAATGGCGGAACTGGCGTCCCCAACGGGATTCGAATCGGAGGACCGCACGAAAGCACCGAATCCCACGAGCGAGCAAACGAACGACGACAACGAGTTGCGGCCGATCGCTGAGGACGATAGTGGTCGATAGTTAGCTTTGCTGCTCGATAGTTCCCGCACAGTTCCCGCACAGTGTCCGCCGCAGAAGCCCCAGGTCCGCTACCTGCCCACCCGGCGACTGGGACTCGTGAGAGGCGGCTCCCCTTGGGCGTGAGAGGCTCCAGCGTGCCAGCCTGCCGGACGGTCGGATGGGGCCCCATTTCCTTTGCCAGGAGTCCCGTTCCAGAAAACTCAAGGAACGAGGGCGGCGAGCGTCGCCAGTGCCTCCGCGTTCACGTCGTAGGGGTTCTCTTTGCTCTCGTTGCTCATTGCTCGCCCGCCAGTGGCGGCTCGCCCGACGAGCCGGGGTAGCTTTGGCCCCCAAAAATAACCGCGGTGTAGTTCACGTGGCCGTCGTAGTCGCTGAGTGCGGCCATCGGAATGCGGATGTGAACCCACTGCGCCGGGGTCGGCCATCGGTACGGCCCCAGGCGCGTGTATCCCACAAACGCCCAATCGCTCAAGCGATAGACGTAGTAGCCGCTGCGCCACGCGTTCTGGGTGATGTAGAACTCCCAGCCGTCATGGTTGCCGGTGGCGGGGTTGGAGTCAGCGTCGATGCCGATGCTGAGCCCCAGCTCGCGCACGTCCATGATGTGGTGCCCATCGAACAGCGCGCTGAAATACAGATAGCCTCCGCGCGCAACCATCTCGTGCTGCAGGATGACCGGCACCGCGAGCGGTAGCTCGGGGTGGTCGGGGTTCGCGGGGAGCGCCGCGAGGCGCCCCCCGTGCTCGAGGTCGGGCGAAGTGATGCGGCAGCCGCACAGCGCGGCGGCCACGAGCAGCGTAGCGAGTCTGTTCATGGAGTGTGTCCCAGCGCGGGATTAGTAGTGAATCCTGGCGGACAATAGCGGTTGATGAACGTTTCTGCGATGTCGCGTTCCTCGTCGGTCGGCACCCCCCGAAGAACCTGTCCGGAATTCGACAGTTGTCCCGGCTTCGGGGCGCCGCCGCCTACGGTTCCGCGGGAGGCAAGGCCGAAACGGCCAATGGAAGGTACGTATTGTGCCGTCCCGTCGGAATGAGAGTGCCTCATTGCGGCGTTTCGGTGGCGAATGTCGAGCGCCAGAGAAAAACGCCGCAGGATAGACCCTTCCCTTCCTCAGCGGGTCTACCGGGCGACCACGATCTTGAGACGCTCGTCGTGGCCTGCCCACCGCGCGAGCAGAAAGTAGAGTCCGTTCGGCACCGGCCGGCCGCCATCGTCGCACCCGTTCCAATCCGTCGACTGATGTCCGGCCGCGAAAGCGCCAGGCGCCAAAGTCCGCAACCTGCGGCCCGTGAGGTCGTAGATCTCGAGCACAGCTTCGTCGGCGCTCCCTTCGAGCCCTCTGGCTGTCGCCAACGTCACCGCCAACTTCTCACCGCGGCACGGCAGCGGCCACGCCGCCAGCGATCGGGTCGGAAGGTGCGGGACCTCCACGGACGCCACCTGATCCTTTCCGACAAACAGGTATGCCTGGCCGGCGGCCGCGCCGCCAGCGTTGTTGATGGGCCCGCCGAGAAGCAGGTCGTCGACCTCGTCGCCGTTCACGTCTCCGGCCCCAGCGACGGCCGTGCCGAGCATCTCACGTAGGGATCCGATCACGATGAGATCTGCAACAGCATCGACTCCAGGGCCACCGTGGTAGACACGGACGCTCCCGGCGCCCGCCGCGTCACCGGGCGCTCCGATGACCATGTCGGCGAACCCGTCGCCGTTCACGTCTCCAGCGCCAGCGATGCTACCGCCTCCCGTCAGCGTCAGATCGGCGACTTCATCAGCTTCGGGCCCACCGTAGTAGAGGAACGCGTTGCCGCCGCCGACGAGAAGATCGTCGTACCCATCGCCGTTAACATCACCAGCACCAGCGACGGCCTGTCCGAAGACATAGGCCCCGACTTCATCGAGAACGAGGTCGGCGATCGCATCGGCCGCCGACCCGCCGTAGAAGACGTAGGCTCGATCGCTGCCAGGCCCGTTCTCGGGGGGGGCGCCAACGATCACATCGTCGTAGCCATCGCCATTCACGTCCCCTGCTCCCGCAGTGGACCTCCCGAAGTTGTCGCCCGCCTGTTCTCCCGACAGGACGAGATCCGCCGTATCGTCCATCGGGTTCCCACCATGAAAGAGGTAGGCCTGACCGGCGTCGGTGCCGCCGGCGTCGTTCCGATAGGCACCAACGATCAGATCCGCGAAGCCATCACCATTGAAGTCTCCTGCTCCTGCGACCGAGTATCCGAACCAGTCGGTGTCGCCGATGCCGGTCAATGTGAGATCGGCAATCGCATCCGCTGCAGGTCCTCCTAAGAAGACGTACGCCCTCCCGACATTGGTGCCCCCGGCCCCGTCATTGTTGGGAGCACCGACGATCAGGTCGGCGAATCCATCGCTGTTCACGTCCGCGCTCGCCACTGAATAGCCAAAGGCCGAACGATCGGGTCCGGTGAGGGTGAGATCGGCAGTGGCATCGGCGCTAGGCCCCCCGAAGTAGAGATCGACGCTTCCGGCCTCGGGCCCACCGGCATCGTTGCCGAATGCGCCGATGATCAGATCGGCGAATCCATCGCCGTTTACGTCACCTGCACCCACAGCGGAGCCGAACCAGTCGCCCGGCGCAGTGCCAGTGAAAGTGAGATGGGCACCGTGGACGGTCGGAGGCCCGGGTAGCGCCGAGAACGCCGTTGAGGCGAGCACCGAGACGGCGACCGCAATGATGAGGAAAGCGAGAACCGCTGACGACTTTGGCATCGTGCTTCTCCCCGTCTTGGTCGCTGCGAACGGCCTGCATCACCAGGCCAGCCCTGAGATTCGAACGGATCGACGAGTCGATGGGACTCGGCCTGGTTATCGGCCGAGCCGACGCCGACCTCGAAATGTTGTTCCCGGAAACCGGCTCGAGGTGCACGACGATCGTGCCACTCGGCATTGTCCCCGCATGGCGATCGCTTGACAGGCCGAATGCATAGGCGTTGACTCGGGTGCCACTCAGGACTGGGGCAGCAAGGCCCCGCGACAAGGAGGTCGCATGCCCACGATGCCCATATCGTGCTTCCGCCCGTCATGGACGACGGTCACAGCCACCGCCACTTCCCTGCTGGTGGCCCTCACTCTGGGACTGTTCACGCCTCCTGCGCCGTCTAGTGCCCAGGAACTGAACCCGGAGTTCCCCGTTACCGACGGCACTGTCTGGGCCATGACTGTGTTGGACAGCACGCTCTTCATTGGGGGTTCATTTACGTACGTGGGCCGAAATACAGGCGGGTTTGTCGGTGTTGATTCCGCATCGGGCGAAGTGGCTGCGGGATCGGTCCGTGTCGATGGGCACGTGTACGCCAGTGCTCCAGATGGGCAAGGCGGTCACTATCTGGGTGGCTCGTTTAGGAGTATTTCCGGAGTCCCTAGGGATCGGCTAGCACATGTTCGATCCGATGGAACGCTAGGCGATTGGAACCCTGGAGCAGACGGCAATGTACGGGCCCTGGCGGTGACCGGTTCGACTGTCTATGTCGGTGGCTCCTTCACGACTATTGGAGGGCAGCAACGGAACCGCATTGCTGCTCTCGACGCCACCACCGGGTTGGCCACGAGCTGGAATCCAGGGGCCAACGGAACAGTGAACACAGTCGCGGCGAGTGGGCCGACCCTTTACGTCGGCGGAGCATTTAGTAACGCGGCCGGCGTAACGCGAAACAACCTGGCGGCGATTGATGTGGTGACAGGTGCTGCGACTATCTGGAACCCAGGCGCGAACCAACCTGTATCGGTTTTGGCTGTGAGGGGGCCCACGGTCTACGCGGGGGGGGCCTTCACAAGTATTGGTGGACAGTCACGAGACCGCGTCGCCGCACTCAATACAGTAGGCGGTCAGGCCAGGAGCTGGAATCCTGGTGCGAGTGGCCTCGTAGCCGCGCTGGGGTTTCGGGGATCACTAGTTTACGTGGGCGGCAGCTTCTATAACATCGGAAGCCAGGCCCGGCAATCACTAGCTGAGATCGACTCGGTGAGCGGTCTGGCCACATCGTGGAATCCCGCCATCGAAAGCGGCTCTCTCCCTGGAGTAGTGGGAGCCATCTTAGTTAGTGAGGCATCGGTCTACGTTGGCGGAGCATTTACCAGCGCGGGTGGGCAGGGGCGCTTGAACGTGGCTGAGATAGACGCCGCGACGGGCCTTGCCACGAGCTGGAGCCCGCACACCAGTGGTCAGGTGAACACCATTTCCTGGAGCGGGTCAACAGTCTATGTCGGTGGAATCTTCACAAGCATTGGTGGAGTCAAACGTAACCGTCTCGCCGCAATTGACATCACGACCGGCTTCACGACTGGATGGGACCCTGGAGCGAACTACAACGTCATGGCATTAGAAGGGAAGGGCTCGACAATCTACGTCGGTGGCTACTTCACCGGCATAGCCTCAGAGTCGCGAAGCAACATCGCCGCTCTCGACGCCTCCACTGGGCTGGCCACAAATTGGAGCCCTGAGGCAAGCGGACCCGTCTACACCATCGCTCTCAGGGGTTCGACGGTCTATGTCGGTGGCGACTTCACCAGTATTGGTGGGCAGTCACGAAATCGCATTGCAGCAATCGACTCTGCCACCGGTCTGCCTACGAGTTGGGACCCCGGAGCAAACGGAGACGTGCGGACTATTGCGATGGGTGACTCGACTGTCTATGCAGGCGGCTTCTTCACCAGCATAGGAGGAGAGCCACGAAGCAGGATTGCCGAGCTTGACGCCACCACCGGGTTGGCTACGAGTTGGAACCCAGCCGCTGGTGGGGAGTGGTTCACCGTGCAGACCCTCGCGTTGAGCGGCCCGACGGTCTATGTCGGCGGCATCTTCACGAGCATGGGTGGGCAGCCGCGATCCAACCTCGCCGCCATCGATGCCACTACAGGCCTGGCCAACAACTGGAATCCCCAGGCGGATGGCATGGTCTACGTTCTGAAAGTTGCTGGACCGACGGTCTATTCGGGTGGGTCCTTCTCTACGATCGGCGGACAACAGCGCAACGGCCTCGCCGCACTTGTTGGCACCACTGGACTGGCTACGAGCTGGTCAGCAGACGCAGATAGTTTCGTGTCCATCCTTGCTGTGACCGATGATGCGGTCTACGCCGGTGGCTCATTCAATTCAATCGACGGCAGAAGCAGGCCCAACTTGGCGCAATTTCTTGGACCGACACCCATACCAGTTCCGAGGGCTGTTGTTTCGGACATCCAAATTGCAGAAGGCGATGTGGGGGCGGCCCAACTACTCTTCACCGTGACGTTGTCAGAACCGTTCGACCAGCCGGTGACTGTGGACTTCAGCACTGTCGACGGTTCAGCTACAGCTGCGGACGACTACGTAGCGATCTCGGGGACGCTCACAATCCCTCCTCACGAACCAAGTGGGGTAATCTCAGTGAGCGTTGTTGGCGATGGCGTGTACGAGCCGGATGAAACACTCTTACTCAGCCTGAGCAACCCCACAAACGCCGAAATTGGCGATTTCCAAGCCGTAGGCACGATCATTAACGATGATCCGATTCCGACGATTGCCGCCGTCGCCCCCGTCGAAACCCTTTCTCCGACCACGCCATCCCTAGCCATCCCGGTGACGATTGCCCGCGGGGACCCTTCGGTGATTCTCGGGTACTCGGTGCGGCTGCATCTCACCGATCTGACGATTACTGGCGGCGGGATCGCTGGGTTTGTCGAGGGAACATTCCTTCAAGCTGGCAATCCTCTAACGAGCTTTCAGGTGGTCGACAACGGTGGTGGATCGTACACGGTGGACAACGTGACGCTGGGCATGCCTTGCGGATCGACCGCAACAACCGGAACCCTGTTCAGTGTTGCTGTTGGAAATGGCACGCTGGCTGGCTTCGGTTCCGTGACGATCGACCAGGCGACCGTCTACGACTGCAACAATGCTGCCTCATCGTTCGCCATCGGGCCACCGGTTGCGGTCTCTATCGACTACACCCCACCGGTGGTGGCAGTAACATCGCCAAACGGTGGGGAATTCTGGCCCGAGACAATCACCTGGAACGCGACGGATGACGTCGCGATCGCGCAGTGCGATCTGCACTATTCAACTGACGACGGCACTACGTTCTCGAACGTCATCGCGCTCGATGTCCCCAACTCGGGGACGTACGCATGGTCGCCGCCCACTACACCAAATGCGCAGGCTCGAGTTCGAGTGACCGCCTATGACGTGAACGGCAACGCCTCTAGCGATGCCAGTGATGCGAGCTTTGTTCTTGGGCAGTACGGCCTGACGGTGAGCGTGTCCAACGGTACCGTCGTTAAGTCGCCAGATTTGCCCGCGTACGACCCAGGGGTCGATGTGATGCTTACGGCGACCGCAGTGGCCGGCTTCCATTTCGTGGAATGGACCGGTGACGCGACTGGGTCCGCAAACCCCGTGACGATCACAATGGATGGCAACAAGGCCGTCACCGCGATCATCCAGGCGAACCCTCCTGTAGCACCGATCACCGCGCTATCTGCCACTCAGGTCAGAACTGGAAACGACTCCGACGGCTCAACGAAGATCCGGTTGAGCTGGCCATCAGTGCCCGCAGGCACCGTAGTCGTGGTCTATCGGGCGGGGTTTGGCTACTACCCTCGATACGACGAGCTTGGTGGTGCAGTCCCCTCGGTCCCGTCCTATCCGCCACCAACTCCGTGGAGCCCAGTAGCGGTTAGTTCGTCGGGCGAGACCGATGAGCCGCCAGGGCGGGACTTCCACTATTACGTCGCGTTTGTCGTTGATGGGTTTGGAACCGTCTCACCGGCATCGAACCTGACCGGCGGGGCCCTGAACTACCACCTCGGCGACGTGACGAATGGCGCGACACCAGGTCAGGGCGACAACATTGTGGACATCGCAGATGTCTCGCTACTAGGAAGTCACTATGGCGCGTCGGGTGCCGAGGCAATCGCATTTGCATACCTCGATGTCGGGCCGACCACTGATCGATCAGTGCACACGCGGCCGACAACAGACGGGCGACTCGACATTGAGGACTTGGTCTTGTTCGGACTCAACTACGCTCAGGTGTCCGCTCCCATGGCCAATGCTCGAACGACGACAATCAAGGCCGGCGTCGATGAGTTGACATTGCTCGTGGCCGAATTGCCGCCCGATCAATTGGAGGCGACCCTCGAACTCAGAGGCACCGGAGCCATACAGGCTCTTGCGACCACGCTGCAATGGGATCCGGCGGTAGTGGAGCCGGTCGACCATGCCGCGGGCGAATTAGTCGTGGACCAGGGTGGACTGGCACTGTCCCCGGGGCCCGGCCGCATTGACGCGACGCTTCTTGGTGCCCGGCCCATGGGGCTCTCCGGCGTTGGCGAGGTGGCTTCGATCAGGTTTCGCCGGCTGGCGCCAGGGGATCCCGCTATCGAGTTCCAGTCCGCGATCGCGCGGGATGCTCTGAATCAGGATGTGCCACTGTCTACCACGTATGCAGCCGAAGTACCGCATGGCCCCATGGCGTACGCATTGTCACCGCCATTCCCGAATCCCTTCCGGTTAACCACGACGCTGTCCTTTGGCCTAGCGCATTCGGGAACTGTTGAGCTAGCCGTCTTTTCCGTAGACGGACGGCGGGCTCGGACGCTTCTTAGCGGGCCAATTGGCGCTGGGGACCACCGGGTGCCCTGGGACGGGCGGGACGCCCTGGGCAGCCGCGTCCCAGCCGGTATCTACTACGCGCGACTCACCACGACGCACGGCCAATTCCTACAGAGGGTGGTCCACCTGCCATAGGAGGTGAAGAGTTCGTGTGCGGTTCACGATGCTGTGCCACGTTCTCGCCATTCGTGTGGCTTGGAACGGCGCTTCTCGTCATGTTCGCATCTTCTTCGGAGGCGGGGGTAGTCGTGTCGATCCCTCCCGACTCTTTGGTCGTCGCGGCAGGTTCAGAGTTCGAGGTCAGCGTCGTTGTTACGGAAGCAGGGTCAAGTTTCAACGCGATCAGTTTAGTGATTGGGTTCGATCCCGATGCCCTGATGCCGCTGCCAATATCTCCGCTCACGGGGCAGGTCGGCGCGGCCCTGCTCGATGCCTGCACGAGCGTGTTCCACGATTTCCGCATTGGCTCTTTGAGCGACACAATCAACTGTGCGCTGTTGTGCGGCGGTGCTTCGACTTCTGGACCTGGCCAAATCTACCGCCTGCGATTTCGGGCCTCGCCGGTTCCTCAAGTCACGGAGCTGACTTTCGTCGAGAGCAAGTTCTACCAGGCAGGCGTACTCGTGACACCGGTTACGTCAACCAACATGGTTGTTCAGGTCGCAGCACAGGCGGCGGGGGTCACTGATGGGACCCTGACTGGGGCCTTGTCCGTCCAGGCAACGCCGAACCCAATAAGAGGGGGGACCCTCCTCGTGGTCCACGGTCCAGAAGCCGGGTACCTGACGCTTTCGGTCATGGACATCCAGGGGCGGGCGGTGCGTCAGTTGGTTGCCGGATGGAGCGTTGGGCCCTGGAAAGCATGGTGGGACGGTAAGGACGATTCGGGTGTAACTGTGCCCGCGGGTGTTTACTACGCCGTGGTTCGCACGTCGTCTGGATCCGCCCAAAGCCGAATCGTCGTGCTGCGCTAGCTGTGATGTCTCACCACTGAACAACCTCCTGAGACATCACAGTTAGGTCAGGACTTCGCTTGCGCTGCGGCGGCGCAGATGCATGATGTTTCCCGGTTGCGGCGCTGGTGCGTGGTGTTCGGCGATAAGGAACGAAGCATAGGCTGAGTGTGTCGAGCTGGCCTGGCAACTGTGAGGGACGTTTGGTGGCGAAGTCACGCCTGGTCGACATGCTGCTAGGCTTGATGACTGTCTTGGGGGACAAACCCTGCTGACGCGTGGGGGTCGGACGATTGCGAATGTTCGGCTTGGCCTCAAGAATAACCAAGTGAGCGACCTGCGTTCGCTTCCAAAATAGGCAGATGACCGACCAGCCTTCCCCCTCAGAGGTTCCCAGCTCAACCGGCCTGCCATCGGCGGACACGACCCCCGAGAATTCGGCGCTTCTCGGAGATGCGAGCCGCACACTTTATCGTCGATTTGTCCGCAAGGATGCCGAGGTCCCGGTGAAACCGCCGCCTCTGGCGGCAATGTACTTGGGCGCCAAGATGGTTCGCCTCCGCCCGGACAATCCCGAGTTCATCTCCCACGCTGGCCACAGCATCCGAGAGCTCATCGACGCGCTTCCCGGCAAGTACCCAAACGTTCCGGTGTTCGACCATGTGGATCTAGTTTCAAGGTCGCGTTCGCTGATTGACGCCTGGACTGCTTACCAAGGTGCGGCGCCCGGCGTCAAAGCCCACCTTGGCGCGACATTCGAATCCACTATGCAGGGCTTTGCGACAGACATGGCGGGAGTGCGCGTTACGAGACGAGAGCAGGCCGGAGCCCTGATGGGAGCGATGGACCCTTCAGGTCGCCCGCTTCCACCTGTAATAGCGGAGCTCAGGGTGGACGAGTGGGGCGCCTATCGCGCGTTCTTTGTCCGGGCCTGCCACCATGGTTTAACGACCCCCGAAGACTTCGACAGAATGCTGGAGCTATTCGAAGAGTTTCTGATAGATCGATTGGGTCTGAGGACGTTTCGGAGTCAAGCGGCTCTCGAAGCGATAGTCGCGGAAGGAGAGCGGCATGCCTAACCGCGAGCAGGTCAAGAGGGCAATCGCCGCCATTAAGAGTGCGGCCGACACGGAGTATTTCTTTGACGCACTAAAGTCGCCAGATTGGATTGTGCACCTGGAGGCAGAAGGACTGTTCCGTCATCCACCGGAGCCGATTCGCGAAAATCAGACGATTGGGTTTCCATTCTGGCCGCAATCTCGCTACCTCCAGCGCATGGCTCCTCTCGCGGCTGATGAGGTGCTTCGAGTCATCCTCGCGATCCCGGACACGGACAACGTTCGCGTTCAGGAGGATTTTCTCGATGCCGCGATAGTGATGCCAGCGGACCGTGCCGCGCGAATGGTGCCGAAGGTGATCAAGTGGGCGTCTTCACCGTATCAACTGCTCCTTCCGGAGAAGGCCGGCAGTCTTGCGTCCCGCCTCGCGAGTGGAGGTCAGGTCGATGGGGCCTTGAGCATCCTTCCAGAACTTCTTGCGCTCCGACCGGACTCGCCGCCAACCACGAGGGAAAAAGGGGCTGGGTTTGCCCTGCCTCCAACCCCGGTCGGCCGATTCCATGAGTGGAAGTACAGGCAGATCCTCGAAAAACATGTCCCGGCGATTGTGGCAGCAGACGGCCTGAGAACGCTCCAGGTGTTGGTTGAGCTACTAGACAACGCAGTCGCAATCTCCAGACCAGATGCGCGAGGTGGTGCCGACCATTCCTACATGTGGCGACCGTCAATTGAGGATGGCTCTCAGAACCACGACCACGGTCCACGCGACCACCTCGTCTCCGCTGTGCGTGATGCTGCAGAGGGAACAGTTACGGCGCACGCCGATTTACTAACCCGGGTTGTCGAAGTATTAGAGGCCAAGGAATGGGACGTGTTCCGACGGCTGGCTCTCCATGTCCTTCGCAGGTTTCCGACAGCTGGTTTGGCACTCGCGAAGGAGCGAATCCTTGATGAAGAGGCAGTTGAGGATGTCGGCGTGTTCCACGAGTACTGGCTGCTGGCCGGGGTGATCTTCCCCAGGCTGGAGTCCGTGGAGCAAGAGCGCCTTCTTGCGATGCTCGACGACAAGCTCGCCACGGAAGAGGCCGAGGCGAACAAGGAGCCGACGCCCGAGGCAAAGGACGAGGCCCGCGAGCGTGCTCGCCATTGGCTCTATCGGCGCTTGACCCTCCTTGGTCGCGCGCTCCCTCGGAAGCGCGTCGATCAGTTGCAGCGTCTTGCCGAAGAGTTTGGTCCGATTGAGCACCCAAGTTTCCTGGCATATTCATCTGGCGCCGTGTGGGTCGGACCGACCAGCCCGAAGGGCGAGCAAGACATCTCTCGCATGTCCACAACGGAACTGGCCGACTTCCTGAGGAATTGGCAACCAGCCGGCAGTGTCATCGAAGCTACCCCAGAGGGATTGGGACGTACGCTTTCGGGAGCTGTTGCTGCAGACCCAACTCGATTTGCGTCGGGAGCACGAGACTTTGTAGGGCTCGATCCTACTTATGTGAGGGCGATCTTCTCGGGTCTCACCGAGGCGGCTAAGGCGCAGAGGTGGTTTGAATGGGCCCCGGTGCTGGCGCTCGCTCGCTGGGCTGTCGCTCAACCTCGAGATGTGCCTGATCGTCCCAACCTCCATTTTGAGGCTGATCCGCACTGGGGGTGGGCCCGCAAGGCCATCGCTGAGCTATTGACCGCCAGTTTTGGACAGCCGGGGGAGGGGCTCCCGTGGGCTTCCCGAACTGTCGCCTGGGATCTTCTGGAACCACTCACGAACGACCCCGACCCTACGCCTGAGCGTGAAGCACAGCACCTCGGCAAGAACATGAACCCGCTCACGCTGTCGATAAACACGACCCGTGGCGAAGCGATGCATACAGTCGTGCGGTACGCTCTTTGGGTGAGGCGGTATCTTGACGATGAGTTCACCAAAGGTCAACAAACGAGCCGCACCTTCGATGTGATGCCCGAGGTGCGCTACGCGCTCGAGACACATCTCGACACTAGACGTGATTCATCGGCGGCAGTCCGCTCGGTCTACGGCCAGTGGTTCCCGTGGCTGCTTCTACTCGACTCACACTGGACTCGAGATCACATCGCGTCGATCTTCCCTCCATCGGCAGCCGCCCTGGGGCTGTGGCGAGCCGCATGGAACGCTTACATCTCCTTCGGCGGCACCTTCGACGACGTCTTCGAGGTTCTGACCGAAGAGTACGCGCGAGCGATCGCCCGTATTGGCCAGGACTCGGATGCGCGTTTTGGAGGCACACGCCCGGACAATCGACTTGCACAACACCTCATGGTGTTCTACTGGCGTGGCAAAATGCCGCTGGGCAACCGCGAAGGCTTACTCGCTGCCTTCTACAGGTCTGCGGGACCAGAGCTGCGGGAGTACGCCCTCGACTTTGTGGGTCGCGCCATGCACGGCGAAGACAAACCGCCGGTGCCAGATCCAATCCGCGATCGACTTCAAGCGCTGTGGGCTTGGAGGCTTAGCGAGAGTCGTGCGATCGAGGCATCTGAACGCGCCGTAGAACTTGCTGCGTTTGGGTGGTGGTTTGCTTCTCGCAAATTCCCTGACGATTGGGCGCTTGATCAACTGCTTCAAGCTCTTCGGTCCGGCGGCAAGCTCGAGGCGGGTCACCTTGTGATCGATGAGCTTGCGACGTTCTCTACACGCGAGCCCGACAAGACGATTGAGGCACTTACGTTAATCATCGACGCCGACAAAGAAGCATGGGGAGTGTCGCTGCGAGCTGACAAGGTCGAGACGATCATTAGTTCTGCACTGAACAGCGGAAACCGGATCGCTGCGGAGAAGGCCGCCGATCTCGTTCACGTTCTGGGAGCGAGAGGCTTCAGGACGTTCGGCCGACTCCTGCAGGGCGAAGGGCCGGGGCACACGCCACCCGCGTCACTATCATGAACGGAGTAGTCATGCTGGCCGAATCGTTAGCCTGAATTCGGAATCCGCCAGGTTCGCTTGGAGTACTTGGACAGGACGGTTGCGACGTCCCAGGATGTCACGGACGCGAGCCTGATCCTCGCGGGATACTCTGCAACCGAGGATAACGCCGTCGATCGCCTCCTCGGGGATCTCCACCAAGCCAGGTCCCCCATGGCGCACGATCCGCCACTCACGCTCGTGACTCCATACGACGGCCTTGGTCGCCAAGGTTGATTGACTCCGTCGGAAGGGACTAGAGCGGTAGAAGTTGATCTTGGGGTAGGTGTTCTCGTACGTAACTGGCATGGGTCCGTAGCAGCCTAGCCATTCATGGGACCTTAGAAGCAGTCCCGTGTTGAAGCGCAGGCATACACCTCGGTGCCCATCCGCGTAGTAGCCCCACATGGGCAAATCGTTGGGGACCTCGCTGAGACACACAACTCCGAGTTGGGCCACTGCCTCATCATGACCAGCACGTAGCCGCTTGTGGGCTTCCGTGACGGGCATCATCAAGATGCGATCGATGGCACTGGCATCTCTTGCGAGACCCATTTCAACTTGAACGCGTTCCCAGAACTCTCGTTTCTCTTGGTCTGTCGCGTCATCAACCGGATAAACAGCACCATCAAATGGATCATTGAACTCGGAGATCATAGGAAAGTAGAGCAGCGATCGAAGGGCGAGATCACAGAACCAGGCGAATCGATCGCCCCGGATGCTTACGTACCTGTAAAGACTGGGCAGGTGTTCCAGACGCAATCTCCACGCGGCGATCGTCGCGTGGTCCTCCTCAGTAAATCCTTGCTCGGCGTCGTTCATGGCTAACCTCGCTTTCTGCCTGCCTGTGGTGACCGCAGCAAGGCGTGCTTTCTGAACGTCTCTGCGCCGGAGTGTCCGAGGGGCGCGTGAACGGTCTGGCGTCCCCAACGGGATTCGAACCCGTGTCGCCGCCGTGAAAGGGCGGTGTCCTAGGCCTCTAGACGATGGGGACGCATCGACGCGCGGCGAGGAGTCGGCCGCCACGCGGAAGGCGCGACACCTTATCAGGGGAGCCCCCCGGGCGGCAAGTGCGCCGGAATAGCGAAACGCGCCCGCCTTTCGGCGAGCGCGCTCGCGCAACCCTGGAACCGGCGCCTTACTTCTCGGCCGGCAGCAGCTCGTCGATCGAGAACAGCGACGTGAACGGCAGCCCACGCTGCTGGAAGATCTGGGCGCGCCCTGCGCGCGATCGACCACGGCGAGCACGCGCACGACCTGCGCCTTGTACGACTCGGCGGCTTCGGCGGCGATCAGGGCGCTCTCGCCGCTGGTGATCACGTCGTCGAGGATGACGACGCGCTTGTGGCCGGCGAGGTTGCCCTCGACCTGGCCGCGCAGTGCCGTGGTCCTTGGTCGTGCGGCGCACCAGGAATCCCTCGAGCGGTTTGCCCTTGGACGCGCTGTGCAGCATGAGGCCGGCGACCAGCGGGTCGGCGCCCAGCGTCAGTCCGCCGACGGCGGTGATGTCGTCGCCCGCGAGCATCTCCCAGAACAGCTTGGAGATCATGGCCAGCCCTTCGGGATGCAGGCTGGTCTTGCGCACGTCGATGTAGTAGTTCGACGTCGCGCCCGAGCTGAGCACGAACTCGCCGAAGCGCATCGAGCGGTCGAGCAGCATCTGGCGCAGTTGATCGCGTTCGTTCGCGTTCATGGTTCCTCTGAAATAGTGTGCGCGAGGCCGGTGCGAGGGGGGTGCCGGTGGGACGCGCGAATTTTGCCGACGCTCACGACGATGTCAAGGAACGCGGCTCGTCGGAACGTCTGGGCTCTGGGGAGCGTTTTCGGCGGGACTTGCCGGGGGGTTCAGGGCTACCTAAACTTGTTGCGCCCGTGCTGAATCATCCCAGCTCTCTACGCCCGCATTCGATGCTGCTCCGACCCCGGTTGATTCGGCTGCTGGTGGGCGTTGCGGCTGCGGCACTTGCCGCTGCCTCTCCGGCTCCGGCCGCGATCGATGGCAGCGCCCCGGGCCCGATTCGGCTGGCGGTCCGACCGTATCGAGCTCCGCCTGGCCCCGCCGGCGGCCCGCACGGCGTGGTACGCCCGCGTCTCAGGAGGCGCTGGCCGGTCGGCACAATCCACGATCGCGCGCAATTCTCGCCGGCGCGTCACTCGCCACCGACGTAGCGTTTCGAGACACCGGGAGCCCCGCGCTCGACCGCGCGCTCGCGAGCTTCGGCGAAGTCACGCTCGAGCCCGAGTTCCGCGGCGAGCTGCCGCCCGGTCCCGCCGACGACGCCACCGACTTCACCTCGTTCTACATCGCGCGCTGGTCGCGAGAGGTTCCGGTCGAGCGAGTCGTGGCTCGCCTGCGCGCGCTGCCCGAGGTCGCGAGCGCCGATCCGATTCCGCTGCTGCCGGTCGCGGTCACGCCCAACGACTCGACGTTCGCGGCGTCGTACTGGTTCCAGGATCTGCCGCTCCGCCACGACATCGCCGCACCCGAGGCGTGGAATGTGACCACCGGCGACACCGCGATCGTGGTCGGCGTGCTCGACACCGGCATCGTGCCCTACCACCCGGACCTGGGCGGCGTGATCGCCGGACTCGCGGGTCAGATCTGGACGAATGCTGCCGAGGCCGACGGCATTCCGGGCGCCGACGACGACGGCAATGGCTTCATCGACGACGTGCACGGCTGGGACTTCATCAATCGGCCGCCCGACGGTGTGACGACCGGCGAGGACTACGCCGACCAGGATCCCGATGCCAAC
Organism: Candidatus Eiseniibacteriota bacterium; assembly: GCA_963717505.1. Classification (GTDB taxonomy): domain Bacteria; phylum Eisenbacteria; class RBG-16-71-46; order RBG-16-71-46; family RBG-16-71-46; genus MFD02242-c1. The sequence goes on from OY970342.1 coordinate 2,930,687, forward strand.
GACATGGCGGGCCACGGCACGGCGGTCGCCGGCGTGGTCGGGGCGCTCACCGACAACACGATCGGCGTGGCGGGCACGGCGTGGAACGTGCGCCTGATGCCGCTGCGCATCGGCTGGTCCGCGGTCGGCGCACCGCTCGGCCTGGTCGACATGTCGGCGGTGGCGCAGGCGCTGCGCTACGCGGCGCGCATGAACGTGCCGGTGGTCAACTGCTCGTTCGCCACGATCAACCTCTCGGGTCTGATCGCGGCCGCGTCGTCGGCCACGCGCGCCGGGGTGGTGATCGTCTCGGCGGCGGGCAACGGCGGACAGCCGCACGATCTCGCCGACCGCGAGGACGTGATCGCGGTCGCGGCGACCGGGCCGGGCGACGTGGTCGCCGGCTTCTCGAACCTGGGTGCGTTCGTGGACTTGTCCGCCCCGGGGGCCAGCATCGCGACCACGTTCGTGCGGCCGACCACCAGCGACAGCATCGGACTCCGCCAGCCGAGCTACGTGGTGATCGACGGCACGTCGTTCTCGTCGCCCATGGTCGCGGGTGGTGCAGCACTGGTGCAATCGCAAAGGCGCGCGACTGGGCAGAAGCTGCTCAACGCTCAGGGCATGCTGCTGCGGTTGACCGAAACCTGCGACGACATTTCTGCTGAGAACACCGGTGTCACGGGCTACGGTGCTGGCAGGCTCAACCTCGAGCGTGCGCTCACCGATCGGCCGACCTCGACCGCGTCGCGCTCGGGTGCCGCGGTACTGGGACCGGCGCTGGTTGTGCCGGTCGCGGGGTCGCAGCCGTATCTCGCGTATCTCACGCAGAACCAGCGTCTGATGATCAAGGCTGGCCAGGCCGAGGACACGGTGGCGGTGGCGACGCTGCCCGGTCCGCCGATCGGAGCACTCGCGGGCGGGCGGGCCGGGCCCGGCGCGTCGATCGACGAGGGGCCTTTCTGGATGTTCACGAGCACGGGCAACGGCCGCGTCGTCGGTCTCGACGAGTCGGGCGTCGTGCTTTCGGGTTTCCCGGTGACTGCGGGCGGCGTGTTCACGCCGCCCACCGGTGGCCCTGCGCTCGGCGATCTCGATGGCGACGGCACGCTCGAGGTCGTGTGCGGCCTGGCGTTCGGGGACCTTCACGCCTGGCATCGCGACGGCACTCCGGTGGCGAACTTTCCGGTGTTCACCAGCCCGGGCGGCAACGCGGCGCCCGTAGCGATCGCCGACCTCGACGCCGACGGCGCCGATGAGATCGTCGCTGCCGGCGCCGATGGCGAGGTCCACGTGGTTCACGGCGACGGCAGCGAGATGGCCGGCTGGCCGGTAATCGTGAATGCGGATCCGTTCGCCCCGGTGGTCACGCGGTATGCGATGGGCGAGATGCCGGTCATCGTGGTCGCCTCGGGCGCGGATGTCGCGGCGTTTCATGCCGACGGCACCCCGCGCTTCAGCCTTACGCTGCCGGGCCTGGTCACGCAGCCTCCGGCGCTCGGCGATCTCGACGCCGACGGGGTCGACGAGATCGTGCTGGCGCTCGACACGCCGGCGATCGCGGTCGTGGACTCGTCGGGCGCCATGGTCGGTGGCGCGCCGTTCGCGCTGTCGGCGCCCGCCAATGGTCCACCGCTCATCGGCCCGATCACCCCGGGCGGGCGCGAGATCGTGATCTTCGAGGGCGCCAATCTGGCGGCGTTCGCGGTCGACGGCACGCGACGCGGCCCATTTCCCAAGCCGGGTCGCGCGGGTAGCTGCGGCAACACTCGCCGACCTCGACGGCGACGGCGCCACCGAGATCACCGCTGGCACCAGCACGGATTCCATCCTCTATGTCTACGACGCCGGCCTAGGCGGATGGACGGAAACCTGGCGCGACCGCGCATGGCTCACGCCGCGCGGTGATGCGCATCGCACCGGCAGCCGCGACGTGGGTCCGCCTTCGGCGGTCGCCGACCTCGGCGTTACTTCGGTCACCGACTCGAGCGTGACCCTGGGGTGGAGTGCGCCCGCCAACGAGGACGCCAGCGTGCGCGGCGTGGATTACGAAGTTCGCAGTCGACGCGACACGCTGACCGCCGGTGGTTGGAACTCGGCGCTCGAGGTTGCCAGGTTCCGCACGACCGTGGCCACCGGGCGACAGATCACGCTCCCCCTCAGGGGGTTCGAGCCCGGCACGCAATACGCGTTCGCGCTGCGCACCACCGACGAGGCGGGGAACGTTTCAGGGATCTCCAACATCGCGACCGCGACGACGAGCCTCGGCGGCCCGCTCGCAAACCACGCGGGTCCGGGAATCGCACCGAGCCGCCGGCCGTCGGGCCGACAGACCGAGCTGTACTGGCGCGGCGCCGGGGGCGGAGTGCCGCAGGAGATCAGGATCTACGATGTGGTCGGGCGGCGGATTCGACGAATCCCGCTGCCGAGCGATCCCGAAGGGGTCACGACCTGGGACGGCCGCGACGACGACAATGCGTTGGTGCCGGCGGGTGTTTACTTCGCGCGCCTGACCAGCGGCTCCGTCGGTGTCCAGACGCGGGTCGTACTGCTTCCCTGATCCGCGGCGAAATCAGTCGGCGAGTCGCAGGCGCGGGTCGCCTTCGGGCTCGCGGCCACCCTGGCCGATGCCGCCCTGGGAAATAGGCCCGAGGGTCGCGGCGTATTCATTCGACAGTGGGCTGCGATTGCCGATCGTGTCCACCGCGCGCACGCGGAAGTGCGTCTCGATCGTTTCCTGATTGGGCGTGAGGTTGAACCAATTGCCAGCCGCTTCGCCGATCATCACGTACGAGTTGTCGCGCGAGGGGTCGGGCAGGTACTGATACACCTCATAGAGCACGACGTCCGGGGCTGGGCTCGCGGCCCACGTCAGCCGATGGTATTCAGGTTGGCTGACCACGGCGAGATTCTCGGGCGAGGGCGGGGGAGCGGTGTCAGAAGTTCCGGTAACAGCGGTGACATGCTGCGTGGTATCGCAACCCCAGAGTGCGACCACGCTCGCAAGCGCGACCCATAGAAGGGACAGGAATCGATTGCGGATCATGGCTCGAATCTCCGGGTGCGGCCTCGTCGACGCCTCCACTAACTGTGGTGGCTCGACGCGGGACGCCGGTGGTCGAGCAAACGCGGTGCCACGCACGAAATCGCAGGGCGTCGAGGCAAAGCGCCGTGCGCGCAGCCGGCGGCCGCATGCATTGCGCAGGCTCGTGGGCTTGACCGCGTGCGGGGTGCAATTGGCCCTGACGACCGCTTGCGCCCAGGTCAGCCCGGCGCTGCACGCGGCCGCACCGCCGCCCGACGCGGCTCATCCGGTTCTCGCGCCGTCGTTCCCGCCGTTCGCACACGCACCGCTCGATACCCCGCTGGTGGTCACCGGCACGTTCGGCGATCGGCGTGGCGGCCACTTTCATGCCGGGCTCGACCTGTCGACCGGCGAGATTGTAGGCAAGCCGGTCTACGCGCCGGCGCCGGCTGCCGTGGTGCGCGTTCGCACTTCGGGCGTGGGCTACGGCCGATCGCTCTACCTCAAGACCGACGACGGTCGCCTCGTGGTCTACGGGCATCTCGACGCGTTCGCCGAGCCGCTCGCGTCGTACGTCGACTCGCTGCAACGCACGAGCGGCCGCTACGAGCAGGACCTGTGGCCGCCGGCGAGCAAGTTCCGCGTGGCGCCCGGAGCGATCGTCGCGTGGAGTGGCCAGAGCGGCGCCGGGCCGCCGCACCTCCATGCCGAGATTCGGATCGTCGACATGGCGCACCATCCGCTGCGCGCCGGTTGGCCGCTGGCCGACGCAGCGCCGCCCCGGATCGATCGCATCACGCTGGTTCCGGTCGACGACAGCTCGCGAGTCGCCGGCACCACGGCGCCTTACACCCGATCCACGGTCGAGGGCGACACCGTCGTGGTCGAGGGGCGCTTCGAAGTCCGAGTCGAGGCCGGCGACGCGCTGGGGTCGCGCCGGGGGCTCGCGCCGTGGTCGACCGTCGTGCAGCTCGGCGATCGCAAGGTCGAGTGCCGGTTCGACAGCGTGTCGTGGGCCGGCGACATGTCCGACGCCGCCTACGTCTATGACGGTGACGCTGTGCGTCTGGCGGCACCCGAGGGCGCCCGGCCGAGGGTGCTGAACGCCGAGTGGCCGAGCGACGGCGAGGGGCTCAATACCGCGCCGCAGTCCGCGCGCGCGGGAGAATTCGATCTTGATTCGAGTGCTCCGACCACGCCACTCGACGTGACTGTGCGCGATGTCGCGGGCAATGTGGCCTCGCGTCGGTTGTGGGTGCGTCCACCGCGCGCCACCGACCGCGTCGCGGCGCTGCCCGACACGCACCGGGCGGTTGCGCTTCGCGACCTCGACTTCGATCTGTCGCCCGCGGGGCACGGCTGCGTCCGCGTCGTCCTGAGTCATGCGCCGCGAGAGTCACGCGCCGTGTGGATCGGACTCGAAGGCGGCGCGCTGGTTCCCGCCGGGCGTGTCGGCGCACAGTGGTCGGGGCTGCTGTGCCCGCGAACGACCGGTTCCGTCACCGTGGTCGTGGTCGGAGTCGATCACGCGCCGTGGCGCACGACGCAGGCTCTGAACCTGGACGCGGTCGGGCTCGAGGCGAACGCCGGCCGCAACCCATCCACCGAGTTCCGCTGGAGCCATGGCAAGGGATCGGTGTTCGAATCCGGTGCGCTCGCGGTGTCGCACGAGAGTACAACCCCGACGGGCGAGCTGGTCCCGGTGAGCGACGTGCACGCGCTGGAACCCGAGGATCTGCCGCTGCGAAGCTCTTGGACCGTGACGCTGTCCGCGCGCTCCGGCGCCGACACGAGCCGCGTGGCGGTCTATCGGCGCGGGTCGCGGAACTGGGAGTGGGCGGGCGCGGAGCGCGACCTCGAGTCAGGGACCTGGTCGGCGTCCACCCGGCGCCTCGGCGCCTTCGCCCTGTTTCGGGATGTTCGCGCGCCGGTGATCCACCTCTTGCCGGCGTCGAGCCCCAGCCGTGCGGGCCCTTATTCGCGCTGGACGATCGAGGCGCGAATCGACGAGCAGGGGAGCGGCGTCGAGGCCGAGCGTTCGCAGCTCTTCATCGACGAGAAGCCAGTGCCCACCGAGTGGGATCCCGATGCCGGCCGCCTGCGCTGGCGTCCGTTTTCGCTGCCGGCGCGTGGCGAGCATGCGGTGCGCGTGCGCGCGGTCGATCGCGCTGGCAATGTGAGTGAGGCGAGCGGCCGGTTCGACGTGGAGTAGCCGCGTTGCGTCGCACACTCACATCGGCGAGGTCAACCTCCGAAATGTCGGAGTCGGCTCCTGCCATTCGGAGTTAGCCGAGCCTTCGGGCGTACGGCGAGATCCTTTCCCACTTGATCCATCCTCAATTTCAGCAAGTGATTGCGGTCGTTCGTCGACCGTGGGACTCAGGCGGCATGTCCCGTGCAGAACCACCTGGCGGATTTCGGTTCCCTCTGGCGTCCGGCACCCGCCCCAATGTGGGCGATGCCGGCGCTCGTCACGCGACTGCGAGGTTTTCGATGGCGTCGCAGCAGGTTCGAATGACCGTGGAATGGTCTGTGCCGCGTGGAGAGATGGGAGCCATCAATTCCGCCATGCAGACTTTGATGGTTGCCACGCGTGCAGCACCCGGTTGCGTGGAATGCTCGCTCTCGACCCAGTTGGGCGAACGAGCGGGCTTCCAGTACCAGGAGGAGTGGAGGACGGAAGAAGACTTGGTCGTGCAGCTACGGTCCGGGCGATTCGCCAAGCTGGCGCACCTCGTGGAGAGCGCATCCGAGAGACCGCGAATCGAGTTCCATCTCCCGGGCGGGAAACGTGGGATGGAGTACGCCGAGGAAGTTCGTCGGACGCATGGAGAGGTCCCGTGAGGCCATGGGCCACATGGGCGCGCAACAATCGGGAAACGTGAGGAGGTCAGCGATGAAGCGCATGAAATCGAAGACGGATGCATTGAACGGTCTGCGGTGGCTGGTTCTGGCCATCGTCGGCGGGCTGTCGATGGCGTCCGTGGCTCGCGCAGAGAACGGGTCGACCCAGTTCGATATCTACGGGTTCGCCATGCTCGACATGGGTTACCAGACCAAGCAGAACGATCCCGCATGGTTCGACGTTCTGCGGCCGACCAAGCTGCCGTCCGTCGACAATCAGTTCGGCGAGGATGGCCGGTTCTTCGCGGGCGTTCGGCAGACGCGGCTCGGCTTCAAGTCGAGCACGCCGACCGACATGGGCGAGCTGAAGACCCAGTTCGAGTTCGAAATGTTCGGAACCGGCGTCGACGCCGGGCAGACGACGATCCGCCTGCGTCACGCGTACGGCGAGCTGGGCAAATTCGGCGCCGGGCAGTACTGGAGTCCGTTCATGGACATCGACGTGTTCCCGAACTCGATCGAGTACTGGGGACCGAACGGCATGGCGTTCTTCCGCAACGTCCAGGTGCGGTGGATGCCGATCCAGGGCGAGACTCGCGCGACGATCGCGCTCGAACGGCCGGGCGGCAGCGGGGACCTGGGAGTTGCCTCTCAGATCGTCGGTGGCGATATCCTGGGTCGCTTCCCCCTACCGGACGTCTCGGCGGAGTACCGGATGGGCCGCGACTGGGGCTACATCGAGGGCGCCGGCATCGTGCGGCAGGTCGCGTGGGACGACATGGACCCGGCGGACGCGGATGGGGATCTCTCGGGCGAGGCTACGTGCTGGGGTCTCAACGGCAGCACGAACATCAAGGCCGGCCGGGGCGTCGTCCGGGCATCCGTCGTCTACGGCGAAGGCATCCAGAACTACATGAACGACGCGCCGGTCGATGTCGCCGTGGATATCACCGGTCCAGCTCCCGGGGACATTGAGGGCGTGGCACTGCCGGTCCTCGGTATCTCCGCCTTCTACGACATCACCTGGAACGAGCGCTGGACCAGCACCGCCGGGTACTCGATGGTCGACATCGACAACAGCAACGGTCAAGGCCCGACTGCATTCAAGACGGGATCGTACGCCCTCGCCAACCTGCTCTACTACCCGGTCAAGAACGTCATGATGGGCGGAGAGATCCAGTGGGGCGAACGCGAGAACATCAACGGATTCACCTCGGACGATCTGAGGTTCCAGTTCTCCGCGAAGTACAACTTCGCGACAACCATTGGAGGGCAATGATGAATATCGTGAACTCAGTGCTGCGGCGAACGGCCGTGGGCACGATGGTGTTGGCGATGGCATTGACGTCGATCGCTTCGGCGCAGACTGCCGCCCAGATCGACGCTGCGATCAAGGCAGCTCACGACAAGTTCCTGCCGCTCAAAGAGGGCAAGAACGCCGACTACATCCCGGCGCTGGCCAAGGTGGATCCGAACATCTACGGAATCGCCGTGGTCACCGTGGATGGCAAGGTCTACATCGACCGGCGACATCACCTCGGAAGTCTCGATCCAGTCGATCTCCAAGGTGTTCACCATGGCCCGGGTCATGGAGGAGCAGGGCCCGGACGCGATCGCCAACAACATGGGCGTCGACGCCACCGGTCAGGTGTTCAACTCGATCGTCGCGGTCGAGCAGTACCGGGGCGCCGAGATGAACGCGATGGTGAATCCCGGTGCCATCACCTCGACCAGCATGGTGAGCGGCGCCACGCGTGAGGAGATCTGGAACAAGATCCTGTCGACCCATAGTGACTTCGCGGGTCGCACGCTCACGGTGAATCAGGAGGTGTTCAAGTCCGAGGCCGAGACCAACCAGCGCAATCAGGCGATCTCGATGCTCATGTACGCCTACGGACACATCAAGGAAGAGCCTCTGCGTGCCTGCGACATCTACACCGAGCAGTGCGCGATCAGCGTCAACGCCAAGGACCTGGCGATGATGGCCGCCACGCTGGCGAACGGCGGCAAGAACCCGGTGACCGGCAAGCAATGCATGAACGTCGCCAACGTTCCCAAGGTGCTAGCGGTGATGGCCACCGCCGGGCTGTACGACGATTCGGGCAAGTGGCTGTTCACGACCGGGCTGCCGGCCAAGAGCGGCGTCGGTGGCGGCATTCTCGCCGTTTCGCCGGGCAAGTTCGGGATCGCCGTGATTTCGCCGCCGCTGGACGCGGCGGGGAACAGCGTCAAGGCTCAGAAGACGATTGCGGACGTCTCCAATGCGCTGGGAGGGAACCCCTACGCGGCTAAGCCGGCCGCTGCGGCAACCACGAAGAAGAAGTAGCGGCCACGCGCCGCCACCGGTCCAGGGTTAGGCCGTGTACGTCATCCGTCAGGGCGTACACGGCACATCCGGACCCAGGAGAAACATCATGAAATCGCTCCACCGTAGAACCACGCACCGGGTCCGCAGGCAAGTCGTGCTCGCAGCGGCCCTGGCTCTGGTCTGCACCGGTGCCCCGATGCTGGCCATGGCGCAGGCCAAGTCCACGGCGAAACCCGCGACCAAGCCCGCGGCGACGCGAACCGAACACGACCTGCTCGGCGAGAAGCAGGTTCCCGCGGATGCCTACTACGGCGTGCAGACGATGCGGGGGATTGAGAACTTCCAGCTCTCGGGCATTGCCATCAATCACTACCCCGGATTCGTCGAGGCCTGGGCGATCGTCAAGCTGGCCGCGGCGCGCGCGAACACCGACGTCGGTGCGATGAAGCCCGAGCGGCTCGCCATGGTCGAGAAGGCATGCAAGGCGGTGATGGACGGCAAGTACCACGATCAGTTCAAGGTCGATTGGTACCAGGGCGGCGCCGGAACCTCGACCAACATGAACGCCAACGAGGTGCTGGCCAACGTCGGACTCGAGCTGGGCGGGCACAAGAAGGGTGAGTACCAGTACCTCGAGCCGCACGACGATCTCAACATGTCGCAGTCGACCAACGACTCGTATCCGACGGCGATCAAGGTGGCGTTCCTGCTGCGCAACGACAAGCTGATTACCGAGCTGGAGCAGCTCGCCGCCTCGTTCCGCGCCAAGGGCAACGCCTACCTCACGATCGTCAAGATGGGGCGCACCGAGCTGCAGGACGCCGTGCCGATGACCGTCGGCCAGGAGTTCCACGCGTTCGCCGCTGCACTCGAGAGCGAGATCGCTCTGCTGCGTGACGCCGAGAAGTACCTGTACGCGGTCAACATGGGAGCTACCGCGATCGGCAGCGAGATCAACGTGCCGAAGGGCTACCCGGAGAAGTGCGCGGCTCACCTTGCGACGCTGACTGGAAAGCCGATCGTGCCGGCCGCCGACATGTTCGCCGCGACCTGGGACCAGCAGGGCTTCGTGGTTTACTCCGGCGCCTTGAAGAGCCTGGCGATCAAGCTCTCGAAAATCTCGAGCGACCTGATCCTGCTGGCGTCCGGTCCGCGGGCCGGTCTATCCGAGATCAACTTGCCTGCGATCCAGCCGGGCTCGTCGATCATGCCGGGCAAGGTCAACCCGGTCGTCCCTGAAGTCGTGGGCATCGTCGCCTTCCGCGTCATGAGCAACGACTACGCGGTGACGCTGGCCGCCCACAGCGGGCAGCTCCAGCTCAATGCCTACGAGCCTCTGAACGGTTTCGCAGTGATCGAGTCGCAACAGCTCCTGCTCAACGTCTCGAAGCTTCTACGGACCAAGTGCGTCGACGGCATCACGGTCAACGAGAAGGTGCTGGCCCACTACCTGGAGACGACGGTCGGCATCGTCACCGCGCTGAATCCGGTCATCGGCTACGAAAAGGCCACCGAGCTGGCGAACGAGGCCTACAAGAGCGGAAAGGGAATCCTCGAGGTCATTCGCGAGAAGAAAATCCTGACCGAGGCGCAGATCGCCGACCTGCTGGATCCGATCAAGCTGACCAATCTGGATCCCAGCAAATACCAGAAGACAACGGGCAAGTGAAACAGGAGGACACCATGAGAGCACTACGATATGCGGGCGTGGTTGGAATGGTTGGCCTGATCGCCGTCGCGGCGGCTTGTGCCCAAAGTTCCGGCCAGGCCGGCAAGAAACCAAAGGTGGTGATCGTCGCGACCGGCGGCACGATTGCCGGTTCGGCGGCTTCCCAGACATCGGCGGGTTACCAATCCGGCGCGGTCGGCGTCGATATCCTGATCGAGGCGGTGCCGCAGCTCAAGGACATCGCGGAAGTTACCGGCGAGCAGGTCGCGAGCATCGGCAGCCAGGACATGAACGACGAAGTGTGGCTCACGCTGGCGAAGAAGGTGAACGAGGTGTTGGCCAAGCCCGACATCGCCGGTGTCGCGATCACGCATGGTACCGACACGATGGAAGAGACCTCCTACTTCCTCAATCTCGTGGTCAAGAGCGACAAACCGGTGGTGCTGACCGGCTCGATGCGGCCGTCGACCGCGATGAGCGCGGACGGGCCCCTGAACATCTATAACGCCGTAGCGATTGCGGCCGATCCGATGGCGCGCGGACGCGGGGTGATGGTGGCGGTGGATGACGACATTCACTCCGGCCATGACATCATCAAGTTCCACGCCACCGACGTCGCGACGATGCGATCGGGCGAGGCTGGGCTGCTCGGAGCCTCGCTGTTCGGCAAGAACACGTGGTATCGGACTCCGAGCCAGGTCCACACCTCGAAGAGCGAATTTCGGATCGACAATGTGACGGCGCTGCCGCGCGTGGACATCATCTACGCGCACGCCAACATGTCGCCCGACGTCATCACCTCCGCCGTCGAGCACGGCGCCAAGGGGTTGGTCATCGCCGGGGTCGGCGACGGCAATATGACGGCGCCGGCGATGGAGCAGGTCAAGGCCGCGATCGCCAAGGGAGTCGTGGTGGTTCGGTCCTCGCGGACCAACGGCGGCATCGTCCGTCGCAACGTCGAAGTCAATGACGACGAGATCGGCACCGTCACCTCGATGGAGCTGAATCCGGGCAAGGCGCGGGTGCTGCTGCAGCTGGCGCTGCTCAAGACGCAGGATGCGAAGAAGATCCAGGACTACTTCAACCGGTACTGACGTTTTCTCGATCTGCTGGCGGGTGGGCGCCGCGGTGGTACCGTGGCGCCCGCTTCCTCACCTCGACGCACGGAGGATGACTTGGGTAACTCATTGGCAGGCTCGAAACTTCGGCGTGCCACGGCATCCCTCTCGAGCGGGGCGCGAGGTGTTCTACAACCTACTCGCGGCCGAGCAGCGTTGTCGGTGTTTGTCGCATTCGCCGGGCTCTGTCTCGGCGCAGTCGGTTCGACCGTCACGCCGGTAGTCGCTCACGCGCAGGAGTCCAGCGAGGTCGCGGGGGCCACGGTGGACACCACGCTCGATGCCGGCGAGGAGGACGCAGTCAAACCCAAGCGAAAGATGGTCAAGTGGAACGAGTACGACGGCCCGGTGTCGACCCTGCGGTTCGGCTACCACTTCATGTACGACTTCGCGAGCTACGTTCAGGACGACGAGAGCAAGCAACAGGTCGTGATGGAAACCGACAACGGCGTGCGCGACTTTCGCCTGCTTGCGAAGGGACGGTTCAAGACTGATCGGTCGATCACGTGGACGTTCGGCTACATGTACGACGGCGTGGAAGATGAGTGGAGATTCCGTCAGACCGGAATCCAGGTGGCGGTTCCGGAGGTATCCGGACAGTTCTTCCTCGGACGCACCAAGGAAGGGTTCTCTCTCATCAAGGTGATGACGGGAAGTTTCATCTGGGGGATCGAGCGCTCCCAGGCTCTCGACGCCTTCGTCCCAATCCTCGGCGACGGCATCAAGTACATGGGGTACTACCCCCGCCAGCGCATCGTCCTGAATCTGGGCTTGTTCGCGGACGCGCTGTCCGAGAATGAAAAGTTCTCCACATACGACAACCAGTTCGTGACCCGGCTCGCGTGGCAGCCGGTGCTGTCCGAGGAAACCCACACCGTGGCCCACGTCGGGGTCATGACGCGTAACGGCACAGCGGATGACGGCTTCCTTCGCGAGAAGTCGAAGCCTGGCTCGTACCTGGCGCCCAACGTGCTCGACACAGGAAAGTTCGCCGCCGACGGCACGGACGCATACGGCGTCGAGGCTTTCTACCGCCGCGGCTCCTGGCTGTTCGGAGGCGAATACGACTGGCAAAAGGACCATGCGAAGAGCGGCGAGAACCCGTTGTTCCACGGCGGGGACGCCTGGGCTGTGTGGCTGATTACGGGCGAGGTGCGGCCCTACAACGCGCCCGGCGGTATCTTCACCCACGTCACTCCGAAGAGAACGATCTTCGAAGGCGGGTGGGGTGCCTTCGAGAGCGTGTTCCACTTCAGCTATGCGGATTTCGACGACGGTGCCAGCTTCCAGGGAGGAAAGTTCTGGCGGCTGAGTCCCATGCTGCACTGGTACCCGACCGCGTACCAGCGCCTCGAATTCGTCTATGGCTATGGGAATCTCGACCGCTTCGGACTGGAAGGTCGCACGCAATTCTTCCAAGTTCGTCTCCTGAGCATGCTGTGACCGAAGATCATCCACGACTTCGCACTCGCTCTGGAATCGTCGCCGCGGCACAACCTGCGGAGTGACACTGCAAGGAGGTTCTGGATTGAGTACATCCTTCAAGCACGTCAATGGCCGACGGGCTGTTTTAGCGACCATCGGTGTCCTGTTGCTTTTCGCGGCGACGTCACATGCGCAGGACGAAGGGGGGCCACCCGATACCACGGGCACTGTGGCGGACACCTACGCGAACATGGCTGCGGGGGAGTTCACCCCCGCCCAGGGATACGACATCATCAGGACGGAACGCGGCAGTCTGAACATCAGCGTCTATGGGCTGTTCCGCTATCTCGGCCAGTTCCCGGAGAATCAGACGTTCACCGACCATTTGGGGCGGGAGCGCCCGGTCGCGGTAAAGAACGACATCAACTGGCACCGAACGTTTGTGTGGTTTACAGGGTTCTTCGGTGATCCGAAATTCCTCTACAACATTTCGGCGTGGTCGCTGGGTTCGACGGAGCAGACGCTGCTCTTTGGCAATCTCCAGTACCGCTTGACGAAACCCCTGGCTTTCGGGGTGGGCATGGGCCCCAACAACACGAACCGCTCGCTCCAGGGCTCATGGCCGTTCTGGGCGGGGAGCGACCGGCAGATGGCCGAGGAGGCCCTGCGCGGCGGCTTCGCATCCTCGTTCTGGGTCTCAGGCCAGCCGATCGACCGCTTCTACTACAAAGTCTCGATCAACCGAAGCCTCAGTCAGCTTGGCATCACTGCGGCCCAGGACAACCGTGACTTCGCGTACAGCGGCAGCGTCGTGTGGGTGCCGACGACCGGCGAGTTCGGCCCGCGCGGCGGTCTCGGGGATCTCGAGCACCACGAGCAGTTGGCAACCCGTTTCGGTCTCTCGGGCTGTACCGCCGTGGAAGGCCGCTACGCTCCGAACGATCAAGCACCGAGGCATACGCAGATCAAGATGTCCGACGGCGTCAACCCCTTCGAGACCGGTGCCCTCGCGGACACCGTCACCGTCGAAGAGCTGCAATACGCGAACCTGTCGTTCGACGGCGGCTTCAAGTACAAAGGCTTTTCGTTCCAGGGCGAGTACACGATGCGACGGCTGTCGAACTTCAAGGCGACGGGGCCGGTGCCCGAGAGCAAGCTTGTGGACCACGGGTTCTTCGTGCAGGCCATGCACATGGTCGTTCCCAAGCGCCTCGGCGTGTACGCGACGACCTCGTACATCATGGACGACTTCGAGCGAAACCCCTGGGAGGTGTCGGGGGGGGCCAGCTTCTACCCCTACGGCAGCCGAAGCTGGCGCATCAACCTGCACTTGATCCGCGTCGAGAAGTCGCCGGCGGGCTCCAACTTTGGCTACTACACCGCCGGTCAGAGTGGCACGACGATCTCGATCGGAACGGACATCCTGCTCTAGGTGAGGCTCGGCGTGGGCGAGCGATGCATGCGTTGGGTCCTGCGGTCCGGCTTGCTGATCGCGATGCTGGGAATGGCGGTTTCCGTCGGGTGGGCTCAGGCGCCAAAAGCCAAGAAACCCGCCGGGCCCTCGGTGTCGGCTCGTGTCGCCGAGCAGAATAAGCAGATCGAAGCGCAGCAGGCGACGATCGAGACGCAGCGGGCACTGCTCGACACGCTCTCGGCCGTGGCCGACAGCCAGACGGTCCGGATCGCGACGCAGCAAGCACAGTTGAGTGCTCTCGAAGCCCAGCTCGTCCAGATGAAGAATCGTCTCGAGGCGCTCGAAAGCCAAGCCAACTTCCCGGCGTGGGAGGACTCGCTCGAGAAACGTCTCCGGCAGGTCGAGGCTGCGGCACACAAGTCTCCTGAGCTGCCGCCCGACATCGTCTCGGCCGGTGACTTCCCGGGATCGATCCGGATCCCGGGCACGGACGCGGCCATCAAGTTCGGCGGACGGATTCGCACATCGATGGTCCTGACGCTCGATCCACTCGGAACCGACGATCGGTTTCTGACGAACTCAATTCCGGTCGGGCAGCCGGTCACAGGCGAGGCGAAACGGACCAGTATCTCGGCGCGAGCGAGCCGGCTGAACATCGAGTTCCGCACGCCTGGTGGTGCCGGAGGAGCTGCGCGCGTTCTTCGAGGGCGATTTTGCGGGCGCGGGCAACACCTATCGGATGCGACACGCGTATGCGCAATACCGCGGCTTCATGGTCGGGCAGACCTGGTCGACGTTCTCCGACCCCTGGGTCGAGCTGGAGGACCTGGACTTCGAGGGTGTCAGCTCGGAGAACGTCATCCGCCAGCCGCAGATTCGTTACTGGTGGTCGCCCAAGCCCAACACCCGACTCGCGGTTGCGGTGGAGACCCCTTCCGTGTCGATCACCGGCGCCCTCGGGGTCAATTTGTTCCCAGATGTCATTGCGCGAGGCTTCTGGGGGCACCGAGCATGGTGGCCACATCCAGCTGGCGGGCGTGGCTCCGTCAGATTCGCGGCCAAACCGAAACCGGCCTCGTGCGCTCCGAATGGGGCGGCGGTGGCAGTCTGACCGGTGTCGCGACGGTGCCGTTCCGCGGTCTGACCGATCGCTTCCTGTTTCAGGTGAACGGCGGGTACGGGATCGCCCGGTACATCAACGACCTCAACTCGGCCGGTGGGCTGGACGCCGTGTTCGACACCACCAGCCAGGAGCTGAAGCCCGTGCCCGCGATCGGCTGGTACCTGGCGTACGAGCATCGCTGGAAGGAATGGGAGATGGTCGAGACCATGAATCTCCGCTCAACCGTCCTCTGGAGCGTGGTGGTGGTCGACAACCTCGACATCCAGCCTCCCGACGCCTACCGGCGCACCCATCGCTTCGCGGCCAACGTCGTGTTTTCACCGGCGCCGCGTGCGGATCTTGGACTGGAGTACCTCTTCGGAACTCGAACCAACAAGGACGGGCAAAACGGCCGCGCCAACCAGTTCCAGTTGGTGGCGCTGCTGCGCTTCTGATCGTCGGCGTCACGACCCATGGGGGCACACTATGAAACGAGCCTGCGAACTGCCACGCGTGCTGGCCGCGTTGATCCCGCTACTGATCGGCGCCGTGGCGCACGCCGCTCCGGCCGCGCAGCCGAGCAACCCCTGTTTCACGACAGCCACGTCCACCTGACGAACTACGTCCAGGAGGGCATTACCGCCAAGCAGTTCCTGAAGGTGATGGGGACTCGCGTCGGACGCTCGACGCTGTTCGGCATTCCGCTCCAGCAGCAGTGGTCGCACCGTGTGTCCGGAGACGACAAGCCGACCTACTACCTCGACACCGATTCTCCGCTCTACTACTACTCGTTCTGCGACGCATTCATCGCCATGGAATACCGCTCACTGACCAAGAGCGAGCAGGCCCGGTTCGACCCAATGATCATCGGGTTCAACCCGACCGACATGTACGCCGCGGACCACATTCGCCGAGTGCTGCAGACGTTTCCGGGCGTGTTCGTCGGCATCGGCGAGTTTACGATCCACAAGGAGTTCGTCTCGCCCAAGGTCGCCGGCGACGTGGCGAGTCTCAGCGATCCGGCGCTCGACCGCATCTTCGAATTCGCCGCCGAGACCGGGCTGGTCACGTTGATCCACAGCGACATCGCCAAGCCGTTCCCGAAGGCCGCGACCACCGACTATCTGCCGGAGATGAAGGATCTGTTTCGCCGCCATCCGAATACCACCACCATCTGGGCCCACATCGGACTCGGGCGGGTCATCCATCCGGTCAAGGACCAGGTGGTCGCGATCGAGGAGATGCTGCGCGACCCGGCGTACAGCCACGTGCACTTCGACATCTCGTGGGACGAGGTCAACAAGTACGCGATCGCAAGCGATGCGGCGATCGAGCGGGTGGCCGACGTGCTCAACCGATATCCCGATCGATTCCTGTTCGGGACCGACACCGTGGCGCCGCGCGACGAGCAGGCGTACTTCGCTGTCTACCACTTGTGGGATCCGGTGTGGGAGCGACTGACACCCGAGGCGCGGGAGAAGGTGACGAAAGGCAATTACGAGCGCTTGTTCGACGCCGGGCGCGTCAAGGTGCGGGCGTGGGAGAAGAAGCACTCGAAGTAGGCCGTAGGCTGAGTCAAGAGGTAGCTGCCTACCAGTCGCGGGCGGGGTGGTGTCCGGACCTCAGCGGGTCCGGCTTCCTTTACGCAATGAGTCGATTCCGCAGAGGTCGCGCGCGGAGTCAGCGGTGATGGGTACCGGAGGTGAGTGTATGAGGGGACTTGATGGGCCGTTCACGATCGCATCTATTGCGCTGGCGATGACCTTCACGGCGAATGTCGCCTTGGCACAGGGTGACATCGACAGCACCGGTACCTATGGCAGCTACATCCCGAACGCGGGATTCAAGGTGGCCAGTACCGACAAGGGCGACCTCTCCATCCGCGTCTACACCTACGTCCGGTATCTCAACCAGAACGGGCTCGATGCGACCTACACGGACTCGTTCGGGAAGACGAGCACGATCCAGCGTCGCCATGACATCATGTTCCAGAAGGCGGTCATCTTCTTCCAGGGCTGGTTGATGGACCCGAAGTTCAAGTACGTCACCTACGTCTGGACCTCCAACACCAGCATGGGGCAGGGCGCGCAGGTCGTCGTGGCCGGCAGCCTGAACTACGTCTTCCGCAAGGAGTTCCTGCTGGGTGGTGGCGTCGACGGCCTGCCGGGCGTGCGGGCGACCGAGGGGAATTTCCCCTACTGGTTGACAGTGGACAATCGCCTGATGGCCGACGAATACTTCCGCCCGTCCTACACCATGGGCGTTTGGGCGAGGGGCGTGGTCCTCGATCGTCTCATCTACCGCGCTATGTTGGGCAACAACCTGAGCCAGCTGGGCGTAGATGCCGGCCAGCTCGACAACAAGCTGAACACGATGTCGGCGGCTCTGATCTGGCTGCCGACGACAGGCGAGTTCGGGACCAATGGCGGTTTCGGGGACTTCGACGACCATAAGACCGTGGCGACCCGGCTCGCGGCCCACTACACCACCAGCACCGAGAGCCGTCAGGGCGCGCCGACCACGAGCGCGTTCGAGAACGTCCAGATCCGCATCTCGGACGGGAACCCGATCTTCGCTCCCGATCTGTTTGGCGCCGGCGTCCAGGTGAACAACGCCGACTACCACATGTTCGCGACCGATGGCGGCGTCAAGTACAAGGGGCTGTCGCTCGAAGGCGAGTTCTACTGGCGACGGATCGACACGCTACAGGGTCCTGGGGTCGAGACGCTCGGCTTCAGCAAGCTCGAGGACCACGGATTTCAGCTGCAGGCCTCGGGTATGCTGATGCCCCAGACGCTCCAAGTGTACGGGGGTCTGTCGAAGATCTACGGTCAGCACGGGAACCCGTGGGACCTGAGGGCCGGCATCAACGTGTTCCCGTGGAAGAACTACGTCGGGCGTTGGAACACGGAGGTTCTGCACACCAAGCGGAGTGCGACGGGTGGTGCGAGCCTTCCTAGCGTCGTCGGTGGCACCGGGGATGTCATCTACTCGAGCATGCAAATCAACTTCTGAGCGGGATCATTGCGGCCTTGGGCCGTTCCTGCGCAGCACGCGCGCGACGCCAGTCGGTGAATCAGGACGTGGGGCGGTGAATCCCGAGCTTGGCCATGCGACTGTCGAGGGTCGTCGGCTTCATTCCCAGTAGTGCGGCAGCGCCGCCAGGCCCGCGGACCCGCCAGCCGACCTTCACCAGGACGCTCCGGATGTGCTCGGACTCGACGTCGGTCAGCGTGTCCAGACCACGTGCCGCGTCCGAGGCGGCGGGCACGTCGATCACCAGCTGCGGCCCGCGGGCGACGATCACCGCGCGCTCGATGAGATTGCGCAACTCGCGCACGTTGCCGGGCCACGAGTATTCCTGCAGCGCCGCGAGGCTATCCCGGGAGACCGATTCGATGTTCTTGCCGAACGACTTCGCGAATTCCTCGACGAAAGTCCAGACCAGGACCGGAATATCCTCCGGCCGGTCGCGCAGCGGCGGCACCCGGATCGGGAACACGTTGAGCCGGTAGTAGAGATCCTCGCGGAAACTCCGTTCGGCGACGGCGCGCTCGAGGTCGCGGTTGGTCGCGGCGATTAGCCGCACGTCGACGTTGATCGGGCGCACGCTGCCCAGGCGCTCCAGCACCCGGTCCTGGACCACGCGCAGCAGCTTGACCTGCGACTCGAGCGGCAGCTCGCCGATCTCGTCCAGGAACAGGGTCGAGCCATGCGCCAACTCGAAGCGCCCGATCTGCTGCGACAGAGCCCCGGTATAGGCGCCGCGCTCGCGTCCGAACAGCTCGCTTTCGATCAAGGCGGCCGGGATCGCCGCGCAGTTGACCCGCACCATCGGCCGATTGCGGCGCTTGCTGTAGTCGTGGATGGCCTGCGCGAACACTTCCTTGCCGCTTCCGGTCTCGCCGAGCAGCAACACGGTGGCGTTGGTGCCGGCCACCGATTCGATCTGCTCGAGCACCTCGCGCGCCGCCGGGCTCTCGGCGGCGATCGCGCGAGGTCCGGCCAGTGCGATTACTTCCTGGCGCAGGTGTGCGTTCTCGCGGATCAGCTGCAGGCGCAGGCGCTCGACCTCGGACAGCGCGCTGCGCAGCTTCGATTGATCGTGCAGGCGCGCCAGCGCGTGCGAGAACACGTTAGCCATCAGGGTGAGGCGCTCGCGGACTTCCGGGCTCCAGGACCTCTCGGCGCGCAGCGCGGTCAGCGAGACTGCGCCGACCACCCGGCCCTCGATCGTGAGAGGAATCGCGGCGTACGACTTGGGGTCGAGGCGACGCAGGTTCTCGCGATCGATGGGGTCCGGCACTTCGTCGAGGTCCGTGGTCCAGACCGCTTCGTTTTCGCAGATCCTCGACATCATCCACGGGAACAGCGCACGGGCCGAGAGGTGGAGGGGTGACGGCGGGTACTCGGGACGAACCCACGCGTGCGTCCTGATGAGATCCTGCCCATCCGGGGTGAACTGCCAGAGGGCACTGCGGTCGATAGCCAGTACCTCGACGACCTGCCGGAGGCCGTCGACGATCGGCTCGTCGGCTCGATCGGGCTGGGCGTTCATGAGTCGGGTCGCCAGATCCGAGATCAGGCGCTCGACGGCAAGTCGCTCCTCGGTTGCCGCCCGCTCCTTCAGGCGTTCGCCGATGTCGACCACCGAGGCCACCACCAAAGGTCGCCCGTTGTGCTCCGTCGCGGTGAGCCCGATCTCGATCGGCACCATGGTGCCGTCTCGGTGGCGGCCAAAGAGTTCGCGGCCGGGTCCCTGGTTGCCATTGTGGGGCTTGCTCCAGAAACGCGCCCGCTCCGTGGCGTGGGTGCGACGCGATGCCTCGGGCACCAGCACGTCGATCGAAGTTCCAACCAAATCGACGGCGGAGTACCCGAACAGGGCCTCGGTCCGGCGGTTGACCAGCAGGATGGTGCCGATCTCATCGCAGACGACGATGCCACTCGGGGAGGCGTCGACCGCGAGTTCCAGGACTCCCGAACGTTCGCCCCGGGGCGGGGCTTGCGCGATCCCTTGCAGTTGATCAATGCCCGACTTCCTCGTTGCTGTCAGGGCATCGGGGAAAGACGATCGTTTCACCAGGGTGGTGCTCCGGGTCGAAACGTGCAACGGGAACGGCGGTAGGGTAGTGGATCGCGCCGCCTTACGCATCCGGCCGCGGCCCAGCCGGGTGCCCGGGAGTTAGAACCTGTTGCTAAGACGCGAAGCGACAGCCGCTTACGCCATGAAACCACTGTGTGCTAGATTCGCGGTCCGACACGACGTTTCCCCTGCGCAGGATGCGCCGATGCGCCACGCCGACTTCGTCCACCTCCACAATCACAGCGACTACTCGCTGCTCGACGGCGCGAGCCCGATCGCGGGCATGGTGCGCGCGGGCCGCGGAGCTGCGCATGCCCGCCCTGGCGCTCACCGACCACGGCTCGCTGTTCGGCGCGGTCGAGTTCTACCAGGAGGCGCGCAACGGCCGGGGTCAAGCCGATCGTGGGCATGGAGGCCTACGTCACCCGCGGCAGCCGCCACGACCGCACCCGCGAGACCGCCCACCACCTGGTGCTGCTGGCGCGCGACGAGCGCGGCTTCAAGAACCTGATGCGGCTCTCTTCGCTCGCGTTCCTCGAGGGCTTCTACTACAAGCCGCGCGTCGACCACGAGATCCTGAGCCAGCATGCCGAGGGGCTGCTGGCGCTCTCGGCCTGCCCCAAGGGCGAGGTCGGCGACCGACCTGCTCGCCGACAACGAGGAGGCGGCGTTCCAGACCGCGACATCGCTACCGCGACATGTTCGGGGCCGAGAACTACTTCCTCGAGATCCAGAACCACGGACTCGAGATCGAGGACGAAGATCCGCGGCAAGGTCGAGGCCCTGGCGCGCGCGCACCGGGATCCCGCTGGTCGCGACCAACGACTGCCACTACCTGCAGCACGAGGACGCCGACGGCCCACGACGTGCTGCTGTGCATCCAGACCGGCAAGATCGGTCGACGACGCGAATCGCATGCGTTACGAGACCGATCAGGTCTACTTCAAGTCGGCCGACGAGATGCGCGCGCGCTTCAGCGACCATCCGCGAGGCGCTGCGCAACACCATCGCGATCGCCGAGCGCTGCAACCTCAGACTCGACTTCGGCCAGC
This sequence comes from Candidatus Eiseniibacteriota bacterium, assembly GCA_963717505.1. Taxonomy (GTDB): domain Bacteria; phylum Eisenbacteria; class RBG-16-71-46; order RBG-16-71-46; family RBG-16-71-46; genus MFD02242-c1. Next base: position 2,951,709 of record OY970342.1, read on the forward strand.
CGCTGCTGCCCGAGTTCCCGCTGCCGCGAGGGGCGGACCAGCGCCGAGGATTACCTGCGCGAGCTTGCGGCCGAGGGGGTGCGCCAGCGCTTCAGCCACGTGAGCGACGAAGCGCGGAAGCGCCTCGAGTACGAGCTGGACGTCATCTGCCGCATGGGCTTCGCGTCGTACTTCCTGATCGTGCGCGACTTCATCGCACTTCGCGCGCAGCCAGCGGGCATCGGCGTCGGTCCGGGCCGCGGCTCGGTGGCCGGCTCGCTGGTCGCCTACGCGCTGCGGCATCACCGACGTCGACCCGCTCAAGCACGGGCTCTATCTTCGAGCGCTTCCTCAACCCCGAGCGCGTGTCGATGCCCGACATCGACATCGACTTCGACGATCTGCGGCGCGGCGAGGTCATCGAGTACGTGACGACAGAAGTACGGCGAGGACAACGTCACCCAGATCATCACGTTCGGCACCATGGGCGCCAAGGGCGTGGTGCGCGACGTCGGCCGCGCGCTGGGCATGGCGTTCGCCGAGGTCGACCGATCGCGAAGCTGGTGCCCGACGGCCTCGGCATGACGCTGGAGCGGGCGCTCGAGCTGTCGCCGGACCTGAAGAGCCTGCCGGCGCGCGGGCCCGTCATTCGCGCAGGCTGCTGCACAGCGCGCAAGGTGCTCGAGGGGCTCGCGCGTCACGCCTCGACCCACGCCGCCGGCGTGCTGATCACGCCCGGGCCGCTGCTCGACTACGTGCCGCTCTACCGGCAGAAGGACGAGTCGATCACCACCCAGTGGGACATGAAGTCGGTCGAGAAGGCCGGGCTGCTCAAGATGGACTTCCTCGGCCTGCGCACGCTGTCGGTGCTCGACGAGGCCGTGCAGCTGGTCGAAGCGACACCACGGCGTCGAGATCGACCTCGACCTCCTGCCCGAGGACGACGCCGGCGGCCTACCGCGTGTTCCAGGACGCCGACACGGTGGCGATCTTCCAGTTCGAGTCGGCCGGCATGCGCGACTACCTGCAAGCAGCTCAAGCCCACGCGTGTTCGACGACCTGGTGGCGATGAACGCGCTCTACCGGCCCGGTCCGATGGAGAACATTCCCGTACTTCATCGACTGCAAGCACGGCCGCCAGGTGGCGCGCTACGACCATCCCGGCGCTCGAGCCGATCCTCAAGGGCACCTACGGCGTGTTCGTCTACCAGGAGCAGGTGATGGCCGCAGCCAACGTGCTCGCCGGCTTCTCGCTGGCCCAGGCCGACGAGCTGCGCCGCGCGATGGGCAAGAAGCGGCCGGAGGAGATGGAGGCCAAGCGCGCGGAGTTCGTCGACGGCTGCGCGAAGAACCAAGATTCCCCGCGCGAAGGCCGAGAAGATCTTCGCGACCATGGAGAAGTTCGCGGGCTACGGTTTTAACAAGTGTGTGGTGGCCGAGACGGAGATCATCGACGCGAGGACGGGCGAGCGGACGACCGTCGGAGACCTCTATCGAAAACCGCGTCCGTTCACTATTCATGCGCTCGATGACGAGCTGCGGCTCGTCCCCCGCCGGGTCGTGGATGTGATGGCCAACGGACGGAAGCCGGTGTTCAAAGTGCGCACCGCACAGGGACGAAGCATCCGAGCGACTGGCAATCACCCGTTCTTCACCGTGGCTGGGTGGCGCACGGTCGATGAGCTTCGGGCCGGTGACCTCGTGGCGACGGCGAGGGCCATCCCCGTTGAGAGCAGGAAGCGGTGGGAAGAGCATGAGGTGATCGCACTCGCTGGCCTGCTGGCGGAGGGCAATACCTGTCACCCGACCACTCTTTACTTCTACTCGATGACTCCTGAAATCATCGCGGACTTCTCGCGAGCCATTGCTTCATTTGAGAACACAACCGCGCGCATTCACGTGAGACGTAACGGCCTCCTGGAAGTTCAAGCGAATTTGGGAAGCGTCCGAGAGGGTGATCAGCCATCGTATTCAGCAGTCGTCGGGAATACTGCATTGGTCATGGACGACGTGCCTCGACGTTCTGGCGCTTTTCGTTGGGCACAGAGTCTTGGGATCACTGGCAAGAAAGCGACCGAGAAGCGGATTCCTGCTGAGGTTTTCGAGCTCCGTGAAGGGGACCTCGAACTGTTCCTTGGGCGACTGTGGTCAGGAGATGGCTTCATTTCCGATGCTCGGGGAAGCGCACCCTTCTACGCGACCTCGTCGCTTGGACTCGCTCGCGATGTGCGCGACCTGCTCCTCAGGCTACGAATCCTTTGTCGCATTCACACCAAGTCGTTTCGCTACCGAGGGGGACACCGCCCTGGCTACACCGTCCATCTGGTGGGGGATGGCGCACGCGAGACGTTCCTGAAGCGCGTAGTGCCGCACATCGTTGGCCGAGGTGAGCAGGTTGATCGATACCGCATGCAGGTATCTGAACGTCCACAGTACAGGATGAGCATCGACATCGTCCCGGTGGGGGCATGGAAGGAGATCGAAGCCCGACGGTTGCAGCGGGGTTGGACCCGCGAGGAAATGGTCCGCCGTGCGGGACTCCGTGGACTCACGCGGACCTGGGGCCGGGGAGTAGTCAAGAGAGGGTTCCGGCGGCAAACGATCCAGAAACTCGGCAGAGCTCTGGAGTCTCCTCAGCTGCGGGCGTTGGGTGATTCGGATGTCCTGTGGGATCGAATCGTTTCGATCGAAACTGACGGCAAAGCGGAGACCTTCGATCTCACGGTCGAAGAACATCACAACTTCCTCGCCGACGGCTTCATTGTCCACAATTCGCACTCCGCCGCCTACGCGCTGCTCGCCTACCAGTCCGCCTGGCTCAAGGCGCACCATCCCGCCGAGTTCATGGCCGCGACGATGACCAGCGAACTCGCCGACAGCTCGCGCATCGCGACGCTGGTGGAAGAGTGCAAGCGCATGAAGCTCGCGTTGTTGCCACCGGACGTGAATGCCTCGGAGTGGCGCTTCGGCATCGAGAACGGGGCGATCCGCTACGGCCTCGGTGCGGTGCGCAACGTCGGTCAGGCGGCGGTCGAGGGTATCGTCCAGGCGCGCGCCGAAGGCGGACCGTTCCGGGATTTGTTCGACGTCGCGATGCGGGCGGGGGCGAAGCTCAACCGGAGAGTGCTCGAAAGCCTGGTCGGCGCCGGCGCCTGCGACGCATTGGGCAGCGACCGGGCCACGATGTTCGCCGGCAGTGCTCGCGTGCTCGATCAATCCGCGGCGATCCAACGCGAGCGCTCGAGTGGCCAGTCGTTGTTGTTCGGCGACGACGCGAGTGCCCTCGCGGTGGTCGCGCCGGCGCTTCCCATGTCCGAACCGTGGACCGGGCGCGAGCGCAGCGCACGCGAGAAAGAGTCCCTGGGCTTCTACCTGACCGAGCATCCTCTCGAGCCCTTGCGTGAAAGCCTGCCCGAGGTGGCGTCCCATACCGCGGTGGAAGCGCTCGCCTGTGAAGATCAAACCGAGGTGCGGCTCGCGGGCCTGATCGGCGACCTCAAGACGTTCGCGACGCGCAGCGGCCGCCTGATGGCCGGCGGCGTGATCGAGGACTTGAGCGGTCGCATCGAGTGCACGTTGTTCCCGGACTTGTACGAGACCATGAAAGAGCGCCTGGGCGGCGACGAGGTGTTCGTGATCAGCGGCCGCGTCGAGATCCGAGATCTGGGCACCAAGGTCCTGGTGTCCGAGATCCGACCGTACGCCGAGGCGCGCGAGACCTACCGGCCCGTGCTGCACCTCGAGGTGCGGGCCGAGGACTTGTCGGTGCCGTGGCTCGAACGGGTCGACCACGTGCTGTCCGCCCACCCCGGGGACTGCGAGGTGTATCTTCACATCGTGATGCCCGACCGGTCGCGCAACGCCAGCCGGTCGCGTCGCTATCGCGTGGCGCGCGGCGAGGGGATCGTCGCGGCGTTGCGCGAGGACTTCCCGGCGCTGCGCCCGCGCTGGGGTCGGGGGGTGCCGTGACCGTCTGGCTGGACTTCGAGAAGCCGGTGATCGAGCTCGAGGAGAAGATCCGCGAGTTGCGCGCGCACGCGACCGCCAAAGGGCTCGACGCCCACGCGGAGCTGGCCGACCTCGAGCGCAAGGCCGAGTCACTGCGACGCGACGTGTACGCGTCGCTGACTCCCTACCAGCGCGTCCAGCTCGCCAAACATCCGCGCCGTCCCTACACGCTCGACTACATCGAGCAATGCTTCACCGAGTGGACCGAGCTGCACGGCGATCGCCACTTTGGCGACGATCCGGCGATCGTGGGCGGCCTCGCGCTGCTCGGGGATCGGCCGGTGATGGTGATGGGGCACCAGAAGGGGCGCGACACGAAGGAGAATCTCTACCGCCGGTTCGGCATGGCCAATCCCGAGGGCTACCGGAAGGCGCTCCGACTGATGCAGCTCGCGAACCGTTTCCGGGTCCCGATCGTGACGCTGGTCGACACGCCGGGGGCTTACCCGGGTCTGGGCGGGGAGGAGCGCGGTCAGGCCGAGGCGATCGCGGTCAACCTGCGCGAGATGGCGGTGCTCGAAGTGCCGATCGTGACGGTCATCATCGGCGAAGGCGGATCGGGGGGCGCCCTCGGCATCGCGGTCTCGGACGTCGTGCTCATGTTCGAGAACGCGGTCTACTCGGTGATCTCGCCGGAGGGCTGCGCGGCCATCCTGTGGCGCGACGCCAAGAAGGCGCCGCAGGCGGCGGAAGCACTCAAGCTCACGGCCGTGGACCTGCAACGCCTGGGGGTGATCGACGGCGTATTGCCGGAGCCGGTGGGCGGGGCTCACCGCGATCCCGCGACCGCGGCAGCCACGCTCACCCGTGGCCTGAAACAGCAGCTCGAGGCGCTGGCGCCGGTTCCGCCCTTCGATCTGATCGAGCGGCGGCTAATGCGTTTCCGGCGCATGGGCGTGGTCGAGGAAGCGGGCGCAAAGTCTTGACCGTCACGGCGCGTGACTGATAGGGTTTTTGCGCCGTCGCTCCCCCTCAGAGGATCCTTCCCAACGCTCCTGGTTACGGGCAGGCCGCAGGCAGCACACCTTGTCACCCAGCCACCCGAACCCGGGATCCTGCCGCTTCGGCTCCGGAATGTGAGGCGTCATTCATGGCGATCAGTCCCGATCTCCTGACCATCCTCGTATGTCCTGCATGCAAGGGCGATCTGGTGTATGACCCAGCGGGCGCGACGCTGACGTGCAATGCGTGCCGCCTGCGGTATCGGATCGAGGACGACATTCCGGTGATGCTGGTCGAGGAGGCGCAGAAGTTCTGAAGCGAGCGTTCTGGCTGTACGGGGTCGCGGCCGCGCTGGGCGCGTGGCTGCCCGTCGTGGCCGAGGCGCGTCCGGAGGGTGTCGGCCCGCCGCTGGTGGCCGAGTCGTCGGTGCGTTTTTCGGTCGATGTGCCCCCGCCCCTGCTGATCCCGATCGGGAGCGGCCGGCATCGCGTCGACCTCGAGGGCTACGACCTCGACGGCTCGCCCGGCGGCGAAGCGTCCCTGGTGCGCACGGTTTTGGTCGCCGTGCCGCCCACGGGCGAGGTCGCGGTGCGTGGCCAGGTCTCCGCCTGGCGCGAGCCACTCGCGATCGACATGGCCCCGGTTCCCGATGCGATCGAGCGGGGCGCCGCGTTCGAGGAGCGCTACGGGGCGGCGCCGAGGCGCGCGGCCGCAGCCCCGAACGTGCGCCTGCGCGGCGTGTCGTGGTTGCGCGACCAACGCGTGGCGCATGTCGAGATCGCACCGATGCGCTCGTCGGTGGGCGCCGTCGAAGTGGCCCAGCGCATCGAGGTCGAGGTCGAGTTCCGCGCCCCTCGGTTTGGCGCGACCGGTGCGCCGGTCCAGCGTCCCGATCGCTTCGAGTCGCTCTACGCCGACGTGTTGGTGAACTACGAGCAGGGGCGTGGCTGGCGCCGCGCGCGGGACGCGAAGGCCGATCCGTCGAGCGCGCGGTCCGGCGAATCGGCGATGGGTGGCGCCGGTGGCGGCATCGACACCACGAACATCTTCGCCGGCCGCACGTGGGCGCGGATCGCGATCCCGCAGACCGGCTTCTACCGCATCACCTTCGGGCAGCTGCGCAACCTCGAGGTGTTCGGCGGCGCGACCAACACGCCGCTCGACAGCCTGAGGTTGTTCACCTGGCCCGGGCTGCCGGTCCTGCCGGAAAACGACTACTGCGACGCTTGCGGATACCAGGAGGTCGCGATCGGCGTGGTCGATCGATCCTCGGACGGACTGTTCAACGAGAACGAGGACTACTTCTACTTCTACGCGCTCGGGCCCAACGATTGGCGGGACGCGTTCGTGAGCCTCGAACCCGACACGCTCTACCTCAATCACCCCTACGAGACCCAGAACTATTGCTATCTGACATTGGCGACCGCCGAGATTCCGGTGCCGGGCGCGCCGCGCCGCATCGCGACGCGGGATGCGGCGGCGAATCCGGACGGGTCCGAGATCACCCCGATCACGTTCGCCGAGCGGCTCCACTTCGAATCCGACGCCGAGTACTTTCCCGACGCGTCACCCTTCTACCCGGACGACCGCAATCCCAGCACGTACTTTTGGGAGAAGTGGTTCTGGCGCTCGCTCGACACCGGGCGGGGGATGACCGAGGTGGTCGACGCTCCGGGCGCCGACACGCTCCAGACCGCCCGCTTGCGGGTCCGGTTGTGGGGTATCTCGTCGACCGACTCGTGTCTCAGCAATCCGTTCCGCTTCGAGCATCTGGCCGACGTGAGCTGGAACTCGAACCTGCTGGGTCGCTCGCACTGGCTGCTGCGCGAGGGATTCACGGTCGATGCTGTAGTTGGGGAAGCCGCACCGGGCATGGCTCCGAGCCGAGTACGGTATCAGACAATCGCCGGACTCAAGCGCGCGGGCAACACGGTCCGTATCGAGCTGCCACTGGTGCCGGGCTGTCCGAGCCGCAGGGACCGGGTCGGGGTCGCGTGGTTCGACCTGTTCTACGAACGATTCTTCGAGCCGCTCGCCAACGAGCTGTCGTTCAAGTCGCCCGCTGATCCGGGAAACTATCTGTTCCGCATCGGTCCGTTCACGCCCGATGTGCCACCCAGGGTGTTCGACATCACGGATCCGCTGGCGCCGGTCGAGCTGACGGGACTCTCGTATTCCGGGCCGACCGGCAGCCGGACGCTCGAGTTCGAGTCGACCCAGACGTCGGAGCGGCGGTTCCGGATCGTCCAGGACGCGAGCATCGCGCGACTGCCGACCACCGCGTTCCTGAATCCCAAGCCCTCGAGCCGGGAGAACCTCCGAAGCCCCGATCATCGCGCCGACTACCTGGTGATCTACTACGACGAGTTCCAGCAGGCCGCCGACCTCCTGACTGAATGGCGGAAAGACCACAACGGGTTCGAGACCCGCTCGGTGCCGATCTCTGCACTCTACGACCAGTTCTCGGGCGGGCCGCACCGACCCGGCGGCGATCCGCAACTTTCTGCGTGCGGCCAAACTCAACTGGGACTTGAGCCCGGTCTTCGTCACGCTGCTCGGGGACGCGTCCTACGACTTCAAGAACCTCACCGGACGGGCGCCGAGCGGAAAGCCGGGGACGCTGTTGCCGTCCTACGAGCTGGGGTGGGACGGCGTGGTCGCGCGCCAGTTCGCGACCGACGACTGGCTGCTCAACGTCGACAACGCCGCAGTGGTTCTGCCCGACTTCTTCGGCGGGCGCATTCCGGTGAACGACCTGGCGAGCGCCCTCGACGTGGTACGCAACAAGGTGATCCTTTACGAGCAATCGGCCCCGCTCGGCGAGTATCGCAATGAGGTGATGCTGATCGCCGACGACCAGTTCCAGGGGCCTCTGGTCGACGGTCTCTACTGGAGCCATCTGCGGCAGACCTGGCGTCTGGACTCGATCGCCACCCCCGGCCACATCGACCGACAACGCGTCTACTTGCACACGTATCCGACCCAGGCCGGCTCGACCAAGCCCGACGCCAAGGAAGCGATCAAGTCCAACATCAACAATGGCATCGTGATGTTCAACTACATCGGCCACGGCAGCCCGTTCAAGCTCGCCGACGAGAGCGTGTTCCTCGACACCGACGTCGGCACCCTGAAGAACACGGTGCAGCTGCCGATCTTCGTCGCCGCGTCGTGCGACATCGGCAAGTACAACGATCCCACGGTCGAGAGTCTCGGCGAGTTGCTGTTGACTACGCCGGGGCGCGGGGCGATCGCCGTGATCTCGGCCACCGAGCTGGCGCTCAGCGGTCAGAACGCGAGTCTGAACATCGGGCTCTACCAGCGGCTCTTCCGGCGCGACACCACGAGTGGCCAGTTCTCCGCCAGCGTTTCCGAGGCGTTGCTCGCGACCAAGTCGGGCGGCGACAACAGCCAGAAGTACCAGCTCATGGGCGACGCGGCGATCGTGCCGAACGCGCCGAGGACGTGGGTCGAAGTGTCGCTGTTCGACTCGGCCGGCGTGACGCCGGTGACTGCGCTCGAGCGCGGTCGCACCCTGATGTTCCGAGGCCAGGTGGTCGAGGGCAAGATCCCGAACAAGGTGTTCCCGGCGGTGCCGCTCGAGGGTGTCCTGTCGATGCGGATCGAGGACTCGGCGCCGCTCGAGTCGGCGCCCGATTGCGCTCCGGTCTGCAACAGCAACCCACCCAGCTATCTGGCGGCGGCGGCGACGGTGTACGTCGGGGACGTCGTGCTTCGGGGCGGAGCGTTCCAGGGGCGTTTCGTGGTGCCGCTCGAAGCGAAGACCGGTCCGCTGGCGCGATTGCGCGCCTACGCTTCCGGATCGACGGGCGGCACCACCGGGATCGACGGGGTCGGCAGTCTGGTCCTGACGCTCAACCCCGGAACGGCGCCGCCCGGCGACGTGACCGGTCCCCAGATCAACCTCTCGTTCGGCGGCTCGACCACGGTGCGCCCGGATGCCTCGCTGCGCATCGACCTGTTCGATCCGAGCGGGATCCTGATCACCGGCCACACCCCGCAGAACGGGATCATCGTCACGGTCGACGGCAACACGACGAATCGGGTGGACGTGACCTCGTCGTTCCGCTATGCCGCGGACTCCTATCAGGCGGGCGTGGCGACGTTCCAGCTGCCGAACCTGCCCGAAGGGACGCACACCATCTCGGTGTCGGCGGCCGACAACCTCGCCGCCGGCCTCGAGGCCGGGCAGCACCGATCGACCCAGGCGATCACCTTCCAGGTCGCCGCCGTGCCGCCGCTCGACGTGACCCGTGCCTACCTGTTCCCCAACCCGACCGTTTCCGGGGGGCCGTTCGGTGGGGGGACGTTCGTGGTCGACGCCCCGGGGGATTCGGTCAACGTCCTGCTCCGTCTCTACACGGTGTCGGGCCGGCTGATCCGGACCCTGAAGTCCTTCGGCGGGATCGGTCAGATCCAGATCCCCTGGGACGGGCTCGACGATGAGCAGGCGGAGCTTGCGAATGGCCTCTATCTGTTCAAGGTCCACGTGAACGTGCGCGAGCCGGACGGGGAGAGCAGTCCGAGGCAGAAAGCCGAGGCCGTGGGCCGCTTCGTGATCGTCAACCGATGATCGTTTCGGCCCCGGGCCCTGGCGGGTTCGCGCCGCCAATCCCGACCTCTTCCGGGTTTTCGGGCCTATGGGTGCCCGGCACCCCGGCCGTCGGGAGCGGCCGTCGGAAAAAGTCGGGACTCGCTGGCGATCATGCGGTGTAGTATGACAACTTCAGCCGCCCGAATAGGGGCCCCTATGCCTTCGGAGGTTCAGCAGACTATGCGTTTGTTTCGGATCGCTGTTCTTGGAATGGCCGCTACTGCCCTGTTCACTGGCTCGGCTCTGGCTCAGGGAACGGGTCGTTCGCTCGATATTCAGCCCGGCGCCCGACAGAACGGGATGGGTGCCACCGGCGCTGCCGTACTCGGTGACGCCACCGGGGCGACCTGGTGGAACCCTGCCGCACTCGGCTTCGCTGAGCGCAACGCCATCGAGCTCACCTACGCGCAGCTGGTCCCCGGACTCGCGAGCGACGTCAGCTACAACTACGGCACCTACGTCCAGCCGATGAAGGGCTGGGGCGCATTCGGCCTCGGGATCGTGTTCCTCTCGTACGGGCAGAGCGAGGGCACCGACAACTCGGGCAACTCGACCGGCATCGTTCGGCTCGAACGAGTTCTCGCCCGCGCTCTACTGCGGCACGCGCCTGCTCCCCGACCTCGCGGTCGGCGCCGCGCTCAAGTGGATCCGGATCCAGCTCGCGCCCGACGAGGCAAGCGGCATCGGCACCACCTTCGGACTCGACCTCGCGGCGCTCTATCGCATCCCCGCCGCGCACCTGAACTTCGGTGTCAACGTCCAGAACCTGGGACCAAGCGTGACGTTCATCAACGAGGATCAGGCGAGCCCGCTGAGCCGCAACCTCAAGACCGGTTTCGCCTGGGAAGCGTACTCGGCGAAACAGTTCTCGTTCCTGATGGCCGGCGACTTCAACCAGTCGCTGGTGCCGGGCAGCGAGGAGTTCCGCACCTATCACGGCGGCGTCGAACTCGGCTACGCCGAACAGATCACGGGCCGGCTCGGCTACTACTCCGATCCGCTCGGCGATATCGAAGACCTCACGTTCGGTCTCGGCTTCACGTGGAAGAGCCTCGGGCTCGACTACGCCAGCATCCCGCAGGCCAAGGATTCTGGGCTCGACAACGTGAACAAGATCACCCTGGGGTATCGCTTCTAGCGCCGGACCGGATCCCTTCGTGCGTGGACTGGCAACGACCCTTGCGACCGTGGGGCTTATTGTCTCTGCGGCGGCGTCCGCCCATGAAACCCCGTCGCTGAAGGTCTTCCCGGTGGTCGATCCCGCGGGTCCTGCACTCCAGACCCCGAGACCCGGAACCCGCGTGTTGACCCCGGCGCAGGCCCGACTCCAGACCCAACGCGCCGAGCGCCAGCGTTCGTTCCGCGATGTGCTGTCGGCGCCGGGAATGGACTGGTCGCGCGAGACCGGCCCGCGCGGAGCGCGCAAGGCGAATCCGCTGGCGCCGACGCTGGCGGGCGGCCCCGCACCCCCGGACACCATTCGCGTCGCGTTCGTGCGCATCGACTTTCTCAACGACCGCGACGGCGGCCAGTCCACGGGCAGCGGCCGCTTCGACCTGTCCGGCCCCGACACGCTGGTGCCGCCGATCGATCGCCCGCCCCGCAACCGCACGTTCTTCCAGGCGCATTTCGAAGCGCTGCGCCGCTACTACGACGCCCAGAGCTACGGCACCGTGGTGGTCGAGGGCGACGTCTGGCCGCGCACCGAGAACGGCGCCTATTCGGTCAGCGACATGGCGGACTTCGGGCCGTGGATGTTCAGCCAGGAGATCTATCGCGACGCGGTCCACATGTTCCGCACCATGATGTTCGCGGCCGACTCGCAGTCGATCGTGCTCGGCGACCGGATTCCGTGGGACGACATCGACCGGATCGTGTTGATCCACGCGGGCGCGGATCTTCAGAGCGACATCCGCCAGGACAGCCCGCACGACATTCCCTCGTTCACGATCGGCGTGGTCGACACCGACGTCGTGATCTTCCCGGACTCGACCACGCGACCGATCGACCGCGCCGCCCTCGTCCCCGAGACCATCACCCAGGACGAGCTAGATGGGCACGATCAACGGCGTGATGGCACACGAGTGCGGGCACCTGCTGTTCGACTTGGCGGATCTCTACAACGTCGCGACCGGTCAATCGGTGGTGGGGGCCTGGAGCCTGATGGACAGCGGCAATCTGGTCGGCTCGCAGGTCATCCTGCCCGGCGGGGAAATCGGCTTCGCCACCGGGCTCCTGCCGCCCAGCGTCGATCCGTTCCAGCGAGCGTTCATCAGCCCGCAGATCCCCCCGTTCCAGGAAGTGTCCTACGGCGACACCGTGGTCTACCGGTCCAGCGCGCGCCATCCGGACATTCGCAAGGTCACGCTGTCGAGCGACGAGTACCTGCTGCTCGAGAACCGCTGGCTGGCGCCGGCGGATGTCGTGACCCTCGACCAGGACAGCACGACCCGCGTGATCCTGGGGCCCGACAGCCCCGATCGCTACGAGTACGACGCCCTGCTCCCTGGCTCGGGCATCGTCGTGTGGCACATCGACGAGAGCGTGATTCCGCTCGAGTCGTACTTCCCGGTGGACACGGCCCTGCGCGCCAATCCCGACCTCGGTTGGAACACGAGCTTTTCTCGACCCGGGGTCGACGTGATCGAGGCCGACGCGCTCGGCGATCTCGGCGACTACGGATCGCCCTATGCTTTGAGCGCTCCATTCGACCCGTACTTCCAGGGCAACTACGCAACGCTTTCGGACTCGACGATCCCTGACTTGATTCCGCATGTCGGTACCCGGCCGCACAAGCGCATGGACGTGCTCGATCCGCCCGATTCCGTGATGCGCGTGGCGGTGTTCAAGACCTGGGAGCTGAAGGGCTGGCCGGTGTCCACGTCGTTCCCACCCGGGGGGCCGGTATTGCTGGCGGTGGACGCCGACGGCAACCGGAGCCTCGACGTCTGCTGGGCGGGCGGAGATCCGGCGAGCGCCGACAGTACTTCGCTGTTCGCGCTAACTCCGGACGGCGCCGGACTCGGCGGCGGTCCACAGTTCTTCGCGCGACTCGATCGCAGGCCGCGGCGCGAGATGGCGGCGATTGCGCTGGGCGAAAGTGTCTTCCCGAACGAGGCGACCGAAGGCCCGGCGCTGTTCGCGGTATCGACCTGGCCCGACGGCCCCGACACCACGTCCGCCGGTGGTCGCGTCTGGCTCGTCGACCATCTGGGGAACATCCAGCCGGGTTGGCCGCCGCCGCTGCCGGAGGTCGTGACCACGCCGCCGATATTCGCCGGGCTCTATCCCAATGCGCGCGTCGTGGTCGGCTGCGCCGACGGACGCGTCTACACGATCGGCCTCAACGGCGCGATTCTCGCCCAGTCGCCGGTGCTGTGGTCGGGTGGCGTTGTCGGCCGGCTGGCGGTCGATCCCAGCTTCGGCACGGCGCCGCCGCCGCCGCCGCTCACCGCGATCACCGATCTGGTGGCGGCCGGTGGTCCGACCGGTGAGGTTGCGATCGTTGCGTTCGACGGCAATCAGTCGGTGATCATGCCGGGATGGCCACGCGCGGTGGGGCCGACGGACTTCGCACCCGACTTCCTGTGGATCGATTTCAACGGCGCACCGGATGGCGTCGGCCCGCTGGCCGCGGGATCAGCGGCATCGACCGCGGCGACGCCGGTCGCGTGCGGGGGTGGCCGGTCCTTGGTCGTGCACCACGCCGATCGGCTGTGGGCCCATTGCCTGAGTGGCGAGCCGCTGCCGGGATGGGGACAGGCGCAGGCCGATACGCTGGTCCCGGCACTTGGGGCCGGCGATCCGGACGGCGACGGTTATCCCGAAGTCTTGTTTCAGGCGGTGAGCCTCGGAGTCGGCTTCGTCAACGTCGGCGGGCGGCCGTCGCCGGGATGGCCCAAGCGGCCGACGGCGGAGCAGTTCCCGAGCGGCAGCACGCCGCTCGCCCTCGACGTCGACGGCAACGGCACGAGCGAAGTCGTCGCGCTCAACGCGAGCGGGATCGTCGCCGCGCTGCGGACGGACGGCACCACCGCCGAAGGGTGGCCGCTGGCGACCGGGGTCGGTGCGACCGGCTCGCCGGTCGCTGCCGATCTCGACGGCGACTCGCGTCTCGACCTGGTAGCGCCCGACCGTTTCGGTCGCCTTTACGCTTATCGGATTCCAGTGACCAGCGGGCGCACGCCGGCCACGTCGTGGATCATGCTCGGCGGCGACGCCTCGCGCAGCTCGAGCTTGCCGCCGCAGCTCACGGTGCTGCCGCCGGTCACCTTCGCCGGTCCATTGATCCAGGGATCGCTCAAGGCCTATCCGAATCCGGCACGACGGAAGCCCGTCTCGTTCGCCTACCAGCTGACCGAGCCTTCCGACGTCGAATTCCGCATCCTGGACGCATCGGGACACGAGGTGGCATCGTTCACCCGTTCGGGAAGCCCGTCGGACAACCTCGAGGTCTGGGACCCGGGGGCGTTGCCCGCCGGCCTGTATCTGGCGCGGCTGCGTTTCCGTGGCGCCGGCACCGAACGCGTCGAGATGATCCACCTGGGGATTCTGCGATGAATTGGCGAGCATCGGGGATGCTGGTGCTGCTGATGGCCGGCGCCGGCACGGCGAGCGCTCAGGGAGTGGAGTCGTGGCTCTCCGGCTCGCGGCTCGCGCTCTCGCGCGTCGATCTTCACGGCTCGCGTGGCGTCGTGCTCGCGCAACGCGCGATCGAACGCGAGTGGGGACCTGATTCGGATTCGCTGGCGGTGCGCGTCCAAATGGAAGGGCAGCGCTCGCAGTCGGTGGCGATGTTGCTGTCGGCGGCGGTGCCGGGGGCGGGCCAGGCCTACGTCGACGGCGCGCCGAACGGAATCTGGTTCTTCCTGGTCGAGGCGGCAGCCTGGACCACCGGCGCCCTGCTGCGCACCAGCGGCGAGCAGGCGCGCGACGACGCAGTGGCGTACGCCGGCGTGCCCGCGGACAGCGCGAGCAGCTGGTCGTTTGCCCGCTGGTCGGCGGCCACCGGCGAGGACCCGTCGCCGCTCGAAACGCTGTACTCCGGCGACCGCGAGGCGTTCTACGATCTGATTGGCAGCGACGATCGAGCGCTCTTCGGCTGGTCCGGCCAGCCCGAAGCGACGCGTTCGGGATTCGTCGACTTGCGCGAGACTTCGGATCGCCGCCTGCACGGAGCGCGCTGGTCGGAGTCGGTGATCTGGGTCAATCACGTGGTGTCGGCGTTCGACGCGATTCGTTCCGCGCGCAAGCACAACCAGGCACTGGGCGGCGGCCTCGGCCTCGAGTTGAACACCGGCTGGCGGCATGGATTTCCGACGTTCTCGGCCACGCTCGAGCGGAAGTTCTGATGTCGCGGACCCGCGTGCCTATGGCCACGGTTGCTCTGTCGGCGGCGCTGCTGCTCGGCGTGGTTGCGCCGCTCCCGGGGCGGGCCGGCGAGGTGGTGCGACTCGACGCGCTCGAGGCCGAGCAGCTGGCGAACGCGTCACCGTCCTCTCCGCCGCTCGGTTTGTCGGCCGAGCGCGCCCAGGTCTTGCTGCGTTCGCTGACCGTGCCGGGTTGGGGGCAGGCGACCCTCGGACACCGGACGTCGGCGACCGTCTTCTTCGTCGCCGACCTGGCGATCTGGACGTCGTTCGCCGCGTTCCAGGTGCAGAGCGAAATGCGCACGGAAACCTACGAGCGCACCGCCCGGATCTTTGCGGGGATCGATCTCTCCGTGCGCGACGAAGAATACCGGCGCACCGTGGGCTCTTACATCAGCAGCGAGGAGTACAACCAGTTGGTGGTCTATCGCGATGCCGCCAATCTCTTCTACGACAATCCGGATCGCTATCGCGAGTACATCGCGGAGAACTCGATCGGGGGCGAGAACGCATGGGCCTGGCAGAGCGAGCAGGACTTCGACCGCTTTGGGGCGCAGCGCAAGGACGCTCAGCGCGCGGACATTCGCGCCAACACCGCACTGGCAGCAGCCGTGGTCAACCGACTCTTGAGTGCATTGCACGCCGCGCGCATCCACGCACGCCCGTCCTCGAGCGCGACGACATGGGAAGTCCGGCTGGCGCCGCGCCCGGAGTTGGGCGATGGCGCGCTCGCGATCCAGGTGCACACCCGCTTCTGAGGGGGGAGTGCCGATGAGACGCGGAAGCCGAGCCGGCATCGCCCTGGCGGCGATGATCGGGGCATTCACGGGATCGGCAGGCCCGGCGGGCTCGGGGACCGACTCGACCCGCGCGGTGATCGCCGACTCGTCCGGGGCGGCGGTCGGCCAATCGACGGCGCCATCCAAGGTCGACTCGGCTGCCACCGCGCGTGATGCGAAGACTCTGACCCTGTCCTTGCGTCCGGTGGCGACGTTGCTCGCGCCGTCCGGGAACGGCGGCAGCCAGCCGCAGCCATCGGGGCTGGTGGTCGACGCGTTCGGTCGCGTGTTCGTGGCCGATGCCGGGCTCCACGGATTCCTACGCATGGACGCGACTGGCCGAACCCTCGGACAGGCCGGAACCCTGGGGAGCGGCGCCGGCGCCCTGCGTCGCCCGTCTTCGCTGGCCTTGCTCGGAGCACTGCGGGTTGCGGTGCTCGATACCGAGAACCGGCGCGTCGTGGTCTATGACCTGTTCGACCGGCTGCAGGGCACGTTGATCGAATTCGAAACGCTCGAGGATCCGCCGGCGCGCATCGATCCGGTGGCGATGACCAGCGATCGGGGGGGCGCGGTCTACGTCAGCGATCGCGACCGGGACCGCGTCGTGGTCTTCGACTTCTCCGGGCGTTTCGTGCGCGTGCTGGGTGGATTCGGGCAGGGACCGGGCTCCTTTCGCGGGCCCTCGGGACTCGCGGTCAACCGACTCGGCGAGCTGATCGTCGGCGAGCGCGTCGGACGGCGCGTGCAACGGCTCGATCCGGCGGGACAACCCCGCGCCTGGTGGTCGCTGCCCGCGGGCGCGGCCGGCGAGCTGGCGGTCGCAACCGACGACTCGCTACGGGTGGCGGTCGCCGACGAGGCTCGCGGGGTGGCGTGGGTCTACACCGCGGACGGTCAATTGCTCGCCGAGGAGAAGGGCCTCGACCGTCCGAGCGCTCTCGCCTTCGCGCCCGACGGCTCGCTCCTGATCGGCGAGCGCGGCGCCGGGCGCCTGCGGCGCTTCGTCCTTGCGCCGCGGGACGCGGAGGACTGACGACATGCGGCAGCCGGCGATCCTCTGCCTGGCCGCCGCGGTCCTGACCGCGCCGGCTCCGGCGACCGCACACGCGGCCGAGGATCCGTCGTGCGCGACCTGGCGGATCCCGGTGGTCGCGAATACGGTCATCTATCCGTTGCCGCGCTCGTTTCTGCGCGCCGGCACCGACACGGTGTGGATCGGCGAGGCGCAGCTCGACCCCACGCGCGACTACTCGCTCGACCGACTGCGCGGCGAGCTGCGGCTGCTGCGCACGCCGCTTCCCGGTGACACCCTGCGGGTGCATGCGTGCGCCCTGCTTCGCCCGCCGCCGCTCAGCGTGCAACCGACGCCCTATCGGGCCGCCGCCGATGACCCACCCGACACGGTGGCGGTGGCGGCGAGTTCAGTGCGGCCGCGCCCTGCGACTGCGCGGGCGCCGGGCGAAACGCCGGCTGGAATCGGCATCACGCTCTCCGGCAACAAGACCCTGGCCGTGGACTTCGGGTCGAATCAGGACGCCTTCCTGCGGCAGTCGCTCGACCTCACGGTCGGCGGCACCGTGGCGCCCGGGGTCGAGCTGACTGCGGTGCTCTCGGATCAGAGCGTTCCAATCACCGAATCCGGATCGACACAGAGCCTCGAGAGCGTCGACCGCGTGCTGCTCGAGCTGCGCTCCCCGCAGGGTGGCGCCGCACTCGGCGACATCGCCCTCGACTGGGATCGCGGGGAGTTCGGGCGCATCGAGCGCCGGCTCCAGGGCGTGCGCGCCGACTGGCGCACCGGAACTCTGGAGGCCGCCGGAGCGGCGGCAACTCAAACCGGCGAATTCCGACGGATCCAGTTCTACGGCATCGAGGGCAGCCAGGGCCCGTATCTGTTGAGTGACTCGCAGGGGCGCACCGGCGTCGGGGTGGTGGCCGGCAGCGAGGTGGTCACCGTCGATGGCGGGCGCATGAACCGCGGCGAGTCGGCCGACTATTCGATCGAGTACGAGCGCGGGCGCATCACGTTCACCAACCGGCGCCCGATCTCCTCGGAAACCCGGATCACGGTCGACTATCAGGTGGCGACGTCGGCGTATCGCCGGAACCTGGCCGGCGCCGGCGCCGGCTGGACCCGGGGGTCGTGGAACGCGTTCGCCCGCGTGCTGCGCGAGGCCGACGACCGGGGGCGACCGCTCGAGGTTACGCTCGACGAGTCCGACCGCGTCCGTCTGGCGCTCGCCGGCGATTCGTCGGCCCGCGCCGTCGGATCGGGCGTCGAAGGTGGCGGCGGCGACTACGACACGATTCGCGTTTCGGGCGGCCTGGTCTACTCCTACGTCGGAGCCCAGTCGGGCGATTTCAACGTCCAATTCGCCAACGTCGGGTTCGGACAAGGCGACTACGCGGAGTCGACGCTGGTCGACAGCCGGCGGACGTATCGATTCGTGGGGGTGGGTGCCGGCACCTACTCGATCGGGCGCCCGCTGCCGCTGCCTGGGGCCCACGACCTGATCACGTTCGGCTCTGGTTTCGCGCGCGGTGGACTGACCGCGGAGGTCGAGGGCGCGACCAGTCGTCTGGATCGGAACACGTTCTCGAGCCGGGACGACGGCGACAATGCCGGCTTCGCCGGTCGTGCTCAGCTGCGCGCGGTCCATGACCTCCGAGGTTGGGGAGGCGTGATCGGTGTGGGAGCCAACCTGCGAGGGGTCGAGTCGCGCTTCCAGTCGTTCTCGCCGCTCGAGCGACCTTTCGCCGAAGAGTCGTGGGGTTTGCCGCTCGGGGCCGACCTCGAGCATTCGAAACGCGCCGAAGGCAACGTGTTCTGGCAGCCGCGCGGCGGGGGTGAGGTGCGCGCGTCAGCCGCCGGCCTGCGCACCGAGCAGGGCTACGAAGGACTGAGGCGCGACGTGGTGTGGGTTCGCGAGGGCCGGATCAGCACGCTGGCGTCGTGGGAGCGCGCCGACGGCGAGCAGTCGGGCCTGGCTTTCCCCGACGGCGGTCGCGAGCGGTCGCGAGCGCAGGTCGGGCTCAACGGGCGCTGGCTGGCGCCGCTGGTGCGCGCCGAGCAGGACGAGCGCTGGACACCGAGCGACACCGGTCGCGTTGCGGTGCGCGTGCGCGAGGGCGGGCTGGCGCTGGCGACCGGAACCGGCATCCGCTGGCGCGCGAGCGCCGGCGCCACGCTGCGTCGCGACGCGCGTGCCGAAGGCGAGGAATTCCATGACCAGGCCGAAGTCCGCACCGGCAACCTCGGGCTCGAGAGCCCGGCCGATCGGCCGCTGCGGATCGCACTCCGCTACCAGCGTCGCGACGTCGAGCCTCTCGACGCTGGTGCTCGCTCGCGGGCCGATCTGGGGGGTGCGAGGATCTCGGCCGAACGCTCCGGTGCACGCGGCGACCTGGGGACCGAGATCACCAACGAAGGCGAGTCGCGCCGCGAGCGGACGCTGGTCTTCGTCGGCAGCGGCCAAGGCGCCTACGACGCGCTCGGCAACTTCGTCGGCACCGGCGACTACGACCTGGTGATCGTGACCCGGCCGGAGATCGAGCAGGCGGCGCGGGCGGCGACCACCGGCAGTCTGGTGGTGCCGATCGGCCGCGGCGATGTCTGGCGGGGTTCGCGCGGGGAGTTCGGCTACGAAAGCGACGTGCGGCGCCGCGGGGCGCTGCGGGCGGAAGACCTGATGATTTCACCCGAGGCGTTGCTCGACGATCCGAGCATCGCACGCGGCGCGTTGCTGCAGCGGGTCGTGTTCGACCTGGCGCCCGGATCGCGAGCGGGAGCGGTGCTGGCGCGCATCGAGCGCCGGGTCACCGTCGATCGCTCGTTCTCGAACTTCGCGCAGTCGCTCGATGACCGGAGTGCCAGCGGCCGCTGGCGCGGGCGACCCTCGCCCCAGTTCGCGGTCGAGCTGGAGGCGCGCGCTCGGCGCCGGGCCGCCGATCAGGAACTGAGTGGCGGCACCGCTTACCGGCGCGTGCTCGAAGAACAGGGGGGCTTGGTGCAGGCGGTGTATACCGCCGGGAGTCGGCTGCGCGCGGTGGGCGTGGTCGACGCGACCTGGAGCCGCCCCGACGGGCAGAGCGAGCGCAGCCGCACGCTGCGCATCGGACCCGATCTCGGGGCTGCGGTCGGCGAGCGCGGACGACTCGAGCTGAGCGCACGCCGCATCGTGCACGCGGGGGTACCGGCCGTCGACCTGCTGCCGACTCCCGATCCGCTGTCGCAGCTCCGTTGGGAGGGTTCGGCGCGCTTCGACTACCGGTTGCACTCGAGCACGACCGCCGGTGTCTCGATCAACGCGCGCGACCGCGCGGATCGGAGCGCCAATGTCACCGGGCGGGCGGAAGTGAGGGCGTTCTTCTGATGGCCACTCGGGTGCGACTCGCGATCTCGGCGCTGCTGCTGGCCCTGGCCGCTCCTCCGGCGTCCGCCGCGGCGCGTCTGGACTACGACGGCGCGGGGCTGACGCGGCGCCAGGCCGAAGGCCTGATGGCGCCGGCGTTGCGCACACCCGACGACTCGACGTCGCTGGCCAGCGGACTCGAGGCGGTGGTCGCGGCCCTCCAGACCGAGGGCTTCCTCGATGCGCGCGCGCACGGCGAGTGGACCGGCCGTGAAGTGCTGACTCTGCGGATCGACGAGGGCGCTCGCTATCGACTCGGAACCGTATCCGTCCGCGCCGGTTCGGTCGAGGACTCGGCGCGCGCCGCACAGGTGCTCGGTCTCAAGAGCGGCGACCCGGCTTCGCCGGAGCGCATTGCTCGAGCACTCGAGGCCGGTGCTGCGGAGCTCGTGCGTCAGGGACACGCCTACGCCGAGCTCGGCGTGCGCGGCTGGGAAGCCGATGCGGGACGGCTCGACCTGACGATCGCCGCACTGCCAGGACCCAAGGTCACGGTGTCGGAGGTGCGCATCGAGGGGCTGACGGTCACCCGTGAAGACGTCGCGCGGCGCGTGCTGCGCGGACTCGAAGGCGAATACTACGATCCGGCCGCCGCCGCCGCCGGCCGCGAACGGCTGCTGCGCCTCGGTCTCTTCCGTGACGTGCGTTTCGACGGTCTGGTGTCGGCCGGAGACTGGAGTCGGGGCCGGCTGCTCTATTCGGTCGACGAACCGCGATACAACGCGTTCGAAGGCGCGGTCGGAGCCCAGGGCGAGGGAGGAGTGGTGGGGCGCGTGCGCGTCGAGCTCGGCAATCTGCTGGGCACCGGGCGATCGACCTCCCTGCGCTGGGAGTCGACCGGACAGCAGCGGTCGAACATCGCCGCCTACTATCGCGAACCGATGGTGCTCGGCGCGCTGCTCGGCGCCGACTTGATGCTCGAGCACGAGGTGCGCGACTCGACCTACACCCGCACACGCTGGGGGGGCGGCCTGCACTGGACCGCGACCGCGCGCCAGGTGCTCGAAGCCGGGTTCGACGTCGAGCGGGTGGTGCAGACCGCGGGGAACGTCAGCGAGTCGCGACTCGAGAACGTGCGTTTCGCCGTCGAGCGCGCGGTGTGGGACGATGCCGCTGCACCGCGCAGCGGCTACCGGACACGGGTGGCGGCCGCCCAGGTGTTCAAGCGCGAGCGGTTGCGTCCGACCGGTTCGAGCACGGCGCGCGCCAGTGCGGTCCAAGCCTGGATCGACCTGTTGCGGCCGCTCACTCCGCGCAGCGGTACCTCGCTCGAGCTGTCGGGCGCAGGTCGTTTCAGCTCCGAGTCGGTGCTGAGCACGTACGAGCGTTGGTCGCTGGGCGGTGCGGCGACGCTGCGCGGCTTCGACGAGGACCAGTTCCGCGTCGACCGCTATGCGCTGTCGCGATTCGAATGGCGGCTGAGCGCCGGTGGGCACCAGCAGCACGCGTACCTGTTCTGGGATCACGCGTGGACCTGGACGCGGCAGGCCGTGGCCGCCGGCGGGGACGCGGTCGAGACGCAACACCTGGACGGGGTCGGTGGCGGATTGCGACTCGAGACGCGCGCCGGCCGAATCGGCATGGCCTACGGCCTCGAGGTCGGCCGGCCACCGCTCGAAGGCAAGATTCACGTGCAGCTGGTTTCGGCGTTCTGAACTCGCGCCGCACTCGGGATCGGGGAGGAACGTGAGCGCATCGTGTGCCGAGCGAGTCCGCGAGCTGCTGACGCCGGGCTCCGAGTTCAGCCGGCGTTTCGCGGCGCGCTTCGGCCACGACCGGGGCGTTTCGGACGCGGCGATCCGCTACGAAGATCGGCCGGGACAACGCTCGTTCGCCGCCGAGGCCGCGGACACCCTCGAGCACGGTGGCGTGCTGGTGGCCGAAGCGCCGACCGGGATCGGCAAGTCGCTCGCCTACCTGCTGCCGGCCGTGCTCCTCGCGCACGCGCGCGAACGGCGCGTGGTGATCGCCACCTGCACCCGCTCGCTCCAGGATCAGCTCTACGAGCGCGACCTGCCGGCGGTGCTCGAGGCCCTGGACCTGACGCTGCCCTGCGTTCGACTCAAGGGAAAGCAGAACTACCTGTGCGTGCGCGCGCTCGATCAGGCGGCGGGGGAGGGCAGCGAGGAACGCGAGACGCTGGAGGCGCTTCGGCATTGGGCCGCGCACGACACAGAAGGCGACCTCGACCGCTTTCCGCCCGCGGATGCCGAGGCCTTCCGTCGCGTGCGCCCGCGGCTGGGCGCCGACCCGGACGCGTGCACGGCGGTCACCTGCCGCCGCGGCCGCGAGTGCTTCTGGGTGCGCGCGCGACGCCAGGCGCAGCAGGCGAAGATCCTGGTGATCGTGAATCACGCGCTGCTCGCGCTCTCGGGCGGCGTCGAAGGACTGCTGCCGGACTTCGACGCGCTGATCGTCGACGAAGCCCACCGTCTCGAGGGCGTGCTGCTCCAACAGCTCGGACGCGCCAGCTCGCTCGGACGCATCGAGGAGCTGCTGCGGGTCACCGGGGTTGCCGCGGTGGCAGCCGGCGGGGCAGCGGGCTCGCCGGCCGATTGCGTTCGTTCGCGCTGCCCTTGCTGGCCAGCGTCGAGCCGGCGCGCGCCGAACGCTGGTCGGCGGACCTCGCCGCCTGGAGCGAGCGCGCGTCCGCGGCGCGCACGGCAGCCGAGACGTTGTTCGCCCGGCTCGAGGTCGGCTGGCGCCCGGTCCCGGCGGGGCGCGCGCGCGCGCCGGAGCCGGGTACGGGTTGCGCTCGCGCTACCGGACCGCGGCCGAGCTGCTCGGCGGCGAACTGCAACTGCTCGAGGACGTGCTCGGTCATGGCGCCTGGTTCGCGCGGATACTCGGACGCTTCTCCAGCGAAATCTCGGCGACCGAACCGGGAGCCAAGTCGATCGAGCTGGCCGCCGAGCTCGAGCAGGTCGCGGCCCGCTGGACCGCGGCCATGTCCGACCTCGAGGATCTCGCCGATCCCGCGCAGCGCGACTGGGTCTACTGGCGGACCGGCGGCACGCGGCGGGTCGAGCTGCACGGCGCGCCGGTGCTCGGCCGGCGCCGCACGCGCGACGGCTGGTGCTCGAACGCTGCCCGGCCGTGGTGCTGACCTCGGCGACGCTCTCGGCCGGCGGCGATTTCGGGTTCGTCGCCGAGCGACTCGGGCTCGGCGAGGAACACGGCGTTCCCTACGACCGGCGGCCATCCACCCGTCGCCGTTCCCGCTCGAACGCCAGATGCGCGCCTACATCTACGACGGCGGCGCCGACGAAGCCGCGGCGGTGGCCGCGGTGGTCGAAGCGTTGCACGCGCGGACCCGGCGCAACCAGCTGGTGCTGTTCACGGCGCACGAGCGACTGCGACGGGCGCGCGCGCGGCTGCTCGAGCGCCTGCCGGCCGGAGCGATGCTGCTCGCGCAGGAGTGGGACGGTCCGGCGAGTCAGGTGAGCGAGCGCTTCCGCGACCGAACGCGGCGCGATCTTGCTCGGCGTCCAGAGCCTGTGGGAAGGTGTCGACTTTCCCGGTGACGCGCTGGAGATCGCTGGTGGTGGCGAAGCTGCCGTTCTCGGTGCCCGACGATCCGCTGGTCGAGGCGCGCGGCGAGCGGTTGCGCGAGCAGGGACTGGATCCGTTCCGGGACGACGCGGTGCCGGAGGCGGTGCTGCGTTTCCGCCAGGGGGTCGGCCGTCTGATCCGGCGCGCCGACGATCGCGGCGTGCTCGTGGTGTGCGATCCGCGCCTGGCGACGGCGTCGTATCGGAGGCCGTTCCTGGCGGCGCTGCCGGCGTGGCCCCGGAGGTGCGTCGCGACGCCGAGGTGCTGGCGGCGGACGCGGCGCGCTTCCTCGAACAGGAGGTTTCGGTGGAGGAGCATCGTGATCGAGCTCGGCGCGCGCCCTCTGGCTCTGGGCGACGTCGTGGCGGTGGCCCGCGAACGCGCGCGCGGTGCGCCTCGCGGCCGGCGCGCGCGAACGAATGGCGGCCAGCCGGGCGGTGGTGGAGCGCGCGGTGCGCGAGGGTCGGGTGGTCTACGGCGTCACCACCGGTTTCGGCGAGCTCAAGGATCGCCACATTCCGCCCGACCAGGTGCGCGCGCTCCAGCTCAATCTGCTGCGCTCGCACTGCTGCCGGCGTCGGTCCGCGCGTCGCCGCGCGACGTGGTGCGCGCCATGCTGCTGCTGCGCGCGGCGTCGCTGGCGCGCGGCCACTCGGGCGTGCCGGCCCGAGCGTGGTCGACGCGCTGCTCGCGCTGCTCGAGCGCGACGTGACGCCGGTCGTGCCGCTACAGGGCTCGGTCGGCGCTTCCGGCGACCTGGCGCCGCTCGCCCACCTGGCGCGGTGCTGGTCGGCGAGGGCGAGGCGTGGCTCGGCGACCAGCGCATGCCGGCCGCACTCGCGCTGCGCGGCGCCGGGCTCCAGCCGCTCGACGCTCGAGGCCAAGGAAGGGCTGGCGCTGATCAACGGCACCCAGCTCTCGACCGCGCTTGCGGCACTCGCGTGCGCGGACGCCCGACGCGTGTGGGAGGCGGCGATCGCGGCGGCGGCGCTCTCGACCGAGGTGCTGCTCGGCTCGTTCGCGCCGGCGCGCGCCGACGTGCAGGCAGCTGCGGCCCTACCCGGGCGCGCTCGAGACCGCGCGCCGGCTGCGCGCCTACTCGCGCGGACAGCGCGCTGGTCGAGTCGCACGCCAACTGCGGCCGCGTCCAGGACGCCTACAGCCTGCGCTGCGTGCCGCAGGTGCTGGGGGCGTCCTGGGACGCGATCGCCCACGTCGCGCACCAGCTCGAGATCGAGTTCAACTCGGTCAACGACAATCCGCTGGTGTTCCCCGACGACGACGAGGTGGTTTCGGCCGGCCTGTTCCACGCGCAGCCGGTCGGCGTTGGTCGCCGACTACCTGAAGATCGCGGTGGCCGAGATCGCGTCGCTCAGTCCGAGCGGCGCATCGACCGGCTGCTGTGCGGCACCGAAGGCTCGGGCTGCCGCCGGTGCTGGCGGCGAGTCCCGGGTCTCGAGTCGGGCTACATGATGGCGCAGTACACGGCGGCCGCGCTGGTGTCGGAGAACAAGGTGCTGTGCGCATCCGGCGACCGTGGATTCGATCCCGACCGGCGCCGGCCTCGAGGATCACGTCAGCATGGCGCCGATCGCGGCGCGCCACGCGCGCGCCGTGGTCGAGAACACCGCGCGCGTCGTGGCGCTCGAGCTGCTTGTGCGCGACTGCCGGGCGCTCGAGTTCCGCCGACCGCTCACCGCCGGCGCACGGCTCCGAGCGGCTCTACGGCGCGGTGCGGCGCCTCGTGCCCGCGCCCGAGGGCGACCGTCCGCTCGCCGAGCCTGCGAGAGCGCTCGCGCGCTGGGTGCTGTCGCCGGCGCCCGAGCGGCTCGCCGAGGAGGTGCTGGCGTCGTGAGCCCGGCCGCCGCCGCCCGCGTGCGTGCGCGCTCCGCGCGGCACCGACGCTCTCGTGCACGGGCTGGGTGCAGGAAGCGGCGCTGCGCATGCTGATGAACAACCTCGATCCCGAGGTCGCCGAGCGCCCCGACGATCTGATCGTCTACGGCGGCACCGGGCAAGGCGGCGCGCTCGCTGGGAGGCGTTCGACCGCATCGTCGCAGCGCCTCCGCGCGCTCGAGCGACGACGAGACGCTGCTGGTCCAGTCGGGCAAGCCGGTCGGCGTCTTCCGCACGCACCCGTGACGCGCCGCGCGTGCTGATCGCGAACTCGCTGCTGGTGCCGCGCTGGGCGACCTGGGAGCACTTCTGGGAGCTCGAGGGCAAGGGGCTCATGATGTACGGCCAGATGACCGCGGGCTCGTGGATCTACATCGGCTCGCAGGGCATCGTCCAGGGCACGTTCGAGACCTTCGCCGAGTGCGCCGCGCGCCACTTCGGCGGCACGCTCGCCGGGCGCGCTCGTGCTCACCGCGGGGCTGGGCGGCATGGGCGGGGCGCAGCCGCTGGCGGTGACCATGAACGGCGGCGTGTGCCTGGCGGTCGAGGTCGACCCAGCGCGCGTCGCGGCGACGCGTCGAGACCGGCTACTGCGACCGCGTGACCGCGCTCGCTCGACGAGGCGCTGGCGCTGGGTGCGCGAGGCGCGCGACGCGCGCCGGCCGCTGAGCGTCGGGCTGGTCGGCAACGCTGCCGAGGTGCATCCCGAGCTGGTGCGGCGCGGCGTGGACGCCGGACGTCGCCACCGACCAGACCTCGGCGCACGATCCGCTGGACGGCTACGTGCCGGCCGGGCTGCACGCTCGAGCAGGCCGCCGCGGCGCTGCGCGCACGCGACCCCGACGAGTACGTGCGCCGCGCGCGCGGGCTTCGATGGCCGCGCCACGTGCGCGCGCTGCTGGCGATGAAGGCGCGCGGCGCGGTGGTGTTCGACTACGGCAACAACCTGCGTGGCGAGGCCGAGCGGGCGGACTGCCGCACGAGCGAGGCGTTCTCGTATCCGGGCTTCGTGCCCGAGTACATCCGCCCGCTGTTCTGCATCGGCAAGGGGCCGTTCCGCTGGGCCGCGCTGTCGGGCGATCCGGACGACATCCTCGCCACCGACCGCGCCGCGCTCGAGGAGTTCCCCGACGACGCACGGCTGCACCGCTGGATCCCGCTGGCGCAGCGACACGTTCAGTTCCAGGGGCTGCCGGCGCGCATCTGCTGGCTCGGCTACGGCGAGCGCGCGCGGCTCGGACTGCGCTTCAACCGCATGGTGCGCGACGGCGTGCTCCGGCGCCGATCGTGATCGGCCGCGATCATCTCGACGCCGGCTCGGTGGCCTCGCCGTTCCGCGAGACCGAGGCATGCGCGACGGCAGCGACGCGGTCGCCGACTGGCCGATCCTGAACGCGCTGCTCAACACCGCCTCGGGCGCTTCGTGGGTGAGCGTCCACCACGGCGGCGGGCGTCGGCATCGGCAACTCGATCCACGCCGGCATGGTGATCGTGTGCGACGGCAGCGCGCGAGGCCGACCGACGCCTCGAGCGCGTGCTGACCAACGATCCCGGCACCGGCGTCATGCGTCACGCCGACGCCGGCTACCCGGAGGCGATCGAGCACGCGCGGCGCACCGGAATGAACCTGCCGGGCGTGACCGATGGACGCTAGGCCGGTGGCACTGCCGTCGAGCCACGACGCCTCGGGCCGACGTGTGGCGGGACGCACCGCGTACCTCCTGCTCCACAACACCTCCGAGGTGGTGACGCCGGATCCCGAGGGCCGCGAGATCGCTGCGTCATCCCGCGCGGCGCGATCGTGTTCCGGACGGCCGCGTGCTCGAGGTCGGAGCCGCCGCGCGACCTGTTGCGCCGCCACGGCGAGGCGCGACCGATCAATGCGCAACGGCCGCCTGGTCACGCCCGGTCTGGTCGACTGCCACACGCACATGATCTTCGCCGGGCATCGCGCCGTCGAGCTCGCAGCGCCGCTGGCGGGGCGAGAGCTACGCCGCGATCGCCGCCGCGGGCGGCGGGATCCGCTCCACGGTGGCGGCCACCGCAGCGGAACGCGACGACGTGCTCGAGAAGAGCCTGGCGAACCGGCTCGAGCGCTGGCGCGCGAACGGCTGCACCACGGTCGAGGTCAAGAGCGGCTACGGGCTCGACGCCGGCGGCCGAGCTCCGGCTGCTCGAGCTGATGCGCGGCGCGACCCAGCGCGTGCCGGTGCGCGTCCATCGCACGGCGCTGCTGCTGCACGCGCTGCCCGAGTCCTACGCGGGCCGGCGCGCCGAGTTCCTCGAGGAGCTGGTGACCGCGACCCTGCCCGAGATCCGCCGCCGCGAACTGGCGAGCGCGGTCGACGTGTTCTGCGAGGACGTGGCGTTCAGCGTCGACGAGTGCCGGCGCGTGCTCGCGGCGCGCGAAAGCGCTGGGCTTCGACCTCACGCTGCATGCCGACCAGCTGACCGCACGGCGGCGGCGCCCGGCTCGCCGCGGAGCTGGGGGCGCGTTCGGCCGATCATCTCGAGTGCGCGACGGCGGACGACTGGCGAGGCACTGGCCGCGGCCGGCACGGTGGGCGTCCTGTTGCCGGCGGCGGCGCTGACGCTCGGCCAGACGCTGCCGCGACGCCGAAGTGCTGCGCGGCTCGCGGCGCTCGCGTGGCGATCGCCACCGACTTCAATCCCGGCACCGCGCCCGCCCAGTCGCTGCTCGAGTGCGCCGCGCTGGCGGCGCGCTCGTGCGGCTTCACCGCCGAGGAGATGCTGCTCGGCGATCACCTGGAACGCCGCGCGCGCGCTGGGGGTGGAAGCCGAGGTCGGGCATCTCAACCCCGGCGCCTGGGCCGACGCGGTCGCCTGGGAGTGCGAGACGCTGGAGGAGCTGCCGTA
The DNA here is from genome assembly GCA_963717505.1 of Candidatus Eiseniibacteriota bacterium. Classification (GTDB taxonomy): domain Bacteria; phylum Eisenbacteria; class RBG-16-71-46; order RBG-16-71-46; family RBG-16-71-46; genus MFD02242-c1. The sequence goes on from OY970342.1 coordinate 2,980,138, forward strand.
CTGGATGCCCGCGGTGCGGCCGGACTGCGTGTTCGTGCGCGGCGCCGATCTGGCGCTGCCCGCGCTCGAACGCCGAGTGTGGCCGTGAGGAACCGAGAACCATGACCCGAATCGTCGAGTGCGTTCCCAACTTCTCCGAAGGCCGCCGCGCCGAGGTGGTCGACGAGATCGTGCGCGCGATCTCTGCGGTTCCCGGGGTCATGTTCCTCGACCGCGAGATGGATGCCGACCACAACCGCTCGGTGTTGACCTTCGCGGGCGAGCCGGAACCGGTGATGGAGGCCGCCTTCCGCGCCGCGCGACGCGCGAGCGAGCTGATCGACCTGACCACGCATTCGGGACAGCACCCGCGCATGGGTGCCACGGACGTCGTGCCGTTCGTACCGGTCGAGGGCGTGACGCTCGACGATTGCGCCGAGCTACGCGCGCGCGACCGGACGCCGGATCGGGGAGGAGCTCGGGATCCCGGTGTTCCTGTACGAGGCGGCGGCCAGCCGGCCCGATCGCGTGAGCCTCGCCGACGTGCGGCGCGGCCAGTTCGAGGGCCTGCGCACGGCGATCGGCAGCGATCCGGACCGGCGTCCGGACTTCGGTCCGCCTCGCATCCACGCCACCGCCGGCGCCACCGCGGTCGGCGCCCGTCGGTTCCTGGTCGCGTTCAACGCCAATCTCAACACCGGCGACGTGCGGGTCGCCAAGGCGATCGCGGCCGCGATCCGCGAGCAGAGCGGCGGACTCAAGAACGTGCGCGCGCTCGGATTCTCGATCGAGGGCGGGCGGCGCGCACAGGTCAGCATGAACCTGGTGAACACCGAGGCGACGCCGATTCATCGCGTGCTGGCGTTGGTTCGCGATGAGGCCGGCGCGCCACGGCGCCGCGATCTCGGGCTGCGAGGTGGTCGGGCTGATCCCCGAGTCCGCGATGCTCGATGCCGCCGAGCACGCGCTCCAGCTCGAGTGCTTTCGCCGCGATCAGGTGCTCGAGATCCGCCTGCGGCGGCCGCCGCTCAGCGGAGCCTTGAGCGTGGATCAGTTTCTGGATCGGGTGGCCGAGGGAACTCCGACGCCGGGGGGCGGCACCGTGGCGGCGGTCGTGGGCGCACTGGCTGCAGCGCCTCGCGATCATGGTCGCGAACCTGACGATCGGGAAGAAGAAGTACGCGGCCGGCGAGCCGGTGGTGCGCGAGGCCAAGCAGCGGGCCACCGAGTTGCGGGAGATGCTGGGGCGTTTGGCCCAGCAGGACAGCGAGGCCTTCGAGGCGGTGCTTCGGGCCCGGCGGATGCCCGAGCAGCCGAGCGAGGCTGCTGCCGCGCGGACCGCCGCCATCGTTGCCGCTGAACTCGAAGCGACCCGTGTACCCCTAAGAACCGCAGAGGCTTGCCTCGAAGTAGTCGAGCTCGCCGCACGTGCTGCCCGCCACGGAAACGCGAACGCCGTGACCGACGCCGGGGTCGCCGGGCGACTGGCCGCTGCAGCCGCCGACGGTGCCTTGCTCAACGTCCAGATCAACCTGAAGTCGCTTCCGGCCAGCGCCGATAAGGACGATATCGAAAAGGCGTTACGTCGCCTCAGCGAGGCGATGACCGTGGCGGCCCGGGACTGCAGCGAGGTGGTGCAGGCGATCCTCACGGCCTGAGGGCCGGCCTGCGTCCGTCCGCTACGCGCGCCTTCCTGGAGACGGACGACATTGGACAAGGCGATCGACATCAAGAGGCGTGCGCAGCGGCACATCCAGAGCGGGAACCTGGATGCCGCACTCGAAGAGTACGAGAAGCTTGCGCGCGCCGAAGAGAGCGAGCCGTACCACGCCGTCGTCATCGCCGACCTGCTCTTCAAGAAGGGCGCGGGCGGCGAAGCCACCCGCCGCTACCTCCAGGCGGTCGAAGGCTACGACGCGACCGGCCTCTACAAGAATGCGATCGCGGTGTGCAAGAAGATGGTCCGCCTCGGGCTCGCTCAGGGCATCATCTTCAAACGGCTCGCCGAACTGCATCAGCGCGACGGACTGGCGACCGAGGCCGCCCTGTTCTTCATGCAGTATGCCGAGTACGCGTTCAAGATCGGCGATGGCAAAGCGGCTGCCGACTCATTGGCGGCAGCCTACGAAGCGTCGCCCGAGAACATTGGTGCGCTCGAACGCCTGGCCGACATCCAGCTCTCGGAGGGAGACCGTGCCTCGAGTCGCGCGACCCTCGAACGCACGATTGAAGCCTACGAACGCCAGGGGATGCTGGTAGAAGCCAATCGCTGCCGTGCGAGATTGAATTCCTTCACCCCGACCGCAACCGGAGCGGACGCCAAGGGCAAGCCAACGGCAAGGAATTCGACCAAGCCTGATTCGGGCCCGATGCGCCGCCCACCGACCCTGTCGCGGGATCGCGGTGTCGAGGTGCGCGAAAGCACGAAGGAACCGGACGCCCCGCGACCGGCCGCGGCCCCGCCGACTCCGGCCGCGATCGAGCGACCGGATTTTGGGCTCGACGGCGATCATCCGCTCGGCTCGGCTTCGGACCTCGGTGTCGAGCGCGCCGCGACGTTCAACGCACCCAGCGATGTCGAAAGCTTGATCGATCGCAACGTGGCTCCGATCGAACCGGCGCGCGAAGACGAGCCGCCTGAGGTGGTGTTCGAGGTCGATCCCTCAGCCTCCATCCTGGAGGAACCAGCGCCGCCGATCGAAGCGCCCGCCGCACCCCCGCCCCCGATGCCCGTGGTTGCCGCGCCGCGGGTCGCTCCGCCTGCGCCCCCGGCGACACCACCACCGGTCGCTGTACCGCCTGCGCAGTCGGCACCGCCGATCCCGATGGGGCCCCCGAGTCCGCCCCCGGCTCCGGTAGCGCCGCCGGCTGCGACCGCCGCGCCCTCGTCGTTCCCGGCGCCACCACCCCTGTCGCCGCCGCCGAACACGGGCGCACGGCCGGGTCTCAAGTTCGAGGGAACGACGGAAGGTGCGGGCACGGATCTCGAGGAGTTGTTCCGGGGATTGGTGCCCGACGCGATGGCCCACCCCGAAGCGATGCAGTTCCTGCTCCAGGCTCGGCAGCAACAGCGCTCCAACGACCTGACCGGTGCCGCCGCCCACATGCTCAAGGTTGCCGAAGTGCACGACCTGGCCGGCAACTTCGAAGCGGCGGCGCGCGTCTTCAGGGCGCTCGAGCACATGACGACGCTGACCCCGGCCCAACTCGTTCTGTGGTTCGAGAACGCCGGGCGGCGCGGCGACGCCCCGGAAGCCGCGCGCATCGCCTGCCAGATGGGCGATCGCGCCTTGCAGGGCGCCGAGCCCGCGTTCGCGCGGGATTGGTTCCAGCGCGCGGCGAGTCTGGATCCCAACAGCACGGTGGCCCAGGACCGGCTGAGGGAGCTGGCCACGGGTCGCGCGATCCTGGGCAGCTCGGCGCCGCCCTCGAGCGACGAAACCGTGCTCGATCCGTTCAAGCTCGACATCATCTATGGAGTCGGAGAGGTTCAAATCCCGCTCGACGAAATCGTCGACCGGTTCCAGGCGGGGGTCCAGGACCAGGTTTCCGACGACGCCGAAAGCCAGTACGCTCTGGGCGTGAGCTTCCTCGAGATGGGACTTCCGGAGCAGGCCATGGAGGCATTGCGTGCGGCGGCGAAGAGTCCGCCGATGCGCGGTCGTGCCTCCGAGCTGGTCGGACGCTGCTTGATGGATCTGGGTCGCTTCGAAGAAGCCGTGACCGAGTTCCGCACGACGCTGGCGGATCCCAAGCTCGATCCCGGCACCATGCTCGGCGTGCGCTTCGAGCTCGGCCTGGCGCTCGAGGCTGCGGGTCGCTTCGACGAGGCGCTTGCCGAGTTCGAGCGCGTGCACCAGGCCCGACCCAGCTATCCGGAGGCTGCGACCAAGATCCGCTCGCTCCGTCAGTCCCTGGAGAGCCGGTGAGGGGCTCGTGGGACGGCCGCTCCGGCGGCCGTCGTGTCGACCTCCATACCCACACGAACTTCAGCGACGGAACGCTCGAGCCGGCCGCCCTGGTCGGACGGGCCCTGCAGCGCGGCCTGGTCGCGATCGCGATTACCGATCACGACGTGGTCGAGGGGATTCCCGCCGCGCGCACCGCCGCCGGCACCGGACTCGAAGTGGTTGCAGCGGTGGAGATCTCGTCGACCTTCGATGGCGAGGAGCTGCACATCCTCGGTTACTACATCGATACCGAAGATGCGTCCTTGCTCGACCGACTGGTCGGGTTTCGCGACGACCGCTGGCAACGAGCGTTGGAAATGGTCGAACGTCTCGGGCGTCTCGGCGTTCCGGTCGAAGCGAGCCGCGTGCAGGCGCTGGCCGGGCCCGGGGTCGTTGGACGGCCGCACATCGCCGGCGCGTTGGTCGAAGCGGGGCATGCTTCGAGCATCGAAGATGCATTCCGGCGCTACATCGGTTCTCAGGGCGCCGCGTTCGTTTCGCGACCGCGCTTCGATTCCACCGAGGCCATCGGTCTGATCCATGGCGCGGGCGGGGTCAGCGTCCTGGCGCACGCGGGAGGGACGTTCGACGCCGCGCGTCTCGGACGACTGGTGGACGCGGGTCTCCGCGGCATCGAAATCTGGCATCCGCACCATGGCGTGGCGGCGGTGCGCCGGCTGCGCGAGCTGGCGCGCGAACACGACTTGATCGAGACCGGCGGTTCCGACTACCACGGTCCGGGCCGTGGCGCCGAACTGGGCGACCTGCCGGTGCCGCCCGCGGTGTTGCAGGACCTGAAAGACGCTGCCGGCGTCGCCGGCTGAGGGCCGGAACGGCAGGAGCCGTGAGCGGCGAGTCGGAGACGCGCGGAGCCATGGACGGCGGAGCGCGTCGAGGCCTCAGCGAGGCGGAGCAGGAAGCGCAGCCGAGCGTGCCGCAAGTGGCTCCTACCGTTCCGGCCCTCAGCCTCGGCTCGCGCTCGCGTCGTTGACTTCGCGCAATCCCGGTCGTTACTCTTCGCAACGCTCCGCTCCCGCCCACGACCCCGCACGGAGGCACGGTCCCCACGCGCCCGAATGTCCGCCCGCCGACTGTCGTATGTCGCCCTCATGGTGGCGATGGGACTGACGGGCGCCTACGCCGAGACCATCCCGAACTTCGAGTTGATGACCCTGATCGTATTCGGATCGGGCTCGCTGCTCGGCGTACGCGATGGCGTCGCGGTGGGTGCCGTGACCATGCTCCTGTATTCGTCGCTGAACCCGTATGGCGCGGCGCATCCGCTGGTGACCGCGTCTCAAATGGCCGGGACCGCCTTGGCCGGTGCGGCGGGTGGAGTCTGCGCGCGAGCGTCGGTGAGCCGTCTGCCGATCCCGGCGCGGGCGGCGGTGCTCGCGGTCGTGGGGGCTATGGTGACGTTGCTGTTCGACCTGATCACGAACCTCGCGACCGGCATCCTGTTCGGCCAGATCGGAGCCGCACTGCTCGGCGGGCTGATGTTCTCCCTGTGGCACGTGGCCACCAACGCGATCCTGTTCGCGGCGGTCGGAGCGCCTTTGCTGGGTGCGCTCGAGCCCTATCGGTCGCGACTCTCGTCCTGATCCTGGGGGTGCCGGCGCACGCTCAAGCACCCGACGCCGGCCCGCACGATCTCATGTCGTCCACCTACCCGGATCTTCTGGCCTGGTGGTCCGAGCCGGGTCGCGCCGGAATGACGGACATGGCGTGGCTCCAGTCCGGCTTCGCGCCGCGCTGGGCCGGTTTCCTGGTCGGGGGTTGGACGCGCGACGAGCCGGACCGCGTACCGCAGTCCTCCGCGGAGCCATGGATGCTGGGCGCGGGGCCGATGCTCGCGGGGTACGACTCGGTGGCGTTCGAGCTCGGCGGGCGCGCGGCGCGCGACGGTTTCGCTTCGGGGCTGGCGCGCGCGCAGTCGATTCCGCTGCCGCGCACCGATCCCAGGATTCGAAGCATCGTCCATCTCGGGGGCGGTGTATTCGCCTACGACGCGAACGCGCTCACGGTCGAACGCGGCGACTCGACCGGGTTCCTGCGCGGCGAGATCGTCGAGGTCTCGCACGGCTCCAACGGAACTCTCGACCGCTCGGGGTTTCACAGCTATGAAGTCGCGGGGGCGTGGACCCTCCGCGGCACGCGCGTCGACGCAGGATTCAGCCACCGCGGCACCGCCATGTCGGTGTCGGGCGGCGAGGAGCAGGCGGGCAAGGCCGAGTCGGGTTACGCCACACTCGAGCGCAGCTTCGGACGCACGCGCATCCGCGCCGGTTTCGAACGAGGCTACGACGGACGCGAGAGCTTCGGCGGATTTCGCACCTATTCGCGTCGTGACGCCGACGCGACTACCGGAAGCCTGATCGCCTCGATGCCGCTGGGCCGAGCCAGTATCGAGGCCACGGTGCGCGTCGGCCGGACCGAGGTGCGGCGTTCGGGCGACGAGGTGTTCGACGACTCGGCCGGCTGGGGTTGGGGATCCGTCGCTGCGACGCTGCCGCTCGGTCCGGGCACGGCCGAGGTCACCGCCGGAGCCGGCAGGCATCAGCCGTTCACCAACATCGAGCCGTCACTCTCGGCGTTCTATCGCCTGGGTTTCGGACGCTATCGAGCGCGGTTCGGTGCCGAGCGGCTGGTGCGAGCCGTATGGACCGATCTCGGCGCCGGCGAGGCGCCATTCCTGCAATCGACCTGGGCTGGAATCGTGTCGTTGTCGCGGGAAGGCGACGCCACCCGGTTGCGTGCCTATGCGACCGCGGGACAGTGCCGGGACCGGGCCCTGGTCGCGAACGAGCCGATCGAGGATCTGTGGCTGCGAGACGGGATGTTCCGCGATCCCGAGTCCTACCAGTTCCTGGTCTCGGGGGCTGAAGGCGAGTGGCGGATCGGTCGGTGGAGCCTGGCCGGCGAGGGATTCGTGTTCACCACCAACGACGAATCCGAGCAGCCGCGATTCGACCCCGACGCCGGCGGCCGAGCCGAGGTCGCCTATCGGACCACGTTCTTCGGCGGAGATCTGGGCTTCAAGGCGCGCGCCGGTGTCGAGTTCGTGGGTCGGCGTGAGAGCCTGATTTTCGACCTGCGGTCCCTGCCCGGCTACGCGACCAGCCAGGCGGGCATCTCGCTGACTCTGGTCGATGCGACCGTCGCGTTCCTGGTGCGGAACCTCGAGGACCAGCGCCACGAATTGCCTTGGCTCGACACGGCGTCGCTCTCCGAGGCCCTGAGCAGCGGGCGGGAATGGCGGCTGTTTCTGACCCTGCGTTTGTCCAACTGACACCCCCGCCCCCGGCGGGAGCACGCTCTGGAATTCAGTCCGACCCCGTCCGAACGACGGGGGATCGCAATCGTGCTCATACTTTTGGCGGTCGGCGCGGGCTGGGACCTCCATCGGGCCGCCGAAGTCGGTCGCGCGCCGCGGGGTGGAAGCCCAGGGGGCGACTCCCTGGCGATTCCGGTCGAGCCAGTGCCGGCTGAGGTGGATTCCCTGGGGCCAGGACCGCCTCCTAAGTCCTCTCCGGCCGTCGATCTCAATCGGGCTTCGGTCGCCGAACTCGACGCCCTGCCGGGTATCGGACCGATCCTGGCCCGCCGGATCCGGGAGCACCGCGATCGTCACGGCCCATTTGGCTCGGTCGACGAGCTGAGGGCGGTCCCCGGGATCGGTCCGGCCCTGTTGCGCCGGTTGCGCGGGCTGGTGCGAACCGATCGACCGGCCGACAAACCCGAAGCCGGTCGTGCGGATCGCAAGGAACCTCAGGGCGGCCTCGATCCGCTTTTCCTCTCACGATAGACCGGAAAGCTTCCGATACCCGCCGTGACCCGGGCTGCCTGCACGTTGCAGCCCGCACGCTGGTTCGAAGCGCAAGACCGGTGCTGCGGGACGCGAGGGCGTGCGCGAGCCCGGAATCGACCTGCCCGCCGGATGTCCTCGGCGGGACGAATCCATTCCTCACGAGAACGAGAACGCGCGTGCACGAGGATCTCGGTCAGAAGCTGGTGGACGCCGGACTGATCACCGAAGGCGTCCTGGCAAAAGCGTTCCAACAGCAAAAGAGCATGGGTGAGTCGATCACCGGCAGCCTCGTGAAGATCGGGGCACTGACCGAGGACGCCCTGCTCGCTTTCCTGTCCCAGCACTTTGCCGCCCGGCCGGTCGACCTGCGCAACTACGAGCCCGACCCGGCGCTGACCCGGCTCATCCCCGGCGACGTCGCGACCAAGTTCATGGCGCTGCCGATCCGCCGCACCGGCCGCAAGCTGGTGGTCGCGATGGCCAACCCCTCGAACATCTTCGCGATCGACGACATCAAGTTCATCACCGGCTTCGAGGTCGAGCCGCACGTCGCCACCGAGGCCGGCGCTCAAGCGCGCGATCGACCGCGCCTACGACTCGGCCGGCACCATGGCCGACGTGATGAAGGGGATGGAGGACGAGCTGTCGTGTCGTCGAGGAGGAGGACGCCGAGGCCGACGACGTCGCGGCGGCGGACGAGGCGCCGATCGTCAAGCTGGTGAACTCGCTGATCGCCGACGCCGTGCGCAAGGGCGCCTCCGACATCCACATCGAGCCCTACGAGAAGACGATGCGCGTGCGCTTCCGCATCGACGGCGTGCTGCAGGAGATGATGGCGCCGCCGTTCAAGTTCAAGGCCGCGATCATCTCGCGCCTCAAGATCATGGCCGAGCTCGACATCGCCGAGCGCCGCGTGCCGCAGGACGGCCGCATCAAGATCAAGGTGCTGAACCGCACCATCGACCTGCGCGTCTCGATCGCTGCCGACGATCTTCGGCGAGAAGATCGTGATGCGTATTCTCGACAAGAGCAACCTCAACATCGATCTCGAGAAGCTCGGCTTCGAGCCGCCGGCGATGAAGGAGTTCGTGACCGCGATCGCGAATCCCTACGGCATGGTGCTGGTCACCGGCCCGACCGGATCGGGCAAGACCACCACGCTCTACTCGGCGCTGTCGCGGATCAACACGCCCGAGGTCAACATCATGACCGCCGAGGACCCGGTCGAGTACAACCTGGACGGCATCAACCAGGTGCTGGTCAACGAGGACATCGGGCTGACGTTCGCCGCGGCGCTCAAGGCGTTCCTGCGCCAGGACCCCAACATCATCATGGTCGGCGAAATCCGCGATATCGACACCGCCTCGATCGCGGTCAAGGCCGCGCTCACCGGCCACCTGGTGCTCTCGACGCTGCACACCAACGACGCGCCGAGCGCGATCGGCCGTCTGATCGACATGGGGATCGAGCCGTTCCTGGTCGCGTCCTCGGTGAACCTGGTGCTGGCCCAGCGTCTGGTGCGCCGCATCTGCACCGGCTGCAAGCAGCCGGTCGAGCTCAACGCGGAGATCCTGCGCGAGCTGCAGCTCGACGCCGACGAGTCGCCAAGGCGCACGAGTTCCACGAAGGGCGAAGGCTGCGTCGACTGCAACAACACCGGCTACCGCGGGCGCCAGGGCGTCTACGAGGTGATGTCGTATGTCGCACGCCGCTGCGCGACCTGGTGCTCGACCGGGCGTCGGCCGCCGAGATCAAGCGCGCGGCGATCGTCGGAGGGCATGCTGACGCTGCGCCGCGACGCGCTGGAGAAGCTGAAGCGCGGGATCACGACCGCCGGAAGAAGTGCTGAAGGAAACGCGCCTCGGACGAACTGTAGCGGCGCATCACGGACGGAAACAGAGGAGACGACCACGGTGCTGACACTGCGAAAGCTGCTCGAGGACATGGTCCAGCGCAAGGCCTCGGACCTGCACATCACGGCGGGCGTGCCGCCGGAGTTCCGTATCGACGGCTTGATCACGCCGACCGAGGACGAGGTCCTGACGCCCGAGATCGACCGCCCAGCTCGCGTACAGCGTGCTGTCGGACGAGCAGCGCAAGCGGTTCGAGACCACCAAGGAGCTGGACTTCTCGTTCGGCATCAAGGGCCTGTCGCGCTTCCGCGCCAACGTCTTCCTGCAGCGCGGCGTGGTCTCGATGGCGATCCGCCAGATCCCGTTCGAGATCCTCGCCGATCGAGAAGCTCGGGCTGCCGCCGGTGGTCAAGGAGTTCACCAACCGGCACGAAGGGTCTGATCCTGGTGACCGGGCCGACCGGCAGCGGCAAGTCGACCACGCTGGCCGCGATGATCGACCAGATCAACGCGCACGCGGCAGGCCACATCATCACGATCGAGGACCCGATCGAGTACATCCACCACCACAAGAAGTGCATCGTCAACCAGCGCGAGGTCGGCGCCGACACCGCGTCGTTCCCGACCGCGCTCAAGTACGTGCTGCGGCAGGACCCGGACATCATCCTGGTCGGTGAAATGCGCGACCTCGAGACGATCGAGGCGGCGCTGACCATCGCCGAGACCGGCCACCTGGTGTTCGCCACCCTGCACACCAACTCGAGCTACGAGGCGGTCAACCGCATCGTCGACGTGTTCCCGCCGACCAGCAGCGCAGATCCTGACCCAGCTCGCGTTCGCGCTCGAAGGCGTCGTGACCCAGCAGCTGATCCCGCGCAGCCGCGGCACCGGCCGCGTCATGTGCGCCGAGGTGCTGGTGTGCACGCCGGCGATCAAGGCGGTGATTCGCGAGGGCAAGACCCACCAGATCTACAGCCTGATGCAGGCCGGGCAGAAGTTCGGCATGCAGACCATGAACCAGGCGCTGCTCCAGGCGGTGCTCGACAAGGCACTGTCGCCGGAGGATGCCCTGGAGCGCAGCACGGACCGCGTCGAGCTCGAAGGCATGCTCGGCAAGGTCCTCGCAAGCGCGGCGTAGGAGGAATCGCCATGCCGGTCTTCGTCTGGAAGGGACGCACGCTCGCCGGGGAGACCCAGTCGGGCGAGATCGAAGTCAGCGCGTCAGGAAGAGGCGCTCGACGCTCCTCCGCAAGAAGCGGATCCTCGTCACGTCGGTGCGGCCGAAGGCCGGCGGCTTCTCGCATGCCGAAGCTCGGCGGCGCCGGGCGTGTCAGCACCAAGGACCTGGCGATCTTCACCCGCCAGTTCGCGACCATGATCTCGGCCGGTCTGCCGCTGGTGCAGTGCCTCGACATTCTGGCCAAGCAGGCGAGCAAGCCGTCGTTCGGACGCGTCATCTCGCGACGTCACCCGCGAGGTCGAGGCCGGCTCGACGCTGTCCGACGCGCTCGGCAAGCACCGCAAGGTGTTCGACGACCTGTTCCGCAACATGGTCGCCGCCGGCGAGGCGGGCGGCGTGCTCGACGAGATCCTGATGCGGCTCGCGACCTACATCGAGAAGGCCGACGCCCTCAAGCGCAAGGTCCAGAGCGCCATGGTCTACCCGGCCGTGGTGCTGACCGTGGCCATGGGCGCCACCGCGTTCATGCTGATCTTCATCATCCCGACCTTCGCCAAGATGTTCACCGACTTCGGCGGCGAGCTGCCGCTGCCGACGAAGATCGTGCTCGCGGCTCTCGGACGTTCCTGACGCCATTGGTGGTGGGCCATGCTGCTGGCCATGGGCTTCGGCGTGTTCTCGTTCAAGCGCTACTACGCGACCGAGAACGGCCAGCGCGTGATCGACCAGGCCATGCTCAAGATGCCGGTGCTCGGCGACGTGCTGCTCAAGGGCGCGGTCGCGCGCTTCACGCGCACGCTCGGCACCCTGATCGCTTCGGGCGTGCCGATTCTCTCCGGTCTCGAGATCACCGCGCAGCACCGCGGGCAACAAGGTGATCTCCGAGGCGATCATGACCGCGCGCGCCTCGATCCGCGAAGGCGAGACCGTGTCGGCGCCGCTCAAGACCTCGGGCGTGTTCCCGCCGATGGTGGTGCAGATGATCTCGGTCGGCGAGCAGACCGGCGCGCTCGACGAGATGCTCACCAAGATCGCCGTGTTCTACGAGGCCGAGGTCGACACCGCGGTCGACACCCTGACCTCGATCATCGAGCCGGTGATGATCGTCGTCATGGGCGGCATCGTCGGCGGCATGGTGGTCGCGATGTACCTGCCGATGTTCAAGCTGATCAGCGTCGTGGCGGGCGGCAACGACTGATGTCGCTGCCCGACGCCACGGATCCGGCGGCGCCGTCCGGCGGACCGGCCGTGCACGACCGCTGGGAGGGGCTCGCGGACGCTGATCGCGCGCCCGGCTGCTGGTCGGCGACGCTCGCGCTGCCGATCGGGGTGCTGCTGCATCCTGCCGCGACCCAGGCGTCGTGGTGGGTGCTGTGGTGGGCGCTGCTGGCGGTCGGGCGGACTGTCGGCGGTGTTCTGCGCTTGGTGTGCGCATGCGACGCGGCGCCGGCGTCCAGATCTACGCTCCAGATCGGCGCCGACATCGTCCTGGTCACCGCTGCTCGCGGCGATGACCGGCGGTCGCGAGAGCCAGTTCGTCCTGTTCTACGCGCTGGTGGTGATCACCGGCGGGCTGCTGGCCGCGACTGCCGGGCGGCCTGCTCGCCGCCGCCGCGGCGTGCTGCGGGTTCCTCGCTCTGCCGTGGATCGCGCAGGCGGCCGGGATGCGCGCCGAGCTGTCGACGGTTTCCGCCGTGCCGCAACCGGAACTGCTGCTCGCGTTCTGGGGCATGGTCGGCGTGCTGGCCGGCGTGCTCGGCGAGCGGGTCCAGCGCACGCGCGGGCGACCTGGAGCGCACCGCGCGCGAGCTGGATCGGGTGCGCGTCGACAACGACGTCATCCTTCGTCACCTGACCACCGGGCGTGCTCACCGTCGACGGCCGACGGCGTCGTGGCCTATCTCAATCCCGGCGGCCGAGCAGGTGCTGAGGCTGCGCACGCTCGAGACGCGCGGCCGCCGTCTGGCGACGGCCCTGCCCGAGCGGCTGGGCGCGTTGCGCGTCCTGGTCCTGGAAACGCTCGAGCACCGCGCGCCGCGCGCCCGGGTCGAGCTCATGCGTGCAGTCCGCGACCGGCCGTGCCGCTGCCGCTCGGCATCTCGACCAACCTGCTGATGCACGAAGGCACGGTCACCGGCGTGGTGGCGGTGTTCCAGGACCTGACCGAGGTGCGCGAGATGGAGCGTCGCGCTCGGCGCAACGAGACGCTGGCCGAGGTCGGCGCGCTGGCGGCCGGCGATCGCGCACGAGCTGCGCAACGGCCTCAATCCGATCAGCGGCTCGGTCGAATGCCTGCAGCGGGAGCTCAAGCTCGAGGGCGAGAACGCCGTGCTCATGGAGCTGATCGTGACGCGAGTGCGCGCGGCTCAACCGCTTCGTCACCGACCTGCTCGACCTACTCGCGCGAGCGTGAACCGTCGCCCGAGGCTCTCGATCTGGAGGACCGACGCTGGCGAGCCCTGTGCGACGAGATCGGGCGCGACCCGCGCTGCGGTTCCGGGATCCAGGTGCGGTTCGAGCGCGCGGGAGGTTCCGGTCACCGTGCAGGCCGATCCGCGAGCAGATCCGCCAGGTGTGGCTCAACCTGGCGGCGAATGCGCTCGATGCGATGGGCGAACGCGGAACGCTGACCCTGCGCTGGGAGGAAGGCGATGGCGACCAGGTGGTCGTCGAATTCGCCGACACCGGAACGGGGATCAAGGCCGAGGACCTGCGAATGGTCGGGCAGCCGTTCTTCACGACGAAGGAAGGAGGCACCGGGCTGGGAGTCGCGATCGCCCAGCGGATCGTCGAACGACACGGAGGCCAGCTGACGTTCGACAGCGCTCCGGGCCGTGGGACGTCCGCGCGGGTGGCGCTGCCGGGTGCTGTGATCCATCGGGCTCGCGCGGCATAGCCGGGTCCAGAACCCATACGAACGAGGGCAAGAACCATGTCCGCGGAGAAGATCCTGGTCGTCGATGACGAACAGAGCATGACCCAGTTCCTGGGCATCGTGCTCCGTAAGGAGGGTTTCCAGGTCACGACGGTGAACAACGGCACGCGATGCGCTGGAGAAAGTCAAGTCGAGACCATTTCGACGTCGTGATCACGGACATCAAGATGCCCGGCATGGACGGCATCCAGCTGCTGCAGGGGATCAAGAAGCACGACCCTTCGCTGCCGGTGGTGCTCATGACCGCCTACGCCTCGCAGCAATCCGCGATCGACGCGGTCAACCTGGGCGCGTTCCAGTATCTGATCAAGAACGCGAAGAACGACGAGATCAAGCTGATCGTCCGCAACGCCATCGAGATGCGGCGGGTGCGGGTGGAGAATCAGTTCCTCAAGCGCGAGCTGCGCAAGGGGCACGAAGAGAGCACGATCATCGGATCGTCCGAGGAGATGCTGCGGGTATTCAAGATGGTGGACAAGGTCGCGGACAGCGAGGCCACCATCATGATCGCAGGGCGAGAGCGGCACCGGCAAGGAGCTGGTCGCTCGGGAGATCCACTATCGCAGCCGGCGCTCGAACGGGCCGTTCGTCAGCATCAATTGCGGGGCGATTCCCGCGCGACCTGCTGGAGAGCAACCTGTTCGGTCACGTGAAGGGCATCTTCACCGGCGCGGTGCGTGACGCGCAGGGCATGTTCCAGGTGGCCGAAGGCGGCACCTTCTTCCTGGACGAGATCGGGGAGATGCCGCTCGCCACTCAGGTCAAGCTGCTGCGCGCCCTCCAGGAGCGGGAGATCATTCCGGTCGGCGGCACGCAGCCGATCAAGGTCGACTGCCGGCTGGTGGCGGCGACCAACGCGGACCTCGAGCGCGAGGTCAGCCGAGGGGCGCTTCCGTGCCGACTTGTTCTACCGGCTGAACGTGATTCCGCTCAAGCTGCCGGCGCTGCGCCAGCGCCGCGACGACATCCCGCTGCTGGTCGATCACTTCCTCAAGCGTCAGGCGCTGGTGCATCCGGCCAAGACGATCGGGAAGGATGCGATGGAGCTGCTGCTCAAGTACGACTGGCCGGGCAACGTGCGCGAGCTCGAGAACGTGATCGAACGCGCGATCATCCTCGACGAAGGTGGCATCCTCGATCCGGACGACTTGCCGGACAAGATCCGGTTCGGCGAGAGCCACCGCGGCAGCCTGATCATCGATACGCCGACCATGACCCTCGAGGAGCTGGAGCGCGAGTACATCCTGAAGGTGCTGAACTACACGCGCTGGCAGAAGAAGCGGACCAGCGAGGTCCTGGGGATCAATGCCTCGACTCTTTATCGGAAACTGATCGCCTACGGGGTGGAGAAGCCGGGAGCCGGGCGTCCGGAGGACGGCTTGGACGCGCCGGATTCCGAGAGCCACGCAGCGTGAGTTCCGGTCCCGCCATTCGCGTGGCCGGACTCTCGAAGTTCTACCGAGGGCACTGGTCTCTGCGCAGCATCCCCGGGTTGGTCGACCTCACGTTCGAGGTTGAGCCCGGCGAGGTCGTGGGCATGCTCGGTCCGAACGGCGCGGGCAAGACCACGACCCTCAAGCTGCTCACCGGCCTGCTCAAGCCGAGCCGAGGCTCCGGCTGGCTGTTCGGCGAGCCGATCACGAGTCCCTCGAGCCGCCGTCGGCTCGGGTTCTTGCCCGAGCAACCTTACTTCTACGATTCCCTGAACGGCATCGAGTACCTGGAGCTGGCCGGGCGGTTGTCGGGACTGTCGGTACCGATGGCGTCGGCGCGCGCGCGCGAATGGCTCGACCGGGTCGGACTCGGGGATCGGCCGCGACTGGTCCTGCGCAAGTACTCCAAGGGAATGCTGCAGCGCATCGGGCTCGCCGGCGCGCTGGTGCACGATCCCGAACTGCTGATCCTCGACGAGCCGATGAGTGGGCTGGATCCGTTCGGTCGCCGTGACGTTCGCGAACTGATCCGCGACCAGCGCAGCCGCGGCACGACCATCCTGTTCTCGTCCCACATCCTGCCCGACGTCGAGATGCTGTGCGATCGGGTCTTGGTCCTGCGCGAGGGTCGTCTGGCGATGTCGGCGTCGATTCACGACGTCATGGACCACTGGGCCCATGCGATCGAGGTCCGTTGCGTCGGTTCGCCGCTGCTCGAGTTCCCGTCGATCTGGCACGAGCGCATCCGCCGCACCGAGCATCCGGACGGCACGTCGCTGTTCCTCGAGGACGTCCGCCTGCTGGACGAGCTGCTGCCGTGGCTCGTGGCGCGCGGGGTCCGCGTGCGTGCGGTCACGCCCCAGCGCGCGTCCCTCGAGGACCTGCTGGTCGCCCACCAGGACAGTCCCGCCGAGCAGGGGCAGAGGGTCGGCGCATGATCCCGTGGGTCGTGGCGCACAACACGTTCCGCGAGGCGACGCGCGACCGCGTCTTGTCGGGCCTGATCGCGGCCGGCGTAGTGATGCTGCTCGGCACTCAGATTCTCGGGCTGCTGGCGATGGGTGAGGACCGACGGATCACGATCGATCTCGGCCTGTCGGGGATCTCGATCCTCGGTCTGTTCGCGGTGATGCTGGTCGGTACGAGCCTGGTCGCCAAGGAAATCGAGCGCCGCACGATCTACAACCTGATCACCCGGCCGATCTCGCGCCATGCCTACCTGCTCGGCAAGTGGGCGGGGCTGACCGCCGCACTCTGGGTGGTGTGCGCCAGCCTGGGGCTCGCCCTCTACGTACTTCTGTGGTGTCGCGGCTTCACCGGGCACGGCGCCTCGCTGTTCCAGGCGCTGTACCTGGGCGCGCTCGAGGTTGCGGTGGTCACTGCGGTCGCGGTGTTGTTCTCCACGCTGTCGACCCCGGTCCTGTCGTCGCTCTACACCCTGGGATTCTTCGCAATCGGCCAGTGGAGCTACGACCTGCGCGACCTGGCTCGGCGACTCCCCGCGATGGTCGGAAGCGGGCTCGAGGGTCTCGCCAACATCGTGCCCAACCTGCCGGTGTTCAACATGCGCTCGCTGGCGGCGGCCGGCGAGTCGACGACCGTCGAGCATCTGGTGTTGGCCACGCTCTACGCTCTGGTGTATTGCGGTTGCGCCCTGGCGCTGGCCGCAGCCGCATTCGAGAGCCGCGACTTCAAATGATGCTGCCCGGCGCCACCCTCCGCCGCATGCTCGTGGCCTGGGCCGTGGCGCTGGCCCTCGGGGTGCTCTCGGCCACGCTTGCGACCAGTGCGTTCCACGTACTTCCCCGCCCGCGACCGCTGGAAGAACTCTCGTACTACCCGTCGGGCGACCTGCTCCGACCTTCGACGCTCGGACATTCCCAGTCGGCCGCCGACCTGGCTTGGCTGCGGGCGGTCCAGTACTACGGCGAACATCGGAAGACCGACAACCAGTTCGTGCGCATGGAACACGTGTTCAACGTCTTGACCAGTCTGGCTCCCGGGTTCGAGTCCGCTTATGTGTTTGGCGCGTTTGCCCTGGCACAGGAGGGCCGCGACTTCGACGGCGCCGAGCGTCTCATGATGCGGGGGCTCGAGGCCCAGCCGAGCAGCGGACGGCTCGCTTTCGAAATGGGCTTCCTCTACTACATCCGCCCGGGAGGTCGGGATCTGACCCGCGCCGCGGAGTACTTCGAGCAAGCTGCACGACAGGTGGATGCCCCGTCCCAGGCCGCACGATTCGCCGCATTCGCCCGGCAGCACTCGGGCAACCTGGCTGTGGCCTATGAGTTGTGGTCGTTGGTTGCGACCGAGAATCCCAATCCAGCGATGCGCGAAATGGCGGAACGAGAAATGCGAAAGATCCGCGCGGCGCTGGAGTCGGGACGACCGGAAAGTGCGGTGCAAAGCCTTTCGACACCGCGAGTTCTGCTCGTCAAGTAGCTCCAGGACCGGCTGGATTCGCACTGCAGTTTGCACGAAGCGACGTGGGCTGGGGTCGCGAATTCTCTCCTCAAGTCGGAAGAAGAAACGTTCGATCTTGAGTAGCGAACCCCCGGTTCGCCGGGTGGCGCAGGGTGCGCCGCCGCGGCGGCGCACGGCGATATCGCCGAACGTGCCGGACCACGACCGGATCGCATTCAGGGAGTGAGACATGCTGTTCGGAAAGAAATCATCGCTCGTCGGTCTGGACATCGGCAGCCATAC
Source organism: Candidatus Eiseniibacteriota bacterium (assembly GCA_963717505.1). Lineage (GTDB taxonomy): Bacteria > Eisenbacteria > RBG-16-71-46 > RBG-16-71-46 > RBG-16-71-46 > MFD02242-c1. The sequence goes on from OY970342.1 coordinate 2,997,982, forward strand.
CATCAAGGCCGTCGAGCTCGAGGCCAACGGCAAGAGCTCGCGGCTCCTGAAGTGGGGCATCTCGGCCCCGATCACCGAGGCCATCGTCGACGGCGAAGTCATGGACCGGCAGCTGGTCACGGAGACGATCTCCAGCCTGTTCCAGAGCCGCGGCATCACCTCGAAGAACGTGGTCGCCGCCGTCAGCGGTCGGGCGGTCATCGTCAAGAAGATCCTGATGAACACGCTGTCGCCGGAAGACGCCCAGCAGGCGGTCTACTGGGAAGCCGAGCAGCACGTCCCGTACGACATCAACGACGTTTCGCTCGACTTCGAGATCCTGGGCCCGGCGCCGAGCGATCCCAAGCAGATGCAAGTCCTGCTGGTCGCCGCGAAGAAGGACATGGTCCTGTCCTTCAGCGATCTGATCCGCGACGCCGGACTGCATCCGCTGATCGTGGACGTCGACTCGTTCGCCGCGCAGAACGCGATCGAGGCGAACTACGACTTCGACCCGACCGACGTGGTCGCGATTCTCAACGTCGGCTCCGAGATCACGAACATCGACATCATCCAGGGCGGGGTGCCTTACTTCACCAAGGACATCCAGCTCGGCGGCGGCACGTTCATCGAGGCGGCTCAACGCAAGTTCAATCTGAGCCAGTCCGAAGCGGCCGCAGCGGTGCGCGGCGAGGGTATGGGAACCGCCGAGATGGCGCCGGTGATCGAACAGGCCTGCGACGGCCTGGCGCTGGCCCTCGAGCGCGCCCAGGCCTTCCTGCGCACCGCCGGCGAGGCGGGTCAGATCGGGCGGATCATGCTGTGCGGCGGCAGCGCGCTGACCCCCGGGTTGCAGGAGTTCCTGGAGCGACGTTTCAACGTACCGACGGAGATTGCGAACCCGCTCACGCGCATCGCCTATGACCCATCCCTGTTCGCGGGCCAGGACGTCACGCAGGTGGCGCCCATGCTCACGGTCGGGGTCGGACTGGCGCTGCGTCGCCTGGGAGAGAAGAAATGATTCGCATCAATCTGCTGCCGCGCGAGGAGAAGGCTCACCGGGAGGTGAACTTCAGCCTCCCCAAGGTCGGCGACCTCGTCCTGCCGATCGTGGTCCTGGCGATCGCCGGGTTGGTCATCGGAGGCTCGGTCCTGGCGCAACGCTCGCGGATCGCGGATCTCAAGCGCCAGATCGCCGAGATCGACGAGGAGTCCCGCAAGCTGGCGCCGCAGATCGCGCGCGTGAACCGGCTGGCCCAAGAACGCGCCGAGCTCGACTTGCGACTCGGAATCATCGACAAGCTCGAGCGGGGGCGGTCGCTGAGTGTGCGCGTCCTCGACGAGCTGGCCCGCACGCTGCCGGACCACACCTGGCTGATCGCCTCGAATCAGGAGGGCGAGAACCTGTCGATCGAAGGGTACTCGATGTCGAACCTGGCGATCTCGGACCTCATGTCGCGACTCGATCGGTCGCCCTTGTTCGCGGGCGTCGAGCTCGAGGTCGCGGAGCGCGCGCAGGTCTCCCAGAAGTTCATCGTCAAGTTCCGTGTCTCGTGCCGGGTCACCCCGGACGAACCCGCCCAATAGGAGGATGCGATCGTGAAGCTCGACCTCAAGAGTCCCGCGGTCCAAAAGGCCCTCCTCTCCATCCTGTTGGGCGGCGGCGTGACCGCGGTCTACTTCCTCACGCACCTGTTGCCGTTCACCTATCCGAACGTGCACAAGCAGATCACCGAGCTCAAGACCGAAAAGGACAACAAGGCCAACGAGCTGTCGCGTGCCCGCGCCATCGTCGCGGACCTTCCGCGGTTCGAAGCCGAGTACGAGCAGCTGCACGAGCGTTGGACGGCGGCGGCCGAGCTGCTGCCGACCGAGCGCCAACTGCCGGTCCTGATGCGCCGGATTTCGCTCGCCGCCCAGCAGAGCGGTGTGGGATTCACGATGTTCCGGCCGGCCGGACCGCGAAACGAGCAGCACTACACCGAGACGCCGATCCAGATCGCGGTGTACGGGGATTACCACCAGATCGGTTCATTTCTGGCGGACCTGGCGAACATGCGCCGGATCGTGACGGTGGCGCACGTGCAGTTGAAGACCAATGCGAACATCCGGGACGTCACGGCATCGGCGGTGGCCGAGTTCACGGCGTCGTCCTACCACCTGACGACGTCGCGGACGGTGCCCGATGCACCAGCGCCGGCTGCGCCGGCGGGGGCGACCACCGACAAGGAGGGACAGGGGAATGGAACGGAATCCTGATCGCACCGGGTCCCTTCAAGGACGCGGACCGGCGACCGGCGTGACGAGCGCCGTACTGCTGGGTGTGCTGCTGTTGCTGCTGCCGGTCGCGGCCGCAGCCCAGACGGCCCCACCGGCTGCCGATTCGAGCACGAAGGTGCAGGCGACCCGTTCCACGCCGGCCGTGCCGGCTCCGTCCACAGTCACCCCGAGCCAGTCCGCCACGACCGTGCCCGCGCCCGGAACGACGACGAAGCCGGCCGCGTCCGCCGTACCCGCTCCGGGAACCGATGCGAAGGCGGCCCCGGCCCCGGCCTCGCCGACCGCGGCGAAGACTCCCGCGAAGTCCGCGGCCAAGAAGCAGGGCAAGTCGCCGTTCGCGACGGTCGCCGGTGGCACGTCGTCGACCGCGCGCACCGAGCCAAAGCCGGCGGCTGCACCCGCGCCGACGACGGCTTCTGCGACGACAACCCCGAGCAAGTCTTCGAGCCCGCTGACGGCGCAGGCCAAGCCGGCCGCTCTGGGCCCGGCGAAGACCGCAGCAGCACCCCAGATGAAGGCGCCCAATCCCGCAACGGGTCCCGCGAAGGCGGCCACCGCGGCGAACGCGAACACTGCGCCGGCCAAGAGCACGATTCAGGACAAGAGCACCCCCAAGGATCCGACCCTGGCGTCGTCCGAAGCTGCGAAGTCCCCCGCAGCCCAGGCTCCCGCTGGCGTGAAGCCGGTCGCGGCGCGGCCTTCCGCGCCGGCCCCCAAGCCGACCGCGGTGGCGGGTGGCGCTCCTGCGACTCCCGCGCAATCCGAGGCGGCCGAAAGCGAAGTGGTCCGCCGGATCCGCACGGCCAATCCGCAAAAGCCGATGGTGCCGGATGTTTCGATCGAAAAGCGTCAGACGTATCAGTACAACACCATCGGACGGAGGGATCCGTTCGAGTCCATGGTCGGCAACTTCGTCGGCGATGATGTCGGCGGAAATGCTCCCCCCGACGTCGGTGCCCTCAAGGTGGTCGGCATCGTCTGGGGCGCGGACAGCTTTGCGCTCGTCGAGGACGCCGCCGGCAACAGCGGCATCCTGCGCCGGGGCGACAAAGTCATGAACGGATTCGTCGAGGACCTCAAGCGCGACGCCATGGTCGTCAAGATCACGGCAGACGGTCATTCACAGTCGGTGGCGATCCCACTGACTCGGAAGGGGGATCAGTCCAATGCGAACCGGTAAGGCCCTGATGGGCCTCGCTCTCAATACGCTCCTGGTGCTGTCGGTCGTGACGGGCCCGTCGGCCGCCGCCCAGACGACCGCGATGGAGCGGGTCGGACTCGAGCGCACGGGCGAAGGGACCTTCAGTCTCGACGTCTCCGGGGCGGACGTCCGTACCGTCTGCAAGGCGATCAGCGAATTCAGCGGGCGCAACATCGTCGTGGCCGAGGACGTCAAGGCCTCGGTGAGCGTGAACCTGAAGAATGTCGGCTGGCGCGACGCATTGCGCACCGTGCTGCGCAGCAGCGGACTCGAATACACCGAAGAAGGCGGGATCCTCCGAGTCGACACCGCCGCCAAGCTGTCGTCCGAAGCGGTGGATCGCGAGACCGCGCGGGCCAAGCAGCAGGAGCTGGTGCCGCTCGAGACCCGGATCATCAAATTGAACTACGCCAACGCCAAGGAGATGGCGACGGCATTGGCCTCGTCCATCACCCGCCGCGGTTCGATCATGGTCGAGAACCGGACGAACTCGCTGATCGTGTCGGACCTGGAAGACTACGTCGCACGGATCGAGAAGATGGCCGACGAGCTCGACTCCACGACGCCGCAGATCGAGATCACCGCCAAGCTGGTCGACGTCGACGTCGAGGCGCTGCGCGGCATCGGCGTGACCTGGGGCGTCGGCGTCGAATCCGACGTCTGGGAAGACGCCGCCGGCAATCCGACGGTCTTCCCGCCGCTGAACCCCGGTGACGATGTCGACAACGTGCTCGGCGGCCAGCAGAACACGCCGATCGCCGACCCGGCGGCGGTGGTCAACTACGGCATCATCAAGTCGTGGGGCGGCCTCGAAGCGCAGATCCAAGTGCTGGAGTCGAACCGCAAGGCCAACATCATCTCGAATCCGCGGATCACGACGGTCGACAACCGTGAAGCCAAGATCATCGTCGGCCAGAAGATTCCGCTGATCGTCAACGACGTCGCGGGCAACCCGGTGTCCCAGCTGCAGACCATCGGCATCCAGCTGCTGGTGACCCCGCACCTGACCCAGGACAACAAGATCATCATGGACCTGCACCCCGAGGTCAGCGACCTGTCGAGCCAGAGCACGGTGCAGGGCGGCGTCATCATCAACACCAGCGAGGCCGACACGCGCGTCATGGTCGACGACGGCCAGACCGCGGTGATCGGCGGCCTGATCCGCAGCAACACCGGCAAGGTGCGCAAAGGCGTTCCGATCCTGATGGACGTCCCGCTGATCGGCATGCTGTTCCGGTCCGAGAACGACGTTCGGCAGAACCGGGAACTCATCATCTTCGTCACCCCGAGGCTGATCGAACCTTCTGCCTCGAACTGATCGGGTTCGACGAGTCCACTCCTTCGGGCCGCCGGGGTTCCCCGGCGGCCCGAGCGTTTCCCGGCCGATTGCTGCACCTGTGCTAGGCTCGGGCGCGTGGCGGAATCCCGATTCGGATCGCGGCCGATTGCGTTCGTGGGCATCGCCGGTTCGGGGAAGAGCACCGTGGCGCGCCAGCTCGCGGCCCGACTCGGAGGTCCCTGCGTGAGCCTTGATGCGCGCGTGGCCGAAGCCGCAGGATGCTCGATCACGGAACTGTTCGCGCGCGAGGGAGAAAGCGCGTTCCGCGCCCACGAAGCGGACGCCCTGGCCCGGGCGGTCGACGATTCGCCCGCGGTGATCGATTGCGGGGGCGGGGTCGTACTCGATCCGCGAAATCGAGCGCTGCTCAAGGAGCGATGCCGGACGGTCTGGCTCGAGGTCTCGCCCGCCGAGGCCCTGTGTCGAATGGGTTCGCAGGCGGCGTCGCGCCCGCTCCTCGCGGGGGTAACTCCATCGGTCCTGCTGGATCGCCAGCTCCAGGTTCGCGGCCCCCTCTATGAAGAGGTGGCGACCTGGCGCATCGCCACCGGCAGTCGGGAGGTCGAAGCCGTGGTCGGAGAAATCGTGCAACGCCTCGGGAAATCCGGATGACCCGGGAGACCTGTAAACGCGGAGCCGCGACTCACCTTGCGATCCTGGCGCTGGCCGTGATCCTGGCGGGGGCTCTGGCCTCGTGCGCGAAAGCGCCGGTGGTCGGCGAGCTCGACCCATCGAGCCGCCGGCAGCGTTTCGAAATCGCACTCGCGAAACGAGCGCAGGCGGTGGGATTCGAGGCCGACCTGTTGGCCTGGCCGCACGTCGAGGGCTGGCGCGAGCTGCCCGGCCTCCAGGCTCGCGTGTTGGTCGGCGCTCCGGATGCGGTTCGCATGCGAATCGGCTCGTGGTTCGGAACCGCCGTCGATCTTTCGGCGCGCGGCGACAGCGTGACCGCCTTACTCCCCGGTCGCCGAGTTGCATTCGTGACCGCTCATGCCCGCGAGTCGCTGGGCGTTGCGATCCCCGGAGATCTCGGCTATCGAGTCCTGAGCGGTGTCTGGACGCCGCCCGCGAACGCCTGGGCGGACTCGGCTTCCCTCGACTCGCTGCTCGTGATTTCGTGGAGAGATTCAGGGGAAGATTTGGACGCCGATCTGCGTATGGCGGTCGGGACTTCGGGACTTCCGGCATGGGTCGAGCTTTCAACGGCCGACGACACGTTGCAGGTCAACTACGCCGCCTGGCGGGCGTGGGCCGGAGTCTGGTGCCCGGCGCGTCTCGAGGTCCGGGAGCGGTCGGGAACGTTCGACGTCCGTTTCCGGCTCGATGGCATTCGGTTCCGCGATGGGATCGGGCGGACCCAGTTCACGGTGCCGATCCCCGAAGGCACCGAGCGGTTCGACGCGGAGGATTTGCGGGAAGCGTTCGCGGAAGGAGGGGGTTCGTGAACGGAGCCCGCTGGGTCCTGGTCGTCGCCGCGATACTCGGTGTGGCGGGACTTCGCGAGGCGTCGGCTGCGGATGACGTCATGGGAACTCTCGGCCGGCGTCTGGCGGCGAGCGGACGGGGAGAGGTCTCGTTCGAGCGCACCGCTCCCGATCCGTTTGGTGGCGCGCCGACCCGGATTGCGGGCCGGCTGGCGCTCGAGCCCCCGGACCAGGCCGAACTCCGGTTTCCGGCGACCGGAGAACGGCTGACCTTGCGCGCCGACGGCGGCGAGTGGCTCCAACCCGGACTGGAGCAGCTGGTTCGTTTCGAACGACATCATGCGAGCTCGGCGCTGCGCTGGTGGCAGGCGGTGCTCGGCGCTCGTGCCGACGACCTGGTGCGCCGCTCGGTCGGCAATCGTGAATGGCTCCTGATCGCTCCCGCCGCCAAGGGTATTCCGGCCGACAGCGTTCGCGTTCGGTTCTCGGCCCAGGGGCTGCCCGAGCGACTCGAAGTCCACGAAGGCTCCGACACGCCGTCGGTCTATGCGTTCGGGGCCTGGAAATTCAGCCGTGCGCGCGGTGCGAGTGCGTTCGTCGTCGAGGCTCCCAAGGGGTTCGCGGTCGTTCCCGCGCCGTGACGCTCGGGTGCCGCCGAACTTCCCGCGGCCGATCTTGACACGTCATGGGGCGTCGATGAGACTCGCCGGCTTGTCGTGCGCGTGATTGCTGGAACGCTGGGAGGCCGCCGGCTCAAGGCCCCGAGAGGCGCGGACACCCGGCCGACGTCGGACCGCGTCCGCGAGGCGCTGTTCATGAGCCTCGAACCGCTCGCCGGACTTCGAGTGGTGGACTTGTTCGCCGGCTCGGGCGCCCTCGGGATCGAAGCGTTGTCCCGGGGAGCCGAGCACGTCGACTTCGTGGAACGGCGACGTCCGGCTCTGGTGGTCCTGCGCGACAATCTGGCGGCGCTGCGCGTCGAGGATCGATCCGGCGTCTGGGCACTCGATCTGCCGCGGGGGCTCGGCCAACTGGCTGCGGTCCTGGCGGCGGCGGACCTGGTCCTGGCGGATCCGCCTTACGGCGACGATCTGGGGCGCAGGTGTCTGGCGGCGCTCGGGGCTCCCGGGGTGCTGCCGGATGCGGCGCGAGTCGTGATCGAGCATCACGCCAAGGATTCGCTCCCCGAGACCGCGGGGGCGCTGCGGCAGGTGCGCGCGCGACGTTATGGCGAGACGCAGGTCACGTTGTATGCATGCGAGCGAAAGGACGGAGGTCCCGATGCCGAGTGAGCGCGTTGCCTTGTTTCCGGGAACGTTCGACCCCTTCACCAACGGCCACTTCGATCTCACCCGCCGCGCCGCGCGCCTGTTCGATCGGGTGATCATCGCGGTCGCGCACAACCCGGGCAAGGGAACGCTGTTCACTCCCGAGGAACGGGTCGAGATGATCCAGGTGGCGACGCGCAAGATGCGCCGGGTCGGCGTGGTGGCCTTCGACGGACTGGTCGTCGAGTGCGCGCGCAAACAGGGCGCCCAGGTGATGATTCGTGGCCTGCGCGCGGTCAGTGATTTCGAGTTCGAATTCCAAATGGCACTGATGAACCGGCGCCTGGCGTCCTCGGTCGAAGTGGCGTTCCTGATGCCGAGCCAGCAGTACACGTACCTGAACTCGACGCTGGTCAAGGAAGTGGCGCGTCTCGGCGGCGTGGTCCGTGGGCTGGTGCCGCGCATCGTCGACGAGCGGCTGCGCGCCAAACTGGGCGGCCGCAAGGCCCCGCGTCGCCGGCGTTGAGCGCGATCCTCGACCGGATTCGGCGACAGGCGCAGGCGCGGCCGCAGCGGCTGCTGCTGCCGGAGAGCGAGGATCCGAGGATCCTGCGCGCGGCGGAACGTCTGGTGCGCGAGCGGGTCGCCTCGGTGGGTCTGGTCGGCGCCCGCGAGGCGACCCGGAACCACGCGCGGCAGGCGGGCGTGGGTTTGTCGGGGATCGAGCTGGTCGACGCGACTGATCCGGCACTAATCGAGCTGACGTCACGGGCTCTGGCCACGCGGCGCGGGGACCGTCTGTCGGCGGCCGATCGCGAGGGCCTCGCGCGCGATCCGCTGTTCCAGGCCGCGGCCCGGGTCGCGGCCGGGCAGGCCGACGCCTTCGTCTGCGGCGCGGTGCGCACCACGGCCGACGTGTTGCGCGCGTCCCTGTGGTTGGTCGGCCTCGCCCCCGGGGGGCGCACGCTGAGCTCGTTCTTCCTCATGGTGCTCGGCGAGGCGCCACGGCCCGAGCGCGTGCTGGTGTTCGCCGACTGTGGAGTGGTTCCGGACCCGACCCCGGCGCAGCTCGCCGAAATCGCCGGACTCGCGGCCGATCACTTCGCGATCTTGACCGGCGAGATCCCGCACGTCGCGCTGCTGTCGTTCTCGACGCGCGGGAGTGCTCAGCACCCGCGGGTCGATCGAGTGCGCGAGGCGGTGGCCCTGGCGCGCGCGGCACGCCCCGACCTGCACCTCGACGGCGAGCTTCAGGTCGATGCCGCGCTCGACCCGGAGGTCGGCCGCCGCAAGGCCTTAGGCAGCGTGGTGGCCGGGCACGCGAACGTCCTCATCTTTCCCGATCTCGATTCCGGCAACATCGGTTACAAACTGGTCCAGCGCCTGGGAGGGGCTCGCGCCTACGGGCCGATCCTCATGGGCCTCGCACGCCCGGCAAACGACTTGTCTCGCGGCTGCAGCGCCGAGGACGTGGTCGGGGTCGCGACCATTGCGTGCGCGCTGGGCGCGCGATCGGCGGCGCCGCGGCCGGCGTCCGCATCCTAAACCGAGGAGTTCCATGCCGACCTACACCTATGAATGCTCCGCGGGCCACCGGTTCGAGGAGTTCCATTCCATGACCGACGAGCGGGTGCGGCGCTGCCCCAAGTGCCGGCGCAAGGCTCGGCGCGTGCCATCAGGCGGCACCGGCCTGCTGTTCAAGGGGTCGGGCTTCTACATTACCGACTACCGCAGCAAGTCCTACCGCGAGCGTGCGCAGAAGGAGTCCGGCGGCAAGGAATCGGGCGCCAAGGAGAAGCCCCAGGAGAAACCCAAGAAGGATGGCGGCTCCGGAGGTGGTGGATCGACGTCGTCCGGTTCCAAGGAATGAATTCCGGGTCGCGCACGTCGCTGGTCGAATCGGTCCTCGAAGCCCACGGTGCCCGGGACGACGGCGCCTGGGAGCTGCACCCCGATCACGTCGTGCTCGACGAGGAAGCGGGGGCGTTCGCGACCTGGGTGTTCGCCGACGAGTTGCGGCGACCGGTGGACGGAGTGCTCGGGCTGGTCGTGGCTGACGGGCGCGGACCCGCAGACGCCGGATTGGCCGGCATCGGAGCCCGGGTCCTCGAGCAACGTTCCCGGCGTGCGGGCTTTCACTTCACACCGCGCGGAGTCGGTCGCTGCGATCATGTCTACCTCGATCGCCTGGCGGCGCCGGGCCGTCTCGCTCTGGCCGCGGGCGCTGGGGCATCGGTCGCCGGAGCGGTCGGGAGCCTGTCGCTCGGCGTGAGCGCGCTCGAAGCGGTGGCGGCGGCGGCGGGCGCTCCGGTCGCGGTGGCGGTGCCGGCGGTGGTCGGCATCGAGCTTCACGGCGCGCTGGGAACCGGCGTCAGCGGCCATGACCTGATCGTCGAAATCGCGCATCGGGGCGTCGATCGAATTCCAGGCGGGGGAATCCTGGAATTCTCGGGTCCCGGGCTCTCGCGCCTGTCGATGCACGATCGCCTGACCGCGGCGATGAGCGTCGAGGGCGCCGGCGCGAGTGCGGCGCTCATGCCGGTCGACGACCTGGCGCGGGCGTGGTATGCGGCACACGGCCGAGAGACGGATTGGAAACGATTCGGCGACGATTCCGTCACGGAAGAACCGTTCGAGACGATCCAGCTCGAGTCGATCGAGCCCTGGTGCTATCGCTCGGGCGATCCGAGTGAGCGTCGTCGAGTGCGTCATGCCCACGGTTCCCGTGTCGAGGCCGTGGTCATCGGCCCGGGCGCGGGCGAGGCCGATCTCGACTGGATGATCGCCGCCCTGGCCGAGCGAGCGATCGCGAGCGACACGCGTTGCTTCCTGGTGCCGGGCAGTCGGCGTGTGCTCGACGCCGCGCGCCGGGACCCGGCGCGACGCATCCTCAATGCCGCCGGCGTTCGGCTGGCCTCGAGCCCGGCGCTTCCCGGGGGCCGGAGTTCGTACCGTGGTCGGATTCTCTACTTCGGGGTTCCGGTCGCGGACCGTCTGCCCTTCGGAGACGTGGCCAGCCTGCAAACCTGCATCGCCTCGGCCGCGGCCGGCCAGCTGGTCGATCCGCGCGAGATGGCGCCGGTGGAAGTGTCGCCGACCACCGCGCCTGCGAATGGGCGCTCGAGCGTGCTGCCGCCCGAACCGTGGTCGGGGACCGGCGCTCTGCTGCGGCCGGTTCAGCCGCCGCGCCGGCTGATGGTCGCGGCGCGCTTCGGCGACGATCTGACCACGAACGACGTCGTCGCCTGGGGACCTCGGGCGCTGTTGCTCGACCCCGGCGCGTTGGCGCAGCGGGCGCTGGCCGGTCGTGACGCCGGGCTCGCGGCGCGCATGGCGGGCGCCGGCGGCAGTTGTATCGTCGCACGTCGCGAAGCGCTCGCCGGTCCGCGCTGCGAGATCGCGGCCTGGGTCCTGGCTCGGGCCGGCGTGCGCGTGGTCGCCGCGCAGTCGTTTGCCGCGGGTGCTTCTCGCCACTTGGCCGCCGCCGGAGTCCTGGCGCTCGAGTGGCCGCGCGACGGTCGCTGCCAGCTCGAGCCCGGCGACGAGATCGAGTTGGCCGGCGGTCCCGAGACCCGGGCGGGAGGCGCGTTCGTCACGGTTCGCAATCTGGCGCGCGGCTCCCAGGAGTTGCATCGTCACGACCTGGATGCCCGCTGGGCGGCGGTGCTCCGGGCCGGCGGACTGATTCGCCACGTGAGCACCGTGGAGCTGGCGTCCAAGTGATCATCGCGCGTCGAAACGAGGTCCAATAGTGTTCGTCGACCAGGCACGGATCGTGGTACACGCCGGGCGCGGCGGGGCCGGCAGCATCAGCTTCCGCCGCGAGAAGTACGTGCCCAAGGGTGGCCCCGATGGCGGGGACGGAGGCAAGGGCGGCTCGGTGTGGATCGAGTCCGATCCGCACGTTCGAACGCTGCTCGATTGCCGGCTCAAGCACGAGTACCGCGCCGAAAACGGCGCGCCCGGCTCGGGCAATCAGCGCACCGGGGCCGATGGCGAGGATCTGATCGTGCGACTGCCGCCTGGCACCGTGGTGCGCGACGCGGAAACCGGGGAGCCAATCGTCGACCTGGTCGCGGCCGGCGATCGAATGCAGGTGGTGCGCGGCGGCCGCGGCGGCCGAGGCAACGCCCGCTTCGCCACGGCCACGAACCAGGCCCCGCGCCGCGCCGATCCCGGTGAGACCGGAACCTCACGCGCGCTCGAGCTCGAGCTCAAGCTGATCGCCGACGTTGGATTCGTCGGCCTGCCCAACGCCGGCAAGTCCACGCTGCTGTCCCGCGTCACCCGGGCGCGGCCCAAGATCGCGCCCTATCCGTTCACCACACTCGAGCCCAACCTGGGCATCGTCGTGCTCGACGTGGAACGGCAGTTCGTGGCCTGCGACGTTCCCGGCCTGATCGCCGATGCGCATGCCGGCCGCGGCCTCGGCCTCAAGTTCCTCAAGCACCTCGATCGGTGTCGCGTCCTGGTCGTGCTGGCGGATGCCAGCGGCGAGACGCCGCGCGCCGACGTCGACGTGGTCCTGCACGAACTGACCGAGTATGATCCGGCGCTCGCGGCGCGCGCGCGACGGATCGTGCTGACCAAGGCCGACTTGCTGGCGCCCGAGCTGCATGCCGGAGCGTCGGCGCGCGTCGGGCTGCCCGCGGCGCGCCTGATCAGCGCGCATTCCGGCGAAGGAATCGAAGAGCTGCTCGAGGAGCTGTGGGCCGATCTCGCTCGCGAGCCGGCGGAGGCGGATCATGACCGATGATCGCAACGGGCCGCGGGACGCAGATGCGCTGTCGTCGCGCTCCCTGAACCAGAAGCGCGAATATGTCCGCGACCTGGCCCGCCGCGACGACGAGCAGGCGCTGGCCTCGCTCACCGAATGCCTGTGCGACGAGTCGGCGTACCTGCGCGACCTGGCCGAAGCCGAGTTTCCGAAACTCGGCGATCGCGGCGCGCGCGCAGTGTTGCCGTTGCTCGACAGTGGATTGTGGTTCACGCGCACCAGTGCCGCCCGGATTCTCGGTCGGCTCAGCCATCGCCCGGCAGTCCCCGGCCTGCTCAGGTTGTTCGACGACGCCAACAGTCTGGTCGCCGAGGTGGCACGCGACTCGCTGATCGCGATCGGCCGCCAGGGTGGCGCGGCTCGGCTCGCGCACGCGCTCCATCGTCTGGCTCCCGAGGTGCGGCGGCTCCGCCTGGAATCCCTGCGTGCGGCGGATCGTGGGCTGAACGATCGGCTGCAACGACTGATGCGCAGCGAAGAGCTGATGAACGTGGCCGACATCGACGCGCTGGCCGACGACAGTCCGTCGGTCCGGGCCACCGAAGAAGGCGTCGAGTGGGAACTTCTGACCGGCCCGATCCCACCCGCCAAGCCCGACGGTGAAGTCCGCGGTGGGGAACGCGGCTGACGCGATCGTCGCCCACGCGCCAGGGGCAGTCGGGAACCGAGTCTTGTCCCGGCTGCGCGACCTGGCGGATCCGCCGGAGTGGCTGTTCGTGCGCGGCGGATTGCCGGACGCCGAATGCTGGGTCGCGATCGTCGGATCGCGTGCCGCCACGCCGTACGGACTCACGGTCGCGACCCGGCTCGCCGCCGACCTGGCGCGGCTCGAGCGGCCGATCGTGAGCGGGCTCGCGCATGGGATCGACGCCGCCGCACACGGCGCCGCACTCGACGCCGGTGGTCGGACCGTGGCCGTACTGCCGGGCGGTGTCGACACGGTGGTGCCGGCCTTTCACCGCGAGCTCGCCGCGCGGATACTGGAGAACGGCGCGCTGGCGAGCGAGTACGCGTCGGGACCGCCGTTCGGCCGCGGGGCATTCGTGCGCCGCAACCGATTGATCGCAGCTCTGGCCTCGGCGGTGGTCGTGGTCGAGGCTGCGAGCCGGAGCGGAGCGCTTTCGACCGCGCAATTCGCCTTCGACCTCGGACGCCCGGTGCTTGCGGTTCCCGGCGACATCGATCGGCCGACCAGTGCGGGTCCGCTGCAACTGCTGCGCCGGGGTGCGCGCCCGTGCGGTGGCGTCGCCGATGTGCTGGCCGCACTCGAGGTCGCGCCGGCGGCGCCGGTCGAGTCGAATGCGCCGGTACCCGCGGCCGGCGTCGAGGGAGCGCTGCTCGCTCGACTCGACGACACGGCGCGCACCGTGGACGAGCTGGCACGCGTGACGGGGATCGATCTGCCGGCGGCACTCGATGGCTTGCTCCGTCTCGAGTGGTCGGGATTGGCTCGTGCGCTGCCCGGCGGCCGCTGGCGTCGCGACCCGATCGACGCATGAGCGCGAGCCTGTCGATTCGGAATGGCGGCGAAGCGCTGCTCTTGCAGGCGATCGCTGCGGGCTTTCGCGCCGCCGGGCCGCGCGGGTCGTTGCGCGTGGGCGAATCCCTGGGGAGCCTGGCGCGCACGATCGGGCTGCGGGCGCGCGTAGCGCGCGACAACCTGCGGCACTCGTTTCCGGAGAAGAGCGAGCCGGAACGCGAAGCCATTCTCGCCGCCCACTATCGCGAAATCGGTCGCATCGTAGCCGAGTACCCGCGCATGCCCGAGCTGGCGCGCGCGCCGCGCGGCGTGGCTCTGGTCGAGCTCGAGGGCCAGGAACACCTCGAGGCGGCGCGCGCTGCGGGTCGTGGCGCGGTGCTGGTCTGCGGTCACTATGGTTTCTTCGAGCTGGGCGGGGCGTTTCTCGGGCAGATTCATCCGGTGTCGTTCGTGGTGCGGCCGATGCGCAATCCCCACGTCGAGGGCTGGGTGACCCGTCTGCGTCACGGCGCGGGCATACGAACCATCGATGCCGGCTCGGGCATTCGCAGCGTCTACCAAGCGCTGCGCTCCAACGAGTGGGTGGCCATGCTCGCCGACCAGGACGCACGGCGCACCGGAGTGTTCATTCCCTTCCTCGGGCGGCCGGCGAGCACGGCGATGGGTCCCGCGCGCATTGCGCTCGCGACCGGTGCGGCGGTGATCATGGGCCGCATGTTGCGGCGCCCGGACGGACGACACGACCTGCGAATCGAACCGCCGCTCGCAATGCCGGATGCCAGAGCCCCCGAGGCCGCCGAACAATTGACGGCGACGCATGTCGCCGTGCTCGAACGCTGGATCCGCGAACGACCCGAGCCGTGGTTTTGGCTGCATCGTCGCTGGAAGACCCGACCCTTGGGAGAGGCCGGACATGCATCACTTTGAGCTGCGGGTGCGCTATGGCGACACCGACCAGATGGGCTTCGCCTACTATGCGAACTACTTCAAGTGGTTCGAGATCGGCCGCGCGGAGATGTTGCGATCGCTCGGCCGCAGCTATCGCGAGGTGGAGGAGCACGGCGTTTCGCTGCCGGTGCTCGAGGCCGCGTGTCGCTACCTGGCGCCGGCGCGTTACGACGATGCGGTCGCGATCGAGACCGGGGTGATCGAGCTGGGGCGCGCGCGGGTGCGCTTCGGCTATCGAGTGTTGCGGGTCGGCGAAACCGATGCGATCGCCTTCGGCCACACCGACCACTGCTTCATGGGGCGCGACGGTCGTCCCATGCGTCCGCCGGCCATGCTGTCCGAGGTATTGACCGCGGCGCCGCGGGCGATTGTGAGCGCCGACGGATCGGTCGCTCCAGCTTGAGACGGACTCCCCGGCCCCCGGAGCAATCGACGGCGGTCGTGTTCCCTGCCCCGCGGTGGGGGTGAAAACCCTCGAACCGGCGGGGATGGCTGACGCCTGCCGAGATCGGGCCGCATGCACCGCATGAGAGGGCGCCGATAAGGCGCTGTCGGACAGCCTGTTGTGGTACCAGCAGGCGATCGCAAACGGGCCGGATCCTTTCGACCCTGTGGCATGGCGATTGCGGCCTGATGGGGCAGGAGATCCCGACCATGCCCCCGTGTTCCACGCCATGAGCAAAGGCCCCGAACCGAACTCGACCCATCATGGCGTTTTTGGCACTGCGCCGCTGGATCCGGCGGAGCGACTGGCGACGATGGTTTCGATCGAAGGCATCGAGCGCGCGATCCTGGCGTTCGCGGTTCATCGCGACGGCGGCGGCTTCGAGCGCGCGCATCTCGTGCTTCACGATCCCCACCTCGACGAACTCGTAGCCTGGACCGGCGTGGTCGCGAGTGCGTCCGCCGAGACTCTGGATGAGGCGATGGTGCGCGCCGCCATGGCGCCCGACGCCGCGGGCACCGAACCCGGACGCCGGCGCAGCGTGCGCTGGAAACCCGACGAGCTCGACGGTCTCGCGTCGCAAGCCTGGCAGGAGGGAGTCGCACTCGGCGACGCGGCCGGAGCGAACGAAGCTTCATCGTGTGAAGCGGCCTTGCGGCTCGAATGCGGCTCGCGCCGCCACGGATTGTTGCTCGGCGCATGGACGTCGGGTGAAGAGCTCGAAACGCGTTGCGAACGCGTGGAGCGCATTCGACGGAATGCAACGCGGCTGTTGGCCGCCTGGTCGCGTCACGAAGCCGCGCGCCGCGCCACGCGCCAGACGGATGCACTGGCCGAGCTCGCGCGTTGCGGCGTTTCGAGCCACAACGTGGTCGAGCTGTTGCACGACGCGCTGCGACTGGTCGCGGCTGACGATGCGGCGAGCGGGGTCGCCATTTGGAAGACGGAATCGGCTCCGGGGCGCAGCGAGCTACAGCTGTCGCTGACCGGTGGCACGCCGGAGTCGCGCGAACGGGAAGCGCGCTCCCTCGAGCCCTCGGCGCTCCGCGCACTGCGTTCGGGCCAGGGCACGTGGTGCGATCAGGTGGTAGAGGGGCAGCCGGCGTTTGCCGAGGGCGCGATCGCGCGACTCGCGATGCTGCCACTGATCGCGTACGAGCGAGTGGTCGGCGTGCTCGCGGTGTGGAGCCGCGCCGGTGCGCGTCCGGATCGCCCCGGTCCCTGGTTGCCCGCGGATCGCGCGTTCCTGTGCGGCGTCGCCGACCTGGTGGCCATGGCGTTCGACCAGGCCGAACGGTTCCAGCGACTGCGCGATGCCGAGCAGCGCGCCGACGAACTCAAGCGTCGCCTGCGCCGCATCGAGCGCATGGCCGAACGCGGTGCTTCGGCGATCGCGGCCGCGGAGGCGGCACGCAATCCGATGGTCTCGATCACCGCGTTCGCGCGAAGGCTGCAAAGCTCGTTCGATGCCGCCGCACCCGAGCGGGAATACCTGGACGTGGTGTTGCGCGAAGCGGAGCGGATCGAACACCTGCTCGACCATCGGCCGGCCGCCGCTGCCGAGCCGCCGCCGGAACTCGGCATCGAATCGCCGAACCGGCTGGTCCAGGAGGCGCTGCAGCGCCATGCCGAGACGCTGGTCCGCCGCCGCGTGCGGTTGGTGAAGAAGCTGGCCCCTGACGTTCCGCGACTCAGGGTCGATGCCGAGCGCGTGCGCGAGGCGGTGTCGGCTCTGCTTTCGCGTTCGCTGGACTCGGTGGCGGTCGCCGGTCGCATGCGGGTCGAGACGCGGCGTTCGCAGGGTTGCGTCATCGTCGAGATCGCCCACGACGGTCCTCGGGCTCCGGGGGCGGCGCTCGAAGATCTGGATCGCGTGTTCGGACCCGACAGTTGCGGTGCGCCCGGGCTCGAAGCCGCGCGACGCATCGTTGCCGACCATGGCGGTGAGCTGCGCGTGCGCTCCGAAGGCGAATGGAGCGCGATCATCGGCCTGTCGTTGCCTATTCTCGGCAACGAGGATCGACGGAGAGAGAGCGATCGGCGCGGAGGAAGTCGCGACCGCCGACATCCACCGACCGCACACGCCGCGCATCCCACGCGCGGTTGACGCCCCTTCGCGGGCCGTGGCATCCTGGCGCGTCGCTTTGTCTTTGCTGCGCGAGAGACCTCGCGACGTGCGACCCTAGCTCAGTTGGTAGAGCACGTGACTGAAAATCACGGTGTCCCCAGTTCGATTCTGGGGGGTCGCACCATCCTGGAAACGGGACCGGCGCGACACGCGCCCCGCGGTTCCGCACCCGTTTCGGAGCTGGTGTAGCTCAGCTGGTAGAGCACGTCACTCGTAATGACGGGGTCACCGGTTCGATTCCGGTCACCAGCTCCATTTTGACTGCAGTGTCCGCGAATCCCCTTCATTTTCCGAATGCACCCGTCTGGATGCCGCCTGGGGAAGATAACGGCGTCCGAAACCTACCGGGTGGGCACACTGCCTTGGACCTCATCGAGGGTCAGCCCCCAACGCCGAACCCGTCCGTCGACTGCGACTGACTGGGGGGGGCAGACGTCGCCGAAAGGGCTTGCGAAAAAAACAACTTGACGGGTTCTAGCGGAGGATCAGCAGGAGCTCGCCGATGGTTTCGTGACGCCGTATGTGCGCGTTCAGGTTGGGTTGCAGCAATCGAACCCGTCTCCCATCGACAAAAAGCGTGCGGCGCACCATGGTTTGCCAAGCCCGGGCATCCCTGAGCGTCGAAAACACGTGTGCTCTAATAGGTGAGCCCCAACGGGTCGGATTGTGGATCCGGCCGCAGCATCAGGCTCGCCCCCGAGTCAGGAAGTGCGAATCATGCACGCCTACTCGCTGTCGCATTTGAGCGACTCCGAAGTCCTCCGAAGTGCGGCTGAGCACAACAGCCAGGAGCGAAGCAATGCGGCGATGCTGATCGCTCACATCGCCGAGATCGATTCCCGCCGCCTCTACCTGCCCGCCGGCTATCCCACGACGTTCGAGTACTGTGTCGCGGAACTCAGGCTGTCGGAAGACGCGGCCCTGAAGCGCCTCCAGGTGGCGATGGCCGCCCGGAGCTTTCCGGTTCTCTTTTCGGCGCTGGCGGAGGGGCGAATCCATCTGACCGGAGCCCGTCTGCTGGCACCTCATCTGACCGCGGAGAACGTGGACGAGGTGCTGGCGGCGGCCACCCACCGACGCAAGGCCGAGATTGAGGAGATGTTGGTCGAGCGCTTCGGCAGCTCGGAACGCGCTCGACCGATGACGTCGATTACTCCTTTGAAAGTCTTACATGCCCCGGGGCATGTAATTCCTACACTGTTGGACTCGGTCGCCGAACCTGCACCGGCTTCGACGGACGAACCCCAGGCGGAAGAACCGGTCCAGGAGCCGGCGGCGCGGCCACCCGTGTGTTTCAAGCTCCAAGTCGTGATCGAGAAGAGCACGCACGACAAGTTGCGACATCTCCAGGCGCTGCTCAGCCATGCCCTCCCGACCGGCGATGTGGCACAAGTTCTCGACCGCTCGTTCGATGCCTTGATTGCGCAGCTCGAGCGACGGAAGTTCGCGGCCACGGCGAAGTCGCGGCAGACGGGCCCCTCGAGCGCCAACCCCCGACACATCCCGGCGCACGTGAAGCGAGCCGTACGAGAGCGGGATCAAGGGCAGTGCACGTTCGTGAGCCATACCGGCCAACGGTGCGGGGCGCGAAAGTTCATCGAGTACGACCATATTGAGCCGGTGGCCCGCGGCGGCCAGTCGACCGTGGACAACCTGCGGCTGCGCTGTCGGGCGCACAACCAGTTCGAAGCCGAGCGCGTGTTCGGAGAGAGCTTCATGGACCAGAAGCGAGAGGCGGCTCGCCGGCAATCAGAAGAGAAAGCAGCGACTCGACAGGAAACCCAAGACATTTTCAATGGACTCCGCGAGCTAGGATTCCGCGCCGTCGAGTCCCGTCGCGCCGCTGAATACTCGGCCGCCCTTCCTGACTCGACGTTGGAGCGGCGCATGCGCGCAGCGATCAGTTATCTGCGCCCAAAGGTTCGATCTCACTCGCAATGCACCGCCGCAGGGGCAGCGCCAGCGTGACCGACCCCGTCATTCGTCAGGATCACGAAAACTCCACGGCTTTGTCCTGCCGCACGGCTCGCCTATCCTGCGCGCCGTGTCGACACCCCTCATGATCTCGGTTTCCGGCATTCGCGGCATCGTCGGTGAAACACTGACCCCCGACGTCGTCACGCGCTTCGTCTCAGCCTTTGCCGCCGAATTACCCCCAGGCCCCGTCGTGGTCGGCCGTGATGCGCGCATCAGCGGACCGATGGTGCTGCGCGCCGCCGCCGCGGGACTCACCGCCGCCGGGCGCGACGTGGTCGACTTGGGGCTCGCGACCACGCCCACCACTCAGGTCGCCGTCGAGCATCTGAAGGCCGCGGGCGGCGTCATCCTGACCGCGAGTCACAATCCCGCGCCGTGGAACGCGCTCAAGTTCCTCTCTCATCGCGGGGAGTTCCTCGATCCCGCAACCGGTCAGAAAGTCCGCGCGCGTTACGAATCGGGATCCCTTCCATGGGCGGCGTTCGATCGACTCGGAACCGAGCGCACGGAAACCTCGGCGCTCGACTGGCACATCGAACAAATCCTGTCGCTCGACTTGATCGACCGCAAGCGCATCGCCGCGCGCTCGCTGCACGCGGTGGTCGACGGCTGTCACAGTGTCGGCGGCGTCGCAGTGCCGCGCCTGTTGCGCGAACTCGGGTTGCGCGTCACCGAGCTCGACTGCACTCCGGACGGCGCGTTCACCCGTGAGCTGGAGCCGCTGCCCGAACACCTCGGTGCGCTCGGCAAGGCGACCGCCGCCGCCGGCGCCGACTTCGGCATCGCCCTCGATCCCGACGCCGACCGCGCCGCGTTCGTCGACCACGAGGGGGTGCCGCTCGGCGAGGAGTACACGCTGGCGCTCGGCGTCTCGGTCGTCCTGGAGAAACACCGCGGGCCGGTCGTGACAAACCTCTCGACCTCACGTATCGTCGATGCCGTCTGTTCCCGCCATGGAGTTCCCTTGCACCGAACCCCGGTGGGCGAGGCCCACGTCGTTGAAAAGATGCGGGCCTGCGGGGCGATCGCCGGTGGCGAAGGCAACGGCGGCATGATCCTCCCGGCGGCGCACCACGGCCGGGACGGCCTGGTCGCCGCGGCGCTGGTTTCCCAGGCGCTGGCCGCCAGTGGCAAAACCCTGAGGGATCTCGCCGATGCGCTGCCCCGATACCATATGATCAAGGCTAAAATCGCGAGGCCCGATACCTCCTGGGACGCGGCAGCCGAACGGCTGCGCCGCGCCTTTCCCGATCACCGGGTCGAAGCTACCGACGGCCTCCGCTTCAGCCGCGACGAGGAGTGGCTCCATGTCCGGCCGTCCAATACGGAGCCGATCGTGCGCTTGATCGCCGAGTCGCCGGGAGCGGCACGCACCGCCGCCCTGATCGACGAAGCACGTCATTCGCTTCTGGCGGCGACGCCAACGTGAGGAGTCTGCCATGTGCGGCATAGTCGGCTACGTCGGCCATCGGAACTGCCTTCCGATCCTGATCGAGGGCCTGAAGCGCCTCGAGTACCGGGGTTACGACTCGGCGGGCGTCGCGGTCCAGACCGCCAGCGGACTCAAGGTGGTCAAAGCCGCCGGCAAGATCCGCGTGCTCGAATCGCGTTTGCAGACCAACCCACCCGCCGGCACTTCCGGCATCGCGCACACGCGCTGGGCGACCCACGGTGAGCCGACCGACCTGAACGCGCATCCGCACACCGACACCAAGGGCGAGATCGTCCTGGTCCACAACGGCATCATCGAGAACTACGCGGTGTTGAAGGCCGCGCTCCAGGCCGAGGGTCACGTCTTCCACACCCAGACCGACACCGAGGTGCTGACCCACCTGGTCGAGAAGTACCGGCGTCGCGGGCTCACGCTCGAGCGCGCGGTCGGCGCGGCACTCGCCGACGTCGACGGCACCTACGGCATCGCGGTCATGTGCTCCGGCGAGCCGGGCACCATCGTCGGCGCCCGCAAGGGGAGCCCGCTGGTGGTCGGCGTCGCGGACGGCGAGTACTACCTGGCCTCCGACGTGGCGCCGATCGTCGAGCATACCCGCCAGGTCGTCTACCTGGACGACGGCGAGATGGCGGTGCTGACGCCCGACGGCTTCCACACCACGACCATCGAGCACGTCGCGGTCGACAAGACGGTCCACGAAGTCGACTGGGACCTGACGCAGATCGAAAAGGGCGGCTTCGACCACTTCATGCTCAAGGAGATCTTCGAGCAGCCGGAAGCGGTGCGGAACTCGATGCGCGGTCGCCTGGACACCGCCGACGGGCTGGCGCGGCTCGGCGGACTCAACCTGACCAGCGAGGAGCTGCGCGAGATCCGCCGCGTGATCATCCTGGGCTGCGGCACGTCGTGGCACGCAGCGTTGATCGGCGAGTACATGCTCGAGGAGCACGCGCGCATTCCGGTCGAGGTCGAATACGCGTCCGAGTTTCGATACCGGAATCCGGTGATCGACGACGGCACGGTCGTTCTGGTCATCTCGCAATCGGGCGAGACCGCCGACACGCTGTCGGCGATGCGCGAAGCTCAGCGTAAGGGCGCACCGGCGCTCGGCATCGTCAACGTGGTCGGCTCGACCATCGCCCGCGAGTCGAACGGCGGCGTCTACATCCACGCCGGGCCCGAGATCGGCGTGGCTTCGACCAAAGCGTTCACCTGCCAGGTCACGGTGCTTTCGCTGTTGACGCTCGCGCTGGGCCGGCAACGCGCCATGTCGCGCGAGGACGGCATCGAGGTCGCGCGCGAGCTGTCGCTGGTGCCCGAGAAGATCGAGACCATCCTCGGGCGCAGCGACGCGGTGCGTAAGATTGCCGAGCAGTACGTCCACCACAACAACTTCCTGTATCTGGGACGCGGCTACAACCTGCCGGTGGCGCTCGAGGGTGCTCTCAAGCTCAAGGAGATCTCGTACATCCACGCCGAGGGCTATCCGGCGGCCGAGATGAAGCATGGCCCGATCGCGCTGATCGACCAGAACATGCCGGTGGTCTTCATCTGCACGAAGGACAGCGCGTACGAGAAGATCATGAGCAACATGCAAGAGGTGCGGGCGCGCCGCGGCCGGATCATCGCGATCGCGACCGAGGGTGACGTCAACGTCGCCCAGCACGCCGACCACGTTCTCTACGTGCCGGCGACGGTGCCCATGCTCCAGCCGTTGTTGTCGGTGATCCCGCTCCAGCTGCTCGCGTACCACATGGCGGTGCTGCGCGGCTGCGACGTCGACCAGCCGCGGAACCTGGCCAAGAGTGTCACGGTCGAATGAGGAAGTCGTGAAGGCGCCCATCCAGGTCGCGGACGCTCCCAAGGCGATCGGTCCCTACAGTCAGGCGCAGGTGGTCCGACTCCACGGGGGCAATCGCATGGTGTTCACCTCGGGGCAGATCGCGCTCGACCCGAAGAGCGGCCAGATCGTGGCCGGCGGCATCACCGAGCAGACGGAGCGCGCCCTGGCGAATCTCGGCGCGGTGCTGGCCGGTGCCGGGCTCGGCTTCGGCGACATAGTCAAGACCACGGTGTTCCTGGTCGACATGGCCGACTTCGCCGAGATGAACCGCGCCTACGAGCGCAGCTTCGGCGCTTCGCCGCCCGCGCGCACCACCGTGGCCGTGGCCGCCCTACCCAAGGACAGTCGAATCGAGATCGAGGCGGTCGCGATCGGACGGGACTTCTGAACGCGACACCCGGCTCGCAGGGGACACGGTGAGCGAGAAACGGCGCATCGAGATCCGCCTGACGGCTCAGGTCGCGTGTGCGGGTTGAGCCGCCAAGATGGGTCCGGCGGACCTGAGATCGGCTTTGAAAGGCCTTCCGCGCGCGAAACGCGACCGGCGCGTTCTCGTGGATCATTCGACGCTCGACGATGCGGGTGTCTTCGCCTATCGACCCGGTGAGGCGTGGGTGCAGACCGTGGATTTCTTCACCCCGGTGGTCGACGACCCCTATGACTACGGCCAGGTCGCGGCGGCCAACTCCGTGTCGGACGTCTACGCCATGGGCGGCAAGCCGCTGACCGCGCTCGCGCTGCTTTGCTATCCGGAGCACGGCATGCCGCCGGAGGTCCTGCCCGAGATCCTGCGCGGCGGCCAGGACAAGATGAGCGAAGCCGGGGTCAGCATCTTGGGCGGCCACACGGTGCGCGACCCCGAGATCAAGTTCGGCTACGCGGTGACCGGCGTGGTGAAGCGGGCTCGCGTGCTGACCAATGCCGGCGTGCGACCCGGCGACGCGCTGGTTCTGACCAAGCCGCTCGGCACCGGAATCCTGGCCACCGCGCTCAAGCAGCAACGGCTGACCGCGCCGCAGATTCGACGCCTGACCCGCTCGATGGTGCAGCTCAATCGCGCGGCCGCGGAGGCGGCGGTCGAGTTCGGCGCGCGCGCCGCGACCGATGTCACCGGCTACGGACTGATCGGTCACGCCCGACAGGTGGCCGACGCCAGCGGCGTCACGCTGCGGCTCCGCCCCGAGGCCCACTGGTTCCTGCCCCGAACGCTGGAGCTGGCGGCCGCCGGCGTGAAGCCGGGCGGACTCGGCACCAACCGCGAGTTCTTTGCGCCCTCGGTGGACGCGGGCCCCGTGGAGGGGCCGATGCTCGAGGCGCTGTTCGATCCCCAGACTTCGGGCGGACTCTTGATCTCGATTCCTGCGCGCCGGGCGTCGGCGCTCGAAAAGGCGCTCGATCGTCGCAGGGTGTGGCATGTCCGCGCCGGCGACGCGGTGGCCCGCGGGCCGTTTGCCCTCGAGCTCGTATCCGGTTCATGATCGGTGACCGCTCGGCGGGGGTCGGAGGTCGGCCGCCCGCACTACCGTCGAGACTGCGGGAACGAATGGGTCCTGGTGGACTCCGGGGACTTCAAATCCTTCTGTCGGGCGCGGATCGCGTCCGAGGTGGGTTCGATTCCCACGCGTTCCCGCCACGTCGTAGCACCCGGGCGCGCGTCCTCGTGTGGATCGTGCTGTCGATGGCGGCGCCCGCAGCCGCGCACGGGTTCGAGCTCGGTCCGGGCGGCTGGGAACCCTGGCTGCAAGCCGGGCCAGACTCGGTTCCGCCGCCGGCGGACAGCACGCGCGTCATCACGCTGCCTGCCGACAGCTCGGGCGGCATAGCGCTGCCGGAGCGCGACGCCTCGAGCGTCAACGAGGCGGAGCTGACGCGCGAAGTGGAAACCAGCCGCGCACCGGGAGCGTTCTCGGAACCGCGCTGGGTCATGTTTCGCTCGTTGTTCGTGCCAGGGTGGGGACAGGCCTACAACCGTTCGTGGCTCAAGGCCGCGGCGATTGCGGGCGGGGAAATCTGGTTCATCACCAAGATCGTCGAGGATCGCGACGCGCTCGAGGATCTGGACCAAGCGGTCCAGGTTGCGCGTGATTCAGCCGACGCCGAGCTCGAGGAGGTAGCCGTGGAGGCCTACAATGCGCGATCCGCTCAACTCACGCGCCGCGAGTGGTTCCTGGGCGGATTGATCGCGTACGCGATGGTCGACGCGTACGTCGACGCGCACTTCCGAAACTTCCGCATGGATCTGGATCCGATGCCCGCGATCCGGGGCCGCGGAGTCTCCTGGCGTATGCGTGCCCGTTGGGAGTGGCGATTTTGACCGACCCGCGCCTCATGCACATTCGCAACTTCTGCATCATCGCCCATATCGACCATGGCAAGAGCACGCTGGCCGATCGCCTGCTGGAGCTGACGCACACCCTGACCCCACAGCAGATGAAGGCCCAGGTGCTCGACGACATGGACCTCGAGCGCGAGAAGGGGATCACGATCAAGTCCCACGCGATCGCCATGGAGCACCGGGCGCGCGACGGCATCCAGTACGTCTTCAACCTGATCGACACGCCGGGCCACGTCGACTTCACCTACGAAGTCTCGCGCAGCCTGGCCGCGTGCGAGGGGGCGATCCTGGTGGTCGACGCGTCGCAGGGCATCGAGGCGCAGACGCTGTCCAACTATCTGCTCGCGCGCCAGCAGAACCTCACCGTGGTCGCGGCGATCAACAAAATCGACCTACCGGCAGCTCGTCCCGACGATGTGGCCCTCGAGATCGAGCATGCGACCGGGATCCCTGCCGAGAAGGTGTGCCGGATCAGTGCCAAGACCGGGTTTGGCGTCGAAGACCTGCTCGAGCAAGTGGTGGCCGAGATTCCGCCGCCGAGCGGCGATCCCGACGCCCCGCTGCGCGCGCTGATCTTCGACTCGAAGTTCGATCCCTACCGCGGCGTCGTGGCACTGGTACGGCTGGTCGACGGCCGGGTGCAGGCCGAGAAGCCGATTCGTTTCCTGTCCACCGGCAAGGAGCACGAGGTCACCGAGGTCGGCCGCATGCGGCTCAAGCTCGAGCCGACGGCGGAGCTCAAGGCCGGCGATGTCGGCTACGTGGTTGCCGGGGTCAAGACCGTCGCCGACGCGCGGGTCGGGGACACGCTGGCCGCGGCTGGCGTCGAAGAGGTGGTCGCGCTTCCGGGGTTCCGCGAGATCCAGTCGATGGTGTTCTCCGGCCTCTACCCGATCGAATCGGAACAATACGAGGAGCTCAAAGAGGCGCTGTCCAAGCTCAAGCTCAACGATGCGGCGCTGATCTACGAGCCGGAGAGCTCGGTCGCCCTGGGATTCGGCTTCCGCTGCGGCTTCCTCGGGCTCCTGCACCTGGAGATCGTCCAGGAGCGCCTGCGCCGCGAGTACGGCATCGATCTGATCGCGACCACGCCGAGTGTCGAGTATCACGTGCTGCGCACCGACGGCGAGCTGATGGTCGTCGACAATCCCAGCCAGATGCCGCCGGTCCAAAACATCGAGAGCATCGAAGAGCCTTACGTGGTCGCGCACGTGATCACGCCCGCCGAATACCTCGGCAACCTGATGAAGCTGTGCCAGGAGCGGCGGGGGATGTTCGTCAGCCTGGACTATCTCGAGGAGAAACGGGCGCGGGTCACCTACCGGCTGCCACTGGCCGAGATCGTCCTCGACTTCTACGATCGGTTGAAGTCGGTGTCGCGCGGCTACGCGTCACTCGACTACGAATTCGACGGCTACCGCGAAGGCGACGTGGTCAAGCTCGACGTGTTGCTCAATGGCGAGCCGGTCGACGCGCTCTCGGCGATCGTGCACCGGGACAAGGCCTACGAATGGGGCCGCGACCTGTGCGCCAAGCTCAAGGAGCTGATTCCCAAGCAGATGTTCCAGGTCGCGATCCAGGCTGCGATCGGTGGCAAGATCGTCGCGCGCGAGACCCTGGGCGCGATGCGCAAGAACGTGACCGCGAAGTGTTACGGTGGCGACATCACCCGCAAGCGCAAGCTGCTCGAGAAACAGAAGGAAGGCAAGCGACGTATGAAGCAGATCGGAACGGTCGAGGTGCCCCAGGAGGCGTTCCTGGCGGTCCTCAAAGTCGAACGCTAGGCAAGGAGCACCATGGCATCCCAGTCCCCGTCGTCAGCCCGATCGTCCCGGTCGGCCTCGGCCGTGATCCGCGAATACGTGGAAGCCGCTCTGTGGGCGCTGGCCCTGACGCTGTTCCTGCGCGCCTTCGTCATCCAGGCGTTTCGCATCCCTTCGGCGTCGATGCAGGAAACGCTGCTGATCGGCGATTTCCTGTTCGTCAACAAGTTCGAGTACGGGCCCAAGATTCCGTTCACCCACATCCGCCTGCCCGGCCTGCATCCGCCGCGGCGCGGCGACGTCATCGTGTTCCAGTTCCCGCAGGACCCGAGCAAGGACTTCATCAAGCGGGCGGTCGCGACCGGCGGGGAGACTCTCGAGATCCGCGACAAGGTGGTGAGCGTGAACGGCGACCCGCTCGAGGAGTCCTACGTCGTGCACAGCGACCCGTCGGTGCGGCCCGCGGGGTTCGACAATCGCGACAACTTCGGACCGTTCACCGTCGGCGACGACCAGTTGTTCATGATGGGCGACAACCGGGACAACTCGAACGACAGCCGATACTGGGGACCGCTCGACATGGACTTGGTCAAAGGCCGCGCGATGTTCATCTATTGGTCGTGGAACGGAGACCGGCATTGGCCCCGATGGACGCGCATCCTGCGACCCATTCAGTAGTCCGGCGCACGCCCGGACCCTCGATGGCCGCGCGCGACCAGGCGCGCGCCGGGCTCTACGTCCACGTGCCGTTCTGTGCGCGCCGCTGCAGCTACTGCGATTTCGCGACCGGATCGATGTCGCGTCACGCGGTCGAACGCTACCTGAACGCCATGGCGCTCGAAGCCGAGCGCCGGGCCGATGCCGCGCGCGGGCTCACGTTCACCTCGGTGTTCTTCGGCGGCGGAACGCCGTCGGCGCTCGAGAGTTCGGCGTTTCGTTCGGTCGGGCGGATGCTGCGCGACCGCTTCGCGATCGCCGACGACGCCGAGATCACGCTCGAAGCCAATCCCGAGTCGGTGCTGCCCGATCGAGTGGCGGCCTGGGTCGAGGCCGGGGTCAACCGCGTCTCGATGGGCGCACAGTCCTTCGATCCAGATGAGCTGGCGCGGCTCGGCAGGATCCACGACTCGGCGCGACCCGCCGAGGCGGCGCGTCGCATTCGCGCGGGCGGGATCGGCCGCCTGTCGCTCGATCTGATGTACGGCTACCCCGGACACACGACGACGACCTGGCGGTCGAGCCTCGAGCGTGCACTCGAGCTCGAGCCGGGGCATCTGTCGCTCTACTGCTTCATTCCCGAGCCGGGGACGCCGATGGGCGACGACGTTCTGGCCGGGCGGGTCGCGCTGCCGACGCCCGCGATCCAGGCCCGGATGCACGCGGCAGCACTGGATCGTTTGGATGAACACGGTTACTCGCCCTA
This sequence comes from Candidatus Eiseniibacteriota bacterium, assembly GCA_963717505.1. Classification (GTDB taxonomy): domain Bacteria; phylum Eisenbacteria; class RBG-16-71-46; order RBG-16-71-46; family RBG-16-71-46; genus MFD02242-c1. The sequence continues at coordinate 3,026,042 of OY970342.1, forward strand.
CGAAACCGCGAACTTCTGCCGGCCCGGCGAAGAGGCGCGCCACAATCTCGTGTACTGGCTCGCGCGTCCTTTCGTCGGCCTCGGTCCCTCGGCCCACGGTTGTCTGGAAGGTGAGCGCTACGGCAATCACGACTCTTTTTCGCGCTGGGCGACGACGCTCGAGCGGGGTGAGTCCGGCGAAGCGTTCCGCGAGCCCCCGGAGCCGCGCGCGCGCGCGCTCGAAGTCCTCATGCTGTCGTTGCGGCTCGGCAGTGGCCTGTCGCGCCGCGACCATTCCACGGAAACCTGGTCGGATCTGCTCGATCATTTCGGCGCCGGGCTCGAGGCGGCGGTCGCCGCCGGGCGTCTGCTCCGGCACCGGGAGGGCTGGCGGATCGCCGAACGTCATCGGTTCGTGGCCGACGACGTCATCGCCTGGGTGGCGGCGCGCGCCCGGACGCGCGCGATCGATTCGCGCCACGGCCCGTCGCCGGACTTCCGGCTTGCGGCGGATCGTTCCGCCGCGCTAACGTCGGTGCCATGCTGACGATTGCTGTCCCCGGACGCGTGGCTCCCGGCGACCCGGATTTGACCGCCCGGCAGCGCCGGATCTTCTCCGCGCTGCTCGCCATGCACCAGGCCCACGCGCGACCGGTCGGCTCGGAGTCCCTGGCCCGCCACGAAGACATCGCGGTCTCGGCGGCCAGCGTGCGCGCCGACCTGGCCGAGCTCGAGGCCCTCGGGCTGCTCGAGCGGGCTCACGCTTCCTCGGGAAGGGTGCCGACGCGGCAGGGCTACAACCTCTTCATCCGGACGCTGGTCCGCCCCCCGGCGCTGCCGGCCGGGCTCGCGGCCGAGGTTCGCTCGACCCTCGAGCGTTCGTCGCGCGATGTCGAGCGGCTGCTCCACGACGCCGCGCGCGTCCTGTCGACCCTAACGCATCAGCTCGGTCTGGCGCAGGCGACGTCGCTCGCCCATGAGCGGCTGAGCGGCCTCGAGCTGGCCCGTCTCGGCGAGCGGCGCGTGCTCCTGGTGATGCACGTAGGCGATTTGGCGGTGCGCACGCTGGTGCTCGAGTTGCGGAGCGAACTCGATCCGGGCGACCTCGACGAGGTCGAGTCGGTGTTGCGCGAACGGTTGCTGGGGACGACCCTGGCCGAAGCCCGGGAGCGCATGGTGCGCGATCCCGAGCTGGTTCGTCGCAGCGCCGTGCGCATCGTGGTCGCGGCCGCGGCCGAGCGGTGGTCCGACTCGGAAGGCACGCCGCTCTACCGATCGGGCGCCAGCCACATGGCCGAGCAGCCGGAGTTCGCGCACGCAGCCGAGCTCGGGCCCGTGCTCGAAGCCGTCGAATCGGGCACGCCGCTCGAGCGCGTGCTGGCGTCGGGCATCGAAGGCCAGGTGGGAGCGCACGTCGGGCTGCGCCACGAGAGCGCGCTCGCCGGGTGCAGCCTGGTGACCTACCTGCTGCCGGCGCGCGTGCCGGCCGCGATCGGAGTCCTCGGCCCGTTGCGCATGAACTACGCCCTCGCCTTCGCCGTCGTCGAGATGGTCGGGGACCAGGTGGCCGACCTGCTGTCTTCCTGAGCCGGTGGTCATGACCCACGAATCGCGTTCCGGATCCGGGCCGCCGCCCGAGCCGCACGATCCCGGCGCCGAGTTGCCGGAGCCGACCGCCGAAGACCTCGAACTCGAGACCAAGGCGGAGGTCGTACCCAAGGCGTCGCCCGAAGGTGAAGCCGCGGGCGAGGACACCGAGGCGGCGCGCCGCTATCGCGATCGCTGGCTGCGCTCCGAAGCCGAGCTGCAGAACTACCGGCGCCGCGCGGCCCGCGACCGCGAAGAGGCCGAGCGCCGGGCCGAGGAAGCAGTACTGCTCCAGATCATCGAGCAGCTCGACGATCTCGAGCGTGCGCTGGCCGCGGCCGGCCAGGCCGGTGCCGCCGAGTCCTGGGTCGAGGGCGTGCGCCTGGTGGCGCAGAAGATGCGCGACACGTTGTCCCGCTACGGCGTGGCTGCGGTGGAGACCGAAGGCAAGGCATTCGACCCCGAATTCCACGAAGCCATGCTCGAAGTGGATCCGCCGCCGGGAATCGCCCCGGGCGGCGTGGTGCACGTCGATCGCCGCGGCTATCGGCGCGGTGGCCGCGTGCTGCGCGCGGCGCGCGTGGTGGTCGCGCGCATGACGGCGGAGCAGTCCTGATGGCGCGACGCGACTACTACGAGGTTCTGGGCGTCGCGCGCACCGCGACCGAAGACGAGATCAAGAAGGCCTACCGGAAGCTGGCGTTCGAGAATCATCCGGACCGCAATCCGGGGGACGCCTCGGCCGAACAGCGTTTCAAGGAGGCGACCGAGGCGTACGAGATCCTGCGCGACGGATCGAAGCGCGCGCACTACGACCGCGTCGGCCACGCACGCGAGCCCGCCGCGGGTGGCGTCGATTTCAGTGGCTTCGACCTCGCCGACGCACTGCGCGCGTTCATGCGCGACTTCGGCGGCGACTCGCCGTTCGCGGACTTCTTCGGCGGCGGGCGCCGGACCGCGCGCGAAGGCGACGACCTGCAGGTGCGGGTCAAGCTAACGCTCGAGGAGATCGCCGAGGGGGTCGAGAAGAAGATCCGCGTGAAGCACCTGCGGCCGTGCGAAACCTGCAAGGGCCAGGGCGGGACGGGTGAGACCACCTGCAGCCAGTGCCAGGGTCGCGGCCAGGTCCGTCGCGTGCAGCAATCGCTGCTCGGGCAGTTCGTGAACATCGCCACCTGTCCCCAGTGCTCGGGGGAGGGCAAGGTGTTCCTCGAGCCGTGTCGGACGTGCAACGGCGACGGGCGCACGCCGGTGACCGAGACCATCGCGGTTCAGGTCCCCGCCGGGGTGACCGGCGGCAATTTCATTCCGTTGCGCGGCATGGGCGACGCGGGTCCGCGCGGCGGTCCGCCCGGCGATCTGATCGTGCTCATCGAGGAAAAACCGCACGCGGTGTTCGAGCGTCATGGCGACGATCTGCTGCTCGAAGTCCCGGTCAGCTTCGTGACCGCGGCGCTGGGCGGGAAGGTCGAGGTGCCGACGCTCGACGGCGGAGTCGCCTCGCTCGAGATTCCGGCGGCCACGCCCGGGGGCAAGGTGCTGCGGATCAAGCATCGCGGATTGCCGGGGCTGCGCGGTGGGCGCGGCGACATCGTGGCGCGCATCGCGATCTGGGTGCCGCCCAGGCTCAGCGCCGCCGACCGGCGCCGACTCGAGGAGCTCGGCAGTTCCGAGAGCATGCGGCCGCCGGCGCCCGGGAAATCGATGTTCGAGCGGATGCGGAACGCGTTTGCCGGAACGTGAGCTCCCGGCCTATCTGCATCTGACCGGGCCGTTCGCGCCGGGATCGTCGCTCGAGCTGCCCGAATCGGACGCCCACTACGTCGCGCGTGTCTGTCGCGCGGCTCCGGGTGATCGTGCGACCGCGACCGATGGCCGCGGCTCCGTCGCGCGACTCGAGATCATCGAGGCCGGCGCCCGCGTCGTCGCGCGTTGCATGACGGTCACCGAGGTGGCGCGAGTGAGCGAAGCCTGGGTTCTGTGTGGCGCTCCCGAGGACGGGCGCGCCGACTGGCTGATCGAGAAGCTCGCGGAGTTCGGCGTCGCCCGCTTCCAACCGGTAGACGGCACGCGCGGCAGATGGCGGACGGGGAGGACGGAGCGATGGCGACGTCTGGCCTCGGCGGCGCTCCGGCAATCCCAGCAGGCGTACGCACTCGAGATCGGTGAAGTAATGCCGCTCGAAGCCGCACTGGCGACGGTTCCGGAGGATGCCTCGCGGTGGTCGGCGCAGGCGTCGGGAGAGGGCGAGGACCTGCCGCGGCCAGCACCGGCCCGGGTTGCGGGCGTGATCGGTCCGGCCGGGGGCTGGACCGATTCCGACCTGGAATCGTTGGGGCAGCGAGGGTACCGCCCGCTGCGATTGGCCGGGGCCCGACTGCGTTGCGAGTCCGCGGCACTGGCGTGGGCAGCCTGGTGGGCCCGCGGGGTTCTTGACCGGCCGGTTCGACCGCTCTAAACTGCTCGGCTCGGCGTCGATGTTCGTCGACGCGGCAGTCCATTCCTCCCGCACGGTTCCCAAGTCGAGGGCAGAGAGGGGGAGATTTTTTGCCCGGAATCAGGGTGAAGGAAGGCGAATCCTTCGAGAGCGCCCTGCGCCGTTTCAAGAAGAAGTGCGAGAAGGCCGGAGTCATGGCGGACCTTCGCCGGCACCAGCACTTCGAGAAACCCAGTGATCGTCGCAAGCGCAAGTTGAACGCCGCAAGGCGAAAGAACCTGGCCCGCCGAAATCAGGAGAACTGAGGTCACCTGAGCGCCAGTCCGCCATGGACCTGGGTGGACGGCTTGTTGATCGTCCTCTTGTGCGGGTTTGCCCTCCGCGGTTGGTTTCGCGGCATTCTGCTCGAGATCTTTTCCCTGCTCGGGCTGCTCGCTGGCGTGATCGCGGCGAGCACCGTTTTCCAATGGGTCGGTGAGCACTGGGTGCATGCACGGCCCGCGTGGTTGTACGCCATCTTGCGCGTGCTGGTGGCGGCACTGGCCGGTCTGGCGCTGGTTTCCTTGTTCCATTGGATCGGGGTTCGAGTCCGCGAGGTCGCGCGACGCGGACCGGTCACCGCGATCGACGGACCGCTCGGCGTGGTCGCCGGGGCCGCGATCGGCGCGATGATCGCCACACTGGCACTGGTCGTCGCGCTTCTGACGCCATGGCCGCCCGAGTTGGGGGGAGCCGCGGCGAAGGCCCGGCTCGCGCTGCCGGCGTTGAACGGGGCTGAACGCGTGCTCGAGTGGTGTTCCCCCGCGGTTCCGGGGGCTCGATGGTTGCGGGCGCGAGTCGAGGACGCGTCCCGCCGGGCGCGCGCGCGTGGAGCGAAGGCACCGACCTCGGCGGTCTGAGGGTCAGTCGTGGATCGCATCGCGCTCGATCGTCTCGAGTTCCATCGCGTCGCCGCCGACATCGCCGGGCGCGCGGAGTCTGCGGCCGGTGCTGCGCGACTGCGGGCATGGCATCCGATTCCTGAATCGGAGGCGCGTCGCGCCGAGGTCGCGCTCCTGCGCGAAGCCGTGGCTCGAACGCGTGAGCCGGGACCCTGGCTCCAGGTGTCCGCGGAACCCCTCGAAGATCTGCTCGATCCGGAACGTCGCGAGTTCGAAGCCCTCGACCTGCTCCGGGTGCGTGGCTGGCTCGACGCGGCGCAGGCGACCCGCGAAGCGTGGGGCGACGACGAGTCGTCCGCGCGCCATCCGGGGCTGAGTCGCAGGGCGCTCGGGCTGCCGGATCTCGGGCGCCTGCGCGCCGAGTTGCACCGAGCACTCGAGCCCGACGGCCGGGTCGCCGACGCGGCGTCGCCGGCGCTGGCGCGAGCGCGGTCCGGTCTCGCCGCCGGCGAGCGCGACACCCAGACCCGGCTCGAACGCTGGGCGCGCGGCTTTGGCGAGGACGCCTACGTCACCCGACACGCCGAGCGATTCGTCGCCCTGGTTCCGGCCGCGTCGTTCTCGCGCCGGCGCGGCATCGTCCACGACGTCTCGGGCAGCGGCCAGTCCCTGTTCGTCGAGCCGGTCGAGTTCACCGAGGCGAACAACCGGCTGATCGAGTTGCGCGCCACCGTGTCCGACGAGGAGCGGCGCATCATCCGAGCGCTGGGCGAATCCGTGGTCGCCGAACGAGAGGCCCTGGACGCCACCCACGAGGCGCTCGTTCACCTCGATACCCTGCGGGCGCGCGGACGATGGGCGGTGGAGCTGGGCGGCATCGTGCTGGCGCCGGGCGGCGAACGGCTGCGCCTGGTCGCGGCCCGACATCCGTTGCTCGCGGCCGCGGGCGTGAACGTGGTCCCGCTCGATCTCGAGCTGAGCGATCAGGATTCGATCCTCCTGGTCACCGGGCCCAACACCGGCGGCAAGACCGTGCTGCTCAAGACGGTCGGACTCGCGGCGGCGCTGGCGCATGCCGCGCTGCCGGTCGCCGCCGCCGAAGGCAGCGCCATGCCGGAATTCGACGACATCCTCGTCGACCTCGGCGATGCCCAGTCGCTCGACCAGGGGCTTTCGACCTTTGCGGCGCACCTGCGCACGCTCGACCTCATGGCTCGGCGCGCGGGTCCGCGAGTCCTGCTGTTGTGCGACGAACTGGGAGCCGGCACCGACCCTGAAGAAGGAGGGCCTCTCGGCCGCGCATTGGTCGAACGTTTCGCCGAGCAGCGCGCCTGGGCCGTGATCACCACCCATTTGGGTTCGCTCAAATTGCTGGCTGGCGTGGTGTCGGGGGTGGTCAACGGCTCGCTCGAGATCGATGCCGCGGTGATGGCGCCGACCTTCCGGTTCATCGCCGGTGTGCCGGGCGCGAGTCACGCGCTCGACATGGCCGAGCGGCTCGGGCTCGAACCCGAGCTGATCGCCAGTGCCCGGGCGACGGTGCGTGAAGAATCGGCCACGCTCGAGCGCGTGCTCCACGAGCTTCAGGCGCTGCGCCGAACCCTCGACGAAGAGCGCGCAGCACTGGTGCTCGCGCGCGAAGCCGCCACCGACGCCGAGCAGTCGCACCGCGAGAGATCGCGAGCGTTGTCCGAGGAACTGGAGCGGACGACGCGCCGGCTGACGGCCGAGAGCGAAGCTCTGGTCGCGCGCGCCCGCGAACTGTGGCAATCGATTCAGCGCGAGGCCAAGCGCGCCGACAAGTCGCGCGCGGCCGCGACCGACCTGCATCACCACCTGCGCGACGTCGAGCGAGGCATCGACCGGCTGTCGGCCGCCGGGGCTCAGGCGTTGGCGGCGCACGGCGTGACCGGGGCCGCCGCGGCCCAGCCGCTCGCGCGCGACGAGGTCGCTCCGGGACTCAAGGTGCGCGTCGGCAGTCTCGGGATGGAAGCCGAGGTGGTCTCAGCACCCGATCGCGACGGGCAGGTTCAACTCCGCCGCGGCGCCTGGACCATCAAGGTGCATCTCGACGACCTGGCCCGCGTCCCGGCCGGCGCGGCGAAACCGACCCAGGTAACGCGCGCCCCGGAGTCGTCGGCCACGTGGGAGTCGGACGAGGCTCCACTCGAGGTCGACCTACGCGGAAAGGAAGTGGACGAAGCGCTCTTGAGCCTCGATCATGCGCTCGACCGCGCGGTGCTGGCCGGAATGCACGAACTCAAGATCGTTCACGGTGTCGGCAAGGGCGTGCTGCGCGCCGCGGTGGAGCGCCATCTGCGCGGCCATCCTCAGGTCGCGAGCACGCGGGCGGGCGGAGTCGGCGAGGGCGGACGCGGCGTGACTCTCGCCCGGCTGCGCTAGGGACGGAGCAAACGATGACCGGCACCGAAGACTGGATCGAGCGGGTGCGGCAGGCCAGCGATCTCGCCGAGATTGCCGGCCAGACCATCACGTTGAAGCGCGTCGGCCGGAATCTGATGGGTTTGTGCCCGTTTCATTCCGAGAAGACGCCGTCGTTTTCGGTGCACCCCGAACGGCAGTTCTACCATTGCTTCAGCTGCAAGGCGGGCGGCGACGTGTTCCGTTTCGTCCAGGAGACCGAGAAGATCGGGTTCCTGGACGCGGTCGAGCTGCTGAGCCGCCGGGCGGGGATTCCGGTTCCGGAACGGCGGGGCGGGACCGGAGGCCAGCGCGGCCGGCTGGTCGAGGCCCTGGCCGAAGCCGCGGCGGCCTACGAGCAGTGGCTGGCCGACCCGCGCCAGGGGGAGGCGGCGCGTAGCTACCTCGAGAGCCGCGGGATCGATCGCGAGACCCAAAGGGCGTTCCGACTTGGGGTTGTGCCCCCGGGCTGGGATCACCTGGCCCGCCGGCTCGGCGGCCGGTTTCCCGAAGAGATCCTGGTCCAGGCGGGGCTCGTCAGTCGAAAAGACGGCGGCCGAGGACTTTACGATCGCTTTCGCAACCGAATTCTCATCCCCCTCATCCAAGTCGGCGGCGAAGTCGTCGGATTCGGCGCCCGGGCACTCGATGCCGGGGATGAGCCCAAGTACCTGAATTCCCCGGAAACCGCGGTCTATCACAAGAGTTCTTTCCTCTACGGCCTGGACCGTGCCCGCCGTCACGTCCAGCCCGGGGGGGAGGTCATCGTGGTCGAGGGCTACTTCGACGTCATGGTTCTGCACCAGGCCGGGCTGGCCCATACCGTGGCGACTTCGGGGACCGCGCTGACCCCGGAGCACGCGAAGTCCTTGAGGCGGATGACGAACCGCATCGCGTTGACGTACGATGGCGATTCTGCGGGTCGCGAGGCCGTCGTCCGTTCGCTCGGGACCCTGCTGGCCGGAGGCCTGGACGTCGTCGTGGTCGATCTGCCGGCGGGCGAAGATCCGGATTCGTTGGTGCGCAAAGGCGGCCTGGCCGCCTGGGAGGCCGTTCGCTACCGCGCGGGCGATCCGGTGGCATTTCTCGAACGACATGTCATCCGAACGGGAGGCACGGCCGATACGCGCGAGGCGGCCGTGCAGGCGGCCGTTCGGCTGGCGTCGGAAGTCTCCGATCCCGTGCGCTCGCGATTGCTGATCGAACGAGCGAGCGAGGTCTTCGGCTTGTCGGCCGACGTCCTCGCCCGCGCGGTGGGGCTGAGGCGGAGCGGGCAGGTCTCGGAGCAACCGGCGCGCTCCGCGGTGCGTGCCCAGAGGTCCGCGGAACGCGAACTCGAAGAACAAGTGCTGCGCGCGTTGCTGAACGAACCCGAAGCGCGGGACCGGGCCGGAGAACGCATCGGCCCCGGGGACTTCCGTGATCCTGTGTGCCGGGCGGTGGCCGAGTGGTTGTGGTCGGGCGCGAGTGGCGCGCCCGAGGATGAAGCGGCGGCGGTTCTGGCGCGCGAGTTGTCGCTGGCGCCACCGGGATCGTTCGACTGGCAGGAGGAAGTGCGCGGCGGAACGCGCGCGTTGATCGTGCGACGCCTGAAGACGCAGCGAAAGGAAGCACAAGAGGCATTGCGGCAGACGGCATCGGACGCCGAACAACGGACTCTGCTCGAAACCGTCGGGCGACTATCGCGACAAATCGAGGACCTGGAACGCAACGCCCGGGACCTCGCGGTCTGACTCGAACGTGATCGAAACTCCACTGGAGACGATGCTGGGACACTAAGGGGGAACGGCGGTACATGGCGGCGAAGCGAACGGTCAAGCTCAAGGAAAAGACGGAGCAGCGGAAGCGCATGGACGAGATTCGTGCGCTGGCCTTGCGCCAGGGCTACGTCACCGAGGACCAGGTGGTCTGGTTGCTCGATGACCAGGTGGAGCCCGAGGAGCAGGTCGAGCAGATGGAAGAGATCCACGGGATGCTCAACCAGATGCACATCGAGGTCTTCGCCAGCGAGGAAGAGGCGCACGAGCGTCTCAAGAAGCTGCGCAAGCTCGAGGACCGCAAGCAGCCCGCGGGCACCAAGGCCGTGCCGCAGCAGCCCATGCGCTACGACGATCCGGTGCGCATGTACCTGCGCGAAATGGGCAAGGTGCCGCTGCTCACGCGCGAGGGCGAGGTCGAGATCGCGCGGCGCATCGAGGCCGGGGAGCGCCAGGTGGTTTCGGCCCTGTTCCGCGCCGAGCCGTCGGTGCACGAGATCCGCGGGCTGCTCAAGAAGCTCAAGGAAGGCCAGCTCAAGATCGAGGACTTCATCAAGGTGGCCGAGGAGGCCGCGACCGAGCAGGCGCTCAAGAAGGAGCGCCAGCGCGCGGTGCGCATCCTCGAGCGCGTGTTCACGCTGCAGAAGCGCTACAACGACTCGATGGTTCGCCAGGGCGACCGCATGGCCGAGGCGCGCCGGTCGACGTTCCAGGCCAACTTCGCCAAGGTCGAGGCCGAGCTGACCCAGGAGCTGCACAAGCTGTCGATGAACCCGCGGATCGTCGAGGGGCTGGTGGCGCCGCTCAAGGAGTACGCGCGCCAGGCGCTCGATCTCGACGAGGAGGTCACGCGGCTCGAGCGCGGCTTCGGCCACAGCCTCGAGGACATGAACGACTTCGCCCGCCGCCTGAAGCGCGGCCCGAAGGAGCTGCGCGCGGTGCGTCGCGACTCGTCGCTCGAGCCGGCCCGCATCGCCGAGTTCCAGAACGAGCTGAAGGAGATCCGGCGCAGGATCCGAGAGCTGGAAGAGGCCTCGAGCATGAGCCGCGAACACCTGCTCGAGCTGTACCGCCAGGTGCTCGACGGCGAACGGGCGACCGATCAGGCCAAGAAAGAGATGATCGAGGCCAACGTCCGGTTGGTGATCTCGATCGCCAAGCGCTACACGAACCGCGGCCTCGAGTTCCTGGATCTGATCCAGGAAGGCAACTCCGGCCTGATGCGTGCGGTCGACAAGTTCGATTACACCAAGGGCTACAAGTTCTCGACCTACGCGACCTGGTGGATCCGCCAGGCCATCACCCGCGCGATCGCCGACCAGGCCCGGACGATTCGCGTGCCGGTGCACATGATCGAGCACATCAATCGCGTGGTGCGCGTGTCGCGGAGACTCGTGCAGGAGCTGGGGCGCGAGCCGACCCCCGAGGAGATCGCGGTGCGACTCGAGCTGCCGGTCGACAAAGTGAAGACCATCCTCAAGGCGGCGCAGGAGCCGATCTCGCTCGACCGGCCGATCGGTGAGGACGACGACAGCAACCTCGGCGACTTCATCGAAGACACGAGCGTGGTCAGCCCGGCGCACTCGGCCGCGTCGGCCATGCTGCGCGGCGAAGTCGGCGACGTGTTGCGCACGCTGTCCCCGCGCGAGGCCAAAGTGATTCGGCTGCGCTTCGGCCTGACCGAAGACGGCGCCCAGCGCACGCTGGAGGAGGTCGGTGCGTTCTTCAACGTCACGCGCGAGCGCATTCGCCAGATCGAAGCCAAGGCGCTGCGCAAACTGCGGCATCCGACGCGCAGCCGGCGGCTCAAAGCGTACACGGAGCTGCTCTGACCGGTCCGCTCGTTTGACACCGTTGCGAAGCCGGTGCTAGACAGTGCGGTTCCGGCGCACTCGATGGTGCGCTTCCGCCTGGGCCCATAGCTCAGCGGTCCAGAGCGGCCGGCTCATAACCGGTAAGACCCTGGTTCGAATCCAGGTGGGCCCATGGGCCCGCGCACGCCTCGCAATGGGGACGCCGGACGGTCGCTCATGGGCGGATAGCTCAGTTGGTAGAGCACCTGGATCACAACCAGGGGGTCACAGGTTCGAGTCCTGTTCCGCCCACCATTTCGAGAGGTCATGACCGAGCCCACACCAACGGCGCCACCGATGAGCGACGAGATCCGCCGGCTGTGGGTGATCGCCGGGCTCGACGACGAGATCGTCGCGATCGACACCCAGTTGGCGCGGTTCCCGGCCGAGCGCGAAGGCTTGGAGCGCCGGGTGACCGGCGAGCGCCGCCGGCTGGAAGAGCAGCAGAAGGCGGTGACCGAGCTGCAGAAGCGGCGGCGCGACCTCGAACGCGAGATCGAGAGCCTGACCGAGCAGGAGCGCAAATTCCTGGGACAACAGGCGTCGGTCAAGACCAATGCCGAGTACCAGGCGCTGACCCACGAGATCGATGGCGCGCGCAAGAAGCGCTCGGACCGCGAGACCGACGTGTTGGTCTTGATGGAGGACGAGCAGGCGCGCGCCGGCGAGCGCCCCGGCATCGAGGCGGCGTTGCGCGCCGCCGAGACGGAGCGCAACGATCGTCTGCGCGCCCTCGAGGAGACCGAGAAGCAGGAACGCGCGCGCCGTGATCAGCGCGCCAGCGCCCGCGCCGAGGAACTCGGTGCGCTGCCGGGCCCGACTCGGGCGCGCTACGAGCGAGTGCACGTCTCGAAGCAGGGTCGCGCGGTGGTGCTGATCCAAAAGGGCGCATGCGGCGGCTGCTTCCGGTCGCAAGCGCCGCAGGCGCTGCAGGAAGCCCGCAAGCGCGATCGAATCATCATCTGCGACGGCTGCGGGCGAATTCTGATCCTGCCTCCCGACGCGGCTTGAGCGCTTGGGCGCCGGCCCGTATGGTTGCGGCGTGAGCGAGACCTCCCCGATCTGGACGTTGCGCTGCGACGGCGGGGCGCGCGGCAACCCGGGCCCGGGGGCGTGCGCCTACGTGCTCGCCGACGCTTCGGGCCGCGAAGTGGAAGCGCGGGGCGAGTATCTGGGCGAGGTCACCAACAACGTCGCCGAGTATCGCGGGCTGATCGCCGGGCTCGATGCCGCGCTCCGGCGCGGAGCGAAACCGCTGATCGTCTACATGGATTCCGAGCTGGTCGTACGTCAGATGACCGGCGAGTACCGGGTCAAGAATGCCGGGCTCAAGCCGCTGCATGCCGAGGCCCAGGAGCGGGCCGAGCAGCTGCGTCCGGTGCGTTTCGTCGCAGTGCGGCGCGAGGACAACACCCGCGCCGACCAGCTGGTCAACGACACGCTCGACGGTATCCTGGGTTCCGAGTCTCCCAGGTGATCGCGGGTGTCGCGCCAACGCTTCCCCCAACGGGGTCGCCGAGGCCGATGCCTGAGGAAAGTCCGAACTCCACAGGGCAAGGTGCTGGGTAACTCCCAGGGGGCGCGAGCCCACGGAAAGTGCAACAGAGAGTAGACCGCCAGCGGGCGCGGCGCGTGAGCGTCGCTGCAGCGGGCAAGGGTGAAACGGTGCGGTAAGAGCGCACCAGCGGTCTCGGTGACGAGGCCGGCTCGGTAAACCCCACCTGGAGCAAGACCGCATAGAGGGGGAGGAGTGTGACCCGCTCCGCTACCACCCCAGGGTCGGTCGCATGAGGCGTTCGGTAACGAACGTCCCAGACGAATGATCACCGCGGAGCAATCCGACAGAATTCGGCTTATGGGGGACTCGGAGTGAAGAACCCGACGCGCCCGGCGGCTTCTGCCCGCCGGGCGCCGTCGTCCGTCCGCGACGGCGCGGGGGGCGGCCGATGGCTCGTCTGGATGACGCATCCAGCGCTGCTCTCGGCGTTGATCGCGTTTCTGCTGTATCTGCCGAGCATCGGCTTCGATTTCGTTCGCGACGATCACGAGTTGATCGTGCGCAACGCCTTCCTGCGTCGCGACGGGTTTCTCGGCCGCCTGTTGACCTCCGACTTCTGGGCGTCGGCCGGGCAGGGAGCCCACCTGTGGCGCCCGCTGGTGACCCTGTCGTTCTGGATCGAGGGGCGCGCCTTCGGGTGGAGTCCGATGGCATTCCACGCGGTGAACGTGCTCGCGCACGCGGGTGCGAGTGCGGTACTCGCCGGGCTGATGCTCGGCGCCGGCGTGCCGCGCCTGGCCGCTTTGGTCGCCGGAGTCTGGTTCGCGACCACGCCGGTCCACGTCGAATCGGTCGCCTGGATCGCAGGTCGGACCGACGTCCTGTGCGCGCTGTTCGCGTTCCTCGCGCTGGCCCTCGACCGGCGCGCGCGGGCCGCCGGCCGCGACACGCCGGGCCTGGTGGCGCCCGCCGCGTTGCTGGCGGCGCTCCTGTCCAAGGAAGCCGCATTGCCGGTGCTGGGGGTACTCGCCGTGTCGTGGTGGGTCGCCACCGATCCGCCGCGCCGCGTGCGCGCCGCGGTGCGCTGGCTCGCGCCCTATGCCGTGGTGACGCTCGTGTACGTCGTCGCTCACGAGATGTTCGCGGCACCACTCGGACGCCCGGCGTGGGTCGATGCCGCGACCGTGACCCGGATCCGCTGGGCGGGCTGGACGATGCTCACCGAGTACGCGGCCATGCTGTGGCCCGGTTTTCCGCACGCGCCGGATTTCGCGCTGCCGCTGCCGTCCGGTGCCGGCGATCCCCGCGTGCTGCTCGGGGTCGCGTTCACGTTGGCGTCGGTCGCGGGCGCCGTGATCCTGGTCGCTCGACGTTCACGGTGGGCCGAGCCGGCGTGCCTGACCCTGTTGCCACTGTTGCTGCCGGTGGCACTCGCGTGGTCTCGCGGTCACCTCACGTTCGCCGAACGGCTGTGGTACCTGCCCTCGGGTGGTCTCGCCTGGATGCTGGCGCTCGGCTGCGCGCGTCTGTCCGCGGCACCGGCGCTCATTCGTCGCTCGAGTCTGGTTCTGTTGGTGGCCCTGATCGGCGCCGGTTTCTGGCGCGCCGGCATGCTGATTCCGGACTGGAAGGACGACCTCACGATGTACGCGGCACTCGGGCGCGCGCAACCGGGGAACGTGCGCGGGCGGATCGGACTGGCGAACCAGTTGAGTGCGGCCGGGCGCGACGAGGAAGCGCTGGCCGAGCTGGCGCGCATCGAAGCGATCGACGCGCGCATGCCCGAGCTGCATGCGACGCGCGCGGTGATCTACTTCCGGCACGGGCGCTGGTCCGACGTGCTCGCCAGTGCCGAGCAGGCGCTGGCCCTGGACCCGGGGCAGCCGCAGGCGCAGTTGCTGCGCGCCACGGCACTCGTGCGCTTGCGGCGCCTCGAGGCGGCGGACTCCACCCTCTCGGCAATGCTCGCCGCACGCCCCGGAGACCCGGCGATCGAAGGGGTCTGGGGACAACTCCTGCTCTTGCGCGGTGAGGCAGCAGCGGCGATCCCATTCCTCGATCGCGCGGCGCGCTGGAACACGGATGACGCCAGCGTGTCCTATGCGCTGGGCGTCGCCTGCCAGATCGAGCGCCGATGGGCCGAGGCGCAGTCGGCGTTCCAAAGCACGGTGGCGGTCGATCCTCGTTACTACGAAGCGTGGCTCCGGCTCGCGGTCTCGGCGCACGAGTCCCAGGACCTCGCAACGCGCGAACGGGCGATCGCGGCGGCTCGTGCCCTGCCGGAGGCCGCCGACGGACGGGCCGAAGCGCTCACACGCACCTGGGGCGCGAAATGAGCCGCGGCGGTTGACCCTCGCGTTTCGCGGCTGATAGCGTCTCCTCTCGAAGATCCCTCCATGCTGGCGACCACTGTCACCCATCAATGGGTCCTGCACCCGGACCGCGATTCGGACCAGTCGCGCGCGTTGGCGCGCGAACTCGGTGCGCCGCTTGCGGCTGCCGTCGCCCTGGTGAACCGCGGAGTGAAGAGCGCCGGCGACGCGAGGCAGTTCCTGGAGCCGACCCTCGAGGACCTCCACGACCCCCTGGGGCTGCTCGACCTCGATCGTGCGGTCGATCGGATCCGGACTGCGATCGTGCGCGGGGAGCGCATCCTGGTCCACGGCGACTACGACGTCGACGGAATCACCGCGACCTTCATGCTGGTCTCGGTGTTGCGCGAATTGGGCGCGCAGGCCGAATACCGGATCCCGCACCGCCTGCGCGACGGCTACGGGGTTTCGGAGGCGGCGATCGACGATGCGGTCGCGCGCGGCTGCACGCTGATCGTGACCGTGGACTGCGGGATCACCGCGCACGGCCCGGTGGCCCTCGCGCGCTCACGCGGCATCGACACCGTGATCACCGACCATCACGAGCCGCCCGACGTGCTGCCCGAGGCGCACGCGGTGATCAACCCGCTGCGGCCCGGGTGCGCGTACCCGTTCAAATCACTGGCCGGTGTCGGGGTGACGTTCAAGCTGGTGCAGGCGCTGCTGCGCGGGCGTGGCGGTCTCGAGCGGGCGGCCGAGTACCTGGACGTGGTCGCGATCGGGACGATCGCGGACGTGGTGCCGCTGGTCGGTGAGAACCGCGTGCTGGCACGGCTCGGGCTCGAGCGCCTGAACCGGAAGCCCCGGGTCGGACTCCAGGCGTTGCTCGAGGTCGCCGGCGGCGAAGGACGCACCGTCACCAGCGGCCAGGTCGCCTTCGTGCTCGCACCGCGCATCAACGCCGGTGGGCGGATGGGGAACGCCGAGCAGGGCCTGCGCCTGTTGCTGTCCCGCGACGCGGCGGAAGCACGCACGATCGCCGAGAGCCTGGAAGAGGACAACGACCTGCGCCGCCGCCGCGACGAGGAAGCGCTGGTCGAGGCCACGGCGCTGGTCGAGTCCGAACTAGGATACCCGGAGTGCGCCTCGATCCTTCTCTGGTCGGAGCGCTGGCATCCCGGCGTCATCGGGATCGTGGCCTCGCGTCTGGTCGAGCGCTTCCACCGGCCGACCATCCTGGTCGCGCTCAACGACGGTCTGGGCCGCGGCTCGGGGCGCAGCCTGGCCGGGTTCGACCTCAACCACGCGCTCGGTCGTTGCGCCGAATTGCTCGAGGGCTTCGGCGGACACGCGTTCGCCGCCGGACTCAGCGTGCGCCCGGAGCAGCTGCCCGAGCTGCGCCGGCGCTTCGATGCGTTGGTGCGCGAGCAGATGACCCCCGAGGACTTCGTGCCGCGCCTGACGGTCGATGGCGACATCGTCCTCTCCGAGTGCGACCTCGAGCTGGTCCACTGGCTCGAGCGCATGTCGCCGCACGGATTGGGCAATCCGGAGCCGTTGTTCGTGGTGCGGGGGGCTCGCGTGTCGGGTGTGGCCGCGGTTGGCGCCGGGCGGCACCTGCGCTTCAACGCGAGCGACGGCACCGGCAGCGCCGGCGGCATCGGCTTCGGGTTCGGCGAACACGTCACGGCGCTGCGTTCCACGCCCGCCGTCGACCTGGCGTGCGCCCCGACCCGCAACGAGTGGATGGGGGAGACCCGCGTCCAGCTCAAGCTCAAGGGGATGCGTCCGGCGTGAGCGAGTCGGGCAGCGACCATCCGGAGCTCCGCGCCGCCCTGCTCGCCACGCTCGACGAGCACGCGCCGAAAGTCGATCGTGATCGTGTCGCCGCCTGCTTCGACTACGCGGCCCGTGCCCACCGCGGGCAGCAACGCGAATCGGGCGAGCCGTTCCTGACCCACGTAGTCGAGGTCACGCGCATCCTGGTCGATCTGCTCGAGTCGCGCCTCGACACGCCGCTGGCGTGTGGGGCCCTGCTGCACGACGTGGTCGAGGACACCGAGGTCGGCCTCGAGGACGTCGAGAAGCGGTTCGGACGCGAGGTTGCAGGGCTGGTCGAGGGCGTGACCAAGCTGTCGGGGCTCCACTTCGATCGTCGCGAGACGGTCCAGGCCGAGAATTTCCGAAAGATGCTGCTGTCCATGTCGCGCGATCTGCGGGTCATCTTCATCAAGCTCGCCGACCGCCTGCACAACATGCGCACGATCGGCGCGTTGCGGCCCGACAAGCAGACGCGCATCGCGATCGAGACCCGGGACATCTATGCGGCGCTCGCCCACCGATTGGGCATGGCGACCATCAAGCGCGAGCTCGAGGACCTGAGCCTCAAGGTGCTCGATCCCGACGCGTATCAGGACCTGGCCAGCCGGATCCAGGCTCGCCGCGAGGAGCGCGAGGCGTTCCTCGCCGGCGTGCGCGACCGGCTCGAAGGCGGACTCAAGGCGGCCGGTATCAAGGCCGAGGTCACCGGCCGCCCGAAGCACTTCTACTCGATCTACCAGAAAATGCAGTCGGGCCGGGATTTCGAGTCGATCTACGACCTGTTCGGCATCCGGGTCCTGACGCAGACGCGCAACGACTGCTATCGCGCACTGGGCGTGGTCCACGACGTGTTCACGCCGGTCGCCGATCGATTCAAGGACTACATCGCCACTCCCAAATCCAACCTGTACCAGTCGTTGCACACCACGGTGCTCGACGGCGGCGAACTGGTCGAAGTCCAGATCCGCAGCTGGGAAATGCATCGCACCGCCGAGACCGGAGTCGCCGCGCACTACGTCTACAAACACACCGGCATGGTGGACGAAGAGCTGGACGCCAAGCTCGGTGGTTTCGTCGCCCAGACCGCCGACTGGCAGCGGACGGCGGGCGACGACGAGTACCTGGACTTCCTGCACACCGCGCTCTACCAGGAAGAGGTGTTCGTCTACACCCCGCGGCGCGAGCTCAAGCGGCTGCCCAAGGGCTCGACCGTGCTCGACTTTGCGTTCCTGGTCCACACCGAGGTCGGCCAGCGCACGGTCGGCGCCCGGGTGAACGGCGAACTGGTGCCGTTGCGCCACGTGCTGCGCAACGGCGACACGGTCGAGATCGTCACCTCGTCGCACGCCCATCCGCACGAGGATTGGCTGCAGATCGTGCGCACCACCGGCGCGCGCAGCAAGATCCGTCACTGGCTCCGGCTGCAGCGGCACACCGACAGCGTCAGCCTCGGACGCGAGATGCTCGAGCGCGAGCTCAAACGGCTGCGCCTGGACCCCGAGCCCGCGACCCTCGAGGACGTGGCGCGCGGCCTCGGTTGCGACGGGATCGAGCAGCTGCAGGCGCGCCTGGCCGAAGGCCAGGTGTCGCTGCCGCAGGTCATCCGCAAGCTGTCGCCGCCCAAGGAGGGTTTCGCCGAGCGCTTCGCGAAGGATCCGCTCGAGGCCCTGGGGTTCAGCAAACGGCCGACCGGCGGCGTGCGCATCCAGGGCATCGACAACGTCATGCTGAGCTTCGCTCGTTGTTGCCAACCGGTGCCGGGCGACCCGGTGATCGGGATCGTCACCGTCGGTCGCGGCGTGTCGGTGCATCGCCAGGATTGTCCGAACACCTTCGGCAATCGGATCGCCGCCGAGCGCAAGGTGCCGGTGGAATGGGACGCGGGGATCGACGAGACGTTCCCGGTCCGGCTGGTGGTGTTCGGCCACGATCGTCCGGCGCTGCTGGCCGACATCGCCAAGGCGATCGCCGCAACCTCGGTCAATATCCGCTACGCCGGCATGGCGAGCGAGGATCGCACCGCCCGCGGGGCATTCGTGGTCGAGGTGCCGCATCTGGCCAAGCTCAACGAGGTCATGCATGCGGTGCGTCGCGTGTCCGGAGTGACGCGGGTCGATCGGCGCCGGCGGATCGTGCGCGCCGTGCCGCCGCGAAGGGCGAGCGGGGACTCGGGGTGAGGGTGTTGGTTCAGCGCGTTCTGCGCGCTCGCTGCGAGGTCGAAGGCGTGGCTACCGGCGCGATCGGTCCCGGCCTGCTGGTGTTCGTCGGCGCGGCGATCGGGGACTCCGACGCGGACGCCGACTGGCTGGCGCGCAAGATCGCCGGACTGCGGGTGTTCGCCGACGGCGACCGGCTGATGAACCGCGACGTGCGCGAAACCGGCGGAGCCGTGCTCGCGATCCCGCAATTCACGCTCTACGGCGACGCGCGCCGCGGACGGCGCCCGGACTTCACGGCCGCCGAGCGTCCGGAGCGAGCGGAGCCGCTGTTCGAGCGCTTCTGTTCGGCCCTGGCGGCCGCGGGCGTTCCGGTCGAGCGCGGCCGGTTTCGAGCACACATGGTGATCGAATGCGTGAACGACGGCCCGGTGTCGCTGGTGGTTGACGGCCCGGAGCCCAGTGGCCGCGGTGCACGAGTCGAGGAATCCGCCGCCGATGGCTGACGCACGCGCGCGTTTGTTCTATTCCGGGAGGTCGCCCCTGGTGCTCGCGTCCGGCTCGCCGCGCCGGGTGGCTTTGCTGCGCCAGGTCGGCGCCACGTTCACCGTGGTCGACCCCGGTCCGGATCGCGAATGGCCGGGCTCGGCGGAGCCGCGTCACGGGGTGCGCGCGTTGGCGCTCGACAAGGCGCGGCGGATCGCTCTGGCGCGACCGCGCGCGGTGGTGCTCGGCGCCGATACCATCGTCGTGATCCGCGGGCAACGGCTCGGCAAGCCGAGCGGTCGCGAGCAGGCGTGCGACATGTTGCGCCGCCTCCAGGGCCGACAGCACGAAGTGTGGACCGGCATGGCGGCGGTCAGCGGGCGCGATCAGCGGACCGCGGCGGTGTGCACCAAGGTGCGATTCGCGCGCATGTCGCCGGCCGAGATCGAACGCTATGTCGCGACCGGCGAGCCGCTCGACAAGGCCGGCGCCTACGGCATCCAGGGGCTGGGGGCGGCGTTCGTCCAGGAGATCGAAGGCGACTACTTCAACGTGGTCGGCCTGCCGCTGGCGCGACTGCGCCGACTCCTGGCGGAGTTCTCGTAGATGGTCCGGCGCGCCAAGACTCGCCCGCGATCAGATCCCGAGCCGTCGTCCGGCAGCCCGCCGACTTCGAGCGGGTTGCCCGCGGCGTGGATCGTGACCTGCTTCCTGCTGTCGGGAGCAGCGGGATTGATCTACGAAGTCGCGTGGTCGAAGGAGCTTTCCTACCTGCTGGGCACTTCGCTGGCGGCGGTGTCCACCGTGGTGACGTCGTTTCTCGCCGGGCTCGCGATCGGCGCTGCCACATTGGGGGTTCGCCTCGGGCGAAGCCGCCAGCCGGTTCGGGCATACGGCTGGCTCGAGTTGGGGATCGCGGTCGCCGGCGTGGCGTCGATCCCCGTGCTCCGCGGTCTCGATCCACTCCTGTCGGTGTTCGCCGCGCAGTTCGGCGCCGCAAGTATCGCGTTCAACATCGCGCGCGTGGTCGTGGTTCTGGTCATTCTCGCGATGCCGGCCGTGTTGATGGGGGCGACGCTTCCCGCGCTGGTCGGGCACCTCGAGCGCCGGAGCGTCGGCAGGGGTCTCGCGTGGCTCTACGCGATCAACACCGCGGGAGCGGTCGCGGGGTCGTTGCTCGCGGGGTTCGTGCTGGTTCCGGAGCTCGGTCTCACCGCAGCCACGTGGGTGGCCGCAGGACTCAATCTCGCGGCCGGCACCGTCGCGATCCTGGCGCGAGGGCGCGTCGCAGCGCCGGATTCGGTGCCCGAGCAGCAGGCGGTGCACGCGACCGTGAGCCAGGAGAAGACTTCGAGCCGCCTCGCCTTCGCCTGGGCGTTCGGCCTTTCCGGCTTCGCCGCACTCGTGCTCCAGATCGCGTGGGTCCGGTTGTTCGGGCTCCTGTTCGGCAGCTCCGTCTACTCGTTCGCCGCCGTACTCGCGGTCTATCTCGCGGGGATCGCCGCCGGCGGGGCGCTCGGCAGCCGACTGATGCTGTCCCGGCGCCCGATGGCCGCGTGGGGAATGCTGGAGCTCGGAATCGCCGGGGCGGCGGCGGCGTCCCTCCAGCTCCTGCCCTGGATTCCCGAATGGTTCCTGCGTTTCTCGGCGTATCCGGGCGCGAGCTGGTCGAGCCTCATGGTCGTCAAGGTCTTGCTGACCGCGTCGATGGCCGCCGTGCCGAGCGTCCTGCTCGGCGTCGCCTTCCCGCTCGGGGTCCGATTGCTCCAGCGCACCGATGGCGTCGAAGCCATCGGAGTCGCGTATGCGGTGAACACGGCGGGCACCGTGGTCGGGTCGCTGGCCGCGGGATTCTGGCTGCTGCCGTGGCTCGGGGTTCCGGGAACCCAGATCCTCGCGGCCTCGGTTTCGCTGACCGTCGGACTCGGCGCTCTGGCGCTGCAACCGCGCGGCGAGGGGCAGAAACACGATAGGTGGGTGGCGGCGGCGTGCGCTGCCGCGCTGGTCGCGCTCGTCGTCGTGGCGCCGAAGTGGGACCCCGCACTGATGACCGCGGGCGTGTTTCGCGCGCAACAGTGGGCCGCGATCGGCGCCGGTCCGAACGCCGCTGGCGGCTGGACCCGGCTCGCCGACGCCGCCGCCCGCCGCCGAATCGTCTTCTACCGCGAAGGTCACAATGGATCGGTGTGTGTGGAAACCGACTCGACCGGGCGCGAGTTCGCGATGAGTGTCGGCGGCAAAGTCGACGCGAGCACGCTCGACATGGTCACTCAGGTGTCGAGCGGACTCCTGCCGATCGCGATCGCGCGGCCCGCGGCTCAGACCCTGGTGATCGGGCTCGGGTCGGGGGTCACGGTGTCGTCGGCGCTCGCGGCCGGCGCGGGCGAGGTCGAGGTCGTGGAACTCGAGCAGGCGGTGGTCGAGGGCGCACGCTTCTTCCATCCGCGGGACTCGTTCCCGATCGACGATCCCCGCGTGCGTTTGGTGGTCGACGACGGCCGCACCCACCTCAGGCACAGCCCGCGCCGCTACGACGCCATCATCTCCGAGCCTTCGAATCCCTGGCTCGCCGGGGTCAACAATCTGTTCACCGCCGAATTCTTTCGTTCGGTCCGCGACCATCTGGCGCCGGACGGCGTCTTCTGTCAGTGGATCCAGGTCTACGAAGTGTCGCCGGAAACACTCGGCTCCCTGCTCGCCGCGTTCCTGTCCGCGTTTCCGGACGGGCACGCGTTCCTGATCCAGGAGGCGGACTTGTTGTTGATCGCAGCCCCCCCGGAGCGCCGGCTCGACCTGTCGCGACTGAGCACGCCCGCCGCGCGGCGCGAGATCGAACGGGCGCGACTGCTCGGGCCCGAGGCGCTCGCGGCCTTCTACCGCGCACCCATTGCCTCGCTCGCGCCGATGGCGGCGGGTGCGATCGTGAACCGCGACGACCGGCCGATCGTCGAGTATCGGGCGCCGCGCGAAATGCTGGAGCTCGGCCGGCGCGGCGTACGCTGGTCGAGCTTGGTGCCGGACAGTGGCTGGCATGCGGCGAAGTCGCTGTTCGCCGATTGGACGCCGGAGTCGTGGTGGACCAACCGGGTGCAGCAGCGGATGCGGCACCGGGAGGCTGCCGCGGCGCGCTCGGCGGTGGACCGGGCGCGCGCCGAGGGCCACGTGGCCTTGGCGGATCGGCTCGGAGAGGCTTTGGACGCAGCCGATCGCGTGCGCGACGTTGGTGAGCGCCACCGGCGCGCGCGGGAGGCGATGATCGTCCAGGACTTCGCCGAGGCTGAATTGCAGTTGGCCGCCGCCTCGTCTCTGGAGCCCGAGAACGGCAGGACCTGGGTGCTGCTCGCCGACGCGCGTCGCAGCATGCTCGACTTCGAGGGTGCTCGTGAGGCCGCGATGCGCGGTCTCGCCGCCGAACGCGTCGACGACCGCGCCGATGCCGCAATCGTGCTCGGGCTGATCGAGCTGGATCGAGACCAGGGTGCGGCGGCGATCGCGCGCTTCCGCGAGGCGCAGGCGATCCGACCGAAGCACGGCGAAGCCTACCGGCTCGAGGGCATGACCCGGGTCGCGGCCGGCGACCTGAACGGCGCGCGCGACGCGTGCGCGCGCGGATTGGCCGCCGCACCGGGAGATCCGGGCCTGATCGAGCTCGAACGGACGATCGCGGGGGACGGGTCGCCATGAAGCCGGGAGCCCCGGCGGCTCCGAACCGACCCGCGCGGATTTCGCCTCGCACTCTGGCCGCGACGCTGGCGGGCGTCGGGTCGCTGGCGGTGTATGCGGCGACCATGTCGCGCTCGGTCGGCTTCATCGATCGGGGCGAGCTGGCGGCGGTGGCGGCGACCCTCGGCATTGCGCACCCGACCGGCTATCCGCTGCTGACGTTGCTCGGAAACGCCGCGGTCCGGTTCGCGCCGTCGAACCCGCTGATCGCGCTCAATGCACTGGCAGCACTCTGGGTCGCTGCCGGAGTGTCGATTCTGGTGCTGCTCTACGACGGCGTGCTGGCGCGCACCACCCAGCCGGGCGCACAGGGTGCGGGCCGGCGCGCAGCGTGCGCGGCACTGGCGGCACTCGTCACCGGATTCAGCGGAACCTGGTGGCAGCAGGCGAACGGGTTCGAGGCCTACGCCCTGCAAGCACTCCTGCTGCCGCTCGTCTGCTGGACGTTCCTGCGCTACATCGCGCTCGAGACCGGCAGCTCGCCGGTCCACGGGAACGGCCTCCGGGGCGCCGCCTTCGCGTTCACCCTCGGTCTGTCGATGAGCAACCATCTGACGACCGTGGTGCTGGCGCCCGCGTTGCTCGCGGCATTCATCGCTCGCCGGGGACTGGGAATCGGGGCGTGGCGCTCTCTCGGAGCCCTGGTGCCGGTGGTCGCGCTCGGGCTCACGCCGTACCTCTATTTGCCGTTGCGGGTCGCGCAGGCGCCGCGTTTCAGCTGGGGCGACCCCGATACCGCGTGGCGATTCTGGACGCACGTCACCGGCCGGCAGTACCAAGTCTGGATGTTCTCCGATGCGGAGGCGGCCGGGCAGCAGATCGCATTCATCTTCGGCCGAATGCCCTGGGAATGGGTCGGTCTCGGCCTGGTGCTCGCGGCTCTGGGATGCGCCGCCTGGCGCCGTCATGGGGGATACCTGCTGGTCTTGGCCCTGGCGGGTGGGACCAGCGTCCTCTGGGCCTGCGCCTACGCGATCCGGGACATCGATCCCTACGTGATGCCCTGGACGATGGTGATCGGAATGCTGGCGGCATCGGGTCTGGCGGCGATCGCCGCGCGCGCGGGGACCCGCGCCGCCGTCGTCGTGGGCGGCTTCTGCGTCGCCCTGGCGCTCGGCGTCCACTGGCGAAGCTGCGACGAACGCGATCACCACATGGTCGAAGACTATGCGCACAACCTGCTCTCCGAGCTTCCGGAGCATGCGGTGCTGGTCAGCGCCCAGTGGGATCACCTGGTGTCGGCGAGCTATTACCTGCAGGAGATCGGCGGACTCAGGCGCGACGTGACGATCATCGATCCCGAGCTGATGCGCCGGTCGTGGTACGTGCGCGAGCTGGCGCGTCGGGAGTCGGCGCTGGTCGGTGGCTTCGCGTCCGAGGTCGAGCGCTTCGAGCGCGAAGTCGAGCCGTTCGAACGCGGGCGGCGGTTCGATCCGGCTCCCATTCAATCGGCATACCTGGCGATGTTCGCGGGGCTCGAGCGCTCGGTGCGCGCATCGGGGCGCCGGCTGTACGCGACCTGGGAGGTGCGGCAACCGGTCTGGGAGGGGTTGGAGCGTGTTCCCATGGGGCTCTCGAGCGAGCTGGTCTCCGACACCGGCTACGTCGCGCTGCTACCGCCGCGCTATCGCTATCGCCCGTGGGATGGGCGGCGCGACCACTACGTGGCAACTCTGGCGCGGAACTATGCCGAAGCACTCGCCGAACGTGCGGACTACGAAGCACGCCACGGGCGCTTGCAGCAGGCGCGTGGCATGGCGGCACTCGGCGCCGACTTCGCGCCGCGGTTCACCCTGCGCGACGTGCCGCCGTTGCCGCTCGACGGCAGGAAGCTGGTGGCAGCGAGCCTCGAGCGGTTCCGCCAGCTGCGGCGGGCCGCCGGGGTGGGCGGGAGCTGAGCCCCGCGGAAACCCGGTTATGGGTAGGTTTGACACGGTTTTCGGAACCGTGCTAGTTTCCAGCGTTTCTTGCGGATAGCGCCCGCCCGCGAACCCCGGAAGTGACCTTCTCGGGCCTCACCGTGGGCATTTGGCGTCGCTTTTCTCGGAGGAAGTGAATGAAGACGTATTCGGCGCGTCCGGTCGACGTCCAGCGGCGCTGGGTCCTGGTCGACGCGGACGGTCGCACGCTCGGGCGATTGGCCACGGCGATCGCGACCATGCTCAAGGGTAAGCACAAGCCCATGTACACGCCCCACATCGATACCGGCGACCATGTGGTGGTAATCAACGCGGGCAAGGTGCGGCTGACTGGAGCCAAGGTCGAGAAGAAGCAGTTCTTCCGCCACACGATGTACCCGGGCGGGGAGCGGTGGACGGCTCTCAAGGGGCTGCTCGAGCGGCATCCCGACCAGGTGGTGACCCGCGCCGTGCGCGGAATGATCCCGCGCACCCGGTTGGGTCGCGCGATGATGAAGAAGCTCAAGGTGTACGCCGGAGCCGAGCACCCGCACGCGGCGCAGCAGCCGGTGGCGTGGCAGCCGGCCATCCGCGGAGGGAAGTCGTAATGGCGGAGACCGTCACGAAAAAGCCGGCCACCGGACGGCGCAAGACCGCGGTGGCGCGGGTGCGTTTGATCGCGGGCTCGGGCCGGCACATGGTGAACAACCGCGTCCCGGTCGAGTATTTCAAGCGCGAGACGCTGGTGACCGCGGCATTCCACGCACTGACCGTGGCCAACGCGGTGGGCAAGTTCGACGTCAGCGCGCGGGTTCACGGCGGCGGCCTCACCGGTCAGGCGGGGGCGCTGCGCATGGCGGTGGCCCGCGCCCTGGTCCGCGAGGACGAGTCGCTGCGTGGCGTGCTCGGGCGCGAAGGGATGTTGACCCGTGACGCTCGCATGAAGGAACGCAAGAAGTACGGGCAGCCGGGGGCGCGCAAGCGCTTCCAGTTCAGCAAGCGCTGAGCGCCGTCGCTCAGCTCATTCCACCGCGCGTCGCGCGCGCCGGGGGTCCTGGGACGGTTGGTCCCGGGCAGAGCGTGGATTCGAATGCGCGACGCCGCGGAACGTCGAACCCCCATGGAGGATGCGTGTCGGGACCCACGATGAAGGACCTGCTCGAAGCAGGGGTGCACTTCGGACATCAGACCCGTCGCTGGAATCCGCAGATGAAGCCGTACATCTTCATGGAGCGGAACGGGATCTACATCATCGATCTGCAGAAGACGGCGAAGTGCATCGACACCGCCCGCGACGCCATCCACAAGCTGGTGCGCGGCGGCGGACACGTCCTGTTCGTGGGCACCAAGAAGCAGGCCAAGCCGATCGTGGTCGAAGAAGCGGCGCGCTGCGGCATGTTCTACATCACCGAGCGCTGGCTGGGCGGCATGCTGACCAATTTCAAGACCATTCGCAGCAGCATCAAGCGGCTCCACGACCTCGACCGCATGGCCAACGACGGCACCTTCGAGAAGCTGGCGAAGAAGGAAGTCTCGCGGCTGTCGCGCGAGCGTGCGCGCCTGGAGTTCGCGTTCGCCGGCATCAAGGAAATGCCGGGATTGCCGGCGGTGCTGTTCGTGGTCGACACCAAGAAGGAGAAGATCGCGGTCGCCGAGGCCAATCGTCTCGCGATCCCGGTGGTCGGCGTGGTCGACACCAATTGCGACCCGACCGTGATCTCGCACCCGCTGCCCGGCAACGACGACGCGATCCGCTCGATCCGGCTGTTCTCGGGCATGGTGGCCAACGCCGTGCTCGAAGCCAAGGCCTTCGCCAACGAAGGCGGCGACCAGGAAACCGTGTCGTTCGGCGGCGACACCGAAGATCAGACGTCCGAGGCCGCAACAGTCTGACGACTGTCCATGGGACCGAACCCCGACGCCCGCCCGCGCGTTCCCGCCGGGCGGGCGTTGCAACGCACCAAGGAGCATCCATGACGATCACCGCGGAACAGGTCCGCCAGCTGCGCGAGCAGACCGGGGCGGGCATGATGGAGTGCAAGAAGGCCCTGACCGAGACCGAGGGTGACTTCGAGAAGGCGGTCGACGTGCTGCGCAGGTCCGGCATTGCTCGCGCCGCGAAGCGCGGCGGACGCGAGGCCGCCGACGGCCTGGTCGAGTCGTACATTCACCCGGGCAACCGGGTGGGCGTGCTGATCGAGGTCAACTGCGAAACCGACTTCGTGGCGCGCACCGACGAGTTCCGGAACCTGGTGCGCAACGTGGCCATGCAGGTCGCGGCCGGTGGCGCCGACTTCCTTCGCCGCGAGGACGTGCCCGCCGAGCGCGTCGAGCGCGAGCGGGGGATCATCGCCGCCCAGCTCGAAGCCCAAGGCAAGCCGGCCGCCGTGCTCGAGAAGATCATCGCCGGCAAGCTCGACAAGTTCTTCGCGGAGATCTGCCTGCTCGAGCAGCCGTTCATCCGCGACGACAAGATGACGGTCGGGGAGATGATCCACCAGGCCGCCGCGAAGACCGGCGAGAACATCGTCGTCCGGCGCTTCGCCCGCTACGTCCTGGGCCAGGAGTAGCTCGGCGGTGGCCGCCCGTTACCAGCGCATTCTGCTCAAGCTGAGCGGCGAGCAGCTTGCGGGGGCCGCCGGGCACGGCATCGACGAGGCGGTCATGGCCGCGCTCGCCGACGAGATCCGCGACGTGCAAGCACTCGGGGTCCAGATGGGCATCGTGTGCGGCGGCGGCAACATCTTCCGCGGACTGGCGGCGAGCACGCGCGGCATGGATCGGGTCGGCGCCGACTACATGGGCATGCTGGCGACCGTGATCAACGGTCTGGCCCTGCAACACTCCCTGGAGAAGCGCGGTCTGTACACGCGGGTCATGTCCGCGATCGAGATGGACCGCGTCTGCGAGCCCTACATCCGGCGGCGGGCGGTGCGGCATCTCGAAAAGGGGCGCATCGTGGTGCTGGCCGCCGGCACCGGGAATCCCTACTTCACCACCGACACCGCCGCGGCGCTGCGCGCGATCGAGATCGGCGCCGACGTCATCCTCAAGGCGACCAAGGTCGACGGCGTCTACAGCGGCGACCCGGTGCACGAGCCCAACGCCGAGTTCTTCCCTCGGATCACTTATCTCGATATCTTGAACCGAGGTCTCAAGGTGATGGATTCCACTGCGATCTCCCTGTGCATGGAGAACCGGCTGCCGATCGTCGTGTTCAACGCCGGCGTCCGAGGTAATCTCCTGAAGGTGGTTCAGGGGGAGGGCGTAGGAACTTTGGTTCACGGAGAACGGTCATGATCGATCCTCATGTCGCGCGTGCCGAGGAGCGGATGAAGAAGATCCTCGAGGCGACGCGCCGCGAATTTTCCGGCATCCGCTCGGGCAAGGCATCGCCGGCGTTGCTCGACTCGGTCCGCGTCGAAGCCTACGGCCAGCCGGTCCCGCTCAATCAGGTCGGCAGCGTGAGCGCCCCGGAAGTGCGGCTGCTGGTCGTCCAGCCCTGGGACAAGAGCCTGATCAAGGCGATCACCAAGGCGATCCAGCAATCCGAGATGGGACTCAACCCGACCGACGACGGCTCGGTGGTGCGCGTGCCGCTGCCGTCGCTCACCGAAGAGCGCCGGAAGGAACTGGTCAAGCTGCTGTCGAAGCTCGCGGAGGACGGCCGGGTGCACATGCGCCAGGTGCGCCACGATCTCAACAAGGAGATCAAGGCCGAAGAACACGACAAGAAGTTGACCGAAGACGACGCCAAGCGGTCGACTGCCGAAGTTCAGAAATTGACCGACCGTTACATCGCGCTGATCGACGAGCTGCTGAAGAAGAAGACCGTCGAAGTCATGGAGGTCTGAACTCCGCACCGGGCCCGGGGGTCGGCGACGGCCCTCGGAACACCGGCGCGGCGCGCACGATGTCCTCCGTCCCCGGACCCTCGGCACCGCGACTGGAGGAGCACTCGGGGCCGGTGCGCCCGGGCGCTTCCGGATGGGCCTTCCGGCTCCGGGTGGCGAGCGGCATCCTGTTCGTTCCGCTCCTGGTCCTGCTCGCGCGGGTCGGCGGCCCGGCGTTCCTGCTGCTGGTCGCCCTCCAGGTGCTGCTCGGGCTGATCGAGTTCTTCCGCATGATGCGCTCGCGCGGTCTGACGCCCGAGCGCGAGCTGGGAATCACCGCCGGGCTCTTGTTGCTCGCCGCCGCCTACGCGCCCGATCGCCTGCCGCCCGACGTGGTCGCGACCGGCGCGCTGCTCGGGATCCTGATCGCCGGGCTCCTGCGACCGCGCGCGCGGGCCGCCGAGAGTCTCGCGGTCACCGCACTCGGCGTGCTCTACGTCGGCTGGCTGTCCGCGCATCAGGTGCTGCTGCGCGAGCTGCCCTGGCGCGCGGGCACCGCCTACGCCGACGGCGGCGCCTACGTGCTGCTCGCGTTCTTCCTGCCCTGGAGCTGTGACACCACAGCCTACCTGGTTGGACGTCGTTTCGGCCGGATCCGTCCGTGGACCGCGATTTCGCCGCGCAAGAGCCTCGAGGGCGCGATCGCCGGATTCGTGGCTGCGGTGGCCGCGGCGTTCGTGGCGCGCGCGTGGTTCGCGCCGTTTCTGTCAGCGTTCGATTGCCTCGCGCTGGGCGTGATGGTGGGGGTGCTCGCTCAGGCCGGCGATCTGGTCGAGTCGTTGCTCAAGCGCGAGGCCCAGCACGGTGATTCCTCCGACCTGATCCCGGGCCACGGCGGCGTGCTCGATCGTTTCGACTCGGTCCTGTTCTCCGCGCCGGTCGTCTACTACTACCTGCGTCTCGCGGTGTTCCATGCCCCCTGATCCCGGAGCCCGGAAACGCAGGACGGTGGTGGTGCTCGGGTCGACGGGCTCGATCGGGCGCCAGGCGCTCGAGGTGCTCGCCGAGGTCCCCGAACGTCTCGAACCGATCGGGCTCGCGGCCGGCTCCGACCTGGACGGGCTGATCGCGCAGGCGCGCGCGTGCGCGCCGCGCTTCCTGGCGCTCGAGCACGCGGCCCGTCCCGGCGAAGCGCGCGCCGCACTCGCCGCGGCGGCACCGAGCGCCGAGATTCGGGTCGGCCCCGGTTCGGCGGCGTGGCTCGCGGGTTCGTGCGGCGCTGCGATCGTGGTCAACGGCATCGTCGGCGCGGCCGGACTCGAGGCCTCGCTCGCCGCCCTCGGTGCGGGTGCTCGCCTGGCGCTGGCCAATAAGGAAACCCTGGTCGTGGGTTCGGAGCTGGTGCGCTCCGCCCTCGCGCGCGGCGGCGAGCTGATCCCGGTCGACAGCGAGCACAGTGCCGCGTTCCAGTGCCTGGCCGGTCGTCCGCCGGCGGAGGTCCGCCGGCTGGTGATCACCGCCTCGGGTGGCGCTCTGCGCGACCATCCGGACTGGACTCGCGCGACGCCGGCGGAAGTGCTCCGCCATCCGGTTTGGAGCATGGGACGGCGGATCACCGTCGACTCGGCTCTGCTGTTCAACAAGGGGCTCGAGCTGATCGAAGCCGAGGCGCTGTTCGCGCTCGGCTGGGACCGGATCGACGCCGTGCTGCACCCGCAGGCGGTGGTGCACGCGCTGGTCCTGTTCCACGACGGCAGCACGGTGGTGCAGGCCGCGCGTCCCGACATGCGCATTCCAATTCGACTGGCGCTGTCGTGGCCCGAGCGCTGGCCGGATTCCGGCGCGACGACCGGCGCGGTGGACCTGGATCGGCTCGAGTTTCGCCCGCTGCCGCCGGGGCGCTATCCGGCGTTCGATCTTGCGGTCGCGGCCGGACGCGCCGGGGGCACCGCGCCGTGTGTGCTGAACGCCGCCGACGAAATCGCGGTCGAGGCGTTCCTGGACGGCGCGATCCCGCTCGGTCAGGTGCCCGAGATCGTGCGCCGGACCGTGGAACGCCACGCGGTCGAACCGGTCACCTCGCTCGAGCAGCTCCGGGCGGTGGATGCGGCGGCGCGCGTCGCGGCACGCGATCTCCTGGTGCGCGCGTGATGCGTTCGGCGGCGGAGAAGATCGCGGACGGCACGCCCGCCGCCGAGAAGATCCGGGCCTGGCGCGAGGAAGGGCGGGCGGTCGCGATGGCCCGAGGGCGCTTCGACCTGATCGAAGCCGCGCACGTCCGATCCCTCGCGGCGGTCAAGCACGGCGCCGACCGGCTCGCGGTCGAGGTGATCGGCGACGGCGCGGCACCACCGCCGCTGCTCGGCGAGGCGGAGCGGGCGTTGCTGGTTGCGGCGTTGCGGGTCGTCGATCTGGTGACGATCGTCACGTCGATCGACTCGGCCGCGGTCGACGTGGATCCGGAGACGACGGTTGCCTTGCGCCAGCGGGTTCGAGAACGACATGGCCGCGGGTGATGCGCACGGGTCGGTGCGCCGCATCCTGGCGCTGCGCCCGCGCGCGCTGGGCGACGTGGTACTGACCACGCCGGCATTGCGATCCCTGGCGGCGGGCCATCCGGGCGCTCGGCTCGAAGTCGCGACCGAGGCGCGCTACGCGCCGTTGATCGCCGGGCTGCCGGCGGTTTCCGAGGTGTTGCCGGTCGAACGCAGTACGCGCGCGGCCGCCTCCCTGATCGCGGAGGTGCGCCGGCGTCGTTACGACATGGTGGTCGACTTCTTCGGGAATCCGCGAACCGCCCTGATGACTCGACTGAGCGGTGCGGTAGTACGCGCGGGTTACGATCTTCGCGGCCGGCAGGGTGCCTACACCAAGATCGTTCCGCGGGCATTACCTCCCAGAAGCGGCGAGCGCGAATACGCGGCCGACGTTCACCTGCGTCTGGCAGAAGCCGTGGGCGGACGGCCCGATGGCGATCCGCCGGCGGTCGCACTCCCGGAGTCGGCGCGGGCGGAGGGTGCGGCGTTGCTGGCGCGCGCCGGGGTCTCCGATCCGGCGGGCGCGGTGGGTCTGGTCGCCGGCGGCACCTGGGCGACCAAGACCCTGCCGTTGTCGCACGTTTCGGTGATCGCCCAGCGGCTCGAGGCGGCCGGCTGGAGCGTCGTGCTCTTGAGCGGGCCGGGAGAGGAGCACGATGCGCGCACGTTGGCGCGTCTGATCCCGGACCTGCGCGTGCTGCCGCCCTGCGACGTGCCGGCTCTGGCCGGGACCATCGCGCACCTGGCGGCGGTAGTCGGCACCGACAGCGGACCGCGGCATCTTGCGGCGGCACTCGGCGTGGCGAGCTGGGCGTGGTTCGGCCCGACCCATCCCGATACCTGGTCGCCGCGCGGCGCGCGCCACGGCTACGCATGGACGGAACTGCCGTGCCGAGGCTGCGATCGCACCGCGTGTCCCCACTGGAGCTGCCTGCCGGGCTTCGATGCCGGTTCCCTGGCCGCTCAGGTTCTCGTTCATCTCCGACTCCATGTCCGCGACGCTGCCGCTCTCGGTACTGCTGCTCGCGCGTGACGCGGCGGCGGATCTCGCCGCCCTGCTGCCCGCGCTGTCGTTCGCGCGCGAGGTGGTGGTGGTGGTCGACGCCGCGAGTCGCGACGATTCACGCGCGGTCGCCGAGCGTCTCGGGGCCCGCGTGTTTGAGCGGCGGCTCACCGGTTTCGGCGAGCAGCGCGCGTTCGCGCTCGCCCAATGTCGCGAGCCGTGGGTGCTGTGGCTGGACTCGGACGAGCGCCTGGCCGCGGGTGCCGAGTCGAGGATTGCGGCGGTGCTGCGGGCGCCGACCGACAACGGCTACCGCCTGCGGCGGCGCACCTGGTTTCTCGGCCGCCCGATCCGATATTGCGGCTGGCAAGGGGAGCGAGTCCTGCGCCTGTTCGCTCGCGAATCGGCGCAATTCGACGACGCGCCGGTTCACGAACAGGTGGTGGTGAGCGGAACCATCGGAACACTCGACGCCACCCTCGAGCATCACAGCTATCGCGATTGGGAGGCGTGTCGCACCAAGCTGCTGCACTACGCGCGCGCGGGCGCCGAAGCAGCGCGACGAGAAGGGCGCCGCGCGACGCCGTGGGACGTGGTGATGCGGCCGCCGCTCCGCTTCCTGCGCATGTACCTGCTCCAGGGCGGATTCCTGGATGGCGGGCATGGCGCGGTGCTGTGCGCGCTGGCCGCCGCCCAGGTCTATCTCAAGTACGCGGAGCTGTGGGCGAACCCGGACGCGACCGCCGGCCGCCGGCCGCGCGGCGCGGCGTGATGCGCGTCGCCTTCGTCGGCGCCTACGACCCGGCCTATCCGCGGAACCTGATCCTGCGCGAAGGCCTGCGCTCGGCCGGCGCCGAGGTGATCGGGTGCGACGTGCCGGAGCGCCGCGCGATCTTTCGGTATCCCGAGCTGGCAGCGCGAATTCTCTCGCGGGCGCGCACCGCGGACGTCTGGCTGGTTCCGGAATTCCGTCACAAAGACATGCCGCTCGCGCGCCTGCTCGCCGGCCGCCGGCCGCTGGTGTTCGATCCGCTGGTTTCGCGCTGGGACACGCTGGTCGGCGACTGGGAGCTGCACGCCCGCGATTCGTGGCAGGCGCGATGGAATCGTGGGATCGACCGGATGGCGCTCCGTGCCGCGGATCTGGTGCTGTGCGACACCTGGGAACACGGCGCCCTGTTCGAGTCGCTGGGCGCCCCTCGCGAGCGGATCCGCCGCGTGCTGGTCGGCGCCGAGCGGTCGTTCTTCGAAATCGGCCCGCCGCCCGCGACCGGGGTGGCGCGCGTGCTCTACTTGGGAGGGTTCCTGCCGTTGCACGGAGTGCCGGTGATCCTCGAGGCGGCGACCCTGTTGTCCGCGCGCAGCGATCTGCCACCTTACGTGATCGAGCTCGCCGGACGCGGGATCGAGTACGAATCGGTGCGCACCGAAGCCCGCCGGCGCGGGCTCGCGAATCTCGAACTGTCCGGCCCCGCGCCCTACGCCGAAGCGCCGGCGCGCTTCGCCGGCGCCGAGATCGTGCTCGGCGCCTTCGGCACCACCGAGAAAGCCGGGCGCGTGATTCCGCACAAGGTCTATCAGGGTCTCGCGTCCGGACGCGCGGTGGTGACCGGCGACAGTCCGGCGTTCCGCGAGGTATTCACTCCCTCGATTCATGCGTGGACCGTGCCGCGCGGCGATCCGGGAGCGCTGGCGGAGGCACTCGGCCAGTTGCTGCGCCACCCCGAACGCCGGCGCGAGCTCGGGGCTCGTGGCCGCGCCCGTGCGCTGGAAGTGGCGACTCCGGAAGCGATCGGGCGCGGACTGCTCACCGCGATCGAGGAAGTCCGGGCGCGGCGATGAAAGTGCTCCACTTCGATACCGGCCGGGACTGGCGCGGAGGACAGGCCCAGGTGCTGCTGTTGCTCGAGGGGTTGGCCGCACTCGGCGCCGAGTCGGTGCTGGCGGCACCCGAGGGACCGTTGCTCGAACGCGCACGGTCGGCGGGGTTCTCGGTCCACGAATGGCCGAGCGGGGGCGACTGGGATCTGTGGGCGGCCCGGCGCGCCCGCGTCGCGATTGCGCGCGAGCGGCCGAGCGTCGTCCACCTGCACAGCGCGCGCGCCCATGCGCTCGGCGTGCCGGCTGCACACGGCGAGGGGGTGCGCGCGATCGTGGTCAGTCGCCGCGTGGTGATTCCCCCGGGACGCGATCCGTGGTCGCGGCGCAAGTACCGGTTGCCGGTCGATCGCTACTTGTGCGTGAGCGAAGCGGTGCGGGCGGTGCTGGTCGCGGCCGGCGTGCCCGAGGCCCGGACCCAGGTGGTTCCGAGCGGGATTCCGCTCGTGCGCTGGCGGGAGCGCGCGCGAGCGCCGGGCGAGGATCTGAGGGCCACGCTGGGCGTCGAAGCGAGCTCGGCGATCCTGGGAACCGTGGCGTCGCTGACGAGCGAGAAGAATCACATGATGCTGCTGCGCGTCGCCGATCGGCTGCGCGATCTCGAGCCACGGGTTCACCTGGTGTGGGTCGGCGATGGCCCGCTGGGCGCCGAGCTCGCACGGGCGCGCGACCGAATGAATCTCGCCGAGCGCGTGCACCTGCTCGGCCGGCGTGACGAGGTGGCCACGCTCACGCGTCAGTTCACGCTGGCTCTGGTGGCCTCGCGTCACGAAGGCTTCTGCGGGGCCGCGGTGGAAGCCATGGCGCTCGGCGTTCCGGTGATCGCGACCGCGGTCGGCGGTATTCCCGAAGTGGTTCCGGTCGAGGCCGGGGGACTGGTTCCCAACGACGACGCCGGGGCGATGGCCGAGCGGGTTCGCGGGCTGCTGCTCGACGCGGCCGATCGTGCGCGATGCTCGGCCGCGGCCACCGCGGCCGCCGAGAGATTCGACAGCGCGCGCACCGCGCGCGAGACGTTCGGCGCCTACCGGGATCTGCTGCAATCCCGGAATGCCGGGGAGCCTCGCGCGTAGCTTGCCCGGGGCCTGACATCACGGGGGTCGAATAAGGCATCGAAGATGCCGAAACCCCTTAGGCCCCCTGGGCTTGACGCTCCCTGGGTCGGGAGCTAGCCTGCGGCAAATGCCTTTACTGGTAAGGACTTGACCGTGTTCTGGAACGCCGTGCTGCCGGGCGTTGCCCTGCTTGGCTTCGTCATCTTCGTTCACGAGCTGGGCCACTTCCTCATGGCCAAGTGGCGCGGCGTGCGCGTGCTCCGATTCTCCCTCGGCTTCGGCCCGCGGATGATTGGCTTCACCCGCGGCGAAACCGAGTATCGCCTGGCGTGGATCCCCTTCGGGGGATACGTCCAGATGGCGGGCGACAGCCCGGATCCCGACGGTGCCATGCCCGCGAGCCCCGACGAGTTCCTGTCGCACCCCTGGTACGGACGACTGCTGATCGCGGCCGCCGGCCCCGCGGCCAACCTGATCACCGCGTTCGTGGTCATGTGCGCGGTCGGCATGGTCGGGGTCAGCTACCCCGACTTCCCGAACGTCGTCGGGGCGACCCCCGACACCAGCATCGCCGCCCAGCACGGTGTGCGCGAAGGCGACCGCATCGTCTCGGTGGCCGGACGGCCGATCGCGAGCTGGGTGCCGATCTTCGTCGCTCATTCCGAGACGCCGCGCAGCCAGCCGCTCGAGATCCGAATCGAACGGAACGGCGTCGAGCAGGTGATTCCGCTCACCGCGGATCAACGCGAACCGTTCTTCTCGAGCCTCAGGCGCCCGGAGGTGCCGGCGGTGGTCGGCGCGGTGGTCACCGGCATGCCGGCCTACAAGGCCGGGGTGCGCGAGGGCGATCGCATCGTGTCGGTCAACGGCAAGCCGATTCACGCCTGGGGGGATCTGCCCGAAGCACTCAAAGGCACCGTCGACCAGAAGGTGCGCCTCGCGCTCGAACGGGAAGGCCGTGCAATCGAAGTCGAGGTGGTGCCGATGGATCCGGAAGGCCGCGGCGTCGAGAACGCGCGCATCGGCATCGAAGCGCCGCGCCAGGGGAGCTTCGTCCAGCGCTATGGTCCGCTCGAGTCGCTCGAGCTGGGTGCTCGCGGCACCGTGGCCCTGGTCGGCAGCGTCTACGGCGGCATGTGGCTCACGCTCTCGCGACCGCTCTACTACCGCGAGTACGTCGGCGGCCCTTTGTTCATCGCGCAGGCGGCGAGCGAGCAGGCGCGGCGTGGATTCGACTCCTATCTGCAATTCCTGGCAATGATCAATGTCGCCATCATGGCGTTCAATCTGTTGCCGCTGCCGATTCTCGACGGCGGTCACATCCTGCTTGCCCTGATCGAGGCCATCCGCCGTCAGACCATCTCGGCGCGCACCTACCTGCGCTTCCAGCAGGCCGGACTCGTGATCATGGGGGCCCTGCTGGTCCTGATCCTGGCCAACGACCCGCTGCGCGTGATCCAGCGCCAGCGTGCCCTCGGCAAGACACAATCGACGACGACCGCTTCCCCAGAAGCCTCTGCTCCCGAGGAGAATCCGGTTGTCCCCACTCCGCCCTAGCGGAAGCGCGCGCGCGGCGCTCGGGACGCTCGCGCTGGCGCTGTGGGTTGCGTTCCCCGCGGGGCTTCGCGCCCAAGTCGACATCCCGAATGAGCTCGCGACCGTGGATCGCGTTCGCTTCGAAGGCCGCCGCAAGGTGCCCGAGAAGACGCTGCGCGCCGCGATCAAGACGCGCTCGAGTCGCCTGCTCGGGGGCGATCGGCCGTTGCTGCGCGCCGACTTCCTGAAGGTCGACACGCTCGCGATTCGCGACGTCTACCGCCAGAACGGCTTTCTCGACGCCCACGTCGACGTCGGCATCGCCTCGTCGCGCGACCCGGGCTCGGTCGAAGTCACGTTCCTGATCGCGGAGGGTCCACGCACCAAGTTCGGCAGCATCACGTTTACCGGCGTCATCGGGGTGCCGCACGACCAGCTGCGGCGGCGGCTGCATTCGCGCACCGGCCGGGTGTTCAACCCCTACTTCCTCAAGGCCGACGCCACTCGCATCGTCGCCGTCTATCACGATCGCGGCCAGTTCCCTGAAGTGGCGGCGACTACGACCCGCGAGGAGCAGCAGATCCACGTCAACTTCGAGGTCAACGAGGGGCCGGTGTACCACTTCGGTGCGGTGACCGTGCGCGCCACCGATTCGCTGGGGGTGAGCGAGAGCTTCGTCCGCCGCGAGCTGGTGATGAAGGAGGGCGAGGTCTACCGCTCGTCGCGGGTCGAGCAGTCGGTCGAGCGCCTGTACGAGACCAATGTCTTCCGCCAGGTCCAGATGGTGCCGCACGTCGACTCGGTCGGCACCGTGGTGCCGTTCGACCTGCGCCTGGCGCCGCGGCCGCCCCGATGGCTCGACGCGGGGATCGGCAGCGGCACCGCCGAACGCCTGCAGGGCGCCGTCCAGTGGGGCCACCGAAACCTCGGGTCGCGCGGCATGCAGGGCGTGCTCGAGGGCCGGCTGGCGCTCGACGCCGACGGACACTTCCAGCGGGCCCGGCTCTCGGCGTCGGTCGCCGAGCCGTGGCTGTTCGCGACCCGTACCCGCGGTCTGGTCACGCTGTATCTCGAAGAGCAGCACGACCGCACCGACCCGCGGGTCCTGTTCGAAACCGAGACCAAGGGCATCACCTTCGAGGCGCGCCGGCAGCCCGGGCGTTTCACACGCGTCGCGCTGATCCAGGACAACGCGTTCGTCATCCAGGACTTCACGTTTCGCGACCCGAACCTGGATCCCGCGATTCGCGACTCGCTGATCGCGGACGTGATTCCGTCCTACCGCACCCATCGATTGGCGCTGGCGGTGGTCCGCGACACGCGCGACGACCCGATCCGGATGACCCGCGGCTCCTATCAGACGCTGGCCGGCGAGGTCGCGAGCGGCCCGGCCAAGGAAGCCGGATTCACCAAGGAACAGTTCATCTCGTCGTGGTACTCGCCGCAGCGCGGCGGCCGCTGGATCCTGGCGACCCGGGTGCGCGCCGGGGTGATCCAGCCGTTCGGCGATCGGGTGCAGTTCTCGCCGCAGCCCGAGCTGGACTCCGAAGTCGAGCGCGTGCCGCAGGTCGATCGCTTCCGATTGGGCGGTGTCAACACCGTGCGCGGCTACGACGAAAATCAGATCGCCCCGCTCGGCGGCCTGCTGTTGCTGCAGGCCAATGTCGAGCTGCGGTTTTCGGTATGGGGGCCGTTCGGCATCGAGGCCTACATCGACGCCGGCAACGTCTGGGAGCGGCCGACCGACATTCAGGACGCGCATGTGTTCCCCGATCCCGGCGACGAGCTCTACGGCGAAAACGACGTGCGCTGGGCGGCGGGAATCGGTCCCCAACTGATGTTGCCGTTCGGTCCTTTGCGCATGGACTTCAGCTGGTGGCCGCAGCCCGACATCGTGAGCGACGGCGAGCAGCTGCGGCGGGTGCACGCACGCGGCTCGTGGCAGTTCGCGATCGGCCCGAGCTTCTGACGGCGGGACCATGACCCCTACCGACTCGCAGAACGACTCGCCGGAGCCCGCGGCCGAGGAACCCAAGCCCGAAGGGCTGGTCGAGGAGCTGCGCCAGGAAGCGCGCGAGCTGCGCGAGGAAGCGCGCGAGATCACCGAAGAGATCGGACACGCGGTCGAGGAAGTGGTCGAACACGTGCCGAAGCCGGTCCGCTGGACGGTCGGCAAGCTGGTTTGGATCAGCGCGCTCGCGTTCGTGGGCCTGATCGTCCTGGCCCTGGTTTCGACCGCACTCTATCTGGCGAACCACACCGAGCTGGTGGCGCGCGAGCTGACGCTGGTGGTCAACGGCGTGATCGGCCAGCGCAGCAACCTGCAGATCGAGGTCAAAGACCTCAAGGGCAACCCGTTCCAGCACGTGCGGCTGATTCAGCCGCGGGTCCGGTTCACCGGACGCGACGGTCCGGTTCTGCTCGAAGCCCCGTGGATGGAGTTTCGCAACCTGCCGTTCGGCATGCTGGTGCCCGGTCGCCAGGAAATCGAGGTGGTGATCGAGTCGCCGACCATCCACGTGAGGCGCGGCGCCGACGGCAAGCTGCGATTGCCGGAATGGCGCGGTGGCCCCTCGCGCCCGGGGCAGGCGGGCAAGTCTCGGAACCTGGTCGCAAACCTCGTGCTGCGCGGCGGAACCATCGAGATCGACGGACTCGATTCGATCCAGGGTCTGACCGTCGAGGCCGAAGCCACGACCACTCCCGGACGCGTGGTGCTGCGCAAGCTCGCGTGGGTACGGGGCCCGTGGGACACGCGCGATGTCGAAGTCACCGGCGAGATGCTCGCGGGCGACAGCGTGCGCGTGCGAATCCAGCGCCTGCACACCGCCGACCTGGACCTGCGGGCCACGGCCGCCTGGAAGCCCGGACAGAGCGAGCGCGTGGTCCACGCCGAGATCGACCGGGTGACCTGGCGCTGGCTGTCGCGCGCCACCGGAAATCGTACGCTCGACGTGCCGGGGAGCGGACGTGCGGTGGTCGACGGGCGGGGCTCTGAGGAATGGAACGGACAGTTCACCAGCGAGCTGGAGTGGAACGGGCTCGCGGCCAAGGGTGGTGGCGAGCTGCACTGGGCGGCGGGCCGGCTGTCGCTGGTGCCGCTCAACGTCGAATCGGCCGCCGGCCGGCTCGACGGCGACGTGGCGTGGTCCAAGCAGAGCTGGGAGGTGGGTGGTGAGGTCGAGAACGGCGATCCCGAACAGTGGAAGTCGATCGGAATCGTCGGCTGGCCGAAAGGGCGCGTACAGGGTGCTTTTCGCTACGTGGTCGACACCCGCACGCGCGTACCTTCCGCCGAGCTGACCGCGACGCTCGGTCCCTCGGAGCTGTCCGGCTGGCGTGCGGATCAAGGCACGGTCGAGGTGCACTTTCGCGCGGTCGGCGCCGACAGCTTCTGGGTGCACACCGAGCGCCGCTCGGGAACCTTGGAGCTGATCGGCGCCGCCACCGGTTCCGGATGGCAGGGGAGCTTCCGGGCCGAGAAGCTGCCGCTCGACGAGTGGCCCGAGGGCCGGGCGTCGGGGATCCGCGGCACATTGGTCCAGGGCGCGGGCACGGTGGCCGGCGTGCCCGGGGCGCTCCATGTGTCCGGGAAACTCGAGGGCGCCGAGACCGACTGGCTCGGGATCCACGCCGCGCGTTGGCGACTCGAGCAACTCGACGGCCGCATGCTGCCGACGCCGGATCTGCGGACCCTCGCGCATCTCGACGACGTCACCTTCCTCGGAGTCCACTTCGACAGCGTGCGCTCGCCGCTGGCGCTCGGCGACGCGACCCTCGCGATCACGGCACTCGAGGCTTCGGCGAGCGACAGCGTGCTCACCTGCTCGGGCAGCACGCGCTGGTCCGACCAGGGCTGGCGTCTCGAGCTGGAACCGGCGCGATTGCGAAGCTCATCGTTCGACTGGCGCGCGCGCGGGCCGGTGATCCTGTCCGGAAACCCACGCGGGGTGGATTTCGAGCGGTTCGAGGCGCAGGACGGCGAGGCCGCAGTGACCGCGGCCGGACGCTGGGCCGGACCGGGGGGCAGCTACGAGTGGCGGGCGCGCGCCTCCGGGCTCGATCTCTCCCGGCTCGGTCTGCCGCCCGAGATCCAGTTGACCGGTAGAGCCGATGTCGCGCTCGACATCGACGGCGTCTCGGGCGATCCCCGCTGGCGTCTTGCAGCCGAGGTTTCGCGGCCCGGCTACCAAGGGCACCGCGGCGACACGCTGGCGTTCGGGTTGGCCGGCGCGCCCGGCGAAGTCTCGGTTGAACGTTCCCATTTCGGCCTGGGCGCCGGCCGGATCATGACCACGGGTGCGTTCCATCGCATGCAGCCGATCTGGCCCGACACGCTGCAGGTGCCCGCGATCCAGCGTTGGCTGTTGGGTGCCGCCACCTGCGAGGGCGAGGTGCGGGTCGAGCGCTTCCCATTGGGGCGCCTGGCCGGGATCGCACCGGTGGCGCGCGATTGGTCCGGGGCGGCGGGCGGACGGCTGCGCCTGAACGGGAGCCCGGGAGCCCCGGTGATCGACCTCGAGATCGACGGCGAGCCGGTGGCCTGGCGCGGACTCGGGTTCGACGACGTGCGGGTGCGCGCCCGCTACGCGGGCGGCACGTTCGAAGTGCGCGAGGGGCAGGCGACGCGCGGCGGGCTCCAGTCCAGTGTGCACGGGCGCATTCCGATGCGCGTGCGACTCGGCGCGCCGATCGAGATTCCCGAGGAACCGATGCAGTGGCGCGCCGACATTCCGACCGGCGACCTGGCGATGCTCGGGCGCATCATTCCGCAGATCGGCGCCATGTCGGGCAAGTTCACCCTGCACGCCGACGTCGCCGGCACCCCGCGGCACCCCGATCTCGACGGCGTGATGGCGATTCGCGACGGGCGCATGCGCATGGCCGGCCGCGAGGAAGTGGTCGAGGACTTGTCGGCGCGCATCCGACT
This sequence comes from Candidatus Eiseniibacteriota bacterium, assembly GCA_963717505.1. Taxonomy (GTDB): domain Bacteria; phylum Eisenbacteria; class RBG-16-71-46; order RBG-16-71-46; family RBG-16-71-46; genus MFD02242-c1. The sequence continues at coordinate 3,067,623 of OY970342.1, forward strand.
CGACGAGTCGCGAGTCACGGTCGACTCGCTGGTCGCCCGGCAGGGACGGCGCGGCCGGGTGACCGGGAGCGGGGTCGCCGAGTTCGTCGAAGGTCGTCTTCAGGGCTATCGCTTCGACCTCGACCTGAAGGAGGTCGCAGCGATCGAAACCGGCGTCTACGCCGCCCTGTTCGACGGCCAGATGCGGGTGACCGACGGGCCGACGGTCAACGGGCAGATGCTGCCGTTCGTCTCGGGACACATCGACATTCGCCAGGCGGCGATCCAGTACAACTTCGTCAGCGTCAGCGAAGCCGAAGCCGTCGCCCAGACGGTACAGCCGCTCTACTGGACCTATCGGCTGCAAGTCCGTGCGAACAACAACGTCCACTGGGAGCCGCCCGAGGGTGACATCGAGTTCAGCGTCAATCTGGACGTGGAACAGACGCCCGCACAGCTCATTCTGTTCGGGGAGATGCACGCGATCCGGGGTACCTACTGGTTCCTGAGCAATCGTTTCAGGGTTCAGCGCGCGGACCTTTCGTTCGATCACCTGACCGGGGTGGACCCTGTGATCGACGCGGAGGCGACGACCCAGATTGCCGATACCACCAAGACCGAAGTCACGGTGCTGCTCAGTGGACGGGCGAGCGAGCCGACGATCCGGTTCGAGAGCGACCCGCCCAAGGACGAGGCCATGATCCTTCGGGACCTGACCCTGGGCGTCGAGACCGGCGTGGCGACGACCATCGGAGACCCGGTGGACAACTATCTGACGCGCGCGGTGAACCGCACGCTTTCCGAGGAGATGTCGCGCGTGTTCCAGGGGTACATCAGCGAGTGGGAGCTGGAGCGCGAGCGGGGTGGTCTGCTGGCCGGCGAGGGGGACGTGATCCTCGGGGTCGGCACCCAGGTCACGCCGCAGCTCTCGCTCCGCTATCGCGAGCGGATTCCCGGGACCGGGCGCGCGGTGGGCGCCGACCTGGAGGAGGAGCTGTTCAATCGTGACATCGAAGCGGAGTATCGGGTGAGCCGGCTGATCTACATTACTTCCGGAGTCCGTCAGCGGCGGTCGTCGAGCTTGACCACCGGCTCGACCGTCGGCACCGACTTCAACGTCAATCTGAAGGCGCGGTGGGAGTACTGAGGCCCCGCCTGGTGGCCGCCCTGCTGGCGACGATGTTGCTCGCCGGCGCCGGGGTCGCGCGCGCCCAGTACTACGGCCAGAACCTGGTCCAGTACCAGGGCCAGTCGTGGCGGACGCTCGAGGGCGGACGGTTCAACGTCTATTACCAGGCCGGGCACGACAGCCTGGCGCACCGCGTGCTCCAGCTGGCGCACCAGGCGCACGCGATGCTGGCGCCGCGCATGGGGCACCAGCTCGAGCACGAGGTTCCGATCCTGGTGCACGGCTCGCGCAACGACCTGGTCCAGGGCAACGTCCAGCCCGGCCGGAGCGTGATCGGCACCGGCGACTTTGCCGGCGAGCTGCGCAACCGGGTGGTCGTGACCTTCAGTGGATCGAACGACGGATTGCGGCGCACCGTGGTGCACCAGATGGTGCACGCGATGTTGTTCGACATGCTACACGGCGGCTCGCCCCGGGCGATGGCCCTGCGCCAGGGGGCGTATGCGATGCCGCCCTGGTTCGTCGAGGGACTGGCCGAGTATTACGCGCTCGGCTCGGAAACCGACGTCGACATGGTGGCCCGCGATGGGGCGATCGAGGGCTATCTGGCGCCGCTCCGGCTGACCTCGGGCTACTGGGCGTATGTCGAGGGTCGCTCGGCGATCGCGTGGGGCGCAGCGCGGCGCGGGGAGAAAGCGCTGCGCGACCTGTTGGCACGGCTCAAGAAGCGCGAGGACTTCAACGAAGCCTTCCCGGCGGCGATGGGCATGCCGGTGCGCGCGTTCGATGCCGACTGGCGTGCGGACATGCGCAAACGCTGGTGGCCCGAGGTTGCGCGCACCGAGCGTCCGGAACAGTTTGCGCGCCGGATCACCGACCACAGGATCGACGACAGCGGCCTCAACATCTCGCCGGCGATCGCGCCCCAGGGCGACCGCATCGCCTATCTGTCGAGCCGACGCCAGTACGCCGACGTCGATCTGATCTCGTCGTTCGACGGCAAGAAGCTGCGCCGCCTGGCGCGCGGCCCGCGCATGACCGCGTTCGAATCGGTGCCGTCGCTGCGCGGCGGACTGGCCTGGTCCCCGGACGGCGAGAAGATCGCGCTGACCGCGTTCCAGGGCGGGCGCGACGTGCTGCACGTGCGCTCGGCGCGTACCGGCGACGTGGTCGCGACCTACGAGCTGCCGTGCCGGTCGATTTCGTATCCGGCATGGTCGCCGGCCGGCGATTCGATCGCGGTGGCCGGCAACATGAACGGTCAGTCCGACGTCTGGCTGGTATCGGCGTCGAACGGCGGATTCCGGCGGTTGACCGAAGATGCATGGGACGAAATCGAGTTAGTGTGGTCGCCGATCGGGCGGCGGCTGACCTTCGCGTCGGATCGCGGCGCACCGGTCGCGGCGGTGCTGGCGCGTGAACCGGGGGGCCCGGGCAGCTATGGGATCTTCACGCTCGACCTGGACTCGGGGGTGATCGAGACCACGATCGACACGCCGGCGCACGATCACGCGCCCGCGTGGTCGCCGGACGGCCGCCGCCTTGCGTTCGTTTCGCTGCTCGACAGCACCGCCAACATCCACCTGTACGACCCGGCACAAGGCAGCCGATTCCAGCTGACCCACGTACGCGGCAGCGTTCAGGGGCTGTCGTGGGCGCGCGACAACGACCGACTGGTGTTCTCGGCGTTCGACGATGGTGGCTACGATCTGTTCGCGATGCGCGAGGAGCTGTCGCGCGATGACGTGATCGAGCGCCTGCGGGCGCGCGCGGCCGCCGACTCGGGCGTCATGATCGCCGACTCGGATGGCGCCAGCGTTCCCGACCGTGAGGTGGCGCCGGATTCGCTCGGCGGGGTTGCCGTTTCGGATTCGAGCGCAGCCAGCGTGCCTGCGCCGAGCTTGGCCGCCGAGCCGCTGACCATCAAACCCTCGCGCGGCTACCGCCCTTGGCTCGGCCTCGACATCCTGGGCGGTGGCATCCAGGCCGCGAACGGCTTCGGCATCACCGGCGACCTCCAGTTCCACTTGAGCGACCTGGTCGGCAATCGTGCGCTCGAGGTCACGGTCGACGTGGTCGCCGAAAAGGTCGAGGACCTGAACGCATTCGCCGCCTACCGCGCGCAGGGCCGGCGGTTGGACTGGGGTTTCGGAGCGTTCCACTACGGCCAGTTCTTCGGCACGCGCGTCACCCCGCTCGCCGATCAGTTCGACATGCCGCGCCTCTACTCCGACCGCGTGTTCGGCGGCTTCGCCAGCCTGCACTACCCGTTCGACCGCACCCGGCGTCTGGAGCTGAACCCGACCCTGATGTTCGTCGACCGCGAGGTTCCAGGGCCGGGCGGGCTAGGAGCGCCGGCGACCGTGAGCGTGCTCAACACCGTGTTCTCGCCGGCGGTGTCGCTGGTGCGCGACAACGCGCAGTTCAGCCGCTACGGCCCGGTCAACGGCACGCGCACCGATCTCACCTACGCGCCCTCGATCGATGTCGGTCTGGAAGATCCGCTCGAGTACCAGACGGTGACGCTCGACACCCGGCACTACCGCGGCCTGAGTCGCGGCTACACGCTCGCCACCCGCCTGCTCGGCGGCGTCAGCGACGGCACCGACCCGCAGAGCTTCCAGGTCGGCGGCTATTCGACACTGCGCGGCTACGACGACTTCGAGCTGCTCGGCTCGCGGGTGGCGATGGCCAGCGCCGAGTTCCGCTTTCCGTTCATTCAGGAGCTGGGCATCCTCGGGCCGATCCCGATCGGAGCGCTGCAGCTGCGCGGCGCGTCGTTCGTGGATGTGGGCATGGTGTGGAACGAGGGCGATCCGCTGCGGGTCAGCGAGGTCGACAACGGCTCGCGCCGGCTACGCGACTTGAAGTTCAGTTTCGGCTTCGGTGCGCGCACCGTGTTCTTCTTCGCCATCGCCAAGATGGACGTGGCCTGGACCACCAACTTCGACGACGCGAGCGGGCCGCGCTGGCACTTCACCCTGGGCCCGGAGTTTTAGCGGCGCTCCCGGCTGTCGTCGCCAGCCTCCATCGCGCATGGACCCCCTCGCGGCCTTCGGCTAGATTGCGGGTTCGTCCCCGGCCCGCATGTCCACGCCGTCTCGCGAGGCGCTTCCTGGAACTCCTCGACACCCTCAATCCTGCGCAGCGCGACGCCGTGTCCCACGAGCGGCGGGCGGTACTGGTGCTCGCCGGCGCCGGCAGCGGCAAGACCCGCGTGCTCACCGCTCGCGTCGCCTGGTTGCTCGAGCAAGGGGTGCCGCCGCGCGCGATCCTCGCGTTCACCTTCACCAACCGCGCGGCGCGCGAGATGCGCGAGCGGATCGCGACCCTGGTCGGAGAAGCCTCGAAGGAACTCTGGGTCGGGACCTTCCATGCGACCGCAGTTCGGATTCTCCGGCGCGAGGCGATCGCGGCCGGCATCTCGCCGGCGTTCGCGATCTACGACCGCGAGGACCAGGAGGGTCTGATCCGCGAGATCTCGCGCGAACTGGCCTGGCCCGAGGGCAGCTGGCGCATGGGTGCGGTGCTCGGCGCCATCTCCGACGCCAAGAACTCGCTGGTCGACCCGGAGACGTTCACCCGCCTGGCGCAGACGCCGGCCGATCGCAACATCGCCCAGGCCTACGAGCGCTACCAGGCGGCACTAGCCCGTTCCGGGGCGCTCGACTTCGACGATCTGATCGTGAAAGTGGTGATGCTGTTCCAGCACAAGCCCGAGGTCGGCGAGCGATGGCGCTCGCGCTTCCACCACGTGCTGGTCGACGAGTACCAGGACACCAACCACGCGCAGTTCCGGTTGGTCGAATCGCTGGTTGGCGGCGACGGCCACGTGTTCGTGGTCGGCGACGACGATCAGTCGATCTATGGCTGGCGAGGGGCCGACCTGTCGAACGTGCTCGACTTCGAGCAGACCTTCCCGGGTGCGGGCGTGGTGCGTCTGGAGCAGAACTATCGTTCGACGCCCAACATCCTGGAAGCGGCGAACGCGGTGATCTCGAACAACCGCTCGCGCAAGGGCAAGACGCTGTGGAGCGACCGGCCGCGCGGTGTGCCGCTCCGCTTCGTGCTCGCCGGCGACGAGGTCGAAGAAGCCAAGCGGGTGCGCGCGTTCGTTCAGTCGCAAACCGGGCGCGGCCGGCGGTTGCGCGACGTTGCCGTGCTCTACCGCACCAACGCCCAGTCGCGGGCGATCGAGACCGAGCTGCGCCAGGCACGCATTCCCTATGAAGTGGTCGGTGGAGTGGCGTTTTATCAACGCCGTGAAGTCAAAGACGTCCTCGCCTACCTGCGCGTCGCCGTTCAGCCGGCGGACGCCGTCTCGTTCTGGCGTATCTGGAACACGCCGCGTCGCGGGTTGGGCGCGGTGCTGCGTGCCGCGGTCGAACGGCGCATGACCGAGACCGCGTCGACCCCGGCGGCGGCACTGGCCGCACTGGTGGCCGAGGGAGCGATTTCGACTTCGGCCGCGCGCGCCGGAGCGATGGCGCTGCTCGCGTTGCTCGAAGAGATCGGCGCCGATCCCGAGCGCGGTGCTGACCAGGCACTGGCCATGGTGCTCGAACGCACCGGCTATCTGGCGATGCTGGATGGTGAGGACGATGCGGCGGATCGGCGTGCCAACCTCGAGGAACTGTTGGTCGCGGCGGCGGCGGCCGCAGGTGAGGGGCACGGCTCGCTGGTCGAGTTCCTGGGCGAGGCCGCACTGGTCACCGACATGGATCGCGCGGGGGAACACGGCGACCGGCTGCTGTTGCTCACCGGGCACAACGCCAAAGGGCTCGAGTTCGCCGCGGTGGCGGTGACCGGCCTCGAAGAAGGACTGTTTCCCCACGCGTCGTCGCTGGAAGACCGAGACGAGCTGGAGGAGGAGCGGCGCCTCTTCTATGTCGCGCTGACCCGCGCGCAGGACGAAGTGCTGCTGACCGCGGCCGCCTGGCGGCGGCGCTTCGACGGCAACCAGGGCGGGGCGGTGTCGCGCTTCGTCGACGAGATCCCGGCCGCATTGCTCGAACGCGAGCGCTCGGTGTCGGCGCGCTGGTCGCGCGGCGGCGAGGGGTTCGGCGCTCAGCGTCCGCGGCGCTGGGATCTGGGGCCGAACGCGCGCGAGAACGAACCGGCGCTCGATCTCGACGAGCCGGTGATCACCGGTGCCGTCGAAGCGTCGGACAGTATCGCGATCGGCACTCCGCTGCGCACCCCGCGCGCGGGTGCGGCCGCCGGCCGGGCGGTTCGCCACCCGCAGTTCGGGTATGGTGTCGTGCTCTCGGCCGAGGACGCGGACGGCGACCTCAAGTACACGGTGCGCTTCGGCACGCGGATCAAGAAGGTGCTCGGGCGATTCCTGGAGGAGATCACGAGTGAAACGTGAGGACGTGCTCAAGGTGGCGGCACTCGCCCGACTCGAGATTCCGGAGGCTCGGCTCGAGCGCATGACCCACGAGCTGTCGGCGGTGCTGGACTTTGCCGCCGCACTCGATCGCCTCGACCTGATCGGCTGCGAGCCCACCGTGTTCGCGCCGACCGACGCGCCGCTGCGCGCCGACCTCGTCGATGACGTCCGTCGCCTGCCAACCGAACTCGCGTTGGCGGCGGCACCCGAGACCGAGGACGGCTTCTTCCTGGTGCCGCCGATCGTCGAGAACGTGAACCCATGAGACGCACTGCATGAAGACAGGAGACGCGATCGAGTTGTGGCGCCTGTCGGCGCGCGCGCTGGCCGGGCGCGTGGCGGCCGGCACCGAAGTCGCCGCCGCGGTCGAATCCGGCTGGGCCGGGCCCGCGGCCGCGTTCGAGGCGCGGGTCCACGCGGTCGCGCATGCCGACGGTCCGGCGCGTGCGGCGGGAGCGGCGGCGTCACGCTCGGGTCCGCTGCGCGGCGTGCCGATCGTGGTCAAGGACAACCTGTGCACCACCGACTTTCTGACCACCTGCGGCTCCCGGATCCTGGCCGGCTATCGACCGCCCTATGACGCGACCGTGATTCGCAAGTTGCGCGAGGCGGGTGCGGTGATCACCGGCAAGACCAACATGGACGAGTTCGCGATGGGCTCGTCGACCGAACACAGCTGCTACGGCCCGACCCGCAATCCCTTCGACCTGGAGCGCGTGCCGGGCGGCTCGAGCGGCGGTTCGGCCGCGGCGGTCGCCTACGGACTGACGCCGATCGCCCTCGGCTCGGACACCGGCGGCTCGGTGCGCCAGCCGGCGGCGTTCTGCGGCGTGTTCGGCTTGAAGCCGACCTACGGCCGGCTGTCGCGCTACGGGCTGGTGGCGTTCGGCTCCTCGCTCGACCAGGTCGGCATCTTCGCGCGTCACGCGGGGGACATCGCCGAAACCTACGCGGTGCTCGCCGGGCACGATCCCAACGACGCCACCACCCGCCGCACGCCGGCGCCCGATGTGTCGAAATGGGATTCGGGGGTGAAAGGCCTCCGCTTCGGCTGGCCCGCGAATCTCTGGGCGGAAGGTGTCGAGCCCGAAGTCATCGCCGGACTCGAAGAGGCCGCGTCGTGGCTCGAGCGCGCGGGGGCGACACGCGTGCCGATGGAGTTCATGCCCGGCGAATACGGGGTTGCGACCTACTACCTGGTGGCGACCGCCGAGGCCAGCTCGAACCTGGCGCGCTTCGACGGTGTGCGCTACGGGCCGAGGCCTCAGGCGGACGACGTGCTGTCGCTCTACACGCGCGCACGCAGCGAAGGTTTCGGTCCCGAAGTCCAGCGCCGCATCCTGCTCGGCACGTTCGCCCTGTCGTCGGGCTACTACGACGCCTACTACCTCAAAGCGCAGCGGGCGCGGACCCGCATCCGCCGCGAGTACGCCGACGCGTTCGGCCGCTGCGACTTCCTGCTGATGCCGGTGGCGCCGACGCTGGCATTCAAGATCGGCGAGAAGACCGAAGATCCGCTCGCCATGTACCTGAGCGACATCTTCACCATCGGCGCCAACCTCGCCGGGATTCCCGGGCTGACCGTGCCGGTGACGCCGGCGCGAAATCGGCTGCCGCGCGCGGTTCAGCTGCTCGGGCCCGAGGATTCCGAGCCGGTGTTGCTGCGCGCCGGCCGCGCGATCGAAGTGCGCGGCGAGGCCACGAACATGAGACGCGACCACGAGACGGAGTTCGCATGGCCTACGAAGCCGTCCTAGGGCTCGAGTGCCACATCCAGGTCCGGACCGCGAGCAAGATGTTCTGCGGCTGTCCGGCCGAGTTCGGCGCGGCGCCCAACAGCAACGTCTGTCCGGTTTGCCTCGGGTTGCCGGGCGCCTTGCCGGTCACCAACCGTGCCGCGATCGACGCAGCCCTCCGGCTCGGTCTGGCACTCGGCTGCGCGATTCGTCCAGTCAGCGTGTTCGCGCGCAAGAACTACTTCTATCCGGACATGCCGAAGAACTACCAGATCTCGCAGTACGAGCAGCCCTTGTGCGAGGGCGGTGCCGTGCCGGTCCAGGTCGGGGACGTGGCGCGCGAGTTCGCGCTGACCCGGATTCACGTCGAGGAGGACACCGGCAAGTCGTTCCACCCGGAGCGTCACGGGGATCGGCGAGTGTCGCGTGTCGACTTCAACCGCGCCGGCGTGCCCCTGCTCGAGCTGGTGACCGAGCCGGTGTTCCACGACGCGGTCGAGTGCGGATCGTTCTTGAACGAGCTGCGCCGATTGGTGCGCTGGCTCGGGATTTCCGACGGCGACATGGAGAAGGGCCACCTGCGTTGCGACGCCAACGTCAGCCTGCGTCCGGCGGGTGAAACGAAGCTCGGCACCAAGACCGAGATCAAGAACCTGAACTCGATCAAAGGGGTCGAGAAGGGGATCGCCGCCGAGATCGCACGCCAGCGAGAGGTACTCGAGTCCGGCGGCCGGATCGAGCAGGCGACGCTGCTCTACGACGCCGATCACGACAAGCTGGCGGTCATGCGCTCGAAGGAGCACGCGCACGACTACCGTTACTTTCCCGAGCCCGACCTGCCGCCGCTCGCGGTCGACCCGGCCTGGCTCGACGACGCGCGCGCCCGGCTGCCCGAGCTGCCGTGGGCGATGCAGCAGCGGTTCGAATCGGCATTCGGTCTGCCCGGCTACGATGCCGGCGTGCTGACTCAGTCGCGCGAGGTGGCCGAATACTTCGAGACGGTGGCGCGCGTGATCCCCGCCAAGACTTCGAGCAACTGGGTGATGAACGAAGTGCTGGCGTACGCAAAATCGAGGAGCTTCGACGAAGTCCGCCGGCGGGTGCCCGCGCCGGTGCTGGTCACCATGCTCCAGCAACTCGGGGCCGGTTCGGTGACTGCGGCTACCGTCAAGGAAGCGATCGCGGCGGCGGCCAACGATGGCGCCGATCCGATCGGCTACCTCGATCAGCGGCAGGTGCTGGGCGGCGCCGACGATCTCCTGCCGCTGGTGCGTGCCGCACTCGACGAGAATCCGGGGCCGGTCCAGCAGTACTTGGGTGGCAAGGCGGCGACGCTCGGATTCCTGGTGGGCCAGGTGATGAAGAAGTCGGGCGGACGCGCCGCACCGGCCGTGGTTCAGCAGCTGATCAAGGACGAGCTGGCCTCGCGCGCCGGAGCCGGCTCGTGACCCGCGTGCTGATCGTCGGCGCCGGAGGTCGCGAGCACGCGCTCGCCTGGCGGCTGAGTCGCGATCGCGGGGTCGAGATCCACGCGGCACCCGGCAACGACGGCATCGCGACGATCGGCCGCTGCCACGCGGTGGCGGAGTCGGACCTCGACGGCCTCGGACGCTTGTGCCGCCAGGAGCGCATCAGTCTGGCCGTGATCGGGCCCGAGGCCCCGCTCGCTGCCGGGCTCGCCGATCACCTGCGCGCGGCGGGCATCACGGTGTTCGGTCCCACCGCCGAAGCCGCGCGCCTGGAGTCGAGCAAGTGGCACGCGAAGCAGGTGATGGCGGCGGCCGGAGTGCCGACTGCGCGCGCGATCGTGTGCAGCACGCGCACCGAAGTCGAGGCCGCGCTGGATCAGCTGGGAAGCCCGCACGTGCTCAAGGCCGACGGGCTCGCGGCCGGCAAGGGTGTGCGGGTCACTTCCGAGCGCGCGGACGCGCTCGAGTTCGCGCGTGAAGCCCTCGAGGGGAATCGATTCGGTGCGGCCGGCTCGAGACTGGTGATCGAGGAGCATCTGGCGGGCGAGGAGGCGTCGGTCATGGCGGTGTGCGACGGCGTGCGCTTCGTACTGCTGCCGGCGGCGCGCGACTACAAGCGCGCTCGAGACGCCGACCAGGGCCCCAACACCGGCGGCATGGGCGCTTACGCTCCGTTGGCGGCTGTCGACGCGGCACTCGAGTCTGAGATCGGCGAGACCGTGGTCGGGCCGGTGTTGCGCCAAATGGCGCGACTCGGAGCGCCCTACCGAGGCCTTCTCTATTGCGGGCTCATGCTGACCGAGAACGGAATCCGCGTGCTCGAGTTCAACTGTCGCTTCGGCGACCCCGAGACCCAGGTGGTAGTACCGCTGGTCGAAGGCTCGTTCGCCGGCCTGCTCGACGACGCGGCGAGCGGCGGGATGACGTCGCCGCGCATCGCGCGCAGCTCGCGCGTGGCGGTCGCAGTCGCGCTGGTCGACCAGGGCTATCCCGACGAGGTTCGCGGCGGCGGGGTCATCGAAGGGCTCGACGCGGTGGCGGCGACCCCGGGGCTCCACGTGTTCGTTGCGGGTGCAGGCCGGGAGGGCGCAATCTGGAAGGTGCGCGGCGGGCGTGCCGCCTACGTCGTCGCCGAGGGCGAAACCGTCGAGGCGGCGCGCGAACACGCCTACGGTGCGGTCGCGCGGCTCGGCGGATCGGGGTGGCGCTGTCGGCGCGACATCGCGGCGGGAGCCGCGCGCGCGCCACGCGCGCGATCGGCGGGAGGGGTGTGAATGGAGGAAGCATGGCGTCGGTGAAGTCGAAGTCCAGGTCGAAACGCGCGGAGGACGGCACCTCGGGCCGGGCACAGGTCGGCATCGTGATGGGCAGCGAATCGGATCGCCCGATCATGGAAGAGGCGGCCAAGGTTCTCGCCGAGTTCGGGATCGAAGCCGAGATCGTGGTGCGCTCCGCCCACCGGACCCCCGAAGCCGCGGCGTCCTGGGCGCGCGAGGCATCGAGTCGCGGTCTCAGGGTTCTGATCGCCGGCGCCGGGGGTGCAGCGCATCTGGCCGGCGCCATCGCCGCCCACAGCGGCCTGCCGGTGCTCGGGGTCCCGCTCGCCAGCTCGCCCCTCGGGGGCTTCGATGCGCTGCTTTCGACCGTCCAGATGCCGCCCGGAGTCCCGGTCGGGACGCTCGGGGTCGGTAGCTGGGGGGCGCGCAATGCCGCGCATCTCGCGGTGCGCATCCTGGCGCTTTCGGACTCGGGCGTTGCACGGCGCCTCGAACAGCATCGAGCGCGGCTCGCGGGGCGTTGACGTGGAGATCGTGCACTACGACGCGACCCAGCCCGAGCCCCGAGTCCTGATGGCGGCGGCCGAGGCGGTGTTGCGCGGTGGCGTGATCGCGTTTCCGACCGACACGCTCTACGGACTCGGCTGTTCGTTGTTCGACGTCGAGGCCGTGCACTTGGTGGCGCGGCTCAAGCGGCGCGATCCGCGGCTCGCGGTCATCTCGCTGATCTCGGATCCGCGCATGGTGTTCGGGCTGGCTTCGGAAGTGACGCCGGTGGCCGAACGCCTGATGGCGCGATTCTGGCCGGGGCCGCTGTCGCTCATCTTCAAGTCGGCGCGGATCGTGCCCCCCGAGGTGCGCGGCGAGGGCGGGACGATCGCGCTCCGCTGTCCCGACGATGACCTGTGCCGCCGCCTGCTCGCCTTCATCGGTGGCCCGGTGGTCTCGAGCAGCGCGAACCTGTCGGGTCAGAAGACGGCGGAAACCGCCGAGGAGGTGGTCGCGATCTTCGGCAACCAGCTCGATCTGATCCTGGACGGCGGCCCGCGGCGCGGGGGCGTGGCGTCGACGTTGGTCGACATCACCCACGAGCGCCCGCGTCTGCTGCGGCGCGGCGCGATCGATGTCTCGCGCGAGCTGGGCTCGTTCGACGACGAGACCGGCGCCCGCAAACCCGCCGCCCAGGGGTGAAGCGCTCGGTTCGCGGCGGGACCACGGCCGCGCCTGCCGGACCGGTTGCGCGGGGAGTGCGGGCCCTGCTGCTGGGATTGCCGAGTGCCGCCTCGCTGCTCTTCGTTGCGGCCTACGTCGGCGTGGCCCTGGCGCGCATGACGTATCCGTTCGAGCTGGAATGGATCGAAGCCGGCATGGTCGAGAGCGCCCGGCGCGTCTCGGTGGGCCAGCCGCTCTACGCCGCTCCCAGCCTCGAATACGTCGCCTTCAACTACACGCCGCTCTATGCGGTGATGAGCGCCCCTCTGGTGTCGTGGTTCGGCCCGACGTTCTTTCCGCTCCGCCTGCTGTCGTTCGTCGCCTCGCTGGCGGTACTCGCGTTGATCTTCCTGATCGTCGTTCGCGAAACCAGGAGCCGGCTGGCCGGCGTCGTCGCGGCCGGGCTGTTCGCCGCGTGTTACCGAGCCGGCGGTACCTGGCTCGACATCGCGAGGCCGGACTCGCTCTACCTAGCGCTGCTGCTCGGGTCGATCGCGGTGCTCGCGTTCGATGCCTCACCCAGGCGCGGTCCGCTGTGCGGCGGGCTGTTGTTGGCCCTGGCCTTTCTGACCAAGCAGTCGGCGCTGGCCGTGGCGCTGCCGCTGTTCGCCTATTTCGCGATCTGGGATCGAAAACGCCTGCTCGGACTGGCCCTCGGATTCCTCGGCCTCGCGGGCGGGGTCACGCTGGCCTGGGATCTGGCCTCCGGCGGCTGGTTCCGCTACTTCGCGTTCGCGGTCGCGAGCCGGCACCAGGTGGATGCCGACCTGATCCCCATATTCTGGACCCGGGACCTGCTTCCGGCATTGCCGATCGCGGTGGTACTCGCGCTCGCCGGGCTGATCGGCTTGGGTCGAGCCAGCGAACATGCGCATCCCGCGCGGCGCCGATGGTTCTACGCCGCCACCTTGGCAGGGTTGTTCCTCAGCTCGTGGTGGTTGCGTTGCTTCGACGGCGGCTATCTCAACGTGTTGATGACCGCCCATGCCGCGATCGCCATCGCTTTCGGCTTCGGCTGCGCGCGCTGGCTTCAGCCGGGACCGGTACTGCGCGACTTCGGAATCGCCGTTGCGGCGTCGTTGGCGGTCGTGCTTCAGCTCGCGTGGCTGGCATACGACCCGCGGGCACTGGTGCCGGGCGCCGACGAGGTCAAACGTGGACGCCAGCTGATCCAGATCGTATCGAGCGTTCCGGGCGACGTGCTGGTGCCGTCGCACGTGGCCCTGGCGCCGCTCGGCGGCAAGCCGCGACACTTTCACGGCATGGCGATGACCGACGTGCTCAACGATCCCGGCCCGACCGGGACGCGAATGGCGGAGGAGCTCGAGTCCACCCTGCGCGAGCACCGGTATCCGTTGATCATCCTGAATCGCGGCGATCTGTTGTTGGACCGCGTGCTGAAGCACTACACGTTGGGAGCCAGGATCACCGGCGACTCGACCGGGTTCTGGATGTCGACCGGGATGCGGACCCGGCCCGAGTATCTGGCGGTGCCGAGTCGCGAGACGCCGGGCGGTTCGCGGTGACTGGGGACATGCTGCAACGCCGGGAGCGGTCCCCGCGTGCGATCGTGCAGGCTGCATGCCGCATGGGCGGCGCGAAGGTTGACGCCCGCCGGAGGGGGTCCCTATCCTGTTCCAGTGGAAGCAAGACTGCGGGTCCTGATGGTCTGCACCGGTAACACCTGCCGGAGCCCGATGGCGGCCGCCGCGTTGCGGGCGGCACTCGGCGCCGAGGCCGCCCGCGTCGAGGTGGATTCCGCCGGTACGGCGGCCTGGGAAGGGCAGCCGGCGACCCGCTCGGCGGTCGAGGTGGCGGCTCGGGCCGGGATCGACCTCGACCAACACCGTTCGCGGCGGGCGACCCCGGACCTGGTGCGCTCGGCCGACTGGGTGCTGGTGATGGAGCGGGCGCATCTCGCTTCGGTGCGCGCCCTGGGCGCCGAGCCCGATCGCTGTCATGTCCTGAGCGAGTGGCCGGATCCCGGTGAGCCCGAACTGCCGGTGGTCGACCCCTTCGGCGGTTCGCTCGAAGCTTACGAGGAATGCTGGCGGCGGATCCGGCGTCACGCCGAACGCGCCGCCGGCCAACTGATCGAGAGCCTGCGCAGTCGTTCGGCCTGATTTTTCACAGTCCCGCGGAGGTGACCCCAATGGCGATGGAAAAGGCGAAGACGATCTGGATGAACGGCAACTGGGTGCCGTGGGAGGACGCGAAGATCCACGTGCTGTCGCACGTGGCCCACTACGCGTCGAGCGTCTTCGAAGGCATCCGCGCGTACGAAACCCCGCAGGGCCCGGCGGTGTTCCGGCTCGCCGAGCACATCGACCGACTCATGCTCTCGGCCAAGATCTATCGCATGGATGCGCCGTTCACCCGCGAACAGATCCTGAACGCCTGCATCGAGGCGGTGGCGCGCAACGGCCTCAACGAATGTTACATCCGCCCGCTGATCTACCGCGGCTACGAGAACCTGGGGGTCAATCCGTTCAAGAGTCCGGTCGAGGTCGCGATCGCGGCCTATCCGTGGGGCAAGTACCTGGGCGAGGACGCGCTCACCCGCGGCGTGGCGATCAAGGTCTCGAGCTGGCAGCGCATGGCGCCCAACACGCTGCCGCCGATGGCCAAGTCGTCGGCCAACTACATGAACGCGCAGCTGATCAAGATGGAGGCCCTGATCCACGGCTACGCCGAGGGCATTGCCCTCGACTCGAGCGGCTACGTCAGCGAGGGCAGCGGCCAGAACGTGTTCCTGGTGGTCAAGGGCGAGATCCTGACGCCCGCGATCCACAACAGCATCCTGGCCGGCATCACCCGCGACACGGTGATGACCCTGGCGCGCGAGCTGGGCTACCCGGTGCGTGAGGCCACGCTGCCGCGCGAGATGCTGTACGCGGCCGACGAGATGTTCTTCAGCGGTACCGCGGTCGAAGTGTCGCCGATCATCTCGGTCGACAAACTGCCGGTCGGCGACGGCGTGCCCGGCCCGGTGACCAAGGCGATGCAGGAGGCGTACTTCGCGACCGTGCGCGGTCGCAATCCCAAGCACGCGGGTTGGCTGACTCCGGTGCGTGCAGCGGGTGCGGCGCGCGGAGTCGAGACCAAGGTCCCGGCGGCGCGGCGCGACTGACCCGCGATGCGGGTGGCGATCGGCACCGACCACGCCGGCTTGGCGCTCAAGCTGCGCCTGGCGCGCGAGCTGGAAACGCTCGGCCATGAGGTGGTCGACCTTGGCACACAGTCGACCGAGCCGGTCGACTACCCCGACTTCTGCTTCCCGGTGGCGGAGCGCGTCGCGCGCGGAGAAGTCGACCGCGGCATCGTGCTCGGCGGCTCCGGCATCGGCGAGTCGATCGCGGCGAACAAGGTCGCCGGAATCCGCGCGGCCCTGGTGACCAGCGATGACACCGCGCGCCTGACCCGCCTGCACAACGACTCGAACGTGCTGGCGCTCGGGGCGCGGACCAACCCGGACCACGAGGCGTGTGCCCGCTGGCTGCGCATCTGGCTCGAAACCCCGTTCGAGGACGGCCGTCACGTGCCGAGACTGAAGAAGATCGCCGATTACGAGCGCGCGCACATGACGCCCGCGAGCCGGGTCTGATGTCGCTGGCGAGCCAGGAACCGGAGCTGGCGCGCGCGATCGCCGCCGAAGGCCGGCGACAGGTCGAAACGCTCGAGCTGATCGCCTCCGAGAACTTCGTGAGCCCGGCGGTGCTCGAAGCGGCGGGTTCGGTGTTCACCAACAAGTACGCCGAAGGTCTTCCCGGCAAGCGTTACTACGGGGGGTGCGAGCACGTCGACGTCGCCGAAACCATGGCGATCGAGCGTGTGAAACGGTTGTTCGGGGCCGACCATGCCAACGTCCAGGCCCACTCCGGAGCCTCGGCCAATCTCGCGGCCTACCTGGCGGTGGCGCCGGCGGGGGAGACGCTGCTCGGCATGAGCCTCGCGCACGGCGGACACCTGACTCACGGTCATCCGGTGTCGGCGAGCGGCAAGCTGTGGCACGCGGTGCAATACGGCGTGCGTCCCGAGGACGGACGCATCGACTACGATCAGGTCGCGGCTTTGGCGCGCGAGCATCGCCCGAAGTTGATCGTCGCCGGCGCCAGCGCCTACCCGCGCACCATCGACTTCGCGCGTTTCGCTGCGATCGCGCAGGAGGTTTCGGCCGCACTGGTGGTCGACATGGCGCACATCGCCGGACTGGTGGCGGCCGGGCTCCATCCCAACCCGGTGCCGCATGCCGACCTGGTGACCAGCACCACGCACAAGACTCTACGCGGCCCGCGCGGCGGCTTCGTCCTGGCGACGCGCGAGCGGGCCGAGGCGTTGGACAAGACCGTGTTCCCCGGACTTCAGGGCGGGCCGCTGATGCACATCATCGCCGCCAAGGCGGTGTGCTTTGGCGAAGCGCTGAGCGATGGATTCCAGGACTACGCCCGGCGCGTCGTCGAGAATGCGCGCATTCTGGCCGAGACGCTCACCGGTCACGGCTTCGACCTGGTGTCGGGGGGCACCGACAATCACCTGATGTTGGTCGACCTGCGCCGCCGGAAGCTGACCGGCAAGGTGGCGGAAGAAGCGCTCCATCGCGCCGGGATCACGGTCAACAAGAACGCGGTCCCCGACGATCCGCATAAGCCGTGGGTGACGAGCGGCGTCCGGATCGGGACGCCGGCGTTGACGACGCGTGGCATGGGCGCCGACGACATGCGCCAGATCGGCGATTGGATCGCGCGCATTCTCGAGCGGCCCGAGGACGCGAATCTCGGCGCCGAAGTCGGTCGCTCGGTCCGCGAGATGGCCGCGGGCTTCCCGGCATTCACCTGGGAACCGGCGGTGCGCACCCGGTAATCCCCGTCCGCCTCGGCGGCCTCGACGTTGCAGGCTGTAAACCGGGCCCGATGATTCTGCACGGGGGTTCGGACTCCGGGTGAGATGGCGCAGTCCCTGCGATTGTGGCGCAACGAGTTGCGCGCTCGCCGCCGGCGCTTCGATGGCACCGGTTCTGCAACGGCGGAGCGGCCGCTCACCTGGAGACCTCCGCCATCATGCTCGACTTCTCGCGTTTCACGGAGCAGATCCGCTCGACGCTGCACGGCGGCGCGGGACTCCACCGCTCGGCCCTGCTCGCGGCCCACGCCGGACGCCACGAACGCGCCGAACGGTTGTTCGAGGCGGCCGCGGGTCGCTACCGGCGCGACCTCGAGGTCGAACCCCTGGCGCGGCTCCGGGTGCATCAGATGATGGCGCGCGTCCTGGCCGGACGCGATCCGTCGAGCGATGCGCAACGCTGTCTCGAGGTCGAGCGCCGCCTGGTCCGTCTCGATCGCATCGAGTCCCCGCACCCGCCTTTCACGTTGGTGGACGCGCGTTCGGTTCTGGCGTCGTGGATCCGGCCTGGATTCAATGTGCGCGACTCGGACGTCGACGACTCCCAACAGCGCACGGCGGCCTGACCAAACGTTGACTTGCGGGACCGCGCCGGTCCCGCCTCCTCCCGCATCCGGCGTCGTACGTGGCATCGGTCGGAGGCCGTCGCTATACTGCGTCGTTCGCGATCGGTCGGAGCGCACTCGGTGCTTCGATCGCGATCGCTGCGACTCGCGGGGGCACCGATGACCGTGGACACGCGCGAATCCGCGGTGCGCGTCGAGCGCGCCAGCGAAACCCTGGCCCGCGTCCGCGACGAAGTCGGTCGCGCGGTGGTCGGCCAGCGCACCATGGTCGACCGGCTGCTGATCGGCCTCCTGTCGGGTGGCCACGTTCTGCTCGAAGGCGTGCCCGGGCTGGCCAAGACCCTGGCGGTCAAGAGCCTGGCCGAGTCGCTGTCGCTGACCTTCCGGCGCATCCAGTTCACGCCCGATCTGCTGCCGGCCGACCTGACCGGGACCATGATCTACAACCCGCGCGACGGCACGTTCACCCCCAAGCGCGGCCCGCTGTTCTCCCACCTGGTGCTCGCCGACGAGATCAATCGCGCCCCGGCCAAGGTGCAGTCCGCCCTGCTCGAAGCCATGCAGGAGCGCCAGGTGACGCTCGGCGATCTCAGCCATCCGCTCGAGGAGCCGTTCCTGGTGCTCGCGACCCAGAATCCGATCGAGCAGGAGGGCACCTATCCGCTGCCCGAGGCCCAGAGCGACCGCTTCATGCTCAAGGTCAAGGTCGGGTATCCGGAGCGCGCCGAAGAGAAGGAGATCCTGAAGCGCGCCGGGTTGTCGAAGCTGCCGACGCTCCAGCCGCGCGCCAGTCGCGACGACGTGATGAGTGCGCGCGCCGCACTCGCCGACGTCTACGTCGACGACAAGGTGCAGGAGTACGTGCTCGACCTGGTCTCCGCCACCCGGCGGCCCGGCGACTTCGGACTCAAGCTCGAGCACCTGCTGTCGTTCGGCGCCAGCCCGCGCGCGACGCTGTTCCTGGTTCAGGGGGCGCAGGCGATGGCACTGCTCGAGGGTCGCGCCTACGTCCTGCCCGACGACATCAAACGCATTGCTCCCGACATCCTCCGGCACCGCATCCACGTCTCGTACGAGGCCGAAGCCGAGGGGATCGACGGCGAAGAGATCGCTCGTCGCATCCTGGAGCAGGTCCGCGTGCCCTGATGCAGACCCACGAGCTGCTGCGCAAGGTGCGCCGGCTCGAGATCCGGAGCCGTCACCTGGTCGAGGACCTGTTCGCAGGTCGCTCGGTGAGCGTGTTCAAAGGACGCGGCATCGAGTTCGAAGAGGTGCGGGCCTACGTTCCCGGCGACGAGGTCCGCGACATCGACTGGAACGTGACGGCGCGGCTCGGCGCCCCGTTCGTCAAGCGCTTCGTCGAGGAGCGCGAGCTGACCGTGATGCTGGTGGTCGACGTTTCGCGCTCGATGCGCTTCGGCACCACCGGCACCGAGAAGCGCGAGCTGGCGGCCGAGCTGTGCGCGGTGCTCGGATTCGCCGCGGTCAGCAACAACGACCGCCTGGGGCTGGTGCTAGCCGGCGAAGGGGTCGAGCACTTCGTGCCGCCGGCGCGCGGGCGGACGCACCTGTTGCGCCTGCTGCGCGACATCCTCGGGACGCCGGCCGGAAGTGGTACCACGTCGGTCGCGGCCGCCGCCCAGTTCCTATTGCGTACCAGCCACCGGCGGAGCCTGGTGTTCTGGATCTCGGATTTCGAGGAGCCGCCGGATCCCGACGACCTGCGGGTCCTGTCGCGCCGGCACGAGCTGACCGCGTTCGTCCTGCGCGATCCGCGCGACGAAGCCCTGCCGGCCGCCGGCTGGGTCGAGCTCGAAGATCTGGAGACCGGCCAGCGCGCGATCGTGAACACCGGCAGCCGGCGGGTGCGCGAGCAATACCAGAAGGATGCGCGCGAGCGCCGTAAACGCGCGGAGCGAGCGCTGTCGCGTGCGCGCTGTCCGGTGCTCGAGGTGCGCACCGACCGCTCGTACGTGCCCACTCTGATCCGTTTCTTCTCGACGCGGCGCGCGCGCCGCGCCCGGGCATGAGTCGCGCGCGCGCAGGTGCGGTATTGGCCCTGGTCCTCTGCGCCACGTCGGGAGTGGCGGGAGTGGGGTTCGGTCAGGAGACCGACGCCGAGCTGCGCGCCCGCGCCACGGTGTCCCCGGGAACCGTTCGGCTCGGTGAGCCGGTGCGTTACCGCGGGGTGGTGTTGTTGCCGCCGGGCACCTCCCATGCGCGCTGGGTGCCGCCCGAGAAGGACCCCGACCTGACCTGGGGTGAGCTCGAGCCCAAGCGTGTGCGCGTCCAAGGCGCGAGCGCGCCCGACACGCTGATGGTCGAGGCGACGCTTCAGGTGTTTCGCTTGGGAACCCTGATGATCCCGGGCCTGCGCTTCGAGTCCGGTACTGCGGGTGCCATCACCACCCACCGACTGCCGGGGGTGGCGCTGATCGTGATGCCCATGCTCTCGGCCGCGGACTCGAATGCCGACCTGCGTCCGCCGCGCGGGCCGGCAGCGGCACCGTGGTGGGAACAGGTGCCGTGGCGTTGGGTGTTGCTGGTGCTCGCCGCACTCACGCTGATCGCGGCCGCCGTGGTCTGGTGGCGCCGGCGGGCGCGCCGCGCGATTCCCGGGGTGACGCCCGCGGCTGATCCCGCGGCAGCGGCACTGGCGGAGCTCGCGGCGTTGCGCGGACTCCACCTGCCGGCGCACGGTCGATTCGCCGAGCATGCGTTCCAGCTGACGCGCATCATCCGTCGCTACCTCGAGGTGGTGGTGCATGCGCCGCGTCCGGGTCACACGTCGAGCGAGCTGATGAGCGCACTCGAGCGCACGCGACTCACCGACGACCACCGGAAGATGCTCGGGGCGCTGCTCCGGGTCTGGGATCGCGTCAAGTTCGCGCGCGCCCCATCGAACGTCGAAGAGTCGATGCGCGCCGAGGAGCTGGTCGAGCAGCTGATTCGCCAACTGGGGCGTCCACCTGCGGACGCGACCGACACCACGACCGGAAGGGCGGCCTGATGCGCTTCGAGTACCCCTGGCTGCTGCTCGGGCTGGCGCTGATTCCGGCACTCGCGCTGTTCGTCCTGCCGCGCGCGCGGCGTCCGGCGGCGGTGCTGTGGGTGCGGACGTCGTTCCCGGGTCGGGCCCGCGTCGGCGCCCTGGCGCTGCGCCTGGTGGAAGGGCTGCCCTGGCTCGCGATGGCGCTGGCATGCATCGCCATCGCCCGGCCGCAACAAGGCCTGCGCCTGAGCGAGGTCGAGACCCAGGGCGTCGACATCATGCTGTCGATCGACATCTCTCCGAGCATGGCGGCCGAGGACTTCCAGCCGGCCAACCGACTGATCGTGGCCAAGAACGCGGCGCGCGATTTCGTTCGCCACCGGCGCCACGATCGGATGGGGCTGGTCGGATTCGCGGGCACGGCCTTCCTACAATGTCCGCTGACTCTGGATCACCAAACCCTCGAGGACCTGCTCGGCGCCCTGGACTTCGGCATGGCCGAAGACGGCACCGCAGTCGGCATGGGGCTCGCTACCGCGGTCTCGGGATTGCGGGAGAGTCGCTCTCCGAGTCGCATCGTCATCCTGCTGACCGACGGGCAGAGCAATCGCGGCGCGGTCGATCCGCTGACCGCTGCCGATCTGGCGCGGGCGATGAACGTGAAGGTCTACACGGTGCTCGCCGGTCGGGGTGGCGTGGTGCCGGTGCCGGTCGAAGATCCGCTGCTCGGCCGGCGCACCGAGATGGTGCGTATGGACGTCGACGAGACCTCGTTGCGCGAGATCGCGAAGCGCACCGGGGGCCGGTTCTTCCGCGCCACCGATCCCGAAGCACTGTCCGCGATCTACGCCGAGATCGATCGGCTCGAGCAGGCGCCGATCAAATCGATCGAGTACCGCGAATACTTCGATCTCGGTCCGTGGCTGATGCTCGCGGCCGCGGCCCTGCTGACATTGCATCTGGCCAGTGTCGCGACCTGGGCGTTCCGACTGCCATGATCTTCTCCGATCCGCGCTGGCTCGCTGCCCTGTGGGTGGTTCCCGTCGCCCTGGCACTGGTGTTCTGGCTCGACCGGCGAGCGCGGGGCGCTCTGCGCCGGCTGGTCGGCGAGCGCAGCGACGTCTCGCTGCTCGCGCAGGTGCGGCCGCGCGGACGGATGTGGACGGGCGGCCTGCGGGCACTGGCGATCGGGTTGCTGGTCGTGGGTGCGGCGCGGCCGGAATGGGGCCGCGAAGTGGTGCGCCGCGCCGCGACCGGCTCGGACGTGGTGCTGGTGGTGGATGTTTCGGCGAGCATGGACGTGCGCGACGTTGCGCCGAGTCGACTCCACGAAGCGCGGCGTGAAGCGGCCGCGGTGCTCGAGCGGCTGGGCGGAAGTCGCGTCGGGGTCGTGGCCTTCGCCGGCGACGCGGTGCGCCTGTGCCCGCTGACGCTCGACCGCGCCGCCGCGCGGCTGACGCTCGAATCGCTGTCGAGCTATTCGGTGAGCGCACCGGGCTCCGACCTGGGGCGCGGACTGCGGCTGGCCGCCCGGATGCTGCCGGCCGGGCGGCGCGAGGAGCAGGCGATCGTGGTTTGGACCGACGGCGAGGATCTCGAAGCCGGCGCGCACGAGGCGGCCGACGAACTGGCCGAATCCGGCGTGCGCGTGTTCGCGGTCGGCGTCGGCACGCCGGCCGGGGACGTGGTCCCGGTGCTCGACGAGCAAGGGCGCGTGGTCGACATCAAGCGCGAGGAGGGTGGGGCCCCTCATCGCAGCCGGCTCGACATCGAGGTGCTGCGCCACGTGGCGCGCCGCACCCGCGGCGCGGTGTTCGCGGCGTCGCGGCCGGGGGGGGAATTGCCGCGACTGCTGGCGGCTCTGGGCGCGCTGTCTCGTTCGGCCCGCGGCGAGCGCCTGGTCGAACGTCCGGTGGCACGTTTCATGTGGTTCGCGGCCGCGGCGTTGTTGCTGCTCGCGATCGAACGGGTCGGCTTCCGCCGCCGCCGCGAGGTGGCGAACCGGCTCGAGCCACCCGCCGACGCGGCGCCGGCAACGCGCCGGATGGCGGCGGGACGAGCTGCGGCCGCGGCGATCGCGGTGGCGTTGCTCGTGCCGGGCGAGACGCACGCCCAGAGCGACTGGGCGCGCGGCGACCGCGCGTATCGCTCGGGCCGGTTCGCGGAAGCGGACTCGCTCTACACTCGGCGCCTGAGTCGGAAGGAACATCCGTCGGTCCGTCTGAACCGAGCGACCTCCCGTGCGCTGGCGCCCAAACCCGAAGGGCGCGCCCGCGGGCTCGAGGAGCTGGATGGGCTCGCCGGTCGCACCGACGCCGTCGGTCCCTGGGCTGGCTACAATCTCGGCACGCTGCTCGGTGAAGACGGCGAACTCGAGCGAGGACTCGCGACACTCCGGCGTGCGCTCGAGCGGAATCCGGCCGACGAAGATGCCCGCTGGAACTACGAGGTGCTGCGCCAGCGGCAGGAACGGCAACGCCAGCAGGAGCCGCCGCCGTCGCCACGACCCCAGCAGCCTCAGCCTCAGCCGCAGGGCTCGCCGCCGCCTACGCCGCCACCGTCGCAGGGCACCCCGCAGCCGGATGTGGCGCCACCGTCACCCGCGCCGCGTCCGATTCAGGGGATGAGTCGCGAACAGGCCGAGCAGATCCTCGACGCGCTCCAGGAGATGCAGCGCATGGAGCAGCAGCGGCAGCGACGCGTGCGGGTGCTGCAGGAGAAGCGCGGCCGTGACTGGTAGCCGCGGGCGCGCCGGCGTCACGTGCGTGGGAGCGATGCTGGTGGCTCTGCTGGCCGGCGCTCCGCTCGCGCGTGCCGAGGTCGGAATCGAGGCGCGCTTCGATCGCAGCACGATCCCGCTCGGCGAGAGCGCGACCCTGATGGTGATCATCAAGGGCAGCAACGCCGCCGAGACGCCCGACTTCCAGGTTCCCGAGGGATTGGACGCGAACGCGGCCGGCCGATCGCAGAGTTTTTCGTGGGTGAATGGCCGGAGCTCGAGCGAGGTCGCATACCGTTACGAGATCATCGGTCGCGCCGAAGGCACGTACACCATTGGCCCGATCCGGGTGCGGGCCGGCGGGCGCACGTACGAGTTGGAGGCGATGCGCCTGCAGGTGGTGTCGGCCCCGGCCCCGACCTCGTCGCCGCGATCACCGGCGGCCGGAGATCCGTACGCGGATCTCAGAGTGGATGTCAGTCCGGCGCAACCCTATGTGGGTCAGCCGGTGATCCTGCGCGTGCGCCTGGTCCAGTCGGCGCCGCTGGCCGACGATCCACGCTACACGCCGCCCTCGACCACCGGATTCTGGGGAGAGCGGCCGAGTGCTCCCGAGTCGTACTACGGGGAGGTGAATGGGAGTCGGGTGCTGGTGACCGAAACCCGCAGCCGGCTCTATCCCCTCGAGACCGGTGTTCAGACCGTTGGGCCGGCTTCGGCGATCATCGTGCTCCATAGCGGCGCCTCGCGTCTCGATCCGTTCGGCTGGTTCGGCGGCGCCCGCCGGGCGATGGAGCTGAGCAGTGATTCCTTCCGGGTTCGCGTGCGGGCGCTCCCCGCCGGTGCCCCCGAGAGTCATTCCGGCGCTGTCGGACGGTTCGAAGTGGCGTGGAACGCCGACGCCGGGCGCGTGACCCAGGACCAGCCGATCACGGTCCGACTCGAGGTGCGCGGCAATGGCAACCTGCCGCTGTTGCGCCCGCCGATCCTCAGCGACGAAGATTTCGACGTCCTGCCGCCGGTCCTGGACGACAGCCTGGCGGCTCCCGGTTCGCTCGAGTCCGGACGGCGCACCTTCCGCTGGACGCTGCTGGCGCGCCGCTCGGGATCGTTGACGATGCCGTCGCCACACTGGAGCTGGTTCGATCCGTCGTCCGGGCAGTACCGCACACTGGACCTCGAACCCCTGCGCTTCGAGGTCGGGCCCGCGACGTCGCGCGCCGAAGATCCCGGAGCGCGCTGGCCGGCAGTGTTCGTGGAGCATCCGCTCGATCCGTGGCGGCGCCCGGCGAACCCGTGGTTGGCCCTGATCGCCGGGGCGTTGATCGGCGCTTCGGTGTGGCGGGTGCGGTCCAGCCAGCCGGCCTCGACCGATCGCGAAGCCGTTGCGCGGCGCGGCGCGCTGTCGGCGGCACTCGGACGTGCGCGTGGCTCGGAGTACTGGTCGGCCGCCGATCAGGCGTTGGCGTGGTTGCGCGCTCGCGGGCGGCCCGAGGTCGAACTCGAGCGTGTGGTTGCTGCGGCGCGCTACGGACGTGAAGCGGGTTCGCATCAGCAGGTGAACGATGCCCTGAAGCAGGCGCTGGCTCGCGCGATCCCCGGGAGTGGCGGCCGCGCGTTGCAGGTGGCTCTGGGGGTTGGCCTCGCGGCCTGTGGTTTGGCGGCGGTGGTTTTCGCTTCACCGTGGCCGGGCACCGGACGCGGTCGCGATCTGGCGATCGCGGCCGATCGCCTGGCCCAGTCGGGTGACCTCGGCCGTGCCGAGCGTGCATGGGACGAAATGTGGCGGAGCGGATCGCGATCCCCCGGGCTCGCGGCGCGCCGCGCGTGGGGCGAGCTGGCGGCCGGTCAGGTGGCCGCGGCCTCGGCGTGGATTCTGCGCGGCGAAGCGACCGGCGAGCCGGACCGCTCCCTGGCCTGGGTGCGCGAACGCGTGCGCGAGGCGGGCGGGCTGGCCGGGACGTCGGCGTCCGTCTTGCCCCTGGGGGCACTGGTGTGGTCGGGGGCAGCCTTGCTCTTTCTCGTGATGGCGGGCGTGTGGCGTTCACCCCGTGCCGCGCTCGCCTGTATCACCGCCGGGGTGCTGTGCGCCGCGGCGCCGGATCTCGGCCAGGTCTGGCGGTCGCGCGAACCCCGCGCCGTGGTGGTGCGCGAGGTCGGACTCGAGGGCACGGCTTTGTCGCTCGAACCGGGGCGTGTCGTGGTCGTCCGGCAGCGTTCGGGCGAGCGCGCGCAGGTGCGCGCCGGTCGCGGCGTCGAGGGCTGGGTGCGCGCCGATCACCTGCTCTCGCTCGAGCCTGCTCGAGTCGACGCCAAGGAGCCGGGGTGAAAACCCTCCTGCTCGCGATCGCCCTGCTCGGTCCAATCGAGGCGCTGGATCGCGGGATTCAGGACTGGGTGCAGCAGCACACGCGCCCGGGATTGGATCGACCGGCGCGCATGCTGACGGACGTCGGTCGCCCCTGGATCCTGGCCGGCACGCTGGCGGGAATTGCGCTGTTCGATCGAACGGCCGGCGTGGCCACCGCCGGCCGCGCCTTGATGGTGCTGGTTCCGACCAACCTCGCGGTGGAGGGGCTCAAGCGGCTCACGTTCCGCGCGCGACCGGACGGCGAACGCAAGCGCTCGAACGCCTCGTTCCCTTCGAGCCACGCGGGCAACGCGTTTGCGATCGCCGCGGTTCTGGCCGGGCGCTGGCGCCGATGGGCGCCTGGGTTCTACGCCTTCGCCACCGGAGTCGCGTTGTCGCGAATGGTCCTCAATCGCCACTATTTCACGGACGTCCTGGCGGGCGCTGCGATCGGGCTCGGCTCGGCCTGGCTCGTGGACCGATTCCTCGCCGCGCGCGCCGCCCGCCGGGCTGCGAAGCCATCCGGGTAGCCGCCACCACCACCGGTCTGATAAGGTGCGCACGGCGGAGGATTGCCGATGTCGACTTCGACCGGCCCTGCAGTTCTCGACACCTCGCTCGCCATCCCGGAACTCAGGCTGAAGCGCAAAGACGCCGCACTGCAGGAGATCGTGGATCGCGTACGCGATCCCGCGGCCCTGGGTGATGCCGGTTTGCTCCTCGAGACGCTGCTGCTCCGCGAACGACTGGGCTCGACCGCAGTCGGCAAGGGGGTGGCGCTGCCGAACGCCCGCTCGATCGCGGTGCCCGAACCCCGGCTGGTGGTCGCGCGCTCCTTCCGCGGTATCGACTGGCGGGCACCCGACGGGGCCGACGTCGAGCTGGTGTTCCTGGTGTTGTCGCCGGCCGAGTGGTCGGTGGAAATGCACCATGAGCAGCTGGGGCGCGCCGCCACGTTCGCCCGGCTTCAGCGCAACCGGCAGCGCGTGCTCGAAGCACCGGACGCCGAAGCCATGGTGTCGGTGGTGCGGGAGATCGCGCCATGAGTCGGACCGAACCCCGGATGGAGATCCGATGAGCGTCGGCGACATCCTGAGGCTCCACGATGTCCACCTGCTCGAAGGTGAGCTGGGGGACGGTCCCGCGGTGTCGCGCCTGCGCAAGCTCGGGCTGACGATCGCCCCCCATCGCGACGTCGAGCGGGTGCGCGAACGGTGCCTGGCCGCGATCGACCCGCGCTGGCGGACGCTCTACGAACGCGCTCATCGCCGATACGGACGGGGCGTGGTCGCGGTGCGCGACCGGGTTTGTCAGGGCTGTCGGGTGACACTACCGACCTCGGCGGCGCCGTCGGGCCCCGGCCTGCTGACCCAGTGCGAGTCCTGCGGGCGCGTCCTCTATTGGCGCTAGCCGGCACGCCCGGCCCCTCGCTCTGCTATGCTCGACCGGTCACCGGGCAACCCAGAACCCGGCCGGGAGCCTCCAAGGAGAACCCATGCGTCATCGCCGAGGGCCGCGAATCCTGCTCGCGGCGCTCTGGATCGCGGGCTCGGGCTGCACCTCGCTGCGCGAGATCCCGCCGAGCGACTACGCGGCACAGGAAGAACGCAAGCACGTGCGGGTCGAAACCCGCGAAGGGTTGCAGTACGAGTTCGACTACATGCGCGTCGAGGGAGACTCGCTGGTCGGGTTCCGGCGCCAGGACGTTGAAGGCTCGTTCGACGAGTTCGCGACCCTGCGCATGTCGTTCGACAACGTTCAGAAACTCTCGAGCCGTGGCGTGGATTGGTATCGGACCGGTCTCGTGGGAGGCGGCGTGCTGGCCGCGGTGCTGATCGCCGGGCTGAGCGCGGCGATGGCCTCTGATGACGGCGAATCCGACGGTGGTCCGGGCAAGCCGCCCGACCCTAGGTGATGGGTTCGGCCGGGAGGAGCTGCCGGTTCATCGGGTGAGCAGGTCGGTGATGGCCGCTGAGGCCAGGCCACCGAGGCACGAAGCGGTCAGGTCGAGGGCGTCGAATCTGCCGTTCCGCGCATCCCAGAGTTCCTTGGCGACGCCGAGTGTGACCGAGCCGACGAGCGCCGCCCCCGGCGAGCGTGAGGGCAGGCCGATCATCGAGCCCGCAGTGAATCCCATGGTGCCATGTTGCATTCGGTCGGGACGCAGGAGACCGACCTGCCACGACCGCACCAACGGATCCGGGAAGGGTGGTGGCAGGCTGGGGCCGTCCTCGGCCGCCGCCGGCAGAGCACCCGAGAAGCACAGTGCCAGGAGAGCGAACCGCCATCGCCAGGATCCGACCTTCATCGTGGTTCCTCCGTGTCCCTCGGTATCGGCGCGATGACGCCGCTTCGTGAGTGGCTGAGCCGGGTGCTGATCGGCGACGATCCACGCGCCGCGACCGCGCGCGCGGCCGCGCGTCTGAGTGCCACCGCCTGGCCGGCCGGGACGCTCGAAGTGCTCGGGCGATTGCGGGCCGAGGAGGGCCAAGCCTACCTGGTGGGCGGCACAGTGCGTGACGCGCTGCTCGATCGCGAGGCGCATGCGACCGTGGACGTTGCGACCGACCGAACCCCGGCCCAGGTACTGGCGCTCTTCGCTCGCGTCGAGCCGGTCGGTATCCGCCACGGGACGGTGCTGATCCTCGAAGGATCTCTCAAGGTCGAGTGCACGACCTTCCGCCGGGAGTCGGGCTACGCCGATGCCCGCCATCCGGACGCGGTCCTGTTCACGCACGACCCGATCGAGGATCTGTCACGACGCGACCTGACGGTGAACGCGATGGCCTGGGACCCGGAGGCGCGCCGGCTGCTCGATCCGCACGGCGGTGCACTCGATCTCGAGCGCCGCGTGTTGCGCGCGGTCGGGGATCCCGAGCGGCGTTTCCGCGAGGACGCGCTCCGCCCGCTGCGGGTGGCGCGCCTGGCGGCGACCCTCGGGCTCGAGCCGGAACCCGAGACGCGAGCCGCCCTCGGCCGCGTGCTCGATCGCGCGCGGCGCATTGCCTGGGAGCGCGTCGGGCAGGAGCTGGATCGCATGATGCGCGCACCCCGGCCTTCGGTCGGCTTCGAGCTGCTGCGCGAGTCGGACCTGCTCGCCCTTTGGTTGCCCGAGCTGGCCCGCTGCGCCGGCGTGCCGCAGAATCGCTGGCACGCGTTCGACGTCTATCAACACTCGCTGCGCGTGTGCGACGCGGCGCCGCCCGAGAAGCCGCGCGTGCGCTGGGCCGCCCTGCTGCACGACATCGGCAAGCCCGACACGCGCGTCGAGCGCGACGGGGAAGGCACCTTCTATCAGCATCAGGTGGTGGGCGCCGAGCTCGCCGATCGCGCGCTCCGCCGGCTCCGGCACCCGGCATCCGAGCGCGAGGCGATCGTCCACCTGGTGCGCGAGCACATGTTCGAGTTCCGCTCGGCATGGAGCGACGCTGCGCTCCGCCGCTGGCTGCGCCGCGTCGGGATCGACGCGGTCGCCGATCTGTTCGACCTGCGCATCGCGGACGCTCTGGGCAAGACCGAGCACGCCGTGTTCCCGGCGGATCTCGAGCGCATGCGGGCACGCATCGAGCAACTGCTGGCCGCGTCGTCGGCGCTCGACGTGGCCGACCTCGCGATCGACGGCCGCGACGTCATGCGGGTGCTCGGCGTGCCGCCGGGGCCGGCGGTCGGCCGGGTGTTGGAGTCGTTGCTGCACGAGGTGCTCGAGCACCCGGAACTCAATCAACGCGAGCGTCTCATCGCGCGCCTCGACGCGATGCGCATCGCGGTCAGTTCTTGACAGTGTTCGCAACCGACCCGTATCCTGCGTCGCCGCAAATGCGCGATGGATCCCCGATCCGCCTCCCGGAGTCCTTGATGACCCTGTCGGCCGTGCAAAAGCCCGTCCGCCGCGAGCTCGGGCAGGTGCAGGCACTGCTTCGTTCCTCGTTCCAGACGCCGATTCCGCTGATGAACCAGGTCGGCGGTCACGTGCTGGCGACCCGGGGCAAGAAGTTCCGCCCGACCCTGCTGCTCCTGGTGGCCAAGGCACGTGGCGCCATGAGCGATGATGCCGTGCGCTGCGCGACGGTGATCGAACTGGTGCACGCCGCCTCGCTGATCCACGACGATTCGGTGGATCGCAGCGCACTCCGCCACGGCCAGCCGACCGTGAACGGCATGTGGAGCGACGAGATGGCGATCATCATGGGCGACTACCTCTACGCCCAGGCGATGGCGATCCTGGTGCGCCACAAGCTCGGGCTGGCGATGGAAGTCATGGCTCGGGTGGTGGCCGAGATGTCGTGTGGCGAGGCGCTCGAGTTCCAGCACGTCCGCGACTTCGAGATCACCGAGGCTCGCTACGAGGAGATCCTGCGCGCCAAGACCGGATCGCTGATCGCCGCCGCTACCGAGATCGGCGCCGGCCTGAATGGCGGTGCGCGTTCGCCGCGGGTGCGCGAGCGATTCCGGCGCTTCGGCGAGGCGCTGGGCGTCGCATTCCAGATTGCCGACGACCTGCTCGACTGGCAGGGGGATCCGCAGGTGACCGGCAAGTCGGTCGGCTCGGACCTCGACGAGGGCAAGGTGACGCTGCCGCTGATCGCGGCCCTGCGCGCGGCCACCGCCGCGGACCGCCGCGCGATGCTCAAGCTCGCCCGCCGCCGGCATCGCTCGCCGGATCAATGGCGCGAGTTGATCGAGCGGATCGAGCGTGCGGGCGGTTTCGCGTATGCGCGCGCGCGTGCCGATCAGCTCGCCGACGAGGCGCGCACGCTGGGCAACGGCGAATGGACGCCGGCGCCGCGCGGCGCCGCGGCCGACGCGCGCCGTGCGCTGGTCCGCGCGATCGGCTACGCCGCGCGGCGCGACCGTTGACCCGCCGCGCATGCGGCGAGCGGAGGTCGCAACCATGACTCGGCCCCGGCCCCAGCCGTCCCTGGCGGCGCTCGAGCTGCTGCAGGCCGCGGCGGAAACCGCGATCGCCAAGAAGGCGGCCGATCCGGTCGCTCTCGACCTGCGGGACGTCGGCGGTGTTTGCGACTACTTCTTCATCTGTTCGGGCAGCAGCGAGGTTCAGGTCAAGGCGATCGCCGAAGCGATCGAGGACCGGCTGCGCGAACGCGGAGCGCGCCCGTGGCACGTCGAAGGACTGGAGAGCCGGCGCTGGGTGCTCCTCGACTATGTCGAGGTCGTCGTCCACGTCTTCCACGCGCGTACGCGCGAGTACTACATGCTCGATCGCCTTTGGGGCGACGCCCGGAGCGTTCCGCTTGATCTGGACCTCGCTGACTGAGGGAATCGCCGCCGCGCTGCGCACGATCGGGGCCGGAGACCCGGTGGACGCGGGCACGATCGAGCTGGCGATTCCGCGCGATGCCACCCACGGCGACTGGACCAGCAACGTCGCCATGGCGCTGGCGCGCACCCTGAAACGGCCGCCGCGCGCGTTGGCGGAAGCGATCGCTGCGGCGTTCCCGCAGGATCCGCGCCTCGAGACGCCCACGGTGGCCGGCCCCGGGTTCCTGAACTTTCGCTATCGCTCGGAATTCCTCGCGTCGTTGCCGGGCCGGATTCGCGAGGTCGGCGAGGCGTTCGGACGCCACGACCACGCCCAGGGCGAGGCGGTGGTGGTCGAGTACGTGAGTGCCAATCCCACGGGTCCGCTCAACGTGGTCAGTGGGCGCGCGGCCGCGGTCGGCGCGGCCCTGGTCCGTCTGTTGCGCGCCACCGGGCACCGCGCCGAGGGCGAGTTCTACGTCAACGACGCCGGCAATCAGGTCGACCTGCTCGGCGCATCGGTGGCGGCGCGATTCGCCGAACGCATCGGCATGGCGCGACCGTTTCCGGAGCAGGGCTACAAGGGCGAGTACGTGGCCGAGCTGGCGGCGGCGCTGCCCGAGGCCGAAGCACGCGCCGCACTCGGGCGTGACCAGGTCGCCTGGTTCCGTCGCGAGGCGCTCGAGCGCATGCTGGCCAGCCAGCGGCGCGATCTCGCCGACTACGGCGCCGAGTTCGCCACCTGGTTTCGCGAGTCGACGGTCCACGAGCGCGGCGACGTCGCGAGCACTCTGCGCGAGCTCGAGCAGCGCGAGATGACCTACCGCGCGACCCGGCCCGAAGTCGACACCGGCGGGCGCGACGACGCCGAGGAAGCCGCGGCCACCGGCGAAGCGACCTGGCTGCGCACCAGCCGCTTCGGGGACGAAAAAGACCGAGTGATCGTCAAGAGCGACGGCCAGCCGACGTACCTATTGCCGGACATCGCGTACCACCGGGACAAGCGGGCGCGCGGGTTTCGCCGGGCGATCGACCTTTGGGGGCCGGATCACCACGCGCACATCGCGCGCATGAAGGCCGCGCTCGCGGCCCTGGGGGTCGAGCCCGATTTTCTCGAGGTGCTCATCGTCCAGCAGGTCAACCTGCTCGCCGGCGGCCAGCCGGTGAAGATGAGCAAGCGCGCGGGTGAGTTCGTCACCCTGCGCGACCTGATGGAGGACGTCGGCGCCGATTGCGCCAAGTTCTTCTTCCTGATGCGCGGCACCAGCGCCCACCTCGACTTCGACCTCGACCTCGCCCGGCGCCAGAACGACGACAATCCTGCCTTCTACGTTCAGTACGCGCACGCGCGCATCTGCTCGGTGATCGCTTTCGGAGCGGAGCGGGGCGCGGCCCCGGGTCCGGGGGCTCAACCCGAAGCGCCGGAGGAAGTGGCACTCGTTCGACTGCTGGCGACGTTTCCCGAGGTGATCCGCGGCGCGGCGT
The DNA here is from genome assembly GCA_963717505.1 of Candidatus Eiseniibacteriota bacterium. Classification (GTDB taxonomy): domain Bacteria; phylum Eisenbacteria; class RBG-16-71-46; order RBG-16-71-46; family RBG-16-71-46; genus MFD02242-c1. Next base: position 3,100,087 of record OY970342.1, read on the forward strand.
TCACCCGGGAACCGCAACGGATCCCGGCGTTCCTGATCGAGGCCTCCGCAGCGTTCCACCGCTTCTACCATGCCTGCCGGGTGGTGACCGAGGACGCGGCGCGCACCCGGTCGCGCCTCGAACTCGCCGATGCCACGCGCATCGTGCTGCGCAATGGCCTGGCCCTGATCGGCGTGACCGCGCCCGAGCGCATGGCGCGGGCCGTGGAGCCGGTGGCGTGAGCGACCGGAGCATCCTGGTGGTCGGGTCGGTCGCACTCGACTCGATTCGCACGCCGTTCGGCGCGGTCGAGGAGGCGCTCGGCGGCTCGGCGTCGTATTTCGCGGTCTCGGCCAGCCACTTCGCGCCGGTGCGGGTCATCGCCGTGGTCGGCGAGGATTTCCCCGACGAGCATCGCACGCTGTTCGCCGAGCGCGGCATCGACACCTCGGGACTCGAAGTCGCGGCCGGCCGTACGTTTCGCTGGCGGGGGGAGTACGCCGCCGAGCTGGGGCACGCGCACACGCTCGAGACCCAGCTCAACGTGTTCTCGGAGTTCCACCCGCAGCTCGAGGACCGCCATCGGCAGACGCCGTTCGTGTTCCTCGCGAACATCGACCCGGAGCTCCAGCTCGAAGTGCTCCGCCAGACGCGCGGCGCGCGTCTGACACTCTCGGACACCATGAACTACTGGATCGCGCGGCGACCCGATCGCGTGCTCGACGTACTCCGCGAAGTCGACATCGCGCTGTTCAACGAGGAAGAGGCGCGCTCGCTGGCCGGCGAGACCCAGATCGTGCGGGCGGCCGAGCGGCTGCTCGAGCAGGGAGCCCGCGCGGTGATCATCAAGAAGGGCGAGCACGGCGCGCTCTATCAATCACGTGAAGACCGGTTCATCACGCCGGCGTTTCCGGTCGGCAGCCTGGCGGATCCGACCGGCGCCGGGGACTCCTTCGCCGGCGGCGTGCTCGGCTGGCTGGCGCGCACCGGTCGCCGCGACACCGCGACCATCCGGCAGGCCCTGGTCTGTGGTTCGGTCATGGCTTCGATCGCGATCGAGGGGTTCAGTCCACGCCCACTGGCCGAAGTTTCCCCCAGTGAAATCCGGGAACGGGTTCGGGGCCTCCACCGACTGGTTCACTTCGAGCTGCCCGAGGATCTGCCCGGATCTGATGCGCGACCTTAGTGTTCCGGGCTAAAGTCATGGTAGAGTGTGACCTCGACGCCTCACCCCCCTGGAGGAGCCGCCTGAGATGAGCAGCCCACGGGCACTCGACACCGCCCAAGTGGAAGAAGCCATTCGTCGACACGCCCGAGGTGTCGAAAGCGTGCGGGTCCAGGCCGAAGGCGAGGATCTGCGCGAGATCCATGTGATGCCGCGGCCGGGGTGGACTGCCAAGCAGATCGTGCGCGATATCAAGACCATCGTGCTCAACAAGTTCGACAAGGCGATCGACCATCGCATCGTTTCGGTCGCCGACGCACCCGACGAGTGGCCCGGCGGTGAGGCCGAGCCGGCACCCAAACGCGGAGCGCCGCGGTCCGTCGACGCGCGTGTCCGATTCGGCAGCGTCAACGTCTATGTCACCGGCCGTCGAGCGCAGGCGCAGGTCGAAGTGCGCTGGAAGGGCGTGCCGCGCATGGGCAGCGCCTCCGGCTGGAGCAGCCGCGACGAAGCCCTCGATCTGGTGGTTCAGGCCACGCTTGCCACGATCCAGGAATTCCTGGACGATGGCATCGCCTTCGGGTTCGAGGGCGTCGAGGTGGTTCGAGTCGGACGCCGGGAGGTCGTGGTGGTCGGACTCGAGCTGTTGGCGTATCGTGCCCACAAGAGTCTGGTGGGTGCGTGCACGGTGGAAGCCGACGTGCAACAGGCGGCAGTGCTCGCCACCTTGTCGGCACTGAATCGTGTGCTGGGCGGACTGCCGACCCGCGAACCCACCGAATACGTTTTGAGGCCGACATCGTCCTGAGGGAGGACAGCGAAGCGAAACTGGAGCGAAGCGTACCCACCTGAGGCAGCTCAAAAAAAAACACTCCGTCGGGGCAACCCGATCAAAGGAGGTGGGTCGCGTGAAGATGGGTAAGGCTGGGTGGTAGATTTCGCCCGCAGTACGTAGAACCTCCTGATTGTTCGGTGTCGGTCTCACCCAACGTGGCAATCCCGCAACCTGTCCCCCGGGTGACAACCATGGTCGACGTCCCGCCGTTCGCCCACCCTCGGTGGTTCCGGGTCTACTTCTTCGCCGCACTGCTGACCGCACTCGCCGCCTTCGTCGCGACGCCGTCCGGTGCCCAGCCGCCACTCCTGATTCTCGGGGTCGTGGTCGGCCTGATGCTGGCGCTCGAGCTGACGCCGATCGAGCTGCCCGGCGGCGGTTACGCGACCACCAGCGCGGTCGTCGACCTGCCGGCCATCGTGCTGATCGGACCGTTCTGGACCGCGGTGCTCGACGTGATCGCGATCGGCGTCGCCCAGGGGCTGGTGCGCCGGCGCGCGCCGATCAAGGTGATCCACAATGTCGCGGTCGCGATCCTCACCGACCTGGCCGCCGGCTGGGCCTGGCACGCGGCCGGTGGCGCGACTTCGGGACGAGCGTTCGCCGAATGGATGGCGCCGTTGTTCGCGATGGGCTTCGCCTACTTCGCGGTCAACTCGACGCTGGCCGCGGTCGCGGTCGGCCTGACCCAGGGGCCGAACCCACTGCGGGTGTGGGAGCGGAGTTTCCTCGACGGCATCATCCACCACGTCTCGTTCCTGGCGCTCGGCATCCTGGCGACCATGACCTACCGGGTTGCGGGGGGGTGGGGACTCCTGTTCTTCGCGATTCCGTTCATGGTCGCGCGCCATTCGTTCCGGCTCTACGTGGAGATCCGCTCCGACTTGAAGGACTTCGTGCGCGCGCTCTCGGAGGTGCTCGAAGAGGTCGATCCCTACACCCGGCACCACTCGGCGCGAGTCTCCCAGTACGCCGTGCGCCTGTCCCGCGAACTGGGGCTCCCGGAACGCGAAGTCGAAGAGGTCGAATACGCGGCCCTGGTCCACGACCTGGGCAAGATCGGGCCGCAGCATCAGCACATCCTCCAGAAACCGGGCAGCCTGTCGCACGAGGAGCAGCGCACGCTGCGCTCGCACCCGGCCGCTGGCGCCGAGATCGTGCGCAAGGTGCGGGCCCTCCGGCGGCCGGCCGAGATCATTCGCGCCCACCACGAGCGTCCGGACGGACAGGGCTACCCGTTCGGACTGCAATCCGACGACGTTCCGATCGGCGCTCGCATCCTCAACGTTGCCGACGCGTTCGACGCGATGACCTCGGACCGGCCGTATCGCCGCGCATTGTCGGTGCGGGCGGCACTCGACGAACTCAGACGCGGCGCCGGCACCCAGTTCGACGATCAGGTGGTCGCCGCGCTGGTGCGGATGAACGAGCAGCAGCGCTTCCCGCTGTTGCCGAGTCCGAGCAGCGAGGACCTGCAGCAGCTGCGCATTCGCCCCCTGCGTCTGCGCGCGTGATGCGCTACCGCGACGCGGGGGTCGACCTCGACCGCGCCGACGCGATCAAGCATCGGCTGATCGAATCGGTGCGCTCGACCTGGGGTGCCAACGTGCGGCCGCTGGTCGGAGGGTTCGCCGGCGTCATGGAGTGGCCGGCGGGGCCGACGCTGATCGCGGCGACTATGGATGGGGTCGGGACCAAGCTGCACGTCGCGCTGGCCGCGGGTCGGGTCGGGGATGCGGCCGCGGATCTCGTCTATCACGGCGCCAACGACCTGCTGGTCCACGGCGCCCGCCCGCTCGCCTTCCTCGACTACATCGCCCAGGCTCGGCTCGATCCGGAAGTGATCGCGGATGCCGTCGATGGGCTGGCGCGCGCGTGTCGCGAAGTGGGCGCGGTCCTGCTCGGGGGTGAGACGGCCGAGATGCCCGACACCTATCTGCCGGGGGTCATCGACGTCGCCGGCTGCATGATCGGCACAACCGAAGACGCGCGACTGCTCGACGGCCGCCGTGTTCGCGACGGCGACGTGCTGCTCGGGATCGGCGCCGAGGGGTTGCACACCAACGGCTTCTCCTTGGCGCGGCGGGTGCTCGCGGAGTCGCGACTGGGACTCGAAGATCCTCTGCCCGGCGGCTCCGGATCGATCGCCGCAGCCTTGCTCGCACGGCATCGTCCATACGGCCGCTCGGTCCTGCCGCTGATCGAGCGGGGTCGGATCCGAGCCCTGGCGCACGTCACCGGGGGCGGCATCGCCGGAAACCTGGTGCGCGTGTTGCCCGAGGGACTCGGCGCCCGGATCGACGGCCGCGCCTGGCCGCGTCCGGCGCTCTTCCGATGGTTGATCGAAGCCGGCGCGATCCCCGAGGACGACGCGCGCGCGAGCTTGAACCTCGGCATCGGACTGATCGCGGTCGTCGACCCCGAGGTCGCGACCGAGGTGAGTGAGGCGCTGGCCGCGGCCGGCGAGACCGTGCACGCGATCGGCGGCATCGCGGCCGGACCGCGACGGGTGGAGTGGATGGAGCCATGATCCCGCGGCGTTCCCGCGGAGGGAGGAGGGGTGGAGGTGACGATGGAGCGTGGAACGCAGTTCGAGACAGCCCCCGAAGTCCTCGATCGATTGCTGGGTGAGTCCCCGGCGTGGCGCGACGTGCTGGCGGCGCTGCCGCGGGTCGCCACCAGTGATCTGCCGGTCCTGATTCTGGGAGAGACCGGCACCGGGAAGGAGTTGGTGGCGCGAGCCCTACACGATCTGAGCGGACGCTCGGCCCGTGGGTTCGTCGCGCACAACTGCGGGGCGACGCCCGACAGTCTGATCGAGAGCGAGCTGTTCGGGCATTCGCGCGGCGCGTTCACCGGGGCGGTGACCGATCGCGGGGGGCTGTTCGAGGCTGCCGACCACGGCACACTGTTCCTGGACGAAATCGGTGATGCCAGCGCGCTCCTGCAGATGAAACTGCTGCGCGTGCTGCAGGAGGGCGAGGCGCGGCGGGTCGGCGAGATCAAGGTGCGACGGGTCGACGTGCGCGTCGTGTCGGCGACCCACCGCCGGCTCGAAGAAGGCATCGGGGGCGGGTCGTTCCGCGCCGACCTCTACTATCGGCTGAGCTCGGTGCGCATCGAGTTGCCGCCGCTGCGCGCGCGAGGCCAGGATGTGCTGGTGCTGGCGCGCGCGTTCCTGGCGCGGGCCGCCGGTCGCGCCGGCCTGCCGCCGCCCCGGCTCGAATCCGAACTCGCCGAGCGTTTGCTCGCGCATCCGTGGCCGGGGAACGTCCGCGAGCTGGCGAACGGGTGCGCGTATGCGGTGCGCGTCGCCGGTGCGGTCGACCGCGTCGGCCCCGAGCATTGGCCGCCGGCGGCACCGCTCGGAGCGGCGCGATCGGCGTTTGGCCTCCACGCCGAGACTCGGGCCCTCGAGGAGCGGCGGCTGCGCGAAGCACTCGACCGTGCCCGGGGCAACAAGTCGCGCGCGGCCCGAACGCTGGGTCTGTCGCGCCAGGGTCTGCTCAAGAAACTCCGGCGCTACGGGCTCGAAACGGTCGATCCGATCGACGAGCTGGCGGGCGTGGCCGAGGGTGCGCCGGGGACGCCGGCCCTTGACGGTGCGGGAGGCGGTCCGTAATGTGCGGCGCCTCTCAAGGAGGAGCATGAGCGTGGCGCGCAAGAACCTTCGCGTCGGACTGGTCGGAGTCGGTGGCGCCGCCCAGGTGAATCACATCCCCGCCCTCAAGAAGGTAGAGGGCGTGGACCTCGTCGCCCTGGTCGATCGCGATCCCGAGAAGGCGCAGCGGGTCGCGCAGAAGTTCCAGATCGAGCGGGCCACCGATCGACTCGACGATCTGCTCGAAGCCGACGACATCGACGCGATCGACATCTGCACCCCGAATTACCTGCACGCGCCGATGGCGATCGCGGCACTCGAGGCCGGCAAGCACGTGCTGTGCGAGCGTCCCCTGGCACGCCGGGCCGACGAGGCCGAGGCGATGGTCAAGGCCGCGAAGAAGGCCGAACGCGTGCTGATGTGCGCGGTCCAGCACCGATTCCGCCCCGATGCCCAATTGCTCAAGCGCTTCGTCGACAAAGGCGACCTGGGCGAGATCTTCTTCGCCAAGGCCGGTTGGCTGCGGCAGAAAACCGATTGGGATTCGGATGCCTGGCGCAGCCAGAAACGCGAGTCGGGCGGCGGAGTCGTGCTCGACCTCGGCTTCCAGATGCTCGACCTCGCGCTGTGGACGCTCGGGCAGCCGGAAGTCGAAACGGTCAGCGCCAGCGTCCATCGCATGCGCAAGGACGAGGTCGAGGACAGCGCCACCACGCTGCTGCGGCTCGCCGGCGGCGCGACGCTGACGCTCGAGCTGACCTGGGGCCTGCTGATGGAGAAGGACTTCGCGTACCTGAACCTGTTCGGATCGGGGGGTGCGGCTCTGCTGAACCCGTTCCGGGTCCACAAGGCCATGCACGGGTCACTGGTCAACGTGACGCCGACCCTGGATCCCTCGCGCCACCAGTACAAGCTGTCGATCGAAGCGCAGATGTCCCACTTCGCCGACGTGCTGCGCAAAGGGGCCAAACCGATGGGCGCGGGCGACGAGATCGTGCCGGTGATGGCGCTGCTCGACGCGATCTATCGTTCGGCCGAGCAGGGAAAGGAAGTGCGGCTCGGCTGAACGCAGTGCGACCTTTGCGGCGCTCGCCGCCGGGTTGCTCCTGGGGATCGCGTTCCTGCCCGGGCCCTGGGCGGGCTTGGCGTGGATCGCCTTCGTGCCTTTGCTCGCCGCCCTCGAGCGGCGTGTGCGCTCGGGCGGGCGCGCCTTCGGGCTCGGCTACCTGTTCGGCCTGGCGTTCTATCTGGTCGGCATCCACTGGATCGCGCTCCTGTCCGACGTCGCGATCACGGTGCCGTGGCTCAAGTACCCGGCGTGGCTGGCCGCGGCCGCGTACCTCGCGGTGTTCCCGGGTCTCGCGGCTGCGATCTCGGTGGCGCTGGCGCGCCGAACGCGCGTCTCGCTCGCGATCGTGTTCCCGTGCGTCTACCTCGCGGTCGAAGAGCTGCGCGCATCGGGCGAGTTGGGCTTTCCGTGGTTCCAGCCCGGCTACAGCCAGCACGCGTTCGTTGCGGTGCTGCAGCTCGCGAGTCTGGGCAGCGTGACGTTGGTGACCTTCTGGCTGCTGGCGGTGAACGCGCTGCTGTGGACCGCCTGGCGCGGGCCGGCTCGAGCGCGCGCCGCACTCGGCGCGGCATTGGTCTTTCTGTTGCCGTGGCTCTGGGGCTGGCGCGTGCTGGCGGCCGCTCTACCCGCCCAAGGACCGGCGGTCGCCCTGGTCCAGGGCAACATCCCGGGTGCGATGAAGTGGTCGGGCCGGCACCAGGCGGAGATCTTCGAGGCCTACGCGACTCTGACGGCGCGCGCGGCGGCGGACTCGCTCCGGCCGGTGATCGCGATCTGGCCCGAGACGGCGACCGGCACCTATCTGCGGATGGACCCGATGTGGCATCGGGCCATGGATCGGCTGGCGGAGGTGACCGGCATTCCCGTGTTCGCCGGCTACCCCGACTACGAGTACCTGCCGCATGACGCGGTGCGCTACTACAACTCCGCCGGAACCTTCGGCGCCGGGGCGGCCGACACGCTGCGCTACGCCAAACGACACCTGGTGCCGTTCGGCGAACGCATGCCGTTTCAGGATTGGCTCCCGGCGATGGGCAAGGTCCGCCTGGGGCAGGCCGAGTGGACCCCCGGTCGCGACGCGGTGCTGATCCCATCGGCCGCGGGACCGTTCGCGCCGCTCATCTGCTTCGAGTCCATCTTCCCCGACCTGGCGCGGCACGACGTGCGCGCCGGCGCCCGCTGGCTGGTGAACGTGACCAACGACGAGTGGTTCGGCAACAGTGCCGCGCTCTATCAGCACGCGGCGATGGCGGTGTTCCGCGCGGTCGAGAACCGCGTGCCCTTGGCGCGGTGCGCCAACACCGGGCTCACGCTCCTGGTCGACGCGCACGGCCGGATCCAGGGTTCGCTGCCGGTGTTCGCGCCCGGAGTTCGCGTCGGCCGACTGTCGGCGGCGGGTGCGCCGACGCCGTACTCGCGATTCGGGGATTGGCCGGGAGCCTTCGCCGGGCTCGCGGTCGCCGCCCTCGGTGTCGTTGCGCTGCGTCGCGTGCGCGCGCGTTGACGGAACGTGGAACGCTGACTAACATGCGGGCTTGACGCCCTTGACCTCCTCGTGCGGAGCCCATCGCGCGTGACTTCATCACCGGGTGAGCCCATGACCTGTCGGGTCGCGATTCTGGGCGCGACCGGCCTGGTCGGGCGTACCCTGCTCGAGGTGCTCGAACGCCGCGGCTTTCCCACCGCCGCCCCGCGCCTGCTCGCGAGCGAGCGCTCGGAGGGCCGGACGCTGAGATTTCGCGGCCGCGACCTGGCGGTCGAGCCGGTGGCCGAGGCCGCGTTCGATGGCATCGATCTGGCCTTGTTCGCCTCGGCCAACGAGATCAGCCGGACCTGGGCCGACCCGGCCCGCGCCGCCGGGGCTCGAGTCGTCGACAACAGCAGCGCGTTCCGCTACGACGATGGCGTCCCGCTGGTGGTGCCCGAGGTCAACGGATCGCTGCTGGAATCGCGACCGAACCTGGTCGCCAATCCCAACTGCTCGACGATCGCGATCGTCCTGCCGCTCGCGGCCCTGATGCCGATCGCTCGGCTCGAACGTCTGGTGATCGCCACCTACCAGTCGGTGTCGGGAGCCGGGGCGGAGTCGCTCGCCGAGCTGGAGCGTGGCGTGCGCGACGGTCTCGAGGGGCCGCCGCCGCCTCGCGCCGGAGGGTTGGCCCCGTTCGCGTTCAACGTGGTGCCGCAGATCGACCGGTTCGAAGACAACGGCTACAGCCGCGAGGAAATGAAGATCGTCTGGGAGTCGCGCAAGATTCTCGGCCTGCCCGAGTTGCCGGTGACCGCAACCGCGGTGCGGGTGCCGGTCCGGGTGGGACATGCCGCCGCGGTGTGGTCGTCGTGGAGTCGCGCGATCGACCCGGACGAGGCGCGCGAACGCTGGAGCCGATTCCCGGGTCTCGAGGTGGTCGACGATCCGAAACAGCTTCGCTACCCGACGCCGCTCGGCGTGGCCGGACGCGATCCGGTCCAGGTCGGGCGCGCGCGCCGCGATCTCGCGGACCCGAGGGGACTCGTGTTCTTCGTGGCCTCGGACAATCTCCTGAAGGGCGCGGCTTTGAACGCGGTGCAAATCGCGGAGCGTTTGTGCCGGCAGGGAGTGGCGGCGTGACCTCGCAGACGCTCGCGGTTCCCGCACGTGGCGACGCGCTCGGAGCGTTGCTCCTCGGGACCCTGGCCGCGGCCATGGTCGCGAGCCGTCTCGAGGTGGCGCTCGGGTGTGTCCTGCTTGCGGTCGGACTGGCGTGGACCGCGGGCGCTCGGCGGCCCTCGGCGGCATGGTGGCAGGCGATGGGGTGGGGCATGGGGCTCGGGCTCGCGCTCAACCTCTATCTGGTCCCCGGTCGACCGCTGCCGCTGCCGGCCCTGTTCGGGCGCTCCGCGACCGCCGAGGGTCTGACCGCCGGAATCCTGGTCGGCCTGCGCGTGGCCGGCGCGTTGGTCGCGATGCAGGGTCTCAGGGCGGCGTGGCCGGGAGACCGGGCCGCCGATCATTTCGCGACGTGGCTCCGGCCGCTCGAACGCCTCCGGGTTCCGGTGCGCAGCCTGCGCGAGACGATGCGGCTGGCGTTGCGCATGATGCCGGCAGTCGCCGCCGAACACCGCCGAATCCGGCGACTGCAGGCCCAACGCGCCGGCGCTCCGCCGCGCGGACTCGCCGAACGCCTGGCGCGCGAACGCGCGGCGTGGATTCCGACTTTGATCGCGGCGATCGAGTCCGCCGACCGCCTGGCGCTCGCCCTGGAGGCGCGTCACTACCGCCTGCGACCGACGCCCGACGAGTTGCGGATCCCTGGCTGGGCGGCCGGTGTTTCGATCGCGATCGTGCTGGTTTCGCTGCTCACGCGGGGCTGAATGAGGGTGATTCGATTGCTCGTGGCCTACGACGGCACCGACTTCCATGGATGGCAGGCGCAACCCGGGCAGCGCACGGTTCAGGGCACGCTGGCCGAAGCGTTGGCGGGCGCTCTGGGCGAGACTCCGGGGCTTCACGCCGCCGGGCGGACCGATGCCGGAGTGCATGCGCGTGGCCAGGTGGTGTCGTTCGCGACCGGAAGCCGACTGCCGATTCGCGCCGTGGTCCCGCGCACCAATCGCGCCCTGCCGCGCGACGTCCGGGTGCGCGCGGCGTCCGAGGTTCCGGAAGACTTCCACGCTCGCTTCTCGGCGCGGGCGCGCCGCTATGCCTATCGATTGCTCGACGATGACGACGTCCTGCTCGGTCGCTTCGCCTGGCGTCCGCAGTACCGCGTCGAGCCCGATCGACTGGAAGCCGCCGCACGGGCGCTCGAGGGCGAACACGACTTCTCGAGCTTCCGCGCTTCGGGGGGCTCGACGAGCTCGCCCCACTGTCGCGTGTATCGCGCGTCGTGGTCGCGGTGGGAGGGTGGCGTGCGATTCGACGTCGTGGCCGACCACTTCCTGTATCACATGGTGCGCACCGTGGTCGGAACTGCGCTCGCTGCGGCGCGAACCGCGGACCCAGGGACGGCCATGCGACGGGTGATCGAAGCGCGCGATCGGTCGGCCGCCGGCCCGACCGCGCCGGCCCAGGGCCTGACGCTCGAGGAAGTGTATTTTGGAGAACGCTCGGCAGGCTCGCTTGAACAACGCTCGACAGGCTCGCTTGGAGAACGCTCGGCAGGCTCGCTTGGAGAACGCTCGACAGGCTCGCTTGGAGAACGCTCGACAGGCTCGCTTGGAGAACGCTCGACAGGCTCGCTCGGAGAACGCTCATGAACTCGCCGTCGCTGCGCGCTACCATTGCCGGGGCGGCGTTCGGCGTGCTCGCCACGCTGGCCGCGATCGGCTGGCTGTCGCCCGGTGAGCGCAGCGGAACCGCGGACGCCGCGTCGTCCTCGATCGCCGGGAGTCGGCGGAGTGCAATCGTCACCGCGGCCGAGCGGGTCAGCCCGGCGGTGGTTTCGGTCAGCGTGGTCGCGACCCGAGTCGTTCGCACCGATCCCTTCGGCGGCGCCCTGCGCGACGAGTTCTGGGAGCACTTCTATCCGCCGATGGAGTACCGGGAGCGCTTTCCCGGACTCGGTTCCGGCGTGATCGTCGACGCCGAAGGCACGATCCTGACCAACGAGCACGTGGTGCGCAACGCCGAGGAGATCACGGTGACTCTGTCGGACGGCCGGCAGCTGCCGGCGCGCCGGCTCGGATCGACGGCGACCTACGACCTGGCGGTGCTCAAGGTCGAGGGCAAGAAGCTCGCGGTGGCTCCACTCGGGGACAGCGACAAGCTGTACGTCGGCGAGTGGGCGATCGCGATCGGCAATCCGTTCGGCTACCTGCTCAACGACACGCAGCCGACGGTCACCGCCGGCGTGGTCAGCGCCACCCACCGGGACGTGAAGAGCGACGCGACCGAGAGCGGCGTGTACAAGGACATGATCCAGACCGACGCCGCCATCAATCCCGGGAACAGCGGCGGCCCGCTGGTCAACGGCGACGGCGAGGTGATCGGCATCAACACGTTCATCTTCACGCGCGGCGGCGGCTCGCTCGGCATCGGGTTCGCGATTCCCATCAACTTGGCGCGACGGATCCTCGACGAGATCCGGACGTACGGCCGCGTGCGCGCCGCATGGCCCGGGTTCCAGGTGCAGCCGATCACTCCGTACCTGGCGCGCCGCCTGGGTTTCACCGACACCGAGGGCCTGGTGGTCACGCGCGTCGATCCCAACGGACCGGCGGCCGTGGCCGGAGTCAAGGCCGCCGACCGGCTGCGCAAGGTCAACGGCATCGTCATCCGTACGGTCGACGACGCGCAGAAGAGCATCTACGGCGCCAAGGTCGGCGATCGGTTGCGACTGCTGCTCGAGCGCGCGGGCAAGACGATCGAGGCCACGGTGATCCTGACCGAAGCCCCGGCGGACGACGCGTGATCGCTCGCTACGTGCGCCCGCGGATGGGCGAAGTGTGGAGCGATGCCCGTCGACTCTCGCTCTGGCTCGAGGTCGAGCTGGCGGTGACCGCGGCGCGCGAGGCGCGCGGCGCGGTGCCGGTGGGGACGGTCGAGCAGGTGCGCGCCACGGCGATCATCGACGAAGCCCGCATGCTCGAGATCGAAGGACGCGTGCACCACGACGTGATCGCGTTCTTGTCGATGATCGCCGAATCCGCCGGAGATCCGGCCCGTCACCTGCACGTGGGAATGACGTCGAGCGACCTGGTCGACTCCGCACTCGCGTGCCAGATCGTGGCCGCAGGGGCGGTGCTGCGCGAAGAGCTGGTTCGGACGCGTCGCGCGGCCTGGTCGCTGGCGCAGGCGCATCGCCATACGCCGCGAGTCGGCCGTACGCACGGCGTGCACGCGGAGCCGACCACCTTCGGCCACACCTGCCTGGTGTGGAGCGAGGAGCTGGGACGCCAGCTTGAGCGCCTCGACGCGGCACTCGCCGGGTGCGCGGTCGGCAAGGTCTCGGGTGCGGTCGGCACGCTCGCCCATCTCGACGCGGGAATCGAGCGGGACGCTCTGGCGCGACTCGGCCTGGTTCCCGAGCCGGTGGCGAACCAGGTCGTCCAGCGCGACCGGCACGCCGCGCTGATGTGCACGCTGGCCGGTATCGCCGGCACGCTGGAGAAGATCGCGCTCGAAGTCCGGCATCTGCAGCGCACCGAGGTCCGGGAGGCCGAGGAGCCGTTCGTCGAGGGGCAGAAAGGCAGCTCGGCGATGCCGCACAAGCGGAATCCAGTGCGCAGCGAGCGAGTCTGCGGCCTGGCCCGACTGGTGCGCGGCCATGCGCACGCCGCCCTCGAGAACCAGGCGCTGTGGCACGAGCGCGACATCAGCCACTCGTCAGTCGAACGGGTGATCCTGCCCGATGCGTTTCAGGTGCTCGACTTCATGGCCGCGGAGACCGCCCAGATCCTCGAAGGCCTGCGGGTGCTGCCGGCGAACATGCGCCGCAATCTCGAAGCCGGCGGCGGCCTGGTGTTCTCACAGCGCGTCCTGCTCGCGTTGGTCGAGGCCGGACTCGCTCGCGACGAGGCCTATGCGATCGTCCAGCAGCACGCGCTGGCGGCGCTCGACGGCGGAACCAGTTTTCGCGAGGCGCTGGCGAGCGATCCGCGAGTGCGGAAGCTCGACGCCCGGCGATTGGAATCGTGCTTCGATCTCGCGCCCTACCTGAGCGGCATCGACCAGGTGTTCGCCCGGGCCGAGGCGCCCCAGTGATCGCGCCGGGGATTCCCTCATGACGCTCGCACCCACGACACCGCTCGCCTACGCGGCAGAGGATCTGAACGATCCCGCCGCGGTGTCGCGGGGGTTGCGCGCACGCGGCGTGGCGCTCGACGCCGAGGAGGTCGTGTTGCTGCCGCGACTCCTGGGTCGCCCGCCGACCTGGGCCGAGGCGGTGTTGTTCGGGATCCTGTGGAGCGAGCACTGCTCGTACAAGTCGACGCGACATCTGTTGCGGCGCCTGCCGACCCGCGCCCCGCAGGTGCTCCTCGGACCGGGCGAGGATGCCGGCGTCGTCGCGTTGCCGGTGCCGTGCGAAGACCTGGCGCTGGTCCTGGCGCACGAGAGCCACAACCATCCGAGTCAGGTGTTGCCGGTCGAGGGGGCGGCCACCGGCGTCGGCGGCATCGTGCGCGACGTCGTGTGCATGGGCGCCGAGGTCACCGGCGTGCTCGACGCGCTGCGTTTCGGCGACCCGACGCGCGGCGTCAGGAGTCGCGACATCGTGCGCGGCGTGGTTCAGGGCATCGCGGACTACGGCAACGCGCTCGGTGTTCCCAACCTGGGCGGCGATGCCTGGTTCGACGAGCGTTTCGGCGACAACTGCCTGGTCAACGTGATGGCGGTGGGCGTTGCGCCGCGCGACGGCATCCTGCGGAGTCGCGTTCCCGAGGGCCCGGGTCCGTGGGTGTTCGTGCTGGTCGGCAAACCGACCGACGAGAGCGGCTTCGGCGGCGCAGCCTTCGCGTCCGAGGACCTGACCGACGAGGACCGTCGCGAAGCGGTGCAGTTGCCGGATCCATTTCTCAAGCGGGTCCTGAACGTGGCGAATGCCGAGGCTTTCGCGCGCGTACGTGCGCGCGGCATACCGGCGGGGTTCAAGGATCTGGGGGCGGGTGGCGTGGCGTGCGCGACCAGCGAGCTGGCGGCCGCGGGTGGCCGCGGCGCGGTGATCGAACTCGAGCGTGCGCATCGCGTGGCGCGTCCGGTGCCACCCGAGGTGCTGCTGTGCGCCGAAACCCAGGAGCGTTATTGCTGGATCGTGCCCGAAGCGTTCGCCGACGAGCTGGTGACGCTCTACGAGCGCGAGTTCGCGTTGGGTGACATCTATCCCGGCGCCGGGGCACGGGTGATCGGCCGGGTCACCGACCACGGGCGCTACCGTGTGGAGTGGGGTGGTGAGGCGATCGTCGACTGCCCGGTCGAGGCGATCACCGAGGGGCGTCGCGTCGATCGGCCCGCGCGCCGTCGGGCGCCGGCGCCGCCGCGCAAGCCGCGACGGGCCACGGTGTCGCCGCACGAAGCACTGCTGCGCCTGCTGTCGTCGCACAACGGCTGTTCGCGCGAGTATCTCTACCGCCACTACGACAGCGAGGTTCAAGGACGCACCTGGCTCAGGCCGGGCGAAGGCGATGCGGTCGTGTTCACGCCGGCGCGCGGACGTCCGCTCGGCGTCGCGCTGGCGATCGGCGGCAATCCGCACTGGTGCGAAGCCGACCCCGAGCTTGGGGCGCGGCACGCCGTCGCGGAGGCGGCGCGCAACGTGGCCTGCGTCGGTGGGCGACCGTGGGCGCTGACCGACTGCCTGAACTTCGGGAATCCCGAGGACCCGGAAGTCATGGGCGACTTCGAGGCGACGCTCGAAGGTCTCGCGGTCGCGGCCGAAGCACTCGGCCGGCTCGCAGCACCGGGTGCCCCCCTGCCGTTCGTGAGTGGGAACGTCAGCCTGTACAACCAGAGTCGCGATCGCGCAGTGCCGCCCTCGCCGATCGTGATGTGCGCCGGGATGGTCCGCGACGCGGGGGCGGCGGTCGGCATCGGGCTGGAAACTCCCGGAACGTTCCTGGTGCTGGTCGGCGAGCCGCGCGACGAGATCACGGGTTCGAGCTACCTGCGCGACGTCCTGGGCGAGACGCGCCGGACGGCTCCGCCGTCGCTCGACCTGGGGCGCGAAGCGCGACTCCAGGAACTGGCAGTGCTCGCGGCGGAGGGCGCCTGGGTTCAGGCCGCCCACGACATCTCGGACGGCGGCCTGCTGGTGACGGTCGCCGAGATGGCCTTGGCCGCCGCGGGTGACGTCGGCGCCGAATTGGATTTGGCGCCGCTCGAGGCCGCGACCGCACCGGCACTGTTCTCCGAGCGACAGGGCATCGTTTTCGCGGTGAACGTCGAGCGCGCCCCGCGGCTCTATCAGGCGGCTCGCGAGCGGTCGTTGCTCGCCTGGCCGATCGGCACGGTGATCAAGGGGCGGAGTCTGGGCGTCCAGACCGGCGAGGGCGAACGAATCCGCTGGTCGCTCGACGAGCTGGCCGCCGCCGCCGCCGCGCCGCTGCCGAAATTGTGGAACGAGGAGATCGAGTGATGAGCCGCCCCAAGATCGCGGTCATCCAGTTCCCCGGCGTCAACTGTGAAGCCGAGACCGTTCGCGCGGCCGAGCGTTGCGGGCTCGACGCCGAGGTGTTCCGCTGGACGCGCCCGGCCGCCGAGCTCGGCACCTACGCGGCCTATGTGTTGCCCGGCGGATTCTCCTATCAGGATCGTGTGCGCGCGGGTGCTATGGCCGCGAAGGATCCGCTGGTCGAGGTGCTCGCCGACCAGGCTCTTCGCGGCTGTCCGGTGCTCGGCATCTGTAATGGCGCACAAGTGCTGGTCGAGGCCGGCCTGGTTCCGGGCGGCGGGACCGTCGAGCTGGCGCTCGCGCGCAACCGGATGCCGGATCGCAGCGGCTACCATGCGCGGTGGATTCACGTGCGGGTCGAGACCTCGGCGTGCATATTCACGCGACACCTGACGCCGGGCGAGGTGCTGCCCTTGCCGGTCGCGCACGGCGAGGGTCGTTTCACCGGCGCCCCGGGACGGATGGCGTCACTTGCGGCCCGAGGACAGGTGGCACTTCGCTACACGACCTCGGAGGGTGGCGACGCGCGTGGATTCCCCGACAATCCGAACGGCGCCGAGGCCGATGCCGCCGCGGTGTGCAATGGCGCCGGCAACGTGCTGGCGATCATGCCGCATCCCGAGCGCGCCCAGGATCTGGGCGGGTTGTGGCGCGGCGCCACCGGCCGATGGGCCGAGGCCCGCCGGCGACTCGGGGCGGGGTTCGACGGCGCCAGCGATGCCGGCCCCGGGCTCGAGCTGTTCCGTGGGCTTGCCCGCCATCTCGAGGTGGGGGCATGACCCTGGAGCGGAAACCGAGGGTTCCGCGGGTGCGAACCAGCCAGGCCTGGATCGAGCTCAAGGCCGACGATCCCGAGGCGGCATCGGCCCTGTGGGTGGCCCGCCACCGGCTTGCCGCAGGACGTGAGGTGACCGGGCTCAGGCGGTTCAGGCTCATCGAGTTGACCGGGACCTTGCCGACCCGGCCACGGGTCGAAAAGTTACTTCACGAATCCACACAGTTCTACAATCCTCATAAGGAGCGCTGCCACCTGCGCTCGAACCCGCGCGACCCGGTTCCGATCAAAGCCGAGGAGGACCTGGTTCTGGTCACGGAACGAGGGGGTGAGCGCCGTACCGCAGCCGAGCGCTGGTGGCAGCACCAGACCGGGCGAGCGGTCGAAGTTCGGGAAGGGATCGTCTGGGTCCTTTCGCTCGCGAGCCCGAGCAACGCCCAGAGGCGTTCACAGGTGGCCGAGCTGGCCGTGGTTCGCGACCGAGAGCATGGTTTGTTCTGCAATCCCCTGTGCCAGGATGCGCGCACGGAGCACGGCAAGCCGCCGCTGCCGTGGATCGGCGATGCGGCCGCACCCGAAGCGAAGGACGATGGGAAGGAGGAGCGGTGAACGGCTGGACGCCCGACAAGACCTGGCGTGAGGAGTGCGGGGTGTTTGCGGCGGTCGGGGTGCCGCGCGCCGCCGAAGTCGTGTGCCTCGGACTCCACGCGCTGCAGCATCGCGGCCAGGAGTCGGCCGGCATCGTCTCGTGTGACGCCTCAGGCGAGTTCCGTGCCGAGAAGGGCATCGGGCTCGTGTCCGAAGTGTTCGATGACGCCAAGATCGCCGGGCTGCGCGGCAACGTGGCGATCGGGCACAACCGCTACTCGACTACGGGCAGTCTGACCCGGGAGAACACGCAGCCGCTGATGGTGGTCTATCGCAACGGACCGCTGGCGCTCGGTCACAACGGCAACCTGGTGAATGCGCGCGAGCTGCGCGAGTCGCTCGAGGCCTCAGGCTCGATCTTCCAGACGACGCTCGACACCGAGATCTTCCTGCACCTGATGGCGCTGTCGGCGCACGACGACCCGGTCCAGGCGCTGATCGAGGCGGCGCGCCAGGTGCGCGGCGCCTACTCGCTCGTGGTGCTGACCCGCGACGCGGTGCTCGCGTTCCGCGATCCGTACGGCTTCCGCCCGCTGGTGCTCGGTCGCCTGGGCGACGGCTACGTCGTGGCCAGCGAAACCTGTGCGCTCGACCTGGTCGCCGCCGACTACGTGCGCGACATCGAGGCCGGCGAGCTGGTCCGCATCGATCCGCAAGGCGTGCGCTCGATCCGGGCGTTCCCGGCCGAGCCGGCGTTGCGCCAGTGCATCTTCGAGCACATCTATTTCTCGCGACCCGACAGCCGCGTTTTCGGGGTGACCGTCGACCGCGTGCGCCGCCGCATCGGGCATCGCCTGGCCGAGGAGCATCCGGTCGACGCCGATCTGGTGCTTTCGGTTCCCGACTCGAGCAACTCGATCGCGCTCGGCTACAGCGAGGCCACCGGCATTCCGTTCGAGCTGGGCTTGATCCGCAATCACTACGTCGGGCGCACGTTCATCCAGCCCCAGCAGTCCGGGCGGGACTCGAGCGTGCGCGTCAAATTCAATCCGGTGCGCGAGGTGCTGGCCGGCAAGCGCATCGCTCTGGTCGACGACTCGATCGTTCGCGGCACTACCAGCCGCAAGCTGGTGCGCATGCTCAAGAAGAACGGCGCGACCGAAGTGCACTTCCGGGTCGGTTCGCCGCCGGTGACCTACCCGTGCTTCTACGGCATCGACACGCCGAGTCGGCGCGAGTTGATCGCGGCGCTCAAGACCACCGACGAGATCCGCGACTTTCTCGGCGCCGATTCGCTCGGCTACCTGTCGCGCGAAGGCCTGCTCGCCTGTGAGCAGGAGAGCCAGAACTTCTGCCATGCTTGCTTCAGTGGCGAATACGCGGTTCCGGTCGATCCCACCGCCGGCAAGCTGGTGATGGAACAGATCCACGGGCCGAGGACCCCGGTTTCGAGCCGGTGAGTCCGGCTCTACGGCTTGACCCGCGAGCCCGGCGTTCCTAGCGTGCGTCGCTCGGGGTTGCCGCCGACCCGCCGGAGACCTTCATGTCCCTCGACGAGCTGATCCGCCAGCGGCGCGAGAAGATCGCCCGTTGGCGGGCGATCGGTGTCGCGCCGTTCGCGTATTCCTACGATCCGACTCACCGGGCCGCCGAGCTCACGGCCCGCGGGGACGCCGTCACCCAGGAGCCGGGCGAGATCGTGCGCATCGCCGGCCGGGTGATGACCCTACGCGGTCACGGCAAGGCCGGGTTCGCGCACGTGCTCGACGGCACGGGGCGGATCCAGGTCTACTTCAAGGCCGAGATCCTTGGGACGCAATTCGGCAGGTACGAATTGCTGGACGTCGGCGACTGGATCGGCGTCGAGGGACCGTTGTTCCGAACCCGCACCGGCGAGATCACCGTGCGCGCCGACCGGATCGAGCTGCTGGCCAAGTCGCTGCGGCCCCTGCCCGAGAAGTGGCACGGCCTGCGCGATCCCGAGACTCGATACCGGCAGCGCTATGCCGACCTGTTCGTCAACCTCGAGGTGCGGGAAGTGTTCCGCCGGCGCGCGCGCATGATCTCCGCGCTGCGCTCCGGACTGGAACAGGACGGATTCCTCGAGGTCGAGACCCCGGTCCTGCAACCGCTCTACGGCGGTGCCTTCGCGCGGCCGTTCGCGACCCGCCACCACGCCCTCGACATGGAGCTGTATCTCCGCATCTCGAACGAGCTCTACCTCAAGCGTTTGATCGTCGGCGGCTTCGAGCGCGTGTTCGAGTTCGCCCGCGACTTCAGGAACGAAGGCATGGACCGGACCCACAATCCCGAGTTCACGATGCTCGAGTTCTACGAGGCATTCGCCGACGTCGAAGGCATGATGCGGCGCACCGAGGCGCTGGTGGCGCGGACCGTAGCCCAGGCGAGCGGCGAGGGGCCGGTGCCCTATCAGGGCGCGACCCTCGACTTCTCGGCCCCCTTCCGGCGGCTGTCGATGCTCGACGCGGTCAGCGAGCGGGTCGGCGAGTCGGTGCACGACTTCGACCCGGCCCGCCTGCTGCGGCTTGCGGGACGCCACGGAGTCGCCCCTCCCCGGCACACGGCCCCGGGGGTCGCTCCGGCCCCGCCGTCGGGCGGCGCGCTGCTCGACGCCCTGTTCAGCGAGTTGATCCAGCCCGAGTTGATTCAGCCGACCTTCGTGATCGACTACCCGATCGAAACCTCGCCGCTCGCTCGCGAGCATCGCGAGCGCCCCGGCGTGGTCGAGCGATTCGAGTTGTTCGTCGCCGGCATGGAGCTGGCGAACGCCTTCTCGGAGCAAAACGACCCCGACGCTCAACGCGCCGCGTTCGAGGCGCAGGCGGCGGCGCGAGCCCGCGGCGACGAAGAAGCCCAGCCAATGGACCTCGACTACGTCCGGGCCCTCGAGTACGGCATGCCGCCGACCGGCGGTTGCGGCATCGGCATCGACCGCTTCGCCATGCTGCTCAGCGATCAGCGCTCGATCCGCGAAGTTTTGTTGTTCCCGCACCTGCGACCCGAGGAGGGCCGCCCGATCGCCGACGACGCCGCCGCGGAGGCCGAAGCCGGGATCGAACCCGGCGCCCGATGAACGTCTCCTTCTGGATCGCGGCCCGTTACCTGCGCACGCGACGCCACAATGGCTTCATCACCCTGCTCACCGGCATTTCGATCGGCGGCGTGGCGCTCGGGGTGACCGCGCTGCTCACCGTGCTCGCGGTGATGAACGGCTTCGAGAACGAGATCCAATCGCGGATCGCCGGCACCGATGCCCATGTCGTGTTGCTGGGGGCGGACGCCGCCGGCATCGCCGAGCCCGAGCCGGTAATCGAGCGGCTGCGAGCCGAGCCGGGCGTGGTCGGGGTGGCACCCTTCACCTACGTCAAGGCGATGGTGTTCCGCGAGGGCCTGACCGAGGGGATGGTGGTCAAAGGCGTGGACCTCGAGCGCGAACGCGAGGTCACGACCATCGGCCGAAACATCCAGCCGCCGCTCGACTCGATCCCGACCCATACGCCAGGAGGCCTGCCCGGCATCGTCCTGGGCTCCGAGCTGGCCGCCCGCCTGGGCGCCCGGGTCGGGCAGGCAGTGGTGCTGGCGACTCTGTCGGGGGCGCCGCAATCGGCGCTCGGCTTCGCGCCACGCCTCCGGCAGTTCGAGCTGGTGGGTGTGTTCACCTCGGGGCTCTACACCTACGACTCGAGTTTCGGATTCATTTCGATCCCCGCCGCCCAGGAGTTCTTCCAGCTCGGATTCGGGGTGACCGGGATCGAGGTCCGGCTCGCCGACATGTTCGACGCGCCGCGCGCGGCGGGCGCTCTGCTGCGCGCCGCGGACCGGCGGGATCTCCGGGTCAACAACTGGATCGAGCTCAACCGAAACCTGTTCACCTGGATGAAGCTCGAGAAAACGGTCATGTTCCTGATCCTGGCGCTGATCGTCCTGGTCGCGGCGTTCAACATCGTGAGCACGCTGTTCATGGTCGTGCTCGAGAAGCGGCGCGACATCGGCGTGCTCAAGAGCATGGGCGCGGACGCGCCGACCGTGCTGCGGATCTTCCTGGTCGAAGGACTGCTGATCGGCGGCATCGGGACCCTGCTCGGAGTGGTTCTGGGCGGCGTGCTGATCGCCGTCCTCCAGCGTTATCCTTTTGTCCGGTTACCGGGCGACGTCTACTTCATCGAGCGGCTCCCGGTGCGTCCCGAAGCCGGGGATTTCGCGGCGGTGATCGCGGCGGCGCTGGTGCTGTGCGCGGTCGCGGCCCTCTACCCGGCCTGGCGAGCCTCGCGGCTGGATCCGGTGGATGCGATCCGCCGGCAGGCCTGAGCGCATCCAACGGAGCGGTCATCCATGGCGATCCCGGAGCCGATAACCGAAGCGGGTCTGGCGCTGGAGGCGGTCGACGTGCGCAAGTCGTATCGCTCGCCGACCGGGGTTCTCGAGGTGCTGAGGGGAGTGGATCTGGCGGTGGCGCGCGGAACCGTGGTCGCGGTGCTGGGGGCCTCGGGCTCGGGGAAGAGCACGTTGTTGAACGTGCTCGGAACGCTCGACCGGCCCGACGGCGGCTCGGTGACCCTGCGGGGGCGGCGGGCGGATCGGATGAGCGATCGCGAGCTGGCGGCGTTCCGGGCGCGTTCGCTCGGCTTCGTCTTCCAGTTCCATCATCTGTTGCCGGAGTTCACGGCCGAGGAGAACGTCATGATGCCGCTGCTGATCGCCGGAACGCCGGCCGAGCCGGCGCGCGCCCGTGCGCGCTCGGTACTGGCCGCGGTCGGACTCGACCAGCGCTGGCTGCACCGTCCCAGCGAATTGTCGGGGGGCGAGGCGCAGCGGGTGGCGGTGGCGCGCTCGTTGGTCGCCGAACCCGAGCTGGTCCTGGCCGACGAGCCCTCCGGCAACCTCGACCGTGAGGCCGCGGGGGTGCTTCACGAAACCATGATCCGGCTCGCGCGCGAGCGCGGGCAGACGTTTGTGGTCGTGACCCACAATGATAGGCTGGCCGCACTCGCGGACCGCGTGTTGATTCTCGAGGATGGCCGGATCCGACCGGCCTGAGGAGACGTCCCGGCCATGGTGTGTCAGGTGTGTGGCAAGAACCCGGCGACGGTGCACTACACCGAATTCCATCACAACAAGATGTCGGAGATGCACGTGTGCAGCACGTGCGCCGAGGAGCGCGGGGTGAAGAACATCAAGGACAAACTCGACCTGACCCACGTCCTCGCCGACATGAACGACGGCATGACCCGCAACGACGAGGAGCGCGTCGGCGCCGTCCAGTGCCCGCGTTGCGGCACGAAGTATTCGCAGTTCAAGGAGACCGGACGGCTGGGCTGCGCGGCGTGCTACACCGCGTTCCAGTTCCAGCTGCGGCCGCTGTTGCGGCGGATCCACGGCGACACCCGGCATCGGGGCAAGACCCCGACCCGCGACGGCGAGGGGGCGTCCCGCTCGCGCCAGATCCACCGGCTGCACGACGAGCTGCAGCGTGCGGTCGAGCGCGAGGAGTTCGAGCACGCGGCCTCGATCCGCGACCAGATCCGGCAGCTCGAGTCCGAGATCAAGGCCGGCGGCGCGGCGGATCCGAAATGAGCGAGACCCCGAATTCGTTCCTCGACGCGATGCTGAACCGGCCGAGTCCGTGGCTGTCCGGCGAAGGGCCGTTCTCCGAGATGGTGCTGTCGACCCGGATCCGGTTGGCGCGCAACCTGGAGAGCGTGCCGTTCACGCATCGCGCGCGTGAAGAGCAATTGCAGGGCGTGCTGGTCAGCGTGTCGAACGCGGCCCAGCGCTCGTCGGCGCTGCGCGACGGCCTGTTCGTGCGCATGGCGGATCTGAGTCCGGTCGAGCGGCAGACGCTGGTCGAGCGCCGTCTGGTCAGCCACGAGCTGGGCGATGCCAGCCGGCCGCGCGGCATCGTGATCGGTAGCCTCGAACGACTGGCGCTGATGATCAACGAGGAGGACCACCTCAGGCTCCAGGCGATGACCCCCGGATTCCAGCTGGCCGAGGCCTGGGGGATGGCCGACGCCGCGGACGACGAGTTGGACGGCGCGCTCGACTTCGCCTTCTCGGACGAGATCGGCTACCTGACGGCCTGCCCGACCAACGTCGGCACCGGGCTCCGGGCCTCGGTGCTGATCCATCTTCCCGGTCTGGTCCTGCTCGACGAGATCCAGAAGGTGCTGAAGAGCATCATGCAGGTCGGACTGAACGTGCGCGGATTGTACGGCGAGCACAGCGAGGTCATGGGCAATCTGTTCCAGGTGTCGAATCAGACGACGCTCGGACGCAGCGAGCACGACGCCATCGACAGCCTCGATCGCGTCACCCGCCAGATCATCGAGACCGAGGAACGCGCGCGCGAGCGGATGATGCGCGACGCGCGCGTGCAGATCGAGGACAAGGTCTGGCGCGCCTACGGCACGCTCCGTCATTGCCGGTCGATTCACACCAAGGAAGTCATCAACCTGTGTTCCGCGGTGCGGTTGGGCGTGGCGCTGGGGGTTCCGGGCTTGTGTCCGCTGCCGGTGGTCAACGAGCTGATGGTGGCGACGCAGCCGGCGCACCTGCAGCGGCGGTTCGGCCCCGACCTGACCCCGCCCGAGCGCAGCGTGTATCGGGCCCAGGTGGTGCGCGAGCGACTCGCGGCCGCCGAGCGCGAGATGGATTCGGATTCCTGACACGAACATCGGGGAGTGCCGCGCCGCCCGAGCGGGCGAACGCGGCGTTCCAGTGAGGGACGACATGCACGACAAATTCACGGAGCGAGTGCGCAAGGTGATCTACCTGGCCCGGGAGGAGGCGGCCCGGCTGCAGCACGACTACATCGGCACCGAGCACCTGCTGCTCGGGGTGATTCGCGAAGGTGAGGGGATCGCCGCGACCGTGCTCAACAACCTCGGACTCGACCTCGACCGCATTCGCCAGGAAGTGGAAAACATGGTGAGCGCGGCCGGCGGCACGATGACCATCGGCGAGATCCCATTCACCCCGCGCGCCAAGCGCGTGCTCGAGCTGGCGGTCGAGGAGGCGCGCTCTCTCGGGCACAACTACGTCGGCACCGAACACCTGCTGCTCGGCCTGATTCGCGAAGGCGAGGGGGTGGCCGCCAAGGTCCTGCTCGAGCTCGGCGTCGACCGCAAGCGCGTGCGCGAGGAGACGCTCAAGCTGCTCGGTGGCACGCCGGCGGCGGCCGGCAGCGGCGAGCGCGAGGAGCGCCCCGAGACTCCGGCCCTCAACCAGTTCGGTCGCGACCTGACCCATCTCGCCCGCGAGTCCAAGCTGGATCCGGTGATCGGCCGCGAGAAAGAGATCGAGCGTGTCATCCAGGTGCTGTCGCGGCGCAAGAAGAACAACCCGGTGCTGATCGGCGAGCCCGGCGTCGGCAAGACCGCGATCGCCGAAGGTCTGGCGCAGCGCATCGTCTCGGCCCAGGTGCCGGAAGGGCTCAAGAACAAGCGGATCGTCACGCTGGACTTGGCCGCGGTGGTCGCGGGCACCAAGTATCGCGGCCAGTTCGAAGAGCGCCTGAAGACGGTGATGAACGAGATCCGCGAATCGCGCGACACGGTGATCTTCATCGACGAGCTGCACACCATCGTCGGCGCCGGCGGGGCCGAGGGCGCGATCGACGCGTCCAACATGCTCAAGCCCGCGCTGGCGCGTGGGGAGCTCCAGTGCATCGGTGCGACCACGCTCGACGAGTACCGCAAGTACATCGAGAAGGACGGGGCGCTCGAGCGCCGCTTCCAGCCGATCATGGTCGACCAGCCGAGCGTCGAGGACACGATCCAGATCCTGATGGGTCTGCGCGACAAGTACGAGGCGCACCACGGCGTCAAGGTCACCGACGAGGCCGTGATCCAGGCGGTCAAGCTCGCCGACCGCTACATGAACGACCGCTTCTTCCCGGACAAGGCGATCGACGTGATCGACGAAGCCTGCGCGCGGGCGCGACTGTCGGTCAGCACCGTGCCGTCGGAGATCCACGAGCTCGAGAAGCGGCTCGAGGAGGTGGTCAAGGAGAAGGAGGCGGCGATCCGCCACCAGGAGTACGAAAAAGCCGCCCGACTGCGCGACAAGGAGAAGGAGCTGCGCGGCAAGCGGAACGAATTCAAGAAGTCGTGGAGCGAATCGACCCGCGGCAAGGATGTCGAAGTCAACGAGGACCTGATCGCCACGGTGCTGTCGACCATGACCGGCATCCCGGTGGTCAAGCTCGCGGAGGAGGAGACGCAGAAGCTCCTGCGCATGGAGGACTCGATCCGCACGCGGGTGGTCGGCCAGGACGAAGCGGTCGCGGCCGTGTCGCGGGCGGTGCGGCGCAATCGCGTCGGCCTGCGCGACCCCAAGCGTCCGATCGGCTCGTTCATCTTTTTGGGGCCGACCGGGGTCGGCAAGACCGAGCTGGCGCGCGCGCTGGCCGCGTTCCTGTTCGACGACGAGGATGCTCTGATCCGGGTCGACATGTCCGAATACATGGAGAAGTTCTCGGTCTCTCGCCTGGTGGGAGCGCCGCCGGGGTACGTGGGGTACGAGGAAGGCGGACAGCTGACCGAGAAGGTCCGGCGCAAGCCGTACTCGGTCGTTTTGCTCGACGAGATTGAAAAGGCGCACCCGGATGTGTTCAATGTCCTGCTTCAGGTGCTGGATGACGGGGTCTTGACAGACAGTTCACGCCGCCGTGTCGACTTCAAGAACACCGTGATCATCATGACCTCGAACCTCGGGGGCCGCCAGATCGTGAGTGGCGGCCGGCATCTGGGCTTCAAGCAGGCCGAGGGTGGGGCGGCGCAGTTTCAGGCGATCAAGAGCACGGTTCAGGACGAACTCAAGCGGACGTTCAACCCCGAGTTCCTGAACCGCGTCGATGACGTCATCGTGTTCCAGGCGCTGTCGCGCGACGACATGCGCAAAGTGGTCGGAATCCTGCTGGGCCAGCTGAAGGAGCGGTTGCGTGCGCAGACCATCGAACTCGAGCTCACCGGGGAAGCCGAAGACCTGCTCATCGAGCGAGGCTTCGATCCGGCCCTGGGGGCTCGCCCGTTGCGCCGCGCCATCCAGCGACTGCTCGAGGACCCCTTTGCCGAGTTCATCCTGCGCGGCCAGTACGGTCCCGGGGCCAGTATCCGGGTCACCCGATTGGGCGACGAACTGCAATTCAATCCGGCGGACGGCGCCACGCCGGCCCCCGAGTCGGCGCCCGCGGTGGTGCCCACCGCTCCGGTCCACTAGCGCGCTGTTGCTGCTCGCGGCCCTCGCCCTCCCGGCGGGGGCCGGAGCGCAGCCGTCCCCGGCCGATTCGCTCGCGCGGCCGGGTGCCGCACCGGTTTCGCCCGACACGCTGGCGGTCCCCGAGGTCGAGGTCCAGGCGGCACCGGCCCGGGTGCGACGCGTCGGCGAGATCTCGGTCGAAGGCAACACCTGGACCGATCGCGAGCGAATCGTGCGCACCTTCGACGTTCCCAGCGGGGCCCGCTTCACCGACGAAGCACTGCGGCGCGGGCTGCGCAAGCTGTTCGCCCTCGGCCTGTTCGCCGACGCCTGGGTCGAGACCCGCGATCGTGGGGAACTGGTCGACCTGGTCCTGCACGTGCTCGAGCGTGCCCGGATCGGCAAGATCACGTTCACCGGGCAGAAGGCTCGCGACGCCGAGGATCTCGAAGGACGCCTGATCCTCAAGGTCGGCGACCCCTATCACCCGACCCAGCTCCAGACCCAGATCGACTCGCTGAAGCGCTACTACCGCGAGGAAGGCTATCCACGCGCCGAGTTCGAGGCCAAGGCCGACACGCTGCCCGATCGCCGCCTCGAGGTGACGTTCCAGGTGCGCGAAGGCGAACGCGTGCGCATCGAGCGAATCGAGATCGAAGGCGCCAAGGCGTTCGATGTCGATGCGGCGCGCAAGAAGATGAAGAACAAACCGCGCAGCATGTTCGGCGGCGGCGAGCCGAAGGACGAAGAGATCAACGCCGACATCGCGTCGCTCGAGGCCTTCTATCACAACCGCGGTTACCGAGACATGCGCGTGCTCGGTTACGAGTTCCGGCCGGGATCGCGCCCGGATCGGCAGATCCTGGTGTTCAAGATCGAGGAAGGCCGCCCGTACAAGTTCGGCGAGGTGCGCTGGTCCGGCAACCGCTCGGTCGGTCCGGCGGCACTCGACCGGGTGTGGCGCAACTCGCCGAGCCGGGTGGTCTACGACCAGTCCCGGATCGACCAGGTGCGCAGCGAAGCCTTCGCGATGTACGCCGAGGAAGGGTATCTGTACCTCGACATCGACGCGCGTGAATCGGTCCGCGATTCCGACAAGGTCGACGTCACCTTCGTGATCACCGAGGGCCGGCCGTCGCAGATCCGCTACATCAACATCAACGGCAACAAAGGCACCCGCGAGCACGTCATCCGCCGCGAGATGGTGATTCACGAAGGCGACCGCTTCCGTCGCTCGACCCTGGTGCGCACCCAGGGCGACATCTTCCGCCTCGGCCTGTTCGAGGACGTGCAGATCGATTTCTCACCGGCCGACAGCTCCGACGTCGACATCGTGCTCAAGGTCAAGGAAAAGCAGGTCGGAACCGCCTCGGCGGGCGCCGGCTTCACCGGCGAGACCGGACTCACCGGGTTCCTCGAGCTCGGCCACAACAATGTCCTGGGCAACAATCAGTCGCTGAACCTGCACCTCGAACGCGGCGGCCGGCGCCAGGACTACGTGCTGAGTTTCACCGAGCCCTGGTTCCGCGGGACGCCGACGTTGCTCGGTTTCTCGCTGTTCAACTCCGAACGCGAACGCGACCTCTACATCGAGAAACGCATCGGCGGTTCGGGGCGCATCGGGCGGCCGCTGCCGTGGCCCGATTACTCACGCGGCTCGATCGCCTACCGGCTCGAGCGCGTCGAAATCGACGCGCTGACCAACACGTTGACCGCGCAGGACAGCGTGGCGCTCCAAGGACTGCCGCTGGGTGAGCGGGTGCTGACCAGCAGCGTGACGCTCGGGTTCACACGCAACAGCGCCAACCACCCTCAGTATCCGACCGGCGGGACGCGGCTCATCCTCGAGAGCGAGCTGGCCGGTGGCATATTCGGCGGTTCGGTCTGGTTCAACAAGAACCGCCTGGATGGCCGCATGTACTTTCCCTCGCCGCTCCGCGGGGTCAGCACCATGCTGCGGGCGCGCCTCGGCGTTCTGAGTCCCTACGTCGGTCAAACCACGCCGGTGCCGGAGTACGAGCGCTTCCGTCTGGGCGGCGGCACGACGCTCGATCCCCTACGCGGCTACGACGACTACCTGGTGGTGCCCGAGAAGTTCATCCGCGCGGTGCACGACACGCTGGACAAGAATGCGCCCTACGACAGCGTCAGCACGGCGGTGGTGCGCTACCCGGGCGGCCGGTTCATGTCGGTGTATACGGTCGAGCAGCAGTTCCCGATCGTCCATCCGTTGCATGCGGTGCTGTTCTTCGACGCCGGCAATACCTGGGACCTGGGGCACGAAGTCCGGCCATTCGACCTCAACATGTCGGCGGGGATAGGATTCCGGCTCGAGATCCCGCTGCTCGGCAACATCGGCTTCGACTACGGCTACGGGTTCGATCGCATCGAGTACAACAACCTGACCGGCACGTTCGTGAAACGGCCACGGTGGAAGGGGCATTTCCTGCTCGGGAACTTCGGCTTCTGATGAGAAACCCGGAAACCGGAGGGATCCGCGCGCGCGCGCCCGGCCGGAGCGCGCGGGCCGGGCTGGTGCTGGTGTGGCTGGGCGTGCTGGTCCCGGCGGCACACGCTCAGGTGCGCATCGGCTATATTGACTCCGCCCGGATCTTCCAGGAGTACGACGCGGCCAAGGAAGCGCAGGCGCGCTTCGACCGTCAGGTCACGGGCTGGCGGGACGAAGCCGCCGAGAAGCAGAAGGTGGTCGAGACGCTGCGTGCCGAGGTGCGCGACCAGTCGCCGATCCTGTCGACGCTCAAGCGTCAGGAGAAGGAGCAGGCGCTGCAGCGGGCGGTCGGCGAGTACGAGAAGTTCATTCAGGAGATCTGGGGACCGCAGGGTCGGGCCGCCCAGGAGAACGAACGGGCCACGGCGGAAGTCGTGGCGCAGATCCGCTCGGCGGTCGAGAAGATCGCCAGCGAACAGAACCTCGACTTGGTGCTCGATGCCGCGAGCGGCTATCTCATCTACGCGAACAAGTCCCTCGACTTCACGCTCGCGGTTCTGGAAGAACTGAAGACGCGCTCCCCGGCGACGAGTCCGTAGGACATGGGTCCTGGAGACCGACCGGAGAAGGAACTCATGACGAAACACACCCTGGCCGAAATCGCGGAACTGCTCGGCGGGACCGTGGTCGGCGATCCGGCCACCGAGATTCGCGGGGTGGCCGGGATTCGCGAGGCGATGCCCGGGGACATCACGTTCCTGGCCAACGCCCGCTACGAGCCGCACCTGCTCGAGACCCGGGCGTCGGCGGTGATCTGCTCGCGCGAAACGCGCGAGGCGCCGATACCGATCCTGCACGTCGACAACCCCTATCTCGCCTTCCAGCGGGTGGTGCGCGAGTTCCGGCCGGATCCGGTGCGCGCCGAGCCCGGGGTGCATCCCACGGCGGCGGTCGCCCTTGACGCGGTGCTCGGCGCCGGCGTTTCGATCGGACCCTGGTGCGTGATCGGCGCCGGGGCGCGAATCGGGGAGGGCTCGATCCTCATGGCCGGCTGCGCCATCGGGCCGGGGAGCGTGGTCGGGAACGACACGTTGCTCTATCCCAATGTCACGGTGCGCGAGGAGTGCACGATCGGGAGCCGTTGCATCCTCCACCCGGGCGTGGTGATCGGCAGCGACGGATTCGGATTCGCGCTCGACGCGGGTCGCTACCACAAGGTGCCGCAGGTCGGAACGGTCGAGATCGGCGACGACGTCGAGATCGGTTCGAACTCCACGATCGATCGGGCGACCACCGACGCCACCCGGATTGGCGACGGCACCAAGATCGACAATCTGGTCCAGATCGGACACAACGTGCAGATCGGCAAACACTGCATCATCGTCGCGCAGGTCGGGATCGCGGGCAGCACGCGACTCGAGGACTATGTGACGGTGGCGGGGCAGGCCGGTCTGGTCGGGCACATCACGATCGGACAGGGGGCGATCATCGGCGCCAAGGCCGGTGTGTCGCGGTCGGTGCCGGCGAGTGCGGTGGTTTCGGGCTATCCGGCGATGTCGCACGGATTGTTCAAGCGGGTCCACGCCATGCTGCAGCGGCTGCCCGACCTGTTCCAGCGCACCAAGGAGCTCGAGCGCCGCGTCGCTGAGATCGAACACGCTCCCGAGCGGGAACAAGTGCCGTGAAGCGAGCGAACCAACGCACCATCCAACACGAGACCAGCTTCTCTGGAGTCGGGCTCCACACCGGCGAAGCCG
This sequence comes from Candidatus Eiseniibacteriota bacterium, assembly GCA_963717505.1. Taxonomy (GTDB): domain Bacteria; phylum Eisenbacteria; class RBG-16-71-46; order RBG-16-71-46; family RBG-16-71-46; genus MFD02242-c1. The sequence continues at coordinate 3,130,613 of OY970342.1, forward strand.
GCCGCGTCACGTTTCGACCTGCGCCCGAAGACACCGGGCTGCTGTTCGTGCGCGCCGACCTGCCGGGCGCACCGGGGGTCCAGGTGCGAGCCGAGAACGCGCGCTTCGACCCCAAGGCCGGCCGGCGGACGATCCTCGAGCAGGACGGGGTCCAGGTCCATACCATGGAGCACCTGCTCGCCGCGGTCGGCGGGCTCGGGATCGACAATCTGATCATCGAGACCAGCACCATGGAGATTCCGGAACCGGCCGACGGCAGCGCGGCGCCGATCGCTCAGGTACTGCTCGAGGCCGGGATCGTCGAGCAAGAGCGGGCGCCCCGGCACATCAAGATCTCGAAGCCGGTGCGCTGGGCCTCGAACGGGGCCGAGATCTCCGCGACGCCGTTCGATGGGCTCCGGCTGACCTACCGGATCGAGTACCCGAATCCGCTGATCGGGACGCAGGTTCTGACGCTCGACGTGAATCGAGAAACGTTCCTGCGCGACATCGCCCCGGCGCGCACGTTCGTCCTCGAACGGGACCTCGACGCACTGCGCCGGGCCGGTTGGATCAAGGGCGGGCGGATCGAGAGCGCGGTGGTGGTCGGGGACGGCGCGATCCGGAATCCCGAGCCGCTGCGGTTCGACGACGAGTTCGTCCGTCACAAGCTGCTGGACCTGCTCGGCGACCTGACGCTGCTCGGCGGGCCGCTGATCGGACACGTCAGCGCCGTGCGCACCGGACACGAGGGACACGTGGCGTTCGTCCGCCAGCTGCGCTCGTCGCTGCCCATGCCGGGGCGGCGGGCGGGAGCGCCGCCGGACGAGTGGGACATCAGCGCGATCCAGGACCTGTTGCCGCACCGCTACCCGTTCCTCCTGGTCGATCGCATCACGCACCTCGAAGAAGGCAAGTGGATCGAGGGCATCAAGAACGTCACGATCAACGAGCCGTTCTTCGTAGGACACTTTCCGGGGCATCCGATCATGCCGGCGGTGTTGATCGTCGAAGCCATGGCCCAGGTCGGCGGACTGTTGCTGCTGAACTCGGTCGACGACCCGAGCGAGAACCTCATGTACTTCATGGGCATCGACGGCGCCCGCTTTCGCCGACCGGTCACCCCGGGAGACCAGCTGCGCTTCCACGTGACGTTGCTGCGGCTGAAGGGCGGCAGGGCGAAGATGCGCGGCGAAGTCTTCGTGGACGGACAGCGCGTCGCCGAAGCCGAGCTGATGGCCACCGTGGTTCCGCGGCGGCAGGCGTGAGCGCGGCGGAGCCCGCGACCATGGAGGCGCCGCAAGTTCATCCGGCCGCGTTCGTCGATCCGGCAGCACGTCTCGCGCCCGGCGTGGTGGTCGAGCCGGGGGCGATCGTCGGCCCGCACGTTCAGGTCGGCGCCGGGACCCGCATCGGCAGCTATGCGAACGTCTCAGGATGGACGCGACTCGGCGAGCATTGTCGGGTTCATCATTGCGCGGTGGTCGGGGGGCCACCCCAGGACCTCAAGTACAAAGGCGGCGAGTCGTACCTCGAAGTCGGCGACCACACCATTCTGCGGGAGTTCTCGAGCGTGCACCTGGCGGCCGAGCCCGGGAACATCACGCGGATCGGCAGCCATTGCCTGGTCATGGCCTACGCGCACGTCGCCCATGACTGCCAGGTCGGCAATCACGTGATCCTGTCCAACGTGGTCCAGCTCGCGGGCTTCGTGACCATCGAAGACTGGGCGATCCTCGGCGGCATGGCGGGGGTCCATCAGTTCACGCGCATCGGGTGCCACGCGATGGTCGGCGGCGCCTCGCGTGTCGCGCAGGACGTGGCGCCCTACGTCAAGCTGGCCGGCAATCCGCCGCGGCCGGTGGGCCTCAACGCGATTGGGCTCGAGCGCCGTGGGATCTCGGCGGAGGCGATCGCGGCGCTCGAAGTCGCCTACAAGCTGCTCTTCCGCCGCAATCTGCCCGTCGTCGAGGCGGTGGCGCGCATTCGATCCGAGCTGCCGGCGCTGCCCGAAGTCGAGCACCTGGCCCGCTTCGCCGAGACGTCGGCGCGCGGGCTGACACGCTGAGGAACGCGTCGTGAAACCGGTGCGGGTCGGCGTTTGGGGGGTCGGCGTCTGGGGTGAGAAGCACGCTCGGGTCTATCGGGCGCTCCCCGGGGCCGAGCTGGTCGGCGTCCATGACCAGGATGTCTCGCGCGCCCGGAAGGTGGCCGACGAGCATGGCGCCCGGGCGTTCGAGCGGGCCGAGGATCTGCTCGCAGAGTGCGAGGCGGTTTCGATTGCGGTGCCGACCATCGCCCACCGCGAGGCGGTCGAACGCGCCGCCGCCGCCGGTTGCCACGCGCTGGTCGAGAAGCCGATGGCGTTCGCGGTCGCCGACGCCGACGCGATGATCGCCGCCGCGACCCGCGCCGGCATCACGCTCCAGGTCGGCCAGGTCGAGCGCTTCAATCCGGCGTTGCTTGCGGCGCGTCCATTCCTGCGCGGCATCAAGTTCATCGAAGGCCATCGCATGGCGGCGTTCCAGCCGCGTTCCCTCGACATCGACGTGGTGTTCGACCTGATGATCCACGACCTGGACATCGTGCTCCATCTGGTCGGTCAGAGTCCGACGGCGCTTTCGGCGGTCGGGGTCGCGGTGCTGTCGAGCAACGAGGACATCGCCAATGCCCGCCTCGAGTTCGCGGACGGCTGCGTCGCCAACCTGACGGCGAGCCGGGTCTCGGTCGAGCGGTTGCGCCGCATCCGGTTCTTCCAGGGCGACGCCTATGTCTCGGTCGACCTGTTCGAGAAGTCGGGCGAAGCGTTCGTGATCAGCGACCCGAGGTCGTTCCGACCCGGTGCGGTGAATCCTCTGGAGCTGATGGCCAAGATCCGGCGGACCAAGATCGAGCCCAGCCCCGGTGAGCCCCTGTCCCTGCAGCTCGAGGCCTTCCTGTCCTCGTTGCGTGGCGAGGGCGCCGGGGCGGCTTCGGCCCGCGCCGGTCGCGATGCGCTCGAAATCGCCGAGCGCGTGCGATCGGCGATGAAGCAGCGCGCCGATCAGTGGAACCTGAATCCGCTCGGCGCTTCCTGATCGTCGCCGGCGAGGCCTCGGGCGACCGGCATGCGGCGCGGGTCGTCGCCGAGCTGCGCCGGCTGGGACCGATCGACGTGCGCGGGATCGCCGGACCGGCGCTGCGCGCGGCCGGCGTCACCGCGATCGGAGCCAGTGACGATCTGGCGGTGGTCGGATTCACCGGCGTGGTGGCGCGACTGCCGCGCATCGTCGGATTGATCGCCAAGCTCAAACGGCTGGCGCAGGACTTTCGCCCGCAGGTCGCGATCCTGGTCGACAGCCCGGGATTCAATTTTCGGATCGGTCCCGAACTCCACCGCCGCGGCGTGCGCGTGCTCTACTACATCGCACCCCAGGTCTGGGCGTGGCACGCGGAGCGTGCCGCGGAGATGGCGCGCTGGGTGGATCGGCTGGCGGTCGTGTTTCCGTTCGAGGAGGAATTGTTTCGCGCGGCCGGAGTCGAGACCTCGTTCGTCGGCCACCCGCTGCTCGAAGAAGCACCGGCGGCGGCAGGGGAAAACCTGCACGCCCAGCTCGGCGTGCCGGCGTCGACCCGACTGATCGGGCTCCTGCCGGGCAGCCGCCCGGGGGAGCTGCGCGCGCACCTGGGAACCATGGTCGAGGCGGCGCGCCGTCTGGCGGCCTCGCGCCCCGACGTGCTCGGTGTGGTCGCGCTGGCGCCGGGCCTCGAGTCGCAGGTGCCGGCCACACTGCTCACCGGCAAGGGTCCGGTGCGGGCGCTCAGTGGAATCACGCGATTGCTGCAAAGGGCCGCCACCTGTTGCGCCGTCGCGTCGGGGACGGCGACCCTCGAGACCGCGATTGCCGGCACACCGCTGGTCGTGGTCTATCGGACCGGGGGGATCAACTATGCGATCGCTCGACGCGTGGTGCGGCTCGATCGGATTGGTCTGCCGAACATCGTCGCGGGCGCCGACGTGGCGCCCGAGCTGATTCAGGATCAGTTCACGCCGGACCGGCTGGCCGCGGTGCTCGGGCGCTGGCTCGACGACCCGACGGCATGCGCGGAGGCGCGCCGCGGACTCGAGCGCGTGCGCGGGCGTCTCGGCGAGTCGGGAGCCGCACGCCGGGTCGCGGGCCTGGCGTGGGATCTGGCGACCGGTACCCCCGCCGCACCCGAGATCGCGGGGGCTTCGTGAGTGCGCGGGGCGTGCCCTGGTGGATGCCGGTGGCCGCGACCGCAGCGACCTGGGTTCTGCGAATGTTGGCGGCGACCTGGCGCGTGGACCGATCGGGCATGCGCGAGGGCGACGCGGCAGTTGCGGCCGGCCAGCCGTGCCTGTTTGCGTTCTGGCACGCGCGCATGCTGCCGCTCGTGATCACCCATCGTGGCCGGGGTGGCGCCGTGCTGGTGAGCCGCCATCGCGACGGCGAGTGGATCAGTCAGGTGTTGCAACGTCTCGGTTTCCTGGTGGCGCGCGGATCGAGCACGCGCGGAGGCGGCGCGGGGGCGTTGCAGATGCTCGAGTCGGCGCGCGCCGGACGAATCCTCGGGATCACCCCGGACGGTCCGCGCGGCCCGCGCGAGCGCGTCAAGCCCGGGACCGTCTACCTGGCGAGCCGATCGGGGTTGCCGGTGGTGCCGGTCGCGACTGCATCGCGCCGCACCTGGGTGCTCGATTCCTGGGACCGATTCCGGGTTCCCAAGCCGTTCGCACAGGTGATCGTGACTTATGGTCCCGCGATCCGCGTGCCGCCCGAGCTCGACGAGACGATGGCCGAGCGATTTCGATCCGAGATCGAACGTGCGATCACGGAGCTGACCTCGACCACCGCGCGCCGGGCGGGAGAGGTTTGCGCGGCCTCCGGTTCGGGGGCGGCATGAGCCTGGCGTGGAGTGCCTACCGCGTGGTGGCGCCGCTGCTCGGGATGCTGGCGCCGGTGGCACGTCCGTTCGCCATGCCCTCGGAGCGAGAGCGCTGGAAGGAGCGCATGGGACTCGGACCGTCGATCGGCGGCTGCGATGTCTGGATCCACGCGGCCTCGCTTGGCGAAACGCTCGGCGTGCGCCCCTTGGTCGATGCGCTCGGACGGCTGGCCCCGGAAGCCACGATGTTCCTGACGGCGATGACCCTGGCGGGCCGCGAACGGCTGACCTCGATCGATCCCGGTGCAGCCTTGGCGCCGATGGACGCCCCGCAGATCGTGCGGCGTTTCTTCGATCGCGTAACACCCCGTCGGGTCATCCTGCTCGAAACCGAATTGTGGCCGCACTGGTTGATCGAGGCGGATCGACGTTCGGTGCCGGTGGTGGTGGCCAGCGCGCGGCTCTCGGAGCGCTCGTGCCGGCGCTACCTGAGGTTCGGCGGCGAGTTCCGCGAGCTGGTCGCGCGGCTGGCGAACGTCCAGTGCCAGACCGAAGCCGATGCCGACCGGTGGCGCCGCCTGGGGGCGCTCGCCTCGCGGGTCGAAGTCAGCGGCAACCTCAAGGACGATGCTCTGCCGCAACCCGCCGCCAGCCGGCCCGGTGCCAGGCTCGGCCTGGGACTCGATCCGCGCCGGCCGCTGCTGGTGCTCGGGAGCCTGCGACCGGGCGAGGGCTCGATCCTGGCGCGCGCCTGGTTGCGATTGCCGGAAGCGTTGCGGGTGACCTGGCAGGTGGTCGCGGTCGCTCGACATGCGCGCGCGGCGGGCGAAATCCGCCGCGAACTGCGCGAACGCGGAATCGAGACCCAGGCCGTCGGGTCGGCCACCGCGGGGCGGCCGAGTGCGGCCGCGCGACAGTGGCTGTGGGAGGAACGCCCTGGCGTGCTCGCGTCCTACTATTCCGCCGCCGACGTCGCGTTCGTCGGCGGCAGCCTGGTGCCGCTCGGGGGCCACAATCCGCTGGAGCCGGCAGCCTGCGGGGTGCCGGTGATCATGGGACCGCACCATGCGACCCAGCGCGACGCGGTTCAGGCGTTGCGCAGCCACGGCGCGCTGATCGTCGAGTCCACCGATCGTGGGGTGACCGAGGCACTGGGTCGTTGGCTCGCTGACGAACCGGCTCGTGGCAGCGCCGGCCGTGCAGCACTGGCGGTCGCCTCGGCCCGGCGCGGCACCGCCCAGCGGGTGGCCGGTCATTTGGTCGCGCGGCGGTTGTGGCCGCCCCGCGAGGAGAAATCGGAGGTGGCCCGGCGATGACGGCGCTGATGCGATGGGCGGCCGACGCCTACGGCGTGGCCTGGGATCTGCGCCGGCGATGGTACGCCGCAGGCCTCAAGACGCCGCGGCGCGTCGATGCGCGCGTCGTCAGCATCGGCAATTTGACCGCGGGCGGCACCGGGAAGACCACGCTGGCACTCGACCTCGCGCGGCGCTGGCGCGCGGCCGGCGCGAATCCGGCCATCGTCTGCCGTCGCTATCGTCCGGGACCTTCGGGGCTCGGCGACGAGGAGCTGATGTTTCGCCGAGCGTTGGGTGACGAGACGGTGTTCGCCGGACGCAGCAAGCTGCGGCTGGCGGCGGCGGCGGTGGGCGCGGGACATCGTGAGATCCTGGTCGACGACGGTTTCTCGCACTGGCCGCTCGAGCGCGATCTGGATCTGGTACTGATCGACGCGCGGGACCCCTGGGGCGGTGGTGCGCTGCTGCCGGCCGGGCGCCTGCGCGAACCGCACCGAGCACTCCAGCGTGCGGACCTGATCGTGGTCAGCCGGTTGGATCCCGGCGAGGACCCCGAAGTTCTGATCGACGCGCTGCGCCGCTACGCACCCGCCGCCGAGTTCGCGGCGGGGCGGCATCGGGTCGCGGGCGTGCGACCGCTGGGCGCAGGCGAAGTGAACTCCGAGGCGCGCGCGCTTCGCTACCGTCTGGTGACGGCGACCGGTTCGCCGGCGGCGGTCGAGCGCAGCGCCCGCGAAGCCGGCCTCGATCTTGCGGGTGTCGCGGTCTATCGCGATCATCACTGGTTCGCAGCGGGCGAGATCGAACACGAGCGGCGCGCGGCGGATGCCGCTGGAGCGCGCATCCTGCTCACCGGCAAGGATGCGGTGCGCTGGCCGGCAGCGTTCGCTTCCGGGGTCTGGGTGCTCGAGGTCGAATGGCAGTGGGTCCGTGGCGGCGAACGGGTCGTCGATCGAGTGCGAGGCGTGGCGTGAAGCGACCGCGCGCCACACGTTCGGGCCTGGGGAGCGCCGACACCGACGTGCTCGTGCTCGGCAGCGGCATCGCGGGCCTGAGCCTGGCGCTCGCCGCGGCGGCGTTCGCCGACGTCCTGATCCTGACCAAACGGCGGGCTCAGGACGCGAACACCAACATGGCGCAGGGCGGGATTGCGGCCGTGTTCGGCGGCGACGACAGCGACGACCGCCACGTGCGCGACACGCTGCGCTGCGGAGCCGGGTTGTGCGACCCGGACGTGGTGCGCGACGTGGTGCACCAGGGGCCGGAGCGCGTCCGTGAGCTGGCCGCACTCGGGGTCGCCTTCAGCCGCGGTCGCGGCGGATTCGAACTCGGGCGGGAAGGCGGACATTCGCGGCGTCGCATCGTCCACGCCGGCGACCTGACCGGGCAGGAGATCGAGCGCGCGCTGATCGCCCAGGTGCGCGCGCATCCCCGCATTCGCATGTTCGAGGACCAGCTGGCGGTCGATCTGATCCTCGAGTCGCGCCTGTCGCGGAGGCCGCGCGGTCGCGCACGCGAACGCTGCTGGGGCGCCTACATCCTGGACCGGCCGAGCGGCCGCATCCGGCCGGTGCGCGCCCGGGCGACGGTGCTCGCCACCGGGGGCTGCGGCAAGGTCTACCTGTACACCAGCAACCCGGACATCGCGACCGGCGACGGACTGGCGATGGCCTACCGGGCCGGCGCCTCGGTCGCCAATCTCGAGTTCATGCAGTTCCATCCGACGTGCCTGCATCACCCGCGCGCCAAGTCGTTCCTGCTGTCCGAGGCGCTGCGCGGCGAAGGCGCGGTCCTGCGCACCATGGACGGGACGCGGTTCATGTCGCGTTACCACCGCGACGGCGAGTTGGCGCCACGCGACGTCGTCGCCCGGGCCATCGACCGGGAGCTCAAGCGCCGCGGCGAACCCTACGTGCTGCTCGATATCACGCACCGGCCGGCCGCTCAGGTGCGCGCGCGTTTCCCGAATCTGGTGCGTTCGCTGAAGAGTTTCGATTTTGACCTGACGCGTGAACCAGTGCCGGTGGTGCCGGCGGCGCACTACATGTGCGGCGGTGTGCGCGCAACGCTGGCGGGCGAGACCGACCTCGCCGGGCTGCTGGCGCTGGGCGAGGTCGCGTGCACCGGGCTCCACGGCGCCAATCGCCTGGCGAGCAATTCCCTGCTCGAGGCGGTGGTCTCGGCGCACGAAGCCGCCGAGCTGCTGCGCCGGCGCCTGCCCGAGGTTCCGCGGCCGCCGGCCGTCGATCCGTGGCGGGCGCACGGCATGCGGCCGCCCCAGGAGCAGGTCGTGTTCGATCACAACTGGGACGCGGTGCGGCGCGTGCTCTGGGACCTGGTCGGCATCGTGCGCACCGACGAGCGTCTGGCGTTCGCCGCCCGGCGCCTGGAGCTGCTCTCGGACGAGATCGAGCGTGACTACGTTCGCTTGCGCCTGCATCCCGACCTGATCGAGCTACGCAACATCGCGCTGGTCGGCACGCTGATCGTGCGCTCGGCGGCGCGCCGCCGGGAGAGCCGCGGGCTCCACTACAACCTCGACCACCCGCGCCGCTCGCCCGCCGGCGCCCAGCCCACGGTGCTTCGCGGGGGGGGCCGCCGCGCCGCGGTTGCCCGACGGTCCGCGGCCGACCTATAGTCGTTGCGCGGCACGTCCGCCGCACCCCCGCCATGAGTTCTTCGGAGACCAACTTCTGGGACATCGTGGATGCGCTGCGTGAGCGCGATCCGCGTTACCGACGCGAAGCCTACGGCTTCGTGGTCGGGGCCCTCGGCCTGACCGTCCAGTCGCTGCCCCAGGAACGCAGGTCCGATCCGGTGCGCCGACACTTGACGGGGGGCGAGCTGTTGGCCGGGGTCATTCGGCTCGCGCGCCGCGAGTTCGGTGCGATGGCGCCCACGGTCTTTCGGGAATGGGGCGTGCGCGAGGGCGAGGACATCGGGCGCATCGTGTTCCAGCTGGTCGAGGCCGGTCAGCTGAGCGCACGACCCGAGGACACGCTCGAGGATTTTCGGGGCGGCCCCGACCTGCCCCGGGCCCTGGGCGAAACCAACGCGTCTGCGCGCCACTGATCGTGCGCGTCTACTTTCGTTTGCTCGAGACGCTCAAGCCGTACCGCGCCCGTCTGGCGGTCGCGATCGGTTGCATGGTGCTCTACAGCCTGAGCAGTGCGGTGTCGCTCGGACTGGTCGCGCCGTTCATGAAGGTCCTGTTCGAGCGGCCCGAGATCCGCGTGGTCGCGGGCCAGGTCGAGCCCGGGGCCGCGGTCGCGGATCCGGGACCGTCGCGCCTGGTCGGCTGGCCGGGACCGCTGAGGCGGTGGGCGGAGGGCGCGTTCCTCTCCGCGCGCCCGCTGGTGGCGCTCGAGCGGCTGTGCGTGTTCATCCTGGTGGCACTGCTCCTCAAGAATCTCGCCGACTACCTGCAGGCCTACCTCATGGTCTCGGTGGAACAGGCCGCGATTCGCGACCTGCGCAGCCGACTGTTCCGGCACCTGCTCCGCCTGCCGCTCGCCTACTTCCACGGGCGGCGCAGCGGGGTGCTGGTGTCGCGCGTGACCAACGACGTCGAGTACCTGCGCGCCGCGCTGGCCAGCGGGGTCGGCAACCTGATCAAGGACTCGCTGACGCTGGCCGGGAGCGTGACCTGGATCGTGCTCGCCTCGTGGAAGATGGCGCTCCTGTCGGCGCTGGTCCTGCCCCCCGCGGCCTGGGCGCTGGTGGTGATCGGACGCAAGATGCGCAAGCGCTCGGGCACCGCCCAGGAGCGCATGGGCGACCTGACCAGCATCCTGCAGGAGGCGATCGGGGGGGCTCGCATCGTCAAGGCGTTCGGGATGGAGGAGCGCGAAGCGTCGCGCTTCGACGCGATCAACCAGCGTTTCTATCGGGCGTTCGTGCGGCTGCGTCGGGTTTCCGCCGCCGCCCGTCCGGTGAGCGAGTACCTGATCGTCCTGGTCGCGGTCACCATGTTGTGGATCGGCGGCCGCGAGATCTTCGTCAACCACAGTCTCGAGCCGCAGCAGTTCGTGCTGTTCGTGACCGCGTTGCTCTCGACGATCTCGCCGATCAAGAGCCTGGCCGAGGTGCACACCAACGTGCAGCAAGGCATGGCGGCGGCGGACCGCGTGTTCGCGGTGCTCGATACGCCGCCGACCATCGTCGACCGGCCGGGGGCGAGAGCGCTGCCGCCGTTCCGGGACGTGATTCGCTATGAGGACGTGTCGTTCGCGTACGGCAGCAATCCGCCGGTGCTGCACGGCATCTCCTTCGAAATCCGCCGGGGCGAGATCGTGGCCCTGGTCGGGAGCAGCGGGGCGGGGAAGAGCACCGCCATGGACCTGCTCGCCCGCTTCCACGACCCGACCGGCGGGCGCATCACGGTCGACGGCGCCGACCTGCGCGACGTCACCGTCGCCTCGCTGCGCGATCAGCTCGGGATCGTGACCCAGGAGACGATCCTGTTCCACGACACCGTGCGCAACAACATCGCCTACGGCCGGCCCGACGCCGACGAAGCGGCGATCCACGCCGCGGCCGAGGCGGCCAACGCCCACGACTTCATCGTGCGCATGACGGAAGGCTACGACACGGTGATCGGCGATCGCGGCGTGCGGATGTCGGGTGGTGAACGGCAGCGATTGGCGATTGCGCGCGCCCTACTGCGCAACCCGCCGGTCCTGTTGCTCGACGAGGCGACGTCGTCGCTCGACCTCGAGAGCGAGCGTCTGGTTCAGGAAGCACTCGAGCGGCTGATGCGCGACCGTACGGTGCTGGTCATCGCCCACCGGCTGACCACCGTTCAGCACGCGGATCGCATCATCGTGCTCGAGCGCGGGCAGGTCGCCGCCAGCGGCACTCATCCGCAGCTGCTCGAGCAAGACGGACTCTACCGGCGGCTCCACGAGCTCCAGTTCGTCGCGTGACCGCGGCCGCCGCAGACCCGGCATGAGCGGGAGGCGCATGGTCGCGGTGCCGCCCGGAGGGTTCCGGCGCATCGCGGTGCTCCGGCTGTCGTCGCTCGGGGATGTGATCCTGGCGCTGCCGGTAGTCCACGCCCTGGCGAGGGCCTACCCCGAAGCCCGCCTCAGCTTTTGGGTCAAAGAGGAGTTCGGCGACGTCGTCCGCCACGACCCGCTAGTCGCGCACGTTCGGTCGCTCGAGCGCGACGCGCGACGGATCGAGGATCTGGTGTCGATGAGCGCCGAGCTCGAGGACGTGGACCTGATCGTCGACCTCCATGGCAGCGCCCGGACCGCGGTTCTGACCTGGCGCCAGCGGGCGCCGGTGCTGCGCGCGCCGCGCTATCGGATGCGACGTGCGCGGTGGGTGCATGCGCGCTGGAGCCGCCCGGCCCCGGTGCCGCGGACCCTCGAGCGATATGCCGCGGCCCTGGCTCCGATCGGCCTCCGAGTCGAGGGCGATCCGCGGATGACCGCCGGCGATGAGGCCGAGCGGTGGGCGGACGAGTGGCTGGCAGGCTGGGGGCCTGGAACGGCTCCGCGGACCGCGACCGGCTCGTCGTCGGGGGCCGGGCCGTCGCCGATTGCGCTCTGCCCGGGTGCTCATCATGCGACCAAGCGCTGGCCCGAGGCCCACTGGCTCTCGCTCCACGACCAACTGCTCGAACGAGGTCACGCGCTGCTCTACCTGGTGACCGCCGCCGAGCGCGAGAGCTTCCCCGAGCTGGCGGCGCGCGTGGCGCGCGACGATCGCGCCCGGTGGCTCGAAGCCTCGATCCCGAAGGTCGCCGCACTCCTGTCGCGTTGCGGCGGCGCGGTGTCGTCCGACAGCGGGCTCATGCACCTGGCGGCCGCGCGCGGCTGTCGCGTGGTCGCGCTGTTCGGCAGCACGTCCCCGGTTCTCGGTTTCGCGCCGGCGGGAACCGGACACGTCGTGCTGTGTCGGAACGAGCCGTGCCAGCCGTGCACGCTCCACGGCCGGGCCAGCTGCCCCAAGAAACACTTTCGCTGCATGAACCTGCTGACGCCGGAACCGGTTCTCGAGGCCCTGGCCGCGATCGGATCACGAGCCGCCCCGTGATCCAGGGCAGGAATCGATCGGGCCGGCGCGCCTTGTCCACAGCGAAGACCGGCTCCTATACTGCTGCACTTCGCCGCGACTCGTCCGTGCGCGCGTACTTCCGGGAGCCCTCGTGACCACCGAATCAAAAGACGACGTTCGCTTCGTCGAAGAGCTGACCGACCAGACGGATGACTTCGGGCGCTGGTACACCGAGGTCGTGCGCAAGGCCCAGCTCGCCGACTACACCCCGGTGCGCGGGTGCATGGTGATTCGTCCCTACGGCTTCGGGCTGTGGGAGAACATGCAGGCCGCACTCGATCGGAGAATCAAGGAGACCGGCCACCAGAACGCCTATTTTCCGATGCTGATCCCCGAGTCGCTGCTCCAGCTCGAGGCCGACCACGTCGAGGGCTTCGCTCCCCAGGTCGCATGGGTGACCCATGGCGGCAACGAGAAACTCGAGGAGCGCCTGGCCATCCGCCCGACCAGCGAGGCGATCATCGGACACATGTATTCGCGCTGGATCGAGTCGTATCGCGACTTGCCGGTGCTGATCAATCAGTGGGCGAACGTCATGCGCTGGGAGAAGGTGACCCGGCTGTTCCTGCGCACCGCCGAGTTCCTGTGGCAGGAGGGACACACCGCTCACGCCACCGCCCAGGAATGCCAGGAGGAAGTCCTGCGCATGCTGGAGGTCTACCGCGAATTCGTCGAAACCGAGCTGGCAATTCCGGTCTACGCGGGGCGGAAGAGCGCGGCCGAGAAGTTCGCTGGCGCCGAGATGACCTATTCGATCGAGGCACTGATGCGCGACGGACGCGCACTCCAGGCGGGGACGTCGCACAACCTCGGACAGCACTTCGCCAAGGTGTTCGACATCACCTATCAGGACGAAGCCGGCAAACGGCAGCACGTGTGGCAGACGTCGTGGGGGGTTTCGACCCGTCTGATCGGTGCCCTGATCATGACCCACGGAGACGACCAGGGGCTCAAACTGCCGCCGCGGGTGGCGCCGGTCCAGGCCGTGCTGGTCCCGATCTGGCGCAAGGACGCCGAGCGCGCCGCAGTGCTCGAGTTCGTGGCCCGGGTGCGCGAAACTCTGGCCGGCCGCGTTCGCCTGCACATCGACGACCGCGACCAGTATTCGCCCGGATGGAAGTACAACGAGTACGAATTGCGCGGGGTGCCGGTTCGGCTCGAGGTCGGCCCGCGCGATGTGGCCCAACAGTCGGTGATGTCGGTGCGCAGGGATACGCGCGCCAAGGAGCCGATCCCGATCGCGCAGCTGGCCGAGCGGCTGCCGGTAATCCTCGACGAGATCCAGCGCGATCTGTTCGCCGCCGCGCAGCGTTTCCGCGCCGAGAACACCGTGCTCGCGCGCACGCCGGCCGAGCTCGAAGCGCACTTCGCCGAACGGCGCGGGTTCGTGGCGCTGCCGTGGGCCGATGACGCCGCGCTCGAGGCGACGATCAAGGAGAAGACCGGAGCGACGCTGCGCTGCGTGCCGGTCGATCCGGCCGTCCAGGAGGCCCTGGCCCCCCAGGGCGGTCCGGTGGCGCTCTTCGCTCGCGCGTACTGACGCCGGCCGCGGCGGGCCCATGACGCTTTCCCGCATCGTGGTCCGGCTCCCGAACTGGCTCGGGGATCTGTTGATGTCGCGACCGGCGTTGCATGCCCTGAGGGTCCGGTATCCACGCGCCGAGTTGCGGGCGTTGACCACGCCCGGGCTGGCGACACTCGCGGCGTGGGAGGCGGGGTGGAGCACGGTGGACGGGTGGCCGGCGCCGAGCGGTGATCGCGAGGAGTGCGTGCAGACGCTGAGGCGATGGCAGCCCGACGCGGCCCTGGTGCTGCCGCCTTCCTTTTCGAGCGCCTGGTGGATGCGGCGCACCCGGGCCCGCATCCGGGTGGGCTATCGCGGCGAAGGCCGCGCGCTGTTGTTGACCCGTGCGCCGCGCAGGGTGGCGCGGGGGTCGCTGCACCTGGCGGCCGAGTACCTGAATCTGGTGCGGTGGCTGGCCGGTGACGTCCCGCCCTCGAATTGCCCGGATGAGGGATCGGAACTGAGCCAGGCGATAGCGGCGCTTCCATCTCTGCGCGTGCCCGAGCGCGGCAGAGAACGCGCGGCAGAGTTGCTCGAGGCGCGCGGTGTGCGCGGACGGTTCGCGGTGATCGGGCCCGGAGCGATCTACGGCCCAGCCAAGCGCTGGCGGCCCGAGCGATTTGCGACCGTCGGACGCGGATTGGCGGCGGCGGGAATGCGGATTCTCGCCTGCGGCGTGCGCGCCGAACAGGACGCCTGCCTCGAGGTCGCGCGCGGAGTCGAAGGCGCCTTTTCGCTGGCGGGTGAAACCGACCTCGAGACCCAGGCGGCGTTGTGCGCTTCCGCCGCGCTCGTAGTCAGCAACGATTCCGGGCTCGGACATCTGGCCGCGGCCACCGGGGTTCCGACCCTGTCGATCTTCGGCTCGACCAGCAGCGCGTGGACCGCGCCGATCGGCCCGCGCGTTCGGATCGTCCAGGACGCTCCGGTGTGCGCTCCGTGCTTCCAGCGCACCTGCGAGATCGGGTATCGCTGCCTTGAAGCGGTGTCTGCCGAACGCGTGCTGGCCGCCTGCCGGGAACTGTTGGCCGCGTGAGGGTGCTCGTTCACGGGGACTCGCTCGCGGGAGCACCGCGCATGCGTGCGGCGGCGCATGGGCTCGCGCAGCGAGGCCACCGCACGTGGTGGCTCGGTCCCGGAGCCGATCAGGCACCCGAAGTCGAACCGGTTCGCGATCTGGCCACGGTGGTGCGCGCGCATCAACCGGTTGACCTGGTGATCGGAGACGTGTCCCAGCCGTGGCCGACCGCGTGGACCGCCTGGCGGCTGGGGGCCCGGTTGCGCGTGCTGAGCCTGGAGGGTGCACCCGCGGCGCGCTTTTCGTGGTGGCTGCGATGGGGGCTCGAGAGCGTGAAGACCACGACGATCGGGCCGGCGGGATCCCCGGGATTCGAATGGCCCGGAGCGCGGCCGCCGGACGCCGCATGGTCGACGGAGCCCGTGCCGAACCCGCCGGATGCTGCGCATCCCGATACCGAGGCGCTCGAGCGCGCCGGTGAGCGCGGGCTGGCGCTCGACGTCGGCGGTCCGCGCGCCGCCGCGTTTCTCGACCGCGACGGGACGCTGGTCCTCGAGAAGCACCACCTGTCGGATCCGCGCGAGCTGGAGCTGGTCCCAGGCGCCGTGCCCGGCTTGGCGCTGCTGCACGCGGCCGGGTATGCGCTGATCGTGGTCTCGAATCAATCCGGGGTCGGGCGTGGCTACTTCACGCTCGCTCGCGCCCACGAGGTCATGGCCCGGCTCAGGCGCGCGCTACGCGTGCACGGGGTGGAGCTCGATGCGGTGTATCTCTGTCCGCATGCCCCCGACGCCGGGTGCGCCTGCCGCAAGCCGGGCCGGGCGCTCTTCGATGCGGCCGCACGCAACATGAACCTCGTGCTTCGTCGATCGGCGATGTTCGGCGACAAGCTGATCGACGTCGAGGCCGGTCACGCCGCCGGCGGGTTCGGCGTCCTGGTGCGCACCGGGTACGGCGGAGCCGAGGAAGCGCGTGCCGGCGAGCTCGCACGGCCGCCGGACCGAATCGCGAACGATCTCGAGAGCGCGGCGGCCTGGTTCGTCGAGCGGGGCGCGGCCCGCGAATAGCGGCGGGGCTCTAGTGGTGTCGCTCGAGTCGAACTTCGTACTCGCTGGAGCCGCCCGGGAAGTCGTAGTAGATGTCGTGTCCGGGGACCCGGAGCCACTCCGGTCGCACCCAGCGGTCGGCGGCCAGGTCCTCGATCCGGGCCGGATAGGTCCCGTGCTCGAGACGGTAGAGATCGAGCGCGTAGCGCAGGTCTCTCAGCTGTGCGGCGACGAACACGTCGTCGGCCGAGATCGCGGTTGCGCGCCGGAGCCCGAAGCCGATCAGGGCCAGGATCATGATGCCCAGGGCCATGACTCCGGTCACGGCCATCTCGCTGGCGAACGACCGCTGAACCGGCCGACGCACGGGAACCACGGTCGGGGCGACCCGGACCTCGGCCTGCTCCGGCTCCGGGCCGACATCGCGTCGCCCGACGACCTCGACCCATTCCATCCTCATGAGGCGATCGATGGCTTCCAGCGTCTCGTAACGCGTGAGCGGAACCTGGGCGACGATCTCGTCGAGGGTCGTGCGCCCGTCGATCAGGCCGAACAGGTCGCGCTCTTCGTCGGTGAGTGGCTCGGTCGGGTCGGGGAGATCGCGAACGCCCAGGAGCAGCTGCGAGTCGTTGAGCTGTTCGCCGAAACGCTGCTGCTCGTCGATCCGGCGCGCCGCCTCGATCAGGGCGCCCTCGACTGCGATTTGGACCCGCGCCGGCTGCTCCCAGATCCGGCGCGATTCGAAGCGATAGGTGCCATCGGTCCACGGCACCGCGAGCGTCACGCGATCGAGGATCTGGCGGTGCAGCAGGTTCTCGAAGTCCTCGGCGTCGACGTAGCGTCCGTTGACCAGGATGTCCTCGAGGTCGCGACCGGTCTCCTGCTGCAGCGTCTCGATGCCGCGTCGCTGGTCGGCGGACAGCCGCTGGACCTTGATCAGGAACTCGAGCAGCGGGTCGCCCGGAGCGAGGCCCGGATCGCGGGTCGAGACGATGCGGCCATCGATCACGTAGATGAGCACGCGCTGCTGGCCGCGCTCGAGGATCAGGCAGCCGCTCTTCTGCTGCGTGCCGAGCAGCTGGAGGATCTCGCTGGTCGAGAAGTCCGACAGGCTGCCTTGGAGTGCCATGGAGCCTCTCATGCGGCCTGCCCGACCGAACGCGATGGCCGCGAGCGACGCACCGCCTCCAGGCTTCGCTCGATTTCAGCCCGTTCCCGCCGGGCTTCGCCGAAGTATCCGAGAATCGACAACGCATAGACCCCGGCCCACGGCAACACGAGCAGCATGAGGCCGGCGCTGCCATGCGGGTACTGGATCCGGGGCTCGTACGAGAACGGCATGGCGACTCCGGCGGCGAACGTGGCCAGTGCCGCGGTCGCGATCCACAGGCCGAGTGCCCGGAACGTCCGGCGATGGAGGATCAGGCCCAGGCCGGGGACGGTGGCGGCGAGGGCCGCGCGCCAAACGCGGCGGCGCCGCTGCAGATCGCGCTGCCGGTCGAGCAGCAGGACCTGGATGAACTCGGACGAACCGGACCGCGATGCCGCCTCGAAGCACTCGCGGCACAGCGGAATCTCGCGGCGGCGCCGCGCGCAGCGGCGGCAGATGACGCGCTGGCAATTGCCGCACAGCCTCACCGGCATCTTGCGATGGGCCACGAATCCGACCGCGAAGCCGGAGATCGCCGTGACCACGGCCAGGATGCTGAACGGCCACCCGGAGCACTCGATGCGCGTGCGCCACGCGGGCGGGATCGCGAGCAGTGCGCCCTGCGGGGCCCGATAGCCTTCGAGTGCGGCGCGCAGGCGCATCGGCGCCAGCCAGACGTCGGCCGGCATCATCGCCTGGCGCGAGCGAAGTGCCCCCGGGTTCATGAGCTCGAAGTCGAGGGCGGTGGCCCGAGCCATCGCTTCCTCGGCCGCCGCGAATTCATATCGGTCGGTCAACAGCCGGGCGCGGTTGTAGTGGGGGGCGCCGCTCATCGGATTCGATTGCGAGGCACGAGTCAGCGCATCGAGTGCCTCGTCCGATCGTCCGAGCAGGCCGAGGACGTTCCCCAGGTTGTTGAGCACGCGATCATCATCGGGCCATGCGGCGAGGGCCTGACGATAGGCCGCTTCGGCACCTTCGAGATCGCCGCCCCGCCTCAGCACCCAACCCTGGGCGAAGTGGACGAAGCCGTTGTCGGGGTTGGAGTCGGCCGCCTGGGTGAGGCGAGCCGCAAGCTGCGGCGAATAGGGTTCGTTCTGCACTCGCAGCACGCCGAACAATGGCTCTCGATCTTCGCGCAGCGGGCTGCCGAGCCGATCGAATTCGCGGATGCACCAGGGCATGGCGCCCAGCGATACCGCGAGCAGGATGAACACCGTTCGCTCGCCCCAGCGCAACAGCGGCCACAGCAATCCGAGGAACGCGATCGCCGGCAGGGCGGGTCCGAGCCCGAGTGCGAAGGGAACGCAGAACACCACCCAGGACCAGAAGATGGCACTGCGCCGGGAGACGCGCTCCGCGAGCATCTCCTGCCAGCGATGGCGAAGCTCCTGGCCGCGGACCAATGCGATCAGCAGCGCGGTCGCGATCAAACCGAGCAGGACCGCCTGCAGGAACGCGAACAGGCTGTTGGCTTTGAGCGCGAGCTGAACCGAGAAACTCTGACGCGCGATGTCGACCATCGAGCCAAAATGGGCGATGGCTGGGCCCGGTTCGCGCAGGAGCATCCACATGCCGAGCGTCATACGCGGATCGATGAACGTCGGGTCGAGCGCGGCGGCGCCGCGTACCAGACGCAACGCTTCGTCGTGCGAGCCCGCCTGTTGGGCCATGATCCCGCGGCGATAGAAGATGCGCGCCGCGTCGGGGAGCGCCGGGAGCTGCATGCGCTGTTTGTAGTCCAGCCATTCGTCGAGATCGTGGAGTTGCGGGGGCGGGGTCGGATCGGGAGGAATCCACGCGACCAGAGACTCGGCGGGCGCCGGCATGGCCTCGGTGGGGGTCTCGACCTCGGTGGGTGCACCGTCTGGTGTTACGAATGAGATTCCGGTGTCGGGTGGGGCGGATTCGGCGCGTGCGTGCGAGATGCCCACCAGGCAGACGAACGCCGCGGAAAGCCCCAAAACGGCGGATCGGGACGCGAATGCGGCCGAGCTCCGCGCGCGGGTGCGCCTGGTTTTCCGGAATGGGTACACGAGAAGTGCAACCCCTTGACAGTGCGTGCGCTACGCTTCTAGGGTGCGGTGTTTCCCATTCCGTTATCGGCTCGCGGACGCAGCGCCTGAGCAGCGTTTTCCGGCCGATCTTGCGGCCTCGGAGGGCCTTCTCGAGCATGACGGCACCCCCCTCGGCTCCCGCCTGGACCCCGATCTCCGAGGCTGGCCAGCACGTTGGCCAGGAGATCGAGGTCCGGGGTTGGGTGGCCCACCGGCGCTCGAGCGGGAAGGTCCAGTTCCTCGTGCTCCGCGACGGCAGCGGAACGCTGCAGTGCGTCGCGGGAGTCCAGGATCTGAGCCCCGAAGAGTGGCAGGAATGTCAGACCGTGACCCAGGAATCGGCGGTCACGGTGCGGGGCACGGTGCGCGCCGACGCTCGTTCGCCGGGGGGGGTCGAGCTGGGCCTGCGCTCGGTGAACGTGGTCTCGCTCGCCGCCCCCTATCCGATTTCGCCCAAGGAGCACGGCGTCGAGTTCCTGATGGATCATCGCCATCTGTGGCTGCGCGCGCCGCGGCAGCAAGCCATCCTCCGGTTGCGTGCGGAGCTGATCGATGCGTTTCGCGATTTCATGGCCGGCGAGGGTTTCGTGCTCGTCGACGCACCGATCTTCACGCCCGCGGCCTGCGAGGGGACGACGACCTTGTTCGAGACGACGTACTTCGATGACAAGGCCTATCTCACGCAGAGCGGACAGCTCTACATGGAGGCGGCGGCCATGGCCTTGGGCCGCGTTTACTGCTTCGGTCCTGCGTTCCGCGCCGAGAAGAGCAAGACCCGCCGGCATCTGATCGAGTTCTGGATGATGGAGCCCGAGTGGGCGTGGGCCACGCTCGACGACGTCATCGCCCTCGAAGAGCGTCTGCTGGTCGACGTCGTGGCGCGTCTGCTCGATCGGCGCCGCGAGGACTTCAAGGTGATCGAGCGGGACACGTCGAAGCTCGAGCGGGTTCGGGCCCCGTTCCCGAGAATCCACTACAACGACGCGGCGGCGATGCTCACGACCGCAGGCATGCCGTTCGAGTGGGGCAGCGACTTCGGAGCTCCGGACGAGACCGAACTGTCGCAGCGCTACGAGACGCCGATCTTCATCACTCACTACCCGGCGGCGGTGAAGGCCTTCTACATGGAGCCGGATCCGGCGGATCCGCGGCTGTGTCTCTCGTGTGACTGCCTGGCCCCCGAGGGGTACGGCGAGATCATCGGAGGCGGCCAGCGCATGAGTTCGCTCAGCCTGCTCGAGCGCCGGATCGACGAGCACGGCCTGCCGCACGAGGCGTTCGAGTGGTACAAGGACCTGCGACGCTACGGATCGGTGCCGCACTCGGGATTCGGCATCGGCGTTGAGCGAACCCTGTCGTGGATCGCGGGTCTCGATCACGTGCGCGAGTCGATTCCCTTTCCACGCATGCTGTACCGGTTGCGACCCTGAACGCCGCGCGATTCGGCGATGCCGACTGGGAACCTTGCAAGCGCTTGACAGCACCGGAGCCGGTCCCTACCGTCGTCGGACTTCTGTGGCCAGCGAACCGGACCGGAGCGGGAGCGGGGTGATTGACAGCACGCGATCGGGGTTTCTAGACTCGACTCGCTTCGTTTTCCGGGAAGCCATTGGGCATCTTGGCGTTGGGGCATGTGGCGTTGCCGCGCTCTGCCTCGTCGGCTGTGCTCCCGAGCCGACCCCGCGTCCCGTGGAAGACTCGATCACCAGCGGGCGTATTCGTGTCGTGTCCGCAGCAGAGGCGTTCGACGTCGTGCAACGGGTGGCGGAGGACTTCATGAGCCGTTATCCCGAGGCCATGATTTCCGTGGATCGCAGGACCTCCAGACAGGCAGTTCAGGCACTGTTCGCAGCGGAATGCGATCTGGCGATCCTGAGCCGCGAGTTGGACCCGGACGAACGGCGCGCGGCGACGGAGGGTGGGCTGGAAGTGGAAGGGTACCGATTCGCCCGGGGCGGGCTGGTGTTTCTGGTTCACGAAACCAACCCGGTTCAGAATCTGGCTCTCGAAGATGTGCGGCGCATCTACCGTGGTGAATGGCGGGACTGGCAGGAGACCGGGGGGGGCCGGGGCCGAATCGTACCGGTGATCCAGGAGTTGAATTCCGACGTGACCGAGGCCTTTCTCGAGCGGGTGATGATGGGCGAGCCGATTCGCGCGGCGGTGCGGACCGTGCCGTCGGACTCGGCGGCGGTGGCGGCCGTGCAGGCGGATGCCGGCGCGATCGCATTCGTGGGTCTTGCTGCACCGCGAGGCACCACTCGGGCGCTCCGCCTGGCGAACCTGCGAGGACTGCCCTACGTGTTGCCCGATCCCGAAGCGATCCACGGCGACCAGTACCCGCTGAGCCTCGCGTTCTACGCCTACACTCGGGCCGAAGGCGCTCGGCTGGCGAATGGCTTCATCACGCACCTGACCAGCATGGAGGGGCAGCGCCTGGTTCGGGACCTGGCGCTGGTGCCGGCCAATGTTCCGGTGCGTTTCGTGCGTCGCTCCCCCATGCTGAGCACTCATTCGAGAGGAGACTCGACAAACACGCCATGAAGAACCTGAACGGCATTCGACGAATCTCGCGCCTCGGCGCGGTCGCATGCGTGCTGGCCGTGGCCGTGACGCCCGTCGCCTGGGCGGACGACATCAAGGACGGCAACCGCGCCCTGCAGGAGGGGCGGCTGGACGATGCGTTGCAGCTATTCGAGAAGGCCGCGAATCAGGGGCTGGCCGAAGGGCGTTCCGGAGTGGGCAAGGTCTGGCTGCGGAGGCGCCAGTATCCCAAGGCGATCGAATCCTTCAAGCTGACCCAGAAGATGGATCCCAATCTGGCGTGGGGATACTACGGGGAAGGCGAGGCGCTCAAGCGCCTGGAGCGCTGCCCGGATGCGTTGCCGCTGCTCCAGCGCGCCACCGACATCGACCGCAAGTTCCCCGAGGCGCAGCTGGCGCTGGGCGAGTGCCTGGTGTCCGCCGGAAAGCACACCCAGGCGGTCGAGGCGCTGAACAAAGGCCTCAACTGGGGCCCGAAATGGCGGCCGCGATTCCTGGTCGCCCTGGGCGATGCCGAACTGGCGCGCGACTCGCTGCGCGACGCCGGCATCTGGTACACGAAGGCGCGCGAGGAAGCGCCCGAGGATCCGGCACCCCGGCGCGCGCTCGGCGACTTCTACATGGCGCGCGGCACCTTTGTTTTGGCGGTGCCCGAATACCAGGCGGCGATCGAGAAGGACAGCACCGACATCGACCTCCGATTCCGGCTCGGCCGGGCGCTGTTCTACGCCGAGCGCTACAACGAAGCGCTCGCCGCCTACCAGGATGTCGTGGCCCGGGACCCCGAGTTCGCTCCCGGTCAGCTGGCGCTCGGCGACCTCTATTTCCGCTCCGCACAGGCCGACCCGCGCCGCTATGCGGACGCTCGGCCCTACCTCGAGAAGTACGTCCAGATGCGGCCGGACGATGGCAAAGGGTGGAGTCTGCTGGGTCGCGTCCTCTACCACCTCAAGGAGACCGACAAGGCGCTGGAAGCCATGAATCGGGGCGAGGCGCTCGGTGACAAGTCAAAGGACATGTACCGGTCGCGGTTCCGTGTCTACGTGGACAAGAAGGAGTACGACAAGGCGATCGCGGACTACGAGCGGGCCGACCCGGAGCCGGACGACCAGCTGCGCATGGCCCAGGTGCTGGTCATCCAGAAGCAGCCGGCCCGTGCGGAGTCGCTGTACCGGTCGATGATCGCGACCGATTCGACCTCGCGCCACGCGAAATTCGCCCTCAACGAGCTGGGCAAGATGAGGTTTCGCGAGAAGGACTACGAAGGGGCGATCGCCTACTTCCAGCGACGAATCGCGCTTGACCCCCAGAACGACGAGGCTTACTACTATATAGGCTTGTCACACAAAGAGATGAAGCGATACCCGGAGGCATTGACCGCCCTGCGTCAGGCATCGAGCCTGGCGCCGGACAAGGTGGACCGGCGCTTCTGGCTCGGAATCATGTACGCGCAGGTGGACTCGATTCCGCAGGCGCGGCGGGAGTTCATCCAGGTCACGCAACAGGATTCGCTCGGGAGCAACAAGACCACCGGCGTCGCGTTCCGGCAACTGGGGTTCTACCTCTTGCTCGACAAGGAATACGCGGAGGCGGTGCGAATGCTGGATCGGGCGGTCACCATCGATCCCAAGGACGTGCAGGCGTGGGTCTGGCACGGCCAGGGCTGGCAGAATTCGGGGAACCGTGCCAAGGCCTGTGAGTCGTACAAACGCGCGCTCGAACTGGATCCGGCCCAGCCGGACGCATTGAACGGCAAGAAGGTGCTCGGCTGTTAGCCGGGGGGAAGAGGACGCCACTATGAAGCAACGCCAGGTGGGCAACATCGCCGTGCTGACCCCCAAGGGGTATCTGGCCGGCGGCGACGAGACCGACGAACTCGAACAGGCGATCAAGGCGCTCGGCGAGGGCGGCAACCGGAATCTCGTGATCAACCTGAGCGAAACGCAGCACCTGAACTCGACCGCGCTCGGCGTGCTCATCTCGGCGCACTCGAACTACGTCAAGCGCGGCGGACAGGTGAAATTGTGCAACGTCGACAAGCGGATCGAGAACATCTTCGTGATCACCAAGCTGTCGATGGTGTTCGACGTCTATCCGACGGAAGAGCAGGCGATGGCCAGTTTCGCCGAGCGCGAGTCGGTCTGACGGTCCCTCAGGAAACGGAGACAGGCGCAATGGCGATTCGACGCCGGCAGGTGCAGTCGATCGTGGTGCTGTACCCGAAGGGCAGCTACTTCGGGGGCGACGAAACCGATGAGCTGCAAAAGGCCATCATGGACGAGGCGACCGGCGGCAACCGGCACCTGGTGCTGAACATGTCGGAGTGCACCGCGCTCAATTCGACCGCGATCGGGGCGATCATGCGCGGGTACACGAACTACAAGGGCCGATCGGGGGAAATCAAGTTGTGCGGCTTGGGCAAGCGGCTGCACGACCTATTCGTCATGACCAAGTTGATCATGGTGTTCGATCATCACGACACGGAGGAGCAGGCGATCGCGGCTTTTGCCGCGTGACCATGACCCCCGGCTCCGCGTGACCCGCGGCCCGGGATCAGGAGGAACTTAGGAACATGAATCGTTTCATCGTCCCCATCGGCTTCGTGCTTGCGGCGGTCATCTCGTTCGCCATCTGGTTCAATCTGCCGGCTCTAGGTGATTTCGGCGAGCAGATGTTCCAAGGCGGACCCCTGGTCGCGGCGCTCATCATGCTGACCATCCTGCAGACGTCGTTCATCTTCGAGCGCCTGTGGAGCCTGCGCAAAGCGCAGGGCCGCGGACCGCTGCCGCAGTTCCTCAACAACGTCCGTAAGCGCCTCCACGCCGGCGACGTCGAAGGCGCGATCAAGGCGTGTGCGCAGCAGCGCGGTTCCGCGGCCAACGTGATTCGCGCCGGCCTCGAACGCTACATGTCGCTGCGTGCCGAAGGTGCCCCGAAGGAGAAGATCGTGGCCGAAACCCAGGCCGCGATTCAGGAGGCCAACGGCCTGGAAGTGCCGCTGCTCGAGCGCAACCTGATCGCTCTGTCGACCATCGCTTCGATCGCCACCATGGTCGGTCTGCTCGGAACGGTCATCGGGATGATCCGTTCGTTCGCCGCCCTGGGCCACACCGGCGCCGTCGACGCGAGCAAGTTGGCGATCGGTATCTCCGAGGCGCTGATCAACACCGCCGGCGGATTGTTCGTGGCGATCGCCGGCATCGTCGCCTACAACGTGTTCGTGACCCGGGTCGACGGCTTCAACTACATGATGGACGAGGCCTCGTACGAAGCC
Source organism: Candidatus Eiseniibacteriota bacterium (assembly GCA_963717505.1). GTDB lineage: Bacteria > Eisenbacteria > RBG-16-71-46 > RBG-16-71-46 > RBG-16-71-46 > MFD02242-c1. Next base: position 3,155,493 of record OY970342.1, read on the forward strand.
GTGCAGCTGCTGGCGGCGTCGGCGTCCGAGCGCGGCTAAGGGAGCCGGGAAATGCTCAAGAAGAAACGCCGCATCGGGATCGCGATCGACATGACGCCGATGGTCGATGTCGCGTTCCTGTTGCTCATCTTCTTCATGTGCACGACGCAGTTCAAGCCACCGGAGAAGGACAAGATCACGCTGCCAGAGTCGAACTCCGAGGCGAAATCACCCGAGTCGGACATCATCACGATCGCGGTCACCCCGCGAAAGCCGGAATATGGCAACCAGTCCGGGGTGACGGTGATCTACCGCCGGGGCGGGGAGGAAGTCCATCAGGCGATCGCCGCCGACCAGGTGCGCGACGTCATGGCCAGCGTGCTGTCCACGGCGCGGGCGTCGAATCCTGCGGCGCGAATCATCGTCAAGATGGACAAGGACGCGCCGTATGGGGTGATGGCGGACCTGATGCCGGCCCTGCAGGCGGCCAAGGCATCGCGTTTCAACGTGCAGACGGACCTCGAAGGCAAAGGCGGCATGTTCGGCGCCAAGCCGGAGCACTGAACAGCGAGGAGGTGAGCAGTCATGGGGATGGTCGACACCCCCGATCGCGGCGGTAAGAAGAAAAAGGGCAGAGGGTTTTCGCGCCCCAAGCGCAGGGTGGGCGTCCGCATCGACATGACGCCGATGGTCGACGTGGCGTTCCTGCTGCTCATCTTCTTCATGGTAACCACGGTGTTTCGCACGCCTCAGGCGCTCGAGATCAACTTGCCGCCGGATGAGGACGTCAAGATCGAGGTCGCAGAGTCCAAGGTGCTGAGTCTGTGGGTGCTCGGCGCGGATCGCATCTACTGGAAGCGCGGGGGCAAGGACGTGCCCTGGGCGCGCACGGATGCCAAGACGCTGCCCAAGGTTCTGGCGCCCTTCAAGGGCAACAAGGACCTGGTGGTCGTGATCAAGATCGATCGCGACGCCAGCTTCAACAACATGGTGGACATCATCGACGAACTCGATCTCGCGAGCCTCAATCGATTCTCCCTGGCGACCCTGACCCCGGAAGAGCGTGGGGAGGTGGCTTCTCTGTGAGTGCTCGCGGCTGGCTGTTCTACTTCATGCCCTACGGGGCACCCGAGCTCAAAGAGGTCGGGCGGAAGTACATGGTGCGCGCGGTCCTGGTGGCGTCGGCCGCGTGGATTCTCTTGTTCCTGATGTCGCTCGGGACGAATGCGTTCCTGCGTAGCCGGCCGCGGGAGACCAGCGTGATCGTCGTTCCCTACCGCGAGATCGCAGCTCCGCCGCCGCTGACCCAGGATGCGCCGCCGCCGCAGGTGGCGATCGCGCAGCCGGTCGCGCCACCGACCGTGGGTGTCGCGGTCCCGGTGCCCGACGCCGAAGCGCCGCCCGAGCAGACGATTGCCTCGCAGGAGGAGATCGCGGCTTCGACGCCGGGCGTCGAGTCCACCGGGGACATCGTCGTGGCCCCGCCCTCCGAAGACGAGTTGCCGGCGTTCGGCGAGTACGTCTACGTCGAAGAGCTTCCGGAAGCGGTGACCAAGGTGAACCCGAGCTACCCGGACATCGCGCGTGAAGCCGGGGTCGACGGCGTCGTCCTGGTCCAGGCGTTGGTCGGCAAGGACGGCAAGGTCAAGGACACCCGCATCGTGAAATCGATCCCGATGCTCGACAATTCCGCGGCGGACGCAGTCAAGCAGTGGGTGTTCAAGCCGGCGCTGTCGAACAACAAGCCGGTTGCCGTGTGGGTGGCCGTGCCGGTGCGCTTCAGCCTCCACTAGAATCGCGCGGTTCCGCGCTCGGGGATGGAAATCCCGCGCCGGTCTGGCCGCGTTGACGCGTCTTCCCGCGTTTCCCTACCCTCGGCGCGCGAGTGCCTGCAGCGTTCCGCGCGCTTGCACCCCGTCCATTGGAGGTTCCCCCGTGATTTCGCCCGAAGCTGCGGTTCCCCCGGCCGCTCCGCCGGAGTTGTCCCCATGGTCGCGGTTCGTCGCCGTCTTCGTCCGGCCGGCTTCCGCCTGGGGTGGGCTCGACAAACCTCAGTGGTGGTACCCGATGCTCGTGACTCTGGCGCTCAGTCTCGGTTCGGTGGCCGTGCTTCACGATCGCGCCCTGATGCCGATGCTGATCAGCCAGTGGGAGGAGGCGGTTGACGAGGGACGCATGCCACCCGAGCAGCTCGAGCGCATGGAATCGTTCTTCTCCGATGGGGGTGGCCGGATCGTCAACCTGAGCACCCAGGCGGTCGCGATCCCGTTGATCCTGATCATCACCGCAATCCTGCTCAGCTTCATCTGCGGTTTCCTGCTGGGCCACAAGCTGTCCTTCCGGCTGGCGCTCGAGGTGGCCTGTTGGTCGTCATTGATCAGCATTCCGTCGATCGTCCTGACGACGGTGATCGCCTGGCAGCGCGAGACCATGGAGGGCATTCACCTCGGCTTCGGGGCCCTGCTGTCCGGCGCCGAGCCCAGCCGGATGACCAGCGCGATCGCCAGCACGCTCGACGCGTTCGGCCCGCTGGCGCTGTGGCAGGTTGCCGTGATGATCCTGGGAGCGAGCACCCTGTCGGGCGCGCCACGGGCCAAGACCGCCTGGGCGGTCGGGGGCGTGTACCTGGTCGTGATCGCTGGACTTGGCGCGTTGGGCGCCGCATTCGGCCGCGCGGGCTGATGGAAACCTTTCGAGACAAGGGCCGTAGTGCACGTGGTTCCACCGCCGGTCGGGGAACGTTTCATGGAGGATGCATGAGCAGGAGTCATTGGACGCTGGCAGCAATGGTGGTGGTGCTGGCGACCGCGAGCGCGACCGCGGAAGCCCAGTTGTTGACCGTCGACCGAGCCGTCGAGATCGGTCGCGAACGCAGCTCGCTCACCGTGCAGGGCAAGGCCGGGGTGGTCGACGCCCAGGCGGGGCTCTACGGCGCCTACTCGGGCATCCTGCCGCGCCTCTCCGCCGGCATCAGCCGCTCCGGGCAATGGACCGACAACCGCACCGGCAGCGAGCAGTTCGGCGGCGTCACGCTGCCATCGGTCACGTTCGACGCCGAGGACTACTCGACCAACCCCGGGGTCACGGGCTCCTGGGCGATCCTCGATCTGGCGGCGATCTCGAACTTCTCGGCGGCGCGCAACAACCTCCGCGCCGCTCGGGACCGTGAGACCGCGACGCTCAACGATCTGACCTTCCAGGTGCGCGCCCAGTTCTACGAAGTCGTGCGCGCGGTCCAGCTGGCGCGGGTCAACGCCGAAGCCGTGCGTTTGGCGCGCGACGACGAGCGGCGCGTGCGCGCCCTGTTCGAGGTCGGTTCGGTGTCGAAGAGCGACCTGCTCGCCGCCCAGGTGCGAACCGCCCAAAGCGAGCTCGACTCGATCACCGCTCGGCACGCGATCACGACGACGCGGAACGACCTCGCGATCCTGATCGGTATGGAAGCGTCCGAGCTGGGCGAGGTCGACACGCTGCTGGCCTTCGCGCAGCAGACCTACGACGAAGCCGCGATTCTGGCCGAAGCCGAGCAGAATCGACCCGACATCATCGCGGCCGAGTCCGACATGACCGCGGCCGGAGCCGCGGTCAATGCCGCGCGATTCAATTACCTGCCCTACGTGACGGTCTCGGGGAGCGCCGCCTTCTCGCCCAAGTCCAGCTCGGCGCTGACCATCAATGACACGACGACCGTGAGTCGCAACGAAACCGACCAGGTTTTGCGCGGCACCGTGGCACTGAACTGGGACTTCTTCGATGGTCTGGCGGCCGAAGCGCAGCGGGCTCAGGCCAAGGCGCGGCAGATGCGGGCGCGAGACACGCGCGACGCACTGCGGCGCAACCTGGCGGCCGACGTGCGCGAGTCGCTGCTGCTCTACCAGGAGGCGACCGAAGCCCTGCGACTGGCCGAACGGGCCATGGAGTCGGCGGTCGAGAACAACAACCTGAACCAGCAGAAATACAACGTCGGCTCGTCGACGATTCTGGAGTTGATCAATGCGCAGGTGCAGCTGCAACAGGCCAGCAGCCAGAGGGTGACCGCATTGGCGGTGATCAAGGTCGCCGAAGCCCGCATCGAGCGGGTCCGCGGACGCTGACGACCGCCGAGCTCGGGAAGGAGCACGCAGCGAATGAAGCGCAAGTGGCTGTGGTTCGTCATTGGAGGCGTGGTCGTGCTCGCGCTGGTGGGGGTCAACGTCGTGCGCGGCGCCAAGGGGCGGGCCGAGTCCGTTCAGCTGGCGAAGGTGCGATCCGAGACCGTGACTTCGACGGTTCGCGCTCCGGGCAAGATCGAACCGCGCACCCAGGTCAAGGTCAGCGCTGACATCCCGGGGAAGATCGTGCGCCTGGCGGTCAAGGAAGGCGACACCGTACGCCGCGGCCAGCTCATGCTCCAGCTCGACGACACGCAGTACCGCGCCGCGCTCGAGCAGAGCCGCGCGGGTCTGGCGTCGGCGGAAGGCCGCCTGCGCGAGGCGACCACGGCGCTCAAGGTGTCGTCCTCGAACCTGACGCGCCAGAAAGCGCTCTACGAGCAGAAGCTGCTGTCGGACGCCGAGTGGGACATCGCCATGCGCAATCACGAGTCCGCCGAGGTCGCGGTCAATACCGCGAACGAGGAAGTGGCTCGGACCCGCGCGATGGTGACCGCCGCGGCGGACAACGTCAGCAAGATGCCGATTCCTGGCGCCGTTCGACGGTGTGGTCAGCGCGCTCAACGTCGAGGCCGGCGAGATCGTGATCACCGGGACCATGAACAATCCCGGCACCCAGATCCTCACGGTGTCCGACCTCTCGCGCATGCTGGTGCGCGCCGATGTCGACGAAACCGACGTGGTCGACATGACCGTCGGCCAGAAGGCCAAGATCACGGTCGACGCGCTGCCCGACACGTCGTTCGGCGGCATGGTGCTCGAGATCGGCAACACCGCGAAGCGCTCGGCGACCTCGAGCATCGAGGGGCAGACCAACTTCGAAGTCAAAGTCGGCTTCGACGAGAACGTGCCCGCGATCCGGCCCGGGATGACGGCCGACGTCGAGATCGAGACCGCGACCCGACGCGCAAGACGCTGGCGGTGCCGATCCAGGCGGTGGTGGTGCGCACCGACCGCGACCTGGAGCGTGCCGAGAAGCGCAAGAGCGGGGCGAAGAAGCCGCGCAAGGGGGACGCGATCGCCGCCGACGAGGACACGGTCGGACGCAAGGCCAAGGAGATCACCGGGGTCTTCGTGGTCAAGGACGGCGTGGCGACGTTCGTCCCGGTGCGCACCGGAATCGCGGGCGAGACGATGCTGGAGGTGTTCGGCGAGGTTCAGGCCGGCAACGAGATCGTCTCGGGACCCTACAAGGCGCTGCGCGACCTCAAGCCGGGCACCAAGGTCAAGGCCGAGACCGTGAAGCGCGCGGAGCGGCGCTGATGCTGATCCAGCTCCGCGAGTTGCACGCGGATCTACGAGATGGGGGCGGAGAAGGTCCACGCCCTGGCCGGCGTCGACCTCGACATCGCCGAGAACGAGTACGTGGCGATCATGGGGCCGTCGGGCTCCGGGAAGTCGACGCTGATGAACATCATCGGCTGCCTCGATACGCCGTCGAGCGGCAGCTACAAGCTCAAGGACACCGAGATCGGCAAGCTGAGCGACGACGAGCTGGCGCGCATCCGCAATCAGGAGATCGGTTTCGTGTTCCAGACGTTCAACCTGCTGCCACGCGCCGACGCGCTGCACAACGTCGAGCTGCCCCTGGTCTACGCCGGGCGTCAAGCACGAGGAGCGGCGCAAGCGCGCGCGCGAGGCCCTGGAGCTGGTCGGCCTCGGCGACCGCATGAAGCACCGGCCCAACGAGCTGTCGGGCGGGCAGCGCCAGCGCGTGGCGATCGCCCGCGCGCTGGTCAACCGGCCGAGCATCATCCTGGCCGACGAACCGACCGGGAATCTCGACTCCTCGACCGGCGAGGAGATCATGGCGTCCTTCGCGCGCATCTGGAGCCAGGGCAACACGGTCATCCTGGTGACCCACGAGGCCGACATCGCGGCGCATGCCCGCCGCGTGGTGCGCATGCGCGACGGCAAGATCGAGAGCGACGTGTCCAGTACCTCGAGCACCGTCCCCGCGGCGCCGGCGTCGTGAACCTCCGCGAGAGCGCCGGCATCGCCCTGGGTGCGATCCGGGCCAACAAGCTGCGCTCGTTCCTGACGCTGCTCGGCACCATCATCGGCGTCGCGTCGGTGATCGCCGTGGTCTCGTTCGTCGAAGGCCTGAACCGCTTCGTCGCCGACAAGGTGCTCCAGGCCGGCTCGAACGTCTTCTACGTCGACAAATGGGGCTTCATCACCAGCCAGGAAGCCTGGGAGGAGGCGCAGAAGCGCCCCGACGTCACGATCGACGACGCCGACGCGCTGCGTCGCGGAGTCAGCCACGCGGCCCTGGTGGTCGCGATGGCCGATCAGCGCGAGACGGTTCGTTACCGCACCAAGACGCATGAACGGCGTCAGCGTCTCCGGTCGCAGCGCGGATACGAGATCATCGACGATCTGACCATCGCCGACGGGCGGCATCTGAGCGATCTCGACGATCGCCGCCGGCGGATGGTGTGCGTCATCGGTCCGGAGATCGCGGAAGAGCTGTTCCCGGGTCTCGATCCCATGGGCCGGGTGATCCGGGTCGGCGCCCAGTCGTTCCAGGTGATCGGCGTGACGCAGAAGAAGGGCAAGCTGCTCGGCCAGAACCGCGATCGCTTCGTCGCGATCCCGATCCGAACGTTCGTCAAACACAAGCAGGAGCGGGCGTCGGTGACCGTGGCGATCAAGAGTGTCGACCAGGCCACGCTGCCGACGGCACAGCACGAAGCGCGCAACGTGCTGCGCGGCCGGCGTCACCTGGCGCCGGGGCGGCCCGACAACTTCGGCATCCAGACCTCCGAGACCTGGATGCAGTTCTACCACAACCTGACCGGCGGCATCTTCTTCGTGTCCATCGGCGTCGCCGCGATCTCGCTGGTGGTCGGCGGCATCGTGATCATGAACATCATGCTGGTCTCGGTGACCGAGCGGACGCGCGAGATCGGCGTGCGCAAGGCGCTGGGCGCGCGCCGGCGCGACATCCTGATCCAGTTCCTGATCGAGGCGACGACCTTGTCGCTGGCCGGGGGCATCAGCGGCATCGTGCTCGGCGGAGGGCTGGCGCTGCTGGTCGGCGCCGTGAGCCCGCTGCCGGCGGCAATCAGCATGCCGGCGGTGATCATGGGCATCTTCATGTCGTGCGGGATCGGATTGTTCTTCGGCTCGTACCCGGCCTGGCGCGCCGCGCGCCTCGATCCCATCGAAGCGCTGCGCTACGAGTAGGCCGTGAGTCTCCACTGGATCGCGAGAATTCCTGGCGATGGCCAGCACCGCACTGGTCGCCAACCGGCTGCGGTCGGCGCTCGCCCTGCTCGGGATCGTCATCGGCGTCGGCACGGTCATCGGCATGGTCGCGCTGATCAACGGCTTCCAGCGCTCGTTCCAGCAGAGCATCCAGTCGATCGGCCAGAACACCATCTTCATCCGGCGCATCCGCCCCGGCGTCATCATCAACGGGCAGATCCCGGACAGCCTGAGGCAGCGCAAGGCGTTCACCATGGACGACGCGCGCGCGATCCTCGACCACTGCCCGGCGGTGCTCGCGGTGTCGCCGTTCAAGTTCCCGTACCAGGACCTGCGTCTGCGCCACCACGACAAGCTGACCAAGGTCACCTTCGTGTTCGGCACCAACGAAGACTACATGCGCACCCACGGCTACGAGCTGGCGCGCGGGCGGTTCTTCACCGGCGAGGAGGTCCAGCGTCGCGCCAACGTCGTGGTCCTGGGCAAGGACACCCGCGACGCCCTGTTCGGCAACCGCGACCCGATCGGCGAGCGCGTGCACATCGGCAACATTCCCTTCACCGTGGTCGGCGAGGCCGAGGAGAAGGGCCGGATCCTGGGCAACAACTTCGACGAAGTCGCGATCGTGCCGTACGCGACCGTCGACAAGTACTTCCCGGCGCCCGACGACGCGCCGCCCTGGTTCCCGAAACGCGGGGAGCTGTTCCTGGACGCGATCGCGGTTTCGCCCGAGATGGACGAGGAGGCTCAGCGCCAGATCATCGACGTCCTGCGCATCCGGCGGCACCTGCCGAGCCACAAGAACAACGACTTCGTCGTGTTCTCGGACGACGCCTTCCTCCAGCTCTACCAGACCGTGACCGGGGGAATCGTGCTGCTCATGACCCTGATCTCGTCGGTGGCGCTGGTGGTCGGCGGCATCGGCGTCATGAACATCATGCTGGTCGCGGTCACCGAGCGGACGCGTGAGATCGGCGTGCGCAAGGCGTTGGGTGCCCCGCGAAGGGCGATCCTCGCCCAGTTCCTGATCGAGGCCGTGCTGCTGACCGCCGCCGGCGGCGTGGTCGGCATCCTGCTCGGTGCCGGCGTGTCGTGGCTGGTGCGCCTGGCCACACCGCTGCCCTCTTACGTGTCGCCGTGGTCGGTGATCACCGCGCTCCTGTTCTCGGCGGGGGTGGGAATGTTCTTCGGCATCTACCCCGCGATGCGTGCGTCGCGTCTCGACCCGGTGGACTCGCTCCGGTACGAGTGACCGTGGACGGTCCCCCGGCGGCTTGCGCCGGGCTGGTATAGTCGCCCGTCCCATGTCTGCCTCGCGCTCCTCGATCCCCAGACCGGCCCGCCCCCGGCGGACCCGGCACGCCCCGTCCGCTCCCGCGCCGCCGCCGCCTTCGGGACCCAACGGCCATGCGCCTGCGGTAAGGGCTCGGGGCTTGCGCGACATCACGATTCGTGGCGCGCGTGAACACAACCTGGCGAACCTGACGCTGAGCATCCCGCGCCAGAGCCTGACCGTGATCACCGGGGTGTCCGGGTCCGGCAAGTCCTCGCTCGCCTTCGACACCCTGTACGCCGAAGGCCAGCGTCGCTACGTCGAGTCGCTCTCGGCGTACGCGCGCCAATTCCTGGGCCAGATGGAGAAGCCCGAAGTCGACGCGATCGAAGGCCTGTCGCCGGCGATCGCGATCGAGCAGCGGGGGGCCGGGTCGAATCCGAGGTCGACGGTCGCCACCATCACCGAGATCTACGACTACCTGCGGTTGTTGTTCGCGCGCCTCGGCGACCAGCACTGTCCGAGCTGCGACGCGCGCATGGAGCGCCGGAGCGTCCAGGAGATCGTCGACGCACTGCTCGCCGGGCACGCCGGCCGGCGCATCGGCCTGCTGGCGCCGCTGGTCCGCGGTCGCAAGGGCGAATACAAGAAGGAGCTCGAAACCATGCGTCGCCAGGGCTTCGTGCGCGCCCGCATCGACGGGGCCTGGGTCGAGCTGGACGAGCCGCCGAAGCTGGCCAAGACCAAGCGCCACGACATCGAGCTGGTGGTCGATCGCCTGACGGTGGACGCGGGCAGCCGATCGCGACTGGCCGAGTCGGTCGAGTCGGCGTTGCGCCATGGCGGCGGCGTGCTCACCGTGGCCGAGGAGGGCGCCGAGGACCTGCTGTTCAGCCAGGGTGCGGCCTGCCCCGCGTGCGGAACCAGCGTGCCCGAGCTCGAGCCGCGCAGCTTCTCGTTCAACTCGCCGTTCGGCGCCTGCAAGGAATGCGAGGGCATCGGCACCCTGCTCCGGATCGATCCCGAGCGGATCGTCCCCGATCCATCGCTGAGCATTGCCGGCGGCGCGCTGCTGGCGTGGGGCGATCCCGAGTCGACCTGGACCGGCGGCGCGCTGCGTTCGATCGCGAAAGCCTATCGATTCTCGCTGACCACTCCGTGGAGCCGCCTGCCGGCGTCGGTCCGACGGCTCGTGCTGCAGGGCGCCGGCGATGAGCAGGTGCGTTTCGAATTTCGCACGCGCCGCGGCTCGTCGTTCGTCCAGCGCAGCACCTGGGAGGGTGTCGTCCCCAACCTGGAGCGCCGGTACCGGCAGTCCACCAGCGAAGCCGTACGCCGCTCGATCGGCGCTTTGATGAATCCGACGCCATGTCCGGCGTGCCGTGGCTCGCGGCTCAAGCCCGAGAGCCTGGCGGTGCGCATCGACGGCCGATCGATCGCCCAGTGGACCGCCGACTCGGTGCGCATCGCCCGGCATCGGGTCGAAGCCCTGACGTTCGACGGCAACCGGGGGAGCATCGCCGAGCCGATCCTCAAGGAACTCAAGAATCGCCTGCGCTTCCTGGATGACGTCGGGCTCGGCTATCTCACGCTCGACCGGACGGCAGCGACGCTCGCCGGCGGCGAGTCGCAGCGCATCCGGCTGGCCACGCAGATCGGCTCTCAGTTGACCGGCGTGCTCTACATCCTGGACGAGCCCTCGATTGGACTGCATGCACGCGATCACCGTCGCTTGCTGGACACGTTGTTGCGGTTGCGCGACCTGGGCAACACGGTGGTGGTCGTGGAGCACGACCGCGACACCATGGAAGCCGCCGATCACCTGATCGATCTCGGTCCGGGGGCGGGTCGCCACGGCGGCCGACTGGTGGCCAGCGGAACCCCGGCTCAAGTGCGACAACATCCGGAATCGCTGACCGGACAATACCTGTCGGGAGCGCGCCGCATTCCGGCGCCGGCCGAGCGCCGCGCGACCGACGGCCGAACCCTCGAGATCCTGGGAGCGCGGCAACACAATCTGAAGGACGTCCACGCGTCGTTTCCGCTCGGGCGTCCTGACCTGCGTCACCGGCGTTTCGGGCTCGGGCAAGAGCACGCTGGTCAACGACATCCTGCTCGCCGCCCTGGAGCGCCACTTCGGGCGCGCCGGCTCGCCGGGAGTTCACCGCGAGTTGATCGGGGCGCAGCACCTCGACCAGGTGGTGGCGATCGATCAGAGCCCGATCGGGCGCACGCCGCGGTCCAATCCCGCGACCTACACCGGCGTGTTCACCCACATCCGCGACCTGTTCGCTCAGCTCCCCGAGTCGCGAGCCCGGGGTTACGCGCCGGGACGCTTTTCGTTCAACGTCAAGGGCGGCCGCTGCGAGGCCTGTCAGGGCGACGGCCTGCGCAAGATCGAAATGCACTTCCTGCCCGACGTCTACGTCAAGTGCGATCGTTGCCACGGCCGCCGCTACAACCGGGAGACGCTCGAAATTCCGTATCGCGGCCGATCGATCGCCGACGTGCTCGAGATGACGGTGGAGGAGGGACTCGAGTTCCTGGGCGCGATCCCGCCGATCCGCCGTAAGCTCGACACGCTGAAAGGCGTCGGTCTCGGCTACATCCACCTCGGCCAGTCGGCGACGACGTTGTCGGGCGGCGAAGCGCAACGCGTGAAGCTGGCCACCGAGCTGTCGCGGGTCGAAACCGGGCGCACACTGTACGTGCTCGACGAGCCGACCACCGGCCTCCATTTCGAGGACGTTCGCGTGTTGCTCGAGGTGCTGCAGGCCCTGGTCGACCGGGGCAATACCGTGGTGGTGATCGAACACCAGCTCGACGTCATCCGGGCCGCGGACTGGATCATCGACCTGGGCCCCGAAGGCGGCGACCTGGGGGGCACGATCGTCGCGGCGGGCCCGCCCGAGGTCGTGGCGCGCACCCGCGGCTCGCACACCGGGGCGGCGCTGGCCGCAGCCCTTGCGCTATGATGCCGCGGTAGCCCGACCGCGAACGTTCCGACACGCCGACCTCGGAGTGACATGAATCCCGGTACCCCCGCCGTGACCGCGATGCCGCGCACTGCCACGTCGGCGCCTCCGCGCACGATGCGCGCGGTGGTCAAGACCGGCTCGAGCCCCGGTGCGGAAATCCGCGAGGTGCCGACACCGGCGGCCGGCCCGGGCGAGTTGCTCCTGCGAGTGTTGCGCGCGGGCGTGTGCGGCACCGACCTGCACATCGTCAATTGGGACCGATGGTCCCAGGGACGCATACGCCCGCCGGTCACGCTCGGCCACGAATTCGTCGGCGAGATCGTCGCGTGGGGTCCGGGAGTTACCGGATTCACCCCCGGCGAGCGGGTCTCGTGCGAGAGCCACATCGTGTGCGGCGTCTGCGTCGCATGCCGAACCGGCAACGGGCATGTCTGCGAGCAGACGCGCATCCTGGGAGTGGACGTCAACGGCGGCTTCGCCGAGTACGTCGCCGTGCCGGCGGTCAATGCCTGGCGCGCGCCAGCGAACGTTTCACTCGAGGTTGCGGCGGTCATGGAGCCGCTCGGCAACGCGGTGCACACCGCGTTCGCCGGGCCCCTGTCCGCGTGCAACATCCTGGTCACCGGTTGCGGTCCGATCGGCCTGTTCGCGGTCGGGGTCGCGCGCGCGGCGGGTGCCAGCCGGGTATTCGCCAGCGACATCTCACCCTATCGCCTGGATCTCGCCCGCCGCATGAAGGCGGACGCGGTCCTGGACGCGGGCCGCGAGAACGTCGTCGAGCGGGTGCGCGAGCTGACCGGGGGCGAAGGGGTCGATGGGGTGTTGGAGATGTCCGGGCACCCGCAGGCGCTGCGCGATGGGCTCGCGGCCTTGCGCAACGGCGGGCGGCTGTCGCTGCTCGGCCTGCCGACCGAACCCTTCGAGCTGGACTGGAACCGGCTGGTGATCTTCAAAGGGGTCACGATTCACGGCATCATTGGCCGGCGCATGTACGAGACCTGGTACCAAATGGATCACCTGCTGGGATCGGGGCGGCTCGACGTGCGGGCGGCGATCACCCATGTCCTGCCGATGGAGCGGTTTCTCGAGGCCATCGATCTCCTCCGCTCCGGCGCCGCCGGGAAGGTGGTGCTGGTACCGTGGGGCGCCGGCGAATCGGCGGTGGAGGCGGGATCATGAACGACGCGGTTCGGAGCGCATTGGCGGCCGAGCTCCAGGGAATCCGCGACGCCGGGACCTGGAAGGACGAGCGGGTGATCGCTTCGGCCCAGGGGGCCGAGATCGTGCTCGCCGACGGCCGCCGCGTGCTGAACTTCTGCGCCAACAACTATCTCGGCCTGTCGAATCACCCGGAGGTGATCGCGGCCGCGCACCGGGCACTCGACAGCCACGGGTTCGGGCTGTCCTCGGTGCGCTTCATCTGCGGCACCCAGGACCTGCACAAGACGCTGGAGCGCCGGATCGCCGAGTTCCTGGGCACCGAGGACACGATCCTCTACGCCGCCTGCTTCGACGCCAACGGCGGGGTGTTCGAGCCGCTGCTCGGCGAAGAGGACGCGATCGTCTCGGACGCGCTGAACCACGCCTCGATCATCGACGGGATCCGCCTGTGCAAGGCGAAGCGCTGGCGCTACGACCACGGGGACATGGCGAGCCTCGAGCGGTGTCTGAGCGAGGCGAAGGCGCAAGGCTGCCGGCGCATCCTGATCGCCACCGACGGCGTGTTCAGCATGGACGGGGCCGTCGCCGACCTGCGTGCGATCTGCGACCTGGCCGATCGCTTCGAGGCCCTGGTTCTGGTCGACGAGTGTCATGCCACCGGTTTCCTCGGGCGCACCGGGCGCGGCACGTCCGAGCTGACCGGCACCCGCGGGCGGATCGACTTGATCACCGGCACGCTGGGCAAGGCGCTCGGGGGCGCGCTCGGCGGTTTCACCAGCGGGTGCGGCGAGATCATCGAGCTGTTGCGCCAGCGCTCGCGCCCCTACCTGTTCTCGAATTCACTGCCGCCGGCCGTGGTCGGCGCGTCGATCGCGGTGTTCGACCTGCTGTCGCGGACCACCGAGCTGCGCGACCGCCTGGAGGCAAACACCCAACGGTTCCGTTCCGAGATGGCGGCGGCCGGTTTCGAGATTCGCCCCGGTGTCCATCCGATCGTGCCGATCATGCTCTACGACGAGCGACTCGCACACGACCTGGCCCGCCGTCTGCTCGAGGAAGGGATCTACGTGATCGGCTTTTCGTACCCGGTGGTCGCCAAGGGACAGGCGCGGATTCGCGTGCAATTGTCCGCGGCGCACACCAGGGAGCACATCGATCGCGCGGTCGCCGCCTTCACGCGCGCCGGGCAGGCGCTGGGCGTACTCAAGGGCGCCGCGCGCGCCTGAGACCTTCGGCGGCTAGTACTCCCGCCACGACAGCGTCGCGAACTCGCCTCCGTACTTCGCGATGTTCTGCTCGATCGCTTCCTTACTGAACAGGAGCGTTGCGCCGCCGTTGGCGTGCTTCAGCTCGGTCACGCCGCGCACGATCACCGCGCCCAGGATCCACGCGCCGCCGTTCATCTTGAGGTCGCCCTCGACGTAGATCATGCCGCGGAACGTGAAGTTGCCGTTGCAGGTCAGATCGCCGTCGACGTACAGGAAACCTTCGCCATTGCCGCCGTGGTAGGCGAAGCTGCCCGACTGGTCCTGGGTGGTCGTGTTGTTGTCGAGGTAGTAGATGCCCCGGGGCGGGGAAGGCTCGTTGCTGAGCGGGCTGCCCACCCAGGAGAAGAACTCGGCCTGGGTCATCTGCAGCGCCTGCCATGGTCCATCGTAGAAGCCGACCTGGTTCTCGACCACCGCCTGCGGGGTGCCGAACTGCTGGCTGGCCCCGCCGGCCTGGGTGGTCGACGTGGTCCACGCGCCGGGGAGGTCGTCCGTGCCGTCCTCCCATTGCGGGGGCACGGCCGCGAGATCCTCGGCGCAGCCGCCGCCGACGAATCGACCGCCCGACCCGGTTCCGGTCGGTGTGTCGCCACGATGGTCGAAGCCGCAAACCACGGAGTTGCCGAGGAATCGGATCGACACATCGGCGGTCAACGCGCCGAAAATGCTGAGGTTGACCGGCTTGCGGAACACTTCGGTCTGCACGCGACGTACGTCCTGGTTCACGCGACCCGTCGAAGTGATGCTGAAGATCGGGTATCCGGAGACCGTCTGAACCGAAGGGTCCTTGCTCGAGTCGTAGCGGAAGATCTCGGTGCGTGCCGCGTTGGTCTTGTACCGGACGGTGAGCACTTCTGAATCGCGGCTCGCCTTGCTGTAGGGAAGCCAGTCGCCGATCGGCTGGGCCGTCGGTAGTGCGGTCGAGTCCGGGCCGAGCACCGGCACGGAGCCGGTGCTGGTCAGGAAGATCTGCGTGACCATGAGCGGGTTGCCGTTGTCCGGCACGTCGCCGGCGCGCAGGCGCGAGACCGCTTCACCGACGCCGGCTTCGGCGAGATTGAGCGCGTTGGTCAAGCGGACCTCGTGGCCCGCGATCTTGGTGTCGGAATTGAGGGTGGCGAGCAGCGCGAGTGCGACCGCAGCCATCACGGTGAGCACCATGAGGGCCATGAGGACGCCGATGCCGCGCTCCGCGTGCGGGTGGGCGGCGGTCATCGGATGAACACCACCAGAGCGCCGGTGGTGCCGTCGATCTTGACCCCGGCGGCGAAGTCCGGCAGCCATGGGTTCGGCGGCAGCGCCGGCTTGACGCCCCAGTTGAAGTTGCCGGTGGTCAATGTCGGCACGAAGTGGACGACTTGACCGGCCGAAGGGTCGGTCGACGCCGTCGGAATGGTGCCGATGTCGGTGTAGAAGATGCGCGTGCCGCCGACGAAGCTGCTCTCGCTCTCGCGCCAGCCGATCAGGAGGTCCCGTCGCGCCATCGAGCCGCCGAGATCGGCGGCGGTCATCGCGCTGACGATGCCGGGCGCCGGCACTTCGGCGTTGAGTGCGAAGTCCCAGAGCGAGCCGACGGTGGTGTTCCGATAGTATTGGATCGTCCCCGACGCACTGGTCGTCTGAATGCCGGCGACGATGTCCTGCAGGCTATCGCCATCGACGTCGAGCACGGTGAGCGCGGTGACTGAGGCGCTGATCAGGTCGATCGATTTGGCCTGGACGAAGCGCGACGGTGGCGCGGTCTTGCCCTGGTTGCGGAACACGAGGATGCGACCGCTGTAAGTTCCGGTCTTGGTCCCGACTACCAGGTCCTTCTTGCCGTCCCGCGGCCAGTCGAGGTCGACCAGCTGCATCGAGGTCACCTCGCCGAGGGCGCCCGAGAACCCTCCCGAGGGCGCATAGGTCTCGACCCGGGTGTAGGCCGGGGTGGTGGCGTTGTCGCTCTGCCAGATCTCGAAGGTGCCGGCGCCCGAGAGCGGCGAGCGCGTGCCGACCAGGAGGTCGGGGGCGATGCCGCCGATCAGATCCGCGGTCGCCACCGCGGTGACATCTCCGGCGTCCTGGGTGCGGTAGTTGCGTCCGGTGCTGTAGGCGGTCGGCAGAGTTCCTTCGTTGCCGCCCGAATTCTGCATGAACCAGACGAAGAAGTTGCCGGCGGCGGCGTTCTTGGTGCCGGTGACCAGGTCGGGACGCGCTTTGGGCGCCGCAGCGTCGAGCGTATCCAGCGCGACCGCGAGCACCG
This sequence comes from Candidatus Eiseniibacteriota bacterium, assembly GCA_963717505.1. Classification (GTDB taxonomy): domain Bacteria; phylum Eisenbacteria; class RBG-16-71-46; order RBG-16-71-46; family RBG-16-71-46; genus MFD02242-c1. The sequence goes on from OY970342.1 coordinate 3,171,755, forward strand.
ACTGCGGCGCGAGGCGCGAGTGCGACGGGGTCGAGGCGAACAGCGGACTGCTGTCATAGCGGTTGTGCCAGACCGACACGTTGACCGAGCCGCCGGCGTCGGCGCCGAGCAGGAGGTCGGTGTCTTTGCGGGCGTTCTGAGTCTGGTTGCCGTTCCAGTCCTTCTCGATCACGTCCTGCGAGGCAAGACTCAAGACGCGATCGGCGTTGAGCGTGATCACCTGGAAGCCCTCGACCCCGAACAGGAGTCCGCCGACCACCTGACCCGTGGTCACCGTATAGGGCCCGACCGCGGTCGCGGTGGTCGCGAAGAAGCCGTTGGGCACGATCAGGGTCACGAAGTACGGGCGGCCGCCGGCGCCGTCATTGACCGGCACCTCGATCGAGAACTCCCCGTTCAGGTCGGTGTAGTCGTAGCCGACCACGGTGACGCCGCCGTCGGGTGTGGCGCCGACCCAGACGTTCTCGACGCCACCCTCGCCGGCGTCGGGGCCGCCGTTCCGGTTCTGGTCGCGATAGACGCGGCCGGTGAAGGTCGCGACGTCGGTTCCGTAGACCCCGAATGCGATGTTGTCGGCCGCGCCGTTGACCATGATTCCGGATGCGGGATTGGGGGTGCTGCACGCGAACGAGTCGGGCAGGGTCGCGCTCACCTGATACGAGCCCGGACTGGCGAACAACTGGGCATGGCCGTCTACCGCGGTGTACACCTGTTGCCCGCTGGGGTAGAGGGTCAAGCTGATCCCCGGCACCGGCACCTCGCCGGTTTCCTGGGTTCCGTTCTGGTTGTCGTCGGTGAACACGAACACGTTCACGAAACCGCCCTGGACCAGCGTGTCGGCCCAGTCGTGGCTGTGCCCCGGCGGCACCACGACGTTGACGCTGTCGGGCCAGCTGTTGACTCCGTATCCCGGCGGCGCCAGATGCCGCACCGTGTAGTTGCCGGCCTGGACGCGGAACAGGTAGTAGCCGGTGGCGCTGCTCACGGTCGACATGCCATTGCCCAGGCGGACGGTGGCGTTGGGAACTCCGGTTTCGCCCATGTCCCGAGTGCCATCGCCGTCGTCGTCCTGGAAGACCGTGCCGTCGAGCGCATACAGGCGAGCGCCGAGGTTGGGGGTGTTGCGCATCGAGCTGACCTCGGTGCGCAGGCTGGTCTCGGCATATTTGCCGTCGAAATCCGGCCGGGCGGAGGCGGCGCGCACGTGAACCCGAACCCGCTGGATGTCGGCCAGGCGAGCGGCAGGCACCGGGCCCTGCGACCAATCCCACGGCGTCGAGCTGCCTTCGAGATAGACCTCGAACATGGGCGGCACGCCGGCATCGTCCGGGAAGCGAACCAGCGCCATGCGCTCGATCACGCCGCCGTTGTTGCCGAGAATGCCGCCGCTCGAGTCGCCGTAGACCTGGCGGACCAGGACGAAGTCGTCGGGGTTCTGGGTGCGCGCGGCATCGAGACCGTTCGCATCCGAGAGATCGTTGGCGTCCACGGTTCCGTCGTTGTTGACGTCCAGGGTCCAGCGGATGATCTCGGCCCCGCGCCGATACTTGATTGGCGGCTGCCACGGCGTGCCGGCGAGCGGGAACGGATTGGGCGATCCGTCCGGATCGTAGGCCTGTGGCTCCCCGATGGGGGAGCCGTCGTCGGGGTAGGGCGCCAGGTTGGCGCTGATCAAGATCTGCAGCGAATCGACGTAGGCGATCGCCGGCTGCGGCAACGCGGTGTAGTCGAAGTCGCTGCCGAAGCCGGCACTGCGCAGGTCGCGTGCGACCACGTCGACCGCGGTGCGCGCCGCCTGGATCGATTCGATGCGATTGATCGTCGAGGACTTGCTGCGCTGGGCCGTGAGGATCACCGACATCAGCACGACCATCATCAGCCCCAGGATCGACAGCGTGACCAGGAGCTCGATCAGCGTGAAGCCCGCGGCGGGCATGCGCCCACACCGCGACCGGGAGGAGGGATGCATGCCGGTCAGCCTCCGAGGACGGAGAACATGCCGGTCAGCGCCGGATGTACGTGGCAGTCGACAGCGAGCGGCTGCCCTGGGCGTTCCAGGTCACGGTCACCGTGACTTTCTTGAGATTGTCCAACGGGGCCGCCAGCGTCTCGACCTCGTAGTACCGCTCCCAAGAGCCGCCTTCCAGCAATTCGTTGGTCGCGACCGGATGACGGCCATTCGTGAGTTCGGGATCCGACCAGGGAAGCTGCCGCAGACTCTCGAGCTTCTCCTGCGCGAACAGGTTGCCCGAAGTCATCATGCGGTCGCGGTTCTGGCCGCGCTGGCCGGCTGGGAACAGCTGGCCCACCATGAGGACGCCGATCGCCAGCATCATCAGCCCGACCATCAGGTCGACCAATGATGCGCCGCGCTCGTTTCGGTCGTGACGGCGCGCGTGGGATGGAAGGCTCACGGTGTACCTCCTGCGATCGGAACCGCCGGATCTCGTCCGGACCTGCTCCATGAGACATGGGTGCCGCCGCGGTTTCCCGGAACGAGACACCATGGCGGACAGGGCGTTGACCCTCATTGCACGGTCCGGGCCTGGGACGCTCCTGTGCCTTCGATCAGGAGTGTCGGCGAAGTCCCCCAACGGCTTGAGTGTTTATTCCCAACCGGCCCAGGCTCGCCGCGGCCCCGGAACTCGTGCGCGCCGCAATGTGATGCCGGGCGACACGCATACGCTCGCTTGCCGCCGGAACGGTCCCAAGTCATCTTGTCCGCGTCAGGTCGAGGCGAGAGCCACGACGAGTCCCTGCGCCAAATCACCGGAGTTTCCATGAAGGCATTGAAAATTGCCCTGATCGTATTCGTGGTCGTGGCTCTTCGGGCGGGTGGGTCGGCCGCCGCGGGGGCAAAGCCGCAGGCGGGTTCGGCTCCGGCCCTCCACCTGAAGACTCTTTCGCTGCGGCCCATCGGACCGGCCAACATGGGGGGACGGGTTTCGGATCTCGCGGTCCGCGCCGACCGGCCCTCTACATTCTATGTGGCCCTGGGCACCGGCGGTCTGATGAAGACCACGAACGCTGGCACCACGTGGAGCGCGGTGTTCGAGAAGGAGGCCGTGGCCTCGATCGGCGCCGTGGCTCTGTCGCCTCAGAACGCCTCCGTGGTCTGGGTCGGGACGGGCGAAGCCAACAGCCGGAACTCGTCGTCGTGGGGGAACGGCGTCTATCGCTCCGATGACGGAGGTGGAACCTGGCGGCACCTGGGACTCGAGGCGACCCACAACATCGCGCGCGTGGTGCCGGATCCCACCGACAGCAACGTCGTCCACGTCGCGGCCCTCGGGCGCCTGTGGGGCGAAGATCCCGAACGCGGCGTGTTTCGCACGACCGACGGCGGCCGCACGTGGAGCCACACGCTGCGCGCGGACGCGCGCACCGGCGCGTGCGACCTGGTGATGGCGCCCGACGATCCCACGACACTCTACGCGGCCTTGTACACCCGAAAGCGGACCCCTTGGTCCTATGAGTCCGGCAGCGAGACCGGCGGCATCTTCCGGTCGCGCGACCACGGGCGGACGTGGCAGAAGTTGGCCGGCGGCTTGCCCCGGCGCACCGGCCGCATCGGACTCGCGGTGTGCGCCGCGAGTCCGCGCTCGGTGTTCGCGGTGGTCGAGTCCGACGAGGGCGGCAACATCGACGACTTCGAGTCCAAGAGTCGGGCGGGCGGCGTGTTCCGATCCGACGACAACGGCGAGACCTGGACGCGATTGTCGCCGCATACGCCCCGGCCTTTCTACTTCAGCCAGATCCGGGTCCAACCGAACGACGATCGACGCGTCTACCTGCTCGGCTTCGACCTCTACGTGTCCGACGACGGCGGGCGCAGCTTCCGCGCCGGCGGTGCTCGCAACCTGCACCCCGATTTGCACGCCATGTGGATCCACCCCACCGACGGCGATCACATGCTGCTCGGCACCGACGGTGGCGTCTACCAGACCTACGACCGCGGTCGCGCCTGGGACTTCCTCAACAACATGGCGGCCGGCGAGTTCTACAACATCGCGGTGGACCTCGGCGATCCTTACCGGATCTGCGGCGGGCTCCAGGACAATCAGGCCTGGTGCGGACCGAGCCGGACGCGGCTGAGCCGCGAGTCGTGGCTCGACGAGTCGTCGACCGAGCAGAACGCGATCCTGAACGATCATTGGTTCTGCCTGGGCGGCGGCGACGGCTTCCACGTCGCGATCGATCCCGAGAATCCCGATCGCGTCTACCACGAATCACAGGGCGGCTACCTGATCCGCACCGATCTGGGGACCGGGGTGCGCCGCATGTTGCGGCCGTCGCCGAAGGAGGGGGAAGCGCGCTTCCGGTTCAACTGGAACACGCCGTTCTTGATTTCGCCCCACGACCCGGCGGTGTTGTGGATGGGAGGGAACCACGTATTTCGCTTGTACGAGCGCGGCGAGCGCTGGCAGCGAGTCAGTCCGGACCTGACCACGGCCGATCCCGTGAAGTCCTCGACGGTGGGCTCGAGCGCCGAAACCCATTGCACCATCACCACGCTCGACGAGTCGCCCAAGGTCGCGGGCCTCCTGTGGGTCGGTACCGACGACGGCAAGGTCTGGGTGTCGCGCGACTCCGGCGCGAAGTGGACCGATCTCACCAAGAATCTCAAGGTGCCCACCGGGCTGTACGTCAGCCGGATCGTCGCGTCGCACCACGATGAAGCGACCGCGTACGTGTCGATCGACGGCCATCGCAGCGACCGCTTCGAGCCGTTCGTGCTGGTCACCCGCGACTACGGGCGCAGCTGGCGGTCGATCGCCGGGGATCTCCCCAAGGATGGGCCGGTCAAGGTGGTCCGGGAAGACTCCGCGAATCCCAAGCTGCTGTTCGCGGGGACCGAGTTCGGCCTGTTCGCGAGCCTCGATGATGGCGTCCACTGGGTTCGGCTCGACTCGGGGCTTCCGACGGTCGCGGTGGACGACCTGGTCATCCACCCGCGGGAGCGCGACCTGGTGGTCGCCACCCACGGCCGCAGCCTGTACGTGCTCGATGACGTGAGCGGACTCGAGCAGTGGACCCCGGCCTGCCTCGAGCAGCCGGTCAGCTTCTTCGCCCCGCGACCGGCCACCGCCTATCACCTCGGCGTGCTGAGTGGTATCTGGGGTCAGAGGGCGTACGCAGGCAAGAATCCGGCGTTCGGCGCTTACTTCAACTACTACGTGAAGGAGTTCAGCGGCGAAGGCGTCTCGATTGCGGTGCGCGACAGTGCCGGGGCAACGGTCCGGCGACTCTCGGGCCCGGCGTCACCCGGATTCCAGCGCGTGGTCTGGGATCTACAGCCCGAAGCCCTGGAACGAATCGAGCGGCCGGAGTGGGCCGGTCAGCCGGCCTTCGTTCCAGCCGGGACCTATCGAGTCACGCTGAGCATGGGTTCGACGTCGGTCGAGCGAACGCTCGAGGTGCGGCACGCGCCCGGAGCCTCGGATCCCGATCGGCTCGCCAGTCCATGATGATCCGTTCGGCGGATCGAGGTCGCAGTACCCCGGCGGAACACGTTCGGGTTTGACCGTTCCACCGGCGTTCGGCTAGGTTGCGTTGGTTTCCCTCCCAGGAGCCCCTTTGGACACGCGAACGGCCCCCAGGCGTACTCCTTTTCACGCTCTGCATGAAGCTGCCGGCGCCAAGCTCATCGAGTTTGCGGGTTTCTCGATGCCGGTGCGCTACTCGGGCGACGTGCGCGAGCACCTCGCGGTGCGCGAACGTGCCGGACTTTTCGACGTCTCGCACATGGGCGAATTCCTGGTGTCGGGGCCGGGCGCGCTCTCGTTCCTGAATCGGATGATCACCAACGACCTCGAGTCGATCGTTCCGGGACAGGCGATCTACTCGCCCATGTGTCTGCTGAGCGGGGGAATCGTCGACGACTTGCTGGTCTACCGTGAGGCGGATCGTTTCCTGGTCGTGGTCAATGCGTCGAACCTTCGCAAGGACTTCGACTGGTTGCGCGAGCATTGTCCGGCCGGGGTCCAGTTGACCGACGTCTCAGAAGAGACCGCACTGCTGGCGATCCAGGGTCCGGCGAGCGAAGGAATCCTGCGCGGCCATGTGCCGGACGCCGCCCTCGAACTCGGGAGCTATCGCTTCGTCCGCGGCGCGCTGTTCGGGATCGAGGCCCTGATCGCGCGCACCGGATACACCGGCGAAGACGGATTCGAGCTCTACTTCCACCCGCGACACGCGGAAACCGTCTGGACCGGCCTGCTCGGCGCCGGGCGATCCGCGGGGCTCGAGCCCACCGGTCTCGGGGCCCGCGACACGCTGCGTCTCGAGATGGCCTACATGCTCTACGGCAACGACATCGACGAAACCACCCATCCGCTCGAGGCGGGCATCGGCTGGACCGTGCGCCTCGCGAAGAGCGACTTCGTCGGGCGCGAGGCGCTGGTGCGCCTGAAGGAGCGCGGGTTGGAGCGCCGCCTGGTCGGGTTCGAGCTCGATGGTCGTCGGGTCGCGCGCCACGGCATGGTGGTCGAAAGCGGCGGGCGAAGCGTCGGCATCGTGACCAGCGGCACGTTCAGTCCGAGTCTCGAACGACCGATCGGCCTCGCGTACGTCGAGACGGCGCTCGCCAAGGCGGGCACGATGTTCGAAGTCGCGGCCGGGACCAGCCGGTTGCCGGCGCGCGTGGTGAAGACCCCGTTCTGGACCCGCGGCTCGAGGAGAGCATGAGCGCGAGCCGGATCGTGGCGGCCGCCGATTCACCGATCCAGGAGGGAGTGCATGGCGTTTCCCGATGATGTGCGCTACACGGCCGAGCACGAATGGGCTCGCGTCGAAGGCGGTGTCGTCACCGTCGGCATCACCAGCTACGCGACCGAGCAGCTAGGCGACGTGGTGTTCGTGGAGCTACCCGAAGTCGGGCGCAAGCTCGAGGCGGCGAAGCCGTTCGGGCTGGTCGAGGCGGTCAAGACCGTGAGCGATCTCTACGCTCCGGTCGCCGGCGAAGTCGTCGCGGTCAACGCGTCGCTGGTCGACAATCCGGCGCTGGTGAATCAGGAGCCATTCGGCGAGGGTTGGATGATCCGGATTCGTCCCACGCAACCGGACGACGTCAAAGCCCTGATGGGCCGGGCCGAGTACGAGAAGATGCTCGAGGAGCAGCACGCGTGAGCTTCATCGGAAGGAGCCCGGCCGAAGAGCAGCGGATGCTGGGCGAGATCGGCGTCCAGCGCTTCGAGGACTTGCTGGCGGCGATTCCGGCTTCGGTGCGTCGCACCGGCCGCCTGTCGGTCGGCGGGCCGTGGTCCGAGATCGAGCTGAGGTCGGGGTTCGGCGGGTGGGCGCGGTCGAACGCCGCCGAGAGTGCGATCTCGTTTCTCGGCGCCGGAGTCTACGAGCATTACATTCCGGCCGCGGTCGCGGCACTCGCTTCGCGCTCCGAATTCGCGACCGCGTACACGCCCTACCAACCCGAAGTCGCGCAGGGTTCGCTGACCGCGATCTTCGAGTTCCAGAGCATGATCGCCGAATTGACCGGCTGCGACGTCGCGAATGCGTCGATGTACGACGGCGCGACCGCGACCGTCGAGGCCGCGTTGCTGGCGCGCGCGCAGACCGGGAGGTCGCGGGTGGTGGTGGCGGGTGCCGTGCATCCGCACGTCGTCGAGGTCCTGCGCAGCTATCTCGAAGGCGACGTGGCGGTGGTCGGCGACCGCGGCGGCATAGCCGCGCCCGAGGATCTGCGAACGTCGCTCGGGCCCGACGTCGCGTGCGTCGTCTATCAGCATCCGAACTTCTTCGGGCTGCTCGAGAACCCACAGGGTCTGCACGCGATGGCGCATGAGGTCGGGGCCCTGGCGGTGGCGGTGTGCGATCCCATCGCGTTGGCGCTGGTCGAGCCGCCGGGCCGGTCCGGCGCCGACATCGTGGTCGGCGAGGGCCAGTCGCTCGGAAATCCGCCCTCGTTCGGCGGTCCGATGCTCGGATTCTTCGCGTGCCGCCAGGGACTGGTTCGTCGGTTGCCGGGCCGACTGGCTGCCGAGACCGCCGACCGCCGCGGACGGCGCGGCTACGTGCTCACGCTCCAGACCCGCGAGCAGCACATTCGTCGGGAGAAGGCGACGTCGAACATCTGCACCAATCAGGGTCTGATGGCCCTGCGCGCGACGATCCACCTGGGATTGTTGGGCCACGAAGGCCTGCGCGAAGTCGCGAACCTGTGCGTGCAGAAGAGCCACCATGCCGCGCGGCTGGCCGAGGCGATTCCGGGCTACCGTCGAGCGCACACGGCGCCCTTCTTCCGCGAGTTTGCGCTCGAATGCCCCGGAGACGCGGCCGCGGTGGTCGAGCGCGGCCTCGCACGCGGGATTCTCGCCGGCGTCGATCTCGGACGCTTCCGGCCGGAATGGAAGCGCCTGTTGTTGGTCGCCGTCACGGAAGTGCGCACCGCGGACCAGATCGAACGTTGGGCGGCGGCGCTGCGCGACAGCGGGGGTGGGCGATGAATCACGACGCCCCGCAGGTTCCCCTGCGACTGTTGATTGAGCAGGGCGGCCCCGGGCACCGCGGCCCGGCGTTGCCCGCGTGCGACGTGCCGGAGCGTCCGCTGGCCGAGCACCTGCCGGGGGTCGCGCTTCGCGAGGTACTCGCCCTGCCGCAGGTGTCCGAGCCCGAGGTGGTGCGTCACTTCATCCAGCTCTCGACGCTCAACCATCACATCGATCGCGGGTTCTACCCGCTCGGCTCGTGCACCATGAAGCACAATCCGAAGATCAACGACGAGATCGCGAGCCTGCCCGGCTTCGCACTCGCGCATCCGCTGGCCCCGGACCATGCGGTGCAGGGCGCTCTGCGCGTGATCCACGAGCTGGAGCGGACGCTGGCGGCGATCACCGGCTTCAGTGCGGTGACCACGCAACCGGCGGCGGGAGCGCACGGCGAGATGACCGGCTTGATGATGATCCGGGCCTGGCATCGCTCGCGCGGCGAGGACGCACGGCGCCGCCGGGTCATTGTCCCCGACTCGGCGCACGGCACCAATCCGGCGAGCGTGAACTTGCTCGGCTGGGAAACGGTGACCATCGCCTCCGAGGAGCATGCGACGGTGAACCTCGACGAGCTGCGGAAGGCGCTCGACGACCGCACCGCTGCCGTGATGCTCACGGTGCCGAACACCCTCGGCCTGTTCGAGCCCCACATCCTCGAGGTCACGCGGATGGCCCACGAGGCCGGCGCCCAGGTCTACATGGATGGCGCGAATCTCAACGCACTGGTCGGAATCGTCCGGCCGGCGGATCTCGGCTTCGACGTCATGCACATCAACGTCCACAAGACCTTTTCGACGCCGCACGGTGGCGGCGGACCCGGAGCCGGTCCGGTGGCGGTCGCCGCGCACCTCGAACCCTTCCTGCCACGCCCCGTAGTGGTCGAGCGCGGCGGCACCTTCTCGCTCGACCACGACCGCCCGCACAGTATCGGGCGGGTGCACGGGTTCTTCGGGAACTTCGGAATCCTGGTCCGCGCGCTCACCTACATCCTCGGTCTCGGCCCCGAGGGCCTACAGCAGGTGAGTCGCGGCGCGATCTTGAACGCCAACTACCTCATGCGACGCCTGGCGCGCACCTGGAACCTGCCGTACGCGGAACATTGCATGCACGAGTTCGTGCTCTCCGGACGCGGGCTGCGCAAGCACGGGGTCAAGACGCTCGACGTCGCGAAGCGGCTGCTCGATTTCGGCGTGCACGCGCCGACCGTGTACTTCCCGCTGATCGTCGAGGAAGCTCTGATGATCGAGCCGACCGAGACCGAAACCCTGGACCGCCTCGACCACTTCGCCGCCGCGATGGAGCAGATCGCGCGCGAGGCCGTCGAGTCGCCGGCGACCCTGCAGCAGGCACCCTTCACGACTCCGGTCGACCGACTCGACGAGGGCCGCGCGGCCCGCGAACTGCGCCTGCGCTGGAACGTCCCGGGAGCCACGCCTTCTCCATCGGCCGTGGAGACCGCCGTCCGCAAATGACTCCCGGGACGCTGGAGTGGACGTATCAGCCGTGGCGCGAATCTCCGGGGCGGGCGGCGATCGCGGCCGCATTCACCGTGGGCTCGGCGGCCTGGTTGCTCGCCGCCTCGGGCTCGGCGGTGCTTACCGTGCTGATGTCGCTCGCGGTCGGGGCGCAGCTGGGGACGCTCCTGATCCCGACCCGTTGTCGGATCGACGGCGACGGCGTGCGTGCGCGTGGACCCTTCGGCTGGGAACGGCGGGCCTGGAGCGCGATCCGACGCGCCCACATCGGGCCGGCGGGGCTCTGGGTGTCGCCTTTCGCCGCGCCTCGCCGGATGGATCGATTCCGTTCGCTGCTGTTGCCTCTGCCACGAGCGAAACGCGACGACTTGCGGGCGGCACTCGGTCCGATCCTCTCCGAGCACGATCTGGGATGACCAAGCCCGACGAGGTGCTCGACGAACAGGATCGGGCCCTGCTCGATCGCGTAGCGGCCCGCATCGTCGAGCTGCGGCTCGAGGTCCCGGCGATCCTGACGCTCGAAGGCAGCCGGCCGCTGACCGTGGTGGCCGGGCAGGCGATGATCTTCCTCGAACCGATCGTCCTGGCGTTGTTCCACTTCCCCGACTATCGCCGCTTCGCGCAGGCGATCGAGCGACGCGCGGCGCTCGACTACCTGATTCGCGGAATCGAGACGCGCGCCGACGACGCGTTGGTGGCGCGCCGGGGTTCGCGAACCGCCGGCGGCAGCGAAGCCGGGCACGACCCGAGCGCGCGGTGACCCTCGACCCGAGCCAGATTCATTCGATCCTCGCGACCGACTGCGGCTCGACCACGACCAAGGCGATCCTGGTCGAGCGCGGCCCGGAGGGTTTCCGCCTGGTGACGCGCGGCGAGGCCCCGACCACGGTCGAAGCCCCGTTCGAAGACGTCACGCGCGGCGTGCTCAACGCCGTACGCGAGGTCGAGGAGCTGGCCGGACGCCGACTGCTCGACGGCGAGCGCATCATCACGCCGCGCCAGGGCGACGACGGCGTCGACCTCTACCTGTCGACCTCGAGCGCCGGTGGCGGACTCCAGATGATGGTCTCGGGCCTGGTGCTGCAGATGACCGGGGAGAGCGCCCAGCGCGCCGCCCTGGGAGCGGGAGCGATCGTCATGGACGTGATTGCGCTCAACGACGGCCGGCGTCCGTACGAGAAGATCCGCCGCCTTCGGCAGCTGCGTCCGGACATGATCCTGCTTTCCGGCGGCACCGATGGCGGCGACATCAAACGCGTCGCCGAAATGGCGGAGATCCTGGTGGCAGCCGACCCCAAGGCGCGGCTCGGCGCCGGCTACGAGCTGCCGGTGATCTACGCGGGCAACCAGGAAGCCGCACCCATCGTGCGCGACTGCCTGGGCGGGCGCACGGCTCTCACCGTGGTGCCCAACCTGCGCCCGAGCCTCGAACACGAGAACCTGAAGCCGGCCCGCGACGCGATCCACGAACTGTTCATGGAGCACGTCATGGCGCACGCGCCGGGGTACAAGAAGCTGATGACCTGGACGCCGGTGCCGATCATGCCGACCCCGGGTGCGGTCGGGCTGATCATCGAGAAGGTCGCCAAGCGCGACGGCATCGCCGTCGTCGGCGTCGACATCGGCGGCGCGACCACCGACGTGTTTTCGGTGTTCCAGGACGTGTTCAATCGGACGGTCTCGGCCAATCTCGGCATGAGCTATTCGGTGTCCAACGTGCTGGCGGAAACCGGCATCGAGAACGTGCTGCGCTGGGTGCCGTTCGCGGTCGACGAAGTCGAGCTGCGGAACCGGATCAAGAACAAGATGATCCGGCCGACGACGATTCCGCAGTCGCTCGAAGACCTGGTGATCGAACAGGCCATCGCGCGCGAGGCCCTGCGCCTGGCGTTCGAGCAGCACAAGGCGCTCGCGGTCGGGCTCAAGGGGGTCCAGACCGAACGAACGATCTCGGACATCATGCACCAGTCGGCGAGCGGCAGCTCGCTGGTCAACCTCATGGACCTCGGTCTGCTGGTCGGATCGGGCGGCGTGCTGTCGCACGCGCCGCGCCGCGCCCAGGCCGCTCTGATGATGATCGATGCGTTCCTGCCGGAGGGCCTCACCCATCTCGCGGTCGACAGCATTTTCATGGCGCCTCAGCTCGGCATCATGTCGACGGTGCACGAGGAGGCGGCGACCCAGGTGTTCGAGCGCGATTGCCTGATCCGACTGGGCGCGGTGCTGGCGCCGGTCGGCGGCGGCAAGGAGGGCCAGGCCTGCCTCCGGATCGAACTCGAAGCACCCGCTCTCGAGCGCATCGAGCGATCGATCCCGTTCGGCCAGTTGGTGATGCTGCCGCTGCCGACTCAGGGCACGGCGCGGCTGACCGCGACCCCGGAGCGCGGTTTCGATCTCGGCGCCGGGCGCGGCAAGTCGTTGCTCGCCGAGGTGCGCGCCGGGGTGTGCGGACTGATCGTCGACACGCGGGGCCGGCAACCCTTCCACCTGCCGTCGGACGCCAGTCGCATTCCCAAGCTGCGCCTGTGGAACCAGGCGCTCGGCGCGTACCCGCGCGAGGTGTGACGCCGTGGCCCACGCCTACACTCCCGGATTGCGCGTCACCGGACGCACGGTGGTGCGCCGCGAGCGCCGGCTCCCGCTCAAGGGGTCGGTGGTGGTGGCGCCGCGTCAGTCGGTGAACGCCGACACGGTGGTCGCGCGCACCGAGCTGCCGGGAAACATCCACACCGTGAACCTGGCCGCCAAGTTGTCGATCGATCCCGCGCAGGCGGCGAGTTCACTCACCCGGCCGATCGGTTCGGCGGTGCGCAAGGGCGAGGAGATCGCGGCGGCGCGGAGCCTGTTCGGATTGATGCGCAATGCCGCCGCCGCCCCGGTCGCGGGTACGCTCGAGAGCGTTTCGTCGGTGACCGGACAGCTCATCGTGCGTGAGCCACCGATTCCGGTCGAGGTCCAGGCCTATGTCCGCGGCATCGTGGCCGAGGTCCTGCCCGAGGAAGGGGTCGTCGTCGAGTCGAATGCCGCGCTGCTGCAGGGAATTTTCGGCGTCGGCGGCGAGACGTTCGGGCCGATTGCGATCGCGGCGACCTCGACGTCCCAGCCACTGGAGCGTGACCAGCTGCGTCCCGAGCATCGCGGGTGCGTCGTGGTCGGTGGCGCGCACGTTTCGCACTCGGTGCTCCTGCATGCCCGAGATCTGGGGGTGGCCGCGGTGGTGGTCGGCGGTTTCGACGACCGCGACCTGCGCGAACTGCTCGGCCGCGACCTGGGGGTCGCGATCACCGGGTCCGAAGACCTCGGGATCACTCTGGTGCTCACCGAGGGCTTTGGCCACATTCCAATGGCGGATCGCACCTGGCGCCTGCTGAACGAGCATACGGGGCGGACCGCGTCGGTCAGCGGCGCGACCCAGATCCGAGCGGGCGTCCTGCGCCCGGAGATCCTGATTCCGCTCGATTCCTCGAGTGTCGTCGGCGTCGAGGCGGGACAATCGACCGGTCTCGAGATCGGATCCCTGATCCGGGCCATTCGACAGCCGTATTTCGGTCGCATCGCGAGCGTCGTCGAGCTGCCCGCCGAACTCCAGGCGCTCGACTCCGAAGCGCAGGTCCGCGTCCTGGTCGCCGAGTTCGCGGACGACCAGACTCGGGCGCTGATCCCCCGCGCCAACGTGGAGTTGATCGCGTCGTGAACCACGATCGCCTGGTCGTCATGCCGCCGGCGTTCGGTCCATTTCCGTTGACAGACTGCAACGGCCGCTGCTACGGTGCCGCGCGATCGTGCCGGGGATACCAGGCACGATTTTGCTTTTCGCCGCAGCCCGACGTCGAGGAATGACGATGCGAGTCGCATCCCAGCGGTCGAGGAAGCCAGGGGAGCAGGGTCGCGGGGCGTGCGTGTTGCTGGGCATCCTCCTGTTCGCGGCGAGCGCCTGGGCGCAGGAGTCCCCGGGTCCGGCGAGTTCCACGCCGCCGGCTCCGCCCAGCAACCTGACGGTGGTCGATCCGCCGAACGACGCCGGCCGCTCCCTGGTTCTGAACTGGACACCCTCCGCCGACGACGGCACCCCCGGCGTCAAGGGGTATCAATTGCATCGCGCGAAGGATCCGGGCGGACCCTGGGATCTGGTCGATTCCGTCAATGCCGGGGTCGCCACCTACACCGATCAAAGCGTGAAACGGGATATCGACTACTTCTACCGGGTGACGGCCACCGGCCCCTTCGGCCTGGTGCCTGCGCGCAGCGTCACCGGCCCGGTCCGCGCCGAAGCCGCAGTGGTACAACGATGGCCGGACCAGCGTACTGATCGGCCTGATCCTGTTCTTCGCGTTCGTCCTCTACTTCATCGCCAGCGCCCAGGCTGGGACGAAACCGTTCGTGCGCCGGATCGCGGGCATCGACGCGATCGAGGAGGCGATCGGGCGCGCCACCGAGATGGGCCGCTCGGTGCTCTACATCCCGGGCATTCTCGACATCGACGACATCCAGACGGTCGCGGGACTGGTGATCCTCGAGAACGTCGCCAAGATCACGGCCCGCTACGAGACGCCGATCACCGTGCCGGTCACCTATCCGATCCCGTTCACGATCGCCGAGGAGATGGTCAAAGCCGGGTACCTGCAGGCCGGAAAGCCCGACCAGTACGACCCGAACAGCGTGCGCTTCATCTCGCCCGAGCAGTTCGCTTACGTCGCCGCGGTGACCGGCATCATGATGCGCGACAAGCCGGCCGCCCACATCTTCATGGGCGCGTTCTACGCCGAGTCGCTGTTGCTCGCCGAGACCGGCTTCGCGAACGGCGCCATCCAGGTGGCCGGGCACGGCCAACGTCCACCAGCTTCCGTTCTTCGTCGTCGCCTGCGACTACACGCTGATCGGCGAGGAGCTGTACGCGGCCAGCGCCTACCTGTCCGGCGACCCCAAGCTGGTCGGCGGGCTCAAGGGCGCCGACCTGATGAAGATCGTGATCATCCTGGCGGTGTTCGTCGGCTGCGTCCTCGAGACCATGCACATCACGGCGTTCACCAAGTTGATGGAGACCCGGTGAGGGCGGCATGAAGCGCGAGATTCCGCTCCTGCTGACCGCGGTGCATCGGGCTGTTCATGATCCTGTCGTTCTTCGTGCCCCACCACGTCGGTCAGCGTTCCGGCGGACTTCCTGCAGGCGACGGCGATCATCGTGGTGGCGTTCGGCTACGTCCTGGGCGGCGCGAATGCGCTGCGCGTCAACCTCGACGCGATCGACAAGCGCCAGCCGGGCTGGCTCTACAAGGTCGTGCTGGTGGTGGCGCTGCTCGCCACGGTGGTCATCGGCTTCATCGACGGCGTCTCGCGCCAGGGCGGCTTCCTCAACGAGGGCATCGCAGTCGAAGTGGATCTACGACCGTCTCTACTCGCCGATGGCAGTCGACGATGTTCTCGCTGCTCGCGTTCTTCATCGCCTCGGCGGCGTTCCGCGCGTTCCGCATCCGCACGGTCGAGGCCGGCCTGCTCGCGGTCGCCGCGCTGATCGTCATGCTCGGCCGCGTGCCGGTCGGCGACGTGATGAGCGGGGCCCTGCCCGAGTGGCTGCGTCTGGGCGCGATGCAGGACTGGATCATGAACGTGCCGCAGAACGCGGCGAAGCGCGCGATCCTGATCGGCGCCGCGCTGGGCGTGATGGCGACCGGCCTGCGCGTGATCCTCGGCATCGAGCGCTCGTACCTGAGCGGGGAGGACTGACGTGAACCTGCCGCTCGAGAACCTCGACCGCCGCTGGATCTTCCTGATCATGGGGGTGCTGGTGCTGCTGGCCCGCTGCTCTTCCCGCTGTCGCTGCCGCTCATCGTCTCGCCGCCGGTCCACGGCTTCCGGCGACGCGATCGATCGCAGTCCCGAACGGCTCGACCGTGCTGCATGTCGTGCGACTACGACCCGGGCGCGATTCCCGAGATGGTGCCGATGACCCGGACCGCGCTCCGGCACCTGCTGTCGAAGGACTGCAAGGTGGTGATGACCGTGCTGTGGAACGGCGGGCCGGGCCTGGTCGACAGCGTCACCCGCGAGGTGGCGCGCGAGTTCCCGGGCAAGACCTACGGCGTGGACTGGGTCAACCTCGGCTACAAGGCCGGCAACGAGGCGGTGATGGTGGTGATGGGCCAGGGCATCGCCAACGCGTTCCCGCGCGACTACCGCGGCAACGAGACCCGCACGCTGCCGATCATGGCGCAACGTGCGCGACTACTCGAGCTTCCCGCTGCTCGTGAACATCTCGTCCGGCTATCCCGGCACCAAGGAGTGGGTGCAGCAGGTGCAGGCGCGCTTCCACCTGCCGATGGTCGCGGGCTGTCACCGCGGTCAGCGCGCCCGAGTACTACCCCTATCTGCAGTCGGGCCAGCTGCTCGGCCTGCTGGGCGGCATGGCCGGCGCCGCCGAGTACGAGAAGGCGCGCGGCGAGAAGGGCACGGCGACCGAGGGCATGGACGCCCAGTCGCTGGCGCACATCTTCGTGGCCATCTGCATCGTGCTCGGCAACGTGGTTCGCCGCGGCCAGAAGCGAGAGGCGTCGCATGAACGTGCATCCGGCGACATCGGCGTCTGGATCGCCGCGCTGCTGACGCTGTGCATCTTCAGCTTCCTGTACAAGGACAATCCGTTCTACAAGTTCGCCGAGCATCTGTTCGTCGGCGTCTCGGCCGGCTACTTCATCATCCTCAACTTCTGGACGGTGATCGTCCCCAACCTGGTGCGAGCCGCTGTGCCGCCATCGTTCGGACGCGGCGCGGGCGGTGCACCGCCGGCCGACCGCCCGGCATGTTCGCCGCCGGAGCTCGGCGACTATCGCGGCTGCCTGCTGATCCCGGCGTTGCTCGGCGTGCTGCTGTTCACGCGTCTGTTCGGCAAGCATCGGCTGGCTGTCGCGCTGGTCGCTGGCGGTGATCATCGGCGTCTACGCCGGGATCAAGACCACCGGATTCGCGCAGGGCGACTTCGTCGCGCAGGTGCAGGCGAGCCTGCAGCCGCTGTGGATCCGGCGACCCGTGGCGATACGTTCAACGCGATCGTGTTCACGGTCGGACTGATCACGTCGCTGCTGTTCTTCTTCTTCAGCCGCGAGCACAAGGGCGCACTCGGCGTCGCCTCGCGGGTCGGCATCGTCTTCCTGATGATCGGGTTCGGCGCCGGCTACGGCTACACGGTGATGTCGCGCATCTCGCTGCTCATCGGGCGGTTCCAGTTCCTGCTCGAGACCTGGCTGGGCCTGGGCTGACGGTCGCCCCGCCCGCACCCACGCGGGCACGCGTCGCGCCGGCCTCACTTCTCTGGTGCGACGCGACGCGCCGGCCGCGTCCACATGCGAGCGCGACGCGCGGCTGCTCGAAGCCGCCGAGGCCGACTCGGGTTGCGGCGCCGGTCCTGCGGCTCTTTCGCTTCCGCCCGCGCGGGCATCACCCTTGGGCGTGCGCAGGATCCTGATGCGCACGCTCGACCTTGGCCGCTGCGCCGCCGACGGGATCGCGTGGGCGGTGCGGCCCACCGGCGGACGCGCCATCTTCCACGACGAGGAGTGGACCTACTCGTTCACCGCGCGTCGCGACGACCCGGAGTGGGGCGGCATCGCTCGACGAACGGCTACGCAGCGAATCGCGAGCTGGATCGTCGGCTCACTCGTGCGACTCGGCGTCCCCGCCGAGATCGCCGCGAGCGCGGCGCGAGCGTACGCGGTCGCACGCGGCGCGACCGTGTTTCGCCTCCACCACTCGACACGAGATCGTGCTCGACGGGCGCAAGCTGGTCGGCAGCGCGCAACGGCGTGCGGCGTCGGCCTGCTTCAGCAGGGAAGCCTGCTGCTCGGGCCGGGCCACGCCCGGCTCGCCGACTACCTGCCGCTCGACCTCGAGGCGCGTGTCGCGAACGCGTCGTCGGCTCGAGCTGCAGGCCACCGATGCCGCGCGGTATCTCGGCGTCGATCCGCCGCTCGAACGGTGGGCGGCCGCGCTCGCCGCGTCGCTTCCCGGCGTTCGTCGATTCAAGACGCTGCCCGCGGCCCGATGATTGACCGGCCCGGAAAGCCGCTCCTATACTGCGCGTTCGCGCCCTTGCGCCGACCCACGCTCGCTGCGGAGGAATCACGTGAGTTCGACCCGGATCCGGTGGCTACGGGCGGGGGCCGCCCTGCTCGCGTGCTGTGTTTTGACGCTCCCGCTCGCGAGTTGCGGGGGCACCGCTTCCCAGGCGCGCGTCCGCTATCAGGATCCGCATCCACTCCCCGCCGACACACTGCTTCTACCCATGGCGGACGTCGGGCAATACGGCGGGCGCTTCGTCATCGGACAGACCAATCCGCCCAAGACGTTCAACGGGATCATGGCCAACGAGACGTCGTCGACCGACATCATCGACCGAATGTTCACCACGCTGGTCGGTTTCGACTACCCGAGCGAGACGTTGTATCCGCTGCTGGCGAAGTCCTGGGAACTCAGGGCGGACGGCCTGACCTGGACGTTTCACCTGCGCGACGGCGCCGCGCTTCTCCGACGGAGCACCCGATCACCTCGGCCGACGTCCTGTTCTCGTTCGAGGTGTCGTACGACGAAACGCTGCACCCCTCGATCCAGGACCTGATCAAGTCCGACGGGCAAGCGGTTCCAGGTCGAGGCCCCGGATTCCCGCACCGTGGTGATCCGCACGCCGATCCCCAACTCGGTCCTGCCGGAGATCATGACTTCACTGCGGATCATGCCCAAGCACCAGCTCGAGGCCGCCTTCCGCTCCGGCGACTTCGCGTCGGCCTACAGCGTCAGCACCGCGCCCGAGAGCATCGTCACCAGCCACGCCTGGCGGCTCAAGCAGTACGTGCCCGGGCAGAAGACCGTGCTCGAGCGCAATCCGTACTGGTTCGGTGTCGACGCGAAGGGGCAGCGCCTGCCCTATCTGGACGAGCTGGTCTACCTGATCGTCCCCGACCAGAACACCGCGGCGCTCAAATTCCAGTCGGGCGAGCTGGATGCCCTCGACAACGTCAAGCCCGAGGACTACACGACCTTCGACGACGGTGCGGCGGCGGGCGACTACACCGTGCACGATCTGGGTCCGGCCCTCACCACGAACTTCCTCTGGTTCAACCTCAATCGGGTGCGCGAGCCGGCCGCCGGCAAGCGGGTCGGCACTCCGCAGGTCGGCGCGGTCAAGTACGCCTGGTTCAGCGACGCGCGCTTCCGCCGCGCCGTGTCGAAGGCCATCGACCGCGAAGCCATCATCCGCGGGCCGTTCTTCGGCCACGCCGTCAAGAACTGGAGCCAGGCGACGCCGGGGAACCGCACCTGGTACACGCCCGACATCGTGCATTGGGACCACGATCCCGAGGGCGCCCGGCAGCTGCTCGCCGAGATCGGTTACCGCGACCGGAACGGCGACGGCGTCGTCGAGGACGGCGACGGCAACGCGGTGAGCTTCACGCTCAAATCGAACGGCGACAACGCCATCCGCGTCGGGATCATGAACCTGGTGCGCGACGACCTGGCTGAAGTCGGAATCCGTTGCGTGCCGACGCCGCAGGACTTCAACACCCTGATCACCAATTTCCGCCAGGACTTCCAATACGAGGCCGGACTGCTGGGGCTCCAGAGCGGCACGCCGCCGGATCCCGGCCAGGCCCAGAACGTCTGGATGTCGAGCGGCCTGACGCACTACTGGAACATCCGTCAGCCGCGCCCGGAGACCGAGTCCGAGGCGAAGGTGGATGCGCTCATGGACTCGCTGACCTCGAATCCGAACCTGGCGCGGCGCAAGGAGCTGTGGCGCGACATCCAGAACCTGGTCAACCAGGAGTCTTTCATCGTCTGGCTCCCGGTGCTCAAGGTGCGGATTCCGATCCGCAACCGGTTTGGAAACGTCGAGCCGAGCGTGATGGCGCACCGGATTCTGTGGAACATCGAGCGCGTCTACCTCAAGACGCGCATGCCGGCGTGAACCGGGCCGCCGCGGCTGCGCCGGTGCTGTCGGCGCTCGCCCTCGTGACGCTGATCGCAGCGACCGGCTGCGGCGCGCGCGGGCGCGCGAGCACCGGCTACGTCGACCCCTACCCGCTGCCGGCCGACACCCTGACGTTCGAGACCGCGGAGTTGGGGCGCTACGGCGGCCGGTTCGTCATGGCGGTGACCAGCGACCCCAAGACCTTCAACTCGATCATGGCCAGCGAGCAGTCCTCGACCGACATCACGAACCTGCTGTTCGCCGGACTGGCCGAGATCGACAATCAGACCCATCAGATCTACCCGTTGCTCGCCAAGTCGTGGGAGGTGAGCGACGACGGCTGCACCTGGACCTGGCACCTGCGCCGGGGCGCCTGTTTCTCGGACGGACATCCGATCACCTCGGCCGACGTCGTGTTCATGTTCGAAGTCGCCTACGATCCGGTGCTCCATCCCTCGGAGCAGGATCTGCTCAAGGTCAAGGGGCGCGGGTTCGAGGTCAGCGCTCCCGACTCGTACACGGTGGTCACGCGGGCGGCCGGTGCGCACGCGCTGATGTCGGCCATCATCGGCGCGCTCAAGATCATGCCCCGTCATGTGCTCGAGCCGGCGTTTCGCCGCGGGGAGTTCGCCTCGGCCTATTCGGTGAGCACGCCACCCGAGAGTCTGGTGACCAGCGGCGCGTTCCGGGTGCGCCAGTACCAGCCGGGGGAGAAGGTCGTACTCGAGCGCAATCCGTACTGGTTCGGGGTCGACAGCCGCGGCTGGCGCCTGCCGTATCTCGACGAGCTGGTGTTCCTGGTGGTTCCCGACCAGAACACCGCGGCCATCAAGTTCCAGGGCGGTGAAGTCGACGCGATCGACAACGTCAAACCCGAGGACTACAAGACCTATATCGATGGCGCGGTCGCGGGAAACTACACACTGCACGATCTCGGGCCTTCCCTGACCACGAGTTTCCTCTGGTTCAACCTCAATGTGCCCAGCACCGCGAAACCCGGCAAGCCGGCGGGCAAGCCCGTGGTCGGTGCGATCAAGTATGCCTGGTTCTCGAACCGGGCGTTTCGCGAGGCGGTGTCCCTGGCCATCGATCGCGATGCCATCATTCGCGGCCCGTTCTACGGCGAGGCGGTCCCGAACTGGTCCGCTCCCTCGGTCGCGGCCCGGCCGTGGGGAGGGCACGGGATCACCGGACCGGACTACGATCCTGAGCGGGCCAACGCGTTGTTGGACAGCCTCGGCTGGCTCGATCGGAATCAGGACGGGGTTCGCGAAGACCGTGGGGGCCATCCGATCCGCTTCCAGTTGCGCACCAACAGCGACAATGCCGTGCGCGTGGCCGTGGCCAACCTGATTCAGGACGACCTGGCCCGCATCGGGATCGCCTGCTCGCCGGCTCCGGTCGAGTTCAACACCATGGTCGCGAGCCTGCGCCAGGACTTCCAGTACGACGCGATGCTCTCGGGTCTGGGCAGCGGCGTGCCACCCGATCCCGGGATGTACGCCAACTTCCTGACCTCGTCCGGGGTCACGCACTACTGGAACGTCCGACAGACGCGCCCGGCGACCGCGGCCGAGGCCTCGATCGACCGGCTCTATGGAACGCTGGTGACGTCGATGGACACCGAGGAACGCATGCGGATCTGGACCGAAATCGTGCGCACCCTCAATGCCGAGGTCTTCGTGGTCTGGCTGCCGTCCCAGAAGATCAAGGTCCCGGTGCGGAACGGGTTCGGCAACGTGCATCCCTCGGTGATTCCTCACCGGATCCTGTGGAACATCGACCGCGTGTTCGTGAAGTCGGCCTCCGCCCGCGCGTGATCGGAACCGATGCGCACTCTGCTGGTCAAGCGGCTGTTCCAGATCGTGCCGCTCCTGATCGGAATCTCCGCGCTGACCTTCCTTCTGCTGCAACTGGCGCCGGGCGACTTCCTCAACACCATGGCCGAGAATCCGCAGATCTCCGCCGAGACTCTGGAAGCCATGCGCCGGCGCTTCGGCCTGGATCGGCCGTGGTACGTGCAGTACGGCCTGTATCTCCAGAATCTGTTCCTGCGGCTGGACTTCGGCGAGTCGTTCTCGCGACACCAGCCGGTGTTCACGGTGCTGCGGGAAGGCCTGCTCAACACGTTGCTGCTCGCGGGTGCCGCGGCGATCGTCACCTGGGGACTGGCGATTCCGCTCGGCGTCTGGGCGGCGGTGCGCCAGTACACCTGGGTCGATCGGATCCTTTCGTTCCTCGCGTTCATTTGGCTGTCGATCCCCGAGGTGCTCTCCGGTCTGTTGCTGCTCTTGCTGGCCGCCAAGACCGGCTGGTTTCCGGTGGGGGGTATGCGCTCGGTGGATTACGAGGAACTGGACTTGTTGGGCCGGATGATCGACGTGGTGCATCACCTGGCCCTGCCGGCGCTGGTGGTCGGCTTGATTCCGCTCGCCGGCCGCATGCGGCAGATGCGCGGCAACCTGCTCGACGTCCTGCGGCTCGACTACGTGACCACGGCGCGGGCCAAGGGGCTCGACGAGAACACGGTGGTGTTCAAGCACGCGGTGCGGAACGCGATCAATCCGTTGATCACGCTGTTCGGCTACACGCTCGGATCGCTGGTCTCGGGTTCGTTCGTCGCCGAAATCATCTTCTCGTGGCCGGGGTTGGGACGCATCACGCTCGACGCCATCCTGTCGCAGGACCAGTACCTGGTCATGGGCTCGGTGCTCATGGCGTCCGTGGTGCTGATCCTCGGAAACCTGGTCGCCGATGTCCTGCTCGTGGTCGCCGACCCGCGGATCTCGTATGAGTGAAGGCGCGGCCCTGTCGCCGTCGCGCCTGTTCTGGCGCCAGTTCCGCCGGAGTCCGGTGGCGATCGCCGGCGGCGTCCTGTTGTCCGGGTTCTACCTGATCGCGACGTTCGCGCCATTCTTCGCGCCCTACGCGCAGGAGGCGATCGACAAGCAGCGCTTCTTCCATCCGCCGCACCGGGTGCACTGGCTCGACCAGGGACGCTGGCGCGGTCCCTTCATTCGTCCGATGGAGCTGGTCGACCCGGCGCGAGCCCGTTATGCGGAGGACGAGTCGCGGGTGGTGCCCCTGCGCTGGTTCGTGCGCGGCAGCTCGTACCGGTTGCTGGGCGTGATCCCCAGCAACCTCCATCTGTTCGGCGTCGAATCCGGCGAACGCGTGTACCTGCTCGGCGCCGACCCACTCGGCCGCGACCTGCTCTCGCGCCTGCTCTACGGCAGCCAGATCTCGCTCACCGTCGGGCTGGTCGGCATCTCGATCTCGTTCTCGATCGGACTCCTGCTCGGCGGCGTCGCCGGCTATTTCGGCGGCTGGATCGACTCCGTGATCATGCGCTTCACGGAGCTGCTGCTGACCATCCCCGGTCTCTACCTGATCGTGGCGCTGCGCAGCGTGTTCCCGACCGACCTGCCGAGCCAGCAGGTCTACCTCGCCATCGTCGCGATCCTGGCGTTCATCGGTTGGGCGGGACTCGCGCGGATCATCCGCGGCATGGTGCTGTCGATCCGGCGCTCGGAGTACGTGACCGCCGCCGAAGCGCTGGGCATGAGCCGCCTGCGCATCATCGCCCGCCACATCCTGCCCAACACCATGTCGTTCGTGATCGTGGCCGCGACCATCGCGATCCCCGGCTACATCCTGGGCGAGGTGTTCCTGTCGTTCCTCGGGGTCGGGGTCCAGGAGCCGAGCTGCTTCCTGGGGCAACATGCTGAATCAGGCGCGGAGCCTGCGCGCGCTGAATTCCTTCCCCTGGCTGCTGTTCGTGCCGGGCATCGCCATCTTCCTGACCGTGATGGCGTTCAACTTCCTGGGCGACGGCCTGCGCGACGCGCTCGACCCGCGCAAGGTCCACGGCGGTCGGAGTTCCGGATGAGGCCGCCGCTGCTCGAAGTCCGCGATCTACAGACCCACTTCTTCACCGACGAGGGCGTGGTGCGCGCGGTCGACGGCGTGTCGTTCGAACTGAACGCGGGGGAGACGCTGGCCGTGGTCGGCGAGTCGGGAAGCGGCAAGAGCGTGACGTCGTTGTCGATCCTGCGCCTGGTCGCCCAGCCGCCCGGCCGCATCGTCGGCGGACAGATCCGTTTTCAGGGGCGAAATCTGCTCGACCTGGCCCCCAGGGAAATGCGCGCGATCCGCGGCAAGGAGATCTCGATGATCTTCCAGGAGCCGATGACCTCGCTCAATCCGGTCTACACGTGCGGCGAGCAGATCATCGAGGCGATCGTGCTCCACGAGAAGGTCGACCGGCGCGCGGCGCGCCAGCGGACCATCGAGATGCTGCAGCAGGTCGGCATTCCCTCGCCCGAGCAGCGCGTCGACGAGTACCCGCACCAGATGTCGGGCGGGATGCGCCAGCGCGTGATGATCGCGATGGCGCTGGCTTGCCGGCCCGCGATCCTGATCGCCGACGAGCCGACCACCGCGCTCGACGTGACGATCCAGGCCCAGATCCTCGAGCTGCTCAAGCGACTCCAGCGCGAGCTGGGGATGGCGGTGCTGCTGATCACGCACGACCTGGGCGTGGTCGCCGAGACCGCCGATCGAGTCGCCGTCATGTACGCAGGGCAGGTGGTCGAGTACTGCGACGTCGCCTCGACCTTCCAGCGCCCGCTCCATCCTTACACCGCCGGTCTCCAGGCGTCTCTGCCCCGATTGGGGGCGAAGCGTGACCGCTGCGGGTGATCCCGGGCAACGTTCCCAACCCGGTGCGCTTCCCCGTGGGGTGCCGTTTCCATCCGCGCTGTCCGGTGCGACAGGAACGCTGTCTGACCGATCCGCCGTTGGTCGCGATCGAGGGTCGACCAGTCGCGCTGCTGGCGCGCCGACGAGATCGCCACCGGCCGTCTCGATCCCGCCCGCGCCCTGGGAGAGGTGTCATGACCCAGGTTTCGCCGGCGTCCGTGCCGGGGGCGCGTTCGAGCGCGTCGCCGAACGGAGAACCGCTGCTCCAGGTCGACGAATCTGGTCAAGCACTTCCCGATCCGCAAGGGACTCCTGTCCCGGGTGGTCGGACAGGTGCGCGCGGTCGACGGCGTTTCGTTCTCGGTGCGCGCGGGCGAGGTGCTCGGCCTGGTCGGCGAGAGCGGCTGCGGCAAGACCACCACCGGACGCTGCGATCCTGCGCCTGATCGAGCCGACCTCGGGCAGCGTGCGCTTCGAGGGGCGCGAGATCCTCGGGATTTCCCGGCGCGAGATGCGCGCGCTCCGGCGCGAGCATGCAGATCGTCTTCCAGGATCCCTACTCGAGCCTCAATCCGCGGCTCACGGTCGGCAGCATGCTCGGGGAGGCGCTGTCGATCCACGGCCTGGCCCGCGGTGCGGCCGCCCGCGAACCGGGTCGCCGAACTGCTGACCCTGGTCGGACTGTCGCCCGACCATGCCCGCCGGTATCCGCACGAGTTCTCGGGTGGCCAGCGCCAGCGGATCGGCGTCGCCCGCGCACTCGCGGTCGGGCCCCAGTTGATCGTCGCCGACGAGCCGGTGTCGGCGCTCGACGTCTCGATCCAGGCGCAGATCATCAACCTGCTGCGCGACCTCCAGCAGCAGATGAACCTGACCTACCTGTTCGTCGCGCACGACCTGTCGGTGGTCGAGCACATCAGCGATCGGGTCGCCGTGATGTACCTGGGCAAGATCGTCGAGCTGGCGACCAGCGAGGCGCTCTACGCAGGTCCGCGCGCATCCGTATACGGTCGCGCTGCTGTCGGCGATTCCGGTTCCGGATCCTGCGCGGCGCCGGCAGCGGATCGTCCTCAAGGGCGACGTTCCGAGCCCGAGTCGGCCACCCAGCGGCTGCCGATTCCATCCGCGCTGCTTCATGGCGCGCCCGGTGTGCGCCGAACACGAACCTCTGCTGCGCGAGGTTCGCCCCGGGCATTGGGCGGCGTGCCACTTCGCCGAAGACGTTCCAACCCACGTGCCGGAAGCCGCGATCCACGGGGGCTGAGCCCCGGATTCTCGGGTCTCCGACGCCCGCGGCACCCATCGCGGGAAAAGACCCACCGCCGGGAGCGGCGGGGGCAAACCTTCCCAGCGTCTTCGCCCGCACCGCTCGTTTTCAGCTCCCCGCCACCGGTGGGTCGCACCCGTAACGCCTCCACTGGCCGCGAGCTAGCAAGTCCCACCCGGGCGAGGCCCAGGTCGGCATCCGGCTTGCGAATCGTCAAGGTTGTCCGCCGGCGTGTCAGGGCGGGCGCCACCGGGGCGGTCGGTCCAGCCTGCGATCGCCTCCGGTGGTCACAATCGAATACGTCGTGTTCCCTGTGCGACTCGTGATTGCCCGGCTGTCGGCTTATCCCCCTATCGCGAGCGAAGGAGTCGTTGGACCGGCGCACGGTCGTTACGGGGAACCGTTGTGGGCCCCGGGCCCCGCGTCAGCCTCCAGCATCGACCTCCTCTGTACGCGCCCCGGGGCCTTATCCTTTTTCACGCGCCCCCCGCGCGGCCTTCCTCGCCATGCTTCTGGCTCTCCCCGGATGGCCCTCGCGACCGGAGAATGGACCGCGCGGCATTCGTTGACCC
This sequence comes from Candidatus Eiseniibacteriota bacterium, assembly GCA_963717505.1. Classification (GTDB taxonomy): domain Bacteria; phylum Eisenbacteria; class RBG-16-71-46; order RBG-16-71-46; family RBG-16-71-46; genus MFD02242-c1. Next base: position 3,198,232 of record OY970342.1, read on the forward strand.
TCTGTCGGCATCCCTGTTAGCGTCCGCGTTCGATCGTGCTCCGCGGGCGCGAGTTCGCGCTCGAGGACCGTGGCGTGAAACAAGATCGCCGCGCCGTGAGTCCGAGGCGCCGGTGCCGAGCAGCTTCGCCCCGCGGGGGAACTCCGCGGGGTCACCAGGGCAAGGAGAGCTCCATGCAGGAAGAAGCGCTGGGCCTGATCGAGACGCGCGGCTTCGTCGCCATGGTCGAGGCCTCCGACGCCATGGTGAAGGCCGCCCGCGTGCACGCTGGTGCACTACGAGAAGATCGGCGGCGGCTACGTCACCACGATCGTGCGCGGCGACGTCGCCGCGGTGCGCGCCGCCACCGAGGCCGGCGCGGCGGCCGCGGCCAAGGTCGGCGAGGTGGTGTCGGTCCACGTCATTCCGCGCCCGCACGGCATGCTCGAGGACGTGCTGCCGATCCGCCGTCCCGAGGCCGCCGGCAAGAAGTAGGCGCCATGATCCTGGCCCAGGTGCTGGGCACGGTCGTCTCGACGCGCAAGGACTCGCGGGCTCGCTCGGACTCAAGCTCCTGCTCGCGCGCGAGGTCGACGGCGCAGTTCGAGCCGGCCGGCGAACTTCGTGGTCGCCGCGGACGCGGTCGGCGCCGGCGAGGGCGAGCTGGTGCTGGTCGGCGCAGGGGTCGTCGGCGCGCCTGACCGAGGTCTCGCGCGAGAAGCCGGTCGATGCGGTGATCTGCGGCATCGTCGACACGGTCGAGATGCGACGGCCGGGACGTCTACCTCAAGCGCGCCGGCCGCGCGCCGGCCGCGGCGGCCTCACCGGCATGACGCCTCGACGCGCGCCGCATCGAGTCGATCGTCGCCGAGGTGCTCGAGCGGCTCGAGGCCGGCGCGCTCGGCGGCCGGCAGGGGCGCCGCCGGCGCCGCTCGGCGTCCACGCCGACCTCGACACCGCGGTGGCCGCGGCGCGCGCGGCGTTCGAGGCCTACGAGCGGTGCCGCTCGTCGACCCGGCAGGCGATCATCGCCGTCGATCCGCGAGACGCTGCGCCGCCAACTACCGGACGCTGTCCGAGCTCGCGGTCGACGGAGACCGGCCTCGGACGCGTCGAGGACAAGATCCTCAAGAACCGCCTCGTGACCGAGCAGACGCCGGGCACCGAGGATCTCGAGCCGATGACCTGGACCGGCGACCACGGCCTCACGCTGCTCGAGCGCGCGCCCTACGGCGCCGATCGCCGTGATCACGCCGGTCACCAACCCGAGCGAGACCATCATCAACAACGGCATCTCGATGATCGCCGGCGGCAACACCGTGCGTGCTGTGCCCGCACCCGAACGCGCGCAAGGTCTCGAACCTGACGATCGACCTGATGAACCGCGCCGCGCGCGCGCGCCGGGGCGCCGCGCGCCGCTGCTCCACTCGGTCGGCGCAGCCGACGCTCGAGGTCGCCCAGGCGCTGCTCCGCTACCAAGGGCATCCGCCTCAACGTCGTGACCGGCGGCCCGGCCGTGGTGCAGGAGGCGCTGGCCGCGGGCAAGAAGGCGATCACCGCCGGCCCCGGCAACCCGCCCGTCGGTGGTCGACGAGACCGCCGACCTCGAGCGCGCCGCCCGCGACCTGATCGCCGGCGCCTCGCTCGACAACAACATCATCTGCACCGACGAGAAGGAAGTGATCGCCGTCGGCGCTGATCGCCGACCGGCTCAAGGAGGCGTTCGCGCGCGCCGGCGCGGTGGTGCTGCCGCCGCACCAGACCGAGCAGCTGCGCGCGCGTGCTGCTCGAGAAGGAGCACGGGCCGCGCAAGCACGCGGTGATCCAGCGGCAAGTTCGTCGGCAAGAACGTCGACGTGCATCCTGCGCGAGGCCGGCATCCCGTGCGACCCCTCGCAGCGGCTCGCGGTGTGCGAGGTCGACAACGATCATCCGTTCCTGTGGACCGAGATGATGATGCCGATCCTGCCGATGACGCGGGTGCGCACCGTCGACGAGGCGATCGACTTCGCGCTCGCAGGTCGAGCACGGCTTCCGCCACACCGCCTCGATGCACTCGCGCAACATCGACAAGCTCTCGCGCGATGGCGCGTCGCTGCGACTGCTCGATCTTCGTCAAGAACGGCCCGAACTTCGCGGGCCTGGGCATGGGCGGGGAAGGGCCGACCAGCTTCACGATCGCGAGCCCGACCGGCGAGGGCATGACCACGGCGCGCAGCTTCACCCGCATCCGCCGCTGCACGCTGGTCGATCACTTCCGGATCGTATGATGCCCCGTCGCGATCGCCGCGATCGAGACCAGCAGCATCGCCCAGGGCACGGTGGTCGGCGACGCCATGGTCAAGACCGCCGAGGTCGACCTGGTGCAGGCGAGCCCGCTCTCGCCCGGCAAGTACTGGGTCCTGATCGGCGGCGAGGTCGCCTCCGTGCGTTCCGCTTATCAGCGCGGGCCTCGAGGTGGCGGCCGACACGCTGCTCGATTCGCTGTTCATCCCGCAGCTCCACGCGATGGTGCTGCCGGCGCTGCGCGGCACCGCCGCCGCCGCGTCGACGACGACGCGCTCGGGCGTGCATCGAGACGCTGACCGCGGCCTCGGCGATCGTGGCCGCGGACCGCGCCGCCAAGACCGCCGACGTCACGCTCCGCGACCTACGACTCGCGAACGGCCTCGGCGGCAAGGGCGTGCGTCCTGCTGACCGGGACGGTAGCCGACGTCCAGGCCGCGGTCGACGCGGGGCGGGCCGAGGCCGTGCGCCGCGGACTGCTGATGCGCTCGGTGGTGATCCCGCGGCTCCACGCGCAGATGAAGGAACGCGTACTCGGATGAGCCGCCGGCGCGGCGCTCGAAGAGGCGATGCACTTCGCGCGCGTGATCGGCACGGTGGTCTGCACGGTGCAGGTGCCGGCGTTTCGCGGGCATCGCCTGCTGTTGCTCGAGCCCACCGATGTCGCCGGAGCGCGCGCCGGCCGCGCCCTGGTCGCCGTCGATCTGGTGTCCGCCGCACCCGGGCAGCGCGTGTTCTACGTGCGCGGCCGCGAGGCCGCCAACGCCCTGCCCGACCCGGACAATCCGGCCGACGCGGCGATCGTCGGCATCGTCGATCGACGCTGCGCGGAGCCGCTGCCGGGAGGTCGCGCCGATGATCCTGGCGCGCGTGGTCGGCGACGTGGTGGCGACCATCAAGCACGCGGATCTCGCGGCGCGCAAGCTGCTCTTGGTCCAGCCGGTCGACCCGGGCGGCGCCGCCATCGGTCGAGCCGCGATCGCGGTGGACGCGGTGCGACGCCGGCACCGGCGATCTGGTGCTGGTTGCGGACGAGGGCAACTGCGGCGGCTCAGGTGCTGCGGCAGCCACGCGGCGCGGTGCGCACGGTGATCGTCGGAGTCGTCGACGCGTGGGGCCCGGAGCCAACGCGATCGTGACCGCCACCGTATCGGGTGCACATCGAATGCGCGATCGTGCTAAAGTGCCGCATCCGGGAGGGTTGTCGATTGCCGATCTTCGAGTACCGCTGTGCGTCGTGCGGGGAGCGTTTCGAGTCACTGGTCCCGCGTCACGACGTTTCCGCGCCGCCGTGCCCCGCGTGCGGGGCCGAACGCGCGCAGCGACTTCTCTCGTCGTTCGCGGTCGTCGGGTCCGCCTCGAGTGCCCAGGCGGGTCCGTGTGGCTCGCACGACTGCGCATGCCGGCGAGGAACAGCTCCGGCCGATTGAGGCCATCGGGTCGCGGCGCACGAATGGGTTGCTGCCGCGAGCGTCCACGTCAGGGAGGGGATCATGACGAAGGCGGACCTGGTCGAGTCGATCTCCGTTCACACGGGGGTCTCGAAGCACCACACCGCGGTCATCGTGGATCACCTGCTCGATGCTGTGTGTCGCGCGCTGACCGACGGTCAGCACCTCGAGATCCGCGGTTTCGGCACGTTCAAGGTGCGGGAGCGGCGGGCGCGCCGCGCCCGCAATCCGCGCAGCGGGCTGGAAGTGCTGGTGCCGGCCAAGCTGGTGCCGGTGTTCAAGCCCAGCAAGGAACTCAAGGCCCTGGTCCTCGACGGCGAGCCAGTGCCCGAGACCGAGGCCGTCGCCAGTCAGGTATGACCCGCCGGCGGGCTCGGCCCCGCCCCAGGAGCCCGCATGGGATCAGGAAAGAAGCGTAAGCGTAAGAAGATCGCCACCCACAAGCGCAAGAAGCGACTGCGGAAGAACCGCCATAAGAAGCGCGTCCGCTAGGCGCCCCCGCGACCCCGAGACGCCACGCCTGATCGGCCGCGCCCTGTGGCAGCGCGGGCGATGGTGGTTCGATCCCGCGCGCCGCTGGCGCGGAGGTCGCCGGGAGCTCGCGGTTCGTCATCGTCCGGCGCTGGAGCACGGGGACTTCTGCATCGCGGAGGTCCCCGACGATGCGCCCGCGTTCCTGATCGAAGTGCTGGGCGCCGAGGACCGGCCCGAGTGGGACGATGCTTCGGTGATCTCCGCCGCACCGGCTGCGGGCGCGCTTCCGGGGACGACGTGGAGCGCGAGGCGGCCGCGCATCACGAGCCCGGGGCCGCAGAACGCCGGGGGCGCGAGGACCTGCGCGACCAGCTGGTCTTCACCATCGACCCCGAGGACGCGCGCGACCACGACGACGCCCTGTCGGTGGTGGCCCTCGGCCACCAACACTTCGAGGTCGGAATCCACATCGCCGACGTTTCACACTACGTGCGGCGACGGCTCGACGATCGACCGCGAGGCCCGTGCGCGCGGCACCAGCGTGTACCTGCCCGGCGGGGTGGTGCCGATGCTCCCCGAACGGCTGTCCTCGGACCTTTGCTCGTTGCGTCCGGACCGCGATCGGCTGGCGCTTTCGCTGATCGCGGAACTCGACGCCGATGGCCGCCTGCGCAAGTACCGCTTCGTCGAAAGCGTGATCCGGAGCCGGCACAAGCTGCACTACGCCGAGGTTCAGGAAGTGCTCGACGGATCGCGTCACGTCGACCGCTCCTTGCATCAGGCGCTCGAGGCGGTCCAGAAACTGGCGCGCGGCCTGCGCCGTCGGCGGCGCGCTGCGGGAGCGCTCGAGCTGGAGGTGCCCGAGGTCAAGGCCTGGGTGGACGCCAATGGCGTTCCGATCCGGATCGAGCGCCGCCGCCATCTCGAGAGCCACGAGCTGATCGAGGAGTTCATGCTGCTCGCCAACCGCTGCGTCGGGCACGAAGGCGCGAACGGCGCACCGGTGTCCTCTACCGGATCCACGAGCCACCGACCCCCGCCAAGCTCGAGGACCTGGATCGCGATGCTCCAGGTGCTCGGCCTGCCGCGGCTCGGACGCCTCGACGACCCGGCGCGTGCGCTGCAGTCCCTGCTGGCCGCACCGCTCGACCCACAACATCGACGCCTGCTCCACCGCATGGTCTTGCGCACCTTACCTCGCGCCCGCTACGACGCCCGCGATCACGGACACTTCGGCCTGGCGAGCCGCGAGTACTGTCACTTCACCTCGCCGATCCGCCGTTACCCGGATCTGCACAATCACCGCCGGGTTCGGGAGTGGGTGCGCGGCAAGCGCGACGCGGCCTGGGACCCGGGCGATCTCGCCGAGGACGCCCAGCTGTGCAGCGCCGCCGAGGAGACGGCGGTCGATGCCGAGCGCGAGGCGGTCAAGGTCAAATCGCTGCGCCTGCTGGAAGGGAGACTCGGAGACCGGGCTTCGGGTATGATCACCGGCCTTGTCCCGCGCGGATGCTTCGTCGAGCTGGACGAGGAGCCGGTCGAGGGATTCGTCCGCGTCGGACACGAACTCGACGATCGTTTCGATCTCGATCCTGCCGGGGTTCGACTGATCGGACGGCACAGCCGGCGACGCTTTACGTTGGGAGACACGGTTCACGTCATCGTGGCGCGCGTGGACGTTCCGGCGCGCGAATGTGATTTCGCTTTGGACCAGGAAGAGCGCCGGCCCCGACGCCGGCACACCAGGAGGGGATGATGCCGTCGAAACCCGCCCGCCGCCGCAGCGAGCGCCGCCGACTGCCACGCGCCGAGGCGCGACTCAGCATGCGCGTCGAAGGCGTCCACGAAGGTAGCAGCGCCCAAGTCGTCACCGAGAGCCAGAACATCTCTGCCAGCGGCGTCTATTGCACCTCGTCGCACTTCCTGGCGCCGCTTGTCGAAGGTGCAGCTGACCATCGTGCTCCCCCGTCTGCCCGGGCGGGCGGGGCAGGAACTGGTGAAGTGCGAGGGCATCGTCGTGCGCTGCGACGTGGTCGAGCGCCGTGGCCAATCCAGTTTCGAGCTGGCGTGCATGTTCTCCGATCTCGACGCGCCCCGTCGCGCCCTGATCGAGGAGTTCGTGACCTGGCGCAACCTCCAGTCGCTCCGTGCAGCGGCGCGCGCCGGCGATGGGCGGCGTCGCACCTCGCCGACCTCGCGCGTGGCGCGGGCGGCCTCGGCCGCTGGGCGTCGGGCGGCCAAGCCGGCCGCGAGCAGCCGCAGCACGGCGGCACGGCGCGCGACGGTCACGCCGAGTCGGCGCCGCGCCGGTTCCGGCCGGGGCTGATCCCGCCGATCCAGGTGTTGCGACTGACCAGCCGGGCGGCGCCGGGGTTCGGGGGCCGCTTCCAGCCTCCGGGTGACAAATCGATCACGCATCGGGCGTATCTGATCGGACTGCTGCACCAGGCGCCGATCACGATCGAGCACGCGAATCCCGGCGCCGACTGTCTGGCGTCGCTGGCGTGCGTCCGAGCGCTGGGAGCGCGAGCCGAACCCGGCGCGGTGCACGGCGTCGGTCCTCGACTCGAAGATCCGCGGCGCACGCTCGACTGCGGCAATTCCGGAACCACGTTGCGCTTGTTGGCCGGGATCGCCGCCGGGCAGCCGTTCGCCTCGACGCTCGCCGGCGACGCCTCACTCAATCGTCGTCCGGTCGGCCGGATCGTCGAACCCCTGCGAGCCATGGGCGCCGACATTCATGCCGCGGCCGGCGACCGGCAGCCACCACTCACGGTGCGCGGTGGCGCGCTACGCGGTATCGAGCACCGCGCCCCGGTGGCCAGCGCCCAGGTGCTCTCGTGCGTGGTGCTCGCCGGGCTGTTCGCCCGAGGTACGACAGCGGTCGAACTCCCCGGTCCGGCGCGCGATCACACCGAGCGGATGCTGGGATCACTCGGCGTCCCGCTCGATATCGAGCCCCGCGCGGGTGGCGGCCGCCGCGTCGCGGTGACCGGACCGCACGAGCTTGCCGCCCGTCCCAGGCACTGGCGCATTCCGGGGGACTTCTCCGCCGCGGCATTCTTCCTGGCGGCGGCCGCCGGTTGTCCGGGAGCCCGGGTGACGGCGGTCGAGGTCGGGCTCAACCCCACGCGCACGGGACTGCTCGACGTGCTCGAACGCATGGGCGCTCGAATCACGAGGAGCCCGGTGCGAGAGGAGCACGGTGAACCGATCGGGGACGTCACGGTCGAGGGCACGGACGACCTGCGCGCGGTCGAAGTCGCCGCGGAAGACCTGCCGCGCTGGATCGACGAGGTGCCGGCGTGGATCGTGGCCGCGGCCGTGGCCCGCGGCACGTCACGGATCTCGGGTGCCAGCGAGTTGCGGGTCAAGGAGAGCGACCGGATCTCGGCGCTCGCCTCGGGACTCGCGTCGGTCGGCATTTCCGTGCGTGAGAGCCCCGACGGTCTCGAAATCGTTGGCGGGCGGCCGCAGGGCGGGAGGGTCGACGCACGCGGCGACCATCGGGTCGCGATGGCGTTCGCCGTGCTCGGGCTCCATGCGCGCTCTCCGATTCGGGTCGACGACGTGGCCGCGATCGAGACCTCGTTCCCGGGATTCGCCGGCACGTTCGCCGAGCTGGGGGGAAACCTGACCCTGGCGGAGGATGACGCGGCGTGAGCTTCGTCCTGACCATCGACGGCCCGGCGGCCGCCGGCAAGAGCACGACCGCGCGAGCGGTCGCCGCACGGTTGGGATTCCTCTACGTGGACACCGGCGCCCTCTACCGAGCGCTGGCGCTCAAGGTCCTGGAGCAGGGCGTTTCTCCAGCCGAGGGGCCGGAACTCGCGCGCATGCTCGCCGAGACCCGACTCGAGCTCCAGGGCTCGCCCGACCATCCTTCGGTCTGGCTCGACGGCGTCGACGTCAGTACGCGGATTCGAACTCCCGAAGTCAGCGAGATGTCGTCGCGGGTCGCAGCGCTGCCGCTCGTGCGCCAATGGCTGATCTCGATTCAACGGCAACTGCGCGACCGCGGCCCGCTGGTCGCCGAAGGCCGCGACCTGGGCACCGTGGTGTTCCCGGATGCCGATGTCAAGATCTACCTCGATGCGGATTCGGGGTCTCGAGCCGAACGCCGATACCACGAACTCAGGGCGCGCGGTCTGGCCGTGACTCAGGAACAGGTGGGAGAGGATCTCGATCGGCGGGACGCGCGGGACCGGACCCGCGCCCTGAGCCCGCTGGCCAAGGCCCCGGAGGCCGTGGTGCTCGACACGACCGGGCTGACGCTCGAGGCCCAGATCGAGGCGGTGGTTCGCGCCGCACTGGAACACCCCCGCTTTGTCGGCCGATAGTATGAGGCGTGCACGGGATCGGGTGGGGCCGATCCGCCGGGACTGGGCGAAGCCCCGAGGGGCCTCGGCCGGGCCCGCGGGACGGGCCGGCGCGGCTAGGAGAATCGGTGCGGACGTACTATAGTGCCGTCCGGAATTTTGCCAACGTCGCACTCGGAGCTCTCACGGGCTGGCGGGTGACGGGTGTCGAACACGTACCGCGCGATGGCGGCGTGATCGTCGCCTCGAACCACATCTCGTTCTGGGATCCGCCGCTGCTCGGCGCGCTGTTGCCGCGGGAAATGCACTTCCTCGCCAAGGAAGAGTTGTTCCGCGGTCCGCTCGGGTCGCTGGTGCGCAGCCTGAACTCGATCCCGATCCGTCGAGGCACCGCCGACCTGACTGGTCTTTCGCGGGCGATCGACGCGCTCAAGGCCGGCGGTGGCTTGATTCTGTTCCCGGAAGGGAGCCGAATGCGCGACGGTCGCTTGCACCCGGCGCGGCCGGGAGTCGGGCTGATCGCGGTCAGCGCCGACGCGGTGATCGTGCCCTGCTACATCTCGGGCAGCAATCGGCCGTCGAAATGGTGGACCCGCAAGGAACGGGTGAGGGTCACGCTCGGCCGAGCCCAGCACTGGCGGGAGTTCGTGGACGTCGTAGAAGAAACGCCGGGGCGGGCGCTCTACCAGAGCGTCGGCGACGGTGTGATGCGCGCGATCGCAGCGCTCAAACGCGATCAAGAGGAGGAAGCAGCACCCGGGGCGGCCGCCGGCCGATCCTGAGTCCCGTATCTCTGGAGGCAACACCGATCATGCTGGACACGACCGAACGCACCCTCAACCCCGTCGTGGAGACTCCGCGCCGGGCACCCGCCCCCCCTGCCATCCTCAATCTCGAAGAGGACGATGACGAGGCCGCTCAAGCGGCCCGCGCCGAGATGTTCGGCCAGTACGAGGAATCCCTCCGATCCATCGGCGAAGGCGAGATCGTGCGCGGCACGGTGCTCGCGGTCGACGACAAGGAGGTCCTCGTCGACGTCGGCTTCAAGAGCGAAGGCGTCATCTCGCTCTCGGAGTTCCCGGACCCGGCCAGCATCAAGGTCGGCGACTCCAGATCGACGTCTTCCTCGAGAAGATGGAGAACCAGGACGGCCTGGTCGTCCTCTCCAAGCAGCGCGCCGACTTCGTGCGCGTCTGGGATCGCGTCAAGGACGCGCACGACAGCGGGCAGGTGGTCGAGGGCAAGTTGGTCCGCAAGATCAAGGGCGGCGTGGTCGTGGATCTCTACGGAGTCGAGGCGTTCCTGCCCGGCTCCCAGATCGCGCTGCGCCAGGTCCAGAACGTGGACGCCCTGCTCGGCCAGAACGTTTCGGTCAAGATCATCAAGCTGAACAAGCGCCGCCGCAACATCGTGGTCTCGCGCCGCGCCGTCCTCGAAGAGGAGCGCGACCGGATGAAGTCCACGATCCTCAAGGATCTGGCGAAGGACCAGATCCGCGAAGGCCAGGTCAAGAACATCACCGACTTCGGCGCGTTCGTGGACCTCGGCGGCATCGACGGCCTGCTGCACATCACCGACATGTCGTGGGGCCGCGATCGCGCATCCCTCGGAGATGGTCAAGATCGGCGACCGCGTCCGGGTCAAGGTGCTCAACTTCGATCCCGAGAAGGAGCGCATCTCGCTCGGCTTGAAGCAGCTCGAGCCCTACCCGTGGGACGGCGTCGAGGACAAGTACAAGGTCGGCGATCGCGTCACGCGGACGCGTGGTGTCGATCACCGACTACGGCGCATTCGTCGAGCTGGAGAAGGGCGTCGAGGGCCTGGTGCACGTGTCCGAGATGTCGTGGACGCGTCACGTTCGCCATCCGTCCAAGGTGGTCAACATCGGCGACGTCATCGAGGCGGTGGTGCTCAAGGTCGACGCGGCCAACGAGAAGATCTCGCTCGGGTTGAAGCAGATCGAGCCCGATCCGTGGCTGACGCTCGACGAGAAGTACCCGACCGGCATGCGCGTCCAGGGCAAGGTGCGCAATCTGACCAACTTCGGCGCGTTCGTCGAGCTCGAAGAGGGGATCGACGGGCTGGTGCACGTCTCCGACATGTCGTGGACCAAGCGGGTCGCGCATCCGAGCGAAGTGCTCAAGAAGAACGACTCGGTCGAGGTCGTGATCCTGTCGATCGACAAGGAGCACCGGCGCATCAGCCTGGGGCTCAAGCAGGTCAGCGAGGATCCGTGGCCGCGCCTGGCCGACCGCTTCCCGTCGGGCATGGTGCTTTCCGGCGCGGTGAATCGCCTGTTCGATCGCGGCGCGATCGTGGACGTCGGCGACGGCATCGAGGGTTTCATTCCGCTCTCGCAGCTCGGGATCGACGACCTCAAGCGCCCGACCGACGCCTTCGAGGTCGGCGAGGAGCAGACCATGAAGGTGACGCGCGTGGACATTCCGAACCACCGGCTGGTGTTGAGCGTCAAGGCCTGGCTTTCCGACCAGGACGACATCGCGCTCGCCGAGTGGACCTCCAAGCGCAATCAGGTTCGGGCCAAGATCGCGGCCAATCCGCCGGCGGACGATGCGGCGAAAGCCAAGACCAAGGAGAACGTGCCCGAAGACGAGTAATCGGCACGGCTTCGAAATGCAGATCGTCGCGCGCCGGAGCTTTGTGGTCCGGCGCGCCGGCGTTTTGGGCGGGCTTGCGCCACCGCCCGTACTGGGCACTATCCTGACGCCATGAATCCTCACGCCGTGAATCCTCAGGGATCGATTCGCTTGCTGGTCGCGGTGGCGGCCGCGCTGGCGTTGTGGCCGGCGCACGGAGCCGCCGGGCCGTCCCTGGATTCGCTGCTCGCCCGGCACGTGGCCGACAGCCTGCTCGTGCCCCTCCGCCACTACGAGAACCAGGCACGCGTGCCCCGGGAGGGAGCCGAGGCCGCCTTGCTGCTCGGACATCTGCACTACGCGCGCGCCGAGTACCGGCCGGCGGCCGATGCCTTCGCGCGCGCCGGCGCACGACTCGATCCGGCGCGCAAGAACGAGGCGCGCTATTGGGCCGGCCTGTGCTGGCTGGCGCTCGGCGACGAACGCAGGGCGCGCGCTGCGCTCGAAGAGGTCGCGGAGTCGGCGTCGCCACGCCGGCTCGATGCTCGACTGGCGCTGGCGATCACCTGGGAGGAAGGACGCCGGCCGGATCGCGCCCTGGATCTGCTCGAGCCGCTGGTCCACGAGGGCCGTGGCGAGGCGATGCCGGCAGTGCTCGAGCACGTGAATGGCCTCGCGGTCCGGCTGCACCAGACCGGCCTCGCCGACCGCGCCCGCACCCGCCTGCTCGAGGAGTATCCGCGCAGCATCGAGGCCGCGCGCGTCGGCCTGGTCACGCCCGGAGCCTCGGGCGCCGCGGTCGAGCTGGGTCCGTTTCCAAGCGAGCCGCGGGCGCACGCCGTCGCCGACCTGGCTCGCGCGCTGGGCTTCACCGCCGCCCGACCCGAGACCCGCGGCTCGGGGCGCGGCCGCGCCTACGTGGTTCGGCTCGGCGAGTTCGACTCCGACCCCGCGGCTCGAGCGGCCGCCGACCGCGCACGCCGCGAGCTGGACGTGCCGGCCCGGGTGATCGAGCGATGACTGACGCGCTGGCCGCAGCCACCTCCGGAGTGCAGGCGGCACGCGGTGGCGGTGCGGCGGCCACGCCGCTCATGCGCCAATACCTGCGGCTGAAGAAGGAACACGCCGACGCGTTTTTGTTTTTTCGCCTCGGGGACTTCTACGAGATGTTCTTCGAGGACGCGATCCAGGGCGCACAGATTCTCGGACTGACGCTGACCTCGCGCAACAAGAACGATCCCGATCCGATTCCGATGTGCGGTATCCCGTGGCATCAGCGCGATGCCTACGTCGCGCGCCTACTGCGTCTGGGGCACAAGGTCGCGATCTGCGAGCAGCTCGAGCTGCCGACGGCCGCCAAACCGCTGGTCGATCGCGGGGTCACCGAGATCCTGACCCCGGGATCGGTGACCGCGGACGCGTTCCTGGACCCGGCGAGCAACAACTATCTGGTTGCGGTGTGGCCCGGGCGCGAACGCGTCGGCGTGTGCGTGGCGGACGCCTCGACCGGCGAGGTGCGGGTCGCGGAGCCGTCGTGGGACGACGCGGCGGCCATGCTTTCGCGCCTGCGCGTGGCCGAGTGGCTACTCCCGGCCGAGTCGGAAGACTCGGCCGCAGACGGCGAAAGGCTGAACGCGTCGATTTCGGGGCTGCCGGGTGCCCGCACCACGCTGCCGGCCCGCCGATTTCTCGAAGCCCCCGATCCGCGGTCGCGCTGGAGTGCCGCCGACGTGGCTCGGATCGCCGATCTCGACCTCGGGCTCCGCGCGGCGGGGGCGGCTTTGGACTACCTCGATCGCATGCACGGCGGGTTCGCACGCCAGCTCGATCGGGTCGAGCGTTGGAGCGAGGACGACACGCTGCGCTACGACGCCGCGACCGCCCGACACCTGGAATTGTTCCAGCCCCAGCCCGGCGGTGAACCGGCGCACACCCTGTGGCATCACCTCGACCGCTGCGTCACCTCGCTCGGTTCGCGGCGCCTGCGCGGCTGGCTCGAGCGGCCGCTGGCGCACGCCGCGTCGGTGCGCGCGCGACACGACGCGGTCGAAGCCTGGATCACCGAGTTCGAAGCGCGGGCGTCCATGCGCCTGGCGCTGCGCAGCATCCCGGACCTCGAGCGCCTGGCAGCGCGCCTGGCCTGCGCCCGAGCCACGCCACGCGACCTGGGCGCCATCCGCGATGCCCTGGCCCTGTTGCCTGCGGTCCATGCCCTGCTCGCCCCGCTCGGCGACCCGATCGCCGCCCAGGCGCGCTCGGCGCTGTCCGGCATCCCCGCGCTCGAAGCCGATCTGCGTCGTGCCCTGGTCGACGAGCCGCCACCCCTGGCGCGCGATGGCGGCATCTTCCGAGCAGGCTACGACGCGACGCGCGACGGGCTCGACGACGTCGCGCACTCGGGCAAACGCTGGATCGCCGAGCTGGAGGCCACCGAGCGCGGGCGCACCGGAATCAGCAGCTTGAAGGTCGGGTTCAACCGCGTGTTCGGTTACTACCTGGAAGTCACCCGCCCGCACCTCGACAAGGTTCCCGGCAACTGGGAGCGCCGCCAGACGCTGACCGCGGCCGAGCGTTTCGTCACGCCCGACCTCAAGGTCAAGGAAGGCGAGGTGCTGGGCGCCGAGGAGAAGCTCAAGGCGCGTGAGCACGAGCTGTTCGTTGCGCTACGAGAGGCGGCAGCGGTGCACGTGCCGGCGCTGCAGGCGGCCGCGACCGCCCTCGGCACGCTCGACGCCGCTGTCGACGCTGGCCGAGACCGCAATCCAGTACGCGTGGGTGCGGCCCGAGATCGACGACGGCGACCGACTGCACCTCGAAAGCTTGCGTCACCCGGTGGTCGAGCGCCTGCTGCCGCGCGGCGAGTTCGTGCCCAATGACTGCGATCTCGATGCATCCCGCCGCCAGATCCTGCTGCTGACTGGACCCAACATGGGCGGCAAGAGCACGTACCTGCGCCAGGTGGCGCTGGCGGTGGTGTTGGCGCAGGCGGGCGCGTTCGTGCCTGCGACCCGCGCCGAGATCGGCTTGGTCGATCGCGTTTTCACGCGCGTGGGCGCCGGCGATCGGCTCGGCTCGGGCCAGAGCACGTTCATGGTCGAGATGAGCGAGACCGCCGACATCATGCGCTCGGCGACGCCTCGCTCCCTGGTGGTGCTCGACGAGGTCGGGCGCGGAACCGCGACCTACGACGGACTCGCGATCGCCTGGGCGGTGACCGAGTTCCTGCACGATGCCGGAGGGCCCCGGCCGCGCACGTTGTTCGCCACGCACTATCACGAGTTGACGCAACTCGCCGAAAAGCTGCCGCGACTGGTCAACGTCCATATGCTGGTCGAGGAGTGGGAGGAGCGGGTGGTGTTCCTGCATCGGATCGCCGATGGCGCCGCCGACCGCTCCTACGGCATCCACGTCGCGCAGCTGGCCGGGCTGCCGCGCCCGGTGATCGAGCGGGCGCGCGAGGTGCTGGCCGAACTGGAGAGTGAACGCACTGTGGAGCATTTGGAGGCTAAGGCGTCGCGGGGTTCGCGGCGGGAGGCGGCTGGGCAACTGGGTTTGTTCGGTACGCCTGCTCATCCATTGGCCGATGAGCTGGCAGCGCTCAACCCGGATACGATGACGCCGCTCGCTGCGCTCGAACGGCTCGCGGAGTGGAAGAAGAAGTGGGGGAGGGACATCGCGAAGAGTCCGTAGTTTTCCCGATGAGTAATTCGCAGAGCGGCCTTTCATTCGCCGGACAATGTCCCTATCGTCTGCGCCCCGATTGCACTCCACCTGGGCCGCCCAAAGGAACCCCCGATCTGATGAGCCCACGGTGCGCCGTTCCAGCCCTGCTGCTGTCCGCCCTCGCGACAACCCAAGCGGCGTGGTCCGACCCGTTGTTCGAGCTGGTGACGACACCAGCTTACGAGACGGGAACCAGCCCGATTGCGGTGGTGGCCGAGGATCTGGACGGAGATGGCCACGCCGACCTGGTGGTCGCCAACCAGAGCTCCAACACGATCTCGATCTTCCGCGGCAACGGGGATGGTACGTTCCAGACGAGGGTCGACCTGCCGACCGGCATCCAACCTTCTGCGATCGCGACCGGCGATCTCGACGGCGACGGGTATCCGGACATCGTCGTGTGCAACGGAAACTCGTCGGTATCGGTGTTCCTCCACGGCCCGTCAGGATACGTCTCATCCAGCCTTTCGGTCGGGTCTGGGTCAGTCGCCGTGACCCTCGTGGACCTCGATCAGGATTACCACCTCGACATCGTCACGGCCACGGGAGGATGGGTGGCAATCTGGTGGGGCGTCGGGGACGGGACGTTCTTCGAGCGGACCGACATTCCTTGTGGGCCGACTTTGAAAGCGATCGCTGTTGGCGACCTCGACCTGGATGGGAACCTCGACCTGGTGGTGAGCCGACAACCCACGTCCCCCGGGAGGATCGTGGTGCTCCGAGGCCTAGGCGATCATGCGTTCGTTCAGGTTCAGGATTTTGCCAGTTCGGCCCAGGCCGTACGATTGATGCGGCTCAATGGGGACGCGTACCTCGACTTGCTGACTCCGGGGAGCGCGTATCGGGGCTACGGGAACGGCATGTTCTTGACGAGTAGCTACCCGACGAAGGGCTCTCAACCGCTATTCCTCGCGGATCTCGATGGAGACTTGGTCGACGAAGTCCTGGGGCTCTACCCGGGCTCCAATTTGGTAAGCGTGTGTCGAAGGGCTGACACCAGCTATGTGGAGATCGGCGATCAAGGGACCGGGACGTTCGTGGACGGTTTCGCGGCGGCGGAACTGACGGGTGATGGCTTCGCTGATCTGGCGTTCGTCGAACGTACGACGAATCGACTGCGCGTGTTGCCGGGAAACGGGGACGGGACCTTCCTTGGGAATCATACGGGCAACGGCCCCACGGCCCTGGCCATCGAAGATCTCAATGGCGACGGTCTCCGAGATGTGGTCGTGACCGAGCGGACGTACGATTTCGCGAACGTGTTCCTCGGAACCGGTGGCGGAGGATTCGCCGAAGGTCAGCGTTGGTCAACCGCGGCACCCGGCCCCACCAAGGTGCTAGCCGGTGACCTGGATGGTGACGGAGATGTTGACATGCTGACTCTGAACTCGGCGTCTTCTCACCTGGACCCTCCGTCCAGCATGACGATCCTGACCAATGGCGGCAGTGCGAATTTCAGTAGGGCAGACATCGCGTTGGCTGCAAAGGACGCTGCCCTCGGAGACGTCACCGGAGACGGCATCCTCGATTTGGTTTGCATCGTCAACGCCACCTACCAAGTCGCCGTCGGCAATGGCACCGGTGGTTTCACGCCTCTGCCGAACGTGTGGCTCGGCCCAACAACCATCCAGCGTGCGGTACGCCTCGGAGACTTCGACCAGGATGGCGTGCTCGACGCGGCAATGCTCGCAGAGTATCTGCGCGTATTGCGCGGACAAGGCGATGGGACTTTTGAGATCATCCAGGTCCAGTCGATCGGCCCTTCTTCGAATGCCGATCTCGAGATCGGAGACCTCGACGGCGACGGTCTCCTCGACGCCGTGGTTCCGACCGACGCTGGCGCCCGCTGGTTCAAGGGCCGCGCCGATGGTCAGCTCGATCCGGGCGTCGACATCCCCGGTGACGGACAGGTTTATTCGGTCGAGATCGCGGACGTGAATCAGGCGGCTGGACTCGACTTGGTACTCGAGACGGGCAACAACGAGTTCGGGATCCGCCTCGGTCACAACGACGGCACGTTCGATCCTGCGTGGGTCCTGGCCACCGGGGCGTGGTCCACAGCGAGAGCCACACTGGGAGACCTGACCGGAGACGGGCGCAACGATGTTGTCGTGATTTTGAGTTCCAATGAATTCGTGGTCTACCGGAACCTCACGGTGCCGGTGGCCGACGTCGAGGGGCCGAGTGTTGCCTTGACGCCGAGCCTGCGGATGGCCATTCAGCCCAACCCGATTCACGGGCCTTTCCAGGTCACCTTCGACCTCCCCGAGCGCGCCAGCGAGGTTCATGTCCACGTGTTCGATCTTGCCGGCCGTCGGGTCGCATCGGAGACAATGGGGGATCTCCCGGCCGGGAAGCATTGGGCGACGGTGAATACGCAATTGCGCCCGGGGATTCACATGGTCGAAGTGCGCACGCCGACAGCACGGGCCGTGGCGAGGGCGTGCGTGATTCGCTGATCGGGCTGAGCCGCCGCGACTGTCCGTGCGGACAGTTGCCGGTAGCAGCCGCCGTCGATTCGTGTCGAACGGCGAGTCACGGTGCCGAGCCCACGCTCGCCGGCGCCGGAGTGATGGAGTAGGCGCGGGGCCGCAGGCAGGACAACGCCAGGCGCACGCGTTGCTCGAGCGGGGCGTCGGCGAGAGATGCGCTGTGCTCGGCGGCGCGGCGTGCCTGGTCGGTGCGGACTCCTAAGGCCTGCAACCAGGGAATTACTTCTTCGGTCGCGGTTTTCGCTTGAGCTTCTTGTGCCTTCTTCGCCTCGTGCATCTTCTTGGCCTGTCTCTCCTCGCGTGCAATCCGAGCTTCCTCGCGCTTCTGGTGCATGAACCCATCGCCAAACACGCGCTTGGCTTCGTACTGGTTATGGGCGTGGCAAAGCAGGCGCACGTTGTCGACCGTTGCCTCTCCTCCCCGGGCCACGGGTTCGATGTGATCGAATGCGAGCTCCTTTCGTTCCGTGCAACGATGGCCGTTCTCGCCGACGAACGCGCACTGATCCTGGTCGCGCTTCCGGACGGCGCGTCTCACGTGTGCCGGGATCGTGCGCTTCGCCGTCGGGGTGCCGCGTGAGCCGGTGCGCGGCCGGTCGGTCGCGGCGTACTTCCGCTTCTCGAGCTCCTTTCGGAGCGACTTGAGTGCACGGCCGAAGACATCCGCGAGGTCCCCAGACCGAACCCGGTGGCCGAGCAAGGCCTGGACCTGGCGCAAGTCGTCATGCGTCTCCTGGTCGATCGTGAACTGGAGCCCATAGCGTTGCGGCGAGAGCGGCTTCACCCTGGCGTGCTGCGTCGCAGGTGTCCGTGCGGACACTTGTTCGGCAACTGTCTGCGCGGACAGTTGGCCCACCGGACCAGTGGACTCGAAAGTCAGTAGTTCTGCCTCGGGGGCCGGCTCCGATGGAATAGCCTCGATCCGAGCTGGCATATCAGCACTCGGGAATCGCTCCGCCAGTAGCTTCTCGATTTCGCCCTGGGTCTTGTGGGTGGCGGCGGCCAGCAATTCGTCGGCGTTGCGCGGGGTGAGGTGAGGCTTCAGCTGGATCACCCCGGTCAGATGCACCCGGCCCTCGGCAATGGCGTCGAAGATCGCGGGGAATTCTCGCGCCACGCGGCCCGCCCGGATCCGCTTCAGGGCCGACTGCTCGGTCAAACGCAGTTCCTGGCGGCAATACTCGTAGGTCGACGGAAACCCGGCGGGGAGATAAAGCTCGCGCGCGTCAATTTCGGCAATGTGAGCAATCAGCATCGCCGCATTAGTGCGCTCATGACGATTGTAGGCCGCCGCACTGCGGAGCACTTCCGGACCGTTCAGATGAATCAACGAGTAGGCGTGCACGAAAGCACTTCCTGACTCGGGGGCGAGCCTGATGCTTCGGCCGGGATCTACCACCCGACCGGTTGGGGCGCACTCATTGGAACACACGTGTTCTCGGCGCTCAGGGATCAACGGAGAACCCACAAAACGCGGCTTCCTGAAATCGAAAGCGCGGGGGGTGCGATTCGACTGATTGAGCGCACGCTTCGCGCTTTGACGCGACGCCAGAACACCGTCAGCGAGATTGCAGCCACGACGCTCCGAAACGTGTCAAGAGGTATTTGCTTCGCAGAAAAGATTTCGCAGCGGAGATTCTGGGGTGATGCCGCGACGATCTCGATCTCGGCGACATCGAAGTGAGGAACGACCACTCGGCGCGGCGCCTATCGCCACGAAGATCGGTCCGTGCCCCGCGTACGGGTCAGCGATCGGCCCCAAACGCAGCGACTACCGCCGGATCTGCACCAACGCCCCAGCCAGCGTCGCACCGGCACCGCGGCCCCGCGCAACGGGCGGGGCGTCCGGCATCTGCCGGCGATGCTTCTCCAGCCGCTTCCAATGCACCGGCCGGTTTTCGCGCAGCCAGGTCTCGAGATCCTCTGCCTTCTTGAACCACGCGCGCGGCTGCTCCAGCGGATACCGACGCTCGCACTCGCGCGGGTCGTAGTCGCGGCACAGCACCGGATGCCGGCCGTGAATCGAGCAACGTCCCTCGGAGTTCAGCTGGTCGCAGCGCGTCGGCACGTAGACGAACCAAGCCTCGGGCTGCTCGACGTAGATCTCGATCCCGTGGTGGTGGAGCATCCAGATCGCCTGGTCGTACTCCCACGGCTGCCGAGGCGGATCGATCTCGATCGTGATGTAGCTGCAGCACGCGACGCAGCCGGCGCACAGGTCGGCGCTCTCGGTGCGCGGCATGAGGCGCGCCGCCACGGCGTTCTTGGCCTGGCGGCGCCCGGCCGCGTTCTCACTGCGATGCCGATGGGTGGAGTCGTTCATCGCGTGGTGATCATCCTCCACGCCACGCTGACGCAGGCGAGCAGGAACGCCGCGAGTATCGTGGTGCCGAATCCCTTGACGCTGAAGCCCGGTACCAGTTTGGCGGCGATCCACAGCGTGATCCCGTTGAGCACGAACAGGAATAGTCCGAGCGTCAAGACGGTCAGCGGCAGGGTGAGCACGAACAGGATGGGTTTGAGGATCGCGTTGACCAGGGCCAGCACCACCGCACCGAACAAGGCCGGAATCCATCCCTTGACCTGGAACCCCGGCAGTATGCGCGACAGACCCAACATCGCCGCCGCCATGACGAGGAAATAGAGCAGCGTATTCACGGCCACCTCCTCAATGGCCCGGGCGCGCAGCGCCCGGCGCCTGGACCACATCGCGGGACTCGATCCCCGCGCCTTCGATCACTTCCAGGCAATTCTCGTAACGGCCGAACGACGGCATCAGGTAGACGCCGCTGGCCATCGTCCGGCATTGCGCCAGCAGCTCGCGGGCCAGATCGACGCCGACGCGTTGTCCCTCGTTGCCCGCGGCGTGGAGTCGGGCACGGATCCACTCCGGAACCGTGATCCCCGGCACTTCGTTGTGCAGGAACTCGGCGTGGCGGAAGGACTGGAGCGGGAGGATGCCGATCAGGATCGGCAGCGACGTCAGGCCGCCGAGGCGATCCACGAACCGCTTCCAGCAATCCAGCTCGTACACCGGCTGGGTCATGATGAATTGGGGACCGGCCTCGAGCTTGCGGCGCACGCGGTCGAACTCGCCGTCGAGGTCGTCGGCGGTCGGGTTGACCCCGCAGCCGATCGCGAACCGGGTCATGGCGCCGATCGAGGTGCCGGCCAGGTCGGTGCCGCGGTTCATGCCGTGAACGATCTTGATCAGTCCGACCGCGTCGGTGTCGTAAACCGCCGTGGCGTTCGGGTAATCGCCCAGGCTCGGCGGATCGCCGGTCAGGCACAGAATCGAGCGCAGGCCGAGCGCGTGGGCGCCGAGCAGGTCGCTCTGCAGGCCCATCAGGTTCCGGTCGCGGGTGGTGAAGTGCAGGATGATCTCGAGACGCGGGAAATGGGTCCGGATCAGGTAGGCGAGCGCCATGTTGCTCATCCGGATGCGCGCCAGCGGCGAGTCCGCGATGTTGATCGCATCGACCCCGCGTTGGGCCATCATGCGCGCCGCTTCCATGACCTTGGTGGTGTTGACCCCGCGCGGGGGGTCGATCTCGACGCTGACCACGAAGCGCTCGCGCAGCGCCCGGAGCAGCGGCGGCTCTTCCTCGGTCACCGGTGCCGCGGGCGCCGGCCCGGGCTCGAGCACGCGCACTTCGGCGCCTGGCGCCAGCTTCTCGACCGGCAGTCGTGAGGCGATTCGCGCGCGCATGGCGGCGATGTGCGCCGGCGTCGTGCCGCAGCAGCCGCCGACGATGCGTGCGCCCTTTTCGATCGCGCGCGCCGCGAACTCGCCGAAATACTCGGGGCTCGCCAGGTAGACGAATCGGCCGTCGACGAACTGGGGCAGTCCGGCGTTCGGCATCACCGAGACCGGCAGGTCGCCGGCCGCCTGGACCACCTGCTCGAGCACTTCGAGCGTCGGCTGCGGGCCGACGCCGCAGTTGATGCCGACGACGTCGGCGCCCGCCTGGCGCAGGGCGCGAACGATCAGCGCGGGGGTGTGGCCGTAGAGCGTCTTGCCGTCGAGGCCGAAGGTCATCTGCGCGATCACCGGCAGGTCCGCCGAGATCCGGCGCACCGCGCGCATGGCCGCCAGTACCTCGTTCAAATCCTGGAAGGTCTCGAGCAGGAACAGATCGCAGCCGCCCTCGAGCAACCCCTCGGCGGCGGCGGTGAAGTGGCGCTCGGCCTCGGCCGCCGAGATGTGCCCGAACGGCTCCAGCGACTTGCCGAGCGGCCCGATCGAGCCGGCGACGAACGCCTGGACCCCCACGATCTCGCGCGCGGCGCGGGCCACCTTGACCCCCTGACGCGCGATCAGCCGGCAGCGATCTTCGAGCCCGTGGGTGGCGAGCCGGACCGGATTGGTGCCGAACGTGTTGGTCTCGATCAATTCGGCGCCAGCGGTCAGGTATTCGCGGTGAATGGCCTCGATACGGGCGGGATCCGACAGGTTGAGCTCGTCGAAACAGCGGTCGAAGGGGACGCCGCGCTGGAACAGCAGCGTGCCCATCGCGCCGTCGGCCAGCAACGGCGCACGCGCGAGGCGTTCGAGAAAGGGAGAGGCCATACCGCAGCGACTCTAGGGACTTGCCCGGCTGGCGGCAAGGTCCTGCGGCCGTGAGCGCGCGCACAACGGCACTCGCGAGGCCGACGGGTGTGCATTGCGCGCGACGCGCACCCGCTCCTATAGTCGGCGCATCGTGTTGCGAACCTCCTTCCCAACGGTGGCTCTGGTCGCGTGCCTGGGCGCGATGGCGATCGGTGCGCCGCATGGATCGGTGGCCGACACACCCGGGGCTGACGCCTTCGCGGCGATCGAGACCCTCAAGCCCGGCCAGAAGGCGATCGTGCGCACGGTGTTCCAGGGCTCGAACATCGAAGAGTTCGAAGCCGAGATCCTGGGCGTGCTCAAGAGCGGACGCGTGGCCGGTGACATGGTGCTGGCCCGCGCCACGTCGGAGCGCGTGATTCGCACCGGCATCGCCCAGGGCATGAGCGGCTCCCCGGTCTACGTCGATGGCCGACTGGTCGGCGCGTTGTCGAGCGGCTGGAGTTTCACCCGCGAACCGGTGTTCGGCATCACGCCGATCGGCGAGATGCTGCCGTTGCTCGAGCGCAAGCCTTTGCCGGCGGCGTCGACCGGAGGGCCCTCGGGAGTGGAAGCCACGTCGCGATCGAGTGGCGCGACCTACTCCGGATTCCGCTGGCCGGGCGACGAAGACGCCGAGTCGGCGCAGGCCCCCGACCTGGCGGGGACGCCGCCGCCCAACGGGCTCGCGCCGTTGATCGTGCCGCTCGCCGGCATCGGCCTCGGTCCGGCGGCGCTCGAGTACGCC
Organism: Candidatus Eiseniibacteriota bacterium; assembly: GCA_963717505.1. GTDB lineage: Bacteria > Eisenbacteria > RBG-16-71-46 > RBG-16-71-46 > RBG-16-71-46 > MFD02242-c1. The sequence goes on from OY970342.1 coordinate 3,220,892, forward strand.
AATCAGTTGCTCGCGCGCTATCAGCTGGCGGCAGCACCCGGTGGTCGCGCACAGGCGACGAATCGGGCCCCGGCGCTCGAGCCGGGCTCGGCGCTGGCCGTGGACCTCCTGCGCGGCGATCTCGAGCTTTCGGCATTCGGCACGGTGACCTGGGTTTCGGGGGACCGCATCCTCGCGTTCGGCCATCCGTTCTTCCAGGCCGGGGACGTCCGCCTGCCGATGGCGACCGCCGAGATCGCGACCGTGATCGCCAGCGACGCCACGTCCTTCAAGATCGGCCTGCGCGGCGATCCGGTGGGAACCATCGAGCAGGATCGGCGCGCCGGGATCGCTGGCGTGCTCGGGCCGGGGCCGGCCATGCTCCCGATCGCCGTCCACGTCCGCGGCATCACCGAGCAGGCCCAGCACTACCGCTTCGAGAGCATCGAAGATCGCAGTATGGCGCCCTTGCTGGTCGCCATCGCCACGCTCAACAGCGTGCTCGAATCCGGCGGGGCCTCCGGCACGCACACCCTGGCGCGCACGCTGACGCTCCATCGCCGCGGGGCCACCCCCCTGGTGCTCGAGGACCGGGTTTCGGCGGAGGCGGCCCCGGCCGCGATGGCCAACGGCATCCTCGAGCCCTTGCGCTTTCTCTACGCGAATCCGTTCGAACGTCTCGAGTTGGACAGTATCCGCGTCGACATCGACGCGTCGCCGGGCCGCCGCGAGTGGACCGTGCGCAACGCGCGCCTGCTGCAGTCCACCGCGCAGCCGGGCGGCGTCGCTCGGGTGCGCTGCGATTTGGATTCGTGGCGCGGTGGCCGCACGACCCACGATCTCGAGCTGGCGGTTCCGAAGGAGTTGCCCAATGGCCGCTACATCCTGTGGGTCGGCGGGGCCGACGAGCTGGCGCGCTACGAGGCAACGCGACTGCCCGGGCGCTATCGACCGATTTCGCTCGATGACGCCTGGCGCCGGCTCGGGGCGATGCGCCCGCGCGACGTGCTGTATGCCGTCCTGTTCGCCTCGGCCTCCGAGGTGACCAGCGGCGGTCGCGACTATCCCGAGCTGCCGGCTTCGGCGCTGCCGCTGATCGCCGGTGCCACCTCGCGCGGAGATGCCGGCGTGCGCGGCGAGCTGGCCAGCGTCGACGAGCGGCGCCTGCAGCTCGACGGGCCGGTGCGCGGCCAGATCCTCCTGCCGTTCGACGTGGCGTCCGAGCCGTGAACCCAACCGTCCGTGACTCGAGGAATCCTTCTGTGACCGAATCGCCTGACTTCCCGAACCCGCCGGCCGATCGAACCCGCTCGCTCGCGATGTGGGCCTTTGCCGCCCTTCTCTGCCTGGCGTCGCCCGCCGTCGCAGCCGAGACCCAGTGGTGGATCCTCGACGATGCCGCGGATCACACCGAGTCGCACACCGAGGGGATCGTGGTGACCCCCGAGGGCACGTTGCGCCTGGGGCCGCGCACCTCGAGTCATACCGACGACAGCTTGAGCGTGCTCTGGAGTGCCGCGCGCATGGCGGACGGCCGGATCGCGCTGGGCTCCGATCGCGGGCGGATTCGACGGTGGAGCACGCAGCGTGGGATCGAGCCGTGGCTGGAAGTCTCCGCGGGTCAAGTGCTGGCGCTGGCCGCCGACGGCAAGAGCCTCCTGGCCGGCACCGCACCCGACGGCCTCATCTACCGGATCGGCGAACGCGGCGACACCAGCGTGTTCGCGCGCACCGGCGAGCGCTATGTCTGGGCGCTCGCCCCCGGTCGCAACGGCGTCTGGTACGCGGCGACCGGCACCCTCGGACGCGTCCTGCGAATCGAAGGCGGCAAGACCCGCGTCGTCCTCGACACCGAGGCGAGCAACATCATCGCGCTCATCCCCGACGGATCCGGCGGCGTGTATGCCGGCGGCGACTCGCATGGCCGCGTCTATCACGTGCGGGCGGATGGCACGACGCGCACGCTGTTCGAGGCCGAAGAGGACGAGATCCGGGCCCTGGCGATCGGCGCGGATGGGGCGCTCTACGCGGCCGCCCTCAGCTCTTCCGCGGTGACCGGCGCGCTGGCGCCGGCGCCGCCGCCGCCCGGTGGCTCGAGCGCCGAACGCGAGGAACGAGACGACGACGACGCCGATGCCTCGGACGAGATCAAGCCGACGCGCGCGACGCGCGGCCGGGCCATCGTCTACCGGATCGTTCCCGACAGCACCGCGAGTGCCTACTGGTCCGCGCCCGCGCCGGTGGTCTACGCCCTGGCGCGCGGCGCCTCCGGGATGATCGCCGCCACCGGCAATCGTGCCGGCGTGTTCACGCTCACCCGGGCGAACGCGGCGCTCCATTGGTTGTCGGCGCCCCAGGGCCAGATCACCGCGTTGCTGGTCGACGGCAGCAGTGCCGGCGAGCGCGTGTTCGCTGCGGCGTCCAATCCGGCCGCGGTGTGGACCATCGGACCGGGTCGCGCCGAGCGAGGCGAGCTGATCTCGCCGGTGCTCGATGCTCGGCGCATCGCGCGTCTCGGCAAGGTCGTGGCGCGCGGGGAGCCGCACGGTGGTCGCATCGAGCTGTCGACCCGCACCGGCAACACTAATCCGCCCGACACCACCTGGTCGACGTGGCGCGCGGTCGGCAACGACGGCGCCGCCGGCTCACCGGCCGGCCGCTACGCGCAATGGCGGTTGATCCTGGCCGGCGGTGATCCGGTGGTCGAAGCCGTGGAAGCCTCGTGGCGTGAGCAGAACCTGGCGCCGCGAGTGAGTGGCATCGTGGTCGCACCCCAGGGCGCCGCGTTCCGCGAGGGCGATCTGACGCCGCGCAGCGAACCGGTCACCCAGACCCTGCCCGGAGGACAGAAGGTGTCGTACTCGGTTCCGCCCGCCTCGAGTCAACGCGAGTTGCGCGACCTGCCGGCGTGGGCCCGCGGACTCAGGACGGTGCAGTGGCGCGGTTCCGATCCCAACGGCGACCCCTTGCTCTATCGCGTCGATGTCGCGCCGTCGGCCGAGGGTCCGTGGACCCTGGTGGCCGAAGACCTCGATCAGTCGGCATTCACCTGGGACACGCAATCGCTGGTCGACGGCCGCTATCGCTTGCGGGTGACGGCGAGCGACCTGCCGGGCAACGCGGTCGGCGAGGAGCGGGAGGATTTCTCGGTCAGCGCGCCGTTCCACATCGATAACACGGCGCCGTCGGTCACCGAGCTGACCGCCACCGGGGTCGAGCGCGGCATTCGCGTCACCGGTACCGCACGCGACGGGTCGAGTCCGTTGACCCGCATCGAGGTTGCGGTCGATGACGAGGACTGGCGGGTGATCACGCCGGAGGGCGGCTTCGCCGACGACCTCGATCTGGTATTTCGCGCCACGGTTCAACCGGTCGAGCCCGGGGATCATTCGGTCGGCGTGCGGGCGGTCGACCGCGCCGGCAACGCCACGACTCGCGCCGTGCGGGTCCGCGTCCCCGCGCCGCGCTGACCCCACGCGTGGGCGAGACTGCCCCCGCGGGCCACACGGCAGAGCCTCCGGCCGCGTTTCGCCGCGGCGTGGAGTTCGCGCTGCTCGGTGCCGGCATCACTCTGGTCGCCACTTGGCTCGCGGCGATTCCCGACTGGCGCGCGGAGTTGGGTGTGTTCCAGGCCGCCTACGCGCTCGCCTTCCTCCTCTTCGGAGTGGCGGTCCTGCGCCTGTCACGCTACGAGACCCTGCCGCACGTCGTCCCGGTACTGATCGCGGTCGCGATCGCGTGTCGCCTGATCCTCTTGACGGCGCCGCCGACCCTGTCCGACGACGTCTATCGCTACCTGTGGGAGGGACGCGTCCTGCTCCATGGCGGCAACCCGTGGCGATGGCCACCCGCCGACCCGTCCTTCGCCCCTTTGCGCGACAGCGTGATCCATCCGCGCATCAACCACCCCGAGCTGTCCGCGATCTATCCGCCCCTCGGGGTGGCGGGCTATGCGCTGGTCGCCGCGATCCAGCCGACGGTGCTGGCCGCCAAGCTGTGGGTGTTGTTGCACGAAGTGGTCTTGATCGCCGCGTCGATGGCGGCCCTGCGTGCGGCCGGCCTGCCCGCAGCGCGCGTGTTGATCTACGCGTGGTGTCCGCTCGGATTGGTCGAATACGCGGGCACCGGCCACAACGACCCGGTGGCCATGGCCTGGCTGGCGTTGGCGCTCGCGACCGCGGGGCGCCGTCCGTCGCTGTCGGCCACGTGCCTGGTCGCCGGCACCATGGTCAAGCTCGTACCGTTGATCGCGCTGCCGTTCCTCTGGCGCACCTGGCCGGTGCGCGCGCGGGCGCTGGCCACCGTGGGTCTGGCCGCCGGACTCGGCGCCTACGCGATCGTGACCCGGAGCGCGACCTCGGGGCTCGCGGCCTACTGGCAGCGATGGCGCAACAATGAGTCGGTGTTCGGGCTGCTGGAATCCGCGACCGGCCGTTTCGACGTGGCGCGCACACTGGCGTTGGTGGCCGTCGCGGCCGTCATGTTCTGGACCTGGCGACGCCACGATACGGCGTCACGATCGGTGCAGTGGGGTCTGCGTGCGTTGCTGATCACGAGCCCGGTGCTGCATCCGTGGTACTTGGGGTGGAACCTGATGTTCGAACCGTGGTCGCGCTCGGCGCCCTGGCTCTTGCTTTCATTGCTCGCCGTCCTAAACTACGGCGTGCTCCAGACCCCGTTCGAAGGAAACCGTTTCCACCTGTCGTGGGCGTGGCGCGCGCTCGAGTATGGCCTGCCGCTGGCGTTGGCCGTGGGTCTGGGCGCGATGCGCCGAACGCGGCCGGCCGGGCGACCATGAACTGGCGCACCCTGCTCGCCGCCGTCCGCGCCGAAGCCTCGGGCGAGCGAGCCCTGGCTTCGGTGCACGAGATCGCCGGATTCCATCGGGTTCAGGCGAGCCCCGGCTACGACCAGGCCGCGCGTTGGCTCGAGGGCCAGCTGGCCGCCGCTGGACTCGAACCCGAGATCGAGTCGGTGGCCTCCGATGGTCGCCGCCGTCACCTCGGCCAGCTGATGCCCGAAGGCTGGGAGTGCACGCACGCCGAGGCCACTTTGATCGGACGTGACGGACGGCGGCGCCTGTGCGACTACGCGGACGTCAAACTGTCGTTGGTGCTGCGCAGCGAACCGGCGCGCGGAACCTTCCCGATCGTCGGGGTCGGCGACGGTGTCGAGCCCGAGCACTACGCAGGTGTCGACGTGCGCGGCGCGGTGGTGTTCGCGCGCGGCGCCGTCCACCGGGTCCACCAGTTGGCGGTGATCGAACGCGGTGCCGCCGGAATCCTGACCGACGGACGGCGCTTGTTTCCACCGGTCCGTGCCGCGGACACCGATCCCGACCAGGTCGCCTACACGTCGTTCTGGTGGGGTGGGGATCAGCCCCGCGGCTGGGGTTTCGTGATCAGTCCGCGCGAGGGCGCGGCATTGCGCGCGCGCCTGGCGAGCGGCGAACTCCTGCAACTCGAGGTGGCGATCGACAGCCGCCGCTTTCCGACCTCGATTCCGATCGTGTCGGCCGTACTCCCGGGTTCGGAGGCGGGCGAGGTCTTGGTGGTTTCGCATCTGTGCCACCCGCAACCGAGCGCCAACGACAACGCTTCGGGGGCAGCGGCGACGCTGGAGACCGCCCGCGTCCTCACTCGGTTGATCGAGTCGGGCGCGTGGCGGCCACGGCGCTCGGTGCGCTTCTTGTGGATTCCGGAGTTCACCGGCACCTACGCGTGGCTCGACGGGGACCCCGCCCGGGCCGGCCGGATCGTGGCGGCGCTCAATCTCGACATGGTGGGGGAGGACCAGGAGCAATGCGGCAGCTCACTGCTCATCGAATCCCCGCCGGCATTCGTCGCGAGTTTCGCCGAGCACGTGCTCGCCGACATTCGGCAAGCGGCCGACGACACCGTCGGCTCCTACACCGGACCCGGGCGCTACGGCCTGACGCGAATGTCGACCGTCCCGTACGCCGGCGGCAGCGACCACGCCGTGTTCAGCGACCCCGGGATCGGCGTGCCGTGCCCGATGCTCATTCAGTGGCCCGATCGCTACTATCACTCCTCGCACGACACTCCGGATCGGACGGATCCACGTTCGCTGGCGCTCGCCGTGCGTTGCGCCGCGACCTTCGCAGGAACGCTGGCCGCCGCCGATGCGGACGATGTCGAGGCGATCGCGGCCGCGGTCGCGCGCCGCGTGCGCGCCGCGGTGCTGTCGGCCCTCGGCGCCGCGGAGCCCGATCGCGAAGTCGCGCGGGCGGTACTGGCCGGCGACTCGGCGATCGCGAGTCTGGCGCGCCTCGGCCGAGCACCCCAGTCGGTGGCCGGCGACCGGGATCGCTTCCTGGAGTTCGTGGCCCGCGAGACGTCGTGGCGACCCGAGCCCGAGCCGGACTCCGCGGGACGCGTGCCGGTGCGCCGCTGGCGAGCGCCGCTCCACTTCCATCGTCACTTGATCGAAGGCTACGACGCGCTGCCGGCGAACGATCGTGAACGCCTGCGGCTCCTCGATCGCGACACGCCGGACGCTCACGTCGTGTTCGAGCTCACGTGGTTCCTGTCCGACGGACGGCGCGACCTCGATGCCGTCGCGCGGGCGGTAGCGATCGAAACCGGAAGCGATGCACGAGCCGCGATCGAGTCCTTCTTGGGGATTCTCGAGCGCCTGGGCGTGGTCGCCTGGCCAGAATCCCCGCAGGACCGCTGGAATCCCACCCCGCCGGCGGCAGCGGCGCGCTGAACTCTGGGCCGCCGGTTCACCATTTGAAAAATCCTGGGCTCGATCCACGGGCCGCATCCACCGGAGCCACAAACGGCTGCTATACTGCCCGGCCGCTCAGCGGATCACGAACCGAGCATGGCCACCGCCCACTGGCGGCCCGTGCGCGGGCCGTCCCCGCGGTGCGAGAAATAGCGGCCGGACACGCAGCGGGTGCATTCGCCGACATCGGCGATGTCGCCGGGCTGGATGCCGGCCGCGATCAGTTGATCGCGGGCGACCGCAGCCAGGTCGAGGTGCGTGCGTCCCGAGGCGGTCCTGAGTGCGGCGCCGGGAAACCGGCTCGCGACCTCGGGGCCGACCTCGTAGCAGCACACGCGAATGCAGGGACCGATCCAGGCCTCGATCCGAGGGGAAGGCGGCGAAACAGCGGCATGCAGTGCGCGCACCGTTTCGTTCAGGACTCCGGTGGCCAGCCCGCGCCAGCCGGCGTGGGCGGCGCCGACCGCGCCATCGGTAGCCAACAGGACGGGCACGCAGTCGGCGATGGTGATCGCAATCGGGAGATCGGGCACGGTCGTGACCAGCGCGTCGCATTCGGGGTGCAATCCGTCCGCGGTTGCGCGGGACACCGAGGCGCCATGGACCTGCCCGGCGGTGGCCACCCGCCCCGCGCTTCCCAGTCGAGCCAGAATGCGACGCCGATTCTCGGTCACGGATTCGGGCGCATCCGCGGTCGAGCGTCCGACGTTGAGTGTGTCGAAGGGCGGCGCACTGACGCCGCCGAGGCGCGTACTGAACAGCAGGAACGAACGGTTCGACCGGGCGGCCCAGCAAGGCGGGCCCGGATCGGACTCATAGGCGAGAAGGGTCACCGATGAACCGTAGGCAAACCCGCGAACACCGGTCAAACCCAGGCCGGAATCGGGCGCTGATCGCGTGCTCAGCCATCGCGATGCTCGCCCTGTTCTCCTGGGCTCGGGCGCAAACGCAGATCCCGAACCCGCGCGACAAGGAAATCGTGGCCACGGTGGCAGGCCGGCCGATCGACCGCGGGACGTACGAACGCGCCGCCCAGGGGATCCTCCGGCAGGCGCGTGGTACAGGAACCGACCCCCAGAGTCCGGCGGTGGAAAAACTCCTGCGCCGCCAGTCACTCGAGCAGCTCATTCGCCATCAGCTCCTGATACTCGAAGCCAAGCGCCAGAAGATCGCGGTGAGCGCGGCCGAGGTCGACGCCGAGTTCCGCACGCATCCGTACTTCAATGCCAACGGTCGATTCGACTCGGTGCGATACGCCAACGTCAAAGCCGCCAACTCGCCGGAGTATCGCACGAGCGTCGAGCGCATCCGCGAGGATCTCGCGGCCCGCAAGCTGGATGCGAAGATGCGCCGGCAGTTCACTCCGGAACTGGAACCGATTCGGAAGCGCGTCGAACGCCGCCGGACCCGCGCGGACCTCGAATACTTCGCGCTGCGGATCGCCGAATTCGACGGGGACTACCCCGAGCCGCGCGAGACGGAGGTCCTGGCCTACTACCAGGCACACCGGCGCGATTTCGCGCGCCGCGACCGCGCTGAGGTCCAGGTGTTCGCCGTCCCGGCCGAGGACGAGAAGGCGCGCGCCGCCGCGCGCGCCGTGGCCGACAGCGTGCTGCGTGAGCTCGAACGGGGAACCACCTACGACGCCGCGGCGTCCGCGTTCGGTGGCTCGCGGCGGGGCCTGGTCGTGTCGCGCGGCGGCTTCCCGGCCGACTGGGTGATGAGCCCGGCGCTCGAGAACGCCGTGTTCCAGGCGTCGCCGGGCACGGTGCTCTCCGAGGCGGTCGCGTCTCAGGACGGCTGGCTGATCGTCCGCGTCCAGACCGTGAGCCCCGCCGGGCCCGCGCCGTTGGCCGACGTTGCACGTGAGATCCGCCGCATCCTGCGAGATCGAGCTAGAGCGGCCGCCGACGAGGTCCCGATGCGCGAGCTCTACGCGCAGCGCGCATCGATGCTCCGGCAGCCCGCCTTTCGCGTCCGTTACGCTCGATTCGACGCCGAACGAATGCCCGACGCCAAACCCTCGTCGTCGGACCTCGAACAGTATTACCGCGCGCATCTGGCGGACTTCAGCGTCTACGACGAACGCAGCGGCACCATCCGCACCCGCGAACTCGACGAGGTGCGCCCGCAGGTGACGACGGGTTGGCGTGACGCGCGACGGGTTCGCGATGCCCGTGCGGCCGCGGAGAAGCTGGTATCGGTCTGGCAACGCGGGCGTCGGGACTCGAAACTCGAACGCACCGCAACCCTGATCCGCGATCCGGAGCCGGCGCCGCTCGGATCCCCGGTCGACACCGGCGGGGTCGGCCGGATCCTCGGAGATTCGCTGTCCGCTCGGAACGGAGCGCTGGGGACCGGCATGATGCCGACCCAGGGTGGCGCCGTCGTCTTCCACGTGCTCGAACGCATTGCCGACTGGGTTCCATCCTTCGAGGCCTATCGTCCGACGCTCGAAACCGAGCTGGCTCGCGAGCGGGCCGAACGAGACGAGGCGGCGGCGCGCGCGATGTTCGATCGCGACCCGTTGCGGTTCGCCGAGGGGGACGTCATCCACTTCACGGAAATGGTGGTCCTGATTCCCGACATGCTCCAGGTGCCACTCACACGGCAGGAAGTCGAACGCCATCACCTGGAACACATCGAAGACTACGCCGCTCCCGAAGAAGTGCGCGTCCGACACATCCTGATCAGCCCCAAGGATTCGAGCCCCGAGGCGGATGCGGCAGCCCGCCGGCAGGCCGAGGAACTGCTGACCCGCATACGCGGTGGCGAGGACATCCAGACGCTCGCCCGCCAGTATTCGGAGGATCCGGCGACGCGGGAGAAAGGCGGCGACGTCGGTTTCTTCTCGCGCGGCCGCATGCTGCCCGAGTTCGAGCGTGTCTCCTTCTCGCTCAAGCCCGGCGAGATCAGCGAGGTCGTCCGCACCCAGGTGGGCTACCACATCATCCAGCTCGCGGATCGAATCCCGCTTTCTGCGGAACCGCTCGAGCATGTCTACCCCAACGTCGGGGCAGACGCGGCAACTCTCAAGGGCGAACGGATCGCGCAGGAGCGGGCGGACAGTCTGCGCCGGGTGTTGCGCACCGCGAGCCAGGCCCAGGCCGCGGCCAAACGCCAGGGCCACGAAATCTGGAACCGCCGCCTGCACACCGGTGAGATCGCGAGCATGCCGACGCGACTTCAGCCGTACTTCCGCGCCATCCAGGCGCTCAAACCGGGGCAGATCCTGGGCGAGACTCGCTACCTCAAAGGCCACGGTATCGCGTTCGCGTGGCTCGACAGCATCGCCCCCGAGGATCGTCCGGAATGGTCGCAGGCGCGCGAGCGGGTGATGCAGGTGTGGGAAGCGGAACGAATCGGACACCGTCTCGCCGCGAAGCGAGCCGAGCTCGACTCGATGGAGGCCGCGGGCTGGCCGGTCGACAGCCTGGGCGCCCTCTGGGGCGGTTTCGAGCACGTCACCGACATCGCGCCCGGCCGAGGGTTGCCGACACTCGGCGCCCCGGTCGTCGTGGACTCGCTGGTGTTCGGACGATCGACGCCGCCGATGCCGCTGGGGGTGCTCAGTGGCTGGATGGATCTGGGACGCGCGATCGGTCGCATGCGGGTCACCGACCGGCGCGCACCTTCGAAGGAGTTCGTGGACGAACAGGTGGAGCGCGAGCGCCGGCTCGAGATCGAACGCGGACTCTTCGGATGGTACGACCGCCTGAAGGGCGTTTTTGCGGTCGAGATCCTGGATCGCGAGCTGTCCGAGGTCACCCTGCCGCACCCGCCACCGCCGGACTGAACCCTGCACCCGACCGGTCCCGAGTGATAGGGTCGGGTTCCCGATGACGATTCCGACTTCCGTTTCACCGAGCCGCGTCGTGCTCGTCGATCTCGATTGGGCCGATGCCGATCTCCTGCCGGAGTTGTTGCGGCAGGCTCGGGTCCAGGTCCGTAAGGTCGCTGGCCGGTCCACGCGCGATCCGGGGATGCGCCTCGCTGAACTGTGCGGCGTGCCGCGCACACTCGAGCTCGAAGATCTGGCCCGCGACTCGTTCGACGTCGCCGTCGTCGGCTCGGCGAGTTCGCGGCGACAACGCATCGACGAGCTGGTTGGCCGGGCGGGCGCCACGCTCCTCGAGCCTCGCCAGTGGGTCGGCGATCCCCATGGGCAATCGCGAGACGATATCGTGCCGCCTCGATCCGGGCCGGACCTCACCGAGCTCACGCCCGAAGCGCTGGCCGAGCGGGTCGATTCCGCGATCCCGGATCTGACCCCTTCGCCGGGAGCGGATCGCGACCCCGGAACCCATCCGACCTCGACCGGCCGAATGTGGCTCTCGGCTCGCGCGTTGGAGGCGCGCCTCGAGGATGCGCTCGAGCGTCACTCGCGTGCGGGAATGCCGTTCGTCGCCCATCGTTTGCGAGCCGAAGCGAATCCCGGTTGGGCCGAGTCCTCATGGAACGACCTGGTCGCCGATCTGCGCTCGGACGATGCGTTTGGGCGGACCGGACCGGAAACGATGCTGGTGTTGAGTCTGGGTTCCGCCACCGCGTTCGCCCCGATTCTCGAACGGTTTGGCGAGCGCTGGCAGATCGCATCAAGCCAGCATCCGTCGGAGCGCGCCGCCTGGTTCTGTGAGCGGATCGAATTGACCAGCCGCGCCGACGCGCCGTTGTTTCGTGCCGTCGTCCAGGGCTGGCTCCGCTCCGGCTGAGTCGAGAGCGACTCCCGAGCCACGCTACGTATCGTGGCCGGTCGCGCCGGCCGCATGATAGGTTCCGTGGCCAACCCACTGGAGGCCCGGTGTCCCGGACGATCCGCAGGCTTGCGCCCGCCACCGCTTCGCGCATCGCCGCGGGCGAAGTCATCGAGCGACCGTTGTCGGCGCTCAAGGAGCTGCTCGAGAACGCCCTCGACGCGGGAGCGAGCAGCATCGAAGTGCGCATCGAGCGCTCGCTCGACCACGCCCTGTCGGTGGCGGACGATGGCTCCGGCATCGCCGCGGCCGATCTCGAGCTGGCACTCGAGCGACACGCGACCAGCAAGCTCACGGCGCTCGAAGACCTGGACCGATTGAGCACGCTCGGATTTCGCGGTGAGGCGCTGCCGAGCATCGCCGCGGTCAGCCGCATGCGGATCACCAGCCGAACCGGCGACCGTGACTCGGCGAGCTACGTCGGCGTCGACGGGGGCGAGGTCACCGAGCGGGGCGCGGCACCGCGCGCGCCCGGCACGACGGTCGAAGTTCGCGATCTGTTCTTCAATACCCCCGCGCGGCGGAAGTTCCTCAATCGCCCGGCGGGCGAGCTGCGCTCGGGCCTGCGCCTGGTCGAGTCCTACGCCCTGGCGTTCCCCGAGGTCGGGTTTCGCGTCGTGGTCGACGATCGCGAGCGCCTGGCTCTGCCCGCGGCTCGCGATCGCCGCGATCGTGCGCGTGCGATCTGGGGACCACGACACGCAGATCAGCTGATCGCGGCCGGGGGGGAACGCGAAGGTCTGCGCCTGGACGCCTTGCTCGGCCTCCCCGAGCACGCTCGCGCCAATCGCGAAGGACTGGTGGTGATCGTCAATCGGCGTTGGATCCAGAGCCCCATGGTCGGCCAGGCCCTGCGCCAGGCCTACGGCAATCTGTTACCCGCTGGCCGATTCCCGGCGGCGGCACTCTGGTTGACCGTGCCGCCCGATCGCCTCGACGTCAACGTGCACCCGACGAAACGCGAGGTCCGCTTCGCGGACGATCGCGAGGTATTCGCGCTGGTGGCTGGCACGTGCGCGCGCAGCCTCGCGGGATTGCACCCGCCGTTCAGCGTGGTCCCGGGCGGACCGGGATCCGGTCGCTGGAGCGATCACGTGCGGGAACGCTCCCATGATGCGGCTTCGCACGCTCGGCCCGCCCTGTCCGAGGGCGCAAGCCCGGTGGCGCTGGCGCCCGAGCTGCCGGGCCTCGCGGAGTCGGCGCGGCGGCCGGCGGGCGATCCGGAAGCGCGGCCGGCCGCAGCGGCCGTGGCCGCCACCCCCGCGATCGGCGTCGAGCCCGAGCTCTGGCAGTTGCATCGGACGTACATCCTGGCCCCGGTGCGCGGCGCACTGGTCATCATCGACCAGCACGCGGCGCACGAACGGGTGCTCTACGAAGCGGCGCGGGCGCGACTTCAAGGCGCGCGCGGGTCTTCGCAGCAGCTGTTGTTCCCGGCGCTCGTCGACCTGAGCCGAAGTCAGTACGACCAGTTGCTCGAATTGGGCCCATGGCTCCAGCAGCTGGGATGGGATCTCTCGCTGCTGGGACCGCCGACCGCCGTGATCCAGGGGACGCCGGCCGAGGTCAAAGACGAGGATCCCGGCGCGTTTCTGGTCGATCTCCTCGAGGGCGTCGCCGAGGACACCGCCCGATCGCCGGCCGACGACGTGGCCGAGCACCTGGCGCGCGTCCACGCCTGCCATGCCGCGGTCAAAGCCGGCGACCCGCTGACTCCCGCGGAAATGCGGGCCCTGGTGGATCGATTGTTCGCGACCGACCTGCCGCACGGAGATCCCCACGGGCGCGCGACGTTCGTTCGGCTCGAACTCGCGGAACTGCATCGCCGATTCGGCCGGAGCTGACGTGGGGCGTGATTCCCGGCGCGTGTTCGCGCTGCTCGGGGCGACCGCGACCGGCAAGACGGCGGTCTCGGAGTCCGCGGCGCGGCAGCACGGACTCGAGATCGTGTGCGCCGATGCCCGGCAGGTGTTCGTCGAGCTCGAGCTGGGGACTGGCAAGCCTTCTCCGATCGAGCGTGCCGGGGTCCCGCATCATCTGTTCGACCTGTGGACACTCGGTGCTCGGGCCAGCGCCGGCGGGTACGCGCGGGCAGCGTCCGCGGCGCTCGCCGGGATTCTCGAACGCGGTGGACGCCCGTTGCTGGTCGGTGGCTCCGGGCTCTACCTCAGGGCACTGATGCACGGGATCGCCGAAGAGCCCCCGCACGATCCGGCCGTGCGCGCGCGCCTGAAGGCCGAGGCGGAACGGGAGGGTGTGGCCACGTTGCACGCGCGCCTGCGCAACGTCGACCCCGAAGCCGCCGCGCGTCTGGCGCCGGCCGACGCGCAGCGCGTGTCGCGGGCGCTCGAAGTGTTCGAGGCCAGCGGCCGCACACAGACCTGGTGGCATCGGCGGCGTCCGGGACGCGGGCTCGAGGTCGAGTGGCGATCGGTCGAGCTGGTCGCCGATCCGGCGGATTTGGACTCGCGCATCGCGGAGCGCACGGCAGCGATGTTCGCCGGCGGGTTGATCGAGGAGACCGCAGGTCTGGTCGAGCGAGGCGCCGAGCCCGCCTTGCGCGCGCTCGCCGCCGTCGGCTACGACGAAGCCCTCGATCTGCTCGGCGGCCGACTGTCGCGGTCCGAAGCCGAGGCGCGGACGACGCGGCGCACGCGACAGCTCGGCAAGCGACAGCGCACGTGGTTCCGGCATCAGGTCACGGCCGAGCGCCTGGCGGTCGGCGGCCGCGACGCTGCCGACCTCGGAGAACTGGCGGCCGCCCACTGGTTCGGTTAGCCTCCGGGCTCAACCACGTCATTCGTATGCGGGCATAGCTCAGTTGGTAGAGCGCGAGCTTCCCAAGCTTGAGGTCGCGGGTTCGACCCCCGTTGCCCGCTCCATTTCTTTCCGCGCGCCGGCACCGCCCTTGGTGGCGACCGGCGCGCCTGCCGCCCGGTCCATGCCCGCACCCGTCATTGCCATCATCGGCCGACCCAACGTCGGCAAATCTACGCTGTTCAACCGCATCCTGGGCGAGCGACGCGCCGTCGTCCACGACCGGCCGGGGATCACGCGCGACCGAAACGCGGTGCGCACCGAGTGGACCGGCCGGCCGTTCGTGCTGATCGACACCGGAGGGTTCCTGCCGGGGGCGGCGGAGGGGCGTGAGGCGCGCGTGCGACGACAAGCCGAGGCGGCGATCGGCCACGCCGACCTGGTGCTGTTCCTGGTCGATGCCAAGACCGGTGCGACCGACCTCGATCAGGCGATCGCTCAGGCGCTGCGAAAGCACGGGAGCTCCTGCCTGCTGGTGGTCAACAAGGTGGATCGCCCCGGCGATACGATCGTGCACGACTTCCATCGGCTGGGCCTGGGCGAGCCGTTCCCGATCTCCGCCGAGAATGGCTTCGGCATCGGCGACCTGCTCGACCAGTTGCTCGGCATGCTGCCCGAGCGTGTGACCGAGGAGGAGGCCGACACGCCGCGGATCGCGATCGTCGGCCGGCCCAACGTCGGCAAGTCTTCGTTGGTCAACGCGCTGCTCGGGGAAGAACGCATGGTGGTCGAGCCCGAACCGGGCACGACCATGGACGCGGTCGACAGTGCGTGGAAGACTCCCGCCGGCGAATTCGTGCTGGTCGACACCGCCGGGATCCGCCGCCAGGCGCACTTCCGCGACGAGGCGGAGTTCTATGCGACGGTGCGTGCGCTGCACGCCCTGGAACGCGCCGACGTCGCATGCATCGTGGTCGACACCGTCGAGGGCTTCGAGCGCCAGGAGGCGCGACTCGTCCATCAGGCCCTCGAGGCCGGCTGTTCGGTCCTCCTGCTCTTCAACAAGTGGGATCGGGTCGAGGATCGCGAAGCGCGCTGGAAGCAGATCGGCCGCGATCTCGAGGAGCGCTACCCGACCCTCGGCGCCCTGCCGGCGATGCCGGTTTCCGCCACCGAGCGCATCCACCTGGGCCGGCTGCCGGCGGCGATCGCGAAACGCGTCGCCGAGCATCGACGGCGGCTGACCACGCCCGAGCTCAACCGCTGGCTCAAGGAGGTGCAGCTTCGGCGCGCGGTTCCCTCGACGCGCCTCGGCCGGGTTCCGCGTCTCTACTACGTGACTCAGACCGGATCCGGGCCGCCCGAGTTCACGTTGTTCGCCAACGAGCCGCGGCGCTTGGGCGACAACTACCGGCGATACCTCTGGTCGGATCTCGTCAGCGCCTTCGATTTCCAAGGCACCCCGGTTCGTCTTAAGGTGCGCAAGAGCGACTAGCCCGGAGTCGCAGGGCAGCGCTCGAGCGCCTAGCATGGGGGAGTGGTGATCACGTCGCTGATTGCGTGCCTCGGCATCGGCTACCTGTGCGGTTCGCTGCCGTGGGGCCTGTGGCTCGGGCTTTGGTTCCGTGGCGTCGACGTGCGCACCCTCGGGTCGGGGAACCTCGGCGCGACCAACGTGTTTCGCTCTCTCGGCCGCGGCCTGGGTTTGCTGACCATGGCACTCGACATCCTCAAGGGCACCCTGCCCGTGCTCCTGGTGCCCATGTTGCCGATCGCGGCTCAGTTCCCGGGCGGTCGCGACTGGTGCGCGATCACGGTCGGGGCCGGCGCGGTGATGGGCCACATGTGGACTTTTCTCGCCGGGTTTCGCGGCGGCAAAGGCGTGGCGGTCACCGGCGGGGCGCTGCTCGGCCTGTCGTTGTTCGCCTCGGCGGTCGCGATCTCGGTGTTCGTCATGACCGTGGCCATCACGCGTTACATCTCGCTCGGCTCGATCATCGGCTCGCTGGCGTTCGCGATCGTTCTGGTCGTTCGTTCGGGCGGCCGCTTCACGCCACTCGCGGTGTTCGGGTGCCTGGCCGCCCTGCTCATCGTCGTCCGGCATCGCGAGAACATCGGCCGGCTGATGCGCGGCGAGGAACGCCGCTTCTCGTGGTCGGCGCGTTCGTGACCGGGTTGGTCTCGGTCACGGGTCGGATCCGGGTCCGATGAGCCGCATCGCTGTGCTAGGTGCGGGGTCGTGGGGGACCACGTTGGCGGTCCATCTCGCGAACAACGGCCATGGGGTTTCCCTGTGGGGACGTAGCGCCGATCAGATGTCCCGAATCGAGCAATCCCGAGAGAACGCGAAGTTTTTGCCTGGCATCCGCCTGCCGGAGCAGGTTAAGGTTCGCGCGGAACTTGAGCATGCGGTCGGCGGCGCCGAGATCGTGGTCTACGCGGTTCCGAGCCAGGCGATTCGCGAGACTTCGAAACAGGCGGCGGCCGCAGGCGCCGGCGGAATTCCGGTGTGTGTCACCAAGGGACTGGAACATGGAACCCTGGCACGGATGAGCGAGGTCCTGTCGGCGACGTTGTCCGATCCCGAGCCGGTCGTGCTCACCGGACCGAGTCATGCGGAGGAAGTCAGCCTGGGGATTCCGACCTCGGTGGTCTCGGCGTCCGACCACGCCGGTCGGGCCGAGACGATCCAGGCGGCGTTCAACTCGAACCGGTTCCGCGTCTACACCAACGACGACGTCATCGGTTGCGAGGTGGGAGGGGCGCTCAAGAACGTGATCGCGATCGCCGCAGGGGTTTGCGATGGCATTGGCTTCGGCGACAACACCAAGGGGGCGCTCCTGACGCGCGGGCTGGCCGAGATCGCGCGCCTGGGTGTCAGTCTGGGGGCGCGCCGCGAGACGTTCTATGGGCTCGCCGGTATGGGCGACCTGATTGCCACGGCGATGAGCCGCCACAGTCGCAACCGGGCGGTCGGCGAACGCCTCGGGCGCGACGAGTCGCTCGGCCATGTGCTCGCCTCGATGACCATGGTGGCCGAAGGCGTCCACACCGCCCGCGCCGCGCGCGACATGGGTCGCAGGCAAGGCGTGGAGCTGCCGATCACCGACCAGATTTGCGCCGTGCTCTTCGAACGACGTGCGCCGCGTGAGGCGCTGCAATCGTTGATGGCCCGCGATCCCAAGCGCGAGGACTAGCGCGCCGACGGAAGGAGGAGACATGCCCCCGTTCAAGACCGACACCGATGTCCGCCTCTATCGTTCGATCAGCGATGTCAGCGAGCTGGTCGGCGTGAAGGCGCACGTGCTGCGTTACTGGGAGACCCAGTTCAGCATGCTGCGGCCGCGAAAGAACCGGGCTGGGAACCGCATGTATCGGCCCGAGGACGTCAAGCTCCTCCTGCGCATCAAGGAACTGCTCTACGCGCGGCGCTTCACCATCGAGGGCGCTCGCAAGCGGCTGATCGAGGACCGGCGCGAGAACCCGCAGGTCGAGCTGGGCCTCGAGGAGCGCACGCCGCCCGCCGAAGCGCCCGCGCCGATGACCAAGATCCTGCTCCACGAGCTGCGCAACGACTTGCGCCAGCTGCTCGCTCGGCTGAAGTAGTTACAGACTCGGCCGGGTTGCGGTCGGATCGCCGCGAGCATAGATTCCAGCGTCCCTCAGTATCGTTAGGTCGGGGCGTAGCGCAGCCTGGTAGCGCACCTGCATGGGGGGCAGGTGGTCGCTGGTTCAAATCCAGTCGCCCCGACCATTTTCCTCTTCCCGTCCCGGACGTCGCTCCTGCGCACCGGCCGGCCGGTCCTCCCCTCGAGCGTCGTAAGACACGGATGGCACAGCAGCTCGGGTCACCGCTTCGCCTTCTGACTCAGGGCCTGGCCTACGTTCCCTACGGCCTCGCCTCGGGCGCCAGTCGCGTCCTGACCGAGCGCCAGGCGCGGTCGGCGGCACGGACCATCGCTCGCGGTCTGTTCGCGCTCCGGCCGCCGGCTCGGCGCCGGCTCGAGCAGAATCTCCGCCGCGTCCTGCCGGCCGCGAGTCCGGTCGAAGTTCGCCGGCACGCGCGCCAGGCATTCGAGAATTTCGCCGGCGCGTTCGTCGATGTCCTGCGCCTCGATCGTATGAGCCGTGACGCCCTGGCTGGCGCCCTCGAGGTCGAGGGCGCCGAGCACGTCCGCTCGGCACGAGTCTCCGAGCGTGGCGTCATAGTCCTCTCGGCGCACGCCGGCAATTGGGAGCTGGGGGCGGCGTTCCTGGCCAGCGCCGTGCCGCGCGTTCATCTGGTCGCCCGCGCGCACCGCAATCCCTGGATCGAGCGCTTCTTCGCTCGGCGGCGCGAGGCCTTCGGCGTCCATGCGCTACGCAGCCGGCCGCTGTGGCCCGCGGCCGCCACGGCCCTGCGGCGCGGAGAGTGGCTGGCGCTGATGGGCGATCGCGCGGTACCCGGGCGCAGCGCCTCGCTTTGCACCTTCGCGGCGGCGATGGCGCGCCGGACAGGCGCCTTGTTGCTGCCCGCGACCATGATCTGTCTGGCGGGTGGGCGCTACCGCGTCGCATTCCACGCCCCGATCGCTCCCTCGGAGTGGTCGGGCGGCGGCTATCGCAACTGGCTGCGCCGGCTCCTGGTCTCGTCCCCGGGACAGTGGCTGGCGTTCGAGCCGCTGCCGGACGCCTGGACGTGACGGCCGGTCGCGTGCCGCCCGGGAGCGGTCGATGAAGGTCGCGGTCCTGATTCCTGCCTATCAGGCGGCGGCGCACCTGGGCGAGGTCCTGCTGCGCCTCGCGGCCCTGCGCGGGCCGGATGTCCCCGCGCACATCCTGGTCGTCGACGACGGCTCGCGCGATGCCACGGGCCAGGTCGCGCGCCAGTTTGGCGCCCGTGTGCACACCTTTGCCGGGAACCGGGGCAAGGGCCACGCCTTGATGGCCGGCTTCGAGTTACTCGGCGAGTACGACGGCGTGATCACGCTCGACGCCGATGGCCAGCATCCGCCCGAGTGTGTGCCGGATTTCATTCGCGCGGCGACCGCAGGCGCCGACCTGGTGCTGGGCACGCGCATGCGTGCCGGGGACATGCCGATCGCCCGGCGCTTCGCGAACGGTTTCTCGTCGGGCTGGGCGACGTGGCTCGCCGGCCAGCCGGTCAGCGACAGCCAGTGCGGGTTTCGGCTCTACCGGCGTTCCCTGCTGCAGGCGACGCCGTTGACGCCGGGTCGCTACGAGGTCGAGAGTGAAGTGGTGGTGCGCGCGGCTCGACTCGGCTTCCGGGTCGCCGAGGTCTCGATTCCAACGGTCTATGGAGAAGAGCAGAGCCAGATCCGGATCTTCCGCGACGTGCCGCGCATCTTCGGAACGCTCGCGCGCCTGACCGCCGAAGGATGGATGCCGCCGGCGGCGATGCGCGAGGCCGCGGTCGCGCGCCGGGCCGGCGGCGTCACGGACTCCGCTCGATGAGAATCCTGCTGACCAACGACGATGGCATCTTCGCCCCGGCGCTGCGCGCCCTGCGCGACGCGCTCGGCGCGTACGGCCGCGTGATCACCGTGGCGCCCGACCGCGACCAGAGTGCCACCTCGCATTCGCTCACCCTGCACCGGCCGTTTCGCATCCACCGGCACGATGACGACATCTACAGCGTCGACGGCACGCCGACCGACTGCGTGGTCACTGCGTTCTACGGCCTGCTCGACGGTCGGCCGGACCTGGTGATCTCGGGGATCAACCACGGCCCGAACATGGGGGAGGATGTCTTCTATTCGGGCACGGTGGCGGCGGCGATCGAAGGCACGCTGCAGGGGGTGCCGTCCCTCGCGGTCTCGCTGGTCACGCGCGAGCGCGCCGACTTCCTCGAGCCCGCGGCCTTCGTCGCGCGCCTGCTCGGTCGCGTGCTCGAGCACGGGCTTCCGCGCCGGCAGCTGCTGAACGTCAACCTGCCGTATCGCCCCTGGTCCGAGATCCGCGGCGTCCAGGTCACACGACTCGGAAGTCGGCGCTACCAAGACACCCTGGTGCGCAAACACGATCCGCGCGGCCGCGAGTACTTCTGGATCGGCGGCGAGGACCCGGTGTGGGAACCGATGCCGGGCAGTGACTTCCACGCGGTCCACGACGGCTGGATTTCGGTCACGCCGTTGAGCCTCGACCTGACCGACAACGCCGCGGTGGAGAGCATGAAGGCATGGCCGCTGGTCAAGTGAACGGCCGCGAGCCGGACCCCGACCCCTTTGCTGCGGCCCGCCGACGCATGGTCGAGGAGCAGCTCGTCGATCGCGGCATCGAGGACGAACGTGTGCTCGAGGCCATGGCCTGGGCGCCCCGACATCACTTCGTCGAGCCCGCGCTCGAGTCGCGCGCCTACGGAGATCACGCGTTGCCGACCGCCGAAGGTCAGACCATCTCCCAACCGTGGATCGTCGCGCGCATGCTCGAGCTGGCGCGGCTCGCGCCGGAACATCGCGTGCTCGAAATCGGCACCGGCTCCGGCTACCAGACGCTGCTGCTGTCGAGGCTGGTCGAGCGCGTGTTCAGCGTCGAGCGGGTGGCATCGCTGCTGCGGGTCGCGCGCGCCCGACTCGATGCCCTCGGCATCACCAACGTCGCCCTGCGCCACGGCGACGGCAGCCTCGGCTGGCTGGAGTTCGCCCCCTATGATAGGGTCCTGGTCGCTGCGGCGGCACCCCGCGTTCCCGATGCACTGCGCGAGCAGCTGGGGGAGCGGGGTGTTCTCGTGATACCGGTAGGGAGTTCTCAGCTGCAGCACCTCGAAGTGTGGTCCCGCGCACCCAACGGCGCGTGGGAACACCGGCGGCACGGGGAGTGCCGCTTCGTCCCGCTGGTCGGTCGCGACGCATGGCGGGATGATCCTCATAGCTGACGTCGGGGCGTGGCTCAGCCTGGTAGAGCACCTGGTTCGGGACCAGGGGGTCGGAGGTTCAAATCCTCTCGCCCCGACCATTTCTCTCCGCATCCTCCACCCATGACGATTCCCCGGCGCCGACTCGAGGCGGTGATCCGCGGTCGTGTGCAGGGCGTCGGGTTTCGCCACTTCGTCTGGCGTCGCGCGACGCAGCGGGGTCTGCGAGGCCTGGTTCGCAATCGCGCCGACGGGTCGGTCGAAGTGGTCGCGGAAGGCCCCGAACCGGCGCTGGCCGAGTTCCTCGAGCAGCTGCGCACCGGTCCGCCGGCGGCGCGGGTCGAGGAAGTCGCCGTCCGATGGAGCGAGCCGGTTCTCGACTTTTCTTCCTTCGAAATCGTGGGATAGTGGCGGCATGAACTCCGAGCCTCGCCCCGCCACGTTTCGCGATCGCCTCGGCGCAGCTCCTGGTCGCGCGGTCGCCGGACCGGTCATCTCGATCCGCGGGACTACTCGTCGCTGCTGCTCGACGCCGAATTCGATGCCGCCGACTTCGAGCGCTTCTGTGCCGCGGTCCAGGAGCACGGCCTCGCACTTCCCGAAGAAGTCGTCGATCCGCCGCCGGCAACGCCGCCGCCCGCGGCGGGAGAGCGGGACCTGCTCGACCTCTACCTCGACGAAATCGGGCGCATCCCCCTGCTCGTCCACGAGGATTTCCTGGTTCTGGCGCGGCGCGCGGCCGCCGGCAACCCCGACGCTCGACGGCGGATCATTCTCGCCAACCTGCGCCTGGTGGTGCACCTGGCGCGCGGCTATCGGAACCGCGGCCTGCCGATGCTCGACCTGATCGAAGAGGGAAACCTCGGACTGATTCACGCGGTCGACCGCTTCGATCCCGAGCGCGCCGTGCGCTTCAGCACCTACGCGGCGCCCTGGATCCGGCAGTTCATCCTGCGCGGGGTCGCCGAGCAGGCGCGCGCCGTGCGCATCCCGGTCCAGATGTTCCAGCAGGCGCAGCGCTACCTGCGCATCGAGCACCGGCTGCGCGCGCACCTCGGACGCGAACCCAGGTCGGTCGAAGTCGCCGCCGCACTCGGCATCTCGACGCCGCGCGCCGAGCGATTGGCAGCACTGGTGCGCGGCATGCACTCGCTCGACCAGAGCCCGGGAATCGAGGCCTTCGAACAGCTCTCGGCCGAGCATCTCGGGCAGAGCCCGCTCTCGGTCGAGGGACTGGTCGAGCTCCAGCTCGAGCACGAACGCGTCGACCGCCTCCTGCGATCGCTGAGCCAGCGCGAAGAGCAGGTGCTGCGCATCCGCTACGGATTCCAGGACGGGATCGCGCGTTCTCTGGCCGAGACCGGCGTCCACTTCGGCATCACGCGCGAACGCGTCCGACAGATCGAAGCCCGGGCGCTCGACAAGCTGCGGAAGGCTCTGGAATTCGCGGCCGACGACGTCGCTCCCGAGGAAACCGGCGCGTGAGCGACCCTGGAAAACGCGCGAGCGAGCTGGATCTGCGCGCGTTCATCCGGGACGTTCCCGACTTTCCCAAACCCGGAATCCTGTTTCGCGACATCACGCCGCTGTTGCTCGATCCGGCAGCCCGTGAGACGTGTGTTCGCCAACTCGCCGCACGCACCGATCGCCCCGACGTCGTGGTTGCGATCGAATCGCGCGGCCTGATTTTCGGCACCGAGCTGGCCGACCACTGGCGCGTGCCCTTGGTGCCGGCGCGCAAGTTCGGCAAACTGCCGGCGCGGACGGTGCGCACCACCTATTCGCTCGAGTACGGACAGGATTCGCTCGAGCTGCATGCCGATGCGCTCAGGCCCGGGCAACGGGTGGCAATCGTCGACGACCTGTTGGCGACCGGCGGCACCGCGGCGGCCACCATCCAGCTGGTCGCACAGCTCGGCGCTCAGATCTCGGCGTTGCTGTTCGTGATCGAATTGATCGGACTCGACGGCCGCCGGCGCCTCGCGCCGCATCCGGTGCACGCACTGCTCGAGCTGCCGGCCTAGCTCGGCGCGGGCGCAACCCGCCCTCGACGACTAGCGGCGGACGCGCACGAGATTTCGAATTACCGTGCCGCCCGAGCCCTCCAGTCGAAGCCAATAGAGCCCGGGCCCAACCCGACGCCCGTGGGTGTCGGCGCCATCCCACGAACCGGCGTGCACCCCCGGTCCGTACGTGCCCTCGGCGAGCGATCGCACCGTGGCACCCCGCAGATCGAAGACGCGGAGTCGAATCCGGTCCTCGGCGGGCAGCGTGAAGGACCACGCGACTTGAGCGGTGGACGGGTTGGGTTGGGGAAGGGCGAGCGCGAACGGCGGAGTCACGATATCGACCACGATCACGAAGGGAACGCTGGTCGCGCTGCCGTCGCCGTCACGAAAGACGCGGATCGGGCCGCTGGTCGCAGCGGCCGGAACGATCGCCTTGAGCTGAGTGCCGCCCACCACGCGAAAGTCGGCGGGCGAGCCGCCGAAGTCGACGTGTGTAGCGCCGTCGAGGTGCTCGCCGATGATCTTGACCAGCGTGCCAGGTGGACCCGAGCGCGGCGTGAACCCGCGCACGATCGGCGATTGGGCCTGCGCGAAACCCGCCACCAGGGTCAGGGTGGCGAACCCGACGAACGCGCGGATGGCGTTGGGCAAACTCATGATTCCTCCAACTCGCGGATTCTACGCCCAAGCGGCCTTGCGGGATATCGCATTCGACGCGACCGCGGCCCATCCCGCACCGGCCCGGCTTGCACGCGCCGGGCCGCGCCGCCGATAGTCCGCCCTCCATGGCCCTGCACGAATGGCTGGATCTGTTCCTGCGCTGGTTTCATCTGATCGCGGGCATCGCGTGGATCGGCAGCTCTTTCTACTTCATCTGGCTCGATCGCAGCCTCGAGCGCGCGGCCAGCGCCGATCCGGACGTCGAGGGCACGCTGTGGATGGTGCACAGCGGCGGCTTCTACCGGGTGGAGCGGCGCAGGATCGGCCCCGGCCGCATGCCCGCCGTGCTCCACTGGTTCAAGTGGGAGGCGGCACTCACCTGGATGTCGGGCGTCGGGTTGCTCGGCCTGGTCTATCACTCGACCGGGGGGATCTACCTCACGGATCCTGCGGTGTCGGGGATCTCGCCGGGACTGGCCGCCGGCGCGTCGGTGGTGGCCATCGCGGTCGCCTGGTTCGTCTACGACGGACTGTGGCGGTGGGCGGGCGGCAGGGAACGGATCGCGGCGGCGCTGTCGTGGATCCTGCTCGCCGCCGTGGCCTTTGGTTTCTGCCAGTTCCTGAGCGGGCGTGCGGCCTTCGTTCACGTCGGGGCACTGCTCGGCACCCTCATGGTCGCCAACGTGTGGCTGCGCATCCTGCCCGCGCAGCAACAGATGATCGACGCGACCAAGGCCGGACGGACGCCGGACTTCTCACGGGGCGAAGCCGCGAAACATCGCTCCGTGCACAACAGCTACATGACGTTTCCGGTGTTGTTCCTGATGCTCAGCCCGCATTTCCCCGGGCTCCACGCAGGGGCGGACAATATCGTGGCCCTGGCGCTGGTCACCGTGATCGGCGTCGGGGTGCGCCATCTCATGATCGGCAGCGGATCCGGTCGATGGTGGGCCGCGGGCCCGGTGGCCGCTGCGCTCGTCACTGTGATCGCGATCTCTCCGCCGGGTCGCATGCCGGTGGTTTCAGAGTCGGGTCCGGCGGCCCCCGATAGCGCCGACGCACGGCCCGCGACCTTCGTCAACGTTCAGGCCATTGTGCTCTCGCGCTGCACGGCCTGCCACTCGGCAACGCCGCGGATCGACACCTTTGGTTCGGCTCCGGGCGGCGTGTCGTTCGACGATCCGCGCGAGATTCGCCGCTGGGCGGACCGACTGGGCATGCGGGTGGTCCATACGCGCACCATGCCCCTCGGCAACATGACCGCGATGACAACCGAGGAGCGGGATCTGATCGCGCGTTGGCTCGCGCGCGGCGCACCGGGCGATTAGCGTGTTCCCCGGCCTGTGGTGGCGCGGGGAACCGAAATGGCCATGAGGAGTGTGGATACGACGACGGCGGTCAGCAGGCGGGGCATTGGCGACTGAATCATGACCGTCGGTATACGACGACCCACCGGCGAACCGCCATGCCGGTCAGCCCGCCGATCACGATCCCGACGGGTGCGACATAAAGGGCACCGACCAACCCGCCCTCGGCTACGCTGGCTTCCGAGGTCCCGGAGACGCCAACGGCCGCCATCCCCACCAGTGCACCGAGGACGCCGAAGCTCACACCGCCAGCGATTGCGCCCTGCCACATACTCCCACCCCGCGTCTCGATTCGATCGACCTGGTCCCACGTGATCATTCCGGGACTGGCCGCACCGGCATCGTGCTTCCCGTGACGATCCGCGCGGAGTTCTTCGAGCCCCTCGGGCCCCGCGATGCCCGCATATCCCTGGAACGACCCGAACGACCCCTGCGCGCGGAACAACTTGTTAGGGTCGAGTCGGCTGCAGGCGCTGAGGATGGCAGGGTCTGCGACCGGTGCTGACACCGGCGGCGCCAGCACCACGGCATCATCCACCGGCTCCGGGCGCCCAACGGTGTCCGCAACATACCAGTTCCGTTCGGATCGGAATCGCGCACCGTATTTGCCGCCAAGATATCCACCGATTCCTCCGAATACGAGCAGACCCCCCAGCGCCAGCCGGCCACCCCGGTCGTAGGGAGCGCCGAGCGCGTTGCCTAGTCCGGCACCCAGGAGGCCCAACGTCACGGCGCCGACAGTTCCCCAACCCCGTGATCGTGTGACGACCTCGTCGATGCGTTGGATCCGATCCCATGTCATCGAGCCGGGGAGTTGCACGCCATCGGGGGTCGACATGCCGTGGAGGCCGAGCGCATCGAGCCGAAGCACCTTCCGTTCGACCATTCCAGAATCGGCCGTGATGTGCAGCCACGGGTGGTTCCGGTTGTTCTTCTGAAACTGGAACAGAGCATTCGGCGAGGGGCCCACCGTCGGCTCCGAACCGGCGGCGAAACGGAATGGGATCGTGGTCGCTAGGAGCAGTACGACAAGTCCGCCCATCATCGGGCGCACCACGGCGATTGCCTTCACCCGAAGGTCGCTTACCAGCCGGCACCCACCCCAACTTGCGAGGCGACCGCTCGTGAATCCGAGTCGTCATCGTCGTCGTCGTGATGCCGGTGGCCCTTCCCTGCACGCCGCGCCAGCTCTTCGAACGCTTGCGCGACCTCATCGGCCGAAATCATGTCGGTGTGCCCGTATCGCCCGGCAAAGGTCCTTTGATCGAGCAGGCTGAGGTCGCCCCGCCTGGCCACGAGCTCGCGGTAGCGGGTTTCGTTGAAACCGGGCACCACCGGGTCGAATTGGTTGGAGAGCGCGATCATCGGGATCCTCAACCGGCCCGTCGTCTCGTAGTTGCGCTCCAGGTACTCCTGGGCCTGGCGGCTCGAACAATAGCGAGCGACCCGCGCATTGATGTCGGCGAGCACCGGCGCGGGAAGCGGACCGGAATACGTCACGTGCGAATTGTCGAAGAAATCGCCCCCGGTCCGGTCGAGCAGGTCCTCGAGCTCGACGAAATGGAGGGCCAGCGTCTGGACGATGGAGCCCACCAGCTGCTGACCGTTGGAGAAGGGAACGGGCGTCTGCACCAGCTGGCTGATGATCGCCGCGCCCTGGGGATCGGCGCTCATCGCCTGGACCGCAGGACCGATCACGTGCTGGTTGAGATTCAGTCCCGGCGGAATGTAGTACAGGTCGCCTTGCAGGACGCCCGGGTAGAACACGTCGAAGAGGACCCGGACGTGAGCGATGTAGTCGACGATCCCCTGGCTGCCTCCAATCAGGCCGCACTCCGTGAGCACGCCGTCATAGTCCTCGGGATGGCGCTCCGCCAACGCGAGCGCGATGTCCCCGCCCATCGAAGAGCCGATCAGAAAGACGCGCCGGGGCTGTCCCAGTCTGCGGCTGAAGAGTTCCTCGAGATTCTCGGTCTCCCGGATGCCTTCCTTCACCGCCAGACCGTTCTCCGAGAAGCTCGAATAGGCGACCGCAACGCGCTGCGCCAGGAGCTGATCGCGGAGATCCTCGATCGGGGGTAGTTGGATCGGATCCGTGGGCGCGGTGAAGCCGTGCGCGTAGAGCACCAGATCGCCATTCCACCGTTCGGGACGATACAGCGCATACAGCGCGCCGGATTGCGTCTTCCCGATGATCTCGGCGGCATCCCTGTAATGGGATGCGTGCAATTCCTGCGTGGGATCGAGGACTACGCTCTCGGTCGCGGGTTGGGTGGTAAGAGCCTTCTTCCCACAACTCGAGGAGACAACGAGGGCCAAAGCGAGCAGCCACGGACTCCAGCGACGAAACATGGCGGACCTCCTGATCGGGGAAGCATCGAGGAGCATGTCGAAACGACGGGTCGACGGAGGACCTGCAGCCTTACCCGGAGAGCCGGGTTCTGCCAGGAACCGGTGGGAGCGGCCTGAACTCTAGCGACCTGGAATCCCTTCTACCCCCATAAAGGCCCAATAGCTACACAATTCTCTACAAAGCCAGCAGGATTCCCCGCGCTGGGCGGCCCGTGGCGGCGGCAATCGCACGCGCGTACAGCGCGACCTGGCGGCGGTGGCGCGCCGGATCGACCTCGATCTCGCGCCCGGTCTTGAAGTCGACGACGATCCAGCCGTCCGCTTCCTCGAAGGCCAGATCCGCCTGACCCTCGATCACGGTCCCGTCAGGAGCGCACGACGTCACCGGGATCTCGCGCCGGCAGCGGCCCGCGCGCCAGGCGACGCGGGCCCGCTCGAACAGCGGATTCTCGAGCGCGGCAACGGCAGTCGCGGTGGCGGTCTCGACTTCGGCTTCGGACGCGCCCAGCACGCGGCCCTGGAACGCGCTCGTCTGGGCGATCCGATCGCGATCGGCGTCGAGCGGGACGGTGGCCAGCACCGCGTGCACCAGCGATCCCAGTCGGGCGCCGGACGGCGCTCCTGCACCCGCCTTCAGGATCTCGATATCGTCCGCAGCGTCGACACCGGCCGCAGCCACCGAAGTCGCGGTGGCGACCCGCACCCAAGGTTCGGCGGCCGCGGCAAGCGTTGCCGCGCGTTCGCGTTCCCAGCTTCGATAGCGCTCGAGGTCCGAATCGATCGGCGCGGCTTCGGGATCGAGCAGTTCGACGTGGCGGAGTTCGGGGCGCGGGCGGGGCTCGAGGTCGAGTGCCAGCGGGTCCCACCAAGTGACGTCGTATCCCGGCTGCGCGTGACGCCCGGGGCGAACGCCTTGCGCGATGGGATCGCCGGGTCTTCTCAGTGTCGCGTCCTCGCCGAACTCCGGGCAGCCGGCCGATGGCGTGGATTCACGCCACCGCGCCGCTTCGGGATAGATCGCGGGCAGGAGCGGCGACACCCAGGTCGGCCGATTGCGGCCTTCGAGTCGGCCGTCTCCGCGTCCCCAGACCTCGTCGCTCACCACCGGCACCACGAGCACATCGCGCGCCCGCGTGGCGGCGACATACGCGATGCGAACCCCTTCGGCGCGGTCTTTCAGCATTTCTGCTTCGCGGGCTTCGATCAATTCCCAGGGCATGCAACCGGCGAGTCGCAGCGCGCATAGATTGCGCTCGGGATCCATCCGGCGCTCCGCCGACCAGCCGTGCAGGTGTGCGGCGGGATCGGCGAGGATCACCACCGGGAATTCCAGGCCCTTGGCCTTGTGCAGGGTCATGACCCGAACGCCGTCGCTGCCTTCCTCGAGGATCGGCGCCTCGCCGGTGTCGGCGTTCGCGGCGTCCTGGTCGAGCTGGGCGACGAACCCGCGGAAGGAAAGTCCTCCGGAGCGCTCGAACCTCCGCGCTTGTTCGGCCAGGTGGAGCACATTGGCCAACACTTGTTCGCCCGATTGCTGGAGCGCAAACCCAGCGTGCGCCCGGGTGGCTTCGAGCAAGCGCACGATGGTCTCGGCCACCGGCCGGCGATTCCGCTCGCGATGAAGCGCGGCCAAGAGCTCGAGTGAGGCCACGATCGGTTGGAGGTGCTCGTCGACGGCGCCGGGCGGCGGGCGGAACGGATGGAGCCGGCCATGGCGGTGGCGGTACTCGAGCAATTCCTCGTCGCCGATCGCGATCAAGGGTCCGTGCAAGGTCGCGAACACCGACAGCTCGTCGTCCGGCCACTCGACGGCGGTCAATGCCGTGCGCAGCGCTTCGACTTCGGCCCGCTCGTGAAACGACCGCCCGCCGACCAGCAGATGCCGAATGCCGCGGCGCTCGAGCGCTTCGAGATAGGGCCGGGTCAGGTCTTCACCGAAGCTCACGAATCGCCGGAACAGGAGGCAGACGTGCCTCGGGGCCACCGGCACTCGCGCGCCATCGTGCCCTTCGGTGACGGTCCAGCCACTGCGCGTGACCAGCCACTCGACCCAGGCGCCGACCGCCGCCGGGAGTGAAGCCGCGATCGCCCGGCCGGTGACCCCGAATGCGCCCTGGGGCGACGGAATCGGCAATGCGACCAGCGCCGGCTGATCGCCCTCGGCGCCACGCACCGGATCGAGCGGCAAGTAGGCGGCCTGGAGCGATGCGCGATCACCGTCCATCGCCGCCGCGAACGCCCGATTTACCGCGCTCTGGATCGCCGGCACCGAGCGGAAGCTCGCGCTCAGCTTCACGTCCAGAGCCCCGCGCCGAACCAGCAGGTCCCGCACTTCCTGGTACACGGCGAGGTCGGCCCGCCGAAAGCGATAGATCGCCTGTTTGGGATCGCCGACCACGAACAGCCGGCCGGCCCCGGGGACGACACGCCGCCAGTCGCGCTCGGCGGGGTCCTGCGAGATCAGCAACAGGAGCAGTTCGGCTTGCAGCAGATCGGTGTCCTGGAACTCGTCGACGAAGAAATGTGTGAAGCGGCGCGCGAAGTCGACCCGCACCGCCGGATGGTCGCGCACCAGGTCGCGCGCGCTGAGCAGCAAGTCGAGATAGTCGACGCGACCCCGCGACAGCTTGGCTTCCTGGTAACGGCCGAGCACGCCGTTCAGCTCACGGTGCAGGCAGGCGGCGAGGTCGGCGTCGGCCGCGACCGCGAAGGTTTTGAGTGCCACCACCAACGATGCGTGCGCCGCCTGGACCGCGGCTCGCGAGACGTCGGGCCCGTACGCGGCGCCGCGACCGGTGCGCGGCTCCCCGAATCGCTCCTTGCCGGCGCGACGCCCCGGGAGTCCGACCAGCTCGGCTTCGATACCATCGTGATCGCGCGGCCGCACGCGCTCGGCACGCCTGAGCTCCTGGCTCATGGCGCGCGCCGGTTCGGTGTCGAGGTAGAGCACGTCGTCCTTGGGCCGGGCGCAGCGGGCACTCAGGTCGGCAAAGGCGTGGATCTGTTCGACCAGGGCGTCGACCTCGGCCTCGCGACGAAACGGCGGACGACGCCACGGGGCCGACAGGTCGCGCCATTCCGCGAGCTGCCAGGCGGCGCGTTCCAGTCGGCGCACGGGATCGTCGTCGTCGTCGCGCCCGCGCCGGCGCAGGGAGCGGCGCACCCCCTCGGTCGGCGCGTACAGGGTCTCCTCGAACCACTGGCGGAACGAGCGCGCGAACAGCCGGCGCGCGTCGCGTTCGTCGAGCACCTCGAACCCCGGGTCGACTCCGGCTTCGACCGACCTCTCGCGCAGGATTTCCGCGCAGAACCCATGAATGGTCCCGACCCAGGCTTCTTCGAGATGCGCGATCGCAGACTCGAGACGTTCCCGCTCCGCGCTGCCGGCGCTCGACTCCTGGCGGGCGCCCTCGAGTTGCGAGCGGATCTTGAGCTTCATCTCGCCCGCGGCCTTCTCGGTGAACGTCATGGCGACGATCCGGTCCACGGTCGCGCGGCCCGCGGCGATCAACGCCACCATGCGGCGGACCATCTCGGTGGTCTTCCCGGTTCCAGCGGCGGCTTCGACCACTACGTTGCGCTCGAGCTCGGACGCGATCATGCGTCGAGCCTCGGCATCGGCGAGCGCGGGAATGCTCGGCGCCGCCGGCGCAGGAGCCGCGTCGACCGCCCGGGATTTGCGCGCGGTCATGGCAGCCCCCGGATCTCGAACAGCGGCTCGAGCAGACTCGGATCCTTGCGCCGCCATCGCGTCTGTTCGAGTGGTCCGCACACCGGGCGGAAATCGCACAGGGCGCATGCGCCGTCCTCGGGAGCGGGCGGCAAGCAGCCGGTGCGCACCGCCTGCGCCACCAGGTCGAGCGCCTGACCGGCCTGCATGCGCTGGAAGGGCCCGAGCGGAATGTCGTGGCGGGTGAAACCGCCGCGGCGCGTGCAGAAGTCGAGCTGCGCGCGCTCGACCTCGCGCCCGAACATCTGCTCCGCCGCCAGCGCGTAGAGCGTCGGCTGCAGCAGAGTGCCCCCGGCCACCGTGCTGCCTGGCTTGTGCCGGTTGCCGCCGGTTTTGTAGTCGGTGATCCGCAGGGCCGGTCCATCGGTCCGTGCTTCGACCAGGTCGATCGCGCCGTGGAGCCGCCAGCCGCCGTGGATGGTCGCGGTCTCCCGGCGACCGGCCGCTTCGTCCGCCGGCGCCCCCAGCCCGAACGTGTATTCGACGTGCAGGGGAATCCACTCCGCATGCCGCTCGGCAAGGCCATGCAACCACTGCCGGAGGTCGGCACGAATCGCACGGATCTCGTCTTCCCAGACTCGCGGGATGGCCGGGGCCAGCTCGTCACGCCAGACCGACTCGACGCGTTCGACCACGCGCTCGACCACCGCGTCCGCGGCGGCCAGCGTCGCCGAAGTCAATGGAATCAGAGAGTCGCGCTGCAGTTCGCGGACGATGTTCGCGAGCATCTCGTGGATCATGCTGCCCCGGGTCAGGGCGTCCATCTCGATCAGCGCCACCTTGTCCTCTCGTGGCTCGAGACGATGGAGGGTTGCCAGCAGGAACTGATACGGACAACGCGCGTAGCGCTCGAGGCTGGTGACCGAATAGGCGCGTTGACCCGGTTGCTGGGCCGCAAGGGCCGCCGAAGTTCGATCGGCCGCGCGCACGATGCCGTCCGCCGGATGCCAGCGCGGCCGACTGCGCGCCCAGCGCGATCGGAGCGAGCGGGCGAGGTGCGCGCTGACCTCGAACAGGTAGCGCCCGCGACCGCGCACTTCGGATCGTCCGGCGCCCTCGAGCAGCGGGCCGAGTACCGCGAGATCGTGCTCGATCGGGTCGAGCGCGCGCGCGGGATCCGCGGGCGCCGGCCAGGCGAGACGGGCCGCACCGGCCGCCGCCGCGTCGCGGCCCAACCGGCCCGGGTCGGGCAGCTCGCCGTGAAGCGCGCGCAGCACGTCGAGACCGTAGAAGGAGGGAACCCGCGGGCGACCTTCCCCGCCCTCGATCCTCGGATACGAGAGCACGAGCCTCTGCTCCACGGCTCCGAGCACCAGGCGCAACAGGAGGCGCTCGCGGTGCGCGCGGACGTTGCGCGTGGCGAGTGTGATGCCGGTGGCTTCCAGGATCGCGGCGCGCGGTGCGTCGAGCAACATCGGGTCTTCCGTGGGACGCTCGGGGAACATTCGTTCCGCGAGCCCTGGCACGAAGACGATCTCGAAGCTGCGTCCGCGGGCCGAGGCCGGCGTGCCGACGAAGACGCTGCCGCCCCGGTGCGGTGGCGGCTCGCTTTCGAGCGAAGCCAGGCGCGGGGCGAGCACGATGCGGACTTCGTCGATTCCGACCGGCCCGACCGCCGACATCGGCCGCATCTCGGCGAGCGTGCGCAGCACATGATCGGGAACGCGCAGCGCCATCGACGCGAGCGCCTCGAGTGCGGCGAGCCACTCGCCCCAGGGCGCGCGAGACGGCAGCGCGTCGAGTGCCGCGATCAGCGGGCCGGCGAAGCGCATGAGGTGGCCGAGATTGAGGAGATCGCGCTCGAGCGAGAGCAGCCGCGATGAGCCGGGCTCATCGGCCTCGACTCGCGCGCGTCGGACACGCAGCTCCGCTTCGAGTCCGCGCAGACGGCGCTCCCACCGGTCGCGACCGCCGATCACCGCGGCATCGACCAGCAGCTCCTCCCACTTCCACGGCGTCCGGAGCGCTCCGCCGAGCACGGGACGCTGATCCGAATCCGGAGGCTCGGGTGCGGCGGGCGGCGCGTCGAAGTCGAACGCCAGCTGCGCCGGGCCGTCCGGAAGGGCGGACGCGGCAGTCAGGGTTTCTTCAGTCGGTGCCCGCCACGAAGGGGCGGCATGCGGCCCGCCGTCCGCCGCCAACTCCGGCACCTGAGAGAAGGACAAGTACTCGGCGAAACGCTGGGCGGACAAACCTTCGGCGCGGCAGGCGAGCAGTGCCAGAAATGCACGGCCGGCCGGATCCGGACGACGGGTGCCGCGCGCGAAGTGGGCGGAAATCCCGGCGCGACGAAATGCGTTCTCCAGGTGATCCACGTACTCGGCGGGTGAGCGAACGAATACCGCCATGCGATCGAAACGGGTGCCGCCGTTCGCCGCATCCAGGATGCGGCGGGCGATCTCGACGCATTCGCGCGACTCGCCGGGCGCCGAGAACAGTTCCACCGTGTCGCCCGCGTCTCCGGCCGGTGGCGCCGAAGAGAACAGGAACCGGCGCAAACGCGGCAACGGATCCTCTCCGGGCTCGTCTCCTTCGATCCACTCGTCGACACCCAGGCGGCGTAATGCCTCGAGCGCCTCGTCATCGCCGGCCGGGACCACCGCCAGCGCCGCCGGCGAGCGACCGAGCAGTGCCTGCAACAGGTCGGCTTCGCGCCGGCTCGGAATCGGCAGGTCGAGCAGGACGACCGGCAGCGATCCGAGGGGCGCACCATCCCGTAGTGCCGCGATCGCCAGTTCGGTGCGCGCCGACCGGTCGGCGAGACGAACACGCGCCAGCTCATCGTCGAACGCGGTCAACGCCTCCGCGACTTCGGGCGCCTGGGCGTGGACCAGAGCGCTCGCCGGCAGGTTCTGCATACGAATCTCGTCGAGGGTGGCCGCGAGCGCACGAGGAAAACCGGGGAAGCTCGAAACTCGCGAGAAGCGCCCGAGTACACCCCGCCGCCCGACTTCGAACGCGGCACGCGCCGCCACCGCTTCGGCCGCCAGACCGGTCAAAGGGGCGAGTCCGCGACTGGCCAGCGCGCCCGCCGCCAGCGTCATGGTCAGCTGTCCCGGGCTCAGCCTGCGGATCCCGAACGACGCGGTTCCGTCTCGGGTCAGCTCGTGGACCAGCTCGTCGGCCGCATCGCGCGCCGCGGACAGCAGCAGAAGCTCCGAGCCCTGGGTCTGCGCGCCAACGAAAGAGCGCACCTCATCGAGACGCCGACGGGCCGAAGCAGAAACGAACACGCGCAGCATGCACGCATGCTATCGCGGTCGGGGGAGATGGGCGAGGCTACTCGTCCGCGGGGACTTCCCGATCGAGCTCGAGGGGTCGCTGGATGCGAGCTTCGAGCCACCGACCGAGAGCCAAGAGTTCCGCGGGATCGTGCAGGGCGCTGGCCACCATCTTCCTGCGGCCGTCCCCGTGGATCAACAGCGTGTAGCGCGAGTCGCCGTCGCTGTCCCGGTCGTGCGTGATCCGTATCACTCCGACCGTGATCTCCCTCGACCACTCGTGGCGCAGGACCCGCCGAACGAACGCCACCGATCCGGGTCGCACCCGGATCTCGGAGGTGCCGAGACCGAAGAACGCGATCAGCGAGGCGCCGACCAGAATCGGGATCACGCCCAGGAGCCGGAGCAGGGTTTCACCCGCGGTGGCGTCCAAGCCGATCCCAGCGGCCATGATCGAGCCTCCAGCGACCATCAGGGCGCCGCCTACGTTCCACGCGACCATCGCGCGCAGGCGCAGGCGATCGGGCGTCGTGGTCAGGACGTGCGTGCCACCGGAGCCAATCATCGTGTGCCAGCCATCGGGCAGCTCGGTCGCGGACGTGGCCGGCCTGCGACCCGGAATATCGGTACGCAGCGCGGTCTTGAGCGCGCGACGCTCGACGGGAGTTCCGAGTCTCGTGATCTCGATGCTGCCGCGCTCCAGCGCGACCGTCAGAGACTGATGGGGAGGGGGCTCGCGGAAGCCCAGGATCCGGTCCGCCGGAATCTCGCGCCTGGACAGAAATGGCCCGATGCGGCGGATCAAGACCAGTCCACCGCCGTCCCATTGGATTTCGTCCGACGACCAGAGCAGGCGCAGGGTCTCGCGCGCGGCCATGATGCCGCCAAGCGTCCAGAAGGTGACCCACACGACCAGAAAGAGCACGGCCGCGATCGAGAACCCTGCATCGACCTTGAGCGGAATCGCGGGGAGAGAAACCCATCCCGCAGGCAGATGACTCAGGCCGATCGCGATCAGCGAACCCAGTGCAAAGGTCTCGCCCACTGCCCAGCCACAGAGCCAAACGACCAAGAACCCCGCCTGGAAGAAGCGTCCGGCGCCCGCGGCTCGAAACCGCGCCACCCGGCGCCCGTTCTCCAACTCGTATGCCATGGCGGCGTTATCGGCCCTGCAATGCGCTCCCACCACCGGGCGAAGGCACTTTCGGGATTGTTTCCGGCCCCGGTCCGGCGCACCATGGGGAACGAGTCTTCGGCCGACCCCGGGGGCCCCGCAACGAGCCCCGGGCCGGAAGGCGCGTTCGCCCCTCAACCTGAGGAGGAGGCCATGAGCCGAGTCGCGGACATCCTCGCGAGCAAAGGCTCGCAGGTTCATTCCACGAGCCCCGAGACCAGCGTCTACCAGGCCATCGCAACCATGGTCCAGCACAACCTGGGATCTCTGCTCGTCCTGCGCGGCGACACCATTGTCGGCATCTTCACCGAGCGAGACCATCTGCGCCGGGTGACCCTGCAGGACCTGGATCCTCATCGGACCCGTGTACGCGAGGTCATGACCGAGAAGGTGATCGTGGTCGATCGCCAGTCCAGCATCGACGAGTGCATGCGGATCATGACGCGGGACCGGATTCGACACCTGCCGGTGGTCGAGCGGGACATGGTAGTCGGAATGATCTCGATCGGGGACGTGGTCCGACTGATGTCCGAGGTCCAGGCGGTCGAAATCCGGTCCCTGACCGAGTACATCACCGGGGCTCAGGGGTAGGCTCGCTATCCCGAGTCGGCCGAAAGGGTTCGGGCCCGGGCCCGAGGACCGGATTTCGCCCGGTCCAACGCCGACTTTGGGCCGCTTGCACGCCCGATTCCGGCGTTGGTCGCCTCCGAGAGGGCCGGGCGCGGCTTTCACTGGACAGGGGGGCCGGCGACACGCTATCGTGCTCATCACCCGCAAGTAGTTGATCCGCGCGGCTTGGGCCGCCCCGCAAGGTTCCCAGCACAGCGCACGCTTAGGTAATCCCGCTCTTCCCGCATAGGGAAGAGGAGGCGTGCTTGTCGTCAGGACTTTGGTGGGAGTTGCGCCTTCCCGCTCGTGAAGAAGTAGCAGATCATTCCCGACCGATCGCCAAGCTGGCGCCGCGGGCTACGGTCGCCTCCCGTGAGCGTCGCCGTCCCGAACGGCTCGACGCGGCCCGTTTTCGTCACACCCGCCGCGAACGCTGGGTGACCCCTTGGTGCATGTCGCGCACCAAGCGAGTGCTCGACATTCTCGGCGCGCTGGTTCTCCTGATCCCGCTTTCGCCGTTGATGCTGGTGATCGCGGTTGCGATCAAGCTCGACAGTCCGGGACCGATCATCTTTCGCCAGTATCGCACCGGACTCGCGGGTCGGCGCTTCCGCATGTACAAGTTCCGCAGCATGGGGCGTGACGCCGAGGCGTTGAAAGCCTCGCTGCGAAAGCTCAGCCATCACGGCCCCGATTCGCCGGACTTCAAGATCCGGCAGGACCCGCGGGTCACCCGCGTGGGTCGTTTCCTGCGCCGTTCGAGCCTCGACGAGCTGCCGAATCTGTTCAGCGTATTGGTCGGCGACATGAGTCTGGTCGGTCCGCGACCGACGTCCTTCGACGTCGACAAGTACTCGGATCATCACCTCGACCGGTTGGCCGTGCCTCCGGGAATCACCGGTCTCTGGCAGATCTCGGGACGAAGCGACATCAACTTCGACGATCGGGTCCGGCTCGACTGCCGGTACATTCACCACCAATCGTTCTTGCTCGACCTCAAGATCCTCGTGCTGACTCCGTTCCGCGCATTTGCGGGGCGGGGTGCTTGCTAGACCGAAACCCGGCGATTTCGTTGCGGACGACATTCGCCTGCGCATGGCTGCTCCTGGCTCTGGGGCCGGGGGCAGCTCTGGCGTCCGACCTCCTGGACGCCGGCTATCGCGACTTCCACCTCGGCCCGCTCGCCAACAGCGCGCCGACCCGTGAAAAGGCCGAGAGCAAGCTCTGGTATCACGACGGCATCTGGTGGGGCGTGCTGTGGAGCCCGGTCGGCGACCGCTTCGAGATCCACCGCTTCTACACGGCGACCCAGGACTGGACGAGCACCGGAACCGCGGTCGACGAACGCCGGCCGAGCAAGGCCGACGTGCTGTGGACCGGTCAGCACCTGTACATCGCCTCCCACCCGTTCAGCACGCTGGCCGCTCCGGCAACCCCCGCGAACTCCGGTCGCTTGTACCGCTTTGCCTATGACGGCCCGAGCCAGAGCTATGCGCTCGATCCGGGTTTCCCGGTCAACGTCAATGCGTCGATCTCGGAGACGCTGGTGTTCGACCAGGATTCTTCCGGCCGGCTGTGGGTCTGCTGGACCGAGGCTGGAAGGGTCTGGGTCAACTGTTCGGTCGACGGTGATTCGATCTGGGGAACTCCGTTCGAGCTTCCTGGCCAGGTGGCCACCGCTTCGTCGGACGACATCTCATCGCTCATCGCCTTTGGCGGCGACCGGATCGGCGTCTTCTGGTCCAACGAGCTGGAACACCGCAACCGGTTCGCCGTGCACCTCGATTCCGATCCACCCGAGGTCTGGCAGCCGAGCGAGAGTGTGTCCCCGGACACCACCGTTCAACTCCTGAGCGACGACCACATCAATCTCAAGACGCACGCGGGCTACGTGTATGCAGTGGTCAAGACGCAGGTCCAGGTCGGGCCCGAACCGCTGATCCTGCTCAATCGCCGCGATCCCGACGGGAATTGGACCTACCACACGGTCGGGGCCAAGAGCGAGGACCACACGCGGCCGATCGTGCTCCTGGATCCCGAGCAGCAACTGGTCCACGTGCTCGCCACCACGATCGTCTCCGGGCGGAGCGTGATCGTCCGCAAGAGCACGAGCCTCGAAACGCTGGTGTTTCCGCAGGGACGGGGCCAGCCGTTCATCGACAGCCCCGCCGACTCCTTCGTCAACAACATCACCTCGACCAAACAGAATCTCACCCATTCGTCCGGACTGCTCGCGATCGCATGCGACCCGATCACGCGCTACTACTTCCACAACTTCCTGGCCACGCCACCGACCGCCGGTGTTGCCACCGGTTCGTCCCCGCGCGGGCCTCGGATCGCGAGCCTCGATGCGGCGCGGCCGAGTCCGTTTCGCGAATCGACAAACCTGATGTTCAACCTCGAGCAGGCGGCCCACGTCGAGCTCGGCATCTACGATCTGGCCGGGCGTCGCATCCGGACGCTGCTGGACGGAGATCTGCCGTTGGGCGCCCATCACCGGCGTTGGGACGGCGACACCGATGCGGGAAGCCCGGTGCCCGCCGGGGTCTACTTCGCGCGCATCGACGCCGGCGGCGTGCGCGACTGGTGCCGGATGGTTCGGATCCGCTAGCTGCGGCCGAACTTTCGCGTCAAGCGGCGCGCAATGACCGGCAGTTCCGCGAGCCAGGGGCCGGGATCGTCGGGCGAGAAGGTGTCGACCGGAACCCGGGGATCCAGTAGTCCGAGAGCACCCGCGACCCCTTCCCACCGGCTCGGATACGACAGGTAGGGAACCGCCCGCTGCCGGCGCAGGACGGAGGCGATCCAGATCAGGTCGAGCGGCAGATTGCGGGCACGAACCCCGACCCGATAGTCGAGTTGCGGCGGCACGTTCGGCGCTGGCGGGCCGTTGCGGTAGAGCTCGGCGAGCAGGCGGGGGAAATCCACGCCACTCAGCACCGCGAGCGGCAGCGATCCCCATACCCGGCCGTTGACCTCCATGAGCTGCGGACCGGAAGCTCCTACTTTGAACTCGACCATCGCGAGACCGGTCCAACGAATCGCCCCCAGGAGTCGAACCGTGGCGTCGTACATCTTGGGATCAAGTGGCACGCTCTCGCGCAACGCGCTCGGGCCCCCGGTCACCGGAACCTCGTGGAGACGCCGGTGCTGGAACGCGGCCAGAGGCCGGCCTTCGTGCATCAGGATGCCGACCCCATGCCCGACACCCGGGCAATACTCCTGAACCAGGATGTCGACATCGCCGACCTGGGCGCGCAGGCGAGTTGCCAGTTCCTCGGAGTCGCGCGCGTAAGAGACTTCGAAGGACTCGATCGATCCCTGGCTGCGAAACACCCGCGAGTACCTCGGCTTGAGCACGACCGGCCATCCGAGTCCCTGGATGTTGGGCGCACCGTCGCGAATCCCGACCACCTGGGTGCGCGGTGCCGGAATCCCGAGTCGGCCAGCCAGCTCGATCGTCTTGTGCTTGTCGAGGACCACCTCGAGCTGATCGGCGTCGGGAACCGCGAGGCGGCATTTCGCGGGCAGCCGGTCGCGGTGGCGGGACAAAGGCAGGATCACGGCATCGGTCACCGGGATCACCAGGTCCACGGCCGACCGCGTCACGAAATCCCGGACCGCCTCGTAGAACGCCTCCGGGTTCGTGGCCGGCGCCGGGTACACGAAAGTTTCGGCCACGTGGCGGGAGTGGAAGCCGGGGCTTTCGGTCTCCGAGTCGGCTGCGATGACGCGCCACCCGGCCTGCCCGAGTGAGCGAATGATCGCCACGGCGCTGCCGCGGCCGGCGTCGGTCACCAGCACGACGGGCGGAGCGGACTGAGTCACCTAGCTGCCGCCCTTCGTGTGCGGCGAACGCGTCATGATCAGTTCCACGACTCGAGACAATACCGCCTCGCGCGGTTGCGTGGCGTCTACCATCGCGAAATTCGGACACACGTCGCGCAGCTGCAGGTACTCCTCTCGGCGGCGAGCGACCGCCTCGAACGTGCCCTCGGGCTTTCGCTGCCACAGCACTTCGGGCGGCGCGTCGAGGAGAATTACCAAATCGGGGCGCGGGTAACACTTCTCGAGCAGGACGCCGTGGATCCGTCGCGCCAACGATCGTTCCCGGCGCGAGGTCCCGACGATGTCGTGAGCGTAGTAGTCGGTCCAGAAGTGGCGATCGAAGAGGACCACGCGACCACGAATCATGTGATACCAGGCGAGCGATTGGCGGTACCACTCTTCGGCGAGTCGGCTCGCGAGGCCCGCCATCGACTTGAGGGAGCGCAACGCCTGGCGCACTGCACCGCGCGGCGGCGGCGCCTCGCGCGACGGATCGGGCGGGCCGCCCGGGGGAGGCCCGCTGCGGTTCCGCTTGAAGGCGTTCACCAGGCGTGTCGTCGGCAGCATGACGTTGCTGGCATCGGGATTCACGCCCATGTAGAGATACGTGACCGGCACCGGCAGGCGCTTCACGACCTCCCGGCAAATAGTGGTCTTCCCGGCGCCATCCGCGCCGATCAACGCCACCGTGAATCCGCTCATGCGGCGCTCCGCGTGACCACGGCCGACAGAACCTGGTCCAACTTCTCGGCGCTGCGATCCCAGACGAAATGGCGCTCGACGTAGGCGCGTCCCGACCGATCCGGCGTCGGATCGCGTCTAGCCGCCAACAGGCGGTCCACCAAATGGCCGGCAAACGCGTCGGCGGTGTCGGCGACCGCGAGCGGCGGCTGTTCGCCCTCCTCGGTGCGCAAACCGTCGGCGGCCAAGGACGAAGCGACCACCGGCAGTCCCATGGCCATCGCCTCGAGCAGTTTGTTCTGGATGCCGGCGGCGAAGCGGAGCGGAGCGGCGAACACCGCCGCTTCCTCGAGGTACGGACGAACGTCGGGGACGAAACCGGTCACGGTCACCCCAGGGTGATTCCCGAGTCGGACCAGGTCGGGCGGCGCATCGCGACCGACGATCAGCAATCGAGCTTCGGGGACTCGCTGCCGGACCCGAGGAAAGATCTCCGCAATCAATTGGTGCGCCGCGTCGCGATTGGGCGCGTAGTCCATGGCTCCGGTCATGACGATGGCGTCGGTGCCCAGGCGGGGAGAACGCCGCGTCCAGTACTCCAGGTCGACCCCGTTCGGGACGATGGTCGCGCGCGGATCGCGGGGGCGCATCAAGGCGTCGCGATCACGCGAGGTCGCAAACAGCAGGTGCTCGGCATCGTGAATCAGGCGACGCTCGGCGTCGCGCACGGTCATGTATTCCGCCCATAGCGCCATTCGGCGCAACCAACCGGAGTGGGGCATTCGGCCGCGAATCCGGACCGAGGTCGCGTCGCACAGGTCGACTACGATCGGCACCCCCCGCAGGCCGGCGATCGCCGGATAGGTGCGCCTCCCGCTGAACACCACCGCATCGACCGATCCTTCCCCCAAGCAGCGGCGCACTTCGGCCTGCATGTCGCGCACCGGCGCGTCGGCGAGCGCGGTCGGGAGCAGCGCCTTCAGGGAGGTCAGCGCTCGGCGGGATGCGGTCCGGGCATCCGCCGCATTGCCGAAGGTCTTGATCCGCCGGGTGAAGGGCTCGAGAGCCTCGGCATGGCCGGCTTCGAAGGTTCGGCCGACCACGGACAACAAGGTGATTTCGTGCCGGCGCGAGAGGCCGCGAATCAGGAAGTAGTGCCTCAGGTAGCCGCTGGTCAGCGGGAACGGAAATCCATTGGTCAGGTAGAGGATTCTCATCGAACCTCGCGCGTCGTCCCCCCCTCGGGGATCAGACGAGGGGCCTCATGGCGTCGAACAGTGCCGCGATTCGAGCGGGGTAAGGATGGTGCACGGCGTGCGCGGCACGGCCATCGAGGGCCCGCGCGACCAGGGGGCCCAGACGTTCCTCGAGGTTCTCGAGGAACGGATTCCTGGCGCCCGGGAACGCGAAGCGAAACATGTCGTAATAGTCACGCATCGGCGCGAACTCGTAATGCACAGAAGATACCATTCTCCGTCCGAGGACCTCGACATCGATCGGTTCGACCACCACCTCGGGGGATTCGTGGCTGGCCAGCAGGAACACGCGATCCAGCGAAGCGTCCAGGGAACCCAGGCTTCCGAACACCGCCTCGGGAGCGGCCTCGACATGGGCCTGCCGGACCATCACTTCCCGCAGGCGCTCGTACGATCGCCGTAGGTTGGATCCCGCGGGGCTGACCCCGCCGAACGCATCCGCGACCTTGAGGGCCGCGCCGACCGTCGCGAGTCGGGCGAGCTGAACACGTGCGATACGCGCGCGGACCGCGGGGGACTGCGCGAGGTGCCAGGCCCAGAGACGGATCGGCTGCGGCAAGCCGAACATGCGCCGTGCTTGGGGATCGACGTAGATCCATTCGTCGCCGACGTAGCGCGCCCCCCGAGCGGCGAACGCGAGCAGGGCCTCGGTCTTGCCGCCCTTCGACCACCCGGTGACCAGAACCCCGCGACCCTCGAACGTGAATGCCGAGGCATGGAGCGGAACCACGCCGTGGGCGAGCGCGGTCAGGTTGATGACCGCGATCAGCAGCGGCACGGCGGGCAATCCCGTCTCGCACACGATTTCGCAGCGCCCGCCCACGTCGAGGAAGGGAATCCGCGTGCGACCCCGCGCGTAGCGGCTACGCAGGATCAGGAAGGCATCGTTCGTGAACGCGGCTTCGTCCAACCCGAGCAGTTGCAGGTTCGCCGCCGGCAGCAAACGATCGACGAACCGGATCACGATGTCGGGTTCGCGGGACAAATCCTTGCGGATCGGTCCGAGCTGACGATCCACCGCTCGGACGTCGGATGCGGAAGCATCGAGCAGTCGGATCCCAACCACTCCGTGCAGGTCGTAGTCGATCTTTTCCGCGCGGGTCACGAACCCGCCCCGCGGCGCGAGCTCGATGACCGTCCGCCGGACATGAGCGCGTCTGCATGGCTCAGGCTGTGCTCGAGCGCGTTCACGAAGTGACCACCGGCCAGGTTCGCTCGCTCGAGGCGAGTCGCTTCCTTCAGCGACCGATGCATCCAGCAGGTCTGAAACAGCGGCACCACCAGCGATCGAGGGACGCGCGCCGCCTCGGCGTAGCGGGCGATCACCCCTCGAGTCCAGCGCGAGAGCTCCGAGTCACCGAAGAAGGTGTCGTCGAATGCCGCCAACAGCGAGCGGGTCTGGCCTCGCCGTCGAGTGACGCCATACGAGCGAAGGAAGTAGAAAAGATCCCAGAGGGGCGGTCCAGCCGGGTCGGCGGCCTCCCAGTCGAGAAACGCCACGCCGCCCTCGCGTGTGCCCAGCATGTTCCAGGTTCCGGGATCGCCGTGCAGGAACACGCGCGGCACTCCCTCTGCA
Organism: Candidatus Eiseniibacteriota bacterium; assembly: GCA_963717505.1. Lineage (GTDB taxonomy): Bacteria > Eisenbacteria > RBG-16-71-46 > RBG-16-71-46 > RBG-16-71-46 > MFD02242-c1. The sequence goes on from OY970342.1 coordinate 3,264,448, forward strand.
TGGCTGGCAAGGGTTTCGACCGGCGCCTTCAGCCGATCGCCGAGACCCGGATTGCCATAGACCTTCGAGAACTCGTCGAGCAATTCGCGCAGCTCGGTCAGGCTTCGGCGGCGGGGATCGTCGTGGACGGTGCGCGTCAGGACTGCGAGCTCGGTGAGCGACGCCGCTGCCGACTGGCCGTAAGCGCACGGGATCGGACCCTTGCTGACTTCCTTGAACGGACGACCATCGATGGCGCTCTGGCAAACCACCGCCAGCCCGGCGTGTTCACCCTTGAATGTCACGCGCGGCGCTCGGCCACCTTTCGAGAAGCCGATGCTTTCGAGCTTGACCAGCGCCTCGCCTTCGTTCTGAAGCCTCGCGTTCATTTCCGGATGCGACACCATCTTGACCACGTAGGACGGGTGCGAAGCGGTGGGGCCGAACAGTCGAAACACCACCTTTCGCGAGCGGTACCCCTCGGGAACCGAAAGCCACCAGCGGTGGCCCGCGAACGAGATCCCCGCCTCAACCGCCATCTGCTCGAGATAGTCGGGAAGTGCGGCGACCTGCGGGCGATTTCTGGCGATCAGTGAGGCGAAGCGGGCGCCCATCGCCCAACGCGCCGGGAATCGACGAAGCACTCGGTCCACGGTGCGCGAATGCTCGGTCGAGCCCCATGGGTGAACCGCGCCGACCCGGATGACGTGCTCCAGCGCTCTGCGATCGGCGTCCGGCACCATCACGCGCGGCTCGCCGCGGAGCGGCAGCAGGCGGTACCGATCGAGGTGCGACCCGGTGGCGCGGGAGAGTCTTCGCTCGGGGGAAGAGGCCCCGGTGTCGCGCCCTTCGACGAATGCGTACCCGCCGCGGTCGATCAACCGGCGCACCGCATCGATTGCACCCGGACGGGTGGCCAGCCATTGACGCCCTTCGCCCCCGAGGATGGCCACCACGTTGCCCTGCGAAGCCAGATCGTCCAGCAGCGCCTTACCATCACCCGCGACCCATCGGACCGAGGCGAGCTCCGGACTCGAACTCCACAGCGTCCGCCGCTGTTCTCCTGCTCGCCCCAGAGGCAGCACGGTTACCGCGCCCGAACGCGCGACCAGCATGCGCAGAGTTCCCAGCCCCGGAGTGCCGATCAGGAACACCCGCCCGGGCGGGATCTCGGCCAGCAAGTAGAGCCACGCCGCGTGCGGCGGCTCGCGCTTGAGATTGGTCCCGGGTTCGAATCGGCTAGCCAACGTGGGGTCCCTTGGTCGCCCGAGGTGCGGACTTGCCGAGCAACCAGCGGATCGCGGGCAGCTTGAGGACTTCTGGGAACATCTCGTGCAGGTCGAGCAGCTCCGAATTCATGCGAATGATCACGATGGTTGCTGCAGCGGCCAGAACCACACTCGCAACGATGCTAGCGGTTCCGGTGCCGGGAATCGCCCACAGCAAGCCGGCCGCGACCGCGATCGAGAGGTACACCCGCAGGTAGCGCCACTCGAACAGGCGGACGCCGGTCCCGAGTCGCAGACCGGCCTGCTTGAGCAGATTGTGCGTGACCATCGCCAGCATCATGGCAAAGCCGGCTCCAAGCGCCCCGTGGGGCGGAATCAATGCGGCGCTGAGCCCGATGCTCACCAGCGCCGTGACGACGTTGATCGTGACGGTATAGCGCAGACGCCCGAACACCTTGAGCGTCAATCCATTAAAACCCAACGCGGCATTGAAGTAGTAGCCGAAGGAGAGCAGGGCCAGAATCGGGGCCGCGGACTCGTAGCGCGCCCCGTACAGCAGCACCGTAATCGGCTTGGCCAGCGAAAACGTCAGCAGGAACACCGGCAGCGAGAAAACGGCGATCCAGATCGCCGTGCGCCAGTAGAGCGCGTTGATCGCTTCCGAATCGTGCTTGGCGAACAAGCGTGCGGCCATCGGCGTGAACAAAGTCGCGAAACTGGCCATGACCATTTCGTTCATCTTGGCCGTCGGCAGTACGGCCTGAAGACTCGCGACCTCGGCAGTGCTGCGGAAATGTTCGAGCAGTACGACGTTGACCGTGTTCATGCTCAGGTAGACCAACTCGGTGGTGAGCAGGGGAAACGTGAAACTGAACACTTCCCGCCACGGCCTTAGCGACCGCCGCGCCGCATCCCCGTCCAACAGGCCCTGCTCGCGGAACACCCCGCCCAACTGAAAGCCGTAGATCGTGAGTCCGAGCAGCGTCGCCAGGACATATCCGATCGCGAGGTAGACGACGCTGCTCCCGGTCAGCATCAAGACCAGGACGACCGCGAGCTTGAGCGCAGGGGCCAGGACGTGACGCCGGAAGAAGATCGCGCGCGGCTTGGCGAACACCGCGAACACCCCGATCAGCAACTCGTCCAGCGCCTGGAGTGGAGCCAGGAAGATCAGCAGGTAGAGCAGCGTGACGGCCAACGGGTCCTTCATTCGCGTCACGACCAGCGACTGGCCCGCGAACAAGAGGAGCACGGCCAATACGCTCAGGGACAGGATCACGCTGACGGCGATCACCAGGGTCCCAAACAGGCGGCGATGATCGCCGCGCTCGTGGTAGATGGGCAGGAATCGGGTGATCGAGCGGTCGAGGCCGAGGGTGACCACCGCCTGGACGAATCCCACGATCGACAACGCGTAGGTGAAGGCCCCGAAGTCGCCCTTGGTCAGGTAGCGGACAATCAGGATCTGGGTGATGAAGTTCCCGAACTTGGCGAACATCCGGCCGGCGAGCAGCAGGGTGGAGCCGCGAACCAGCTTCCGGCTGGAACTGGAATGCTTCGGGCTGGCAGGGCCAGGGAGTTCGGCCAAGTAGGTCCCCAGATGGAAGTGGCGCGGGGTGTGTCACGGGCGCGGGTGGGACTAGGATGCTAGCCCGATTGCCGACGCGCGGCAAGGCTGCAAGTGATTGCAGGCAAGGACCGTCCGAGCTTCGGGCTCCGTGCACTTCGCAATCCGGCGGGTGGGGGAGGGAACTCCGGCCCTTTGGTTGCCGGGCGGATCGCAGCGCCTCCCGTACCCCCCGGCGCCCCCGGGAAACTAGGGCTCGCGCCCGGAGGCCTAAGTGGCTATTATGTCGCTTCTGTTACGGGCCCCGACTCTCCCGCAAGACGGGCCATGGATTGAGCGTGTTGCCGGCGCTGAACGTCTCCCCGAGTTCACCCGCTCGTCGGTGCAGCGCTCGAAGGCTAGCTATCCAGTCCGTCGCAAGCGCGCGCTCTGAGCCATTCCGCTCCGGGGGGCGCCGGCCGCATATTCGGGAGAGCCCTCTTCTAACCATGCGCCTCGAGACCCTCATGCGGGAGCGACCTTTGTTTTTCGCTCGCGCACTCGGATCGATTGCGGCTCTGGTCGGGTTCGCCTCGACTGCGCTTCCCGCGTGGGCCCAGACACCAATTCTGGCCGGCTACCGAGATTTCAATTACGGATCGACGGCCATCAACACGCCCACCGGCGAAAAGCCGGAAAGCAAGTTGTGGTGGAACGACGGTTTCTGGTGGGGGATCCTCTGGGACCCCGCGTCGAACCGCTACGAGATCCACAAGTTCAACGTCGGCACCCAATCATGGGCGAGCACGAACGTCGCCGCCGACACCCGCAGCAATGCCAAGGCTGATGCGCTGTGGGATGGCACCAACCTCTTCATCGCCTTCCATGTGTTCGCCAACGAAGGCGGGCCCGTCAGCCCATCCCAGGCGGCCAGCCTCTATCGCTATTCCTACAATGCTGGTACCGACCAGTACTCGCTCGACTTCGGCTTCCCGGTAACGATCAACGGCTCGAACTCCGAGACGCTGGTTCTGGCGAAAGACGGCACCGGGCAGCTGTGGATTACGTGGACGGAGAGGGTCTCACCTACCAATACCCTCACGAAGGTAATGATCAACCACTCGATGGGAACCAACCACCTGTCCTGGGGCACCCCCTATAGGATTCCCGTCCAAACGCAGGACGCCGACCCCGACGACATCGCTTCGGTCATCGCCCTGCCCGGCAAGATCGGCGTCTTCTGGTCGGATCAGGAGAACGAGGTCGACTACTTCGCGGTTCACCTCGACGGTGCGGCCGACGACGTCTGGCAGCCGCGCGAGACCGCGCTCATCGACCCGGTTCTGGCCAACATCGCGGACGACCACATCAGCATGGTCGCGGACCCCGCGGGCAATCTGTACGTCGCGACCAAGACGAGCCTGAACCTGCCCGCCACGAATCCGATCATCTACCTCCTGAAGCGCACCCCGGCCGGTGTATGGTCGAGATACGTCGTGGCCACCGTGGGAGATCAGCATACGCGCGCCATCGTCCAGCTCGACGATGGTGGAAACCTCTATGTGTTCATGACCTACGACCCCGGAGGCCCCGAGCCTCAACAGCTCATCTACCTCAAGTCTACGAACACCAGCAACATCCAGTTTCCCACCGGTTTCGGGACTCCGTTCATCCAGAGCACGACCGACGATCTCGTCAACAATTCCACGGGCACGAAACAACTGCTGAACGCCACGACCGACTTGCTCGTCATCGCCAGTGACCAGAGTTCCCACTACTACATGCACAACATGCTGCCGATCGGCAGCACCGGGCCCTCCATCGCTTCGTTCCTGCCGCTCAGTGGCGTGGCGGGCACCGAGGTCACGCTTACGGGTTCGGGGTTCACGGGAGCCACCAACGTTCGCTTCAATGGCCTCAACGCGCCGGGATTCGTTCTCGACAACGCCAACCAGATCCGGGTCAACGTTCCGGTCGGCGCGACGACGGGGCCGATCAGCGTCGAGGCGCCCTCAGGCACCGGTATCAGCAGCAGCAGCTTCACGATCCAGACGGTGCCGACCGTGGCCTCGTTCCTGCCCACGAGCGGTCCCCCGGCCACGGAAGTGACCGTCAGCGGAACCGGCTTCCTGGGCACTACCAATGTCACCTTCAACGGCGTGTCGGCCACGTACACCGTCGACAGCAACACGCAGTTGCGCGCGAACGTTCCAGTGGGAGCGACCACCGGGCCGATCGCGGTGACGAATGGGGTGGGTACTGGCACCAGCGCCTCGAACTTCACCGTGACCGCGCCGCCGCCGGTCGTCACGTTCGCGCCGATTCACGACGCACGGGTCGAAGCCGCGAACCCGACGACCAGCTTCCCTGGGACAGGGACCGGCACCAACCTGTTGCTGAGAGTTGGCGTCGCAAGCTCCAATCCAATCAACTCGTATCTCAAGTTCAACGTATCCGGTCTGGCTGGACCAGTCGTCGATGCGAAACTTCGACTCTTCTGCAACGACGACAGTCCAGATGGTGGAAGAATCTACGCAGTCTCGAACAACTACTTGGGAACCTCCACCCCGTGGCTCGAGACTGGTCTCAACTGGAACAACGCGCCGACGATCGGCGGAACCATTCTCGACCAAAAGGCCAATGTGCCGGACGAGAGCTGGGTTGAGTTCAACGTCACACCGGCCATCACTGGAAACGGTGTGTTCAGCCTTGGAATCACGAGCCCGCATGTAAATCTGGCCGCCTACTATCAAAAGGAAGGCGTAAGCCCGCCGCAGTTGGTAGTCACCATCGCCGCCGGCGCCCCGACCATCGCCAACTTCAACCCGACCAGCGGCCCGCCGGGAACCCAGGTCACGGTGACCGGAACCAACTTCAGCTCGGTCACTGCCGTCACGTTCAACGGCGTCGCTGCCGCCTCGTTCATCGTCGACAACGCGACCCAGCTACGTGCGACGGTGCCGGCTGCCGCCGGCTCGGGACCGATCGGCATCACCAACTCGAATGGCACGACCTTCAGCGCCACCAACTTCACCGTCGATCCGCCGACCATCACCAACTTCACGCCGACCAGCGGGCACATTGGCGCCACGGTCGTCATCACCGGCACCCAGTTCAGCACCGTGTCGTCGGTCCGGTTCAACGGCGTCAGCGCCGGGTTCGTCATCAACAACCCGACTCAGATCACGGCCACCGTGCCCTCGGGCGCGACCACCGGCCCGATCAGCGTGCTCAACCCGGCCGGCTCGGCCTCGAGTGGAACGAACTTCACCGTGATCCTGCCGCCGACCATCGCCTCGTTCAACCCGACGAGCGGTCCCTCAGGCACCCAGGTCACCGTGACCGGCACCCAATACAGCTCGGTGACTGCAGTGACCTTCAACGGTGTCGCCGCCAGCTCGTTCATCATCGATAGCCCGACCCAGCTGCGCGCCAACGTGCCGAACGGGACCAACACCGGCCCGATCGGCGTCACCAACCTGGCGGCGACCACGAACAGCGCGACCAACTTCACGGTGGTCAAGTACACGCTGGCGACGACCCCGGTCGGCTCGGGAACCATCGGCCGCGTGCCCGATCAGCCGAGCTACGACAACGGCACCACCGTCCAGTTGACGGCCACGCCGTCGGTGGGATGGACCTTCACCGGATGGACCGGTGACGCGAGCGGCACGACCAATCCAGTCAACGTCCTGATGAACGCGAATAAGACGGTGACCGGGACGTTCACGGTCAACACCTACACGCTGGCGGTGACCCCGATCGGTTCGGGCACCGTCGGGCGAGTACCCGACCAGCCGACCTACAACCACGGCACCAGCGTTCAATTGACCGCGACGCCGGCCGTGGGATGGACCTTCACCGGGTGGACCGGCGCCCTCACCGGAACCACGAACCCGGCCAATCTGTTGATGGACGGGAACAAGTCGGTAACCGCGACGTTCACCATCAACACGTACACGCTCGGCGTGACGACCGTCGGCTTGGGCGCGGTCGAACAGGAACCCGAACCAGGCGACCTACGACCACGGGACGAACGTCCAGCTGACCGCAATCCCGACGGCGGGGTGGACGTTTACCGGCTGGAGTGGCGACGCTACCGGTCTGACCAATCCGCTCAACCTGGTGATGGACGCCACCAAGTCGGTGACCGCAACGTTCTCGCTCAACGCCTACGCGATGAGTGTCGCGGTGGTCGGGTCCGGCTCGGTCGCCAAGAATCCCGATCAGGCGACCTACAATCACGGGACCAACGTCCAGCTGACCGCAACGCCGGCAACGGGGTGGACGTTCACGAGCTGGAGCGGCGACGCCACCGGCGCCACCAATCCGGTCACCGTACTGATGGACGGGAACAAGACGGTGACCGCGACCTTCACCATCAACACCTACACGCTGGGTGTCACGAACGTGGGCTCGGGCTCGGTCACGAAGAATCCAAATCAGGCCACCTACGACCACGGCACGAGCGTCGAGCTGACCGCGACCCCGGCCACCGGCTGGACGTTCACCGGCTGGAGCGGCAACGCGACCGGCACGACCAATCCGGTCAATGTCCTGATGGACGCCAACAAGAGCGTCACCGCGACTTTCGCGATCAACACCTACACACTCGACGTGACGGTGGTCGGCTCCGGCTCGGTCGCCAAGAATCCCGATCAGCCGAGCTACGACCACGGAACCAGCGTCGAGCTGACCGCGACCCCGGCCGTCGGCTGGACGTTCAGCTGGCTGGAGCGGCGCACGCCACGGGCTCGACCAATCCGGTCAGCGTGCTGATGGACGCCAACAAGAGCGTGACCGCGACCTTCACCATCAACACCTACACGTTGGGCGTCACGATCGTCGGATCGGGCTCCGTCGCCAAGAACCCCGACCAGGGGACCTACGACCACGGCACCAGCGTCGAGCTGACCGCGGTCTCGGCTACCGGCTGGACGTTCGCCGGCTGGAGTGATGACGCGACCGGTGTCACCAATCCGGTCAACGTACTCATGGACGACAACAAATCGGTGACGGTGACCTTCACCATCAACACCTACACCCTGGGTGTGACGGTGGTCGGATCCGGTTCGGTCGCCAAGAACCCGGATCAGCCGACCTACGAACACGGCACCAACGTCGAGCTGACCGCGACGCCGGATCCGACCTGGAACTTCATCGGCTGGAGTGGTGATGCCACGGGACTGAACAACCCGGTCAACGTGCTGATGGACGCCAACAAATCGGTGACCGCGACCTTCGCGCTCAACGCGTATGCACTCAGTGTCACGTTGGTCGGCTCGGGCTCGGTCGCGAGGAACCCCGATCAGGCGAGCTACGACCACGGGACGAGCGTCGAGCTGACTGCGACCCCAGCCACCGGCTGGACGTTCACCGGCTGGAGCGGCGACGCCTCGGGCTCGACCAACCCGGTCACTGTGCTGATGGAAGCCACCAGGAATGTGACTGCGACGTTCACCGTCAACACCTACACGCTGGCGGTCGACGCGATCGGATCCGGGTCGGTCTCGTGGATTCCGGACCAGCCGACCTACGACCACGGCACCATCATCGCGCTGACGGCGAGCCCGAGCCCGACCTGGCACTTGGTCGGTTGGAGCGGCGATGCCAGCGGCAGCGAGAGTCCGCTCAATCTTCTGATGGATGGAAACAAGTCGGTCATCGCGACCTTTGCGCTCAATACCTACACGCTGTCGGTCACGGTGGTCGGCTCGGGTTCAGTCGGCAGGAACCCCGACCAGCCGTCATACGACCACGGAACGACGGTCGACTTGACCGCGAACCCAGCGACGGGCTGGACCTTCACCGGCTGGAGTGGCGACGCCACCGGAACGACCAATCCGGTGAACGTCCTGATGGACGCCAACAAGAGCGTGACCGCGACCTTCACGGCCAACACCTACACGCTGGCGGTGAACACAGTGGGCTCGGGTACGGTCGCGAAGAACCCCGATCAGCCAAGCTACGATCACGGCACCAGCGTCGAGCTGACGGCGAGTCCGGTCACTGGCTGGACATTCACCGGCTGGAGCGGCGACGCGACCGGCTCGACCAACCCGGTCAACGTCCTGATGGACGGCAACAAGTCGGTAACCGCGACCTTCACCATCAACACCTACACGCTGGCGGTGACCACGGTGGGCTCGGGCTCGGTCGCGAAGAACCCGGACCAGGCAACCTACGACCACGGGACGAGCGTCCAACTCACGGCCGCGCCGGATCCGACGTGGAACTTCGTCGGCTGGAGCGGTGGCGCGACGGGCACGACCAACCCGGTCAACGTCCTGATGGACGCGAACAAGTCAGTGACCGCGACCTTCGCGCTCAACGCGTATGCGCTGAGTGTGACGGTGGTCGGTTCCGGCACGGTCGCCAAGAACCCCGATCAGGCGACCTATGGCCACGGTACCAGCGTCGAGTTGACCGCGAACGCGGCGGCGGGATGGACGTTCAGCGATTGGAGCGGTGACGCCACGGGCTCGACCAACCCGGTCAACGTCCTGATGGACGCGAACAAGTCGGTGACTGCGACCTTCACGATCAACACCTACACGCTGGGCGTCACGATCGTCGGTTCGGGCTCGGTCGCCAAGAACCCGGATCAGCCAACCTACAACCATGGGACGAGCGTGCAGCTGACTGCGACGCCTGACCCGACCTGGAACTTCGTCGGCTGGAGCGGAGCCGCCACCGGCACGACCAATCCGGTCAGCGTCCTGATGGACGCCAACAAGTCGGTGACCGCGACCTTCGCACTCAACGCGTATGCGCTCAGCGTCACGGTCGTCGGCTCGGGCACGGTCGCCAAGAACCCCGATCAGGCGACCTATGGCCACGGTACCAGCGTCGAGCTGACCGCGAACGCGGCGACGGGCTGGACGTTCAGCGGCTGGAGCGGAGCCGCCACGGGTTCGACCAACCCGGTCAACCTGGTGATGGACGCCAACAAGAGCGTGACCGCGACCTTCACCGTCAACACCTACACGCTGGGCGTCACGATCGTCGGTTCGGGCTCGGTCGCCAAGAACCCGGATCAGCCGACCTACAACCACGGGACGAGCGTGCAGCTGACCGCGATGCCGGCGGCGGGATGGATGTTCAGCGCCTGGAGCGGCGATGCCAGCGGAACGACCAACCCGGTCAACGTGGTGATGGATGCCAACAAGAGCGTCACCGCCTCGTTCGCGATCAATCCGCAGCAGTTGACCTTCAACCCGCAGCACGACGGTCGCGTCCAGTCGGACAATCCGACGCGGAGCTACGGGACTGGAACCGGAACCGTACCGCTGCTGCGCGTGCGGAACACGGGTCCCACGGTGCACTCGTACCTCAAGTTCCAGCTGTCCGGCCTCGCCGGTCCGGCGGCCAGCGCCAAGCTCCGGCTCTTCTGCGTCGACGCCAGCACGGACGGCGGTGGCGTCTACTCGGTGTCGAACAACTACGTCGGGACGTCGACGCCGTGGGTCGAGACCGGCCTGACCTGGAACACCGCGCCCGGGGTCTCGGGCGCGCCGCTCGCCCAGGTCGGCAACGCCAACCTGAACGCCTGGGTCGAGGTCGACGTCACTTCCGCGATCACCGGCGACGGCACCTTCAGCTTCGCGTTGACCAGTGCCTCGACCAACATCGCCGGATACGAGTCGAAGGAGGGAGCGAATCCCCCACAACTGGTGATCAACGGCGGCGGGGTTCCAAACCTGACCCCGACGGTCCAGTCGTTCACCCCGACCAGTGGCATCGCCGGCACCGAGGTCACGATTGCCGGGACTCACTTCACCGGCGCGACTGGCGCCAGCTTCGGCGGGGTGGCGGCCAGTTCGTTCACCGTCGATTCCGACGTCCAGGTTCGCGCCACGGTCGCCGCGGGTGCGGTCACGGGACCAGTGCGAGTCACGACACCCGAGGGCACGGGTGTCAGCGCGAGCAACTTCACCATCATCGCACCGCCGACCGTGAGCAATTTCTCGCCGGGCAGCGGCTCGCCGGGGACCCAGGTCACGCTCATCGGAACCGGCTTTGGGCTCGCCACCAGCGTCGCGTTCAATGCGGTCGCGGCGACCTTCATCGTCGACAGTGACGCCCAGATTCGGGCGACCGTCCCGGGTGGGGCGACCACCGGCCCGATCTCGGTTGGCAACCCGGCCGGGACGGGCACGAGCCCGAGCAGTTTCGTGGTCACCGCGCCGCCGCCGCAGGTGACGTTCACGCCGGTGGCCGACGCGCGCGTCCAATCCGCCAACCCGACCACCAACTACGGTTCCGGATCCGGGACCAATTCACTGCTGCGGGTGAGGAGCACGGGACCGACCATCAACTCGTACCTCAAGTTCCAGGTGGCCGGCGTCTCGGGACCGGTGGTCAACGCCAAGCTGCGACTGTTCTGCGTGGACGAGAGCGTCGATGGCGGCAGGGTCTACTCGGTGTCGAACAACTACGTCGGCACCTCGACGCCATGGCTCGAGAACGGGCTGATCTGGAACAACGCGCCGGCCATCAGCGGCTCGCCGCTTTCCCAACACGGAGCGGTGCCGATCAACGCCTGGGTCGAGTTCGACGTGACCGCCGCGGTCACCGGCGACGGAACCTACAGCTTCGCTCTGGCCAGCAACTCGACCAACATCGTCGGCTACAACTCGAAGGAGAGCGCGACGCCGCCGCAGCTGGTGATCGACGTCGGCACGGGCGCGGCGGCGGCTACCGCGTCGATCGATATCGGCGCTTCGTCGGTCGGCCGAGTTTCGCTCGGCCCGGCGTACCCGAATCCGTTCCGCAGCCAGGTCTCGATGCGACTCGAGCTACCTCGGGAGGATCGCGTACGGCTCGAGGTCTATGACGTGCTCGGACGCCGGGTAAAGGTCCTGGCGGACGGCGACTATGCGCCTGGGGCGCACGAGTTCACCTGGGACGGTCGCAATGAGATCGGCGCACGGGTCGAAGCCGGGATCTACATGATCCACCTCGAAGCCCAGGGGGTCACCGCCCGGCGCAAGGCTGTCCTGGTTCGCTAACCCCGCATGAAACAGTCGTGGCCATCCCGCTCCGGGATGGCCACGTTCGTTGACGACGAATCGGTTTCGGCGCTATCGCAAGTTCGATACCGGCGCCGGCCGGGTGTTGTCGGGAACCACCACGGAGGGTCCCGCGTGCGTGAAGTCGGTCCACGCCATGATCTTTCCGGTACGCGCCGGGTTGTGCGACCGATAGTTGGTGCCGTACGCCCGGTTGATCAGCCAGGGGACGAACTGTTCGTCGTCGTCGTCGGTCCACCAGCCGCCGAACTCGTTGTCGAGGTACATCAGGTATTCGGTGGCGCGAAGCATGGCCCGATCTTCCCAGTTCCACGTGTCGAAGCCCTGGCGCGCCAGGATCTCGGCTTGCACGGCCGCGCCGGAAAGACCTTCCCACGCGTATCCAGTGTGGCCCGGCGGCCACGCGAACGACCCGCCGCGGCTGATGTCGTCGGGCAGTGCGCCGTCGACATTGTGTCCCTGGACGGTTGCGCCTGCGGGGTTGACCGGCGTCGGCTGACTCGGGTCGGGCATCCACGTGTCGGCGCCCTGGCCGCCAAACTGATACGCGAAGCCGGCGAACGAACTGCGATCGCCGAGCCAGCCCTTGAAGACCTGCGCCGTGCGTGCGATTTCGGCCGGATCGTCCAGGTAGACCGCGACTGCGGCGCGACTGCCGCCGGCCAGCGTTCCCCAGTTGTTCGGACGATCCTCGTGGGTCGACTGCAGGGTGCGCCCGTCGAGATTCTCGGTCAGCGTCCGGCGCAGCCAGGCTCGAAACACGGTGTCGTCAGCGGTGTCGAGCCCGACCAGCTCGGCCGCGATGACATAGGCGGCCAGCTCGCGGCCCAGCGCGAGCGTGCGACCTCCGAGCTCGGTGTCGATCGCTGCCATGCAGTTCTGCACGACATCGTCGCGATAGCTCGAGACCCCGGTCCGCACGTAAACGATGGCCTTGGCCAGGACGTAGACGTTGTTGTTCTGGTCCTGATTGCTGAGCTCCGGCGTGCCTGCATCCTGATCGGCGCGCGCCTTGAGGGCGGTCCACGCCGGGCCCGACATGGGCATCGCCATGATTTCGTCGCGCGTCACCCAGATCGCTCCCTCGCCGGCGTTGCCGCGCGGTTGCGGGTCGATTTTCGGTTCGGCGGCTCGTGCGTCGACGGAATACGCGGCGCCGGCGAGCAGCAGGGCGAAGGCCAGTGTCCGCCGGACGATGTCTTGAAGGTTGCGCGAGTTCACGATTCGACCCCCATGGATTGCGTTGTGCACGCGACCACGCTGCAAAAGGCGACCTCCTTGTCGCGACGCAGCCGTCCCCACTTCAGGACTTGCCTGGGCCGATCGGGCGCCACTCGAACGCCCTGCCCGCGAAAAGCCCAATGGCAGGGGACTGCAGGAAACCGGCGACCGCCCGTTGGTCGACCCTGGGAACGAACCGCGCCGCCGGGCTGCAAACGCTATGCCGCCAGAAACCTAGACTGCACTCGGGGGGAGGGGATCTATTCCCCGTCCTCGCCACACGACGCGCCGATCCTAGCACCCGACCGGGCCAGGAAAGTCAAAAGCGTGTGGAGACCGAGCCGAGGTTTGAGTCATGGATCGAGCGTCATCTGTCGAAACGCAATTCTAGGGGCTGGTCGGGGGCATGAAAACCACTCTCAGGCTTGTGGCCCGGACCGGCTATTTTGTAGACTCGTAACGTGTTGCGCACTCTTCGTGCTGGTTTTTCCCTGGCACCCAATGATCTCGATGAGGCCCCAAGGATGAGCCCTTACCGTGCGTGCTGGTTCACCCCCTGCAAACTTCTTTACGCAGGATTTCCATTCATGGTCGCGGCCGTGGCCGTCTTCTTGGCTGCGACGCCCGCTCATGCCCAGGATCGCTCGAGCTACATCGTCGGCGAGCCTCAGGGACTGGAAATGCTGGTGCACATCGTGGGTGAGGTTCAGAGACCCGGAGAGTATCGAGTCCGCGATCGCACCAACCTCCTCGAGCTGTTCTCCAAGGCCGGTGGCCCGACCGAATTTTCGAAGATGAACCAGATCACCATCCGGCGCGCCCCGATGTTCTCGGTGGCGACCGACTCGCTCAAGGGCTTTGGCGCTCCGACGACCGAGATCGTCGTCTTCAATCTGAAAGCCGCCATGATGGAACCCGACGCCGCGCTGCCCCCGACACTCAAGCCCGGGGACGTCGTCTTCGTGCCCAGGAACGCATGGAGCACCTGGCGCAACGTTGCTGCGGTGCTTCGCGACCTTTCGGTCGTCGCCGGCACCTACATCCTCTACCTCCGCTACCTCGAAGACTGAGCGTGACGGAGGCTCGCCGACTCGGAGAACTTCGATGACAGACGGTTCAGGTCCGTTCGAAAGCCAGCAGATTCTTTCCGCCCTCGGCCGCATCTTCCGGCGCCGGAAGCTGCTGTTGGCGGGATGCCTGGCGATCGCCCTGATCCCGGCCGTGTACTACAACGAGACCTCGCGTCCGGTCTACGAGGCGTCGACCAGCCTGGTGTTCGAAGAGGTCAGCAACCCGATTCCGGGCGATCCCTACCGCAAGCCCTCGATCGAGCAGTACCTGTTCAATCGGCTCGAGGAGATCAACAGCCGCTCCTTCGCCGACGACATCGCGCGCGCGATGCCCGAGAGCCTGCTGTCGCGAATTCCGCCGCCCAAGAAGACGCCCAAGCGCTACGACCGCATGGAGTACATCGGCGGTGTAATCGAGAAGTCGCTCGAGGCGCACCCGGTGCGTGGGTCGAACATCTTCACCATCAAGGTCCAGATGCACGACCGGCGGCTATGCGTGGCGATCGCCGACCTGTCGCTCAAGGTGCTTCAGGACCGGGAATACCGTATTCACCGCCGCGGCGTCACCGACTTGCGCGCGTTCCTCGACCAGCAGCTCGAATCCTACGGCCAGCAGCTCGATGTGGCCGAACGCGACCTGCGTTCGTTCAAGGAGCGCAACAGCATCACGTCGCTCGACAGCGAGTCGAGCGAGACCTTGCGTAAGAGCACCGAGGCCGAAGTCCTGCTCAACACCACGCGCGCCAACCGTGGTGCCAGCGAAGAGCGACTGGCCAGCATTCGCAGGACGCTGGCCGCGGAGCAGCGAGATCTGATCCCGACCCTGACCAACGTCGCGAGCCCGTCGGCGCGCCGGCTCAAGGATCGTTTGGTCGAGCTGCAGGCGCAATACGCCCAGTTGCTAGCGCAGAACTACCCGGCGGATCATCCGCAGTTTGCGACCCTGCAACAGGAGATCGACAAGACCCGCGCGGCATTGATCGAAGAGGCCAACAAGCTGGTGAGCCAGGGGATGACCAGCGACCCGATCACCCGGATCGAGACCCTGCAAGCGGAGGTGCTGACCCTGGAACTCGACATCGAAGGCTTCAAGGCCCAGGAGGCCCAGCTTCGACAGATTGTGGAGTCCTACCGGCGAGATCTGAATCGACTCCCCAGCCAGGAACTCGAGTTGGCGCGTCTGGTGCGCGAGCGCGACGTCAGTCAGAAGATCTACACGACCTTGCTCGAGCGACGCGAGGAGGTCCGCATTTCCGAGGCGGAACGGATCGCCGATAGCCGGCTGATCGACCGCGCGCAAAGGCCGGAATCCCCGATCAGGCCGCGCAAGGCCATGAATCTCGCCCTGGGCGCGCTGCTCGGTCTCATCCTCGGGATGGGGATTGGGCTCGTGATCGAGGGCGGCGCCAAGGATCTCGACTCGACCATCGAGTTCGAGAAGACGACCGGCTGGCCGGTACTGGCTCTGGTCCCACGCATGCGTTCGAGCCGGACGTGGCCCAAGCTGCCCTGGCAGTTGGGCCGCAACCGGCGAAGCCCGGGGGAGCAGCACAACGCATTGATCTCGCACGTCGAGCCAGCGTCCGCAGCCGGCGAGGCCTACCTCATCTTACGCACTCGGCTCGAACTCCTCGGTGTCGGCACCCGCTACCGCTCGTTGCTGGTGACCAGCACCTGGCCGGGAGAGGGCAAGTCGACCACGGTTTCCAATCTCGCCGCGGCGTTCGGCGGCGCCGGCCACTCGACGCTGGTGGTCGACGCCGAGCTGCGCCGCCCGGTGATGCACCAGATCTTCGGACTGCGCCGCTCTCCGGGCTTGAGCGACGTGCTGATCGCGCGCAATGGCGATGCCCCGAAGCCCGACGACGTCCACTATCGCGACCCGGTTCAGGACGCCTTCCGCACCACCCACGTTCCGGGGGTCTCGGTGCTGACCTGCGGCAAACGCATCGATCAGGCGCGCTGGGAGATCTCGCAGAAGGACCTGCGGTCGCTCACCGACGACATCCGGCAACGATTCGAGGTCGTGCTCATCGACTCCGCCTCGCCGCTGCTGGTGCACGACACGCTGATGCTGTGTTCGATCGTGGACGCGGTGCTGGTGGTCGTGGAAGCGCGCGGATTCGACCAGCGACGCTTCCAGGAGACCAAGCGCCTGATCGATTCCGCCGGTGGCAACGTCGTGGGCGTCATCGTCAACAAGATCGATCCGGCCGGTAAGTACGGCTACTACTATAGCCACTACTACAGCCATCAGGCCTGACCGCCCTTGGCGGGCTTCGCCACGGGCTCACGTCCCAAGGATTCCCGCTGAGATGCCTCCCGTCCTTCTCGCTCGGGTGCTCGAGCGCATGCGTCATGCCGGCGTGCGCTACTGCGTCCTGCGCGGGACGCTGACCGGTCCGGCTCCACACGGCCATCGGGAGCTCGACGTTTTGGTCGACCCAAGACAGCTGGCGACCTGGTCCCGGGAAGTTCGAGCGTTGGGGTTCATGGCGATGCCGGTGCTCGGCTCGGGCGGCCATCGATTCTTCACACGCTACGACACGGACGGCGGGGAGTGGCTCAAACTCGATGTCGTGACCGAGCTGCGCTTCGGCGGACGCGGCGGGCTGTTCTCAATGGCCGGCCGTGATCGCATCCTCGATCGCGCGACGACTGCGAACGATGTCCGGACTCCGCATCCGGTCGACGCCACACTCGGATTGGTCCTGCACTGCCTGCTGGACAAACGCGCGTTCAAGGACGAGCACCGAAAGACCCTGGCCGGTCTACGCGACCAGGTGATGGGTGACGGGGCACTGAATGACGCCACCGAGGAATTGTTCACGCACTCGTTCGACGGCGCACTGAGTTGGCGGGACACGGCGGACGCCATCGCTCGCGGGAACTGGCCGGGCTTGCTCGCGCGGCGGACGCGCGTGACCCAGGTCCTGTTTCGGCGCGACCCGATCGGCACCGTGGGGCGCGGAATCGACGAGGTGCTGCGCCGTATCGCGCGGCCGCTTCACGCGGTCCTCGCACGCCGCGGCTACTCCATAGCGCTGATCGGTCCCGACGGCACCGGCAAGTCCAGCCTGGCGCGCCGGCTCGCTGCTGACCGCGAGATCCATGCCCGGATCGTCTACATGGGATCGAACCCCAAGGCGAGCACGGTTGGCCTCTGGCGCGGGGGCGCGAATTCGTTCGCCCCACGCCTGCTCGAACAGGCGTATCGATCGGCCGTGGCTTCGTTCTGGAAGTTGCGAGGTCACTTCGTAGTCTTCGAACGACATCCGTGGGAGGGTCGTAACGCGCCCGTGGCCGGCGGCGCTTCGCGCCTGAGGCGCGCCCTGCTGCTCGCCGCGAGCGCCCAGCCCGACCTCGTGGTCGTCCTCGACGCCCCGCTCGACCTCCTGGCCGACCGCACGCCGGAACACGAGCGCGAGCGGATCACGAGCCAGCGAGAACGGTATCGCGCGCTGGCCGGCCAGATCGCGGGGGCAACCGTGCTCGACACCTCGCACGACCTGGACCGGACGATTCGCGATCTGACCACGACGATCTGGGACGGTTATCGCCGACACGTCGAGGGCGGGGAGGTGCAGCCATGAAGGACCTTCTCGACCCCCAGGTCATGTTCCTTATCGCGGTTCTCGCCGCGGGCACCTGGGCGATGATCCGCTGGCCGGATCTGGGCTTGGTCCTCGGCGTCGTCTTGCTCTACCTCAACTTGCCGGCGCTCGCGGCCAAACTGCACGGCGTTCCGGGTCCGATCGCCGGTGCCGCCGGGATCGTGGTGACCCCGGCCCTCATCCAGCGATTCCTCTCCAGCCGCCCGCGCTTCGTGATCGATCTGCCGATGCTCATGATGTTCCTCTTCCTCGGCAGCATCATTCTGTCGTCGTTCCTGGCCCAGGAGTTCGACCTCGCGATGGGCTGGGTGCTCAAGTTCGTGTTCGAGGGCCTCCTGCTCTACACGCTGATGGTCAACCTGGTGCGCAGCGCGGCCTCGATGCGCCGAGTAGTCTGGGCGTTGCTGTTCTCGGGCTCGCTGCTCGCGAGCATGACGCTCTACCAGGAGCTGACCAAGGACTACCACCAGGAGTTCGGCGGTCTCGCTCAACGCATGCTCGAGCGCGAGACCGCGAGCCTCGAAACCAAAGACCAGCTGAGCGGGGGCGATCGCTCGAAGATCCGCATCGCGCAGCGCGCCCAGGGTCCGATCGACGATCCCAATCGCTACTCGCAGATGCTCATCGTGCTGCTGCCGCTCGCCTGGGTGGTCGGACGCAACGCGAAGAGCCTCTTGCAGCGGGTCTTGGCCGCCGGCAGCGCCCTCATGATGATGGCGGCCATCCTGCTGACCTACTCGCGCGGCGCGTTCCTGACGCTGGTCGTGATGACCGTCATCGCCACGGTCCTGAGGGGCGTTCGCATTGCCCACTTGCTCGTGGCACTGCTGGTGTTCTCAATCGGGGCGACGATCATCGTACCCGGCTATATGGGGCGCATCTCCACGTTGTGGGGCATTCAGGGCCTGGTCACCGACCATAGCGCGGTGGGCCCGGACGCCGTCCAGCGCGGGCGTGCCACGGAAATGCTCGCGGCCTGGAACGTGTTCCGCGACTACCCGGTCCTCGGCGTCGGCCCGGGACAGTTCGCCGCGGTCTATTCGCTCGAGTACATGAGCACCGGGTTCGAGATGCGGCGCATCGTCGAAACCCGCCGCGCGCACTCCCTGATCCTCGAGATGCTGGCCGAGGTCGGAGCCATCGGCGTCGGAATCTTCCTCGGAATCATCTTCGTCCTGGTGCGTCGCCTGTACCAGCAGTGGCGCCTGCGCCGGGTGAGCGATCCGGAGGCGGCCGACTTCGGCCTGGCCTTCATCCTCTCGATCGTCGGCTACATGGGTACGGCGCTCTTCCTGCAGCTGTCCTACCAGCGCTACTACTGGTTCCTGATCGCGATGGCGAGCGCCACCGTGCACATCGCGCGCTCCGATGGATTCCGGCGTGTCGCGCTGCCTCAGGCAGTCCCGGCGCGGGCCGCCGGCACGGTGTCGGAGACGCTGGCATCACCGAGGTAGTGCTCGTGCCAGGCCATGAACACCATCAGGTTCCAGATCGAGCGTGCGCGGTCGCGGACGCCGTCGCGATGCTCGCGCAGCATCGCCTGAATCGCCTTGGCGTCGAACATTCCGGACTTCGCGACCGACGCCGGGCTCAGCAGGTCGCCCGAGAACTCGCGCAGGCCCTGCTGGAGCCAGACCGACGCCGGGAAGATGAATCCCTGCTTCTTGCGTGACCGGACGTCGCGCGGCAGCAGGTCGGCGTAGGCCTCCTTGAGGACGATCTTGGTGTCGAAGCCGCGCTGCTTCATGTCCGGCGGGATCGCGGCGGCGTACTCGACGAACTTGTGGTCGAGGAACGGGGGACGCACCTCCAGCGAGTGAGCCATGCTCATGCGGTCGACCTTGGTCAGGATGTCGTCGACCAGGTAGGTGCGAATGTCGAGGTCGAGCATGCGGTCCAGGAACTCGTAGGACTCGCTCTCCGAGAACACCTCGCGCACCCGGGACAGCGGATCGGTGGCCGGCATGCCGAGGCGATAGTCGCGGTGATAGAGCGACTGGCGTTCCTCCGGCCCGAACACTTGCTTCCAGCCGACGTGGCTCTCGAGCAGACCCTGGTCGGCGGCCTCGACGAAACGCTTGATCTTGTAGTCGAAACTGACCTTGTCGTAGGAAGTCGGAAGCCGGCGCACGATCTGGCGAATCACGCCGTCGCGCAGCGGGCGCGGAATCATGCGGTAGTACCGCGCCAGGTGATCGGCGACGTAGGTCATGTAGCCGCCGAACAGCTCGTCGCCGCCGTCGCCCGAGAGCGCAACGGTGACTTGGCTGCGCGCCAGGCCGGAGAGGAAGTACACCGGGACCGCCGACAGGTCGCCGAACGGCTCGTCGAGGTAGGACACCAGGCGCACGACCTCGGCGGCGTGCTCGGGCTCGACGATCATCTCGTGGTGCTCGGTGCCCAACCGCTCGGCCATCGCGCGGGCGAAGGGCGCTTCGTCGTAGGAGTTCTCGCGGAAGCCGATCGAGAAGGTCTTGAGCTTGGGCAGGAACTCGGCCACCTGTGAGACGACGATGCTGGAGTCGATGCCGCCCGACAGGAAGACGCCGACCGGCACGTCGGACAACAGGTGTTCGCGGACGGTCTCGCGCAGCAGTGCCCGCAGTCCTTCGCGAATCTCCTCGGGACGGCGCGGCGGACGCTGCCCACGCGCGGGGAACTTCAGCTGCCAGTAGCGCTCGGTACGCACGCCACTCTTGTCGGCGACCATCATGCAGCCGGGCTCGAGTTTCTCGATGCCCTCGAAGATGCTGCGCGGACCGGGGACGTAGCTGAGCGCCAGGTAGGCGTCCAGAGCCTCGGGGTCGATCCGGCGCTCGAGGCCGGGGACCTGGAGCAGCGATTTGAGCTCCGAGGCGAACGCCAGCTTGCCGTCGAAGTGGGCGACATGAAGCGGCTTGATGCCCAGGCGATCGCGGGCAATCACCAGCCGGCGCTGGCGCAGATCCCAGACCGCGAGCCCGAACATCCCCTGCAGGTGACGGACGAAGTCCGGTCCGTGGTCCTCGTACAGGTGGATGATGGCTTCGCAGTCCGAGTGGGTGCTGAACTTGTGGCCGCGTGCCTCGAGGTCGCGACGCAGCTTCGGCGAGTTGTAGATCTCGCCGTTGCACACCACCAGCGCACTACGGTCCTCGTTGAAGATCGGCTGGTGTCCCCCCGCCAGGTCGACGATCGACAGCCGGCGCATGCCGAAGCCGAATGATCCGTCGACATAGATGCCCTGGTCGTCGGGTCCGCGATGCACGATGACGCCGCACATGCGCGACAGGACGTCCTCCGAGGCCGGAGCCGAACCGCGATAGTCGTAGTAGCCGCAGATGCCGCACATGTTCAGGGAGTCTCCGGAGCGGGAGGCGAGGGCTCGAGCGTCATCGGCCGGCGTTGCCGGTCGGTGCGGTGCGTCCGGTCGGCTGCCAGGTGATGCTGCGCTGACCGAACAGGCAGCGACCGAGCCCGTACAGCGCGGCGACGTTGACCAGCACGAAGTAGTAGGGAATGAAGAACCACGGCATCTGGCGCAGCCGGCCGCGGACGATCGCGCCCAAGCCGGCGAGGGCGAGGATGACCAGCGCCACGATCAGGATCGGGCGATACGCCGGGTCGCCCGCCGACAGGAACGGCAACAGCAGCAACATGATCAGGAACAGGACCGCGACCAGGCGGCGCAGCAGCTGACGCGTGATCAGCGACACCGCATAGAAACCGGTACGGAACGGATTCGCGAGCGGCAGGACCCGGAAGAATCCACGGATGCCGCGTTCGATGATCCGCACCTTCCGGCGGAACTCGTCGCGATTGCTCGGCGAGGTGTCCTCGTAGGTCTTGGACTCCGAAACGAACAACATGCGCTGGCCGGCGTGCACCACGTTGGTCGAGAGCGCGAAGTCGTCGGGCACGTCGAGCGGGACGTCGCGGAACACCGAGCGGCGGAACGCCAGGCACGAGCACTCGCCGGCGACGATGCTGCCGATCCGGGTCTCGCACGACTTCATGAATTTCTCGTAGCGCAAGTAGAGCGCCTCGCCTTCGCCGCCGGTGCTGGCGCCCGGATTGCGGTAGATCTTGTTGCCCCAGGCGCCGCCGACTTCGGGATCGCCGAACGGCGCGATCAGCTCGCGCAGCGCGTCGGGGGCCAAGTCGATGTTTGCGTCCGAGATCACCACGATGTCGCCGCGGGTCTCGGGAAGGACGGCGTTGACCAGGCCGTTCTTGCCGCGCCGCGGGTTGCCGGCGATCAGCCGGACGCCTCGCGACTCGAAGCTCCGGACGATGTCGTTGGTCGCGTCGGTCGAGCCGTCGGACGCCACCACCACTTCCAGCTGGTCGGCCGGATAGTCGAGGGCCAGCGTGTTGCGCAGCTTGCGCTCGATCACCGCCTGTTCGTTGTAGGCGGCAACCAGGAACGTGACGCGGGGCGTGTGGGCTTGCCTGCGTATCGGACGTCGGACCACCCGCGACAACAGAAAGACGAGCGCCGGATACCCGAAGTAGGTGTAGAGCACCAGAACGGCGCATGCCCAGAAGGCAGCGTGCACGTGAACGACCCCGCGAGAAGGTGGTGAGGCGCCCGAACCCGATCGGCCGACCTTCAGGTGGTCGGCGACTTGTGGGCGGACATTATGTCGAAATTGGCCGCGGCGTGGACCTGCGGGGGGTCGCGGGATGCTCGTCGGCGCTCCGACGAGGCGGGAATCCACATGACCTGGGGGCTGCCGCTCCGGCTAACGCGTTACACTATAGCAACATGCCGGTTCGGCCTCAAGCGGAACCTGCCCTCGGGAAACCGGCCGAAATCCTGACTTCTCGGGCCTAGAAGACCACCCAGGTGGGACCATTCAGGCGGCGGTCGGTACCTGGCGAAACCCGGGCAACCCCGCAAACCAACCGGTGAGCTGACCTCTCAGAACCGCCGGCGTCGTCCCGCGACCGACGTTGATCCGACGGAGTCTGAGTGGATCGGCGGTCTTCATGGGGTTGACGCCGCGCACCGTGGTGAACCCGAGCCTGTAGCCCGCCTCGCGTGCCATGCGGACCACGCGGTCGTCGAACGCCCCGGCCGGGTAGGCAATGGCGGTCGGGGTCGAGCCCAGTTCGCGTTCCAGGTCGACTCGAGCGGCGATCAGCTCCTGACGCACCGCCTCGACCGGAATCCGGGTGAGCAGCGGATGCGTCCGAGTGTGCGAGGCGAAGCGAACGCCCTCGGCGGCGAGCAGGCGGATCTCGCTCCAGTCCATCACGGGCGAAGGCGGGGGCGCGATCTCGAGCCGGTCGCAGATTCCAGCCACCCAGCGAAGCGCCTCCTCGTGAGGCAGCTCCTTGGCTCGAGCCCGGAGCCGCGCGAAGGCCCGATCCCGATCGCGCCGCGTTTCGAGGCTGAGCCGGCCCAGCTCCGGCACCGGAACCGAGCGCAGGGGCGTCGCCCCGAGCGCGTGGTGCAGCCGATCCCACCAGAACCAGCGCTGCGCGTCTCCCGGGAATGCGGTCGGAATGAACACCACCGCCGGCAGGCCTTTGGCCTTCAACACCGGCCATGCATTCGCGCGAAAATCGCGATAGCCGTCGTCGAACGTAATCAGGACCGCGCGCTTGGCCAGGCCGCGGTGAGTCTGGAACTCGTGGTGGACGTCATCGACCGAAACCACGTTGCACCGGGCGGCGAGGATTTCCATCTGGATCGCAAAGGCCTCCGGCGACACCGTGACCCCGCCCTGCGGCGCCGGGTCCGCGTCGGGGCGCTCGACTCGATGGTAGGTCAGCACGCGCAGCACGTTCTCGGGTTCGCGGTCGATCCCCTCGATCAAACGCACGAACGCATCGAATGCCGGACTGCGCAGCACCGAGCCAGCGACATGACCGAGCACGTCACGCCCCCCCGAGCAACCGGTCGGGACTCGCCGCGACCCTGCGCCACACGTCGACTCTCCAGTCCGCGCGCAGCTCAGCGGACTCGGCCGCCAGGGCGTGCGCGGGAGCGCGGCGCACGACCGCTGCCGCTTGCGTCACCCAACCGGCCATGCAGAGCCCCGGGAGCGCCGCCTCGGGCAGCGAAAGACCGGTGCAGTAGCGGGCGAGGGGCGCGCGCAGCCATTCGGGAGCACCGGCGAAGGCGTCGACGATGGCGCTCGCGGCCGAAGGGCCGGTCATGGCCTGCGCGCGTGCTCGCGCGACATAGGCCAGGAAGAAGCACAAGTCGGTGGCCGGAAGTCCGATCGGCTCCGACAGCTCCCAGTCGAGCACCGCCGCCGCCCCGGACGGACTCAGGAGAATGTTCGGGTGACTCAAGTCACCATGCTCGAGCACGCTCGGGATCGCATGCGACGCCAGGGGCCGAACCACGCGCCGCGTCGACTCGCACAACTCCGGGTCCGCGAGCCCGGCGGACTGGAGATCGCCGAGATCGCGCTCGATGCGTTGCAGAATCCAGGAATCGCCGGCGGGGCGGTCGCGGCGCGAGGGGGTCTGAACCTCGATCATCCAGTCCACGATTGCCGCACAACAGTCCGCAGCATCGGCGCGCACCCGCGCCGGGTCCATGGCGCGTCCGGTCAGCGCGGTTTCCGCGAGCAGCGCGTGCCCTTCGAAGACCTCGCACGCGATCACTCGGGGAATCGAGACGAATCCGCCGGATCGCAGCGCATGAATCGCGCGCAGGCGATCGGCTTCCTCCTCGAGACCCTGCGAGCGCCCGGCCCGCCGCGCAAGCTTGACCGCGATCGCCGGCGCATCAGCGTCGCCGGCGAACAACAGGAACACCAGGTGGCTGGAGTTCCTGAATCGCGGGGTGAGGGCGAGGAACGGCGCGTTGGGTCCAATGCCGAGCTTGGAAACGCCATCCTCGCGCGAACGATCAATGAGGAAGCGATGGACGAAACTGTTCGCTCGGACGGCCACGGGCGTCGCCCGGCCGGGGGAGGTCTCCGGGCTTCGAATCGCGATCACGCTCCCGAGTACGACTCGATCGAGGAGCCCGAGATTCAGGAGCAAGTTCGCCGCGTGGCCCTGGAGCCGGGTGCGCAGTCCGCTTCCGGCGCGCATGAGCGCGTTGCGGATCGGGGCCCGGTCGGCGAGGGGAACGATGCGCGTGCAGCGTTCGAGGTCCGGCCAGTGCCAATGGGCGCGCACCTCCGCGAATCCGAGATCGCGAAGCCGCCGCGTCACGGCGCCGAGCGTGGTCGGCCCCCGGCCCCGACTCGCGTCCGAGGTCCCCGACGAACGCGGCTGCACTTCGACGATCAGCGAACCGCCGGGAGCCACATGTTTCGTGGCGCGCACCAGTTCAGCGTCGGTCGCATTCGAGGCGACCACGAGACGCAACAGACCCTGGGGATGCGACGGCTCGGTCGACGCGCCGACTAGCTCGACCTGGGCCAGGAGACGAAGCGCCGGCGGAACCTCGCGGCCGAACCATCCCACGCGATCGGGCCAGGGATGGGAGAGCAGGAACCGCCAGTCGAAGCGCGCCAGATCCTGGGCCGGGGAAGCCAATGGACCTGGGACCGAGGCGGCGTCCGGGCTCACGGCGCCTGACCCGCGGCGACCGCGCGAAAGCGCCGGGCGAGCTGCTGCGCGGTTCCGCGCAGGTCGAACTCCCGCTCGACCTTGGCTCGGGCGGCGACGCCGAGCCGATCCCGCAGGGACGGATCGCGCAACAATCGCTCGATCGAATCGGCGAGACCGCGGGCGTCACCCGGCTCGACCAGGAGCCCGCTGACTTCGTGTTCCACCAGCTCGGGAATCCCCGACAGCCGACTGGCAACCACCGGTCGGGCAGTGGCCATCGCCTCCATCAGGACGACGGGGATTCCTTCCCGCCGCCCGTCGCGACTCGGCACACTCGGGGTCGCGACCACGTCGGCCGCACGCATCGCGCCGCGCACCTGCTCCTGCGTCATGCGCCCACGGAACACCACGCGATCGGCGATCCCCAGCCGCTGGGCCTGACGCGCGAGCATCGCCTGGTCCGGCCCGTCGCCGACCAGATGGCACTCGACGTCGAGTCCGCGTTCGACCAGGTGGTGGCACGCGTCGACCAGATGGGTTTGGCCTTTGACCTCGTGCAGCGTGCCGACGCACAGGACCGTCGGCCGGCCGTTGCCGCCGGCCGTCGCGGACGCGCCAGGCGCAAAAGCACGCGTATCCACCCCGCAATGTATGACCTCGAGCCGGGCGGCGCTCCCCGTGCCGCACTCCTCGAGGATCACGCGCCGGTTGAACTCCGAGATCGCGACCACGAAGGCGGCGTCTCGGACCTTTTCGCGCAGCATGTGGCGATCGACGTGCAGGTCGGAGCCGTGCGCGGTGAAACTGTACGGGATTCCGGTCAGGCGGTGGATGATCCACGCCACCGCCGCAGGGTGGCTGGCGAAATGGGCGTGAACGTGTTGGATCCCGTCCGACGACATTCGGCGCGCGAAGTCCACGGCCTTCGGGAAGAACACCAGGCCGCCCGTCAGGTATCGAATGCTTCCCAGATTCCTCAGCACCAGCTCGAAGAGCGCTCCCAGGTAGCGTGCGGGATGGCGAACCAGCATCGCCAGGTTGGCCGCAACCACCGAGGGAGAGAGCAGTGGGCTGAAATGGGCCCGGTCGATCCAGCGCCGCGCTTCGGCGTGGACGGTCGAGGAGCGCTCGAAGCGCAAAGGGTAGAGCTCGACCTGCACACCCTCGTTCTCGACCGCGCCCATCTCGAACAGGATGAACGTCTCGGTGAGCTTGGGGAATCGAGACATGATGTAGGCGACCCGTGGCGAGTCGCCCGCTGAACGGGGAGTGGGCGGCGACAAGGCCGGCAAGCCTAGCATCATGGAGCCTCGCGCGTCATCGCCGCGCCCTGAAAACACCGAACCCCGGACCTTGGGCCCGGGGTTCGGCGTGCGATCTGCACGTTCGCGGAGTGGATCAGGTTCCGATGGTCAGGTCGTTCACCGCCGCCGGCGCGGTCTGATCCGGCGTGACGATCTGGATCACGTTCGAGATCGGGGAAATGTTGCCGACCTCGTCCAGCGCCCGGATCGCGATGTAGTACGTGGTCTGGCGGCTCAAACCGTTGACGGTGAAGTTGTGGACGGTTCCCGGATTCCCGGGAGCCGGTTCGCCATTGGCCTGCGTCGCGGAGGACCAGTTGCCTTCGGTGACCGGGGAGGTCGAATAGCGAACGTCGAAAGTCGTGGCCTGACCCGTGCCGCCGTCGTCCCCGGAAGCGTTCCAGCGCAACGCGACCGACGTCTCGTTGATCGAGGTCGAGGTCAGCGTCGCCGGCGCGCCCGGGGCGGCCGTGTCGAGCGCCAGCGTCGTCCGGGTGATGATGTTCGAGATCGCGGCCCAGTTCGGCACCTCGTCCCCGGTCTTCAGGGCGAAGTAGTAGGTGGTCGAGGGCGACAACCCGGTGACCGTCACGCTCTGCGTGCTGCCCGGCGAGGTTGGCGCCGGCATCGCCGTCCACCGCGTTGCGGACGCGAAATTCGAGGCGGTGATCGCCGAAGTCGAGTAACGCAGATCGTACTGAGAAGCGATTCCGGTGAGACTGTCGTCACCCGTTGCGGTCCAGGTCAGGGTGATGCTGTTGTGGGTCTCCTGGGCCGCCACCACACCGGGGGCGAGGACACCCGCAGCGGCCAGAATCAAGATCAAGGAATTCCAACGCATCGGCATCCTCCGTTGGTGCCTGCAGCCGCCTGCCGGGGCACAGCGCTGCCTCGTGGGATGTAGGGTCTCAGGGTACTGCCGTGTTGGAAGCCCCCAGCAGACAGCACGAAACATGCCGCCAGGGCCATTCACTGCAGAGCCGTATCGAACGGCCCTATCTCGTTCTGGGAAGGATCTCCAGCCCTTCCATGGGCGTGCCTCGGCCAGACTTGCCTCGCAATCGGTTCGTTGGCAGTGCAACTCACAACGGCCGTAGTGCAACCTGCAGATCTTCCATGACCTGGGGGACCCGCGTCGCCACGCCAAACCGCTGGCGCTCAACGACCGGGGGGTTGTAAGGCCCGGGAGCGATCAGTAGGCTGCCACAGGTGCAGGCCCCCTCCAAGTAAGATTATTGTGTAGCCTGAGAAATCGCTGAGTGCGATACTCTTACACGGTCGCAGCAGGGTGGAAGCGGGTAGCCTGCCCCCCAAGCTCCGGAGGTGGTATTGATCCGAGCCCTTAGGCATACCGGGCCGTTGTCACTCTTCTTGGTGTTGCTCGTCGCGCCCCTACCTTCTCCGCTGTGCGCACAGACGGTCGTCACCCCACGTTTGACGCTGGACGACCCCGTGATCCTGGATCAGGACGATCTGTGTATCTGGGTCCACCCCTCGGATCCCGCCCTCAGCCTGCTCGTCACTTCCGACAAGGCTGCCAGCAAGCTGTTCGTCTACGACCTCGAAGGCACCACGCTTCAGGTCGTCGATCTGCCGGGCGGGCAGCCGGGCAACATCGACCTGCGCTACAACTTCGATCTCCAGGGCAGCGCCACGGACATCATCGCCGTCAACGACCGAAACAGCCGCAAGCTGTTCTTCTACCGCGTCGATCCGACCACCCGTCAGATCGAGCGCATCGACAACAACGCGATTGGCACGGCATCGAGCAACTACGGACTCTCGCTCTACATCAGCCCGATGACCGGCAAGTACTACTGCTTCTCTTCGACCGAGAGCGGGGTCATCGAGCAGTTCGAGCTGGCCGACGTCGGCGGACAGATCGGCGGAACGGTGGTTCGCAGCTGGGACATCGGCGGCATCACCGAGGGCTCGGTGTGCGATGACGAAAACGCCGTCGTCTACTTCGGCGAGGAAGACGTCGGCATCTGGCGAATTGGCGCCGAGCCGAACGATCCCACAGTGGGCACTGAGGTCACCGCGGTCGGGGATTCGTCCGGCATCGTCGCCGACATCGAGGGTCTGACCCTTTACTACGCGGCGGACGGTGAGGGCTACCTGATCGCCTCGAGCCAGGGGAACGACTCCTACCGGGTCTTCCAGCGCAAAGCGCCGAATGCATTCGTCGGTTCGATCATGGTCACCGGCGTCGGCGGCACGGATGGCATCGACGTGATCAACGTCAATCTCGGTCCGGCGTTCCCACAGGGGCTGTTCGCGGTGCACAACGACATGGCGCGCCCGCGCACCATCGAGGTCTGTGGATACGAAGACCTGGGTCTGTCGATCGACACCGACTATTGGGATCCACGCGAAGGCGCGGGGGTCGCCACGCTCATCGCGCTGGGCACCGTCCAGGCGGAACCCGGGCGAGTGCAGCTCACCTGGTACGGCGGTGATGCTCGAGGTCGCTCGGTTTCGGTGTACCGGCGCACCGACGCATCGGTCTGGTCGTGGCTGTCGAACGAAGTGGTCGACGGCAACGGCCGCGTGCAGTTCGAGGACGACGACGTTCAGCCGGGCGTGCGCTACGGGTACCGGCTCGGCATCCAGGAATCCGGCATGGAACTCTTCCTGGGCGAGGTCTGGGTGGACGTTCCCTCGGGATTCCAGCTCGCGCTCCAGGGCTTGCGGCCGAATCCGTCGGAACGCGACTTGGTGATCGCGTTTTCGCTGCGCGACCAGAGTCCCGCGGACCTCGAGATCTTCGACGCCTCCGGCCGCCGCCAGTGGTCGCAGCGCGTGGAGTCCCTGGGTCCGGGGAACCACGTCATGAACGTGGGGCGCATGGTCGCCCTGCCGCCCGGGGTCTACCTGATGCGAATCACCCAGGCCGGTGTTTCGGTGACACGTCGCGGGATCCTGCTGAACTAGTCGGCTGAGTCCCCGGGCCACCGGGGCTCGCGAATTCGGGAGCCGATGCCGATACTTCCGGGATGAAGAACGCGCGCCAGAAAGACGTCGCCGAACCCAACTGCGTCGCTCTACCGTGGCGTTCGGTCTGCGGCGGTATCGGCCTGAGGGTCCTGGCCGGGCTCGCGATTGTCTCCCTCGCCAGTTGCGCCACCAACCGCGTGGTGGCTCATTCGTCGGCGGCGGTCGGCATCGCGTCGTACTACGGCAAGAAGTTCCACGGACGACCGACCGCGAGCGGCGAGCGCTTCGACATGCATGCCTTGACCGCGGCCCACCGCACGCTGCCCTTCGGGACGCGGGTCCGGGTCACCAACCTCGAGAACGGAACGCGCGTCGTCCTGCGCATCAACGATCGCGGCCCCTCGAGCCGTGAACGCATCATCGACGTGTCGTACGGCGCGGCTCGCGAGCTCGGGTTCGTCACTCAGGGGTTGACTCGCGTTCGCGTCGAGGTCCTGTAACATGCGCGGATGCGCACGCGTGGTACGCACTTCACGGCCCTGATGCTGACCGCGGTCTTGGCCGGAGCGGCCGAGGCCCAACCCGCCGCCGTCGATCCGATTCCAGCCGACTCCGCAGCCAGCGTGGAATCGGTCACCACGCCCCCGGCCAAGGCCGCGAGCACTCCGCTCAGCCAGCGTATCTACTACGGCGGAAGTTTCACGTTCTCGATCGGCTCGACCACCCGCATCGGGATCTTCCCCTCGGTGGCGTACAAGATCACGCCCAAGACGTCGGGCGGGATCGGCCTCAGCTACGAGTACGTCGACTACGAGGGCCCCGGTCGATCCGGCCACAACTACGGGGTCAGCACCTTCGCGCGCTACCGCATCCTGCCCCAGATCTACGGGCACGCCGAGTATCGCGTCAGCAGCTACCAGCTGTTCACCACGCCCGACGACTCACGCCGCACGACCGTACCGTTCCTCCTGCTGGGCGGCGGGTACGTGAATCAGATCAGCCCACGAACCTGGGCGTACGTCGAAATACTGTTCGACGTGCTCAACGACCCGAACTCGCCCTATCCCGAGGGCGAGCCGGTCGGGAACATCGGGGTCTCGGTCGGTTTCTAGACGGCGGTCAACGGACGACCACCATCCGCTGCCGCACGCGTAGCCCGTCCCCGGTCAGACTGAGGAAGTAGACGCCGGGAGCGATGCCCGGAGCCGCCCAGGGGATTTCGTGCCGTCCGGCAGCCTGCACACCGCGCGCCAGGGTTTCCACCCGCCGGCCGCGAACATCGTAGACCTCGAGCGTGACGTCGGCGGCCCGCACCAGCTCGAACGCGACGCGACCGCCGGGCCGGAACGGATTCGGTCGCGCCGCCAGAACCGTCGGCCGGATCGGCTCGGGCACAGCGGCGTTGGCCGCATCACTCCACGACAACGCCCAGACGTCGTTGCGCAGAACGAATTCTCCATCCCAGCCACCGAAGACCACGATCCGCTCGCGCCCGGGATCGAGTACCGCCACCTGCTCGCTGCGTGGGGGAGGAACCGATCCGGGGGCCAGCAGCTCCCACGCGGGAGCATCGCCGAGAGTCAGCGTCCAGACTTCGCTCGACGGCCCTTCGCTCGTGAGTCCGCCGTGGATCAGAAGCCGGTCATGGGCCGCGTCGAACAGGGCAACATGTCCCCAGCGCGCCCCGGGTGCCGAACCGCCGGGCAGAAGCTGCGTCCACTCGGGCTGATTGCCGAGCGACAGCGCCCAGACATCGTCGAGCGCGATTCCCGACGCCGATCGTCCGCCAAACACGATGAGTCGATCGCTGTTCGAGTCGTAGGCCGCTCCGTGACCGCGGCGCGGCGACGGCTGGCTGCCGGCCGGCGACATCACCGACCACGTCGACCCGTCGAGTGACAGGGTCCAGACATCGTTGACCGGGGAGCCCGAAGCGGTCGGCCCGCCCCCGAACACGATCATGCGATCGCGAATCGGGTCGAAGGTCGCGCTGTGACCGCGGAGCGGACCCGGCGCCGTGCCGGTCGGGGTCCATGCGGTCCACGTCAGACCCGCGAGATCGAGCGACCAGACGTCGGAGGTCGCCGGCGCATAGCGGCTCGGCGCGCCTCCGAATACGACCATTCGGTCGCGCGAGGGATCGACAATCGCGGCATGATCGAGCCGCGCCGCCGGCAACGTTCCATTCGGAGCGGCGACCGTCCACGCCGGCGCGCCACCGAGTGGCAGGACATTGATCGCTCGAGTCGTCGGGTTGGTGGCCCCGCCATCGTTGCGATACCCACCGCTCTCGCCGCCGAAGACCACGATCCGGTCGCGCGCCGCGTCGTGAACCGCAGACGAAGACAGAAGCCCGGTCGGCGACGCACCGGCCGGGGCCAACTCGCCCCAGGACTGGACGTCACCGAGGTCCAACGACCAGACGTCGCGTAGCGGCAGGTCGTTCCCGTCCTCGCCACCGTAGGCGACCATGCGTTCCCGCGCGGGGTCCAGAATCGCGACATGTCCGAATCGTGCGATCGGCGGCGCACCCGCCGGCGTGAGCGGCGCCCACGAGGGCTCGCCGTCGAGTGACATTGCCCAGGCTTCGACTGAAGCCCCGACGCTCTCGCCGCCGAACACCACCATCGTGTGCTGGATCGGGTCGTAGACCGCGGTGTGGGCCCAGCGCCCTGCGGGTGTGGATCCGGAGGGAGCGAGCTCAGTCCACGTCGGCATGGCATCGAGCGAGAGCTGCCACACGTCAGCGCGGTCGTTCCAACCCCCGTAGACGATCATCCGATCGCCTGCCGGATCCACGATCGCCGAATGATGATCACGACCCTCGGGACCTGTGCCCGACGGCGCCAGCTCGGTCCAGGTCGGCGTTCCCGAGAGGGTCAGCTCCCAGACGTCCTGAAGCGGGCCGTTGTTCCAACCACCGAAGACGATCATCCGGTTGCGCGCCGCGTCGATCACGGCGGTGTGCCCGCGCCGGATCAGAGGCGGCGTTCCGGCGGTGGTCACCGGAGTCCACGTCGGCGGATCGGCGAGCGTCAGCGACCACAGGTCGGCGCCGCCACCAAACACAAGAATGCGATCGCCCGCGGGATCGTAAACCGCGCTGTGTCCCGAGAGCAGTCCCGGGGGCGAACCGCCCGGGGTCAGAGGCTGCCAGGCAGGATCATCGCCGAGCGCCAGAGCCCAGGCATCGCCGTAGCCGATTCCGGCCCACCAGTCCTCGCCACCGAGAACAACCATTCGATCACGGACCGGGTCGTGGATTGCCGCATGCCAGGAACGCTGCGCCGGAGTCGGCAGCAGGTTCCAGGAAACATCGCCCGCCGTCAGCGTCGAGGCTCGAAGACCACCCGATTCAGCCATCCGCAACGTGAACCCGCGTTCTGCCGGACGACCGAGGCGCGAGGCCAGCTCGCGATTCCACCCCTCGTTCAGTACCTGGCGCGCGCGCGTGGGATCTGGCCCGGGTGACGCCACTCGGGCCGTCGCCACGCCAGTCGCGACCAACGTGGCGGCCAGAACCAGGGCACCGACCGAGCCGGAAGAATGGATGGTCAACCGAGGTCTCCATGGGCGTCGGCTGGGCCGACAGTTTCCGAGTGACGTCTCGAATTCGTCTCCACCTCCAGAAAACACTGGAGCTGGAGCCCGCAAGTGATAGCTGGAACGTCGGATCACCAACACGACACGACTCCCTTCGCGGCGCGCGTGATGCGCAAGTGCGAGCACCGGGCAGTGCGATCGAGGAAGCGCAGTCGAGGAGGTTTACGCTTTAGCGCCGGTGGACGCGCAATTCAAGGGAGTAGGGGCAAGATCCGGGCCGTGCTCCATGCCCGAAATTAGGCGGCTACGCGTCGGTCTGGAGTCCGAGCTTGCGCAGCTTTTTGTACAAATGACTGCGCTCGATTCCCAATTTCTCCGCGGCGCGCGTGACGTTGCCACCCGCCGCCTCGAGGGCGCGTTCGATCTGCTCGCGCTCGAACCGGCGCATCGTGTCGGCGAGTCGACCGGACTCCTCGGTCGCGGGCTCGGCGGCGGACGGCAGGACGGCGCGTACCTCGGCCGCGCTGATGGCGGGCCCGCGGCTCATGATCGCCAGCCGTTCGACCAGATTCCTCAATTCCCGGACGTTGCCCGGAAATCGGTAGCCCGCGAACACCGCCATCGCCTCCGGCGCGAAGGCGCGGGCCGCACTCGGGACATCGCGCGCAACCTGCGCCAGGAAATGCTCGACCAGGAGCGGCACATCCTCGCGCCGATCACGTAGCGGGGGCACTGTCAACGGGATCACCGCCAGACGGAAATAGAGATCCTCGCGAAAAGCTCCCGTCTGTGCGGCAGCCGACAGATCGCGATTGGTCGCCGAGACGACGCGGACGTCGACCCGCACGCCGCGACTGCCGCCGACCCGGGTGAGCTCGCCTTCCTGGAGGACCCGCAGCAGCTTGGTCTGCGCGCGCGGGCTCAGGTCGGCGACCTCGTCGAGGAACAGCGTGCCGCCGTCGGCTTCCTCGAACCGGCCGCGACGTGCTTGAGTGGCGCCAGTAAATGACCCGCGTTCGTGGCCGAACAGCTCGGATTCGATCAGCTCCTCGGGAATCGCCGAGCAGTTGACGGCGATGAACGGACGGTCGCGCCGAGGACTCGCCTGATGGAGCCCGCGCGCGACCAGCTCCTTGCCGGTCCCGTGCTCGCCCTGGATCAGGACGCGAGCCGACGTCGGGCCGATCCGTTCGATGTCGGTGATCAGGGCCCGAAGCGCCGGCGATCGCCCGATGATCCCGCTGATGCGCGACTTCCGCAGCCGACGATTCTCCGACTGGAGCGCGCGGGCTTCGCCTGCGTTGCGGAGCAGGACCAGCAGGCGATCGAGCCCGATCGGCTTCTCGAGGAAGTCGTAGGCCCCGAGCCTCGTCGCCCGCACGGCGGCTTCGATGCTCGCCTGACCCGACATCATGATCACCACCGTTTCGGGCGCGGCCGCCGCGATTTCAGCCAGCAGATCGAGCCCATTGCCGCTCGGAAACGAGACGTCGAGCAACACGAAGTCATAGGCTTCGCGCAGCATCGGCCGAGCCTCGTCGGGCGAGGACGCGACCTCGACCTGAAAACCCTCACGACCGAGGGCCCCAGCCAGGCTCGAACGGATCCCGGGTACGTCGTCGACCACCAGAATCGTAGGCACGTTCAGTTCCCGCGCTCGACCGGAAGCAGGAGGCGCACCGTGGTCCCGCGCCCCGGAGCCGAGTCGACTTCGATCGATCCGCCGTGGTCGTTCACGATCCGATCGACGATCGCGAGCCCGAGTCCACGACCTTGCCCCTTGCTCGAGAAGGTCGGGACGAACATGCGCGAGCGTGCCGCCGCGTCGAGACCCGGGCCGTTGTCGGTGACCGCGATGCGCACTTGGTGATCCTCGGTCCACGCCGAGACGCGCACACGACCGGTGTCGTCGACGGCCTCGAACGCGTTCTTCAAGAGATTGATCACCGCTTGCCGGATCTGAGCACGATCGCCCCAATAGACCGGCTCGGCCTTGAGATCCGCGAACGCCAGCCGGCCGGACTGGAGCTCGGCGCCATACAGCATCCGCAAGTCGGCGAGCAGTTCCGAAACGCGCGACCGGGCGAACTGAGGTTCGGGGAGGCTGCCGAGTTCCGAGAACTCGTCGAGCATGTGCTTGAGCGACTGCACCTCTTCGTCGACGGTGCGCACGGCCTGGTCCAGGATCGCGGGGAAATCGGAGCGCTTCTGATCGAACGAGCGCTTGAGGTCGGCGATCGACACCGCAATCGGGGTCAATGGGTTCTTGACTTCATGCGCCACCATGCGCGCCATGGTGCTCCAGGCCGCGTGACGTTCGCTGGCCACCAGACGCCGGCGGTAGCCGTGCAGATCGGACCGCATGCGCTCGAGAGCGGTCACCAGGGTCTCGAGTTCGCGGAAGCTCTTCACTGCCAGCGGCTCATCCCATTCGCCGCGCGCAACCCGCTCCGAGAACGCGGCCAGTCGCTCGACCGGGCGCGATACCTGTGCGGACCACAAAACCGCGAGCACCACGGCCAGCGCCACCGCGAGTAGGCCG
Source organism: Candidatus Eiseniibacteriota bacterium (assembly GCA_963717505.1). GTDB lineage: Bacteria > Eisenbacteria > RBG-16-71-46 > RBG-16-71-46 > RBG-16-71-46 > MFD02242-c1. The sequence goes on from OY970342.1 coordinate 3,299,968, forward strand.
AGCAGGGCCGACGTGGTGCGCAGCGCCGCGATCGTCTGCTCGGCTGGCCGCGTCGACGCGTGACCGGTGAGCGTGGCCTGGGCGCCCGTGCCACCGACGGCGACGCTCCGGCTCAGGAAGCCAGGCGGAGCGCTACCGCCCGCCGTCGTGTCGATGGGCAACGTCGACGCCACCGGTCCGACCGAATCCGCGAGCACCAGGTCGAGACCACTGGTTCGCTTCAGACGGTCGAGGTAGGTCTCGTCGAGCACGACGCCCCCGCGCAGGAATCCCGCCCGCTGATTCTGGTAGAGGATCGGAGTGTCGACGAACAGCGCCAGGGCCGGGCGATCGTCGAGCCGGCGCGTGCTGGGGACGTTGTCCCGGCGAGGCCGGAACTGGCTCCGGGCGGGCTGATCGGTCCCGTCGATCAATACGCCGACGGCGAGCGCCGCGTCGGAAACGACTCTTCCTGTCGTATCCGAGATGCGCAGGAAATCCAGGTCCAGCAGGAAGCGCTGCTCGGCGAGATGGTCGGCGAGGTCGCGCGGCGACGATCCGACGAGATAGAGCCGCCTCAGCTCGGGGTCGCGCGCGAGGATCCGGACCTTGTCGGTGATTCTCACGGCTTCGGCGTCGATTTGCTCTTCGAGGACGGCGAGGGCCGAGTTCAGGCGCTCCTCGGCTTGCCTCCGCACGGTGTCCTGGATGCGCAGGGACATGAAGTAGAGCGCTGCCGCCAGCGGCACGATGGCCGCCAGGGAGATTCCGAAGATCAGGCGCGAACGCAGGGATCTCATCGCGGATTCCCGGTGGGGAGGCAGACGTTCATGTTGGCGAAGTGATAGGCGCCAAGCCTCGTGACCAGCGCGTGCAGCCCGCGCCTGGGGACCACGGCGCAACGGATTGCGAACACCGGCATGGCGTCCAAGACGAAAAGGGAGTCGGGGACCACGGATCCACCCCAGGCGACGTGCCGGTCCACGTACGTAAGGCGCCGGCGAAATTCCGCGGGCCGCTCGGCCCCACGGTTGAGAAACCGCCCGATCGTCGCGTGTCCGGGCATGGTGCTGTCGACGGCGATGCTCCACAGGGTGTCGTGGGGAGCGACGTTTCCCGGCCCACCCGGCCAGGGCAGAAGGTCGCCTCGAAACAGCTGCTCGTTGAGCTCGGAAAAGACCCGCAGCGGCGCCCCGGCGAACAGGACCACACCGCGATCGCGCACCGTCAATACGACGCCCTGGTCCAGGTTCCTTCGTGCCGCCGGTGACAACTCGCCCGGCCAGAAAACACCAACGTCCAGGTCGCCGCGCTCGAGCGCAATCTCCTGGTCGGCTGCGTCGTCGAAACGCCGAACGATCAGGGTATCCGGCCAGCCACCGAGGAGCTGCGGGTCGCCCACGAAGCGACTCGATCCGTCCTGAAGGGTCTCGATCGACTCCGCGTAAGCCGGACTGACGGGTGGTCGCAGGGAAGGCTCGGCGCAGGCGAACAACAGGCTCGGTCTACGAGCGGATGGAAACCCGATCCGGAGAACCGTGGGCCTGGTCGAGAGTGGCGCTTCCGCCAGCGTTCGGATTCGATCCAGTTTCTTGATCTTGCCGAGCGAACCCGAAGTCAGCGCAGCCACCGCCAATCCATCCTGGAACGACCGCAGCACGGTTCCGGTTGCCGCTGTCTTGCCGCGGTACTGAAACGTGAGGCGCGCGCCATCGATCAGCGCCGTCGAGTCCGCAGGCGCTGCCAACAGGTAGACGCGGTTCTCGCGCACCGCGATCACAGTCGCGTTCACTTCGCGCGGTTGGGCGTCGGCGGAACGTGCGAGCGCGAAGAACCCGAGCAGCGTGAACCGGAAGAGGGGCCACCAGCCCGGGCGGTGCGAAGGTCGTTCCGGGTGTGTCCGAAACGGCAACCACCGCGTCAATGAAGCCACATGGTCTCGAATGGCCGAATTCCTCGCGTCCCGAATGGGGTCGAGGTTGGGTTTCGGCACACACCGTGTCAAGCATGACACGCCTGGTTCGTGTGTGTTTCGAGGCACGTCCTGCAACCTATTGGCAGTCATGGATATGCGTGTGCGGCACGGGCATTGATCTAGTGAGCTAGAGAAGCGTCGCTTGGACGCCGAATGTTCGCCGCCACCGCATCCCGGCGCGGAACCGCGAACCCATGAGCTCGATGCCGGAAAGGAGATGGACCATGAAGTTCGCTCACCAGAATTCCCTGTCCCTCGCGGCACTCGCCCTGACCGCGATCATCGCGGCCGGCTGCGGCAGCTCGAGCCGCAAGAGCACGACCGAGGATGCCGGCGCAAAAGTCCAGGAGACACCCGTAGCCGAGAATGAAGCGACCTATGCGACGTATCGACACGACGAGGCCGGCGACGTGGATCCGGCCTCGGGTGAAGTGAAGTCGCAGATTCCGATGGCCCGCTCGGGCGATCCGCAGCCTCCGGACGTCGAGGTCACGCTGTCGGACACTTCGGTTCAGCGGCGCGATCGGGTGGACGTCACCGCTCGCACCACCGCCGATGCGGTCGAGGTCGTCCTGTTTGACGGCATCGGCGAGAAGCAGGCGCTCACCTACGACGAGTCGGCGAACGTGTGGCGTGGCTCCTACCGGGTTCCGCTGCGGGCGCCGGACCGGCATGGACTGTCCGTGACGGCAAAAGACGGGTCGAACCGGTGGCGCCGCGTCTGGGCGTTCCTCGACCTCACCGAGCAGCAGCCGGCGGCCGCGGTGGATTCGTCTTCCATGTCCGGGGAAGTCTCCAAGTAGCGCTACGCAGCCGCACCGAGAGCCGGGCAGGGCACGACGCTCTGCCCGGTTTGGCGCAGGTGGAGGAGCATTGCGGGCGTACACTCCAGCCTGCCCGACAAACAGGAGGCCGCGTCATGAACCGCATGGTCCGTTGGCCAGCCGTTTCGTTCCTCTCGTTGACGGCCGCGCTTTGGTGGCAGGCCGCCGAGGCCAAACCCAATCTTGGGAAGAAGCTCCTTTCGGCGGCGCTGAAAGGCGACACCGAGAATGTGCAGGCGCTCCTTGCCAAGGGGGCGGACCCCAACTACACCGACGCCGAGGGATGTACGCCGCTCATCGTTGCCGCCGGTGGCTGCGCCAGCGCGGCAAATATCGACGCGAAGGGTCGCATCACGTACACCGCCGTCGCGAGCGCAGGGACCGACGAGATGGTCCGCGCATTGCTCGTGGCCGGAGCCCATGTGGACGTCGCGAACCCTCGTGGAGTCACGGCCCTCATGCACGCTGCCCTGTATGGGCGCATGGAGGCCGTCCGCGCCCTGCTCGAAGCCGGTGCCAATCCCAATCTCAGGGATTCGGTGGGTTTGTCGGCACTTCACCAGGCCGCACGCGAGGGCAAGACGGAGGTCGTAGGCCTGCTGCTCAAGAAGGGTGCGACGGTCGATGCCCAAGCCATCACGCGGGTCACGCCACTCGGACTGGCGGCCTTTGGCGGGTTCGTGGAAGTCATGAGTGCATTGGTCGGCGCGGGAGCCGACGTCATGGCCCGAGACTTTGGCGGCAACACGGCGCTATCCAATGCGGCGTACGCCGGCCAGGCTGCTGCGGCTTCGTGGCTGCTCGACCACGGGGCTGAAATCAACTCGCGGGACGTGAACGGGCAGACGGCCCTTTCCGTGGCGAGGAAACGAGGCCACCAGGATGTCGCCGCATTGATCGAATCCAGGGGCGGCACCGAGTAGATGGCCGAGGCCCGTTTCGAGTCGGGCGTTCCAGAGGCGGGAACTCTCATTGCCGACCCCCCGGTCGGCTCCCTACACTGCGCGGCTCCATGCTCAAGACCTCGCCCTTCCATGCCCGCACCGCACCTCTGGTTCGCGCACAGACTTGGCGGCGTTGGGCCGGCCACCAGATGGCGAGCGCCTACGAGCCGCACCCGGACCGCGAATACGCGGCGATCCGCAACGCAGCGGCGCTGATCGACGTCTCGCCGCTCTACAAGTACGTGATCTCGGGTCGCGACGCCGGCCGCCTGCTCGACCGGATGATCACCCGCGACCTGACCAAGCTCAAGATCGGGCAGGTCTATTACACGCCGTGGTGCGACAGCGCCGGCAAAGTGATCGACGACGGCACGGTCACCCGGCTCGCCGAATCCAGCTACCGCCTGACCAGCGCCGATTCATCGTTGCGCTGGCTGCACCTGAACGGGGCGGGGATGGAGGTCGCGATCGAGGACGTCTCGGACCGACTGGGCGCCCTCTCGCTCCAGGGTCCGTTGTCGCGCGCAATCCTCGAACGCGTGTCGCCGGTTGATCTCGGCAAGCTCGCCTACTTCCGAATGGTCGCGACCACGGTGCGCGACCTGCCGGTCACCCTGTCGCGCACCGGCTACACCGGAGACCTGGGCTACGAGATCTGGGTCGAGCGCGAGCGGGCGGTCGGGTTGTGGGACGCGCTGATCGACGCGGGAGCGGGCTACGGCATCACCCCGTGCGGCATCTGGGCGATGGACATCGCGCGCATCGAAGCCGGGCTGATCATGCTCGACGTCGACTACTTCTCGGCGCACCACGCATTGATCGAGGCGCGCAAGTCCTCGCCGTTCGAGATCAACCTCGGCTGGGCGGTGAGCAAGGGTAAGGGCCCGTACAACGGCCGGCGCGCACTCGAAGCGGAGCGCGCGCGCGGCGCGGCCTGGGGATTCGTCGGGCTCGAGATCGACTGGGAGTCGTTCGAGCGGCTGTTCGCGGCGCACGGCCTGCCGCCGCAGATTTCGAACGTCGCCTGGCGCGCCAGTGCGCCCATCTATCGCGACGGCGCCCAAATCGGCTACGCGACCAGCGGCTGCTGGTCGCCATTGCTCAAGAAGCCGCTGGCGCTTGGCGCACGTCATGGCGCCGCACCACCGGCCGGGCACGCGGGTGCGCATGGAGATCACTGTCGAGCACCGTCGCGAGCGGGCCGACGCCGTGGTCCGCGCGCTGCCGTTCTACGATCCGGAGCGCAAGAAGGCATGACGCCCCGCTACGACGCGATCGTGATCGGCGGCGGCCACAACGGTCTGGTCGCCGCCGCCTACCTGGCGCGCGCCGGCCGCAAGACGCTGGTGCTCGAACGCCGGCCGCTGGTCGGCGGCGCCGCGGTCACCGAGGAAGTGTTCCCGGGTTTCAAGTTCTCGGTGTTCTCGTACGTGGTCAGCCTGCTCCGGCCCGAGATCATTCGCGATCTCGACTTGCCGCGACACGGGCTGCAGATCCTGCCGCTCGAGAGCACGATCACGCCTCTCGAGAACGGCGACTACCTGGCCTCGTGGGCGGATCCCGACGAGACCCGGCGTGAGTTGTGCCGCCATTCGACGCGCGACGCCGACGCCGCCGTCGTGTTCGGCCGCCTGATGCACCACATGGCGATGGCGGTGAAACCGATCCTCGGCATGGTGCCACCCGATCCGGCGTCGCTCTCGCCGGCGGATCTCGCCGGACTCCTGAGGCTGGGCGGACATTTCCGCTCGCTCGGCGCCGAGCGCTTCCACGCGCTCCACAAGCTGATGACCATGAGCAGCGCCGACTACCTCGACGAGTGGTTCGAGTTCGATCCGCTCAAGGCGACCAAGTCGGCGAGCGGCATCATCGGCACCTTCCTGGGGCCGCGCTCGCCCGGGTCGGCCTACGTGCTGCTGCACCACTACATGGGGGAGATCGACGGCGCCTTCCGCGCCTGGGGCTTCCAGAAGGGCGGAACCGGCGGGATCAGCAATGCGATCGCCGGGGCGGCGCGTTCGTTCGGGGTCGACATTCGCACCGGGGCGTCGGTCGAGCGCGTGGTCGTGCGGAGCGGACGCGCGACCGGCGTGGCGCTGACCAGCGGCGAGGAGATCCCGGCGCGCCTCGTGGTTTCGGGGCTCGACCCGCGGCTGACTTTCACGCGTCTGGTGGATCCGCGCGACCTGCCGGGTGATCTGGTCGACGGCATCGATCGCTACAAGTTCCGCGGCTCCTCGGGGAAGGTGAACCTCGCGCTCTCGGGGCTCCCGGACTTCACCTGCCTGCCCGGGCACGGACCGCACCTGCGGGGTGCCTTCTCGATCAGCCCGAGCGTCGAGTACCTCGAGCGCGCCTACGACGATGCCAAGTACGGCGAGTTCTCGCGCCACCCGTACATGGACATCGTGATTCCCTCGATGATCGACCCAGGCATGGCCCCACCTGGGAAGCACGTGATGAGCATCTTCGTCCAGTACGCGCCCTATCACCTGAACGGCGGCTGGAACGACGCGCGCCGCGAAGCGTTCGGCGACACCGTGGTGCAGCACGCTGGCGCGCTACGCACCCAACATCGAATCGCTGATCCTGCACCGCCAGGTGCTGACCCCGCACGACATCGAGCGCATCACCGGGCTGTCCGAGGGCAACATCTTCCAGGGCGAGCTGGCGCTCCAGCAGTTGTTCTTCCTGCGCCCGGTGCCGAAGTGGGCGAAGTACCGCACGCCGATCCACGGCTACTGGCAGTGCGGCGCCGGCACACATCCGGGCGGCGGCATCATGGGCGCGTCGGGACGGCTGGCGGCGCTCGAAATGCTGCGGGCGTCGTCGTGAGTACCCCCGCCTTCGATGTCGTCGTGATCGGGGCCGGCGCCAACGGCCTGGTCGCGGCCACGATGCTGGCGCGCGCCGGGCTGCGGGTCGTCGTGCTCGAGGCCGGGGCCGAACCCGGCGGTCAGGGGCGATCCGTCGAGTTCGCGCCGGGATTTCGCGCAGCACCGCTCGGACTCGATCCCGGGTGGCTGCCGGGGCCGATCGCAGCGGCACTCGGATTCGAGTCGCTGGCCACGATCGACGTTCCCCCGGTGAGTGTCGCCGGCGAGGGCGGCCGCTGGCTCACGCTGGCTCCCGATCCGGTCCGCGCCGCGCAGTCGATCGCGCCCTGGTCGCCGGCCGACGCCCAGCGCTGGCCGGAGTTCGTGTCACGCCTGCATCGCCTCGCGGGGTTTCTCGAAACGCTCTATCAGACACCGACGCCCGACGTCGACGCCAGCTCCCTCGCGGAACTGCTCGAGCTGGCGCGGCTCGGAACCCGGTTCCGCGCCCTGGGCCGTGCCGACATGATCGAGCTGTTGCGCATTCTGCCGATGTCGGTGTGGGAGCTGCTCGACGATTGGTTCGAGTGCGCTCCGCTCAAGGCGGCGGTGGCGGCCGGCGGCGTTCTGGACCATCGGCAGGGACCGCGCTCGGGCGGCACCGGCTACGTGCTGCTTCATCACCTGGTCGGCGCGCCGCTCGGCTCGATTCGCGGCCGCCGCCCATGGCGCGAGGGACCGCTGGCGTTCACGTCCGCTGCACTCGGCGCCGCGCAGCGTGCCGGGGTCGTGCAGCGCACCGGCGCCACCGTCGCGCGCATCGAGGTACGCGACGACGCAGTGTCGGGCGTCGTGCTCGAGGGCGGCGAAGACGATCCCGGCGTCGAAGGTGCTCTCGACCGCGAGCCCGGCCGACACGCTGCTCGATTGGATTGATCCGGTATGGCTCGATCCCGAGTTCCTGCACGCCGTCGCCAACATCCGTCATCGCGGCTGCACGGCGTTCGTTCTTTACGGGATGGATGCGCTGCCCGAGTTTCCGGGTCTCGAGGCCGGATCCCCTCATGGAACGCTGTTGCTGACGCCCAACCTGGTGACGCTGGAAAAGGCAGCTGATGCCGCGAAGTACGGCACCGTCTCCGAGCAGCCGCATGTCGAGCTGACGCTGGACCGGGGGCGCGCGGCTGATGAGCGACCCGTGATGGTCGCCCGCGTCCAGTACGCGCCCTATCGCCTGCGCGACGGGCCGTGGGACCGGGCGCGCACCGAAGCGCTCGCCGATCGCGTGACCGGCGCGATCGAGTCGGTTTCACCCGGATTCGGCACGCGGGTCCGGCACCGGGTGTCATGGTCACCGGCCGACCTCGCCGAGAAGTTCGGCCTGCGCGAGGGTGCCCCGTCGCAGGGCGAGCTGGCGCTCGACCAGATCCTGTTCATGCGACCGGTTCCGGGCTGGGGCCGGCACGCGACGCCGATCGCGGGGCTCTACCTGGGCGGCGCGGGCACCCATCCCGGCCCGGGCGTGCTGGGTGGAGCCGGCTGGCTTGCGGCCCGGCGCATGCTGGATGATCGGCGCTCGACGCGACCCCCGGGGACCCGATGAGCTCGTTCCAGCCCACCGCCACCAGCTTCCAGCAGGGCGCGCGCACCCTGCCCGGCGAGTACTACACGTCGCCCGAGGTCCTGGTCGAGGAACGCGAGCGAATCTTCGCTCGCGCCTGGAGCTGTGTCGGCCGCGCCGCACAGCTCGCGCAACCGGGCGACTTCCTGGTGCGCGAGGTCGCGGGCGAATCGTTGATCGTGCTGCGCGATACTGCGGGTGCGCTGCGCGCGTTCTTCAACGTCTGCCGCCACCGCGGCACGCGTCTCTGCTCGGAGGCGTCCGGGCGACTTCACCGAGCTCGATTCAGTGTCCCTATCACGCGTGGACCTACGGCCTCGACGGCCGCCTGATCGGGGCACCGCACATGCAGGAGGTCGAGGGCTTCGACAAGACGACTACCCGCTGCACGAGGCGGCGCTCGCCGAGTGGGAGGGATTCCTGTTCGTGAATCCTGCGCGCCAACCGGCGCCGTTCGAGTCGGCATGGGCACCGATGCGCGGCCGGCTCTCGCGCTACGGACTCGCCGGACTCGTGGTCGGCCACCGCGTGCGCTACGACGTGCGCGCCAACTGGAAGCTGGTGTTCCAGAACTACTCCGAGTGCCTGCACTGCCCGACCATCCATCCCAAGCTCGCGACCGTGCTGCCGTATCAGAGCGGCGCCAACGATCTGGTCGAGGGTCCATTCCTCGGCGGCTACATGGAGATTCGCGCGCCGAACCAGAGCGCGACCATGAGCGGGCGTAGCTGCGGTCGCCCGGTCAGCAGCGAGCTGCCGGACGCCGACCGCCACCGCGCTTTCTACTACACGCTGATGCCCAACCTGTTGCTCAGCCTGCACCCGGACTACGTGAACTACTACCTGGTGCACCCGATCGCGGCCAACCACACCGTGGTCGAATCCGAGTGGCTGTTCCATCCCGACACGCTCGCCGGCGCCGATGGCAACATTCAGGACGCGATCGAGTTCTGGGACGTCACCAATCGTCAGGATTGGGACATCGTCGAGCGGAGCCAGCTCGGCATCGCCTCGAGCCGCTACCAGCCCGGACCTTACTCGCCGCGCGAGAGCATGCCGGCGGCATGGGATCGCGAGTACCTCAAGTGGATGGGCACTCCGTCGCGAACCTGATCCGAGAGACACCCCGAACCCGCATCGCCGAGTCGAAAAGGAGATCTCGAATGCGACGTCCCCCGATGTGGATCCTGCCGCTCGCCGCCCTCGTTGTCGCTTTCGACGTGGCGCCGCCCGCATCCAGCGCGCCGGCGCGCAATGACCCGCGCGTGCAGAGCGCCCTCGCTGGGCTTCAGTGGCGGAACATCGGCCCCTTCCGCGGCGGTCGCGTGACCGCGGTCGCCGGCGTCGTCGGCCAGCGCAACGTCTACTACTTCGGCGGCACCGGCGGCGGCGTGTGGAAGAGCGAGGACAGCGGCGTGTCGTGGTCGTGCCTGACCGACGGCCAGCTCGGCACCGGATCGGTCGGCGCGCTGGCCGTGGCCGAGTCCGACCCCAATGTGATCTACGCCGGCATGGGCGAAGCCTGCATTCGCGGCAACGCATCGCACGGCGACGGCGTCTATCGCACGGTGGACGGCGGCCGCACCTGGAAGAACGTCGGACTCAAGGACACGCGGCACATCGGCCGGATGCGCGTCCACCCGCGCGACCCGGATCTGGTCTACGTCGCGGCACTCGGACACTCGTTCGGACCCAACAAGGAGCGTGGCGTGTTCCGCTCGCGTGACGGCGGCGCCACCTGGCAGCACGTCCTCGCCGTCAACGACAGCACCGGTGCGGTCGACCTCGCGATGGACCCCGGGAATCCTCGCGTGCTCTACGCCGCAACCTGGCAGGTCTTTCGCACGCCGTGGTCGCTCGAGAGCGGGGGTCTGGGCAGCGGGCTGTGGAAGTCGACCGACGGCGGCGACACCTGGAAGCGACTGAACGGCGAGGGGCTCCCCAAGGGCGTCTGGGGACGGGTCGGTGTCACCGTTTCGCCGGCGCGTCCGAGCCGGATCTATGCCGCGATCGAAGCCGTCGAGGGGGGTGTCTACCGCTCCGACGACGCCGGGCGCACCTGGCGCCGGACCAACGAGGATCGCGACTTGCGTCAACGGGCTTGGTACTACACCCACATCCACGCCGACCCGGGCAACGCCGACGGCGTCTACGTGCAGAACGTCTACTTCATGCGCTCGATCGACGGCGGACGCACGTTCAGCCGGATTACCACCCCGCATGGCGACAGCCACGACCTGTGGATCGATCCGCGCGATCCGATGCGCATGATCGAGAGCAACGACGGCGGCGCCAACGTCTCGTTCGACGGCGGCCTGTCGTGGTCGCGCCAGGACAACCAGCCGACCGCGCAGTTCTACCACGTGGTCACCGACGATGCCTTCCCATACCGGATCTATGGCGCGCAGCAGGACAACTCGACCATCGCGATCGCCAGCCGGACCGGTGGCTTCGGCATCGGCGCGACCGACTGGCACGACGTCGGCGGCGGCGAGAGCGGTTCGATCGCGCCCAAGCCGGGCGATCCCGACGTCGTCTACGCCGGCTCCTACGGCGGACATCTCACGCGTTACGACCACCGCACCGGGCAGGAGCGCAACATCCACGTCCACCCCGACAATCCGATGGGCGCGGGGGCGGAGGGGGCGAAGTACCGTTTCCAGTGGACGTTTCCGATCGTCGCCTCACCGCACGACCCCAACACGCTGTACGCGACCTCGAACGTCGTGCACCGCACGCGCAACGAAGGGCAGAGCTGGCAGGTGATCAGTCTCGACCTGACCCACAACGATCCGAAGAAGCTCGGTTCGTCGGGCGGGCCGATCACCAAGGACAACACCAGCGTCGAGTACTACTGCACGATCTTCGCTTTCGCGGAATCGCCGCTGACTCCGGGACTGCTCTGGGCCGGGTCCGACGACGGTCGCGTACACGTTTCTCGGGACAGTGGCGACAACTGGACCAACGTCACCCCACCGTCGTTGCCGGAGTGGAGCACGATCAGTCAGATCGATCCGGGGCGTCACGATCCCGCAACCGCCTACGTTGCGGCCTATCGCTACAAGCTCGACGACTACCGCCCGTACGTCTTCGTCACCCACGACTACGGTCGCAACTGGTCGCCGATCGGCCGCAACCTGCCGCACGACGGGGGCTTCGTTCGCGTCGTGCGCGAAGACCCGGTGCGCAAGGGGTTGCTCTACTGCGGCACCGAGACCGGAGTCTATTGGTCGCCCGACGACGGGAACCTCTGGCTGCCTTTGCGCGTCGCGCGTCCGGGGCTGATCGCGGACCTCGCGGACCCCGAGGGCGAGCTCAAGGGAGCGCTGCCCCTGGTGCCGATCACCGATCTCGTGGTCCAGGATGACGACGTCGTGGTCAGCACCCAGGGCCGGGCGTTCTGGATCCTCGACGACGTGAGTCCACTGCGCGAAATCGCGGGCCGGGGCACCAACCCGGAGACCCGGCTCTATCAGCCTTCGCCCGCGTACCTGTTCGGCGGGCCCGCGGGCGCGCCGGGAGTCACCGGCATGAATCCACAACGCTACGCCACGGTCTACTACCGGCTCGAGAATGCGCCCGCCGAGGGCGAGGAGGTCACCCTTGAATTCCTCGATGCCAGCGGCAAGTCGATCCGGAAGCTGTCGAGCAAGAAGGAGAAACCGGCGGAGGCGGAGGATGCGTCCGGCGCTCCGGCCCCGCCGGTGATTCCCTCGAAGGCCGGCCTCAATCGATTCGCCTGGGATCTGCGCTACCCAGAGGCCAGCCGCTTCAAAGGCCTGGTGCTGTGGACGCGTGGCGGCCTCGCCGGGCCGCAGGTCGTCCCCGGCCGCTACCAGGTGCGCTTGACTGCCGGCGGCAAGTCACAGATCCAGCCGCTCGAGCTGCGCAAGGATCCACGGCTCGCCACTACCCCCGAGGAATACCAGCGCCGTTTCGACCTGCGCCTCGAGATCCGCGACAAGCTCACCGAATGCCACGACGCGATCACTCGAATCCGTGACGTCCGGGATCAGGCGAAGGCAGTGGCGGAGCGCGCCAAGGCCGCGACCGGCGACACGACGCTTGCTACCGCTTCGAAAGCGCTGGCCACCAAGCTGACCGCCATCGAGGAAGCGCTCTACCAGACCAAGAATCGCAGCGCGCAGGATCCGCTCAACTACCCGATCCGGCTCAACGACAAGCTGAGCGGACTGGCGAGCGTCGTCGAGAGCGCCGATGCACCGCCGACCGATCAGAGCCTTGCGGTCTACCAGGACCTCGCCGGGCGGATCGATGCGGAACTGAAGAAACTCAAGACCGCGCTCGACGTGGACCTGGCCGAATTCAATCGGCAGGTGCGGGAGCTGAACGTTCCGGCGGTGGTGGTGAAGGAGAAGAAGGAGTCGGCCGGAAGCTGACGGGGAGGGCTCGGCGCGAAGTCGGGGGTCGAGCCGGCTGGGCCGAACGAAACAGTGCGCGGGCGCAGCCTCCAGGACTGCGCCCGCGCGATTTGGCTCCGACTCTGCTACGTCATGATCAGCAGGTGCTTGACCTTGCGGAACTCTTCCGGGTTCACGATGTGGATCACGGTTTCGTTGCCTTCGACCACGACCTCATAGCTGGTCACCGGCTGGGCGCTCAGAATCTCCACCTTCTCCGCCGGGATGCGAATGGTGGTCTGGTAGTCGGTGTCGAGCGGCGTGAACAGGGTCTGGTCGACCTTGCCGGTCGGCTCCAGGGTCTTGCCGATGCCGAGCACGCCGCCCGAGGGGGCGACCACGCCGGCGGTGGTCAGGTCCTTCTTGGTGCCGACCATGTAGTAGACCGTGGCCAGCTCGCTGCGCTTCTCCTCGATCGTGGCGCCCTGCACCTGGATCGTGTTCTCGTTCTCCTGGACCTCGGCGGTGAGCCCCGACACCTGTGTCTCGAGTGACTGGACCTGCGCCGTCAGCGCCGCGATCTCGGACTCCTTTTGGGCCACGTTCTTCTTGAGGTTGGCGACCATCTTCTGCAGCCCGGCCACCTTGACCCCCGACGCCTTGAGCCTGGTGTCGAGCTCCTGGATCCGGACCTTCGTGCGCTCGATGCCCGCCTTCAGCTCGGCGATCCGCTCCATCACCTCGTCTCCCTGCGAGGCCGTGAGCTTCTGCTCGGCCGAGAGCTGGCTGGGGTGGAGCTTGGCTTCTTCGTCACTGAGCACGATGGCGTTGAGGCTGTCCTGGATCATCGCGATCTCGTTGATCGCGCGCCCATAGCGGTTTCGGGTCTCCGCTTCGCTCGCCTGCGCCTCGACGTAGTTCGTCGACGCCGTACGGTATCTCTGGAACAGGATTCCGGTTGCGCCGAGCAAGACGACAACCAGGGCGATGAGCGCGACCTGTGCGGGATTCTTCATCACTCCATCTCCTTTGGGGTGTGAGCAGGATGTCTCTCGTGACCCGGAGCCGACCGCGACACGCGAGCCGGAACCGGAAGCATCTTCACCGTTCGGCAGCCGTGATTTCCACCAAAAACTTCCCGAACGCCGATCGACGTCGGATCGGGTGCGGAACCGGAGCTTCCGCTAGTGCATTGTCGGACCGGCGTTTTGCCGGTGAGGAGATGCGGGTGTTGAGGTGCGAGCGCCGCCCAGACTTGGCAGGTCGTTGACGATCGGGAACACGGAAAGCGCAAGTCGCCGAACCGCGGTCTTGGGAAACTCCGTCTAGCGAAGCATCAGCACTTTGGCGGTGGCGGCATGACGCCCGGCCTCGGCCTTCAGGAAGTAGATCCCGGCCGGAGCAACGGTGCCGTCCTCGAGACGCCCGTCCCACGTCACGCGATGCGTGCCGGCTTCGAGGGCGCGGTCGAGCAGCGTATGCGCCCGTCGGCCCGAGAGGTCGTAGAGGGCCAGCCGAGCGTGCGCCGCCGCCGGCAGGGTGAACTCGGCCGCCAGACTGCCGCGGGTCGGATTGGGCCCAACTGCCAGCCCGAGCGACGATCCACCGGGCGTTTCTCCGACCGCGGTCGCCAGCGATGCGTCGTAGGTCACATAGACCGGCCCGGTCCAGATGCGCTCGTTGTCGTCGGTGCGGATGCGTAGGTAGTAGTGGACCTCGGTGCCGTCGGCGAACACGTCCCGTTCGCGCCAGTCGAAGCGCGAGCTTCCGATCGACCCCGCGACTTTGACTGCGCTCGATGCCCCGGTGATGCCGCGGAACAGCTCGACCTCGGCCACGAAGTCGTCGAGGTCCGGATCGGTGACGTCGAGCGCGATCCGGATGCCGGCGGGCGTGGCGAAGACCCGCCCCATCGGGAACCCGTTGGCCGATACACCGACCACGGCATTGTGATCCTGAGTGGCGTAGCTGCGGCCTTCGGCCAGCCCCGCCAGGATTTCGCTCTTGCTCAGGCCGGCGGCCAGCACGCGCCGTGCGGCTCTGGCTCGACGCGCCCCATGTGGCATTGTGATTGTCCTGGTCCGCGACCGGGGAGACGCGATAGCCCTTGCGCAGCGCCTCCTGGAACTGCCCATCGAAATTGGTATTGCCGATGTCGGACTCGGTGGTCGAGGTCGATTGTGCGGGACCGTTGACCAGTGCCATTTGGTGCACGACGCCCAGTCCGGCAGCCGTCACCGCCAGGTTTGCGAAGTCGCCAGCCGCGGGATGGCAGAACTGCGCAACCGGGGCATGCTCGGCCGGTGGGTTGGCCTGGATCGCCGCGTACAGGCCGGGATAGTCCCCCTGCGCCACGAACACGTCGTAGTTGCCCGGCTCCCAGCCAAAGAGTACCGGGGACTCGAAGATGTTGACATGTCCCTCGGCGGCAATACCCCACTCCTGGCCGTAGATCGCGACGAACTCGCCATCACTGTTCGCGGCTTCGGCCTGGAGCATGCCGAGCGCGTAGCTCGGCAGCAGCATGCCGGCCGAGGAGTGGTTGTGATCGGTGACGGCCAGGAAGTCGAGCGGGGTCGGCGCGGTGTAACGCGCATAGAACCACGCATCCGTCGGGGTCTGAACGCCATCCGAAAACGACGTGTGCGAATGAAGGTTGCCGAAGTACGCGTTGTAGCCGAGATCGGTCGACAGTCGCTCGCCGGTCGCCGGCGCAGCTCCCGGACTGTTGGAGACTCCGCTCGAGTTGGGGACCTCGTCGCGCGTCTGCAGCGCGAAATAGTAGGTAGAGTCAGGATCCATCCCAAAGACGTACAGGGTCTCTGCGGTTCCCGCGGCCGAAGGCACGTGCTCGACCAGCCAGCGGTCGAGATCGCCCGCGGCGCCAAACGTGCCCGAGGTCAGCGGTGCGTCGTCGACCCGGATGATGTACTCGCTGGCCGTTTCCGAGGCGCCGTCGTCGCCGGGCGCCGTCCACGTCAGGCGGACCTCACCGGCGAAGGCGCCAGGAATCGCCATCAGATCGAGCACCGTGGCCGGCGCCGTGACGTCGCCGACGCCGCCGTTGGACGCGCAGAACGTGTCCGGAAAGCGCCAGGCGAAGTTGGCGGACCCGTTCGGAATCGCCGACCAGACGTTACCCGATTGCGCCGCCGCGTCGGGGTAGGAGATGACATGGACGACAGTCGAGGGGAAGGTGCGATTGGAAACCAGATAGACCGTGTCGCCGCCGTTGTTCAGGTACGCGCCCGTGCCCTGACCCCGGATGACACGAAACTCTCCGGGCTGGATCACGGCGGTCCCCGGACAGCCGACGAAGTCCTCGGGAATTCGGGCCCGGATCGTGGCGTCGTCGATGGTGGCGGCGTCCTCGATCGCCCAGCCGGTCATGTCCACCGGGGCCGCGCCCGCGTTGTAGATCTCGATCAGCTCTTCGGCGCCGGTCTCGCTGCCGTTGGGGTTCGGAATCAGCTCGTTGATGACGATCTGGGCGCCGGCGATGCCGGACAGGGTAGCCAGCGAGAGCGCGGCGGCAACCATCGGGGCGAGAACGGCAAAGCGGGCGGGTCGGCCCATCGGGGAGGGCTCCAGGGTTCAAGGTCGGGTTGTCGATGCGGGCCGGCCCCGATTCTAGCAGACGGGCGGGTGGGTCAGTGGTGGAATCCCCCGAACCCGTGCCGCTTGTCCTTGAAGCTGACCGACACCAGTTTGAATGGGGACTTTCCCTGTGCCGTGAAGGTGAACTCGTGACTCGCCGCATCGGAGTCGAGCAGCGTCACGACCAGCTCGTTCGGCGCCTCCCGGATGACGGCCCCCAGGGTCAGACGCCCGAGCCGTTCGCGCAGCTTGCGGTAGTTCTCGATTCGCGTCCCCATGCTCTTCTTCGCGAGGACTTCGGGATCCATTTCGCGCAGATAGAATTCGCGCATCGCGGAGTCGCCCGTCGAGAACGCGCGCACCCATCCGCGCCCCAGCTCGCCGCAGCGGGTCCCGGGCCAGCCGTCGCGGGCCTTGGTCGCGGGTTCGGCGCTGGACTTGGTGTCCGCCGGGGCCGAGTGGCCCACGCACAGCAGCAGAAACGCGAGAACGAGTTTCAGTCGAAACATGGATTCCTCCCCTGTGGAAATCGTCTATTGCTCGACGGCGAGCGCCACCCGGACCGGCATCCGTGAGGCACGCCGGGCCGGCAGCACGCTGCTGATCGAAGCCAGCACGATGACCAGCACCAGCCACGCGCCGGTGGCGACGGGTGTCATGTAGAACTCGAGCGGGGCCTTGAAGAAGATGCGGCCGCTCGCAGCCTGGAGGACGTAGCTGGCCGGCGCGGCCAGGAGGCTCGCGACGACCCAGCTCAGAGTCCCGATCAGCAGCGCTTCGCACCAGACGTGGCGTGCGATCACCGACGGCCGAGCGCCGATCGCGCCCAGAACCCCGAACTCGCGCGTACGCTGGATCACGCTGAGCGCCAGAGTCGAGGTCAGCGCCAGGGCGCCGACGAACACGACGATCAGCGTTGCCATGGTCAGGATCGCCATGATGATCACCAGGTGATCGAGGATCCCCTGCCGGACGCCCTGCATCCGCTGGAGTCCCGATACCTCGATGCCGGCAGCCTCGAACGCCTGTTCCAGTCGCCGCGCGGCGTCGCGTTGCGCGGCGTCGTCGTGGCCACGCGTCACGATGCGCACCGTGCGCGACGAATCCGGCGATCGGCCGGTCGCGGCCAACACGGCGCCCTGGGCGGCATAGATGACCGGCATGGGCGCCAGCTCGCGGACCACCCCGACGATCGGGAACGAGACGGTTCGGTTTCCGATGCGAACCTGAACCTGCTTGCCGACGCCGAGCGAGGGATTCCGGGTCAGGACGGCGCGATTGACCACCGCCGCATTCGAGTCCGCCGGCTCGAGCCATCGGCCGTCACCGAGCTGGAGCGTCAGCAGCCGCGAGCCGGGATCCGGGCCGACCAGGGCGACGGTTGCTCCCGGTACTCCACTCGGACCGATCAGGTAGGGCGAGGCGCCGGGCCAGAACTCGGCGCGCTCGACTTCGGGGACAGTGGTCAGGACCGCGTTCAGCTCGGCGATCGCCTGGGGCTCCGCGAGACTCAACGTCAGATCGTAGCGCCGGGCAGCGAAGTCTTTGTCGACCGCGCGGTTCCACGCGGCGGCCACATTGAGCGCCGACATGAACACTGCGCCGCCCATGGCCAGCGTACCGACGGTGAGTGCCAGTCGCCCGCGCTGTTGAAACGAATTCCGCAGCGACAGCGCGAGCGGGCGCGGTAATCCCCGCAGTCCGGCGAGCCATCGATCCAGGCGACGAACTCCAAAGGGCAGCACGGCACCACCGGTGCTCAACGCCTCGCGCACGCTGATCCTCGAGGCGCGGTGGATGGGAACCAGAGCGACCGCGAGCGGAATCAGGACTCCAATCGGAACCTCGGCGGCGAGCAGCCACCACGGGAAGGGAACCTGCGTGATGTCCGCATTCAGGATGCCCGCGGCGAACTGGGCGTAAGCACGGCCGACCACCAGCCCCAGGGGAATGCCGATCGCCAGCGCCCCGATGGCGAGGACGGCGACCTGGCCCAGGTAGATCCCCGCCACCTGGCGGCTGGTCGCACCGATCGCCTTCATCATTCCGACCTGACGAACCTCCTCGGCCATCAGGGCGTGGACCATGGCGGCGACCAACACCGCGCTGAGCGCGAAGCTGAGAATGCCGAACGCGAGCAGCAGGAACAGGAACGATTCCATCTGATCGGCGTGGGGATGTCGCCCCGGCGCCGGCACCGTGACGCGGAACACCGTGCGCCCCTGACGCTCGAGCATGGTGCGCACCGAATCGGCGACCTCGCGGATGTAGCCTTCGTCGGTCACGTGGTCGGCCACGAGGATCTTGAGCTGCGCCGACTCGCCGTCTCCGCCGCGAAGCGGCGAATCCCAGCGGACGAAGCCTGGAACCATGTGCTCCATCCACGCCGGAGCCAGTCCGGCGGCGTGCACCGTTCCGGCCACGCGCACTGGACGCTCGTCGCCGCCCGAGGCGCGCACCACCAGGCGATCGCCGATGCCGACCTGCGCGACGGTGAGCGCGCTGCGTTCGAGCAGCACATCGGCTTCATCCGGCGGCCAGTCGCCGGCTTCGGGTTCGAAGGTGTCGAGGCGCTGGTGATCGAAGTCCCGAACCACGTACAACACGGCCGGCACCCATTCGTCGGCGCCGAGGCGGACGCGCGCCACGATCACCGGTCGAGCCTCGGCGTCGCCGACTCCCGGCACGCCGCGCACCGATTCGACCAACGCATCGTCGACCTGGTCCAGGGTCAACGTCGCCGACGCCGGCCGCGTGCGCCCGTACATCGAATTCAGTTCGGGTTGCAGCAGGATGTACTTGTAGAGCATCGCGCCGACCTGGAACACGCCGGCGGCCATGGCGACCATGGCCAACAAGGTGCGACCCGGCCGGCCGATCAGATCGCGGACGACCTTGCGCCACCTCGGGGCCATCACAACGCCAGTCGACCGTCGGACAAAGTGACGTTGCGGGTGACGCGTGGTCCGGGGTCGCGCTCATGGGTGACCACCACCACCGTCTTGCCCGATGCCACGAGATCACCGAACAGGCGCAGCACCGCCGCGCCGGTCTCGGAGTCGAGATTGCCGGTGGGTTCGTCGGCGAGAATCAGCGGCGGGTCATTGGCCAGGGAACGGGCGATCGCCACCCGCTGCTGCTGGCCGCCCGAGAGTGCGTTCGGCAGCTTATCCGCCTGGTCCGCCACCTCGACGCGCTCGAGCAGCTCGAGTGCTCGCCGGCGTCGCTGACTGGCCGGGAACGTTCCACAGAAGTCCATCGGCAGCATGACGTTCTCCGCGGCGGTCAACGCCGGCAGGAGCTGGAAGAACTGGAACACGATGCCGACCTGGCGTCCGCGCCAGGCGGCGAGCTGATCGGGATTCAGCGAGCCGAGCTCCGTGCCGGCGACCGTCACGCGACCCGAGGTCGGGTGGTCGATACCACCCACCATGTTGAGCAGCGTGGACTTTCCACTGCCGGATCGGCCGACGATCGCGACGAACTCGCCCGCCCGAATCTCGAGGTCGAGTTCACGCAGCGCCGGAAATGTGCCGGCCGAGGTCTCGTAGGTCTTGGTCAGATTCTGGAGCGAGATCACGATCGAAGGCCTCCGGGGCGCATGGTGTCGGACCCGCAACGCGGGCTCCGCGAATGGCGCAGCTTCGGCGCGCTGCGCAACACCCCGCCACATTGCTGGGACGAGCGGCGTCTCGGCGGGGACGAGCGGCGTCGGTCGAGGACGCGCGGCGTCAGTCGAGGACGCGCGGCGTGGCGTCACGTTTCAAACATGCGCGCAATTCTCGACGCCACGTCGATCGCGACGATGATAGGATTCCCGCAATGCGTTCCTCGCTTCGCGCCACCACCCTGGCCCTGACCGCAGCCTCGTTCTTCGCGCTGCTCGAGATCGTTCGCACCACGCTGACCCGCGTGCTCGAAGGCGACGTGGTGACCGGGCGCGATCTGCTGCACGGGGTGCTGCCGCGCTGGGGCGCGGTCATGATCGTGTCGCCGTGGTGTGCCTTCATGGCGCGGCGCTTCCCGTTTCGCGATGGACGCATCGGGCGCACCCTGGCCGCGCACTTCGGCGGCGCCATGGTCTTCGTGGCACTGCACCTGGGCCTGATGATGGCGTTCCATCGGGTGATCCGGGGTCAGGACCGGTTACCGACAGGTCACCAGCTGCTCCACACCTACGCGTTCCTCCTCTTGCTCGAGTTGGGCATCTACACGGCGATCGTGATCGTGGTCTTGATGGTCGACGCACGTCGTGAGTCGGCCGAGCGGGCCCTGGCGTCGGCGAAACTCGAGCAGCATCTGGCGAGCGCCCGCCTCGAGAGCCTTCAGTCGCAGATCCGGCCGCACTTTCTGTTCAACACGCTGAATGCGCTGGCGGTCCTGGCGCGCAAAGGGGATGGCGCCGCCGTGGACCGGGCGATCGGCGACCTCGGAGAATTGCTGCGCGCGTCGTTCGCCGCCCCCGGACGCCACGAGATTCCGCTGTCCGAGGAGCTGGAATTCCTCGAACGCTACGTCAGCCTGCAGCGCATCCGCTTCCCGGACCGGCTGAACGTCGAATGGCAGGTGCCCGACGAGGTGCGGCCGGCGTTGGTGCCGGCCTTGCTCGTCCAGCCGCTGGTCGAGAACGCGCTCGAACACGGCCTCGCCACCGCCCGCGGGGGACACGTTCGCGTCGCCGCGCGTCGCGATCACGACGTGCTCGAGATCGAGGTCACCGACGACGGACCGGGTTTCGGAGCGGCGGACCCGCGCGGAGCCGGTGTTGGACTGGCCAACACCCGGGAACGTCTCCGGCTCCTCCACGGAGAGCGAGGCACGTTGTCGTGTGGGAATCGCCCGGGCGGCGGCGGGCTCGTACGTATTCGCATCCCGTGGCGCGTGAACGGCGCGGGAGCGAGACCATGATCCGGGTGGCAATCGTCGACGACGAGCCGGTCGCCCGCGAGGGTCTACGCCTGTGGCTGTCGCATGAATCCGACGTGATCGTGGCCGGCGAGGCAGCGTCACCCGCCGAAGCCGTCGCGCTCATCCTGCGCGAGCGGCCCGATTTGCTGTTCCTCGACGTCCAGATGCCCGACGGCGACGGGTTCGACGTGATCGAGGCGATCGGCGGCGAGCACCTGCCCGAAGTCATCTTCGTCACCGCTCACGAGCGTCACGCGCTAAAGGCGTTCGACGCCGCAGCCCTCGACTTCCTGCTCAAGCCGGTGCGCGAGGAGCGCTTTCGCACGGCACTCGATCGGGCCCGTCACGAGCTGGAACGTGGCGAAGGTCGCACCGGACCGGCGCGAATCACCGCGTTGCTCGATCACGTTCGCGGGGCGGGTGGCACCGGGGGCGAACGGCGGATCGAACGATTCGCGGTGCGCACCCGGGATCGATTCGTCATCGTGCCCGCCTCCGCGGTGCGCTGGATCGCCGCGGCCGGCAACTATGCCGAACTGCACGTTGCCGGAGGCTCGCACCTGGTGCGAGCGACCATGGCGGAACTCGAAGCCGGGCTCGACCCCGAGCGATTCGCGCGCATCCACCGCGGGACCCTGGTTCGCGTCGATTGCGTGCGCGAGGTGGTTCCTTCCGCACACGGTGACTACGACGTCGTGCTCGACGATGGCGTCGAGCTGCGGCTCAGCCGGCGGTTTCGCTCGAGACTTCTGCCGTAGTGGGTCGCTCGAGTTCGGCGCGATTCCAGCCGCCGAGCGCCGCGGCGGCCTCGTACGTGCTCTGCAGGAACTCGAGCAGCGTGGCGTCGGGGTCCGGCGAGCGACGGACGAGTTCGTAGGGGAGGACCCACTCGTGAAGCACCGGGTGGTAAGCCGCACCCGCGGGCCGCACACGCGCCTCGGGACACCCCGGCGGCTCGGGATAGGCGTAGGCGTAGAAGATCGCCTCCTCGACCGGCGCCCCGACGGAACCGGGCCACCAGCCGGCACTGATGCACTCGTGCGAGTAGGACTCGCGGGTCACGTAATCGGGCAGGTTGGGGATACCGCCGGGATGGGGTGGCGCCCGACGACCCGAGAATCGCGTGCACGCCAGGTCGAAGCTGCCCCACCAGAAATGCACCGGGCTGCACTTGCCGAGGAATCGTGCGCGAAACCTCTTGAGCACGCGATCCGCCTGCGCCAGCGCCCGCCAGCAGCGCTGGGCAGCGTCGGGATCGTACGAGGCGTGCGTGCGGTCGAGGTCGAAGCGGATCGGGTCCGCGATCTCATTGGGCAGCGGGCGCATACGCACTTCGACCTCGAGTTCCCGCAGCAGCTCCCGATAGCGGCCGTAGAAGTCCGCCACGGTCTGCGGCACGAGCGGCAGCGTACGCAGCGCGCCGTCGCTGGTCCGGGCCACCAGGCGATGGTCGATGAAGTCCAGCTCGACTTCGAGCGTTCGTCCGCCACACGGCATCGGCGACGTCGTGAGTCCGCGCGCGGTCAGGTATTGAACCACGTGCCAGTAGTGGTTCTCCGCCGGCGACAGGGCGAGCCGCGTCTTGCCGATGATCTGGGTCCACAGATGGAGCGTGGCACGTGTGTCCTCCCAAGCGTGAAGCGGGAGATCGGGCCAAGCGCTCGAGGCCAGTGTCGTCGAATCGGAACGGGTCATCGGGTCTCTCGGATCACGGTCTAGCCCGGGATCGCCTCGAGGAACACCTCGTCGACGTAGCACCAGCCCCAGTCTTCGCCCAGCTCGAAGCTGCGAATCACCGGATGCTTGGTGGCGTGAAAGTGCTTGGTCGCGTGGCGATTCGGCGAGTTGTCGCAGCAACCAACGTGACCGCAGGTCAGGCACAACCTGAGGTGCACCCACCGGCCCCCGGCCGCCAGGCACTCCTCGCAGCCTTTGGGGGTTCGTGGCTCGACCGGATCGAGGCCGGCAAAGTGCGGGCAGGCGGGGGTCATGGGGCCCATCCTAGCATCGACGTCGGCTACGACTTCCGCGCTGCGGAATCCTTCGCGGCTGGCAGGTGTGGCTCGTGCAGCCGCACCGGGGCCGCCCCCTTGCGCAGCCGAAGATTCAACATCTCGACGAACACCGAGAACGCCATCGCGAAATAGATGTAGCCCTTGGGAATGTGATGGTCCAGGCCCTCGGCGATCAACGCGACTCCGATCAGGAGCAGGAAGCTCAAGGCCAGCATCTTGATCGTCGGGTGGCGATCGACGAAGCCGCTGATCGGACCGGCGAACACCAGCATGAACCCAATCGCCAGGACGATGGCGGCGATCATGATCGGGATCTGGTCGACCATCCCGACCGCAGTGATCACCGAATCGAGCGAGAACACGATGTCGAGCAGCAGGATCTGGACGATGACACCTAGGAACGACGCCTTCGCGCGCACCGTTCCCTCGTGCTCCGCCCCCTCGAGCTTGTCGTGGATCTCGCGGGTCGACTTGGCCATCAGGAACAGGCCACCGAGGATCAGGATCAGATCGCGACCCGAGATCTCCTGGCCGAGCACGACGAACCAGGGCGCGGTCAGTCGGACCAACCACACCAGCGACAGCAACAGCCCGATGCGCAGGAACATGGCGAGCGAGAGCCCGATGTGGCGGGCCCGCGCCTGCGAAGCACGGGGCAAGCGGCCGGCCAGGATCGCGATGAAGATGATGTTGTCGATGCCGAGCACGATCTCGAGCACCGTGAGCGTGGCGAGCGCGATCCACACCTGCGGATCCTGGATCCATTCCATGCGGCGAGATCTCCCTTGGGTCTCGACGGGGTTTGCAGGACATCACCGCCGTGGGCCGGCGGCCGCGCACTCTATCGCACGCGGGCGGGTCTGAGATAGATTGGCGTCCTGGCGGCCGCGCACCGCAAACCGTGCGCCGCCCAGGAAAGGAACCCGACATGAATCGACGACAGGCCCTCAGAAACCTCGCACTCGGATCCGCGGCGGTGGCGCTGGCCGGCGCCCAACGTGGGTTCGCCGACGCGCCCGCCACCCACGCAGCCGCCTCGAGTCCGCAAGCCGCGCCCGCGGCCCCGACCGCCGCGGGACCGTTCACGGTGCCAGCGCTCGGCTACGCCTTCGACGCGCTCGAGCCCCATCTCGACGCCCAGACCATGCAGATCCACCACGACAAACATCACGCGGCCTACGTCACCAACCTCAACAAGGCGGTTGCCGGCCGCAAGGAAGTCGAGGGCTGGAGCGTCGAACGGCTGGTTCGTGAGCTGACCGCGGTTCCGGAGGACATTCGCCCGGCGGTGCGCAATCACGGCGGCGGACACTGGAACCACTCGCTGCTCTGGACTTCGCTCAAGAAGGATGGAGGCCGCGAGCCGGACGCGGATCTCGCCAAAGCGGTCGGCGCCGCGTTCGGTAGCTTCGAGACCTGCCGCGAACGTTTCCAGGCGGCCGCCCTCGGGGTGTTCGGCAGCGGTTGGGCGTGGCTGTCGACCGACGCGAAGGGCGTGGTCCAGATCGAGACATCGCCCAACCAGGATTCGCCGTTGAGCTCGGGGCGCGTGCCGCTGATCGGGGTCGACGTCTGGGAGCACGCGTACTACCTCAAGTTCCAGAATCGGCGCGCCGACTATCTCGCCGCATTCGCCAATGTCATCGACTGGAGCGTAGTTTCGTTGCGCTACCGACAGGCGATGCAGGGCTGACGCGGAACGCTCCTGGCCGCGAACCACGAACCTCCGCCGGGGGACCTGCGACGGGTCCTCAGCCTGTGGGACGCGACCTGCGTCGTGGTCGGCGCGATCATCGGCGTCGGCATCTTCTTCACCCCGAAGGACGTCGCTCAGGTCACCGGCAGCCCGGGTGGAGCGCTGACCGCGTGGATCCTGGGCGGCGTCATCGCATTGCTGGGCGCGTTCACCTTCGCCGAGCTGGGCCGGCTCCGCCCGGTGGCCGGCGGCCAGTATCACGTGCTGCGCGACGCCTACGGCAAGCCGGCGGCCTTCCTCTTCGTGTTCTGCAACCTGACGGCGGTGCAGGCGGGCGCGGTCGCGATCATCGCGATCCTGTGCGCGCAGAATCTGGGAGTGGCGCTGCACGGGGCCGACCCGTCGGGACGCTGGGTGACGCTGGTGGCGGCAGTACTCACCTGGGCGCTGGTTGGCGTCAACGTCCTCGGCGTGCGCGCGGGCGCGCGGCTCCAGGATTCGACCGTGATCCTCAAGCTCGTGACGCTCGGCGCACTGGTGGTTCTCGCGGCCGTGGTCGACCCGGGAACGCCGCGGCCGTCACCCGCGACGGCTGGGGTCGCGCCTCTGGGATTCTCCGCGCTGTTCGCCGGCGTCACGTTGACCCTGTTCGCCTACGGCGGCTGGCAGCAGGTGCTGTGGGTGGCGGGCGAGGTGGTCGACGCTCGCCAGGCCGTGCCACGGTCCATCGTGCTCGGCGTCGGCATCGTGGTGGTCGCCTATCTTGCCGCCAACTGGGCCTACCTCGACTTGCTCGGCTTTCTCGGCGTGCGCGAGTCGAACGCGCTGACCGCCGACGCGTTCTCGGTGTGGAATCCAGGGATCGGACGGCGGCTGGCGGCCGCTGGGGTCGCGCTCTCGGCGTTCGGAGTGCTCAACGCCCAGTTCCTGACCGGGCCTCGCCTGACCTGGGCCATGGCCCGCGAAGGCCAGTTCTTCGCTCCGTTCGCCCGCTTGAGCCCCCGGTTCTCGACGCCGGTCGCCGCGATCCTGCTGCTCGGCCTGCTCGCGACCGCACTGATGCTCGGCCTCGGCTTGAATCGCACGGACCTGCTGACCACGGGCGTGGTCGTGGTCGATGCCGTGTTCTTCGCACTCACCGGGCTCGCCTTGCCCGTGCTCAGGCGGCGCACGGCCGCCGACCGACTCGGGGCCGGCTGGGTGTCGTGGGCCGCGATCGGGTTCGCAGCACTCGAGCTGATGGCGATCGCCGGTTCGTTGCTCCAACGGGACGTTCGCTGGGTGGCGCTCAGCGGGTTGGCGTGGATCGCCGTCGCGGCACTCGTCTGGTTCTTCTGGTTTCGCCGGAGCCGCTAGGCGAGGCGTGATGCGGTAAGCCAAAGAGGGCCGGCCGCGGGCCGGCCCTCTGGCGGTGCCAACGTGCCGACTACGCCGTCAGCGATCTTCCCAGCGCGTCCAGTCGCTCGGTCCAGTAGACCTTCATGCGCGCAGCGGACTCCTTGTCGGGCAGCTTGCCGTGCTGGATCTGCGCCGTACTCTTGCCGTCGCCTTTCGCGATCAGCCAGACCTCGACCGAACTGCCGTCTTCCCACGTCAGGCGCACCGATTTGTTCGCGGTCGCTTTGCGTACCGCGAGCCGAACGCGCGGCAGCCATTTTGCCCGCCCGCGCGCTTCAGCGAACGCCTCGTACAACGCTCCGACCGGCACCGGGAAGGTCCGGCTCTTGCTGGCTTCGAACGCGCCGCCCCGTCGCTGGCCAACCTCGCGCAGGCCGCGGATGCGCTCGTAGCCGACCGTGACGGCCTGGGCCCACCACCCCGGGACACCGTAGGTTTCATGGACGTAGGTGGCGATCTTTCGATGGGGCCAGTCGTAGGCCTTGGCGTAGTCGAGCGACTTGACCCACTTGCCCCACGCACATCCGGTCCTGGTCTTGAGCGTGGCATCGCTCACGCCCGCGACCTTGGCGTAGTCGGCAGGTGAAACGCGGGTGAGATTCGCGGCGGGAGGGGCCTTCTTCGCGCCGGCGCCCCGAGTCGTCACGGGAACGGACTTTCGAGCGGCGCTGACCTTCGGCGTCGTGGAACGGGCGGATTTCGGGGCATTGAGGATTTGCGCGCGGGCGGCGGTGTAGGACTCGCCCGTCTTCTGAATGCGCCGGCGCACGAGGCGCTTGAAGTCTTTTTGGGTCGGCATTGATGGATCCTTCTGGTTGAGCCACGGCCGCGCGCCCCCCAGCGGCGACGCTCCGAGGCGTCACCAAAAGTCTCGCATGCCGATCCGGGAGTTTGCCTCCCTTTGCCTCACGAGGATCCCTGCTGGGGAGGGATCGATGAGGTTGGGCGTGGACGATCGCCGAGCCGCAACTATGCTCCGGGGGACGCCGGGAAACAAGGGAAGATCGGGGGCAGGAAGCGGGTGCGCCGCCGGTGCTAACATCCGCCGGTCGACCCCAACCGCCAACCCAGACCCGGGCGCATCGCCCGCTTCATTCGAGGCCATCCATGAGCACATCCATGAGCCCTCCCCGAACCATCTCGGAGTCGTTCCTGACCGAGCTCGATTCGGAGATGCCGACCACCCGCCGGCTGCTCGAGCGCGTCCCGAGCGACCGTGGATCGTGGAAGCCGCACCCGAAATCGTTCTCGCTCGGCCACCTGGCTCAACTGGTGGCACGGATGCCGGGCTGGCTGACCTTGACCATGAAGCAGACCCAGCTCGACCTGAGTGGCGCCCCCGCTTATTCGCTCGAGACCACGGAGACGCTGTTGTCCGAGTTCGACCGGTTGGTGAAGGAAGCCCGTGAAGTGCTCGCCGCCGCGAAGGACGAAGACTATGCGATTCCCTGGTCGCTGGCCGCGGGCGGCCATGTGCTGTTCACGCTGCCCAGACTTGCGGTGATGCGCCAGAACATCAACCATCTCATGCACCACCGCGGGCAGCTCACGGTCTACCTGCGATTGCTCGACGTGCCTTTGCCGTCGATCTACGGACCCACGGCCGACGAGAAGTGGTAGGGGTTTGCACGAAGCCTTCCCTGTTTCCATGATCAGCAAATGAGCACTGCATGAGCATCACAATCCACGTTCCGGGGGCGTTGCGCGACCGTTGCGGCGGCGCTTCCCAGCTCACCGTGTCCGCTCCGAGCGTGCGCGCCGCGCTCGACCAGCTGGAACTGAGTCACCCGTCCTTGTATTTCGGCATCTGCGACGAAACCGGCGCGGTCCGTCGCCACATCAACGTTTTCGTCAACACATCCAACGTCAGGGACGGGGCCGGGCTCGAAACACCGCTGTCCCCCGGCGACGTCCTGACGATCCTGCCCGCCGTCTCAGGAGGCTGAACATGTCGGAACGCGTGGTCCTCACGATTGGAACCAAGAAGGGGCTGTTCGTCGCGGAGTCGGCGAAGGCCCGGCGCAGCTTCACGCTGCGCGGACCGTACGGCGCCGGAGTGTCGGTCTATTCCAGCATGATCGACACTCGAGGCACGCCGAAGCTCTATGCCTCGAGCTGCAATCCCTTCTTCGGCATGAAGGTGCTGCGCTCGACCGACCTCGGCAAGTCGTTCAAGGAAACCAAGTCGGCGCCCGCGTTTCCCAAGGACGACGGCCGCGCCCTGATCAACATCTGGGCGCTGGAACCGGGTGCCGACCGCAAGGATCTGCTGTGCGGTGTCGAGCCCGCCGCATTGTTTCGAAGCGGCGACGGCGGCGACTCGTGGGAAATGGTCCCCGGCATCAGCAACCACGAGCACGCGCGCAAATGGCACCCGGGCAACGGCGGCCTGTGCATGCACACCATCATTCGGGACGGCAAGCGCGTGCATCTCGGGATCTCGACCGGCGGCCACTACCTGAGCGAAGACGGCGGCACGAGCTTCAAGGCCTCCAACAAAGGCATCGGTGCCGGCTTCACGCCCGACCCGTACCCGGAATTCGGTCAGTGTGTGCACAAGATCGCCCGTCATCCGGACGCTCCGGGACGTCTCTACATGCAGAACCACGGCGGCTGGGCCAATTGGGACGGACCGGGAGGGCCGCGTCCGGGTATCGGCGTGCTGCGGAGCGACGACCACGGCAGGACCTGGCGGTCGATCGCCGAGGGTCTGCCGTCGGATTTCGGCTTCCCGATCCTGGTCCATCCGCACGATCCCGACACGGTGTACGTCATGCCGCTCGAGCCGATGACGCGCACCTGTCCCGGTGGCGCCCCCGCGGTGTGGCGCAGCGAGAACGGCGGCGACTCGTGGCGGCGCCTGGCCAAGGGACTGCCGAAGAAGCAGAGCTACTTCACGGTGCAACGCGATGCCATGGACATCGACGAACTCAAGACGCCTGCGATCTACTTCGGGACCACGACGGGCCAGCTTTGGATCGGGCGCGAGGGTGGTGAGGAGTGGAGCTGTGTGTTCGACGCGTTGCCGCCGATCCACAACGTGAAGGTCGGCCTGGTTTGATCGGCGGCACGACCGCCGAGGGTGTGTCCGCAGCTTGAAACGGGCGCCGGCGACCGCCGGCGCCCACTGCGTTCACTCACCCGGCTGGAGTAGACTCGACCCGTGCAACTCAGCCCCAGCACGATGGTGGGTCCCTACGAGATCCTGGCGCCGCTCGGCGCCGGCGGCATGGGCGAGGTCTATCGCGCGCGCGACTCCCGCCTGTCGCGCGATGTCGCGATCAAGGGTCTGCCACAGGGGTTCGCCGCGCATCCGGAGCGCCTGGGGCGCTTTCGCCGCGAAGCGCAGACGCTCGCGGCACTCAACCACCCCAACATCGCCGCGATCTACGGCCTCGAGGAGGCGGAAGGGGTGCCGTACCTGGTCCTCGAACTCGTCGCGGGGGAGACCCTGGCCGCACGGATCACCCGCGGGTCCCTGACGCCGCGCGAGACCCTCAACCTGGGCGGGCAGATCGCCGCCGCGCTCGAGGCCGCCCACGAGCGCGGCATCGTGCATCGCGACCTCAAGCCGGGCAACGTCATGATCACGCCGGCCGGTGCTGCGAAGGTTCTCGACTTCGGGCTCGCCAAAAGCGAGGCAGATCTGGCGCCCCGGACCGATTCCTCCAGCGCCCCGACGCGCACGGGGCGCGCCGAGGCCACCGTCGCGGGCACGATTCTCGGAACGGCGGCCTACATGAGCCCCGAGCAGGCGCGGGGCAAAGAAGTGGATCGTCGCAGCGACGTGTGGTCGTTCGGCGCCGTGCTCTACGAGTGCCTGGCTGGCCGTCCCGCGTTCTCGGGGGAGACCACGTCGGACCTGATCGCCCGCATCCTCGAGCGCGAACCCGACTGGACCGCACTCCCCGCGAGCGCAACGGCGCGGCTTCGCGAACTGGTGCGCCGCTGCCTGCGCAAAGACGCCGAAGCCCGCCCGCGCGACATTCGCGACGTCCGCCTCGAGCTGGCCGAGATCGCCGCCGGGCGCGTCGACGGCGCCTCCGCTCACGAGAAGTCGATCGCAGTGCTGCCGTTCGAGAACCTGAGCGGCGCCGACGACGAGTATTTTGCCGACGGCGTCACCGACGAGATTCTCAACGCCCTCGCGCACCTCGAAGGTCTGCGCGTCGCCGCCCGCTCCTCGTGCTTCGCGTTCAAGGGCAAACGGGAGGACCTGCGCCTCGTGGGCGAGAAGCTCGACGTCACGACGGTCCTCGAAGGCAGCGTGCGCCGCGCCGGTTCGCGGCTGCGGATCACCGTCCAACTGGTCAACGCCGCCGACGGCTACCAATTGTGGTCGGAGCGCTACGACCGCGAGCTGACGGACGTCTTCGACCTGCAGGAGGAGATCGCCAAGACCATCGCCAGCCGGCTGCGCGGCGCCATGTACGACGAAGCGGACCGCGGGCGGGCCCGTCACGGCACCAAGAACCTCGAGGCCTACGAGCTGCTCCTGCGCGGTCGCTCGCTGCAGACCAAACGCGGCCGCTTCCTGCACGAGGCCGTCATTTGTTTCGAGCGTGCGGTTGAATTGGACCCCAACTACGCCGAGGCCATGGCCTGGCTCGCCGACTCCTACCGTCTGATGGGCACCTTTGGATCGGCTCCGTTCGCCGAGATCATGCCCAAGGCCAAAGCCATCGCGCAGCGCGCGCTGGCCATCGACCCGGGTCTGGCCGAGGCGCTGTCGACGCTGGCGTGCATCGAAGAGCAGTACGAGCGGAACTACGATGGCGCGGTTCCGCTGTGGGAACGCGCCCTCACGGCGGATCCGCGGCACTCGCGTGCGCGTTCGCAACGTGCCCTATGGGGCCTGTTGCGCGGCGACTGGTCGGCAGAGGACGCGACCGCAGAAACCCGGAGGGCGCTGACCGACGATCCGCTGAACGCCTGGGTGGTAGCCATGCACTCGTTCACGCTCGGCATCACCGGAAGGCACGAGGACTCGCTGGTCGACGGCGAGGCAGCGGTCGCACTCGACCCGGATTCGTTCTTCGCCAAATGGAACCTCATGCGCGCCCTGGCCTGGGGCGGTCACTTCTCACGCGCCTTGGCAATCGCGCCGATGCTGCTCCGCGAGTCGGGCCGGCATCCGTGGGCTTTGGGGATGCTGGCCTGGACCTACGGCAAGAGCGGCGATGGCACCCGGGCCAGGGCGGTGTACGACGAACTCGAGGCCCGCTCACGTCACGAGTTCGTTCCGCCGGTCTGGCTGGCGACCGCGGCCGCCTCGAGCGGTCTGGACGAGGTGGCGATGCAGATGGTCGAGCGGGCCGTGGTCGAACGCGACCCGCTCGTCGTCTGGGGACGCATCACTCCGATGTGGGAGCTGATTCGGTCACATCCGCGGTTTCCGGAAGCCGTGCGCGGCGTGTGGCGAACTCCGACGACCTGAGTCGCTTTCGTCGTGGAACTGGAACGGGCGGGTCGCCTTCTGCACGACCCGCCCGTTGTGCTTCAACGATCGCGCGCTACTGGACGACGAAGTCCCTCGATCCGGCGGGTACGCCGTTGGCCGTCACCTCGACGCGGTATTGCCCGGTCGGCCATCCACCGGTCTTGCTGATGTGGAACTCGGTCGCTGCCGGGCCGGTCGGCGCGATGGCTTCGCTCATCTCATTCACCAGCTGACCGTCCCCATAGGTCCAGCGCACCGCCAGGGTCGCGCTCGGCGTCGTGCCTTCGGTCGAGATCGAAACGTAGATCGTGTCCTTGGTTCCAAACGACGTCGTCGGGGTCAGCACGCGCTTGTCGGGTCCGACCTCCGAGCCCAGCTCGAGACCGAGGACCTTGAATTCCACCGGAGCCGGAGGCGGTGTCGATGCCGGGGCCTCCTCGGCCGGCTTGGGCTTGGCGCAGCCGGCCAATCCGATCGCCGCAAGACACAGCAGAGTGGTCGCCACGCATCTCGTCACTGATCTCATGTGTGCATCCTCCTTGAGCACGGGTGGGTCAGGCTTCGGGGATCCTGAACTTCTGGCTCGGCGGGCATCCTAGCACTCCTGACGCCCGGAGTTGGTGCGCCGATACACCCATTTGGAGAGCCTCTACGTACCGTACGTCCCGGCTCGTTGGGCTTCGGTTCGGTTCATCCAAACCACGAAGACTCCGGCGCAAACCCAAAGCAGACCTACGGTGAGCCAGGCCACCAGGGAGGCGCTGAGGCCGAACACGTTCGTCGCCCCCGGGGTCGCCGAGGGCACGATGTCCTTGGTGTTGTTCACCGCGGCGTGCAGCAGCATGGGGAGCAGCAGGCAGCCGTTGGCCTTGACGTAGAGCCATGCAAACGCCACTGACAGCGCCGTGACCTGCAACAGAAACACGACGAACGACTGCCCGTAGGTGTCGCCTGCGCGCAAGAAGAACAGCGGCAGGTGCCACAGCGCCCAGATCACGCCGAGCGCCAGGCTGGCGCGCGCGAGGCCCAGCCGCGATGCCAGCCGGGGGAGCGCATAGCCTCGCCAACCGATCTCCTCACCCGCCTGGAACGGAGTCGACATGGCGATGACGAACGGAATGAACGGCCACGGCAGATCCCCGAACGGCGGCCACTCCCCAGTCACCACACGGTGGACCAGGGCGGCGGTGAGTTTGATCGCCGCCATGTAGCCGACGGCAAACACATACCAGCGCACCGCCACGGATCGCGGGATCACGCGACCGAGCAAGGCGTGAACCCCGGCGTCCCCCTGGTTCCTGGACGTGAGCCAGATCGCGACCAGGGAAGGGGCGTAGGTCCCCAGGTGCAGGAGGATGCTCCCGAGCAGCGTATGCGACGAAATGCCAGCGAGGATCGGCGTCCAGCAGGCCCAGGTCACGGCGAAGGTGATCCCGATGAACTCGAGGGCCGAGCCTGTCGTCCCGTTATTCCGAAGGAGTTTCATCACCGTCACCATTCCAGAAGTTCGCCGTTGGGCCGAGGTCGGGACTCCGGTAGGCTGATGGGTGGACCGGGACCCCCACGAGCACCAACCCTATACGATCGGAGTCGTGATGAAGAGGTACGGCACCGGCCTCGCGGTCCTGGCGGTCCTGGTCGTATTGGTCGCGATCGCGCTTCCGCGCCTGAATCCCCGCGTCGCGGGCGACAGTGTATCCCGCCTTCCTGTCGGCCAGAACCCGATGGCGGTCGGCACCGAAGACAATCCCGACGCTCAGGCCGAGATGGAATTCATGATGCTGCGCGACCCGCGGACGAACGCGATTCCCCGGGGCATTCGCCGGCGTGAGGTCGTGTTCGCACGGAGCCTGCCCCGCCCCCTGGCGCGCTCGTTCCGCAATGGCCCCGATCGAGTCGCCACGCAGGACCTGGTCTGGACGGAGCGCGGCCCCAACAATGTCGGTGGTCGTACGCGAGCCTTTGCCGTGGACGTCGCGAGCCCGACCACCCTGCTGGCCGGAAGCGTCGCCGGCGGCATCTGGCGATCGACCGACGATGGTGCATCGTGGTCCCTGCGCACGAGCCCCGGCCAGATCCACAGCACGACCTGCATTGCCCAGGATGTGCGGGCGGGCAAGACCGACACCTGGTACCTCGGCACTGGGGAGATCCGCGGCTCGACCACCAACGCCACCCGCTGGGGCGCGCTCTACGTTGGAGACGGCATCTTCAAATCCAGAGACGGCGGCGCGAGCTGGACCCTGCTGCCCGCGACCTCGTCGGGCACGCCCCAGGTGACCGATGCGTTCGACTACGTGGTCAACGTCGCCACCAATCCGGCCAACGCCGGGCAGGACGAGGCGTTGGCCGCCACGTTCAGGGGCATCTATCGCACCACCGACGGCGGCGACCTCTGGTCGCCGGTCCTGACTTCCGACTCCGGGTTCACCGACGTCGCGGTCACCGCCACCGGTGTGTCCTATGCGTGCACCCGTTTGGGCCCCCAGACTCGCATCTGGCGATCGACCAACGGCACGGTCTGGAATCAGATCCAGCCGGCATCGTTCCCGGCGCTGTCCAATCGCGTGGTGATCGGGCTCGCGCCCTCCAATCCGCAGGTCGTGTATTTCCTGGTTCAAGGCGCCAACACCACGCCGGCCGTCGGTGGGCATCAGCTCTGGAAGTACACCTACCTTTCCGGCAACGGCTCGGGCGCCGGCGGCACCTGGGTCAATCGCGGCGCCAATCTGCCGAGCGACATCAACACACAGACCGGATACGACCAGATCGTCCAGGTCAAGCCCGACGACGAGAGCTTCGTGCTGATCGGGGGCACGAATCTCTATCGCTCGACCGACGGCTATGCGACCAACACGGCCACCACGGTGATCGGTGGCTATCCGTTCTATCCGGACGGCAACCACCACCCCGACTTGCACGCCGGCGCATTCAGCCCCGCCAACCCGAGCGTCTACTACTCGGCCGGCGACGGCGGCGTGTCGAAGGCTCCCGACATCACTGCAATCCTCATGACGTGGGAGAGCCTGAACCATGGGTACAACGTGACCCAGTTCTATTCGGTGGCCATCGCACCCGACGCAGGCAGTGATCTGATCCTGGCCGGCGCGCAGGACAATGGCTCTCAGCTCGGAAACGCGCCGGGGGCATCTGACTGGGTGCTGGCCTACGGCGGTGACGGCACGATCGTCGAGGTATCGCCGGCGGCCGACAATCGCCTGTACACCCAGTATCAGAACGGCCCAATCCAGCGCCAGAACTGGGACGGCTCCAACGTCTTTGCAATTACGCCGTCCGGCTCGGCCAACCAGATGTTCGTCAATCCGATCGTGCTCGACCCGAATGTTTCGAGCAGGCTCTATTATGCGGCCGGCAATTCCCCGACCTCGAGCATGATCTGGCGGAACGACGACGCGCCGAACGCGGAGCCGACCACCGGCTGGACGGCCCTGACCACGACCGATGTCGGGGCCGGGGTGGGCTACGTCCGGCGAATCAGCGCACTCGGCATCTCGACCGCGAACCCTGCGAACGTCCTGTACTACGGAACCGTCGACGGTGTCGTGATGAAAGCCGAGGACGTGCACACCGCGAACCCGACGATGACTTACGTGGCCCCGCCCGGGCTGGGCGCGGGATCCTCGACCGGGGGATTCGTGCGGTGTATCGCCGTGGATCCCACCAATGCCGAGCATGCTCTGGTTGCGTTTGGCAACTACAACTTCCCGAGCCTGTGGCGAACCACCGACGGCGGCCTGAGCTGGACGGACGTCGAAGGCAACCTGGCCGGACCCTCGGGGCCGTCGATTCGTTGGGCGACGATGTTCTACCTCGACGATCAGCTCCAGGTGTTCCTGGGAACCAGCGTCGGCGTGCTCTCGACTTCGGTCTTGGATGGTGCCGCAACCGTTTGGGCACTGGAGGCCGGCGATGCGATCGGCAACGTGATCGTCGGCTACATGGACTATCGCGCGTCGGACCGGACGCTGGCGGTCGGAACCCACGGTCGGGGGGTGTTCACCACCCAGTTCCCACCGGTCACCGCAGTCGGCGACGGGCCTGTGCGCGGCCGCGCCACGCTGGGCGCGAGCTATCCGAATCCGACGCTCGGAACCGCGACCATTCCCTTCGCGCTGCCGCGCGCGAGCCAGGTCTCGCTGCGCCTCTACGACGTGGCCGGGCGCGAAGTCGCAGTACTGGCGGATGGACGGCGTGAGGCGGGCCGGCACGAGGTCCGGGTGGCGACCCAGCGCCTGGCGACCGGCGCCTACTACTACGTGCTGCGGGCGGACGGTGCGACCGAAACTCGCACGCTGCTGGTGAGGCGCTGACGGGACCTCCATCGTTTGCGGCCGAGCAGACGTGCCCATAGGCTTCGCGCGTCGAACTCGGACCGTGGAGTGACCCGACGATGAGCGTTCTCGACGCAATCGGCGATACGACGATGGTTCGTCTGCGCAAGATCGTGCCGCCCGACTGCGCCGACATCTTCGTGAAGCTCGAGTGGGAGAACCCCACCGGCAGCGTCAAAGATCGGATGGCGCTCGCGGTGATCGAGCGCGCCGAGTCGGACGGTCGCCTCAAGCCCGGCGACACCGTCGTGGAGTACACCGGAGGTAGCACGGGGGCGTCGCTGGCCTTGGTCTGCGCCGCCAAGGGGTACCGCCTCAGGATCGTCAGCTCCGATGCCTTCAGCCCCGAGAAGCTGAACCAGATGGCCGCCCTGGGCGCCGAGCTGACGTTGGTCCCGAGCGAG
Organism: Candidatus Eiseniibacteriota bacterium; assembly: GCA_963717505.1. Lineage (GTDB taxonomy): Bacteria > Eisenbacteria > RBG-16-71-46 > RBG-16-71-46 > RBG-16-71-46 > MFD02242-c1. The sequence goes on from OY970342.1 coordinate 3,336,298, forward strand.
GGTGGGTTGACCACCAAGAAGCTGATCCTGGACATGATCGAGACTGCGCGCCGCCTGAGCCAGGAGCCGCGGACGTACTGGACCGATCAGCTCAACAACGCCGACAGCATCGCGGGCTACCACGCCCTGGGCGAGGAGATCTGGAACCAGACGGGGGGTAGTGTCGACGCCTTCGTGCACAGCGTGGGGACCGCGGCCTGCACCCGCGGGGTAGCGAACGTGCTCAAGCGACACAAGCCGGCGGTCCGGATCGTGGTGGTCGAGCCCGCCGAGTCGGCGGTCTTGTCAGGCGGTGCTCCGGGTCCGCACAAGATCGAAGGCGTTGGGGTCGGCTTCGTCCCGCCCCTGTGGGACCCCTCTCTAGTCGACGAGATCGTGCCGGTTCGAACCGATGACGCGAAGGCGATGGCGCGGCGCATCGCGCGCGAGGAAGCCTTGTTCGCCGGGACCTCGTCCGGCGCCAATGTCATCGCCGCGATCCATGTGGCCGAGCGCCTGGGACGGGGAGCCACCGTCGTGACCCTGATGGCCGACTCGGGGCTCAAGTACCTGAACACCGACGTGTACCGAAAGGGATAGCAGGATTCAGAACGGCTCTCGAGCGAACGCGATCCCGAGCGTGACGAGCCACAGCGGCAGCACGACGTTGTTCACTTCGGCGGCCAGAGCCACCGCTGGAGTGACGTTTCGAAACATCGCGGCAAACCCGACGACGCTGACCGCAATCCCGGCGATACCCAACCATCGGGGCCGCCGAACCGAACGCAGGATCGCGTAGGCGGTCAGCAGAAAGAACAGGTTGAGCGCCAGCTCGCCGACGAACTCCCCGATGAAGTTCCCCAGGTAGGAGTTCAGTCCGGCGAACAGGGTTTCCAGACTTGCTCTCTCGGGTGGCGATGCGGTCGCGTAGGCCCGTCCGATCACCCATTGAATGCTGGGCCAGCGCGAGAGACCCAGCATCATGCTGAACGCAGAGATCATCGCGAACATCGCGCTGCTCCCCGCGGCTCCTGGTGCGGCAGCGCGCAACGCGATCGCGGCTCCGACCCCCGCGGGCACCAGTAGCAGCGGGATGAGCGCATAGAGGGACCAGACCGCGCGCCCCTCGGTTCCGAGAGCGATCAGGCGCGGCAACACTTCGACGGCCGGTCGATCGAGGATGTCCGGGTAGTCGAAGCGTGCCGCCAGGTAGCTGAACACCGCGACGAACAGGATCGCCGCCAGGATCAGGGACCAGCCTCCCGCACGGACTGCCAAGACTTCGGCCGACCGGGTCACGGGACCAGCTCGGTCACCGGAGGACCCACGTCGTTGGACACCGGCGGCACGGTTCGCAGATACCGGTACATCGCGCGCAGGTCGTCCTCGCTCATGCGCTGAAACCCCTGCCACGGCATCGGCGAGCCGGGCAGGACACGCCCGGCGCGAAAGCGTCCAACGAAATCGTCCTCGCTCATGCGGCCGAGTCGCCCGGTGGTCGAGTCGCTCGTGATGTTGGGGGGCGCCCACACGTGAACGGGTTGGCGAGCACCGTGGCTTTCACCACCTTGCCGAGCAGGCTGTAGCGGTGCGCGGGCACCGGATTCGCCACCGGGGCCTGGGAGCGCAGATACGACACCACCGCGACCAGATCCTCGTCGGAAAGTCCCTGCATTTCCATGAACGGCAGCAGCGCCCGCCCATCGGCTCCGACGCCATGCCGCAGCGCTCGGGCGATCGCGCCATCGCTGAACCCGCCGATACCCGTCTCGACGTCGGGAGTGATGTTGCGCGCGTAGAACGTGCCGGGCGGAATCTCCCAGGCAAACCCGCCGATGAGCGACACGTCGGCGCCCGCCATCGCTGCGGCGTGTTGTGTCGTGTCCCCATGGCACTGGGCGCAATTCGTGACGTTTCGCACCAGGTAGTGTCCGCGCGCGATCACGGCGGAATCGGTGCTGGCCGTGACGTCGGGGTAGGGGGGGTCGAACTTGAGATTCTGCCGCGAGCCGACGAATGCCGCTCCAGCCGCGATCACCAGCACCACCAATCCGACCAGGACCAGCAGGATCTTGCGCACCACGGACGGCCCTCCTTGAAATGTTTCGGCCCCGGGAGCGGGAACCCCGGGGCGCGAACGGAACTCGCGTCAGCCCTGCTCGTCGATGATCACCGGATCGTTCTGCTCCGGCCAGTGTCGTTTGCCGTCGAACTCGATCTGGTGACCGGATCGGCTCGCCTTGGTCTCGAGATAGAAGCGGTTCCACTCGGTGGCCGGAATCACGTGCGGAATGCGATCGTTGACCCGGACCCCGAGTTTCCCGAGTTCCTCGACCTTCTTCGGGTTGTTGGTCATCAGACGGATCGATCCGACGTTCAGGCTCGCCAGCATGTGAGCGGCAACCTCGTAGTCACGTTCATCGTCCCGAAAGCCCAACGCCAGGTTGGCGTCGACCGTGTCGAGCCCCTGGTCCTGAAGAGCGTAGGCGCGCACTTTGTTGATGAGCCCGATGCCTCGGCCCTCCTGGCGCATGTAGAGAACCAGGCCACGTTCCATCGTGCCGATCTTCTGCATGGCGACTTCGAGCTGATCCCGGCAGTCGCAGCGCAGGGAGCCCATCACGTCGCCGGTCAGGCACTCGGAGTGAAGCCGGGTCGGCACTTCCTCGGAGCCCATGACGTCGCCGTGCACCATCGCGACGTGCTCCTTGCCGTCGCGATTGTTCCAGAAGGCCACGATATGGAAGCCGCCAAACCGGCTCGGTAGTTTGGCAACCGCCTCGACCCGAACGCAGATGTGGTGGGGGCCGAGTCCGTCGCAATCGTGGTCCCGGTCGCGCTCGACCAGCTGTTCGAGCGTGTCGACGCGCGGGAACTTACCGCAGGGCTGGGTCATGAGCCGACCATAGCATGACCCGTCATCCCTATTGCATCGGCGTTCGCCACGACCTCAGAAAAGGACCGCCCCGCTCGGCGAGGTCGAGCGGGGCGATCGTTTCGTGGTGCTGGTGCACGCAGTCGACGTTGATGAACCTACAATGACTTCAAGAACGCCATGAGCGCTTGCCGCTCACGAGAGTCGAGCCGGGTGAATGCCCGACGCGAATCCCTCGCCTGGCCCGCATGCGCGAGAATCGCCGCCTCCGCGGTCTTCGCCCGACCGTCGTGGAGGAACGTGGGCCGCGACTTCAAACCCCAGAGTGGCGCCGTCCGCATCTCGCGAGCACCCGCCTGTCCCTGAACGATGCCATCGCCGAGCTCGCCCATGTCGTGCAGCAGGAAGTCCGAGAAGGGTTGGAATGTCTTGTTCGACAGGGCCGGCACCGGATTGGAACCCGTGACGTGCGTCGGCGTGTGGCAGTTGACGCAACCGATGTTCTGGAAGACGCGGGCTCCGGCGTCGGTCAGATTCGACCTGGCGCCACGCGGCGGCGGACCCAGGAGGGTCATGAACGCGGTAAACAACTCGACGCCCTCGCCGTCGTCATTCAAATCCGGCGCCGGGTTGAAGTCCAGAGCTTCCTGGTCGCCCTGCGGCACACTCTCGTTCGGGAACTCCGGATTCGTGATTCCCATCTCGTTCAAGTAGGCATCGCCCGAGAACTGGTGCAACGTCGGGACCTGAGCCTTCCAGCCGAAACGTCCGACCCGCAACGCGCCGGTGCGAATCTCGCGTACCATGTTCGGCGTACCCGCCGTCGAGGGTGTTTTCCGAGCTTGTTGCCGTGCGAGTTCAATCAATGCCTGATCGGGAACGGCGTCCACCAGACCGAGACCGAACAGCGGCGTGGTGACTCTCGAGGCACTCACGTTTGCCCGACGAGGCACGATCTCGGGAATGAACGTGAAGAATCTCCGGCGGCCGGTCCTGATGCGACCAATCGCCTGATCCTGAATGAGTGAGCCTCCGAGACGATCCAGTGGATCGAACCGCCCGCGTTCCCACTTTCCGAAGCGAGTCTCGACCCGCCCGGTCGTGCCACCGATCGGGGCGTCGTGGCACACGACACAGCCCGCCTCATTGAACACCGGGCCAAGACCGTCCTCGACAGTCTCGATCTCCTGGAAGTCCTCGCGGCCATCATTGAACCGCGCCAGATCCTCCGGACTGAGGCCGCCGATCGGACCTCCGAGGGTCGTGGCCAGGGCAAGGTCGCCGGTCTGATTGAGGATCGACGTGGTGTCCTCATGCGCCGACTCGAACGGCGCGGTGTTGACGGGTTTTTCGCGAGAGCACCCGGCGAGCGCGAGACTCGCGACCAAGGCGATTGCGAAGGACGTCGCCGAGTGAATGGATGAACGGTGCGGAGTCATCAGGGCCTCCTGTGGAGTGCGGGATCGCCACAAAGCGGAGGCTCGCGCGGGGTGCGCAAGCGCTTTTGAGGTAGCAAAAGGCTACGTTGCGCATGGCACCTGACAAAGCAAAATATCCATCTCGAGCGCTCGATACAGGCTCATCGATGTCAATTCATGCGATGCAAAAAGTGACAACGCTGATTTCATCTCCGTTTCTCCGTTCGAGGAGATCAAACTCGAATCGGAGCGATAGCGAGATGCACTTTTAGAATCCGCGGGCAACGCACCGTGCGGTGGGAGGTTGCGGCGGCCCGGACTCGCCGTGAGTGATTCGTCGATCACTTCGATCTGCTCGCGGATGGTCGCGTCGCGATGAGACGCGACGGGCAGGATCCTGCATCGTGTTGTGCCGGTTGGCCTCGAACCAATCGTGCCGTGTTTTCTAAAGTGAACCGCCCAATCTCTGGCCGCTCGCCGCCGCGGGGGAGCGCGGGCTCGAAACCCGACCTGAGGTAGACTCCCGCGATGCCTCTGGTCGCAGGTACCCGTCTCGGCAACTACGAGATCGTCGGCCCGCTCGGCGCGGGCGGAATGGGCGAGGTGTACCGCGCCCGGGACCGTCGGCTCGGTCGCGATGTGGCGCTCAAGGTGCTTCCCGCCGACGTCGCCGCCGACGCCGACCGCCTCGCCCGCTTCGAGCACGAGGCGCGCACGGTCGCCGGCCTCAACCACCCGAACATCGTCACGCTGTTCTCGGTCGAGGACGAGGACGGCACCCGCTTCCTGACCATGGAGCTGGTCGAGGGCGCAGGGCCTCGACCGGCACGTGCCGCCGGGCGGGCTGCCGGTCGCGCGCGTGGTCGAGTTGGGCATCGCGCTCGCGGACGCGCTCGCGGCGGCGCACGAGAAGGGCGTGGTGCACCGCGACCTGAAGCCCGCGAACGTGATGCTGACGCGCGAGGGTCGAGTGAAGGTCCTCGACTTCGGGCTCGCGAAGCTCGAAGCGCAGAACCTCGAACTCGACGCGACACAGGCCGCGACCCTCGCGGCGCCGCCGTCGATTGCCGGTCAGGTCGTCGGCACCGTGCCCTACATGGCGCCCGAGCAGGTGCGCGGCGAGCCGGTCGACACGCGCACGGACCTGTTCGCGCTCGGCATCATGCTCTACGAACTGGCGACCGGGCGGCGGCCGTTCGAGGGCGCGACGCCGGGCGTGATCAGCTCCGCGATCCTGCGCGACACGCCGGCATCGCTGGCGAGCGTGCGAGCCGACGTGCCGGCCGACCTCGACCGCATCGTCGCGCGCTGCCTCGAGAAGGAACCGCGAGCGCGCTTCCAGACCGCGCTCGACGTCGGCAACGAACTGCGCCGCGTGCGGCGGACGCGGGAAGGCGGCAGCGATCGCGAAGCCGCCGCCGACCCCTTCCACGCCCTTGCTCGGCCGCGAGGAGCACCTCGCGTCCGCCGCCGAACGCTTGCGCGGCGGCGCGCGCGTGCTCACCGTCACCGGCTACGGCGGCACCGGCAAGACGCGTTTCTCGATCGAGCTCTTCCGCCGTCTGGCGCCCGACTACGCCGGTGGCGCGGCGTTCGTCTCGCTCGCCTCGGTCACCGTGGCCGCCGAGGTGCTGCCGACGGTCGCCATCGCGCTCGACATCGCCGAGGCGCACGGCCGTTCGGCGCTCGACGCGCTCTGCACGGTCATCGGCGATCGCCGCGTGCTCCTGGTGCTCGACAATCTCGAGCAGGTGCTCGATGCCGCGGGAGACATCGCCGCGCTCGTCTCGCGCTGCCCCTCGCTGCAGGTGATCGCGACGAGCCGCGCGCCGCTCAAGATCGGCGCGGAGTCGGAGTTCAGTCTGCCGCCGCTCGAGCTGCCGGCGCAGGACGCGACGTCGCTGGAGGCGCTGCGGCAGTGCCCGTCGGTCGCACTCCTCGTCCAGCGCGCCGAGAAGGTGAAGCCCGGCTTCGCGCTCACCGCAGCGAATGCCGCGGCGATCGCCGCGATCTGCCGCCGCCTCGACGGCCTGCCGCTCGCGCTCGAGCTGGCCGCGGCGCGCGTGCGCATCCTCGAGCCGGCCGCGCTGCTGCAGCGGCTCGACCATGCGCTCGACCTGCTGACCTCGGGCGATCGCGACCTGCCGATCCGCCAGCGCACGCTGCGCGCGACGATCAGCTGGAGCTACTCGCTTGCTCGACGCGGCGGAGCAGCGGCTGCTGCGCCGGGTCTCCGTGTTCCACGAGGGCTGGACGCTCGAGGCGATGGAGCAGGTCTGCTACGGCGAGGACGAGCGCCATCGCGCGCTCGACGAGCTCGACTCGCTGGTCGAGAAGGGTCTCGTGCGCGTGGTCGGGTCCGGCGAGCGCTATGCGCTGCTCGAGACGATCCGCGCCTTCGCCGCCGAGCAGCTCCATGCCGGCGGCGAGGTCGACGCACTCCGGCACGCGCATGCCGACTACTTCCTCGGACTTCGCGGCCGGGTGGCCGCCGGCATCTTCGGGCCGGCGCAGCTCGAGGCCCTGCGCGCGCGGCTCGCGCCGACAACGCGAACACGCAGGCGGCCGATCCAGTGGCTCACCGCCCGCGCGCGCGCGGGGGACGCGGCGGCACTCGAGAAGGGGCTGCTGCTCTGCGGCCACCTGAACTGGTTCTGGCACATCGGCGGCCAGCATCTCACCGCGCGCGCTGATGCTCGATCGCGCTGCTCGCGCTCGCGGCCGACGGCGCCACCGAGCCGCGGCCGCGCGCTGGCGCGGCTGGCCGCCGGCATGGTCTCGACCACGACCGGCGAGTGGGAGCGCTCACGTGGCGAATGGGCCGGCGGCTACGAAGATGGGCTCGCCGTCGGCGACGAGGCGGCAGCGGCCGAGGGCATCATGGGGGTCGGCTACTGCAACCTGAGCCTCGGGCGCATGGAGGAAGCGCGTGCCGGCGCTCGACGAGGCCATCGCGCGCAGTCGCCAGGCGGGTTTCCGACTTCATCCACGCGCTCTCGATGGCGATCAAGGGGATGCTGCTGTTCGCGACCGGAGATCTCGACGCCGGCATGGCCCTGGTCGAGCAGGCGCGCCAGATCCACGAGCGCTTGAACGACCAGGAAGGCGGTGGCGTGGCGCTCAGCTTTCTCGCGCAGATGACGCTTCGCGAAGGGCGACCATGCCCGCGCGCTCGCGCTCTATCGCGAAGCGCTCGTCGTCCCTCGAGACGGTCGGCGACCACCCCGAGGTCGCGCGCGTGCACTGCGAGATGGGCTGGACCGCGCTGGCCGCCGGCGATGCGCGCGCGGCGCAACGAGCGTTCCGCCTGGCCGTGCACGCCAATACGAGGAGGTCGGCAGCCCGCGCGGCACCGGGCTCGCGCTCCTGGGGCTCGCGGCGGTCGAGGCGGCCGAGGGCCGGCCGGAGCGCGCGGTGGCGATCGCAGCCGCGGCGCAGGCTCTGTCGGAGCGCGCCGGCGTCGTCATCGCGCATCCGATGGATCCCGGTCTCGTCGGCCGGATCGAGGCGCTCAAGGCGTCGATCCCGAAGGGGACGCTGGACGGGCTCGTGGCGAATGCGAGCGCGCTCTCGCCGGCGGCGGTGCTGGCGATGGTCGCCGAGTAGCCAGGTTTCGAGAGAATCCCCTAGGCGGTAGCGGCACCAAGTCACACCGCCCGTCCTGCGCAGGGCCCGCTCGTCCGCCCGGCGGCCCGTCGCTACCAATCCTGCACCTTTAGACCTTCTTTGCGCGTTGAATGGAGCAACCTTTCAACCCAAAGGAGGATGGTCATGAACCGGTTCACGGAAAGCAGACTCGTCACCATGGCCTCGGTACTGGCCGCCGCAATCACGACCCTGATTGCCATCCCGCTGCCCCAACCGCTGGTTGCCGCGGTTTCTGCCAGCCGCTACGAGAACCCCGTCCTGCGCGTCGATGTGACAGGCAAGGGACGGCCGATGGTGCTGATCCCGGGGCTCACCTGTTCGGGCGACGTCTGGCGCGATGCGGTGTCGCGGTACTCGGACCGCTACGAGTGCCACGTCGTGACCCTCGGTGGCTTCGCCGGGCGCCCGCGCTTCGAGGGCCCGTTCATCGACACGGCCCGCGACTCCTTGCTCGCCTACGTTCGTGCACGCAGACTGGCTCGCCCTGTGTTCGTCGGTCACTCACTGGGTGGCGTGCTCGCCCTCGAGTTGGCGGCCGCGGCGCCGGACGCGATGGGTCCGTTGGTGATCGTGGACGCGCTGCCGTTCCTCGGCGGCGCTGGCGACACGGCGGCAACTTCCGAGTCGGCACGCAAAGCCATGGAACCGATGTGGATGATGATGCGCGGTCAAACCCAGGAGGCCTACGCCGCCTACCAGCGTCAGGCGCCTTACCTCAAGAGCATGGTGGCGCCGGGGCCCAACTACGACCGGGTCGTCGAATGGGCCGCGGCGTCGGATCGGATCGCGGTGGCCGACGCCATGTACGACCTCAGCTCTCGTGACCTGCGCGGAAAGCTCACCTCGCTGCGTTCGCCGGTCCTCGTGCTCGGTTCCTGGTATGGCATGAGGAGCTTCTCGACGCGCGAGGCGGTCGAGGCTACGTTCCGCAGGCAGTACGCTCGGGCGCCACAGTGGCAACTGGCGCTCGCGGACACCGCACGACATTTCATCATGCTGGACTCTCCGGAATGGACCTGGACCCAGATGGACGCGTTTCTCGGCGCTGCGGCTTCGAGCGCGCCATCGACCGCGGGCGGGCGGTGACGTCCGCTCGAACGCAATGAAGACCGAAACGCGTCCCAGCCGCGCCTATTGGATCTGTCAGGTGGCCGGCTGGGGCGCCTTTGGCCTGGTTGGCGTGGGAATGTCCCATGCCTTCGGCTATGGCAGCCCGCGCATGGACGCGACCACGCTGCTGGGTTCAGCGATCGGTGGAATGGCGTCCCACCTGTGGCGCGGCGTCCTCCTGCGCCGGGGCTGGCTGGCACTGGGATTCGCGCAACTGCTGCCCAGGCTGGTGGCCGGCGTGTTGGTCTCCGCGTTGGTTGCCGAGGTCGCGGTGTGGCAGGTGGGGCTCCACGTCACTCGCGCGTACACATGGCAGACCAGCACACGCGGGGTGATGTTCGCCACCTCATTCAACTGGATCTTCACGTTGTTCCTGTGGACCGCCCTCTATGTCGGCAGCCATTGGTTCGCGCGCTGGCGCGATAGCGAGATCCAGCGTCTGCGGCTCGAGGTGCTGGCGCGTGACGCCCAGCTCGACGCGCTCACGGCCCAGCTCCAGCCTCACTTCCTGTTCAATGCCATGAACGTGCTGCGCGCGCTCATCCACGAAAACCCGGCGCGGGCGAGCGAGTTGGTCACCGAGCTTTCGGACCTGATGCGCTACGCCCTCCAGGCCGGGCGTCGCGAGCGCGTGAAGCTCGCGGAGGAGCTGGCCACGGTCGAGAGCTACCTCCGGGTCGAATCGGCGCGCTTCGAGGAACGCCTGCGCTGGCGCGTCGAAGCCGAGGCCGACGTCCGCGACCGGATGTTGCCGCCGATGCTGCTGCAGATGCTGGTCGAGAACGCCGTCAAACACGGCATCGCCGCCAGCGAAACCGGCGGCGACGTGGTGGTGCGCGCGGAGCTCGTTGACGGCGTGGTTCGGCTGCGGGTCACGAACCCGGGTCGGCTCGGCGGCTCGGGCGGCACGCGCATCGGGCTCGCCAACGCGCAGGAGCGCCTGCGTCTCCTCTATGGGGGGCGGGCAGCGCTTCGGCTCACGGCGGTGGACGACGTCGTCGAAGCCGAGGTCACGCTACCGGCGGAGTCGTCGTGAGGGCGCTGATCGTAGACGACGAGCCACTGGCTCGCCGCGAGCTGCGCCGGCTACTGGAGGTGCATGCCGAAGTGCAGGTCGTGGGCGAAGCGGGAGGCACGGCGGAAGCCGAACGCCTATTGACGGACCTCGGCCCCGACCTGCTGTTCCTCGACATCCAGATGCCCGGCCGCACCGGCTTGCAGCTCCTCGAGTCGCTGGACGACGCGCCCCAAGTCATTTTCACAACGGCTCATGACGAGCACGCGCTCCGAGCGTTCGAGCTGGGCGCGCTCGACTACCTGCTCAAGCCGATCGCGCCCGCGCGACTGGCCACCGCACTCGACCGGGTGCGACAGCGACTGGCCACACCTGCGACCAACACCCTGTCCATGAACCGGCCGCTGCTGGTGCGTGAACGCGACCAGGCGTGGCTCGTGACTCTGAACGACGTGTCGGTGATCGAGGCGGCGGGCAACTACGTTCAACTCCACCTCCGCGAACGCCGGCCGCTCCTGCTCCATGCCCTCGGCGCGCTCGAGCGGCGCCTGGATCCCGATCACTTCTTCCGGGCCAGTCGGAGCATCATCGTGAACCTCGACCACGTCGAGCGTTTCGACACCGGCGTTCGGCTCGAACTGATCGCCCACCTGCGTGACGGCAGGATCGTCGCGTTCTCCCGACGCCAATCGATGGAGTTCCGCCGGCAAAGGGGTCTGTGAGCATGGCGAGGATTCCCTTGATCCGACGCATCGTGCACATCGACATGGACGCGTTCTACGCGTCGGTCGAGCAACGCGATCGGCCGGAGCTCAGCGGCCGAGCGGTGGCGGTTGGCGGTTCACCTGACTCACGCGGCGTGGTCGCCGCCGCCAGCTACGAGGCGCGCCGGCACGGCGTTCGGTCGGCCATGCCGATGAGCCGAGCTATCCGCCTCTGTCCCGACCTCGCGATCGTGCCGCCGGACTTCGCGAAGTATCGATCGGTCTCGCAACAGGTGTTCGCGATCCTCCGCGAGGTCACGCCACTGGTCGAGCCGCTCTCGCTCGACGAGGCCTATCTCGACGTGACCGAGAATTCCTGGGGGGAGCCCCTCGGGGTGGATGTGGCGAGGCGGCTCAAGGCCGCCATTCTCGAGATTACCGGGCTCACCGCCTCGGCGGGGGTCGCACCCAACAAGTTTCTGGCGAAGATCGCTTCGGGGTGGCGCAAGCCTGACGGCCTGACCGTAGTGGCTCCGGAACGGATCGAGTGGTTCCTCCAGCAGCTTCCGGTGGACGCTCTGTGGGGTGTTGGCCCGGTGACCGCGCAGCGCCTGCGCGCGCGTGGGATCGAGCGCGTCGTCGACATCCGGACAGCCGACCCCGAAGCCCTACGCGCCACTGTGGGTAGCTCGACCGAATGGCTCCAGCGACTCGCGGTCGGCGAGGACGACCGACCCGTGGAGCCGAACCGGCCGTCCAAATCGTCGTCATCGGAATGCACCTACCCGGAGGACCTGATCGATCTCGAGCGCATCCGCGACGAGATCGCGACGATGGCGCGGGACAGCGCTCACTGGCTCGCCCGCAAAGGGATCGTGGCGCGGACCGTGACGATCAAGGTGCGCTACGGCGACTTCACCACCATCACGCGGAGCCATTCCCAAGAGGCGACCAGCGATCCGGACGAAATCGTTCAGCGCGCGGTCGCTCTGCTCGACAAGACCGAGGCCGGCCGGCGCCCCGTGCGACTACTCGGCGCCGGCGTCCACAACCTGCAGCCCCTCGGGGAGTCCCGAGCCGGAGAAGCCACCGACAGCGAGCAACTGCGGTTCGAGGACCCGCCCGGCTAGCTTCCGAACCGCTCGAAGCGGTACGCGATCGCCGGATCGTCGCCGACCTCGTACGCGAGCTGTGCGATGAGCAGCGTGAACGGCTCCGCGTATCGGGCCATCCGCAGTGGGCCAACATCCACCGGATCGAAGCCCACGTCGCGGATCAGTTCCGCGGCGACCTCCTTGGCCCCGGCGTCGTCGCCGCAGTACAACATGGAGGGTCGGCTCGCCTTGCGCCGAGCCTCGAACACGCCGAACAGCACCTCGCTGGGCACGGTCCCGAACGCCGAAACGATCCGAGCTCCCGGGACCTTTGTTGCGAGTGCCTCGGCGCCCGACGAGGTGTGGGCCACGACCAGCGCGCTGTCGTCCGCGCTCATCGGGAGCACGCAGCTGACGATCACCTTGTCCGACACGTCTCCTGCCTGCTTCAACACGTCATCGACCCGGGACCAATGAACGGCGAGGAGCAGGACGTCCGCGTCGCGCGTGGCTTCGGCCGGCGTGCCCGCTCGCGCCTTTCCCTGAGCCTCGCGTGCGAGGCGCTCCAGCTTCTGATCGCTGCGCGCATAGCTGAACACCACGTCATGCCCGGCGCGCGCGAACAGCGTGCCGAGCTTGCCGCCCATCAGGCCGGAACCGAGAATACCTATGCGCATGTCGCTTCTCCCGGCGTTATGATCTTCACGTCGATGCGTGCCGTTCGGACGGCTGCTCGGCTCGCCGCACCGGTAATCGGAGGATTCTAGCGCGATGTCCAAGCGCGAGCACTGGGAAGGGATCTATCAGCGTAAGGGCTCGGACGAGGTCAGTTGGTACCGCCCGCACCTCGACTGTTCGCTCCGCTTCATCGACGACGCCCAGCTGCCGCTGACCGCCTCGATCCTCGACGTCGGGGGTGGGACCTCGACTCTCGTCGACGACTTGCTCGATCGGGGCTATCGGAGTGTGACGGTCCTCGACCTGTCGGCGAGCGCTATCGATGTGGCAAAGCAGAGGCTAGGCGAGCGGGCGGCAACCGTGACTTGGCTGGTGGGGGACGTCACGGAGATCGCGCTCCCCGAGCAGCAATTCGATTTCTGGCACGATCGAGCAGTGTTTCATTTTCTCACCGACGAGGCCGCTCGTGGGCGATACGTCGCGGCGGTTCGCCGCGCGTTGAAACCGAACGGGCATATCGTCGTGGCAACGTTTGGCACTTCGGGCCCCGACCGATGCAGCGGGCTCCCCGTCGTGCGGTACAGCGCGGAAGGTATCCACGAGCAGTTTGGAACCGCGTTCAGGAAGGTTGGCGGCGACACCGAGATCCATCACACTCCATGGGGCAACGAGCAGGAGTTCGTGTACTGCTACTGCCGCATGCCCGGCTGACCTCCACTATCGCGGGCTCGAGCACTGACCAGAGCAGCCCTACCCCTCGCGCTTCGCCGTCAGGAACACCTCAGGATCGGCGATCGTGAGCTGGCTGACGCGAGCACCCGCACGGGCGAACGCGATGCGCACCGAAGGCACGCCGCTCGGGAAGAACACGAGCTCTCCCGTGTGCATGAGCATCCGCCGCGTCCCCCCGGGTCGCTGGATCCCGAGCTTGTCGGACTTCACGTCAACGTCGAAGAGGTCCTGCTCGCCGGTGCCGTACACGTAGCGCCCCATGACGGCATCCCGATCCGCAGTTTCCAGCGGCCGCGTCGCGGCGCCCTGGTCGGCATCCCCGAGGCCCGCGAGGTAGGCGACGACGGGTTCCGCGTCCTTGCCGCCGGCCCGCGCGTGATTCATCAACGTGATCCCGTGCGGACCCAGGGTGCGCTGACATCCCGGCACCGCGGTGACGAACGCTTTCACCACGTCGAGTTGTCCGAGCATTGCGGCCGAGAAGAGCGTGGGGTGCGCGCCACCGGCCAGGAGCATCAGCGCGATCTCACGGCCTCCCGTGTGTGCTGCGGCACCCAGCCCTGTCTCCCAGTCACCGAATCCCCAGTCCCAGGAGGCACTCGCCAGCGCGGGCTGGGCCTCGAGCATCTTGCGCACCTCGATCGGATCTCGATGAGCGAGCCCGACGAACTTCTCGACGACGGCGAGGTCGACCCGGGGGAAGCCCGCATGCAGGATGGAAGCAACCGCCGGCGGTGCCGGCTCGGCGGCCGTAACCACCGGGTGCAAGCTCCGGGCGACACCGGCGCCGGCGAGCACCGAGACCCCGGCGATGAAGCGGCGGCGCGAAACGGTTCGAGTCATGCAAGACCTCCCAGGCCGATCTGAGCCCGAAGCCTCGCACAGCCTATGCACCTCGTCGTCGTCCGACGTCCCAGTGCGTGAATGTCCGTGACCAGCGCCCAGCGCAACCCAGTGGAGGACCGGCCCGTATGGCCCAGCATGACCGGAGACCGGCGTAAGGGAGTACCTGTTCCGCCCGCGCGGGACCCGCGTTGAACGGCCGGAGGTTACCCTGGCTCGCACTGGTCGCGATCGCGCTCGCCTGGAAGCCTGGGGTCGGCCAGGCTAAAGGGATAGGTGAGGAGTGGGTGGCCAAGTGGCGGTCGGACCTGGCTTTCGCGGCCGACAGCCTGCCCCGGACGCACCCCAACTTCTTCCACACGGTCACCCGCCAGGCCTACCGCGCAGCACTCGATTCCCTTTCGAGGCGCGTGCCCCAGCTCGAGCACCACGAGATCACCGTCGAGCTGGCGAGGATCATCGCGCTGGTCGGCGACGGCCACACGCGACTCACGCTTCCCTTCGATCCGAGCGCCGGCTTCTTCACCGGTCATTTGTCGACCGCGGCGCACAAAGTCCCGGGGCTCGTGATTCGCCACTACCCGATTCGGCTCGGGCTGTTCGCGGACACACTTTGGGTCATTCAGACCGACTCGGCGAATCGCGACCTGCTCGGTGGGCGGGTCGTGACCATCGGGAGCCACTCGGCCGACGACGCAATGGCCGCGGTCGCGCCGACCGTCCAACGCGACAACGACAGCCAACTCGAGGATCTGCTTCCGACCTGGCTGGTGTGTCCCGAGATCCTCCATGCTCGCGGCGTCGTTCAAGACATGGAGCGCGCGACAATCGTGGTCGAGCACGGCGACGGGAAACGCGTGACGTCGGCCTTGTCGCCCGTGACACCGGCCAAGCCGGCGCATTGGCTCGTCGCGCGGGACACGACCTCCTTGCCGCTATGTGACCGGTTCCCCGAACGCAGCCATTGGTTCACACAACTCCCCGGAACTAAGACGTTCTACGCACGCTATCGCGAGGTACTGGACATGCCGAGCCAGAGCGTCGCCCAGTTCGCCGATTCGCTGTTCGCGGCGTTCGAAGCTGCGCGTGCCGACCGGCTGGTGCTCGACCTGCGGGACAACGTTGGCGGCAACGGGTTCTTGAACCGACCCCTGGTCCAGCACCTGATCCGCGAGGAGAGGCTGTGGCAACCCGGCGCGCTGTGGGCCCTCGTGGATCGCGGCACGTTCTCGGCCGCGGTCATGCTCGCCGCCGACCTGGAGCTGCGCACCCCTGCGCTGCTCGTGGGGGAGAAGACGGGCGGACACCCCAATACGTACGGTGATTCGCGGCGCACGGTGCTCCCCAATACCGGCCTGACGGTTCGGGTCTCGAGCCTCTACTGGCAGCTCACCGGGCCGGGGGACCGGCGAGATGGCATCACGCCCCACATTCCGGTCGAGATGCGTTTCGCTGATTGGCGTGCCGGGCGCGACCCGGCGCTCGACGCGGCCACCGCGCGTGGCGGAGCCGAGAGCAGCTTCGCCGGATCATGGAGCGGGCAGGTCGGCTGGGAGTACCAGCGGCTGCCGGTACGAATCGACTTCGAGCAACGTGGCCAATCGTGGAGCGGACGCATCGACCTGCCGGCCGCCGGGATCCAGGGCGTGGCGTTCACCGAGATGCAACTGTCGGATGGCGTGCTCACGGCCCGATGGAGTTCGAATGGGCAGGGGTGGGCGTTACGCGGGCGGCTCGCCGGAGAGCGAATGGTGGGGCTCCTGCACTACAACGGGCATGACTTCGCCGTTTCCCTGGACTCGATGAACTCGTCGACGCCGTAGGCTGCAGCGGACACGTGGTCCGCAGCTCGGCACGTGGTTCTGGGCCCCCGAGCGCGACCCGTCGCCTCACGCGCAATTCCTCCATGCGGTAGATTCCGGCGATGCCCCTGACCGCCGGCACCCGCCTCGGGACCTACGAGATCGTCGAGCCGCTCGGGGCCGGTGGCATGGGTGAGGTGTACCGCGCCCGCGACACCAAGCTCGGGCGCGACGTCGCGATCAAGGTGCTGCCCGATGACGTCGCCCGCTCGCCCGACCGCCTGGCCCGCTTCGAGCGCGAGGCGAGGGCCGTCGCGAGCCTCAATCACCCCAACATCGTCACGCTGCACACGATCGAAGAGGTCGCCGGCACGCGCTTCCTCACGATGGAGCTGGTCGAAGGTCAGAGCCTCGAACGGCATCTCGTTTCCGGCGGTCTCCCAGTCGCGCGAGTGCTCGACATCGGCATCGCGCTCGCGGACGCACTGGCCGCGGCGCACGACAAGGGCGTGGTGCACCGCGATCTCAAGCCCGCGAACGTGATGATGACGGCGAACGGGCGCGTCAAGGTGCTGGACTTCGGACTGGCGAAGCTCGCCGCCACCAGCTCGGACCTGGGCGCCACACAGGCGGAAACCATGGCCGCCCCGCTCTCGACCCAGGGCCAGGTCATGGGCACGGTGCCGTACATGGCCCCCGAGCAGATCCGAGGCGAGGCGGTCGACGCGCGCACCGATCTGTTCGCGCTGGGGGTGGTGCTGTACGAACTCGCCACTGGCCGGCGACCCTTCGTGGGCGCGACCGCGGCGGACGTGAGCTCGGCAATTCTGAGGGATGTCCCGCCGCCGCTCGCTAGCCTGCGTGCCGACCTGCCGAAAGACCTCGAGCGAATCGTAGGACGCTGCCTCGAGAAAAGCCCGAGCGCCCGCTTCCAGTCGGCCCTCGAGGCGGCCAACGAGCTGCGGCGTGCAAAGCAGAGCCTCGACAGCGGTGCAGTCGCAAGCCGCCGGCGCCTCACTCAGGTTCTGGTGGCGAGCGGGCTGCTGCTGCTCGTCGCGGCCGTCTGGATCGTGGGAGGCGTCAGGCGCAACGCCCGAGCCCAGTGGGCCCAGGCGGCGATACCGCGGATCGGCGCGCTCGCCGATTCAGCCAACATCGAGGGCGCTTGGTCGCTGGCCCAGGAAGTTCAATCGGTTCTTCACGACGATCCGATGCTCGCGCCCGTATGGCCCCGCATCTCCCGGATCGTGAACGTGCATACAGACCCGACCGGCGCCCGCGTGCAGCGCCGCGCCTTCGCCGGAGCGGACACCGCGTGGCACGACCTCGGCGTGACGCCACTCGACAGCATCCGCGTGCCGCTCGGCGGGTGGTACCTGAGGCTCGAGAAGGAGAGTTTTCAGCCTACGCAGGTACTGGTGGCGGGACTGATTCCCACCGATCTCGAATACACGCTCGATACGGGGAAGGGCCCGACCGCGGGCATGGCGCGAGTGCCGGGCGGCCTGATGCCGGAGCTGAATCTGCCGGGACTCGAGCGATTCGGCGGCGTCACGCTCGAACCCTTCTGGATCGACGTCCACGAAATCACCAACCAGAAGTTCAAGGAGTTCGTGGACGCCGGAGGCTATCGACGGCAAGAGTTCTGGACCGAACCCTTCGTGCTCGAAGGACGCACGCTCACCTGGGAAACCGCGATGGCCCGCTTCACCGACCGGACCGGCCGGCCCGGCCCGGCAACCTGGGAGGCGGGCGATTTTCGCCTCGATCAGTCCGACCTTCCGGTGAGCGGCGTGAGCTGGTACGAGGCGGCCGCGTACGCGAAGTTCGCCGGCAAGTCGCTGCCCACCATCTTCCACTGGGTCCGGGCGGCGCGCACTCAGGCCGCGGCCTTCATCGTCCCGCGCAGCAACTTCGACGCGCACGGCCCCGCACCCGTGGGGACGTACCACGCGATCGGCCCTTACGGCACCTTCGACATGGCCGGCAATGTCCGTGAATGGTGTCGCAACGCGGGCGGCGCCGAGCGGTACATCCTGGGCGGCGGCTGGAATGACCCGGGATACGCCTTCGCCGACGCCTACACCCAGCGCGCCCTCGACCGCTCGCCAACCAACGGGATTCGGCTCGCGAGCTATCGGGAAGGAGACTCGACTCTGGTCACGCTGGGGCACCCTGTTTCCCCTGCTTTCCGTGACTTCTACAAGGAGCGGCCGGTCGCCGACGGCATCTTCACCGTGTACCGCAGGCAGTACGACTACGACCCGTCACCATTGAACGCCAAGGTCGAGGTCCGTGATACCACCTCCGATGGCTACGTGGTGGAGCGTGTCACGTATGCCGCGGCGTATGGCAGCGAACGGGTGACCGGCTACCTATACCTTCCCCAACGTCGCCAGGTTCCATACCAGACCGTGGTGTTGTTCCCAGGGTCCGATGCCCTCAACATGCGGACGTTCGATCGCGGACGTTACCTCCGCATCTTCGATTTCATGTTGAAGAGCGGCCGCGCCGTCTTCTTCCCGGTGTACCAGAGCACCTACGAGCGCGGCGACGGGTACGAGACCGATACCGGAGACGAGTCGATTGCCTACCGGGATCACGTGGTTATGTGGGTCAAGGACTTCCGGCGATCTGTGGACTACCTGGCAACTCGCGCCGACGTGGATACGAGCCGCATCGCCTATTTCGGCCTCAGCTGGGGCGGCGCGATGGGCGGGATCATCCCTGCCGTCGAGCCACGGATCCGCACGGCCATCCTCTATGTTGCCGGGCTCGCGATGCAGCGCAGCCTACCGGAGGTCGAGCCGATCAACTTCCTGCCACGGGTCACTGTGCCGGTGCTGATGCTCAACGGTCGCTTCGATCACTACTTCCCGGTGGAGACCAGCCAGCGCCCGTTCTTCCAATTGCTCGGAACGCCCCCGGCGCTGAAACGTCAGGTCATCGCCGACGGCGGGCATTTCGTGCCGCGCAACCAGGTCATCGCCGAATCTCTCGACTGGTTGGACCAACACCTGGGACCGGTACAATGACGACCTTGGTTCCGTTACAGGACTCGTAGCCCGCCGGCCGCCACGAAAGGGAGACGGATGAATACGACCAAAGCAACGCACATTCGCTGGGACGCCATGCCCGACGAACGGCTGAACGACAAGCTCGAGCGCCGCTTCGTGACCGGGGAGCGCATGACGCTCGCCCAGTTCTTCCTGGCCAAGGGCTGCCTGGTGCCCCAGCACGAGCACGAGAGCGAACAGTTCTCGTTCGTAATGAAGGGCTGCCTGCGCTTTCGTCTCGGCGCCGACGGCAACGAGGTGGTGGAGGTCCGCGGTGGGGAAGTGCTGTTGATTCCTTCGCGGCTGCCGCATTCGGCCGAAGCGCTCGAGGACTCGGTGGTCTCCGACTCGTTCAGCCCGATTCGCGGCGACTGGCTGGAGAAGCGCGACGACTACCTGAGGCGCTGAGCCCGATGGATCTGGGACTCAAAGGCCGCGTGGCCCTGGTTGCTGCCGCCAGCAAGGGACTCGGCCGCGCGATCGCCGAGGCGCTGGCCGCCGAGGGCGCCTCGCTCACGATCTGCGCGCGCGGCGAAACGGCGCTCGCGGCGACGCGGGATGCGATCGCGCGCTCCGCGGGCACCCCGGTGAACGCCGTCGCTGCCGACGTCTCGCGCGCTGAAGACATCCACAAGGTGGTCCGTTCGACGATCGAGCGCTTCGGGCGCGTCGACGTGCTGGTCACCAACGCCGGCGGGCCCCCGGTCGGCACGTTCGAGACCCTCGGCTGGGATGCCTGGCAACGCGCGGTCGAGCTCACGCTGCGCAGTGCCGTCGAACTGACGCGTGCGGTAATGCCGGGCATGCGCGAGCGGCGCTGGGGTCGCGTGATCCACGTCACCTCGATCGCCGTGAAGCAGCCGATCGACGGCCTCATGCTCTCGACCTCGATCCGTGCCGCGGTGACCGGGTTCTCGCGCACGCTCGCCAACGAAGTCGCGGCGGATGGGGTGACCGTCAACACCATCCTTCCGGGTTTCATGAACACCGAGCGCGTGAAGGAGCTGAACGAAGTGACGGCGGCCCGCGAGGGAATAGCGGTGGGGGAGATCGAGCGGCGGACGATCGCCCAGATTCCGACGCGGCGGATCGGCGAGCCCGCCGAGTTGGCGGCACTCGCCGTGTTTCTGGCGTCGGAGCGCGCCGCCTATGTCACCGGGCAGTCGATCGCGGTGGATGGCGGGTGGATTCGCAGCCTGATGTGAGTAGCACACTCTTCTCTTGGCTTCTCCTGCGCGGCCGGATGATCCCCATCTTCCTGGCCTGTCTCGGGGTGGCCGCCCCGCAACCGTGATATAGACTGCCCGGGCGATGACCCAGCCTCCCGACCCGTCCCACGTGACGCCAGAACGAAAAGTCCTCAGCGCGACCCAGCGTCGCGTGCTCGGCGCCCTGATCGAGAAGGCCAAGACGACACCCGCCGGCTATCCCATGTCGGTCAACGCGATCGTCGCGGGCTGCAACCAGAAGAGCAATCGCGACCCGGTTACGGCTTACGACGACTTCGACGTCGAGAAGGCGCTCGGCGAGCTCCAGGCGCTCGGGGTGGTCAAGGAGATCGACTGGTTGGGCCGCGTCGCGAAGTACAAACACCTCGGGCACGAGTGGTTGGGCGTTCGCCCGGTCGAGCTGGCGATCCTGACCGAGCTGATGCTGCGTGGACCGCAGAGCCTGGGTGACCTGCGTGCTCGAGCCGCCAGAATGGAACCGATTGAAGACCTCACGGCATTGAAGCCGATCGTCGAAGGTCTGGTCGAGCGCAAGCTGATGATCGAGCTGACGCCACCCGGCCGCGGTCAGATCGTGAGCCACAACCTGTATGAGCCCGAAGAACTCGCCGGACTTCGTGGACTGCACGGACGGCACGCCACTGGAGCGGCGCCAGCGGTCGTTGCGATCTCATCCCCGCAATCGGGCAGGTCGATTGAAATCGGACAGGTCGAGGCGATCTTCCGGTATCCGGTGAAGTCCATGGGCGGCGAACGACTCGATTCCGCCCAGCTGGGATGGCACGGCCTCGACGGCGACCGGCGCCTGGCGTTCCGCAAGATGGACGACCGCGGCGGATTTCCGTGGCTCAGCGCAAGCAAATGTCCCGACCTGCTCCGGTTTGCTCCGCACCGGCGCGTAGACGGTGCTCAGGGAGAGCTTCCCACGCATGTTCGCACACCGGATGGCCAGGACCTACCGATCTTCGGGGAGGACTTGGCCACCAAGGTTGGGCGCCGGCTCGGGGCTCCAGTGCAGATGATGCAATTGAATCACGGCATCTTCGATGAAGCGACCATTTCTGTCATCGCCTCGGATACCGTGCGCGAGATCGGGCGACTCGCGGGGCAGAGCCCGGACGTGCGTCGTTTTCGACCGAATGTGCTGGTTCGCCTGCTGCGACCCGGTCCTTTTCAGGAGGATGAATGGGTCGGCGGCGTGCTCTCGTTCGGCGCGGGAGATGACGCCCCGGCCGTGGGCGTCACCATGCGTGACATTCGCTGCTCGATGGTGAACTTCGATCCCGATACGGCGGGCCCCGCGCCCGAGATGTTGAAGGCGGTGGTTCGCGTGAACCAGAACACCGCGGGGGTCTACGGCACAGTACTCAGGATCGGTCGCCTCTCCGTCGGACAGGCCGTGCTCTTCCATTCCGGGACCGAGAAATAGGGAACGCGCGCGGGGCCATGAAAGCCCTGCGCGCGTTCCTACCAGCGGCGACTCGTTGCGCGAGCCGAACTACTAACGAACGACCGCGATCCTCCGGCGGATCACGTGCAGCGTTCCGCCAGTGCCCTCGGCCTCGATCAAGGCCAGATAGCCACCGCTCGCCACCACCTGGCCTTCGCCGTTCTTCCCGTCCCACACGAACTGGTTGAGACCCGCTTCGCCACCCGGTTGCCCGCGCCCGAACTGGGTCTCGCGCACGAGGCTCCCGGTCTGGGTGAAGATGCGGATGGTGACTGACGCTTGGTCGTCGAGCTTGTAGGCCAGCGTCGTCAGCTGGGTCGGAGGGTGGAATGGATTCGGGAAGTTCGTGACGTAGCCGCCTGCGGCCGTCGGATTGACCAGACCCACCTGGAGGTCCAGGAATTGCTCGAGCGCACCCGAGGACGCGCGAATTCGGTCGACCTCGGGCTGGCTGGGGCTCAGGAAGTCGGCGCGCGTGTTGCCGTTCACGTCCGTCAGGCTGTCGCTGGGCGTCAAGGAGCCGGCGCCGGAAATGAGCGCGAAGGCTACCGACCGGTCCGGGACACCATTCTCATAGGCATCCACCACCCGAGCAGTCACTGTGGCGTGCTTGCTGCCGCCCACCCAGGTTGGGTTCGAGGCGAGCCGAACCGCGCTCGGCGGCCCCGGCGTGATGGTGATCGGGTTGCTGGTCGCAGGCGCGTTGCCCGCGTCGTCGCGCGCCACCAGGACGATCGGTTCGCTGTACGTGTAGGTCTGGGTGATCGAGCGCTGACCCCCGAGCAGTTGGAACTGCAGCGTCGAGAGCGTCCCACGCCCAGGCTCCCGGGTGGTCGCGTTCTGGACCTCGACGGTGACCGCCGAGTTGATCTCCGAGATGACGGCTCCCGCGTCGTTCTGCACTTGCACGGTCAGCGTAAAGGGGTCTCCCGCCTGAACCGTCGGCGGAGTCACGGCAGCCACCAGGTGGAAACCGCTGGAAATCGCCCGCACCTGCGTGCTGCTCCCGGTTCTCGACGAATTGGTGACGTCCGAAACGGTGACTTGCTGGAAGCCTCCGGTCGCCAAGCGCAGCGGCATTTCGGCGCGGCCGTTGACCATCGCCTGGTCGGGCGGCACTTGCGCTAGAGGATCCGCGCACGTGATGTGCACGACATCGGTGGGCCCGGTGACCGGGTTCCACCACTGATCGGTCGCGAGCACGGTGAGCGTGAAGGCGTAGTTGATCGACTGGTCGATCGCTGCACCCGTCCGGCCGCTCGCCGTGCCCGGCGCCGGGGACTGGCCCGGTGCCAGGACCAGCACGCGCGAGAACGTGCCTCCGACGACGGTGACGTCGCTGGAGGTGTTGTCCGTGATCGCACCGTTGTCCAGGTCGTGGGCCGTGATCGTCTGCGCACCACTCTTGTAGAGCCTGCCCGGGAAGACCAGCTGCCCGCTCACCAGCGTCGTCTCGGCGGGAATGCCCGCGAACTCGTCGGTCGAATTGAGCGCCACCAAATCACCGATGCCGCTCACCACGTTCCAGTAGGCATCGACCGCACGAATGGTGATGGGGAAGGGGGTGCCGGCCATCTGATTGTTCGGCGTCCCGTCCTTGCCATCGGCCGTGCCGCCCCTTGCGGTCTCGCCGGGCAGGAGGACCTGAAGCTTCGTGAACGAGGCGGGATTCGCAATGATGTTCACACTGGTCCCGGTTCTGGGAGGCGCCGAGAAGTCGGTGCACGTGAGCCGCACCGACGACCCCGCTCCGAACAGCGTAACCTGGCCGCTCCACACCCCGCCGGCAAACGTGATCAGGGAGGGTGTGCTGGTGCCCGAGCCGGTATTGGAGCCGAGCACGGCGTCACCCGCGTAGTCGTAGACGGTATTCCCGCTCGCGTCGGTGGCGCGGATGGTGACCGTGAACGGCACCCCCGCGACCTGCGGAGACGCAATCGACGCAAAGGCGAAGTTGTCTGCGGCGTTGGGGACTACCTGGATCCCGGCGCTCGTCATCGCCGTGATCGACGAGTTGGTTTGATCGGTCACGGTCAGAGTCTGGGTTCCCACCGTCATGAACGTGAACGAAAGCTGCCGGAAGCCGGCGGAGAGCGTGCCATTGACCGGTGTGTCGGCAGGATCGGAAGCGGATGCCAGGCGCACAGCGTCGTTGCTCGCCACCTGGTTCCAGTAGTCGTCGGTCGCGTAGAGGTTGACCGTGAAGCTGCGTCCCGCCGCCTGACTGGCCGGAACGCCGGTGATGCCGCTCACGCTCCCGGGAAGGGGCGATTGGCCCGGCATCACGATCTGCAGGCGCCGGAAGGGGCCTGGGTGGACGACGAAGCCGTTGCTGGTGCCGCTCTGCGACGGATGGCCATCGACTTCGCCCCCGACGAAGGCGTTCCCACTGGTCGGGGCGGTCTCGTCGGCGCGGTAGACGGTGACGCTTCCGCTCCATTGGCCGGACGTCAGAGTCACGGTGGCCGGCGTGATGCGCCCCTGGCCGAAGCTGGTCAGCTGGCGAAGCCGCACGGTCCCCGTGAACCCGCTCACGACGTCGCCGTTCGGATCCCGGGCCGTGATCGTGGTCGCCAACGGGACGCCGGCGGTCTGGTTCCTCGAAATGTTCGCAAACTCGAGGCTCTGGAGCACGATCGATCGAACCGCGGAACTGGCGCCATCCGGGATCGTGATGTCCGATTGGTCGTGCGCGTAGATCGTGAAGTTGCCGCCGGCATTCAGGATCACGAGGAAGTTCCCCGTGCCCGCGACGAGCTGGGCCGACGCGGGGAGCGATGCGCTCGCGTCCGAACTCAGGATCCGGATCGTGTGCGTCACCGTGGGCACCAGCTCCCAGGCTGCGTCGCACGCGTTGACCGTGATGCTGAACGGCACGCCCGCCGTTTGTGGGTTCGGGGTTCCGCTCTTGCCTGAAGTGGTTCCCGGGGCCGCAGTTTCGCCCGGCAGCAGTACCTGCAGCCGCGCGAACGGCCCCGCGATCGCGGGTCCAGCGTTGAGTTGGGCGGCCAGAATCAGAGCCAGCCACACTAGCGAACGAGCCGCACGTAGTCCTTGGCGCACGACAACCTCCTTGAACGAAGGGCGCGGCGATCGCAGCCGCGCCCTCGATCTTCTAGTTCACGACCGTGACTCTCTGGATGACTGATGCCTCCGGTGACTGAATACGAATGAAGTACACGCCCGGGGGCACCCTCGAGCTCCGCTCGTTGGATCCGTCCCAGGTCACTCTCTGCTGGCCGGCAATGCGGAAGTCGTTCATGAGCTTCTTCACGATTCGACCCTGCATGTCATAGACCGCCACATGCACCCGGCTATCGCGGGCCATCGTGAAGGACAGCTCCGTGCCGGGATTGAGCGGGTTGGGCATCACCCGGGCGCCGAGCGCCGACTCGAAGGCGCGCGTGACCCTGCCGTCCTCGTCGTCCACACGAGCGTCCTTGCCGTCGCCGCCATCATCGTCGTCGTCGTCCCCGTGGTCCTTGCTACGGTCGCGATCGCCAAACGTGGCCACGACAGTGGCGCCGCTGGTGAGCGTCGCCAGGATCTCGGCGTCGACCAGGGCGCACGGCAATTGCTTCCAACCGTGGTTGCCGCTCGAGGCGGTCACCGTAGTTTTCGCGAACAGGCCGAGCAGCGCCTCCGTCGAGAAGCAGGCGCGGATGCCGAGCGTGTCGCAGGTGGCATTGCGCTTCCAGCACCCGTCACGATCGTGGTGGTGGGAGTCCTCGCAGCTCAGGTTGCACTTGTCGCGATCGCCATGGTCGCCGCCGCCGTCGTCGTCGTCGTCGCCATGTCCGCCACCATCGTCGTCGTCATCGTCCCGACCGCCCCCAAAACCGCCGTCAACTCCATGATCGCCCGCCGCCCCAAAGGCACCGTCAACGCTGGGAGCGCCGTCGGCCCCATGACCACTGCGACCGTGGCAATCACGATCGATCTGAGCACCCTCCAGCGCCGGGATGGACTTGCCATTGAACTGGAGCCTGATGCTGGACAGGACCACATCCTCCAAGTTGAACGAGCCGCTGATCGGTTTGATGCGGAAGCAATGAGTTTCGCGGTGGGGCTTGAACTTGCCAATGAGACACGCGCTGCCTGCAACGTCGCCACTTCCGCCGCCACCCACGTCCATGACCGTGATGGTCGTGCTCGCGGTGCCGGTGCCGCCGTTCCCGTCGTTTCCGACGAACGCCACTGCATAGGTCCCCGATTGCGACGAGCCGGGCGTCCACGAGAAGGTGCCGGTGTTGTCGCCCAGATCGGTGAACGTGGCCCCATCGGGCACCGAGTTCGCCGTGAGCGTGACGTGGTCACCGTCCGGGTCAGAGGCGGTCACCGTGAACGAGAGGTTGACGCCCTCGTCGACCTGCTCGGTCGCCGGAGCGCTCAGTGCCGGCGCCTGGTTCACGGGGGTGTCACCGGTCACCGTGATCGACGTGCTGGCGAAACTGGTGCCGCCGCGGTTGTCCATGCCGGTGAACGAGGCAATGTGCGTCCCTTCCTGGCCCGAGACCGGGCTCCAGGTGAAGGTTCCCGTGTTGTTCCCGTTGTCGACGAAGCTGGACCCATCGGGCAGCTCGCGGTCGATGAGTTCGACGGGGTCCCCGTCGGGATCGGTCGCGGTGACGTCGAAGCTGAGGGTCGATCCAATCGCGACCGACGCGGTCGCCGGAGCGGTCACCTGTGGCGCGCGGTTGCCCTGGCCCGGACCGGTGACGATGATGTCGAAGAACTCAGTGACGGAAACTCCTTGGGAGGTCGCGGTGATGGACGCATGGTAGGTCCCTGCGCTCCCGACGGGCGGAGTGACCGTAATCGTGGTGTTCACCTCTCCGGTGCCCGTGCCCGGAGGATTCAGGGTTGCCCACGGCGGCAGGGCCGCGGTGAGCTCGATGAACGCGCCGGAGACGCCGGCCGCGTGGACCGGCACCGACAGGGATGCGCCGCCCGCTACCGTCACGTCATCGATCGGAGTGAACGCCAGTGCCGGCGGACTCGCGACACGGATATGCGTCACGGTCGTCGACGAAAGGGCGTTCGCTGCGGTGAACTGGACGTCGTACTCGCCGGCGTCACCCGCACCCGGGGTCCAGTCGAACATCCCGACCGTTCTGGAACTGTTCGGAATGAACGTGGCTCCGTCGGGAAGGCCCGTTGCGACGAGCGATACGATCATGTTCCCATCTGGATCGCTGGCGTTGACCGCAAAGGTGAGATCCGATCCGGCCGTAACCTCCTGCAGAGGGAGCACCGTCACCCTCGGCGCCTGGTCCGAGCCCATGGCGTTGACAGTGATCTGGAAGACTTTGACAGTGGAGACGCCTCCAGCCGTGGCGGTGACCGCGGCCGTGAAGTCGCCCAAGTGGGCGCTCAACGGCGCCAGAGTCAGGCTGGTGACTACGACCCCGGTACCGATCGTCGGCGTGTTCAGCGTCACGAACGGAGGTAGGGCCGCCGTGATCGTGATCAAACGGTCGTTCTCGTCGACCGCAACCACATCCACGTTCAACGTGGAGCCGGCATTCAGGCTCACGTTCGCTATGGGAGACAGCAGCGGTGCCTGCGCATGAGCTACAGACAAAGGCGCGAGCAGAAGCAGGCACAGAGTCAGCAACCTGAGTGATGCTTTCATGAGTCCTCCTCGAATCACGCCGGGAGGGACCATTGCCCAACAAGCGTCAGAAGCCCAAAGGTCAAAGCAGCCAGCGTGCCCGCGATTTCTTGCAGAATGCGCCGAAAGCATGACCGCGCTCCGATCCGATTGGTGCCAACCGATCACGCTCGTTGCAGGACGCCACGAGGCCCGAATTGAGCGCCTGGCGAGAGGACAAGGTTTCGGTGGACTGGGGATTCGGCCCAGCGGAATTCATGCAGGCCGCATGCGCAGCAATTGCAGGTTGGCGTTCGGTGGTCGTGAGCCCATGGAGGGTTCGTCCGGGAACAGCCACCGGCCGCGCTCGAACCTTCTCCTTTATAGAGGTAGATTCGCCTGATGCCTCTGACCGTCGGGACCCGTCTCGGCAACTACGAGATCGCCGCCCCGCTTGGGGCCGGTGGAATGGGAGAGGTCTACCGGGCGCGCGATACGCGGCTCGGACGTGACATTGCCATCAAAGTGTTACCCGAGGCGGTCGCCTCCTCGCCCGATCGCCTCGCCCGCTTCGAGCGCGAGGCACGGACCGTCGCGAGCCTCAATCACCCCAACATCGTGGTCCTGCACTCCATCGAGGAAGTCTCCGGTACGCGCTTCCTCACGATGGAACTGGTCGAGGGGAACGACCTCGCCACGCTGATCAAACCCGGCGGCCTGCCACTCGCTCAGGTGCTCGACTTGAGCGTCCCGCTCGCCGATGCGCTCGTGGCCGCGCACGACAAAGGCATCGTGCATCGCGACCTGAAACCCGCGAACGTCATGGTGACGCGCGAGGGCCGGCTCAAGGTGTTGGACTTTGGCCTCGCCAAGCTCGTGCAGGGGGAGCCCACGTTCGAGGACACGCAGATGATCACCAGGACGTCGCCGATCTCAGTGGTCGGAGCCGTGGTGGGCACGGCGCCGTACATGGCGCCCGAGCAGCTGCGCGGCGAAGGCGCCGACGCGCGCACGGACTTGTTCGCGCTCGGCATCATCGTCCATGAACTCGCTTGCGGGCGAAGGCCGTTCGCCGGCAGGACCATCGCCGAAGTGAGTTCGTCCATCCTGCGCGATGAGCCGGAGTCCCTGGCGAGCATCCGCCCCGATATGCCGCACGATCTGGAGCGGATCGTCAGACGGTGCCTGGAGAAGAATCCTGGGGACCGGTATCCGCGAGCCTCCGACGTCCGCGACGCACTGGCGTCCTTGCGAAGCGCGGCGCCCGGGGGTGCGGTCGCGGGGTCGCAACCAGCGCTGTCGGTCGCGCCGGCCCGCGCGCCCGAGGGACCCTCGATTGCGGTTCTGCCGCTCGTGAACATGAGCCGCGAACCCGACAACGAGTATTTCTCCGACGGTTTGACCGAAGAGCTGATGAACATGCTGATCAAGATCCGCGGCCTCCGGGTCGCCGCGCGCACGTCTTCGTTCCACTTCAAGGGCAAGACCCCGACGATCGCCGAGGTGGGGAAAGCGCTCAACGTGGCCACCGTGCTCGAAGGCAGCGTCCGAAAGGCGGGGGACCGGGTGCGTGTCTCGGTCCAGCTGGTGAAGGTCGCGGACGGCTACCACCTGTGGTCGGAGACGTTCGAGCGCAAATTGGACGACATCTTCGCCGTGCAGGACGACGTCGCCCGCGCCGTCGTCGCGGCACTGCCCGGAGCGTTGCTGCACAGCCAGGATGGCCTGGCGGCCCGCCGGGGGACGCACGACCGCGATGCCTACGACGCCTTCCTCGAGGGGCGCTTCTTCTGGAACAAGCGCACCGAAGCCGACGGAAAGAAAGCCATCCAGTTCTTCGAGCGCGCCATCGCGATCGATGCCGAGTTCGCCGAAGCATGGGCCGGACTCGCCGACTGCTACGTAACTCTTCCTTACTACAGCCTGACCCCGACGTCCGAGACGCTCCCGAAAGCGCGCGAGGCGGCACTGCAGGCGCTGAAACTCCGGCCGGAACTCGGATCCGTCCACGCCACGCTCGGCTACGCGCTGATGGTGGATCTCAGGTGGACCGAGGCGGAGCAAGAGTATCGGCGGGCAATCGAGCTGAGTCCCGACGACGCCATCGCGCACAAGTGGTACGCGGATCTCCTGATGATGACCGGCCGCTCGCATGCGGCGCTGCGTGAGATCCGGCGGGCGCTCGAGCTCGACCCGCTCTCCGCCAACATCTGGCCCATCCTGGGGGAGTGGCATTGGCTCGAGGGGCAGCTCGACGAGGCGATGGCTGCGTATCTCAAGGCGCTCGAGCTCACGCCGACGCTGCCGCTGGCGCTCGAGCTGGCCGCTCGTCTGTGCTGGCAGCGCGGGGATGTCGAGCAGTACTTCTCGCTACGCGAGCGACTCGAGGCCGTTTCGCCACGCGTCGCGGCGCCCACGGCGGCGCTGCGCGAAGCCTATGCGCGGGGCGGCAGGGACGCGGTGTTGCGGGCGCAGCTCTCTGCTCCGGTCGCGCAGCTGCTCCCCACGGATCGGGCCCGGTGGCACGCCGAGCTGGGCGACCTCGATGCCGCATTCCGGGACCTCGACGACTCGCTCGCCCTGCGCGAGATGCGCCTGCCCTACGTCACCTACTTCGCGGACTTCGCCCCGCTGTGGAAAGACCCGCGCTTCGAGGCATTGCTCGTGCGCATGGGTGTTCGTTAGGCGGCGCGACACCATGACGCGGGTCGCCCTGGTCTCGTCGATCCTCGCCGTCGCACTGACGGGTTGTTTCGCCTTGAAGCCACCTGACAACGTCGGCTTTGAGGCCCCTCACGCGCTCCAGGAGCTCGCGGGCACCTACCAAAATCTCGGTGAAACAGCTCCCAACATGGGGTTCCACTACCTATCGGAGATCATCTGGCCCGGCGACACGACGCTGCGCCACCAGTCGATTCGCACCATCTCGGTCCAGGCGATTGGCGACACGGTGCTTGCGGTTCGAGGCTTCAGCGACAGCGGGGTCGTGAAGGAAGGGTCTTTCGTTTCGGGGAAAGACTTCGAGTTCACCGGCGGGCGTCTCCATTTGCGCACCAGGGTGGAGAACACGCTCAACACTCCCGAGGCGGGTGGGCTGTTTGTGCTCACCACCACTCAGGAACTCGGCCTCGACAAGCAGGGGCAGGGCAAATTCAAGAAACAGGAAACCGTCGTCGGAGCGGCTTACCTCGTCATGCCCATCGCGCTCACGGAGAGCACCGAGGTACGCTTCCTTCGGCTTGCGAAGCCCTGAGTCACCGCCCTGAGCCTGGTTGTGGGCATCATTGGATCGCGACAAGACGCCGATCCCAGCCGCCGGTTGCCGTCGTCATGCGCACCCAGTAGACGCCGCTCGCGGGGAGCCATGCGCGCTCGAGCCGGGCGCGACCCCAGCCGGCGGGTGCTTCACCTTCGAACAGCGTCCGAACCCGGCGACCCTGCAGATCATGCAGCGTCACGCGCGCGTACTCGGCGCGGGCCGACCAGAACGCGACGGATCCGGAGAGGCGCAGCGGATTCGGGGTGATCCGGATACGCTCGCTCGCCTCGGGCCATGGTTCGAAGGGCACGCTGGTCGACACCTGCCCTTCCACCATCGTTCGCAGCGTGTCGGCGGCCAGGCTGGTGACCACGTCGACGCGGCCGCTCGGCCACTCGAGGCGCACCGAGTCCGCGACCGCTGCATCCCCGAGCCCGAAGTGCGCGATCAGGGCGTTCTGCCCTCCGTAGCCGGTGTTCGCGGAGATCTCGCGTAGCTGCCAGCGCGGCGTGCCGCCGATGGTCGCGCGCACGCGCACGCGCAGCCCGATCGCCGAGCGATTCGACGGCTGTCCGACGCACGCGACCTCGAGCCAATGATTTCCATTCACGAGATCGTTGCGATAGAGCACGCTCGGACCCTCGCTCCTCGCGGTCGGCAGGAACAGATCGAGGTCGCCGTCCTGGTCGTAGTCGCCGGCGGCCACGCCGTAGGCCGAGCGCGGCGGTGTGGTCGCCAAGGTCGCCACGCTGGTGAAAGTGCCGTTGCCATTGTTGCGATAGAAGCGATCGGCCTGCGCGTTGTCGCGTGCAACGTGGACGTCGAGATCGCCGTCGTTGTCGAAGTCCCCCCATGCCACCCCGTGCGCAGCGCCCATGTCGGTGACGATCGTGCCAGCTACGATCTTGGTGAACCCCGTGACGCCGTCGTTGCGGTAGAGCTGGTTCGGCACCGAGGTGTAGTTGATCGCGTAGCAGTCGAGGTCACCGTCGTTGTCGTAGTCGGCCCAGCTCAGCACCTGCGAGTCGCGCGGGTCGGTGGCCAGCGTGCCGGTCGTGATCGCCTCGAAGTCCGCGGTGCCGGTCTCGATCAGGCGGTTGCGATACATCTGGTCGAGACCGAGCGAGCCGACGGGACCGCTGCCGAAGAAGAGATCCAGGTCGCCGTCGCCATCGAAGTCCGCCCAGGTCGGGTTGTGGTGCGACCCGGCGGTCGAAACCGCGCTGCCGGCGATCTCCAGAAACGTGCCGTCGCCGAGATTTCGAAACAGCCGGTTCCCGGTCGTCATGCCGAGGACACCCGTGATGGTGGAGACCACAAGATCGACGTTTCCGTCGCGATCGTAGTCGCCCCAGGCGCAGCCCACGCCCTTCATTGCGTCGCCGCTGATCCCGGATGCCACATCCAGGGTCCAACTCGCGGCAGTCCTGCGGTAAAGTCGGCCGCCCTTGGTGGAGAGTGCGGTGACGTACGCGTCGAGGTCGCCATCGTTGTCGGCGTCGGCCCAACTGCTGCAAACGCTCTCCGCGGAATCCTGCACCACCGGCTCGCCGAGGACGCGCACAAACGTATCGCCACCATCGTTTCGGTAGAGCACGTTGTCGTTGTTGGCCGAGAACGAGGTGACCACGTAGAGATCGAGATCCCCGTCGCCGTCGAAGTCCACCCACGAGGCCCCGGTCGAGAACGCGACGTGCGCGGCCATGTCGGGCACGGCGACCGGCGTGAAGACCTGCGCCGCAGCCGGAGGGATTGCACCGCCGACGACGACGAGACCACAAGCCAGCGCACGACTAATCACCGCGTGTTCCCCAGGCGCACGAGTCGCGCTCCGGCCTGCTGGCCGGACCAGCGTGCGCGTGCGAAATAGATTCCAGTGCCCACGCGGCCGCCGCGGTCGTCGGTGCCGTCCCAGCTCAGCGTCGCTTCCCACCCCGCGCTCGCGGGAATCTCGAGCGTGCGCACGAGCTGACCGGTGACCGAATAGATCCGCACCACATCTTCTCCCGGCATCGCCCGCGTGGATGCAGAGCTCCTGCGCGAGAGCATCAACCGCATCGCCGACGCCGAAGGATTCGGCAGCGCCCGGATCGCGAGCGCGGGCCCCAACACCGCCGGCGCCGGAGGGACACCGACCGGCAGCGGATCCGTCAGCATGCGAAGCACGTTGATGCGGGTGCCGAGCTTGCCCGCGTAGCCCGGGTTCAGCGCATCGATGTCATCACCGGTGTCGTGGACGCGCTGCCGCACTTCGGCCGGTGTTGCGAGCGGCAGTCCGAGGCTCAGGCGACGCGCCTGGTACAGGCTCACCGCACCCGCGACGAACGGAGCCGCCACCGACGTGCCGTTGCTGGTGAGGTAGCTCGGCTCCGACATGCGTCCCATCGTGCTGGTGACCGAGAGCCCGCAGCCCGAGACGTCGACCCAGGCGCCATAGCTCGAGAAACCGGCGCGCACGTCGTTGCGATCGATCGCAGCGACGTCGATGCAGTCGCCGCGCGCCGCCAGATAGTTCTCGGCCGTCGATTCGCTGTTGTGGTTACCCGCGGCGACGCACAGCGTGACGCCGTGATTGATCGCATAGGTCGCGGCCGTCCGCAGGGCGGTCAGGACGACGCTTTCCCACGAGCAATTGATCACGTGGGCTCCGTTGTCCGTGGCGTAGACCAGCGCCTGCGCCGCGAAGCCCATGTCGATCTGCCCGGGGCTGCTCGGCGTGTCCTTCCAGCCGATCCGGACCGGCAGGAGCTTGGCGCGAAACCCGGTGCCGGCGATGCCGAGCCCGTTGTCGGTGCGCGCACTGGCCATGCCCGCACAGAAGGTGCCGTGGCCAGCGAAGTCGATCGGGTCGTTGTCGGCGCCGCTCAGGTCCTCGCCGGGGACTCCGGTGCCCCCGGCGACGAAGTCCCAACCGCGCAAATCGTCGACGTAACCGTTGCCGTCGTCGTCGACCCCGGGCAGCCCGCCCATCTCGACCCAGTTGTGCGCGATGTTCCCGGCGGTGTACGGCGGCTCGGTGCCGCCCAGGTCCTCGTGGCTGTAGAGCACGCCGGTGTCGAGGATCGCGATCACGATCGTCGAGTCGCCCTGGATCACGTCCCAGGCCTCGAACACGTCGCTGTCGTGGTCGCTCGACTGGCCGAGCTGCCACTGGTCGCCGAGCATGGGATCGTTGGGCATGTAGCCGACCGAGGTGAGCGGCACCGGCTCGGCGCCGGCCACGCCGCGCACCGAACCATAGTCCGCGAGCGCCTGGGAGAGGCTCGCGTTCGCCGGCAACTCGACGATGTAGAACCGCGTGAGGTCTTCATCGTTCGAGCCGGGCGCGGGAGGCGTCGCGGTGGGGAACATCGGCTCGTAGACCCGCGGCTGGTAGCGGGCGTGAACCACGTCGAGGGCCGAGAGCCCGCTGGAAGCCAGGCGGTTGGGCTCGGCGTCGGGACGCTGCGCGTGTCCGAAGCCCGGTCGCGGCGTGCCTGAGTCGAGCTCGAGCACGAGCCTGTGCGGGTGAACGTTGGGGGTGGACATGGCCTCGCTCGGGGCGGCCAATGGCGGGCTTGTCGCCAACAGGACCGAAACGATCAGGGCCGAAATGATCTTCATACAATCAGCATAACCCGTCCGAGCCTTCGTACAATCGGTTGCTTCAGACTTTCATGACTGCTCAGCGCGTGGCATTCGCGAGCCCGGCGTGCGCCCGATCCTCGAGACCCTTCTTCACTTCGGGCCTGCGGGGCGGCCGGCGCTCGATCGCCTTGAGCACGCCGCGCCACGCCTCGCGCGCGGCCGTGGAATCGCCCGCCGCGACACAGCCGTCGGCCAGGCTGTCGTAGGCGTTGGCCGACTCCGGGAACAGCTCGACATTCTTGCGGAAGAACGCGACCGCCATCTCGGCTTGGCCGTGCTTGAGAAGCGTGTAGCCGAGTCCGTTGAGCTGTTGCTCCGAGAAGTCGAGTGAATCCGGGTGTGAAGCCTTGAGCCGGTCGTACGTGGCGAACGCCTCGTCGACGTCTCCGCGCATCAGCGACGGCACCATCGCTTCGGCTACGCCGGGCTTGCTCGGAGGCGGGGGCTGGAGCGTCACGCCGTCCTTGACCCGGAGCGTGATGTGCCGTAGCGCTGCGAAATCGTCCAGAGGATTCGCCGCCAGCACGAGGAAGCTCGCCTCGGAGCCGGGATCGAGCGAACCGACGACCCGCTTCGGGAACACGACGCGCGGGGTCGCGACGCAGAGGAGCTGGAGCAGCTCGGCGCGGCCGAACGCGCCGATGCGGAGCAGATTGTCGGCCTCGTCGATGACGGACCGTGTGGGGTGATCCGTCCCCAGCGCCAGCTTCACCTTCACGGCCTCGAGCAGCGCGAGGTTTTTCCGGTGGACCTCATCCACGTCCAAGCCCGCGGGCGCAGGCTTGTGGCTCACCGAGGTCGTGACCACGGTGATGCCGCGGCGCGCGGTTTCGCGGGCGTCGTCGGCCGTGATCGGCGCCAGCGGTAGGTGGGTGATCTCGTCCACGCCGGCGCCGACCGCGGCGCGATAGTCGGCAGCCGTGGTGACGTGCGCCGTAACCGCGAGCTTTGCGGCGTGCGCCCGCTTGACGATCTCCGGGACCAGGCGAGGGTCGAGACCGCGCCGGCCGAAGAAAGCGGGGTCGTCTTGGGAGTTGTTTTGGCGCTCGGCGTGGTGCTCGGACTCCTCGAGGTAGACCTTGATGAAGTCGGGCCGGCCCGCGAGCACGCGCGGCCATGCCGAGGCGAGCGCGGCGGCATCTGCGATCTCGACGTAGGCGTCGCCGGCGAAGCGTCGCGTCTTGGGCTCGACCGGAGCCCCGTGATCTGCGCCCTCGTAGATCTGTGCCGGATGTCCGCCCGGGCCCGTCAGCCCGCCGTTGGCGAACACCACTTCGATCCTGCGGTCTTGCGCGAGCCGCCGCCGCACCGAAGCGACCTGCGAACCCGGGTTGTTCGGGTTCTTGGAGAAGAACACACCCGCAATGAGGAATCGGCGTGCGTCGTCCTCGACCGCGCCCGAGTCGGAGAAGGCGTGGCTATGTGCGTCCCCGAATGCCGGCACCACGAAGCCGCCCTGCAGGTCCACGGTCTCGACCTCGGCCGGCGGCCGGCTGACGAACTTTCCTTCCGAGACGAGCACGCTGTCGCGGGCCACGAAGCCGCGCCCGTCGAACCAGTGCCCGTTCACGAACCGGAGACCGTGGGGACGATCGCCGTGCGCGCGGGACTGGAGGGTCGCGCCGGCGAGCAGCGCACCGGCGATCAACAGAGTGAAGGGGAGGATCCGGGCTCGAACGAAGCGCGATTCAGGCATTGGTCGTCATATCCCCATAGGAAGTCGCGAGGGAGCTTCGCTCCCGGACGAACGTGGGGAAAGGCTTCACCAACGCTGGGCGACTAGTACGTCACGTGCTCCATGGTCATCAACCACAGGTTGCCGCTCGGTGAGTAGCGACGCAGGGTCACCGGCCCGCCGGCTTCGGCCTCGAGGTACCGGTGAACGGTGGCCGAGTCTCTGTGGTCGATCTTGTGGGCCGCCGCATCGACCAGCAGCGTGGCGATCGCCCGCGTCGCGACCATGTTGACCGATTGGCTCCAGGTTCCGAAGTGGCCGCTCATGCCGTACTCGGCGATGAGCCGCTTGTTTTCGGCGCTGATCCACGCCATGTCGCCCTTCTTGTCGGGGGGGATCGCCATCCCCAGCGCCGCCGGGTATCCCGCGGTCGGCGCCGGCGTGCTCTGCTCGACAAAGTAGCCCTGCTTCGC
Source organism: Candidatus Eiseniibacteriota bacterium (assembly GCA_963717505.1). Lineage (GTDB taxonomy): Bacteria > Eisenbacteria > RBG-16-71-46 > RBG-16-71-46 > RBG-16-71-46 > MFD02242-c1. The sequence continues at coordinate 3,372,558 of OY970342.1, forward strand.
CATCAAGATCGCTCGGATCAGCGGCTCCTGCATCCCGTCGTTGGTGCTGAAGAACGCAGTCTGCGGCCCGTACTGCTTTAACTGCCGCGGGACGTCCTCGAGGACGAACTGCTGGGTCCCCGGAAGGCCGCCTTCTCCGGTTGGATCGGGCGCCGACACGAAGTGGAACTGCATCCCGCGCCGGGCACACTCGAGCGCCATGATTTCACGGCGCCTCGAGAGCAGGACCATGGACATGTGACGCGGGAACGAATAGTGAACGAAGTGCTTGGCACCCATCTTCTGCGCGTTCTCGATCAGTGCGACGCCTCGCGTCAGCTCGTCGGGGAGGATCGCCAGGTCGCAGACCTTCATCGCCATGTCCGGATCCTCGTGCGGGTACATGAACCCGATGAGGATGTCCGGACGTTGCTCACGAATCTTTCGCGCGGCGGACACCGAGCCGTTGACCGCCTGCCCGGCGATCACGACCTTCACCTCCGGGTCGGCGGCGAGCCCGACCATCTGCGAGATCACGGTCTCGATCTCGGTGCTGAAGTTGTCGGGAAACGTCACGGTATTCACCCGCCCCGGGTAGCGGTCCGCGACCTGCTGGCCGGCGCGATAGTCTTCCTCTCCCTGGGAGACCGTGCTGGTCATGATGCCCAGCTTGAACGCACTCGGGTCCCCGGGCGGCGGAGGCGCCAGATCCGTGGAGGAGCGCTTCGTGCAGCCGGTCGAGACCACTATAAGGAGGAGGGCGAAGCACCAGGCAATACGCAATCGTCGCGGCACGGGACCTCCAATGGGAGTAACTTACTGGGCCGCACACTCTAGCATCGAGTGGGCTGGAGTGGTTGATCCCGGCGCGCAAGTGCCTTGACAGGCATATACCGCTATGGGAATATAAGCGCATGGAATCTGCCTTCGCCATTCTTGCGGAGCCAAACCGCCGCGCCATCCTGAACCTCCTCGCCTCGTCGGAGAGGTCGGTCGGAGAGATCGAAGCACGGCTCGGAATGCCCCAGCCCTCGGTGTCGAAGCATCTCCGGGTGCTGCGTGAGGCAGGCTTCGTCGAGTCGCAGATCGATGCGCAGCGTCGCGTCTACCGGCTCCGGCCCGAACCCCTCAAGGAAGTGGATTCCTGGCTCGCCCCGTTCCGGCGACTCTGGTCGGCCCACGTCGATGCCCTCGAACGCCACCTGGATCGAATGGAGCGGCGGCCCGCACCGAAACGCAGGGAACGAGGAACACGCTCGAAAGGAAAGAAACGATGAGCAAACGCGAGAGCTACGCGCCGGGCCCTGCCTCAGGCGCGGAAGTCCGGAAGGACGGGGAAGAGTGGGGGCTCGTTCTGGTCCGTGACCTTCGTCACCCGCCGGCGCGGGTTTGGCAGGCGCTGACCGACCCGGCGCATCTCCGAGAATGGGCGCCGTTCGATGCTGATGGCAGCTTGGGGACGGTGGGAAGCACGGTGAAGCTCACCACGGTGGGAGCGCCCACGTCGATGGTTTCCGAAGCAAGAGTGACGCGAGCCGACGCTCCCAAGTTGCTCGTGTACAACTGGGGTGATCACGAGATGCGCTGGGAGCTGGCGCCGCTCGGCGGCGGCACGCGACTGACGCTGTGGACCAGCATCAATCGCCGCTTCATCTCCATGGGTGCTGCCGGGTGGCACATTTGCTTCGACGTTCTGGATCAGCTTCTCGGCGGAACTCCCCTCGGACGCATGGTCGGCCCCGAACTCATGAAGTTCGACGGCTGGCAGCGATTGAACGCCGAGTACGCAAAGCAATTTGGCATTGAAGGGAGGTCCCTTTGAACTGGAACAGCTGGATCCGGCAGATCCACCGCTGGCTGTCCATCGCCTTCACGTTGACCGTCATCGCCAACTTCATTGCCCTGGCACAGACGGGGGGTGCGATGCCTCCGCCCTGGGTGACCTACGCGCCGCTGCTCCCGCTCGCCTTGCTCTTGTTCACCGGTCTGTATCTGTTCGTGCTGCCGTATTCGGTCAAGTGGCGGAGTGGGAGGAAGACATGAAGACCTCGGTTGCGAGCAAAGGCCAGTCGGCATCGGAGCTCATCTCGAAGAGAATCGCCGATCTCGGGGACTGGCGCGGGAAGACCCTCAACAAGATGCGCAAGCTCATCAAGGCAGCAGACCCGGACGTCGTCGAGGAGGTGAAGTGGATCAAACCCACCAATCCAGGCGTTCCGGTTTGGTCGCACGACGGCATCATCTGCACGGGCGAGACCTACAAGAGCGTGGTCAAGCTCACCTTCGCCAAAGGCGCGTCGCTCAAGGATCCGGCGCGTCTCTTCAATTCGAGTCTCGACGGCAACGTACGCCGGGCGATCGACCTCCGCGAAGGAGAAGGCGTTGACGAGCCCGCGTTCAAGGCGCTCGTTCTTCAAGCGGTCGCTCTCAACACTTCCAGCAAATCCAAAGCTTCGAAGAAAGCGAAGTCCTAGCAGGCAACCCGGAGGGACCTACTTTGTCACTCCGTGGCCCCACAAACACCAGGGGCGGCGTCCTTGCGGACACCGCCCCGACGGCGTGAGGTGGTACTCGGGCGTTCTAGGCCTTGCGAACGTTCGCCGCCTGCAGCCCCTTCGGGCCGCGCGTCACGTCGAACTCGAGCGCTTCACCCTCGGCGAGCGTCTTGAAACCCTCGCCCGAGATGGCCGAAAAGTGGACGAACACGTCTTCGCCCTCCGGCTGGGAAATGAAGCCAAAGCCCTTCGCCTCGTTGAACCACTTCACAGTGCCACTAGCCACTTGAAACTCCTGTACCGGGTCGTCGACCCGCATGTGCCGTGTATCACGCCACGGCCGCGTTCGGTCTCCGTGACCGATGGTCTTCGCTCGATCCTGGATGATGAGCCAACAAAAAACCGCCAGACGAGTCTCTGGCGGATCTGAACGCTGGCGGCACATCCACAGGCAACCGAAGACAAGGTGACTATCGGACAAATCTCGCGAAAGCGACAGTCAATTCGAGGTGAACTTGAACGCGGTCACGATTCGCGGGAATTCCCCAGAGAGAACGTGCTCTCCGGCGCTGAAATCGGAGGGGTCTCGGGTGAAGGGTCGCCCAAAACCACCTGAACTCGATGCACGGCGCCATCGTCGACGAGCGGGATGGCCTGAGAATCCACCCGTGCGCCGTCCAGCTTCACCTCCGCAACGCCGCGGTTCCTGCGTCCTGGATTCACCACGGTGATCTCGTAGCGGCTCCGCCCATGACGCCACCTCACGACGAAGCGGTCCCATGAGCCGGGAATACACGGCGCAACGGCGAAGCAGAGGCCGCGGCGCTTGAGTCCGAGAATCGATTCGAGACCGAGGCGGTACATCCAGGCCGCCGAGCCGGTGTACCAGGTCCAGCCACCGCGGCCGATGTGGGCCGGGTGCGTGTAGACATCGGCTGCCACCACGTAGGGCTCGACCTTGTAGCGCTCGACGTCAGCGGGCGTACGGCTGTGGTTGATCGGATTCAGCATGTGGAACAACTCGACCGCCTCGTCGCCGTTGCCCAGATGAGCGATCGCCATCACCGCCCACAGCGCCGCATGGGTGTACTGGCCGCCGTTCTCGCGCACGCCCGGCACGTAGCCCTTGATGTATCCCGGATCGAGGTGTGTCTGGTCGAACGGGGGTGCGAGTAGCTGGATCACGCCCGCATCGCGGCGCACGAGCTGCATGCGAACGGCATCCATGGCCCGCTCGGCTCGCCCCCGTGGCGCGGCACCGGACAGTACGGCCCAACTCTGCGAGATTGCGTCGATCCTGCATTCCTGGGCTTGGGCGGAGCCGAGCGGAGTCCCGTCGTCGAAGTAAGCCCGGCGATACCAGTCGCCGTCCCATGCTTGCTCGAGCATCGTCCCCATACGCTCGCGCTCGCCGCGCCAGCGCGCAGCACGCTCGAGGTCTCCGCGCGCCTCCACGATCAGGGCGAAGTCGTGCAGGATCTTCGACAGGAACCATCCCAGCCATACGCTCTCACCGCGGCCACGATGCCCCACCCGATTCAGCCCGTCATTCCAGTCGCCGGTACCGATGGTCGGCAACCCGTGCGGGCCCATGGTCAGGCGGCGCTCGATGGCGCGCACGCAGTGTTCGTAGAGAGTCCCGCTCTGGTTCGCGGTCTCGGGTTGACCGTAGGCCTCCAGCTGATCGGGAGAGAGCGGCGGCGCTTCCAGGAAGGCCACGGGCACGTCGAGCACCGCGTGATCGCCGGTCCACTTCACGTAATGGGCCACCGCGTACGGGAGCCACAAGAGGTCGTCGGAGCAGCGAGTGCGCACTCCACGGCCGGTGTGCTCGTGCCACCAGTGCTGCACGTCCCCTTCGATGAACTGGCGGCCGGCGCAGCGCAGCAGGTGCTCACGGTAGAGATCGGGCCGCGCGAGCCCAAGCGCCATGACATCCTGAAGCTGGTCACGGAAGCCGTACGCCCCGCCGGGCTGGAAGAATCCAGTGCGGCCCCAGAACCGCGAACTCAGGGCCTGGTAGAGCAGCCAACGGTTCATGATCAGGTCGAAGGAATCGTCCGGCGTTTCGACCTGCACGGTGCCGAGCAGCTGATCCCAGCGCTCCTCGACCTGTTCCAGCGCGGCGCGCGCGGCCTCGACGCTGGCGAAGCGACTCGCCAGCGCCAGCGCGTGCTCGCGGTCCTCGCCCTGGCCCAGCAGCAACACGACGTCGCGGGTCTCGCCCGGCTCGAGATCGACGCGAATCTGAAGCGCAGCGCACGGGTCGAGGCCGGCGCCGAAGCGCTGCGCCAGGGACTCACGCCCCAAGGCCGCGGGCCGGCGCAGCGAGCGGTTCCGCCCCAGGAACTCGAGCCGATCGCCGGTCGCCGATGTGGGCCGCACGTTCGAGTGCGCGAACGCCACGCGCCCCGCGAAGTCGGAGTTGTAGGGATTGCGGGCCAGGACGGCGCCGGTCTCGGGGTCCTGCTCGGTGATGACGAAGCGGTGCTCCCCCGAACGCGGCGGACAGAGCGCCCACTCGTTGTATGCGAATACGCTCAGGCGCCGCGTCTCCCGATCGTGATTGGTGAGCGACAGCCACGACAGCTTGACGGGTTCGTCGGCGTGCACGAACACCGCGAGCTGGCAGGTGATGCCTTGAGCGCTGTGGGCGTAGCGCGTGACGCCGGCGCCATGGCGCGTGACCCAGCGACCGTCGTCGCGCCGCCGCGGCAACGGGCCGGGCGTGGCGCCCCACATGCTCCCGCGGTCCTCGTCACGCAGATACACGGCCTCGCCGCTGAACTCGCTCACGGTGTCGTTGCCGAACGGCGTGAGGCGGTTCTCGCGGCTGTTGCCGGCCCAGGTCCAGGCGGCGCCGGTGGCCCCGACCACGGTGCCGAAGCGCTCGTTCGCGATCACGTTCACCCACGGCAGAGGCGTGTCCTCATCGCCGTTCAACACGATCGCGTACTCGCGCCCGCCGGCCGCGAAGCCTCCGAGCCCGTTGGCGTGCGTCAGCGGTGGAGCTTCGACCTCGAGGGTGGGGCTACCGCCGTGTGCCCCCTCGGGCGCCGCTCGCGCCACCAGCGAGGGCGGCCAACTCGGCTCCGGATAGGGCAGGCGGAGCTGGTCCGCCAGGTCGCCATGCCCGCCGTTGAGCACCGCACGTGCGGACGCCAACAGGAGTTCCCGCTGGCGCTCCGGCATGCCGTCGCTGCGCAACAGGAACACGCCCCCGGGACGGTTCCTCCAGGCCGCCCAGGTCCCTCGTTCCGATCAGGCTCTGGAGCTGCTCGTGCATCTGCTTCAGGTAGCTCATCGGGTATTCGTTGAGGACGATGACGTCGGCGCTGAGCCCCTTCAACCGCCAGTACTCCTGAGCGCGCAGCACCTGGCGCACCAGGGACACGTCGTCGTCCTCGACCACCCGCACGATCAGCGATCGGCAGATCGCCGGAGATGCCGTGCGCCCACAGGCCGGACTGGCCGAGCGTGTTGGCCGCGAGGAACGTGGGCGCGGCTCGCAGCGTGGCGTCGGTCCACAGGACGTGCGACGCGAGGCGTTCGTAGAGCTGCGCTTCGTCCGTCGAGATTCCGAGGTGGCGGAGCCGCATCTGGGTCTGGCTGGTGGCGAGCGCGAAGGCGCGAGCGGCCGCGGTGGAGTCGTCGTACTTCTCGGCCAGCGCGATCGCCGCAGCCCGGCTCGTCGCGACGCCGGTCGCAAACGCGAGACGCACGCGCCCGCCGGGGGCGATGCGCACGCGCCGGCGCAGGCTCAGGACCGGGTCCAGTACGGCGCCCGTCGTGCCCGACAGCGCCCTGCCGTCGAGCGCAACGGGATCCTCGGGCGTGCGTCCTCGGCCGATGAAACGCGCGCGGTCGGTCTCCCACTCCATGGCGCCATGGACACCGCCTTCGGCGCTCATCACGTGTATGGCCCAGGGGGTCAGTTCGTCGGGCGATCGTGGGCGGCGGCCGCACAGCAGCGCCGTGCATTCGGGGCGGTACTCGGTTTCGAGGAATAGCTTGAGGAACGCCGGATGAGCGAGATCCTCGGCATGCGGTGCGAGCACGATCTCGACCAGACTCGTCACCTCGATCTCGCGCAACTGATCGGTGTGGTTGATGAGCGAGACGCGCCGGACCTCGACATCGTCCTCGGGAGAGACCGTGATCTCGAAGCCGGGTCTCGATGCCGTCGTCCGTGCGCTCGAACAGGGCCTCGTCGGGAAGGAAGGTCACCCGGTAGCGCTCCGACTCGCGGCAGACCGGCTGGTGTGCCGCCGACCACAGTTGCCCGCTCCGCACATCGCGCAGATAGATGAACTGGCTGCCCGGATCGCACGTGGCGTCGTCCCGATGGCGCGTGACCGCCTGCCCTCGCCACGAGCTGGTACCACCGCCGGCGTTGGTGACGATCGCGGTGTATTGGCCGTTCGACAGGAAATGAGTGCTGGGGTAGAGCGTGTGCGGCGATCGGAACCGGCGCGGAGACGCCGCGACCGCCGGAGGTTCGACGTACGTGGTCGACTCGGCGGGACGCGGCCGGATGACCGGGACGAAGCGTGGGACGCGCTCCTGCAACAGCGGCTCGGTGGCCCGCACGCGAGGATCGGCGTGGAAGCGCCGAACCATGGGAGCGCCCAGCACGGCGTTCGTCAGCGCGACCAGGCTCATGCCTTGATGATGGGCGAAGAAGGCGGACACCTCGTGAACCCGACCCGGTTCGGGCACCGGCTCACCTTCGGACGTCGTGGACTTGCGCGGCGTGTAGTCCAGCGCCTCCATGAATCCAAACCGTCCTGCAGCCCCCTCGCGGGCGAGGCGGCGGAGGTTGGCGGCCGCGGCGGTGGGATCGACCAGCGCGGCCAGGGCCGTCGCATAGGGTGCGATCACGAGATCCTCGGCCAACCCGCGCTTGAGTCCCAGGCCGGGAACACCGAAAGCCTTGTACTGATAGGCGCCATGGAGGTCCACGACGTGGTAGGCGGACTCCGATATGCCCCAGGGCACGCGGTGGCGCTTCCCGTACAGGATCTGCGCGCGCACCGCCGTGCGGCAGGCGTTCTCGAGCAAGGTGTCGGGATGGCTGCGCAGGATCAGCAGGGGCATCAGGTACTCGAACATCGAGCCGCTCCACGACACCAGCGTGGTGAACCCCTCGACGCTCACCAGGGCCCGCGACAGCCGGAACCAGTGCTCCTGCGGCACGTCGCCGCGGGCGATGGCGATGAAGCTCGCGAGCCGGGCCTCGGACGCCAGCAGATCGTAGTACGAGGCATCGAGGCGCCCGGGCCCTTCGGCGTCGGCCAGACGGAAGCCAATCGAGAACACGCCGCGTGCTCGATCGTAGAGGAACTTCCAATCCATCTCGTCGGCGAGATCGTCGCAACGGCGGGCAAGGTCGTGAAGTCTCGCGCGCAATGCTTCGGGTTGGGACGGTCCGGGTAACGGGATCAGGGCCTCATCGAGTAATCGCCCCCACACACTAACCCCCTCGGCCTCGGGACTCGCGGGCGCGGCCGTCGTGATCTGTTCGAGGGTATCGCGCAACTCGCCGGCGCGAGCTCCGGCGGTCTCCAGCCGCATGTGCCCCGGGCCGCGAGCGTCGAGCGTCGCGCGCAAAGCGTCCAGCTCCAGCAGCGCGTGCCTGCAGTTCAAGCGGATCGGCATCGCCGCGTGCGACCAGCGCTCGAGTGCGGCCAGCGCCTCGGCCAGCACGCCCGCCGTATCGGAGGCGCCGTCGCATGCTCGCTCGCCGTCATCCTCGCTGTCTGCGACTTCACGCAGCCCAACGGACAACGCCATCAGCGCGCCGGCCAGATTGCCGCTGTCCACCGTCGAGACGTAACGGGGCGCAAGCGGGGCGAGGTTCTCCGTGTCGTACCAGTTGAGCAGATGCCCATTGTGACGCTCCAGTGCCTCGACGGATGTGAGCGTGCTGTCGATCCGATCCGCCAACTGGGCGCGGCCCAGGTATCCCAGGTCGTGTGCGGCGAGGGTCGAGAGCAGCCCCATGCCGATGTTGGTCGGGGAGGTCCGGTGCGCGATGCGGAGCTCCGGCGTGAGCTGGACGTTGTCGGGCGGCAGCCAGTGGTCCTTGCCGCCGACGAAACTGTCGAAGTAATGCCAGGTCCGGCGTGCGATGCGGCGCAGCATTGACGCGTCTCCGCTGCTCAGGACCAGTCGCCGCGGGACGACGGGCCGGCTCAGCCACCAGGCCACGACCGGCGAGGCGAGCCAGGCGGCCAGGAACGGCAACGCCACCGGTAGCGCCGCGGCGCGCAGCGGTAACACTCCGAGAAGCACCACCAGAGCCGCCGCCGGACCCGCCCACATCTCGGCGACGAACACGCGCGGTCCCTGACGCGCGAGCAACCCGGCCGCACGCGCTGCCGAGGCCGCGGCGGTCTCCCACTCGAGCAGCCGGCGCTGGGTGATCACCATCCGAACCAGCGTCAGGACGATCGCGTGCACCATTTCGTAGGCGTGGCTCGCGAGCAGGGTGATCTGGAGCAGCACCTGGGCGCCTGCCGTCTTCAGCTCCGCCCACACGTCGTGCAGGTACACTCCCACCGGCTGTTGCGGGCGCGGTCCCCGCGCCAGGTGCACCAAGGGCGGAAGCAGCGGGAAGCCGATCACAGCCAGCACCGACAAGGTCCAGCCGAGTGGGGAGCCCGGGAGCCAGGTCCATGCCGAGACCAGCAGTGCCAGCAACGCCGGCGCCACGAGGCTACGGCGCAGGTTGTCGAGGATCTTCCAACGACTGATGAGCGGCAGGCGGCTGCGTTCCACGCCGTGGCGCGTCGGCAACAGTGGCAGAAGGTGGAGCAGGATCTGCCAGTCACCGCGCACCCACCGATGCTGGCGCCGCGAATGAGCCAGCACGCTCGATGGGAAGTCGTCCACGATCTCGACGTCCGACACCAGCGCGCAGCGCGCGAACAGCCCTTCGAACAGATCGTGCGAGAGCATCGCGTTCTCCGCGACGCGGCCCTCCAGCGCGGCGGTGAAAGCGTCGACGTCGTAGAGACCCTTGCCGGTGAAGATGCCTTCGCCGAACAGGTCCTGGTACGTGTCGGACACCGCGGTCGTGTAGGGATCGACCCCGGTGTGGCCGGAGTACGCCTGGGCGAACAGCGAGCCGGCGGCGCTCGCCATGGTGACGCTGACCCGCGGCTGAAGGATCCCGTAGCCCTCGACGACCCGCCGCAGCTTGGGGTCGAAGCGTGGGCGGTTGAGCGGATGCTCGCTCACGCCAATCAGTCGCCGCGCGACGTCACGGGGGAGTCGAGTGTCGCTGTCGAGCGTTATGCAATAGCGAATCTGCGGCAGAATCTCCGGAGCGCCGACCTGGACGGCGAACTCGCTGGCCGCGCCCCGCAACAGACGGTTGAACTGCTCGATCTTGCCGCGCTTGCGCTCCCAGCCCATCCACACGCCTTCTCCCGCGTTCCATTGGCGTGCGCGGTGGAACAGGTAGAACCGGTCCGCCGTGCCGGGTGCGTAGCGCGCGTTGAGCGTTTCGACCCCGGCGACCATGGCGGCGAGCAGTTCGTCCTCCGCCGGGAGGTGCTCGGCGTCCGCGTCCGGGAAATCCGTGATCAACGCAAAGTGGATCCGTGGGTCCATGTTGCCGAGGGCGTGCACCTCGAGCCGCTCCATCAGTGTCCGAGCGCCTTCGATCGACGAGACGATCGTGGGCACGATCACCATGGTGCGTGCCGACTCGGGGACGCCGCCGCGCAGGTCTAGTCGCGGCAACAACCTCGGCTTGGCGAGCCGGTGGACGACCCGGTGCATGAGCGCCGTCGCGAACTCACTCGCGGGAATGACCGCGAGTGCCCCCGCCCAGAATCCCATCCATAGCGGTGCTGCCGCCGCCGCCGCCGTTGCCAGGGCCGCCGCCACCCCAAGCCCCGTGACCAACGCAAGCGCACCGAGGTAGATGGGCGTGGCGTATTCGAAGACCATTTCCCCCAGGCGTCGTCTGAACGGAGGGTGGTGAGCCACGTCGTACTCGAGATCGCGACGACCGCCACCGATCAAGTGGTAGCCGACGTGCGCCGCCCTCGAATCGGCGCCGAGTTTCTCGGCCGCCTGGCGAGCGCTCTCGATTGCGCGCAGCGCCACCCTGACCTGCGCCTCACCGGTCGGATCCGACAGCGCCTCGACCGCGTGCCGGTAGCGATCACGACCGGCGAACTCCATGCGGCCATAGACGCCGGGAGGGTCGCGTTGGAGGATCTGCTCGATCAGACTGACGACCTCGACGTACTCGTTCCAGTCGAGTGTCGAGCACAACCGCAGGCTGGTGATGGAATTGCCCATCGAGACGTGGTTCATCGCCTGCCGCTGATGCCCGGCGCGCACGGCGTCCTCGACTGTGGTGCCCGACGCGTCCAGGCGCTCCTCGAGCTGCCTGCGGAGCCGGGCCGCGCCGGCTCCGTGCTCACGCATGCGCTGCAACAGATGATCGACGAACGCGACGTGGAGGACGTGAGGGAGCCGCGGGAGGCGGCCGTTGGGCTGCGCGGTCTCGAACTCGACGAACAATCGGTCGGCGTCGACGCGCCCGGCGCGGCTCTCGATCAATTCCTCGGACAACCGCCGCACGTGCTCGATCAGAGCGAACTTGAGCATGCTCGGCCACGCCCACAGCTCGCCGATGCTGAGCGGCGCGACCGTCTGAAAGGCGACCATGAACCGTTGCAGTCGCTTGGAGTCGAGGCGCGCGTCGCTGTAGCGGAGCAGCTCCACGGCCATGGCGTAGACGCGCGCCGTGCCGGCGAGCTCGCGGGTCGCCAGCTTCGGAAGCTCGCGGTAATAGCGAGTCGGAAGGTGGTGCCAGATCTCGCGCATCTCCGCTTCGATCAGGTGAAAGTTGTCGAGCAGCCATTCGGCGGCGGGCGGGATCGGCTCGCCACGCCGCACGTCACCGGCGAAGAGTCCATACGCGCGACGGAGCACGCGGGCGTGATCCGCCAGGCGGCGCAGCAACCGGGGTGGGCCTCGCCGCGGGTTGCGCGACAGCGTGAATTGGGCGGCCAGCGCCCGGGCGCGTTCTTCGAGGCGCTCGACGCCCAGGAGCTCGCCGTGCAGGGGGCTGGTATCGAGGCCAATCACCGGGGGGCGCGCCTCGCCCGACGGATTCGCAGGGGACGAGGTGATTCGTCGTTTCGGCGGCAGCTTGAGTCCTTTCGGACTGGAGGCTCGTGGCCCGAGCCGGCAGACGACGCAGTGTAGCAGGGATGGGACGTACGACATCGCCGCCGGTCATCCGATCCGACGCGCTGGATCCAAAGGAGCGCCAATAGCTGGACCCGCCGCTATGATGACGCGGGACCACCGAATCGAGGCTCGATGAGCACCACACTCCCTGTCGGATACTGTTTCCAGTCCACGCTCCGAAGCCGCGAGGTGGCAGGGCTACGCCTACTCGAGTCCCGCTATCACCCGGACCAGCGCTCGGCCCCGCATGTGCACGCGGCCGCCAGTTTCTGCCTGGTGCTTCAGGGCGGATTTGCGCACACGCATCGTGGCGAGACGCTCTCCTGTGAACCCAGGAACCTGCTGTTCTACCGGCCGGGGGAGCCGCACGCCGAAAGTTTTCGGGCCGAGGGCGCCAGTTGTTTCATCATCGAGCTCTCCGCCTCGTGGCTGGCTCGCCTATCGGAGCTCGACCGCGGCGAGTGTCGCTCCGCATCGCTGGTGCCGGGTCCTGCCTCGAACCTCGCCTGGCGCGTCTATCAGGAGCTGCGTGAGCCGGATCCGTTCGCCCCATTGATCATCGAGGGCCTCACGCTGGAGCTTCTGGGTGAGGTTTTGCGCCACTCCACTTCCTCGCGACCCCGTACGCGGAAACCGACCGACATGGATCGCGCCCGCAAGCTGATCGATGGCGCGGCCCCAGGTTCGATCACCCTCACGACGGTGGCCGCGGCGCTGGGCATGCACCCGGTCCACGTGGCCTACGCGTTCCGACGCGCCCATGGTTGCTCGGTCGGACAGTACGCGCGCCGGCTCAGGCTCGAGCAGGCCTGTCGGCGACTCGCGACCTCGCGCGCACCTCTCGGCGAGATCGCGACCGACTCGGGCTTCTACGACCAGAGTCACATGACCCGCGAGTTCCGACGCGCCCTGCGCACCACTCCCGCTCGCTATCGTGCGGCGGTCAGAGGCCGATAGCCCGCGCTCGTCGTCGTCGACGGTGGGCCGTACCAGAACCTTTCGTCCGTCCAAGACTCGGGCGCCGCACTCCGCGTAGTGTCGCTCCATGCGAATGACCATCGCTCTGCTCTTGATGGCGGCCACCGCGCTCCTCGCGGCCGAAGCGAACGAGCCGCCCTCCGACGTCCGCTTCGAATTCGACGGCCACGTCGCGCGCATCCCGATCGACACCCGCATCGCCCACATCTACTTCCGCGGGCACCTCAACGACTCGAGCGCCGTGTGGCTCACCCTCGATACCGGGGCGTATGCGAACGTGATCGACGAGGAATACGCGCGCGCCCTGGGCGTCCCGTTGCTCGAGGGACAGCGCCTCTTCGGGGCGAACGGGTCCACCGAATCCGCCACCGTGCGTGGGCTGAGCATCGACCTTCCCGGAGTCCGCATGGAGAACCAATCGTTCACCACGACGCCGCTCCAGTTCTTGTCCCCGCCGACCGGGCTCGATGTGAAGGCGATCCTGGGTTACGACGTCTTCACTCGCTTCATCGTCGAGATCGACTACGCGGGCGGAGAGATGCGTCTCCACGACCCCGACCACTACCGGTATCGGGGGAAGGGCGCCAGCGTTCCCATCACGCTGCGCGAGAACCATCCCTACGTGCGAGCCAAGATCAAGATGCCGAATGGTTCCATGGTCGAGGGTGAGTTCGTGATCGACGCCGGGAGCGGGGCCACCTTGATGCTGGCGGCCGATTTCGCGGCCGCCCATGGCCTGCCCGAGAGTCTCGAGCACAAACTCCAGGGCCGCGGTGCGGGCGTCGGAGGCGAGTTGAAGACGCAGGCGGCGCGGCTCCCCGGTCTGCGCCTTGGCCCTTACCAGCTGGACGACCCCGTGGTGTTCTTCCCGGCCGCCGAGATCACCGCGCCTGGCACAGCGGGCAACATCGGGGGTGGGCTGCTACGCCGCTTCGTGGTGACCTTCGACTATCGGCGGATGCGCATGATCCTCGAGCCCAACGCCGCCTTCACGGAAAAGGAGGAGGTCGACATGAGCGGGCTCGCCCTGTCCGCCGCCGGCCCGGAGTGGACCATGGTCCGCGTCGATCGCGTCCGCCCCAAGTCACCCGGCGATGAAGCGGGCGTCAAGCCCGGTGACATCCTCGAGCTCATCGATGATCGTCCCGCCACAACACTCGGCCTCGATTCGCTCCAGACTTTGTTCCGCCGGGAGCGGTCGTACGACCTCGTCGTACGCCGGGACGATCGCCGCGTGCCCGTGACGATCCGGACCCGCCGCCAGCTCTAAGGGGAGCGCTCCCGGTCGGCTCCCGAGTGGCGTGTACTATGTGCGCGTATGCCGGAACTGACGAAGCGTTTGGCGTGGGTCGCGGCGTACGCCGTGGCCATGGCCCTCGTGGAAGCGGCGGTGGTGGTCTACCTGCGGGCACTCGTGCCCGCGGAGGGACCGCTCGCAGCGCTGCAGACGGGGCTGCCGCAGCGAATCATCGTCATCGAGGTGGTCCGCGAGGCGGCGACGATCGTGATGCTGTTGGCGGTAGCGCTCCTGGCGGGCCACGGCTCGTGGCAGCGGTTCCTCTACTTCGCCCTGATGTTCGGCATATGGGACATCTTCTACTACGTGTGGCTCCGGGTCTTCATCGGCTGGCCCGAATCTCTGCTCACGTGGGACGTCTTGTTCCTCATTCCGGTGCCCTGGATCTCGCCCGTCCTGGCGCCGATCCTGGTGAGCGTCGGACTGGTAACGGGCGCGCTCTGGCTGCTCGTTCGGCAGTCCCGGGACCCGTCGGCCAATGGCCTCCGCCCGTACGCGTGGATCATCTCGGCGGCGGGCGCGACGCTGATCCTGCTGTCGTTCACGCTCGGTGCGCGTGCGGTGCTGACCGAGGGCGCACCACCCGACTTCCGCTGGGGCCTCTTCGCAACCGGCATGGCCATGGGCGTCGCCGCGCTCGTGACCAGCGTGCGCAAGCCCACGCCGGTGAAGACCGACAGGCATTGACACGGTCTCGTAGCCTTCGGATTGACCCTCATCGAGACCGAGCAACCCGCCAGTAGTGTCATGGACCCTTGACAGCCTGTCAACGTCGCTTTACAGTCTCGTTCCTCGAGATTGGAGTGCGTGCGTGGAGAGGAAGAGTCCTTTTCGGTGTTTTGACCGACAATTCGTGATCGAGGCGGCCATCGTCTCCGCCGTCGTCATTGGGCTCGCTCTGGTCGGGAAGCGCTTCGAACCCGGTTCGCCAGCGCGGCTCGCGACGGCGATGCTCGAGATCTGCGGGATTCGCGTTTTTGATTGGCCGCACGCTGCTGGCGGTACGTAGGCTCGACGAGCTCCAGCAGCGCATCCACCTGATCGCGATCGCATTGTCGTTCGGACTGACGGCTGTCGTCGTGACGGGGGTCGAGTTCGTGAGCCGGGCCGGTGTGACAATCCCGCCGGCCGGGCTCTGGATCTGGGGACTGATGGCGGTGACCTGGGGTATCGGCGTGGCCGTCCTGGCCCGCCGCTACCGATGAAGAACCGGGTGAGCGACCTGAGGGCGCAGCGCGGGTGGTCGCAGGGCCAGCTGGGCGAACAGCTCGAGGTCTCGCGCCAGACGGTGAACGCGATCGAGACGGGCAAATACAACCCGAGTCTGCCGCTCGCGTTCCGCATCGCGCGGCTCTTCGGAAAGCGGATCGAGGAGATCTTCGATCCGGGGCGTGGCTGATCGAAGGGAGGTCGATTGCATGGAAGGCCCGAAAGCATTTCGCGATTCCGCCCGACGAAATCCGGCGACGAGTCGCGTCGTGATTCGCTATTGCAAGGTGTGACTCTCCGCGATTCCGTCCGCCCGTGTGGCGGCTCGGGTCCGGAGCGACCTCGGGATCGAGGTCGTTGAGGAATCTGGCGACTACGGGGAGTTCACCGTGCTCGTCGATGGACGACCCGTCCGGCGAGGGAACACGCTCGCCACCGTCTTCGCCTTATTGCCGCCGACCGAGGAGATCGTCGCCCTGATCCGGGAACGGCTCCAGGACTCTACCGACCCGCCGCCGAAGGTGACCGGCGCGCGAAGCGGAACTCGGCTTCGAGCGCCGCGCTGACCTTGGCATCCCTGCCGTAGATGTCGCGGCGGAATTGGAGTTCGCCGGAGGCACGGACCCAGGCGGTCCAGTAGGTGAGGAGCACCGGAACGCGGGGCTTGAGCGTCACGGTACGGCTCTCGCCATCCGCGATGGTGCGGTCGATCGTCTTGCGGCTCCAATTGGATTGTCCGTCGAGCAGCAGCTCTGCGAGCTTCAGCGGATCCTCGACGCGGATGCAGCCCGAACTGAACGCGCGGTCGTCCGAGTCGAACAGGTTCCGGCTCGGCGTGTCGTGCAGGTAGACGTTGTGCTCGTTCGGGAACATGAACTTCACGCGGCCCAGCGCGTTGGTCGGGCCTGGATCCTGGCGGACGGTGTACGGGAACGAGCGCGCCGACCAGTCCACGTCCGCGGGCGACACCTCGTTGCCGGATCGGTCGTAAACCTTGAGCCCCTTCCGCTCCAATGTGCCGCTGTCGCGACGCTGATCGGGAATGATGTCGTTTCTCAGGATGCCGGGCGGCACGGTCCACGTGGGATTGAACACCAGATAGGAAATCTCAGACCTGAACATCGGTGTCGCCCGGTAGGGCTTACCGACCTGCACCTTCGTATCCCATACGATCGCACCGTCCCTGACGAACACCAGACGGTACCCGGCCACGTTGACGGCCACGAACGTCTCGCCGATGTCGTGCAGGAGCCAGCGACCTCGCTCCAGGTTGACGCGGATCTGCTCGATCCGTTGCTCGACCGGGACGTTGAGTTCTTCCAGCGTGCGCGCTCCCACGGCGCCATCCTCGGCAAGCCCGTGCCGGGCCTGGAACCGCCGAACCGCAGCCGCGAGCGCCTCGTCGTACACTTCCGACGCCTCGGAAGTCTCGGCGTCTGTGCTCGTCAGATCCTCGGTGGCCGCGAGGCGCGCGCGCAGCACCGGAACGCGCACGTCCGAGGCACCCGGCTTGAGCGGTGCGCCCGCGGGTACGCGCGGCCAGCCCCCGGCGTCACGGAGCGCGCGGTAGCGGGCCAGTGCGGCGCGCAGCCCGACATAGATCGGGTGCGTCGGCTTTTCGTTCTCGAGTCGCGCGGCCAGGTCGGGTGCAGCGAGCAGGTTCTCGATCTCGCGCACCGCGTCGAATCCCTGGATCACACGCTCGTAGTTCCAGTTGGGATCGAAGCTCGCGGGATCCACCTTGCCGAACAGGATGTGGTAGCCGAGACGGATCAGCGCGTCGGTGCGGACCAGGTCCAGGCCGATCTCGTCTTCAGTCTTCGATCGCGCCGCCGCCTCGAGGACATCCCGGTGATAGTCCGACGGATCCAATCCGTCCCGCTCGGAATCCCGGATCGCCCGGAGCAGTGCTTCCGCCCGTGCGCGGTCGCTCCACGCCGGCCGGAAGTTGCGGCTCTCGTAGAACGCGGGCAGGAGGCTGGTCGCGGCAATCGTCTGGCCGAGCGCCTCGCGCGTGACGCCGGTCCGGATCTCCTCGACCCGCGCGCGAAACACCTCGACCTCCGACGCCTCGTCGGCGCGAGCCCGCGAGCCCGCGCCCGCGAGCCCCATGCTCGTAAGCAGCGCGATGGCGAGGAAAGTGCGCATGATCGCTCCGGTCACCCCAGCAGGTAGTCCAGGTCCTTCTGGCTCAAGGCGCGCGCGAAGCCATCCTCACCGAGCACATCTGCAACCAGCGCCGCCTTGATCCCGCGCGACTTCATGCTGGCCGCGAGCAGCCGCAGCAAGTGGGGGGGGCAGCGTCGGGGCGGTCGTAGCGCGCCGCGAATGTCGCGCGACGGCCGAGGTAGCCGGGATTCACGAACTGCATGATACTCCAGAGATCGGCCCGTACAATGTCCTTCGATCGCCGACGGTGAAGCTGCGCTTTGTCATGGTCCGAAACTCGGAGCCGTGCTCCGTGCCGGCCGTGTGGGCTCGTGCAGGCTTCAGCAAGGGAACAACCATGCATGCAGGTCGAGCAATCGCACCTCCGGAGCAACACCTTCGGCTCGTCATCCTTGCTCTTCTCATTCTTCTTGCGGCCGGATGCTCGAGACAAGAGGGAGGGCGTGCCGGCCACGCGCCTGATTCGGCCATCGCACAAGTCGTGCCCGGCTACCTCAATCCCGCTGATGTGCCTCACCAATCGCCGTCGCAGCCTGATGGTCCGCAAGTGGGCAGGACCGATCCAATCATGAATGCAGCCGCGCCAAGAGTCTCTGAGTGGGTCACGATGTGGCGCTCGGCGCTCCCCAGGTTCGAGGCTGACTCCATGTGGGCTACGGGCCAGCGACGGTGGAGGCCCGTCTACGTGAGGAAGCTCGAACGCGCCATCGACAACCAGAGCATTGATGGAGAGATCGCTTTCCAAGTCCTCGGCCTGCCATCACCCGGAGGACGTCATGTGCTCGACGTGGACTGGTATCAGTCGATTCAGCTACAGGGAGACACGCTCGAGGTCGGTGGCGAGCCGGACTCACAGCCCACGCTAATCGATCGCCGCACGAGCCTCGAGGCCGTCCTCGAAGCGTGCGGAACCTCTTGCGGATTCCACTGGGGAAAGTGGCTTTCGCCGACGAGCTTTGCCCTCGGTGGCTGGCGCGACGCGGACGACTTTGGGCAGTGGAAGCAGGGTTCGCTCTCGATCTACTCACTTCAGGACTCCAGCGTTGTCACCTACGAGACGCGTGTCGTCTCGGCCGACGACTACGCACGTTACATGGGCGCCTGGAAGGCCTGGCTCATGACGAGGTACGAGGCCTTAAGTGTATCCCGCTCACGAACAGGACCTAGCTAGAGGCAGGGGGAGCTCCAGTGCGCAAGCCCACGCCGGATGATCGCCCCGGTCACCCCAGCAGGTAGTCCAGGTCCTTCTGGCTCAAGGCGCGCGCGAAGCCATCCTCACCGAGCACGTCCGCAACCAGCGCCGCCTTGCGCTGCTGCAGTTCCCAGATCTTCTCCTCGATGGTCCCCGCCGTGATCATGCGATACGCGATCACGGTGCGTGTCTGGCCGATCCGGTGCGCGCGGTCGATGGCCTGAGCTTCGACCGCCGGGTTCCACCAGGGATCGAACAACACCACGTAGCTCGCCGCGGTCAGGTTGAGTCCGGCGCCGCCGGCTTTCAGCGAAATCAAGAACACGCAAGGCTCGCGGTCGGTCTCGAAAGCGCTGATGACCGCTTCGCGCTTGGTGGTTGCCCCGGTCAGGACGTGATAGCGGATCCCGCGCGATTTCATGTCGGTTGCGAGCAGCTTGAGGCACTCCACGAACTGCGAGAACACCAGGACCTTGCGCCCCTCGGCGAGCAGCGGCTCGAGAATCTCGAACAGGGTGTCGAACTTCCCGGACCCGAGGCCGTCGCGTCCGCCGACGAGTGCCGGGTGACAGCACACCTGCCGAAGGCGCGTCAGCGCGACGAGCATCTCGAACTTGTGCCCCATGACACCGTCGGGCGACGCCTTGAGCCGCTCCATGGTGGCTCGCCCGCGCATCAGCTCCGCGAGATAGAGCTTGCGTTGGCCGGGCGTCAGCTCACATTCGCGGTGCTCCTCGATGCGATCGGGAAGCTCCGGCGCCACCTGTTCTTTCAAACGCCGCACCATGACCGGCCGCAGTCGGGCCGCGAGCAGCCGCCGAAGGTGCGGGGGAGCGTCGGGGCGGTCGTAGCGCGCCGCGAATGCCGTCCTGCGTCCCAGGTAGCCGGGATTGACGAACTGCATGATGCTCCAGAGATCGAGTGCCCGATTCTCGATCGGGGTTCCGGTGAGGGCCAGGCGGTGTCGCGCATTCAGCTCCAGCACGGCACGGCTCACCGCCGCCGCGGGATTCTTGATGTTCTGGGCTTCGTCCAGGATCGCCGCGCGCAGCGGGACCGATTTCCAACGAGCCAGATCCCGCCGGAGCAACGCATAAGTAGTGACGACGACATCGTGGTGGGGAACTTCTTTCCAGAGCGTGTGGCGCTCCTCTCCGCTGGTGAGCGCAAGCACGCGCAAGCCGGGCGTAAACCGTTCGGCTTCTCGTTGCCAGTTGTGGACCACCGATGCCGGGCACACGACCAGCGCCGGGCCACCTTTCGGGTCGCGTTCGCGCAACCATTCGACCCACGCCAGAGCCTGAACGGTCTTTCCGAGGCCCATGTCGTCGGCGAGGATCGCGCCCATGCCCAGCCCGGACACGAACGCGAGGAAATCGAGGCCATCGCGCTGGTAGGGCCGAAGGACTGCTTCGAGGCTCTCCGTTACCGAAACGCGCGGCAGGCCCTCGAACCCGAGGACGCGCTCGCGCAACCGCTCGATCTCGCGGATCGTGCTGGGATCGCCGCCGAACGCTTCGAGCGCGACGAGACTCTCGGGCCGCGCCCGCGCCAGTTGCGCCACCGTCAGTCGCTGCTCTCCGGTACCGGCTTCGATGCCCAGATCCGCGAGGACGTCCGCGGCGGCGTCGGCGGTCTCGACCCAATCGCGACGGACCCATCCCGACGCGAGCTTCACGTACCGGGTACGGGCGGTCCGCAACGTCATTAGATCGTCTTCGCTGAGCGTGCGGCCCTCGGCCTGCCACTCGGCCGAGACCGTGAACCAATCGACGCCACTGGCTGTGACCGTCACGCGCGGGCGGATCGTGCGCTCCTCGGCGAGCAGGTGCTGCATGCGGGCGTTGCCGAGGAACAGGACGTCGCGCGGGCGCGTTTCCCACGCCTGGGCGAACGCTTCGAGACTGCGTGCTCCGAGGTGGATCCACGCGCCGTTGTCGAGGGCGGGGGCGGAGCCTCGGACCGGACTCGCCTTGCGCCGCACGAACGGAAGCTGACCCAGCCATCGGCGCGCCGGCTCGACCTCAGCCGCATCGGGCAGGTCGATCCAGACCGACGCCGACGCTGCAGAGTCTTTCTCCGCGGCGGGAATCGACTGCAGCAGAGCATCGATCGCAGTGGTGTCGTTGGGAGCGTCGTCCGCGTCGTCGTCCGGAGTGTCGTCCGGGGCGCCGTTCGCGGCGCCGACCGGAGCACGCTCCTCGATCGACGCGGTTCCGTCCGGAGCGGGGGCGAGCCTGAGCCATTGTCCCTCGGCGTCCAGCTCGAATCCCACCGCACCCGGTGTCGGAGTGCCGGGACGCCACGCGTCGTCGCCGGTGTGCGCGAACAAGCGCACCTGCAGCCAGTCGTCGGCGTCGAGGTCGAGGGTGACGACCGGGCGGACGTGATGGACGTTGATGTGCGGGGCGAGTGCCGTGGCGACACTCGCGAAGCTCGATGCGAGCAACCCCAGGAAGCGCGTGCGCCCGGACTCGGGGACCAACACGTTTCCGGTGAGGGCGAAACGCTTCATCAGCTGAGGCGGCGGCTCCTCTGCCACGCGCCAGAACACGCCGTCGGCCAGTACCAAGCTCGGATGCAGATCATCGTCCGAGGGCAGGTAGATGACGTCTTCGAGAGGTTTCTGTCGGCCGTCCGGCCAGCGCGCAGCAAGTGTGATCCGCATGTCCGCGCCCTCGCCGCGACACGTCGGCACGATGCCGAGCGCCACTTCACCCAGGCGAAGCCGCGCGCCGGGGACCCGGTCGCCACGCGCATCGACCGCCGCGTGGTCGTCATTGGCCCAATTGGTGAGCGGCGAATCAGAGAAGCTGTCGAGCAGCCGGTTGATCGTGCTGGTCTTGAGGCCGAATCGCGTGCCACTCGTGAAAGGCTCCGCCTGTGGCACCGTCCGCGCCAGAAAGCGCATGAGCCGCGAGTGGGGCGGTGCGAAAAACAACGGATCCCGGCGCAGATCGGACGCGAGCTGAAGCACGTGCCGCGCGGAACGCGGCGCATCGACCAGCCGTGGTGTCGTCAGGCGGATTTCCATCCAGACCCCTGGACGGCCAGCCGCGTCGGAGTGGAGACCAAACACGGCACGCACGACGCGCGTTGGCGCCTCGGCATGGCGGCGTGCCCAGTGGGCGAGATCGCTGGTCAGCTCGGCGTCGGCTCGCTCAGGCGGTATTTGATTCTCGGGAGAAGAGGCTCCGAGGAAAGGATTACGACGGTGTTCCTTCTGGCGATGGTCGCGCACCGGCGCGCGATCGTGCCGCGCGCCATCGATTGCCTTGGCGAGGGCGAACGCGTGCTTGCAGATCGGACCCTCCGAGCAGGTACAACGGGGGTTGGCATCGGTGCCGTCCCACTGCCAGAGGGTCCGGTAGTTCCGGCGGCCGCGGACGGTCGCGCTGATCCGGTTCCGTTCGACTTCCAGTTGTCCCACGCGGCGCTCGGCCAGGTACGAGCGTCCGCGACTCTGGATGTGCGCGGGGAAGTGCGCTGCGTTGGTCCGGATGGCGTCGATGGTCTGCGCCGGGAGTGCATCGATCGAGAGTTCAGGCTTCATACGGCTGGCCATCGCGCGACGGCGCGACAGGCACTGGCATCAACGTAGATGTGCAGGGAAAGACCTCCTCGAGTCCCGGTATCGCCGCCACCCGGAAGCATGCGGTCGGGCAGGCGAACCAGGAACCGTACAGCATGCGGGCCCCCGGCGCTTCCCCCGGTCTGGCGCCGAGCCGCAATCCAGCCGGGCCGCCCGCAGGAAATACGCCTTGCAAGAGCGATCGGGCAATGTTAACGTACAACCCTATGGTTGTACGTCGCAAAATGAGCGAAGAGGCGCTCAACCAGCTTTTCCGTGCCTTGGCCGATGGCACGCGACGGGACATCCTGGCGCGGTCACTCACGGAGACACCGTCGGTGTCCGACCTTGCTGCGCGGTACGAGATGAGCTTCGCCGCCGTGCAGAAGCACGTCGCCGTGCTCGAGCGCGCGGGTCTCATTCAGAAGCGTGCCAACGGCCGCGAGCAACGGGTCTCCACCAACCACGCGCGGCTCCAGCGCGCTGGCGAGCTCCTCGAATACTTCGAATCCATTTGGCGCCAGCGCATGGCGCAGCTCGACGATGTTCTCTTGCCGAAAGGAAAATGACGATGCCGCTGACCTCGGTCACCAAAGACGCCGCAAAGCTCACCCTCACCGTCGTGGGCGACTATCCCGTTTCGCAAAAACGCCTGTGGGATGCCTTTGCCGACCCGCGCCAACTCGAGCGCTTTTGGGGACCACCCGCCTTTCCTGCCACCTTCACTCGTCATGACTTCAGAGTTGGCGGTCGCGCCGAATACTTCCTGACTTTGCCGGAGGGACAAAAGTGGAGAGGCTCCTGGAAGTTCACCGCGGTGAATCCCATCAGCTCGTTCGAGGCACACGACGGCGAAGACAACGTCGAGGACGAGAGCATGCCGGCGTCGATGAAGTTCGCCTTCGAGGCCACGCCGACGGGATCGCGCATGACCTGCGTCACGCAGTTTTCGAGCGTTGAAGCCATGGAGCAAACGATTCCGGGCATGGAAGAAGGGCTGCGCGCAGCAATTCCCCAACTCGACGCAGTGCTTGCTGAACCGAGCGCGTCGGCTGCGCACGCCTAGGACTGACCAGTCAGGGAGAACACTGAGGCTCAAATGAGAAAGCTCAAGATCATCGAACACATCTCGCTGGACGGCGTGATCCAACACTCCGCTGATGACGGCGATTTCCCCTACAGCGACTGGACCGCGCCCTATCGAACCCCCGCGGGCCGGGACGCAATGCTCGCCGCGTATGGCGAGAGCATCGATCTGCTGCTTGGCCGTCGCACCTACGATATCTGGTCGGGCTTCTGGCCAAAGGCGCCGAGCAGTCCGATGGCGGACCGCCTCAATGCGGCAACGAAATATGTCGCTACCCACCGTCCGGAGAGTCTTGAATGGGGCCCGTTCGAGGGCTTTGGGCCGGATATCGTCGAGGGCGTTCGCCGCATCAAGTCGCAGGACGGTCCGGACCTTGTCCTCTCGGGTAGCGCCACGCTGACATCGACACTGCTCGAACATGGACTGGCGGATGAAGCCCTGCTGGTCGTCTATCCGGTCCTGTTGGGCACGGGGAAGCGCTTCTTTGCGGAGGGAACCCCGGCGCGCTCATTCGAGCTCGTCAGCACGAAAGCATTTCCGTCCGGCAACATCCTCAGCACGTACACGGTCGCCGGGCCTTTGAAGACCTGAAGGAGGGGATCCACGCGATGCCGAAGCTCAAGACCCGACCCACCACCGCGAGCGTCACCGGATTCATCAAGCGCCAACCTGACGAGCAGACCCGCGCCGACTGCCTGGCCCTCGTCGCGCTGATGGAGCAGGTGACCGGCGAGACGGCCGTGATGTGGGGACCGAGCATCATCGGCTTCGGCACCTACCGCCTCGTGTACGCGGACGGCAGCGAGGCGGACTGGCCAATCGCCGGGTTCTCGCCGCGCAAGAAGGACCTGACCATCTATCTCATGGGCGTGTTCGAACGCCGCCCCGAGCTCATGAAGAAGCTCGGCAAACACCGCACCGGCAAGGTGTGCCTCTACATCAGGCATCTCGCGGATGTGGACCTCAAGGTGCTGAAGGAGCTGGTCGTGGCCTCGGTGCAGTACCGGCGCGAGAAACTGACCGCCCCGTGATCTTCTCCCATCACGGCTACCCTGGCGGCTCACGGCGTCGACTCCGAGGTTCCTTGAGTCTGGCCAAGCGATGAGCTCCGGCGCTGTTCTTCCTGATCCTCACGGGAATGGTCGTCGCCTACCTTGCCATGGTTCAGATGGTGAAGACGTGGTTCTATCGCCGCTTTGCGGCGGAATGATCGGGGTGGCCGGCAAGGATCTCGCAGGGACCGGCGAGGCTCGCGTCGGGGTCTACCGACGCCCGGGGGTGCGGGTGGTAGCCTCTGGCCCGCAAGGGCGATTTCCCCGTCCTTCGAATGTGGCGAACGCATAGGGAGGGGGACCATCCGTGACAACCCAGGCGGGCGTGTGGATCGACCACCGGAAGGCGGTCATCGTGACAGTCTCAAGAGGAGGGGAGAAGACAGAACTGGTTGAATCGAACGTCGGGAAACACGTCCGCTATTCCGGTGGCTCATCTGGCGGATCACAAGGGTCACGGGAGGGCACGGGAGAAGACACGCGGGAAAGGCGGTTCGAGGGCCAGCTCGACAAGTACTATGACGAGGTCATCGCGCGGATTCGAGATGCAGAAGCGATCTTGATCTTCGGACCCGGCGAGGCAAAAGGGGAGCTGAAGACCCGCGTTGAGCGGGCCGGGCTCGATGCTCGCATCGTTGGCGTCGAGACCGTTGACAAGATGACGGATCGCCAGATCGCGGCGAAAGTGCGGGAGCACTTCGCTCGGTAGAGACACTCCCCTCGAGCCCACGTGCTGCCCATACGAGATCGTCGCTCCGCTCGGCGCGCGGGGATGGGCGAGGTCTACCGCGCTCGCGACCCGCGCCTCAAGCGCGACATCGATCGTGCTTACCTCGAAGCCCCGGTAAACCTGCTCTTTGCAATCTTCAGTTGCCGGATCTTCGATTCCAGCGTCGACGCGGGGATCCCAAGCCCGGCCGCTGCGCCAGTCGCACCGGCCACCTTGCCCCGACTCCGAGCCAATGCCGCCTCGATCAAGGCCTTCTCCTCGCCCAGCAGCCGGTCCGAGAGTCCATCTGGCTTCGCTTCCGCATGGCCCCGGCCCGAAAGCCAAGCCTCGTCGATGACGAACGTGTCACCCGTGCAGAGGATCACTGATCTCTCCACGATGTTCTGCAGCTCGCGGATGTTGCCCGGCCATTCATACGCCTGACACAGCTCTACGGTGCGACTGTCGACACTCCGGATCCGCTTGCCCATCTTGTCCGCGAATCGCCTTACGAAGTAATCGAGCAGGAGCGGGATATCCTCCCTCCGCTTGCGCAGCGGCGGCACGTCAATCGGGAATACGTTCAGCCGGTAGAACAGATCGGACCGGAATGTCCCCGCGGCCACGGCCGCCGAGAGATCTCGATTGGTCGCGGCGATGACGCGCACGTCCACGGGGATCGCGTCGCCGCCTCCTACACGCTCGAACTGTCGCTCCTGAAGCACGCGGAGAAGGGCGAGCTGCGTCTCGCTGGGGACTTCACCAATCTCGTCGAGGAAGATGGTGCCTTGATGCGCCAGTTCGAAACGCCCTCGCCGCTGCTGCACAGCTCCCGTGAACGCGCCCTTCTCATGCCCAAACAGTTCCGAGGCAATCAGTGCCGGCGGGATCGCGGCGCAGTTGACGCTCACGAATGCGCGGTCTGCTCTTCGCGAACGCATGTGGATCGCGCGCGCGATCAGCTCCTTGCCGGTACCCGTCTCCCCAGAGACCAAGACGGTCGAGTCCGTGGGCGCGACCATGGTGATGCTGGTGAGCGTGGTTTGGAGGGCGGGCGATGAGCCAACGATCTCCTCGAACATCGACGCTTGAGCGATTTCCTCCCGCAGGGCCAGATTCTCGTCCTGCAGGCGATCCTTCAACTGCTTGATCTCTTCGTAGGCTCTGTGCAGCGCGTCCTCGGCCTGTTTCCGATCATCAATGTCCGTGAGCAGGTTGTACCAGCGGATGACTCGGCCTTCGGGATCGCGGAGCGAATGGCCGCGTGACTGGAACCACCGGTACACGCCGTCCGCACGCCGGATGCGGTGCTCGAACTCATAGGGAGCGCCGGTTTCCACCGAGCTCGTCCACGCGGCGACCACGGCGGGCAGGTCGTCCGGATGAACCGCGTCGCTGGTACCCCACTGTTTCAATTCATCCAACGTGCGGCCGAAGTAGTCCAGCACCTGCTGATTGACGAGCTCGACCTCGCCCTGGTCCGTCATGATGGCGACCAGCCCCGGGATCGTGTCCACGATCAAGCGAAGCTCCCGCTCGCTCGTGGGAAGCCCTTCCAAGATCGGATTCGGCGTCATGGTCGGCGGGAGTATACGACCCCCCAGGCCTCGCGAAACTTCGCGAGTCTTCGTGAGCGCTCGCGACGGCCGACGCGGGCGCCACCTGCCACGCAAGGACTTACGGGTGGCACCCGGCTTGCCCTTCGCCACCACGCGGCCGCAACCAGCAAACTTTCACTGCGGAGGGAGGCTCAAATGTCACAAGCAGACGCAGCAATCAAGAACGTGGTTCTGGTTCACGGCGGGTTCGTGGACGGATCGGGCTGGGAGGGGGTCTACAACATCCTCAAGAAGGACGGCTTCACGGTCACCATCGTTCAGAACCCCACCATCTCGCTCGCAGACGACGTGGCGGTGACGAAGCGCGCGTTGGCGGCGCAGAGCGGCCCGGCGATTCTGGTCGGCCACTCCTACGGCGGAGTCGTGATCACGGAGGCGGGCAGCCATCCGAACGTCGCGGGGCTCGTGTACATCGCCGCGTTCGCTCCCGACAAGAACGAGTCGATCTCGACGCTGATCAAGGACCCACCTCCGGGTGCGCCGGTGCCGCCGATCCTGCCGCCCCAGGACGGCTTCCTATTCCTCGACAAGGCGAAATTCCGGGAGTCATTCGCCGCCGATGTGGCGCCGGATGCCGCAGCGTTCATGGCCGACGCGCAGGTGCCCTGGGGTCTCGAAGCCCTGAATGGCGCCGTCACGGAGCCGGCGTGGAGGTCGAAGCCGACCTGGTACTTGGTGTCCACCAGCGACCGGATGATCCCGCCCGACGCGCAGCGTGCGATGTCCAAGCGGACGGGAGCGACGGTTGTCGAGGTCAAGGGCAGCCACGCCGTGTACGTGTCGCAGCCGCGCGAAGTGGCACATCTGATCGAGCAGGCGGCCAAGAGTCTGACACTGGCCGCGAGGTAAGCGAACGTCACGGCGTCATCGTCATGCATGCCGGCCCGGGGACCATGGTGGTCCTCGGGCCGGCCGATTTTGCGGAGATTGGCCAAGGGGACCCGCGCCGGGGTGATGCGTTAGCGCGGTGACTTCGCGAGCGCAGGCAACTCGAGCACGGTCCCGAAGCCCGACTGGGCCTCATCGTCGTCCCACAGTTCGGGGAGAAAGATCACACGCCGGTCGTCGAGCCAGCCGACATTCGACTCCTCGCACCGGACTGGGCGAGAAAACCGCTATTGCGGAGACGGAGCGGCGGTGACATCGTAACTGTCCGTGGCCTATCCAATGCGCGGAAACATCTGGATGCACGAGGACTTCTGAGACCTTCCGCGACGGGGCCGGCGCCGACCAGCCGGGACGTTGGATTTGTCGGGGTAGGGGCTCTTGCGGGTGCCTTCTCCTCGTTCGTATTCACCCTACTCCACCAGCTCCTCATCAGTTCAATCTGGTTTGCCTTCCCGATCATGCTGATCGCCGGAGCATTGTGCGGGATGTGCCTCGCGTGGAGCTACGCGCTGGTGATCGCGACTCCCACGGCTCGCAGTTGGCTCCAATACAATCTGTTCTACCTCGTCATGTTCGTCGCGCTGGGTGTCACGTCTCTGGCGGCGTTCAGACCCGTGACGACCATCGCCGCCCTCCTCGCGGCCAACGAGCCCCCGCGTGAACTGATCGGCCGCGCATTCCCCGTCACGTTCCTGTTCACCCTTGCGGCCGCCGTGCTGCTGATCATCCGCTATCGCCCCGACTGGCGCGGCGCTGGCGGAATACTCGTCACGACGACTGTCCTCGTCGTGTTACTGGGTCTCAACATCTCCATCCTCGGTTTCGTCGCCGTGCCCCGCTCCGACCTGGGTGTCCTCTTGGAGGTGTTTCTTCTACTTCTAGCGATCCTTGGCGTCTATGCCGCCGCCGTCATGGCACTCGGGCGGTCTCGCTTTTGGAGTTGAGGAAGGATAGGTACATTCGCCCGATGCCGCTGACTCCTACGACCCGCCTCGGCTCATACGAGATCATCAGCTCGCTCGGCGCCGGTGGCATGGGGGAGGTGTATCGGGCGAAAGACCTGCGCCTCGGTCGCGAGGTGGCGCTCAAGGTGCTGCCGGCCGACGTGGCCGACACCGACCGCCTGGCCCGATTCGAGCGCGAGGCGAAGACGGTGGCGAGCCTCAATCACCCCAACATCGTGGTCCTGCACTCCATCGAAGAGGTTGCCGGCACGCGCTTCCTCACGATGGAGCTGGTCGAAGGCCGGGATCTGACCGCGCTCGTCGCGCCGGGCGGGCTTTCTCTGACCCAGGTGCTCGATCTGGCGATCCCGATGGCCGACGCGCTGGTCGCCGCGCACGAGAAAGGCGTGGTGCATCGAGACCTCAAGCCCGCGAACGTCATGGTGACGCGCGAGGGAAGGGTCAAAGTGCTGGACTTCGGCCTGGCCAAACTCACGAGGACCGAGCCAGACCTCCAGAACACACAGGCGCCGACGATCGTGGCGCCGCTCTCCATGGCCGGGGAAGTGATGGGCACGGTGCCGTACATGGCGCCGGAGCAGATCCTCGGACAGGCGGTGGATACACGTACCGACCTGTTCTCGTTCGGCATCCTGATCTACGAGCTCGCGACCGGACGGAGGCCCTTCGCCGGCCAGACCTCATGGGAGCTGGCCTCCGCGATCATGAACGACCGCCCCGCGTCGCTCACGAGCATTCGCTCCGATCTGCCCGCCGACCTCGAGCGCATCGTCGGCCGATGCCTGGAGAAGCGGC
The DNA here is from genome assembly GCA_963717505.1 of Candidatus Eiseniibacteriota bacterium. Lineage (GTDB taxonomy): Bacteria > Eisenbacteria > RBG-16-71-46 > RBG-16-71-46 > RBG-16-71-46 > MFD02242-c1. The sequence goes on from OY970342.1 coordinate 3,401,779, forward strand.
CGCGCGAGCGGTTCCAGACCGCGCTTGATGTGATGAACGAGCTGCGCGGGCTGAGGCGCACGCTCGAACCGGCGGGGCCGTTGCTGCACGTGCCACAGGACCGGCCATCGATCGCCGTGCTGCCATTTGAGAATCTCAGCGGCGATCGGGAACAGGAGTATTTTGCCGACGGGATTGTCACCGAGATCATCACCGGGCTTTCCCGCATCAAGTGGCTCTTTGTGATTTCCCGTAACTCGACATTCATTTACAAGGGCAAGCCGATCGACGTGAAAGCCGTCGGCCGTGAACTGGGCGTGCGGTATGTGCTCGAGGGCAGTGTCCGCCGGTCCGGCAATCAGGTGCGCGTGACAGGGGAACTGATCGAGTCGGCGACCGCCCGACATGTGTGGGCCGATCGGTACGACGGCACAATGGGCGACATCTTCGCGCTCCAGGACGAGATGACCATGAGCGTCATCGGCGCAGTCGAGCCGACCTTGCGAAAGGCCGAGGTCGAGCGTGCCCGGCGGAAGCGCCCCGACAGTCTCGATGCATACGATCTGTTTCTACGTGCTCTCCCATTCGCCGCCACCGCGATGCCGGAGGATGCCGACAAAGCGCTCGTGCTGCTGGAGGAGGCGATCCGCCTGGAACCGGACTACGCCATCGCCCATGGGTGTATCGCCTGGTGTCACGAGCAGCGCTACCTGCGCGGCGGTCTGCAGGCCGAATCTCGCGATGCTGCCCGCAAACACGCCCACGCGGCCATCAGGAATGGCAGCGACGATGCGATGGCGCTGGCGTTGGGCGGTTTTGTCGTCGCTGTGACGGATGGATGCTTTGAATCTTCCGCGATCGATGCCCTCGACCGGTCCATCGCATTGAGTCCATCTTTGGCACTTGCATTCGGTTTCAGTTCCATTGTCCGCGCATGGAGAGGCGACGCCGCCACCGCGATCGAACATGCCAGGATCGGCATTCGCCTCAGCCCGTACGACCCCTTGATCCACATTCCCTATGTCGGCCTTGCGCATGCACACTTCCTGACCGGGGAGTGGGCAGATGCGGCAGACGCGGCGCGCAGAGCTTCGCAGGCAAATCCACGATTCAGCGTTCCGGTGTACCTGCTGGCGGCGGCCCTTACCCGACTCGGCCGTGTCACCGAAGCGCAATCGGCTTCCGTGCGTTTGCTCGAGTTGCAGCCTGGCTTCACGGTCAGCGGCATGCTGGCGGGGCATCCCGTGAAGGTAGAGGTACTGGCCCGTTTGGCTGATGCGCTGCGTGAGCTGGGACTGCCAGAGTAGGTTTGGTCGAGAAAGCGTATCGTGGCCCCGTAGCTCAGACACAGTTCTCGTAGCCAATGTCGTAGCCAGTCCGAGCACCCTCTCACGACGGGCCCCCTGAGGTACATTCCCGCGATGCCGCTGACTCTCGGGTCCCGCCTCGGCCCCTACGAGATCGTCGCGCCGCTCGGCGCGGGAGGTATGGGCGAGGTCTACCGGGCTCGCGACCCGCGCCTCAAGCGCGAGATCGCGATCAAGGTTCTGCCCGCCGACGTGACGTCGTCGCCCGACCGCCTCGCCCGCTTGGAGCGCGAAGCGACCACCGTGGCCGGGCTCAACCACCCGAACATCGTGGTGCTCCACTCCATCGAGGAGGCCGGCGGAATTCGATTCCTCACCATGGAGCTGGTGGAGGGGCGGAGCCTCGCCGAGCTCCTCACTCCCGGCGGATTGCCGATCGCCCAAGTGCTCGACCTCGCGATCCCGCTCGCTGAGGCGCTGGTGGCCGCGCACGAGAAGGGCGTCGTGCACCGGGATCTCAAGCCCGCGAACGTGATGGTGACGCGGGAGGGAAGGGTCAAGGTGCTGGACTTCGGTCTCGCCAAGTTCACCGAGGCGGAGCCGGATCTCGACGCTACTCACGCCGCGACGATCGCATCGCCGATCTCCGACGGCGGGCAGGTCGTGGGTACGGTGCCGTACATGGCGCCGGAGCAGATACGTGGCGAAGCTGTCGACGCCCGCACCGACCTGTTCTCGCTCGGGGTTCTGATCTACGAGCTGGCCGGCGGCCAGCGACCGTTCACCGGGCAGAGCCATGCCGACGTCAGCTCGGCGATCCTGCGCGACCGCCCGCCGTCGCTGACGAGTCTGCGCGCGGACCTCCCGGGCGACCTCGAGCGCATCATCGGTCGCTGTCTCGAAAAGAACCCGCGCGAGCGGTTCCAGACGGCGCTCGACGTGGCGAACGAGCTGCGCTCGATCCGACGCAGCCTCGAGCGCGATGCATCTCCGGTGCCTCGCCCGAGCGGTCCCCGCCGATCTCGGCTCCTGCTCGCGACAGCCGCAGTCGCGATGCTCATCGTGGCCGTGGTCGCTATCGGCATGGTGCTACGCACCCGACGCGCGCCGGGCCCGGGGGCGATCCGGTCGCTGGCCGTTCTGCCGCTCGAGAACCTCTCGCGCGATCCGGCACAGGACTTCTTCGCGGACGGCATGACCGAGGAGCTGATTACGAGCCTCGCCAACATCGAGGGCGTGAGCGTCATTTCGCGCACTTCGTCGATGCAATACAGAGGCACGAAGAAGACCATCCCGCAAATCGCTCGCGAGCTGAAGGTGGACGCAGTGGTTGAAGGCTCCGCGATGCGGGTGGGTGACGACGTGCGCATCAGCGCCCAGCTCATCGAGGCGGCGACGGACCGGCACCTGTGGGCAAGAAGCTACCAGCGCAGTCTGGCGAACGTTCTCGTCCTACAGGGCGAGGTCGCGCAGGCGATCGCCGCGGAGATCCGCTCGACACTGACGCCCCGGGGGGAGGCGCGGGTCACCGGCGCGCCCTCGGTGAACGCCGCGGCCCACGAGGACTATCTCAAGGGGCGATACGAGTGGAGCAAGCGAACGCCGGAGGCAACCCGCCTCGCGATCGCCCTCTTCGAGCGCTCGATCGCCACCGACTCGAGCTACGCAGCAGCTTGGGCCGGGCTCGCGGATGTCTACCTGGTGCCCACAAATCAGAGTGAGCCGACGCGACCGCGGTTGGTAAAGGCGTTCGAGGCGGTGCACCATGCCCTGAGGCTCGACCCCCATCTTGCCGAGGCCCATGCGACGCTGGGAGCGCTGAAGTACCAGATGGAGTACGACTGGGCCGGGGCCGATTTGGAGTTTCGCACCTCGCTCACCCTCAATCCCAGCTATGCGACCGCGCACCAGTGGTACGGGCTTTCGCTCGCGGTCCGGGGCAGACTGGACGAGGCTGAGGCGGAACTGGCACGCGCCCGTGAGCTGGATCCCCTCTCCACCATTATGCTGTTCAACCAGGGGCAGATCCTCTACTGGCAGCGCCGGTACGACGAGGCCATCCCCGTTCTCCAGGAGGTCGTCGGGTCTCCTTGGCCCGGATTCAGCGGCGGTCACGTGTGGCTCGGCCGGGCCTACTACGCAAAGCGGATGTATCCGGCGGCTCTGGCCGAGTTCGTAATCGCTGATTCGTTGGAAGGGGGAAGTCTGCACCGCGACGAACGGATCCGCGCGGCCGTGCTCGCGGGGGACACGACGCGGTACATGAGTCTGTCGGTTGCCGAAGGAGAGAAGCGCGCGAAGAGGGAGTATGTCAGCCCGACCAACCTGATCGTCGGATACGCCCAGCTCGGCGACAGCAACCGCGCGTTCGATTGGGTGGAGAGAGGCTGGGAGGAGCGTGACTTCAGAATGCTGGTCACTCTCCGGGACGCGATGCTGGACCCGCTGCGCTCCGACCCGCGCTTCGCTGCGATCCTTCGGAAGCACGGGCTCGAGCCGTGAGCCGGGGGAGAGTGAAGGAGACATGTCCAGCCCGCAGGCGGTTCTTCTTGTCGGTGGCACCGGACGCACCGGCCGTCACGTGTTGCACCAGCTCCTAGAGCGCGGCATCCCGTTCGCGCCATCGTTCGATCAGGCGGGAGGCTCGCACCAGACGCTGCGAGGAATCCCAACCTGACCGTGATCGAGGCCAGCCTGCTATCGCTCCCCGATGAGGATCTGCTGCGCTACCTTCGCGGCTGCGATGCTGTGATCTCGTGTCTCGGTCACGTCCTCAGCTTCAAGGGCATCTTCGGACCGCCGCGCGACCTCGTCACAAGAGCGACGTCGCGGCTGTGCCGAGGGATCGAGGTGCTGCTGCCCGCAGCTCCAATCAAGTTCATCCTCATGAGCAGTGTCTCGGTCAATCGCCCAGGGGGCCTCGACACGCGCCGGGGCCCCCTGGAGAAGGCGTTTCTCCGAATTCTCTGCGGCGGGCTTCCCCCGGCCGGGGACAACCAGTGGGCCGCTGACTTTCTCCATGAGAAGGTCGGGGCGAGCAACCCGTTCGTGGAGTGGACGGCGGTGCGACCGGACACGCTGCTCCCAGGCGACGTCTCGGAGTACACGTTGCACGAGGGCCTGGTGAACAGCCTCTTTGCTCCAGGCAGCACGAACATGGCCAACATCGCGAACTTCATGTGCGAGCTCGTGACGAACCCGAAGACGTGGGCAGACTGGAAGGCCAAGCTGCCCGTGATCATCAACGCTGTAGCGGCGACCGTCCAAAAGCACGCTGGTGGGCGCGCGCTCGCGGGCCCTATGATCCCCCCACGGCTCGGAGAAAACAGATGACCAACTCAGTGACTCACTTCGAGATCTACGCTGAAGAGCCGGTGAAGCTCGCGGAGTTTTACCGGGCGCTGCTGGGCTGGCAAATCGAGAAGGCGGCGGGAATCGACTACTGGCGCGTACAGTCTGCGCCCGCCGGCACCAACGGCGTCAACGGCGGCATGCTGCTGCGGCCGATCCCCGGGCCGCGCAGTTGGGTGCACTACGTCCACGTCGAATCGCTCGACCGTACGCTCGAGCAGTTGCTGGCGCTCGGTGGCTCGGTCGTGCGGCCCAAAGCGGCGGTGCCCAAGACGGCCTGGTACGCAGTGGTGACCGACCCGGACGGAAACATTTTCGCACTCTGGCAATCCGATCCTCTCGCGATGCCGGCACCGGAACCAGAAGACTGACGTAGGAACACTGACTCGAAAGGAAGGCGACAATGCATTTCACCGACGATGCGCTATACCCCGAGAACATGAAGCCCCTGATCATCACCGCGGCGCCGTATGGACCGTCGTGGCTGCCGGGCGATACGACTGACATCGCCGTCACCTGGGACGAGCAGGTCCAGGCGGCGGTGGATTGCTACAACGCCGGCGCCAGGGTCCTGCACCTCCACGTGCGCAACCCCGCGACCGGGCGCCTCTCGGCGAAAATCGAGCACTTCAACTACATGATGGAACGCCTCAAGAAAGCCGTGCCTGAAATGATCATCCAGGTCGGCGGCTCGATCGCCTTCGACCACCCCAAGGATGACGGGCAGGTCAATTGGCTGAGCTACGATACGCGTCACATGCTCGCGGAAATAACGCCAAAGCCGGAGACCGTCACGGTCGCCATCGGCACCTCCATGATGGACCTCACGCAGATGTGGACTCCAGATGATATTCAGGGGAACACATCTCGAGAGAGATCCGAAGGCAATGGCAGCCTGGGCCGGCATGTATACCGACGCCGGTCCGGCCTTTTACCTGGAGCACCTGAAGCGCCTGAGAAAGGTCGGTATTCAGCCCTATTTCACGCTGGCGCATGTTCACCAGCTCGAGATCGTGGAGCGGCTGATCCGCCACGGTGTTTACATGGGTCCGCTGAACACGAATATCACCACGTACGGCGGGGGCGGGTGCGGCCACAATCCGTTCGATTGGATGCACTGGCTCCAACGCCAACCGCAGGGTGCCATCGTCACGTTCTGGGCCGCGATGCGGGTCGCTGCGGTCGCCCAGCCGCTGGCGCTCATCATGGGCCAGCATTGTCGGGTCGGCATCGAGGACAATATCTGGAACAGTAAGCGTGAGCGCATGACGACGTTGCAGCAGATCGAGGCGATCGTGTCACTCGCCGAGCGATTCGGCCGCAAGATCGCGACCGCGGCGGAAGCGCGTGAGATCATGAAGATCGGGGTCTGGTACAACAGCGTGGACGAGACGTTGCAGAACCTCGGCATGGCGCCCAACCGCGGGGACGACGACCGCGGCTTCATGGTGTGGGAGACCGACGGAAAGAAGAGCGTCGCAGCATGCGATGTCCGATTCGCATCCCATGGCCTACTGCATGGTGCCACCGGAGCCGGCAGCTACGCAGTGATGGCAGAAACGACGCCAGCACCCGATCGGTCGCCTGTGGGTCCCTCAACGGGTCCCTGGGACGACCCTGCGCTCACCCAGTTCCGCGAATGGGAACCGGCGTGGGTCGATCAATGCCTCAAGATGTCCGCAGGTCCGTGGACCAGCGGCGTACTACCGCGCAAAGACGTCGAGCTGATCAGCATTGCGGTGAACGCTGCTTGTACGAACCTGAGCGCCGAGGGAGCCCGTCGCCATATTCGCGGTGCACTCCAAGCCGGCGCGACCCGCGAAGAGATCCTGATGACCCTGAAGGTCGCAGTCTCTTCTGGCGCTCCATACGTGCAGCCTGGGCGCACCCATTCTGTTGGAGGAAGCGAAGGCGGCCGGGGTGGATTTCACGCCGACGTCGGCGGTGACCCCGGTCTGCGACAAGATGCGGGCCGCGGGCCAATGGAATCCCGCCTGGGACGCATTCTTCGAGATTGCGCCGGCCTGGACGGAAGCGATCATCGCCGTGAGCCTGCCGGTATACACCAGCGGCGTATTCTCACCCAAGCTGGCGGAACTCATGAGCATCGCCGTCGATGCGTCGATTACTCATATGTACGCACCGGGAACCCGCCGGCACGTCCAGTCGGCGCTGAAGCTCGGCGCGACGATCGAGGAGATCATGGAGGTCTTCAAGATTTGCGTCGCCTCGGGCATGCAGGCGAGCAATCTCGGTATCCCCATCCTGGCCGAGGAACTTCAACGCGTGCAGGCCATCAAGCGCGGCCGCATGAAAGCGAGTGGTGAATGATCGAAATGATCTACCAGCTAATCGAGTGGGCGGCGCTGGGGATTGAGCTGCTCGCCGTCGCCGCCCCCACAGCGGATCGATGACGATTCCCGAGAAACCCGCGGACAAGCCGGATGCGACGCAACTTGCTCTGGAGCGCACGTTTCTCGCCCATGAGCGAACGCTCATGGCGTGGACCCGAACGGCGACGTCGATGATCGGCTTCGGGTTCACCATCTATAAGTTCTTTCAGTTCGAGTTGAAGGGAACAACCGCGGTCGAGACGCTCGTGAGTCCGCGAGCCTTCGGATTGGCGATGATCGCTATTGGCCTGGTCTCGCTGCTCATGGGCACCGTGCAGCAAATGGCGAGCATGCGGCACCTTCGGGCGCACTGGCCGCAGGCTCCCCGCTCGATAGCCACGATGCTCGCGGGCCTCATCGCGGTCCTCGGGTTGGGAGCGCTGATCGCTACGATTGCTCGGCGATGAGAAGCCCAAACCAGCATGCAGACCACTGAGAGGAGCCGATCATGGCTGACGCTCGATCCGAAGCTCCGAACCTGGCTCGCACCGTGCTTGTCGTGTTGTTCATTCTCGCACTTACCGCCGGCTGCCTCTGGATCCTGCGGCCCTTCCTGACTCCCGTCATCTGCGCGGCTACGGTGGCGATTGCCACCTGGCCGATGTTGACGGGGCTGCAGAGACAGTGGGGCGGAAGGCGGGGACCCGCGATCGCCGCGATGATGGGCGCCCTGGTAATCGCGTTCCTCGTACCGGTCTATTTCGGCACGGTCGCGGCCGTGCAGAGCCTGGGCTCGATCTCGCTATGGATGCACGACCTGCCCAACCGCACGCTGCCCGAGTTGCCACGTTGGCTCGCGCAGCTTCCTCTCGTGGGCCTGCGGCTTCAGAGCGCGTGGGAGGAGCTGACCGCGGGGGGTGGCGCGGAGATCAAGGCGAGACTGTCGGAGAACGCCAACGAGATCCTGCGCTGGCTGCTGATCCGCGTCGGCAATCTTGCCGGGATGCTGGTCCAGGTGCTCGTAATGCTCGGCATCACGGGGCTCCTCTACCTTCGGGGCGACCAGGTCGCCAACGGCGTGCTGCGTTTCGCCCGACGCCTCGGCGGAGACGGCGGCGAGCAGGCCGCCCGGCTCGCCGCGCTCGCGACTCGCGGTGTCGCACTCGGCGTGGTGCTCACTCCGGTCATCCAGTCGATTCTTGCCGGTATCGGCCTGGCGACCGCCGGCGTCCCCAACTTCGGACTGATCGCCTTCGCTGTGCTGGTTTCCTGCCTCGCGCAAGCCGGACCGCTGCCGGTGCTCGCACTCCCGGTGATCTGGCTGTACGCGCGCGGAGCGGTGCTCCCGGCGAGCGGACTCCTCGCCTGGTCGCTCGTCGTGCACATCTCGGGCCCGATCATCCGACCGATGCTGATCAAGCGCGGCGTCGACCTCCCGTTCGCGCTCATCATCTCGGGCGTCATCGGCGGCGTCGCGGCGATGGGCGTCGTCGGGCTCTTCATCGGACCCGTCTTGCTCGCGGTGGCCATCACGCTACTCCAGCGCTGGATCGGCGAAGACGATGGAAGTGGAACGGCCGCAACCGTCCCCGCCGCCAGGAAATGAAACGCGCTGCGGCGGGTGACGTCTGCACGCGGCGCTTGGCCTGGACTCGCTACTTGCCGATGTGGTCGAGCGCGTACCGGAACGGTTCCATTGAGATCCTGATCAGACCGTCAAATGGACCATCCAATTCCAGGATCAGGAAGATCGCGGCGGCGACCGACAGTGAGGCGATGAAAAACGCGAAGAGGACGGTGCCGTTCCGCGGTGCGAACAGACCAAAGCTCGCGAACGTTGCCGTCAGCCAAAAGATCACCACCGCGAGAAATGCGCGCGGTACGGTGCTCACGCTACTGCCCAACACTCTCCAGCGCGACCTCACGATCTCATCGGTGAGGCTCAGGGCCTCGGACTTGATCCAGCGCTGGGTATCGGTTCCGGGAGTCAGGGCAAGGATCTGATTCTGGGCTTCCTCGGCCGGCGACACGATCTCGTCCCTGTTGAGCGACAAAGGCGCGGCGCCTTTCGCGGGTCGCATCGACTCGATACGCGCGACAACAGCGCGACGGATCAGGTCACGTGTCGGCGCGGTCTCAGGACCATAGCGAGCCAGATCGCGATCGAGCATCACGGTGTTCACGGCACTATTTCGAACGGCCACGTCGGTCGAATCGAATGTGCCTTTGGCGGATGCCGTCACGAGACCGAGCAGGAGCGCCGTCATGGTGGCCACCAACCCCATCCCGAGCCGCACCACATCCTGCGACTCCTTGGCGATGTGCGATTGCGGGAGCATCGAACGGATGACCGTCCCCAACCATGCACTGCCAAACGTGCACACGAAGGTGATCGACGCGATCATGATGGCGTTCATGTGATCCTCGGTGGTCCAAATCCATTGCGAGTTCCGTGATCGGGAGCGGACACGTGGAGGATGGCGTATGGTCATCCGCATGTCCATGCAATCATCCGCTACCGACCGCTACTGGCTTGTCCGGGGGAGACGTGAACGCCCAGCCAAAGACTGACTCGAGACTTCACCACATCTCACGGAGCCTATTGGCGCTTGGCTTCGCAGGACTGGCGCTGGTCGTCGTTCCGAGGCCCGCGCGCGGTCAGAGCGAGGCAACTCCAGCCACCATCGACAGCACGGTCGAGGCGGGCGAGGCGGACGCCGAGGTGCCGCGGCGACGGCTGGTCAAGTGGAACGAGTACGACGGGCCGGTCACGACAGTCCGACTCGGATACGGCTTCCTGGGCGACTTCGCCACCTTTTCGCAAGATGACGACAGCAAGCAGCAGATCGCCATGGATCCCGGCGTTGAGGTGCGCGACTTTCGCCTCATCCTGGGCGGGCGCTTCAAGACGCGACGCAACATCTCATGGACCTTGGGATACATGTTCGACGGCGCGACCGAGTCTTGGCTCTTCCGCAAGACCGGCGTCCAGTTCGAGGTACCCGAGCTGTCCGGCCGTCTCTTCATCGGTCGAGACAAGGAGGGGTACTCCATGGTCAAGGTCATGGTTGGCTACCATCCATGGGCGGTTGAACGAACCCCGATCGTCGACTTCGTGCCGATCCTTGCAGACGGCGTGAAGTGGCTGGGTTACTTCCCGGAACAGCGCGTCCAAGTGACCCTCGGTTGGTTTACCGACGCACTGTGGGAAAACGAGAAGTATGCCACCTACGACTACCAGGTTGCGTCTCGCGTCGTATGGACGCCGGTCCTTTCGGAGACCGAGCGCAGCGTGCTCCACCTGGGATTGAGCGGCCGGTCCGGCAAGGCCGAAGGAGATGTCCTGCGGCTGCGCTCCAGGCCCGAATCGGATCTGGCGCCGTATTTTCTCGACACCGGCAAGATCCCGGCGAGTGGTGCAAGCGCGACGGGAATCGAGGCGTACTATCGGGCTGGCCCGTGGTTCTACGGCACGGAATACCACTGGCAGGTCTTCGACGCCTCGGACGGCACGACTCCAACGTTCCACGGTGGCAACGTTGTCGCTGCGTGGCTGATCACCGGGGAGACACGGGGCTACAACGCGCCGGGCGCATTCTTCAACGCCGTTTCGCCGGCGAAAACCGTCTTCGAGGGTGGGCCTGGAGCCTGGGAGGCCGTTCTGAACGTGTCCTATATCGACCTCGACTCCGGGAGCATTCGCGGTGGAAAGTTCTGGAGAGTGACACCGATGGTGAACTGGTTCCTCTCGGACAATGTGCGTCTCGCAGCGGTCTATGGCTATGGCGTCCTGGATCGATTCGATCTCCAGGGTGCAACGCAGTTCTTCCAATTCCGTATCCAAACCTCGTTGTAGGGGAGAAACTGCGGCCACCGCGCGCTCAACCCGACCTGTCCCCAAGCCGATAGTTGGGATTGGCAACTTGGGTCGTTCCCCCTCATGGCGGGTGTCCGCTGCTTGATCCGCAATGACCACACACGAGCCTGAATCGGCCTCTGAGCTGAGTGGACGGCGCTTCTTTGCTGCCTCGATGCTCGCGAACATGGTACTCGTCATAGTCTTCAACGCGTTCGCCAACGCGTATCTCGGGCGGAGTCCCGAGACGGCTATCCTCACGCTCTTTCTCTGGCCACACGCGTTCGCTCTAGGGCTGGCGTACGCCGTGGCCAGCAGAGGTCTCATGTCCGTGCGGGTGCTGGTGGTCCTCGTTGGCCTGACCGCTCCCTACCTCGCAGTGTCCATCGCGCCCCTCATGGCCCCCGTTGTCTCGCGAAACAATTCACAACCGAAGGAGTCGCGAGACCAAGTGACACAACGACACATGGAGTTCTTGCAGAACTACATGGGCGAGCCGCGGTCGGTGATCTTCGTGAGCCTTCCATACATCGTGGTGGAGGGAGGCTATAGCCTGGCACTCGTTAGCCTCAGAATTCCACGCGAGAACCTTGATTCCGCCACAATCGACCTCAAAGCTCGCCTCCTGGGGCGCAAGATCACGGCCACGTTGCCTCCCGATTACCTAGTGAGCTACAAGCCGGACATGCGAAACGTTGTCACCTCAACGTACGCACGAGGTAAGGCTCGGAGTTTCGGCGATGTCCCGGCCGTGATCGCCCTCGATGGCGTGGACGTGATCAAAGAGATCGACCATCGCTGGGGCCGCGCGAAGGTGCGTTGAAAGCACGCGAGATCGCGAAGCCCTCGCCCAAACTGACGGCGCGAGGGCTTCTCACGCCTACTCCAGGACCGTCGCCCGCATGATCGCGAATCGTTCGCCCTGCGTCAGTCGCACGAAGTAGATCCCCGCCGCGAGCCGCCGATCTGCCAATTGGATCGTGTGCCGGCCGGCGCCAAGTGAACCCACCTCGCACACGGCCGCGCGGCGACCGCTCACGTCCATGGCCTCCAGCGTCGCGCGAGCGCCGCTCGGCAACGAGAAGGTCACGGCGAGTCGTCCGTCGCGCGAGGGGTTCGGCACCCGGTCCAGCGCGAACGCAATGGTCCCACTGCCCACGTCGAGCGTCCCGCCCGGCGTCACCAGGGCACACGCACTCTCGTTGCCGTTCACGTCGACCGCGGAGAGCTTGTAGTACGACCCCGCAGGACCCACATCCGCGTAGTCCGTGGCCGATACGTTCGCGATCAGGTTGTCCGCGCTGGGAGTAAACGCGGCCGAGCTGCCGCGGTAGAGCTTGTAGTGCCAGAGGTCAGGTTCGGTGTTGTCTCCCCAGTGGAGTTGCGTGGCGCCGGCCGCGTATTCCGCCGTGAAGGGCGCGGGCGGAACGGGCGGGAGATTGTCCACCGAGTACCCGGAGTCGGGCGCCGAGTCGTAGTAAGTCGTGGGCGTGGCGGTCAACGCTCGCGCCAGGAAGACCGCATGGTGAAACCCGGCCCCGTTCGAGTCCGCGAGCGTGGGCACGACCACCTGATAGAAGTCGTCGCCGGTCGCCGTGATCATCGCCAGTTCGTCCCAGCCGAGGAGCTGAGTGCTGGCGGGATCGGCGCCGCGCCGATCCGTCACGGATCCGGCGGTGGCCAGGAGACCCGCAACGACCTGCCGGCGAAGAATCTTGTAACCCGTGATCGGCGTTCCCGAACCGAGATGGTCGAACGGGCTGCGGGCGAACAGGAGTCGCACCCGTCCGCCCTGGTCGCTGGCCACGTCCGTCACACTCGTGACCGTCGGCGCCGCGGTACTGGCGACGAACATCTTCACGGGTGGTGCGATGCTGCCGAGGAGCTTGCCGTCACCGCGGTAGACGGCTGAAAGGGAGCGGTCCCCGAGGTAGCGGCGCGAAGAGAGCCAGTCCGGCCACGCCGCCGTTGACGGGCGAGGTGCCGAGCAGCGTCGTGCCGTCGAAGAAACGCACCGAGTCGGTGGGAGCGCCGGAGCCAGGAGCGGGCACCGACACCGTCGCGGTCAGCGTGAGCGGCGCGCCGAGCGTCGCGGCGATGGAGACTCACGGCGAGCGTGGTGCGAGTCGTCACGAGCGCGAGCAGCACCGACACCGTGTTGGAGTCGTAGTTCGGACACCACCAGGTCGGGCCTGCCGTCGCCGTTCACGTCCCCGATCGCGACCGAGACCGGACCGGCCCCGGTGACGAAGTCGGTCTTGGCTCCGAACCCGCCCGCGCCGTTGCCCAGCAGCACCGACACGGTGTTGGAGCCGCCGTTCGCCACCGCCAGGTCGGGCCTGCCGTCGCCGTTCACGTCCCCGATCGCGACCGAAGGAGGGGTTGGACCCGGTCACGAAGTCGGTCTTCGCGCCGAAGCCGCCGGCGCCGTTGCCGAGACAGCACCGACACCGTGCTGGCACCGCTGTTCGCCACCGCCAGGTCGGGCTTGCCGTCGCCGTTCACGTCCCCGATCGCGACCGAGCAGGGAATCGACCCGGTCACGAAGTCGGTCTTGGCTCCGAACCCGCCGGCACCGTTGCCCAGCAGCACCGACACCGTGGCAGCAGCGTTGTTCGCCACCGCCAGATCGGGCTTGCCGTCGCCGTTCACGTCCCCGATCGCGACCGGAAGGGGAATGATCCCGGTCGCGAAGTCGGTCTTCGCCCCGAACCCACCGGCACCGTTGCCGAGCAGCACCGACACCGTGTTGGAGGAGTAGTTCGCCACCGCCAGGTCGGGCATGCCGTCGCCGTTCACGTCCGCGATCGCGATCGCAGTGGGGACTGGTCCCGGTCGTGAAGTCGGTCTTGGCCCCGAAGCCGCCGGCGCCGTTGCCCAGCAGCACCGACACCGTGTTGGAACCACTGTTCGCCACCGCCAGGTCGAGCTTGCCATCGCCGCTCACGTCCCCGATCGCGACTCCGAGGGGACCGGTCCCGGTCGTGAAGTCGGTCCTGGCGCCGAACCCGCCCGCGCCGTTCCCGAGCAGCAGCGATACGGTGTTGGAGCTAAGGTTTGTCAGTGCCAGGTCGAGCTTGCCGTCGCCGTTCACGTCCCCGATCACGGCCGGGTAGGGCCGGGTGCCGGTAGCGAAGTCGGCCTTGACCCGGTAGCCCCCCGCGCCGTTCCCCAGCAGTACCGACACCGTGCCCGCGCCGCTGTTCGCCACCGCCAGGTCGGGCTTGCCGTCGCCGTTCACGTCGCCGATCGCGAGCGACAGCGGATTGGCACCGGTGGCGAAGTCGGTCTTTGCCCCGAATCCGCCCGCACCGTCGCCCAGCAACACGGACACCGTGCTCGAGCCATAGTTCGCAGCCAGCAGGTCGGCCTTGCCGTCGCCGTTCACGTCCGCGATCGTGGCTGATTGGGCCTGAGCTCCGGTGGCGAAGTCGGTCTTGGGCCAGAAGCCGCCAACGCCGTCTCCGAGCAACACCGACACCGTGGCGGCAGCCCCGTTCGCTGCCACCAGATCCGGCTTGCCATCGCCGCTCACGTCGCCGATTGCGACCGACGCGGCCCCGGACCCGGTCGTGAAGTCGGTCTTGGCGCCGAATCCGCCCGTGCCGTTGCCCAGCAGTACGGACACAGTGCTGGAGTTGAAGTTCGCCACCGCCAGGTCCGGCCGGCCATCGCCGCTCACGTCCCCGATCGCAATCGCGATCGGAGCGGCCCCGGTTGCGAAATCTGTCTTGGCCCCGAACCCGCCCGCGCCGTTTCCCAGCAACACCGAAACCGTGTTGGCGCCGTTGTTCGCCACCGCCAGGTCGGGTCTGCCATCGCCGTTCAGGTCGCCGATCGCGACCGCATCCGGAGAGGTTCCGGCCACAAGGTCGGTCCTGGCCCCGAACCCACCCGCGCCGTTACCCAGAAACACCGACACCGTGTTGCTGCCGCTGTTCGACACCGCCAGGTCAGGCCTTCCGTCAATATTCACATCCGCGACCGCGACCGAGTAGGGCGCGGGCCCGGTCGCGACATCGGTCTTTGCCCCGAAACCGCCCCTACCGTCGCCCAGTAACACGGATACCGTGTTCGAACTGTAGTTCGCCACCACCAGGTCGAGCTTTGAATCGCCGCTCACGTCCGCGATCACAACCGACTTGGAATAGGCGCCGGCCGCAAAGTCGAATCGAACGCCGACGTTGAACGCTTGTGCGGAGGCCGGTGGTGAGCTCATGGATGCCAACAGCGCCAGCGTGACCGCGGATGCAGCGAGAGGCCCGAAGGGGATTGTTGGACGGCGCGGGCAGTGATCGGCGTGGATGCGACGCATGGGGCCTCCCGGGATTGTCTGGCTCTGCAGGTGGATCGTCAGAAGGTCGTACACACTTCTACGTCCGAGCCGACCCGACCGAACGTTCCGTCGGGCTCCGCGGGCCTTACTTCCCGATCTCGGACCGCCAGTTCAGAGCCACGCCGATCGTCGAGGGGGGCGCCCCAGTCGGGATGGATTCGAGGAAGCGATCCAGGGCGGGGGTCGCGGCGAGCCACAGCGCGTCGCTACGCAGCTTGAAGAGCCGCCGCGGAGTCCCGGCCTTGAAGGTCGGCGACGTCGTCACCGGCACCGACCAGATCGTGCCATCGAGTCCGACCAGGACGAGTTCCCTGCCGTCCTTCGACCACAACCCACGGGTTGCTCCCCCCGCCGACACCAGGTGTTTGTCGCCCGGTTTCGGGAATGGCTGAATGTAGATCTGGGGCTTTCCCGATTCATCGGAGGCGTAGGCCATCCATCGTCCATCGGGCGAGATGCTGCCGGCCACCTCTCCGAAATTGGATCGAAGGTAGGGAATCGGATTCCGTTCGCCCTCCATCGGCAGCAGCCACAGGTCCCAGCTGGTGACCGGATCGGCCTGCTCGAACACCAGGAATCGTCCGTCCGGGGACCACGCATTGACTTCCTTGAACTGGCCGCTCGATTGATAGACGAGCTTCTCTTCCGCGGACTGGCTCACGAGCTTTTCATAGATATTGGTGGGGCCGTCGCGATCCGAGCTGAAGGCGACGCGGTTCCCATCCGGTGACCATGCGGGATACCCACCGATGCGTGACTGCGAACGGGCGGTGAGCCGGGTGGGCAGATCACTTGCCAGATCCAGCACCCACAGGTCCACCGCAACCGGTGAAATTCTTCGCACCGCCAGCAGCCGCCGCCCATCGGGCGAAAAGAACATCTTTTCGTATCGACCCTCGGGGATCGTGAGCTCTCCACCGTAGCGGCCGGAGCGATCCCGCCACATGAGCCGCGTGCTCGCGAGCGCAGCGGCGGGCTGGATTAGCACGCCGGTCATCGAGGCGGATGCCAGCCGCTGGCCGACGCTCTCGTCGGACGACGTCACGGGCCCGAGCGAGACCGGAACACCGACCGGCTCCAGGCGGTGCGGGTCGAAACGCTGGGCCATCAGGCGGCCATGGCTCGCCGTGACCAGAACATCGTGCGCCGCACCGACCGGTGCGGCAGCGGAGCGCAGGACACGCTTGCGATCTGGCGAGTCGATGGCGGAACAGTAGACGTCGAACAGACCGTCCCGAGCCGGCAGGCTGACGAACAGAAAGTGTGTTCCGTCGGGCAGGAACTCCGGCCAGCGAAGCGCGGTCTCCTGCCGCGTGGAGTCCGGTTTCAGAATCTCGGCAACCGGACCTCCCTCGGCCGAGACGCGACAGAGAGGTCCGGTGGCGGCGGGCGCGAACACGATCACGCCGCCCTTTCCCCAGCTTCCTCCCCGCGGATCGAGCGCGGCGCACAGCACCTCGGAGGCACCGCCGGCGACCGAGACCTTCTTGAGTTTGCCGCCGGCAAAGAACCCCAGGTTGCGGCTGTCGGGCGCCCAGAACGGTCCGGTGGCGCCTTCCGTTCCATCGATCGGGCGGGCCACGAGTGTGCTGAGCGGCCTCAGCCACAGTCGATCGGTGCCGCTGGAATCGGTCGCCACCATTGCGAGCAGACGACCGTCGGGGGAAATTGCGGAGTTCAACGCGTTGGGCACGATCGTCGTGTTGGTCGGCGCCGACACCGAGAACTTCATGACCGGAGGGTGGACGCTGCGCGCGAGAAAGCGGGGAACGAGCAGCGCCGCGATGCCGACCACAAAGGTCACGACCGCTGCGACCGCGATCGCTTTCCAGGGATTCCGCGGCTTCCTGGGCTCCATCTCCTCCAGCACCGACTCGAGGGCCGAAGCCATCGGGGCGGCACCAGCGAAACGCGCCTCGGAGTTCGGCGCCATCGCGCGATCGATCGCTGCGATCAGCGCCGGCGGCGCGTCCGGGCGCTCGGTGGCCAGCGAGTTGGCAGGTCCGCGCTTCGCTTCGACCCGGAGCTCTTCGAAGGTTCGCGAGGCGAACGGAGGCCGTCCGGTCAGTGCCCAGCGCAGAGTCACACCCAGGGCGTAGATGTCCGTACGCGGCGTCGCCGGCTCACCGGCAAGCCCTCCCGGCGACATGAAGATCGGGGTACCCGATGCGCGCCACGCGGGGTCCGCGAACTCCCACCGACGCCCCAGCCCGAAGTCGGTCAGCACGACCCGGCCGGTCGCCTCGAGCATGATGTTCGCCGGCTTGATGTCGCGATGCACCACGCCGGCCGACTCCACCGCCTCGAGCGCGCGACACAGCTCGAGTCCGAGCCGTGCCACCTCGCGCGGAGGCAGCGCGCCGCGTCGTTCGATCTCCGCCGCGAGCGTGGAGCCTTCCAGGAACTCCATCCACATTCCGACCCGGCCATCGTGCTCGGCGATGCCGTGCACCGCCACCACGCCGGGGTGGCGCACGCGCGCCAGCGCCCGCGCCTCTTCGAGCAGTGCCGAGTCGCTGACGCCCCCGGGGGCGGAACTGCGCGCCACCTGCAGGAACTTCAGCGCCACCTCGCGCTGGAGCCACCCATCCCAGGCCCGCCACACCTCGCCGCTGGCACCCGCGCGGGCGAGCTCGAGGAGCGTCAGATCCCCCCACGTCGCGGTGCCCGCCGGGCCACGCGACGCGGCGCGATCCTCCCGGCCGGATACCGCCTGGGCCGGCGATCGATGCAGGACCCGGTGAACCTCGGCGATGCGTTCGACGTCCCGCAGGGCTTCAACGCGTGCGCGGTCGGCCTCGTCGCCCGACTCGGCGAGAGTCCAGTCCACCGGGTCTCCGTCCGAAATCGAGCCCGTCACTTTGTCGATGGGATCGTCAGCGCTCATGACCCATGATCTCCGCGAGCTTCCGCAGCGAACGCTGCACGCCCATGCGGGCGGCATCGGGGCTCGGTCGGTCCATGATGGCCGCGATTTCGTCGTAGCTGAAGTCCAGTTCGATCCTCAGGTGCAGGAACAGTTGCTCCTCCGCCTGAAGCTGCGCCCGAGCCTTCTCATAACGTTCGAGCAGATCCGCACCGATTGCCCTTTCGAGCGGGGAAGGCTCGCGATCCACCAGTGTCTCCGAGGCCGGTTCCGAACCGGCCCGCCGATTCGCCCAGCGCAGCTGGTCGAGAATGCGGTTGTGGATCGCCTGCCGTATGTAGGCCTGGAAACCGCCCGGCCCGCGCACCTCGATCCGGTCCAGGGATTCGATCGCCTTGAGGAGCGTCTCGTGGACCAGATCGCTGGTATCCATGAGGGAACGCGCGTACATCGGGAGGCGGCCGCTGGCCCAGCGATAGAGCCGCGGAAGGTAGCGGGTCATCAGCACCTCAAGTGCCGCGGCGTTGCCCTCCTTGGCCTGGCGCAGGAGGTCCGTCGTCAGCAGGAGATCCGGTGCGGGTGAGTCGGGCTTGGGCATCTTGGTTTACCGCATAAGGATAGGAACTAGCATGTGCGTGGACCCGACTCTACGCCCGTCCCGGCGCCCCGCTCCAGATTGGATTTCCCCCCGCTTGAGGCCCGACCGACCCGCGGCGCCGTCGCGCGACAGCATAGCCTGCCCGTAAGACGACACCCAGTCTCACCACGGTCCCGCGTTACACTCCGAGCCGTGCCCCCCAACCATCGCGACACGACGGTGACGACAGAGCTCCTGCTCCCGGACATCGGCCGCGACGAGCCACTCGCGGGGCCCGCGCCGAGTAACGAGCGCGTTGCGAGCCACCTGGTATCGAGAGCCGCGCGCCGCCTCGAAATCGTCTGCATCGCCACGTTTGTTTCCACGTTCTTGCTGTGGCTCGTCGTCAACTTTGCTCGGGGTGATCTCGCCAACGAATTCCGAGCGCTGTATCAGTGGTTGCCGCCGGCTGCAATTCTCGCGAGTTCGGCCACCATGTTTGCGGCCGTGCGCAGCCGGCGGTTTTCTCCTTCTACGCTCGTGCGCCTGGGGCTCGTCTATGAAGTCGTGATCAGCTTCGCCATGACGTGCGCCTCTTCCCTCGGGGCGTTTACGGGAATGGCCGCGTCCGACTTCAACGCCGATCGAGTCGGCCTCAGCTACGTGGCGCTGTGGACCCTCTTCTTCACGGTGCTCGTGCCGGCGCGGCCGCGCGAGGCGCTCGTCGCGCTCGTCGCCTCGTCCTCCGCCGTGCCGCTCGTTTATCTTCTCCAGGTGCGCGCGGGCGCCGCGCCGCAGCTCGGCCTCGATCCGTTTCTTCCTATCTTCGTCCTCCCGTATGCGATGGGCGTCGTGCTCGCGTACATCGCCGCGCGCA
Organism: Candidatus Eiseniibacteriota bacterium; assembly: GCA_963717505.1. Lineage (GTDB taxonomy): Bacteria > Eisenbacteria > RBG-16-71-46 > RBG-16-71-46 > RBG-16-71-46 > MFD02242-c1. The sequence continues at coordinate 3,421,261 of OY970342.1, forward strand.
TCGTGCACCGCCTCGGCGTCGAGGTGCGGCGCGCGCACGAGCTGGGGAGCTACCGGCTCGACGCGCTCCTCGGACGCGGCGGAATGGGCGAAGTGTGGCGCGCGTCGCATCGCACGCTCGCGCGCCCCGCCGCCATCAAGCTCATCCGGCGCGACGCGCTCGCGGCCGATGCCACTCTCGCCGAGGTCGCGGAGGCGCGCTTCGAGCGCGAGGCGCAGGTCATCGCGAGCCTCCAGTCGCCGCACACGGTGGAGCTATACGATTTCGGCACCACCGAGGACGGCATGTTGTACTACGTGATGGAACTTCTCGATGGCGTCGACCTGGACGCGCTCGTGCGCAACTTCGGGCCACTGCCGCCCGATCGGGTCGTGCACCTTCTCCGCCAAGCGTGCGCGTCGCTCGCCGAGGCGCACCAACGCGGCGTGGTGCACCGCGATATCAAGCCAGCGAACATCTATCTGTGCCGGCGAGGCATCGAACATGATGTCGTGAAGGTGCTCGACTTCGGCTTGGTGAAGCAGTTTGCGCGCGAGGATTACGCTGATGCGGGCGCCGCGCGCGTGGCGCTGACGCACGCCAACGTCGTGGCCGGCACGCCGCACTATATGGCGCCCGAGATGGCGCTGGGGGAACGCAGTATCGATGGGCGCGCCGACATCTACGCACTCGGTTGTGTCGCGTTCTGGCTTCTGACCGGACGCGTCGTCTTCGAGGCCGAAACGTCGACCGCAGCGATTGTCGCGCACGTGAGGCAGGAACCTCGGCCGCCGAGCGCGGCAAGCGACATGTCAATTCCCGCCTCGCTCGACCGCATCGTGCTCGACTGCCTCGCGAAGGACCCGGCCGCGCGCCCGCAAACTCCCGAGCAGCTCGCCGCGCGCCTGGCCGATGTGCCGCTCGCCCGCGCGTGGACGGAAGCCGACGCGGCGCGCTGGTGGGCGGCGCATCAACCGGCGGCGGCGTCAGGGGCCCCTGCGCCGATGAGTCGTGGCTAGTGTTCGGCAAGCGTGGGCAGTGTTCGCCGCCTACGAGTAGTGGTCGTAGCCGCTCCGACGCGCAGACGCGTCGTTCATCTATGGGGTAGATTCACTCGATGCCGCTGACTCTCGGGTCCCGCCTCGGCCCCTACGAGATCGTCGCCCCGCTCGGCGCGGGAGGGATGGGCGAGGTTTACCGCGCTCGCGACCCGCGCCTCAAGCGCGACATCGCGATCAAGGTGCTGCCCGCCGACGTGACCTCGTCGCACGACCGCCTCGCCCGTTTGGAGCGCGAAGCGACGACCGTGGCCGGCCTCAACCACCCGAACATCGTCGTGCTCCACTCCATCGAGGAGGCCGGCGGGATCCGATTCCTCACCATGGAGCTGGTGGAAGGGCGGAGCCTCGCCGAGCTCGTCATTCCCGGCGGATTGCCGATCGCCCAAGTGCTCGACCTCGCGATCCCGCTCGCCGACGCGCTGGTTGCCGCGCACGAGAAGGGCGTCGTGCACCGGGATCTCAAGCCCGCGAACGTGATGGTGACGCGGGAGGGAAGGGTCAAGGTGCTGGACTTCGGTCTCGCCAAGCTCACCGAGGCGGAGCCGGATCTCGACGCTACTCACGCCGCGACGATCGCATCGCCGATCTCCGACGGCGGGCAGGTCGTGGGTACGGTGCCGTACATGGCGCCGGAGCAGATACGTGGCGAAGCTGTCGACGCCCGCACCGACCTGTTCTCGCTCGGGGTTCTGATCTACGAGCTGGCCGGCGGCCAGCGACCGTTCACCGGGCAGAGCCATGCCGACGTCAGCTCGGCGATCCTGCGCGACCGCCCGCCGTCGCTGACGAGTCTACGCGCGGACCTCCCGGGCGACCTCGAGCGCATCATCGGTCGCTGTCTCGAAAAGAACCCGCGCGAGCGGTTCCAGACGGCGCTCGACGTGGCCAACGAGCTGCGCTCGATCCGACGCAGCCTCGAGCGCGATGCATCTCCGGTGCCTCGCCCGGCCGGTCCCCGCCGATCTCGACTCCTGCTCGCGACAGCCGCAGTCGCGATTCTCATCGTGGTCGTGGTCGCTACCGGCATGGTGCTACGCACCCGCCGCGCGCCGGCTCCGCGAGCGATCCGGTCGCTGGCCGTTCTGCCGCTCGAGAACCTCTCGCGCGATCCGGAGCAGGACTTCTTCGCGGACGGCATGACCGAGGAGCTGATCACGAGCCTTGCGAACATCGAGGGAGTGAACGTCATCTCGCGCAGCTCGACGATGCAGTACAAAGGTACGAAGAAAACCATCCCGCAGATCGCGCGTGAGCTGAAGGTGGACGCGGTGGTTGAAGGCTCGGCGATGCGGGCGGGTGACGAAGTGCGCATCAGCGCGCAGCTCATCGAAGCGGCGACGGACCGGCACCTTTGGGCAAGAAGCTACCAGCGAAGTCTGGCGAACGTTCTCGTCCTACAGGGCGAGGTCGCGCAGGCGATCGCCGCGGAGATCCGCTCGACCCTGACGCCCCGGGGGGAGGCGCGGGTCACCGGCGCGCCCTCGGTGAACGCCGCAGCCTACGAGGACTATCTCAAGGGGCGATACGAGTGGAGCAAGCGAACGCCGGAGGCATTCCCCCTCGCGGTCGCCCTCTTCGAGCGCGCGATTGCAGCCGACTCGAGCTACGCAGCAGCTTGGGCCGGGCTGGCGGATGTCTACGCGGTGATGCCCGGCAATCTGATCGAGCCGACTCGACCGCGATTCGTGAAGGCGCTCGAGGCGGTGCGCCATGCCCTGAGGCTCGACCCCCATCTTGCCGAGGCCCATGCGACGCTGGGATTGCTCAAGTACCGGATGGACTACGACTGGGCGGGGGCCGATTCGGAGTTTCACACCGCGCTCGCCCTCAATCCCAGCTATGCAACTGCGCACCAATGGTACGGGCTGTCGCTCGCGGTCCGCGGCAGACTCGACGAGGCTTCGGCGGCAGTGGCACGCGCCCGCGAGCTCGATCCCTACTCCAACATCGTGCTGTTCAACCAGGGGCAGGTCCTCCAATGGCAGCGCCGGCACGACGAGGCCATTCTCGTCCTCCAGCGCGTCATCAAGTCCAGCCCCGGGTCCAGCCTCGCTGGCCATGCATGGCTCGCTCGCGCCTACTATGCCAATCGGATGTATCCGGCTGCCCTCGCGGAATTCATGATCGCGGATTCGTTGGAAGGGGGAAGGCTGCACCGCGACCAACGGATCCGCTCGGCTGTGCTCACGGGGGACACGAAGCTGTTCTGGAACCTATTGGTTGCCGACCAGGAGGAGCGGGTGAGGGAAAGATACCTGAGCCCGAACACCATGATTGTCGGATACGCTCAGCTCGGCGACGCCGACCGGGCCTTCTATTGGGCGGAGAGAGCGCTGGAGGACCTCGACTTCAGAATCCTGGCCACTCTCCGGGACGCGATGCTGGACCCGCTGCGCTCCGACCCGCGCTTCGCTGCGATCTTACGGAAGCACGGGCTCGAGCCGTGAGCAAGCCGAGGTCGGTGATCTTCGTGAGCCTTCCATACATCGTGGTGGAGGGAGGTTATAGCCTGGCACTCGTTGGCCTCAGAATTCCACGCGAGAACCTTGATTCCGCCACCAGCGACCTCAAAGCCCGCCTCATGGGGCGCAGGATCACGGCCACGTTTCCTCCCGAATACGTGGTGAGCTACAAGCCGGACATGCGAAACGGTGTCACCTCACCGTACGCACGAGGCAAAGCTCGGAGTTTCGGCGATGCTCCGGCCGTGTTCGACCTTGATGGCGTGGACGTGATCAAGGAGATCAACCATCGCTGGGGCCGCGCGAAGGTGCGTTGAAAGCACGCGAGATCGCGAAGCCCTCGCCGATGCTCACGAGTCCAATCTGGGCCTTGCCGGCACGTCCACGTATCCCGACCGAACCCCATTGGGGGACACCGGACGCGTTGAGCCGCTGCGCCTGGAGATCGGTTGTTAACCCTCCTCGCATGCTGGATGCCATTTGCGTCTGGTCACGCCTCACCTTACGATCCGCTCGCATCCACAGCGCCACTAGCCGTAGCCGGCTCTCGGAGAACCTGCACTTTGCGGACCACGCCCACCCCGTCCCATGGCGTTCGGTTCCTGTTGTTACTGGTTTCGTGGATCTCGATCGCGGGTGGTCTGCTTGCCACCACCTGCGCGGGCGCGGCGCCCTCCGAATGGCTCGCAGCGGACCCGCTTCAAGCCGGAGGCGACTCCGTAGCGGCCGCCGACCGGACGCCGACAAACCGGACGCAGCCATCGGCAACGCAGACATCCCCAAAGCCGAAAACCAAAGCCAACGGGATCCATCTGCACGGCGGGCTGTTCTCGCCGATCGACGTCAATGCGACGAGCCCGACGCTCGGAATGCGCCTCGCCAGGCGTCTGGGCTCGCACCTGCAGGGAGGCCTGCTGGTCGGCTGGACGTTAGAGAGGAAGAGTCTGGAGCAACCTGTCGACGGTCTTCCGGGCCTGCAGCCTCACCTGATTCTTGCGCGTGTCACCGGACATCTGGTGCCCGCGATGGCGTTCCTTCAGGTGAACCTCACTGAGAAGCGCTTCCTGGCGCCCTATGCCGGCATCGCCACCGGCTACGAGTGGTTCTTCCTCCGCGCCAACGACTATCGCACCGCCGAGACGGCCTCGGCGACGTTCGCGAATTGGGCGTGGGAGAGTTGGGGAGGGATCGGCATGCGAATGGACCCGGGCACGCGTGTCGACGTCGAGCTCTTCTACAACGGCGGATCGCTCGAGCGCGAGGTCACAGACTCTAGCGGTCGAAGCTGGAGTGAAGCGGTCCAAGTAAACGGTGTGGGAGCGAGGGTGGGCTTGGACATCCTCTTCTAGACGTGTTGTTCATCATCAGAGTCCGTGCCATGAGAGGCCTTCACGCCCCAGCGCAGTGCGTTCACCTCGTGCCGCTGCTCGCATTGTGGTTGTCTCACGTCCTGGGTGTCCCCGCGGCAATTGCGCAGCAGGCGCCCGCGATCTGGTCGGTCCAACTGCATGCTGGACTGTTCACGCCGATCGAGGCCAGCGGGGCGAGCCCCTCGGTTGGAATGCGCTACGGCAAGCATTACGGCTCGCATGTCCAGGGAGGCTTGCTGACCGGGTGGACGTTGAAGAGCATGAAACTCACGGCGCCCGCCGAGGGCCTTCAGGGCAGCAACTCTCTTGTCGAGCTCGCCCGGGTCGACGCGCATCTGGTCCCCCTGATGGGATTCATGCAGGTCAATTTCACGGAGAAATCTCGGCTGGTGCCCTTTGTCGGCATCGGCGCAGGCTATGAGTGGTTGCTCGTCGACGCGAAGGACTATCGGACCGAACTGAAGTCCGAGGCGGACTACGGCAGCCTGGCCTGGGAGGCCTACACCGGCGTCGGCTTGCGACTGAACAGCGAGGTGCGCCTGAATGGCGAGCTGTTCTACAACGGAGGTTCGCTGGAACGCGGCGTGTCCGACCCAAGTGGGCGCGCATGGCGTGAAGCGATCAATGTGAACGGCGTGGGAATGCGAGTGGGAGTGGACACGGTGTTCGAGTGACGCGGGCTCGGGCTGCCACCATCGCAATGCTGGTGGCGACGGCGCTCGTTCACCTGCCGGCGATGGCGCAGTACGGCTGGTTCCGAGACGAGCTCTACTACGTGTCCTGTGCGAAACGCCTGGCCTGGGGCTACGTGGACCATCCCCCGCTGTCGATCGCGGTGCTCGCCGCGTGGCGGACGATCGTCGGGGACTCGCTCGTCGGCATGCGGTTGGTGCCGCTCGCCGCGCACCTCATCGTCGTCTGGCTGACGATGCGGCTCGCGCGTCGGCTCGGCGGCGGCGCGTTCGCGCAGGCGCTCGCCGGCGTCGGCGCACTCGCCTCACTCGTCTACCTTGGCGGCACCCATCAATACTCGATGAACGCACTCGACCTCGTGCTCTGGCTGCTCGCGGCGATGGCGTTGTTGCGCGCATTGGAGCGGGAACGGCTCGCCGATTGGGCGTGGCTCGGCGTGGCGGTGGGAGCGGGGCTCCTGAACAAGCTGAGCATGCTCTGGTGCGCCGGTGGCCTGGTGCTCGGCGTGCTCGTGAGTCGCAGGCGGCGGGTGCTCGCGACGCCGGGTCCGTGGCTCGCCGCGGCGCTCGCAGCCGCGATCTTCGCACCGCATGTTGCGTGGCAGGTGGCGCACGGCTGGCCGACGCTCGAGTTCATGCGCAACGCGACCGCGCAGAAGATGGTCGCGAGCTCGTTCCCCGGATTCCTCATCGGGCAGGTGCTGGTCATGAACCCGCTGGCGGCGCCGATCTGGCTCGCGGGGCTCGTGCGCGGGCTGCGCGGCCGCGCCGGCGACCTGGGGCTCGTGCTCGCCGTCCAGTACGTGGCGGTGTTCGCACTCCTGGTCATCGTGCGCACGGCACGCGCCGATTACCTGGCGCCGGCCTACCCCGGGCTTCTCGCACTCGGCGCCGTGGCGATCGAGCGCGCGACGTCGGCCCCCGGCCGCAAGGCGTGGAAGGTCGCCGCCGTCGCGTTGCCGCTCGCGGGGATGCTCGCACTGCTCCCGCTTGCGCTTCCCGTGCTGCCGCCGGACGCCTTCGTGCGCTACCAAACCGCGATCGGCCGCAAGCCCGCCGCGGTGGAGCACCACCGCATGGGCGTGCTGCCGCAGTCCTACGCCGACATGTTCGGCTGGCCGGAGTTCGCCGACTCGGTGGCGCGCGCGGCCGCGACGCTCACGCCGGAGGAGCGGCGTCGCGCGATCGTCATCGTGGACAACTATGGCGAGGCCGGGGCACTCGAGATGTTCGGCAACGGCCGGCTGCCGCGCATCGCCAGTCAGCACAACACTTGGTATTTGTGGGGACCGCCCGCGTGGGACCAATCCGTAGCGATCTTCGTGGGGCGCGACAGCGCCGAGGTGGCGGAGGAATGCGACACCGTGCGGGTCGTCGGCATCGCGGGGCACCCGCTCGCGATGCCCTACGAGCGCGACATGCCGATCGTGATCGCGCGCCACTTCCGCCCCGACCTCGCCGCCGCGTGGAAGCAGGGGAAGCACTACCAGTGACACGCTGACGTCGCAACCGCCTTACGGTGCTCGTAGCGCTCCTGATCTGATAGCCTCGTCCTCGGAGACGTTCCCGATGCGCGTCGCCGCGCTCTACGACATCCACGGAAACCTCCCCGCACTGGACGCCGCGCTGGACGATGTCCGCCGCGCCGGCGCTGACCGCATCGTCGTCGGCGGTGATGTGGTGCCCGGGCCGGTGCCGCGGGAGACGATCGAGCGGCTCATGAATCTGCCGCTGCCGGTAGACTTCATTCACGGCAACTGCGAGCGGGCGGTGCTGGCGCAGATGGCGGTGTCGAAGGCGGAACTGGCGACCTATTGGGGAACGGTCTCCGGCAAGCCGCTGCCCGAGCCACACCTGGCGCGCATGCGCTGGGCGGCGGAGCAGCTGCCGGACTACCAGGGGCTGTTCGCCGGCTGGCCGTGCACGTTGCGCCTCGCTATCGATGGGTTGGGAGAGACTCTGTTCTGCCACGCCACGCCTCGGAGCGAGACCGAAGTCTTCACGCGCCTGACGTCCGAGGAGCGGCTGGCCCCCCTGTTCGAGAGCCTGGGGGTCGAACTCGTGGTCTGCGGACACACCCACATGCAGTTCGAACGCCGCGTCGGAGCCACTCGCGTGGTGAACGCGGGCAGCGTCGGGGGCCCCGATCGGGAGGACGGGCGCGTTCTGGGTGATGCTTGGCGATGGCGTCGAGCTGCGGTGCACGAGCTACGACCTCGATGACGCGGCGGAGCGAATTCGGCGCACGGCGTATCCGGCGGCGGACGAGGCGGCGCAGATTCTGCTCGAGCCGCCCTCGGAAGTGGAGATGCTCGAACTCTATGGCAGCTTCGAGCTGACTGGTAGCCCCGCGACCTAGAACCCGTAGGACTCGCCCCTCGCCGTCACCGCGCGACGGCGATCTTTCTCTGGATCCGTTGCGCACCGGACGCCAGCTGGTAGAAGCACACGCCCGCGGCCGTGGGCCGGCGACGTCGACCACACTGCCAGAAGCGCCTTGCGTGATTCGCAGCAATCGCACACAGTCGCCCGCCCGTGGCCCCGTAGCTCAGACGGATAGAGCAGCGGTTTCCTAAACCGCGTGCCACTGGTTCGACTCCAGTCGGGGCCACCAACCACCATCCGCCAACGCGTGGGAAGCCATGCCTTCACCGGATGCCCTGGACCGTCGAGCCAGGTACCAACCCATGGCTCCCAATCGCCATCAGCACCGCAGACCGTCCAGTTTGAATCGGCTTGTGCCGATATGGTAAATACGCCATGCTATGGATGGCGTCACGCAAAGAAAGCCCCTCTTCTGGGTCGGCTCGTCTAGGAAGGATCTTCGCGAATTCCCGGAAGAGGTAAAGGACATCATGGGCCACGCTCTCGATCTTGCCCAACTGGGAGGGAAGCACCCGAAGGCGAAGCTGCTACTCGGTTTTGGTGGTGGCGTCCTTGAAATCGTGGACGATTTCTCTGGCGACACATATCGCGCCGTATACACGGTACGATTCGTGGGCGCCGTCTACGCTCTCCACGCGTTTCAGAAGTCGAAGCGGGGCATCAAGACACCCCAGAGGGAGCTGGACCTCATCAGGGAGCGGCTCAAGCGAGCCGAGCTGGCCTATGCGAGTTGGAGCAAGTCGTGAACGTAGGCGTCGCATGAAATCCAGGATCAACGTGACACGCAGCAGCGGAAACGTCTTCAAGGACCTCGGCCTCCCAGACAGTGAAGAGCTCCTCGCGAAGTCTGAGATCGTCTCGCGTATTGCATCCATCATGCGGCGACGTTCCCTCACTCAAGTTGAGACGGCGAAGGTCCTGGGCGTGAGCCAGGCGGACGTGTCCGACCTCGTTCGTGGAAAGCTATCGGGGTTCTCCACAGACCGACTCTTTCGATTCTTGAATGCGCTCGGACAAGACGTGGAGATCAGGATGCCAAGACGCCTTCGCGCGCACTCCGGGCGCCTTCGCGTCGTGGTCGATCGTCCCGAGGCTACCGCAGGCGGCTCTCGCAGCAAGAGGTAGGGCGCCAACCACTTCGGCTGCTAGCGTTCCTCGGCGGCCCGCCTGTTGTACTCGCTGCAACCCTGCAGAGCCAACGGCCTGACGTCATGGGCTTTGAGCGGCCCGGCCCACTCCGACTTCGTCGTCCCTCATAGAGTGCTGCGTGCCTGGGCACTTGGCGCCCGACGCGAACTGATCGCTGACGCCAAGCTCATCGGCGACGCGCTCCATGTCGTTTCCTGCGAGCCCGAGAGCTACCAGATTCCCGTGGAGGGCTTGGGAGTCTTTCGCGACATGCCGTCCAGCCAACGAGGCAAGTTCGAGATCGCGGACGACGGCAGCTACATCCTTTGGCCGACCCAGGACATCCATCTCGACCTCGATGCGCTGCTCGCTTCCATTGACCCGGAACGTCGGGCAAGGGCGCAGCGCGTCAAGCACTCCTATGGCCAGCAGTACGGTGCGGCCATTGCTCGCCTGCGCCAAAAGCGTGGCTTGAACGGAAGAAGGCACATGAGACCCGGCACAAAGGTGACTAAGGGCAAGGCCCGCGAGGTCCCGCGCTTCGAGACCGCCGGCACCACTACTTCCTCTTCTTCTTCACGACGTGGGTGACCTTCTTCTTCGCGGTGCTCTTCCTTGGCCGGACCTTCTCTGAGTTTCTGCGGAGCCACTCCGCGAAGGCTGGTGCATCCACTTCTCGCTTGGACAGTCCAAGCACCAGCTCCACTGCCTCTACCTCAGAGGCAGTGACGATGACCCCATTCTTCTCCAGGAACGTCAGCGCGACGGTGAGGGCGACACGCTTGTTGCCATCCACGAACGAATGGTCCTGCGTCAGCGCCCGTGCGTAGGCGGCCGCCAGCTCGAATACATCCGAGACGCCGCTGTGTGCGAAGTGGTTCCTTGGACTGTCGAGCGCGGAGTCGAGGAGGTGCTCAGCAACGAAGCCTGGAGCACCCCCGTGTTCAGCGAGAAGCGCCTCGTGGATGGCGAGCGTGGACTTCTTTGAAATCCACTTTGGCTCGCTCGTCACTTCGCGAGTTCACGAAGCGCGTTCTTGTACCTGCGCATCACTCCTTCGGCAACCTTCATCGTCTCCGCGAAGTCTGGATCGTAGGCGGTGATCCTGAGTCCCTCGGGCGATTCCGTCAGAAACAACTCGTCGCCCTCGTTCACATGAAGCGCCTGAAGTGCTCGGGCAGGAAGGATGACCCCGTAGGAGTTGCCGATCTTTCTAACTGTGGTTTTGACCATAGGACCCTCCCGTTGCCTACAGATGTTATAACTTATCGGCAGGTTCAGCAAGAGCTTGGGGACTCAGGTCGTGCAATTTGCCAAGAGGTCCGACGGGGCCTGCGAGCCGCGAGATCACGCAGGAACGTAGGTCAACCTGATCACATCCTCGCCAATCCGATCATTGGCCATGAGGCGGAGCGGTGGCCGGGATCCGGCGAAATAGGGCTTGCCGTGACCCAGCACGACGGGGTGCAGGTAGATTCGATACTCATCGATCAGGCCAAGTTCGGTGAGGCTTTGGGCCAAGGCCGGGCCAGCAACTTCGATCTCCCCGTCGCGCTCGGCCTTCAGCTCGCGGATCGCGCCCTCGAGATCATCCCCAACAAGCCTGGCGTTGGGGCCGACCGACTTCAACGAGCGCGAGACGACCCATTTCGGCTGGTTCCGCCACGCCGCCGCGAAGGCGCGTTCCTCTGCATCCCATTCAGGATGATCGTCGTCCCAGTAACGCATGACCTCATACATCTGGCGACCGTACACACTGCCCGCCTGCCGCTGAGCCTCCTCGATGAAGTGGCGGAAGAGCGTGGGGCTTGGCGCAAACGCCATATGGTCGACGTAGCCGTCCAGGGACTGGTTCATTCCAAACACGAGCTTAGCCATACCCACTTCCTTTCCTTACGCGGTACATCCACGCGGCGATTCTAGCGCACGCGAATCGATCGTCTACCGGTTTCTGAAGGTTCTCGGGAGCAGGTAAGCTGCCCGGGCAATTGGAGCGATCGCCACACTCGTTGGGAGAGACGAACCGTGACCAATCCAGAGCCAAACGGACTCTCTAACGGGGACACTTCCCGCGATGCGCTCCGAGCGCAGTTCGCCTCGCTGCGCCGCATCACACCCGCCCAGCGATTGGCGTTGATGGATGACCTCACATCGCTGGTTCGATCGATGACACGGGAGGGCGTGAGGCGCCGTCACCCGGGACTTTCAGAAGCTGAAATCGACGCGCGGTTCTTTGAGATCGTCCTCGGCCGGGAGCTCGCTGCAAAGGTGCTGGAACACCGTCGGGCTCGCCTCGCCCGTCTGGAACCGTGACCCAACCAACCGAATTCCTGGTCTACATCGCCCAACTCCTCGAGCGCCTGGGCATTCCCTACCACGTGGGCGGATCGGTTGCGAGCTCGGCTCACGGCATGTACCGCGCATCGGCGGACATCGACTTCGTCATCGACCCCACCCGCGATCAGCTGGAGGCGCTGGCCAGCGCACTCGAGCCAGAGTTCTACGTCAGTCGTTCAGCGTTTGCAGAAGCGCTCTCCCAACGGAGCACGTTCAACGCCATTCATGACGAGACATCCTTCAAGATCGACTTCTTCATCAAGGGTGCATCTCCGTTCGATTCCGAGGAGCTACGTCGTTCCATCAGGCAAGCGGTAGGCAACCAACCAGGGCACGCGGTGCTTCTCAAGAGTCCCGAGGACACGGTCCTGCGCAAGCTCGACTGGTTTCGGCGTGGGGGCGAGGTGTCGGAGCGCCAGTGGCAGGATGTGCTCTCGATCCTTGTGGCTGCTCGCGAGCAACTCGACGGGCAATACCTCGAGCGCTGGTCGCGTGAGCTGGGCGTTGCCGACCTGCTCGACCGAGCCCGTAAGGAAGTGGCGGACTTGTGAGCGTTGGACGGCTCGCCATTCATTCGGGCGGTCGAGTTCCTCTCCGACCCACCTGTTGCACCCTCGCCGCCTCCCGCTCGATCAACTCATCCGTCACGCGCGCGTAGCGCATCGTGGTGCTGAGGTCCCGATGCCCGAGGATCTGCTGGAGCACCGCGAGATTTCCGCCCGCCTCGAGCCAGCGCATGGCGAACGTGTGCCGGCAACGATGCACGTGGAAATCCGGGATGCCGGTGTAACGGCGAACCGTGCGCGAGAACGATCCCGGGCTCCCGGCGGCGAACGGCACGAGCCGATGGTCGATCTCAACAATCTCCGCGAGTAGCTCTGGGCTCAGTGGCACACGACGTATCCTTCCCGACTTGGTGTTGCCGACCTCGAGCAGTACGCCTCGAACGTCGGCACGCGTAGCACGGCAGGCTTCGGCCCAACGCAGGCCGGTTCCCAGCAAGAACCTGAGAACGAATCCGCCGAGCCCGGGGAACGCAACCAGCGTCGCAACCTCGCGGTCGTTGAAGCCGCGCGGTGCGACCTCGGAGATCCTGGGCATGACGCGGTCGGGAAAGGGGGAGCGCTCGATCAGTCCGGCGCTCACCGCCCAGCGCAGGAAGCAGCGCAGGTCGCTCAGCACGTGCGTCACGGTGTACGGGCTCAACCGCCAATGATCTTCGAGCATCAACCGGAACTCACGGATGTGCTCGCCATTCAGCTCTCGGAGCGTGGTCGGAGGGAGCCAGCCGAGCACGTAGGTGTCGAATCGACTCCGGGCGAGCCGCTGGCCCTTGGGGTTCCTCGTGGTCGCCACGTACGAGGCGAGCCAGCGGTAGCCGGCTTCGAGCAACGTCGGCCCCGATTCCCGGTCGAGCTCGGTCGAAACAGGAGGGGGCAGAAACAACTGCCTGTGCCTTCTGCACCTGTCGCTCGTGGCGTCACCCCTGGGAACAAAGTAGGCGGGGGGGCAGTGCAATTCCGGCCGGGATCTGGCTCTGGCTGCACCGGACCCAGCTCCATGCACGGGTCGCACCACGAGGGCACGCGAGCTTCTTCGACGCGGGAGGGATCGTTCTACAACAACACGATTCTGGCGATCGCCCGCTCGTCTCCGACTCGAAGTTCGAGGAAATACACTCCCGGCGCGATCCGCGCGCTGCGATCGGCACGGGACCAGCGCAGCGCTCGTGAGCCCACCTCCAGCCTGGCATTCAGCAGCTCGCCGACCTTGCGCCCGCCCAGGTCGAAGACGCGAAGCGCTGCCTGGCCAGCGTGGGTGAGCACCAGCTCCACGGTGACGTCACCCACCGCGGGCGAGGGGCGCGCGCGGAGCGCGAGGCTCGACGCGCGCAATGGTTCCGGCTTCACACCGGTCCACGACGCGCTGCCCCGGTTCAGCAACACCGACGCCGACGCCGCGTCGGTGTTCGCGGTCACCAGGTCGGGCATGCCGTCGCCGTTCACATCGCCGACGGCGATGGAAGCAGGCCGCAGTCCGGTTCCGTAGTCCCGCTTCGGGCTCAGCGTGCCGTCGCCATTTCCAATCAGCACGGCAACGGTGGAGCCTCCTGCCACCGCGACGTCGGTGGCCCCGTCGCCATCCAGGTCCGCGACCGTCACGCTGCCCGAGCCGGCAGGATAGGATGCGGGTGGCCCGAACGTGCCATCACCGTTGCCCGGAAGCACCTTCAGGGTCTGGTTGGACTCCGTCACGAGGAGGTCGGGGTTCTCGTCGTCGTTCAGATCGACGATCGCGATCCCGAGCCGGCCACCGACCGCAAGGTCGGTGCGCGGTTGCAGCGTGCCGTCGCCGTTGCCGAGCAGCACCGACACCGACGTCGACTTGCCGTTGGTCACGGCGACGTCGACATGACCGTCGCGGTTCAGATCGCCCACCGCGACTGCGTTCGGGTGGTCGCCAACCGCGTAGTCGGTGGACGCGCCGAACGTGCCATCGCCGACTCCGAGCAGCACCGAAACCTGATCGAGCGTGTCGGCCACGGCCACGTCGAGCTCGCCGTCCTCGTCGAGGTCGGCGATCGCGATCGAGGTCGGTCCGGTTCCGGTCGCGAACGACATTGCGGGTCCGAAGCCACCGGTACCCAGGCCGCGCAGGACCGAGATCGTATTGCCGGCCAGGTTCGCGAGCACCAGGTCCAGGGCGCCATCGCCGTCGAGATCGTGAAGGAGCAGGGCATTCGGCTGGTTGCCCGCGACGTGGTCCTGCCCCGGGCCGAAGCCGCCGTTGCCGTCGCCGAACCGGATCGTGACCCCGGGCAATCCGTGACTCGCCACCGCGAGGTCGAGCGCGCCGTCGCCGTCGACGTCGCCGAGCGCAACCGCCGTGGGCGAGGACGGTGTCGCGACCGAGTGGTCCACGCCGAACGAGCCGTTGCCGAGACCCGGCCGCAGCCACACGGCGTGCGCGTTGACGATCGCCAGGTCGAGATGGCCATCGTTGTCGAAATCCGCCACCCCGAGCCCGTACGGGCCGCTCGCGCCGTAGGTCCGATGAAGAACGAATGTCCCATCACCGAGTCCCCGGAGCACCGTGTTCGTGTTCGAGCGCGGGTTGCCGGTGACGAGGTCCAGCGTCCCGTCCTCGTCGACGTCGGCTGCGACGACGACCAGGGGGCCGCTGGCGGTCTTCACCTCGATCGGCGTCCCGAACGTTCCGTCGCCCAGCCCCAGGAAGACGGACACCGTCGAGCACGGGTGACAGCTGTTGCCCGCGGCGAGGTCGACGTCGCCGTCGACGTCGAAGTCTGCGGCCACGACGGTCTGGGACGCATAGCCGATCGGGTAGTCGGTGCGGGGCTGGAACGTGCCGTCGCCGTTTCCGAGCAGCACTGCCATGCTGAACTGGCCGCTGTTCGTGGCGGCAACGTCGAGGGCGCCATCGTGGTTGAAGTCCGCGACCGCGAGCCCGTGCGGGTTGCTGCCGGTGGCGCCCTGGGTAATGGCTCCCAGCGTGCCGTCGCCGTTTCCGTGCAGGACCTGGACGGTGTTGTTGCCGCCGGTGGTCACGATCACGTCGGGCGTGTCATCGCCGTCCATGTCGGCGATCGCGATCGCCTGCGGGAAGGTGGCGACGGCGTACGACGTCGCGGGGCCGAACGTGCCGTCACCCAGACCGAGCCGCACGGAAACGGAGGCACCGGTCCAGTCGGCCGAAACGATGTCGGGCACGGTGTCGCCGTCGAGGTCCCCGAGACCGAGGGCACGCGGTCGCGAGCCCATCAGGTACACGACGCGCGGCGCGAACGTGCCGTCGCCGTTCGAGAGCAGGACTTCGACGCCACCGAACTCGGTGCCGATGACGAGATCCGGGTCACCGTCGGCGTCGAGGTCCGAGGTCGCTCCGAAGGTGCCATCGCCAGTATCGAAGGAGAGGAAGGGCGCTGCGAACCGCGTGTCGGCCAGCGCGGCCTGGAAGCAAACGGCCAGGAGGATGACCGACGCGAGCAGCGACGCTGTGCGAGTGCGGTCCATGGAGGTGAGTATAGCGCGCTTGCCGGGTGTTTTGACTCACCCGGGGTCACCACCAATCGTGCTAGCTTTGGCAGCCCTGGAAACCATGCCTCATGGAGGAGCTCATGTCTGAACCGAGAGAGATGAAGACCATCGCAGTGCTGGGTGGGGTTGGACCGCAAGCCACCATGGACTTCGAGGCACGCGTCCACCGCGAATCGCAGCGGAGGATTCCCGCGATGAACTTCTCGGGGTATCCACCCATGGTGGTCCACTACTATCGTCGTGCTCCCTTCCTTCTCGATGAACAAGGCACGCCGATCCAGCCGCTGAAAGTCGATCCCGAGTTCCTGCGCGCCGCCGCACGCCTCAGCGGGTCCGGCGATTTTCTGGTCATCCCTTCGAACGCCACGCATCTCTTCGAGGCCGAGATCGAACGGGCATCAGGACTGGAGGTGCTGAGCATCATCGAGGTGACGCTTGCCGAGGTCCAGAATCGAGGTTGGAAGAAGATCGGCGTTCTCGGATTTGGCGAGCCGACGGTCTACACCAATCGACTGACGGCGATGCGCATGGACTTCGAGATCCTCGATCCTGAGCTTCGCCCAGGTCTGGACGCGGCCATCTTCAGGCTCATCGAGGGGCGCGAGGACGACAGCTCACGCCGCGCGGCCAAGGAAGCGGTCGCAGCACTCCGCGGACGCGGGGTCGACGGGATCATCCTCGGGTGCAGCGAGATCCCGCTCCTCCTGGGGGCGGACGCCGAGGCCCCGGACCTGGTCAATCCCGTCGAGCGGCTGGCCAAGGCCGCGGTGTCGCGAGCGCTCGAATAGCTGACCCCGCAAGCATCTGGCCATCGGGCGACCATGGACTCCGCGAAATCCCCCGGACCTAGATCTTCATTGATCCGCCCAAGAAACATCTCTTGACAGCCGCCCCGCAATGCTGAAATATCAGCACTGCTGAAATTACAGCAGGCCCAAAGCACTCGAACTCTGTTCCGCAACCCGCGAGGACCCGCCCACATGCGCAAGCGCCCCGTCACCGAAGACCTCAGTCGCCGCGAGCGCCAGGTCATGGAGATCCTCCATCGCAAGGGGGAATCCACCGTCGCCGAGATCATGCAGGCGCTGCCCGACCCGCCGACCTATTCGGCGGTCCGATCGATCCTCCGCATCCTGGGAGGGAAGGGGATGGTGAGTCACCGCGAAGACGGTCCACGCTACGTTTACGCGCCAGCCCGCCCGACCGACAAGGCGCGTGACGACGTCCTGGCGCACGTCGTCCAGACCTATTTCTCGGGCTCGGTCGAGCACACGGTGAATGCGCTCTTGCTCTTGTCCGACACGAAACTCAACGACACGGACCTCAACCGGCTGCGCGACCGGATTCGGCGCGCCCGCCAGAGCGAAGGGGACCGGACATGATTCTCGGGATCTTCGATCCACTTGCGAGCCCTGCGACTGCAGCCGCGTTGGCCGCAGCGCTCACGCTGATCAAGATGACGCTCGTCCTGCTGGCGGCGCTCGCCGTCACACTCGCGATGCGTCGAGCGCCGGCGGGTGCTCGTCATCTGGTCTGGCTGGTGGCGCTGGCCACCATGCTCCTGATTCCGGTCGTGTCGGCCTGGGGGCCGGTCTCGTTGCCGGTGCTGCCCCAGGTCGCGAGCAAGACGTTGGGGTCGCCGGTCGCCACTGCATCGCTGTCGACTCCGACACCTGCGCAAGCGCCTACGCCACCAGTCCTGGCCGCGTCGAGCACAACGTCGCCGGGTCCGGCGAGCACGCCGGCCGCCGCCCCTCGTTCCTTCAGCGTCGGCGCGCTGATGCTGGCGATTTGGGCGTTGGGCATCCTCATCCTGCTCGGCAAGCTGGCGCTCGGCGCGTGGTCGGTTCGACGCATCGTCCGTGGGGCGCGTGTGCTCGACCGCACCGAGTGGCGGCAGCCGCTCTATGAGATCGCCGACCGCCTGGGGCTCCGTGATGCCCCCGAGTTGCTGCAGAGCGATCGCATCACGATCCCGTTCGCCTCCGGGCTCTGGCGAAGCCGCATCGTGCTGCCGGTCGAGAGTCAGGAATGGAGCGAGGAGCGGCGGAGTGCTGTGCTCATGCACGAGCTGGGTCACGTGCGCCGGCGCGATCTGGTCGGCCACACGCTGAGCCGGATCGTTTGCGCGCTCTACTGGTTCCACCCACTGGTGTGGACCGCGGCGCAACGCCTGCGCGCCGAGAGCGAGCGCGCGTGCGACGACCTGGCGCTCGGGCTGGGAGTGCGCCCGAGCGACTACGCCGAGCACCTGCTCGACATCGTGTCGGGAGTGCGCGATCGGCGCACGCCGGCGGTGGCGCTCGCGATGGCCAATCCGAACGAGTTCGAGGGGCGCATGCTGGCGATCCTCGATCCGCGCATCCCACGCCGCGGACTCCGCCGCGCGCATGCGGCCTGGCTCGCCGGCACGCTGGCGGCACTGGCGCTGGTGGTCGGCGCCATGGCGCCCGTCCCGCGGACGACCGCGACGGCGGGGGAGTCCACACCCCCTGGTCCCGACGCCGTGCACGTCGCGCCGCAAGTCGTGTCGCGGGTCGAGCGCAAGTCGCAGAGCAAGACAACCGTCCGCCGCGAGACTCGCACCAAGAACTCGTCTGCTTTGGAGGAATCGACCGAGCCGATGGCGCCGATCGATGCCACGGAAGCGATTGCCATGGCTACCGCCGAAGACTCGGACACGAATGGCGACACCAAGGATCAGGACGGAAGCCGGAGGATCGCGGCTCTGGCCAAGGCGCTGCGGACGGATTCGAACGTCGAGGTCCGTCGAGTGGCCGCATGGGGCCTCGAGCGATTCGCCGAGTCCGATCAGGCGGCCGACCCGCTGGCGGCAGCGCTCGGAGCCGACGCTGCTGAGGAAGTGCGCGAGATGGCGGCCTGGGCGCTGTCGGAGAGCCGGGGGAACGCCGCGGCCATGGCAGCACTCCAGAAAGCATTCAAGAACGACAAGAGCCGGTCGGTGCGCCGCACCGCGGCTTGGGCGGCGGGGGAGATCGGTGATCGCTCGTCGGTCGCGGGGCTCATCAGTCTTCTGGCCGACACCGATGCCGACATCCGCGAAGTCGCGGCCTGGGCGATCGGCAGCTGCGAGCCCGAGAAGGCTCCGGCGGAGCTGGTTCGCCTGCTCTCGGACCCCAATCGCGACGTGCGGCTTTCGGTGGCCTGGGCGCTGAGCATGATCGAGGACCCGGAGACCGCCGACGAACTCGAGGCCGCGTTCAACCGCGAGAAGGACCCCGAGGTGCAGCAGGGTCTCATCCATGCGCTGGGCTCGATGGGGGATCGGGCAATCGACACCCTTACGCGACTCGTCGGCTCGTCCAATCCCGAGATCCGCGCCGTGGCGGTGGCCGCGCTGGCCGGCGGCAACGTGTCCGGACCCTGGCCATGGCCTCGGCCCGAGCCGCGCCCCTATCCCTAAAGAGAAGAAATAGAGCAGCGATCAGGAAACCGACCCATGAATCCGTCGAGGAGAGTCTTGCGCTGCCCGGTCGTGCTGAAATATCAGCACATGGTCGCGGCGCCCAACGATCGGAGCCGATCATGAACCTGTTCGTCTTCCAGGCAGTCATTCTGCTGGTCACGATGCTCCCGAGCCACGCCGCGGCGGCGCCTGCCAGCAACACCGCGGTCTCGCAGGCGATCCATGACCTGATCGATTCGGCCCGCGGCGCGCCGGCCGTGCTCTGCGAGTACGCCGCGCGCTCGCTCCAGTCCGGATGGGGGTGGACGGATGCGCCGGCTTCTCCGCTCGGCGCACGCCGTCGGGGGTTTCACGAGAGCCAGCTCTCGACCGAGGACATTCGATTCCTGCTCGAGAGCCTCGACAGCCCGGACCCTTGCGTTCGCGAGCTGGCAGTGCGAATCGTCGCCGGCGTCGAGCGCGAAGAGGTTACGACCGGGCTCCTGCAACGTCTCGCCTCGAGCGACTCGTCGATCCGGGTGACGGCCAGCCTCGGTCTCGGAATCGCCGAGCCCAAGCGCGCGGTCGAAGCGTTGATTCGCGCGACGGGAGACGTCTCGCCCAGCGTGCGCGCCAACGCGATCTGGGCTTTGGGCCGAATCGGAGACTCTCGCGCGGTGGCACCGGCAACCCACTGTCTCGAGGACCGATCGCCGCTCGTGCGCAGGACCGCGGCGGAAACGCTCGGGCACCTCGAGGCGACCAGCGCGCTCCCGGCGCTGGTCCGGGCGCTCCAGGGTGACGACGTCGTGTCGGTCCGGCGCGTGGCGGCGTGGGCCATCGTTCAGATCCAGGGGAGCGAGTCGGCGCAGCACATTTCAGCGGCATTGCGCGACGACAAAGACGCTTCGGTCCGCGAGATGTGCGCATGGGGCCTCGGCAACCTCGACCAGCATTCCGCCGTGCCCCTGCTGGTGACGGCGGCGAAGAGCGATGTCGACGAAGAGGTGCGCGAAGCCGCGGCTTGGTCCCTGGGTGAGCACGGAGCAGAGTCCGGAGCCAAGGTGCTCGGCGAACTGGTCGAGCGGGATCGCAGCACCGAGGTGCGGTGCACGGCGGCGTGGGCCCTGGGTCAACTCGGACTGGAATCGGCACCGAAGGGGTTGATCGCAGCACTCTCCGACCCCGATCCCAAACTTCGACTCACGGCGGCATGGGCGCTCTCGGAGATCGGCGATCCGGCGGCCGTGCCTGCGCTCCGAACCGCATTGTCGCGCGAGAAGAACGACCGGGCCCGTAAGGCGGAGGTGCGCGCGCTCATCCACTCGGGGGAGAGCGGGGAACGCCTGACCGAGCTGCTCGAGTCGGACGATCCCGAAATGCGCAAGATCGCGATCCAGGCGGTCGCGGGCCGGCACGGCATGGAACCGTGGCCCTGGCCGCAACCACGCCCTCGCCCGTTCCCCTGACGTCCGCACCCCACCGGGTGCATCCCCGCGGCGGCTGAGGAAGTCGCCGCTGACTGCTATCATCGGCGCGCCATCCAGGATCCCATCCACTCTCAGGAGGCTGCGCCCATGACGCTCCGCCGGACTTTGCTGGTTGCTCCCCTCATGTTCGGTCTGGCTGCCCCGCTCGCTGCGCAGGATTCGGGCAGTTTCATCATCCGCCTCGGCCGCGACACCACCGCCGTCGAGACCTACACGCGCACGGGAACCAAGACGGTCGTCGACCAGGTCGGGCGCGCGCCGCGGGTGCTCAAGCGGCACTACGAGTTCGAGGTGGGTGCCACCGGGGCGTCGATGCGCGCGAGTGCGGTGATCACCAGCCCGTCGGCCGCTGCCGGCACTGCACCGGTTCAGCACGTCTCGGTCATCGCCGGGGATTCGCTCAGCGTCGAGTCCCGCCGGGACACCGTCGTCCAGCGGCTGCGCGTCGCCAACGCGGCCGGCCTCGTGCTCAACGCCGGCGCGAGCCCGTGGTCGGTGTACGACATGCTCAGCATCCGCCGGACTGCGTCCAAGGCCGACAGCCTGCGACTGCCGATGTACCAGCTTGGCGCGTCGAGCCTCACCCGGGTCACCGTAGCGGGGCTCGGTCGCGACTCGATCGCCATCCAGACCGAGAACGATCGGTACCACGCGAAAATCGACGCCTCGGGACGGATCCAGAACGTAGTTCCGATCTGGGGGACGGTGCGCGTGCACGTCGATCGGGTCAGCAGCGTGGATCTGGCCGCGCTGACCGCGTCGTTCGCGGCGCGCGAGCAGCAGGGCACCGGGCTCGGGCCGCTCTCGACGCGCGACACGGTGCGCGCGACGGCCGGCGGTGCGTCCCTGTGGATCGACTACGGACGACCGGCCAAGCGCGGACGTACCATCTTCGGCAACGTGGTCCCGTTTGGCGAGCTGTGGCGCACCGGCGCCAACGCCGCGACTCAGCTCCGTACCGACAAGGCGCTCGAGCTCGGCGGCGTCACCATTCCTGCGGGGTTCTACTCCCTGTGGACCATTCCATCGGCCGGCGGCTGGAAGCTGATCTTCAATAGCGAAACCGGAATCTCTGGCACCGCCCACAAGGCGGACAAGGACCTTCACACGGTCGACATGAAGGTGTCGGCGATCCAGGAGCCGGTCGAGCGCTTCACGATCGGAGTCGAGCCCGGCGCCGGGGGCGGCGTGCTGTACATGGACTGGGACAACACGCGGGCCTCGATCCCGTTCACCGTCAAGCCCTGACACATTCCCAGAGAGGAGTAGGAGATGTTCAAACTCTCTCGATTGGCGACACCCGCGGCCGCCCTGCTCGTCGCTAGTTCTGCCCTGGCTCAGTCGCCCGGCATGGACGCATTGTGGCCTAACGACGACGGCATGAGTTGGGACTACGCCCAGCACTACGAGAACTTCGAGAAGCCGCAGGTCGTCGACAACCGCACCCGGCTCTCCTTCACCGGCACGACCGTCGCACCGAATGGAATCCAGGCTCAGTACCTGCATCAGGAACTGATCAGCGGCCCGAGCACCGCGAATGCGTTCAACTCCGACCTGCCCGATCCGTTCCTGCGTACCCTGTGGGTGGCTCGGCCCGACCTCCGCGGGCGGATCCTGCAAGCGCTCGACGATCTACCGTGTCCCCAGTTCGCACCCCCGGCGTCTTTCGGAAACCTGCTCACCGGTGAGCTGGCTTTTCGAAAGGCGCCCGACGAAATCGCAGCCTGGCGCTGCAATCTTCCCGATACCAAGTCTTGGATGTGGCTGGTCTCGGATCTCACGATCGGCAATCGATTCACACTCCAATTGGTTCCGGACCTGGCGGACGACGTTTTCCTTCATGGGACGATCGCCGCGATCGAAGACGTGACCGTTCCGGCTGGAACGTTCCTCAGCTGCGTGCGCGTCGACTACGTGATCGACTACGGTACCGGCGAATGCTCCGATTACGGCGGCGATCCCACCGGTAGCTACCGTTCGCAGTCCGCGGGCCGCGTCCACTACGCACCCGGCGTGGGACCCGTGGCGAGCTACGAAGAGTTCGTCCCGTTCGCCGAGATCAAGGGGGAATGCGGGTCGATCGAGGTCGGGTTCGTTGCCTGGCTCGCCTCGCTGCAAATGGAGTCTTCGACGACTCCGGTTCGGCGTTCGACGTGGGGGCAGCTCAAAGCCACGTATCGATAGGCCTCTTGGGTACGCCATGCTTCTCGACAAGAAAATGGCATTGGTAACAGGAGCCGGAAGCGGCATCGGCCAGGCGATCGCGATCAAGTTCGCCGAGGAAGGGGCGATCGTCATGGTCTCCGACATCGATGAACAGGGCGGGGCTGCGACCGTGCAACGCATCACGTCGGACGGCGGCAAGGCGAGATTCTTCAAAGCTGATACCTCGAAACCCGCCGACAACGAGGCGCTGGTCCAGGAGACGGTCCGGCAGTACGGCGCGCTCCATATCGCGGTCAACAACGCCGGCATCGGCGGGCCCGCGGCACCCGTCGGGGAGTACCCGATCGATGGGTGGGACAAGGTCATCGCGGTCAACTTGTCCGGCGTCTTCTACGGTATGCGCTACCAACTGGACGCCATCAAGGCGGCAGGCGGCGGCGCGATCGTCAACATCGCATCGATCCTCGGACAAGTCGGCTATCGAAGCGCAGCGGCCTACGTGGCGGCAAAGCATGGGGTGGTGGGACTCACCAAGAACGCCGCGCTCGAATACGCGCCGCACAAGATTCGCGTGAATGTCGTGGGCCCCGGATTCATCCGAACCCCGCTCGTCGAGAAGAGCCTGACGCCCGAGGTGCTGGGAATGCTCGAGGGCAAGCACGCGCTCGGGCGATTGGGCGAGTCTTCCGAGGTGGCGGAGCTGGTGCTATGGCTCAGCTCCGACAAGGCCTCGTTCGTAACCGGGGCCTACTACGCGGTCGACGGCGGTTACCTGGCGCAGTAGTCGGGTCGCGCGACCCGCGCCGCAAGGCACCGTGGTGATCGGCACGCGCGAGGAGGCGTGACGACCACCACGCTCGACCAAGGTCGCTACTTCAGCCGCACCACCTTCTGCTTCAGTGTTTCTCCACCCACTTTGACCTGCGCCCAGAAGACGCCCGGCCCGGCGTCACGCCCGCGGTCGTCGCGCCCGTTCCATATCATCTGGTGGTCTCCACCCCCGAGGTGGCCGATCCGACGCGAGTGGATCATGCGCCCGCGCGCGTCGTAGACCGTCAGCTCCACTGCAGCCGGACGAGCCAAGGTCAGGGCCAGCTCCAGCGAGCCGGCGAACGGATTGCGCCGCGTCTCGAGCCGGGTGCGGTCGGCCGCGGGCTCGTCCCCGACCGCCACGGTGGTCACGGTCGAATCGCCGGCCATCAGTACCGGCGGCGACTTCCCGTGAGCGTTCCACGCGTCGAACATGGCCTGTCCATGGCTGGTGGTGGTGTTCTCGTCGCGCAGGAATTCCATGTAATCCTTGGACGTCGTCTGATAGTAGAGACGCGCCACGACTCTGGCGGTTGTCCCCGGCAGGGTGAACGTCGAGGTGTCCCAATTCTGACCGTCCGCGTAGCGCGGCCCGGGCCGAGTCGGGTCCACCGGCCGGCCTCCGAAATTGTCGAACCCGGCGTTGGTGAACCCCACGGGCGGAATGCGATTGTCCTTGTAGATGGTGTCGTTCAACGCAAAGTGGAACGACTCGCCGTGCGCCGCGCCCACCGCGGCCGCGAGCGCGGGGGAGATGCCGAGGTGCGTCTCGTAGACCACTCCACCCTCGTCACGCGTGAGCACGCCGGTGGCGGCATCGTAGGCCCCCGACTCGTAGATCTTCACGCCGTCCGAGTCGTAGGCGATCACGTTGAGCCACATGCGCCGGCCCTCGGGGTATCCGGTGGGCAGTTTGTGGCCGGTTCGGTTGGTCACCGTCACGGTCGCGACCCACGACTGATACCCGGGCGCCACCGAGACGTCGACCAGTGACGCCTTCTGCAGCATGCTCACGGCGCGCGCCGCGCCATCGGCGAGTGCCATGGCGTTGGTTTCGGTGGGGTAGAGTGACGCGATGACCGGTCCGATCCAGGCGTTGCCGCCCATCATGTCGTGGAGCGGCAGGTCGGGGCGGATCGGCGCCGAGACGTCGTTGCAGCCCTTGCCGTTGACGTCACGCAGGTGGCAATCCTGGCAGCTCGACACTATGCCGCCCGGCTTGTTCCCCGCGAACTCCGGCGCGTACACGCCACCGGGGAACGCGCTGTTCTTCCATTCGCTGTAGGTGCGCTCGAGCGGCATCAGCACGGTCGAGCTGACCGAGGTGGCAGCCTGATTGAGCGGACCCGGCACGTAGTCCGCGGTCATCGCCACGCGGTCGAACGCCGGGTTCGAGACGTCGTGGCAGGTGCCGCAGAAGTCGCTCGACGCATGGAACGGCGACACCAGATAGGCGTGGGGCGCTGAGGTCACGAACGGTCCGCGCTTGCGCGGCAGCGGGTCCATCACGAACTGTCCGTTGGAGTACGAGGTCGGCCGATGCGCCGGCAGCATGCCGTTGAGGATGGCTTCGTCCTCGGGAGGGCTCACGCCCGCCTGATAGTTGGGATCGACCGCGCGGTGGCAGAAGTCGCAGGCCATGCCGTGACGGTCGAAAGCCGTGAGCTGGCTCCCGCTCGTGGGCTGGCTGCGGCCGCCCAACCAACCGAACGGCGAGTGGCAGCGCAGGCACAAGTCGCCCGAAGAGGGAGCGTCCTGCTCGGCAACGGCCATGGCCGCGTAGAAGAGCGGATCGCGGGCCGACTGTCCCATCAACATGCCCTCGAAGTTGTGGCCGGGCTCGACCGCGGGGTCGTAGCCCCCGTGGCAATTGACGCACAGGTTCGGGCCGTCGAACGTGCCCGCTTCGAGCGGCTGCGATCCGGGCAGCTCGAAGTCGCGGAGGGTGGTCGGCACGATGCCGCCGGACTGCTGGACGATCGTGAACAAGCTGTTGCTGATGTCCTCGCCCTGGTTGCCGGCAGCGTCGCGCGCCACCACCCGCACCCGGTTGGTCGCGCCCGGCATGTTGTGCACGAACCACAGGAACAGTCCGGTGTTCGACAGGTTCCTGCCCAGCGGCTTCCACGGCGCACTCTCGGAGTCGCGGAAGTAGACGTCGACCGCCACGACGCCGACGTTGTCAGTGGCCGTCCACGTCAGGTTGTGCGCGGTGCCGCCGTTCCAGTTCTCGCCGCCGTTGGGCCCGGTAATCGTGACTACCGGATTCTGCGTGTCGCTGCCCATGGTCGGCACCAGGTAGCCGAGGATCTCGGCCACGGTCACGTTCGTGACGTTGTTGACGTTGGCGGGGGAGAGCCCAGGGAAGGTGGGCGTGTTCGTGTACGGCGCTCCCGCGGTGATCTCGGTGCCCTGGGTGTAGCCGTCGGTGTCCGAGTCCTCGTTGGCGACCGACAGAATGCGCGTGGTCAGACAGGCCTGGTCGTTGCCGCCGCAGGCCGGGGCCTGGTTGATTGCGGCTTCGACCCGCTGGCCATAAAGGTTACGCGTGCCGCCACCGTTGAAATCGTAGTGGCAGGCGCCGCAGTGACCTGAGTTGCTCGGAAGGTTGTCGAGACGCGTGCCGGTTGCCGAAGGGTAGGCGTTGAAGAAGGCATCGCGGATCTTTGGTCGGGCAAGCGCGGTGGTCGCACTCGCCGCCAGCAGCACCAGAACCAGCCAGGCGGCCGGAGTAACCCGAAGTGCGGGACGCATGGGGCACCTCCAATCTCGGGCCTCGCCGGAGCGGAGCCGTCGCGGAGGTTGATTGAGCATTGGATGTGCCGGCGCGGTGTGGCCGAGGCCCTCGATTCGAGACCCACGCAGAGGGCTATTCCAACGATGGTTCGCGCTGCCATCGGCGAGGACCTGGCCGGCCGTCGAGGGAGGGATCCCTGCCATCGGGTCAGGTCGGTGACGCGGGTGGCAGGCGCCGCCTGCACACTGCGAGCGGGCCTCGGCGTGAGCCGACCTCTCTTGCCCGCGCTCCCGGTCGTGGCCATAGTCTAATGGTCATGATTCGGTCCGCGTCCCAATACCTCGATCTTGCCGCTCGCCTGATTCGTGGCCAGCCCACGGGCGAGGCCCTCATCCGCTATCAGAGCCAGCGGTTACGCCGGCTGGTTCACCATGCGTATGAACGGGTGCCCCACTATCGGCGACTGTTCGACCAGCACGGGGTCAAGCCGCACGACATTCGTGGCGTTCAGGACCTGTCGAAGATCCCGATCACCACTCGCCGGGATCTGCAGTCGCTGCCCGTGGAACAAGTCGTCGCGCGCGGGGTCGACGCCGGGCGCATGGAGGTCCACCGCACCGCGGGCTCGAGCGGCGAGCCGTTCACGGTCCGTCGCACGCTCGCCGAGGACCGTTTTCTGTTCGCGCTGCGCTTGCGCGCGTTCCATCAGATGGGTTGGCGGCCGAGTGACCGCTGGGCCCACGTCGCCTCGCTGCGACCTACCACGGCGCGAACCGGCTTCGTCAACTCCGTGCTCAAGCGCTTCGGCTCGTTCCGCCCTCGTGGTTTCAACTGCACCGGTCCGCTCGAAGAGATCATCCCGGCGCTGCGCGAGTACCGGCCCGACGTGATCACCGGCTATCCCAACGCCCTGGCGCGCCTGGCGCTCATGCTCACCGACGACGATCGTCGCGTGATCCGACCACGTCTGATCGTGAGCGAGTCCGAAGTCCTGGCGCCGATCATGCGTGAGCACATCCGCAAGGGATTCGCGGCGCCGACTTACGAGATCTACGCGAGCTGGGAGTTCAACGTGCTCGGTTGGGAGTGCGCGTCGAGCGGTGAGCTACACACCTGCCCTGACACGGTCCTGCTCGAAATCCTGGCCGATGGCCGGCCGGCAGCCGAAGGCGAACGCGGGGAAGTGGTCGGCACCGCGCTCCATTCGTTCGGCATGCCGCTGATCCGCTACCGGCTCGGCGACGTCGTCACCCGGGGTCGTGACGCGTGCGCCTGCGGGCGCTCGTTTTCCACGATCCGTGCGGTGCAGGGTCGCATGCTCGACTTCTTCCCGCTGCCGGATGGTCGGGTCCTCCATCCATACGAGATCTCGCGGCACTTCATCTACGGGACCTCACCGATCGTGAGTCAATACCAGCTCACCCAGGAGCGTAAGGATCACATGGTGCTGCGGGTCGTGCCTTCGCCCTCGGCCCCCCCCGACGCGTTTACGACCTTGCGCGAGCGGCTGGGCGAGCTGCTCGGCCCGCGGGTGACGATCAATATCGTCGTGGTCGACGGGATTCCATCGGAGCCGAGCGGCAAGTATCGCGTGGCGCGCTCCCTCGTGGCCTCGATGTACGATCAGAGCGCCACCGCCGACGAAAGGGGCCGTTGATTTGCGGATTGCCTACCTCACCGACGGGTTCCCCTATCCCCTGACCAGCGGGCTGCTGCGTCACTACCACTTCATCCGCGAGCTGTCCCGGCGGCATCAGGTGACGCTCTTGTCGCTGGCCGAACAGGAGGCGACTGATGAGCAACGTGGAGCCTTGCAAGCGATCACGACCGACACCCTGACGTTTCCGTTCGAGCCCAGGCCGGGGTCGTTCGCGCGGCGTGCGATGCGGCAGTTGATGGCGCGGAATCCCTACGACTCGGCGGTCGAGCGCATGGGGGAGACCCTGGCTCGGATGGTTCGAGAGCATGCGTGCGATGTGGTCTTCTATTCGGGCATACGCACCACGCCGGTGCTCGAGCACGTGAAGCACGTTCCCGTGATCGTGGATCTGTGCGATTCGACCTGGGTGCGGCTGCGCTCGCGCCTGCCGAATCTCCCCCTGGGCCGGTGGCCGGTCGTGCTCCTCTACCATGCTCATGCGCGTCGCGTGGAAACACATCTGCTGCGGCGGGCGACCCATGCGCTGTTGGCTGCGCCGCGCGACCTCGAGGCACTCGGTCGTGACGCGGAGGGAAAAGCGAGCGTGGTTCCCAACGGGGCGGACCTCGAGTACTGGCGGCGCACCTCGTCCGCCCGCGGAACGGGTACCATCGTGTTCACCGGCGCCATGCACTACCGGCCCAACGTGGACGCGGCCCGGTACTTGATCGAGCAGATCTTTCCCGAGGTCCAGCGGGCGATTCCCGAAGCCCGGCTGCTGGTGGTCGGCCGCGACCCACCTCGGGCGCTTCAGGCCGCGGCGCGCCGGCCGGGCGTCACCGTGACCGGTTTCGTGCCGGACATGAGACCCTACCTCGAGCAGGCCACGGTGTTCGCCGCGCCGATCCGGTTTGGCGCCGGCATCCAGAACAAGCTGCTCGAGGCCATGGCCATGGAGCTGCCGATCGTCGCTTCGCCGATCGCGTTCGACGGACTGCGTACTCAGGCCGGCGATGCACCTCCGATCGTGGTGGCCACCGACCGGGTGGGCTTCGCCCGCGAGCTGGTGAAGCTGCTGGAGGAGGGACGCCGCGATCGGACACCGCGACGTGACGTGCGCTGCTACGTGGAACGTCACTTTCTTTGGCGGGCGAGTGGCGACGCCCTGGAGAAGGTCTTGAGTCACGTCACCCACGACCGGCGAGCTGTATCATGAACATCAAGGCCCGGCCCTTCTCCGCCTTGGACGCGAACGAGGTCCACCTCTGGAGCCGCATTCAGATCGCCGACCCGATCGTTGACAGTCCGTTCCTCAGCGCAGGCTTCGCCCGCGCGGTCGCGGCCTGCCGGAAGGACGTCGAGGTCGCGGTTCTGAGCGACGGCGGGCGTACGGTTGGGTTCCTGCCGTTCCATCGATGCGACGGGGACGTCGGCCGGCCCGTCGGCATGCGGCTCTCGGACTTGCATGGACCCGTCGTCGAGCCTGGTCTCGATTGGGATGCGGGCCAGCTGATTCGCGGCGCGTCTTTGACCGCATGGCACTTCGACCACGTGCCGGCAGCGCAGCTGCCGCTACAGAGATTTCACTGGGGCGATGCGTCTTCGCCGTACATCGACCTGAGCCGGGGGTTCGAAACCTATCGGGCCGAACGCCGGCGCGCCGGTTCCGAGCAGTTGCACCAGGTCGAGCGCAAGGCGCGCAAGCTGGAGCGTGAGGTGGGCCCACTCCGGTTCGAGTGGCACACGACCGATCCACGCGTGTTCAAGTTTCTGCTGGAACACAAGTCCGAACAGAGGCGGCGCTCGCGGACCTTCGACGTGTTGGAGCTCGAGTGGGTGGTCGAGGTGCTCGACCGGCTGCGCACCACGGCGTCCGACGACGTCTCCGGAGTGCTGTCGGCGCTCTACGTCGGGGATCGGCTGGTGGCCACGCACCTCGGGCTGCGTAACCGCCGCGTCCTCCATCTGTGGTTTCCCACCTTCGATCGCGAGTTGCACCATCACTCGCCGGGCTTGGTGTTGATGGTCGAGATGGTCAAAGCCTGTCATGGCCAGGGAATCGACTGTTTCCACCTGGGAGCGGGCATTCAGCAATTCAAGCTGGGCCTGATGACCGGCAGTGTGCCGATCGCCACCGGATCGGTGGCCACCGGGCGCGTCTCGTGGGCGATGGGTGCGGCGTCCTATCGGACGCGACGCTGGCTCGGCGCTTCGCCGATCCGTGCGGCGCTCGAGATCCCCGACCGTGTCCTCACCAATTGGCGCCAGCGCGCGGTGATGCGGTGATCGCTGGTGCGGACCTGGCGGTTCGACTCACGCGTCCCGACCAGTTGTCGGTGGCCGAGCAGGACCTGTGGTCGCGGCTGCAACCGGCCGACCCTGAGTTGGACGGCCCGTTCTTCTGTCTCGAGCTGATTCAGGCCGTCGGGCGTGTGCGCCCCGACCTGGAAGTCGCGGTGATCGAGCGCGGCGGGGAAGTGCTCGGGTTCTTTCCATTCCAGCGTGGCGCGGGCAACGTCGGGCGCCCGGCCTTGAGCCGACTCTCGGAGTTCCAGGGATTCATCATGCCGCGCGGTGTTTCGTTCGACGCCGCCGATCTGCTCCGGCAATGCCGACTGGTGGCGTGGCACTTCGATCACCTGGTGGCGTCGCAGCTTCCGCTCCAGCCGTACCACTGGAGCGTCACCGGGTCGCCGGTCATGGATTTGAGCCGGGGGTACCAGGCCTATGAATCGCAACGGCGGCAAGCCGGTTCGTCGCTCCTGGCCAGCCTGGGGCGGAAGTCGCGCAAGTGCGCGCGTGAGGTGGGTCCGCTGCGCTTCGAGTTTCACAGCCGCGATCCGGCAGTGTTCCGTGCGCTGATCGACTGGAAGACGCGGCAGCACGAGCAAACGAATCGCTTCCGGGTGCTCGACACCCCCTGGCTGATCGAGCTGCTCGAGGACCTGCAACGGGTCGAGTCGCCACGATTCTCCGCCGTGCTCTCGGCGCTGTACGCCGGCGACCGGCTGCTGGCGGTCCACTACGGGCTTTCGAGTCCGGCGTCGGTGCACATCTGGTTTCCCGCGTTCCACCCCGACTACTCGCGCTACTCGCCGGGCCTGCTCCTGTTCGTGGAACTCGCGAAGGCAGCGGCGGACCGCGGCATCAGGCGCGTCGACCTGGGCAAGGGTCCCGAGCGCTACAAGATCGAGTTCATGACCGGGGCGGCGACGATTGCCGAGGGTTCGTTCGACACCCGGCCCGCACATCGCTGGGCGCGCCTGGTGTGGCATCGCGCCAATCGATGGCTGACGGCCTCGCCCAACCGCGCGGTGCTCGCGTTGCCGTTGGAATGGTCGCGGCGCTGGCGGCAGCGGCGAGCGTTCGGTCAGTGACGTATTGGCAGGACGCGCGTGCGATCGCGCGGCGCCACGGAGTGCCGGCGGTCACCCTGTGGGTCGGGCACGGCCTGACAACCCGACTCTTTGGACTCGCGGGGAATCGCGTCCTGTGGCTCGACGCCGACCGGGTCGACGTGACGCTCGGCCTGCCGCCCGAGGTCACCTCTCGGTTTCTCACGCCCGAGGAGGTTCGTGCGCTCGCGCAGGCACCGGTGAACACCTTGAGCGCGCCGATGGCCGAGCGCATCGCGCAGCTCGGCCACCAGTGTTACGCGGCATTCCAGGGCGAGCGGCCGATCGCCTATTGCTGGTACGCCACCGGGCGCATCGAGGCCGCGGATCACTGGGGCATTCCGCTGACGCTGCCGCCCGCGGTCGCGCTCAGCTACAACGCGTTCACCTACCCGGAATTCCGCGGACGCCGACTGCACGGCGGACTCAAGGTCCGGGCGCTCAGGGCGATGCCGGGCATTCGCGCCCTGGTCTCGCTGGTCCGGATCGCGAACTGGCAATCGCTCAGGAGCCTCGAGCGTGCTGGATTCCAGGACCTCGGCGTGCTGCTGACCCTCGGCTCCAAGACCAAGTCCGTGCTAAGGATCCCCCGACGGGCGGCGGACCGGGGGATCCGTTTCTCGGTGGACGATCTTACGACGCCGGCTTGATGTTCTGGTTCATCCGGAACAGGTTGTTCGGATCGTACTTGGCCTTGAGTTTGGCGAGCCGCGCATAGTTGCCATCGTAGGCGCCGCCTTCCACGCGCTTGGCTTCGTCTTCGGGCATGAAGTTCACGTAGACGCCGCCGGTGGCAAATGGCGCCGAAGCGTCGAACAACTCGCGAGCCCAGGCGATGCACTTCTGATCCTGGCCTGGATCATTCCAGCGTGTGTGGACGTTCATGATGAACTCGACGTCGCGATGCGGGTACGCCGTCGCGTCGGCGGCCACGCGGTTGACCGCGGCCCCGAGGTTCCCGATGAAGACCTCACAGTCGCCGGTCGGCAGCCGACCGATCGCGTCGAGCACCACACGCACCAGCCCGTCGTCGAGCTTCTTGAAGTCATGCGACTTCCAGTAGTTGCGCGCCCCCGGCGTCAGCAGTGGATCGAACGCCGTCTGCCAACCCACGAACGGCGTCGGTCCGATCACGTCGGCGATCGGCTTGCCTAGCGCCCGCAGCGGAGCGACGGCCTTTTCGGCCGCGGCCCGGTCGCCGATGGCGCACACCGCCAGCACGACGATTTCTTTGCCATGGACTTCCGGTGGGAGGAAGGGCAGGGGCGGCGCCTGGCGCAGGACGACCCAGGCGGTGACGTCGTCGGGCGCCGAAGCGACGAAACGACGGTAGCCGTCGAGCACTTCCTGGGCGGCCGACAGCGGGTGAACGATCAGGCCGGCCAGCACCTCGGGCCCGACCGGATGAAGCCGATACTCGAACGAAGTCACGACGCCGAAGTTGCCGCCGCCGCCGCGAATCGCCCAGAACAGGTCCGGGTTCTCCCGCTCGTTCGCGTGCAGGAGCTTGCCATCGGCGGTCACCACGTCGGCCGCGAGCAGATTGTCGACGGTGAGTCCGTGCTTGCGGCTGATCCAACCGAAGCCGCCACCCAGCGTGAATCCGGCAATGCCGGTGGTCGAGTTGATACCGACCGGGGTCGCCAGGCCGAACGCCTGCGCCTCGCGATCGAACTCGCCGAGTGTGACTCCCGGCTCGACCCGGGCCGTGCGTGCGACCGGGTCGATGCGCACCGACTTCATCGGCGACAGGTCGATCATCAGCCCACCGTCGCATACCGCGTTGCCGGCAATGTTGTGTCCGCCGCCGCGCACGGCCAGGAGCAGGTCGTGCTCGCGCGCGACCGAGACCGCGCGGATCACGTCGGCGGCCCCGGCGGCGCGCACGATGGCCGCCGGACGGCGGTCGATCATCGCGTTCCAGATGGTGCGTGCGGCGTCGTAGCCCGGCTCGCCCGGCAGGCACAGGCTGCCGCGGAGACTGGTGCGCAGTGATTCGATTGCTTCAGCAGGAACGTTCTTGCGGTTTCCGTCGAGGGATTTGAGGCCGACTGCGGTCATGGATGAAATCCTCCTTAGGAGCCGATTCAGTTCGGGTGTCGAACCGGGGTGGTAGGCATGGGCAGCCTGAGCTACCCCGCCTCGCCGCGCAATTGGGGGAGCCTCGTGGACGGCCTTCTCCGCCCGGAACTACCGGGCCGCGGGGCAAGAGTTGGCGCCGGCGTGCGGGTCACCGACCTGCACCCGACATGGGCGGGCGTCGGCCGGCCGTTCTCCGGCTGAATTCGGGTTCCGGGTCCTCCGCCGGCCGTGGTAAGCTTGTGCGCTTTCGCTGGCTGGCCTCCACCCCGCAAGAGGCCCATCTGGGTCTCGCTGGCCCGCGCCTGGACCCGCAAGTCGAGTTCAGCATTGCAGATTCGAGCCTGCTACATGATCGGGGCGTGGCTGTGCCTGATGCCGGCCAGCGCCCTGTCCCAGACCGTCCTCACCCCTCGCGTATCACTCGAAGCTCCAGGGTTCCGAGACCAGGACGACATGTGCTTCTGGATCCACCCCGTGGATCCGACCCTGAGCACCATCATCACCGCCGATAAGGCGGCGGGGGACTTGTTCGTCTACGACCTCGCCGGCTCGCCGCTCCAGACGATCCAACTCCCCGGCGGCCAACCCGGCAACGTCGACGTTCGCTACAACTTCGACCTGCAGGGCATCCCCACGGACATCGTGGGCGTCAACGATCGCAACACCCGCAAGCTGATGATCTTTCGCATCGACCCGGTGAGCCGAGCGCTCGAACGCATCGATGATGCCTCCCTCGACACCGCGCCGAGAACGTACGGGTTCGCGTTCTACGTGAGCCCGATCACCGGGAAGTACTACGTGTTTTCGCCAACCGAGGATGGGGTCGTCGAGCAGTTCGAGCTGACCGACGCTGCCGGCCGGATCGCGGGCACGCTGGTGCGTTCGTGGGACCTGGGTGGAATCACCGAGGGCACAGTGTGCGACGATCAGAATGGGGTCGTGTTCTTCGGGGAGGAGGACGAGGGCATCTGGAAATTCGGCGCCGAACCGAACGACCCGACGGTGCCCACGGCCGTCGCCACGGTCGGCGACAGCAGCGGACTCACCGACGATGTCGAGGGGCTGACGATCTACTACGCGGCCGCCGGCGGCGGCTATCTGATCGCCTCGAGTCAGGGCAGCAACGAGTTCAAGGTCTACGATCGACGGCCGCCGCACGCCTTCCTGCACTCCTTCTCGATCGAGGGCGTGGTCGAGACCGACGGCATCGACGCCATCAATCTGGCGATGGGCCCACAGTTCCCGGCGGGCATTTTCGCCGCCCACAGCCACTTCGAGAACGCCCCCACGCCGATCAAGCTGTGCGGCTTCGAGGACCTCGGGCTGCCGGTCGACATCGAGTACTGGAATCCCAGGCTGAGCGGCTTGCTCCCCGTGATCCTGTCGTTCGCTCCGACCCTCGGACCGATCGGAACCGAGGTCACGATCACGGGAACTCGATTCACCGGTGTCACGAGCGTTCGCATCGGCGAGATCGAGGCGGTCGAGTTCGCGGTCGACTCCGACACTCGGATCCGGGCGGTGGTCCCGGGCGGCGCCTCCACCGGCCGCATCCGGATCACCACGACTCACGGGTCCGGCGTGAGCTCGACGAACTTCGGCGTACCCGAGCCACCGACCCTCGAATCGTTCTCGCCATCCCTCGGCCCGGTGGGCACCGAGGTGCTGGTCCTCGGCACCGGCCTGCTCACGACGACGGCCGTGGACTTTGCCGGCATTCCGGCGACATTCGACGTGAGTTCGGATGTGGAGCTGCGCGCCATCGTCCCCGCCGGCGCGACCACCGGTCCGATCCGAATCGTCAATACCGCGGGCTTTGCCCTGAGTGCGGAGGATTTCGAAGTCACCGCCGTTCCGGCACCCGTGACCCTGGGGCCCGCGCACGACACTCGAGTGCTCTCGTCCAATCCCACGGCGACCTACGGCGCGGGCGGAACGTTGCGCGTGCGCAGTGCCACCGCCAACCCGGCGTATCGCACCTACCTCAAGTTCGATGTCGGCGATTTGGGCACAACGGTGGCCGGCGCGACCTTGCGCCTGTTCTGCGCCGATTCGAGCAGCGATGGCGGCGCGATCTACTCGGTTTCCAATGATGAACTGGGCACCACCACGCCGTGGGAGGAGGGCACCCTCGACTGGAACCGCGCACCCGAGCTGACGGAGCCACCGCTCGACCAGCAGGGCAGGGTGGACGCCGGCAACTGGTACGAGTTCGACGTCTCGGCCGCCGTCACCGGCCCGGGCACCTACAGTTTCGGCATGAGCAGTACCTCGACGAACATCGCGGGCTTCGGTTCCAAGGAGAGCATCCACCCTCCCGAGCTGGTGATCGCCCTCGAAGCGCCAGCGTTGCCGCCCGAGATCACCTCGTTCACTCCTACGGCCGGACCTGCCGGAATCATCGTGACCATCACCGGAGCGCAGTTCGAACCGGTGACCGGGGTCGACTTCAACGGCGCCGAGGCGGTATTCGTCATCGACTCCGGCACGCAGCTTCGAGCGACGGTGCCGATCGGAGCGACGACCGGCCCGATCCGGGTCACGAGTCCCAACGGCACGAGGGGTAGCCCGGTGGATTTCACCGTCACCGCACCACCACCATCGATCGTGACCTTCACCCCGAGTCACGACTCGCGTGTCGTCTCTTCGACCCCCGACCTGACCTACGGCGCCGGCCTCATGCTCCGGGTGCGCAGCGCCACCGCGGTCCCGGCCTATCGCTCCTACTTCAAGTTCGACGTCACCGGTCTCGATCGCGTGGTGCGCCGCGCCACCCTGCGCCTGTTCTGCGCCGACTCGAGCGTCGATGGCGGCACCGTCTATTCGGTATCGAACGACTTCCTCGGCACCGCGACGCCGTGGGTCGAAGCCAGCCTCAACTGGAACAACGCTCCCGATCTGGGCGTGGCGCTCGACCAGCAGGGGGTGGTGAATGGCGGCGCCTGGTACGACTTCGACGTCACCGCCGCGATCACCGGCAACGGCACCTTCAGCTTCGGCCTGAACAGCGCCTCGACCAACATCGCCGCCTACCGTTCCAAGGAGAGCGAGCAGGTCCCCGAGCTGGTGATCGAGCTGGGAGAGGAGACCATCCCCGTGCCGCCGACGATCGTCGACTTCGCCCCGGCGAATGGTCCAATCGGCACCGAGGTCACGGTCACCGGCGCCGGGTTCGCCACGGCCAGCGCCGTCACGTTCAACGGCTCCGCCGCCACGTTCGCCGTCGACTCCGACACGCAGCTCCGCGCCACGGTTCTCGCCGGCGCCACCAGCGGCCCGATCCGCGTCGACAACCCGGGCGGCTTCGCCGTCTCCGCCACCGAGTTCACCGTCACCGCACCACCACCATCGATCGTGACCTTCACCCCGAGTCACGACTCGCGCGTCGTCTCTTCGACCCCCGACCTGACCTACGGCGCCGGCCTCATGCTCCGGGTGCGCAGCGCCACCGCGGTCCCGGCCTATCGCTCCTACTTCAAGTTCGACGTCGCCGGTCTCGATCGCGTGGTGCGCCGCGCCACCCTGCGCCTGTTCTGCGCCGACTCGAGCGTCGATGGCGGCACCGTCTATTCGGTGTCGAACGACTTCCTCGGCACCGCGACCCCGTGGGTCGAAGCCAGCCTCAACTGGAACAACGCTCCCGATCTCGGCGTGGCGCTCGACCAGCAGGGGGTGGTGAATGGCGGCGCCTGGTACGACTTCGACGTCACCGCTGCGATCACCGGCAACGGTACCGTCAGCTTCGGCATGAACAGCGCCTCGACCAACATCGCCGCCTACCGTTCCAAGGAGAGCGAGCAGGTCCCCGAGCTGGTGATCGAGCTGGGAGAGGAGACCATCCCCGTGCCGCCGACGATCGTCGACTTCGCCCCGGCGAACGGCCCAGTCGGCACCGAGGTCACGGTCGCCGGCGCCGGGTTCGCCACGGCCAGCGCCGTCACGTTCAACGGCTCCGCCGCCACGTTCGCCGTCGACTCCGACACGCAGCTCCGCGCCACGGTTCCCGCCGGCGACACCAGCGGCCCGATCCGCGTCGACAACCCGGGCGGCTTCGCCGTCTCCGCCACCGAGTTCACCGTCACCCCGCCGCCGCCTTCGATCGTGACCTTCACCCCGAGTCACGACTCGCGCGTCGTCTCTTCGACCCCCGATCTGACCTACGGCGCCGGCCTCATGCTCCGGGTGCGCAGCGCCACCGCGGTCCCGGCCTATCGCTCCTACTTCAAGTTCGACGTCGCCGGTCTCGATCGCGTGGTGCGCCGCGCCACCCTGCGCCTGTTCTGCGCCGACTCGAGCGTCGATGGCGGCACCGTCTATTCGGTATCGAACGACTTCCTCGGCACCGCGACCCCGTGGGTCGAAGCCAGCCTCAACTGGAACAACGCTCCCGATCTCGGCGTGGCGCTCGACCAGCAGGGGGTGGTGAATGGCGGCGCCTGGTACGACTTCGACGTCACCGCCGCGATCACCGGCAACGGTACCTTCAGCTTCGGCCTGAACAGCGCCTCGACCAACATCGCCGCCTACCGTTCCAAGGAGAGCGAGCAGGTCCCCGAGCTGGTGATCGAGCTCGAGCCCACGGTGAACCTCGTCCGGAGCGCACGCGTACTATCGACCGCTTCGATCTCGTCGATCGCTCTCGGAGTGCCGCGACCCAATCCCTTCTCGCACCAGACCTCAGTGCGGCTCGATCTGCCCCTGCCCGCGCGGGTCAAGGCCGTCGTCTACGACGTGAACGGTCGAGTCGTCAGGAACCTCGGGCTGCTCGATTTGGGCGCGGGCAGCCATGACCTGACCTGGGATGGTCGCGATGCCAACAGCCAGAGGTCGCCGATCGGGCACTACTGGCTCAAGGTCGACGTCGCGGGAATCTCCGCGACGCGGCGACTGACGCACGCACGCTAGCTGCTCCGAGCGCCATCGCCCTGAACTTGTAATCCGTACACCGCGCCGGAACTCCTTACACGGCCCGACCGGGTTTGCCAGGTTGCAAGCGAGTAGGGGCCACGACTTAGGAGATTGGCTCAGGTGGCATGAAGCCTGCTCATCCCTGCCGCGGGTCGTGCATGCTTCGGCGACCCATTCAAGGCCGAACACAAAAAAGGAGAAGATGATGCCCAAGCTGAGTATGGCGTACAAAGCGCGGCGCATCGCGATCCTGAGTCTGATGTGTTGCGCAGGATGGATCCTGGGCGCCGTTTCGACCGAAGCGGCGACCGACGCGGACGTTCGCGCCGGTATCTACGTTGAATCGGATGCCATCGGAGTTGGTGCCGGTTTGTTGACGCCGGTCGGTTCCAGCCCTCGGTGGTTCTTCAATCCCAACGTCGAGGTCGGGTTCGGCGATCAAGAGAACCTGATCGCGATGAACGGCGACTTCCACTACGACTACGCACGAAACAGTGGTTTGTCAGCGTGGATGGGCGCCGGACCAGCCGTGCTGGTCACGAATCCGTCTGCGGGCGATACCCGCACCGATCTGGGCTTGAACGTCCTGACCGGTCTCAGCGGTACCAAGGGTGACGTTCGACCGTTTGCCCAGCTGAAGGGCGTGGTGTCGGACGAGAATCAGGTCGTACTGCAGGGCGGTATTCGCTTCTAGATGATTCGAGCCGGGGGCGGGGACGCTTCCTGGGGTGTGACGCGCAAACCCGCTCCCGGACCCGTGTATTCACAAACCCCATGAATCCTGAAGAGGAGTTGAGGTTCCTACATTAGAAAAGTAGCCTTGGGGACGCCGTTCGCCACCCGTGGCACGGACCCGCCTGCGCGAATGCCTGGCGGGCCGGTCGCTTTTGCCCGGCCGGCGTGATCGAGGGCCATGAAGACGCGAATCGAGTTCTTGGACTCCGTCAGCGGGCGCCTACCCCGAATCCGACGCCTGGGATTGCTCATCGGCTTCGTGCTCTTTGGCGTCCTGGTCACGCTGGTCATCTGGTGGAGCTCGATGCGGGACTCCAATCGGCGGGCGGCCACCCTCCTGACCGATGTCGCGCGCGATGCTCACGGCGTGCTCAACGTGCGGGTGGAGCGGCACGTCGAGGCGCTCCGCAATCTGGCCCTGTTCTGGCAATTGCACGGATTGCTGCAGCAACAAGCTTGGGACTTCAACAGCGACATGATGATCCGGAACTTTCGCGGAATCGAATGGATCGCGTGGGTCAATGGCACGACGGGCGCCTATCGTTTCGCGGCCCGGGACTCGGGCGCGCGCATGGACCCCCGGATCGTCGAGATGGCGCAGGAACGGGCGAGCGAGCCGGGGAGCCTGTCCGTGACCGACGCCTCGCCGCAGAACCCGGTCCTGCTGTTCACGCCGGTGCGGACCTCGCAGGACAGCGTCGGGGTGCTCGTCGCCTCGATCTCGCCCGAGCGGCTGCTCAGCCACGAGCTCCTGGTCACCGGTGACGTCCTCGCCTATTCGGTCTCCACCG
Organism: Candidatus Eiseniibacteriota bacterium; assembly: GCA_963717505.1. Classification (GTDB taxonomy): domain Bacteria; phylum Eisenbacteria; class RBG-16-71-46; order RBG-16-71-46; family RBG-16-71-46; genus MFD02242-c1. Next base: position 3,460,892 of record OY970342.1, read on the forward strand.
ACTCGGGAGCGGTCGTCTATCGGTGGGGAGAACCGGCCGCGAAGGTGCCGCCGGAGATGTCCCTGGAGATGGCCCTGCCGCCCCTGTTCGGCACGATGTGGACCGTGCGCTACGAGCCGACACACGTCTACCTGAACGGCGTCGTGTCCCGCTGGCACGACTCGTTCCTCTGGACCGGCTTGCTCCTGTCGCTGGCCCTGGGCGCCATTGCGTACCAGTTCGTGACGCTTCGCGAGTACTCGATGGCGTTGGCCGCCACGAATCGGCGCCTGGACGCCCAGGTTCGGGAACTCTCCGAACGCGACCAGAGCCTGAGGCGCATGAACGACGAGCTCGAGCTGCGGGTCGAGGCCCGCACGGCCCAGCTCGCGGAGGCCATGAAGGAACTCGAGACCTTCAGCCACTCGATGTCCCACGACCTCCGCTCACCGATCGGGGCGGTCCTCAATTTCACGTCGATCCTCGAGGAGGACTATGGCGAGAAGCTGGACCCCGAGGGACTCCGGGTGCTGCATCGCATCCGGGACAGCGGCACCTCGGCCACCCGGCTCCTCGACCAGTTGGTGCAGTTCGTCTGGCTGGGACGCGAAACCGCCGAAATGAACGAGGTCAACATGACGCTGCTCGCGCGCGAAGCGTTCCGCGAAGTGTCGGTCGGGCCTGGGGCGGAGCAGGTGACGTTCGAATTGCCGGAACTGCCGCCGGTGCGCGGCAACGCCGCCTTGCTCGGGCGGGTATTTCGGAACTTGCTCAGCAATGCGGTCAAGTACACGCGCGGAGGCAAGGCGCCGCGGATTTCCGTCCGTGCCGAGGAACGCGACGTGGAAACCGCCTACTGGGTCGAAGACAACGGGATCGGCTTCGACCCGGCGCACGCCAAGTCGCTGTTCGAACCCTTCCGCCGACTTCACTCTTCCTCGGAGTACGAAGGCGTCGGGCTCGGCTTGGCGATCGTCGCCAAGATCGTACGACGACATGGAGGTCGTGTCTGGGCCGAGAGCAGGGGTCCAGGGGGCGCACAGTTCGGCTTCGCCCTGCCCAGGGAAGGAGGAACGGCATGATGTCCGCGATGCCCATCATTCTCATCGTCGACGATGACGATGGTCATCTGTTGATCGCGCAGCGCGCCATTCGGCGTTCGGAGCTCGAGGTCGAGGTGCATGCGGTGCGGACCGGGGAGGAGGCGTTGCGCGTGCTGGGTTTGGGCGACGAGGCCTCGCCCGTGAGTCGAGGAGCGCGGCCGGTGGTGGTCATGCTCGATCTCTCGATGCCCGGCATGAGCGGCTGGGACGTCCTGCGCCAGATCCGAGCGGCCGAGCAGAAGATCCCGGTGGTCGTCGTCTCGTCGTCCGGGCGGCCCGACGACGTGCGTCGCAGCTACGAGTTGGGGGCGAACAGCTACCTGGTCAAACGGTACGAAGCCGAGCGTCCCGGCGGATATGTCGCCGACGCGGCCCGATACTGGGTCGAGCTGAACGAGCCACCGGCCCCGGCCCGGGCCGGCTGACGGACGGCGTTTCTCGCGGGGGAGGATTTGATGACCCGACTCAAGGCAATGGTGGTCGAGGACGATCCGGACTTCCGCGAAAGCCTGGCGGCGTTGATCGAGCGCGAGAACTTCGACGTTGCTCAATGCTCGTCGTTTCGGGAAGCGCTCCAGCACTTGATCGACCACGGTCCCGACGTCGCGGTGATCGACCTGGTCCTGCCCGACGGCGACGGCCTCGACCTGATGCGCGACGACCGCGTCCCGACCCAGTGCGAGTTCGTGGTCATCACCGGCAACGCGACGGTCGACTCGGCGGTCGACGCGCTCCGCGTCGGCGCGATCGACTACCTGACCAAACCCATCGACCGCGCACGCCTCAAGACCATCTTGGCCAACGTCGCGCGGACCCGCGAGCTGAAGCAGCAGGTCGAGAGTCTGCGCGACGAGCTGCGGGAAATGGGTCGCTTTGGTCCGTTGGTCGGACGATCCGAGGCGATGCAGCCGGTCTACGATCTGCTGAGTCGGGTGGCCCCGACCCGCGCGAGCGTGTTGCTCACCGGCGAGAGCGGAACCGGGAAGGAGCTGGCCGCCGAGACCATCCATCGCCTGAGTCGCCGCAGCGCCGGACCGTTCCTCGCGGTCAATTGCGGCGCCATCACCCAGACCTTGATCGACAGCGAGCTGTTCGGTCATGAAAAGGGGAGCTTCACCGGCGCCGACAAGAGCCGCCAGGGCTACTTCGAGCACGCGCAGGGAGGGACGTTGTTCCTCGACGAGGTCACCGAGATGCCCCTCGAGTCCCAGGTCAAACTCCTGCGGGTGCTGGAAACGTCCAAGCTGATGCGCGTGGGCGGCTCGGAGGCCCTGGACGTCGACGTGCGCGTGATCGCCGCGACCAACCGCGATCCGCTCCAGGCGATCGCCGACGGCAAGCTGCGTGAAGATCTCTACTATCGCCTGAACGTATTCCCGATCGCGCTGCCCCCGCTGCGCGGGCGCTCGCGGGACGTCGACTTGCTGGCCGAGCATTTTCTCGATCAGCACAACGCCCGCGAGAAGACGCGCAAGCGGCTGTCGCCCGAGGCCAGCAAGCGGCTACGCAGCTACTCCTGGCCAGGCAACGTCCGCGAGCTGAAGAACGCCATCGAACGGGCGGCGATCCTGGCCGACGAGACGATCGAGCCCGAGCTGCTCCCGGAGCCGGGAGCACCGGCCCCGACCGCGACCGGTTCCGACACCGGCGCCGTGCTCCAGCTCCGGGTCGGCGCTTCCCTCGAGGAACTCGAGCGACGGCTGATTCTCGCCACCCTGGAGGATCTGGGCGGCGACAAGCGACGCGCGGCCGACCTCCTGGGCATCAGCCTCAAGACGCTCTACAACCGCCTCAATCTCTACGAGGCAGCGCGTCAGGCCGACGCAGCGCCGACCGACTAGAGAGCCCGGCGCCCGCGACGGTGGGCCGCGGGCCTCCGGTGGCGACGCACGCTTTGGCGAGGAACCACCCCGCGTAGGGCGTGGCGACGTCAATCCGACCGGGCTGCGCCTTAGAACTTGATGGCCATTCCCAGAGCCATGGTCCAGAAGTCGGGGTCGAACTGTTCCGGCAGCAGCGGATCATCTTCCTGCTCCCGCAACATCACGTAGCGCCCATTCAGGTCGAGCGCCGCATTGGTGTTCACCGGGACGCGAACGCCGCCGCCGAGGTGCAGGCCGAACTCCTGTTCGGTGCGATTCTCGAGCGGTGGCGTCAGATTGTCGTCGAAGTCGAACGACATGTTGTACCAGCCGACGCCACCGCCGGCGTACAGCGCCGGGACCGGCGTCAACCACAGCGATGCCGTCACCGGCCACATACGAACTTCAGCCGCGCCGGCGGCGATGGTTTCACTTCGATAGGCGACTCCGAGCTCGGTCGACAACAAGGGCAGCAGCTGCCCGCGCACCGACAGACTGCCGAACGCCTGCGTTTCCTCGCCGTTTACGGACCGAGTCAGGCCCGCAGCCGGAATGATCTCCGCGGCGTTCGCGATCGAGAGTCCCGCCACCAGCGCGACCAGAAACAGCGCGCCGGCCACTGCCAAACGCGGCACGAGGCCGAGGCCACGATGATGAGCATGCATGGAATTCCTCCTTTCGCCGATCGGCCGGTTTCGAACCCCGGAAGCTCCGAGTCTCCGAAACCTGCCGCGCGTGGACGCTGCCATGGGGAGCGCTGCGGCCACGAGCGCGACCGCCGTGCAAGGCATGTGCCGCCGGGGAGCGCCCGCATCTCGATCGCATCGCCACTGCTTCGGAAACCGCGCGCCGCGAACGCGTTCGGCCTCGTGCGTGACATTTCCATGAGTCGCGCTCGCGACCTCGGGGCGGCGGCGCGAGCCTGTAGTCCTTACAAGCTCGCGGCAACCGTTACATCGCGGTCGGCTGCCTTCGCGATGGAAGTTCTTTGTTTTCAGGCGTCCACGCGTGGCACGCGACCTGCTAAATGCCGGTCGGCGGGGCAAGACGCCACGCGCCTCTTCCACGGATCTCACTCACTACGGAGGTTCATCATGTTGTGGGCCCTGTTCGTGATTCTCATGGCGATGTGGCTGCTGGGCATGGTGACGTCGTACACCATGGGCGGGTTCATTCATCTCCTGCTCATCCTGGCGATCGCTGCGATGCTGATTCGGATCATCCAGGGCCGGCGGCCGGCCTAGTCCCGTGAACAACGGCAGGGGAGGCGGACGATGACGATGCTCCTGAGTCTGTGCGCGGTGGTGGTCACCCTGGCCGTGGTGGCCATCGCGATCGCGACCATCCGCGCCGTGCGTCACCTCGAAGCAACGGCGAGCGAGTTCAAGACGACGTCGGAAGCCGTACGCGTCTCGGTGCGCGAGGCCGGTGCGGTCTTGCGTCAGCTCCAGGAGTTCTCCGGCGAACTGGAGACACTGGTGCCGCCCCTGAAACGGGCCTCGGCTCGCGTCGAGCAGGTCGGCGACCGGGCCGTGCGTCTCTCCAACGTCATCCTGAACGAAGTCGAAGGGCCGATTCGCAACACGCTGGCCCTGATCACGGGAGTGCGCACCGGGGCGCGGTCGCTGATCGAGGCACTCGCCCGTCGCTCGGGGTCACCATCCAACGGAGGATACGGTCATGAATGAACACACAAACGACAACGGGCGCGGGACAGGCGCGATGATGGGATTCCTGCTTGGCGCCGCCGTGGGTGCGGGCGTGGCGCTCTTGATGGCGCCGGCTTCCGGCCCCGAGACGCGACGACGCCTCGGTCAGACGGCCCGCCGCTGGGGCGCCGGCATGCGCGACGGAATCGGCCAGGCGCGAGAACATTTCGGTGAACTGAAGAGTGAAGTGCACGGACGAATCGGCGAACTGCGGCACGACGTGAATACCGCCGTTGCCGCCGGTCGCGAAGCCTTCACGCGGGAACGTGATGGTCGAGCGAATCCGACGACACAGCCTTAGCCGCGATCGGTGCTGCCGGGTCGATCGTGGATCGGAGGAACGATGAAAGCGATCAGTGTGTTCTTGATTGTGCTGGGCATCATCGGCCTTGCCTACGGCGGCGTCGTCTACACGCAGCGAGAGAAGGTGATCGACGCCGGGCCGTTCCAGGCCAGCGTCGACCGGGAGAAACGAATTCCCTTGCCGCCGGCGGCGGGAGCCGTCGCCTTGGTCGCGGGCTTGATTCTGCTCACCCGTCGGACCCGGACCTCGTGGTGACGTCATGGCCGTCGGTCACGCTCCGGTCGTAAGGGCTCCGCGGAAGTCGGGGCCCCGTTTCATGGAAAAGGCTGAAGACTGCGCGACGGACGTCGGGTCAGCCCGGACGTCCGTTCGCGCGCTTGTCTTCGCCAACCCGGTCGCGCCGAACGCCGAGATGGAGCGACTGCGGGCTGCGCTCGACGCCCACGTCGGAGTCGGCTCCTACCGACTCGTCGAGACGGCGCGCGGACCGGAGTTCGCCGCCGAGGCCGAGTGCGAACTGATCGAAGCCGCCAGCGGCGGCTGCGAGCTGGTGCTGGCCGCGGGCGGCGATGGCACCATTTCGATGGTTGCGGAAATCCTCTATCGATTGGGCGACCCGGTGGCGAGCATGGTGCTGGGGATCGTTCCCTGCGGGACTGCGAACATCCTGGCGCAGGAGCTGGAGATCCCGTCGGCGATCGAAGACGCGGTGGCGCTCGCCGTCACCCGTCCGCGGGTGGTGCCGCTCGACGGCATCGCGGTCGGGGAACGTCTTTGCCTGACCCAGGTCGGCATCGGCCTCGACGCGACCATGATTCGGGAGACGAGTCGCGAAGCGCAGCAGCGCTACAAACGTCTGTCGTACCTGGCGACCCTGGCCCGACGCACCATGGGACACCGGTCGCAGGCGTTTCGCATCCGCATCGACGGCAGACCGTTTCGCATCCGCGCCTGGCAGGTGCTGGTGGCCAACGCCTCGACGCTCGGCACTCGTCCGTTCGTCTGGGGACCGGACATCGATCCCACCGACGGCGTCGCGGATCTCTGCATCTTCCAGGTCCAGCACCTGCGCGACCTGTTGAGCTTGATCTGGACGACGCTGACTGGCCGGCTCGAGAGCAACCCAAACGCCCAGTTCCTGCGTGCACGGAAGGAAGTGCAGGTCGAGTCCAACCGGCGGCTGCCGGTGCAAGGCGATGGCGAATCGCTCGGCTTCACGCCGGTGCGCCTTGTGGTCGCGACCAATGCGGTACGGGTCGCGGTTCCCGCGCCCAAGGAGACCGTCGCCACCGAAGGCCCGGTCGTCGCTCCAGCCCTGCCGGGCACGAATGGTGCTCGACCCGCGCTTCCGGGCCGCGCGATCCGCTCGTTCTGGGCGCAGTGGCGGGCGCGACTCGGCCACGCCGACACCGCCGCCTTCCTGGCGATCAACCGTCTGAGCGGCGGGCCTCGGATGGATCGTCTACTGGCCTTCGCCTCGCGCATTCTGGACTGGGGAGAGATCTGGGCCTTGCTGGCGCTCGCGATCGCCCTCTACGACCGGAGCCGTTCTCATGTTCCGCTCATGGTGCTGCCACCGCTCTGGCTCGCGATGCTGACGGTCAACGGTCCGGTCAAGAATGCCTTCCTGCGTCAACGCCCATTCCTGATCCACGAGCGTGCGCGCCTGATCGGCCGAACTCCGCTGGACTCGTCGTTCCCCTCGGGTCATACGGCGGCGGCCTTCGCGGGAGCCGCACTGCTCGGCGCGCATCTTCCTGCCCTCGCGCCGGTTTTTTGGGCGTATGCGGCGTTGGTCGGGTTCTCGCGCGTCTATCTGGGCGCCCACTTTCCCGCCGACGTAGTGGTCGGTGGACTGGTCGGGGCGGGACTCGCGATTCTCTACGGTGGGCTCTGGTCGCTCGTCACCCCGTGGATCGTCAAGTGAAGGAGCAGGGCTCGGCTCCTGCCGACGCCGAGCCCGCTGCCCTCGGGGTGCGGCCCCCGGCTTCCTAGGCTCCGAACACGATCCTCAGGGTCTCGGCCATGGCCTCTTCCCAGGTCTCCGCTTCCCACATCGGCAGGTCTGCCGACCAGAATCCGACGCACTTGAGCTCCACGATGTCTTCGCGATTCTCGTGGGTCACCACCACCGCCTGCGCGACCCACGCCGACAGCCCGAGTCGGGCCGCAGCCTCTTGTGCTTGCTGAGTCGTCATTTTCGCCACCCCTTTCCAGTGCGCTTTCGTTTTCTGCCAACCGTCCTCTTCGTTTCAAACCGCTTCAATCATGAGAACGACGAAGGGCCAGGAACCGCACATGCAGGGGGGAGACTCGGATCGAGGAGCGCGGGATGCGGGCCAAGATCGGGGGTCGGCCGAGTACCTGGGAGGACCACGAAACAGGGGAGGGCTCGGTGAGCCCTCCCCTCGAATACCGACGGTGAACCGCGGATCTAGCGGGTCATGACCAGCTTGCGCACCTGACGACCTCCGGGCTTCACGTAAGACACGAAGTAGATCCCCGGAGCCACGGCGCCCCGCTTGGTTCGGCCGTCCCAGGCGACCGAATGGCGGCCCGGGGCAAACGTGCCCTCGGCGAGGACGTGGACCTCGTGACCGGTCACGTCCAGCACGCTCAACCGCACGTGCGATTCGCTCGCGACCGTGAACTCGATGGCAGTCCGGTCCTTGACCGGGTTGGGCCAGATTCGACTCAGGGCGAACTCACGGGGCAGTTCTTCGACGGCCGTGGTCTGTCCAAAGACCGCGGTGATCGTGTGGTCGGCTACGACGTCGGGGAACGTGTAACTCGGGTCGGTGCCGACCCCCTGTCCGTCCACGATGACATTGACGATGATGAATCCGGGATCGGGGGTGATCGTGTAGGTCTGGTCGTCGCCGCACGCCACGACCGAGCTGCCGGCGGGGGAGATCGTGCCCGAGCCGATCGCCTGAGCCACGATGGTCGACGCCGTCGCGGTAAAGGTCACGGCGATCGTGTGGTTCTGGTGGACGTTGCTGAACGTGAATGCCGCCACGGCGCCGATCGACGACCCGTCGATCAGCACGTTCGCGACCCTGTAACAGGCATCGGCCACGATCGTGTACGACTGCGCCCCGCCGCACGCGACGATGGTGTTGCCGGCCGGCGTGATCGATCCGCCGGTGCCGGCCGAAGCGTCGATCGCGAACGGACCGCTCAGCACGAACGAGGCCGAGATCGTGTGGCTGGCCTGGAGGTTGGTGAAGGTGAAGAAGCCGGCCGGGCCGACCGAGAGGCCGTCGACCAGGACGTCAGCGATCGCGTAGCAGGGTTCGGGCGAGATCGTGAACATCTGGTCGGAGCCGCATGCGTACGCCGCGCTGCCGATCGGCGTGATCGAGCCGCCGGCGCCGGCGGAGGCCTCGATGGTGAAGCTCAGGAGGCTGAAGGTCGCGGCGATCGTGTGGCTCGCCTGGACGTTGGTGAATGTGTAGCCCGAAACCGCCCCGACCGACACACCGTCGACCAGAACGTCGGCGATCACGTAGCAGGGGTTCGGCGTGATGGTGTATGCCTGATCGGCGCCGCACGCGACGAGGGTGGGGCCGCTCGGCGTGATCGCGCCACCCGGGCCGGCAGTGGCGGTGATGATGTTGCCCGCTTCGACGAACGACGCGGCGATCGTGTGCGACTCGCGAACGTTGAGGAAGCCGTACTCGGCCACCGGTCCGACCGAAACGCCATCGACCAGGACGTCGGCGACCGCGAAGCAGGGATCTGCGGTGATCGTGTAGGCCTGGTTGCCCTGGTGGGGCACGGCGGTGACTCCGGCCGGAGCGATCGCGCCATGGTCGCCCGCAGTGGCGGTGATGTCGTGCGTGATCGCAACATTGAACGGGGCGCACGCCGTCCGGTCCCAGTTGCTGACCGGGGTCCCGGCGATCGCGCCGTGGATACCGGTGCCGGCGGTGCCGTATGCGATGGCGCCTGCAGCCTCGTTGAGCGCCCAGCGGCCGACCAGTCCGGCCTGAGCCGAGGCGATCTGGCTGTTGATCTCGTCCTGAACCTGCGACTGGGTCCGCGCGTAGTTCCAGATCCGCACTTCGTCGATCGCGCCGTCGAAGAACCCGTCTGCCGCGGACGCCGAATTGAGGGCACTCGCCAGCGCCACCGGCAATGTGCTCGAAGAGGACAGCGGCTGGCCCACGGCGAGCGAGGCCTCGAGCGCGCCGTCCAGGTAGAGCTTCCAGGTCGATCCGTCGTAGGTCGCCGCCACGTGATGCCAGGTGCCGAGGCCGACCGGCGTGGTTCCGGCGACCGGGTGATTCAGGCTCGGCGTCGCACCACTCGCGCCTTCCTCGAAGTCAGCGGCGAGCACGCCGTCGGCGGCGCGGATGCCCAGGATGTAGTTGACGTCGAGTGCTTCGCTCTCCGACTCGTCGCGGCCCTTGGCGATCAACGGGACCAGATCGGCAATGCCGCCGGTCGCGGTTCCGGTGCCGGCACCGTCGCGCCGCATCCACAGCTCGAGGGTCATCGCCGAGAGCCGAAGCGCTGCCGGATTGCCGAACGACACGAAGCCTTCGCTACCTGCCCCGTCGGGATCGAACGACAACGCCTGACACGGTTCGGCGGTGGTCGTGGCGCAGGCGACGCCCGAATACGGCGAGGGCCCGCAGTCGCCCGTAGCGCGCACTCGATAGCAGTACTCGGTCGACGCCGCGAGCGGAGCGTCGGTGTAGGCGGTCGCATCGACGCCGAGCGTGGCGATCACGGCGAACGGGCCCGAGGTGCCGCTGGTCGAGCGCTCGACCGCGTAACCGGTCTCGTTCGACGCGACATCGGTCCAAGCGAGCTGGACCTGAACGCCGTCCGGAGCCGAAGCGGTCAGACCGGTGGGAGCCGCGGGAGCCGATGAAGCAATCGCATCGAACGGCGATCCCGAGACCCAGGTGGGGCCGTTCATCAGGATTCCGTGCGGAACCCCGAGCGAGTTGTCGACCGTGAGACCGTCGCCTTCACTCATGCCCCAGCGACCCAGGAGTCCGGCGCCGCTGCTCAGTTCCTGGTTCATTCCGGCGGTGATCTCGCACTCGGAGTGGGCAACATTCCAGATGCGGGCTTCGTCGAGCACGCCGTGGAACAGGCCCTGAACCTCGCCGCTCGGCGTGACCCCATTCGAAGCCAGTGCGGTTCCGAGCGAGGCGTGCTGAATGCTGGATGACTGTGGCAGCCGGCCCGTGCCCAGATCGAGCGAACTCTCCAGCGCGCCGTTCAGGTAGACCTTGAGCGTGGTGCCGTCGAACGTCGCGGCCGCGTGATACCACACGTTGTCCGCGATGACCGTGGTGCCCCACAGCGGATGGTTCTGCCCCGGCGTGGTCTGGCCGGTGCCTTCCTCGAAATCGACACCGATCACCGGCCCGGCGAACGGCCGGATGCCGAGGATGTAGTTCATGTCGACCGTCGAGCCGTCGTTCTCGGCGATACCCTTGGCCATCAGTGGAACGATGTTCATGCCGCCGGCTCCGGTGTTGGTCGAGGTCCCGGGCCCGGTGCGCTTGAACCAGGTTTCGATCGTGAAGTTGGTGGCGCCGAGCGCGGGCGCCTGACCGAAGGTCACGTAGTCGTCGACGCCATCGAAGGAGAGTCCGGTCGCGAGCCCACCGGCGACCGGCTCGGCGATCGCGACGTTGTCGACCGCGAAGCTCGGACGCGCGCCCGCGCCGCTCACCTGGCGCTGGGCCCACCGCAACTGGACCACCGGCTGGCCGTCGCAGACCGCGGGCAGTGTGACGGACCGGTACTCGAGCTCTTGCGGCGTGACGGTGTTCCCGATCTGGATCGTCGTGCCGTTCTGGTATCCGGTGCCCGCCAGCGTCGTCCATGATCCGGCAGTCCCGACCCGATACTGGAGCGCAATCTCGTTGATGCGCGTATTCGCTCCGCCGTTGTACGGGTTGCGCAGCGTCATCACCTCGTAGCGGACGACGACGCCGGAAGCTCCGCTGGTGTTGATCGCGAGCCCGAGTCCAAAGTCGAGGGTGCCGCTGTTCAGCGGCCCGAACTTGCCGTTGTAGTTGTAGATCGCCCCGGTGCCGATCGCGGCGGTGCCCGACGCGACCAGGGCCTGGTCGGCCGTCGGTCCGGTGGTCAGGAACGCGGCCCCGACCGTCCCGTTGGTCCATCCCTGCCAGCCGGGCGGGAACGTGGAGGCGGCATGCGGGAGGGACTTGAAGTCCTGGGCGTACGGCAAAGCCTGTGGAGTCGGCTGGGTTTGGGCTTGGCCGATGGCCGGGTAGACGAAGAGACAAATCGCAATCGCGACCGGAATGGCCGCGCCGCGCAGTACGGCGGTTGCTGCCTTCATTCCAAAAACCTCCCAGTCGGTTCCAGGCGCCCGGTTGTTTTCAGTGACTAAGCGTAGGCGAGTGCCACGGAACCGCAACGAAAAACCGGCGGCGGGTCACACGGAGACATTGCAAGGTCGCGCGGAGTGCGCAACGCATGCGATCTGCACTAGAGACGACCAGGATCGACGTGCGAAAAGGATCGAGGCGGGAGGGTATCGGGTCCGGAACACACAGCGGAGAGGGGTTCCGCGTTCCGGTCACTGCAAGCGGGACCGGCAGGATGCCGTAGGGGGCGGAAAAAATCAACCGCCGGCCGGAGGGTCCGTATTTCCCATACGGACCGCCGGCACGGCGGGCGCGCGGCCCAACGATGTATTGCTACCTCAGTACTACCTCGCCTGGAGGCGATGGAGGTTGCCTCTCGCACGTTATGTCGCAAAACGCGGCAGGGCGTTTACAGATTTTCTGTGGTCCCGGTGGCCGCCGCCCCTCAGGGTCGGGGCCGACGGACCTGGAAACGGCCCTCGTAACCCACAACCCCCGCGCCTCCCAGCATGATGCGGTGAGTGCCAGCCTCGAGGTCCTTGGCGGGAATAAGGAGAGCCAGGGCCTCCAGCTCATGGTCCCACGCCTCCACCACTTCGATGGCGCCACTCCAGATGGTGCGGCCGTTGGACTCTCGAATCACCTCGACGTTCATCCGCCCGGACGGACTCGCCCCGGCAAAGGGACGATGCTGGACGATTACCGGCTGCCAGAGCTGATCGGGGAGAATCGCCACGGACGGAACTCGGTCGACACCTCGGGTAGTGGCCGGCAAGTAGAGCAGCCGGATGGCACCACCCCGGTCGGTGAGCTGTCGCTGCGCCAGCTCGCGGCTCAAGCGGGACTGCTCCGCCTTCAGCTCGCTCAATTGCCGGCCGGCCTCCTCGTGCGCGCGCAGCAGTTTGGGATGACGTGCCAAGCCCACGTACGCGGGGAAAGCCAGGATGATGAGTCCGGCTGCCAGAGCCGGCGCCAGCCAGGCAATCGCGCTTCCCGGAATCGAGATCGGGCCGGGGCCCGGCCGCCGCGTAGCAGCCTCCGCCCTGCGAGTCAGCAGGATTTCGTCGCTGCACGAGGCGCACTGCGCCACGTGAGCCTCGATCTTCGACCGCTCCTCCGCGCTCAGCGCCGGATCCTCGAGGGCAAAGCTGACGATGTCCCGCGAGGTGGGGTGGGCCTCGAAAACGTTCGCCCCGCCCCGGGCCACGGCTGCCCGCACTTCATGCATTGCGGTCACCGCCTGGCGACACTCGGCACAGGTGCCGACGTGGGACCAGGCCTCGGTGGCCTGAGGCTCCGGGACCAGGTTCGAGAGCAGATCGGACAGCAATGGGACGACGTCTCGATGGGTCATCGGCCTAACCCCCGGGTCTCATGTGCGTTCCCATTCCCCTGCTTTCGTCGCAGATAACCCGGATTCGTTGCGAGGCTAATCATCCCCTGGACAATCCCAGCCCTCGGCGCATACCGTCTAGGGCGTTCAGAGCGGCTGGACGCCCCTCCCGGCGCCCGAACCCGGAAGGCCCCGGATGGGTCGGATTTCGGCACTTACGTCGAGCCGCGGCGAATGACAGAAGACCGGGAGAGTCAAACCAGGGGCGACCAGGACCTGCTCCAGCGATTCATCGCTGGGGAGGCGGTCGCGTGTCGAAGGGTCGTGGACTGGGCACGCGAGATCGTGCGCTTCCGGCCTTACGGTATCCCACGACATGAGCACGAGGACATCGTCCAGGAGGCCGTCGGCATGGTCTGGCGGGCCTGCTCCAAGCCGGACTTCGTACTGCGGACGGGACTTCGGGCCCTGACCCGCCGCGTCGTCCTGGCGCGATGCGTCGACCAGCTTCGCCGCATGCGTCCCTCGGTGCCGATCGAGCCCAGCTTGGCCGACACCCGGCCCGACCCCGAGCAGCAGCTGGCCCGACGCCAGCAATGGGCGCACGTCCAGCACGCGCTTCGCCAACTGGATGAGAGCTGTCGCGAGATCATCCGCCTCCATTTCCTCGACGAGGTCCCGTACTCCGAGCTGGCAGGACGACTCGGGCTCGCGACCCCGACGGTGCGCGTGCGCATGTTCCACTGCATGAAGGAAGTCCGCCGGTTGCTCGACGTCGAGCGCCAGGGGCCGCCTCACGGTCCCTGAGCATGCGGGTGGCGCGCATCACGGTCCCGGCTTCGCTCGTGGCTCTCCTCGCGTTTGCAGGCGCGCCGATCGTCGCCGGCGCTCCTGATGCCCACGAAGCGGACTCGATCCGTGCGCTGATCACTGCCCGGCGCTTCGGGCCGGCCGAGAGTCGTGCGCGCGATCTGGCCCGCGACCTGGAACGCACCACGCCCCGTGGACTCGATCTGGCTCGGCGAGGCGCTGAACCTGCAGGCCGAGGCCATGTGGCGCGGTGGACGGGTGAACGTTGCCGAGGCCGAGTCGGTGGCCGCTCGCGCGGTGGCGGTGCGCGAACGAGTTCTGGGCAGCGACCATCTCGACTACGCGACCAGCCTGCACAACCAGAGCAATCTGTTGCGAATCGGCGGCCGGCTGGACCAGCTCGACGAACGCTATCGTCGGGTCCTTGCGATCCGCCTCGCGCAGCTCGGTCCCGAGCACCCCGATGTGGCGCGAACGCTCAACGACTACGGCAACCTGCTGAACCTGACCGGGGACTACTCCGGAGCCGAGTCGCTGTACGTTCGCGCCTGCGCGACCTACGAACGGCTGATCGAGACCCAACGTCGCAATGTCGGGGCATGCCTCAACAACCTCGCCCAGCTCGCACTGGCCAAGGGCGACTACGCGCGGGCTCGGGCACTTCAGGAACGATCGCTCGAGGAGTTCACCGCAGCGCTCGGTCCCGACCACGCCAATGTCGCCGTGGCCTGCGTGAACCTGGCCCGGACACTATCGATCCTCGGCGAGCGCGACGAGGCACTCCGGCTGCTCGAGCGCGCTTTCGATATCCACGTGAAGACGCTTGGACCCGAACACGCCGATGTCGCCTGGAACCTGCGCGAGCTGGGGAGCCTCCAGACGCGGTCCGGCAACCTGCCGGAGGCCCGACGGTCGCTCGAGCGCGCAATCGAGATTCACGAGAAGAGCCGGGGTGAACGCCATACGGAAACCGCCCTGGATCTCTCGGCGCTCGCCGACGTCGCCGAAGCGACCGGGCGCGATTCCGAAGCGGTGGCGCTTCACGAACGGGCGCTGGCGATCAACCGACAGGTCCTCGGCCCACAGCATCCTCGCGTCGCACTGGAACTCATGGGACTCGGCCGGCTCGCCACCCGGCGCGGCGACTTCGAGGATGCCCGCCGTGAGTTCGAGCAATCGCTCGCGATCCGCCGGAGTTCGCTGGGCGCCGACCACCCGCTGGTCGCCGAGGCCGAGCGCGCACTCGCGAACGTGGTTTGGGCGATGGGGGACACGGCGGCGGCGTTCGAAATGGCGTTGTCCGCCGAAGCGATCGCGCGCGAGCACGTGCGCCTGCTGCAGCAGTCCCTGCCCGAGCGTCTGGCGCTCTCGTTCGCGGGAAGGCGCATCACCGGATTGGACCTGGCGGTGTCCATCTACCTTGCGGGCCCGAGCGAAGCCCGTGCGGTGCGGCTCGCGGATGCCATCGTACGCTCGCGAGCGATCGTGCTCGACGAAATGGTCCTGCGCGCTCGGCTCATGGCGGAGATGAACGAGCCCGGCCTCGACACGCTCGCTCGTCGGTTGTCGGCAGCGCGCGAGCGGCTTTCGAACCTGTCGGTGCGCATGCCGGAGCGCGAGCAGGTCGGGCGCTACCGAACGCTGGTCGACGCGGCGCGCGCCGACCGCGAGCGGGCCGAACGCGCCTTCGCCGAGGCCAGCCTCGCTTTTCGCGGGCGAGAGCGGCAGCGCACCGCGGGGTTCGAGGAAGTTCGTTCGGCGTTGACCGCCGGGTCGACGCTGGTGGGCTATTGGGTGGTGCGGCGCACGACGCCGGGCGCGGCGGATGCGCGAGGGGGGGGAGGGATTTCGGAGCCACCCGGCAAGACCCTCTACATCGCGTGCGTGATCCGTTCCGGCGATGTCGCGCCGATCATCGTTCCGCTCGCCGCGGCCCCGAGTGTGGACTCGCTCGCGAGTCTCGCAGCGAGCCAGCTGGCCGCCGGCTCGACGCTTCCGGTGTGGAGACTGGTCGAAGCGGAGGGTGAATACCGCTTGGCCGGCGCGGCGTTGCGGCGCGCGGTTTGGGACCCGCTCGAGCCCCACCTCGGGACCGGGGAGCGGGTGCTCATCGTTCCCGATGGCGGGCTCAGCCGGGTCGACTTCGTAGCGCTCCCGGATTCGACCGGGTACCTGGTAGAGGGGGCCCGACTGTTCCACTACCTATCGTCGGAGCGAGCGCTAGCGTCCATGCCGGCAAGCGACCTCGCGGGCCGCGGGCTGCTGGTGGTCGGCGATCCCGACTTCGGCGCGCAACCCGGTTCGAACTCCGGCGAGGAGCCCGACTCGAAGCCGACCCTGCGAGGCGCAGGGTTCGCTCGCGGAACTCCTACGTGCATCGATCGGTTGCCTGTGTTCGCGCCGCTGCCGCGGGCGCGGCGTGAAGCGAGGGTGATCGAAGGCTACTGGGAACGCCTGGCGCGACACCCGGACGCAACCCACGGCGGGACTTCGGCCGGCGACACGGCGATCGTGCTCACCGGACGCCTGGCGACCGAAGATGCGTTTCGGCGCCTGGCCCCTGGACGCCGTGTGCTGCACCTGGCCACACACGGTTTCGTCCTCGAAGATCGGTGCGCGGACGACTCGGAAGCGGGGAACGCGCGCCCGCCCGCACACCCGGCGACCCTGGGAGGGCTGGCGCTCACCGACGCCAACCGAAGGTCGGGTCCGCCGACCCGTCACGACGGCGTCCTGACCGCGGAGGAAATCGCGGGCCTCGACCTCGGCGGCGTCGAGTGGACGGTGCTGTCGGCATGCAACACGGGCGTCGGGGAGGTGCGTTACGGAGAGGGCGTTTTCGGCCTGCGCCGCGCATTCGAAGTCGCCGGCTGCCACACCCTGGTCATGAGTCTCTGGCCGGTTTCGGATGAAGCCGCGGGGGAGTGGATGGAGCGGCTCTACGAGGCGCGCTTTTCGCGTCACCTCGACACGGCGAGCGCGTTGCGTGCCGCAGGACGTGGGGTGCTCGAACGACGGCGCTCGCGCCGCGAAAGCACCCATCCCTGGTGCTGGGCGGGGTTCATCGCGGCGGGCGACTGGCGTTGAGGCGAGCTTGCGCCCCGACACGCGAACCCCGAGGATCCCGGCGTGACGCTCGATTCCTCGCGTGACAACGCGCTCCACATCGAATCCACCGAGTTCCGGCGCATCGGCCACCGACTGGTCGACGAGATCGCCGACCTGCTCGCCCAGTTGCCGAACCGGCAGGTCACTGCGGTGGAGTCTCCCGAAGCCGTACGGGCCGCGATCGATTCCGAGGCGCCACTCCCCGAATCCGGATCCGATCCCGCGGCGCTGATCGAACGCGCCGTGCGCCTGGTGCGCGAGCACTCGTTGTTCAACGGCCATCCGAAGTTCTTCGGCTACATCACCGCATCGCCGACGCCGATCGGCATTCTCGGCGATTTCCTGGCCGCGGCCGCCAACCCCAACGTCGGCGGCTGGATGATCGGCCCGCTCGCGACCGAGATCGAAGCGCAGACGGTGCGTTGGATCGCCGAGCTGATCGGCTACCCACGCTCGTGCGGCGGGCTCCTGGTCAGCGGCGGCAACATGGCCAACTTCACCTGCTTCTGGGCGGCGCGTGTGGCCCAGGTCGGCAACGAGGTGCGTTCGAAAGGGCTCGGCGGCGTCCAGGGCCACCGCCTGCGGGTCTACACCTCCGCGGAGACCCATACCTGGTTGCAGAAGGCGATGGATCTCTCGGGCCTGGGCACCGACGCGGCACGCTGGATTGCCACCGACTCGCAGCAGCGAATGGAGGTCGCGGCGTTGCGCGCGGCGATCGACGCCGATCGCCGCGCGGGACTCCAGCCGTTCCTGGTGATCGGCACCGGCGGCTCGGTGAGCACGGGCGCGATCGACCCATTGCCCCAGATCGCGGAGGTGTGCCGCGAGCATGGACTCTGGTTCCACGTCGACGGCGCCTACGGGGGTTTCGCCGCGTGCCTGCCGGACGGAACGGAGGACCTGCGCGCCCTGGCGCTCGCGGACTCGGTCGCGGTGGATCCTCACAAATGGTTGTACGCCCCGATCGAGGCCGGCTGTGCTCTGGTGCGCGATCCCGATCACTTGCGGGCGGCGTTCTCGTACCATCCGGCCTACTACCATTTCGGGGTCGAAGCCACGAACTACGTCGACTTCGGCCCGCAGAACACGCGCGGATTCCGCGCTCTCAAGGTCTGGCTCGCGCTGCAGCACGCGGGTCGCGTCGGCTACCAGCGGTCGATTGCCGAGGACATTCGTCTGGCGGCGCGACTCCACGCCGCGGTCGGACGCAATCCCGAGCTCGAGGCAGCGACCTTGGGCCTGAGCATCGCGACGTTCCGGTTCGTTCCGGGCGACCTGCGCACGCGCGCCGGCGAGCCGGCGGTCGCCGAGTACCTCGACGGTCTCAATCGGGAAGTGGTCGATCGAATCCAGAAGGGCGGCGCATTGTTCGTGTCCAACGCGGTGGTCGGCGGCCGGTACCTGCTGCGGGCTTGCGTGGTCAACATGAACACGACCGCGGCGGACATCGACGCGGTGCCCGAGATCGTGGCCCGCGCCGGACGCGCCACCGACGCCGAACTACGGCCGAAGGCACTGGGAGGATCAAAGGATCCGGTGTCCGCCCGGTCCTGAGCGCAGCGCGCTAGCGCTCGACGGCCTCCAAGGACTGGGTCAGGTACTCCGTTCGTCGGGTTCGATTCAACGCGCGGGCACTTTCGCCGGCGCCGACGACGTTGCCCACGTAGAACGGCAACGCGATGCCACCGACCACGAACGCTGCGGGCACGTAGCCGTCGCCCGCCAGTGCGACCACCGTCCAGATGAGCGCCCCATTGACGAGCAGGGTTCGCACGCCGTCCCGGGTTCGTCCGGCGTAGACCTGGCCGGAACCCGGAACCACGGCTGAGAGACCGGAGGCCAGGCCGGGTCGGGCGCGCGGCACATCCGGTCCATGCGCGGCGGCGGCGGCGAGTGATTCGAAGCGGCGGGCCAGCGACAGGTCGGGTGTAACTTGCACCGCTCGCTCGAAGTTCGATTGGGCTTCGTCCCACCGGCCACGCCGCATCCGGCACAAACCCACGAGGCCCAACGAGCGCGCTTCGTCAGCCGAATCCAGCGCGGCCGGCGGATCCGGGTCCGTGCTGGCCACGAGTCCCGGAACCGGACCGAATTCATCCAAAATCCCGGCGGCGCCGTCCGGATCCCCGGCGTTGAAACGGCACACCGCCGCGCGATGGATGTCATCGCCGCGATCCTGGGAATCGAGCATGGCCGCCGCCAGGTAACGCTCCTCGGCTTCGACCCAAAACGATGACTCGAACCAGCAACGACCCGAGGCGCGGTGCGCGCACACCAGAGCCGACGGTGTGCCGTCCAGGAACGCGGCGCGAAGGAACTCAGTCTCGGCTCGGCGACAGTCGCCGGCCGCCGCCAGCGTCACACCGAAGGCAAACGTTTCGCCAGGTCTCGAGCGATCTCCGTCCTCGGAGTCCTGTGCCGCCAGGCACGCGGTAGCCCGCGTTCTCTCGGCAGGGAGGAGCCAGGTCGGAGCCCGGATCGCAGTCGGGTCCGGAGTCTCGCCGCGCGCCGGGTCGAGCAGGCGCCCATCGGCGGCGCGCGCGTAGTGGCTCGACGCCGATGCATTGCAGCGCATCAGTCGATCGGCCGAGCGCGAAACTCCCGCCAGCAGTCCGTGAGCCGCGATCGCGTCGAGCGCGTACTGCGAGCAGCTCGGCTCGAAGCGGCAGCGCACGTGACGGACGGCCGAAAGGTAGCGCTGGTAGAACCGGATGGACGAGGACACGGCATCCGAGGCCGGACCGGAGCGGACAGTATCGGCTTCCGCGGCCGCACGTGCCGATCCAACGAGACCCGGCCCGGCAGCCAGGAGCGCCAACAGGGCGAGGCCGCGAAGGTCAGAACCAGTCGTGCGCATAGACGAACCCGATCTCGACGCCCACCGGCGTCTTGTCGCCGATCCAGTCGAACGTGAGTGACTTCTCCTGCTTCGAGGCCCAGGCGATCGCGAAGGTTCGCACGAGAACACCGCAGTAGTCGTTGCCACCGCGGCCGCCCGTCCACCACAACAGTCCGGTGACCAGCTCGCCACCGAACCGCAGTCGCGAGAGCGACTCGGTGCGTGATCCCGAGCCGATGACGACCGGACCGGGTAGCTGCCAGACTTCGTAGTTGATATTCGCCGATTCATAGACCCAGTAGCCGCCGGGCCCGAGCCCCCAGAACCACTGGGACTTGCCAATCGGAACGAAGTCCCCGATCCGAAGGCCAAAGTCGGTGACGTGGACCGAGGACGACTGCGGGGAGTCGAGGCCCTGCGAGGTCCGGTAGTCGAATTTCGGATCGCCACTCGCCGTGCCGTAGCCCGCGACGGCCCCGATCGAGAATCCGGGCGCGACCCGCCAGTTTCCGGAGAGCCCGACGCGGAAGAGCGGGTTCGTGTACTCCTCGCGAACTTCCTGAGGTCCCACCAGGTACGCGGGACCGACGTTGACCAGCAACACGGACTGCGGGCGTGTACCCGGCTTGCGATCCGCGGGCCATTTCGGCGGCGGCGGTGGCGGTCCCGGCGGACGTGCAATCGCGTAAGCCGGAACCCAACCGGAGCCGATCGCGCCGTCCTCCAGCGCCACCAGCAGCCACTCGCCGCCCACCAGGCTGTGGGTTTCGAGCACCCGGATTCGCGCGTTGGCCGGCAGCTCGCCCGCCCACTCCCAACCCTCCGCTTCTCCGCCGGGACCACTCCACAGAGTGATCGTTCCCGCGGGCGCGGTGCTCGGAACGACCGCGGCGTCGCCAACCCGCCAGCCTGGGGGCGCGGAGGTGACGGCCGCCGGATCCGCAACCGGCGTCGCCACCGCATCCATCGCACTGAAGAAGCCGAAAAAGCAGTCCAGAAAGCAGTCGCCGCTGTCCTCGTCGTCATCGTCCGTCGATGTCGACTGCGGCGAACCGCCTTTGGTCTTCGTATCCTCCTTGGGTTTCGCCTTGGGGACGCGCTCTTTCTTCTCGGTGGCAAGCCATGCACCCTGAGGCGCTCGGCGGGGGGGTGGCGGCGCGGCGTGCAAATCGAGCACAGTCGCCTGAGTGACGATGAGCGCTGCGATCGATGTCATCAGGAACGTGGTCTTGCGCGGGACGGCCCGCCCGGGAACGAGCGGGCGTGAATTCGCCGCGGGTACAACCGGAACCGTGGTGGTCAAGGCGGCCTCGATGCGGCTCGACCACGCCCGGGCAAAAGCGCGCAATCGAATGGATGGAGAGCGACAAGAGCTATAGAGCCGGCGCGTCGGTTCGTCAATCCGGAACCCGAGGCGCCCCCTGTGACTCCGGCCGGGGAACGGGGTATCGTCGGTCGCTCAATCCGACCGCCACCTACTCGAAGGAACACGCCTGCATGGACCCCGTCACCTGGCAGAACGAGATTGCCGCCCGCATCGAGGTCCTCGCCGACCTCGAACCCGACGTCGACGAGCTGATGCGCGACCACGAGTCCAAACGCGAGCTGTGGTGGCCGAGCGACCTCATGGCGGACCCGGAGGAGGAGAACTCGCTGGACGGACTCGCGAAACTCCGCGAAATGGCCCGCGGCCTGACCGATCCGTGCCGCATCGCGCTCGCCCTCAACCTGATCACCGAGGAGGGCCTGCCGCATTTCCACCGGCTGCTCGCAGTCCACTTCGGCGACGAGACGTTCTGGCGGCGCTGGATGAACCTGTGGACCGCCGAGGAGGACCGGCACGGCGCGGTGCTGCGCGACTACTGCCGCGACGCGAAGGTCATGCACTCGCCGACGTTCGACCGGATCCAGTTCTCGTACCTGCGAAGCGGATTTCACCCATCGTGGGATCGTGATCCCTACCGTGTGTTCGTCTACACCACGCTTCAGGAGCGAGCGACCCAGACGTCGCACATGAACACCGGCACCCTCTGCGGGCAGTACGAGCCGCGCATCGGCTACATCCTGTCGCGGATCGGCGGCGACGAGGCGCGCCACTACGCGTTCTATCGGAACGTGTTCGCCAAAGTCCTCGAGCGTGACCCCGACCGCGCTCTGGACTCCGCAGCGCACGTGATGCCGAGCATCGAGATGCCGGGAGCCAGCATGCCGGGCTTCCGTGAGTTCGCCGACGTGGTGCGCCGCGCCGGCATCTATGGGCCGCGCGACTACATGAAGATCGTTCAGGACCAGATCAAGTTCTGGCAGGTCGAGACGATGACCGGACTCAAGGAGCAGGGTCGCAAGGCGCAGGAGAAGATCCTCGGCATTCCGAGTCGATTGGAGAAAGTCGCCGAGTACATCGAAAGCCGAAGCAGCGCCAAGACCTTCTCGTTCGACCTGATCTTCCAGCGTACGTTCGCCATGGAGTGAGGTCCGGATGCCGGTAGTCGTCGTCACGGGCATGGGCGTGTCGGCTCCGAACGGCACCGGAGTCCCACGATTCTGGGAAGCCCTGGCGGCCGGACGCACCGGAATCGGCCCGATCACGCGCTTCGATGCCTCGAAACTGCGCAGCCGGATCGCGGGCGAGGTCAAGGACGACGAAGCTGCGGCGCGCATGTCGTCCAAGACGTTCAAGCGCAGCGCCCGCTTCACGCACCTGGCGGTGGTCGCGGCGCTCGAGGCGATCGCCGACGCCGGGCTCGACGAAGGTCCCGAGCGCGAGTCGGCGGCGGTCGTCGTGGGCTCGGGAATCGGCGGCTTCGACTTCCTGATGCAGGAGCACGAGGTGTTCCTGAAACGCGGGCCGGGTCGCTTCGCGCCGCTCACCGTGCCGATGATCATTCCCAACATGGCGGGAGGGACGATCGCGATGGAGACCGGCATGCGCGGGCCCAACGTGTGCGTCAGTGCGGCGTGCGCGAGCGGGGCCCTGTCTGTGGGCACGGCACTCGACCTGATCCGCGCCGGGCGATGCGACGTGGCCCTGGCCGGCGGGGCCGAGTGCACGATCGACGCGTTCGCCGTCGACGGGTATTGCCAGCTGCGCGCGCTGTCGACCCGCAACGACGAACCCGAGAAGGCGTCGCGGCCGTTCAGCCTCGATCGCGACGGCTTCGTGATCGCCGAGGGCGCGGGGATGCTGGTGCTCGAAAGCCTCGAGCATGCGCGTGCGCGCGACGCGAACATCCTCGCCGAGCTTGCCGGCTACGGCGTCACCGCCGATGGCTTTCACCAGACTGCGCCCGACCCGTGCGGGCGCGGCGCGGTGCGCGCCATGAAGGCGGCGCTCGAGGACGCGCGAGTCCCGGCCGATCGGATCGACGTCATCAACGCCCACGGCACCTCGACTCCGCTCAACGACGCCACCGAAACCGCGGCGATCAAGGAGGTCTTCGGCGCGCACGCGCGGCGGCTGGCGGTCCACTCGACCAAGTCGATGACCGGCCACTCACTCGGCGCGGCGTCGGCGATCGAAGCGGTGGCCGCGGTGCTGACGCTGCAACACCAGGTGTTGCATCCGACCATCAACCTCGACACCCCCGATCCCGCGTGCGACCTGGACTACGTGCCCAACCACGCTCGCGAGGCGCGCGTGCGCACGGTGATGTCGAACGCGTTCGGCTTCGGCGGACACAACGGCGTCCTGGTGTTCCGGAGCCTCGAAGCCTAACCGGCCGGGCGTCGCGCCCCGAGCCGAGCGATCGCGGCGATGCCGAGCCCCGGACCCAGAGCGAGCACCGCGAACGCCCAGGCCCAACCCACACTCGCCGCCAGCACGGGAACCAGCTGGATCGTGGCCAGCGTCAGCAGGAAGCCGAGCGAGGTCTGGAGCGTGAGCGCGGTACCCACTGCGTGGCGGGGCGCCACCTCGGTCACCATGGCGCTGAATTGCGCGGAGTCGGCGACCACGAAGAATCCCCAAAGCCCGAGTGCGGCCATCAGCCACCACGGGTTCGCGCCGAACAGGAATCCAATGCCCAGGCAACAAGCACCGCTGGCCGCCATCGCCACGGTGACGACTCGGGCATAGCCGAGACGCGCCGCGGCCCAGCCGCCCCAGACGCATCCGATCCCACCCGCGGCCAAAGTCCAGAACGCGGCGAGGTCCGGGAGAAGGGCGGCATGCGAGACCGCCCTCGCGGCGAGACTGGCCGCGACGAACGCCGGCACCCATGTCCACATCGCGTACAGCTCCCACATGTGCCCGAGGTAGCCGGCGATCGCAAGCCGGGTTTCTCGATGACGAACCACCTCGGCCATCAGGCGCCAATCGAATGGCCGCCGCTCGAAGGGGAAGGGCCCGTCGCGGTAGAACGCCCCGACCAACAGTGCCGAAACCAGAGCGCCGGCCGAAGTCGTGTAGAGGATGAAGTCGAGGCTCGGGAGCCCCAGTGCGTGAACGAGATAGGGGATCGCCTTGCCGGTGCACAAGGCCCCGATCAGGATCCCGATCGCGAGCCCGCGTCCCGATCGATACCAGGTCGCGGCCATCTTCATGCCCGGCGGGTACACGCCCGCGAGAAAGAACCCGGTGAGGAAGCGCGTCACCAGCGCCGGCACGAACCCGCCGGCGGCGAGCAGCGACAGGTTGGCGACGGCCGCGAGTGCCGCCGAACCCGCGAACAGCCCGCGCGAGGGCAGGATGTCGGCCAGGTTCAACACCGCCGAGCACGCCGTGCCCGCCACGAAACCGAGCTGAACCACCGCGGTCAGCCAGCCGACTTGCGATGGGTCGAGCGACCACCGGCTACTGAGCTGGGGTGCGGCGGCGTTTCCGGCGAACCAGAGCGACATGCCGAGCAATTCGGACACGGACAACAGCGTCAGCATGGCCGCGCGGCGTTCAGCCCCGGTTTCAGCAGCTGCCTCCGCAGTGGACCCCAACGGCCGTCGCTCGCTCAAGGCAGTGGGTCTTCGCGTCCCTAGATCGGTTCGCTCGCGGGCGACGGCGGCTCGGCGGGCGCCGGTGCACGGGCCGTCATCGCCTCGCGTCGCGCGATCCCGATCAGAACTCCGGCCGCCAGCAGCATGCCCGGAATCTCGCCGCGCGCCACCAGGATCGCGATCGGTCCTGGGCAGGCGCAGGACAGGCCCCAGCCGACGCCGAACAACGCTCCACCCAGCCAATGCTCGCGCGTCGGCATCGCCTTGCTCCACGACACCGTCGTGCCGCCGAAGACCGACTTCACGCCGAAGGACTGAAGCACGCGCAGGCCGATGAACGCGGTGGCAATCGCCGAGAGCATGATGAGATAGACGTAGGGCTCGCGGAACCGAAGCATGTCGTGGATCGTGCCCGGGTTGTACAAGTGCGCCCAACCGAGCGCGAAACCGAACAGCCCTCCCGAAAACAGCGGCGCGACGAAGTCCCTCATGGCGCGCTCATCAGGTAGTCGACCACCCAGCTGGTCGCGATCGCGACCCCCATGAACGACACGGTCGTCGCAAGGCTGGCCGGCGAACCCATCGAGGCGCCGCAGATGCCGTGTCCGGAGGTGCAGCCGCCGGACATGCGCACTCCAAACCCGATCAGGACGCCGGCGACCAACAGCAGCGCGAAGCGACCGGAGCCGCCGCCATAGCGCAGCTCGTAGAACACGTCGCTGTTGGGCACCCCGAGGGTACCCGCAAGGTAGGAGGCGAGCACGCCGCCCAGAGCGATGCCGAGCAGCATGAAGATGGTGTACCTGGGTTTGGATCTCGGCTGTCGCGCCCAGGCCAGCAGATCGACGAAGCCGCCGGTGGCGCCGGTGGGCCGATTGGCGAGCCAGAAGTGAAGGACGACGGCCAGGCCGATCAGCGGCCCCGCGAAGAACCACGGGGCGCGCAGCGCAAACGGGTCCATGAAAGAGCCTCCCGGGGTGTCGACGAGCGGCGCGAGCCGGCGATTCTAGCGGCGCAACCGGGGGGCGTCCACGCGGTTTCGTTTGAAGTGCCGGTCCGCTACCTTGTGGTCGACCGGGCCCTCGGGAACAGCGGGGCAGAAGCATGATTTCCGTCGTCGTTCCGTCTCGAAGCGAAGGGGATCGCCTGCGGGCGGCCATTATCCGCCTGTGCGACCACGACGGCAGTGTCCCGTTGTCGGGCGATGCCGAAGTCGTGATCGCGGCCTACGGCGAGTCTGAAACGGTGCGAGCCCACGCGGTGCGTCACCGGCGGCTCACCTGGGTCGACTGCCCGCGTCCCTGCCGCGGTGAGCAGTTGGCGCGCGGAGCGGACGCGGCGCGCGGTGAGTTCCTGCTGTTCGTCCACGCCGACACGCGCCTGCCGAGCGGTGCTTTGCAGATGGTCGCCACCGCGCTCGCCGATCCGGAAGTCGTCGGCGGCGGCTTTCGCGTGCGCTTCGACGCCCGCCATCCCGCGCTCGCGCTGCTCGAGCGCCTGAGCAGCCTGCCGTGGCGCAACACATTCCTCGGTGACCAGGCGTTCTTCTGTCGCCGCGGCGACTACCAGGCCGCGGGCGGCTTCTCGGCCCTGCCGCTGTTCGAGGACGTGGACCTGGTCCAGCGTCTCGCGCGCCGCGGGCGGCTGGTGCGGCTGCCGGGGCGCGTGACCACTTCGGCACGGCGGTTCGTCGCGCATGGCCCCTGGCGCCAGCTCGCGCTCAATGGCTGGCTCATGGTCCGGCACTACACCGGACAGCGTCCGGCCGACGCCGCCCGCGGCTACCAGCCTTAGTCGCGCACCGCGGCGCGCGCCTGGTCGATGCGCGCCTTGATTCCCGCCAGTCCGGGATTCCGGGCGCGTTCGGCCTCGAACCATCGCAAGGCGTCTGCCGGCCGGCCCTGTTCTAGCGCGATCAGGCCGAGCAGCTCGCGCAGTCGCGGGCGATCGGGACGCAACTCGAGCGCGCGCCCGAGAACCGCGGCCGCTTCGTCCCAGGCCCCATCCATCATCCGCATCAAACCCAGCAAGTGCAGCGCGCGGCTATTCTGCGCCGAGGACGCCGCCATGCGCCGGAGTTCGCCGGTCGCGCGCGCGCGCAACACGGTGTCGCCGGCGGCCGCCGGCACCAGGGCCTCTCGGCGCCGCACTCCGGCGGGGAGGACGTGATAGGCGTGGCGCGCGATCACTGAATCGAATCCGGCGTCGCGACGCACCAGGATCTGGGCGACGTCGTCCGAGAACACGAGGGCCCAGGTCGAATCGGCATCGAGCACGTCGAGCAGCCGATCGCCGGGATCCTGATCGCGCTGCAGTACCAGATAGTCGAACCGGGCGTCACGATCGAGCGCTTGCCACGCGCTCGCGTTTACGAAGACGTGCGGATACCGCTCGCGGTCGGCGGGGCGCAGGTTCTCGGGCTGCGTGGTCGCGAACGGCAGGCGTTCGCGATCGGGCCACCCGCGAAAGGCCAGGTAGCCGCCCAGGTGAAAGTGATTGAACGCCCGCCCGCGCACGCCGTTCGATTCGAGGAAGTCCGCGGCCGCGATCGGCACGATCGAGCGGTCGAAGTCGACGCCCAGCGGCAGATCGCGACGCGTCCACTCGGGAATCCCGAGAGCGAGGCACGCCGCGGCCGCGAGCGCCGAGCGCACCCAGGTCGACCGGGTCCAACGGATCCACGACGGCCGCCGGCTCGAGGCCCATGCCGAGAGGTCGCGCGCGACGAACGGCAGTGCGACCATCGCCAGGAAGCCGAGGAATCGCTGCGAGGTCACACCCATGTAGGTGAAGGCGATGCAGCACAGGATACCGGCGACATCGGGGCCGTGCCGACGCCAGCGCCAAGCGAGCAGGAGCGGCCAGGCCACGACCAACACCGGCAAGCCGTCGGTGCGGTGCGTGCTCCAGTTCACCGGCATCAGCTCGACCACGTTCCGGAACATCTCCTGGTGCCGCCACACCAGCGCGAACTCGATCGGCTGGACCAACGCGCCGAGACCGAAGGGATTGACCAGCGAGGCGGCGACCGCGGCGATGCCGGCAAGCAGGAGTCGGCTCGGTGGACGGCGCAGTCGCCACACTTCGTCGATGCCGTAGATCCCGATCAGCAGGAGTCCGAGATACCAGGAGATGTGGACATTGGCCCAGAGCCACGCGACCAGCGGCAGCGCCCAGCTCCGGTCGGCGTTCCCGGCGCGACGGGTTTCGAGGATCCAGAGGGTGACCGCGAGCAGCACCACCGCCAGACTCTCGGGTCGCACTTCCGCGCGCAGCCGGTAGGCAAGGGCGCACCACGCGACCACCACCAGGGGCAGGACGCCGCGAGCACCCATGCGTCGCGCCGCGGCCAGCAGAATCCCGCACGCGAGCAACAACGCGAGCCACCGGTAGGCGAAGAGTCCTGCGATCCCGAACCCCGACCACAGCGGCCACAACAAAGCGCGAAACCCCCAGGATGAAGTGACCTGCGGGTCGCCGTAGCTCGACCACGCCCATTGATCGGTCATCGGGATCGCGTGCTGGGTCCAGATCGCTTTTCCGACCACGAGGAGTTGCCAGAGGTCGGTGTCGAACAACCGATAGCCGGCCGAGAGAATCACGCTCACGGCGCACGCCGTCGCCACGATCCACCACGCCGGGTGTCGGAACGTGAGCTCGGAGGCGTCAGGAACCGCGGGTTTCGTGGTCGAATCGCGGGCTTGGGAACGGCGGGCGGGCATCGCGGCGCATACTAGTGGAAACGCCCGCCCCGGTCGGGGCGGGCGTCGTGCGCCTGCAGGGTTTCAAGCCGGGGCTTAGCGGCTCGTCCCCGCACGGCGGATCTGCACCGATCCGGAGCCGGTGTCGATCGCCAGCGATCCCTGACCGTTGCCGATCTGGCCGCGAACGTAACCGTGCTCGCTGCGGCTCAGCGTGTGCGGCACGTCGATGTCGATGCCGCCGCTGCCGGTTTCGATCTCGAAGGCGGCGTTGAACGCGTTCCCGACCATCACGGTCACGCCGCCCGAGCCGGTGTCGACCGCGCACTCGCGCAGCCGGTCGCTGGCCTCGATGCGAACGCCGCCGCTGCCGGTGTCCACCCGAATCGACTCGGCATCGAGTCCGGCCATGTTCACGCCACCCGAGCCGGTGTCGACGTCGACCTCGTCGGCCTTGACCTTGTCGAGATCGACGCGGCCCGACCCGGTGTCGACGCGGATCGTGCCGCCGGTCGCGTTCGAGACGTCAACGTTGCCGGAGCCGGTGTCCACCAGCACGTCGCCCTTCGATTCGCTGACGCGCACCGAACCCGAACCGGTGTCGAGTCGGAGGTCGCCTTGCGTCGCGTGACACGTAATGGGTCCCGACGAGCTGTCGAGATCCAGCTCTTCGGCGCGAACGTCATGGACGTCCATGTCGCCGGCGCCGATCCGCAGCCGCAGCGTCTTGCCCGCGGGCACCTGAATGCTCAGGTCGGCGTGGGCTTCGAGACCGCTGCCGGACCCCATGAGCGCAACGCGCCGCCCGTTGTCCCAACCCTTGCCGCCACCGATGCGGCCGTCGCTGTGAACCCGCAGGTGGGTGGTCGAGCCGCGACCCATCTCCGGGTAGACGATGCGGTCTTCCGGATAGATCACGCGCAGCGTCGGGATGCCATCGATCGAACTGGTCTCGACCTCGAGACGGGCGGCATCCGCGCCGCCGGGTGTGATCGTGACCACGACGTCGTTCCCGGTTCCCGGCGCGATCCGCACCGTGCCCGCGAGGTTGTGAATCGCGACCTCGGACCCTGAAAGCGTGTGGCGACCTTCGGCGGCGGCGAGGGTCAGGGCGGGGGCCATGACCAGGAACAGAAGCACGGAAACTGCCGTGGCCTGCGTTCGAAAGTTCAGCCTTGCCCAGGGCCGAAGTCCCAGGGACAAGTGGGGCATGGGGTTCATGGATTCACCTCCAGCGTTGCGGCAGACGGGGCCCGGTCTGGGCGCTTCCTTTGCACTGGGATACTGTCGGCCCCTATAAAGGTTGCACTCCGGTCTGATCTGAAACGTCGGGCTGCCCGGCCCCAGGGTTCGGAGGAACGCATGAGCTTCACCAAGCGCTTCAAGGTGCCACAAACCGGATTCCGCATGTCGTCGGTGGATCCGGATGCATCGCCCGGGATTCGCGACAAAGCCCAGGCCCGCGTCATGCTCGAGCGGGACACGAAGCGGCTCTACCAGCTCCAATACGAGCTCTACGCCGAAAACCGACGATCGCTCCTGATCGTCCTCCAGGCGATGGATGCCGGCGGCAAGGACGGCACCATTCGCAGCCTGTCGCTCGGCCTGAACCCGCAGGGCTGCCACGTGACTTCCTTCAAGGCACCTTCGACGATCGAGACCGAGCACGACTTCCTGTGGCGCATCCACCAGGCCGTGCCGGCGCGCGGCGACATCGCGATCTTCAACCGATCGCACTACGAGGACGTCCTGGTGGTCCGCGTCCACAACCTGGTGCCGCGTCCGATGTGGGAGAAACGCTACGAGCAGATCAACCGCTTCGAGCAGCACCTGAACGCGAACGGCACGACCATCGTGAAGTTCTACCTGCACATCAGCCGCGACGAACAAAAGCGCCGGCTGGTCGAACGGCTCGAGGATCCGCGGAAGCGCTGGAAGTACTCGCAGCACGACCTCGAGGAGCGGACCTTCTGGGACGACTACATGAAGGCGTACGAGGCGGCACTCCGCCACTGCTCGACCGCAATTGCTCCGTGGTTCGCGATCCCGGCCAACCGGAACTGGTATCGGAACGCGGTGATCGCCCGCATCCTGGTCGAGACCCTCGAGGCGATGAATCCGAAGTTGCCCAAGCCGAAGATCGACACCCAGGCGATCCAGGTCGTCTAGCGCCAGCCGCGAACGTCGTAGAGCACCAGAGGCTCGGGCGTCTCGGTCCACCATAGGATCTCGGCGCCCGGCGGCGCATTCTCGTGCTCGAGCAGCGGTGCCAACCACGGACGGCTGGCCACCGCCCAGCGCCGGTCGACCACCAGTACGTCGGCTTTTTTGCGTGCGATGCGGGCGCGTAGCGAATCGAGATCGCCGTCGGGCAGCTCGGCGATCAGCCCACCCGCGTAATAGCCGACCCAGGTCTTGCGCGAGACCACGATCGGGCGCCGTCCCGCGATACGGACCAACGAAGAGGAGTCCTGCGGGCCGATCGCGGCCAGGCGCGGCCATTCCTCACGAAGCCACTTACCGGCGGCACGATGCTCCGGCGCATCGTCCATCAGGGGGCGCAGCGACGCGTAGGCCAGGCCATAGGCGCAGAGGATCGCGACCGCGAGTGTCGTCGCCCGGCGCCCGAGGCCCCCGGTCCACTCCCCGAGCGTCAGCAGTCCACCCGCGGCCGGCACCAGGAGCAGTGGAACCAGCGGCACGAAGAATCGCCGGTCGACCGAGAAGGGTGCGTAGAACAGCGGCGTCGCGATCAACACCACCGCGAGCGGCC
This sequence comes from Candidatus Eiseniibacteriota bacterium, assembly GCA_963717505.1. Taxonomy (GTDB): domain Bacteria; phylum Eisenbacteria; class RBG-16-71-46; order RBG-16-71-46; family RBG-16-71-46; genus MFD02242-c1. The sequence goes on from OY970342.1 coordinate 3,491,707, forward strand.
ACAGCTCGCGGCGAAACAACAGCGGCAGACCCAAGAGGGCCGGCAGGAGCCAGGGCACATAGATCGCGGCCGGGATCGAGCTGACCACGATGCGCGCGAGCTGGCTCAGCGTCACGCGCGCGACCGCCATCGGCTCCGCCACCAGGAAGGCTCCCAGCTCGACCTTTCCACGCGGCGCCGCGTCGGCCAGCTCGGGACTCTCGAATACCCGCTCGGCCAGTCCGGCCGGCTCGCCGAACCGAGCGTCGTAGGTCGCTCGGTGCGCGCGCCACAGGTTGTAGGCGCCTTTCTCGCCGAGCGAGAAGTGGCCGAGTCGGCTGTGGGTCCACATTAGATAAGGGAGGATCGCCAGCGTCAGCCCGAGCAGAAACCACGGCTGGAGTCGGGGGCGCGCCCGGGGCCTCATGCCGCGCCAGTCCCGAGCTTTCCCTACGAACATTCGCGTCAGCCACACCGCCCCGGCCAGCAGGATGCCTTCGGGCCGCGCCAGATAGGCGAGGCCGAACACGGCGCCGGCTGCGCCTTCGGTCGCGGGGTGGTGGTGGTGATCGTCCGCCATCACCCGCTCGATCGCGACCAGCAAGCAGAGCGTGAAGGTCGCCTCGGTGAGCGCCGACGCCGAATACTGGATCAGACGGGGATGGCTGGCCGCGAGTACGACCGGGATCCAGGCGTCGCGCGCACCCAACGCGCGACGGGCGATGGCCGCGAGCGGGAAGAGCGCGAGCGCACCGGCGACCACCGAAACCAGGCGCGCCACGGATTCGAGCGTCTCGGGGGATGCGGCTCCGCGCACACCGGCGATCCACGCGGAGGTTGCGATCAGCATCGGATAGAGCGGCGGCCAGATCGTGCTCCAGGCGTGGGCCCAGTCCCCACGCAACAGGGCAGCCGCGAGTCCGGCGTAGTGGGCGCCGTCGTGCTCGATGATGCCTGCCCGCAGCGCGAGCCACGCGCGGGGCAGGAGTGCGGCGGCGACCAGCCCGACCAGGAGGGTCCGCTTGGGTCCCGACACGGGTGCATCGTAGGGTAGGCGTATGACCATGGTGGGCCGACCCTATCAGGTGTCGCGGTGCGCGGAGCAGCCGTGGCCGCAAGCGATCCCGGGCCATAGTCCACTCGACAGGGCGCCATGAGTCACGAGCGCAGGGAACGTCGCAAGGCGCGTGGTTCGGGCCCTCAGCACCGGGCCGTGATCGGGTTCCTGGTGCGCTGCCTGATCTACTGGGGCGTCGGTCTGTTCCTGGTCAGCCGGGTTCCCGCGATCGAGGCGACCGGCATCGCGATCACGGTCGCCACGGTCGAGAAGACCTTCGCCTGGACCGGGCAAGAGATCATTCGCTCGGGCAACGCGCTGATCGCCGGCAGCGCCAGCGTCGAAATCGTCGGCGACTGTAGCCCGCACATCCCGTACCTGATCTTCGCCGCGGTGGTGCTGGCGTTCCCCTCGACCTGGCGACAACGGGGCCTGGGCTTGCTCGCCGGCGCGATCCTCATCCACGTGTTCAACACGATCCGAATCCTCGCGTTGATGGCGATCCTGATCTGGCGCGAGTCGTGGTTCGAATTCGCGCACGTCTACCTGTGGCAGACCGGCACCATCTTCGTCCTATTCGCGGCCTTCGCGTTGTGGCTCAAGTTCGTGAGTCCGCGCGCCCCGGCGCCGGCGCGCGAAGCGCCATCCCCGGGGACCGGGCCATGAACCACTTCCTGGTCCGCTTCGCGGCTTGGGCGACGTTGGCCACCGTCCTGGCGTGGACGGTGCAAGCCCCGTGGGAGCGGACCATCGCCTCGATCGCCGCCCGCATCGCGGCGCCGTCCGGCTCGGAGATCGAGGTCGTGGATCTCGAGGTCTTCTATCCCTACGATCTCGCGGTGTTCACCGCCCTCTGCCTGGCGAGTGCCTGGGCGACCTGGCGCCTGCGCGGGCGCGCGATCGCGATCGGGGTTCCGATCCTGGTGCTGCTCGAGATCGTGGCACTGATCGCTTCGTTCCGGATCCTGATGGACGCGCGCGATCCGGCCGCGGCGGAACGGACGTTCAATGGCATCATCCGCATGACCGGCCCGGTATCGGCGGCCGCCCTGTGGCTCCTGTTCCTAGGCCGCGAGCGTCTTTCCCTCACCGCGAGGCGGTGGCTCGGCGACGGACCGGCGCCCTCGTGACCGATTCCCCACCCCAGGCAAGGAGGCTTGAATGAACCCCGAACTTCAGACCGTGGTGGCTCGGATCGAGCTGATCGAGCGGCAGAACGGCACCTTGAAGCTGATCGCCGCCCTGTCGATGGTCGTGGCACTCGGCGCTGCGGTCATGACCTGGATCCAGTCGAGCCGGCAAGCCACGCCGACCGAGGGCGTCGGACGCTTCTCCTTGGTCGAGGCCAACCGGATCATACTGCGCGACCTCGACAGCCGCGCGGCCGGCGGACTCGAGGTCGACCGCAATGGAACCATTCGGCTGGTGCTCGGCCGCAGCGGCGAGACCGCGGCGGTCGTGCTCGAAGCCCAGCGCAACGGCATCGCCCATGTCACGCTGCGCGACGCGCAGGGAGCGGTGCGCGCCGGCCTGGTCGGTTCCGATCAGCCGACCTTCGCGCTGGGCGGCAAGCCGGAGTCGCCGGCGATCACCCTGCTCGCCAGCGCCGACGGCTCGGGTCGCATCGAGGTTCACGATGCGCGCGGCCGGGTGCGCTTTCGCGCCCCCTAGCGACGTCTCCGCACGCCGCGTCGATACCGCCCGCGCCCTCCGGCTGGTAGATTCGCGGGCCGACGACTCGTTGCCCGACCGCGAATAGGAGCGTCTCATGCGAAAACCGACTCCAAACGATGCCGAGCTGTTGCTTCGCCTGTACGAGATTCGCCGCGACCCCGAGCTGCGCCGGGCGCGCCAGTGGTTCCTGACCGACTTCAAGCCGGCGAGCTGGATGGAGATCAAGCTGCGCTACCTCACGCACAGCGACGAGGATCGCTACTTCCGCATGACGACCTCGTACTGGGAGATGGTCGGCACGCTGGTCAACCGCGACGTGCTCCATGCCGAGCTGTTCTTCGACCACACCGGCGAGGACATCGTGACCTGGGAGCGCTGCAAGGCCTGGATCGCCGAAGCGCGCGCCGACATCCGTCCGACCTACCTCTACCAGTTCGAGCGCATGGTCGAGGCGCATCAGGCGTTTCGGGCGCGCGCCAATGCCGCGTTCCTCAAGTCGCGCACGTCCGCGCCGGCGGCGGCCGGAGCGCGGGGCGGCGCCAGGCGCAAGTAGCGGGTCACGGACCACGGATGTCATCGACGTTCGGCAGGCTGTTCGCGGTCACCACCTTCGGCGAGTCGCACGGACCGGCCGTCGGCGTGGTGGTCGACGGCATGCCGCCCGGGATCGCGGTCGACGCCGACTTCCTGCAGCGCGAGCTGGATCGGCGCCGTCCGGGCCAGAGCGCGCTGACCACGCAGCGCAGCGAGGCCGACCGGGTCGAGATCCTGAGCGGCGTGTTCGAGGGCAAGAGTCTCGGCACGCCGATCGCGATGCTGGTGCGCAACACCGACGCGAAATCGAAGGACTACGACGCGCTGCGCGACGTCTATCCGCCCCGGTCACGCCGATCAGGCCTACGACGCAGAAGTACGGCGATGCGCGACCATCGCGGCGGCGGCCGCGTCGTCCGGCCGCGAGACCGTGGGCCGGGTGGCCGCCGGCGCGCTGGCCAAGCTGGCACTCGGCACGGTCGGGGTGACCGTCGTCGGCGGCACGGTGCAGGTGGGCGAGGTGCGTGCCGAACGCCGCGACTGGGATCAGGTCGAGCAGAACCCGGTGCGCTGCCCCGACGCGGGGGCCGCCGACGCAGATGGCGGCGCTCATCGAAGCCGCGCGCGACGCGAAGGATTCGGTCGGGCGGCGTGGTCGAGATCGTGGCGCGCGGCGTGCCCGCGGGCTGGGGCGATCCGACCATGGACAAGCTCGACGCCCTGCTCGGCGGCGGCGATGCTGTCGATTCCCGCGACCAAGGGGGTCGAGATCGGCGGCGGCTTCGCGATGTGCGCGCGCGCGCGGATCGGAGACCAACGACGTGTTCGACGACGGACAGCTTCGTCACCAACCACGCCGGCGGCATCGCAGGCGGGATCTCGAACGGCGCCGACGTCGTCGTGCGCGTCGCGGTGCGACCGGCGACCTCGATCGGCAAACCGCAGACCGCCGGCACGCGCGAGGGCGGCACGCACGACGATCGCGATCGAAGGCCGACACGATCCCTGCATCTGCCCGCGCGTGGTGCCGGTCGCCGAGAGCATGATGGCGATCACGCTGGTCGACGCCTGGTTGCGGCAGCGCGCGGTTCGCGGCCGCGACCGCTGAGCCCGAGCCCGCCGTGCTGATCCTGCTCGACCGGGGCGCCCCCGAGAGCGCCGCCAGCGACATCGAAGGTCGCCTGCGCATGTCGGGACTGTCGGTCCACCGCACCGATCACGCAGGCGTGATCCGGCTCGCCGCGGTCGGCGAGGTCGGCGGGGTGGACTGGGAGCAGGTGCGCGGCTGGCCCGGCGTTGCCGAGCTCGAGCGCGATCAAGGTCCCCTTCAAGCTCGCGAGTCGGACGTTCCATCCGCACGACACGGTGATCACGGTCGGCCGCTGCGCGATCGGCAGCGACCAGCTGGCGCTCATGGCCGGGCCGTGCTCGGTCGAGGGCGAGGAGCAGACATTTCGCGATCGCCGAAGCCGTGGCGCAGGCCGGCGCGACGATCCTGCGCGGCGGCGCCTACAAGCCGCGCACCTCGCCCTACTCGTTCCAGGGACTGGGCGAGGAGGGACTCAAGATCCTGCGCCGCGCCGCGGACGCGAACGGGCTGGCGGTGGTCAGCGAGGTGATGGACCCGCAGACAGGTGTCGCTGGTCGCGCGCTACGCCGACATCCTGCAGGTCGGCGCCCGCAACATGCAGAACTACGCGCTGCTGCGCGAGGTCGGCCACTCCGACAAGCCGGTGCTGCTCAAGCGCGGGCTGGCCGCGACCATCGAGGAGTGGCTGATGAGCGCCGAGCACATCGTGTCGCAGGGCAACACCCAGGTGATCCTGTGCGAGCGCGGCATCCGCACGTTCGAGACCTACACGCGCAACACGCTCGACCTGAACGCGATCCCGGTGGTGAAGGAGCTGTCGCACCTGCCGGTGATCGTCGACCCCTCGCACGGCACCGGCATCCGCAACAAGGTCGCGCCGATGGCGCGCGCCGCGATCGCGGCCGGGGCCGACGGGCTGATCATCGAGGTCCACCACGACCCCGACCAGGCGCTGTCCGACGGCGCGCAGTCGCTATGGCCGGAGCAGTACCGGGAGCTGGTCGGCCAGATCCGGACGATCGCCAAGGTCCTGGGGCGGCGAGTCTAGCTCCAGGGGGCCACTTTGAGGGGGCCTCACGGCAGGGTTTTTTCCGAGATCCCCCAAAAAGTTGGCGACTTGTCAAGGCTCGATTGCTAAGCTTATTCCGGTCGCGGGATCTTCCTCCCCTGGAAACCGGGCCTACTGGCGTTCGCCACCACTCACCCCCTCGCGTGAGGATCTCGCCATGAGCCCCGATCGCTCGTTCTTTCCGCAGCGCCGCCACTCATCGACCTTTGGCTTCGTCGCCGGCCTGGCGCTGGCCACGGCCCTTCTGACTTCGGCACGCGCACAGGCTCAGGGCGTCAATCTCTCCTGGGACGAATGCGGCGCCGCCGGCTCCCAGATCAAGTCGTTCGCGTGCGACGTCAACACCGGCGAGAGCTTTGCCGTCGCGTCGTTCCGTCCTCCGGCCGGCATCAACCAGTTCCTCGGCCTTTCCGCCGAGATGCGCATCGCGGGCACCACGCTCCCCGACTGGTGGAAGCACGGCGCCGGGCAATGCCGCGGTGCGGGCGCCCTGGTTCCGGATTTCCCGTTCACTCCAGGAGCCTGTCAGACTCCGTGGTCGACGAACGTCGCCGGCGGCTTCGTCTATGAGATCGAGAACTACGGCCCGAATACCGCGCGACTGCGCATCCAGGCCGCCAACCCGTTCGAGGAGCAAGTCGCGCTCTCGAGCGGCAACGAGTACTACGCGTTTCGCGTGCGCATCGCGCGCAGCAAGTCGACCGGCGCCGGGAGCTGCGCGGGCTGCGCGGACCCGATGATGCTTCGACTCGAGAACGTGCAATTGTTCCAGCCGCCCACGGCCGGCAACGACCCGGTGCTCACGGCGCCGCTGCTGCGGAACACCGCCTATTGGCAGGCTGCAGTGGGCGCGACGCCGGTGATCGCCGGCTTCACGCCGGGCGCCGGCGCGCCGGGCGCTTTGGTGACGATCAACGGGACCGGCTTGGCGTCGGCTTCCTCGGTCCTGTTCGGTGGAGTCTCTGCCACCTACACGGTCCTCGGCGGCACTCAGGTCCAGGCGACCGTGCCCGCGGACGGACGCACCGGACCGATTCAGGTCGGGACACCATTCGGCGTCGGCATCAGCGCCGCGTCGTTCGTGGTCCGCCCGCGAATCGACGACTTCCTGCCCCAGCAGGGACCGATCGGATCCTTGGTTCAGGTTTCGGGTATCAACTTCGGCGGAACCACCGCCGTTTCGTTCAACGGGATCTCCGCGATCTTCTCGGTGACCTCGGACTCGACGCTGCAGGCGACCGTGCCGGCCGGCGCCACCAGTGGCCCGATCGCGGTCACCAATGCCGGTGGCACCGCGACGTCGGCCGATCCGTTCCAGGTGGGGCCGGCGGAAGGTCTGCTCAACCTGTCGTGGGACGACTGCGGCCTCGCCGGCAGCGAGGTCCAGAGCTTCGCGTGCAACTCGAACTCCGGCCCGATGTTCACGCTGATCGGATCGTTCGTGCCGCCGGCGGGAGTCAACGAGCTGCTGGGTATGAGCGCGGACGTCCGCATCTCGTCGGGGACGTTGCCCGACTGGTGGAAGCACGGCGCCGGCCAATGCCGCGGCACCGGCAGCATCACCGCCAACATGAACTTCCAGACCGGGCCCACCTCGTGCGCCGACTATTGGCAGGGATTCGCCCCGGCCTCGGTGGCCTACGACATCGGCTACTACGGTCCTGAGACCGCACGGCTGCGCGTCAGTGGCTTCGTGCCGTCCAGCCGTAGGGGACCGGTGGATCCGCTCACCGAGTACTACGCGTTCCGTGCTTTGATCAGCCGCCTGCGGACGGTGTCCGACGGCGCCTGCGCCGGCTGCGATCAGCCGGTGGTCCTGTCGCTCGAGCAGATCCAGCTGATCCAACCCTCGACCATTGGGAACGACCCGATCATCACCCGGCCGCGCGATCGCAACACGGCCTACTGGCAGGGCGTTCCCGGCCCGAGTCCGATCATCGAGTCGATCACGCCGACCGCTGGTGCTCCCGGCACCCCGGTCACCATTCGCGGCCACAACTTCATCGACGTCGCCTCGGTCCGCTTCCAGGGTGTCGACGCCACTTTCAGCGTACCCTCGGACTCGGTCGTCCAGACGACGGTGCCGTTGAACGCCCGGACTGGACCGGTCAGCGTGCGCACCACCAACGGCACCGCGATCGGCCCGGTGTTCACCGTGGCCCCGCGCATCGTCACGTTTGCGCCCCGCCAGGCCCCGATCGGCTACAGCCCGATCACCCTCCGCGGCTTCAACTTCACCAGTGCCAGCGCGGTGCTGTTCAACGGTGTTCCGTCGACCTTCACGGTTCCGTCCGACTCGGTGATCCAGGCGACGGTGCCCGCGGGTGCGACCAACGGGCCACTGACCGTGGTCGGACCGGGCGGGAGCACGCCCTCCGACAGCACGTTCCGCGTCGGGCCACTGCCGCCGGGCGCCATCAACCTGTCCTGGGACGAGTGCGGTCTGGCCGGATCGGAATTCGATAGCTTCGCGTGCAACACCAACACGGGGACGCCGTTCACTCTGATCGGCTCGTTCACGCCGCCGCCGTTCGTCGATGAATTCGTCGGCATCAGCGCGGTGGTTCGAATCGAATCCTTCACCGCCTTGCCCGATTGGTGGAAGCACGGCGCCACGCAATGTCGTGGCTCGGGCGCTTTGAGCGCATCGTTCGGTTTCGTCGGGGCGCCCGGTTGCAGCGATCCCTACGCCGGCACGGCCACCGGCGGGCTGACCTACGACGTCGGGTACTACGGACCCAACACCGCGCGACTGGTGGTATTCGGCAGCAAGCCCGCCGAGTTCCGCGGACCGCTGTCGGTCGGCAGCCAGTACTACGCCTTCCGCGCGGTGGTTCAACCCTCGAAGTCGACCGGGGCCGGTAACTGCGCGGGATGCGCGACGCCGGTACAGGTCCGGCTCGAGAGCATTCAGCTGTTCCAGCCGGCGACGGTCGGATTCGATCCGATCATCTCCGCGACCCTCGACCGCACGGTCGCCTACTGGCAGGCCGTGCCCGGCGAGCCCCCGACGATCAGCTCGATCACGCCGAACGCGGGGCCGCCGGCCACACCGGTCACCATCCGCGGCACCCGCTTCGTGGCGGTGAACGCGGTCCGCTTCGGTACCCTCGATGCCACCTTCTCGGTGCCCTCGGACTCGGTGATCCAGGCCAGCGTTCCCGCCAACGCGCGCACCGGAGCGGTCAGCGTGCACACCGCCAACGGTGTTGCCGTCGGCCCGACCTTCAACGTGGCGCCGCGAATCCTGACCTTCGTTCCGCGCCAGGCGCCGATCGGCTTCAGCCCGATCGTGATCCGCGGCTTCAACTTCACGGGTGCCACCTCGGTACGGTTCAACGGCGTCTCGGCCACCTTCACGACCGCTTCGGACTCGGTGATCCAGGCGACGGTGCCGACAGGAGCCACCAATGGACCGATCAGCGTGGTCGGCCCGGGAGGGACTACCGCATCCGACAGCACGTTCCGCGTGGGACCGCTGCCCGCGGGCGGAGTGAATCTGTCGTGGGACAACTGCGGCGTGTCGGGCATGGACATCAAGACGTTCGCCTGCAACACCAACAGCGGGAACTTCCCTCTGATCGGCTCGTTCGTGCCGCCGCCCTTCGTCGATGAGTTCATCGGGATCAGCGGCGAGATCCGAGTCGATGGTTTCGGTGGGCTGCCCGACTGGTGGAAGCACGGCGCCGGACAATGCCGCGGCACCAGCGGATTGACGTCCTCGTACAACTTCGGCGGCAGCACCCCGTGCAACGACCCGTTCGGTGGCTTCGCCACCGGCACGCACAGCTACTCGATCGACTACTACGGGCCCAACACCGCGCGCATTTTGGTGACCGCCAGCAAGCCGGAGGCGAATCGCAGCCCGGTGTTGCCCGACCGCGAGTACTACGCGTTTCGCGTGAACGTCACGGCGTCGCAGTCGACCGGCGCGGGAAGCTGCGCCGGCTGTTCAACGCCGATGCGCCTGTCCCTCGAGAATCTGCAGCTCTTCCAGCCGGCAGTCGTCGGCTTCAACCCGATCCTGGTCGCCGCGCAGGATCGCAAACAGGCCTACTGGCAGGCGGTGCCGGGCCCGGTGCCCAGCGTCCAGGCGTTCTCGCCGACCGCCGGCGCGGAGTCGACGCCGGTTACGGTCACCGGACACCACTTCACCGGCGCCACCGCCGTCCGCTTTGGTGGCGTGCTCTCGGGATTCAGCGTGCCTTCGGACTCGGTCATCCAGACCAGCGTTCCGGTCGGGGCTCGCACCGGGGCGATCTCGGTGACCACGGGGCAGGGAACCGGGAACAGCGCAGCGGCGTTCGTGGTGGCGCCCCACATCACCACCATCAGTCCGCGACAGGCGCCGGTCGGATACGTGCTTCGCATCCATGGCTACAACTTCACGTCGGCCACCCAGGTGTTGTTCAACGGGCTGGCCGCCAGCTTCACCGTCGATTCGGATCTTCTGATCCTGGCGCCGGTTCCCAGCGGCGCCACCAGCGGCCCGATCACCGTGGCCAACCCGGGCGGCTCCGACGTGTCGGACATCGACTTCACCGTCGGCCCGCTTCCCGGCGGGTTCATCAACCTGGCCTGGGACGACTGCGGGACCAACGGCGACCCGATCAAGTTGTTCGCGTGCAACAGCAACTCGGGTCTGCCCTTCACTCTGGTCGGTTCCTTCGTGCCGCCCGGCGGCGTCCACGAGCTGATCGGCATGACCGCCGACCTGCGCATCGCCACCGCGACGGTGTTGCCCGATTGGTGGCGGCACGGTGCCGCGCAATGCCGCGGCGCCTCGGCGATCTCAGCAATGTTCACGCAGCCAGGCACGTGCCTCGATCCGTGGGAGGGGGACGCGGTCGGCAACTGGTCCTACGAGATCGGATTCGGCGGACCCAACATGGCACGTATGGTGATCTGGTGCTTCGCCGACTCACCCCGTCCGGTGATGGATGGAGAGGAGTACTCGGCGTTCCGGGTGAACCTCCAGCAGTCGAAGACCACCGGAAGCGGATCGTGCGCCGGGTGCGCGATCGCGGCGTCGATCACGCTCCGCCAGATCCAGCTCCACCAGACTCCGGCCCTCAAGGACGATCCCTTGATCAACACGCCGCTCGATTCGAAGGTGGCGTACTGGCAGAGCGTCCCGGGTGCGGCGCCGGAGATCCTGGCGTTCTCGCCGACCGCCGGCGAGGTCGGGACCCCGGTGACCATCACCGGCCACCGGTTCACCGGTACCACCTCGGTGCGCTTCAATTCAGGCGAAGCCGGGTTCAACGTGGCCTCGGACTCGGTGATCACCACCAGCGTGCCTTCGGACGGTCGCACGGGACCGATCTACGTGACCACCGCCAACGGCCTCGGCGGCAGCAGCACGTCGTTCATCGTGGCGCCCGACATCCTGAGCTTCTCGCCGACCATGGCTCCGATCGGCAGCGGCGTCTCGATTCTGGGCGTGAACTTCAGCGCGACCACCACGGTGACGTTCAACGGCACGCCGGCCACCTTCGTGGTGCTGTCCGATACGCAGATCCAGGCGAACGTTCCGCTCGGGACCACCGACGGTCCGATCATGGTGGTGAATCCCGGCGGCTCGGACGTCTCGGACCAGTTCTTCCGCGTCGGAACCGTCACAGGTGGTGGAATCAATCTGTCATGGAACGAATGCGGCGACGGCGGAGCGGCGAGCGCGTTCTTCGCGTGTAACACCAACACCGGCGCCCCATTCACGGCGGTCGCGTCGTTCGCAACCGGAGTACCTTTGCCGGAGTTCCTGGGTCTCTCGGCGGACATGCGGCTCTCGTTCGCCGGCTCGGCCACAGTCCCGGACTGGTGGCTGCATGGCACGGGCCTCTGCCGCGGAACCACCGGGCTCAGCACCAACTTCGACTTTACCGCTGGTCCGTTCAACTGCCTCGACTTCTACTTCGGCCAGGCCGCGGGAGGTTTCGCCTACGATATTGGCTACGCCTTGCCCAACGACGCGCGGCTGCGCGTCCAGTGCGCGGTTCCGTTCGAGAACCGGGGGTCGATCGATCCGGGAGTCGAGTGGTATGCATTCAAAGTCAACATCCTGCGGTCCAAGACCACGGGCACCGGCTCGTGCGCTGGGTGCGGCCAAATCGCCTGCATTCAGTTGAACGAGATCCAGCTCTTCCAGCCACCGGCAGAAAACTTGGATCCCGTGATCTTCGATCCGCTGAATCGCAATTTCATCACCTGGCAGACCACCGCACCGAGCTGCCCCGGCGGTACTCCGGTCCTGGTGTCGGTGGTCACCGCCGAGGCGACGTCGGATCGCGTGCGGCTGATCTGGCAGACCGAGGAGGTCAACTACGCCACCGTGCATCGCCGCCAAGGCGAGGGCGAATGGCGACAGATCGCCACGCTCCGTCCCGATGGGCAGATGCGCGTGACCTATGAAGACACCGACGTCGAACCCGGCGCGACCTACGATTACCGGCTCGGCATCCCGGTGCCGACCGGCGAGGTCTACATGGGAGAGACGCGGGTCACGGTTCCCGGCGCGGAGCCCAAGGCCCTGGCGTTGGCGCGTGTCGGTTGGGACGGCTCAGCCGGAGCACTCAGAGGTGTCGCTGTCGCTGCCGCAAGGTGGCTCGGCGTCGTTCGAGCTGTTCGACATCAACGGCCGACGACTGGTCGGCGAGCGCTTCGAAGGACTCAAGGCCGGCACCCACGAACTCAGGGTGAGGCCGAGCCAGCCGCTCAAGCCGGGCGTGTTCTTCGCGCGCGTGACGCAGAACGGGGTCGATGCGAAACGGAGGTTCGTGGTCGTGCAGTAGGGTTCATCGAGTCTCGGCATCGGGGGTCATGATGATCGTCGCCGGGCGCCGCGAGGAGGCCTCTCCGCCTCCTCCGGCGCCGACTCGTAGCCTGGATGGCGGTCGCGACTTCTCGTCGTGGCGGCTTCTGCTGCCGGCGCCCAGGGAATCAATCTCTCCTGGGACGACTGTGGGCTTGCCGGAAGCGAGATCAAGAGCGTTCGCGTGCAACACGAACGCGGGGGACGACTACCTGGTCGCCTCGTTCCGGCCACCCGATGGGATCTCGGAGTTCCTCGGCGTCAGTGCCGAGCTGCGCATCGCATCGACGCACCTGCCCGACTGGTGGCGACACGGCAATGCGCAGTGCCGGGGGGGAGCGGCACTGTCGACCGGATTTCGCATTCGTGTCCGGAGTTTGCGCGACTCCCTGGTCGCTCAGCGCCACTGGTGGAATGGACTACCAGCTCGACGGGTATGGCGGCAACACCGCAAGGCTCAGGATCCAAGGCGCGAATCCGTTCGAAGATCGCAGGCCGCTTTCGAGCGCCGCCGAGTACGTGGCCTTCCGAATTCGAATCGCCCACAGCAAGAGCACCGGCGCCGGCAGCTGCCCCGGCTGCGCCGATCCGGTGCTGGTCCGACTCGAGCGTGTGGAGCTATTCCAGCCACCGGAGTTGAAGCACGACCCGGTGCTGACCACGACGCTCGACCGAACCAGCGCCTACTGGCAGGGCACCGTGGGTTCTCAGCCGTCGATCACGAGCGTCCTGCCCGGGGCGGGTTCACCTGGAACCGCCGTCGCGATCGGCGGCACCGGACTGACCGCTGCCTCTTCGGTGAGCTTCGGCGGAGGTGCCGCCAACTACACGGTCGGCTCCGACACGCAGATCGGCGCGACCGTACCGGGAAATGCCGTCATCGGCCCGGTGCAGGTCACGACTCCATTCGGAACGGCGCTCAGCGCCAGCCCGTTCATCGTCCCTGCACGCATCGAGTACGTCCTTCCCGAGAAGGGACCGCCGGGAACCGTCGTTCATTTGTTTGGGTCCGACTTCTCGCCCACAACGGCGGTAAGTTTCAACGGCCTCAGCGCCGCCCTCCAGGTGATTTCGAATACCCTGCTCGCCGCAACTGTCCCGGCGACGGCGACCACCGGACCGCTCGTGGTCACCAACCCGGCGGGGACGGCGTTCGCACCGGAGCCATTCGAGGTCGGACCGCCCGAAGGTGTCTTGAACCTTTCCTGGGACGACTGCGGTCTGGCCGGGAGCGAAATCAAGACCTTCGCGTGCAACACGAACTCGGGGCCGCTCTTCAATCTGATCGGCTCGTTCGTCCCCCCGGAAGGCGTGAACGAGCTGATCGGGATGATCGCCGACGTGCGAATCACTGGGAATTCGCTCCCGAATTGGTGGCGTCATGGTCCGGGCCAGTGCCGGGGCCCGTCTCTGCTCACCGACATGAACTTCGTCAGCGGTCCGGAGTCCTGCGCCGACTTCTGGCAGGGTCGCGCAATCTCCAACTACAGCTACGCGATCGACTATTACGGTCCGCAAACTGCTCGCCTGCGGGTATCCGGATCCATGAGCCCGGACTACCGAGGCTCCGTCGATGCGCGCACCGAGTACTACGGGTTCCGCGTCCAGATCAGCCGCTTGCGCACCGTCTCCGACAACTCGTGCTCCGGGTGTGACCAGCCCATGGCGCTGGTCCTCGAGCAAATGCAGCTCCTCCAGCCGGCCACGGCCGGAAGCGATCCGATCATCACGCGGCCGTTCCATCGGGGCACGGCTTATTGGCAGAACGTGCCGGGTCCGATGCCGACGGTCGCGACCATCGAGCCGGAAGCGGGTTCACCCGGCACTCCCGTCACCTTCCGCGGCACTCATTTCGTCGACGTCAGCTCGGTTCGATTCGCGAACACGGAGGCGGCCTTCAGTGTTCCTTCCGACTCCGTGATTCTGACGACCGTCCCCGCTGGCGCCCGCAGCGGACCGGTCAGCGTCCGCACGCCGCATGGCACCGCTCTCGGGCCGGTGTTCACCGTCGCGCCTCGGATCGTGTCGTTCTACCCGCGCCAGGCGCCGGCGGGCTACGACCCGGTGACCATCAACGGCTTCAACTTCGTCGGGGTCACGTCGGTTCGCTTCAATGGGGTGGAGGCCAGTTTCACGGTGCCCTCGGACACGGTCCTTCGCGCCGCGGTGCCGCTGGGGGTCAGCGACGGACCGATCACCGTGACCGGTCCGGGTGGAACCAGCGTCTCCGACAGTGTGTTCCGTATCGGCCCGTTGCCGCCAGGCACCATCAACCTGTCCTGGGACGATTGTGGCGCGGCGGGGACCAGCCTCCAGACGTTCGCGTGCGACACCAACACCGGACCGGCATTCCAGCTGATCGGCTCGTTCACGCCACCGCCCGGCGTCGATGAGTTCCTCGGGCTGTCTGCGGAGCTGCGTATCGAGTCGGGCTCGGCGTTGCCTGCCTGGTGGAAGCACGGGGCGGGGGAGTGTCGAGGCTCGAGCTCGCTGCAGGCGTCCTTCAACTTCGCGGCTTCCCCGACCGCGGCCTGCGAGACCGCGGGCATGTCCTCCGGCGGCTCCCTCACCTACAGCATCGGGTTCTATGGCCCCAACTCGGCGCGACTCCTCCTGTCGGGCAGCCGCGCGGGCACGACGCCGCTGTCGTCCATCGACGAGTACTACGCCTTCCGGGTGAGTCTCCAACGTACGAACACCCTGCCCGGCGTCACCGGCTGTGAGGATTGCTCGCGCCCGGTCCGCCTGACCCTGAACAGCATTCAGCTCCATCAGCCGGCCGCGGTGGGTTTCGATCCGATTCTCGTGACGCCCGATCTCCGGAGCGACGTCCTGTGGCAGGCCGAGCCCGGCCCCGCGCCGGTCGTCATTTCCTTCAGCCCAGTCGGAGGCCCAGCGGGAACGCCCGTCACGGTGGGGGGCACACACTTCACCGGCGCCACGGCAGTCCGCTTCGGTTCGACGCCTGCCTCGTTCAGCGTGACCTCGGACACGTTCGTCCAGACCGTGGTTCCGGCCGGTGCGATCACCGGCCCGATCTCCGTTCAGACCATTCAGGGCACCGGGACCAGTAGCTCCTCGTTCCTCATCGCGCCGCAGATCAACCTGGTTACCCCGTTGCAGGCGCCGGTGGGCGAGACGGTCCGGCTCCTCGGCGCCGGCTTCACCGGCACGACCACCGTCCTTTTCAATGGCACGACCGCGACCTTCGTCGTGGCGAGCGACGTGATGACCCGTGCCGTCGTCCCGGCCGGTGCCACCAACGGCCCGATCACGGTCACCCATGCCGGCGGCTCCGACGTCTCCGATCAGTCGTTCACCGTGGGACCGCTGATCCCCGGAGCGATCAACCTGTCCTGGGACGACTGCGGCCCGGCCGGCAGTGCGCTCAAGACCTTCGCGTGCGACGTCAACTCCGAAACGCGCTCCACCCTGGTCGCATCGTTCACGCCCCCGGGCGGCGTCGACTCCTTGTTCGGGCTCGTGGGGGACGTCCGCATCGCGAGCGCCGGCGACCTGCCCGACTGGTGGAAGCACGGCGCCGGCCAGTGCCGGGGCACCGGCGATCTGTCAGTGAACGTGAACTTCACGACCGGACCGACTTCGTGTGCCGATCCGTGGAACGGCGGCGCCACCCAGTCCTTCGGGTATCAGGTCGGCTACGCAGGCCCGAACACGGCGCGCCTCACGGTCAACGCGTACCTACCGACTCCACGCACGGTCCAGGTCGGAGTCGAGTACTACGCGTTCAAGGTCGGCATCAAGCAGAGCATGGTCGAACCGAACAGCACGTGCCCGGGCTGTCTGGTCAAGACCATGATCACGCTGCAGAACATCCAACTGGTCCAGCCCGCGCACCTCGAGTTCAGTCCCATCCTCACGCAGCCGCTCGACGCCAAGGTCACCCACTGGCAGGGTGTTCCCGGCACTCCGCCCGCGATCGCATCATTCGCACCGGCGGCCGGGCCGGCGGGCACGCCGGTGACGGTGACCGGATCGCGCTTCACCGGTGCCTTCCAGGTGCAGTTCAACACTCAGCCCGCAACATTCACCTTGGTCTCGGAGACGCAGATCGACGCGATCGCGCCCGTTGGTGTGCGCACCGGACCGATCCGCGTGTCGACCCCCGATGGCACGGCTTCGAGCGGCGGGACGTTCTTCGGCCCTCCGAACATCACGGCGTTCACGCCGCTTCGAGGGCTCGTCGGAAGCATCGTCGCAATCACCGGCGTCAACTTCACCGGAGCGACCGAGGTGCTGTTCCACGGCACCTCCTCGACATTCACCGTCTCCTCCGATGTGCTGATTCGGGCCACCGTGCCGGACTCGGCCATCGACGGGCCGATCACCGTGATCGCGCCCGGTGGAACCGATGTCTCCGACAGGGACTTCGATGTGACCCCGGTGGTCATTCCTCCGAGTAGCAGTGGCATCAACCTCGCGTGGAATGACTGTGGTGACCCCTCGTCCCAGGTGTTCGCATGCAACGTCAACTCAGGCGTCGCCACGGCGGTCGCGTCGTTCTTGCCACCCGCGGGGATCGTCGAATTCCTGGGCATCTCGGCGGACATCAACATCCAGTTCCCGGGTACGTCCACGGTGCCGGATTGGTGGAAGCATGGGACCGGGCAGTGCCGCGGCACCACCGGTCTCGCCACGAACTTCGACTTCACCGCCGGCCCGTTCAACTGCCTCGACTTCTACTTCGGCCAGGCCGCCGGGGGTTTCGCCTACGACATCGGCTACGGCGCTCCCAATCGAGCGCGGCTGCGCGTACAGTGCGCGGTGCCCTTCGAGAATCGCGGACCGGTCGAGACCGATTACGAGTGGTATGCATTCAAGGTGAACTTGCTGCGCTCCAAGAGCACGGGGGCCGGCTCGTGCGCGGGCTGCGACGTGCAAGCGTGCCTGGTGCTGAACTTCATCCAGCTCTTCCAACCCCCTGAAAAGAACAACGACCCCGTGCTGATCCGGCCGGTGAATAGCAGCGTCATCACCTGGCAGGGTGTGGCCTCCGACTGCGCGGCGAGCTCCACGCCAGTCCTGGTGTCGGTCGTCACAGCAGAAGCCACCCCCGACCGGGTGCGGCTGGTATGGCAGACCGAGGACGTCGACCGGCCGACGGTCCACCGCCGCGAGGCCGGGGGCGAGTGGCAACATTTGGCGACGCTCTACCCCGATGGCGAGTACCGCGTAGCTTACGAAGACACCGACATCACGCCCGGGGCGACCTACGACTACCGCCTGGGCGTTCCCATTCCGGCGGGTGAGTTGTACCTGGGCGAGACCCGGGTCACCGTGCCGGCAATGGCCCCCGCCACGCTGGCACTCGCGCGCGTGGCCTGGGACGGCTCGGCGGGAGCGCTCGCGGTGTCGCTGTCCTTGCCGCAGGGAGGCTCGGCCTCGCTCGAACTGTTCGACGTCAACGGGCGCCGGCTGATCGGCGAGCGTCTCGAGGGACTCGGCGCCGGAAGTCACGAGCTTAGCCTCAGACCTGCCCAGCCGCTCATGCCGGGGGTGTTCTTTGCCCGCGTGACCCAGAACGGCGAGGCGGCGAGCCGGAGGTTCGTGGTCGTTCAGTAGGGCACTGCGTCACCGAACGGGGGTCGCGATGAGCGTGGTCGGCGGTCGGCACGGTGAGGCACTTCGCCTCGGGCGCCAAGCTGTAGCCTGGGTCGCCATCGCGACCTCGGTCGTGGTGGCGGAGGGAGCGGGCGCAGAAGGCATCAATCTCTCCTGGGACGACTGCGGGGTCACAGGCCCCCGGCTCAAGACTTTCTCGTGCAACACGAATGCAGGCGAGGACGTTTTGGTCGGTTCGTTCCGGCCGCCCGATGGGATGACCGAGTTCCTCGGGATATCTGTGGACCTGCGCATCACCTCGGAGACCGAAACCATTCCTGACTGGTGGCACCATGGTACCGGTCTCTGTCGAGGCACGACCGGATTGGCCACGGACTTGGACTTCACCGGGAATTTCAACTGCATGGACTTCTACCGTGGCAGCGCGGCCGGTGGGTTCGCCTACGACGTCGGTTTCGGCGCTCCGAATCAGGCGCGCCTGCGCATTCAGTGCGCGGTGCCTTTCGAAAACCGTGGTCCCATCTCGAGCGCAAACGAGTACTACGCATTCATGTTTCGCCTCCAGCACAACAGGAGTATCGGCACTGGCAGCTGCGCCGGCTGTGCCGAAACGGTCTCGATCCGTCTGAACGAGATCCAGCTGTTCCAGCCTCCGGAGCAGAACTTCGACCCGACGCTGACCTCGCCGCTCAACAGCACCGAAGTCTACTGGCAAAACGGGCCCGAGCCACCGCCAGGGGTGTTCACGTTCGCACCTCCAGCCGGCCACGAGGGTACACCGGTGATGCTGACCGGCTCGAACTTCACGGGCGCTTCGATGGTGCAATTCAACTACCTGCCGACATCGTTCACCGTGAACTCGGACACGGAAATCGAGACGGTGGTTCCGTTTGGTGCCCGAACCGGGCCGATCCAGGTGACGACCGTCGACGGGCCAGTCGTGAGCGCCGGCACATTCGTAGTGGCTCCGCAGATCACCGGCTTCGAACCCGCTCAGGCGCCGATTGGCTATCCGGTCAGAGTCACTGGGATCAACTTCACGGCGACCAGTGCCGTTCGGTTCAACAGCGCCACGGCGGACTTCACGATCCTTTCGGACACGGAGCTCTCCGCCGTCGTCCCGGCATCGGCGACCGACGGTCCGATCACGGTGGTCAATCCGGGGGGATCCGACGTCTCGGACGACGTCTTTCGCATCGGGCCAGTGCAAGTCGAGGGAGGCGCAATCAATTTCTCCTGGAACGACTGTGTTGGCCCTCCCTCCGTCATCTTTGGGTGTAACAACAACGTCGGACCGCCTTTCACGGCGGTTGCCTCATTCGTACCGCCGACCGGGATCATGGAATTCCTCGGCCTGTCCGCGCAGATCGGCGTCCACGCCATCGGTCATCCAACGATTCCAGACTGGTGGCAACACGGAATCGGGCTCTGCCGGGGAACCACGGGGCTGAACGTCGGCTACGATTTCACCTCCGGGCCGTTCTCTTGTCTCGATCCGTATTACGGAGCGGCCGTCGGGGGCTTCAGGTATGACGTCGGGTTCGGTGGTCCCAATCGCGCGCGACTGCTGGTACAGGCGGCGATTCCCTTCGAGAACCGGCTGGCGCTCGACCCGGGTTCGGAGTTCTATGCCTTCAAAGTCATCCTGAGCCGAGACAAGACGACGGGAGTCGGTGCGTGCTCAGGCTGCATTGCTTCCGTGCACTTGACACTCGACTACGTGCAACTGTTCCAGCCACCCGAGCTTGGCTTCGATCCGATGCTCTATACGACGACGAACGGGAACGTCGTTGGCTGGCAGGAGGCAGGCTTGCCGGTTCTGGTGTCGGTGGTGACCGCCGAAGCCACATCGGATCGGGTGCGGCTGGTGTGGCAGACCGAGGACGTCGAATACGCGACTGTCCACCGCCGAGAAGGCGAAGGTGCGTGGCGGCAAGTGGCGACCCTCGTCCCCGATGGCCTGCGCCGCGTGACCTACGAAGACATCGACATCACACCCGGCGCCACCTACGACTATCGCCTCGGGATTCAGGAAACGACGGGTGAGGTGTACATGGGCGAAACCAGCGTTACCGTTCCGGCTTCGTCGCCCGCGCCGTTGGCACTAGCGCGCGTGGCCTGGGACGGCTCGGCCGGAGCGCTCGTCGTCTCGCTTTCGCTGCCCCAGGCCGGATCCGCCGCCTTCGAGCTGTTCGACGTCAACGGCCGGCGGGTGGGCGAGGAGCGACTCGAAGGGCTCGAGGCGGGCGAGCACCAGCTCAGCCTGCGACCGGCCCAGCCGCTCATGCCGGGGGTGTTCTTCGCCCGAGTGACCCAGAACGGCGAGGCGGCGAGCCGGAGGTTCGTGGTCGTTCAGTAGGGGAGAGTGACGTGGCAGCCGTCCGACGAAGATGGGCAGCGCTCGAACCCGCGTCGACTCGGCGGTGCGCTGCCGTTGCCGCGTTTGTCGCTCTTCTCGCCGGCGCGGGCGTGACCCACGCCGCAGGCATCAACCTGTCGTGGGACGACTGCGGTGTCGCGGGCGACGAACTCGAGACGTTCGCTTGCAGCACGATCACCGCCACACCGGTCGCGTTGGTCGGCTCGTTCGTTCCACCCGCGGGCGTCGACCAGCTCGTGGGATTCTCGGCCGAGATCCGCATCGAAGCCTTCGCACTGCCGGATTGGTGGCACACCAGTCCGTGCGGCGGGGGAGGCGTGCTGACCACGGATCTCGACTTCCGCTCCGGGCCTGGTACCTGCCTCGATCCCTGGAGCGGTCAGGCCTCGGGCAGCTTCACGTATCAGGTTCGCTACTATGGTCCCAACACCGTGCGTCTCGGTGTTTCGGGCTTCGTCCCCGAGGCTCGGGCGATCGTCACGAATCCCTCGTCCGAATACTATGCTTTCAAGGTCCTGATCAATCAGCCCTATTCGATCATCGCTGGCTTCGCCTGCAGCGGTTGCGAAATTCCGGTCCGGCTGACACTCCAGGAGATCCTGCTCTTCCAACGAGTCTCCGCCGGATACGACCCGCTGCTCACCGAAGCGGTGACTCGCAACACGGTTCGCTGGCAGGGGGAACCAGGACCACCGCCCGAAGTTCTATCGTTCGACCCGACGAGTGGGCGTCCGGGCGACGAGATTACGATCCGCGGCCGCTACTTCACCGGGGCGAACCACGTGCAGTTCGGAACTGCCCTGGCATCGTTCACCGTGGTTTCAGACTCGATGATTGTTGCGGTCGTGCCCAGCAACGCTGCAACCGGCCAGATATGGGTCGGCACCATTCGCGGGGCTGGCCGTAGTGTCGACGAGTTCCGCGTTGCTCCGACCATCCGCTACTTCATTCCACGTCAGGCGCCGGTCAGCCACTGGATTGCGATCACCGGGAATGGGTTCACCACATCCGCTTCGGTCACGATCGACGGCCATGCGGCCGAGGTCGGATTCCGCGCGGACACTCTGGTCCAGGCCAAGGTGCCTGCGGGGGCCGTCGCTGGGCCCATCGTCGTCTCTGTGGACGGTGTCGCCGACACCTCCGACGCCATCTTCACCGTCGGCCCGTGGTTCGAGGGTCGTTTGGAACTCGCGTGGAATGACTGCTCGGGCGGCGGCAGCGACCTCGAGACGTTCGCGTGCAACACCAACAATGGTTCGTCGTCGTTGATCGGCTCGTTCATCCCACCACCCGATGTGATCCAGCTCGTGGGCTTCGAGGCCGACGTCCGGATCACGGCCGGGGCGCTACCCAACTGGTGGAAACACGGTCTCGGCCAGTGCCGCGGGCCGTCAGCACTCGATTCTGACTTCGACTTCCGATCCGGGCCATTCACGTGTCGCGACCTTTGGGCAGGCAACGGAAGTGGAAGTCACAACTATCAGGTCGGCTACTACGGACCGAACACGGCCCGTCTGCGTTTGACGGCGTTCGGCCCCGAGCGGCCGGTGAGTTCCGATTCGCAGTACTACGCCTTCCGACTGAACGTTGGCCGCACACGCACCGTGGGCAATCCTAGCTGCTCGGGCTGCGGCGTCCCGGTCAGCCTCTCGCTCCAGCACATCCAACTCTTCCAAGACCAGAACGTGTGGTTCAACCCACCTGCGATCACAACGCCGGTTCGCCGCAACACCGTGTTCTGGCAGGGAGCGCCTGGACCGCCCCCGCTGATCTATTCGTTCGTTCCCAGCTTCGGGACGCCGGGAACGAGTGTCACCGTGCGGGGCGCGGGCTTCACCGACGCGTTCTCGGTGCGTTTCGACCTTGCCCCGGCCACCTTCATCGTGGTCTCGGATTCGATCATCTCTACAACAGTGCCGGACTCGGCCCTTGCAGGCCCGATCCATGTGTCCACAACCCGCGGCGCCACGTCGAGCGCTCAGGATTTCATTCAGCCGCCTAGGATCATCCAGTTCACGCCACACCAGGGACTCGCGGGCCGTACCGTGACCGTAACCGGGGAGAACCTGCTAGGCATGACGCAGGTCGAGTTCAACGGCCTGCCGGCATCCTTCGCGGTCTACTCGCGAAACCTCATGACCACGACTGTGCCGGCTGGGGCCACGGATGGTCCGATCGTGGTGACCAACCCCGCCGGTTCGGATACATCGGACGTTGGGTTCATCATCGCCCCGATTGGCCCGGGAGGGACGATCAATCTCTCGTGGGACGACTGCGGCCTTTCGGGAACAGTTCTCAAGACCTTCGCTTGCGACGCCAACACAGGCACGCCGTTCACCTTCGTGGGTTCATTCGTGCCTTCGAGCACGTTGCCGGAGTTCCTCGGAGTGTCGGTGGACATGGTCATTCGCTGGGACACGTCCAATGTCCCCGACTGGTGGCGCCATGGAAGCGGTTTGTGCCGGGGAAACACGGGACTCGCGACCAATTTTGATTTCACCTCCGGGCCGTTCAGCTGCCTGGATTTCTACGTCGGATTTGGGGCTGGCGGCCACGCCTATGACCTCGGGTATGGTTCGCCCAATCAGGCGCGGCTCCGAATTCAGGCAGCCGTGCCGTTCGAGAACCGCGGTGTAATCGATCCGTCTTCGGAGTACTACGCGTTCAAGGTCAGCCTCCTCCGGGGGAAAACGACGGGCAGTGGATCGTGCAATGGCTGCTTCGAGCCCGCCTGCATCGTCCTCAACGAGATCCAGCTCTTCCAGACGCCTGAGCTGGCCAATGATCCTCGCATCACGAACTCGGGGGCTCGCAACTTCGTCAACTGGCAGCAGGAGCTGCCATCGTGTCCGGGCGCTGTGCCGACGCTGGTTTCAGTCGTGACGGCCGAGGCCCGCTTCGACAGAATCCTGCTTGTCTGGCAGACCGAGGACATCGAACGGGCGACCGTCCACCGCCGCGAGGCGGAAGGAGAGTGGCGACAGATCGCCTCGCTCTATCCCGACGGCCAAGGTCGCGTGACCTACGAGGACACCGACGTCACACCCGGGGCGACCTACGACTATCGCCTGGGCGTTCCGGTTCCGACCGGCGAGGTCTACATGGGGGAGACCCATATTGCCGTGCCCTCGGCCGCTCCCGATCCGCTCGCTCTCGCGCGCGTGGCGTGGGATGCCTCCGCCGGAGCGCTCGCCGTGTCGCTGTCCCTGCCGAAGGCAGGCTTGGCCTCGTTCGAGCTGTTCGACGTCAACGGTAGGCGACTGGGAGAGGAGCGACTGGAGGGACTGGAAGCCGGACGTCACGAACTCAGCCTGCGGCCGGCCCAGCCGCTCATGCCTGGCGTGTTTTTCGCCCGCGTGACCCAGAATGGCGAGGCGGCGAGCCGGAGGTTCGTGGTCTTCCAGTAGGGCTCGCCCGCCTGGCGGTCACTTCGCTGCTCAAACGCGGTCAGAAGCCTGCTCCCTTACACGCGTCGAATAAGGGCTAGTCAAGATCGGCCGCGGGGAGTAGCCTACGGGCTCTCCCCAAGAGGACCGGGTTGCATCGCGGCCGTTTCGGGTCGTCACCGGAGGGTCGCTAATCCTCGCGGAGGAATTATGACGACCTATCGCACGTGGGCTCCTGCCCTTGCGACCTTCGCCATCAGCGGCGCTCTCATCCTCGCGGCCGCACCCGCTCGAAGCTCCGGCATCAACCTCGCCTGGAACGACTGTGGCACGGCCGGCGCAACCATTCAGTCGTTCGCCTGCGACACCGACCAGGGCGCGCCCTTCAGCCTGGTTGCTTCGTTCGTTCCGCCGGCCGGCGTCGGCGCGCTGATCGGCGTCTCGGGCGACCTTCGTATCTCGGGACCCGAGCTTCCCGATTGGTGGAAGCATGGGTTCGAACAGTGCCGGGGCGGCACGGGGCTCTACCCGGATGTCGCGTTCGCGCCGGGCGCTTGCGCAAATCCATGGCCGGGCAGCCAGACGGCGGAAATCACCTACCGGCCCGATGCGCTGGATCCCAACACCGCCTTTGCCACCGTTCGGATCTCGATCCCGGACGGCCAGACCGAAGCACTCTCGGCCGCCAGCGAGTACCACGCGTTCACGTTGCGCGTCGCTCGCACGCTGTCGATCGGACCGGACGCATGCGCGGGGTGCACCGATCCCGTGCGGCTCTTGCTCGAGCGCATCCAGTTGCACCTGGCACCGGGAGCGGGAGAGGACCCGGTGATCGAATCGGCGCTCGCCAGTTCGGCCGCCTACTGGCAGGCCGAAGTCGGGACTCCACCCGAGATCACAGGCATCACGCCCGACAGCGGGACTCCCGGCACCCAGGTCGACATCGCGGGAACGAACTTCACCGGTACCTGGTCCGTGCGCTTCGGCGAGGCGGAAGCCTCGTACACCGTGGCTTCTGATCAGCTGATCCACGCGACCGTGCCGCCGCTCGCACAGACCGGCGAGATCCAGGTCGTGACCTCGTTCGGCTCGGCTTCGAGCCCCGGCATTTTTCTCGTGCCGCCGATCGTCTCCGACTTCCTGCCGCGCCAGTCCCCGGCCGGATCGGAGGTCACGATTCAGGGGATGAACTTCGCCGATGCGACCGCGGTCGAGTTCAATGGAGTTCCCGCGTCCTTCACCATCGAGTCCGCATCCGCGATTCGCGCCACGGTGCCGAACGGTTCGGTCGAGGGACCGATTCGCGTCACGAGCCCGAGTGGCGTCGGAGTCTCCAGCCAGTCGTTCGCGTTGGGTTCACCGCAAGGCATGCTCAACTTGTCGTGGGATGAATGCGGTCTGGCCGGAACCGACCTCAAGAACTTCTCGTGCCTCACCAACTTCGGCCCGTTCGATCTGATCGCGTCGTTCGTGCCGCCCCCCGGCATCGAAGAGGTGGTCGGCATGACCGCGACCCTGCGGGTCACGAGCGACGCACTGCCCAACTGGTGGGGGCAATCCGGCACGTTCTGTCGAGGCCTGTGTTCGACGGTGGACTTCTCCGACGACTCGGGCTGCACCGACCTCTGGGCCCTGCGCGGCGCCCAGGCGTTCCAGAATCTGGAATTGGGCTACTTCGGACCGGGCAGCGCCCGCCTGACGACGTGGGCCTATTCGACCCTGGGAGCGCTCGATCCGGCCACCGAGTACCTGGCGTTTCGCATCGTGGTTGCCTCGCATCCATCGCGATCCAGCGCGTGCGACATCCAGCAGGGCCCGATGGACTTCGCGCTCGACGAGATCCAGTTGCTGCAGGCGAACTCGGTCGTGACGCCGATTCATGACGTGCTCAACCGGAACACGGCGCACTGGCAGGGCCAATCGGGGCCAAGACCTCGCGTGGACGCATTCTCGCCCGCGGCGGGAGCCCCCGGAACGTCGGTGATTGGTTTCCGGCGACCACTTCACCGAGGCACACTCGGTGCGCTTCGGCGAGTTCGAGGCGTCGTTCAAGGTGGTGTCCGACGAGCACAGATTTCGGCGACGGTGCCGCCGGGGGCTCGGACCGGCGCGATTCGCGTCGCCTCGCCCTACGGTTCGGACACGAGCGACGAATCGTTCATCGTCGCGCCCCGAATCCTCAGCTTCACGCCCCGACAGGCTCTGGTCGGGGCCACGGTATGGATTCAGGGCGAGAATCTCGGCGACGCCACCCAGGTCACGTTCCATGACGGCGTCAGCGCCGCGTTCCAGATCATCTCCGACAGCGAGCTACGCGCGACGGTGCCTGCGGGCGCTGCGGACGGGGCGATTCGGGTGGCAAACCCAGGGGGTGAGGGAGCGTCCAAGCTGAGTTTCGTCGTGGGCGACGACTTTGTTCCCGGCATCAATCTGTCCTGGGACGATTGCGGCGAAGCCGGCGCCACCCTCTACACGTTCGCCTGCGACGAAAACAGTGGGGCGCCGTTTGCCATGGTCGCATCGTTCCTTCCACCGGCAGGCGTCGCCGAATTCGTGGGCTTGTCCGCGACCCTCATGATCGAGTCCGAATCGGAGATCCTGCCGAGTTGGTGGCAACACGGCCTCGGCTACTGCCGTGGCACGACGCGGCTCTCGACGGCGTTCGACTTCCGGTCCGGACCCTACTCGTGTCGCGATCCGTTCCTCGGCCTGGGCGCCGGCGGCTATGACTACGAGTCGCACTGGGATCGCCCGAACCTAGCGCGCCTGCGCATCCAATGCGCGGTGCCCTACGAGATGCGGGGCGCCGTCGAACCCAGCGATGAGTACTTTGCGTTCAAGGTCCACATTCTGCGCTCGAAGACCACGGGTGATGGAGCCTGTAGCGGCTGCGACGAACCGGTAAGCATCTCGCTGAGCGAGATCCAGTTGTTCCAGCCGGCGTTCCGAGGGTTCGACCCGATCATCGCCACGCCGCACGGCGCCAGCGTGATCTCGTGGCAAGCGACCAAGACCACGACGCCGGTCCTGGTCTCGGTCGTCACCACCGAGGCCACGCCCGATCGCGTGCGCCTCGTCTGGCAGACCGAGGACGTCGACCACGCCACCGTCCAACGGCGCGAGGCCGAAGGCCCCTGGCGGCAGGTGGCCACGCTTCGGCCCGACGGGCAGCGGCGCATGACCTACGAAGACACCAGCGTCACGCCGGGCGCGACCTACGACTACCGGCTCGGCGTTCGAGTCGGCTTTCCGGTTCCGGGGGGCGAGGTCTACATGGGGGAGACGCGGGTCACGGTTCCCGACGTGGCAGCCGAGCCACTCGCGCTCGCACGCGTGGCCTGGGACGGTTCGGCCGGAGCGCTGGCGGTGAAGCTCTCGCTGCCGCGCGCCGGCTCGGCGTCGTTCGAGCTGTTCGACGTCAACGGGCGGCGACTCGGTGTCGAGCGCCTCGAAGGACTCGAAGCCGGAAGTCACGAATTGAGCTTGAGGCCCGGGCAGGCGCTCAGGCCGGGCGTGTTCTTCGCTCGCCTCACGCAGGACCGGGAGGGAGTCTCGCGGAGGTTCGTGGTCGTGCAGTAGAGTTGCCAGCCGTCCTCGGAGGTCGCTCGTGACGCACCGGGAAGCGTCTCAGACGTCCCATCGTTTCCCAGGCGCCGCGAGCCACGGTGCCTGGGCGGCGATTGCCGTCGCCCTCATGCTGGCGGCGCCGGCCTCGCGCGCCGAACTCTCCTTCGGCGCATCGGCCTCGAGCGCGGGCTCTCCTTCGGCGCACCGATCTACTATCCGAGCGGCAGCTTTCCGAACTCGGTGCTGCTCGCGGATCTCGACCGCGACAACGATCTCGACGCGATCGTCTCGGGGACCTCGAGCAACATCGTCACCCTCTCCTGGAACCGTGGCGACGGTGTGTTCGAGAATCGGGTCGACTACCCGGCCGGAGTGCCGGTCTATGCGACCGTGGGGGACTTCGACGGCGACTCGTGGCCCGATGTCGCGGTCGCGGGCTGGGGCGGTTCCGTGACGATCCTGTACTCGCCAGGGGAAGGATCTCCGACGATCGTCAATGTCACGGTCGGTCAGAACCCACGCTCGATCACCGCACTCGATCTGGAGGGCGACGGCGATCTGGACCTGGCCGTGACCCGATACTCCGCGGGGACCGTGGCCTTGCTCGTGAACACCGGCGGGGTCTTCGCGCTCGGCAGCGAGGTGCCGGCGCGTCCGGCCAAGTCGATCACGGCTGCGGACATCGATGCCGACGGGAGGCCGGATCTGATCACCGGCAGTCACGAAGGCTACGTGACGATCCTGCGCCAGACCGGCGCTGGCGGCTTCGCGCGAACCGATCTCTCGGCCGGGGGAGTCGTTTCGATGGCCGTCGCCGTCGATCTCAACGGCGACGGAAGGCTCGACCTCGCGACCGCGAACGAGGACAACTCGGCTTCCGTCCTCTTGAACCTGGGCGGCGGCGCCTTTGCGCCCCGGGTCCTGTACACGGTGGGCAACCTGGCGCAATCGCTCGACACCGGCGATATCGACGACGACGGCGACATGGATCTGGTGGTCGCGAACTACTCGCAAAGCACGGCTTCGATTCTGCTGAACAACGGGGCGGGGGCGTTCCCGGAGATACAGGCATTCGCGGCGGGGGAGCGACCCCGTGACGTGGTTGTCGGGGACGTCAACGGGGACGGGCAGCTCGATCTCGCGACGTCGAATGACCAACCCGCGGGTTCTTTTGCCATCGTTCTCAACACGGCCATCGTGGGCAACGAGGGTTTTCTTCCAGCGGTCTCCTATCCGACCGGCATGACTCCCTACGCCATCGCGCTGGGCGACCTCGATCGCGACGGCGATCCCGATGCGATCGTGTCGTGCGCCGTGGCGCGTGCCATCACGGTTTCCATGAATCAGGGGAACGGCACCTTCGCCAGTCGCGTCGACTACCCCGCGGGCCTCGCGGTTCACGCGGCCGTCGGGGACTTCGACGGCGACTCGTGGCCCGACGTCGCCGTGGCCGACTGGGACGGAACCGTACGCGTCATGCGGTTCGTGAACGGAAGCCTGGTGTCTTCGGCGACCGTTTCCCTATCCGGCAACCCTCGAGCCGTCGTCGCCGTGGACCTGGACGGCGACGGCGATCTGGATCTCGCGGTGGCGCGTCACGGCATCCAGGATGTCGCGCTGCTGTCCAACAGTGGGGGGGCGTTCACCCACACGGGGACGATTCCGGTGCCGCAACCCAAGTCGGTGACGGCGGCCGATCTCGACTCGGACGGCGTCCCCGAGGTCATCTCGGGCAGCCCGCAGGGCAGCGTCTCGATCCTGAAGCGGAATACGGCGGGGTCCTACGTCGCCACGACGCTCACCATGGGAAGCCTGGTCTCGATGGTCGTCGCGGCGGATCTGGACGGCGACGGCCATCTCGATCTAGCGACGGCGAACGAGTCCTCGACCGCCTCCGTTCGAATGAACCTCGGCAACGGCACGTTCGCCCCGCGCACGAACTACACGATTGGTCCCCTGGCACAGAGTCTGGGGGTCGGCGACGTGGACGTGGACGGCGATCCCGACCTGATCGTCGCCAGCTACACCGCTCAGAGCGTTCGTGTGCTGTACAACTTTGGCGGCGTGTTCCCGGCGAACCTGGACTTCGCAACCGATGGTCGTCCCCGCGGCCTGGTGGTCGGTGACGTCAACGGGGACGGGGCGCCCGATCTGGCGGCCGCCAACGAGACCGCACTGGGATCCTTCGCCATCCTGATCAACAAGGAGTACGGCGGAGTCACGCTGACTCCGGCGGCCGGGGCCCCGGGGATGGTGGTTCGAATCCGCGCATTGGGGCTCAATGGGACCTCCGAAGTGTGGTTCGGAGAGACGCCGGCGATGTTCCAGGTCGTGGCCGACACCCTGGTTGAAGCCGAAGTCCCCGAGGGCGCTCGCACCGGCCCCGTCCGTGTGCATACGCCTCTTCGGGTGATCCACGGTCCCGTGTTCATTGTCAGTCCCATGATCCTGTCGTTCGTTCCCACAGTGGCGCCGGCGGGCGGGGCGGTGACGCTGAGTGGCTACAACTTCGCCACCGTGGATACGGTTCGGTTCAACGGCGCGCTGGCTCTGTTCACAATCGTCTCGGATGAAGAAATCCAGACCGAGGTCCCGCTCGACGCCACCGACGGACCCATAACGGCCTGGAACCCGGGGGGGACGGGCACATCAGCGGGTCCGTTCGACGTTGCTCCCTTCCCGGCACCGCAGATCATTCACTACACGCCTTCGGCGATGCCAGGCGACACCGTCACGATCCTCGGCCACAACTTAGGAAGAACGATGCAGGTCTCCTTCAATGGTGCGGTCGCACTCTTCACCGTCATTTCCGATGAGCAGATCGAGGCGACCGTGCCCCCCGCCGCCACGAGCGGTCCGCTGTTCGTGACCAATCCGGGCGGAACCGTCAGCGCGGGCTTGTTCATTGTCGGCCCACGCGTTCTCGGCATCAATCTGTCGTGGAACGACTGTGGGGTCGCAGGCGATTCCGTGAAGACGTTCGCCTGCGACACCAACACCGGCGTGGACCATCTGGTCGCCACGTTCGTGCCGCCGAGGGGCATCAATCGTTTCGTCGGCCTGTCCGCAGATCTCAGGATAGCGGCGACCTCGCTTCCGGACTGGTGGAAACACGGTGCGGGTCAATGCCGCCCGGGGGGGAGCCTGGTCCCGGAGTTCGACGTCCCTGGCGAAGCCTGTGCCACGGCGTGGCCGGGCACCCAGGCCGGAGGGTTCTCCTACGAGCTCGGAAGCTATGGAGCGAACACGGCTCGACTCCGGCTTCAGGCGGCGGTGCCGAGCGAAGAAGCGTTCGCGCTGGTGGACGGACTCGAGTACTACGCCTTTCGCGTCCGGGTCGCGCGCGCCAAGACCACGGGCGCGGGCAGCTGTGCCGGGTGTCTCGTGCCCGTCCAGGTCCGACTCGAGAACATTCAGCTCTTTCAGCCGGCCGACGCCAATCGCGACCCGCTCCTCGACGCGCCGATCCATGGCGCGACCGCCTATTGGCAGGGGATCACTGGGGCGCAGCCCCAAATCGCGAGCATCACGCCCGCGGCGGGGCCACCCGGCGCCGGAGTCACCATTCTCGGAGCCGGACTCTCGGCCGCCTCGGCCGTGCGTTTCGGGAACACCGAAGCCGTGTTCGCCCAGGTCTCGGACTCGCAGCTCAGCGCCACGATTCCAGGCGGCGCGCGCACCGCGCCGGTTCGGGTCACGACCCCGTTCGGAAGCGCCGTCGGCGGCGGTGACTTCATCGTTTCCCCCGAGATCGACTTCTTCCTGCCCGAGCAGGGTCCCGAGGGATCCGAAGTCACGATCTTCGGCCACAACTTCGGCACGGCGACCGCCATCGCATTCCACGGCGTGCCGGCGGCGTATGTCATTCAGACAGACACCTCGATCGTCGCCACGGTTCCCGCGGGAGCCACCGAGGGTCCGATCACCGTGACCAATCCGGGCGGGGCGACCGCTTCGTTCGAGTCCTTCCGCCTCGGACCCTCGGCGGGGGTCTTCAACCTCTCCTGGGATGAGTGCGGGCTCGCAGGGGGCGAGATCAAGACCTTCGCGTGCAACACGAACTCTGGTTCGCCGTTCACGCTGGTCGCCTCGTTTGCCCCGCCGGCCAACGTGACGGAGGTCACAGGTCTCTCGGCCGACATTCGCGTGTCGTCCCCGGTGTATCCGGACTGGTGGAAGTTCGGGCTGGGGGCATGTCGCCCCGGAAGCCAGCTGTTCGCCAGTGCTGGTTTCGCCACGAACGGCGCCTGCAGCGACCTCTTGCACTCGAACGGGGCTAGCGGCAGCTCCGTGGGGTACACGGCCAGCTACTACGGTCCGGGAACCGCGCGACTGTCCATCCTCATGTCGTTCCCGGCGCCCTCCGCCACCCTGGATCCGACGCGCGAGTACTACGGGTTCAAGCTCAACATCGGGCGCCAGCGCACGGTGTCCGACGGCGCCTGTGCCCATTGCGATCGCCCGGTCGCGTTGGCGCTCGAGCAGATTCGGATCCATCGCGCGGGCGGAGCGGAAGACGTCGCGATCACATCGACGTTCCGCCGTTCCGCGGCACTCTGGCAGGGGACTCCGCAACCGCCGCCCGATCTGAGTTCGTTCTCGCCGCCCGGCGGGGACGTCGGCGCGCAGGTGGACCTGCATGGCGTTCGTTTCGCGGGCGTCACGTCGGTGCGATTCGGCGCGGTCGAAGCCGAGTTCACGATCAACTCGAACGCCCTGATCACGGCCCTGGTGCCCGAAGGCACGGCATCCGCGCCGATCGAGATCACCAGTGTGTACGGTTCGGACGTTAGCCAGGGACCGTTCATCTTCGCTCCCGACATTCGAGACGTGGCGGCTGACCCCAGCTCCGATGAGACCCGAGCTCGCAACGAGATCCCCGAGGTTTTGGCGCTCGATCGCGTGGCCTGGGACGCCGGCGCCAGCGCCCTCGCGGTCACCGTGGCCCTGCCGCGCACGGGCCCGGCGTCGTTCGAAATGTTCGATGTCAGCGGCCGGCGTCTGGCTGGCCAGCGCCTCGATGGTCTCGGAGCGGGCACACACGAGCTGAGCCTCCGGCCGAGCGTGCCCTTGCGGCCGGGTGTTCATTTCGTGAGGTTGACGCTGAACCGGGAGACGGTCTCTCGGCGGTTCGTGGTCGTGCAGTAGATCGCGCGTTCGGCGGTTGACAGATCCCGCGCCGATCGGGCTTACTCGTCCGCTCACGGGCGCTTAGCTCAGCTGGTAGAGCACTTGCTCGACAAGCAAGGGGTCACTGGTTCAAGTCCAGTAGCGCCCACCATTGTGTTCGCGGGTCCCGGGGGGCGTTCGGCCCGTCCGGAGGCACTCGCGACCCCGGCCGCACCCACGAGGATCCCGAGCATGTCCATGGCGACCGCGTCCGAAGACCGGCCCGAAGTCGCCGGCTACCCCGGCGGCGAGCAGCTCTACCGGCTGCGCCACTCGGCGGCCCACGTGCTCGCGACCGCGGTCACCGAGCTGTTCCCCGACGTCAAGGTCGCCGGCGGCCCGCCGGTCGACAACGGCTTCTACTACGACTTCGCGCGCGCGACGCCGTTCACCCCCGAAGACCTCGAGCGCATCGAGGCGCGCATGCACGAGATCGTCGCCGCCGACCAGCCGTTCGAGTTCCGCGAGACCACCCGCGACGAGGCGCGCAGCGCCGGTTCGAGGCGGCGGGGGAGAAGTACAAGCTCCACTTCCTGTCGCAGATCCCGGCGGACGCCAAGGTCACGTACTACGTGAACGGCCCGTTCCTCGACCTGTGCCGCGGCCCGCATCTGACGAGCACCGGCGAGCATCGGCGCGTTCAAGCTGACCCACGTCGCCGGCGCCTACTGGCTGGGCAGCGAGCGCAACGAGATGCTGCAGCGCATCTACGGCACCGCGTTCGCGACCCCGGCCGAGCTCGACGAGCACCTGAAGCGCGTCGAGGAGGCGCTGCAGCGCGACCATCGCCGGCTGGGCCGCGAGCTGGACCTGTTCTCGATCCACGAAGAGGTCGGCGCGGGGCTGGTCCTCTGGCACCCCAAGCTCGGCATGGTGCGCCACCTGATGGAGCAGTTCTGGAAGGAGGAGCACCTCAAGCGCGGCTACCAGCTCGTCTACACGCCGCACATCGCGAGCGAGAAGCTCTACGAGATCTCGGGGCATCTCCAGAACTACGCCGACCTCATGTACTCGCCGATGGACATCGACGGCCAGCCGTACCGGGCCAAGCCGATGAACTGCCCGGGCCACATCATGATCTACAACACGCGCAAGCACAGCTATCGCGACCTGCCGATCCGCATGGCCGAGCTGGGCACGGTCTATCGCTACGAACGGAGCGGCGTGCTGCACGGCATGGAGCGCGTGCGCGGCTTCACCCAGGACGACTCGCACATCTTCTGCACGCCGGAGCAGCTCGCCGACGAGGTCGAGGGCATTCTCGATCTCATGGACTTCCTGCTGCGCGCCTACGGCTACGAGTACACCGCGCTACCTGGCGACCCGCCCGGCCGACAAGTACCTGGGCAGCGACGAGGAGTGGGCGTTCGCCACCAACGCGCTGCGCCAGGCGCTCGAGCGGCGCGGGCTGCCCTACGAAGTCGACGAGGGCGGCGGCGCGTTCTACGCGCCCAAGATCGACGTCAAGCTGCAAGCGACGCGATCGGACGCGAGTGGCAGTGCCCGACCATCCAGGTCGATTTGAACCTGCCCAAGCGCTTCGGCGTTCACTACATCGGCGCCGACGGCCAGGAGCACGAAGTCATCATGCTGCACCGCGCGCTCTACGGTTCGCTCGAGCGCTTCGCCGGCATCTACATCGAGCACACGGGCGGCGAGTTCCCGGTGTGGATCGCGCCGGTCCAGGTGGTGGTGATTCCGGCCAACCCCAAGGCACTCGACTACGCGGCCGACACGGTGCGCATGCTGCGCGAGGCCGGCGTTCGCGTCGAGGTCGACCTGCGCGACGAGAAGATGGGCGCCAAGATCCGCGACGCCGAGCTGCAGAAGATTCCCTACATGCTGGTGGTCGGACCGCGCGAAGCCGAGGCCGGCACCGTGGCGCCGCGCCGCAAGGGCGCGGGGCAGCTCGAGCCGATGACCCGCCAGGCGTTCATCGAGCGGGTGCTCGAGGAGAGTCGGACCCGGGCGTAGCGGATTCGATCCGCTCCGGCGGCGCCAGCACCCACTCGGGCCGCGTGCGATACCCGGTCACCGGCCAGAACACGTCGTCTCGGTCGAAGGCCCGAGCCACCCGCCGGTACCCGGCCTCCTCGGCCTCCTCCAGCAGCCAGTCGCGACCGTCGAGGACAAGCACGCTCCAGGCATGGGTTTGCAGCGAGTCCTTCACCGTCTGCCAAAGGACTTGCTCGAAGGCGTGGCGGCGCACGCGAACCACGTCCATCAGCGGCGCGATATGCGCGTTCACCGGGCTGCCCGCAAGGCGGGCAAGGTAGGGGTGCGACGAGACGAATACCGAGCCCTCGGGCGTCGCGAGCCGCCGAACCAGGTCCTCGCCGGCGGAGCGGTCGGCCGCCGTCGGAATTTCCCGCAGCGGATTGCGAACCAGCAGCAGGAACTGAAGGCAAAGAACCAGTGTTGCCGCCGTGCGCCGGCGCCCGGGCTCGAGGCTCCGGAGCCAGCCCCAGCCCAGACCTCCGGCGATCGCGACACCCAGGACCGAAATCAAGAGCACGTTCTCGCCGGCGCCGGCATAGGTGCGCAGGTGCCAGCCACTGAGCAAGAATCCAGCGATCAACGCCGACGAGAATCCGACGTCGCCCACCCTCGAGCGCATCCGCGTCCACGCACCGACAACGCCCAGAACCAGAGCCGGGAGCAGCGGCGCCATCTCGACCAGGAAGCGCCCGGCGAGCACCGGACTCAGCGCGAACTTCCTCGGCACGGTGAACGCGTAATAGCGAAACCAGCCTTGATGGGCCGCATCGAGCGCGAACCAGGCGGCACCCGAAAACACGATGAACGCGATCGCCGCTGCGATCCCACGACGAAAGTCCCGCCACACGACCCAAGCCAGGAGAGGTGCGAGCGCCACCGGCGTCGATTGTTTGGTGAGAAAGGCGAGGGCCCACAGGAGACCCGCCACCACCGCCGCCCCGTGGCCGGTGCCAAGCCGATAGGTGCAAGCGCCGGCGAGCAACAACGCGAGCTGCAGGCTGTCGCCCCGTCCGATGTCGAGCCAGCCCTCCGCCAGATGATGCCCGGCCGCAAGCAAGCCCGCGGCAATCCATCCGGCCGACCGGCTGCCCGTCTCGCGGGCCACCATCCATCCGGCGAGCACCAGGGTGGACGCCGCCGAGAGCACCGAGACCAGCCGCAGCGCGGCGAAGCCCGGGCCCACGGCCCAGCTCGCGGCCGCCGAAGCCCAATAGAAGAGGGGCGGGTAGTTGAGCGGGACGTACCCGAGTCCGGGCGCCACGTAGAGCGCTTCCCCGGCCCGCACCCGCAGCACCTGCTCGAGTACCGCGCCTTCGAGCCAATCGAGCTCGAAGGGGTAGGTCATGCGCGACGCGGCGACCCAGGCAACAACTCCTAGGTTCGCAAGCCCGAGCGCAAGGGCCAGGAGACCCAATGCGTCGGGCCGGGGGCGAGGTCGGGTCAAGGCGCCGAGCCCCCTTGCACGGGCGCGCAGGCCCCCGTAGACTGCGCCAGCAATCGTACGAAGCAGAAGCCCCTTCGGCTTCTCACCCCCGCGGACCGTCGCCCGAAACGGCTCGGCTTTCCGCTCAAGGGTTCATGTTCCGGCGCCGACGCCGGGTCCCATGGGGACCCCCCGGCAGCCGGATGGACGCCGGGTGGGATTCTGTTCGCGCGAGGATCCCGCCCGGCGTTTCGCATTTCAGGCGGGGCGTGCGTAGCACGCGACGCCGGGTCGATCAGGAGCCCCATACACGCGGAGGTCCACATTACCGTTCAGCGGGTGCCCGAAGTACGGGTCAACGAGCGCATCAGAGTCCCCCAGGTGCGCGTCATCGGAGATGACGGTACACAGGTAGGTGTGCTTGCCACGCGCGAGGCGCTCGTCCTCGCACAGTCCAAGGGTCTGGATCTCGTCGAAGTCTCGCCGACAGCACGGCCGCCGGTCTGCCGGATCATGGACTTCGGCAAGTTCAAGTACGAGCAGAATCGCCGGGCGCGCAAGGCCAAGAAGAAACAACATCATATGCAGCTCAAGGAAATCAAGATGCGCCCGAAGATCGACGACCATGACTACGAATTCAAGGTGAACCACGCGCGTCAGTTCCTAGTGGCGCGCGACAAGGTGAAATTGACCATCATGTTTCGCGGACGCGAGCTGGCGCGCATGGACGTCGGCCGACAGCTGGTCGAAAAAGCGATCGCCGAGCTGAGCGACGTCTCGACCGTCGAGGCGAGCCCGCGGGCCGAGGGCCGAACGCTGACCGCCGTCCTGATGCCGAAGCCCGCGAAACCGGGAGGCCGTGCGGACGCCCCGCATGCCGCCGACGCGGCCAGCCCCGCACCGTCACCCAGCGTCCGCATGGACGCCGGTTCCAAGGAGTAGAACGATGCCGAAACAGAAGACCAACCGCGCCGCCGCAAAGCGCTTCAAGATCTCGGGCAGCGGCAAGGCGACCCGCGCCCATTCCGGCCTCCGGCATGGAATGATCGGCAAGCGCCGCACGCGCAAGCGCCGCCTGCGCGGCACGTCATTGGTGGCCGAGCCCGACCAGCCGCGCGTGTTGCGACTGCTCGGCAAGCGCTGATTCGAAACCACTCGACTGAACAACGATCCTTCCGCGGCCGGGAATCCCTCGCGACCGGCGGAACCCCAGGAGAATCGTCATGCCACGCGCAAAAACCGTCGTTCCGGGCCGCGCCCGCCGCAAGAAAGTTCTCAAGCGGGCGAAGGGTAACTACAGCGGTCGCCGGAAGCTCTAC
This sequence comes from Candidatus Eiseniibacteriota bacterium, assembly GCA_963717505.1. Taxonomy (GTDB): domain Bacteria; phylum Eisenbacteria; class RBG-16-71-46; order RBG-16-71-46; family RBG-16-71-46; genus MFD02242-c1. The sequence goes on from OY970342.1 coordinate 3,528,746, forward strand.
AAGACCGCCCTGCAGACCGTGCAGCGAGCGGGCCAGTTCGCCTACGAGCATCGCCGCACCAAGAAGCGTGACTTCCGAAGTCTGTGGATCGTCCGGATCAACGCCGCGGCGCGGATCAACGGGCTCTCGTACAGCACGCTGATCTCGGGCCTCAAGCGCGCCAACATCGAGGTGAATCGCAAGCTGCTCGCCGATCTCGCGGTGCGCGACGAAGCGGCGTTCGCGAAACTGGCGGAGGTGGCGAAGGCCGCGGTAGCCTAGCGGCCCATGTCACTGCTCAAGGACGGCCTGCCCCCCGAATGGACCGCGGGGGACCCTGAGCACCTGTTGCCGGACTGGTCGACGCGAGTCGCGGAGTTGGCCGCGATCGACTCCGAGGTCGCGAACGCCACCACACTTTACGGGGGCGCCATCGCCGGCGCCCCGGACCCGGCAGCACTGGTGCTGCGTCACGCGACAGCACTCGGGCGCGAGCGCGGGGCCCTGACTCACGCGCTGGCCGAGCTGCCGAGCCTCGCGATCGAGCAACGCCGGGTCCGCGGCCGTTCGCTCAATCTCGCCAAGCGCCTGCTCGAGGACCTCGAGCGCGCCAAGCGCGCCGACCTGGCGCGCGCCGCCGAAGCCCGAGACGTGGTCGACGTCACCGTCCCCGGCCGCCGCCCGTGGGTCGGCCGCCGCCACGTGCTGCTCCAGATCTTCGACGAGCTGCTCGATCTGTTCCACGGCCTCGGCTACTCGGTGTACACGAGCCCCGAAGTCGAGAGCGACGCCTTGAACTTCGGCAAGCTCAATTTCCCGCCCGATCATCCGGCGCGCGACGCGCACGACACGTACTTCGTGGCGCCGCCCCCGGGTAGCGCGGCGCCGGTCGCGGGAGAGGAGCTGCTGCTCCGCACCCACACTTCGCCCGGCTGGGTGCGCGCGATGCAGGAGCGCAAGCCGCCGCTTCGACTGGTGTTCCCCGGCCGCGTGTTTCGCGCCGAGCAGATCGACGCCAGCCACATGGATCAGTTCCACCAGATCGACGGGCTCTACGTGGATCGCAACGTCAGCATGGCGGACCTCAAGGCCACGCTGAACACCTTCGCGCGCTCGATCTACGGCGCCGAGGTGCGCACGCGGCTGATTCCCATCTACTTCCCGTTCGTCGAGCCGGGTGCTCAGCTCGACGTCTCGTGCGTGATCTGCGGCGGCGGGGGCGTGGTGCGCGACGCCGCCGGCGAGCGGCGTTGCTCGGTGTGCAAGGGCTCGGGCTGGCTCGAGGTACTCGGCGCCGGCATGGTGCACCCGAACGTGTTCCGTGCGGTCGGCTACGACCCCGAGCAGGTCACCGGCTTCGCCTTCGGGATGGGCATCGAACGGATCGCGATGCTGCGCCACGGCATCCCCGAGATCCGCTTGTTCCTCGAGAACGACGTTCGCTTCCTCGGGCAGTTCGCATGAAGCTGCCGCTCTCCTGGCTCCGCGACTGGATCGAGGTCGACGCCGACGCCCCGGCGATCGCCGCGGCCCTGACCCGCCGCGGCTTCTACGTCGAGGGCGTCGAGACCCGCGGCACGACCTTCACCGGCGTGGTGGTCGCGCGCGTGCTCGACGTCCAGCGCCACCCGAACGCCGACAAGCTGACGCTGTGCCGGGTCGACGGCGGCGCCGGCGAGCTGAGCGTGGTGTGCGGTGCACCCAACGTGCGCGCCGGAATGATCGTGCCGCTGGCCACGGTCGGCGCCAAGTTGCCGGGCGGGGTCACGATCAAGCGCTCGAAGATCCGGGGCGAGGAAAGCCAGGGCATGCTGTGCTCGGCCCGCGAGCTCGAGCTGTCGGACGACCACGAGGGCATCGTCGACCTCGAGCGCTGGCTCGGGGCTCAGGGTCGCTCGGCCGACGGCAAGTCACTGACTCCGGGCCGCCGATTCGAAGAGCTGCTGGCGCCGCCCGAGACCGTGATCGACATCGAGATCCCGTTCAATCGCCCGGACGGCATGGGCGTGGTCGGTCTGGCGCGCGAGATCAAAGCTGCCTTCGGCGGTCGTTGGACCCCGAAGGCGCAAGCACGGCTCGACGCGCGCTACGAAGGCGCCGGCGGGTTCGACCTCGAGGTCGAGGACACCGAAGGCTGCCCGCACTACCTGGCGCGCATCGTCATCAACGTGGTGGTCGCCGCTTCGCCGCCGTGGCTGGTCCAGCGGCTCGAGGCGATCGGCCAGCGATCGATCAACAACGTCGTCGACCTCACCAATCTGGTGCTGTTCGAGTTCGGCCAGCCGCTGCACGCCTTCGACCTGGATCGACTCAAGGGGCTCGCGATCCGCGTGCGCCGGGCGCGGGCGGGGGAGGTCATCACCACACTCGATGGCCGCGAGCGCGCACTCGACCCCGAGGTCCTGGTGATCGCTGACCGCGAGGCGCCGGTGGCGATTGCCGGCATCATGGGCGGGGCCCACAGCGAAGTCCACGACGGCACCAAGCGGCTGCTGCTCGAGTGCGCGTGGTTCGACCCGCGCCGGGTGCGCCGCGGTTCGCGCGCCCTGGGCCTGTCGACCGATGCTTCCAAGCGATTCGAGCGTGGGGTCGATCCCGAGGTCGGCCCGACCGCGACCCGGCGCTTCCTGGACCTGCTCGCCGAGCTCTCGCCCAAGTCCAAAGCCGGCCCCGGGCGCGAGCGGGGTGCGGCCTCGCCCGCGGCGCCGATGATTCGGCTGCGCGCCGCGCGATGCACGCGACTGATCGGACGCGAGGTGTCGGAGGCCGACGCGCGACGTCATCTCGAGGACCTCGAGTTCCGCGTCCAGGGTGGCGATCCGCTCGAAGTCACCGTGCCGGGCTGGCGGCGCGACGTCGCGATCGAGGACGACCTGGTCGAGGAGGTCGCGCGCTCGATGGGCTACGACTCGATCCCCGAGGCCCCGCTCGAAACCGGCGGTGTCCACGCGCTCCGCACGCCGGTGGAGCGGCGCCGCGAACAGGCCCGGCGTGCGATGCTCGCGCGCGGACTGATGGAAGCCTGCACCAGCTCCCTGGTCTCCGAAGTCGAGGCCGAGGCGACGGCTCGGCTGATCGGTGTCGATCCTTCGCGTTGTGTGCGGCTCTCGAACCCGATGAGCCGCGAGCACGAGGTGCTGAGGCCGACGCCGCTCGCAGGACTGCTGCGCGCCGGCGCGCACAACCTGCGTCAGGGTGCTGCCGCGGTCCGGCTGTTCGAGATTGGCACCGGTTTCTCATGGCCGGGTCCGAAGGAAGCGGCGAGCGGCGCCGAACGACGGCCGGTCGAGACCGCGTACGTTGCGGCACTGGTCAGCGGGCCGCGCTATGCCCACGCTCACGACCAGGCTCAGCGCCCGGTCGACTTCGAGGACGCCAAGGGACTGTGGGAGTCGTTCCTCGAGGAGATGGGCGTTGACGCTCCCGAGTGGCGGGCGTACTCTGCCGACGGCTGGAAACCCGGTGCCAGTGCTGAAGTTGCGCGTGCGGCTTCAACCATTGGATGGGCCGGAACCCTGGGCCAGGCGGTGCTCGGCCAATGGGAAATCGAGCAGCCGGTTCACGTGTTCGTGGCGATGCTCGACGCCCTGGCGCCTGCCGGTGCGGCCCGAAAAGTCTGGCTCCCAGGCCGTTACCCGCCGGTCCGCCGCGACGTCGCGTTCCACGTCCCGGCGGCCGTCACCCACGACCGAATCGATCGGGTCCTCCGGTCGGCCGCGGGCGAACGATTGGTCGCCATCGAGCTGTTCGACGTGTACGCTGGACCCGGCACACCGGAGGGAATGAAGAGCCTGGCATTCGCGCTCCAGTTCCAGCATCCGGAACGCACGATGAACGAGGAAGAAGTTCAGTCGATTCAGGACCACATGGCCGCGGCGGTCGCGAAGGAATGCGGCGGCCGATTGAGAGACCGATGACCCTCGACATGACAGTCATGCAGTCCGACCTCGACCGGCTCGCCGAGCGGGTCGAGAAGGCGGCTGAGTTGGTGCACCGGTTGCGCGACGAGCAGCAGAAGCTGCTGCGCGAGCGCGCCGAGTTGGCTCAGCGGTTGGAGGAAACGGAGCGCAAGCTCCAAGGTCAGGACGTGGCGGCGCTGGTGCAGGAGCTGGCGACGTTGCGCCGTGAACAGAAGGATTGGCAGACGGAACGTCGTGATGTGGCCTCGCGCGTCGAGGGCATGCTGCGCAAGCTCGAGAAGCTCGAGGCATAGAACGGCCGGGCTGCGGGGCGCGGGGTGACCCGTGACACCGCGGACGGCATGCAACATACCGATCGAGACCAGAGCGCAGGAAAACGGAACGGCAAGATGGAGGCGCCATGGTCGCCAAAAACGTCGTCCAGGTAGAGATCTTCGGACATTCCTATACCATCCGCGGTGAAGCCCAGCAGGAGTACATCCTGGACGTCGCCGCCTACGTGGACCGCAAGATGCGTGAGATCACCGAGAAACTGCCGGTGGCCTCGCTGTCGAAGGTGGCGATCCTCGCGTCTCTCAATATTGCAGATGAGTTGTTCAAGGAGCGTACCCGGCGCGAGAACGAGGAGCGCGATCTGCGCGACTGGAGCTCGCGGACGGCCAAGCTCACCGCGGTCCTGGATGAAGCCCTCCAGACCGGCGGTCCGGCCTGAAAGGCGGCGCGACGACTCATCCTCCGAGTCCCTGCCGAGTTCGTGATGTCCAGGTGTTCTTGAACCAACACTTTCATTCAGGGCGTTTCGGTGGCTGGCAACGCCACGCTCCTAACCCGCGAAGTCCCGATCGGCGTCTCGCGCCGTAGGGAACCGCGGATCGGAGATCGCAGACCCGGTCGAAGACACGCCCACCTGGTTCGCCAGGTCTCAAGAACACGATAGGCACACGGCTCGGCGGGGTCCTTTTCCCGCCTCTGGCTCCGGCGCGATGCGAGTCGCGCCGGAACGGAGGGGAACGTGGACCTCACCATCATCGGCGGCGTCGCCTTCGGCGCCGTCGTGGTCTTTGCCGCGGGCTATTTGTTCCGTGCCCAGCTCGGGCGCACCCGCGTCCAGGGCTCGGAGCGCCGAGCCGCCACCGTCCTCGAAGACGCCGCGCGCGAGTCCGACTCGCTGAAGCGCAATGCCGTGCTCGAGGGCCGCGAGGAAGCCCTTCGCCTCAAGCAACAGGTCGAGCGCGAGATGCTCCAGGCGCGCAACACCCAGCTCGCCGCCGAGCGCGCGTTCCAGGAGAAAGAAGCCGCCTTCGGCCGCCGGGTCGAGCTGATCGAGAAGATGGACCGCGATCTGAAGCGGCTCGACAACGACCTCGGCCAGCGCGAGCGCGCGGTGGCCGCGCGCGGGGAAGAGCTGGACCGCATGCTCGGCGAGGAAAAGGTCCGGCTCGAGCGCATCGCTGGGATGAGCGCCGATGAGGCGCGCGCGCAGCTGGTCGGCGCGATCGAGAGCGAAGCGCGGGCCGAGGCCGCCCGGCGCGTGACCGAGATCCGCGACGCCGCCCAGCGCGACGGCGAGCGTGAGGCGCGCAAGATCATCGTGCTCGCCATGCAGCGTTACGCCGCCGACCACGTGTCCGACCATTCGGTCTCGGTCGTCCACCTGCCGAGCGACGACATGAAGGGCCGGATCATCGGCCGCGAGGGTCGCAACATCCGGTCGTTCGAGATCATCACCGGCGTCGACGTCATCATCGACGACACTCCCGAGGCGGTGATCCTGTCCGGCTTCGACCCGGTGCGGCGCGAAGTCGCGCGCCTGGCGCTCGAGCGGCTGGTCGCCGACGGTCGCATCCATCCGGCGCGGATCGAGGAAGTCGTCGCCAAGGTGCAGACCGAGGTCGAGGCCAAGATCCGCGAGCTGGGCGAGATGGCGTGCCTCGAAGCCGGCGTGCACGGCATCCACCCCGAGCTCCAGAATCTGCTCGGCCGACTCCAGTACCGGACCTCGTATGGGCAGAACATCCTGCGCCACTCGATCGAGGTCGCGCGGCTGGCCGGCATGATGGCGGCCGAGATCGGCATGGACGAGAAGACCGCGCGGCGCGGCGGCCTGCTGCACGATATCGGCAAGGCGATCGACCACGACCACGAAGGCAGTCATCCGGCGCTCGGCATGGAGGTCGCGCAGCGCTACGGCGAGCCGCAGGCGGTGCTCGAGGCGATCGGCTACCACCACGACGACTACGCTGGCGGCAGCCTGTGGCCGGTCCTGATCTCGGCCGCCGACGCGATCTCGGGTGCCCGGCCCGGGGCGCGTCGCGAGAGCCTCGAGGTCTACATCAAGCGACTCGAAGCACTCGAGAAGATCGCGAGCGGCTTCGCCGGGGTCGAGAAGTCGTACGCGATCCAGGCCGGGCGCGAGGTGCGCATCATGGTCGAGCACCGGAGCGTGGACGACGCGCGCGCGCAGGGCCTCGCGGGCGAGATCGCGCGCCGGATCGAGAAAGAACTCGAATACCCGGGCCAGATCCGGGTCACGGTGATCCGCGAGACGCGCGCCGTGGACTACGCCAAGTAAGGAACGCGATGCTCCGCATACTGTTCGTCGCCGACGTCGTCGGTTCACCCGGACGCAAAGCCTTGCGCGCGCTGCTGCCCGGGCTCAAGCGCCAGCACAACGTCGACCTGGTGATCGTCAATGCCGAGAACTCCGCCGCCGGGTTCGGGCTCACGCCCGACGCCGGCGCCGAGCTGTTCGCGGCCGGCGCCGACGTGCTGACCGGTGGGAATCATCTCTGGGACAAGAAGGACAGCCACGACTACCTGGCGAGCGAGTCGCGCCTGGTGCGACCCGCCAACATGCCCGAGGGCACCCCCGGCCGCGGCTTTGCCGTGTTCCCGGCGCGCGACGGCACGCCGGTCGGCGTCGTCAACCTGCTCGGGCGGGTCTTCATGCGCGAGATCGATTCGCCGTTCGCGGCCGCCGATCGCGCGGTGGCCGCACTCCGGGAGGAAACGCGCGTCGTGTTCGTCGACTTCCACGCCGAGACCACCGCCGAGAAGATGGCGCTCGGCTGGCATCTCGACGGCCGCGTCAGCGCCGTGGTCGGCACGCACACGCACGTTCAGACCGCCGACGAGCGCATTCTGCCGCGCGGTACCGCGTTCCTGACCGATGCCGGCATGACCGGCGGCTTCGATTCGGTGATCGGCATGGAGCGGAGCGCGGCCCTGCGCCGCTTCATCTCGCTCATGCCGGAAAGGCTGTCGCCCGCCGACGGCGATCCCCGGGTGAACGCCGTCGTGGTCACGATCGATCCGGCGAGCGGGCACGCCACGGCGATCGAGCGCATCCAGGTTTCGTACCGCCCTGGCGCTCCGACGGGCACGGCGCGTCTGCTGAGCGGCGACGAGCCGGCGCAACGGGTGCGCGATCTCGCGGCGCTCGAAGTCGCGCGGCTGCGCAACGCCGGCGTGGCGCCATGCCTGGCGTTGGTCGCGGTCGGCGAGGATCCGGCCTCCCAGGTCTACCTCAAGCGCAAGGAGAAGGCGTGCGCCGAGGCCGGGATCGCCGTGCGGCGAGTGGCGCTCGCGGCCGGCAGCGACACCCGAACGGTCGTCGATCGGGTGCGTGCACTGGGCGACGATGCCGCGGTGCACGGGATTCTGGTTCAGCTGCCACTCGCGGCCCCGGCCGACGCCCAGGCGGTGCTGGAATCGATCCCTCCGGAGAAGGACGTGGATGGATTCCATCCGGTCAACGCCGGCCGGCTGGCGCTGGGACTGCCGTGCCTCGTGCCCGCACACGCCGCGGGCATCCTCGAGCTGCTCCGCCACCACGAGATTCCGCTGGCCGGGGCGCACGCGGTCGTGCTCGGGCGCAGCAACATCGTCGGCCGTCCGCTGGCCACCCTGCTCTCGAGTCGCGGCGTCGACGCGACCGTGACCCTCGGCCACAGCGGGAGCGGGCCCAAGCTCGCCGAGCTGGCGCGTTCCGCCGACCTGCTGGTCGTGGCCATGGGCCGCGCCGAGTCGGTGACCGCCGACTGGGTCAAGCCCGGCGCCACGGTGGTCGACGTTGGCATCCACCGGGTACCGGACGACACGCGTCGTGGCGGCGCGCGACTGGTCGGCGACGTCGATAGTAACTCGGTGTCGCGGGTTGCGGGTGCACTGACGCCGGTGCCCGGAGGGGTGGGGCCGATGACCGTGGCCATGGTCGTTTCCAACCTGGCCCTGGCGGCTGCCCGCCAGACGGTGGGTGTCGAGGCCGCGCGATGACCGTGAGCCCCGCGACCACCGACCGCATGCTCTCGGTGCTCGAGTTGACCCGGATGATCAAGGGCACGCTCGAGGGCGAGTACTCGAACCTGTGGGTGCGAGGCGAGCTGTCGAACCTCAAGCGTCACCAGAACGGCCACATCTATTTCAGCCTCAAGGAAGGAACGGCGGCGGTACTGCCGTGCGCCCTGTTCCGCCGCGAAGCCCAATCCCTCGGGTTCGAGCCGTCCGAGGGCGCCGAAGTCGAGGCGTTCGGCGAGATCTCGGTGTGGGAGCCACGCGGGGCCTACCAGTTCATCGTCCGCCAGATGCGCCCGGCCGGGCTCGGCGCGCTGCTCATCGAATTCGAGAAGCTGAAGCAGCGGCTGGCGGCCGAGGGTCTGTTCGAGGTCTCGCGCAAACGACCGTTGCCGCGATTTCCGCGCCGCGTCGGTCTCGTGACCTCGCCGGTCGGCGCCGCGGTGCGCGACATGGTCAAGGTGCTGCACGACCGCTGGCCGGCGTTGGGCATCGTGTTGGCGCCGGTGCGGGTCCAGGGCGAGGGTGCGGCCGAGGAGATCGCGACCGCGATCGAGCGCTTCAACCGCTACGGTCAGGTCGACGTGCTGATCGTCGGCCGCGGGGGCGGCTCGATCGAGGACCTGTGGGCGTTCAACGAGGAGCGCGTGGTGCGCGCGATCGCCGCGTCTGAGATTCCGGTGGTCTCGGCGGTCGGTCACGAAACCGACATCACGCTCGCCGACCTGGTCGCCGACGTTCGCGCGGCGACCCCGTCGAACGCCGCCGAGATCGTGGCGCCGCGCGCCGCCGATCTCTTGATCCAGGTCGCCGAGCGTGACGCTCGGGTGCGCCGCGGCATGCGCGCGGCCCTCGATGAGCGCGCGCGGCGCGTGCGCGAGCTGACCGAGAAGCACGGCTTCCGCCGCATTCACGACCTGTTCGGCTTCTGGCAGAAGGATCTGGCCGACCTGTTCGAGCGCCTGGCCAGCGCCTGGAACGCGCGGCTCCATTCGACCCGCCACCGACTGCTGCGCTTCAGCGACAGCTTCGTCCTGCGCGACTGGCCGCGGACCCTGACGCACCGCCACGCCGAGATCGTGCGGCTGGCCGCCGGGCTCGGCCGGGCGCACGCCCGCGGTTTCGAGGATCGCCGCCGCCGAAACGCCGCGCTCGCCGATCGCCTGCGCGCACTGTCGCCGCGGCTGGTGCTCGAGCGTGGCTATTGCCTGGCGCGCGCTGCCGACGGTAGTGTGCTGCGCGGGGTCGAGCGGTTGACCGCCGGCGACCGGCTCACGCTCGAATTCGCGCGCGGCGAGGCCGACGCCCGAGTCGAGACCGTGCGCCCCGCCGGAACCCCCTAGCCATCGAGGAGCCGATGCCCGCGCGTAAGAGCACCGAACCGACTACCGGTGAGAGTCTCACCTTCGAGGCTGCACTCGACCGCCTGCAGACCATCGTGGGCGAGCTGGAGGGCGGCACGCTCTCACTCGAAGACTCGATCGCGCGTTATGAAGAGGGTATGAAGCTGTCGCGCCGGCTCACCGAGGAACTCGAGCGCGCCGAGAAGCGCATCGAGCGTCTGGTCCAGACCGCGAACGGCGAGCCGCGGACCCAGCCGATCGACCCCGCGAACGGACCTCGCGATCCAGACGACCGCGAGGGCGAGCTGCTGCTTTGAGCCGGGCCCGGCCCGACCGGCTGGTCTCCCTTCGAACGGCGTTCGAACGCTACTTCGCCCGCGCGCTGCCGGCGGCGACGCGCACACCCCGCCGCCTGCACACCGCGATGCGCTACGCCGCGCTGTCGCCGGGCAAGCGATTGCGACCGCTGCTGGCGCTGACCGCGTGTCACGCGGTCGGAGGCCGGTGGCAGGACGCGCTTCCGGCTGCCGCCGCGGTCGAGATGGTGCACGCGTTCTCGCTGGTCCACGACGACCTGCCGGCGATGGACGACGACGACTACCGCCGAGGACGCCTGACCACGCACAAGAAGTTCGGCGAGGCGCTCGGAGTGCTCGCCGGCGACGCGTTGCTGGCGCTGGCGTTCACCGAGCTGTCGCGGTTGGCAACGTCGCCGGCGCGCGTGGTTCGCGCGCACGCGGTGCTCGCGCGGGCGGCGGGCAGCGAGGAGCTGGTCGGCGGCCAGGTGCTCGATCTGGAAGCCGAGGGGCGGCGTGTTCGTGCGGCCGGCGTACGAGACATCCACCGACGGAAGACGGGAGCGCTGATGGCGGCCTCGCTGGTATTGGGCGGCTTGGCCGGCGGCGCCACGCCCGCACGCCTGGCGTCGCTCGAGCGGATCGGCCTCGATCTCGGAATGGCATTCCAAATTCACGATGATTTGCTGAACCGAAGCTCGTCGCTGCGCAAGCTCGGCAAGCGCACCGGAACCGACGAGGCGCGCGGCAAGGCGACCTATCCCCGGGCGGTGGGCGAGGAGCGGGCTCGGCGCGAGGCGGAGCGCCGCTTTCGATCGGCGCTCCGCGAAACCGTCGCACTCGGGGCCCGCTCGGGACTCCTGGAAGGATTGATCGTCGAGACCGCCGAGCGGCGGCGCTAGACCGAACCGGACGTGTCGTTCGTCATCCGCAGGTCGGTGTTCCCGTCCGAACCTGCCGTCACGACCAGGTTACAGTGGCTGCCAAGATGGTCACCGATAGATCGTCTTGAGCTGCCCCCAACTCTTGCGCCTCACCGGCGTCGTTGCGTCGCAGAACTCGATCCTAAAGATGAAGTCGGCATTATCTTCCCCGCCGGCGACCGGGGCGAGTCCGCAAAACGACAGCGCTCGGCCGGTTATCCATGAGATTCCGCTGGGATAGGGATTGAGCGTATCCGCGATAAAGCGAATCTCCCCGGGGTTGCAGGACTCAGCCTGGATGAAGAACGCGTACAGACCGCGCCGAGGCAGTGCCAGCGGTGGATCCAGCACGAACGGCATTTCCACCAGCTGACCTGGCGGGTTGCTGTCGAAGACCTCCACGGTTGGCCCGTCCAGGAGGATCTCGCGGGTGTTGGGTCTCGGCGGGCTCAAACTCTCATCGACCTCCGTGATGAATAGGTGTCCGCCGAGAGAGTTGGCCCATGGCGGGCGCCAAAGCGTGATCATGGAGAGCAAGGTCTCCGGCGCGTAGAAGCTCTGTCCGACTGCACGGCCGAAGAACGTGCCGCGGGAGACATTCCACGAAGCGGTGTCGAGTTCAACCACCCTGGGTTGGCAGGCGCTAGCCGCCAAGGTGGGCTTCACCAACGCGGGGTGGGCCATCAGGTTCGCCCCGACGCCGCCGAGAAACCCCATGGCAGTAATGCCGAGGAACAGAAGACGCCCGGTCATCGCACCATCACCACCTTGCCTTCGCGGCGATCGACTCCGGCTTCGAGCCGCCACAGGTAGATGCCGGAAGGTGCCGGCTGTCCCGCACGGTCCCGCCCATCCCAGATCAGGCGGCCTCCAGTGGGAGCACGAACCGTGGCCACCATGCGGCCGCCCACGTCGAACACTGCGAGGTGTGCCGTGACCCCAGGCTGAGTGACTGTTGCCAACCAAAAGAAGCCATCGGTCGGATTCGGGGAGCGGGCCGCGCCGATCGCCTGCGATGATCCGAAAACCCCCGGCCCCAGTGTGGGCTCGACCTCGATCTCGGCGATGAAAGCATCGGTGCCGCCGCTCGGGGTGGTCGCCATGAACTTGACGAAGTAGAACCCGCCGCTCGGCACCGGTGGAGAGCACGTGAGCACGCCCGTGCCCGCATTCCAGCTCATCCAGGGCTGGAGAAGCTTGGCGTGGTAGGTGCGTGGATCGCTCTCCGGATCCGTGGCGACCACCTGTATCGTGTTATTGGATCCCTGGATCATGCTGAACGGCATCGTTGCCGTCGTGTCGTGGAGCGCGCGCGTGCCTTCGGTCGTGCTCGTCACCGACGTGAACTTCGGTGGCAAGTTCATGCGGCGGCGAGCGGCCCACACTTGCTTCGAGCCCAGGAGCAGCCGAGTGCCGTCGGGAGAGAGTCGCGGCGACAGGATCGGGAAGTCACCTTTCTCGGCGAAGTTGGTGTCGGGGCAGTTGATCACCATCTTCGCGACGTCCGGGCTCGGCAAGGCAGGGTCGAGTGTATGGGTGAAGATTTTCCGCACCAGCTCGTCCTCCGCCCCGAAGCCGGTGACCATGATCGCGCCGTCGGGCGAGAGAGCCGGCTGAACGGAGTGGTGTGTAGAGGGTGGGACGAACACGGAGGCTACGGTTCCCCCCGCGGCCGGTACCTTCCACACAGCCCAGGGATCGTTTGTACTCAGACGGCGCTGGAAATAGATGGTTGCGCCATCGGGCGACCACTGCGGGTAGTAGTCGGTGTCTTGCGATGACGGTGACGTCAGGGCTACAAGCCCCGTGCCGTCGATGTTGATCTTCCAGAGACTCCAGCCACCACCGGCGTTGCAACGGGTGAAGGCGATGGATCGGCCATTGGGCGAGATCGCTGGCTGCGTGTCTCCTCGCAATGGCCCACAATTGCTGCTGGCAGTTATCGGAAACTCGGTGCTGCCGATCCATGGCACGAGTCGCCGTAGAACCAGGGAGTCGCTTCGATCGTAAAGGATCTCCCTATTGTTCGGCGACCAGATAGGGTCGTAGTCGTGGGCCGCTGCCGGAAGGAAGCTGATCTGGGTCGACCCGTTCCCATCCTTGGGATCGGACGGCACGACGAATACCTTGCACGCCGAGCCGCTGCCGCCGTCGCTGACGAACGCAGTATAGGCCACGTACTTCTGGGACGGCGACCAGGCGACTTCGCCCTCGCCTTTGGTGCCGACCTCGTACTCCTCGCAGGTCTCGCAGAAGTTGGTCCGGCGCACCAACGTTCCGTGCAAGACATTGCGGTGCCAATGCTCGAGATGCGCGAAGGTGATGATGCCGGAGTCCCAGACGTCGACATTCCCGTCGTAGTTGATGTCAACGAGGTCGCCGATCGATTCGGTACGGCCGTCACCGTCGCCGTCGGTGGTGCGCACGATGCGTTCCGTGTAGCCGTGGTTGACCCCGGACACGAACAGGGTCAGGCGAATCTTCCCCCAGCCTGAGAAACCGGAGACCGTGATGCGCGTCTCGCCGTTGGCGTTTGTGGAATCGTCGGCGAAGACTGGGTTCGAGACGTCCTTGAGCTTGACGTTCCCCGAGCGAGGTTGGATCTGAACCCAGATGGACTCGGGAGGGACGCCCGACTTGAGGTTGCAATTGGCGTCCTCGTAGCGCACCCAGACTCGGAGCTTGGACGGGTGCGGGTGGACGAATAGCGGGTGGCCGGAAACGATGACCGTGTCACCCGCTGGGCAGGCCGCCAGCGAGTCGTTCGCGAACCAGTCTACGTTGCAGTTGAGCGGTCCCCCTGGGCCAGCGAAGCCGCCCGAACAGTTGCAGGCCGCGTGAAGCTGTTCGGGGCGGGGCGAACTCAAGAGCAGGGTGACCATCGCGGCGGATACCAGAAATCGGAGCGTACGCATTTTGGGTGTCCTCCTCCAGATGAAGCAAACATGGAAAAGGCACCGGGGCTGCCACAGCAGTCGAGGTGTCGGCGGAAGGTCGAGCCGAATCGTCGTGGGTCACGGCAGTGGTTGCCGGCGGTTGGTCCCTTCCGGACCTCGGCGCTTCATCGCGCGGCGGGCGACGGCTGTCCTCGGGGTCGCCGGGAGAGGCGCGCGACTTGGTCATGCTGAGCGCCGATTGGGGCCCTGTCAACAGGATTCAGCGTATGCGTCAGTCCCCGGACGACGCGCCATCGTGAGGAGTTGCCGGCCAGCAACCTGCCGCGTATCGTATTCGGCCGTGACTCAGCCCTCGTCGACAGGAGGGAGTCGGACTCATCGGAGCGCACATGGACGTCGTTCCCAACATCGCATTCTGGCTCGCCCTGGGCATCGGCTTCGCCGTCCAGGGCTTCAAGGGCTTTGTCGCCTACTTCACGACCGGCCGCTGGAACCTGCGCCGGTTCGTCGAGACCGGCGGCATGCCCAGTTCGCACGCCGCCGGCGTTGCCGCCCTGACCACTTCGGTGGCGATCCAGGCGGGTCCGCGCTCGCTGATGTTCGCGGTGACCCTGTATTTCAGCCTGGTCGTTATGTATGATGCCGCCGGTCTGCGACGGGCTGCGGGCCGGCAGGCCGTGATCCTGAACCGGCTCATCGACGAACACTTCAAGCACCCGGAGCGCGACGCCTCCCGCCTGATGGAGCTGCTCGGGCACACGCCTCTCGAAGTCCTGGTCGGCGCCATCCTCGGCGTGGCCTCCGCGTTGCTCTGGCATGGGATCTTCTAACCAAATGAGCCTGCTCGAACAGATCCACTCCCCGGCGGACGTCAAGGCATTGGACCGCACACAGCTCGATGCCCTGGCCGCCGAGATGCGCCATGTCATCATCCAAACGGTCGCGCGCCGTGCCGGGCATCTGGCCCCGAACCTGGGCGTGGTCGAGCTGACCATCGCGCTCCACCGCGTGTTCGACTCACCGCGAGATCGCATCCTGTTCGATGTCGGACACCAGTCCTACCCGCACAAGCTGCTGACCGGGCGCTACGAGCGCTTCGACACGCTGCGCTCCCTGGACGGCATTGCCGGCTATCCCAACCGCGACGAGAGCGAGCACGACCCCTTCGGTACCTGCCACGGCAGCACTTCGATCTCGGCAGCCCTCGGCTTCGCGGTCGCGCGCGACCTGCGCGGCGACGACAGCCACGTGGTCGCAGTGATCGGCGACGGTGCGCTGACCGGCGGCATGGCATTCGAGGGGCTCAACAACGCGGGCGAGCTGGGCAAGCGGCTGATCGTCATTCTCAACGACAACGAGTGGAGCATCTCGAAGAACGTCGGAGCCATCGCTCGCTACCTGACCAAGCTGACCACCAGCCGGATGTACCTGCGCTTCGAGCACGACGTCTGGGACCTGCTCGGTAAGCTGCCGGCGATGGGGAAGGTGGCGCAGAAGCTGGCCGGCCGCATCAAGGAAGGGCTGCAGAACCTGGTGGTGCCGGGCGTCCTGTTCGAGGAGTTGGGCCTCAAGTACTTCGGCCCGATCGACGGCCACAATCTCGACGTCCTGCTCGAGACCCTGAGCGACCTGCGCCGCTTCGACGAGCCGGTGCTGCTGCACGTGGTCACGCGCAAGGGCAAGGGCTATGGCCCGGCCGAGACCGACGCCGGCACGTTCCACGGCGTCGGCGTCTTCGATCCCGAGTCCGGTGTCGCGGCCAAGAGTTCCAAGAAGACCTACACCCAGGTGTTCGGCGAGGTCGCGATCGAGATTGCCGAGCGCATGCCGGAAGTGGTCGCGGTCACCGCGGCGATGACCGACAACACCGGGCTCAAGGCCTTCGGCAAGAAGTTCCCCGGCCGCTTCTTTGACGTCGGCATGGCCGAGGAGCACGGCGTCACCTTCTCGGCCGGCCTCGCCGCCGACGGGCTGATTCCCTTGACCACGATCTACTCGACCTTCCTGCAGCGCGGCTTCGACCAGATCATTCACGACGTCGCGGTGCAGAACCTGCACGTCGTGTTCTGCATCGACCGGGCCGGGCTGGTCGGCGAGGATGGTGCCCCGCAGCACGGGGCGTTCGACGTCGGATTCCTGCGCATGATCCCCGGGGTCGTGGTCATGCAGCCGAGGAACGGCGAGGAGCTGCGCGACATGTTGTGGACCGCGGTCCAGTACCGGAAGGGCCCGATCGCGGTGCGCTACCCGAGGGCCAACGTGCCCGACCCAACGCCGCCGGCGCGCGAGCCGCGCCTGCTGACGATCGGCGAGGCCGAGCAGCTCAGGATCGGTGGCGACGTCGCGATTCTGGCGCTCGGCACGATGGTCGAGCCGTCGCTCGCAGCGGCCGAGAGCCTGGAGCGGGATGGCATCAAGGCGACCGTGGTCAACGCACGCTTCGCGAGCCCGGTCGACGAGAACGTGATCACCGGATTGGCGCGCTCGATCGGGCGCATCGTCACCGTCGAAGAGAACGTGCCCATGGGTGGGTTCGGCAGCGCTGTGCACGAGTGCCTCGACCGCCATGGTCTGTCGGGCACGCCGATGCACCGCATCGCGCTGCCGCGTGAATTCGTCGCGCACGGCAAGCGCGACGAACTGCTCGAAAAGGTCGGGCTCGACGCAGCCGGGATCGCCCGCCGCGTGCTCGACTGGGTCCAGGCAACGCAGAAGCAGTACGTATGACCGCGCGCATCCGGCGCGTCGGCGTGCTCGGTCACGCCGATCGCCGTGGCGTCCAACGTGCGGCGAAGGCGCTGCGCACATTGCTCAAGCGGCGCGGGATCGAGACTCGATTGGACGCCCGGCTGGGCGCCGAGCTGGGCGGCGGCCAGCCACTGCGCGAGATGGCTCGCTGGTGCCAGATCCTGGTGACCCTGGGTGGCGACGGCACCGTGCTCGCCGGCGGACGCGCGCTGGCTGGGACCCGCGGCGTCCTGCTGCCGATCAATCTCGGCGGCCTCGGCTTTCTGACCGTCGCCGACCAGAAGGAGATGGGCAAGGCCGTGCGTCACGCGCTGGATGGCACCTGGCCGGTCGTGGCGCACCGCATGGTCAGCGCGATCGTCCGCCGCCGTGGCCGCACCGTACGGCGCGCGGTCGCGATGAACGATGCCGTGATCAAGGGCGCCGGCGGCTACGCTGCGGTGCACCTGCGCATCGGCACGCTGGGCAGCGACCTCGGGCACCTGGTGGCTGACGGCCTGATTGCCGCGACCGCTGCCGGTTCGACCGCTTACTCGCTGTCGGCCGGCGGACCGCTGATGGCGCCCGACGTCGAGGCGATGGTCGTGACCCCGGTGTGCGCGCACAGCCTGGGAAGCCGCTCGCTCGTGCTCGCTGCGGGAACCGAGCTGGAGGTGCGCGTCATCGGCTCCTTCGATCGGCCGGTGCTGCTGCTCGACGGGCAGGACGTCGTCGACCTCGCGACCGGCGACCGGATCAACATTCGGCTCGATCCGCCGGCGCTGCGCATCTTCGAGAACCCCGCGCGGCCGTTCACCGAGCGCTTGCGGCGCAAGCTGCGCTGGCAGGGAAGCGCCAAGCGCAGCATGTAGGGAGCGCCCTTGCTCGAACGCCTGACGATTCGTGATCTGGCTCTGATCGAAGCCACCGAGATCGAGCTGGGCGCCGGCCTGACCGCGATCACCGGCGAGACCGGGGCCGGCAAGTCGCTCCTGGTGCAGGCGCTCGATCTGGTGCTCGGCGAGCGCGCCGACTCGGGCGTGGTGCGCGAGGGCGCCACCACCGCGCGCGTCGAGGCGACCTTCCACCCGTCCCGCGAGGTCGCGAAGGCGCTCGCCCCGTGGCTCGCGGAGCCCGGCATTCCGTTCGACGGCGAAACGTTGATCGTTCGGCGCGAGGTCTCGCGCGAGGGCCGGAGCCGCGCGATCGTCAACGACACGACGGTGACCCTGGCGACGCTCAAGAGCCTGGGCGAGCGGCTCGCCGACCTTCATGGCCAACACGAACACCAGAGCCTGCTCCGACCCGACGCGGCGATTGCGACGCTCGATCGCCTGGCCGGGCTGACCGAGACTCGCGAACGTTACGCCGAGAACCGTGCCGCGATGCTCGAGGCGGCCGCCGAGCTGGCGCGCATCGAGACGTCCCTGGCCCGAGTCGGCGAGCGGCGCGAGTGGCTCGAGGACGCGGCGCGCGAGATCGACGACGCCCGTCTGGCGAGCGGGGAAGAGGAACGACTGCGCGAATCGGCGGCGCGACTGGCCCATGGCGAACGACTGAGAGAGCTGAGTGCTCGGGCGCTGGCGGCACTCGGCGAAAGTGACGAGGCCGCAGTACACGGCATCGCGACCGCCGCTCACGCCGTGGAACAGGCCGCGGCTCTCGACCCGGCGCTCGGCGACCTGCGCCCGACGCTGGACGAAGCGCGCGTCGCGATCGACGAAGCCGTGAGGATTCTGCATGAATACGTCTCGGATCTGGGCGAAGACCCGCGCGAGCTCGAAGACGTCGAGGCGCGGCGAGAGCTGATCGCCCGCCTCATGCGCAAGCATCGGCGGAGCGTCGAGGACCTGATCGCCTGGCGGAGCGAGATCGCCGCCGAGTTGGCGCTGGCCGAGGACGGCGCCAACGCTCGCGCCGGCGCGCGCGCGGCACTCGACCAGGCCGAAGCGGCGTGCCTGGCGGCGGCGCGTTCGCTGTCGCGACAGCGCGCGATTCGCGGCCGCGAGTGGTCGGCGACTCTGACCCGCGGGCTCAAGCCGCTCGGCTTTCCTCATGCGCGAATCGCCTTCGCGGTGCGCAAGGTGGCGAACGCGGCGCACGAGCTGGGCCCGATGGGCGCGGACCAGGTCGACCTCGAGTTCACCGCCAATCCGGGCGAGCCGGCGCGGCCACTGCGCCGAATTGCCTCGGGGGGCGAGCTGTCGCGGGTGATGCTCGCTCTCAAGTCGGCGCTGCAAGCTCAAGACTCCGTTGACGTTCTGATCTTCGACGAAGTAGATTCGGGGATTGGCGGCGCGGTCGCTCAGGCAGTCGGCGAGCGGTTGGCGATGCTCGCGCGTCATCGTCAGGTTCTGTGCGTGACTCACCTGCCCATGATCGCCGCCTGCGCCGGACACCATCTGCGCGTCACCAAGGAGGTGCGCCAGGGGAGGACGGTCGCGCGCATCGAACCCGTCGAGCGCGATGCGCGCATCGAGGAGATCGCCCGGATGCTGGCCGGAGCCCGCGCCACGGCAACCACGCTGCGTCAGGCGCGCGAGCTGCTGGGAGCGGGGAAGGGTTCATGACCACCCCGTCGCGCAGCGAATTCCGCACCCTGGCCGGCGGCGGCAAGCTGGTCCCGATCTACCGCGAGGTGTTCGCCGACCACGACACGCCGGTCTCGGCCTTCCGCAAGATCGACGACGGTAGCTACGGGTTCCTGCTCGAGAGCGTCGAAGGCGGCGAGACCTGGGGGCGCTTCTCGCTGCTGGGTAGCAGGCCGTCTTTGGTGTTCGCCGCGCGCGGGGACCGCTGCGAGATCCGCCAGGGCGGCAAGGTCACGCCGGGCACTCGACCGCCGGTCGAAGAGCTGGCGGCGTTGCTGCGCGATCATCAGGCCGTGCCACTGCCCGGGCTGCCACGTTCGTGCGGCGGGGCGGTCGGCTATTTCGGCTACGACGCGGTGCGTTGGTTCGAGCGTGTACCCGACGAGAACAAGAACGACCTCGACCTGCCCGACGCCATGTTCCTGTTCGGTGACGTGGTCAGCGTGTTCGACAACCTCACGCACACCTTGAAGGTGGTGACGCACGCGCGTGCGGGCAAGGATCCCGACGCCGCCTACGACGCCGCGGTCGCGCGCCTGGATGCCGAAGTCGAACGGCTGCGCAAGCCGCTGGCCTGGTCGGAACCCCCGGCCGGCAAGCCGCCCGGCGAGCCGACATCGTCGGCGTCGCGGAAGGAGTTCATGGCCGCGGTCGATCGCGCCCGCGAGTTCATCCGCGCCGGCGACATCTTCCAGGTGGTGCTGTCGCACCGGATGAGCGCCCCGGTCTCGCACCCGGCGTTCGAAGCCTATCGCGCCCTGCGCGTCACCAACCCATCCCCTTATATGTACTACCTGCGGCTCGACGGCTTCTCGCTGGTCGGCAGCTCACCCGAAGTGCTGGTCCGCCGCACCGGCCCGGCGGTCGAGGTTCGACCGATCGCGGGGACGCGGCCGCGCGGGCGCACGCCGGAGGAGGACCAGAGTCTCGAGCAGGAGCTGCTCGCGAGCGACAAGGAGCGCTCGGAGCACGTGATGCTGGTCGACCTCGGGCGCAACGACGTCGGCCGGGTCGCCGAGTACGGTACGGTCGAGACCAACGAGTACATGACCGTCGAGCGCTATTCGCAGGTCATGCACCTGGTGTCCAACGTGCGCGGGCGCGCGCGGCCGAACCTGGCCCCGATGGACATCGTCCGCGCCTGCTTCCCGGCGGGAACCGTGTCGGGCGCCCCCAAAGTGCGCGCCATGGAGATCATCGACGAGCTGGAGGCGGTGCGCCGCGGCATCTACGCGGGCGCGGTCGGCCACTTCGACTATCATGGCAACCTGGACCTGTGCATCGCGATCCGGACGCTGGTCTACGCCAATGGACGCGCGCACTGGGGCGTGGGCGCGGGGATCGTCGCCGACTCCGAGCCGGAACGGGAGTGGGAGGAAACGCTGAACAAGGGACGTGCGCTGTGGCTGGCGGTCGAGCGCGCCGAGCGGGGGACCGAGTGATCGGAGTCATCGACAACTACGACTCGTTCACCTATAACCTGGTCCAGTACCTGGGCACGCTGGGCGCCGAGGTCGAGGTGCATCGCAACGACGCGATCACCGTCGCGGCCCTCGCCGCCCGTCCGCTCGATGGGCTGGTGATCTCGCCCGGACCGGGCGAGCCGCGCGATGCCGGCATCTCCGAGGACGCAATCCGCAAACTGGCGGGCACGGTGCCGATCCTGGGCGTCTGTCTGGGACATCAGGGCCTGGGCGAGGTCTACGGCGGGAAGGTCGTGCGCGCGGCGCGGCTGATGCACGGCAAGACCAGCCCGGTGCTCCACCTCGGCCGCGGACTGTTCGCGGGGCTCGACAATCCGTTCGAAGCCACGCGCTACCACTCGCTGATCGTCGAGCGCGAGAGCCTGCCCCAAATCCTCGAGATCGTCGCCTGGACGCCGGAAGGGGAGATCATGGGGCTCAAGCATCGCGAGACCGAGACCTGGGGGGTCCAGTTCCACCCCGAGTCGGTGCTCACGCGTCAGGGCATGAAACTGATCGAGAACTTCCTCACGCTGTGCCGCCAACACCAGGGGCTGCGCAAATGATCCCGTCGGCGATCGCCAAGGTGGTGACCGGCGAGGCGCTGAGCCGCGAAGCGGCGCGCACCGCCATGGAGCAGATTCTCGCAGGTGATGCGACGCCGGCTCAGATCGCCGCGCTCGTGGTCGGGCTGCGCATGAAGGGCGAGACGCCGCTCGAGATCGCGGGCATGGCCGAGGCGCTGCGCGCGCGCAGCTCGCCGATTCGCACACGGCGCGCCCCGCTGGTCGACACCTGCGGCACCGGCGGCGACTCCGCCGGCACCTTCAACATCTCGACCACGGTGGCGCTGGTCGCGGCTTCGTGCGGCGTGGCGGTCGCCAAGCACGGCAACCGTGCGGTGTCGAGCCGCACCGGCAGCGCCGACGTGCTCGAGTCGCTCGGCGTGCGCATCGATCTGACGCCCGAGGCCGCCGGCCGCTCGCTCGACCTGCTCGGCATCACGTTCCTGTTCGCGCCCAACTACCACGCGGCCCTGCGCCACGCGGCGGCACCCCGCCGCGAGATCGGCGTGCGCACGGTGTTCAACGTGCTCGGGCCGTTGTCGAACCCCGCGGGTGCTCGCCGGCAGCTGCTCGGCGTCTACTCCGACACGCTGGTGCGCCCGGTCGCCGAGGTCCTGCGCGAGCTGGGCACCGAGCACGCCTGGATCGTTCACGGCCGCGACGGCCTCGACGAGCTGACGGTCTTTGGGCCATCCCACGTCGCCGAGGTGCGCGACGGCGCGATTCGCGAGTTCGAGGTGAAGCCCTCCGAGCTGGGGCTCGAAGCCCGCGACCGTGAGGGCATCGCCGGCGGCGACCCGCGGGCCAACGCCGCGCGCATTCGCGCGATCCTCGACGGCGAAAAAGGACCCGCCCGCGACATCGTGTTGCTCAACACCGCGGCGGCACTGATCGTGGCCGGGCTCGCGGCCAATCTCAGCCAAGGGATCGATCGCGCCGCTCAGGCGATCGATCGCGGCGAGGCGAAGGCCAAGCTCCAAGAGCTGGCTACGTTCCGCGGATGAGCCCGACCGCCTCCATCCTCGCCCGCATCGCGAACGACCGGCGCCGCCGGGTGGCGGCAGCCATGATTCAGACGCCGGCCCACGTGTTGCGCGCGCAGCTCGCGCCGCGGCCGGACGGACGGCTCGAGCGCGCCCTGCGCCGCGGGAGTGCCGCGAATCCGATCAAGCTGCTGTGCGAAGTGAAGCGGGCATCGCCCTCCAAGGGCACGTTCAAGGCCGACGTCGATCCGGTCGACATGGCCACGCTCTACGAGAAGGGAGGAGCCGCGGCGGTGTCGCTGGTCACCGAGCCGGATCACTTCCTCGGCGACCCGGCCTGGATCAACGCAACGCGACCGCAAGTTCGGCTGCCGATCCTCATGAAAGATTTCGTGATCGACTCTTGGCAGCTACTCGACGCCGCAGCTCGGGGAGCGGATGGGATTCTCTTGATTGCCGCGCTATTGCCCGAAGCCCAGTTGCAACGCCTGGTCGGCGAAGCCAAACGGTTGGGACTGGATCCGCTGACCGAAGTCCATGACGAGGTCGAGCTGCTGCGCGCGCTACGCGCCGGAGCCACGCTGATCGGCATCAACAACCGCAACCTGGAAACCTTCGAGGTTCGCCCGGAGACCGCGATCGAGCTCTTGCCGATGGTGCCGCCGATGGTCACCGCGGTGGCCGAAAGCGGGTTCGCGAACCCGGCGGATCTGGCGAGCTTGCAGAGTACGCGCTGCGACGCCGTGTTGATCGGCGAGGCGTTCATGACCAGCACCGACCCGGCCGCGACGCTGGCCGCCTTCCAGACGGCGGCGCGCGGATGAACGGCGCGGGGGAGGGCTCGCGATGGCGCGGCGCACCCTGGTCAAAGTCTGCGGCCTCACCCGGCTCGCCGATGCCCGAGTGGCGCACGATGCCGGCGCCGACTGGCTTGGGGTGATCCTCAAGCACGACGGCGTGCGGCGGATTTCGCTCGAGACTGCACGCGAGATCACGACCGCGCTTGATGGCACCGTGGTGGTGGCGGTCATGGTGCAGCCGACGCCGGGTGAAGCGTTGCACCTCGCCACGCGCGCCCGCGCGCAGCGCGTCCAACTCCATGGCGTCAATCCGCTCGGCTGGCCCGAGGACTTTCCGCTCCCGGTCACGTTCTCGATCCCGGTGGCCGAAGACGGCTCGCTGGCCTTGCCGCTGCCCGACGCACGCAGCCTGGTGCTGCTCGACACCGCACAGGCCTCGAGCGCCGGGGGCTCCGGCCGCACGTTCCCGTGGCGCACGGCGCGCGTGGTCGCGGCGACCCGCGACATTCTGCTGGCCGGCGGCCTCGCCGCAGACAATGTTGCAGCGGCGCTCGATGCCTCGCGCCCCTTCGGCGTCGATGCGTCTTCGCGGCTCGAGTCGGCACCGGGTATCAAAGACGAAGCGCGCGTGCGCGCGTTCGTCCAGGCAGTGCGTGAATGGGACGCAACCGCGACTCGAAAGGAACACCCATGACGCCCACGCGCGGAAAGCCTGAAGTTTCGCCGGCCGCGGGCACGACCGCAGCCGCGCCGGGATCGAACGACACCGGCCACTTCGGCGAGTACGGTGGCCGATTCGTTCCCGAGACGCTGATCGCCGCCCTCGATCAGCTCGAAGCCGAGTATCGTTCCGCGCGCGCCGACGCCGGCTTCATGGCCGAGCTGTCGGCCACGCTGCGCGACTTCGCGGGCCGGCCGACCCCTCTGGTCGAGGCGAAGCGTCTGTCGGAGGCCGCCGGATGTCGCGTGTTCCTCAAACGCGAGGACCTGCTGCACACCGGCGCCCACAAGATCAACAACACCATCGGCCAGTGTCTGCTGACGCGCCGCATGGGCAAGCCGCGCGTGATCGCCGAGACCGGCGCCGGCCAGCACGGCGTGGCGACCGCCGCCGCCGCCGCGCGCTTCGGCCTCGAGTGTGCGGTGTACATGGGCAGCGAGGACGCGCGCCGCCAACACCTGAACGTTCAGCGCATGAAGCTGCTCGGCGCCGAAGTCCGCGAGGTCGACGCCGGCAGCCGCACGCTCAAGGACGCGATCAACGAGGCCCTGCGCGACTGGGTGACGCGGGTGCGCGACACGCACTACGTGCTCGGCTCGGTGCTCGGCCCGCACCCGTTCCCGACCCTGGTGCGCGACTTCCACAAAGTGATCGGCGAGGAAGCGCGGGCGCAGTTCGATGCCCAGGTCGGTGGCCTGCCCGATGTGCTCGTTGCCTGCGTCGGTGGTGGCAGCAATGCGATAGGGCTGTTCCACGCGTTCCTGGGTGAACGTGCCGTGCGCAAGATCGGCGTCGAGGCCGGCGGACACGGCATTGCTTCGGGCAAGCACGCCGCGCGGATTCCCGAACACACGGTCGGGGTGCTGCACGGCACTCGTACGCTGGTGCTCCAGGACGCCCGCGGCATGATCCGCGAGACTCATTCGGTTTCGGCCGGACTCGACTATCCGGCGCTCGGACCCGAACACGCGTGGCTCGCCGACCAGGGACTCGCCGAGTACAGCTATGCGTCGGACGACGAAGCGCTCGACGCCTTCGAAACACTGGCGAAGCTCGAAGGCATCTTACCCGCGCTCGAGAGCGCCCACGCCGTCGCCTGGGTGCTGCGGGAAGGGAAAAAGCTCGGGCCCATGGCGCAGGTGATCGTGAATCTCTCCGGGCGCGGCGACAAAGATGTCGAAGAAGTCCTGCGCGTGAGGGGACGGAAGTAGCGGCGGCAGACTCCTGACATCCCCCGGGGCATGTCGGCGCGGCGCTAAGTGGAACTGTCCGCGCGGACAGTCCAGGCGCAACTGTCCCCGGGGACAGTTGAAGGCGGGGCGCCGGAGGCGCGCCGCAGGCGGCATGTGCTATAAACGTTGGTCCCGCGCCCGTAGCTCAATTGGATAGAGCGTTAGCCTCCGGAGCTAAAGGTTACAGGTTCGATTCCTGTCGGGCGCACCACCACCGCACGTACGTCGATCCAGTACTCATGTACCGCCCCAATCGGTGACGGCCGGTTGGGGCGGTCTTGCTTGAAGCACGCCGCGGCAGCATTGGGCTGACTGGAAATTCAGGAAAGTTGCTGAAGCCGTACCAGAGCACAGAAATCCGGATAGACCGGTGGGCCGGAGCCAGTGAAATTTGGTATGGAGTGGGGCCAGGGACAGGCGTAGACTTTTCTCCACGCGGATGCGCTCCCCATGCCGCGTTTGAGAAAGGAGCGACCCATGTCCCAGCTCCGCCTCGTGCTCATCGGCAGTCTGCTCGCCGCGATCGCACCCGCGGCTCGAGCTCAGAACATCCAGAGGGACCTCGCAATGGTAACGGGGAGCGTCAACGCCATGGCGATCCGCGGCAGGACGCTCTACCTCGGGGGTAACTTCACCTCGATTGGCCCAACGACCGGCGCATTCGCGATCGTCGATACGGTAGACGGCAGCTACCGTGGCGGCCCCCAGGTTCTCGGCTATGTGACGTCGATCGTGTCGGACGGATCCGGCGGTTGGTACCTGGGAGGCACGTTCTCGGCGGTCGGAGGAATGCCCCGAGCCAATCTCGCCCATGTTCTCGCCGACGGTTCGGTGTCGCCATGGAATCCCGGCACCAACGGCGATGTGCGATCGATCGCCCTGGACGGAACGGTACTCTATGTCGGCGGTGCCTACTCCACGGCGGGCGGCGCCGCCCGCGCCAATCTCGCCGCCATCGACGTGGCATCGGGAGCCGCGACGTCGTGGAACCCTGCACCCAACAGCCAGGTGAACGTGGTCAGTCCTCACGGAGGAGTGGTGTACGCGGGTGGTTTCTTCACGCAGATCGGTGGTCAGCCTCGGAATCGAGTCGCTGCGCTGAGTCCCGCGACCGGGTCCGCGACCGGCTGGAATCCGGACGCGAACAACACCATCCGAGCGATGGCCTTCAGGGATACGGTGATCTATCTGGGCGGAGACTTCGCCACGGTCGGAGGTCAGCCGCGCGGACGCTTTGCCATTGTCGGCGCGGTCGGAGGAGCGCCCACCGCGTGGGCTCCTTCCTTCACGCACACCGATTTCCATTTTGAGCCGTTCGTCTCAGCAATCACCGTGTCCGATTCCCGTCTGTATGTGGGCGGCTTCTTCAATCGCGTCGACGGAGTGACCCGCGTTGGCGCGGCGGACTTCGACGCCGGAACCGGGGCCCTTGGGGCGTGGAATCCGGGGGTCAACACTGGCATGACCCAGATTCTGGCTTCGGGCCCCAAGCTCTATCTCGCGGGGAATCTGAACTACCTTGTCGGATCCGAGGCGAGGAATGGTCCGGCCGCAGTCGACGTCGCGACCGGAGTGATTCCGGCCTGGGACCCGAAGCCCTCCAACTATTGCTGGACGCTGGCGGAGTCCGGCGGCCGGATCGCGATGGGTGGAGGTTTCCAGAGCGTCAACTTCAAGACCCGATACAACCTCGCGGCCATCAATCTGGACACCGGACAGCCCACCGATTGGAACCCGGGAACGAATGATGTGGTCTATGCGCTGGCCGCAGGGGACTCGGTAATTTTCGCGGGCGGCCAATTCTCGGAGATCGGCGGGCAGACCCGATACAACCTCGCCGCTCTCGACCCGGTCACTGGAGTTCCCACCGCGTGGGACCCTGCCGTGAACGGCAACGGCGGTGGCGCGTATCTACTCGCGCTGGCGACATCGGGGCCGACGGTCTATGTCGGCGGGATCTTCACCAGTATCGGCGGACAGAACCGCAATTTCATTGCCGCGCTGAACGGCGCCGGTTCGGCGACGCCTTGGGACCCGTCGCCAGACGGGCCGGTCTGGTCTCTTGCCGCGACCCCGACGGCCGTGTACGCGGGGGGAGAGTTCACCCAGATCGGATCCGCCACGCGCAATCATCTCGCCGCCATCAGCCCGGCGACCGGTGCCGCCACCGCCTGGAATCCCTCGGTGACGGGCTCGAACGTGAATGCGATCGTGCCCCATGGGAATGTCGTCTACGTCGGCGGGAGCTTCACCCAGATCGGCTCTTCGAATCGAAACGGTCTCGCGGCGATTCGGGTCAGCAACGGAAATGCGACCACCTGGAACCCCGGCGCTACGAATGCCGACCCGGCAACCGTGAACGCAATCGCCGTCGATCGGACGCGCGTTATTGCAGCCGGTGCTTTCTCGAATCTCGGTGGCGGCGCGTCCGCGAACGTGGCGGCCATCGATTCGACTTCAGGCTCGGCCCTGAGCTGGAATCCCGGTGTCCCCGACTACTGCCAGTCCCTGGCGCTGGACAAGTCCAGGGTGTACGTCGGAGGTGTGTTTATGTCTGTGGGCCTGTGGCCCCGGCGCGGCATCGCGGGAATCTACGAACCGGGCGTCGTCGGCGTTGATCCCCTGCCGATCGCCGAACCTGGACTCGCCCTGAGTGTGGCTCCGAATCCGAGCGGTGGGATCCTGCGTCTCGACTTCGTGGTGCCGGAGACTGCGCCCGTGAAACTCCGGATCTATGACGTGCAGGGACGCATCGTCGAGAGCCTGGTCGACGGATGGGTCGAAGCCGGGCCTCATCACGTGGAATGGACTGGAATGTCGCGGCGGGCACCCGTTAGCGCCGGCCTCTACTTCGTCCAGCTCGAAGTCGCGGGTCGAAAGGTGAGCCGCAGGGTCGTTCGGATGTGATCAGATCGAGCAGTCACTTCTTGCTCTCCCGGAAACCCAGCCCGAGGTAGCCTCCAGCCAATGAGCGCCAAGCGAACCGTTTGGATCGGGGCCATTGTCGGCTCGACAATCGGGGGCATGATCCCCAGCTTGTGGCATGCCTCGTGGTTGTCGATGTCGAGCATTCTCCTCTCGACGATCGGCGGCATCGCCGGCATATGGCTGGGTTGGAAGATTGGCCGCATCACCTGAACTAGCCTCATCGCGAGGTTCAGACCTGCTTACACACCGACGCGTCGCCCAACGAGCGGCTTCGCCACCGCCGCCAGAATCAGAAGAGCGCCGAATACGCACACCACGCTCGCGCCCGGTGGGGCGCTCAGCCACACCGAGGTCATCATTCCGAGCACGCTGGCCAGCGTCGCCACCGTCCAGCCGATCGCCAGTCGAATGCCGACCGGCTCCGCGAACAACACGGCGATGACGCTCGGCACGATGAGATAACTGAACACCACCAACACGCCGCCCAGCTCTACTGAGGCGGCGACCGTGAGGCCAAAGGTCGCGTAGAAGAGAAAGTCCCAGAGCTTGACGTTGATTCCCCGCGCCTTGGCGGCGACCGGATCCTGCGAGATCTGGAGCAACGTCTTACGCCAGGCGACATGCAGCGCCCCGAGGACTACATAGAGGATGGCCAGGCGGAGGACATCCTTGGGGCCCACCGCCAGGAGCTGCCCGACCAGGACGTCGCGAATGTGCTCGGCCCCGTGCGGCGCGTTGTTGAGGATGAGCACAGTGGCCGCTGCGGCGACGGCGTAGACGATGCCGATGATCGCCTCCTGCGGGACACGACCCTTTTCCGAGCGAGTCAGCGAGAAGGTGGCCGCACCCAGCGTGGTGAATCCGAGCGCGAACCCGTACGTGCCAGGATCGTGCGGCTCCCATCCCCACAACGACGCCACCGCCGCACCCATCACCGCCATCTGCGCCAGGGAGAGGTCGACGAAGATGACCTCTCGTTCGACGACGTGGAGTCCCAGGTAAACGTGAATGCTCGCGATGCACAGCAGGCCGAGCAGCGGCCACAACAGGAATGGCAGCTGCTCCATCATGGCTTGCCACCCTTGAGCGCCTGGCCAATCAGGGCGAGCTGCCGGTCGAACAGATCGAAATAGGTCTTGATGCCGTCTTCGGCGCCGACCGAGGTCGGTAGCACCACCAACGGCACGCCGGTGTCGGTTGCGATCTTCTGCGGCAGGCGAGGGTCGAAGAAGTCCTCCATGATCAGCAGCCGGACGCCGCCCTGCTTCATCTGAGCGACCAGGTCCTGGACGTGGTTGGGCGAGGGTGGAATGCCGGGCCGGGGCTCGACGTAGTTCACGACCTCGAAGCCGAACGCCCGAGCGAAGTAGGACCACGAGCGATGGTAGGTCACGACTTTGACGCCGGTGAGTCCAATAGTCTGGGCTTGGGCCTTGAGGCGGGTCGCGGCTTCCCCGACCCGCTTCTCGAAGTCCGCGCAGCGCTGGTTGAATAGCGCGGCATCCGAGGGCGATATCCGCAGGAGGCCATCGCGGATGGCGCGGGCGATGCCAATGCCATTCGTGGGATCGAGCCAGTAGTGGGGATTGCCGAACGGATGGACGTCGCCGAGCGTTCGACTCACCGAGCTCGGGATCTCGATGATCTCGACCTGACTCGAAGCGTCGACGAAACCCGATCCACCCGTCAAGATCTTCGAGTTCCGCGAGCCGCTCAGCAGCCCGGGGACCCAACCGACCTCGAGATCGCGCCCAACCTCGATGAACAAATCCGCTTTCTTGAGCTGCACCATGTACGAGGGCTTGGCATCCACGAAGTGCGGATCCTGATATCCACGGCAGATCGCGGACACCGCCACCCGATCGCCACCCACCTCGCGCGCGATCGCCGCCAGGTCTTCGGTGGTCGCCACGACCTGGAGCGGCTTGCTGGCAGCGTCGGCCGTGGCAATGAATGGGATCTGGGCGCCAACGGCCAGCATCGATGCCCAGGCGAGTGGGAAGGCAAGGCTGCGCACCTGCTGCATCCACGCGCGAGCCGAAGGGATCGAGTTCATGGCAGCTCCGTCAGTAGGGGTGTGCGCCGTGCGGGCCGATGTTGAACGTCCACTTGAAGAACATGGCGTCGTGTTCGCTGTCGTCGAGGGCGTCGCGCACGCGCCGGCCCTGCAGGCTGAGCACCGAGAACTCGCTCGGCTGGTATTGAAGGAGCGCGAGCGCGCCGCTCACGTGGTCCGGCGCGTCGGGTCGTTCGGTCCAGTCGTATCGCCCACCCACCTTCCACTGGCGCGCAAACTGATAGAGCACGTAGCCAAACCAGCCACCCCGACGCTCGGAGTCCTCGCCCGAGCCCTGTTCGCCGAGGAACTCGGCCTGGAGGATCAGGGACCGGTAGATGCTGCGCCGTGGGTTCTTCCAGCGCAGGATGATGTCGGCACCGCCGAGCTGCGCCCGATTCCCCTCGGGGAGCAGGTCCTCATGGGCGGAAGCATTGGCGTAGGACATCCCGAGGTTGAGATCGGTGCTCTCGCTGATCGGGACGAATACGCTCGAGCGTCCCACCCACAAGACGTCCGATCGTGAGCGCGACTCGAACAGCGGCTGCTCGTCGGGCTCCGGAACCGTGCCGACATTGGCGACCAGGTCCCAATAGAGGTCGAGCGGGTTGGGGATCAGCAGGGACGCCGTGGCGCCACTGGTGACCAGACCCTCTTCGCCGAGAAACGCCACGGTCGCGAGGGGACGATCGGCGAAGGGCGTCTCCGGCGGATGCGTGCGATTGAACTTGCCGAGATCGGCCCGATACTTCCCGACCTTCGCCTGGCCGCCGCCAGGCAGCGCCAGCCAGGTCAGGTAGCCTTCTTCGACCTCCAGCCCCTCGGGGCCGGCCGACAGGAAGAAGTCCGCGCGCGTGAACGGGTCCACCGCTGCCTGGAACCCGAGTTCCGCTTCGGGCAGCTCGAAGGGATTCTCCTGGACGGTCGGGTCGTTGCCTGAGACCGCTTGAAACCAGCCGATCACGCTGATCGCGGGATTGGCGAGCGAGGCGCCGGCGGCGGAGCCGCCGGTCGTCGCGGCGACGTTGGGGTACGACGCCGACGGTGCGGCCACAGTGGTGTCAGCAACTTGTCCCTGGGCGACACGCGCCCAGGCCAGCGCAAGCATTACGGCAACCCATGCGAACCGGAGCATCCGATCGGTCCCCTTTCATGCCCGACGCAAACGGAGCCAATGCGGGCAAGGCGCAGGTCGGCGGGCAGAGTGTCTAGGATTGGCGCCGTTCGGCGCGCCAAGGCGGGGAAGCGAAGAGTCTCAGGCCAGCGGGGGTGCGCGACCTCGGGGAACGGCGGCGGCGATGGAGCGCGGGGTGGTGGGGATTGGGGCGGCCAGGCGTCTGCTCAGGGACGGGGGAACACCGAGCACGGGGAGAGGTCCGGTTTCCATGGACGTCGAATAAGCCGCCGTGCACACCGCGCAGATGTGGGAGGTGGAGTCCCCGTGATGCTGGTGTATCCCGATGGCGAGCAGGCCGATGGTCAGCACCAGCCCGACCAAAGGCGAGAGCCACCGAGTGCAGCGCCTGAACGACATGATGGATAGGGACATGTCTGAATACCTCACGGCTCGGCCCCACCGAGCTTTCGAGAGCGTGGCCATTGAGGGAGGGCGTGTCAAGACGTGCGATCGATTGTCCCGATAGGCCCACCTCGTTAGTCTGCGCTCGTGCTCCACCCGAGCCGCCTCCTCGTCCGCCTCCTGCTCCTGGCACTGGTCACCGCCGGCAGCATCGTCGCCTGGCGCGAGCACATCCGGGCCTGGAACCCGGGCTTCCGCTTGCCGCTCCTGAGCTACGACGCCGCGCAGTACGCGGTCGCCGCGCGCGAGCTGGCGGACTACGGGCAGCTGGCAACCATGTATGCGTTGCCGATCGAGCTGTCGAAGCACCCAACACCACCGTGGCCGCTCGCGGTGGTCCAGCCGGGACTGGTGCTGGCCGAGGCGGCGCTCTTCCGGCTCGCGAAACCGGCGCCCGTGGGGGACGAGCCCGCAGCACCCTTCCGTCTGACTTGGGATCGAGAGTGGCTGGCCCTGGTCATCCCGTTCTTGAGCTTCGTCGCGCTTGCCCTGCTGATCGCCCTGACCACGGTTCATTTGATCGCAGGTTCGGGAGGGGTCGCGTACCCACTCGGCGCCACGGCGGCCGTGGTCGCGGCGTTCGCGTTCCTGCTCGATCCCGAAGCCCAGCACTTCGCCACCGGGGGCTTCACCGAGATGCCGTTCACCCTGGGCTGGCTCGCCGCGCTCAGCGGGTTCGCGATGCGCAGTGTTCGCCTGCAGAGCCCGTCGGCGCCAGCGGTGCGCACGGGCATTTGGGATCGCGCGCCGCACCTGCCGTCGCCAACAGCGTTCGCGATCATCACCGGACTCACACTGGGAGTTGCCGGATTGTTCCGCGGCAGCATGCTCTGGATGGCGCCGATCGTGGCGTTCGGGCTTGCGATCGCGAACCCCGGACTGCGTGCGCGCATGTTCCTGCTGACCCTCTCCGCGTACGCGCTGCCGCTGCTGCCGTGGTGGATCTACAAGTGGCAGGCGTTCGGCTCACCCGGCTGGGATCTCTCGGCGTTCTCGGTCTGGGATCGTGTCGGCGGCCACTCCTGGTTCTCGCTGTTCCATCTCCCGGAGCTGCCCGACCTTCCGCGTGGGGCAGGGGCGTTGGCGGCGATCGCCGGCAAGGTCGCAGGCAATCTGGGCGCCGTGCTGGTCGCGCTGCTTTCGGGATTGCGTGGCCTGTGGCTGGCTGCACTCGTGGTCTGGGTGTTCCTCGAGCGCCACCGCCCCGGACTCCGCGCGGTCGGCCTGGTCGTGCTGCTCGCGATCGCCGCGAACGTCCTGGTGGTCGCGGCGAGCGTGCCGGTGCTTCGCTACCTCTTTCCATCGCGAGTCGCGCTCGAATTCGCGGGCCTGCTCGCGACCTGGGATCTGCTCGGCCGTCTCTTCCGCTTCGGCGCCACGCCGACCGGGATCATCGCGTTGCGGACCGGTGTCGCGGCACTGGTCCTGGCCTGGGGCGTTACGCAGATGTCGCGTGGACTGGTCGAGGCGCGAGCGACCGCCGGCGAGCGCGGACTGCCGATTCGCATGTCGCTGGTCGATCTGGCCGGCATGGTGCGTCGCGAGGTCGGCGAGGACGAGGCGGTGATGAGCAATCTCGGGCCGACGCTCGCCTGGCAGACCGGCCGCCCCGTGGTTCACCTCGCGCTGACTCCGGCCGACGTCGACGCTTGCCGGCGACTGCTCGACACGCGGCACGTGATCCTGGCTTTCCGCGGAGCCGAGCGCGCGTGGCCCGGTTGGAACGAATTGATGGCCGATCCCGGCGCCGCACCCTCGCGCCCGGAATGGAACGTAGCGCGCGTGCGCGCGTTTCAGAGCGCTGATGGCTTCTCGATCGTCTGGCTCGAGATGGGCCCGCTCGACGGAGGGCCCAGAGACTCGCCAGGCGCCGCGATCGATGAGCCATCAGGAGCCGGTGGCGACCGATGAGCCCGCCGGCCTCTCCCGAACCCGAACGTTTCGCTCCGCACGCCACCCGCGAGATGGCCCGGATGTTCGACAGCGTGACCGCGCGCTATGCGTTGCTCAACCGCATCATGACGCTGGGTCAGGATGCGAGCTGGCGCCGTGCGATGTGGTCGTCGGTGCCGGAACCCGCGCGGATCGTGCTCGACCTGTGCACCGGCGACGGCTCGTCGCTTCCCGGCCTGCGCCGGCCCGGCCGCCTGGTGATCGGGCTCGACGTGAGTCTCGGCATGCTGCACGCAGCAGCCGCCGAAGAACGGCGCACCGGATGGGCGCCGCGTCTGGTCGGCGGCGATGCCTTCCGATTGCCCTTTCGCGACGCGAGCATCGACGCGATCACGATCGCGTTCGGCATGCGCAACCTGCGCCCGCGATCGGGGGCGGTTTCCGAGATCGCGCGCGTGCTGCGGCCGGGGGGCATCCTGGTGGTGCTCGAGGCTACAGGCCCCGACCCGGGGCCGATGGCCCCGCTCCATCGCTTCTGGGTTTCGAACGTCATCCCGCTGCTGGGTCGAATGTCGCCGGATCCGTCGGCCTATCGGTATCTCGCCGACTCGGTGCTCGAGTTCGGCACCGGGTCGACGTTCCTCGGCCCGCTCGCGTCCGAATTCGAGCCGCCAAGGGAGCGTCGCTTCCTCCTGGGGGCGACGCGGCTGTGGGTGGTGCGCCGGAGCGGGGGGGAAGGTGTGCAGGATGCACGGCTCACCGTCCCGACTCGGCGCCCGACTCCGGTTCCGCAAGGCGAGCAAAGAGCGTGGTCGGCCCTTCAGGGGCTGCTTTCGGTGGCGCTGGCGGTCAGCCTCATCTGGGCTGCCATGATTCTGGTCGACATTCGGCATCACTTGCCACTCGACCGCTCTCGGCGCTGGATCCTGGGTGCGCTAGCCGCCGGGACGGCAGCGTTCTTTTTGGTCCGGTCCGTCTTGTCCCTCCAGCGACTGTTTCGACCGGGCCCCCGCGCGTAGCGATTTCCCCCAAATGGTCGGGCGCTGGTTGCCGATAACGGTCTAGCCAGTCACGTATCTCGTTCGACCGCGACCACTTGGGGACACGGATGCTCCGCGAGAACCCAACGGAACAGCTCCTGGGACTATTCGCCCAGCCACCGGCGTCGCGCGCCGACCTGATCGAGCGGGTGCTCTCTCTTGCCCTCGAACTGATCGCCGCCGATGGGGTCAGCCTGATCGCAAGCGACACGCGTGCCTTCGAACGCTGGACGTTGCGCCGCGGCGAGGGACCGCCGACCTCGGATCGGATTCCGCGTGGCAGCGCCCGTCTCGCGCGTTCGATCATGACCGGACCGCTGCCCCTGTCGCTGCCTGACTTCTCGGCGAGCGGACGGGTGGGAGTCGAAGGAGTGTGCGCAGGGATCGACGCCGGGCCGGCGCTATTCGTGCCGATGAGTTCGCGCGGCGTGGTTCACGGCAGCCTCGCGACTTTCCGTGCCCGCGGCGCGGCGCCGTTCACGCCGGAGGAGACTCGCAATCTGCTGATGCTCGGCGGTTGGATCAGCGTGGCGCTCGACAATCTCAAGCTGCGCGAGAGCGTCGAACGGCTGGCGGTGACCGACGACCTGACCCAGGTCTACAACTATCGCTTCCTCAAGACTGCGCTGCGCCGCGAGACCCGGCGCGCCGCGCGCTACAACCAGGAGCTGGCGCTGGTGATGATCGACGTCGACAATCTCAAGACCTACAACGACCGTAACGGTCATATGCGTGGCAGTCTGCTGCTGCGCGAGATCGCCCGATTGTTCACCACGCAAACGAGATCGTGGGATCTGGTCGCCAAGTACGGCGGCGACGAGTTCACGCTGATCCTGCCGCAAACCGGCATGGAAGGCGCCTGCATCGTGGCCGAGCGCATGCGCGCCGCGGTCGAGAATCACACGTTCGCGCTCGCCCCGCGCGGCAGCATCACCATCAGCCTGGGAGTCGCGGTCTTCCCGCACCACGGCAGCGACTCGATTTCGCTGATCCGCGCCGCCGATCGCGTCCTCTACCAGGCCAAACGCAGTGGTCGCAATCGAGTTGCGACCTGCGAAGCCAAAGCAGCGTGAGGGGCCGATGCGCGTTGACCGATGTTCCAAAGCTGATAGGATCATTCGCCCCGGATGCGGCGACGCGTATCCGGGTTGTTTGTTCGGCGCGGTGGTGAAGGAGTGAAGGTGGAATCGATCGGCATCGGAGTGGTCGGGACCGGCGACTGGGGCGCCAACCTGGTCCGTAACTTCGCCGGCCTGCCTGGAGCCCGGCTCGTAGCCGTCTGCGACGCCGATCCCAAGCGTTTGAGCACGACCACCGCGCGCTACCCCGACGCCCAGGGCTTCGAGCACATGGACGGCGTCGCCAACCACGCCGACGTGCGCGGTGTCGTGGTCGCGGCTTCGGCGGTCCACCACTACCCGATTGCACGGCGGATGCTCGAGGCCGGCAAAGACGTGTTCGTCGAGAAGCCGCTGGCGCTCGAAGTCGCTCACGCCGAGGAGTTGGTCCAACTCGCGGCGCGCCAGCAGCGCATCCTGATGGTCGGCCACCTGCTGCTCTACCACCCGGCGGTCCGCTACCTCAAGGGCCTGGTCGAGCGGGGCGAACTGGGCGAGCTGCGCTACCTCTATTCCCAGCGCGTCAACCTCGGCAAGGTGC
Organism: Candidatus Eiseniibacteriota bacterium; assembly: GCA_963717505.1. Lineage (GTDB taxonomy): Bacteria > Eisenbacteria > RBG-16-71-46 > RBG-16-71-46 > RBG-16-71-46 > MFD02242-c1. Next base: position 3,564,635 of record OY970342.1, read on the forward strand.
GCAAGGACGAGAACGCGCTCTGGAGCTTCGCACCCCACGACCTGTCGGTGATCCTGCACCTGCTCGACGCCGAGCCGGTCGACGTCGTGGCGCGCGGGTCGGCCTTCCTACAACGCGGCGTCGAAGACGTGGTGTTCGTCGATCTCCGATTCCCCGACGGCCGCCTGGCGCACGTCCACGTGTCGTGGCTCGATCCGCACAAGCTGCGCAAGTTCACGGTGGTCGGCAGCCAGAAGATGGCGGTGTTCGACGACATGGAGGCGAGCGAGAAGCTCCGGATCTACGACAAGGGCGTCGATCGCGCCGGCGAGATCGTTTCCTACGGCGATTCGCTCACGGTGCGTAGCGGCGACATCCTGATTCCCAAGATCTCGCTGCAGGAGCCCCTGCGCCTCGAGTGCCAGCACTTCGTCGACTGCATCCGCGACCGGAAGACGCCGGTCACCGACGGCCGCGACGGCCTCCGGGTGGTCAAGGTCCTCGCGGCGGCGCAGGCGTCGCTCGACGCCGGCGGCGCGCCGATGCCGGTCGCGGGGGAGAAGGCGGTGCACTCGTGAACTCGACCACCACCACCGTCCACCCGACCGCCACGCTGGGCGAGGGCACGGTGCTCGGCGAACACAGCGTGGTCGGCGCGCACGTGCGCCTGGGTCCCGGATGCGTGGTCGGCAACTTCGTCGTCCTGCACGCCGACACGACCGTCGGGCGCGAGGTCCGCATCGACGACCACGCGGTGCTCGGCAAGTTGCCGATGCGGGCGGCCAACTCGGCGACCACTAAGGAGCAGGCCCTGCCGCCTCTGACCCTGGGCGACGGCTGCATCGTCGGCACCGGGGTCGTGCTCTACCGCGGGGCCACGATCGACGCCAAGGTCCTGATCGCCGACCTGGCGACGGTGCGCGAAAACGTCTCGGTCGGCCGCGGAACCATCGTCGGCCGCGGGGTGACCGTCGAAAACGTGTGCACGATCGGGCGCTACTGCAAGCTCGAGAGCGAGTGCTACATTACCGCCTACTCGACGCTAGAGGACCGGGTATTCGTGGCGCCGGGCGTGGTCACGTCCAACGACAACTTCGTCGGGCGTACGGCCGAGCGCTTCAAGCACTTCAAGGGCGTCACCGTCCGCCGCGGCGGGCGGATCGGCGCGGGCGCGGTGTTGTTGCCCGGGATCACGGTCGGCGAGGACGCGCTGGTTGCGGCCGGGTCGCTGGTCACCCGCGATGTCCCGGCGCGGACCATCGTGCGCGGTAGTCCGGCCCGGACCTGGCGCGAAGTCCCGGTCGAGCAGCTGCTCGAAAACCAAGGGTGGAGCGACTCGTGAATCGGAAGGAGCGTGGTCGATGAGCACCAAGACCCTGATGACGGTCCCGCTGCTCGATCTCAAGGCGCAGTACGAAACCATCCGCGCCGAGATCGACGATGCGGTGCGACGGGTCATGGAGAGCACCCGTTTCATCGGCGGCCCCGAGGTTTCGAGCCTCGAGGAGGAAGTGGCGCGTTACTCGAAGTGCACGCACGGCATCGCGTGCGCATCCGGCACCGACGCCCTGATCCTGGCCATGCGCGCGCTCGACATTGGTCCGGGCGACGAGGTCGTGACCAGCGCCTACTCGTTCTTCGCCAGCGCCGGCACGGTCGCCAACGTCGGCGCGACCCCGGTGTTCGTCGACATCGATCCCCGCACCTACAACCTCGATCCGCACGCCCTCGAGGCCGCGATCACGCCGCGCACCAAGGCGGTGATCGCCGTCCACCTTTACGGGCAGTGCTGCGATCTCGGTGCGGTGCGCGCGGTGTGCGACAAGCGCCAGGTCTGGCTGATCGAGGATGCGGCGCAAGCAATCGGCTCGGAGTGGGAGGGCCAGCGCGCGGGGTCGGTCGGCGACTTCGGGTGCTTCTCGTTCTTCCCGTCCAAGAACCTGGGCGGCGCCGGCGACGGCGGCATGATGGTGTCGAACCACGCCGAGTTCGCAGACCGTGCCCGGCTCCTGCGCGAGCACGGCGCCAAGCCGAAGTACTACCACACGATCATCGGAACCAACTCACGGCTCGACGCCCTTCAGGCGGCGATCCTGCGCGTCAAACTCAAGCACCTCGACCGTTGGAGCGAGATGCGGGCCAAGAACGCCGCCCTCTACGACCAGCTGCTCGAGGGCGCCCCGGTCGGTCGCCCGTGGAAGGATCCGCGCACCCGGCACATCTACAACCAGTATGTGATCCGATCCGCCAAGCGTGGCGCGCTCAAGCAGCATCTGTCGGATCGTGGGATCGGCACCGAGATCTACTACCCGGTGCCGCTCCATCTTCAGGAGTGCTTTGCCGCCCTCGGCCACCGGCGTGGCGACATGCCGCAGTCCGAGGCCGCGGCCGACGAAACCCTTGCCCTGCCCATCTATCCCGAGCTGGGCGAGGAGCGCATTCGTTACGTGGCCCACGCCATCAAGGAGTTCACCGAACAGAGCTGACTTCGAACCCCCCGGCGCGCGACCTTCCCCGCCCTGAAGCCGCGCACCGGTTCGCAACCGCTCGGTCACGTTCCTGGCGCCAGCCCCGGCGCCGGAGCGGACGGATCGTTCCATGCAGTGGAGTGCCACCCAGAGGGCGTCGCTCGACCAGCTGCTGCGTCGAGCCGAGGAAGTGCGCGGCCTGGCGTCGGAAGCCGAGACCTCGCCGACCGCGTCGTCCGACGAAGCCGGATCGCTGCTGCACCTGATCGACGAGCTGGTCGAAGAGCTCGAGCGCAGTCACCGCCGTCTGATCGAGACCAACGTCCAGCTGGTGTCGCTGCGCGAGGTCGCGAGCCGTCTGCTCGGTACGCTCGACGCGTTCGAGACCACGAGTCTGGTCACCCGCTATTTGTGCCAGGTGCACGGATTCCCGGAGTGCTTCCTGCTGCTGGTCCAGCGCGACACCGGCCGGCTGCAGGGTACCTGGACGCACTTCTCGGATCAGCGCGAGTGCAGCGTGCGCCTCGACCTGCCCCTGACGGGCGACGGTGGCACCATCACCCGGTCGCTGTGGTTCAACCGCACCGTGGTCCACCATCGTCCGCGACGCCACGCGCCGGTCGTGCTCCCGGACGGGCACTCGCTCGGTGACGTGCTCGAAGGGCTGGGCTCGACGCTGTGCGTACCACTGTTTCGCAGCCACGGCATCCTGCCGCCTTCCGACGCCCACGAGCTGTGCGGCGCACGTTGCATCCTGGGCGATCCCGAGCTGCTGGCGCCGCCGCCGTCGGGCGTCGCCTCGACCTGGAGCGCGGAACGCGAGGAGCGGCAGCTCCACTGCCTGCGTTGCGACGTCTTCCCGCTGCTCGGGGTGATCGGTATGGCGCGGCGCCACGACCAGCCGCCGATCGGCCCCGGGGACGTCCAGATGCTGGAGTCGATCGCCCAGTCGGTGGCGCCGATGGTCGAAAACGCGCACCTGATCCAGGATCTGCGCCGCAGCGAGAGATTCCGCAATCACGTCCTCGACAGCATGGCCAGCGCCCTGGTCGCGGTGAACATGCGGGGCGAGATCCTGAGTGTGAACCGCGCGGCCGAATCGACGCTCGGCGTGCCCCAGGCCGAGGCGCACGGCCAGCCTTTCGGAATGTTGTTCGGCACCGACGGCGAGTCGGCGCTGCGCGCCACCCTGGAGCGCGGGCAGGAGGTACAGGGGCTCGAAACCGTGCTGCCGGCGCGCGACGGCTCCATGGTTCCGATCCGGCTTTCGACCTCGCTGCTCCGCGACGAGCGCCGTGTCGTGTATGGCGCGATCGTGACCTTCGCCGACCTGACTCCGATCCGGCAGGCCGAAGAGCGGGCGCGCCAGCTCGACCGGCTCGCGACCCTCGGCCGGTTCACCTCGAGCGTGGCTCACGAGATTCGCAACCCACTGACCGGCATCGGCACCGGCGTCCAATACCTGGCGGCCGGGGTTCCCGACAACGATCCGCGGCAGGAGAGCGTCCGGTTCATTCACCACGAGATCCAGCGTCTGGACCGGATCGTCCAGGACCTGTTCGACGCCACGCATCCGCGCGGCCTTCAGCTCCAGGTGGCCCCGATCGAGCAGACGGTGGCGCGCGCCGCCCGCTGCGTCGCCGCACTCTACGAGCGCGGCGGCGTCACGCTCGAGATTCGGACCGACCCCGGCACGCCGCCGGTCGCCCACGACGCCGACCAGTTGGAGCAGGCGTTCATCAACCTGCTCAAGAACGCCGCTGAAGCCTCGGCGGCCGGCACCAAGGTCACCGTGGCGATCGCACCGAGGATGGGGGAGCGCACCGCCACCGGGGGTCCGATGCGCTCCCGCGGCCGGCGCCAGGTGGCGCCGCCCACCACCACGGCGGTGATCGCGACCATCGAGGACCAGGGCGCCGGCATTCGCGCCGAAGACCTGCCCGCCCTGTTCGAGCCCTTCGTCACCACCAAACGGTCGGGAACCGGGCTCGGCCTGTACGTCACCCACGACATCATCAAACGCCATGGCGGCCAGCTGGTCGTCGCGAGCGAACCCGGACGCGGTAGTCAATTCACGTTGGAACTGCCGGTCGAACCCCACGGAGGAACTCCATGAGCAAGGCCAACATCCTGGTGCTGGACGACCAGGACTCGATCCGACACTTCGTGGCCAAGGCGCTCGAAGAGGACGGATATACGGTGCGCTCGGCCGGCTCCGTGCGCGAAGCTCGCGCGCTGATCGAGCAGGAGCTGCCGGATGTCGCCATCTTCGATTTCAAGCTGCCCGACGGCAACGGCCTCGAGCTGCTGCGCGAGCTGAAGAGCCTGCAGTCCGAGATCCCGATCATCCTGATGACCGCGTTCGGCGAGCTGGACACCGCGGTCGAAGCGATGAGCGCGGGGGCGTTCTGGTTCGTCAAGAAGCCGTTCCAGAACGACGAGTTGCTGGCGCTGGTGGCGCGCGCCCTCGACTCGCAGAAGCTGTGGTTCGAGCTGCGCCGGCTGCGGCACCAGGTGTTCTCGGACGAGGACTATCTGCACTCGTCGGCCCCGGCGATGCAGGACACCTACTCGATCGCCGAGCAGGTCGCGCGCGGCGACACGACCAGCGTCCTGATCGAGGGCGAGAGCGGCACCGGCAAGGAGTACTTCGCGAACCTGATCCATCGCATGAGCGCCCGACACGACCGCCCGTTCATCGAGATCAACTGCGCGGCGATTCCGAGCGAGCTGCTGGAAAGCGAGCTGTTCGGCCACGAAAAGGGCGCGTTCACCGACGCGCGTGCCCAGAAGCTGGGCCTGATGGAGCTGGCGAGCGGCGGCACCCTGTTCCTCGACGAAATCGGGGAGATGGCGCCCATGCTGCAGGTCAAGATCCTGCGCGTACTCGAGCGGCGCACCTTCCGCCGGGTCGGCGGCACCAAGGACATCTCGGTCAACCTGCGGATCATCTCGGCCACCAACCAGGACCTCGAGCGCCGGGTCGAAGAGGGCCACTTCCGCGAGGACCTGTACTACCGGCTGAAGGTGGTGCCGATCCACGTCCCGGCCCTGCGCGACCGGCGCGAGGACATCATCCCGCTGTCACGCATGTTCATGGACCGGTTCACGCGCCAGTTCAAGAAGAACTTCAGGGACATTTCGCCGGCCGCCGAGCGACTATTGCTCGAGTATCCGTGGCCGGGGAACATTCGCGAGTTGAAGAACCTGTTCGAGCGCACCGTGTTGCTGGAGAACGGCGCCAGCCTCGAGGCGAATCACCTGAAGCTGGCGTCGCGTTCCCGCCCCTCGGCGGAATCCACGCTGGGGCAAAAGGTCGACGGCTACGTGCTCGGCCCGCTGCCGCCCGCCGGGATCCCGTTCGAGGCGCTGGTCGAGGAGGTCGAGCGCGCCTTGATCATGCGGGCCTCGTATGCTACCAAGTGGAACCAGAGTCGCACCGCGGAGATGCTCCAGCTCAAGCGAGACAAGCTCCGCTACCGGATGAAGTTGTTCGGCATCCACGCCGAAGGCGAGCCCCCGACGGCCCGAGCCGTGAACGAATGACACGATCGTGAAATCCTGGCATCCGTTGGCGCGACTGCTCCCCCTGGGAGCAGTCGTCGTTTTGGGGGCCTGTGCCTACAGCACCAGCCCGGCCCTGCTGCCGTCCCACGTCAAGACCATCGCAATTCCCGAGTTCGAGAACGAGACCAGCGAGTACCTGCTCGAACGCGAGATCACCGAGGCCGTGATCCAGCGTTTCGTCGCCGACAACCACCTGCGGATCGTCGACGAGCGGGTCGCCAACTCGGTGCTGCGCGGCACGGTCGAGGCCTACCGCAACTCGGTATTCGGCATCGGCGCCGACACCCGCTCCAACGAATACCGCGTGACCATCGTGGTCTCGGTGGTGTACAAGGACGTGGTCAAGAATCGCGAGATCTGGAGCGAGGAAGACCTCGTACGCACCGCCAACTACTACGTGGAAACCGTCCCCGGACAAACGGCGCAAACCGAACTCGATGGACGCAAAGCCGCGATCGCGAAAATCGCCGACGAAATCATCAGCCGCTCCGTCCAGGGCTGGTAGCGACGTCGTACGGCCAGGCCGCCCGGCGGCGGCCGGACCGCGCGCGCCACGCGGCGTCGGCGCATTGCTCGAGCGCTGGGACACCGGCAGCTTCGCGCCTTCGACCTACTTCGAGGGTCCGAGCGAGGCGGTCAAGGGCGCCCTGCTGGTCGAGCTCAAGGCCGCGTGGGCCGTTCGCCACCCGGGGGCGCCGCCGCCGCGCGTGTTCCGCGGAGCCGAATCCGGCGTGGACCAGATCCTGGCGGCGTTCCAGAGCGCCTCGCTGTTCAGCGCGAGCGAGCTGGTGCTGGTGCTCGATGTCGAGGACCTGGGGCGAAGCGAGAAGCGGGTCGAGGCCCTGGCGGCCGGCATCGCCCGGGGCAGCGGCGAATCGGTCATCGTCCTGATCGAGTCGGCTGCGGAAACGCCGCGCAAGTCCCTCGAATCCGTGCGCACGGCCTGCGCCGAGCGACTGCTCGCAGCACCGCTCTCGCGCACCGAACTTTCCGCCTGGGCGCGCCACCGTTTCGCGCGCGAGGCGATCGTGGCAACCCAGCCGGCTATCGATGCCCTGGTCGACGCCTGCGAAGGCGATCCGCTGGCATTCTTCAATGAGCTCGACAAACTGTGCGCCTGGGCCGGAAGCCAGGGGAGCCTGGATGCGCCCGAGGTGGGGGAGCTGCTGCGCCCGGTGGTGGGCGCCGACCTGCCCGAATACCTGAGTGCCGTGGCCCTGGGGGACCCCGGTGTCGCGGCCCGCCGGCTGGGCCGACTGCTGGCCGCCGGAGTCAGCGAGGGCACTGTCCTGTTCGCGCTCTCGAACCTGGTGGGTGGCGCACTCGGGGGCTGGGCGCGCTATCGCGCCCCCAGCGAGTCGCTGAAGCGGCGCGTGTCACCCGCCGGTCTCGACCGATCGCTCGATGCCGTCTACCGCGCCGAAGCGGCCTGGAAGGGCGGGCGCGCCGACATCGTTGCGCTGCTGGAACAGACCACGCGGTCGCTGTGCGGCGCCCGCTGAACTATGCTGGCCCGCTCCTAGTCCCGTATCCGCACCATCCCAGACTCCATGCGCGAGGAATCGAGCGCCCCCAAGATGAACCGCTACCCGTTTGTCGAAGTCGAGCCCCGGTGGCAACGCCACTGGGAGGAGAACAAGACGTTTCGGGCCGAGGACTTCTCACCTCGTCCCAAGTTCTACTGCATCGACTTCTTTCCCTACCCCTCGGGCTCGGGCCTCCACGTCGGGCACCTCGAGGGCTATGTCGCGACCGACATGCTCAGCCGCTACAAGCGCATGCGCGGCTTCAATGTGCTCCACTGCACCGGCTGGGACGCCTTCGGCCTGCCGGCCGAGGAGTACGCGCGGCGCACCGGCATCCACCCGGCGATCACCACCCGCGACAACATCGCGACCTTCCGGCGGCAGATGAAGCGCGTCGGCCTCTCGCACGACTGGGACCGAGAAGTCGACACCACTGACCCGGAATACTACCGGTGGACCCAGTGGATCTTCGTGAAGCTGTTCGAGCGCGGCCTGGCCTACGTCGCCGAAGTGCCGGTCAACTGGTGTCCGGAGCTCGGCACCGTGCTGGCCAACGAGGAAGTGGTCGACGGACGGAGCGAGGTCGGCGGCTTCGAGGTCGTCCGCCGGCCGATGCGGCAGTGGGTCCTCAAGATCACCGCGTACGCCGATCGCCTGCTCGACGACCTGGCACTGGTCGACTGGCCGCCCAGCACGCTCGACATGCAGCGGAACTGGATCGGACGCTCGGTGGGCGCCGAAGTCGACTTCGCGCTCGAAGGGTCCGGCCAGCTACGCATCTTCACCACCCGACCCGACACGCTGTTCGGCGCGACCTACATGGTGCTGGCGCCCGAGCACCCGTTGGTGAAGGTGGTCACCGCGCCCGATCATCGCGCGGAGGTCGAAGCCTACGTCGCCGCGACCGCGCGCAAGAGCGACCTCCAGCGCCAGGAGCAGAAGGAGAAGACCGGAGTCTTCACTGGGGGACATGCGGTCAACCCGGTGAACGGTGAGCGGCTGCCCGTTTGGATCGCCGACTACGTGCTGATGGGCTACGGCACGGGCGCCATCATGGCCGTCCCCGGGCACGACGAAAGGGACTGGGAGTTCGCCAGGACCTACCGGCTACCCATAAGGGAAGTCGTTGCCGGCGGCGATGTTCAGGCCTCGGCCTTCGTCGACAACGTGAACGGCGCGTGCATCAACTCGACGGCCCCCGACGGCAGCTTCTCGATCGACGGCATGGCGCCCAAGGACGCGATCCCGGCCATCACGGCCTGGCTCGAGAAAACGGGGAAGGGGCGCAAAGCGATCAACTACAAGCTGCGCGACTGGCTGTTCTCGCGCCAGCGCTATTGGGGCGAGCCGATCCCGATCGTCTGGGTGGATGGGCAGCCGCGCGCGCTGCCCGAGCAGGCGCTGCCGTTGCTGCTGCCGGAGGCCGCCGACTTCAAACCCGCCGGGACGGGGGAGAGCCCGCTCGCAAAGATCACCGAGTGGGTGAGCACCACCGACCCCACCGGCAAGCCGGCGCGCCGCGAGACCAACACCATGCCGCAGTGGGCCGGTTCGTGCTGGTACTACCTCAGGTTCCTCGACCCCAAGAACCCGAACGCGTTGGTCGACCCCAAGAAGGAGCGCTACTGGATGCCGGTCGACCTCTACGTCGGCGGCGCCGAGCACGCCGTGCTCCATCTGCTCTACGCGCGATTCTGGCACAAGGTGTTGTTCGACATCGGTCTGGTGAGCACGCCCGAGCCGTTCATGAAGCTGATCCACCAGGGCACCATCCTGGGCGAGGACAATCGCAAGATGTCCAAGTCGCTGGGCAACGTGGTCAGCCCGGACGACATGGTGGATCAGTTCGGCGCCGACGCGGTCCGGCTCTACGAAATGTTCATGGGCCCGCTCGAAGCGTCGAAGCCGTGGAGCGTGAAGAGCGTCGAGGGCATCACCCGTTTTCTCGATCGGGTGTGGCGGCTCTACGTCGCCGAAGACGGTGGGCTGATCGTCACCGGCGACGCAGCAACCGAGGCGGCTCGCCGCGTGCTGCACCAGACGATCAAGAAGGTCGGCGACGATCTCGAAGCGCTCAAGTTCAACACCGCGATCGCCCAGATGATGGTGTTCGTCAACGAGATCATGAAGCTCGACACGCGGCCGCGGGCGATTCTCGAGCCGTTCGTGCTGGTGCTGTCGCCGTTCGCGCCGCATCTGGGAGAGGAGCTGTGGCATCGGCTCGGTCATGCACAGAGCCTGGCCTACGAGCCGTGGCCGTCGTACGACCCGGCCCTGATGGTCGAGGACACCATCACGGTCGCCGTCCAGGTCAACGGCAAGCTGCGGGCGACGCTGGATCTGCCGCGCGGCGCCGATCAGGAAGCCGCGCGCACCGCGGCGCTCGCCGACGAACGGATTCGCCGCTACGTCAATGGCGCCCAGCTGCGCAAGGTGATCTATGTACCGGACAAGCTGCTGAACCTGGTGGTGGGGAACTCATGAGAATCGCAGCGACCAGGTTGTGGACCGTGGTGGTTCTGGCCTCGACGACTGCGGCGACGGCGCACGGCGCGACCCACGACTCGACGGCGTCGCACGGCCACGATGCGGCGCGGCCGGCACGCGTGCCTGCGGACGGGGACACCGTGCTTCGGGTGATCGGGTCGGTGGGCCGGCCGGTCGCGCTGACCATGGCCGAGTTTCGCCGCCTGCCGCACCGAGCCCTGAACGCCGAAGGCCACGACACGCGCAAATCCGAGTTTCGAGGCGTGGACTTGTACGAGCTGCTCAAGCGCGCGGAAGTGCCCCAGGGCAAGGACGTGCGCGGCCCGCGCATCGCGCGCGTGGTGATGGTCGAAAGCGCCGACGGCTACCGCGCCGCGTTCGCGATGGCCGAAGCCGACACCAGTTTCTCGAATCGTGCGGTCCTGGTCGCAGACTTACGGGACGGGAAGCCGGATCCCGAAGGGCCGCTGCGCCTGGTGGTGCCGAGCGACAGCCGCTTCGGCCGTTGGGTGCGCGACGTGGTTCGCATCCGGGTGCTCGAGCCCTAGTGCGGGCGCGGGCGCCTTTCGCGGCCGCACTGATCTTCCTCGCGACTCCGGTGCACGCCGGGCCGAGCGGAGCTCAGATCTGGGTGGACAACGACTACCTCAATTTCTGGGTGCCGCCCGACGAACGCGACGACGTCGGTTACACGAACGGCGTCGAACTGTCGCTCGTGTTCGAAGGCTCGCCGGCGTGGCTGCGCCGACTGGCCCCGAAACGACTCGAGGGCAGCGAAAGGGACTCGCCGGCGCGCACCGTCGCCAGCCTGCGCCAGGAGATCTACGTCCCGTGGACCGCCACCGGCGACCGGCCGTTCGCCGGATTGCTCGAGTTCGGGCTCGGCCTCAGGCGGGAGACGGACGATCGATTGCGCGAAGGCCGGCTGAGGATCGGGGTCACTGGACCGCCGTCGCTGGCCGAGGACGTCTACACCTGGTTCCACAAGACGTTCGGCTTCGAGCCGCGCACCTGGGTCGATCAACTGCCGGCCGAGCCGGTATTTCGTGCCGACTACGAAGAAGTCGGACGCTGGAATCCCCAATCGCTCGATCGAATGCGACTCGACATCGGCCCGCGCTGGCGAGCCCGACTGGGAACCATGAACACCGACTTCCGCGTGGGCGTCGACGTGGTCGCCGGCTTGGACCCGCCGCCGGTCTGGGGCGGCGACCGGACGGCGGCAGGCTGGTCTTGGTACGGCACCGGGGCGCTCCGGCTCGACACGGTGCTGCGCGACGGATTCCTCGAGGGCACGTTCTTCAAACCCAGCCAGGGCGTGGACTGGATCGTATTCGTGCCCGAGATCCAGGGCGGGCTCGGCGTCCGCTACCAGCACACTCGGCTCGAGTGGCGGGTTCAGCGTCGCGGGAGGGAGTTCCCGGAGCAGCCCGAGCCCCATACGTACTCGACCCTGATTCTGACCTGGACCCCAGGCCCGACCCCGTTCTAGGTCGACATAATGCTTCTTATGCGAAGCGCAGCACCCGTGACGACGGCTGGCCGATTTCCTGGACGCCCTGCTGAAAGTGTCCGGTAATGGTCGGACCGGCGTCAGTGCATCACAACCAGCCTGCGCGCCCCGATTCGCCAGCCGTCGACCTCGAGTGTGACGAAGTAGATTCCGGAGGCGACCGGTGCACCGCCGTCTCGGCGTCCGTCCCAGACCACACGATGCTGCCCTGCTTCCCAATGGCCTTCGGCGAATCGGCGCACCACGCGCCCGGCAACATCATGGACCCTCGCCTGGACGCTCGCCCCCCGAGCCAGACGAAACTCGAGGCTGGCGGAACCGTTGGTTGGGTTCGGTCCGAGGCTTTCGATCCGTGTCGTCTGCGCAGGAACTGGTGCTTCCACGCCCAAGATGCCGTCCACGGTGAGCGTAGCGGCTGCACTCGTGTCCGCGCCGGTCGCGTTGCTGACCACCAGCGTGTAGGGACCGGCATCGGGGACCGAGACGTTCGCAATGTGCAGCGTCGGCTCGTTGGCCCCAAGGATCGAGCCCATTGCTGACGGACCGTCGGCCAGCGGGATTCCATAGTGGTGCCATTGAAGCGTCAGCCCTTCGTAGCCGCTCGCCGGCCGAGACGTGAAGGCCACGTCGCCGCCCGAAGACGCGCTTTGCCCCACAGGGTTGTAGGCGATCCACGGCAGTCCCGTCGGCGGGTATCGTGCCCAACCCGGTGAGATCACCCCAGCGGCGCTCGGGAAAATGCCTCCGGCGTGTACTTCGTTCTGGTACGGATGCAGGGCTTTGACGTTTCCGGAGGGCCCGCCTCCCGCCGCGTACCACGCCACACCATCCCAGTAGGCCACGTGGGCCACGTTCACCCCACCCACAGAGAAAAAGTCGCCACCGATGTACAGCCGATTGCCGACTGACGCGAGCCCTCGCACCGGCGCATCCGTGCCGCCGGTCGAGAAGGTCGAGTAGTTGAAGCCGTCGTATCGGGCGAGATTCGGAGAGGCATTGATTCCCGGGTATTGCCCCCCGATCACCAGCTGGCCCTCGTGGACCTCGAGCGCGTAGACGTTACCCAGGAAGAAGCCGCCGACCTGGCTCCACGAGACACCGTCCCAGCGCGCGAGCCCGCCGGTCGACACCCCGCCGGCCGTGGTGAATTGGCCTCCGGCGTAGAGATAGCCACCGTAGGATTCGAGCGCGAACACCGCACCATTCATGCCCGCGCCGAGCGGTTCCCAAACGTCGGTGGCTTCGTTCCAGCGCGCGATTCGATTGACACCCATGGAAGAGAACGTGAACGTGCCGGCGGCGTAGGTTTGCCCGTTGTGGCGCTTGATCGCGGTGACCCCATTGTTGAAGCCGGCACCCATCGGCTGCCACGCCGGGGGCGGGAACACGTCGGTCGGATCTTCATCCCAACGCGCGATGAAGTTGGCCGTGGTTCCTCCCGCCTGCGTGAAGGAACCGCCGGCGATCAGTTCGTAGTCTCCACTGAAACCGTTGTACTTGAAGGTCTCCAACGCAAAGATCGAGTTGTCCATGCCGAGGCCGAAGGTCGAAAGCTCGACCCCGTCGAATGCGGCGATGTTGTTCGCCGTCTGCCCGGTCAACGACTGCTGGAATAGCCCACCCCCCACTTCGCGTCCGCGATAGTTGGTCAACGCAAACACGCCGGTCACCGTGCCACCGCCGAGTGGGCCACATTGAGACCCGTTCCAACGCGCCATGTGACCGACCGGAGTGCCACAGAAGTGTCTGAACCACCCGCCAGCGATCAGGTCGTCGTCCAGGGGCGCGAGGCACCGGATCCAGTCGTCGGCTCCGGCCAGGGCGTCCCACGACGAGCCGTTCCACCGCGCCAGGAAGCAGTTGTATCCCATTACGTCCGAATACGCGTTCACGGCCGCGATGAAGTCGCCATTGTAGTGAGCGAAAGCGTCGATCGACGTCTGGCCGCCGGTGAAGATGGTGCCCATCGGCAGCCAGGTGGTGCCGTTCCAGCGCACCAGCGACACCGATGTGTTGCCCTCGAAAGTGAAGGGGCCTGCGACGAGTTCACCATTGTGAATCGCGAGCCGGAATACCTGCGCCCCCGAGGGTCCGGTGCCGCCAACCAGGGGGTGCCACGCCGAACCATTCCAGGCCGCGACGAATTGCGCCGGAGAACCACCCGCCGAGGTGAACTGCCCCCCCGCGACCAGCTCGCCGTTGTAAAGGGCAATGCTCCAAACGGAGCCGTTGGTTCCGGAACCGAGCGGGCTCCACGATGTGCCGTCCCACCGCGCGATGTTGCTCGCCGGTTGACCGCCGGCGCCGGAAAAGACCCCACCCGCGATCAGCTCGCCGTTGTAGACTGCAAGACACAGCGCACGACCCGTAAGTCCGCTGCCTAACGGCTGCCAGGACGAACCATCCCAGCGAGCGATGTAGTTTGCAGGCTGGCCGCCGGCATTGAGGAAGTCGCCGCCGGCGATCAGTTCGCCGTTGAAGACCGTCAGGCATTCCACGTGACTCGCATCGCCATCGACCCCGGCGCCCAATGGTTCCCAGCGACCCGAAGCGGGATTGCGCGCGGCGATGTGGTTGACGAGAACACCCTCGATACTGGTGAGGTACCCCCCGACCACCAGGCGCGGTGACTGGGGTCCGACGCCGTCCGGATCCCAGTACTCGAAGGCCTCGACGACGGAATTGGCGCCGTCTGGCGCGTTGGTCAGCGGACCGGAAATCCAGGGTCCCTCGATCCAGCTCGGGGCCTGGGCCCTTGCCGGCTTCGGTATCAGCAGAACCGCCAGGGCGAGGATTGCGATCGTTCGGGCGACCATAATAAGCTCCTGGACCAGGTGGACGGCCGTCGCCGTGCGGCGGACAACCCGGGGCCTTCCCGGAGCCGCCTACCATTCCTACGTCTCGGGGTCCAGGCCCGAACAGACCTTTTGTAGGTCGGTGCGCCCTCCCCGGGGCCCTCTCCACTGGCGGGCTGCGGAGTTCGCCTAGAGGCGCCCACCCCGATCGAACTACTCTTGCTCCCGTGCGCTCCATAGATCCAACCACGGGCCAGATCCTTCGCGAATACCCTCCGCACGGAGAAGCGGAGATCGGCCGGCGCGTGGACCTAACGGCCAAAGCCTTCCCGCTCTGGCGCGACACGCCGGTCTCCGATCGCTCGACCGTCTTATCCGCGATCGCGGCCAGGCTGCGCTCCGAGCGCCAGAGCCTCGCCGACCTGATGACTGCGGAAATGGGCAAGCCCATCGCCCAGGCATTTTCGGAGGTCGACAAGTGCGCGACCACGTGCGAGCACTACGCAGAGCACGGGGCCCGTTACCTCGCACCCGAGCCCGTCCAGACCGAAGCCTCACGGAGCCTGGTCCGCTGCGACCCGCTGGGCGTGATCCTCGCGATCATGCCGTGGAATTTCCCGCTTTGGCAGGTGTTTCGCGCCGCGGCACCCGCGCTCATGGCCGGGAACGTGGTCGTCCTCAAGCATGCCTCGAACGTCTCGGGCTGTGCGCTGGCGATCGAGGCCTTGTTCACCGGCGCCGGCGCGCCGCCGGGCATCTTCGCAACGCTGCTGATCGACGCCGGCCGCGCCCAGGCGCTGATCGCGGATCTGCGAATTGCCGCTGTGACGATCACCGGCAGTGAAGCCGCCGGGAAGTCGGTTGCCGCGAGGGCCGGACAGGCGCTCAAGAAGTGCGTGCTCGAGCTGGGCGGCTCGGACCCGTTCATCGTGCTCGCAGACGCCGACCTCGACGCGGCCGCCCGGCACGCCGCCGAGGCGCGGTTGATCAACAACGGGCAGAGCTGCATCGCCGCCAAGCGGTTCATCGTCGAATCCGGCATCGCGGACCGGTTCGAGGCCGCCTTCACGCAACACATGAAGGACACCCGAGTGGGCGATCCGCGCGAGCCAGGCACCCAGCTCGGACCTCTCGCCCGCGCCGACCTGCGCGACGACCTGCACGACCAGGTCCACCGCACTCTGGCCGCGGGCGCGCACCTCGCCACCGGGGGCCATGCCCTCGACCGACGGGGGTTCTTCTACGCCCCCACCGTGATCACCAGCGTCGAGCCGGGCATGGCGGCGTTCGACGAAGAGACCTTCGGTCCGGTCGCGGCGGTGACCCGTGCGCGCGACGCCGACCACGCCATCGCCCTGGCCAACGGATCACGCTACGGCCTGGGCGCCAGCCTGTGGACCGGCGACCTCGATCGCGCCGGTCGTTTGGCGGAGCGCCTCGAGGTTGGTTCGGTGTTCGTCAACGGCATCGTGCGTTCGGACCCTCGCCTGCCGTTCGGCGGTATCAAGCACTCGGGCCATGGGCGCGAGCTGGGGCAGGCGGGCATCCGCGAGTTCGTGAACCTCAAGACGGTCTGGATCGCCTGAACGACGGGCAGCTCACTCGCGCCCCCGACCCTCCGCCAGGCCTGGCCCAGCATTTGCAAGACCTGCTCGCTGCCCGTAAACTGAGCGGGCTTCCGTCGCAGTCCGCTGGTGTTCCTTGCCAATGGATTTGAGTTCGGGTTCAAGATTCCGCCAGTGCCGTCGCCGGCGGATTTCTTGTGGCACATTCCGCGGAATCACTTGGAGTCGCCTATGAGGGGAACAGCTCAATAACGATGACTCGCGTACAGAAGCCGTTTTCGATCACTTGGTTCAGCATTCAGTCACTTGGGCAATACGCGCTATTGCTTATTGCCTTCAGGTTCCTACTGCCCACGGTATGGGACCGGCAGCTCGCAGCCGGCTGGGGCGCGTTCCTGCTCGCCTTCCTTGGCATGCACCTGTTCCTCTGCTTCTTCGAGTGGGCCTTTCATCGCTATGTCCTCCATTCCATCACGGTCCCGTTGCTCACACGGTTCGCGAGAGGACACCGGAGTCACCACGGTCTGACGCCGATCCGCCTGCAGCCGGTGGTGGCGGGTTCGGATCGGTGCGTGCTCAATCGCTACCCGATCACGGAAGACGAGCAGCACGTCGACGCCGCATTTCCTGTCTACTCGACCGCGTGCTTCTGGCTCCTCTTCAGTCCCTTGCTGATCGGAGTCCAGCTGCTTCTGCCCGGCATGCCCATCCTCCTCGGCGGGTACACGGCGATCACCTGGTCCATGGCCCTGTACGAGATCCTGCACACCATCGAGCACCGGCCCTACGAATGGTGGAAGGTTGCGACCGAGCATCCGCGAGTCGGATTCGTGTGGCGCAAGCTGTATGGCTTTCACCACATGCATCACGCCAATATCTCGTGCAATGAGGCGATCTCTGGATTCTTCGGCCTTCCGATCGCGGACTGGGTTTTCCGGACCTACCACCAACCCAGGGAACTCCTGCTCGAGGGACGCGTGGCAACCGCGAAAGACTTCGCGGTTCGACCTCCGCTGGGCGTGGTGCGATGGCTGGACCGCTGGGCCAGGAAGCGCGAGGCCCACATTCGTCACGCGGAGCATTGACGGTCGGCGTTGCCTTCGCCCACCGGGCTCGACGCCGCTTCAAATCACCGGAACTCATCTCATCAAGGAGACACCCATGCGCCGCATGCTGATCCTATGCGCTGTCCTGCTGTTTGGCTGTGCCAAGTCGGAGCCACCCGCTTCGCAGTCCACTCCCGTTGGCGGAGAGGGCGGAATGGCGACCATTTCGCTCGCCGACATTGCCGGGACGTGGGATGGGACCGTGACGGCCGCTGGCAGCGATACCGTGCTCACCCTCGTAGTGCTGACCGCTACCGATGGTGCGACGGGTTGGACGATGAAGGTGGCAAACGCCCAGACCCCCACGGTGTGGTCGGAAGCTCCCATACGAAGCGTGGCTGCTGAAGGCGACAGCGTGGTCGTCGAGTCGGCACCATTCCAGAGCGTCCTGCGCCCCGGACAGGAAGTCACGACCCATGCGGTCTATCGACTGGAGAACGGAACCCTCATGGGAACGATCCAGGCGACCTATCCCGCCAGTGGCGAAACGGTGACTTTGTACAGCGTGGCGACGCGACAGGTTCAGTAGCCGCCTACACCGACCACATCTCGGCTTCGAACATCGCGTCGGGCACCCGGAAGCAGATCATCTCGTCGCCGGGCAGCGTTTCTCCCGTCTGCCCGCCGGTCGAGAGCCTGAGCAACATCTCGACCTCTTCCTCCGGCGCGAGCCCGAGCGAACCGAACGGAATCGCCAGCTCGACGATCTCGGCCACCCGGCAGGCAGCTCCGACCACCGGCGCCCCTTCCCCGCTTTCCACGCGCCGCTCCCCCGCCGCGAGTCCGCGCACCACGGCTCGCGCCGGGCGCGGGGTCAGCACGTCCACCGCCAGGTCGAACTCCTCGCCCGGCGGCCCGCCGTTCAGGTCGAGCCGAACGTAGAGTCGTTCGAGGTCGAAGCCGACGAACAGGTCGCCGGTCACCCCGGTTCCGCGGTGCATGCTGGAGCCCCGGTCGGTCAGCGGGTAACGGCCGGCGCCATGCCACTCGTAGAACGTGGTCCGACGGCCATCGACCACCGGCCGAATCAACGCCACCGGCTGGGTTTGTCGCCCGCGCACGCCGCGCGTGATCACCGGCACCATCAGCCAGCCGGGCGGCTCCTGGCCGATCCGCTCGTAGATCATCTGCAGTCGCTCGCGAAACAACCGGTCGAACAGGTGTTTGTCTTCGGTGTGATGATCGACGCCCAGCCACCAGAAGAGATCCGAGCCTTCGGCGGCGTACAGGAGATCCCAGGCCGCAGCCGGAGCTCGATCGCCGGCCCCGACCAATGCACGGCGCGTGCGCGCGAGCAGGTCCCAAGCGCGATTCTTCTCGGTATGTCCGACCCAGATGTGGAAGTCGGCGTCGATCCACGAGCCACTGTGCAGCTTGGCCAGCACCGGTGGCTGCGGATGGTCGACCAGCACTTCGCTCGGCGTGCGTGTGCGAATGTCGCCGGCGGCTTCGAGTGCGGTGTAGAGCGCGTCGAGGAACGGTGCGCCGTCGTCGACGTAGTGCTCCCAGCAGTTCTCGCCGTCCAGGATCACCGAGGCGACCGGCACGCCCGGCCCCGCGTGCTCGCGCGCAATGCGGCGCACGCGGGCGATGAAGTCGGCGACCGCGTCCTCGGCCCGCCAGTGCTGATAGACGAATCCGATCCGATCCGAAAGCTCGAGGTCGCGAAAGAAGATCGCGAGCGGTCCGGCGGCAGTCGCAATGCTCCACGGCTGGTAGAGTTCGCCGCGCGGCCCGCCCTGCCCGAGCGAGCGCCACAGCACCCGCTCGTCGCTTGCGATCCAGCGCATCCCGGCCCGCGCCGCCAGCTCGGCGGCTTCGGGGCTCACCGATCCTTCCGGCGGCCACATTCCGGCGGGTCGCTCACCAAAGGTCTGCTCGTGACGCGCGAGGGCCCGGCGAATCTGCTCGGCGGCGTCCTCGGGTGCCGCAAACGGTTCGGCCGGCAGCGGCAGGTCGGGTCGGGCGCGTCGGGCGCTCGCGACGTCGATCACCAGCGGCAGGATCGGGTGATGGTAGGGCGAGCAGGACAGCTCGATCTGCCCGGCCCGCGCGAGGCTCCGATAGGCCGGGAGCACTTCGGCGAGCAACCGCGCGTGCAGTGCGAGCAGCGCGGTTCGGTGGCCGGCGTCCAGTTCGGCCCCGGTGGCCAGCGCCGCCGCCGCTTCGGGCTCGCCGCGAAACACGGGGTCGAGCCACGCGAGCAGGAACCGCACGCGCAGGGCCTCGAGGTCGGCGTCGCCGAAGCGCTCGGTGCGGCCGCCGGCGCTCGCAGCGCGTCGGGCACGGTCACACAGCTTCCGATAAGCCGGCCAGGTCTCGAGCGCATGCCGCGGCGCCATGGTGCAGCGCCGAATCAGCTCGAGACGTCCGGCGTCGTCGAGCTGCTCCGGCGCGGTCGACATCATTTCGAACAACGCATCCGCGCCGCCGTGTACGGCATGTTCGATCTGGTCGACCAGTGACGGAACGAAGTTGAAGGCGGCCCGCACACCGGGGTGGCGCTCGAGATGGGTCGCCATGTCGCGATAGTCCTTGGTGCCGTGCAGGCGCACCCAGGGCAGCAGCGCACGCCCGTCGCGCGCGCTGCGGTAGTCCGGCTGGTGGTGATGCCAGAGGAAGACGAGGTCGATTGGGCGAAGCGGCTCGTTCATGTTGGGAGACGCTCGGCAAGCTCGCTCATCATCGAGAAACGCTCGGCGGGCTCGCTGATCATCGAGAAACGCTCGGCAAGCTCGCTCATCATCGAGAAACGCTCGGCGGGCTCGCGCGGTCCGACGACTCGGGGACTAGCCGGCGGCTTCGAGCTCGGCGAGGCGGATGCGGGCCAGCGTCGATTGGCTGGTGTCCGCGAATTCGTCGAGGAGTCGGCGCAACCGTTGTACGGCCTGGTCGCGCTGGCCGAGCGCCAGGTAACAACGGGCGGATGCGGCGAGGAATTCAGCCGAGGATTCGCGATCGAATCGGCCGACGATCTCTTCATACTGCTTGGCGGCTTCAGCGTACTGTCCGCTGCTTTCCAGCGAGTAGGCCAAGCTGCGGCGCGCAGCGTCGGCAAGGATGCCGCTCTTCTCGCGCTGGAGGTAGGTCCGGTACTCGGTGATCGCGTTCGCGTAGTCGCCGGTCCAGTGGGCGTTGTCGCCCATCAGTCGATGCGCGTCCGCGCCACTCTTGGTCGAACCAAACTCTTCGGCGACCTGGCGCGCCATGTCGCGGGAGCGTGCGTACTCGCCCTGCCAGAACAACGCGGTCGCTTCGGCGAGTCGCGTCGCCGCCGCCGATTCGTTGGTGGCCCGCGAACGGCTCCAGAAGATGAACAACACGCCGACGATGGCGGCTCCGGCCGCGACGCCGATGACGATTCGCCCGTATTGGTCCCAGAGTCGACCGGCGCGGTCGATCAGGTCGGCGCCCGGATCCGAGAGCTGGCCGGTCTTGCGTGCTTCCAACGACAAGATATGTCTCCTGTTACGGGTCTGACTTGAGACGCGGCTTCACTGCTGAGGCGAGGGTTCGGAGCCGCAGGACAGTAAGCCAGCGTTCGGAGGGCCGTCAAGCCCTGGTCTCGTCGACCTCCTGCCCTATCACCGAGTCTCCGCGCAGTGCTCGCAGCCGACGCCACCCCGGGCGCGAACCAGCAGTTCGGCCCCACGCCCACACCCGGGGCAGGGCGGCAGACTCGGACGGCCGCGAGCCACATCGACGTCGGCCGCCACTCGGACGTGTACCGCCCCCGAGCGCAGCTCCTGTTCGAGCGTGGCGATCGGCCACGACCACTCGACCACACCCCACAGCCGGACCTCGGTGCGCAGCGCCCAGCGCTGGCGAACCTCGGCCGCGCGCCGCTCCCACTCGAGCTTGAGCGAGGTGGCGTCGGCCTGCTCGTCCAGCTCGTCGCCGTTTCCCGCGCGGCGGCGCTGACGCTCTTCCTCTTCCTCGATCCGCGACGAGAAGAACGCGCCGAGCCGACTCAGCTCCTCGTCGCGCAGCATCGACACGCGCAGCTCCCACTCGTGCTCGTGCTCGGCCAGGATGCGGTCGAGCTGATCGCGCGCCCCCGCCATCCAGCGCGCGCGCTCTTCGGGGTCGGGATCGTCGGGAATCTGATAGAGCCCATCGCGCGTGCGCACGTCGGGCACGTCGAAGCCGCGGCTCCACTCCATGAAGCCGCCCGACGGACCAAGCACACCACCCACGGCTCCTGTCCCGGCAGCCGCCCCAGCGGGTCGACCACCGCGTGGATCGACACGCGACGCTCGTAGCGCACCGGTCCGAGGCGCGGCGGTCCCCAACTCAAGCCGCGAATGCGGCAGACCGCGGCGAAGCCGTTCTCGGGAGCACCGGGTACGTGGGCGAGCGCGGTGCGTCGCGCGATCGCCGGCTCGGCGGTCGCCAGCGTCGAGGATCTTGCGTCCGGCCGAGCTGGCGGGTGCGGTGAACCAGGCCCCGCGCGGCAGCGTGGCCCGCTGCGGGTCGAACACCATGCGCACGCGCTGTCGCCGCCAGCGCTTGCGCAGCGACTCGGAGAGGTCGACCTCCCAGTCGCCGCGCGCCGCCGGGCGCACCGCGCTGCTCGAGTCTTCGAGCCAGCGGCCGACGAACTCGCGCCAGCCGTCGGGCAGCGCGGCCGCCATGGGAGCCGGCACCACGGCCGTCGCCGCATCGCGGGCCGCAGCCGCCCGCGAGGAACGAACCACGCGCGGCTTTCGCACTCGCGCGGGACTCAGGACGGCCCCCTTCGGCCGGCGCTCTGCGCCTGCACGCTCATGTCTCCTCCCGCTCGAGCGTCGGGAACAGCATGGTCTGGAGGTCCTTCTGCTCCTGGTAGAGCCGGCGCGCCACCATCAGGTGCTGGCGCCAGCTCGGCGAAGCGCCGGTTGCGCGTCCGCAGGTTGGCCGACTCGGTCCAGCGCCGGAAGATCTCGTCCTCGAACGAGCCGTTGGGCTGCCAGGCGCCGAGGATCTCCTCCATCTCGCCGACCACCAGTTCGAACATCTTGATCTTGCGGTCCAGGATCTCGAGCACGTACGCCTCGATCGTGCCGCGCGAGGCGAGGTTGATCACCCGCACCGGATGCGTCCTGGCCGAGCCGGTGCACGCGGCCGATGCGCTGCTCGACCCGCATCGGGTTCCACGGCAGGTCGTAGTTGATGACGATGCGGCAGAACTGGAGGTTGCGCCCCTCCCCTCCGGCCTCGGTGCTGACCAGGACCGGCGCCGCGGTGCGGAAGTGCTCGAGCGCCTCCTCCTTCTCGCGCCAGCCCAGCTCGCCGTGGAACACGGTCGGCTCGATGCCGGTCTCGCTTGAGCGCCTCGACGATCGTCTCCTGCGTGTTGCGGAACTGGGTGAAGACGATGCACCTTCTCGTCGCCTATCCGCTGCGAGCGTGCGCAGCAGCGATCGCACCTTGCTCGGCGTCTTGCCGACGTCGCCGGCCCGCTGCGCGAACTGGCGCAGCCGCTTGGGATCGAAGCCGTCGTGGCCGTCGCGGCCGAGCCGCTCGAGCGTGGAGCGCGCCGCCGCCCACGACGAGCCCATCTCCTTCTGCAGCACCATCAGGGTGAAGTAGTGCGGCCGTCCCGGTGCGCCGGATTCGCCGCGCACCGCGTCGACCACGAAGTCGCTGACGTTGCGATAGAGCGTGCGTTCGGCCGGGGTCTGCGGCACCCACACCGTCTCGACCGTGCGCGGCGGGAACGTGAGATTGGTGTCGTTGCGGCGCGTGCGGATCATCACGGTCTCGAGCAGCGCGCGCAGGCGCGGCGTGTTGCGCGGCGTGCGCCGGTCGTGGCCGGCCAGGAAATCGCGCCGGAACTGGGCGAAGGTGCCGACGGTGCCCGGCCGGACCAGGGTCGCCAGGTTGTACAGCTCGCGCAGGTCGTTCTGGACCGGCGTCGCGGTCAGCAGCAGCAGGTAGCGCGGATTCAGGTCGTTCAGGAACTTCCAGCCCGAGCGTCAGGTGATTGCGCAGGCGATGCGCCTCGTCGACCACCACCAGATCGTAGTTGGCGCCGCGCACCCGGCGGCGGTGGCGCTCGTGGCGCGCGGTCTCGAGCGACGAGATCACGAGCGGATGGCGACCCCACTGGCCCGCCGGCCCGCGCGAGACCACGAAGTCGAGCTCGAACTTCTCCCACAGCTCGGCGCGCCACTGCTCGCACAGCGACGCCGGCACCAGCACCAGGATCGGTGCGCACCGCGCCGCGCAGCAGGTACTCCTTGAGCACGATTCCGGCCTCGATGGTCTTGCCGAGACCGACCTCGTCGGCCAGGATCGCGCGCCCGTTCAGGTCGCGCATGACCTTGAGGCACGCGCGCATCTGGTGCGGGAAGCGCTCGACGCCGCGCAGCGAGTCGAGCGAGACCAGGTGATCCGTGACCGGCCCAACCGGACCAGCGTTCGGCCTCGGCGCGCAGTTCGAAAGAGCGCCGCGGGTCGCACCTCTCCCGACTGCCACCAGTCGAGCAGGTGATCGCCCTGCGGATGCCAGGTGCGCGGCATGTCGGCGGCGCGGCCCGCTGCAGCGGCGGCGCGTCCGCGGCTGGACCACCTCCCACTCGCGCTGCGCCGACAGCCGGCGCAGCTGGCCGTCGAACACCACCTCGAGCACCTCGCGGCCGCGGTCGGTGTGGACTTCGACCACGAGGCCCTCGCCGAACTGCGGGTGCCGCAGTCGCTGGCCCACCTGGTAGCGGGGTGTGCTCAGTTCCACAGGTCCCATTGCTCTCCCAGGGCCGGAATGTGCACTTCGATCTGCAGACGCTCGACGCAGCCGCTCGGCGAGGGTCGCTGCCGGGTCCAGTTCGCCGTGAACCAGGAAGACCTTGCGCGGTCTCGGCTCGAGCGACGCCACCCAGTCGACCAGCTCGCTGCTGGTCGGCGTGGGCGCTGAATCCGTCGAGCGCCACGACCTCGGCGCGGCGCCGCACCGGCTCGCCGAAGATGCTCACGGTTTCGGCGCCGTCGCGCAGCCGGCGCCCGAGCGTGCCCTCGGCCTGGAAGCCGACGAACAGGACCGTGTTGCGCTCGTTGCCGAGGCCGTGCGCGCAGGTGGTGCAGGATGCGACCGCCTTCGCACATGCCCGAGGCGGCGATGATGATGCACGGGTCACGGCGCGTCATTGAGCGCGCTGCGACTCCTCGGCCGAGCCGACGTAGCGCAGCCGGCCGAAGCCGAAGGGCGCGCCGTTTCCGGACATGAACTGCCGTAGGTCTCCTCGTCGAAGCACTCCGGGTGCTTGCGGAAGACTTCGGTCGCCTTGCTCGCCAGCGGGCTGTCGACGAACATCGGCAATCTCGGGGATCAGTTTGCGCTCCATGAGGTCGTGCAGGGTCGCGACCAGCTCCTGCGTGCGGCCGACCGCGAACGCCGGCACCAGCACCCGACCGCCGCGCTCCAGCGTGCGCCGCACCACCTGCGCCAGCTCGTTGCTGCAGTGTCTCGGCGTGCCGGATGGAGCCGGTCGCCGTACGTGCTCTCGAGCACCAGCACGTCGGCGCCCGGAGGCGCTTCCGGATCCCGCAGGATCGGCCGCCGGGCCCGTCCCAGGTCGCCGCCCATGCACGAGCCGGCGCTTCTGGCCGCCGCGACTCGAAGTCGAAGGTGGTGATCGCCGCAGCCCAGGATGTGCCCGGCGTCGAAGTACTCGACCCGGACGCCGTCGAACAGGTTCCAGGGCTTCCGATAGGGATGCGACTGGAACGACGCCAACGTGCGGTCGACGTCCTGCGGCGAGTAGAGCGGCTCGCGTGCGGCCGCCCGCGACCGTGGCGGTTCACGTGCTCGACGTCGCGCTCCATCAGGAACGCGCTGTCGCGCCAGCATCGGCGTGCACAGGTCGGTGGTCGCGGCGGTGGCGTGGATCGGCCCGCCGAAACCACTGCGACACCAGCGTCGGCAGATTGCCGGTGTGGTCGAGGTGCGCGTGCGACAGCACGACCGCGTCGAGTCCGGCCGGGTCGAAGCGGAACGTGCGGTTGATGCGTTCGGCTTCGTCGCGGTGACCCTGATAGAGGCCGCAGTCGAACAGCCACGTGCGCTCGCCGAACGCGAATGCGATGCCGCGACCCGGTGACCGTGCGCGCCGCGCCTTCGAACGAGATCGAGCAGTTCGCTCATCAGTAGCCGCGTAGAAGATGAGGCCGACGGCGGCCTGGAAGTCGTGTTGACCTTGGCGCGTCTGGAAGATCGGCGTGGTAGCGAACACTCACGTCCCAGGCCCAGCGAGCGCCAGAAGAATTGCTCGATCCCGCCCCCGACGCGTCACGTAGAAGCCGTCCTCCGGGAAGCTCGTCTCGTTGGAGGTCAGCTCGACCGACGGGCGTGCCAGCCCGATGCCGACGCTCAGCATCTTGGTGGTCTTCTCGCGCGTGTCGAACATCTGGTAGATGTCGAATCCGGTCATGATCAGCGTCAGGGTCTTGGCCACCGTGTCGGCCACCGCGCCCTGGAGGCGCGCATCGAACGTCTGCGACTCGAACGAGATGCCGATCGCGCGCTCGAAGCGCATCCGGTAGCGCATCCGGACCGCAAAGCTCCCACCATCCGAGAACAGGTCGCCGAGATCGCCCCCCTCGAGCAGGGTCCCGTACCCGCCCTGGACGCCGATCCCGACCTGTCCGGGCCGCGGCAGAATGATCTTGGACGCCGCCTGCGCCGGCGCGACCGCGCCGGCCGCCAGCAGAAACCCCATCGCCAACCGGATGCTCCAGCCTGACCTCATTCCCTTGCCTCCTGGTTCCGCCGTTCCACTCACGCGCGTGGGTGAAACGAGCGATGCACCTCCCGGAGATAACCCCGGTCGAGATGGGTGTAGATCGCGGTGGTGGTGACCGATGCGTGACCCAGCAGCTCCTGCACCACGCGCAGGTCGGCGCCGCCTTCGAGCAGATGCGTGGCGAACGAATGGCGTAGCACGTGCGGGTGGACCGCGGCCGCGATGCCGGCGGCCCGCGCGTGCGCGCGCAGAATCTTCCAGAAGCCCATCCGGCCCAGCGGGCCCCCGCGGGCATTGAGGAACAGCATTCGTCGACGCGCGTGCGCCGGGCGAGCTGCGGTCGCCCGCGCTCGAGGTAGTCGGCCAGCGCCTGCGCCGCGGCGCGCCCGAACGGCACCACGCGCTCTCGGCCGCCCTTGCCCCACGGGTCACCGACTTCTCCTCGAGATCGACCCGCGTGCGCTCGAGTCCGCACAATTCGGAGACCCGAAGCCCGCTCGCGTAGGCCAGCTCGAGCAACGCGCGGTCGCGCAGCGCCGAGGGCGGTGTTGGCCGGCGGCTGGGCGAGCAGGCGCTCGACGTCGTCGGCGGGCAGCGCGTGCGGCAGCCGGCGCTCGCGGCGCGGCGGCGCCATCTGAGCCAGCGGGTCGGTGTCGCACCTCCGCTGGCGGATCAGGTAGGCGTGGAAACCGCGCAACGCCGAGCGCCGGCGGCTCACCGTGCTCGCCGCGAGACCGCGTCGTGCGAGCCCCGCGAAATAGCCGTCGACGAAGGTCGGCGACGCCTCGCTCCACGTTTGCGAGGTGATGCGACCGCGCAAACGCGGAGTAGTCCGCAAGGTCGCGCCCGTAGGCGTCGAGCGTGTTGGCACTCAGACGGCGACCGGTGCGCAGCTCGTCGAGATAGGCCTCGAGCGGAGCATCCAACGCGTGGCGCGGGCGGCTCACGCGCCCCCCGCCCGTCGCTGCGCATCACCCGCTTCGGGCGCCGTGGCCAGAGCCGCCACCACCCGCTCGGCCAGGCTCATCGGAATGCGCGCGCGCACGGCGACGTCGGCGGCGGTCGCCTGGCGCAGCGCCGCGACCGAGCCGAACGCCTTGAGCAGGCGTGCGCGCCGCGCCGGTCCTACGCCCGGCACCCGATCCAGCTCGCTGCCGATCCGCGACCGGCTGCGCAGGTTCCGGTGGTAGGTGAGGCCGAAGCGGTGGGCCTCGTCGCGCAGACGCTGGAGTGCCCGCAGCGCCGGGACTGCGGCGCGACATGCGCAACGGACTCGCGGATTCGCGCACCACGGTCTCCTCGCGCTTGGCGAGGCCGATCAACGCGACCCTTCCAGTCGCGACTTCATCGAGTGCGGCGCGCGCCGCCTGCACCTGCCCGACACCGCCGTCGACCACCACCAGGTCCGGCCGCGGCAGCTCATCCGACTCGACCCGTGCCCAGTAGCGCTGCGACCGCTTCGCGGATCATCGCCGACGTCGTCGGGGCCCGGGCCGCGGATGCGCATCCGCCGATAGAGTCCGCGCCGCGCCTGGCCGTTCTCGCTGGCCACGATCGCGGCCACGGCACCCTCGGCGCCCAGGTTCGAGATGTCGAAGCACACCATGCGATAGGGCGGACTCTCGAGTCCGAGCGCGCGCTGGAGTTCGAGGATGTCGGGCGCGAATCGCGCACGCCGCCCGGCGCGACGCGCCTCGGCGTCCTCGAGGGCGTGCGCGGCGTTGCGCTCGGCGATGCGCACCAGGCGCGCACCCCGGCCGCGATGGGCGACGCGAAGCTCGACGCGGTGACCCGAGGACTTCGACAAGGCCTCGGCGATCACCTCGGCGCCGGCCGGCACCTCGGCCACCCAGATCCGGCGCGGAACCTCCTGACGCGCCAGATAGTGCTGGGCCAGGAACGACTCGAGGATCTCCTGCGGGCTCCGCTGCCCGGCTCCGGAGAGCACCCGGGTCTCCTTGCCGACCACCCGGCCGCCGCGGAGCAGCAGTGCGGTCACCGCTCCCCCGCTGCCGTGCCGCGCCACACCGAGCACGTCGGCGTCGCGATCGCGCCCGCGGCCGCGCACCATGTCCTGCGGGCGGCGGACACTCTCGAGCAGCGAGATCTGGTCGCGCCGGCGGGCCGCCAGCTCGTAGCGCTTCGCTTCGGCGGCCTCGGCCATCTCGGCCCGCAGACGGTCGAGCAGCTCGGTGTCGCGCCCGGTCAGGAACCACAGCAGCTGATCGACCAGCGCGCGATACTCGGCCGGGGCGACCTGGGTCCGCGTGGTGCACGGCCCGGTGCAGCGGCGAATGTGGAAGTAGAGGCACGGCCGGTTGGTCCGGCGGTGCTCTTCGAAGTCGCGGCAGGTGCGCACCGGGAACACGCGCCGGATCTCGCGCAGGGTGCGGCGGAGCGCCTTGACGTCGGTGAAGGGGCCGAGGTAGCGCGCGCCGTCGTTCAGCACCTGGCGGGTGACCGACAACCGGGGGAACTCTTCCTGCACGCTGAGCTTGACGTAGGGGAAGCTCTTGTCGTCGGTCAGCAGGATGTTGAAGCGCGGCCGGTGCTGGCGGATCAGGGTCGATTCGAGCAGCAGGGCTTCGACCTCGGAGCCGGTCATGACCGTGTCCAGGTCCCGGGCCTGGACCTTCAGCTCCTGCCGCCAGGGGTCTTCGTCGGGGACCAGGTATTGCCGAACCCGGTTGGCCAGGCTCTTTGCCTTGCCCACATAGATCACCCGTCCGGCGTCGTCCTTGAACAGATAAACCCCTGGAACGGCGGGCAGATTCATGACCTTTTCCACCAGAAGGCTCACGGGACGCTCCAGCCCCCCCGCGTGGAGTGCGGGATGCAAAGACCCTACACCCGCTCCGGGAAGCCGGGCAACCGCTGAGACCCCCGAATCCTCGATCCCCCGAGGCGAAGGCCTCCAAACCTTGACCCCTGCCGGGTCGAAAACTATAGTCACGGGTTCCAATCCGGCCACACAGCCCCACCTGAGGAGGATGCATGCCGCACCACAAGTCCGCCGCCAAACGCGTACGGACCAACGAGCTTTCCCGCCAGCGCAACGTCGCGATCACCTCGCGCATGCGTACGGCTGTGCGCGCCGTCCGCGCCGCACGCACCCGCAAGGACGCCGAGGTCGCATACCGGCAGGCGGTTTCGGTGCTCGATCGCACCGTGGCCAAGGGCGTCATCAAGCGCGCTACCGCCGATCGCCATAAGTCGCGCCTCGCGCGCTTCGCCCGGGCGCTCCCGGCCTAGTCGCGTGACCCGGGCCTCGGCCGCGCTGATGGCGGCCGTCCTGGCCACCAATCTGGCCTTGCCGGCCGCTTGCGCCTTTGCGCAGGCGGCCTCGCCGTTTCCCGAGGTCGAGTTGTCTCCCCCGCCCAAGTCCTCGCACGGCTGGGCGTATGTCTCGATGATCGCCGGCGTCGGCCTGATCGCCGGCTCGTTTCCGCTCAAGGACACGGCAGATCAGGCGTACGAGGACTACCTGGTCGCGACCGAGGCTGACGACATCGAGGAGCTCTACGACCGCTCGCGACGCTACGACGTCCTGTCGGGGGTTTCGCTGGTGAGCGGCGAGGTGCTGCTGGCGTTCGGTCTCTACCTGCGCTTCATGCGCGCTCCCTCACACTCGCGAGTCCAGCTGTCCGCTGAGGCAGGACGATGCGCTCTGTCGCTGCGCTTCTAGCCCTCGGCGTACTGCTCGGCGGCTGCAGCGAGCGCGAGCGGGCCAATCCGTTCGATCCGTCGAACCCGGGCACTCACGGGCGTCCGGCCGGGTTCATGGCGGTCGCGGGGTCGGGCTACGTGCAATTGCGCTGGCAGAGCCCGGTCGGCATCGACCTCGAAGGGTTTCACCTCAAGCGCCGCGCCCAGGGCGACAGCGTCTATCGGGTGCTCGTCACACGCATCCAGCCGCTCTCGACCACGTTTCTCGACACCAACGTCTCGAACGATCGCCGCTACGACTATCGGCTCTCGTACATCTTCGACGGGGAGATCTCGGCGGTCGCTGCCGAAGACTTCGCGACACCCGGCCGGCTGCGTCCGTGGGTGAGCGACGCCGGCGCATCGGAAGTTCTGCTGCTCTCGGCCGACGGGCGCCGCGTGGTGTTCGCCGAGCGCGGGTTTTCCTCCCCGGTGCCGCTCGCGGTCGACCCCGCCGACGGTCGCGTCTGGGTCGGCGACAACTACACCGGCGAAGTCACCCTGCTGCTGTTCGGCACGCGGGTTCGCATCACCAGCTTCCTGCGCCCGATCGCGATTGCGCTCGATCCGCGCGACGGCTCGGCGTGGGTGTGCGACGAGAATCTCGGCGAGGTCGGCCACTACACGCGTGACGGCGTCCGCGCGACTCCACCGCGGATCGGGCCGTTCTCCCTGCCGATCGCCTCGGCGATCGATCCGGTCGATGGCACGATCTGGGTGTGCGACAACGGAGCCCGACAGGTGCAGGTGTTCAACGCCGACGGCACCCGAAGGCGGACCATCGATACGCCTCGCCCCTCGCGCATCGCGATTCATCCGGTGACGCGTGACGCGTGGGTCACGTCGTTCGAGCAGGGCGTGGTCCTGCGCTTGCCGTACGACGGGCTCGGCTTCGAACAATTCGACGGTTTTCGCGGCCCGATCGGCATTGCGGTCGACGGTGCGCGCAATCGCGTCTGGGTGGCCGAGGCCGTGGCCGGCCGGGTGCTGGCGCTGGACACCGATGGGACCATCGAACGTGCAGTGACCGGCTATCCCGAAGCCCGCGAAATCGCGGTCGATCCTCACACCGGAAACGCCTGGGTGGTGGTGGCGCGCACGCGGCGGATCGCGGTCGTGACCCCCGAGGGCGCCGAGATCGGGGCGGTCGAGGGCCTGGCCGGGCCACTCGGGATTGCGCTGGATCCGGGGCGCTAGCCATGCGGGCCCGAAGTCGAGGTCAGCGCACCAAAGCGATCTTTTTCGCCTGTCCTCGTCCCCCCTCGACCACGCGCACCCAGTAGAGCCCCGGCGGCAATCCCGCCGCACTCACATTCACGCCGTGTCGCCCGGGCGCGAATCCGTACAACTCCTGCCGGCGCACGACCCGCCCCGCCAGATCGGCGATCTCGAGATGCGCCGGCGCGCCTCCTTGCAGCACGATGTCGGCGCGGAACACGCTCGCGGCGGGATTTGGGATCAGCCGCTCGATGCCCGCCGTGGGAATGGGCGGCGACGGTAGCGGGCCCGCCGGCTCCAGCCTCCGGAAGAACACGTCGGGGTTGTAGTAGCGGCCATCGCCCCACGCGATCGCCACGCCGTAGTCGCCTGAGTGCAGGCCCATGTAGTCGCCCTGGTTGGGCGACAGATTCGCGCCGACGTCCGACCAGCCGGACGGCTCGTCGCTCATGGCACCGAGCGGGGTCCATGACCCGCCGCCGTCGTCGGAGCGCGAGGCGTAGACGTGCGACCAGGCGCCGCAGGTGACGTCGGTCTGGTCGCGCCAGTCGTACCACGCGGCATACACGCGTCCGTCCGGCGACACGGCGACTTCGGGGAACCAATTGTCGAACCACGGGGGATCGTCGCTGACCCGCACCGGCTCGCGCCAGGATTCGCCGGGATCGCGCCCGGCGACGAACACGTCGCGATGGTCGCGGGCGCGTTCCGCGCCCGCCGCCAGCATTCCGGTGCGCATGCGATAGCCGCCCTCGGCGCCCCCGAAGCCCGCGAGGCGAACGAGGTAGACGGCCGATTGGGGCAACGTGAAGACCATGACGCGGGGCCGGCCCGCCCACCCGGGAGCGCTGTACGCGAGTCGCATCGCGCCGTCGGCGCACATCAACCGCAACGACGCGTTCAGGTCCGGGCCGGTCGAGTCGGCGTAGAGGAATACGGTCTGCCCGCGCTCGCCGGCAAATCGGAACAGTTCGACGTCGTCGCGTTTGTCGACGACGCCGCGCACCGTCTCTCCCACCACGATCGGGGTAGCGACCTCGGCGATGTCGTTGGGTTCGATCTCGTGACGCTCGCCACCGCCGCCGGGCGGGTCGTCGAAGTAGTTGACGCCCTCGTTCCAGGCGACGTACGCGCGTCCACGATGCGGCCCGTTCGAGCGGTCGACCGCGAGCGCCGGAAACATCAGGCCGTAGCCGCGGTCGAATCCGGGAGCACCGCTGCCGAAGTTCGGGTACACGGCGGCGACGTCCTGCTCGTCCGAGAAGGTCGCGCCGCCGTCGTCCGAGACCCGATGGCGGAAGTGATCCACGCCGAGCGACGCGCGCGTGGTGTCCACCGCCATCCACACCACGTGGACTTCGCCATCGGGGCCGACGGCCGGGCGCGAACCCTGGACCAGGCCCTGATCGCGCGGCGACGACAGGATATCCGGCAGCGACCACGACTGATTGTCGTCGGTCGAGCGCTGGAACTCGATCTGATCGCTCTGGTCGCGGACCTTGAGGAAGAACGTGGTGTAGCTCAGGTAGAGAGCCCCGGTCAGCGAGTCGGCGGCGATCCAGGGTTTGTCGGGCAGCGTGTCGCGCACCGCGCGCGTGAGGACCGGCGTGCCCCAATGCAGAGCCCCACCCGAAAACTCGCCGCGCAACACGCCGATCGCGTTCTGCAGCTCGGTGGTGATCACCATGCCGGCGAAGTAGAACGCCCGCGTCCGTTCGTTGACCGTGACCACCGGATCGCTGACCCAGCGGGCGACGCGCCCGGCGATCGGCAGGTCGCCGCCGTCGACCCAGGTGCGGCCGCTGTCGGCCGACCAGCCGTAACCCATGCCCCCGATCCGGCTGCCGCCGTCGTTCCACGCGGCGACCAGGAAGGGGCCGGTTCCGGCGATCGAGACTTCGGACTGAGTCGAGAGCGGATTGCCGTCCGTCGCCGGGTTATTCACCAGCCGATTGAGCGCCCAGGGGCTCACGGCCGCCCGAGGCACCACGCGACCTGCCCCCTGAGGGCCCCCAGTTTCGTCGTGGTCGCGCGGCCGGCGCGCCCCCGAGCCCGGGGCGGGCAATCGGTTCCGCACCCGCCACGGCTTCGCCAGCTTGGCGCGCGCACCGTCGTGGAGCAGCTGGACCTGAAGCGTCTTCAGCTCACGGCGCAGGTCCTCGATCGCAGCCGCCGTGGTCGACGGAAGGTCCGGGGCGGGCGCGCGATTCGATGTGGGCGCTGCG
Source organism: Candidatus Eiseniibacteriota bacterium (assembly GCA_963717505.1). Taxonomy (GTDB): domain Bacteria; phylum Eisenbacteria; class RBG-16-71-46; order RBG-16-71-46; family RBG-16-71-46; genus MFD02242-c1. The sequence goes on from OY970342.1 coordinate 3,597,509, forward strand.
TCGGATCCGGCGGCGTGGGGAACGGAAACACCCAGGGCGCCGGCAAGGAATGCCAGCGGAATCCAGCGTGCAGCCGCGGGTGGCACCGAGTCCCTTCCCTGTGCGGCCAGGCGGACCCCGCTCTTCGGAGTCCGATCGGAATCGTTCCGCCCCGGCTAGAAGTTGAACCCGATACTGAACTGCATCACCGGACGGCGGGAGAAGTGCTGGAAGTCGGGCGTACTCCACACCCAGTTCCAGCGGATCGCCGGATAGTAACCCCCGAGGAGGTAAACCCCGAAACCGGCGCTCCCGACCTTTGAGTGGATGGGGCCATTGCTCAGCCAGGCGGCATCGGCGAACGCCGCTCCACCGACGTAGGGCAGGGTCCACATGCCGGGCACCGCCAGGCGCAGTCGGCGCAGCAAGGGATAGCGAAGCTCCTGCTGCACCAGCATGGTTTGATACCCCGCGAACGACCTGCGGTCGTAGCCCCGCAACGAGAACGAGCCGCCCATGTAGTAGCGCTGGGCGTCGTTGCCGCCGCTGGTCTGCGCCTGAACCCGGGTCACCGACACCACGTGCGGCACCGGCATCATGTACTGCCGCGCTTCGGCTCGAAGCGAGGTGTAGTTGCCGTCGCTGCCCGCCAGGTCGCGCGTGAAACCGGCCGAGAAGTACAGCCGCTGGCCGCCGCTCGGGCCCATCCACGTCCAACGCGTGTTGTCGTGGACGATCGAAGCGTAGTTCGAGACCAGGTCGGCGGAACCGAACTGGCCGTTCTGGTAGAAGTGGTTCTTCGCGTGGCGCACCACCAGCTGGCCTTCGACTCGCGTGAACTTGCTGAACGGATAGCTCAGCAGGCCCTGGATTCCCAGGCGCGGCTCGCGGCGGACCACGTCCAGCTCGGCGTCGTAGATCTCGGTCAGCCGGAACACGCCGACTCCCCAGTTCAGGCGGCGCGCGCGGTTGATGTAGGTCAGCCGAGCCCTGGAAGCCGTCCCAGAAGTTGCCGAAGCGGTCGGCGTCGTTGCCCACGTAGATGAAGATCTGCTCGTTGCCGAGCACGTCGCTGAGCGCGATCTGGCCGGCTGGTTCGGCGCCGCCGCCGGTCGGGTCGTATCCAATCGCGTTCTGCACCAGGTCGAACGACAACCGGCGCTGATAGCGTGACGGCGGGTCCGAGTAATGCGCGACGGGCAGCACCGGAACCCGCGCGGGCACCGGTTCGGGCTCGATCGCCAGCGAGTCGGGATCGAATTCGATCTGGAAGGTGTGGAACGTGACCTCGTGCTGGGCGGTGAACACGAGCCCGCGGCCGTCGTTGAGCCAGTCCGGATCGGTGGCGGGCCCGATCAGGCGCGTGACACGCCGCGCCTCGGCGGCCGGCTCGGCTGGCCGCACCCACAGATCGCTCGTGCCGCCGCGCGTGGAACGGAACGCGATCCACTTGCCGTCGGGTGAGTAGACGGGCTGGCGGTCGTCACCGGACGGCGGCTCGCTGACCGCTTCGGGTCGCGGAAGGCCCGTCGCCGGCACGTCCCGCGGCGCCGCCAGAGCGAACACGGCCGGCGCGGGTGCCGCCACCGTCAGGTCGTCCTCGACCGACTCTTCGATCGCCACCGGCCCTTGCGGGGCCGAATCGACGGTGAGCGCCATGCGGAACAGCGAGTAACGTCCACCGCGATCGCCGCGGTCCGAGGCGAACACCACCCAGCGCCCGTCCGGCGAGATGCGGGCTCGACGTCGTCGAAGTCGTCGTTGGTCAGCCGCTCGAGCCGAGCGCGATTCGCCCGACCAGCGTGACGCGGTAGAGGTCGGTGCGTCCGCCGTAGTCCTGACCGGAGAACACGATCGAACGGTCGCCGGGCGCGAGCGTCGGATCGTTGAATCGCGACCAGATGCGAGAAGTCGAAGCGCTTGACGGCCCGGCCGCGATTGGGGTCCACGAGCAGCAGGGCGTCGCGACCCCCCTGCTTGGACGACAGCACGATCAGTGCCGGACGGCGAGACGTCGGGCCGGTTCTGGAACAGGTGGAACGATTCGAACCGGGCGACGTGCCCGCCGCGCAGCAGGCGATCGTCGCGCCGCTTGCCCTTCTTGTCGACGGCTCGCTCAGCATCAGGTCGACGCCGGTCTCGCTCGCCGCGAAGTAGCAGAAGCGGACCAGCGGAATCGGGATGGCCCTTGGCCGGCAGCACGCGCGGGCCGAGATGGTAGTAGCCGCGCCCGCTCAGGCGCTTGGCGATGTCGTCGGGCTCGTGCGCGGTGGCGACCACCGGATAGTAGCGACGCCGCAGCGACTCGAACCACTCCTCGTCGAGCCGCTGCAGCGGTTCGCCGAACGTCGAAACGGAACGCGGTCTCGAAGTCGTCGGCCTGTGCCAGTTGTCCATCACGTCGATCAGCTTGTCTTCGCCGTAGCGCTCGGCGAGCCAGAGCAGGAAGGACTGGCCCTCCTTGTACATCAGCACCGTGCCGGTGATCGCCTCGCTGTGGGTCAGCGGCATGGCCTCGGCCCGAGATCACCGCGTCGCGCAGCAGGCCCTCGGCGTCGGCGTCCCAGGTCGTGCCGCAGTACTCGGCCAGACCCTCGATGAACCAGAGCGGCGGCAGGTAGTTCTGCGTGCGCTTGTGCTCGCGCATGACCCGCGCCGAGCTTCTCGAGCATGTAGGCGTGCGCCAGCTCGTGACGCGTCACCCAGCGCGAGGCGGGCCCACGAACCGGTGTGCGGCAGCAGCACGCGGCCCTTGATCAGCTCGGTCAGTCCGCCGGTGCCCTCGGAGATGAAGCTGGGCGTGGCGTTGGTCTGCTGGAACAGGTGGTGGACCGAGTAGAGCAGGAACGGAATCTTGCGCTGGGGCGGCAGCCGGAAGCGCGCGTCGTACTCGACGCACACGCTCTCGGCGATACACGGCCAGATGGCGCGCGAGGCTCTCCTCTTCGGCGTAGTAGTGGAGGCGCAGGTGCGGGGTCTCGAGGACGGCCCACTCGAGCGTCTCGTACTGGACCTTGTTCTTGCCGAACACCTGCGCACCGGCCGACGACACGCATGCCAGCGAGACGAACAGCGAGATGCCGACGGCAAGGCGGTGCCCCATCACTCGACTAGGTACTCCGAGGGGGATGGTCCTAGATTCCGCGGCCCCGGGTCGCGAGATGTTCCAAATGATACATGCCAGCCGGCGCGCTGGCCACGAAATCGTGCGGCCGCCAGGACCCCATGGGCGAAGGCCGCCCGGTCCTGAGCGACGTGCCGCAACTCGAGCCACTCGCCCGCCCCTGCGAGCGAGGACGGTGTGGTCGCCGACCCAGGTGCCGCCGCGCACGGCGTGAATTCCCAGTCTCGCCTGGCGGGTCGTGGCCCAACTCGGCCGGCGCGGCCGTGACGGAATCCGGACTCCGGGATCTCCCGCGTGCCGCCGACTTCACGGGCCAGCGTGAGGGCCGTCCCCGAAGGGGCGTCGACCTTGAACCGATGATGACGTTCGACGATTTCGACGTCCCACGACTCCGGCAGGACTTCGAGGGCCGCCTCCAGGCGCGGCGAAGGGCCAGCACTCCAAGGCTGAAGTTGCTGGCAGTCAGCACTGCCACGCTCCGAGCCGGTCGCCACCACCCGGCCTTCCTCGGCCGCGTCGAGGCCGGTGGTGCCCGAGACCAGGGCCGCACCTGCCGTTACACACAGATCACATGCAGCCATCGCGCCTTCAGGCGAGCTGAAATCGACGACCACGTCGCCTGGGCGCCAATGGCTCATCCAGCTCCGGCAAACCCTTGCTTTGTGACCGGGGACGATCGATTCGACGCCTTGATCCGGAACCCGCCGGCCGCGGTCGCAGCCTCGGCGATCGCCCGTCCCATGCGCCCCGCCGCCCCGACCAGAACCAGGCCGATCACGCCCAGCCGCCGCGGGTCACCGTGGCCCTCGATCGAGTGGTTCCGATCACGCGCGGCCACCGGTGGTCGCCGCCGCTTCGAGCGCGATGCCGCTGGCGCGGGCCGCCGCCAGGATCGCCTGTTCACTCGCCGGCTCGACCGGCACCAGCGGCAGGCGCAGCTCGTTCGCCATGATCTTCATCGCCGAGAGCAGGTACTTGACCGGGCCGGGATTGGATTCGATGAACAGCGCCTTGAACAGCGGCAGCAGCTTGCGATGTGCCGCCTCGGCCTCGCCATTCGCCCGGCGCGCGCGTGGTCGCACAGCGCGCGCATCTCGCGCGGCGCGACGTTGCCGACCACCGAGATGATGCCGCGTGGCGCCGACCGCGATCATCGGCAGCGTCAGCGAGTCGTCGCCGGAGAGCAGGGTGAGCCGGTCCGGGCCACGAGCGCGCTCGCCTGGTCGAGGCTGCCCGAGGCCTCCTTCACCGCGACGATGTTGGCAGCGTCCGACCTTCTCGAACGTCTCGGGCAGCGTGTTGGTCGCCGTCCGCCCGGGCACGTTGTAGAGGATGAGCGGCAGCTTGGTGGCCGCGCCACCGCCGGTGAAGTGCGCGACCTGCCCGCGCGGCGTCGGCTTGTTGTAGTAGGGCGTCACCAGCATCGCGCCGTCGAGCCCCAGCTCCTCGGCCATGCGCGTGAGCGCGATGCTGTCGGCGGTCGAGTTGGTGCCGGTGCCGGCGATCACCGGCACGCGCCCGCGCGCCCGCTCGCGAACGAACGCGCCACAGCGTCCGGCGCTCTTCGACCGAGCAGGTCGCGGCCTCACCGGTCGAGCCCGAGACCACGAGCCCTTCGACGCCGCCCTCGATCAGGAACTCGACCAGACGGGCGGTGGCGTCGAGGTCCAGCTCGCCGTCCCGAAATGGCGTCACCATCGCGACGATCAGTCCTTCGAACATTGCTTCCTCCCTCGCTCGGTTCACGAATGGGTGACCGGCGCGGGCTCGACCCATGCGCCCGTGAAGACGGTTTCGACCGGCCCGCTCAGCCACACGTCATGGCCGCCGGCGACCGGACGGAACGTGACGCGCAGCTCGTCACCGCCGGCGGTCAGGATCGCGACCGGCGATGGCGCACCGTCGGCCGCGGCCGCCACGGCCGAGGCGATCGCGCCGCTGCCGCACGCCAGCGTCTCGCCCTCGACGCCGCGCTCGTAGGTGCGCATCGCGATGCGCCCGGCGCCGAGGCGCGCCACGAAGTCGACATTGGCGCCGGCCGGCTCGAAGCGCGCGTGCTGGCGCAGCGCGGGCCCCCACTCGCCCACCGGCGTCCACTCGACGCGCTCGACGCCGACCACGAAGTGCGGCACGCCGGCGCGCACGAGACGCCCCTGAAAGGTTCTGCCCGCGGCCTCGACCGCGGTCGTTCGCTCGCCGGCGGGCACGATGCCGAAGTGCAGCTCGATCCGGCCGTCGGTTGCGGCGCGCGCTTCCTGGATGCCGACCGTGGTGCGGAAACGCACGCGGCCGCTCGCGGCCGAGCCCCAGATCGAGCGCGCGCCGCGCCAGGCAGCGGGCGCCGTTGCCGCAGTAGTCGGCGGGCCGGCCGTCGGCGTTGAAGTAGCGCATCGCGAAGTCGCACTCGGGGTCGCGCTCGATCAGCAGCACGCCGTCGGCGCCGATGCCGCGCCGGCGGTCGCAGAGCGCGCGCGACCAGCGGCTGGAGGGCATCGCCCGCCGGCAGGAACGGCGTGCGATGGTCGACCACCACGAAGTCGTTGGCGGCGCCGTGCATCTTGACGAACGGGAATTCCATCCGTCAGGGCCCTCCGCCCTCGCGGCCGCAACCTGAGCTCGATGTCGTCGAGCCGGCCGGCCGGCTCGATCACCACCCGGACCCGAGCCGTCGAGTTCTCGCGCTCGCGGTCGAACTGACCGTTCGCGTTCAGGTCGCGAAATGCTCCCAGCAACCAGGGACCGGGGTCGAGGCGCAGCTCGAAGTCGCCGTCTTCTTCGGCGTCCACCATGACGCTGCGCGTGGTGTCGGACTCGAGCCGCGCGACGACCCGCAGCACGCCCGTGCTGTCGCCGAGCGAGTCTATCACAGTGCCGTGGACGCTCCCCAGGCGCGCGCGGATTGACGACGATCAGCTGCGATGCTGTCGGCTCGCGGGCGCCTCGGCGGTCAGCGCGAACGTGGTGTCGATCGGGGCAGCACGTCGGCGTTCGGCTCGAACGAGCGGTTGCCGTTCAGGTCCGCGAACGCCCACAGCCGGTAGCGTCCCGGGCACCGCGAGGCCGACGATCTCGGAAGCGACTCGTCTTCGTCGACGATGCCGAGCGCGTCGAAGTCGCGCGCCGTGCTGTCGGGCGCGTGCGCCCGGCCGTCGTAGCACCACAGGTAGCAGCCTTCGCTCGTCGAGACCCGCGCGCGTCGAGCTCGCCCGCGATCGAGCCGGGCGGGAAGGTCGCGCGGTGCTGAACACGACCGTGGCGCCGCTCGCCGTATCGGGTTGCCGTGTCGATCGCGCGCCGGTGCCCCGAACGAACAGCGTGTAGGTCTGCGCCGAGTCGAGCGGCTCGCGCCAGAACCAGCGTCAGCGTGCGTCCGCTCCACCGCCGCTGCTTGATCGGAACTCCGGGGGCGATCGCCACCGCCTCTCCGGTCGAGCGCGGCTCCATCGGCTCGCTGAACGTGATCGAGGGGTGGACGTCGATCGGCACCCCGGCCGCACCGGAGTCGGGTCGCTCTTCTCGACCCGCGGCGGGTCGAGGTCGGGCGGGCCGCCCGAGGGCGGCGCGATCTTGGCGCACGCCGGGAGCAGGAAGACTCCGACGCGAAGCACTGCCGCGGAGCTGCGCAGTCGGCGTGCGACGTCCCGCTCACGCACGCGGATGCGCGCGCTGGTAGGCCTTACGCAGTCGGCCCCGCGAGACGTGCGTGTAGACCTGCGTGCTGGCCAGCGATCGGTGGCCGAGCAGCTCCTGGATCGCGCGCAGGTCGGCGCCGCGATCGAGCAGGTGGCTGGCGAACGAGTGGCGCAGCGCGTGCGGCGTCACGCCGAGGCCGGCGCGCGACCTCGGCCAGCCGGCGTCGGACCACGCGCTGGACGTGCGACCCGAGAGCCGCGCGCCGCGCGCGTTCAGGAACAGCGGCTCCGGCGCCGCGCGCCCGCTCCGCCCCGGCGCGACGCGCGCCTGCGCGGTGCGCCGGGCGACGTCGATAGCGGTCGAGCGCCGCGAGCGCCGCGCCGCCCCGACCGGCACGATGCGCTCGCGCCGGCCCTTGCCGCGCACGCGCACCAGTCGGGCGCCGCGGTCGAGGTCGCCGCGGTCGAGCCCGACCAGCTCCGACAGCCGCAGCCCCGACGAGTACGCCAGCTCGAGCAGCGCGCGGTCGCGCAGGGTGGCGGGATCGCCGCCGGCGATGCGGTCGAGCGCGCGACCGAGTTCCTGCGCCGGCAGCGTGCGCGGCAGACGCTTCGGCAGGCGCGGGAAGGCGAGCGCGCGCGCTGGATCGCGATCGATCACGCCGCGCCGCACGCAGAAGCGCGAGAAGCTCCGCCAGGCGGCCAGCGCGCGCGCGGCGCTCGAGGCCGCATGCCGGGTGCGGTAGAGGTCGCGCAACGCGCGCTCGAGGCGCTCGCGTGTCCACTCGGACGGCGCCACAGGCTTGCCCGGCCCCGGCGACGCGATCGAGCACGCGGGCGATGTCGCGGCGATACGCGGCGAGCGTGTGCGGCGAGGCCCGCCGCACCGAGTCCAGCTCGGTCAGGAACGCTCGAGCGCTTCACGCACCGACGGCTTCCGGATCGAAGCTCGACTTGCACTTCAGGCAGCGCAGCGTGGGACCCTTCTTGGTCTCCTTCTCCACCAGGAACGGCGCACCGCAGTTCGGGCACGGCGTGATGCGCGGCCGGTCCCAGGCCGCGAACGTGCAGTCCGGATAGCGCGTGCAGCCGTAGAACGTCTTGCCGCGCTTCGTGCGCCGCTCGGCGATCTCGCCCTTGCCGCACATCGGGCAGGGGATGCCGAGCGTGAACGGCTTGCGTGAACTTGCACTCGGGTCGCCGCTCGCAGTGGATGAAGCGCCCGTAGGGACCGTTGCGCGCGACCAGACCGGCGCCGCACAGTCGGGCAGGTGCCGTCCACCGGCACCGGCAGCTCCGGCGTCGTCGACCGGACGCGTGTACTTGCACTCGGGATAGCCCGGGCAGGCCAGGAACGCGCCCGCGCCGGCCGAACTTCTTGACCAGCATCTGGCCGCAGTTCGGGCAGATCGATGTCGGTCGGCTTCTTCGACCTTCTCGCGCAGCTTCTTGACGCTGCTTCTCGGCGCGCTCGAGGTCCTTGCTCAGCGGGTTCCACAGGTCGCGCACCACCTGCTGCCACTCCTGCTTACCTTCCTCGATGTCGTCCAGCTCGTCTTCCATGCCGGCGGTGAACGCGACGTCGAACACGTCGGGGAACGTCGTTGACCAGGAGCCGGTTCACGGTGCGTCCGAGGTCGGTCGGCACCAGGCGCCCGCGGTCGCGGTTCACGTACTGCGCGGCTGGTGATGGTGGTGACGATGGTGGCGTAGGTGCTCGGCCGGCCGATGTTCTCCTCTTCGAGCGCCTTGACCAGCGACGCCTCGGTGTAGCGCGGCGGCGGCTGGGTGAAGTGCTGGAGCGGACGCACGACCTCGGGCGCCGACTCGTCGTCCTCGGCCTGCAGGACCAGCGGCGCATGCGCCAGCCTGAGCGCCTCGCCGACCGCCAGCTCCGGCAGCCGGCCGTCGCGTTCATCGTCTTCCTCGTCGACGCCGTAGAGCTTCTGGAATCCGGGGAACTTGAGCACACGGCCGCTGGCCCTGAGGCCCAAGCGTCCGGCCTCGATGTCGACCGTGGTCGCCAGGTACTCGGCCGAGGCCGCCTGCGACGCCACGGCTCGCTTCCAGATCAGGTCGTAGAGCTTGTACTGCTCCTCGGTCAGGAACGGCCGCACCGAATCCGGTGTGCGCGCGACGTCGCTCGGACGAATCGCCTCGTGCGCTTCCTGCGCCGATTTCCGCGCCTTGAACACGCGCGGCGAGTCGGGAACGTATTCGTCGCCCAGGTTCTGGCCGAGCCAGCCGCGAATCGCCGTGATCGCCTCGTCGGCCAGGCGCGGCGAATCGGTGCGCATGTAGGTGATCAGGCCGACGCTGCCTTCGCTGCCGAGATTGACGCCTTCGTAGAGCTGCTGCGCGACCTTCATCGTGCGCTTGGCTGGCGAACCCGAGGCGGTTGAACGCGATCTGCTGGAGCGTGCTGGTGATGAACGGCGGCCGCGGATGCACCTGACGCGGCGTGGTCTCGACCTCGCGCACCCGCGGGCTGGCCGCGGCCAGCTCGGTCGCCAGCGAGCGCGCGCGCGCCTCCGCGCCCTCGCCCCGCAGCTGACCGTGCTCCAGGTCCTCGTCGCCGACCCGGACCAGCCGCGCGGTGAAACGCTCCCCCGCGCGGTTCTCGAGTCCACCTCGAGCGTCCAGTATTCCTCCGGCACGAACGCTTCGATCTCGTCCTCGCGATCGCACAGGAGCCGGAGCGCCACGCGTCTGCACCCGCCCGGCCGACAGTCCGAAGTAGAGCGTCTTCCACAGCAACGGGCTCACCTTGTAGCCGACCAGACGGTCGAGCACGCGCCGCGCCTGCTGGGCGTTGACCAGGTTCATGTCGAGCGCCCGCGGGTGCTCGAGCGCCTGCTGCACCGCGCGCTCGGTGATCTCGTTGAAGGTCAGCCGCTGGATCGGCTTTTTGGCCGCCTTGAGCACCGAAGCCAGGTGCCAGGCGATCGCCTCGCCCTCGCGGTCGGGATCGGGCGCGAGGTAAATGCGCTCGGCGGTCTCGGCCGCGGTCTTGAGCCGCGCGATCGCCTGATTCTTGCTCACGATCGGCACGTACTCGGGCTCGAAGTCGTTCTCGATGTCGACACCGAGCTTGCTCTTCGGCAGGTCCATGATGTGGCCGTTGGAAGCGAGCACGGTGAATTTCTTCCCGAGGAACTTGGTCAGCGTGCGCGACTTGGTCGGCGACTCGACGATGACCAGCGATTTCCCGGCGGCACTCGCCGGCGCCTTGGCGCGCGACTTCTTCGCCTTGGCCGACGGCTTCTCCGTCGCCTCGGGACCCTCGGTCGGGGTCGAGGCCGTCTTTGCGGACTTACTACGCGTGACCTTCGGCTTGTCTTCCGCCACTTCGGTGGCGGGCGCCGGAGCCCGACGCCGGGATCGGGCTTCGGGAGCGCGTCCGCGACGCGCCGCGGGGCTCAATGCGCGACCTCGGCGTCCAGGGCCCCACCGTCGTCCGCGTCCACGTGCAGGGCCACCCGCACCGCGACCTCGCGGGCGGTGGCGACATCCGCCGGGTGCTCGCCGGCCGTGAGCACCTCGAGGACGCGTTCGAACTGATCCGGGTCGAGCGAACCGCGCCGGCGCAGGTCGAGCAGGAAGCCCCAGGCCTCCGGCGTCAACGACTCGCGCTCCTCGGCGCTCGGCACGCGCAGCGCATGACGCCCGGAGCCGACGATCGGGCCGACCTCGCCCGGCTCGGCATTCGGCTCGAGCATGCTGCGCAGGACCAGCAGCGCCGCGTGCAGGTCCTCGCTCCCGGCCTGGGTCTGCTCGAGCGCCTCGCCCAGGGTCTCGAACGCGAGGTCATCCCCTTCCAGGTAGGCCTCGAGCCGCTCGGCGATGCGCTGCAGCACGCGGAGCACGACGTCCGGTGATGGGGAGTTCTTCATGATCCCGCCTGGACTCCTTCGTCGATCGGCATGTGACACTTCTTATACTTCTTGCCGCTGCCGCAAGGACAGGGGTCGTTGCGCCCGACCCGCGGCGCCGACCGGGCGGGCACCGCGGTGCCGGTAGCAGGGCGCGCGGGCCCCCGCGCCGGCTCGGCCTCCTCGCCGCCCTTCACCGCGCCGCCGAACGTGGTCGGCTCGGCGTGCGTGGCGACGATGCGCCGCGGCGGCGCCGGCCGGTCGATCTCGCGCATCGCCTCGGGCGCCAGCTGAACGCGGAACAGGCGCTGGACGAACTCCTCACGCGTGTCGCGCACCAGCGATTCGAACAGCGTGAACGCCTCCTTCTTGTACTCGATCAGGGGATCGCGCTGGCCGAACGAACGCAGGCCGATCCCGCCCTTCAGATGATCCAGCTCGTACAAATGATCCCGCCAGTGTTCGTCGAGCGTGAACAGGTAGAGATGGCGCTCCAGCTCGCGCAGGACCGGGGCGCTGAACTCGGCCTCGCGCCCGCGGTAGGCGCGCTCGGCGATCGCGACCGCCTGCTCTTCGAGCTGCTCGTAGTCGCTGCCGGCGAGTTCCTCGGCGGTGGCCGGGGTCATCAGCAGGTAGGACAGATCATCCGCGAGCCCGCGCAGATTCCATTCGCTGACGTGGGTGCTGGCGGCCGCGAACTTGGCGACCCGCTCCGACACCGACTCCTCGATCGCGTCGAGCACCATCTCGCTGATGTCCGACGTCGACAGCGCTTTGTTGCGCAGCTCGTAGACCACCGTGCGCTGCTGGTTCATGACGTTGTCGTATTCGAGCAGGTGCTTGCGAATGTCGAAGTTGTGACCTTCGACGCGCTTCTGCGCGCGGGAGATCGCACCCGTGACCCACGGATGCTCGATGACCTCGCCTTCTTCGACGCCCATCCGCTCCATCAGCCCGGCGACCCGGTCGGAGCCGAACAGACGCATCAGGTCGTCTTCGAGCGACAGGAAGAAGCGCGACGATCCCGGGTCGCCCTGGCGGCCCGACCGCCCGCGCAGCTGGCGGTCGATGCGACGGGACTCGTGGCGCTCGGTGCCGAGAATGTGGAGTCCGCCGACGTCGGCGACCCCGGCGCCGAGCTTGATGTCGGTGCCGCGCCCGGCCATGTTGGTCGCGATGGTCACCGCACCGCGCTGGCCGGCGGTGGAGACGATCTCGGCCTCCTGCTGGTGGAACTTGGCGTTGAGCACGTTGTGCTTGACCCCACGCCGTTTGAGCATGCGCGCCAACAGCTCGCTGACCTCGACGCTGATCGTGCCGACCAGCACCGGCTGGCCGCGGCCGTTGCGCTCGACGATCTCGTCGATGACGGCGTTGAACTTCTCGCGCTTGGTTTTGTAGACGACGTCGTCCAGGTCCTGGCGCACGACCGCGCGGTGGGTCGGGACCACCGACACGTCGAGCTTGTAGATCTCCCAGAACTCGCGCGCCTCGGTCTCGGCGGTGCCGGTCATGCCGGCGAGCTTCTCGTACATGCGGAAGAAGTTCTGGAGCGTGATGGTCGCGAGCGTCTGGGTTTCGCCCTCGACCCGCACGCTCTCCTTGGCCTCGATCGCCTGATGGAGGCCGTCAGAATAGCGACGACCGGGCATCAACCGGCCGGTGAACTCGTCGACGATCATCACCTTGCCGTCCTGGACGACGTACTCGACGTCCTTCTCGAACAAGGTGTACGCCTTGAGCAGCGCCAGGATGCTGTGGATGCGGTCGTTCTTCTGGGCGTAGGCGCGGTAGATCGCCTCGCGCTCCTTGAGCTTGTCCTCGGGCGACATTTCGTCACGGCCTTCCAGCTCGGACAGCTGGCCAGCCAGGTCGGGGACCACGAACTGCTCGGGATCCTGGGGCGAGAGCAGTGCGCGTCCCTTCTCGAGCAGGTCGACGTTCCGCTGCTTCTCCTCGATCGCGTAGAACAGGTTCTCGTCCAGCTCGTGCATGCGCTTGTCGCGCAGGAACTCGAGTTCGGCGCGCGTGACCAGCTTCTTGAGTCCCGGCTGGTCGGCGAGCAGCTTCATGTAGCGCTTGTTCTTGGGCGCGGCGCGCTGCACCTGGAGCAGCTTGATGCCGACCTCTTCCTCGTTCTTGTCCTTCAGCAGACGTTCGGCTTCGTTCATGGTCTCGAGCGCCCATTGGTTCTGGGCCCGGACCAGGCGGTCGACCAACGGCTTCATCTCGTCGTAGGCCTGTTCGCTGTGTTCGACCGGCCCCGAGATGATGAGCGGCGTGCGCGCTTCGTCGATCAACACCGAGTCGACCTCGTCGACGATCGCGTAGTGGAATCCGCGCTGCACCCGGTGCTCGGGGCGCACGGCCATGTTGTCGCGCAGATAGTCGAAGCCGAACTCGTTGTTGGTGCCGTAGGTGATGTCGCAGGCGTACATGCCCCGCCGGGTCGGCGGATCCATGCCCTGCTGGATGCAGCCGACCGTGAGCCCGAGCAGCTTGTAGATCTCGCCCATCCACTCGCTGTCGCGGCGCGCCAGGTAGTCGTTGACCGTGACCAGGTGGACACCCCGTCCGGTGAGCGCGTTCAAGTAGAGGGGCATGGTCGCGACCAGCGTCTTGCCTTCGCCGGTCGCCATCTCGGCGATCTTGCCTTCGTGCAACATCATGCCGCCGATCAGCTGGACGTCGTAGGGGACCATGTCCCAGGTGGTGGGCAGGCCGCAGACCTCCCAGGTCCGGCCCTTGAGTCGGCGGCAGGCGGCCAGGACCGCGCCGAAAGCCTCGGGCAGGATCTCGTCGAGGGCGGCGCGTTCGGCCAGACGCCGCGCCTCCGGCTCCTCGATCCCGGCGATCGCCTGCTGGATGCGCTGGCGGAGCTCGACGGTCCGGGCGCGCAGGGCGTCGTCGTCGAACGCCGCGACCTCCTCGGCGCTCTTATGGATGTCGGCCACGCGAGGCGACGTCCGACGCAGGTCACGCTCGTGCTTCGAGCCGAATACCGACTTGAGCAGGGTTTCGAACATGCGGATCAGAATAGTGGCCGTGTCAAGCGACGGGTTGCGCACACGCGCGGCGGCCAACTGATGCACGACGGCCCGGCGCCGTGGGCGCCGGGCCGTGAACGCTCCGAGTGGTCGTGGTTTTCAGTGGACTTTGATCACGTGGGACGCCTCCGCGCCCCGATCGCTTTGCTTGATGTCGAATTCCACTTGCTCACCTTCACTGAGTGAGCGGAAGCCTCTGCCTTCGATCGCGGAGTGGTGAACAAAGACGTCCTGCTCGCCCTCCGCGGCAATGAATCCGTACCCCTTTACATGGTTGAACCACTTCACGGTGCCACGTGCCATGGACATTCCTCCATGTAGGCCGCCGGAGCACGACCTGGAGCTGTTCGCAGGGTGCGCCCCGATCGGGACCGGGTCAAGGGGATTGCTCCCACTTGATGAATCTTTGTCGCGGGCGCGACCGGTACCGGACCGAGGCCCGGCTTCTCGGGGCGCCGAAGTCCGCGAACTGCTCAAGCGGCGCGCGGTTGCCGCCGGCTGTGGGCCTCGACCAGGGCACGGGCGCCGGCATGGCCGGGCTCGACGTCCAGGACCCACTGAGCCTGCTCGACCGCCTCCGGAATCCGCGAGACCGCTTCGAGCGCCTGCGCGAAGCGTACGCGGGCATCGTGGAACTCGGGGTGCAGCTCGAGGGCGCGACCCAGCGAGGCCAGGGCGTCGTCCGCCAGACCCATGCGCAGCTCGGCGGATCCCATGAGGTAATGCAGGTCGGGGTAGGCGTCGTGGTGCGCAACCACTTCCTCGATCGACGCGAGTGCTCGCTCGCAGTCCCCGGCGCGCATGTGCTCGTGGTAGCGCGCGATCCGCTCCTGCAGTTCGGGATCCGGCATCTGGAAACCGCGGCGGAGGAAAGCGTCTGCTCCCTCCCAATCGGCGAACTCCAGTCGCTTGACCCCCTGCAGGAACGCGCCGCGGTCCTGAATCGGTGCGTCCTCGGCCAACGACTTGAGCGCCAGCACGGCCTCGCCCACCATGCCGTCGCGGGCGTCGAGCAACGCCAGCTCGACCCGAGCCGCCACATAACGAGGATTGATCTGCAGCGCGCGCTCGAGCGCGCGACGCGCGTCCAGGCGCCGCCCGTGGCCGAGCAACACGCAAGCATGGCGATGCTGGAGGTCGGCGAAGCGCGGTCGCAGCTCGGTGGCGCGCGCCAGAGCGCGCTCCGCGGACTGGAGGTCGCCGGCGCGCTCCGCGTGGCGCCCCACTTCCGCGAACGCGAGTGCTGCCGGAGTCGCCAATGCCGAACGCGAGCCGGCGGCCAGCGTCTGCTCGATCCGGCGGCACGCGTCGCGGATGCGACCGGTGCGGGCCAGCTCGACGGCGGCGCCGAACTCCGAGGGTGCTTGATCGTCGGGCCGAGGCTTCATGCCATGGTCGCTGCCAGCAGTTTCATCGCGTATCCCGAGAACAAAGTCATGCCCAGGTTGTCGTCGAAGGGTATCGGCAGGAACTCGACCAGACTTGCGACCAGCGCCCCGACGACCACGACGCGAACGTCGAGCAAGCCGGCCCCCGCGAGGTAGGCCGCCCAGGCCAGACAGGCGAGGAGTCCGGCCAGGGCGCCCTCGACCGTCTTGCCGAAGAACCGAATGCGTCCGTGCGCGCGACCGACCACCGCGGCCGACGCGTCGCCCAGCACCGTAAACCCCACCGCGGCGGCGGCGATCGGTCGCGGAAACAAGTCGACGGCGAGCAGGGTCGCGAGCAACAGGTAGGTGGAGCCCATGAGGGCCGTATGCTCGTGGCGTCGAATCATGTCTCCGAAGAATCGCCGGAAGAATCCGCGCACGTTCCGGTCGTGAATGCGAAACACGTCGATCAGCATCGCGCCGGCCACCAGCAACGCCAGCAGCACCGTCCACTCGCCGCGCGATTGCGGCCACGGCAGCCATGGATGGACCATCGCCAGCGGCACGATCAGGAACGACAGGTGGATCGCCTTGCGGCCGATTTCGGCGCGCAGTCCGGTGGCGGTCATCGCCGCGCCTCGACGTAGACGTAGGCGCCGCGGCACACGCGCAGCAATACGTCGTCCCAGCGCCGGAACCAACGCGCGATCCACGGCCGCCACGCCGCCGGCATGCTCAGCTTGGGCGCCAGGTACCACCAGAACGGCAGGGTCGTGATCACGCGCGCGCCCGGAAAGCGAGCGGCCACCTGACCGACGATCGATTCCTGCGAGATGCCTTCGAACGGCGAGGCGTCGTGGAGGACGTCGCTCCCGCCGCGTTCGAGTGCGGCGCGCTTGGCCGACTCGCTGGCCAGGAACGATCCCAGCCGCCGGCGCAGACGCCACTTCTCCGGATACGGCATCGAGGTCGGCAGCACGGCGTAGAGGATTGCGGCCAGTGCCCGCGCCGGACGGGTCATGCCGATGTAGTCGATGGCCAGGAACGCGCCGCCCGGGCGCAGGACCCTTTGGATCTCGTCGAAGACGTGCGCGAGCTCGGCGATGTGGTGCAGGGAATCATGCGCGATCACGCTGTCGAACGGTCCGTCCGGAAGCCGCATGGTGTTGAGGTCACCGACCAGGAACTCGGGCTCGGGACCCGAGCTTCCGACACGCCGGCGCGCTTCCCGAATCCGCTCGGGCGAAAGATCCACGGCGGTCACCTCGAGCCCGCGGCCGGCCAGCTCGAGTGCCAGGTCGCCCTCGCCGCAGCCCAGCTCGAGCACGCGCGGACCGTTCTCGACGATGCGCGCGCGAAAGCGGCGCTCGAGATCGCCGAAGAAGATCTCCTGGAGGACAGGATCGTCCCAGATCTGGCGATTGCGCGGATCGTGCGGCGACCCGCCCCAATGGTCTGCCTCGCGGCGCGCCAGGGTCTCGTAGCGGGTCGTGCCCACCACCGATTCCCGACTACTCGAAACGGGGCCGCAGCGAGCGGGCCGCCTGCCACGCGCCGAGGACGACTCTTACATAGTGGTGGGTCTGCCCGTAGGTGATGAGCTCACAGGCCAGCGCCTCTCCGCCCGGATCCGGCAGCTGGGCCCAGGGCCTCGCCCCGGTGGGTCCGGCGTTGTAGGCGGCGATCGCCATGGTCCTGCGTCCGTCGAAGTAGCCGGCGATGCGGTCGAGATAGCCGGAGCCCAACCGAACGTTGCGGCCGGGGCGGAACAGGTCCTGCTCGTGCGGCAATGGCAGCCGCATCAGGCGAGCCTGTTCGCGAGCGGTGGCGAGCTTGAGCTGCATCAGGCCGAGCGCGTTGCTCGTAGAGCGCGCCAGCGTATCGAAGCGGCTCTCCTGCCAGGTGACCGCGTAGAGCAGCGCCGTCGAATCGGTCCATGCCCCGTGCGGGGCGAACAGGTCGGCATGCGCCGGCGGATACATCCAAGGCACCACGCTCCAGCGCGCGAGCGCGTCGCCCGGGGGGATCTCGTCGTAGGCCAGCCGCGCGTAGCGAATCCCCGCTCCCCACGCGCCGGCGCCAAAGCTGACCGAGGCGGCGGCCAGGAGATGACGCCACCTCGGTTCCCCCCCGTCGACCGGCTGCGCCGACCACGAGGGCACCTGGAGGAGGTCGGGTGTGCCGGGAGATTCGTAGGGCGAGTGTCCGATGCCGGCGCTCGGAGCAGCGCTGCCGACGTCGAGTCGCCAGCGCTCGAGTGTGCGCAGCGCCTCGTCGGTCGCGCCGACCGCGACCAGGCGCGCCGCGTGTCGGATGGTCGGGTGCGGCCGCTCGGCCGCGGTCGCAATCACCCGCGGCCAATCCAGCGTCTGCAGCGACTCGCGCGCGGCCACGCGATAGAAGTCGAAGCCGGGGCGGCTGGCCAGCAACCGAAGCAAGGAGTCGGCTCGCCCACTGCTCGAGTCCAGGACCGAGATCCAGAAGACGCCGCCCTCGACCCCCGAGCGCGCGAACCAGTCGCGCGCCCGATCGACGTCGCCGTTTCGCAGGTGCTCGATGCCGACCCGGGCCGCGGCCGTCCCGGCGCCATCACCGCCTCGTTCGGCGAGCCGCGCCGCGGCCCGCAGCACTTCCGGCCCGAGTCCGCTGGTTTCGGCGACGCGAATCGCCTCGGCGTCCGCGGTGTCGGCGAGCAGCGGATCGGCCGCCAGCGAGGCGGCACGCTCGTACGCGCGCAACGCGCGGTCCGTCGCTCCCGCGTCGCGATGGATCCGCGCGCGTTCGAGCGAGATCGCGGCCCGACGATGATCCTCGGTCACGCCGTGTTCCGCCTCGGACGCTGCAGCCAGCGCCGAATCGAAGTTTCGCAGCTCGCGTAGCAACGCGGCCCGGCGAAGCGTCGCCGACCAGCGCGCGGCGTCGTCCAGTCGCGGCTCGACCGCGGACAGCCGTTGGATCGCGGCGCGCTTGTCCCCCGCCAAGGCTTCGGCCTCGGCCGCAGCCAGCTCGTCTCCGACCGGCGAGAGCGTCCCACGCGCGGCACGCCACGCCTCGAGATCTGCGATCGCCCGCAGGGCGACCGGTGTCTCCGGATGGTTCTGGACCACTCGGCGCGCCAGCGTTTCGGCGCCCGCCGTGTCCTGCATCGCCAGGCGCAGGCGAGCCCTGCGATAGAGCCACGCCGACACCTCGAGCGGAGTCCATCCTGAAGGAGAAGCCGACGCCAACAACGAATCGGCTGCCGCCGGCCGACCGGTGAGCAAATCGGTCCGGCCGCGCAACGCCTCCCATTGCCAGGGCCCCGGCGTGCGCGCCAGCTCGGCCCACATGGCATCGGCTTCGGCGAACTCGCCGCGCTGCTGAGCCCAGGTCGCCAGTCGGCCCAAGGCCGAGGGCCTCAGGTAGGGATCGTCGGTCAGTGCCGCCCACGCGAGAACGCTGTCGCGGTTGGTGCGCGCCGACCGGATTCGGCCCGCCAGGTCCGCGGGAACCACCGGCGCGTTCTCGACCCAGATTACCGAGCCATCGGCGGAGACTCGCGCCGGTTGCAACAAGCCGCCGGCCGCGGCGAGCACTGATGTCGAGTGGAGACTCGCGGCGAACAGCACCGACAGCAGGGCCACGGCAGCCCCGGTGCCGAGGCGCCCGGTTCGCCCGTTGGCGGGTCGGGTCAATACACCCAGGGAACCGGGTTCGGCGAGGGAGTCCTCAGGAGTGGAGTTCATTCCCATTCGATCGTCGCCGGAGGCTTGCTGGTACAGTCGAAAACGACGCGGTTCACGCCGCGGATTTCGTTCGCGATCCGCCCGGCGGCCCGGGCCAGCAGCGACGCCGGCAGGCGCGTCCAGTCGGCGGTCATCCCATCCTCGCTGTTGACCGCCCGGAGCGCGATGACTTTCTCGTACGAGCGCTCATCACCCTTGACTCCGACCGTGTGCACCGGCAGCAACACCGCGAACGCCTGCCAGGTTCGGTCGTACCACTTCGCCCGGCGCAGCTCTTCGATGAAGATCGCGTCGGCGCGGCGCAGGATTTCGAGGTCGCCGTCGTTCACCGGACCGAGGATGCGCACCGCCAGCCCGGGACCGGGGAACGGATGCCGGCCGATCAGGTGCGCCGGCAGCTCCAGCTCGCGGCCGAGGGTTCGCACCTCGTCCTTGAACAACCAGCGCAGCGGCTCGACCAGTTTCAAGTGCATGCGTTCTGGCAGGCCCCCGACGTTGTGGTGCGTCTTGATGACCTGGGCGCCCCACCCCGCCGAGGCGCTCTCGATCACGTCCGGATACAACGTTCCCTGAGCCAGGAACTCGACCGGACCGATCCGCCGCGCCTCCTCTTCGAACACCGCGATGAACTCGTTGCCGATGATCTTTCGTTTCCGCTCCGGGTCCTCGACCCCGGCCAACCGGTCGAGAAAGCGCCGTCGCGCATCGACCACGATCACGTGCAGGCCTCGGCGAGCACCCAGCTCGTAGGCGACCTCCTCGGCCTCCCCCGCACGCAACAGACCATGGTCGACCAGCACGCAGGTCAGTCGCCGCCCGACCGCGCGATGACACAGTGTCGCGACCACCGTGCTGTCGACGCCGCCCGACAGCCCGCAGAGAATGTGCCCGTCGGGACCCACCTGCCGGCGAATCGCGGTCACCGCCTCGCGCAGAAAACCCTTCATGGTCCAGCCGCCTTTGAGCCGCGCGACCCCGAACAGGAAGTTGTGGAGCACGCGGCGGCCGTGGGGCGAGTGGACGACCTCGGGGTGGAACTGGATCAGGTGGAACGGGAGCTCCTCATGCCGCGCGCCGGCGAATGCGCAGTTCGACGTGTGCGCGACCCGCACCCAGCCGGCCGGCAACTGCTGCACTTCGTCGCCGTGGCTCATCCACGCCCGGAATCGCTTTGGCAGTCCGGCGAACAGCGGCGAGCGGCCGTCCTGAACGAAGGTCGCGTGCCCGTATTCGGCGCGCTCGGCCTTGGCGACCACGCCGCCCAGGAGTTGAGCCGTGGCCTGGAAGCCGTAGCAGATGCCGAGCAGCGGCTTGCCCATCGCGTAGATCGCGGGGTCGGGCAGCGGCGACTCGGCGCGATAGCCGCTCGCCGGCGAACCCGAAAGGATCAGGGCACGCGGACGACGCCGGGCGATGTCGGCGGCCGGCGTCGTTCCCGGCAGGATCTCGGAGAAGACCCCCAGCTCACGCACGCGCCGCGCGATCAGCTGCGTGTATTGCGAGCCGAAGTCCAGGATCAGGACCAGCTCGCGCGCGGTGCGCGCGGGTGCGACGTCGGGCTTCATGGTCTCGGTTTCGGCCAGGGTCGCCTCGGGGCTCACGAATCCCTCCAGAGTCCGGGTCGGGCGGCGTGCGAGCCGGCCCGTTCGACCGTTCCTCGCCGCAAGGTCGTCATTCGAGGATCACATGATACTCGGTCTCGGAGCGATCGAAGTGCCCGTTGGACAGTGAAACCACTTCGACCCGCCCCTCGCCCGCATTCTTGAACGCGTGCAGCGTCCGCGGCTCGATGCGCACCAGGAATCCGCCGGGTCCTTCGCGCCGCTCGTGCCGGA
The DNA here is from genome assembly GCA_963717505.1 of Candidatus Eiseniibacteriota bacterium. GTDB lineage: Bacteria > Eisenbacteria > RBG-16-71-46 > RBG-16-71-46 > RBG-16-71-46 > MFD02242-c1. The sequence continues at coordinate 3,618,093 of OY970342.1, forward strand.
GCTCCGAATCCGGCGACGTCCGCCACGCGACCTCGACCGCATCGTCGTGGCGCAGGAACACGACCTCCCGCCGATCGCGGTGCAAGTGATTGCCGCGCACCTTGCCCGGCGCGATCGCGACCACGTGGATCTCGACGATGTTCCCGAGCCAGGCGAGGGTTTCCGAATCGAAGAAGAACGCCGAGCCGCGACCGTCGTTGCGGTCGTCGAGTGGCAGGATTGCGAAGGGCCCGGACATTCCGTGTCCTCGTGGGTGGTCAGTGCCGGAACGTGCGCCGGTCGGTGAACATCATGGTCATGCCGTGTTTGTCGCACGCCGCGATCACCTCGCCGTCGCGCATCGAGCCGCCGGGCTGGACCACCGCGGCGACCCCGGCCTGGGCCGCGTGCTCGATGTTGTCGGCGAACGGGAAGAAGCCGTCGCTCGCGAGCGCGGAGCCTTGCAGGTCGTGTCCGCCGCGCCGCGCCTTCATCAGCGCGACGTCGACCGCGTCGACCCGGCTGGTCTGACCCGAACCGAGGCCGATCAACTGGGTGCCGCGCGCGATCGCGATCGCATTCGAGCGTGCGGCGGAGGCGACCTCCCACGCGAAACCCAGCGCGAGAAGCTCGGCTGCTGACGGTGCGCGGCGGGTGACGCATTTCCACGCGGGGGACGGGCCGTCGGGTTCTCGTTGCAAGAGCGCCCACGCGCCCAAGGTTCTCAGGCTCCAGCCCTCTGGGGTCGCAAGATCCTCAGCGGCAATGGATACCAGGCGCAGGTTCTTCTTGGACTTGAACAGGGCCTCGGCCGCCGGGTCGAACGCCGGCGCGCTCACGCACTCGACGAACTGCTGGCCGAGGACCTCGGCCGCCCGGCCCTCGATGGGTCGGTTGCAGGCGACCACCCCGCCGTAGGCCGACAGCGAGTCGGAAGCGAGCGCCGAGACGCACGCCGCCGTCAGGTCGGACGCGCAGGCCGCACCGCAGGGCTGTCCGTGCTTGACGATCACGCATGCCGGCTCGGCAAAGCGCAGCGCCAGCCCGACCGCGGCCTCGAGGTCGAGCAGGTTGTTGTACGAAAGCTCCTTCCCCTCCCGCCACGCGGCCAGTTTCGCCGCCTGGCCGGCGCGCGCGTAGAGGGCCGCTTCCTGATGCGGGTTCTCGCCGTAGCGCAGGCCGCGCGCCCGCTCGAGCGCCAGCAGGAACACCGGCGGCGGCGACTCGCCGCTGCGACGGGCCAGCTCGGCGGCAATCGCCGCGTCGTAGCGCGCCGTGCGCGCGAATGCGCGCACCGCCCATTCGCGGCGCTCGGCGGCGGTCACCCCACGTTCCAGCGCTTCGAGTGCTGCTCCGTATTGCGCCGGATCATGCAGGACAATGACGTCGTCGTGGTTCTTGGCCGCGGCGCGCAGCAGGGCGACGCCGCCGATATCGATCTCCTCGATCGCCCCGGCATCATCGAGCGCGGCGGCGTGCTCCTCGAATGGATAGAGCGTCACCGCGACCAGATCGATCGGCTCGAGGCCGCGCTCGGCCAGAGCCACCATGTCATCGGGCTTCGAGCGACGCGCGAGGATCGGCGCGTGCACGTGCGGGTGCAGCGTCTTGACCCGGCCGCCGAGCAGCTCGGTGAACCCGGTCAGGCTCTCGACGGCGGCCACCTCGACTCCGGCTTCGGAGAGATGTCGTGCCGTGCCGCCCGACGCCACGATGCGCGTGCCGCGCGCCGCGAGTGTCTGGGCGAGGTCGGCGGAGCCACGCTTGTCGGAGAGCGAGAGCAGCGCCGTGCGCGGCCAGCCGGGCGGAGCGGTCATGATCTCCCCCGGTTCGCCCTTCGAAGCTGCCCGCGAACCGTCACAGGCCCTTCCCCATCAACCGGCGCATCGCCTCGAGATATCGCTCGCGGGTCTTGGCGACCACCTCCGCCGGCAGCGCCGGCGCCGGCGGCTCGTGGTTCCAGCCGCTCTGATCGAGCCAGTCGCGCACGAACTGCTTGTCGAACGACAGCAGGCGACCGGCCTCGTACTCGGCACGATCCCAGTAGCGCGACGAATCCGGAGACAGGATCTCGTCGATCAAGGTCAGTGTCCCGTCGACCATGCCGAACTCGAACTTGGTGTCGGCGAGGACCAGGCCCACCCCCCACGCGCGCTGCCGCGCCTCCTCATAGATGGCGAGGCTGCGCTCGCGCAGCGCCGCTGCCGTATCGCGCCCGATGCGACTCGCGACCTCGTCGAAGGAGACGTTCTGATCGTGCCCTTCATCCTCCTTGGTCGCCGGGGTGAAGATCGCGGGCTCGAGCTTGGAGCCGTCGTGGAGCCCGGGCGGTAACGCGATGCCGCACACGGCGCCCGTCTGCCGGTATTCCTTCCAGCCCGAGCCGGTCAGGTAGCCACGCACCACGCACTCGATGTCGATGCGCTCGGCGCGGCGCACCAGATGGCTCCGGCCGCGCAGCAACTCGGCATGCTGGGCGAAGGGCTCCGGAAACTGCGCAGGGTCGTCGCTCACCAGGTGATGGGGTGCGGCGCTGCTCAACGTGCGCATCCAGTAGCCGGTGAGGGCGGTCAGGATACGGCCCTTGTCGGTGATCGGAGTCGGCAGCACGCTGTCGTAGGCCGAGAGCCGGTCGGTGGCGACCACCACCAGGTGACGAGCGCCGGCTTCGTACACGACGCGGACTTTGCCGCGACGCCACGGCGTGAGTCCCGGGATCGCGACGTCGTAGACGCCGGCGCCGTGCGCGGCGGTCTCGGATCCGGCGGGCGCGCACCGCCAGGTCGCGTGGGAAGTCCGCGAAGTGATCATGCGAGGAAGTCCTCCATCGTTGGGGTGGCGCCCGCGACGCGAGGCGCGGGCAGAGTTCGATGTTCACGAATCCAGGCCGGCAACGCCGAGATGTGCGGAATGGCGGCGACCCCCGCCGGCGCGTAGTCCCCATAAGGATCGAGGAGCACGGGAGTCAAACCGGCGCGGCGCGCACCGACCACGTCGACCGAGACGATGTCGCCCACGTAGATGGTGCGCTCGGCGCCGATCCCCATGCGCTCGAGCGCCAGACGGAAGATCGCTGGGTCCGGCTTCTCGATCCCCACGACGTGCGAGTCGATGACGCACTCGATGCCGTCGAGCACGTCGCAATCGCGCAGATGCTGTTCCGCGCGACCGTCGGAGTTCGAAACCACGCCGACCCGCAAGCCCATCGCGCGCACCGCGTCGACCGTCGCGCGCGCGCCTTCGGCGGGCCGGCCCCACATTCGGGCCGAGGCGCTGCGCTCGGCGATCCGCTCGCCCGCCGTCGCCAGCAGATGCTCGGGCACTCCGGCGGTCACCAGCATGCCTGCGAAGTAGGTGCGGTTGTCACCGTGGGCGCCGAGCGGCGCCGGCAGCTCGCCCGCGGGCGGCACGGGACCGGGACTGCTCGCGTCGTAGCGGCGTCGGCCCTCGACTTCGCACCGCCTCAGTCGGTGCGCCGGAACCGCGACGCCGAGGGCGGCGAGCGTTTCCGACAGCCATTCGAAGTCCAGGCGCACCAGTGTTCCGCCGGCGTCGAACAGGACGGCGTCGAGCGGCGCAGCCGAATCGCGCCGACTACGCACGGCCCATGCTCGCAGCGCCGAACACGACGCGACGGCCCTCGACGCGCCACGCCTCGTGCAGGAACCGATCGGCGCACGCCGGATAGAGCCGGTGCTCGGCCTCGTGAAGCCGCTGTTCGAGACTCGCACGCGTGTCGTGGTCGTTCACCTCGACCGCCTCCTGCCCCAGAATCGGTCCGCCGTCGACTTCGTCGCGCACCAGGTGGACCGTGCACCCGGTGACCCGCACGCCGTGCTGCCACGCGCGCTCGATGGCATCGAGCCCGGGGAACGCCGGCAGCAACGACGGATGAATGTTGAGGATCCGGTCGGCAAAGGCATCGAGCAACGTGCCGTGGAGCCGGCGCATGAAACCGGCGAGCAGGACCAGGCGAACGTCGCGCGACCGCAAGTGGTCGACCCAGGGATTCTCGTTCTCGATGCGCGTCCGGTAGCGGCCGACCGGCAGGACGACCGACTCGATCCCCAGTCGCGCCGCACGCGCGAGCGCCCCGGCGCCGGGCTGGTCCGAGACCAAAGTGACGATACGCGCGCGCAACCCGCCCTGACGGGCGGCATGAACCAGGGCTTCGAAGTTGGAGCCGGCGCCCGACGCGAGGACCGCAATGGCCGGAGCGGAATCGGGAAGCACGCCGCAATGTAACAACCCGCGTGGAAGCGCGGCAAGCGTCGTTCAGCGTTGGGGCAGCGGACCGCGAACCGTCGTTTCCTTCGCCTCCCGGACTCGGTGCTCGCGGCCTCGCCAATCCACTCGTCGCACTCCCCGGCCGTCGAGCGCGAACCACAGGGCGCCCTCGCGATCGGTGCGCGCGACCCGCACGCCGGCCGCCGCCAGTCGCGCCAGCACGCCGGCGTCGGGGTGACCGTAGCGATTGCGCGCCCCGCACGAGATCGCCGCGAACCCGGGACGGGTTCGCGCCAGCAGCTCGGCGCTGGTCGACGATCGCGATCCGTGATGCGCCACCTTGATCAGATCGGCGCTTCCGACCTGGAGCAGCGTCTCCGCTGCCGCGTCCACGTCCGCGAGCAGCAGCACGGCCCCGCCGGAGGTACGCAGGGCCAGGACCAGCGAACGATGGTTGCGCCCCGGCCGTTCGGGCAGCGAATCCTGAGCCGGCGGCCACAACACGACGGCACCGCCGCAGGAGAACAACGTGTCGCCGCGCAACACCGACCGCCAGCGCACATCGCCACCGACCGCCCGCGCCGCCTCATCGGGAAACGGGGTCGCAGCCACTGCGGCCGGAACCTCGCGCAGCACCGAGGCGACGCCGCCGGCGTGGTCTCGATCCGCGTGCGTGAGCACCACCCCACTCAATCGACGCACCGCCGCCCAGCGGAGAAACGGCAGCACGCGCGAAGCGCCGGCATCCCCGCGCGGGTATCCGGGCCCGGTGTCGACCAAGCACCAACCTCGCGCGGAGCCGATCGCGATGGCGTCGCCCTGGCCGACGTCGAGCACCACCACCCACGTGGTTTCCGCCGGCGGTGCGAGCGGGCGCATTCCGGCCGCCGAGATGATCGTCGCCAACAGCATCGTGCCCCCGATCAACGCCGCGCCGAGAACCCAGAGCGGAGTCTCGATTCTGCGTGCCTCGAGGGTTCGCCCCTGGAGTGCGGCGGCCAGCATCAGCACCGCGCTGCAAGCAGAAACCCACCCCAATGCCGCTCCCGATCCGGTGGCAACGAAGGCATGCGGAATCGCCGCTCCCCAGTCGCTGGCGTATCGCAGCGCACGCGCCAGCGCCTCGCACGCGGCGAACCAGACGCGTCCGGTTCCCGGGAGCGCCAGCTCCCAAAGCGCCGCCACCCACGCGGCCGCGAGCAGCATCGCGGAAAGCGGTACTGCGACCAGGTTCGTGACCGGCGCCACCCACGCGACACCATGGAGACGCGACAGCAGGAGTGGTGCCGCGGCAATTTGAGCGCCGAGAGTGCCCGACAGTCCGTGAACCAGTCCGCGCCCTTTCGGCAGGTGGCGAACCGCGTGAAAGCCGCCGATCAGCCCGGCGGTCGCCGCGCACGACAACTGAAAGCCCAGGTCTCGCGACCAGCCCGGCGCCACGATCAACAGACCCAGCGCACTCACGGCCAGCGCCTGCACCCCGTCCAGCGCGCGGCCGCTGAATCGAGCCAGCGTGGCGAGTGATTCCGTGACGGCAGCGCGGGCCAGGGACGGCAGGGCGCCTGCGATCCCCACATAAAGGAGGGCGCACAGGGCTCCCGCCGCGGCGCGCACGCGAAGTCCGCCGCCGAGTGCCGCGGCGCCGACCCGCACGGCGGCGGCGAGGCCGCTCACGTGGAGCCCGGAGAGCGCGATGACGTGAACGATCCCGGCCGCCCGCAAGCTGGCGCTGAGCTCGCTCGACATCGCGGTGCGATCACCCGTGACCAACGGTGCGATCAGCTCGTGAGCTTCGGGCGTCAGCCCGGCCGACAGTGCGCGCTCGATCGATCGCCGCCCCTGCACCACCGTCGCCCTCGACCACGACCCAATTCTCGAAGACCCGTGCGGGGCGGCCGCGAGCCCCTGGCCCTGAGCGACGACCGCCGAGGCGTCGGCGATGCCACGCGGATCGACGCCGCCCGGGTTGCGCGCCGGCCCCGGCGTCTCGAGCCGCGCCACAATCTCGACCGAGTCCCCCCACTCGGCTCGGGTGCCGGCCGGCAACCACAGGCGCAGTCGCGAGCCACGAGGTAAGGGCGGCGTTGCGTCCGCCACGATCACGCTCGCGAGCGGAGATTCGGACTCGCGCGCCGGGTGGCCGTCGATCGTGCCGCGAATTCGGTAGAGAGATCCTGCATCCACCGAGCGACGCTGAACCTCGAGCACCGCGACGTGGGCGGCGTATCGGCCGGCGCCGGCGAGTGCGATGGCGACCATAAGCGCCAAGTCGGCGGCGCGACCCGAGCGCAGGCAACCGCCGATCGCGAACGGCAACGCGATCGCGAGCCACACGGCTGCGGCGGCCGGCGCCACGCCACCCAGCAGCATGCCGAGCCACATCGCGACGGCCACCGGAACCGCGCAACGTCCACCCATGCTTCGGCGCGCCGGGAAGAAGCGTGCCGGCGCCAACCACCAAGGTCACGCCATCGCAGTTGGATCGTGGATTCCGTGCGCAGCCGCGCAGCGGCCCAATCGCCTCGCGCGAGCGGCACCCTCCCGCGACCGCGCCAACGTGGTCGGACTGCCTACGGCGTGTCCGGCTCCGACTCTTCGGCGGTCTTCTCGGGCGCCGGCTTGGCGCGGACGATCCGGCGCGCCCCGAACAGCTCGGTGAAGAACTCGTCGCCGACCGGGGTCATGGCACTCACGTAGTAGGTCGCGTACCCCTGCTCGTCGATCAACGCGATCGGGAACACGGTGGAGCCGAGCAACGCGCCGGATGCGCGACGCAGTTCCATCGGGAATCGGCGCCAGATGCCCTCCGGGGTCCGCACGTGCAGCCACATCTCGCGAATGTCGCTTTCGGTCATGCCCGAGAGCGCGACCGCGAGGATGGTCGGCAGATCGCGCGACATCGGTCCGGTGGGCGAGATCCGCGTCAGCCGTGGAGCTTCGGCCCCAGCGCCGAGCACGAAGTCGGCGAATCGCTGGTTGCCGCCCGGCAAGTCGATCACCTGAACCGCGGGCTCGTCGCCCGCATGCGAGACCCGGATGCTGTGCGGCCCGCGCGGCAGTTCGAGCTCGAACGGAGTCCGGCCTCGGAACTCGCCGTCGACGTACACGCTCGCACCCTGGATCGGCTCGCCTTCGGGATCGCCCGCACGGGTCGCGCGCACGACCAGGACGCCGTTCGCCGGAACCTGGAACGGCTGGGTCATGATCTCGCGCTCCTCGCCGATTCCGAGCTGGAATGTCTCGGTCCACGGCTCGAGCCCCGGAGCCCGGAACCGAAGCTCGTGCGGTCCGGGTGACACTTCATCGATGGTGACCGGCGCGTAGCCGTGTTCGGTACCGTCGAGCGTGACCGTCACCGGAACGCGGGCGTCGGTCGAGACGACGCGCACGGTCCCGGAGAGGATCGCCATGATGTTGCCGCGTTCGCCGGACACCGCCCGCACTTCGTAGTCGGCGGATCCGAGACCCGGCAAGCGCAGGGTGACGCGATGGTCGCCGGGCGCGAGGGCGAGTGTCGCCGGAGTCCGCTGCCCGGTCTCGCGCCCATCGACCACGATCTCCGCGGACCCGGGCGTGCTATCGATCGTGAACTGCACGCGCCCGCCGAACCCCGCGAACGGCGACGGAGCGCGCGCGGGTTGCGGACGCAGGGTCAGCCAACCTGCAACCGCCAGCACCAGGGTGGCGACTGCCGCCCACGCCCAGGGCCGGCGCCACAGAGGGCGCGCCGCGAGTTCGCGGGCCGAAGGCCACGCCGGGCGCATCGGGATCGCCGGGGCGCGCCACGAGCCGGAGTCGCCCGCCGCGGGCGCCGGCGGCGGGATCGCCTTCGCGGGCTGGACCAGCACGTAGTTCGACGCCGGCTCGACCTCGCCGGCCGGGATTTGTGCACGCGCGTTGGATCCTGCATCCACCCCCCCGGAGTCGGGGGCACTCCACCCGGGAGCCGCGTTGAAATCCCCGGCACTCCAGCCTGGTACCTCTTCGCTGGGTGGGGCCTCGGCCACGCGGGCGACCTGCTCCTCGGCCTGGACGACGTCGCTCGCCCGGGCCCTCGATTCCTCGACCGGCGGCGCGACGATCGCTCGAACCGAATCTCCCATCGCGGCGCGCGTCAGCCATTCCGGCTCGGGGGTCGGAGGAATCTCGTCGGGAATCGCAGGTGGTTCGCCGCCGAACCGCGCGGCAATCATCCGCTCCAGAGCCGCCTGAGCTTCAGCAGGATCGTCGGACCATCCGTGCCACGCGTCGGCCGGCCCGCGAGCGACATCGATCAGCACCGATGGCGAATTCGGATCGGTGCTGCCCACCGGCCAAGAGAACACCATCTCGGCCGACGCCTGGATCGGGAACACGCAGGCGTGCGCCTCGCGTCCGGAGCCGTCGCGCAGGCGAATCCACGACGGACCCGTATCCTCGCCCACGATCAGGTGTTCGAACCGCCCTGCCCAACCCAGCGCGACGTCGTGGCCATCGTCGAAAACCACCAGTGCTGCTTCCGCGCCGTCTTCGCCCGCGAGTGGTCCGGTCACGAGTCGGGCGAGCACCTGGTGGAGCAGAGGCGGAACGATGCTCGGAGTCGTGACGCGCTGCGCCGCAGCTCGCGAGTCGCGTGCGAGGTGGGCGAGCAGCAGGTCGAGCCTCGCGCCACTCGTCCCTCCCGGCGCGCCGACCACCACCATGAGGAGGTCGGCCTCGGCATGGCGACCGACCAAGACTTCGCCGGTGGGCCGGGTGGAAATCTGCCACCGTCCTGCCTGAACGATGCCCGCTGAAGTCAACGAACGAATCCCTTCATGCGCGTCGGGTCCTCCCGTGACGGCTGCCTGACCAATGCAACGCTAGGCCTGACGCGTAGTTGCTGGCACATGACTTGCGCGTACCTAGCCTTTCGGCCGGCTTTTCAGGCAACTTGACGATTCCCTGTTCACGTTGACGGGCAATGTCGGGCCCGACGGTTGCATCCTGCATGCCGGAACCACTAGCCTCCCGCCCCTTGAACGACATCAGGGCGTGGAAGCGGCTCTCCAGCGAGGTCGAATTTGCGGCACGGATTCATGAAAGGTCTGGTTTTGCTCGGCGCTGTCAGTCTGGCTGGCGCCGCTTCGGCGTTCGAGCTGGCGGCGGTCCCGGCGCCGGAAACCGACGCTTCGATTGAGTCGCCTGCGTTCGCGGACTCGGCGCGCGCCGCGTACCAGGCCGCGTGGGCCAACCGCCAGGCGGGTAACTTCGATCTCGCGGTCGAAGTCGCCGACTTCTGGCTGGAGCGCATCCGTCAGGAACTGGATCGCGGCCCCGACATGTCGACCCGCCATTACCTGAACGACCTGCACGGCCGACTCGGCGGGCTGCGCGACGCCGCACGCAAGGACCTGCGCGACGCCGAGCAGGAGCGCGCGCGCGGCGAGAACCCGGACGCGCCGGAAATGATGGCGCCGGGCATTGGCCAGATCGAGCTCCAGACCAACCCTCAGGTCGAGCGCTACATCGAGTTCTTCACCGGCGCCGGCCGCTCCACGTTCGAGCGCTGGCTGCAAGCGCTCGGGCCGCTACATGGAGCTGTTCCGCGCGGTGCTGCAGAAGGAGGGCCTGCCGCCCGACCTGGTGCACCTGGTGTTCGTCGAGAGCGGCTTCAACGTGAACGCGCGCTCGGTCTCGGCGGCGGTCGGCCCGTGGCAGTTCCTGCGCTCGCACCGGCCGCTTGTTCGGCCTGACCGTCAATCAGTGGGTGGACGAGCGCAAGGATCCCGAGAAGTCGACGGTCGCGGCGGCGCGCTACCTCAAGCACCTCTACGCGATCTTCGGCGACTGGCCGCTGGCGCTGGCGTCGTACAACGCCGGCGAGGGCACCGTGCTGCGCGCGATCAAGCGCCAGGGCACCACCAACTACTGGGACCTGAAGCTGCCGCGGCAGACCGAGGACTACGTGCCGCAGTTCATGGCGGTGCTCGCGATCTCGCGCGATCCCGGCACGTACGGCTTCGACGCGGTCGAGCTGGACGATCCGATGGAGTTCGACGAGGTCGCGCTTCACGGGCGCGGTCGACCTGCGCGCGCTCGCCAAGCTCGCCGACTGCAGCGTACGAGGAGCTCAAGGAGCTGAACCCGGCGGTGCTGCACCACGCGGCACCGGGCCGCGACGGCGTCACCATCGGTGCGCGTGCCCGCCGGCAAGGGCGAGATCCTGATGGAGAAGCTGCAGGGCGGCGCCGACGCTGCCGGCGGTCAACCTGACGGTCAAGCACCGCGTGCGCCGCGGCGAGACGCTGCAGTGCGATCGCCGAGCCAGTACCACGTCAGCGCCAAGCCGACTCGCGTCGCGCAACGGCATCGGCGCGCAAGCGCCCGCTGCAGCGCGGCATGGTGCTGACCGTTCCGGCCAGCATCGCCGTCCCCGACCCTGCTGACTCGAGCCGAGCGATCCGCGCGCCTCGACCGCCTACGTTCCGGCGCGCACCCGTGCGGCTCCGGCGTCGCTCGAGGCCAAGTCCGACCGCCGACGGCCGCATGACCCACACGGTGCGCCGCGGCGAGACGCTGGGCGCGATCGCCGGCCGCTACGGCGTCACTGTCAGCCGACCTCAAGCGCTGGAACCGGCTCAGCAGCAACTCGGTTCGCCGCGGCACGCGCCTCAAGATCCGCACCGGCGAAGCGCGATGACAGCCGCCGCGCTGGCGACCGCGTCGCCGGTCGCACTCGACCCGGTCAGCGCGAGAACTCGAGCCGCCAAGACAGCGCCGCCGCAAGACCATCGTGGTTCAGCCCGGCGACACGCTGACCGGGATCGCCGAGCGACACGGCGTCACCGTCCGCGACCTCAAGACGCCTGAACGGGCTGCGGTCGTCGCGGATCATGTCGGGCCAGCGGCTCAGGCTTCCCGGCTAGAGCGAAACTCGGCCGGCGAACTCGGCCTGAGACGCCGGCGAGCGTCGACGTTTCACCGCAGGGTCCGCGCTAGTGCATCGACTCCGGCCCGTCCACCACGCCGCCGGCCGGCACGTCGCGGTGAAGTCGCGCTCGGTCACGAAGGCGCCGATGCGCGCGTTGCGGCCGATGCGTGAGCCCTCCGGCAGGTGCGCGCCCTTGCCGACCACGCGTCAGCCCGCTCGACAGGTGCTCGGGGCAGGCGCGGTTCGGCGACGCGTCGTCGCCGTGGCCGACCCTGCGCCCCGTCCCCGACCTCGCACCTCCTTGTCGAGGATCGCGCGATCGAGGACCGCGCCGCGCCGAACGACGTGTCGTGCATGACGATGCTGTCGCGCACCACGGCCCCGCGCGGCACGCTGACGCCCGGGGAACAGCACCGAGCGCACCACCTCGCCCGCCGATCACGCAGCCGTTCGCGATCAGGCTGCGCTCGCCACGCGGCCGCCGGGCTCGAACCGCACCGGCGGCCGGTCGGCGCTCTGCGTGTGGATCACCCAGTCGGGATCGGCGAGATCGATCGGCGGCCGGTCGGCGAGCAGCGCGCAGGTTGGACTCGTAGTAGGAGTCGAGCGTGCCGACGTCCTGCCAGTAGTCGGGGAAGCGGTAGGCGAACACGCGCCTCGCCGCGCGCGACCAGCCGCGGCAGCAGGTCCTTGCCGAAGTCGTGGCGTCGAGTCCGGCATCGCGGCGTCCTCGACCAGCCAGCGGATCAGCGCGTCGCGGTCGAACAGGTAGACGCCCATCGACGCCAGCCGCGAGCGCGCCTGCTTGCGGCTTCTCCTGGAAGCCGACGACGCGGCCCGTCTGCGTCGGTCTCGAGGATGCCGAAGCTGATGCGTCATGTCGGCCGGCACCTCGGTGACCGCGACCGTGACCGACGCGCCGGTTGCGCGACGTGGAACGCGTAGAGGACGTTGTAGTCCATCTTGTAGACGTGGTCGCCCGACAGCACCAGCACCTGCTCGGTGCGGCGGCGCCGCAGGTGGATCAGGTTGCGGTAGATCGCGTCGGCGGTGCCCTGGTACCAGTCGCTCTCGACGCGTGCCGAGCGAGGGCTGGAGGATCTGGATGCCGCCGCGCGTGCGGTCGAGGTCCCACGGACGCCCGGTGCCGATGTGCCGGTTGAGCGAGGTCGGCCGGTACTGGGTCAGCACGCCGACGTCGTAGATGCCCGGAGTTCACGCAGTTGGACAGCGTGAAGTCGATGATCCGGTACTTGCCGCCGAACGGCACCGCCGGCTTGGCGCGCCGCTCGGACAGCAGGCACAGCCGGCGTGCCGACGCCGCCCGCCAGGATGAACGCGTAGCGCGAGCCGTTCACCGCCGAGTCCTCGGTGCGCGACGCGGCTCGCGCGATCCACGATCGCCCGGCAGCTGAGCGCCGCTCGCCGCTCGGAAGTCCCGGGCACGAGCGCCGACGCCGATCACCGCCGGCGCGATCGACGCGCGCGCCGTCGGGAATCGTCGCGTCCTTGCCGACCAGCGTCAGCCCCGTCGAGCCACGCGCAGCGTGCGGATCGCCGGACCTCGCCGCCGCCGATCTGCGCGCCGCTCGCCGACCTGCGACGTACTTGTCGAGGATCGCCCCGGTCGACCCGCGCGCCGGCGCCGATCCGGCGTGTCGGACATGACCACCGAGTCGACGATCTCGGCGCCGGGCGCGACCACCACGCCCGGAGAACAGCACCGAGCGTCGCACGCTGCCCGCGATCCGGCAGCCGTTCGCGATCAGGCTGCTCCTCGACCGCGGCCGAGGCCTCGATGCAGCACCGGCGGACGCTCCTCGTCGCGCGTCAGGATCGGCCAGCGCGGCTCGTGGAGCGTGAAACGCGGCTCGGGCGCGACCAGCTCGAGGTTGGCGCGATAGTAGGTCGACAACGTGCCGACGTCCTCCCAGTAGCCGTCGAACTCGTGCGCGAAGACGCGCACGCCGCGCTCGACCATCGGCACGCATCACGTCGAGCACCAGGTCCACCGGACGCGCCCGCAGCAGCTCCCCGAGCACCTCGAAGTCGAACAGGTAGATGCCCATCGAGGCGAACGGTCGCGGTCGCTGCGCTCCGGCTTCTCCTCGAGCGCACGCACGCGCCCCTCGCCGTCGAACGTCGACCATGCCGAAGCGGTGCGACTGGTCGGCCGGGACGCGCGTCACCGCCAGCGTCGCGCTCGCGCGCCGGTCGCTCGTGGGTCTGCGCCAGCGCGCGATAGTCCATGCGATAGACATGGTCGCCGGAGAGCACCAGCACGCGGTCGGGACGGCGCTCTTCGATCACGTCCCAGTTCTGCGCCATGGCGTCCGCGGTGCCGCGATACCAGCCGGCATGGCTCCGGGTCTGGTAGGGCTGCAGGATCTCGATGCCGCCGGCGCGCCGGTCGAGATCCCAGGCGCGTCCCGAGCCGATGTGGTCGTGCAGCGAGGTCGGCGCGTGCTGGGTGACCAACGCGACGTGCTCGACGTCGCGAGTGGCAGCAGTTGCTGAGCACGAAGTCGATGATGCGGTACTTGCCGCCGAAGGGTACGGCGCTGACCGCGCGCTCGGCGGTCAGGACGCTCAGACGTTCGCCGCCGCCGCCCGCCAGCACCACCGCCATGTCGGCCATGGGCGCGCCGTGCGGGGCTACCAGCTCACGCTGAGCGACACCAGATGCGTGGCGTCGAGGTTCTGATCCTCGGGGAAGTCGTCCTCGTCGGAGGCGAAGAAGCGATTGAGGTTCGCGGCGTAGTCGGCGCCGAAGTGCTTGTAGCGGACACCGGCGCCGAAGGCGAGATCCTTGCCGGCGGCCCCGCTGCGCAACGCGAGCGTGTTTCGATACCAGTACTCGAGCCCGGTGCGAACGTCCCAGGTCTGACCACCGAGCGAGATCTGGCTGTCGAGGCTGCGGCGCTCGAATCCCCACGCCAGGTCGAAGCCCCAGGTCAGCGCGTGGCGCTCGGCCGGATAGAAGTTGAACGCGACGCCGGTGTCGATCGTCGGCACCACCAGCTCGCGCGTGCCGTTCGACCAGGACAGGTAGGTGGTGGTGAGGTCGTGGACCACGACGCCGATGGTCACGGCGTCGGTGGGCATGTAGACGCCTCCGATGTCGAGCCCGGCACCGAACGAGGTGACGTGATCGCCGGGGATCGTGTCGGGAATGCTCTGGTGGACGAACTTGAGGTTGCCGCCGAACGCCCAGCGCTTGCTCGGCTGGCGCGCGAACGACAGGAGCACGGCAAGGTCGCTGGCGCTGGCGTAGAACAGGTCGTCGCCGGTGAGCAGTAGCCGCTCACCCCGATCCCACACGCCGTTCCCCTGCCCGTTGCCCGGCGTGGTTTCGTTGTTGTCGGTGCCGAAGTCGAGGAAGTCGCGACCGGCCGTCAGCCCGCCGGGACGCGGCGTCACCGGAATGTCGTCGGTGGCCAGGCGAATCATCGAGATGCCCAGCGCCGAATGCTTGCCCTTGAGGTCGCCGAGCGGGATCACCGCCGACACGTAGTCGTGATTGAGCAGGCTCCCGAACTTTTCCTGGTGCTGGAACAGGACCTCGCGGTAAGGCAGGTAGACCATGCCGGCGGGATTCCAGTACGAGGCGGTTGCGTCGTCGGAGATGGCGGCGAATGCGCCGCCCATGCCCATGGCGCGGGGGCCCACGGGGATCTTGAGGAATTCGCCTGCGTACTTGGTGGCTCCGGCGGGTGATGCCGCGAGCCCCAAGGCACAGACGACGAGGACGGCAAAATGGGTGGTTTTCATGTCGTTTCGGAGGCGTCGTCCGGCCTGGTCGGAACGGCCGCAGTGAGGGTCGAGCCTAGAGGGCGGCTCGATCAACTGTCAACCCGCAGCGGCACCGGACGGCTCTCGAGAATCCCCGCTTCGCTGAGCGGATGGAGCACGCGGTACTCGCCACGGATGCGGAGCAGATCGGTCGAGACTGAAAGCGATCGCTCCTCGCGATTGCCACGCGGGCGGAATCGCACCCGGTAGGTCGCGGAGACATGGTCCTCGTCGATCGGGATGAAGCGCAGATGCTCGATCGTGAAGGCACGCGTCGCCGGGAGTCCCCACTGCATGCCGGGGAACGGCAGGTCGCGAGGGGGTCCGGCAGAACAAGCCCAAATGCCTTCGACGTCGTGATTCATCAGCGCCTCCCAGTAGGTCGCGAGGGCGGTCCCCGGGGAGCGCAGTGCCGGATCTACCTCGCATCGCTCACCGTGGAAACCCAGGCAGCCTGCCACGAGGAGCACGACGATGATCCGACCCGACGCGCCCAGCCGTGCGTGGTCATGGGCTGATACCCCGGAAGGCGCATCGTTCGTTCCCGGAAACGTGGTCCCGGGACTTGGAGCAGGAGGCACGAGATGGAGCCGCAAGGCGAAGTGCGGGCCTCTGAGCTTGGGAAACCCAGGCCTCCCTGGCCGCCGGAGGGAAAGTCCGGAACGATTAGTCTGCGGCCCTGTTGCGCATGAATTGTTCCCGCAGCCTCAGCAGTGGCGAGCGCAGCCACGACCTCGACGATCCTCGGAAGTGAGACCGGCATGAGGTTGGGAGACAACGACCTGGGAGATCGCGTCCTGGCGCGTCGCGCAGCGACGTCAGCCTGTGGAAATCGCGCGAGGAAGTGACCGGCTTCGGATCTGGGCGATCCAACGCACTTCAAACTACGGCCGAGGTCTTTTCCCCCGCGGCTTCGGGCCGCGCCAGGGCGAGGTCGAGCCGCGCGTCGCGCCGCGAGCCGGGGGTCGCGACGGCCTTCGAGCGGGACCACGCGACGGCCCGAACGAGGGACCACGTGAAGGACCACGTGACGGAGCCACGTGAGGGCCCACGTGAAGGTCCGCGAGAAGATTCCCGAGCGGGGCCGCCCGACATACCACGTGACGGTCCACGGGGCGGCCCGAACGATGGGCGGCGCGAAGGTCCGCGGGACGGTCCCGCTGCCGAGTTCCGCGGCATGCTACGTGCCGGTCCACGCGAGGGTCCGCGAGTCGGCCCGAACGACGGGCGGCGCGAAGGACCGCGGGACGGTCCCGCTGCCGAGTCCCGCGGCATGCCACGGGCCGGCCCACGCGAGGGTCCACGAGTCGGCCCGAACGACGGGCGGCGCGAGGGTCCGCGGGACGGCACCGCTGCCGAGTCCCGCGGCATGCCACGGGCCGGCCCACGCGAAGGTCCGCGAGTCGGTCCGAACGACGGGCGGCGCGAGGGTCCGCGAGACGGTCCCGCTGCCGAGTCCCGCGGCATGCCACGTGCCGGCCCACGCGAAGGTCCGCGAGTCGGTCCGAACGACGGACGGCGCGAGGGTCCGCGAGACGGTCCGCGGCTCGGTCCGCGACTCGGTCCGCGACTCGGTCCGCGAGACGGCCCACGAGACTCGTCGCGGGTGCGCACGCGATCCGGCCGGCCAGCCGCGGGTCGGCCTTCGGCGCGATCTCGGAATCGCGGGCGCTCCCCTTCCGGCCGCGCGCGTCCCGTGGCGCTCGGAGTGGGACGCCAGGTTCGCGGGGCGCCGGGACGTTCGCGCCGACCTCGGGCTCCGGTGGGCCGGCGCGACTCATCGTGCGTCGCGGGCGCGACCTTCGCACGCTCGGCGTCGCGCTGCCGGCGATCGAAGCGCGACAACCGGGCCGCTCCCGCGGGCAGCGGGCGCGGCCGCGCCGACGCCGTACGCAGGCGCTCGACCTCCTCGGCCGACAACTCGCGCCACATTCCGCGCTCGATCGGCCCCAGTCGCACCGGACCGTAGCCCGAGCGGTGGAGCTTGAGCACGTTGAGCCCGACCGCCTCGCACATCCGACGCACCTGCCGGTAGCGACCCTCGTGGATCGACAGGCCCAGAACCGCGCTGTCGTCGTCACGCGCGACCACGCGCACGCGCGCCGGAGCGCTCATCGCGTCCCGGCTCGAACTCACACCGGTTTCCAGCCGGCGCAGCTGTCCCTCGTTGGGCTCGCGGTCGACCCGCACCCGGTAGATGCTTCTCCACGCCGTAGCGCGGATGCATGAGGTGGTGCGCGAGCTCGCCGTCGTTGGTGAGGATCAGGAGTCCGCTGGTGTCGGCGTCGAGGCGCCCGACCGGGAACACGCGCGGGCCGGGGGGCAGGAACTCGCGAATCGTCCGCCGGCCCTGCGGGTCACTCAACGTCGTGATCACGCCGACCGGCTTGTTGAGCACGAAGTAGCGTGGCGTGGCGGCGCCGGGCAGCAGCCGGCCCTGCACCTCGACGCGGTCGCGATCCGGTTCGACCAGCGTGCCCGGCTCGCGCACGATCACGCCGTTGACGCGCACGACGCCCGACTCGATCAGGGCATCGCAGGCCCGGCGTGAGCCGAGACCCCGGCGCGCGAGCAGCTTGTTGAGTCTCAGACCCGCGCCCGCGGGCGGCGTGTTACTCACGCTCGCGGCCCGGAACCGCCGGGGCCGGCTCATCCTCGAGGTCCTCGTCGTCGAAGTCCTCTTCGTCTTCGTCGTCCTCGCCCTCGAACTCCTCTTCCTCTTCGCCGTCGTCCTCGTCCTCGAACTCGTCCTCGATGTCCCCTTCGCTCGCCGGTTCGGCGTCGAGCGGCAGCACTTCGTGGCGCACGAGGTCGCCCTCGCCCGCAGCTTCAGCGGCCGCCAGATCGGAGGCGACCTGCGAGACCACTTCCAGCTCCATCATCTCGAGCTGTTCCGGCTCGCGCGCCGCGACCAGCGCGCGCAGTTCCTCGGGACGCGGCAGCTCGGTCAGGTCCTTGAGTCCGAAGTAGTCGAGGAACTCGGGGGTGGTGCCGTAGAGCAGCGGCCGGCCCACGACCTTCGAGCGGCCGCGGATCGTGACCAGGTTGCGCTCGAGCAGCGTCGCCAGCACGCCGCTCGAGTCGACACCGCGGATCGCCTCGACCTCGGACTTCGTGACCGGCTGCTTGTACGCGATGATCGCCATGGTCTCGAGCGCGGCGCGCGACAGGCGCATGCGCTTCTTGCCGCGCAGCAGGCGGCCGACCCACTCGGACTGCTCGGCGGTGGTCACCAGCATCCAGCCGCCCGCGATCTCGCGCAGCTCGACGCCGGCACTCGCGCGTCGGCGTAGGTCTCGCCCAGCGTCTTGCAGCGCCGCGAGCGACCTCGTCGGGCGGCGTTCGAGCGACTCGCACGAGCAGCGCTCAGCGGCAGCGGCTGATCCGACGAGAACAGCAGCGCTTCAATCGCCGCTTGCAGGTCGGACGGGGGCATCGGGTCGCTTCCTTCTCGGAGCGCGGCGACGATCGTGATGTCGCCGAAGTTCTCGTTCTGAACGACGCGTCGCCTGCCCGAGCTTGATCAGCTCGAGCAGCGCGATGAAGGTCACGATCATCTCGGCGCGCGCCCGGCACTGCAGCAGCAGCTCGGTGAACGACGACCGCGCCGCGGCTCGGCGAGCAGGCTCGCGATCAGGGCGCGATCTTGTCCTCGACGTCGAACGCCTCGGCCTGCGACCTCGTAGACCGACTTGCTCGGGCACCCGCGCCATCACGCGGTTGAGCGCGTCGAGCAGGTCGAACAGCGTCGCCGGCGCGAGCGGCAGCGGCCCGGCTTCGTCCTCGCCCGGCACCATGCCGCGCTCGAACAGCAGGCGGCGCTCGTCCTCGCGCAGCTTGAGCGTCCCCGCCGCCTCCTTGAACTGTCGGTACTCGACCAGGCGCTGGACCAGCTCCTCGCGCGGATCGCCCTCCTCCTCCTCCTCGCCGACCGCGGGCAGCGGCAGCAGCATCTTGGCCTTGATGCGCATCAGCGTCGCGGCCATGACCAGGAACTCGCCGGCCACCTCGAGGTCGAGCGCGCGCATCAGCTCGAGGTACGCGAGGTACTGCTGCGGTGATGTGCGCGATCGGAATGTCGTAGATGTCGATCTCGTCGCGCTTGATCAGGTGGAGCAGCAGGTCGAGCGGGCCCTCGAAGCGCTCGAGCTTGATGGTCACCATCCGCACGCGCTGCGGCGGGCCCGCCGCCAGGGACTCGGCCGCTTCGGCGCGCTCGGCGATCGCGGCGGCATCGAGCGGCGGATCCACCGGCACCTCGATGCTCGGCGCGTCGAGGTCGGTGGCGCCGGGCGGGCGGCGATCGTCGTTCATCGCGGCACCGCGGCGGCGGGCGACTTGAGGCCCATGCGCCGAGCGCACGGCATCCATGGTCTGCTCGGCGACCGCGCGCGCGCGCTGGTCGCCGTCCGCGATCACGTCGCGCACCGCGTCGGGATCGCGCCGCAGCCGCTCGCGGCGCTCGCGCACCGGGGCCAGCGTGTCGGCCAGGATCTGCGCCAGGTGCTTCTTGTCGGGCACGCAGGCCAGCTGCCGGCGCGGCAGCGCGCGCGCGATTCGTCGGCGCCTCGCGGGATTGAACTTGCGGTGGTACTCCCACACCACGCAGCCCGGGTGACCGTCGGTCGGGATCGGCCTCGGGGCGGCCGGGATCGTTGGCGCGCATCTTCTTGGGGTCGGTGTAGGCCTGCTTCACCTTGGCCGCGATCTCCTCGGGCGAATCCGCGAGCAGGATCGTGTTGCCCATCGACTTGCTCATGCGGCCGCCGTCGAGACCGCGCAGACGCGGGAACTGCGGTGAGCATGCGCCTCGGGCTCCGGGAACACCGGGGTCGCGGTCCTGGCAGTAGAGGAAGTTGAAGCGGCGCGCGATCTCGCGCGTCAGCTCGACGTGCGGCACCTGGTCCTCGCCCACCGGCACGTGGGTCGCCCGGTAGAGCAGGATGTCGGCGGCCTGGAGCACCGAGTAGCCGAGGTGGCCGTAGCGAGATCGTCTGCTCGTCGAGGTGCAGGTCGCGGATCTGCTCCTTGAGGGTCGGGATGCGCTCGAGCCGCGCCTTGCTCACCAGCATCGAGAGCAGCAGGTGCAGCTCGGCGTGCTCCTTCACGTCGGACTGCACGAAGATCACGCTCTTCTGCGGATCGAGTCCGGCCGCCAGCCAGTCGACGCACCATGTCGAACGGTGTCGGACTGCAGGCGGGACGTGTCCTCGAAGCCGGTCGTGAGCATGTGCCAGTCGGCCACCATGTGGAAGTTGTCCCAGCCCTCGTTCTGCAGCCGCACCCAGTTCTCGAGCGCGCCCGACGTAGTTGCCGAGGTGGAGGCGCCCGGTCGGGCGCATGCCGGAGAGGATGCGGCCACGGCGGGCTTGAACCACGCGATCGCGCACCTCCACAAAGCACCTCCCGTGGCCCACTCATGGATCCGCCCGGACGTGCTCACGGGCATCCGGCCATCGATTCCGAGCGCGATTCGGGCGGCCCAGGATGACCGTGTCGCACACTATCGAGAATGCGCGCCGGGGGTCAAGGCTCGAAGCTTAAGGTAATGCATGAAGCCCAGTTCGGGTTTCGTCTGCATTGCCAGTGTCGGGGTGCGCGGCTACTTTGCCCCCATGGACACACCGCCGCGTCCAGAGGATCTCGTTGGCCAGCCCGCTCCCGACCTTTCGCTCACCGACACCAACGGCACTCCCTTCCGACTGCACCAGTACATGGGCCGCTGCCCGCTCGTCCTGTTCTTCATCATTCGCAGCGGCACCCCCGGCTGAGTACGTGAGGTACGCGAGTTTCGCGTACATCACGAAGCGTTCCGCAACGAAGGCATCGCACTCGCCGGGGTCAGCCGCGACCCACCCGAGAGGAACCGCACCTGGACCGAGCGGCTGGAGATCCCCTACCCCATGCTGTCCGACGCCGACGGCCAGGTCGGGCGGGCTCTCGGAATCGTGACCCGGGTCGGCATCGGGACCTGGCACCTGGAATTCTTCCGGCGCACGACGTTCCTGATCGATGCGCGGGGGATCATTTCGGCGGCGTGGGGCAAGGTGCGCGTACGCGGCCACGCCCAGGAGGTGTTGTCGGTGGCGAAGGTGGCGCGAACCCTGAAGTAGCCGACCCCGCTCAGGCCGATTCGCCGGTCACCTTGAGGACCACCAGCGTCAAGTCGTCGCTCGGTCCGTGATCGCCGCACCACTCGATGACCGAAGCCACGATGCCATCGAGAATCTCCGTGGCGCTGCGATCCGCGAGCCGTGTGACGCACTCCTCCACCCGGCCGCTGCCGAAGTGCTCTCGGTTCGCGGACTCGGCCTCGGTGACGCCGTCGGTGTACAGCACGCAGCACGTCGCCCTGGCGCAGCGCGCATCGGCCGCTCTTCGTAGTGCGCGTCGGGCAGCACGCCGAGCGCGACGCCGCCCTCTTCGAGGTATTCCACGCGGGCCGTCGCGCCGCCACAGGATCGGCGGATTGTGTCCGGCGTTGGAGAAGATGAGGACGCGGTTCCGGATGTCGAGCAACCCGTAGAACGCGGTGACGAACTTGCCGCGGTCGGTGCTCTCGTGAAGCAGGGAGTTCACCTTGCGCATGATCGCGCGGATCGCGAACTCGTTGCGGATCTCGGCGAGCAGGCTCATGCGAAACCCGGCCATGATCAGCGCCGCGGGGATGCCCTTGCCCGAGACGTCGGCGATCGCCAGGCCCAGGCGGGTGTCGCGAGACGCGGATGAAGTCGTAGTAGTCGCCGCCGACCTCGTCGTGCGGACGCGTCGTGCCCGCCAGGTCGAAGCCGGCGATCGCGGGCGCGCGGCCGGCAGGAACGAGTTCTGGATGTCGCGCGCGATCGCCAGCTCCTTCTCGAGCCGGCGCGCTCGAGCAGCTCGCGCGTCAGTCGCGCGCGCTCGACCGCCACCGCGGCCTGTGCCGCGAACGCGCGCACGCATCTCGAGATGGCCCTCGTGGTAGGCGTCCTCGAGATCGCTCTCGAGGTTGAACACGCCGATCGTGCGGCCCTCGACCACCAGCGGAGCCGCCAGCTCGCTGCGGGTCTCGACGCGCGCGACCACGTAGCGCGGGTCGCGCGCGACGTCGGGCACGATCACCGGCTCGCCGGTCTTCGCCACCCAGCCGACGATCCCCTGGCCGACCTGAAGGCGGAACGCGTCCTCCGAGCCCGCGGGGTAGCCGATCTCGCTCACCAGCTCGAGTGCTCGCGTGCTCTCGGCTCACCAGGTAGATCGCCGCGGCGTCGTAGTCGACCACCTGGCGCAGCGAGCGCAGGATGGCCTCGATGACCTCGTCCAGCTCGAGCGGCGCCGACAGAGCGTCCGGCTGATCTCGAGCAGCACTTCCTTCTCGAGCGCGCGGCGCTCGGTCTCCTCGTAGCAGCAGCGCGTTGTCGAGCGCGAACGCGATGTGCTCCGAGGCGCGACCTCGAGCCGGTCGAAGTCGGCGTCCGTGAAGTCGCCGCCGTCACGCGTGTCGAGGCACTCGATCGCCGCCGAACGCCTGCGCCGCGCCGGAACAGCGGCACGACCAGCGCCGACGCGGAACTCGCGGCACCGCGACCGCTCAACGCCGGCCGCGCGTCGCCGGCGCCGAGGCGCAGCGGCTGCTCCGGTGGTCATCGCCCAGCCGGCCAGACCCTGACCCCGGCCGATACGAAGGTCGCGATGACCGTCGCCGCCGGCGGCGAACTCGCGCGACACCAGGCGGCTGCCGCCGCGGCGCGACGATCCAGATGCGCACGACTCGACGCCTGCACCAGCTTGCTGAGCGTGGCGGCGCGCCGCCCGCAGCAGATCGTCAAGTCGTTGAGCGTGGAGCTGCGTCGGATGTCGGGGCTCGAGCGGCGTGCGATCCAGAGGCGTCCGATCGAGCGAGACGTCCGGCGGCACCGCGGTGCCGGAGGCCGCGGCCGTAGCACGGCGCGAAATCGACGTTCGCTTGCGCGTTGCATCGACCATGGCCCGCACCCGTAACACACGACTGAATCTCGCCCGGCCGACTCGCCGATACATCAGGAGTTCGCCCGCATACCCACCGGCTGGAGACGGCGATGGCCAAGGACCACAAACGCCTCGGCGACCTGCTCATCGAGGCGAAGCTCATCACCGCCGCACGAGCTCGACAAGGCGCGATCCTCGAGCAGAAGAAGTCGGGACGCCTGCTCGGCTCGACCCTGGTCTCGCATGGGCTTCGTCAGCGAGCACGAGATGCTGCAGGTGCTCCAGCGTCAGCTCGGCCCTGCCCCTGGTCGATCTCACCGAAGTCGCCGTGGACGAGCAGGCGCTGACCAAGGTCCAGCGAGGACCTGGCCAAGAAGTACATGGCGCTGCCGCTCGAGGTCGAAGGCCGCCGCACCCTGGTGGTGGCGATGGCCGATCCGCTCAACGTCGCCGCCCTCGAGGACCTGCGCTTCCACGAGCGGCATGTTCATCCAGCCGGTGCTCGCGCTCCCGCGCCAGATCCTCGAGGCGATCGAGCGCTACTACCACATCGACACCTCGATGAACGAGGTGATCCGCAACATCGTGACGAAGGCCGACGACGATCGTCGTCAATCAGCTGTCCGACGACGACGAGAACGCCAAGCATCGACGAGCTGCTGGCGCGAAGTCGAGGGCCGCCCGATCGTCCGGCTCACGAACTGGCTGCTGCACCGCGCGGTCGAGGATGCGCGCGAGCGACATCCACATCGAGCCTCAGGACAAGCGACCTGGTGGTGCGCTTGCGCATCGACGGCCTGCTCCAGGAGCTGCAGCGCCTGCCCAAGTGGACCCAGAGCGCGCTGGTGTCGCGCATCAAGGTGCTCTCGAACCTCGACATCGCCGAGAAGCGCCAGCCGCAGGACGGCCGGCTGGTGGTCGAGATCGGCGGACGCCGCGTCGACATGCGCGTCTCGACCCTGCCGATCACCAACGGCGAGAAGGTCGTGATCCGCGTCGTCGATCAGCGCAGCTCGATCGCTCAGGCTCGAGGACATCGGCTTCGCCGACGACGACCTGGCGCGCGTTCAAGCGCGTTCCTCGACCGCCCGCAGGGCATCGTGCTGGTCACCGGTCCGACCGGCTCCGGCAAGTCGACGCTGCTCTACGCCGGGCTGCGCTACATCCAGCACGTGACCAAGAACATCGTGACCGTCGAGGACCCGGTCGAGTGCCAGATGCCGGGGCATCAACCAGGTCCAGGTCGACGAGAAGGCCAAGAAGACTTTCGCCAGCCGCGCTGCGCGCCATCCTGCGCCAGGACCCCGACGTGATCATGATCGGCGAGATCCGCGACACGCGAGACCGCGCAGATCGCGTTCCGCGCCTCGGTCACCGGACACCTGGTGCTGACGCACGGTGCACACCAACGACGCCGCCAGCGCCGTGACGCGCCTGATCGACCTCGGCCTCGAGCCGTTCATGGTCGCCTCCTCGCTGATCGGCGTGGTCAGCATGCGCCTGGTGCGCACGCTGTGCCCGCAATGCCGCGAGCCCTACGAGGCCGACGCCGCCACCCTCAACCGCTTCAGCTGGGCCGCGAACGCCGAGGGCACGGTGACGCTCTACCGCGGCCGCGGCTGCTCCCACTGCCACGACACCGGCTATCGGGGTCGCACCGGCATCTTCGAGGTGCTCGACGTCGACGACACGTGCGCGCGCTGGTCGCAGAACGCGCGCCAACGACACGGCGATCCGCCAGGCGGCGCTCGAGAACGGCATGCACTCGATCGGCGAGGACGGCCTGCAGCAAGGTGCTCGCCGGCATGCACCACGCTCGACGAGGTCACGCGCGTGGTCTACCTGGCCGAGCAGGCCGGCAAGGTGTGCCCGTCGTGCAGCGACGGTGCTGAACCAGGAGTTCGAGTACTGCCCGAGCTGCGGCGACTTCGTCGGCGAGCACTGCCGAGCGCTGCCGCCGGCGCATGAGCGCGGCGTGGACGTTCTGCCCCCACTGCGGCATGGAGTCACGCCCCGAGGAGTCGAGCGGTGGGTCGGGCGGGGAACCCGCCACGAAGCTCGAGCGCCGCGGTCGCTCGCGGGGCGACGAGGATCTGCGCAAGGCCTCCTGACGGCTTGCCGCAGCCCGGCTTCCGGGCGGCGCGCGCACCCCTTAGTATCCGGTCGTGAAGCGGATCGCCATCGCGGCAGCCTTGCTCGTGGTCGCGGTTCTCGTTTGGCGCAGCCAGCTCGTTCACGTGAGCGGGTCCGAGCCGAAA
The DNA here is from genome assembly GCA_963717505.1 of Candidatus Eiseniibacteriota bacterium. Lineage (GTDB taxonomy): Bacteria > Eisenbacteria > RBG-16-71-46 > RBG-16-71-46 > RBG-16-71-46 > MFD02242-c1. Next base: position 3,643,188 of record OY970342.1, read on the forward strand.
CCACTCGCCACCATCCCGGCCCGCGAGCGCGCGCCGGTCGCGTTCGACGTGGCGCTGCCGGCGGTGCCGGTGGGTGTCGCCCGCGTCCGCGGCGGCCAAGGTGCGGTGCTCATCCACTACTGGGCGCCGTGGGAGCCGAACGCGCGGGAGCAGATCCGCCACCTCGACTCGCTCGCCCGCGCGTTCGACTCGGATTCTCTCGAGGTGGTCGTGGTGTGCTTCGACCCCTACCCTTCGGTGGCGCGCTTCGTCGCGCGGCAACGCATCCGGACGCGGGTGCTGCTCGACCACCAGCGGGTACTCGCGGCAGTCCTGCCCTGCCCTGTGCTGCCGTTCACTTACGTGATCGATGCCGCAGGACGCGTGGCGGCGTCTCAGCCGGGCCCGGTCGACTGGCTCGCCGCTCCGACGCGGGACGCGCTCCAGGAGTTGCTGCGCGAGACTCCTGCCGAGCGGCTACGGACTCCCGGGCCGAGCCCCACCGACCCCGTGAGCGCGCAACCAGGTCGCGAGCGCGACGTCGTACGCCGCCCAATCCACGTTGGCCGACTCGACGTGGCCGGCGGACGGGACGCGATGGAGCGTGAACCGGTCGGGTCGCGCGGCCGCGAAACGCTCGCTGACCTCGATCGGCACCGTCTCGTCGGCATCGCCATGAATGAGCAGCATCGGCGTCGTGAAGCGGTCGGCGTAGCGAACCTGAACCAGATCTTCCCAACGTAGCCCGCTGCGCAGGGACGCCACCGTCTTCCCCCATTCGGTGATCACCGGCGGAACGCCGCGCTGTTCGCCGGCCAAGGCGAGGACCGCGTTCCAGTCGAGCGCGGGTGCGTCGAGCACCGCGGCGCACGCCAGGTCGCGGATCTCGGATCGGCGCAGGAACTGGGCGACGATGCCCCCGCCCATGCTGCAGCCGACCAGGACCACGCGTTTCGCTCCGTGGTCGCGCGCGAACCGCACCGCGTCTTCCAAGTCGAGCCACTCGGTCGCTCCCAGGCGGTAGCGGCCGCCCGCCACCTGCGGCGCTCCCTCGTCGTTCCGATAGGAGACGATCAGGCACGGCAGACCGAGCGAGAGGTAGGTCGGAAGCATGCGCAGCACTTCGGCGCGCGTCGCTCCGCGTCCGTGAAAGAAGAGCGCCCAGGTCGAGTCGGTCCCGGGGATCCGCCACGCCGGCAGTCGACCGACCCGCGAGGGAACCTCGACCTCCTCGAAGTCGACGCCGAGCCAGTGGCGCGGATCGGCGTCGCGCGCGAATCCGGCGAGTCTCGCGAACGAGTCGGGCGGCGTGCCGAAGCGCAGGCGGAATCGAGTGACGACTTGGGCGTCGGCGACCGTGATCAGCGGACCGATCGCGCCGTAGCCGCCGTCCCACTCGATCGCCCAGTCCCCCGGGCGTCGGGCTTTATCGGTCGGCGCGAGCACGATCGTCGAATCCGTGACGCCGAGCACGACCTGGCTGTTGCGTGCCGGCTGCGTATCGGGTCCGAGGATCTCGTTCGAGTAGTGCCAGCCCACTCCCGACGCCGCGATCAGCAGCAGAACCGTCAGGATCAAGAGCACAACACGTAAACGTCGCATCACGACCCCCCGGTGACGCCGCCAGCATACCGACATGGGTGCAGGACGCACGACCGACTCGGGGACCGGGGGAAAACCGGGGTACTTCCCCCAATCACAGAAGTCCGCGCCCCCCGGCCGAATCGCGCCGGGGATCCGAAGACTCCAAAGGCCATGCATTCCGTGCCGCAGCATGGGAGTTCGGAAAGATGGACTGGGGAGCCGTGTTGGCGTGGGCCGGCGGCATCGCCTCGACGGTGATGGTTCTGCTGCTGCGGGCGCACATCGAAGCCCGCAAGGAGGAGCGTCGGACGCGACGAACGTCGAGCTTCATGGATCGGCAGCGGCGCATCGACACCGATCGCGCGATCTACCAGCGACGGCTCACCACGCTCGTGCGCTCGAATCTGGCGGCGTACATTCGCACGGGAAGCTGGCGCGTACACGAAGCCAACCTGGTGCAGAACCTCGAGCATGGAGCCTACGAGGACTTCGTCGACCCCGAGGTCAACGCGGCGTGGCTGCTGCTGATCGCCAAGAGCGTCGAGCTCGCCAGGAAGCGAAAGGCCGGGACCATCGGCCCGGCGGACATCGAGGACTACAACGTCGTGTACCGATCGTGGGAGGATGCCGCCCATCGGTCGTTCGGACCGTTGCCGGAAACGGGACACGCGGAACACGGGAACCAGTCCGAGCGTTCGGATGTCGCATGAGCCCGGAGTCGGGCCTTCCAAAGGAGGGAACATGGATACGGCTGGCGGACCGACTCCGATCGGTGGCACCAAACCCTGCCCCGCCTGCGGCGAAGCCATTCAGGCGAACGCGCTCAAGTGCCGCTTCTGCGGTGAGGACATCGAGGCGTTCGTCGCCAAACGCAGGAGCGAAGTCGAGCAATCGTTGTTCGCCGGCCACCCGGCGGCGCTCTACTCGGTCGGGCGCTGGGCCCTGACCCTCGTGACGCTCGGAATCGCCGGGCTGTTCTACTGGATCGCCAGCCGTTCGACCCGGTTCGAAATCACCACTCAGCGGGTGCGGATCGAGCGCGGGCTGTTCTCGCGCTCCCGGCAGGACACCGAGCTCTACCGGATCGACGACATCGTGCTCGAGCAGCCGTTCGGCATGCGATTGCTCGGCCACGCGATCCTCTACCTGCGTTCGACCGATCGCAGCACGCCCGACGTCCGGCTCTACGGCGTTCCAGGCCTCGGAACGATCGGCGACACGCTGCGCGAGTGCTCGCTTCGGGAGCGGGAACGTCGCGGCGTCCGGGTGTGGACCAAGGCCTGAACCCATTCGATCGGGGCGGCCCCCGGAGGAGCCGCCCCGCTGGTGTGTGACTTCGCCCTAGATGCTCTTCGCTTCGCTAGCAACTGCCGCGAATCAACCCTTTCGGACGGCAACGCTCTCGCTGATTACGAACTTCATGACCGTCCCGTTCTCGAGCACCACCTGATATCCCTTGGACGCGGCCACGGCGCCGGCGCCGATCGCGCCGCCGATCACCGCGCCGGTGCCCGGCTTGTCGTCGATCGCCTCGCCGAGGATCGCGCCCGCAGCCGCGCCACCTGCAATTGCGCCAAGGTTGCGCGCGCGCGGGGAGCCGGCAATGACTGGCTGGGCACTCGCGTGCAGCGAGGTCTTGTGGTCGCCAACCCGAATCGACCTCACCCCGAGTTCCAGCCGTGCCCGGCTCCCGCGCTGCGCCTCTTCGGTCGCCACGACGACGCCTTCGACGATCGCGCCTTGTGGGATGGCCTCCTCCCCATCGATCACCACCGGGTTCACGACGACGCCTTGCCACCCGTCGCCGCGTCGCGCGGTTTCGGACGACAGCGTTTCGTCCAACCGCACGCTCAGCGACGCGCCGACCGGCACCTGGACGTGCGCCCCGGCGAACAGCCCCAGGAATCCTCGTTTCCCGCTATTCGACGCTGGACTATCGTCGGTTGCTCGGCAGCCCACGGCGGCGAGGACAACCAGCGCCAGGGCGGTCAGGCAATGCCAACGGATTCGTCTCATGTCGTTCTCCTTTCGAGGGGTCGGTTGCGCGCTCGCACGCTCGACTCGCAGTCGCCAACCCTCTCGCGAGCGCGCAACCTCAGTGGCGGCCGGTGCACTGGACGTGCCAGCGCCAAGTCGTTGAAAGAACGTGGCGCGAGCGAGCGGAGATTCCCCAGAGTTGTAAGAGCTGGATCGATGGCGTGTAGCGGGTACAAAAGGGCAGCCTCGGGAGGTCCATGGATGGCCCCGGCTCCACCGAATTCGGGCGCTCGACGAACGAGCGGGCAAGGAGCGCTGGAGTGAGATCACGCAACGCGACCGCGTGGCACGTCTACATGGTCCGGACTCGCGACGGCGACCTCTACACCGGGATCGCCACCGATGTCGCGCGGCGCCTGGCCGAGCATCGAGCCGGCAAGGGCCGGGGATCTCGCTTCTTGCGCGGCCGTGCGCCGCTGGAGGTCGTCTACGTCCGCAAGCTCGGAGAGCGCGGCCTCGCACTGCGCGTCGAGTGGCGCCTCAAGCGGCGCCCGCGGCCCGAAAAACAGGCGATCGCCGAGGGTCGATGGACCAAGCGCTCCCTGCTTCGAAGGTTGGGAATTCCCGGGTCGCGGTGAAGGACGTCAGCGGGCGGCCGCCGAGAACTTCACCGCACCACTCTCGGGGGCGTCCGGCTGGACCACGACCGCGCACTGGATGCGCGCCGGGTCGCCGAGCACCAGCGGCGGCAGCTGGCGCATGATCGTGGCCGCGATCGCGTTGGCGGCATCGGCGCTGCGCGCGGTGATCGCGACCCGGATCGGGCGGGTCGGCTCCACCGACTGATTGAGCCAGGTCGCAACCTCGCTCACCGCGGGAGCCGGCGCGGACGCAGGGATGGAGCCGATCGCGGCCGGGCTGGACGGCGGCGCCAGCATCGCACCCGAGCAGACCAGCACCGGGCCCGCGGGCGTAGTCATGCGGTAGGCGTTGAGCTGGAATCCCTCGCCGACGAAGTTTCGCTTGTTGCCGGCGCGATCGAAGGCTTCGAAAACGTACGAGTAACGCAGGCCCGGCGTCGCCGGCTCGCCCTGTGCCGAGCGTCCGTCCCAGACGATCTCTTTCGGCGGGTCGCCCTTTCCCTGGAACGTGGTCAACGCTTCGCCGCGCGCGTTGGCCACGATGAGCTTCCAGCGTTCGACGCCTTCGACCTGGGGCCGAAAGCGGGCGACCGCGCCGGGTACGAACTCGCCGAGCCACGGCCGGGCGACGAACGGGCTCGACTCGCGGGCCGACTGCGACACGAAGGGCGCGACGAAATCCGGCACCGAGCGGTCGAGCACATCACGCGCACTTCCCCACTCGAGCCCGGGGGCCTTCTCCGGATCCAGATCCAGCTCGATCGGCGGGCGCTCGAACTCGATGCGGATGCGGTCCTCCCCCTCGATGGTCAGGGATTTGAACACCGTGCCTTCCCGGTCGGCCTTGAGCGTCATGCCGGTATCGGGGGCCGCGGCGCGGACCGACTTCGGACTCGGCGCGGGACGCGGCGGCGTGGCCGTCGCCGGCGGAAGCGCTCCGGCGGCGACGGCGAGCAGGATCAGGTAGTGAGGGGCCATGGTGTGATCCTCCTAGTCGGTGCCCTGGAGCCGGAATCGGAACGTGATCGTGCCCCACTGTTCGCCGATGCGGCCGCCGCGCAGGGGCTCGAAGCGCCAGTTCCGCAGTGCGGCGCGCGCGTTCTCGTCGAAGTCCTCGAAGCCCGCGGTCTTCTGCACCAGGACGTTTTCCTTCACCATCCCGTCGGGGCGAACCACGAAGTACAAGGTGACGGAGCCTTCGACCGCCTCGCGTTTGGCCCAATCGGGATAGACGGGCCGTGTGTGCGAGATCACGGCGCGATCGGTGATGGGCCCGGCCATCGAGGCGCCCGCCAGCGTCCGCTGCGTCGCGACCTCGCCGGGCGGAGCCGGCGCCGGCGCCATCGTGCGCTCCCCGCGCACCTGCGCGGGCGCCATCGTGGCCCCCGAGGCCAGGCTCGCTCCATTCGCGGGACTGAGCGCGGGCTGGTCGGGGCCCTCACGGGTCAAGGCCATCGGGGATCCGCCTCGCCCGGCACTACTCGAGGCAACGACCGCGGGCGCGGTCAGGAGGGCGGACGGCACGGGAGCGACGGAGGTGCCGGCGACCGTCGTCGACTTCCGGTTGCGCATCTCGCTCAGTCGCGCGTTCAGTTGGTCCGCGAACGCCAGATCGGTCTGAGGCTGAGGGGCGATGTCTCCACGCGACTGAGTGCGGCGGAACGCGGCGTCCTGTTCGACGGCCCGTGTCACGCCCTTCACCGAGACCGCCCCCGCGGCCGCGGGCGTCGAGGCTGCAGCCGCCGCCGGTTCCAGATCGCTCGGATCGATCAGAACGATCTGGGTGAGCACCGGAGCCTTCGACTCCACGACGCGATAGGACACCACCGACATCAGGAGCAGCAAATGGAAGAGCACGCTGATGCCCATGGTGTACCGGATGCGCTTCCGGCTCTGCTCGACGTCGCGCTCGAGCGCGCCCCAGGTGGCGACAGTCGTGCTCATGGATGTGCTCATGGCTGGCCCTCGGGCTTTTGGCGGGTCGCGATCGCCATGCGCCTGGCACCGGCGGCGCGCGCCTCGCTCATCAACCGCTCGACGTCGGCATAGGGCGTGCTCGAGTCCGCGCGCAGCACGACCAGAACGTTCTGGTTGCGCGGCTCGGCCAGCCGCCGGGCCAGCGCCTCCTGGAACTGCGTCGCCGCCACCCGTTCATCGTCCACCGCCAGCACGCCGTTCGCGCCCAAGGTGATGCTCAAGTTGCTCTCGTCCTCGGCCTCGCGGGTCGTGGCCTTCGGCAGATCCACCGGCAGATCCGAGATCGGCAGCAGGGGTGCGGTCACCAGGAGGATGATCACCAGCACCAGGGCCACGTCGATGATCGGCGTGACGTTCACCTTGGTGATGAGTTCACTCTGGTTTACGGGGGACTTGCGCACGCCTACCTCCCGACCACGCCGATGTGGCCGGCGCCGGCGCTGCGCACTTCGTCGAGCACGGATACGAAGTCACCATGCGCAACCGCCGGATCGCAGCGCACGATCACCAGTCGGGTCGCGCTCTTTGCGATGAGCGGGCGCACCGCCGCCGCCAGCGACGCGCGCGGCACGCGCTCGCGGTTCACGTCGATCATGCCATCGGCGCGGATGTCGAGCTCGATGCGTTCGCTGGGACCGCGCTCCAGCGCCTTCCGGGCGCTGCCCGCGGCATTATGGACCGCGATGCTCGATTGGAACGCCATCGGCGTGGCGACCATCAGGATGACGACCAGCACCAACGAGACGTCGATCAGCGGCGTCATGTTGACGTCGTGGATGCCTTCCGTCTTGCGGTTCGTGTCGCTCCGATTCTGCACGCCGGACTCCTTAGGCCACGCGGGCCAGGGCCCGCTCCTCGGACTCGCGCGGACGCGACTTGTGCGGACGCTCGTCACGGCTCGCGTGAGCAGGCTCGTCCTCGATCGCGTTCGCCGGCGCTTCCTCCAGAGTCAGACGTAGGTTGCGCGCCTGATTCTCGGCCACCGTCAACATGACCGAGATGCGGCGCATGAAGTGGTTGAACAGCATGACCGCGGGCACCGTGATCAGGAGTCCGGCCGCCGTGGTGAACAGCGCCTCGGCGACGCCCGCCGCCACCACCGACGGCCCGGCCGAGCCGGTCCGCGCCATGTCGTGGAAGGCGCGCATGATGCCCCACACCGTGCCGAGCAGGCCGATGAGCGGCGCCGTATTGCCCATGGTTCCGATCAGGCCCAGGTTGCGTTCGAGCAACAGTCGCTGCTCGCTGAGCGCGATCATCATCTTTTCTTCCCGGGCGGCCGGCGACAGGTGTGCGTTCAGCAGCAGGGCGGCCGCCACCGGTCCCGCCGGGTGTGGTGAGCTCTGGCACAACCAGGCCGCTTCCCGCACGCGCCCGGCCCGCACGTGCTCGGCCGCCTGCGCGATCAGCGCGGCCGGGTTCGCGCGACGCTTCCAGTAGTACATGCCACGCTCGATGGCGAACCCGAGCGTGAGGACGCTACAGGCGAGAATCACGAGCATCACCGGGCTCGTGCGCATCGCCGTGATCCAATCGAAGTTCTCGAACATCGAGGGCCTCCTTGAGTGGCGAGCGGCCGGCTAGCGCCGGGCCGTGTGAGCCTCGAGCTGAGAGGCCCGTCCCGACGCCGCCGCCACCAGTTCCTGATCCTTCGAATGGCGCGCGATGTCGCGATACGCAGTCACGGCACGCGGGTAGTCGCGATTGGCTTCGTACAGCGCGGCGCACCGTGCAACGGCGGAAAGGCGATAAGGGTTTGCTTTCTCGGGGTAGGTCGAAGCTTGCTGGTAGGCGCGCAGGGCCGCGGCCGCCTCCCCCGATTGTTCGCGGCACCGGCCGAGTCGGAACTGGAGCTCCACCGCCAGGGCCGCCTTGGGTGACGCGGCGAGCGCCGACTGGTAGTGCTCGACCGCTTCGGGGAACTTGCCCGCGACCTCGTCCAGATCACCCAGTTGGTATTCCACGTCCGCCGAACGCGCGTCGCCCCGGAATTCCCCCAGGTAGCGTTCGAGCTCGGCCCGCGCGGCCTCGGTGTCACCCAGCAGCCGGTTGCACAGGGCCAGGTTGTAGCGCGAGGCCGAGCGCACCTCGGTGGTCGTGCTCTCTTCGAGCACGCGGGTGAATGCGACCGCGGCTTGCATCGGATTCTCGCCTTCGAAGTGCAGCAGTCCGAGGCGGAAGCTGACCATGGCGCTCAGCTCGCTCGACGGGAAGAAGCCGACGAACTGCTCGTAGGCGCGGAGCGCCTCGTCGCGCTGGCCCGCCTGCGCATAGGCGTCGGCGAGCAGGAACTGCGCCTGGTCGGCGCCCGAGTATCCGGGGAACTGGCTGACCACGCGGCGGAAGCCCTCCGCGGCTTCGGTGTAGCGCTGCTCCTGATAGGCGCGGCGGGCGATCTGGAACAAGGCGTCGGCCGCGAACGCGCTGCCCGGGTACTGCTCGACCAATTGCGCGAGCAGCTGCGAGCCCTTGGCGCTCTGGCTCAGGCGGTAGAGGGCGCGCTCGGTGCCGCGCGCCGCTTCGCGCGCCGCCGGCGTTTCCGGATACTGCTGGGCGGTGTGCGCAAAACCCTGGATCGCATCGGCGTCACGGCCGGCGTTGTAGTCGCACTGGGCGAGCCGCAGGCTGGCGAGCGAGGCCGCCGAGCTGCCGGCGAAGTGCTCGAGCAGTCCGCGGTAGCAGCGCTTGGCTTCGTCGTAGCGCTCGGCCTGGAAATAGACGTCGCCGGTGCGGGCCCAGGCGCGCTCGGCGAGCGGCGCCGTCGCGCTGTCCCTCAGCATCGCCTCCCAGCGATCCACGGCATCGCCCGCGCGGTCCAGCCGCAGGTAGCAGAGGCCGGACTGGTAGAGCGCCACGAAGCGCCGCGGATGTTTGGGGTAGCGCCGCAGGAAGTCCTCGTAGGCGCCGGCGGCTTCTTTGTAGCGCCGCTGGTTGAAGCGGTCATGGGCGATGTCGAGCAGGGCGCCGCTGACCACCTCGGGGCTGCCGTGGACACCGCGTGCGAGCAGACGTTCCTCGGTCGCGATCGCCAGACTGTCGCGTCCCTGACGGGCGTAGGTCCACGCCAACAGACGCGAGGCCGACGTGCTGACGGCGTCGTCGGGATGGTCGCGCATGAGCTGCTCCAGCGACGCCTGCGCTTCGGGGTAGCGGGCTTGTGCCGCCATGGCGTCGGCGTCGATCAGCAGCGCGTACGCGCGCCACGGCGAACGGCTCGGCGGCATGCGGCTCAACAGCAGATGCGGGGCACCCGAGAGCTGGCCCAGGTCCCCCGAGCGGTGATAGGCGTACTCGAGCAGGCAGAGCGCCGATTCGACCAGCTCGCGATGCTCGGACGAAGCGAACACGACCAGGCCCGAGCTGTCGCGACGCGAGGCGTAGCGGTCGAGCACCAGCTGGAAGTACGGTGCGGCGGCCATCGGCTTGCTTAGGGCGATCAATCCGACGCCGGCCAGATACGCGGCCGCCGGCGCTTCCGGCTCGAGGGGGTAGCCCCGGACCACCGCCTGGTAGGTTCCAGTCGCGTCGGCGCGCCGTCCGAGCGCATCGAGACACCGGCCGACGCGGTACTGCGCGCTGGCTGCCACCGAGTGCTGGAAGTACGAGGTCAGAACCCGGTTGTATTCGACGATCGCCTCGGCGTACTGCCCGCGGGCAAGCAGCGCTTCGCCGAGCAGGAACTGGGCGCGCGCACCGATGTCGTTGCCGGCGTTGCGTGCGACCACGCCCTGGAGAATCGTGAACGCGGAATCCTTGGCCCCGGTCAGGAACAGAGCACCCGCACCGCGCAGTTCGGCCTCGGCTTTGATCCCGGGGTCGCGAACGCGCCGAACCACACGATCGAACTCTTCGGCGGCGCTGCGGAAGTCGCCGGTCGACAGGAAGGTGTTGGCCTTGGCCAGCAACGCCGCGTCGCGCAGCGGGGAATCCGGATGGCGCTCGGCCACGTCCTGGAGCAGGGCGGCCGACTTCAGCCGATCCCCACGGCGGGCGAGGCACAGCGCGCGCAAGTAGGTCGCGGGCGCACCCGGGGGGCGAGGCCCCAGGATCGCCAGTGCCGCGGCCGCATCGCCCTGCAAATAGGCGACTGTGGCGCGCGCCAGCGAAACGCGGGCGTCGGAAGCCGTCCATGGGAACGCGGCCGACAGCGCCTTCATCCGCTTGGCGGCCTCGTCCACGTCGCCGCGCCGTACGGCATTCCACACGGCGCGCAGCCGCGCCTCGGAGCGCAGCGGACTGTGCGGGAAGCGCTTCTCCCAGCGCAGCCATTCGCGGTCGGCCTCGTCATCACTTCCCGATGCTTCGAGCGCTTCGATCCTGGCGAAAGCGGCGTCGGCGGCGAAATCCTTCGCGCCGAACTCGTCCGCCGCCCGCTGGTACGACTCGGCCGCGCCGCGGTAGTCCCCGCGTTCGAAGCGGATCTCTCCCGCTAGGAACCTTGCAGCCGCGCGTTCGTCGGCTGCACCCTGCTTGAGCACCGATTCCACCGATGGCTCGAGCCGTTCCAGGGCTTCGAGTCGCTGGGCCCGTGGCAGCCAACGATCGATCTCGAACTCGCGGCCGACGTCCTTGATTCGGAGGGGCGCGGTCTCCTGCGATGGCTTCCCGGCCGAAGTCGGCGTCGCCGCGACCACGGCGATCAGGGTCGCGCAGGCGAACGAAGTTGCGATCGCGGCGCGACGCATGGCCGACCTCGAAGGGCGAAGGTTCCGAAGCGCGCGATTCATGGCGCCGGGACCAGAGGGACCGAACCCTGCGGTCCACCCGTCGAGATCTCGACCGTGTGGGTCGAACCGGCAATCGTCCGTCCGTGCTGATCGTGCACTTCGAGCGTGTAGCGGTACGTGCCGTCGGGTAGCGGCATCCCGGCCTCGTCCTTGCCGTCCCACAGGATGTGCGCGGGCGGCTGGCCGGCACCGCCGAAGCGGCGCACGACCTGGTCCGACTTGTTGAGGATGGCGAGCGTCCAGTCGCGCGGCTGCGCCTTGGTGCGGGAGTTGAGGGCGATCTTGGTCACCGCGTGCTCACCGGTCGGCGAGAACACCGGAGGATCGGCCTGCGAGCTGGCGAAGAAGCCGCCGAACCGATAGGACAAACCGACGCGATGCGTGAGTCCGAGCGGGTGGTCGGCGACGCCGTAGTCGAGCTGGTAGGTCGAGGCGAGGCGGCAGGTGAACCCGCCAGCGGCACGATCCTGGTCGAAGCCGAGCCGCAGCGCGATCGTCGGCTGGATCCAGTACTCGGTACCGGCGCGCAGCTGCGTCCCCGGACCCGAGGCTTGATCGACCTCGGCGGTGATCAGCGCGCGGCCACCCAGCATCTGGTACGCGATGCCGCCGCGGAAGCCGGTCGGATAGGTCTCTTCCTCGGTGCGTAGCGTGAGACTCGGGCCGCCCAGGTTCATCACCGCGCCACCCACGCGCAGTTCGGGCGTGAGCATCCACTGCCCGCCCAGGTCGAAGCCCACACCCTGAGCGCTGAAGTCCTCGATCTGCTGCTGGATGAGCTTGACGGTGCCGCCGACCGCGATCCGTTTCGACACGGCCTTCGAGGCGGAGAACAGGTACGCGGTCTCCCCCTGACTGAACGTGCCGAGCGGATCGTTCAGGTCGTTGGTCCGCTCGAACTCTCCCGAGCGCAACGCGAGGATGTTGAGCGCGAACGACGGCAACCGGTTTCCGGGAACCGCGAAGCCGAAGCTGTGGATCGCGGTGCCCTCGTAGAGCTGAGCGGTTTCGAACGCAAGGACGTTGCGGTCCATGCTCGACAGGCCCGCTGGATTCCACAGCACGCCCAGCGGCTCGTCCGCGGTGGCCACGAAGGCGCCACCCAATCCGAGCGCGCGTGCATTCGTGTAGCTGGTCAGCCACTCCCCGGGCGAACCGCCGGTGGCTTCCTGGGAACGCGCCGGGCCGGCCACCACCGTGGCGAAGATCAAGGCGAAACCCGCCAGGCGGCGCGAATGGTCAAGCGTTCGGTTCATGGGGATCCTCCTCAGCGAACGACCGCGATTCAGCGACGCATCACGCGCAACGTGGCTCCGTGTTGAAATCGTTCCATGGGCGCACGGAGGCCCAGCCCGGTTCCATCGATCCGGCCTGGTGCACAGTTCTCAGCGCGACCCGCCAAGGCAGCTTGTGTGCCGAGCAGGATTGCGCGGTGCATCGCGCAGAGTGCGAACGCCGGAGAACATTGGAGCTTCAGAGGGCTACGCCTTCGCACTCTGCAATCGAACTGGAATTTGGTTTTTTCCCCAACTCGAACCCGGCTTGCGAGCGCTGCCGGAGCGCGATCGTGCGTGCAATTGGAATTGCGCGACGACGCAAAACGCGCGTTCATGTGTGTTCGGAATCGGGATCTTTCAGTAGAAGGTCCAGCGATCGTTCACACCAAGTTCACGACACCGTCGCCCTTCGCCCGGCGGCGCGATCTCCGCTAGAGTGCCGCCCCATGTCCAGCGCTTGGAATCCAGTCTGATGAGCGGATCGACGCCGCTGCCCACCCGCATCGGGCCTTATCCCATCGAGCGCGAAGTCGGGCGCGGCGGCATGGGCATCGTCTACCTGGGGCGCGACACGCGGCTCGACCGCCCGGTGGCGATCAAGGTGCTGCCCGCGGCGTTCGCCAGCGACCCCGAGCGTCTGGCGCGATTCGAGCGCGAAGCCCGGCTCCTGGCCTCGCTCCACCATCCCAACGTCGCCGGGATCTTCGGGCTCGAGGAGTCGGGCGGACACCGCTTCCTGGTGCTCGAATACGTCGAGGGCGAAACCCTGGCGCAGCGCATCTCCCGGGGCCCGCTGCCGGTGGACGAGGCCGTGGACGTCTGCCGGCAGATCGCGGCGGCACTCGAGGCAGCCCACGAAGGCGGAGTCATCCACCGCGACCTGAAACCCGGCAACGTCAAGCTGACGCCGAGCGGAGAGGTCAAGGTTCTCGACTTCGGCCTCGCCAAGGGCGGAGCGGGATCGGGCGCGAGTTCGGATCCCTCGCTCAGCGGCTCGCCGACCATCGCCCTGTCGCAAGCGACGGGCGTCGGAGTGATCCTCGGCACCGCCGCGTACATGAGCCCGGAACAGGCGCGCGGGCGTTCCGTGGATCGCCGCACCGACATCTGGTCGTTCGGCTGCGTGCTCTACGAATGCCTGACCGGGCGCCAGGCGTTCGCGGGCGAGACGATTTCGGATGTCATCGCCCTCATCCTACAGGGCACGCCTGATTGGAAGGCCCTGCCCGCGAATCTGCCGCAACGGCTGCGCGACCTGATGACACGCTGCCTGACCAAGGACGCGAAGCAACGCCTGCGTGACATCGGTGAAGCGCGCCTGATCCTCGAGGGCGGCGACGTGTCCTCGATGTCGGGCGTCGCCGCATCAGCCGCCGGTACCGCCCAAGCGCGACCGGCGCCGCGTCTCGCATACGCGCTGGCAGCGGCGTTCGCGCTCAGCACCCTCGGGCTCGCGGCGCTGTTGTTCCTGCGCCCCCCGAAGTCCGAGCCGGTTCTCAGGCTGACCCTGTCCGCGCCAACCACGACCTATTCCAGTCGCGACCCGTCCCTTGCCGCGATTTCCCCTGACGGCAGGATGGTCGTGATCGCCGCGGCCGATTCCGCGGGCAGCTCCGCCTTGTGGCTGAGGGCACTCGACGGCACCGACGGGCGCACTCTCCCGGGCACCGAGGATGGCGCGCTCCCGTTCTGGTCCCCGGACGGCCGACACGTGGTATTCGCCACTCAGGACAAGCTCAAGAAGCTCGACATCCGGGGCGGAACTCCGGAGGTGCTGTGCTCGGTCGCGAGCTACGGGCGCGGGGGAAGCTGGGGATCGCAGGACGTCATCGTGTTCGCCGCCGGATCGGAAGGGTCACTGTTCAGCGTGTCGAAAGACGGTGGCACGCCGAAACCGGTCACCGTTCTCGACTCCACCGAAACCGGACATCGCTTCCCCCGCTTCCTCCCCGATGGCCGGCACTTCCTATTCGCGTCGATGCCAGCGCGCGGACTCCAGTTCGACATCTTCGTGGGTTCGATCGATTCGCCGCTGCGCGAGAAGCTCATGATCGCCGACGGCACGCCGGTGTACGTGGAGCCGGGCTACCTGCTCTATGTGCGGAATGGACGGGTCGTCGCCCATCGCTTCGACCCCCGCTCCCGCAAACTGATCGGAGAGCCCGTGGCGCTGGTGGATGAGCCCCATCGGACCGAGTTCCTCGGATCGCCTGTGGTGATCGCGGCGCCGCACGGCCCGCTCCTTTACTACAGGCACGTACCAGTTCAGACCAAGATCGTCTGGCTTGACCGATCGGGGCGCGAATCAGAACGACTGCCGCTGCCCCCCGGGCCCTACCAGAGCGTCTACCTGTCGCCCGATGGCGAACGGGCGGTTGTCGTACGGAGATCCTCGCCCAGTGAATCCGACCTTTGGCTGGTGGACCTCGAGGGCATGGCCATGACCCGGCTCACCCATGGCTCCGGTCTCGTGGACCGTCCAACTTGGTCTCCGGACGGGTCACGCATCGCGTTCGCGACCGATCGCGATGGACACTGGGACATCTACGAGAAGGCCGTGGATGGATCGGGTGCCGAGCAGCCGATTCTCCAGGGAGGGTCGCTCCTCAAATACCCGGGCGGCTGGTCTCCCGACGGCCACACGCTCGTGTTCGAGCAAATCAGCGAGAAGAATGGATGGGATATCTGGATGATGTCCACCCAGGGCGACCGTACTCCCCGCCCACTGCTCGCGACCTCGTTCGACGAGCAATGGGCGGAGGTCTCGCCAGACGGTCGTTGGCTCGCCTATTCCTCGAACGAATCCGGCCGCCCCGAGGTCTACCTCCAGGCCTTTCCTGGTATGGGCCACAAACACCAGATCTCCACGTCCGGCGGGTTTGCACCCAAATGGCGTTCGGACGGTCGCGAAATTGTCTTCGCCAGCAGTGCGGGTGCGGCGTTCCTCGAGATCAGCCCCGACCGAGGACAGGGAATCGGAAATTCTCGCACGTTGGAGTTCGCTGACGAGATCGTCTGGGCGGATCTGACGCCAGACTTCAGCCGCCTGATCGGCCTCGCGGGAGTGGCGTCGTCTCGCCCGACCGACGACCTCACGGTCGTGCTCAACTGGAGATCCGAGCTGGGCCGTCGCGAGTGAGCGCCGCCAAGGAAACCCACGACCCGGGATCGATCGCTTTTCTCGAGCACGAGGGATTCGAGGGTTTTCGCACCGTGGCGCAATTGCACGCCGGCGGCTGCATGGAGATCCCGAACCTCCGGGGCATCTACGCGATGGTGCGTGAGTCGCTCGAACCGCCGGTGTTCCTGCCGAAAAGCCCGGCGGCGCGGTTTCGCGACACCGATCCGACCGTTCCGGTCGACGAGCTGAAGAAGCTCTGGGTGCCAGGCGCCCAGGTTCTCTACTTCGGTCGCGCCCGCGGACCCGGCGTGCGCACGCTGCTCAGGCAGCGCGTGAAGCGTTACCTGCGCTTCGGCTACGGGCGGCACGTCGCCCACTGGGATGGCAGGGCGATCTGGCAGCTGAGCGACCGCTCAGCCCTGCGGGTCGCGTGGATGCCGACGCCGGACGACGACCCGGCCCGCGCCGAGGAGGAGTACGAGGCCGGCTTCGAACGGCACTATGGCGCGTTGCCCTTCGCCAACCTGAAGCACGGGCGCGAGGACTGAGTGCGCGACGCGGTGCGCGCTGCCGCCGCGGCTGGGGATCGACGATCGGCGATGACGATCCTGCAGGTGCGATGTGCCAGCCCGTCAGATGCATGACCGAATGGCAGAGTGGCAGGCTCAGGTTTCGTTCCTCGGGGCGCCATCAGCCACTCTTCATGCGCCACATTGCGGGTACCCGGACTTGGTCATATGGTCGTCGGGACTCTGGCTCGCAAGTTGCCTGAGTTTGGCAAGCGCTGGTGACGGTGTCGGCCCTAGATGAAAGGGAGCGTCATGAACATCGTGAGGCTGACCAGCTTTGCGTTGTTGCTTTGGGGACTCGCCGGAGTCGTGGTCGCGTGCCAGACCCGGCAATCAAAGACTGAGAGCCAGGTCGCTTCGAGTTCGGCGCAGCCCGTGTACACCGAGGCCGGACAGCAGGCGTACCTCGCGAATTGCGCCGTGTGCCACGGGGAGTGGGGCGAAGGAGATGGGCCCCTCGCCCCGGATCTCGTGAAGTTCTCGGCCGTGGCGCCCGCGCAGCTCAACAACGTGGCACGACTCCAGGAGTTGGGCCGTGACCAGTTGGTGAGCATCATCACGCTGGGCGGAGGCGGCACCCATCGCTCCAACCTGATGCCGCCGTGGGGCAACCGCCTCAAGTCCGAGGTCATCGGCGAGATCGCCGACTATGTCATGGCACTTCCCAGCCTCAAGCCCGGGATCCCGAGAGCCACGATAGAAAAGTATCTCCAGGCCGAGCCCGGCACGCCTGCCGAGGGCCGCAAGCTCTTCGTGTTCTACTGCACGATGTGTCACGGCCCATACGGTGAAGGGAACGGGTTCCTGGCCGACAGCCTGTGGGCGCGCTACAACGTCCGGCCCAGGGACCTGACCGACAGTCTCTACTTCGCCAACAAGTCGGATCAGGAGATGTACGTGACGATCGCGCACGGCGGAGGATACACGCGCCATTCTTTCGTCATGCCCGCGTGGTCCGTGACGCTCGCGCCGGACAAGATCAAGGACCTGGTGAGCTACGTCCGTTCGATCTCGAGGACGAAGTCACGTCCTTAGTGCCGCTCTCAGTGTGGCGGGATTGCATGACTGAGCACCATCCCGGTCACGCGAATCGGGATGACTTCGGCCTTCGCCTCGCCTCGGCAGCGGATTGTGGCGAGCCAGAGGTTCGCGTCACGACGACCGACGATGAGCCCGCTCAGGACCTCCCAACGTCCTGTCCCCGACGCACCGGGCGGCAGCACGAACAGGGTCGGGCGGTCGGAGTCGCCTATCGAACAGTCCTCGTGCTTCCAGTCCAGGACCAGCGTCGAATCCCACTCCTCGGCCTCTTCCCGCAGGGCGTCCAGCCACGCGAACCGCGCGGACGATCGAGCGGCCGAGACCGAGTCGGCAAACGAGCCTAGGCGTATCGAGTAGAGCAACGCGGTCGAATCGTGTTCGAGGCCCGTGAAAAGAGTGATAACAGACTCAGGAGGCGCGGGCCGGCTGCGGTCGAATACCGGTCCCGGCCGAAGCGGCCCGCGCGGTGTCATTGCCAGATGAATTGGCGACTTCGTCAGAAGCTCCGCCAGCCCCGTGTCCGCGTCGATTCGCTTCTGGCATGCCACCGCCATCGCCAGGCCATGGGCCATCGCGTCCCACATTGCTCGGAGATCGGCCGCGTAGAGGGAGTCGACGGCCGGCGTCCGCGGGAACGATCCTGGGACCGGATACACATCGTTGTAGATGAACCACAGTTCACTCGACTTGGCCTCGAATAGGTTCTCGCAAGACGCGGAGGTTGGCTGAGGAAGGGCCATCGTCATGGCCATGGCGAGGATCACGAGAACCGGCTTCGCTAGCGTGCTGGGCTCGGGATTCCTGTCGCGCAACCCGGATCGACGTCCAGGACGCGCGATGGGCCGGACGTCGTTCGAGCCTCGACACGGCAGTAATCGACTGCGCATTGAGCCAAGCCCTTCTGCTTCGTGGGGGTTTGCTTCGACCGGCGCACGAGCCTGTTGCTCCGCCGCTGCGCAGGAGTATAGTTCCGAATCTCAACGGATTCCGATCGCAGCTGAGCTGCGCGGACCCGGATCGCGCCGGAGTTGCGGGCGCACGGCCGACCTCCCGACATCCGCCCGTGGCGTGCACGCCACGCCCACCTCCGGAGGGTCGCATGGCCGCCCCTGTACGTCGCCTGCTGTTTGCCGTCGCTTGCATCACCGCCGCGCTTTGCCTCGGATGCAGCAGTGACGAGAGCAACCCCATGGCCCCGGGCTCGTACGACGATTCGTCGCTGCGGGCCGCGGACAGCCTGCTCGCACTTGCCATCGCCGCCGAGATGGACTCCGATCCGCAACGACCCTCCGACATCGATCTGAACGTGCCCTACGCGGCGTACAGCACGGCACTCGCCTCCCCCAACCTCTCCCCTTCGAATCGCCTGCGCGCCCGCTTTGGGGTCGCGGTGTTGTCGATGATGATCCTCGCCACTGACACCGAGGTGAACGCCGCCTTCGACGAATGGTCCGCTTACCTGGAAAACCGGATCCCATTCGAAGCGCCTGGGTCCATCAGCTCCTTCGGCATTCCCTCGGGTCTCGCGGGCGGGCGGCGCGCGCTCGGCCTGCCGTTCGATGTCGTGCCGCGGTCGATCGTCGCGCAGGTCCATTTGACGCTGGGAGCGCCCGATCCGCAGATCAGCCGGATTCAGGCGATCCTGCGCGACCGCGTGCTGCCGCGACTCACGGAAGTGGTGAACCACCTGAATATCGTCACGGCCGATCCGGCCTTCCAATTCATCGTCACCCCCGAGATGCAGGGGGATCCTCTGGCCTCTCCGATCGAGATCGACCGCACCGATGCACTCGCGCTGCGTGCTGCGAGCCGGCTGCTCGCGGCCATGTGCCACGTGGCGGTTGCCTATGAACTCAACTTCCCGGCCTACGACCAGGCCAGCCTGCTCGAGGCGATCGAGCCCGGAAGCGACTGGCTGGCCCTGCTCGGGAACGGCGCGTCACACATGCAGGGGGCGCACGGCGACCTGGTCGGATCGGTCGACGACGTGGGGCTGGCGATCCAGTCGCTTCTGGCCGAGTCCGACGATCAGGACGACGACGTGATCCGCGTCGGCCCCAGCGACCTCTCCCAGGCCTCGCTCGACTCGATCCAGACCCGGCTCGCACAGGTGCGGCAGGGGCTCACCAGCGGCTTCACGCTCACCGACGACTGGGACGGCAACGCGGGGACGCCCGATGTTCCGCTGACGATCAACGTGCGCGGGCTGTTCGACACACCCGTCCAGGACTGGAAGGCACTGCTCCCGCCGTACACGGGATCGGTAGTCGAGCGTCCGTTCGACCACAGTACGGTCTTCACCTACGAGCCGCAGCAGGTGCAGTTCACGGTCCCGTCGACCGCGTCCTACAACGGCTACTACACCCTCAACGTCTCGGGAGGAAACGTTCAGGAGTACTCCGGGGGCAGCGCCGAGATCGTGGATCCACTCAGGGCCATGATCCAGGCCCGCTACGCGAACGTCGTGGCACAACCCGAATGGGCGGGCGACTACGCCGGCTCGTCGTCGTTCTTCGGCAACCTGACCGCAGGGAGCCAGCAGGCTTCGGTCGACGTCTCAGAGTACTACTCGATCGCGACCCACTTCGTATACGTCCCCGTGATCACGTGGGATGCGACCCAGTACTCGGAGTGGCAGTTCCCCGACCCGACCTTCAGCGGGCTGCTGCCGGGATTCACGAGCACGGACGATCTGCTCTCGACGTTCGGCTACGACCCCGCGACCTGGGAGCAAGTCGTGGTGCTCGATTGGACCGGCGGCGGTTCACCGGCCGCTCACGCCGCCCTTCGGCCGGCACGCCGGCTCGCGGTCCGCGCGCGGTGAGATTCGCGGCGCTGTTCGGGGCGGTACTCGCCCTCGCGATCACGCCGAGCCTGGCCCGGGCGAACCCCGGTGCGGCGGGCGAGTTCAGCGGTCTGCTGCGCCCCGGGAGTCGTCTGGACCTGGGCCTGGGTGGGGACCCGTTCCGTTCACCGCTCGACGACCAGTGCGGATGGTGGGGGAACCCGGGCTTCACCGCGGTGTCCGGCGTCCGAACCTGGTCGCGCGCGAGCGAGCCGGTCTCGCCGAACGCGGGAGGCGGCAGCCGGCTGAGCACGGGCGAAGTCTCGTGGCGCATCGACGGGGTCCGGCGCTTCGCCGACAGGACGATCTGGTTCTCGGGCGGGATGTCGCAGCCTCGCTGGAACGGGGCGCTCGATCTCCCGGACGGCGGCGTTCAACTCGTCGGCGATCGAACGAGGACAGTGGCGGCGCTCCGGATCGGCGACCTCCTGCCGGGACTCGACGCTCAAGCAACCACGCCGCTCTGGAACGAGTCCGGCATGCCGGGATCTGCGGACGCGGGCGCGGGACTCCGCTATCGGCCCATGCGCGGACTCCGGGCGCAGGCATCGTGGTCGCTGGCCCGATTGCCAGAGATTCTAGAGTCCGATATCTACGAACAGGCCCTATCCGCCCCGATCAACCTGCGCTCCCATCGCATGAACGCGGACGTGAGAATCGGCCCGGTGCGGCGTCTGGACCTCGAAGCCTCGATCGGCCGCTCGCGCTTCAACCCCGACACGCCGAGGAGCGATGCGTTCCAGTATCAGATCGAGCCCGCAGGGCGGACGGAGGTGGACCAGGTCTCCCTCGAATGGGCCGCCCGCCGCGGGCTGCGTCTGCTGGCGCGCGGAACGCGCGACGCGCTGGACATCGAGAGCGATGTGTCGTGGGGCGGCGAGCGTTTCGGTCGCCTCGACTACGCAAAGGCCGAGCTGCGCTCGATGCTGATCGCGATGGACGCCCGACTCCCCTCGGGCGGCCGGATCGTGCTCGACGTCGAGCGCGTGAGCGCCAAAGCCCGCGCGCGGGGAACGCTCGAAACCTGGCCGTTCACCTCGACGGAATTGGATCTGCTGGGCCTGCGGTTCCTGGGCCGGGCCGAGGGACGCGCGCGCTGGGATCGTGTCCATACCGGAATCGAGAGGCCGCTCGGTGGCGCGGGCCGATTCGCGCTCGGCGTCAACGGGTACGACATGCACATCGACGGCTTCATCGAGACCTGGCGGCCGCTGTTCCTGGTGTTCGGCCGCACGGATGTCCAAACCGTACGCCCCGGGTTCGACCGGGCGCAGCTCGCCGCACTGTCACTCGGGTGGTCTCGGCCGATCGCGGGGCTCGAACTCGGTGTCGCGCTCGAGCAGTTCGTGTTCGCGAAGACGTACGGCTCACCCGCGGGCGATGACGCGCCGGAAATCGAGTCGGCCCCTCCTGCTCCCGGGCGACCTGAAGCCAAACGCGGCTGGCCTGGAGGCACGAGCCTCGAGATCCACATCGGCCATCGGTTCTGAAACCGTGCTGGCGTGACTGCGCGCCTCAGGAGGGGTCCGGCACCGCCGGATAGAGGCGCTCGAATTCCGGCTCGCCGTGCAACGACTGAAGGTCGGGATCACGTCGCGCCCAGATGGGATCACGATATCCAGCCTTCCAGGCCTTGCTCATCGCGTCCAGGGCCTCGGCCTTCCGGTTGAGCAGGCAGAACGTGCACGCGGCGTTGTAGTGCACCATCGCCTCGTCGGGTCTCAGCACCATGGCCAGCCTCGCCTCGCGCAGGGCATCGTCGGCGCGGTCCATCATCGCGTAGTAGGCGGCCAGCAGGGTACGGGCGCGCGCATCCTCGGGCATCTCCTTCAAATGGCTCTCGAGCGCGAGCATGGCCCTTTGCCTCACGTTCCGGAGCGCTTCCTCTTTGCCCAGCGTGTTGAGGGCGTTCATGATCGGCACGTAGACGTTGTAGTCCGTGCCACTCGCTTCCAACGCGGCATCCGCCATCGCCACGACCTCGTGATGACGGCCCGCCGAGAACAGGGCGCGCAAGATGAGATAGTAGGCACCCTCGCAATCGCTCTTTCGCTCGATGGCGAGGCGGGCGCAGCGAATCGATTCCTCGACCCTGGCGCTCGCATAGTGGATCCAGCCCTGGGCGACCTGCACCTCCGGCAGCTCCGGCTGCAGCGTCACAGCCCGTTCGCACGCCGCCTGCGCCCGATCGATCCACGCGAGTTCGCGATCGTATAGGTAGTAGTAGCTCGCGCAGACGTTGGCGATTGCCGCAAAGGCGAGCGCGAACAGCGGATCCTGAGCGACGGCGCTCTCGAACATTTGCAGCGCGAAGTCGGCGTCGTGCCGGGTCAGGCGGCGGGCGTAGCTCTTGCCGCGCAAATAGAGATCGTACGCCTGCAGATTCTCCGTGGGTTTGGCGGCCAGCGCCTCCTGCTCCTGAGGCGAGAGCGTGATCCGCAGGGCCTCGGCGATCTTGCGCGCGATCTCGTCCTGGACCTCGAAAACGTCCTTCATCTCGCGATCGTAACGCTCCGACCAGAGCGGGAAGTCGGTCTGCGTGTCGACCAGCTGGGCATTGATCCGCAGACGCGCGCCGGCACGGCGCAGGCTGCCTGCGAGCACGTAAGCCGCCTTGAGCTGCTGGCCGATCTGCGCCGGGGTCACCTGCTTGTCCCGATAGGCAAGCACGGTGGGACGCGAAAAGATGTTGAGCCCACGGATCTTGGAAAGCTCGGTGATGATGTCCTCCGTGATTCCGTCGCGGAAATACTCGTCCTCTTTGACCCCGCTCAAGTTCTCGAAGTAGAGGACGGCGATCGACTTCTCAGCCTGCTTGCGCGCCCCGCCGCGTGACTCACCCGCGTCCGCTGCTCGGCGTCCACCCGACTCCAGGTCGCGCTTGAGGCGGATCAGATCGGTCTTGAGCTCGGTGGCGGTCTGATACCGCATGTTGCGATCCTTCTCCAGTGCCTTCTCCAGGATCCTGCCCAGGGCCGGCGGCAGTGCGGGATTGATCGCATCGAGGGCAGGCGGGTCGCGGTTGAGGATCGCCTCGTAGATGACCGCAGAGGTCTCGCCCTCGAACGGCAGGACGCCGGTGGCCATCTGGTAGAGCACAGTGCCGAAGGAAAACAGGTCGGTGCGCGCGTCGGTGAGTTGCCCGCGCGCCTGCTCCGGCGACATATAGGAGACGGTTCCCAGCGTAGTGCCGGGCATCGTGAGTTCGTCCCGCGGACCGACGGTTTCGAGCTGCGAGGCCACGGCGGCACTCGGCACCGCGCGCCGCTCGCCGCCGACTTTGGCCAGGCCAAAGTCCAGGATCTTTGCTTGAGCGCGGCCGGTCACGAAGATGTTGGCGGGCTTGATGTCCCGATGCACGATCCCCTTGGCATGCGCGGATTCGAGCGCATCGGCAATCTGAATCCCCAGGGCCACCGTCTCGTCCAGCGGAATCGGCCGGCCGGCCATCTTCTGGGCCAGGGTCTGGCCGTCGAGCAACTCCATCACGATGAAGTGCTGTTGCTCGTGCTGCTCGATCGCGAAGATCGTGCAGATTCCCGGGTGATTGAGCGCTGAGGACGCACGAGCCTCACGTTGAAAACGCTCGAGTGATGCGGCGTCCTGCTTCATTTCGGGGCTCAGGAACTTGAGCGCCACCCGTCGGCCGAGCTTGGCGTCCTCGGCCTCGTAAACCACACCCATTCCCCCGCTGCCCAACTGACGGACGATGGTGTAGTGACGAACGGTGTTGCCGATCAGGGGCTCCATGAGAGACGCGATGCTAGGGGTCGGAGTTCCTGCGGTCAAGACATCGCCCCGCTCGGTCGCGCAACGCCAGGGTGGCTCTCTCCAAGGCCTAGCCGGGCAAACCCATCGAGAGGACGAGACGGATGCTTCGTGGCGCCTGAGGATGGGTGTGCACGTCGGCAATCCCTTGCACCGGTTCACGGGGAAGCCGCGACGTGTAGTAGTAGTCCACGTCGCTCACCGCGCGATCGAGCAGATTGAACACCTGAAGTCCGACCGCCCAGCGGCTGTGTGCGCGATAGCCGAGTTGCATGTTCAGAACCGTCGATGGACGGGAACGTATCGAGTTGTCCTCGACCAGGGGCCGTGGCCCGAAGTACCGCACGCGCAATCCTGCGAACCCGCCCGCGGGATTCTCGTACTCGACGCCGGCCGAGGCCACGCCTTCCACCGCCCCGGGGATGCGATCGCCAGCCGGATCGGGGTCGCGGAATCGCGCCCGTGAATACGCAAGATCGGCGTCCATGTGCACATAGCCAACCGGACGACATTCGCCCGACAGCTCGATGCCGGTCCGGCGGCTCGGACGACTCTGCGCAGTCAGCCCGGCGTCACCGACGAAGACGGTCTCCGAGGTGATATCGAGACCCCAAATCGAAGTGGTGGCCGACCACCCGGGACCGCCAGCGAGCCGCGCACCGACCTCGGCGCCCTGGGTCCGAACGAGCATAGAACTGTTCTCGACGGGCGGCCCGCCCGGTACCGGAAAGTGTGTTGGCGCCGCTTGAATGCCCTGGGAGGCGCCACTCGAGCTGAAGCGCGCCCCGCGCGCGTCGGTCGAATGGAAGCCGTAACCCCAGTTCGCATAGAGATCGAGCGGCCCCCAGGGTCCTAGAATGAGGGAGGCTTTGGGAGACACGAGCCCAGTGATGTCATCACCTGAGAAGGGGGCGTAACTCGACGCCACACTGAATCGATATCCCTCGGCCCGAACCCCGAGCACCGTCCGCAGGCGCGACCTCCATCGTATGTCGGCCTGCACGAACGGCGACACGCTCGACTCGAGGACATGGTCTTCCCGAGTCAGGGCGAGCCGACGCCGTGCCTCGGTATGATAGAGGCCAACGTGCGCAATGTTGTCATGACGGATGTCGACGCCGATCGTCTGCTGCATTCCGGGATCGCCCGAAACGTGGGAGAGGCGGAGCCCGGTTACGACCCGTTCGTCCGCCTGCTCGATCTGGTCGCCGTGCAGCGTGTCGTCGAGGAAGTAGGTGAAGTTCGAGAACAAGTTCATTCGATACGCGATGATGTAGGCGCTCGCCTTGGTAGACGACTGAGCCCCGATTCGCTGAAGTTGCGCCGAGAGACTGTATCGATACGTCGTCCCTCCGTCCGTCGGATCGATGGCGTCGAATCGGGAGATCACGCCAGAGGCTACCGCCCGTTCAGGGATCTGGTCGGTCGCGTTCCATCGACCGTCGTAGCCGATCGCGGTGACGCTCAGGCCACGCTCCGGCGTGCCGAGGCTGTAGCGAACCAGCCCATTGATCTTCCGGTATTCGTCCGGATGAACCCACGGGCCATCGTTCCGGACCAGCTCGATGGCCCCGAGCACAGTGCCGGATGCCAGGCGTGGCGAAGCGCCCACCAGCAGCCGAAGATAGCCATCATCTCCCGGTGTGAGTGAAACGATCGGGCCCGGGAGCGCGTTCCGATAGGAGATGTTGGCCGAGCCGGCGCTCGAGAAGTCTCCGTCCTCCACCGAATAGGTGCCCTTCCGGTATTGAACTCCGCTCACCAATTCGGGGATGGCGAAGCCGAGATCGGTGTAGCCCTGCCCGTGAGCGTGGGTCGGCATGTTCATCGGCACACCCGCGATCGTCGTCGCGAAGTCGGTGCCGTGGTCGAGGTTGAAGCCGCGCAGATAGTACTGGTTCGCCTTGCCCTCGCCGCTGTGCTGGCTGATCAGCACGCCGGGAATGCTCTCCAGGACATCCCCGGCGCGGAGCGACGGCCGGAGCGCGAGTTGTTTCGCCGTCACCAGACCTTGGGATGCGGCCGACCGCGGTGCGAGCGAACCCTCGTATGAACCAACCACTTCGACCGTCGGGAGGACGTATTTCACCTTGATGCTATCAGCCTCGGTCACCCTCGCGGTCGAATCGGACGCCGCACCGGGCGGCTCATTGGCACGGACCGCCGGCGATCGGGTCAGGAGAGCGCCGGTCAAGCTCACCAGGAAGACGGCAACGGTCCGGACCCTACCCACACGCACCCGACGCCCAGGTTCAGCGATCACGTGATGAGTCCTTCCACTGCCAGGGCGACCGCAAACGCTATCCATCGTCGCGTGCCGGCGGCGATCCGGGCTCCCGGACCGCCGCCTGCCTGCCTCAGAACTTCGCGGTGACCCGCACGGTCACGTTACGGCCGGGGGCTTCCGCGTACGTCTTGTAGCGGCTCATGAAATCCCGATAGGACTCGTCGAACAGATTGCGCACGGTCAGGTCGACGTCCACATTGCGATCCCCGGCCGGGATTTGCACTCCGGCCTCGAGGTGCGCCAAAGCGTATCCGTCGGTCGCGGTGTCGAACGGGTCGAGCCGTGTCTGCTCGGCCACGAACTCGCCGCGCATCCCCACGTGGCTCTCGATCCGACCGAACGCCTCCGGCTCCCAGCGCACGCCGAGTTGCCCGCGAAACGGCGGAATCCATGGCAGCGGCACGTCCGACGTGGTGTTGTCGCCGACCACGTGCTCGGCGGTCGCCATCAGATGGACCTGTGCGATCGGGTGCAGCTCGCCCGAAAACTCGAAGCCGGAGAGCAGGGCGTCGCCCTGGACGACCTGGAAGATCTCGAAGCCGGAGCCGGGATCGATGTTGCCCGTCGGCTGCGAATAAATGAAGTCCTGGATCGAGTTCACGAAGCCGCTGATCTCGGCTCGCGCCCGAGACCCCTGGAATCGAATCGCGAGGTCGCCGTTGAGCGACTGCTCGACGTCGAGACCCGGATCGCCGACCTCGAACGCCACGGTGCCCTCGTGCACGCCGTTCGCGAACAGGTCGAAGCTCGAAGGCGCGCGGAAACCGCGGCCCAGGTTGGCGACCACCGCCGTATTCTCCCCGATCCGGTAGAGCGCGCCCAGGTTGCCGGTGACCGCGTCCCAGGTTCGCGTCTGTGCGGTCACGCCGAGATCGACGTCGTCCTCGGCTTCGAGCTCACGATGGTCGTAGCGCACACCGAACGACCAATGCCAGGCGTCGCGATCGATCTGCTCGAACGCAAACAGGGCGGCGTCCCACGCCGAAGAATTAGGGATCAGCGACTCCTCTCCCGACTTCTCGAAGTCCTGGTTGAAGAACGACGCGCCGACGATGCCTTCGAGCGGGCCCAGGGCTCGATGCGTGTATTGGGCGTCGGCGGTGGCAGTGGTCGCCTCGAGTCCGAGCGCGACGTTGGGGTCGTCCGCGGCCTCGAACTCGCGCCGGAAGTTGCGCTCGTATGCGCCGCGAACCTGGATGCGCTGGCCGCTTCCAATCGGCAGGAGCAGCCGCGCATTGCCGGCGTCGTCGATGATCTTCTGGTAGGGCGTTGCGGTCGGATCCTCGGCCGGATCCTCGTGGATCTGGATCTCTTCGTTGCGATGGGTGTAGCCGCCGTCCACCGAGCCCCAGCCACCGCGCCAGCCGACTGCGCCACTGCCGGTCAAGGCTTCGTTTCCGCTGTTGAACAGGTCCTCCGAGGGGGTGCTGATGTCGTCGCTCTCCCGCGTGACGAAGCCGCCCCGCCAGCCGAAACCCTGGACCCCGCCCTCGAGCATCGCACCGCCCTCGAGGTTGTCGTCGACCGAGCCAGCCGCGCCGAATACCGATCCACGCACGATCGGCCCGCGGTCGAACGCGGTCGGCAGCTCGCGATGGATGACGTTGACCACCCCACCCAGCGCGTCCGAACCGTAGAGCACGCTCGCCGGTCCGCGGATCACCTCGATGCGTTCGATGCTCGCGGTCTCGACTTGAGGACCGTGCTCGTCGCCCCATTGCTGGTTCTCGATCCGCTGCCCTTCGTTGACCATCACCACCCGGTCGGAGCGGAGCCCGCGGATGCTGGGCTTGCCGACGCCGCTGCCGGTGCTCCAGTTGCGGACCCCGGGCAAGAGCTCGAGTGTCGCCCCGAGCGAGGGCTGGAGCGCCGAGTGCAGCTGCTCCCCGCTGAGCACGCTGGTCGGCTGCGGGGAGGTCAGGGCTTCGGTCGGACTGGGGCTGGCCGTGACCTGGGCGCCGGGGACCTCGATCATGGACTCGCGCAGCGTCACGTCGAGCGGCGCCTGACTGGTGAACACGAAATGGCGAACCTCGGTCGCGTAGCCGATGCGCTGGAACGACACGTGGTAGGTACCGAACGGAACCGCGGGGATCGTGTAGCGGCCGTCGGCGCCGCTGGCGGTGCCGCGGCGCAGCTCGACAACGCTGACCTGGACCTCGGGGACGCCATTCCCCGCCGCGTCGAGAACGTGGCCGGAGAGCGCTGCCGACCGGGCTTCCGCAGCAACCTGTGCGCTGGCCGGCCTCGGCGCCGAGAGCAGCAGCAAGACAAGAACTCCAAGGATCCGCATGGTCACCTCGAAATGGCGGCGTCCT
The DNA here is from genome assembly GCA_963717505.1 of Candidatus Eiseniibacteriota bacterium. Taxonomy (GTDB): domain Bacteria; phylum Eisenbacteria; class RBG-16-71-46; order RBG-16-71-46; family RBG-16-71-46; genus MFD02242-c1. The sequence goes on from OY970342.1 coordinate 3,671,299, forward strand.
CCGCGCGCGTGGGCGGGCGGAAACTGCCGCGACTTGATGGACTGCAGGAGGTGCGCGGGCCGGAGGGCCCGCGAGGTCACCGCGAATCAGGAAATCGGCGGAGCGCGCGGGAAGCCGGCGGGAGCGTGAACCTGCGGCTTCGCGATTGCGGGACAACCGGGGCGGGGGTCTTCGGCGGCAGGCAGCGGCGGTGGGCCGACGTCGCCATCCTCGACCACTGCGGCGGCATGAAGCGACGAGCACGCGGTGCACGGATGCAGTCCGCCGCGCTCGTTCTCGCACGCCGGGTCACTCAGGTGGTGCCAGACGTGTGCGGCCGATCCGAGCACCAACACGGCGAGCGCGACGTAGGACAGCGGGCGCAGCCACGCCAGTGTTCGAAGTCGATCGGATCGGGACATCGCGCCGGGATTCAACCACGCAAGACCCGGAGCCCGCAATGCGCCTTGATCGCCACGTAAGATGGTGGAGCTGAACGGGATCGAACCGTCGACCTCTTGACTGCCAGACCTTCACCGCCGCCAGCACGAAGCGACAGTCGCGCAATGTATTGCCAAGATCCACAAGGGATTCCGTGCGCCCCACAGCTGGGCCTCGCGGGCATCCAAAGGCAGCGAAAGCCCCCCGGAGGAACAGCGAACGGGACGGATTGTCCCGTTTATCCTCTTGGCCTCCGGCTAGCAAGGCGAATAGGCTGGGCCGGACTGCTGGGCCGGCGACCCGCGGATGCTGTCTGGAGGGCAAGGATGCCGCAAGAATGCAAGACTTGCTCGACCCCAATCGGTTTGAGATCGACCGCCTGGTCGCCGAGGGTGCGGCAATGTGACGCGCCGGCGCCGAAGCGGTAAGTATCCCCGCATGCACCGCCGGGGATTCAGCCCATGAATGATTGGGTCGGCCGCACCGTTTCCCACTTCAAGATTCTCGAGCGACTGGGAGGCGGGGGAATGGGCGAGGTCTATCTCGCTCAGGACACGACGCTCGGGCGGCTCGTGGCGCTCAAGTTCATCTCGGAATCCATCCAGGACAACCCGGTCGCAGCCGATCGGTTCATGCGAGAGGCGCGCGCCGTCGCGGCGCTCAACCATCCTCACATCTGCGCGATCTACGAGACGGGGGAATTCGAGCGACAGCCGTTTCTGGCTATGGAGTACCTGAAAGGAAAGACCCTCCGCGACGAGATCACAGCGCAACCCCTGGCTCCGGCTGACGTGACGAACATCGCCCTCCAGCTCGCCGATGCGCTGTCCGAGGCCCATACGAAGGGAATCCTGCATCGAGATCTCAAGCCTGAGAACGTCTTCCTCGTGAAGAAGCGGACGGTGAAACTCCTGGACTTCGGGCTGGCCAAGTCGTTTGGCGCTTCCGCCAATGCCACGGACGCCACGACGATCACCGAAGATCGGACCCTGGAGATGCCGGCGCCGGCCCGCCCCGATCTGCCGACGATCACGCAGGTCGGCGCCCTGGTCGGAACCCTGAGGTACATGTCACCCGAGCAGCTCCGCGGAGAGCGGCTGGATGCGCGCTCCGACCTATTCTCATTGGGAATTGTCCTCTACGAGGCAATCATCGGGAAAGCGCCGTTCGCTGGCACCATGGCTCACGAAGTGTGCCTGTCCATCCTGAACGAGACGCCGCCGCCCCCGCGATCGCTCCGCGGCGATGTCCCGGAGCCGTTGTCCAAGCTGATCGATCAACTACTCGAGAAAGATCCGGACCGTCGCTTCGAGTCGGCCGCCAAGCTGAGCGATGCGCTGATGGGCGCGACGCCGAGCGCACCCTCGAACGTCGTCGCGGAGGGACCCGCGGTTGCTCTGCCCTCGCTCGGCGTCAAGCGATCCAGCCTGCACGTCTGGGTTTTCACGGTGGGCTTCATTGCGATCCTGGAATGGTTGCTCCTGACCATGGTCTTCAAGCGATCGCCGAGCGGCGTGGTCGGCTGGATGGGTCTCGGGGGAGCAATCTGCATCGCGATCAGTCCCGTCGTCTGGGGGCTCTCGCTCATGAGGAGGCAACGCGAAGGCGCGGCGCGTGTGGTTCGCCTCCAGGCACCGCCCGATTCACGCGGGAGGATCCGGCTGACGTGGTGGGCCGTGGTCTCTTTCACCGTGCTGTCCAGCCTGGGTCTTGTTTTTCTCGTCATCGTCTGGCTGCTGCCGACTTCGGGACCCGCGAAGACCGCTCCCCCCACGGCGCCATCCCTGATCCCCTTGGTAATCGCATACGTGCCCGTGACCGTGCTGTTTTGGACCATCCTCTTGCGATCGCGTGGCTGGCGCCATGGAACGCGAACGCGCTGGCATCGAACGATGGACCTCGAGGTGAACGGGACGTATCCGCAGGTCCTGGCGTGTTGCTCGCACGCCATGTCGGCCGTGGGAGCGCGGGTGACGGGGCTCGACTTGGATCGCGGACTGATCGACGCAAGGACGCCGGTGAGCCTTCTGAACTGGGGTGAAAGGCTCACGTTCCGGGTTCAGCGCAGTGGTGCTGAACGATGTTCGATCGCGCTCGAAAGCGATTGCTTGAATCCCGTCATTCTCTCGGACTTCGGGAAGAATGCCGCCAACCTGAGAAAGATCGCCGAGACGATGGTGGTCTAGCGGCTCTCTGACGATCGATCCACCTCGACGTCGGTCTCTGTCGAGCCCCGGAGCGCGCGTCGGACTCCCCTCTCACATCTGCGAAGCCAAGATGGTGGAGCTGAACGGGATCGAACCGTCGACCTCTTGACTGCCAGTCAAGCGCTCTCCCAACTGAGCTACAGCCCCACCTCGCGGACCCCCGTGTGTACACTACCGCGGAAGCCGCGGTCAACGACGCGCCGCGAGAAGTCCGGCCGATGCACCCATCCCGACTACGGCGTGCAAGACGCACGATGAGCGGCTGGCCAAGCCCGTTCCGATCCACCATTTAGACCGGGCCCAACCCGTTTCCCTCCAACGTATTGGCCCATGACTCTCACATTCTGCATCACCACGGTATGGCCCATGCGATGCCTTGGAGTGGGAGGTCCCCGCCTAGGGCGTGGACTACCTGATCACGCCGCTCGAAGCGGCACGCAAACGAGGAAGCCATGTCGGACATCCGGAACCAGCCGAACGCTCGACCGCCCCTGGCGGTGATCGTCGGCGTGCCCGCCGCACTCGCGGTGGCGGCGATCGCTGCGTCGTGGCGCGGCGCTCCGGGGACCGACTTCTGGATCTGGTTCGCGGCCTGCCTCGCGGGCGAGTTGCTGTGGGTGCGACTGGCGCTCGGCGGCATCACCATGAACATGGCGCTCGCCTGCAACTTCGGCGCGCTGCTGCTGCTCTCCCGCGGCGAGGCCATGGTCGCGGCGGCGGCCTCGACGCTGATCGCCGAGATGGTGTTCCTGAGAAAGCCGCTGGTCCGTTGCGTCTTCAATAGCGCACAGAGCGCCCTCGCGGTCGGCGCCGCCTCACTCGCCATGGGGCTGATCTCGAGCGGCGCACGCCTGAGCGCCGAGGCCAACCCGGTGGTGCTGCTCGGCGCGGTCGGCGCCGCGGTCACCTACTTCGTGGTCAACAACGTCTCGGTCGCGCTCGCGGTCAGCGCCGCCGACGGAGTTCCGTTCGTCAAGGTGTGGGACACCAACTTCGGCTCGAAGTTCAACATGATGTCGAGCGGCGCCCTGTTCTCGCTGGGCGCCATGATGGCCGTCGCCTACGCTCTCGCCGGACCGCTTTACTCGCTGCTCGGCGTCCTGCCGATCCTGATCACGTACGCGGCCTACCGCATGACGTACATGTCCGCGTCCAAGGACGCGCGACCCACCGAGTCGCGCTGGGCCGCGTAGGCCCGGCGCCGCGACCCCGCGGCGCACGTCGACCCCTCCTACTGCCGTAGCCCCTCGGGCGCGAGATCGCCGCCGGGCAACGCCGCCCGAATCCGCGCCACCCATTGCTCGGCCTCGGGATCGCCGCGCGTTGCCCGCGAGCTTGAAGTAACGCTCGAATGACGCCAGTGCTTCCAGGTAGCGCTGGCGCTGGGTCTGCACCATCGCCCAGCGGCGCCAGGCCACCGGGTCCTCCGGTGCCAGCAATCGCGCGGCGAGTGCCTCGATCGCACCGGCGGGATCGTCAGGATCGCGCACCAGGTAGAGGTCGGCGAGCAGGCCGTGGGCGGCCGGATCGAGCGCGTGCCGAAATACCGCATGGGTCATCACGGTCAGCGCGCCGCTCAAGTCACCGGCCGTGGACAGCTCGAGCGCGTGCGCACGTTCGGGCGCGGGGCCGACGTCGGCGACATAGCCGGCCCGTCCCAGTGCCGCGATCGCCGAGTCCCGATCGCCGGCCGCCAGGTGGCACCAGGCGATCCAGTAATTGGCGCGAATATCGCTCGGGTTCCGTTCCAGGTCGAGGCGCAGCGCGTCGCGCGCCCCGGGCGGCCACTCGCTCACCAGCATGCCGTACGCGATCTGTGCGTAGAGGTCGGGACCACCTTCTAATTCCACCAGGGAGTCGCCAGCCCCGATGAAGAAGAACAGCGGTCCACGTCGCGCCTTGTCGAGCGAGAAGTTGTTCAGGTAGTACGAGCGCAGGCTGGTGTCGCGGTAGGCCCAGCGCACGAACGGGCCGTCGGCGACCTGGAACGCGATGTTGCCGCGCAGCCCGGCGTAGAACAGGGTGCTGCGCGGGGGCAGCTCGGGCTTGAGCGCGCGCAGGTCCTCGAGGTAGAGCCCGCAGTAGCGGGTCGCGCGCTCGATGTAGAACTTGTTGATGTGCGAGGCCTCGGTCCACGGACTGCGCGGGGTCGCGAATTCGTCGACATGGCGTGCGCTGTTCGAGCCCCACGCCAAAAGCGCGAACGCCGCCATCGCCCACCCGCGCGGCAGTGCCGAGAGCGCAGCACCCAGCGCGATCGCCACGCCGCACATGGCGTACAAGTAGTAGTAGGCACTCCAGAGAATCGCGACCGCGATCACCGGCACCACCGCGAGCAGGGCCCAGGCGACGCCGGTAACCATGGCGTGGCGCCTCGCGGAAGCCTGGACGCGCACACCGCCCGCTTCGGGCTTCGCTGAAACGCCCGCCGGCTTTCTGCGCGACACGAGCCCTGCGTACCGCGCAGCGGCGCCCGCGCCGAACAGAGCGAGGAGCCCGAGCGCCAGCGACACCAGCGGTGGTCCCACCGTGGGCAGCCGGAACATTTCGCCCTTGCGAGCTTCGGCCCCGAGCATCACCTGGATCAGGTGAACGTAGGTCGCGACCGGCCCCCAGGGATGCAGTTCGGCTTCGGTGCCCGCCGCCTGTCGCGTGTGCGGCGCGAACAGCCAGACCGCCCCGTAGATCCCGACGCCGATCATCAGCGGCCACGCTCGCTTCGCCGCGGTGATGAGCGACTCCCCCGGCCGGCGGTCGGCGATCGCCGCGATCGCCGGGGTCAGCAGCACGACCTCTTTGGAAAGCGCCGCCAGCGCCATGGTCACGGTCGCCAATCCGCGACGCCCCGACAGGTGAAGCAGGATGGTGGCGAGCGCACCGCTCACCGACAGCAGTTCCTGACTGCCGCACGCCCAGCGGATCGGTACGTCGGCGGTGTAGTGCACGGCCATCAGCGCGGTCGCGAACGTTGCGGCGTAGTTCCCGGCTAGCCGACGCGCGACCAGGAACAGCAGCGACAGGAGTCCGACGTAGGCGATGAGCCCGGTGACGTGGAACGCCAGCTCGGATTCGTTGCTCACCCCGGCGACGCACCAGAAGTAGAGCTGCCGCGAGATCGGGCGGTAGAAGTTGCTCAGCGGATCGGGCGTGGCCAGCGCCTGGCCGAGGGTCTTGTCGCGGACCTGGTCGAGGAACAGGAAGTCGTCGGCGAAGAACGCGGTGTGGATCGCCGGCAAGTAGAGGGCAACGCACGCCGCCGCGACCAGAACGAACAGGAGCCAGGGGGACTGCAGCCACCCGGGCTCGCGTGGCGTCGCGCGACTCAGAACAGGCCCCGCCGCCGTGTGCGGCGGCGCGCCGCCGTTCCCAGCAGAGCGCCCATGACTCCGCGGAGGATCTGGGTGGTCGCGCGGCCCGCGATGGTCTTGGCCATCGGCGAGTTCAGCACGTCGCCGATCGACGGACCGTCGTCGACATCGGCGCTGCGCCCACGTCGCGCCGGCGCGTCGGGCGTCGACGGCGCCGTGGCGCCCGCGCGCTCGGCGAGCAGCTCGCGCGCGCTCTCGCGATCGACCGGCGTGGCGTAGTCGCGCACCTGTTCCGAAGCCGCGAGTCGGGCCGCCAACTCCCCCGGCGTGAGCGGCGACATGCGCGCCGCGGGCGGCACCAGCCGGGTGGCGAACGGCGGGGTCGGCACGCCTCGCGGCGACAACACCGTGATCAACGCCTCGCCGGTCCCGAGCGAGGTCAGGGTTTGCTGCACGTCGTAGAACTCGGTCTTCGGGTAGGTGCGCGCCGCCGAGCGCAGGGCCTTCTCGTCGTCGGGCGTGAAGGCGCGCAGCGCGTGCTGCACGCGGTGGCCGAGCTGACCCAGAATATCGGCGGGAATGTCGCGCGGATTCTGGGTCACGAAAAAGATCCCGACGCCCTTCGAGCGCACCAGGCGCACGACCTTCTCGACCTCGGCCAGGAACGCCGGGCTCGCGCCGTCGAACAACAAATGCGCCTCGTCGAAGAAGAACACCAGCTTCGGGCGCTCGAGGTCGCCGACCTCGGGCAGCTCGGCGTAGAGCCGCGCCAGCATCCACATCATGAAGGTCGAGAACAGCGCCGGCTTGTCCTGGACGTCCTGCAGCTCGAGCACGCTGACCTGTCCGCGGCCGCCGTCGGTCTGCATCAGGTCGTCGAGGTCGAACTCGGGCTCGCCGAAGAACCCTTCCGCTCCCTGGTGTTCCAGCTCGATCATCTCGCGCAGCAACACACCCACCGTGGCCTTCGACATGCCACCGTAGGCGGCGAGATCGCCGGCCCCGGGACCGGTGAGGTGCTGGAGCACCGCGCGTAGGTCGGCGAAATCGAGCAGCAGTAGCTTCCGATCGTCGCAGTACTTGAAGACCATGGTCAGAACGCTGGTTTGGGTCTCGTTGAGTCCGAGAACCTTGGCGAGCAGCAGCGGCCCGAACGATGACACGGTCGCGCGCAACTGGGCGCCGAGTTTGCCCGACAGGCTGAGCAGCTCCATCGGGAACCCGGAAGCGTTCCACGCATAGCCGGTCTCTCGCGCCCGGGCGGCAATGCGGTCGTTCGTTTCGCCCGGCTCGCTGATCCCCGAGACGTCGCCCTTGATGTCGGACAGGAACACGGGGACACCGGCGGCCGAGAGCTGCTCGGCCACGAGCTGCAGCGTGCGCGTCTTGCCGGTGCCGGTGGCGCCGGCAATCAAACCGTGCCGGTTCATCATCGCGAGCGGGATCGACACCCGCGGTTCGGGATGGACCTCGCCCCCGTGCATCGCGGCGCCGAGGGTGATCGCCGGGGGCCCGTCGGGATAGGTTGCCCGCAGCGATTCGACGAATTTGGGGTCCATGGACACTCCCGGGGTGGCGCTGCTCGCGGCGGAACTCGGAAACACTACTGGGCGTGCCGGCGTTGCGCCAGCCTCGCCCGCCTTTGCCCCGGCCCCGCCGGTGCCCCTAGAGTCGTGGAATGGTGGTTCGCGCGTTCGCCCGCGGCATCCGCTCGCTCGCCGACCTGCATGCGTTCGTGCACGCGTTCTGCGACGAGCGGGGCATCGACCGGGAGCGTGCGTTCGACCTGGACCTGGTGCTCGAGGAGCTGTTCACGAATCAGGTGAAGTACCATCCCGGGGGCCGCGAGATCGAGGTGGCGCTCGAGGGCGATGTTCGCGAGGTCACGATGACGGTGACCGACCGGGACGTCGAGCGCTTCGACCCGACCGCGGTGCCGGACCCCGCGCCGTTACACGATCAGGACCTGCTCGAAGGCGGTCGCGGACTGAGGCTGGTGCGCGCCCTGACCGACGAGCTGCGCTACGACTATCGGGAGCGGACCAGTCGGATCACGGCGGTCAAACGATGGAGCCATTGATGTTCGAGATCGAACTGGGAGCCGACGGCACCGTGCGCCTGGCCGGGCGGCTCGACGCCGCCGAAGCCGACGGTGCGCGCAACGTGTTTCGCACGCTGTCGGGCCCGGTGACCGTGGATTGCGAACGGCTCGAGTACATTTCGAGCGCCGGCCTGTCCGTGCTGGTCGAAGCCTTCAAGCGCTTGTCGGCGTCGGGCCACGGGCTGCGCCTGACCCGCCTGCAACCCCGGGTGCGCAACGTGTTCGCCTATTCGGGGCTCGACCGGATCCTCCGGATCGAGTAACCGCTTGCCCAGAGCCCCCATGGCCCGCCTGCCCGCCACCCGGTCCCAGCGCCCGACCCCCAACCTTTCGGGATCCCTCCTGTAGTTATGGATGTTGGCGACGACAACGGTCGGGTGCGGCGGTGCCTGGACGGCGATCCGGGAGCATTCGAGGAACTCGTGGTCGCCTACCAGGGCGTGCTATTCCATCTGGCACTGCGCATGACCGGGAATCAGGAGGATGCGCGCGACCTGACGCAGAACGTGTTCCTCAAGGCGTACCGTGCCTTGTCGTCCTTCGACTACCAGCATCGGTTCTACAGCTGGATCTACAGGATCATGATGAATGAAGCCCTCAACTTTCTGGACCGGCGCAAGCCGCAGAGCGAGCTGGACGAGCAACTGCCGGATCGCAGCATGGGACCCGAGGACCGGGCGCACCGGGGCGCGATCGAAGACGTCGTGCAGGACGCGATCATGACCCTGCCCCCCGGCGACCGTCAGGTGCTCGCGCTGCGCCACTTCCAGGACCTGTCGTACCTCGAGATGGCCGACGTGTTGGGCGTTCCCGAGAAGACCGTGAAGTCGAGGCTCTATTCGGCGCGGCAGCGCCTGGGCGATGAGCTGCGCCGCCGGGGGATCACCGAGGCATGAAGACTTTCGAGGAATTGGCGAACGCGACGCTGGATGGTACGGCGACGCCGGCGGAGCAAGCGGCGTTGACCGCAATGCTGGAGCGCGACACCGGCGCCCGCGAGCGCTTTCGCACCCTGGAACTCGCGGTGCGCGCCATGAGTCGGGTGCGCGACGTCGAAGTGCCGATCGACCTCAAGGATCAGATCCTCGACGCGGTTCGGGCCGAGTCGCCGCCGTGGTCCCGTCCGCGGCCGGTGCAAAGCCCTCGCCGCCCGCTGGGCGAAATCATCACGCGCGCTTTGGGACTTCGGTTGGCGGCGGCGTTCGCGGCCGGGATCGCGGCCGGCGTCATTGCCTTCACGCTCGCGACCGGCGGGCGGCCTCTGGTGCAGGGTCCAGCCACCGGAACCATGGCGCCGCAGGCCACGCCCACCGGGATCGCGCTGGTGGCCGGCGAGGCGCAGGCCACGGTCGAGATGTCGACCCGCGACGACCTCGTGACGATCCGCGTCGCCGCGCGTTCGGCCGGGCCGGCGATCGTCGAGGTCTCGTGGCCGAGCCACGTCGGCTTCGTTGGATTCGAGAGCGACGTCGCGGACTCGGATCGATTCCGCGCGCGCGCCGGGCTGGCGGTGGTCGAGATCGCCGGGCCGACGTTCGACGGTGTCCTTCGCCTGCGGGGTGGCGCCCAGGCTTCCGAGATCGGGATCCGCCTGCGCGCGAATCGCGATGTCGATGAGGCCACGATGACCGCTCCGCCGGCGTCTCGCTGAGAGCAATCGACCCGCGAACATCGTAGGGTGTGGCGGTGACACTCCTCGTTCCCTTGATCGCCGGTATCGTCCCGGTCGTCGCGTTCCTGGTCGGGCTCGTGCTGCTCGACAGCTACCGGCTGGTCGCCACCCGTCACGTCCTGCGCGCCCTGCTCGCCGGCGTGATCGCGGCCTTGGCGGCATTCGCCGTGAACCTGTTCGTCCTGCGCTCGACCGCGATCGACCCCGAGCTGCTGCGCCGCTACGTCGCGCCGGTGATCGAGGAAACCTGCAAAGCCCTTTACGTCGTGTGGCTGATCCGCCGGCATCGAGTCGGGTTCATCATGGACGCCGCGATCCTGGGCTTCGCGGTCGGCGCGGGCTTCGCGTTGACCGAGAATCTCTACTACGCATGGACGATCGACGACCGCGGAGTGCTGCTCTGGTTGGTGCGCGGCCTCGGCACCGCAGTGATGCACGGCGGAACCACCGCGATCGTCGCGATCCTGGCCAAGGACCTCTCGGATCGCCGGCGCACGAGTGCGTGGGGGGTGTTCGTCCCCGGGCTCGCTCTGGCCACGATCGTCCACTCCGCGTTCAACCATCTGGCGTCCCACTCGCTCGTGACCTCGTCGATCCTGCTGGTCGCGATGCCGCTACTCGTGGTCTCGGTGTTCGAACGAAGTGAGGCCGCGACCCGCGCATGGCTGGGCGCGGGACTGGACACCGACGTCGAAGCGCTCGAGCTGATCGCCGGCGGATCGATCTCGAACTCGCCGGTCGGCTACTACCTGACCGAGCTGCGGGAACACTTCCCGGGACCGGTGGTCGCCGACATGTTGTGCATGCTGCAGATCCACCTGGAGCTGGCGGTGCGCGCCAAGGGGCTGCTGATCGCCCGCGGGGCGGGAATCGACCTGGCGCCCGACGAGGGCGTGCGTCGCCGGCTGGAGGAACTCCGTTTCCTCGAGCGCTCGATTGGGCCCACCGGCCGTCTCGCCCTGATGCCCCTGCTCCGGACCCACAGTCGCGACCTGTGGCAGATCCACCTGATGCGCGGAGCCTGACTTTCGGTCAAGCCGCTCCAGCTCCCTGCCGAAAACAATCGCGAATCCCGTACCCCGTCCGCGACCCCGCGGCCGGGTGAAAACTCCGCACGGGACCCCAGGGAAGGAACGCATCATGAGGATCCGCGGGGCAGTTTCAGCGCTGGCGTGCGCGGCCTTGATGGTCCCGGCCGTTCTCGCGCCCTCGGCAGGCGCGGCCGATCTCAGGTTCCGTGGTTTGATCGACGTCGTGGCCGCTGAGCGAGGCGATGCTTTCGATCACAACCTGCTCACCCGCCTCGACTCGAATTTCGACGCCTACAGTGTGCGCGCCTTCGCCGAGGCCAAGGCGAACGACCAGATCGGCATCTTCACGCAGTTCATCCTGCGCGACGCGACCACGCCGTACGTGAATGGCGCCTACGTCATGTTCACGCCCAGCCAGTTCCACGACTTCCACGTCCTGGCCGGCAAGATTCCCTGGCTGATCGGAACCTACGCACCGCGCACCTACTCGATCGAGAATCCGGTGATCGGCACACCCCTCATGTACCAGTATCACTCGACGCTTCTCTTCTACGAGGTCATCCCGAGCGCCGATGCGCTGCTGTCGACCAAGGGCCAGGGCCAGTACGGGGTCAACTACTACGGATACCCCGAAGGCGTGGGCATGCCGCTGGTGGACGACTGCTACTGGGACGTTGGCGTCACCGCCACCGGCAGCCTGAACTCGGTCGAGCTGGCGCTCGGCGTCACGGCCGGCACTCCCGGTTGGGGCAGCACGTCGCAGGACGAGAACACCGGCAAGTCGCTGCTCGGGCGGGTGGGCTTCCTCCCACTACCCGGCCTTCGCCTCGGCGTTTCAGGAGCTTACGGGCCCTACCTCGTCGAAGAGTTGAACCCGCTCATGCCCCCCGGATCGAACGTCAACGACTACAACCAGAAGATCGCCATGGCGGACCTCGAGTTCCTGGCCGGCCACTTTGAAATGCGCGCCGAGGGAGCGTTCAACGTTTGGGAGACCCCCACGGTCGGCGATCTCGAGGTGACCAGCGCCTACGCCGAGGCCAAATACTCGTTCCCGATCGGCGCCTACGTTGCGGGCCGCTACGATGCCCTGCGCTTCGGCGAGATCGCGGATTCGGGCGGCGTCAAGCAGACGTGGGATGCCGACGTCACCCGGATCGAGGGCGGCGTGGGCTATCGCTTCGACCGCAACGTCGTGGTCAAGCTCATTCACCAGCACACGACGGTGGAACTCCCCGGCGGCGACAAGAAGATGCCGATGACCGCCGCTCAGCTCTCGGTCGGGTTCTAGCCGCCGCTTCGCGCAACGCCTCTGCGCGCAGCGCTGACCCACTGAGCCGCAGTCTCGCGTCTACGTACAAATCGGTAGCCGGCCGAGAGCGAATTCCTCTTGTCCTGCTCGACGCTTCGGGTCGACAATCCTGGCACCGGGAATCTTCGTTGCGCCGGTCGCGGAGGAATCATGACCCGCCGCCATCCGTTGTCCCGGTTCATGCCGTACGGCGCCCCCGACTTGCTGGCCTCGGCCGAACCTCGCCTCACGCGCGCCGTGCTCGCCGGCAGCTCCACCATGATCGCAGCCTTTGCGTTGGCCTTGGTGCTGATTCCGCGCGCAGTCGAACGAACGATCAAGATCGTCGACGCCACGATCTTCGACGTGGACACCGAACCGACGATCCAGGCCTACGATCTGCCGAAGGAGAAGGCGCCGGAGTCCGTGCAGCCCAAGGCGGACGATCTCGGAAAGATCGAGCCGGTGGTCGAGGAGCAACCGGTCGAGGTGGAACCGACCGTCGGAACCGGGCCAGATATCTTGGGCACGGGTACGGGCGAAGGAACTGACGCCCCCCCACCACCGGCGGGCGGCGGGGGCGAAGAAGTCTTTCCCGACCGTCGCGACTACGTCTACGTCGACCAGTTGCCGGTCGCCTTGTTCGAGTTCAAACCGGAGTATCCGCCGTTTGCCCGCGACGCCGGCGTCGAAGGCCTGGTCGTGGTCCACGCACTGGTCGGCAAGGACGGGCGCGTGATCCGGGTCGAGGTGGAAGAATCGCGATCGATTCTGCTGCTCAATGAGACCGCACTCGAAGCCGCCCGGCGTTGCACCTTTCAGCCGGCAATGACCAACGGGAATCCCGTCCCCGCCTGGGTCGCGATCACGTACAACTTCACGCTGCACTAGCAGACCCCCGTAGACGATCCCTTCCCTCCCCGGCGCCCCCCTGCGGCCTCGGCCTGCTTCGTTCGTCGCCCGCGAAGCAGCGCTGGTCGGCGCGCGGGCGCGTTCGTCCTTCGGCTCCCAACCACCCGGGGAGCTTCGTTGTCCAATCCGGTCGTCGCAGGCGGAAAGGAACCAGGAACACGCACGCGGGCGTCCTCACCGCCAGGGTTGCTCCGCGCCGCCCTAGAGGCCGAGCTTCATGGAACAGCGCGATGGCCGAGCTGGCGATCCTTTCGCGCTCCGTCTCATCCTGGTCTTCGCCACGCTGACCGCATGCGCGCAGACCCTCGGGTACTTCGTTCGCGACGGCACCCTTTGGGGCGCCGATGCCTACGGGTTCTTCGAGCCGATCGTCATCCTCGTGGCCGGACTCGGCCTGGCGGGCGTCGCGCTGATCGGGTTTCGGAGGCATGGAGCGTCCGCCGCCCCGATCGAGAACAGGCGCGGGGCTCCTGAAGCAGTCCGGGCGAACTGGATCCATGCGGCTCTCGCCCTGGTCGGTGCCGCGCTGTTCGGCCTGTTCCACGCCGCGCACGTCTTTCTGGGCGACGGCGTGGTCCTGGTCAGCACCCTGCCGCTCGAGAAGAGATTCCATCCCCTCGAGCCACTGTCGCTGTTCCTGGAACAAACGGCCTACCAGGCCTTGGCTCCGTTCCTCACGCGCCCTGGCCGGGAGCTCCACGAGGTGGCGTGGATCGGCGCGGGGGCCCTGAGCATCGTCGCCGGGGCCATCTTCCTGCCCGTGATGTGGGCGGTGGCACGACGTCTGGCGCGCCGCGTTGCCGGGGCATCCATCGCAAGCGCACCACAGGGCAGCGAGCCTGCGGTGTTGGCGGCACTGGTGTTCCTGGCCCTGGTCAGCCAGGGATATGTCCAGATCTTCTTTGGCTACGTCGAGGTCTACTCGATGGTCGCGGCCTCGCTCGCGATCTACGTGCTGGCCGCACTGCGCTTCCTGGACGATCGACGCCCGCTGTGGCCGGTCGCGTGCGGGCTGGCGCTGGCGATCGCGCTCCATCTTTCCGCCATCGCACTCCTGCCCTCGTTCATTCTGCTCGCCGCGCTGTCCGTGACCGATCGCGGGCGCCGGGCGTTCCGCGCGGCCGACCTCCTGTGCACTTGCGCGGTGCTCGCGGCGCTGCCCCTGGGGCTCGCGCTTCTCAAGCCCGGATACAACCTGGCCGAGACCGCGATGTCCATGGTCGCGGACCTGCTGGTCCGCCAGCCGGAACCGATTCCCGATTACTTCTGGTCGTGGCGGCATCTCCGGGACATCGTGAACGAACAGCTTCTGATTGGACCGCTCGCGATGATTCTCTTCGTGCCGGTAGCCGTCTCGGCCCTGCGCCGTCGCTCGGCGCGCACCTTCGAGTCGTGGTTCTTCGTCCTGTTCGGCGCCGGTTTCGCGGCGGCGAGCCTGCTCGCCGGAGACTCGAACCTCGGCTACGCGCGCAATTGGGATCTCCTGGCGCCCGCGGGCTTTGCGCTGGCGGTGGCCGGTATGGCGCTGTTGCTGCCGCGATTCCCCCACGTGCAGGCCGCACGCGCCAGCCTGACGCTGGTGGTCGCGGCATCGTTGTTCCACACGCTCCCCTGGATCGCAGTCAACGCTTCGCCTGCGCGAGCATTGAAGCGGTTCATCACGCTGCCACTGGAACTGGGACGCGTGGAATCCACCATCGGCTACTGGTTCAGCCTCAATGGAGACACCGGCCGCGCGGAACTATGGCTGGTTCGCGCGCTTGAGAAGTACCCCGGCAACGTCCGGGCGCACATGCAGCTCGGCGAGCTGTACAGCCAGCGCGGGGAGTATCTCCGTGCGTGCCGCGCCTATCAGGCCGCGGCCGATCTGAGACCCGAGTCGGACGAGTACCGGCTCCAGCTCATTGGCGCACTGTTGCGCGCCGGAAGGGCGGGAGCTGCGCTCCCCGAAGCGGACCGCCTGGTGCGCCGACAACCGGCCAATCCTCGATTCCTGACGGTCTACGGGATCGTGCTGCTCGGCACCGCTCGCATCCAGGCCGCGCGCGACGCATTCCAGGTCGCGCGCCGCAGCGCCCCCTACAGCCTGCTCTACCGGATGATGGGGAACTATGCCGACCTGCCACACGGCTTCGAGCGCGCCGTGAACGAGGTGCTCGGCGTGCTGTTGACGGGGTGACGCCACTGCCCGAATGGCCAGCGCACGGTTCGCCACGATCCTCGGGGCGAGATATCATGCTCGGCCTCGTAAACGTCGCCCTTGTGGCGACGCGTGCCGGAGTGGCGAAACTGGCAGACGCGCGGGACTCAAAATCCCGTTGGGTTCACCCCCAGTGTGGGTTCGACCCCCACCTCCGGCACCACCTGCCAACGACTTGCGCTTTGTGGGATGTCGGGATGCTCTGCGTGCGTTAGGATTCGCGCTTCCCTCGAACCGGGAGGCCGCCCATGAAGCTGTTGCGCCGGATCGGAGTCGGGCTCGTCGCACTCGTCGTGTTGATCAGTGGCGCTGCGATCGCCCTGTACATGGTCGGCGGGAGCACGCTCCACCAGACTCACACCCAGGACGTGGCGTCGTTCGACATTCCAGGCGACTCGCTGTCGATCGGAGAGGGCAGACGCTACGCGGAGATGTTTGCTTGCACGGTGTGCCACGATGCGCAACTGCAAGGCAGCGTCATGGTTGACGATCCGGTGTTCGGCCGGATGGTCGCACCGCACATCGGTCCCGGCGCGGGTAGCGTGACGGCGTCGTATGAACCCGAAGACTGGGTGCGGGCCATTCGCCACGGGATCGGCGGCGACGGACGCCCACTGGTCATCATGCCATCCAGCTACTTCACGCGACTGATCGCGCTGGAAGACCTTCGGAACATTGTCGCGGCGATCCGCAACGGAGAGGCGGTGGACCACGACCCCGGGAAGAGTTCGCTGAGGCTGGCTCAGGTATTGATCGGCGTTGGCGCGTTCAAGACGGAATACGCCTCGATCGACCACGCTGCGGGCCCGCCGACCAAACCCGATCCGTTGGATACTCTCGGCACAGGTCGTTACCTGGGCGGCATCTGCTCCGTGTGCCACGGCAAGACGCTGATGGGCAGCGAGGAGTTCGGTGGCCCGCCGCTCGTCCAGGGCAGCGCCATGGACACCTACGACGAAGAAGCCTTTCGCACCCTGTTCCGTACCGGCAAGGCGAAGAACGGACGCATGGTCGACGAAGAAGCCATGCCGTGGAAGGAACTGGGCCAGTTGACGGACGGAGAACTGCACGCCGTCTGGACCTGGCTTCGCACCGTCGCGCCGACGATGCCCCAGTGAGATCCTGGAGAACACCGCCACCGCGACCCTGCCGACCGCGCTGGCGACATCATCAGCCGCCATCGGCTGGATGAGCACGGGTGCGAGGCGAACCTCGATTGCCGTCGGTCGCGGCGGCGGCGATGCTCTTGACGAACTCGAAGAACTGCGTCGCGTGGACGATCGAGTAAGGGATTGATGAGCCCTTGATCAACTTCTCTTGAGCGATCTTTGCGCGGAAGTAGCCGCTTTCGGACAAGCGCTCGGTTCCAACGACCGACAAGGCAACGTGATGTCGCACGCCTGCTTCGGCTTCTGCGGCCAGCAGATTACGGGTCGACGTCTCGAAGAACGTCAGAACCGCCGCGTCTTCGAACGAGGGAGAGTTCGACACGTCGACGACCACCGAGGCGCCTTTCAGCGCGTCGGCCAAGCCCTCTCCCGTGATCGTGTTGACGCCCGAGTCGGGTGACGCCGCCACCGCGTCGTGGGCCTGCTCACGAAGCTTCGTGACAAGCTTCGATCCGATGAGTCCGGTGCCGTTCGATCTCGAAGCGCCTGGTACCCGTGAAACCGCTGGTGAGCCCCAGGTCGTGAAGCAGCGTGCCGACGGCCACGACTTCCGGGTCGTGCGATATCCCCTGCAACTGTCCGAGCCTGACCGCGAAGAGCCAGGATCGGACGGCATGGTTGAAGAGAAACGGCTCGGAGTGGGTCCGGGCAAGGTCCAACGCCCGGCCGATCAGCGGCGTCTCGACCACCGTGATGCCACCCATGACTCGGGTAGTTCCGCCTGTGACGGTCTCGGCCGCTCGCGACATGGTCAGTTCCCCTTGATGAAGGCGAGTAGCTCAGCGTTGACCTGATCCTGATGGGTGGCCGTGAGGCCATGTGGCGCATTCGGATAGATCTTGACCCTCGCGTTCTTGATGAGTTTGGCGGACCTCTCCGCATGACCGACGGGAACGATCTGATCGTCGCCCGCGTGCATGATGAGGGTCGGGACATCGAACTTCTTGAGGTCCTCGGTGAAGTCGGTCTCCGAAAACGCCTTGATGCACTCGTAGGCGTTCTTCAGACCGGCCTGCATGCTCAAGGACCAGAAGTCATCGAGGATTCCCTGGGAGACCTTGGCGCCCTTGCGGTTGGTGCCGAAAAACGGCACGGAAAAATCCCGCCAGAACTGCGAACGGTCACTCATGAGTCCGGCCCGCAGGTTGTCGAACAGGTCGATCGGAAGGCCTTCCGGATTGCCGAGAGTCTTGAGCATGAGCGGTGGTACAGCGGAGATGAGCACGGCCTTGGCGACTCGGTCCGTCCCGTGTCGGCCGATGTAGCGCGCGACCTCGCCGCCTCCGGTGGAGTGTCCCACCATCGTGATCTCTTTGAGATCGAGGGCTTCGATCACTGCCGCCAGATCGTCGGCGTAGGTATTCATCTCGTTGCCGGATGAGGCCTGCGTGGACCGGCCATGGCCCCGTCGGTCGTGCGCGACTGATCGGAAGCCGTTCTGCGCGAGGAAGAACATTTGGCCTTCCCACGCGTCGGCATTCAATGGCCAGCCGTGCGAGAACGTCACGGTCGGACCCTTGCCCCAGTCCTTGTAGTAGATCTGCGTGCCGTCCTTGGTCGTGACCGTGGCGCTGGTGTGTTCGGCTGCGAGCGTGCTCATGGCGCGTCCCTCCATAGAGTAGGTTGCACGAGCAAGAGGCACCTGCCTGCTCGGGTGTTGGGTCCGGCACACGCACACGGCATGCCAGCGACGCTGGCCGCGAGTGCCACGTACCTGCGATCGGGTTTTCAGTGAATTGACGGGCCTGGCCGGGCGCACGCGGTCACGACGCGTCGTGAGGTCACGAACGGTCGTGAGCATGGCCAACGACCGTTCGTAGGCGACGAGAAGGAAACCTAGCTGCGTCGCTCGATGCCGAAGCGCTTGAGCCGCGAGGCGAGGGTCGTCGGCTTGATACCAAGGATCTCGGCAGCTCCCCCCGAGCCTGAGACCTTCCAATGGGCTTTCTCCAGCGCGGCGATGATGTTGTCGCGTTCGTGACGAGCCAGATCGGCTTGCGACAACACGTTGCTTCCAGCGGACTGCGCCTGAGCCCTCACGACGTCACCCGCAAGGTGCGGCTGCTTGCTGCGAGCCACCGGACCGCCGGTCCCGAGTACCAGGTCGACTCGTAGAGGGCCGCGCTGGGACAGTATGACGGCGCGCTCGATCACGTTGCGCAGCTCGCGAATGTTTCCCGGCCAGTCGTAGGCGGTGAGCTGTTGCAGGGCCTCATCCGTCAGCAGGACCTCGGGGCAGTTGAGGCGGCGTACCGCGAGGTCCAAGAAGTGCACCGCCAGCAGCCCGATGTCCTCCAAGCGGTTGCGCAGCGGCGGCAGCTCGATCGGAAACACCGACAGACGGTAGTACAGGTCGCGGCGGAACCGACCGGCTTCGCACTCTTCCTTGAGATTGTGATTCGTGGCAGCGATCACGCGCACGTCGAGCTGTCGCACCTCGTCTTCTCCGACGCGCTCGACTTGCTGGTCCTGCAGCACGCGCAGCAACTTGCTCTGAAGCGCGAGGGGGATCTCGCCAACCTCGTCGAGGAAGATCGTCCCCCTGTCGGCCAGCTGGAACCGTCCGATCCGGTCGCGCACCGCCCCCGTGAAGGCTCCTCTCACATGTCCAAAGAACTCGCTCTCGAACAGCTCGCTGGGCACGGAGGCGCAGTTGACCGTGACCAGCGGCCGTCCCCGCCGCGCGCTGCGTTCATGGATCGCCCGGGCAGCCAGCTCCTTGCCGGTCCCCGATTCCCCGGTGATCAAGACCGCGGCGTCGGTTCGTGCCACCATGTCGACTTGCTGGAGCACCTCGAGGAGCGCCGGACTCGTTCCGACGATTTCCCCGAACGCCAACCTTTCCTTCACTTGCTCGTTGAGGTACGCGTTCTCCAGTTCAAGCTGCCTTCGAAGCCGGGCCACTTCCTCTTCCGCGCGCTTTCGCTCCGTGATGTCCCGGATGAACCCGGTGAAGATCGGCGGTCCGGCGAGCGCAACGCGGCTAATCGCCAGCTCGATCGGGAACTCGCTGCCGTCTGCACGCCGCGCGATCATCTCCGTGCGGCGGCCGAGAAGCTGGGATTCTCCCGCCTCAACAATTCGCGTCAGCCCGTGGCTGCGACTATCGCGCATCGATTCGGGGACAATCGTCTCAGCGAGCAGCTTGCCGATCACCTCGGCACGCCGATATCCGAATGTCTTCTCGGCGGCCTGATTGAACTCGAGGATCCGCCCCTCATGGTCGGCGGTGACGATGCCGTCGAGCGAGGTCTCCAGGATGGCGCTGCTGCGAGCTCCGCTTTCGCGAAGCGCCTCATGCGCTCGCTCGAGCTCCTCGAATGCGCGCGCGTTCGAGATCGCGACCGCCGCCTGGTTGGCGAACGTCCCGAGCCAGGAGAAGGCTCGCTCATCCAGGGGTTCGCGGGTAAGCGTCGCCAACACACCCAGCACCCGGTCGCGAGAGATGAAGGGATGCGCGGCGATACTGCGGATGCCCTCGCGATGGACCGGACGAGCGTCCAGCGCGTGGTTCGCATGTGGTTCAACGGCGCGCCGCTATTCTCCGGCCTGCGCGGGGCCGTGCAATGACCACCAGCTCCTGGCGCGCTCCTGGGTCCACGAGTTGGGGTCCACGACCGCAGCCAGACGGCTGGACAGCTCGCGCGCGGATTGGGGACGGAGGCCTGGGTCCTTCTCGAGGCACGAGAGCACGAGGCGGTCGAGCCCCTCAGGAATCGGCATCTCGGTTCGCGACGAGGGCGGGCTCGGCGGCGTATTCGCGTGGTGGACCAGAAGCGCCGTCGGACTCGGGGTGTCGAACACCAGGTGCCCGGTGAGCAACCAGTAGGCAACGCACCCGGTCGCGTAGATGTCCACGCGGCCGTCGAGATCGACCCGGCCCAGCGCCTGTTCCGGCGCGATGAATGCCGGCGTGCCCTGAATGACGTTCTGCCCCGTCAGCCCGGTGTGGCCGTCCGAGGCCTCGGACAGCGCCTTGACCAGCCCGAAGTCGAGGACTTTCACGAAGTCGTAGTCTTCGCCGTAGCGGCAGATGAAGATGTTCGCGGGCTTGATGTCCCGATGGACGAGACGGCGCGACTCCGCCTCGGAGAGCGAATGGCACACCTGGCGGAGCAGGTAGACGACTCGCTCGGCGGGCATCGGTCCGAACCGAGTCACCATCGTGGAGGCGTCCAGGCCGTCGAGCAGCTCCATGACGTAGTAGAACGCACCATCCTCCGCGACGCCGAAATCGAACAGATTCACAGTATGGGGTGAGCGCAGGCTGGCGGTGGCCTGGGCCTCACGCTTGAACCGACGGACCCTCTCCTCCGACACCCCGACCCGCACGTCGACATCGACCGGGCTGCGGATCAGCTTGATCGCTGCGGGGCGGGCGAGCATGCGGTGCCTGGCCCGCCACACTTCGCCCATGCCTCCCTGACCCAGCTTCTCCTCGAGCCGGTAGCTTCCCAGTTCGCGGGCGGCGGCCAGCTGGCGTCGCAGGCCGTAGATGACCCGGGCGCCAAAGTAGGCGCACGCGACAGCGATGGCGGGACTGACCGTCGCCTGCAGGTAGTTGTTCGGCTGCGTCTCCACCTTGCCGAGGAGGTCGAGCAACAGGAGGGCGAACGGAGACATGGCCGCCGCGGCGACCGCGCCCGCCGCCATCCGACGAGGCGCGCCCGGGAGAATCAGCGGGAACAGAATGACGACCCCAGGGACCCAGGTCAGGTTCGGGAGGTCCCCCGTCGTCGCGTATTCCTCCCAGTACGAGGTCAGCGCGATCGTGAAGCAGATGACGATCTCGTAGGCCAGGCCCAGAGACACGAGGCGATCGGTCGAGACCCGGGGACTCCGCGCGGCCCACCGCAGGGCCGCCGAGACCGCGATCGTGCCAAGGGAGACCCATTGAAAACCGAGTCGTTGGGTGAACTCCGGCGGCGGCTGCGTGCCGGAGAAGACGGCCCCTGCCCAGCTGACGAAGTAGAAGATCGGATCGATCACCGTCCCGATCATGATGAACATGGCGAGGAGGCGCAGACGGCCGCGGACCTGCTCGAGGAGATCCGGTGGCAACGATGAATTCGACCCCTGCTGAGCCTCGGGAGAACTTGGGTCGGGTACCAGCAGCGTCGTGTGCTCGGTCACGCGGTCACTGTACTGCAGGGAGCATCCCTCAGCCCCGCGGCAATCTGGCTCCCGAGGACCTCTACGGTGCGCGGGCCTTTCTGTGTTCGGGGTGTCGGACTACCGGGGCCGGCGCCAGGACAGGCTCCACAGTCCTTGCACCGCGAGGATGACGGAGAAGAGCGCGGTCACGCCGAGCGCGATGATCGTCCAGATGAAGAAGAAACCTCCATCGGACTTGGCGATTTCGCCGCCGAGACCCGTTCCCCGCATGTGGAGGATGGGGACGGCCAACGAAAGTAGCGACCCGAGCAGGGTGATGACGTACCCCGATCGCCGTCCGGCGAGCACCAGCGCTCCGTACATCCAGACGGCAAAGATGGGCACGGCCGGGAGGTTCGAGATGTTTCCCTTTTCGATCCCGCGGACGATGTCGCCCGCCACGTGCAGCGTGAAGAACAGGATCGAGAGCAGAGATGTGGTGGTCAGCATCACATTGTGTTTCATCTGACGTTCTTCGTGGCTCATGACCGGGCCTCCGCCGTTGCGATCACCGGCGCTCCCGACGACCGCTCTTCGTGACGCCAGCGCAGCACGAGTCCGATGACGACGACCAAGCCCGCCAGCTTGAGGATGGCGTACTGGACCGCGTCGATTCGGTTGCCAAACAGCAACACGAGACCCGCGACTCCCATTGCGAACAACGCCAGGACCAGCAGTGCGGAGATTCGGTCCACGGCGTATCCGCGGATGCCCCAGATCAGCAGGTAGAAGGTGAAGAACGGCACCTCGCCCACTCCCAGGACCTGTCCGTTCTGCGTGATCCATCGCAGCGTCGGCGGCAGGAGAAGCGTGCCGAGCGAATGGACCACGTAACCGGAGCCGGCAGCGAACAGCGGCCATGCCAGCCAGCGTGGGAAGAATCCCGACCGCATGATGAGGATGCCGATCGGAAACAGCCACAGGCCCCAGAAGATCTGGTTCACGATGAGGCTGTAGTTGTGGAGCTGCAGGAACAACGTCACCAGGGCCGCCACTTGTCCGGAATCGAGGACCGCCGCGACCGCGGTGTTCTTGACCAGAAAGAGGGGCGCGATGTGGTTCAGCGTGTTGACGTACGAGATCGGCACCGACACCAGCATCATCGCGGCCATGAGTGTCGCCATTTTCTGATCGACACGCTTGAACAATTCGTACAGCGCCAGGGCCGCGAACAGGAGAATGGTCACCCCCTGCAGTTCGGCGCCGATGGCCGCGCGCAGCAGGCCCTCCGAGGCGCGCACGCGATCCGCGGTCGCCAGGGCATCTCCCGGGACGATGAGGCGGTCGGGCACATAGAGGTAGGCGAAGGGTGCAGTCGAGCTGGCGAGCACATACAGCAGCCCCGCCCATCGGGCCTGGCTCCTGGTCGAATTCATGGACGAACCTCCGGCAGAGATGGGGTCGTGAGACGTCATTGAATCAGGTCAGTTCGCGATCGCGTCGCAATCGGATCGCGATGAGCAGGAATGCTGCGGTCAGGCCAAGTCCAATCCAGACGCCGGGCTGTCCCCAGACCGCGGCCGGGTCGAGCAGGGCAATGCGATCGATGACGGGAACGTCACGCGTGGGGTGCACTGCGAAGGCTCGCGCGAACGGACCCGTGAACAGATACTCGATCACGTCACGGGTCAGCGGGTGGCGGCCGAACACCATCTGCTCCGCCGCTCCGAGCCCGATCAACGGCAGGAAGGCCCAGAGCGCCCCACGCCGCCGCGCCCAGGCCGAAACCATGAGCAGCCACGCGTAGAACGGCGCCTGTACGGCCGTCATCATGGCGACGCCGTAGAAGAGCACGATGGGCATCTCGAGCAGCGGCAACTCACGCCACAACACCGCCGGGTCTCTTCCAGTCGCGATCAGGGAGAGCGTGCTTCCCACCAGCATGATCCCCTGCACTGCGAGGCTGACGGTGAAGACGAGGAGCGGGAGGACCACGAGAGGGATGCACGCCTTGGCCAGGACGGTCGTGGCGTCCGAGACGGGAAGTGACTTCCAGAACAGGATGCTGCGATCGCTACGCTCGCCCTGGAGCGCGTCGAGGCAGTAGAAGACGCCCGCCAGCAAAGCCCCCAGCGCGACCATGGCCGCGGCGAAACCGTACGGACGGGCGATGGCGTCGTGCCGGGCTTCCGCGGCCAGCGCCAGCAGGCCCGCAACCCGTTCCGGCGCGGCGATCGTGCCGACCACGAAGCTCGCAACCAGCACGAACCCCGCCGCGAGGGGACCGATCCAGATCGAGTGGTTCTGCCACAACTCGCGTCGCACCGACCATTGCAGCGGCTTCATGCGCGGGATCCTCTTTCCATCACCGCGATGAACAGGTCGCCCAGGGTGGGCCTGCGCACGTCGCCGAGCATTTCGAGTCGCTCGCGGTCGGCGCCGTCGAACAGCAGAATGCTTCCGCCGAGAACTTCGCGCTCGTGCATTGGCCGCAGCGCGCGGGCCTCGTCGAGCCGTCCCGGATGGACTCTGAGCTGTGCATAGCGGGACTCGAACGCCTCCATGGTGCCCGCGAGCACGATCCGTCCGGCGTTCAGGAACGCGAAATCGGTGAGGACATCCTGGATCTCGTCGATCTGATGCGTGGTCACCACAATGGTTCGGGTGCGATCGAAGTAGTCGTGGAGCAGGGCATCGTAGAACTGCTTGCGGGCCAGCGGATCGAGGCCGAGCGTCGGCTCGTCGAGCACCAACAGCCGCGCGTCGATGGCCATGACGACCGCGAGATGGAGCTGCGTCACGGTGCCCTTGGAGAGCTTCCGGACCTGATCGGAGTTCCGGATCCCGCCCCTCGCCAGGAACCCCTCGGCCTTGGCGCGGTCGAAGCGCGGATGCACGCCGGCGACGTAGTCGAGCAGCTGGCCCACGCGGATCCAGCGCGGGAGCACGGCGACGTCGGCGATGAACGAGACGTCGCGCATGAGCCGGTGTCGTTCGCTACGCGGATCCTTGCCGAGGACCCGAACCGAGCCCTGGTACGCGACCAGGCCGAGCAGGGCATGGAGTGCGGTGCTCTTGCCCGCGCCATTGGGACCCACCAGCCCCAGGATGTGTCCTTCTTCGACGACGAGATCGATACCGTCCAGAGCGACGACGGAGCCATAGGTCTTGCGAAGTCCCTTCACCTCGACGCACGGCATGGAATTGGCGCTCCTCATGGGGTCTCTTTCGAGCGGCGCACCGGACGAGGCGGGTGGAGCAGATCTTCCGGGCTCAGGCCGAGGCGCTGAATCGTGGCACGCACCTTGGGCCACTCTTCCTTCATGAACTTCTCGCGCTCGGCCCGAAGCAGCCGTTCGCGCGCGCCAACATGGATGAACATCCCCCGCCCGCGCTTGACCTCCACTAGCTCCTCGTCGACGAGCTGCTGATACCCCTTGAGGACGGTGATCGGGTTGATCCGCAATTCGGCAGCGATCGAGCGCACCGACGGCAGCGGGGCGCCCTCTTTGAGGACGCCTTCGATAATCATCACGACGATCCGGGCGTGGAGCTGCCGGTAGATGGGTTGACTGTCGTTCCAATCACGATCCATGCGGTCAGCCGCGGTCTCCGGGGGTCTATGGTCGCGGGCGTGCTGCGATCTAGTGTTGTAGCTAACCATAACGCCAGCACACTTGCAAAGGGACGCGTATGCCGCGCACTTTCGGTTCACCCCGAGTGTGGGTCCGACTCCCACCTCCGGCACTGAAAAGGAGACAACGCGATGAAGGTCGGAATCTTGGGAACGGGTGAAGTGGGTCAGGCTCTCGGCAGGGCGTTCGTCACCCACGGCGATGAGGTGAAGTTGGGGGCTCGTGATGCCGGGAACGAGAAGGCACTCGCCTGGGCGAAACAGACTGGATCCAAGGCCTCGACCGGCACATTTGCCGAGGCGACCGCGTTCGGCGACATCGTGGTGCTCGCGACACTCGGCGTGGCCAACGACAGCGCGATCACTCGGGCCGGCCGCGACCGGTTCCGCGGCAAGGTCGTGATCGACACCACCAACCCTCTCGATTTCTCGAAGGGCGTTCCGCCGACCCTCGCCGTCTCGGGCAACGACTCCGCCGGCGAGCAGGTGCAGAGGCTGCTGCCCGATGCTCGGGTGGTGAAAGCGTTCAACACGGTCGGCAACGCGCACATGTTCCGTCCCGCGTTTCCGGGCGGGCCGCCCGACATGTTCATTTGCGGCAATGACGCCGGCGCGAAACAACAGGTCACCGGAATCCTGAAGGACTTCGGTTGGGGCGTCATCGACGTGGGTGGAATCGAAAGCTCTCGCTACCTCGAAGCCATGTGCCTGGTCTGGGTCCTTGCCGCGTTCTCCACGACCCCGCCTTCCTGGAACCACGCCTTCAAGATGCTCAGGAAGTGAGCGGGCCCGCCGCGATGAGTTCGAACCAGCGACAACTACCTGACGGGCGCGTGGAGCTCGTCGACACCGCGCCGATCGAGCAGAGCCCGCTCTACAATCACGACCTCGCACCCGTCCCCGTGGCGCGGCGCAACTGGACCACCTACAACTACGCCGCGCTCTGGATCTCGATGGCGCACTGCATCCCGACCTACATGCTGGCGTCGGGGTTGATGGCGCAGGGGATGAACTGGCAGCAGGCGCTGTTCACCATCCTGCTCGGCAACATGATCGTCCTCATCCCGATTCTGCTCAACTCGCATCCCGGCACCAAGTACGGCATCCCCTTTCCGGTGTTCGCGCGCGCGGCCTACGGTACGGCGGGATCCAACCTGCCGGCGCTGATGCGCGCACTGGTGGCGTGCGGGTGGTTCGGCATCCAGGCCTGGATCGGCGGTGAGGCGCTGAATACGTTCTTCGCCGCTCTGATCCCGAACTGGAACACGCTGCTCGGCCCCGGATTCGGCGGGCACACGACCAGCGAGTGGCTGTCGTTCATGCTCTTCTGGGGGCTGAACATCTGGATCATCTACCGTGGCATGAACCTGCTCCGGCAGGTGGAGAACTGGGCCGCGCCCTACGTTCTGGTGGTCACGCTCGGGCTCCTGATATGGGCGGTGAATGCCGCGCACGGCTTTGGCCCTCTGTTGTCGCAGCCCGGAAAGTTCCAGACGATGGGCGAGTTCCTGCCGGTGTTCTGGCCGTCGCTCACCGCGATGATCGGCTTCTGGGCGACGCTGTCGCTCAACATGCCGGATTTCACCCGCTTCGGACGCAGCCAGCGCGAGCAGGTCCTCGGCCAGACCGTGGCGCTCCCCACCACCATGTTCGCCTTCGCGGCGATGGGCGTGATGATCACCAGCGCCACCGCCATCATCTACGGCGAGGCGATCTGGGATCCGGTGAAGCTGGTCGGGAAGTTCGGGAATCCGTTCGTGGTCGGGTTCGCGATGTTCTCGGTGGTGGTCGCCACGCTGGCAGTGAACATCGCCGCCAATGTGGTCTCCCCCGCCAATGATTTCGCCAATGCGCTGCCGCGATGGATCAGCTTCAGGACCGGCGGGCTCATCACGGGGTTGATCGGCATCGCGATGCAGCCGTGGCGGCTGCTCGCCGATCCCAAGGGCTACATCTTCGCCTGGCTGGTCGGCTACTCGGGCGGGCTCGGATCGATCGCCGGCGTGCTGATCGCCGACTACTGGATCCTGCGGCGACGCTCGCTCGATCTCGCCGACCTCTACCTGCCCAAGGGCCGCTACGGCGGCTGGAACCCCGCGGCCGTGGCCGCCACCCTCGCCGGCTGCGCGCTGGCGTGGGGAGGGCTCGTGTTCCCACCACTCCGTCCGCTCTACGACTACGCCTGGTTCGTCGGCTTCCTCTCCGCCGGCGCGATCTACCTGCTCTTCGCGCGCCGGCGAGGCGTTGTGCAAGCCCCAGTGCCGGCAGCCTAGGCGACGGCTCCGATCTCGAGCGTCACCGCGCGACCACCATGGCGCGGGCGAGGGTCTGCTGATCCACCCTGAGGAGCGCGAAGTAAACGCCCGGCCTTAGCCCACGAGTGCTCCACTCGAGCCGATGCGCCCCGGCCTCCTGCCGCTCCCGAAGCAGCGTCACCACCCGCCTCCCCACCACGTCGTACACCCCCAGGTCCACCCACCCGTCCGCCGGGAGTTGGTACTCGAGCTCCATATCACCGGGCCCGCGCTGAAACGCTCGCACATACGCTGGGGCCGCGCTCTTCGACAGGGCCGGCTCCGTGCCCGCGCACACCGTCATCGACTCGTAACGTTGACCTCCGTCCACGCAGCCGTCTCGGCCATGCCCTTGATCGTGCGGCACACACAACTGGACCGTTCCCTGGCACTCCCCGCCACGATTGTCGCGCGCCGTGAACGACACTAGATAGACTCGCCCGTCGCCATTCCCAGCCCTCTCGCGCCGCACCTGAGCAACGCCGTCAACGATCTCCGCGTCCGGGCAGGTGTGCCCGTCGCCGGTCCCGTCCACGGGCTCGTCCTGCGCGATCGCCGTCGCGAAGACGGTGACCGGATCCCCGTCGGGATCGCTCACCCCCTCGATCACGACCGTCACGAACTCGTGATTGGGGGGCCACGCGTCGATCGTGGCGTGGGCGACGTCGCATACCGGAGCCTGGTTGTTGATCCAGCCGATCGCGGCTTCGGCCACGGTATCGATGCCGCGCGCGACGTCGTCGGGTTCGAGCCATACCGGCTCGTCCACATGCAGCTCGTCGTGGGTCAGGTAGTCTCCGGGCGCGCTCACACGGTACGCGTCGGCCCAAGCAAACCTCGCGAACCATCCGGACCCGATGCCCAGCGACGTCGCCGTCGGCGCGTTGAACGCGGTCGCCGTCGACTTGCCGAAGAATCGGGACCGCGGGTGAAAGCGGAACAGGTGGGCGACCTGGTCCCCCGAGCTCAAGGCGCCGGGACCCACCAGGACCGCGATCGGGCGATCGTAGTCGCCGCTCGCGGCGCCGTGGATGACATAGGAACTCGGGGGTCCGTTCGGAGAGGGACACAACGCGAGGTGATCCGGGCCGCAGCGCTCGACGAATCCGATGGTGGATACATCCCCGCCGAATAAGAGCGACAAGGCGGGGTAGGCCAGGAACATGTTCCCGCCGTAGTTGGTGCGGAAGTCGAAGATCAGCCCGGTCGTCTCGAACGAGTTCAACAGGGTTTGGACGGCGGTGTGGAACTGCGTTCCTGCGGTCCCTTCCCATGCGCGCACGTAGACGTAGCCGATTCGGGTGCCGTCGACGATGCCCCAGCTCACCGGATCGCGGCCCTGCAGGTAGTTGGGCATCTGCACTCCAGGGATCGGCAGCTGTTCCGTGCAATCCAAAGCACCTCCGGGCGGCGCTTCCAGCGCGGAGACGGGCAGGTGCACGGTTTCCCCGGTGTCGTGCTTCACGACGTCGATGGTGTTGAACAGATGCCAATTGAGTCCGGCGCTCATCAACATCGAATGGGTCCAGGACGAGCTGCTCGATCCCCACCACCAGCCGGTGAGCGGAAGCTGAGCCGCCAGCAGCTCCCGGTAGAGGCGCTTCCACGGGACTCCGTCGTAGCCCAGAACGATGTCACCGGGCACGAGCCCCAGGGGATGAGATGGCGCGGCCTTGTACACCAGCAGGCTGCTGTCGGGCAGAGGCGTGAGCCCGGCGCGGAAGTGCCGGCTGTCGCCCCAGCCACCGACGACGAACAGCGGAACTCCCGGCCGCAGAGCCGAACCATTCACGCCCGAGTAGTTGACGGCGGTGTGCGACTCGCGCAGTGCGAGCGCCAGGTGGTTCATGATCGCGGCGAAGCGCCCCCGGCTGACCCCGGCCTGGATCTCGGCGCGCCCCGACTCGCGCAGCGACGTCCAGTCCACGTCGATCCCCTGGAAGCACGCGAAGCCGACATCGATCCGGGTCCAAAACGCGTCGAAGGCGGCGAGCATCTGCGCGGTCGACCACGGACTCGGCCCCCAGGTTTGATCGATGAGCGCCGCCCAGTCGGTCGAAGCGACGCCATACCGAGCGGAGGGAACCCCGGGCGGTGGGACGCGTGGTCCGCCCCCCGGCCCCGCGGTCGAAAGCGGATCGGGATCGAAGGGCCTGGTGTCGTATGGGAGGTGCTGAGGCTCGGGATTCGCGGGCAGCTCTTCGCGCGGTGAGGCCGCGAGTAACGCAGGCGCGAAAAGCAGGAAGGAGAGCACTCCGGCGACGCGGAACTTGGAGACGGTCGGGACGGCCATGACACCCTCCTCGGTTGCTCCCGGTCGCAGAAAAGCTAGCACAATCGCGCAGCAGTGGATCATCGCCACGGTTCGCGACCGCTGGCCGGGCCCGGGGGCGCGGGCCGGCTACTCGGAGCGCAGCGCCATGAGGGGGTCGACGCGCGCGGCGCGCAGCGCCGGGCGCAGGCACCCCAGGGTTGCGGTGACCAGGCACAACGTTGCGGCAATGCCCATGGTCAGCAGGTCGTCGGGACGCACCCCGACCAATAGGGCGCTCATGCCCCGCGCCGCGGCATAGGCGACGGCAACGCCGATCGCCATGCCGATCAGCGCGAGTGCCAGACCCTCGCGCAACACCAGACCGACGATGCCGGAGACCTGGGCGCCGAGCGCCATCCGCACACCCAGCTCCTGCGAGCGCTTGGACACGGTGAAGCTCAGGAGTCCGTGAATGCCGAGTCCCCGGTTCGGGAGTCCGACTTTCTCGTGGGCCGCGCCACGTGTTCTCATAGAGCTGTTCAGTTCCCCGGGCGAGTGTCTTCCTGGATTCCGGGGGACTACGATTCTGCATCCTCAGGAGGCCGAGGTGTCGCGCGCGCATTGCCGGAGTCGGCTGATGATCTCGCTGCTCGCCCTGCTCGCCGCCGGGCTGGCGTCATGCGGCGGAGGCGGCTCCTCGTCGCCGCCGACCGGGGGGACCCCGGGCGGGGGCAATCCCACCGCCCCCGCTCCGTTCCGACTGACGTTTCCAACCGCCGGGCGGTCGGTGACGATCGTCTTCCCCAACCCCGGAACGTTCCCCTACCACTGCGAGGCCCATCAGGGCGACGGCATGGCGGGGGTGGTGATCGTTCACTCGAGTGGCGTCGATTCGATGGTGGTCAGCGTCGGCCCGGGCAGCAACCGAATTTTCAATCCGACATCGGTGACCATCAAACCGGGAGGATCCGTGCGCTGGGTGAACGCAGGAACCCGGAACGATCACACGGTCACGAGCGACTGACGAGTCCTCGACGCCGGGCTACTGGCCCAGCACGAAGCGAATTCCCGCCGCCCCGGCAATGTAGAAGTCGACATCGTCGAGCACCTGGATCCCGGGAGCGGCCTCGGCGAAGAGCTCGATCTTGGGCGACGGCATGAGCTGAAGGCCGATCGGAGCACGAATGGCGAGGAAGAATTCCTCACTGTCTTCGAGCGGGAGACCAAGGTCGACGCCGGGTCCGAAGTACCAGTCCAGGTTGTCATTGGTGGTCCCCAGCATCTTCTTGACCGTCCACATGTCGATCGTGCCGTGGATGAAGTCCTCGCTCCACGCCACGCCGATCGGCATCCGGTCGAAGCGCAGCGACAGTCCGACGTTCCCCGGGTATCCGAACACTGCACCAATCGCGGTTTCTGCGCGCACGGTTCCTACCGTAGCCAGCGTCAGCAGTGCCGCGGCCGAAACGATGACTGCACCTCTCACTTGAACCTCCCGCGTGTGGGGACGAATTCCGGATGCCCTCCGGAAGAGGGAGTACGCTAGCCCCCTGGGGTGGCCAGAGCAAAAACTGGTTCCCGGGCCAGCTGGAACGGCGTCCGGCCCTACGCCCAGCGGTGGGGTCGGTCCTTCCTCTGTTCGAACCCCTGCTCGTCGCAGAACGCGAGCCAGCGATCCCGAGGCACGCCCCGCCAACGCAGGTCTTCGAGCGTTTCGCCCAACGGCACGTCACGCCGAAGCGTGGCGAGCCGGCGAAACAGCAACGCGTCGTCCATGCGCTCCCGAAGCGTGGTGGCCAAGCGGTCGGCGCCGCGCACCTTCACCTGCCAATGCGCCGGATCGTCAGGGATCGCTTCCAGGTGCTGCCAGCGGGCGAGCACCGTGGTCGCGGACTTCTCCCCCCACCCCGGGAGCCCCGGGTAGCCGTCGGAGCTGTCGCCGACCAGGGCCAGCCAGTCCGGGATCGAAGCCGGCGACACGCCGAACTTGGCTCGCACTCCGTCTTCGTCGTAGGTGATCTCGCGTCGGCGATCCCGTTGCACGATGGTGGTTCCGATCACGCACTGGGCGAGGTCCTTGTCGGGCGTGCAGATCACCACCTGTTCGACCGACTCGCCGAACCGAGAGGCCGCGGTCGCCAGCGCATCGTCGGCCTCGAACTCCACCATCGGCCAGACCACGACTCCCATGGCTTCGAACGCGCGTTCGGCCAGCGGGAATTGCGTGAGCAGATCCTCCGGAACGCCTTCCTCGGTTTTGTAGCCGGGCCACAGGTCGTTTCGGAAGCTGCGGATCACGTGATCGGTCGCGGCCGCCAGGTGCGTCACGCCCGGCTCGCGCAGGAGCAAGAGCGTCGTCCCGATCAGGCCACCGACCGCGCCCACCTCACGCCCGTCGGGCGCGCGCGCCGGGTCCACGCCGAAGTAGGCGCGAAACAACTCGTAGGTGGCATCCAAGAGATGGAGCTTCATGCGCGGTCCTCGGAGGCTCGTGGTACTCGCCGTTTCCTCTCGCGCCGCAAGAGTCGCCTGGACCGAGGATCAGATCAAGCGCCTGAGCGTCAGCGTCTTCTCGATCGACGGGTCGCCCGCGCGGAGATCACTGCGGGATCGTCGTGAGGGCTCCGGCTTCGGTCGCGTGGATCGCCAAATGCTTGTCGAGGCCGAGCAACTCGACCACTGCGCGAGTCTGCTCCGATGGCTCGGCGAGGAACAGTGCACCCGCCTGCTCCCGGAACTGCTCGGTCAGCGAGAACAGAGCGCCGATTCCGGTCGAGCCGAGGAACGAAACACCGGCCAAGTTGAGGACGAGGTTCTGGCCCTGGGCCTGAACCGCTGCGCACCGGCGGATCAACGACGGCGCGGTGAAGCCGTCGAGCCGCCCGCGCAGCCTCAAGACCACGGCCCGTCCCTGGACGGGACCGTCCTCGATCTGCAACTCCTCGGAGTTCATCACGCGGCGACCTCCTTGCCGAGCCTCTCGGGGTCGAACGCCATGGACACCAGATTCCCTTCGGGAGTCCCAGGGTAGTACGTCACGGTGCTCGCCGTCCGGTGCAGGATCTCCATCCCCAGTCCGCGACCCCGGCGTCTCACCTCAGAGTTCGTCAGGTCCGGGCGTTTCCACTCCTGCGAGTTGAAGGTGTTGCCCCAATCCCGGAGCAGGAAGTAGCCGGCCCCCATCGACGCGGGCTCGACGTCCTGATCCTGTTCGGCGACCCACCACAGCTCGAGGCGTAGGGCGTCGTTGCACCCATAGGCATGCTCCACGACGTTGGCCGCAGCCTCGTGGAGCGCCAGTTCGAGCGCTCCGAGCGCGGCCGCGCTCAGGTGTCGCGCCGGTGTCGAACGGACCAGCCAGTCGTCGATCCGACGCAGCGCCGCCAGGCTCGCGGGCAATACCAGCCTCGCCCCGCGGGCTTCCGCTTCGGCGAGCCGGGCGAGCCCCTCGCTCCACGACAGGCGGCCGGAGTCGGTCACGATGCCTTCGCGATCCCGCGCGATTACGAGGACCGTTTCGTCATCGCTCCGCGGGGCATTTCCACGCCACGACGCCACCGACTGCGAGAGTGCCGTCACCACCGCCCGGCTGCCGCCGCGTGCAGCGGGCGCGACGGCCCGAGCCATGCGCTCGGCGCCATACTCGCCGGCGTTCTCGCCGACGGTTTCCGTCACGCCGTCCGTGTACTGGATCGCGACGTCCCCGGGTCCGAGCTGAAGGCGCACTTCTTCGAACGCGGTGCGGGACCTGGCCGTACGCACGATCCCGAGCGGCACGCCCTCGCCCCGATGCCATTCGGGTTCGGTGACTCCGTCGCGCAGCACCAGCAGCGGATGATGTCCGGCCGAAGCGAACACCAGTTCTCCGGTGCTCGGATCGAGGATTCCATAGAACATGGTGACGAAGCTTCCGCGTTCGATCATGGTGCCCATCTGGCGATCGAGTGCCACGAGCAACTCGGCCGGCGAGCGATGCACCGGCGCCAAAGCCCGCAGCAGAGCATGCAGCATCGCGGTGACCAGACTCCCGCCCAATCCCTTGCCGGCGACATCGGCGACCACCAATCCCATGCGACCGTCGGGCAGGTCCAGTGTCTGGTAGTAGTCGCCGCCGACTTCGCTCGCCGGTTCCTGGCGGCCCTCGATGTGAAACGGACCCACCATGCGCTCGCGCGGGGGCAACAGGGACTTCTGGATCCGCTGCGCCAAGTCCATCTCGTGAGCCAGCCGTTCCCGTTGGACCAGGTCCTGCTGCGCCAGCTCGAGTTGCCCGGCCATTCGATTCACCGTGTCGGCCAGAGCGCCGATCTCGCTCCGATCGCGCACTTCGAGGCGCGCCTTCAGGTCTCCGCCGCCGATGCGCTCGAGTCCGGCGCGCAGCGCGGCCACCGGGCGCAACACCAGGGACGACACGACCAGCGCGGCGGCGATACCCAGCAGCACGAAGACCAGCAGGACCAGCGCCTGCTCCTGTCGCGCCTGCTCGATTCGATCGGCGATCGCCGACTGACGCAGGGCAATCCAGACGGTGCCCACCGAGCGGCCGTCGCCGTCGGCGACCGGCGTCGAGACCACGACCAGCTCACGATTTCCGGCAATCGTCTCGCCGGGGAGCGGCTCCGGCGCCTCGGACAACGCGGTGAGCCCCGAAGGCGGGACGAATGTGGTTCCCAAACGGCGCACGTCGCTGTCTCCCTGAATCACTCCGTCGCGGTCGGTGACCACGACGAACGCGATCTGCGACTGGCGTTCGAGGATCTGCTTGGCGAGCGGCAGGAGCGCCCACTCCGGGGTTTCGGTGAGCAGGGCGTCGGCGCCGACCAGCGCCACCTGGCGCGCCTGGAGCTGGAGCCCGGCCTCCATCTCGGCCGACAGCGCCCGGCGCGCATTGCGTTCGGTCACCGCGCCCACCGCGGCCACGACGGCCGCAACCAGCACCATCATGGCGAAGGCCACGAGCCAGCGGATGCTGTGCGTGATGCGCATCGGTCGCCCGGGACCGCGCATTCGGGTCGCCACGGTCATCGCTGGGTTCCAAACAGCTCGCGCGTGCGTTCTTTCCGCTCGCGGGCCCGCGCCAGGAAGCGTGCAGCGCGCGAATCCGTCGGATCCGCGCGTTGGGCTTTCTCCCAGTAGCTAACGGCAGTATCCAGCCGGCCGGCCGCGTAGGCGTCCATTCCGCGAGCCAGGTACTCGCGGTTGAGGTAGCGACCCGCGGCGGCATCGCCCGGATCCAGCGACAGCGCCAGCTCCCAGTAGCGAACCGCGTCGTCGGCTCGGCCCGCGCTCATCGCGGCGACCCCGCGCTTCACCAGCTGCTCGGCCTCGCGGCGATTGGCGGCGGAAGCGCTCGGTTGCGTCGGCGGAGACGGCGGGGCACCCGTCGCTTCGCGGTCGATCGCGGCCTGCCGTTCCTGCTCCTCGGTGCGCCGGGCGATCAGGACCTCGGTCCGCTCGAGCATGGCCGCGGCTTCGGCATCACTGGGGTTGGCCCGCACCAGAGCCGCAAAGCCGGCCCGAGCCCGCGCCAGATCTCCGGCGATCAGCGCATCGACCGAGGATCGGAATCGCGCGCCGCGATCCGCGTCACGCATTGCCTGGCGTTCCCCGGCCGCGCGCACGCGCTTCGCTCCCGCGACCGCAGCGGTGTCCTGGGGCGCGATCGCCAGCGCCCGGGTGTATGCGTCGGCGGCCGACACCAGGTCGGCTTCAGCCTCCCGCTCCCTGCCGAGCGCAACGTTGCCGCGCACGCCGAGCATGCGCACCCGCTGGTCGGCCGAGTCGAGGATGGCCGCGGTCGCCAAGAGGTCGAGCGCTTCCTCGTACGAGCGCTGGCCGATCGCCGTCTCGGCCCGCGCCACCAGATCGTCGAGACGCTCGGCGCCGCGCCGATCGAACTCGGATTCGAGCCGATTCTGGAATTCGCGCTCCGCTGCGTCTCGAGCCGCGGCCCGGCTCGCAGTCACGGTCGGTCCGAACGATTGCGTGAGCCCGACTCGGTGCACCGGCCCGAGCGCCACGTTCTCGAACGCATATCCGAACTCGAGGTTGCGCCAGGTCACGCCCGCGCCGGCCGTCAGCCGATCTTCGTGGAGGCCGACGCGCATCGCGAGCAGCCGGCGGACCAGGAGCTCGGCCCCCGCGTGCAATTTCGGCGACACTGTTTGCGAAGCGTCGCCATCCACGGCCACGGTCAGCTCCTGGCTGCCGACCCAGCCCCGCCACGCGAGTCCACCTCGCCAGGTGCGTGGATCGCGAACACTTTCGCGGTCGAGTCGCAGCGCGGGTTCCAGCGCATTGCGAATGCCGAGACCCGCGGTCAAACCCTCGAGCCATGACGCGCGGAAGCCGAGCGCCGGTCCGATCGCCACCAACACACCGAGGTCTCCCGCCAAGGCACTCGCTCCATATCCGCCCACGTCCTGACTCTGCAGCTTGAGCGAAGCACCGAGACTCCATGCGTCGTTGATCGGACGCGCATAGCCGACGGTGATTTCGGTTTCGGAGCTCGAGAACTCGTCGCCCGAGACGTTGTTGCGCTCGTCCCGCGGCTCGACCCCGCCGACACCCACGCTGCGCACGCCGAGACCGAGCGAGCCCCAGCGCCAGCTGGGCGCCACCAGGGCGGCGTAGCTGTCGTGAGAATCGACTTCGACTCCCGCCGAGTGCGCGACTTCGTAGCCGAAACGCGACGCGAGCGCGAGCCCTGCCGGATTCCAGGTCAGGGCGGCAGGATCGGTGGCGATCGCGCAGAACGCTCCACCCAGCGCCAGCGCCCGAGCGCCGGTGCCATTCGCGAACGGCGAACGCGTGCCGGCATCCTCGGCGGCGCGCGCCGACCCGGCCGTTCCGAGCTGCACGATCGCGAAGAGCGAGAGCGATCCCCGATACGATCTTCATCGGCGCACCGCCACCTTGCGCAGGGCACGCGCGCTGGCGCCCGCGTCGTACTGCACCCGCAGCTCGGCGATGTAGACGCCGTTCCTCACGGTGTGACCGGCCCCGTTCAGACCGTCCCAGCGGTCGAGCTGTTGCATGCCGGCAGCGCGCGGCTCGCCGTCGGCCAGGGTCCGAACCGGCTCGCCCGCGAGCGTGAACAGGCGCAGCCAGACCCGGCCGTCGCCGTTCAAGTAGTACGCGAAGGACGTCGCTTCCCGGCCAGCGGCAAATGGATTTGGGAAGTTGGAGTAGCTTGCGGACAGTTCCAGCGGCCCGAACCCGCCGGCCTCGGTCCAGAGCGGGAAGGTCAGCCCAGCCGCGGGCAGCACCTGAATCTGGAGAACGCCGCCGCTCGGTTGCACGACGCCGACTCCGGAGGCGTCGAGGCCCACGCGAACCGTGCCGGACTCGAGTCCCGCCCGAGGGATGACGCTCACCTCGACTGTCCGTGAGCTGTCGGCATCGACCTCGAGTTCTGTGGCTCCGACCAGCGTCGCGGTCACCGAATCCGGCGTGAGCGCTCCTTGCGCCCACACCGCGCCGTCCACGCGCAGCAGGATTTCCGAGATCGTGGCGCCGAGAGCCTGATCGGTGAACGTGTGATCGGCGCCGCGCAGCGCGAGGTGGCGGACGCGAATCGATCCGGCTCCCGGCGCTGCCGGGTTCTCGAATCGAAGCGTGGCGATCGGGACTTCGCGCCCGTCTCCCGCCAACACGGCCGGCATCTCGGTCGCGAGCGAGGCCACCAGCGTCCGCGCCGGCGCCTGGACGTGCGTCAGGCCGGACGTGAACGGCAGCGGGCCCCCCTCCGGCACCACCACCGCGCGCGTCCCGAGATTGGCGTCATAGACGGAAATTCCCTCGCCGAACACCGAGAGCTCGAGGAAACCTTCGGGCGCGGCCGCCGAGATGTCCGCGCTCAGGTCGATCGTGGCGCTGTCGCCGGCAGCCAGTGTGCGACCGCCCACGTCGATGCCGGTGGCTTCGCCGCTGGTCGGCGGATCGCCGTTGCCCCCAGCGTCGACGCCATTCCAGCGCAGGCGCAGCGCGTCGAGGAACAAGGCGGGCGCAAGTGGTCGGCGCGCGTGATCGCGGCTGAGCACGATCAGGCTGTCGACTCGCAGCGGAGCGTCGCCGGGTCCGCCCGGATGGCGGAGCACCAGGGTCATGGCGCCGATGCCCGCGTCCCCCGCGCGCACGCCCACCGGAAAGCGCGGCGTGCCGCGCACGACCACCTGATCGGCCGGCATCTCGACGATCACCGTCCCGCCGGGCAGCGGGTCGGTCGCGAACATCACGATCACCGGGTCGCGGGTAATGGCATCGCGCGCATCGAACAGCGTCGAGTCGGTGAGCCGCAGCCGGAACGCTCCGGCCGCCGCCAGGCTCGCGACGTCGGCGCTCACCAGCACGTCGACCGCCGTGTTGACCGGGACGCTGATCGCCGGGCTCAACAGCAGCGTGAGCTTGGGTCCGTCGACTGCGAGCACGGCGCGCGAGGCCATCGTCTGGAACCCGCTGCGCACCACGACGTGGCTGACGACGTCCGCCAGCAGCGCGAGGCGCGTGCCCAGCGTGTCGCTGGCGTCGAGCGCGAGTCCGCCGACGCGCACGTCCGAGGTGATGCCGCCGGCGCCGGGACTCAGCAGCCGGAAGGCCAGCATGGGAACGTCGAGCTGGCCGGGACCAACGTGAAGGTCGGCCGCCGGCAGCGCACTGACCTCGATGCGTGACGGACGCTCGAACACGCGAGCCAGTCCGGTTTGCACGGGGAAGCCGCCGGTCAGTCTCACCGCGACTTGAGCGCCGCTGGTCGCATCCTCCGCCACCAGCCACACGCTGTCCTCGATCGCGACCCGGAACGAAGGCGCGGTCGTGCTCGACTCGAGGTCGAGGCCGACCGTGAGCGTCACCGTCTCGCCCGCGTCGATCGGCACCGGAGTCGCGAGGGTCAGGTCGACCTGGGAGCCGCTGGTTTCGAGCGAGGTGCGCGACAGGCGTGTGATGGTCCCCTCGTTCACCACCACTCGCGCCAACAGAGAATCGGGAACGATCCCGGCGGCGAACTCGTCCGCGAGCCCGATGCGCAGCCCGAGGAAGCGGACCGGGGAACCCATCGCATTGGAGTTCGCCAGCTCCAGGTTGAACGCCACGATTCCGGTCTGGCCGCGGTTGACCATCGGCGGCAGCGTGGACTCGAAGCTCCCGTCCAAATGGGTGACCTGATCGAAGATATGGTGTGGATCAGTCGCGGCATCCAGGCTGCGCCGCGGGAGGCCGCTCGGTCGCTCGGTGCCCTGCGCCCAGCCGGTGAGCACGACGTCGCCCGGCGTCGCCGCGCGATAGGTCCACACCAGCGTGTCGCGTTCGCCGGGCCCCAGGTCGACGCTCGCCGGCGACGGTCCGCTCTCGAAGTTCAGCGATCCGGTCCCGCTCTGTGCCAAACCCGAAGGCGTGACCGCCACCAGCGAATCGACGCCGGCGTTGCGCACGACCATCGACACCGTGACCTGCTGGCCAGGGACGCTGGCGGAAGGCTGGATCTCGAGCGAGGCGAGCAGCGGCGAAGCGCTGATGGTCAGCGTGGTCGGACCCGCCACGTCGGCGTCCAGTGGGCCGTCGTTTCCCGAGACCACCGTGATGCCCATCGTCGGGATGGCGAAGCGGACGGTCGCGGAGTCCGTCGGGCTGGCCGCGACTCGCACCGCGGCGAACACGCGTGCGCCGGTCGCGCCCAGAGGCACGGCCAGGGCCGTGATCCGCCAGCCCGCACCTGTCCAGCTGGCGGGCCCGAGGTCGACGTCGTCGCCGCTGCCCGGGGTGAACGCGCCGTCGCCGCCGTCCCGCCACCAGCGCACTTCGGCGAGGTCGTCGTTGTCGGCGGTGCCGAGGTTCGTGATTTCGATCCCCTGGAGCAGGTCGTCGGCCCATCCGTTGCGCGGGACGATCACGTCCATGGCGAGCACGGCCGAGTCGCCTGGAGCCAGGGACACCGGGGGTACGGCCAACGCGGCCAGCTGCGCCGCCACCATGCCGTCGACCGCGGCGCGGGCCCGTGAGTCGAGCGGCCAGCTCGCGACCACGCGCGTGGTGTCGCCCAGTCCGACATCGAGCGGGCCAGCGACCCGAGTCGACAAGGTGTCGCCGTCGGCGGCGGTGGTCAGCGCCACGTGCGCGGTGACGAAGAAGTGACGCGTCCCACTCGCGATCAGGGGAGCGCTGAACCCGGTGAACGAGGCGCGGCCACCGCTGAAGAAGCTGCTCGCGAGCGGCGGGTCGATGAGCGAGTCGCCGAGCACCCCATCGCCGTTGCCGTCCAGGCGCAGAACCAGTGCCTGAACGGCGGCGTCACGCTGCGCCGGCGTCCCGCCGATCCCGGCGTTTTCGACCGAGAGGCGATCCATGGCTTGATTGCTTCCGTAGCTGTTGGTCACCGAAAAGTGCAGCAGCGTCACGTCCCGGGCGCCCGGTCGCGTGACCACCGGTGGCAGCGGAGTCGCCGACAACGTCAGACGATTGGCGGTGCTCACCGTGCGCTCCGGCGCTTCGACCGCCAGGTCGAGCGGGCCGTCGTTGTTGCTCGACATGCCGACGCCGGCGTCGGGGAGCGCCGGCAACGCCAATCGAATGCTGCGTCCTTCGATCGCGAGGTCGCCGACGTCGACCGTCACCCAAATGCGCAGGCCCTCGACCGGCACCGGCTCGCCGATCCCGGATCGAACCCAGCGCGAACCGCCGACGTAACTGAGCGCGCCGATCCTGCGGTCGCGATCAGGATCGAACTCGCCACTCTTGTCGTCGTCGATCCAGGCGGTCATCCCCGTCAGGTCGGATCCGGCGAGCGCCGTACCACTGTTGACCACCTCGATGGTCTCGAGTTTGTCCTCTTCGTACCCATTGGCCGGCAGCACGACCCCGAGGGCCAGGTTGTCGTCGGTCCCCGCCAGGACGCTTCCCCACGACTTCTTGCTGATGTCGATCTGCGCGGCGACCAGGCCGTTGATCGGAAACGCGCCGGGAGGCGCCAGCGGAAACGTCGTGCCCTGGAACTGCTCGGAGGTCGAGAATTCGAGATCGCCTCCCGATTGAATCGCGAGGTCGAGCAGATCGCCGTCTCGAGCCCGGAGCGGAAGGTCGGTGACCACCAGGAATCGGGCGGAGTTCCCGGGTTGGATTGTGAGGTTGAATCCGGTGAAGGCGATCGCGCCGCCGGAAGCCTGGGTCGAGTCGAGCATCGGGTCGCCGCGGTCGAAGCCCGCGTTGCCGGCGTCGCGAACCAGCCGCGCCATACCCAGCTCGGCATCCTTCTGAGCAATGGTGCCGGGTCCCTGCGTGGTGTTGGTCAGTCGGACGCCGGTGAACCGGACGTTTCCGAGCAGGAGGTTGTTGTTGGTGATCGTGAACTCGTAGAGGCCGACCTCGGCGGTCCCCGGGTTGACGACTCTGGGCGCCTGGCTGGCGGCCACCGACACGACCGCCCACGCCGGATCGGCCGGCATCGCCAGAACGGCAAGTGCCACCGGAACGGCGATGCCGAAGAGCCTCGCCGACGGGCATGGAACGGCGAAACGCATAGTGCAACTGGCGTTATCGGCCGCGATGACAAGCGGCTGGAGCGTTCTGCTGTTGAAGGGCCGGCCCGCCTCTCGTTAGACTTCTTGGTGGCGGCCGCGCATTTCGCCCGTTTATCCCACCCGGAGACCCTCATGAGAGCGCTCGCCGCTGGTATTGCCGTTCTGGTCCTGTGGTCCACCCCCGCCCTGCCCGGCGAAACGTCCACGACCGCCTGGTCCACGTATGGCGCGCCGATCACGCTCAAGAAGACGACGAAACTCGACCAGGCGGTGGCCAAGCAGGTGGGCAAGGAAGTCCTGGTCCAGGGCACCATCGCCGACGTCTGCCAGAACAAGGGCTGCTGGATGACGGTCCGCGACCGCAATCAGGAGGTCCGGGTCGAGTTCAAGGACTATGGGTTCTTCGTCCCCTGGGGCACCGGCGGCAAGCCGGTGCGCATGCAGGGAGTCATGACCGAACGGGTCATGAGCCCCGAGGATCAGAAACACATCGCATCGGAGTCCAAGCAGGGTGGCGGTGTGGGCACGCCTGCCGAAGAACCGAAGAAGCTGCTCGTGTTCGTGGCGAGCGGCGTGTCGATCCAGGGGGGCGGCGACCTCAGTGCCGAGCAGCGACGCAAGGTCGGGGGCGCGGCGGAGGAGACCCACGACCATAGCGCCCCGGGACACAAGCACTAGCCGTTGGATGAACGCCGTTGGTTGAGCCGTTCGGTTCTTCGACCCGAGTTGGCCAAGCGGGGCAAGCGCCCCCGACCCCCAGGAGGTAGCCTCCAATGAACCGCCCCCGTTGGTTGCTGGTGACCTTGTTCCTGATCGTGGCGTGTGGTTCCGCCGCAGCTTGGCGCAACAACGGCCTAGTCGACGCGCGGGATCACTCCCCGACCGGCGAACCGCGGTCGAAGGCGTCGCGAACCACCCTGAACGCGACAGTGCCCGCCATCGAGTCCGCGGCGGCGACTCCGACCGCAGTCGCGACCCCGGCCGCAGGATCCACGGCCCCGTCGCCTCCAGAAGCTGCTCGTGAGACCCACGCGGAACCCGACGTGTCGCCGGGCATGATCGTGGCGATCGATCCCGAAACCGGTGCGCTCGGCCCGCCGAGCGTCGAACAGCTGCGCGAGCTGTTCCCGCCGGGCACCAGCGTCGCGCAGACCCCGGACGGCTTCGTCGTCACCCACCGGCCGGACGGCTCGGTGAGCATCGACGTGGGATGGCAACTTCACGAGTACGCGTTCGTGCGCATCGGGCCCGATGGCAAGCGCGTTCAAGGCTGCGCTCCCGCGCCGCTGGATGCGCGCACGATCGAGTCGCTGCCCGCCCCCAGCCCGCAGTACGAGGAGCGATAGGCCATGAACGACCTACGCAAAGCCTGCCTGCTGCTGGTTGCGGCTCTCTTGGTATCGGCGGTGACGGTGCTGCCTGCGACCTCAGCTACCATCGTCGTGATCAACGCCGACGGCGCCGGAGAAGGGTTCAGCGATCCGACGCCGGCGACGCCGATCGGCGGCAATCCCGGCGTCACCATCGGCGCCCAGCGGTTCTACGTGTTCCAGTACGCGGCCGACCTCTGGGCCGCCATTCTGCCGAGTGCCGTCACCATCCGCATCACCGCGCAGTTCAACCCGCTGACCTGCACGGCCACCGGCGGCGTGCTCGGCAGCGCTGGGCCCACCGGGTATCAGCGCGACTTCCCTGGAGCTCCGCTCGCCGGCCACTGGTATCCCTACGCTCTGGCGAGCAAGCTCCAGGGCATCGACACCTCTCCCGGCGACGACATCTCGATCCAGTTCAACTCGAGCGTCGGTCAGCCGACTTGCATCACGTCCGGCTGGTACTACGGCGTGGATGGCGCCGAGGGCACGCAGATCGAACTGCTCCCGGTGGTCCTCCACGAGATGGGGCACGGACTCGGATTCCTGACGCCGACCAGTAAGACCAGCGGCGCCTACCTGAACACCTTCCCGTCGGTGTACGACCACTTTCTCTACGACAACACCTCGGGCCTCCATTGGGACGAGATGACCTCGGGGCAGCGCCTGGCCTCGGTCAACACCTGCACCCATCTGGCCTGGGACGGCTCGGCGGTCATGAACTACGCGCCCTCGTTCCTCGGCGACAAGCCGCTCTTGCGCGTGAATTCGCCGGCCTCGATCGATGGCGACTACGCGGTCGGACTCGCGACCTTCGGCGCGCCGCTCGGCGCACCGCTCTCGGGCGACGTCGTGCTCGCCACCGACGGCGACGCCTACCCGACCAACGGCTGCGAGCCCCTGGTCAACGACGTCAATGGCAAGATCGCGTTGATCGATCGCGGCACGTGCGCTTTCGTGGTCAAGGTCAAGTACGCCCAGGAAGCCGGGGCGATCGCCGTGGTGGTCGCCGACTCCGTGGCCGGTTGCCCGCCAGCGGGCATGGGCGGCGCCGATCCCACGATCACCATCCCCTCGGTGCGCGTGACGCAGGCGGACGGCGCGTTGATCCGGGCCAACCTGCTGGCGGGGGTCAACGTGACCATGACCCTCGATCCCAATCTGCTCGCGGGCGCCGACG
The DNA here is from genome assembly GCA_963717505.1 of Candidatus Eiseniibacteriota bacterium. Taxonomy (GTDB): domain Bacteria; phylum Eisenbacteria; class RBG-16-71-46; order RBG-16-71-46; family RBG-16-71-46; genus MFD02242-c1. The sequence continues at coordinate 3,714,949 of OY970342.1, forward strand.
CGGCCGGTCGCGTCCTGGTCTACACCCCTTCGGTGATCGCCTCCGGTTCCAGCGTCTCCCACTGGGACGTGAGCGCCGAGCCCAACCTTCTGATGGAGCCGGCGACCACCAGCTCGCTTTCGTCCGACGTCGACCTCGCCAAGTGGTTGTTCTGGGACATCGGTTGGTTCGAGGAGCTGGTCGCGGTGGATCCCGCGCGCCAGGAGATCTACCGGCTCGGGACCAACAGTCCGAATCCGTTCGGCGGTCGGACTACCATCCACTTCGCGCTCGAGCGCGAGGACGACGTGATGCTCGGCGTCTACGACCTCTCGGGTCGTCTGGTCAGCCGGCTCCATCAAGGGCGGCTCGCCGCCGGCGCCCATACCATTCCTTGGAATGGTCAGGACCTGAGCGGACGGCGGATGCCGCCCGGCGTTTACCTTTATACCCTCGAGACGCGTGCCGGGCGCGAGAGCCGACACATGGTGCTGATGCGCTGACCGCTACTCGGCGGCCATTGGCGGCGTCTTTCGGGCGCCGCCGATGGTCTCGTCGAGGAACGCCGCCACCCGCTCGCCGAAGTAGATCCGATTGTCGAGCTTGGCGAACCCGTGGCCTTCGTCGGGCGCCACGAACATGCGCGGATTCTGCCCGCGCTCGCGCAGTGCCGCGGCCAGCTGCATCGCCTCCTCCACCGGTACGCGCGGGTCGTTGAATCCGTGCGCGATGAACACCGGCACCTGGATCTTGTCCACGCGGTGGATGCTCGAGACGCTGGCCAGGAACTCCGGGTCGGTGAGCGGGCCGTACTCGACCTCGCGCAGCTCACGCCGGTAGCCGCTGGTCTTCTCGAGGAACGTCTTCAAGTTCACGATGCCGACCGTGTTCACGCAGGCGCCGAACAGCCGTTGCTTGCGCTCGCCGCGATCCGCGCGTTCCTGGTCCTCGACCAGACAGGCGACCGCCATGAACCCACCGTACGAGCCGCCATAGGTGGCGATGCGCCCGGGCTCCGAATAGCCGTTCTTCACCAGCCATTCGGCGGCGTCGACTCCGTCGCGCACGCTGTCCCACCGCTTCTTGTAGTTGTCCATCTCGTGAAACGCCCGGCCGTAGCCGGTGCTGCCGCGAACGTTGGGCAGGATCACTCCGTAGCCGCGACTGATGTAGTACTGGAGCGTCGCGTTGAAGCTCGGCCGGGACTGGCCCTCGGGTCCGCCGTGGTAGTAGGCGATGAACGGGATCGAGGTCCCGCGCGTGTAACCCTCGGGCACGTAGAGCAAGGCGTGGATCTCGACGCCGTCGAACGCCTGGTAGGTCACGACCTCGGGCAGTGGGAACCGCGACAGCTCGAGTCCCTGATCCTCGGCCCAGGTGAGCTGCCGGGTCACCGGCTGGGCGCCGCGCGCGTAGGTGGTCGCGTAGGCGAGTCCGGGCGTGCGCGCGTTGCTGAGAGACCAGACCAGCGTGCGATCGCGGAACGTGACCAGGTCGAGCACCCCGCGCTCGATCGTCGGCGGCGGCAGCGGCTTGAAGTCGGGTAGCGAGAACAGGTGCGGCACCGCATAGCCGTCCTGGTTCGCGGCCACCGCGAGCAACTCTCGGTTCATGTCGAGCTCGGCGCCGTCCAGCTCGAAGGGCGACAACGCGGGGATCGGCTCCGTGACCTTGCCGCGCTTGAGGTCGCGCAGGTACAGCCGCTGCTGGCCGTCCTTGAGATCCGACAAGATGAGGACGCGGCGCTCGTCGGGCATGTAGCCGACCAGCCTGCAGGCCGCGGTCCCGCCCTCGGGGCGGATCGTCAGGTCCGAGAGCCTGCCGGTCGCGACGTCCAGCTCGAAGACCTGTCGATCGGACGCGGAGACCACGTGAGTCACCAACATGCGCTTGCCGTCCTGAGTGATGCCGTTGGCGTTCCAGGTGCCTTCCTTGGCCAGCACGCGCGTGGTCGCGCCGGTCGCGATGACGTACCGATAGAGATGGAAATCGGTCGGGCTGTCGGCGTTCGCCGAGTAGACGAAACTCGAGCCGTCCCGCGACCAGGCGTTGACCGTGGCGCGCACCCGTGGGTTGGCGAGCACCGCGGTCGTCGGGGCCTCCGGCCCGGCAGTCGCGCTGATCAGCGTCAGCTGCCAGTTCTCGTTGCCGCCGGGCGCGTGCATCAGCACCGCCCATTTCCCGTCGGGCGAGACCGAATAGCTGCTCAAGCCGTCTCGGAACGACGTGAGTCGGGTTTCCGGGGCGCGACTCGGGCTGGACGCGGTGGCACCCCCCGGCGCCTCGGGCGCCCGTCGGTAGAGCTGGGTGACGCCATCCGGGTTGTTCATCATCAGCAGCGAACCATCGGGCAGCGGCACCGGCGTGCGTGGCGCCCGGATCTTGAGGAACTGGGAGATCGTGGGTGCGGCGTCGTCCGCGGCCGGCAGGGCCGGAGGCGCGACGACCAGCGCAATCAGAGTCAGCACTATCGCGGTCGAGGATCGTGCGAGAGATGAGGGCATGGGGGGCTCCTAGGGGGGGCTCCAGGTGCGCGACGAAGGCCACGCCACGACCGGGACGTCGTGGCTCGCAAGCGCGGTCAGCGTAACACCGGGGAACCACGGGCGACGAGGGTTTCGTCGCCGGGGCCGCGCGTCAGGCGGCGAGGGACTCCACCATTGCGGCCATCGGGATCTCGACGATGAACCGGCTGCCGCGGCCGACCTCGCTCTCGACCCGGATCGTGCCGCCGTGGGCTTCGATGATCCCGCGCGCAATTCGCAGTCCGAGCCCGAGGCCGGCGGAGTTGAATTCGAGGGTGCGGGAGGAGTGGTGATGCAGGACGTCTCCAGTCAGGATCGCCTTGTCGAAGATCGTACGCACCCGGTCCGCGGGGATCCCCAGACCGGTGTCCTGGACTTCGATGAACAACCCATCGTTGCGCCGTGCGGCGACGACCCGCACGCTGCCACCGTCGGGAGTGAATCGGATGCCGTTGCGCACCAGGTTGCCGATCGCTTCGGCGAGTCGCGGACCATCCGCGAACAGTCGCGGCGCTCCGCCGTCGATCTCGCGGCAGACCGTCACGTTTCGACCCCGGGCGTCGGCCTTCGCGCCCTCGATCGCCTGACTGACCACGGTGCCGAGATCGGTCGCGCCGCGGTTGAGCACCAGGCGCTCACTCTCGATCTGGGCAATGCGCGTGGCGTCGTCCGCGATCCGGTGCAGGGTCGAGAGCCCTTGACCGATCGCCGTCAGCGCGCGCTTCTGGTGGTCGTTGAGCGGCCCCATCGACTCCTCGGACATCAGTTCGTGAAACCCGCGGATGATGCTGATCGGCGTGCGCAGTTCGTGCGAGGTGACGCTGATGAAGTCGCTCTTCATCTGGGCCACCTCCTCGAGGCTGCGAACGTAGGCGCGCTCACGTAGCCGCATCTCCTGGAAACGCGTGGCCAGGACCCCGATTTCGTCGTTGCTCTGAACGAACAGCGGGTACTCGTAGTTGCCACGGCCGATCTCTTCCGCGGCGCGGACCAGGCCCTCGATCGGTCCGGTGATCCGCATCGAGACGAAGATCCCGGCGAGCAAGGTGAAGGCGACCGCCGCCGTGCCCAGTTGGATCAGTCCCGTCGTCAGGCTGCGCAGGTGACGGGTTTCGGCGTCCAGCGAACGCTGCAGGGTGTAGGTCCGGCGGCTCTCGCTCGGCGCGTTCGGCAATGGGCGGGCCAGCACCTGATAGGTTTCGCGCGGGCCTTTCGCTGCGAACAACAGGCTGCCGCCCCCCGCGCCACTCAGATCGCCGGAAATGCGGCTCAGCCCCGCGAGCAATGCCGAGCGATCCTCACCCCCCACCAACGTGCTGCCGGTGATCGCCTGATCGGCGACGAACGAGACCTCGCTGCGCGTCCGCGACCGCAGCCGGTCGGCCAGCTCCTGGCCGATGTCGAGCGCGAGCAGCAGCACCCCGACGACCCGGCCCCCGACGACGACCGGGGTCGCCACCGCCTGGAGCTGGCGACTGGGCGAGACCAAGAGCCCGGTCATCAGGCGACCCGAGAGCGCGGATTGAACCATCTGCAATTGTCCAACATCGACCGAAGACTCGGGGCCCACCGACGCCAGCGCCAGCGCCTCGGCGTCCCAGATCTCGAGCAGGTCGGCCTCGGTGATCGCGTTGAAATCGAGCGCCAGCCTCGCGATCGTGTTGCGGTACTCGGGATCGCGGTGCGACTCCTCGAGCAACAGCATCGAGAAGAACTTCGGGTCCTGGACGATGACCTGGCTCTCCTTGGCCAATTGGTCGGTGCGCGCGGCCAGCATGTCCTCGAACACCCCGCTGGCGCGCAACAGGTCCTGTTCGATGCTGTCGTGGACGTGATCGGACACGGTGCGCTGCACGAGCCACAGCGCGGTCACCACCAGGACGATCAGCGGCAGCGTGGTGGTCGCCAGGATCCGCCAGCGCAAGCGGCCGTGCATCAGGTCAGTACTCGATCTCGACGGCGAGGTCGCGACCCTCGGGGACTTTGATCTCCCGCGTCCGCTCACCGAGGTCCGGGTGCCAGACCTTGAGCGTGTAGGTCCCGGCAGGCAGGTTCGGCAGAGAGAACTCGCCGTCGGCCGAAGGCTGGGCGAACACGTGATGCGGCAGCACGTAGACAAAGGCCGCCATGTCGGAGTGGATGTCGCAGAACACGTTCACGATGCCCGGGCGGTCGAACGTGACCGCCTTGGAGTGCCCGCGCGAGTACTTGCCGAGGTCGAAGCGTTTGACCGGCGAGACGCTGAACACGTTGTGATACATGCGGTCCTGGTTGGGAAAGTCGACGCGGGTTCCGACGCGCACGGCGAGCACGCGCGGGGTGAACGCCTGGTCCTTCTGCTCGAGCGTCGGCTTCGGGGCCGGCAGGGTCGGGGTCGCGAGGTCCGCCGGAACCTTCTCGACGAAAACCACGGCGTCCTGCACAGCGCCGAGTCGTGGGGCGATCGCACCCGCTGGCAGCGTTCCCGCGCGTCCCGGGTAGGGATTGAGCTTCGGCAGCGCCTGGCCGACCGACGGCGGCACGTTCACGCGTCCGCGAACGACTCCCCCGTTCGCCGGCAGGGCGCTGGTGGCGGCAATCATGCTCCAGGCGAGCCCAAATCCGAGCCACTTCCGAATGGTCATTCCCCACCTCGGGCGCGGGCCCGGTTCGAAGACGACGCACGATTGTCGCCCGCGGGGGGCGCTCCCCGGAGTTTTCGGCCGGCCGAGCCCCCGGTTTCAGGGGGCATATTCCCGGGCCTCGGACCCTGCGGATCTGCTTGCGGGGTCGCGGACTGGCGGCGGCGGGGGCAGCCGGATATTTTCCCCTCATGAACCTGGTCCGTGACGCGCTGCTCGCCAGCTCCGAAAACGCGTGGCTGCGCCGCCAAGCCACCCAGTCGCGCATCGTCCGGCGCGCGGTCTCGCGCTTCATGCCGGGCGAGACCCTGGACGACGCGCTCGCTGCGGCAACGGCGCTCAAGGAACGCCGCATGGGAACGATCCTCACCCACCTCGGCGAAAACGTCGGCGACCGCGACGAAGCGGCCGCGGTCACCCGCCACTACCTGGACGTCCTCGAACGGATTCCCCAGTCGGCGATCGACGCCGAGGTATCGGTCAAGCTCACCCAGCTCGGCCTGGATCTCGACGAGTCGTTCGCCCTCGCGAACCTCGTAAAGATCGCCGAGCGCGCCCGTCAGCTCGGCAACACGATCTCGGTCGACATGGAATCCAGCGCCTACACGCAGCGCACGCTGAATGTCTACCAGCGACTGCGCGCGAGCCATCGAAACGTCGGACTCTGCCTGCAGGCCTATCTGTTCCGCACCCCGGGCGATCTCGAGGCCCTGATTCCCGGCGGCGGCGGCATCCGGATGGTCAAGGGAGCCTACAAGGAACCGCCCGACCTCGCGCATCCCGCCAAGCACGACGTCGACGAGAGTTTCTTCACGCTGACCACCCGCCTGCTTCACACCCGAGGCGCGCCAGGCGGGAATCCGCCCGACGATCGCCACCCACGATCCGGTCCTGATCGAGCGCATTCAGGCGTTCGCCGCCCAGCACCGGATCTCCTCCGATGCCTACGAGTTCGCAATGCTGTACGGGATCCAGCGGCCATTGCAGTCGCGTCTGGTGGCCGAGGGCCACCGGCTGCGAGTGCTGATCAGCTACGGCTCGTACTGGTTCCCGTGGTACATGCGCCGCCTGGCCGAACGACCGGCCAACGTCCTGTTCGTGTTGCGCGGCGTGTTCGGGGGCTGAGCCCGTGCTCGAGAGCATTCGATCGTTCTTCCGGCGCGCCGCCGATCCCGTTCCGCCCAAGCCCAGCACGACTTCCGAACCGGATCCGGCCACCCAGCGGCTGCGGATCGCCGCATGCGCCTTGTTGCTCGAGATGGCGCACGCCGATGAAGAGTTCTCGGACGAGGAGCGGCTGCACGTGGAAGAGTCGATCGGCCGGCACTTCGACCTGCCGCCGGAGACCGCGCGCGAGCTGATCGCTCTCGCCGACGCGGAGCGCCGCGAAGCCACCGACCTCTACCAGTTCACCTCGCTGATCAACGCGCACTACGACGAGGGCCAGCGCATGGTTCTGGCGGAGGTGCTGTGGCGGGTGGTGCTCGCCGACGGCGAGCTGACCCGCCACGAGGATTACCTGATGCGCAAGCTGGCGTCGTTGCTCGAGCTCAAGCCGGGTTACCTGGGCGAGGCGCGCCGGCGGGCGTCGGGACCCTAGCCCGGCTCGCTACATCCGCCGGATCACCTGGTAGCGATGCGGGTCGTCGATGAACTGCGCCCGGGTCGAGTCGTTCTCGAAGAAGTAGGGACCGCCGACCCAGTAGACTTCGGGCGAGCGTGTCGACGGGCGAAAGCGATTGCCGGTCACCGGATCCCGGACGATGCCGGTCCACAACGCCGGCGACTTGATGAACCGGTTCAGCGTGCGCAGGCTCGAGAAGCGATACACCTCGCCGTTGACGCGGAACTGGAGCTCGGGTTTGAGCGAGCCCAAATGACGTGGATCGACCGGGTCCCACAGCGCGCGCTGCAGGTGAAACAACGCCCAATCGGCGTCGACCACCGGCCCCAACGGGGCCGCGATCGGCACTCAGGTGAACTGGGACGAAGGCGGTCCGGCCAGGGCGTCGAGCGGATCGGCGCGCGGAATCGCCGGTGACGGAACGCCGGCGCCGGGACTGGATTCCGGGATCGCGGCTGCGTGCGCGACAGCGAGCGACCCGAGCGGGAACACGCACAACATCAAGATCGACGCGAACCAGCGCATGTCAGTCGTCCATGATCGTGCCGCCCCGCGAATTCTCGGCACGATCCTGCAGAGAAACCGAGAGCGGAACGATCCACGTGTTGCCGCCTTCGGTCATGCGTGCAGCAGCGAGGTCGGCGCTCGAGTCGATCAGCGGCTGGAACCGCCGGCCGTTGAGCGAGGCCCACAGGTCGACGTAGATGCGGGGCCTCACGCCCCACTGCTTCTCGTATCGATCCGCCAGCCATTGGGCGTAGCGATGGACCAGGCGCGGGCGCGTGGTCATCTTGCGGAACTGGCGCCGGGTCAGGATCTCGCTGGGATCGTGCTCGATCCGCTGGCCGGTCTTGGGATTCTCGATGATGACGGAGCGCAGTTCGCCGTCCTTTTCGCGAAGCTTCATGTGCCAGCTCAGGATGTGGCCCTCTTCGGTCCAGCTGACGTTGCCGCCGTAGAGGAAGTGGCGCACCGGCATCAGGACCTGGATCACGAGCCAAAGGGTCATGCCGATCATCACGCCGGCGCCGAGTGGCGCGGTGGCCCGGGCGGGCGCTGGCACCGGCTTGGGTTTCGCATCGCGGGGCGTGGCGACGAACAAGCCGCGCAGGAACGCGAGCGCCCGGCGCGGCCAGTCGGGCGTCAGGAAGATGAAGGTCGAGCCCATCGCCAACCACGGGAAGATCCCGATCTCGAACAGATTCAAGTTCATGAAGTGGAACATGAACGACCACAGGATCCCGAACAGCCGGGTCTTGCGGAACAATAGCAGGAAGCCGATCGACAGGTCGTAGAACAATCCGCCGTAGGACATGAGCATCGCGAACCAGGACTCGAGCATGAACGGGCCGATCAGCGGCATGGTCTCGGCTTCGGCCAGCCAGATCGCCAACGGCTGACCTTGCAGCCAGTCGGCATTGACCTTCGCGATACCGGCGTAGAAGTAGACGATGAACAGCTGGGCCCGCAGCACCAGGATCGTCCAGTAGGGAACGGTCGCGACTTCCCCGGGCTTGAGGCGCCGCCGGCGCGGGCCGAGCGCCCACACCCGGTCGGCCGGCATCCAGATGAGGAGGAACGCGATCAGCGCGACCAGGTAGAAGTGATTGAGGTAATTCGATTCATCGATGGTGAAGATGTACAGGTGGGTCAGGAACAAAGTGACGATCGCGGCGCGATAGAACAGACCGAGGCACACGCAGACCGCGGCAACCCCCATAACCGTGTAGAGGACGTACATGCCGGGCGGCGGGATCAGGCGGAGGAACTCGAATCCCGGGAGCGTGAACGTCATGATCGGGTCTTCGAAGTAGCGCTTGATCCAGCCGTGGTTGAAGTAGCGATAGACTTCGACCGCCATGCAGCCGCCGAACCACATGCGGAAGAACGCCAGCGAGGCGCCGTCCACCGGGGAGGCGATCTTTTCGCGGAAGCGGCGGAGCCAGTCGCTCACGTCAGGAAACGCTCGCGGTCGGCGGGAGTCGGCATGCGGCAGGACTTGCGCGTGCCGAACCACCGGTAGCGGTTGCGCGCGACGAAGGCATACACCGGATCGCGCACGAATCGTGGAATCGCCAGCAGCCACGAGGCCAGCCGCCAGGGTCCGCGCACGTGCCGCAGGGCGCGCAACACCGCGGTCGACCTCAGGTAGGCCCGACCACCCTCGACCAGGATCAATGACTCGAGCGGATCGCCGGCAATCGCGAACTGCCGGATCAGTCGGCCGCCGGCGTCCGATTGGAGTGCCGCGAACCGGAGCCGCCGCCCCGGATCACGGTCCATGAGGAAGTTCACCGTGCCGTCGCAGAAGTTGCAGACGCCGTCGAACAGGACGACCGGCGCGTCCACGGCAGCCGCCTGCGAATCCGGGGTCATGGAGGGGGAAAACGCGCTCATGGCGGGCGCAATGATACCACGGCTTGTCCGGCGGCTGGTCCGGTGGTAGACAGCCCCACCATGTTGCTCCGCGCCTTCTGCCTGACTGCCGGGCTCCTGATTGCGTGTCTTGACCCGGCCTTGTCCGCCGACCCGCCGTCGGGGACGCGGCCTGATAGCGCCGGTACGCGCGTGGTCCTGCTCGGGACCGGCACGCCCAATGCCGACCCGGAGCGCTCGGGCCCCGCGGTCGCGGTAGTGGTCGGCGGCCGGGCCTACCTGGTCGATTCGGGTCCGGGCGTCGTCCGCCGGGCAGCCGCGGCGGCGAGTCGAGGCATCGCGGCACTCGATCCGGCGAAGCTCGACATCGTGTTCCTCACCCATCTGCACAGCGATCACACCGTCGGACTCCCCGATCTCGTGTTCACGCCCTGGGTGCTCGAGCGCCGCGGGCCATTGCGTGTTTTCGGTCCGCCGGGGACACGCGCGATGACCGACCATGTGCTCGCCGCCTGGCGCGAGGACATCCACATGCGCAACCAAGGGCTCGAGCCCGACAAGACCGAGGGCTGGCGGGTGGTGGCCCGCGAGGTTCGATCCGGAGTCGTCTACCGGGATTCGAACGTGGTCGTGCGCGCGATCGCGGTTCCCCACGCCAACTGGCGCCACGCGTTTGCCTATCGCTTCGACACTGCCGACCGCTCGATCGTCATCTCGGGCGATACGCGACCCAGCGACAGCCTGGTGGTCGCGTGCGACGGCTGCGACGTCCTGGTCCACGAGGTCTATTCCGCCGAGCGCTTCAAGACGCGCTCGCCCGAGTGGCAGCGCTACCACTCCGACGCTCACACCTCGACCACCGAGCTGGCCGAGGTCGCGCGCCGGGCGCGGCCGGGCTTGCTGGTGCTCTACCACCAGCTGATGTGGGGCGCGACCGACGAGGACCTGGTGCGCGAGGTCCGGGCGGGCTGGGATGGGCGCGTCGTTTCGGGCCGCGACCTCGACGTGCACTGACGTTCGCGTGCTCATTTTGCTTGTCGTCCGCGTCCGGGGACGGCTACGCTGAATGCCCGGTTCACGGATTCGGAGACCCCTTGAACACACCACTCGCTCCCGCTCGAGTCCTGCTCGCCGTCGCCACCTTGAGCCTCGCCGTCGGACTCGCGAGCCAGAGCCGCCGCGACCGGTTGCCTGCACCACCCGTGCCTGACACCAAGGGCGAGATCGGCATGCGCGCGCCCGATCTTCATTTCTTCGCCCAGCGCGCATGGCCGCTCGGCCGTATTCCCCTCGATCAGTGGCGGCGGGCGCGGATCGATGCCGCCGAGCAACGCGCCGAGAACACGTTGGCGTCGGGATGGGATTTTCGCGGGCCGACCAACATCGGCGGGCGCATCGCCGACCTCGCGGTCGACCCGCTCGACCCGAATCGCGTCTTCGCCGCCTGCGCCGAAGGCGGCGTGCTGCGGACCACCGACGGCGGCGACACCTGGACGCCGGTGTTCGACGCGCAGTCGACGCTCGCGGTCGGCGCGGTGGCCATCGATCCGAGCCAGTCGAACGTGATCTATGCCGGCACCGGTGAGCCGAACCCGGGTGGCGGCAGCGTCGCGTACGGCGGTGACGGGATCTATCGCTCGATGGACGGCGGCGACACCTGGACGCACCTCGGGCTCGACGGCACCGGCGCCATCGGACGGATCCTGGTCGATACCTCGAATCCGCAGCGGATCTTCGTGGCTGCGGTCGGCGCACTGTGGGAGACCGGACCCGATCGCGGCGTCTATCGCTCGACCGACGGCGGCGCGTCGTGGACGCGCGTGCTGCACACCGGCGTCGACGCCGGGGCCGTCGACTTGGTGCAACGTCCCGACCAGCCGAATGTGCTGTTCGCCGCGATCTGGCAGCGCCTGCGCCAACCCGAGGCCTTCGACTACGGCGGGCCGCAGTGCGCGGTGTACCGGAGCACAAACAGCGGCGACAGCTGGTCGATCGTCGGCGGCGGGTTGCCGGCGCCGCACGACACTCTGGGACGGATCGGAATCACGCTGTGCGCGAGCCAGCCCAACACGATGTATGCGGTGTACGCGCACCGCACCGGCCGGTTCGCCGGCGTCTTCCGCTCGACCAACGGCGGCGCCAACTGGACGCGTCTCCCCGATCCCGGCTCGACGTCGACGTTCGGCTGGTGGTTCGGCAACATCCGCGTCGACCCCAACGATCCCAACCGGGTCTTCATCCTCGAGCTGCCGCTGTTCCGCAGCACCAATGCCGGCGCGAGCTGGGCGCGGGTCGATGCCGGCGTCCACGTCGACCATCACGCGATGGCGTTCGTTCCCGGTCCGAATCCGACGGTGTACGAGGGCAACGACGGCGGCATCTATCGGTCCGACAACGACGGCGCGACCTGGCAGTTCGCCGGCGGCCAGCCGATCACCCAGTTCTACCGGCTCGCGCTCGACGCATCGAATCCGAGCGCGCTCTACGGCGGTGCCCAGGACAACAGCACGATGCGCACCCTGACCGGCGGGCTCGACGACTATGACGTGATCTTCGGCGGCGACGGCTTTCAGCCGCTGATCCACCCGCTGACTCCGAGTCGGATCTGGGCGCAGTTCCAGTACGGCTCGCTGTCGTATTCATCCGACGGCGGCGCCAGCTGGGTCACGGCGCTCACCGGGATTCCGGGCACCGATCGCAAGAACTGGAACTCGCCGATCGCGCAGGATCCGGGGAACTCGGAAGTCCGCTACTTCGGTACGCAACGGCTGTGGCGGTCGACCTCGAACACCACGTGGGTCGCGGTGAGCGGCGATCTCACAGGCGGCGTTCACCTCGGCAACCAGGGTCAGGTCAATGGAACCCTGACGTCGATCGGCGTCTCCCCGATCGACGGCAATGTGTTGTGGACCGGCAGTGACGACGGGCTGGTTCAGGTGTCCACCAACGGCGGCGCCATCTGGACCAACGTCAGCGCCGGACTGCCCGGTCGATGGGTGACCTCGGTGGAACCCTCGCCGTTCTCCCCCGGTTGGGCGTACGTCACAGTCTCGGGCTTCCGCTGGGCCGAGACCCTGCCCCGCGTCTATCGCACTCGGGACTACGGCGTGACCTGGACCCCGATCGCCTCCAACTTGCCCGATGCCCCAGCCAACGATGTCGTCGCCGATCCCGAGACCGCCGGCCGGCTGTTCGTCGCCACCGACCTCGGCGTCCATCAGTCGTTCGACGACGGCGACTCGTGGACGCTGCCCGGCACCGGCATGCCGAGCGTGGTGGTCACCGACATGGTGCTGCAGACATCGACCCGGACGTTGGTCGCGGGCACCTACGGGCGCTCGATCTACTCGATCTCGGTGCCGGTCACGGCGGCGGTCCCCGGCCCGACGCCCGCAATCGCCGGCCGGTTGCTGCCGCCGGCGCCCAATCCCACGCGCGGCGGCGCGTGGCTCTCATGGGAGCTGGCTGCCCCTGCTCCGGTGTCGCTCGACATCGTCTCGGTCAACGGCCGTCGCGTGCGCTCGCTGACCGCCGCGAGCGCGAGCGCTGCCGGGCGCACATGGTGGGATGCGCGTGACCAACACGGGCAGCGCGTTCCGGCTGGCGTCTACTACATACGAGCGCACGCGGGCGAGCGGCCGCTCGCAAGTGGCCGCGTGGTGGTCGCCCCGTAGCGCGACGTCCTCAGTAACCCGGCCCGGGATCTGGAATACGACGGACAGGATCGACGATGCCCGGCGCGTCGAGCACGCCCGAGAAGCGATAGCGGACTCCGAGGCTCACGGCGGGCGGCGATCGAGTTCCGTCCATGGAGGAGAGCGAGGCCAATCTAGCGCGCTCGACCGGTGCGACAAGGACGAGCCACTCGTCCGGGACCCCGGCGTCCGTTAGAGTCCTACCCATGAAGAGTCGAGATCCGGGGCAGTCTCGAGTGCTTCTCGGGTCCGTCGTGGTCGTGATTGCGTGGGCCGTGGCGTCGGCCGTGGCGGCCGACCTTCCCGCCGATCTGGTTCTGATTCGCGGCAACGTGGTGACCATGGATCCCGCGCGCCCGCACGCCGAAGCGATCGCGATCCGCGGCGATCGGATCGTGGCGGTCGGCGCGCGACACGAAATCGGCCAGTACATCGGCCCGAAGACCCAGGTCGTGGATCTGGCCGGACAGCTCGCGATTCCGGGATTCATCGAGAGCCACGGCCATTTCATCAGTCTCGGGCGTCGCGTGCGCCAGGTGCGCGCCGAGCAGGCACGCACTTGGGACGATTTGGTCACCACAGTCGCCGAAGCCGCGCGGCAACGTCCCAAGGGTGAATGGATCCTCGGGCGCGGCTGGCACCAGGAAAAGTGGAGCCGTCCGCCCGACGTCACGGTCGAGGGCTTCCCGGTGCACGACGCGCTGAGCCGCGTGTCGCCGGATCATCCGGTGCTGCTGACCCACGCCAGCGGTCACGCGTCGATCGCGAACGCCAAGGCGCTCGAGCTGGCCGGCATCGACGACCAGACGCCGAACCCGACCGGCGGCGAGATCCTGCGAGACTCCACCGGCCGCGCGACCGGCGTGCTGCGCGAGACCGCGAGCGGCCTGGTGCAGGAGGCTTACGCGACGTCGCAGGCGAAGCGCACCGACGCCGAGCGAGTCGCGGACCTGCGTTTGGATATCGCGACCGCGGGCGCCGAGTGCCTGTCCAAAGGCATCACCAGCTTCCACGACGCCGGCTCGAATTTCGCGACGCTCGATGTTTTCCGCGCGATGGCCGACGAAGGCGCGCTGCCGGTTCGGCTGTGGGTCATGGCCCGCGACCGGAACGCGGCGCTGGCGCGGCACCTTTCGGAGTATCGCGAGATCGGCCGCGGCAAGGGCTTCCTCACGGTGCGGGCGATCAAGGTGGCGATGGACGGAGCGCTCGGCTCGCGCGGCGCCTGGCTGCTCGAACCCTATTCGGACTTGCCCGGACACACCGGCCTCAACACCACGCCGGTCGACTCGATTCGCGTCACCGCGCGGCTGGCGATCGAACACGACATGCAACTGTGTGTGCACGCGATCGGGGATCGCGCCAACCGCGTCACGCTCGATGTGTTCGAGGAAGCGTTCCGCCTGAAGGCGCCGGCGTTGGCCACGGCTTCGGCCGGCGGCGGGAGCAACGGTCGCCCGCTGCGCTGGCGTATCGAGCATGCCCAGCACCTGAACCCCGACGACGTTCCGCGTTTCGCGAAGAATGGCATCATCGCCGCGATGCAAGGCATTCACTGCACGTCCGATGCGCCGTGGGTGCCGCCGCGGCTCGGCGAGCAGCGGGCGGCTTCGGGCGCCTACCTGTGGCGGACCTTGATCGATGCCGGCGTGCTGATCGTCAACGGCACCGACGCGCCGGTGGAAGACGTGGATCCCCTGGCATCCTTCCATGCCTCGGTGACGCGCCTCACGCCGACCGGGGACGTGTTCTACGGCGCGCAGCGCATGACCCGCGAGGAAGCACTCGCCTCCTACACGCGCAACGCCGCTTACGCCGCCTTCGAGGAGGACGTGAAGGGCACATTGGCGCCGGGACGCCTGGCCGATGTCACCGTGCTCACTCGGGACATCCTCACCTGCCCCGACGAAGAGATCCTTTCCGCCCGGGTGGCGATGACCATCCTCGGGGGACGCATCGTCTTCACCGCCGCGGAGCCTTGAGGCGCGACAACATCACGGCGATTCGCTTCGCGTTCATCGGCAGCGTTCGCAGATCCGCGACTTCACGCACGGTGTGGCCGCCGTCGCCCATGAGTCCGATGCCGTCGATCGCGCCCTCCACCCGCCCGGCAGTGAACGAGACGTCGGCGGCCCCGGCGCGCGACGGATCGACCGCGGCCACCGGGCCGAATCCGAGGTCGCGGCTGGCGCGATCGAACTCGTCCAAGAGTCGCTGATTGCCGGGAATCGGCGCCAGCGGCGGATAGCCGTCGTCGAACTCGAGCTCGGCGCCGGTGCCCGGAAGGTGGCGCGCGACGATCCTGCGCATGGCGGCCTTCGCCTGTTCGCGCTGCTCCAGCGACAACGCGCGCAGATCGCCAGCGACCACGGTGCTCTCGGCGACCACGTTGGTCTTGCCAAATGCGGTGCCGCGCCCCTCTTCCGCGCTGTAGCCGATCGTCGTTCCGCCGACGACCACGCCGGGATTGAAGGTCAGGTAGCGCTCGACCGAGAGCGAGTCGTGAATCGCGGCAAGGAATCGAGCGGCTTCGAACACGCTGCCGCTGCCGACGCCCTCGCGGAAGATCTGCGACGAGTGGGCGGCCCGGCCGCCCGTGCGCAGCGTCCAGCTCGAGGAGCCACGGCGAGCGATGACCGCGGTCTTGGGATCGCCGGCCCCGTCCTCGAAACCAATGGCCAGGTCGGCGTGATCGGCGGCGGCGATCAGGTCGCGTCGCGCCAGATCGAGCGGACGGCCGGATTTCTCCTCGTCGCCGGTCAGAACCGCGGTGACGTCGAGGCGATCGAGCCGGCCCGCCTCGGCCAGCGCGCGGAGCGCCAGCAGCATGACGACGTTGCCGCCCTTCATGTCGATGACGCCGGGCCCGGCGGCGGTCGAGTCGTCGAGTCGCTGGAAACGCTGGAACGGGCTGTCGGCCTCGAACACGGTGTCGAGGTGCCCGATCAACAGCACCCGGAGATCCGCCGAGCGCCCGCGACGCTCGGCGACCAGATGCCCGGCGCGCTCGAACGGCGCGCCGTCGACCCAACGCGTCGTGAAACCGAGGCGTTCGAATTCCGCTCGGAACATGCGGCCGACCTCGGCGACGCCGGCGAAGTTCATGGTGCCGCTGTTGACGTCGACCACCCGTTCGAGAAAGACCAGCGACTCGGGCACGCCGCGATCCACCGCGGCCGAGATCTTCCGCTCGGTGGCGGTCAACGGCTCGGCCCGGGCCCGGGAAGAAGTGAAGCCTGTCATCAGGGTGATCGCAGCGAGCGCGAGCGAAACCCCATCGTGGCGTGGCATGCGGCGATCCTAGCGCACGTGCCACGCGTTCGCCCGACCATCCGGCCGCCGGCGGGTTCGGGCGACGCTTCGCGTCAGGCGACGGGCAGGATCAGCGAGAAGCTGCTGCCGCGACCGGGCGCCGAGTCGACCAGCAGCTGGCCGTCGAGTCGTTCGGCCAGCCGGCGGGCGGTGGCCAGCCCCATGCCCAGACCCCCGACCTTGCGGGTCGCCGAGTTGTCGGCCTGGCGGAACGGCTTGAACAATTCGGAGAGGTGGGACGCCGCGATTCCCGGTCCGTTGTCGACCACCCGCCACGCGACCACCCGGCGTCCGTCCCGCTCGGCCTCGGTCACCCGCAGCTCGATCCGGGTTTCCGGAGGCGTGAACTTGATGGCGTTGTCGAGCAGCGCATCGAGCACCTGGAAGATGCGCAGGCGATCCGAGTGGACCAATGCGCGACCGGTGTCGACCGACAGGTGGAAGTTCGGGTGCGACTCGACGACGTGCGGATGCCGGCTCTCGTAGTACTCGGTCGCCAGGCTCCGCGGATCGAGTTCCATGACGTCCAGATCCATGGAGCCGTCGAGCGTCGAAGCGAAGTCGAGCAACGTCTGCACCATGTCGCGCAGCTTGGTCGCCTGTTCCATCACGCCGGTCACGAAGCGCTGGCGCGAGGGGTCCGGGTCGGGCTCCTGCAACAGACAGTCGACGCACCCGATGATGATCGCGAGCGGTGTCCGCAGCTCGTGATTCACGGTCTGGAGGAACTCGGACTTGACCCGGTCCATCTCGCGCAGTTCGGTGTTGGCGCGTTCGAGGTCCTGATTGTGCTGCTCGAGGCTGGCGTACAGCCGGCGGTTTTCGATCGCGACCGCGACCATGCCCAGCGATGCGTTGAGCACATCGAGATCGAAGTCGGTGAAGTCGGCGCCGGCGGCGCGGCGGCCGAGCCCGACGAAGCCGCGGATGCGGGTGCCGGCCATCAGCGGGGCGAGCAAGGCGACGCCGCTGTGGTGCGCGAGATCGACCGCGGCCGGCTCGATCAGGGAACGGGCTTCGCCGATCCGCATGGGCGCTCGCAGGCGCGGCCGGTCGCCATGGAGCAGCGGCGAGAGCGCAGTGCCGAGGACGGTGGCGATTTCGGGTCGCACCCCGTGGCAGCGCACGACGTCGAGCCCGCTGGGCGGACCGCCGGCCTCGAGCCACATCACGGCTTGGGCGGTACCCAGGTGCCCCATGAGGTTGAACAGGACCAGGTCGGCGATGCCGCGGGCATCGAGCACGACCGACAACTCGCGGCTCAGCTCGAACAACGAGAGCAGGCTGTGCTCGCGCATCGCGACCAGCCGCAATTCCGGCGTGGATTCGCGCGATCGAAGCAGCGGCACCGGGCCCGTGAGCGAACCGCGTTCGGAACTACCCGCGGGCCCCTCGGGATCGGGCGGAATCGCCCCGGCAGGTCGCGCGGCTTCGGACACCCTAGGCGGCGTGCTCCCGCGCCGCGTCGGCCTCGGAATCGTAGAGGGCGAGGAATTCCTGCAGGTTCAACAGTTCGACTGCCTCGCGCACCGTCTGTGACGGCGCCGCCAGGCGCAGACTCGCGCCCCGCTCGCGGAACTCCTCGGTGAGCGCGAGCAGCGATCCGATGCCCGAGGAGGAGAGAAACGTCACGCCCTCGAGATTGAGGATCAGGGGACGGCCGCGCTCGCGAACCGGCACACATTGCTCGATGAGCAACGGGGAAGTGCGCGCGTCCAGTCGTCCAATGACGCGGAGAACGTCCATGCCCCCGGGCTCCTGGGCAACCTCGAACGATACGTGTTCACTCATGGCGTTCCTCCGGGACGTCGCCCATCCGCGTCGGGTCGAATACGAGTCGGGTCAGGTTCCCTTCGGACGTGCCCGGGTGATAGGAGATCTCGCTCAGGATCCTGCGGATCAGGTCGAGGCCGATGCCGCGCCCCTTGCGGCGCACCCGCGGATCGTTGAAGTCGAGCAGCGGCCGGTGCGGCGGCTTGAAAACCTTGCCGCGGTCGTGGATCAGCAGGTAGCCGTTGCGCACCCGATCGGCGAGTTTGGGTCCGGCGTCACCCGGAGCGGCGACCCACCACAGATCGAAGGAGCGTCCCGGCGCGAGGCCGTAGCCGTGCTCCACGATGTTGGCCGACAGTTCGTAGAGCGCGCTTTCGAGCAATCGCAGCGCCCGCGGGTTGAGCTGGCCGAGGTCGGTGCAGTTCTCGAGCCAGCCGCGAATCATCACCAGATCCTCGAGTCGCGCCGTCAGGGTCAGCGACTGTCCGGTGCTCCGCGCTTCGGCCAGCCACGCGAGCGGCTCGGTCGCGACGGTCTCGGGCGGACTTGCCTGGGGCTCGCGCACCGGATCGGCCGAGGCGGTCAGCTCGCGGGCGATCACCAGAACGGTTTCGTCGTCCTGCGGCGTCTCGGTTCCCGTCCACTCCGAGACCGCGACCGCCAGCGCATCGATGACCGCCTTGGGTCCCCGGGAAGAACTGCGTTGGACGACCGCGGCGATTCGATCGAAGCCAAACTGCTCTCCCGTCTCACGATGCGCCGCTTCGCTGAAGCCATCCGTGAAGTGGACCGCGACGTCACCCGGCGCCAGGTCCACGGTCTCGTCGCTGAGCATGCGCTTGAGCGCGCCGGTCCGGACCGCTCCGATCGGAACCGCGCGAGCCCGATGCCACTCGGGGACCCGCTGCGCCGCGCGATAGATCAGCATGGGCGTGTGTCCCGCCGAGGCGAAGACCAGCCGGCCGGTCGCCGGATCGAGCACGCCGTAGAACATGGTGACGAACCCACCGCGCGACAGAGACTGGACCAGCGTTTCCTCCAGGGCGATCAGGAGCTGGGCGGGCGACACATAAGCGTGCCGCAGCGCGCGCAGCAGCGCCGACAACATCGACATCACCAGACAGCCCGCGAGACCCTTGCCGGAAACATCCGCGATCGTGATTCCGATCCTGCCCTTAGACAGGGTCAGCAGGTCGAAGTAGTCGCCGCCGACTTCGGTCGCTGCGCGCTGAGCGCCTTCGAGCTCGAACCCGCCGGCGACCATGCGGCCCTGAGGCAGCAGCGAGCGCTGGATGCTCCGCGCCAGCTCGACCTCGCGCGCGAGACGTTCCTTTTCCACGGTCTCCTGCTGCGCCACTTTGAGCCGGGCGGCCATGCGGTTCACGGTATCGGCGAGCATCCCGAGCTCGGTGGGGTCGCGCGCGTCGATCGGGGTTTCGAGGTCGCCGCGCCCTATGCGTTCCAGGCCCTGACGCAGCACCGCGATCGGTCGCAACAGGAGCGACATGAGACCAAAGGTGAGCACGATGCCGAAGACCAGCACCGCGAGCAGCAGCAGAGACTGTTCCCGACGCGAGTCCGCGAGCGCCGAATCGAGATAGCTGCGCTGGATGCCGACCAACGTCGTGCCGATGCGGCCGCCCGAAGGCGGCTCGACCGGGGCCTGCGCCAGGAGCAGCGTGCGATTCTCGAGCAGCTCCTCCCCTTGGCGCAGCGTCACCTCGGAGCTGGCCGGTCGCAGATCGAGCGGCCAGACATATTCCACGCCGAGCTGGCGCGCGTCGGGGTGCCCCTGCACGACGCCCTTGTGGTCGAGCACGACCACGATCGGCAGCTCCTTGCGGGTGGCGGCGATCTCGCGGGCCATCGGATGGAGCGTGAGTTCGGGGAACTCGCCGAGCAGTGCTCCAGCGCTGGCCGTGGCCAGCGTGCGCGCCTCGAGCAGGAGCCGTGCGTGGAGCTCGCGTACCAGGGTGGTGCGTGCGTTTCGTTCCGAGATCACCGCCGCGCCGGTGACCGCGACCGTGAGCAGTGCTGCGGCGAGCAGCGGAGCCACGAGTCGCAGGCTGACCACCGGCCGGCGCGGGGCCGGCGGCTCGACCACGCGTGCGGACCGCGCCGGCGGCCGGTTGCCGGGGCGAACCGGTGTCGGCTCTTCGCGAAGCGCGGGCGCTGATCCGGGACGAGGCGTCATCGCGACCCGATCTCCCGGCTCCGGGCCAGATGCTCCTGCGCGCGCGACAGGTAGGCGCGCGCGCGTTCGTCACGCGGATCCATGCGCAAGGCGTTCTCCCACTGCCGTACTGCTTCCGTGAGATTCCCGGCCGCGAACGATTCCATGCCGCGAGCCAGGTACTCCTGTTTGAGACTCTGGCGCACGTTCTGGTAGTCGGGCGCCTTCTCCCACACCAGCTCCCAATAGCGAATCGCGACGTCCGTGTTGCCGGCCTGCATCGCCGTCAGACCCCGCTGGTAGAGCTCAGCCACTTCGCGTCGCTCGGCGCCGGTCAGCGCTCGGGCGGGCGCCGGCGGCGGAACCGAGGGCTCAGAGCCGGTTCCTGCGGCCGCGCGTTTGAGCGCAGCCTCGGCGGCGACCAGGCCGGCCGCGCGTGGGTCCAGCGCTCGCGCCCGCTCGAGATCCCGCCGCGCCTCGTCCAGCGCACCGGCAGCCAGGTCGCGGCGCGCATCGCCGATCAACGCCTCGGCGCGACGAGTGATGGCATCCTGGGTGCGCACGAGCATGGCACGGGCTTCCTCGTCCTGCGGATGGACCGCGAGCAGCGCTTCGAAGCTGGAGCGCGCTTCCTCGAGTCGGCCGGCGGTGAATGCGTTCAGGCCCGCCTCGAAGCGCGACCTCAGCTCCGCGGATCGCGCCGCGCGACGATTGCTCTCGGTCCGGCAGCGCTCGAGCCCAGCGACCGAGATCGAATCGCCTGGAGCCACCTGCAGCGCGCGCGAATAGGTCACCGCGGCTTCGGAGAACTCTCCGGCGCTTTGCTGCGCCTGCGCCATCGCGCGCAGACTGCGGGCCTCGAGGTTCATGCCTTGGGGATGCCCCGGATCGAGTGCGCGCAGCAGGGTTGCGCGCTCGACCGCCAGCACCGGATCGCCGGCGCCGAGTGCGGCCTCGACCTCCGCGGCCAGCGCCCGGGTTCGTTCGCGCTGCCTCGCCTCGAAGGTCTCGGTCAGCCGCGTCTGCATCTCGGCTTCGCGCTCCGCCAGATAGTTGTCTCGTGCCTGTTCGACGGAGGGACCGAACTGAAACGTCAGGCCGAAACGATGGACCGGAGCCAGCGCCTGATTCTCGAACGCGTACTCGAACTCGGTCGGCCCGACCTGGATCCCGGAGCCGGCGGTGAGCGTCGATCCGGAGACTCCGATGCGCAGGTCGAACACCGGGTGCGGGCTCAACTCGAGCCCGGCGTGGACCCGCGACGAGCGACCTTCGACGCTCTCGACGTCGAATGCGATCAGGGCGGCGCCGGTGGCCCGGAACCCGTGACGCAGCGCGAGCCCCAGGCGCGCGATACGCGGATCGGCGACTTCCTCGCGATCGAGCACCATCGCGGGCGGCAGCAGGTTGGCGAGCGCGAAGCCGAAGGTCAGGTCGCGCATCCAGGCCGGGCTGGTGCTCGCCAGGGCCGCCGGCCGAATCATCATCCCGAGATCGGCGCCGACGCCGTTGGCGGCCCGGCCACCCAGCTCCTGGCGACGGATCTTCGCGACCGCGCCGAGGCTGATCGCGTCGCCGACCATGCGCCCGTAGCCGAGTGCCACTTCCGATTCGAGGCTCTCGAGATCTCCGGTCGGCAGGTTGCGCTCGTCGCGACCTTCGATCCCGCCGATTCCGAACTGCCGATAGGTCGCGGCCAGGCCACCCCACCGCCAGCTCGGCAGTACGACGCCCGCATACGATTCGCGGAAGTCGAGCTCGTCGGGCGACGACTGCGTCAGCTGGAACTGGGCGCGCGACGCGATCCCGAGCCCACCGGGGTTCCACATCCAGCCCCCCGCGTCGTTCGCGACCGCGGTGTAGGCGCTGCCGAGCGCCAATGCGCGATTGCCGGCGCCGACTGAGAACACCGAGGTGGTGCCGGCATCGTCGGCGGCATGGGCGACTCCGGCGAGCGCGACCCACAACATCAGGACCCCGACCAGGCGGCGGCTCATCGCACCACCATCACTTTCCGCAGCAGGCGTTCGCTGGTGCCGTCGTCGAGCCGCGCGACCAGTTCGGCCACATAGACGCCGTTGGTGACCACGGCGCCCCGCCCGTTGCGACCGTCCCATGCCAGGTCCTGGTGGAGTCCCGAGGACAACGAGGCGTTTTCGAGCAGGCGCGCGACCCGTTCGCCGCGCGGAGTCCAGATTGTCAGGTCCACATGCCCCGAGGCCGGCAGGTAGAACACGAACGACGTGGCCGATCGACCGGCCGCGAACGGGTTGGGGAAGTTGCCGTAGCTCGCGGCCAGCGTGCCGCCGGAATAGCTGGCGAGATCGGTCCACTCGGGGAACGCTCGACCGCTCACCGGCACGACCGCGACCGTGAGCAATGCGCTCGATGGCTGCACCACTCCGACCCCCGCGGCGTCGAGCGACAGTCGGAAGCTTCCGGGCGCACCCGCGGCCCGGGTCGTCATCCGGATCTCGAGCGTCACGGGAACGCCGGGATCGAGATCCAATGGAGTAGCCGCGACCAGCGACACTCCCGCCGAGTCCGCAGTCAGCGGCGCGCTCGATGCCCACAACACTCCCCCGTTGTAGGCCTCGATCGCCGAAGCGAAGGCACCCACCGCCTGCGGCGCGAAGTCGCCGTCGCCGCCACCGAAGCGCAGAGATTGGACGGCGATGGTTCCGGAGCCGGGCACTGCGGCATTGGTCAGCGCCACTCGCGCGAGCACGACCGTGCTGCCGTCCGCGGGCAGCACCGCCGGAACCAGACTCTGCAGATCCGCCACCAAGGTCCGCGCCGGCGGCTCGAGTCGGGCGAGCCCCGAGCTGAGCGGGAGACTGGCTCCGTTCTCCGCGGTCGGGATCAGCGGCTGGCCGGAGTTGTCATCGACCGCCACGATCCCGCTGGCGGGCAGCATCAGCTCGAGGAAACCAAGGGGCGCGGTCGGCTCGAGGTCCAGCTCGACCGCCATCGAGTCGAGGGCGCCGGCGAGAAGGATCCACCCGCCGAGATCGACCGGGATGCCGCCGGTCGCCGGCGGATCGCTGACGCTCGCGATCACGCTCCCGTTCCAGCGGATGCGCAGCACGTCGATGTAGGTCGACGGCGGCAGGGGGGCGCGCGCGGCGTCCTGAACCTCGAACACCAGCCGGTCGAAGCGCACCGGCGCGGTGCCCGCGCTCCCGGGATGGCGCCAGCGCGCGGTGAACGCCATGAGCCCGGGCCGGCCGACCGAGACCACCGGCGGGAAGGCCGGCGATCCCGCCACGCGCAGGCCGCTCGCCGGCTGCTGGATCGTGACGGTCGGGCCGACGAGCGGATCGACCGCGAGTCGGACCGTGACGCGCTCGCCGGTGTTGGCGTCGCGCGCATCGACCGCGGCGGTGTCGCGGATCACGAGTCGGAACGAACCGGGAACCGCCGCAGGGGCGATCTCGGCGAGGAAGTTCAGGTCGAGCGGCGCGTTCAACGGCACCGTGACCATGGGCGAGAAAACGAGCGTGACAACGCTGTCTTCGGCCGAGGTCACCGACCGGTCGGCCACAGCCCCAAAGGGTCCTTCGACGCGCAGGCGCGAGAGCCAGGCGTCGGGTGCTGCGACGGTTTGTCCGGCGTCGTCGACCAGGACCACGTCGAGGCCGCCGAGCCGCACGTCCGATGTCAGGCCCACGATTCCGGGATTCTCGAGGCGCAGGCGCAGGACAGGCGCTCGCGTCAGGCCCGGGCTCGAGCGCACCGAGGCGGTGTCCGCCGAGGCCAGGCGCAGTTCACTGGCGGCCGAGACGATGCGCGCAAGACCGGTGCGGATGGGATAACTCTGGTCGCGCAGCTGGACGTCGACCGGCGCTCCGCTGGTCGCGTCCTCGGCGCTGAAATTCGTACTGTCGTCGACGATCATGCGGAAGCTGGGCACGATCGCCCCCGGCGCGACATCGAACCGCAACCCGAGGGTGACGGGCTGGTCCTGGAGCACCGTGACCGGATTCGCGAACGTCAGGTCCATGACGCTGCCCGTGGTCTCGAGATTGGTGCGCGACAGGTAGACGTCGGAACCTTCCTGAACCACCACGCGGGCGATCACGTCTGCCGGAACAACGCCGCCGCCGGCGCCCGACTCCAACCGCACCCGCAGCCCCCTGAACCGCACAGCTGAGGAAGCTAGATCGCTCTCGTTGCTCAAGGTCAGCGTCAGCGGCACGACGTCGGACTGACCCTGATTGACCGTGAACGGCATCGACTGAATCGCGAAGCAGGCGAGGCTCTCGGCCTGAACGTAGACGTGGTGCAGACCCGATTGCACGTTGAGCGCGCGTCGCAAGAGGCCGCTGGTCGCGCCGGTGCCCGCGGCGTTGCCGCTCCAACGTACGTTGCCCGGGATCGCGGACTGATAGCTCCAGCTGAAGGTCGTGGTCTGCCCTGGGTCGAGGTCGGCGGCGGCCGGCACCGGACCGGTGAGGTAGGTGGAGGCCCCATCGCCGGCCATGGCCAGAACCGACGGCGACAGTCCGTTGATCCGCTCGGAGCCGATGTTGCGCACTTGCATCTGCACGGTGACCAGCGCGCCGACCGTGGTGGCATCGCGGTCGAGCATCAGCGTCGCGAGCAGCGGCGCGCTGCTGAGCAACAACGGCTCGGGATTCGACACCGAGCCATCGAGCGGACCTTGGTTCCCCGATTCGGTGACGATGCCGTTCACCGGAATCTCGAGTTTCAGGGTGGCCGAGTCCGCGGGCGATCCCGACACCGTTACGCCGACGAACAGGCGCGCCCCGACCCCGTTCATCGGTTCTGCGAGCAGCGGGCTCTGCCAGACGCCGGCGAGCGGCGTCAGCGGCCCCAGATCGAGATCCCCAACCGGCTCGAACAGGCCGTCGCCGTCATCGCGCCACAGTCGCAGCTCGGCGACGTCGGACGGCGTCGCGGTCCCGGAGTTCACGAAGCGCACCCCGCGCAGGACGTCGTTGGCGTAGCCGTTGCGCGGGATCACGATGTCGAGCGCGCGCACCGGCCCGTCCCCCGGACCCAGGGTGACGCCGGGCGCACCGAGGTTGGTCACCTGCTCGGCGATCATGCCGTCCACCGCCCAGCGCGAGCGGGAGGTCACCGGGAAGGTCGCGGCCACCGAACTCAACGAGTCGAAGCTGATGTCGGCGGCGTTCGCGAGGTATGCCGACAAGCTGTCTCCGTCGGCCGCGCCGGTCGGTGAGGCGTCGCCGGTGACGAACAGGACGCGGGCATTCCCGGCGGGAAGGTTCCAGGCGACGCCAGTGAACACCGCCCGGCCACCGCTGAACGACGAGGTGGCGAGCAATGGATCGGTCGCCAGGTCGCCCAGCACGCCGTCGCCGTTGCCATCGGCGCGCAGCTCGACGCGGCGGAACTCGCCGTCGCGCTCGGCGACCGAGCCGGGACCCACCGTGCGGTTGGTCACGGTCAATCCGGTGAGGGCTCGATCGAACAGGTAGGTGTTGCCGACCACCAACTCGAGCAACCGAACGTCGAGTGCGTTCGGCCACACTGCGCTGGGCGCCAGGGGCCGCCCCGACAAGGTGATCCGATCCTGAGCGCTGGTCATCTGGTCGAACGGGTTCTCGACCTGAGCGTCGACCGGCCCGCTGTTGCCACTGGACATGCCCACGCCGAGATCGGTGGCACTCGGCAAAGCGAGGCGGATGGTTCGTCCCTCGGCCGCGGTGGCGGCGACATCGACGGTGACGAACATCACGGCTCCGCCGGCGCCGACCGGGTGCGCGAGCCCGGTGATCTCCCAGCGGTTGCCGGTGAAGTACAGCGTTCCGAGACGGGTGTCGTTCGCTGCAGCGAACGTGCCGTCGCCGTCGTCCGACCAAAGCTCGACCGCGTCGAGATCATCGACGGGCGTGGCGGTTCCGAGGTTGACGACGTTGAGCCGGACCAGCACGTCGGCCGCATAGCCGTTCTGCGGAAGGCGGAACGCAAGAGCGAGTCGGCGGCGAGCGCCGATCGGCAGGTTCGCGGCCGC
This sequence comes from Candidatus Eiseniibacteriota bacterium, assembly GCA_963717505.1. Classification (GTDB taxonomy): domain Bacteria; phylum Eisenbacteria; class RBG-16-71-46; order RBG-16-71-46; family RBG-16-71-46; genus MFD02242-c1. Next base: position 3,741,028 of record OY970342.1, read on the forward strand.
GACCGGCATCAGGCCGATCTGGGCCGCGGACATGCCGTCGACCGCGAAGGTTCCCGGCGGGTCAATCGGCCAGTTCGCGTCGATCGGGGCGGTCCCGACCACCGCCGCCAGGTCGGCGATGCGCAGGTCGAGCAGGTCGCCATCGCGGGCCGCGAGCGAGGCCCCCGCGTGAACGCCGAACGCGATCGTCTCTCCGGCGTCGAGCACGACCTCCAGTCCGGTGAACGCCGCGGTGCCCGAGGTGAAGCTGCCACTGGCCACCTGTTGCGCGGGAACTCCCCCACCCCGCTGGACGATCAATGCGAGCGGGGTCCAGTCCTGGTCCAGCTCGGCCGGACTGCCGGGCCCAGCCGCTCGATTCTCGAGTTGCAGCGCGGTCAGCGTTTCCGGCTCGGCCGACGGATTGCGAATCTGGAGGTTCAGGACCTCCTGGCTGCCGGCTCCTGGAATCAATGACTGCGGAAGCTGGCTCGCCGACGTGATGACGATGGCGTCGGGGGGCGGAATGACGGTGATGCGCGCCGTGTCGCTGAATGCGCCGAGCTGGGCGATCACGAAGCCGAAGCCGACTCCGGTCGCGGTGAATCGACCGGCGCCGTCGACCGTTCCAATGCCGCCTTCGACCCGCCAGCCCGGAGCGACGTTCAGCGGATTGCCGAAGTCGTCGCGGCCACTGGCGCTCAGTTGCACCGTGTCTCCGAGCGCGACCGTCGCGTTGGCGGGCGACACGGTCAGGTCGGCGAGCGGTCCGGGAACCACGCGCACCCGCCACGAGTCACCGTCGGCGGCGCCATTGGCATCGCCTTCGGTCGCGACCTGTTCCGGCGTGCCCGGGGTCGAGGAGTCGTCGAAGAACACCGTCAGCTCGGACCCCGCCGTGTCCGCGACGGTCGGCACCGAGACCCCGAACACGACCATGATGCGCTCGGGGACGGCCACCGGGTCGAAGTTGATCATCATGCTGTTTGGGCCGCTGTTGTCCACGAACGGCGGCTCGACGGTGCCGACCCGGAATTGAAGGATCGCCGGTGTGCCGTAGCCGGCCGGCAGCGGAATCCGGATTCGGTTGATGCCGGTGTTGCCCAGGGCGAACACCGGTTCCAGGTAGACGACGAAGGGCTGGGCGCTGGTCCCCGCGCTGACCGTGGGTGGCAGGATTTCGGCGGTCGCCGATTGCGCGGCGACCGTGGACACCACGGTCGCGGTCATCGGCAGGATCACGTCGACCGGCGGTCCGCTCCCCGGATCGTGCAGTCGCACGTCCAATGCTCCGCGGTACTGCTGCGGGGGAAGCCCGGTGGGAATCCGCGTCCACAGGGTGAGGCCGTACGACTGGGGCGTTTCCGCGAGGTTCGGCGGAACCGAATCGACCACGGTGGTGAACGCCGTTCGGAGCAGGCCCGAGTCGCCGGTCGAGGCCCGCCAGGTGACGAGATCCTGAGGTGCGCCGACCGGAAACACGTCCGGCGTTTGCACGCCGATCATGTCCTGGCCCTGGAGGCGCAACCGGCTCCACTCGTTGCTCTGGACCCCCACGACGATCGTGCCCGAGGCGGGGTCCGCGAGCGGCAGCGGCATCGGTCCCGGCTCGCCCGGCGCGAAGTGTGCGGCGGTGTCGGCGACGACCAGCACGAACGACGGTTCCATGTCCTGGTTGGCAACCACGGCGTCGATCGGAAGCGATTCGAGGGCGGTATTAACGCGTACGCGCAGGTTCCACTCGCCACTCGACGAGGCGCGCGCGATCTGTCCGGGGGCGATCGCGAACGTCAGGCCGTGCACCGAGGTGTCGTTGGGGATCGTGTCGGGCGAGCAGAGCGCCGGGTCGATCCGCCATGACGATCCCGCCGGCTCCTCGAGCGCCCATGCGTGCTGCGGAGCGCGAGTGAAGCGGTACACGCCACGGAATGCGGGGCCCGACGGTCCCGAGGCCAGGTCTCCGTACTGCAGCCTCACCTCGACGTCGGTGATGTCGTGAAACCCGTCGTCGTCGTGGAGCGCGACCCGAACCAGGAAGGTGTCGCTCGGCGCGAGCTGAATCGCCGTCGTTCCGGAGCGGGTGAAGACCCGGACCGAATCGATGACGGCGTTCGCGGCCGAGGCCGGTCGAACGGCAAGCACGCACAGGACCGCGGCCCCCAAAGAGACCACGGTCCAGCAACGGAGCGCCTGCAGGCGCCCCGGTGGGAGCAGCACGCGAAACCCCCTTCCCTGGGGTCTGGGTGGACGCAGGATGTAATGGACTTCTGGGGGGTTTTCGGCTGGACGCCCGGAGGACTTGATGGGCTGGGGCTGCGGGATCCGGCCCGGGAACCGGACTTGGGGCGGATTGCCCTATGCTGCCCCCGAGAGGAGATCGAGATGACCCACCCCAAACGTCTTGCCATCCTGGTCGGCGGCGGCCCGGCCCCCGGCATCAACAGCGTGATCGGGGCCGCGACCATCCGCGCCGTGCTCGACGGTGTCGAGGTTCTCGGCATCGACGACGGCTTCGAGTGGATCATGCACGGCAACGTGGATCACGTGCGGCCCCTGACTATTCCGCTCGTTTCGCGGATCCACTTCCGTGGCGGCTCGCACATCGGGATCTCGCGCGCGAATCCGACCACCGACCCCGAGTTCCTGGAGAACACGATCATCTCCCTGCTCCGGCTCAACGTCGAGCACCTGATCACGATCGGCGGCGACGACACGCTCTATTCGGCGCGTCGGCTCGAGGAACAGGCGAGCGGACGCATCCGCGTGGTTCACGTGCCCAAGTCGATCGACAATGACCTCGATCTGCCGCCGTTCGTGGACACGTTCGGGTTCCAGACCGCGCGCCACGAGGGCGTGGAGATCCTCAAGAATCTCATGGTGGATGCGCGGACCACGTCGCGCTGGTACTTCGTGATTGCCATGGGCCGCAAGGCCGGGCACCTGGCACTCGGGATCGGCAAGGCCGGCGGCACGACCGTCACCCTGATTCCCGAGGAGTTCTCCCAGCGTCCGATCCGCCTGCACACGCTGGTCGACACGCTGGTCGGCTCGATCATCAAGCGCCTGAACGACGATCGGCGCGACGGTGTCGCAGTCATCGCCGAGGGCGTCGTCCTCGAACTCGACCCTGGAGATCTGGCGCGCGTCGAGGAGGCCGAGCACGATGCGCACGGCAACCTGCGCATCGCGGAGGTCAACATCGGGGAGATCCTCAAGCACGCCGTGCAGGAGCGCCTGCGCGAATTCGGCATCGACGCGACCATCGTCGCCAAGAACATCGGCTACGAGCTGCGCTGCGCCGATCCGATTCCCTACGACATGGAGTACACGCGTGACCTCGGCTATTGCGCCGCCAAGGCTCTGCTCTCCGGCATCCATGGCGTCACCATCACCATGCAGGCCGGGCGCTTCGTCCCGATTCCGTTCTCCACGATGATGAGCCCCGGCGGGCGGCCGCGAATCCGGATGGTGGACATCCATTCGACCCGCTATGCCATCGCGCGCCGTTACATGATCCGACTGCGCCGGGACGATTTCGACGACCCACACGAGCTGGCCAAGTTCGCGGCCACGGTGCGGATGTCACTCGAGGAGTTCCGGGAGCGCTTCGCCTACCTGATCGAGGACGAGCCACCCGGGCTCGTGCTCGACGAAGCGGCGGCGGCCGGATCGGCCGCCGCCCAAAACGCCGGCTCGTAGCGCGTGACCGCTACTTGCCCGCTGACTTGAGTTCGCCGGGAACGAACTGCTCACGCACCGCCTGCCGGAGCAGATTCGGCGGCAGCATGCCTTGGGCCAGGATGAAGTCGTGGTAGCGCTGGCGATCGAAGCGCCCATGAAGCGCCCGTTCGGTCTCGGCGCGCAGCTCCATCAGCCGCTGGTAGCCGCAGAAGTACGAGGTCGCCTGACCGGGAGAGCGGAACGTGTAGCGCTCGACTTCCTGGGTCGCCATCGCCGTCGACAGCACCACGTCCTCCTGGAGCACCGCCATCGCCTGTTCCTTGGTGATGGTTCCGGCCTGGAGTCCGGGATCCAGGTAGGCGCGCGCCGCGCGCAGCAACCGGTGCTGGAGCGCGATCAACTGGCCGTCCAACGGCTCGAACGGCTTGGCCTCGGCTTCGGCGTACAGTGCCCAGCCTTCGACATTGACGCTGTTCATGGCGAACAACGCACGGGCGATCGAGACGCCGCCTTCGACCACGGCGGCGAACTGCAGTTCGTGGCCGGGACGGCCTTCATGCGCGGTCAGCGTCCAGGATGCAGCCTCGAACGTGAAGTCGTCGAACGCGAGTTGCCCCTGGGCGCTCGGCATCTTGAGCGGCAGGACGAACGTCCCTTTCTCGCCGGTGTTGCCGATCATCCGCGGGGGACGCATGTTGGGCGCCGGAATCTGCGCGCTCTCGGCTTCGCTCGCCAGGCGGATCTGCATCGGCCGCTCGGGCAGGGTGACGATGCCCTGCTCGCGAATGATCTTCTCCAGGTCCTTGATCCGTGATTCGTAGTGCGGAAGGATCGCCTCGCCGACGATCTGCTTCTTCTTGAGCTCGCGGATCACGCTGCGATAGTCGGTCTGCGACAGGCCGTACTGCTTCGCGACCATCGGCGCCAGGGCCTGCATCTCGTTCTGGATCTCGCGGAACGCGACCTGCGCCCGACCCACCAGCTCGTCCACCGGCATGTCGACGCCGTAACCGCGCAGTCCGTACGCGTAGAGCGCGGGTGGCTGGCGGAAGTCGTCGCGCGCCCGCGGCAGAATCTCGGCCCGCACGAACTTCTCGTACTCGTCGAGCTGCTTCTTGAGCTCGGCGTAGGGCTTCTCCCAGCCCTTGATCTTGTACTGGGTGAACAGGTCGGCGATGCCCTTGGTCATGGTCGCGGCGTTGCCGAGATCACGCTCGACCTCGGCGCGCACCGGCCCGAGTAGTTTGGCGTCGTTTAGCTTCTCGCGGGTGCGGTCCTGGGCGAGCTTGGCGATCGGCTCGTAGCCCTTCTCGAGCCCGGCGTAACGCTGGAGCCGCTTGAGGGCCGCCGGACGGCGCGCCTCGGCCACTTGCTCGTCGAGCAAGGCGCGGATGCCCTGAAATACCGTGCCGTGGACGTCGAAGTACGGGAGCATCAGCTTCTCCGAAAGCTCCTGACCTTCGAGGTGCTGCCGCGACTGCTCGATCATGATGTCGAGATCCTGCTTGACCGCCGCGTTCGACTCGGCCGCTCGCGCCACCTCGAGTTTGGTGGCGGCCTCGGTGACCGCGGCCCGGGCGCGATCGAGCACGCCGGGCTTCAAGTCCATGATCTGCTCGTCGAGTCCGGGCACCCCCATGCGTCCCGCGCCCTCGGGCGCGAACTTGGCGAACAGCTCGAGCAGGACCTGAGCGTTCTGATTGCTCTTCGCGACCCACTCGGCCGGCGCTTGCGCCGGCGTGGCAGGCTTCGCGGGCTGGCCGAGTGCGGAGGTCGCGATCACGAGCACTCCCCACACGCTGGCGATCGCGGCGAACCGGGCAAATGGGAATCGGGGTCGACGGCGTGGCATGGCGCCTCCTGGAAAGGGTTCTCTCTTCTCTAAATGAGTAACGGTGAGCGGCCAGCGTGCCCGCAAGATACGCGGTCGGCGCTCGACGGTTTCAGGACAATCCGCCCGGCGCGGCCAGAATCGTCGACCAACGCACCTCGGGGCCGCGGGCCTAACTCATGGCACAAAGCGACTTGGGGTCGCAGCCTCGCCTAGGGGATGAATACGACCCGCGCGTTGCGCGAATCACTGCCACGGCTCAGTCGCACCAAGTAGAGCCCGGCCTCGAGTCTCCGATCACCCTCGAGTTGGACGACATGTTCACCCGGCGCCATTCCCTCGAGCGCACGCGACAGGATCCGACGACCGGCGAGATCGAACAGCTCGAGAAGCGCGGGATCACGACGGTCGAGACCGAATGCAATCTGTACGCTGCCGCGCGCAGGATGAGGCCGAGCTCCGGCCAGGTGGAAGCGGAACGTCGTCGGCACCTGCACCGACGTCTCCCCCCAGTGCGTGACACCCGACGATGTGCTCACGGCCAACCGATACGTGTAGCGGGCACCCGGCTCGACCTGGACGTCCTGATACCGCAGATGGCCGGTGCCGTCGGGAACCAGCGTCGCCAGCTCGCGCCAGGACTCGGAATCGCTTCGTCGCTCGAGGATCGCTCGAAGGTCAGTCGTCTGCGCCGCGAACCAATCGAGCGACACTCGACCCGGCTCGGCGCTCGCGCTGACCAGTGCCAGCAGCGCGGCGGTGGGCCGATCGATTCCCGGCGAATACAGGCGGCTCCCGGTGCGCGCGAAATTGGCCCGAGGCGTCGGCCAGTGCGCCCCCTTGCCCCATGATCCCGGCGCCTCCTGGTACACGAAGACGCCCGGCAGATCGGGCGGGGTCCCGAGGATCTCGGTGCGACCGTCACCGTCGAAGTCCCACAGCGTCGCGTGCATGCCGGCGGCACCGGGCTTGGGGAACCCGCCGATGATCGTCGCACTCGAATCCACCGCCACGAAACCCGGGCCCTGCATCTGCCACAGGATCTCGGGAGCCGGATTGCCCCCGAGCGGACCGATGATCGGTGTCGAGTAGGGAACTCCGGAGTAGAGCTTGGGCCACGTGCCGAAGTCCGCGTGGACCAATCGGTCGTCGTAAACGCTGAGCTGCGGCGGACCCCAGCGGGGAACGACGATCTCGTCGTGACCATCGCCATTCAGATCTCCGGCGACCACTTCACCGAATGTCTGCGGCAGGTCGAAGCGCGCATGGCGGATGGTGCCGTCGACGTTGAGGATCTGAGTCTGGGTGCCACCGGCCACGATGATCGCCGGCCCGGGTTGCTCGGCCAGCTCCGTGATCGCGGCCCCGTAAGCCACGGCGCCGATGAACACCGGCCATCCGGCCATGGTGATCCCGTTTCCGTGAATCGCGTGGACGATGCCTGTGCCCTGGACGGCGACGATCTCGACCCCCTCAATGCCATCGAGATCCGAGAGCGACAGCACCAGGTTGTCTCCCGGCGACGAGACTGCGACCGGGAACCCGGGAAACGGTTTGCCGGCGGCGCTCCAGGCATGCACGTAACCGTCGTCTCCTCCCCAAAGCACTTCCAGCACGCCGTCCCCATCGAGATCACCGAGGCACGGCGTGGATCCGGGAACGCCGGGCGTGGCATCGACCGGCCAGCCGCTGACGATCTGCCCGAACTCGTCCAGAGCCCAGATCTGCCCTTGCTGCGTTGCGCAGAACATCACGAAGCCGATGTTCTCGCTCATGTACGCGGCGGCGATGCCGCCGATGATCGAGGACGGGAGCGCATAGGTGGTGACCAGGCGCCCCTGGCCGACGTCGACCACGGCGATCCGGCCGATCTCCAGCGGCACCGCAGCGCAGCAGGGAGCGCCGTCGCCCGGCAGCGGCACCGCCGGCCCGCTGACCAGGTACTCACGGAGCGTGACGAACGATCCAACCGGATCGGTGAGCGCCCGGAACGCATTCAGTCGGCCGCCGCCATAGCCGGTGATTCCCGGATTGAGCGCCGAAATGTCGTCGGCGGTGTCGTGCAACCGCAGCACGGTTTCGACCGGGTGGGGGCGCGGCTCACCGGCGGCCAGGCGCTGGGCATGCAGCAGTCCCGCGACCCCGGTCGCGAGTGCTGCCGAGAACGAGCTGCCGCTGGCGCCGGTCGTGTACGACGGCTGCCGCATTCCCAGACTGTCGACGCCGGGGCGCGTGACGGTTGCCGTGGGCAGGCTGGTGCCGGGTGCTGCGACGTCCACGAACGTCTGCCGATTGGTGAAGCTCGGGATGCGATCTCGCGAGTCGGATGAAGTCGCGCACAAGACCTCGCTGCGAGCGGCGAGGTAGGTGAACGTGCTCGAGGCACTCCCCGCCGAGGAGACCACGGAAACGCTGGCAAAGTAGGCGGCGTCCAGGGCGGCGGCGAGATCCGGTTGATAGATGCTGGCAAACGAACAGTTGATGATCGAGGCTCCCATTTGGACCGCGTAGTGGATCGCCTGGGCCACGAAGGTCATGTCGACCTGGCCGAGCGGCGCCGCGTTCGTGGACCAGCCGATGCGCAAGGGCATGATCGACGCCTGCCACACGGTGCCGGTGACGCCGATCGTATTGTCGGAGTGCGCGCCGATCACGCCGGCCACCGCGCTGCCGTGCCCGGCGAAGTCGTTGGGATCGGGATCGGCGTCGACCCAATCCTCACCCACGGTCACGCCGCCGTTGTTGGGGAGCGCCACGAAGTCCCAGCCGCGAACATCGTCGATGTACCCGTTGCCATCGTCGTCGACCCCGCTCACCCCGGTCACTTCGACCGAGTTCGTCCAGAACTGACCCGGATCTCCCGGGCCCGGACCGAGGTCGGGGTGGTCGAGGAGAACGCCGGTGTCGATCAGGGCGATGATCACCGATCGATCGCCCGTAGTGACGTCCCATGCCTCGGGCGCGTGAATGTCGCGGCGATTGGATTGATAGAAGTGGAGCGAGAGCGACCACAGCGAGTCGTTCGGCACGGCCTCGACCGGCAGGATCGACGAGGCGCTGGCACTCCGGATCTCTGCGAGCGCCGCGAACGCGGCGCGCGATGGTTCGACGTCGACACCGTCGGGCAGGTGCGCGAGCCAGAACGCGGTCAGGTCGGGCTCGCGCGATCCCGGTGTCGGTGGTTGGGATCCCGGGAACTCGGGAACGAATCGCTCGACGCCCAGCGCTCGTGCCAGTCGGTCGATCGACGGAATTCCGAGGGCGACCGTCGATTGATCGGCGCTCCGCGACTCGGGGGCGATGGAAACGCGGACCTGGGTCGAGGCTTCGGGAGTCAGTTGGAGGACGACCACACCCGGCCGCGTCTCGGGCGGAAGGGTTCCGAGCCCCCCCGGCGAAGACGCCGCGTCGATCCCCGTGTCGGCCGCGACTGCGGCGTGGGCACCCAGCAGGAACAGGGCTGCGATCGTGGGCAGCAGGCGCACATGACCCTCGAAACGTTCGCGGGCACGACGCCTGCGCTGGTTTTTTCTGGTCGCGCCGGTCGTGCCCGCTCGATTGACGCTAGGCGCTCTTCACCCCACGGTCAATCGAAAACTCGGGGTTGGGGGCCGGACTTGTGTCCCCCGGAACCGGGCATCAGCCCGACGCGGCCGCCATCTTCTTCAGGATCGCGATCTGTCCCGCATGATAGAGGTCGTGCTGAACGACACCGTGCAGCAGCTGCGCTCGGGTGAACGATCCGGCGGGTGGAGTCTTTTCGATCTCGTGCGCGTCGATGCGGCCGGCCGCCGCCTCGAGCTCGCGATGCGCCTCGCGCAACCCCTGCTCTGCGGCGCGCCAGCGCGTCGCCGTCGCCTGACCGGCGTCGGGCCAGTCCTGCTCGTCGGTCGGAACGTTCTTTCGACCCTCGATCCGATCGGCGACCACGCGCTTCCAGGTCGCCATGTGCAGCACCAGCTCCCAGATCGTGTGCACCTCGGGCGACGGGCGGAACGAGGCGATCTTGGAATCGACCGACTCGAGCAGTTCGAGCACGGCTGAGCCGTGCCACGAATCTTTCACGAACGATCGCTGGAGCTGGTCGCGGATCAACTCGATCGTGGTCACGGAATCCCCCGCGGAGTTGGAGCGGTGCACCGCGACGGAGAGTAGCCGAGTCCGAGGTCGCACCGTAACGGGGCGAGCGAGATCCCGGTACGGATCGAGAGGTGGGAGAAGTGCGGGCCACTTCCGGGTCTCGAGTGGCGTGAGCGCCTGAAGAGGGGCATGAGATCGCCACCGTAATGGCCAGCAGTCGCAGCCCGCACGGCTCTTCATCGGCAAGCCGTGGGCCACGATCGAATGCACGAGGCCGCAACCGGTGCTCGTGAACCCTGCGGTTCGCTCCCGAAGCCGGAACTCGCGGTCAGGGCTTGCGTTCCGACCGCAGGGCTTGGTGCCGACGTTGCCGGCAGCGGCCGGCAGCCTCCATCCCGCGATCGCCGAACCGGCTCGATTCCGAGACGATCTCCGCCATCTTCCCCAGCGGTCGGGCCAAAACGCGAGGCCGAGCGCGCACATGGCGCCGCCCCGTCTCCGATGTCATTGTGCCCGTGTGTTGCGAATGCTCGGGCGCTACGCGAACTGGCTCCACACTCGTTGGCCGGCGGGCACGGTCGAACGCTTCCCGGAAGTGCGCGAGGACGGCTCGACCAATGTGCCGGGCCTGTTCGTTTCCGGCGACCTGACCGGCGTTCCGCTACTCAAGTTCGCGCTCGACACCGGCGCACGCACCGTTCGCCGAATCGCCGCCGATCTCGGAGCACGCGCCGGCCGCGGCGAATCGGATCTGCTCGATCTGGCGATCGTCGGCGCCGGGGTCTCGGGGCTGGCGGCAGCGATCGAAGCCCAGTCGGCGGGCTTGCGCTTCGCGGTGTACGAGTCGGTCGAGCCCTTGTTCACGTTGCAGAACTTCCCGCGCCGGAAACCGATCTACACCTACCCGACCGAGATGAAACCGGCGGGCTCCCTCCAGGTCGGAGCCGGCGTCAAGGAAGCGCTGATCGAGGAGCTGCGCGAGCAGATTACGGCGGCCGGCATCGCGCCGCGCCTCGAACGCGTCGAGCGGGTCGTGCGCGATGGCGACGGGTTCCGGCTATGCATGGCCGGTGGCCACGAGGCTCGGGCCCGCCGCGTGCTGGTGGCGATCGGGCGCAGCGGCCACTTTCGCCGACTCGCGGTTCCCGGCGAGGACCTGCCCAAGGTCTACCACCGGCTCCATGACCCGGCGGACTGGAGCGGCCAGCGCGCGCTGGTCGTGGGCGGCGGCGACTCCGCACTCGAGACCGCGATCGCGCTCGCGCAGTCCGGCGGCCACGTGACCGTGTGCCACCGGCGCTCGACGTTTTCCCGAGCCAAGTCCGAGAACCGGGAGATGCTCGAGGCCCTACGACGCGATCCTCGGGCCGAAGTCGCGATCGTGCATCCGGTTTCGGAGCAGATCACCGCGGCGACCGCCGGGCTCGCGCGCAAACCGGGATCCCTCGCGCTGCGCATGGAGACCACCGTCCTCGAGATCCGCGAGCGCGAGGTCGCCGTCCGCGGCCCGGAGGGCGACGAGACCCTGGCCAACGACGTCGTGTTCGCGATGGTCGGCCGCGAGCCGCCACTGGATTTCTTCCGGCGTTCGGGCGTGCGTATCGCAGGCGAGATGACGCCCGGCCGGTGGGCAGCGCTCGGGCTGTTCCTGCTGTTCTGCGTCTGGCTCTACGACTGGAAGTCGGGCGGTTTCTTCTCCGCACTCTGGTACCGGAATCATTGGTTCCCGACCAACCTCGGCGATCTCCTGGCAGCCGCCGGCCGCGGGGTCGCGGCCGCCGCCGCCGACCGCCGAACCTTGCTGGGAACACTGGCGATCAGCGCGTCGAGTCCAGCCTTCTACTACACGCTGGCCTACTCGATCGTGGTCGCGGTGTTCGGGCTCAAGCGCATCCGACGCCGGCGGACACCTTACGTCGCAGCCCAGACCACGACCCTGATCGCGATTCAGGTGGTCCCTCTGTTCCTGCTGCCCGAAATCATCCTTCCGTGGCTCGATGCCCACGGGGCCCTGCCGCGCGCCCTCGCCGATGCGCTGTTCCCGGCCGTCGACTACGGGCATGGTCGCGAGTTCTGGCGCGCATACGGCCTGATCCTCGCGTGGCCGCTCAACGTCTACAACGTGTTCACCCCCGAGCCGTTGCCGGCCTGGCTCGCGATCTCGTTCGTGCAGACGCTGGTCCTGATTCCGCTCGGCATCTGGTTCTTCGGCAAGGGTGTGTACTGCGGGTGGATCTGCTCGTGCGGCGGCCTGGCCGAGACGCTGGGCGACGAGCACCGGCACAAGATGCCGCACGGTCCGGGGTGGAATCGCGCCAACCTCGCAGGACAAGGAGTGCTGGCGATCACGGTCGTCCTGCTCGGCGTGCGCATCGCCGGATGGCTGCTCCCCGAGGGCAACGCCGCCGCCCGCTTCTTCCCCACGCTCCAGGAGTCCTACAAGTGGACGGTCGACGTCTTCCTCGCCGGAGTGCTCGGCTACGGCGTCTACTTCTGGTTCTCGGGGCGATTCTGGTGCCGGTTCCTGTGCCCGCTCGCCGCGCTGATGCACGTCTTCGCGCGTTTCTCGAGCTTTCGCATCCTCGCCGACAAGAAGAAGTGCATCTCGTGCGGGCAGTGCACCCGCGTGTGCCATCAGGGAATCGACGTCATGAGCTTCGCCAACAAGGGGACGCCGATGGCCGATCCGGAGTGCGTGCGCTGTTCGGCCTGCGTCGGCGTGTGTCCAACCGGCGTGCTCGAGTTCGGGCGGGTGGACGGCTCGGGCCGCGTGATCGGCCGAGATCGACTGCCGGCGTCTCTGGTCCAGATCGCCGAGCGGAACCCCTGACCCGCCTCGACCGAACGAAACAGGGGTGGCATGGAGTCATGCCACCCCTGCGATCCGATCTGTTGGGTTCAGGTCGCGACGGCGATCCGGCGCACGTTCGACGCCTGGAGTCCCTTCGGTCCCCGGGTAATCTCGAACTCGACGCGTTCCCCCTCCGCGAGGGTCTTGAATCCATCGCCCTGAATGGCCGAGAAGTGAACGAAAACATCCTCGCCGCCGTCCTGAGAAATGAAACCGAAACCCTTGGCGTCGTTGAACCACTTGACGGTGCCGTTAGCCACTGCGAACTCCTTGTTCTCCGGGGATCCGATCCCCAAGCATCGCGATTTCCGGCGCAAATTCGTGCCGGAACGACCACACGGGTGCCGCCGACCAGACAGACAGCCGCGGAATCGCGTTCCGCGGCTGTACGGATGTGCGCGCAGGCGAGGCTCGGCGACAACGCGGGAAGTCTGCCTGTCGCAGAATGCCACGTCAAGCACTTGTTCATTGCGGCAACCGCCGCCGTTTCAGTCGATTCCGACGAGTTCGATCTCGAAGATCAAGGTTGCGTTCGGCGGAATGCCGCCGCTGGGAGCACCCGGTTCTCCGTAGGCCAGGTTCGGCGGAACCGTCAACTTCCGGCGCCCGCCGATGCGCATTCCCTCGATGCCCTCGTCCCATCCTCGGATGACCTGGCCTTCACCGACGACGAAGTTCATCGTCCGTCCGGTATCGAGTGAACTCTCGAACTTGGTGCCGTCGGTCAGCCAGCCGGTGTAGTGGACCCGGACCCGCATGCCGAGCTCGGCCATGGGACCTTCTCCGACCTTGAGGTCCTCGTAGCGCAACCCGCTCGGGCGCGTGATCACGCCTGCCTCGACCTCGGCCACCGGAGTGCCCGTTTCCGCGACTGCCTGCTCCTCGCTCCCCTTGCAGCCGGCCAGTGACGAAATCGCGGTCAGTGCGAGAAGCGGAATCCAGGCACGCATGGACGGCTCCTTTCCTCGTTGAGCACGCCGGGGTCCGATCGTGCAATTCGCTCGCCGGGCACGCTGTCACAAGTCGATCGTAGGCATCAAGCCCGGTCTCGCAGACCGGGCGCGGAGCGCCCGCGGGACCCGGCATCCGGCGGTCCGCCGCTGTGCTAGACTCGCGGCCCCTTGCGGAAGCTCACTCGAGCGTCTCCAAACGTGCTCTGCCTCCCCCGGCGTCTCGCGGCCCCCATCTCGATTCTTCTGATCGCGTCGTGTCCGTTCGACGCGCCGGCGGATCCTTCCTTCGGCGCCATGGACCTGGACTCGACGTTCGCGTTTGGGGCCGCGCCCCGGCCCTTGAGTCCCATCGCGGCGCGCTCGGAGGACCTCGAGTTCGAGAACATCCGAAGTGACTCGGGGACCATCAGCCGCATCGCCTACGAGAACCGGCGGTTCCGCCACAGCATGGACGCGTTTGGTCACGTGGCCCGCGGCCGCTACAACGTCGTGGCCTACGAACAGCGGCTGGGAATGACCGCCGCCCGGATCCAGCGAACCGCCGGACCCGAGGGGCCGCGGTTCCGCGTGAACTATCCGAGCGACCGCGGGTTCGAGGGTCCTCCCGGAGGCTGGAAGCGGAGACCGACCTATCGACGCGCCGATCTGGTCGTGGGTCCGCTGCTCGCCTACGACCTCGGCCGCATCGATCGTCCGGTTCAGGTCCAGTTCGAGACCCAGGTGGCGCTGCGCTACAACCCGTGGCCCGGTGGACTCGCGGTCGGCTCGATTCTGTTCCCGATGTACAGCGACTTCGAGCCCGACATTCTCCACCCGGATGTCGAGAACATCCGTCCGGGCCAGCTCAAGTTCGACCAGTACCTGTGGATCCCCGGGCTGGCTCTGGCGTCCGGCAGCGCCGGCGTCTATCCCGACAACCGCTACGGCACCTCGTTCGGCGTGGCGCGTCCGCTGTTCGAGGGTTCGGTGCTGCTCGACGCTCAGATCGACGTGACCGGCTTCGTCGCGTTCAACGACGTGGGCATCGAGTATTCGCCGGCCGAGCAGGTGAGCGCCTACGGCGCCGCGAGCTGGCTGCCGCCGTGGCGTGACATCACGCTGCGCGCGCGCTATGCGCGCTTTCTCTATGGGGACGAGGGCGCCGAGCTGTCGTTCCTGCGCGACTTCGGTGACTTCAGCGTGCAGTTCCTGCTCACCAAGTCGAACGATCTGACCGTCGAGACGGTACGTCTGGTGTTCCCGATTCCACCGATGACTCGAACTCCGATCGCGCCCCTGAACCCGATGCTCGTCGAGCGATTCCCCATCTCGTTCCGCACCGACGCCACCCCGGTCGGAAAGTCCCTGGTCGGAGCGGCCTCACGCGAGGAGTACCTCCGGCAGCTGGGGCGACCGAGTCTGGTCAACAACGAGTACCGTTACCGCCGCGCCCAGGGGCCAAAACCCCCCGAGCCCGAGCCGGAACCCATCAACTGGGCCAACCACTCGGGGATGACCGGGTTCATCATCACCCCCTGGGCCGGGGTCCAGCCTGAGTCCCATATCGAGGCGGGCTATACCTATATGCCGAAGAAGTGGGCCTACAACCAGGAGGGCACCGAGCGGGGCGTTTACCACAACGAAATCTATTACGCTTCTCTGGGACTCTTGCCGCGTTTGGAGATCGGACTCCGGATCACCCGGACCCCTGGGTACAATCCGTTTGGCGACATCGATCTGAGTTCGCAACTGACAACCGACACGGACCATATGGCGAGCTTCAAGGTCGGGCTGCTCGAGCCCAAACCGGGGCGTCCCGGACTGGCGGTTGGGGTCGAGGACATCCAGGGGACCCGCCGGTACCACTCGGCTTATCTCGTGGCAGGCCTCCCCCACGAAATCTTTCGCGTGCAAAGTAGGTTCAGCTTAGGTTATGCTTCTCGCGTCTTCACGGCATCTCGCTATGTTCTCGATGGCGTCTTTGGCGCAATCGAAGTTTCCCCATGGCGGGCCGTGGCGGCTCGATTCGAGTACGACACCGAGAAAATCAACGTGGGGCTCGGCTTCGATCTCGGATTTGGGTTGCGCATCCGTGCGGCAGCACTCAATATGGAGTCCTTGAGTGCCGGCGTGGGATGGCACCACAAGCTGTGAAGGTTTCAATTCACGGGGCATCCAGGGACGGGTGTTCAAAGAAAGCGCCAGGGAACTGGCAACAATGCTCAGCGCCACAGGCCCTCCCTTGGCCGTGCGCGAGGAGATGGAGGACCGCGATGAACTTCGATCACCGCAACCCGCGCCTTCGCCGGGGCTTCGCCTTCGTTGCGCTTGCGGCACTGCTGGGCCTTGCTGTCGTCGGGCTCTCGCAGTGTCGTCTGGTGGACGATTCGGTCACCGGAGTCGACCTGCAGGCCGAGTCCAGCGTGCACGGGCGCAACAGCTGCGTCCACGAGTGCATCAAGGACTACAAGGCTTGTCTGCGCGCTGAGAAGGCCCGTCACAAGGCGGCCCTCAAAGCGTGCGGCGGCGACGATGACGACGACGATGACGATGATGGCGGCGGACACCACAACAGCGGTAGCGACCTCTGCCGGAAGCAAGAGAACCTGCTCCACAAGGTCAAGCTGCTCGAGTGCTTCAACGCCTTCAAGGATTGCAAGAAGAACTGCTACAACGAGGGTGCCGGTTCCGGCGGACAGTAAACCCTCACCCGACCAGGCTCCTTCGGAGCTTGACGGGATACGAATCGCGGGACGCTCTCACGAGCGTCCCGCTTCGTTTTACCCCGGAACGCGCATCGCCTATGCTCCGGGGCCGCGATTCACACGACCATCCCTCATTCCCATGGAGCGACGATGACTTCGTTCAAGCACCGCCTGCGCCGGCAACGCGCGAAGCGTGCCCAGCGCAAGAAGAAGGAACGCGCGGTCGCGCGCAAGAAGACGCGGCGCTAGTCGCGCCGGAGGGTTCGGTGGGGAACTACGTGAGCTCGAGGTGCTTGAGGTCGATCGGCACGAACAGCCCGCCCCCCTGGCCCCCGAACAAGTCCTGTCCCCGGCGCAGCGCGTCCGAGGGGACGTCCATGACCGGCAGCTCGAGCCGGTCGACCGCCGCCACCCGCGGGGTGGTCGGCAGGGAGTAGCGCTCGCTCGCGAGATAGTCCTCGAACTCGTCGAGCGTCCAGGAATAGAGCACGTCGACTTCCCAGATCAGGCTGACTTCCTTGCCCCGGATCAGGTCCGGCGGGTCGTCCGGGGGCGCCGGCTTGAGCGATCCGACCGCGCAACAGTCGCAGCCGAACCAGAAGTCGAGCGGACCGTCGAGCACCAGGTTGCGGGCGACTCGGGCTTCGGTTGGCGCGTCCTTCCAGATGTGGCCCGAAAGCTCGGCGATCGAGAACAGGTAGCGCAGGAGCGCGCGCGGGTCGTCGGAAGCCGCCCCCCGCAGTCCGGTCGACAGCACCCTCAGGTTCCGGGCGGCCTCGAGCCGCACCCAGGGCGACCGGCGAGTGCACAGCGAGGTCAGCCCCTGGAGGGTACCGTCGAGCCGCTCGCGGACCACGCTGAGCACGTCCGCAAACGAGCCCTCTCCCTTCTCGAGGAACTCGACCGTGCGCCGCATCGCCTGGTTGAGCGGCATGTAGGCGCCGCGCAGGGTGGACCAATCCTCGGTCAGGCGCTGCTTCGCAATGACATCCCAATCCGCCACGATGGCTCCTTCCGGCCGGGGACGACCCTGCGGCCCAATGTGGAGGAGCGAGTATAGCGACGGCCTGTGGATGGCACCAGCCGCCGGCGGAACTTCAGCCCTCGGGGAGCGGGGCCATCGCCGGCCGCTCGACGTCGACGCTTGCCCGAGCCTCGCTCGCGGCGCGCGCGGCGTCGAGCGCGCTCTGGACGGCGACCGCGTCCGTGAAGTCGGGCGACATCGGCTGGCGATCGCGAATCGCGCGTCGCAGTTGCTCGATCAAGGCCCCGAAGGGTGCGACCAGCGCCGGGTCCCCCTCCTGTCGATCGAGCGCCAGAGCCGCGGGAATCTCCAGCTCTTCGGGTTCGCGGCCGGCCGCGATCCGCCACAGGCGGTAGCCGGTCTCGTCCCAGCGCAACGTGGCTTCGGCGCCGTGGATCTCGAAACGCTCCCAGCGGTAGGGCGCGGTCGCGTTCAGGTCGATGAGCCCGGTCGCACCCGAGTCGAACTCGTAGAGCACCGTGCACGCATCGTCGGCGGTGGCCCGGTGCCGCGCCGTCACCGGTTCCGCGCCACGGTTGATCGACGCGCACCGAGGCCTGGACGCGACGCGGCTCGCCGAAGAACAGCCGCAGGCAATCGGTGTGGTGGGAACCCAGGGCGCCGAGGATGCCGCCGCCCCGCCGTCGCTCGGAGAGCCAGGTGAGCCCGCGCGACTCCGGCCGCGGCCAGAGGGCATAGCGTCCAAGAATCTCACCGCGCCGCGGCGCGCCGATCCCGCCCTGTCGCACCAGATCGAGCGCATGCTGCCGCGCGGGAAAGAAGCGGAACTCGTGATTGATCGCCGCCACCCGACCGGCGGCCGCCGCGCGCTCGCGCATCTCGGCCGCCTGGAATCGATGGAGCGCCGTGGGTTTCTCGCACAGGACGTGCGCGCCGCGTTCGAGGGCCGCCAGCATCATCGGGTGGTGGAGATCGACCGGCGTCACGATGCTGACCAGCTCGGGCCGGAGCTGGTCGAGCATGCGCGTCCAGTCGGTGAAGCCGGCGACCGCGAGGGCGCCGGCCGCGGCGAACGTCCGCTCTGGGTCGGAGCCGGCGATGCCCACCAATTCGAATCCCGGATGGCGCCGGAAGCCCATGCCCTGGACGGTGCGCCCGAACCCGGTGCCGATGATCGCGACTCGAATCCGCTCCACGAAACCTCCCCGCGCGCGGTCTGATATCTTGTCCGGCCGCGTCCCGGCAGCGGCCGGCCGCGCCACCCTCGCACAAGGAGACCCTGATGCGCGACCCGCGCAACGCGCGCCTGGCGGACATCATCGTGAAGCACTCGACCCAGCTCCGGCGCGGCGAGGCGATCCTGATCGAGTCCTTCGACCTGGCGGACGGACTGGTGCTCGACCTGATCGACGCGGTGCACGGCGTCGGCGGCGATTCCGCTGGTCGCCCTGCGCAGCAATGCCGTACACCGCGCCCTGCTGCGCGGCGGGAACGAGGCGTTCTATCGGCTCCTCGCCGACATCGAGCTGCACCAGATGCAGAAGGTCCAGGCCTACGTCGGGCTGCGCGCCGCGAGCAACAGCTCCGAGCTGGCCGACGTGCCGTCCGAACAGCTGGCGCTGCACTCGCGGCTGGTCGCGCATCCGGTCCATCTCGACTACCGCGTCAACCACACGCGCTGGGTCGTGCTTCGCTACCCGAACGCGGCCATGGCGCAGATGGCCGGGATGAGCACCGACCAGTTCGAGGACTTCTACTACCGCGCGTGCACCATGGACTACGCGCGCATGGCGGCCGCCATGGTCCCGCTGCGTGAGCGCATGGAGCGCACCGACCGGGTGCGCATCACCGGACCCGGGCACCGACCTGCAGCTTCAGCATCAAGGGGATCGGCGTGGTCCCGTGCGAGGGACGGCGCAACCTGCCCGACGGCGAGTGCTTCACCGCGCCGGTGCGCGATTCGGTGCACGGCACGATCACCTACAACACGCCGTCGCTCTACCTGGGAACCACGTTCGAGCGACTGTCGTTCACGTTCGAGGGCGGCCGCATCGTGCGCGCCGAGGGCGATCCCCAGGACCGGCTGGAAGCCGTGCTCGACACCGACGAGGGCGCCCGCTATGTCGGCGAGTTCTCGCTCGGATTCCATCCGTTCATCCTGAAACCGATGAAGGACACCTTGTTCGACGAGAAGATCTCGGGCTCGCTCCACTTCACCCCGGGCCAGGCCTACGGCACCGCGGACAATGGCAATCGGTCCAACATCCACTGGGACCTGGTGCTGATCCAGCGACCGGAGTACGGCGGCGGCGAGATCTGGTTCGACGGCGAGCGCATCCGCAAGGAAGGCCGGTTCGTGGTTCCGGAGCTCGAAGGCCTGAACCCCGAGCGGCTCGGCGCATGATCGGCGGCCGGCGGCGGCCGGCGCCGACGCCCAAACCATGATTCAGCTCCACCAGGTTCGCTACTCGATCGGCCCGCGCGTCCTGTTCGATCAGGTCGATTGGGTGATCGCGCCCGGCGACCGGCATGCGCTGGTCGGGCCGAACGGCGCCGGCAAGACCACCCTGCTCAAAATCCTGATCGGGGCGCTGCAGCCCGACGACGGCCGCCAGGTGATGACCCGCGGCACGCGCATCGGCTACCTGCCGCAGGAGGCCGCCGAGCGCTTCGACGGTACGGTGCTCGACCGCGCCATGGAAGCGTTCCGCAACCAGCTCGATCTGCGCGAGGAACTGGATGCGCTGCACAACGAGCTGGGCGGCATCACCCCCGACGATCCGCGCCTCGACGCCCTGCTCGCCCGCACCGGGCGATCTGCAGCACCAGCTCGATCTGGCGGCCGAGCATGCGCTCGAGCCCGAGGCGCGCAGCGTGCTCTCCGGACTCGGGTTCTCACGCGAGGACCAGGACCGGCCGCTCGCCGAGTTCTCGGGCGGGTGGCGCATGCGCGCCGCCCTGGCCGCACTGCTGCTCACCCACCCGACGCGTGCTGTTGCTCGACGAGCCGACCAACCATCTCGACCTGCCGGCCATGGAGTGGCTCGAGGACTACCTCGAATCGTTCGCCGGCGCACTGGTCGTGGTCTCCCACGACCGCGTGTTCCTCGATCGGGTCGCGACCCGCATCCAGGAGCTGGACCACGAGCGCCTGACGCCCTACGCCACCTCGTTCACCGGCTACCTCGAGGAGCGCGAGCGGCGCCGCGAGCAGATCGAGGCCAAGAACGAACAGGTCGAGCAGCGGATCGCGCAGCTCAAGCGGTTCGTCGATCGTTTCGGCGCCAAGAACACCAAGGCGGCGCAAGCTCAGAGCAAGCGCAAGATGATCGAGCGGCTGAAGGAAGAGCATGTCGTGCTGCCGCGCTCGCCGCGCGCCATCCGGTTCTCGTTCCCCGCCCCGCCCCATGCCGGACGCCTGCTGATTCGCCTGGACGAGGCGTCGTTCGGCTACGACGCGCGCACGGTGTTCGCCGGCGCGCGCGCCGAGATCGCTCCGGGCGACAAGGTAGCAATCGTCGGCGCCAACGGCGCCGGCAAGACCACGCTGCTCCGCGTCCTCGCCGGCCAGTTGGTCCAACGCCAGGGCGTGCGCGAGACCTGGCCGCACACCCGTCTCTCCTACTTCGCGCAGCACGCCGCCGAATCGCTCGACGGCGACGCCACCGCACTCGGCGCGCTCGAGAGCGTGGCGCCTCCGGCCTGGCGCCCACGCCTGCGCTCGCTGCTCGGCAACTTCCTGATCAGCGGCGACGACGTGTTCAAGTTCTGCCGGGTGCTATCGGGCGGCGAGCGCCAGCGGGTGGCACTGGCCAGGATCCTGCTCGAGCCTGCGAACCTGATCCTGCTCGACGAACCGACCCATCACCTGGATCTCGCGGGCAAGGAAGTGCTCGAGGAGGCGCTGGCCCAATACCCGGGGGCGGTGGTGGTGGTCACCCACGATCGATCCCTCATGTCCCGGCTCGCGACCCGGATCCTCGAGGTCCGCAACGGCCGGGTCACCCCCTACCCGGGCGGCTACGACGACTACGAGTCGGCGCGCCTCGAGCGCGAGGTGAGAGAGCCCGACCCGGCTCCGGTGCGCGAGGAGCGTCGCAGCCCGGCGCCACCGGCGAAGGGACGGCCGGCGAAAAACGTCGGGATCGCGCGGGCGCCCGCCGGGACCTCCGTGCGCGGGAAGGCCGGTGCACGCGACTCGACCGCCGAACGCAAGCGTGATCGCGGCCGTGACCGCGAGGTGGCGCGCATCGAGAAGGAACTGGCGGAGCGCGAGACCGAAATGCGCAGCATGGAAGCCCAGCTCGCCGACCCCGAGGTCTACGCCGACGGAACGCGGGCGCGCGACTTGGTCGGCCGCTACGAACGACTGCGCGCCGAAGTCGAGTCGCTGTGGCAGCGGCTCGGGGAGCTGTGAGCTTCGATCAGCTCCGCAGGTCGATCGGCGTGTAGCTGCGCTGAGTCGGGCCGGTGTACAGCTGGCGCGGGCGCGCGATGCGGAAGTCGCGGTCGCGGCGCATTTCCATCCACTGGGCGATCCAGCCCGGCATGCGGCCGATCGCGAACATCACGGTGAACGCGTGCGTCGGAATGCCCAGCGCCTTGTAGATCAGGCCTGAATAGAAGTCGACGTTCGGGTACAGCTTGCGGCTGACGAAGTACTCGTCACGCAGCGCGATCTCCTCGAGCTTGAGCGCGATGTCGAGCAGCGGGCTCGAGACGCCGATGCGCTGCGACCACGTCGTAGCAGGCCTTCTTGAGAATCGAGGCGCGCGGGTCGTAGCTCTTGTAGACCCGATGTCCGAACCCCATCAGGCGCGTGGTGTCGTCGCGGTCCTTGGCCCGTGCCAGAAACTTCTCGGCGCTCCCCTCCTCGGCCGCGATCCGCTCGAGCATCTCGATCACCTGCTGGTTGGCGCCGCCGTGGAGCGGGCCCCACAGCGCGCTGATCCCGGCGGCGATGCTGGCGAACAGATTGGCGCGCGAGCTGCCGACCATGCGCACGGTGCTGGTCGAGCAGTTCTGCTCGTGGTCGGCGTGCAGGATCAGCAGCAGGTCGAGGACTCGGGCCAGCACCGGATCCGGCTCGTACTCCTCGCACGGTGTCGCGAACATCATGTAGAGGAAGTTGGCGCCGTAGTCGAGCCGGTTCTGCGGGTACATGAACGGCTGGCCGATCGAGTGCTTGTACGAGTAGGCGGCGATGGTCGGGATCTTGGCGATCAAGCGGATCACCGCGTCGTGGATGTTCTGCTCGTTCTCGGGATCCTGGTAGAACGTGGCCAGCGCGCCGACCGCCGCAGCGCACACCGGCATCGGGTGGGCGTCCTTCGGCAGCGACTCGAAGAAGCGGTGGAAGTTCTCGTGCAGCATGGTGTGGCGCTTGACTTCGCTCTCGAACCCCTGCAGTTCCAAACGGGTCGGCAGCTCGCCGCGCATCAGCAGCCAGGCGACTTCGAGGAAGGTGCTGCGTCTCGGCCAGCTCCTCGATCGGGTAGCCGCGGTAGCGCAGGATCCCCTTCTCGCCATCGATGAAGGTGATCGCGCTCCGGCACGATCCCGAGTTGCCGTAGCCGGGATCGAGCGTGATCATCCCCGTGCTCGACCGGAGCTTCTCGATGTCGATCGCGGTCTCGCCCTCGCTGCCGACCAGCACCGGGAGCGTGATCGACTTGCCGTCGTAGGTGAGCGTGGCGGGGGTTTGCTGCGAAACGGTCTCGGTCGGCATGCGGGCGACTCCCAGGTGCGTGCGCGCGGGCGAGCCCGCGGAACATGGCTTCAGGCGGCCCCGAAGGGCGAATCCGCTCGTCGGGAACCGCGAGAGCGGCCACGGAGCGCGCGGAAAACCCCTGATGGATACTCCGGAACCCGCCGGTTCGCAAGTGCGCGACCGGGCGTGGGATCCCGGGCGCCGCGGGTCGCCCCGGCCAATCGTTGACGCCGGCACATTGCGGCCCTAACGTGCCGCGCCATGGCCGACGTCACGCTCCGCACCTACGTGTTCCTCGACAGCCTCCAGCCGCAGCTGGCGGCGTTCATCGGCACCACCGCGCGCGGCTTCCTGCCGGTCGCGGGCGACGCCTCGATGTTCATCGAGACCGCCCCCGGCCTGATCATCAATCGCATCACGGACGTGGCGCTCAAGGCCACCCAGTGCACGCCGGCGATCATGGTGGTCGAGCGCGCCTTCGGCTTGCTCGAGATCCACCATCGCGACAAGGGCCAGGTCCAGCTCGGCGGCCAGGCGGTGCTCGGACATCTCGGCATCGCCGAGACCGACCGCGTCCAGCCGCGCGTCGTCTCGGACCAGGTCATCCGCGCGGTCGAGCCCTACCACGCCCAGGTCATCAACAAGAGCCGCTACGGCGACATGCTGATCGCCGGCGAGTCGCTGCTGATCCTCGAGACCGAGCCGGCCGGCTACATCGCATTCGCCGCCAACGAGGCGCTCAAGGCGGCGCGGGTCAAGCTGATCGACGCCTCGCTGTTCGGCGCCTACGGGCGTCTCTACCTCTCGGGCCCGGAAGCGCAGATCGATGCGGCGCGTGACGCGGCGCTCAGCGGGCTGAGAACCGTGCGCGGCCGCGAAGCGTCACGGTCTTCCTCGGCCTAGCCCTACTGGTTGAGGGTGGCACGCGGGATCGATCGCGACTCCGGCTCCCGTGCAGGCAATCTCGCCCGGGCGCGCGAGGCCGAAGCGGTGCACCTTCGGATACCTGTCTCAACCGGAGAAGCATTCCCCCGCAAGGGCCACTCACCAGAGTCTCGTTCGCATCCGTTACTTGATGAGCACGATGCGGCGCACGACATCTTGAGCTTCAAGCCGAGCGTGCACGAGATACACACCAGAGGGAACGATTCGGCCACGACTGTCGTGGCCGTCCCAGCGGACCACGACGAAATTGCCCTGTGGCTCCGAATTCAAGTCTGCCACCCTGTGCCCGGTCACGTCGCACACTGACACTACGGTGGCGCGCCGCTCCGGGGTTTCCAGCTCAAGCACCACTGCATCGTTGAACGGGTTCGGCACTGCCCGACGCCACGCCAGACGCACCCCGGGCAGGGGAACCACGAACACCACCGGACCCTCCCACAGCGACGCGCCGTCTCGTCGCACCACCTCTAGCCGGTAGCGGTAGCGGATTCCCGGCGTTACTCCGAAATCCTGCCAGTGGTACTCGCCGTCGCTCAGTGTCGGAACCGAACCCACGACCTCGAATGCACCAGTGTCTAGGCTTCGGTGCACCCTGAACTCCCTCACTTCTGCGACATCGCCAGCCCACCAACGCAGCCGTAGCTCCCCGTCATGGCCCTCCACAGCCAAGCCTGACACGAGCACGGGCGTCGGCTTGTCGCCACGATTCTGAAGCACTGTTATCCGGCCAGAACCAGGGTTTGTCACCGCACAGTCGATCCAACCATCTCCGTCCACATCCTCGGCGACAATCCCCGTAGGCGCATCCCCCGCGGGGAATAGCTCCATGTCCAACGCGAAACCGCTTTGGCCAGCTTCCACCGCAACGCCGTAGTTCACAGCCATGCCGATTTCGTCTTCGGTCGCAACGAGAATGTCCTGAGCCCCATCCCCATCCACATCCCCAATGTCCATCGCCACACCCCCGCGGAACACCCCCCTGCTTTCAAAACCACCGCCGCCGAGACCCACAAAAAGCTCGCCGCTCCCATTCTTGAGTACGGCGAGATCCGCGACCCCGTCCCCGGTGACATCCGCCACCCTTACCTCACGGGGTGCTCCCGGTCGCATCACGTAGCTCGGGCCCATCGTGAATGATCCGTCGCCAGCCCCGATGTGGATGGTCAGGTCTATCCCGGCGATCACGAGGTCAAGCGCCGAATCGCCGACTATGTCCACAACAGCCAATGCCCCGCCGAGTATGCCGAGTGGTGGGGAGTCAATGAAGCCACCATCGCAGGTCCCATGAAAGACCATAACCTTCGAGCTCCCAGCAACAACAACGTCAGAACACCCGTCCCCGTTGATATCGCCTGAAGCAAAGTCGTTCGCGTATTCCTCATAAGATATAGGCGTAGCAACTTCCGACAGTGATCCACCCCCATTAAGGAGCACGTGTAGCCGTCGGAGCGTATTGTCCATCACAACTGCATCCTCAAGACCGTCGTTGTTCAGGTCAACAGCCAGACCATCGTCTTGTCGTTCAGCCACCGCGTACGTGATAGGGGCCGCTAGTTCGCCAGCACCTTCGTTCGCCATAGCGGCCAACCCTCCAATGACCAGATACATGAAATCTGGCGTCGCGCCGAAGTCGAATCGGGCGCTCATTAGCGTTGTTGGCCCCTGACCCGCGAAGTGCTGTCGAGCGCCGTCGAAGTCCCCATTCCCGGATCCTCGTACTACGGCGATGCCTCGTTCGGCTCGAACGGCAACATCAGCCCTACCGTCTCCCGTGTAATCACCTACCAATGGATCTCCGACACCAGCGCCGTACGCACCGGTTTCGGTCGCATTGAGGAGTGGTGTTCCGGTGCCAGTATTGAGAAATGTCCGTACTGGGTCCGTTCGATTCGGGCCACCGAGAACAACATCGAGAAGTCCATCTCCGTTTAGGTCGCCGAGCCCGACTCCTCCACCTTCTCCGGGAATCATCTGATCCTCGCGCACACCAGGGAACGGCCCTTCGTTCTTGAATGCTGTGAGTTGTCCAGCGTCGCTCACGATCACCAGATCGGGATCACCGTCGAGGTCGATGTCATCGACAGCACCCGAAACGGTCGCGCCAACTGTGTTACCGACGTAACGCTCCTCTGTCGCAAACTGTCCCATCCCGAGATTGCGGATCAAGCCAAGGCCGAGGCCGTCCAATGTGACGATGTCAAGGAGGCCATCGTTATCGACATCCTCCACAAACACGCGATGGGCAAGGCCGCCGATCGGCAGACTGGCCGCAACGCTCAGGGTCCCGTCGCCCGGCCCGCTCAGGATCAGCACCTCGTTGGGGCTGGCGGCTGTCACCACAACGTCCGGTAGTGTGCCTCCTGTAAGTAGAGCGACAACCGGCGAGGCCGTGGGGCGGAAGAGAGTCGTCGAAACAGCAGGTTGGAGAGTTCCGGTCCCATTCCCCAAATAGACCAGAATCTCCCTTGCAGTCGTGGTGATCACGTCAAGGTGTGCGTCTTGATCAAGATCTCCAAGTGAAAGGGACCACTGGTCCTCTCCTTGGAACGAGTACGTATCAACGATGGAAAAGAGGCTGTCCTGGCCCAGGTGAACGGTGATGGCCGAAACCGTGGTTCCGTGCAAGCTGAGGAACACGACATCCTGCCGGCCGTCGGCATTTAGGTCTCCAGAGGCCATGGTCACCGAGGAAGCGCCCAACGCCGACGGGACCGCCAGCCACGGCGTATCGAATCGACCGCTCGATTGAACTGTGCCGGGGACCAAGCAGAGGCCGCAGGAAAGGTGCAGGAGCACGAGCAGGATCGATCTCACAGAAGGCTCCGCAGGCGATCGTGCTAGGAACTGACTGATCATTTGGTGGAAGATGTTACAAGGCTCAGCGCACACTGTCGATTCGCGACTTGGACGTGTTTCTGAGTTGAGTGCCGCTGCGGACCGGGGATTGTTGGCCGCACCCGGTCCGGGGTCGAACGATTCGTTGCCAGCCACCTAGCCGCGGCGGCGCTACCACGGCACGACCGCCAGGAACACTCCGAGTCTCACGGCGCAGGACCAGGTTCGGCGCCTCGAGTCGCAGCGCGTAGGTGCCGACGACGCCGAGAAGGACCGGCGAGATCATGGCCCGGTGGCCTCACCAAAGCTCGCCCTGCGGCCACAGCCGGCGCGGCTCCTCGGCGACCAGCCCGAGCCGGCGCATCAGCTCGAGCGCACTGGCCGGCGAGTGGCCGGCCCAGTGGTTGTTGAAGTAGCCGAAGACCTCGCGAACCTGGGGCAGCGCGCGCGTCAGCTCCGCCTGCCAGTCGTCGAAGTCTGCCGTGCGTTCCACCTGCACGCGATCGAACGACTGGACCTGTTCGCGGTTGCCCATCCAGCGCAGGTAGAGGAAATCGGCGGTGATCTCGGACCAGCGCGGCAGATCGCGCCAGGCGGTCCACGCCAGCGCGGCGCCCCGGGCGCGCAACAGGTCGGCGGTCGCCGCCTGGTGCCACGAGCGGTCACGAAACTCGACCGCGATCCTCACGCCGTCCGGGCACGCGGCCAGGAAACGATCGAGCAGGCCGACGTTGCCGGGATCGTGAACGAAGTCGGCCGGCATCTGGACCAGCAGCGGGCCGAGACGCGGACCCAGCGGTTCGAGCGCGCGCACGAATCCTTCGATCTGCTCCTCCATGCGCACCAGGCGCGCGGCATGGGTGATCGCCTGCGGGACCTTGGCGGCGAAGCGGAAGTCCTCGGGTGTGTGCCGGGCCCAGGACCGCACGATCGACGGCTTCGGAGCGTGGTAGAAGGTGGTGTCCAGCTCGACCGTGCGAAACACGCGCGCGTAGAACGGCAGGTAGTCTTCCTGCTTGCTGTGCGGCGGATAGAAAGACCCGATCCATTCGGCGTAGGACCAACCCTGAGTTCCGAGATAGAGGTCGGCCATGGGTTCAGGGCGTGGTGGCCGCGGCCGGTTCGCCGCCGAGGTGCTGGTCGAAGAACGCGAGCACGCGCCGCTCGTATTCCTCACGATGGTCGCGCCACGCTTCGTTGTGGCCCGATCCGGGCAGGATCCACTGCTCATCCTTGGCGCCGGCCGCCTCCCATAGTTGCTCGACGTGACTAGGGGTTAGCCGGTCGTCCTTCAAGCCATGGATGAAGAATATCGGCCGCTCGCGCAGGAGCCGCGCCGCCGCGGCCGCATCGGTCGCCCCAGGGTCCAGGCCGGTGGCCACGCGTCCCAAAACTCGCGCCATCGAAGCCGCCGGCTCGCGCGGCAAGCGCGCCCAGCGCACGGTCGAATCCTCGATCGCCGCCTTGGAATGCGCGAACGCGCCATCGATTACCAACGCGCGCACGAAGTCGTGTCGCGAGGCGGAGATCAAGGCCACGCTGCCGCCGAGGGACTCACCCAGAACACCGATCGAGCCGCGATCGAGGCCAGCCTGTTGGCGAAGCCAGAGCAGGGCCGCTTCACCATCGGGCAGTTCGTGATGGCCGAGCGTGGTCGGCACCCGGCGGCCGCTGCCGAACGCTCGTGACGAGCGAAAGTCGATGGCCAGCACGCCGTAGCCGGCGTTCTCGAGGAACGCGCCATAGCGCCACGCGCGATGATGGTCGCGTCCGAAGCCGTGCAGAATCAGGACCGCCGCCGGCTTGCGACCCGGCAGGTACCAGCCGTCGAGCTGATCGTCGCCGACCGGGATGCGCACGTGTTGGGCGCGCGCATCGAGATTGGGCGCACCGCCCAGGTCGCGCGGCAGCCAGGGAAACAACATGAAGCGCAGCGTGCCCGCCACCGCCGCAGCCAAGAGCACGACCGCGGCTAGCGCGATCAGGATGCCGACCACCAGGGGACTCCTAGCCGGCGACCTCGAGCCCGCGCGGGCCGACGTACTCCGACATCGGCCGGATCAGATGATCCTCCGCGTGCTGCTCGAGAACGTGAGCGCACCAGCCGGCCACACGACCACAAGCGAACATCGCAACGAAGCTGCGTGGCTCGAGGCCGAGCGATTGCAGCACCAGCGCGGTGTAGAACTCGACGTTGGTCTTGAGATTGCGCCCCGGCTTGTGCTCGTCGAGTACGCGCACCGCGGTCGCCTCGACGTGACGCGCCAGCTCGAACAGCTGGCGGTTCTCGAGCCGTGCACCGCCCAGCCGGTCGGCGACCCGCGACAGCACCTCGGCGCGTGGATCGCGCACCTTGTAGACGCGATGGCCGAATCCCATGATCCGGCGACCGGCGGCCAGCTCGCGCTCGAGCCAGGGCTCGGCGTTGGCGGCCGAGCCGATGTCCTTGAGCATGTCGAGCACCGGCCCCGGAGCGCCACCGTGCAACGGCCCCTTGAGCGCGCCGACGGCACCGGTCACCGCGCTCACCAGGTCCGATCGCGTGCTGGCGATCACCCGCGCGGTGAAGGTCGACGCGTTCATGCCGTGATCGGCGACCGTGACCCAATAGGTGTCGAGTGCGCGCGCGGCTTCGGCGTCGGGCTCGCGCCCGTGCACCATGTAGAGAAAGTTCGCCGCGTGCGCCAGATCCGCCCGGGGCGCGATCGGCTCTTGTCCGGCGGCGATCCGCAGGTGCGTCGCCACCGCGGTCGGGAAGCGCGCGGTCAGCATGCCCGCCGCGTCCAGGTCGGCGGCGGGCGTGATGTCGTCCGGACGCTCGCGATCGAGCGACATCGTCGCACACGCCATACGCAGGGCGTCGATCGGAGCGACCCGCGCGGCGGCGCGCAGGACGTGCAGCGTCTCGGCCGGCAGCGTGCGGCGGGATGCGAGTGATCGTCTGGAATTCGCGTCGCGCTCGCCGGCCGACGGTAGCGATCCGCGCCACAGCAGATGAGCCACGTCTTCGAATCCGACGTGGTTCGCGAGCCGATCGAGCAGGTAGCCGGCAATCACCAGCTCGCCCTTGGCCCCGTCGACGTGGCTCAGGCGGGTCTGCGCCGCGACCACTCCGTCGAGGCCGCGCGCGGCGGCGGGTTGGGTCATGGTGTCCTTCTCCTCGAAGCTCGCGCCATCGGCGCGCGCGAACCGATCACGCGCCGGCGAGGCCGGCGACGAACGCCGCCGGGTTCAGCGGCTGGTTCGTCGTCTGCTGGATCGCCTGCCGCCAGTCCACCGACTTGCCGGGGCGATAGAGATGCTCGATCAGGTATTTGCCGACCGCCGGGCTCGAAATGTAGCGATCCCAGGTCGCATGGTCGCCGCGATCGGGATCGCCGCCCACGTGCGCCTGGAGCCGGCGCTCGACCTGCGAGGCCATCATCTCCCCGAGCATGTAGTTGTGGTAGTAGACGGGCGCCACGCTGAAATGGATCTTGCTCGCCCAGTCCGGCGCCGAGCGGCCGTCCGGCCGCCGGACCAACTGCAGCCGCTCGACCAGATCCCACCACAGACCATCCAGATCCTGTTCGGGATCTCGGTAGAGTGCCCGCTCCATGTTCGCCATCACCAGACACCAGCGGGTCATGACCA
This sequence comes from Candidatus Eiseniibacteriota bacterium, assembly GCA_963717505.1. Classification (GTDB taxonomy): domain Bacteria; phylum Eisenbacteria; class RBG-16-71-46; order RBG-16-71-46; family RBG-16-71-46; genus MFD02242-c1. The sequence continues at coordinate 3,771,195 of OY970342.1, forward strand.
GGAGCTGGCTGCGCGTGGCGCGCGAGGTCGCGGCCGCCGCCGGTCGCGCCTCGGCCGCCGGCACGCCGGCGTAGCGTTCCAGCCACGCAGCGTTTCGCGACAGCCGGCCGAACAGCATCGCGCTGGCTTCGGTGGTCAGCGTGTGCGCCGGTTGGCGCAGGAGCCACGGCAGGTTCGGGTCCAGGTATCGGTCGTACACCGCATGACCGAACTCGTGCAGCATGGTGCCCATCCACTGCTCGTTGGACTTGATGTTGCACAACACGCGAATGTCGGCGCCCCGGTCCACGGCCATGCAGAACGCGTGCTGGCACTTGCCCGGCTTCTCGTAGAGATCGGCGCGCTCGAGCAGATCGCCGAGTTCGAGCCCGATCGCCGTGAAGAACTTGCGCGTCAGGTCCTCGAGCGAGGCGCGCTCGAACCAACGGTCGAGATCGACGCCCTTGGCCTGCGTCTCCTGGAAGAACGGATCCGAGTAGTGCCACGGCTGCAGCGCGTCGGGACGCGTTGCGAATCGGCCGGCCAGCTCGACGTCGAGCTCGCTCTTCCACGCCGCGAACTGGTCGCGGGTATCGCGCTCCAGCGCGTCGAGGATCCCGAACAGCTCGCCTTCGTCCAGCTCGTCGAGCTCGAGCATCATCGAGTAGTAGTTCGAGAAACCGAGCTGGGTGGCCGCCTGATTTCGCAGGCGAACCAGCCGTTTGAGCTCGCCGACCACCTGGGCACCGACCTGCTTCGAGGCCTCCCACGCCGCACGCCGGCGCGCGGCGTCGTCCGACGTCTTGAGCACGTCGCGCAGCGCGTTCTCGGTCACCGTCTCGCCGTCGAACTCGGCGCGGAACGCGTTGAACCGGTGCTCGAGGTCCTTCTCGATCCGGACCATGGTCGCGATGTGCTCGGGATCGATCTGATGGGCGCGGTAGGTGTTGAACAGCAGGCGGACCTGGCGCTGGAGCAGCTGATCGAGCCCGTCACCTTCGCGCACTCCGGCCTCGAGCACGCGAAACGACTCTCGGTTCGAGTAGATCGTGCGGATGCGAGCGTCGAGGTCGGCGCTCTCCTGCACGAACGCCGCCTCGCCGGTCACGTTCGACTGCCAGCTCGCCTCCTGGTAACGCAGGAACAGCGGCTCGACTTCGCGGACGCGATCTTCGACGAACGCGGTCAGCCGCGCCGGGGCGCCGGCGGCCGCGGAAGGGGAATGGTGCACGAGATCTCCGTGGGGTCCTGGGGGGCTCGACGAGACCGCGATGAGGATGCTTCGTCGCGCAGTCTAGGCGATCGAACGGCTCGGGGGGAAACGACATGGGCACGCCCACCCGCCGGCGTGGTGCGATTCGGGGGTGTGACGGGGGACGTGCCCGAATTCAGTTCGTCGCGGGGGTTTCGGTCGCGAGCGGGGCGCCCGCGCTTTCGGCCAGCTCGACCCCCGCCAGCGATGCGGCGTTGATCAGGTGGATCCCGGTGGTGGTGGTCAGGACGAAGAAGCCCGAGTCCAGACGATTGAGGAAGTCGGACAGGCGTTGGGTATCCCGCTCGAGCGGCATCCAGACGCGCCCCGACAGTCGCGTACCGTCGCAGAGAATCACGTCGGCGCGCTCCTCGCGCCAGGGTTGGAAGCCCCGCGCGTAGATGTCGCTCTGCAGGACGTGGCGCTGCGGCGTGACGCGGATCAGGTGGCGCCGGTGCACCAGATGCACGCGACCGTCCTCGCCGATCGCAACCGGGATGAACGGCGGCGACTCGTTGAGCTTCTCGAGGATCGTCTGGTGCTGCGATCCGGAGGCATCCAGGTCCAGGAACACCAGTCCGGCGACACCCTGCAGGTGGTCGGACCACAGGGTGACGGGGATCCTGCGCTTGGGGATGTAGTGGTCCATCACTTCATCCTCGGGAAGGACGGGAACGACCGAGAGGCGCCGGCCTGGGGCCGGCCGCCGCGAGGGCGCCGCGTTCCGGGCGCCCTGGCGGCGCTCGCGGTGGCCGATGGTTTCCCGTCACCGGGACCGCGATGCCGTGGAGGTGCGTGGCACGATCGGTCGCTTCGCCTTCGACCGGACCGCACCTGCCCAGGATCAAGCAACCCCCTTGCCGCTCCACCGCCGCGAGGCCGCTCCTCGCCGAACTTGGCGCGCACCACGGGGAAACGCGTGCATGCCCCGGCTCGGAGGATTCGGGAGCGCGGCGTCGCTCATGCAGGATGCACTCGGTTCACGTTCACGGGGCGGAATCTGCACGCGACCACAATCCGTTGCCGTCGCCCGGCGGGTCGGACGGCTCACGGCGAGGTGGGCGAGAGCGGAGCGGGCGAACACCAACGTCAGCGAATCAGCGCTGCAGGACGCTCACGATCTTGAAGCGGAACGGGTAGGTGACGTTCCGGTCCCCGACGCGAAACACGAGGTCGACGCCCAGCACGCGATCCGTGTTCTGGATCGCGGTCTCGTCCTCGGTCAGCATCTGGCGGCGGAGCTGGCGCGGGTCCCCGGCCGGGTCCACCAGCTGGTCGATCGGGAAGACGTAGTCGCTGTAGCGCTGGAGCCCCGCGATCTGGGTCGGGGGTTGGCTGCCGTAGCGGTCGCTCCACCGCGTGGGGGCGTGCGCGAGCTTGCCCTTGCGGCCACGCCCGTCGTCGTACGTCGAGCGATCCCAGTCGATCCAGACCGGCGAGTTCTGCCGATTCTCGACCTGGAAGTAGAGCGCATCGGGCGCCGGCCGAAACGCGAACGACAGATCGCGGTCCTGGAAGTAGAAGCGATCGCTGGGCGGGTCGACCTGGCGGAATCGATAGGCGTAGAGCGCCGTCACCGACCCGGGAATCGGGCCGACCGAGTCCCCGGCCCCGGCGACGATGCGCGTGAAACCGGTCTCGGGGTTGGGCTGCTGGATCTGCACGCCCTGGGGCTGCACGGCACCCCCCTCTTCGGTGGTGGCGCAGCCGAGCATGATTCCCACGGCCAGCAGGGCGACGGCCGCCAGAACGACGCGCAGGGGGCGCCACGACCGAATTCGTGTCAGGGAATGGAAACCCGTCATGGCGCGAGACTAAGCGAACCGGACCCTGACACTCAACACGCCTAGCCCCCGTGGACATCCAGCTCAAGTCCGGCCGCCGCGCCGCCGAAGACACTCCATGAAGATCGTGCGCAAGGATGCGCCGCCGGCCATGACGGCCCGATCTCCATATTGTGGAGATTTCACGATGCGGCTGGGCATCGAACACCGTCGCCGGCTCGCGGTCTTGACGACCGCAACCCTGGCGCTGACCGCGATTCCGCTTGCGGCTCGCGGCGCCGACCCCGAACTACGGCCGGCCCACTTCGAGCCGCGCTGGAATCAGCCCGCCCCCGCCGCGCGCCTGGCGGCCATCAGCGAACGCGCCCATGAGGTGACGGCGGCGGTCGAAATGGCGTTCGAGCCGCGCATCGTGGTCTACGCGCAACAGGTGGACTTCGAGGCGTCCGCTCATGCGACGGCGGTGACCCACCGGCTGGCGCGCGAGTTCGCGATGAGTTCCGCGGACGTCGGCGCGGCCCGAGCCTCGTGCGCCTCGTGGGGCGAACTGACCCTGGCGCTCACGCTCCGGGCGGGAGTCCGCTTCGCGATCACGCCGGGACAGATCGCAGCACTCCACCGGGCCGGCACCGGTTGGACGCGAATCGCGCACGGTCTCGGACTCGACATCGACGACTTCGTGTTCGCGGCCCAGTCCGGGACCGACGTTGCCGCCGGCTGGAACGAGGCCGACGGCCTGGTGCCGGACATCGGTCCGGCCGACGAGGGCAATACCGCGATGAGCTTCGAAGACTGATTCGACGTGGCCCAGGTACGGGCCATGGCAGCACCGCCCACGATGGGCGGGTTCACTCCAAGGATGGAATTCCGCGGGCGCTTCGCTGGAAGCGCCCGCGGTCTTTTTTGGCGAGCAGCCCCGGGTCGGCCTCAGGCCGCCGCGCGGGCCGGACGGCCGAACGCATCGCGCAGCGCATCTTCGATCTCGGGAAAGCGGTGCCGGAACCCGGCGTCGAGCAGTCGGCGCGGGACGGCGCGCGTGCTGGCGAGCAGTGCTTCGTCCGCCATTTCTCCGAGCAGGGCACGCAAGGCGAACGCGGGGGCCGGAACCACGGCGGGCCGGCGCAGGACGCGCCCCAGCGCTCGAACGAAGTCGCCATTTCGCACCGGCTCGGGCGCCACCAGGTTGTACGGTCCCGTGAGCCCGTGATTCTCGAGCGCCATGAGCGTCGCCGACAGAACGTCTTCGAGCGCGATCCAGGTCCACCAGGCGCGGCCGTTGCCGAACGGCCCGCCGGCGCCGTAGCGAAACGGCTTCAGCATTTTGGCGAGCGCGCCGCCGTGAGCCGCGAGCACGATGCCCAGCCGGAACGCCACGACCCGCGTCCCGGTAGCGCGCGCCGGCTCGGCGGCGGCTTCCCACGCCTCCGCGAGCCGCGGCATGAATCCGGTTCCAGGTTGGCTGTCCTCGGTGAGCAGTTCTTCGCCACGATCGCCGTAGTACCCGATCCCCGAGGCGGTGATCATCACCTGGGGCCTCGGCGATGCGAGCGCGATGCCCGAGGCCAACAAAGTCGTGCTCTGAACTCGGCTGTCCCAGATGCTGCGCTTGCGCGCCGCGTTCCAGCGGCCGGCGGAGACGTCCTCGCCCGCCAGGTTGATGACCGCGTCTGCGGCCTCGACCACCGCCGAGTCGAGCACGCCCGCCACCGGATCCCAAGGACGCTCGCGCGGGCCCCGCGGCGGCCGGCGCACCAGCCGCGTGAGGGTGTGTCCTGCACCCTCGAGGTACGGCACCAGTGCCGAGCCAATCAGTCCGCTGGCGCCCGTGATCAGGATGCGCATGGCCGGGATCGGCAGCTGTGAGGCGGCGCCCGGCCGCTAGCCGCGCTTCTCCGACGCTTGCGGCATGAACGCTTTGATCATGTCGACCGGCACCGGGAATATGGTGACCGAGTTGTTCTCGACCGCGATCTCAGACAGCGTCTGCAGGTAGCGCAGCTGGATCGCGGCCGGCTCGCGGGCGAGCACCGCGGCCGCCTCGGCCAGGCGCGTGGCCGCCTGATACTCGCCTTCGGCGTTGATGACCTTGGCCCGGCGCTCGCGCTCGGCCTCGGCCTGACGCGCGATGGCACGCTGCATGTCCTGGGGCAGGTCCACGTTCTTGACCTCGACCACCGAAACCTTGATGCCCCATGGTTCGGTCTGCCGGTCGATCACCTGCTGGAGCGCCAGGTTGAGCTTGTCGCGCTCGGACAGCAGCTCGTCCAGCTCCTGCTGGCCGAGGATCGAGCGCAGCGTCGTCTGCGCGATCTGCGAAGTCGCGTAAAGGTAGTTCTCGACCTGAACGACGGCGTCCGGTGCATTGACCACGCGAAAATAGATCACGGCGTTCACCTTGACCGTCACGTTGTCCCGCGTGATCACGTCCTGCGGGGGCACGTCCATCGCGACCGTGCGCAGACCGATCTTGACCGCCCGATCCACGATCGGGATCAGCAGGACCAGGCCCGGTCCACGCTGGCCGACCAGGCGCCCGAGCCGGAATACGACCAGTCGCTCGTACTCGCGCACAACGCGGATCGCATTGGCGAGGACCAGGACCACGAGCAGGACGAGAAAGAACGCGAACGACCCGACGATGGGGCCCATTTCATGCCTCCTTGGCAACCGGCTCGACGGCCAGGGTCAGGCCGTCCATGCCGATGACGATGACTTCGGAACCAACTTCGACCGCGACGGCGCTGCGTGCATTCCACAGCTCGTCGCCGATACGGACACGACCTTCGGGGCCCAGCGACTCGATCACGATCGCTCGCCTGCCGATCATACCGCGCCCGCCGGTCGTGACCCGGCCCCGCTGAGCCCGGAGTCCGGCGCCCACGATCCACAGGAAGAAGATGCTGGTCGCGATCACCGCGCCCAGCAGGACCGCCCACGACACACGCACCGTGTCGCCTTCGAACAGGAACAGGCTACCGAGCACCAGCGACACCACACCGCCGGCGCCGAGCAACCCGTGACTCTGAACCTTGACCTCGGCCAGGAAGAAGACGCAAGCGAGCACCAGCAGCGCGATGCCGGCGTAGTTCACCGGCAGGGTCGAGAGCGCGAAAAACGCCAGGATCAGGCAGATGCCGCCGACCACGCCGGGCAGGATCGCGCCGGGATTCTGCAGCTCGAACAGGAGGCCGTAGAAGCCGAGCATCAGCAGGACGTAGGCGATGTTCGGGTCGGCGAGCACGGCAAGCAGCCGCAGGCGGAATCCGGGCTCCAGCCAATCGACCTCGCGGCCGCGGGTCTCGAGCTTCCGGACCTCCGACCCACGCCGCCACTCACGGCCGTCGCAGGCGGCGAGCAGCTCGGCCTCGGTCGCGGCGATCAGGTCCACGACGTCGAGTTCGACCGCCTCGGTCTCGCTCGCCGCCACCGCGTGGCGCACGGCATCCTCCGCCCAGACGGCGTTCCTCCCGCGTTGCGCGGCGACCGTGCGCGCGAACGCGGCCGCGTCGTTGGCCGCCTTGCGCGCCAGGGTCGAGTCCATCGGTCCCTGCATGTTGATCGGCGTCGCGGCACCGATGTTGGTGCCGGGAGCCATGACCGCAACGTCGGCGGCCATGGTCACGAACACACCGGCCGACGCCGCCCGGGCGCCGCCGGGGGCGACCCACACGATCACCGGAATCGGCGTGGCGAGCAGGCGCTGCACCATCTTGCGCATGCTGGTTTCGAGCCCGCCCGGCGTGTCGAGCTGGATGAGCAACGCCACGTACCGCTCGCGCTCGGCGCGTGCAAGAGCCTGGCCGAGCGCGCCGTCCATCACCGGCGACACCGGGCCCTCGAGCCTGAGGCCGAGTACTCGGCCCGAGGCCGGCGGTTCGTCGGCCGCACGTGCCAGCGGGGCGAATGCGAACAGCGCCGTGAGCAGCCACGCGAAACGTCCCGGCGATCGGCGCACCATGGCCGTCACGATACTCGCGAGGCCGGGGCCGCGCCACCCGAGGCCGCGCCCGACTCACGGCGCGCCAACGCCGCGCGCCACGCCTCGGGATACTTGAGTCCGCTGCCGGTGTTGTAGATCACGACGCGGTCGCTCGCGCCGAGATCTCCCGTGGCCCGCATGGATTGAAGCGCCGCCAAGGTCGCCGCCCCCTCCGGACACGCGAGAACGCCGGCAGCCGCCAGCTCCAGCATCGCGTCGAGCATCTCATCCTCGCCGACTGCGATCGCGTCACCCTGCGTTTCCGTCAACGCGCGAAGGATGAGGTCGTCGGCAAACGGCGCCGGCACCCGCAGGCCGCTGGCGATCGTGCGTGCGTCGCTCCACGGCTCGGCCCGGGCCACCCCCGCCTTCCAGGCGCGGACGATCGGAGCGCATCCCGCGACCTGCACCGCGACCAGTCGCGGAACTCGCGAAATCCATCCGAGCGAGCGCTGCTCGAGGAATGCCCGCCACATGCCGACCAGCCCGGTGCCGCCACCGGTCGGATAGAGAATCACGTCGGGCAGGTTCCAGCCGGTCTGCTCGGCGATCTCCCAGCCCAGCGTCTTCTTTCCCTCGAGCCGGAACGGCTCCTTGAACGTCGCCACGTTCCACCACTCGGGTGCCGGCGCCCACGATGCAAGGTGGCGCCCGGCATCCGAGATCGTCCCGGGAACCAGCGCGACCTCGGCGCCGAGGGCGCACTGCTCGATCAGGAAGAGCTCGGGTGTGTCTTCGGGAATCGCAATGCGACAGCGCATTCCGGCCGCCGCTGCATACGCAGCGGCAGCGCTGCCCGCGTTGCCCGCCGATGGCAACGCGATCGCGTCGCGTCCGAAGGCTCGCGCACCGGCGATGGCCAACGCCAGTCCGCGCGCCTTGAAGGACTGGGTCGGGTTCCCGGCTTCGTCCTTGAGCCACAGCTGGTGCACGCCGAGTCGATCCGCCAGCGCGGTCAGTGGCAACAGCGGTGTCCCGCCCTCACCCAGCCGCGGCGTGTCGAAGTCCTCGGCGAACGGCAGTACGGTCGACCAGCGCCACAGGTCCCGGCGCGGGAGCGCCAGTGAGTCGCGATTGGTGCGCCGGCTGATCGACCCCAGGTCGTAGCGGGCGACCAGCGGTCGACCGCAGGACGGGCACACGGGATCCACTGCGCCGGGCATTGACGCGTGCCCGCAGGACAGGCATTCGAACCCGAGAAACGATGACTGGAACGGAGAGCCGCGCACGCCGGCAGTCTAGCAGTCCGTCGGGCGCGCCATCAGGGACGACGCGGAACCGGCACCGCGACTCGAACCTTCGGACCCTCGCTAGGGGCGTCCTCGCCGGCCGGCGCGGCCTTGCGTTCCGGCGGGCGACTCCTCCGCCTCGAGCTCCTCGCGCAGCTTGAGGAATGACTCGTGACGTCGGGGTGCCACCTCGCTCGACGCGACCGCCGCCAGAATCGCGCATCCGGGCTCGCGTTCGTGCCGACAGTCGGTGAAGCGGCAGCTGCCGAGATACCTGCGGAACTCGGGATAGGACTGCTCCAGGTCGCGCGACGAAACGCCCCATAGCCCAAAGGGACGCATGCCTGGCGTGTCGATCAGGTCGAACCCGGGCTCGGGCCGGATGAGCCAGGCCGCCGTCGTCGTGTGGCGCCCCTTGCCGGTGCGCGGGTTGACCTTGCCAGCCAGCAACTCGAGCCCGGGCACCATGGCGTTCAGGAGCGTGCTCTTGCCGACTCCGGAATGACCGACGAACAGGCTGCGGCGCCCGCGGCAAGCGTGCAGCAGAGCCTCGAGACCCTCCCGAGTGCGCGCGCTCACGACGTGAACGGCAAAGCCGGCGCGCCGATAGTCGTCGAGCAGCTCGCGCGCGGTCTCGGAACTGGACAGATCCAGCTTGGTCAGCACGATCCGCGCGGGAACGCCGGCGTGTTCGGCCTGCGCCAGGACGCGATCGGCGAAACCGGCCTTGAACTCGGGTTCGACCAACGAGGCCACGAGCACGATCTGGTCCAGGTTGGCGGCCACGACCTGTTCGACCGGCCGATGCCCGACCGCGCGCCGGCTGAACGCGTTGCGGCGCGGCTCGACCCCGGTCACGATCGCGTGGGTCGCGTCTCCCGCCCACTGCACGCGGTCGCCGACCACGACCGCGTTGCCCAGCGACTTGCGCGGACCCATCAGACTGCCGCGTACCGTGGCGTCGAAGCGCTCCCCGGTCACGGTGAGCAGGACACAGTTGCCAAAGTCCACACGCGCGACTTCCGCTTCGCGCACGCTCAGTTCCAGCCGACCGGAAGCGTGATGGTGAACCGCGCGCCCTGGCCCGGAGGGCTCTCGGCCGTGATCTTGCCGCGGTGCTTGCTGATGATCCGGTAGCAGGTCGCCAGCCCGAAGCCGTTGCCGTCCTTCTTGGTGGTGAAGTGCGGCTCGAAGATCCTGGTCAGGTTCGAATCGGGGATGCCGCTGCCCGTGTCCTGGACCACGATGCGGACGTCGCCCGTGCGCTCGTCGCGGCGGGTCGAAACCACGATCAGTTTGCGCGACGAGCCGTTCGCCCCAACCCGGTCGCGCATGGCGTCGGCGGCGTTCATGAACAGGTTGAGCAGGACCTGCTGGAGCTGCCCGGGGTCGGCCCGCAGCTCCGGGGAGGGCGAGGCCAGGTCGAACTCCCACTCGACGTTCTCGAACTTGCTCTTCTGCGACTTGACGAACTCACTGGTGCGCTGCAGCAGCCCGTTGACGTCGATGCGCTCGAGCTTGATCTCGCTGCTCGAGAACTCCATCAGATTCCGCGACAGTTGCTCCATCCTCTGCCCCTGCTCGAGAATCAGTTGCGCATCCCGTCGCGCCCCGTCGAGGTCGCTCTTGTCGATCTTGCTCATCACGAACTGGGCCCGTCCGTTGATGGTCGCGAGCAGGTTGCGCAGCTCGTGGCCGATCCCGGCGGCCAGCTCGCCCTTCGCCGCCATGCGCTCGGTATGAATCATCTGATCCTGGGCCTGCTGCAGCGCGATGTAGCGCTTGGCCGACTCGTTGAGCAGCCAGAGCGGCGCGAAGAACAGCATGACCCCCGGATAGCCTACCGACTGGTACGAGATCACCATCAATGGGCTCAGCAGGAACGCCGCCAGATCCTGGAGCAGCCGCTCGCCGTAGAAGTAGTCCTCGTGCAAAACACGCAGGTAGGAGCGTTCGTTTGCCAGCGCCACCGCGCCGGCGACCTGGATGCGATTCGCCAGCAGGTAGGCCACGAACGCGCCGCACACCGGGAGCAGCAGCCGCAGCGAGTTGATCCCGGTGGCGCTGGCGGGTGGCTCGGCGACGAACCCGGCTGCAGGGCCGCCCAGAAGGGTGAATGTCGCCGCCGTCGCCCAGGTGGTAATGGCGATCTGCCCGACGTTGAACGCGACCCGGATCGCCGGCTTGCGGTGCAGCAGGCTGTCCGCGATCGCCGTACTGGTCATGGCGATCACCATCGCCGGCGCCATCCCCCACAACATGACCGAGGCCAGCCCGGCCGTGTCCGCCATGGTGATCTTGCCCTCGCCCGACAGCGTCGACACCCACAGCCACTCGGAGAACGCACAGATCACGATCCAGCCAAGATAGTGCACACCGCGAGTCGCCAGATCCGTCGGTGCGTTTACGAAGCTGAGCACGGCGGCGGCCAGGAGCACGGCCCCGACGTAGAAGTTGACCCGAGGGTTCATGGCACGTTTATCGGCGGATTCGCGTCAGCCCCGCACCACGGCGCTCCCGGCGGGAACCACTCCCAGCCCGGGCCGATCGCTGAGCTCGATCCGGCCGGCGTCACGCGGCGCGCCGTCGAATGGGTCGTCGCGCAGCAACCAGTGTCCGTCGAGGTCCAGGTAGTCGGCCAGTGGCGCGAGTTGCGCCGCCGCCGACAGCGCCAGGCTCGATTCGATCATCGAGCCGAGCATGACCTTCATGCCGTGCGCGCGCGCCGCGTGAATCGTGCGCAGCATCTCGCGCAGCCCTCCACTCTTCATGATCTTCAGGTTCACCCCGTCGACGCGGCCGACCAGATTCGCGACGTCCGCCGCAGCGTGAACGCTCTCGTCGGCGAATACCGGAATCGGGCTGCGATCGCGCACCCATCGCAGGCCGTCGAGGTCGGCGCGGGGCACCGGCTGCTCGACCAGCTCGATGTCGAGCGGCTCGATCGCGCGCAGCACGCGCACTGCGTCGGGGGCGCTCCACGCGGTGTTCGCGTCGACGCGAATCTTGCCGCCGAACCGGCGCCGGATGCGGCGCAGATTGTCGACGTCGCCGGGACCGCCGAGCTTGACCTTGAGCATCGGGAAATGGAGGACGGTCTCGAGCTTCTTCTCCATCTCGGCCGGCTCGGCCATGCCGAGCGTCACGCACGAGGCCGGGGCGGCAGCGGCCTCGAGGCCGAACATCCGCCACACCGGGACTCCGAGGCGCTTGCCGATCCAGTCGTGGAGCGCCATTTCGATCGCGGCGCGCGCCGCGCCGTTTCCGAGCAGCACGCGGTCGAGTCGCGCATCGATGGCGTCGAGGGCGAAGGGATCGTCGCCGAGATGCGGCGCCCACAAGTCGAGGGCGGCGCGCACCAACGGCTCGCTCTCACCGTAGTAGTGGGACGGCGACGCCTCGCCCAATCCCTCGATGCCGTCGTGCTCGATCCGGACCAGGGTGTTCACGTGGCGCTGCTTGGCGCCCATCGAGATGCGAAACTCGAACTGGGTTTCGAGCGGCAGCGGTTCGTGGCTCAGTTTCATCGATCCTCCGGTGGGTCGCACGGCTCTCAGGATACTCCGCGCTCGCGCCGGCGCCGATCGGCAGCGGCCAGCAGCGCGTCGGCCAGGGGCGCGGCGCCGAAACGGACGGGATCTCCGACCGGCACGCCCAGCTCGCGCTCGGCCGCGGCGCACGCCGCGCGGGCCGCGTCCGGAGCCAGATCCAGGGTATTGAGCGCGGCGGCGACGGTGACGGACGGCGCGACCCAGCCCGCTGCACGCTCGATCTGCTCCCGCACCACGGCCAGGGGAGGTATCGGCACCTCGGCTCCGGTTTCCGACGTTCGCATCCGGGTGCGGCCGGCCCAGTGACACAGCACCAGCGCCGACGGACACGCGCCATGCATGAGACCGAGCGTGACCCCGGAGTAGCCGGGATGGCCGAGTGCGCCCTGCCCCTCGACCAGAACCACGTCGGATCGGGCCGCAGCCTCGAGCACCAGGGCTTCCACCGCGCCGGCCACGAAGTCGGCCGGAATCGCGTCGACCGGGGCGCCGCCACCGGCGATCATGATTCCGGTCTGGCCGGTGGCGACGAAAGCAGCGCGCACACCGCGAGCGACCAGCTCGCGCTCGAGCTCGAGCGCCACCGTCATCTTGCCGACGTTGCAGTCGGTGCCGACCGTGAGCACCACCAGTGCCGCCACGTCGCGTGCGCGCGCCGCGGCGATCCGGCGCTCGAGCGCCGGGCGGCGCACATCGTGGATCCGAGCACCGCTCCTGGCCGCGCGCGCCGCCAGGTCGGTGTCGTCGGCGAGAAACGCATGCAGGCCGGAGACCACGTCCCACCCGCGATCGAGAGCACCTCCGACCAGAGCGCGCCAGGACTCGGGCAGGACTCCGCCCTGTGGGGCGATGCCGATCAACAAGGTGTCGGCGCCGGCGGCGGCGGCGCCGGCGAGGTCGGCGACCACGGGGATCTCGCCGCCCAGGCCGACGCAGTCGCCCGCGGTCCGCCCGGCTCGAGTCGAGTCGATGATCGCGGCGACCAGGGCGGTGCGATAGCGAAGCACACCGACCGCCGTCTTGCCGTCGCGAGCGCTGAAGCTGCCCTCGGCGAGCAGCGCCAGGCGGCGCCGGCGGCCGAGCATCTCCTCAGATCGAGTCGTAGACGCGGACGTAGTGGTCCACCATCTCGTCGGGACTGAAGCGTTCACGCGCCACTTGTCGCGCCCGCCGGCCCATGGTGCGTCGCAGCCGCTCGTTCTGGAGCAGGCGCAGGATCGAAGTCACGAAGCCGGACTCGTGGCTCGGGTCGTGCAGGAACCCGGTACGTCCGTGCTCGACCACCTCGGGCAGTCCCCCTGCGTTCGAGGTGACCACCGGGACCTCCGCGCTCATCGCCTCGAGCGCCACCAGTCCGAAGCTCTCCGAGCTGCTCGGCAGCAGGAACACATCGGCGAGCGGCAGGAGCTCCTCCATGCAATCCTGGTTGCCCAGGAACAACACGTCCTTTTCCAGGCCCAGATCGCGCACCTGGGTCTCGGCCGCAGCCTTGTCGGGACCGTCGCCGATCATGACCAGCTTCGAACGCACCTTCTTGTGGACCTCGGAAAACACTCGAATCACGGCGGGGATGTTCTTGACCTCGCGGAAGTTGGACGCATGCATCACGATCCGGGTGTCGGGCGGGGCCAAGCGCAGTGAGACCCGGCGCCGCGGGGCGAACACTTTTGGATCCACGAAGTTGTAGATCACCTCGATCGGCTGGGTGATGCCGAATGTCTCCTCGGCCCGCTCTTTGAGGAACTTGCTGACCGCGGTCACCCGATCGCTCGACTGGATGCTGAACTGGGTGACCCGGAAGAACGCCGGCTCGACCCCGACCACGGTGATGTCGGTGCCGTGCAGCGTGGTCACCACCCCGAGCTGGCGCGGCAGCAGGAGCTGGCGCGCGAGGTAGGCGCTGGCCGCGAACGGAATCGCGTAGTGGACGTGCAGCACGTCCAGCCCGTAGTGCTCGACTACCTCGACCATCTTGGTCGCCAGCGCCAGATTGGTCGGCGAATGATCGAACACCGGGTAGTTCGACACCGCGGTCTCGTGGAAGAACACGTTCGACGAGAAGGCGCGCAGGCGGAACGGCAACCGATGGGCGATGAAGTGCACTTCGCAGCCGCGGCGCGCGAGCGCCAGCCCGAGCTCGGTGGCGACCACCCCGCTGCCGCCGAAGTGCGAATAACAGGTGATGCCGATCTTGCGGCACGGCCGGCGACGGCGGGTTCGCGGGGCCGCGCGCGGCCTTGCGACGGGTCTTGCGCGCGCGCTTCATCGCCCACCGCCCGCGCCCTGGAGCAGTGTGCGTGCGTCGTGGACCGCGAGCGGGCCCGGCGCGCGGTAGCCCTCTCCGAAACGCGCGCCGATCATCGACCCGAATCCACGGGCGCGCCCCTCGACCTCGGCGAGGAATCCGGGGTCGGTCAGGTACGTGTCGACCCCCGCCGGCCCCGCGAGCTGCGTGGCATGGGCGCGCAGGGCCGACATGCGCCGCTCCCACACCGGGGTCACGTCGACCACCAGGTGCGGGCGCGCGGCGCCCCGATAGAGCGCGAACAGCAGCTGGCCCGGACGATGGCGGCCCGCGCCGGCGACGTACCCCGCGAGCCCGGAGACGTAGCAGGCGCGACGCACCAGGTGCGAAGCCTCGACGTGATCGGGATGCGCGTCCTCGACGTGCGGGGCGACCACCAGCGCCGGTCGATGCGCGCGCAGACAGCGCACCACCGCCTCGAGCTGGGCGCGGTCCGAGCGCTCGAGACCGAGATCGGGCAGGCCGAGACACTCGCGTCCCGCAGCCCCGAGTTCGCGCGCCGCCGCCGCCGCCTCGGTCGCGCGCGCCTCGGGAGTGCCGCGGCTCGCGCGCTCGCCACGCGTGAGATCGACCAGCACGACGGCGTGGCCGTGCGACGCGAGCAGCGCGGCCAGGCCGCCCGAGGTCAACTCGATGTCGTCGGGATGAGCGCCGAAGAACAACGCGTCGGCGCTCACGAGTCGAGCTCGAGCAGGAAGTGTTCGTGGCGACCGTCGGCCAGCGCGTGGGCGTGGTCGGTGGCCAGATCTGCGAGTTCGGCGCCGACCGGGACGCCGCGGTGCGCGACCGGCTGCAGGCTCGCGATCCGGCGCTCCTGCAGCCGATCGCCGGGCAACAGCGCATAGCGCAGACGGACCCACTCGGGATGCTGGCGCTCGATCCGGTGGCGGACCTTGCCCAGCAGGCCCTCGACCAGCCGAGCGAACTGGTAGTCGATCTTGGCGCGCGCGGACTCCACCATCTGCGGCAGACTGCTTTCGACCCGGCCGGCGACCGGTGCAAAGCGATCGAGTCCGCCGCTGGCCGCGGCGCGGGCTTCCTCGAGCGCCGCACGCGCCTCGGCCGGGACCGAGCGTTCCGCGAGATCGCGCAGCACGGCGTCGGCGCCCGACACTACCTGCCAGGGATCGGAGCCCGAGGCATCGGCGAGCTCGATCGCCGCGGGCGGCAACCAGGTCGCGGTCAGTCGCGGCACCGGTGACGCCGCGCGCACGCCGAGCCCTTCGAAAACCTCGCGCAACTGGGCCAGGTACGAGATCTCGGCAGCACCGCAGGCCATCGCGACGGTCGGGAAGACCCCGTCCTGGACCACCGGACGCAACGCGACACTCGGCGACAATCGATCGCCCCGACGCGCGGCCGCCCGCGCCTCCTCGACGCTCAGCTTGCGACGCGCGCCCCCGGTCACCGCGAACACGAACGACTCGAGCGCCACGGCGGGCAGAGGCCGGCGGCCCAGTCGCACTTCGAGTCGATCCCCCGCCGCGTGCGCGGCGCGCGACAACTCGGGGGCTCGCTCCAGGTAGCGCTCGAGGATCGGTCGCGCCGCGTCGCGAAACTCGGGCAGGCGTGGATCGACCACCACCAGGCCGCGCGATCCGTACAGCTCGAGCAGGATCGCACTCTGCAGCTCCGCCAGATCACGAGCCCGACTCGACGCCCGCGCCAGCAGCTCGGCCGCCGCACTCGATGCCGGCAGTCCCTCCCAGTGCCGTCCCGCGAGCTCGTGAACGCCCGCAATCGCGGCCAGCGGCAGATCGCCGACCAGGCCGTTCTCGACGTGAAAGGTCTCGGGGATGGCGAGGTCGTGAACGCCGAGCCCGCGATCGACCACGGTGGTCCCGCGGATCTCGGCGAAGTCGGAGTCCTCGCCGTGCGTCCAGAACAGCGGAACGCACGGGACCCCGGTGCGCGACTCGACCGCCGCCGCCAGACCGATCGCCGAGGCGGTCTTGTGCAACGCGTACAGCGGACCCCCGAGCGGGGCCGGCTGCTGGCCGGCGACGACGCACACGGCGTCGCCACGCGCCATGCGGTCGAGGGCTGCGAGCGATTCGGCCGGTGCTCCCAGTCGGCGGTGCAGGTCGCGCAGGGCCTCGGCGAGTGGCGCGGGCAGGGGCCTGCGTTTGGCGGCCGCCAGGGCCGCGATTCCAGCCGCATCGGACCACAGCACGGCGAACCGTTCGCGCGCGAACTCGCCGCCGGTCACCACCTCGTGCACCAGCGGATCGTAGAGCCGATCGAAGGGAGGCTCGGGCCGAGCCGCGATGCGCGCGCGGACCTCGAGCGACGGGGTCACCGAACGCACGCCGTCAGGTCCAGGGCCGTCGAGGGCAGTCGATCACTCATGCGGGCGATCCTAGCCCGCCCGGCCGCGCGCTTCCACCTCGCGCCAGGCGTGCCACGCTTCGCGCCGGGCCGCGGCATTGCCGCGGGCGAGGCCGGCCGCGAATGCCGCGCGCAACGCCGGAGCGGTCGCGCCCAGCCGGCGAGCACCCAACAGGTGACTGACCAGCTGGCGCCGCCATCCGCTCGCGGCCAGCGCCGCCACGGTCACCAGCTCGCGCGTGCGCGCATCGAGACCGGGCCGCGACAGCACTCGGCCGTAGCCTTCCTCGATCATCCATGTGGCCAGGTCCGGATGCAGCGCGCGCACCCGACTCATGAGTTTCGTGAAGGCGCCAGCGTAGACGCGTCGGCACAGGCGCATGCCGCGGATCCGGCGCTGGCTCCGCCCGATCTCGCGCGACCGGCCCACCGACCCGGGAAGCGTGTCGCGCACCAGGGCCAGCGCCTCGAGTGCGGCCGGGTAGCCGGCGTACAGCACCAGCATCAGCCCGGTCTCCTCGACCGCGGCGCGCGGCACGCCACCGCGCTGCGCGGCGACCAGGGCACGACGCGCCCCCGGACGGTTCCCGACCGCCATCGCCGCGGCAAACCGACAAAGAGCGCGCAGGCTCGCGCTTGACGGACGCATGAGCCTCGAACAGTATCCGGCGCCCTACCCCCGTTCCAAACGATCGCGAGTGTCCCCTGGATTGATGATCACGCCCATCGCTGACCGACGCTCTCTGGCGCCCGCCGGCAACGCTTGCTCGCCGCGAACATGACTCCCTGGATCGTGTTCACCCTGGGCGTGCTCGTGCTCATGGCGATCGATCTGTTCGTCGTCCATCGCCGGCCCCACGAAGTCTCGACCCGCGAGGCGCTGATCTCGGCCGCGGTCTGGGTCGGAATCGCCGGTATGTTCGCGCTCGGCATCGCCTACTTTCGCGGGCGCACGCCGGCGCTGGAGTTCACCACCGCCTACCTGATCGAGCTCGGCCTGAGCCTCGACAATCTCTTCGTCTTCATGCTGATCTTCCGGCACTTCCGAGTCCCGTCCCACCTCCAGCATCGCGTCCTGTTCTGGGGCATTCTGGGAGCGCTGGTCATGCGGCTGGGATTCATCGTGCTCGGCGTCGCGCTGCTCCAGACCTTCCACTGGGTGATCTACATCTTCGGCGCGATCCTGGTCTGGTCCGGGATCCAGATGGCGCGCGGCCACGCCACCGACATTCATCCCGAACGCAATATGGCGCTGACTCTGCTGCGCCGCTACGTGCCGGTAACCCGCCGCTACGTCAAGCACCATTTCTTCCAGAAGCGCATGGGGCGCAGCTTCGCCACGCCGTTGTTCGTCGTGCTGGTGCTGGTCGAGACCACCGATCTGGTGTTCGCGGTCGATTCGATCCCGGCCGTACTCGCGATCAGCAAGGACCCGTTCATCGTCTACAGCTCGAACGTGTTCGCGATCCTCGGCCTGCGCACGTTGTTCTTCGCGCTCGAGCGCCTGTTGCGGCTGTTCCACGGCCTGAACATCGGGCTGGCGCTGATCCTGGTGTTCGTCGGGGTCAAGATGCTGCTTTCCGAGTGGGTGCACATACCGATCGGGGTCACGCTCGGAGTCGTTTCGGGGGTGATCGCCGCGAGCATCGGCATGTCCTACCTGAGACCTCGCCCGCCACTTCCGCCGTCCTGAGCCCCTCCCCCGGGCCCGCGGCCCGGGCGACGGTCAGTTTTTGCGCATGCGACGCAGGAGCCCGCGCGCGAGATCCTCGACCGTGGCGAGTTCGGCGACCCGCAGGAGCTTCATCGCCGCCCAGGTGACGCCGACTCCGGCCACCCCCGCCGAAGCCACCGAGAGCACCCGGCCGCTCAGGCCGGCCATTCCAATCCAGGGCAGCAGTGCCACCGCGGCGGCAGCACCCCCGGCCAGGCTCGCCGCACTCACCCGCGCGAGCGTCGCCAGGACGCGCCGCCCGTCCAGGTCCCCGAGCTTGCGCCGCAGGCCGAAGGCGAGCTGGGCGAGGTTCACGATCGAAGTCACCGACGTGGCGAGCGCCAGGCCCAGATGCGCGAGCGGACCCATGAGTACCAGGTTGAGCGCGAGATTGGCGACGACCGCGACGAAGCTGGCGCGCACCGGAGTTCGCGTGTCGCCGAGCGCGTAGAACGTTCGGGTCAGCACGCCGACCGCGGCGAACGCCGGCAGGCCGACGCAATACATGATCAAGGCCGCGGCGGTCGCACCGGTATCCGCCGGGCCGAATCGCCCATGCTGGTACAAGAGCGCGATCACCGCGCGCGCGGCCACCGCGAGCAACACCGCCGCCGGCAGCGTCAGCAGCAGGACCAGCCGCAGAGTCGCCGACAGCGTGGCCTTGAGCGCCACCATGTCCCCGGCGACCGCGGCGCGCGACAACGACGGCAGGCTGACCGTGCCGAGTGCCACGCCGAACACGCCGATCGGCAGCTGCATGAGCCGGAACGCGTACCAGAGCCACGACACGCTCCCCTGCGGCAGCAGGCTCGCGAGCACGGTGCTGACGAACAGATTGACCTGGGTCGCGGCCAGTCCGAGGGTCGCGGGCACCATGGTGGTTGCGACCCGGCGCACGTCGGGATCGAAGGTCGGACGCTCCCAGCGCAGGCGGAATCCGAGCGAGAACAACGGCGCCAGCTGCCAGATCAGCTGGCCGAGCCCGCCGATCACGACACCGATCGCCATCGCGGTGATCGCCGGCCAGCCGGCCGCGACGCATACCGGGATCAGGGCGAGCCCGGCGCCGACCATGAGCGCGTTCTGCAGAGCCGGAGCCAGGGCCGGGATCAGGAATCGCCCGCGCGCGTTGAGCATGGCCATGCTCACCGCGGCCGCCGCGATCAGCGGCAGGAACGGCAGCATGATCCGCGTCAGGGCCACCGTCAGCTCCAGCTTGCCGGGAATCGAGGCGAAGCCTGGGGCGAATACGGCGACCAGCCACGGGGCCGCGAGACCACCGGCGATGCACAGTACGGCGAGCAGCAGAATCAGCGCTCCCAGCAGCCGGCGGCCGAACTCCAGCGCCGCCTCGGGGCCGCGGCGCTCCTGAACCTCCATGAACCGGGGGACGAAGGCCGAGGACATCGCGCCCTCGGCGAACAGATCGCGCAGCAGGTTCGGAATGCGGAACGCGACGTTGAACGCGTCGGTCGCGAGCCCGGCGCCGAACCAGGCCGCCATGACCTGCTCGCGCACCAGCCCGAGCACGCGCGAAACCATGGTGGCGCCGCCGACCATGCCGGCCGCGCGCGCGACGCGCCGCTCTTCGCCGGCCGGGCTCGCGGTGATCCGCGTTTCGGTTGGCGGCGTTTCCGGCCCCATGCTAGCGTGCGCCGCCATGTCGATCGGACAGGCGGTGGTGCTGGGCATCATTCAGGGCCTGACCGAGTTCCTTCCGATCTCGAGCAGCGCGCACCTGTTCCTGGTGCCGACGCTGCTCGGCTGGCCCTACCCGGGGGTCGCATTCGACGTCGCGCTTCACTGGGGCACCCTGATCGCGTTGCTGTTCGCGTTCTGGCGCGACTGGTGGCGGCTGGTGAGCGATCTGTTCGCGCCCGAACCCGCGACCCGCTCGGCGGCGTTTCGCACCTGGCTCATGCTCGCGGCCGCGAGCGTGCCTGCGGCGGTCGCCGGCCTGCTGTTTCGGGACGTGATCGAGACCCAGTTGCGCTGGGTCCCGCTCCAGGCGGTGATGCTCGCGGTGTTCGGGTTCCTGCTCTGGTGGGTCGACCGCGTGGCGCCGAGCCGCGACTCGGCGACCGGCGCGGGATGGGGTACTGCGATGCTGATGGGCTGTGCGCAGGCGGTGGCGCTGGTGCCGGGCGTGTCGCGCTCGGGGATCACCATCACCGCGGGGCGCGCCGCCGGCCTGCCGCGCGTCGCGGCCGCGCGCTTTTCGTTTCTGCTGGCCACCCCGATCACCTTCGGGGCCGGTCTGCTCGAGCTCGAGCACTTCCGCGACAGCGCGTCGACCGAAGTCCTCATCGTGGGCGTGGCGGTATCCGCCGTGGTCGGGATTCTCGCCATCCGTGGCCTCCTCTTCTGGCTGGGGCGCGCCGGCTTCGGCGCGTTCTTCGCCTACCGCGTCGCCCTCGCGGCTCTGGTGCTCATCGGGGCGGCGCGCTCCTGACCGGACGATCCTTGCGACTCATGCGATCCGCCAGGTAGCGGTTCAACCGGTCGCGCAGCGCGATGCGCGCCCGATGGAGCCGGGACTTCACCGCCGCCACCGTCAGCTCGAGGATCTCGGCCACCTCGGCATTGGTCTTCTCCTCGAGGTCGCGCAGGACGAACACCGTGCGCAACTCCTCCGGCAGGCGCGCGATCCCTTCCTCCATGACCTGACGGGTCTCCGAATCGAGCAGATCCTGAACCGGCTGCTGGGTCCAGTCGGGAATCTGCAGGGGCTCCGATTCGCGATTCGGGCTCTGCGACTGCTCGAGCGAGACGTGTCCCTCGCGTCGCTTGCGGTATTTCATCAGGCTGGCGTTGGTCGCGACCCGGTAGAGCCAGGTCGAGAACGTGGACTCGGCCTTGAAGTTCGCGAGTCCGCGATACGCGGAGAGGAACGCGTCCTGCAGCGCTTCGGCGGCATCGTCCTCGTTGCGCAGAATCTTGTAGGACAGCCGATAGACCTTTTCCTGATAGCGACGGACCAGCTCGTCGAAGGCCCGGGTGTCGCCGCCCTGGGCCGAGCGCACCAGCTCCTCGTCCGGGGCCTCACGATAGTCGTTCGAATTCATGCGTGATGCGATCTCGGTTCCGGGTCTGCGGCCGCACCGGCGTTCGCGGGTACGTCCCCGCCGGCAGCATGGGCGTAGACGACGGATCCCGCAAGCACCGTCGCCACGGGGCGTGCGCGAGCCAGATCGTCCTCGCTCGCCGCGTGCAGATCGGTGTCCCAGACGACGAGATCCGCGAAGGCTCCGGGCGTGAGGGCTCCGAGATCGGGCCAGGCTCCCGAGATCCGCGCGGCACCTTCGGTGTAGGCGTGCAGCGCGGCGTCGAGGTCGATGCGCTGGGCGGGCACCCACGGGGGTCCTCCCGGTCGCCGGCGCGCGACCGCGGCGAACAGGCCCAGCGAAGGATCGGGCGGCTCGACCGGCGCGTCCGAACCGAACGCCAGTGTCGCACCCGAACTCAACAAAGCCTGCCACGGATAGGCGTGGTCGCAACGCGCCCCCCACCCGCGTTCGGCCAACGGAATATCCGACACGCAGTGCGTCGGCTGCATACTGGCCGCGACGCCGAGCCGGGCGAAGCGCGGCAGGTCCGCGGGGTCCACCAGCTGCGCGTGCTCGATGCGCGGCGGCAGCGCCAGGGTCGCGAGTTTCGGCGCCACCGCCTCGAATGCGTCCAGGGCATTCCGCACCGCTCGGTCGCCGATCGCGTGGATCGCGACCGACCAGCCGGCGGTGACCGCGCGGCCGACTTCGTCGCGCAGGCGCGCCGGACTCAACAGCTCCTCGCCGCGGCCCGTCGTGCCCTCGTAGGGTTCGAGCATCGCCGCCGTGCGCGACCCGAGCGTGCCATCGGCGAACAGCTTGACCGCGCCGATCCGGAACCATGGCGTACCCAGCCCGCTCGCGAGCCCGAGACCGATGGCGTGATCGAGCTGGGCGTGCGGCAGGTGCATGAGTGTACGGACACCCGCTTCGGTCCCGGCGAGTCGGCGCAGCAAACGGTGCGCGGCCGCGCCCTCGAAGTCGTGCACCGCGGTAACGCCGAAGGCGTGGAGCGCCCGGCACGTATCGCGCAACCGCTCGAGATCCGCGCGTTCATCGGGCGCCACCAGGCCGGCCACCAACCGCATGGCGTGCTCGCGCAGCAGGCCGGTCGGCTGCCCGGCCGCGTCGCGCACGACGGTGCCCCCCTCCGGATCCGGTGTGTCCGGACCGATCCCCGCCGCCGCGAGTGCTGCCCCGTTGACCCAGAGGTTGTGGAAGTCGCGGCTGTAGAGCAGCACGGGCCGATCCGCAACCCCCGCGTCGAGTGATGCCCGCTCCGGTGCCCCCGACCAGGAGTTGGCGTCCCAACCGCGACCGACGATCGGATCACGTCCGGGCCGCGACGACGCCGCGCGCACCACCTTCGCGACAATGGCCGCCACCGAATCCGCGGGTGACACCTCGAGCTCGGTGCGCGCACGCGCCCAGTCGAGAAGGTGGATGTGGGCGTCGCACAGCCCGGGGGTCACCGTCGCGCCGCCGGCGTCGATCACGCGGGTCGCGCGGCCGCGCAGCGCGGCCAGTTCGTGGGCCGAGCCGATCCCGGCGATGCGCTCGCCGCGAATCGCCACCGCATCGGCGCCGGACCTTCGGCGTCCCGACCACAACCGCGCTCCGGTAATCAGGAGGTCGGCGGTCAACGACCGTCCGCGACGACGTTCTCGAGCACGCCGACGCCCTCGACCTCGACTTCGATGCGGTCGCCGACCTCGACCGGAGCGACCCCGGCCGGGGTGCCGGTCGCGATCACGTCTCCCGGTTCGAGCGTCATGATTCGCGAGATGTGTCGGATCAGGAACGGCACCGGAAACAGGAGATCCCGAGTGTTCCCTTCCTGGCGCAACGCGCCGTTCACCCGGCACCGGACGGTCAGCGAAGCGGGGTCGAGCCCGACGGCGATCCAGGGACCGATCGGCGCGAAGGTGTCGAAGCCCTTGGCTCGCGCCCACTGGTTGTCCGAGCGCTGATAGTTGCGTGCGCTGACGTCGTTGAAGCAGGTGAGTCCGGCGACGTGCTGCATGGCGTCGCGCTCGTCGACGCGGCAGGCCCGGCGTCCGATGACCACCGCCAATTCGCCTTCGGGATCGAGCCGGGTCACGCCCTCGGGGTAGCGGATCGCCTCGCCGTGCGCGAGGACGGCGCTGGGCGGCTTGAGAAACAGGAGTGGTTCGGTAGGCGTTTCCGCGCCAGCGACCCGTGTCACACTTTCGGCAGCGTGCGCCTGGTAGTTGAGTCCGACGCAGACGATCTTGGTCGGCTGGACCGGTGCCAACAAGGTTGCGTTCGCAATTGCATCGCGCCGACCACTCGGCTCGAGCGACTGCCAGGGCGGCCCCGCGAGCCGGAGCAGTTCATCCCCTTCGACTCTGCCGTAGGCGATCGTACCGTCCGGGAGGCGATAGCGCGCGATTCGAACGACGTCGATCACGATCGCGCACCGGTTCGTGCGCGGGCGGGCGAGCGGCGGCCCGGATGGACACAAAGGGTGGAGGAGGTTCTCCGTCGTTGGTCGTCGGCTCCCGGTACCCTGCGCGACGGCACGTCCCGCTTCGCGTAACCAAAGTACTGGACGAAGTCGGCTAGCCGGACAGGAAACCTCGCTCCACGCGCCATGTTTTTCCCTTTCCCCGAACCGGGTCAAGTCAAAACTTCACCTTCGGGGCACAAACTTCGCCCCATCCGACTCGCGCCCGATCCTCTCACGACTGCTTTTCCGGCGCAGGGACACGCACGTCGGTCGGTTCCGAATGTCCTTTGACCCGCGCGCGCGCGCTTTGCTAGCGTGTCCGGTCCCAATGCCCCGAACGCGACGTACTGCCCCTCGTGTTTCCCATAGTGATCGCCTGATCGGTCGGATTGATCGCCGAAGCGCAAGGCTCGGCGTCATTGGACTCGGCTATGTTGGGTTGCCGCTGGCTGTTGAGATGGCCCAGGCCGGATTCCACGTCACCGGCATCGACATCGATGAGCATCGGGTCCGCGAGCTGCAAAAGGGGCGCTCCTACATCCAGGACGTGCCCACCGCCCAGGTTCGGAAGCTGGTCAAGGCCGGGCTCCTGACCGCGACCACCGATTTCGGGGTCATCCGGCGGCTGGACACGGTCAACATCTGCGTGCCGACCCCGCTGTCCAAGCAGCGCGACCCCGACGTGTCCTACATCGTCTCGGCGGCAGGGCAGGTCTCCCGCCACTTCCATCCCGGGATCCTGGTGATCCTCGAGAGCACGACCTACCCGGGAACGACCGACGAGCTGCTGCTGCCCCTGTTCAGCAAGGGCGGCCTCAAGGTTGGTAAGGACTTCTTCCTCGCCTTCTCGCCCGAGCGCGTCGATCCCGGCAACCCCCAGTTCAACACCCGGAACATCCCCAAGGTGGTGGGCGGGGTGACCGCCGAGTGCACCCGGGTCGCGGTTCGGCTCTACCGGCAGCGGCTCGAAACCGTGGTCCCGGTGTCCTCGACCCAGGTGGCCGAGATGGTCAAATTGCTCGAGAACACGTTCCGCAGCGTCAACATCGCGCTGGTGAACGAGCTGGCGCTGATGTGCAAACGCCTGGGGATCGACGTGTGGGAGGTCATCCGCGCGGCCGGCACCAAGCCGTTCGGCTTCATGCCGTTCTATCCCGGGCCCGGACTCGGCGGCCACTGCATTCCGATCGATCCGTTCTACCTGTCGTGGAAGGCGCGCGCCTCTGGCTTCGAGGCGCGCTTCATCGAGCTGGCGGGCTACATCAACGGCCAGATGCCGGAGTACGTGGTCAATCTGGTGGCTGAGGCCCTGAACCACCGTGGGCGCGCGGTGCGCGGCTCGCGGGTTCTGGTGCTCGGCGTCGCCTACAAGGCCGACATCGACGACACCCGCGAGAGCCCGTCCCTCGACATCATGGAAACGCTGCGCGAACGGGGTGCCAGGATCGATTACAGCGATCCCTACGTGCCAACCCTCGAGTTCGCCGGCGCCCGATTGAAGAGCGTGCCGCTGAGCCCCGCGAGCCTGCGGCGCTACGACTGCGTGGTCATCGCGACCGCCCACCGGTCGTTTCCCTACGGAACCATCGCCCGTTCCTCGCGCGCGATCGTCGACACCCGGAACGCGATGGCCGGTCGGCTCTCGACCAAGATCACCCGGCTCTAGGTCGGGCGCGGGCCGCGCGCGACACGCGACGCCCAGCCCACCGCTCCGAAGCCCGCCATCAGCAGCGCCAGGAACGGCAGCGCGCGGTCGTGTCCCGATCGCAAGGCCTGAACCGCAAGGGCCAACGCGTAGCCCGCCATCAACCACTCGGCCCACCCTGCACGTCGCGACGCGATTCGCTCCGGGCTCGGGGCCGGCCCCACCAGGACGTCCCCGGTCTTGGGCGTCCGCTCGAACCCGGACCTGCCGCGACTGAACGCGCGCAGCACCGCGCGTGCGTTGTTCGCCGACAGACCGACGCCGAGAATCAGGGCTGCGGCCACGCCGCGCGCGATGGCGCCGGGACGCCGGAAGCCGGCCGCGACCTGGCCGGCGGCGAGGAACAGCAGGACCGGCAGGACCCCGAACGCCAGGATGCCGGCGTGGAGCCAGGCTCCAAGCACGGATGCGCGGGGCGCTATCGCGTTCATCAGAGGCAGCATCAGCGCCACCAGGACCAGCAGCAGCGGATAACTCAGGTTGCTGGTCAGGTGGAACACCGACTCGATCTTGGCGCGCAGGGGCCATCCGCTGCGCCACAGGCTCGGCAGGATCTTGAGCGCGGTCTGGATCGAACCCTGCGTCCAGCGACGCTGCTGCACCTTCAGGGCTTCCATGTCCCCCGGCAGCTCCGCCCGGCACTCGACATCGCCGATGTACGCGAAGCGCCAGCCGCGGATCTGCGCCCGGTAGCTCAGATCGAGATCCTCGGTCAGCGTCTCGGCCGACCAGCCGCCGGAATCCTCGATGCAGCTTCGCCGCCAGATGCCCGCGGTGCCGTTGAAGTTGAAGAACAGGCCGGAGCGTGCGCGCGCCTCGTGCTCCAGCAGGAAGTGGGCGTCGAGCATCACCGCCTGAGCTTCGGTGAGTGACGAGCGCGAGCGGTTCAGGTGTCCCCAGCGCGCCTGCACCATTCCGATCGACGGATCCGCAAGGGACGGCACCAGCCGGCGCAGGAATTCACGGGGCGGGACGAAGTCGGCATCGAATACCGCGGTCAGGCTGCCCCGAGCCTCCAGGAGACCGGCAGCCAGTGCTCCGGCCTTGAAACCGGCTCGCTCGCGCCGGCGCAGGATCACGATGTCGAGGCCCCGCTGCCGATGGTGGGCCACGGCCTCGTCGACCCGTTCCGAGGTCAGGTCGGTCGAATCGTCGAGCACCTGGATCTCGAGCCGGTCCCGCGGATAGTCGAGTGCTGCCACCGCGTCGATCAACCGCCGCGCGACCGCCGGCTCGTTGTAGAGCGGAAGTTGGACGGTGACCACCGGCCAGGGCTCGGCGTCGAGGTTCGTGGCGGTGGAGGCGGGTGGGCGCTGACCGCGGCCGCGCGCCCAACGCCACAGCGTCAGGTAGCGGTGTGAGGAATAAATGAGGAGCAGGATCTGCGCGAGCGCGTAGCACGCGAGCACCGCGATCGCGAAAAATCCGGTCGCGGGCGAGGCTACGGCGAGGCCTGGGCCGGGTAACATCCCGACACCATACGGCCGAGCCCCCGGTCGGTGACAACAGCGCCGTGGGCAGGGCGGGCGCAGGGGATGACCGACGGCAAGTCGGAGGCGCGCGCAGCCAGGGATGGCGGAGCGCGCCGAGGCCTTAGCGAAGCGGAGCAGGATGCGGAGCACAGCGTGCCGTCGGTCGTCCCCTGCGCCCGCCCTGTCGTCAACGGCCCTAGTTCACGACCTCGAAGTCGGCATCCACCGCGCCGTCGCCGCGCTTCTTCTCCCCACCCGGGCTCTCGCCGGTAGGCGGAGCAGCACCGCCGGCCGGTCCGCCCTGTGCGTTCTGATAGAGCGCCGCCGCAGCCTCGTGCCACAGCTGCTGCAGTCGATCGGTCGCCGACTTGATCGCCGCCGCGTCCTCACCCTTGAGGGCCTCGCGGACCTCGCGGACCGCAGCTTCGATCCGCTCGCGCTGCCCGGCGTCGATCTTGTCGGCATGCTCCTTCAGCTGCTTCTCGACTTCATAAGCCAGGCCATCGGCCCGGTTGCGGGTCTCGACCGTCTCCTTGCGCCTGCGGTCCTCCTGGGCATGCTCCTCCGAGTCCTTCACCATCCGCTGGATCTCGGTTTCGTTGATCCCGCTCGAAGCCTCGATCCGGATGCTCTGCTCCTTGCCGGTGCCTCGATCCTTGGCCGAGACGTGCAGGATGCCGTTGGCGTCGATGTCGAAGGCGACTTCGATCTGGGGCATCCCGCGCGGCGCCGGCGGAATCCCATCGAGGTGGAAGCGCCCGATCGTCTTGTTGTCGCCGGCCATCGGCCGCTCGCCCTGCAACACGTGAACCTCGACGCTCGGCTGATGGTCCGATGCGGTGGAAAACACCTCGCTCTTCCGGGTCGGCACGGTCGTGTTGCGTGGGATCAGGGTGGTCATGACCCCGCCCAGCGTCTCGATCCCGAGCGACAGCGGCGTGACGTCGAGCAGGACCACATCCTTGACGTCGCCCGCGAGCACGCCGCCCTGGATCGCGGCGCCGATTGCAACGACTTCGTCGGGATTGACTCCGCGGTGCGGTTCCTTGCCGAAGATCGACTGGACCACTTCCTGGACCTTGGGCATGCGCGTGGCGCCGCCGACCAACACGACTTCATCGATCTGCGCGGGGCCGAGGCCGGCGTCATCGAGCGCCTTGAGCACCGGTCCGCGGCAACGCTCGATCAAGTCCTCGCAGATCTGTTCGAGCTTGGACCGCGTCAGCTTGAGATTCAGGTGCTTGGGACCGTTCTGGTCGGCGGTGATGAACGGCAGGTTGACCTCGGTCTCGACCACGGTCGACAGCTCGCACTTGGCCTTCTCCGCCGCTTCCTTGAGCCGCTGGAGCGCCATCGGGTCGCGGGTCAGGTCGATCCCCTCCTGGGCCTTGAACTGGGCCGCCAGCTCGTTGATCACGCGTTGGTCGAAGTCGTCGCCGCCCAGGTGGGTATCGCCGTTGGTCGAACGAACCTCGAACACGCCGTCCCTCGATCTCCAGGATGGAAATGTCGAAGGTGCCACCACCCAGGTCGAACACCGCGATCTTCTCTTCCTTCTTCTTGTCGAGCCCGTAGGCCAACGCCGCCGCCGTCGGCTCGTTGATGATGCGCTTGACGTCGAGGCCGGCGACGCGGCCGGCGTCCTTGGTCGCCTGCCGCTGGCTGTCGTTGAAGTAGGCCGGAACGGTGATCACCGCGTCGGTGACCTTCTCGCCGAGATAGTCCTCCGCGGTCTGCTTCATCTTCTGCAGGATCATCGCGGAGATCTCGGGAGGCGAGTACTCCTTGCCGCCCGCGCGAACCCGCGCGTCCTGGCTGGGCCCGGAGATCACGTCGTAGGGAACCAACTTCGCCTCGGACTCGACCTCCGAGAACTTGCGACCCATGAACCGCTTGATCGAATAGATGGTGTTCTTGGGATTGGTCACGGCCTGGCGACGCGCCACCTGGCCCACCAATCGTTCTCCGCTCTTCGAGAACGCCACGACCGACGGTGTGGTGCGCGAACCCTCGGCGTTCGCGATGACCTTGGGCTCGCCGCCCTCCATCACCGCCACGCACGAATTCGTGGTCCCCAGATCGATGCCGATGACCTTGCCCATGAAAACACCCCTTCGAAGACGACCGCCCGGCGGCGGCCGATGCCGTCCGCCGGGGCCGTCGTGGATTCGTTACGAACTACGCGACTTTGACTTCGATCTCGCGACGCCGGGCCTCCTCGGCCTTGGGCACGCGGACCTCGAGCACCCCATCACGATAGCTGGCCTGCACCTGATCCGCGCGCACCGGCGTGCCGAGCACGAATGCGCGCTCGAACGCTCCATACACTCGCTCGGTTCGGCGGAAGCCACCCTCCTGCTTGGCCGTCGACTTCTGGCGCTCGCCGCGAATCGTGAGCCGGTCCGCGATCACGGTGACCTTGACGTCCTTCGGGTCGAGCCCCGGCAGGTCGGCACGAACTACGAATTCCTCAGCGTTCTCCTCGACGTCGACCGGCGGCGCGAACGTCGCCAGGTCGGTCCGGTACGGAATGCGATCGAAGAACTGGTCGAACAGGCGATCCATCGGGTCCTGAACGCCGGCGATTTCCCGCTGCGGACTCCAGCGAATGAGCGACATCATCCTACCTCCTCGGACTTGATCGTGTGCATGCGCGGCCTCTCGTCTGCGGGATGAGACACTGCACCCGGCGTGCCACGGCAAACGGAGCGCCAAAGCGCCATGAATGTTGAGGTTGACGCCCGCCGGACCGTTCCGCTTAGCGCGCGACTCGTGACGGCCGTTTCACCTCGAACCACGATCGGTTCAACACGAAACAACGCGGCGACGCGATGTGAAACGATTGCGCGTCGCCCGGGTGGGCGAACATCTGCTAGGGTTCGCGACCCATGCGGATCAGCGCGTTCCTGCCGCACCTCGGCGTCTTTGGCGGCGTGCGGCGCTACCTCGAGCTGGGCAATGCCTGGATCGCCCAGGGACACGAGGTCACGTTGTTCCATCCCCAGGGCTCGCCCCCGGCGTGGCTGAGGTTCCAGGGCGCGACCGCGCCTCTGTCGTCGGCCCAGCGCGTCTCGGCTGACGCCGCGTTCTGCGGCGACCCGCACACGTTCTCGGCGTTCCGGAAGCATCCGGCTTCGATCCACATCTACTATTGTGTCCTGGAGCGAGACCCCGGGCTGCCGGGCGCCCTGGCCGACCCGGGCGTTCATCTGGCCGCCAACTCGAGCGTGCTGCGCCAGCAGATCGCACGCCGCGCTCGCCGTCCGGTGCTCGACGGCATCGGGGGGATCGACACCGCGCGCTTTCGTCCGCCGGTCGGCGCGCGGCCCGAGGCGCTGTTTCGGGTGCTGGTCAACGGGCGCAGATCCCGCCCCAAGAAGGGCACCGACCTGGTGCTGGCCGCGCTCCGCTCTCTCGAACACCGGTTCGCGTTCGAAACCGTCCTGTTCGACAGCCTGGACCCGCTCAGGCCCGAGGATCCGCGATCGGGGGCTCAGGTCCCCCGGCGCACCCGCTGGGTCATCGATCCGAGCCAGGACGAGTTGCTCGCGCTCTATCAGACGTCGCACATCTTCGTCGCCGCCGAGCGCAAGGCCGGCTGGTGCAACACCGCGCTCGAGGCCATGGCCTGTGGCGCTGCCGTGGTGTGCACGCGCAGCGGCACCACCGACTTCGCGCGCCACGGCGAAACCGCACTCCTCTCCTGGCGCCACCCCTGGTTCCTGCGACGCGCGATCGCCCGGCTGATTCGCGACCGCGACCTGCGCGAACGCTTGAGTCGCGCGGGCCCCAAGGCCGCGGCCCCGTGGTCATGGAATCTGCTCGCAGCTCGACTGGCTACCCAGATCGAATCCCTGCGCGCCGGGTCCGAGGCTGCCCCTCCTCCGACGGTCAGAGACGCGGCAGGGTGATGCCCTGCTGGGCCTGGTACTTGCCGGCCTTGTCGCGGTACGAGACCTCGCAAGGTTCGTCGCTTTCGAAGAACAACACCTGGGCGATGCCCTCATTGGCATAGACCTTGGCTGGCAGCGGCGTGGTGTTGCTGATCTCCAGCGTGACGTAGCCTTCCCATTCGGGCTCGAACGGGGTGACGTTGGTGATGATCCCGCAGCGCGCATAGGTCGACTTCCCGACGCACGCGCACAAAACGTTTCGTGGCACCCGGAAGTACTCGACCGTGCGCCCGAGGGCGAACGAGTTCGGCGGGATGATCGCCACCGGTCCTTTGAAGTCGACCATCGATCCCGGATCCATCCCCTTGGGATCGACGATGGTCGAGTTGACGTTGGTGAAGATCTTGAATTCGTCCGCGATGCGGATGTCGTAGCCGTACGACGAGACCCCGTAGGAAATGACCCCCTCGCGGACCTGCTTCTCGACGAACGGTTCGATCATGCGGTGCTCGATACACATCTTGCGAATCCAGCGGTCGGCTTTGATCGACATGAGTTCTCCCGAATCAGGTTGAGAAACGCCCCAGCAGTCTCAGCGCGTGACCGAGCTCCGGAAGCAGCAACGTGCGAATGCCCAGCGCGATCGCATCCGGCGCGCCGGGAAGCAGAACCACCAGACGCCCGTGCGCGACTCCGGCCAGCGCCCGCGACAGCCACGCGGCCTCGCCGATCTGTTGCACCGAGCGCGCCCGGAATCGTTCTCCGAATCCCGGCAGCTCGCGCTCGAGCACCGGACGGACCGCCTCGGGAGACACATCGCGCGGCGCAAGCCCGGTGCCGCCGGTCAGCACCACGAGGTCGATGGCGGGATCGCGCAGCGCCGCGCGCAGCGCCGCGCGGATTCCGGGCACCCGGTCGTGCGACCACGCGCGCCGGCGGACCGAGTGGCCGCCTCGGGTCAACAGCCGCACCAGCAGGTCGCCCCCCGGGTCGGATCCCGGACCGCGGGTATCGCTGCACGTGATGACCGCGCAACCCGCCGGCCGCGGCGCTCGCCCGGCATGCGCCGCGCGGCGAATTCGACGTCGAGTCGTCACGCGGCCGACTCCACCGCGTGCGCCACTCGGGACGCGACGACGTCGAATGCGCGCATCCAGATCTCGGGCTCGACCAGGGGTTGCTCGCGCAACACGGCCGGCTCGGGCTCCCAGTGGCCTGGGTCCGACCCCGCCGGCACATTCGATCGCGCCAGGTCCGCGAGCTCGCCGAGCGTCAGAATCTCCGGCCCGGCGATTTCGTACCATCCTGAGTCCGGCCCTGCGCCCGCAGCCACGCGACGCACCAGGGTCACGAAGTCGCGTTCGAGCACCGGCTGAAGTGGACGGCTGCCGAGTCGCCCGGGGCCCTCGCGCGCCAGTCGCAGCCACAAGGGAGAACTCCCGCCGACCAGGGGCGCCGAGCGCAACACCAGGGTCGGAAAGCCGGAAGCCCGACAGGCCTCTTCGATGCGCCACGATCGGCGCAGCACCGGAGAGCGGGCGTCGGGATGGGTGCCGATCCACCCGAAGACCAGCCAGCGAGCGGGGCGTGAATCAGTCCGGCGAATCCGTTCGAGAACTCGCTCGGCCTCCGGCTCATCGGCCGTTGGCTCGATCACTCCGATCCTCGAAGCGTCGAGCGCGCTCCGGGCTTCGGCCGCCGCCAACAGACGCGTCACCCACGTTCCGCTCACTCGGCCCCCACGTCCGCCAGCGTCCGATCGAGCTGACGCCGGTGCGATGCATCGTGTTCGCTCCAGCCGCGCACCATGTTCGCGAGTGTCAGCGGCCCACGGAGGCTGTGGAACGCGAGACGATCCCATTCGCGAGGCCCTGCGGGCTCGAGCCTGGCCACCAGCCGGCGACGCAGCCCGGTCCACGCCTCGAGTGCGGCTCCCGGTTCGAGCGCCGCGTACGAGGACACGCGCTCGTCGCGCGTCAGATCGACGTCGGCGATGGCGGGCTCGTGCTCGGTCTCGAGGCGCTCGACCCGCGGTATGTAGACGTCGCGGTCGGCATCGCGCAGGTGGGCGAGGATTTCGAGCGCCGACCAGCGCGTCGGTTCCGGTCGACGCCGCAATGCGTCCGGCGTCACGTCGCGAATTCGGGCGGCAGCCACGATGGGCGCATCCGCGAGAGCCTGGATCCGCACCCGCCATTCGCTGTGGGTCATCGGCGGTGATGCGGCGAAGGCGTGTCCGCGATCGTCCCCGACGAACGGATGCGGCCGGGAGAATCCGCGCCTGAGGTAGCTCTGCGCCAGCTCGGCGTAGTGGCGTGCACCCTCGGCGATCGCGGCGCGATGGTGCTCGCGCACCGACCCGACGACGCGCGCCGGTGATCCGATCACGAGCGAGTCCGGGGGCGCCTGGAACCCTTCGGTGACCAGTGCGGCCGCCCCGACCAGCGAGCCGCGACCGATGCGCGCTCCGGACAGGACCACCGCGCCCATGCCGATCAGGCAGTCGTCCTCGATCACGCAACCGTGCACCAGGGCGCGATGTCCGACGGTGACCCGCGCGCCCAGGTCGGCCGGCAGCCCGGCGTCCTCGTGCACCACCGACAGGTCCTGGATGTTCGTGTTCTCCCCGATCCGCACCGGTGCACTGTCGCCGCGAATGACCGAGTTGAACCAGACGCTGGCCCCGCGCCCGAGCGTCACGTCGCCGACCACCACCGCACCGGGGGCGACGAACGCCGTCGGATCGAAGCGCAATCGCGCCGACCAGTTCGTGGTGTTTTCGCTCATGCGAAGCGCGCCGACTCGCCCACGAAGGGATTGTGCAGCCGCTCGCGCCCGATCGTGGTCGCCGGACCGTGGCCGGTATGCACCCGAACCGAATCACCGAGCGGGAAGAGCCGGGTGCGAATCGAATGCTCGAGCGCCTCGAACGAGCCCCCCGGCAGGTCGGTGCGGCCGATCGAACCGGCGAACAGCGTGTCGCCGGCCCACAGCTCGCCGTTCCAGCGGAAACAGA
Organism: Candidatus Eiseniibacteriota bacterium; assembly: GCA_963717505.1. Lineage (GTDB taxonomy): Bacteria > Eisenbacteria > RBG-16-71-46 > RBG-16-71-46 > RBG-16-71-46 > MFD02242-c1. The sequence continues at coordinate 3,804,919 of OY970342.1, forward strand.
CGCCGCCGGGGGAGTGTCCGGGCGTGTGCAGAACCTCGAGCGATTCATCGCCGAGTGCGATCTGTTGCCGGTCCACCAGGTCGTGGATCGGGGACGGCGCCCCGGCCGGCGGAAAGCCGAACATCGCGCCCTGCTCGCTCAGGCGATCGAGCAGCGGCCGGTCGCCGGGGTGCAGCCAGTACTCGCCGCCCAGGTCGTCCTGGACCTGCTTCATTCCCGCCGCATGGTCGTAGTGCGCGTGCGTGTTGAGCAGGAGCCGCACCTCGAGCCCCGCCTGGCGCACGGCGCGGATCACGGCCTCGGGCTCGAACCCGACGTCGACGATCGCGGTCGCGCGGGTGCGCTCGCAGGTGATCAGGTACGTGTTGTTGTCGAGCGGGCCGAGGTGGAGCGTGTGGTGGATCAGGGGCATTTCGAGGCACGCTACGCAGTGCGCGCGTGGTCCGTCAAGATCCGCGTCGCCCCGGCGAAACCGGGCCGCAGCTCAGAACGCCTGGCTCGATCCGAACGAGAAGACCGGTTCGCGGACGCCGTCGCGCGACGGCTCGATCGGCCACGCGATGTCGACGCGCAACACGTTGCCGATCGTCCAGCCTGGCGCGTTGAAACGCAGGCCGGTCCCGCCGTTCAAGAACCACTCCGAACCCCCGGAGCCGGCCCCCCACGCGCGCGCCGCGTCGGCAAAGGCCACCAGTCCGAGGCCCATGTATCCGCCGATTCGCTCGCCCAGCAGCAGGCGGTGCTCGGCGTTCAGGCGCCAGCCGCGCCGGCCGGTGACCGCCTGCACCGAATAGGCGCGCAGACCGTTCAAGCCGCCCCACACGATCTGGTAGTCGCGATCCATGTTGAGGCCGGCGATTCCGAGTGCCGCGACCACCAGCGTCTGCCGGGGCAAGGCCTGGCTGACCCAACGCGCCTCGGCTTCGAGCTGGGTCTCGACCGGACTGGTGCGCAGGCGGCTCGTGACCCGGCCTCGCGCCGTGGCATAGCCGCGCGGCAGGCGCTGGCCGCGGTCGAGCCGGATCGCGGCCCAGCCCTCCTCCTCGCCGCCGAACCAACCGGGCGCGTAGCCGCCTTCGAGTTCCAGCGACGTGCCCAGGTCGACGTCCTCGATCACCGCGATCTGATCCACGTTGCGGGGTTCGATGTAATTCGGCCGCCAGACGCGCAGCGCCGCCGAGCCGCGTCGCACTCGGCGACTCTCTTCACCGCCTTCGAATTCAGGAGGCAGCGGCGCGAACGCCACGGTCGGGCCCAGCCGCTTGTCCTGGAAGAACAGTCCGAGCCGGATCCGGCGGATCACGGAATCGCGCCAGCCCCCCGTCCCCCACCACAACTCGGCTTCCTCGAGCTTTTGATTGATGCGGGCGACTTCCGCGCCGCGCTCGTAGAGCACGACGTCCGAGGTGATTCTCCGCCACGCGGCGCCGTACGAGCGCGGCGTAGCGAGCGCGTAGTACGGCACGCCGAGCCAGAACGCGCTCGAAGCACCGCCCCGGCCGGTGCCGGCCTGGAGCTGGAGGCGGACCCGCGAGCCAAGCACCCCGGGGTCGGAGTAGAAGACCGACCGACTGACTCCGACCGGATCGTGACGCCAGGCGACCGTGACGAACTTCCCGAAGCCCAGCAGGTTCTTCTCGCTGAACGCGATCGAGCCATAGCGCTTGCCGCCGGAGGTCTCGAAGTTGAATTCGGGCGAGGTCGTCCACAGGTCGCGGGTGACCACGCGGACGTCCACCGAGTCGCCGGCACGATGAGCCGAGACGTCGAGCGGGTCCAGGAAGCGCAGCGCTCGCAGATTGCGCGCCTGTTCACGGCCCCGTTCGGTGTTCCACGCGTCGCCCTCGCGGAACAGGAGCTGTTCGCGAATGGTGTGCACTCTCGTCTTGAAGTGAAGGCGGTTGGCGATGCTGTAGAAACCCGAGAGGCCCCCCTCGGGAACCGGCTCGAAGATGTTGAGCGGCTCGATGACCAGGCTCCGGATCGGCAGGCCGTCGAGGCTGTCAGCCTCGGCCTTCGGCTGCGCGTGCGCCGGCCCGGCGCACGCGGCGATCACGACCGCAAGAAAGATCGCGGTGTGAGGGTCAGCGCCGCCGGGTCGAGCCCAGACGCTCACGGGCCAGCTGGGCCTCACCCGAGAGCGGAAAATCCTTGACCAGCCGCTCGAAGGTCTTCTTTGCGTCGTTCGCCTGACCCAGCTTTTCCTGGCTGAGGGCGAGCTTGTAGAGCGCGGCCGGAACCTTGTCTCCCGAGGGATGACGCTGCTCGACCCGCGCGTACTCGACGGCAGCGCTGTCGAATCGAGATTGGGCGAAGAAGCACTCCCCGACTCCATACTGGGCGTTGTCGGACAAATCTCCGTCGGGAACCAGCGCCAGGTACTCGCGGAAGTTCTGGAGGCCGAGCGGATACCGGCCCTGGGTCAGGTCCTGCATCCCCTGGTCGTAGAACTGGGCCGCGTTGCCGGCCGCCCCGCCCGGACGCGTCTCGATCTGCTGGAAACGGCCCATGACCTCGTTCAGCTTGGCCTCCAGCCGCTCCATCTGCTCGAACATCTCCTGGGTGGTGCTGCCCGAAGTCGCCCGGGTGCTGAGCAGGATGTCCTTGTGCTCGACCATGTCCTTGCGGAGCTGTTGGAGCACCACGTAGCGCTCGGCGTCGTGGGCGGCCAACGTGTCGACCACCGTGCGCATACTGTCGAGCCCGCCGCGCAGCGTCAGGACCGAGGGCGGGTAACAGCCCACGGTCCCGACCAGCAGCGCGACGGCACTGGACGCCGCGAACCCACCCAACGCTCCGGCGCTGCTCCGAGCCGCTCCGGAACGCTGCCCGGCTGCCGCCACGCGCATCAACGAACGACGAAGTGCGCGCGCCGGTTCTGCGCCCATGCCGCCTCGTCGTGCCCGGGGTCGAACGGGCGCTCCTTGCCGTACGAGATCACCTGGATGCGCCCCGCGGGAACGCCGGCGTTGATCAGGTATTCGCGCGCAGCCTGAGACCGGCGCTCGCCGAGCGCCTGGTTGTACTCCGCGGTTCCGCGCTCGTCGCAGTGACCCTCGATCGTGATCGAGACCGAGGCGTTGTCGCGCAGCGTCCGGGCGTTGCCATCGAGCGCCTGTCGCGAGTCCTCGCGCAGCGCATAGGAGTCGAAGTCGAAGAAGACCGCCTGGAAATCGCTGGAGGTGATTGCGGGCGGGGTCGGCGCCGGAGGCGTCGGCGGCGTCTCGGCAGGTGGCGTCGGCGGGGTCTCGGTCTGCGGCGGCGGGGCCGGCGGCGCCGGGGGCGCTTCGGTGGACTTCTTCGCGCAACCGGAAGCCGCCACGAGGGCGGCCGCCAGCACACAGGCCATCAGAATACGATTGCGGTTCGCCTTCATGTCGTCTCTCCTCCGTCTTGGGTCCGAATCATCGTCCGGTTTGCGCCGCTTCCGCCCCGGTGGCGGGTCGCGGCGACCATGCTGGAGAAACCGCCGGACGGCCTCCGGTCGGCAGTCGGCGCGGCGGTCGATCGTCCAGGTCGCTGACGTAGAGCCCGAATTCCCCGTCGCGGTTCGACGCGAACACCAGGTGCCGGCCATCGGGCGACCACCTAGGATTCTCGTTGCTCCCCCCGGACACGATGCGTCGCACGTCGCGGCCATCGGCGCGACAGACGAAGATGTCGAAGCCAGAACCGGTTCGCGCGACGAACGCGATCCGGTCGCCCAGCGGAGACCAAGCCGGAGAATCGGTGTTTTCGACCTCGAAGGTCAAGCGTCGGACGTTGCCCCCTTCGCGGTCCATGATGTGAATCTGCGAGCCACCGCTGCGGTCCGAGGTGAAGGCGATCTCGCGCCCGGTCGGCGACCACACCGGCGAGGTGTCGATCACACGATTCGTGGTCAACCGGCGCGCCGAACCGCCCCGGGCATCGAGCACGTAGAGCTCGGGATTGCCTTCGTGGCTCAAGGTGCACACGATCTCGCGTCCATCCGGCGAGTAGCTCGCGGTCGTGTTGATTCCGTTGCGACCCGAGACCAGGAAGGCTTTGCCGCCGGTGGCCGGCACCACCCAGATCTGGGGGCCGGTTCCCCCGCGATAGGACGTGAACAGGATCAGCGAGCCCTCGGGGGACCACGCCGGCGACATGGCGATCGAGCGATCGCGCGTCAAGGGCTGGAGGTCGGCGCCGTCCCAGTCCATGACGTGAAGCTCCTTGGCCTTGTCGACGATCATCGCGAACGCGATCCGGGTGGTCGCCACCCCCGGCGTGCCGGTGAACTGGAGCACGACGTCGTCGGCGAACTGATGCACGATCTTTCGTCGTTCGCTCAGGCTGCCGCGATACTCGCGCGAGAAGATCGCGCGGCGCGCCGGCAGGTCGCGGATCTCCCCCAGCAGCCGGATTTGATTGCCGCGGACCGTCCAGGTCCCCGACACCACCGCCTGGACCTCGCCCATCGGCGTCCCGGTGATCCACGACCGCGTGACGTCGAACACCGCCGAGTATTCGAGGTCGCTGGCCAGGACCTCGTCGGCCTGAATGCTGGTCTCGCCGGCATTGCGATCGCCGGCCGGCTTCATCGGTTCGCACAGAACTGGAATCCGCCGGCCGCTGCCGGTCTGGATGTCGATGCGCACGTCCCCACTTTGCGCCCCGGCCAGCGAGGCGGTCAGGAGGAGCAGCGCAGACGACAGGAGCCGCAGACCGCTCATGTTCGGGTGAACGAGTAGCCTCATGGGCCGGTGTACTCGAAGCCGAAGTGAACGCCGAGTTCCTTGCCGGGGTAGCCGAGCGGCAGCGGCGGCAACGGGTCGCTGAGCAGCACCGCGCGCAGGGCGGCCCGATCGAAATAGGCCAGCGGACTCCCCGACTCGACCCGAGGCGCTGACAGGGTTCCGTTGCGCTGGATGCGAAAGTAGACCACGGCGCGGACGCCGGGCGTGGCTTCGAGCCCGGCGGGCGGCTGCCAGTTCTGCGCGATCCGGTTCCGCACCAGCACCAGGTAGTAGGTGAACTCGAAGTCGGCGGCGTCGAGCGACACGTCGCCTTGAAGCCCGGCCGGCCCCATGGCTGCCGCTTCGAGCGCCGGGGCTGCGACCTGGGGCGCTTCCTTCGGCGGCGGCTCGGGTTCGGGTTTCGGCTCGGCGGGCTTTCGGGACAACGGCTTCTCGATGCGCACGCCGTCGTCTTCTTCCGGTGCCACGTCGGGGCTCCGGATCACCTGCGGCGTGCGCGCGACCGGCATCGAGACCGGCCCGGGCTCGACCAGCGACACCTGGACGATTTCGGGCCCGGACACCAGGATCGGCGCCGCCACGCGGATCACGAACATCGCGGCGACCAACGCGGCATGCGCCAGCGCCGAGGCCACGATCTCGCTCCGCATCTCACCGCCGTTCGGACGCGGGCGGCTGCGTCACCAAGCCGAGCGATCCGACGCCGGCCCGACGCATACGCGAGATGATCTCGACCACCAGACCGTAGGGCACCGTCTGATCGGCCCGCAGGTACACCGGCCGGCGTGCGGCGCCCGCCTTCTGGAGGGCGTCCTCCAGCTGGGCGAGCGGCACCACCTTGTTGCCCACCGCCAGCGTGCGATCGCCGCGCACGCTGACCACCACGCCTTCGCGCACGTCCAGGCCGCGTGTCGAAACTTTCGGGAGGTCGATTTCGAGACCGCCCTGCATGAGCGGTGCGGTGACCATGAAGATGACGAGCAGCACGAGCACGACGTCGACCAGCGGCGTGACGTTGATCTCCGCCATCGGGGTTCGTCGTGCGCCGGTATGCAGGCTCACGCGGGGGGCGCCTCGAGGCGGCGATCGAGGAACTCGCCGGCAAACTGCGCGGCGCGCTGCTCGACCCCGCGCAGGCGGCCGACGAAGTGGTTGTAGGCGATCACCGCGGGGATCGCGGCGGCCAGGCCGGCGACGGTGGCGATCAACGCCTCGGCGATGCCCGGGGCGACCACCACCAGTGACGCCGAGCCCTGGGCGCCGATGTTCAGGAACGCGCTCATGACACCCCAGACCGTGCCCATCAGGCCGATGAACGGCGTCACGCTGCCGGTGGTGCCGAGGAACCCGACGTGGCGTTCGAGTCGCACCGACTCTTCGTTGACCGTGCGTTCCATGGCGTGGCGTGCCAGCTCGATCCGGTCCTTCGGGGCGATCCCCGACATGGCCTGCCGATCCATCGCGCGCTGGCCCGCGAGCGCCACGCGCGCCAGGATGCTGGCCGGGAACTGCTGGCAGACGAGCTTACAGTCTGCGGTGGGCCCGAGTCCGCGGAAGGCGGTGAGAAACAGGCGGTCGGCCCGCTCCCCCGACCGAAACAGGCGGAGGCGGTTCCAGATGATGGCCCATGCGTAGACCGACATGGCCACCAACACCAGGAGAATCGTCTTCCCGAATGCGCCAGAACTGGCGATCAGGGCGGGGACCGAGGCCCGAATGCCGCCGGCCGCTTGAATCATGAATGCCCCGAACCACATCGGCTTCACGCTCCTTGTGAGTTCGCGCCCAGCCACCGACCGCGCGCACGCGGACCGGTCGCTCGGACGTCGACGCCGAGAGTCCCGACGCTAGCACAGCGCGAAACAGCGGCTCAAGAAACTCCCCATCCTTTATTCAGCAAGAAGCGGCTCGGGACCGCCGATGACCGGGGCGAAGCATGACGTCTCGAGCCCTCGGGGTCCGCCCGGTGTCAATGATGGAGACTCCGGTCAAGCTCGTGCAAAGACCACGAAACGGGACTCGCGTTGCTTCGTCTCAAACGGGTACAGTTGAAATCGCAGCATCGCGAGATGCCCCTGCGCACCCCATGACCGGACACCTTCCCATCTCGAAAACTCACCGGGCTTTCCCGTGGCTGGTAGTCGCACTGGCTTTGGCGGCGGGCGCGGCTGAGGCCGGCTCCGCCCCCGAAGCGGCCCCGGCGTTCGCGATTCGCGACCTCGACGGCAAGACCCTGCGCCTGAGCGACTACCGGGGCCAGCCGATCGTCCTCGACTTCTGGGCCACTTGGTGTCGTCCCTGTCGGGCTTCGATGCCCCATCTCGACACGCTCCAGGCGCGCTATCGCGAGCGGGGCCTGGTGGTGCTCGGCCTCTCGGTGGATGACGGCGGACCCGATCGGGTCCGCCGTTTTGCCGACTACCTCGGCGTCCGTTTCCGTATCGGGCTCGCCGATCAACATGTGCTCGACCGCTACGGTCCGATCCGCGCGATTCCGACCACGTTCTTCATCGGTCGCGACGGCAAGGTGGTTCGGCGGGTGGTCGGCTACATCGATCCGGAAACGCTCGAGAACTACGCGCGCGAGATGCTCGAGCCCGAAGACCCCAACAGCCGCTAGGCAGTCGGCGGCCGGAAACAAGAAGGCCACGCGATTCGCGTGGCCGTTTTCGATTCTGGTGCCCGGGGCGAGATTTGAACTCGCACGGGTTTCCCCATACGCCCCTCAAACGTACGTGTCTACCAATTCCACCACCCGGGCAACCAAAGATTTCAGCTCAGGGCTCAGGGGGTCGTGCCGCCTCCCGAGGGTGCAGGCGTCGCCGGAGGCGTGCCGGGCGAGGGCGTCGCCGGGGCACCAGTAGCCGGAGCGCCCGTCGCCGGGGTCTGCGTTCCAGTCGCCGGAGCGCCGGTCGCGGGCGCCGTCGTGGCGCCGCGCTGGGCTTCCTGTTGAATGAGACTGCGGCTGGTGGATCGACCGCGGCCCGAGCTCATCAGGGCGAGCGTCAGCGAGGTCACGAAGAACGCGACGCCGAGAATCATCGTCGCGCGCGTGAAGAAGTCGGTCGCACCGCGCCCACCGAACACGGTCTGAGCCGAACCGCCGAAGGCTCCGCCCGCGAGCCCGCCGCCCTTGCCGGACTGGACCAGGACCACGCAGATCAAGACCAGGCAGATGAGCAGGTGGAGCGCCAACAGAAAGCCGTACATGACGTCCTCAGAGGTGGGGCGAGAGGTCACCGGGAGCGCGAGCGTGGCACCGCATCACGCGCCTCCCCAAAGCGGCCGGCTACGTTAACAACCGGGCGGCTCGCCCGTCAAACCGCGGCCGCAACCGCGATCTTCCAGAAGCCGGCGGCGTCGAGCGACGCGCCGCCGACCAGCGCCCCGTCGACGTCCGCCTCGGCGAACAGTGCCGCGGCGTTGCCCGCGTTGACGCTGCCGCCGTAGAGGATGCACTGATCGCTCGCCCGGCGCCGGCGCCGACCACCCGCTCGAGCGTCGCCCGGATCACCCGGTGCGCCTCGCGTGCCTGCTCCGGCGTCGCGACCCGGCCGGTGCCGATCGCCCACACCGGCTCGTAGGCGATCACCGTCGCGCGCGGCGGCATCGGCATCGAGCCCGTCATAGGCGGCGCGCGATCTGGCGCACCAGCACCTCGGCGGTGCGCGCCGCTTCGCGCTCCTCGAGCGTCTCGCCGACGCACACGATCGGCGTCAGCCCGTCGCGCCGCGCCGCGCGCAGCTTGCGCGCCACCATGCGCGTCGTCCTCCCCCATGCCGTGCCGGCGCTCGGAGTGACCGACGATCACGAATCGGCAGCCCAGAGCGGCGAGCATGGCACCCGAGACCTCGCCGGTGAAGGCGCCCGCGGCTCGGGGTGCAGGTTCTGGCCACCGAGCATGGACGGCTCGTTCCGCGCAGCGACCGCGCGCCACGGACTCGAGCGCGGTGAACGGCGGACAGATCGCGACGCTCGCCGCCGGGCGCGGCGCGCAGCAGCTCGACCAGCTCGCGCGCCAGTGCCGCGCCCTCGGCGCGCGCGTGCGGTTCATCTTCCAGTTGCCCGCGACCAGGCGCGGGCGGCGCGGCCAGGCGCGGACTCATCGCGCGACGGCGTCGTCGAGCGCGGCGACGCCGGGCAGGACCTTGCCCTCGAGGAATTCGAGCGAGGCGCCGCCGCCGGTCGACAGGTGCGTGAACTGCTCGCGCCAGCCCGGACTGCTGCACCGCGGCCACCGAGTCGCCGCCGCCGACCACCGTGGTGGCACCGCGCGCGGCGGCCTCGGCCAGCGCCTGCGCGCGACGCCGCAGCGTGCCGGCGGCGAACGCCGGCACCTCGAAGATCCCCATCGGGCCGTTCCACAGCACGGTGCGTCGCGTCCGCGAGCGTCGCGGCGAACGCTCGCACGGTCGCCGGGCCGATGTCGACGCCCATCTCGTCGGCGCCGATCCGGTCGACGTCGCCACGCGCTGCCCGGCGCCGAACCGTCGGCGGCGGTCGACACGATGCAGTCCACCGGCAGCACCAGCTCGACGCCGCGCTCGCGCCGCCTCGCCAGCACCGCGCGCGCCATCTCGATGCGGTCCTCCTCGACCAGCGAGCGGCCGGTGGCGCCGCCCCTGCGCGCGCAGGAACGTGAACATCATGGCGCCGCCGATCAGCAGGCGGTCGACCTTGCGCGAGCAGTGCCGTGATGACGTCGATCTTGCCCGAGATCTTGGCGCCGCCGAGCATCGCGACGAACGGGCGCTCCGGCTGCTCGAGCGCGCGGCCCAGGTAGTCGAGCTCCTGCTGCATCAGGAAGCCCGCCACCGCGGGCTGCAGCAGGTGCGGCGACGCCCTCGGTCGAGGCGTGCGCGCGGTGCGCGGTGCCGAACGCGTCGTTGACGTAGGCCTCGCCGAGCGCGCGAGCCGCGCGGCGAACTCGGGATCGTTGGCCTCCTCCTCGGCGTGGAAGCGCAGGTTCTCGAGCAGCAGCACCTCGCCGTCGCCGAGCGTCGCGCGCCGCGCTCTCGGCCTCGGGGCCGACGCAGTCGGGCGCGAAGGCCACCGGGCTGCCGCAGCAGCCGCTCGAGCCGCGCCGCGCACCGGGCTTCAGGCGAGTACTTGCGGATCGGGCCCGCCCTTGGGACGACCGAGGTGCGACATCAGGATCACGCGCGCGCCGCTTCTGCGAGCAGGTAGCGGATCGTCGGCAGCGCGGCGACGATGCGCGTGTCGTCGCCGACCTCGCCGTTCTTCGAGCGGGACGTTGAAGTCCACGCGCACCAGCACGCGCGGCCGGCGGCATCGAGGTCGCTGCACGGTCTTCTTGCGGAAGCTGCACGCGGCCGGCCTCATGCCATCTTCAGCAGCGCGTCCACCACGCGGTTCGAGAAGCCCCACTCGTTGTCGTACCACGACAAGCACCTTGACCATGCGGCCGTCCATCACGATCGTCGACAGCGAGTCGAACACGCTGCTCGCGGGATTGCCGATCACGTCGCTCGAGACGATCGGGTCCTCGCAGTACTCGAGGATGCCCTTCAGCGGGCCCGTCGGCCGCGGCCTTCATCGCGGCGTTCACCGTCGCGACGTCGCCGGCTTCTTGCAGCCGCGGCACACCAGGTCGACCAGCGAGCCGTCCATCACCGGCACGCGCACCGCGATGCCGTCGAGCTTGCCCTTGAGCTCCGGCAGCACCTCGCCGATCGCCTTGGCCGCGCCGGTCGAGGTCGGGATCATGTTCACCGCCGCCGCCCGCGCGCGGCGCAGGTCCTTGTGCGGCAGGTCGAGGATGCTCTGGTCGTTGGTGTAGGCGTGGATCGTGGTCATCAGTCCGTGCTCGATGCCGAAGCGTGTCGTGGAGCACCTTGCGCGACCGGCGCCAGGCAGTTGGTGGTGCACGAGCCGATGCTGACGATGGTGTGCTTCGGCGCGGTCGTAGCGGTCGTCGTTGACGCCGAACACGAACGTCAGGTCGGCGTCCTTGGCCGGCGCCGAGACCAGCACGGCGCGCGCACCCGCGGCCAGGTGCAGCGCCGCGCCGTCGCGGTCGGTGAAGAGGCCGGTGGCTTCGAGCACGACATCGACCCCGAGCGCCTTCCACGGCAGCTTGGCCGGGTCCTTCTCGGACAGCACCTTGATCGTGTCGCCGCATCACCCGCAGCCCACCCTCGACCGCGCGCGCCGGAGCGTCGGGCCAGATGCGATGCACGCTGTCGTAGCGCAGCAGGTGGGCCAGCGTGTCGGCGTCGGTCAGGTCGTTGACCGCCACGAAATCGAGGGGAACGCGACGCTGCTTGGCGGCGCGGACGACGAGGCGGCCGATGCGGCCGAATCCGTTGATTCCAATGCGAAGGGCCATGGTCGTCCGGTCTCCCGGAGGCGCGGGGCGACCGGAGGCGGCCGGGCGCGAACCCGCAAGTGATTGTCACTCAGCGATTAACGGGTTGCAGGAACGCGCACTATGCCCGATGGGCGCGAGCCCGGTCAAGCCCCGCGACTACTCCGTCGAGTAACGCAGCCGGTAGTCGCCGAGCCCCTGATCGTCGACGAACAGGAACACCAGTCGAAACCGCTTCGCAAGCGGCTCGCGCGGATCGACTTCCGGAGGCAACGGGATCTCGCCCTCGTAGACCCAGACTTCGAACGGCCGCATGTCGGGGCCGGGTGTCCCTCCCAACGAACCGATCTCGCGCTCCTCGTTGAGTCCCAGGTCGAGCAGCACCTTCGCCAGCACCTCGTCGCCGGTCGGGATCACCTGCCGGTGGACCTCGCGCGGGTCGCCGTAGCGAATGAAGACGCGCCCCATGTCGGTGAGCATTCCCGGCATCAGCGACGAATTCGAGAACGTCCGATTGGCGAAATCGATACGCGCATAGAAACCATCACGCACCTCGTTCCTCGCCGTCCCGGGCGTGGGATCGCGAATCGCCCAGAAGTCCTCGAGGAACCGCTCCTGTTCGCCCGCCTGGAGCAGGGCGAACGTCTCTTCGACTTCGGGCTGCAGCAGAAGATGAACGGCATCCTCGACGTCCCGGGGGTTGCGGAACCAGGTTTGTGGCTGCCACGCGATACTGAAGCGGGAACGTCGGACGGCCCGGGTGGTGTCGTCGCGGACCACCTCCAGCTCGAGATCGTAGCCGCCCGAGGGCAGCTCGGTGACGTCGAAGCGGACGCGCCCCATCGGATCCGCGGCCGAGAGCACCGAGTCCCGACTCGCCACCAGTGAATCGGATGCGCCAAGCACCCGGGCGCGCCAGCGCCACGGGCGGTCGTCGCCCCCCATCCCCCTCACCACGAAGCCCGTTTCAAGATCCGACGCGTGGAGCCCATAGAGCCGCTCCGGATTCGGCAGGACTCCGCGGGCACCGAATGCGGGGCCCGCGGACCCGCCGGGCCAGATGAACTCGAGGTCCGATAGCTCGGCCGCACCGCGACTCTCGAACTGGAACTCGCCCTCGACCTCGGCCGACTTGGGGACCTTTCGGCCCATGTAGGCGATGCCTCGTTTGCGCGAGCGTTGGTCTTCGACCTTCACCGACAGCCGCTGCGGGCCCGGTTCGAGCGGGAAGGTCAGGAGCACCACCTTGCCGAACCCGCGATCCGAGTCCCCCTGCTCGACCGTGAACTCCTGGGTGCGGGTTTCGGTGCGCCGGCGGAATCCGCTGCGCAGGCGAGCGGTGACGCGCAGCGACCCGGTCGCCGTCGAATCATAGACCAGGCCGTCGACGGTAGACGGGGGTACGCGAACGTACACTTCCAGACGATAGCCGGCGCTATCGGGAAATCCCGCGGCATCGACCGTGAACCCGAGGCCGCCGCCGGTGCGCCAGGGCAAGGGGCCCAGACCCTCGAACTCCGCGCGCGCCGTCGACGCGGCCAGAGCCGAGGCGACGATCCCGAGAGCCAGAGCAGCGGCGCGCACGCCGCGCATCGGCGACTCCGGCAGCGGGCGCGGTTCCCGAATCAGAACAGGAACTTGAGGCAGAACCGATGCGCGGCGCCGAGGTCCTTCATGTCGGTGTAGGCGTAGTCGAGGTCCGCCATGCCCGCGACCGACACCGGGAAGTGGAAGCCCGACGCCGCCGGCAAGCCCCTCGGCGTCGTAGTTGATGTTGTAGCCGCCGCGCAGGAACAGGTAGCGCTGGAAGCCGTACTCGGCGCCGACGTTGAGCCGCTCGGAGTTGTCCGGCGGGTGCGAGAACTCGAACGAGCCGATCAGCTTCTGGTCGGCGGACTGGATACAGCGTCGCCGACGTTCCGACCCGGAAGATCGCGGGAATCCGCGCCTCGCGCTCGATGAACTTGATCTGGCGAGCCGATGTTGGAGATCGCCATGCCGATCTTCATGCCGAGCGTGCCGACGTCGTACAGCGTGCCGATGTCGAACGCGAACGTCTGCTGCGACAGATCGGCCAGGCCCTCGTGAATGAAGTTCGCCGTGACGCCGGCGCTGAACTTGTCGGTGAACGAGCGTGCGTAGGTCAGCCCGGCGGTCATGCTGCCGGCGTCGAACGTCGCTGCCGGTGCCGATCGTCGGATCCGGCTGATACGCGGTGGTCTCGACCATCGGCTCCATGCTCAGCGCCCGCGCGTGGATCGCCGAACGCACCCGGGATCCGCTTGACGTGGAACACGTAGCCGACCTGGTCGAACGACAGTTCGGCCGGCCAGTTCGCGTGATTGAGCGACAGCTCCGACTTGTCTGGATCGATGCGCGCGATCCCGGCGGCGTTCCAGAACAGCGGCCGACGCGTCGTCGGCCACGCCGACGAACGCGCCGCCCATCGCCGGCGGCGCGCGCCCCGACGGCGATCTTCAGGAACTGGCCGTCGAACGTGCCGACCTTCTCGAAGATGTCGGCGGCACCGGCCACCCCCGGGCCAGATCACCCCGAGGACACCCGCCGCCACGAACCATCGCTTCACGTTGGTACTCCTCCTTCGCGGGACCATCAGCGGATGACGACGAATCGGCCGCGCTGCGTGCCCAAACTCGATTCGACCGTGAACATGTAGATCCCGCTCACGATGTCCTGGCCGTTGCGCGAGATCAGGTTCCAGCGCGCCTGGCCGTCGTTGGCGTTGTCCTGCTGTCGGTTGTAACCCGGTATCGAGGTGCCGTCCGGGGCGAGCAGCGCGGGCCGCACGGATTCGTTGACCGCGTCGTCCGAGTGCAGCTCCTGGACCAGATCGCCCGAGACCGTGTAGATCCGGATCGTCCACCGCCCGGCCGGCAGCCCCATGAAGTCGATGTGGGTCCCGGTCGGATCCGACGCGTTCGGCGTCAGGTCCCACGACGATGGCCGATCCGAGATGCTGCGCGTAGCCGCGATAGGGATTCGGCACCACCCAGACGCCCTGAGCTGGTCTGGCGCCGAAACTTGCGGCGACCACGCCCTCGGCTTCGACCGCCGAGCGCCGGCCGCCCAGCTCGGTGGTCCGGCCGCAGCTCGGTGGTCGAGTCGAACGCGGTGACGGAATAGAAGTAGATGAAGCCGTTCTTCACCTCGCGATCGACGTAGCGGTAGTAGCCCACCGGATACTGAGTCACGGTTTCCTGGTTGGAACGGGTTCGACACGGCGAGCGGTGGACGATGCAACCGGTGATCGTGATGCAATTGCCGAGCGTGTCCTGCTCGCAGGGCAGACTTCGATCCGGTTGAATGATCTGGCCGCTCTGCCGATCCCAGAGGTCGCCGCGCTGGAGACAGATCGGCACGTTCGCCGGCCCCCTGCTCCCGGTCACCGGGTCCAGGTAGTTCGGGATGTAGACGCTGGGACACACGGTGTCGCCCGCCGTGTTCACGTAGCGGTTGTCGGTGATCGGACGATTGCCATCGTAGTAGCGGAACAGCCGGAACTCGCCGATCAGCGTCCAGTCGTCCTCGCCGGACCCGGCCGAACCGACCGGGCGCGTCCAGTCGGACACCTTCCACATCTTGTAGCCGCGGAAGTCGAGCCAGCCGCGACTTGGGATCCGGGGTCATCTCGGACAGGTTGTCCCACGCCAGCGTGACCTGGTTGTCGCCGCTGGGAACGACCGCGCGGTTCGGGTTGTCGGTGTAGTTGTAGTTGGTCCCGACGTTGAGCGCGGATTGGGCGGCGGCGCTTCGGCGTTCCAGGTCTTGTGGAACAGGCCGCCGTTGCGGAAGTCGCCGGCGCCCAGTTCCCAGTCCCAGACACCGGTGCAGTAGTCGCAGTCGAAGTCGAACCAGGTGTAGCTCGCGGTCGGTCACCTGACGGGTGCGACCCAACTCCAGGTCGCGACAGTCCGCGAGATACTGCGGCGGACCGCCCGCCTCGATCTGACGCTTGGACTCACGGCCGTGATAGCTCGGGGCCTGGAAGTCCGAGAACGCGTAACCCTCGCGCTTCTCGTGCACACCCTCGTACGCGATCTGAAGGTTGAACGCGTTGCGCAGCGGCGGGTAGCGCTCCAGGAGCTCCTGACCGCTGACCGAGCCGGTCTTGTACTGCTCATAGGTCTGCGCCCACTGAGTGATGTCCTCGTATTCCTCCGGGTGGACCGCGAACGCGATCGTGACCACTGACCCTGCCGTCGTTCGGGACGTTGCGCCATGGCCCGACCGACGACCACTAGGCGACGTAGTCGCCCTTCTGGTCGCCGTTGGGCGCGGTGATGAAGCCTTCCTCATCGACGTTGGTTCCGGCGTAGCCTGCCAGGAACTCGAAACGCTCTGAGTCGACGATCGGGAAACCGCCCTGCGCGTAGGGCGTCCCGGCCACGAACGAGCGGAAGGCCTGGAACCCGACCTTGCGCGGGGCCGACTCCCCGGTGGGATCGGTGGTGTGTCGAAAGCAGGAGCACGGATGCGATGCCCGAGGTTCGCCCTTCGTCGCCGTTGTCGTCGATCAGCGAGAAACCGTTGACCCGAATGTTGACCCGCGGACACAGAGCCGAATCGGCGCCGTTCGGTCCGAACAGGGAGTTCAGCTCGCTGTCGTGCGGATGCTGGCGACGAAGCGGATCGACCAGGGTGCCGTTGTCGGCGCCCACCAGGATCGTGAAGTCGCCCTGCGGGAAATTCGGGACGTCGAAGTCGTCGTTGAAGAAGTTCGAGATTTCGGCCGGGCCGGCGTCCATGTCGACCAGGCAGCCGACGAACATGCTGTCGAGGGTCGTGGCCCGAGCGGTTGAAGATCTCGTACTCGATGATGTTGAAGTCCTGGAATCCGGAGACCGAGTAGGCCCAGGCGCGCTGTCGGCACTCGAGTCCGAGCGGCACGTGCTTCTCGTTGAACGCGGTGTTGATCGCCTGCGATGCGTGTTGTCCCACATCACGCAGCGAGAACATCTGCTGGCCGAGCGCGCCGTAGTCCTCGTCGATCTGGCCGTCGCCGTCGTTGTCGCGCCCGTCGAGGAAGTCCTCGTCGATCTGCTCGCACGGTCGGAATCTCGCAGCGAACCGATTCTCCGACGACTTGTCTCCATCGTCGTTGACGAGCCGCGTCGCCATTGATCGATGCCGTCGTAGGCGCGATACATCCGGTCCTCGGGATCCAGCGTCTCCGGCCGCCATTCGCTGCAGATAGCTCACGCGGCGGATCGCCGTCGGGATCGGTCGCCGTCGGGTTCACGGCCGCCGACCGCGAGACGGATCGAGCTGAGGTACTCGACGCCGACGAGCCCGGCCACTGCCCGGACGGGATCCGACGACAAGTTGGTGAACAGATTGCCGCAGTGTCCCCAGTTCGTGACCTTCATGTAGATGTTGCCGACCCGGAGCACCGCGCCCGGCCCGAAGACGTCGGGCAGATCCAGCGGGGCCACCCGCGGATTCGTTCCCGTCGGGTGGAAGTACTCGGGCATCAGCTGGCGCCAGCGTTCGAGCGTCAGGCCATCGGGATCGATCTTGCCGGCATACGGCTGTGCCGAGGCCAGTCCCGCACTCGCAATCAACAACACGCCGGCCGCGAACCCGCGCTTCAGCAACCTCGAACGCACGAGGCGAAGCCTCCGCCGGAAGCTCAGAAGGTGACGCTGAGACCCAAGCGCACGTTGCGGCCTTCTTCGAAGACTCGCGGATCGTTGACCGGCACCCAGTCGGCGACGCCGTCGCCGTTGGTGTCCTGCAGATAGGCGCCGCCCGCGCGACCGGTCTCGCGTGTAGTAGATCAGGTAGTCGTCCGCCCGACGGTGTCGACGAACGGATTCGGGAAGCTGCCCTGGTCGATCGAATCGATGTTCTTCGCGTTGAGCACGTTCCGGGCGTCGAAGAACAGCGTCACGTTCTGACCCCAGATCCGTAGAACTTGTCGCCGTCGATCGTCAGGCTCGAGTTCGACGGCAGCCGGCGCGAGTTCGTCGAGCCGGGATCGGGGCGCCGGTCGTTGCGGAACGTCGGCGTGAACGGGAAGCCCGAGCCGTAGATCCACAGCATGCGGAATCCCCACTTGCCCGGGTCGCGAACGGTCGACGAGACGCTCAGCGTGTGGCGCTGATCCCAGTCGAGCGGCTGCTCCGAGATCGGCAGGTAGAGCCGGCCGCCGTTGAAGAACTGCAGCGCCTGGTTCGGGATCCGACGCGACACCGGTCGCGAGCGAGTACGTGTAGTTGACCTCGGCCGAGAACTTGTGGCTGAAGCTCTTGGTGAGGCTGGCCTCGAAGCCGCGCGAGCTGGCGTAGTCGCCGTTGTAGAAGACGTTGACCAGGTTGCCGAACTCGTCGCGCTCCTGCCGGGTGGTGATCAGGCCGTAGATGTCCTTGAAGAACACCGAGAACTGGCCGGAGACGTCGCGCGAGAACAGGTGCTGCATGCCCGCCTGGTAGGCGATGTTGGTCTCGGGCTCGAGATCGGGGTTGCCGCGACGTCCGACGCTGGTGCCGACGCCACGGTTCTCGAAGATGAAGCTGCGCGCCGGCGTCTGGTAGGTCCAGCCGTAGTGGAAGCTCAGCACGTCCTTGTCCGAGATCGGATACGCGATTCCGAGCCGCGGGCTGAACTGCTGCTTGTAGCGCTGGCCGCTCGACCAGGTCCGCGTCGGCAATCTGATCGCCGGGCGTGAAGAAGTCGTAGCGCACGCCGGCGTTCAGCACCAGACCCTCGTACTCCCAGCGGTCCTGGACGTACGCCGCGCCCTCGGGGTTGTAGTTCACGAAGTCGGAGCGGCTGCCGCCCGGCAGGCCGTTGGTCTCGGTGTTCGGCAGCGGTCAGCGTCAGGTTCTCGACCCGGTTGTAGCGCGCCTCGAGCCCGGTCTTGACCGTGTGCTGCTTCCAGTTCCGGGTCGAGAAGTCGCTCTTGACGGTCCAGGTCTGCGCGTCGCGCTCGAGTAGTTCGGGAAGTCCCCGTGGGTCGCGAAGTAGGGGTTGTTCTCGGTGCCGAGCCCGATGTTGCCGGTCCAGTAGAACGGACTCTGGATTCGATACTCCCAGGGCTGCTTGCGCCCGATCGAGAGCAGCGTCTGGAAGCTGCAGGGCGGACAGTCGCGTGGTCATGACCGATCTTGCTCGAGATCTGGTTGGTCCAGACGCCGGTGAACTGCCGGTAGCGTGTCGTCGGTGGTCGGCACGTGGTCCGGCATGTTGACCGGCTGGTAGGTGCTGTCCTCCTGGGTCGCCGACCAGGTTCCGTAGCGCGGCCGGTAGCTGTCCGGCTGTCCGGCCGTGCGCACGGTGTCGTAGGTCACCTTCACGTAGCCCTCGCGGCTCCACATGTGGTTGTAGGGCGTGATCGATCGGTGCGGTTGTTGATCGTCTCGAACGTGAACTTGTTCCTGCGGATTCGGGACGGTAGGCGAGCTTGAAGTTGGTGTTGACCTGGTTCGACTGGCGATTGCCGAGCGGTGATGAAGTCGAAGCAGCGTGCTGCGACGGCTTGGTCAGCGACGACGCGAGGTAGGTGTCGGTGAACGTGCCCTCGTAGGTCGCGAAGTAGGTCAGGTTGCGGATCGGCGTCGGCCCGCCGAAGCCGAAGGTGAAGCGATCGTAGTTGTTGAAGGTCTTGGTCGGATCGCCGTATCGATCGGTGTCCCAGCGCACTTCGCCGCCGAACCGATCGGTGCCTTCCTTGGTGCTGACGCTGATGACGCCCGAGAGTGCGTTGCCGAACTCGGCGTCGAACCCGCCCGAGAGCACCTCGGCGCCGGCGATCGCGAGGTTGGCGACGTTGGCGTTACGTCCGAGCAACGGGTCCGAGGCTTCGATGCCGTCGATCTGGAACTTGACCTCGCCGCCACGCCCGCCGCGGAAGTGCAGGTCATCGCCCTGGGCGACGACGCCGGCCTTGGTTGCGACCGCCTGGCTCAGATTGTCCACCGGCAGCTCCTTGAGCTTCTCGGCGGACGATCGACTGCTTGGTGCGTCGACGACTTGGTGTCGATGCGGCTTCTCGGCCTTGACCTCGATTTCCTCGAGTTCCTTGGTGATCTTGGTGGCGCCGACCGAGACCGTGACGGTCGCGATCTGGCCCGCGTTCACTTGGACTTCGACCGTGGTCGCCTCGTAGCCCAGGGCCTGGACGCGAATCTGGTGGGTGCCGACCGGGACTCCGGCAATGACGAACTTGCCGTTCTCGTCGGTCATCGCCCCCTGTTTGGTCCCGAGAACGACGACGTTGGCAAAGGCGACTGGGTCCTTGCCCCGTTCGAGCACGGTCCCATTGACCCTACCCGTCGTGTTGGGATCGGCGGGCTGGGCATGGCCCGGTGCGGTCAACCCAAGGGCCAGCGCGATCACGGGAAGGAATGAGCTCAGACGCACGAAAATCGAGTCTCCCAGCGGTCGGGTGCCATTTGGCGCCGTGAAGAATCGAGTGAACATGCCGATCGTAAACCTCCCTGTCAACGGGTTTCTCCCTGCAAGTCTTTTCGAGACCATGAGTTGTCGGCAGCGGTTGGCGAGAGTCGGGCAGGCGGCCGGGTCCGAAAATCTCTCGCGTCATCTCGAAGGGGGGAACAGCGTTCGCCGAGACACGAA
Source organism: Candidatus Eiseniibacteriota bacterium (assembly GCA_963717505.1). Taxonomy (GTDB): domain Bacteria; phylum Eisenbacteria; class RBG-16-71-46; order RBG-16-71-46; family RBG-16-71-46; genus MFD02242-c1. The sequence continues at coordinate 3,824,563 of OY970342.1, forward strand.
ATCGGGGCACGTGAAGGAGGTGCCCATACGCCCGAGCCACCGTCAATATCGACCTGAAGCCGAATCATGTCAAGATTTTTTTCGGTGTGTAAACTGGCCGACCCAGGAACCGACCTAGGACCTGGAACCGCAAGCCCTTGTCCCCCGGCCCGCCAGTCCCTCCGAGCAATTAGAATACCCACCTCAGGCGACCCGCCATTCGCTGGCCGCTCAGGGTCGGGCCGGTGGGATGGTCGTAGACCGCGCCTCCCCACTCCCGGACCACGCCGACATCGAGGACCCAGCGCACGCCACTGGGTCTGAGTCCGATTCCTCCGGTCAACCCGTGGACCACCACCTCATTCTGTTGGGTGAAGTCGTCCTGGTCTTCCCACAGATAGGAATAGCCTGCCCGCACCTGGACCGGTCCCTCCAGCTGCCACTCGAGACCCGTCCGGGCTTCCCAGCCGAGCTTCCGCGGCCCCGCGCCCGAAATGTCCTGGTCGCGCTGCGACTGGAAGAACCGACCCTCCGCGGCCACGAGGAACCGCCCGAACAACCGCGCGACGCCGCCGCCGGCCTCCCACGAACGATCCGCCACGTGGTTGGCCAACACGCTGTCGGGCAGCGCCAGCGTATCGGCGCCCGGCCGGTAGAACAGCGTGTTGAGGAAGTAATTGAAGCTGGTCAGATCACCGGGCACCGGCGGCGTCAAGCCGACCTTCCGATAGGCGGTGGCGCCGCCGAGGCCCAACTCGAACTTTCCCACCTGCCAATGCGCACGCGCGCGAAACGTCGAACCTTCCTCTTCACGTTCGAGAAGCCGGCCGCGCCCGTTCAACGGCAACTGCCCGCTACCGGCGGACGTGGAGTACACCCAGTCCTGCGACGACTCCGCGGTCCAACCGCGGGCATCCACCCCGTACACGAACCCGGCGCCGATGCGTCCGGTCAACGAAGCCTGCCCGATTCGATAGGGTCGATCCTCGCGGACTTCCGAGGCATGCCGCGTTCCCTCGTTGCGCGCGAATACCTCGTGCGTCGCGAAGTCGTACCCCACGGCCGCCGTCAGCGCGTTCGAGATGCGATACGAGGCCGACGCCCCGAGCCCGAAGGTACGCAAGTCAGCTTCGTCCGGAACGAACGTTCCGGGCGGACTCACCTGCGTGCCGTCCAGCGAGATGAAGTCGCCGGCGGCGTTGCTCATGAACAACCGGTAGCCATCGGTGCCGAACGTCTGGGCCGCATACATGCGCAATCCGTAATGCAGGCGATCGGGCGCCAGGAACGGCATTCGGCCGGCGAGAATCGCAGTAATCCCCGGCGTCGATGCTTCGCTGCGAATCTCCTCGTCCTGACTGAAGGGAACATCGCTCCGGGCGACATTGAAGATGCCGGAAACACCATAGGTCGTGTTCACGTCGCGCCGCCAGGCGTCGAGAAACGTTCGGAACTCCCGGCCGTAGAGATCCTGGCGCACGGTCTCCGGTTGCCCGAGCGGCTCGTACTGGCGCTGGAACGCCCGCGAGTAGGGACCGAAGTCGACCGTCGACATCGAATCGGAGTCGATGACTCCCACCGGATTCCGTCCTAGCTCCCAGAGCCCGATCCGATGCTGCGGATCCTCGAGCACGTAGGACATCCGCCCCATACCGATCAGGCGGGGCGAACGCGCCACGGCGTCGGGGCCGAATCCAGGAATGTCGTCGAACGGCAGCTGCCCGCGTGCCGATCCGGGAAGAAGGACCGCGATGGCAGCCATCATGATGAGCGGCGCGAACCACGAGCCCCCGCGCGCAGGGATCATCCAGACTCCTTTCGAGCGCCTCGGCCAAATGCCGGGCGCCGAACAATCGAGAGGCCGCGGACGCACAGTCGCATCCGCGGCGCGCGGTCAACGAGTTCGCCGGTCACAGCGCGGGGCATCCTAGTGAGCGAGTCCGGAACGTGTCAACCCGGGAGGACCTTCGGACCGGCACCGCGGGGCCCGGAAACACACGGATGTCCAAGGAGGAAGTACCGCCACGCGTGGTCGCGACCCAGGCGGATGCCGACCCGCGGGCCCGAGGCGATTCGCCACCGGCCGCGCACCGGCGCCTGATCCGAGATCCATAGCGGACCTCGCACCAGGTCCGTCCCGTCGTGCTCCCGGGACAGGCCGAGAGCTCGGGCAACGGACCCCGGGCCCGAGGCCAGCTTGAGCTCGGGAACCGAGCCGCGCCGCACGCGCATCAACTCCTCCCCCCGGCACGGCTCGAGTGCGCGGATCAGCACCGCGGCGGCCACACCCTCGCGCCCGGTCACCAGGTTCAGGCAATGATGCATGCCGTAGGTGAAGTAGATGTAGGCGTGACCCGGCGGGCCGAACATGACCTGGTTGCGCGGCGTCCTGCCGCGATACGCATGGCTCGCCGGGTCGTCGCGCGCCGTCGTAGGCCTCGACCTCGACGATGCGACCGGCGACCAATCCGTCGGGGCTCTCGTGGACCAGCACGCGTCCGAGCACGGCGCGGGCCAGGGCGCGCGCGCCGCGCGCGTAGAAGCGTCGGTCGAGCGGCCGCCCGAGCCCGCGCTCTACGGCTCGGTCAGTGGCCGGCCGCGGCCTCATGCACGCCCAGCCGGCGCAGCGGCTCCATGAACAGCGGACTGGATCTCGCTCGAGCCGCTCGGCGGTGCGCGCCTCGAAACGCACCACCAGCGCCGGCTGCGTGTTCGACGCGCGCACCAGGCCCCAGCCGTCGCCGAACTCGACGCGCACGCCGTCGATGTCGATCACGCGGTAGCGACCCGCGAACTCGCGCTTGAGCTCCTCCGACGACCTCGAACTTGCGCTCCTCGGGGCAGTCGAGCCGCATCTCGGGTGTCGCGTGGTAGTGCGGGATCGAGTCGACCAGCTCGTCGCAGCGATCTGGCCCGGTCGCGGCGACGTAGCGCAGCAGACGCCCGGCCGCGAACAGCGCGTCGTCGAAGCCGAAGTAGCCCTCGCTGAAGAACATGTGGCCCGACATCTCCCCCGCGAGCGGCGCGCCGGTCTCCGTGCAGCCGCTGCTTGATCAGCGAGTGCCCGGTCTTCCACATCGACGGGCGGCCGCCGTGGGCGGCGATGTCCTCGACCAGCCCCTGCGAGCACTTGACGTCGAAGATGATCTCGGCGCCCGGCACGCCGCGTCGAGCACGTCGCGCGCGAGCAGCGCCAGCAGCTGGTCGCCGTAAGACGATCCGCCCGCTGGCGCGTCGACGGCGCCGATGCGGTCGGCGTCGCCGTCGAAGCCGATCCCGAGATCGGCGCCGGTCGCGCGCACCTCGGCGATCAGGTCGCGCAGCAGCGCCGGCACCGTCGGATCCGGCAGGTGGTTCGGGAAAGCGCCCGTCCAGCTCGGCGAACAGCGGCACGACGCGTGTGCCCATGCGCTCGAAGACCTGCGGCACGACCGTGCCGGCGCAGCCGTTGCCGCAGTCCATCACCACGTGCAGGCCGCGCGGGCTCGACAGTCGCTCGACCAGCATCGCGCGGTAGTCGTCGAGCATCGGGCGGTCGCTGCGCGAGCCGCCCGGCCGCGTCGCCGAACGCGCCGCGCTCGATGCGCTCGCGCATCGCCTGGATCTCGGCGCCGAACAGCGGCGCCGCGCGCCGCGTCATCTTGAAGCCGTTGAACTCGGGCGGGTTGTGGCTGCCGGTGATCTGCATGCCCGCCGTCGAGCCCGCGCGGCGACCACCGCGTAGTAGAGCGCCGGCGTCGGCACGACGCCGACGCGCTCGACGGCGACGCCGGCCGCGCGTCATGCCGCGCTCGACCGCGTGCGCGAGCCGCACGCTGCTCGGCCGCACGTCCGCCCGAGCGCGACCCGCGTGCCGCCGGCCTCGCGCGATCAGGGTGGCGAACGCGCGGCCCACGGCCTCGGCGGTCTCGTCGCGTCAGCTCGGTCTCGTGCAGGCCGCGGATGTCGTACTCGCGGAAGATGTGGCGCGGGATCATGCCGGTGTCCTTCCGCTTGAGGTAGGCGTCGATGAACGGGTCGAGGTCGCCGTCGAGCACGGCGTGCACGTCGCCGACCTTGGTCTCGGTGCGGTGGTCGTTGACCATGGTGTAGGGCTGCAGCACGTAGGAGCGGATCTGGCTGCCGAAGTCGATGTCCTTCTTGGGCGCCGGCCAGCGCCGCGGTCTTCTGCGCGCTCGCTGCTCCTGCGAGGTGGACGAACAGGCGCGACGCGCAGGATCTGCATCGCGAACTCGCGGTTGCGGTGCTGGCTGCGCTCGGCCTGCGACTGGACCACGATGCCGGTCGGCAGGTGGGTGATGCGCACCGCCGACTCGGTCTTGTTGACGTGCTGCCCGCCCGCGCCGCTGGCGCGGAACGTGTCGACGCGCAGATCGCCGGGCGCGATCTCGACGCGTGATCGTGTCGTCGACCATCGGGTAGCACGAACACCGAGGCGAACGAGGTGTGCCGCCGCTGGTTCGCGTCGTAGGGCGAGATGCGCACCAGCCGGTGCACGCCGCTCTCGGCCTTCAGGTAGCCGTAGGCGTACTCGCCGTCGATCTCGAGCGTGGCGTCCTTGATGCCCGGCCTCGTCGCCGGGCTGGAGGTCGAGCACGCTGGTCGGGTAGCCGTGGCGCTCGGCCCAGCGCAGGTACATGCGCATCAGCATCTGCGGCCCAGTCCTGCGACTCGGTGCCGCCCGCGCCGGGATGGATCGACACCAGCGCGCCGAGCCGGTCGTGCTCGCCGGACAGCAGGCTGCGGAGCTCGAGGTCGGCGACCTCGCGACTCGAGCGGGCCGAGCTCGGCGTCGAGCTCGCGCGAGCAGCTCGTCGTCGCCCTCGGCCTCGGCCAGCTCGAGCAGCTCGGCCAGTCGCGGCCAGCGACCTCGTCGCGCGCGCTCCAGTCGTCGACGGTGCGCTTGGCGCGCTTCGAGCTGCGCCGACCGTCTTCTGCGCCTCGTCCGGCCGGTCCCAGAATCCGGGCGCCGCCATGCGCGGCCTCGAGCGTCGTCGACCTCGCCGGCGCGGCGATCGACGTCAAAGGTACCTCCGCAGACTCGTCGAGGGTCTCGCGCGACCCGATCGAGCCGCTTGCCTGAGATCCGCCGCTGTCAGCATTCGTTCCTCCCCGGGGTCCCGCGCCGCGCGCGCAGACTCCGATACCGCCGCCCGCGCCGCCGCGCGCCAGCGCCTCGCAGCGTGTCCTGGTTCTCCAGCGTGACGTCGGCCGCCGCGCGAAACGCCTCGGCCGAGCGTTGCACCGACCAGCCGCCGCTCGCGCCTCTTCCGCGCTCCAGCCCCGCTCCCGCTGCAAGCCGCTCCATCTGATCCGACTCGCGGCGCGTCGACCGCGATCACCGCGTCGCACCAGCGCTCGAGGCCCCAGTCGAGCAACAGCGCCGCGTCGATCACGACCACGCCCGACCCTCGCCGCAGCGCGGCGAGCCGCTCGCGGATCCGCTCGATGATGCGCGGATGCACCAGCCGATCGAGCCGCGCGCGCGCCGCGGGATCGGTGAACACGCGCGCCGCGACCACGCGCGCGATCGAGCGTGCCCTCGGCGCGGTAGACGTCGGCGACCGTACTCGGCGATCAGCGCCGCGACGCACCTCCGGGTCGTGATCGGTGACCTCGTGCCCCAGGGCGTCGGCGTCGATCACCGTCGCCCCGTCGGCGGCCAGCGCCCGCGCCACCGTGCTCTTGCCGCTCCCGGTGCGCCCGACCAGCCCGACGATGAATCGCGAATCGCCCGGAGGCCGAACCCGCCGCTCAGTGGACATCGAACCAGGTCGGCGCCGCGTCCGATCGATACCACGAGCGGCACGCGCAGCGGGTAGCCCGCTCTCCATTTCGGCGCGGACGCGCTCGGCGACGGCGTCGGCCACCTCCGCCGGGCACTCGAGCAGCAGTTCGTCGTGCACCTGGAGCAGCAATCTAGCCGAGGGGTGCAGGCTCTTCAAGGCGCGGTGGACGCGAATCATCGCCAGCTTCATCAGATCGGCGGCGGATCCCTGGATCGGGGCGTTGATCGCCACGCGCTCGGCGAGCGCGCGCTGCGCGCCGGCCGGCTCGGCCAGCGCCGGCAGGTAGCGGCGGCGGCCGAACAGCGGTCTGCGACGTAGCCGCGGCGGCGCGCCTCCTCCACCGTGCGATCGAGGTAGTCACGCACGCCGCGCGAACACGCGGAAGTAGCCGGCGAATGAAGTCCTGCGCCTCGGCGAGCGGGATGCCTCATCTGCTGCGACAGGCTGCGCGCGCCCATGCCGTACATGATCCCGAAGTTGACGATCTTGGCGCGAGCGCGCAGCGCGGGGTCGAGCTCGCCGGTGACGCCGAAGATCTTGCGCGCCGTGTTGGCGTGCACGTCCTCGCCGCTCCTGGAACGCCGTCGATCAGATTCGCGTCCCCCGACAGGTGCGCCATGATGCGCAGCTCGATCTGCGAGTAGTCGGCGCCGACCAGCATCGATCCCGGAGCCGCGACGAACGCGCGGCGGATCTCGCGCCCCTGCGGCGTGCGGATCGGAATGTTCTGCAGGTTCGGGTTGCTCGACGACAGTCGGCCGGTCGCCGCCCCCACCTGGATTGAACGTGGTGTGCACGCGGCCATCGCGCGCGTCGACCGCGAGCGGCAGCGCGTCGAGGTAGGTCGACTCGAGCTTGGCCAGGATTCGGTATTCGAGCAGCCGCGCGGGAAACGGGTGGCTGCGGCGCCAGCTCCTCGAGCACCGCCTGGTCGGTCGAGCAGCCCGGTCTTGGTGCGCCGGCCGGGCTCGAGCTGGAGCATTTCGAACAGGACTCGTGACAGCTGCGGTCCGCTGCTTCAGATTGAAGCGCTCGCCGGCGAGCGCGTACAGCTCCTCCTCGAGGCGGCGCAGCTCGACCGCGACCCGCGCCGATTGCGCGGCCAGAGCGGCAACGTCGAGGCGGATTCCCGCGCGCTCCATGTCGTACAGCACCGGGATCAGCGGGTGCTCGATGTCGTCGTAGAGCGCGAGTTGCTCGCGCGCTGCGAGCTGTCCACGGAGCGCATCCGCCAATGGGAACAGGGCGCCGGCCGCCGGTTCGAGGGCGGCGGCGACCACGCCCGGATCCAGCCCGGCCGCACCCGGGCGACCGCGCCCGGCCCGACCCGCGAATGCGTCGTCGAGCCCGGGCAATTCGATGCCGGCCGCGTCACGTGCGACGGCGGCCAGCGAATGATCACGATCGGGATCACACAGGAACGATCCGATGTGCAGGTCGAACGCGAGCCCCGCGATCGGCATGCCCGCGTTGGCCAACACGTGTGCGTCGCGTTTGAGATCCTCGGAGACCTTCGGCACCGAGGGATCGGCGAGCGCGAGCGTGAACCAGCCGTGGACCTCGTCGAGCGTGAAGTTGGGGCCGTGATCGTGCCCGACCGGGACGTAGCAGGTCGAACCGTCGCGGGCGGCCAGCGCGATCCCGATCAGCCGCGACGTCCGCGGATCGGCGCTCGAGCCGAGCGGCAGCAGGGCCAGACCGTGGATGGCGCGGGCGCGCACCTCGTGGATGCGCTCCCGCTGCGCTTCGAGCCCGCCCACCACGCCGGTCGAGACCGGGGTTGCGGACCAGAGGTCGAGCGTTCCCTGGGCCGGCTCGAGACGGCGCGCGGTTTCGGGACGCGGCATGGATTCGGGACCGAGCGGTCGAAACGGCACCGGGGGCGCCGACGCGATCGGGGCCAGCGGCTCGACCGACGCTCGAGGACGAACGAGCGGGCGCGCCGGCGGCGGCGATTCGGCGGCGTCCACGACTCCCTGATCGCGGGCGACGTCGCTCAGGCGCTGCAGCTCGTAGCGTTCGGCGAGTGCCTTGAGGGCGTCGCCTCGAATCGGGCCGCGGCGCAGGTCCTCCCACTCGATGCCCAGCGCGCAGTCGGTCTTGACCGTCACCAGTTCGAGTGACAGGAGTGCCTGCTCGTGATGGGTCCGCAGCCTCTCCCGCAGCGACTCCTTCTCCACGCGATCGAGCCCGGAGTAGAGCGCGTCGAGCGATCCGAACTCACGGATCAGATCGGTCGCGGTCTTGGGCCCGATTCCCGGAACGCCCGGAATGTTGTCGGTGCTGTCGCCCATCAGCGCGAGCACGTCTCGGGTCTGCTCGGGCGCCACCCCCCACTTGTCGTGCACCGCCGCGCGATCCACCCACACGTAGTCCTCGCCGCGGCCGGAGGGGCTCAGCAGGCGGACGCGGTCGTCGACCATCTGCACCAAGTCCTTGTCACTGGTGACCAGGACGACCTCGAAGCCGTCGCGCTCGGCCCGGTCGGCGAGGGTCGCCATGACGTCGTCGGCCTCGACGCCCGGCACTTCGATCCGGGGCAATCCCAGCGCCGCCGACACTTCGGCGATCGCCGGAATCTGCGCGAGCAGATCCTCGGGCATCGGCTTGCGCGTCGCCTTGTACTTCGGATACCTCAGGTGGCGATGAGTCGGGCCGCGACCGTCCCAGGCCAGGGCCCAGTACTCCGGCCACTCGTCCCGCCGGATCTTGAGCACCGAGTTCGCGAATCCGAACAGCGCGGAGGTGTTCTCGCCCCGAGAGTTCACGAGCGGCCGGCGGATGAACGCATAGTGGGCGCGATAGGCGAGTCCCATCGCGTCGAGCACGAACAGTCGAGGCATGCGCGGACCGTACCACGATCGTCGCCCGGCGGATTCGCCGCCGAGCTCTAGCCGGACCGGCGCCAGACCGTGTAGAAGAACTGCGCGAAGTAGTGGAGCATCGGCAACGCCGCGAGCCCGGCGTCGGCGCGATGCAGCGCGGGAAACACGCTGGCGTGATGCAGGGCTCGGAGGACGGGACCGGTGAGCGCGAGATTGGCGCCGGAGGTGGCCACCCGCTCGAGCCCGTGCGGCTCGAGCAATTTCAGAGCACGCGGGAACGGCCAGCTCAAGTGATCCCGCAAGACCGGATCGATCGGTCGATGCTTGAGGGCATGCACCAGCATCGCCCACGCATACGGAATCGACAGACGGTTGGGCAGGGTCACGACCGCAATCCCGCCCGGGGCCAGGGCACCGGCGAGGTTGGCCAGGACGCGGTCGGGGCGCGCCGTGTGCTCGATGACCTCGGTGCACAGGATCAGGTCGAAGCGCCCCGGGGCTTCGAACGTCTCGGCGTCGGCGACCTCGAAGCGACGCCGCGCGCCCGGCGTGTCGCGTGCGAAGTGGCGCCGGGCGCGCTCGACGTACTCGGGCTCGAGATCCACGCCCAGGACCTCCTCGAATCCGAGATCCGAGATCATCTTGGAGTAGTAGCCGGCATTGCACCCGAGATCGAGTGCCGCCCGCCGGCGCGAAAGCAATCCTCGGCGGGCCAGCGAGCCGACCAGCGCGTGGAAGCGGTTGAGGCGGCTGCGATGGAGCACCCGCGTCTCGGGGTCCGAGGCGTAATCGTAGAGAACGTCCAACGCCGACTGCAGGGGATCGTCGTCGCGACAACCCCAGGCCACCGTGTAGGGCGCGCTCAGCACGCTCGGGTCGACGTTCGGCGCCGTCATGCGCCGCGCCTGGCGACCAGCAGCAAATTCGACCGAGGGGTTCGCCCGAGGCCCGAACCCAGAACCAGGCGATCGATCCCCTGGAGCAGCCACGGCATACGGTTCAGGAAGCGGGCCGCCTTGAGGTCGCGATTGAGCAACACGTGAGTCGGCTCCAGCGATTCGATCCGTAGGCCTTGTTGCTCGAGCAGTTCGCGGTGACGGTCCAGCGGGCGAGTCCGGTTGTGCGCAGCCAGTCCGGCCGGGGGTGCAAACACGTCCGTGTAGACCAGGAGTCCCCCCGGCGCGACCGCACGGGCGGCGTGCACCACGGCCGCCTGCCATCTCACGTCGTCGGTGATGTGAAAGAACACGTCGAAGATGTTCACCAGATCGAACGATTCGGCCAGGGGATGATCGGCGAGGTCCGCCCGCACGAAACGCGCTTGCGGAAAGCGACCCGACAATCCGGCCACCGATGCTTCCGTGAGGTCCATGCCGGTGACCTGGGCGCCGCGGCCCAGGTAGTACTCGACGAAGAAGCCGGTGCCGCAGCCGACGTCGAGCACTTTTCGGCCTCGAGGATCGAAGCCCGCGCGCGCCAGCGCGCGGTCCAGCACGAAGCGGCGCAGCGCGTAGCAGGCGCGGTTGTACTCGAGCGACAGCCCGGGCTCGCCGGTGCCGCGCAGATCGAATTGCTCGCGCAGGCGATCCTCCCAGAAGGTGCGCGGCTCGTAGTTCATGGCCGCGCCTTCGCGGTGCGGCGACGTGGGCCCGCCGGTCCCTGGGCGGCGCGACCCGGACCGGTACCGGGTTTCCGAATCGCGCGACGATAGAGCCCGTGGCGCTCGATGTAGCGTGCGACCGAGTCGGGCACCAGCATCCGAATCGAACGACCGGCCCTCGCCCGCGCGCGAACCAGGCTCGACGAGATCGCGACCTCGGGATTGTCCAGACGGATCGCGCCGCGGACACGCCCGCGCGCCCGCGCGCCGTGCGCGTTCGCCCGAGAGCCGCGGCGAGGCGCCGGCCGGCCGGCGACCACCACGGTCGCCAGTCGCGCGATCGCCTCGGGTTCCTTCCAGCTCGCGAAGTCGTCGAGGCTGTCCCCGCCCAGGATCAGGTACCAGCGCGCTCGCGGATGCTCGCGGCGAAGCAAACGCAGCGTGTCGATGGTGAACGAAGGGCCGCGTCGTCGAGTTTCCATGGTCGATACCGCGAACCCGGGTTGGCCGCGGGTGGCGAGTCGGGTCATGGCCAGCCGTGCCGCGGACGAGGAACGGCGCCGATCGAGTTTGTGCGGCGGCGTTCCCGCCGGAACGAAGATCACGCGATCGAGCCCGAGCCGGTCGCGCGCCCACTCCGCGATCGCGAGATGTCCGAGGTGCGGCGGGTCGAAGGTGCCACCGAAAACTCCGAACCGGGTCGCGCGCGGCCGCCGCGCCGCCGTCCGGGCGGGCGCGACCACGCTCAATGCTCCAGCCGGGCGCGCTCGCGGGCCGCTTCGGCGGCCAGGGGATGCCCGGCGAACTCGGTCTCGATCGCGCGCAGCTGATCGATGGCCTGCTGCGTCCAGCCTCGCGCCGCGGTCAGTCGCGCGATCCCGATACGCGCGTCCCCGGCCTGCGGCGTGTCGCCGAACTCGTCGATCACCCGCCGATAGTAGATCTCGGCTGGTTCGTATTGCTTGAGCTTGGTGTAGAGCCGGGCGGTGTTCATGTACTTGGTCGCGAGCTGCATTTGGGTCTTCGCGACCCGCTCGGCCGCCCGGGCGTTCAACCAATGCCCCGGGTGGTCGGCCAGGTAGCGCAGCCATTGGTTCAGGGCGAGCCGCGTGAACTCCTGATCGAAGTCGGGTCCGCGCGTCTGGCCGAACAAAGCCTCCCCGAGCCCGTACGAGGCGGCCGCGCTCGAATCGCTCTCCGGATAGTCGCGCAGCAGGCGCTCGAACTCGAGCTGCGCCGCCGCCCAGCTCTTCATCCTCAGGTTCGCATCACCCAGCAGATAGATGGCTTCGTCGACCTGCGATCCGCCGGGGTTGTTGGTGACGTAAGACTGCAGCAGTTCGCTGGCGCGCATGTAGTCGCCCTCGGCGATCATCTGACGGGCAACGTCCAGCCGCTCCGACTCGCTGCGAATCGGCGGCATCACGCCCGCGCCACAGCCGGCGAGCGCCAGCACCATCAGGGCCGCTGCGGCCGTGCGCAGCCTGCGAGATCGAATCATGGGTTTCCGGATCAGGGGCGGTTGGCGAAGAACAGCGCCACCAGGCCGGCGACGACCGCGATGACGATCACCGGCTCAGCGATCTTCGTGACCGTGCGATCGGGCACCACGCCCTGCAGATCGGTATAGCGACTGTCCTCGACCAGGGGGAGCTGGCTGCGCGGGAAACGCATCCACGAGGTTGTAGCTGGCATCCCCGGTCCACAGGATGCGCGCATCGACGGGATCGCGCAACGTGAGTCGCGCCCTCGACCAGGGCCTGACGCTCGATCTGCACCCGACCCGGCAGCCAGCCGCGGAAGCGCAGGTAGGTGATCCGCGCCGACGCCGAGCTGGTAGTCGAGGATCGGCTCCCCCGGATTGCCCATCACCAGTTCGAGGCTGTCGTCGGGAACGATCGAGCGCCGCACCGCCAGAGTCATCCGGCGACTGGCCAGCGCCTTGAGGATCGCGTGCTCGACGACGAAATTCAGAGGATGGCTCTCGGCGGGCGCAATCAGCAGCGCCTGGCCGCTGTCGAACGGCGCCGATTCCAGCGCGCGCTCGAACGCGGTGTTGGCGACCAGGCTCGTGAGCTGGAGGTTGGTCGCGGGCACTCGCGGCCCTCGGCTGCGGACGATCGGATCGACCACGACTTGCGCGATCGACAGCACCGTGTCGGGTTCGGCTTCCGGGCCGCCTTCGTAGCGCACCTTCTTCGCCCCCGCCTCGGATGCCAGACCGAGCAGCGCGATCGCACCAGTGAAGACGACCACGGCGCCCTGGAGTCGCACCCGCCGGCTCACGACGCGGCTCCGAGCACGACCAGGCCTCGCCGCTCCGCCGTCTCGGCGCGCGCGAACAGGTCGTACGCTCCGGCCCCGGTGACGCGCACCGGAATCACCGAGCCCGGCGTCAGTTCATCTCCCTTCGACCACCACGCCGCCGTCCACTTCGTAGGCCTGGCCCGTGCTGCGCGCCGCCCACTGGCCACGCCCCGCGGGACCATCGATCATCACCTCCATCCGCTCTCCGATCCGGCGTGCCAGCCGGGCACGCGACAGTTGCTGCTGCAATGCGAGCAGTCGCGCCCGGCGCGAGCGCCGCACGGTCAGCGGCACCCGCGGCGTCATGGCGTGTGACGGCGTCTCCGGCTCGCGCTCGTAAGGAAACACGACCACGTGGTCGAACGACTCCTCCTCGACGTAGCGGCACAGCGTCGTCGAACTCGGCTTCGGTCTCGCCGGGAAATCCGACGATGAAGTTGGTGCGAAACGCGACTCCGGGAATGCCGGCCTTGATCCGCGTCACCAGCGCGCGGGTGTCGCGCTCCGATCATGCCGCGCGCCATCCGGCGCAACTGTTCCTGGGCGATGTGCTGGAGCGGCATGTCGACGTAGGGAACGATCCGTCGGGCGCGAGCCCAGGTCTCGATCAGCCGGTCGCTCCAGAGCCGCGGGTAGGTGTACTGGACCCGGATCCAGCGCAGGCCCGATCGACCTGGTCGAGCGCCACCAGCAGATCGGCCAGCGTCGGCGTCCCGGCGAGGTCGGTGCCGTAGCCGGTCGTGTCCTGCCCGATCAGGTTCAGCTCGCGCACGCCGGCCGCGGCCAGGCGTGTCGGCCTCGGCGACCAGATCGGCGATCGGCCGGCTCTTCTGGTCGCCGCGCAGGCGCGGGATGATGCAGAACGTGCAGCGATGGTCGCAGCCCTCGGAGATCTTGAGATAGGCGAGGTGGCGCGGCGTGGACAGCGCGCGCGGCGCCATCGGGATCGAGGGCCCCGCCCGGCGAATCCGTGCGCGCGTGGCGCTCGAGATCGCCGGCGAGCACGTGGCGCGCGGCGGTCACCACTTCGCGCCACTGCCCGGTGCCGAGCACCGCGTCGACTTCGGGGAACTCGTCGAGCAGACCGGCGCCGGCGCGCTGGGCCAGGCAACCGGTGACGATCAGCCCGCGCAGCCGGCCGGTCTGCTTGAGCTCGCGACCCGCGCGATCGTCGTCCTTGGACTCACGCACCGCGCTGCCGCAGGAAGGCACAGGTGTTGACCACCGCGACGTCGGCCTCGTCGAGGTCGCCGACGGTGCGGAACCCGTCGCGCACCAGCAGTCCGAGCATGTGCTCGGAGTCCACGGTGTTCTTGGGGCAACCGAGCGTGACGAACGCGAGCGCCGGCGGCTGGCGGTGCCGAGCGCGCCACGTGCCGGCGGCGCGGACGGCGCGACGTGGATGCGTGCGATCGCGCGGTCACGCTCCGTACCGATCCTCGAGCCAGCGCTCGTCGACCAGCACGTCGCGCGCCTTGCTGCCCTGGAACGGACCCGACCACCCCGATCTGCTCGAGCTGGTCCATCAGCCGTCCGGCGCGCGAGTAGCCGACCTTGAGCCGGCGCTGGAGCAGCGAGGTCGAGCCCTGCTGGTGCGAGACCACCAGTCGCGCCGCGTCGTGCGAGCAACGCGTCGTCGTCGCCGCCCTCCTCGGCGCCCTCGACCTCGTCGGCCTCGGACAGATCGGGACGCGTGGCCAGCGGCGGCGGGGTCGGCGACCGCACCCTCGGCCGAGCGGCACGGCGCGCAGCTTGGCCTTCCAGAAATCGACGACGCGCGCCGTCTCCTCTTCCGACACGTAGCAGCCGTGGATGCGATAGGGCTCCGGCTTGCCGGCGGGCGTGAACAGCATGTCGCCGTGGCCGAGCAGGTTCTCGGCGCCGTTCATGTCGAGCACCGTGCGCGAGTCGGTCTTGCTCGCGACCTGGAACGCGATCCGCGACGGGAAGTTGGCCTTGATCACGCCGGTGATCACGTCGACCGACGGGCGCTGCGTCGCGAGCACCAGATGGATGCCGACCGCACGCGCCATCTGCGCCAGACGCGCGATCGGCTCCTCGATCTCGGCGGGTGCGGTGAGCATCAGGTCGGCCAGCTCGTCGATGACGACGACCACGTAGGACAGCCGCTCGGGCGGCGGCGCGCCGTCGTCGGCCGGCGCCGGCACCTGGCCGGCCGCGACCTTGTCGTTGTACCCGGCGATGTTGCGAGCACCGCAGGTCGCCATCAGCTTGTAGCGCTTCTCCATCTCCGACACCGCCCAGCGCAGCGCGCGGCTCGCCTTCTTGGCCTCGGTGATCACCGGCATGACCAGGTGCGGAATGCCGTTGTAGGCCGACAGCTCGAGCATCTTGGGATCGATCATCACCATGCGCAGCGTCTCGGGACCGTGCTGGAACAGGAGGCCGGTGATGATGGCGTTCAGGCACACGCTCTTGCCCGAACCGGTGGCGCCGGCGACCAGCACGTGCGGCATCTTGGTCAGGTCGTCGACGAAGGGCTGTCCGACGACGTCGACCCCGAGCGGCGATCTTGAGCGCGCGAGTCGTTGTCCTCGTAGGGCGCGGACGACAGCACCTCACGCAGATACACCGTACGGCGGCTGCCGGTTCGGGATCTCGACGCCGACCGCACCCTTGCCCGGGATCGGCGCCAGGATCCGGATGCGCTGGGCGCGCAGGGCCAGCGCGAGGTCGTCCTCGCGCGAGACGATCTGGTTGACCTTGACCCCGGCGGCCGGCTCGAACTCGAAGGTGGTGACCACCGGCCCCGGGTGGATCTCGGTCACGCGCCCATCGATGTCGAAGTCGGCGAGCTTGGCGACCAGCAGGTTCGCCTCGTTGGTCAGGTCGGCGGCGGTGATCAGATCTTCGGGCTGGGTGTTGAGGCCCAGGAGCCCGAGCGGCGGCAGGGCGTCGGTGGCCGCCGCGGCGACCGCCTCACTCGAACCGACGGGTTCGGGACGCGGCGCCGGCGCGCGCTTGGGTTTGGGTTCGGCGGCGCGCAGGCCCGGCAACGGCAGTCGAATCTGGTTGTGGCGATCGGTCTCGACCGGCTCGGGCACGCGGGTTTCGGATCGCCTCGACGCGGGCGCTTCGGCCGCCTCGGCGGTCGGCGAGCGACGCACCACCGGGGCCGTTGCGGGCTTGGCTTCGGTGGCGCGCGCCGAGGCGCGGGCGGCCTTCGACGCGCTCTGGGCCGATCGCTCCGGAACTCGAGCGGGCCGATTGCGCCACGCGTGCCACGCACGCGCCATCCACGAGACGACAGCACCGACGAAGCCCGCGATCCAATGGAATCCGACTTCGCTCGCGACCAGGACGGTCACGCCGAACAGGGCGCCGGCCACCACCCACGAGCCGACGTGGCTGAGCGCCGACTGGAGTGCCAGGCCGGTCGCCATTCCCCAGCCGCCGGACCAGGTCCAGCGATCCCAACCCCCGAGCGCGAACCCGACGCACAGCTCGAACACCAGGAGCGAACCGATCAGCGTGCGAACGATCAGGCGCGAGGTCGGAGCGTCACGCAGTCGGTTCCAGGCCCAGGCGCCTGCCACCAATGGAATGCCGAAGGCGGCGAAACGTCCGACGGACCAGACCGCGACAAAGGCGAGCGCTGCCCCGACCGGGCCGCAGGCATTGTCGGTGGACCATGGCGGCATGCCGCTGACCGGACGAACAAAGGTCACCAGGCTCGCCGCCATCAGGGCGGAGAACGCGCCAGCAGAACCGCAAGGATCTGGCGTTGTCGGTTCTTCGAGAGAGAACTCACGCGCCTTGGTGGGTGCCTTCCTGGACGGACCGGGCGAGGACCGGGCCGGGTCCGGTGAGGGCGCCGGCCGGCGCCATTTCGCTGTGCCCCTCCTCGGGGGGTCCCGCCTCCCTGGCGGGTGGACGGCCGGGTATTGTGCCCGAGGGGAGAGGTGCCGAGCAATGGGGCTCGGAGCGCGGACCCGCGCGCCGGGGACCGACTAGCGGGAAGCGACTTCGCGGACCGGCCCGGTCGCCGCGTCGGCGGCCGGGACGTCATCCGGGGCATCTACGATGCCGCGCTCCATCCAGGCGAAGCGCTCGTCGAGGACACCGCGCGCGAGCCGGTAGGCCTGGACGTCGTCATTGGCCCGGATGCCAGCGAACAGGTGCTCGATCTTCCGCCGCGACTGGCGGCAGAACAGGTCGGCCAGCTCGATCGCGTTCGCCGAGCGCCTGGCGCGCGTCGCGGTGCGCGCGCGACGCAGGTCGCGGCCATGGCGTACAGCTCGGCGCCGATGTCGACGCAGCGGAACAGCAACGCCTGGCGCTTCTCGAGCGCCGGACCGTGCAGCACCATCAGATGGAACTGTTGCCGCGCCAGTCGCCGCGAGGTGCGCTCGACCCAGCGCAGGTGGTCGGCGAGCCGGCCGAACTCCGAGTACGGCGGCCAGCAGCGCCCAGCCGAGCCAGCGGCTCGGATACCAGCGCATATAGAAGAGGCCGGCGCGCACCAGCCCCGACAGGCGCTTGCCCATCGGCACGCCGGGCATCACCACGTCGCCGGCGACGCGCAGGTGGACGTCGAGCGCCTCGCGCGCGATGAACAGCCGCATGACCTGGTTGGTGCCTTCGAAGATCCGGTTGATGCGCAGGTCGCGCAGCAGCTGCTCGAGCGGCACCGGCGCCTCGCCGCGCGCCGCGAGCGAGCGCGCCGTCTCGTAGCCGCGCCCGCCGCGCACCTGCACCGCGTCGTCGCACACCTCCCAGGCGACGTCCGAGTTCCACAGCTTGGCGATCGCGGCTTCGAGCCGGATGTCGGACTTGCCGGCGATCGGCGAGCAGCGCTCCCAGGTCGGCGATCGCCTCCATCGCGTAGGTGCGGGCCGCCATGTCGGCGAGCATCTGCGCCACGGCGTCGTGCTGGCCGACCGGACGCCCCCACTGCACGCGCTCGGCGGCGAAACGCCGCGCGACCTGTAGGCACCACTTGCCGGCGGCGGCGCAGGTCGCCGGCAGCGTCAGCCGCCCGGTGTTGAGCGTCACGAGCGCCAGCTTGAGGCCGCGGCCCTCGCCACCGAGCAGGTTCTCCTTGGGCACGCGCACGTCGGTGAAGTGCACCACCGCGTTCTCGATGCCGCGGATGCCCATGAACTCACAGCGCTGCACGATCTCGACGCCCGGAGTGCGGGTCTCGACGATGAACGCGCTGATCGGCCCGGGCTTGCCGTCCTTGCCCGGCGTGCGCGCCATCACCACCAGCAGCTCGGCGATCGCGCCGTTGGTGCACCACAGCTTCTCGCCGTTCAGCAGATACGCAGCGCCGTCGGCGGTCGGCGTGGCGGTGGTCGACATGCGCGCCGGATCGGAGCCGACGTCGTTCTCGGTCAGCGCGAAGGCCGAGATGGCGCCCTTGGCCAGGCGCGGCAGCAAGCGCTTCTTCTGCTCCTCGGTGCCGAACAGTTTGAGCGGCTGCGGCACGCCGATCGACTGGTGCGCCGAGAGCAGCGCCACCAGCGCACCGCACTTGGTGCCGATCATGGCCACCGCGCGCCCGTAGGTGTACTGCGACAGTCCGAGCCCGCCGTACTCGCGCGGAATCTTGATGCCGAAGGCGCCGATCGCGCGCAGGCGATCGATGTACTCGGCCGGGATCTTGGCGTCCTGCTCGATGCGCTCGCCGTCGATTTCGTCGAGCACGAAGCGCTCGACCTTGGCCATGAACTCCGCGGCCCGCCGCTGCTCCTCGGGATCGGGCTCCGGATGCGGATGGATGAGGTCGAGGGCCAGCCGGCCGAGGAACAACTCGCGCACGAACGAGGGTGCCGTCCACGTCGTCTCGCGCGAGGCCTCGGCGACGGCGCGAGCTTCCTGCTCGGTCACCTGGGGGTTTTTGGAAGGATTCATGGAAGGATTCATGGAAGGTTTCATGCTGGGGTTTTCGGCCACGATGGCCTCCGAGTCCAGCGCGGAGCGCATGCCGCGCGCACAGGCCATGGAGCATAAGCCGACACACGGCGGGCCGCCAATGCGGCGGAACTCAACTCGTGCGCAACACGCTCAAGTACGCACCCTCGCGCGCCATCGAGTCGGGTCGCAGGCCGAATCCACGCAGCGCGGTCAGGTTCTCCCCTCGCAGTCGCTCGAATCGGTCGAGAAGTTCGGGCAGCGGCGTGCCGCGGTATTCGCGCAGGTGGCGCCCGCGGTCGAACGGCTCGAAGGGACGCGAGACACCGTGCTCGAGGATCCGGCGCGCGCGCGGGATCCAGTCGGTCTCCTCACCCACGATCAGGTGTGCGACCACCTGGCGCGGCGACCAGGTGTCGGGCCCCTCGTCGACTTCCAGCCACGGATCGGGCAACCCGGACAGCATGGCCCGCAGGGTGCCGGGGGTGCGCTCGAGCACCGCAAGTCCTTCTTCGAGTCTGAATGCGCTCAATGGGCTAAATCCCCCGCGTTCGGCCCCTACATTATAATGTCCCACCTCACACGCCCACCGAACGGGGACGATCGACGACCCGGATTCCCGATGACCCCTCGCCACTGGACAAGCCGCCTGAGGCCGCTCGCCGTCGGGATCGCCCTGCTGGCCGCCGGATCTCCCGCATCCGCCGGGTCCTTGCGCTTCCACGGCAACGGGGTCGGCGACATCGATCGGACCAAGATTCCGATCGACGCCCCGGCCCGCCCGGTGGACGTCGCCGGCGACTTCACCCTCGAGTTCTGGTTGCGGGCGCTGACGGGCGAGAACGACGCGGCCGAGTGCCTCTCGGGCAGCGACGGCTGGATCTACGGCAACATCGTGTTCGATCGCGACGTCTATGGCGCCGGCGACCTCGGCGACTACGGCGTTTCGCTGTTCGCCGACGACCTGGCGTTCGGGGTCGCGGTCGGTAACGACGGCCAGGGTGTATGCGGCGGCGGGCCACTGGCCGACGGCCGGTGGCACCACGTGGCGGTAGCGCGCCGCAGCGCCGACGGCTGGATGGCGCTGTTCGTCGACGGCGCTCTTTCCGCCGAGGTGTTCGGCCCGACCGGCAGCATCGCGTATCGAAACGGTCGCTCGACGTCGTGGCCGGACAGCGACCCTTACCTGGTGATCGGCGCCGAGAAGCACGACGCCGGTCCGGCCTATCCCTCGTTCCGCGGCTGGGTCGACGAAGTGCGGATCTCGAGCGTGGTTCGCTACACCGGCGACTTCGCCCGGCCCACGGCGCCGTTCGCCGCGGACGCGTTCACGGTCGGGCTCTACCACTGCGACGAAGCTACCGGCGATACGCTGCACGACACGTCGGCGGCATCCGGCGGACCGAGCCACGGACTCAGGCGATTCGGCGGCACACCGGCGGGGCCCGAATGGTCCGCGAGTTCGTTCACCGATCCCATCACTGGGGCGCCGCCGCTCCACCGCGACGTGAGCTTCATCGTCCGCCCCCACCCGGCCCGCGCCGCGACTCGATTCGAGTTCGCGCTCTCGACCGGAAGCCCGGTGCGCCTGCGCCTGTTCGACGTGCTCGGCCGCCACGTGCGCACGCTGAGCGACGGACCTCGGGGGGCCGGGGCGCACTCGTTGCCCTGGGACCTCGAGGACGAAGCCGGGCGTCCGGTCGTTCCCGGTTTCTATCGCGCCGAACTGGTGATCGGTGAGCGCACGCTGTGGCGGCCGGTGATCGTCGTTCGCTGACGCACCGGTCGGCACGACTCCGGCGTTGGGAACTTGCCGGCGGAGGGCCACTCCGCTAACTTGCGGCGTTCTGCCGCCGGTCCCTGGTGTTCGGCGGCCATCCTACCGCCGATTCAGACGCCCCTTCACCGCATCCTGCAAGGCGTCCATCGGACGATGTCTCTGGCGATTACCGCCCGTCGATTCACCAAATACATGAAGGAGCACACGATGATGCTGCACACCGCGCGCTCCGTCCTGCGCCGCTTGGGAGCCCCGCTCCTCGCGGCACTGGTCGGGGCGGTCCTGCTCGCCCTGCCGCGGCTGGCCCTGGCGAGCGAACTCGACCTCGAGCTGCCTCTGCTCGACCCCAGCCAGCGCCAGCTCCTGTTCATGGGGCTCGGCGTCTGCGTGATCGGGATGATGTTCGGCCTGGCGATGTTCAACCAGGTGCAGGCGATGCCGGCACACCAGTCGATGCTCGACGTCTCGGACATCATCTACGAGACCTGCAAGACCTACCTGCTGCAAGCAGGGCCGGCTGCTGATCGTGCTCGAGGTCTTCATCGCGCGCGTGCATCGTCTACTACTTCGGCTTCCTCCAGCACCTGGACGTCGGCCGGGTGGCCACGATCCTCGCTGTTCTCGATCGTCGGCATCCTCGGCTCCTACGGCGTGGCGTGGTTCGGCATCCGCATGAACACGCTGCGCCAACAGCCGCACGGCGTTCGCCTCGCTCAAGGGCAAGCCGCTGCCGGTCTACGAGATTCCGCTCCAGGCCGGCATGAGCATCGGCGTGCTGCTGATCTGCGTCGAGCTGATCATGATGCTCGCGATCCTGCTGTTCGTCGCGCCCGAGAACGCCGGCGCCTGCTTCCTCGGCTTCGCGATCGGCGAGTCGCTCGGCGCCTCGGCGCTGCGTATCGCCGGCGGCATCTTCACCAAGATCGCCGACATCGGCTCCGACCTGATGAAGGTCGTGTTCAAGATCAAGGAGGACGATCCGCGCAACCCGGGCGTGATCGCCGACTGCACCGGCGACAACGCCGGCGACTCGGTCGGCCCGACCGCCGACGGCTTCGAGACCTACGGCGTCACCGGCGTCGCGCTGATCTCGTTCATCGCGCTGGCGGTGATGCCCGAGCACAAGGCCACGCTCCTGGTGTGGATCTTCGTCATGCGCATCCTGATGATCCTGCACCTCGATCGGCTCCTACCTGGTGAACGGCGCGATCGCCCGCGCGCAGAACACGGGCAAGGACAAGATCGACTTCGAGGCGCCGCTCACCAGCCTGGTGTGGATCACGCTCGATCCTGTCGATCGTCGTCACCTTCGCTCGCGTCGAACTGGCTGCTCGGCGGCCTGGCCGGACGGGCTGTGGTGGAAGCTGTCGACCATCATCTCGTGCGGCACGCTGGCCGCGGCGCTGATCCCCGAGTTCACCAAGGTGTTCACCAGCAGCCACTCGCGCCACGTCAAGGAAGTCGTCGCGGCCTCGCAGGAGGGCGGCGCGTCGCTCAACATCCTGTCGGGCATGGTCGCCGGCAACTTCTCGGTGTTCTGGAAGGCGCTGACGATCGCGGTGCTGCTGTTCGTCGCCTACCTCATCTCGCACCAGGGCCTGGCGGCGTTCATGTCGCACGCGGCGGTGTTCGCGTTCGGCCTGGTGGCGTTCGGCCTGCTCGGCATGGGACCGGTCACGATCGCGGTCGACTCCTACGGCCCGGTGACCGACAACGCGCAGAGCATCTTCGAGCTGTCGCAGATCGAGACCACGCCGGGCGCGGCGCAGGAGATCGAGAAGCAGTTCGGCTTCAAGCCCGACTTCGCGCAAGGGCAAGCACTACCTCGAGGACAACGACGGCGCCGGCAACACGTTCAAGGCCACCGCCAAGCCGGTGCTGATCGCCACCGCGGTCGCCGGCGCCACGACCATGATGTTCTCGATCATCCTGGTGCTCCAGCAGCACTACGCCGAGATCGGCCAGGTGTTCACGCTCGACCTGCTCGAGCCCCGCGTGCTGCTCGGGCTGCTGATGGGCGGCGGCACCGTCTACTGGTTCACCGGCGCCTCGATGCAGGCGGTGACCACCGGCGCCTACCGCGCGGTCGAGTACATCAAGACGCAACATCAAGCTCGACTCGGCCGAGAAGGCGCGCATCGAGGACTCGAAGGAGGTGGTGCAGATCTGCACCCAGTACGCGCAGGCCGGCATGTTCAACATCTTCATCGTGATCTTCTGCCTGACCCTCGCCTACGCGTTCTTCAACCCGATGTTCTTCATCGCCTACCTGGTCTCGATCGCGGTGGTCGGCCTGTTCCAGGCGGTCTACATGGCGAACGCCGGCGGCGCGTGGGACAACGCCAAGAAGGTGGTCGAGGTCGAGCTGAACGAGAAGGGCACCGAGCTGCACGACGCGACGGTGGTCGGCGACACGGTCGGCGATCCCGTACAAGGACACCTCGTCGGTGGCGCTCAACCCGATCATCAAGTTCACCACCCTGTTCGGCCTGCTCGCGGTCGAGATGGGCGTCGCCAACCCGGCGATCGCGCGGCCGGTCGGCGTCGTGCTTCATGCTGATCGCGCTGTTCTTCGTCTACCGCTCGTTCTACGGCATGCGCATCGGCGTGGACGTCACCCGTGCTTCGATGGCCAAGGCGGCGGCGACGACGGCGGCGGCGACCCACTGATCGGACGCGGCTCACGAGAAACGCCCCCGTGGCCAACGTGCCGCGGGGGCGTTCTCGTTATGGACTAGCGCTTGGGAACCAGGTCGTTGACTTTGGCCGCCAGAATGAAGTCGTTCTGGTGCAGACCGCCGATCTTGTGCGTCCAGGTCTCGACTTCGACCTTGCCCCACGCGACCAGGAGGTCGGGGTGATGCTGCTCGCGTTCGGCCAGCTCGCCGACCGCGACCGCGAACGCCATCGCACTCTTGAAGTCGGGGAACGAGAACACCCGGCGCAGGCGCTTGATCCCGTCCGGGTCGAC
Source organism: Candidatus Eiseniibacteriota bacterium (assembly GCA_963717505.1). GTDB lineage: Bacteria > Eisenbacteria > RBG-16-71-46 > RBG-16-71-46 > RBG-16-71-46 > MFD02242-c1. Next base: position 3,847,691 of record OY970342.1, read on the forward strand.
GACGTTCCAGCCCGGAACTTCGGGCATGAATCCGGCGATCTCGGCGTCGGTCAACACCGGTACGCCGCCGCGACACGGAACGCAGGTCGATTCGGTGAGCATGGTCTCCTCCTGGCTTGGGCCCGATTAGAAGGTCACGTCGACGCGCAAACCACCGCCGGCCCGCGACAACAACGGCGACCAGGTGACTTTGGGCCGGTTCTCAGCGCCGGCATCGCGGCGCGCCGCCCGCTCCTCCCAGCGCCGCACGACGGTGCGCGAGGTGATTGCGCCCATCGCCGCGGAGATCCAGACGTCCGAGGGCCAGTGGGACTCGCTGTCGATCCGCTGCAGCGCTATCGAGGTCGCGGCGAAGTGCGTGAACACCCAGATCGGGCGGCCGAGCCGGGTCCGGAAGCCATGGTGGGACAGAATTCCCGCAAGCTCGAAGGCCACCGACGCGTGCCCGGAGGGAAACGAGGTGCCCTCACCCGGATCGAAGGCGTATGGCCCCTCGCCCTCAAAGGGTCGCTTGCGGCCCACCAGAATCTCCGCAACGTTGCGAATGCCGCCGGTGGTCAGGTGCGACTCCAGGATCTGCGTGGGAATCACGGCGAGCGGCTCGACCGCCGGCCATGGCTCGCGCGCGATCCACCCGACGGCCGCGGTCCCGGCGTAGTAGGCGCTGGTGTTGCCCATGTTCCCGACCGGTTCCCATTGCCGGCCGAGGTAGAGCACGGCGTCGTAGAAATCGTTGCCCTGCGCGCGCTGAAAGGCATCGAGGATCTCCTGGTCGTTCGCGTACAGGATCGCCCCCACCCCGAACACGCCAGCGGTCTGGATCCAGCCCGCTCTTCCCATACGAAATGGGGACGACACCATGTAGGCGAGGTCCTCGGCGAACAGACGAACGCCACTCGTGATCCCGCCGCGGAAGTCGGACCCGTGCGCCGGGGTTGCGGCGGTCGCGAGTGCGACCAGCGCGCAAACCGCGTGCACCGCCCCGTTGGACCCTAAGGGATTCCGGGAACGCATAGGGTCGAGACCATAGCAGAGGGTCGCGACACTGGACCGTGCCATCCAAGGGCGGATAGGCCAACCCCCGCGCCGCGAGCGGCCTCGAGGCCACGTAGGGCTTGACTGGGGCGTGGGCATGCGGTGAAGTGGCCCGAGATTTCGCCGCCCACGGGCGACCTGTGGTTCGGCCAGTCACCCCCCACCGCCCCGATCAGGAGACCTGTCATGAACCGCTCGTTTCAGCGGTGGGCGGCTCTCGCCGGTGTTGCCGCCGGCCTGATGCTCGCCCAGCCCGACGCAGCCACCGCTGCGAAAGCCGCCAAGGCGTCCAAACCCGCCGAACCTCAAGCCGAAGAGCACATCCTCGCCAACGGCATGAAGGTGATCCTGGTGCCTCGCCACATCTCGCCCACCGTCGCCGCCGGCTGGGTCGCGCGCGTCGGCTCGGCCAACGAACGCCCGGGAATCACCGGCATCTCGCACCTGTTCGAACACATGATGTTCAAGGGCACCCACGTCATCGGTACGCGTGACGTCCAGAAGGACCTGAAGCTGATCGAAGAGCAGGAGAAACTGCGCGACGAGATGCGGGCGGAGGAGTCGAAGCTCCGCGACCTCCAGCGCCGGGGCAAGATCCAGGACATGACGCTCCCCGAAGCCAAGACCGCGCGTTACAAGGAACTCGAGGCCCAATTCGACAAGTTGATCGAAGAGCAGCGGGCCAACATGATCAAGAACGAATTCAACCAGGTCCTACAGAAGAACGGCGCGACGTTCATCAACGCGTTCACCAACGAGGACCAGACCTTCTACTTCGAAACGGTGCCGGCTAACAAGCTCGAGCTGTGGTTCTGGATCGAGTCCGACCGGCTCAAGAACCCGGTGTTCCGCGAGTTCTATTCCGAGCGCGACGTGGTCTACGAGGAGCGCCGGATGCGCACCGAGTCGACCCCGACCGGCCGCTTCCAGCAGGCCTTCGATTCGATGTTCTGGGAGGCGAGCCCCTACGCCTGGCCGGTGATCGGCTGGCCGAGCGACATCGCCAACATCACCAAGGCGCAGGCCGACGAGTACTTCGGCCTCTACTACGCGCCGCAGAACCTGAGCGCGATCCTGGTGGGCGATTTCGACCCCAAGCAGGCGCTGGCCATGGCCGAGAAGTATCTGGGCTCGATCCCCAAGGGCGCACGGCCGACGCCCGAGATGATCACCACCGAGACCAAACAGCTGGCCGAGAAGCGCTTCCTGGCCGAGGCCGAGACCAGCCCGGCGGTCGATGTCCGCTGGCACGCGGTCGCGTTCACGCACCAGGACGTCCCGGCGCTCATGGTCCTCGGCGAGGTACTCGACGGACCGACCGGGCGTCTGAATCGCAGTCTGGTGCTGGGTCAAGGGATCGCCACCACCACAAGCGCCAACGCCGACCCCAAGAAGTACGAGGGCAGCTTTGAGATCCACGCCGAGTGCAAGGACGGAACCTCGCCCGATCAGCTCGAGAAGGCGATCCACGCCGAGATCGACAAACTGTCCAAGGAACCGGTGACCGCCGAGGAACTGCAGAGCGCGCGCAACCGTTACATGGCCGACAACTACCGGCGCCTGACCTCCAACTTCCAGATCATGCTGTGGTACGGCGTCGGCGAGGGGCGAGGCTCGTGGCGCGACGTCGATCGTATCGCCGCCGAGACCCAGAACGTGACCGCCGCCGACCTCCAGCGTGTGGTGCAGACCTACTTCACCAAGGAGAACCGCGCGGTGGCGCTGTGGAACCGGAAGGGCGGGACCACGGAGGATCCGGCGCTCGCGGCCTTGCCGCCGCAGGCCCAGACCATGGCCCGCCAGATGCTGGCCCAGATCGCGGCGGCCAAGGATCCCGCCAAGCTCGAGCAGGCGATCGCCCAGATGGACGGCATGGCCGCGCAGATGCCACCCGAGATGAAACCGGCCATGGACTACATCAAGTCCAAAGCCGAGCAACGCCTCGCCGAGCTCAAGGCCGCTGGAAACACCAGCGCCGGCGCCGACGCCAACGATTCCAAGTGAGGAGGCAGGCCATGACCAAGCTTCTGAGCGTTGCAGCACTCGCCGGCCTCGTCCTTGCGATCGGGGCAGGAGTTCACGTGACTTCCGGGTTCGCGGCGGAAAGCGGCATCGTCGCGCACCCCGATCAACTCCAGTATCCGGCCCAGAAGTATCAGCCGCCCAAGGCCTCGGAATATCGAGCCAAGCTCAAGAACGGCATGGTGGCCTACCTGGCCCCGGACCGAACGCTGCCCCTGATCACGATCACCGTGCTGATGCGCGCGGGACAGGACCTCGATCCCGCGGGCAAGGAAGGTCTCGCATCGCTGGCCATGCACCTCGTCACCCGCAGCGGCACGCCGAGCAAGACCGCCCAGCAGGTCGAAGACCGCGTCGCATTCCTCGGCGCCGAGCTCAACTCCGGTCTCGGCGGCGGTGGCGGCGGTTTCTTCGGCGGCGGCGTGCCGATCGGGACTTCGGAAGCGAGTGCCTCGATCAATGTCTTGTCCAAGGACCTGGACGAGGGGCTCGCCCTGCTGGCCGAGTGCCTCAAGTCGCCGGCCTGGGAAGCGGAACGGCTCAAACTCCGCAAGGAGCAGACGCTCCAGTCGATGAAGGAGCGCAACGATCAGTCGACCGACATCGAGGCACGCGAGTGGGGATTCCTGACCCGCGGCGAGGGGCACTGGTCGAACCGGTACCCGACCCAGGCGTCGGTCGACGGCATCACCGCCGCCGACCTTGCCGCGTTCCACAAGCGCTACGTCGGACCCAAGAACTTCGTCTTCGCGGTCTCGGGCGACTTCGACCGCGGCGAGATGACCAAGAAACTGGAGAAGGCGTTCGCGAGCTGGCCGCAGCCGGGCGAACGGCCCGGAGCGCCGGCGGCGCCGGCCACCGCCGTGGCCGCCGGCTGGAACCTGGTCGACAAGGACGTGAACCAGGGGCGCGTCTCGATCGGGCTCGCGGCCATCGATCGCTACGACCCGGACTACCAGGCCTGTCGCGTCATGAACGACATCCTGGGCGGCGGCGGATTCAGCTCGCGCCTGGTCAACCGCATTCGTTCCGACGAGGGGCTCGCCTATTCGGTTCGCTCCGGGTTCGAGGGCGGGACGTACTACCCCGAACCGCTGCGCATCATGTTTCAGTCCAAGGTGCGTTCGGTTGCCTACGCGACCGAGGTCGCGCTCGCCGAAGTGAAGCGCATGCGCGATGAGCCGGTCACCGCGGCCGAGCTGGAGCTGACCAAGAACAAGTTCATCGAGAGCTTGCCGGCGCAGTTCGAGACCGCGAGCGCGATCGCCGGCGTGCTGGCCGCGGAAGAGCTGACCGGTCGCTACGCCAAGGATCCGAACTACTTCGTCGAGTACCGCGATCGCGTCGGCAAGGTCGCGGTCGCCGACGTCCAGCGGGTGGCGAAGCGGTTGCTCGATCCGGCCAAGACGACCGCCCTGATGGTGGGCGACGTCGACGAGATGATGCTCGGCGACGGCAAGCACGACGCGCGGATCACCGGACTGGCGGGCGGCGAGCCGAAGCGCATCCCGCTGCGAGATCCGATGACCATGAAGCCGATGGCAACCCCTTAGGACACCGTTCGAGTTTCACTGGGCCGGGGCCGCTGGGCGCGACCCCGGCCCTTCGTATCGAGGAGGCGCACCATGCCCGAGACCATTGTCCGACTAATCGAGCCGGCGCCGGGATTCGCGGCCGAGGTCGGGTCGTTCCTCGCCCAGCTCGACGATCAGAACGAATGCCTGACCGAGGACACGCGCGGGGCGACGCCGGCTGAACTCGCCTGGCAGCCGGGCCCCGGCACCAACACCATCGGCATGCTGATCGCGCACATCGCGATCGTCGAGGTCTACTGGCTGATGGTCGCCAACCAGTCGGTCGGCGACGACTACTTCGCCCGAGTCCGCGACATCCTCGGTATTGGTCCCGACGACGACGGCATGCCGGCGGCCGCGGATGCACCGCCCCCGGCTACGCTCGCCGGCAAGGATCTCGCGTTCTACGACGACCTGATGGCCCGCGCCCGCCGGCACACACGCAGCATCGTGTCGCGGTGGGGTCCGGCCGAGCTCGACGGCCGCGTCTCGCGTGTTTCACGCCGCGACGGCACCGCATGGACCCAGAACCGTCGATGGATCCTCTACCACGTGCTCGAGCACCAGGCCGGGCACTACGGCCAGATCAACCTGCTCCGTCATCTGCATCGCGATCACATGAACGCCCGAGTTGCCGGATGAGCGGCGACCTGATCACCCGGCTGTCGACGCTGGGAGGTTTTCGCTCGCGCGAGATCGCGCGCTTCCTGTGGCAGCTCGACGAACAGAGCCGGCGGCTGACCGGAGACACGCGCGGCCTCACCCCGGCCGACCTCGAGTGGCAGTGCGCCCCGGGCATGAACACGATCGGCATGCTGCTCGCGCACATCGCGGTCGCCGAGGTTCATCTTACGCAGGTCGGCTTGTTGGCCGAGGCGACCGGGCACACGCGCGACGTGATCGGGATCGGCGACGAAGAGGAAGGCTTGCCGCTCGCCCCGGAGGCGCTGCCCTCCCCCGCGCTCGGCGGCCGTTCGCTCGACTACTTCGACGACCTGCTGAAGCGTGCTCGCGCGCACACTCACCAGGTCGCGCGGCGTCTGGCCGACGACGACCTCGACGTCGACGTCGTTCGACCGCGGCCGACCGGGGGCCGTCGCCTGTTCAACAAAGGCTGGGTGCTCTACCACATGCTCGAGCACGAAGCCGGGCATCACGCCCAGATCAATCTGTTGCGCCACCTGCGATCGATCGGGCGTTCGGAAGCGTAGCCCCCTCCCGATGCCCGCCTGAAAGTTCGGGGGCCCCGCGGTGACGCGGAGCCCCCGTTGTTGCTGGGTTCGAGATCGTCAGCTGCCCATCTTGATCGCCAGGCCGGCCACCAACTCCCAGTTGCTGTACCAGCTGGTGCCGTACGAGTAGCAGTAGCCGTAGATGTCGCACCAGTAGTAGTTGCCGGTCGTGATCGCAGTGTCCGTGGTCCGCCAGCGCCCTTCGAGGCGCAACCCCGCCCGATCGTTCACTGCAACCTTGGCGCCGAGGGCGAAGTTGAAGTTGAACAGCGTCGAACTGCCGTTGTTCGCCGCACTCACGTCCGGGCTGATCGAGATGTCGCGGTGGACGACCGACCAGCCGAACCCGAGCGAAGCGAACGGCGTGACCTTCTCGTTGCCGGTGGGCTGGTAGCCCAGAAAGTTCATGTCGTAGGAGTCGACCGTGAGTTCACCGATCTTGCCGCTGGATATGTAGCTGTAGTCGATGCCTCTAGGCGCCAGAACTTCGGAAGTCGCACGCGTGTAGGCGAACTCGACCCCGGAACGCCGGTTCGGGTTTACCGTCAGACGGCCGCCCCACATGAGGCCGTTCTCCAGCGGCACGGTCGCGTAGTAGCCATAGAGATCCGAGGCAATGTTGTACCCGACGAACGGCGTGAGTTCCACGCTGCGTCCGGCGCTGTACTGCGCCTCGGCTCGCGAAGCGCCGAGCCCCGACAGAGCCAGGATGGCCCCGAGGATGGTCCAGCGTGCAACACTCGACTTCGAACTCGTTCCCATGCTGCGGGCCCCCTGGGGTAGTTGGGCCTACCGACGAAGCGATAGAGCCCCAAGAATCAGATGCGACGACTGCGACCTGTTCAGAGCACGGCTCAAGGAACCAGCGGGGTCTCCGCACGAATCTGCAGGTCGATCAACGAATTGATGATGGCTTCGATCTGGGCGAAGCGCGCGCCAGTGATTGGGGACACGGTCTTCGACACCTTGTCCGTGTATTTCTTGAGCAGCGCCAGGCGCGATGACTCGAGCTTGAATGCGCGGTCGACCAGGCTCTTGGCGGTATTGGCCGTCATGCTGTCGTAAGTGGCCGCGTAGTCCTTGATCAGCTGCAGGCGCTGGTCGCCCAGCTTGGCCAGCTCGGTCTCGTATTCCCGCTGGATCGGCCAGAACTTGGCGCCGTCGGCCTCGGACAGGTCGAGGGCCTGGGTGTGGATCTCGGTCTTGGCCGCGCGCAGATCGGACCGCAACATCTCGAGGTATTTGTCCATGTCGTCGGCCACGGCGAGCGCCGGGGTCAGGACCAGCATCAACAACGGCAACAGCTTCTTCACCAGAAACCTCCTTGAATCGTGGTCGTGGGCGGGGTCGAATCTCGGAACAGTGGCGAGGGACGATAGGGTTGGCCCCGAGGCGTGTCAACCGTCCTCGACGCTACGGCCTGGGCGCTTGACACCCCCCCACCGGTCGCTAGACTCCGCACGTTCATCTCTTCACGTCGAAACCCGCGGTGGGCGCGGTGTCGCCCGCATGCGCCCCGCGTTCGCGCTCTTGCTGGAGGAATGCTCGATGAAGTTCGATGCCCGTTCCCTGATCGCTGTCCCACTGCTCCTGAGTTTGGTTTCCTGCGGATCGTCGACCAGCCTGGTCGGCCGCTGGAACGATCCGGCCTATCAGGGCCACTCGGGGCAAAAGGTACTGATCGTGGCGCTGGCCGAGAGCGAGCGCAACGCCAAGGTCTGGGAGGACTCGTTCGGCAAGGCGCTGACCGCGGTCAAGGCCCAGCCGATCCCCGGCTCTCAGTTCATTCCGGTGAGCACCGCCGCGGACTCCGCAACCTTCGTCGATGCCGTGCAGAAATCAGGAGCCGAGCTGCTCGCCGTCACCCGACTGGTCTCGGCCGAGAAGGAAACCAGCTACGTCCCCGGGAGCACCTACTACACGCCGGCGCCCTACCACTACGGCTACTACGGCTACTATTACTCGTCGTGGGGCATGGTCAACGAACCCGGCTACTACGTCGAGGACAAGGTCTACAACCTCGAGACCAACCTCTACGACGTCGCGTCGCGCAAGCTGGTGTGGAGCGGGCTGACGCGCACGGTCAATCCCGAAACCATCCAGATCGCGGCCGACGAGATCACGGAGTCCGTGATCGTCGACATCGTCAACAGCAAGGTCATCGTCCCCCCGAAGAAGTAGTTCTTCCGTCGACGACGGCGCACAAACGAAGCGGCGGCTCTCGGCAGACCCGAGAACCGCCGCTTTTTCGCTGCCCAGTGCGCCCGAAGTCTAGGGCACCCGGGTCGCCGCCACCGGCATGCCGCCATCCGGCGTGCGGTGCGTGATCGTTCCAAGCTTGAGCTTCGAGATCTGAGGTTCGATCTTGCTCCGGTCCCCGACCGCCACCACGATCATGTCCTCGGGCTTGAGGCGGCGCTGGGTCGCCTCGAAGACCTCGGTCGCGGTCATCGCATCGAGTCGCGCCGGCAGCCCCTGGTAGTAGTCGGGCGGCAGGTCGAACAGGTAGAGCGAGCCGATGGTCTGCACCGTGCTCTCGGTGGTCTCGAACAGCGCCGGCAACGAGCGGGCCAGCGACTCCTTCGCCAGCTTGAGCTCGTCCTCGGAGACTTCTTTCTCGAGCATGCCCCTGATCTCCTTGAAGCTCTCCTCAATCGAGCGTCCGGTGGCGTCCTGACGAACGCTGGCGCCCGCGAAGATCGGAGCGATGCCGCGACGCTGAACGACCGCCGAGAACGCTCCGTAGCTGAAACCGTGCTTCTCGCGCAGATTCAGGTTCAGCCGGCTCGAGAACAGGCCGCCCAGGATCTGGTTCATGACGTCGAGCTTCTCGTAGTCAGGATCCGAACGCATGATTCCCTGCTGGGCGAAGATCAGGGCGGTCTGCGGCGACTCCGGCTTGTCCACGATCACGACCGGCTCGGGGATGCGCGATCCAGCGGTCGGCGGCGGGATCGGCGTCCCGGCGCCCTTCCAGGCGCCGAAGGCGCGCTGGGCGAGCCGCCGCGCATCCGCTTCCTCGACGTCACCTGCGATCACCAGGGCCGCGTTCTCCGGACCGAGCGACGTGCGATAGAACTCCTCGAGATCCTTGCGCTGGACCGCCATGATCGCCTGCTCGGTGCCGAGCGGCACGTGACCGTACGGGTGGCTATTTCCGAACAGGCACGACGACGTGACGCGCAGCGCGGTCTGGAACGGAGAATCCCGCTCCTGGAGCACCGCCGTCCGGCGATCGTTGCGCACGCGATCGATCTCGTTCTCCGGGAACGTCGGATTGAGCACCATGTCGGAGAGCACGTCGAGCGCCGGTTCGGCGTTCTGCTTGAGCGCACGCACCCACAGGTAGCTGCCATCGGACACGGTGCCCGACCCCATCTTGGCGCCCAGGGCCTCGAGCTCCTTGGCGATGCCGAGTGCGTCCCGCGACTTCGTGCCTTCATCCATCATGGCGATGGTGAAGCCGGCGAGGCCCGGAAGGTTCTGGGGGTCGGCAGCGCTGCCGGAACGCAGCTGCAGGTGCGCGGCGACCACCGGCAGGGCGCGGGACTGCACCACGTACACGGTGAGTCCGTTGTCGAGCGTCATGGTCTTGGCGCTCGGGAGCGGCGCGGTCGAGGCCGGACCGGGGGCCGGCTTCTCCTTGCGCCACGGCTCGGCGGACTCGACGGTGGACGCGTTCGCCGCCACCGGCGCCGGCGTCGGCGGCTGCGGCGGAATCACCTTCTCCCCCGGCACCGTGTGGATCACGACGCGCTGATTCTTGCCGAGCTGCCGGGCCACGACGTCCTTCACCTGATCCGCGGTGACCGCGGCGATCCGCTCCAGGTCCTTGTTCAGGTACCCGGGATCCTTCAAGTAGTGGTTGTAGTAGTTGAGACGGTCGGCGACGCCGCCGAAGCCACCGAGGTTCTCGAGCGTCATGACGATTTCGGACATGATCGCGTTCTTGGCGGCGTCGAGCTCGGCGGCGGTGGGCCCGAACTGGGCCAGAGAGTCGAGCTGCGCCTGAGTTGCCGCTTCCAGTTCCTCGACGGTGTGCCCCGGCTTGGCCGTGACGGTGATCTGGAACACCGAAGCCAATTGGAACGACCCCTGCTCGGCGTTCACCGTCTGCGCGATCTTCTTGTCGTACGCGAGCGACTTGTAGAGCCGGCTCGCCTTGCCACGACCGAGCATCTGGGCGAGCACCATGGCCGGCGCGTCCCCCGGCTGGAAGATCGGGTCGGTCAGCCACGCCATGTACAGGCGCGGCAGCTCGACGCGGTCGGTCAGCACCTGTCGGCGCTCTTCGGTGATCGGCGGCGTCTGGACGTTCACCGGCGGCACGTCGGGTCCGCGCGCGATCGAACCGAAGTATTTCTGCACCAGCTCCTTGGTCTTGGCGACGTCGATGTCGCCGACGATCGACAGACTGGCGTTGTTCGGAGCGTAGTAGCTTTTGAAGAAGTCGCGAACGTCATCGAGCTTCGCCGCCTGGATGTCGGCGTGCGATCCGATCACCGACGCGTAGTAGGGATGCCCGGCCGGGAACAGCTGGTGGTAGAGCTCCTCTTCGGCGAGCCCATATGGCGCGTTCTCCAGGCTCTGCCGGCGCTCGTTGCGCACGACGTCCTGCTGATTCGACAGCATGCCCTGGTCGAGCCGGTCGAGCAGGAATCCCATGCGATCGCTCTCGAGCCACAGGGCCAGCTCGAGTTGATTCGCCGGCACGTCCTCCATGTAGTTCGTCCGGTCGTACCAGGTCGTGCCGTTGACGAACGAAGCGCCGGCGCCCTCGAGGTGCGCGAAGTAACTGTCGGACTCGATGTGTCCGGAACCCTGGAACATCATGTGCTCGAACAGGTGCGCGAATCCGGTCCGCCCCACGGCTTCGTTCGAGGGACCGACGTGGTACCAGAGGTTCACGGCCGCCAGGGGCAGCCGGCTGTCCTTGCGCAGGATGACTTCGAGTCCGTTGTCGAGCGTGTACTTCTCGAATTCCAAGTTCACGCGCGGCACCTTAGCGGAAGTGCTGCGCGATCCGAAGCAGCCCGAGAGCGCGAAGGGCAGAACGGCGAGGGCGACGATGGCGAGCGGAACGCCTCGAAAGCGTCGCAAGCGGTGCGACCAGGATGATGCCATCCGAAACATGAGTACGGACTCCTTTTGCGCCGGCGTCGCCGGCAGGTGGAAGGGCTGGGTCACGAACGGTCGGAGATTAGGGGGCCACGCCCGGTGGTTCAACGACTCGAGGCACCAGTCCCGGGAATGGCGTCACCAGCGCGGAAATCCGGGGCCTTGCCGACGTCCGGACGGCTCCCTAGAGTGCGTGACTCATGATCTGCCGCAATGTCCCCGCCTCACTCCTGGTCCTCGTGGCACTCGTGCCGCAGGGGGCTGCCGCCGGCGGCCTGTTTCGACCTTCGGTTGCCAATCCGCGCGAATCGCTGTCCCGCTGGCGGCAATCGTCGTACACCTCCGACTGGCGCTACGGAACCGACGTCACCGACTCGACCTCGATCGGCGGCTTCGTCGAGGACCGCACCGGCGTTCATTGGGAAATCGCGGCCGGTCACACCTTCCGCTGGCGCCCGCTCGAGCGGATCTTCGGCACGCGGCCGCCCTGGGCCGGCTATCAGCTCGGGGTGCCGGCGGCGATCTTCGCCCAGTTCGAAAACGACGGCTCCCTGCTCAATACCGACTTCCAGTACGGAGTGAGCTTCGAGATCCAATGGAACGGCGCACTGTCGCCTGTGAGTCGACCGTTCGAGCGCGCCTTGTGGACCACCCGGTTGACCGTGCTCCACCGGAGTTCCCATCTCGGCGACGAGTACCTGGCGCTGGGCGCGATCGGCAGCAACCAGGATGGCCATCCGGCTCAGGGCACTCTGTTCGATCGCCCACCTGTCAAGCGGGTGGATCTGAGCTACGAGATGCTCGAGGCCCTGGTCGCTTTCGAATGGGCGCCGTTTCGCGGCGAGGGCTCGGCCCGGATCTACGCCGGCGGCGACAAAAAGGCGCTGATCCCCTCGCACTGGGGAATCGGTGCGCGACGGCCCAAGAACTTCGACTCTCCGGCCGGCCGGCTCGGGTTCGAGTGGCGTTCGGCCGGCAACGCGAGTGGGACGGGCAGCGGCTGGCTGAATCGCTTCTCCGGTTCCGACCGGCTGCGAACCGGGTGGTTGACCGCGATCGATCTGCGCCTGGCAAGGCCGTACAACTTCGCGTCGTGCGACAATCCGGCGGGCACCGGTGAAGTCTGGACGCCGCACCTGTGGAGCGAATGTCCGAACGGCTTCGAGTTCGACGGCTATGCCGGGTCGTGGCGTGGGATGATCGGCTTCACGATCCTGCCGCGCGGGCCGGGCGCCTCGGAGTGGGTGGTGGCGCTCGAGTGGTACGACGGTTATTCGATGAACGGCCAGTTCCTCGATCAACCCCTGCGCTATCGCCCACGCGCCTACATCATTCCGAGCGTGACCGCGACCTTCTAGCCGGCGCCTGCTAGCCGGGAGGCCAGGTCATGGGTCGCCCGCCGAGCAGATGCACGTGAATGTGATCCACCGTCTGGCCGCCGTGTCGACCGACGTTGGTCACCAATCGCCATCCCTGATCCAACCCCTCGCGCTCGGCGATGCGCGCGGCCAGCGCGAACAGATCGCCGAGCAGCGCGCCATGCTCGGGACCCAGTCCCGCCGCGGAAGCCGCGACGTGCTCCTTGGGAATCAGCAACACGTGAATCGGCGCCTGGGGATGAAGGTCGCGAAACGCCAGGACCTGCTCGGTCTCGTCGACCTTCTGCGCCGGAATCTCACCCGCGGCGATCCGGCAGAAGATGCAGTTGCTCACGGCCCTCCCGGGATGAAGACGCAACGCGCGTTCGGCTGGTGGCGGCCGCCCCGGGTCGGGACGGCCGCCTGCCGGACCTCGACTACGTGCCCTCGCTCCAGGTCTGCATGTACTTCTCCTGCTCGCTGGTCAGGGTGTCGATCGCGATGTCCATCGAACGCAGCTTGAGGCGCGCCACTTCCTTGTCGATCGCCTTGGGCACGACGTAGACGTCCTTCTTGAGGCTGCGCGCCTTCTTCCTGAGGAACTCGACGCTCAGGGCCTGGTTCGCGAACGACATGTCCATGACCATCGCCGGATGGCCCTCGGCCGCGGCCAGGTTGATGAGTCGGCCCTCGCCCAGCAGGTAGATCCGGCGTCCGCCGCGCATCCGGAATTCCTCGACGAATTCCCGAACCACGCGCTTGCCGGACGACATGCGCTCGAGCGCCGGGATGTCGATCTCGACGTTGAAATGGCCGCTGTTCGCGACGATGGCGCCGTCCTTCATCGCGGCAAAGTGCTCGCGGCGCAGCACCGACTTGTTGCCGGTCAGGGTGATGAATAGGTCGCCACGCGGTGCGGCGTCGGCCATCGAAACGACCTGGAAGCCGTCCATCGCCGCCTCGAGCGCCCGCACCGGATCGATCTCGGTGACCAGCACGGTGGCACCCAGGCCCTTGGCGCGAGTCGCCACACCGCGGCCACACCAGCCGTAGCCGGCGATCACCACCGTGGAGCCGGCGATCAGCATGTTGGTGCTGCGCAGGACGCCATCCATGGTGCTCTGTCCGGTGCCGTAGCGGTTGTCGAACAGGTGCTTGGTGTCGGCGTCGTTGATCGCGATCACCGGATACTTGAGCACCTTGGTCGCCGCCATCGCCCGCAGCCGGGTCACGCCGGTCGACGTCTCCTCCGTCCCCGCGTAGACGTCACGCAGGTAGGGCTTCATCTTGGTGTGCAGCACGGTCACCAGGTCGCAGCCGTCGTCCATGGTGACGTGCGGCCGGGTCTCGATGCACGAGACGATGTGCTGGTAATAGGTGCGATGGTCCTCGCCCTTGATCGCGTAGGTGGGAATGCCGTAGTGGGCGACCAATGCGGCGGCGACGTCGTCCTGCGTGCTGAGCGGGTTCGAGCCGCACAGGGCGACCTCGGCGCCACCGGCCTTGAGCGTGCGCATCAGGTTCGCGGTTTCGGTGGTGACGTGCAGGCAGGCCCCGACCCGCATGCCCTTGAGTGGCCGCTGCTTCGCGAACCGGGCGCGGATCGTGCTCAACACCGGCATGTGCCGGTCGGCCCATTCGATGCGCATGCGGCCCTGGCGAGCGAGCTTGAGATCTTTGACGTGACCGGCGAGCGCGTGGCCGTTGCCGGTGGCGCCGTTTCCTTTCGAAGCGCGACGAACCATCTCACGATCCTCCGACGATTCTGGGTTGTCTCGGCTGGCGAGCGCTGCGGGGATCCGCGGCGCGAAGCGGAGCCCGTGCGATCGGGCTCGGAACCGCGATATTGTGCCTCAAGCAGGCGGTCGACCTCAAGAGGTCTTGCGCGGAGATGTCGATTGTTCATATGCTTAGACATATGAAACGTCGAACCACGTTGATCCTGGATTCAGCGGTGCACGCCGCACTGCGCGCCCGCGCCGAACGGGAAGGACGCACCTTCACCGAGGCCCTCGAGCAAGTGCTGCGCGTCGGCCTGGCCGCGCGCAGCGCCGGCCGGCGCCCGCGGCTGCGGCTTCCCTCCTACGACCTCGGGCCGTTCCTGGTCGACCCCGCCGACCGCCTGGCGATTGCCGCGCTGCGCGCCAGCGAGCGCCGCGAGCCATGAGGCTCCATTCGATCAGGGCGAGCCGGCCGAGCCCGGTCCGAGCGAGCCGGCCGAGCTCGTTCCAACGATGATCGCGGTCGATACCAGTGTGCTCGCGCCGGCGCTCAACCGCTGGTCGCCGGATCATGCCCGGGCCGCGGCACTGATCGAGGAGCTGGCCAACGGCGGCCACCCCTGGGCGCTGCCCTGGCCGGTGGCGCACGACCTGCTGGCGCTGGTCACGCACCGGCACGGCGTGGCGCGTCCCCTGCCCGCGCCCGACGCCGTGGCCTTCCTCGAGCAGCTGCTGGCGAGTCCGTCGATCGAGGCGATCGGTCCGACCGCGCGCCACGCGGCCGTGCTCGGCGAGCTGCTCGCCGGCCGCGACGAGGGCGGCGCGGCCTCCGCCCGCCTGGAGCTCGCCGCCGTGCTCCACGAGCACGGCGTGCGCGAGTTGTTGTCCGCCGATTCCGGTATGCGACGGTTCGCGTTCCTGACGGTGGTCGACCCGTTGCGCAACACGGAGTGGTCGCCGCAGTCGCCCCCGTCCCGTCGCTATCGACGACTGCGCGGCGCCTAGCCGTCCGCGCTGGTGGGCGGACCTCGCCGCGCTCGTTTCCACTTCACCGTTCCCTGTCGTCCGATCGTCACTTCGTCGTTGCGCACAGTAGCGGTTCCGTCGAAGACTGCTCGCAGGCAGAGGCCCGGGACCGGTTCCACACCGGGAGGACGTCCCAGCCTGGCAAGGTTCGGTGCGCAAACGCGCATCTCCAAAACGAGGAGGTTCTGATGAAGAACAGGATTGCGGTCCTCATGATGGCAGCCCTCGTGCTCGCCCTTGCGGTTCCGGCGTGGGCCGGCAGCGGCGAGAAGTGCACTGCCAGCACGCAGGAGTGCCTCGATCATATGGCGGCCAAGAAGGACAAAGGCTGGGTCGGCTTCTCGATCGACAAGAACGAAGCCGGCACCATGGTCGTGAAGTCGGTGGTCAAGGGCAGCCCGGCCGAGAAGGCAGGCTTCAAGGTCGGCGACCAGCTGGTTGCGCTCAATGGCGCGAACTTCACGGACTATGAAGCGGTCAAGGCGGCCAAGGGAACCTGGATGCCGGGATCGAAGGTCACCTACACCGTGAAGCGCGCGAGCGCCGAGAAGTCGATGGCGGTAGTGCTCGCCCCTATGCCGGCCGACGTGTACGCGCAGATGGTTGGCGAGCATCTGATTGCCGACCACCAGGTCGCGGCCAACGCGCCGACGGCAGACGCGAAGAACTGAGGTCCCAAGAACGCTGAGGCTCGAACCCAGGGCGCCTCGCGGCGCCCGCAACCGGGGCCGGCTCGAACGAGCCGGCCCTTTTTCTCAGGTGTCCGGTCCAGCTCGAGAACAGGTCGCCCTTCCAGGTGAACACCTGGCGTCGGGCAGGACCTGTCGTCCCGCTAGACCCCCCGCGCCAGCGCCCGCGCCCTGTCGGTGCGCTCCCAGGTGAATTCCTTCTCGTTCCGGCCGAAGTGCCCGTAGGCGGCGGTTTTCCGGAAGATCGGACGGCGGAGCTTCAGGTCCTTGATCAGCGCCAGCGGCGTGAGATCGAAATGCTTGCGCACCAGTTGCGTCAGCTTGCGCGTCGCTCACCTTTCCGGTGCGCTTGCTGTCGACCATGATGCTGACCGGCTCCGGCACGCCGATCGCGTACGCGATCTGCACCTCGCAGCGGTCGCACAGGCCGCTCGCCACCAGGTTCTTGGCCACGTAGCGGGCGCCGTAGCTGGCCGAGCGATCCACCTTGCTCGGGTCCTTGCCCGAGAAGGCGCCACCGCCGTGGCTGCCGACGCCGCCGTAGGTGTCGACGATGATCTTGCGTCCGGTGAGCCCGGTGTCGGCCATCGGCCCGCCCTTGACGAAGCTAGCCGGTGGGATTGATGTGGAAGGTCACTCGCCGGCCTTTCGGCACCAATCGCTTGGGCAGGATCGGCATCACGACTTTCTCGATGATGTCGCTTGCGGATCCGCTTGGGCGAAATGCCTTCGGCGTGCTGGCTCGAAACCACGACCGTGTCCACTCGCAGCGGACGGCCATCCTCGTACTCGATCGTGACCTGCGACTTGCCGTCCGGTCGCAGGTAGGGAATCGCGCCCGTGCGGCGGACGCGGGCCAGGCGCCGGGTGATCGCGTGCGCCAGCATGATCGGCATCGGCATCAGCTCCGGCGTTTCGCGGCAGGCGAAGCCGAACATCAGGCCCTGGTCGCCGGCGCCACCCCGATCGACACCCATCGAGATGTCGGGCGACTGGTCGTCGATCGTGGTCACCACCGCGCAGGTGTGGCTGTCGAATCCGTACTCGGCGCTGTCGTAGCCGATCTCGCCGATCACCTGGCGCACGAGCTCGGGGATCTCGACATAGCCGTTGCTCGAGATCTCGCCCGCGACGATCGCGAGCCCGGTGGTCACCAGCGTCTCGCACGCGACCCGGCTGCTGCGGGTCCTGAGCGATCAGCGCGTCGAGCACCGCGTCCGAGATCTGGTCGGCGATCTTGTCGGGGTGGCCTTCGGTGACGGATTCGGAAGTGAACAGATGACGGGCGCCCATCGTGCTCCTCTTAGGGGTGAGTCGCGGCCCTCGGGCCGGGACGAATGGTTTCGGGTGACCGACTAGGCGGATTCCACGATGCTGGAATCGCCGAGGCTCATGCGTTGAAAGCGGCCTTTGACCACGGTGTTCTCGCCGACCACCGAGTGCTCGAGCAGCGAGTCCTCGACGGTGGCGTGTTCGTTCAGGATCGCGTCGCGCAGGATGGCGTTGCGCAGCGCGGGCGCTGCCGGCGATCGAGACGTGCGGCCCGATGACGCTGCGCTCGACCACCGCGCCCGGCGCAATCGCCACCGGCGGCACGATCACCGATCCGGGCAGGACCGGCCGCCCCCGGCCTTCGATCGAGCAGGATCCGGTTGGTTTCGAGCAGGGTTTCGATCTTGCCGCAGTCGTACCAGCCTTCGACCGGGAATGTCCTCATGACCTCGCCGCGGTCGACCATGAGCTGCATGCCGTCGGTGAGCTGGAATTCGCCACGGGTGCGCATGTTCCGCGCGACTGCAGCTCGCGCAGCGCCGCGAACAGCGGTTGCGGCCGGAGGAAGTAGTAGAGCCCGGTGATCGCCAGATTCGAGGTCGGATGCTCGGGCTTCTCGATCATGCGCGAGACGCGACCGGCGCCGTTGGTCTCGACGATGCCGAAACGCCGCGGGTCCGTCGACCTCCTTGACCCCGATCGCGCTGGTTTCGCCGCGCCAGCACGCGATCCGAGATCGACGTCGAAGATGGTGTCGCCCAGGATCACCAGCACCGGCTCGTCGCCGATGTGCGGTTCGGCGAGCCCGACCGCGTGCCCGAGGCCGAGGCGCTTCCGGCTGATCGACGTAGCGAACGTCGAGATTCGGGTAGGCGTTCGCGACGAACTCGCGCACGCGGTCGCCCAGGTAGCCGACGATCAGCACCGCGCGCGTGATGCCGAGCCCCGGCAGCTGGTCGAGGATGTGGGCCAGGATCGGCTTGCCGGCGACGTGGAGCAGCACCTTGGGCTGCGTGTGCGTGTGCGGGCGCAGGCGCGTGCCGACTCCCGCCACTGGAATGATCGCCGTGGCGGCCGCGGTCATCGTCGAGCCTGTTTCAACTCGGTCATCAGGACTTTCTGGATTGTGCGAGCCGCGACTTGAACCAGTCGATCGAGGCGATCGGGGTCGGGTCCGCGCCCCCGAGCAGCGCCAGGTACAGGCTGAGATAGTCGCCGAACTGGGCCAGAGCGGCCGTGCGGGTGATGCGGGTTCCCTTCCGTTCCTCGAGTTCGAACACTAGGGCCCCCCGGCCGCGAACGTATTCGGCGGTCAGGGCGAGACGCGTCCGCACCTCGGCGGGATCTTCCGGATCGTGAAGCATCAGCACTGCCGCGTTGCGATTCCACGCGGCCGGGCGCTTCCCAGCCGACGATTTCGTTGTGATTCAGCTCAGGCACGAGCGCCGAATGGGCGAGCAGTTTAGCATTTTCGTTGATCTGGTTTCGAATCCGGGTCGCCAAGCCGGCGAGCCTTGCCGAGCCGGCATACAGGAAGACGCGGCCGGCCGTTGAGGGCGCGCGCCATCTGCTTGGCCGGATTGCCGGACTCCGGCGCGCGTGCGCCCAGACGTCTCGCGCCGCTCGGCCAGCCGCGCGCGCGCCTCCCGCCACGCCGGATCGGGATCGGCGACCCACTCGAGCGCGTGCACCAGCTGCGTCAGCCGGACCCACGAGGCGTACATCGCCGCGCGCGGCGGCGAGCCGGCCGGGAGTTTCACCCACGGCACGCCATCGCGATCGCATGCTTCGACAATTCACCGCCGGTGGTGAGCGCCAGGCGCGGGATCGCGCGCCGGCCCGCCTCGGCGTAGAGCGCGAGCGTCTCCTCGGTGTTGCCCGAGTACGAGGCGAGCAGCGCCAGCGACCGCGGGCCAACGCAGGCCGGCCAGTGGTACTCCCGCACCGCGATCAGCGGCCGCGGCAGGCGATCGACGAACAATTCCGCGGTCAGATCGGCGGTGATCGCCGAGCCGCCGAGTGCCCCGACCGCGAGCAGGTCCGGGCTGGTGACCGGAGGCCGCCACGGATCGGCGACGCCCGCCTCGAGTGCGGCGCTCGATCTGCTCCGGGATCGCATCGATCCGCGCGGCCATGCCGCCGGCATCCCGTTCCCCGTAGGGAGGTTCCAATCCGACGGTCTTCATTCTCAACGGTCTCCGAGCAGGAAGTCGGGCAGCAGCCCGTCGACGCGCGAGCACAGCAGATCGCGCACACCGGCCGCCGAAGACATGCCGAGGGCGGCACCCGCGATCGCCCGCGCGTCGTCATAGCGCACGCTGCGGATCGCAGCCTTGACCCGCGGCAGGTCGAAGCAGGCCATGCTCAGCTCGTCGACGCCGAGCCCGACCAGCAGCACCGCGGTCCGCGGATCGCCGGCCATCTCGCCGCACACGCCGACCCAGCGGCCCGCCGCGTGCCCGGCCACGACCGTGTGGTGGATGCTGCGCAGGATCGCCGGCGATCAAGCGGCTCGTAGAGGTGCGCCAGTCGCTCGTTGTCGCGGTCCATCGCCAGCGTGTACTGGGTGAGGTCGTTGGTGCCGATCGACAGGAACTTGGCATGGCGCGCGAGCACGTCGGCCATCCACACCGCACTCGGCGTCTCGACCATGACACCGATTTCGAGATCGGGATCGTGGCGCAGTCCATCGCGCGTAAGCCCGGCGACGGCTTCGGCGCAGATCGCCAGGGCGCGGGTCAGCTCCTCTTCGCTCGAGACCATCGGGAACATCAGGCGGACGCGTCCGTGCGCGCTCGGCCCGGTAGATGGCGCGGAGCTGCGTGCGGAACAGCTCGGGATGGTGGAGCGCGAAGCGGATGCCGCGCCAGCCGAGGAAGGGATTGGTCTCGTGCGTCATGCCCAGGTACGAGGCCACCTTGTCGCCGCCCAGATCCATGGTGCGGAAGATCACCGGCCGCGGCGCCACCGCTCGGCCACCGCGCGGTAGGCGACGTATTGCTCTTCCTCGTCGGGCAGCTCGAGCCGGTTCAGGTAGAAGAACTCGGTGCGGAACAGGCCGATGCTGTCGGCGCCCGAGCGCCGAACACCCTCGGCGTCTTCCGGCAGCTCGATGTTGGCGCCCAGATCGATCCGGCGACCGTCGGCGGTCACCGCTGGCTCACTCTCGATCGCCGCAAGGGCCGCGCGTTCCTGATTCAACTTCTCGCCGCGGGCGCGGAAGTAGGCGGCGGTCTCGGCGTCGGGATTGATCTCGACCGCGCCCGAGTAACCGTCCACCGCGCCGATGTCCCCGGTCTTCACCTGCTGCAGGATGCCGCGCACGCTCACGACCGCAGGGATGCCGCGACCGCGCGCGACGATCGCGCTGTGCGACGTGCGGCCGCCGACTTCGGTGACGAAGCCGAGCACGTGCTCGCGGTCGAGCAGTCGCCACTTCGCTCGGCACCGAGGTCGTGCGCGACGATGATCGAGGGCTCGCTCCAGGCGCAGGCGGCGCCCCTGTCCGTCGCCGGCCAGGTGACGCAGCACGCGTCGCTCCACGTCGAGGACGTCGGTGCGACGCTCGCGCAGGTACTCGTCCTCGAGGCCGCTTCGAGTCGGGCCGCGACTCCGCCCATGTGCGCGCGGAACACCGCCGCCGGCGAGCGCCGGTCGCGACGAACGCCCTGCTCGACCGCCTCGGCCAGCTCGGGGTCGTCGAGAATCATCAGGTGGGCGTCGTAGATCCGGGCTTCGTCCTCGCCGAGTTCGGCGGCGATGCCGTCGCGGATCTGTTGCAGGTCGCGGCGCGACGCCTCGAGCGCCGACTGGAAGCGGCCGATCTCCTCCTCGACCCGTTCGGCGGCACCGCGGTGTCCCGGACCTGCAGCTCCTCGCGCTCGAGGCGAACGATCCGACCGAGCCCGATCCCCGGCGCGGCGGCAATCCCCTGGAACTTCACGGCTCCCCCCCGAACTTGCCGTTGACCAGCTCGGCGAGCGCGGCGATCGCCTGCTCTTCGTCGGGGCCCTCGGCGCGCACCAGGATGGTGCTGCCCTCCTCGGCCGCGAGCATCATCACGCCCATGATGCTCTTGCCGTTGACCTCGAGATCGTCGCGGCTGACGATGATGTGCGACTGGAAGCGAGCCGCGGCCTTGACGAACAGCGCGCAGGCGCGAGCGTGGAGGCCGAGCTGGTTGCGGATCATGAGTTCGGCCTGCTTCATGGCCGCCAGGCCGCGACCAGCGCCAGCCCGCCGACCGCCAGCGCCCAGTGGGTCGGCGAGGGCCGGTCGCGCAGGGCGACGACCAGCCCGGCAGCGAGTCCGGCGGCGAACAGGAGCGGCGAGCGCACGCTGCCGCTGACCGCGGGCTCGAGCTGGATCGCTGCCAGGAGTCCGATGACCGCGGCCCCGAGCACGCTCCACCAGGCCACGAGCCGTTCGAAATAGGCCCGGCGCTCCGCGTCGAGCACCGCCGGCCCTTGATTCCAGCCCCAACCGACGCCGAGCCCGCGCACGCCGAGGTGGACGACGTTGTAGGTCACGAGCAGGACCGCGGCCCCGAGCGCCGTCGGGCGCACCGCGAACAGGACGCCGAGACAGGCCGCGAGCGGGCGCAGCGTGAACCAGAACGGCGGTCGCCGAGTGCGGCCAGCGACGCAGCCGAGCACGCTCTTGATCCGCTCGATCGCAGCGGCATCCGGCGCACCGTTCTGCGCGCGCTCGCTCTTCGAGTCGGGCCACGGCGCCCAGCGCCAACGAGGCCATCGTCGGCTGCGTGTTGAAGTAGGCGGTGTGCTCGGCCAGCCGCTGGCAGCGTTCGCGCGAGTCCGGAAGGAGACGTTCGAGCACCGGCTCCAGCGACCAGGCCCAGCCGAGCCCCTGCTGGCGCTCGTAGTTCCAGGTGGCCTGGAGCACGCAGACCCGCAGGGCCATGCGAATCTGGTCGAGAATCCCCAGCCGGTTCATGTCAGGAACTCTCGATGACGAGCGCGAACCATCCCGCGAGCAGCGCGGCGCCGAACACCAGCACCCGCAGCAGGCGGCGTTGAATGAAGGCGTGCAGGAGCTGGGCGAGCCCGAGCCCGAACCACAGCGGCCGGGCGACGGCCCAGGCGCGAGTCAGCCAGAGCGACTCGTCGCGTGCGACCGACGAGAGGCCGAGAACGCCCACCCCCAGACAGGCAGCGCAGAACCCTACACCGATCGCGAACGCCAGGAAAACCGCGGCGCCGTTCGCCTGGCCGAGGGCGCGTTCGTGACCGGCGCGCAGTTCGGCCTCGCACCACCGCGCCAGCCCCTCGTGCCGCCGCCGCTGCCATTTGAGGAGCGGGACGCCCGCCTGAGCCGCGAGCAGGCCACCGAACACACCCAGCACCGCGCACCCGTCGCGCGCGAGCGCGAACGACTGGGCGTTCGCCAGCATCAGCGCCAGTCCCGCGCCGACCACGCCGCCGGTGGCGTAGTCCTCGGGCGTGCGCGCGCCGACCGGCATGGTGCTCGCCGCCAGGATCTGCAGCACCACCCCGACCGAGAGCGCCAGTTCGAGGTCGTCCCACAGGAATCCGAGGATCGTGGCGGTCACCAGCGGCGGCGAGAGCATGATCTGAGCGACCGGGACGGCGTCGAGGGCGGCGATGCCGCCGAGCAGGAGCGTCCCGAAGATGGGTCCGATCACGAAACCGGAACCAGGGTCGGGTCGAGAGACGCCAGGGGACGCGGCGGTGCCGCGGGAACGTCCTGCACGTCGAGCTCGACACCCGCCCGGAGCAGGGCGCGCGCGGCCTCGCGGTCACGCTCGTCGAGATAGACGTACTCGTTCAGCTCGATCCTTGCCGGGCGCGTAGTGGAGCCCGCCGACGTTGAACGTGGCCACCCGGGCCCCCGCCTCGACCAGCGCCTGCGCGACCGGCAGCGAGCGCACCAGCAGGAACGCACCGCCCTCGGCGGCGGCTTCTTCGGCGTGGGCGGCCGCGGCCTCGGCGAGCGTGATCACGCGCACCTCGACGCCGGGGGCGGCGCTCGCCAGCAGGTCACGCTCCCAGTCGTTCGCCGCGGACGCGTCGTCGACCACCCAGATGCGCTTGGGGTTCAATCGCTGGCCCCAGGCCACCACCACCTGGCCGTGGATCAGCCGATCGTCGATGCGGTGGAGCGCCCAGCTCATGCGGCCGGGCCGCGCTGCAGGCGGACGCTCTCCTGCCCCTTCATGCGCAGGCGCTCGGCCAGCTCGTGCACCGAGTACTGGTCGCGGTTGTGGAGGTAGTCGAGCAGCATCGGCAGGTTGACGCCCGGTGAGAACCACGACCTCGCGGCCGCGCGCGGCACGACATGCCGCAGGTGAAGCAGGAGCCGCCCCAGAAGTCGATGAGCACGAGCCCGCCGGCGGGCCAGCGCTCGACCCGCGCCGCGATCTCGCGCTCGAGATTCTCCCGCGAGTAGCCGTCGTTCGACAGCCGGTCGACGTCCTCGACCGGCCCGTAGACCCGCTCGGCGGCGCGCAGCAGCGCCTCGGCGAGATCGGCGTGCGTGACCAGCAACGCGGGGACTCGGCTCATCACTCGGTGTCCTCGCGCACCCAGACGCGCGCGGCGCTCTTGCGCTTCATCAGCTCGATCAGGTGCTGGTTCAGGCGCTCGGCCGGCGAATAGCCGCCGGTGACCTTGACCAGGTAGTTGAGCGCGATGACCTCGGCGATCACGGTGATGTTCTTGCCGGGCGTGATCGGGACCTGCGACCAGCGGGATCTCGACCCCGAGGATGTCGACCGTCTTGCTCGTCGAGCCCGACGCGCTCGTAGTCGTCGGTCGCTCGGACCACTCGTGCAGGTTGACCTGGACCTCGACCCGCTTCTGCAGGCGGATCGAGCGGATCCCGAAGATCGACTGGACGTCGATGATGCCGAGGCCGCGGATCTCCATGTGGTGGCGCAGGAGCTGGTTGCCGGTGCCGATCAGCACGTCGCCGTGGCGCCGCGTGATGGTCACGACGTCGTCGGCCACCAGCCGATGTCCGCGCTCGACCAGATCGAGCGCGCATCTCCGACTTGCCGATCGCCGCTGCGCCCGGTGAACAGCAGCCCGCACGCCGTAGACGTCGACCAGCGAGCCGTGCACCGTGGTCTGCGGCGCGAACATGTGGTCGAGGTAGAGCGTCAGCGAGTGGATGAACGGCGTCGTGCTCTGGGTGGTGCGCAGCACCGGCACCTGGCACTCGTTGGCGCGCTGGATCAGGTAGGGCGGCACCTCGAGACCCTTGCACACGACGATCAGCGGCATCGTCGAACTGGAACAGCCGGTCGATCGCGGCGCGCACCTCGGCCTCGCTTGAGCGTGGCCAGGTAGGTCAGCTCGGTCTGGGCCAGGATCTGGATGCGCTCGGGCAGGAAGTTCTCGACGAAGCCCATCAGCGCCATGCCCGGGCCGATGGATGTCGCTGACGGTGATCTCGCGGCGAGATGCGAGCGACTCGGTGAGCGGCTCGAGCTGGAGTTCCTGCTGCTGGTCTTCGAACAGCCGCGCGACGCTGAGGGTCTGCACGCCGGGCTCAGTCCTCCTCGCCTTCCAGGAACTCCAGATCGCCCTCGGCGGAACCCGTCGGCTCCGCGCTCCGCTCGGAAGCGGTCGTCACGGAATCCTCGGGGGCTCGACCATTGACGATGCGTCCACGCTTGCGATCGACCCGCTACTCCTTGAGCCGCCGCAGCTGTCGCTCCAGCCGGTCCGGCCGCCAGGTCGATCGCGAGCGCGGCCTCGTCGGCCTCCTCGCGACTGACCAGCTCCCGGCCCTTCAGCCGCAGCGTGATTTCGGCAGTGTAGCGATATCCCTCGCCGGTGACGATCAGGTGGGCTTCCTGGAGGTCCCGGGCGTAGCGGCCGAGCTTCTCGATTCGGGTTTGCGCGATCAGGCGCACTTCAGGGTCCAGCTCGCAGTGGCGGGCGGTGGTGTGGATCTGCATGGACACCTCGGCGACCGGCGCCCGGCGGGCTCGGGGCCGGCGGTTGGAGCGGGCGACTCAGGCGACGCGCCGGCGGAATCGCGCCGGCAGGACGCTGAGCTGCTCGCGGTACTTGGCCACGGTGCGTCGTGCGATCTTGAGTCCCTTCTCGTGGAGCAGCTCGGCGATCCGCTGGTCCGAGAGCGGGTCCTTCTTGTCCTCCTCGTCGATGAGCGTCTTGATGATGTTCTTGGCGGTGCGCGCCGAGACGTCTTCGCCATCCTCGGTCTCGAGGCCGCTCGAGAAGAAGAACTTGAGCTCGAAGACGCCGCGCGGCGTCTGCACGTACTTGCCGCTGCACACGCGGCTCACCGTCGATTCGTGCATGTCGATCTGGCGGGCCACCTGCTGCAGCGTCAGCGGGCGCAGGAACTGCGATGCCCTTGTCGAAGAACTCGCGCTGCTCGCGGATGATGCAGTTCATCACCTTGATCATGGTGCTGCGCCGCTGCTCGATGGTCTGGATCAGCCAGCGCGCGGAGTTGAGCTTGCCCTGGATGTACTCGCGGGTCTTCTGCTCGTCCGAGCTCGTGTCGGCCTTGCTCTTTTCGCGCAGCACGCTCTCGTAGGCCGACGAGATCCGCAGCCGCGGCAGGTGCCGGTCGTTGAGCAGCGACGACGTACTCCTCGTCGACCCGCTCCACCAGCAGGTCGGGCACGACGTACTTGGGATCCTCGCTCGACACCTGGAGCCCCGGGCGCGGGTTGCAGCGTCGCGATGACGTCGGCCGCGGCCTGGACCTCCTCGACCGCGCACTTGAGCTGGCGCGCGATCTCGGGGAAGCGCCGGTTGACCAGGTGGTCGAAGTGGTCGTGGATGATGCGCCAGGCCAGCGTGTCCTGCTCGCCGCGGGCCTCGAGCTGGATCAGCAGGCACTCGCGCAGGTTGCGCGCCCCGACCCCGGCCGGCTCGAGCGCCTGGATCACTTTGAGCACCTTCTCGCACGTCCTCGACGGTACAGCCCGAGGCCTCGGCGACATCCTCGAGCGGCGTCGCGAGCCAGCCGCTGTCGTCGAGCGAGCCGACCAGGAACTCGGCGACCGCTCATGTAGCCGTCCGGCAGGTTCAGGAAGTGGAGCTGCTCGAGCAGGCTCTCGGCCAGCGTGCGTGCGCGTGACCGGCACCTTCTCGAGGAACTCGACGCTTGTCTCGCTCTGCGGCACGTAGGTGCGGTCGAGCACCGTCCTGCAGGTAGTCCGACCAGTCGATCGGATCCTCTTCGCTCGGGATCCTCGGCCTCCTCGTTGGCCTTCTCCTCGGGCGAGTCCTCCTTGCGCGAGGTCCTCGTTGTCGGTGAGCTCGTCGACCTCCTCGAGCAGCGGGTTCTGCATGATCTCCTGCTTGAGGATCTGCTGCAGCTCGAGGGTCGGCACCTGGAGCAGCTTGAGCGCCTGCTGCAGCCGCGGCGTCATGATCAGCGCCGGCCGCAGCGACAGGTTGAGCGAGGGTTTCATTTCCATGGTGGCAGTCCCGTCCTAGAGGCTGAAACGTTCGCCGAGGTAGATCTCGCGCGCTCTCGGAGTCGCTCGCCAGCTCCTCGGCCGTCCCTGCAGCAGGATCCGGCCCTCGTACATGATGTAGGCGCGGTCCGTGATGCGCAGGGTTTCGCGCACGTTGTGATCGGTGATCAGCACGCCCAGTGCCGCGGTCGCGCAGCCGCGCGACGATGTCCTGGATCTCGGCGACGGCGATCGGGATCGATGCCGACGAACGGCTCGTCGAGCAGCATGAACGACGGGCTCGCCGCGCCAGCGCGCGGGTGATCTCGACGCGCCGCCGCTCGCCGCCCGACAGCTTGGTCGCCTGCGCGGTCGGCCAGGTGCGTCAGGTTGAGCTCCTCGAGCAGCTCGGCCAGGCGCTCCTCGCGCTCGCTGCGACGTCAGCTTCATGGTCTCGAGCACCGCCAGCACGTTCTCGCGCACCGTGAGGCGGCGGAAGATGCTGGGCTCCTGCGCCAGGTAGCCGAGCCCGCGACGCGCCCGCCGGTACACCGGCTCGTCGGTGATGTCGCTCGCCCTCGAGCAGGATGCGCCCGTGGTTCGGGCGCAGCAGACCGACGATCATGTAGAAGGACGTGGTCTTGCCGGCGCCGTTGGGCCCGAGCAGACCGACGACCTCGCCGCGCCGCACTTCGATCGTGACGTCGTTCACCACGCGCCACTTGCCGTAGTAGCGGACCAGATTCTCGGCACGCAGCTCGGCCGCCACCGCCGGGGTTTCGGCCACGGGCGCCTGATGTTCCTGGGTCACGGTCATTCCGGATCCCGCGGTCGCACCAGGCCTTCGGTGTCCGAGCGCACCGTGGCCTTCACCGCACGCTTGAACTCGAAGTGCCTGAGGTCGGGATCGCTCTCGAATCCATACCCGGTCAGCACGTCGCCGCCGCGCTCGACGCGCACCAGCTGGTTCGTCGGGGACCATGCATCTTCTGCGCTTGGTTCAGGAACCGCAGCTCCTCGGTCGACAGCCGCGTGCCCTCGGTGGTCTGGAGCACGACGTTGCCGCGGGCGATCATGTCGCGGGTGCGCTGGTTGATCTCGCCCTCGCGGGCGATCAGCTCCGAGGAACGCTCGCCCTGCTCGTTGAAGAAGTCGACGCGGACCGCCTGGGCGATGGTCAGGTTGCGCGCGTTGTAGGTGGCGGCGCTGCGCGCGTAGAGCTTCCACTGCGACGCGGCCGTCGTCGGTCTCGGTCAACGCGAAGTCCGAGACCTCCTGGTCGGGCAGTTCCTGGGCCGGGACCGCCGGGTTCGGCCGGCGCTGCTCACCACACGCGGAAAGGCTGGCCACGGCAAGCATCGCCAGCAGCATCCATCCGACGTTGGGGATAGGGCGTCGTCTCCGCATGGGACCTTTCGGTTTCTGGATGCCGCGAGGCGGCGCCTGCGCCCCCGCCGCGCGGGTCGAAGGGCGACGCTAGCAAAGGTATGGGACCCCGGCAAGCACAGCTTGTGCCAAATGCCCCTGCCTCGTGATACGTGGTTATTATCGGAAGGGTTACGCCGTTTCTTGACCCCGGGGTGTCCGCATTCGGACCCGGGGGTGACGGCCCTAGGGCGCCGACCGTAGACAGTCGTGCAGGTGGAGGACCCCGACCGGCCGGCGGTCGCCGTCGACCACGACCAGCGCCGTGATCGGACCGGCCTCGCGCTCCTCCATTTGCCGCACCGCGGCCGCCACGAGCGCGTCGGGCGCGATCGTGCTCGGCGTGCGGCTCATGACGTCGCGCGGCCGTCAGCCGCCAGGGATCCGGATGCTTGATCAGGATGCGCTTGAAGTCGCCGTCGATGACCACGCCGGCGAGCCGTCCGGCGGCATCGACCACCGTGGTGAGCCCGAGACGCTTCTCCATGATCTCGAGCATCACGTCGCGCAGCCCGTGCCGACTCGCTCACCCGCGGCACGTCGTCGCCCCCGTGCATCAGCTCGTCCACGCGCCGCGACGCGGAGCGCCCGAGCACGCCGCCCGGGTGCAGGAAGCGGAAGTCCTCGGGCTTGAACCCGCGCCGCTCGAGCAGCGCGACCGCCAGGCAGTCCGCCCATCACCTGGCCAGCGTCATGCTGGTGGTCGGCGTCAGGTCCATCGGGCAGGCCTCGCGCAGCGGACCGGTGACCAGCGTCACTTCGCTCTTGCGCGACGAGCGCGGAACCGGCGACCGCGACGATGCTGACCAGCGGGAATGCCGTGGCGCTCGAGATAGGGCATCAGCGCCAGCAGCTCCTCGCTGCCGCCGCTCTTCGAGATGAACAGCGCGAGCGTCTCCGGGCGTGAACAGTCCGGCGTCGCCGTGCAGCGCGTCCGCCGGATGCAGGAACACCGCGGGCGTGCCGGTGCTGGTGAAGCGTCGCGGCGATCTTGTGGGCGATGAGTCCCGACTTGCCGACGCCCGACACGATGACCTTGCCGCGGCAGGCGGCGAGGAGCTCGACCGCGCGCGAGAACTCGGGCCCCATTCGCGACTCGAGTGCCGCCACCGCCGCCGCCTCGATGCGCACCACCTCGCGCGCGATCTCGAGGTCGCGTTCCGCAGCACTCGCGGCAGGGGCCGCGGCAGCGCCGCGGGTGGAATCCGCGGTCGGGCTCATTTCGCCTCGTAGCGCTGCGAGCACGTCGGCCCAGG
The DNA here is from genome assembly GCA_963717505.1 of Candidatus Eiseniibacteriota bacterium. Taxonomy (GTDB): domain Bacteria; phylum Eisenbacteria; class RBG-16-71-46; order RBG-16-71-46; family RBG-16-71-46; genus MFD02242-c1. The sequence continues at coordinate 3,876,840 of OY970342.1, forward strand.
TGCCGTTGTGCCGGAGGACGCTCTCGACCACTTCGCGCACCGCGCCCTGGCCGCCGCAGGGCCCGCGTCACCGTCTTGGCCACGCGCCGCACCTCGGGGCTCGCGTCGCCGACCGCGATCGGCCAGCCGACGCGGCGCATGCAGCGGCACGTCCGGCAGGTCGTCGCCGACCATCACGCACTGCGGCCCAGGTGCGCGCCCTCGCGCGCGAGCACGCGCTCGGCGACCGCGCACCTTGTCCTTCGACGCCCAGGTAGTGCTCGAGCTTGAGGTCGAACATGCGCGCTCGACCGGCGATCGAGCCGCGGCCGGAGATGACCACCGGCAGCACGCCCGAGCTCGCGCGCCCACTCGAGCGCGATCCCGTCGCGAATCCAGAAGTTGCGCCCGTCACCCGCGCCGTCGAAGTGGATTCCGCCGTCGGTCAGCGTGCCGTCGACGTCGAGGAAGATGATCCTGATCGCCACACGAGCATTCCCGCCGCCGCGCCGCGCGGGAGTCGGGACCCGCCTTGTTGGCCGTGCACCGGTGCGCGCTTCTTTCGGAGCGCTCGACGACTTCCTAGGCATGCGCCCGTCTCCGCACCGCCTGGCGCACGCGCGCGGCCTCGTCGAGGAACGCCTCGACCACTGCGAGCGGCAGCTGGGTCGCAGCGTCGGACAGCGCGCGCGCCGGATCGGGATGCGTCTCGAAGAACAGCCCGTCCACGCCGCACGCCACCGCCGCGCGCATCAGCGGGATCGCGCATCGCGCGATCGCCGCCGGTCTCGGCGCCGCCCGGCTGCTGCAGGCTGTGGGTGGCGTCGTAGACCACCGGCCAGCCCAGGCGCGCGCATACGCACCAGCCCGCGCATGTCGACCACCAGGTCGTGGTAGCCGAAGGTCGTGCCGCGCTCGGTGAGCAGGATGTCGCTGGCCGCCCGCGGCCGTCGAGCTTGTCGACGACGTGCGCCATGTCGTCCGGGCGCCAGGAACTGACCCTTCTTCACGTTCACCGCGCGCCCGGCTGCGCGCCGCGGCCTGGAGCAGCGCGGTCTGCCGGCAGAGGAACGCCGGGATCTGCAGGCAGTCGGCGACCTCGGCGGCCGCCTCGACCTCGGCGATCTCGTGCACGTCGGTGAGGATCGGGACGCCGATCTCGCGCTTCACGCGCGCCAGGATCGCGAGCGCCTTCGGCGACCGGCAGTCCCTCGAACGACGCGGCCGCTCGAACGGTTGGCCTTGCGGTACGACGCCTTGAACACGAACGGCAGGCCGCGCGCCGCGCAGGCGTCACTGCAGCTTTGCGCGCGATCTCGAGGCACATCTCGGCGCTCTCGATCACGCACGGCCCGGCGATCACCAGCACGCCGGACCTCCGACTTGCGCCCCCGCGATGTCGAACCGTTTCACGTCGCTCACTGCGCGACCGCGGCGCGTCCTTTGCGGGGTTCGGCCTCAGCGACGGGCGCGTCTGGCGCCGGCTCGTCGTGGGTCTTCTCTTCGCCGGTGAACGCGTTGTCGCCGGTTCGCGCCAGCGCCGCTCGAGCGCCGCACGCACGAAGTCGACGAACAGCGGGTGCGGCTCGTGCGGGCGCGACTTGAGCTCGGGATGGAACTGGACCGCCAGGAACCAGGGATGGTCGGGCAGCTCGATGATCTCGACCAGCTCGCGCCCGACGCACTTGCCCGACAGCACCAGCCCGCGCGACTGGAGCTGCGCGGCGTAGCGGTTGTTGAACTCGTAGCGGTGGCGGTGGCGCTCCTCGACCTCGGTGCGTGCCGTAGGCGCGCGCCGCCAGGCTGCCTTCGCTTGAGCGCGCAGCGGTAGGCGCCGAGCCGCATGGTGCCGCCCTTCTCGGTGACGCCGGCCTGGTCGGCGCAGCAGGTCGATCACCTTGTGCGTCGCTCGAGGCGTCGAACTCGCTCGAGTTGGCCTCGGCCCAGCCGACCACGTTGCGCGCGAACTCGATGGTCGCGACCTGCATGCCGAGGCACAGCCCGAAGTAGGGAATGCCGCGCTCGCGCGCGTAGCGCACCGCCGCGATCTTGCCCTCGATGCCGCGCTCGCCGAAACCGCCGGGCACCAGCACGCCGTCGACGTCGCGCAGCAGCTCGGCGGCGCCGTGCTGCTCGACGTCCTCGCCCTCGATCCAGCGCAGCTCGACGCGCGCGCGGTTGCGCGGCGCCGGCGTGGACGAACGACTCGATGATGCTCTTGTAGGCGTCGCGCACGTGGGTGTACTTGCCGACCACCGCGATCTGCGCACTCGCGCGTCGGGTGCGTGCACGCGATCGACGAAGTCGTTCCACGCCTTCAGGTCGGGTTCGCCGGCCTCGAGCCCCAGCTCGCGCACGACCAGCGAGTCGAGCCCGCCGTGGTGGAACACGCTGCGGCACCTCGTAGATCGAGCTGCACGTCGGTGGCGTCGATCACCGCCTCGGTCGGCACGTTGCAGAACAGCGCGATCTTCTCGCGCAGCTCGCTGGTCAGCGGCTGCTCGCTGCGGCACAGCAGGATGTCGGGCTGGATGCCGATCTCGCGCAGCTCCTTGACGCTGTGCTGGGTCGGCTTGGTCTTCATCTCGCCCGCGGCCTTGATGAACGGCACCAGCGTGACGTGGACGAACAGCGTCGTCGCGCCGATGCTCGAGCTTGAGCTGGCGGACCGCTTCGAGGAACGGCAGCGACTCGATGTCGCCGACCGTGCCGCCGATCTCGACGATGTGGACGTCGGCCTGGGTCGCGAGCGCCAGAGCGAGAGATGCGCTTCTTGATCTCGTCGGTGACGTGCGGGATGACCTGGACCGTGCGGCCCGAGGTAGTCGCCGCGCCGCTCCTTGGACAGGATCGAGTCGTAGATCTGGCCGGCGGTGACGTTGTGGCTGCGGGTCACCGAGACGCCGGTGAAGCGCTCGTAGTGCCCGAGGTCGAGGTCGGTCTCGGCGCCGTCGTCGGTGACGAACACCTCGCCGTGCTGGAACGGGCTCATCGTGCCGGGATCGATGTTCAGGTAGGGATCGAGCTTCTGGAGGGTCACCCGCAGCCCGCGCGCCTTGAGCAGCAGCCCCGAGCGACGCGGCGGCGATGCCCTTGCCGAGCGACGACACCACGCCCCCGGTCACGACGACGATCTTTGCCATGGCTGGTCTCCTGGAATGGGTTGGCCGCTAGAAACGAGACGCGCCGCCCCGGGACCCGTCAGGCCCCGAAACGGCAGCGCGAAGAATTCCATGCACGTGTGGCACGGACTCGGAGGCTAGCACACGGCCTCCGGGGAATCGAGCGCAGCACCGCATGCGAAGGAAGGACGCGGCGCCGGACCGGCGAATCTGCCCCGGCCGGTCGGTCTAGCGGCCCGGGCCGCGCGCTTCGAGTGCCGCCAGCTGTTCCGGCGTGTCCACGCCGCTCGCCGGTTTCTGGCTCTCGAACACGCGGATCTCGACGCCACGCTCGACTGCGCGGAGCTGTTCGAGCTGCTCGCGCCGCTCGCCATCGCCTTCGGGCCAGCTCGAGAACTCGAGCAGGAAGTCGCGTCGATAGCCGTAAACGCCGACGTGGCGCATCACCAGTCCGCCCCCGGGTGGCGGCCAGTCGTCGCGTGAAGTAGCGCGCCACGCCCTGATCGAGGCCGACCTTGACCACGTGCTCGGACTCGAGGGTGGCCGGATCGTCCTCGGAATGGGCGAGCGTCGCCATGACGATCGTGGGATCGTTCACCATGCCGGCGACCATTTCGTTGACCGCGTCGACGTCGAGTTCGGGCTCGTCGCCCTGGACGTTGACGATGATGTCGGCGCCGGGGTAGCGGCGCGCGACTTCGGCGACACGGTCGGTGCCCGAAGTGCGGCCGAGTGCGGTGCACTCGACCACGCGCTCGAAGCGTTGCGCCGCCGCGACGATCCGTTCGTCGTCGGTGGCAATGATCACGCGCTCGACGCCGCGAATCCGCTGGGCGCCGCTCCCACACGTGCTCGCAGCAGTGGTCTTGCCCCACAGCTCGGCGAGCGGCTTGCCCGGAAAGCGCGTCGCGCCGTAGCGAGCCGGGATCACCACCAGCACGCTGGCGTTGGCCAGGGCTCGTGATGCGGCAATGGTGTCATCCACCATGGACGGCGTTCCTCACCGAATGTGCGGCGCGACCCTGGGCCCGTTCAGACGCCGACCGTCAGCTCGCTGATCATCGCCGCGACGTCCTTGCCCGGACTTCTGGAGCGCCGCCTTCTCCTCGGCGCTCAGCTCGATCTCGACGATCTTCTCGACGCCCTTGGCGCCGAGCAGCACCGGCACGCCGATGAACAGGTCGCTGCAGGCCGTACTCGCCCTCGAGCAGCACCGAGCACGGCACCAGGCGCTTCTGGTCGGTGAGGATCGCCTCGACCATCTCGACCGCCGACATCGCCGGCGCGTAGTAGGCCGAGCCGGTCTTCAGCAGCTTCACGATCTCGGCGCCGCCGTCGCGCGTGCGCTGGGCGATCTCGGCGAGTCGCGTCGGCCGGAATCAGCTGCGGTGATCGGGATGCCGCCCACCGTGGTGTAGCGCGGCAGCGGCACCATCGAGTCGCCGTGGCCGCCCGAGCACCATCGCCTGGACGTCGGCGCCCGAGACGCCCGAGCTCCATCGCGAGGAACGCGCGGAAGCGGGCGGAGTCGAGGATGCCGGCCATGCCCAGCACGCGCTGCTTCGGGAATCCGGTCATCTTCCAGAACAGGCAGCGCCATCACGTCGAGCGGGTTGGTGACCACGACCACGATCGCGTTGGGCGCGTGCTTCTTCACCGCCTCGGCGGCGGGGCGGATGATGTCGGCGTTGGCCTTGAGCAGGTCGGTGCGCGACATGCCGGGCTTGCGCGGGAAGCCGGCGGTCATCACCACCACGTCGGCGCCCGCGACCGCGGCAAGGTCGTTGGAGCCCGTCGATGCGCGCCGCCCTTGTGCCAGAGCGGCGCCGCCTGCTGCATGTCGAGCGCCTTGCCCTGCGGCATGCCCTCGACGATGTCGATCAGCGTCACGTCCGCGAGCCCGCGCTCGGCGACGTAGAGCGCAGCGCTCGCGCCCGACGTTGCCGGCGCCGATCACCGCCACCTTGTTCTTCACGGCATCCCTCCGTGCACGCGGTCTCGCGTTCAAACCGAAACGCCACGCCGCCGGAGGCGAAGCCCGAGGCGACGTGGCGCTCGAGTCGAACGACGGCTCAGTTCGTCTCGCGCCGCGCGCGGAACGACGTGCACCTTCTTGCGGGTGCCGCGATAGCGCGTGAACTTGACCTCGCCGTCCACCAGGGCGAACAGCGTGTCGTCCTTGGCCCGGGCCCACGTTGACGCCCGGGGAAGATCTTGGTGCCGCGCTGGCGAACCAGGATGTTGCCTGCGCGTCACCTTCTCGCCGCCGAAGCGCTTGACGCCCAGGCGCTGCGCGTTCGACTCGCGGCCGTTCTTGGACGAGGACTGACCTTTTTTATGAGCCATGGCTGCTCCCTAGGCCGTGATCGCGGTGACGCGAAGCGCGTGCAGCTCGTCGCGATGGCCCGGCGGCGCCGGTATTCGCGCCGGCGCTTGAACTTGAAGATGCGGAGCTTTCGGCCCGCGGAAGTGTTCGACCACCTCGACCGTGAGGCTGGCGCCCTTCACGTAGGGCTGGCCGACCGAGATCTTGTCGCCGTCGGCGACCATCAGGATCTGGTCGAAGGTCAGCTGGCCGCCCGGCTCGCCGGTCAGGCGCGGCACGACGAGCACTTCGTCGGGCGTCGACCCGGGTCTGGATTCCCGTTGATGTTGACGATCGCGTACATGAATGGCTCCGAAGAGTTTCGGCCTGGCGGCCGGCGCCAAAGCTCGGGCGCGGCGTCCGGAGCGGCAGGAGCCGCTGGACAGAACGGGTTTTGTACCACGGGAGACGCAGGGGTGTCAAAGCCAGCCCGGTTTCCCGCCTTCCGTCCGAAGGCATCGTCTGGATGCGGTAGTTTGGTCGCTCATCAGGGAGGGCTGTCATGAAACCATGGAACGCTGTTGGTTTGGTCGCGACCGGCTGCCTGATCGGCTGCGTGGCGTCGGGTCCGCCGCTGACCGCCGAGGGCCCCGAGACCGTCGAGCGTGCGTTCGTCCCCTGCGCGCCGCTGGTCATCGACCGCGGCGACATGCGTCTGGGCACGACCGTCTACTTTTCTCGGCTGCCCGATGCCGGGCAGATTCACGATCTGACGAGCGAGCGCGGCCTCGCCCACGTCGTCCTGACGCTCGACGAATGGCCCGATGACATCAGCCGGCTCACGGCGCTCGAAGCCGTGCCGCCCGAGGCGGATGTCATCGTCGTCCTCCGCGGCTATCCCCCGTCGCGAGGCGCGGTCGATCTGTGGAAGCTGGTGAGTGCGCGTCTACGGCTGGTGGTGCTGGTCACCGAGCCACCGATGAACCCGCTCACGCTCGACTGGCTCAACGAAGCGCCGGCACTCGAACGAGTGATCGCCGAGATGGAGATCTCGTCGCGCGCGGGCTTCGAACGGCTACAGCGGCCGCTGAGCTTTCGGCGGGTGGTGCTCTAGAAGCGGAACCCCAAGACGGATCCGGAGAGCGGGCCCCGCCGCCGCACCCCGCGACCCGGTCGCCTAGGTCGCGGGCACCGCGCCGACCACCTGCTTGGTCAGGTCGGCCTTCTTCTCGGTGAACACCTTCATGTCGCCGCGCTTGAGCTGCGGATCGTCCTTCAAATCCACCTGCAGCTTAAAGCGCTTCTCCAGCTCGGCGAACCGCCGCGCCTCCTGCTCGACGAAGAACAGCGCGATCTCGGGCGACACCTTGATCGTGACCCGCTTCTCGGTCCCCATCGCACGCACCCGACGCATGACGCGCTCCAGCTTGACCAGCATGGTCTCGGGCGAGGACACCTTGCCCAGGCCGCCACAATGCGGGCAGTCCTCGGTGTAGTAGTGGAGCAGGCTCGAGCGCTCGCGCTGCCGGGTCATTTCGACCAGGCCGAGGTCCGACACGGCGAACGCCTTGGTGCGCGCCCGGTCTTTGCGCAGCTCGTTGCGCAGATCGTCGAACAGCGCCCGCTTGTTGGCTTCGATCTCCATGTCGATGAAGTCGATGACGATGATGCCGCCGATATCGCGCAGCCGGAGCTGGCGCGGAATCTCGCGCGCCGCTTCCATGTTGGTGCGGAAGATCGTGTCTTCCTGATTCTTCTTGCCGGTGAAGCGACCGGTGTTGACGTCGATTGCGGTCAGCGCCTCGGCATGGTCGATCAGGATGTAGCCGCCCTTCTTGAGCCACACCTTGCGCTCGAAGGTCTTCTCGATCTGGGGCTCGATCTCAAAATGGTCATAGATCGGATCGGCTTCCTTGTAGAGATGCACGCGCTCGCGCAATTCGGGCGAGACGCTCTTCAGGTAGTCCTGGATCTCCTCGAAGGCATCCGCGTCGTCGATCCAGACCTCGTCCACTTCATCGGTGAACAGGTCGCGAATCAATCCGGCGGTCATCTCCAGCTCGCGGTGCACCAGCGACGGGGCGCGCGACGACGACGCCTTGCGGTCGAGCTTCTGCCACACCTTGGTCAGGTGCTTGACGTCGGCGGCGAACTCGGGGTCGCCCTTGCCTTCGCCGGCGGTGCGGGCGATCAGGCCGACCCCTTTGGGCTTGAGGTCGTTGATGATCGCCTTGATCCGCTGGCGCTCGGACCGATCCTCGATCCGGCGCGAGACCCCGACGTGCTCGACGCCGGGCATGAGCACGCAGAAGCGTCCAGGCAGGCTGACCTGCTGGGTGACGCGCGGGCCCTTGGTGCCGATCGACTCTTTGGTGATCTGGACCAGGATCTCCTGGCCCTTCTTCAGGTGGTCTTCGATCTTGGGCACCGGAGCACGGCGACGGCGGCGGTTGCCGTTCTCCTCGATGTCCGACAGGTCCTCCATGTCGCTGAGCGACTCGGCCAGATCCGAGGCATGAAGGAACGCGGTCTTGGGCAGGCCGAGATCGACGAACGCCGCTTGCATCCCGGGGAGCACGGCATTCACCCGGCCCTTGTAGATGTCGCCCACGTGTCGCCGCTGTTCGGCGCGTTCGACAAACAGCTCGGTCAGCTCGCCGTCCTCGAGGATGGCGATACGGGTCTCGTAAGAGTCTGCGTTGATGACGATCGAGTGTTTCACACGGACTTCCTCGCGGCGTTCCGCCGCTTCCGCGCGAATGTCAGGCCCCCCGGGTCTCGAGCAGGTCCAGCGGATCGAGCCGCCGGCCGTCCCGTTCCACCCACAGTCGCGTCCGCTCGATGTCGGTCGAACGCGCATCGGCGTGGGGAATCAGGAGGGCGACGATTTCGTCGGGTCGGACCTGGGCACGCACCGTGAAGCGAAGGTGCGCGTCGAGCACCGGCAACCCCGCGTCGCTCCCCACTTCGAGGGCAGCGATCGAGGGTCGGGCGTCGAATTCGCGGGTCTTGCCTTCACTCGTCCGGCGCACGAGCACGTGCTCGCGCGCCAGCAGCCCCTCGATCGCGGCGCCCAGCGTGGCGCGCAGCGCGTCGACCGAAAGTCCGGCGCCGGCCAGGAACGTGGCCGGGAAGCCGATGCGGTACGACGCGCCTTCGAGCAGGCTCATGAGGGAAGGCGTCTTGAACAGAATGGGTCGAAAGTCGAGGACCGCGAGCCCTTCCGGCAGCACCGGATCCAGCCGGCCGGCGAGATCCGCCGCCGGAGGCTGAGAGAACTCGAGGTCGAACGCCTCGGCCCGTGAACGAAACCCCAGGGGCAACGGGGGGCCAAACGACATCTTGAGATGCGGATGGTGACCCTGGGTGAATGCGAGCGGCAGGCCCGAGCGCCGGAGCGTCCGTTCCCACGTCCGCATGAGATCGAGGTGCGAGGTGAAACGCATCGGTGCGCCCTTGGCGAACACGATGCGGAATCGGGTGCTGGTGGCGACGCCGCGCGCCGGAGCTCCGGCGTGCCCGTTGCGCCGCGACACCGGCAGCGCGTCGTGGCGACGCGCGCGCCGGCCGTACGGTTGGGCGTTGGCGCGCGCCTGGGCCATGTCGAGTGGTACGTGCGGGGTCTTGACCCACGGCCGCTGCGGGCACTCCGACACGCCGCACGAGAAGCAGATGTCCTCGAGCCGGCAATCGTCGGTGATCGCCGCGCGGTCGGCGCGCAGCTTCTCGCGCACCAGGAACTTCCGGGTCACCGGTGAGTGGATGACGTCCCACGGCTGATCGAGGTCGGTCGAGCGTTCGCGCAGCTGGCGCTCCGCGTCCATCCCCAGATCGCGGAACACGTCCATCCAGGTATCGAACTTCAGGTGTTCGGACCACGCGTCGAACCGGCAGCCGCGGCGGTAGGCCTCGGCGACGGCTTCGCCCAGCCGGCGATCGCCGCGGGTGAACACACCTTCCAACAACGACGTCTCGGCGTCTCGGTACTTGAGGGTGAGTGGCTTTCCGCGCGCGGCCGAGCGCAGCAGGCTCAGGCGGCGGTTGAGCTCCGCGGTCGACACCTGCTCGGCCCACGCGAACGGCGTGTGCGGCTTGGGCACGTGCGGCGAGACGCTGACCGTGATTCGGAAGTTGTGGTTGCCTTCGGCGCGCGCGCGCTTGCCGGCCTTGTGCCCCAGATCGAGGATCGCTTCCAGGTCCGAGTCGGTCTCCCCCGGCAGCCCGCACATGAAGTAGAGCTTGGCGCTGGTGTAGCCCTCGCGCGCGGCCGTGCCCACCGACTCGAGCAGTTCTTCCTCGGTGTGGTTCTTGTTGATCACGTCGCGCATGCGTTGGCTGCCGGCCTCGGGAGCCAGCGTGATCGAGCCCTTCCGCTGCGACGCCATCCGGCGCGCAACCTCGACCGGCACGTTGTCGGGCCGGGTCGACGGCAGCGAGATCTGGACCCGGGTCGGACACAACTCGTCGGCGAGCGCGTTGACCTGATCCACGATCTGGGTGTGGTCGGTGCTCGACAGCGAGATCAGTGACACTTCCTCGAGCCCGGTGGCGGACAGGCCGCGCAAAACTTCCTCGACCACCTGCTGGGCCGGCTTCTCGCGCACCGGCCGATTGATCATCCCCGCCTGGCAGAAGCGGCAACCGCGTGTGCACCCACGCATGATCTCGACCGACAACCGGTCGTGCGTGATCTCGCCGACCGGGAGCAGCGGGGCGGCCGGGTAGTACTCGCTCTTGAGCGCGGGGACCCACACCGACTGGACGCGCGCGGGAAAACCCGGGCGCGCCTGCGGCACCAGCCAGCCCTCGGGGGTCTCGCGCAGCTCGTAGCCCGACGGCACGTAGACGCCGGACACGTGAGCCAGGGCGCGCAGGAGGCGCGGGCGATCCCAGTGCTCGCGCTTCGACTGGCGTACGGCGTCGACGACTCGATGGATCGCCTCTTCGCCGTCGCCGATCACGAACGCGTCGATGAACTCCGACATCGGCTCGGGGCTGAACGCCTGCGCCCCGCCCGCGATCACCAGTGGATGGCGCGCCTCGCGGTCGACCGCACGCAGCGGGACGCCCGCGAGGTCGAGCATCATCAGCACGTTCGTGTACTGCAGCTCGTACTGGAGCGAAAAACCGAGGACGTCGAACTGGTCGGCGGTCGCATGCGAGTCGAGCGAGAAGAGCGGGATCCCGAGCTGGCGCATCTCGGCCTCGGCGTCGGGCCATGGCGCAAACGTCAGTTCGGCGGCGACATCCGGACGCTGATTCAGAACATGGTGGATGATCCGGATCCCCATGTTCGAGAGCCCGATCTCGTAGGCGTCGGGAAACGCCAGCAACACTCGGACTTCGGCGGCTGCGAGCGGCTTGCGCGGCACGTGCAGGGCGTTGCCGAGGTAGCGATTGGGCTTCGAAACCCGGGGCAGGAGCTGATGTTCGATCAGCTCCCGGACCGACGGGCGGCTCGGGATTTCAGCGGTTGCGAGAGTCATGGATGGCGGTCGTGGAGCGCGCTCCGGTACTGGCCGTGCCGGCGGCCGCGGCTGGATCCGCGCGGCGTCCTGCCTCGACGAAAGGCACGGCGTGCTCGGCCCAGATGGCCGGCGGACTCCGTTGGCGCGGAGTAAGTTAGCACAGCAGTCCTGGGCTGCCAACGGTTGCGCCGGAACGGCTGTGGGGGCCGCTCAGCGCTGGCGGGGCGCCCAGGCGGTCGGTCCAATCGGAACCACGCAGATTTCATGGGGTTGTCCTCGGGTAGCCGATACCATGGACACGCGACTCGCGTCCCGGCAGGACGCGACCGTCCCCGAGGAGTCCGATGTTCAACTGCGTGGTGGCAGTGCTTCCCCTCCTGCTCGCCGCGCCTGCCATGCAGGCGACCGTCACGGGCACGGTTCGCGATGCCGAAACCGGGCAGGCGATCGCCGGCGCCATCGTGACCCTGACCGATCTGGATCGCGCGGCCGCAACCGACTCGACCGGTCGCTACGTACTGGCCCAGGTCCCGGCCGGACCCCAGCATCTCGCGGTCCGCTTCATAGGCTACTCGGGGCGTTCGCTGCACGCGCTGGTGCCGCGTGAGGGCGTTCTCGAGATCGACGTGTCGCTGCGCCCGCTGCCGGTCTTGCTCGAGCCAGTCGAAGTCCGCGCTCCGGTGAGCATTCGCGGGATCGAAGGCGGGAGCACGACGCCGTTCCCCGACCGCGAGATGTCCTCGGCCGCGATCGCGAACCATCCGCTGCTGGCCGAGCCGGATGTATTCCAAGCGCTGGGTGGCGGCGAGGTCCAGGTGCGGCCGGAATCGCCGGACGGGGTTCACATCCGGGGCGGATCCACCGACCAGACGGCATACGTGCTGGACGGAATTCCAGTCTTCAGCCCCTACCACGCCGCGGGTGTCGCCAGCGCCTGGAATCCCGACGCGGTGTCGCGGCTAACACTGGCCTCGACGTCGCCCCCTGGGACCAATGCGCATGCGCTCTCCGGGGTGATCGAGGCGTCGACGCGTAAGCCCGGAGATCGAATGACCGCGCGCGGCAGCCTGAGCACCACCCAGGCGCGGCTCACCCTCGATGGCCCGCTCGGCTCGAGCGGTGCCGGCCACGTCCTGAGCATGAGGCGCGGGATGCACGACGCCATCGCTCCGCGCGGCGAGCCGTCCTACCTCCAGGGGGGCACCGGCGACTGGCTGGCGAAAGTCGAAGCGCCCGCATGGGGCGGCCGGGCTCGCCTGCTGGGTTACGGCAACTCCAACGAGATCGGCGCCGCCGACAATGTGAATCCCCCGATCCGCCGCAACCGTTTCGAGTGGTACAGCCTGTCCCTCGGCGCGGACTGGAAGCGCGAATTCGGAGCGGCAAACCTGCGCCTCCTGGGATGGGGCGCAAGCGGCGACGCCGGGGCGTCGTGGAATTCGGCTGCCGGACCGCTGGACCTCGCGGCCAATCGGCAGGACGAAGGATTCGCGGTGGCCATCGAGCGACGATCGAAGCGGGCGACCACCGCACTCGAGGTGCGGCTCGAACGCAGCCGGACGACCTATCGGGTGACCTCCGATTCCGCGGGCGGACCCGCCACGCGGCTGGAAGCCGAGACACCGGTAGCCACCGCGCTCGGGCGATGCGCATGCTCGATCGGCCAGCGGCTGGAGTCCGACCTGGGAGCCGCTCTGGCGCTGAGCGGCGACGACGTCTACCCCGAGGCTCGTGCCCAGCTGCGGTGGCAGGCCACCGAGCAATGGGTGCTTTCCGGCAGCTATGCCCGCACCCACCAATTCGCGCAGTCGCTGCGGAACACGGAGTCGGTGGTCGGACATCTGTTCCCGGTCGACGTGTTCATGGGCGCCGGCGCTCCCGAGATTCCGGTGGCGCGCAGCGATCAAGGTGTGGTGGCCGCCGACTATCGTCCACTCCCCGGCCTTCGCCTGGGGCTCCAGTTCTACGAGCGCTCATCCGACGGCCTGGTGCTGGTGGCGCCGCGAGACGGCGGTCCCTTCACCACCGGACGCTTCGTGGTCGGCTCGGCGTCCGCCCGCGGGCTCTCGATCGAGGCGGCAGCGGGTGCCGCGCGCTACGGCTTCATCGCGAGCTACGGCTGGCAGGACCTACGCTACGCGTACGGCGACACGAGCTACGTTCCCGAGCACGGTGCCGAGCACGTCCTCGAAGGCGGGCTCATCGTGTTCCCGTCGGCCTCGACCGCGATCCGCGTCGGCGTGAACGCCGCATGGGGACGCCGGACGACCACGATCCCCGACGGGCTCGAGTGGGAGTCGTGCAATCTCCTCGACCAGGGTTGTGAGTTCGTCGGCAGCCCCGACTACGGCGACGAGCCGCTCGGCGCGACCGAACTGCCCGCTTATCTCCGCGTCGATCTGGGGCTGCGCCAGCACTGGCACATCGAGATCGCCGGGCGCGACGCGTCGCTCGCGATCTTTGGCACCTACACCAACCTGCTCGGGCGGACCAATCTGCTGACCTACGCGCGCGACCCGGTGACCGGGGAGCTCAAGGGGATCGAGCTTCGACCCTCGGGGCCGCTGGTGGTCGGGCTCGACTGGCGCTTCTGAGGATCCGCGGATGTCACGAACCGGGCCGCTCGTGGGTTCCTTGGCCGGAGCATTCGCGTGAATGACGAGAATCGGGCTCACGGCAAGACATCGCTCGCGCGGATCGGCCGCCCACGGGAGGAGGACGCCGCGCTGTCGGATGCGACCGCATCGTTTCACGATCGGTTCGTCGAGCTGTTCGAGTCGCATTTCGCGCGCCTCCACCGCGTCGTGGACCGGCTGTCGGGCGACTCGGAACTGGCCGCCGACGTCGTTCAGGAAGCATTCGTTCGGCTCTATCGGCGAGGCTCGATGCCCGATGTTCCAGCGGCCTGGGTGATCACCGTGGCGTTGAATCGATTCCGGAACGAGCGCACCACCAGAAGTCGGCGACTCCGACTGCTGACTCCGGCGCGCAGCGAGCACGCGCTCGGTGATCCGCCGCCCACGCCCGAGCAAGCGATGAACGCCCTGGACTCGCGGCGGCACGTGCGCTCAGCGCTCGATCGACTGCCCGAACGGGATCGGCACCTGTTGTTGCTCCACGCCGAGGGATACCGGTATCGCGAGATCGCAACCGCCTTGAAGCTGAACCCGGCCAGCGTCGGAGTGATGCTGGCGCGCGCCCGCACGTCGTTCCGCGCCCTCTACCAGGAAGCCACCCATGCATCTTGACCAGGAACGGATCCGGCGTTTCCTGGACGGTGAGCTCCTGGAGCCTCAGGCGCTCGAGGCGCGCGAGCATCTGGCCGCGTGCGCCGACTGCAGGAGCCGGGTCGAGGACGCACGCCGTGAAGACCTCGAGGTCGATTTCCTGCTGCGTGGCCTGGATCACGCGACACCACCGGTGCGCGTGGAGGACGTGGTCCAGGCGGCTGCGATGCGCCGCGGTCCGAGCGAAGCACCGCTCGCCCGAATCGTGGCGGGATTCGTGATTGCTGTGGTCCTGGCCGGCGCCGCCTACGCGATTCCCGGCTCGCCGCTGCCGCGGTGGGCGGATGCGGTGTTCGAGTGGATCGCGGCCCGCTCGGCTCCCCCAGTCTCGGATCCGGCGGCGCCGGACACCGGCGTTGCCGGGATCGCCGTCGTTCCCGGGGAGGCACTGCTCATCGAGTTCACGGCCCATCAGTCGGCCGGGCTGGTCCGGCTCTCCCTCTCGGACGCCGACCCGCTCACGGTGCGCGCCTCGATCGGTGCCGCGACCTTCCGCTCGGATGTCGACCGACTCGTGATCGACAACCGTGGCTCCAGCGCGAGCTTCGAGATCCGGATTCCCCGCGGCGCGCCGCGGGTCGAAGTTCGTTCGAACGACCGGACGGTTTTCCTCAAGGAAGGTCCACGCATCCGTGCCGAGGGGCCAGTGGACGCGTCCGGTTTCTACGTCGTACCGTTGACCTCGGCTGGGCGATAGCCTGTGTTCAAGTATCATCGTCGTTTGGCGTGGCGCGCCGGGAAGTTCACGTCGAATCGATGACCCCTTGGTCCGTCACCTCGGAGGGCTCGGTCTTGATCAAGACGATTCGCAATTCAAGCGCCTCCATCGAGGGTCATCGCGACTCCGCGATCGTCCGGGTCGGCCGCGAATCGGCCCGGCTCGTCACCTCCGGACTGCTCGCGATCCCGCTCGTGGTAATCACGCTTCTCATCGAAGAAGTGGCGGAACGGGAGGCTTTCAGCTGGGATGGTCCGCTTATCGGCGTCGTCCGCGGCATGGATAACTCGTTCTACGACGCCGCCCTCCAGTGGGTGTCGACGATCGGTGGCGGGATGGGTCTGTTGCTGCTCCTGATCCCACTGATGACCTACCTCATCCTGCGGGGCACGGTCGCGGGTGCAGCCTTCGTCGCCATCGCCGTACTCGGCGCAAGAGCTCTGGGGATCATCTTGAAGGGCCTTCTGGGGAGACCCCGGCCACCCGGCGCGGACTTCAATTCTCTGTTTACGCTCATCGAGCTCATGTGCACCGTCGGACTGGTCGTCGTCGTTTGCGCCCTGGTGTTCTGGAGGAACCAACGTCGCATGCGCTCGCTGATCCCTTTCATGGCGGTGATGGTCGTCGTGGTCGTGGTGTCGGTGGCGCTGATGTTCGTCCCCAGGCTTACCGGGGTCGACGGTCTTTCGTTCCCGAGCGGCCACGCGGTCAGTTCGATGGCGCTTGCGGCCGCCATCGGCTTCCTCGCGTGGCCGACCGCGCACCGCTGGCTGCTGTGCGGAGTGGGCACGCTGTTCGTCGCCGCCGTGGGGCTGTCACGAGTCTATTTTGGCCTCCATTACCCTTCCGACATCATCGGGGGTTGGTGCCTGTCGCTGCTCTGGGTGGCCGCCGCATGGACGTTGCTTCGACCCATTCTTCAGCCCATGGCCGTAAGCCCTCTGCAGGCACCACAGCCAGGATAGGCGCGCCGAAGCCCCCGCTTCCCCTTCGCCTGTCACAGGCTGACCCCCTCATCTGTTCCTTCTCGCGGAACGTGCCACATCCACCCACCGAGAAGGAGCACGGTCATGAGAATCCGCTGGAGTCTGTTTCTCGGCCTGGCGCTACTGGCGGTCCTCGCCGGTGCAACGGGCTGCCGTTTGCTGGACGATTCGAACCCGCTTGCCCCGGTCGAAGTGGATCCGACCTCCGCGCGGGGCGCCGATCACGATGACGAGGATGACGACGGCGATGGCGAGGACTTCGATCCCAAGGACTTCGTACGCGGGGTCAACCACCCCTACTTCCCACTACCTCCGGGCACCGCCTGGTCGTACGAGAAGGAAACCGACGAGGGACTCGAGACCGTCGAGGTCCGGGTGCTGCACGACACGAAGAACATCCTTGGCGTGCGCGCCACGGTGGTGCGCGATCAGGTCTTCGTCGACGGCGAGTTGAAGGAAGACACGTTCGACTGGTACGGGCAGGACGAGGACGGCAACGTGTGGTACCTGGGCGAGGACACCAAGGAGTACGAAGACGGCAAAGTCGTGAGCACGGCCGGATCCTGGGAGGCCGGCAAGGACGGCGCCACTCCTGGGTTCATCATGCTCGCCCATCCGCGCCGGGGTAACGAGTACGCGCAGGAAGTGGCGCCCGGTGTCGCCGAGGACCGAGCCGAAGTGATCAGCCTGCGCAGGACGGTGCGGGTGCCTGCCGGGCGCTTCCGCGATTGCCTGCAAACCCTCGAGACGACGCCGCTCGACCCGAACGCGCGAGAGTTCAAGTACTACGCCCGCGACATCGGCTTGGTGTTGGTCACGGACGAGGAAGGCACCGACCGCGAGGAGCTGGTTTCGGTGACCCGCAAATGATGAAGTCCCACATCAGGAATCAGTCCATGAAACCCGAAAGACTCATCGCCCTCGCCGCGCTCGCGTCGAGCCTACTCCACCCTGGATCCGCCGGCTCGCAGCCGGCGGATCCATCCCCTGGCTCGCGGATCGCGGCACCGGCGTGCGCACGTCGATCTTCGGGACGTACGTGCAAGCCCGGCGAATTGCTGGTCTCGCCGTTCTTCGAGTACTACCTCGACGACGACTTCGAGTATGCGCCGTCCGAGCTCGGGTACGGCCTCGATGAGGACTATCGCGGCCGATATCGGGCGAGCGAGGGGCTGATCTTCCTCTCGTACGGTTTCTCCGATCGCTTGGCGATCGAGCTCGAAGCGGCGGTGATCAGCGCCTCGTTGGAGAAGTCGCCCGAGGACCCGAGCTCGATGCCCGCGCGCATCGAAGAGTCGGGGCCGGGCGACTGGCAGATGCAGCTCGACTGGCGCATCGCGCACGAGACCGCGAAGCGTCCCGAGTACTTTGGGTTCCTCGAGGTGGTGCCGCCGTCCAACACCAACAGCCTGCTGATCGGAACCCCCGACTGGGAGTTCAAGGCGGGCCTCGGGGCCACGCGGGGTCTGCCGTGGGGCACGGTGACGGTCCGCACCGCCGCGGCCTATTCGCTCGAGGAATCGGCGCTCGAGCTGGGCGAGTACGCCGTCGAGTACCTCAAACGACTGTCGCCGCGCTGGCGCGTCTATGCCGGCATCGAAGGCGAACAAGACGAAGTCGAGTTGATCGGGGAAGTTCAGTGGCACGCGTCCGAGTCGGTCTATTTCAGGTTCAATACCGGCTACGGCCTGACGTCCAAGGCGACCGACTGGGCGCCGGACATTGGAATCGTGTTCGCCCTGCCGATCGCGCGGGACTCTCCTTAAGGCGCTTTCGCCCGAGCCCGATGTGGGCCAGAATGCATCGCATGAGCTTTGCCACCGATCGCGACTCCGGCTCCTCCCAAGTCGCCCGCTCGTTTCTCGGCGCACTCGAAACCTGGCTGGCCACCGACCGATCGCTCTCGGCGCCCGCACTGCGCACAGCACTGGTGCCGTGGCTGCGCACCGCGCAAATGGCGCAGCCGACGATGGCGCTGGTCCATCAACTCGCCGCCCGGGCCCTCGACGTCGCCGACGCGGGTGTTGCGCGCGAGGACAAGCCGGCCGACCTGCGGTCGGCACTCGCGGCCTCGTGCGCCACCGAGCGCAAGGACCTCGAGAGCCAGCAGCGCGCGGTCGCACGCACCGCGGCGGCTTTGATCACCAGTCGCGAACCGTGGATCGCCACAGTGTCGGCGAGCGGGGCGGTGCGGGATGCCGTGCTCGAATTGCACGCCCAAGGGAGCCAACCGCGCGTCATGATCGGCGAGAGCCGGCCGCGTTACGAGGGCCGCGACCTGTCCGCCGCACTCGCCGCCGCGGGAATTCCGGTCTGGCTGGTGGTCGACGCCGCACTGCCGCTTCTGGTCGCCGGCGCGCGCATGGCGTGGATCGGCGCCGATGCCGTCACGGATCGGGGTGTGATCAACAAAGTCGGCTCATTCGCGCTGGCGCTAGCGGCGCGCGAACATTCGGTGCCGGTCTACGCGCTCGCCTCGCGGCGCAAGTTCCTGCCCGCCGTCACCGGCGCGCTGCGCATCGGCGAGATGCCGCCGGACGAAGTGTGGAAGGACCCGCCCTCCGGCGTGCGCCCGCGCAACGTCTACTTCGAGCTGGTGCCGTTCGAACTGTTGCGCGGCGTCGTGGTCGAAGACGCGGTGCTCGGCGCCTCCGAGTCGCGCACCGTGGCGTTCGAGCGACCGCTGCCCGACGAACTGGCGGCCGCTCCCGCATGAGCATCCCGAGCCGGACCGGATCGTGGTGATCCACCCGATGACGTTCGAGGACCTCGACGGCCGCTAGCGATCCGAGAACGAGACGACGATCTTCCCGTTGATGCCCATGTACTGGGCGGCGTCGTCGTGGAACACGTTGTGGATCGAGACATCGGCGCCGAAGCCGATCTTGGACGTGGCCGGCATGTACAGGAGACCGCCGACGAAACTCAGTCCGACGTCGCCCTCGGTCTCCTCTGCGATCGCCGCCTCGGCCTTCCGGTTGTAGTAGGCCAACGCAATCTGGCCGTACGGCAGCATCGGACCGCCACTTCTCCCGCCCAGGTAGCCCGTGAGGTGCGCGCCAACCTGGAGAATGGAGAAGTCCGTGTCTGCCGCGAGCACCTCACCGCTGGTCGCGCTGTAGAAGAGATCGAAGCCGTAGCCGAAGTCCTTGCGGACCCGGTTGTCGAGCTGCACGCCGCCATCCCACCCGGTGTCGGCGATCTCGCTGTAGTCGCCGAGGGGCAGGTGCGCGCCGAAGGCGCCGGACAGCAGCCACTCCGGCTGCGCCGATGCGGGGGCAGCCGCGAAAACACATCCGAGTGCGATGAACAAGACGAGCCGCTTGCGGTTCATGAATTTCTCCCTGAGGGTGAGTCCTTTCCGGCTCCGCGTCGCGGGCGCACCGTACCATCCGTCACCCATGGGGCCCAAGGGACCAGTGGCTCAGCTTCTCGATTCCCGCGAGCGAACCGTGCCACCGACTACCAGCGCCGCGGCAATGATCAGCAGGTTCTTCACGATGTATTGGCCGGCCAGCGTCAGTCCGTAAGGAAACCGGCCCGGCTGGAACGTCATGTCCGGCAGGAACACCAGCGGCATGAACGTCCCCATCATCTGACCCGCGAGCAGCGCGATCGCGATTCGTATCGTGCGCCGGAACAGGAACAGCACGCCGATCGTGACTTCCCACCAGCCGATGATCACGAGCCAGGTGTGCGGCGAGAAGAACGGCAGGCGCTCGACCGTGGCCAGCACCAGCGGCTCGGCCGGAGACAGACCGAGTGGCTTCAGAATCCCGAACCAGACGAACACGATCGCGAGCGCGATCTGGAGCGCGCGCACGCCCCAGCGCTGCATGAAGCGCGCGATCTGGAGATCGATCGCGTCGAAGTCGGGTTTCATTCGTCGCTCACCCGGGAACCCTCACCTCTGTCGGCACCCATCGTTACTACCCCTTCACGACCAGGAACGGCTTGAGCCGCGCGACCGGCTTGGCGAGATCGGCGCCCTCGACCACCCGGACGACATCGGCGACGTCTTTGTAGGCTTCGCTCGTTTCCTCGCGAAGCGTGTCGCGCCCTTCGTAGCGAACGGTCACGCCCAGGGCGCGCAGTTCCTCGACCAGATCGCGGCCCCGAGTCTCGCGCACCGCCTGGGTGCGGCTCATCTGCCGGCCGGCGCCGTGGCAGCTCGAGCCGAACGCGTTGGCCATCGCGCCCTCGCCGCCGACTAGCACGTACGAGTAACGCCCCATGTCGCCCGGCACCAGCACCGGTTGCCCGATTGCGCGGTAGGCCTCGGGCACGTCCCGGTGCCCGGCCGGAAATGCGCGCGTCGCGCCTTTGCGGTGCACCAGGCAGCGCACGCGCCCGGCCGACGTCTGATGGGTCTCGAACTTGGCGATGTTGTGGGCGACGTCGTAGACCAGACCGAGCCCCATGGACTCGGCGCTGCGGCTCAGCGTGCGCTGGAACGCGCGGCGCACGCCGTCGGCGATGCACTGCCGGTTCGCCCACGCGAAGTTGGCGGCGGCGTTCATTGCACCTAGATACGCCTCGGCTTCGGGCGTTCCGAGCGGCGCGCACGCGAGCTGGCGGTCGGGCAGCACGATCCCCCATCCGGCCAGCTTGTGCGACACGTCGCGAACGTAGTCGGTGCACACCTGGTGGCCGAGTCCGCGCGAGCCGCAGTGAATCATCACGGTCACATTCCCGGGCTCGAGCCCCATCGCGCCGGCGGCGTCTTCGCGATAGACGGCTTCTACCTCCTGGACTTCCAGGAAGTGGTTGCCCGAGCCGAGTGTCCCCAGCTGATCCTTGCCACGAGCACGGGCACCCTCGCTGACCTGGGACGGATCGGCGTTGGCGAGCCGACCGCCTTCTTCGCAGTGGTCCAGATCGCTGGCCCAGCCGCGCCCCTGCGACACCGCCCACGCCGCACCCTGCCTGAGCACATTCATCAGCTCGCCCATCGACAGGCGCACCGCCCCCGACGAACCAACGCCGCACGGCACCTCGCGAAACAACGCATCGGCCAGGCGTTCCAGGTGCGGGCTCAACTCGTCGCGCGTGAGCCGGGTCCGCATCAGCCGCACGCCACAGCCGATGTCGTAGCCGACCGCACCCGGCGACACCACGCCACGCTTGGGATCGGTCGCGACCACCCCGCCGACCGGCAGACCGTAGCCCCAATGGGCGTCCGGCATGGCGATCGAGGCTTCGAGGATCCCCGGCAGGTGCGCAGCGTTTCGCACCTGATCGGGCGTGCGGTCCGAGAGCATGCGTTCGACCAGCGGACGATCGGCGAACAGAATCCCGGGGACTCGCATGCCGCCGGTCGCCGGAATGCGCCAGCGGAACTCGTCGATTTGCTCGAGTTCAGAGAGCGCGAGCGCCATGGTCAGCCCTCGTCGCTGCGGGTGCGCTGGCTCAGGTAGATGGTCGAAGCGCCGCCGGCGATCAGGCACACACCGACGAACACGCCGAGGAACCGCTCGCTGCTCGCCGGCCAGCGCAGGTAGACCATCAGCGCGCACACCACCATGACGAAGCCGGCGCCGAGCGTGCCGGACCAATTGCGGATCGGCCGGCTGAACAGGCCGACGGCGAGTTTCGAGATCCCGTGAAACGCGAGCACCGCGGCGATCAGGACGCCGACGCCGACGACCGCCAGCGATGTGTTGACCAGGAACAGCACCGCGGCCACCAGGTACTGGACCGCGAAGAACAGGATGGGAACCGCCGTGCGCAGATCGCGGCCGTGAAACGCGTAGATCGCGTTCGACACGCCGGTCGCGGCGAAGAACACGCCGAGCAGGATGGTGAACGACACTGCCGAGAAGGCCGGCGCCAGCATCGCGGCGATCCCGGCGAGGATCGCGACCGCGCCCATGCCGATCGAAGCCGGCTCGGTCGGTGGCACCCAGGCGGTGCGTTCCGGTTTGACCACGACCCCGGGCGCGCCACTCTCCATCAGTTGGCCCGGTTCGAGACTCCATTCGCGTTCCACGCGTCGCGCCTGGCGCCGCAGCCGGTCGACCCAGTCTTGGCACTGGTTGCTGAAGAACGAGTAATAGTAGCCGTCCTGCTGCCGGCTCAGCGCCTCGCGCATGACCTCCGGCGCATAGATCCGTCCGGTCAGGAAGTAGCCCGCGCGCTGCAGGTCCTCGAGCGTGTGGATGGGCTTGCCGAAGTCGGCTTCGCTGAAGCGCCTGCCTTTCTCGCTGTAGCCGATGTCGTCGAGCACGCGATTGCCGTCGATGAAGAACAGCTGCTCATGACGCAGCTCGAGATTGAGGGCGTCGCCGAGCGGGTTGTTGAGCAGCGGTGCGACCCACGACATCTTTTCGAGGTCGCGCTTGGCGAATCGTGCATACGGCCGTGGCTCGGCGGGCGTGCGCTCGGTCATGCGATCTTGCGTGGCGGATCGGACGCCGTGTCGCGCAGGAAGCGGCCGGTCCAGGACTCCTCTGTGGCGATGATGTCCTCGGGCGCCCCCTCGGCCACCAGGCGCCCTCCGCGATCCCCGCCGTCCGGGCCCAGGTCGACCACCCAGTCGCAGTTCCGGATCACGTCGAGGTTGTGCTCGACCACGATCACGGTGCCGCCGCGTCCGGTCAGGCTGTCGAGCACGTCGAGCAGGCGCTGGACGTCGACATAGTGGAGTCCGACGGTCGGTTCGTCGAGCAGGTAGAGGGTTCGGCCCGACTGCTTCTCCCCCAGCTCGCGCGCGACCTTGAGCCGTTGTGCCTCGCCGCCCGAGAGCTGGTTCGCGGGCTGGCCGAGACGCAGATAGCCGAGGCCGACCTGTCGCAGCAGGTGGAGGGCCCGAGTAAACCGCGGCTCACGGGCAAAGTGCTCGAACGCCTGGTCGACGGTCAGGTCGAGCGCTTCGCGGATGTTGACGCCGCGGTAGCGGACCTCGAGCACCTCGGGTCGAAAGCGCGCGCCATCGCAGGTCTCACACGGCACGGTCAGGTCGGCGAGAAAGTACATCTCGACCGTGACCCAGCCGGCGCCCTGGCAGGTTTCGCACCGGCCGCCGGCCGTGTTGAACGAGAACGCGCCATCCTTGAGTCCACGAGCGAGGGCGGCCGGCTGGCGTGCGTAGATCTGGCGCAGCGGCGCGTAGGCTCCGAGGTACGACACCGGGCACGAGCGCGGCGTCCGTCCGATCGGCGACTGATCGACCAGGACGACCCGATCGATCGCGTCGAGCCCGTGGATCGCGCGGTGCGGGCCGGGAGCGTCCGCGATCGTCTCGCCGATCGCGCGCGCGGCGGCGCGGTACAGCACCTCCTCCACCAGGCTGCTCTTGCCCGAGCCCGAAACCCCGGTCACCGCGGTCAGCCGGCCGAGCGGAAAACGCGCGGTCACGTCCTGGAGGTTGTGGTGGCTCGCCCCCTCGACCGTGAGGAACTGATTCGGAGTCGACGCGTCCCGCTTTCGGGTGATCTTCTTCTCGCCGCGCAGGTAGCGGGCGGTCTCGGTGTCGACCTGGGCGAGCGCGCCGCCTCCGCGCCCGGCGTAGAGCACGTGGCCCCCCTGCTCGCCGGCTCCGGGACCCAGATCGACCAGGTGGTGCGCGGCCTGGATCACACGCGGCTCGTGCTCGACCACCACCAAGGTGTTCCCGCGCGAGGCCAGCTCGTCGAGAATTTCGATCAGCCGGTCGGTGTCGCGCGGATGGAGGCCGACGGTGGGTTCGTCGAGCACGTAGAGCGTGTCGGCCAGATTCGCGCCCAGGGCATTGGCCAGCTCGATTCGCTGCGCTTCGCCGCCCGACAGCGTGCGGGTCAGCCGATCGAGCGTCAGATAGCCGAGGTCGACCCGCAGTAGAAAACGCACGCGGGAGCTGAGCTCGGTGAACAAGGAGGCGGTGATGGTTCGCTCGCGATCGTCGAGCGAAAGCGCGGCGATCCACTCGGCGACCTGGACCACGGTCATCGCCGTGACCTCGGCGATCGTGCGGCCGCGCAGCGTGACCGCGAGGGCTTCGGGCCGCACGCGCGCCCCGCCGCAGCCCGAGCATGGGCGAGCGGTCTGGTACTTCTTGACGATGAAGCGATTGCCGACGTCGTAGGCCTTCTTCTGGAGCCGCTCGAGAAACGGGATCGCGCCCCGGAAGCCTTCGCCGCCCTCGAGCAGCAGTTTGCGGTCGGCGGCCGGCAGCTTGCGCCACGGCCGATCCATGGGGATTCCGCGTTCACGCGCGAACGCTTCGAGCTTGGGCCCGAACACCTTCTTCCACGATCCCGCCCACGGCCGGATCGCGTCGTCGCGCAGGGTGCGGTTCTCGTCGGGAATGATCAACGTCGGATCGAAGGTCAGGACGTCTCCGAATCCACGACACACCGGGCAGACCCCGAGCGGGCTATTGAACGAGAACAACGCCGGCTCGGGCTGCATCGCGGGTTCACCGCAGTTCCGGCACTCCCAGCGCTCGGTGCGCGGCTCCGGCTCGCGCGCGCCGCGCACGATCTCGAGCTTGCCTTCGCCTCGGCCGTAGGCCTGTTCGCACGCCTCGGCCAGCCGGCTCTCCTCGCCCGGTTGCCAGGTGAAGCGATCGGCGATCACCCGAACCTCGCGACTGCCGCGCGGCAAGCTCGGCAGCGGCTCGAGCGGCGTCACCTGGCCGGCGAGCAGGATGCGCGTGAAGCCCGCCTGCAGCAGGTGATCCGCCTGCTCCTCCCAGGTCGCATGCGCGAGCCGCGGCACCCGCGCCAGCACCAGGATCGTCTCCCCCGCCGGCCACGAGACGGCCTCGCGGGTGATGAGGTCCGGCGTGTCGGCGACGATCGGCTCCCGGCAGTTGCGGCAATGGACCGTGCCGAGCCGCGCGAACAACAGCCGCAGGTAGTCGTGGATCTCGGTGGTCGTCCCGACCGTGGAGCGGGCGCTGCGCGCCGGCGACACCTGCTGGATGGCCACCGCCGGCGTCAGGCCGGTGATCGAGTCGACCTCGGGGCGCGGAAGCCGGTCCAGGTACTGCTTGGCGTAGGTCGAAACCGACTCGACGTAGCGGCGCTGGCCCTCCGCATAGAGGGTATCGAAGGCGAGCGACGACTTTCCCGAGCCGGAGACCCCGGTGATCACGGTGAGCGCGCCGCGCGGCAGATCGACGTCCACGCCCTTGAGATTGTGCTGGCGCGCGCCCCGAACCTCGATGACATCGGCGGGGCGCTGGGCAACCGCGGCGGGCTCGGGAGCAGGGGTCGATGCAGGCACCAGAGGTCGCAGAATAGCAGACGACCCGCCCATCCATGGGCGGGTCGCTGCGCCGAACTGGAGGGAGACGGCCAGCCCTAGCGCAAAACCTCCAGCTCCTACTGCGGAGTCCTCGGACACCGACCCGTGACCCCCCACGGCTCCCTTGACCGTGAGCGATCGACGCCCCGGCGCCGCCGCTCCATCGGCGGCGCTGGATGCGAAGTGGGGACTGGCCGGCAGTTACCCGCCAACCAATCCCCCTCAGGACGTGCCAGGTCCGGAATCTGTATTTGAACTACTTGCGCTTCTTCGCAGCCTTCTTCTTCGTTCCCTTCTTCTTCGCAGCCTTCTTGCGCTTCGGCACGAAAATCACCTCCCCGACTGTCAGCCTTCGGGGCGCACGGTCCTTCCGTGGCCACCATCCGTGGTCCGGCTACGCTTCGCGCAGCCCATGCAGCCACGACCGGCCGCTCCCGAGCGCGCCGGATGGCTTCGTTGCACACTGCAAGCACGCCGCGTGCCGTGATCATGAAGTTCGAGCGTGACTTTCAGTATGTGCCGTATTCGCAACACGTAATCATCCGAAATAAGTTCGCGAATCGACCACACCGAATGTGGATCATCTGTGGATCGTCGCTGTAAGTGTCCAAAACGTGGGGAGTTCCGGCTTCGGCGCGCGGCAAGCTTTTGCGGCAACGGTACCTAGACGGAAGTGTCTAGTTTCTTGTGAGCGTCAAGATACTTGACGCCCCGCCGCTTCTTCGGCCTTGAGCCGGCGCAGTTTCTCGATCAATCCCTGTCGAGAAATGCCGAGAATGCGGGCCGCGCGACTCTTGTTGCCCGCGGTCAGACGCAGGACTTCGTCGATATGGTCGGCCTCGATCTGCGCGAGCGTGCGCAGCCCGGTCGACTCGCCGAGCGCGCTCAGGCTCTGGCCCAGCGTTCCGCCGAGCACTTCGGGCGGCAGATGTTCGGCTTCGAGCCGATCCCCGTCCTCGAGCAGCACCACGCGCTCGATGACGTTCTTGAGCTCGCGAACGTTTCCCGGCCACGGGTAGTCCAGCAGCTTCTGCGAGGCATCCGGGGCCAGATCCCGAAACTTCTTCTGGAACTTGCGGGAGAACTCGCGAAGGAAATGGTGCGCGAGCAGCGTGATGTCGTCCTTGCGGTCGCGCAGCGGCGGCATGTGGATGCGCACCACCTTGAGACGAAAGTAGAGATCGTGGCGGAACCGGCCGCTCCGCACTTCCGCCTCGAGGTCCTTGTTGGTCGCCGCCACGATCCGAATGTCGACCAGGATGTCCTGTGCGCCGCCGACCCGTTTGAAATTGCGGTTGTCGATGAACCTCAGGAGCTTGGCCTGGGTGGCCAGCGGCATGTCGGCGACCTCGTCGAGGAACAGCGTGCCGCCGTCGCACAGCTCGACCAGGCCCTTCTTGGTCTCGTTCGCGTCGGTATAGGCTCCTCGTTCATGGCCGAACAGCTCGTTTTCGAGCAGGTTCTCGTGGAAGCTCGAACAGTTGATCTCCATCAGCGGCGCCTGCCCCCGGTCGCTGCGGTAGTGGATCGCGCGCGCCACCAGCTCCTTGCCGCTCCCGCTCTCCCCCGAGATCAACACCGAGGTCGCCTGGCTGCGCACCACCTTCTCGATCAGGCCCTGGACCTCGCGCATCGGCCCCGAGCGGCCGATGATTTCCTCGCCGCTGTAGTGGCGCCAGGCCTGGCGACGATAGAGGTCCAGCTCACGGCTCTGGCGGAAGGCGCGCCCCGCGGACTCGACCGCCAGCACGATGTCCTCCATCTCGTAAGGCTTGCGCACGAAGTCGCAGGCGCCGGCCTTCATGGCGTCGACCGCCGACTGGACGTCGCCGTAGGCGGTGATCACGATGACCTGGAGCAGCGGATCCACGGCACGCGCCCCGCCGAGCACGGTGAGCCCGTCGGCGTCGGGCAGGCGCATGTCGAGGATCATGACCTGGGGCCGGGCCGCCTCGAGCTTCTCGAGTCCCTCGGCGCCGGTGCTCGCCAGATCGACCCGGTAGCCGCGCTCGCGCAATACCTGCGACAACGATTTCCGGATCAACAGCTCGTCGTCGACCACGAGTACGGTGGTCTTCATCGCTCGTCCTCGGCGCGGCTCGCGGGTTCGTTGGGCACCGGGAACGCGACGCGCAGGGTGGCACCGCCCCCGGGGTTGTTGCGCACCGTGACCCGACCGCCGGCTTCGCGCACGATCTGGACGGAGATCGGTAGCCCGAGCCCGGTGCCCATCGATCGGGTGGTGAAGAACGGGTCGAAGATCTTCTCCATCAGCTCGCGCGGGATCCCGACTCCGGTGTCGCGAAACGACACGTCGGCCATCGATCGGCGGGTGCGGTAGCGCTTGAGCTCGGTGGCGATGTGCAGCTCGCCGCCCTGCGGCATGGCCTGGATCGCGTTCAGACAAAGATTCAGGAACGCCTGCTGGACCAGATCCGGGTCGGCGTAGACCTCGGGCAGGTCGCCGGCGTACTCGCGCACCAGCCGAACCTGGGCATCGCCGAGCTGGAGGTCGATCATGTCCAGCGTCTTGTCGAGCACCTGGTGCAGGTTGCACGGGCGCGGACGCGCGGACGGCGGCTTCGCGAACATTAGGAGGCCGGTGATGATCTGCTCGATCCGGTCGAGTTCCTTGATGACGTCCTCGAGGTCCTCCCGGCGCGGGTCGCGGCGCTTGAGCTTGGAACCGACGAACTGGACCGTGGTGCGAATCCCGGTCAGCGGGTTGCGGATCTCGTGCGCGACGTAGGCCGACAGCTCGCCGAGCGAAACCAGCCGATCGATGTTCTTCTGGAACTCGCCGTCCTCGCTCTCCGAGATCGGGTCGGCGAGGATCACCGAGCCAATCGGGTCGCCTTCCTCGTCGCGAATCGGAAAGGCCTCGGCCTTGAGGGTCAGCTCGCGGCCTTCGGTCTCATGGCGAAATTCCCGGGGCTCGCGGGACGCCCCCTTGAGCCACCGAGCGTCGGCGCCGGGGAACAGGCGCGCGGCCGGAGCGCCCATCAGGCTGCCCTCTTCGGCGCCCAGCAACTCTTCGATCCGGCGATTGTGGAACACCACGCGGCGATCGCGATCGAGCGCGACCACAGCCTGCTCGAGCGCGTCGAGGGCCTGAATCGGCCAAGTCGGCACCCGCACCGGTGTCTCGGGCTCGGGCGGGCGTACCGTGGCCTCGCGCATGGACGTGCATCCCTCCGCTGGATGACTGGGTCGCAGCGGCCTACGGGTAGCACACCGGGAGCACGACTGCCAGCGAAAAGCGGTTTGAGCCGCGCGCACTGACGCTGATAGACTGCGCGGTTCCTTATTGTCCCCCTCTTGACCCGATTGCGCGGACCCGGGCTCGCGCCCCCGCGTTGGAGATGCAGATGCTTCGCTTCTTGCGGATGGGCAGCAAGCGCACGAAGACGATCTGGTGGATCATGATCGTCGTCACGGTCGTCACCTTCCTCGGTGGATTCGTCTTCCTGCTCGGCTCGGGGCTCGACTCGGGGTTCCAGGCCCAGGCGACCGGCGCGGTCGGCGTCGTGGATGGCGACCTGATCGGGCGCAACGAATACCAGAATGCCGTCGCCGAACAGCGCATGGCCCACCAGCGGACGTACGGCACCGATCCGCAGGACCAGGATTTGAAGAACGTCGAGGCGCAGGCCTGGCGGTCGCTGATCTATCAGCGGCTGCTGTCGCAGCGAGCTCGCGCACTCGGGCTCGGCGCCAGCGACGGGGAGGTCGTGTTCTCGCTCCGGGTTTCGCCGCCCCCCGCGCTCCAGTCCCAGCCGATGTTTCAGACCGACGGCCAGTTCGACTACACCAAGTACCAGGCGGCGCTCCAGGATCCCAACAACAACTGGGGCCCGTTCGAAGAGATGACTCGGGAACAGATCCCGGTGCGCAAGCTCCAGGAACGCCTGCTGGCCTCGATCAAGGCCTCGGAGCCGGAGCTGCGCGACCAGTATCATGTCCAGTTCGATCGGCTCGACGCCACCGTCGTCCAGGTGCAGCCCGAGATGGGCGGCGAGGCGCGGAACGTGAGCGAGGCGGACATGGAGCGGGTGCTCGAGAAGTACCGGAATCGCTTCGTCGCCGCCGCCCACACCGAGCTGGAAGTCCTGACCGTGCCGAAGCCGATCGGCGAAGCCGAGATCGCCTCGGCGCGCGAATTGTCGCAATCCCTGGCCGACCGGATCCGGGCCGGCGAGGATTTCAGTGATTTGGCTCGGGACTACTCCGAGGGCCCGGCCGCGGATCAGGGCGGGGTCATCGAACGCCCGTTTCAGCCCGGGGACTTCGACGGCGCACTCGGCGCCCGGTTCGCAGCGCTCGAGCCCGGCCAGATCATGGATCCCTTTCAGGACCAGACGCGTTACGTCATCGTTCGCCGACTCGAGTCGCGCGAGGGCGACCCTCCGGGCAGCATCCGATTGGCGCAGATCGTCATCCGGGTGCGTGCGAACGACGACGAGGTTCGTGCCCAGCACGAGCGTCTGACCCGGATTCGCAAGCACGCGGGCCGCATCGGTCTCGGTCGCGCAGCGACCGAAGAAGGCATGGCCACGTTCTCGACCGGCCCGTTCACCATCAACTCGCCGCCCAACGTCCTGCAGGGTGTGCCCGAAGCCGCCGACTGGGGCGTGAGTGCCAAGGTCCGCGAGATCAGCCCCCTGTTCGAAGGCCGCGACGAGTTCCTGATCGCCCAGGTGACCCGCCAGGTTCCGGCCGGACCGGCCCCGCGCGAAGAGATCGAGCCGGACCTGCGCCAAGTCGCGGAAATGGACCTGCGCCTGCAGGGGTCCAAGCCGAAGGTCGACGCGGTCGCGCAGGCGGTCGCCCAGGGCCAGACGCTCGAAGCCGCGGCCCGCGCCCAGGGCCTCGAGGTTCAGACCGTGCACAACCTGACCCGGACCGGATCGGAAACCGTGCTCGCGAATGCTCCGGAGGTGCGCGGAATGCTGTTCGGTTCCAAGCCCGGACAGGTCGTCGGCCCGTTTCAGGGTCTCGACGCGTGGTACCTGGTGCGAGTCGACGCGTTCACCGCGGCCGACACGTCGGCGTTCGGCCCATTGCGCGAACAGGTGATGAACGACGTCGTGCAACGCCGGCAGAGAATGTTCCTGGCGTCGTACCTGAACGAGCTGCGGCTCGGGGCCAAGGTCAAGGACCTGCGCAGCACCGGCGCCAACTAGTCGGAAGCCAACGCTTGCCGTGCGGGCGACGACTAGCCGATCGGCTTGTTGTCGCCCGACTTCTTGTCGTCCGGCGACTCCTCGCGCGTGATCTCGTCACCGATCTCACGCTGCGCCTTCCGGAACTCCCGCAGCGCCTGGCCCATGCCCTTGGCCATCTTCGGGATCTGACTGGGCCCGAACACCAGCAGAATGATCACGAACAGGACCAGGAGTTCCGTGCCACCGAGTCCAAACACATTCCTCTCCCGCGGCCGCGGCCGCTCAGATCAATCGAGGCGGAGTC
Source organism: Candidatus Eiseniibacteriota bacterium (assembly GCA_963717505.1). Taxonomy (GTDB): domain Bacteria; phylum Eisenbacteria; class RBG-16-71-46; order RBG-16-71-46; family RBG-16-71-46; genus MFD02242-c1. The sequence goes on from OY970342.1 coordinate 3,907,402, forward strand.
GGCTGCGGTCGCTGCCGATCACCACCGTGACTTCCGCCAGATCGGATGTCCAGGACTGACGGATGACGGGCGGTCCCCCCAGGTAGCGGGCGACGGCCTGTGCCGAAGATACATCTTCCCGGCGGGCCACGACCATCGAGGCAAAGTAGTCGGAGCGGTCGGCGTTGCGCACGTCGGAGACGTGGTAGCCGCCTTCACGCAGGCGCGAGGCCACGCGCGCGGCGACCCCGGCCTCGCCCGAACCGTTGAGGACCTGCACCCGGACCACGCGATTCCCCGGGCCGTGCGTCACCTGCGACGAGCGCGGCCGCACGCGCGCCCAGACCGCCGACAGCGCGAGCGCCACGACCACGATCCCGAGCACTCCCACGACCACACGGCCGACCGGACGATTAGCGGCGGCCACGCGCTGGCTTCTCCGGTGATCGCGCCGCTCGGCTGAGCCGTGCCCAGGTGCGGGCGAGCGACTCGGGCAGCACCTTGGTGCCGGCAACCACCGGCATGAAATTGGTGTCGCCGTCCCACCGCGGAACCAGGTGCAGGTGCAGATGCCCGGGAAAACCGGCGCCGGCCACCCGCCCCCGATTGGCGCCGTAGTTGACGCCGTCGGGCCGGTACTCGAGCGCCAGGATTCGCTCGGCGAGTGCCGTCAGCTCGATCAGGTCGGCGCGCTCGCCGGCCTCGAGTTCGCCAAATGCCGCCGCGTGACGGCGCACCGCGACCATCAGGTGCCCCGGGTTGTAGGGAAAACGGTTGAGCATGAGCAGCGCCTTCTCGCGGCGCGCGATCACCAGGTCCGCGCGATCGCTCCGGCGCGACGACACCAGGCAGAACAGACAAGCTTCCTGGGGCGGCTTGCGGGTCCGGGCCGACGACGACCCGCGGCGCGACGGCCGCGATGCGCGCCCGATGTAGGCGGCCCGCCACGGCGCCCACAGCCGTTCGAGACCGCGGGGGTCAGCCCTGCGTGCCACGCTGGCCTCCGTTGTGACGCATCTGCTGGTAGACACGCTCGACTTCCTCGAGCTGGGCCGGGGTGTTGATGCCCATCAGCTCGCGGTAATCCGGAGCGCAGACCACCGCGACCCGCTGCCCGGCGGCACGGATCGACTCCATGGTGTCGGTGAGATAGTACTCGCCCTGATCGTTGTGGGCCGTCAGGCCAGCCAGAGCGCGGGCCAGGGCCGGGTAGTGAAACGCGTAGATTCCGGAATTGACCTCGGCGATCGCACGCTCCTTCTCGCCGGCGTCGCGATGTTCGACGATTCGCACCAGGGACTCGTCAGCGCCGCGCACGATGCGCCCGTAGCCGGTCGGGTCGGGAAGGCGCATCGACAGCACCGTCGCCGAAGCGCCCGACCGGGCGTGGTGCTCGAGCAGCGCATGGAGCGTGCCCGCGCGCAACAAGGGCGTATCGCCGCAGACCACGAGCAGTGTCCCCTCGAAATCTTCGAGCAGCGGCGCGGCCATGAGCACGGCATGCCCGGTGCCGCGCTGCTCGGCCTGAATCACCCACTCGACGTCGCGCCCGGCGAACGTCGCCTGCACGCGGTCCCGCTGGTGGCCGATGACCACCATGGTCCGGCCGACGCCGAGGCGGTCGAGGCAGTCGAGCACGTGACCGAGCAGCGGCCGGCCCGCCATCGTGTGCAGCACCTTGGCCAGGTCGCTGTTCATGCGCGTGCCCTGGCCCGCGGCCAGCACCAGTGCCGTCACCCCAGGATGTCGGTTCAGGGCGGCCCCCATTCGAAGTTGTCGATCAGCCGGGTGCCTCCGATGCGGGCGGCCACCGCGACCAGCACCCGACCGCGCACGCGGCCGACCGGAGCCAGCGAGCGGGCATCGACGATCGCGACGTAGTCTTCGCGCACGCGCGGGTGGCGCTTCAACTCCGAGCGGATCGCGCGCAGCAGGCGCGGCACCCCCCGTTCGCCGCCTCCGAGCGCGCGCTTCGCGGCCGCGAGGCCGCGGGACAACGCCACCGCCTGAGTGCGCTCGGCAGCACTCAAATACGCGTTGCGCGACGAACAAGCCAGGCCGTCGGCTTCGCGGCGGGTCGCGCCGCGTCGCACCCGCACCGGCAGCAGCAGATCGCGGACCATGCGCTCGACCAGTATGGCCTGCTGCGCATCCTTCTGGCCGAGCCAGAGATCGTCGGGCTGGACGGCGCCGAGCAGTTTGGCGACCACCGTGGTCACGCCGGTGAAATGGCCGGGCCGCGACGCGCCCTCGAGGACCTGATCGAGCCCCTCGACCCGCACCCGCGTACGCTCATCCGGCGGGTAGAGATCGGCGACCTCGGGCAGCCACAGCAGGTCGACGCCCGCCGATCGCAGCAACGCCCGGTCCCGGGCGAGCGGGCGCGGATAGCGGGCGAAGTCTTCGCGCGGTCCGAACTGGAGCGGATTGACGAAGATGCTCGCCACCAGTCGCCGCGCCGAGGCGCGCGCGCGGCGCACCAGGCTCAGGTGCCCGGCGTGCAGCGCTCCCATGGTCGGAACGAATGCGATCCGTTCGCCCCGGCGGCGCCATGGGGCCATGGCCCGGCGCAAGGCGCCAACCGATCGGACGACGCGCATGGCGCCGCCGCGCACCGCGGGGCGCCCGCCCGTCCGTGGGCGCCGGCGTCCTCGCGCAGCGCTCAATACGACTCCCGCTCGCTCGGGAAGCGGCGCTGCCGGACGTCGTCGACGTAACGCTCGAACGCCTCGCGCATCACCTTCGCCAGCTCGGCGTAGCGGCGCACGAATTTCGGCGTGTGGCCGAGATAGAGGCCGAGCAGGTCGTGACTGACCAGCACCTGGCCGTCGCACGCCGGGCCGGCGCCGATCCCGATGGTGGGCACCGTGAGCCCGCGACTGATCTCGCCGCCGAGGCGCGCCGGGATGCCCTCGAGCACGATCGCGAAGCACCCGGCTTGCTCGAGCATCCGGGACTCGCGCAGGAGGCGTTCCTGGTCGCCTTCGCCCCGGCCCTGCACCTTGTAGCCGCCCATCGCCAGGACCGACTGCGGCGTCAATCCGAGATGGCCCATCACCGGAATCCCGATCTCGACGATGCGGCGCACAGCGTCGGCGACGCGCTCACCGCCCTCGAGTTTGACCGCGTCCGCGCCGCCCTCCTGGACCAGGCGACCGGCGTTCAACACCGCCTGCTCGACGCTGACCTGGTACGACATGAACGGCAGGTCGCCGACCACCAGTGCCGCTGTCTTGGCTCGCGTCACCGCGCGCGTGTGATGCAGCATGTCCTCCATGGTCACAGGTAGCGTGCTGTCGTAGCCGAGGACCACGGTGCCCAGGCTGTCGCCGACCAGGATCACATCCATGCCGGCTTCGTCGGCGAGGCGCGCGGTCGGAAAGTCGTAGGCGGTGACCACCGCAATCGGCTCGCTCCGCCGCTTCATCGCGGCGAGCTCGGGAGCCCTGACCTTGGACCGCGGGGTGCGCGAGGCGCCCACGCCCGGTTCGCTCATGTCACTGCCTCCTGGGCGCCCTACGGCGTCAGGTCGCCGCGCCCCGGTCGATGGGCGCGTAGTACGTGGTCCCGGCCCGGTGGGTCAGGATGCGATTCAGCAGGTCCTCGAAGTCGGCGGTGTTGTTCACGAAATCGATGCCGTTGGTGTTCACGACCAGCAGCGGCGCCTCGGTGAAGTGAAAGAAGAAGTGATTGTAGGCCTCGTTGAGCTGGCGAATGTAGTCGCGTTGCATGTCTCGCTCGAACGGCCGGCCCCGCCGGCCGATGCGCATCATGAGGGTGTCCGGGTTGGCCTGCAAATAGACCACGATATCGGGTTTCATGACGTCGAGCTCGAGCCAGCCGACCAAACGCTCGTACAGCGCCAGCTCGCGCTCCGACAGGTTGAGTCCGGCGAAGATCCGATCCTTCTGGAACAGATAGTCGGAGATCATGCGCTCGCTGAACAGCTCCAGCTGGCGCAGCGAACGCTGTTGCTGGTATCGGCTAAACAGGAAATGCATCTGCGTCTGAAACGCGAAGCGCGCCCGGTCCTGGTAGAAGTCCTTGAGGAACGGATTCTCCTCGACTTCCTCGAGCACCAGTCGGGCCTGGAGTCGTTCGCTGAGCAGGCGCGCCAGGCTGGTCTTGCCGACCCCGATCACGCCCTCGACCACGACGTAGCGATTGTCGGGCATCGGGGGTCAGCGAGTTCCGGATCGAGCCCAGGACATCGTGAGGCGCGCGGCCGGCGTCAGTTCCACAGCCGGTTGCCGCGCCGGACTGGTGGCCGCTCGCCGAGCCCGGACAGATGATGGAGCAGGGTCTGGCCGGTCACCGGATGAATCAGCAGCGGCTCCAGCTCGACCAGCGGCACCAGCACGAACGATCGCCGGGTCAGCTCGGGGTGCGGGACTTTGAGGTCGGGCTCGTCGAGGATCAGCCGGTCGTAGAGCAGCAGGTCGAGATCGATCGTGCGCGGCCCCCACCGCTGATGGGGTCGCACGCGCCCCAGGCGCTTCTCGATCAGCAGCAGGTTCCACAAGAGCTGCCGAGGCGTCAGCCCGGTCTCGATCAGGGCGACGGCATTCAGGAAGTTCGGCTGCTCGACCTCCCCGGCGGGTTCGCTGTCGTAGAGCGACGAAGCCCGCACCAGCTGGGTTGCGGGCAGGCGCGCCAGGTCGTCGAGCGCCATGCGGATCATGGTTTCGCGGTCGCCGAGGTTCGAGCCGAGGCCGACGAAGGCCTTCATCCGAATGCCGGCCTCGGGGGCGACGCTCATGCCCGTCGCTCGCGGACCACTTCGATCACGGCCCGGCCTCCGGTGGTCCAACCTAGGTTCTGCTTGGCGATTCGCACCAGCACGCGCCGCACGCGGAATTGCTCGAGTACGGTTTCGGCGACGCTGGCCCCGAGGGCTTCGAGCAAGTGAAAGCTCTTGCCCTCGACCACGTCCTTTACGGTTCGGTACAGGCGATCGTAGTCCACGGCATCGGCCAGCTTATCCGAGCGTTCGGCGGCGTCGTCAGCCGGGTCCAGCTCGATGTCGACCTCGAGCCGCTGGCCGGCCTCTTTCTCATAGGGTCGGGCACCGTGATGTCCGAACACCGACAGCCCTTCCAGCCGGATCCTGGCCAACGCCCCTCCTCTGAAGACACGAAAGCGGACGGCCGAGGTCGGCCGACCGCCGATTGCCGGACGGAGGATAGGAAGGGGGTCCGGGTGGGTCAAACCGCCGGTAGAGCGCCCGGTTCGCGTTTGGGCGCCGCCTTGGGTCCCCACCGCCACACGCGCGCCGCCAGGTTCTGCGAGTCCTCGATCACCGTGTAGAGCATGGGCACGAGCAGCAGCGTGAGCACGGTCGCCGACGCCAGGCCGCCGATCACCGTGCGCGCCAGCGGGAAGTACATGATGTCGCCGACGTTGGCCTTGCCGATCGCGAGCGGCAAGAGGCCGAGGATGGTCACGGTCGTGGTCATCAGGATCGGACGCAGACGGTGGCGTCCCGCCTGGAGAATCGCCTCCGTGCGGTCCAGGCCGCGCTCGCGCAGCTGGTGCATGTGGTGGATGAGCACGATGCCGTTGTTCACCACGATACCCATCAGGATCAGGATTCCGATCTGCGACATCAGGTTGAACGGCGTCCCGGTGATCAGGTCGAGCCAGGCGATGCCGACGAACGCGAACGGCAGCGCAAACATGATCGCGAACGGGTGGCTCAGCGACTCGAACAGCCCGGCCATCACGAAATAGACCAGGAACAGCGCGAGCAGCATGTTGATCAGCAGCTCCTGCTGGGTCTGGTCCTCCTCCTCGAAGCCAAACCCGTACGACCACGAGTACCCGGCCGGGAACGTCATCGCCGTTCATCACGCGGGTGGCTTCCTTGCGCACCTCGCCGCCTTTGCTCGCGGCGAAATTGCCGCCGACCACCACGATCGAGCGGCGCTGTTGGCGCTGGATCTGGCCGGGGGTTTCGACCGTGCGGAAGTCGGCGACCGCGGCGAGCGGCACGCGCTCGCCCTCGGGGGTGAACAGCGACATGTCTTCGAGCTGGCTCATGCGCTCGCGGTCTTCGGGAGCCAGGCGCGCGTTGACTTCGACGTCGCCATCCGGACCCCGGAACCGGGCCAGCGGCCGCCCGCGGAAGAACAGCGCGACATCCCCCGCGACTCCGGAGGGCGTGAGACCGTAGTGCCGCGTCTCGGGCCCGCGCACCGAAACCTGGACCTCGCGTCGCCCCTTCTCGCCGCCGACCGCCACGTCGGTCAAGCCCTCGACCTGCGACAGCCGGCGCTCGACCTCTTCGGCCAGCATGTCCATGCGCGGCCCGGGATCGCCGAACAATCGCACCACCAGCCGGGACGCCCCGGATTCTTCGTCCTGCCCCTGCAGCTCGAGCTTGGCGCCCGGCAGCTCGGGAATGCGCTTGCGCATCCATTCGCGGACCTCTTGCGCCCCGTCGTCGCTTGCGTGCGAATCCTCGAGGTAGGCGCGGGTAAACGCGAAGTTGTTGGTGAAGAACGAGTAGGTGGACTTGACGTGCATCGAGTCCTTGTTCGCGCGGATCCAGGACTCGATCCGCGTCACGTAGCGCTCGGCTTCGAGATGATTCACGTTGTCCGCGAATTCGTAGGTGACCTGCACCGACTCGACCTTGGTGCCGGTGAACGCGCTCTTGTCCACCGGCATGAAGGCTGCGACCGCCGATGCGAACAGAACGAAGCCGAAGGCCGTGGTTCGCACACGGTGGACCAGCGTCCACTCCAGCAACCGCTGGTACCTGTCCCCGAGCCATTCGACCACGCCGATACGCGGCGAGATCCCGCCGGGCAGGACGCGTCCCATCGCCAGCGGAATCGCGGTCAAGCGACAGGAACAACGAGCAGAGCAGCGTGAAGATGATGGTGCGCCCGACCTCGCCGATCCAGGTCGAGATCTCGGTGCGCGCCGCCGAGCACCAGCGGCAGGAACACGATCATCGAGGTCATGGTCGAGCTGATCACCGCCGGCAGCACTTCACGCGAGCCGCGCAGCGCGGCCCGCATCCGGCCCATGCCTTCGATGCGCAGGCGCTCGATGCTCTCGAGCACCACGACGGCGTTGTCGACGAGCATACCGACGGCCAGCATCAGCCCCATCATCGACAGGATGTTGAGTGTGCGTCCGGTGAAGAACATCAGAGCCGCGGCCGCGAGCAGCGACACCGGAATGGTCAACGCCACCACCAGCGTTGCGGCCAGCCGGCGCAGGAAGAAGAACAGGACGCCGGTCGCCAGCAACGCGCCGATGATGCCCGCCTCGAGCAGGCCGTGGATCGAGTTGCGGATCTGCTCGGCCTGGTCGGTGAAGGTCAGCACCTGGATGCCTTCCAGCGCCGGATCGTCCTTCATGGTCGCCAGCACCTTGCGGGCGCGCGACGCCACCGCCACGGTGTTGGCGCCCGATTCCTTGATGACGTTGAGCCCGATCGCGCGCGTGTCGTCGAGGTGGCGGCCGTAGTCGAGGTCGGGCTCGGCATAGGCCACGGTCGCCACGTCGCCGAGCCTCAGACCCTGGTCGTTGATCGGGAAGCTCTTCGATCTCCTCGAGGCTGCGGAACTGGTTGACGACCCGCAGCGGCCACTCCTGGTCGCCCCGACGCAACTGGCCGGCATTGAGGCTGCGGTTGGAGGCGTCGAGCTTCTCGACCACGTCCCGGGCCTCGAGCCCGTGGCGGCGGAGCGCGTCCATGCGGAACAGCGATCTGCACTTCGGGCGGATCGACGCCGTACAGCTCGACCTTGGCCACGCCCGGAACGCGGCGCAGCGGGTCGGCGATGTGGCGGTTGAGCAGCTCGTAGTCGCGCGACAGGTCGCGGTCGGCCGAGATCCGGCACTCGAGCACCGGAATGTCCGACGAGCGGAAGCTGTTGACGTGGATCTGGTCGACGTCGGCCGGCAGCTCGGTCGCGGATGCGCTCGAGCTTCTCGCGCGCCTCGACGCGCAGCGGCTCGATGTCCTCGCCCCAGTCGAACTGGACGTAGATGTTGGCCGAGTTCGCCGACGACCACGAGTTGATCCGCCGCACCCGGCTCAGCGTCGCGAGCGCCTCCTCGGCCGGGCGCGTGATCTCCTCCTCCACCTGGGCCGGCAGCGCGTTCGGGTACGGGATGTTGATCTCGAGCCCGGGGAAATCGACCTCGGGCAGGAACGCCAGCGGCAGGCGGGTCGCCGACACGGCGCCCATCACCAGCATGCACACGATCACCATGCTGGCGGTGATCGGGTAGCGCAGGCTCCAGCGCGGCAGGTTCACGACGAGCGGTCCAAGAGTCGCGTACACCGCGGGCATCACGACCAGCGTGAGCACGGTCGCCGAACAGTGAGCCCGCCGATCAGGGTGATCGCCAGCGGACGCGCGGAGCTCGGCGCCCTCGCCGGTCGCGATCGCCATCGGCACCAGACCGAGCACGGTGGTCAGCGTGGTCATCAGGATCGGGCGCAGCGCGGACCGAGCCGGCCTCGACCAGCGCGTCGAGCTTGGCGCGGCCCTGCGTCGCGCAGCTCGCGTTGGCGTAGTCGACCAGCACGATGCGCGTTGTTGACCACGATCCCGGCCAGCACCACCAGGCCGATCAGCACCATGACGCTGACCGAGGTGCCGGTGAGCCACCAGGGCGAGCACCACGCCGATCACGCCGATCGGCATCGTGAACATGATCACGAACGGATGCAGCAGCGACTCGAACTGGCTCGCCATCACCAGGTAGACCAGGAAGACCGCGAGCAGCAGCGCGAACCGGAGCGAGCCGAACGACTCGCGCCAGCTCGCGGTTCTGGCCGGCCAGCGCGACCTGGACGCCCGGCGGCAGGTCCATGCCCGCCAGCGACCGCCTCGATGTCGTCGCGCGGCCGAAGCCAGGTCGCGACCCTGGAGGTTGGCGGTGACCACCGCGGCGCGCTGCTGGCCGATGCGCCGGATCTCGCCGGGGCCGCGCGCGACCCGGACGTCGGCGACCGCGCCGAGCGGCACGACCGTCCCCTGATTGCGCCCGACTTCGAGCTGGGCGAGCTCGGCGACCATCGAGCGCTCGTCCTCGGTGGCGCGCACGCGCACGTCGATCTTGCGCTCGAGATCGTTGAACTGGGTCGCCGCCTCGCCCTGCACGGCGTTCCGCACCAGACGCGAGCGCCGACATCGGGTCCAGGTGCATGGCGGCCAGCCGGTCGCGATCGAACGCGATCTGCACCTCGGGATCGCCGAGCCGCATCGAGGCTCTCGACGTCGGTCAGCCCCGGGCATCCGCGTCCAGCTCGCGCGACCACGGTCGGCGCCAGCGGCGCGCAGCGTGTCCAGGTCGTAGGCGTAGATCTCGACTTCGATCGGCGTCTGGAAGCGGAACAGCGACGGCACTTCGTAGTCGTAGGTCAGCCCCGGGCATCGGCGTCCATCGCGTCGCGCAGCACGGTGGCCACGGCCGTCCTCGGCCTTGCGGTCGTCGGCGCGTTTCATGCACCACCGCGATCTGGCCGCGGTTGGCCTCGCGCGCCGAGCCGGCGAACGCCGCGAGATCGGTCTGCCCGGCGCTGGTGTGAACGAACTTGACCCGCGGGTCCTTGCGCACCTGGGCGGCGAGCTGCTCGAGCGCGCTGGTCGGTGACGTGCAGCGCCGTGCCCCGGCGGCAGTCGTCACGTTGAAGCGGAACTCGCCCTGGGTGAACGGCGGGAACAGATTCCGCGGCAGCGGAGATCCGACCGCCAGCGATGCCACGAACGCCAGCGTGGACCAGCCCAGCACGGCGCACCGGCCGCGCGAGCGCCGCCGCGCAGAACCACGGGATAGCTGCGCGTCGAGCGGCGCTCATCCCGGCGTCGAACGGCTGCAGCAGACGATCGACCCACGGCCGAATGCAGATGTCCCGCCTGACGCCACCAGCCAGGTGACGAACCGGCGGCAGTGCCAGCAGGACGAAGAGCCACCCATCGATTCGCCGTCGCGCAGCGACCCGGGCGATTCGCTTCGGCTCCTATCCCCGGCGCCGGATGCGCGACGGATCCACGACCCAGGACGCCGTAGATGGTCGGCACCAGCGTCAGGGCGACAACCAGCGAGGCCAGCTGCGAGAAGGTGATGATCAGCGCCTGGTCGCGGATCAGCTGTCCGGCCAGTCCCTCGACGAAGACCAGCGGGCACGAACACCGCGACCGTGGTGAGCGTCGAGGCGGTGACCGCCATCGCCACGTTCGCCGGTGCCGCGGCGCGCGGCGCTCGCCGGCGTCGAGGCCCTCCTCGCGCTTCGGAAGATGCTCTCGAGCACGACGATCGAGTTGTCCACCAGATTGCCGACGCCGAGCGCCAGGCCGCCGAGCGACATGAGGTTGAGCGACAGCGCCGAAGCGGTACATGACGATGAACGTCGCGAGCACCGAGACCGGGATCGCGAGCGCGATGATCAGCGTCGTGCGCAAGTCGCGCAGGAATGCGAAGAGCACCAGGACCGCCAGCAGGCCGCCCAGCAACAGCGGAGGTCATGACGTCGTCGATCGCGGCGCGATGAAGCGCGACTGGTCGGCGACCGCGACCAGCTTCAGGTCGCGAGGCAACGGGATCGCCTTGGCGCGGCCCTGGACGGCGGGGCGACCGCCACGGTGTTGGCGTCGCCCTCCTTGTAGATCCGCGATCTCGACTGATTCCTCGCCGTCGACCCGGGCCACGACCTCGCGGTCCGCGCGCCACGCGAAACTGTGGCCACGTCCGAGACCCGAACCACGCCGTCATCGCGCACCGCCAGGATGACCTCGGCGATCTCTGCGGGCTCGGCGAACTGGTTGATCGCGCGCACCAGGTACTCGGAGCGCCCTCGGTCAGCGAGCCGCCGGCCAGGTTGATGTTCTCGTCGCGCAGGCGTTGAGTGACGTCGGCGAGCGACAGCCCCACCGCCGAGAGCCGGGCGGCATCGACGTCGACCTGGATTTCCTCTTCCTCGCCACCCGACGACGCGCACCGCGGCCACGCCCGAGACGCCCTCGAGGTCGCGCTTGACCGTCTGCTCGGCGATCCGGCGCAGCCGGCGCAGGTTGCCGCCGCCCGAGAGTCGGTAGCGCAGGATCGGGTCGAGCGCCGGGTCGAAGCGCAGGATCGCCGGCCGCTCGCGCCTCACGCGGTAGCGTGACCAGGTCCAGCTTCTCGCGCACCGAGAGCGACGCCAGGTCCATGCGCGTTCCGGAGCTGGAACTCGAGGGTGACCTCGGACTGGCCGGGACGCGAGATCGAGTGCATGCGCACGAGACCGGGCACCACGCCTGCCGCTTCCTCGACCGGGCGAGTGACGAACTGCTCGACGTCGCCGGGGGCGGCGTCGGGCAGATTGGTGCGCACCGTGAGCGACGGGTAGGAGATATCGGGCAGCAGGTCGACGGCGAGGCGCGTCTGGGCTACCAGCCCGAAGATCGCCACCGCGGCGGTGGCCATGAACACCGTGATCGGCCGGCGGATCGACCCTTCGACCAGGCGCATGTGCGGCCTACAAGGTGACGGCGCGGATCTTCGATCCGGGCTTGAGGCCGCCCTGACCGACGGTGACGACGCTGTCCCCCGACGACACCCCGTTCAGGATCTGCGCCGTGTCGTTCTCCGACGGCTCCGACGGTCACCGAGACCCGATTGACGCTGTCGCCGCGTGCGACGAACACGAATGACTCGCCGTCCTCGGTGATCACGCCACGGCGCGGAATCAGCAGCGCTCGATCGAACGTGCCAGTCTTGAGCCGAACTCGGGCGAACGTGCCGGGACGCAGGGCGCCCGATGAATTGGGCACTTCGACCGTGACCTTGAACGTGCCGTTGGCGCGATCCACCACCGGATTGACGATCGCGACCCGGGCCGGGAACGACTGTCCGGGATGGGTGTCGAACGTGAGTTCGGCGATCTGGCCGAGGCGCACACGCGCCAGCTCGCGCTCGGGGAAGTAGAGGCGCGCGAGCACCGGATCGAAGTCCACGAGCCGGAAGCACTCGCGGCCCTCGGGGACGGTCTCGCCCAGGTGGACCATGCGCTCGACCAGTCGTCCCGAGAACGGCGCGACGATCCGCGTCTGGGTCAGGTCGTATCGCGCCTGCTCGAGTGCCACCCAGGCGTTGCGAACCCCCAGCTCCTTTTCATCCAGCTCCTTCTGGCTCAGGTAATCCTTGGCCTGGAGCTGCTGCCCGCGATCGTGCTCGCGTTTAGCCAGTTCCCAGGCCAGTTCGGTGCGCTCGACCGCCAGCCGGGCCTCGGTGTCGTCGAGGCGGACCAGCACCTGCCCTTTGGTGACGTAGGCACCCTCCTCGACCAGCACCTCGACGATCGGACCCTCGGCGCGCGCCACCAGGGTCGCGGTGTTTTGGGCCTCGAGCGTCGCGGTGGTTTCGAGGAAGGTCGAGATCGGGCCCGAGAGCACCGCCGAAAGCTCGACCGGCGCGGGAGGCGGCGCTTTGTCGTCCTTCTTCTTGTCGGACTTGCCGTTGCTGCCCGCGTTGCGCGCGATCAGCAGGCTCGCGATCGCAACGCCGACAATGACCACGCCAACCGCGGACCAGATCATGATGCGGCGCGGCCGTCGCTTGATCGGACGATCTTCGATCACGGGGACCTCCTCGGCCGCACCCGGGCGGCAGCCTGCCGGACAGCGATTCCCGGTCGAGCCGTCGCCCGTCCGGCGGGAGCCTCAGGGCGGTGCGAAATCGGACCTGGAGTCCCAAGCTGACGCGGATGTCGATGCTTACGCAAGCCTCGACCGGTGGGTTGCGTGACTGTCGGACGAACGCGGCATTCAGGCCCCGCGAGCGCTGAACCGCCCGGGCTGAAGGTCCGTCGGACCGGGTTCCGTCGCGGGTCCGGCATTGAGCCAGTCGACCCCGGAGGGGTATTCCGCCCGGGGGGTCAGCCCTGGTAGTAGCGGTCCGCCACCTCGAGGGCCTTGTCGATCGCGGCCAACCCCTCGCGCGCTTCGTCCGGCGTGGTGGTGCATGGCGGCGTCACCTGCAGCCGGTTGAAATGAGCGAACGGCCAGACGCCGCCCGCCTTGCAGGCGCTCATCAGCTCGACCATCGGCTGGGCCGCCGGCCCCGCGGCGTTGAACGGCACCAACGGCTCACGCGTGTCGCGATTGCGCACCAGCTCGATCGCCCAGAACACGCCGAGCCCGCGCACCTCGCCGACGCTCGGGTGCCTGGCGGCGATCCTTTCCAGCTCGGGACCGATCACCTCGGCGCCCAGGCGCCGGGCGTTCTCGATGATCCGTTCCTCCTTGAAGACCCCGATGCTGGCCACGATCGACGCGCACGCCAGCGGATGCCCCGAATAGGTGAGGCCACCCAGGTACACGCGATCCTTGAAGGTCTCGGCGATGCGCCGGCTGATGATCACGCCGCCGACCGGGACGTAACCCGAGTTGGAGCCCTTGGCGAAGGCGATCAGATCGGGCGTCACCTTCCAGCGGTCGACCGCGAACCATTCGCCACAGCGTCCGAAACCGGCCATGACTTCGTCGCAAATCATGACGATGCCGTGCTTGGTGCACAGATCGCGCACGCCCTGCAGGTAGCCATCCGGCGGCACCAGGATGCCGTTGGTGCCGACCACGGTCTCGAGCACGATCGCGGCCACCGTGTGCGGCCCCTCGACCATCAGGACGTTCGACAGATGCTCGAGCGCACGCGCGCATTCTTCGGCGGCATCCCGCGCGTGGAACGCGGATCGATAGAGATAGGGACCCCAGAACTTGACGATCCCGGGCATGCCCGGCTCGCTCCCCCATCGGCGGGGATCGCCGGTCATGGTGATCGAAGTTCCGGTGGCACCGTGATAGCTGCGATAGGCGGTCAGCACCTTGTGGCGGCCGGTGTGTCCGCGCGCCATCCGCACCGCGTTCTCGTTCGCCTCGGCGCCGCCGTTGGTGAAGAACACCATGTCGAGATCGCCCGGAGCCAGCTCGGCGATCAGGCGCGCGGCCTCGCTGCGCATGTCGTTGGCGTGGAACGGCGCAATGGTGCACAGGCGCGCCGCCTGTTCCTGGATCGCGGCGATCAGCTTGGGATGCTGGTGCCCGATGTTGACGTTGACCAGCTGGCTGGAGAAATCGAGCCAGGTGTTGCCCTTGTCGTCCCACATGCGGGAGCCCTTGGCCCCGGCGATCACCGTGGGCTTGAGCGCCCCCTGGGCCGACCAGGAGTGGAAGACGTGGGCGCGGTCGTTGGCGTAGGCGCTGTCGAGATAGGGCGAGGTGTGCGTTTCGAGGTGGGTCATGAAGGATATGATACGTGACGTGAGAGCACTACGAAAACTGCGGTGCAGTTGCGTGAGTCGGAGCGGGCCGGAGGCCACGCTTCCGAAATCAAGCGCCGTGGGGTAGATCGAGCACTCGCAACCGAGGTGACGATGCCCTGGATCGTCGCGAAGACGTCGGAACAGCCTTCGTCACTGGAGCGGATGCGCCACTCGCCCAAGGTGGTATCGCAGCGCGTCGGCTGGCCGACGCTGAGGTCGGCTCTCCAGCAGAGGGTGAAGGTGCGCGACTGCCCGGCGTTCAGGCTGTACGGCGGACTGCTTCCCGCACCACTGATCGTCACGCCATCGAGCAGGATGGTGCCCGTGTCCCAGCCGATTTGCTGGGCACTCAAGTTGCCGGTCTGCAGCGTGCTCGAATTGTTCTTGAGCGTCAGGCTGCCACAGCGGATCTCGCCGGGCCGGAAGTAGCCGAAGTGGATCTGCTCAGGCTGGTAGGAGCAGCCGATCACGCCGCTGCCCCAGCAGCTGAGCGGCGGGCAGCCGGCTCCGACGTTGACTTCGCAGGTGTGGTCGCCGACGTAGATCGGCTCAAAGCGCACGATGAAGGTCTGGCGCTCGCCCGGACCCAGGTCGTAGCTCGCTTGGCCGGCAATGCTGAAACCGGGGCAACTCTCGGTAACCGTGCCCGCCAGGTTGCTGGTGCCCACATTCGTGAGCTCGAAGGTGGCGTCGGAGCGAGTGCCCAGCGCCTGCTGCGGGAACAAGAGACCGCTGACGGAGAGCTGGCAGGCGGGATCGACGGGAACCCCGGTGCCGGTGCACATGATTGCTGGGCAGCCGGAGGCGGTGATCGTGCAGCTTTGGATCCCGGCTTGGCTTGGGTGGAAGCGGATCGTGAGGGTCTCTGACTGGCCTGGGCCCAAGTCGTAGCCCGTCAGGCCCTCGATCGCGAAGGCTGGGCAAGATTCGGCGAGGCTTCCGACCAGCCGGCGAGTTCCGGTGTTCGTGACGGTGAAGGTTCGATCCAGGACCTGACCGACGGTCACGCTACCGAAATCAAGGGTGGCCGGCGATACAGCACAAGTATCCGGTCCCGGGATCCCCGTGCCCTGGCAGGCCACGATGCATGCGGCCTGGCCGGTCGAGACCGTACAGCGATATGCACCCTCCGCCGGAGGAGAGAAGCGGACCGCGATGATGACGGATTGGCCCACGCTCAGGACGTAGTCGGAGCTCCCAGCAATCAGGAAGCCGGTGCAGTTGGCGGTCAACGCTCCCGACAGGACACCGTCGCCGGCGTTGGTCAGGGTCACCTGCCGGTCCGCGGACGATCCGACGGCGACGCTTCCAAAATTCATGCTCGTGGCACTGAGCGAGCACTGGGGCGACGGCGGTGCCGTCGGGGGATCGGATTTCTTGGCACACGCCAGCGCCGCCGCAACAAGCGTGAACAGGACGTACGAGGAGATGCGAGGGTTGGGCTTCACGGCGGCAAGTCTCGATACCCGGGGGCGGGTGGTTCATGGACAAAGCCCGAGCCGACGCTTGCCGGCTGAGTCTGGTACGCCGCGCCTGAGTCCGGATGCACGATCCACGGCGATCGCTCGAGCTGCTCGAAGAGCGCGGCGCGATGTCGGTCGGTGATCCGCGCGTAGATCGAGGTGCTCCGAATCGACTGATGTCCGAGGTGATCCTGGACGAACTCAAGACTGACGCCGGCATCCAACAGATGCGTCGCGATCGAGTGCCTCAAGCAGTGGCAGGTGTACCGACTGGGCAGATGCGCGCGATCGCGGTAGCGGGCGAACAGGGACTGGATCTGGCGTTTGCGCAGCGGCCCATCGCGCCCGGGGAACAGGGGACCATCCGGACGACCTGGAGCCATGGCCCGGAATGTCTGCAGCAAGCTTGCTGTCGAGCCGAACAGCGGCCGCTCGGTCCACGCCCCACCCTTGAGTCGCTTGACCACGATCCGGCCGCGTTCGAAATCGACGTCGCCACGGACAAGGAGTGCTACCTCCCCGACGCGCAGGCCGTAGTGATAGATCAGCGCGAAAAGCGCGCGGTCGCGAGGCTCCGCGATGGCCTGGAAAAAGGCACGGACTTCGATCTGGGTGAGGTAGCGGGGCAGGCGCTGACTCGCGCCCGCGGGGCGGGGCATGGATTCGAGGGGATCAAGGGCGAGACCGGCACTGCACCTTTTAGCGAAACGGTGCGGTGCTTGGGCTTGAGCCGACCGGGCGGGACCTGAGGAGGGTGTCGGCCGGTCGGCCAGGTCAACCGAGGAATCAGGCCGTGGCAGAAACCGGCGTTCTTGCCGTTACTTCAGCGGATTCTGGGGGCCCAGAGGCGGGACTGCACCTTCTCGCTAGATGGTGCGCTAGGAATTCCAAACATACGCTCTCAAGCTCCGATCGTCAATCCGCTCGCGAAACCGTCCATCTCTCCTCCCTACATTCAATTCAAACGGAGCCCACGGTTACCACCCACGCCCAGAAGGTCCCAGTGCTTTCAGCTTGTCAAACCTTTGAATCGCGTGTCCCTTCGGTTCTTAATCGCTTGATGGCCGCCTCAATCCTTCCCCTAAGCGCCGGATCTGTCCTCCATTGTTCATCCGGAGGAATGTCGAACCCCATCGCGTGCAGATCTTTCACTACCTCACGAACGACACGGTGGGCCGACGGCGCCCCAAAATAATCGTCCCAGTCCCATCTACGCTCCTCGCCCCTGAGAAATCGCTCTAGCGCTTCCGCCATGCCTTCGGGTTCGATTCCACCAAAGATCTTGTCTCGCAGCTCTCTCAGCCACACGATTAGAGCTCGCATTACTTGTATCCTGGCCACCATCGTGGCACAGGGATGTCGATCGGATGCCGCCACCAACCACCCTTACCCGAGCCAATGGCCACGCGGAACGTTGGATGACCCAGCCCGCGAGACGCATCCCATCCCCATCCTACTCTAAACCACCGGTTCCTATTGAAGATCCCTCCCGGATTCCCCATACCCGATTTTCCAAACCTTCCGCCCCATCTCGGGTGGAAGTCCATCAGACCAATCGCAACGCCGGTCCATTGTCCCCTCCCGTATGCCCCTCCGCATGGATCGATCTCGTCCTGCACCTCGAAACTCTCTCGAGCCCATTTCGTAGCACTCCAGTCTGTGAACGGGACACCAGACACTGCATCTCCGACACCAGCGAAGTAGTCATCCCAATCATGTCGGTCGAGCCACATCGCCGGTCCGTCGATCACATCAATCCAATCAGTCCCGTACGGATCTATTGCATTCACAGGGTTGTTTCCAACGTACGCGTAGAGGTTCACGTCACCCCCCGCAAAGCGAATGGGATCCTTCGTCGTCCACCGCCCGAAGTTCGGGTCGTAGTCGCGCGCGCCAAAACGTACGAGATCGGTCTGCCCATCCCACAAGCCGCCAGCGTACCCAAAGCACTGGAATCCCGGCGCCGAGTCGTCGGTAACCCGACCGTAGCTGTCGTAATCCAGGCGTTGTGCGATCGATCCAGTCGAAGCATTCACCACCAGGCGCACCGAGCCCAGGTGGTCCGAGATGATCCGGTACGTCGTCCCGCCCTTCACCACATAATCCGGGACATGCGCTCGCGTCCCATAGACGTACCGTGCCGCCAGATTCCCGTTGCCGTCGAACTCCGCCACAGGCTCCAGCTGGTCCTGATAGATCCAGCGGTGCGTTACTACGCCGTTGCGCTTGCGGACCACCCGGCGGTTGCGTCCATCAACCATGTACTCAGTGGAGTCCCCACTCGCAAGCTTGACCTTCAGCAGGTTCCCGAGGGCATCATAGGTGTACAGGCTCGGGGTCGAAAAGGCTTGAGATTGCAGGTCGCCCCCTGCCGAGTACGTGAACGTGGTGTTCCGATAGCGGAGCATGCGATCCTGGCCATCCACCGTCATGGTCGCCGAGTCTCCGGGCGCATCGTAGCGCACGCGGTTGCCGTTGCCGTCGTAGCCATAGCGCTCGGTGACCGTGCCGTTCACCGTCACTCGGACCAGGAATCCCGAGTCCGAGTAAACATAGTTGATCACTTTGGTGGTGCCGCTAATGGTCTCGGTCACTCCAGTGATCCGACCGACGGAATCGCGAGTATAGATCGCGTCGTAGAAAGGCGTGGCGCTGTACGACGCAGTACGTCGCCACAGGTCCCCTTGCCACGAGTAGCTCTCGCTGGTCGTGACGTTGCCAAGCGTCGTGCCGGATATGAGCCCGTTGTCAAGTCGACGGGCAATTGCTAGAGCACCCACCCCTTCAAGGAGCCCGTCGCTGTCATACGAATAGGCGACCATGTTCGCACCGTTGACTCTCTGGCTTGAGACCCTTAGGTCACGGTTGAGGGCAAATGACACGGTGTCTGTTACATGCCCCGTCCAGATCTCGCTAGTATCTACCGGCCCATAGTTTCCAAACGTGAGAAACACGCTGTCGGGCGAGGTGAGGGACGCCAGCTGACCGGCGGAAGAATACGAAGCCGTGAACTTGCCGCGGGCGATCGTGACCGAGTCGACCGTGCCGCCTGCCCCAAAGGCCAGCGCTACATTCTTTCCATCGGGGCGATAGATTCGCATCAGCTGCCGATCGGAATTGTACGCATACTGCGTGAGCGAGTGGGGAAGGCCCATTGGCGGAGGCCGATACTTGTCGACCAGATCTGTCGGTGTGTACTCGAACTGATGTTCGTGAGGCCCCGGAGGCGTAACGCCCATAAGATTGCTTGATGCATCTGGTTCGAGCCCCACGTCGCGGTTTCCGGGAAGTTTCACGCTCGTTAAGCGATCCGCGGTGTCGTAGGAGAGAGTGGTCATGATCCCCGAAGTGTCACGTACGACTGCCAGCCGGCCGCGAGCATCGTAGCCGTATCGCAGTCCCCGTCCTCCCTGGGTGCTCCGTTCAAGCCTCCCCTGTTCATAGTGGTAGATCCAGGGCGCCAACCCTGGAACGGTCATGGTCAGCGGTCGCCCAGCGGAATCAAGTGTCACAGTGGCCGTGCGGCCCCTTGGACTGCGCATGCGGACTATCAGGCTGTCGGAGTGAAACTCGACGCGGTGGGCGCTGTCACCGTTCACGCTGTCATTCTCCGCCCACTCCCCATGCGTGAACGGTGGATTGAACAACGTCGACATCCCGCGCTGTCGTTCGACTACCCGCGTCATTCCATTCGGCAGTCGGACTCGACTGCGTCGCGAGTAGGGCGCTACAAAGCCGAAACGCGGGTCCGCCCTCACGCTATCGACGGATGAGCCCCCATCGGGCCAAGACGCAAGGACCCTCATGTCCGAACTATCCGTTCGCACATAGCGGAGCCCCGCGGTCGTTATCTCGCGCTGCCTCGTAGAATTGAGCAGCTCGGTAACATCGTAGGTAGTCATAACCCCAGCGCCAGTCGTCCTCGTAACCGTCCGTTTGAGCCCGTCATACGAAACCGCCAACTGTTCCGAAACCCCCGTCCCAGGCGGCCCCTCGTCCTCCCACAGTCGCCCGTCCGCTCCCCACGTGAATGTATGGACGTTGCCACGTGGATCTGTGAAGGTCTCGAGTAGTCCGTCAGATCTCGTCGTCAGTTCTATCGCGTTACCAAGCGTGTCCTCGACGCTCTCCAAGCGGCCGTTGCTATCCACTGTTAGCCTCGTCCGCTGCCCGAATGGCGCAAGGATCCCGATTGGGGCTCCGGTCCCTCCCCGCTGAATCTTGGTCGTAAGGCCGTTGACGTCCCGAATGGTGGATAGCCTCCCAGCCGCGTCATAACCGAACTCGTGGCGCACGGCACCGGTCATCGCATCACGCGTGTAGAGGTGCCGCCCTGCTGTGGTCCCGTTCCTCGCGAACACGTAGTACTCACTTCCATCGGCGCTGGCCACCACAACTTCGGGAGTGCCTTCGCCGGCAAATGGATTCCGCACAGTATATAGTCCGACATGCCGACTCCATGCAAACGTCTCATCAGGGGCGATCGCAATCGCTTGGACATCAAAGCCGCGTAGACTCAGAAATGGCACCCCACCAGAAGTCGCATCGCTGAGTCCGCTGAACGGACTGGTGAAGCCAAGTTGCGACAATGTACCGTCAGGCTCGCGTTTCATGAAATACCATCTGGTTTCGTCATTCATGACCGACGAGAACAACAGCATCCCTCTAGCGTTGGCGGTTAGTGTATGGATCCGATCCCCTGGCACGTCCGATTCCATAGCAATCGTGCTCAGCATCCCGTCAGGTGACACGCGTTTGATCCGACCCTTTTCGTTGATATATAGGTTGCCCTCACCATCGGCAGCAATGTCGAGCCCGTACATTATGCTGAGGCTGGTCGCAGCGCCTGTTGAGTCGTTTGAGTTGCCCAGCCCGTTACCGGCATAGTTCCTAATTATGCCATTGGGCCCAATTCTTCGAATACGAATGTTGCCAACGGCACCATAGTTGTAGCCATAGCGCCCGTTACTAACAAATAAGCTGCCGTCAGGTCCTAGGGCAATATCTCCCACGTAGCCCACCCACGCCTCCGATGCCGGTAGGCCGTCGCCTCCCCCTTCCGTTTCCCCAGGCTTGCCGCCGATTATCTTCCGGATCATGCCGCCTGGTGTGACCACGGCGACGATGGCTTCGTCCGGCTCCGACGAACGCCCCGCGGCCAGATAGACCGAGCCGTCAGGCCCGACCGCCAGGCCGTTGATCTGGTGGGGCAGCGCCGTTGCCGTGGCTGACCCATCACCCTGGTATGAGCCAGGATTGCCGTTTCCGGCGATTCGCGTAACCGTGCCATTCGGGTCGACCCGAAGAACTGAGTTTCGACAATCATCACCAACGTACAGCTCGCCGCGAGGGCCGTAGGCAAGCGCGCGGGAGTCGTCGAGCTTCAACGTAGCAACGGTCGCAGAGGGTGCACCTCCAGGGCAGTCGTCAGGATCATTGTACCTTCGGACTATCGGAGTTAGCTGCTCGCCGTCAATCACGGACCCGTCGCCGAGATAGACGATGCCTTTGCCAACATTGTCGTAGAAGTGATGGGGGCTTAGCGTCCAACCGCCCAGTCCCGCGTTGTCAGCACTTGGAGCACCGAGATTCATTGACTGCCAGCTCCATGCGATCACGGGAATCTGCCGCAGCAGGGTCGCTTCTCCTAGGGCCGTACCACTTGCCGCAGGATCTCCCAGCGACTCCGACCCCGTTCCGCCGACTACCCACCGTCTGTACTCGTAGCCCACGCCAACCCTGGCGACGACAGAACTCGTAACCTCACGGTCGTACGCATCGCGCCCATCCCAAGTCATCGTCACGGGTGGCGTGGCGAGGGTGATCGGACCCGGGACGATCTGATGGTACCGTCGCCCAGCCACGAGAAGCTCCACGTGTACCCTATAGAGACCGATTGGAATGCTTGACCCAACAACGGGAACTCGCACGCTGCGCATGACCTTATCGCCCGGGGCACGGAAGCTGCGATAGTTCAGGCTGTAGGGTGTGCCGAGCACGCCCAAACGCTGCCCAAGCGTACGGTCTTCACAATTGATGATCGAACCAGGTACTTCGCAGGGATTCGGCGTGTGGCGATCGCTGCGCGGGGGACCAGGCCCTCCGATCGGGGGCGGCAGATAGCGGACGTTGTAGTCTGCATTCGAAAATCGGTCAACGGGCATTCGCCAGAGAACATCCCCAGCATCATACTGTGCAGACATCGCCTGCAGCTCGGCTGATGTAACTCCTAAGCTGTCAAGTCTGGCCTGGCCATCAACCAAAGAATCCCCATTTGAGTCAATCGTCACCGTGCCTCCGTTGTCCGACAAGATGCGGACAACCCAGCCGTCCCTTACAGCCACCCATTTCGCTGAACGGCGATCGTAGAACCCATTCGGCACGGCGGTCCCGACCGGATAGTCGAGGAAGTTACGTACGTAGCAGATCACGGGGTTGGTGAATAGCACGTCTGGGACGGGGAGGTGCGGGGCCGTGCTCTGCCCAATGGAATCCGCCTCATCGACGCTGAAGTCAATGCAGTACGTGTAGGAGCTCGAAGGCGGGAGTAGCGCAGGCATGCTCGAGGAGCCATCCTCACCGACCGTATACTCCGTCAGCCGGAGTCGCATTTCACTCAATGAGGCGGTATCCCCTGGAGTACGGGCGATCTTCGCGGTTGTACCTGCGTGGAACAGCACTCGTATTTCGCGATCGCCGTTTAGGTCGGATGCAAAACGGCCGCGAACAACGGTCAATGCGTTGAGATAGACGGAAGTAAACTTCGAACTGCGTCCGACCAGGGCCACATCATCCACAATCGAGTAGTCGTTAGCTTGCGGATGCACGTTGCGCTGGATTTCCAAGAATCCCGCTTTCGTAAATCGAAGTGTCAGCTGGGATCCCCCATTAACGACAAGGTCAAATCGCCCGTCTTATCGCGTGATGGCGTGTCCGTATTCTGGGTGGTTAAGGACGCGGACTGTGACATTCCCAACCGGACCGAAGTCCCTGGCTCTCACCTGACCACGCACGACCGCGGCGAACGCCGGGATAAACTTGGTGCTGTCGACGCCCAGTTGCACAGCACTGGCACCAGAGAAGAGGAACCGCACGCCCTCATAGAACGCAGTCGTCGCTGTAACGGAGAATCCGGTTTCGTCGAGGGTCGAATCAGGCGGAGTGGGTTCGCCGGCCAGCGATCTGAAGACGAGGCGCGTGAGTTCTCTCTTGTTGTTGGCTGCGTCGACCGCACGGCACACGATCCGATTCGTGCCTAGATCGAGCCGATAGTTCGATAGCGAGAAGCTGCCACCATAGCCCGTCGCAACAGCCTCCCCGTCCACCGTCACCGTCGTAAACGTGGAATCACGCCAAGTACCGGCGACTGTGATTAGTGAGTCTGCGGTTGAGGGTATTCCCTCGGATGGCGTCGTCACGGTGAGAGTGGGCGCCAGAGTGTCGCGTACGATCTGCTGCGTGACGGTCGTAGTCAGCCCAGCACTGTTCCGAATCGCCATTTGTGCTGAATACCGGCCGATGCCGGGCAGGGCAAAGGGCGTTGAGAACCCAGGGCTGGCCAGTATGCGCGGACCACTGTTCACGCTTAGGCTACACGGCGTTTGATCTACTACCTGACCGATCAACGACACCGATGCAGAGTTCGTGAAGAGGGTATCGGGTGCCGGCAAGGATAGGGTCACGGCCGGCGGTGTGTCGTCGATGGCTCGGAACTGCAACTTAAGGTAGGTGTTGACTGCACTTTGGTTGAGGATCTTGACGGTGTTGTTTACAAGCAGGGTGACGTTCTTCGTGGCCGTTGCCTTGCCTGTTCCAAACTCAGCGTTCGAGAGAACCTGAGTGCCGTTAAGCCAGACTTTGCCGCTCGTCACCCGGTTTGAGCCGTATCCAGAGCCGTTGATCATTCGAAGCATCCCCACGTCGGCGGCGTTGTCGGTGTCGACCGAGAAGCTTACCCACTGCGTGTCGGCCGGGACCAGCCGCGTGAACTGCGTCCACGGGTAAACCTGGTAACTGGGGTCGGAGACGTGAACAACGCGCGCTGTCAGCCCGGTGCCTTCTGAGCCATAGAGACCAATCGTCAATGGGATCGTTCCTGACGTCACATCGATGATGCGCTGCGTGTTCCCCAATGTTTGCTCGTTCTCGCCAACCCATTCTTGTTGATTGACGCTGACCCGAATCTTCGATGCTCCGTTGTCACCAATGTCCAAGAGATAGCGACGCCCGAGCGTGTTGGAGACCTGGAACTGGTCACTGTAGAGCGTCCAGATCGGCGGGTCTGATTCGTTGAGAAAATAAGTCGGTCCGTGGACGATAGCCGTGTCGGTGAGTGCATCCGTTCGGACCACGGGCTGCTTTGGTTGTGCCCCCAGGGGCGCTGACGTAGGTCTCGCGGCGATTGCGACGAACGCGAGGCTGCCCAAAAGCAGGAGAAGCGCTCCGAATGCCATCCAGGAACGCACGCGAGGGATGTCGAACCTAGTCACGGACACCCTCGCGTGCAAATGAGTGTTTTGTTCGAAGGGGCTTCAATGAGCGGTTCCTTAGCGGACGACAGGGAGTTTGACCACCCGCATCTGGGCTCCCTGCGAAAGGCGGAAGAAGTACATCCCGGACGCGATACGCGAAGGCAGACTCACGCTCACGCGGTGTTCTCCTGGCTCCAGCCCATGGAGCGACTCCCGTCGAACCCTCCGGCCCTGGATGTCGATGATCTCGTACTGCGGGTCGGCGCCGCGCGGCAGGCTGAAGCTGAGGTCCAAGCTCCGCGCGGTGGCGTCGTAGCGGGCCCACATAAGTGTCAGGACCGCGGGCGCGACGGGAATCAAGAGCTCGACCGGAGCGAAGAAGACTTTCGCCTGGGACCGCCGCAGCACCACACGGTACTCGACTCGCGCACCCTCCGGTGCCGCTTCATCGACGTGCCGGATGTACCCGCTGTCCTGAACCGTTAGAGCAGACAGGGCTTCCCAATCGCTCGGCTGAATGCGGCGCTCGATGGCAAGCGTTCCAATAAGCGGCTCGAAGCTCTGCCACGCCAGCCGAGCCTTCCCGGGAGTCGCCTTGGCTTCGCGCACGCGGAGCGAACGACTGGGTTCTGCCCGCCTCGCCGAAAGCAGCCCCGCCACCGAGAGCGAGTCTGACGTCATCCAAGAGACGACCATCCCGCCGGCGCCATCCGAGGTTGCGACGACACCGTATTCGTCACCGGCCTCCGCGCTCACGGCGACGCCGTTCTCGGCCCATCCATGCTCACCTGCTGCGGTGATCCGCTGGGCGTGGACATCGCTGCCCGTCTCGCCGCGGAAGTCCTCCCAGACGACGAATGCTCCACCTGAGCCGTCCGAGACGAGACTTGGAGCGAAGAATCCGGCGCCGACTCCGGTAGCGGCCGCAGCTGAAGTCCACTGCGGCGCGGGCGTTCTATCCCCTCCGATGCGTTGAACCTGGACCCTGGCTGAGGACGGTCCGCGGGCCGTCCAGGCCACGACGTAGCCGGAGGAGTCGGGAAGCACGGCCGGGTCCGAGAGTCGTTCGCCGCTTGCACCGGCAGCAATGACCGTTGGCCTCGTCATGGTGTCGGGTGGTGAGCTGGCCGAAAGCCGTCGGGCAAGAATTTGCTCCGCGCCAAGGCCATCCTCCGACCGCCAAACCACTAGGATGGAGCCGCTTGCGGAGCTGGAAACCGCGGGGGCACTGCTCGTTCCCTCGGCCCCTTCGATGGCCGCGCCGCCAGGCGACCAACCGGATCGTGGAGTGCCAGTTCCATCGACGTTGAGCGCATAGACGCGAAGTGCCCCGTCGCGACGGTCTTGCCACGCGATCAAGGCCCCGCCCATACCGTCCGCTGCGATCGAGGGCTGAAGCTGATCTGCACCGCCCTCGGCGATTAGAAGGCCATCCTCAAGCCAGCCCTCGGCAGGAGCGGCACTCGCCGTGATGCGCTGGAGGTAGAGATCAGCCGATTGCCCGCTGCGAAAGTCCTGCCACACCGCAAACACGCCGCCGGAACCATCGGGAGCAAGCGCGACGTTGTACTGGGACAGTTCCGCCCGGCAGACGGCGAGCCCGCCATAGGGCCAGCCGTCGGCGATCTCACCGGTGCCGGTGATCCGCTGGAGATAGATGTCCCCGAAGATGGTTCGGTAATCGACCCACGCGACATACGATCCGATGGCGCCATCGCTGGCGAGCTGCTGCGCCACTTCCTCGAGTGCGATGCCGTGGCGCGTGCTGTCCGGCTGCCAGGTCGTGTCCGCCAGCCCTGAGGACGTAATGCGTTTCACGAAACGAAGAACGGTTCGGCCGGTTAGGGGATCGACGCAGGGAAGCAGGGCCGATTCAACCGTCGACGAGGAGTCGACCGGGGTGTCGCCCGCACGTGCGTGGCCAGCCATCGGCGGCGCTGTGGCCGCGAGGACCGCGACAAGAAGCCAAGAACTTCCGACGGATCGCATCATGCGAACCCGAACCCCGGAGGTGGCCCAGTCTAGGCTTGCGGTAGTGGCTCGGGCACGAGGGAGGGAATCCGTTCCCGAGGCAGGGCCACCATAGGCAGCTGAAACGTGAAGTCAAGTGATTGGTTTTTTCCGACTGCACCCGGAGAACTCACACTGAAACGCCGTGCTCCCGAAGCGCCTGGTTGAGCGAGGTCTTGAGATCGGTCGACTCGCGACGCTGGCCGATGATCAGGGCGCACGGCGTGCCGAACTCGCCGGCCGGAAATCTCTTGAGCTGTGAACCGGGAATGACCACCGCACGCTCGGGAATCTCGCCCTTGAATGTGCGCGGCTCGCTGCCGGTGACGTCGACGATCGGCGTCGACGCGGTGAGCACGACCCCGGCGCCGAGCACCGCACCCCGCCGCACCCGCACACCCTCGACCACGATCGCACGCGAGCCGACGAAGGCGTCGTCCTCGACGATCACCGGCCGGCTCTGTGGCGGCTCGAGCACGCCGCCGATCCCGACGCCGCCCGACAGGTGGACGCGCTTCCCGATCTGGGCGCACGAGCCGACCGTCGCCCAGGTGTCGACCATCGTGCCTTCGCCGACCCGCGCGCCGATGTTCACGTATGCCGGCATCACGATCACGCCGGGCTCGAGGAAGCTGCCGTAGCGCGCGATCCCCGGAGGCACCACGCGCACACCGGCGGCCGCCAGGCCGTGCTTGGTCGGGATCTTGTCGTGGAACTCGATCGGGCCGACCTCGAACGTGCTCGACACCCGCATGCGAAAGTAGAGACCGATCGCTTGCTGCAGCCAGCCGTGGGTCACCCAGTCGTCGCCCGTGGGCTCGGCCACGCGCAGATCACCCGCGTCGAGCCCGGCGATCGCGCCCTCGACCGCGCCGCGCACCGCCGGCTCGTCGAGCGGACGGCGCCCGTCCCAGGCTTCGTCGATGGTCGCGCGCCAGCGCGCCACCGGGTATTCGGTCACCGTCATCCGTTCACCCTCCCATCACGAGTCGAAGCGTGCGAGTCGGACGGCGGCTTCACGGCAACGCTCGACCGTCGGCACCAGCGCCCACCGGAGGTAGCCCGCGCCTTCGACCCCCAGGAACGAGCCCGGAGTCGCGACGATGCCGGCGCGCAACAGCCGCTCGACGAAGGCGACGTCGTCTCCCCCCGGGGCCGGCGCCCATAAGTAGAAGGTGGCCTCGCTGGCTTCGATCGTCCATCCGCGCCCCGCGAACGCCTTGAGCATGATCTCCCGCTTGGCCCGGTAGACCTCGCGCTGGCGTTCGGCGTGCGCGTCGTCGTTCCAGGCGGCGATCGCCGCGCGTTGCACGAAGTCCGGGGTCGCGACCCCGACGTTGGGACGGAAGCGGGTGAGCGCCTCGATCAGTCGCGCATCGCCGGCCATGAACCCCGAACGGTATCCGGTCATCGCCGATCGCTTGCTCAAGGTGTGGAACGCGAGGACGTTTTCCGTCCCGTGCTCGAGCATCGAACCCGGTGCGACGTCGAAGTAGATGTCGGCGTAGGCTTCGTCGGCCGCGATCCAGTAGCCGTGCCGCCGTGCATGATCGGCGATGGCTCCCAGGGCCCCGCGATCGAGCGCAGCGCCGGTCGGATTGTGCGGGTGGTTGAGCCATAGGAGCGCGGTGCGCCGCCACACCTCGTCGGGCACCAGACCGGTGTGGAACCGGAATCCGTCCTCACGTCGCAGGGCCACCCGGTGGATCTCGGCGCCCGCGAACTGGGCCGCCGACGCGAAGACCGGATAGGCCGGCGAAGGGATCACAACGACATTGCGCGCGGACGAGCGACCGATCACCGCGAGCGGCAGCAGGAACACACCCTCCTTGGTGCCGTTGACCGGGAGCAGCTCGCAATCGGGATCGACCGTGACGCCAAACCGGCGCGCGAGCCAGCCGGCGGCGGCCACACGCAGCTCGCGCATGCCAACGGTCGCGGGATAGCTCGAGACTTCGGGGATCGCGTTCCGCAGCGTCTCGCGAATGAAGTCGGGGGTGCGCTCGCGCGGATCGCCGACGCTGAAATCGATCGGCTCGACTCCGGGCGGCACGAGCTCGCGGCTCATCGCCGCCAGGCGCACGAACGGATAGTCGCCCGTGGCTTCGAGCACCGGATTGATCGGCGGCAGGACTCGGGCCCCCGGGTCGATCGCGGAGGTGGCGGCGGGCGGCGAGGGTCGGCTCATCGTACGAGGAACTCTTCGAGCATCCGGTGCGCCGGCTCGAGGTTGCCGATCGGGCAGTATTCGTTCGCCTGGTGCGCTTGCTCGGGAACGCCGGGGCCGAAATTGAACGCTGGAATCCCGGCCGTGGTGAAGCGCGCGACGTCGGTCCAGCCCTGCTTGCCGGCGATCGGGAGTCCGAAGCGCTCGACGAATTCGCGCACCGCGGGTGCGTCCAGGCACACCTTCCCCGAGGGCGCCCGATCCACGATCTTGAACTCGAAGGATTTGGGAACTCGCTCGCGCAGAGCTCGCTCGGCTTGCTCCAGGGACATGTCGGGCGTGAACCGATAGTTGAGGTTCGCGACCAGCTCGTCGGGTACGACGTTGCGCGCCCGGCCCGCACGCAGCGTGGTCACTTGCAGGGTTTCGGCGAACTCGACTCCTTCGAGTTGCTTGCGCACCACCGGCACGCGCGTCACTTCCGCCAGCCAGTCGGCCGCCTGCTCGACCGCGTTGATGCCGGTCCAGGGCCGCGCGCTGTGGGCGCTCTTCCCCACCACCCGCACCTCGGCGTTCAGCGAGCCGTTGCAGCCCAGCTCGACCTTGAGGTCGGTGGGCTCGAGCAACACCGCGAGTCGGGCGGAGCGCAGCCACGGCATGTCCGCGATCACGCGACCGAGCCCGTTGTCGTCGGCCGGACCCTCCTCGGCGTCGTAGAACACGAACGCCAGATCGAAGCGCGCGATCATCGGGTCCAGCGTTTCGAGCAGCGCCAGCATCACGGCGAGGCCGGACTTCATGTCGCTCGAGCCGAGTCCGACCACGCGGTCGTCGACGCGACGCGCGGTGCCGTTCCCCTGCGCCGGGACCGTATCCAGGTGACCGGCCACGACGGCGAGCGGCCGGCCGCTCTGCGGTCCGCGCCACACCACGCTCAGCTTCGAGCGCAGGACTTCGCCGCCGCGATCCCGGAGTCGGTCCTGGACGAATGCCGCGATCTCGGCCTCGCGGCCGGTTTCGCTCGGAATGTTGATCAGCGTTTCGAGCAGGTCGGCGAGCGCGGTGCCGGTCATGGCCGCGACTCTAGCCCGGTGGCCCGGCGAGGCGCCAGCCCGTCGCGAACCCAGCGTGCGACTCGTTCTGGAGCGAGTTGCCGAGTCGGCGACGCCCACGTAGCGTCTGACCCGTGACCACCCCCACCTCCACGCTGCTGCGCGTCACCGGTCGCGACGCGCTCGCCGTGCTGCACCGGATCGCCACCCAACACCTGGTGGACCTGGCCGCGGGCCAGGCGCGCATGACCTGCTTCTGCGATTTCCGCGGCCGGCTGTTGGACCGCGCGTGCGTGGCCGTGGACCAGGACGGCGCGGTATGGCTGCTGCACGACGAGCCCGGCGGCGACGACCTGGCCGAGTTCGTCGATCGCCACGTGTTCCGCGAGGACGTCAAGATCGAGGATCGGAGTGCGTCCCGAAGCGTGAGTGTGGAGTTCGATTCGAACTTCCATTCGGCGCCGCGCGCGCGGCTCGAGGAAGTGACCACGACCTGGGCGGGTTCGATCCGTACGCCCTGGACGGTGCCGGTGTCCGGCGGCGTGCTGTTCACGGTCGGCGGCGATGCGACACTTCCCAGTCATGACGAAGCCGCGCGCATTCGCGCCGGCTGGCCGCGCCACGATCACGAAGTCGACGAATCGTTCACGCCGTTCGAGGTCGGCCTCGCCCACGAGGTGCACCTGAGCAAGGGCTG
Organism: Candidatus Eiseniibacteriota bacterium; assembly: GCA_963717505.1. Lineage (GTDB taxonomy): Bacteria > Eisenbacteria > RBG-16-71-46 > RBG-16-71-46 > RBG-16-71-46 > MFD02242-c1. Next base: position 3,937,510 of record OY970342.1, read on the forward strand.
CTACACCGGCCAGGAAGCGCTGATGCGGCTCGTGACCTACCGCAGCGTGCGGCGCCGGCTGGTGCGGGTGCGCGGCACCGGGTCGGCTCCGTCCGTCCCGACCGACATCGTTCACGGCGAGGCCAAGGTCGGTCGAATGACGAGTGCGGTGGCCGAGGGGGGCGGCTGGGTCGGACTCGCGGTGGTTCAGCACGGCGTGATCGGTTCGCCCGGGAACACGCTCGCAGGGGCTGCGATCGACGCCGTCGAACCGTTCCCGTCGAGCCAGCCACTCGGGCTGCCCTGATCGGCCATCGCTTCGGAGTCCGCGACTGCGATACATTGGGCGGTCATGACCCTCGCTTCAGGCACCCGTTTCGGCAACTACGAGATCCTGTCTCCTCTCGGCGCGGGCGGCATGGGCGAGGTCTATCGCGCCCGTGACCTGCGTCTCGACCGGGTGGTCGCGATCAAGTCGCTGCCGGCGGGACTGACCGCGGACCCTGAACGCCTCGCCCGCTTCGAGCGCGAGGCGCGGCTGCTCGCGTCACTCAACCACCCCAACATCGCGACCATCCACGGCATCGAGGATCTCGGCGCCACGGGCGGCGGGTCGTGCCTGGTGCTCGAGTTCATCGAGGGCGAAACCCTGGCGCAGCGGATCGCGCGCGGCGCGCTGCCGGTGCGCGAGACGCTCGAAGTCGCCGGGCAGATTGCGGCGGCGATCGAGTCGGCACACGAGCGCGGCATCGTCCACCGCGATCTCAAGCCGGGCAACGTCATGCTGACTGCGTCGCGCGCGGTCAAGGTCCTGGACTTTGGCCTGGCCAAGGACACGGACCCCGTCGCCCCCGGTTCCGGCCCGCTCTCGGCCTCGCCGACCGTGGCGATGACCGCGACCACTCCGGGCGTCATCCTGGGCACCGCTCCCTACATGAGCCCCGAGCAGGCACGCGGCAAGGCGGCCGATCGCCGCACCGACGTCTGGGCGTTCGGCTGCATCGTGATGGAATGCCTCACCGGCCGGCCGACCTTCTCCGGCGAAACCGTGTCCGACGTGATCGCGCGCATCCTCGAGCGCGATCCCGACTGGAGCAGCATCCCGGCGTCGACCCCGCAGCGTCTGCGCGACCTGATTCGCCGTTGCCTGACCAAGGAAGCCGCCGAACGGCCGCGTGACATCGGCGACCTGCGGCGCGAGCTGAGCGCCATCTCGCTCGATCTCTCCAGCGGCCCGCGCGCGCCGTCCTCCGCCACCGAGGTGCCGTCGCTCGCCGTGCTCTACTTCGAGAACCTGGCCAAGGATCCGGAGAGCGACTACTTCTGCTCGGGCGTCACCGAGGACATCGTGACCGACTTGTCCAAGATCAAGGGCTTGAAAGTCGCGTCGCGCAACGCCGTGCTCCGCTACCGCGGAGCACCTGCCGATCCACAGAAGGTCGGCTCCGAACTCGGCGTGCGCGCGGTGCTCGAGGGCAGCGTGCGGCGCGCCGGCGACCGAGTTCGCATCACGGTGCAGCTGGTCAACGCCGCTGACGGTTTCCAGCTCTGGGCCGAGCGCTACGATCGCAAGCTCGACGACATCTTCGGCGTCCAGGAAGAGATCGCGTCGTCGATCGCTGCCGCGCTGCGTGTGGCGCTGACACCGGCCGACGTCGAAAAGCTGGCCGCCGACCGTCCGAACGACGCGCGTGCCTACGATCTCTACCTCAAGGCGCGCCAACGGTATGGTCAGTATTCCGCCGATTCCTTGAAGGAAGCGCTCGAGCTCTTCCACCAGGCGATCGCGGTGGATGCCAACTACGCTCGCGCCTGGGCCGGTGTCGCCGACTGTCACGGGCAAATGGTGCAGTGGGGGTTCGAAGCACACGAGGATGGCATCCGGCTCGGGCTCGAAGCTGCACGTCGGGCCACCACGATCGATCCCGGCCTCGCGGATGGCTACAAGGCCGAGGGACTCGTGCTTCGCATCGCCGACGATGTCGAGGGATCCCGCGCGGCGTTGGTTCGGGCGGTCCAGGCGGATCCCAACCACACCCCGGCGATCATCAACCTCGCGGTCCACGCCGTGACCCGCGCCGATCTCGCCGGCGCCGAGCGCCTGATACGTCGCACGCTCGAGATCGATCCCCAGGAGCCGTTTGCGACGTCCTGGCTAGTGCTGCTGACCCGCTGGACTCGGAGATTCGATGAATGCGAAACGCTGATCGACCGGTTGCGCCGCCTTTCGGACGATCCGTTCTACGTCACGGCGGTGTATTCGCTCCGGGCACGATTGGCCGTCGATCGAGGCGATCTCGCATCCGCGGCGGCCACGTTGGCGGCGAGTCGAGCCGACCACTGTCGGCCCCAAGACATCGCCGCCGCCGAGGCGTTGGTGGCGGTCAACGAGGGCCGCCTCGAGAAGGCCCGGCAGATTCTTCACGAGATCGGGCAGAAGCCGCTGATGGGCGAGAGCATCCTCGCGGCTGCAGTTGCCGCCGTGCGGCTCGGAGACGTCGAACGGGCGCTCGAACTCATCAACCGAGAACTCATGCGCGACATGATGCCCTGCGTGGCCCGCCTCGAGCGGGAACTCCACCCGTTGCTCGACCACCGGCCGTTCGCCCCCCGGCGATGGAATGCGACGATGGTGTGGCCGTTGGAAGCTCCGATGATCGACCCGGCCTGTCACTCGGTGTTTCACGAGGTCAAGATCGAATCGGGTCGTCCACAGGGCAGCGACATCCTGCGCGGGCTGGCCTGAGCGGTCGTGCCTGCCGAATCTCGGTGAGTGTTACTCCGGCGCTTCCGGCTCCTCGTCCGAGTCGTCGACCACGATCGCGTCGGTGGTCAGCACCAGCGTCCCAATGCTCGCCGCGTGCTGCAGCGCGCAGCGCGTCACCTTGGTCGGATCGACGATGCCGGCGGCGTTCAGGTCGCAATAGCGGCCTTTGAGCGCGTCGTAGCCGAACGCGTCCTTGCCGCCGCGGATCCGTTCGATCACCACACCCCCCGGCTCGCCCGCGTTCTCCGCGATCTGGCGCGCCGGCTGTTCCAGCGCCTTCGACACGATGGTCACGCCCATCTGCTCGTCTTCCGACAGCGATAATGATTCGAGCACGTGCGCGGTGCGCAGCAACGCGACCCCGCCGCCCGGCACCGTGCCCTCCTCGACCGCGGAGCGGGTGGCGGCCAGCGCATCGTCGTAGCGCGTGCGCCGTTCGGCCATCTCCAGCTCGGTGGGCGCGCCGACACGCACCACCGCGATCCCGCCCGACAAGCGCGCGACGCGCTGGCGCAGGGCATCGCGCTCGAATCCCGGACCTGCCGCACCCGCGGCGCGATCGAGTTTGGCGATGCGGTCGCGAATGATGCGCGCATCGCCTCCGCCTTCGATCAACGTGGTGGTGTCGCGATCGACCACCACGCGCTGGGCGCGTCCGAGATCGCCGGGCTCGAGTCGATCGAGCGTACGGCCCATCTCGCGGGTCACCAGCGTGGCTCCGGTCAGCACCGCCAGGTCCTCGAGCAGCTCGCGCCCGCGCTCGCCGCTCTGGGGCAGGCGGACTCCGACGCAGGCGATGGTGCCGCGCAGGCGATTGACCACCATGGTCGCCAGGGCTTCGCCTTCGATGTCCTCGGCGATCACCACCAGCGGCCGGCCGGCCTGGGCGGCGTGCTCGAGGACCGCGAGCACTTCCTGCGCCGCCGCGAGACGCAGCGACGTCAACAGCACGAAGGGGTGCTCGAGCGTGACCGTCATGTCCTCGCCACGCGTCACGAAGTAGGGCGAAACGTAGCCGTAGTCCAGCCGCACGCCTTCGACCACCTCCAGCGTGTCGGTGAGCCCGCGCCCCTCGTCGACCGTGACCACGCCACTGCGCCCGACCCGATCGAACGCTTCCGCCACCAGCGATCCGATCCGCGAGTCGTTGGCGCTGATCACCGCGACACGCTGGAGGTCTTCGCGGCCGTCGACCGCGCGCGCCTGTCGCTTGAGATCCTCGACCACCAGGTTCACCGCCCGTTCGATTCCGCGCTTGAGCGCCATCGGGTTGTGCCCCGCGGCAACTGCCTCGAGTCCGCGGGACACGATGCCGTGGGCGAGCACCGTGGCGGTCGTGGTGCCGTCGCCCGCCACCTCGCCGGTCTTGATCGCGACTTCGCGCACCAGTTGGGCGCCCAGGTTCTCGAACGGATTGACCAGCTCGATCTCGCGAGCGATCGCCAGCCCGTCGCTGGTGATGGTCGGCACCCCGTGCAGGTGATCGATCACCACGTTGCGCCCGCGCGGACCGAGCGTCACGCGCACCGCGCCCGCCAGCTGGTCGACGCCGCGTCGTAGTGATTGTCGAGCCTGATCGTCGAACTCGATGCGCTTGCCCATGGGGTCCATCCCTCGGCCGACCGGCGGCCGGATCCGGCATACGGCAATGAGTTACGGGTTGGTCTTCAGGTGACGCTCGATATCCGGCTCCAGATGGCGTTCGAATGCTCGCGCCCAGCCCTTCACCTGGTCATCGGCCTCCGGATGACGCGCCGCCACTGCGAACCAGCGGGCGGCCGACGACGAGTCCCCGGCCATCGCGAAACATACCCCCGCGTCCGCCGGGTGTCGCGCCGAGTCCGGCTCGGCGCCGGCCAGCAACACGAACTCGCCCGCTGCCGACAACCAGTCGCCGGCCGCAGCGAACCTCGCCGCCAGCTCCCGGTGATCCTGGGACCAGCGCTCGCTCGCGCGCCGCTCAGGATCGGACTCCTCGCGTCCGGCGTGGATCTCGACCCACCCCGACGTGCTGTCGTAACGAAAGAAGCGATCGGGACCGTCGGGTGCTCGCGAGCTCCGGGCGGCGTACGCGCTGAAGAACCCGCCGCTCAACGTGGGGTCCCGATACCACACCCGGAGCGCGGGTCCGCCTTCGGTGAGAAAGCCGACATGGGTGGGCACGCGCGTGAAGAAGAAACGGGTGTTCGGCTCCGGCTTCGGCACGACACGAAGCAGGTCGGCGCGCAGGAACGACACGAAACTCGCCGCGCGCTTCTGGTATGCCTCGGTGCCCCAGTCGGTCGACGGCGTCGCGCTCAGAATCCCGCGGAGCGCCACCAGCACAACGACCACGCTCACCGCCACCCAGCGCCGGACAGCAACCCAGGGCGACAGCGCGATCCACACGCCCATCGCACCGAGCAAGGTGTAGTAGGCGTGCCAGCCGGCGCCCGGCCAGAAGGCCGGCATCCACGCGACCAACGCCCACACGATCCCGCACGCGGTGACACGCCACGGTTCGGCAGCCGGCTTCGGCGCCGGCTTCGGGGCCGGCTTCGGATCGTCGTCTTCGCGGGGGCGATACAATACGAGCAGCAGGAGCGGAACCAGCGCCGGCATCGTGCGCTTGAGGATGGCGAGCCAGGGCTCGGCGGGCGCCGGTGCGTGATCCAGGTTGAACGGCACCAGCAGAGTGCGCACGACACGGGTCGTGAACGATGCACTTCCCTCCGGCGCCTCGAGGCCACCCGACGCCGCAGCACGCAGAGCGGGGTGGAGCAACGCCCATCCGGCGGCAACGACCAGCATCGGCAACGCCCGTATCAGGACGGTTCGCGTCGAAACCCGATCCGCGATCAGTGCGAGGGCGATCGCGATCCCCGGCACCACTGCCGCCGACTCCTTGCTGAGGAGTGCCGCCGCAAGGAAGCCGGCTGCGATCCACGGCCGGTGCGCGAGAAACGCATGGAGCGACAGCAGACCGAACAGGAGCATCCAGGATTCCTGCACGCCCGCCACCCAGACCACCGGGACCGCCCAGGCCGCGAGCGCCGCCGTCGCGACGATCGCCACCGTCGCCGCCCGCACCCCCGCGATCCGCCGCGCGATCTGGAAGTAGACCGCGAGTGCCCCGATCGCCACCGCGACCCCGACCAGGTGGAAGACGAGCTCGTTCGGCCCCACGGCTCGCTGGAGCCACCAGTAGTGGAACTCGCGCGACAGCGGTCGCCACCAGCCGAACATTAGCGACTGGGTGCCCCACAGTGATGCGAAGCCGGCGTCGCGCGTGCGATCGAGGAAGATGTAGTCGTCGTTCAGGAATGGCGCGCGCCGCGCATAGCTGTACCCGGCGATCAGTGAAGCCGCGACCAGCAATGAACTGCGAAGCCCCGCGCTGCGGATGCGCTTGAGAATCTGGTTGGCCCCCGCCCGAATCAGCAGGGCCGAAATCACCGCCATCGAGCCAGGAACAGGTTGGTTTCGCCTCGGGCCCTGGCCCCCCGATTCGAGGCGAACACCAGCCACTGTCCGTCGGGGCTGAACATCGGGAAGCCGTCGAAGGTCGGATCACGGGTCACCGGCTCAGCGGTCCCGCCGCCGACCGGCACCAGGTAGAGGTCGAAATTGCGACCCTCGGGCTGCTCGTGGTTGGACGAGAAGATCAGCGCTTTGTCGTCCGGGGTGAAGAACGGCGCGAAGGAGGCGCCCGGCAGGTTCGTGACCTGGCGCTTGTCGCTGCCATTGGCGCGCATCACCCACAGATTCATGTGCGAGGGCCGCACCAGATCCTGCGCGAGCAACGCCCGATAGTCCGCGACCGCCACCGAGTCCACCGGATGGTCGGCGCGGTAGCAGATGAGCTTGCCGTCGTGCGAGAAGAACGCGCCACCGTCGTAGCCGACTTCGTGCGTCAGGCGTTGCCTCGCAGTGCCGTCGGGTTTCATGCGATAGAGCTCGAGGTCGCCGTGACGCAACGAGGTGAACACGATCCATTTCCCGTCGGTGGAAACGGTGGCCTCCGCGTCGTAGCGCGGCGAGGGCGCCAGCGGCTTCAGGTCGGAGCCGTCGGGCTTCGCGGTGTACAAGTCGTAGCCGGGGTAGAGCGGCCATACGTAGCCGCGGGAGTAGTCGGGGCGCGGCGGACAGGTGTCGGCGGCGGCGTGGGTCGAAGCGAACAGGATGCGGTGGTCCTGGTCGTAGAAGTAGCCGCAGGTGGTGCGTCCCTTCCCGGTGCTGACGCGCTCGGTGGTGCCGGTCACCACGTCGAGAATGTACTGCTGGTCGCACGGCCAGTCCCCGCGCGTCGCCTGGAAGATGAGCCGGGTGCCGTCGGCCGACCAGTAGGCTTCGGCGTTCTCGCCGCCGAACGTCAGCTGCCACAGCTCGGCGAAGTGAGTTTCGCCTTCCCGGATCAGACTGTCGGCTCGGTAGTCCTGACTCATGGGCTCCGTGGACTCGGTCGCACTCACGGGCGACGAGAGCCACCGTCCGCCGGCGGGGACCCAGGCCATCCCGGCGACCATGCCCACGACCGCCATTCGCGTGACGATGCGTCTCATCGGTTGCGCCGCCCCAGAATCGCCAGCAGCTCGACGTCGGCCCCACCCCGTTTCACCGTGATGTGCACCTGCTGCCCGGGCTTTCGCGAGCGCAGAGCAAACGTGTAGTCGTAGATGTTGTCGACGCGGATGCCGTCGAAGCGCACGATGACGTCCCCGCCCTTGAGCCCGGCCGAATCCGCCGGGCTGCCGGAACGCACGCCCGAAAGCAGCACGCCGCCTTCGGTCTGCATGTAGTCCGGAATGGTGCCCAGGTAGGCGCCGTAGCCGCCACCGCCGGCGATGCGTCCGGTCGAGCTGTCGGCCTTGGCGCGCACGTAGCGGACGCGCGGCCGCGCATCGAGTGACTCGACCAGGGCGGTCGCGAAGCGCGTCACCCGCTCGAGCCCGGCGGCGTTGATCTTGTCCCAGGTGTCGCTCGGCTTGTGGTAGTCGGCATGCGCCCCGGTGAACATCATGAGCACCGGAATGTCGCGCTTGTAGAACGACGAGTGGTCGCTCGGCCCGTAGCCGTCGCTCGAAGTTCGGAGCGTGAACGCGCCCTTCGCCTCGCTGCTCGCGTGCGCCTGCGGCGAACCGACCGCGCGGTTCACGTTGGCGAGCAGCTCGGGGAACTCGGCGGCCGTCCCGGCGCCCATCACCATCAGGCGGTCGTCGCGCAGACGCCCGACCATGTCGAAGTTGAGCATGGCTTCGACAGTCTCGATCGGCCGCGTCGGGTCGTCGACGAAGTGCGACGAGCCGATCAGCCCGCTCTCCTCGCCGGTGAACGCGCAGAACACCAGGTTGTGGTCGGGGCGCTGGCCGGCGCGCGCCTCGGGGCGCAGCGTGCAGGCGAGCCCGAGCAGAGCCGCGGTGCCCGAGGCATTGTCGTCGGCGCCGACGTGCGGCACCTGTACCTCGGGCGTGAGCGAGCTTTCGCCGCCGTACCCCAGGTGGTCGTAGTGGGCGCCGATCACGATGGTGCGCGTGGTGTCGCGGCCCCGGATCCATCCCACCACGTTGCGCGTGTTGGCGCGGGTGCGCTTGAGCGACACGGTCAGCGTCACTGAATCCGCGAGCGCCAGGCTGTGCGGGCGCCCGTGCGCCTCGATCGCCGATTGCGCCGCCGCCAGGGTCAAGCCGCTGCCGGCCAGCATCTGCTCGGCCAACCGCTCCGACACCCGTGCCGCCAGCAGCCCGCTGGTCATGTACCCACCACCGTCGGTGCGGGGTCGCGGCAGCGGCTCGCCCGCGTGCCAGCGCGGACCATTCACCACCAGGAGCCCGATCGCGCCGTGCTCGCGCGCGGCAATCGCCTTGGTGCGCAGCTCGGCGTGCGCGGTGTTGACGCTGCCGTCGAATCGGCTGGACGAGTCCATCTCGCCCGGTTCATGGTTCAGCACCAGCACCAGCTTGTCGCGCACATCGATCCCGGCGTAGTCGTCGTAGTCGAAGCCCGGAGCGCTGATGCCGTAGCCGGCGAACACGACGGGAGCGGTGACCGTGCCGTTGGTCGAGAAGCCGATCGGCTGATAGTGATCGCCGGATGGAATGCGATCAGTGCCGGTTTGGATCGCACTCGGCGCGACCACTTCGACTCCGGTCGTGACCTCCACCGACTGGAACCAGGTGCCCTTTTCCCCGCCCGGCTCGAGACCGAGCGCCCGCATTCGTGCCGCGATCCAGTTCGCCGCCGAGTCGATGCCGGCGGTGCCGAGACCGCGTCCCTCCCACGCCGGGTCGGCGAGGCGACGGACGGACTCGATCAGGGCGCCCGGAGGGCACGTTTCCGTGCTCGCATGCGAGACGGACACACAGATGACCGAAAGCAAGACCGGCAGGGATGCCTGTTGCCAGGCGCGCAGCGGACCCACGCGGCGACTCACCAGGTCCGCCCCGCGATGGTCATGACGAATCGGCCGATGTCACCAAGGGATTCGTTCAGGTATTGGTACACTCGCGCATCGTCTACCTCCCAGTACATGTGGACCAGGCGATTTCTGAAGCGGGACATGGCGCGCAGCGCCTCGGCGTCCCCGACTTCGAGGATCCCCTGTTCGGAGAGGACCGAGAAGCTGTCGGCGTTGTCCTTGGGGAAGCGAAAGTTCTCGGACGCAATGACGTGATTGGCAACGTCAATGCAGCACTCGATTGCGATGACCAGATGGTACTTGGCGTTGCCGAGTTTGTCGGAATCGGCCAGGAACACGTCGCGTGGAGTCGCCGCCAGAGCGTGAAGGGTCCCGAGGTATCGCTTGAGGTTGGAAAGCAGCTGGTCCAGTTTGGCGGGGTCGACCATTCACAACCCCTTTTCAGCGATCCGGCGCAGCCGTAGCTCGTGCATTTGCCGGAACTCTTCCTTGTAGTCGTGGTACCGCCCAAGGATATCGACCTCGAGCGCGACGCGGGCCGCGTCGTCCCCCGAAAAAATCCTCGCGCCCTCTTCCAAGACTCGCCCACGGAGTTCGAGCGGCGCATCGCCGAGGTTTCTCAGATCCACGCTCGATCCCGCCACTCTCGAGAGTTCGGCAGCGAGATGGCCCTCGTCGCGAAGTGAAAGAGCCGATCCTTGCCGGTACTCCCTCAGGTAGTACCCGACATCAAGGTCGCTGTCCGGTCGCGGAGTCCCCACCACCCGACTGCCGTGAACGTAGGCCGCGAGGATGCCGCGTGCCGGAAACAGCTTCGCGGCCCCATCCCGCAGTCGAGTCAGCAGTTCTGGGTCCATGCCCGAGAAACTAGACGGTCAGCGCGGCGACTGCCAGCGCGCCGCGAACCCGCGCGCGAAGTTGGCGTCGTCGCGCCCGACGCCCGGCGCGCCGAGCACGTGGGCATAGAGCCGTGCCGCGCGCAGCGAGTCGCGCGCGACTTCGGCGGCCACCGCGCCGCTCATCGCGAAGCCGACGCTCTCCGGATAGGCGGTGAACAGTAGCTCGAACTCGGCCGCCGCCGCGGACCAGTCCTCGGCGCGCGCGAAGTGCGCGGCCAGTTCACGATGGTCCTCGCGCCAGCTCGGATTCGCGGCCCGCGCGGCGACGACCGATCCCGTATCGCGCGACACCTCGATCCAGCGCACGGTGGTGCTGTCGTAGCGAAAGAACAGATCGGGCGCCGCCACGGCGCCGAGCGCTCGGCGCTGGTACGACGACCAGAAAGCACCCGAGATCGTCGAGTCGCGATACCAGACCTCAAAGGCCGGCGAGAACCACGCATAGCCGAGGCCGATGCTGTGCGGCACGTGCGCGAAGTACAGCCGCGAGTGGGACGGCAGCCGGGGATGCACCTCGAGCAGCGAGTTCCGCAGCCGCCCGATGAAGTAGGCCTGCCGGCGCTGGTAGAGGTTGGCGCTGAAACTCCACGTGTTGGTGTCGCCCTGGAGCGGCTGCAGCACGGCCGCCAATGCGACCACGGCGACCGCGAGCTTGGGGCGCCTCGCCAGCAGTATGCCGAGGGCCAGCCAGGCTCCGGCTGCCCCGAAGAGCGCGTAGTACGGATGCCAGTCGATGCTCGGCAGCACGAGCGGAAGCCATGCGATCGCGGCCCACGCAACGCCGAAGCGCACCGCACGATCGGCATCGCCGGTCGTCGGATCCGACGGAACCGCGTCGGTCGTGCGTTGGGGCATGCGACCGAACGCGCTCCATACTGCGAAAGCGATGGCCACGGCGATCGCGGGGAGCGCGGGAAGCAGCGCGCCCGCGAAACCGGACACCGGACGCGGCAGGCCGGACAGGTTCACGAGCCCGAGCGCCGCGTGAATCGGAACCATCCAGGCCGGCACGGTGTGGGCCGCGACCTCGACCGCGAGCCGGCTCGGCCGGAGAAGTCGGTCGAGCAGCGTGGGGTGGAACACGAACCAGATGCCGGTGAGCACGAAGGCCGGCGCCAGCTTCTTCAGGACCTGAAGTGGGCGGGCACGCTCCGAAATCGACAGCCACGCGGCCGCGAGCAAGGGCAGGATCGCCGCGGTTTCCTTGCTGAGCAACGCCCCGGCGAGAAACACCAGGGACGAGCCGACCCGGCGCACCGACACGGCCTGCAGGTACAGAAGACCGAACAGCAGCAGCCACAGATCCTGAACCCCGGCGGCCCACAACAGCGCTCCCGACCACGCCGACATCGCGGCGAACCCGATGGCGGCGATCCCGGCGGCGCGCGTCCCGGCCAGCCGGCGCGCGAAACTGAAGAACAACATCAGGGCCGCGAGCCAGAGCGCGAAGGCCGCGGCGTGGAACGCCAGCTCGTTCGCGCCGAACGCACGATGGAGCATCCAGAAGTGCAGCTCGCGCGACCACGGCCGGTACCAGGCCCACAAAGGCGCCTCGCGCGACCACAGCTCGGCAAAGGATGCGTCGCGGACTCGCGCGAGAATGGCGTAGTCGTCACCGATGAACGGCATCGGCAACGCGAAGCCCCAGGCCGCGACCAGGTAGGCGGCGAGCAGGGCGGCGAAGACCAGGGTCAGCGGCACGCCTCCCAGAGAATCCGCATGCCTTTGAGCGTCAGCGCCTCGTCGATCCGGTTCACGGTCTCGCATTCCGGGGCGATCGCCTGGGCATATCCGCCGGTGGCAATGACGTGCGGCGTTCCTTTCATCTCGAGCGCGAGCCGGCGGACCAGGGCATCGACCTGCCCGGCGTGCCCCCACAGCACCCCAGCCTGAAGCGACTCCTCGGTGGTTCGACCCAGGGCCCGCTCCGGACGCTTCAGCTCGACACGCGGGATGCGCGCGGCGCGGCGGAACAGCTCTTCGGCCGAAGTCCCGACTCCCGGCGCGATGATCCCGCCCAGGTAGGCGCCCGACTGGGAGACGCAATCGAACGTGGTCGCGGTTCCCAGATCGACGACGATCGCCGGCGTGCCGTACAGCGCATGCACGGCGATGGCGTTGGCAATGCGGTCAGCGCCGACCGCGTGGCGGTCGCGGTAGCGGATCTGCAGATCGGAAGCGGTGGTCGCGTTGACTTCGACCGGCTCCCCGCTGGCGACGCGCGCGAGGGCCTGAGTCCACGGGGGGGTCAGCGCCGGCACCACCGAGCACAACACCGAGCCTTCGGGCTTGGGCGCCTCGCCTTCGGCGAGCAGCCCGCGCAAGGTCAGCACGATTTCGTCGGCGGTGTTGCGCCCGCTGGTCAACCGCCAGAACCCGGCGACCTCGCCGCCTTTGAATAGACCCACCGTGGTTTCGCTGTTGCCGACGTCGACCGCGAGCACGACCGCGGCGCGATTCGCCCGGGAACGCGACGCGGGCTTCTCAGCCGCTCGACGGGTGCCGGCGCGAGACGGATGCGGCACCAGCTGGGGACCGGGGCGGCGTGCAGTGAAGCGTCGTGAGGCCATGGGATCTCCAGGGTTGGATTCGAATCGCTATCCGGAAGGCGGCGACACCGGCCGTTCCAGGGTCTCGCGCTCGTCGGCGTCCTCGTCCTCCCGCCGGCGGCGAGCCACGACCCAGGACAGGCCGACGCTCAGGAAGTACAACACCACCACCGGCAGCGACATCACGAGCTGCGCGGTGAACACGTCGCCCGGCGTGATCAGCGCGGTGACCAGGAAGGCGCCGACGATCGCGATCCGCCACTGCCGGAGCAGGAAGCCGGGCGTCACCAGGCCGATCGCGGTCAGCGTCATGGTCACCAGCGGCAGCTGGCACACCACGCCGCACGCTAGCGCCATGTTGTAGAAGAATCCGAGCAGCGACCCGACCCGGATCTGCGCGGTCATGCTCGGGGTCATGAATGCAGTGAGCACGTCGACCACCATCGGCACCAGGTAGAAGTAGGCGGCGGCAACACCGGCCATGAACAGCAGCATCGAGCCCATGGCCATCGGCAGGATCAGGCTGCGTTCGCGGCGCAGGAGCCCGGGCACGATGAACCGCCAGATGCGGTAGAACACGTACGGAGCCACGATCATCAGCCCGATCAGCAGCGCCAGCTTGATGCGCTCGTTGAATGCCTCGAGCGGCGACAGGATCACGGCGGTGCCGACCGTGCGCTGGATGAGGTCCTCGAGCACTCGCGGCGCCAGCCAGCCAGCCGGCCACCGCGCCCACCAGGCACGCGCCCACGGTGTGAAACAGGACGCTGCGCAGCTCGTCGAGGTGGCCGAGGAACGGCATTTCGCCGGTCTGGCGGGGATCGGTCATGCGGTCGGGATCCACGACGGCTTGGCTCCGAACTCGACGTCACCGGCGATCACGCGCACCAGCTTGCCGGGCGCGGACTCGACCACCAGGGCGCCGTCCTCGGCGAGATCGCGCGCGATGCCGCGCACCTCGCCCGACGGAGTGTGCACCGACCAGGTCACGCCCCCAGAAGGTCGCGCGCTTCCGCCAGGCCACGAGTGCCACGCCGCGATCGCCCTCGGTGTGTTCGGTCCACCGCGGCTCGAGCGCATTCAGGAACTCCGCCGCGACCGCCTCGCGCGTGAGCCGATGCCCGGCGAGCGCCAGCGACGTCGCGCGCTCGCGCAGCTCGGGCGGGAAGTCTTCGCCTCCTGCGCCACGTTCACGCCGACGCCGACTACCGCCGCCTGGATTCCCGAAGCCGTCCGCCGGCTCTCGCACAGAATGCCGGCAACCTTGCGTCCCTCGAGCAGCAGGTCGTTCGGCCACTTGAGGTCGGCATGGACGCCGAGTCGGTCGAGCGCCTTCGGCCAGCGCGAGCCCGGCGACCAGCGGCAGGGTACCGAGCAGGTCGGCGCTCGCACGCCAGGTGGAGCAACACCGACATCGCGAGCCCGTGGTGCCCGGCGTCGAGTGCCAGGTTCGGCCCATGCGCCCACGGCCCTTGGTCTGCTCGTCGGCGACCACGACGGAGCCGTCCGGAGCGCCGAGCCCGAGCAGCGTCCCAGGCGTCGTCGTTGGTCGATTCGGTCTCGCCGCGGTCGACCAGGTGTCGCCCGAGGTGGCGCGTGTGCAGGCGGGCGGCGAACACCGCGCGATCGAAGGTGCCGTCCATCTCAGCCAACTTCTTCGATCTCGAGGCTCAGGTCGAGCGCCGGCGCCGAGTGCGTGAGCGCGCCGACCGAGATGTAGTCGACGCCGATCTCGGCGTAGGCGCGCACGTTGTCGAGACCGATGCCGCCCGACACCTCGATCTCGGGCCAGCGCTTGGCGCCCGCCGGCATGCGCGGGCTGTCGGGCGGATGCTCGCGCGCACCAGCGGTCGACCTCGGCCACCGCCCGCTTCACCTCCTCGACGCGTCCGGTTGTCGAGCAGGATGCGGTCGACCTCGGGGCGCAGCGCCTCGCGCAGCTGGTCGAGCGACTCGACCTCGACCTCGAGCAGCAGGTCGCCCTGCCGCGTGCGCGGCGATGCGATCGAGCGCCGCGGTGATGCCGCCCGCGGCGCGGATGTGGTTGTCCTTGACCAGGTACATGTCCCACAGCGCGAGCCGGTGGTTCTGGCCGCCGCCGCACTGGACCGCGTACTTCTCGAGGAAGCGCAGCCCCGGCGTGGTCTTGCGCGTGTCGAGGATCACGGCGCCGGTGCCGGCGACCGCGTCGACGTAGCGGCGGGTGAGCGTCGCGACCCCCGAGAGGCGCTGCAGGAAGTTGAGCGCGGTGCGCTCGGCCTTGAGGATGCTGCCGGCGTCGCCGATCACCTGCGCGCACGGCCGCCCCGGCGGTGATCGTCGCGCCGTCCTGCGACCAGCGGCCGGAACTTGAGGTTGGGATCGGCCTCGCGGAACGTGAGTCGGGCGATCTCGATGCCGGCGACCACGCCCGGCTGTCTGGCGACGATCACCGCGCGCGCGCCTTGACCCCCGAGCGAATCGTGTTGAGCGTGGTGATGTCGCCGGTGCCGACGTCTTCGGACAGGGCGAACTTGACCAGCGGAAGTGCGACCGCTTCGAGCATCGCCAGATGCTAGCCGAGGGTGGGACCGCGGTCGAGCGCGGGCAACTCCGTTCGCTACCGGTCCGGGCCGAACCGGCGCTTGATGCGGCGCGGCTCGCGCGCCCGATCCGGCTCGACGGTGGCCGACGGCGCACCCGGCGGAGCCGGATCTCGGCGGCGTCGGGCCCGGTGCGCGCCGCACCCGCGCCCACACCCAGACGCTCCGCCTCGCCGGCCAGCGCACGGATCTCGTCGATGCGGTCGCGCAGCGACGCCGCGCGCTCGAACTCGAGCGCCTTGGCCGCCAACAGCATCTCGGCCTCGAGCCGCGCGATCAGCGCTTCGGGACCCTCGTGCTCGGCGGCGTCCAGCACCTCGCGCAGCTCCCCCGCCTCGGCCGCACCCTGATGGCGTCCGCGACCGCGGTCGAGCGCATGATCGTCGTCGACGCTCTTCTCGATGGTGCGCGGCGTGATGCCGTGCTCGCGGTTGTAGCGCCAGCTGCTTCTCGCGCCGGCGTGCGGTCTCGTCGATCGCGCGGCGCATCGAGTCGGTCATGACGTCGGCGTAGAGCATCACCCGGCCGTTCGACGTTGCGCGCCGCGCGACCGGCGGTCTGGATCAGCGAGCGCTCGGAGCGCAGGAAGCCTTCCTTGTCGGCGTCGAGGATCGCGACCAGCGAGACCTCGGGCAGGTCGAGGCCTTCGCGCAGCAGGTTGATGCCGACCAGCACGTCGAAGTCGCCGAGGCGCAGGCCGCGCAGGATCTCGACCCGCTCGAGCGCGTCGATGTCGCTGTGCAGGTAGCGCACCCTGCACGCCCGGCTTCGCGCAGGTAGTCGGTCAGGTCCTCGGCCATGCGCTTGGTCAGCGTGGTCACCAGCACCCGCTCCTTGCGCGCCACGCGCTGGCGGATCTCCTCGAGCAGGTCGTCGACCTGGCCCTGGATCGGCTTGATCACCATCTCGGGGTCGACCAGCCCGGTCGGTCGGATGATCTGCTCGACGACCACGCCCTGCGAGCGCCCGATCTCGAACTCGCCCGGGGTCGCCGAGACGTAGATCGCCGGGCCGGTCAGCGGTCTCGAACTCGTCGAAGCGCAGCGGCCGGTTGTCGAGCGCCGAGGGCAGTCGAAAGCCGAAGTCGACCAGCGTCTGCTTGCGCGACGCGATCGCCTTCGTACATGCCGCCGATCTGCGGCACGGTGACGTGCGACTCGTCGATCACCAGCAGGAACTCGTCCGGGAAGTAGTCGATCAGGCAGCCGGGCCGCTCGCCCGGCGCGCGCCCCGACAGGTGGCGCGAGTAGTTCTCGACCCCGGGGCAGTGCCGATGGTCGCCAGCATCTCCAGGTCGTACTCGGTGCGCTGCTTGAGCCGCTGCGCTTCGAGCAGCTTGCCCTTCGTACTTGAACTGGGCGAGCCGCTCGTCCAGCTCGCGCGCGGATGGCTGTCGAGCGCGGCTGATCAGCCGCGGCTCGGGGGTCACGAAGTGCTTGGCCGGGTAGAGCGCCAGCCGCTCCATGCGCCGCATCACGTGGCCGGTGACCGGATCGACCGCCGAGATGCGCGTGACCAGGTCGTCGTCCAGCTCGATGCGCACCAGGTGATCCTCGTACGCGGGGTGCACCTCGATCACGTCACCGCGCACGCGGAAGTTGCCGCGGCCGACCTCGACGTCGTTGCGCGTGTACTGGATCTGCACCAGCTTGCTCGAGGAGCTCCTTGCGCGGCGTGCGCGCGCCGGTCGCGGTCGTCGAGCCGCATGCCCCTTCCAGTCCTCGGGGGTGCCCAGGCCGTAGATGCACGACACGCTGGCGACGATGATGACGTCGTCGCGCTCGAGCAGCATCGAGGTCGCCTGCAGCCGCAGCCGGTCGATGTCGTCGTTGATGCTCGCGTCCTTGGCGATGTAGGTGTTGGTCGACGGCACGTAGGCTTCGGGCTGGTAGTAGTCGTAGTACGAGATGAAGTAGCCGACTGCGTTGTCGGGGAAGAACTGGCGGAACTCGCCGTAGAGCTGGGCCGCGAGCGTCTTGTTGTGCGAGATGACCAGCGTCGGACGGCCCCAGCGCGCGATGACATTGGCCGCCGAAAATGTCTTGCCCGATGCCCGTGACTCCGAGCAACGTCTGGTGCGGCTCGCCGCGCTCTCAGGCCGTCGACGAGTTGGTCGATCGCCTCGGGCTGGTCCCCGCGCGGTTCGAAAGGAGCCTTGAGCTGGAAGGGCATGGCCCCAAGGGTAAACCGCGGCGCACGAGTCCCGAAAGCGAGTCCTCGCGCAGGCGGCATCGCGTGAGCCCTGCGGCGAAGCCCGCCTTCGATCAACCGCCCAGCGAGCGCCCGGCCTCACGGCGCGCGGGCGCCACGACATTGGCGAGCATCACCCCCGCGGCCAGGGCGGCGAACATGATCACCGCGCGGAACGCGGTTTCGACGCCGACCACGACGTTGCGATCCATCAGGTGCGCGAGGCTGCGGAACCCGATACTGCCCGGCACCAGCAGCAGAATCGAAGGCACCAGCATCACCGCCGCGGGCCTCCTCAGGATGCGCGAGCCGATGTTGCTGACCACGCCGGCGGTGAGCGCCCCGATCATGATGCCCAGCTCCGGGCCGAGCATCGCGGCACCCCAGCGCCCGCCGCCGAACGCCAGCGCGCCGGCGAGCAGGATCCACGGCAGATCCGACGGCGCGGCACGCAACAGGACCATGAAGCTCGCAGGCGCCAGGATCAGGG
Organism: Candidatus Eiseniibacteriota bacterium; assembly: GCA_963717505.1. Taxonomy (GTDB): domain Bacteria; phylum Eisenbacteria; class RBG-16-71-46; order RBG-16-71-46; family RBG-16-71-46; genus MFD02242-c1. The sequence continues at coordinate 3,955,360 of OY970342.1, forward strand.
CGAGCGCCTCGGTCCAGACCGGGAGCGCGAGCGCTTCGCCGTAGCGCAGCGTGCCGAACAGCCAGGCCGCTACGCGGTCGCCGGCGGCGACGCCGACCGTGATCTGCAGGAACACCACCATGGCGCCACTCAGGCGCGCGGTGCCCGAAGCCAGGTGGCGGGTCGCCAGCTCGATGGTCGCGGTGGTCAGCGTCAGGCCTGGGATCAGCACGATGATGCCGGCGAGTGTCGCGACGAACACGTGACCGGGGCCGGTAAGTGAGGCGAGTGCCCCCGCGATCAACGCCGCGAAGAACGCGGCGAGCGGCTCGAACAGCCGCTGCGCCGCCGGCATGCGAGCGATCCCGTACGACAAGGCGCCGACCGCGACGCCGATCGCGCCCGCCCACGCGACTTCGCGGGCACCGCCGCCCAGGAAGCGCGCCGCCGCTGCCGACGAGCACGCGTAGGCGATCAAGGTCAGTACCCGCCCGTAGCGCGGCGGCGCCGAGGTCAACGCCTCGATCCGAGCGAGCGCCGGCTGGGCGTCGAGCGATCCGTCGGCGACCGCATCGGCGATTCCATCGAGTGCCGCCAGCCGTTCGAGCTGGACACCGCCCGGCTCGACGCGCATGAGGAAGGTCTGTTGCTGATTCTGCGGCCCGAACGCGGCGAAGATCGAGGTCGGCGTCGAGAAGAACTGCGCCTCGAGCCCGAGACGATTTGCGACCCGGTCGAGTGTTTCTTCGAGACGGTGCGCCGGATTGCCATGCGCATGCATCTCGCGTCCCAGTCGCAGGACGAAGGCAATGCGCGGATCCGCGCCGGGTTCGGGCGCGCGCGGCCTCGAGTCGAGTGTCGTCACCAGCGCATGCGAATCGTGTAGCGGACCGTGACCTCCTTGCCCGCCGCGACCGGAATCGCGAACTCGATGGTGTTCGCGTCGCGGCGGCGGAACGGATGCGATTGCTGGGTGACTTCGGTCTCGCCCCCCGCCGACTCCTCGACCATGATCTCGACGTTGGTCTTCTTCTGGTTTCGCAGCTTGATCTCGATCGTCGCTTCGCGCTCGCGATCCGAGATCCGGCGGTTCGAGACCTCGCGGCGCTCGGCCACCAGGTCGAACGCGGCGCCGACGTCGAGCGACAGCGTCTCGCGCTCGGCGGTGTGGCGCATCACGGTCTCGCCCGCGAACTGGAGCGCGCCCGAGGCGTCGGCCTCGTAGAAACGCACGCGACCGCCGGGCAGCGGCATACCGAGACCGTTGGCGTCGTGGTTGGCGACGTCGAGCTGCGCCCGTATCGGCGACCCATTCATCGTCCGGTAGCGGGTGCGGAACTTGATGTCACGTCGCTCGTACATCGACAGGCTCTGCGCCTCCCGGTCGCGCAGCGTGGCCGGGCGATCGAGCGCGTAGAGGTGGTACTCGGAGAACGTCTGCTCGCTCAGATCGGCGGCGCCCTCGGAGGCGGTCGCCATCATGCGCATCTCCTTTGGCATCGGCATCGGCGACGGCCCGGCGCGCCCCGGGTCACCGGCGACCAGCTTGAGCGTCGCGTTCACGAAGTCGCGCCCGGTGGTGTTGGAGACCGTCACGCCCGAACTCCAGGTGCCCGTACCCTCGCCGCGCCGGACTACGACGTGCTCCGCGTTCCACGACAGGCCGCCGGTCAGGTAGCTGAGTTCGGCTTCGGTTCGATTGCCGCTCCCGTCGAGCACGACCTCGAGCGAGGGTTCGAGCACCAGGGAACGGCCGCGTGCGCTGAAGCTGACGTCCTCGACTGCGGTGCGCGCCGCGGTGTGCAATGTGCCGTCGTCGCCACGGATCAGCAGCCAGGCGCCGTCGGTCGCGACCAGCGTGCCTTCGACCACGCGCTCGCCGCGCAGCACTGCGCGCACCCGGCTGCCGCGCGCGCGCTCGAGCGCCTCGTCGCCACTGCCGACGTCGAACCGGTAGGCCATGCGCGCTACACGCCCGGAACGCGGAACCAGGCGCGTCGACGAGAAGTCGATGCGGGCGGGCACGTCGATCAACACGGTGTCACCTCGCGTGGATTCGAGCACGCGATCCTCGCGCACGAATCCCAGGTCGTGGCTGTAGACGGTGACCGAGGTCGCAGCGGTCGCGGGAACGGCGCCGGCCATCAGGGCCAGGCTTTGGAACAACGCGGCGGCGACGGAACACGAGACGAAACGGCGCATGATTCCCTCCAGGAGAATTCGAACGGCCGAACGATGCCACAAACCGTACGCCGGCGCCCATCGGGGCATTCCCTGGAGTCGAAAACGCTACGAAGCGGGCAGAGTTCGTTCCCGAACTTCGCCCGAGGACTCGAGCGAGAGGACGCGCTCCTCGAACGTCGCGATCTCGAAGCGTTCGGCAATCGCCTCGAGGGAGGTCTCCAGCAGCCGGAGCTTGTCCTCGAGCCGCCGGTGCATGCCAGGATGCGCAGCCAGCCGGGGATCGACGTGGTCTTCGCTGAGTCCGAGCGCGTCGACCGCGTGCAGCGGATAGGAAAGCGGAATGCCCTCCCCCGCCAGCCGATCGAGGATCCGGTGGAAGCGCGAATCCGACAGGTAGTAGCGCGCGGTGTGGTAGACCGGCAATCGAAGGCCGCGCGACACGGTGAGCGGGAACTCGATCAGGCTGCGGCCGTCGCAGATCCAGCGGTGCGGCTCGCGCTCGAGCGTGAACGGCCAGCAGCGCAGCTGCAACGTCCGGCCGATGTCGCCGCCCTTGAGCGCCATGAACATCCGCGCCGGGAGCAGCAGCGGAGTCGGGTACGCCGAGGCGTCGTAGCGATATCCGGATTCGATCAATGCTGCGATGCCGCGGGCGTCGAGGTCGAAGTTGGGCGCCCGGAATCCGGTCACGGTCGCCCCGCTCGAACTCTCGAGCACGTTGCGCGAGGCAACCAGCTCGTCACGCATTGCCGCCGGGCTCAGCCGCGAGAACGCGAACGGATGACTGAACGTATGGCTCGCGATCTCATGTCCGGCGGCAGCCACGGCCGCGATCGGCCCCGGGTTGGCCTGTGCGTCACGACCGACCACGAAGAACGTGGCGCGCACGCCGGCGCGGCGGAACAGTTGAACCAGCCGCGGCAACGCCACCGAATAGGCGAGCGGGTCGGGCGTGATCCCGGTGATGCCGTAGCCGGCCAGGTGCAGATCCACCGGATCCACGTCGACGCTGATGGTCGCCACCGGACGATTCACGAGCCCTCCCTGGAGTCACGCGGGATCCGGTCGGAAGCCGCCTTGGGATTCCCTAGCAGGGGGCGCGCCGCCGTCCGGGGGCTGGCGGCCGCCCGGAACCCCATATTATGGTATGCGCTCCAGCGCCCGATACCGTGCCGCAGCGGGCGGGGCGCGCGGACCCGGACGATCCTCGTTGCGAAACGCACGACGCAACGGCCCTGGCCGGCTCGCCGTCGTGACCGGTCGCGGCTCAAGCGGCTGGCGAACGCTCGCCTATGTTCCCCGGAAACTCTCAGCGGAGGCGGAATGTCGCTGCATGCGGCGATCATCGGTGGCGGGATCTCGGGCCTGGCGAGCGCCGTCCGGGTCGCCGGGCTGGGCCACCGGGTGACGCTGTTCGAGGGCGAGGACTACCTGGGCGGCCTGGGCACCACATTCCCGTGGCGCGACCGGCACCTCGAGCGCTTCTACCACTGCATCCTCCCCAGCGACACAGCCTTGCTCGGGATGATCCGGGAGCTGGGCCTCGAGTCGCAGATGCTGTGGCGCGGGACGCGCATGGGCTTCATGTACCGGCGGCGCATCTACTCCCTGAACACGGCGTGGGATCTGCTGTCGTTCGGGCCGCTGACGCCGTTCGAGCGCGTGCGCATGGGGTTGCTCGGGCTGCGCGCGCGTTCGCACGGCCTGAGTCCCGAGCTGGACAGCGTCACCGCCGCCGATTGGCTGCGCGGTATGGCCGGCGACCGCGCGTTCAAGATTCTGTGGCAGCCACTGCTGTCGGCCAAGATTGGCGATCGCTATGACTCGCTGCCCGCGCTCTGGGTGTCGAGCCGCATGAATCGCGAGAAGAGCACCGGGCCCGAGCGCAAGGGCTGCCTGACCGGCGGCTACAAGTCGTTGATCGATGCGTTCGAGCAACACCTGCGCGCCCGCGGCGCCGCGATCCAATTGAACACGCGGGTCGAGGAGATCGAGCGCCACGGCGAGCGCATGGTGCTCCGGCTCGCGGACGGTCGCCGGGAGAACTTCGACTACGTGGTGTCGACCTCGCCGTTGATCCAGTTCCAGAGGATGACCCGGACGCTCGACCTCGACCCGGCGATCCGCGAGCTGCCGCTCGACTACCAGGGCGTGGTCAGCGGCGTGTTCCTCACCGAGAAGCCGCTCTCCCCCTACTACTGGATGCCGTTCGTCGACAGCGAGACCACGGCGCAGGGCGCGATCGAGATGTCGAACCTGGTGCCGCTCGGACGCGCGAACGGGCTGCACGTGAACTACCTGGTCAACTACACGCACCGTTCGAGCGAGCTGTTTCAGCGCTCGGAGGACGAGCTGCTTGCGCGGCTACCGCACCGACCTCCTGGCTCTGTTCCCCGAGGCCGGGCGCAGCATCGTCGACCAGTATCCTGTTCCGGGCTCCGTTCGTCGAGCCGATCTGGACGCTGAACTACAACCAGGTCAAGCCACCGACCTCGGTGATCGCCGGCCGGCTCTATCTGTCGTGCACCGCGCAGGTCTACCCGCGCGTCAACTCGTGGAACTCGTGCTGCGAGGTGGTCGAGGAAATGTTGCCCGGTCTCGCCGCCGAGACGACGGCGGTGCACGCGACGCGCAGCTTAGGCGTAGCATGATCTAGGTCATCTTCCCGGCCTACAACGAAGCCAAGGTCATCCGCCCGACGCTGCTGGCGCTGGTCGCGGCCATGCGCGGCAGCAGCGAACCCTGGCACGCGGTGCTGGTCGACGACGGCAGCACCGACGCGACGCTGGCCGAGGCCCAGCGCGCCGTGACCGAGAGCGGCGGCGTCCTGTCGCTCACCGTGCTCAAGCACGAGGTCAATCGCGGTCTCGGCGCCGGCCTGCGCACCGGCATCTACTGGTGCCTCGACCAGGCGGCGGAAGACGATGTGATCGTCACACTCGACGCCGACAACACGCACCCGCCGGCGTTGATCCCGTCGCTGGTGGCGCGCGCGCGCGACGGCTACGACCTGGCGATCGCCTCGCGCTATCGCGGCGGCTCCGAAGTCCACGGCGTGCCCGGCTACCGCCGCGCCCTGTCCGACGTCGGACGCCTGGTGTTCCAGGGGATGTTCCCGATTCCGGGCGTGCGCGACTACACCTGCTGCTTCCGCGCCTATCGGGTGCCGATCCTGCGCCGGGCGCGGCTCGTCTACGGCGACGAGCTGTGCACCGCGCGCGGCTTCGAGGCGGTGATGGACCTGCTGCTCAAGCTGCGGCCCGCTCGGCGTGCACGCGGTCGAGATCCCGTTCGTGCTCGACTACGGCGGCCGCGTCGGCCAGAGCAAGATGAAGGTGGCGAAGACGATCCGCACGACGCTGGCGCTGCTCGGACGCCGATTCGCCGAGCGCTTCGGCCGCCATTCGCGGCGCACGATCGGCGCCAAGATCGCGTCGGCCGAGCGAGCCGCCGCGATCCGCGACGGCCGCGCCGCAGAGGGTCGGGCGCGCGGAGACGCGCGGTGACGATCGGAATCGTCGTCGGCACGCGACCCGAGATCATCAAGATGGCGCCGGTCGTGCGCGCCTGCCTCGCGCGCCGGGTGCCGTATCTGCTTGCTCCACACCGGCCAGCACTACAGCTTCGAGATGGACGGCGTGTTCTTCAAGGAGCTGGACCTGCCGGCGCCCGCACGTCAATCTCGAAGTCGGTTCGGGCACTCAGGCGTACCAGATCGGAAGCATCGTGCTCGGCATGGAGCCGATCCTGCGCGAGCGGCGGCCCGACGTCGTGCTGGTCGAAGGCGACACCAACTCGGTGCTCGCCGGCGCCCTGGCCGCGAACAAGCTGGGGGTTACGGTCGGTCACGTCGAAGCCGGGCTGCGCAGCTACGATCGCACCATGCCCGAGGAGATCAATCGCATCCTGACCGACCATCTCTCCGACTGGCTGTTCGCGCCGACCGAGGGTGCGCGCCGCCTGCTGCTCGGCGAAGGCATCACCGGCGATCGCATCCACGTCACCGGCAACACCGTGGTCGACGAGCTGATGCTCCAGCGCGAGCGCGCCGAGCGCCCGGAGCTGTTCGGCCGCTTCGGCGTCGAGCCCGGACGCTACGCGGTCGCGACCGTGCACCGCGCCGAGAACGTGGACCACGAGGATCGCCTGCGCGGCATCTTCGACGGCCTGGCGGGGCGCCGCACGCGCTCTGGGCATTCCGGTGCTCGCCGCACTCCATCCGCGCACCTCCGCGCGCCTCGAGCGGCTGGGCGCGAAGTTCGACAATGGCGTACGTGCCCTGCCGCCGCTCGGCTACCTCGACTTCCTCGGACTTCACGCGCGCGCGGCACTGACGCTCACGGATTCCGGCGGACTCCAGGAAGAGGCGTGCTGCCTGGGCGTGCCGTGCGTCACCTTGCGCGACAACACCGAGCGACCGGAGTCGGTCGAGGTCGGCGCCAACATGCTGGCCGGGGCGGACGCCGGCCGCATCGTCGCCGCCGCGCAGGCGATGCTCGCGCGCGAGCGCGACTGGCCGAATCCTTTCGGCGACGGCGCGAGCGGATTGCGCATCGTGGATCTGCTGACCGGGGCCGCACCGACCTCGGGCGCGCCACCCACCATGCCCCCGCGCGCGTGAACTCCCGGGCCTGGTGGACGCCGGCCCTGGCGCTGGCCCTGCTCTACCCTCTCGCGTTCATCGCGGTCGCGGTCCTGCGCATGGGACATCCGTTCGAGTTGGAATGGATGGAGGGCGGGGCACTCAGCCACGTCCAGCGCATCCTGGCCGGAAAACCTCTCTACATCGAGCCCTCGCTCGAGTTCACACCGTTCATCTATCCCCCGCTCTACTTTCACGTCTCGGCCTGGTTCGCGCGCGTCTTGGGCGCCGACTTCTTCGCGCTGCGTCTGGTGTCGTTTCTGTCGTCACTCGGCGCGATCGCACTGATCTTCGCCATCGTCCGCCGGCGCACGGGCGGACTGCTTGCGCCGACGCTGGCTGCGTGCCTGTTTGCCGCCAGCTACCGCGAGGGCGGCGCCTGGTTCGATGTTGCGCGCAACGACGCTTTGTATTTGTTTCTGTTACTGGCCGGAGTCTGGGCGTTGATGCGTCCAGGCTCGCCGTGGCTGGCCGGCGCCCTGGGCGGAATCGGCTTCGCGCTCAGTGCGCTGACCAAGCAATCGGCGTTATTCGTCGCGGTGCCGGTCGGAGTCTGGCTGCTGGCCACCGAGTGGCGGCGCGGCGCGGCGTTCACGCTCGCGTTCGCCGCACTCGCCGGCGGGGCCACGCTTTGGCTCGATCAGGCCTCGGGTGGCTGGTATCGCTACTACGTCTTCGAACTGCCGCGCGACCATCCGATCATCGGCCAGCTCCTGCGCGGCTTCTGGACCGCGGAGTACCTCGGCGTCTACGGGCTGGCGCTCGCGATCGCGGCGTTTCGCTTCGTGAAAGCGCCGCTCGGCGAGTGGCGCCGGACCGGGCTCGACCTGGTCCTGCTGGCATCGCTGATCCTGACCGCCTACGCGACCAAGGTCCGGGTCGGGAGCTTCGACAACCTGATCCTGCCGGCCCACGTCGCCGCCAGCCTCGGTCTCGGCTGGGGGCTCGGCGCGCTGCTCGAGTACGCGCGCGGGCTGCCCGAGGAGCGTGGGCGGTCGCTCGAGCGATTCGCGGCACTTCTGTGCATCGCTACGTTCACGCTGACTCTGTACAAGCCTTGGCGGCAATTGCCGCCGGCTGGCGACGTCGAGGCTGGAAACCAGATTGTCGAGAGCCTGCGACGGGTCGAAGGCGACGTTTGGGTGCCGAGCCATCCGTATCTCGCCGAGCGCGCGGGCAAGCCCGGGCACGCGCACGAGCTGGCGATCACCGACGTGCTCCGGCCGGTGGATTCGCCGCAGCACGCGAAGCTCATGGCGTCACTGCGCGAAGCGTTGCGCGAGCGGCGCTGGCAGGTGGTGGTGTTGGACCATGTCGGCTGGCTCAAAGACGAGGTCCAGCCCTACTACGAGCACAAAGCCCAGATGTTCGGCGACGATGAGTCCGATCGCTTCTGGCCGGCGACCGGCTATCACACGAGACCGGACTTCGTGTGGGCCGCCAAAGCGGATAGCTCCGGCCTTCCCTGACTTCTCTTGTGCTACACGAATTTGGCTCTTGACTTGGACCGGGCGCAGGTCGATCTTCCGGGCACGGGCGTACGAGGCATCGAGCGACTGCTCTGCCGTCCGCTGACGCGCTGAATCCGCGCGAGAACGACACGCCCGAAATCACTTCGATCGGCCGCTACCACCCTCGCCTCGCTTCCCCGCCGCGCCCGACCGTCAGATTGGGGCCGCGCGTTGCTCTCGGCGAACTCGGCGCAACCATCCCGACCGGGCCATGACCGGGTCATGGGAGCGTTCGCGATGCGAATGTTCGTGGGGCTGTCGTTCCTGGTGGTGTTGCCCGTTGCCCTGAGCGGCGCGCCGGCGGAGTGCGCCAAGCGCTTCGATCCGGACGGCCTGACCGTCGAGCAGTGGCGCCAGCTGATGCCCGGGTACTTCCCTCCATCCGACGGCAATCCGCGCGTGGCGCCACTGGCGATTCCGGACGTCTTCGGTCCGGGGGCGGTGCTGCGGGTTGGCAACGTCCACATGAAGGTGACCAACTTCGGGCACTGCGGCAACTGGTACGGGCACCCCTCCGACGACCCGGGAGCGCAGTGGCCCGCGGCTTCGGGCGTCCAGTACCTGGAGACCATCCGCCTGTCGGTGGCGGCAGTGAATCCCACCGCCACCGACCCCAACGCCGTTCGGCGCGTCAGCTATTTCAGGGAATGGCGGCCGCAGACGCTGGACCCGGAAGACCGGATCTACCGCGCGTACGACGGCGCCATCAACTCCTCTCGGTTTGCCAACGACGACGGTGACGTGACCGCGGACCCCTACGGGTGCGAGATCCCGCCCTGCCAGAGCGTCGACGAGGATTTCCACGACGGCCGAGACAACGACCGCGACGGCCTGATCGACGAGGACTTCGCGGCGCTCGGTCAGGAGACCTACTCGTGCGTGATCTGGGACAACACGATCGAAGCGATCAACTTTGTGCAGCCGGAGAAACATGTGCCGCTCGGCCTCGAGTGCCGGCAGCGCGCTTGGGCCTATTCGGTGGCCGGGTTTCAGGACTTCAATGTGATCGAGTGGGAGATCTTCAACCGGTCGGGCTCGACCCTCGACAGCATCTACGTCGGCGGACTGGTGAACATGGACGCGGGCCCGCTCGAGCTCTCCAACTTCTTCAACGAGGATTTTGACGTTCCGACGTTCCCGCAAGGTGAGTTTCCGATCATCGTAGGCAGCGAGCTCGGCACGCTGGTGGATCCCTTGCGCCGGCAGTTCCCGCACCACCCGGAGCTGGATGGCTCCCTGGTCGGCAGTGGTGCGGATTCGGCCCTATGTCCGCGAGCCAACATCCGGGTCAACGGCTTCTCGGTGATCGACGACAACGGCGACGAGGGCCGATCTCAGGGGGTCGGCTCCTTTCTCCTCGTCTCCCATACCACCGATCCCACGGGTGAGACCGGCCCGCAGCGCGTTGGCTTCCGGGCGTTTCGTTCGTTCCTGTCCAGCGCTCCGTTCGCGCAGGGCGGGTTTCCGACCCTGGATGCCGAGCGGTTCTCGTTCATGTCGGGAAACGCCATCACCAACGTCGGGGACGACGGCTTCATCAACGCACCGCCCGGCGACCAGAAAGGGGACTTCTTCAACTACTGGTCGTGCGGTCCGTGGCTCAAGGTTCCCGACGGTGGCCGAATTGTGGTGACGGTCGCCTTCGCCGTTCACCCAGCAACCTACGCAGATATGCTGGAGTGGCCTCAGGACCTTCAGCGGTACAAGTCCGGCGCGATGTCGGCCGAGGGCCTGATGCAACGGTACCCGGCCCTGCGCAACGCGTTCAATGTGCAGCTCGCGTACGAGGGCGTGCACGAGAGGCGCGAGGGCTTCGGTTACTCGGACTTCCAGGCGCCCGACTACCACGGTCGCGAGTCCAAACGGCAGATCACGCCCGGCGGCCCCCCGCAGTACCTCTCCGACTGCCGCGACATCGAGCTGGGCCGGACCCGCCAGGTGACCGATCGCGAGCCGACCTGGTTCGACTTCGATTGCGACTACTGCACGGGAGTCTGGGACTACGAGATGGGCGCCGCTGACTTCCGCAACGGTGGGCTGTTCCACAAGCACTGGAACGCCGAAGCGCCGCCGCCCAATCCTGCGCTCAACGTGGGTGCGGCCTACAACTACACCGACAACGCGGGGCGTTCCGTGGTTCCCAGCGGCGACAACCAGATCACGCTGGCGTGGAACAACCTGTCCGAGGTGACGCCGGATCCCAAGTCGGGCTGGCTGGACTTCCGTGGCTACCGGCTGTGGAAGGTGTCCGACTGGAGGCGGCCGGTGGGTGCGTCGGGTCCCGAGGATGCGGACTGGACCCTGCTCGGCGAGTTCCGGCAGTTCCGCTACTACGATGCCAATCGTCCGATCACCGACAACCGTTTTGTCGACGGCGCGGGCGACACGGTGTGCCCACGGGTGTTCATTCCGAATCACGTGGACCCGGTCTCCGGCGCAGTCGGGCCGGCGACAGTGCCGATCTGTCTCCAACGCGGGGATCTGTGGAATCGACAGAACGGCCAGGTCATCCCGCCGGATCGCAGTCTGCCCTGCGATCAGGACACGCTCGGCAACTGCATCACGGTCAGAGGCTGCATCGTCCACCGCTCGCCGTGTCTCACCGTTTCAAACCAGGAAACCGTGACGCAGTACCCGATCGGCTACTACCGGTACGTCGATCGCGAGGTCAAGAACGGCTTCATGTATTTCTACTCGGTCACCGCGTTCGACTCGACCACCGAGCTGGGCCGGACGACCGAACTGGGCGGCCGTCGTTCCGCGGTCGAGGCCGAAGGGGTGGTGCCGGAAGCCTCGGTCAAGACCGGCCAGGCGGTGTGGGTGGTCCCGAACCCGTATCGCGGCTACGCGAACATCTCGGATCGGCCATCGTCGTGGGACATGACGCCGAACGCGTCGGACCCGACCGGAACACACATCGACTTCATGGGGCTGCCGGCCGGGCGCTGGACGATTCGGATCTACACGGTGTCGGGAGATCTGGTCGAGGAATTGCACTCAGACGACGCGGTGAACGAATCGGTGCGGCCGGCGCTCCTGTCCCCGGACGGCACCTCGGTACCGGGTTACAACCGGCAGCAGGACTACGCCAACGACGGACAGGCGCGCTGGAACCTGATCACCCGCAATGGCCAGGACATCGTCAGCGGGATCTATTTGTTCACGGTCGAGTCCGGCGAGGGGACACAGCGGGGACGGTTCGTCGTGATTCGGTAGCGATTTCGGGTGACGCGTCCTGGGCCGCGCGTCCGGCGTTGCGGCGCTGACAATAATTTGACTTGACGCGTTTTCGAGGCTTGCCGACGACGCTTCGCCGAGTGGTCATGGATTCGCGCTGGAGCGAAACCGTCGGGCGTACAGACGCGTTCACCTCCGATCACACTTGCGATCGCGAAGCGCATCGCGTTTCGCACTCCTCGCGCAAGCGTGAGCGTCGCAAAGTGGCGTGATAGGAATACCTCGCCCTCGCGTCCGCCTGATCATCGATCAGGCAATTCAAATGCGCGCCCCCGAAGAAAGTGATTTCCGATGCGCGCGTACCGGTTCGATCACCTCGACGACACGCGGCTGCTCCGCCTCCTGGCCGAATTGATCGACGAGAGTCGCGAGAACACTGCCCAGACCATTGCCGTCATCGCCGAGGTCGATCGGCGCCGGCTCTACCTGCCCGCCGGCTACTCGTCGATGAAGGCCTATTGCATCGAGGCGCTCGGGCTGTCCGAGGACGCCGCCTTCAAGCGGATTCAGGTGGCACGGGAGATCGATGAGTTTCCCGTCCTGCTCGAGATGCTGGCCGAGGGCAGGCTGCACCTGACCGGGGCTCGGATGGTCGTCCCTCATCTCACGTCCGAGAACGCCGGCCAGCTGCTCGAGGCGGTCACCCACAAGTCCTGCTCCGAAATCCAGCGACTGCTGACGGAGTCCTTTCCGGAACCGGACCTGCTGACGGTCTCTCAGCCCGCCACCGGCGAGACGCAACTTGCCGCGCGGCAAGTCGAAGTCGAGACCGGGGTGGTGGGTGGCGACCCGCCGACGTCACAGGCAGAGCCTGCCTCGACCCAGGACCAACTTGCCGCGCGGCAAGTTGCGACCTCTACAACCAAGAACCTGTCGCCCCGGCGGATCCCTCTCAATCTGCTTCCGGAGACCCACGACAAGATTCGCTATGCGAAGGAGTTGCTGGGCCACGAGCTACCGTCCGGAGACGACGCACTCGTGGTGGAACGCGCGATGGCTGAAATGATCCAAAGAGCCGAAAAGCGAAAGCTCCGGCCTGGGTCGCCGCGAACCCGCTTGCATAGCCCGTCAACCAACCCGCGGCACATTCCGAAGCGAGTGAAGCGCGCGGTCTGGGAACGCGACGGCGGTCAGTGCTCGTTCATCGGCAGCAACGGCCATCGTTGCGGGACGCGCGAGCACTTGGAATTCGACCACATCGTCCCGGTGGCCCGAAGCGGTGAGTCGACCGTAGCAAACCTGCGGCTGCGTTGCCGGGCGCACAACCAGTTCGAGGCCGAGCGCACGTTCGGCGACGGGTACATGCACGAAAAGCGCAAAGCGGCCTGGAGCGCGACCCAGCATGCGAGACAGGATCGTGAGGCGAAGCGAGTCCGTGAGGCGCAGCAGGCCGAAGCTGCGAGGCAGGCTCGGGCGCGTTCCGCGGCCGAGGAAGTCGTCCCCTGGCTACGGGCGCTTGGCTGCCGCGCCGACGACTCACGCCGAGCCGCGGCGCTAGCCGAGAGCATCCCGGACGCCCCGCTCGAGGAGCGCGTGAGAGTGGCGTTGACCTGCTTCGGTCGGCGGCCCAAGACCCGAACCGACGCCGCAGTCCGACGTGCTACGCCGGCGTCGCCTTCAGGCTGTCCTGCGCGCGCTTGAGCTTGTCGAGCGTTTCTTCGAGCTGCGCCAGGCGCTGGCGCTCGCGCTCGACGATCTCGGGGCGCGCCTTGCGCAGGAAGTCCTGGTTGCGCAGCTTGCGCTTCACGCCCTCGAGGTCGTCGAGCAGCTTGTCGGCCTCGCGCACCAGGCGGCTCGCGCTCCTCGTCGACGTCGATCAGGCCCTCGAGCGGCAGGAACACCTCGGCGCCCTGCGACCACCGCCGACGCCGCGACCTGGGGCCGCGCTGCCGTCGCGCGACACGTCAGCGCTTCGATGCGCGCCAGCGGCTGGATCTGACCGCGCGAGCTTCTCGACCAGGTCGAGCTGAGCTCGGCGTGCCGCGCACCACCACCGGCACGCGGCTGCCGGGCGGCACGCCGGCCTCGGTCGCGCAGGTTGCGCACCGCGATCACCATCTCCTGCAGGAAGCCGATCTGGCGCTCGGCCTCGGCGTCGAACCAGGCGCGCTTGGCGCGCGGCCACGACGCGAGCGCCAGCGACTTCGCCGTCGTGCGGCATCGCCTGCCAGATCTCCTCGGTCACGAACGGCATGAACGGATGGAGCAGGCGCAGGATGCCGTCGAGCACCTTCCACGCCACCCAGCGCGCGGTGCGCAGGTCGACCCGCTCCTGCGGTGTCAGCTCGGGCGCTCGGCCAGCGCCCAGCGCGGCTTGGCCATCTCGAGGTACCAGTCGCAGTAGTCGTTCCAGGCGAAGTGGTAGATCGCGTTCGCGGCCTCGTTGAAGCCGGTAGGTCTTGAGGTTGCGCGTCACGTCCTTCACGGCGTTCGCGTAGCGCGACAGGATCCAGCGGTCGGCGAGCGTCAGCTCGAGCGTGGCTCTCCTTGACGCTCGCCGAGGTCCTCGTCGCCGAGCCGCATGCGCACCAGACGCGCGGCGTTCCAGATCTTGTTGGCGAAGAACTTGCCGGTCTCGAGCCGCTTCTCGTCGAACAGCAGATCCTGGCCGGTCGGGCGTCAGGTAGATCATGGTGAAGCGCACGGCGTCGGCGCCGTAGCGATCCATCATCGTCGAGCGGGTCGGGCGAGTTGCCGAGCGACTTCGACATCTTCCGGCCCTGCGCGTCGCGCACGATGCTGGTGAAGTAGCACGTGCGGGAACGGCACCTCGCCCGTGAACTCGATGCCGGCCATGATCATGCGCGCGACCCAGAAGAAGATGATGTCGCTGCCGGTGACCATCAGGCTGTTCGGGTAGAAGCGCTTGAGGTCCTCGGTCTCCTCGGGCCAGCCGAGCGTCGCGAACGGCCACAGCCACGAGCTGAACCAGGTGTCGAGCACGTCCTCGTCCTGGCGTCCAGCCCTCGCCCGCCGGGCGCTTCGACCGACACCACCATCTCCTCGCCGCGATACCACACCGGAATGCGATGCCCCCACCAGAGCTGGCGCGAGATGCACCAGTCGCGGATGTTCTCGAGCCAGTGGAGGTAGACCTTCTTCCAGCGCGTCGGGAAGAACTTGACCTGGCCGCTTCTTCGCGGCCTCGAGCGCCGGCGCGCGCGAGCGGCTCCATCTTCACGAACCACTGCGTGCGACAGGTACGGCTCGATCACCGTGTCGCAGCGCGAGCAGTGCCCGATCGAGTGGCGTGTGCGGCTCGACCTTCTCGAGGTAGCCGGCGTCCTCGAGCGCCTCGACGATGCGCTTGCGCGCCTCGAAGCGATCGAGGCCGCGGAAGTCGCCGGCGTTCTCGTTCATCACGCCGCGCTCGTCCATCACCACCAGTCGGCGGCAGGCCGTGGCGCTGCGCCGGTCTGGAAGTCGTTGGCGTCGTGCGCCGGCGTGATCTTCACCGCACCGGTGCCGAACTTGGGATCGACCATGTCGTCGGCCACGATCGGGATCTCGCGGCGCACCAGCGGCAGGACCGCGCGTCTTGCCGATCAGCTTGCGCGTAGCGCGGTCCTTGGGATTCACCGCCACCGCCGGTGTCGCCCAGCATGGTCTCGGGACGCGTGGTCGCCACGGTCATCGAGCTTCTCGCTCGCCCTCGATCGGGTAGCGCGATGTACCAGAGCTGCCCTCGGGTCTCGACGTGGTCGACCTCTTCGTCGGACAGCGCGGTGCGGCAGCGCGGGCACCAGTTGACGATGTAGCGGCCGCGGTAGATCAGGCCCTTCTCGTAGCAGGCGTCTTGAACACGTGCAGCACCGCGCGCGAGTAGGCCGGCGTCGAGCGTGAAGCGCTCGCGCGCTCCAGTCGGGCGAGGTGCCGAGCCGGCGCATGCTGCCGGAGGATCAGGCCGCCGTACTGCTTCCTTCCACTCCCAGACTTCGCTGGACGAACCCCTCGCGTCCGAGATCCTGGCGCGCTTCGGCCCTCGGCGCTGAGCTTCTTCTCGACCACGTTCTGGGTCGCGATGCCGGCGTGGTCGGTGCCGGGCACGTAGAGCGTCTCGCGACCTTCCATGCGCTGCCAGCGGATGATGAGGTCGCGGATCGACTCGCCGAGCAGGTGGCCCATGGTGAGCGAGCCGGTCACGTTGGGCGGCGGGATCGTGACCACGAACGGCGTCTTCCCGGTTCCGGAGCGGGGCTTGAACACACCCTGCTCCTCCCAATGGGCGTACCAGCTGGGATTCGACGCGGCCCGGATCGTAGGGCTGTTGCAGCGCCTCGGGATTGCCGGGACGCATGAGTTCCTCCGGAATCGTCCGTCCACCGGGAAGGATGGAGTGCGGCTAGCTAGCGGCTCGGTCCCGGTTCCACGAGGGTGGGAAGGCGGGCGAAGCTAGCACGCCCGCCAAGGCCTCTCAAACGCTGCGTGAGGCCGAACGTTGGTCTTCCAGCCTTCGAGTGTCACTTCAACTGCGGGCGGCAACGGATTGGCCGAGGACACGGCCGCGCTGGTAGATTGCCTCGATGCCTTGGCGCCGCCGAAGGATGGTCGTGTTGCTGGCTGCCGCCTGGCCGGCGTTGATCGCGGTCGGATCGACCCCGGCCGTTTCGGCCCCCACCGAGTACTTGTCGGTCGACGATCCGATCCTCCAGGAACTGCGGATTCTGGATGTGCTCGATCCGGGCCCGGCGGGGGGACGATTCCTGCTTCCACGGCTGAACACCCAGCCCCTGCAACGAGTTGAACTCCAGGGGGATACTCTCCCGCCTTCGAGTCTGTCTTCAACCTACGGCATCACCCTGGCGCGCCTCGAGCGCTCGCTCGGGCGCGACGCGGCGCCGTGGTTCACGCCGCACCCCGCCTACCGTTCGACGCCACGACTCTACCAGCGAGTCGACGACAATCAGCGTTTCGAGGTCTCGACTGGCATCAGCGGTCGCATGGACTGGGACGAAACCGACACCGACCTGGTCTCCCGTTCGGGCTGGGAATCGCGCATCGCTCTCGGACTCGACGGCTGGCTCGCGTACACCCGGCTGATCGTCGGCCGCATCGACAGCGCGCGGACGTTCTCGGATCCAATCGTCAGCAGCACCGACGTCATCGCGCTCACGGACGAGACCTACATCGCGTACACCGCCGACCGGCAGAGATGGGCCATGCAATTCGGGCAGAGCCGCTGGCATTGGGGCCCGGGCGAGGAGGGCTCGCTCGTGATCTCGAAGACCTCCCCCTCGATGGTCGGGCTGGCGATGCGCGCGCACTTGTCGTCGCTGCGGCTGGACTTGATCGCGCTCTCGGCCACCCTCGAGCAGGCGGCCGGCGAACAACTCGCGGCGCACCGCATCGAGTGGCAGCCGCTGTCGTCGCTGCGGATCGGGGTCACCGAGGCTGCGCGCTACCAGTCGCCCGGCTGGGAACCGCTCTATGCCCTGGGCGCGATTCCCTACGTGCTGGTCCAGCGACTGCTGCTGCAGAACGAGCCCGACTCGCTCGGCGCCCACCGCAACAACATCCTGACCGCGTTCGACGCCAGCTGGCGGATTGCTCCCGGAACGCGCGTCTACGGCGAAGTCCTGCTCGACGACATCCAGGCCGAGAGTACGATCAACCCGAACAAGTACGCCTTCCAGCTCGGCTACGAGGGGGTCGCGGCCTTGAGTGGCGGGCGGATGAGCTGGGGCGGCGAGTACACCCGAGTCACGCAGTTCGTCTACACCTCTTACTTCGGTCGCGACTACGTCGTCCAGGATCAATCGATCGGCTACCCCTTCGCCCCCGACTCCCGGCGCCTGCGAGTGCGCGCTGCGTGGGATCCCAACCCCGATTGGCAGCTGTTCGCGCTCGCGATCCACTTCGACAAGGGCGAGAACGATCTCGACGAGCCGTTCATCCCGGGCTCGCCGCGGCCCAACTCGTCGGCGCTTTCGGGTGTGGTCGAGAGCACGCGCGAGTTCCAGGTGGGCCTGCGTTGGTGGCCGGCGAGCGGCGTCGATGTCCGGGCCACCGCCGGCTATCGCTGGATCGATCAGCCGGGGCACGTCGATGGAGCGAGCGAGGAGACGCCGGTCGGAACCGTCGAGCTGCGCCTCAGCCGCTAGTTCCGCGGGCGGGCTCGACGGCGCGCGCCCAATCGATGGTGCGCCGTAGCCCCTCGGAGAATCCGACAGTCGCCGTCCAGCCGAGCACGTCGCGGGCTCGGGTCGCGTCCAGATAGATGCGCTGCACCTCCCCGGCGCGGGCCGGTTCGTGGATCGGCTGCAGCGACGTGCCGAGCGCGGCGTTGACCTCGCGCACGATGTCCAGAACCGAAGTGCCGACGCCGGTGCCCAGATTGAGCACTTCGCCATTCGCGCGATCCAGCGACAGCAGGTTGGCCGCCACCACGTCGCCGACGTAGAGGTAGTCGCGCACCTGATCGCCGGTGCCGTAAATGTGCGGCCGCTCTCCCGCGAGCATCAGGCCGATGAAGATGGCGTTGACTCCGGCCTCACCGTGAGGATTCTGGCGCGGCCCGTAGACGTTCGGGTAGCGCAACACCGTGTAGTCGAGCCCGTGGAGCAGCTTCCACACGTAGAGGTAGTGCTCGACGGTGTGCTTGCTGACGCCGTAGGGCGACTCCGGGTTGACCGGATGCTCCTCGGTCGCCGGCAGGAAGCGGCCCTCGCCGTAAAGCGCTCCGCCGGTCGAGGCGTAGATCAGCTTGCGGACGCCATGGCGCACGCAGGCGTCGAACAGGCCGAGCGAGCCGAGGATGTTGATCCGGGCGTCCGCGGCCGGGTCGACCACCGAGTGACGCACGTCGATCTGCGCCGCGTGGTGCGAGACGATGGCCGGCCGAAACTCGGCCAGGCATCGGTCGACCGCGGTCGGCTCCGCCAGGTCGGCCTGGTAGAAGGTCGCGCGCGAGTGCACGAATTCCCGGCGGCCGCTCGACAAATTGTCGAGCACGGCGACGTCGTGGCCGGCCGCGACGAAGCCGTCCACGACGTTCGATCCGATGAACCCGGCGCCACCGGTGACCAGAATGCGCACGTTCCCTCCCTGTCGTCGTCGAACCCGGGCACGTTAGCCGCGACGTCGCGCGCTGGCAACGTCGGGGGCGGCGCGTCGTTGGCCGCTCAGCCGGCCGTAGGTGTGACCGGAACGCCCTCGGCCGGCGGCAACGCGAAGAAGAACGTGCTGCCCTGGCCCGGCGTGCTCTCGACCCAGATGGTACCGCCGTGCTGCTCGACGATTCCCTTGCAGATGACCAGGCCGAGTCCCGTGCCTCCGGCCTGCCGGGTGAGCGATGAGTCGATCTGCGAGAACTTGCGGAACAGTTTGCCGAGATCCTGCGCGGCGATGCCCTCGCCGTGGTCGCGGACGGACACGTGCACCGAGGTCTCCGCAGGCACGACCCGGACCTCGATGCGGCCGTGAGCGGGCGAGAACTTGATGGCGTTCGAGAGCAGGTTGGTCAGCACCTGGCCGATGCGGTCGGAGTCGATGACCACGTCGGGCAGCGATGATTCGACGTGCAGGTCCAGCGTCAGCGACTTCTCCTCGAGCAGGGTCGCCATGGACTCGGCCGCCTGCGACAGCACCGGCTCGAGGCGCTGGCGCTCGAGGTTCAAGCGCAGGGACGCCGACTCGAGCTTGGAGAAGTCGAGAATGTCGGAGATCAGCAGCAGCAGGCGCTCGGTGTTCGCGTGCGCGATGGTCAGCAGCTTGTGCTGCTGCTCGGTCTGCGGGAAGAAGCGCTCGTCCGCCAGCAGCTCGACCGCGCCCTTGACCGAGGTCAGCGGGGTGCGGATTTCGTGCGACACCACCGCGACGAACTCGGACTTCAGGCGGTCCAGGCTCTTGGTGTGCTCGTAGAGCTGGGAGTTGCGGACGCTGACCGCGGTCTGGGCCGCGAACAGCGCGAGGAAGTGCTGGTCGTCGTTGGTGAAGCCGGTCTCGCGGTTGAACACCGCCAGCACGCCGAGCACCCGCCCCTCGGCGATCATCGGCACGGCGAGCAGCGAGCGATACCGCAGCCCGGGCAACCCGGCGCTTCGTGGTCGACGCCCGCCTCGGCCGCGATTCGGACGGTTCGGTGGTCGGTGAGCGCCGGAGCCAGGACGCTGTCCGGCATCACCACGGGCAGCGTCGTGCGGTCGGGCTCGAGCCCGCCGACGCCGTGCCACGCGGCCGCGCGGGACTCCCCCGACTCATCGTGCGCCAGGTAGACGACGGCCGCCTGCGCGCCGCTCAGCTCGGCGCTGCGCGCGCAGATCATCGACAGGCGCGGCGCCAGCTCGAGGTTGTAGCCGATCTCCCGACCCAGGTCGTACAGCGCTGCAGCTGCGTGGTCGCCCGACGGACGCGCTCCTTGAGCTCGTGCTCGTGCCGCTCGAGGATCTCGTTCTTCTCGCGCAGCTCCTCAACCAGCCGCCGGTTCATCTCCTCGAGCCGCCGGTTGGCGATGCCGCGTTCGACGATCTGCTCCACCTCGTCGAGCTCGAACGGCTTGGTGATGTAGTCGAAGGCGCCCTGGCGCAGCGCGTCGATGGCGGTCGCGGCCGACGCGTGGCCGGTGACCACGATGACCGCCGACTTCGTGTCCAGATCCTTGGCCACCCGCATGACCTCGAGGCCCGACATGCCCGGCAGGTTGATGTCGGTGAGGATGATGTCGGGACGCAGTTCGGGCAGGAGGCGCACGGCGTCGCGCCCGTTGTAGGCGACGGTGACGCGGTGACCGAGCCCGGCCAGCAGCTCCTCGAGGACCGCCGCGACTTCGACCTCGTCGTCGACCACCAGGATGCGGGCCGACCCTGTCTCGGAAGCCTGGGCCATCGCGCGTACCGTCAGTGGAGCGCCGAGGGCGCGGCCGCGACCACGCGCCGGCGGCCGCCCTTCTTCGCGAGCCCGACCGCGCGTTCCGCGGCGCTCAACAGGTCGAGCGGCTCGGTGCCGTCGCCAGGGCTCGCGGCCACCCCCGCGCAGGCGCTGATCCGGCCCGCACGAGGGAACCGATGCTTCTCGATGGCGCGCTGCACGCGGTCGGCACAGCGCACCGCCGATTCGCGGTCGGTCTCGGGCAACACGATCGCGAAGTCGTCGCCCCCGAGTCGCGCGACGATGTCGGTCTCGCGCAGCGCGAGCTTCAGCACCAGCGCGACTTCGGCGAGCACAGTGTCTCCCGCCTTGCGCCCATACCGTTCGTTGATCGCGGCGAAGTGATCGAGGTCGATCACCAGAACGGACACCGGCAGGCCGTGGCGGCGCGCGCGCGCCAGCTCCTCCTGGAGTCGCGCATGGAACGCCCCGGCGTCGGGCAGCCCGGTGAGCGAATCGCGTCCGGGCATGGTGCGCAGCCGCAAGAGCTCGAGCCGGGCGCCGAGGGCGGCGCCGAGGGCTCCCGCGGCGGTGCGAATCAGGGTCAGCTGCGAAGGCTGCCAGGCACGGCCCGGACGCGCGATCAGGTCGAGCGTTCCAACGCGCTCCGTCCCCCGCATCAGCGGCACGCTCAAGCAGCCGCGCAGATCCCCGGCGGCCGTGCGCCAGGCGCCGCGCGCGCACCAGGGTTCGATCGCACCCGAGGGCCCGATCGCGTGCAGGGCGACGCCGTCGCAGTCGAATGCGCGAATCAGCGACATCAGCGCCCGCTGCAGCGATCGCGGCTCGGCCGCGGGCGAGAGCATCGCCTCGCACGCCGACCACAGGAACTGGGACGCGCGCCGGCGGTCGACCGCGGTATCGGGCGTTCCGGCGTCGCTCCTGCGCGTCGCGAGCCCGTCGCCGCCGGTGGGCGGTGCTGCGGCCAACGACGCCCGGCTACGCCGCGCGCGACTCGGAACCGTCGGCGTGGAGCCGCGCTTCGACGACGCGAAGACGCGCCATTGCGTTTTCGATCCGTTGCGTCTCACCCAGCACCACCTCCAAGCGTGTGCGAAACGCAGGGTCGCTCGCCGCCGAATCGGCCAACAGCAAGCGGATCTGCCCCCGCAAGCCTGCCAATGCGTTCAAGACTTCGCTGTGGATGCTGATCGCCGAGGTCGCCGCCCAGGCGGAATCGCCGGCATCGGCGCCGGGGACTCCGACCCGCGACTTCCGCTCCACGCGCCGTTGCTGTTCAACGCCTTCTGCAGCCGCAGTCGCAGCCGCGCCATCGCCCGGCTGTGCACCTGCGACACGCGCGACTCCGAGATCCCGAGTGCCCGTCCGATCTCGTTCAGCGTCATGTGCTCGTAGTAGTAGAGCGCGACCACCAGCCGCTCCTGCTCGGGCAGCTGGTCGAGGGTGCGCAACATGACCCGGCGACCCTGCTCTTCCTCGAGCCGCGCCTCGACGTCGACCGCGTGCGGATCGGCGAGATGGTCGCCGAGGGTCGACGGCTCCTGGTCGTCGCCGGGGCGGCTCTCGTCGAGCGACACCAGCACCGCGCCGCGGACGTGGTCGAGCAGCCGGTAGAAGTCGGTGCGCGTCATCTTCAGTTCTCGGGCGACTTCCACCTCGGAGGCTGCGCGTCCCAGCTTCTGATCGAGCTTGCGGGTTACGCCGTCGAGGTTGCGCGCCTTGCGACGCATGGAGCGCGACACCCAGTCGAGCGCGCGCAGCTGGTCGAGCACGGCGCCCTTGATCCGCCACACCGCGTAGGTCTCGAACTTGACGCCCTTGCCGGTGTCGAACTTCGCGTGGGCGTCGAGCAGTCCGAGCACGCCGGCCGAGTAGAGATCCTCGTGATCCACGTTCTTGGGCAGCGTCGCCGCGACGCGCTCGACCACGTGCCGGACCAGCGGCGCGAACCGGCTCAGCAGCTCGTCCTTGGAATAGGTCACGGGCACCGACGCCGGCGCGCTGCGATTGGCCGGCTTGCGCACGACTCGAATGGGGGCACGGGACCGGGTGGTGGAGCTGACGGGGACGGGGCGTGGCATCGTGCCTCCCTGCTAGGCCAGGAGCCGGCGGGATTCCACCGGTTCCTGAATCGAGGGCTCAGGCTCGGGTGTCCCCCACAGCAACGCCGCCATCGCCGGTAGGCGATCGCGGCCGGAGACCGGGGAAACGCCGTGAGCACGGGCTCCTGGCGGCGCACGGCCCGCGGGACGCACGGGTCGTACGGCACGGAGCCCAGGAACGGAACGTCGAGCTGCAGGAAGCGGCGCGCGACGAGTCGGATGCGGTGCGCGGTCTCGTCGGCCTCGTCCGGCGCCGAGGCCATGCTGACCACCAGGTGCGGCGACCGCTTGAGTCCCTGCTGGTGGAGCAGCTTGATCAACGCGTAGGCGTCCGAGAACGCGGGCATCTCGGGGGTGGTCACGACCACCACGTCGTCGGCCGCCAGGCACAACGAGACCACCGTCCGACGACGCCGGACGCGAGGTCGAGGAGCACGAGGTCGGCGTCGCCGGCCAGCGCGCCCAGGGCCCGCAGCACCACCTCGCGCCGGAAGTCGTCGAGCTCGGCCAGCTCGGGAGCACCCGAAGCCGCGGGCACCAGCGTCACGCCGCGCCCGGCCGGCAGCACGATCTCCTCGATGCTGCGCTCGCCGTTCAGCACGTGCTGCAGGTCGTAGCGCGGGTGGACGCCGAGCAGCAGGTCCAGGTTGGCTTGCGCGAAATCGGCGTCGACCAGCAGGACGCGCGCTCCCTGCTGACCGAGCGCCACCGCGAGATTGGCGGCCAGGTGGCTCTTGCCGACGCCGCCCTTGCCGCTCGCGAACGCGATGGTCGGCACACGTGGGCGCCGCCAGCTGGCCGGATGCAGGGCCGGTTCGCTCTCGGTGGCGCCCTCGGCGCCGAGCACGACCCGCAGGGCGTCGGATCCGGCGTTCGCAGTGTTGCGGCCGCGGTGGCGCTTCATCGGCCCCACCGGGTGTCGCCCTCGTGCTCGGCCATCGTGTGCAGAGCGCCGACGAACTCCCAGTACCGACGCTGCTCGCGGCACGACGCGAGCGGCCACTCGAGGCCGATCCGCGCGAGGCGCCGCTCTTCGTGTCGCAGGGTCTCGACCGCCGCCTGGATCGCGTAGCCGCGCTCGCCGGCGGTGGCGGGAATGACGCGCGACAGCTCGGCGCACGGGGTCAGCGCAGGACGCGTCACGACGCCTTCCGCAAACGCAGCGAGACGCGCGGCGCAACCTGAGCGCGCGGGCGCGCGGCCAACTTCAGCCTGGCGATCAAGGCCTGGTAGGAGCGCTCGAAGCGACGGACCGACATCCCCATCGCCACCGCCGCCTCGGCCTGGGTCAGGCGCTCGATCAGCACCAACGCCAGCATCGTGCGCTCGTCGGCGGTGTAGTGCTCCAGAGTCTCGGCTACCGGACTCGGGCCGGTCGCGGCGCGGCCGCCCTGGATCACACGCAGTCGCGGGCGCTTCACGCCGCTCTCCGGGGACGAGAACGCATCTCGTCGGCGCGGTTCTGGCCGATTGCCCGGTACGCGGACTGGCGCAGCTGCTCGATTCGGAACGGTTTGGTGAAGCACTCGACGATCCCGACCCGCGCCAGCTCGGCCGGCGTTCCGGGAGTCGGATCGGCGGTGAGCAGAATCACCGGCTGCCGCCGGTCGCCGCGCTGCAGCTTGCGCGCCAGCTCGACGCCGCTCATTCCGGGCAGCCTGAGGTCGGCGATCACCAGATCGCTGTCGTGGTCCTCGAGCCAGGACCATGCATCCTCGGCGCTGCGGAAGACGTCGATGGTGAACCCGTCGTCGTTGAGCCCTTCGGAGAGGGCCCATGAAACGGTCGGTTCATCGTCGACGATCAGAATGTGCGGCATCGGGTCGGGCTCCTGGGGTGGGAGGACGGAGCCCGAGGTTGCAGTCTGCGTGCCAGACCGTGCGCACGTGCGAAGTCGTGGCCGTATGACCCACGGTCGCCGCCCACGAGTGGCCGCGTAGGTGGCTGGCGGGCCGGGTCATAGCTTTGGACGGGCGGAAGTTACGGTCGGCGGTGAGACCTGGTTCGAGGCCCGTGCGATGGGTCCCGCGAGGGGTCTCGGCAATGCACAATCGATCCGGTCGGGTGCAATCCGCCCGCCCAACCTCGTTGCGTCCGGGTCCGGCGACGAATGATTACTGGTCGCCCGGGATGCGAACTGCGCGGCTAGGTTTCGTCGTCGCCGGACTCGTCCGCCCCCTCGTCCAGCGCGAACTCCTTGAGCTTGGTGCGCAGGGTCTGTCGGGAGATGCCGAGCAGCCCGGCGGCCCGGGTCTTGTTGCCGCCACAGACCTCGAGCGCGTGCTCGATCGCCATGCTGCTCGATCTCGGCCAGCGGCCGGACCGACCCTCGGGGAATACCTCGCCGCGCGACGCGGATGGGCCGGGACGCTTCCGGCCGGTGATCTCGGCCGGCAGGTGCTCGAGGCGGATCTCGTCGTCGGCCCTGCCAGCTCGAGCAGCACGACGCGCTCGATCACGTTCTTGAGCTCGCGCACGTTGCCGGGCCACGCGTATTCAGACAGGGCGGCGAGGGCACCGGGGGCGAGGCGCGCCGGCGGCCGTCCGAGCTCGCCGCAGAAGCGCGCGATGAAGTGCTCGGACCAGCTCGGCCACGTCTCCGGCTCGCTCGCGCAGCGGCGGCATCTCGATCGGCACCACGTTGAGCCGGAAGTAGAGGTCCTCGCGGAACCGGCCCTCGTCGACCAGCTTCCGGAGGTCGCGATGGGTGGCCGCCACCACCCGCACGTCGACGCGTGATGTCGACGCTGCCGCCGACGCGGCGGAACGTCCGCGATTCTCGAGCACGCGCAGCAGCTTGGCCTGGAGCTGCGGCGCCATCTCCCCGATCTCGTCGAGGAACAGCGTGCCGCGGTCGGCCAGCTCGAACAGCCCCTTGCGGAAGCGCTTGGCGTCGGTGAACGCGCCCTTCTCGTGGCCGTAGAGCTCGCTCTCGAGCAGCTGCTCGGGGATCGCGCTGCAGTTGAGGTCGATGAACGGTCCGGCCGCGCGCGCACTGCGATCGTGGAGGTAGCGCGCCATGAGCTCCTTGCCGACGCCGGTCTCGCCCTGGATCAGCACGGTCGCGGTTTCGCTGCGCGCCGCGCGCTCGAGCCGCTGGAGCACGTCGCTTGAGCGCGGCGCTCTCGCCGATCAGCGTGCCGCCGCCACCGGCGCGCCAGTGCTCGACCTCGCGCTGGAGCCGCGCGTGCTCGAGGGCGGTGGTGACCACCGCCCCGAGCTGGTCGAGGTCGGGCGGCTTGAGCATGAAGTCGTAGGCGCCGAGCCGGGTCGCCTCGCACCGCGTGCTCGACGGTGCCGTGCCCGGTGAGCATGATCACCGGCAGCGTCGGGTCCTCCTCGCGCAGCGCGCGCAGGACCTGCATGCCGTCCTCGTCCCCGAGCTTCAGGTCGAGCAGCACCACGTCGACCGATCGCTCGCGCACCTGCGCCAGCGCCTCGCGCCGCCCGGTCGCCTCGAGCGGGGTGAACCCGAGGTCGCGCGCCCACTCGCCGATGCTGAATCGCAGCGAGCGCTCGTCGTCAACGACGAGGAGTGTGTGCGCGGCCTCGGTCGCTGCGGGAATCGCGTCTTTCGCCATGACGTTTCTCCACGGGGAAGTTGAGCAGCACGGTGGTGCCGCGACCTTCGCGGCTCGCGATCTCGATCGTGCCGCCGTGCTCCTGCATGATGGTCTGAGAGATCGCAAGCCCGAGGCCGGTGCCGCGTGCGGGCTTGGTCGAGAAGAACGGGTCGAACAGCTTGGATCGGCAGCGCCGCGCGGAATCCCGACTCCGGTGTCGATCACGCGCATCTGCTGGTATTCGATCCATCCGGGATCCCCGGCGCGCGCGCCTCGCACGGCGTCCGAAGCCCGCCGGCCCGGCCCGCGGTTCGGGCGGCGTCGCCGCGCGCGGCGCACCTCGTAGCGCAGGGTTCCCCCCTCGGGCATCGCCTGGATCGCATTGAGCGGTCACGTTGAGCAGCACCTGGGTCACGAGATCGCGATCGACGTGCACGGCCGGAAGCGCGCGGGGCGCGTCGACCTCGACCGCGATCCCGGCGTCGGCGACGGTCTCGGCGGTCAGCTCGCGCACCCGCTCGAGGCAGCTGGCCGAGCTCATGCGGGTGCCAGCTCGGGCGTGCGCGGGCGCGCGTACTGGAGCAGGCTGGTCACGATGTCGGTCGAGCCGCGCCACCTCGTCGAGGATCACCCGGACGAAGCGCGCGCGTTCGTCGCGCGGCTCGAAGCGTCGCAGCAGCACCTGGGCGCTGGTGCCGATGCCGGCGAGCGGATTGCGGATCTCGTGCGCGACCCCGGCCGACAGCTGTCCGAGGGTCGCCAGGCGCTCGTGCCGGCGCAGCTCCTGCTGCATGCGGCGCTGCTGGGTCAGGTCGCGGAGCAGAAGCAACACCCAGGGCGGCCGGCCGATCCTTCGGCTCCGGATCAGGACCGGCGTCCCCGCGCCATCGGGGCGGAGCAGAACGGTCTCACGCTCGGTGCGCGCGGCGGCCCGCGCCTCCCGCACCGGATCGTCGCCGGGCACGACGGTGCGCACGAAGCTCGACCCGGGCTCGCCGAGCGCTTGGCGCGGGCGCAGCCCCAGCAGGTGCTGGGCCGCGTCGTTGACGGATCGGACGCGGCCGCGGGGATCGAGGACCAGGACCCCCGCCTCCGAGGTGCGCATGAGGATGCGGAGCGCCGACTCGAAGGGGAAGCCGGTTCGGGATCGACTCGCCGCAACGCTCGCAGGCGCCATCAGGCCTCCTCGGGAAGTGGCGAAGTATCGCAGAGCCCGGCGGGAAAACGAAAGACGCCCGTCGCTCGACGCGACGCGCGCCTGGATGCTACGAGGACTTCAGTTGTGCTTGAGTTCTTCGATCACCGCCGCGACCAGCAAATCGCGAACCTCTTCCCGATCGTAGTGCCTTTCGGCGATACGGGTTTGGGCGACAGCCACCTTGGACCACCGAATCGCGGCCTCGACCGCTTCAGGTCGACTCGCCACTCTTCGGACGCGGGTCTTCACTCGGCGGTCCCTGCTGGCGACGGTTTTCTTCTTGGATCCGCGCATAGATCTCTTCGCGATGGACCTTGACCTCAGGCGGCGCTTCGATGCCAAGCTTTACCTGGCCCGAACGGACTTCGAGGACGGTGATCTTCACAGAATCACCAATCCTGATGTTCTCGCCTAACTTCCGTGTTAGGACCAGCATCGTCGCCCATCCTCCGCTCGGCACCCGGACATTGAATCCGGGACACGAGTCGTATCGGCCCTGGTTTCAAACGGCTTAAGTGGACAATACCCGGAACTTAGACGGCCTTCAAAGACCTTGACTCCAGGGGGTCGTCGGCTAGCCTGCGCCGGGGGACCAACCCGGACCGGGGGGCCATGTACCGCACCACCTCACTGCTTTCCTGGCTGTTGCTGCCCCTGGCCGCTTTTCTGGTCGCGAGCGCCCTGGGGCTGTCCCAGCACCCCTATGTCGGGGCCGTACTGCGCGGGCCGGCCGTGGTCGCCGTCGACCCGGGCAGCCCGGCCGACCGTGCGGGGATCCGGGCGGGCGACCGCGTCCGGGCGTCGGCTTCGCCCCAGGCGGGAACGGCGGCCCGCCCCCTGGCGGACGCCACGATCGGACGACCGCTGACGCTCGAGATCGATCGTCAGGGCGAGTCGCGGACGGCGTGGCTGGTGCCCGATCGGCTGCCGGACGGCGATCGACGTCTGATCGGCGCGTTGCTGCTGGTGGCGTCGGGGTTCGTCTTGCTCGGCGGCTGGGTGTGGAGTGAACGTCGCGACCCTCTGACGCGCGCCTTCTTCCTCCTGTGTCTGGGGTTCGCGTTCCTGCTGGCGCCCCTGCCCCACGCGACCGGGCGCGCCGCGCACCTCATTCACGAAGCGGTGCTGACCGGCGTCACCGTCTTCCTGCCCGCCTGGTTCGTTCATTTCTTCGCACTGTTCCCCGACCGCAGTGCCCGCGGTGGGCGACGCGCGCTGGTCCAGGGCAGCTACCTGATCGCCACGGCACTGCTCGTGATCTCGCTCGCCCCGCTGGTCCTGACCTCGACCGGCCACGGCGCGATCGTGAACCCGATCGATCCCCTGCTCCAGGCGGTGGCCGCGTTGTGGTTCGCCGCCGGAGTCGTGATCGCCATCGCCCTGTTCGCCGCCGCCCTGCTCCAGGCTGAATCGAACGACGCGCGGCGCCGTCTGCGCGTCGCCTTTGCTGGAACGGTGCTCGGAGCGGCTCCGCTCGCGGCGTTGATCGTCGTCCGCAACGTGGCGCCGGAAGTGTCGATTCCGGGGGAGCGTTTCGCCTTGTTGCTCGTGCTGTTCGTGCCGGCGTCGTTCGCGTGGGCGACCGTGATCCACCAGGTGTTCGACACGCGCGGAGCGCTGCGGATCGGCCTGGTCGCTGCGTTCCTCGGGCTGGTCGGCGCCGCGCTCTACGCGGCCGGTGAGTGGCTGGCGCTCGCCTGGTGGCCCAATCTGGGGAGCGGCATCGCCGGCGGGGCACTGGCGATGCTGGCGCTCGGAGCGTGCATCGCGGGACCGCTCGCGCCGCGACTCAGGATGTTCGGAAGCCGCGTCGTCCCCGAGCCCGGAACGCCATCGCTCACGACCTGGCTTGCGCGCGAGCCCGGCCTGCGCGACCTGCCCATGGAGCGGATCCTGCGCGAAGCCTGCGAGGTGGTC
Source organism: Candidatus Eiseniibacteriota bacterium (assembly GCA_963717505.1). GTDB lineage: Bacteria > Eisenbacteria > RBG-16-71-46 > RBG-16-71-46 > RBG-16-71-46 > MFD02242-c1. The sequence continues at coordinate 3,984,519 of OY970342.1, forward strand.
GCACGCTCCCTGCGTCTCGATGGCTGCGCGGTCGTGGTCTACGACGGCTTGCTCCCCTTCGGAACCACCGGGCACGGCACGCTGTCGGGAAACGGCTGGCCGGTCCCCGATCGATCGGCGTTTCGGGGGCAGGGCGTGCTGGCGCTCGAGGATGCTTCGCTTCCGACCGGCGATCGCGACCGCTTGGACCTGGCCGGAGTGCAATGGCTCGTGCCGATCGGTGAGAACCCGACTCGGGGCGTCATGGTGATCGGGCGGCGGCTCGCGGGATCGTGGCTCGGGCGAAGTGAGCAAGCCGAGCTCGAGAGTTTCTCGGCGCATCTCGCGATCGCGCTCGAGAACGAAGCGCTGCGGCGCGAGGCTTCGGCGCGCGGCCACCTGGACCGCGAGCTGGCCGAGGCCGGCGCCATCCAGGCGCATCTGCTCCCTCGGCACGCGCCGGTGTTCCCGACGCTCGATTGCGCCGCCGCGGCACTCGCCAGCGAAACGGTGGGCGGCGACTACTACGATTTCATCCCGGGTCCCGGACGCGACTTCACGCTCGCGGTCGGCGACGCCGCGGGGAAAGGCGTGCCGGCAGCACTGGTGTTGGCCGGAGTCCAGGCCCGGTTTCGCAGCCAGGCGGGGCGCGGACTCACGCCCGGGCGGCTGCTCGCCGAGCTCAATCAGGAACTGGTGGGTTTGGACCAGCCCGAGAAGTTCGTTGGACTGTTGTGCGCGCGTGTCGAAGTCCGCAGCGCGCGCATTTGTTTTGCCAACGCCGGGCTGACCCCGCCGCTGATCCGCCGGCGAACGGGAGTGTTCGAGGAGTTCACCGCCGGCGGCATGCTGCTCGGCGTGCGCGCGCCCTCGACCTATCCCGAAACCTGGGTCGAGCTGGATGCCGGCGACCTGGTGGTCATCTACTCCGACGGTCTGACCGAGGCCCGGCGCGGCGAGGAGATGTTCGGGGTCGAGGGGATCCAGCGAGTGCTCGAGGAGCATCGGGAGCGCCGGGCAGCCGACATCCTCGAGGCCCTGCTCTCCGAGGTCCGGGCCTGGACCGATCAGCCCCTGGACGACGTGACCGTCGTGGTTCTGCGTCAGCTGACCCGGGCAGGCCGCCCCGGGGGTCCGCAAAACGCACTCAAGCGGACTCCGGTCACCGCCGATGCAATGGGGTGAGGCGACAGAGCGCCGCCTCCCCCGCCCGCGCTGCCAACCCACGGGCGGCCGCAGCTTACGGTTGACCGCGCTGTGCGCGACCTCGATGTCAGGAGGTCCGACCGTGGAGTTCGCTCTTACGGTGCTCTTCCTCGACCTGCTGTGGTGGATTCGCCGCTAGTCAGCGGACTCCCCCGGCACCTCGCGTAGGTGGGCCGTTCCGGGGGGGCACGACGCTCCGGAGCGCCGTGTCTCTCTGGGATGGCTCGCGAGGGCGATAGCCTCTGAACACTGGGTCCGCGGCCCGGTCGAGCTCACCGGGTGCGCGGAGCGGTGCTATGCGCCAAGTGCCGCCTCGAGAGAACGCGCCAACGCCACCACCCGGCCGCCGGCATCCTGCTCCGGGTTCTCGGCGATCGCGCGCATGAACGCGGCGCCGACCACCACCGCGTCGGCCTTGCCGCGCAGCGCTGCAGCCTGATCGGGCGTCGAGATCCCGAATCCCACGGCGATCGGCAGCGAGGTTCCGGCGCGGACTTCGGCGATTCTCTGGGTGAGGTCCAAGGTCTCCCCGGCCGAGCGACCGGTGACCCCGGTGCGCGCCAGGCAATAGACGAACCCACGGCAGCGCTCGAGGATTCCCGGCAGTCGCGCCGCGGGCGTCGTCGGTGCGACCAGCAGGACCGGATCGAGCCCGGCGTCGGTCAGGGCCTGCCAGGTTTCGGGCGACTCGTCGGGCGGCAGGTCCGAAACCAGGACGCCGTCGATTCCGGCTGCCGCCGCGTCCGAGGCAAACGTGCGGATGCCGAGTGCCAGGATCGGATTGGCGTAGGTCATGACCACGACCGGAGTCTCGAAGCCGTCGACGCGGAACGAGCGCACGAGTTCGATCGCATCGGCGGCCCCGACGCCCTGGCGTACCGCCCACTCCGAGGAGCGCTGGATCTCGGCGCCGTCCGCGATCGGATCCGAGAACGGAATTCCGATCTCGAGCGCGAGCGCTCCGGTTTCGGCGAGGCGGCGCATGAGCGACGCGGTCGCCGGCAGCGAAGGATATCCGGCCGTCAGGTAGGGGATCAGTCCGGTGCGGCCGCGCGCCGCGGCGAAGGCGCGGGCTATGCGACCCGGCACGGACTCGCGATCAGCGGGCGAAGTAGGGGTCGCGGATGTAGCCGAGGCCGCCGTTGTTGTACTGCAACGGCGAGCGCACGTCCTGGTATTGAACCTGGAGCACCATGTTCCGGTTCGGCCGCCACGCGAAATCGAGACCTTCGAGGAAGAAGGCGCTGTTCATTCGGCCACCGCTGCCGCCGAACTGGCTTCCGACGCTCACACTCATCCAGATGGGCGCACGGAACTGATAGCCGAAGCGAGTGACCTGGAGCCCGTCCGAGGTGCCGCCGAATCCGGTGCCGACACTGACCGTGGTCGACATACTCAACCGAGACGGGTCGATGCCGAACTTGGGCTGAGCGAAACCGCTGATCGGAACCTGCGGGGTATAGCCGGGGCTCGAGAACGGTCCTGAGCCCGGCGTGTCGGCGCTCGCCGACCAAGCGGAGAATCCCGCGAGCAACGCCGCGAAGACCACGCCGAACACGATTCGCTGTCTCATGGCTTTGAAACGGTACGCCCGAGCCTTTGGAGTGTCAACCACCACGTCACACAAGCCTGACAGTCGTCGCGGAGAACGACTCCGCAGGCACCATCACTCTTCGGAGATGACGATGCGCACGATGATCTCGCGCGTCGTGCCCCGAGGAATCGTGATGGGAATGACGGCCTCGGTCGCCCCGCCGCCTCCGGAGACCTCGACGGTCGCCTGCCTCAGGCCGGGGCGTTCGGCGGTCAGCTCGGGCGCGGGTGCGGCGCGACGCGCCTCGGGCTGGGGCTGGGGTTGGGGCTTCGGGCGCGCCATCGCGATCTCGGCGGCAACCGGCGCCGGCCGTTTCGCGGCGGGGGCCACGTTGCGAGTCTCGGGTTTCTGGAGCTGAACCGGCTCCGACTCGAGCTCGGCGACCGCCTCGCCCAGCCCCGGCAGGGCGACTTCGTTGCCGAAGTCGGCCGGCAGCGCCGGCGGACGGGGTCGTGCGGGGTTCGCCTGAGGTGTCTCGAGCATCGGACGCTTTGCGGCGGGTTCGGCCGCACGAGCGGCGGGAGCTGCGGGCGCCGCCGGCTCTTCGGCGGCCGCCTCGGCCTTGGGACGCGACGCCGGGCTGAACGCGGTGCGCTTGAGGTCGCGGGTCACCTTCTCCATCAGCAGGTGCGACACGCCGCGGAAGGTCTCGAACACGCCCTTGCCTTGACGTCGCCACCGCCTCGAAGAACGGCACCGTCGCCGGTCGGGTTCAGCTCGGCGTTCAGCTCTTCGACGGTGTAGACGTTGGGCAGATCGCGCTTGTTGTACTGGATCACCCAGGGAATCTCGTCGAGCTGCAGCCCGTACTCGGCGAGGTTGGTGCGCAGGTTCGGCGAGACTCTCCTTGTTCTCGTCCATCTTGCCGACTTCGCTGTCGGCCACGAACACGATCGCATCCGCGCCCTTGAGCACCAGCTTGCGCGTGGCGTTGTAGAACACCTGGCCCGGGCACGGTGTAGAGCAGGAAGCGGGTCTTGAAGCCCATGATCTCGCCGAGGTCGAGCGGCAGCAGGTCGAAGAACAGCGTCCGGTCGGACTGCGTCTTCATGCTGACCATCTTGCCGCGGCTGGTGTCGGGCACCGCCTCGTAGATGGCCTCGAGGTTGGTGGTCTTACCGCTCAGGCCGGCCCCGTAATAGACCAGCTTGGCGTTGATTTCTTTGCCCGAGTAGCTCACGACGACCACGGTCCATTCCTCCTTGAGCGACCCCACCCTGTCGCAGAGGTGGATCCCATGGAGCCCCTTGCCGCCCTTTCTCCAATGGGCCTCGCGGGTGCTTGAACGACCTACTGCGATGCCTAAGCAAGGAGCCGCCGTCCTCGCACCGGATGGGGTCGCGATTCCCGGTCCGCGGCGATGACGCCGCGACTAGACCGGAATCGCGCCACTCCGTTGACTGTGAGATCCCGCGGACTTCGAACCCGGTATCGGCCGGCGATCCGAGGGGCTTGAACCCGAAAAACGCCGCCGCTGCGGCGGTTCGCCTCGCGTCGGACTTCATGCGACCTCGACCAGGGACTCGACGCGATGGATCCAGATGCCCGGCCGCTCGCGCACCTGCGCCCGAATCGCCTCGCCCCGGTCGCGATAGTGCGAGAGGAAGATCTCCTTCAGCCGCTCGCAGTCGCTCGGTCGGAAAGTAGCGACAGGCCCGGGTGAACATCTCGTCGCGACCGGAGTAGACGAACGCGGTGACCTCGGTGACCCGGTCGTACTGGGTCTCGCCGTAGGCGGCCTCCGGGGAGTCCTCCATGTCGAGCCACAGCGAGGCGCGCGGTATCGAGCACTTCGAAGCCGTGCTTGCGGGTCATCAGGTACTCCCACAGACCGAAGATCTCGAGCGGCACGAAGCGTGGCGTCGTCTCGCGCTCGGCCAGGCCCGGGCGAATGACGCAGCGCACCAGCTTCTGGCTGGGCATATTGGAACCCTCCAGGCGGGAGTGTCGGCACCGGTGCGCCCCGATGGGCGCGGCCAAGTCGAGCGAGCGACTCGCCAGCAAAGGGCCGGTTCAGCGACTCCCCCACCGGTGTCGGCAACCGCGGGCGGCGTCTCGATGGAAATTCATGCAGTTTGCACGCCGGTCTAGGGTCACGGAGCGGGCAACCCCAGTCCTTGACAGGGTTTCGGGGCGCCGGATAGCTTCGGGCGCGCAAACCCGCCGCCCGGGGACCCAGGGAGACTGTCCTTTGCTGTCACGGCTCGTTTACAACCTGGTCACGACCCTGATCGCGGCCCTACCGGCCCGGCTCGGCTATTTCATCGCCGTCGGCGCTGACCGAGCTTGCACATGGCCGCTGCTTCCCCTCCCGCCGCCACGCCGCGCTGGCGAATCTGGCGAGTGATGCTGCCCGGCGCTCGCGCCGCGAGCGCCTCCGGATCGTCCGCGCGCATGATGCGCAGCTACAACCGCATGCTGTTCGAGTTCTTCCGCCTGCCCCACCTCGGACGCGCGAGGAGCTGCTGCGATGCGGTCGAGGTCGTCGGGCCGCGAGCACCTCGAGCAGCGCGGTCGCCCGCGGCCGCGGCGTGATCATCGCCTGCACGCCACATCGGCAACTGGGAGCTGGCGGCGGTGGTGCTCGCGCACTGGGGCTACACGCTGCACGCGGTCGCCGGCGTCCAGCTCAGCCGCTGGCTGACCGCCGGCGGTGCGCGAGACCAAGAGCCGAGCTGGCGATCCACACCGTGTCGCCCGAGGACGGCTTCCGCAAGCTGCTGCGCGCGCTCGAGCACAACGACCTGGTCGCGCTGATGGTGGACGGCGACCTCTACCAGCCACGGCGCCACCGTCGAGTTCTTCGGCCGCGAGACGCGCTGGCCCGCCGGGCCCGGCGTGCTCGCGCAGCGCACCGGCGCGCTGGTCATCTGCGGCTACTGCGAGCGCACTCGCGCCCGGGCGCTTCCGCATCGTCATCGAGCCGGCGCTCGATCCGGCCGCGTTCCCGATCGGCGCCGGCGCTCAACGCCGCGATCGCCGGGACCGCCGAGCGCCACATCCGCGAGCATCTCGACCAGTGGTGCATCTTCCGGCCGATGTGGGAACCCGCGCCGGAGGCGGAGCGCGCACCGGATCCCGCGGCGCGTCGCGTTCGCGCGTGAGGATCGGGATCGTCTCCCAGTCCTACTACCCCCGCTACGGCGGCGTCACCGAGCACGTCCACCACACCGCCGTCGAGCTGCGCGCGCCGCGGCCACGACGTGACGCATCATCACCAGCCGCTTCCGCGCGCGGCGAGCCGAGGCCCGACCGCATCGGGCGTCGAGCGCGTCGGCTACAACGTCCTGATCCCGTTCAACCGCGCGTTCGTGGACTTCACCGTCGGCTTGCGGCTCAAGCGCGAGCTGCAAGCGCCTGTTCGCGCGCCACGACATTCGACATCGTGCACACGCACTGCCCGATCGCGCCGACCCTGCCGATCCTGGCGATCCAGTCGGCGATCGTGCCCGCAGGTCGGCACGTTCCACACCACCGGCGGAGCCGCAGCGTTCTGCAGGACACCTTCCAGGACTTCCTGTCCCGCGTCGTCGGGCGGCTCGACGCCCGCATCGCGGTGTCGCACACCGCGCGCCGAGACCGCGGCGCACCTACTACCCCGGCCACTACGACGTGATCCCGAACGGCGTGGACGTCGAGCGCTTCCACCCGGCCATCGCGCCGTTCGCCGAGTGGCGCGATCCGGACGTCACGTGAACCTGCTGTTCGTCGGCCGACTCGATCCGCGCAAGGGCCTTCATTACCTGATCGAGGCGATGCCCGAGATGGTCGCGCGCACCAACGGACGCGCGCGGCTGCTGGTGGTCGGCGACTCCTACCTGCGCGCGCGCTTCGAGGCCTCGGTGCCGTCGGCGGTGCGCGACCACGTTCACTTCCTCGGCCACGTGCCGAGCGCGGACCTGCCGCGCTGGTACGCGACCGGCGACATGTTCGTCTCGCCGGCCTCGGGCAACGAGAGCTTCGGCATCGTGCTGCTCGAGGCCATGGCGGCCGGACGCGCCGGTGGTCGCGTCGGACATCCCCGGCTATCGCTCGGTGGTGATCCCCGGACGACAACGGCGTCGCTGTTCCCGCCCGGCGACGTCGCCGGCGCTCGCGCGGGCGTTGTCGGCTCTGGTCGCAGGACCCCGATCGGCGCGCGTCAGCTCGCCGCCGCGCGGCCGCCAGCGCGCGCTCGAGTTCGCGTGGCCGCGCGTCACCGATCGGATCGAAGCGGTCTACCGCGAGGTCCTGAGCCGACGCAGCGCCGTCCACACCGCCGCCTGAGCGCGATGACGCCACCGTCCGCTCCGCTGCTGCTCGCAGCGCAACTTCTCCGCGCTGTGGTGGGGCCAGCTCATCTCGATCCTGGGCGAGCGCCTGACCTACCTCGCGCTGGTCGGCCTGCTCGCCCAGCACACCGGACAGTTCTCGGAAGCCCGCTCCTCGCTGCTGCTCTCCCTGCTCGCCAACGTCATGCTGGCGCCGGTGCTGCTGTTCTCGCCGTTCACCGGCGCCTGGGTCGACCGCTGGAACCTGCGGCGCGTGCTCGTGATCTCCGACCTGTCCTGCGCTCGCTGCTGGTGATGCTGATCCCATTGCTCTACGCGGTCACCGCACCACACCGGCCCGATGTTCGCGATCGTGTTCCTGATGTTCACCTGCAACGTGTTCTTCCTGCCGGCCAAGAGCGCGATCACGCCCGAGATCGTGCCGCGCGAGCAGCTGCTGGCCGCCAACGCGCTGCTCTCGGGCGCCGGGATCGTCGCCACCGCGGTCGGCGCGCTGTGCGGCGGCTGGATCGTCGACCACTGGGGCTGGCCGACCGCGCTCTACATCAACGGCGTCACCTACCTGGTCTCGGTGGTCGCTCTGGCGATCATCTCCTACCCTCGCGCCGCGTCGGGCACGAGCTGCCGCGCATGTCGCTGCGCGGCTACCTCACGGAGGTGACGAGGGCTGGGACATCGTGCGCCGCAATCCCACGGTCGGGCTGGCGCTCACCGCGCTCGCCGCGGTCTGGGTCGGCGGCGGGTTCCTGCACGTCGCGGGCAACCAGCACATCCAGCGCGCGGCGAGCACGCCGGGCATGGAGCGGGTCGGGGTGCTGATGTGCGTGCTCGGCCTCGGTGCGGCGCTCGGCACCTGGTGGGTCAACGCGCGCGGGCGCCGGCTGCCGAGCGGGCTGGTGCTCGGCGGTCGGTCTGCTGGTGGTCGGCGCGGCTCTCGTGGTGTTCGCGGTCTCGACTCGCTTCGCGGTGTTCGCCGGCATCGCGTTCCTGGTCGGCATCGCCGCGGCGCCGTCGTTCGTGCTGTCCGAGACGCTGCTCCAGGAAGGCACCGAAGCCCGCCAGCGCGGGCGCGTGTTCAGCGCGCGCGACTTCCTGATGCGCCTGGTGTTCCTGGTCGGGGTCACGGTCGCCGGAGTCGCGTCGCGCAATCTCGGGATCCAGGCTGCGCTGCTGATGTGCGCGGTGACGGTCGGCGGTGTGGGTGCGCTGTCGATCGCGATGGGGCGGCGGGCCGGCGCCGTTCCCCGCCCCGCTTCCTAGACCGAGACGCCGAGGATCTGCTCGCCGCCCAGCTCCAGGTAGTCGACCGCCGCCGCCCGGCGTCCCTCCTCGGCGCGGCGCACGATCTCGCCGAAGCGCGGCTCGCCGCGCAGGGAGTCGAGCCACGGATCGCACTTGAGCGGCGTCGGGCAGGTGAATCCCGCCTCGACCACCTGCTCGAGCGTGTCGAGGGCGACCGGCAGGTTGCCGGCGCGCGCGAGCGCGCGGGCGGCCATGAAGATCCCTTCCGGGTCGGTGAACGGGTGCGTTCCGTCGATCAACGGGCGCAGCGCCTCGTAGCAGGCGACCGGGTCGCGCTCGTGCGCGGCGATCAGGGAACGCAACACCACGCGCACCACGAACGGCGCATCGTCGCTTGATAGCTTTCGGTAGATCTCGAGCGCTTCGTCGGTGCGGCCGAGCATGGGCAGCACGTAGTAGCGGATGAACGGATCCTCGCCGAACTCTTTGGCCTTCTCCCAGTCGCAGCGCAGCATGTGGGTGTAGAGCACGCTGGTCCGCGCCCCCGGGTCGAGCCGCTTGGCCGCGGCGTCGGCCGCGAGCGAGGCCTCCATCAGCCCGCAGTAACGGGTCGCGACCACCAGGCCGGAATAGAGATCCGGGTCCGACGGGCGGATCCGGGTCTGCGCCAGGAGCCGGCGGAGGGCGTCCCGGGACTGGCCGATCTCGACCTGGAAGTGCGTATAGAGGTGGTGGAGGATCGGCAGGTCCGGGCTCAGTTTCAGGGCGCGGTCGAAGCCTTCCCGGGCGCGCTCGATCAGGCGCGGACCCTCCGCCCCCGCCGAACCGTACTTGGCGATCACCCGGCACGCTCGCGCATGTCGCGCCCAGGCGGGCGCGAAGTTCGGGTCCTCGGCCAGCGCCGACTCGTAGAGCTGGCGCGCCAGGTCCATCTTGCCGGTGTCCGACATCTCTGCCAGTTGATTCGCGCGGAGATAGAACTCATAGGCGCGTGCGTTGGCCGGCTGGTCGTGTTGCAAGCGGTGCCGCTCACCGGTCGACAGCGGCACCGAAAGCGAGCCGACGATCGCCTGGGCCAGCTCGTCCTGGAGCTGGAAGAGATCCTGCATCGCGACCTGCGCGGTCTTGGACCACACGATGGTGCCGGCCGGCACCTCGACCAGTTGCGCGCTGACCCGCACCTGGTCGCCCGCGCGCAGCAGGGTGCCGAGCAGCACCGCGTCGACCTCGGCCTCGCTCGCCACCTTCTTGAGGTTGACCGCCTCGTCCGTGAAGCGCGCGGCGGCGTGGCTCGAGCGCACCACCATCGAGCCGAGTCCTGAGAGCGAGGCGGTCACCGCGTCGGGCAGACTGAACGCCAGGAAGTCGACTTCGGCGTCGGGTCGCAGCATGCGGAACGGCAGCACGATCACGCGCTTCATCGCGCGCACTTCGTGCTGGGTTTTCGTGACGCCCGAGCCCTGGGTCAGGGCGCCGCGCAGCTCGCGCGCCATGTCGTCGGCCGAGTCGAAGCGATCTTCGCGGCGCTTGCTCAACGCACGATGCAGCACGCGGTCGACCGCGGTGACCGCCCCACCGCCGGCGAGCGCGGGCGGACGCTCGTGGAGCACGGCGTGGTAGATCTCGATGGCAGTCTCACCAACAAAAGCCGGGCGTCCGGTCAACATCTCGAACACGAGAGCACCAACCGCGAACAGGTCGGTGCGCGGATCGGCGGGTTCGCCGCGCCACTGTTCGGGCGCCATGTAGCGCGGTGTGCCCATGACGTAGCCCGGCTGGGTGAGCGTGGCGTCGCCGGCCGTGGTGGCACCCGGGCGTGCGAGACCGAAGTCCAGGAGCTTGATGCCGTGCGCGGTCAGGAACACGTTCGAGGGCTTCAAGTCGCGGTGGACCACGTCGCGCTGATGCAGCGCCTGGAGCGCACCGAGGATCTCGAGCGCCAGCGGTACCGCCTCCTCGAGCGACAGGGGGCCGCGCGCGATGCGGTCGGTGAGTGGCTCGCCCTGGAGCCGCTCCATGGCCAGGAAGATCTCGTCGCCGTCCTCGCCGATCTCGTAGATCTGGCAGATGTTGGGGTGGCTGACGGCAGCCGCGGCGCGCGCCTCGCGCCACAGCCGGTTTCGCGCCTCGGCGTCGACCCCCGGGCGCACGGTCTTGATCGCCACCGAGCGGCCGAGTCGCTCGTCCATCGCTTCGTAGACGACGCCCATCCCGCCCTCGCCGAGCTGTCCGGTGATGCGGAAGCGCCCGATGCTGGTGCGCAAACTCACGCCAGTACGCAATGCCCGCAGTTCGGAGTCACTCGCTGGCCTCCCACGAAGGCAAATCGATGCCGAGTCGGTCGCGCAGCGCCTCGAGGAAGATCGCAGCCGGCGCGCCGGCGCCGGCTCGGGCGCGGTAGCGATCGAAGGCATTGAGCAAGATCGCACCATGGCGGGCGAACAACGCGCCTTCGGCATCGGCGGCGACCATCGCCTGTGCGCGCTGGTCACCGATCTCCTCGATCGCGATGCGCGCCACGACCTCGGCCGAGCGGACGCCGAGGGGGTCGAACCCTTCGGCGGTCGCGCCTGGCGCAACGGCCGGTTCTGGCTTCGGGTCGGGCGACGAGCGGGCGAGCGCGGGGGGCTGCCGGGTTTCGTTTGGGTCCCGAGAACGCCTGAGATCGTACACGCGCTCGCAGCGCGGACAACGGATTCGCGCCCCCGCCGGGCCCATGCGCTCGGCCGGCAGCGCGTAGACCGCGGCGCAGCCGGGACATTGGGTGACGAAGATCGGATCCTGGAGCGTGAACGGGGATGCCATCGGCGTGTCGATTCCTTCGGGATCGCGAGCGACGCTTCAGCCGGCGAGCGCCAGCTCGAGCGGCTCGCTGTACGACGCGAGCAGAACCGCTCTCAGGTTCGCATGATCCGCGGAGCGCAGCAACGGGTCAGACACGACCGTGGAGTGCGCCGCGGCGTGCGCCTGCTCGAGCAGCTCCTGGTCCCTCGCCAGGTCGGCGAGCCGGAAGCGCGGAATCCCGCTCTGCCTCACCCCCCACAACTCGCCCGGGCCGCGCATCTCGAGGTCGGCTTCGGCGATCTCGAAGCCGTCCTCGGTGTTGGTCAGCACCTCCAGACGCTGTTGCGCGCGAGCGCCGAGGAACCTGGGCTCGGGATCAGCACGCACACCGAGCGCTCGCTGCCGCGCCCGACGCGCCCGCGCAGCTGGTGGAGCTGGGTCAGCCCGAATCGGTCCGCGTTCTCGACCACCATGACCGTCGCGTTGGCGACGTCGACGCCGACCTCGACCACCGTGGTTGCGACCAGGGCGTGGAGCCGCCCCGCCACGAAGCCGTCCATCACCGACTGCTTCTCGGCCGACTTGAGCCGCCCGTGGAGCAGTCCCAACCGGAACTTGGCGAGCAGCGGATGCTGCGACAAACGCTCGATACTCGGCTTCGGCGGCTTTGTGACCCTTGGTCGCTGCCGGACGCTCGCCCGGCTCCCCCTCTTCGATTAGAGGCACGACCACGAACGCCTGGCGCCCGGCCGTCGAGTTCCTTCGCCAAGAACTCGACCACCTGCGGGAACTTCTCCTCGCCCGCGATCCGGGTGACCAGCCGCCCGCGACCCGCCGGACGCGCGCGCAGGCGGCTGACGTCGAGGTCGCCATAGGTGGCGAGCATCAACGTGCGCGGGATCGGGGTCGCAGTCAGCACCAGCACGTCCGGCAGCACGCTCTTCTTGGCCAGCACCGCGCGCTGGCGCACGCCGAAGCGATGCTGCTCGTCGACAATCGCCAGCGCGAGCTCGGGAATGCGCACCGTCTCTTCGAGCAACGCGTGCGTGCCGACCACCAGCATCGGGGTTTCGGCATCGAGCCGGGCCGCGATCGCGCGCCGCGCCTCGGTGGGTGTGCCGCCGGTCAGCATGGCGACGTCGACTCCGATTGCCGTGCCGAGCTTCGAAAGATTCAGGCCGTGCTGCCGCGCGAGGATCTCGGTCGGCGCCATGAACGCGACCTGGTGGCCGGCCTCGATCGCGTGCAGTGCGGCGAGGAAGGCGACGATGGTCTTGCCGCTGCCGACGTCCCCGAGCAGCAGCCGCTGCATCGGCCGCTCGCGGCGCAGATCGGCGACGATCTCAGTGAGTGCGGTGTCCTGGTCGGCAGTCAGCGTGAACGGCAGCGCTGCGCGCGCCCGCGCGGCGAGATCGCCCGAGGCATCGATCGCCAGGCCGCGCCCCGACTCGTCGAGCACGCGCCGGCGCAAATCGAGCACCGTCTGGAGCAGGAACAGCTCCTCGAACGCCAGGTGGCGACGGGCTTCGGCCAGTGCCTGATCGCTTTCGGGAAAGTGGATCGCGGCGAGCGAGTCGGCGAGTGTGGGGAAGTTGTGCGCGGCGCGCACCGACGGTGGCAGCGGATCGGGCATGGTGTTCGCGAACCGGTCGATTGCCGTGCGCATGAAACGACGCATGCCGCGCGCGGTCAGCCCGCGGGTCAGGCCGTGCACCGGCACCAGGCGCCCCGCGTGGATCAACTGCGCGACCTCGTCCTCGACCACCTCGAACATCGGATTCGGCATGCGCCGGTCGAACGGGTCCAGCTCGCCGCTCAGCACGACCTGGGTGCCCGGCTTGAGCAGGCGCGAGAGGAACGGTTGGCCGAAGAAGTGACAGCCGAACGTGCCGGTGCCGTCGGTGACCGAGATCGAGAAATCGGTGCGCCCGCCGCGCGTGCGGTGCGCGGCCGCGTGTATGACCGTGCCGACCACCGTGACCAGCCCGCCGGGCTTCAGGTCGGCGACCTTCACGAAGCGGCGCGCGTCGAGGTAGGTGCGTGGGTAGTGTCGCAGCAGCTCGGCCACCGTACCGATGCCCAGCCGCTCGAAGGCCAGGGCGCGCTGGGGACCGACGCCCGGCAGGTACTGGATCCGGGTGTCGGCGGCGGGCGAGCGCGTCGGGGTCGCGTGGTCGACGGTCATGGGCGCCCGCAAGGCTACACATCGGCACGGGCGGCTGCACCCCGGGACCCTTTCTGGCCCCTTGGTACGTGAAACTACGGAGTCCCCGGTCACGGTCTTGTGGTATTCCGCGGTCATCTCGGGGAGTAAGATATTGCCCGTCGCACGTTCATACCCTATGGCTCACGACGGAGGTGTTCAATGAACGGTCGCCTCGCGGTATTTGCCGTGGTGTTCACGCTCGCACTCCCGCCGGGACGCGCAGCATCAGAGGGCTACTGGTCGATCATCAACTCTGGCCCCGACCCCGGAAGTCTTTACGACCACTCTGCCATCTACGACGCCCCGCGCGATCGGATGATGGTGTTTTCTCCGGGCGGAACATCGGTCCTGCCGATGAACTCTTACAGCTGGTCACCCCTCACGACGGCCGGACCCACGTTCCTCGTGCAGGGGGCGCACACCGCGATCTATGACCCCGTGCGCGACCGCGTGATTCTGTTCGGCGGCGGCACCAATGAGCTGGGGTCGCTCTCCCTTTCGGGAACGCCCACCTGGTCGCTCCTGGTCGCCTCTGGAACCCCGCCCGCGCCACGCGGCAACCACACGGCAATCTACGATCCCGTCGGTGACCGGATGATCGTGTTTGGCGGATCGGGTGCGGCGACATTCAATGACACCTGGGAGTTGGCTCTCTCGGGACCGACGCCGGTGTGGACGTTGTTGAGCCCTGCCGGCACGCCGCCATCACCGCGTTCCAATCACGCGGCGATCTACGACCCGGTGCGGCAGCGGATGATCGTCTTTGGCCCTGTCAACGCGGAAGTCTGGGCATTGAGCCTCGAGCCCGGAGGCTCACCGCAATGGACGGCACTCGCCCCTTCGGGAACGCCACCCCCATGGTCCTACGAATCGGTGGCGATCTACGAACCCCAGTACGACCGCATGCTGGTTCACGGTGGAGGCCCTCTCTACCAGACCAATCAGTTGACGGAGCTCTCACTCACCGGCTCGCCCTCCTGGTCAATGGTCACACCCGACGCCGGCTACGGACGCGGCTACCACGCCGGCATCTATGACCCGATTCGCCATCGCCTGGTCATCCAGGGTGGCTACTATCAGGGAGGCGTCACCACGTTCATCTGGCAACCATCGACCTGGGCGGTCACGTGGCCGGCGCCGGCCGCCGTCGAAAACGCTCCTTCATCGGTCGGCTTCCGCATTGCGGTCGTACCCAATCCCGCTGTGCGGCGTTTCTCCGTCGACTTCGTGCTACCGAGCCCTGGCCGCGCGGTGGTCGAACTGCTCGATCCCATGGGTCGCAGGCTCGAGGTTCGCGACCTCGCGACGGCCGCGGCCGGCAGGCACTCGGTGCCACTGGAAGGCAGGGGCCTCGAGCCCGGGGTCTACTGGGTGCGCGTGACGCAGGCAGGGCTCAGCTCAGCATCGCGAGTCGCCTTGATCGAGTAGCGTTCCTCTTCACGACTGATGACACGGCGGCTCGCGAATTACGCGGGCTGCCGCTCCGTTGCGTTCGAGCCCCGGGGCTGGTAGTTTCTTCGGCCATTCTCCGGCGGCCCTACGCTGCCGGGCGTGGCCGCCGAAGTGTTCTCAGGAGGTTGTTCTCGTGGCTCAACGCTGTCATGTCTGCGGTCGGGGCAAGATGTTCGGGAACAATGTGAGCCACGCTCACAACGTGACCAAGCGCGTCTTCAACCCGAACCTGCAGCGCGTCCGCGCCCTGATCAAGGGCACGGTCAAGACCATCGACGTCTGCACCCGCTGTCTGCGCAGCGGCAAGGTGGAGAAGGCCGCGCGCGGCCGCGGTCGTCCGCCCAAGGCTACGGTTCCGGCGTAGGAGTCGGCGGCCCGACGTCGACCCGGGCACCCAAGACGGCCAGGCAACCTGAGAGCTCGGCGCCGGCGATGTGCAAAGGTTGGACGGGATTCCCGGGGCGTCGCCTTACTTTCCCCAGGGGAACAGGTAGGTCGCGAACAACCGAAAGTCCATGGTGCGCGTCGCATTCGAAGGCACCGTGAGCGGGGCGCCGTTGAAGACGACCGTCCCGCCCTCGTTGATGTCGATCAGGCCGATGGCCGCCCGCCCGTCGAACATCAGGCGCTGCGCCGCGCCCACGGGGAAGCCGATCCCGGCGCCGAGATCCAGGCTCAGATCGTAGGGGCTGAACACGTCGTTGAAATCCACGGTTTCGTTCTCGGTGCCCTGAACCAGCTTGGCCTCCATCTGCGTGGCTATGCTGAATCCCAGACCTCCGAGCAGGTAGGCGCGCGATTCCGTCTCCGCCAGGTCGAATCGAAACAGAACCGGAATGTCGATGTAGTCGAGGTCGAACGTGACCCCGTCCATCGTCGACCAGTAGGCATTTCGCTCGGTGGCCTTGGCGCCCTTCGACAGGAACGTGGGCTCGACCCGGATCCCCATCTTTTCGTTGAGCGCGAAGTCCACCACGGCGCCAGCCGCGAACGCGGAGCGCATGTCCAGGCCTTCGGCGCCTTCGATGCTCAGGTTGGCGAGATTCCAACCGGCGAGGACTCCGATGTGCCGCTCGGCGAGAGCCGGCGTCGCCGCGAGCGAAAGCGCGAGTAAGCCGGCAATCGACGGGACGAGCGAGCCGGCGAGCAACAAGACGAGCTTTCTCACGGAAACACGCAGGAACTTCATGCCGACCCCCTCGTTTCGCGTTCTGGGCGTCGAGTCATCGTGGCTCGGGCCCGGGCGCGAACCCTATCGGGGCCGGCTGAGTGGTTGCAAGCGCAGCCGACGCCGTTTCACGACTTGAAGGACCCCCTGAAAGCTTTGCCCAAAGAGGACACTTTTCGGTGTAGTCCGCAGCGATAGTTGTGGACTTTGCCCCCCCCCCCCCTGGGTATCGTTCTCATGCACA
Organism: Candidatus Eiseniibacteriota bacterium; assembly: GCA_963717505.1. Taxonomy (GTDB): domain Bacteria; phylum Eisenbacteria; class RBG-16-71-46; order RBG-16-71-46; family RBG-16-71-46; genus MFD02242-c1. Next base: position 4,000,665 of record OY970342.1, read on the forward strand.
CGGCCGCACAAATTTCCCGACCTAATCCCAGGAGGTGGGAAATGCCTCGGCCAGTTCTCTATCGCATCGACCTCGCGCTGCTCCGTGACAAGAGCGACACCGACAAAGCGCAGGTCCCGCTTGGTCCCGCCGTCGTCAGCTTCTTTCTGCAAGGCGCTACTTCGAGCAACACGAGCGGCGTGACCGTGCCAACCGGAAGTTCGACGATTGAGGTATTCGACATCGGTGACGTGATGGCAGGTGACGTCGTTCAGGCGGGAGTGGATGGCACCGCGATCACGGTCACAGCGGTGGACAGTCCCACCCTACTCACGGTGTCCAATGGCGGTGCGGCATTCACGCTCAACCCGCGCACCCGACTCATCATGCTCACGCGTCGGCCCGAACTCTACTCCGATCCGCTCGGCACGGCGCCGATCGGGCCCAACCTGCTGTCCGATGCCACCGGCCGAGCTCAGGGCTACATCAGCCGATCGCGCTATGACTACATCGTGCAAGCCAACACGCGGGACAAGGCCGAACTTGTCAGCGCCTCCTCGGGCAGCGGCGCTGCAGTGAACGCGCTCACGTGGAACCATGCCTCCTCGGGCAGCGACCGGATCCTTTTTGTCGCCGTGACGCTGGCGCCTGCTCCCGATGAGGCGATCATCGAGTCGGTGACGTACGCGGGAATCCGGCTGACGTTCGTCGGCGAAACTGCGAACCTCAAACTCTACCGGCTATTCGAGCCTCCCGTGGGAACCTATCCCGTCGTCGTGCAACTCACGCCGTCCAGCTCAGGGAACGTCGTGGGTGGCGCAGTGACCGCAGCGGGTGTGGATCCGACGACTTTTATCGCCCCGGCAGCGGCCACGGGTTCCTCCTCGTTGACGAGCGTGACCCTGAACTCTGTCGCCGCCAAGAGCATGACCTTCGCGATGGTTGCGGTCGCAGATCAGTCGACGGGGGTATCGGTCACGTCTGGGAGCAGCCAAACGGAGCGGTGGGATGCAACCGCCGGTACGTCGGTGCCAACCATCGTGACCAGCGCGGGAGCAACCAAGGAAATACCTGGGGCTGGCAATCAGGCGCTAGGTTTCATCTTGAGCGAGTCCCGGCCATGGCAGACGTTGGCGACTGAGCTCCGCTACCTGAGCGAAAAACTCTCTCTGTCGCGGCTATACATCGACGCGGTCGGCGGCACACAGCCTTCACCCGCCTGGGTGAATGCCCGGGACTTTTCGACGATTCAGGCGGCGATCGATTCCCTGCCCGCCACGGGCGGTGTCGTATACGCGCCCTCGGGCACCTACAACGTCACGACCACCACGATTCCTGAGAACAAACCGGTCCATCTCATGGGCGATGGCGCCGACCGCACGATCCTGTTCTGCGCCGATCCTGAGCTGGACATCCTTCGCATCGAAAGCAGCCTGACGACCATCGAGAACCTGACGATCAAGGGCCCGTACCTCGTACCTTCGGAACCCAATATCAGGGGAAGAGGTGTTGTGATCGGCATTCCTGGCAACACGATCGATGCATTGCGCCGCGTGTCGATCATCGGCTGCCGAATAGTCGACACGGCCAGCTGGGCGCTGTATCTGAGAGGCACAGGTGACTCCGTCCCGGTAGATCCGGAACGGCTACTGATTTGGGGTCAGTTCGAGCGCACGGACTTTCAGCACAACCGTACCGGTGGACTGGTCGAGGTCCGGGTTGGCAACAACGGCAACGCGTTCAAGAACTGTTCCTTCACCCAGTTCCATGGCCCCGCCCTGAACGCGTTCGGGGCGTCCTCCCTCTCACTTCAGACCTGCACGTTCGAAGACAAGCTCGATGACGCTGTCGCCTACGTCATGCTCGACTCCGACAACAACGTCCTTCTGGATTCGTGCTGGTTTGAGCAGCATTTCTCGGAGGACCTGACCAAGCCGTTCATCCACGTCGGGGTTGCAAACGCTTGCCACGAGGTTGCTATCCACAACTGCCGCTTCGTTCGACAGACCGGGGACCTACCACGACTCATTCAGGTGGACAGCAATTCCAAAGGCGTCTCGATCGTCAATCCGACGTGCCACATGGTCAAGGCACCGAAGCTATTCGCGCTTCGCGTGAACGGGCCCGACGACGAGAAGGACATCAACATCGTTGGACAATCCGAGGTGTACTTGTCGGGAGCCGTGATCACCAGCGACGTGAGCACAATACCTGCCGTGGTTGTTGCCTCGGCCACCGGTGTTGTGACCGCGGGTCTCGGGCCACGGACCACGCCACCCCACCTCTCCGAGACTCAGCGCGATGATCCTCTGAGTCTTGCCCTAGACAGGAAGCATGGGGATACGATCTACAACACCAACCTCGAACGCCTGCAGGAATGGAGTGGGACCGACTGGCTACCAGTGCGGGTCACGCCATCGGGAACGGGGGACAACGTTACTGGGACCGTCTACAGCGGCACCGGCCTGGCACGTGTCAGTGCGTACGTGACCCGCAGCGGGGCTGGGACGGTCGAGCTGAAGATCGAATGGACCGACTCCGTCGGGGCACGCTCCGCGACCATCGCCCTAGCCCCGTCCCCTGGATCCGACTTCGCGCAGGGTCAACTCGTCGTCACAAGTGAAGGCGCGGTCACCTACCGCGTCATAAACCCTCTCCTGGTTCCATGGCAGGTGACCATCAGTGCCGAACAGATCTGACGAACGATTCACGGCTTCGAAAGGTTCGTGTTCCAGCGTGAGTATTCGGCATCTGCGATCGGGCCGCGCAGTGCTGTGTTGCGGGGCGCTTGCCTTCATCGGGGTTCTCGTCCCATCTCAGGCTCCAGCCGAGTTGTTTTCGGCGCCTTCGTTTTACGCGGTGAGCCGACCATGGGACTCCCCCGTGTTTGATGCGAATCGCGACGGCCTCCTTGACCTCCTGGTCACGCAGATGCATGTCGATTCCGCGACTGTCTTCCACAATGTTGGCAACGGACTTCTGGTGAAATCATGGTCGTTACGGCCGGCGAGTAGCCCTGCCGGTGCGATCGCCGGCGACTTCAACGGTGACTCGTTCGACGATATCGCGATCGCCTGCATCCACGACACGTTGGCAGTCCTCCTTTCCCGTCCGGACGGAGGGTTTTCGCACACGAAGTACTACGCCAACGGACGGATCGTAGGCATAGCGAGTGGAGACTTCAATAGCGATGGATCGCCGGATCTGGTGCTCGCCGGATCCGACTATGGCATCGTGCACCTGTGGAGAAATGATGGTTCTGGAGGATTCTGGTTTTGGACCAGCTATGTCAGGGGCGGAAGTATCCAGACCGTGGCGACTGGCGATTTCGATCGCGACGGCTTTCTCGATGTGGCCGCCTCGAACACATGGTCTACGACATTGCTGGTATTGCGTGGCCCCGCGCTAAGCCCCACATACGCCGCGGCCTCGGATGCGCAAACTGGGGTGGTTGCGGCTGACTTCGATGGCGACGGGTTCCTGGACCTCGTTGCGGCGAGCTACTACCACTACTCCATCTTCTTGTTGCGCGGCCGCGGCGACGGAACGTTCGAACTGCCCGCTGAGATCTGGCTCTCTGGCTACCCCTACCGACTTGAGGTTGCAGATTTCAATCTCGACGGGCGTCGCGACCTAGCTGTCTCGAGCGATGGAAAGGTTCTGATCCTGATAGGCAACGGTGATTGTACGTTCGCAGCTCCCCTAGAGGTCCTCCTGCCATCACCATACGACTATGCGCTGGCACGGGCAGGAGACCTCGACGGGAACGGGTCGCCGGACCTCGTCGTTTGCCAGACCTTCAGCGACACAGTCGCGGTGTTCCTGAATACCATGGGAGGAGTCACCAGCGTGCAGGATGGCAGCTCGGGCCTTGGCATCACGAATCCTTTGCGCGCGACCGTGATGCCGAATCCCGCGATCGGTCACTTCTCGGTGGCGGTTAGCTTGCCAGAGGCGGGATCAGCACGCCTGGAGCTTCTGGACGTCCAAGGTCGGCTGATCGAGTCCCGTGACGTAGGACCGTCCGGATCGGGCCGCCACACGGTGTCGATCGGATCTCAGAGCCATCTGCGACCAGGGATCTACCTAGTTCGGCTTCGTAAGGGGAACCGCGTCGTGACGACGAGAGCTTGTCTCATCGACTAAGCCCCGAAGCAAGGGCCGCGCGTCGCTCAAGACGACGGCGCGCAAGCTGCGCCAGGAATCTAGCTGGGTCAATTGATTCAAGGACCGCGTGGTCACCGCCAGGGCCACCCTAGCGAAGTGAACAGGAGTCACCTACCGGCCGCAACTCAGGACGGAGGAACTCATGAATACCAAGGCAAGCGGCACCCGGTTCGATCTCCAGGGCGCCATCGATGCGCTGCCCCCGGAAGGTGGAACCATCTCCATCCCGCCCGGGAACTATCGCTTGGAAGACGCCCTGCGCCTCCGCCGAAGGAACGCCCGCTTGACCGGTGCGGGCGCCGACTCGACACGGATCGCCAGCGTGGACCCATCCGCCCCGGTCGTCACGGTCGAGCAAGATTCTTGCACGATCGAGGGGCTACATATCGGCCATGCGCCCGGTCAAGCCGCGATCGAGATCAGGCCGGAGGGGAAAGACGCTGAGATCCGGGACGTTTCGATCGAGGGCACGCCTCTCGAAGATATTTGAGGCGCTATGCGTCCGAGAGGTGACGGCCACCGCGTAGGAATCCACTCACGGCCCGGCGTCAACGCGGGCCGTGGGTGTTGGTTCGCCGCCTCCCCTGTTTGCGTCGCCGATCTAGGCTCGCGCCCACGCCAGGCCGCGTGCGATTTCCAGCGGCGTGCGTTGGGTGACCTCCTCGCCGGGTTTCCGGCTCCCGCGCGCAGCGCGGTCGAGATCCGGGTAATCGGGATAGAGTGCCGCGTGCCGGAGCAGGATCTGCCGGACGGCGTCGTCGCCCTCGGCGGCCACCGCCAGCGTCGCCCCCGAGAACGCGGCCGGCTCGCGATGGCGCACGGTGGCCTGACGCGCGAGGCGCGCCGCCTCGTCGCCGTCGCCCATGCGGAACCGCAGCAGGGCAAGCGCCTGCCACGCCAGGGCGTAGGTGCGATTGCGCGCGAGTGCTCGCTCGAACGCGTTGCGCGCCGAGGCGACGTTGCCGGCGCGTTCGTAGGCGAGCCCGGCCCAGAACCTCAGGTCGGCGTACTCGCCGAACCTGCCGATCGCGTGGTCGAATCCGCGTGCCGCCTCGGCGGCGGCGCCATGGGCCAGGCGCTCGCGACCCTGGATCAGCGCCGCGCGCGATCCACCGGTCCCGATCGAGCGTGCGACCTCGACGTGGGGCGCCGCCTCGGCGGTAGCACCCAGGTCGAGCAACAGCTCGGCGAGCGCCAGCCGCGCTTCGAGGGCTGCGGGTTCCTGTGCGATGCGCCGATCGAGGGCGGCCCGCACGCGCGCCGTCTCCTCGCCCAGTATCGGGTCACGCCACAGTCGCCACGGCGAGGCGGCATCGGCAATCCCAGCGGGAAACGCTTCGGCCATCGGTGCTGCGCGAGCCAGGGCGCGCACCGCAGGGCCACGTTCGCCGGCCGTCTCGTGACATGCCGAGCGCATCAGCGCGGTGGTCGCCGAGCGATGGCCCGACCGCTCCAGCCAGTCCAGCTCGGCCAGGGCGGCGCCGATCCGGCCCGAGCGCTCGTACAGCCGGGCGCGCAGGTAGCGCAACTCGGCACGCGCGGGATCGCGCGCCAGCGCTCGCTCGACGGCCTGGGCGGCATCCGAGAAACGCTGGGCGTGGTAGAGCGAGCGCACGTGGTCGGCGCGCGCCGCCACCGCGCGTAGCCGAGCCCGCGCGGCACGCGGGTCGCCATCGCCATAGGCGCGCACCTCACGCTCGAGATCCTCGGCGATCGATGCGAAGTGATCCGCCAACGGTGCATCGAACCCCGGATCCGGGACTTCGGGATCCGGAACGGAATACGGGCTCAGGGCAGTCATGGTAGGTCGGGGCGGGGCGCGACCACGCAGGTTCCGCGGATCGCGCCCTCCGCTCCTCTCAGTCCATGCCCTTGCGCAGGAACGCCGGCACTTCGAGCGACGAGCCACGGTCGTTGCGCGACCAACGGCTGCCGTTCTCTTCGTTGCGGCGCCACTGCGGCGAGCGCAACTCCTCGCCCTGCACGGCCTCGCGCGCCTGCTTGTCGACCAGGCGCAGCCGTGGCTCGGTGTGGCCGAACCCGGTGGCGACCACGGTGATCACCATCTCGCCGTCCATGTTGGGATCGATCACCGCGCCGAAGATCACGTTGGCTTCCTCGCCCGCCGCGCTCGACCACGACGCTCGACGCCTCGTTGACCTCGTGCAGCGTGAGGTCGCGGCCGCCGGTGATGTTGACCAGCACGCCCTCGGCGCCCGCGATCGAGACGTCCTCGAGCAGCGGGCTCGACACCGCCATCTGCGCCGCCTCGACCGCGCGGTTCGGGCCCGTGGCGCGGCCGGTGCCCATCAGCGCGTTGCCGCGGTTCGACATCACCGCCTTGACGTCGGCGAAGTCGAGGTTGACGAGCCCCGGCACCGTGACCAGGTCCGAGATGCCCTTGGTCGCCTTGAGCAGCACCTCGTCGCACGACGCTGAACGCGTCGGTCAGCGAGGTGCCCTGCTCGACCACCGCGAGCAGCCGCTCGTTGGGGATCACGATCAGCGTGTCGACTTCGGCGCGCAGCTCGGCGAGTCCCTCGTCGGCCTGGCGCATGCGGCGCCGGCCCTCGAACGGGAACGGCTTGGTCACGACCGCCACGGTGAGCGCACCCGTGCGCTTGGCCAGGCGCGCCACCACCGGCGCCGCGCCGGTGCCGGTGCCGCCGCCCATGCCGGCGGTGATGAACACCATGTCGCTGTCGGCGAGCGCGTCGGCGATCGCCTGCTCGTCCTCTTCCGCCGCGCGCCGGCCCTGCGACGGGATCGCCGCCCGAGCCGAGCCCGCGCGTGGTGGTGGCGCCGATCTGGATGCGGGTCGGCGCCAGCGACTGGTTGAGCGCCTGCATGTCGGTGTTGGCGGCGATGAAGTCCACGCCGCGCAGCCCGGCGCCGATCATGCGGTTGACGGCGTTGCCGCCCGCGCCGCCGACGCCGACCACCTTGAGCTCGGCGGTCATCGTGTTCTCGATTTCCAGTTCGAACGACATGTCACGCTCCCTGTGTTGCGGAGGGCCGGCGCCGGGCGTTCCGGCGATCCCGTCCCCCACCGTCCTTGGCTAGTGGTACAGAAGGTTCATGAACCATTGGCGCAAATCCCGCCCGCTGCGGCGTCCGGGCGCGATCGCGCGATCTCGATGTCCGTTGGTCTCCGCGACCTCCTGCGCGCCGCGTGCAGCACGAGCCCCACGCCGGTCGAGTAGCGCGGGTCGGCGACGTTGGCGGCCAGGCCACCGAGCCCCTGCGGGCACGCCCAGCCGCACCGGCATCTCGAACACCTGCTCCGCCAGCTCGACGACCCCCGGCATCAGCGACGTGCCGCCGGTGAGCACGACGCCGCCGCCGAGCAGCTCGGCGAAGTGGTTCTTCTTCACTTCCTTGTTGGCGAGCGCGAAGATCTCCTCCATGCGCGGCTCGATCATCGAGGCCAGCACGTGGCGCGAGATCTCGCGGTCGGCGCGGCCGCCGACGCCCGAGACGCGTGACCGTCGTCCTCGGCGGGCACCAGCGAGGCCAGCGCGCAGCCGTGCTGGATCTTGATCGGCTCGGCCTTGTCGATCGGCGTGCGCAGCCCGATCGCGATGTCGTTGGTCACGTTCGCGCCGCCGAACGGGATGATCGCCGTGTGGCGGATCGAGCCCTCGAAGAACACCGCGACGTCGGTGGTGCCGCCGCCGATGTCGAGCAGCACGACGCCGAGGTCGCGCTCGTCCGGCGCCGAGCACCGCGTGGCTCGAGGCCAGCGGCTCGAGCACCAGGTCGTAGCACCTTGAGCCCGGCGCGCTGGATCGCGCGGCAGATGTTCTTCGCCGAGGTCACCGCGCCGGTGATGATGTGGACCTCGGCCTCGAGCCGCACGCCGCTCATGCCGACCGGGTCCTTGATGCCGTCCTGGTCGTCGACGATGAACTCCTGCGGGATGACGTGGATGATCTCGCGGTCCATCGGGATCGCGATCGCCTTGGCGGCCTCGACCACGCGGTCGACGTCGGCCGGCGCCGATCTCGTTGTCCTTGCGCGAGACCGCGATCACGCCGCGGCTGTTGATGCTGCGGATGTGGTCGCCGGCGATGCCGGCGTACACGCCCTTGACCGGCACGCCCGGCCATGCGCTCGGCCTCGTCGACCGCGCGCTGGATGCTGCCGACCGTCTTCTCGAGGTCGACCACCACGCCGCGGCGCAGCCCCTCGCTCGGCGCGTTGCCGATGCCGACCACGCGCAGCTCGCTCGCCGCCGTTCTGGTCGGCGATGATGCACGAGATCTTGGTCGTGCCGATGTCGAGCCCGACGAACGTCCGTGTCCCCTGTGCCATGTTCGCCTCCCTGTCGGTAGTTTCAGCTCGTAGGAGATCCGGCGTCCGCGCGGTCGCATCCGGTCTCGGCCGGCCTCACGATCACCTGGTCCTGAACCGCACGTCCACTTCGTGCGCCGGGCGCCGCGCTGCTCGAGATCGGCCAGCACCACCCGCAGCGCCGACAGCGCGCGCACGTCCGGCGGCCACGCCGGCGCCAGCACGCGCGTGCCATTCATCAGCAGGAGCGCGGTCGAGCGCTCCGTCGGAGACGTCGATCTCCGACACCCGTCCGGCGAGCTGCAGCTCGCGGGCCGACAGCGCCGACACCCACGCGAGCCCGCGGCGCACGTCCGCGGTGCGACCTGAGCGCCTGCCGGGCAGGGCCGCGAACGTCGGCGCCGGTCAGCAGCGGCACGTCGGCGACCACGCCATCGCCGCAGCGGCGCCAGCAGCACGCCGGTCGAGTCGATCTCCCACGGCACGCCGTGCCGCACCAGCAGCACCGGACGTCGCTCGGCAATCGTGATCCGCAGCGAGCGCAGGCCCGACGCGCGCAACGCGCGCCTCGCCGATGCGCGGCTCGAGCAGCAGCTTCTGGCGGGCGCGGTCGCAGGTCGAGCGTCCAGGAGGTCCGTCGCCGGCGGCCAGACCCGCGAGCTTGGCGACGCGCTCCGGCGTCGAGGTAGCGCGCGCCGCGCGACGTCGCACCTCGCGTCACGACCGCCCAGCGTTCGCGCGCTTCCGCCCAGGGCAGGTGGACCAGCACGGCGCCGAGCCCCAGGACTCCGAGCACCTGGAGGATGCGCATCGGAAGACCGACTCGCCGCACCCGGCGCGGCTCGCGGCGCAGCGCGCGTCCCTGGTAGAGCGGCGTCATCGGGACGCCCCCGCCACGCCGGCGCCGCGCCTCAGATGCACGAGCACCTCGTCGGCCAGCTTCCACACGTCGCCGGCGCCGAGCGTCAGCACCACGTCGCCCGGCCGCGCCTCGCGCGCGGCCTGCTCGGCCGCGGCGTGCGGGTCGGGCGCGTGCGCGATCGCACGGTGGCCCTTGGCCTGACTGACCAGGGTCGCGGCACTCACGCCTTCGATCGGCGACTCGCCGGCGGCGTAGACGTCGAGCACCCAGACGCGGTCGGCCTCGCGAAGCGCCGCGCCGAACTCCGCGGCCAGCGCCGCGGTGCGCGTGTAGCGGTGCGGCTGGAAGATCACCAGCACGCGGCCGCCCAGGCCGCGCGCCGCCGCCAGCGTCGCCGCGATCTCGGTCGGGTGGTGGCCGTAGTCGTCGATCACGCGCACGCCGCCGCACTCGCCGCGGGTCTCGAAGCGCCGGCCGACGCCGCGGAACTCGGCCAGCGCCTCGGCGACGTGGCCGAAGCCGACCTCGAGCTCGAGCCCGACCGCGACCGCGGCCAGCGCGTTCAGCACGTTGTGCCGGCCGGGCACCCGCAGCTCGACCTCGCCGCAGCGCACGGCCCACCAGCGTGCGACCACGGAAGCGCGAGCCGTGCGGCTCGCAGCCGGACTCGATCGGCGCGCACCTCGGCCTCGGGGCGCGTGCCGTAGAGCAACGTGCGCTTGGTGACCCGCGGCAGGATCGCCGCGCACCTCGGGTCGTCCACGCACAGGATGCGAGACGCCGTAGAACGGCACCCGGTTCGCGAAGTAGATGAACGCCTGACGGATGTCGTCCAGGTCCTTGTAGTGGTCCAGGTGCTCGCGGTCGACGTTGGTGATCACCGCGACCGCCGGCGCCAGCCGCAGGAACGAGCCGTCGCTCTCGTCGGCCTCGGCGACCAGGAACTGCCCGTGCCCGAGCCGGGCGTTGGCGCCGAGCGCGTGCAGCCGGCCGCCGACCACGATCGTCGGGTCGAGTCCGCCGCGCGCGAGCACCGCGGCGACCATCGAGGTGGTCGTGGTCTTGCCGTGCGAGCCGCCGACCGCGACGCCGTACTTCATGCGCATCAGCTCGGCCAGCATCTCGGCGCGCGCGATCACCGGGATCGCCGGCCTCGCGCGCCGCGCTCGACCTCGGGGTTGTCCGCGCGCACCGCGGTCGAGTGCACCACGACGTGCGCGCCCTCGACGTTCGCCGCGGCGTGACCGACGAACACGCGGCCGCCGAGCGACACCAGGCGCTCGGTGACCTCGCTCGCCTTGCAGGTCGCTGCCCGACACCTGGTAGCCCATGGTGAGCAGCACCTCGGCGATGCCGCGACATGCCGGTGCCGCCGATGCCGATGAAGTGGATGCGGTGGGCGCGTCCGTACATCAGCGCTCCCGCTCGTCGACGTGAGCCCGTCGGCGCGCACGGCCTTCCGGCCGGCCGACCAGCGCTCGAGGCTGCGCACGATGCGCTCGGCGGCGTCGGGGCGCGCGAACGTGCGCGCGTTGGCCGACATGCGCGACAGGCGCCTGGCGGTCCGACGAGCCAGTGCGCGATCTCCTGCGCCAGCCGCTCGCCGGTCAGCTCGCGGTCGAGGATCATCGCCGCCGCACCGCGATCGACCAGGTTCATGGCGTTCACCACCTGGTGATCGTGCGCCGCGTACGGGTACGGCACCAGGATCGCCGGCGTGCCGCACACCGCGATCTCGGCCAGCGTCATCGCGCCCGAGCGGCAGACCACCAGGTCGGCGACGGCGTAGGCCATGTGGATCTGGCGCAGGAACGGCAGCGACCCGCGCCGGCAGCTGCTCGCTGCTCGACCTCGCCCTTGCGCCCACTCGAAGTCCTCGCGGCCGGTCTGCAGGATGAACTGCACGTCGACGCGACCCTTCAGCCGCCGCATCGCGTCGAGCGCCGCCTCGTTGATGCGGTGCGCGCCGCGGCTGCCGCCGAAGATGAACACGGTCGGGCGTGCCGGCGGCCAGCGCCGAACTCGCGCATCGCCGCGGTCGCGATCGCCGCTCAGGATGTAGGCGCGCACCGGATTGCCGGTGACCTTGAGGTGGTCCTTGCGCGCGAAGTAGCGAGCGCGCCTCGACGAACGACAGGTGGACCTCGTCGGCGATCCGCGCCAGCCAGCGGTTCGCGAGGCCGGGAATGCTGTTCTGCTCCTGGAGCAGCAGCGGCCGGCCCAGCATCCACGCCGCGAGCGCCACCGGCACGCTGACGTAGCCGCCGGTGCCGAGCACGACGTCGGGCCGCTCGGTCGCGCACCACCCAGACCGCCTGGAAGAAGCCGATCACGTTCGCGAGCGCGGCGCCACGGCCAGCGCCACCAGGCGCGGCGCGGGAAGCCGCGCGTCAGCGACGAAGCGAATCCGGAAGCCGGCTTCGGGCACCGCCGGCCGCCTCGAGCCCGCGCTGGCCGCCGACGAACACGACCTCGGCGCCGGGACGCAGCCGCGCGCAGCTCCTCGGCGACCGCGATGCCGGGGAACACGTGCCCGCCGGTGCCGCCGCCCGCGATCATGACCTTCATGCGGCCTCCCGCGCCAGCGCTGCGCGTCAGCGCCTCGCTCGTCGCCGTTCGCCGGCGCTGACCCGGTAGAGCAGGCCGGCGGCCGCCAGGTTCGCGAGCAGCGCCGAGCCGCCGTAGGACACGAACGGCAGCGGCAGCCCGGTGGTCGGCGCCAGGCCGGTGGCGACCGCCGAGATTGACGAGCGCGTAGAGACCGATCTGGAGCGTGAGCCCAGCCGCGAGCAGGAAGCGGAACGGATCCGTGGCGCGCGCCGCGACGCGCATGCCGCGCCACAGCAGCAGCGCGAACAGCGACGAGCAGCAGCGGTCGCGCCGCCAGGAACCCCAGCTCCTCCGCCAGGATCGAGAAGATGAAGTCGGTGTGCGCCTCGGGCAGGAACAGGTACTTCTGCAGCCCGCCGCCCAGCCCGCGGCCGAGCCAGCCGCCCGAGCCGATCGCGATCAGCGACTGGTCGAGCTGCCAGCCCGAGCCGCGCGCGTCGAGCTCGCCGCTGCACAGGAAGCGCGACGAAGGTGTCGACCCGCCCCATCATGATAGGGGTGCGTGACCAGCGCACCGACCGCCGCCGCCAGCCCGCCGGCCACCGGGATCGCCAGGTGGCGCGAGCCGCGCGCCGGCGAGGAACAGCAGCAGGAAGCCGGTGACGTCGCCGAGCAGCGCCGCGCTGCTCAGGTTCGGCTGGATCAGGATCAGCCCCGCGATCGCCGCCGCGACCAGGCCGAGCGGCGGCAGCACGCCGCGCACAGAAGCCCAGCTCGTCGGGCGGGCGGCGCTTGAGCCACCAGGCGAGGAACACCACGGTCGCCAGCCGCGCGAGGTCGGTCGGCTGAAGCTGAGCGAACCCGAGCCGCAGCCAGCGCGCCGCGCCGTTCGAGACGTGGCCCGACCACGACCACCAGCGCAGCAGCAGCGCCACCGCGCCGCCGAGCAGCAACGGCGCGCCGGCGCTCGAGCGCGCGCAGCTCGATCCGCGCGCACAGCCAGCAGCACCGCGACGCCGAGCAGCGACGCGCAGCAGCTGCCGCACCAGGAAGTAGTTCGGGATCCTGGTAGCGCGTGATGCCGAGGATCGCGCTCGAGGAGTAGACCATGACCAGTCCGAGCGCCGTGAGCACGAGCGGCAGCACGATCAGCCAGCGGTCGCCGCGGTTCACGCGTGCCACCTCCTCGCGCTGGAGCCGCGCGCACTTCGGCCTTGAAGCGGCGGCCGCGGTCCTCGTAGTCGCGGAACATGTCGAACGAGGCGCACCCGGGCGACAGCAGCACCGCGCCGCTCGGGCCGCGCGCGCCTCGGTAGGCGGCGTCGACCGCGTCGCGCCAGGCTGCGCGGCGCGCACCGGCGGCACGCCCGCGCCACGCGCGCGGCGATGCGCTCGGCGCCCTCGCCGATCAGCACCACCGTGCGCACGTGACGCCGCACGCAGCTCGGCGCAGCGGTGCGAAGTCCTGGCCCTTGTCGCGGCCGCCGGCGATCAGCACCACCGGCTCCTCGAAGCTCTGCGAGCGCGACCTCGAGCGAGCCGACGTTGGTGGCCTTCGAGTCGTTGACGAACCGCACGCCGTCGACCGTCGCCGACCGGCTCGAGCCGGTGCTCGAGCCCGGCGTAGCTCGCGCAGCACGCTCGCGCAGCGTCGCCGGGCGCGATCTCGAGCGGCAGCACGCGGCCAGCGCCGCGAGCGCGTTCATCAGGTTGTGCGGGCCGCGGCAGCCGCAGCTCGCTCGCCGGCATCAGCGCGCTCGCGACCGCCGCGCCAGGCGAGCACGATGGTCGCCGTCCTCGACGAACGCCCCCTCGTCGACCGGGTGCGCGCGCGCGAGAACTCGAGCGACGCGCCGGCGCCCGGCGCGGCGCGCGCATCACCTCGGGATCGTCGGCGTTCCACACCGCCCAGTCGTCCTCGTCCTGGCGCGCGAACAGGCGCTGCTTGAGCGCGCCGTAGGTGTCGAGGTCGCCGTGGCGATCGAGATGGTCGGGCGTCAGGTTGAGCCAGATCGCGACGAACGGCTTCAGGCGGTCGACGGTCTCGAGCTGGAACGACGACACCTCGACCACCAGCAGGCCCGGCGGGCCGACCGTCTCGGCGACGTCGCAGATCGCGCGGCCGATGTTGCCGCACACCTGCGACCTCGCGGCCGGCGGCGCGCAGCAGCGCGCCGATCAGATCGGTGGTCGTGCTCTTGCCGTTGGTGCCGGTGATCGCAGACCAGCGGCGCGTGCGCGGCCAGGTAGCCCAGCTCGAGCTCGGAGATCACCGGCACGCCGCGCGCGCGCGCCGCGACCGCGAGCGGATGGCTCGATCGGGATCCCGGGACTCCACACCACGAAGTCGCGCCCCTCGAGCAGCGCCGGATCGTCGGCGCCCAACGACACCGTCGACGCCCGAGCTCGGCGAGCGCCGCCGCGGCCTCGGGCAGCGCCGACGCCGCGCGCGCGTCGCACACGCGCACGTCGAGGCCGTGACGGCGCAGCAGGCGTGCCGCGGCGAGGCCCGAGCGCGCCGCGCCCGACGACCAGCGGGCGGCGGCCGGGAAGCGGATGCCGGGCGTCGATGGTCATTGCAGCTTGAAGCGTCGAGAGCGAGAGCAGCGCGAGCAGCGCGCCCGACGATGTAGAAGCGCAGCACGACGCGCGACTCGGCCCAGCCCGAGCAGCTCGAAGTGGTGGTGGAGCGGCGACATGCGGAACACGCGCCTGCCCCACAGCTTGAACGACGTCGACCTGGATCATCACCGACAGCGTCTCGGCCACGAACACGCCGCCGACCAGCACCAGCCAGAACTCGCGCTTGATCAGCACGGCGACCGTGCCGAGCGCGCCGCCCAGCGCCAGCGAGCCGGTGTCGCCCATGAACACGTCGGCCGGATGGCAGTTGTACCAGAGGAAGCCGAGCGAGGCGCCCGAGCACCGCGGCGCAGAACACGGTCAGCTCGCCGCGCGTAGCGGCAGGTAGCTGATGTTCAGGTACTCGCTGAACCGGACGTGTCCGCTCAGGTAGCAGAGCCCGGCGAACGCGAGCGCGGCGATCGCCATCAGCCCGGAGGCCAGGCCGTCGAGCCCGTCGGTCAGGTTCACCGCGTTCGAGGAGCCGGTGATCACCAGGATCACGAACGGCACGAACAGCCAGCCGAAGTCGATGAAGCGGAACTTGAGGAACGGCACGTGGGTGGTCGTCGCCGGCAGCCCCGGCTCCGGCCACAGCACGCAGCGCCAGCCCGATCACGCGCACCGAGCGCGACCTGGCCGGCCAGCTTGTAGCGACCGAGCAGACCCTTGGGATAGCCCTTGACCACGCGCAGGTAGTCGTCGAGGAAGCCGAGCGCACCGAGCCACACGGTGGCGAGCGAGCGCGAGCCACAGCGCGCGCGAGTGGAGGTTCCCCCACAGCAGCGTCGGCACCACGATCGCGATGACGATCAGGAGCCCGCCCATGGTCGGCGTGCCGGCCTTGACCAGGTGGGTCTGCGGTCCCTCCGGCGCGGACCTTCTGCCCGAGCTTGACCCGCGCAGCCAGTCGATCATCGGCGGTCCGAGCACGAAGCACACCAGCAGCGCCGTGATCGCCGCGTACGCGGAGCGAAACGTGATGTAGCGGAAGACGTTCAACGCCGAGAGCCCGGGCAGCTCGTGCAGCGGATAGACCCATTCGTAGAACATGCGTCAGCGCCTCCATCGCCGCCGGGCTCGCGGCAGTGCCGCGAGCACGTCCTCGAGCGCCGCGCCGCGCGAGGCCTTGAGCAGCACGACCACGTCCGGGGCCGAGCTCCGCGGCCGAGCGCGGCCGCGAGCTCGAGCTTGTTCGCGAACACGCGCGCCGGAATCCCGGCGCCCGCGGCACCCGCTGCGTAGTCCGCCGCGAAGGCGCCGATCGTCCACAACTCGGCGCCGCGCACCGCGGCCCCGGTCTCGCGATGGAGCGCCGGCGCTTCCGCGCCCAGCTCGAGCATGTCGCCGAGCACGGCGATCCGCCGGCGTGCGTCGCGGGCCAGGCCGCCAGCGTCTCGAGCGCGGCGCGCATCGAGTCGGGGTTCGCGTTGTAGCAGTCCACGAGCAGGGTCGCGCCGCGCACGCGTGCGCACCTCCATCCGACCCGCGGCCGGCTCGCTGGGCCGCGATCGCCGCCGCGACCGCGGCCGGATCGAGTCCGTGCTCGCGCGCGACCGCGAGCGCCGCCAGCGCGTTCGCGACCTGGTGGCGGCCGACCAGGCGCAGGTGGACCGGCGGGAATCCCGCGACCTCGAAGCGGCTGCCCTGCGGACCGAGATCCTCGATGCGCGATGGACGCACGTCGGCGCCGGCCGCGAATCCGTAAGTAATGCGCCGGCCCGGCGCGCCCTCGAGCGCCGCGAGCAGCTCGGGGCAGTCGGCACCGGCGAACGTGACCGCCGTTCGCCGGCAGCGCGAAAGCGAGCGCCGCCTTCTCGCGCGCGATCGCCTCGACCGTGCCGAAACGCTCGAGGTGCGCGCGGCCGGCGTTGGTGATCACCGCCGCCTGGGGTCGAGCGAGCCCGGCGAGCATTGCGATCTCGCCCGGCCTGGTTCATACCCATCTCGACCACCGCCGCGCGGTGCTCGCGCTTCGAGCGCGCAGCAGCGTGAGCGGCACACCCCAGTGGTTGTTGAGGTTGCCTTCGGTGCGAGCGTCGACGAATCGAGTCGCCAGCGCCAGCTGCGACCAGATCCTTGGTCGTGGTCTTGCCGACGCTGCCGGTGACGCCGATCAGGATTCCGTCCCAGCCGGCGCGCCAGCGGCCCGCGATCCGCTGCAGGGCCCGCGGTCGCGATCGTCGACCACGCACCAGCGGACCCGGCTCGCGCCCGCGGAACTCCGGGTAGCGCGACGCGCGCGCACAACGCGGCACCGGCCCCGTTCGCGAACGCGATCGCGAGGAACGCGTGGCCGTCGGTACGGCTCCCGGGCAGCGGCACGAACAACTGGCCCGGAGACACTTTGCGGCTGTCGATGGTGGCGCCGCGCACGCCCTCTTCGCCAGCCCCAGCTCCGGCGGCGGGGCGCGCCAGCTCGCCCTCGGCCCATTGGGCCAGGGTGCCGAGCGGAATCCGATCCACCGGCGCGGCGATCATGACGACGCCTCCCGACGCGCGCGCAGCAGCTCGCGCGCCACCTCGCGGTCGTCGAAGGGCAGCACCTGCTCGCCGATCGTCTGCGTCGTCTCGTGACCCTTGCCGGCGATCAGCACCGCGTCGCCCGACTCGGCGGCTTCGAGCGCCGCCGCGATCGCCCGCCGGCGGTCGAGCTCGACGCGCAGTCGGCCGGCCGGATCGCCGGCGAGCACCTGCGTCGGCGATCGCCGCGGGAGCCTCGCTGCGCGGATTGTCGTTGGTCACCCACGCCCGGTCGGCGCCCCGCGCCGCGATCGCACCCATCACCGGTCGCTTGGCGCGGTCGCGGTCGCCGCCGCAGCCGAACACCAGCAAGCACTCGGCGCGCACGCGTGCTCGCGAACCGCAGCCAGCGCGCGCTCGAGCGCGTCCGGCGTGTGCGCGTAGTCGACGACCACCGTGAACGGCTGGCGCTTCGTCGACGCGCTCGAGCCGGCCGGGAACGCCGCGCGCCGCGGCCGAGTCCGCGCACCGCGACCTCGGGCGCGAGCCCGAGCGCCAGCGCCGACGGCGAACGCCGCGGCCGCGTTCCACGCGTTGTAGCGTCCCGAGCAACGGCAGATCGCACGGGATGCGGCGGCGCCCTGCGTGGCGAAGCGTGAACGCCAGCCCGCTTGGGGCCCGGCGTCACCGCTTCGATCGCAACCTCGGCGCTCGGCTCCCTGGCCGTAGCCGATCACGCGCAGGCCCGCCGCGGCTGCCGCGGTCGCGCACCGCCGCCGCCGACGGGTCGTCGAGATTGATCACCGCGGTCGCGTGCTTGGTCGCGCGCGGCGTGTTGCGGCCGTCGAACAGCATGAGCTTGGCGTCGAGGTAGCGCCTCGATCGTGCCGTGGTAGTCGAGGTGGTCGTGGGTCAGGTTGGTGAACACCGCGACGTCGCATTCGAGACCGTGGCAGCGACGCTGCACCAGCGCGTGGCTGCTGACCTCGAGCGCCACCGCCGCCACACCCCGGTCGACCATCTCGCGCAGCAGACCCTGCAGCTCGGGGCTTCGGGCGTGGTGAAGGACGCCGCGCGTTGCTCGTCGCCGAGCCGGAAGCCGGTGGTGCCGATCACCCCCGAACGCCGGCCCGCCGCTCGCAGGATCGCGTCGACCAGGAACGTGGTGGTCGGTCTTGCCGTTGGTGCCGGTGACCGCGACCACCTGGAGTGCGCGCGCCGGATGGCGGAACCAGCGGGCCGCCGCCTGCGCCAGCGCCAGCCGCGGCTCCGCAACTTCAATGCACGGCACCGCGGCCGGCACGGCGGCCGCGGCCTCGGGCGCCGCCACCACCGCGGTCGCACCGCGCGCCAATGCGTCGGCGACGTGCGCGTCGGCGCGGGTCCGCTGTCCGCCCAGGGCGAAGAACAGATCGCCGGGGCGTACGCGACGCGAGTCCATCGCCAGACCCTGAATGTCGAGATCCCCGACGCCCTGGGGACCTCGAGTATTTTGGGCGCCTTGGGGACCTTGGGCGCCTTGGGCACCTTGGGCACCTTCGCCTGCGCGACTCCGGATCACGTCCACGTCCTCGAGCACGGTCGTCAGCCTCACGACGGCGCGGCGCCAGCCTGAACCGCCAGGCCGGGCTCGCAGCGCAGACGGCACGGCCCGCGGAACGGCAGGGGCGTTCCCGGCGGCGGTTCCTGGCGCACGACCACGCCGCTGCCCTCGACGCGGGCGCGCAGCGAGAATCGAGCGAGATGTCGCAGCGCGTCGCGCACCGAGAGCCCGGCGAGCTCCGGCATCACCGAGAACGCCGAGTCCGTCGGCGCCGACAACTGCACCGTGATCGCCTCGCCGCGCTCGACCGCCTCGCCGGCGGCCGGCTCCTGGGACAGCACGCGCGCGCCCTCTCCCTCGATGCGCATGCGCAGGCCGGCGGAGGCCAGCCGCCGCTCGGCGGCCGCGGGCAGCAACAGGCGCAGGTCGGGAACCACGACCGGCGCCGGCGACGGCGGTCGCGCGGCCACCGCGACCGCGCCCCCGCGCAGGTCATCACGCGACAGCCGCTGCAGGTCGAGCAGGATCTCGCGGAACACCGGGGCCGCGACCTCGCCGCCGTAGTAGCGCTTGCCGCGCGGCTCGTCGATCACCACCACGCCGACCACGCGTCGGATCGTCGGCCGGCGCGAATCCGACGAACGACGACAGGTACATGCCACGGCCGTAGGTGCCGACCGACGCGTCGTACTTCTGCGCGGTGCCGGTCTTGCCCGCGACCTGCGAGCCCGCGCACGCGCGCTGCGCGTCGCCGTGCCGCTGTCGACCACGGCCGCGAGCATCGCGCGCAGCAGTTCGGTCGTGCGCGCGCTGAACACCCGGTGCACCGCGCGCGGGGCGTGTCGCTGCACGCACGTTGCCGTCGCCGTCGCGGATCTCGCGCACCAGCATCGGCTCCATGAGCACGCCACCGTTCGCGATCGCAGCGTAGGCCAGCGCCAGCTGGAGCGGCGTCACCGACAGCTCGTGGCCGATCGCGATCGTCGGGCACGAGCGCGCCGACCAGTGCGCGGGGCTGCGCAGCTTGCCGCCGGCCTCGCCCGGAAAGGTCGACGCCGGTCAGGCTGCCGAAGCCGAGCTCGGTGCAGTAGCGGTAGAGGCGCTCCGAGCCGAGCAGCAGTCCGAGCTTGCCCATGACGATGTTGCTCGACCAGCGCACCGCGTCGCGGAACGTGTAGCTCGCCTCCTTGTGCACGTCGTGGAACGACAGCGCCGGGCGCGACCAGCGCGCTGGCCGTCGGCCGAGGCCTCGAACACCTGGTCGGGACGCGCCAGGCCCTCTTCGAGCGCCGCGCCCGCGACGACGACCTTGAACGTCGAGCCGGGCTCGAACTGATCGGTGAAGTTCCAGTTGCGCGCCTTGCCGGGCGGCAGGTGCGGCACGTTGACCGACGCCAGGACCTCGCCGGTGC
This sequence comes from Candidatus Eiseniibacteriota bacterium, assembly GCA_963717505.1. GTDB lineage: Bacteria > Eisenbacteria > RBG-16-71-46 > RBG-16-71-46 > RBG-16-71-46 > MFD02242-c1. Next base: position 4,020,556 of record OY970342.1, read on the forward strand.
GCGGGTCGAGGAACAGCGCGAAGCCGCGCACCGCGCGCAGCGAGTCCACCGCGCGCGCCAGGTGGGCCTCGACGATGGACTGGAGGTCGGCGTCGAGCGTGAGCACGACGTGGCGGCCGTTCTCGGGCGCGCGGCTCGCCGCGCTCGAGCTCGAGCGCGCGCCCGCGGCCGTCGCGGAACAGCGTGTCGTCCAGCCGGGCCGCCCGCGCAGCTCCTCGTCGAGCTGGAGCTCGAGGCCGTCGACGCCGACGTGGTCGACGTTGCAGTGCGCCCGATCATCTCGCTCGCCGCGGCGCCGAGCGGATACTCGCGCCGCGTCTCGGTCGCGACGTAGACGCCGCGCCGCTTCCACGACAGCGATCGTCATTCCCTGGTGCGGGTCGACGCGGCGCGACACCCACAGGAAACGCGGGCGCGCGGCGAAGCGCCGCTGCAGCTCGCGGGCGTCGACCTTGAGCACGCGCGCCAGGTCGCGCGCGGTCGCACGCGGATCCTGCATCTCGCGCGGTGCGGCCGACACCGAGTAGGTGACCAGATCGCGCGCCAGCGGCACGCCCGTGGCGGTCGAGGATCGTCCCGCGCTCGGGGCGCACCAGCACCCGCTGTTCCTGATTGCCGCTCGGCGCGCGACTCGAAGTGATCGTGGCGGGCGATCTGCAGCCAACCGACCCGGAGCCACAACGCCACGAATCCCAGAAGCAGACCGGCCGCAGCCACCAGCACCCGACTCTTGCGCGTTTCCCTGTGGGCCAATGGTTCCCTCCGTGGAACGGCGGTTCACGCCAACCGCCGGCCCGAACGTGCGCGGTGCGGTGGTGCGGCCGGTCAGACTCTGGGTTTCAGGATCCGGTTCGGGTACGCGCGAGTGCCTCCGGAACGAAGACACGCGACAACGAACCGACCCAAGCCAGGGCCGGAGGCAGTCCGGATCCGGGGGCCGCCTCGGCGCGCGTCAGGTACTGGGACGGTAGCTCGATCACCTGGCCCGCCTCGACCGGCATCATGCCGAGCTGGCGCGCCTGTGGATCGAGCTCGGCGCGGGTCGCCCCGCGATCGAGTCGCGCGTGATCGAATTCCAAACGCGCGAGTTCCTGGCTCAACAACGCACGCGACCGGTCGCGCTCGAGACTCAGCTGGGCCAGGCGGGCCGACTGCCACACCTCGACCAGCAGCGCTCCCAGGACGAGTGCCGCGAACAGCCCGAGCTCGGGCCGCACCCAGCGCGTTTCGGCAACGCGCCAGGATGGACGACGTCGGACACCAGCAATCATGCAGCCCTCCTGCGGAAAGCCCGCAGCCGCGCGCTGCGCGCGCGGGGGTTACGGGCGATCTCCTCCAGCGAAGGAGTGATCACCCGTCGCGTGAGACGCTCCCACGGCCGCTCGGGCGGCTGTGGATCGACCGGCGGCCGGCGGCGGGGCGGGTGGACATCCACGCTCCCGAGCGACCGCTTGATTCTGCGATCCTCGCCCGAGTGATAGGCGAGGGTGACCACGACTCCTCCGGAACGCACTACCGCCGGCAGCCACGACAACAGCGCGTCGAGCTCCCCGGCTTCATCGTTGATCCAAATCCGCAACGCTTGGAACACACGCGCGCGCTGTCGCGGCGCGCCGCCGACGATGCGGCTCGCGATCCGCTCGAGATCGGCCGCGGTCGACAGCTTGCCTTCGTGTGCAGCCGCGATCAGCGCGTGCGCCAGACGGCGGGCGGGGCCGAGGTCGCCGTACTCGCGCAGCACCGCGGTGAGCACTTCGGGATCGGTGTGGGCCAGGCGCACCGACGCCGGCTCGCCGCGCGACGGATCCATGCGCAGGTCGAGCGGGCCTCCGGCCTGGAAGCCGATTCCGCGCGTCGGATCGTCGAGCTGCCCGGACGAAACGCCGAGGTCCATGAGCACGCCGGCGAACGGCTCGCCCCCGAGACGATGGTGCGCTTCCGGAATCTCGCGGAAGGTGGCGTGAACGAGCATCACGCGATCCTCCCGTCCGGCGAGACGCACGCGCGCGCGGTCGAGGGCCGCCGGGTCGCGGTCACAGCCGAGCAGGCGAGCGCCGGATTCGACCTCGAGCAACGCGGCGGCATGGCCGCCGTCGCCGAGCGTGGCGTCGAGATAGAGTCCGGGGCCGTTGGCCAGGAATGCCAGGGTCTCGGCGAGCAGGACCGGTTCATGACGGCGCGACACGTCCGGGTTCCAGCGCGCTCCCGGCCAGCCGGACGCGGTCGCGCAGCGATGGCGACAGTCCGTGCCACGCGACCCCGTCGCGCAGGTCTTCGAACGGGGCGATGGCGCGCGCGAGCCGGCGCAGGCCCCAGTATTCGATGTTGCGCAGCCGCGAGCATTCGAGGACCAGGCCATCGAGCTCGCGCCGGCGCAGTTCACGCAGCGGAGCTTCGAGCCGGCGGACCGAGGCGTCGCCGATCCAGCCCTGCAGGTCGAGGCGCGCGTGCCGGCGCCCTTCGCCTTCGAGAACCTCGACCCGTGCGGCGGCCGCACGCGGTCCCGCTCCGATTTCGAGCGTCAAAGCCATGGAGACGTTCGCGCGCGCCAGATCCGCCAGAGAGACCATGTCACTCGTCCTTGAGGACGTCCTCCGCCAGGGCCTCGAGCTGGGCCGTGGCCTCGCTCAACTCGGTCTTGAGCCGTTCGGGGTTCCAGATCTCGATGTGATCAATGAGGCCATGCAGGACGGCTTCCCTGCCAAGCCCTGCATGGCTCCGGAGGGCCGGTGGAATGGTGATGCGTCCCTGCCCATCCACCGACGCCGGGGTTACGTGCATGAGAAACGATCGTTGAAACGCACGGCCTTTTCGTCCGCCGATCGGGATGCGCCGCAGTCGCTGCTCCATGCGCTCCCAGCTTTCGGGTGAGTAGACCGAGACGCAGCCTTCGAAGCCGAGGGTGAGCACGAAGCGCGTGAGCGCTTTCGCGCGACTCCCGGCGCGACGAAAGTGCTGCGGGATCGCGATGCGACCTTTTTCGTCGATCGCGTAAGTTTCCGTTCCGAGAAATGAAGGCATTGGCGGCGCATTCCACCTGGGTCCACGGATCGACGAGAATCCCCTCCAACCCCCACATTTCCCCACCGCGCCGCGCACCATAGTCGCTGCACCTGCGGGCTGTCAAAAGAAAACGTCGCCGGGGAGCCGATCGTCGTGAAGATTCGGGTGCACGTGCGTGCAGCCGGCGCCGGGATGCGCTACGGGCGGGCGGTTTCCGCTTTGGCCTGCGCGTCGAACCGCGGCCAGTCGAGCCGATAGAACGTGATCACCGAATCCGGGGCCGCCGCGGCCGGCCCGTGGCCGAGCGGCACCAGGGCCTGCGGAAATGGCGCGCGTTCCATCAGCAGAAAAGGCTTCGGCGCATGGTGTGCGAGAAACGTGGGTCGTGCGACGCGCGCAAACTCGAATCGCTCGATGGCTTCCGGGCGACCGCGCGTGACGGCCTCGAGTTCGGGCGACAACACTCCGGTCAGGTCGAGCACGCGGCGGCGGCCGAAATACGCGAGCGCTCCGACTTCGCTCGATGCGATCACTGCTTGCGGCGGCGCGTGTTGTCCGAACCATTCGCCCCAGGTCACCAGTCCTTCGCGCATCGCGGCGGTGCGCGAGACGACCTCGGGCACCACCACCAGCCGATGCACCACCAGGTTCTGAACCACCACGATCGCCGACAGCGCAAACGCCAGCACCGCCGCCTGATTCCTCCGCGCCGGCGTTTCCGGCCCGCCCCCCAGCCACCACTCGTCCGCCGACCGCCACGCCAGCCAGCCGAGCACCGGCAGGATCACCAGCAGGTATCTCGGCGTCGGCGGCGCGCCGCGCGCTGCGAGCAGGAACGGCAGAGACGCGACCCACAGCGCCGGCAGGTAGGCGAGCGCCGTCGGACGGCGCGCGAGAATTCGGCGACCCGCGAGGATCAGCGAGGCGACCATCAATCCCAGCAGCACCATCTCGGTAAAGAGCAGGTGCTGGACCTGAGCCCAAAGACCGGGTACGAACCGTACGTCCGGATCGCGAGCCACCGAAATGGTTCGCGGCCAGAACGTGCCGAAGAACAATCGCGCGAACAGCAGCCACGAGCCGTAGACGATCACCGCCGGCACGGTGCCGAAGAACCAGCGGCGCAGCCCAGCCCGGTTGTTGGCGTCGACCAGCAGTAGGACCCCCCAGAGCACGAGCAGGTAGACGAGCTGGGGACGGGTCAGGGCGGCCAGCGCCCACAGGGTTCCGGTGCGCACGGGCCGCGCCCCCGGCACGTCGCCCTCGGTGAACGCGACGAAGCCGGCGAGCATGAGCGCCACCGCAAGCGGCGTTTCGAGCCCGGAGGTCGACCACTGGCTCATCCACGCGTTGCTCGACCACGCGACGGTGGCGAAGGCGCGCACCGGCGCGTGGCGAATCGTGCGGCGCGCGAGCTGCAGGAACAGCGGTATGGTCGCAAGGGTCGCGAGAACACTCAGCGCCTTCGCAGCCGCGAGACCGTCGAAGCCGAGGACCATCGCGTCGCCGACCAGTGCGGCCCACAGCGGACTCGTGCACCCGTACACGTACTCGCCCGCGTTGAGCACCGGACCGCGGCCCTCGGCCAGGTGACGCGCGTATTGCAGGTGGACGAACGTGGAGTCGCTCAGCTGCCCGCGGAGCGGCAGCATCAGCCAAGTCGCGAGCGCGGTGCCGACGCCGAGCGCGATCCACTCGACTCGGGCCATCGGCGCGGCCGGCCTGAACACCGCGTTCACGACGCGGTCCCGCCTTCGGCGACTCGAGCTTCGAGTCGTTCGACCAGACGGGCGGTGAGGCGCGCGCGCGTGTGTTCGTCGAGCCACGCGGGACGCTGCGCGGGGGCACTCCCTCGCCCCTGCCAGGCGGCGTAGTGTCGGTTCAGCGTCGCCGTGAGGCCGGCGAGATCGCCGGGCGCCACCAGGTCGCCACCCGCGCGCCGCACCAGCTCGGCGGCCTCGTCCCCGGGCTCGAGCAACGCGATCAGCGGACGGCCCGTGTCCAGGTACTCGTAGAGCTTGCCCGGCACCATGGTGGGGATTCCGGGCGGCTTCCACAGCAGCAACAGGTCGGCGCTGCTCTGGATCGCACGCGTTTCGGCATGCGGCCGCGGCCCGGTGAACTCGACGATCCCGGGAGTCAGGCCGAGTGCGATCGCACGATCCTGGTAGCCGGTCTCGAACGGACCCGCGATCGTGGCGCGGACCCGCCGCCGGGCCTGCGGGGCTCGGGCCAGGAGATCGTGAAGCGCCTCGAGGAAGATCTCGGCATCGGGCATTCCCGCGAGCGTGCCGGTGAAGGCGACGCGAAAGAACTCGGAAGCCACCGTCGCCTCGACCCGGGGCGTGTCCTCGGGCTCGAAACCGTTCGGCAGGTGAACGACGCGTTCGGGCTTCGCCAATCCCGAAGACGTCAGTCGATCGGCGTGGGTGCGCGACGCCGCAAGCACCAGGTCGGCGCCGCTGAGCACGCGTTGTTCGAGTGCCGCCTGACGCTTGCGATGCCACTCGGTGGGCGGCCGGCGGACGTGAAGCCCCATCCAGGGATCACGGAAGTCGGCGATCCACGGCAGCCTGAAGCGCCGCTTGAGATCCAGTGCCGCGAGGTGAACGCTGTCGGGTGGCGAGGTCGAGAGCACGGCGTCGAAGCCGCCGCGCTCGAGCAGACGGGCGGCGGCGCGACGGCAGCGTCCGGCCCAGCCGACGTAGGGATCCGGGATCAGCCACCAGTCGCTGAGTCGCCGCAGGGCCGAGAATACGCCGGTCGGGCGTCGTCCACGGTGGCCGGGCCTCGCCCGCAGCCAGGTCGCAAGCGCGCTGCCGCCCGCGACGCGCACCACCTCGGTCGCGGGATGAATCCGCGCGGTCAGGCTGTCGTCCGTCACCCAGTAGTCCTCGGGGCCCGCACAGACCACCGTGCAGGACCATCCATGATCCGGCAGGTGGCGCGTGAATCCGAGGACCCGGTGCACGCCGCCACCGGCGAGCGGCGGATAGAAGTAGCACAGGACCAGGAGGCGACGCTCGTTCACGGGTGATCCCGCCCGCCGAATCCGACCAGCGCGACGAACAAACTCTCGATGCGGCCGAGATTGACCTCGAGATCGGCGCGCTCGGCGACCCGGCGGCGATTGCGATCGCGCGCCGCACTCGCCCACGCCGGGTCATGGAGCGCGCGCGCGATCGCTGCCGTGACTCCGGCGACGTCGCCAACCGGGAACAATCGAGCGCCGTCGCCCTCTCCCACCCAGTCTCGGTTGCCGTCGATGTCGCTGACCACCGGGATCGCGCCCGCGGCCATCGCCTCGAGCAGCGTGACCGACGTCGAATCCGAGTGGGATGCCGACAGGTAGACCTCGGCGCGTCCGAGCCACACGGCCATGGCCGCGGGCTCGAGCCTGCCCAGGAACTCGAAGCGGCCGGCCGGCAGCAGCGAAGCGGCCAGGGATTCGAGCTCTCGCGTCTGGCTGCCGCCTCCGGCCGCCACGAATCGGGTGTGCGGAGAGCCGGCCAGGATCGGCGCCACGCCGCGGATCAACACCTGGAGGTCGTAGATCGGCTCGTGCATGCGCGCGCTGAGCAGCAGCCCCGGTTCGCGCGCGGGCAGGTGCCGGAATCGCTCGAGATCGATGCCCCACGGGATCGCGTGCACCCGATTCGGCTCGGCGCCGAGATCGATCGCCGCGGCGGCCAGGTTGTCGCCATCGGCGATCACCAGATCGGCGCGCGACAGGACGAAGCGCGCGCGCGCCTGCTGGAGCGGATCGCGCGCTCCGGTCACGAGCAGATCCGAGCCCCAGGCGGTGATCACGCGCGGGCGAGCACCTGCCAGCGTTGCGAGCACGCCGTAGTTCGGAACGAAGTGGGCGTCGACCACGTCGGGCCGGAAGCGCATCAGCTCGCGCCGCAGGGCCGGTGCTGCGACCGGATAGCGCAGGAACCCCGGGAGCGGATGCGATGGCAATCGATGCGCCTCGAAGTCGTCCGGGGCCGGTTCGAGCGACCAAACGCCGACCTCGTGTCCGCGCCGGCGCAGCGCTTCCGCCCAGCGGCGCGTGTGGACGACCGCAGCGTTGCCGAGCAACGCGACCCTCACGCGCCGGCTCCCAGGCGCGGCTTCGCCGGCGGGCGAACCTCCCCGACTTCCCTCACGCGGTACTCCCGCGCGCACGGCCCGCCCGCATTCGCCCTTGCAGCGAGGCCAGGAGCTTCCCGGTCCACGGGGCATAGTCGGCGCCGATCCAGCGCACCGGCAGCGTCTGTTCCTGAGCACCGAGCGCCTGCTTGAACGACACCAGGGTGCCGCGACCCGCGCTGCCGCCGAGGTTCAGCCGCTCGCGACCCGCGGTCGCCGCCCACTCGATCGCGCGCCAGAGCAGAACCTGGAACAAATGCCGGCGCCGCGCTTGGGGATGAATGCCACTCCACCACGCCATGAGCTCGCGAGGATGATCCAGGAACAGGGTTCCGGCGAGCAGCCGGCCGCCCTCGCGCAACACGAACAGGCGCGCGCGCGGCACACCGGTCCGCCCGACCGCCAGCAATCGTCTCGACAGTTCGATCGGCAGGATCGCGTGTCCCGACCATCCGCGAGACTGTCGCTGGTGGAGCACGTGTACCGACTCCAGGGCTTCCGGCTCTTCCGTGAACGTGAACTCGCCGCCGATTCGTCTCAGGTGCTGGCCCAGGGTCCGCTGCAGCCGCTTCTGGACGGCGGCGAGCCCGGCGCGCAGATCGACCACCGCCGTTTCGATCCGGGTCGTAACGCCCGGCAGTCGAACCAGCACGTCCTCGGCGAGCGGCGGGCCTTCCGGCCGATGGCAGACCCACGTGCCGCCAACCACGCGCAGCTCCAGCGCAAGTTCATCCAGCGCTTGGCCGCACGCCGAGTCGACGCGCTCGTGCGCGCCGGCGCGGGCGAGCGGGGTCCCGGGCAGAAGGTAGGGCAGGGCGTGGAGCCAGTGGTGTCCTGCGCGGCGCTCGATCACCACGCCCATGCCGCCCGCCAGGTCGCCGTCGTCGCCGACCGCGATGAAGCGGGACACGCCGCCGCGGGCATCGGCGAGCGCCGCCCAGACTTCGGGATCGTGGGCGGGCGTGGCGTTGGGATCCTCGCGCAGCAGGCGATCCCACGCCGGAGGCGGGCGGTCGAGGATGCGCGCGCCGGAAATCACGCGGCCCGTTCGCGGGTCACGAGCACCGGCGCAGCATGCACGGCCGCCGCATCCGCGGCAACTAGCGGAGCATGACCGCGCGCACCAGCGTCGAGCGCGGACCCGAGCGCACCTGCACGAAATAGATTCCGGGTCGAACCAGGCGCCCGTCCTGATCGAAGCCGTTCCACACCACACCGCCCTCGGGCACGTCGCGGAACGAGTTCACGCGCCGGCCGCTCAGATCGTAGACCGCGCCATAGTAGGTCGAGACGTTGCCGCTCAGCCGCAGTCCGGCGCCCATGTTGGTCAGGCGCGCGGGATTCGGGTAGACGCGCACGTCGAGCGGTGGAACGTCGGTCGTCGGCGGCGTGAAGTCGGGGTCGAAGCGATGAAGTCCCGCCGATGTGCCGACCCAGATCTGCCCGGTCGCGCGATCGACCCGGATGGCCTTGATGTCGTCGCTGCTCAGCGGCGAGTTGGCCACCGTGTAGTCGTTGCGCGTCGAACCGTCGCGGTTGTAGACGCGAATGCCGTTCACCGTGCCCACCCAGATCGCACCGTCGAGCGCGACGTCCATGGTGTTCCCGGCGTTTTCCGAGGGTGCGGCGGGCACCGACAGCCCGCTGCGCACGATCTCGCCCTTGTCCCGGCTGTAGATCCGGACGTCGTTGGTGGTCTGGGCCCACACCGAATCCCCGGCGACCACGATGCCGCGCACGTCCCGACTCTCGTTGGGCAGCACGTATTCGATCGTGTCGGTGGCGTCGTCGAAGAACTGAACGCCGCCGCCCGCGGTCGCGATCCACACCCGTCCGACACGGTCGGTGGTCAGGGACACGACGCGGCCGGTCTTGAGTCCGCTGTTCGACGGACTGTACGTCCTGACCCAATTTCCGTGCCGGTCGTACTCATCGATGCCGATTGGCGTGAAGCTCGGGTTCTCGCGCTCCGCGCTGTCCATTCCGATCCAGATCGTCCCGGCCGAGTCGCGGGTCGAGCCGACGCCGAAGGTGTGGCGCACACTGGCCACCGTCAACGTGTCGGGCCAGTAGCTGATGCGGTCGAACGAGGGCGGGTCGATCGAGTCGTCGATGCGCTCGAGGGCGCCGGGATTGCGGACCTGGTCGTCGGTCACGCCCCAGGTGCTGACCCAGACGCGGCCGCTGTCATCGTCGACCAGGGCGAAGGCGAACGCCGGATTGAGGAACGAAGTGTCGGCGTCGCACGCCGGCAAACGGCAGGGTCCGGAACCTCCGCCCAGCGACGTCAACCAGTACTTCCAGCTCGTGCCGTCGAACCTCCCGATGCCCTCGGAGAACGTGTTCACGAAGATCCGCGAACCGAACACCATGACGTTGGTGATGTTGTTCCCCGGAGGCTGCGGCTCGAAGTATCGGGGCCAGGGCCCGGTCGCGACCTGTTCGTAGAGCCCGTCCCGGTTGGCTCCATAGACCTGTCCGTCGGGAGCGATTCCGGGCTCGATCCACAGCGTGCGGTCGGTGCGCGAGATCGGCGCCCCCGGCACCGCGGTGTACCCGGTGCCGTTCCAGCGGAAGATGCCGGCGCCGCTGGTCACCAGGATCGTGCTGCGCTCTTCGTGGATCGCGCGCACGCCACCCAGCCCACCCTGCGTCACCCAGGAGGCGCCGGAGAGTCGGCGTGGCGTGATCCAGGTGGTGCCGGTCGTGAACGCGAACAGGTCGCGACCATCGCTTGCGATCATCTCGACCCGCGGCGTCGGCAGTCCGGCGTCGAGCGCCTCCCAGGTCTCGAGCCGGGTGCTGATCCGGCTGCGGTAGACCCCGTTCAGGGTCGAAACGTAGATCGAGTCGCCCTGCCGGACGATGCCGGTGACGTGGTCACTACGAAACGGCGAGGGGTTCACCCCGTCCGGCAGGCTGCCGAGGATCTGGTGTCCATCCCACAGCGAGAGCCCGCGCGTCGAGCCGATCCACAAGGTGTCGCCATCGGCCGTGAGCACGTTCACCGTGTCCGAAGGCAGGCCGTCGAACTGGTTGACCAGCCCCCACTGCTGGCGGTCGGCCGACAGGTAGCTGAGCCCGTTTCCCTGGGTCCCGACCCACAACCGCCCCGTCCGATCGAGGGCCAATGCGTTCAACCGGTTGCTGGCCAGCCCGCTCGGTTCCCGGGCGATCTGCTCGGTCTCCCGGGTGACCCGGTCGTAGCGCAGGAGCCCGCCTTCGAGCGAGGCCGACCAGACTTCGGTGGTGTCGGCGACCACGTCGGTGATGGTTCGGGCGCGGAGGTAGGTCGTCCAAGGTCCGGCGGCAACCGCCGAACCTGCAGTACCGGACAGCATCGCGGCCGCCACCAGGGCGGCCGGCATCCAACGGGGGGAAATCATCGGAGGAGAATACCCCGAGACCGCCCGAAATGCGCCCTGCCCAGGGGGCGCCCCCCTATTCGAGCCGGCCGAACAGGTCCGTGAGCCTCAGCCGCCAGACCATCCAGGCCGCTTCCCAGATGATCTTCCGGTTCATCTTGGACACCCCGGCACGCCGGTCGACGAACAGGATCGGAATCTCGACCAGCCGGAACCCCTTGCGCCAGCACTTGAAGGACATCTCGATCTGGAATGCGTAGCCGTCGGACTGGACCCGGTCGAGCCGGATGGCCTCCAGCGCCCGCCGGCGGAAACACTTGAACCCGCCGGTCGCGTCGTTGACCGGCATGCCGGTGATCCAGCGCGTGTAGCGATTCGCGAGGTAGGACAGGATCAGACGTCCGATCGGCCAGTTGACCACAGTGACGCCGTTCAGATAGCGGGAGCCGAGCACGACGTCGGCCTGTTGGGCGTGCGACAGGAACTCGCCGATGCTCACGGGATCGTGCGAGAAGTCGGCATCCATCTCGAAGATGTATTCCGCCCCATGGTCGAGCGCGTAGCGGAACCCCTCGCGGTAGGCCGAGCCCAGTCCCAGCTTGGATGCGCGCTGGATCAGGTGCAGGCGCGGCTCGCGCGCCTGCCAATCGCGAACGAAGGCGCCGGTGCCGTCGGGGGAGCCGTCGTCCACCACCAGCACCTCGAGGCCGTGGGGCAATCGCCAGCAGCTGGTGGAGCAGCGGCTCGATGTTGTCGCGTTCGTTGTACGTGGGAACGATGACCAGCTTGTCCACGGCGGCTCCGTCAGATCGGCGCGGGCGGCGGCGCAGCGCGCCGACGGCCGCGCCAGTAGCCGCCGACCAGGATCCCGATCGCGAGCGTCAGGCTGACCAGCGACAGGATGAACCCCGATCGAACCGAGCCCGCCGAGAAGTGGAACTCGACCCGGTGCTTGCCCGGCGGCACCACCACCGCACGCAGCAGGTAGTCCGCCTTGAGCACGGGTACTGCCTTGCCGTCCACCGTCGCGGTCCAGTCCGGGTACCAGGCGTCGGCGAGACGAAGGATCGACTGGCCCGGAGTGTCCACGTCCACGATCACGTCGTTCAGTCCGTAGCGGCTGATGACCGCGGCCCCGCCTTCGGCCGATCCCAGCTCCACCCCCGGATCCTTTTCGAGGAACGTGATCCGGGCCGGATCGGTGGCGCCGGCGCCCACCGAATCCAGGATCGCTCGGGCGGGCGTGACCACTTCGTACTGATCGACGAGCGTGGCGCGCGGCAGCGCCAGCAGGTTCTCGTACACGTTCTGCGAGCCCGAGTATGCGACCCGCAGGTACGGAGGCAGCGGATCCACGTTCTGCCGCGTGACGATGAAGCGGACGTTGAGCAGCCGCTGCCAGTCGGGGTTCATGATCAGGTTGGCCTCGATCAGGTCCTGAATCAGCCGCGGCTTGGCGGCGTGAGTGCCGCCCACCGATGCGATCCCGAATCCGGCGAATCGATTGTTCTGGAACTCGTCGAGCGGCAGGATGCGGAACGATCCGGGCGGCCCGGCCTGCTCGAGGAACTGAACCACGTCGTCCCGCCCGACGTCGAGATTGCGGCGCACCGGATCGCCGAGCACCGGCAACATGAGTTTTCCGCCGATCGGCCACAGCTCGATCAGCACCAGCGCCAGAACCCCGATGCTGGCGATGCCGGCCGCCAGTCGCCCGCGCACCACGAGCAGAGCCAGGCCCACGGCCGCGAGCCCGTAGAAACACGCGCGCGCGAGATCTCCCACCCAGGCGCGGTAGGCCATCTCACCCAGCTCGGCGGTGTAGCCGGCGCCCGCGGCACTGCGGGCCCGGAGCGCGCGGTCGACGTAGCCCGCGCGCCAGACGTCCTGGCGGAGCACGCCGCCGACCAGAATCACCACCAGCGCTCCGCCGAGAATCAGGAGGACCCGCGAGACGCGCGCCGCTCGTTCCGCTCCGGCGTCCCGGGCATCGAGCACGGCACTCCACCCCCACGCCACACCGAGGGCCGCGGCCAGCTGGAACAGCAGGATGATCATCACCGGCACGCGGAACTTGTTGAACAGCGGCAGGTGCTCGTAGAGGAACCCGTAGAGCGGGAAGTAGCGGCCGAAGGAAATGACCAGCGCGACCGAAGCCAGCGCGACCGCGAAGCCACGCCGCCAGCCGGTGGCGAACCAGGCGAGCGGCGCCAGCAGCACGGCGACCATGCCGACGAAGGCGTTCGGATAGTCGGTGAACGGCATGCCGCCCCAGTAGGTCGCGCCGCCGAAGCCGACCCAGCCGGGCACGACGATCGCGGGCAGCTCGTAGGGCGCCATCGACCAGCCGGTGGCGTACTCCATCCCGACGCCACCGCCGGCGCCGCCGCCGCGAATCGACCACTGCGCGTAGTCGCGCAGCGGCAGGTTGTAGAAGCCGGCGATCCCGAAGGCGAACGCGGCCGCGCCGACGATCGCGACCGCGCGCACCGCACGCGTGGGCAGGGGTGCCGGCTCACGACCGGACTCCGGGGCGCGCAACGCCGCTGCGATCACGTCGACCATCGCGTAGAGCCCGACCGCCATCCAGGTGTAGAAGCAGATCTGGACGTGGCCGCGCAGCATCTGGAAGCCGCCGGCGAGCGCCAGCCAGCCGAGGTCGGTCCAGTTTCCCACGCGCGCATCCAGCGGGACGCGAGCCAGACCATGAGCGGCAGGTAGGCGGAGTTCACGAGCTGGCTGCCGTGTCCGTGCGAGCCGACCGCCACCAGGTTGGGCACGAACACGAACACGACGCCGGCGAGCAGCGCGCCCTCGGGTCGCGCGCCCCACTCGCGCGCCAGCAGGAACATGAACACTCCGCCGAGGAAGTAGTAGAGCAGCATCCAGGTCAGCTCGGGCAGCGGCAGCGACCTTCTGGAGCGATGCGCCACCGGCCAGTCGGGCGGGTAGATGAGCGGGTTGTACGCGCCGCTCGCGAACGACGGCATGCCGAGGAACACGTACGGGATTCCACAGCGGGTAGACGTGATCGTCGTAGAGCGACTGCTCGCCGATTCGGACGAACCCCGCGGGTGCCGTGGTGTCGGGCGAGACGAAGGTCTTGCCGCCGAGCACGACCTCGTGGAAGAAGATGACGACCAGCAACGCGAGGATGCCCGCGGCCCACGCGGTGCTCAGCGAGAAGCCGCGCCGGCTCGGGGCCGTTGCTCCGGTGGCGCTCTTGGCGCCGGACCGCTTCCCGGACTTGCGCTCGCTCATCCCAGGCTCCAGCGCTCGCGGTTCACGCGGCGAGCCGCTCTTCGATCTCCGCGACCATGCGCGCCGCCAGCACCGACCAGTCGTGCGGCCGAGCCAGCGCGCGACAGCGTTCCGCGAGTTCGGCAGCCGCCGCCGAATCCCGGCGCGCGGCGAGTGCGGCGGCGACCGCGGCGGCCATTCCCGACGGGTCGGTGGCGAACGCCAGGGCCGGCGGATCCGGGGTCAGGTCGAGAATCGGCGTCGTGACCACCGGAATGCCGGCGGCCAGGTACTGGTAGACCTTGTTGGGATTGATACCCATCACGTACGGATCGCGCGCGCGAAACGGAATCACACCGACATCGAACGCCTGCATCACGGCGGGCACCTGGTCGTAGGGCACGGCACCCAGCACGCGCACGCCGTCACGCCGAGCGAACTCGGCGAGCGCCCTGGCGGTCGCGGGCGTGCCGGGACCGACCAACACCAGGACGCCGTCGCCGCGGGCGCGCCGCAGGGCCTCGAGGGTTTCGAAGTCGAGGAAGTGCGACAGCAGCCCGAGGTAGCCGATCCGCGGGCGCGGCAGGTCGCGCAGCCGGTCGGGCTCGGGGACCGGGCGCGCGAAGTGCTCCCACTCGACTCCGTTTCCGAGCAGGACCAGCGGCCGGTCGGTCTCGCGGCTCAATTCGCGGCGGTAGTGCTCGGAGACCACGAAGAACAGGTCGACCTGGTCGCGGGTGCGCTGCCAGTACTCGCGGGCCCAGGACGGCGAGGTCGAGAACTGAAACGGGGAGTCATTGAAGTCGTAGAATACACGCCGGGCCGAGAGCCCGCGAAAGCGCGCGGGCGGCATAGATGTTCGACGCGAGCACCACCGGTGCCTGCTCGACCCCGAGTCGCTGCAGCATGCGCCGCAGGTGCGCTCGGCCGCGGCGCCCTCGATCAGGGATCGCGCCCGCGCCGGTCGCGGTCATCGCGTTGTAGAGCGGATTCCGGGTGCCGGGCTTCAGGAACGGCACCGTGAAGTAGGTGACGTTGCCCTCGCGTCGCGGCGTCCACGGATCACCTCGGCGTCCGCCCGGCGGCTGGGCGAAGAACACGCGCCAGCGCTCGGGGAAGCGCGACAGCAGGAACTGCTTGCGCGTGCGGAAGTATCCCCAGCGCACTTCGGACAGGACGAGCAGGTCCATGTGCGGGCGGGTCACGCGATCGCCGTCATCACCCGTGAGATCGGCGGCACGCCTACGCGGCGGTCACGCCCGCAGGAGTCGCGTTCGCACGGCCCGGCCAGCGTCGCGGCCGCGCGGTCGGCGCCGGCACCCGCAAGCCGCGCCGCTCACCCCGGATCCCCGCCGAGGAAGTGCCGCGCCCAGGCCTCGAGCGACAGCCAGCGCCAGACCTGGAGCCCGATCGGCGCGCCGGCCGTCGAGGTAGTCCTCGAGTTCGTCGCGCAGCGCCGCGGGGTCGACCCACTCGTGCAGCGGCCCGTAGAACAGCAGGCGCCGCCGCACCTCGCCCGCGTAGCGACCGCGCAGCCAGAGGTCGGTCGGCGTCTCGAACCCCATCTTGTCGCGGCGCGCGAGCATCGCGCGGCGGCACGCGATCGGCGAGCGCGCGGCGCAGCGATCACCTTGGTGGTGCCGCCGTCCAGCTTCTGATCGTCGGGCAGCGAGAACACGAACTCGACCAGCCGATAGTCGAGGAACGGCAGCCGGGTCTCGATCGAGAACGCCATGCTGTTGCGATCCTCGTAGCGCAGCAGCGACGGCAGCAGACGTTGGAGCGTGTCGAAGGCGAGCTGGCGCTGGAGCCCGGTCGCGAAGCGGGGATCGGGGCGCGGCGGCGACGGTCGGCTCAGCCGACCGGAGCGCAACGCCGGGCCGAGCACGCGGTCCTTGCCCTGGCCGAAGTGCCGGCGCAGGCCCGCCACCAAGGGCGGCGGCAGCCACGGCTCGAACGTGAGCGCGAGCGTGGTCGTGAGCCCGAGCCGCGCGGCACCGCGCCGAGCAGCGCGGCGAACGCTCCCAGCTTGCCGTCGATCAGGTGGTCGCGCAGCCGCATCGGCAGGTAGCGGAAGTAGCCGGCCAGCGTCTCGTCGCCGCCCTGGCCGTCGAGCAGCACCTTGAGCCCGGCGCGTTGCGCGAGCTCCATCACCTGCCACTGGGAATAGAGCGCCGGGACCGGCGGTGGGCTCGTCCTGCGCCACCGCCAGGCGGTCGAACACGCCCCAGAAGTCGTCGCCGTCGCGGCACGACACGTGCGAGACGGCGCCGCTCGCCTCGCACACGTCGCTTCACGTATGGCCGCTCGTCGTAGTCGGGTCCTTCGTCGTAGGCGCAGGTGAACGCGTGGATCGGCTGGCTCGATCTGGCGAGCGGCCGTGGTCACCACCGCGCTCGAGTCGATGCCGCCCGACAGGCACGAACCAACCTCGACGTCGGCGCGCAGCCGGATGCGGACCGCGTCGGTGAACAGGCGCTCGAATTCGCGCGTCCACTCCTCGGGGTCGCCGTGAGCGCGGCGTGCGGGATCGAGACTCCACCAGCGTCGATCCGAACGCCGTCGCTCGGCCAACGTCAGCGAGTGTCCCGCCGGCAGCTGCTCGACACCCTCGAAGAACGTGGACGTCTCGTGGTCCACCCAGTCGAGCGCGAGCAGGTCGCGCACCGCCTCGAGACGCGGCGCGGATGCGGAAGCTCCTGGGTCAGGACCAGCGCCCGCGGCTCGGATGCGAACGCGAAGTTGCGACCGTCCCACTGGTAGTAGAACGGCTTGACGCCGAAGCGGTCGCGGGCGCAGAACAGCTCGCGGCGTGCGCGCGTCCCACAGCGCGAACGCGAACATGCCGTTCAGGCGACCGAGGCAGCTCGCGCCCCCACGCGCCGCCACGCCGCGAGCATCACCTCGGTGTCGGTGCCGCTCTGGAAACGGTCGCCCAGCGCCTTCGAGCTCCGCGCGCAGCTCGACGTGGTTGTAGATCTCGCCGTTGTAGGTGATCCAACAGGTGGCGTCGGCGTCGCACATCGGCCCGTGGCCGGCGGCACTCAGGTCCACGATCGCCAGCCGGCGATTGACGAAGCCGAGCCGCAGCGGACGCGTGCCGGGATCGCCGTGCCGGCGTCCGGGGGCATACGGCAGGGAGCTGGCGAGCACTGCGTCCGGGGTGTCCGGCCCGCCGAGGGTGATGAAGTCGCCGGTCTCCGGCGTCGAGCAACACGATGCCCTCGTCGTCCGGTCCGCGGTGACGCAGCAGTCGACGCCATGCGGCGCAGCCGGTCCAGATCCGCTCGGCCTTCGGCCCGCAGCACCCCCGCGATTCCGCACATCGGTGGATCGTCCTCCTGTCGTCGACTAGCTCGGCCGCGGCCCCGTGCCCGGAACCGGCGCCGGTGCGGCCACTCCCGGCGCGATCGCGCCGGCGTCCCGATGAACTTTGAACACGATGCAGCCGGCGGCGAACGCGACCGCGATCGCCAGCTTCATCGCGGTGCCGAGAATTCCGGGCGGCGCCAGTCGCTGCGCGACGAACGCGAGCCCGAGCCCGACCGACACCAGCACCACCGCGCGTCCTCCCCGCAACGGCAACGGGTGCACGCGCTGGGCGACACCGTACGTCACGATCGCGGTCGCCGCATAGGCGGCGAAGGTCGCGAACGCCGCGCCCGGGGCGCCGAAGCGGGGCGTGAACGCGAACTGAGCCACGAGCGCAACGATCGCACCGATTCCCGCGCACCAGGCGAGCAGTGGCGTGCGCAGCGCCAGCCCGATCCCGAGCGAGGCGACAGTGTAGGCGCCGAACGCCACGGCGGCAAAGCATAGCCACACCGCGGGCAGTGCTGCCGCCGCGTAGCGTGAGGGCACCAGGAACGCCAGCGCTTCGGGCGCGAAGGCGGCGACCACCAGCGCGCCCAGGGTCGCCACCGCCAGGTAGCCGAGGAACACGCGCGCGTAGAGCCGCGGCGCCTCGGGCGTCTCGGCGCGCGCGAACGCGAACGGCCCATACGCCAGCTGGAAAGCCGAGGCCGCCAGCGACACGACCGCGAAGCACTTGAGCGCCACCGCGTAGATCGCGACTTCCTCCAGCGATTGCGTCCGTTGCAGGACGAAGCGGTCGAGACCGGCGATCACCGCGAAGCCGAAGGCGGCCGGAACCGCCGGGATGCCGTACGAGAGCATGCGCGCGAGGCTCGCGCGACTGAAGGCGGGCGCCAGCGAGTGCCGGAGCAACACCAGCGCCAGCACGGTCGAGATCATGTCGCCGAGCAGGCGCCCGTAGAGCACTCCAACCACGCCCGCCTCGCGGACCAGGACGAAGTAGAGCGAGAAGCCGGCCACCAGAACGGTCTGGGTCAAGTTGAGCGCGATGTACTTCCAGGGCTGGAATGTCACCCGCAGCACGTCGTTGCCGAACATCACCAGCAGCGTGAACGGCAGCGTCACCGCGCCGAGCAGCAGGTACTTACGGTAGGCCTCGCCGCTCATGAGCAACCCCGCGAGCGGACCCGACAGCAACGCGAGGAGGACGGCGAGCCCCGTGCTGGTCGCGAGGCGGAAGGCGAGTGACGACGACACCATGCGCACGCGCGCCTCGCGATCCGGCTCCTGATAGAAGAAGCGCGCGAGTGCGCCGTCCATGCCATGACCATCACCAGCAGCACGGTCTGCGAGTAACCGACCACCAGCTCGCTGACGCCGAACGCCTCGGGCGTCAGCGCCCGGGTGAGCACCGGCACCAGCAGCAGCTGGACCGCGCGTCCACCGACCTGGCCGAGTCCGTAGACCACCGACTCCGCGGTCAGCCGCCGCAGCGCTTCACGCATGCCGGGTGGAACGCGGCCGGCCGAAAGCGTTTTCGCGCCCGCACCACGGGCATCGCCAGCGGTCCGGCCAGGGTGCCGCGGCGTCCACGATGCTGTGCTCGCCGCACTCACGGCACACGTGCGTGACCTGTCTGAGCCCGCGCACGCCGGTGCGGCGCAGGTGCAGGACGTAGTTCGCGTCGCGCGCGAGATCCAGCCCGAACGCCCGATGCAGCCAGGCGAGCGCGTCGGTGAACGGGTCCTGGAGCGGCTTGGTGCGCGCGTCGTTCATCCACGAGAACCCGGCCGGAACGCGCGCATGGGCGACCAGCTCCATGCCGCGCGCCTGGAACAGATCGAGGAGCTTCTGCAGATCGAAGCGCTGTTGGTGCTCGATGCGCTTGCCGAACTTGCCGAGCGCGTACTTGGCGAAGTAGCCGGCGAAGCGATAGAGCCGGTCGTCGAACGACGCCGAGCGCGGCACCGACAGATAGAGAGCGCCCCCGTGCCGGGTGACGCGCACCAGCTCGTCGCAGCAGGCCTCGAGTTCGGTGACGTGCTCGAGCACGTAGTGGCACACGGTGAGGTCGAAGGCGGCGTCGCGGAGCGGCAGCCGCGCCAGGTCGCCCCGGAACACGCGCACGTGTGCCGCCGGCGCCGGCGGGCCCGGCGGGAACTTGACGTCGAATCCGGTGATCGGGAGATCGCTCCGCCGCGCGTACGGCCACGAACCGGGTCCGCAGCCGGCGTCGAGCACGCGCGCCCCGGGCGGCAGCGCGTCGATCATCTCGTAGAGAAAGAGCGGCGCTTCGTCTTCGGCGCGCACCGGTTTCCGCCCGTCGACGGATCGGCTCACCACCGCACCTCCCCCGCCGGAAGCCCGCGCGCGGCGTCCGCGAAGGCGCGCGGCACCGCCAGGGCCGCGGTCCCGTGCCCACGCACCGCGAGCCACACCGCCAATACCAGCTGCTGCGCCGCGAACGCCGGCAGCCAGGTCAGCCGGCCGATCCCGCGCGCATGACGCGCGAACATCGTCAGGTTGGCGCGCAGACGCTGGTAGATCTTCCACGGACTCGCCGCCCCCGAGCTCGCCGACACCTGATGCCAGAGCCTCGCGGTCGGCACGAACCGCAGCCCGAATCCGGCGTTTCGCGCGCGCAGGCACCAGTCGCAGTCCTCGGCGTAGATGAAGTAGCACTCGTCGAGCAGGCCGACGCGCTCCCAGACTTCGCGGCGCGCCAGCAGGCAGCAGCCGGTCAGGTAGCCGGTCGACTCGACCGCCCGATAACGGCCGTCGTCGAGTGCGCGCAGTCCGCGATGGGATGCGTGCCCGAGCGCCGGAATACAGCGTCCGCCCGCGTACCAGATGCGCCGGGTCGGTGCCGCGAAATAGATGAGCGGCGCGGCCGCACCCGCGGCGGGGTCCTGTTCCAGCGCCAACAGCAAGTGCTCGATCATGCCGGGATCGGCCTGCGTGTCGTTGTTGAGCAGCATGATCGCGTCGTCACCGCGCGCGAGCGACCGCCTGAGTCCTTCGTTGTTGCCGCCGGCGAAGCGCCGATTCTCGCCGAGCGGCACCCACTCCACGCCGGGGAACTCCCGCGGAATCGCCTCGACCGAGCCGTCGGTCGAGCCGTTGTCGACCACCATCACCCGCATCCGCCAGCCTTCGGCGACGCGGCAGCGTTCGAGCGTGGGCAGCAGCGCTCGCGTGTCGGCGAGTCCGTTCCAGTTGAGGACGATCACCGTCAGCGTCTTCACGTTTCCGCCTCGCGCCGCGCGGCGCGCCCGGCGCGCCGCCAGGCGCCCGCGGCGAGCACCGCGAGCGTCAGCGCCGCGATCGCCAGTGGCCAGGGGGCAAACCCGGCGTACCCGAGATAGGCCCACCAGAAGTCGAGCGCGTGCAGCAGTCGCTCCTGATCCTCGGCGCCGACGCCGATCCGGTCCGCGGCGGCGGCCGGATCGCCGGCGGCTCCGCCCGCGCTCGCGTCCCGCGCTCCGCCGACTCGGAGCGACGGCCCCTCGCCGCGCACGAACTCGCCCGTGTTGCGAATCAGCATCCGCCAGTGATCGACGATCGGGGTGAAGCGCGGGTTGAAGTGACTGTCGCTCATGAAGCGCGGATGCTCGAGCGGCAGCGTGTAGGGATAGTCCCCGGCCTCGCGCATCTGGGCGCCGAAGTAGACGCCGACCCCGCCGATCTGGACCAGGGTTCCGAGCACGCCGAGCGTCCAGGCCCAACGCCGCACCGCGCGGCTGCCGCGCTCGAGCACCAGTGCCGCGACCAGGAACGCGAGCGGCAGGACCGGAATCAGGTAGCGCGGACCGAACGAGCCGTCGCCCGCCCAGTGCTGGAAGCGTCCATAGAGCAACAGCGCGGCCAAGCTCGCGGCCAGCGCCCCGAAGCGCACCCGCTGGACCGGGGTCATCGCGGCCGCGGCGCGCCGCCATCCGCGCGCGACGCGCACGTCGGGATCGCGCGATGGCGGCAGCTCGGCGAACGGCAGCGCCCCCGAGAGCCAGCGCGGCAGCGCCAGCCACAGGGCGGGCGCGAACCACAACACGCCCTTCCCCGACGACAGCAGCAGTCCGAAGAGCCCGACCCAGAGCGGCGTGGTGTAGGCCGAAGCCGTGGCCTGCGCCCCGTAGCCGGTTTCGAACGGGGTGCCGAAGCGCGCCAGGTTGTAGATCCCGTGCCCGGCGAGTGCTGCCGCCAGCCCCAGAATCGGCGCGCGCCACGCCCGCGCCGGGCGGCCGATCAGCGTGGTCAGCACGCGAGGGCGAGGGGCAGCATGCTGAGCTTGACCGAAACCGCGAGCCAAACGCCGAGCCCGGCCATGCGTTCGGGCCGCGCATCACGACGCCCGGCGCCCACACCCGCACAGCCGGCGAGCGCCAGCAACAATCCCAGCGCCTGGAGCGGCTCGGCCATGAAGCTCTTCGCGTACACCCAGAGCGGCGTCGATAGGCCGAGCAGCAGCGTCGCCCCGAACGCCGAGCGCGGACCCACGTCCAGGCGCCGCGTCACGGTGTAGAACACCGCGAGCAGGATCGCGGTGACCATGGCGTTGAAGAACGACGCGCCGAAACGCTCGGCGAGATCGCGACGCGGCGCATCGATTGGCGCCGCGCGCACCGCGGCCTCGACCGCGGCCACCCACGGCAAGGCGATCACCGCCTGCGCCGCGGCGTTCTTCGTGTAGTGGCGGCCATCCGGCCCCTCGAGGGTCGCGCCCTCGGGCACCGCCAGATCGCCGCGCAGCATCGAGCGCGACAGCTCGAACATCGTGAGCTCATCGCTGCCGACGATCCGCCCGCCGCCGGTGAGCGCAAACAGGAGAGCCGCGGCGACGGCGATCCGCCAGGCCACGTCGCGGGTCGCGGGCCAGCGAATGGCGCGCGAAGGGCCCGCGCCCGGAGTCGCGCTCACGAGCGGGACTCCGACCAGCCGCGGCCCGGCGCCAGCGCGTCGATCAGCGACTCGGCGCCTCGGCCAGCGCCTGCCACGAGTGGGCGCTCTGGAGCGCGTGCCACCCCCGCGCGCATCCCGGGGCCGAGGTCCATGGCGAAGTATCGGACGATCGCGGCCGCGAGTACCTCCGGATCTTCCGGCGCCACGATCAGCCCGGTCTCTCCCGTCGGTCACGGTCTCCGCCAGCCCGCCGACGTCCGTGGTGATCACCGGCACGCCCAGCGCGTAGGCGACGTGCGGTCACGCCGCTCTGAGTCGCCGAGCGATAGGGCAGCACGACCACGTCCGCCGCCTTGAACACGGCTTCGACCTCGTCGTCGGGCAGGTAGCGCTCGAGCAGCCGAACGTGCGGCTCGCCGCCGGCGCGCACCGCCAGGTCGCGGTAGGGTGCGGCATCCTCGTAGAACTCCCCCGCCACGATCAGCGTCGCCGGCGCGCGCTGGGCGCGCACCGCGGGCCAGGCCGCGAGCAGCGTGTCGAGACCCTTGTAGCGACGCACGTAGCCGAAGAACAGCACCACCTCGTCGCGCTCTGGAATTCCGAGCCGCTGTCGCGCCGAGACCCGATCGTAGCGGCCGCGGTCGAACTGCGCGTAGAACGGATGCGGCACGCGGCGCCGCGGCGCTCCCGGCTTGAGCCGATCGAGGTCGCGCTCCACGCAGTCCGACATGACCAGGTAGCCGTCGGAGTTGCGCAGCATCCAGTGGGTGAAGGCCCCGTCGAATGGCCGCCGCTCGTGCGGCACCAGGTTGTCGCACACCAGAACGACGCGCGTACCCCGCCGGCGCAACGGACCGACCGACGAGGCGAAGGCCGGCGCGAAGAACGGGATCCACCACTTGAGGATCACGGCTCCCGGCGCGAATCGTTCGAGCCGTGCGGCCACCTGTCGCCAGCTCCAGGGCGCGATCGAGTCGAGCAGCGATTCGACGGGAAAGGCCGGACGCGGAGCCTGCGGGTCGAGCTGTGAGCGTGCCCGGGAACAGGAATCCCGGATACTGGCGGGTGAAGGTGACGCCGAACACTTCGGCGCGCGCGCTCAACGCCTCGCCCAGCAACGCCAGGTACTGCGCGAGTCCGCCGCGCCACGGGGCCAGCGGCCCGAGCAGCGCCACGCGGCGACCGCCGGCCTCGCGACCCGCTCCCGTCGCCGGCGTCACCGGTGCCGTCCGCGCCCTATCGGGGCGCCGACCACGCCGTCAATCCACGCGGCTCGAACTGGAACGGCACCACCTGGCCGCCGCGCTTCTCGAGCGCCGCCGCCACGCGATGCCGGCGATCGAAGCGCGTGAGGAACAGGAAGTAGCCGCCGCCGCCCGCCCCCGGCATCTTGCCGCCGATCGCGCCTTCGCGGCGTGCGGTGTCGTAGATGCGATCGATCTGCGGGTTCGAGATGCCGGCCTCGAGCTGCTTCTTGTCCTCCCAGGCCTCGTGGAGCAGCTCGCCGACCCGTCGAGGTCGCCCGAGCAGCAGCGCCTTCTTCATCTCGAGCGTCTGCCGCCTTCAGGCGGTGCAGCGCCTGCGACCGTCGCCCGGCGGCCACGCCGATAGTTCTCGACCTGCGCTCGATGATGTGCGCCGACTGCGCGCGTCTGGCCCATGTAGCAGAGCAGCAGTCGGTACTCGAGCTCGTGCAGCGACGTCGGGGCCGGATGCGCAGCGGATTGACCACGGTCGCGTCGCTGCGGAACTCGATGAAGTTGAAACCGCCGAACGCCGCGGCGTACTGGTCCTGGCGGCCGCCGGCGAGCCCCAGGTCCACGCGCTCGACGCGGTAGGCCAGCTCGGCGACGTCGTAGCCCGAGAGCGAGCGTCCGAGCCACTCGGCGAGCACGCCGATCAGCGCCACGCACCAGGGTCGACGACGAGCCCAGGCCCGAGCCCGGGCGGCGCGTCGGAGTGCGCCCACAGGTCGGCGCCGCGCTTGACGCGCAGGGCCCGCACCGCGGCCTTGATCAGATCCAGGTTGCCGTCGAGCCGCATGCGCCGCGGGTGGTCGTACTTGGCGACCACGTGCCGTAGTCGAGGCTGACGACAGCGTCCAGCGCGAGTCGCGCCGCGGCCGCAGCGACACGTAGGCGTACTGGTTGATGGTTGCCGACAGCACCATGCCGCCGTGCTCCTCGGGATAGGGCGAGACATCGGTGCCGCCGCCGCAGAACGAGAGCCGCAGCGGCGCGCGCGCGCGGAAGTAGCGGCGCGCCGCTCATGCCGCGAACTCCCGCTCCGCCCGCTCCCACTCCTCCGGCGTGCCGATGTCGAAGAACACGCCCGTCGCAGCGATGCCCGGCCAGGAGCCCCTCGGCGGCGAGCTCGCGGCAGCACGTCGCGCTCGAGCGACGATGCTCCCTCCGGCAGCCGGCGCCACAGCGCCGGCGCGAACGCGTAGAGGCCGCCGTTCACCCACGCCGGGCCGCGGAAGTCTTCGTCCTTCTCGACGAAGCGGCGATCCGGTCGTCTGCGCCCAGCTCGACGCGCCCGCGCGACCGGGCATCGTCGACGCGGAACAGTGCGACCGCGCCGAGGGCGCCCGATTCCCAGCGCGCGCGCTCGAGCGCCCACGGGTCGCACCCGGGCAGCGTGTCGCCGTTGACCACCAGCGCCGGACCGTCGACGTGCGCAGCGGCGAGCCGCAGGGCGCCGCCGGTGCCGAGCGGCTCGGATTCGATCGAGTAGTGAAGCTTCACGCCCGAGGCCCGCCGTCGCCGAGCGCCGCGCGCACCTGCTCGGCCCCGTGCCCGACGCACAGCACCGCCTCACGGATGCCACGCGACGGCGAGCCATTCGAGCAGCCGCGCCAGAAACGGCCGGCCGCCGAGCGGCGCCAGCGGCTTCGGCAGTTCGCCGAAGCGCGGGCGCAGCCGCGTGCCCAGACCGCCCGCGAGCACGAAGGCCTTCACTGCGTCTCCGAGTCGAGGTTGAACCGACGCCGCACCGGGTAGTCGGCACGCGCGCCGAGGTGGGCGATCATCTCGCCCGAGCAGCCCCATGAGCGACGAACTGGATGCCGACCAGGACGAGTCCGGCGCCGAACAGCATGAGCGGCCGCACGCGGAGCGGCTCGCCGCGCACGCACTGGCCGACGAAGAACACGCCGAGCAGCATGCCGAACACCAGGAACAGCGAGCCCGATGCGCCCGAACACATGCAGCGGCTTGAGCGCTGAGGTCGAGATGAACGCGGCCGCCATCAGGTCGAGGAAGCCGTTGACGAAACGCGCCGCGCCGAACTTGCTGTGGCCGAAGCGGCGCGCGCGATGGTGGACCGGCACCTCGCCGACGCGGAACCCGCGCCAGTGCGCGAGCGCCGGCAGGAAGCGATGCAGCTCGCCGTAGACCTCGATCGACTCGACCACCTCGCGGCGGTAGAGCTTGAGGCCGCAGTTGAAGTCGTGGAGCCGGACGCCGGCGACCATCGAGGTCACGGCGTTGAACAGCCGCGACGGCACGCGTCTTGGTGATCGGGTCCTTGCGGTTCTGCTTCCAGCCCGAGACCAGGTCCAGCCCGCACTCGAGCGCCGCGATCAGTCGCGGCAGCTCGGCCGGGTCGTCCTGCAGGTCGGCGTCGAGCGTGACCACGTAGTCGCCGCGCACCAGTCGGAACGCCGATCGCCAGGGCCGCGGACTTGCCGAAGTTGCGTCGCAGCGACGACGCCACGCACCCGCGGGTCGCCGGACGTCAGGCGCTCGAGCACCTCGTCGGTGCCGTCGCGCGAGCCGTCATCGACGTAGAGGATCTCCCAGGATCGGCCAAGCGCTTCGAGCGCCGCGACCAGCTCGCGGTGCAGCTCGGGCAGGCTCTCGGCCTCGTTGTAGGCGGGCACCACGGCCGAGATCGACGGCCGGACCGCCGTCAACGCGCTCGTACCCGCGCTCCGTACAGCTCGCGCGCCCACTCGGCCTCGGCGCGCGAGCCCGTCGCTCGATCGGGGTGGTCGGCGTCGAAGCCGAGATCGCGTCCGATCCGGGTCGCGTCGGCGCGGGTGCGCAGCGGATCGCCGGGCGGGCGCGGCTGGAAGTCGAGCTTCGCACTCACGCCGATCAGCGCGTTCGAGCGATGCGGATCGCCTCGAGCACCTCGACCTGCGATCCGCCGCCGACGTTGTAGACCCCCTGCGGCGCGCTTCGGCGTCCAGGCGCGCACGTTGGCCTCGACCGCGTCGGCGATGAACGTGAAGTCGCGCGACTGCCGGCCGTCGCCGTAGACGGTGATCGGCTCGCCCGCGCAGCAGCGCGCGGCAGAAGCGATGAAACGCCATGTCCGGACGCTGGCGCGGGCCGTAGACGGTGAAGTAGCGCAGCGCGGCCACCGGCAGGCCGAAGTTGCGCCCGTAGAGCAGCGTCAGGTGCTCGCCGGCGAGCTTGGTGACGCCGTAGGGCGAGAACGGCCGCGGCAGCAGGTCCTCGTCGGTCGGGTATCGCTCGGCGTCGCCGTACACCGAGGACGACGACGCGTAGACGAAGCGCTCGAGCGGACGTCCGCGATACCGCTCGAGCAGCCGCTGGGTCGCGAGCACGTTGTGATGCGTGTAGTGCGCGAACTCGGCGCCCCACGAGGCGCGCACGCCCGGCTGCGCCGCCTGGTGGAACACGACGTCGACGTCGGGCAGCGCCGCCGAGGTCGTGACGGCCCAGGTCCAGCTCGAGCAGCGTGAACGCCGGGTGACGCGAGCGCGCCCTCGAGGTTGCGCCGCTTGAGCGCCGGGATCGTAGTAGTCGGTGAAGCAGTCGACACCGGTGACCCGCGTCGCCGCGCGCCAGCAGGCGCTCGCGAGCGTGCGAGCCGATGAAGCCGGCGCGCCGGTGACCAGCGCGTGCGAGTCGGTCGCGTCATGCCTGGCGCCGTCGGCGTCCGTTCCGCGCGGCCGCGGCCGCGCGCGTCGGGCGGGCAGCCGAGTCGGTGCGGCGCCGGCTCGGCAGCCCCATGCCCTGGCGCTGCTGCTCCAGCATGGCGCGGGCCTGTGCGTCCTCGGGATGGCGGCGCACCCAGCGTTCGAGGTAGGTGAGCGCGCGCTCCGGCTCGTCCGATCTCGCTCAGCGCGTAGTAGGCCGCGTAGTAGGCCATCGTGTAACTCGGGATCCAGACGCGATCGACGTCCTCGAGCTCGCCAGCGCCGCGTCGACCTGCCCCTGATAGGACAGCAGGACGCCGTAGTAGTAGCGCGCCTCCGGGTCGCGCGGATTGCGCTTCGCGATCTGTCTCGAACAGCGCCAGCGCCCGCGCCGTGTCGCCGCGCTCCATGTAGAAGCTGCCGAGCGGCACCAGCATCTCGGCGAAGTCCGGGAACATGCGCGCGACCCGCTCCATCTCGGAGATCGCGCGGTCCAGCTGCCCGAGCTGTGCGGTAGTAGAACGCGAGCTGCAGGTGGGCGGCGGCGTAGTTGCGCGACAGCGTGGCGGCGTTCTCGTCCTTGTAGACACGGTCGAGTCCCAGCTGCCGTCCGGCAGGAACAGGCCGCGATACTGGAACGTCTCGTACAGCGCCTTGCTGGTCAGTGGCTCGTTCACCACGACCTGCGACGGAGTCGGTGTTCACCTGGTAGCACCAGGCCCTCGAGCGAGAAGTACGGGTCGAGCCCCATGTGCTCGGGCACCGTGACCGCGAAGTAGGGCTGCTTGATCCAGCTGCCGTCGGGCTTGCGGTTCTCGCCCATGATGTGGCCGACCATGAAGTGGTTGGTGTAGATGAAATTGCCCGCGCTGTCGCGAATCGCGCCGGCTCCGAGCAGGTCGACCGTCCGGTCGTCGAGCGGTCGATCGGCACCTTGGGCTCCTCGTCGCGCAGCTGGCGGATGTACCAGTCGGTGTTGAGCAGGCTCAGGTTCACGACGCGCACGTCCTTGCGGAAGCCCTCGACCTGCTGCATGTACCAGAGCGGGAAGGTGTCGTTGTCGCCGTTGGTGAAGATGAACGAGTTGGGCGTCGAGCGGCGCCAGCATGTTGTAGGCGTAGTCGCGCGCCACGTAGTTGCCGCGGCGATCGTGCGTGTACCACAGGTTGCGCATCAGCAGGAACGGCATGCGCCAGCAGGGCGGCTCCGGCCAGGATCGTGACCCAGCGCCGGGACCCTGCCGGGCTTGAACGAATCGCGCACCCACGCGATCAGCCACGCCACGCCCAGCCCGATCCACAGATCGAGAATGCGTGGTAGCCGCTCTGGAAGAAGTAGTCGCGCTCTCGGACCTCATGATCGGTGAAGTTGAGGAAGACGATCATCCCGGCCGTGGTCAGGCCGAGGAAGCTCCCCGTGTACAGGAAGACTCGTGCCGTTGCGGCGCGCGAGCCAGGCGCCGCCGAGAATCCCGAGCAGCAGCGGAGCAGGATCGCACCCCAGCGCGTCGGGTCGGGGAACACCGGCCACTGGCGCCGGAAGTAGCGCCAGAACTCCTTGTTGAGCTGGCCGTCGAGCGATCCGCGACGCTCGAACATGTTCATCTCGCCGTACTGCTTGCGCTCGAGCAGGTCGCGCAGGCTGTTCCAGGTGGCGGGCGCGCCCTCGTTGATCGCCGGGTCGCTGCGCGGCGCGGATCGGCAGGTAGACGTGGGTCGAGTAGCCGGCGCACCATCAGGACCAGCGCCAGCGCGATGATCCGGCCCTCGCGATGGCGCCAGGCGAGGAAGGTCAGCGGCACCAGGACGCCCAACAGCGCGAGCAGCGCCGTGCCCCAACCGAAGCTGGCATCGCCGAACGCCGTGCGGAGGGGCACGAGCACCGCCGCAACCCCTCCCCATGCGACCACCGCCGGAATCTTCTTCTGCGCCCCGTAGACCAGGAACACCAGGGTCGACAAGACCATGATGCCGCCGGCCATGCGTTCGAGGCCCATGGTGACCAGCAGCACCGACAGGAGCGGCATCAGGAACACGAGGGCCGCGCGGCGGTCGACCAAGGCGATCAGCAGCAGCAGCGGTATTCCCATGATGCCGACGCCGAGATGGAGACCGACGCACAGCCACATCACGTACACGGCGAGCAAAAGCGGACCGGCGGTCGGCGTGCGCTCGTGTTCCTCCCACCAGCGCAGTCCGAGCCAGAGCACCAGCGTCTGAGCGCAGCTGGCGAGGGCATAGACCTCGGCTTCGATCGAGTTCTCCCAGTAGGAGTCCGAGAACGCCAGCATCAGCGCTCCGACGATCGCGCCCACGTGGGTCACGATGTGCTTCCACGTGTCGGGGTCCGCGGGGACGGCCGGGCCTGCGACCGGCGGCTCCGATCCTTCCGCATAGCCGCGCCGGGCCACCGCCTTCCAGCGATCCTTCGGATCCTGACCCGGAGCCTCGAGCCCGGCGAACGCCAGGCGGATCAGCTTGACCAGGGTCAGGTAGGTCAGCATCACCGCCAATGCGGCCGGGATCGCCGACAGCGCGTTGACCCGTTCGGCCACCGTGTGCCACGGAATCAGGGTCGCCACGCGCCCGAGGATCACGTAGAACGGAGTCCCGGGCGGATGAGGAATTCCGAGGATGTAGGAGACGCCGATGAACTCGCCCGCGTCCCAGAACGGGACGGTCGGGTAGAGGGTGATCAGGTAGACGGTCACGGCGACGATGAAGACCAACAGCGCCAGCAGTTGCGTGGGGCGCTTCGACCCCCAATCGATCACGTGGACCTCCGAAACGACGCCGCCTGGAACTTGCGCCGGGGGATGCGAGCCACGACGACAAGTCCGCCGAGCAGGCTCACGACCACCGCCACCAGGTAGGTGGTGATTTGCAGCGAGAACGCCGGCGCTCGCGCGACCCCGACCAAACCGAACAACATCACCCCCGCACCTTCACGAACCCCGATGCCGTTGAGCGAGATGGGCAGCGAGACTATCACCGCCAGCAGCGGAACGAAAAGAAAGAAGTAGGTCACGGGCACCGTCAAGCCCAGTGCGCGCGACACCAGGACGTGCACGCAGACGCGCGCGACCTGAACCACGATCGCGATCATCAGCAGACCGAGGAACATCTGGCGGCGGCCGGCGAACTCCCGGAGACGCGTGGTGAAATCCTCCAGATGCGGGCTCAGGCGAGACAAACCGAGCCGCGCGAGCAGCCGTTCGATCCGCGGCAGGGAACGAGGATGGAACACGGCCCAGACCATGCCGACGCTCAGGGCGAAGAACACGACCACCGCCCCATATGCAACGGACAGGTGAAATCGGTCGATGGCCGGGACGGTCGTCACCAGGGCCAGCCCGGCGAGGGCCACGGTCCCGATCAACCGATCCATCAGCACCGTGGCCGCGGCGGTGCCGCGGCTCGGTCCGTAGCGCGAGGCGTCGAGCACGCGTGCGATGTCGCCGCCGATGTTCGCCGGCAGGAAGTTGTTGAAGAACAAACCGACATGATAGTAGCCGCACACTTTCCAGAACGGGATTTCGATCGACGCCGCGCGCAACAGGCGCTGCCACTGCCAGGCGCCGAGCACGTTGCTGCCCAGCATGAGTCCGAGCGCCGCGACCAGCCATTCCTTGCGCGCACCGAGGATCGCAGCGCGCACTTCGTCGAGAGGGATGCGCAGGACCAGGAAGGTCATGAGGCCGATCGACAACGCGACCTTGGCCGCGAGCATCCACCAGCCGTGGGACTTGGACTCGGGTCGCGGCTCGGGTGCTCCGGCCCCCGGCCCGTTCGCGGTGGTGTGTTCGGGCGGCGTCACGCGCTCGCCTCCGCCGCGGGGGCGCCGATCAACGCGTCGAGCGAACGCCGCGCGCAGTCCCGCCAGGTGAAGCGCGCCGCCCATCGCACGCCGGCTTCGGCCAGTCGCGTGCGCAAGCCATCGTCCTCGAGCACGCGGACCAGCGCGCCGGCCAGTGCCGAATCGTCGCCGAATGGCACCAGGAGACCGGTCTCGTCGCGGCGCACCGAATCCCTCAGACCCGGGCTGTCGGCGGCAACCACCGCCGTGCCGCAGGCTCCGGCTTCGACCACCGTCAGACCCCAACCCTCCTTCGGCGAAGGCTGGACCAGCACCCACGACGCGCGCATCCGCCGTGCCTTCTCGATCCCGGGAACGAATCCCAGGAACGACACCGCGTGGGCCGCGCCACTGCGCTCGAGCTCGGCCGCGAGCCGCTGGCGATCGGGACCGTCGCCGAGCACCACCAGGCGCGCCGACTTCAGTCGTTCGAGGATTCGTGGCATCGCGCGAATCACCCAGTCGACGCCTTTGTACCGGCGGAGGCGCCCGACGTAGAGGATGGTCGGCTCGGACTCCTTGGGCGTGCCATCGAGCTTGAAGGTGTCGTGGTCGAGCCCGCAATGGACGACGTCGATCCGCTCGCGCGCGATGCCGCGCGCCACCAGGTCGTCGCGCGTGCTCTCCGAGATGACCAGGAAGCGCGATCGCCGGTAGCACCAGGGGATCAGCGCCTCGAGCAGCAGAACGTAGAGCGCGACCGGCAGCGATGCCTCGCGAAACGCGGTGGTGCCGAACAGGTGCGGCACGATGGCGCCGACTCGCGCGCGCGTCCACCAGGGGGTGAAGCATGGCACCTTGTTGATGTCCTCGATCACCAGATCGGGGGCGGGGCTCGAGAACTCGCGGCGGAGCACCGCCGGAACGATCAGATTGAAGTTCCACCACGCGCCACGGCGCACCACCCGGATGCCGCTGTGCTCGGCCTCGGCCGCCGCCCCGGGAAACCCCGAGGCGAGCCAGGTGACCCGGTGGCCGCGCCGCACCGCTTCGAGCAGGATTTCCTCGAGGTGGAGCTCGGCGCCGCCCGCTTCGGGATGCCCGGGATCGCGAAAGTTCACCGCGAGCAGGTCGAGCGGTCTTGTCATGGCTTCTCGCCGACCGTCCCGATGACGTGGCAGGTGTAGAGCGCGAGCCGATGGCGGGCGAGCCCGGCGCGCAGCGACTCCCAGCCCCGCTCCCACCACGACGGACCTCGCGGGTGGAGCGGCAATCGCGCGCCGAAGCCGCGCTTCAGGAGTTCGCGCGCCACCCGATAGCCGAGCCCGGGCACCATCCACTCGCCGTAGGTGCGGCGCACCGCGAGCCCCGCCTCGCGCATCAGGCGCTCGAGCCCGGCCGGAGTGAACTGGGTCTCCCAGCCGGCGAACCAGCGGTTCATCGCGATCAGCGCCTGCTTCATCGCGGTGTACGGATGAACCGTCTGCGGCACGTCGACGATCACCCGGCCTCCGCGCCGGGTGACCCGGACGTTTTCGCGCAGCAGCGGGCGTGGATCGCGAAAGTGCTCGAGCAACCCCTGGTGGAACACGACGTCGAA
Organism: Candidatus Eiseniibacteriota bacterium; assembly: GCA_963717505.1. Taxonomy (GTDB): domain Bacteria; phylum Eisenbacteria; class RBG-16-71-46; order RBG-16-71-46; family RBG-16-71-46; genus MFD02242-c1. Next base: position 4,052,795 of record OY970342.1, read on the forward strand.
CGTGCCGTCGCGAAACGGCAGCGCCAGCGCGTCCGCGCGGACCAGATGCACCGCGAGTCCCGCCTCGCGCGCCAGCCGGCGGACGATGTCGAGCGAGGCCGGCGAATAGTCGAGCACGACGGCGATCGCGCCATCGCGCGCCAGCTCGAGCGTGTCGCGGCCCGATCCCGCGCCGACTTCCATCACCCACCGGCCGGCGACCGCGCCTTCGCGCCGGACTTCGCGCGCGAGACGGCCTCCGGTCGAATAGGTGTCCTCGATCTGCGGGTTGCCGCGCCAGTAGGACTCCCAGTGCTCGCGCGTCGAGGCGCGCTCGCCGCTCATTCGCCCCACCGCAGTCGCTCGCCGAGGAACGGCGGCAGCCCGGCCCCTCGAATCCGGCTGATCGCCGATTCGACGTCGTACTCGAGACGTACGAACTCGAAAGTGGTCGCCGGCTCGTCGACCAGCAGGTAGCCGGCGCGCGGATCGCCGTCGCGCGGCTGACCGACGCTCGGCACCGTCACCAGATAGCGGCAGTCCGGCTCGACCGCGAGCGACGGAGCCCGCGTGTAACCGATCCCCTGGGGGCCGCTCACGAACGTGCCCGGGTAGTGCGAGTGGCCGATCACGCAGATCGGCCCGGTGAACGCGTCCATCTCGTCCTGGGCGTCCTCGAGCGACAGCACGTAGCCCCAGGCCTTGGGGTTGCGCGGCGACGCGTGCACCACGTGGAGCCCGCGCCACGCGACGCTCATCGGCAGCGCCAGCAACCAGTCTCGGTGCTCGGGGGCGAGCTGCTGATCGGTCCAGCGCGCCGCGGTCGCGGCCTCGTCGTGAAAATACTCGAGCCGGATCCGACCGACCGCCGCCAGATCGTGGTTGCCGGCCACCGCGACCTCGCAACGAGGCTTCAGCCGTGCGATGCACTCGTTGGGCGAGGCGCCGTAGCCGACGAAGTCTCCGAGGCACGCGACGTGCTCGACCCCGCGTCGATCGAGATCGGCGAGCACGATCTCGAGTGCTTCGAGGTTGCCGTGGATGTCGCTGACCACCGCGTTCACGCCTTGAACTCCTCGGGGCGCAGGTTGCGGGCGATGCGATCGAGCACGCCGTTGACGAATCGGGCCGAGTCCTCGCTGCCAAAGCGGCGCGCGATGTCGATGGCCTCGTCGAGCACGACCCGCGCCGGCGTGCCGGCGCGCTCGCTCAGCTCGGCCGATGCCGCGCGCAACACCGCGCGGTCGGTCGCCGACATGCGATCGATCGGCCAGTGCTCGGCTGCAGCCGCGATGCGCGCGTCGACCGCCGCCGGGTCGCGCGCCAGGGCGGCGACGATGTCGTCGACCAGCGCCTGGGGGTCCTCGCCCAGCGGCTCCTCGTCGCGCAGCCGCCGCCACACGACTTCGACCGCGTCGCGATTGGCGTCGGCCTCGTAGGCCACGCGGAACGCCAGCTCGCGCGCCCGCCGACGCGCGGTCAACGGACCCTCATCGCCCGGCGCACGCGCGCCATCTGGATCGCCGCCAGCGCGACCTCGGACCCGCGGTTGCCGTGCGACCCGCCGGTGCGCGCGTCGGCCTGTGCGGCGTCGTGCACCGCGAGCACGGCGTTGAGCACCGGCACCCCGGTCTCGAGGGCCACGCGCATCAGGCCGTCGGTCGCGGCTTCGGCGACCAGCCGGAAGTGTTCGGTCTCGCCGCGAATCACGACCCCGAGCGCCACGATCGCGTCGAAGCGTCCGGTCTGCGCCGCCCAGCGACACGCGAGCGGCAGCTCGAAGCCGCCCGGGACACGAATGATCTCGAGGTCCGACGGCGCCGCTCCGCGCTGGCGCAGGGTCTCGAGCGCAGCGGTCAGCATGCGCTGGACGTGCGCCTCGTTGAAGCGTGAAGCCACCAGACAGAACCGGTGGCCGCGCGCATCGTGATCTCCGACGATTTCGCGAACGGTCACGTCTCCCCCAGGTCCACGCCGAGCAGGTGGCCGAGCTTGTCGCGTTTGGTCGACAGGTAGCGCCGATTGTGCCGCCCCGCGGGAATGCGGATCGGCCGCCGCTTGCGGATCGACAGTCCGTAGGCGCCAAGCCCCACGATCTTGCGCGGGTTGTTGGTGAGCAGGTCGATGGTGCGGACCCCGAGGTCGGTCAGGATCTGGGCGCCGATGCCATAATCCCTCAAATCCGCCGGAAATCCGAGTTTCACATTGGCCTCGACCGTGTCGTAGCCGCGGTCCTGGAGCGCGTAGGCACGCAGCTTGTTCGCGAGCCCGATACCGCGGCCCTCCTGGCGAAGGTAGAGGAACACGCCGCCTTCTTTGGAGATCATGCGGAGCGCAGCATGCATCTGGGGGCCGCAGTCGCAGCGCTCGGAGCCGAACACGTCCCCGGTCAGGCACTGGGAATGAACGCGCACCAACGTCGGCTGGGTTGGGCGAATGCGGCCGCTGACCAGCGCCACGTGGTGGTCGCCTTCGTGGACGCTCTCGTACAGATGGAGCTGGAACTTCCCGTAGGGCGTAGGCAGCGGCACCGTGACCACGCGCCGCACCAGCATCTCGCGGCGGCGGCGATGGGCGATCAGATCGCGGATCGCGAGGATGCCGAGTCCATGATGCCGCGCGAAGCGCTCGAGCTCGGGCAGGCGCATCATGCGACCGTCGTCGCTCAGGATCTCGCACAGGGCGCCGACCGGGCGCAGGCCCGCGAGCCGGCACAGATCCGGCACCGCCTCGGTGTGCCCGGCGCGGCGCAGCACGCCGCCCGGTACCGCGCGCAAGGGGAACACGTGGCCGGGCCGGTCGAGGTCTTCGCTCCGGGTCTTGGGCGAGGCGAGCGCCTTGAGCGTTCTCGTGCGGTCGAACACCGAAGTGCCGGTGGTGGTGCCGCGGCGCACGTCCACCGATTCGGTGAACGGCGTGCCGAACCGTGCGGTGTTGCGCGACACCATGAGGTTCAACTCGAGCCGGTCGGCGATTTCGGGCTCCATCGGCGCGCACAGGATGCCGCGGCCGTGCTTGACCGCGAAATTGACCTGCGCCGGCGTCGCCTTCTCGGCGGCGAACACCACATCGCCCTCGTTCTCACGCTCGGCGTCGTCGACCACGATCAGCATCTTGCCGGCGCGAATCCGGCGCACGCCTTCCTCGACGGTGACGAACGCGCCCGAGCGCCGAGGCGTCCGCAGAGGACCATTGCGGCTCGGACGGCGCGCCGCGCGACTACTCGTCCGACCGGCCGCGCGCACGCGGCGGCCACGGGTCGGGCTCATGTCCGCCCTCCGCTCACGGCCATCAGGCGCGCGACGTAGCGCGCGACCAGATCGACCTCGAGGTTGACGCGCGTGCTCGCGCGATAGCCTCCGGCCACCGTCCGGTCCAGGGTGTGCGGAATCAACGCGACTTCGAACGATTCGCGGTCCGCGCGGGTGACAGTGAGACTCGTGCCGTCCACGGCAATCGATCCTTTCTCAGCGACGTAGGGCGCCAGACTTTCGGGCATCGTGAACGCGACCCGGCGCGACCCGCCTTCCTCGGTGATCGTGCGCACCGTGCCGACGCCGTCGACGTGACCCTGCACCAGGTGCCCGTCGAGGCGCCCGTCGAGGCGCATCGCCCGTTCCAGATTCACGCGGTCCCCGGCCGAGAGGTCGCCCGCGGTCGAGCGCTCGAGGGTTTCGCTTACGACGTCGACCTCGAACCCAGCAGGAGTACTCGCGACGACCGTGAGGCAGCAGCCGTTGACCGCAACGCTGTCACCGACCGCCGGCGGGTGGGCGAACGACACCTCGACGCTCAGCCTGCGGCCCGCGGGCGTATCCTCGCGGCGGCCGACGCGGCCCACAGCTTCCACGATCCCGGTGAACATGCTCAGCCCCCCGCGCCCGCGAATTCGACGACGATCATCGCGTCGTCGCCGGCGATGTCGGCCGCGACGATGCGCCCGGCGCGCGCCCGGGCGAGCGGCACTCCGGGCAGGTTGCGGCACCACGACAGACCATCGTCACCGATCACTCGCGCCGCGACGAACAGCATCATGCGATCCACGCGCCCGGCCCGCATCCACGAGCCGCCGAGGTCGGGGCCCGACTCGAGCAGCACGTCGTGGCAGCCTTCCCGCGCCAGGCGACTCGCCAGCGCTCGCGGCGACACGCCGCGGCGATCGGCGGGCAAGCGCCACACCTGCACTCCCCGGCGTTCGAGGGCTTCGGCGCGGGCTCTCGGCGCCCTCGGTCCACACGCGACCACCGTGCCACGCCCCAGGCCCCGGCCGAAGAGTCGCAGCGAAGTCGGCAGCGAGAGTCGCGTATCGCACACGACGCGCAGCGGTGCGACTCGGCCGCGCCCGACACCGCGCGCCGTGAGCCGCGGATCGTCGGCGCGCGCGGTGCCGGCGCCGATGACGATCGCGTCCATGCTGCTACGCAGGCGATGTACGCGCCGGCGCGCCACCGGCCCGGTGATCCAGCGCGAGCGGCCGGCCCGATCGGCGACCTTGCCGTCGAGTGTCGCCGCGAGCTTCCAGGTCACGCGTGGCCGGCCCTCGGTGTGCGCGAGCCAGTAGGCGGCGAGCTGGGCGCGCGCTTCGGCTGCGAGCACCCCGGTTTCGACGCGCACGCCGGCGCGCGCGAGGGACCTCAGTCCGCGGCCATTCACGATCCGGTGCGGATCGCGCGTCGCGACCACGCAGCGGCGAATACCCGCGTGGACGATGGCATCGACGCACGGCGGTGTCCGGCCGTGATGCGCGCAGGGTTCGAGCGTCACGTAGAGCGTGGCGCCGCGCGCCCGCACCCCGGCCCGGCTCAGTGCCGCGACCTCGGCGTGGGGCGCCCCCGCGGCCCGGTGCCAACCCGAGCCGACGACGCGCCCGCCGCGCACAACGACCGCGCCGACCATCGGGTTCGGCCGGGTGCGCCCGCGCCCGCGCTCGGCCAGGCGCAGCGCCATGCGCATGAAGTGCTCGTCCTGTTCTCGTCGCGTCAATCGGGTCTCGGCTCGGTGCGAGTGCGCGGCACGGGCCGACCGTCGGCTCCGCGCCGGGGCCAAGAAAAAAGCCCCGCGGATTCCCGCGGGGCGAAATACGGCAGCGGCGGAACGCACCACGCGCCCGCGGCTTCCCCCTTCTTCCATCCCGACTGTAACGGTCGGCTCCGGAATCTCACCGGATCTGCGATCGGCCCCGCGCCGGGATGATCCGGCTGCGAACTGGGCCGCCCGCTCGCGGGCTCTACCGCCGGTGGGGACTTGTCACCCCGCCCCGAAGGAGTTCGAGCGAAGGAGGTTAGGGGCCGGGTAGGCGAGGTGTCAAAGAGACCCCTCGGGGAAGCGAGAACCCGCTAGTAGTGGATCGCGAGCCGCGCGCTCGCCACCGTCCAGTCCTCTTCCTCGAGGAACAGGTGGCGCACTCCGATCTCGACACCGGCGCGCACCGGTGGCCCGGGTTTGGGCATGAGCGTGACGTCGAACGCCAGGCCGGGCGCGATCTCCTCGACCGCAAGGCCGGTGAACGCGAGCCCTCCCCCTGACGTGGACAGTTCGGCGCGCGCAGCACCCAGCGTCGGCCCGAACGAGATGCGTGCGATCGGTCCGCGCCAGGCGGGCTCCAAGTGAGCCAAGAGCGTGGCTTCGAACATGCTGTAGTCCAGGTTGGCGACCGCGCTGCCCTCCTCGATCGTCTGGCTGCCCAGGAACGCGAAGCCGAGGTCGACCCCGATCCGCAGCTGCTTGCGCATCGGGTAGCTGAGCCCCGCGGTGAAGCTGATGTTGCCGCCGGGCGAACCGGGCAACGTGTCGGAGACGAACAGCGTCGAGAAGCCGATCGAGACGTGGCCGTCGAGCAGGTTCGCGAGTTCCGCACGCCCGGTACTCGCGCCCGCGACCGACGCCACCAGGACCGCGCCGATCAGCAATACGCGGGGGCTAGGCATTGAAGCGAATCTCCATGCAGTCGCCATCCTTCACACGATACTCCTTGCCTTCGAGCCTCAGGGCCCCGGCGGCGCGGGCCGCGGGTGTCCCCCCGAGCGTCACCAGGCGCTCCCACTCGACCACTTCCGCGCGAATGAACCCGCGCGCCAGGTCCGAGTGGATCTCCCCCGCGGCATCCACGGCGCTCTCGCCGTCACGGATCGTCCACGCGCGCACTTCGTCGGGTCCGACCGTGAAGAACGAAATGAGCCCCAGACGCTCGTAGCACGCGCGAATCAGGAGCGTCAGGCCGTCCTCCTCGATGCCCAGCTCGGCGCGAAACGCCGGGCGCTCGGCCGGCGGCAGCGCTACGATCTCGCGCTCGAGGTGGGCGCGCAACGTCACCGCCGCGACTCCCGGAGGCGGCGCCGGCGTGGCCACCGGCCCGTCGCCCACGTTGTACACCGCCAGCAGCGGTTTGAGCGAGAGCATCTGGAATCCGCGCAGGATCTTGGTCTGCTCGGCATCGAACGACTCGCCGCGCAACGGCCGCTCGGCCTCGAGCGCTTCGCGGCAGCGAGCCAGCAGCGTGTGCTCGCGCTCGCCCTGCTTCTTGCCGACCTTGAGCTCCTTGGCGATCCGCTCCATTCGATTCTCGACGATCCCGAGGTCGTTCAGGATCAGGTCGGCGGTGACCGAGCGCAGGTCGCGGTCGGGATCGGGCGGGCCGGTCGCCAAAGGGCTCTCGAAAGCGCGGACCACGACCATCAGCATGTCGCAGTTACGCACGCTGGCGAACGGGTCGGTGCCGCGGGCGCGTCCGGACGCGGCCCCGGCGCTGTCGACGAACTGAATCTGCGTGTGCGTGGTCTTCTTCGGCTGGTAGAGCTGCGACAGCCGGTCGACGCGGTCGTCGGGCACCCGCACCATGCCGACCTGGTCGCGCGCGCCGGGAGCGACGGCGGCACCCTGCATGAGGATCTCGAAGACCGTGGTCTTGCCCGCCCCGGGCAGACCAATGATGCCCACCTGCTTCAACCGCGCTCCCCCCGAACATGCGATCGCCCGCAGAGGTTGTCTCTGCGGGCGACGTCGATTCGCACCGAGTCTAGGATCGGCGCTCGCGCGGTGTCAATCCTTCCGGCCGTACTCCCGAGCCAGCGCCGCCTGAAGCTGGCTGCTGACCTTTACCGGCATGGCTACGGGCTCTCCGGCCTGATACAGCATGATCGTCTTGCGCACCGTGTCCACTTGGATCCGGCAGTCACGACACCGGTCGAGATGTTCCTCGATTGTTCGGCACAGATCCTCGCGCGCGTCCTCGTCGAGGAAATCCGCCAGCTGTTCGAGCACTTCGCTGCATTCCACCGTCAGGGCACTCCGGTTTGCGACCGGGGGGAGTCTAGTGCAGCCACGTTCACAACGATCCCCACCGGCAGTCGGAGCCAAAAAGCACCCCGGGCGGGATCGAGCCGCCGGACTGCGGTTTTTCCGGCGTCCAGGGCTCTCAGATGCCGGGACCCTCGTGGCAGATTTACAACGAGTTGACTGCCCCCCAAGATTTTTCCCATTCGGAGCCCCTGCGGGGGGTGGCTGGTGACCCGTGCTGGGATCGAACCAGCGACACCCTGCTTAAAAGGCAGGTGCTCTACCGACTGAGCTAACGGGTCACCTTGCACATTCGGGCAAACAACGATCGGCGTTGCGGAACGCCAGAACCAAGGGGCCGGGTCTTCTTCCGGGTCGTCATCAACGGTGGATCTCGGCATCTCGCTCGGCCCCGACTGAAACCCTCGTGATCCTAACCCCCACCTCGCGTTCCACCCACTCGAGGTAGTTGCGGGCCGGTTCGGGAAGGTCACCCCACGTGCGAACGGCTCGGGTCGAGGTCCGCCAACCGGCAAACGTACGCCAGACCGGGGCGCAGAGCTCCAGTTCGTTTGCACGGGCTGGAAACGATTTTAGGATGCGACCGTCTCGGTCGTAGTGCTCGACCGCGCGGATCTCGTCGAACTCGTCGAGGACGTCGAGCTTGGTCACCACCAACTCATCGAGCCCGTTGATGCGCGCGGCATAGCGCAGCGCCGGGACGTCGAGCCAACCGCAACGACGCGGCCGTCCGGTGGTCGCGCCATACTCCTCCCCGGCCTCGCGCAGACGAGCCGCCTCGGCCTCCGGCATTTCGCTCGGAAACGGTCCGTTGCCGACGCGCGTCGCGTACGCCTTGCTCACACCGATCACTCGATCGACCGCGGTCGGGCCGATGCCGACCCCGAGCGGCCCCCCCGCGGCACTCGCCGGCGACGAAGTCACGAACGGATAGGTGCCGTGGTCGAGGTCGAGCAGCGTCCCCTGGGCGCCTTCGAGCAGCACGTTGCGTCCGGAGACCAAGGCCTGGTGGATCTCCTCCGACACGTCGCACAGCATCGGCTCGATCCACTTCGCATGCGGCTCCAGCTCGCGATGGACCGACTCGCCGCTGAGCGCCGACAGTTCGGCGGTGGGAAACTCGCGGCGCAGGCGCGCGAGATTCCGGTCGACGGCGGCCACGAACGCGGCCCGATCGAAGAGATCCGCGAGGCGCAAGCCGACTCGTGCCGCCTTGTCGCGATAGGCGTAGCCGATCCCGCGCCCGGTGGTGCCGATCGCACCCGGTTCGCTTTCCGAGGTGGCTTCGACGGCGCGGTGGTGCGGCAGGATCAGATGCGCCGAGGGACTGACACCGAGCCGACCGCGAATGTCGACGCCGCGCGCTTCGAGTCGTTCGACTTCTTCGCGCAGCCGGGCCAGATCGATGACCACGCCGTTCCCGATCAGGTTTCGGGTGCCCGCGTGGAGAATCCCGGAGGGAACGAGGTGGAGGACGATGGTCTCGCCCCGCCAGATGACGCTGTGGCCGGCGTTCGGGCCCCCCTGGTAGCGGGCCACGATGTCCGACTTCGCCGACAACGAGTCGACGATCTTGCCCTTGCCCTCGTCACCCCATTGGGCGCCGACCACGACCGTGCACGGCACGAAGGTTCCCTCCCGCGATGTAAAAAGACGCGGGACGCTATCAGATGGGGTCAGGGGGGGCAAAAAGCGATCGCCATAACCGCACGAGCCCGGGGTCACCCCCGGGCCCGCTTGGGTCTTGGAAGCCCGCGGAAATCCGCGGACCGGCTTCGGTACGCAGCCACGCCTTGCGGCGCAACTTCGCCCGTGGTGCAAGGTCTCGTCGGTGGCGAGACCTCGCTGAGCCCGCTTCGGCGGCCGAACCTTGGGTCCGGTTCGCTTTCATCGGACACGAGTGATTTACCCGTGTCGTTGGGCTGGAGTTCCCACGAGGTGCCCATTGTTCCAATGGGCACCTCGAGAAAGGGGTCGAGATAAGAATTGGTGCCCCTTCCAATGGGCACCTCGAGAAAAGAGGTCGAGACAAATATTTTGGAACCTGGGGCGAATTGCGTGGTACGCGGAGCCCCCGGCAGGCGCGTCGCGCCTATCGTCCGGCCAACAACTCGCTCACCCGGGCGGCGACTTCGACCCCGGCGCGATCCTGCGCCTCGCGCGTTGCCGCACCCAGATGCGGCGTGGCAACGACATTGGCAAGACCGAGCAACGGACTCGCCCCGGGCGGTTCGGTGGCGAACACGTCGAGAGCGGCGCCGCGCAGTCGCCCGGTCGCCAGGGCATCGGCGAGTGCGGCTTCGTCGACGATGCCGCCGCGCGCCGCCTGAATCAGCACGCCCTCGGGCTTCATGAGTCCCAGCGAGGCGGCGCCGATCAAGCCCCGGGTCTCGGGCGTCAGCGGCAGGTGGAGCGAAACGTAGTCGCATGCCGGCAGCAGCTCGTCGAGCTTGCACGATCGCACCCAGCCGAACTCGACGGGCCAGTCGACGACCAGCGGATCGCACGCCCAGACGTCCATCTCGAACGCGCGCGCACGCAGCGCCACCGCACGACCGATCGAGCCGAATCCGACCAACCCGAGCCGCTTGCCGGCGATCTCGCGGCCCGCGTACTTGGACTTTTCCCAGCGCCCCTGACGTAGATCGGCGCACGCCGGTCCGATGTGGCGTTCGAGCGCGAGGATCAGCGCGAACACCAGCTCGGCGACCGAGATCGTGTTCGCCGCCGGCGCGTTGACCACCGCGATGCCGAGACGCTTCGCTTCCTCGACGTCGACATTGTCGAGTCCGGTGCCGGCCCGCGCCACCACTTTGAGGCCGCGCGCGCCGCGCAGGACCTCGCCGGTCACCTTGGTGGCGCCACGAACGATGAGGCCGGCGCAGCCGTCGAGTGCGGCCACCAGGGCCTCGCCCTGCAGCCCTTTGTGTTCGACGACCTGGTGCCCGGCGGCGCGCAGCCGATCGAGTGCCGCGGGCGCCAGCGACTCGGCGACCAGGACCTTCATGCGCGTGGGTGCGGCCGGCGTCTCGAAAGGGTCACGCCGCGTCCCACGCGGCGCGCGCAGCTTCGATCGCGCCGGCGGCCCGATGCCCGTTCGCCGCCGCGCACTCTTCGAGCGCGGCGAGCAGGAGCAGGATGTCCGACAGGTCGTAGCCGCCCATGTGCCCAACACGGAAGATCTTTCCCTTCAGGTGGTCCTGACCCCCGGCGACCACCATGCCGTGCACTTCGCGCAAGCGCTTGACGTAGAACGAAGCGTCGCCACCGCCGGGCGGTATCAACGAGGTCACCGAGTTGGACGGGCTGCTCGAAAACGTGGAGAAGCCGACCGCGCGCGCCCCGGCGCGGAGTGCCTCGCCCAAGCGGCGATGGCGGCGATGCACCTGGTCGAGCCCTTCCTCGCGGATCATGGTCAGCGCTTCCTCGAGCGCGAGGATCAGGCTCACCGCCGGCGTGTACGGCGACTCGCCGATCGGGGCGCTTTTGCGTGCCTTGCGCAGGTCGAAGTAGAAGCGCGGCAGTCCGCCTTCGATCGCCGAGGCCGCCCACGGCGCCAGACTCAGCGTGGCGATGCCGGGCGGCACCATCAGCCCCTTCTGCGAGCCGCACACGATCACGTCGACGCCCCATTCGTCCTGCGGCAGCGGGTGAACCCCCAGGCTGGTGATTGCGTCGAGCACCAGACGCTTGCCGCGGGCGCGCGTGATCTTGGCGAACGCTTGCACGTCGTGGATCGCGCCGGTCGAGGTCTCGCTGTGGGTCGCGAACACGGTGGTGATGTCGGGGTCACGCTCGAGTGCCCGCTCGATCAGCCCGGGGTCGACCGCGTTTCCCCATTCGACGTCGACCGTGTCGTACGGCACGCCGTAGGCCTTGAGGATCGAAGCCCACCGTTCGCCGAACTTGCCGCCGATCACCGCCAGGGCCCGCTGCCCGGGCGCCATCAGGTTGGTGACCGCGGCCTCCATGGCACCGGTGCCCGATGCGGCGAGCAGGAACACTTCGCCTTGCGTGCGGTGCAGCTCGCGCAGGGCGTCGGTCACGCGCTTGAAGGTCGCGCGGAAGACGTCGGTGCGATGATGTGGCGGCACCTGCGACAGAGCGCTCAGGATGCGGACCGGGATCTCCACCGGTCCCGGCGTGAACAACCGCGTCCGGGTGAACGTGCGCGTCGCGGGCGTGGCGGGAGTGGTCACGGTCATGGGGCAGCGGCTCCGTTCGATGGGGTCAGCGTGCCGGAACCGGGTCATCATGCCCGCGGCGCGCCGCGCGTTCAACCGGAAGGCCGCCACCGGCAAGAGAGGGCGGTCCTCGCCGGACCGTGCGGAGACGCGCGCAGCCAGGGATGGCGGAGCGCGTCGAGCACAGAGCGAGGCGGAGCAGGATGGCGGAGCCGAGCGTGTCCGAGCGAGGACCGCCATCCTTGCCGGTGGCGAGGCCGAACTAGTGCGCGACGGCGCTCGGACCCTCAGGGGTCACTGCCTGAGCCGGCGGCGGCTCGCGGCGATCGAGCGCGTGCTCGAGCACCTGATCCATCGAATCGACCAGCACGAACTCGAGGTCCTCGCGCACTTCCTCGGGGATCTCGACCAGGTCCTTCTGGTTGGCGCGCGGAATCAGGATGGTGCGAATGCCGGCGCGGCGCGCCGCCACCGCCTTCTCGTTCAGTCCGCCGATCGGCAGCACGGTGCCGCGCAGGGTGATCTCGCCGGTCATCGCGATCTCGGCGCGGGTCGGCACGCCGGTCAGGGCGCTGACCAGAGCCGTCGCCATCGTGATCCCCGCCGAGGGGCCATCCTTGGGCATGGCGCCCTCGGGCACGTGCACGTGGATGTCGATCTCGCGATAGAACCATTTGTCGAGCCCGAGCTGCACGGCGCGCGAGCGCGCATACGACAGCGCCGCCTGACCCGACTCGCGCATGACGTCGCCGAGCTTGCCGGTGAGCTGCAGCTCGCCCTTGCCGGGCAGGATGCTGACCTCGATGGTCAGGAGGTCGCCGCCGGTCTCGGTCCACGCCAGTCCGTTTGCGACTCCGATGCGCGACACCTTCTCGACTTCGGAGTCGAGGAAGCGCGGCGGTCCGAGCCAGCGGTGGAGACTCGCCGAGGTCACGGTCACCCGGCCGCGCAGCCGTCCGCTCGCCTTGCGTCGTGCGATCTTGCGGCAGAGCCCCGCCAGCTCGCGTTCGAGGTTACGCACCCCGGCTTCGCGCGTGTACTGGTTCACGATCGTGCGCAGCACGGGCAGGCCGATGTGCACGTCGTCGGCCGCGAGTCCGGCGGCCGCGAGCTGTTTCGGGATCAGGAACCGCCGCGCGATCTCGATTTTCTCGGTCTCGAGATACCCCGGCAGCCGGATGACCTCCATGCGGTCGACCAGGGCCGGCGGAATCGCGTACAGCGTGTTCGCGGTGCAGATGAACATGACATGCGACAGATCGAAGTCGACCTCGAGGTAGTGGTCGTTGAACGTGTGGTTCTGTTCGGGATCGAGGACCTCGAGCAGGGCCGAAGCCGGATCGCCGCGAAAGTCGGCGCCCAGCTTGTCGACTTCGTCGAGCAGGAACACCGGGTTGCGGGTGCCGGCACGCCGCAGGCTCTGGAGAATGCGACCCGGCATCGAGCCGATGTAGGTGCGGCGGTGGCCGCGGATCTCGGCCTCGTCGCGCACGCCACCCAGGGCCACGCGCACGAAGCGGCGACCGAGCGAACGGGCGATCGACTTGCCGAGCGACGTCTTGCCGACGCCGGGCGCGCCGACGAAGCACAGGATCGGACCCTTCAACTTTCCGGTGAGCTTGAGCACCGCCAGGTACTCGACGATCCGGTCCTTGACCTTGCGCAGGCCGAAGTGGTCCTCGTCGAGCACGCGCTCGACCTCGGACAACTCGATCGGATCGCGGCTGATCTTGGCCCAGGGCAACGACACGATCCAGTCCAGGTAGTTGCGCACCACGGTCGCCTCAGGCGACATGAAACTCATCTTCGAGAGGCGGTCCAGCTCCTTGACCGCCTTGGCGCGAACCTCGCGCGGCAGGCGGGCGCGCCGGATCGCTCCGGACAGCTCCTCGATCTCGCTCGCGAACTCGTTCTGGTGACCGAGTTCCTTGCGGATCGCCTTGAGCTGCTCGTTGAGATAGAACTCCTTCTGGTTCTTGTGCACCTGCGAGCGCACCTGGCCCTCGATCTTGCGCTCGAGCTTGACGATCTCGAGTTCGTTCGCCAGCAGCTCGCCCAGCATGCGCAGCCGGTCGGCAATGCCGTCGACCTCGAGCAGCTTCTGCTTCTTGGGCACCTTGAGGATCAGGTGCGCCGCGACCGTGTGGGTCAGCGACGCCGGATCGGTGATGTTGTTGGCGGTGAGCATGACCTCGTCGGGGATGCGCTTGTTCAGGCGCACGTAGTCGCTGAAACGCTCGAGGACGTGGCGCATCAGCGCCTCGACCTCGGAGCCGGCGAGCTTGGGATCCTCGAGTGCGCGCACGCGCACGATCTGGGCGTCCCCGGACTTCGAGAACTTCTCGATGCGACAGCGGCACACGCCCTCGACCAGCACCCGCATGGTCCCGTCCGGGAGCCGGAACAGCTGGAGCACGCGCACCACGGTTCCGACCGGGTACAGATCCTCGGGGTCGGGATCGCCGACCTCGCTGCGCCGCTGCGCGGTCACGCACAGAGTGCGGTCCCGGGCCACGGCCTTCTCGATCGCGTGGATCGACGGCATGCGGCCGACCAGCAGCGGGATCGTCATGTACGGGAACACGACGACGTCGCGGAGCGGCAACAACGGCAACCGATCGTCGAACTCGAAACGCTCGTCGCCGCGCGAGACGACGATGCGCTTCGCCGGCTCGGCCGGCGTGCGGCCCGAGGGCGCCGGCGTGCCGCGGCGGGGTCGCGCCGACGTAGGGCGCGGGCGGCCGGGCTTCTTGGGCGACGACGGGGTCATGATCGAATACCTCCAGGTGCCTCGATGTGCGAAGGGCGGCCGCTGCGCGGCCGCCCCCGCTCGCTCAGGCTTCTTTGCGGCGTTTTTCTCGTTCGCCGCGGAATGTCAGGAGCGGTGGGGCTGCGCCCGCGACGCATTCGCGTGAGATCGTGCAGCCGATGACGTCGGAGCGCGACGGAATGTCGTACATGACGTCGAGCATGGCTTCCTCGATCACCGCGCGCAGGCCGCGAGCGCCGGTGCCGCGTTTGAGCGCCAGCTCGGCGATCGCGCGCAAGGCATCCTCGGTGAAGTCGAGCTTGACACCCTCCATCTCGAAGAAGCGCTGGTACTGGCGGACCACCGCGTTCTTGGGGACCGTGAGGATGTTGACGAGCGAATCCTCGTCGAGCGAGTCGAGGATGCCGACCACCGGCAGACGTCCCACCAGCTCGGGGATCAAGCCGTAACGCAGCAGATCCTCGGGCTCGACCAGCGACATCAGCTTGCCGACGTCCTTCTCCTTCTTGCTCTTGATCTCGGCGCCAAAGCCCAGGACCTTCTCGCCGACGCGGCGCTCGACGATCTTCTCGAGCCCTTCGAACGCGCCGCCGCAGATGAACAGGATGTCCTTGGTGTTGACCTCGATGTACTTCTGCTGCGGGTGCTTGCGTCCGCCCTGCGGCGGCACATTGGCCACCGTGCCCTCGAGGATCTTGAGCAGGGCCTGCTGGACGCCTTCGCCCGACACGTCGCGAGTGATGCTCGGGTTCTCGCTCTTGCGCGAGATCTTGTCGATCTCGTCGACGTAGACGATGCCGTGCTCGGCGTTGACCAGGTTGAAGTCCGCCGACTGCAGCAGCCGCACCAGGATGTTCTCGACGTCCTCGCCGACGTAGCCGGCCTCGGTCAGGCTGGTAGCGTCGACGATGGCGAACGGCACCTTGAGGAACCGCGCCAGCGTGCGGGCGAGCAGGGTCTTGCCGGTGCCGGTCGGTCCGACCAGCAGGATGTTCGATTTCTCGAGCTCGACCTCGCCGGGCGGCGGCGGCGTGAAGATGCGCTTGTAGTGATTGTAGACCGCGACCGCGAGCGTCTTCTTGGCCTTGTTCTGGCCGACGACGTAGTCGTCGAGAATGCGTTTGATCTCGGAGGGCTTGGGCAGCTGGCCGGAGGCCGCGGGCTGCTCACGCTCCAGCTCGCCCTCGAGGATGTCGTTGCACAGCTTCACGCACTCGCTGCAAATGTAGACCGACGGGCCCGAGACCAGGCGCGCGACTTCGTCCTGGCCGCGCCCGCAGAACGAGCAGCGAATCGGATGTGGCGTGGCGATGCGCTTCTTCATGACGTCCTTCGGCCGGCCCTTACTTCCGTTTGTCGAGAATCTCGTCGATGAGACCGTACGCCTTGGCTTCTTCGCTGGACATGAAATTGTTGCGATCGGTGTCGCGGACGATGGTTTCGATCGACTGGCCACAGTGACGGGCCAGGATGCCGTTCAGCTGGTCCTTCATCTTGAGCATCTCTTTGGTGTAGATCTCGATGTCGGTCGCCTGACCCTGGGTGCCGCCCCACGGCTGATGAATCATGATCCGCGAGTTGGGCAGCGCCGAGCGCTTGCCTTTGGCCCCGCCCGCGAGCAGCACGGCGCCCATGCTGGCCGCCTGGCCCATGCACAGCGTCGCGACGTTCGGCTTCACGAACTGCATGGTATCGTAGATCGCAAGTCCGGCGGTGACACTGCCCCCCGGGCTGTGGATGTACAGGTTGATGTCGCGATCGGGATCCTCGCCCTCGAGGAAGATCATCTGGGCGATCGCCAGATTCGCGATCTGGTCGTCGATCGGTGTCCCGATGAAGATGATGCGGTCCTTGAGCAGGCGCGAATAGATGTCGTACGCGCGCTCGCCCCGCCCGGTCTGCTCGACGACGATGGGAACCAGACCCATATCCCGCATTCCTCCCTGAGGTTCAGCGACCTGCCGGTACTACGATCGGACTCGCTCCGACGGCGTCTTCCTGAATCTCGGCGGCGTTGACCAGCCACTCGAGCGCCTTGCGCTCGCGCAGCGAATCCTGCAGCAGCTCCCGCCGCTCCGGCGTCTGATAATACGCGCGGACCCGCGCCGCACGGCGCGGATCCGACTGCACCATCCGTTGAATCTCGGCCGCGACCTCGTCCTCGCTCACCTCGAGCCCCTCCTGACGAGCCACGGCGTCCAGCAACACGGACCGGCGCAGGGATCGCTCCACCCCGGGACGATACCGCGGTTCCAGCTCCTGGCGCAGCGTCTCGGGCACCTCGCCCTCGCCCGCCGCCTCGGCGATCACCCGCTCGAGGGTCGAATCGACCCATCGCGACGGGAGATCGAACGAATGGCGCCGGACCAGCTCGGCGGCCAGAGCGTCCTCGACCTCGCGCTGCATTCGGACGCGCTCCTCGCCCTCGAGGTTCAAACGGATCCTGGACCGAAGCTCCTCGAGGGACCCTAGCTCGAACACGTCCCGAGCCAGAGTATCGTCCATTTCTCGCAACTTCTTGTGCTGGATTCGCCGGATTTTCACGATATAGCGGACTTTCTTGCCCGAAAGGTCAGGAATCGCGTAGTCGGCGGGGTACTGTACCTCGAACGTCCGCTCCTGGCCCGCGACCGCTCCGAGCAGTCCGTTCTCGAGGTCCGGGAGCAAATC
This sequence comes from Candidatus Eiseniibacteriota bacterium, assembly GCA_963717505.1. Classification (GTDB taxonomy): domain Bacteria; phylum Eisenbacteria; class RBG-16-71-46; order RBG-16-71-46; family RBG-16-71-46; genus MFD02242-c1. The sequence goes on from OY970342.1 coordinate 4,069,694, forward strand.
CGGAGCCCCCAGCTGGATTCGGCGGTTCTTGGCTCGGGACGACGGCAGGCGGCGGCCGTTGGCATCGAGGCGAGTCGAGTCGAGCAAGACCACGTCGCCGCGCTCGGCGGGGCGGTCCAGGTCGACGAAGACCGCGGACTGCTCGCGCAGATCCTCGAGCACGCGGTTCACCGCCGCCTCGTCCACCGGCTTCGCCGTGCGTTTGGCCGGCAGCCCGCGGTAGTTCTTGGCTTCGACCTCGGGCTTGACGTCGACCACGACTTCGAAGCGCAGCGGCTGGCCGGGGCCAAAACTCAGCTCTCGAACCAGCGGGGTGACGACCGGCGTCAGCCGCGCCTCCTCGATCGCCTCACGCGCGAGACGAGGAACGAACGTCTCCAGGAATTGCTGCTCGACGTGCTCGGCGAAGTGCTGGCGCACCATCTCGAGCGGCACACGGCCGCGCCGGAATCCCGGCAGGCTGGCCCGGTGCTGCACGTGGGTCGCGACTTCGTCGAGCCTGCGCTCGACTTCCTCGACCGGAAGTTCGAGATCGAGCGTGTGCTGCCAGGCCCCGGTCGCGCGGGACGAGACGTTCATGAAATCCCCTTCGTCAAAAAGGCCGGCGCGCTGCCGGCCCGCATCGTTCGCGGTTCCGGTGTGGTGCGAGAGGGGGGATTTGAACCCCCACGAGTTTCCCCACTGGAACCTAAATCCAGCGCGTCTGCCAGTTCCGCCACTCTCGCATCACGCGGCGAGCCCCGCAATCCGAACGGCGGCCTGCGGTTGCCGCAACATTATAGCGCACCCGAGGCGCCACTCCCGACCCACCGCCGACGGCTGACGACTCTGCCAGCGGTGACTCTCTAGAAGTTCCCGACCACCGTGACCGCGAGCCGGTCCTCGTACGAAGTCGGGCTCGGGTCGCGCGAGATCGAACGGTGGAGCACGCCGATGTCGAGTTGTATCCCGCCCAGGAACCAACCGATGCCGAGACCCACCGAGCCTGCGTGATCCTCGGGCACGCCTTCCTCGGACTCGATTCCGAGACCGAGGCGCAGCGTCCAGGGATCGCGCACGTCGTGGAACTCGATCGCGAGCGCTCCCGAGGCCGCGGGCCCCGACTCGACGCCGAATCCGCTCCACGCCGCGGCCGTTCGACCGCCGCCGCCGCCAACCACGCGCAGGGCCGACGTGGCCTGCCAACAGACCGAGACCCCACCTTCGATCATCGACTCTCGTTCGCCGGAAATGACCGCCACGCTGTCGCCAGAAAGCAGATTGAAGCGCTGCTCGCCTTCGAGCGTCATCGCGGGAGTCCAACGTGCCTGAGCGCCCACCGAGAAGCCTCCGGCTTCGGGCATCTCGGCGCCCCAGCGCACGCCGGCCTGGAAGCCGATGCCATCGCCGGAAAAGTCCAGATGGCGAAATCCCATGTCGGGCGAACCCGAAGTCTCATCGACCTCGTACAGGTCGTCGCGATGCGTCCACTCGACGGCCGCACCCAGGCGCAGTGCACCGGAGCCGCCCGAGATTCCGGCGCCGCCCCGGACCTCGCGGGTCGTGCCGCTGCTGGCGATCACCGCCGGTTGCACCGGACCGCCGGGTTCCCCGCGTAGGAACGCATTCTCCTCGAGTCTCAGGACCGGCTGATGGAGGTAGACGACCAACATCGCGCCCCGGATCGGGAACGCGCCCCAACCACCACCCCAATCCAGGAAGAAGGAGGTCTCGTCAAACGTGCGCGCGTCGGTGCGCAGATCCTGTCGACTCACCCGGTAGAGCATCCCGGTGCCCTGAGCTCGGCCCTGCACCGGCAGCGCCGGATTGTCGAACGGCTCGAGTCCGAGCCAGCGGTCGGCGAGCGCCAGGCCGGCGAGAGCTGCGGATCCGGGTGAGGCCATCGACCCCGGGAACGACCAGAGGCCTTGATCGAGGGGCGAGGGGGGTTGGGCCGCGCAGGGCAACGCGCCGGCAATCGACAACATCGCGGCCAGCGCCAGCGAGCGGCCGTTCGGGCGGAAATGCATGTCAGGCTCCGTACTTGTCCAATCGCCCGGCGTTGGCAAGCAATAGCGCCATCAGGTCACTGCTGGCAAGTGTCCCCAGGCTTCCGCTTCGACATGCTTTCTCGTGGAATTCGGGAGCGCCGTCGGCCCCGGCGTTGCGGGCGTGGATCAGGACCGGCACCGGATGCCACGAGTGGCCCTTGATTGCGACCGGCGTCGAGTGGTCGCCGGTCACGCACAGGACCTCGGGGCGCAGCTCCATCAGTTCCGGGAGCGCGCGGTCGACCGCTTCGATCGCCGCGACCTTGGCCTCGAAGTTCCCGTCTTCGCCCGCCATGTCGGTCGCCTTCATGTGGATGAAGAAGAAGTCGTGCGTGCTCCAGATCTGCATCGCCTGGGTGAACGCGGCCTCGGGCGGCTCGTCGACCGCGAACACGTCCATGCCGGCGAGCTGCGCCACGCCGCGATACATTGGATAGGCGGCGATCGCCGCGGCGCGCAGTCCAAAGCGCTCGGCGTAGGTGCGCAGCCGCGGCCGCGCGGAGAGTCCGCGCACCAGTGCGGCGTTGGCCGGCGTCTCGTCGGCCAGCACCTGCTTGGCGCGCGCGACGAAGGCGTTCACCAGTCGCGCGGTTTTCGCCGAACCCGGATCGCCGCTGCGCGGCGTCGAGGCGGGGATCGGGCGGCCTTCGTGGTGCGGATCGGCGTCGGTCACGTCACCGGCGAGTCCCGGGCCGCGAAACACCGCGACGAACCGGTGCCCCTTCCCCGCCTGGAGCACGACCGTCGTGTCTTCGAAGCGCGCGGCGTCTTGCTTGAGTTTGTCGACCAGCCGCGCACACACCTCGCTCGCGATCCTTCCCGCGCGCCGATCGGTGACGATTCCCGCGCCATCGACGGTGCAGAAGTTGGCGCGTGCCGCGACGTCGCCCGGCTGAAGCTCCATTCCGGCACCGAGGGCTTCGAGCACCCCGCGTCCGACCTGGGTCGCGACTGGGTCGTAGCCGAACAACGCGAGATGACCGGGACCACTGCCGGGCGTGATCCCCGGCGCCACCGGCGTCAGCCGGCCCATTGCCGAGTGCGGCGCCAGCGAATCCAGGTTCGGAGTGCTCGCCGCGGCCAGCGGCGTCGCCCCGTTGTGCCGCGGATGCGGCAGATCCCCGAGCCCGTCGAGGATCAGCATGACGATCCGGCTCTCGTTCTTGAGGACCAGTGATTCGAAAGGATCGAGCGGCATGTCGGCTCCGGGTGGCAAGCGGCCGGCGACAGTACGCGCCGGAGCCGCGAATCGCAACGCGGGCGTGACGCAGGGTGAAGGTTGGCCTATGCTGCCCGGCCGTCTTCCCGAGCACAGGCCGGCGCGCGCGCCGCCATCCCCATTACCGGAGGTTTCGCTTCATGGCCATTCAGAAGGTCGGCGTCGTGGGTTGCGGACTGATGGGCGCGGGAATCGCCCAGGTCAGCGCACAAGCCGGATTCCCCACCGTGGTGCGCGAGGTGTCGAAGGACCTGCTCGACAAAGGCATGGGTTCGATCATGAAGTTCCTGCAGGCCGGGGTCGAGCGCGGCAAGGTTGCGCCCTTCGAGCTGGACAAGGTGAAGCAAAACCTCAAAGGAACCACCGAGCTGAAGGACCTGGCCGGCTGCGACCTGGTGATCGAGGCGGTCACCGAGAATCTGGCGCTCAAGAAGGAGCTGTTCGGCGAGCTGGACAAACTGTGCGGCCCGGACGCGATTTTTGCCAGCAATACGTCGAGTCTATCGGTCACGGAGATGAGCACGTTCGTCCAGCGCTCGGGGCGGATGATCGGACTGCACTTCTTCAATCCGGTGCCGCTGATGAAGCTGGTCGAAGTCGTGCGCACCGTGCGCACCGCACCCGACGTGATTCCGGCCGCGAATGCGTGGTGCCTGGCGATCGGCAAGACCGCGGTCAACTGTGGCGACTCGACCGGGTTCGTGGTCAACCGCCTGCTGGTGCCTTATATGGTGGACGCAGTCCGCGTGTTCGAGCAGGGACTGGCGAGCCGCGACGACATCGACAACGCCATGAAGCTCGGCTGCGGCTATCCAATGGGACCGCTGTTCCTGACCGACTACGTCGGGCTCGACACCACCGTGTACATCTGCGACATCATGTTCAACGAGTTCAAGGAGCCGCGCTTCGCCGCCCCACCGTTGCTCAAGCGCATGGTGCTCGCCGGGCTGCATGGACGGAAGACCGGCAAGGGCTTCTACGACTGGAGCACCAACCCGCCGTCGTGAGGGCTCGCGTCACTCACCACAGGTACGGCGGCTCGCTGCCCAGCATCCGCAGGTAGACGCCGAGCTGCGCGCGGTGGTGGATCTCGTGCTCGTGCACGCGATCGAGGATCCAGTGCACCGTGTATCGCCGTCCTTGTCTCGTCTGGGACACGATTTCGCGCGCCAGCTCGGACTCCGGACGGTCGAGCCACGCCTGCGTGGGACGGTGCCACTCCTCGATCAGCGCGAGCAGGCTCGCGCGATCCGGCGCATCCACGACGATCCGGAACCCCTGCGCCGGATCGTCGAGCGGCACGACCCACTCCTCATCCATGCCGCCGTCGATCTCGCAATGGACCCAGGCTCGCTCGGTTTCGGCGAGGTGGACGACCAGCTCGCGCACCGTCATCAGCTCCGGCCGCGGCTTGAAGTCCAGGTCCTTCTCGGGGACTGCCTCCACGAGTCGCACGAGCCCGGGGCGCACCTGAGTGTCCCACCAGGGGAAGTGCGCCCGGATCGTGCCGGCGTGCTCGGCGCCGGACCGCCGGCGTTCGACGAGCGGGTCGGGGGTCGTACTGCTGCTCATGACATCGAGCTCCTCGCCTCGCCGCCATGTCGATTGTCCACGAAGCCACCTACCAGATTTGAACGTGCACCGAATCCGGGCGGTACATGCGGTCGCCGGGTTTCACGCCGAAAGCCTCGCAGAATTCGGTCAGGTTCGCGGCCGGACCGTTCACGCGCAGGAAGCTCGGAGCGTGGACGTCGGTCTTCACGCGAACCGCCAGCACCTCGGGACGCAGCTCGGTCATCCAGCCCAGCGACCAGCCGATGAAATAGCGCTGGGCCGGCGTGAACCCACCCATCGGCTGACCGCTCCGGTATTGGTCGGTCTTGGTGAACGCATCCCAGCCGAGCTGCATCCCGCCCAGGTCCGCGATGTTCTCACCCTGGGTGGCCTCGCCGTTACAGTGCAGGCTGTCCACCACCACGTAGTCGTCGAACTGCGCCACGATCCGATCGGCGCGGCGGCGAAACTCCTTCTCGTCGGGCGGGGTCCACCAACTCTCGAGGTTACCCTTCTCGTCGAACTGCCGGCCCTCATCGTCGAAGCCGTGCGTGATCTCGTGTCCAATCGTGGTGCCGCCTGCGTACGAATAGACGATGGCGTCGTCCACCAGTGAATCGGCGATCCCAGGCAGGATGAAGATGGCGGCCGGCAAGACGATCTCGTTGTTCGACGGGTTGTAGTAGGCGTTGTAGGTCTGCGGCGTCATCTCCCATTCGGTGCGGTCCACCGGCTTGTACAGCTTGGCAATGTAGAAGTCGCTGAGCCAGGCGTTGCCGCGCATGCAATTCTCGAGAAACGAATCGCGCTCGACGACGTAGGCCGAGTAATCGCGCCACTTGTCGGGGTAGCCCACCTTCTTCACCACCGACGACAGCTTGCCGAGTGCGCGCGCGCGCGTCTTCTCGCTCATCCACTCGAGGCGGCCGATCCGCTCGCGGAACGCGGCGAAGATCTCGTCGGTGAGCTTCTCGTAACGCTCCTTGGTGTGCGGCGTGAAATACCTCGCAACGTAGAGCTGGCCGAGCGCATCCCCCAGGTAGTTCTCCTGGTGATCCAGCATCCGCTTCCAGCGCGGGCGCTGCTCGGGGGTGCCGTTGAGGATGGTGCCGAAGAAATGGAAGTTTTCGGCCTCGAACCGACCTCCCGCCTGCTCGGCGAACGCATCGACCAGGCGCCAGCGCAGGTAGACCTGCCAGTCGTCGAGCGGCCGCGAACGCAGGGACTTCTCCACCTGGCGGAAGAACTCCGGCTGTCCGACCACGACGGTGTCGATGGTCTTGATACCACCGTCTTCGAACAAGGACCGCCAGCGGACCGAAGGTGCGAGACGCCCCAGATCATCCACCCGCATCAGGTTGTAGTTGGCCTGGGGGTCGCGCAGATCCTCGAGCTTCCGCGAGGCACGGGCCATCTCGGTCTCGAGCGCCATGATGGTCCCCGCGTGGGCACTGGCGGCGACCGAGTCGTCTCCCATCAGGACGAGCATCTTCGCCACGTGGATGACGTACTCGCGGCGTAGCATCGCGGAGCGGGCGTCGGTGTCGAAGTAGTAGTCGCGGTTCGGCAGCCCGAGGCCGCCCTGGTACAGGTGCACCACGTAACGGGCACTGTTCTTCTCATCCTGGGAGATGAAAGTGGCGCACATCGCGTCCACGCCGAGGTACTGGAGATGGCCGACCGCCGCCACCAGTCCCTCGAGGTCGCGGATCGCGTTGATCCTCGCGAATTCCTCGGCGAGCGGCGCGATGCCCTGCTGCTCGATCGTGGCGGTGTCCATCGCAGCGTGCCAGAAGGCGCCAATCTTCTGGCGGTTGGTGCCGGCGGCCGCCTCCATGTCCCGCGCGGCGTCGTCACTGATCTCGACCAACCGGCGGTAGGTTTCCTCCTGCACCACCTTGGCGACTCCCCACGAACGCTCACTAGGGGGAATCGGATGGTCCTTGAGCCACTTCCCCACGGAATAGCGGAAGAAGTCGTCCCGTGGTGAAACCGAGGGATCCACGAACTGCGCGAGGTAGGTGTCGGCCGTGGCCAAACGCGACGACGTCCGCGGTTGGCACGCCAGTGCGGGCAGCGCGAGGACGAGCATGGCGGGCAGCAGGCGTTTCATGTCGGAAGGCTCCGGGTGGATGCGCGTCGGACCTGCCCGAGGAATGTAGCGGGCGGCGGCACTCTCGGCGCGATGACGCCGTCGGTCAAGCGTTCGCCCGCCAATTCGGCCGACAGCCGCCGAAGCGACGACCGGTGCGGCGCGGCCAACCCGGATGCCTTGCCGCGCTCGGGTCGTCTTCGTAGCCTACGTGAATGGGCCTGACGCTGCGCACGATGTCCGAGGTGGGCTTGGACCTCGCCGCTGCCACACTCGACCGCGGGTTCTCGGACTACGTCGTCAAGGTCCCGTTCACCAGCGCGCTGCTGCTGCAGATGATCCGGCAGGACAGCGTGGACCCCGCGCTGAGCGCGGTGGTGATGGACGGAGAGGCACCCCTCGGCGCGGGGCTGGTCGCGCGCCGGGGCTGGACGTTGCGTCTAGCCGCCATGTCGATCGTCCCCGAGGCGCGGCGCCACGGCGCCGGGGCGTTTCTCGTGCGCGAGCTGCTCGCGGCGTCCGTCGCGCGCGGGGAACGCGCGATGGTGCTGGAAGTCATCGAGTCCAACGAACCCGCGCGATCGTGATCCGCACGGTGGTCACGCTGCCCGAGGCGCGGGGCCGCGGTCGCGCGCGCGAGCTGATCGAGGCGCTGGCCCGCGCGTTTCCCGATCGACCGCTCACGGTGTCGCCGATCTGCCCCGAGCCGTTCGCACCGCTGTTCGAGGGCGCGGGTTTCGCGCGCACGCCGCTCAGTCAGCTCATGATGCGCGTAGGCCTTCCTCACCAGCGATGAAACACATCGAGTTCCCGAGCGAGCTCTGGACCAGGAACAGAACTTCCTAGGCGTCGTCGGGCTCAGTACACAATGTCTACGCCGAAGCGGACTCCCACGCCCTCGGCATCCACGGTCTCGCGCCAGGCGGCGCCCGTCTGGTCGGTCACATCCCGCGCCAGCAAAGCACCGTTGTAGAAGAGCTCGCCGTCCACACGCAGTCCCTTCGAGAGCTTCATGCCCAAACCGGCATAGCTCTGCCATGCCCAGTTGGCATAGGTGGCGGTCCAACTCTCGGCGGTGCGGTAGTCGTTCGCCTGAAGGATGAGCCACTCGTAGCCGGCCCCGACACCGCCATACGGCACCACCGGGAACTTGTCCGTGAGCTTGACTTGCAGGAACACCATCGCGGGAACCAGGTGCGCGTCGACCTTGGCGAGCAGGATCTCGGGCTCGAAGCCCGGCAGAGCGCTGTCGACCGGCTGCAGCACCTTCTTCGACTTGTAGGACCAATCGCCCAGCACACCCAGCAACATGTGGCTGCCCAGGTTGATGCCGATGCGTGCCCCAAGGGTCGCGCTCGTCGCATCCGCATCGATGGGGGCGAACACGCCACCATGGAGGTGGAGCGTGCCCGTCTGTTCGCGTGCGGTCCAGACTTCGGCGTAGGTGACGTTCGGGTCGTTCGGGGGCGGTTGCGCGGATCCATCGGTCGCAAGCAAGGACAAACCGAGGACCGCCAGAAGCCAGGTGGCGAAGGCACGGCGAGACGCGGCGCAGGAAGCTGGCCGACAAAAGAACATTCATTTCTCCTTAAGAGGGATCATGGGCAAGGTCGAGGGCCGAAACCAATCGCCGAGTCCCCGCCACCGGGTGCGTTTGATTCAACCTCCCCCGGGGAGGTCCACGCTGGGCGTACCTACGAACAAACGGGTATCAGTCTAGGGTCTTTCTGACCGCCGCGACAATCGGATGTCAGGAAGATAACAAGAGTCACGCCTGGACGTTGCAGAGGCGCACGACCCACCGTGCAGGATGCGGCTACAGGCCCCTCCGCCTACCGGTCTGGTGCACGATTGTCGTCGTGCGCACCGAGCATGGTTGCCCCATCTCTCCACTGAAATCTGCGGGCACTGGATTCCGCGTGCATATCTCCACCCGGGGCCCGGATTGTGCATGGCCGCGCCTTCGCTGCGGCCCGCCGCACGCGGCAATGCAGCTCCGCTCCGGTACACGGGAGGTAGTCCTCTGTGCCGGAATGCACGTTTCCCTCGATCGTCCCCGTCAGGGGACTCGCCCCATCGCGGAGACCATTCATGAAACTTCGCCGCCATATCTTCGTTTCCCCGAGGTTGGTCAGCCTGCTTCTCAGCACGGTCTCGATCTTCTGGGCTTGGTACGTGTTCGCCTATGGAAATGGAAGGACCGGCGATTCGACCGCATCGACCGGCTGCAGCTGCCACGATTCGACGCCCAACGCCCACGGCGTGATGTCGGTATCGATCACCGGGCCACAGGTCGTCCAAGTCGGATCGATCAGTGACTACACGATCTCGGTCACAGGCGACCCGGCCGGGACCACCGGTGGGTTCGGTCTGACCTCGAGCGGTGGCACGTTCACGGCGGGAACCGGCGACAAGGTCTCGAACGGTGAACTCGTTCACTCGGACAAGACGCGGCGGAGCTGGAGCTTCAAGTGGACAGCCCCGACCACTCCTGGGACGTATAACTTCTATGCCGTCGGGATGACCAGCAACGGATCCAGTGACAACAACGACTCATGGAACTGGTACGGCAATGCCCCCTCGACGGCGTTCCCGGTCAAGGTCGAATCACAAACGCCGACAGTTCACACTTCGTGGGGACAGGTCAAAGCACGCTTTCGCAAGTAGGGGCGCCCCCCGGCTGCTTATGAAGTGTTCGGAGCCTGACCGATTCCCGGTCAGGCTCTGGGGTCACGTGTCGCGGGCCCCGGGCCCAACCTGACGCGAAAACCCGCGCGGCCGGGCGCGACCGTCTCGAGGCTGTAGTCGAATCCGTGGGCGATCAGGATTTCCTGGACCAACGTCAGCCCGATGCCCTGGCCGTTCGGCTTCGACGTGAAGAACGACGTGAACAGTCTGGGTGCCACCTCGGGCGGGATGCCGCCCCCGCTGTCCTCGATCAGCAGGACCGGAACGCCGTGCTCCTTTGCGAGGGACGCGACGATCTCGCCCTCCTCGCCGATGGCGTCGATGGCGTTGCGGGCGATGTTGACCAGGGCCTGCTCCATCTGACCCCGATCCAGACTGACCGGGCTCACGCCGTCCTCGAGTCGCCATCGCCATGCGATCCGACGGCGATGGCACTCGGGCTCGAGCAGGCGCGCGACGTCTCGCAGCAGCGCCTCGACGTCGCACGGCTTGAGATCGGGGGCCGGCAGCCGCACCACGTCGGCGAAACTCTTCATGAACTCGTTCATGTGACGGGTTCGCGCCACGGCCACCCCGATGCCGCTCTCGAAGTCGCCGCGGTCGCCGGCGCCGATCTGCGCCCCGTAGGCGAGACAGCTCTCGAGCAGTGAGATCACGGCGCCACTGGTGTTGTTGACCTCGTGCGACATGGTGCGGATCAGCTTTTCGTAGGCGGCTTTCTCGCTGGCATGCAGCTCCTTGGTCAGCTCCTCGAGCATCAGGCAGGTGCGTGCGAAACCGCGATCCATGAACGACAGCCGCCGGCAGCGCACTTTGCGACGCCCGCGAATGGTCACCAGTCGCGCCTCGCCCTCGCCGAGACCGTCGAGCTCGCGGGCCAGGGCGCCACCGAGCCACTCTAGCGCTTGCCCCCGGGCCGCCTCCTCCGAGACCCCGAGAATTTCGCACGCGCCCGGATTCATCGACTGGATCCAGCCGTCGTAGTCGAGCTGGACGACCCCGGAGGGCGACAGCGCGATGATCCGCCGGAGCAGCGAATCCTGCTCCTGATTCGCGGCCCGCTCGTCGCGCAGGTGGTCGACCATGCGATTGTAGAGACGGATGAGCCGGTTGACCTCCGGCTCGTGGGTCTCGCGGAAGCGCGTCATCAGGTCGCCGGAGGCGAGCAGCTCGATGCCGGTGCGCAGCATGTCCGCCGGTTCGCTGAGTCGCCGCGTCAGCCACCAGGCGAACCCAAAGGAGGCGGCGAAGAACAGTTCGACCAGCAGCAGCCACAGCCGTTGTTCGCGCAGGAGTGCCCACGCCACGACGACGAAGACCAGATGGACGAGCGCGAGGTAGAGGAGAAACCTCGCTTTCAGGCTCACGCTTCGATTCCGTACTTCTCGAGTCGCCGGTACAGAGCGGGGCGGCTCATGCCCAGCGATTCCGCGGTCCGGCTCAGGTTGCCGTCGTGGTGCTTGAGCGCCTTGAGGATCATGGCGCGTTCGATCTCGGGCAGGGTCATGCTGCCCACGCTCGGCAGCGGGTCGTCCCTCCCGGGCCCCAGGTCCATCGCGAGCGTGCGGCGGAGATCGTCGACGCTGATGCGGCCCGATGTGCCGGTGAGCAGGGCGCGCTCGACCACGTGCTCGAGCTGGCGGATGTTGCCGGGCCACGGTTGCTCCTGGAGCCACTCCAGCGCCTGGGACTCGATCGCCGCGTCGCGCCGTCCATGGGTCGCCGCCGCCCGCTGGAGGAAATGCGCCGCCAGCAGCGGCACGTCAGTCGCGCGCTCGGCGAGGGTCGGCATGCGCACTCGGATCAAGTTGATGCGGTAGTACAGGTCCTCGCGGAACGCGCCGTCCCGGATGGCTTGTTCCAGGTCGATGTTGGTCGCCGAGATCACGCGCACGTCGAGCGGCTGTGGGCGGTTCGCGCCCACCAGTTCGTAGCTGCGGTCCTGGAGCACGCGCAGCAGTTTGATCTGGCAGGCCGGATCGAGGTCGCCGATCTCGTCGAGCAGGATGGTGCCGTTCTGCGCGGCCGCGAACCGGCCGGTGCGATCCGCGAGCGCGTCGGTGAACGCGCCGCGCACGTGTCCGAACAGCTCGCTGTCGAACAGACCGACCGGAAGGGCGGCGAGGTTGACCCGGATGAACGGTTTGTGGCGTCGCGGGCTGTTGCGATGCACCGCCGCCGCGAGCACCTCCTTGCCGGTGCCGGTATCGCCCGAGATCAGGATCGATGCGTCGGTGGGCGCCACGCGCATCAGCAGCTCGAGGACTTCGACGAACCGCGGATGGCGGCCGATGACCCCGTCGAGGTCGTACTTCGCGTCGAGCGCTGCGCGTTCCGTGGGCGCATCCGGGCCGCGAGTCGCCGCGAGCCCGAGGGCGGTCCGCACCGCTTGGTGGACCTGCTCGTTGCTCCACGGTTTGGTGATGAAGTCGGCTGCCCCCGCCTTCATGCCATCGACCGCGAGCTGAATCGAGCCCCAGGCGGTAATGAGGATCACCGGCAGGCCGGGCCGCGTCGCACGGATGCGGCGCATCAACTCCAGGCCCTCGGCGCCGGTGGTCTCGCGCGAGAAGTTCATGTCCTGCAGCACGAGATCGACGTCGGGGCGAGCCACTTCGGCCAACGCCGACTCCGGCGTGGTCGCGGCCACCGAGGCGAATCCCTTCTGCTTGAGCAGCAAACCGAGCGACGCCGTCACCGAATAGTCGTCGTCGACAATCAGGATCATCCGTTACTCGTATTGGAGCGCCCGCGAGGGTTCCACCTGGGTGGCCAACCAGCCGGGATAGAGTCCGCACAGGATCACGAACGGAACGATGACCAGGCTCGAAGCCACGATGGCCGAGACGAATACGCCGACCCCGACGAACGAGAGCGCGCCGAGCAACGGCAGCTGCAGGAACAGCACCGTACCCACGAACAGGGCGATCGCGGTGAGCACGACGATCTCCCCGATGATCTGGTTGCGCACCCCGCCCGCGGTAGCACCGAGCGCGCGTCGCAGACCCAGCTCCTGGGTCCGGCGGGTCACATTCTGCCAGAGGACGCCCATGAGGCCCATCCCGACCATGAGGACCAGGAACCCGGCCAGCATGCCCCCGAACAGCAGCGGCAGGAGCCGACCGCGAATGTAGCGTTGCCGCTCGAGCTCCACCGACTGCAGGGCGAACGTCCAATCGGGGGCCTCGGCATGCAGCGTTTTCATCAGCGTCTCTTCGAACGCAGCCGGCGTGCCGGGATGGACGCGGATCGCGTAGCTCCACGGCGCCCACCCGCGCTCGGGATCCGTCAGTGTCTGCGGCCGGAACGCAGCGTAGGGCATGTCCGTGAACTCCCCCGCCTTGCGGTAGTCGCGGATCACCCCCACCACCCGGCGCACCTGCCAGCCCTCGTCGGGCGTCTCGAGCTTGCCGTCGTCGGTGTAGCCGTCGATCGTGCGGCCGATCGGGTTCTCACGCCCGAACAGACGCCGCGCGAGATCCTGGGTGATGACGTGCGGAATGAACGCCGCCGCGTCGTCACCGGGCTCGAGCCAGCGGCCCGCCACCAGCTCGAACTTGAGCACGTCGAGCGACGCAGGCGTGGTGGGACTGGAGAGGAACTGCACCAAACCGCCGTCGGCCAGGCGGATGCCGGTGCGGCTCATGCTCCCCGAGTAAGGCGTATTGGGCATCGGCGCCACCGACTCGATCTGAGGATGGTCGCTCAAGGTCGCGAGGAGGCGTTGCGAGGCGGCCAGGGCGCGCGCATTGGCCTCTTTGTCATCGAGCGTGGCCTGAGGAATGTCGACCTCGAGCGTCCACACATTGCGGTAATCGAATCCCAATGGGCGGCGCCAGTTGGCCGCGTAGTACGCGCAGACGCTGAAGACGGCGCACAGGACCAGGAAGCTGACCAGGATCTCCACCAGGATCAGGCCGTTCGCGCGCCGCCGGTTCCACACCAGCTTGAGGTAGTGCGTGATCATCGGTGACCTCCTCTCAGGGCCTCGACCGGATCGAGCCGGGCCATGCGCCACGCCGGATACGCGCCCGAAAGCACGCCGAAGAACACCGCCAACCCCAGACCGTAGAGGAAGACCCGGTGGTTCAAGTGAAAGTCCGCGTTCGGGATCAACCCGCTGCCGTTGATCAGCTGCAGCGCCCACAGCGACAGCACGAAACCGATCGCGCCACCGATCACCGCCAGAACGACGTTCTCGACGATGAACTGACCGACCAGGTGGCCGGTCGAGGCGCCGAAGGCTTTGCGCACGCCGATTTCGGGAACGCGCTCGAAGATGCGACTGATGTTCATGTTCACCAGGTTGATCGCCGGCAGGAGCATGAACAGCAGGGTCAGCAGGGCGAGGACGGCGATGAACAGGCTGGTCCGGGGCATGTCGTTGGTGGTGCCCACGGCTTCGGCGGCCACGTCTTCGAGCCGCGTGCGCGGAGATCCCGACATCCGGTCGTAGCGATCGGGTTCGGTCATCTCGACGTGAGGCAGGCGTGAGGCGAACTCCGCGCGGATCGCGCCGAAGTTTCGCGGCGAATCGGCGAGCAACATGGCATTGAAGTCCCCCATCAGTCGCGTCTTCCAGACGTCGGTCGGCAGGGTCGTCACCGGCACCCAGATGTCGGCGTACGCGCAGTCCCGGTCGCGCGGGACATTGCGCACCACGCCGATCACCGTGAAGGTCTGGCCGTGTGCCTCGAAGCTTTGGCCCAAGGCAGGACGATCGCCGAACAGGTTGCACGCGGCGGACTCGCTGAGCACGGCCACCCGACTGCCGTCGGCGACTTCGGCCTCGCCGAAGCCGTGGCCGGCCACGAACGCAAAGTCGAGGATGGTCCAGTACTCGGCGTCCGTGCGGCGCATCTGCGACACCACCTTCTCGCCGCCGACGAAGCTGAGGGCGGCATGAGCGCCGGTGAAGATCGACATGCGTTCGACGTGGGGGATGTCGCGACAGTAGCGGTCGAGAAAACCGTACCCCGGATCGCCGCTCCACTCGTTTTCTGCCCCGCGCATGGCCATGTAGGTCACGTGCAGGGTGCGATCGAGTCGGACCTCGGGGGCCATCGGCGAGAAGGCGTGGTCGAGCATCGCCGAGGCGATCACCAGCACCAGCAGCGTCACGCTGGTTCCGAACAGGCTCACGAAGGTGAAGAACTTCCGCCGCAGCAGAACCTTGAAGGCGAGTTTGAGGTAGTTGGTCAGCATGCGCGCCTCACTCGACCTGGCGGCCGTCGAACAGCCGAACGATGCGTGCCGTCCGCGAGGCGAGACGCTGATCGTGCGTCACCATGACGACGGTGGTTCCCGCGCGGTTCAAGTCCTCGAGAATGGCGATGATTTCGTCGCCCATCTGGCTGTCGAGATTTCCCGTGGGCTCGTCGGCGAGCAGGATGCTCGGGCGGCCGACGATTGCCCGGGCGATGGCGACCCGCTGCCGCTGGCCCCCCGAGAGCTGCGACGGGAAGTGCGTGGTCCGCGCCGACAGGCCGACGCGTTCCAGCGCCTCCTGCGCCATGGTGCGGCGCTGCCCGCCCGGCAGACGGCGGTACAAGAGCGGAATCTCGACGTTGTCGAGCACGTTCAGATCCTGGATCAGGTGGAACGTCTGGAACACGAAACCGATTTCGCGGTTGCGCTTGACCGCGAGCTGCCGGTCAGACAGCGCGCCGACACTCTGCCCGCCGACCTCGATCGTGCCCTTGCTCGGGCGATCGAGCAGTCCGATGACGTTGAGCAACGTGCTCTTGCCCGAACCCGAAGGCCCCATGACGCTCAGGAACTCGCGGTCCTTGACTTCGAGGTGGATTTGATTGAGCGCCACGGTTTCGATCCGGTCGGTGCGGTGGATCTTCTCGACGCCGGTGAGACGAATGGCGGCGCGGCCGTTGGCGCGGGCGCCGGCCGCCGTCGCGCCGGCTTCCAGGGTCATGGTGCTCATCGGATGCGAATCTCCTTCCGGTTGGCGTAGTCGCTCATGTCGGACAGTATGACCTCGTCGCCTTCTTCCAGGCCCTCGAGGATTTCGGTGCTCTCGAAGTTGGTGATGCCGAGTTTGATGTTCCGCCGCACTCCTTCGTTGCCGCGCACCCGGAACAGGGCGTGGCCGCCGTCGATCACGATGATGCTCCCGCGGCGCACGGTGAGCGTTCCTTCGCGCCGCTCGGTGATGACGTGGACGTCGACGCGAAGATTCGGCCGCAGCAGCGCGTGATCGGGCTTGCCGAGCGCGACGTCCAGCCGCACGATACCGTTCTCCACCTTGGGGTGGACTTTGGATACCGTGCCCGGCAACGAAAGATCGCCGACCTGAACTAGGACGGGTTGCCCGGCGCGGATCCGCGCGGCGTGCACGTCCGAGATCGTGGCCTCGACCTTGAACGTGGACAGGTCGGCGACCCGCGCCAGCTCGTCGCCGCGCACTACCGACACGCCTTCGCCGGAGAGCACCCAGGTCAGAACGCCGCCGCGAACGCTGGCGGCCGAGCCCTGAAGCAGGGCGCGCTGCGCGTCGCGCCGCTCGTGGACCAGGATGTCGTGCTCGAGATCGAGGGCGCGCAGGCGGACCTCGAGCCCACGCTCGGCGTTCTTGATCGCCGCCGCGAGCTGTTCGACCTCGATTCGGCAGCGCTCGAGATCGGTGTCGCTCTTCCTCGCGGCATCGCCGCTGATCACTCCGGCCGCGGCCAGCTTGCGGTTCCGTTCGGCTTCGAACGTCAGCGATTCCAGCTCGAGCTTCTTGATCGCCGCCTGTCCGTTCAGCTCGTTCAAGCGATTCTCGAGATCGACGCGGGCCTGGGCGCGCTCGTTGTCCTTGAGCGCCACCTGGCGCTCGAGCCGCTCCACCAGCAGGCGGGCCTCGCCTTGATCGAGACTCAGGATCGGTTCTCCGGCAGCAACCGTGTCTCCGGGCTGGTGCAGCGTCTGGAGCACGCGCGACGGCCCCGGACTCGTGACCACGAACTCGTGCTCGGGCAGGACCAGCCCCGACGCCGTGAGGGTGGCGTCGATCGCGCCGCGCTCGACGATGGCGGTGCGGAGTTGGGAACGAGGGAGGGACAGCGTCACCCAGCCCGGGAGAATGAAGGCGAGGGCGAGCAGGGCCACGGCTCCCGCGATCCAGCCGAAGAGACGACGACGAGCCTTCTGCAGGAGTTCACGAACGGGGATCGGGCGGTCCATGCGCCCGGTCAGGGCAAGCCGAATGCCAGACGCGTGGTGTTGCGAGCGAAGGGTTTATGCCGGCCGAGGGCTCGGAGCACCGTCCGATCCCGTGTGGCACTGTCCGGAAGCGGACCATGGCTCGGAGCGTGAAACAGAGATGCGTGCGCCGGAGCGCGACCCCGGACTAGCGCGTAAAGACCACCCGATGCGAGATCGGCTGCTCGCTGCCGGGAATTGTCAGGCGAGCGAAGTAGACGCCTGACGTCACCAGCGTCCCGTCGTCCATCCGTCCGTCCCACGAGGCCAATCCCCGCCCGGCGGGCTGGTCGCCAGTCACCAGCGTGCGCACGCGCCGGCCCTGTGCATCGAACACCGACAGGTCCATCCAGCCGCCTCGGGCGAGCGTGAAGTCCAGGGCCGTCTGCCCGCGGAAGGGATTGGGGCGCGCGGGCGCGAGGTCGTCGAGTGTCGCGATCGGACCGGCCGGCGCGTCGAGCGGCGGTTGAAAATCGGTGAAGGCCTGCTGGGTGTAGATGTGATCCCCCCCGAGGCCGTTGTTGTTGTTGGAAGCGTTCCCCGCGGCGAAGAAGAAGATCCGACCGATATCGACATTGGGCGCCAGCCACCGGATCGTCCATTCGATCGGCCCGTTGTCGCCGGCGTACGTGCCTCCGGGAGTGTGCTGAACGTACCGTCTCGTCGCATAGACTCCCGTTCCGGGGACGATCTGGATGCCCGTGGTCCCGGTGACGGTGAACGTGCCCGCGCCTTGACCGTTGACCTCGCGTATCGCGGTCATTTCGAACCCCCATCGCCTCGGCGGATTGAAGTTCGAGGTCATGCGCACGCGCAGCCTGTAGATGGAATCGGGAACATAGAACTCGGGAACGTCGAGGAACTCGAGCGTGGCGCCCGGGCTGTTGAGCGGGAATGAGCCATGGCAATCCGTACAGTTGTCTTCAGCCGGCACGCCGCCGATCGCCGGCGCTCCGGTAAGGCTGGCAGGCGGCCCGGTTGAGAACGCGACGGCCATTGAAGCTCCGGTCACCAGTGCGATGACCGACGCGAGTCGAACGATCCAGAGTCTCATGGACCCTCCAGAGCTCATCCAGCTGGAGCACCACCGAGTTCGTCGATCATCGCACGACCAGGATCATCCTGGATCCGCTGTCGTCCCCAGTGCGAACGCTCCAGAAGTATGCACCGGGCGCGACGCGGCCGCCGTGATCGTCGCGACCATCCCACGAGACTTGGTGCGTCCCGGGAGCGCGCGCCGCGTCGTCCAGCCGCCGCACGATGCGCCCCGCGAGGTCCCGAATCTCGATTCGCGTCCTGGCGGCCCGCGGGAGGGCGAACTCGAGTCGACCACCCTCCCGCATCGGGTTGGGCGCGCAGGTGAGCAGGTTGATGCCGGTCGCGGCCCCGTCCGGGACCGGACGCTCCCCGGGTTCCACGGCGAGCGGCACCGTTTCCGAGTTCCAGTGGCGCAGGAAACGACCGCTCGTGCTCGGGTAGTCCCACACGCCGGTGCAATAGTCGCAGTCGAAGTCGAACCAGGTGTAGCCCTGATCGGTCACCTGTCGGACCACGCCCATCTCCAGGTCGCGACAATCCGCTGCGAAGAGCGGTGGCCCCCCGAGCGGTGCGATCAGCGGGGTTTCGCGCCCGTGGAAGTCGGGGACCGGCTGGCCGAACGACGTCGAGTACTCCCCATCGTGAAGCGTCTGAACGTTGTATGCGTCGCTGAGCGTTCGATGCTTGCCGAACAGTTCCGCAACCTCCAATGCCCCCGACTCATACTGGGCGTAGTCGGATTCGTACTCCAAAGCAACGTCGTAGCTGCCGACTTGTACCGCAAAGGCGATCGTGGCCTGGACCGTCCCGCCGTCCGGCACGTTTCGGAACGGACCGATCGAGCACCATGCCTGCTGATCGCCGATGACTCCCGACGGAGAGACGGAGATGAAGCCCGATACGCCATCAATTCCCTCGGTACTGCTCATGAGCTGGAAGCGCTCGAGATCGTTGATCGGATTCCCGCCGGCGTTGAATGGAGTGCCCGCGAGGTAGCGCCGGAACGATCGGAAGCCCACGCGCGGAGGACCGCCGACTCCGGTCGGATCCACCGTGTGCCCCAACAACAGGAAAGTGGCCAGACCGCGGGTGGCCCCCGCGTCGCCGTTGTCGTCGGCGAACGAGAATCCGTTGATCCGCACCTTGACCCGTGGGCAGAGCGCCGAGTCGGGGGGCACGTCATAATTCAGGCTCGGGTGGTGCGGGTACTGGCGGCGGACGTCATCGACGTCGAGTGCGCGCACGAATTCTCCGCTCGGGAAGTTCGGCAGGTCACGATCGTCGGTGTAATACAATGCTGTGGTGATGGGGCCGGCATCGGCGTCAACGCGCCAACCCAAGCTGAGGCTGTCGAGAACGTGTCCTGACTGGTTGATCACCGTGTACTCGACGACGATGACGTTCGTATAGCCCGGCACGTCGTACGCCCAGGCGCGTTGGCGACACTCGAGCCCCAACGGCAGATGCATCGGCCCTACCGGGGGCTCCGAGAAGGACCCGTCGTCCCGCATGACACACGAAAACATCTGCTGACCGAGCGCCGCGTGATCTTCGTCGATCACTCCGTCGACATCGTTGTCGCGGCCATCCAGAAAGTCCTCGTCAATCAGCGGATGGAGGCCGCCGTAGTCCCCATCGTCGTTGCCGTCTGCCCAACCGTTGATCGCACCCTCGAACGTGTCGTAGATCCGGTCCGCGGGGTCGATCGTGGCCGGCCCCCACTCCCGGGAATAGCTCACGCGCCGCATGAGCGACGGGTTGGGCTCGAGGAGATCCACGGCGGCGACGGCGAACAGGACGGAATTGAGATACTCGATGCCCGAAGCCCCGGGCCACTGTGCGGAGGGATCGGCGGAGATGTTCGTGAACGGGTTGCCGATGATTCCCGCGTTCGTGACCTTGGCCGCCACGCGGCCCACGCTGAGCACATGGCCGGGCCCGAAGATGTCAGGCGGAGTGTTGATCGACGGTGGTGAGAGCGGGGTCGCGGCGGTGGCGAGATCCGCGGCCACCAGGATCGCGAACCATGCCGGCAGGTTTCGCTTCGAGACGAGCGGTTGGATCACGGCGACGGCCTCCTTCGATCGCCAGGTTGGCCCGGTCGCCCTCGATGCTACACCCGTCGCGAGCCCGTCACGAGCGCAATCACGCCCGGTGGGGCAGCCCACCGCGGGGTGATCAGTTGCACTTGCCGATACAGAAGAATGGCGGCGAAAACAGCATCATGCCGATCTCCCATCCCGCGCCGGCGTCGCCTTCGAACTCCTGGTCGTAGGTGATTGCGAACACGGCGTACGGGTTAGGCTCCCAACGGAAGCCTACGCGGTACTCGGGCGGCGCCGTGCCCTCGCCTTCTGCGCCCACCACCTCGCCGACGATCGACCAGGTCGGGCTGGTCGGATACCAGGCCAGGCGGGTGGCGTAGGTGAAGACCCACTCAGTGCTGTTCTCTTGGCCGAAGTCGGTCGTCATACTCGCCCCGGGCATGACGTCCAACGACAGCTTGTTGTCGAACATCGGGATGGTGGCCGGGGCGTTCGTCCAATACGTACGGAAAGCGTCCTTCAGCCGGTTCTCCTCGTTTTGGTAGCCGGGATCGAGTCCGGTCCCCGCCTTCATCGCGAAACCTCCCGTCTTGGCTGCGTTCTCCAGGAACATGTATTTCGCATAGAAGGACGTCGAGTAACCGTCGTCGGTCGAGGGATCGCGATCGTCGTCGTAGATGTAAGCAGCCCCGGTGAACTCCCAGCGCGGCAGCAGCGAGAACGTGTTCATGAACATCGAGTTGCGCTCGCCATAGGTCATGATGATGGTGGCCATGCCGTGAGGTTTCGAAAGATAGCTGTCGGAATTGAACTGCTGTGCGTCGGCACGGCCTCCGATCAGCGCCGCGAGGGAAAGGGCAAGCGCCATCGTGAGCTTCAACCGGTCCATCACCGCCTCCGTTTTCGTGAATCTTGGCCGCGCGAGGGTTCGGGTCATGTCCTGCGAGGCAGACCACGACTGTAGCGGCTTCGTCTCTTGGAACGGAAGCTAGCACGCGCCATCAGACACCAGCCAGTATCTGCGCCAACGCGCGAGCGGGACGCCGCTTGAACTTCATCGCCGCACGAAGGTAAACGTACCCAGAATCGGCACGACCCCGTTGACCTTGAAGATCCCTTCCTCGAGCGCAGCAACCGGCACGTGCGGCATGGATGGCGCATTCATCGCGATGTAGGTCGTGCCGTCGTCGGTGCCGGCGTCCCAACCGCGCAGGTCGACGACCAACGAGTCGACCCAGCCGTCGTTCACCAGCAGTGGCAGTCCGGCGACGCCCACGAACCAGTCGGGGCTCGGCGCAACCATGGTGACGAGCGTCACTCGTGGATGGCTGACCGCGATTTCGAAGTCGAGCGATACGCTGCCCGGCGATCGCGCGACGGCGCCGCCCGAGAGCGTGTCCTGCGCGGTGCCCGCCGAGATCGCGGTGGAGACTTCGGTGTCGAGCGGGGTCTTCGATCCCAACTCGGCCATGTCCTGGATGCCGCGAGAGGCCTGAGCGCCGCTCACCCAGAAAGTGACACGGTCGTCGTGCGTTGCGCCGATGAGGCCCGAGAAATGGGCGCTGGCGGGGAAGTCCTGAGGGTGGGTCGTGGCGCTCCACGTGGCGGTGAAGGTCACGGTGTATCGGGCTACTGAGTCCGGTTGCGGCATCGAGGCGACCGGGTTGTCGTCGGGCGAGCAGCCGCCCGACACGGCGGCGAGTCCCAAGAGCAGGATGGTCGTGGTGCGCAGTTTCATACGCCCTAGGGTACGCCAGATGCGATACGGCGTGACGCGCCCGCGGACGACCTCCGTCGAGCTCGACCGCACCCCGAGAAGCCGACGCCGGTGGAACGCGTGACCGGCGGCCTCGCGCGAATCTACGGCACGGATTCCCTTGCGACCGGTTCCAGAATCCGGCATCGTTGCGCCGCGCGCAGGGCGCCTCCCGTCCGTGGAAAGGGACTCTCCCACCTGAACCGCTGCACCATCGACAGCTACGAACCCCCAGCCCAAACGTGCGGACACGGGCGACCTCGAGGGTCGTAGTATGTCCACTCCCGATCGGGAGCCCGAAGCTCCCTCGTTCGAGCGCGTTCGCGAAGCCGCCAAGGCGCTGACCCGAGCCTGTCGTTCCGGTGACGCCGCCGCACTGAAGCGCGTGCAGGCGCAACTCCCCCGACTCTCATCACTCGATGCCCCCACCGCCGCCTCGCGGGTCCGACTCGCCGACGTCCAGCATGCGCTGGCGCGCGAGGCCGGGCTGGAGAATTGGGCGGCGCTCAAGTCCCTGGTTCAGTCGCAGGAGCCTCTGATCGCCCAGGTCGCGCGCTTCCTGCGCGCGCTGCCCGAGGGCGACCTCGCGACCATGCGACGTGTGATCGAGCACTTCCCGCAGGTGGCAAAGTCGAGCGTCCACGCCGCGGCCGCCGCGTGCGACACCGCCGCGTTCGAAGCATGGATCGCGCACGACCCGGCTTCGGCGCTCGCCAAGTTCCGCGACACCGGCTGGACGCCCCTCGACTGCCTTGCCGCCTCGCCCATGTTCTCGATCGACGACACCTATCGCGATGCGAGTGTGGCGATCGGGCGACGGCTGCTCGAGCGTGGCGCCGACCCCAACACGTTCACCACGTTCGAGGGTGACGGAAAGTCGAAGCTCACGGCGCTCTATCGCGCGAGCGAACAGGGCAACACCGGACTGGTGCGGCTGCTCCTCGAGGCGGGCGCAAAGCCCAACGACGGCGAGTCGGCCTATCACGCGGCCGAGCGCAACCATCGCGACGTGCTCGAACTGCTGCTCGCCCACGGTGCCGAGATCTCGGCGGCGCATCAGCCGTGGAACAACACCATCCTCTATTTCCTCGCCGGCTATCGCGACGACCACTTCCGTGCGCGCGAAGCGACTGCCGGCATGCAGTGGCTGCTCGAGCACGGCGCCGATCCGAACGTGCCGAGCTACGATCATCGGGAGACGCCTCTGCACCGGATCGCCGCGTTCGGACGTGGCGTCGCGATCGCCGAGCTGCTGCTCGCCCACGGCGCCAATCCACGTCAACCGCGAGCCGACGGCAGGCTTCCCTACGAGCTGGCGATGCGCGTGGGCAACGCGCCGGTCGCCGACCTCCTGCGCTCGCTCGGCGCCGGAGTCGAGGCGCTGCGGCCGGTCGACGCGCTCTTGCACGCGTGCGCGACCGGCGATCAGGCCGCCGCGCAACACAGCATCGAAGCCAATCCTGGCGTGCGCGCCGAGCTGCTCGAGAGGGAGCATGAGGCGATACTGCGGGCAGTGGAGTCGGGTAACGCCGGCGCGGTCGGCGTCCTCGCGACGTTGGGATTCGACCTCGGCGCCGAGGGTCCGTGGGGCGGCACGGCGCTGCACTGGGCGTCGTGGAACGGCCGCGTCGAGCTTGCGCGCGCACTGCTCGCGGCCGGCGCGCCGGTCAACGTGCGTGACAAGACCTACGGCAGCTCACCGATCGCGTGGACGGCGCACGGCTCCGTTCACTGTCGCCCGGCGGACGACGAGTACATCGCGATCATCGACCTGCTGCTCGAGGCAGGCTCCGAGCGCGAACCGTCCTACAACAAGTGGAACGAGCCACCGGAGTCGCTGGCGAGCGAGGCGGTTGCGGATCATCTCAGGGTTCGTGGGTTCGCTCCCCCGGATTGAGGCTGTTCCATCAGAGGAAAGCGATCGGCTCGATGGTCCTTCCGAGCGAGCCGTCGTAGAGTGACGGACATGAAGACTGCGCAAACACTTGTGGCGAGATTTCTCTCGCCGGTCATGGTCGGCGCGGCCTCCATCCTGCTCGCGACCACCGCCGCGGCCCAGAGCGCATCCGACACCTTCACCCGCAACCACGAAGACGGCGAAACGACGCTGCGCTTCCACCGCGGGCGCTTCCACTACGCGCTGATCCTCGATGGCCGCCCAAGCGTGAACGCGGGACGCGATCTGGTGACCGCTGGGGGTCGCCGCATCCCGCTCAATTCGAGCGGGCGCTCGATCTGGATCGACGGAGCCAAGTTCGAGCTGCCGTTCGGCGCGGTGTTCCTGGTGTCCACCAGGGATTCGACGCCGGCGCGCCAACTCGAATTCAATGCCATGCGCGGCCGGCTCCTGCTGGATCAGGCGGCGGCCTCGCCTCTCGTCACCGAATGGCTCCACGAGCTCGGCAACCCCAGCGACACAGTGACCCGCGGCGCGGTTCAGGCGGCCACCTACCCGCGCCACACGCTGGAGCTCACCGAGTGGTCGTACCACGGCGTGCATGCGTTGACCTGCGTGGTGAGTGGCGAGCCCCTGTTCGTCCTGTACTCGCAGGCATCGCTCCATGGTGGCAGCTCGACGCAGACTTTGTTCGGAAACCTGGCCTCGGTGGATGTTCAGGTGGGCGACAAGGACGACCGCCGAACCTGGCGCGCGACGCCCTCGCAAGCCGCCTTCGCCAACCGCACCTACGAGTTCTCGAGGGGACGTGTCTTTTTGATCGCGAAAGGCGGCGAGGTCACTCAGGTGCCGGCCGCTCTCGACCTGGGACCGGCGTCCGCCAACCGGATTGCTGACGAGATCGAACGCATTCCCGAGGTTCGGGCGTTTCTGCGGCTGAAGTAGCCGGGGCCGTCGGTTTCCTTGGCGGCCGCTACCGGATCCGTCGCGTGGTAGCATTCCGACGTCGAAACCTATGGCGCATCCGCAGACCAAAGCAGAGATTCTCGCGGCCCTCGAGTCCAACGCGTCGACCATTGTCGAGTTCTTTTCGACGCAGCCCGAAGCGAGGCTGCTGGGCGGCGACTCGGACCACTGGGGGCCGCTCCACCATCTCGTCCACCTGACTCGGACCAGCGCCGCCATCCAGCGCGGCCTGCGGTCCAAATCCCTGCCCACGCATCCCACCCGGCGATCTCGCCCCTACGCCGAAGTACGTGACGCCGGCGCAGCCTCGTTGGTCGCCACCCCCAAGGAAAAGCTGCTCGAGATGGGCCGCGTCGTCGAGGTTGCGCCGGACGCCGATCGAGCGCGGCTGGTGGGTGACTACTTGCAGGCGAGCGCGGACCTCCGCACCGCTGCCGCGGACTGGTCCGAGGACGCCCTCGATCTTCAGGCGATGCCGCACCCGCTCATCGGGCTATTGACCGTGCGCGAGATGCTGCTCTTCTGCGTGTTTCACGAGCGACATCATCTGAAACAAGTACGAACCAGGCTCGATGCATCCACTGAGGGCGAAGCGGGGTCCTCGGCCAAACCCTCGGCTTAGGGATCTCCGCGCCGGTCCCGGTGGCGATCCGTCTGATCCCACTGGGGCGCAAAGCAGGAGACCACGACCGCGCCCTTGTCGCCGGCCAGCGCACCATGCGGCACACCCGCGGGAATCAGGACCACCGAACCGGGCTGAAATTTGATCAGGTCCTCGCCGAGTTTGAACGTGCAGGATCCACTCACCACGTGAGCGATCTCATCGTGCGTCTTGTGGACATGGCCCAGGATCCGGGTATGGGGCCCGAGCTGGGCCAACGCCACCGTGACGTTCTTGCCGTTTCCCAGGGGAACGACCTGCAAGGAGCTGTCCTTCACGACCGGGAGCTTCTTGAGCATCGAGCCGATGTCCATCCAGGAAGGGTCGTACTCCTTGTTGGGGACGACCTTCACCACCTCCTGACCACCGACCATCGGGGGAATCAGGGACAGCATCACGACAGCCGCGCCGGCCACCAGCACAAGTGGAACCCTCATCGCAGTCCTCCTTTCGCAGATTGAAAGACCTAAAGCTAACACGCTCTGGAGCTAGCTACTTTAGGCAAGCCTGACGCGACATCCCAAATGCCTCGACGTCGCTGCGCTCCTGGGTCCACGCCAGATAGAGCGCCGATCCGGTCATGTGCTCCCAGCGGAACACGGCGTTGCCTCGCAGTGACTTGAACCTCCCCGAGGACATGCCGGCCGAGATTCCGATTGATGGGGGCAAGGTGCGGGCGTAGCCTTTTAGTGCGCCGCCGGAGGTAGTCCGCCTCTTTCCACGGCGCCCAGCCAGCGCGAGGTCCCCCATGATTGGCGTCAAGCGCTCTGCCGCTCCGCGGTTCGCCTCGAGCATCCTGCTCCTCATCGCAATCCTCTTCTCGACCACCTCGCACGCGCAGATCCTGCGCGAGAACTTCTGGGCGCCCGACGGCAACGTCTACGCGATGGCGATTTCGGGGAACACGCTGTACCTGGGCGGGTTCTTCACGCAGGTGGGGCCCGCAACCGGGGCGGGAGTGGTCTTGAATGCCACGACCGGCGCCGCCGTCCAGCCCTATCCCATGGTCTTGGGAGACGTAAGAGCAGTTGCCCCCGACGGCAGCGGGGGATGGTTCATTGGCGGGGACTTCACCCATGTGCGCGGAGTGGCCCGGCAGAATCTCGCCCAGCTCGATGCGGCCGGTAACGTGACGTCCTGGAATCCGGGCGCCGACGGCGAGGTCCCCGTGATGGAAATCAGCGGAACCACACTGTACGTTGCTGGTTACTTCACGAACGTGGGCGGTCAGGCGCGTAACAACCTTGCCGCGCTCAGCACGACCACCGGGAATGCCACGTCGTGGAATCCCGAACCCGACGGAAGCGTCGAAGCGATCGAGATCAGCGGAACTACCGTGTACGTTGGCGGAACGTTCAACAACATCGGAGGCGAGGCACGAAGCTACCTGGCGGCGCTCAGTGCCTCGACGGGAAGCGCGACGGCCTGGAATCCCGATCCGAACGACGTGGTGAACGCGATCGCCGTCAGCGGGAGCACGGTCTATGTCGGAGGTGCCTTCACCTTCATTGGCGGACAAGACCGCAACTACCTGGCTGCCCTCAGCACCTCGACCGGAAATGCAACATCGTGGAACCCCGATCCGGACAGCGCCCCCTATGCGGTGGCCGTGAGCGGGAGCACGGTCTATGCGGGTGGATACTTCGAGTTCATCGGAGGGCAATCACGGAGCTTCATCGCTGCACTGAGCGCCTCGACAGGAAATGCCACCGCTTGGAACCCCGGCGCCAACGGCTACGTCTACGACCTCGAAGTCAGCGGGACGACCATCTACGCGGACGGTGACTTCACCAACATCGGCGGTCAGCATCGCAATGGCATTGCGGAGCTGAGCGCCAGCACCGGGAACGCCACGAGCTGGAACCCCATGGTGAGCGGCTACGTGCACACCTTCGCCGTGAGCGGGGGATTCGTGTTCGCCGGCGGCAGCATCGGGGGCGCAGGGGGCGTGGCGAGGGCGAACCTCGCCGCGCTGGACCTGACCACCGGTGTTGCGACCGCGTGGAATCCCGGAGCGGACGACTACGTCAACGTGATCGAGCTGGCGGGAGGTACGGCCTACGTGGCCGGTGCGTTCACCACCGTGGGCGGGCTTCCGCGCGAAGGCCTGGCGGCGATCAATGCCGCTTCCGGCGCCGTCACCGGATGGAACCCGAGCCCGGGCCGTGACGGAGTGGTCGTGGACCTCGAGGAATCCGGCGGGACGATTTTCGTTGGCGGCGCCTTCACCACCATTGGCGGGCAGGCGCGCGACAGACTCGCGGCCATCGATGCGGCCAGCGGCATCGTGACGGCCTGGAACCCGGGTGCCGACAACGACGTCACCGATCTCCTCGCGGCCGGTGGAATGCTGCTCGCGGGCGGCTACTTCTCGCACATCGGGGGGGATTCGCGATGGTACTTGGCCGCCATTGATCCGGTGACCGGCTCTCTCGCCTCGTGGAACACGAACGCGAATAGCTGGGTGAACGTCCTTTTCGCCAACGGCAGCACGGTGTACGCGGGCGGCAACTTCACGGTGATCGGAGCGGGATGGCCCTACGATGGTGGCGACCCCTTTGCTCGAAATCACATTGCGGCCCTCGACGTGATCACGGGTGAGGTCGGGCCCTGGGCTCCGGATATCGACGGCCCGGTGCAGTCGGTGGCGGTGAGCGACGGCACGATCTACGTGGCCGGAGATTTCTTCAGCGTCGGCGGTGAATACCATGAGGGCGTCGCAGCCATCGACCCGTATTCCGGTAGCCCCTTGCCTTGGGACCCGGGGCTTTTCGGGACGGCCTACCGCGTGGCTGCCGCCAATGGATCCGTCATCGTTGCTGGTTCCTTCTTCAGAGTTGGACTGCACCCAAGGCCGAATCTCGCCGTCTTCTCGGACATTCCTACCGCAGCGTTGCTCGCGCGGTTCGACGCCGCAGCGATCGGCACCGGGATCGAGCTGCACTGGCGGTTCGGCAACCCCAGCCAGTTCATGGGCTGGGAGCTGGAGCGGAGCGCCGCGAGCAGCGGACCGTGGCAGCCCGTGACCGTCGAGTCGAGCGAGTCCGACGGCGGCACGGTCGCTCTCGATCGCAGCGTGGACGGGGGTGCGACCTACTGGTACCGGCTGCGTGCCTGGGATGGCGCCGGCAAGGTCACCTACTTCGGCCCCCTCTCGGCGACCGCGGGAACAACCAGCGCAGGTTTCGCGCTGGGACGCGTGGCGCCGAACCCGAGCGACGAGCCCACGCGCATCGACTTCGTGGTGGGGCGGAAGGCGCCGGTGCGGCTCAGCGTCGTGGACATCCAGGGCCGCGATGTGGCGGTGCTGGTGGACGGCGAGCAACCGGCGGGGAGCCACCAGGCGACCTGGACTGGCGAGGGAAGGAGCGGCCGAGTGGCGCCCGGGCTCTACTTCATCCGCTACGAGGCGATCGGAGAATCGTGGTCGAAGCGCGTGGTGCGATCGCGTTAAGAATTGTTTCGGCTGAAGCTCGCGAGGACCCGTAACGCTACATATCGAAGTAGTAGGTGACCTTGGCGAGGAACACGTTGTCGGCGTCGGCGTCCAACAGCCGGGTGGCGTTGGCGTTCATGTTGAACACGCCGGTGTCCTCGAAGTCGGTGCGCTCCTGGGTCCACACCAGATAGAGGGTCGATCCGGGCATGTACTCCCAGCGGAACACGGCGTTGCCGCGCAGTGACTTGAAGTTGAAGTCCGGGTTCGTTGGCAGGTCGCTCGAGCCCGGGTAGGGCGTGCCCAGGTAGTCGTACTCGGCGAAGTCGTAGCTCTTGGGCCTGGCGAGCGACTTGAACTCGTAGTAGTCGCCCGACGAGATCAGCGGCTGGACATAGGTCTGCAGGCTGACGTTGGGCGTGAAGGCCCAGTTGAGCCGGATGTTGGCGACCAGCGTCTTCTGGTCCAGCTCGGCGAAGACGTAGCGCCGGCCGTAGGTGCCGCTGGCCCCGGGGTCGTCGAACTGGTCGACGTACTGCACGTCCTGGATCACCCGCTCGAATCCCGGCCCCACGCGCAGCGTGACGTTCGAGACCGGCTTCCACTCGATGCCGGGGAAGACGTTCCACTCGTACGACTGGTTCTCGGGCTGCGAGTAGGTGTAGCCCTCGATGAAGTAGAAGAGCTTCGCCTTGCCGTCGGTGTCGTAGTAGGTGTAGGTCTCGAAGCCGGGCTTGTTGAGGGTCAAGGGGCCGCCACGCGTGCGCCGGTTGTTGGTCGTGCCCGGGTTGTAGGCGAACTTGTACTCGAGCGAATGGTTGTTGGCGAACTCGGTGAAGCCGCCGCCCCACACGCCCCCCCAGACCACGTTGCCCTGAAAGTCGGCGCTGCTGAAGACCGCGCCGATGATGTCCTGGTACTTCGTCACTTTGTTGGTCTCGGTCCACTTGTAGCCGCCGCCGGCGTGGCCGTTGACGACGTCGGCGCGTGACATGAAGCCCATGTCGTTGACGTCGAACTTGGGGGTCATGAAGCCGAGCGCCGCGTTGCCGAACACGTTCCCTTTTTGCTTGTTCAGCCACAGCCGCGTGCCGTAGCCGGTGAGCGAGGTCGCGCCCGGCTCCATGCGGTACCAGTCGTTGTCCGGTGCGTCGGGACGCTGCAGGTAGTGCTGCGAGTTCTGCTGCAACCCGGTGATGCGCTCCTCGGTGCCGGTCACGTGGGACAGCGCGGACCAGCCGGAGATTACCCACTGCTGGTCTTTGTCGAGGAAGAACCAGCCGTCGAGACCGGTCATGAACGACTGGCCGTTGAGCTCGGACTCCAGGCGCGCCGCGTCGCCGTCGAAGTTGCGCACCGCCGCACTCGCCATCAGGCCCAGCCCCTGCTGGCGGTTCTTGAACTCCTTCTGCGTGCGCAGCACGCCGTAGTAGGCGAGCGGCTCGACCACGGCCTCCGAGCTGAGGCCGCTGCTGTAGAGATCCGCAGTCTCCTCCGCCGTCACCGCGTGCAGCGTGCCGAAGTTCCAGGACGGAGCGACCTTGCCGATCAGCTTGCCGGCGCCGAGGATGCTGGTCCCCACCGGGACGTCGGAGTACTCGGCGTCGGGGACGCTGCCCTGGACGCCGCGGCCGATGCGGCGGCTGTAGAAGAACGTCGGCTCCGGCCAATTGAACCCCCAGTAGCTGTCGGCGCCCTCGTTGCCGAAGCGGAAGACCGACGAGCCTTCGACGAAGAACGGCCGCTTCTCCTGGAAGAACGTCTCGACGTCGCTGAGGTTGACCACCGCGGGGTCGACCTCGACCTGACCGAAGTCCGGGTTGACCGTGGCGTTGAGCGTGAGCCGGCTGCCGACCGCCATGCGCAGATCGAGGCCGCCGTCAGGGATGTAGCGCGAACCGTCGTTGAAAGGGTCGCCGGCGTCGGTCTGCAGGTACTCGGCCTTCTGCGTGAAGTACGGGATGAGCTCGATCGAGCGTCCAGGCGAGACGCGCTCGATCCCCACCAGGTCGGGGAAGCGCGAGACGAAGCCGGCCTCCTTCTTGGGCTGGTAGACGAGGAAGTCCTCTTCCGTGTGGCGCTCGATCCGGCGCCGGAAGTTCACACCCCAGCGGTACGAGTCAGCCTTCGAGAAACGGAGCTGCGAGTACGGGATCCGCATCTCCACGGTCCAACCCTGGTCGTCGACCTTGGCCTTCGCATCCCACACACCGTCCCACGACGCGTCCTCGGCGCCGTCGTTGGACAGCGTGCCGTCGAACAGCGTGCCGGCGCAGTTGACGAGGAAGTAGTAGCCGCTGCGCCGGTCGTAATAGGGGTCGAGGTAGATCGAGAAGCGGTCGGCCGGGATCGAGACGTCGCGACGCGTGAGCCGCACCAGCAGCGATTCGGGGGCCGTGTCGTAGCAGCGAGCACCCACGTAGAGCGCATCATCGTCATAGGCGAGGCGGACCTCGGTCTTCTGGCTCGGCGTGCCTCCCTCGTGGGGGTCGCGCTGCTTGAACTCGGTGACGGCATTTCCGTTCTGCCAGACCGGCTCGTTGAGCTGGCCGTCGACCGAGACCGCCTCGGACAGACGCACGGCGACGACCGGCGGGTGGCTGTTGCGCGAGGCGCCGTTGCCATTCGGCGGGGTTGCGATCTTGGTGCCGAGCGAGTCGGCCGCGTACGCGGCGCCGCACAGGACCAGCATCGCAGCGAAGGTGAGGAGGGGAAGCTTCATCGTCGTCCACCTGGGTAGGTCGGCGCAGGGTTGACGCCCCTTGGACGGGAGCAACCCGGAAAAGGTTGGCTCCGCATCCGGGGCCGGGGCCCACCGCGGTGGGGCACTGTGGAGATCGGCGAGGCGACGGTGCGGTCAGGAGCGACGAACGGGGGGATTCGAACGACGAGTGACGCCGGCCGGGGGACCTTTCGCAGTCTCGAGGCTTTCCTCGACCACGCGCCGCGAGTTCCTGGTCAATCTCCGGATCACCTGTTCGTGTCGCGGGAAGCGAGCCAAGAGCTCGTCACGTGAAGGCAACTCGAAGTCCGCGAATTCGAACCCCGGTGTCACCGTGCATCCGCAAAGTGCGAAGCGGGGGCCTCGCGCAATCGCCGCCTGATACGTGTCGGCCGGCACCACGATCTGTGGACGCTCGCCCTGCTCGATTTCGGGGCCGAGGATGGCAACTCGGTGATCTCCCTCGGGCACGATCATGTGGATCTCGACCGGATCTCCGCCGTAGTGATGCCACAGTTCGTCCGATTCGCGAATCCTATGAAACGCGGAGAACTCGCCGGCGGGCAGGAGAAAGTAGATAGCCGTCGACGCGGCTCGACTCGTTCCGTCCGGACCCGGGGCCAGCCGTCGCGATGATCGAAATGTCTCGCGGAAGAAGCCTCCCTCGGGGTGAGGCTTCAACTTCAGTGCCTCGACCATACGCTTCACACCGGCGTTTCCTGCCGGATCAGCCATCCCTCACACCTCGTCATTCCAACTCGCGTGATAACAAACTGTCCGTACGGACAGTTCCATTAGGCGACCCTAACACGACTCGCTCTGGAGCGAGTCGCCTGAGGCAAGCGAATGCACGATGCTCACGGTTCAGTATGACCATTGATCCTCAGCACACTGGCCGCCTGGTCGCCGAGTTGTTCCTGGCACATTCTCCGGGGTTGTTCGCCGAGCTCGAGCGATCCTCGCTCTGGCGTTCGGCCGCGGTCGGTGGTCGTGCAACTGCCGAGCGCGAGTGGGAGGCATTCGCGCTCTACGCCTGCGTGCGCGGACTGGTCGCCGGCGCCGGGTTCAATCGCGAGACCGCGGACGCGCTCGACGCGATGCACGAGGCCGTGCTCGATCACTGGCGACGTGAGCCCTCCGGCGACAATACCGACGAACGATTCGCGCGCATCGCCGAACGGCACGCCGAGTACGGCGCCATCGGCCAGGCCGGTGGCAAGTCCGGGGCGGCGACCGTCATCGCACGGCTGGGCGAGGCCGCCGCCCGCCACATGACCGGCGGGGTCGCAGGGCCGGAGCTGGCCGGGCTGATCGGGGACCTCCACGAAACCCTGGCCGAGAGCGTCGCCGAAAAAGCCCGCGAAGCTTCCTAGGTGTGACGTCTAAGCACGCGCGGCCTCGGGACGGCAGTTTTGGCCGAGTCCAGCTGACGGACTGCAAGGTCGCATTCTTCATCGCGCCTCTGGTTGCGACTCGCTTTGCACCGTGCGTGTGAAGGATGTAGCGTCTCCGTCCCCAATAACCTGAAAGGAGCTTCTCATGCGCAAGCTCGGTCCCAATTCGTCGAACCTGCTGATCCCGTGCGCGCTTTTCGGAACGTTGCTGATGCTCGGAGCGTGCCAGAGCAAAGAGCCTGCTCCGCAACCGGCTGCGTCGGTCGCGCCGACCCACGCCACGATCTCGAACGAATTCTCCGCTACGGCCGCGGTCGTCGCGGTAGATGCCAAGACGCGGGTCGTGACGCTCCGCCACGAGGACGGTAGCCTGACGCAGGTCAAGTGCGGCGATGCCGTGCAAAACTTCGCTCAGATCGCGGCTGGCGACACGCTGCACATCCGATACACGGAAACGCTGGAAGCGACGCTGCGCCCCGCGGGCGAGACCGCGGAGCCGGCCACAGCCGCGGGGGCCGTGGTCAGCGGCGAGCCCGGCGCGTCGCCCGCCGGAGGCGTGGGAGCCACGATCAGCGTGCGCGTCAAGATCGAGTCGCTCGACCTCGAGCGCGACATCGTGGTCTTCTCCCTCGCGTCCGGCGAGCTCTCCGCACGTCGCGTCGTCACGTCGGAGGGTCGTGATTTCGTGAAGGGCCTGAAGATCGGGGACACGGTGCAACTCGACTACACCGAGGTGCTCGCGCTGGCGATCGAAAAGGTGTAGCGCAGAGCGGGCTCGGCCCCGGCTCCGCGAACGCGAGCGCGGCGACAACCCCTGGCCGAGAGCGTCGCCGACGCGGTTCGCGGGGGTCCTGCAGGGCATCGAGTGTGGGAGTGATGCGTGACGGCGCCTCTGCCGATCTACAACTCATGCTTGAGGATGCCATCGAGGTTACTCGAGGTGGGTCAGAGCAAGTCCCCGCCCTGATCTTCGGCGCGCATATTGCGGCGCTCGGGGTCCTCCGGGTTCTCTCTACCCGGGGGATCCCGTGCTACGTCGTGGACGAGACGTCCAACATCATCACGGGATCTCGCTGGTACCGGCCCGCGGAGCGGAAGCTGGCAGAGACGTACGACAGCGGCGTTCTTGCCGAGTACCTCCAGTCCCTACGCCTGCCGCGCGCCGTTCTCATCCCCTGCAGCGACAACTGGTCGCTGGCGGTGTCCGGTCTTCCGGCGGCGATGCGCGAGCGATTCCTGACCAGCATTCCCCCGCACGAGACGGTCCAGACGTTCGTCGACAAGGACCGATTCAGAGCTCTCGTCGAACGGCTCGATATCCCACGTCCACGTTCCATTCCCCTCCGTGGCCCCGAGGACCTCGAGCACTTTACCGACGACCAGCTCAGGAATGCCTTCTTCAAGCCGACCGAGCCGCAGCTCCATCAGGCGCACTTCGGGACAAAGGGATCTTTCGTGGAATCGCGTCAGGCTGCGGAACGCCTCATGAGGGTGGCGAGCGCGGCAGGGATCTCGTTTCTCGTGCAGGAGTGGATCGCGGGGAACATGGCGGCGACTGTCCTGGTCGAGGGGTTCGTGGACCACAATGGGAGGATCGTGGGTATGGTGGCGCGACGCCGCCTCCGCGTGGCTCCGCCGATGATCGGCAACACCGTCTCGTCTGTGACGATCCCGCTCTCCGAGGTCGAGGGCGCCCTTCCCGGTCTCCGTCGCCTCCTGGCCGAGACCCGCTATCGTGGCGGCTTCAACGTCGAGTTCAAGTTCGACGTGCGCGATGGGGCGTTCAAGATCCTCGAACTGAACGCGCGACCGGCTTGGTACGTCGCGACCATAGCGAGCGCCGGTCTGGACATCCCCTGGTCGATCTACCTCGATGCCCAGGGGCTCCCCGTCGAGTCTCCGGCGGTGTACCGCGCGGGGCGCTACGGCCTCTACGAGTTTCGGGACGCTGTCGCGCTGATGAGGTACGTGAAGGCGCTCCGCCTTCCCGAGGGAGCGGTTCTTGGACCGTGGATCTGGGGAGACCACACCGTGTTCTGGTGGAGCGATCCCATGCCGGCGCTCAAGGGGATGTGGCAGATCCTCGAGCGCCGTTTGGGCCCCGCGCTCGGCAGACCCCAGCGTCCGGGCAGCGAAGGCAACGGGGTTATTTGACGGCGATCGGGTTCACCGGCGACCCGACGGCGCCGGTGATGACCAGAGGTGCCGCGGTCAGCAGGAACTCGTAACGCTTGTCCTGCGCGCAGTCGTCGGCCAGGGCCTCGAGGTCGAAGATCTCGCCGATCATGAGACCGGTGTGCACGAGCAGGATGATGTGCAGCGGCTGAAAGACGTCGGCCGTCTCGTTCGGCAGGACTTCCATGCCCCAGGTGTCGGTGGCCACGGCCGCCAACTCGCGATCGTAGACCCACGGACAGGTGTCGAGCGCGAGCCCCGGCGCCGAACCGGCGGCGTAAGTGCCCCAACTGCCGGCCTTGCGACACTGCGCCATCTGGCCGGTTCGGATGAGCACCAGATCGCCGCGCCCCACGGTCACGCCCTGGGATCGCTCGCACGCCTCGAGATCCTCGGCGTGAATCGCCTCGCCCGGCTCGAGCCAGGGCTTGCCCTTGCTGCGCGGGAGGTCGAGCAGCACGCCGCGGCCCATCACCCGATCGCGCGTCTTGGCGATGTCGTTCTTGATCGCCCCTTTGCTCCCGACGACCGTCGCGTCGTAGCCGTTGTAGATCTTGCCCTCGAAGACGATGTGCGCGAGCGCATCCCACTGGGTCCCGGACTGCAGTGGCAGGATCAGGATGTCGTCTGTTCCGCGAATCCACCGGTCCCGTCCGCCGTAGAAGTCGCGCACCGTCGTTCCCGTCACCGCGCCGTTCCCGTCGCGGATCATGAGGTGGATCGGGTTGAAGCGTCCGAACCCACCCGTCTGGGGACCGGTGTCGTCGACCGGGATCGACAACGAGAAGGCGCGTCCCGTGCGAACGAGCTTCGTGGCCGCGACGATGTCGCTAGGCTTGATGTGGTTCAGCGTGCCCAGCTCATCGTCCGGCCCCCAACGGCCCCAGTTGGAGCACCGCTTGCTGAGTTCCCGAACCGTCTCCACGTTCGGGTTCTCCGGGATTTGGACCCGCCCCGCGGCCCCGCTCATAGCTCACGCTCCCGCACCCGGTCGTAGCGCGTCACCGGTCCGATCGCCTCGCGATCGATGACCGCGTCGATTATCGTCGGCGCGTTTCGCTGCAAGCCCTCCGCGAGCGCTTTCCGGAAGTCCGGGCCATTGTTCACCCGGAACCCCTTGGCGCCGAACGCCCGGGCGATGCTGCCGTAGTCGATGTCGCGGAAATCATTGACCTCATTGACGACGTGGCCGTAGAGCAGATTCTGAACATGGGCTTCGAAGCCCAGTGTCTGGTTGTTGATGATCACGCAGACGACGGGGAGATTGAAGCGAAGCGCGCTCTCGATTTCGGCGAGGTGGTAGCCGAAGCCCCCGTCTCCGGTGACGCAGATCACCGGTCGGTCGGGGAACGCGAGTTGCGCGCCGAGTGAGGCGGGGAACGCCCACCCGAGCGAGCCATCGGCCCGCAGAAAGTTCCGGCCTGCGACCTTCATGTCGGCGAGCGCACCGCCCCAGGCTGCCGAATAGCCCGTGTCCGCGAGCAGGATCGTCTCAGGGGTCATTCGCTCGTTGATCTCGGCCATGACCGCTTCCTGTCGCATCTTGGTGCCTTTGGTGCCGTCGTGAGACGCCAGTTCCGCCCGCTTTGCACGCCATGCCGTGCGCTCTTCGGCCAGCTTCTCGAGGTAGGCCGACGATCCGGCGGACTTGCCTATCTTCAGGTGGTCGCAGGTCTTCAGGACTGCTTCCAGGAACGCGCGAGCATCGGCGACGAGCCCGAGCTCGGTCGGGAAGTTCAAGCCGATCACTTCCGCGTCGAGCGTGACGTGAATGAGCTTCGCATTCGGGGTGACCAGCCGGTACGAATCCGTAACGAGGCCACCGAGCTGGGTGCCGATCGCCAGGACGACGTCCGCGTTCTTGACGGCGGCGTTGGCGTACTTGCGCGAGTAGCGTCCGACGGTCCCCAAGCCGAGATCGTGGGTCTCCGCAATGCTTCCCTTGCCGGCGCTGCTGGTCGCCACGGGGATCCCGAGTCGTTCCGCGACCTGGCGCAGAGCATCGTAGGCCCTCGACTGGTGGATGCCGTTCCCAGCCAGGATGATCGGCCGTTCGGCCTTGGACAGCATGCGGACTACGAGCTCGCAGTCCGACTCCGAAGGGGCGGGGCGCTGCAGCGGCAGCGAGGGCCGCTCCTTGTACGGCACGGGCTCTTTGTAGTTCGCCATCTCCTCCTCGAAGATGTCGCCCGGGATGCCGAGGTAGACCGGACCGGGGCTCCCGCTGAGAGCCCGCCGCGCGGCCTCGCGCAGGAGACGGGGCACATGCGAGGACGACGACGCCTCGGCCCCCCACTTCGTCACCGACGCGAACAGCGGGACCTGGTCGAGCTCCTGGTACTCCCTGCGGAACCGCTCCGAGCGCCTCATGGCGGACACGAGCGCGATCACCGGGCTGGACGACCAGAAGGGCTCCGCGAGACTCCCCGCGACGTTCGCCGCCCCCGGTCCATAGGCCCCGTACGCGACGGCCGGCCGCCCCAGCAGCCGGGCATAGGCGTCGGCCATGTACACGGCCGCCGGCTCACTGCGAGCCAGGACGTGCTTGATCCCCACGGCCTCGAGGGCGATCCACAAGGTGTTGTCCCGGCCGGTCATGAGAAAGAAGTGCTCGATCCCGAGCGCCTTCAGCTCGAGCGCGACGGCTTGTGCTGTGGTAGCGATGACGGCCCCCTATGGAATTCTGTGGAATTCTCGGGTTGTTCTCGGGATTCATTGCGAGTGCTCACTGCATGTCCGTTAACGGCCGCGTGCGAACGCAACTTAAGCCTAGACCACGCCTTAACAGAACCGGGGCGATTATGACCCTCTTGCAACGCCCGTGGATCGTTCGGGCTCACTCCCACCCGAGAGCGTTCAAAGTCATCGTCACGAGCGAGTAGTAGCCGACCAACACCGTGAGCTCGATCGTGCCCGGCACTCCGAGGGCGGCAGCGGTCCTCTCGTAGGTCGGATCACTGACGCGACCGGACGACACGAGTTCCAAAGCGTAGTCACAAACGACGCGATACTTGAGCGGCATGGAGTCGAAGGAACCTCCAGATCGCACGCACTCGATGACGGCGTCGGGCGCCCCAGCGCGCCGGGCAA
Organism: Candidatus Eiseniibacteriota bacterium; assembly: GCA_963717505.1. GTDB lineage: Bacteria > Eisenbacteria > RBG-16-71-46 > RBG-16-71-46 > RBG-16-71-46 > MFD02242-c1. Next base: position 4,107,654 of record OY970342.1, read on the forward strand.
TGGGCTCGTGAGCGTTCCACGCGTAGGCGGATCGCCACTTTCCTGCCGCAACCAGTATCGCGATCTCCGCGACGTCTCGGTCGAGGGCTCCCTCGTACCTCAGGTGCGCCCCGAGGCTCTGCACGAGGTCCGCGAGCTCGGGAACGTGGAGCAGTGCCGTGAACGGCCCTGGAACGCGGCCGCGCGTGCCAGCGATCCGATCGGCCACCACCTTCTGGGCCGGAGTCAGGTGCTCGAGATCGACAGGCTGGATGCGCGTGGGGGATGGTTGGCTCATCGGTCTCCGTCCGCTTTTGAGGGCAGGGCTGCCTCACCCGGCCGGTCCCATGTCCTCCCTGCGCCCAGCGGCAGCGAGGTATACCCAGTCACGAAGTGCGCAACCTAGCAGAGCCGTGGGCGACCGGGAAGAGTCGCAGCTGCCGCGCTCGTCATCCCCTGGCAACCTGCCCTCTCGGATTGTCGTACCCTCTCGGTCGCCCCTCGCCCGGTCTCAGGCTGAGGCGTGGCAGGCACGGCCGCCACACGGGTGGCCGCGACGGATCTGGATTCCGTTGGATCCTAAGGAGGTCCCCGATGCTCTCCGTCCGCGGGCTGGTCAAGATCTATCCGGGACCGGTGGCCGCGCTGCGCGGCATCGATCTCGACATTCCCAAAGGAATGTTCGGTCTGCTCGGGCCGAACGGCGCCGGCAAGTCGACGTTCATGAACATTCTCGCCGGCCTGCTCGAACCGACGGCCGGCACCGCGACGCTTTCCGGACGCGACATACTCACCAAGCCCGAAACGCTTTGGCCGCGCCTCGGCTACCTGCCGCAGGAGTTCGGTTTCTACCCGCACCTGAGCGGCGAGCAGATGCTCGCCTACCTGCTCGAGTTGAAGGGCGTGCAGGCGCCGGGCGGCATGAAGAAGCTGGTCGCGAGCCTGCTCGATCGGGTCAATCTGACGTTTGCCGCCAAGCGCAAAGTGAAGGGTTATTCGGGCGGCATGCGCCAGCGGCTCGGCATCGCGCAAGCGATTGCCGGCGATCCCGAGCTGATCATCGTCGACGAGCCGACCGCCGGTCTCGATCCCGAGGAGCGCGTGCGTTTCTACCGCCTGCTCGCCGAGCTGGCCGAGAATCGCACCGTGCTCTTGAGCACGCACATCGTGGAAGACGTCGCGGTGCTGTGCCCGCGCTTCGCGGTCATCCGCGGCGGACGCCTGGTGGCGTTGACCACGCCGACCGAGGCGCGGAACGCGATCGCCGGGCAGATCTTCGAGGGCGCGGTCGACGCGCGTGAGGTCGACGCTCTGGCGCGCGAGCATCGGGTGATCCAGTCGATCCTGGTCGAGGGCCGGCACCGCGCGCGGCTGCACGCACCGGATCGCACCGCACCCACCGGCTTCGAGCGGGTGGCGCCGACACTGGAGGACGCCTACCTGGTGCTCATGCGCACGGAAGTCGACCGTGACCGCGCTCCGGGCTTGCCAGCCGGCGGCGAGGGGCACATCCCGCCGCGCGCCGCGGACGAACCGATTCCGGTTGGCGCGAAATGAGCATTGGCCGTCTATTCAAGGTCGCCGCCCTCGACCTCCGACACAACGCCGGGCGCCCGCTGTTCTGGATCTTCCTGATCATCCTTGCGCTGACCTCGTGGGGATTGTCCACCGGGCACATGCGCATTTCTTCAGGCGACAGCGTGGTCGGCGGCACCAAGGCGTGGCTGACCTCCGAGTTCGCCATGTCGCAGATGCTGAGCATGGTCATTCTGCTCTTCTATGGCTTCTTCGTCGCGGTCGCGGCCGGCATGTCGGTGATCCAGGACGACGACCTCAAGGTCGGTGCCGTGTTGCACGCGACACCGCTGACTCCGGGCGAGTACATCGGCGGCAAGTTCCTCGCGGTGCTGTTGAGCTTCCTCGCAGTGCTGACGATCCACGTCGGCATGGCGATGTTCTTCAACCATATCGTGCCCAACGAAGCCGCCGACGAGATCCGCGGCCCGTTCGTGTTCCTGAACTACTTAAAACCCGCGCTGTGGTTTGGCGTGCCGGCGATCGTGTTCTTCGCGGGCACGGCGTTCGCGGCCGGAGTCTGGTCGCGCAAGCCGATCCTGGTGTTCGTGCTGCCAGTGGCGACGCTGCTGGTGTGCGGCTTCTTCCTATGGGACTGGTCGCCATCGTGGCTCGACCCCCGCGTGAACAAGCTGCTCCAGGTCATCGAGCCCGCCGGCTTCCGCTGGCTCAACGAAACCTGGCTCAAGGTCGACCGCGGCGTTCACTTCTATAACAAATCGCCGATGGGCGTCGATGCCCTGTTCCTGGCGAACCGCGCAATATTCCTGTTGGCCGGTGTCGCCGCCCTGGTCTTCGCTCATGCACGTTTCGCCCGGAGCCTGCGTGGCGAGCGCCTGACGCGACGCGAGCGCCGCCACGGCATCGACGCGATCCTGGCCGACGCAACGTCGGGAGCCGCAGCTGCACCGACCGGCGACACCACGGGCGGACACGCGATCGCGGATCTCGGCATGACGGCACGGGCCCCGGGCTTCCTGGCCGGCGCCTGGACCGTGGCGCGCGCCGAGTTGAAGGAGTTGCGCAGTCAGCCGGGCCTCTACCTATTCGTGCCGCTGATCCTGATCCAGGTGATCGGCGAGGCGTTCTTCAACGTCGGCGCCTTCGACACGCCGCTGCTCCACACCGCCGGGACGCTGGCCACGGTCACCACCAACACGGTGATGGCGATGGTCGGCCTCTTGCTCCTCTTCTATACGGTCGAATCGCTCGAGCGCGAGAAGCGCAGCGGCTTCGCCCCGATTGTCCTGGCCTCCCCGGTGCGCACCGGCGCGCTGCTGCTCGGCAAAGCGATGGCCAACGTTGCGATCGTGGTGGTCATCCTGCTCTCGGCGCTCGCCGGCTGCATGCTGGCGCTCGCGATCCAGGGCAAGGTGCCGCTGGATCCGCGGCCGTTCCTCTTGGTGTGGGGACTGCTGCTGCTGCCAACCTACGTGGTTTGGACCGCGTTCATCATGGCGGTGCACGCCCTGGTCGGGAACCGCTACACGACCTATGCGGTTGGCCTCTCCGCCCTGATCTTCACCGTCTATCGCCAGGCCACCGGGCAGATGAACTGGGTCGGCAACTGGAATCTGTGGGAAGCGCTGCGCTGGTCGGACCTGGGAACGTTCGAGCTGGACCGCATGGCGCTGGTGCTCAATCGCGTGCTGGTGCTCGGGCTCTCGGCACTGTTCATCGCGCTCACCGTGCGCCTGTTCGCGCGCGCGAGCCGCGATGCGTCGCGGGTCGGCGCGCGGCTTGCCCCCTCGTCACTGGTGCGTTCCGCGTTCGACTTGGCACCGTTCCTCCTGGTTCCGCTGATCGCGGGCACCGCGCTGTTCGTCCAGGTCCAGTCGGGCTTCGAGGGCAAACCGGCCGAGAAGAAGCTCAAGGACTACTGGCGCCGAAACATGGCGACCTGGCGCGACACCAAGAACCCGAGCATCGTCGACGTCGACCTCGACCTCGAGCTGGATCCCAAGCGGCATTCGTTCCACAGCCGCGGCCACTACACACTGGTCAATCGCCACCAAGAGCCGCTCAAGCAGGTGGCGCTGACCCGCGGACTCCATTGGAAGAAGCTCAAGTGGAGCGACGCGAACGGCGACTCGATTGCGCCGGAGGACCGGGTCGGGCTCATCATCTTCACCCCGCCCGCGCCGCTCGCAACCGGCGACAGCCTGCGCATCGGCTTCGACTTCGAGGGCCGCTTCCCGGACGGCGTCAGCAAGAACGGTGGCGGCCGGCAGGAGTTCATCCTGCCCGGCGGAGTCGTGCTGACTTCGTTCACCCCGAGCTTCGTCCCGGTGGTCGGCTACATCGAAGAAGTCGGGGTCGACAAGGACAACCGATTCGACAGCCGCGAGTACCCCGACGACTTCTATGAGGGCATCACCCCGCCGGCGTTCGGTGCAGCCGGTGGCATGACGACGCGCATCCAGGTGAGCGGCCCGGCGGAATACCGCTACAACTCGGTCGGCACCCAGGTGCGCGACGTAGTCGAGGGCGGCATGCGGACCACCGAATGGCGCAGCGACCATCCGGTCAAGTTCTTCAACGTGGTCGCCGGACGCTGGCAGGAGAAGCAGGGCGAAGGTACGGTCATCTACTACCACGCGAACCATCCGTACAACATCGACGAGATGTCCGAGGCGTTGGACGCCTCGCGTCGGTGGTACTCGGAGTGGTTCATGCCGTTCCCATGGCACGAGCTCAAGGTGAGCGAATTCCCGGCGCTCGCCTTCTACGCCCAGGGCTTCCCGACCAACATCACGTTCTCCGAGGGCATCGGATTCCTGACCAAGAGCGACCCGCGCGCCAACGCCGCGTTCATGGTCACCGCACATGAAGCCGCGCACCAGTGGTGGGGGAACATCCTGCTGCCCGGCCAGGGACCCGGGGGCGACATCCTGTCCGAAGGCATGGCCCATTTCTCGACCATCCTGCTGTTCGAACAGGTCAAGGGCCCGCATCAGCGCATCGAGTTCTGCAAACGCATCGAAGACCGCTACGGGGACCGCCGCCAGGTCGACTCCGAGCGCCCGCTGGTCAAGATCGACGGAAGCAAGCGCGGCGACCAGACGGTGACCTACGACAAGGGCGGCTGGGTGTTCTGGATGCTGCTCAACCACATGGGCCGCGAGCGGGCACTGGCCGGTGTCCAGGATTTCATCCGGCGCTACGAGACGACCAACGACTATCCGGTGCTCCAGGACTTCGTCGCCGTGATGCGCGAACACGCTGCCGACACGCAAGCGTTCGACGCCTTCGTCGGGCAGTGGTTCTTCTCGGTGGTGGTGCCCGAGTACAAGGTGCGCGAGGCGCGGGCGACGCGGCTGGCGAGCGCGGCTGCCGGCGAAGGAGCGGCGGTTCGCTGGGAAGTCTCGTTCGAGATCGAGAACATCGGCACCAGCACGATGCCGGTCGAGATCGCCGCCACGCGCGGCACGCGATTCCCGAAGGACGACAAGGACTCGACGTCGACCGACAAGAAGCCCTCAGACGACTACCAGGAATCGCGGCAGACGATCGTGATGGGTCCGGGTGCCAAGCAAAGCGTCACGCTCCAGTGCACGTTCGAGCCCGAGCGCGTGGTGGTCGATCCCGACGCACGCGTGCTGCAGCTCAACCGCGACCAGGCCGCGGCGGACATCAAGGTCGAGAAGCCGGCGAGCGAGCCTCGCGTGGTACAGGCGGGCAAGTCTGGGGTCACGGGCCGCGAGCGCATGTAGCGCGCAGTGTTCAGACGCTCGGCCGTTCGCGCCTACTGGCAGTAGTCGGCCGCGCTTTGAGCCGATCCTCCGGCCAGCGACGCCTGAAGAATCAAAGACAGATCGACCGGGTTGATCGTATTCGAGCAGTTGAAGTCCGAACGACCCTCCAGATCGGCGTCGAACGAGTCCGACAACCACACCGAGACGTCCGCCGGGTTCACGCCGCCCGTGCCGTTCTGGTCATAGGCGGCGACGTTGACGCCGCCGACCGGCGTCGTGAGGTCGAACCCGTTGACGAATACTCGGGCGCACTTGAAACCGTAGGCAGGGGTGCCCGCCCCTGTGTTCCGAGCGCCGCCCACGATCCGGAAGTAGACCCTCCCCTCTGCATCGGTCGTGCCGCGAACGATCGCGTACGGTGGCGCGCCGGCCACACACTCGACCGAAAGCCCCGGCCAGGGTTGATCAAGGCTCACCTGGACGTCGAAACATCTCTGGAAGTCGATCGAGACTTCGCATCCTTCCACCGGGTTCTGTGCCAGGTCACGTATGACCACCAGGAACTCGCCGCGAGCGTCGGGAACCCCGCCGGTCGTACCGACCAGGACGATCCCACACGGGACATCGCTGTCGTCCGAGCCGGGCTGGGGAGGACCGAATAGGCACTCGCCGGATTCAGAATCTCCCGTCGCGAATCCGAGCACGAGCGATAGCGCCGCCCGGAATAGTGTCAGGCGAGGCACCTGCAGGAGCTGGAGCATTGCCCCGTCAGTTGCAGTAGGCGGCGCCACTAGTAGTCGAGCCACCCGCGATCGACGCGCTCAGCAAACGCGAGAGGTCCGCCGGACTCAGCGTCTGGCTACAGTCGAAGTCCGACCGGCCAAAGTAGGTTCCGGTGATTTGGCCGGTGAAGAAGTCCATGAGCCAAACCGAAACATCCACGGGATTGACGCCGCCGATGCCGTTCTGGTCGAACGCTCCGATGTTGACTCGGCCGATCAGGACTCCGTCCGCGTACACCAGGGCGCACTGATAACCCGCTCCTGGAGCCCCTCCGGCGGAGTTGCGGGCGCCACCCACGATTCGGAAGGTGGCGATTCCCGCGGCATTCGTGGTCGCGGTCACCGTCCCGATCGGGGCGTCGCAATGCGCCTCCACCCCTGGGAACGGCTGTGAGGTCGCGATTCGCAGATCGGTGCAGGCACTGAAGTCGATCGTGACGACGGCGCCCGCTAGGGGGTTTCGTGCGAAATCGCGAATCACCACTTGCGTCTCGCCAATACCGTCCGCGACCCCACCGGTCGACCCCACGAGGTTGATCTGGCAAGGAATCGAGGACTGGGGCGGCTCGGGAATGTCGGCTCGAACCACATTCAGGCTCGAGGCAATAGCTGCGGTCAGGAAGAAAGTCAGCGCGGTCGACACCGCGGCCGGCCGGCGGATACAGGTCATGGGGCCCTCCCGGCTGAAAGTGGGGTTCGGAATGTCTCAACGCTAGACCCGGTGTCGGGACCGGTCAACGACTACGGTCAGAAGCAGTAGGCGGCCGCGCTCGAGGTGGAACCGCCGGCGATCGATACGCTGAGCAGACGGGAAAGGTCGACTGGACTCAGCGTCTGGTTGCAGTCGAAGTCCGACCGGCCGACGTAGGTTCCGGTGAAGAAGTCCATGAGCCAAACCGAAACATCGACGGGATTGACGCCGCCCACGCCGTTTTGGTCGAACGCGCCGACGTTGAGCGTGCCGACCAGGACACCGTCGGCATAAACCCGCGCACAGCGGAAGCCTGCGCCGGGCACGCCGCCGGTCAGGTTGCGTGCGCCACCGACAATGCGGAACGTCGCAATCCCGGTCGCGTCGGTGATCGCGCTCACCGCGCCGACGGATCCGCCGCAGTTTGCAGTCACGCCCGAGAACGGCTGCTGAGCCGCAATGCGCAGGTCCGGGCACGCCGCGAAGTCGATCAGGACGATCGAATTCGCAATTGGGTTCTGAGCCAGGTCACGAACCACGATCGAGAATTCAGAAACCGCGTCGGCTTCCCCACCCGTGGCGCCGACCAGGTTGACCTGACAAGGCATGCTCACGCAGTCCGGGCCGCAGGGCAGGTCGGCCAGGCCCATTGCCGGAATCGCAAGAGCCGCGGCAGTCACCAGAGAGGCCAGCACGAACGAAACCGCGGCCGGCCGGCGGATCCAGGTCATAGGGCCCTCCCGGCTGAAAGTGGAGTTCGGGGAGGACTCAACGCTAGACCCAGGGCGGGGTCGGGTCAACGACTATTGCGCCCGCTCGCCGACGCGATCCGCTCGAGTGCGGCGCGATCCAAACTGAAGGTCGACCAATCGTGCCCTGCCTTCGTGGCGCCATGGCGCTGGTAGAAGTCGATCGCGAGCTGGTTCCAGTCGAGCACGTCCCAGTCCATGCGGGTGCAACCCCGTTCGTGCGCCACTCGCGCCACGGCATCGAACAAGGCACGCCCCGCACCGGTTCCGCGCGCGGCGTCGGCGACGTACAGATCCTCGAGCCACAGGATGGGCGCTCCCCGAAACGAAGAATAGCGTCCATAGAAGAGCGCGTAGCCCACCAGGCCGGTCGAGGTCTCGGCGACCTGGCCTTCGAGCAGCGGCCATTGACCGCCGAACAGCTGCGCGCGCAGGCGGTCCTCGGTGGTGACGAAGATCGATTCCAGTCGCTCGTAGACGGCCAGCTCTCGTGCGAGCCGCCAGACCGCCGGCACGTCGTCCGGGTGCGCCGGCCGAACCACCACGCTCATTCGCCGATCACCTTGACCAGCACGCGCTTCTTGCGCCGCCCATCGAATTCTCCGTAGAAGATCTGCTCCCACGGGCCGAAGTCGAGCTTGCCCGCCGTGATCGCGACCACCACCTCGCGGCCCATGATCTGGCGCTTCAGGTGCGCGTCGGCGTTGTCCTCGCCGGTGTCGTTGTGCCGGTACTGGTCGATCGGGTTCGTGCGGCGCCAGCTTCTCGAGCCACTTCGTCGTAGTCGTGATGCAAGCCCGCTCTCGTTGTCGTTGATGAACACGCTGGCGGTGATGTGCATGGCGTTGACCAACGCGAGCCCTTCGCGGACTCCGCTCTCACGCACGATGCGTTCGACTTCCGGCGTCAGGTTCACGAAGCCGCGCCGCCCCGGCACGCTCATCGTGAGGTACTCGGTTCGTGACTTCACCGCGCCGTGTCGGTCGCGCAGGCGACGCGACGGTAGGCGAACGTCACCGTCCGCGGCTGCCCCTTGCTCATGCCCTCGATGCTGGCGATCAGCGAGTCCGGACCCGCGCGCCGGTAGCGAACGCGCTGGGGGAAATCATGCTCGAGATTCTCGAACACCAGCTCTTGCCCATGCGGCGGCGCGTCGCGGAACTCGGCTGAGGGTTGGCCCGACGGCGAGGCGGCGTAGACCAAAGTGTCGCCGTCTTCGTAGATGCGCACGAACTCGTATTCGACCAGGGTGTCACCGCGCGTGGTCCGGCCAAGTCCCATGAGCGTGCCGCCGCGCGGCGCGGTCCAGAACTCTTCGACGCGAGTCGTCCTCCCCTGCCGCTCCCAGCAACCCGAGAGCCAAGTCAGGGACGCGGAAGGCCCGGCTCGAGGCTCGGAAGCTGCGAAACCGGAAGCAACGACACCAAGAACCAGAACGACCAGGGTGACTCGGGAGGTATTCATGGCGGCGATCGTACCGCAGGCAACCGCGCTACGGCCAGACGTGGCATACTCCCGCCATGAAGCTCGCGCTCATCAATGTCTTCGCGATGTTCGTGGCTCATTCGGCCGGGGCCGCCGACCACGCCGTGATGGCACCGGCAGTCGATCGGATTGCGAAACACTATCTGTCCACGACTCCGCTGGTCGGTTTTGGAGTCACCGTGGTTCGTAACGGCGTCGTGATTCACGACGCGGGCTACGGAAAGGCGCGGCTATCGCCGCAGACTCCGGCGGATGCGAGCACCCGCTTCGATTACTTCTCGGTCGGCAAGCACGTCACCGTGGCCCTCGTCTTGCGACTCGCGGAGCGCGGCCTGGTCGATCTCGACTCGTTGGCCGGCAAGTACCTTCCCGGCCTCGACTCGATCTACGCAACCCGCCCGCTCCGGCAGTTGTTGAGCCATACCAGTGGGACGACCGCGACCGAGATCGACGAAAGCAAGCCCGAACCCGAGTATCTGAAGGCGCCGACGCGCGCGAACTTGCTGGCGTTGCTCGCCAAGGGGAAGCGCGTCGCCCCGCCGGGCGCTACCTGGACCTATAATAGCGACGGCTTCGTGGTCGCAGCCGTCGTCGCCGAGCAGGTCACCGGGCTGACCTATTCCGAGCTGATCCGGCGCGAGCTCGCCACTCCGCTCGACCTCCACGACTTTGGTTTCCAACTCGAGCCCAGTGCGCAGGGATACTTCATCGAAGCGGAGACACCCGCACCCATTCAGGCGGTGCCTTACGAATGGTTCAGCGGCGCGGGATCGATCCGAGGGACCACGCGTGATTTGGCACGCTGGTGGATGGCGCTGCGCTCAGGCCGCGTGGTGAGCGAGAAGTCGCTCCAGCAGATGTGGACGCCCGTCCGGCTCAACGCGGGTAGCCAATCGGCCGAGTTCGGCTACGGCCTGGGGATCCGACTCGGTCGCTACCGTGGGCATCGCATGGTCGGACACACGGGCGACGCCGCAGGCGGCTCGGCAGTGCTGGCCGAGTATCCGGAGGACAGTCTGCTGATCGTGGTCGCGACCAACACCATCGGCAGAAACGTGCCTTATGCGATTGCGATCCAGGCCGCAGTTGCGCGCGAGCTACTTGGCATCGAGGACACGAAGCCTTTCGATCGAGCGACTCCGCCGGAGCTGCTCCAGGGTGCGCCCGGCCTCTACGCCAATCCTGAAGGCTCCTTCTGCGTCAGTGCACGCGGCGAATCGCTGTTCGTGTCGTCCGACGGCGAGAAGCCGTCCAGGCTCATGCATCAAGGGAACGGACTGTTTCGGCGCGCCGAAAGCATCGGGGCCGAGGACTATTTCCTGGGTGGCCCCGGACGCACATGGTGGTACGCCTACCAGTGGTACGGCTACCCGATGGACCTTGCGATGCGCACCACGGATGCATGTCCCTGAGCTCTGGCCGTCCTGTTGAGGGTCGCTTGCGGGCTCTGTTACCGTGTCCGGCCCATTTCCGCTGAGCCCCCTCTCGAACACAAGGAGCGACACTGTGTCCAGCAAAGGTTCCGCCGACGTCGTCATCGTTTCCGGCGCCCGCACGCCCATGGCCGAGTGGATCGGCGGCAAGCGCGGGGACGGACTGCCCGGGGGTGCTCTGGCGTCGATGTCGGCGATCGACCTGGGCGCGGTCGCGGCCAAGGCCGCGATCGAACGCTCCGGCATTCCGGCCGACGCGTTCGACCACGTGATCATGGGCAACGCGCTCCAGACCTCGGGCGATGCCATCTATGGCGCACGCCACGTCGGCTTGAAGGCCGGCATCCCTCGCACCACGCCTGCGCTGACCGTGAACCGCCTGTGCGGCTCAGGAATCCAGAGCATCATCAATGCCGCGCAGCAGATCGTCACTGGCGAATCGACCTGCGTTCTCGCCGGCGGCATGGAGAACATGAGCCAGGCGCCGCACGTGATCCGCGGCGCGCGCAGTGGCTTCAAGCTCGGCCAGGGCGTGCTCGAGGACTCACTGATGGTGGCACTCAAGGACAGCTACTGCGGCCTGTTCATGGCCCAGACCTCCGACAATCTCGCGCGCAAATACGGCATCACCCGTCAGGCGCAGGACGAATACGCGCTGCGCTCGCATTCGCTCGGCAACCGGGCGACGCAAAACGGCCGCTTCGCCGAAGAGATCATTCCGGTCGAGATCAAGGGCCGCGGCAAGTCGGTGATGGTCGACAAGGACGATCACCTGTTCCCGAGCACGACCCTCGAAGGTCTCAGCAAGCTGCCGCCCGCGTTCGGACCCGAATCGTTCGTCACCGCCGGCAACGCCAGCGGCATCGTCGATGGCGCCGCCGCGGTGGTGGTGACCACCGCCGAGCGCGCGAAGGCCGCCGGGGCCAAATCGCTCGGCGTGATTCGCGGCTACGCCAGCGTCGGCGTCGATCCCGACATCATGGGCTTCGGCCCAGCGCCCGCGATCCGCAAGGCGTGCGAGCGCGCCGGCATCTCGATCGACAAGCTCGACCTGATCGAGATCAACGAGGCATTCTCCGGCCAGTACCTGGCGGTCGAAAAGGACCTGGGGCTCGATCGCGACAAGGTCAACGTCAACGGCGGCGCGATCGCGCTCGGCCACCCGCTGGGTGCGACCGGCACGCGCCTGGTCTACACGTTGCTGGTCGAGCTGTCGAAACGCGGCAAGCGCTGGGGTGTGGCGTCGGCCTGCATCGGCGGCGGCCAGGGGATCGCGATCATCCTCGAGAGGGTGTGAGTCGGGGCGAACTGGGCGCTCCCGTAGTGGTCCGCGGGCTCGCCAACGTGTAGTCTCATTGGCCCCACAACCCGGACGCACCTCATGAACGAACGCGACCTGATCCACGACTGGAACGAGGCTGGCGAACGCTGGCAACCGCCGACGTTCCGGGTCCAGTTCGACGACGAGACCCTGCGCGACGGGCTCCAGTCGCCCTCGGTCCGCACGCCGTCGCTCGACGACAAGGTCCGGATCCTCCACCTGATGGAGCGGCTCGGGATCGACACCGCCGACATCGGCCTGCCCGGCGCCGGGCCGCACGTGGTCCACGATGTCACCCGGCTCGCGCAGGAGATTCGCGAAGCCCGGCTGAAGATCCAGGCCAACTGCGCCGCCCGCACCTTGCGCCAGGATATCGAGCCGGTGATTACCGTCTCGCAGAAGGTCGGGATCCCGATCGAGGTATGCACGTTCATTGGCTCCTCCCCGATCCGACAGTACGCCGAGAACTGGACGCTCGACATCATGCTGCGTCACACCGAGGACGCGGTGAGCTACGCGGTGTCCGCCGGACTGCCGGTGATGTATGTCACCGAGGACACGGTGCGCGCGCGCCCCGAGCAGCTTCGCCAGCTGTTCCTGACCGCGATTCGCTGCGGGGCCAAGCGACTGTGTCTCTGCGACACCGTCGGGCACGCGACGCCCACCGGAGCCGCCAACCTGGTGCGCTTCGCGAAGCAGATCGTGCTCGAGAGCGGCGCCACCGACGTCGAGTTGGACTGGCACGGCCATTCCGATCGCGGGCTGGCGGTGATCAACACCATCGCCGCGATCCAGGCGGGAGCGAGTCGCGTCCATGGTTGCGCGATCGGGATCGGCGAGCGGGTCGGCAACACCCCGATGGACCAGCTCCTGGTCAATCTTCGTTTGCTCGGCTGGATCGAGAACGACCTCACGGCACTTCCCGAGTACTGCGAAACCGTGAGCCGCGGCACCGGCGTGCCGATCCCGCCGAACTACCCGGTGGTCGGCCGCGACGCGTTCCGCACGGGCACCGGTGTTCACGCCGCCGCCGTGATCAAGGCCTTCAAGAAGGGGCAGGACTGGCTGGCCGACCGTGTCTACTCCGGCGTTCCCGCCAGCATGGTTGGCCGGCGCCAGGAGATCGAAGTCGGCCCGATGAGCGGCGAGAGCAACGTCGTCCACTGGCTCGAACACCACGGCATCGAGCCGACGACCGAACGTGTGAACGCCGTGTTCCAGCGCGCCAAGAGCGTCGATCGCGTACTCGAAGAGGATGAGATCCGCTCGGTGGTCAGCGCGCTCGACGAGACTCGGGTTTCGTGACCGGAGGAGTCGCAGTTTCGCCGCGCCGTTCGCCGCGGCGCCGAGTCGCGTGCGCGGTGGGCCTGTGGGCATTGATTGCCGCGGCGGCCCATGCCCAACCGACGGGCTCGGGGCCCTCGGTCGAAGAGCTGGCCGCCGAGATTCGCGAGCTCGAGGACCGCGGCGCATACGCCACCGCGGCCCAGAAGCAGACCGAATTGCGGCCGCGCCTCAAGCCCGATGCCGATCTCGAGCTGGCGCTGGCCCTGAACGACGCGCGCAGCGGCCGGTACCAGGAGGCGTGGCTCCGACTCAACGATTCGTTGCTGACCCAGGCGTTGCTCGACACGATGCCGCAGTCGCGCTGGCACGAGAACGGCCCGGCGCGGTGGCAGCAATGGCTCGACGGGCGCTTCAACGGTTGGCATTGGTACGTGGCGCGCGCGCGCGCCGAAGTCGGCCTGGCGCTCGGTCGTTGGCCCGAGGCGCTCGAGGCGGCGCGGATCGCCGTTGGCGCGCGCCCGATCGCGGGCAAGGAGTGGTTGGTGCTCGCGCTGTGCGCCGCGCGTGCCGGGTCGGTCGACGAAGCGCGGGACGCGGCACGGCAAGCGGTGTTCCTCGATCCGACGCTGCCCGAGGCGTGGCACCTGCACGGACTGCTCGAATGGCGCGGGGGCCGGCGCAATGAAGCGCAGGAGTACTTTCGCACCGCGGTTCGCCTGGACTCCACTTACCGCCCTCCGGCCCTGGCTCTGATGCGTGCCCGACTGCCGTCGTCGCGCCCGGATTCCCTGCCCGGGCAGATCCTCACGGGAATGCGCGAAGCCGCGATCCTCACCGCGCCGGTCCGCCCCAAGATCGAAGAGCTGCACGAAGTCGACGTGCCCGCCAAGGCAACGCGTCCGATCTATGCCGCGCTGCCGGACTCGCTCACGGGACTCGGCAAGCTCTCCTTGCCGGTCCTGGTGGACACGCGCGGGATGATCGTGCTCCACGACCTGCCGTGGATCGATCCGACGCGGCTCTCGCTCAGCGCCTTGTCTCAGATCCTGAACTCGCTCACGCTGTGGCGCTTCGATCCCGCTCAACGACACGGGGCCCCGGCGTCGACCTGGACCGGAGTCCAGATCGATCTTCCCGGGCAGTAGCTTTGCGCCCGGCCCCTCGCACCCGAGGAGGAAAGGCATGAGCCGCGAATACCGGATCGCCGTGATCCCCGGAGATGGCATCGGCCCCGAAGTCGTCCGCGAGGGCCTGCGCGTGCTCGAGCGTGTAGCCGCGAGCGAGGGCTTCGCGGTGCGCACCACGCCCTACCCGTTTGGCGCGGAGCACTATCTCAAGACCAAGGAGATCTTCCCCGAGTCGGCGTTCACCGAGGTCAAAGGCCATGACGCCATCCTGCTCGGGGCGATCGGTGACCCCCGCCTCGAAGTCGGGCTCCTCGAGTTCGGCATCATCGCCAAGCTCCGCTTCGAGCTGGATCTCTACATCAACCTGCGTCCGGTGCGCCTGTACGCGGAGCACCTGTGCCCGCTCAAGGACACGAAACCCGAAGACGTCGACTTCATCGTGGTTCGCGAGAACACCGAAGATGCCTACGCCGGCATGCGCGGGTTCTTCCGCAAGGGCACGCCCGACGAAGTCGCGACCCAGGAGATCATCTTCACCCGGCGCGGGGTCGAGCGGGCGATCCGCTACGCCTTCGAGCTGGCGCGCGCACGCGGACGGCGCAAGAAACTCACCTTGATCGACAAGGCCAACGCGATCCGGGCCATGGACCTGTGGACCCGCACGTTCGCCGAAGTCGGCGCCGAGTACCCCGACATCGAGCGCGACCACCAATACATCGACGCGGCGTGCATGTACGTGGTCCGCGACCCGGCGGCTTACGACACGGTGGTCACCAGCAACATGTTCGGCGACATCTTCACCGACCTCTCGGCCATGATTCAGGGCGGGCTCGGCATCGCCGCCAGCGGCAACCTGCATCCGGGGCGCGTCAGCCTGTTCGAGCCGATCCATGGCTCGGCGCCCAAGTACACCGGACGCAACGTCGCGAACCCGATCGCGACGGTCATGGCGGTCCAAATGATGCTGGACTACCTGGGCGAGAAGAACGCGGCCGTGCGGATCGAAGACGCGGTGGCGGGGCTCCTGCGCTCGAAGCGCCTGCCCTCGCTGGGGACCGACTCCGGGCTCTCGACCAACCAGGTCGGGGATCTGGTGCTCGAGGCGCTGGAGCGCGCGGGGTCGCCGGCCCGCGCCTGAGCCGCGCTGGGCTGGAACGGCCTCTCGGACGACCGGCGCCGGACCCCACGGGTCGCAAGAGGGCTGTGTTTCCCATGCCCTATGCGGCCCGGTAGGCAGTATCATTTTCCCCGCCGACTTGTGGGCCGCTCACCGGTAGTTGGGATGAGCTGAGCACCCAAGGCCGCCCCACGTCCACCGGAGGTCCCCATGCGGATCCGCACCGTCATGCCCTTGCTCCTCGCCGCGACCCTCGGGGTATCGGGGGGCGCCGCCGCGCAGGAGTTGATCCCGCCCCGCAAGATCATCCGCACCTTCCCCACCGACTTCTGCCCGATGCCGGAGATGCTCACGTTCACCACGTTGAGCACCAACGTGACTCTGGAGTTCGCGGCCAACCTCGGGCCAGAAGGGGTCTACGACACGCACATCGACAACCTGTGCATCGCGGATGCATTCCAGGTCGCGACCAATTCCGGGCAGTGCTCGGACTGTCCCGAGCTGTTCGACAACCAAGGCGCCCATCCGGTGGACGCCTTCTTCTTCGACTATTTCAACCCTGAAGGCTCGATCATCACGTGGCTCGAGCGGTTCGACAGCGATCCCGCGAGCCGCGGCTGGGATTTGGCTCGCGGCGCGACCTATGACGCCACTTCCTCCGCGGTGCGCGACCCGGGCAGTGTGACGGACTTCAGCGGAGGATCGCTGCGCCTGGCGGGTACACCGACGTGCGGCGATTCGCTGGTGCGCACACGCATCACGGTCACCGGGCTCACTCCCGGCGTGAGCTACACGCTTACCGGCTGGTGGTCGGCCCCGGGAATGATCCTCGAGGAAACGAACGTCGAAGTCCGAATCTTCGACCAGGGAGCGCTGATCGGCCGGTCGACCTGGGGACGAAGCCGCGAGAACACGTTCCGCGCGGGCCCCGGCGGCAACGACCCGACCGGGATCACGCTGGTTCCCAGTGTCGACGGCAGTACCATCGCCGTCTGGTCCGACAACCGTAATGGCGACGACGACGTGTACGCACTGCGCGTGCTCAAGAACGGGCAAATCGCGCCGGGCTGGCCGTTCGGTGGGGTATCGCTGTGCACCGTGACCGGCGACCAGAACGGCGTTCAGGCGGTGTCCGACGGCGCCGGCGGCGTGATCGCGTGCTGGATCGACGCGCGCGCCGGATTCGGCGTCCAACACATCTACGCCCAGCGGGTCACGGTTCTAGGTGCGATTGCTTCGGGATGGCCCAACGAGGTCGCCGGTGGACGGGCGATCTGTACTGCGGCCGCCGGCAGATCCGCGCTGAGGATCGCGCTCTCCCCAGGCGTCGGCGGACTGGTCACGTGGATCGATCAACGGGTCGGCGGCTCGGACGTCTACGCGCAGCGAGCCAATCTGGCCGGCACCGTCGCCTGGACCGCCGATGGAGTCGCGGCGTCGACCGCAACTGGAACCCAGGGCGATCCGCGGGTGACCACCGATGGCGCCGGCGGCGCGTTCGTCGGGTACACCGGACCGAGCGGCGGCGGCAGCAACGTCTGGCTCCAGCGCATCGCCTCGACGGGCGTGATTGCTGCAGGTTGGCCAGCGGCGAGCGTCGGGGGTGTCCAGGTCGCTTCGACCACGGCGCTCGAGTACGTGGGCGACATCGTCAACGACGGCGGCACCGGCGTCTACGTCTCGTGGTACCTGCAGGTGAACGCTACGCCCCGGATGCAGCGCATGACCTCGGCCGGAGCGGTGTCGCCCGGCTGGCCCGCCGCGGGTGTCGCAACCGGGGCCGGTGGCTGTTCCGGCACCGCGACCCGCACCTGGGTGGGGAACGACGGTGCGGGCGGCGTGATCGAAGTTCACGCCTGCGACGGATCGAGCCGGCGCATGCACGTCGCGCAGCGTTTGACCAGCGGCGGCGCGATTGCTTCCGGGTGGCCGGCGGCGGGTCGTGCCCTCAATCCCCACGACCAGAATCGGACCTTCGATCAGGTGGCGTTCGATGGCCAGGGTGGCGCGTGGGTCGCGTGGACCACCGCGACCGGAGCCTTCGAAGAGACCCTGTACGTGCAGCGCGTGACCGGCAGCAGCGTAGTCCCGGGCGGCTGGCCGGCGCGCGGGAATCGGTTCGGATTCGCGAGCTTCATTCAAGGGCCGGTCGGCTTCGCACAACCCGAGTCAACGTACGCGATGCTCGCGTGGCGCGACCTGAGCCAGGAGGTCAAGCTGCGGCGCGTCGATCGCTTCGGCGGCATGGGCAACCCCGCGCCCTGGATTCGCGCGGTCGTGGATCATGCCGGCGACCATGGCGGCATCGTCGACGTGCGCTGGGACGCCGGCGACCTGGTGAACGACCCGAGCTTCGAGCTGAACGGCCTCTATCGGTTCTGGCGTGCGGTTGACGGCACCAGCCCGCCCGACTGGCGTCTGGTCACGACGCAGTCGGCGAGCGACGTCTGCGGGCGCACCTGGCAGGCGCAGACCTCGTTCACGGCTCCGGCTTCGGGCGGCACGCCGGGATTCTCACGCTATCGGATCGAAGGCTACGACCCGATCACCGGATGGAGCTGGATGTCGGAGCCGGACAGCGGACATGCGGTCAACGACCTCGGACCGCTCGCGGTCGAGAACCTCAATGGAGTGGCGTTTGCACTCGAACCGCCTTCGCCCAATCCGGCACGCGGCGTCGTGAGTTTCGCGTTCACGCTCGCCGGGCCCGGCGACGTCGAGCTCGAGGTGTTCGACCTCGCCGGCCGCTCGCTGTGGCGCAAGTCCGTGACGAACGCCTCGGCAGGCCAGCATCAGGTCCGCTGGGACGCGCGGCACCTCGAGGGCGGGGTGTTCTTCCTGCGCGCGCGCTCACAGGCCGGAGAGCGCACGCGGCGTTTCGTGCTGGTGCCTTGAGCGGCTACCGGTCGCCGGTCAGGGTGAACGCCGCCCAATAGAACGGATCCCGCCGCTCCGGGCGTGAGCGCAGCTGACGCTTCACATTTCGAAGCGCCACCACGAGGTCCGGCCGGCGCGACGCGATGCGCCGGAAGTAGTCGCCGATCAGCTCGGCGGTCGCGGCATCATCGACCGGCCACTGGGTCGCGACGACGCTGCGGGCTCCGGCGATCAGAAAAGCCCGCGACAGCGCGAACACCCCCTCGCCCTCGACCCGCGGGCCGCGCTGAGTCTCGCAGGCCGAGAGCACCGCCAGATCGGCGCCGAGCACGAGATCGTAGATCTCGTAGATCTGGAGCAGGCCGTCGTCGGCAGGCGGTGGGTCGGGCTCAGGCGGCTTCGCGAGCACAATGCCGGCCAGCAGGTCGCCGCGCCGCTCGGTGACGAAGGCGTGAGTCGCGAGGTGCAGATACCGCACCTGACCGGCGGCGAAACGAACCGCGCTCTCGGTGGCCTGGTTTCCCGAGAGCACTGTGACCTCGCGGGGCGCAAACGCGGTGCGCACGGCTTCGGATTCGCGCTCGGTGCCCGGGAGTGGCGTCCATTGACGGCCGCCGGCGTCCTCGTTCCCGGCGCCGAAGTCGGGATTGCTGACACTCAGACCTGTGGGAGCGTCCGGTTTCGCGGCCGGACGTTCGCGGTGAACGAGCATGAGCTGCGAGGTCGCCGAGCTAGCGTAGCGGAGCGCAGGCCCCTGATCGAGCCAGTCGCGCGCGTTCTTCCCCGGGTCGGTGGTCACCAGCGCTTCAAACGGCAGTGCGTGGAGCGCGCCGTCGACCACGAGCGTGGCCACCTGCGAACGGCGCAGGTCCCGCCAGGCCGGGTCCGGGATCAACACCCGATAGAGCGCATGCAATCGATAACTCGTCGAATCCGGCGCCGACTCGCCCGGACGCTGAACGCGGAGCGGATCGTCGCGGACTCCGGCGAGCCATGCGGCGAGCCCGAGACCGATCCGCGCGCCGCGCGACGTGCGACCACCCTCGACGATCGCGGCGACGTCGCTCCGGCGCAGCGGGCCCGGGGCGATTCGCAGCATCGCGGCGGCTTCGGGATCCGCGACCAGCGAGTACGCGCGCGCCGGAGCCGGTGCGGGCGGGATCAGAATCAACGTCGAGGCTTCCGCGCCCAGGTGATAGACCACCAGGAGCTCGTCTCTCGGTACGAGCCCGCGCTGAACGTCCGGGAGCGATGCCGGCTGGCCGCTGCGGGTGAGCAGCTGCCGCCACATCGGGCTCGCCGCCCGAGCCGCGTCGCGGGCGCGTTCGACTTCGGCCGCCGCCGAGTCGCGCGAGGCTTCGAGCGAGGCTTCGCGCTCTCGCCGCGCCACCTCCTCGAGCGCCGGATCGCTCCGTGTCACCGACAGCTCCGACTGGAGGCGCGCGAGACCGCTGCGCGACTGATCCTCGGCACGCCGTAGACGATCGGCCAGAGCAGGATCGAGGCCGGCGTAGAAGTCGACGCCCGCCGACGACAGTTGATCGAGCATCAGCCTGGCCCGGGCACGCTCGTGGACTTCGAACGCGCCCGCCACGTCCCCGTCGGCCAGGCGCAGGACGAACAGCCGATCGTAGAGGCGAAGGTGTTTGGCCAGGAACAAGGCGCGGCTCGCGGCCGAGGCACCGCGAACCACGCGCAGGGATTCGGCATCGGCCACCGCCCGCTCGATGCGTTCGCGCGCGGCTTCGGGCTCCCCAGCGCGCTCGGCCAGCTTCGCGGCTAATTCGGCGGCCTCGAGCCGGGCCTCGGGTTCGACCCGGCTAGTGTCGAGCACGGCGGTCGCGCGTTCGAGCTCGATGGCGGCGGCATCGGGTGGCGACGCGGGATCGGCCGCCAGCGCACGTGCGAGCAACAATCGGCTGATCGCGACGTCCACGTGATCGGGCCCCAGTGCGCGTCCGCGGATCGCGATGGCCTGTCGCGCCAGGGAATCCGCCGTGTGTGGATGTCCTGCGGCCAGCTCCAGGGCCCCAAGTTCGTGAACGCTCTGGGCGGTCAACGGATGCTGATCGCCCACCGTCTTCGCGAGCACACCGAGAGCCTCGGCGGCCAGGATTGATGCCCGCTCCAATTCTCCGTTCTCGCGATAGAACACTGCCGTCTGATTCAGGTACGGCAGGACATTGGCGTTGTCGCTGCCAAACGAGCGGCGGGCGAGCACGAGTGCCGACTCGTAGTGTGGTGCAGCCTCTTCCATTCGCCCCTGCAGTCGATAGACCTCGGCCAGGTTGAGCTCCGCCGCCGCCGTCGCGAAGTAGTCCGGGGGCTGGGCCGCACGCTGCAGGGCCAGTGCTTCCTCCAACAGCGGTTCCGCGTCCAAGTAGCGCGCCTGGTCGCGGTAGAGACCCGCGAGGTTGGTGACCAGTGCGGTGCGCAGTGCGTGATCCCGCTCGAGCGCCGAGTCGGCGACCGCGAGCCCTTGCTCCAATGCCACGCGCGCCTCGTCGTAACGCTCCTGGACCCGCAGTGCCTCCGAGAGATTGAGCCACAGATCAGCGACCCGACTTGGGGAGCGCACCACGGACGCCTCGTACACTTCGAGCGCCGAGCGGAACAGCGACTCGGCTTCGGCCGGTCGGCCGAGCCAGTAGGCGAAGGCCCCGAGTTGCCGCAGGCTCAGGGCCACCAACGTGTCGCGATCGCCCAGGGTTGCCCGTCGTATGGCCAGTGAACGCTGCTCGAGTGGTTCCGCCTCCGTCCACTCCCCACGGTAATCGAGCACGGTCGCCAGCGTGCTCAGGCTGCGCGCGGTCTGCAGGTCGTCCTTGCCGAACGCGCGCTCGCGAGCGGCAATCGAGCGGCGCGCGAACTCGGTCGCGGCCTCGAGCCCCTCGGCGGTTCCGTGCACAACGCCGCGAACGATCAACGAGTCGTACGCGTCGGCCTGGGCGCGAGAGTCGCGGCCGGCGCGCCGGTTCACCCACTCGGCGCCGCGGGTAATCGCGAGGTCCACACGCCCGGAATCGAGGGCCGCGTCGACAGCAACGCTCGCCGACACCGATCGACTCGGTGAGGTCGCCGCGCCAGCGCCGCACGGGACCAGGAGCGCGAGCGCGATCCAGGCGGCCCGCTTCAGCGGACTAGCCCTCGTCGTCTTCCGGCGACAGGAAGCGCTCGACCCAGCGGAACAGCTCGAGAACGATCAGGGCGAGCACGGTACCGATCAGAGCCAGACTGTACGCCTGGACGCCGACCGCGACGCCGATTGCCGCAACCATCCAGACGCTGGCCGCCGTGGTCAGGCCGTGGACGTAGCCTTCGGTGCGCATGATGCTGCCGGCGCCGAGGAAACCGACGCCGGTGATCACTCCGTGGATGATGCGCGTCGGATCGAGGTTGGGCCCGCCGATGCTCGCGACCGCGTGGCGCGTGACCAGCACGAACATGGTCGAGCCCAGACACACGAGGATGTGGGTGCGGAGTCCGGCCGGCTTGCGCCCGATCTGGCGCTCCCAGCCGACCATGGTGCCGAGGATGGTGGAGACGAGCATCGCCACGAGATCCTGCATCACGGGCCTCCGGTGTGCGGCCGAGGAGCGCCGCTACTTTCTCTGGAATCGAGCCGGGCGCTTTTCGAGGAAGGCGTTCAGCCCCTCGTGCATGTCCTCGCTGGCGGCGAGGATCCCGAAGAAACCGCTCTCGAGCCGCAGCCCGGCGTCCATCGTCAGATCCTGACCGTGGATCACGGCCTCGAGCACGGCGCTGACCGCGAGCGGACCGTTCTTGAGGATCGATTGCGCCAGCTTCATCGCCTCGTCCATCAATTGCGCCTGCGGCACGACGCGGTTCACGAGACCGATGCGCTCGGCCTCGTCGGCCTTGATCCGCCGCCCGCTCAGAATGATTTCGAGCGCCAGGCCGGTGCCGATCAACCGCGGCAGCCGCTGGGTTCCGCCGTAGCCCGGGATGATCCCGAGGCCGACCTCGGGCAATCCGAGCACCGCGTTGTCGGAGGCCAGTCGCATGTGGCAGGCGAGCGCCAACTCGCAGCCGCCGCCGAAAGCGTAGCCGTTGATCGCCGCAATCACCGGCTTCGGCGAACGTTCGAGGGCGAGCACGACGCGCTGGCCGAAGCGCGAGATCTCCTCGGCCGCCGCCGGGCCGAGTACTGCCAGCTCGTTGATGTCGGCGCCCGAAATGAAGCTCTTGTCGCCGCTGCCGGTGATGATCAGAGCGCCCAGCTCGGGATCGGTGTGGAATTGGCGGGCGAAATCCTCGATCTCGCTCAACGTCTGCCGGTTGAGCGCGTTGAGCACGGTAGGCCGGTGGATGCGCAGCACGCCGACGGCGCCGGCGCGCTCGATCTGGAGATTCGTGTAGGCCATCGTGGTCGTCGTCATCTGGAGGTCCGGGTGTTCGGCACGCTGCCGTGTTCGTGGTCGTGACGCGAGCGGCGCAGTATAGTCTTGTGCCCGAGGCGGGGCCAAACCTAGAATCGCCCGCCGTCCCAAGCCTGCTGGAGACCGTGGTGAGCACCGAGCCCAAGACCGTCCCCGATCCGGAACGACTGGTCGCCGAGCTTCAGTTCCTGACCGAGTTGAGCCGCATCGTGGCTTCGAACACCGAGCTGCAGCCGATCCTCGACTGGGTGGTCCAGAAGACCACGGCCATGTTCGGCGCCGACGAGGGCAGTATCAAGCTGCTCGGTCCGGAAGTCGTGGAGCCTACGGTGAAGACCCTGGTCGCCAAGCGCGATCCGGGCATTTCCGCGGGATCGTGGCCGTCCCAGGTGTCGATGAACGTCATGGGATTCCTGATGGCGAAGAACGAGCCCCTGGCGACTCCCGACCTGGCCAACGACGCTCGCTTTGCCGGCATGCGCGGATTCGAGACCCGGGTGCGCGCGACCCTGGCCGTGCCGTTGCGCGTCGGCAACCGCGTCACCGGATTCCTGGCGGTGACCCATTCGACTCCCGGTCGCGCGTGGACCGGAGACGACATCCAGCTCCTGTCGATCGTCGCCGGCAGCTCGGCCGGCGTGATCGAGCAAGCGCGTCTGCGCGACGATGCCCAGCGCTCTCAGCACATGCGCGAGGAGAACGAGCGCATCCAACGCGACCTCAAGCTCGCGCACGACTTCCAGATGTCGCTGGTCCCGACCCACACCGGGCGTTTCGGCCCCTGGGAAGTGTACGGCAACGTCGTGCCCGCACGTTCGGTGGGCGGTGATGCGTTCGACTACTTCTCGCTGGGAGCCGGCCGGTTCGCGGTAGCGATCGCCGACGTGTCGGGCAAGGGCATCCCGGCGGCACTCATGGCGTCCAACATGCAGGCCTCGCTGCGGGCGTACTGCGACGGCCGGATCACGATTCGCGAGGCAATGCGGCACTTGAACGAGAGCATCACGCGATCGGCGACTGCCGGACAGTTCGTCACGCTGGTCTATGCCGAAGTGGATTTCGAGCGCGGACGGGTCTTCTACTCGAATTGCGGCCACAACTACCCGCTGCTCCGGCGGCGTGACGGCGAGCTGGTCGAACTGCGCGAGGGCGGGTTGCCCCTTGGCATCATGGAGCAGAGCGAATTCGGGGTGGGCGAAGTGCCGTTCGAGCCCGGCGACGCCCTGTTGCTCTACAGCGACGGCATCACAGAGGCCCTGAACCTTCGGCGCGAGGAGTTCGGCGAGGAACGCCTGCGGGCCGAGTGGGCGCAACCGGCGGCCAGCGCCGAAGCCGCGGTCACCGCGATCGTGTCGGCGGTCGAGCGCTTCCGCGGGCGTGCCGAGCAGAGTGACGACATGACGGTGGTTACCGTCGCCCGGGCCGCAGGCTCCTGAACCAGTTCCCACTTCCGCCGCCGCAGGCCAGTCGCCGGCGCGTCCTGGTCGCGATAGCGGTTCGAATCCTTCTGGTGGTAGCGATCTCCCTCGTCGTGGCCACCGTGATCGCGGGCGTCGAGATCGCGCGCTTCCCGGTCGAGCCGCTGGCGCGCCGGACGCCCAAGGTCACGGCGTTCATGCAGGCGCGCGCTGCTGAGGCGCGCAAGGCCGGAAGGCGCTACCGGGTCGACCAGCGCTGGGTGCCGTATTCGAGCATCAGCCGAACGCTGCGTCGAGCCGTTTTGATCGCCGAGGACGATGCCTTCTTCAGCCACGGTGGCTTCGACTGGGACGAGATCAAGACCTCAGCGCGCACCAACATGGCGCGCGGGCGGGTGGTGCGCGGCGGCAGCACGATCACCCAGCAGTTGGCGAAGAACCTGTTCCTCGGTCCCTCCCGCACGCCCGTGCGGAAGCTCGAGGAGTTCCTGCTCGCGATCCGGCTCGAGCGCATGCTCGGCAAGCGGCGGATCTTCGAGCTGTACCTGAACGAGATCGAGTGGGGCGACGGCATCTTCGGCATCGAAGCCGCGGCGCGGCGGCACTTCGGCGTCTCGTCCGCCGATCTCGACGAGCGCCAGTCGGTGCTGCTGGCCGCGGTAATCATCAACCCACGACACTATTCGGTGCGCGAGCCCAACCGCCGCATCGAGCGCCGCGTGCGGATCATCGCGGGGCGCATGATGCGCCGCGGGTTCCTCGACGAGAACGGCTATCGATTCGCGATCGGCGCTCCGCCGTTACCGCCGGCAGCACCCGATAGCCCTGTGGGCGCCGACTCGCTTCCCGCCGAAATGGCACCACCAGGGTCGGGCGACGAGACTGCCCCGGCTCCCGACTCGGTCCCGTCCCCTTCCGCTCCATCCGACACCGCCGAACGAAGTGTGGCGGGTCCCTGACCGGTCGTGCCGGGCGCTACCCGCCCAGGATCTCTCGCACGATCTTGGACACCGCGCCGCCGTCGGTGCGCCCTTTGTACTTGGCCAGCACCGGGCCCATCACCTTGCCCAGATCCTTGGGGCTGCTCGCCCCGACCTGGGCGATGACCTCGCGCACCGATGCCTTGAGCTCGTCCTCGCTCACCGGCTGCGGCAGGTAGCGCATGGTGATTGCGATCTCGCGCTCTTCGCTGGCCACCAAGTCCTCGCGGGCGACCTTGCGGAACTCCTCGATCGCCTCGCGACGCTTCTTGACGTAGCGCTGGAGGATCTCGATCTCCTCGTCTGCGTCGAGGCCCGCGCCTTTGGGCTTCTTGGTACGGGCTTCCATGAGCGCCGTCTTGAGCATGCGCAGCGTGCTCAGGGTGGGGGCGTCCTGCGACTTCATGGCCGCAGTCATCTCGGTCTGAATGCGGGTCATCAGGTCGGGTTGGGTCATGGCGCGGCACCCTACCACGCTCCCGCGGCTCCCGGCACGCCGCCATTCTTGACGATCCCCGAACGGTTGGGGCCATCCCAGTGGCTCGCCAGCTCCGTAATCAGAGTGGCATGATGGAAGGGACGAATGGAGGAGCCATGAAGACGCTGGGCATCACCCTGTTGGTGGCGGGTCTGGGTCTGGGCGTATTGGTGGTCACCGGTAGCAGCAGCAAGGGCGGCAGCAAGCCCGCCGCGGAGGGTAAGACGACGTCTGCAGAGAAAACGAAGACCGCGGCCGCGGAGAAGTCGAAAGCGGAGAAGATCACCCCGATCGTCCGCAGCGACGAAGAGTGGCAGAAGTTGCTGACGCCCGAGCAGTATCGAATTCTGCGACAGAAAGGCACCGAGATGGCGTTCACCGGCGCCTATTGGAAGACCCACGACCGAGGCATTTACAAGTGCGCGGGCTGCGGGCTCGAGCTGTTCGACTCCGACGAGAAGTTCGACTCGGGAACCGGCTGGCCGAGCTTCTGGGCCCCGCACAAGCCGTCGCACGTCACCGGCGAGACCGACCTGGCGCACGGCATGATGCGCGACGAGGTCGTGTGCGCCCGCTGCGGCGGGCATCTCGGGCACGTGTTCGATGACGGCCCGAAGCCAACCGGACTTCGCTACTGCATCAACTCGGCAGCGCTCAAGCTCGAGAAGAAGTAGCCCCGCCCGCTACCGGGCGGGCGGCGGAATCGCGAACTCGACGCCGACCGTGGTGATGAAATTGTCGACGTCGGTGAAGTCGTAGCGGCTGTTGCGCTCGATTCCGGCGCGGAACCACTTGTATTTGAGGTCGAACGCCCAGCCGTTGGTCTTCTCGGTCGCCGGAACGTAGGTCGCCTGCACCCAGTCGTTGGCCTCGTTGGCCAGCCGCAGGCGGATCGGGAAGGTCCAGAACGCATCGTCGCGCGGGTCGCGAATGATCGTGGCGCTGGCGAAGTTCCACGAGCCAAAGTAGTAGTCGGCCCCGGCCGACAGCACGACCTCGGTGTGGTCGTCGAACACCAGCGGGCTGACCTCGGCGCGCACGACCCAGCCCCCGCCGACCAGCTGGTCGGTGCCGAACCCAAAGCGCTCGTGCTTGCCCTCGTGCCGATACATCGCGTTGTACACCGACTGGCGGCGGTCGCGCAGGTGAATGCCGATTTCGGGGCGGACCTGGTCGTCGCCGGTGTCGAAATCCCAGTACTCGAACTGGAAGTGCCACGAACGTGTCGCCCAGTACGCGAGATAGTCGCGCATGTCGTTGCCATCGGTGAAATCCCAGAATCGGAACTGGGCGCCGGTGGTCGCCGGGGTCAGGGATTGCGCCGAGGCCGGCGCCGCCGCGAGCACGATCCCGGCGAGCAGGCCCAGCATCAGCCGAAGGTCCAGGCGTCGTTTCACAGCAGTCGATCCTTGGGGCCGCGCCGCGGGCGCATGGTGCCGGTCACGTATCGCATCCAGAACCAGCTCACGACCGCGAGCGCGCGTAGCACCGTGTTGATCGCTCCGTAGATGGGGTAGAACAGCAGTACCCCCAGCGACGCTCGCCGACGTTCGCCGGGCACGGTGACCATCAACCAGGGGTAGACCTCGAATGAAAGGTACGCGAGGTACATGGCGACGATCCAGTGTCGGATCCCCGGCGTGACCGCAATCATGACGATCGAGAGCACTTTGATCGGATCGCTGACGACGGTATAGAGGTTGTACAAGACTTCGTAGCGCAGGCGCCAAGCGACCCGGGGCCGGAACAGCAAGCGAATGAAATTGGCGATCTGGTGGTAGGTGCCGGGGTACCAGCCGAAAAGGCGCTGGCGCACCCAGCCACCGACCGTCGACGGCGCGACCGTCCACACCGGCTCGTCGGCGAACACGATCTTTCGCTCGTTGAGCAGGTGGATCATCGTCCGCTGCAGGTCTTCCCCCGGGAACACGCAGGTGTGTTCGTGGTGGAAACGATCGAGGTCCGCGGTGCGGAACAGACCGACGGCGCCCGACACGCAGCTGACCGACTCGGTTACGTCGTGAAACCGTCGACCGATGGCCATGCTCTTGCCGTACTCGTAGCGCTGGAGTGACCCGAGGAAGTTGCCGCCTTTGGCGCCATCCCGGTCACGGCGGTCGGGGAGCACGTGGAAGGCAACCGCGTCGAAGCCTTCGTCGGTGATCAGCGAAGTCGGGATCCTGGTGGTGCCCAAACGAGTGTCGTCGTCCAGCAGCAGGGTCAGCGGCGTCGAAACCCGGTGGACGGCGTAGTTGATCGCCGAGGCCTTGCCCTTCGAGTTCTTGAAACGGTGGACGTTGACGCCCCGGCTGCGGGCGGCGTCGCCGGTGCCATCGGTGCTCGCGTCATCGACCACCAGGATGCGGTCAGCGCTCAGTTGCTGGCCGAGCGAGGCCAGGGTGGCCGGCAGCTCGTCGGCCCCGTTCCGGCTGGCGACCACCGCCGTAACTTGTTCGGGCTCAGACCGAAACGCGCGTGGCTCGCTGCGGCCGATCAGCTCGACGATGATCTTGCCGAAGTCGACGAGCATGCTGAAGACGACGGCGAAAGCAAGGCCCAGCGACCAGCCCCCCAGCGTGACGACTCCCACGAAAGGTTGCAGTCCAGGAAGCAGGCCGTCAGAAAGGGGCATCATCGCAGCCGATACTAGCGGACGATCGCGCCCTCGGCCGGGTTGGAACGCTCCGAGCGTCCTTCCGCGCAGCCGTGATGAGCCAAATGCACGAAAACGGGCGCTCTAACGAGCGCCCGTCGTGCGGAGTGCAGAACGGAGTGCGGGTTGCGCGCCAGCCGGGCGGTGCGTGGGTCGGTCAGGGAAGTGGTTTGCCCCACAGGTCGCGGATCACCACCGGACCCTCGGCGAGCCCGGCGACGCCGCTCTCGATCGCCTTGCGATCGCCGACGATCACGACCGCCAGGTGATCGGGATCGATGTAGGTCTTGGCCACTCGCTGAACGTCGGCTGCCGTCACCTTACGAATCCCCGGGATCAACGTGTCGTAGGTGTCGAGCGGCAGGTCGTGCGCGAGCAGATCCAGGTACTGGCCGGCGGCGCCGGAGGTGGTCTCGAACTCGCCGGGCAGGCCGAGAATGAGATACGACTTTGCCTTCTCCAGCTCGGTCGCCGGCACCGGCTGGTCGCGAATCGCGCGCAGCTCCTTGAAGAACTCGACCAGCGAGCTGTCGGTCTTGTCGGTGACCACCGACGCCGTCGCGAGAAACGGTCCAGCGAGCCGGCGCATGTCGAACCGCGAGCCCGCGCCGTAGGTATAGCCGCGGGTCTCGCGCAGGTTCATGTTGAGCCGCGAGGTGAACGAGCCACCGAGTATGGTGTTGAGCACCTGCAGCGCATGGTAGTCCGGGGTCGATCGCGCGACACCCGGATGTCCCATGCGGATCACCGACTGAGCCGCCCCGGGCTTGTCCA
The DNA here is from genome assembly GCA_963717505.1 of Candidatus Eiseniibacteriota bacterium. Lineage (GTDB taxonomy): Bacteria > Eisenbacteria > RBG-16-71-46 > RBG-16-71-46 > RBG-16-71-46 > MFD02242-c1. The sequence continues at coordinate 4,136,475 of OY970342.1, forward strand.
CCAGGTAGAAGGTCCGCGGACCGGGCGCCGGCGGTTGCGCAACCGGCAGCGCCGGCACCTCCGCCTTCGCCCACTCGCCAAAGCGCGCGGTCACGAGTTTCTTGGCTTCTGCAGGCGTGATGTCGCCGACTATCAGTAGCCGCGCGACGTTCGGGCGATAGAATTTCTCGTAGAACCCGGTGACCCGGGCCCGGTCGAGCCGTGCCGTCGATTCCTCGGTGCCGCCGGATGGGCGTCCATACGGATGCGCGGAACCAAACACGATCGCATCGAACGCGATCGGCGCCATCGAGGTCGGCTGATCGCGCAACTGGAGCAACGCGTTCGAACGCAGCTCGCGCTGGCGGACGATCTCCGAGTCGGCGAATGCGGGCCGCAGGACGACGTCGGCCATCAGTCCGAGGGCGGCATCGAGCCGCCGCTTGAGCGAGTGCAGGCGAACGGTCGCGTGCTCCGCACCCGCCGCCGACGACAAGGTCGCGCCGAGGAACGCGATCTCGTCCGCGAGCCCCAGGGCATCGCGGCCGCCGGCGCCTTCGTCGAGCATGTTGGCGACGAACGTCGCGAGACCGGGAAGGTCCTCGGGATCCCGCGATGCCCCCGCGCTCAGGATCAGCGTGACGTCGACCACCGGCACTTCGTGCATCTCGACCACGGCCAGCTCGAGCCCGTTCGGCAGTGTCTGGGTCTGGACTTTGGGGAGCTTGAGCGGCGGGGCTTCGGCGACCTTGGGCTGCTGGGTGCGGTCGACGTCTGCGGCCTGGACTAGGGCGGCACCCGCGGCCAGGCCGGCCAGGATCAACGCCGCCACCGCACCCGACCACCGACGGGCACGCGGCGCGGCCGATGGCGTGATTGCCTCCGAATTATTCGCGGCCGGGTTCATGGCTGACCTCCCGGGCTGACCGCCAGGTCGGTCTTTCCCTGGGGCACGACCGACAGCACCACGCGCTTGGCGCCTCGAACGTAGCGTTGCGCCACGCGCTGGACGTCCGCGGGTTTCACCGCGCGATAGCGCGCGAGGTCCTTCTCGAAATAGTCCGGCTCGCCGGTGTAGAAGTTGTAATGGTTGAGCTGGTTCGCCTTGCCGCCGAACCCGCCGACCGACTCCATCGAGCCCACGAACTCGGCCTCGAACGCGTTGAGCACGCGATCCATTTCACGCTGCGACGGCGGCGCCTCCGCGATGCGCTTCATCTCCTCATCGAGCACGCCCTGAAGCTCGTTCAGCGTGTGGCCGGGGCGTGCGGTCGCGTAGACCACGAACTTGCCGTCGCGGCGCCCGGCGTCCTGATAGGACGTGACCTGGTTGGCGATCTGCATCTCGTAGACCAGGCGCTTGTACAGGCGCGATGACTTGCCCCCCGCGAGAATCTGCGAGAGCACCGTGAGCGCGGCGTCGTCCGGGGCAAACGTCGCGGTCGAGTGCCACGCGTTATAGACGCGCGGCAGCTGGACGCGGTCCTCGAGCACGCCGTGAACGTCGGCTTCGAGGGCGAAGCCGGGGGTCTCGGTGCGCTGGACCTCGGGACCGCGGGGAATGCCCCCGAACCAGGTCTCGGCCAGCTTCCTGGCATCCGCCGGCTTGATGTCGCCGGCGATCACGATCGTCGCGTTGTTCGGCGTGTAGTAGGTCTTGAAGAATTCGCGCACGTCGTCGATCGACGCCGCCGACAGATCGTCCATCGAGCCGATCACCGGCCAGCGATAGGGGTGCCCTTCGGGATACATGCGCGCCAGGATGTTCTCCTCGGCGAGCCCGTAGGGACGGTTCTCGTAGCTCTGGCGCCGCTCGTTCTTGACCACCCCGCGCTGGATGTCGACCTTCTCGGGCGTGATTTCCGGCAGCAGGAAACCCAGGCGGTCCGAGTCCAGCCACATCATCACCGGCAGGGCGGTGGCCGGCCCGTCTTCGTAGTAGTTGGTGCGATCCTCGGACGTGGAACCGTTGTTCGAAGCGCCTGCGGCCTCGAGCAATCGATCGAAGTCCCCGGTCGGCACGTTTTTCGATCCCATGAACATGATGTGCTCGAACAAATGGGCGAAGCCGGTGCGGCCGGGTTTCTCGTCGCTCGAACCCACGTGATACCAGGTGTTCACCGACAGGATCGGCACCGAGTGGTCCTCGTGCAGGATCACTTTGAGGCCGTTGGTGAGTGTGAAGGTCTGGTAGGGCACCTTGAGGGCTTGCGCCCCGGCGGGTCCGGCGGTGGACACCGCCAGCGCCAGGATCGCGCACGCGATCGGCGCGTGGGTTCGTTTCATGGTTCCTCCGAAGTCGTCGGGGTGGAATGCGCGCAGGCGAGATTAGAGCGGACTGGAGTCGGGCGCCAGCGTATGCACCTGAGGCTCGACAAGCGCGGTCGAAGCGAGGACCGGCGCGGCGCGGCACACGATTCGCCGCGGCTTGCCCCACCGCACCGGTGAAGGCAGACTGCCAGCCGTTCCCGTCGTCCTCAACATGGAAGCAAGGAGGCCATCTCATGCGACGATTGGCCATCGGGTGGATCGGCCTGTTGTTGGTCCCCAGCGCACTGCACGCACAGATCAACGCAACGACCTCGGGCCCCCCGCTGCTTCCCAACTACGAGCGGGTGCCGGTCGGCGAGCGCGAGGCGCTCGAGGCCGGGGCCTACATCGCCCGCACCTCCGACCCCAATGCCAACTGGTACAACCCGGCCGGCCTGGCCCTGATCGAGCGCACCGGCGCCAACCTGAGCGCGAGCGCCTACGAGGCGACGACGATCGAAGTCGCGAGCCTCAAACAGAAGACCAACAGCTTGCGGCTGTCACCCCTGGGCGCGTTCTTTGGCTTGGGCATCGCCGAGCCCCTGACCTCCTCGCCCAACCTTCGTTTCGGCTTCTTCATCGCGCGCCCGATCGCCTGGCAGACCGGAACGCTGGACGAGCAGGCGTCCGTGAACCCACAGACCGTGTTCGGTGTAACCAGCGATGTCACGCTCACGCGCATGGAACCGGGCGTCGCAATCGGCGTTCGGGTCAACGATCGCTTCCGCCTCGGCGGCTCGCTGGGGGTCTCGACCACTACCCTCGACCTGAGCCAGGACATCATGCTGAGCTACGCGGACGCGGACTCGTCGTCGAACACGCGTCGCACGCTGGCCGCGGTCGGCACGTCGTGGCATTTGGTTCCGAAGATCGGCCTGCAGTACGACATCAGCGACCGGTGGCGCGCCGGCCTGGTGGCGTCCGCACCCGGGATCCAAATGATGGGGTCGACCCGGGTTTCGCTGAAAATCAGCAGCTATGCCAGCGAGGATCGCTACCGCGACATCAACTTCCGCGACGAGGAAGCCGACTTCGAGTACCGGCTGCCCTACTTTGCTGGGCTCGGAATCGCGTGGACCTACAGCCGCGGGTCGATCGAGGGCACCGTTCGTCACTATGGCGGGAGCGACGAATACGACATGGTGTCCACCGAGGTCCTGGGCCAGCGGGTCGATGCCATCGGCGGCAGTCCACCCGCGATCACGGCCGTGACTGTCTCCCCGATCACCAACTCGTGGGCGGAAGTCACCAACTTCGCGCTGGGTGGCAACTATGAATTCTCGAACACGCTGCGGTTCCACTTCGGCGTCCACTCGGACCAATCCCCGGTCGAAGATCCTGCCACCTCGATCTTCCGCCAGGTGAACCTGGTCGGCGGCACCACCGGCCTCTCCTATCAGGGAACGACGTTCGGCGCCTCGATCGGGCTCGGATATTCCGCGGGCAGCTCCGATCCGATTCCGGTCTTTCCCGGCTTCTCGACCAACCCGGTCGAAACCGAGTTCAAGGTCAGCACGTTCCGGGCGACGTATTCGTTTTCCGCCCGATTCTAGTCAGCGACCCGGGTGGATCGGGGGCCGCGCCGTGCCTTCGAACTCGAGTTTGGACTTGCCGATCTCGATCTGCGGGCCGAGTTCGTAGACGTTCCGGTAGCCATAGTCGTAGAGCGCGATGTAGGTCGAGAGGTTGAGCGAGGCGGTCATCAGCTTCCTCGGGAACGGACCTTCGGCGCCTTCGAAGTTGTTGTTGCAGTAGATCAGGATCCGGACGCTCTTGTCGGGGAGCATGCGATCGAGGCTCTCGATCGTGATGTCGGGGAAGCTCAGGTGGAGCGCGCCCTTGATGTGCAGCTCCTCATACTTCTCCCGGCTGCGCGCGTCGAGGATCACGGTGCCCGGCTCGTGACTCATCTTGATGAACTCGGCCTCGGTGAGCCGGCGCGGGTCGCGATGGAGTGCGGCGTCGCGGGCCACGCTGAGGTAGCCGGCCATGTCGATGTTCGGGTTGACGATGGGTGGCCGCTCGTCGGCGGCGCCGGGGACGGCGAAGGCGACGAGGCACAGAGCGAGAATCAGGGCTAGACGGCGCATGGTGTGACTCCTCCCAGGGTGCGTACGCTCCGATCTACTGCAATCATCACGCCGCACCTTCGGCGGTTTCCAGAGCCAAGTCGCTCCGAGTGGTCATCCCCGGGCAAAATCATCGTCGATGCCTCGATCCAGTGCGCTTCGCGATCGGTCGAGGCCGAGCGCCTGACGCCACCTTGACCATCCACGCCGGAATCCCGTTTCCTATCGCGTCCGCACCCCGCCGGTGCGGGGCTCCGACCCGCCATCGCGAGGTTCCGTGAACCGAGAGCAACGACTCGAAGAGCTGCGCCGCCGCCGCGCCGAATCCGTCGCCGGAGGCGGCGAGGACCGGATCGCCAAGCAACACGCCAAAGGCTGCCTCACCGCCCGCGAGCGGATGGACCTGCTGCTCGACCCGGGCTCGTTCGTCGAGATCGGCGCGTTCGTCACCCACCGCAGCCACGACTTCGGCATGGACCAGCGCCGCATCACCGGCGATGGCGTGGTCGCCGGATGGGGCACCGTCGACGGCCGTCTGGTCTACGCCTTCGCCCAGGACTTCACTGTGTTCGGCGGCACGATGAGCGAGGCCAACGCCAAGAAGATCTGCGCGGTCATGGACCTGGCGATGGACAACGGCGCACCGGTGATCGGGCTCAACGACTCGGGGGGCGCGCGCATCCAGGAGGGCGTGGTCTCGCTCGGCGCCTACGCCGACGTCTTTCTACGCAACACATTGGCGTCAGGGGTCGTGCCTCAGATCTCGGCGATCATGGGCCCGTGCGCCGGTGGTGCCGTCTACTCGCCGGCGATCACCGACTTCACGCTGATGGTCGAGGGCACGAGCCACATGTTCGTGACCGGCCCCGAAGTGATCAAGGCGGTGACCGCCGAAGAAGTGTCGTTCGAGGACCTAGGCGGCGCCATGACCCACAATACGAAGAGCGGAGTCGCGCACTTCGCGGCGCGCGACGACGCCGACGGCATTCGCACCATCCGACGGCTCCTGTCGTTCCTGCCCTCGAACTGCATGGAGGATGCGCCGCGCCGAGCGTCGACCGACCCGGTCGAGCGGCGCGACGCCGTCCTCGACACCCTGGTGCCCGAGTCCTCCGACAAGCCTTACGACATGAAGGAAGTGGTCCGGCGTGTGATCGACGACGGCGACTTCCTCGAAGTCCACGAGCACTTCGCCCAGAACATCGTGGTCGGCTTCGCGCGGTTGAACGGCCGCCCGGTCGGCGTCGTCGGCAACCAGCCGCAGGTACTGGCCGGCGTGCTCGACATCGACTCGTCGGTCAAGGGGGCCCGCTTCGTGCGCTTCTGCGACGCATTCAACATTCCGCTCGTGACCTTTGAAGACGTCCCGGGATTCCTGCCCGGCACCCGCCAGGAATGGGGCGGCATCATCCGCCATGGCGCCAAGCTGCTCTACGCCTACTGCGAGGCCACCGTGCCCAAACTGACCGTGGTGGTGCGCAAGGCCTATGGCGGCGCCTACGACGTCATGTCGAGCAAGCACATCCGCGGCGACTACAACGTCGCCTGGCCGAGCGCCGAGATGGCGGTGATGGGCGCTGACGGCGCGGTCAACATCCTCTACCGCGAGGAGCTGGCCAAGGCCAAGGACGCGGCCGCCGAGCGCAAGAAGCTGATCGGCGAATACAACGACAAGTTCGCGAGCCCCTGGGCCGCCGCCGAGCTGGGCTACCTGGACGACGTCATCGAGCCGCGCGACACCCGCCCCAAACTGATCGCCGCCCTCGAGATGCTCCAGCACAAGCGGCAGAGCCTGCCGTTCAAGAAGCACGGTAACCCGCCGCTGTAATTCGCGCGCGCCAAGCACTTCACCAGTCCACACTTCGTCATGAACGCGTGCTGTCGGGCATCGGGCGATGCCACGACCTCCATTTCGCCCGCCTTCGGCGCGCCTGCGACGTAATCTTCTGAACTTGCGGGTGGCCCCAGGCTTGCACTGAAAACTCCGGGGATGGCTTGGCCGCACTGTGTCTTTTTCCGCAAGTCCTGGAGACTCGCTATGCCCCGCCGCGCCCTCGTGCTGCTCTCGTTCATGATCGTCGCTGCTACCGGTGCTCACGCGGTCGAGCACTCCACCCCTTCCCCGCCCGGAGCTACATCGGATCGTCCGGGCGCTCGAAGTCCGATCGCGTCCTCGACCGGAAGGCCCTTCTTCGAGGTCGGCGATCGAGCTCCCGACTTCTCCTTCATCGGCACCGACGGCCACTGGCACGTCCTCGGCGACCTCCTGTCGCACGGCGACGTCCTGCTGGTATTCGGGGCGCGCGAGGACGCGCTGCGCGACCTCGAATCGGTGCGATCTGTGTTCGGCGACCTGGGCGTTCAGCCGGTCGCGGTGCTCGACATGAGCGCGGGCTCGGCGGCACGCTATTCCCGGCGCCTCGAACTCGGGATTCGGATCGTCAGCGACGCCCAGTGCGCGATCGGCGATCTGTTCGGCAGCCTCGACCCGTCCACGCGGCGCCACGCGCCCGGTTACTTCGTGGTCGACAGCAAGGGCCGGATCCGCGCCTATCGACGCGGTCCGCTGCCATCGGCGCGCAGGCTACTCGCGGCCGCGGCGCGCGGGCTGTCGCGCCCGCTGCCCGAATCGGCCTGGCTGCTGTCGAAGGCCTACTGAGCCTAGACCACCAGCATCGCGTCGCCGTACGAGTAGAAGCGGTAGTCGTGCTCGATCGCGTGCGCGTAGGCCGCGCGCACGCGGTCCTGGCCGGCGAACGCCGCGACCAGCAACAGCAGCGTGGTGCGCGGCAGGTGGAAATTGGTGACCAGCGCGTCCACTAGACGGAAGTCGTAGGGCGGCAGGATGTATTTCTCGGTCCAGCCGCGGGCGGCGCCGATCCGGCCGCCGTTCGCGTCGCACGCCGACTCGAGCGCGCGCACCACGGTCGTACCGACCGCGACGATTCGTCCGCCTGACAGGCGCGTCGCGCGCAGCGTCTCGGCCGCGACATCGCCGACCTCGAACCACTCGGCGTCCATCCGGTGCCGGGTCGGGTCGCTCGCGGTCACCGGGCGAAACGTCCCCGGCCCGACGTGGAGCAGCACCCGCGCGATCTGCACGCCGCCGGCTTCGAGCGAAGCGACCAGCTCCTGCGAGAAGTGGAGCCCGGCAGTCGGCGCCGCCACCGCCCCCTCCTCGCGCGCGAACACGGTCTGGTAGCGCTCGCGATCGTCGGGCTCGGGGTCGCGCCCGAGGTAGGGCGGCAACGGGACTTCGCCGATGCGCGCCAGGGTTTCGGTGACGTTGCCGGCGACCACGCGCACGATGCGCTCGCCGTCGAGGCCGTGCGCGATGACTTCCACCACGAGCGAGCCGTCTTCGGAAGTGAGGCGGGTGCCCGGGGACGCGCGGCGCGCCGGTCCGGCCAGCACGCGCCACGAGCCGTCGGGCTTGGGGTGCAGGAACAACAGCTCGACGCTGCCGCCGGTCGGTCGACGAACCTTGAGTCGCGCCATGCGAACGCGCGTGTCGTTGACCACCAACGTGTCGCCGGGCCGGAGCCAGCGCCCGATGCTCGCGAACGTAGCGTCGGTGAGCGCTCCGCTCTTCCGCTCGACCACGAGCAGGCGGGAATCCTCGCGACGCGCCGCCGGGTGCTGCGCAATGCGATCCGCGGGCAGCTCGTAGTCGAGATCTTCCAGACGCATGGGTACGGGCGTAGTACCCGCGACGATCGTGTCAGCCAAGCGGCAGCTCGGGCTGGCGCGACGGGACAGCGACTGGCGCCAAGCCCAGGTGCTCGTAGGCGAGCGGGGTCGCTTCGCGGCCGCGGGTCGTACGCTTGATGAAGCCTTCCTGGATCAGGAACGGCTCGTAGACGTCTTCGAGCGTCCCCGGCTCTTCGCCGACCACGACCGCCAGCGTGTTGAGCCCGACTGGACCGCCCTGGTACTTCCTGATCAGCGCGTCGAGCAGGCGCCGGTCCATCTCGTCGAGGCCGCGCTCGTCGACCTCCATCAGCCGAAGCGCCTCGCGGGTGACCGGCAGCGTCACCACGCCGTCGGCCTTGATCTGCGCGAAGTCGCGCACCCGGCGCAGCAGACGGTTCGCCACGCGCGGGGTGCCGCGCGCGCGCCGGGCGATCTCGACCGCCGCGTCGGAGTCGATCGCCACGCCGAGGATCCCCGCCGAACGGTGGACGATCCTGGCCAGGTCCTCGGCGGCGTAGTAGTCGAGCCGCAGGGTGACGCCGAAGCGTGACCGGAGTGGCGAGGACAGGAGCCCGGAGCGCGTCGTGGCGCCGACCAGCGTGAAGCGCTCGAGCGGGATCTTGAGCGATCGGGCATTGGGGCCGCGGTCGAGCAGAATGTCGAGCGTGAAGTCCTCCAGTGCGGGATAGAGGTATTCCTCGACCACCGGGCTCATGCGGTGGATCTCGTCCACGAACAAAATGCCGCGCGGGCCGAGGTTGGTGAGCAGCCCCGCGAGATCCCCCGCCTTCTCGACCACCGGCCCCGAGGTGTGCGTGATCTCCACACCCAGCTCGGCGGCCAGGATCGAAGCCAGCGTGGTCTTGCCGAGCCCGGGCGGGCCGTGGAACAGCACGTGGTCCAAGGCGTCGCCGCGGCGGCGCGCGGCTTCGAGGAAGATGCGCAGCTGCTCCTTGAGCGCCGGCTGGCCGACGAAGTCGTCGAGCCGTGAAGGCCGAAGCTTCGGCTCTTCCTGGAGGTCTTCGCCGAACGGCTCCGGATCGGCGAGCCGCGCCGGATGATCGGAGCGAGATGTCTTGCCGGGGGCGTTTTTCATGGCCTTCCCTAGCGAGTAGCGGCCGCCTTGCCGAGCTGCGCCAGCGAGCGCCGCACCAGATCCTCGGCCGAGGCCTCGTCGAGCCCGGCACCCACCTGACGTACGACCTCCTGCGCCTGAGGCGCAGTGTACCCGAGTCGCACCAGAGCGGCGACCGCATCGTCGAATCGCTCCGAGCGCGGCAACACTCCGCGTGGCCCCGACGCCTTCGGCGCGGGTACCGCCGCCGGCGCCAGCGGGAGACCTTCGAGCTTGTCGCGCAGCTCGACCACGAGCCGCTCCGCGGTCTTGCGTCCGATGCCCGGGATCGCGACCAGCACGCCGACGTGCTCTTCGCGAATCGCGCGCGCGAGCGCCGCCGGGCGCAGTCCCGAGAGCACCGCGAGCGCCAGCTTGGGCCCCACCCCGCTGACGCTGGTCATCAGGTCGAAGAGCTTCAACTCCTCGGCGTCGGCGAAGCCGAACAATAGATGTGCGTCCTCGCGCACCACCTGGCGCGTGCGCAGGAACACTTCCTGGCCGCGCGGCGGCAGCGCCGCGACCGCGTGCGTGGAAAGGTGGAGCGCGTAGCCCACGCCGCCGGCCTCGATCACGCAGGTGCCGGCGCCGACGTCGATCAACGTGCCGCGCAGCGATGCGATCATCGGTGGCCTCCCTGCCGGGCCCGAGGACCCGAGTGCTCGAGGTTCATCCCTGTCCCTCCCGGCTCGCGCTCGAGTTACGCCTGTCGCACCCCGCGGCGCGCGAGCAACGCCGCAAGGCCCTTGGCCGCGGCCGCGGCCGCCTGGCGCGTGTGGGTGCGTCCGGCGCGATTCCAGTGGCAGATCGCGACCGCGAGTCCGTCGGCGGCGTCGGACGAAAGGGCGCCTCGCAGCCCGAGCAGACGGCGGACCATGAACTCGACCTGCTGCTTGGAGGCCGCCCCGGTGCCGGCCACCGCCAGCTTGATCGTCCGGGGACTGTACTCGACCACGTCGAGTCCGCGCTCGATGGCTTGGACCAGCAGCGCCCCACGCACGTGCCCGAGCACCAGGGTCGAGCGAACGCTCTCGTGGTAGAACGCCTCCTCGACCGCGACCACGTCCGGCCGGTACTCGGCAATGATCTCGCCGATTCGAACGCAGATCGCGTGAAGGCGCTTCGGCAAGTCCTCGCGCGCCGGGGCCTGGACGTGCCCCTGGGCCAGGGCGACGAGCCTGCTCCCCTGCTGCTCGACCACGCCATAGCCGGTTCTCCGGCTCCCCGGGTCGAGCCCCAAGATGCGCATGATCAGTGGGCCGCGCGCGCCAGGAGTTCGTCGGGCACGTTCAGGTTGGCGTAGACCCTCTGCACGTCGTCGTGCTCCTCGAGCGCTTCGACCAGACGGAGGACGGACTCGGCGCTCCCAATCGGGAGGTCGACCGTAACCGACGGGATCTTCGTGACCTCGGCACTCTGGATCGGGATCTTCTTCGCGGCCAGGACCTCGCGCACCGACTCGAGGCGCGCGGGCTCGACGTAGACCTCGTGGACTCCGGCGCCTTCCACGACATCCTCGCCGCCGGCCTCGAGCACGATCTCGATCAACGCGTCTTCGGTGATCACCGCGAAATCGACCAGGATCACGCCTCGAGTCTTGAACAGGTAGGACACGGCACCGGCCTCGGCCAGAGCGCCGTGGTACTTCGTGAACATATGGCGGATCTCGCCGGCGGTTCGGTTGCGGTTGTCGGTGGCGACCTCGACCAGCACCGCGACGCCGCCCGGAGCGTAGCCCTCGTAATGGGCTTCCTCGTAGTGGGCGCCTTCGATCTCGCCGGTGCCGCGCTTGATCGCACGGTCGATGTTCGCCGCCGGCATGTTCACGGCCTTGGCGGCCGCGATCGCGGTCCTCAGGCGGGCGTTGGAATCCAGATCACCGCCGCCGTGCCGCGCGGCGATCGTGATCTCCTTGATCGCCCTCGAGAACTGTTGACCCCGCGCCTGGTCGGTGGCCGCCTTCTTACGCTTGATCGTCGCCCATTTGGAATGACCGGACATGTCCGACTCCCGCGCGGGCTCCTCGTGCGCCTGGCTCCCGCCAGGCACTTACGCGTGCGCCCCCGCCTCCCGCTCTGCCTTGGCCGCCGCGATCACCTTATCCGCCATTTCGCGCGGCACCTCTTCGTACTGGACGAACCGGGCCGAGTGAGCGCCGCGCCCCTGCGTGATCGAGCGCAGATGGGTCGAGTACTTGTAGGTCTCGGCTTGCGGAACGATCGCGCGAATCACCTGGTAGTGACCGTCGGATTCGGTGCCCTGAATGCGCCCGCGGCGCGACGAAAGATCGCCCATCACGTCGCCTAGGAACTCTTCGGGCACCCGCACCTCGATCTCGTCGATCGGTTCGAGCAAGACCGGGCGCGCCTCGAGCATCACCTGATGGAAACAAGACTCGGCCGCGATCTTGAACGCCATTTCCGACGAGTCGACGTCGTGGTGCTTGCCGAAGAACAGCGCGGTGCGCACGTCGACCACCGGGCAGCCGGCGAGCGGGCCCCGCTCCATCGCGGCGACCACGCCCTTCTCGACCGCCGGAATGTACTGGTTGGGCACGACGCCGCCCTTGACCTCGTCGACGAACTCGAACTGGCCGCCGCGCGGCATCGGCTCGAGGCGCAGATGGACCTCACCGAACTGGCCGCGACCGCCGGTCTGTTTCTTGTGCCGGTATTCGCCCTGCGCCTTGGCTTTGACGGTCTCGCGGTACGGCACGTGCGGCTTGGACAGCACGACCTCGACGCCGAAGCGCTTCTTGAGCCGGTCGACCATGACCTCGATCTGGAGGTCGCCCATGCCCTGAACCAGCGTTTCGCGCGTACTCGACTCGAAGTGGCGCCGGAACGTCGGATCCTCCTCGTGAAGGCGCGAGAGTCCCTGGGCCATCTTCTCTTCGTCACCCTTGGTCTTGGCACGCACGGCCTCGGCGGTCACCGGATGCGGGAAGGCCGGCGGCGCGAGCTTCACGGGACGGGACTTGTCGGCGAGGGTGTCGCCGGTGTGGGTCTCGCGTAGTTTGACGGCGGCGACGATGTCACCGGCCGATGCGCTCTTGCAGTCCGAGCGCTCCTTGCCGACCAGGTGATAGAGGGTGCCGAGTCGTTCACTCTTGTTGCGGATGGTGTTCAGCAACTCCATGCCGTGCTCGACGCGGCCCGAGTAGAGGCGCACCAAGGACAGGTCGCCGAGGTGCTGCTCGGAGAGGGTCTTGAAGACCAGCGCGGCCGCGGGCTCCGTGGCCACGGGCTTGAGGGTGACCTCGCCCTTGCCTTCGACGGTGCCCGTCGAGGGCTTGACGTCGAGCGGCGAGGGCAGCACGTCGACCACCTCGTCGAGCACTTCTTTGACGCCTTGGTTGTTATAAGCCGAGCAGCAGAACGCCGGCACCAGGTCCCCCTGGACCACGCGCTCGCACAGGCCCTTGCGGATCTCCTCGACGGTCAGCTCGCCGCTCGAGAGGAACTTCTCCATCAGGTGCTCGTCCCCGGTCGCCGCTTCTTCGAGCAGCTTGGCGCGAGCCTCGGCGGCCTCGTCCACCATGTCGGCCGGGATCGGCACTTCCTGGCTCTTCTCGTCCATGCCCTTGCCGGTGAAGGTGTAGGCCTTGTTCTCGATCAGGTCGACGATGCCGTGGAACGTCTCGGCCTCGCCGATCGGCAGCTGGGTCGCCACCGCGTTGACCCCGAGCCGGGTGTGGACCGAGCGCACCGCCGAACGGAAGTCGGCGTGCTCCTTGTCCATCATGTTGACCACCAGCAAGGTCGGCGTGCGGTTCTTGCGCATGATCTCCCACACCACCTCGGTCCCGACCTCGACCCCGGCATTGGCCCGCAGCACGAGAATCGCGGCGTCCGCGACCCGCAACGCGCTGTGGACGTCGCCGACGAAGTCGGCGTAGCCGGGCGTGTCGAGCAGGTTGATCTTGTGGTTCGCCCACTCGAACTGGGCGAGGCCGAGGTTGATCGTGATCTGGCGCTGCACTTCATCCGGCGCATGATCGAGCAGCGTGGTGCCGTCGGCGATGCGCCCGAGACGGGTCGTCGCCTTGGCGAGGAACAACATGGCTTCGGCCAGGGTGGTCTTGCCCACTCCGTGGTGGGCGACCAGGGCGACGTTGCGGATCTGGGCGGTGGCGAATTCCTTCAAGAGACACCTCCCCACGGGGATCGGAAGCAAATGGGCGTCGATAGGCGGGCGAAACCGGTGCGCTGTCGCGGCCGGCGCGGGGACGGTCGAAGTCGAAGAGAGCGTCCCTAAACCCAAGCAACTGCGAACGCTATCACCCGCGCGAAACACCGGTCAAGGTTGACCACATGCGCCCGGGGTCTCTATCGTGGTCGTCTACTTCTGCCTGCCGGGTCCATCCCCTTGGTCTGCCGGCGACGCCAGGGGAACCAAGCATGCACCGCATTGGACGACACCACCGTGCACGGATGTTGGTCCTGCCGCTCGTCTCCGTTCTGGTTGCTCTGGGGATGATGTCCGCAGCGGGGACCGCGGATCCCGAGAAGCTCGGCCGATCGACCGGCGATCCCGCCAAAGGCAAGAAGATCTTCGCGGTCAAGTGCGTCGCCTGCCACAAGGCCGACGGCAGCGGCGGCGTCAAGGTGACGACCGTCGCCACCCCCGACTGGCGCGACTCGAGCCGCATGGCCGACTCCACTCACGACGACGACTACCTGCGCGAGTGCATCACCAACGGGCGGCCGAAATCGGGCATGGTCTCCTGGAAGACGCAGGGCGTGAAGACCGCCGACATCGAGAATCTGATCGCCTACATCCGGACGTTCAGCGCAACACCCCCGGCCGCGAAGGCCAGCGCCAAGGGCAAGTAGGCGCCGGTTGCCGCGAGGATCGCCGAAGCCATCGAGTGCTGCCCGCTCGGCGAAGCCGGCGACTAACGGATCTGGATCGACCAGGGCATGAGCGCCAACGCCCGCGCATCGTGCAGGCGAGAGACCGTCAGCCACGCCCGGAGCACGGCGCTGCCCGCGATCTGCGTCAGGTCGGTGGGCGGTTCCTCCCTCACTTCTTCGCTGAACAGGCTGTCGAAGAAACGCTGATACCACGGGTGCTCGACGTGGGGCAGCACTTCAATGGCACTGTCGTCGCCGAGCTGCGCGGCTTCCCGGGCCAGCGCGATCGCGAGCGGCAGGCCGCCCAGCGTGTCGACCAGGCCCAGCTCGTGGGCCGCGACACCGGTCCACACACGACCCTGCGCCACCGCGTCGACCTGGGGCACGTCCATCCCCCGGCCCTCGGCGACCCGATCGAGGAACGTGCGATACAGCTCGTCGGTCTCGCCCTGGAGCCATTCGCGCTCTTCGGCGGTGAAGTCACGATAGGGCGACAGCATCCCGGCGTGGGCACCGCGCGATACCGTCTCGATGTTGATCCCCAGCTTGTTCATCAACCCTGAGATGTTGAACTTGCCGACGTAGACGCCGATCGAGCCGGTGATGGTCGACGGCTGAGCCACGATCAGGCGCGCCGGAGCGGCAATGTAGTAGCCGCCCGAGGCCGCGACGTCGGACATGCTCACGATCAGCGGCTTCTCGTCGCCCAGGCGCCGCGCCTCGCGCCAGATGTCGTCGGCCGATTGCATGACCCCGCCCGGGCTGTCGATGCGCAGGACCACGGCCTTGATCGCGTCTCGGGTGCGCGCTTCGCTCAGGGTCTCGACCAGCGTCTCGGAGCCCAGGATGCGCTCCCCCGGCGTATCGCGACTGGTTCCGGGGAGGATCGTCCCGCTGGCGTGAATGACGGCGATCCGATCGCCGGTGCGGCGCGCTTTCTTGGAACTCGAGTAGTCCTCGAAATCCATGGTTTCGACGTCTTCACCAATGCTGGTCGCGACCAGCGAATCGAAGTCGGCCCGGTGCATCAGCGTGTCCACCAGGCCCGACTCCCATGCTTCCTGGGCGGTGAAAGGGCCCGCGTTTAGCAGCGTCACCATGTCGTCACGTTCGAGATCGCGCGCCGTCGCGAGCGTGTCGATCAGGATTCCGTAGAGGTCGTCGAGAATGCGCTCGAGCGCCTCGCGCGCCGCCGGCGACAGGTCGGTTCGCGTGTACTCCTCCGGCGCCGACTTGTAGACGCCGGCGCGCACGAAATTGGCACGCACATCGAGCTTGTCGAGAGCGCCGCCGAGGAACATCGACGAGGCGCTCAGTCCATCCACGTGAAGCCGGGCCTGCGGCGGCAGCGTGACGATGTCGGCCGCGGAGGCCACGTAGTATTCGAGGTCCCCGCCCCCCATGAGCTGCGCGATCACCGGCTTGCCGGTGGCGCGGAACGCCTGCAGCGCGTCGCGCAGCTCGCTGGCCTTGGCCCAGCCCCAGTCGAGCAGGTCGATCTCGAGCGCCAGCCCCCGGACCCTTTCGTCGCGAGCCGCACGGTCGATGGTCGTCAGGACGTCGCCGAGGTAAGGGCCGCGCGATCCGGACCACGCCGCCATCAAACCTCGCGAGGGGGCCTCGCACTCCTCGATCAGCATCGGCACCTCGTAGACCAGCACGACATCGCTGGCCGACGTCTGCGACGGCCCGCGCAGGCTCCACGCCGCAAACAGGACCACGGTGCCCAGCAGCGTGAACAGGAGCAGGAAGATCCAGACGCCCCGGCGACTCGACATGAAACCTCCAGGCAAGGGAACCGCGATTCTAGACGACCGGCGAGGGCGCCGACGGGGCCGCGGTCAGAAGAGTCTACGCACGTCGACCGACAAGTAAAGGCTACGCGCGTCATCGGCCGATCGGGCGTGTTCCTCGATGCGCCCGGAGGCCAGTACCCGCAAGCGGACTTCCGACCCGATCGGGTGGTCCCCGTAGAGCGAAAGATCGTAGAAACGATAGGGAGAATGCAGCGAGAACTCGACTTCGTCGTATTCCCGCCAGCCGATGGCGGGCGCGAGCGACCACCAGGCGCCGCCGGCGAGCACGTCGAGGTCGATGGCCGCCGCCAGCTCGCGATAGGACTCGCTCGGATTCCAGGGCGCATCGAGGATCTCGCCGCGCGGGCCGAAGCTGACACGCAGCCGCTCGAGTTCGTAGCGCGGCGCCAGGCGGGCGCGCACCAGCTGGTAGTCGAAGAACGCGACGCTGTCGGGATCGTCGTAGCGCATGGCTTCCGCCTGTCCGGAGGTCACGAGTGCCACGCGGGTGAACCAGCGCCACTCCCAGTCGGCGCTCGCGTCCGCCCGGAAGAAGCGATCGCGACTGTCAGGGACCGGCTGATTGCCGACCCGGCGCACGGCGTTGCCGTCGACCGCGAGGCTGTGCCCCAGGCCCAGCTCACGCCGCGCGTGCAGCGAGAGCGCATGCTCGTCGTGGTCGCGGGTCAGCGAGTCGGGGAATTGGCGCACCGTGAAGTCGTATCGGACCCGTGCCTCGGTGCCGAACATCGGCGCGTGCTCGAAGCCCGCCCAGGCGCGCAGCAGGTTGCGATCGAGGACGTACTCGGACCCGATGCCGCTCGAGCGGGCCAGCTCGCCGCCCCCGCCCAGCTCCAGACGCTGCTCGTCCCATGCGCCACCCCGGCGAAGACGGAGCATGGCACTCGCAAGCCCGCGTCGCATGTCGCGGCCGAACGTCCGATCGCGCTCGTACTCGGCCCAGGGCGCGAGTGTCAGGTCCCAGGCCCCGTGCATGGCGAGCGCACTGCCCCCCAGGATCGCTCGCTGAAGCTTGTTGCCCAGATTGAGCTCACTCTGAAGACGATAGCGCGTGCGTCCATCCCTGGCGCCCTCGAAGTACGAGGTCATGACCGCGGCGTAGCGCGACTCGGGAGTCGTCACGCGCTGAGGCGGCAGGAACGTCGTGTCGGTGAACGAATCCTCGTAGAAGAGCTCGTTGGTCCAATCGGACCGAACCCCGGCCTCGAGTCGCACGATCGAGGTGTCGCGCGGGGTCGTGAACCCGGGCTCGGCTTCAGCGGCCTCGGAGGCGCCCGCGCACAGCGTCGCGGACAGCGCGATGCCCAGGACGCGGACCGAGCGGAGTCGATCCGGCCGGCGAACGGCGGGAGTCGCGGTGCGGCGTGTTTTCGTCACGGGCTCCAGGGTGCCCGGTCGGGGTTGGGGTCAGAAGCTGCCGACGCCGGCCAGTCGCGCGGCCCGATAGGCGAACGCGCGGGCCGATTGCGTCTGGCGCAGGCTGGCTTCGTGGTGGCCGTCGCGGAACTCGCGGGTCGCCCGGATCTGCAGCTCCCGGGCGCGAGCGAGCGATTCGCGCGCGGCGTCGTTGGTCGAGCCGGAAACCGCTTCCGAAACCCGATCGAGGAACGCCTCGGTGCGTTGCAGGGCCCGGCCCGCCGTCTCCTCGAGGTTCTCCTCCATGCGGCACAAGCGCAGAGCGCGGTGCGCGCGCTCGCGGGCGCTGATCGTCAGCTGCAGAGCGGCGAGATACCGGCTCGCACGCGCGGCCTCCTCGGCGCGCCGCTGCATTTCCGTGGCTGCAGTCACCAGGGAACGCGCGCGATCCAGGTTGCACTCCTCGATCCGTTCGCGCGTGCGCTGCAACAGCTCCTGCGTGCGTTCGAGCTGGATCTGCACGCGATCCGGATCCGGCAGATTGCGGAGCAGTGCGATGGCGCGGTCTGCGCGACGCCGGGCGTCCAGCGTCAGGCGGGCGGCGAGCACCAGGTCACCGGCGCCGAAGGCGACGCGTGCCCGACGCTGCAGGTCCTCGGCGGCGCTCAGCTCCGAAGTCGCGAGCGGACTGCCGTCGGTTCTCATGATCGACTGGGCGAACTCGATGCGGCGGTCGGTGAGTTCGAGTTCGGACTGGACCCGCTCGCGGCTGGGCCCCGTGACCTGCGCGAGCGCAGGAGAGGCGAAGGCGAGCAGCAAACCCAGGTGGGCGAGGAGCCTATTCAGGACTTTGAACCTCATGGCACCGGTCACCAGTTGCAGGCCACGTGCCGGGCTGGGGGCCGGCAGGATTCGCGAGCCAACCCATACTCCGACAAGGCCTTGGGATCCTGGGGGAAAACCCGCTCCGCGGGTGGCAGGACGACATTCTGCTCCCGCCGGTACGTAATGATCCAGCCCGGTGGCCCGTCCCGGCCGGCGCTCATCGAGGCGGCAGGCCGTTGACCCACCGGCAGCGTCCGACTAGCGTCCCGCCATCCCGCCAGCAAAGGGCCGCCCCCTGAGTGAGTACCGGGCCTCACGAGGCATCGAACCTACCGACTCAGGGAGGCAACCCATGCGCGACGCGATACGTGCTGCGCTGTTGGCTGCATCATTCGTGGCGATGCCGACCGCCGCGTTTTCCGCGGGCTGGCAATTCGGCGTTCAGGGCGGCGCTTCGATCCCGACCGGAGACTTCTTCGACTCACAACATGCCGAGACCGGCTCCATCTTCAGCATCTCGGCGGACTACCTGTTGGGCGAGATGTGGACGTTGGGCGCCAACTTCAGCATGACTGGAAACAACCACGCAAATGTAGGCCCGTCAGGCAGCATCGTCACTGTGGACGAGCACAAGTACTCGACCACCCAGTTCGGTGCCCACGCCAGGTACATATTTCCGGTCGGCGGAAATATCAAGCCGTTCGGCATCCTTGGAGCAGGCAGTACCGAATTCAGAGAGAAGGAAACGGTTACCTACTCGTACCCAGGCACACCTGTCGAGACCTACAACCGGGATTCGGGGCGGAGGGCGGTCAGCGGCAAGATTGGCGCCGGTGCCACCTGGTGGCCGAGCGCGACGTGGGGCATCGGTTGCGAGGCCGATTACAACTACATGGTCCTGGAGGATGGCTTGCCGTACTTTGCGTTGAGCGCCGGCGCAATGTTCAGGATCCCCGGGGCGAAGTAGGCCTCGCAGCTCCCCACGTGACCCCCAATTGGGTGCAAAGAAAAAGGGCCCCGCGGCGAACCGCGGGGCCCGAAGAATTTAAGGGGCGGCGTCCTACTCTCCCACCCGGTTTCCCGGGCAGTACCATCGGAGCTGGAGGGCTTAACTTCTCTGTTCGGAATGGGAAGAGGTGTTTCCCCTCCGCCAAGACCACCCCAATTTTTTATGACAATCGAACGAGACGAGGGCAGACACGAGCGAAGCGCCAATGTTTGAAATTTATACCGGCCAAGCCGCACGGCTTATTAGTACGGGTCGGCTGAAGTCCTTACGGACCTTACACCTCCCGCCTATCGACGTCGTAGTCTCCGACGAGCCTTCAGGTGGCATACGCCACGGGATCCCTAATCTTGAGGTGTGTTTCGCGCTTAGAGGCTTTCAGCGCTTATCACGTCCGAACATAGCTACCCGGCAATGCCCTTGGCAGAACAACCGGTACACTAGAGGTTCGTTCGCTCCGGTCCTCTCGTACTAGGAGCAACTCCCCGCAAGGATCCTTCGCCCACGATGGATAGGGACCGAACTGTCTCACGACGTTCTGAACCCAGCTCACGTACCGCTTTAATGGGCGAACAGCCCAACCCTTGGGACCTTCTCCAGCCCCAGGATGCGATGAGCCGACATCGAGGTGCCAAACCCCTCCGTCGATGTGAACTCTCGGGAGGGATCAGCCTGTTATCCCCGGCGTACCTTTTATCCGTTAAGCGATGGCCTTTCCATGCAGAGCCACCGGATCACTATGCCCTGCTTTCGCATCTGCTCGACTTGTAGGTCTCGCAGTTAAGCTCCCTTGTGCCATTGCACTCCACGCGCGATTACCGACCGCGCTGAGGGAACCTTTGGGCGCCTCCGTTACTTTTTAGGAGGCAACCGCCCCAGTTAAACTGCCCGCCTGACACTGTTCCACGGCCGGTTGAACGGCTCGGGGTTAGAATCCCGATATTTCAAGGGTGGTATTTCAAGGTTGGCTCCACGAGGGCTAGCGCCCCCGCTTCAAAGCCTCCCACCTATCCTACACATGAAAGATCAAGACCCAATATCAGGTTACAGTAAAGGTGCACGGGGTCTTTCTGTCCAGTCGCGGGTAAGCGGCATCTTCACCGCTGCTACAGTTTCGCCGAGCTCTTGCAGGAGACAGCAGTCAAGTCGTTACACCATTCGTGCAGGTCGGAACTTCACGTAGTTCCGCAGTTTCCTGCGGCGCAGACTATACGTTCACCTGATCAAAGCGAGCTGAGAATCTCGCTTTCTCGATACTTTCGCTTCCCGGATGGATTCATCTCCATCGCAATTCGGACGATATCGACGAATCCTTGCCGCTTCAGGTGATCACCCTTCGCCATCATCAGACAAATTCGTTCGAATCGAACGACGTCTGCCTGCTTTGACGATTGAAGTGGGTACATTCTGAAGTGGGGAAGAACTCGATCCACCAGGTCTGCAACCCGGCGGACTTCGTACTTGATCGTCCGATCAGAGCGATCGGGCCTGATGCTTCCACACCGCCAGTTCTCTTGGATTGTGAAGAGGAGTTCGGAACGGCCTGCGTTCTGACTGACCGAGAAACTCGGTCGCACCTCCCAACCAAAGCGATGACGACTGCTCGGCTGAAAGGACACGCAGAAACAACCTTCTCCATCGACATATCCGGAGATGTAAGACGGCAGATCGCATCGGGGGATCAGGGCCGGCGTCTTATGGAGCGCTGCTGCTCCATCCAGGGATCTCACCCCTGAGTCGTTACGGGGATCATGAGCATTCATGATCTTACCCTCGGTATTACCCGTGGCGGCCTGCACCGCCGTGAGGGCTTCACCGATTTGAGCCGGTTGAATGAGACGGGATTGCTCCCGCTCCGGGCAACTTTCATTACCCGACAAGGAATTTCGCTACCTTAGGACCGTTCGTTTGATGTTACGCCCGACCAACCAGGCTCGGGGGCGCGGACATTTCTGCCGCACTCTTCATGTCGCCATGAAGACCGGACTATATCATCGCGACGAATTGAGTCGCGTCTGGCGTGTAGTCTCTGAGGATTCCCGACTGCCGTGCTGATGCAGTCGAGCCTTTCCTGCTGATTTCCCGCACTGTCGCATTGTCACTGCCACCCACATCGTGGCGAGTAGCGGCAGATCCACCGGGGTTCCCAGCATATAGCCAGATTTTATAACTACAGTGGTCCACTTCTATAGTTACGGCCGCCGTTTACCGGGGCTTCAGTTCAGAGCTTTGCCTTGCGGCTAACCCCTCTCTTTAACCTTCCGGCACCGGGCAGGTGTCACTCCCTATACGTCGCCTCATCGGCTTAGCAGAGAGATGTGTTTTTGGTAAACAGTCGCTTGACTCCATTCACTGCGGCCCGATGTGTTTACGGGAGCAAGTCCCTTCGCACATCAGGCACCCCTTCTTCCGAAGTTACGGGGCTATTTTGCCTAGTTCCTTCTGCAAGACTCACTCGAGCACCTTAGGATACTCACCCCACCTACCTGTGTCGGTTTCCGGTACGGTCGCCAAAAGGACTCGCTACGAGGCTTTTCTCGGCAGCATGTTTAGGATCAGTTGGCTCGCCTTTCGGCTCGTTTCCCCATCACCTCTCGGAGTTAATGACCCACCGGATTTGCCTGGCGGATCCTCCTACGAGCTTGGACCGGCACTTCCAATCGCCGGCTGATCGGTCACTTCTGCGTCACCCCTTCGCGTCTTGGTCGCCCTTTCAGCGGTGCAGGAATATTGACCTGCTTTCCATCGGCTACGCCTTTCGGCCTCGCCTAAGGGTCCGACTAACCCTGAGCGGATTAACCTTCCTCAGGAAACCTTAGGTTTTCGGTGAACGGGTTTCTCGCCCGTTTTCTCGCTACTCGTTCCGGCATAATCACTTCTGCTTCGTCCACCCAACCTTGTCGGTTGAGCTTCACCCTAATGCAGAACGCTCCCCTACCAGACGACTTTCGTCGAATTCAGAGCTTCGGTGGCGGACTTCAGTCCCGCACATTATCGGCGCGGAACCCCTTGACCAGTGAGCTATTACGCACTCTTTAAATGGTGGCTGCTTCTAAGCCAACATCCTGGCTGTCTAAGCGATCCCACATCCTTACGCACTTAGCCCGCACTCTGGGACCTTAGCTGCTGATCTGGGTTGTTCCCCTCTCGTCTACGAAGCTTATCCCTCGTAGGCTGACTCCCGCGATAGATGTCAACGGCATTCGGAGTTTGAATGGGTTTGGTATCCTGGTGGGGACCCTAGCCCAATCAGTGCTCTACCTCCGCGACACATTTACGCGAGGCTATGGCTAAACATATTTCGGGGAGAACCAGCTATCACGTGGTTTGATTGGCCTTTCACCCCTACCCACGGCTCATCCGAGAACTTTTCAACGTTAACCGGTTCGGACCTCCACGGACTGTGACATCCGCTTCATCCTGGCCATGGGTAGATCACACACGCTTCGGGTCTACCGCCTGCAACTGGTCGCCCATTTCGGACTCGCTTTCGCTACGGCTCCGCGTCTTAAACGCTTAACCTTGCTGCAGACGAGTAACTCGCCGGATCATTATGCAAAAGGCACGCCGTCAGCCGCTTGCGGAGCAAGCTCCGCATTAGGCCTCCGACCGCTTGTAGGCACATGGTTTCAGGTTCTATTTCACTCTCCACCTGGAGTCCTTTTCACCTTTCCCTCACGGTACTGGTTCACTATCGGTCACGAGGGAGTATTTAGCCTTACGAGATGGTCCTCGCAGATTCCCGCCGGATTTCACGTGTCCTGCGGTACTTGGGAGTTCATTAAGAGAGCCAACGCACTTTCGCCTACAGGGCTATCACCTTCTTTGGCCTGACTTCCCAGACAATTCGGCTAGCGTGTTGGTTGGTAACTCTCCGGCTCTACGCCGAATGAATCCCACGACACCTCCGCACGCAAGCGTGCTCGGGTTTAGGCTGTTCCCCTTTCGCTCGCCGCTACTTGGGGAATCGAGATTTCTTTCTTCTCCTGGAGGTACTGAGATGTCTCACTTCCCTCCGTTCGCTTCGCTCCGCCTATGGATTCAGCGGGCGATGACGGGACATGACTCCCGCCGGGTTCCCCCATTCGGACACCCCCGGGTCGAAGCTTGTTTGCAGCTCACCGGGGCTTATCGCAGCTTACCGCGTCCTTCGTCGCCTCCTCGTGCCAAGGCATCCACCATGCGCCCTTAGTAGCTTGACCGGATAAATATCAAACTAAGGCGCTGATAACTCAGCGTCTACCCAGCGTCTCGTATTCGATTGTCAAAGAGCATCCTGCGGAACGAGTCCGCAGCGGGCGCCCGAGGCGCCCATGAAGATCTATGCTTCCGCTCGTTCGCAGTGCGAGAGCAGAAGTCTCTCTTCGGGACATTGGTGGAGATAGCGGGGCTCGAACCCGCAGCCTCCGGCTTGCAAAGCCGGCGCTCTCCCAGTTGAGCTATATCCCCAGGAAACCGATGCGGCGAATTCTACCGCCGCCGGGAGCATGGTGGGCCTGGGTGGACTCGAACCACCCACCTCACGCTTATCAGGCGTGCGCTCTAACCAACTGAGCTACAGGCCCATGCCTCGAGAGGTTCGGGCCGTGTCGTGAGTGGAGCTCGTCCAAAAGCCCTCCCCCGTGGTCCCAAGGGAACCGAGCCTGGGCGTGCACCGGAGGGACGATTCGAGCCCGGCCGGACATGCCGACCAGGCTCGGTATCCCAGCCCCAAGCTCCAAAAGAGAGATGAATAGCGCACGGCCCGGAAAAGATCCGGGAGGTTTGACCTGGGATAGATCCTCGACCGAAGTCGAAGATCGGTTCTCCCTAGAAAGGAGGTGATCCAGCCGCACCTTCCGGTACGGCTACCTTGTTACGACTTAGCCCCAATCACCGGCCTCACCTTAGGCGTCTGCCTCCTTACGGTTGGCGCGACGACTTCGGGTGCTACCGACTTTCGTGGCTTGACGGGCGGTGTGTACAAGGCCCGGGAACGTATTCACCGCTGCCTGCTGATCAGCGATTACTAGCGATTCCGACTTCATGCAGTCGAGTTGCAGACTGCAATCCGAACTGAGACCGGTTTTTTGAGATTGCCTCCACCTTGCGGTATCGGAACCCTTTGTACCGGCCATTGTAGCACGTGTGTAGCCCCAGACGTAAGGGCCATGAGGACTTGACGTCATCCCCACCTTCCTCCGGTTTATCACCGGCAGTCTCCCTAGAGTGCTCAGCATTATCCGTTAGCAACTAGGGACAAGGGTTGCGCTCGTTGCGGGACTTAACCCAACATCTCACGACACGAGCTGACGACAGCCATGCAGCACCTGTGCATCGGCCCCGAAGGGAAGGTGTGTTTCCACACCTGTCCAATGCATGTCAAGTCTGGGTAAGGTTCTTCGCGTTGCGTCGAATTAAACCACATGCTCCACCGCTTGTGCGGGCCCCCGTCAATTCCTTTGAGTTTCAACCTTGCGGCCGTACTCCCCAGGCGGAGCACTTAATGCGTTAGCTGCGGCACTGGAGGGGTCAATGCCTCCAACACCTAGTGCTCACCGTTTACGGCTAGGACTACCGGGGTATCTAATCCCGTTTGCTCCCCTAGCTTTCGCGCCTCAGCGTCAGTATCGGGCCAGATGAACGCCTTCGCCACCGGTGTTCCTCCTGATATCTACGCATTTCACCGCTACACCAGGAATTCCTTCATCCTCTCCCGTACTCGAGCCTGGCAGTATGGGACGCAGGTCCTCGGGTGAGCCGAGGGATTTCACGTCCCACTTACCAAACCGCCTACACGCCCTTTACGCCCAGTGATTCCGAACAACGCTTGCTCCCCCCGTGTTACCGCGGCTGCTGGCACGGAGTTAGCCGGAGCTTATTCGCCAGGTACCGTCAAGCGACCAGATTATTCACCTGATCGTGTTTCTTCCCTAGCAAAAGAAGTTTACAACCCAAGGGCCTTCATCCTTCACGCGGCGTCGCTTGGTCAGGGTTTCCCCCATTGCCAAAGCCTCTCGACTGCTGCCTCCCGTAGGAGTCTGGGCCGTATCTCAGTCCCAGTGTGGCTGACCATCCTCTCAGACCAGCTACCCATCGTCGCCTTGGTGGTCCGTTACACCGCCAACTAGCTAATGGGACGCGAGGCCATCTTCGACCGGTAGCTTATAAATAGAGGCCACCTTTGACCTCAGGGCCATGCAGCCCCGTGGTCTCATGCGGTATTAGCACCCTGTTAAGAGTGTTATCCCCCTGTCGAAGGCAAGTTCCTCACGTGTTACTCACCCGTTCGCCACTCTACTCGCCACCCGAAGGTGACTTTCGCGTTCGACTTGCATGCCTAATCCACGCCGCCAGCGTTCGTTCTGAGCCAGGATCAAACTCTCCGTGGTAAAAAAACGGAGATCATGCCTTTGGAACCGAAGTCCCATCAGCAAGGATCTGTTTTATTCAAGTTGAAACCCATCCTCACGTGCATGAAGCACGCGAGAAGGGACCTCGCCGGCTTTTCTCGGGTCACGTGCGCTATTCAGTTTTCAATGAGCGACACAAATTTCCGCCCTTCCGGACAGAAAAGGCGGACGGGGAATCTAGCCTCGTCGACTGTGGAAGTCAATGGATGCTGCGCTGCTGAGAGGCGTTCCCTGCGGCACACGGCAATATAGTGGGGTGCCCCCAGGGTGTCAAGGGCAGGAGGGCTCGGCCAACTTCCAGAATTACCGCCGGTTAGAGCGAGCTCAGGGAATGAAGCGCTTCATCTTCCTTCCCACCCTCAGCACGAAGCCGCTGCCCAGATCCGGCGAAGCATCGGCTGAAGTCACTCGGTCGCCATCCAAGCTGACCGCGCCCTGCTCGATGAGCCTCCTCGCCATGGATTTGCTTGGGGCAAGGCCACTACCCACAACCACTTCGACGATCGATGCCTTGCTGGACTTGCCGAGGGCAGCGGTCACTTCAGCGGGCCCGAAGCCCTCGACCGATTCCGGGACTTCCCGTCGGCTGAACTGGGCCTCGAAGTCCGCCCCGGCGCGATCGGCGGCCGCCGACCCGTGGTACATCGAG